>NZ_CP047027.1 GCF_009797025.1 Cellulophaga sp. L1A9 | reverse complement strand
GACAAATATGTGAACAAAAAAACTAAAAAAAAAATTCATTAGTATTGAATTTTCGGTTTTTTTTTACCATGTTGCCCCCTCAAAGAAGTACAGCCTTTAAATATATAATTTTTAGTTTAAAAATAATGGATATTAACAAAATTTCTTTTAGAGTAAGATATGGTGAAACAGATCAAATGGGAGTCGTATATCACGGTAACTATGCGCAATATCTAGAGATGGGACGAGTGGAATGGTTACGTGGGTTAGGAATTTCTTACAAAGCGTTAGAGGAAAGTGGTATTATCTTACCCGTAATTTCTTTAAGTGTTAATTTCAAGAAATCTGCCTTATATGATGATCTTATAACCGTAGTGACAAACATAAAAAAATTACCGGCAGTTAAGATAGAATTTGACTATATGATTTTCAACGAGAAAAAGGAGTTGTTGGTCGAAGCTCATACCGTTTTGGCATTTATTGATGCTAAAAAAAATAAACCGATGAGATGTCCTGAAGAGTTGTTAGAGAAAATTTCTGCGTACCAAAATGCAGTTAAGAAACAGGTTTGATTTTAATGGTATGCATTTCTGAAAAAATCCCATGAATTTTTTCTTCGTCATTTTTTCGAACTGAAATAACAATTTTGCAATCCAATTCCATCTTTTGAGAAACGATGGATAGTTGTTCTTGCTTTATAATGCGCATTACTTTATCCATAGCTGCATATTCAAAAAATAGCGCAAACTGTACTTGAATAATTTTCTCTATAATTTTTGAAGATTCCAAAGCCATTTGGGCTCCAGTTTTATAGGAGCTAATTAAGCCTCCTACACCAAGTTTTGTGCCTCCGAATATACGAGCAACTGCAACAAGGACATTGGTGACCTCAAATGACTGTATTTGGCCATAAATGGGCATTCCTGCAGAATTGTTAGGTTCGCCATCATCATTTGCTCTGTAATTTTGAGTTTTAATACCTAATTGCCAGGCGTAACATACATGACCTGCCGTATGATGTTTTTTCTTTATTTCTTCTAATAGTGGTTTTACCTCGTCTTCTGATTGTATGGGGAATGCATAGCCGAAAAATTTGCTCTTTTTCTCTTTAAACAGAATTTCTTCTGAAGGTTTAGAAAGTGTTTTGTAGGTGTCTGAGGCTATTTCCATTAGAACAAAGCTACTAATATGATACTGATTACCGCCAATCCAATTCCAATCCAATTTTTAGGGATTAATTTTTCTTTAAAAAGTAGAATACCTAAAAGGGTAGAAAATAATACGGTTGCCACATTATTAATGGTGAAAATAGAAGAGCTGTCCGAAAAGTCGTTTTGTAATGCCCGCAGTAAAAAATGCAAGGTTAAATAGTTGAAAATGCCGAGAACTAGTCCGCCTAAAATATTTCGATAATTTATTTTTAGTGGTACTTTAAATGACCTTATTAAAATGAACAGGACGCCAAAAATTCCAGCTGATGTAAAGACTACAGTGCAAAAAAATGGGAATTCATGTTTGGGTACGTACGTAGCTTGTATGTACTTGATACTGGTGTCTACGAATCCAGATCCTAGAAATAAAAGTAAAGGCAGTACCAGCGTTCCTGTTTTGACGGTGATTGTGCGGTCTTTTAAGGAGGCAAAATATACAGCAATGAGCGCTAAAATTATTCCAACTATTTTTATGATTCCTAGTTCTTCTTTATACAAGATTACACCCGCAAGTACAGGAATAACTAGTGACATTTTGGAAGACACAGAAGCTACGGAAACACCAATTTGTTGTGATGTTTTTGCCGTAATATAGAAAACTAAAATAAACAAAAAGCCAAGGCTTATAGTGGGTAAAAACCAATCTTTACTGGGCAATGTTGTAAAATCTATAGATTCTTTGTAAAAGAAAGTTGAAAATGTAGCCGCAACAAAATAGTTGGTGATAATAGCAAAAAGCGTTTGAACTTTATAGGTACTATAAAGTTTAAAGATCACAAAGAGTGAACTAGAAAAGAGGATGCATAATATTAAGTCTATCATTTACAATTTGCTCTTTAATTGCGTAATATCTTCTTTGCCTACAATTAGATTCCAGCTTTTAATTCCTAAGGCAGAAGAAGTGTCTGTATTCTCTTTGGTATCATCAACAAAAAAAGTTTCCTTAGCGATAAGGTTGTTTTCTGATAAAACAAACTCGTAAATATCTTTGTTGGGTTTTCTTAAATTTATTTCGTGGGATAAGTAAAATTTTTCAAAACAGGCTTTGAATTTATTAAACCGATCTGCTCCCATATATTCAATAGCGTGATCTATATGAATTTCATTGGTGTTACTCAATAAAAATAGGCGGTATTTATTTTCGGAAGCTAATTGCTCTAGAAATTCTAATCGGTATTCAGGGAAATCTAATAGGATACTATTCCATGCGTCTTTTATTTCTTGCGGAGTAGCATCGGGGAAAATAGTATTAAGTTTTGATTTAAAATCATCAGAACTCATTAAACCCATTTCGTAGGCTTTAAAAATTTCATCTAATTCTGGCGTAATTTCGGTGTAACCAAATTTTGCCAAGGCTTTAAAAACTGCGGGTTTATCTAAGTTGATGAAAATATCTCCAAAATCAAAAATGATATTCTTAATCATTGTAATATAGGTTTAAAATGTCTTTTTCTATGTTTCTAGTTTCTTTCAAAGTGCCAAGTATCTCAGGGGCTTTTACTCCATGTTTAAAAGAAGAGTTTCCTTTAAATACACGGGCTTCATCCCATAAGTTTTCAGCAATAAAAGTTTGTAAGGTTTGTAAGCCACCTTCTATAATAACGCTTTGTATATTTTGTTCGTAAAGTGCTGTGCAAATTTGAGATGCTATATTTTTTGTGAAATCAATTTGAATATAAATTATCTCACTTTCGTATTTCAATTCCTCTAAAATCTCTGTAAAAATAATAGTTTTTACACTTTTATCTAATACATGATAGGTTGCATCAATTTTTAAGCTTCTGTCTAGAACAATACGTGTTGGGTTTTTGCCCGTCCAACTACGCACATCTAGTTTTGGGTTATCTGTTAATACGGTGTTAGTACCTACTAAAATGGCCTGTTCTTCTGCTCGCCATTGATGAACAAGTTGTCTGGAATAGGGATTGGTAATCCAAAAAGGTTGCTTTTCTTCTGTTCTTAAATGAGCATCTGGAGCAATAAAACCATCTGTAGTTTCTGCCCATTTTAAAATAATATAGGGCCGGTGTTTCTCTTGAAAGGTTAAAAAACGTTTATGGTGTTCACGGCATTCTTTTTCTAAGACACCAACTGTTACTTGGCAACCAGCGTCTTTAAGTTTTTGAATACCTTGACCCGCTACTTTTTCATGTGGATCTAAAAGTCCGACCACGACATTTTTAATTTTATTTTTTATAATCAAATCTGCACAAGGGGGCGTTTTGCCATAATGAGAACAAGGTTCAAGGGTTACGTATATCGTAGCATTTAGAAGTAAGTTCTTGTTTAGAACAGAGTTGATAGCATTTACTTCAGCATGTGCCCCCCCATATGGACAGGTATAACCTTCGCCAATAATTTTATTGTCATGTACTATAACGGCACCGACCATTGGGTTAGGAGCTGTAGTTCCTAAACCGTTTTGAGCTATTTGTATGCAACGTAAAATATAAAATTCATGTATCTTCACATCGCAAAAATAGGATATTATATAGATATCGATTTAAGAAATTATGGGAAGTATTACAATTCGAGAAATTCAACAAAAAGATAACCCAGCTGTTGCAGAAGTTGTTAGGAAGGTGTTGGTAGATTTGGGAGTGCCAAAAGTAGGGACAGCTTATGCAGATAAGGCGCTAGACCATATGTTTGAGAATTATAATGTTCCTAAAGCAACCTATTTTGTAGTGGAAGAAAATGATAAGGTTATTGGTTGTTGTGGCGTTGCGCAATTAGAAAATTATGAAGGCAATGTGTGTGAGCTACAGAAAATGTACTTCTTAGAAGAGGCAAGAGGAAAAGGAGTAGGCAAGCAAATGATTGATGCTTGTATCGCTAAAGCAAAGGAATATGGTTTTAGTAAAATGTATTTAGAAACCATGCCTTATATGGAAGCCGCCCAAAAATTATATAAGAAATCTGGATTTGAATACTTAGAAGCGCCTATGGGAAATACAGGGCATTATTCCTGTCCTGTTTGGATGTTGAAAGACTTAAAATAAAAAGGATGCTTTTAAGAGAAATTAAAAATATATTTCACCTAGAGCTTGATGTTTTGTATCAAAAAGAAGAAGTAAATAGCTTTTTTTATATGCTTATAGAGCATTATTTAGGGTTACAACGCTTTGTATTGGCAATGGAGCCCAATTTAATTATCACAAAGGAAGAAGAGACTCCATTATTTGAAGCGTTAAGCAAATTAAAGCTTCAAGTGCCAATTCAGCATATCATTGGTGTCACAGAATTTATGGAGATGGAATTTATCGTTAATGAAGACGTGCTTATTCCTAGACCAGAAACGGAGGAATTGGTACGTTGGATTATTGATGATATTAAAGACCATCAATCTAATTTAAAAATACTAGATATTGGAACGGGGAGTGGTTGTATTCCTATTTCTTTAGCGAAGCATTTACCAAATGCGAAAATATACACCCTAGATGTTTCCGAAAAGGCCATTGCTGTAGCGAAACAAAACGCTGTTTCAAATAAAGTTGCAATCCAATTTATTAAAGCCAGTATTTTAGAGATAGATGCTCTAAAAGAAACTTTTGATATCATAGTATCTAATCCACCTTACGTGCGTGAACTAGAAAAGGCGGCAATGCATGAAAATGTATTAAAGCATGAGCCAGAATTAGCATTATTTGTTACAAATGATAATCCGTTAGTGTTTTATAAAAAAATCACTGATTTTGCGACTCAAAATTTGGTAAAAGAAGGTAGGTTGTATTTTGAAATCAACCAATATTTAGGAAAAGAAACGGAACTTCTTTTAAGAGAATATAATTTTTCTGATATTGAACTGCGAGAAGATTTATTTGGCAATGACCGAATGTTGAAAGGAATAAAAAAATAAAATAACCCATCTTATTAAATGGATAGTAAGCAAAAAATAGAAGCACTAAGGATAGCACTTCGAGAGCATAATTACAATTATTATGTATTAGATACTCCTACAATATCTGATTATGATTTTGATATGCAATTGAAAGAATTGCAAGATTTGGAAGCGAAACACCCAGAGTTTTATGATGCTACGTCGCCAAGTTTACGAGTGGGCGGCATGGTAACCAAAAGCTTTAATACCGTGGAGCATGAAAGTCGCATGTATTCTTTAGATAATAGCTACTCCAAAGAAGATTTAGAAGACTGGGAAAAACGTATTCAGCGTAATTTAGGTGATGTTCCGGTAGAATTTACCTGTGAACTTAAATATGATGGTGCGTCAATTAGTATCACTTATGAAAACGGACAGTTAGTGCGAGCATTAACGCGTGGAGATGGTTTTCAAGGCGATGATGTAACGAATAATATAAAGACCATAAAGTCTATCCCTCTACGATTGAAAGGCGATTATCCGCCTAAGTTTGATATTCGTGGAGAGATTGTATTGCCTTTTGAAGGTTTTGCGAAAATGAATGCAGAGCGCATAGAAAATGGGGAAGACCCTTATATGAACCCTAGAAATACAGCATCTGGAAGTCTAAAGCTTCAAGATAGCGCTTTGGTGGCACAGCGACCATTAGAGTGTTTATTGTATGGTATTGTAGGAGAAAAAACAGGGATTGAATCGCAATTTCAAATGTTAGAAAAAGCAAGGGTTTGGGGTTTTAAAGTACCTACTGTAGCTAAACTCTGCAAGTCAACTGATGATGTGATGGCTTTTATAGAACATTGGGATGTTCATAGACATGAATTGCCCTACGAAACAGATGGCGTAGTTATAAAAGTAAATAGTTTACAGTACCAAGAAGAATTAGGCTATACTTCTAAATCCCCACGTTGGGCAATGGCTTATAAATTTAAAGCAGAGCAAGTTTCTACGCTTTTAAATGAAATTACGTATCAAGTAGGGAGAACAGGGGCTATTACTCCAGTGGCTAATTTAGTACCTGTACTATTAGCAGGAACAACCGTAAAAAGAGCTTCTCTACATAATGCGGATCAAATAGCGAAATTTGATATTCGTGAAGGAGATACGGTTTTTGTAGAAAAAGGAGGAGAAATTATTCCAAAAATTGTGGGGGTAGATTTCTCGCAACGACCAAGTAACTCCGTACCTACAAAATATATAGATCACTGTCCTGAGTGTCATACAGAATTAAAACGTGCGGAAGGAGATGCTAAGCATTTTTGTCCTAATTTCTATGGTTGTCCACCGCAAATAACGGGAAGAATTCAGCATTATATTTCACGTAAAGCCATGGATATTGAAGGTTTAGGTGGTGAAACTGTAGAACTCTTGTATAAGGAGCAATTAATTAAAAATTATGCGGATTTATATACCTTAACTAAAGCGCAAGTAATGCCTTTGGAGCGTATGGCAGAAAAATCTGCTGAAAATTTGATAAACGGAGTAAAAGCATCCGTTTCAATTCCTTTTGAACGTGTACTTTTTGCATTAGGCATTCGGTTTGTTGGTGAGACTGTGGCTAAAAAATTGGCAAAAGCGTATAAAAATATAGATGCGTTGAAAGTTGCTTCCGTAGAAGAATTAGTTAAGGTTGATGAGATAGGAGAGCGTATTGCAACTAGTGTCGTGGAGTTTTTCCAGAATGAAACGAATCAAGAAATTATTGAGCGTTTAAAAAGTTATGGTGTTCAGTTTGAGTTATCCGCAGAAAAATTAGAAAATCAGACCGAAGATTTAAAAGGGCAAACTTTTGTTGTATCGGGAGTGTTTGAAAAAGTATCCCGTGATGAGCTTAAAAAATTAATTGAAGATAATGGGGGCAAAGTAGGTTCGTCAGTTTCTTCAAAAACTACTTTTTTAGTAGCTGGTGATAAAATGGGTCCGAGTAAACGAACAAAAGCAGAAAATTTGGGAGTTGCTATTATTAGCGAAGATGATTTTTTAGCCTTGTTAGCATCCTAAAAATATATGGAAACAAGAAAAGTCAGTCTAATTAAAGACTGACTTTTTTATTGATGTACTTTTTTATTCAATGTTTATAGTGGCTTTCTGCCCGAAATTATATTATAAAGAATTACAACTACAGCAATTACAATAAGTATATGTATTAAGCTATTGGTTCCAATTCCGGGTACGACTCCTAACATTCCTAAAAGCCATACAATAATACAAATAACGGCTACTAACCAAAGAAGACTTCTCATAGTATGTTGTTTTTAAGTTATACGGCAAGATATATTTCTAGGGTATTCGTGTGTAACTGCATAAAATAAATTATTAATGCAATTCATTTCTTTTTTAATTGATGTGTTGTTACTAGTCAATTGCAAGAACATTTGTTATTAATTCATATTTTGTAGTAAAAAGGCGGAATTCTTATTTAATTTCGTAGTTCATCAAACGTTTTCGTAATGAATCAAACAATAACTTTCGGAGAAGTATTAATGCGTTTATCGCCAGAAGGGAATAAGAAATTTATACAATCAAATACTTTAGAATTTTATTTCGGAGGTACAGAGATTAATGTGGGAATTTCTATCTCTAATTTTGGAGGAAAAGTAAAACATATCAGTTGTATTTCTAATGATTTTATCGGGGATACAGCCATTTCTTATTTAAATAAGTTTGATGTAAATACCTCTTCTATTGTGCGCTCTAATAGACCATTAGGTGTTTACTTCTTAGAAGTAGGTGCTGTAATGAGACCTAGTTCAATATCGTATAATAGGTCCCATTCTTCTTTTTCAGAAATACAACCGGATATGGTAGACTGGGAAGCTTCATTAAAAAAAGCTACTTGGTTTCATTGGACAGGAATTACACCAGCGTTATGTCAAGGTGGGTATGAGACGTTGCGAGAAGGTTTAATTTTGGCTAGAAAGAAGGGCATTACCATAACAGCAGATCCAACCTATAGAAGTGGTCTGTGGAAATATGGCAGCGATGCAAAAGAAATACTTTCAGAATTATTGGAGTATTCTACTATTTTTATTGGCGGTATTAATGAAATGAATGAAGTTTTGGGGACTACTTTTAGTTACTCTAACGAAGATTTCATTGCAGCAAGCAAACAATTAATGGAGCGTTTTCCTTCTATAGAAAAGGTTTTTGATAAAATAAGAACTTCATTAAATTCTTCTTGGCATAAGATAAGAGCTAGAATGTGGAATGGTCAAGAGTTTAGAGAAACAGAAGATTTAGATATTACTCATATTGTAGATAGAATTGGGACTGGAGATGCCTTTGCAGCAGGATTAATTTATGGGTTACAAGAATTTGATGATTTTAAAGCCATGCAGTTTGCTAGTGCAGCTTGCGCTTTAAAGCATACCTATGAAGGAGATGTTAATTTTGCTACCGTAAAAGAAGTGATGGGTATTCTTGATGGAAATACCACAGGAAGGTTTAATAGATAAGAGGGATATTAAGGATTAATTTTTACTCATTGTATTATTTTTACTTATCGTTTTGTCGCATTTTTGCAAAACACCTAAACCCAACAGATTTATGGATTATTTTGTAATTATTGCCATTTTGGTATTTCTTTCGGCCTTGTTTGGCTATATCAATGTTCGTTTTTTTAAACTGCCGAATACTATAGGCCTAATGCTGATTACCATTGTTTTTACATTGGGAATATTTGCTTTTAGTTATTTTGACGATACCTTATTGAATGCTGAAAAGTATATTATAACTCAAATTGATTTTAAATCTATCTTATTAGATGTGATGTTGAGTTTCTTGCTATTTGCAGGAGCTTTACATACTAATTTTGAGCAGCTAAAAGTCCAACGAGGACCAATATTACTATTTTCCACATTGGGAGTACTCGTCTCTACATTTTTGGTAGGAACCGCGGTATTTTATCTGTTGCAAATTTTTAGTTTAGATGTGCAATATATTCATTGCTTATTATTTGGAGCTTTAATATCTCCAACAGATCCAATTGCCGTACTCGGAATTTTAAAAAAAGCGGGAGTTCCTAAGAAATTAGAAACTAAAATTGTTGGAGAATCACTCTTTAATGATGGAGTAGGGGTTGTTGTCTTTTTAACAATTTATCAATTTGCAAGTCCGTCTACGGAAAGCATTACGGCCTTAGATGTTGTAGAACTGTTTGGTGTAGAAGTTATTGGTGGCATCGTTTTAGGGTTATTATTAGGTTGGGTTACGTACCGATTGATGAAATCTATAGATGACTATGATATTGAGGTTATTATTACCTTAGCGACTGTAATGGTTGGTACTGTTATAGCGCAAAAATTACATTTATCAGCACCATTAGCAATGGTTACTGCAGGATTAGTTGTAGGTAATGATACCTTGCGAGATAGTTCAATGTCAGAAACCACAGAAACATATGTGGATAAATTTTGGGAATTGATTGATATATTGCTGAACACCCTCTTATTTGTTTTAATAGGAATGGAAATGTTAGTGCTAACGTTCAATATCAATTACATTATAGCGGGCTTATTGGCAATACCAATTATATTGTTATGTCGTTATATTTCCTTAGTATTACCCATTAAAATCTTTGAAAAGAAACTAGATTTTGTCCCGAATACGAATGTTATTATGACTTGGGGGGGCTTGCGTGGAGGAATATCTATAGCCTTGGCTTTAGGGCTTTCTGATGAGATGAACCGAGATTTATTTTTAGTAATCACTTACGTGGTGGTCGTATTCTCTATTGTTGTTCAGGGATTAAGTGTTGGGAAATTAGTAAAAAAATTAGCAAAATGATACCAATAAATTACACAGAATTTAAATATGCTCTAGAACAAAATACACCAGAGATCAATTGGCCCGAAGGGTTAAAGGCATTGTGGTATGTGGCAAAAGATGATTGGCAGAATTCTCATGCAATTGCACAAGATCTACATACTCCATTAGGAAGTTGGATTCATGGGTATTTACATAGAAAAGAAGGTGATGCCTTTAATGCAGGCTATTGGTATAAGCAAGCAGGAAAAACATATCCCACAATTAATTTAGAAGATGAGCTTCAAGAAATTGTCGAGAGTATATTATAAAATAAAAAAAGTCCCGTGTTGTAAAATACGGGACTTTTTTATCATTACTTATTTGGTGCTATAAACTTGTAAAGTAAGCCTGCTAAAATAGCGCCTATGATGGGAGCTACCCAAAACAACCATAATTGCCCAATAGCTTCTGCGCCTACAAATAGTGCTTGCGCAGTACTTCTAGCAGGATTCACAGAGGTGTTTGTAACGGGAATACTTATTAAATGTATCAATGTTAATGCTAAGCCAATAGCCAATCCTGCAAAACCAGGAGATGCATTTTTATGCGTTGCTCCTAAAATAACGATAAGAAACATAAATGTCATGACGACTTCAGTTACCAAAGCGGCTGTCATATTAAATGTATGCCCGTACTGCTCAATACCATAAAAGTTAGAAGCAAATTCACCTGCTTGCGAATATCCCGTGAAGCCTGCTTGGTTACTCACAATTAGATAAAGTATTCCTGCGCCAGCAATTCCTCCTAACACTTGAGATAGTATGTAAGGAATAACTTCCTTTGCTTCAAAACGCCCACCAACCCAGAGTCCGATTGATACTGCGGGATTAAAATGTCCGCCGGAAATATGACCCCAGCGCATATACTCCGGTTAATACGGTAAGTCCAAATGCCAAGGCAACGCCAACAAAGCCAATTCCTATATTGGGGATTCCTGCTGCTAATACGGCACTACCGCATCCGCCCAAAACAAGCCAAAAAGTTCCAATAAATTCTGCAATAAGTTTTTTCATCATTTGTGTGTTTAGTGATTTATTATTTGTTAATGGTTTTAACATTTGCAAGATAATAAAAGAATTTAAGTAACTAAACACGAAAGAGTATAAACGAAAAAAGCCCCATTCAACTTAATGAATGGGGCTTTGTAAATTCTAGAAAGTATATATTATAGTACTTTTACGTTTACCGCATTTAAACCTTTTTTACCTTCTTCTAGATCGAACTCAACAACATCGCCTTCACGAATTTCGTCAATTAATCCAGAGATGTGTACAAAGTGATCTTTGTCTACACCATCTTCAGTGATAAAACCAAAACCTTTAGTGTCATTGAAGAATTTTACTGTTCCTTTACTCATGTTAAAAAATTAATTATTAATACTAATATTAAGGCAAAGATGATGCCAAATATTTAAATAATCACTATGGTTAGGGATTTATTTTGTTTTAAAGAAAATTATTTGATTCTAAATTGAAAATTTTCAATGGTGGTCCTCATAATTTTTTTCTGAAACAAATGCTATTTTCAACCTCCTTATAGGGGCCGTAATTAGGGATTATTTCGTAGTGGTTTTTATGATATAGGGCTATTGCTTCTAATTGTCTGGTTCCTGTTTCTAAAATACAAGACGTATACTTCAAATCTCTTGACCATTGTTCCAAAGCGTTTAAAATTTTTGAAGCCACCCCTTTTCCTCTAAAGTCAGGCTTTACATACATTCTTTTAATTTCAAAGGTAGTATCAGTAAAATGTTTTATTGCTCCGCAACCGATAGGGGCATTGTTGTTATATACTACTAATACATGTGATAAATCTTCTAGTCCGTTAAATTGATTATAAAAATCATGTTCTTCGCCATCCGTAACTTTAAGATAAGCGTCTAGGGCTTTTATTAGGGCTATAAAGTCTTTGTTTGTTGCATTTGTTTTTAAAAGAATCATGGTTAAATAGAGTTAAACAGTAATGCTTACACCATCCGCTGCCATGTTTTTATTATGGTCTAAATAAAAATCAATTCGTCCTAGGTTTACGCCAAAACAACCTACTTGATTTACTAAAATATCATTTTGAATGCTATTCTTTACAACTGTTGGTTTGTCTAAAAAAGTATGAGTGTGTCCGCCAATAATAAGATTTGTGTATTTTGTTTTGGCCGCTAATTTAAGATCATCTGGTTTTTCAGAATCGTACTTATATCCTAAATGTGATAAGCAAATAATAATATCACAAGCTTCATCTTCTTTAAGAATTCTTTCGGTATCTAAAGCAATTTCGAATGGATTTAAATACTTTGTTTCTTTAAAAAGTTTTTTAGTGACTAATCCGTCAAGTTCAATGCCTAAACCATAAACCCCTATTTTAACACCATCTATAGTATAAATATCATAGGGTTTTGTAAACCCTTGCATCGTTGTATTTGTAAAATCGTAATTAGCACTTATCAATTTAAATTTCGCGTGAGGTAGTTGAGTAAAAAGGCCATCAATACCGTTATCAAAATCATGGTTACCTATGGTTGCAGCATCATATTTAAGCATGCTCATAAGTTTAAATTCTAACTCCCCACCATAAAAATTAAAATAAGGTGTTCCTTGAAATATATCACCGGCATCAAAAAGTAAGGTATTCGGATTTTCTTTTCTAATGGTGTTTACTAAAGTTGCTCTGCGGGCTATGCCTCCAAGACCAGGAAACTCAGAATGAGAACTAGGGAAAGCATCAATATGGCTATGTACATCATTAGTATGTAAAATAGTTATTTTCTTTTTTGCATCTAAAGCACAAGAATTTAAAGTCAATCCGCCAAGTCCTATAAATGCTGATGTTGCTGTAGTGTTGGTAATAAATTTTCTTCTATTCATGATTTAGTAGTCTAATTTTATAAATCGGTCATCTATAATTGGAGCAATGGTGTCTTTTTTAGAGAAATAATCAATCATTATATTTCTTATGCGGTAATCTGTTTCTGTAAATGTTACTTTATTTTTAAAGAAATCCATGTGATCTCCACCATTTACTAAATAATTAGACGTTGCAACATAGTACGTTTTGCTTTCATCAAAAAGTTGACCTTGTATGCGGATTTCGTGAATGCTATCATCTTTATTTAATGTAATTTGTAACCCGGCAAGCGGATGCGGTTTTTTAGATTTGATTAGATAGTTCACCATTTCAAGAATAGCGTCACCTTTTAAGCCTACCACAACAATCGTATTTTCAAAAGGCATAATTTCATAAGCCGTTCTAGCAGAAACATTTCCTGCTGAAATGGTACTTCGGATTCCCCCGTGATTTAATAAAACAAGATCTAAGGTGCTGCCTGTTCTGGATTTAAAAATAGGTGCGGTTAGCTCTAAAACAGCATCTGCCATTAAGTTTCCGGCAGTAGTATTTAGTGCGCCATCATTTTTAGAAATCGTTGTTGGAGCGTAGGCTAGGGTACTGTCTAAAACTTCATTAATCCGATCTCTATATGGAGCTACAAACTCTTCTATACTAACTGTACTATCAATGGTGTCTGTAATTGCAATTTGAGTACCTGAAATTTGAATTAAAACAGGTTTTTCTTGTTTACAGGATAAAAAACAAGTGATTGTTACAATTATAACAATTTGTTTAATTTTTAAAATCATTTTAGTATGTATCTTCGTGTTATAATTGCTGTGAATATTATTTACATTTGTACAAATGTAAAAATACATGTTTTTAAAAGCTTTAAAACAAAAATTAAAACAAAAATCTGCTAGAAAGTATGTAAAGCAGCTATTGTCTAGTCCCATAGCGAATGCAAAAAAAGGACATGGAATAGCTTCTGTAGGATGTATAGTAGATTTGGATAAGTTTGAGGATGTTAATTTATTTTATCAGTTGGTAGATGAATTTAAATTAAGGCCTAACTCGGTTAAAATTATTGGGTATAAAAGTTTTTACGATAAAAATTCGCCATATGCAACGCCTGTTTTTTCGGATAAAGATTTAGGATGGAATGGGGCAATAGAAAATGGATACGCATTAGAATTTTTAAGTAGAGAATATGATGTTTTACTGAATTATTATTCAGATGAACAACTGCTCTTGCAATTAATGACATTAAAAACTAAGGCAAGAATACGCGTAGGTTTTGATACTGTTGATCATAAATTGAATGATCTTATATTACAAACACCCCTTTCAGATTTTGGGTTGTTTCAAAAAGAATTAAAAAAGTACCTTAAGATATTTAAGGAAATAGAATAATATGAAAAATTTGTTTGGCACAGGAGTAGCTTTAATAACTCCCTTTAATGAAGATTTTTCTATCGATGTAACAGGGTTGCAACGCGTAGTAGAATATAGCATAGAAGGTGGTATTGATTATTTGGTGGTTCTAGGAACAACTGCGGAAACAGCTACATTAACTGCACAGGAAAAACAACTTGTGATTGAGACTGTGGTAAAAACCAATGCAGGTAGACTACCTTTAGTTTTAGGGGTTGGAGGGAACAATACTTATGCCGTTGTAGAAGAGCTTAAAACTGCAGATTTGTCAGATTTTGATGCTATTTTATCGGTTTCTCCATATTACAACAAACCAACGCAGGAAGGCATTTATCAGCATTTCAAAGCAATTGCGATGGCCTCTCCAAAACCGATTATTCTGTATAATGTTCCAGGGGAAGAACAGGCAGCAACATGACGGCAGCAACCACACTCCGTTTGGCACATGATTTTAGTACCATTGTAGCGATTAAAGAAGCTTGCGGAGATATGGCTCAAATCCATGAGATTATTCAAAATAAGCCTGAAAATTTTCTAGTTATTTCTGGAGATGATGGTACTGCATTATCAACAGTTTTAGCGGGTGGGGCAGGCGTAATATCCGTTATTGGACAAGGTCTGCCAAGTGAGTTTTCTAAAATGATTCGGTTGGGCTTAGAAGGTAAAATAGGGAAGGCGTATGAGTTGCACCATCAAATGGAGCAAGGAATGCATCTTATTTTTGAAGAAGGTAATCCAGCAGGGATTAAATCTATTTTTGAATCATTACAAATTTGTAAAGCAACAGTACGTTTACCATTGATAGAAGCAACAAAAGAATTGAAGCAAAGAATAGCTAATTTTTTAAAAACAATGGCTAAGGTTTCTGCTTAAGAAGGAGGCTGTAACTGTAATTTTAAGTTAAAAGTTAGCCAAATCGTTTGTAAAAGGAGCACTGCACGTTATTTTAGCGATAGAAAATGTTTTTTAAATCCATTAAGAATAACTAATTTTGCAGAATGTTTAGAAAAATGCGACCTTTTTTAAGTCTCTTAGTTTTAACGCTTATCTTGAGTTCTTGTAGTGAGTACCAAAAAGTACTAAAGAATGATGACGTTAAAGCCAAGTATGATATGGCTGAAAATTTTTATGAAGCCAAAGACTTCAAGCGTGCTAACAGGTTGTTAGAACAGATAACCCCTAAGTATATTGGTAAACCTCAGGGAGAACGTGTTATGTTTTTCTTAGCAGATTCTTATTATCAAATTAAAGATTATAATACCGCAGGATATCAATTTGAACGTTTTTTAAAATCATATCCTAAAAGTGATAAAGCCCAAGAATCTGGTTTTTTAGTAGCAAAGAGTTATTACATGCTGTCACCTGACTATTCTTTGGATCAAACAGATACAGATAAAGCACTTCAAAAACTTCAAACGTTTATCAATACTTTTCCTGAATCTGAGTTTATGCCAGAGGCCAATCAAATGGCTAAAGATCTTACTCAAAAAAAAGAACTTAAAGCTATTGAAATAGGTAAGCAGTTTACAAAATTAGGACAGTACTATACTTTGGATTTCTCAATTTCTGCAGCAGCAGCGATGGATAATTTCATTTTAGACTTTCCTGGATCAATTTATAAGGAAGATGCACTATTTTATAAAATGAAAGCGTTAACTAATTTAGCATTGAATAGTACAGAGCAAAAAAAGAAGCAACGTCTGCAAGATGCTAAAACATCATATAGTATATTAAAAAAGAATTTTCCTCAAACGCAGTATGAAAAGGACGCGGATAATTTGATGGAGAAAATTGAAAAAGAATTAGAAAATTATTCCAAATAAATAACAGGTTTTATTATGAACATGAACGATTTAAAAAATTCAAAAGCTCCTGTTTCTACAGTGACTATCAATAAGAATGAATTTGATGCTCCTACAGGAAACATATACGAAGCAATCTCTATAGCTTCTAAAAGAGCTGTTCAGATTAACTCTGAAATTAAAAAAGAGTTATTAGAAAAGTTAGAAGAGTTTGCAACATATAGCGATAGCTTAGAAGAGGTTTTTGAAAATAAAGAGCAAATTGAAGTTTCTAAGTTTTATGAGAAATTACCAAAGCCACATGCTTTAGCAGTTACTGAGTGGTTAGATGATAAAATCTATTACAGAAATACAGCGAAAGACTTAAAGTAAAATGTTAGGCGGAAAAAACATCCTTTTAGGAATTACAGGAGGTATTGCCGCTTATAAAACCACTTTTTTAGTCCGTTTACTTATAAAAGCTGGCGCTAATGTCAAAGTAATTTTGACAGATAGCGCCAGCTCTTTTGTTTCCCCTCTTACGCTTTCTACGCTGTCTAAAAATCCCGTATTATCTTCTTTTATTAATGAGGAAGATGGTAGTTTGTCATGGAGTAATCATGTAGAATTAGGACTTTGGGCAGATTACATGATCATAGCACCGGCAACCGCAAATACATTATCAAAGATGGCTAATGGTACTTGTGATAATTTACTTTTAGCAACTTATTTGTCTGCAAAATGTCCTGTATTTTTTTCACCTGCCATGGACTTAGACATGTATGTACATCCGTCTTCAAAAGCTTCTTTTGAAAAGCTACAGTCGTATGGTAATATCATGATTCCTGCAACTTCAGGAGAACTGGCAAGTGGCCTTTATGGAGAGGGTAGGATGGCAGAACCCGATGCTATTGTAGATTTTCTAAAGAACTTTATTGTTAAGGGGTTACCCTTGCGAGGAAAGAAAGTATTAATTACAGCAGGACCTACGTATGAAGCAATAGACCCTGTTCGTTTTATAGGAAACCACTCTTCTGGGCTTATGGGTTTTGAAATTGCAAAAGCAGCCGCTAATTTAGGCGCAGAAGTTATTTTAATTTCAGGACCTTCTCATTTAAATGTAAGTCATGATTTAATTCAGTTAATTCGTGTGGTGTCTGCTGAAGAGATGTACCTTGAAGTGCATAAGTATTTTGAGAATGTTGCAATAGCGATAGCTGCAGCTGCAGTAGCAGATTACAAACCTAAAACTATTGCCACACAAAAAATTAAAAAGAAAGCAGAAGATATAACTATTGAATTGGTTAAAAATAAAGACATCTTGTTTTCCATGGGGCAAAAGAAGAAACATCAATTTTTAGTTGGGTTTGCATTAGAGACAGAAAATGAAATTGAAAACGCAAAAGGCAAGTTAAAGCGTAAGAATTTAGATGCCATTGTTCTTAATTCTTTAAATGATTCCGGTGCTGGTTTTGGAAAAAAAACAAATAAAATATCATTCATAGATAAGAATTCTACGATTAAAGCGTTTGAACTAAAAACCAAGGCAGACGTTGCTAAGGATATCATGAATGAAATAATGACTAGGTTACATGCGTAATTTTCTTTTGGTATTAATCATTTTACTTCTCCCTATCTATAGCGGAGCTCAGGAGTTGAATGCGGTGGTTACTATAAATTCTGATCAGGTAGGACAAACGAATCAGCAAATATTTAAAACTTTAGAACGTTCTTTAAACGATTTTGTAAATAAAACAAAATGGACGAATAGGAACTACAAAGAAGTGGAAAGATTAAATGCACGTATGTTTATTACGGTCACGGAATACCAGAATAATAAATTCAATGCTAGTATTCAATTACAATCCTCTCGACCAATTTTCAATACGTCTTACGATAGTCCTGCTTTTAATTATAAAGACAACGAATTAAACTTTGAATACACAGAATTTCAGCCTTTGGTTTATAATGAAAATGTATATGATTCTAACCTAGTTAGTGTAGTGGCCTACTACGTGTATATTATGTTAGGTATTGATGCCGATACATTTGAGCTAGAAGGAGGAACAGATTTTTATAGAAAAGCACAAAATATTGTAACACAAGCACAAGGCAGTAGTGCTGCTGGATGGAGTCAAGATGCTAGTGAACGCACACGTTTTGAATTGGTAGACAATTTATTGTCTAATACCTTTAAAGAGTACAGGGTGGCAATGTATAATTACCATAGAAAAGGAATGGATATTTTGGCAGATAATAACAGCACAGGCAAACAGGTGATTTCTGGGACGATGCGATTGCTAGAAACTTTGGTAAAACGTAGGCCTAATGCCTTTCTAATCCAGACTTTTTTCGATGCTAAATCCGAAGAAATAAAAAATGTTTTTTCAGATGGCCCTAAAGTAGATATTGTCCAGCTTAAAGAAACACTTGCTCGAATAGCACCTTTGTATTCAAGTACTTGGAATTCAATCACCTACTAAGTAAAAGACAACTTCATTTATTGCGTTATAATAAAATTGTATCGTAATTGCTTAATAGTTTCAAACTCAAAGAATATAAATTATCTTTACGGCACTAAATTTTTTTAGAATTGCTGAACTCACTATCAATACAGAATTACGCCTTAATAGATAAACTAAATGTTACTTTTAATGATGGATTCACCATTATTACAGGGGAAACAGGAGCTGGTAAGTCTATTTTATTAGGAGGTTTAGGGCTTGTCTTAGGAAAAAGAGCAGATTTGAGCTCGCTTCGTGATGAAACAAAGAAATGTATCATCGAAGCCACTTTCGATGTTGAAAAATATCATTTGAAAGACTTCTTTACGGAGAAAGATCTTGATTTTGAGAAAAAAACAATTATCAGAAGAGAAATTTTGCCAAGTGGTAAGTCTAGAGCGTTTGTAAACGACTCACCTGTTACTTTGGATATTTTGTCTAGTTTAGGTGATCGGCTTATAGATATTCACTCACAACATCAAACCTTACAATTAGCAGATAATGACTTTCAATTAAAGGTGATTGATGCACTTGCAGCTAATGGTACTCTTTTAGTTAAATTTAATGAAGGGCTATCATCATATCAAAAAACACAGCGAGAACTAAAGAAGCTAGTTGCATTTCAAGAAAATGCAACTAAAGAATACGATTACAATAGTCACCTTTTAAAAGAGTTAGAAGTTGCGCCTTTAAAACTAGGTATTCTTGAAGAGTTAGAAGAGCAATATGAGCAATTAAATAATGTTGAAATAATTGAAGAGCACTTGTCTAAAGGACATTCGTTGTTAAATGATGAGCAAATTGGGATTGTAACTTTACTGACGGAACTAAAATTAGCTTCTAGTAAATTAGCAGCATTTGGTCAGCAATTTGTAGGTTTAAATGAACGTATCAATTCTGTGTTTATAGAAGTAGACGATATTTCATCAGAATTGCAAACACTTCAAGAGAACTCAGAAGCTAATCCTGAGGTTCTAGAGCAAGTAAATACCAAACTTCAATTGCTGTACAACTTGTTTAAAAAGCATAATGTAGCTGCTATAGAAGAGTTGATTGATATCAAAGAAAAATTATCGGAAAGTGTAAGCGCAGCAGATAGTGTAGAGGCTGATATTGTTTCAAAAGAAAAAGAACTTAAAACAAAAGAGAAAACTTTGGATGATCTTGCTTTAAAGATCAGAAAAAAAAGAAACAAAGTAATTCCAGAATTACAAAAGCAACTCTTAGAAAGTTTAGCGCAATTAGGAATGCCAAGTGCTACTTTTAAAATTGAAATTAATCCTTCTTCAACGTTTAATTCATCAGGAAAAGATGAGTTGCTCTTTTTGTTTGCAGCAAATAAAGGATCTAATTATGGTGATCTAAAAAAGGTAGCTTCTGGTGGAGAGTTGTCTAGAATAATGTTAACTATTAAATCTATTTTAGCAAAATACGAACAATTACCTACCATGATGTTCGATGAAATAGATACAGGGGTTTCTGGTGAAATATCTGGAAAAATGGGCGACATTATGAAAGCGATGAGTGCTACCATGCAAGTTTTTTCCATTACCCATTTACCGCAAGTAGCTTCTAAAGGAATACATCATTTCAAGGTGTATAAAGAGGAAGAAGGTATGGTTACACATACTCGAATGAAAAAACTATCAACAGAGGAGCGTATTAGAGAATTAGCAGAGATGTTAGGAGGAAAAGATATTTCTGAGTCTGCATTAGCTCATGCCAAACAATTATTGGGGTAGTCTGTATTGTAGACATCAAAATAAAACAATTTTCAAATAAACGAACCATTCAAATTTTAATATATTTGAATTTAATTAGAGGAATACTAAAATAAATAAAATGTCATACAACCTATTAAAAGGAAAAAGAGGGATAATCTTCGGAGCTCTTGATGAAAATTCAATTGCATGGAAGACTGCAGAACGTGTTCATGAAGAAGGCGGAACTTTTGTGTTAACTAATGCGCCTATCGCCATGAGAATGGGGCAAATAGATGTACTTGCAAAGAAAACAGGTTCAGAAATTATTCCAGCAGATGCTACTAGCGAAGAAGACTTGGCTAATTTAGTAGCAAAAGCTACCGAAATTTTAGGAGGTAAATTAGATTTTGTTTTACATTCTATAGGAATGTCTGTAAATGTTCGTAAAGGAAGAAAGTATACGGATGAGAAATATGATTTCACAGCTAAAGGTTGGGATGTTTCTGCTTTATCTTTTCATAAAGTAATGCAAACGCTTTATAAGGCTGATGCTATGAATGAATGGGGGAGTATTGTGGCCTTAACGTATATGGCAGCACAACGTACTTTTCCTGATTATAATGACATGGCAGATAATAAGGCGTATTTAGAGTCTGTTGCGCGTAGTTTTGGATACTTTTATGGTAAAGAAAAGAAAGTTCGCGTAAACACAATCTCTCAATCTCCAACACCTACAACTGCTGGTCAAGGGGTAAAAGGTTTTGATGGTTTTATCAGCTACGCAGAAAAAATGTCTCCTTTAGGAAATGCAACTGCTCAAGATTGTGCTGATTATACGATTACTTTATTTTCGGATTTAACGAAGAAAGTTACCATGCAGAATTTATTTCATGATGGAGGCTTCTCTAATACAGGAGTTAGTCAAGAAGTTATTGAGTATTTCAGTAAATAAAATTTAGATTTTCAATCGAAAGCCATTCGTTTATTCGGGTGGCTTTTATGTTTATAGCTATTTCAAAATGAAATTAGACTTTTCCTTTATAGTTCCTGTGTACAATAGGCCTAATGAGATTAAAGAGCTGCTTGAAAGTTTGGTAATGCAAACTTATAAAGAGCCGTATGAAATTGTTATTGTAGAAGATGGCTCAACGCTTAGTTCTGAAGCTGTAATTGCAGCATTCGAAAATAAATTATCCATCACTTATCTTCAAAAACCTAATAGTGGCCCTGGTGATTCTAGGAATTACGGAATGCGTAAAGCACGTGGAAATTATTTTATTGTTTTAGACTCTGATTGTATTTTGCCTCCGCAATATTTAGACGCGGCGGAAAAAGCGCTAGAAAAAGAATATGTAGATTGTTATGGTGGTCCTGATGCAGCGCATGAGAGCTTCTCTTTAGTGCAGAAAGCAATAAACTATGCAATGACTAGCTTTTTAACTACAGGTGGTATCCGAGGAGGTAAGACCGCCGTAGATAAGTTTCAGCCCAGAAGCTTTAATATGGGAATTTCAAGAAAAGCTTTCGAGAGTACAGGAGGGTATGGGAATATACATCCCGGGGAAGATCCAGATTTAACGATTAGAATTTGGAGCAAAGGCTTTGAAACTAAATTAATACCCGAGGCTTATGTATTTCATAAAAGAAGAATAGATTGGAATAAATTTTACATTCAAGTCAATAAATTTGGTATGGTGAGGCCTATATTGAATGCTTGGCATCCTGAAACAAAAAAAGTCACCTATTGGTTTCCCACTATTTTTTGCTTAGGTTTTTTATTATCCGTAATTTTTGCTTTTCTCGGGTTTAACTTTCCAGTCTACTTATATCTGTTTTACTTTGTGTTGTTATTTTTGGATTCTTTGTTGAAAAATAAAAATGCAGCAATAGCCTTACTTTCATTAGCGGCGGTATGTATTCAGTTCGTAGGTTATGGATATGGTTTTTTAAAATCAACAATCTTACTTAACTTTAGTTCAAAGAAAGCAGAAGAATTATTTCCTAAGCTCTTCTTTAAAAACTAATGCGGATCATGATAAAAATTAAGAAAAGCCTTCAGAAGCGAAAAGTTAAAATCTTCCTGATTTTTCTATTTTTTTCGAGCATGTCGTGGTTTATTAATAAACTTTCTGAAGACTATACCGGACGAGCGACGTTTGATGTGGTATATGTAAACGTACCAGACAGCCTGCTATTTGTAGGCGCATCAAAAGATCATATTGATGTTAAACTTAAGGCTAGCGGATTTACTTTTTTAGGTTTTGGTTTTAAAAACAAAACAGTAACAATAGACGTCTCAAAAGCAGAACAAAAGGATGATGCTTACATCGTTCCAAGAAGTGTCTATCAATTGCAAATAGAAAAACAATTGCCACATTCAATGGAATTCTTAGGAGTAGATGAAGGCGATGCTATCGTTTTAGAAATTTACGAGTTGAAGCGAAAAAAAGTTCCAGTGATGCAAAGACTGAAAATTGATTTTTCTCAAAACTACATGTTAGAAGGGGCTATAATAATAAGTCCTGATAGTATTTTAGTTAAAGGGCCAGGGAAAGTTTTGGAGGAAATTGAAAGTATCCAAACTGAAGTGAAAAAAATAAGTAACGTGACTGAAGATTTCAGTGAAGAATTGCTGTTGCAAACGCCAGAAAACACAGATAACATCACCTACCTTACCGCTAAAGTCTTTGTAAAAGGAAAAGTGGTTAGGTTTTCAGAAAAAATAATAGAAGCACCTATCAAGGTGATAAATTTGCCAGATAATTTTGAAATTAAACTATTTCCAGATACAGTAAAGATTGTCTGTAAAGCAAAAATAGATGATTTAAAAGATCTGAAAACAACTGATTTTAGTGTGGTGGCAGATTACAATTTAATTCAGGATGATGCTAAACATGCCATTGTATTAAAGTTAGAGACATTTCCCGAATATTTGAGTGATATACGGCTTATGTCTAACGAAGTACGATATATTTTAAAGCGGAAATAATGATTGTTGGTTTAACAGGTGGAATAGGAAGTGGAAAAACTACGGTAGCAAAAATGTTTCATGCTTTAGGTGTGCCTGTCTATTATTCAGATTTAGAGGCTAAAAAACTTATGGTAGATTCAGAAGTTCTTAGCGGTAAAATTAAAGCGCTTTTAGGTGAAGAATCCTATTTGGATAACAAATTAAATAGATCGTACATAGCAAATAAGGTATTTACAAATCCTGATTTGTTAGCTAAATTAAATGCAATTGTTCATCCCGCAGTAAAAGATCATTTCATTTCTTGGGTTAAAAATCAAGAATTCCCGTATATTATTCAAGAAACTGCAATTATATTTGAAAATTCTTCCGAAGATAGATTTGCTAAAATAATATTAGTTACTGCTCCAGAAAAAATTAGAATAGAACGGGTTGTTTCACGGGACCATATTTCTATTGAAAAAGTTAAAGAACGCATTGATAATCAATGGTCTGATGAAAAGAAAGCTGCTTTATCAGACTTTGTGATCAATAATTTAGATTTAGAAAAGACTTCTTTTCTCGTGGCAGAAATTCATAAACAACTTCTTAAATTATCTTCTTTTACTTCTAAATTTTAACATTTGTGTTAAGGTTAGGTTAAACGCATTAACTACTAACTGTTAAATTTTTAATTTTACCGCAATGAATAGACGCTTATTTATTCTTCTTGTCATCTTAATGAGTGTGTCTCTAATAGGAATAATTTTTGTTCAAGGCTATTGGATAAAACAGTCAGTAGAGGATAAGGAGGAACAGTTTACAAGTATGGTGACAGAGATTTTGAATAAAGTCACCGAGAAAATTGAAAAAAGAGAACTTGCAGATTATACAAGCGAACTTTTGAAAATTAGAGATAGTGCAGGTGGGCAGGCAAAGGCACCAGATCTGCTAAAGAATATCTTCTTTATGGAAAGAGATATGAACTCTAATGAAATAACGTATTATTCACACGGGATACTTGAGGAGAGTTATAGTGTCCCATCAACGTTCTTTGACACTAATAATATTGGTTTTGGATTAGATTCTACGATTCTAAAAAACTATACGAGCATACGTAATAAAACTATTTTCAAAGAAGATTATGGTTTAGACGGTAAGGCTAATATGTTAACACCTATACAGAAGTTAGAAAAAATAGGCGGATTAACCTCTATTGAAAAAGCTGCTTGGGAAGATGTTTTTAAAGAAAAAGCGAAGACGAGGCCTATTCATAAGCGTGTTACACGACAAGAGATAGAACTTTTGTTAGATATGGAGCTTAAAAATAGGAATATAAATACGGAATATGAATATGGTATTTATAGCCGAAGTCTCCCTACAAAAGTAAAGTCTAGAAAATTCAAATTTGCAAAGAGTAGTACGCTTTATAAATATCCAATTTTTAAGGATTCTGATGGAGAGAGCAATTTTGCATTGCTCGTTACCTTTCCTGCAAAAAAGAAATATTTAATTCGGACGATTCTGCCTATGGCAATTTTGTCTTTGTTATTTACCTTAGTAATTGTGGTAGCGTATACCAGTGCTATTTATCAATTGATTCGACAAAAGCAGATTTCGGAAATAAAGTCGGACTTTATTAATAACATGACGCACGAGTTTAAAACACCAATTGCCACAATAAATCTTGCAGTAGAAGCGATTAGGAATCCTAAAATTATTGACGATAAAGAAAAGGTGGAGCGGTACCTAACAATGATTAAAGATGAGAATAAAAGAATGCATGCTCAGGTAGAGAATGTACTCCGAATTTCTAAACTTGAAAAAAATCAGTTAGATATAAGTAAGGATAGAGTAGACATACACGACATAATACATGATGCAATGGCACATGTAGAGTTAATTGTAGACGATAGAGGTGGGTATATTCACCTTCACTTAGAAGCAGAGAGTAGTGAAGTATTAGCCAGTGACATGCACTTTACTAATGTTATCGTTAATATATTAGACAATGCTATTAAGTATTCGCCAGAGGCGCCTAAAATAGATGTGTATACAGAAGTTGCGAATAATAATATTATTATAAAAATAAAAGATCAGGGTGCAGGAATGAGCAAAGCTGTTTTGAAAAAGGTTTTTGAAAAGTTTTACAGAGAGCACACAGGTAACATACATAATGTAAAAGGTCACGGATTAGGATTGTCCTACGTGAAAAAAATTATTGAAGATCATCAAGGTGAAGTTTACGTTGAGAGTGAGAAAGGAAAAGGAAGTACATTCTACGTGAAATTACCTTTAATATAAAAAAAATTATGGAGACAGTAAACAAAAAAATACTTTTGGTAGAGGATGACCCAAATTTCGGTATCGTTCTTAAAGATTATTTGTCTATGAACGATTTTGACGTCGTTTTAGCAAAAAACGGAATGGAAGGTTTTGAAAAATTTAAAAAAGATAATTATGACATCTGTATTTTAGATGTGATGATGCCTTATAAAGATGGATTTACTTTAGCGAAAGAAATTCGCGAAAAAAACGAAAATGTGCCAATCGTATTCTTGACTGCTAAAACCATGAAAGAAGATGTATTAAAGGGGTATAAAGCTGGTGCAGATGATTATTTAAATAAACCATTTGACTCTGAAGTACTTTTAATGAAACTTAAAGCTATTTTACAAAGGAAAGCTTCAAGTACCTTAGCAGATAGTCGTAAGTTCGAATTTACAATCGGAAATTTCCAACTAAATTCTAAACTTCGTTTTCTTAAGTATAAAGATCAGGAGCCTGTGAAATTATCTCCAAAAGAAAATGAGTTATTACGTCTTTTGGCTTTACATGAAAATGATTTAATGCCTAGAGAGCTTGCTTTAACAAAAATATGGAGGGATGACAACTATTTTACATCTCGTAGTATGGACGTATACATCGCTAAGCTTAGAAAATATTTAAAAGTTGATGATACTGTAGAGATTTTGAATATTCACGGTGAAGGATTCCGATTAGTAGTAAAAACTGCAGAGGAGAAATAACTGTAACAGATTAAAAAAATAAAAAAGCCATTTGAGAAATCAAATGGCTTTTTTTTATAGAAAAAGATTAATGATGCAAACCGAAATAAAGCCAGTTAGTGCTAAAATGGTCGTCATCATGGTCCAAGATTTAAAGGTGTCTTTTTCCGATATTCTAAGGTATTGTCCCACAAGCCAAAATCCGCTATCATTTACATGTGAAAAAATACTGGCTCCAGAAGCAATAGCAATAACCAAACAAGCTAATTCTGGTTTGCTAAGCGAAGCTTCAATAAGTAATGGTGCAACAAGACCGGCAGAAGTAATCATGGCCACAGTAGAAGATCCTTGAATAATACGTACTATAGCCGCAGTGGTGAATGCAAAAGCTAAAACAGGAAAACCTACATCACTTAAGGAAGTAGCTAGTAATTCACCCGCTCCTGTATCTGTTAGAACTTGTTTAAAAACGCCGCCTGCTCCTGTTAATAAAATTATTGTTCCTGCAGGTTCAAGAGATTTGCTTGTGATTTTAAACAATTCATTTTTGCTCATTCCGCGTTTGATACCAAAAAAATACCAAGCTAATAAATTCGCGATAATTAATGCGGTGAAGGGATGACCGACTAATTCAATAAAATTTAATACTTGTGGATCAACATCCCCTAGGACACCACTAGTCATAAAAGTATTTAATAAAATCAGTAAAATGGGTGTGCCAATTATACCTAAGGTGATTCCTATTTCTGGCAGACGATCATGAACTGTACTTTCTGTTTCTTCAGGGGCTTCAACGTGTATTTTTTTTGCAATGTATTTTCCAAAAAGCAACCCACTAACCAAAGCGGTAGGGATGCCTACAATGAACCCTATAAGAATTACCCAACCTAATTCTGCTCCAATAATATCAGCCACAGCAATAGGGCCTGGAGTGGGAGGGATAAAAGCGTGCGTAATGGCTAAACCTGCTAATAGAGGAATAGCGTATAGTAATAATGATTTTTTTGTTTTACGCTGTAAGGCATAGATCATAGGTACTAGAATAATAAAAGCAACATCAAAAAATACGGGGATTGCGATTAAAAATCCAGAAATAACCATTGCAGAAGGAGCATTTTTTAATCCGAATTTAGAGATCATAAAATTAGCGATGGTTTTTGCGCCACCAGAACTTTCTAGTATTGCCCCAAACATTGCTCCTAAACCAACAACTGTAGCGACGAAACCTAAGGTGCCCCCCATACCATTTTTTACGGTATCAATAATTTCTGTAGCATTTAAACCAGCAACTAAGCCTACAGTAATACTTCCAATTAATAAAGCTATAAAAGCGTTGATTTTAAGCTTAAGGATTAAAAATAAAAGGATAGCTATACCAAATATAACTGCGAGGATCAGTTGAGTTTCCACTAGTTGAGTTGGTTTTTTATTTCGGTAATAATTTCTTCAGGATTTAAGCTAATAGATACTGTAATAACATTCTCCGTAGAATCAGGTGTTTCTAAAGCATCAAATTGAGACTTTAAAAGGTCTGAACGCATGAAATGATTCTCTCTGCTATTCAATCTATTATAAATAAGTTCAAAAGAGCCTTCTAGAAAGATAAAGCAGTGCTTTTGCAATGTATTAGATAACAAAGTTCGGTATTTTTTTTTAAGTGCAGAACAAGCAATTAAAGCACCTTTATTACTGTTTTCTATACCTATGCTATTTAGTTTCACTAACCAATCGTGGCGGTCCTCATCATTTAATGGATGGCCGGCTGCCATTTTATCAATATTTGCTTGGGGATGAAAGTCGTCACCATCATAAAATGGAATGCCCCATTCTTTAGAAAGTAGTTTTCCGATGGTGCTTTTTCCTGTTCCCGAAACACCCATTATATAAAAAATTACGCCATCAAACTTGTTCATTTATTATCGGTTTCAATTTTATGTACTACGTCTGTGATTTTCTCATCAAAATCTACCCAAGTAATTCCCGCTGTTTTACGAAACCAAGTAAGTTGTCGTTTAGAAAATCTTCTTGTATTTTTTTTGATTTCAGAAATTGCGAAATCTAGTTCCCAAAGTCCATCAAAATAATTAAATAATTCTTTATAACCTACAGTTTGCAAGGCATTTAACGCTTTGTGTTCTATTAGTGATTTTACTTCTTCAAGAAGTCCTGCTTTTATCATGAGGTCTACTCGTAGATTAATACGCTCATAAATCATTGCTCTATCGGCCTCAATACCAATGGTAATCGTTTTAAAGGATCTTTTGTTTTTATCTTTCTTCAAAAAGGAGGAATATGGTTTTCCTGTTCCAATGCAAATTTCTAAAGCGCGTACTAATCGGTGTGGATTATGAATATCAACTCTTTTAAAATAATCAGGATCTAAGTGTTGTAATTGCTTTTGTAGCGCAGAAATACCTTTTTCAGCAAGTTCTTTATTCAGTTTTTGGCGTACACTTTCCTCGACTTCAGGAAAATGATCTAGCCCTTTAGTAACAGCGTCTACGTAAAGGCCGCTTCCGCCAACCATAATGACAACAGAATTTCGTTTAAATAACTGCTCTAGTTTAGCGATGGCATCTCGTTCAAAGTCACCAACAGAATAAGGTTCGGAAATGCTTTTGTGTTGTATAAAATGATGTGGAGCTGCTGCTAATTCTTCTAAGGAAGGCACCGCTGTTCCAATATTCATTTCTTTAAAAAATTGTCGTGAATCTGCGGAAATTATTTCGGTATTGTAATGTTTAGCAAGAGCAATAGCGAGTTTTGTTTTGCCTATTGCGGTAGGTCCTACCACGGAGATTAAGGTTCTTTCCATTATAATTTACTTCCACAGTTATAACAATGCGTTGCATCATCTCTATGTCCTTCAGCAGAACAGGAAGGGCATGATTGTGTATTTACATGAACATATTTTCCTTCTTTTGCACTTGAATTTCCTTGTTTTTGTTTGCCAAATTCTACGGTAACTATTCCTGTTGGAACAGCGATAATTCCGTACCCCACCAACATAATTAGGGTGGCAATAAATTGTCCTTGTGGTGTTATAGGAGCAATATCCCCATATCCTACCGTAGTAAGGGTAACAATGGTCCAATAAATACTTATTGGAATGCTTGTAAAACCAGCATCCTCACCTTCTACTAAATACATAAGGGTTCCCAGAAGAACTGAGACGATTAGCACTGCAAATAAGAAAACTATGATTTTAGCCCTACTTGCTTTAAGGGCACTTTTTAATTGTGATGCTTCACCAAGAAATCTAACGAGTTTTAATATTCTAAAAACCCGCAATAATCGTAACGCTCTAATGGCAAGTAGTACTTGAGATCCGGCAAGAATATAAGAAATGTATAGTGGTATTGTAGAAAGTAAATCTATAATACCATAAAAGCTAAAGATATATTTAAACGGTTTTTTAATGCTAACTACTCTAGCAATGTATTCAATGGTAAAAAAGATAGTGATAACCCATTCAAAAGCAAGAAGAATAGAATGGTATTTAGCATCTAGTTCTTTAATGCTTTCTAACATTACTATAATTACACTAATGATAATTAAAATAATCAAAATAATATCGAAACCTTTACCTAATGGGGTATCTGCTTCATATATTATTTCGTGAACCTTATGTTGCCAACCTTTATCTGGTTTGTGTCTTCTCAAAATCTATTCCTTAATGTCAATTATTTTTTGGACTTTTCTTTTGCGTAAATAAGTTTCAATGATGTGATTCGTGTTTTCATTACCTTCCATAGGGGTAATAATTGATTCTAAGATAGGTAAATTATTTATTTGATAGTTAAGATCACAAAAACCTAAGCCTTTTAGAACGCCCTCCTTAATTAGAATAACACTTTTTTCTCCTAATACTCTACCTTTATCAATGATTGCGATATTTTTATCGGTTAAGCTGTATTTCTGGATGAGTTCTTTAACTCTAGTGTTGTAGGTTTCTGTAGCTTCTTTTGCTATACAGGCTCCTAAACATGTGCCTTCATCGAATTTAGAACAATTAGCCTTTGCTTGAGATAAACCATTTATTTTATTACAAAGTTGATATTCATCCCGTACCGCATGCAAAAAATTTTCAGCGGCAACTAAACTATTAAAAGTGGCAACCCTTTGGTGAATGGTATTATTTATTTTTTCTGCTTTTAATTGTAAATATCCTTGTTCATTTAAAGAGGCATATACTCCAAATGTAAATAGCTTTCGTTTGTGAAAAGGGTTGTATTTAGGTTTGTTGCGTCCTAATTCTTCATTTTCTTTTAAAAGTGCAATCAGTTCATTTCCTGTTTTCTCAAAAGTTACCTTGCGGGTTTCTTTTTGTATTCTTCGGGCTCTGTTGCCACTGTTTGTAAAATATTGATTGACACGTTTTTTAATATTATTGCTTTTATTTAATAAGATGATTTCTCCATCTTTGTTGTGCATGTAAAATACCCCAACTTCAGAAGGTAAATCGTCTACGATATCTAGTTGTCTTGGAGATAATTCGCCAAGAGTTTCTGCTTTTAAAACAGATTTAACAATAGTTTTATCTAAATCCTTAGAGAGTAATAATTTAAAAAGTTTTAGAGTGGCCAGTGCATCACCGTTGGCTCTATGACGATCGCTCACAGGAATCCCTAGTGATCTCACCAGTTTGCCAAGACTGTATGATTCTGCTTCTGGCAGCAATTTTTGAGCTAACTCTACAGTGCAGATTGTTTTTCGTTCAAAATTAAAGCCTAACCGTCTAAATTCTGTGCGAAGTATTCGGTAATCAAATTGTGCATTATGCGCAATTAAAACAGTGCCTTCCGTGATTTCAACAATCCGTTTTGCTACTTCGTAAAATTTTGGAGCGGTAACTAACATTTTATTAGTGATTCCTGTTAATTTCACTACAAAAGGTTGAATCTCTTTTTCAGGATTTACTAAGCTAATAAACTGATCAACCACTTGGTGTCCATCAAATTTGTGAATAGCTATTTCTGTGATACCTTCTTCATTGTATTTCCCTCCAGTAGTTTCAATATCTAATATTGCGTACATGTATCGTATTCAGAATTCATTTTTAATTAAATGGCATATGCTATCATAGTACCTTTTTTAAAGATTAAAGGTAAGTTTTTTAAACTTTTAGCCTGTATTCTTAGGGTTATTTTATCTGCCTCCAAAAATGCTACTACCAATTCTTACCATGGTACTACCTTCTTCAATGGCTATTTTGTAGTCGCCACTCATCCCCATAGATAAAGTGTCTAAATCGTCTAATTTTGTATTTGTAAGGTCATACAAAGATTTTAAAGATTTAAATTCTCTGCGAACTTGATCCTCATTTTCGGTAAAAGTAGCCATTCCCATAAGGCCTTTAATTCTTACATTATTTAAAGCTTTAAATTCATCTGAAGCTAAAATAGCTAGCAATTCTTCTTTATCTAAACCAAATTTAGTATCCTCTTCAGCAATGTGTATTTGCAATAGACAGTCTATAGTTCTATTGTATTTTTTTGCTTGTTTATTAATTTCTTTTAATAACTTAAAACTATCTACACCATGAACTAAGTGAACATATTCTGCCATGTACTTTACTTTGTTTGTTTGTACATGACCAATCATATGCCATTGAATGTCTTTAGGTAGCTCTTCCCATTTTTGGGTCATTTCTTGGATTTTATTTTCTCCAAAAATTCGTTGGCCAACTTCGTACGCTTCAATTAAATCAGTAATAGGTTTCGTTTTAGAAACGGCAACAAGGGTCACAGTTCCAGGCAACGAGGCTTTAATTTTTTTTAAATTACGAGCAATAGACATAAGATGTATGGTATTTATTTGATAAAGCTTTTAGCCACTTTTTCTGCTTTGCGCGATGCTGAGTAATCATAGAAACCTTCTCCAGATTTTACACCTAATTTCTTAGCTGTAACCATGTTTACAAGCAATGGACAGGGGGCATATTTCGGGTTTTTAAATCCGTCATACATCACATTTAGGATAGATAGGCAAACATCTAAGCCAATAAAATCTGCCAATTGTAATGGTCCCATAGGGTGTGCCATACCTAATTTCATGACGGTATCTATTTCTGCTACACCTGCAACACCATTGTAGAGCGTTTCTATAGCTTCATTAATCATAGGCATTAAAATTCTATTCGCTACAAAACCAGGATAGTCATTTACTTCAGTAGGGGTTTTGCCTAATTTTAAAGACAATTCCATAATAAGCTGTGTAACTTCATTTGAAGTTGAGTAACCGCGAATTATTTCTACCAATTTCATAATAGGAACAGGATTCATAAAATGCATGCCAATTACTTTTTCAGGTCTGCTAGTTACGGCAGCAATTTGAGTAATAGATATGGATGATGTATTGGTAGCCAAAATTGTTTGAGCATCAGTAACAGCATCTAATTGTTTAAATATTTTTAATTTCAGATCTAAATTCTCTGTTGCAGCTTCAACGACTAAATCCATGTTTTTTACGCCCGCTTCTAATTGCGTAAAGGTTGTAATATTGGCTAATGCATTAATTTTGTCAGCTTCGGAAATAACTTCTTTACTTAACATTCGGTCTAAGTTTTTGGTAATTGTAGCGACACCTTTTTCAAGAGATGCCTCAGAGATGTCAATTAAATTAACTTTAAAACCATTTTGAGCAAAAACGTGAGCGATACCGTTTCCCATAGTACCTGCACCAATAACTGCAATATTTTTCATATTCAATGTTTTGTTTTGTTTCGCGTTAAAAAGAAGCTATTATTTGTAACGCAACTCGCAATGCATTTGTTCCTTGTGCTAAGCTTACCACAGGAGTGGTATCATTTGTAATGGCGTCTGCAAAGGTTTCTAATTCATCTAAAATAGCATTGTTATTTTCTACATCAGGATTTTCAAAATAGATTTGCTTCTTAATCCCTTCTGCATTTTGTAATATCATATCAAAATCTCCAGGACTTTCAGGGGCATCTTTCATTTTTACAACTTCAACCTTTTTTTCTAAAAAATCTACGGAGATGTAGGCATCTTTTTGGAAGAAACGAGACTTACGCATGTTTTTAAGTGAAATTCTACTTGCGGTAAGGTTTGCTACACAACCGTTTTCAAACTCAATTCTTGCATTTGCAATATCAGGAGAATTGCTAATTACTGAGACACCACTTGCATTAATGTGTTTTACGGTAGAAGGAACTACGCTAAGAATGGCATCAATATCATGAATCATCAAATCTAATACCACCGGAACATCAGTACCGCGTGGGTTAAATTCTGCTAAACGGTGTGTTTCAATAAACATTGGATTATGAATATTGTCTTTAACAGCGGTAAAAGCTGGATTAAAACGTTCTACGTGACCCACTTGACCTTTAATCTTGTGTTTTTTCTCTAGGAATAGCAATTCTTCTGCTTCTTCTAGGGTATTGGTAATTGGTTTTTCTATAAATATATGTTTCCCTTTTTCTATTGCCTTTTTAGCACATTCAAAATGCGAAAGGGTAGGGGTTACAATGTCTACTACATCAACAGCATCTATTAACTTGTTGATATTATCAAAATAAGTATACCCAAACTCAGCGGCTACTTTTTTACCATTAATAGCATCTGGATCAAAAAAGCCTACTAAATTATATTTTTCAGATTGATTAAGTAATCGCAAATGAATTTTGCCTAGGTGTCCTGCACCTAAAACGCCAACGTTGAGCATAAAAAAATTATTTTTTCAAAAATACGGATACTTAAATGTATTTGCAATCAGATTATTAAGATAAAGGATGTTTTTAAACGATTGTTTTAAATTTATTAATTGAGTTTTCTAGCCCAGTTTTTTTTAACTTCGTGCCACAAAACCAAACCCATTGAGAGATACACTAAAGCATAAAGGCATGCGAAATAAACTAGCAGAAACGCTAGTGGAAAAAGGCATAACAAGTAAAAGCGTTCTGGAGGCTATTAAAACAATTCCGCGTCATTTATTTTTAGATAGTAGTTTTGAAGATCATGCGTACCAAGACAAAGCTTTTCCTATTGGAGCAGAACAAACAATTTCTCAACCTTATACTGTGGCATTTCAAACAGAATTATTAGAATTGAAACCAAATGCTAAAGTTCTAGAAATAGGAACAGGAAGTGGGTATCAAACGGCCGTTTTATTACATCAAAAAGCAAAAGTGTACACCATAGAGCGTCAATTAGAATTGTTCAAAAAAACAAAACTGTTCTTCTCAAAAATGGGGTATCGGCCTAAGAAATATATTTTTGGAGATGGGTATAAAGGATTGCCAGAAGAAGCACCTTTTGATGGAATTATAGTTACTGCAGGGGCGCCTTATGTACCTAATCCTTTATTGGCTCAATTAAAAATAGGAGGTAGGCTTGTAATTCCTGTTGGAAATGAAGAACAAGTGATGACACTTTTTATACGCAAGTCTGAAAAAGAATTTGAGAAGAAGGAGTTTGGGTCTTTTCGTTTCGTACCGCTTCTTGAAGATAAAAATTAAAAAAAAAAGAGCTTTAGTTATTAAAGCTCTTTTTGATACGATCTAAATCTTTTTTATTGTCACGGTCTTTCATTGTTTCTCGCTTATCATATAGCTTTTTACCTTTTGCTAATCCAATATTTATTTTAGCTAATCCTCTGTCATTTAAGAATAGATTTAATGGAATAATGGTAAGACCTGTGTTTTTAACCTCTTTTTCTAATTTCCTTAGTTCACCGCGATTTAAAAGTAATTTTCGCTGTGCTTTCGGGGCGTGATTAAAGTGTGTGCCGTGAGAATATTCATCAATCTGCATATTGATAATAAAAAGTTCTCCACGCTCATTAAACTCACAAAAACTTTCTGAAATAGAAGCTTTGCTTAATCGAATCGATTTTATTTCGGTACCTCCCAAGACTAATCCGGCAGTATACGTATCCAAAATTTCAAAATCGAAACGGGCACGTTTATTTTTTATATTTATTTTCTTTTGTATCACAACTACAAAAATAGTAACAATTAGATGATATACAATTGATCAAACTAATTAATACTTTATTAATTTTGTAATGATGAACCTTCTTCTGCGATTAAGGTCTTAAATCAAACTGATGAAATATTTTTTTATAACCTTTATTTTAGTTCTATCTGCTTGTAAAGATAGTGCTGATAAAAAATTAACAGCAACTGACATTGTCGATAAAGCTATTTTAGTAAGTGGAGGCAATTTGTATGAAACCAGTAAAGTTGCCTTTAAATTTAGGGATAAAGAGTATGAATATGATGCAAAAGGAGCTATCCTAAAACGAAAGTTTGTAAGTGACTCTTTAAACTATATTGATATAAAAACAAATTCTGATTTTCAACGCTATATTAATGATACCCCGGTGGTGGTATCAGATTCGTTGTCATCCGTTTATAGTGAAGCTATAAATTCGGTACATTATTTTGCCCAGTTGCCTTATCATTTAAATGATATAGCGGTGCGTAAAAAACTCTTAGGAGAGCAGCAATTGAATGGTTTATCTTATTATTTGGTTCAGGTTACCTTCAAAGAAAATGGAGGAGGGACAGATTTTGAGGATACTTATTACTACTGGTTTAATAAAGAAACATTCAAAGTAGATTATTTAGCCTATGATTATCAAACTAATGGCGGTGGCGTGCGTTTTAGAAAAGCGTACCATGAACGTTATGTAAACGGAATACGTTTTGTGGATTACGAAAATTATAAGCCAAAAAATGAAGCTGCTACAATAGAAAATATGGCCGACTTGTATGAGTCAAATCAGTTGGAATTGCTATCGAAGATAGTATTAGAAAATATAACTGTAGTTTCTGAAAATTAATCCATTTTTAAACGAATAGACGTAGCTTTACCGTCTATAATACGAACAATAAATAAGCTGCTGTTATCATAATCATCCATGGAAGCATATTTTTCTTCGCCTAACATTTTGTTGACAAAATCTGGTGTGGTGTTGCTATGGCCAACAACGAGTACGTTTTCACCTTCGTGGATAATTTTAAAATCATCAACATTCATGGTAGCCGGATCATAATTATTGATGCTTAATTCTCTGCTTACAGCGGTTGGTGCTGCCGTCATCATAGTTCTATCATAATCTGTACTATAAATAGCATTTAAATCTATTTCGCTAAAAACACGTTCCCATCTGATGGCTCGTCCTAATCCGTCTTGATTTAACTCAGGGTCTTTATTGTCAGGATTACTTCTGTCTTTTTCTCCATGTCTGATAAAGTAATAAGTAGAAACTACACGCTCCTTTGGAGCTGCTTCTATAATAGGTTTATCATCTTTACAGCTTGTAAAGTTTATTAATATAATGGAGACTAAAAGTATTTTAAGAGCTTTCATAGTGATGCTAGAATGATTTTAATGAATAAAATAAGCTACTAAATATAACTCAATATCTTTTAATATAGTATTTCTGGGAGCGATTTTAAGTTTTTAAATGTTCTTAATTTTGAAAATTCTAACAATAACGAATCAATTCGTAAGAAAATAATTTAAGCAAAAAATAGGTTGCAGATGGTCGCAAAGGGTTTTATCTTGCAGTCTATAAAAAATTGAGTATTAACAGTACATTTTAAAGGATAAATCAGGCAAGATGAACAAAAAAATAGACCAGTTAGCGGCAGATAATATTAGAGCTTTAGCTATTTCTATGGTAGAAAAAGCAAAATCTGGACATCCAGGAGGTCCAATGGGAGGAGCAGATTACATGCATATTTTGTATTCTGAGTTTTTTAATTATGATCCTTCTGATATGACATGGCCATTCCGTGATCGTTTTTTTATGGATGCGGGGCATTTATCACCTTTATTATATGCTCAATATTATTTATTAGGTAATTTCTCTAAAACGGATGTTCAGGGATTCAGACAGTGGGGTTCTGTAACACCAGGTCACCCAGAAGTAGATGTAAAAAGAGGAATTGAAAATACATCAGGCCCATTAGGGCAAGGACATACCATGGGTGTAGGAGCATCTATTGCTGCTAAATTTTTACAAGCAAGATTTGGCGACTGGATGAATCATAAAGTTTACGGATTTATATCTGATGGTGGGGTTCAAGAAGAAATCTCCCAGGGAGCAGGTAGAATTGCAGGGCACTTAGGCTTAAGTAATTTTATTATGTTTTATGATTCTAATGACGTACAATTATCTACGAAGACAGATGAAGTTACTTCAGAAGACACAGCTATGAAATACAGAGCTTGGGGTTGGAAGGTAGTAACCATTGATGGTCATAACCATGATGAAATTAGAAAAGCATTAAAAGATGCTAATTCAGAAACAGATAAGCCAACTTTAATTATTGGTAAAACAATCATGGGTAAAGGTTGTGTTACTGCAACAGGCGAAACGTACGAAGGGTATACAGAGCTACATGGTAAACCAATTAGTGATACTGGAGCAGATTTTGTAAAAACATTAATTCATTTAGGAGCAAATCCTGAAGATGAATTTGCAATTTATGCAGATGTGGAGGCGTCTTACAAAGATGTTATCACTAAAAAAATAAAAGAAGCACAACTTAAAAAGCAAGAAATTCTAGCTTGGAGAGAAGAGAATAAGGAGCTATCTACTAAATTAAATTCTTTCTTAGCGGGAGAATTACCTGAATTAGATTTTGAAGCTATTGAATACAAAGCAGGCCTAGCAACAAGAGCAGCTTCTGCAAATGTTTTAGGTTATTTAGCGGGAAAAGTAGAGAATATGATCGTTTCTTCTGCGGATTTATCAAACAGTGATAAAACAGACGGATTCTTAAATAAAACTCATTCTTTACAAAAAGGAGATTTTACGGGTTCATTCTTACAGTCTGGTGTTGCAGAGCTTACTATGGCAGCTATGGCTAATGGAATGGCATTACACGGCGGTGTAATTCCTGTAGTAGCTACATTCTTTGTGTTTTCAGATTATATGAAACCAGCGATACGTTTAAGTGCTATTCAAGAACTTCCTGTAAAGTTTGTATGGACGCATGATGCATTTAGAGTAGGAGAAGACGGCCCAACGCATCAGCCAGTAGAACAAGAAGCTCAAATTCGTTTGTTAGAAAAACTGAAGAACCATAGTGGTGATCCTAGTTTTATAGCTTTACGTCCAGCAGATTCTGCTGAAACTGTAGTGGGATGGAAAATGTTATTAGAGAATGATAAAGTACCTTCAGGTTTAATACTTTCAAGACAGGGTATTAAAGATATAGCAGCAACAGGAGCTTCTCGATATGAAGATGCTTTACAAGCTGAAAAAGGAGGATATTTGGTGCTGAAATCAGAAAATCCAGTGATTACTTTAATTGCAAATGGATCGGAAGTTGCTACATTGGTAGAAGCAGCAGCATTGCTTAAAGAACATAAAGGCCTTGAAGTGAATATAGCTTCTATTATATCAGAAGGATTATTCAGAAAACAATCTAAAGAATACCAAGATAGCGTTATTGCTACAGATAAGCCTGTATTTGGTTTAACAGCAGGATTGCCTGTTAACTTAGAAGGCTTGGCAGGTGCTCATGGAAAAGTATTTGGTTTAGATCATTTTGGATACTCAGCTCCAGCATCTGTGCTTGATGAAAAATTCGGATTTACAGGAGAAAAAGTGTACCAACAAGTCGTTTCTTTCTTGGGATAAAATTTTAAGTATATGATAAAAAAAGCCTAACATTGATGTTAGGCTTTTTTTGTATTTAAAAACTAAGGCAATAAACCAACAGAAAAAATGTATTAAATAGCTTTAGGTATAGTGAAGTAAAATGTACTTCCTTCATTAATTTTGCTCATTACAAAAATTTCGCCACCATTGTTTTCAACCATTTCTTTACAAAGTAAGAGTCCTAATCCAGTGCCTTTTTCTTTATTAGTTCCGTAAGTACTCTGAAGTGCAGAATCGGGCTTAAAAAGGTTATTCTGTATGTCTGGAGTTATTCCCACCCCTGTATCTTTTATTCTAATTTCGAGATATTCCTTTTTTAAATGGGCGTCTACAATAATACTCCCTCCGCAAGGTGTAAATTTAATGCCGTTGTTTAATAAATTTCTGATAATTAAATTAAACTGATTACTGTCGCAATTTACTTCAGCATCCTTCGGTATATTATTACGAATAGAAATGTTTTTCTGATTTGCGTTTTCTTGCAAAAGTTTAATGCTGTTGTTTATTTTTTCACTAACATTGAAATTAATAGGATTATTCACAAAACCATTCATTTGTGACTTACTCCATGATAATAAATTATTTAAGGTGAAAGACATGGCATCGACATCGTTATATAATTTCGGGGCAAAATTTAAAAATTCATTAGGTTTTATGTCGCCATTTTTAATTAAAAGAAGTAAGTTTTTTAGAGCATTGATAGGCGATTTTAAATCATGACTAATAATGGAAAAAAGTTTTTCTTGAGTTTCATTGGCATATTTTAGTGTTTTTTCACTGTTTTCAAGTATTTCCGTTTTCTCTTCTAACTGGCTATTTAAATGGGTGATTGTTTTGTTGTTTTTATAGCCGTAATATGCAATGAGAATAACTAAGAACACAATAAATAGGCTGAAAACAATATATGTTTTTTGTTGTTTGATAGTTCTCTGACTGTCTAATTTTAGATCATTCTGTTCTTTCTGAAAATCAGTTTTTGCTTTCAACAGTGCCAATGCATTTTGTTTACTTTGAAGTGCTACGCTGTCTGTAATGTTTTTAAATTTTTCCAAATAGAAAAGGGCAGATCCTTGATTCTCTTTTTCTTTATTTAATTGATATAAGATTTCAGAAAAGTTTGCAATTGCTATCTGATTTTTATTGGTAGTAGATAACAAAAAACCTTCTTCTGCTAATTCTTCTGATTTTTCTGAATTATTTAGTTGTTGGTAATATTTAGTGTAACCAAGCAACAAATCTTGTTTTAACTTTTCATAAATTAGATTCTTTAATAGATCATCGCTTAAATCAAGAAAAATTATAGCTTCTTCCGGAGATTTTTTATTCAATAGTAAATTTGCTTTGGTAAGGTAAGCGTAGGCAAGCCAAACTTTTCTGTCCTCATCAATAAAAATCTGAATACTTTCATCTAAAAGAATGGCTGCTTTTTCAAACTGATTTGTCTTATTGTATAAATAGCCTAAATTACTTTTTACTACTCCTAACCAGAATTTTTCTTTTAAATTATTAGCGATATCGAGCGCTTTTATGTAATATCTTATAGACTCATCATTATCACCTAAAACAGAGAATAGTGTTGCTAAGTTGGAGTATAACTTTGTTTCTTCTAAGGTATTGTTAGATTTTTGGCAAAGTAGTAAAGCCAAGTTGTAGTCTTTATAAGCGCCTTCGTAGTCGTCTATATATGTTTTGTAAATTGCCTTGATGTTGTACGCTGAGATTAAGGTGCTGTCTGCTTTAATATCCGTACTAAATTGTATCGCTTGATCAATTTTTTTTAAGGTCTCTTCTGTGTTTTTAAAAGCAATAATTTCACTGAAGGAAGAGGCTAGAAGTGCTTTGGCTTGGCCTCTTTTATAATTGATTTCTTTACTTAATTTGTATCCTTCCTCGCTAAGTATGGCTACACTGTCAAAATTCGTATATCTTAATTCCCAACCTAAAGAATTTACTAAATTGATATAAGCGCTGGCTTTCTTTTTATTTTGAAGTCTGTGAGCTATAATCTCTGAAAGAATTTTTTGTTTTTTTTCTTGAGCTTGAAGCTGTGAAACATTTGAAGAAAAAAGAAACAATAAGAAAATAATCGTAATAGTGTTACATTTCATAGTATCGCAAAGTGGCTGGCTTTGCTGAAATTAAAAAAATAAAAGGGAATTAAGAAATTTTATTTCTTATTATTTTCTCGTAGAGGAATTGTAAAATAAAAGATACTTCCTTCGTTTATTTCACTAACTACAAAAATTTCACCATCATTGTTATTCACCATTTCTTTGCAAAGAGAAAGTCCTAAACCAGTTCCTTTTTCGTTAGAGGTACCATAAGTAGTTATTAATGTAGTGTTTTTGGAATTAAAAATCTCACTAAGGATTTCAGGAGACATGCCAACACCTTTGTCTTTAATTGATATTTTAAGAAAACCATCTTCTTTAATGGCATTTACACTAATCACTCCATCTGGGTGCGAAAACTTTATAGCATTACTTAAAAGATTTCTAATCACAACATCAATCTGATTGATATCTGCCCATACAGCTGTATTTGTTGGACTAGTGTTTGTAATGGAAATTCCTTTATTATTAGCAGTTTTCTTCAGTAATTTAATGTTTTCTGTAATTAATTCGTGGATATCAAAATTAGATGGTTCTGTTTTAGAGCCTGTCATTTGTGTTCTACCCCAAGATAATAAATTGTTTAATGTAAATGAAATGGCATCTACGTCATTTTTAACTTTAGGGGTAAAATCTAAAAATTCTTCTTGTGTAATCTCGTCCTCTTTTAGCATGCTTAAAACACTTGCTAATGCATTTATTGGACCTCTAAGATCATGACCAATAATTGAAAATAACTTGTCTTTAGTAGCGTTTATTGCATTTAACTCTTCTTCTCTTTTTTCAAGAGCTTTTGTTTTCAATCGGAGTTCATTATTAAATTTCTTACGTGCTTTAGATTGTTTGCGCAATAAAAATATGATCAAAGCTAAAATAGCAAGGATGATAAGGCTTAAATAGATATAGATGTTTTGTCTTGCTTTTGCTTTTTCATTAGCTAGTTCGACATCTTTTTGTTGTTTTTCGAACTCTAATTTGGTTTTTAATATGCCAAGGCTATTTAAATTTTCTTTACGAGAGATAGAGTCTGATAAAAGTTTGTATACTTCGTGATACTTTAAGGCGCTGTCTATATTGTTATTGTTCTTATTAATTTTGTATAACAGATTGTTCGATGTTTTTGAATCATCTAAGAGGCTTAACCTTTTTCCAATGTCTAATGAGGCAATTGCGTTTTCTTCAGCATCAACATAATTGTAGAGCTTAAAATACGCTTCAGATAAAGAGTTTAAGAGTTGCGCTTTGCTTCGGTCATCATTTAAGTCCTCGTGTAGTGTAAGCGCTTTGTCATACCAGTAGAGGGCTAGTTTGGGCCTATTTTGCTTTAAATACAGATCTCCTTTTACCATGTAGGAGTACGCCAGCCAATCATCAATTTTTTTCTCCTCAAAAATGACGATACTACTATCTATATATATTTTAGCATTCTCAAAATCTTTTAGTTTTACATATAAGTCTGCAATGTTACTGCTGCTTTGTGCTTTATATACGTCTTCTCCTAATTGATGATTTAATTTTTGAATTTCTTTATAAATTATCAAACTTTGTTTATAGTCTTTTTGTGCAAGATATAAGTGAGCGATGTTTTCTTTTACAAACGATAAGTTTAAAATATCATTTGTAGCAGTGGCAATTTCAATAGCCATTAAATATGCTTTTAGTGCTTCTGCGTGATTACCTATATCATAATTTAAGATACCAAGTCTGTTTAAAGCTAGTATTTGAAGTTTGGCGTCTTTATTTTTATTAGCGATAACGTATGCTTTTTCTAAAGATTTTATGGCTTTATCGTTCTCGCCTTTATAAGATTGGCAATGACTAATGCCTGCAAGAGCTAGTACACTACCTTCGACATATTTAGTTTTAGCACTTAATTTTTGGGCTTTTTGAGAATAATAGTATAGACTGTCAATGTTTTTAAAGTAATATTCTTTTCCTATTGAATTTAATAGGTTAATATAGTTGTGATCAGCAGTGTCAAAATTTTCACTTTTCTGAAATTTATGTACTTCTGAATATAAACTGTCTAATTGAGTACTTTGGGAATAGGTGAAAGTAGGGTTGAAAAATTGTAAGAAGATAAATAGAACGAAAGGTCTCTTCATATAATTATAAATGATAAAATAGTCAACCATATTTGGGAAAAATGTTGAATGTCTTTTTTTTTATAAATGTAATTTAGAACTACTTGATTGGAAAATTTTTGTTGTGAAACGATGTTTTTAACTGGTATAAGTACAAAGTTTTATATAAATAAGCTTTTTCTTAAGGAAAATTACTTCTTTAATAGGATTGTTTCATATGGAAAATGCTTGATTTTTAGTGTAATAATGTAGTGGGGGACACTTTTTTGAAAATTTATTTAAAATAGTGATTATTTTATTTTGCAAATAGCATCTAAAAAATTAACTTTGCAGCCGCTTACAAATGGTGGTTGTAGCTCAGCTGGTTAGAGCATCGGTTTGTGGTACCGAGGGTCGCCGGTTCGAACCCGGTCTTCCACCCAGAAATAAAGCCTTATCAATTTTGATAAGGCTTTTTTTGTGGCTATAATTAAAGAAAAATGCCTTTGTAAGAATACAAAGGCATTTTTTATTTTAATATGTGGTAAGTGCTATTTATTAGCCTTATCTACCACAAGTCTATCTTTTCTATTGGCAACTTCCCAACCCGTGTAAAACACTAAACGAGCTCTATTTTCAAGCAAATCATAATTAATCTTGTCAGGAGTATCTCCTGGAGCATGGTAATCGTCATGTGTACCGTTGAAATAAAAAATAATAGGAATATTGTTTTTTACAAAATTGTAATGATCACTTCTATAATAAAATCTATTTGGATCATTTTCATCATTGTAGGTGTAGTCCAAAGCAATGTTCATATACTTTTCATTTACCTCTTCTGATATGTTGTGTAAATCTGTACTCAATTTATCAGATCCAATTAAATAAATATAATTGCGATCTCCTTCTCTTTTAGGGTCAATACGGCCAATCATATCTATGTTTAAATCCGCAACAGTTTCTGATAAAGGAAAAATAGGGTCAAAGTCCGTATAGTACTGAGAACCTAATAAGCCTTTCTCTTCTCCTGTAACGTGTAAAAACACAATAGATCTTTTAGGACCTTTACCTTCATCTGCAGCTTTCTTAAAAGCCTGCGCAATTTCTAACAAGGCTACAGTACCTGAACCATCATCATCAGCACCATTATTTATTTCACCATCTTTTGTAACACCAATATGGTCTAAGTGTGAAGATATAATGACGTATTCATTGGGCTTCTCAGAACCTTTTAAAATAGCAACAACATTTTCAGAATTTATGTCCTCATCAGAACTTTTAATAGCTAAGTCTATTTTAGAAGGAACGATTTTCGCTTTATTTTCAGATTTGATGTTTGGTAAGATCGCATTTGCGATATTTTCATTAATAAAAAAGTTAAAGAAAGTATCTGAATTATCTTCTTTAATTTCCATTCTTCCGCTGTCATTCTTTTTCATGTAGTCAAAACGACTCTCAAAACGTGCAAAATTGTTTTCATCAAAATATAAAACGCCTTTAGCTCCTTTAGCCTGAGCAGCTTCAAACCTTTTAGCCACGGATTCAGATAGGTTGCTCCATACAGATTTTTCGGCACTGCCAGAAATGACATAGGTTCCATCCGCATTCATAGGTTCACCCGCTTTTATCAAAACTATTTTATCTGTAACATCAATAGAACTATAATCGGAATATTTTTCGTCTTCGATTCCAAAACCAGCATAAGCAAGTTCACTATAATTTCCTTCAGCAGCAGTGAATGTTAAAAGACCTTCTCCGTTTTTGTACGTTTTTCCATTAATTGTAATAGTGCCTTCAGGAAGTTTACTTACTGTTAATGGTACGTTTTGAAAATAGTTTCCATCGGCCTGTGCTGCAGGGATTCCCATTTTCTTATATTGTTCTTCAAGATATGCCACAGCTTTTTTCTGTCCTGGCTTTCCAGTTTCTCTGCCTTCAAATTCATCAGAGGCATAGATGTACAAATGATCTTTTAACTCTGCTTCCGTAATAGTTTCCGCAAAAGGTTTCGGGTTCATTGTAGCGATTGTTTCTGTTGTCGTCTCAGAAACGGTTTTCTGTGAAGAATTACAAGCCATGGCTAGTAAGGTCACAACAAATGCTATTTTTTTCATTTTGGTGCTCAATTATATAATTAGTCTTTTCAAAAATAATGAAAACAATGAACTTTTGAGTAATCAAACAAAAAATCTATGCTAGTGAAAAGCAGAATGAAGGTTTAATCGTAAATTGTTTGTTGAAAGAGCATTAAAACTATTTATTGATATACTATGGCTAGCAAAACTTTTTTTTGTGTGGATGCACATACCTGCGGAAATCCTGTACGTGTAGTAGCAGGAGGGGGACCTAATTTGACAGGCGAAAATATGAGTCAGAAACGGCAACATTTTTTATCCGAATATGATTGGATACGAAAAGGGTTGATGTTTGAGCCGCGTGGGCATGATATGATGAGCGGTAGCATTTTTTACCCACCCACTAACCCTGAAAATGATTTTGGAATTTTGTTTATAGAAACTAGCGGTTGTTTGCCTATGTGTGGGCATGGTACTATAGGGGCAATTACTATAGGGATAGAAGAAGGATTAATAACGCCTAAAACGCCAGGTAGTGTGCGGATGGAAACTCCTGCAGGTTTAGTATTAATTGAGTACCAACAGACAGGAAAGAAAGTAGATTGGGTAAAACTCACAAATGTAAAATCATATTTAGCGGAAACTAACTTAACTATAGATTGTACAGGTCTAGGAGAACTAATATTTGATGTTTCTTATGGCGGGAATTTTTATGCCATTGTAGATCCGCAAAAGAACTTTAGAGGGATCCAAGAGTACTCAGCGGGCAAATTAATTCAGTTTAGTCAAGAAATTCGTTCTAAAATTAATGAAAAATATCCAGGAGCATTTGTGCATCCAGAAGATGAGACTATTCGAGATGTAAGTCATATCCTATGGACAGGAGATACTATTGCACCAGAAGCAACAGCACGTAACGCTGTATTTTATGGGGATAAAGCAATTGATAGATCTCCTTGTGGAACAGGAACTTCTGCGCGAATGGCACAATGGCATGCTAAAGGAAAATTAAAAAAAGGCGATAAGTTTATTCATGAAAGTTATATAGGGTCTCAATTTATAGGGCAGATAGAAGCCGAAACTACTTTGAAGAATAAAGTAGCCATACTTCCGAGTATTCAAGGTTGGGCAAAAATATATGGCTATAATACAATACTTATAGATGACGACGACCCCTATGCACACGGGTTTCAAGTGCTGTAAGAAACATCTTATTTCTTTCAATTTTAATTTTTTACTTCTTATAATTGCATAATGTAGTTGCTGTTTTATTAAGAGAGTTTATGCGTTCAATTTAAAGTTAAAAAGAGTGCGATTATTAATTTTAGCGCTTAAAATGCGGGGCTAAGAGATGTATTTCTTATAAATTCCGTAGCTTGGAACCGATAATTTTTTTTAGGGTGAATCAGGATATAGAAAAATACGTGTTTAAGGAAGGTCTTCCTCATGAGTTTGAAATTAAAAGCTTAGCGACTTTATATAAAGATTTCCACAAGGATTTAATTAAGCCGCATAGAACAGATTTCTATCAAATTATATGGTTCAAAAAAGGAATTTCAAAACATATGGTAGATTTTAATCTTATTAAAATACAGCCAAATACACTTTTATTTGTAGATAAAAATAGTATTCAGTGTTTTGATGAAACAGTACAAATAGAAGGTGAAATTCTTTTGTTTACGGATAACTTTTTTTGCAAAACAGAAGAAGACACTCGTTTTTTAAGAAGCAGTATGCTGTTCAATGATTTGTATGCGATCTCTACAATTCAAATTCAAGAGCGAACATCTCTTTATCATAATTTATTTCGTTTTATAGCAACGGAGTTGCGTAAGGTCACAGATATTTATCAGTCAGATATTCTTAGAAATCACCTTAAAAATTTGCTGTTATTTTCAGAAAGAGAAAGGCAAAATCAGCATAGTGCTATTATAAACAAAGGATCAGATTTAGATTGCGTAATTAAGTTTAGAAACCTGTTAGATAGGCAATTTCATTTTCAGAAATCGGTTACCAAGTATACCGATCAATTAAATGTTACTCAAAAACGTTTAAACAATGCCACCTTAAAGGTTATGGATATAACTCCCAAACAAATGATTGATGCCCGAGTTATCCTAGAGGCCAAACGCTTATTGGTGCACACAGCAGATAGTGTAAAGGAAATAGGGTATACCCTTGGATTTGAAGAGCCGACTAATTTTGTAAAATATTTCAAAAAGCACCAAACAACAACGCCAATAGAATTTAGAAATAAGTTTGGAAATTAATTTTATATCGGGCGTAAAAATACCATTTTAAGTAGCTTTTTTATCATAAACGTTTAACTCTCTTAGCGCAAATTTGCGGTATAATTTAACCCCAATAAATTAAACAAATTTGACGAGATGAAATTATTAATTGATGTATTAGGATGGTCAGGTTCTGGCTTTTTAATTCTTGCTTATGGACTAACATTAGTAGAGAACAATAAGTATGTTAGTTACTCGAAATATTTAAATCTTTTTGGGGCGCTCTTAATAGCCATTAACTGTTACTACTACAATGCCATACCTTCATTTGTTTCTAATTTAATTTGGTCTGTTATGGCTACCTTAACCATATATAAAACAAAAAAACGCGAACGTTATTTTGTAAAGCCTAAATTTAAGATGTAAGTTGTTTTTGTACTTAAAGGAGGATGTTTTTTTGATTAAAATGCAATTTTTGAGTAATAAAATAATCTAATATCTATTCATCAAACAAAAACTCACCTTTGGTTTCGGCCGCCTGTAATCCCCAATCAACAATAAGGTTTAGAATTGGAACCAATGTTTGCCCAAACTCCGTAAGCGTGTATTCTACTTTTAAAGGTGGTTTTTTAGTAAACACTTTTCTATTTACCATACCATCCGCTTCTAATTGTTTCAATTGTAAGCTTAAAGTACGTTCTGTAATACCAGGAATTTCTTTACGCAACTCGTTGTAGCGTTTTTTGCCGCCTATTAAATGGGTTAGTATAACACTCTTCCATTTTCCACCTATCAATTCCATTGCTGCGCTCGTTGGGCAAAATGATATTTTATTATTGATTTTAATCTTTGGCTTTTTCTCAAACAGTTCTTTTCTGTCCATTTTTAAAATATTAAATATCTTACAAAGATATAAAGCTTTACTATAGTATGCAACTATACTTTTTATAGTAAAAATATTATTACTTATAGTGCTGTATTACAATGCTTTATTATTATATTTTTATACTATACTTCTTGACCGTTATTGACACGTACCAACTCTACACTTACATTTGCACTATAATTTTGATAGTATTATAAATCAACAAGTTAAATAATAGTAAAATGAATCTAACAGAAATATTAAACCACCGATACTCTGCAAAAGAATTTGATGCAACTAAAAAAATATCAGATTCAGATTTTCAACAAATAAAAGATGTATTGCGTTTAAGTCCTTCTAGCGTGAACCTACAACCGTGGCATTTTTTAATAGCAGATACTCAAGAAGGTAAAGAGCGAATTGCAAAAGGGACACAAGGGTTTTTCAAATTCAACACACCAAAAGTTTTAGACGCATCTCACGTAATTGTTATCGCAGCTCGCACAGATGCAGACGAAGACTATATGAATAGCATTTTGGAGCAAGAAGACCAAGATGGTCGCTTTGCAGCACAAGAGTTTAAAGATCAAATGCACGGTGGTCGTATGTTATTTGCAAATATTCACCGCTACGACCTTAAAGATTTACCACACTGGATGGAAAAGCAAGTGTATTTAAATATGGGCGCATTTTTATTAGGTGCAGCTACCTTAGGTATTGATGCTTGTCCAATGGAAGGTGTAGACGTAAAAGCCTTAGATGAAGAGTTTGGCTTACGCGAAAAAGGTTTCACCGCTCTAGCGGTTGTGTCTTTAGGTTATAGAAAAGACAGTGACTTTAATGCAAAATTACCAAAGTCAAGGTTTCCTGAAGAAACAGTTATTACTCAGTTATAATCAATCTTAAAACCTAAAAAATATGAAGAAGCTTTTAAAAATCATTGGTGGAATTATTGGAGTATTAGTGATTGCTGTAGCGGTCATATACTTCTTCTTTCCAAAGGTTCTTGTAGACCAAACCAATGCCAGTTATGCTCGTGCTGCCAGTCTTGAGAAAAAAACGATTGAAATAAATGGCTACACAGTTCATTTCTATGAAAGTGAAGGGGAAGATGATAAGCCAGGCTTTGTTCTTGTTCACGGGATGGGAGATGATAAAAGTAGTTTTTTACAAACGGCTAAATTTTTATCAGAAGATTATCATTTAATTCTACCCGATTTAGCGGGTCACGGTGAAAATGAAAGAAAAGAAGGACTTGATTACTCCATAGACGGACAAGCAACTTTTCTGAAGTCCTTTTTAGAAAAACTTGGCGTGAGTCAATTTAACCTTGTTGGTAACTCAATGGGCGGACATACCGCTGCTGCATATGCCATTAAATATCCTAATGACCTTAGCAATCTGATCTTACTAGATGCTGCGGGTATTAAAATAGATGACCACGTTGTGTATGGTGGTTTTGGTAAGAAGATTGAAAACAAAGAAGAATTGGAAGCTGTGCTTTCGCGCGTCTTTTATAAAGTGCCGGACCTCCCAAGTCCAATAGCAGATTATATGATTGAAACGGTTAACAACAGTAAAGATTTTGTTGATGGTTCTTTAATTCCTGCAATTAAAAACGGAAAATATTTCAATCTTAAAGATGATGTTCAATCCATTAAAGCAGCAACATTAGTATTACAGGGCAAACATGATGAAGTAGTAAGTTTTAACGTGGCTGAATACTACAGAGACCACATCCCCAATGCGAAGCTAGTAGTTATTGAAAACGCATCGCACTCTCCACAATTAGAAGTTCCGGAAGAAGTAGCTAATGATATTAAAAAATTCATTTCTAAAACTAAATAAATTATGGAAACAGATACAAAAATTGTTCACGCAGCTATCGTACAATATCACCGTTGGTATCTTTTTTATGAACGTGATTTTGAAAACAAACAGCGACTAGAAAATCAGTTAGAAATTTTAGCAGATGATATAAAAATGAAATCTGCAGCTGGAGAAATGCAAGGCAAAGAAAATTATCCTGAAAGATTAAAAGTTTATAAAGAATGGAAAAATGCGCATCATATTCAAAATATAGCAGTTAATAAATTAGAGGACGGTACTGTTAATTTAGAAGCTGATATTATATATCAAAATTTAAAGTCAGACGGTTCTAATGATAGTTATCCTTTGCATTACAGCACATTTTTAAAAGAGGTTCCTGGTGCACTTTTACCTGTATTTACAGAAATCAATATTAAGCCTTCTGGCGAGATTAAAGACCCAACGTTTGAGGATGCTTATCCAGAAAACCGAATGTTATCTCTTATGCACTACTGGCTCTTAAATATGGAACAGTTAGATGGTAATGTTGCGCCTTTTAAAGAGTTATTAGCAGAAGGTTTTAAACTTAATTTTTTAACAAATAGCGAACCTATTGTTACCATAAAGCAATTAGAACAATGGTTAAATGGTACACCAAAACAATTGAAGGAAAGCAGTCATTTCCCAGAGAACTTTACGGTAAAAGTAATTTCAGAAAATGAATATGAAGTCAAGGTAGATTTTGTTTGGAAAGGCATGACAAAAGAGGGTCAAAAATTAACTGCAACTACCGCGCACCATTGGATTGTACAGGATAATCCAAATGACAGGTTTGCAAAAATAAAAGAAGCTACAATCATTCAAAAAGTGCCACTTACTCCATTAAAATAAAAGATACTTCAATTATAAAGAACATTATTATGAAAAGTACAATAGTAAAATTTACAGCAAAACCAGAACACAAAGATACGTTTGCGTCAACGCTTAAAGAAGCACAAGCTGCAACCCAAAAAGAAGCTGGAAATAAAGAGATTAAAGTATTTGTATCTAAAGCAGAAGACAATGTGTTTTTTGTTTACGAACGTTGGGCAGACAAAGCTGCTATTTCATCTCACGATAACGAACCACACACCAAAAAGTTAGTGGAAGTAGGACAGATCGCCCTACAGTCGGCTCCTGATTTCTACTTTTTAGGCGATACAAATCAGCTTCCAGATCATTCTAAATCTGCAAATTCTGAAGATGAAGTATTTATAATTTTCTTCATTTTTAAACTAAGAACCGAATTTAGAGAAGCACTTATTGAACAGTTTGAAGATCACATTACCCACACAAGAAAAGAGGAAGAAGGCAACATCCTTTTTGATTTATATACAGTAGATAATCAAGAAGATACCCTAGCAGTTTACGAGCATTGGAGAAAAGAATCTGATATTTGGGACATTCACTTTAATCAACCTTATGCAGTAAAAACAGGCAAACTAATGGAAGAAGCTGTCATTGGTGACTTAAAGCAGTATATGAATTTCGTTACAGAAATTTAAGAGAAATCAATATTCAACTAAAGAGCACTATTATGAAAAAAGCAATTCTATTAGTTTCCTTGGCAATTTTAGCAAGCTGCGGAAATCAGGACAAAAAAGAAGCAGTTTCAACTACAGAAACTCAAAATCACGAACATCCGCATCCACACAACGTAGATGAAAACGGATTAGCACCACATACGGAAAACACCATTCATCAATATGCGCCAACGGTTGCATTGTTAAACAGTATATATGAAGGTGATTTTACGCCAGAACAAATGGTACAGCAAGGTAATATCGGTATTGGTACCGTAAATCACCTAGCAGGTGAGCTGGTTGCTGTAGATGGTGTCGTATATACTATTGATGCGGAAGGCGGAATTAAAGAGGCTCCAGAGAATTTAGAATCGCCTAATATGACGATGATAAATTTTCAACCCAAAAAAACGGTAACCGTTGAAAACATTACTTCATACGAAGCACTAAACGAAGAACTTCAAAAATACTCTACTTCTAAAAATAGTTTTTATGCCTACAGAATTAAAGGAGAGTTTGGATATCTAAAAATGGCATCGGCACATAAATTAGAAAATGAAGATGTTTCTCTATTTGAATATTTAGATACAAGGGTAATGTATACTAGAGATAATATTAAAGGAACTTTAGTAGGCTTATTTACGCCAGATTATATTGGAAACGTAGTGATACCGGGAATGCACTTTCACTTTTTATCTGAAGATATAACACTGGGAGGGCATTTAGAAGATATCAAGTTTGATAAACTTCATGTAGAAATTCAAGAAATAAACCAAGTAAAATTACAACTTCCTCAAACCGAAAAATTCAGAAACAAAACGTTAAAGCAGGGTGCTTCACCAAAAGCAACCGCAAAGCAAAACGGAAAATAAAATTCAACAGAAAAACGCACACTATGAAAGCAATAGTATTAGAAAAAGCAGGAGGACCAGAAAACCTTCACTTAGCAGAAGTAGCAAAACCAAGTATAAAAGATAACGAAGTATTAGTAGCGGTAAAGGCTATTTCATTAAACCCGGCAGATGTAAAACCAAAGTATCAAGATAAGATGCTGAATATGATGTACGGAGAAAAACGACCTGTAATTTTAGGCTGGGACATAGCAGGAACCGTTACAGAAGTCGGTGCTGATGTTACCAATATAAAGGTAGGCGACAAGGTCTTTGGTATGGTGAATTTTCCTGGGGTAGGTAACGCTTACGCGGAATTTGTTGCTGCGCCAGAAGCACATTTAGCTACAATGCCAGACGACGTCTCTTTTGAAGAAGCTGCAGCTACAACCTTAGCTGCTTTAACTGCACTGCAAATTTTGGAAGGAAGGATAAATAAAGGAAATAAAGTACTTATACAAGCAGGTTCTGGTGGTGTTGGTCATTTTGCTATTCAAATTGCAAAAGCAATGGGAGCTTTTGTGAATACTACTGCCTCGGCAAAAAACAGCGAATTTGTTACGTCTATTGGAGCAGATAACGCAATTGATTATCATACTCAGAAGTTTGAAGAAATTTTATCTGATATCGACTTTGTGCTAGATACGCAAGGTGGCGAAGTATTAGAAAATTCCGTAAAAGTCTTGAAAACTGGTGGTACAGCTTATACAACGTTAGGTATGGACATAGATGATGTAAAAGCGTCAGCCAAAAAGGAACACAAAACCGTTTCAGACATTTTAGTACACTCTAGTGCTGAAGATATGAACACCTTAAAAAAAATGCTAGAAAACGGTAGCATTAAACCAAACATTTACAAAACGTTTGCTTTTGAAGATATGGCTGCCGCCCATACTGAAGTTGAAAAAGGAAGAACAGTGGGTAAAGTAATCGTTAAACTATAAAGTTTTCCCAATTTTATTACATCCAATTCGTAAGATTGGGGCACTAGTTATTTCCTTTTATGTTAAATAAGAATTCTTTGTAGCTATTTAAAGACTTGTGAAACAGAAGGTTCGAAAGAATAAATGGGAAAAATATAATTTGACTTCGCCACTAATAAATAACTAATTAAATACTTAATTAAGCCATTTTTTTAAGACTGATGTAGATCATGCTCTTTACTTCTCTATAGGGATAATTTTGTCGTAGAAATCTTTGGAGCTGCTCTGTGTTTGTTAAAAAAAACACGAACAAAGTTCTTATTGAATTAACGTCAAAGCAGGATATACGGTGAATCTTTATTTATAAGTTAAGTATATAAAGTTTAACAGTATTACCATTTAGGAAAAATAGAATAGTTCAAATCACATTCAAACAGATTTATATAAGTCAATTAAATACCAACAAATGCCAAATAGTTTTAGACGAATACTCATGCTATGTATTTCTATGATAGCAGCAAATGCTTTTTCACAAAGTAAGGATCAAAAGAATATTTCAGATACGTTACTTGTAACACACAAAGATGTTCAAGACCCTATCAAAATTAAAAGTGAAAGAGCTGGTTTTAGAGCGTCTGGAAAGACAAAAAAAATAGCTCTTGATTTCATTGGTTATGTAAAACTAATTGGAGGTCTTGACTTAGGGAACATTCAGAATACAAGTGAATTTTATCCCAGTAAAATTCCAATTTACCCAACCTTGCGTGAAGAAAAACCACGTAGTTTTTTAGATGCTAGACAAACGCGGCTAGCTGTAGATGGTGAGTACGAAATATCCGATTCAAACAAAATGCACCTTTATGTAGAGATTGATTTTTTCAATACAGAAGCGGAAACCAGTTTTGTTCCTCATTTAAGACATGCGTATGGGGAATACAAAGGATTTTTAATAGGGCAAACATGGAGTACCATGAAAAACGGAGCAGCTTTTCCTGTACAAGTAGATTTTGAAGGGCCTAATAGTATTACTGGTCCAAGAAACCCCATGGTTAGATATACGCATGTTATTAACAATAAATATTCATATGCCGTAGCTATGGAAACTCATAGTGAAGATTATACTCCTTTTGATACAAATCCGGATGATACCATGGCGTATCTCTATGTACCTGATTTAATTGGTTACATACAAAAAGGAGGAGCATGGGGAAATCTTAGAATCAGTGGTATTTTAAAAAACATGTCCTACACAAATGCAAATTCTAGTGCTATTAAAAGTATGACTGGTGGAGGTGCAGAAATTTCTGGTATTATTAAATTTTTTAATCGAAATGAAATGAATGATGATGTTAGGTTCGGGTACACATATGGATTAGGAATTGCATATTATATAAATGATTTGAGAGGACAGGGTTTGGATGCTGCTCCTAATGAGAATGGTGAAATGACTTCAATTCCCGCAATGGGAGGATTTTTGGCATACAAACATTCATGGAGTAAAACAGCTACATCCAGTGCTGTATTTAGCTTTACAAGTATTGATAATTCAGACTACACTAATGATGAAATGTATGATTTTTCATCCTATGGAGCTGTTAATTATATATGGTCTCCTATAGATAGAATAGATTATGGTGTAGAACTCATTTATGGAAAAAATCAAAATAAATTAGGAGATAATGGCATTGGGTATCGCGCTCAGTTTATGGCTATCTATCATCTTTAATCTAGAATAACTAATCAATATAAAATTATGGATATTATTTACGATCAACTTAGAAACTTCCCTTATTTCACGCTATTTCTAGCGATTGCAATAGGCTTTTTTGTAGGAAAATTCAAAATTGGAAAATTCTCACTTGGTGGTGTTGGAGGTACGTTAATTGCCGCAGTAATTCTCGGCCAAGTCGGTGGAATTGAAATTAGCGATGAAGTAAAAAGTCTTTTTTTCGCTTTATTTATTTTTATGGTAGGGTATTTAGGTGGTCCGCAATTCTTCGCTTCCTTAAAAATATCATCCCTTAAATATTTATTAGCAGCATTCTTAATGACCGCTATGGGACTTCTTGCCGTTCTAGGACTGGCTATTTGGTTTGGCTTAGATAAAGGCATGGCCGCCGGTTTAGCTGCTGGAGGTTTAACACAATCTGCAATAATTGGTACGGCAGGAGAAGCCATAGATAAATTAGGGTTAGCAGTAGATGTATCCAAAAATTTAAAAATGAATGTTGCCGTTGGTTACTCCATCACTTATATTTTTGGTTCTATTGGGCCCATATTAATGGTTTCCATTATTCCAATCGTCATGAAATGGGATATTAGGGCTGAAGCAAAAAAATTAGCTATAAAGTTAGGTGGTAGTAAAGAATTGGAAGAAGGTGAATTTGATCCTATTAAAAGAATTGATACTCGGGTATATAAAATTTTAAAAACGTCTAAATTTTTAAACAAAAGTGTTCTTGAATTTGAAACAGAATTCAATTCTAACTTAACGGTTGAACTTATTATAAATAATAAAAAGAATACGGAACCTAGTGCCAGTACAATAATTAATGAAGACGACATTTTATTCGTTACGGGTTTAATTACCGCATTTTCAAAAGTAGGATTCAACATCGGAGAAGAAATCTCAGAATTTGGGCCAAATATTGACTTAACAGAAGAAGTAAGACACGTAATCGCAACCAATAAAAAACTAACAGGTTTAACGCTAGAACAGGTCTTGAAGAAATTGGATATAGATAAAAGACATGGAGTTTATATTAAATCCATTACTAGAATGTCTCACCAATTGCCAGTTTTAGATAAAACGGAAATCCATAAAGGGGATGAAATTGAATTGGTTGGTAAGAAAAAGGACTTGGATAGAATTGAGAAAGAAATTGGATACAAGCCACCATCAATTAAAACCACAGATTTTGTTGTCCTTGGATTGGGAATGGTAGTGGGGTATTTAATTGGCCAAATTGGTTTCGAAATAAATGGGACATCACTTGCATTGGGTGCGGGTCTGGGCTGTTTGGTTTCAGGTTTGCTAATTGGGTTTTTAAAAACCAAATATCCAAAACTAGGTGGAATAAATGTGGGAGCGGCCAATTTTATTCAAACAATTGGTTTGGCCGTATTTGTGGGTATTGTAGGTTTAAATGCAGGAGCACCTGCATTTCAAGCCATCTTGAAAAGTGGCGTAACCTTGTTTCTTTTAGGGATTTTGGTAACTATGCTACCTATGATCGTGCAATTCGTAATTAATTATTATGTACTTAAAATCAAAAACCCTGTCGAAGCATTGGGAGTACTTACGGGTAGTAGAAGTTCTAATCCAGGATTTTCTGCTCTATTGGACAAAACCAAAAATGCAACACCTGTGCCCACATTTACCATGACCTATGCTGTTGCAAATATATTTTTAACATTATGGGGTCCAGTTATTATAGCGTTAATTCCGTAGAACATTCAAAAATAAGAATATGAAAAAACAAGAAGAAGTAGAATTAAACACGTTGAGTCCTTTTGAAGTAAAAGATACATTAATAAAATTAGCAAAATCAAATCACCAGCATTCAATGATTAATGCAGGTAGAGGTAACCCTAACTGGATCGCTACAAAACCTAGAGATGCCTTTTTTCAACTAGGTCTCTTTGGCTTAGAAGAAAGTAAAAGACAATTTCAGAATTTAGATGGTTTTGGAGGTATTACAGATAAAGACGGTATTACCAAAAGGTTTCAAGCCTATTTAGCCTTAAACAAGAATGTAATAGGGTTGCGTTATCTGAACGATTTATTTCAGTTTGCAGTAGAAAATTATAGTGAGGATTCAGACGATTTAATGTTTGAATGGGTCAATGGTATTATAGGAAACAATTATCCTGAACCAGGAAGAATGTTAAAGAATGCTGAAACGATCACTCATGCTTATTTAATGAAGGAAATGAGTGCTGGAAATACAACTCCAGAATCAAAATACGATATTTTTGCAACAGAAGGAGGCACAGCTGCCATGGTATACATTTTCAATTCATTGAAAGAAAACAAGTTCTTAAAAGCTGGAGATACCATTGCAATTGGTACACCAATATTTACGCCGTATTTCGAAATGCCCGTATTAAATGATTATAAATTAAATCTGGTTCTTATCAATGCTGACGAGAACAATAATTGGCAGATTCCAGACGCTGAAATCGATAAACTAAAAGATCCCAATATAAAGGCATTCTTTTTAGTTAACCCGAGTAATCCTCCTTCAGTTAAATTGAGTGATGAAACCTTGGATAAAATTGCAAAAATTGCAAAAGATAGAAAAGACTTAATCTTGCTAACAGATGATGTTTACGGCTCTTTTACAGAGAACTTTACATCATTAGCAATCAAAGCACCAGAGAACACGATTTTGGTGTATTCCTTTTCAAAATATTTTGGTGCTACAGGTTGGAGACTTGGAGTAATAGCGCTTAATGAAAATAATATTTTTGATAAAATGCTTGCCAAGCTACCAGAGGAAGATAAAATAGAATTGCGAGCGCGTTATGAAACAATTTCTTTAAATCCTGATGGTATAAAAATGATAGATCGTTTTATTGCAGACAGTCGTAGTGTTGCTTTAAATCACACAGCTGGTTTATCTACGCCTCAACAAATTCAAATGACGCTATTTTCTTTAGCGACTTTGATAGATACAGAAGGCAAGTATAAAACAGCTGTAAAAAAATTGGTTAGAAATAGATATGACAAGTTATATAAAGATTTACCTGGCACCCCATTAATTTCTGCTGATAATAAAAACGCTGCATATTATTACTCTTTAGTTGATTTCTTAAATTTAGCAAAAGATAAATACAGTGAAGAATTTAGTACATGGGTTGGTGAAAATTACAATGCTTTAGATCCAGTAATACGTTTGGCTGAAGAAGAATCTATTGTAGCCATGCCAGGAGGTGGTTTTGATGGGCCTGATTGGACTATAAGATTCTCACTTGCCAATTCTTATGCTGAAGACTTTGAGAAAATTAGCATCCTCATAAATGATATCCTTGATGAATATTATTACGCTTATCAAGGAAAATAGGCGTATTTTAATTGTAATGGCATAAAACATTATGGGAAAGTACTATTTTATAAATTATTTAAAAACTAGAGTTTAGGGCGGTTTAATGGATTATTGTATGTAATTTTTTTAAAGCTGTGCATTGGTTGGTTGTCCCAAAAGAACCAAGCGAATATCCGTTCAAAGCATTGGATTTATAATAGAAAAGTATAGTTTGTTTGTTAACCTGCATGTTGTGGTTGGTGTAAAAATCAATTGCAACATGCAGGTTTTTTATTTTTAATTAGTTTTCAAACCAAAGTGAATTTTGGTTAAGTATTATTTATTTGACGTTTGATACTTGATTTTGTGCATTCTACACAAAATGAGGACAAGTCTAAAATGAATTATAGTATCTTTTAAAGATGTTTTCAACCAAAAAAACACGATATAAAGATTTTACCCATTTAAAGTTCTTTCTTGTTTTTATTTTAAATTTAATAGTTTATTTAAACTCTCTAAACACAAATTTTTCCTTAATAAAATCACCTAAAAAGTTTTTGTCTCAAATAGTGAACTTGCTATTGTTTGTGATTCCTTTTAATACTATTTTTTCACAAGAAAGAGATCCTATCATTAAATATTACACTTTAGAAGATGGTCTTTCACAAGTTTCATCGAATGATCTTCTGTTAGACAACTCAGGTTTTATTTGGATAGCCACTCAAGATGGGTTAAACAAATTTGATGGAAATAAATTTGAACATTACAAATACAGCGAACAAGATTCATTAACGCTTTCTGGCAACCTTATTAATAAACTACTTGAAGATGTATCAGGCAAAATTTGGGTAGGAACAATTGGTAATGGATTAAATTATTATGACCCTGTTTTAGAAGTTTTTCATCGCATTAAATTAAAGGAATCTTCTGAAGAAAATGAGATCATTTCCGGTATTGCAGAGGACAAAGAAAATGCTATTTGGATAGCTTCACGATTAACGGGACTTTACAAATTAAGTTCAACTCATAACAAGGATTTTTTGCAAGAGCGATACTTAGAAGGGAAATCGGTGTCAGGTATCTTTATTGATACTACAAATATGTTATGGGTAGGAGAAAATAATGGAAACGTTTATTGTCTAGATCCAACGGAAGCAAAAATAGCTGATCCTATACCTATTTTTGAAATTCAAGGAAATGTTCAAGCATTTTATAAAACTAAAAATCAGGTATTAGTTGGTGGCGACTTTGGTTTTTATAGTTATGATATTGAAAATAAAAAGCTCAAATTAATAGCACTTAACAAAGCTGATGAATTACCTACGAAACATGTTTTGTCTTTTTTAAAAAATGACGAAAGTAGTGTGTGGATAGGGAGCGGTAATGGAATTTATCTTTTTGATTGGGTGCATCATAAAATTCTCAAAAGAATTTTATATTCTGAAGATAAAAAAAATGGTCTCAGTAATGGGACTGTTCAAACCTTATTGAAAATATCAGAAAATCAAATGTTAGTGGGTACAGCCAATTATCCAAATCTAATTGATTTAGGAGAACCTTATTTTAAAAATATTTCAAAAAACCTTAAAGGAGACCATTTACTAAATGACAATGTTATTTTTTCCATATTTAAGGATCAGGAAGATTTATGGATAGGTACCTCTGATGGTGGTTTAAATTTAATAAGAAAAGGAAAAACATATTACTTTAAGTATACTCAAAATAAACCCAATGGGTTTTCCGGTACCGTTGTCAGGGCTATTGTAAAAGATAGTATTCATCAGCGGTTATGGTTGGCAACCACACGAGGACTAAATATGATTAACCTTAAAAATTTTGATCCAGACAATCCAAAATTTTCAGTTTTTCATCATGATCCTTTAGATGATAATTCCATCAATGGAGATTTTCTAAAAGATATAGCTCTTGACAAGAATAATAATCTTTGGGGAGCAACCTATGGACATGGTGTTTTTCGTTTGGAATTTAATAATGAAAACGAGTATAAAATCATCAGATATAAAAATACTCCTTCAACTAAAAATTCTCTAAATAATGACTTTGCGGATTGTATTCAAGTAGATAAAAAGAATACGGTTTGGATTGGCACGCAATCTGGGTTATCTGAGCTTAGTTTTAGCAGCCCAGCCTACGAAAAACCAGTATTTAATAATTTTTCTAAAATAGAGAATGACGAAAATTCTTTGGTACACAATTCAGTCTACGACATTCTAATTGATAAAAAGGAGCGTATTTGGTTGGGTACAAGAAATGGATTTAGTCAATACTTGGGAAATCGAAAGTTCAAATCATGGACGCAACAAAAACAATTTAGTAATGGCGTTGTATACAGCATTCAAGACGATGGTTATGGAAGACTATGGATGGGAACTAATGATGGGTTGGTGCGCTATGATCCTGAAAAAAATAATTTTAAACAGTTTGGAATAGAAGATGGAATTCAGAGTAAAGAATTTGATATACATGCAAGATTCGCTGATTCGGAGGGCTTAATTTACCTAGGAGGAATTGGAGGAGTAACTTATTTTCATCCTGATGACCTAGAACAAATTGATACCCCTCAATACTTGTATTTCTCGGAGTTACAGGTAAAAGGGAGTAAGGTGAAGGTGAGTAAAGATGATAAATCAATTTTAAAGCAATCATTGCAGAAAACCAAAAACCTAGAATTCAAACACAACCAATTTCCTTTTTTTCTTCGATTCTCGTCTATTGATTACCGGCTTAATAAAAATGTGGAATATGGATATAAATTATTACCAACGGATACGGAATGGATCTTTTTAAAAGAACCCGAAATTCAGTTTTTAAATCTTCCAACGGGTAGTTATACTATAGAAATAACTGGTTTTTCTCGGGGGGAAGAATGGGACCAGGAGCCACTAAAAATGAACTTAACTATTTTACCTCCTTGGTGGGCAACATGGTGGTCCTATATGGTATACATAATCACAGCGGCAACATTGGGTTATTATTTTTATCGTTTTAAGCTTTCAAGAAAATTAGCTGTAGCAGAAAGTATTAGATTAAAAGAAGTTAGCAGTTTAAAAAGTAGTCTGTATACGAGTATTACGCATGAATTTAGAACACCACTTACCGTAATTTTAGGAATGACCCAAAATTTAAAAAAGAATACCAAAAATAAGATTTCAGTCTCTGATGAATATTCATTGTCAATGATAGAAAGAAATGGAGAAAGTTTATTAAAAATGGTGAATGAAATGTTAGACTTGGCAAAACTAGAAAATGGTGCAATGGAGCTTAATTTAGTACAGATTGATAGTATTCCGTTTATTAAATACCTCTGTGAAAGCTTTCATTCACTTGCAGCCTCAAAAGAAATAAGTTTAATAGTGTATGCTGAGATTGATGCCCTAGAAATGGATATTGATGTGAATAAAGTAGCTTCAATTGTTTCCAATCTTCTTTCAAATGCTATAAAGTTTACAAATACTACGGGTAAAGTTATTGTTCATCTTAACAGAATAATTCAAAAAGAGACTGCCTATCTAGTTCTGAAAATACAAGATAATGGACTTGGTTTGGCAGAAGCCGATATCGTTCATTTGTTTGATCGATTCTACCAAGTAGGAGGTTCTTCTGTTGGTCAACAAAAAGGAACAGGAATAGGACTTTCTTTGTGTAAAGAATTTATTATACTCATGAAAGGTACTATCCGAGTAGAAAGTAGTTTAGGAAAAGGAAGCACATTTATCGTACATATTCCTGTGACCAATAACGCAGTAAAAACAGAAGAAACGGTACTATCTTCAAACCTTACTTTAAAAACAACACCTCCTGAAGTTAAAAAAGAACTTACATATAAAGCTGCCCCTTCTAAATTACCTCTTGTGCTCATTATTGAAGATAATGTGGATGTAGCCCATTACCTAAAAACTTGTCTTGTTGAAAAATATCAAACGATACATGCATTGGATGGTGTTGAGGGTATTAAAATGGCTTTTGAGAATATTCCAGACATTATAATATCAGATGTGATGATGCCTAGCAAAGATGGTTATGAAGTTTGTACTACATTAAAAGCTGACGAGCGTACAGATCATATCCCCATTATACTGCTAACAGCTAAAGTAACTACCGAGGATCGATTAGCGGGTCTTTCGTATGGCGCAGATGCCTATTTGGCGAAACCCTTTAGCGAGAAAGAATTATTCATCCGATTAGATCAATTGGTTTTAGTACGCAAGAAATTAATTGATAAAATTCAAAAAGACGGACTTATCAATGTTTTAGGACGTCGTGAAAGCCCAGAAACAAAATTTCTTCAGAAGGTCATACAATTTATACAGGACGATATTAGTAACTCTGCTTTCGGTTCGGCAGAACTTGCCCATAAATTACATTTAAGCGAGTCACAGATTTACAGAAAATTAAAAGCTATTACCGATAAATCTACAGCGGTATTTATCCGTTCCGTTCGTTTGCAAAGAGCCAAAGAACTAATTAAAACTACAGATAAAACTATTTCAGAGATTGCATATGATACTGGTTTTAACGATCCTTCTTGGTTTAGCAGGGCTTTTAAGGAGGAATTTGGATTTGCACCTAGTGATTTTTGTAAGTAACTGTTATTTAGTTATTTGATTAAATGTAAAGCAATTCTTTGCAAGAATAGTGAACGTTTTTTATTTTCAATTCATAATTACTTCTAGGAATGGAGAAAATGGTGAAAATCGTTTTTAGGTAAACGTAATATCATTGTATCATAATCATTATAAAACAATATAATTATGAAAACTACAATGAAATTTTTTACTTATGGCTTCTTATTTTTCGCACTAATAGCAAGCTCTTGCTCCAAAGATGGAGATACAGGTCTCACGGGTCCACAAGGTACTTCTGGAACGGATGGTATAGACGGGTTAAATGGAACCGATGGTATAGATGGTTCGGATGGAGTGGATGGAGTGGATGGGAATGCCAATGTTCAGTTACTTGAATTTGAGGCAAGAACCTTCACAGGAACAACATCATTTCTTATGCCAGGCATTACCGGAAATGATTTAGATAACAATTTGTTCTTAGGTTATTATGCTAGAATATTTTTTCAGACGAGTGAAAGCGGTGGACTTCTTGAAGTTACACAGTGGATTCCTGTTCCGGGATTAAGTCATAACGGAGATTTTGAAACAAATGTGGTTATCGAAGGCGCTTCAACTTCATTTGATTCTAATTATATGGTAAGTGTTTACGATCTTGATGGTAATCTTCGTACGACAACTACTACGTTTACTAAGTTCAAAATTTTCATAGTACCACCCTCTTCTATATCAGGAAAAAACAGTAGATCTCAGCTTTCTGGAATGTCATATAAAGCGTTAATGGATCATCTCGGGTTATTAGATTAGTAGTCTTATCTGGTAATTACAACATTACTTTAGAACTAAAATAATATTCTGGAAGGCATATATTTTTCCAGAATACTATTTATTTAAATACCATTTTTTACCCATTCACAAATACTGCTAATAATTGCACATATAGTGAAAGTGCTTAGAACGAAAAGTACCTAAAATTGTAGTATTCCTCCCTAACAAAATATAAAACAATAATTAGAAACAATCCTTTGCGTATGAATGATGTAACCTCATACCTATTTAAAAAATTAAAGCTTCAAGTTACATTTTGCTGTAGTTTGATGGCTATTGTACTGATAATTGCTCTTGTATTTTATTTTGATACAGAGGTGCATGCAAAAGCTCCAAAAGAGAGATTGGAAATAAAACTTCATCCTATTGAAACAATATATGATGTATCACAATTAGCAAATACAGTTGAGAATGATGCTGTAAAATACGGGTATGAACTTTTTATAAATACACCCAAATTTATAGGGCCAAACAATGGAAACCAAAATAATGTATATGCGGGTAATCGCTTAGCCTGTAATAATTGTCATTTACAAGCGGGCACGAAATTATATGCAGCGCCTTTAATTGGTATACTAAATAGATTTCCCCAGTATAGAGGAAGAGAAGATAAGATCGGTACTATTGAAGAACGGATTAATGGCTGTATGGAGCGCAGCATGAATGGCAAAGTGTTGCCGATTAAAGGGAATGAAATGAAGGCTTTTGTTTCCTATTTAGAATGGCTAAGTAGATTAGCTCCTGAAGATGGAAATATTAAAGGACAAGGATTTGTATCTATTCATATACCTAACCGAAAAGTTGATTTACAAAACGGAAAGCAAATTTTTAAGTCTACCTGCGTTACATGTCACGGTATAAATGGAGAAGGAGAAATGAAGTCAGATCTTCTTACCTATAAATACCCGCCATTATGGGGAGCAGATTCTTATAATAATGGAGCAGGCATGAATCGAGTGATTACTGCTGCTCAATTCATAAAAGCAAACATGCCTTTTGGGACAACCTATGAAGCTCCTGTACTTACAGACGAGGAGGCATATGATGTAGCAGGCTTTATCAATCAACAAAAAAGGCCTTTTAAACTTAATAGTGAGAAAGATTTTCCCGATCTAATAAGAAAACCGGTATCTACCCCTTATCCACCCTATGCAGATTCCTTTCCAATTCATCAACATCAACTGGGACCATTTCTACCTATACTGGAATTTTATAAACGAGAATACAACATAATTAAATCTAAATAAATAATGTAATATGGAAACACAAAACACAAAACACAAAATCAAGAAGAAGTTTTATGGGTGCAATGATGCTTGGTGCTACGGCAAGCACGCTATCATTATTTACCAATACGATGTATGCCAAACTACCTTCTTTTGATGAAGAAAAAATGGAAGAAGCAGACGAGTGGTTTAAAAAAATTAAAGGAACACACCGTATTGTCTATGATGGCTCTAAACCACATGCAGGATTCCCTGTTATTTGGAACTGGGCTTTTTATTTATCTAACAATGAGACAGGCTCTACCGACGATGACATTACGGCGATGACCGTATTGAGACATGATGCGATCCCATTTGCGCTAAATTCTGCATTATGGAAAAAGTATAAGCTAGGGGAGGTATTTAATATAACGGATAATTCCACTAAAAAACCGGCATTACGAAATCTATATTATGAACCTCAAGAAGGCGATTTTCCAATGCCGGTAATACAAGGTATAAAAGATTTGCAGGGACGTGGTGCATTATTTTGCGTATGTAATCTTGCCATATCTGTATATAGCGGAGTTTTGGCTCAAAAAATGAGTTTAGATGCTTCTGAAGTTTATAAGGAATGGATTGCTGCTGTTCAGCCAGGAATACAAATAGTACCTTCTGGTGTATGGGCATTAGGCAGAGCACAAGAAAATGGCTGCGGATATATTTTTGCAGGAGAATAATAATTTAGATACAATACTTATGAAAACAATTATAATATTTTTAATGGCGTGCCTATTTTGCACCCTAACTTTTGCTCAAGAACAACCTGTGAAAATTGTTTTTGATATTACAAGTAGCGATGCCAATGTTCAAGAAGCAGCAGTTAAACATGTTAAGATGATGGCAACTGCTTATCCAGACTCCATGTTTGAGCTGGTTATGTATAGTGGTGCCTATGATATGGTAGTTGCCAATACCTCTTTAGTTTTTGAACAAATGACAGCGTTAGCAACAATTAAGAATGTAGATTTAGTCGTATGCCAGGCATCTTTAAACCGGCATAAAATAATTGCTGCCGATATAATTTCAGGAGTTAGGGCAGTCCCAGATGGAATCCTGGAAATTATTGAGAAGCAAAATAGTGGATGGGGTTACATCAAAGAAGCTAACTAATTACTATTTTAAGCTATAGCACACGAAATGGATATCACTCATTTTTTCGGTTATTTAGGCGCTTTATTGGTTGGTTTAATATTAGGGGCAATGGGGGGTGGTGGTTCTATTTTCACGATCCCTATTTTAACCTATTTGTTTCATATAAGTCCTACTATAACAACTGCGTATTCTTTATTTGTGGTAGGTATTTCTGCTTCTGTCGGTGTCTTAAAAAATTTAAAAAGAGGACTTGTGGCGTATAAAACAGCGGTTGTATTTGCTATCCCAGCTATTGTAGCGGTATATTTTGCTCGTAAATATATTTTAGCAATAATTCCGGTAGAGGTAGTTACGCTTCATGAGATTGTTGTGACCAAAGATATGGCCCTTATGCTATTTTTTGCTGTGGTTATGCTTTTATCGTCTGTTTTAATGTTACAAAGAAATACGGTAATACTTCACGATAAAAAACCTCGAGACAATAATTATATAAAAATAGTAGTAACGGGTTTTTCTATTGGTTTGGTCACAGGTATCATTGGTATAGGAGGTGGCTTTTTAATCATTCCCGTATTGGTTTTTTTATTAAAAATACCAATGAAAAAAGCCGTAGCAACTTCTTTATTTATCATAGCCATAAAATCATTGATTGGATTTTTAGGAGATGTAAGTAATTTAAACATAAACTGGACTTTTCTTATACCATTTACAACGGTATCAATTTTAGGAATATTCTTAGGGATTTATCTATCCAGTTTTGTGAAAGGTGAAAAACTTAAAAGATATTTTGGATGGATGGTATTAGTAATGTCTGTTGGTGTACTATGGAAAGAGTTTTATCGTTCATAAATCTAATTTAGTAACCATGGCTAATTTTACAGAATTTTTGGCAGTGAGAACAACCAAAAGCCCTGCAAAGATTAAAGAAAAGGGACTTACCAGTCAATCAAAGTTGAAGACTTATTGTTTTAAATCAACGCATACATGAGTCAAAAAAGCCGCCATACTTTTTGCTCATGGTTCCAAATCTGAAGGATGTATCCCTACTGATTCCAATAATAAAATGAATATTGAAATTTTTAAACCAAATCATTCTTGATGAGCTAAAACAAATCGCCATAGCACAAACGCATGATCTTTGGTTTCATAGTGATGGTGCCTATGGTACTTCTGTCGCGATAGTACCTAAATTGAAAAATCTTTTAGGGGGGACTCGAAGAAGCAGATTCCATTGTAGTAGGTGCTCTTGCAGGTTATGGTACGATGTCTGCCTGTGCGGCAGGAGAACTTTGTGCGCAATACATCACGAAACAAGATGCGTTGCCAAGCTATGCTTCGTACTTTCATCCACTACGATATGAAAGCACTAAAATGTTAGCAAAAATTGAAGAATTACAAGTAGACGGACAATTATAATTATCAGCCAAAATTAAGGATGATTATACATTAAGGATTCGAAGAAATTTAAAAAAGCATAATACACGTTGAGGTATGGTTTAAAACGGATTGTATTCAAGATTACGTTTAATTCAGGAAGTACGCCGATTGGTATGATTTTTTAATGAAATCAAAAAAAGATAGCTTTTATAGTTGCTGAAAAATCTAAAAAAGTAGCCTACGAATAATTAAACTTATGGCTATTCTGAAGACTAGAAACCCGCTTCAAAAGGTTTTATTTATAATTATTAGGACCTACGAACGAAACCCCCGATAATGAATTTAGATCGGGGCGTTTAAATAACAATTTTAAGACATTTTTTTTAGCTCCTTAATGCTCCCCGTAACCCACATCATCCATTTTACCTTTAAAAACTTTGTATTGGATCACCATATAGATGGCTACAAGCACGATTGCAATAACAAACCAATAAACACCTACCGAAAGACCATATTCGTGCGCAGCGACGTTGTAAATGGTTAAACTAGGGTTTATATCATTCGTTGATGGCAATACTTTTGGGAAAATTGAAGCTACCGTTGTGGTTAATCCTCCAAATAAGAATATGGTAGAAAATAAAAATCCTAATCCATCTTTTTTAAATTTTTTGACATTAAATAGCCCAAACAATCCAACAAAAGTGAGCAGAGGGAAAATCCATAGCCAAGGAATTTTTAAGAAATTTTGAAAAGGTTTTGGTTCTATAACATGCCAAACAGATAAGGAGATAATGACCAAAGCAAGCAATACAAAATTCAGCCTAAAAATAACCGTTTTTAATTTTTCATTAAGATCAGAATTCGTTTTGAAAACGATCCAATTTGCCCCGTGAATGGTTAAGGAAACTACACCGATTATACCTAATAAGACTGTAAACCAATCAAGGATTCCTAAATGCTCTGCTTGTGGGCTAAATGTAGGATTCCATAGCGGCAGAAAAAAGTAATGTGCTTCTTGTGTTGAAACACCTTCCGTAACAATACCCAAGTTAACACCACGAACAATATTTCCTAGAGCAACCCCAAAAAATAAAGCTAAAAGTAGACTAGCTATTCCAAAGGCTTTATCCCAAATAGCTTCCCACATGGCATTATGTACCTGTCCTCTGAGTTCTAATCCTATTGCTCTAAAAATTAATAACCATAAAATCATAATTAGCGGCAAGTAAAATCCGCTAAAAGAAGAGGCGTATAGCGTAGGGAAGGCAAAGAATAAAACACCTCCAGTGGCAATTAGCCACACTTCATTAGCATCCCAAAAAGGACCAATAGAATTTGTAATTGCTTTTTTGTCTTTCTCTGTTTTAGCAAAGAACAAATGGACAATACCAGCTCCAAAATCATATCCATCTAGGATAACATAAACAGCAAGCATGGTCATTAAAACGATATACCAAAATAATTCCATAATTAGTGTTTTATAAGTTGAGGTCCTTTATTAATTATTTTACCAGCCAAAATTAAAAATAGTAGTCCAAGTAATAGATATAGGCCTACAAATCCTAAAAGTGTAAAGAGTGTGTTTCCTGCAGAGACGGTTGGAGAAGCTCCAGCGCTTGTTCTAAGTAAGTTAAACACCAACCACGGTTGTCTCCCTAATTCTGCGGTATACCAACCCATAGTATTGGCAATATAGGGGAACGGTAGAAGAAAGACCAAGGACCAGAGAATCCATTTTGTTTTGTATAATCTCTTTCTAATTAATTGAACAATAGCAAAAAACAATAATCCAATAAAAATTGTACCTAAACCTACCATGATATGATAGGCATAATAAAGACCCGGTATGTTGGTTGGGTGTACAGATTCATCAAATTCATTTAACCCTTTTATTTGCGCATCCCACTTTTGGTAGGTAAGAAAACTCAAGATGTTAGGTACTGCAATTTTGTTGTCTAATTTTTTCTCCACAATATTAGGTTGACCAATTAAAACAATTTCAGAGCCTCCTTCTTCGGTTTCAAAAATACCTTCCATTGCAGCGAAAGTTGCAGGTTGATATTTCACCACATTTTTTGCAGCTAAATCTCCTGTAGGTACAGCAACTAAAACACTAGAAATAAAACCGAAAATTACTCCAGTTTTGACAAATAGCTTACCAAAAGCATGATGTTTATCATTTAATAAATAAAAGGCACCAATAGCCGCAACTACAAATGAAGCGGTAACTAGAGAAGCTAATTGATTGTGAAAATAGGAAGGGAGCAACCACGGGTTGGAAAATAATGCACCAAAATTAGTCAACACAAATTTTCCGTTTTCTAAAATTTCAAAACCAACGGGGTGTTGCATCCATGAATGTGTAGCGATAATTAGATATCCACTGGCCCAAGAGCCCAAGAACACTAGAAATCCTGTTACAAAATGTAGTTTGTGACCTAATAATTTTTCTCCAAAAATAAATAAGCCTAAGAATGAAGATTCTAAAAAGAAAGAGAACATTCCTTCCATGGCAAGTGTTTGCCCAATAATACCTCCGGTAAGTTCAGAGAATTTAGCCCAATTGGTTCCAAATTGAAACTCCATAGGTATTCCGGTAACCACTCCCATTGCAAAATTTAAGGCAAAGATCTTCATCCAAAATTTAGCAGCATCATTATACATTTCTATCTTGTTATATAGAAATTTTCCTTTGTAATACACAATAAGGAGTGATAATCCCATGGTTAATTGTGGGAATAAATAATGAAAAGTAATTGTAAAGGCAAATTGAATTCTATCGTAGAAAAGCATGTCTTCCATAAACTATAATTTTAAAGATGGCGTATGATGCTACAAAAATAACCATGAAAGTGTTTTTATAAGGTAACATTAGTTACATAATTATTTTATTTAACGTATTTATAGATTCTATTATCTTCTGTAACTTTTGTTACCAAATTCTTCCTTAGAATTCAGTATTTTTAGAAGCTTAAAGTTTGATGTGTTACCATGGAAAGAAGAAAGTTTATTAGTAGGTCATCTTTAGCAACCTTGACAGGGATTTTAGGAATGGATATTGTCTTTGGAAATTTGCTTCCAGATAATTACACCCCTTTAGAAATACAAGAAACAGATCCTTTTAAGTTGTTTAAATTAAATAAGGATATGCTTGTGCTAAATGATAAACCATGGAACATAGAAGCACAGGCGCATGTATTAGATGATAAGGTTACACCGAACACTGCGATGTTTATTCGGAATAATGGAAAAATTCCGGAAGCCATAGATGTAAATACATGGACATTAACTTTTGATGGAGAATCCATCAACCAAAAGAAAACATATACCTTAAGTGAGCTCAAAACTAAATTTAAGCACTATACCTATCAGCTTACCTTAGAGTGTGGAGGAAATGGGAGAAGCGAGTTTAACCCGCCAGCGAAAGGCAATCAGTGGACTATCGGAGCAGTTTCTTCTGCGAAATGGACGGGAATTCGTTTAAAAGATATTTTGGCTGAGGTAGGTGTAAAATCTGACGCAGTATATATTGGATACCATGCCGCAGATACCCATTTGAGTGGTGACCCTAGTAAAGAACCTATTTCACGTGGAGTGCCCATCGCAAAAGCTTTACAAGAGGAAACTATCTTGGCTTTTCAAATGAATGGTGAAGATATTCCGGTAGCTCATGGATATCCTTTGCGACTTATAGCTGGTGGATATCCTGCTTCTGCTTCGGGAAAATGGTTGAATAGAATTAGTGTTCGGAATATAATACATGACGGAGAGAAAATGACAGGAATGTCATATAAAGTGCCAAAAAATCCTGTGGCACCAGGAGTGGAGGTAAAAGAAGAAGATATGCGTATTATAGAATCTATGCCCGTAAAATCTTTGGTAACTTATCCTAAATCTGGAGCTACTTTTGGCATAGCTAAAAGTTTAGAAATTAGAGGTCATGCTTGGGCGGGTGAATTAAATGTTTCTAAAGTTGAATATTCTATCGATTTTGGAAGTACATGGAACACGTCTTCCTTAGAAAAGGAAGTAAACCGATTTGCATGGCAGCATTTTTCCGCTAAAATAAAATTTCCGAAAAAAGGATATTATGAAGTTTGGGCAAAAGCAACCGATAGTAATGGTCACTCACAACCCATGCTTGTTCCAGGGTGGAATCCGAAAGGCTATTTAAATAATGCATGTCATAGAATTGCCGTAAAAGTTGTTTAAATGGGAGTAGAGGAAAAATTTAAACAAAGTGTTAAGGGTATTCATAAAGTATTAGCAATTCTACTGATAGGTTTTATAGGCGTACTTGTAATTCTGTTTTTTACAATTAAGGATGCGGCTACAACTACGACCAATGCTCCAGTTATATCTCCTGATTATGTTGAGATACCCGTCAATGAAGAAGATTTAGACAAGATAGAAAATGGCATTCATGTGCGAACAGGTTTTGTAGAAGGTGAAGGTTTGATGTTGGTAGTGCAAAATTGTACCAGTTGTCATTCGGCTAAATTAGTGACACAAAATAGAATGTCGAAAGAAAAATGGTTGGCAACAATTCGATGGATGCAAGAAACTCAGAATTTATGGGATTTAGGAGTAAATGAAGAACCTATTTTAAATTATTTAAGTACCAACTATGCGCCTAATCAAATAGGACGTAGAGCTAATTTAACAAATATAGATTGGTATAAACTAGAAGAATAGAGCGATTAGAATGAAAGAATATGTTGATGTTTTTATAAATGCGTTTATGGGCGCCGTGAATTGGACTTGGAAATCCATCATTTTTGAAGTGCCTTGGTATACTAATTATTTTTGGGGGTTAATTTTGATTTCCTTAATAGTATGGGGTTTAGAAATTGCATTTCCTTGGCGAAAAAATCAGTCTATTTTCAGAAAAGATTTTTGGTTAGATGGTTTCTATATGTTTTTCAATTTCTTTCTTTTTGTTATTGCAATAAGTGGTTTTTATAAATTATTAGAAAAGTTTTTTTCCCAATTAGGAATTAGTGAATCTAGTCTTACACTAATCGATTTTTCTTCTTGGCCTTCTTGGGCGCAATTGGTAATTTTCTTTATCATCTTAGACTTTGTCCAGTGGTTTACGCATACATTGCTTCATAAATATGAATTTTTATGGAATTTTCATAAAGTTCACCATAGTGTAAAAGAGATGGGTTTTGCTGCGCATTTAAGATATCATTGGATGGAAAATATAGTATACAAACCTTTAAAAACGTTTGGAGTGATGATCTTGGGTGGCTTTGAGCCAGAACAAGCTTATATTGTGCATTTTATAGCAATAACAATAGGGCACTTTAATCATTCTAATATAAAAATAACTTGGGGTCCTTTGAAGTATATTTTAAACAATCCAGTAATGCATTTATATCATCATGCATATGATTTACCCAAAGGTACCTATGGCGTAAACTTTGGTATAAGCTTAAGCATTTGGGATTATATCTTTAGAACAAATTATATCCCAGAAGATAGTGGTACAATTGAATTAGGATTTCATGGAGATGATAAGTTTCCAAAGGATTTTATACATCAGAATATGGAAGGTTTTAGAGGTTCTAAAAAACAATAAAAAATCCTTTGGTTTTAAAACCAAAGGATTTTTTATTAGAGCTACTATTATTGTATTATTGTTCCTTAAAGTTGATACTCCAAATACCGCGTACTTCATTTGTTCCATAGCCTAAAGCCATATCTTTTGGATAAAGGCTTCTAATTACCGCAAGTGTTTCTGGATTTACTTCTTTTTCTGTTCCGTGACATTGCAGACACATTGCATTGGTTATAATTGGATAATAAAATTCAACCGTATCGTCCCTATTTTCTTTAACAAGAGGAATAGGGGTAATGCCATTGACGATATCTTGTTTAAAAGATTTAATATATTCCAATTCGGCCGCATTTGCTTTATTCGCTTGGTTTCTAGGTTTATCAGAGACTCTTTTGATGATTGCGTTATGTTTCAACGCCATACTATCAGTAATTGGATATGCTTGAATATTACAGAATTTTAAAGCTGCCAAAGTTCCTTTTTTCTGTATAGTGCCTACCAATTGTTTTCCTAAAGCTTGTTGTGTTGTATGGGCATACTCTAAGCCTATAGCTTCCAGATTTTTTTGGTTTTGAGTAGTCTTTTGCGTCGCGTTTTCAACCGCAGGAATCTGCCTAGTGGTGTTGGTTTTAGTTTCTGAATCTTTACAACCAACTAAAACCAACAAAAGTAAAGAGGGGATTATAAATTTCATTATGATGAGATTTTACCTGTAGCACAACTTACGAACGATTTTGCTTTTGAAGCAAATGAATTATCTTCATCTATAGATGGGTATCCAATGGCTTTGAGCTTATCTTTAACTCTTAAAACGTCTTCGTTATTTTTAGTAGAGAATGATATAATAGAATTTTCTATATCGATCTCAATACTTGAAATATTTTCTATTTCCGAAATTTTGTTCTTAATTGTATTGGCGCAACCACCACATTTTAAATTCTGAACGGTAATTGAATTTTGCATAGTTCTTTATTTATAGGCCATATAGCCACCTTTTAAATCAATAATATCTGTAAAGCCCATTTTTGCAAGCTTATTAGCGGCTTTTCTGCTTCGCATACCAGATTGACAGTAAATATACATTGGAGCTTCTTTATTGAACTTGTTAAAAGCATTTTCAAAAACAGTAGTATTGAAAAAATCAATATTAACAGCTTTCTTTATAGCACCTCTAGAAAATTCATTAGGAGTTCTAACGTCTACTAATTGAATGTTTTTAGTTGCAATAGCAACCTTATAATCTGTAGAATTAATAGTTTTAATACAGTCGGAATTAGTACTTCCGAATAGAAAATTTAAGAATGACATAATTTATATATTTTTTAAAAAAATGGAAGTAGTCACAACCACATCACTACTTCCATTAAAACAACCAACCAATAAACTTTGAGCTACTAAATAGCTCAAATTTATTACTGTAAAATTAAGGGTTGTTTTGCTAAATGGGAGTAACATAGGTTACACAAGCTATAAATTAATTGCTTTGATAAAATTACGGTGTAATTCTATTTTCCCTAGTTCTTCCAATTTTTTTAATAGCCTTGAAATTACAACTCTAGAGCTATGTAAATCGTAAGCTATTTGTTGGTGTGTATTATGTATGGTACTGTCGTTTGTAATTCTGACTTTTTCTTTTAAATATCCCAATAAGCGTTCATCCATATTCTGAAAAGCTATAGAATCAATAGTAGTTAAAAGTTCGGTTAGCCTATTGTGATAACTTTCAAAAACAAAATTTCGCCATGATTTATATTTCGCAGTCCATTCTTCCATTTTTTGTACGGGTACCATAATCAATTTGGTATCTGTTTCAGCAATGGCTCTAATTTCACTAATGGATTGCGATAAACAGCAGCTCAGTGTCATAGAACAGGTTTCTCCTTTTTCTAAATAATAGAGAAGAAGTTCATCTCCGTCTTTATCTTCTCTTAGAATTTTTATGGCTCCAGAAATTAATAAAGGCATACTTTTTATGTATTCTCCAATTTCAATTAATTTAAAGCCTTCTGGTACTTCTTTAAAAGTGCCTACTTGAACAATTTCATCAATTAATTCTCTTTCAAAAATAGTTCCGTAGTTATCAATTAAATCTTTTATCATGTGTATTAGAATTCAGTAAAAAGAATGAATCTCAAATTTAAGAATAATAATGGAGTAGTGTTTAGAATAAAAGTCTCAAAAACAACTTTATGCGCTATTCATTAATTTAAGAATCTTTTTGTCTTTTAGGACTATTAATTTCAATATTTTATTAAATCAATACAATCGGGCCATATTTTTTGCTTAATAGGTAAATATGCATATATTTGGTAAACCAATTTGGTGAACCAATTAAATTAACGATATGAAACATAGTCTGTTATCAATACTATTGCTTGTGGTGGTATTCACTTCTTGTAATCCAAAATCTCAAGAAATTGAGATGGCGAACAATGTGGAAGAATTTAATGAAATGGTTAAAAATTTACAACCAGGAGATTCTATTGTATTGGCAAATGGGGTATGGAAAGATGCAGAACTTGTTTTTGAAGGAAAAGGAACTGAGGAAAAACCAATAACCTTAACGGTAGAAGATAAAGGGAAGGTTATTTTAGAAGGAGCTTCAAATCTTCAGTTAGCGGGGGAGCATTTAATTGTTAGTGGCCTTGTTTTTAAAAACGGTTATACACCTACGAATGCGATTATTTCATTTAGAAAAAATAGAGAAGAAATAGCTAATAATTCTAGATTAACAGAATGTGTTATTGATAATTTTAATAATCCAGAGCGTCAAGTACAGGATTATTGGGTTACTATATATGGAAAAAATAATCGTATAGATCACAATCATATTGTAGGTAAAAAGAATTTAGGGGTTACTATGATTGTTGGATTGGATACAAAAGAAAGTGTACAGAATAATCATAAAATTGATCACAACTATTTTGGTCCTCGTCCAACTTATGGAAACAACGGAGGAGAAACATTACGTATTGGTACCAGTCATACTGCATTAGAAAATTCGAACACGTTGGTAGCATCTAATTATTTTGATAGAACTAATGGTGAACATGAAATTATTTCAAACAAATCTTGTCAAAATACATTTAAATACAATACATTTTTTGAGTGCACAGGAACCTTAACCATGCGTCATGGAAATGAAACATTGGTTGATGGAAATGTATTTATTGGAAACGGGAAACCAAGCACTGGAGGTGTTCGTATTATTAACGAAACACAAACCGTAATTAACAACTACCATATTGGTTTAACGGGTTACCGTTTTAGAGGAGCTTTTGTAATGATGAATGGTGTTCCAAATTCATCACCAAATCGTTATGTGCCTGTAATTAATTCCAAAGCAAACAACAATACATTTATAGATTGTGATCATATCCTATTTGGAGCCGGAAATGATTCTGAAAGAAGTCAAGCCCCAAGAACTTCTGAGTTTTCAGGAAATATCATTTATAATAATAAGAAAAAAGACATCTTTACTATTGATGCTGATATAAGTGGTATTACATTTAAAGATAATCTTTTAGGTGAAAATGGAGAAACGAGTATTTCTAGTGGATTTGAGAATGCAGCTATTACATTAGTAAAAAACGAACAAGGTTTTTTAATTCCTACGTCAGATAAAATTAAGAATAAGGTGACTATCAGTCCAAATGTAGCAACTAAAGAAAATACAGGAACAACTTGGTATTCTAAAGCAGATACAGGTGTTGCTCTAAACTCAGGAAAAACAATAAAAGTAAACGCTGGGATTAATACCTTATACGAGATTGTAAAAGAATCTGAAGCAGGAGATATTATAACATTAGAAGAAGGTGGAACATATTTAATCACGAAAGCGGTTCAAATTAATCACCCATTGACATTTAAAACCTCAGGAACAAAAAAAGCAACCATATTATTTGAACGCATGATGGCTTTTGAAATTCAAAATGGGGGAAGTCTATCTTTGGAAAATATAATTTTTGATGGTACAAAATCTCCAGATTATGCCGGTAATTCAGTAATCAGTACCAGTAAGAATTCCATGCTAGACAATTATAAACTTTTTATTGATAACTGCGAATTTAAAGATATGGTGGTCAATCATTCTTTTGATGTTTTAAGAGTGTCTAAAGGAACCTTTGCAGATACCATTAGTATTCAAAATTCAACATTCAAAAATATTTCTGGACACATTGCTGCGTTAGATAAGGAAACTGATGATATTGGAGCGTATAATGTTGAATATATGCTAATGAAAAACAACACAGTTACAGATTTGGAAGGTGCTGCTCTAAGGCTATACAGAGGTGGAAAAGATGAAAGTACTTTCGGTCCATTTTTAGAAGTAGACCACAATGTGTTTAATAATGTAGGTTTTGGTAAGAAAAATAAATATAATGCCGCGATGTCTCTGTATGGTGTTCAAGTGAATGACATTCAGAATAATAATTTTAATAATACCAATGGTTTAAAAATGCATTTAGTTGTTGGAGAGCCAATTGTAAATGTAGTAAACAATAATTATTATAAGTCAGGTGAAATAGAAGTCACGGGAGACCAAAAATATAATGTAGCAAACCTTTATAATATTGACTCTAAGTTTAAAGAAGGAACTTTTCAATTACCAGAAAACTCCTCCTTACTAGGGAAAGGAACAGACCAAAAAGAAATAGGAATTATTGCCAATAACTAATTATGAAGTTCATACAAAGTATCACAATAAAACTCGTACCCGCGGTATTTCTTATAATGATGTTTTCTTGTAAAGAAGAAGTAACAGTGGTTTCAAAAGAAGAGGACAAGACAACGTCTACACTAGAAGCACATCCTAATTTAATTTTAACAGCGCAAGGGGTTAAAGATATTAGGGCACAATTAGGGAATATTCCAATTTTTGATGCTACTTTAAAAGCTGTTCAGGAGGAGGTAGATGCTGAAATTGTTTTAGGGATAGATACGCCAATTCCTGAAGATTATTCAGGGGGTTATACACATGTTAGGCACAAGAGTAATATGATAATATTGCAAAAAGCCGGTGTTTTATATCAAATTTTGGATGATGAAAAATATGCGAAATACGTAAAAGACATGCTCATGCAATATGAAGCAATGTATAAAACATTACCCTTGCATCCAAAAACTAGATCTTATGCACGAGGAAAACTATTTTGGCAATGTTTAAATGATGCTAATTGGTTGGTTTATGTGAGTCAAGCGTATGATTGTGTCTACAATTATTTATCTGAAGAAGAACGTAATAAACTTGAAACTAATTTATTTAAACCATTTGCAGATCATATTTCTGTAGATAGTCCGCAATTTTACCAAAGAGTTCACAACCATAGTACTTGGGGAAATGCAGCTGTTGGGATGATTGGTTTGGTAATGAACGACCAAGAATTAATTGATCGTGCTTTATACGGAATTAAAGATCTAAAATTAGATACGAAAGAAAAAGATGACGATGGGGGCTTTTTAAATAAAGACGGTAAAGCTGGTTTTTTAGCGAATATAGAAGAGCCTTTCTCTCCAGATGGTTATTATAATGAAGGACCATATTATCAACGCTATGCGATGTATCCTTTTTTAATTTTTGCGGAAGGATTACATAACGTTAGGCCAGAATTAAAAATATTTGAGTATAAAGAAGGAGTGTTATTGAAGTCAATTAATGCACTTCTAAATTTATCGGATGCAGATGGTGATTTTTTTCCGTTAAATGATGGTCAAAAAGGAATGTCTTACTATAATGATGCTTTAGTTACGGCGACAGATATTTCGTATTATTTTGGAACACAAGATCCGGGATTGTTGAGTATCGCTGAAAAACAAAATAAAGTATTATTAGATGATTCGGGCTTGGCAGTTGCACTTGGTATAAAAAATGGATTAGCAAAACCATTCGATAAAAAATCAATTAACTTATCAGATGGACCAGAGGGCACACAAGGTGGAGTTGGTATTTTAAGAAATGAAGATATAGAACTTGTTTTTAAATATGCAGCACAAGGCTCTAGTCACGGTCATTATGATAAGTTATCTTATTCATTATATGAAAATGGGGAAGAAGTGATTCAAGATTATGGTTTAGCACGTTTTGTAAATATCGAACAAAAAGGGGGAGGGAATTACCTAAAGGAAAATAAAACTTGGGCCAAACAAACGATTGCACACAATACTGTGACACAAAATGAAATGTCTCATTTTAATGGAAAATATGAAATAGGAAGTCAAAACCATTCTGTATTGCATTATTTTTCATCAGAAAATGATAATGTTCAAGTAGCTAGCGCAAAAGAAGTAAATGCATATCCGGGAACTGAAATGCTTCGTACGATGGCAATTATTAAAGATCCAGATTTTGAAAAACCATATGTATTAGATATTATGAAGGTAGTTTCTAATAAAGCAAATCAGTATGATTTTCCGTATTACTTTTTAGGACAAGTATTGAATACAAATTTCGAATATAAGGTGCCGGAAACCTTAAAAGCTTTGGGAAGCAAAAATGGGTATCAACATTTATATGTAGAAGGTACAGCGAAATCTGAAAAGGAGAACACTAAATTTTCTTGGTTAAATAAAGGTAAGTTTTATAGTTTAACAACGGTATCAAATGTTAATGACGAAATACTTTTTACAAGAATTGGTGCAAACGATCCAGAATTTAATTTGCGACGCGAAGCTGCTTTAATGTTAAGGCGAAAAAACACTAAAAACACACTTTTTGTTTCTGCCATTGAAGCACACGGAAGTTATAGTCCAGTTACAGAATCTGCAGTTAATTCTAACAGTGCTATTACAGCATTAAAAGTAGTTTTAGATACAGAAAGTTATACTGCAATACAGATAACAGACATCAACGGAAATACAAAATTGTTTATAACAGCAAACACAAACGCTGCGAAAGAAGCAAAGCATAACTTAAAAATTAGCGATCAGGATTATGAGTGGTCAGGTCCTTATTATTTCAAATAAATTAATCATAAAAAATAAAAAATGAGTAGATCTAGTGAAAAATACGTCATTACAAAAGACATGGAATGGGAAGTTCTTGGAGGAGGAGTTTCAAGAAAATTCTTAGGGTATGATAATCAAATCATGATGGTAAGAGTAAAATTTGAAACAGGAGCATTAGGAGCTCCACATCAACATTTTCATACGCAAGCTACCTATTGTGTTTCAGGTAAATTTGAATTTGAAATAGATGGCGTAAAGCAAATTGTAGAAGGCGGAGATGGCGTGTATATTGAGCCTAATTTATTACATAGTGCAGTTTGCTTGGAAGAAGGTGAGTTGATTGACACTTTTAGCCCTGTAAGAGAAGATTTTTTAAGTGGAGACGCCGTATCTTATTTTAGTGATAAGGCATAAGAAAAAATTTCCTAACCAGTACGAGAGAGGATAAAAAAAGTTTTATTTTTTAAAGGCATTTGGTAGTACGTCCTACAGATGGTAATTTGCATTAATAAGGAACCTGAAATGACTTATTTAGTTTAATTCAGACTGTATCCATAATTTTGTTTAAATAAATTTTCAGCGGGTTTAACTTTTTTAAAGTTGGACCCGTTTTTCAAATATAGTTAAGAACAGATTCAGTATCAACCCCCAATTTTTAATTGGAAATATCCACTTTTTAGTAATCTGCATGAATGCCAGCCATACTGATTTTTTAATGGTACCATCAGTTGGGAATGCCATTTTATTTTTGGTGTCTTTCTAATTTTACCATTTATATTTTCAATAAGATTAGTGGTACAAATAATCTTTCTAATATCTAAGGGGAAGTCAAAATATACCCTAAGTTCTCCCGAATTTCTTTGCCAAGATTGAACGGCGTATGGATAATTATTATTCCGTTTTTCAGCAAATCGGTCTAGTTCTGTTTTGGTCATTGCTTTATTGGATGCGTTCTTAATATGTTTCATATTCTCAGTAATTTTTTTTTATTCTTTCAGACCACATAGCGTGTACTATTACGTATTTGATGAACTATACAGATTTGAGTTTCTATTGTTGGAAATACGTTTTTGATTGCTTGATCAAAGCCATTAAGGTTGTCTATGACAGTCCCTGGAATATCTTCTACACCACGAGTTTTCATACCAGTAAGTGCTCCTTGCTAAAATGTAGCAGATTCATTATACTCAATCCACATTCCCTTAAGTTCTTTGTGATCTTTGCGATTAAGATCTACAGCTAGATAAATAGTCTTGTTTACTACTTTTCCAGCTTGTCGTACCTTAATATAATTCCATGCATACCACGCAATACACATTCCTCAGAGGCCTATTCTGCCCATCTACAACGAATTGGTTTATGCAGTCTATATTAATTGAAATAGCCGAAGTAGAGTGTTTAAAAGAATATATATTGTAACTCATCTTCAATATGAGAAACACTCATTCCTTTAGTGTAAAGAGAGATCCCTATGTTTTAAACTGATAAAGAGTTGCTCTTGTGCTTAGAGACTACTACGGGTTTAAGCCCTGCCTATTTTTTTGTTTACACAGTATATTGGACACTAACACAATTCGTGAGGACTTTATGGAGTAATAGACTCGCAAATTATCAATTCACATAATTTTTAAACTAAATAATAATAAATCAGTATTATAGTAAGTTGAATTTTGCGATTATATTTCTTTTTAACAAAGTAATAACATATATTTGGTTATTCAGATTGGTCAACCAATTTGGGTAACCAAATATTTCTTAACTCAAAACTCAATTTATGAACCAAATAAAAAAAAGATGCTATTAGAAAAAAGAATATAAAAAAAGGACAAGCATAGGGCTCGTCCTCTTATTAGAATCACTTCTTGTCGTAGGGAAGTAACTAAAAAACAAATTATTGCTTTACAATAAAATTGCTACTGCAAAAATAGCATTTTTAATATAACTTCTTTATTGAAATTATTGTGATAACGTAAAGCAAATACTATAGGAGATTCTATCCTATTGAAGTAACTCAATAGTACTAACGTAACAAAATCACAAATGAATTTAAAAACTAAACTATTATTAATTGCAATAACATTGCTTAATATTTCGCTCTATGCGCAAGACAGCTACCAGTTGAAGGGAGTTGTTTCTGATGCAAACAATGTTCCTATTCCAGGAGTTAGTGTTGTTATTGATAAGACAACAAGAGGAACTGCCACAGATTTTGACGGTAATTATGAAATAATGAAATAACGGTAAAAAAAGGAGATATAATAAGCTTTTCTTCCATAGGTTATGGGAATAAGAAAGTTACAATATCTAACCAGCGAACTGTAAATATATCTCTGACTGAAGACGCAAGCTTGTTAGACGAAGTTGTTGTGGTGGGGTATGGTACTCAAAAAAAATCTCACCTTACTGGAGCTATTTCTAAAGTGACAAACGAGAATTTAGATCAAATAGCAGTAGCGAGGGTAGATGATGCTCTTGTTGGTCAAGTATCAGGTGTTAATATCCAATCCAGTAATGCTGAAGCAGGAGCAGCTCCTACTATTACTATTAGAGGTGTTGGGTCTATAACTGGAGCTTCAGGCCCAGCCATTGTAGTTGATGGTATAATAGTAGATTCTGGCTTTCTTGGAACTCTAGATATGAATGATGTAGAGTCTTTTGAGGTTTTAAAGGATGCAGCATCTGCTGCGATTTATGGTAGTGAAGCATCCAATGGGGTTCTTCTAATTACTACTAAGTCAGGAAAAGAAGGAAAAACAAAATTTAATTATGACACATTTACAGGGTATAAATCAGCTTTCGGGAGTGATGATTATAGAAGAAGTGCTACCGATTGGGCAGCATTAGAAGAGGCTGAGACTGGTTCCATTTCTAATGGTAATGCTTACGCATTAAAGCTGATAGAGGTAACAGGTATAGATAGAGATTGGCAAGATGTTTTCTTTAATGGAGGCTTCATTACAAGTCAATCTCTTTCTGCAAGAGGTGGTACTAGAGATACCAAGTTTAGTATGGCTTTAAGATATCTTCACGATGAAGGTGTTGTGATAACAGATGATTACAAGGTGTACTCGGCAAAGTTGAAAGTAGATTCTAAATTAACTGATAAACTTAAATTTGGAATTAGTGCTACACCTTCTTATTCAAAACAAAGAAGCTTACCAACCTCTATACATAATCCAATAAGACAATCACCATGGTTACCTATTTATCATACAGCTGAAACACTTCAGTTTATTGATAGAGACGCCTATCCAAATGTTACTGTTGGAGATTATTTTAGAGAAGATCATTTAGATGAATTAGATGTAAATGGTGATGGTTCTAGTACAACACCTCGTACTTCAGGAGATCAAAACCCTTATGCGCAATATGTTGAAAGAGAGCATTATGAGTTTAAAACTAAAATATTAGGTTCTACGTATTTAACTTATGAAATTTTAGATGGGTTAACAGCAAAAACAAGTCTTGGTGTTACTTTAGAAGATGAGAAAAGAACAAGATGGAATGGTACAGAGTATCATCATTCAAATCCAGCAGATTATGAGTTAAGAAATAGATATAAAACTAGATTGATTTCAGATAATACTTTATCTTATAATAAAGAAATTGGTAATCATGAAATTGGTGTATTAGCAGGTGCAACATTTCAAAAGAGAAATGATGAAATTAGCACTGTTAATGGATCAGGATATTCTAATGATTTGCTTAAAAATTTACAAGGAGCAACAACTATTACTAAGCCAGCAGATGGCGAAATTAATCTTAACATTAGAAAGATCGGTTATTTTGCTAGAGTTACTTATGCTTATGCAAATAAGTACTTATTTAATGCCTCTATTAGACGAGATGGTAGTTCGGTTTTTGGTATAGATTCTAAGTGGGGTAATTTCCCTGCAGTATCTGTTGGTTGGAATGCCTCTAGAGAAAGTTTTTTACAAAACAGCGACTTTTTAAGTAATCTAAAGTTTAGAGCTAGTTATGGTCTTACAGGTTCAGAAAACTTTAACGTAGGAGACGGTTTAACTAATACCTGGCCTTACTTAGCACTATTACAGAGTGCCAATGCAATTACTGATGATGGAGAGGTTACTGCAGGATTTTCTCCAAGAAATATTGCCAATGCATTATTACAATGGGAAGCTTCAGAGCAATTTAATCCTGGTGTAGATTTTGGATTTTTTGGTAACAGAATAACAGGTTCATTAGACTACTATGTAAAAACTAGTGAAGACTTATTATTAAACCAAGATGTTTCTTATGTTACTGGATTTAATGCAGGAATTGTAAATAAAGGAAAAGTACAAAATAGTGGTTGGGAGCTTGAATTGAGAAGCAAAAACGTGTCTACAGAGAAGTTTTCTTGGAACTCAACCATTATAGCATCGACCAACAAAAACGAATTACTTGATTTTGGTAACGATAATGGAAACCTAGGAGTTGATGGTTTTGATAGAAATACCCAATGGATAAACTTAGTAGGCAATCCAATATCTTCTTTTTATGGTTACGTTGCAGATACAGAAATAACAACAGAATACTGGGATACGCCATATAATAGAATTAATGGACAAGCTGAGGATATTATTGTTAAAGATTTAAATGGAGATGGTATAATTACAGATGATGATAAGACCATTTTAGGAGATCCTTATCCAGATATCGTTTGGAGTTTTACCAACGAATTTAAATTTGGGAATCTAGATTTTTCTTTCATGTTACAAGGAAGCCAAGGAGGGCAAATAAGAAACGTAGGTGATCAATATTTCTACCACTTTAGCGGAGCCACTTTAGATGGTGCTCCAGAAACATTAGTAGCTAATGGAACTATTCCAGATGTATCATTCCTTCAAGCAAAGATTTTTACAGACGATATTGTTCAAAGCTCAGGATATTTTTCATTACGTAATGTAAATATTGGTTATAACTTACCAGATGATTTTACATCAGAATTAGGTATATCATCCTTACGATTATACGTGTCAGGACAGAATTTAATATATATTACTTCTGATGATTACCATGGCTTCAATCCAGAATATATAGATTCTAACAATACAGCTATAACTTATGGTTCTCAAAGAGCAGGTACGCCTTTGTATAGTACTTACTCAGTTGGTTTAAACCTTAATTTTTAATAAAAAAGAAGTAATCATGAAATATTTAAAAAATATAAAATATTCAATTGTTGCATTAACAGGAGTGATGCTTATTTCTTGTGATGCAGATGAGTTTTTAAATCCATTGCCTGATACAGCTATTGCTGCCGATGGATTTTTTCAATCAGACGATGATGTGTTGGCTGGAATTATTGGTGTCTATGATGCCATACAGGGGGTAAATGAAAATACAGAATCGAATAACTCAGATTTTAATAGAGGAGTTCAGTTTGAGTATCTTTTAACCGAGCATCGCTCAGATAATACAAGAAGTGCTACATTAGAAGGCTCAAGAGCTGATTTTCACAGATATGTAACAGATGCAAATAACATACAATCAGAAGATTATTATCAATCTATGTATGAAATTGTTTTCAGAGCTAATAGTATCTTAAGTTATGTAGATGCTGCTGATGCAGCAAACATTGCCAAATATACAGCTGAAGCTAAATTTTTAAGAGCGTATGCTTATTTTAATTTAATTAGATTGTATGGGAGCGATAATGATGCTATAGGTGGTGTACCATTGGTAACTGCTGTAGCAGAATCAGATGAAGACGAACTGCTTTTTACAAGAGCTACTAAATCAGTGGTTTACGAGCAAATTGTTGCAGATTTACAGGAGGCTGTCGCTAAATTAGATAATAGTTATAAAGCTAGAGCTTCAAAAGCAGCAGCACAAGGGTTGTTGGCAAAAGTGTATTTATCGCAACCAACACCTAACTATAGTGGAGCAAAAGATTTATGTGAAGATATTATAGCAGGCGGGTCTTTTAGTTTACAAGATAATTTTAGTGATATATTTTATAATGAAATGAATAGCGAAGTTATGTTTGTTATTCGATATGAGTTTGCAAATCCAAATGAAAGTCAAGGTTTTTCTTCTGAGTTTACGTCTTTTAATAATCAAGGGAGACAAGATGGATTAAATATTGTTAATCCTAATTTGGTAGCTGCTTTTAATGCAAATGGAGGAACTAGAACATCGGCTTCGTATGTTGCACTTGGTGATGACGCAGACTTAATTGATCCTATAACAGCGCTACCTATACCACAGATTGCAGAAGTAGCAAAATTTTTACCAGATGGAACGGATTTATCCAATACTGACGCACCAACTTATGGCACAAATGCTCGTCTTGCAGGTAATGATTGGATTGTATTACGTTATGCTGATGTATTATTGATGCATGTAGAAGCAATTATGGCAGGTACTGGTTTTGCTAATACTTCAGCTGCATTAAGTTCATTCAATGCTGTTAGAAATCGCGCAGGTTTAGCTAATGATGTTGATGGAGTAATAACTCAAGATGAATTGTTATTAGAACGAAGAGTAGAATTAGCTTTTGAAAATCAACGTTTTTTCGATTTGTTAAGATTTGGAGTTGCTGATGCTGTATTAGAAGCTCATTCTGCGGATACTGATGTTGATGATATATCAGTGTATCCTAGCTATAATGCTAGAGCATTACTTTTACCAATTCCATCAAGAGAAATTAATTTAAGTAAAGGGCTTTTAAATCAAAATCCTGGTTATTAAAAATATAAAAATATAAAACATGAAACATAAATTAAATACTTTAAAAAATGCTATAAGCTTAGTTTTAGGTGTATTAGCGATGATTTTCGTGGTAAGCTGTGAAGAAGCTTTTGAGTTTGATTTGCCAGATACTGGTTCTATAGCAGATCTTACCCTGCCAGAGGCAAACTTTAGTTACATTCCAAACCCAGAGAATTTTAGAATAGTGAGCTTCACTAATGAATCCAGTGAATCTACAAATTATGTATGGGATTTTGGCGAAGGCGTAATATGTGATGGTGTAGATGGTGTTTGTAGTACTGAATCTACTACAACCGATAAGGATGTCGCGTTTGTGAGATTTAATGCTGGTGAAGGTGATTATGAAGTGACACTAACAGCGCTTGATGCAAATGAAGCATCTGGCGTTTTAACGCAAATAGTAGAAGTAAGAGATGTGTTTGTAGCAATTAATCCAACGGTTGAAAATGGAGATTTTGAAAACAAAACTTTTGATACGGATTGGGGGCAGATTGGTACTACTGGTTTTAGTTCTACCACGCCTAATACGTCTTCTGATGGATCTTGGTTAGATTCTGATGGGGTTGATACTGGTGCTAAAACTGGTGGTATGAAATTTTCAGCTTCTGCTTCAAACCTTGATAACCCAGGAAGTAGAAGATTTGCATACCAACCAATAAAAGTATCTGAAACAACAGCTGATCGTACAGTTAAGTATATCGTTGAGTTTGAGTATTCATTTAAATCTGCTGCTACACCAGGGAGTAGTATTACTTTACAAATATTAGATGGTTATTTTGATGAGGTTTCTGATGCTTTAGCTAGCACGCCTTTAACGGAAGAAATAAATGATGAGATCTTAGGTAACACTGTTTTTACTACGGTTAAAAAGGAATTCACATCTAATGCTAGTGGAGAGGTTGCTATATTGTTTTTTGCTTCTACAGATCAGGACGCATATATAGACAACGTTAAAGTATATCCAAAACCATAAAAAAAACATTAATAAATATACAAAGATTATGAATTTATTAAAAAAAGGAATATTCGCTTTACTAATAACAGGTGCTATAGTCTCATGTGAAGATGATGATACTATCGTTGATCCTATAGAAAGTACATCAGGTACAGGTCTTACTGAAATTACATTTCCAGAAATCCCTACATCTTCGGTTAGTGCTAGTGGAGACGGAACGATAATTACTATAAGACCCCAAGGTCTAGGAATTGATTCTTATGTAGTAGATTTTGGAGATCTAAATAGTACATCCGATATAGTAACGATTATTGAAGATGCAGGTACAGCTTCTTACGATTATCCTAATGATATTGCAGAAGGAACGTATACAATTACGGTAACGGCAAAATCTGATGAAGGTTTTCCGGATGTTGTTCAAACAATTAATGTAACAATCGTACCCGGAATTACTGCGGTATTATCAGCGCCAGATTCGCCAATCATCCTTGATGAAAATGTATATGCTATTTTTAGTGATGGTATTGAAAGTGATGGTGCTTTTATTCCTTATACAAACACCATATCAGGTTCTGATTTTGAAGATGGTGATGCAGAGTATAATGAAGTAGAGGTTGGAGATATTAAAAATAAAGTAACTCAGTATTCTAAGCTTCATGGTACTGTTGCCGCATCTATTAGTTTTAATCCTGCTATTGTTATTGCAGATGTTTTTGGAACAGGTGCTTCTGCGGATTATATTCACTTAGATCTTCATTCTGTTCATGATATAGGTGTTGATAAAGTAAAAATAACATTGGGAGGTAAAACTTTTGAACAAACTTTAATAAATGACGTTTGGACAGGTTTAGATATTGATTTTGCTTCTGAAGGAATTACTCAAGTAGACGAGATAACATTGGAATTAGGGACAAGCGGTACTGCCAGTAATGAGGCAACTCTTAACGTAGATAATATTTATCTTTATAGAGAACCACTTTCAGTTCCTGAGTTTACTTTTGATGAAGTGGCTAGCGATTATGATGTTACTTTTGCAAATGCTTCTGAACTTGCAACTAGTTATAGTTGGGATTTTGGAGATGGTATAGGTAGTTCAACTGAAGAAAACCCTACATACAGTTATAACGATGATGGTTTGGAAATGGCATATATGGTTACATTAACAACTACAAATTTTCTTAATAAAACAACTTTTATTACAAAAGAAGTTACAGTTGGTGGAGCAAGTGGCCCTATTAATCCAGAAATTATTCATGGCGATTTTAATTTAGATGATTCTGCTATGTCTGATGCTTGGAAAATAGCTAATACAACGGGAAATTCAAATCCTTTTGGACGTAGTTCTGACGGATCTTGTGCAGAATATGATGGTACAGATGATGGAAGTAAAACAAGAGGAGCAAAGTGGTCATCTAGCCAAAGTGCTAATACTGATGGTACAGCTGTGGCTGGTGATACTAGATACGCATACCAAGCAATTACATTAAGTCCAAATACAGATTACATTTTTGAGTACGAATATGCTATAGTAACGGGAGGAGCTGAAACTAACAGTGTAGTGGCATCAATCTTAAATGGTCATTATAGTGATAGTGCTGAAGCTGTTGCTAGTAATGCTTTGGTAGCGCATGTTGGGACTGAGTCTAAAGGAAAGTTTGCTGACAATTCTTGTACAGGTGGCACAACAATGAAACTTCAGTTTAGATCTAATTCTGTAGGTGAAGTAGCTATATTTATTTATGCAGTAACAGATAAAGATGCTTATGTAGATAATGTTAAGGTTTACCCAGCACCCTAACTAATATAATTCAATGATAAACTTCCGAAAAAACATATTATTCTTTTTAACAATAGTAATTTTTACTTCTGTTAGCGCTATTTGTCAGGAAAAGACAAATAGCGTAGCAGAATCGGATTCTAAAATTGAAAAGAAAAAGAAGAAAAAGAAGAAAAAAGTTAAACTTCCTAATATAGATTTAAGCCATTGGAAAGTAACACTGCCTTCTTTAAATGATGAAGGAAAGCCTTACGAGATAAGCCCGCCAGAGATTAATAATTTTGCAGGTATAGAGGAGGCAAAGCCTTATATGTATATAGATTCTGTTAAAGGAGCGATAGTTTTTCACGCTATGCCAACGGACTCTAAAACAGCAAACACTAAGTATACTAGATCCGAACTTAGAGAACAAATGGTGCCAGGTGATAATAATACCAACTGGACCTTTGAGCAAGGTGGGAGAATGAAAGGTAAACTTGCTATAGAAGAGGTTACGAAAGATGCTGATGGAAAATATCATAGAGTTATTATAATGCAAATTCATGGTAGATTAACTAATGAACAGAAAGAATTAATAGGAGCAAAAGATAACAATGCTCCTCCTATATTAAAAATATATTGGGATAAAGGGAAGATTAGAGTAAAGACGAAAGTTTTAAAAAATAAAGCAGTCAATAATACGGCTATTTTATATGATGAAGCTTGGGATGATGACGAAGGATACAATTTCCCAACAGAAGTAGGTTTTAGAAAATTTACACTTGAAGTGAAAGTTGAAAAAGGTAAAATGGTAATTATTTTAAATAATTCAGAATATGCCGTTTATGAAGGTGTTGATATAAATAGGTGGAATGTTTTTGAAAACTATTTCAAAGCTGGGAACTATTTTCAAAGTAAAGATGAAGATTCTTTCGCTAAGGTGAAGTATTATGAATTAGAAGTTTCCCATTAAACATCTTCTAGTAATGTTAGTTCTGAAAAATCACTTGTTTTTTACTTAAACAAGTGATTTTTTTTGTTTGTATCCTCCAAAAAAGGATTTAATATAATGCGTTTACAAACTATTAATATTTTTTTTGAAAGAATTCAATTATTCTAATTTTTAAATAAGTAAAAAAAAATAAAGATTTTAAAATAAATAATATTTTAAAGCAGCTTGTATAACCATTTTTTTATTGCTTTTATTTTCTTCAGTTATAATTAGTATAATAGCTCTTATATTATAAGGGATCATAACTCAATTAGGGGTGTTTCAATATTCCAAATTAGGAAAATACATAACTTAAAATTATGACATATTTATTTTTGTGTCATAAAATCTAGAGAATTATTTTTTTTTAACATAGCAATAACATATATTTGGTTATCTAGATTGGTAAACCAATTTGGGTAACCAATAATTTAACTCAATAACTTAATTTAATATTCAACTTAAAAAAATATGAACATAGAGGAAATTTGCTAAAAAAGGACAAATATGTGTCCATCATTTTATTAATAACTTCTTTTTTTTAGGGAAGTAGCTAAGAACACTTTGATTGCTTTTCATTACAATACTAAATTATTATCAATGCATAAATTTCATTGTTATGTGAAATTTTGGCAATTATGTAAAGCAAGTACCATAGGAGATTTTATCCTATTGAATTAACTCAATAGTACTAACGTAACAAAATCACAAATGAATTTAAAAACTAAAATTTTATTAATAGCAATAGCATTGCTTAATATTTCGCTTTATGCGCAAGACAGCTACCAATTAAAGGGTGTTGTTTCTGACGCAAACAATGTGCCTATACCGGGTGCAAACGTAGTCGTTGCTAACACCACTAGGGGGACAGCAACTGATTTTGATGGAAATTTTGAAATATCAGTAAGTAAAGGTGATGTTATCAATTTTTCTTCAATAGGGTACGCAAATAAGAACGTGACGATCACAAATCAACAAACACTAAATGTGTCTTTAAGTGAAGATGCTAGTTTGCTAGAAGAAGTTGTTGTTGTTGGTTACGGAACAATTAAAAAATCTCACTTAACGGGCGCTGTTTCCAAAATTGGAGGAGAAGATGTTGCGGCTGTACAGGTGGCTCGTGTAGATGATGCCTTAGCAGGTAAATTACCAGGTGTTAGAATTCAAAATCAAAGTGGTGAGCCAGGTGCAGCGCCAAAAATTCAAATTAGAGCAGCATCATCTGTTTCTGGAACATCAAATCCACTTATTGTTGTGGATGGATTTCAAATTTCAGGAGATTTATCTTCTGTTAATCCAAATGATATAGAGAGTATGGAGGTTTTAAAAGATGCTGCTTCTGCGGCTATTTATGGTTCCTTGGGTGCAAATGGTGTTATTTTGGTGACAACAAAAAAAGGGAAAGCAGGAAAAGTTAATTTTAGCTATAATTCTTACACTAGTACTTCAAGTAAGTATGTAAAAGATATTGATATGCTTAAAACTGCAGGTGAATGGGCTAAAGAATTACAGACAGACGCTTATGACCTTTCTCAAACTGATCCAGGCTTATTGGAATATAGACTTTATGCATATGAAAATGCTCCAGATGTGGTTAGTATGGAGGATTATCTTTTTAAAAATGGAAGTACTGTTAGTCATGACTTTAGTGTTAGTGGTGGATCTGAGAACCTGAAAGCTTTTGCTTCACTTGGTTATTTGAGCACTGATGGTATTGTAAAAGGGCAAGGTTATGAAAGGTACAATGCTCGTATGAATGTTGATGCTAATATTGGAGAAAAATTGAAGGCAGGAGTGAGTATGAATGGGTATTATGGAAATCAAGATATTGTTCCTTGGGACATGAGAGATCTTTTGCGCGCATATAGTATTAGTCCTATTTATCATACAGCTGAATCTATTGCTTTTGTTCAAGATTTGGATAGTAGAAGACAAGCATTATTTGATTCGGGTTTTACAAGTAACAATATTGGTAGTTCATTTGATGATGATTATAGAGGTACTGGTTTAGATCCTATGAGTATTTATGATTTGCAACCAGGTGATGTTGTTCATGACTGGCAATACGGAAGAAATGAAAATGGAATTGGTGGTACTGGTGATGCTGGTGTGGCTGCAAAGTTTGATAATTCTCGAAGATATAAAAAAACGTATTTTGGTAATGTAAGTTCTTATTTGCAATATGACATTATAGATGGATTAAATATTAAAACGCTTTTTGGGGCAGATATGCAAGATGTTAAAGATTATGAATATCATGGGATATTGTCAGATGGTCTACAACGTTCAAACCAAACTCAGTTGTCTATTTCAAATATCAAAAAATCTACAATATTAAGTACAACTACTTTAAACTATGTTAAAACATTTGCTGAGAAGCATGACTTGTCTGCTGTAGCAGGTATGGAATTTCAAAATACATATTTTAAAGGATTTGCTTCAGACGGTACAAATGTGCCATTTGGTCTTCCTTTAAATTATTCTTTCTTTAGTCCTGAAGATGTTTCGACAGAAGAGATAGATGAGACGCAATCAAGAAGAAGTATATTTGGTAGAGTTGCTTATGCATATGATAATCGTTATTTGGTTTCAGGGTCTATTAGAAGAGATGGTGATTCTCGTTTTGGATCAAATGAACAATTTGCAGTATTTCCAGCAATTTCATTAGGTTGGAATGTGAGTAATGAATCGTTCTTAAGTAATAGCGAAAAATTGAGTTTATTGAAGTTAAGGTTTAGTAAAGGTTCATTAGGTACTGCCTCTTTTTTAAATTCATATCAATCTTTAAGCATTTATGGAGCTACTAATACGGCATTTGGTACCGGATATTTGACTCCAAGTGATGTTGCGAATCCTGATTTAACTTGGCAGACAAACGTTGAGACAAATTATGGTATTGATACAGGATTTTTGAATAACCGTTTGAGATTGAGCGTAGATTATTATACTTCTGATGTTGATAACATGTTAATTAATCAGAGTGTTTCTGAAGTATTAGGAACATCGTCAATTGCACTTAATCGCGGTAATGTAACGAGTTCTGGTTTAGAATTTGAATTGAACGCTAAGATAATCTCAAATGAAGATTTCTCTTGGAATGTGAGTGCAAACTTATCTACAGTTGAAACTGAAATCACAAGTTTGGGTACTCTTGATGAGTTACCAAGGCAAATTTATGGTGGACCAAGTGATAGAGGTGCTGAGTTTAGAAATTACGTAGGTGGTGAAATTGGAGAAATGTGGGGGTATGAAAGTGCAGGCCAGGTTGAATCTATTTATATAGAGGATCCAACTAGAACTATTGGTTATACTAGTGGAGTTCAATATGTTGTTGACCAAAATGGAGATGGAGAAATTACTTATGAAGGGGATTATGTAAAATTAGGATCTGCAACACCTGATTTTTATTGGGGTCTTTCTAGTACAATGAATTATAAAGATTTTGACTTTGCATTTCAGTTGCAAGGATCTCAAGGAGCAGAAGTTTATAACATTGATCCTATTTACTGGCAATCTCAATTTCGCGATGCAACAGGGCCAAGTTTTGATGCAACAAGTGATGGTATTGCAGATAACAATGGTTTAAATTATTTGCAAACTAGAGATGTACATGGTGCATTGGTTCAAGATGCCTCTTATATTGCTTTAAGAAACTTAACATTTGGATATTCACTTAATTCAGATTTGACAAGTAAAGTAGGACTTAGCTCTATGAGGGTATATGTTGCAGCTACAAATTTATTATATATAATGGCTGATAATTACACTTCATTTAATCCAGAAGGTGTAGAGACTGAAAATTCTAATTATGCAGGTCCAACTACTTACGGATACCAAGAAGGAGCAAGTCCGATTGTAAAAAGTTTTACTTTAGGTGTGAATGTTAATTTTTAATACATAAATTATGAAAAAAATAAAAACAATATATATAATAGGATTATCTGTTTTACTCTTAGCAGCGTGTGATAATGATTTGGATCAAACACCTCCTTTAGATATTGAAACTAGTACTTTAACGGATTTTTCAGGTGTATTGAATGCAGCGTACTATTATCAAACAGGTGTAGTCACTCCTCAAGCTATGATGGGAGAATTCAGGTCAGACAATGTGGCAGCGGATGAAGATCCTTATTTATCTTGGAAAACATTTAACTCTGATTTAGCTGGTTTAGATATGAAAGGCCCTGTTTTTGGCCCATTTTACACCAATTTATACAAATCGATTTTGAGTGCAAATAATGTAATTACAAATTCATCTGATGCTACAGAAATTGCGGAGGCTAAATTTTTAAGAGGATTATCTTATTTTAAGTTAGTTATGGTTTTTGGTGATGTTTCTGTTATACTGACCCCTCAGTTAACTGTTTTAGAGATTCCTGAGTTTGATTTAACAAGAGTTTCTGCTAATAGTGTTTATGACGATGTAATCATTCCAGATTTAGAAGATGCTATTTCTGATTTAGACAATTCTGGCATATCTAGTGGACGTGCTTCTCAAATTGCGGCTCAGGCAGTGCTTGGTAAAGTGTATTTGTATAGAGGTAACTACGTTAATGCTGCAGTGGAATTTGCAGAAGTAATAAGTGCAGCTGCTTCAGCTGGAGTTAGCTTAGAAGGCGATTTTGCTAACGTTGTAACAGATGAAAGTACAGAGATTCTATTTGCAACTCAATTATCTTCATCTATTTCAATTGCATCTGGTTCTTCATCTTCAACAACCTTCGTTGGTTGGTTTCATGGAGACGATACAAAAGCTAATGATTCACCTGTAACAACAAGTTTGGTTGCTGCGTTTGATGCAAGTACAGCTGCTGCTGGTGCAACTGATTTAAGAAAAGCATTGAGTGTCGATGATGTAAAAAGAATTGGAATTAAATATACTGGAGGTTTAGATCAAGATTTCATAGAGATAAGATTGACTGACGTTATATTAATGTATGCAGAGGCTTTAAATGAAAGTGGTGCAGCTGCTACAACCGTTCTTCCTTTATTGGATCCTATAAGAACAAGAGCAGGTTTAAACAGCTTAACGGGGACAATAAGTTCTCAATCAGATGTAAGAACAGCAATAGCTAATGAAAGAAGAGTAGAATTGGCTTTTGAAGGACATAGATGGTTTGACTTGGTGAGAACGGGTACAGTTGATGCTGCAATAGGTCAGGTGATTAGTAGCGATTATTACATTTTCCCAATTCCTAGTACCGAAATTACAGCGAGTGCAGGGGTTATTACTCAGAATCCAGGGTACTAATTAATAGTTTAAAACCATTATTTTAAAGGTTGAATGATAGAATTTAATTTTAAGGTAATGGTTTTTTTATTAATGTGATGTTAGAGCAAATTTTATTTTTATTGAAAATTGTCATACTAAATGGTAGAAAATTTCTTTATAGTAAATAAAGATCAAATATCTCAATAAAGAATTACTTCAAAGTAGACAACTATTTTTAAAGTAAAGATGAAGGTTCATGTTCCAAAGTGAAGTATTATGAACTAGAAGTATCACATTAAAAACTATTAGGAAATAAAAATATATAAGACAGAGTTAGAGTTAGTTGATTATAAAGTTTTGCTACCTTGATTTTCAAGGTGGTAAACTTTTTTTTGAGTCGTGAAACAAGTTTATTTTTAATCTAATTATTGTTTTTCTACTCGAAATAAATTTTATAGTTTTAGCAAACCAATCTGGTTAACCAATTTTAGAAGCCATTTTATTATTATGAAGTTAGAAATTATTTCCAAAAATGAAAATCAGGATATTCAAAAAGAAATTATATCTAATATTAGAGAGCTTATAAGTTTTAAGAATCTCGAACCAGGCGATAAGCTACCTTCAGAAAGAATGCTTTCAGAAAAATTTGGGGTAAGTCGTAGTAATTTACGAGGAGCTATTCAGAAATTAGAGTTTTATGGCTTATTAAATTCAAAGCCACAAAGTGGAACCTTTATCGCTAATATTGGTACCATAGCGATGGACGGAATGCTAGAGGATATTCTACGGTTAGAGGATCCTGATTTTAAATCTTTAGTAGAAACTAGAATTTTATTGGAATTAAAAACGGTAAGATTAGCGGCATTACGAAGAACCGATGAAGATTTAAAACAGCTTAGAGATGCCCTAGATGCTTATGAAATAAAAGTAAAAGAAGGGAAGGATGCTGTACAAGAAGATTTACTGTTTCATTTAGCCATTGCAAGGGCTAGTGGTAATAGTTCTATGAATACTTTTATGTTAATTATTACTCCTGAAATTATAACCAATTTTGAGAAGTATCATGTGTGTAATAGCAACCAATCATTTTTAGGAATAGAGGAACATACAGAAATATTTGAAGCCATTAAGGCTCAAAACCCTCAATTGGCAAAAGAAAAAATGAAAATACATTTTAAAACACTGTATCAATATTGTTATAATACGGACGATATAAAAATAGATTAAATACCAAACGCAACTAATTTTTTTACCAATAATTAGAATGCGTTAATAGCTGAATGATTTTTATGGTAATAAGTAACTTTTAAAAAATAATATTTTTATTAGTGGAAATTTATTTTCTAAATTTAAAATTTAATTATTATAAATAATTGATATTCAGATTATTATATAAATAGGATTAATTCAAGGAAAGATTATGAAATTAAAAGGATTAAGATGGTGGGTTGTTGGTTTAATAGCATTGGCAACGGTCATTAATTATATAGACAGACAGTCTTTAACCGTATTGTGGCCTCAAATTTCTGAAGATTTATTTCCGGATAAATCGGATTTTGAACGTAAACAAATTTATTCAACAATATCAGTAATATTTGTTTTCTCTTATGCTTTCGGTCAAGCAATTTTTGGGAAAATATTTGATTGGATAGGTACTAGATTTGGTTTTGTATTGTCAATTGGAGTATGGTCTATAGCTACAGCTCTTCATGCTATTGCTAGTTCATTAACAAGTTTTGCAATCTTTAGATCAATTTTAGGTGTGGCAGAAGCTGGTAACTGGCCTGGAGCTGCTAAAGGTAATGCTGAGTGGTTTCCAACAAAAGAACGGGCATTAGCACAAGGGATATTTAATTCTGGCGCTGCAATTGGTGGTATTATAGCTATTCCGATCATAGCCACCTTGACTATATATTTTGATTGGAAAATGATATTTATAATTATAGGATTAGCGGGTTTATTATGGTTAATTCCTTGGTTGTTTCTAGTTAAAAATCCACCAAAAAAACACCCTTGGATTTCAGATGAAGAACGTAATTATATTTTAAGCGGACAAAGAAATCAAGATATTGATGAAGATGGAAATCCAGATGAAGGATATACTCCAAATACTGGTGAGCTACTTTCTAAAAAACAAAGTTGGGGCGTAATCATTGCCTCGGCAGCAATAGATCCAATATGGTGGTTGTTTGTTTTCTGGATTCCAATTTACTTGTCCGAGGTTTATGGTATGGATGTAAAAAGTATCGGTATATACGGTTGGGTACCTTATGTAGGAGCGATGATTGGAGCCTGGTTTGGTGGGTTGTTTGCTCAAAATCGTTTAAAAGCAGGTTGGTCGGTAGACAAAACACGTAAAACGGTAATTACTTTAGGGTGTCTTATTATGTTGCCTTCGTTGTTGGCAATGGCTAATCCAGGAGAACCAATTACGGCTGTTTTAATTATGGCAGTTATCTTATTTGGTTTTCAAACGGCAATTGGTAACGTTCAAACATTACCGAGTGATTTCTTTGGTGGAAAATCTGTTGGTACGCTTTCAGGATTTTCTGGTATGGCGGCAAAATTAGCTGTTGCAGGTCTTACATCATTAGTACCATGGTTAACAACAGGGGGAAACTATACACCAGTTTTTGTTATTGGTGCAGCTTTAGCTTTATTGGCTTTGGCAAGTATTTGGGGATTATGTGGTAAAATAGAACCGTTAAAACCAACTTTAAAAGTATAAAATAGAATAGTTTAAGTGAATTAGTTTTTTAAATATAAAAATGAATAAAATGAGTGAAAATAAAGGAATGGTAGCTGTAGTTACAGGTGCAACTGGTGGTATTGGTTTTGAAGTAGCAAAAAGATTAGGTAAAGATGGGTATACTGTTGTTTTAAACGGTATCGAAGATGAAGCAGGAGCTAAAAGGGTTGAAGAACTTAAAGCTGAAGGAATTGAAGCTGAATATTTTGGTTTTGACGTTACAAAAGACGAAGCTGTAACTGAAAATATTACTGCTATCGGAAATAAATACGGTAGAATCGATGTATTGGTAAACAATGCTGGTGGTTTAGGTGGTAGATCTAGATTTGAAGAAATGACAACTGAATTTTACAGATTTGTTATGGCATTAAATCTTGATTCTGTATTTTTTGCTTCAAGAGCAGCAATCCCTTTTCTTAAAAAAGGAAATCACCCTTCTATAATTAACTATACGTCTAACGCAGGTTGGACTGCAGGTGGACCAGGAGCTGGTATTTATGGTACTTCTAAAGCAGGTGTTCATGCTATAACAAGAGCATTGGCTAAAGATTTAGCAGAATACGGAATTAGAGTAAATGCAGTATCTCCAGGTACTATTGATACGCCATTCCATGCACAGATTAAAGCAACGAAACCAGAAGTTTTTGCTTCATGGGCAAATAATATTATGTTAGGAAGATTAGGGCAGCCAGAAGATGTTGCTGGTGTTGTTTCTTTCTTAGCGAGTAAAGACGCTTCTTTTATTACAGCAGAAACCATCCAAATTGGTGGTGGTCAAGCATTAGGAATCTAATATAGCAGATTAACATTTCGTTAATCAGTGTATTTTAAATAATAGAGCTACAAGATTTAGAAATTTAATTTCTTTCTTGTAGCTTTTTTATTTTATTGAATTTTGGAAGAATCTCTAATAATTAATTCAGCCTTTAAGATTTGTTTGTGAAGCGTTTGTTTCAAATCTGTCGCATCCACATGTTTTAAAAATGTTTCGGCAGCTAATTTACCTATTTCTTCACTGTGTTGATTAATACTGGAAAGGGTAGGGGTCACCATCGAGGTAAATGGCTCATCTCCAAAACCAACTAAAGCAATATCATTTGGTACTTTAACTTTGTTTTCTTGTAGTACTTGTAAAGCTCCTAGTGCTGCATAATCACTTGCAACATAGACCGCATCAGGGCGTTCTTTTAAATCTAAAAGCTGTTGCATTTTCTCACGTCCGTCTTCCGTGGTAAGACTGCTTTCAATCAATAATTCATCATCAGTAGGCAAATTATGCTTTTTAATGGCATCAATATAGCCTCTAATTCGGTTGTTAAAAATGCGTGTGTGTCGGTACCCTCCAATATGGGCAATCCTCTTGCACCCTTGTTGTGTTAAATGTTCTATAATCATATGACTGCTATCATAATCATTGATTCCGATATAATCAACATTCAAATCGTTTTCACCACGGTCAAATAAAATAAGTGGAATACCTTTAGATTTAATTTTCTCGTAATATTCCAAATGGGTAGTCTCGTTCGCCATAGAAGCAATAATACCATCTACTTGTGTGAATAGTAAGGTGTCAATATTCCGACACTCTTTTTGGTAGGATTCATTAGATTGTGTAATGATGATATTATACCCCTTTTTCGTAAGAACTTCCTCAATATTTTGGATAACAGACGAAAAAAAGTTACTATTCGTTCTAGGGACAATCACTCCTACCAGATTACTTTTTCCACGACGTAGAGCACTAGCCAAATGATTGGGTTGATAGTTTAATTCTTTTGCTACTTTTCTAACGGCTTCTTTAGTTTTAGTACTAATTCTAGAATCATCGTGTAATGCTTTTGAAACAGCTGCTGTAGAAATGCTTAATGCATTTGCAATATCTTTTATTGTAGTTTTTTTATTTGCCAACTTTTTCTATATTTGCTTAATCGATTAAACAAATATATTGCAATTAAGTTAGGGAATCAAAACGGCTTAGGAAATTAGGAGGTTTTGATTTTTATTTGACGAGTTGCTTAATCGATTAACCTATTTGATATTTAATTTAAAACAATACTTAAAAAATGAAAAAAGTTGTAACGTTCGGAGAAATTATGCTTCGTTTAGCTCCAGAAGGATTTTTAAGATTTTCACAAGCAAGTAGCTTTGATGTTGTGTACGGTGGAGGAGAATCTAACGTAGCGGTATCATTAGCAAACTACGGTGTGCCTGTAGATTTTGTTACACGTTTACCTAAGAATGATATTGGTGAATGTGCTATGATGGAAATGCGCAAGCGTGGTGTTGGCGTGGATAAAATTGTATGGGGTGGAGATCGTTTAGGGATTTATTTCTTAGAAACAGGAGCTGTATCTCGTGGTAGTAAAGTAGTTTATGACCGTGCACATTCTGCAATTTCTGAAATTACACCAGGGATGGTAGATTGGAAAGCAGCTTTTAAAGATGTTGCTTGGTTTCATTGGACAGGAATTACACCTGCTATATCTCAAGGTGCTGCAGATGCTTGTTTAGAAGCGGTAAAAATTGCTAGCGAAATGGGAGTTACAATTTCAACAGATTTAAATTATAGAGCAAAATTATGGACCTACTGTGATGATGCTCACAGAGAAAAAGTGATGACTGAACTAACATCTTATTGTGATGTTGTTCTAGGAAATGAAGAGGATGCTGAAAAGCATTTCGGAATTCACCCAGAAGGTTTAGATGTACATAAGAATGGTCATGATGTAAAAGCAGAAGCTTTTTTATCTGTATGTAAGCAAATGATGGAGAAATTTCCAAGAGCGAAGAAAGTTATTACAACTTTAAGAGGTTCTATTTCTGCATCTCATAATACATGGGCTGGAGTTTTATATGATGGTACAAAAATGTTAGAAACACGTCAATACCAAATTACAGATATCGTAGATAGAGTAGGTGGTGGAGATTCGTTCATGGGAGGATTAATTTATGGTTTATTAAAATACCCTGAAGATGATCAAAATGCATTGGACTTTGCTGTTGCAGCTTCTTGTTTAAAACATACGATTAAAGGGGATGCTAACTTAGCAACTGTTTCAGAGGTTGAAAAACTAATGGGTGGCGATGCTTCTGGTAGAGTAGCTAGATAATTAATAAACATATAAAAATGGCTTCTAAATCTATATTAATTATTTGTGGCGGAGGCCCAGCACCTGGTATAAATGCTGTCATTAGTACGGTTGCTAAAATCTTTTTAAAAGATGGGTATCGAGTTCTTGGTTTGCATGAAGGTTTTAAAGGAATCTTTTCAGAAAATCCAGAAATAAAGGAATTCGATTTTGCGCATGCAGATCGTATCTTCAGTCGTGGTGGATCAACACTAATAATGAGTAGATTTAAGCCAAGTGATGAGAAAATCAACACGGAGCTTTTTGCTCAAAATAATGTAAAACTATTAGTCAGTATAGGCGGTGATGACACCGCTTCTACTGCTAATAGAATTACCACATACCTTTCTAAAGAAAATATAGCTATTGCTAATATCCATGTGCCTAAAACCATAGATAATGATCTTCCGTTACCTGATAGGAATCCTACGTTTGGTTTTCATTCAGCTAAAGATGAAGGTGTTAGAATTGGTAATACAACATATGAAGATGCTCGTACCAGTCAAAATTGGTTCGTAATGTCAACAATGGGTAGATCGGCAGGGCATTTAGCCTTTGGTATTGCTGCCAGTTGCCATTTTCCTATGATGGTTATTCCTGAAATGTTTGATAATACGGATGTTACTTTTGATAAAGTTGTTCGTCTAATAATTTCATCCATTATCAAACGAAAAATAGAGAACATTAATTATGGCGTAGCTTTAATTAGTGAAGGGATTTTTCATATTATGCCTGATTCGGAACTTGAAAATTGTGGCATTAATTTCACCTATGATGACCATGGACATCCTGAGCTTGGTAATGTAAGTAAATCACATATTTTTAATATGTTGGTACAACTTAAACTAAAAGAGCTAGGCATCAATATTAAAAGTAGACCTGTAGAATTAGGATATGAACTTCGTTGCTGTAGACCTATTGGGTTTGATTTAACCTTGTGTACTTTATTGGGTCTTGGTGTTAAAAAGTTGTATGATGAGGGAATTAGTGGTTGTATTGTTACCGCAAACTCTAAAGGAGAAATAAGTCCTTTATATTTAAAAGATCTACAGGATAAGGATGGAAAAATAGCACCTCGTTTGGTAGATATTAATTCGGAATTCGCAAAATTGTGTTTCCAGAATTTACACTATTTATCAGAAGATGACTTTGAGAAGGCAAAACAATATCTTGACAATCCTAAAGAATATTATTTTAATGATATCTTACATGAGGCATAGCATTATATCTAATGTATTGCTTTAAAGGTATTCAATTAGAAAGTGAATCACTTTTTAAATGTAAATAATTCTAGTAAATACACTAGATGATTTTTTGAGAATTTAACTAAAAAGAGCGCTTAAACCTTGGTTTAAGCGCTCTTTGCTTTGTAACTGTTTCGAGCTTATAGAGGCACGCTAATACCTAAACTAATATTGCGACCAATATTAGTAATACCGTCATATTTTAAACGAGATAAGTGCGATACATAATTTTTATCAAGTAAATTGTTTCCGCTTATTCTAATATCTATTGGGCTATTGAAAATAGTGACACTGCCTCCCAAGCCAATACTTAATAGGCTGTATCCATCCGTTGTTGTTTCAAATAAACTTATTTCATCTTGTTCAAAAACAGATTTTAAGGTAATAAAGGAATACCCGTTATTTACCCATCCAGAACGCTTGTTAAATTCTCCTCTTAGTGTATTCGTGATACTATTAGCAGGGATTAAAGGAAGATTATCGCTATCCTTTAATTTTCCTCGCACTGTTTGAAAACTACTCTCAAAATGCAGCCAATCTAAAGGATGTGGGTGTAAATGAATTCCTGCTTCTCCACCATACAAATTGGCATCTTGCTGATTATACTCAAATACTTGGTTCCCATCTATTTCATCTCCATTTGGGGCAATGAATACATAGTCGTTAATCGAATTATAAAATCCGTTTATATAAATTTCAAAATGTTCGTTCTTATATTCAAGAGCAACATCGGTTTGAAAATTCTGTTCATTATTTAAACTAGCATTTCCAATTTCATACCTATTTGTACCTTCATGAACTCCATTAGATGTTAATTCAGCTAAGTTAGGTGCTCTAAATCCCGTAGCTAGGTTGAGCCTAGCTACAAAATTGGTAGCAAAGTTTGCTTTATATCCTAAAGCGGCATTAAAACTGCTGAAATTTCTATCTAAAGAGGCTATATAGCCTTCTTCTCCAAGTATTCCGTTTGTATCCCCTGAAATTTTTCTATGGTCATATCGTAAACCAATTTGAATGTCATTAAATTCATTTAAATGAAGATGTGATGTGCCAAAAAAGCCAATATCATTCGTGGTAGCATCCGGTATTAAAAGTTCCTCACCAAAATTAGTATTGGATTGATGTAAGCCTTGAGCACCAAAAATAGTTTCTAGAATACCATATTTCGGGGCATGGTATTGAATATTATAGTTAAAAGTATTTAAATTCATATGTAACGCAGCGCCCTCTTCATCCTCTTCAAATTCTTTTCTAATATTTGAAGTATAGCCCAGTGTAATATCAAGACTAGAAGCATTAAACAATAAACTACTCTTAGAACTTAGAATATGGTTGTCAATAGTTTGATTTGGTTTCATAGGCGATCGGTCTGTGCTTTGCTCACCAATTTCTTCTGGTATTCCTAAATTAGAATTATTATAATTGTAGCGTACTTCTGTTTTAAAATTTGTGGTTTGGTATCCAATTCCTGATTTTATATCGTATTCTTTAAACCTAGAATTTGTAACACGTTCATCATTTCCTGTCTTATAATCGGTATGTGAGGTAACAGCTCCACGTAGTAAAAAACGAAAGTTATCTGTAGATGTTTTAACACCTGCATTTGCACTAATGCCTTGCGTATTGGTGAAAAAGTTAAGATTTACATCGCCTTCAGTGGAATTAGGAAGCGCAAATTTTTCAGGATTTAAATACAATACACCTCCCATAGCATCTGAGCCATAGAGTAGGGAGGCAGGCCCTTTTATCACTTCAACACTTTCAATACCGGCATCGTTAACTCCTAACCCATGTTCATCTCCAAATTGTTGATTTTCTAAACGAATACCTTGGGTGTACACTAATACTCTATTGGCATTTAAACCCCTAATTACAGGTTTGCCAATACCAATACCCGTAGAAACACTTGCTACTCCGGCTATAGTAGAAATTCCGTCAGCTAAGGTAATAGAGCCTTTGTTTTTTAGATCTTTTATATTTGCATACTCCACTTTCATTACATTCTCACTCTGTAATTTGTGGAAAGGAGTAGAAACAATCACTTCCTCCATTTCAATAGCACTTTCTTTTAATGAGAAGTCATAAATGGTTTGTTGCTCATTAATTATAACCGATTTTGATATTGTTTGATAGCCAATATAAGAAACTATAATTTTGTAGGTTCCTAAGGGTAAGTTAGAAATTTTGTAAACTCCATTTGCAGCTGTAACTGCTCCCTTTTCTAATTGTGGAAAATAGATGGAAACTTGTTCTAAAGGCAAATTAGTGCCTGTTTCTGTAATTGTACCAGTAAGTGAGTTTTGTGCATACGCAAAACTGTTTAGCATTGCTAAAAGCAATGCGAGATAAATTTTATTCATAACTAAAAACTAGTTTAAATTATTTTAATTCTTTAAATGCGGAGTTATGAATATACAGGTGGACCTCTAAGTGTGGACTGAAGTTGTTGAAATTCGCTTAAGAGAAAATAGAAGTTTTCACTTAGCAAAGCGTGAAGTACAGGTTCAAGAAACGTACAACTATAAAGTTCTGGAGTAAAATATGTTGTAATGTGGTATTTGTGAAAGTCGCAATCAAATTCAGTTTCATGAAAATGGACTTTAGTTTTTTCATGGCAGGTTTCTTCTTTATGCTCTAAAATGTCATGGGATATCTTCGCGATATCAGGAATACCTAAAGCTCCCAAAAGAGAAATTGCAATACAGGAAAGTAGAAATTTGGTTAAATTATTCCCCATTTCTCAAAGGTACTAAAACAGCACCCTATAAAATTGTTAAGAAAAGCATAAGGTTATTTAAACAAGAAGCCTAGACCAAGGCGACATAGCATCTTCTTTTCAAAATTCCAGAAAAATTTAAATTGCCCAAATAGCCACCCAAAGGCAACCAATAGAATTTGATAGATGGGAAAAATAATTAGAATACGCACGGTCCAATAGAGCACAGAAAAATACCAATCATCTGCGAAAGTCTCTCGTGTAAATCCAATATAGTCCAAGAGAGGTCTCGCAATTTTTAATGCTGATGATCCTGTAACTGAAAAAACGAGTAGAATCATGATGATCCCAAAGTTAGATTCTATTCCCCAGCGTTCTTTTAATTTTTTCATAGCATTTTTAAATCGCTTGCAAATATAAAATTATATACGGGGATAAAAAGAACCTAAGCGTTGATTATATTTTCTTTGGAAATAAATGAAGTAATTGTAAAGCTTATAGTTTACTTCATAACCGTAATCTGTAAATGAATCATAGTTGATTGTCATTTCATATAAACTAGGATCAAAGCGTTGTGGTTGTTGCACTCTTTGGTTCCATTCTTGTACCCATATGGCATTCCTAGCCTCTAAATAGTTTTGCGAATAATACCCTTCTGATTTAGCTATGCTTTGTAACCAAAAATTAAATCCGGGTTCAATAATGATAATTTCATAGTCACTTTCTTCATCTGCAATAGTAATGGTATCGCCTTGGGTTTGATGAAAAGCTTCTTGTTCTTTTTCAGAAACAGGGTTAATAGTTTTAGTACTCGTGCAACTAAACGTAATTAAAGCGACGACTGTTAGGAGAATACTCAAGTGTACTACTTTCTTTTTCATCGTATTAAGGTACAAAAAAAGCCGAATATGTAACTATCCGGCTTTTTTATGATCTTATTTAAGAAGGTTTATTTTCCGAAAAGGCCTCCTAAAAGTCCTCCGATGCCACCTTTCTTACTGCTAGAACCCATGACCATTCCTGCAACATCATCTAGGATACTACCGTCACCATCAGCATCTAATAAAGACGTGATTAAGCTTTGGTTTTCTTGTGGCTGACCACCAAGCATACCCCCTAATAAAGCATTCATTCCACCAGCATCACTAACATTGTTTTGAGAAGTTTGTTTTGACAAGAATCCCATTAAAATAGGAGCTGCAATTTTTAAAATATTACCTACAGATCCAGCGTCAACACCAGCTTTTTGGCTTATTGCACTCTCAACACTTTCTTGTTTAGAACCTAAAAGGTGACCTAAAATTCCGGCGCCATCATTGGTTACCGCATCATCAACTCCACCACCAAATAAACCACCTAGGTTATCTAGTATACTTCCATCATGTTTTCCTCCTTGTAAGGCACTCATTAATCCTTGCGCACCTTCTGGCGTAGAAACATTCTTTTTCATAGCGCCTAATAGCAATGGCATAGCCATACTAAGTACACTTGCGGTTTTTCCTTCTGATTCTCCAGTCTGACCTGCAACACCGCTAATTAATTGTTGACCCATTGGGCCACTTAATAAATCTAATAATCCTGACATTTTATAGTTTTGGTTTTTTTATTTTCTCTAATTTACAAAAAAGAAGTAAATTCTTTATAATTTGATAAGAAAAAGATTGTTATTTTAACAATGAGCTAATTTTAGTTGCTAGTTCGACACCAATTCTGTCTTGAGCTTCCTTAGTAGCTGCACCAATATGTGGTGTTAACGAAATATCAGGGTGCATTAGTATTTTTATTTCCGGTTTTGGTTCAGATTCGTACACATCTAAGCCTGCAAAAGCAACTTTACGTGATTCCATAGCGTCAATCAAAGCTACTTCATCTAAAGCACCACCACGAGCAGTGTTGATGATACCAACACCGTCTTTCATTAAACCGAATTCACTTTTTCCAATTACGTATGCTTTTTGCTTAGGCACATGTAATGTTATAAAGTCGGCCGATTTTAAGACAGCTTCTTTACTATTGTTTTTTAAATTGAAATTTATCGTCTGGCCATCGTAAAAATTTAATGAAATAGAAGTTTCTTCAATTTCAGAATCATGATAAAGAACGTTCATACCAACACCTAACGCAATTTTGGCAGTGGCTTGACCAATTTTCCCAAATCCTATAATTCCTAATGTTTTTCCTTTCAGCTCAGAACCGCTAGAATAATCCTTTTTAAGGTCCTTAAAACGACTATCGCCATCTAAAGGCATATTCCTGTTTGAATCATATAAAAAGCGAACGGCACCGTATAAATGAGCAAAAACTAGCTCAGCAACAGATTCAGAAGAAGCTTCGGGTGTATTTATAACATGAACTCCTTTTTCTTCGGCATATGCAACATCTATATTATCCATACCAACACCACCACGACCAATTAATTTTAGTCCTGGGCATTGGTCTATAATATCTTTTCTAACTTCTGTGGCACTACGTACTAAAAGTGCTGAAATAGTATGCTTATTGATGTAATCAATAAGTTGATTTTGCGCAACATTTACGGTTAAAACTTCAAAGCCATTTGATTTTAATGCATCAATCCCAGCTTGAGAAATTCCATCGTTTGCTAATATTCTCATTTTTAAATTTTATAATTTTAAAAGATCAAATAATTCTATTCAGAAGTATTTGATCCTCTTAATCTATGCTTTTCTTTCCATTTCGCTCATAACATCTACTAATACACCAACACTCTCTAGTGTTAAAGCATTATACATAGACGCTCTATAACCCCCGATAGATCTATGACCGTTAATTCCGCTAACACCAGCTTCTTTCCAAGCAGCATCAAAAGCAGGTTTTAATTTATCATCGGTAATGCTAAAAGTTGCATTCATTGTAGATCTATCTTCTATGTTTGCATAGCCTTTAAATAAAGGATTCAAATCTATTTCAGAATATAATAATTGTGCTTTTTTGTTGTTTATTTCTTCTATTACAGAAATACCACCGATACCTTTTAACCATTCTAAAGTTAGCATAGAGACATAGATAGGAAATACTGCAGGCGTGTTAAACATACTTTCTTTTGCAATACTTACCTGATAGTCTAAAATAGAAGGAATTTTACGGGATACTTTTCCTAAGATATCTTCTTTTATAACAACTAACTCTGTTCCTGCAGGACCCATATTTTTTTGAGCACCGGCATAAATTAAATCAAACTGAGAGAAATCTATTTGTTTAGAAAAAATATCAGAACTCATGTCGCAAACCAAAGGAACATTCACTTTTGGAAACGTTTTCATTTGAGTTCCATAAATAGTATTATTTGAGGTTACATGTAAGTAATCTAAATCATTAGGAACGCCATATATTTTTGGAATATGGTTATAGTTTTCATTTTTTGAAGAAGCAACTTCCACCACTTCACCAAAAAATTTCGCTTCTTTAATAGCATTATTTGCCCAAGTACCAGTATTTAAATAACCCGCTTTTGTTTCTAATAAGTTGTAAGCAACACGAACAAACTCCATACTAGCTCCTCCTTGTAAAAATAAAGCTTTATAGCCTTTACCTTCTAGTCCTAACAGTTCTAAAGCAAGTGATCTAGCATTTTCCATGATAGCTACAAACTCTGTACTTCTATGAGACATTTCTATAAGAGACAATCCTGAACCGTTGTAATCTTGTACCGCCTCAGAGGCTTTTAATAACACTTCTTGTGGTAATATACACGGGCCTGCGCTAAAATTATGCTTTTTCATTTGTGATTTTGTTTATTTTGAATTTTTGGTCTTGTAAGACCTTGACTAATTATTAAAAATTTATTCTTAAAAAAAAATTTAAGTTGACAAAGGTTGTGAAAATTATGTGATTTTAAGCTAATTATCTAAAAATTCTAAGAGTTTCTTAACAGGAATGCGATTGTATCAACATTATCTGCATAGTCTGTTAATTTTGGACTTTGTGTTTGTCCAAATGTGATTTCAGAGTCAAAAAGCCCTTGAGAGACAATACATTGTACTTTTTCTTGATCTACGCGTAATTTTTGTTTTAGAAGGTCTATAGTTTCATATTCTTCATAAAAAAGAGAGGCAATAGGAGAGGAGTAGCTCTCGTCATTTTTTAAGATTAAAAATCCGTTTTCTAAAAGCTTAAAATTACTCATGAGGTATACGGCCTTATTGTAATCATAATTATTAGCATATTTTGCTTGTTCTATTATAGGATGGTATTCATAAAGTGATTCAAAAAATAAATCAAAATTATATCCTTTAGGAATAAAGAGTTTTGCAACGCTGCGACATCCCAAACCATAATAAAGAAAAATATCTTCTCCCAAGGCTTTTAGCTGTTCAGCAGTTTCATTTCCAGTTAATATGGCTACAGAATTTCTATTTTTACGAATAATATGGGGCTTATTTTTAAAATAATGTTCAAAATAACGAGCCGTATTATTACTTCCTGTCGCAATTACAGTATCGAAACTAGATAGTTTATCACTTTCAAATTTGATATAACCCTCAAATTCAGGAGCAATATCAATTAGTATATTTGCGACTTCAGGTAATAAAATGTTGTCATTTGAGGAAAGTTTTATTAGCGCTTTGTTTCCGGTTACTAAAACACAAAGAACATCGTGAAAGCCCACAAGTGGGATGTTTCCAGCTAAGATAAGTGCAACTGTTTTAGGGGTATTATTTTCTTGAAATTGGTACTTGGTCAACCAAGCATTTAAGTTTATATCTGTAAGAGCATTAGCCCAGCTATTGAAACTAAAAAGTATATTTTCACGTGTAAACCATCCATTTTTATGTTTGGCTAATGCTATTTTGTCTTCTAAAATGTTAAATGATTGGGAAGAATGCTCAAGCTTACCTTGCAGATTGTTAGTAGAATCGCAAAATTCTCTAAAAAAAGTACCAAGTTTAACAAAAGCTTTAATTCGTTGTGTATGGTCTGTCATTATATTTGTATAGGATTGTATTAGGTTTTACCTTTGTGCAAAAGTATAGATACTGAAATAAATTCAATATAAATACTGGAATTAATTCAGAAAAGAAAAAGAAAATATGGCAATTATAATAACTGATGAGTGTATAAATTGCGGAGCATGCGAACCAGAATGCCCAAATACTGCAATATATGAAGGTGCTGATGAATGGCGTTATAGTGATGGAACCTCTTTAAAAGGCGAGGTTGTTTTACCTAATGGTAAGGAAGTAGATGCGGACATTGTACAAGAGCCAATAAGTGATGAAGTATACTATATCTCTCCTGATAAATGTACAGAATGCGTAGGATTTCATGAAGAGCCTCAATGTGCTGCTGTTTGTCCGGTAGATTGTTGTGTGCCAGATGATGATCATGTGGAGACGGAAGAAGTTTTATTAACGAAACAAAAATTTATGCACCCAGAGGGATAGTATATGTTTAAAATAAAATAAAGCCCGAATTACTTAATGTAGTTCGGGCTTTTTTATGCGTGTATTATTAATAACATAGTTCAAATAAAAAAAAGCTACCGGTTAAGGTAGCTTTTCAGGTTGACTAATTACTAATTAAAACCTATAGTTAATGGATAAGTTTAGCATAGTTCCTAATTGACTAAAATGGTAACCATCATAAGTCATTTGTGAGTATCGTTGATTGAATGTAATTAAATTAGAGGGAGAGTTAGAAACTGCAGCACCATCTAACACAGCTTGACCAGTTGAAGTTGGATCTGTAAATTTCCATTCTGGTAAAACATCAAATAAATTATTGATATTTAAGGCTAATGTTAATTTTTCTGTAGCATTAAAACTAATTCCTAAATCAGTGACAATTTTAGGAATAAATTCAGTTCTCAAATCCCATCCGCCATCTTGACTTGCATCAGCAGGAAGATCAGCGGCATCTATAAATCTTTTCTCCAAATCTTGAAGACCATCATTTGCGAATGATGTTTTTCCGAAATACGTATTATTTAGAGAAAAACCGAATTTACCAATTTCATAATTAGCACCCAAAATCCACTTAGTTTCTGGTCTAGAAGTAAAGAATAAAGCTTCTTGCGTATCGTTCACTACAGATTGACCTGAATCAGCAACTAAATCAATATCTTTCACAGCCCCATCTCTCTCGTTCTGAATCGTGTAATTTCCAGATAAATTTAAATCTAGACTTCCGTTACCAATTTCAATATTCTTTTTGCTAATTACCACATCAATACCAGAAGTTTTAGTATCTATTGCATTAGAAAAGAAACTTACATCTGATAAATTATTATCTCTTAAGATATCATCTAAAGCAGTAGTACCTATATTATTTCCATCGGTATCAAAAGCTGTTCCTCCTATTTCAGAACCTAAAACAATACGGTCTTTTACGGCAATGTTATAATAATCAACAGTGAAACTAAAATTATTAGCAAGTTTTCCACCAAAACCAACAGTGAAGTTGTTAGAAGTTTCAGCATCTAGTTGAGGAATGCCTAAAAGCTTAGCCTGTGTAGATACATTATTAATTAACCCCCCCACTTGAATCCCTTGTCCAGGTACAAAACTATATTGTGCTTTTTGTGTATAGATTTGGTGTAATGTAGGTGCTCTAAATCCAGAAGAAATAGAAGCTCTGGCGGTAAGTTGATCCGTTAATTTTAAACGAGAACTAAACTTATACACAAACGTATTTCCAAAATCAGAATAATTTTCTGTTCTAATGGTACCACTTAATAAAAATGCATCAGTTACATCATAATCTAAAGATAAGTAACCCCCAAAATTGTAACGGTTAAATTTCCCTGAATTCTCAGGACTATTTCCTGCAAAAGAATCTGCACCACCACCATCATAAGAAGCTAATTCTCCCTCAATAACTTCAAAAGTTTCAGCTCTAAATTCGGCTCCAACACCAATACTTACTTTATCTGATAATAATCTAGAAATATCAATATTTCCTACATTATGTGAAAATTTTGTACCTCCCGGATCAAAAGATTGTTGACTGTTCTCTCTGTATAATTCAGACCCTTCTGTAATTTCACCATCATCTAATGTACCATTACCATTTGCATCAATCCATGTTGATGGAGAATACACAACGTTTCTATTGTGTGTATCACTTACGGTATACGTTTGAGAATTACCACCTGTCGTAAAACTTACATCGATATTCCAATCGTTCTTAACTGTTTTAAAGCCGATAGTTCCATTATAGTCACTTAATAAACCTTCAAAAGTAGGTACATAACCATCATAACCATTCTCTGTTGTTGGATTATCTCCAGGAAAGAAATCTGCTAAATAAGGAAACCCAGTATTTTCATCAAGAGTTCTCCAATAAGGTGTTCTGTAATTCGCAAAACTATTTACTTTTTTGTAAACGTAGGCTGCATTTGCGTATAACTGAGTATTATCACTCAAATCATAACCCATATTCACTTCAAATTTTGCAGCTGCAGTTTCAGGTGAACCATTAATATTACCTGCATCTGGATTTCTACCTAAAAATTCTTCAACATCCGATAACGTAAGTAATTCCGCTGCATTAGGGTCATAAAAATCAGCAAATTCACCATCAGCATCAACTGTGCCAGGTCTATTGGCTTGATTAACTTTAGATAAGTCAATTGTATAGTTGATAAAACCTTTGTCTTCGTCAATGGTAGAGCCATTGTTAACTGCAACACCAAACATTTCTCCATCACCCTCGCTTGTGATACCAGTTCTAACCGTCGCAGATCCTTCAGTAGGACTATCTTTTAGAATAATGTTCATTACACCAGCAATTGCATCAGAACCATATTGGGCAGAAGCACCATCACGCAAAATTTCAACTCTTTTAATAGCATCTGTAGGAATAGCAGAAATATCTGCTCCTGTTTCACCACGGCCTGGAGAAGTTTGTGTGTATAATAAGGCACTTAAGTTCTTGCGCTTTCCATTAATCAATATTAATGTTCTAGAAGGTCCCATATTTCTAATTTCATATGGATCTAACAAAGACGTTGCATCATTTACAGGAGTTTGTACCGTATTAAAAGAGGGTATTTTGTACTGTAAAGCTTTATCAAATGATACTTGTCCCGTAGAGGTTAAATCTTTAGCACCAATAACATCAACAGGTAATGCGCTATCCACATTACTTCTTGGCGCTGTTCTTGAACCTACAACAACAAATTCATCTAATTGGTTACCTTCAGATAAAGTTATATTGATGGTCGTTTGGCCTCCAATTTTCTTCTCTTTGGTTTCAAAACCAATGTAGCTAAATACTAAGGTTCCGTCACTAGGAGCTTCAATAGTGTAGTTTCCATCAAAGTCTGTAGTAGTACCATTTGTAGAGCCTTTTACGACAATATTGGCTCCTGCTAGCGGAATACCATCGCCGTCTTTCACGGTTCCTTTTACCTCGCTTTGCGAGAAAAGGCTTGTAACGCTAAACATTAGCGTTAGTAGTAATAAATTAGTCAATTTCATAAATAGTGATTTTAAAGATTAATTAGTAATTAAGATGTATCTCGGTGTGAGTAAGATATTAAATTGTAATTATGTATAGGAATTTTATGTATTATTAAATCATAAAATTCTTACTTTGTTAAAATTTGAAATTTAGGCCAGCGCGTAATGTGGTGCCGTTGAACCCAAATTGATTTACTTCCCAAGGATATTTAAAGCGCCCTCCTAAATCAGTAACAACATCACCTTTAGTGATAATTTCGTCAGGGTAAACATTTAATAAGTTGTTTACACCTATGTTTCCACTTATTTTACTTGAGAAATTGTAATTGAAAATTAAATCAGTAATAATTTTTCCAGAGAAAGTTTGATCTTTGTCAATATCCGTGGCATGTTGCCAGGTTACTTCGCCAAAATAGGTATTGTTCAATACGACGGTCAGGTCTTTAATAGCATAATCTAATCCTAACAAAACTTTAGACTTAGGTCTAGCTGAAATAATTCTAGATTCTTCTTTTCTGTTGAATATATCGTAATTGTTTTGTGCTAAAAGGGTAGGAGTGTTAATTTCTCCGTCAATTTTAGTTTCATTGAAATTAGCAGAAAGTGTTGCATTTAAATAACCGCCACCTAAAGAAATGTCCTTATAGGAAGCAACTAAATCTACTCCGTTTGTGGTGGTATTTACAGCATTTACAAAAAATTTGAGGCTAGTGATAGAATTGTCTATTAATATTTGTTCTACAGGATTTGTGTTTGCATCATCACTATCAAACCCTATCTCTCCTGTAAAAAGTACTCTGTCGTCCATTTTTACATTGTAGTAATCCAATGCTAAAGTGAAGTCATTGGTTACTTTATAAGTAAGTCCGGCAGAAATATTTTTAGAAGTCTCTGCAGTTAACTGTGGCACACCTAGTCCGTCTCTTATTACAGGATCAACGTTATTAAATGTTCCTTGGTTAGATATTGTATTTCCAGAAACCAATGTTTGTACATTGCTTAAATAGATTTGATGAAGTGAAGGAGCTCTAAATCCAGTACTATAAGAGGCTCTTATAGCCCCTTTACTTTCGCCAAATAAATACCTAGAGCTTACTTTCCAAGAACTATTGCTGCCAAAATCACTGAAATCCTCAAATCTGATGGCGCCACCAATTAAAAAAGCTTCCGTGATATCCCATTCAGCATCACCATAAACACCAAAATTATTTCTTTCGGCAATAACGGCATTAGACGGCTGTAATCCTGGAAATGATTGGGCTCCTCCTAAAACGTATGATGCCGTATCTCCTGCTTTAGCGGTAAAGCGTTCTTCACGGACTTCCGCACCAAAAGCAATATTGAAATCGCCAAAACCTCTAGAGAAATCTAAATTGCTTAATGTATTGCTAAAAGTATACGCACCAACATCAAATGAGGTAGGGCTACTTGCTCCTAAAGCAGGGTTTAGACTATTGCTCACTGTATAATCTACTGCATTTCTACCATAGGTTCCGCTTAAGTCTACATTAAAGCCTAAAAATTTAGTTTTTATACCTATAGTAACATTATTGTCTCTAATATCAGTTTCAAACGAAGGTTGAAAACCATCATAAGGTTGGTTTTCATCATGTAGCAGGTTAAATGGGTCTCCCACCCAATATGGAGCTCTGTAAAGCGCAAAGCTTTTACCTGTTCTATAGGTTAGGCCACCGAAAGTGTAAAACTCTCCATTCCCATTTTTAAATGGGACGCCAGCATTGAAAAATACATCAGCGTTTTTCATTTCTGGTTGACCGATAGTCATTCCTAAATCTGGATTTGCAGCTAACCAGTCTCCCCATGTAGGGTCATTTGCCGCGATTCCAAACAGAGAATCTTCTCCAGGAGTTCCTGCTCTGTTTGTAGATTCTTGTTCATAGTATCCTAGAGTGAAATTTAAATACCCACCGTTGTCACCTATATTTATTGAAGAATTCAAATCTGCTCCAAAATTAAAGCCATCACCTTCTGTAGTTATTCCTGTATTGATATTTATAGTAGTATACTCTACATTTTTTTTCAAAACCATGTTGATTATTCCTGCTATAGCATCAGAGCCATACTGTGCAGAGGCTCCATCTCGTAATACTTCTATGCGTTCAATTGCTGCGGAAGGAATACTTTTTAAATCAACACCAACTTCACCTTTACCAGGGGTATCATTTATATAAACTAATGCACTTTGGTTTTTTCGTTTTCCATTTATTAGCACCAAAGTTCTGCTTGGTCCTAAGCCTCTCAAGTCTGCAGGATCAAAATGGGCAGTTGCATCTGAAACGGTTTGATTCGTAGAGTTGAAAGAAGGTACTTTATACGTAAGCATCTTATCTACGGTAGGTTGCCCGGTATTTTTAAGTTCCGAAACACCAATATTATCTATAGGTACGGCAGATTCAATTGCTGTTCTAGGCTTAGAACGATTACCTACCATGATAATCTCATCTAGTTGTTCTCCTTCGTTTAAACTTACGTTTATAGTATTTCTTCCTGCTATTTTTTGTTCTGTAGTATTGTAACCAATATAGCTAAAGACTAGTGTGGCATCATCACTAACTGTGATCGTGTAGTTGCCGTCAAAATCTGTTGTTGTTCCATTTGTGGTACCTTTTTCGATAATATTAGCACCCGCTAAAGGAATACCGTCCTGGTCTACAATTTTTCCTGAAACAGAATTTTGAATGACTAAAAAACGTAAAGAAGTATTTACTTTTTTTGATGTGCCAACTTCAACTTTTTCAAGAATACTTCTTTCTATCTCTTTTCCATAAACAGCATAGTACTTATTTCCTAGATATTCAAAATCAAAACTAGTCTTCTCTTCAAGTTTAGTTAGAATTTTATCTAAACGATTATAATTGTACTCTTCAGGATTTAATGAAGAGCCCGAGAGTACTTCTGGGTTATAGGTAAAGTAAACTGTGTGTTTTTTACTTAGTTCATCTAGAAAAGCCACTAAGGCAATTTTAGCATCTTCACTTTCCGTTTTAATAGGATCATTTGCAGTAGCATAATTTATTTGTGCTACTAGAAAAATGAATAGAAGCAGTGTTTTAATTGGAGTTCTCCCGTTCATAATAGTGAATTTTAATTATTGATAATTAGTAAGTTATTGTCTATATGATGTATTTTAATTCCCGCAGATTTTTCTATAGCTTTAATGCAGATGTTTAAATTACCGTTAGGTATTCCACCTGTAAGTGTTATTTTTTTTGATTTTTCATCTTCAAATTCTGTCGTTACGCCGTAAGAGTTTTCTAAGTAATGCATCACCTCAAGTAATGAGATGTTATTAAAAACAAATGTTTCTTCTCTCCAGAAAGAATAGTCAAGATTAGAATTGATAATTTCATGTGAGAAAAGATCGTTTTTATTTGAATAGGTGGCAATTTCACCAGGTTTCATTTTTTTTCTTGAACCATTTTTCAATTCTAATTGTATAGATCCTTCGTCTAATAATACCTTCGTTTTTTCGTCTCTCGTATTCACATTAAAATGCGTCCCAAAAACCTCAACTTTAAGATCGTTGGTGGTTACCCAAAACTTGGCTTTAGTAGAAGGTTTAGATTTTACCTTAAAATAGGCTTCACCTTGAAGTAATACATTTCTAGGATTTTCTTTATCATATTTTAATTCTGAATTTCCATTTAAAACAACTGTAGTGCCATCAGATAATGTTAAGTTTATGGTCTCTCCAAATCCTGTTTTTTGAACTACGTAAGTTTTGTTTTCTTGTAAATTATAAAATAGAATAAGTAGGGTTGCTATAAAAAAGCTAGCCCCAGCTAAAACGTATTTAGATACGTTTGATTTTTTTCTAGGAATATCAATTGCTGCTTGGTCTGTATTTATTTTAGCTAATACATCATTCAGTTTAGCTTCAATAAATTCTGGCTCAAAAGTATTATCCTTAAAATTGATTCCTAAAATAATGTCACGAGCAGTAAATACAATTTCTGCATAATCAGAATTGGCCTCAATCCATTTGTTCCAAAATGTTACATCATTTCTATTTCTTTTGTACACCCAATTTTTAAATGAAGTGTCTTCCAAAAGATTCTCTAACAAATGTTGCTTACTCTCTTCCATGCTTTAATTTGTATAACCAATTATGCTGTTACACTTATAAAGAGAGGAAAGGTTGAATTATATACCCTATAAAATTGAAAAATAAACAAATTATTTTCTCAAAATAGCCGAAAGCATATTGTTTTCAATGGTTTTTCTGATTTTTGAAAAAGCTTTTTGAAGGGTATTTAGAACACTTTGATAAGAAATATCCATAGAGGTAGAGATATCAGACATGGATAATTCGCCATAATATTTTAAATAAATAACCTCTCTTTCTCTAGGGGAAAGGGTATTCAATATTAAGGTGATGGAGTTTGTTTGCACAAAAGAAATTTCTTGATGAATCTTTAATTCTTCAGGAGAGAATTCAAAATTAGATATATTCTCAGTATCTGAATTTAAGTCTGTAAAATTACGCTCCTTTTTAAGTGTGCAGAAAAGAGCTCTTCTGAATGAAATAAATAAGTAAGCTTTAATATTTTTCACTTCTCCTATAGTATTTCTATTATCATGAAGGTAGATAAAAAACGCTTGAAGGCAATCTTCTGTAATACATGAATTGTTACAGAGCTTTATACCATAATTATAAAGTGAAGCGTAGTACTTTTTAAACAATAAAGAGAATGCATTAGTGTCCCCTTGTAAAAATAGAGACCATATGATTTCTTCGTTATTTAAAGACATAAAAATTTTTTGTTTGAATTTAAAAGTATAACATTAAGGTTGAAAAAAGGTTAAATTAGCAAAATAAATGATGATTTATGTATTTAGCAGCTAAAACATTATTGATTTCTCTAATTAGCGCGCTAAATGTTTAGCATTTATTAATGTTAGTTGTAGTGTTTTAGTTTAATGGTAAAGATTATATTTGCACTTTCTTAAAATAAAGAACTGATGAAAGCAGGAATTGTAGGGTTACCAAACGTGGGGAAATCCACACTATTTAATTGTTTATCGAATGCAAAAGCACAAAGTGCGAATTTTCCTTTTTGTACGATAGAACCAAATATAGGTGTGGTGAATGTTCCGGATCCGAGATTGCAAAAATTAGAAGAGTTAGTAGATCCTGAACGCGTATTACCTGCTACTGTAGATATTGTAGATATTGCAGGTTTGGTAAAAGGAGCTAGTAAGGGTGAAGGTTTAGGGAATCAGTTTTTAGGAAATATTCGTGAAACGGATGCTATTTTGCATGTGTTACGTTGTTTTGATAATGATAATATAGTACATGTTGATGGGTCTGTAGATCCTATTAGAGATAAGGAAACTATTGATATGGAGTTGCAGTTGAAAGATTTAGAGACTGTAGATAAGAAACTAGAAAAAGTAAAAAGAGCTGCTAAGACAGGTAATAAAGAAGCTCAGAAAGAAGAAGCGGTGTTATTGGCTATAAAAAAAGGACTTGAAGCGGGTACTTCTGTTAGGGCAATAGCTATTTCTAAAGAAGATCATAGTGAGTTTGTACATCCTTTACAGTTTATTACAGATAAACCTGTGATGTATGTTTGTAATGTAGATGAAGAAAGTGCTGTTAACGGTAATGCTTATGTAGAAAAAGTAAAAGCAGCTGTGGCACATGAAAATGCAGAAGTTATTTTCTTAGCGGTAGGAACAGAAGCAGATATTACAGAATTAGAAACCTATGAAGAACGTCAAATGTTCTTAGAAGATTTAGGGCTTTCTGAGCCTGGATCAGGTAAATTAATACGTGGAGCTTATAAACTGTTGAATTTAGAGACTTATTTTACCGCAGGTGTTAAAGAGGTCCGTGCTTGGACTATTCCTGTTGGGGCTACTGCGCCTCAAGCAGCGGGAGTTATTCATACTGACTTTGAGAAAGGATTTATCCGTGCAGAAGTCATCGCTTATGATGATTATGTGGCTCATGGTAGTGAAGCAAAAGTAAAAGAAGCAGGTAAAATGCGAGTAGAAGGTAAGGAGTACATTGTTAAAGATGGCGATGTAATGCACTTTAGGTTTAACGTATAAGCCCCCTTTTGAGTATCGTATTTTCTAAGCTAATCGAGTTTAAAAGAGGGTAATCTCTTTTAAATTTGTTTAGATGTTTAAGAATTCGTCGTCAACAAGCTTAGGAATTATAGTTGCAATTTTAGGAGTAGTCTTATTTTCTGCTAAAGCGGTTATTGTAAAACTTGCCTATCAATATAAGGTAGACTATTTAACGCTTTTATTTCTGAGAATGGTATTTTCTTTTCCATTCTACTTGGTAATAGCATTTTGGAAAAAACCAGCACATCCAGAAGTAATCAAGAAAATTGATTGGTTCTGGTTGTTCTTTTTTGGATTCATTGGTTATTACTTAGCCAGTTTGTTTGATTTTATGGGGCTGCAATATATTAAAGCAGGTCTAGAACGCATCATATTATTTGTATACCCAACCATTGTTGTACTTATTTCTTGGTTAGTTTTTAAAAAGAAGCTGAGTAGAAATCAATGTATAGCACTTTTAATCACCTATATAGGAGTTCTTGTTGCATTTTGGGGTGAGATAGGTTTAAAAGGGGAAGGTGCAATTTTAGGAGGATTCTTAATTTTATTGAGTGCCATCACATATGCATCTTACCTTGTTGGGAGCGGTTGGTTAATTCCGAAGTTTGGAACACTTCAATTTACTTCGTATGCAATGATTGTGTCTACTATCGTTGTTGTTATTCATTATTTAATTAAAGGAAATTACCAACTTTTTGAGTATCCTAAGGAAGTATATTACTTAGGGTTTTTAATGGCTATTTTTTGTACTTTAATACCTTCGTTTTTGGTTTCCGCAGCAATTGAGCGACTAGGAGCATCAACATTTTCTATGTTTGGTAGCTTAGGACCAATAGCAACAATTTTGTTGGCTTTTGTTTTTTTAGATGAACGGGTTACTTTCTTGCAGGCAATTGGTATGTGTATCGTTCTTTTTGGTGTAACTTTGGTTGCCTTTAATAAACGTAAAAATAACGTAGTCTAAAGTTCTGATTGTAAATAATTATTTTTTATAAAAAGCAAAATCCATTTTATTTAATTTGAAATAATGGAACTATCAACAAAAACTTATTTGTTATTGTTGATTACTTTCGTTTCAGGAAGTTTTATCTTTCAATTACACTTGTTATATTAGCAACACTTTCGAAGAAACCCCAATCATGTCAGAAAATACAGATTATACAGAAGATAATATCCGTTCACTCGACTGGAAAGAGCATATTCGTATGCGTCCTGGTATGTATATTGGGAAGTTAGGCGATGGTTCTTCCGCAGATGATGGTATTTATATTTTATTGAAAGAAGTAGTAGATAACTGTATCGATGAATTTGTAATGGGTTCTGGTAGAACTATTGACATCACTATAAAAGACAACTTAGTAGCTGTTCGTGATTACGGTCGTGGTATTCCTTTAGGTAAGGTGGTAGATGTAGTCTCTAAAATGAATACTGGTGGGAAGTATGATTCTCGCGCCTTTAAGAAATCGGTAGGACTAAATGGGGTAGGTACAAAAGCAGTAAATGCGTTGTCTACTTTCTTTAAAGTAGAGTCTTCTAGAGATAACCAATTAAAGACGGCGGAATTTCATCAAGGAAATTTAGTTCAGGAAGAAGGTCCAGGTGATACTTCAAAAAGAAAAGGAACTAAGGTGTCTTTTATTCCAGATGAAGTTATTTTTAAAAAATACAAGTATCGCAATGAGTATATAGAGCGAATGCTCAAAAATTATGTCTATCTAAATCCAGGGTTGACTATCGTTTTCAACGGTGAAAAGTTTTTTTCTGAAAACGGATTAAAAGATCTTTTAGAGGACAATAACAACATGGAAGATATGTTGTATCCTATTATTCATTTAAAAGGTGATGATATAGAAGTTGCAATAACACACAGTAAAACCCAATACAGTGAAGAGTATCATTCGTTTGTAAACGGCCAACATACTACACAGGGTGGTACGCACCAGTCCGCATTTAGAGAAGCGATAGCTAAAACTATTCGTGATTTTTATGGTAAAAGTTATGATGCTTCTGATATTCGGAAGTCTATTATTTCTGCAATAGCCATTAAAGTGATGGAGCCAGTTTTTGAAAGTCAGACAAAAACAAAATTAGGTTCTACCGATATGGGAGGAGAGTTTCCTACGGTAAGAACATACATCAATGATTTTATAGGGACAAAGCTAGATAATTACCTGCATAAGAATCCGGACACAGCAGAAAAGCTTCAGCGTAAGATTATGCAGGCCGAAAAAGAACGTAAAGATCTTTCTGGAATTCGGAAGCTAGCAAGAGATAGAGCTAAAAAATCGAATTTACATAATAAAAAACTACGCGATTGTCGTGTACATTTAGGAGATATTAAAAACAACCGGTATTTAGAAAGTACTTTGTTTATTACAGAGGGGGATTCTGCATCTGGATCCATTACAAAATCGCGTGACGTAAATACGCAGGCTGTATTTAGTCTTAGAGGGAAACCTTTAAACTCTTATGGAATGAGTAAAAAGATCGTTTATGAAAACGAGGAATTTAACTTATTGCAGGCAGCCTTGAATATTGAAGATTCAATGGAAGATTTACGTTATAATAAAATTGTCATAGCAACAGATGCTGATGTCGATGGTATGCACATTCGTTTGTTATTGATTACATTTTTCTTGCAGTTCTTTCCAGAATTGATAAAAGAAAACCATTTGTATATTTTACAAACACCTTTGTTTAGAGTTAGAAATAAAAAACAAACTTTTTACTGTTATAGCCCTGAGGAGAAAAAAGCAGCAATGGAAGCTTTGTCTGGTAAACCAGAAATTACCCGATTCAAAGGTTTGGGAGAAATCTCTCCAGATGAATTTCAACATTTTATAGGTGAGGATATTCGTTTAGAGCCTGTAATGTTAGATAAATCAATGTCCATCGAGGCGTTGTTAGAGTTTTATATGGGTAAAAATACACCAGACCGCCAAAAATTTATTATAGAAAATCTTAAAGTAGAGTTAGACCTTATAGAGGATAACTAATTATAAACCAAAATAATACGATTCTTTCTGCATGGAAGAGAATGAAGAGCTTAACGAAGAACATTTAGAGCCTCAAGATAACCAAGAGAATGCCCAAGATTCCTTAACGAAAGTTACAGGAATGTATAAAGATTGGTTCTTAGATTATGCCTCATATGTAATTTTGGAGCGTGCGGTACCAGCAATTGAAGATGGTTTTAAACCAGTTCAAAGGCGTATTATGCATGCGTTAAAAGAATTAGATGATGGGCGCTATAACAAAGTAGCGAATGTAGTAGGACATACCATGCAGTATCACCCACATGGGGATGCTAGTATTGCGGATGCTATGGTGCAAATTGGTCAAAAAGATCTTTTGATTGATACACAAGGGAACTGGGGTAACATTCTCACAGGAGATAGTGCTGCGGCTTCACGTTATATTGAAGCGCGGTTGTCAAAATTTGCATTAGAAGTTGTTTTTAGTCCTAAAATTACAGCATGGCAATCCTCTTATGATGGTCGTAAAAAAGAACCTACAAATTTACCGGTTAAGTTTCCGTTGCTTTTAGCACAAGGAGCAGAGGGTATTGCGGTGGGTTTGTCTACGAAAGTATTGCCTCATAATTTTATTGAATTAATAGATTCTTCGATAAAACATTTAAAAGGTCAGAAATTCACCATTTTCCCAGACTTTCCAACGTCAGGAATTATAGATGTAAGTAACTATAATGACGGCATCAGAGGTGGGAAGATTAGGGTTAGGGCAAAAATATCTCAATTAGACAAAAGTACGCTGGTTATTAATGAGATACCTTATGGTACTAACACTTCTTCTTTAATAGATTCTATCTTAAAAGCTAACGAAAAAGGTAAAATAAGGGTTCGTAAAATTGAAGACAATACTGCGGCAGATGTTGAAATATTAATTCATCTACCTCCAGGTTTGTCACCAGATAAAACTATTGATGCCTTATATGCTTTTACGGCATGTGAATCTTCAATTTCACCGCTAGGGTGTATTATTGAGGATAATAAACCTTTATTTATAGGGGTTACAGAAATGCTTCAGCGTTCAACGGATTATACGGTAGAACTATTAAGGGCAGAGTTAGAAGTGCAATTAAGAGAGCTTGAGGAGCAATGGCATTTTGCATCACTAGAGCGAATCTTTATTGAAAATCGTATTTATCGAGATATTGAAGAGCAGGAGACATGGGAAGGTGTAATTAAAGCTATTGATGATGGTTTAAAACCATACATTAAGCATCTTAAACGTGCTGTTACCGAAGAGGATATTACACGCTTAACGGAGATTCGTATAAAACGTATCTCAAAATTTGATATTGATAAAGCACAACAGCTTATTGATAGTTTAGAAGAAAGAATAGCAGAAGTAAAAAATCATTTAGCACATATCATTGATTTCGCGATTGATTATTTCAAAAATTTAAAATCGAAATATGGCAAAGATCGTGAGCGTAAATCTGAAATCAGGATTTTTGATGACATCGAAGCCACGAAAGTTGCAATAAGAAATACAAAACTATACGTGAATCGTGAAGAAGGCTTTTTGGGTACTTCACTAAAGCGCGATGAATATGTTGGTGATTGCAGTGATATTGATGATATTATTGTAATGACTAAAGCGGGCGAAATGATGATAACAAAAGTAGATTCTAAGACTTTTGTGGGTAAAAACATCATTCATGTCGCTATATTTAAGAAAAAAGACAAGCGTACCATTTACAATATGGTGTATAAGGATGGTAAAGGTGGGCCTAGTTACATCAAAAGATTTTATGTTACGGGAGTTACGCGTGATAAAATGTATGATTTAGTGAATGGAACTCCTAATTCTGAAGTTTTGTACTTTTCTGAGAATCCAAATGGAGAAGCGGAAGTGATCTCTATTTTATTGCGACAAGCTGGTAGTATTAAGAAGTTAAAGTGGGATATTGATTTTGCTGATATTTTGATAAAAGGGAGAGCTTCAAAAGGAAACATCGTAACAAAATACCCGGTGAAGCGCATCGAGCTAAAAGAAAAAGGTGTTTCTACCTTAAAACCTCGTAAGATTTGGTTTGATGATGTAGTGAGGCGTTTAAATGTGGATGCAAGAGGGGAGTTATTAGGGGAATTTAGAGGAGAAGATAGGCTTTTAGTAATTACTCAGAAAGGATTTGTTAAAACCTTCTTGCCAGAAATGACAATACACTTTGATGATGATATGATTGTTCTGGAGAAATGGATTCCAAATAAACCGTTGTCTTCTGTTTATTATGAAGGCGAAAAAGAGCGGTATTACATCAAACGTTTCTTGGTGGAGAATGAAAACAAAGAGGATTTGTTTATCTCTGAGCATCCTAAATCTGTTTTAGAAATAGTCTCTACCGATTGGCGACCAGTTTTTGAAATTGAATTTTCAAAACAACGCGGCAAGGATCAAAAACCTAATCAAACAATTGATGTAGAAGATTTTATAGCTGTTAAAGGAATAAAAGCTTTAGGTAATCAAGTAACTGCAGATAAGATAAAAAATGTAGATGCCTTAGAGCCTTTGGAGTATATAGCCCCGGAGCCAGTAAAAACAGCTGATGTTACAGTTGTAGCTAAAGAAGGTGCTGTTACGAACGAAGAGTCAGAAGAGTCGCCAGAAAAAAAGAATGACGATGGTGAAGATGACGGTTTTCCGGCTAGCCTATTTTAAATAGAATTTATTTTGAAGAAATTTTTTCAAGAATTTAAGAGTTTTGCTATTAAGGGCAACTTAATAGATATTGCTGTTGGGGTGATCATTGGGGCTGCTTTTAATAATGTCGTGAATGTGTTGGTTAAAAAGATTATTATGCCACCGCTCTCGTTATTAACAGAAGGTGTTAATCTTCATGAGAAAAAGTATGTTTTAAGACCAGCAACAGGTGTAAGTGATGAAGTAGCAATAGGTTATGGCGAGTTAGTAGAAGTTTTAATAGACTTTGTAATCGTCGCGTTTACTATTTTTATTGTTGTAAAAGGCTTTAATAGATTTAAAACAAAAGCCCAAGATCCTAAAAACAAGAATGTAGAAACACCACGAGAAATAGAGCTTTTATCTAACATGGAAAAGCTTTTGCAAGAACAAAACGAATTGCTTAAAAAAAAGTAAGTCAAAAAATTTAAATGTTAAACAAAGTGTGCATTCACTAGGAATAGTAGTATTTTTGACAAATTAAAATTTTTAAATGGAATTAACGAATCCTCTAGTTTACGGTGCGCCGTGCTTTATTATCTTTATTTTATTGGAACTTACCTACAGTAAAAATCACGATGAACATCACGATTTGTACGACTGGAAAGATCTTTTTGCAAGTGGTTTCATGGGGGTTGGTTCAGCGATACTAGCAGCACTTTTAAAAGTTGTTTCTGCCATAGTTATCTTCACTTATGTGTTTGAGTTATTTAATCCTGCAGTAAATGGCGTGAATGTAAATATTTTAGGCTATGAATCTTTTGGCTATGTTTGGTATGTATGGTTGCTTTGTCAATTAGCAGACGACTTTACATATTATTGGTTCCATAGAGCTAATCATGAAATAAGAATATTATGGGCCGCTCATATTGTTCATCATTCATCAGATAACTTTAATTTAGGTACTGCGGTGCGTAATGGGTGGTTTACACTTTTATACAAGCCATTGTTTTATATGTGGATGCCAGCAATTGGGTTTAAACCAGAAATGGTAGTTTTTTGTTTAGGAATAGAGGCGTTATGGCAATTTCAACTTCATACGGTGTTACTTCCTAAGCTTGGTATCTTTGAAAAATTTATGAATACACACACCATGCATCAAGTGCATCACGCACAGAATGTGGAATATTTAGATAAAAACCATGGTGGATTTTTAAATATTTTTGACAGGATGTTTGGTACTTGGTTGCCTTTAGATGATAGTATTGATGTGAAATACGGGGTTATTCACGCACCGAGCTCTAACAATCCAATTGTTATCCTGACACATGAATTTAAGGATATCTGGGTTGATATGAAGAAATCGCCAAAAATATGGCACAAGCTTATGTATATATTTGGTCCTCCGGGTTGGAGTCACGATGGGAGTACATTGACGGTTAAACAGCAGCAAAGATTGTTTAAAGACCACGAAAGTAAAAATTCGAAAGTAGCTTATAGTAGGCCTAACTAATTGACAGAGAACATAAAATAAAAAAAGGCCTTACATGGATTTCCATGTAAGGCCTTTTTTGTTTTGAAATGGATGTAGATTGAGAAACTAGCATTTCTGTGACAAACAGCAGTCTGTATTTTCAATTTCATGTTTTTTATTAAGGGAATACTATGAATGGTTGCATCGGTTTGAAAATAGAGGTCCAGAATTTCAATTTTTATAACTTAAGGAGGTATTCTTATGTTTATTTAAAAGGGCCTTAATTAGGTTCTCTATTTCAGTTTCTAGGCTCAAGTGAAAAGGAGTCTAGGCTTATAATTATTAAAAAAGCTTATTCTCTCTATTTTAAACGATAATAAGGCGTTCTAAGGTCTTATTTAGTAGTTAACAATGAATCTTATTGTAAAAAACCAGTCTAGTGAGATAGGTGCTTAAAAATAGTACTAGCTCTCCTTTTGATAATAGCTAAGATGAAGTGTCTCGGTAGACTTCATTCTTTTTTTTGTGAAGCCTGAATAAGAAAAATAAAAACAAAGAGTGTGTAGCGAAGAAAGTGGACTTAAACGTTGTGTTTAAATAATTGATATTTATGTATAACGATTAGCCTTATTTAAATTTTCAAAATGAATTCAGAAATTTTATTAGTAAGGAAACAACGGAAGAATAAACTCCGCTTAGTCTGTTTTTACTGCGGTTCCTTTAGATTTGTGGCTTTTGCCAACTACACCATATTCAAATAAGTAGGAATCTTTTGTAGTCGATAGTATTTTATAGTGAATGGGAGTTTGGTTGTCGCTGGGGGTTAAGATAAATTCACAGTCATTTAACCATCTTACAGCAGCGGTATCTATTTTGTTATCATATCGTTCAATACTGTATTGATCGGTTCTTGTAAATGAACTGATCTTTTTCTCGCCATTAACGGTGTATTCAAAAGTAAAATCACCTGTCTTAAATGATTTACAATCACGTTCTGGCTGGTAGCAAGCGCTTAAAATAAAACAAAAAATCAACCCTAAAAAAAATCGTGTTCCCATAGGTGCAAATTAAAGAAATTTTGTTGGGATGTACTAGGGTAGATGCTACTTAAAAGTTACATCAAAGCTGATAGGCTTCAAAACTTCCATCGTCATAAAATAAAACAACTTTTTCAATTACTTTTTTTCCATCGCGTTTTTTTTCAACAAGCTTTTCTTTAAATTCTAAAGGAAGTTGTGGTGGGGCAATTGGAGCTTCTGCTTTTTCTGGCGTAGGTTTTTTAACTTCAGGAGTTGGGGTTGGAGGAGGTGCAACGGGTGTAGCTGAAGGTGGTGCAGGTTGCTTTTCTGGCTTGTGAGGAAAACTGCCTTTTCCGTTTAAGAACCAATAAAGGTTTACTTCAGGATAAGCATTCACAACTTTCATCACAAATTCCAAACTTGGCTTGTTTCTGCCAGAAAGTAAATGGGATATACTAGAACGTTGAACGGATACTTTATCTGCAAAAACAGCTGCTGATAATCCGTAATAATCCAGTATTTTCTCTAGTCTTTTTATAAATTCTTCCGAGTTTACCATTGTAAACAATATTTATGTGATGTTACAAATGTTACAACGGTAAACAAATGTGTTTTTCACTGGTTTTTAGCTAATTATATTAAATAAATACTCTAGTTAACAAGGGTTAAATGTCTGAAATATTGATTTATAGGCTGTTAACATTGTATTTCCTTATATTCTGCCGTTTTGTAAGTTACAATTGTATTATTTAAGATGCAAATATACTAAAATACTGTTTACAAATGTAAATTATACGGTATACAATTGTAAATTATTAAGGTCTTACTTTTGTAATCCAAATGAAGCAAATTATATGGTAGATTTTATAGCATTACATGACTCTTGTAGGGAGCCTACTGTGCAAGGAAGGTATGTAACAAATAACATGGTATTTCCTTTTTTAGACCGCTTAGAGGGGCAATTTAAAATCGAAGTAATCGGGAGATCTGTTTTAAACAAAGAGATCAAATCAGTAACTTTTGGGACAGGGAAATACAAAATTTTAATGTGGTCTCAGATGCATGGTAATGAATCTACCACCACGAAAGCAGTGTTGGATTTTTTTAATCTTATAGACTCCAATTCAGATGTTGCACAATATCTTTTGACATCATGTACTTTTAAAGTTATTCCTATTCTCAATCCTGATGGTGCAGAAGTCTATACCCGAATTAATGCCAATGGGGTAGATTTGAACAGAGATGCTCAAGATAGGTCTCAACCTGAAAGTAATGTCCTTAGAGCTGCTTTTGACTCTTTTGTACCTGATTATTGTTTTAACTTACATGACCAACGCACAATTTTTAACGTTGGGGTAACTTCAAAACCTGCTACAGTTTCATTTTTAGCACCTTCTCATGATGAAGAACGCAGTATTTCTGAGACTAGAGGAATAAGCATGCAATTAATTGTGGCAATGAACAAAGAGCTTCAAAAATACATTCCTGGGCAAGTAGGTAGGTATGATGATGGCTTTAATGCTAATTGTGTGGGAGATTCTTTCCAAATGCTTAATAAGCCTACTGTATTGTTTGAGTCTGGTCATTTTTCTAACGATTACGAAAGAGAGGAAACTAGAAAGTTCATTTTTTGTGCTTTAGTTGCAGGTTGTCAGGCTATTGCAGCGCAAGATATAGCAGCATATCCTCAGGCAGACTATTTTGAGATTCCAGAAAATGGAAAATTATTTTATGATATTCTTATAAAAAATGCCGATTTTGTAAATAAAAGCTTACAAAACGGAACTGATATTGGGATTTTGTTTAAAGAAACCCTTGTCTCAGGTGTATTAACATTTGTTCCATATATTGAAAAAACGGGAAACTTGAGTAATTTTTATGGTCATAAAACATTTAATTGTCTGAATAATAAGGATATAGAAGAGTTAAAGGGGATGAAAGAGGTATTTGACTTAATTAAAAAAAAATGAATATTTTTTTTTAATACTACTAAAAGATTACGTTTTTGTTAAAATTATATAAGATTTATTGAATTTAATTTCTTTATTCGTTACTTTTGCCTCAAATTATAGTATAGAATGGGAAAAGTTAAGTTAGATGAAATAGACCACCAGATTCTGGATATGTTAATTGACAATACCAGAACTCCTTTTACAGATATTGCAAAGAAACTTTTGATTTCTGCAGGTACGGTTCATGTACGTGTTAAGAAAATGGAAGAAGCAGGGATCATAAAAGGTTCATCATTGACATTAGATTATGTGAAACTTGGATATGCTTTTATAGCATATGTTGGTATTTTCTTAGAGAAAACACATCAAACAAAATTTGTTTTGGAGCGTTTAAATCAGATTCCGAATGTAACCGTAGCGCATATTACTACTGGTAAATTCAATATCTTCTGTAAAATTAGAGCTAAAGATACAAATCATGCCAAAAACATCATTTTCAAAATAGATGATATTGATGGTATTAGTCGCACAGAAACGATGATTTCTTTAGAAGAAAGTATCAATGATAAGAAACGATTGATGCATACCATTTTTAACGAAATGTAAAAGCGTAAAGTACAATTTATCAAATCAATCCCATTGGAAACATTTTTCATTGGGATTTTTTAATTTCTAATTATGAAAACATCAGAATTACTTAAGGAAGATTACAATCCGTATTACCAGACCTATATTCTAGCTTTAGGTGAGGTCAATTTGAAAGAAGAATTGATAGAAGGTTTAGCTAAGTTTGAAAAATTTGCAGCTGAAATTCCTGAAGAAAAACTAAACTATGCATATGCTGAAGGAAAATGGACAGTAGCCGAAGCACTAGTGCATATAATTGATACGGAAAGAGTATTTCAATATAGAGCCTTGTGTTTTTCTAGAAATGATAAAGCATCTTTTCCGGGTTTTGAGCAAGATGATTATATACTAAATGCTAACGCAGGTAATAGGAGTAAGAAAAGCTTATTAGAAGAATTTACGGCAGTGCGTAAATCTAGTATTGCGTTATTTAATTCGTTTTCAGAAACAGACTTGCAAAAGCGGGGGGTTGCAAGTGGTTCATCCATGAGTGTAGGAGCGGTTGGTTTTATCTTATCAGGGCATTTAAACCATCATAAACGAATTTTAGAAGAAAGATACCTTTAATCTAAATCTTCTTCTGTTTCGTATTCATTTTTAAAAACATGCTCATGAATTTCTACTTCAGATTCTTCATTGGCTAAATTTTTGGGCTCAGTAGTTAACTCTTTCTCGATGTTATCGTCAAAATTGGCGATGAAATTAGAAAGGCTCTTGCTAATTTTTACGAGATAGATGATATCTTGTGTTTTTACCTGTACAGCTTCTATTAATTCGCCATGCATGTTTTTAAACGCAATGATGTCAGAATCGCCATAACCATGAGGATAACTTTCAATGAGTAAAGCAGCTACTTCGTGACTTAATTTTTTGTAATCTACAATTTTACGTAACATAGTTTGGTTGGTTTTTGATTATATACCTAAACTATACATTTTTAGTTCTTCTCTTAATTAAGAGTTGTAGCCTGCTGATTTTTAGTAGGTGTAACCATTAATTTTTGTAGTAAGAGAAAGATTCTTCTAATAATTCTTGTGAAACTTTCACGTCAATTTCAGGTTCTCCTATCTTTTTTAAGAGTACAAAATTGATATTACCATGAGAATTCTTTTTATCAAACTTTAGTAATTTTAAAATAGCCTCAATATCTTCAGGACTAAAGTCTATTTTTGGATAGTTGCTTAAAAAAGTAGATTTAATATCTTCTAGTTCGTCTTTTGGTAAACCTGTTAGTTTATAGGAAATATACCCTTCTAATATCATTCCAATTGCAATAGCTTCACCATGTAGAAGTAATTCATGCTTTGGGTTTTCTAAAAAATAAGACTCTACAGCATGACCTAAGGTATGGCCGTAGTTTAATATTTTTCTAATATTTTGTTCTGTTGGATCTAGAAGTACAACTTCATTTTTAATGGTAACAGAGTGGTAGATAAGTTTGTCAATATTCTCTAAAGAACTTAAGGCTTTTAGTTCATTCCAGTACAATTGATCCTGGATTAAACCATGCTTAAGCATTTCAGCAAATCCGCTTTGCATTTGACGTTCTTCTAAGGTTTGTAAAAAACTAGATACAACGAGTACCATTTCTGGTTGATTGATGACCCCAACTTGGTTTTTTAAAGCTCCTAAATCTACACCTGTTTTTCCTCCAACGGAAGCATCGACCATAGACAATAATGTGGTTGGTACGTTTATAAAGTTAATTCCTCGCTTAAAAGTAGAGGCAACAAAACCTCCAAGATCGGTAACAACTCCGCCACCCACGTTAATCATGACACTTTTTCTATCCGCATCTAATTCGGATAACACTTCCCAAACTTGGGTGCATGTTGCTATGTTTTTGTTAATTTCTCCTGCTTCAATTTCAATGACTTCAAAATCATAATCTCCATGTATTTCGGCCATAAAAGGAGCTAAACAGAAGTTATGGGTATTTTCATCAACCAAAATAAAAATTTTCGAATAATTAGCTTTGCTTAAATGCTCGTTTAAACGAAGGAAGGCAGTTTCATTAAAATGAACAGCGTAAGATGATGAAGTGATAGAAATCATTACTATGTGTTTTTATGGTGTAACCCATTCTTAATTTTTCTTAAACCTATTTTATTCAATTTAAGCTGAGTTATTTATTGTAAATATGCTGCAAAATAAAGACTATTTTTAGTTTTAAGAATACAATTGGAGTAGTTATATTTGATTCGTTAATAAATTATTAGAAATGAAATCTATTTTTGAGAATACCGCAACGGCTTTTGCATTAAAAACGGATGCCGAGTTGGAGCGTGCTTATTTTTTATTTAAAATGATATCAAATGAGCCTCTTGTTCGTATTGGTACGGCAATGACAAATTTTGCAATAAAGGCTAAGTTACCTGTAGAAGGGTTGATAAGGGCAACTGTTTTTGATCATTTTTGTGGCGGAATTAGCGAAAAAGATTGTTTGCCAGTCGTAGATAAATTATTTACAAAAGGGGTTAGTTCAGTCTTAGATTATTCCGTAGAAGGAAAAAATACTGAAGATCCTCTAGACGAGGCGCTACAAATGATTTTGAAAGTTTTGGATTTTGTGAAAGAGAAAGAAGCAATTCCGTTTGCCGTATTTAAGCCTACAGGGTATGGTAGGTTTTCTTTATTTCAAAAAAAGACGGAAGGAAAGCCTTTTACGGATAAGGAACAGGAAGAATGGAATAGAGTAGTGGCGCGTTTTGAAAAAACGTGTAAAAAAGCGTATGACTTAGATGTTGCGCTTTTAATAGATGGTGAAGAAAGTTGGATGCAAGGTGCAGCAGATGAGCTTGCAGAAGAAATGATGCGTAAATATAATAAAGAGAAAGTTGTCGTGTACAATACTTTACAGCTGTATCGTTGGGATCGTCTTGATTATTTAAAAGACTTGAAGGAAAGAGCGGAACGTGATGGGTTCAAAATAGGAATGAAACTAGTTCGTGGTGCTTACATGGAAAAAGAGAATGAAAGAGCTTTAGAGAAAGGATATCCTTCTCCAATTTGTGGTTCTAAAGTAGCAACAGACACGAATTATGATACCGTTGTAGCTTATATGATTGAAAATTTAGACAAGATGTCTATTTATATGGGTACACATAACGAGGAGAGTTGTTATAAGATGATGGATTTAATGAACCATAAAAATCTAAAACCAGATCATACTAGTATTTGGTTTGGACAGTTATATGGTATGAGTGATCATATATCTTTTAATCTTGCTGCAAGTGGCTTTAACGTATCTAAATACTTACCCTTTGGCCCCGTTAGAGACGTTATGCCCTATTTAATACGAAGAGCAGAAGAAAACACCTCGGTAGCGGGGCAAACCAGTCGCGAATTAAATTTACTTAAGATAGAACGTAAGCGCAGAAAAATATAAGAACTAACTTATTTAATATTTTCAATGACAATTTTGGTGGGGCAATTGGTAACAGTTAATGTTTTCATTGCTCCACTTTTTTGTTCGTGTTCTATACTATAGGTTTTACAAGGTTTAGATTTTGTATCACTATGTTCAAAATCGACTTCACCATCTGTAAAAAAAGATTTAATTTGAATAGAATCTATCTCTCCTGCTTGCACCATTCTGGTAACTTCATCGGAATAGGAGTATGATTTTGATCTAAGATCTTTTAGTACCCGACAGTTAGGAAAGTAACAGAATTCAGTACCCGTTTCTTTGGCTTTGTTTTTTAAGAAAACTGCTAAAAAAACTAGACCGATTGATAAGCCGAATAAAAAGAAGCCTAATCGTTTTAAAAATGACATAAAGTAGAATTAAAAAATAAGAAAATTAATATCGTTGTAAGAAAGGTCAAACCATTCGCCAACAGTTTTATTGGTAAGTATTCCTCGGTAAAAATAAAGTCCGTTTCTCAAACCTTTATCAAATCGAAGTGCGTTTTCTACGCCACCATCTTCTCCAATCTTCAATAAGTACGGCGTAAAGATATTACTAATAGAGATGGACGCTGTTTTTGGGTATCGAGACGGAATATTGGGTACAGCATAATGAACTACGCCATATTTTTCTAAAGTAGGTTTATCGTGACTAGTCACTTCACTAGTTTCAAAGCAACCGCCCATATCAATACTTACATCTATAATTACCGCACCTTTTTTCATATGCTCTACCATGGTTTGTGATACAACTACAGGAGCTCTATCTTTTCCACGGGTAGCGCCAATTGCAACATCGCATCGTTTTAGCGCTTTGAGTAAGTTTTTTGGCTGAATGGTAGACGTATATACGGTTTGCCTTAAGTGTGATTGTATGTTTCTAAGCTTGGTAATGGAGTTATCAAATATTTTAACATTTGCACCTAAACCAATTGCGGAACGCGCTGCAAACTCTCCCACGGTGCCAGCACCTATGATAACAACTTCTACTGGTGGAACGCCGCTAATATTGCCAAACATGAGTCCGTTTCCTTTATTGGTATTAGACATTATTTCCGAAGCAATAAGCACCGAAGAAATTCCAGCAATTTCACTTAAAGAGCGTACCGCAGGGTATTTGCCGTCATCATCCATGATGTATTCAAAGGCAATAGCTGTTAACCGCTTTTTGGCAAGCGTTTCAAAATATTTTTTAGACTGTGTTTTTATTTGAAGCGCAGAGATAATGGTTGTTTGCGGATTCATTAATTCTAATTCCGCTAATGTCGGTGGTTCTACTTTTAATAGAATAGAGCAACCGAATACTTTTTTAGTATCTCTAGTAATTTCTGCACCTGCATTGGTGTATTCTATATCTGTAAAATTAGCCCCTTCGCCAGCTCCTGCTTCCAAAAGTACGCGATGTCCGTTTGCGGTAATCGCATTTACGGCATCGGGAGTTAAGCAAATACGTTTTTCTTGGTATTGATTTTCTTTAGGAATTCCAATGAAGAGTTCTCCTTTTTGGCGTAATACTTCAAGGGTTTCTTCTTGCGGAAGTAACTGTTGTTTGCTAAAGGGCGACGTTGGTTTATCCATTTGCTGTAAATATAAAAATTAGTCAATGAAAATTGACAAACTAGCACTATTAAAATAATAGTAAAAGCAAATTTACAACTTTTTACCCTTTAGGTCTTTTTCTTTTTGCAGGCGTTCTCTTTCCTTATATTCTTTTAGTTCTGCATCAATAGCATCTAGATCTATGCCGTGTACATGTTTATCAAATAATTTTACGCGAATAAAATATACTATGGGTATGATAATCATACAGACGCCCAATAAATAAAGCAATTCGTTTTCGTCAACTTTTAAAGACTCACCATAAATAGAAGAAAATAATTGGAAAGCATACATGGCAATTGGGATTAAAATAGCATGGTACCACCAGTTTTTGCAAGTTATAAACCAAATAGTTAATAGGTATAATGGTATTATTTTATTTAAATAATACCAAACGGCAATTTTTATGTTACCATAACCATTTTGAGTTATTGGAACTCCTAAGAAATTCCAAGTTTTTATATCTGGGCTTGAAGGTAAATACTTGTAGCTGTAAAAGAATAAGACTGATAGTGAGATGAATAAAGCTAGCAAACCTTCGATTAGTAATTTTTTTCTAATTTTTTTTTTTTCGGTGCTCATAAATGTCTCTAGTACTAGGATAGTACTTTAAACTTTAAATATTTGAAAATATTGTATACAAAAAAGCAACTCAATAAAATTGAGTTGCTTTAACGAAATAATTTAATTTTTATCCTTGAGGAAGAATTTTGATTTCGGCCTTATCGACTGAGTTTATCTCATATAATTTATCATCATCAGTTGAACTTGTAGAAGTACAAGAAGATAATGCGAATAATGCGATTGCTGCGATTGCTAGGAGGGATTTTTTTGTGTTCATCGTAAAATAAATTTAGTTGGTTTTTATTTGATTTTGATTTAAATGTAAGAAAACACCTAATTAAATATCTTCTCACAATGTTAAATTAAGTATTTTAACATTAAAAACCTACACATTGTCGATAAAATTTTTTTTAACGGAAAAAACATAACAAAAACAAGGCCTAAGCGATGTACTTATTTTTTTGCATATTGGGCATGAGTATAGCGAAAGGTATTAAGACGGAATTTGAAGCATTCTGGTGCTTGTATCTAGTATAGAAATAGAGAGGTGAGTAGCATCTTCTGGAATTAAACTACCAATTTTGTCTGGCCATTCCATAAAAACCCAATGATTGGAATACAGGTAATCTTCCACGCCAAAATCTAAGGCTTCAGATTCGTCATTTAATCTGTAAAAATCAAAATGATACGCTAGAGTATTGTTTTGAGCATCACTATATTCATTGACAATTCCAAAAGTAGGACTGCTTGCTTCTCCATGGCCGCCAAGTTCTTTTACAATAGCTTTTATTAAAGTTGTTTTACCTGCACCCATTTCGCCATGAAAACATATTTTTTTTGAAGGCGAGTTTTCAATAATTAATTTCGCTATTTCTTTAATTTCCTCTTGTCTATATTCCTTATTCATATCATATTTTTAGAACATACAATTTTAAGGTATATATTTATGGCAAAAAAGTTCCCTATTGAAAATTATACCTAAGAAATTATTAAAGCTGAATTTACTTTTGGCTATTTTGGTATTTTGTTTACCGGTTTTACTGTATATATATTTATTGTTTCCAAGAACTACGATATTAGATTTATGGTTTTTTTCCTATGAAATTCAACATTTTAAAAATGCAGAATATTTAATCTATTTCTTATTTGGGAAATTTTATGTCATTGTAATACTTAGTATTTGGTTTCTAACAATATCAAATTGGTGGAGGTGTTTAATACTTCCAACAATCATTTATTTTGTATTTCAATTAAATCAAATTATTGTCCAAGAATTAGAGGTTGAACAGAACATTTATTTTGTGGGCTGTGGCTTAGGTGTTTGTTACAGTATTTTATTGCACCTTGTATATAGGAGATCTAAAATATTTAAAGTCACGTTTATTCAAATATTGACCTATGATATGTTAAAATTATTGAAAACTAATTTTAAAGAGAAAAGAATATTTGATTTAAAGAGCCGATGGCTCACTGATAAAGCAGCTAAAACAACTTCCATAAACGAGAAAAATACGCTTATTGAAGAAGTTAGGAAATTAGAAATGCATCTATTATACAATAATAAATTACCATTGTTTAAACATGGAAATAAATCAAACGGTAAAACAGGTTATTTTATAGCTGTTCTAGTGGTTTTAACTCCTTGTATGCTATATATCTATAATTTTATTCCTGATGATCTTGATGGAATTTTGCGATTAGGAACATTTCATTACAACACAGGGTTTGCGCATGTAAAACTCTTTGGGTATTATTTTTTTACTAAACTCTTCTATATAGTACTTTTGGCTACCTGGTTTTACACCACTAATAATATTTTGAAGTGGGGTATATTTATAAACCTAATTGTTGTGGTATTTCAAATGTTTACAATTTTAGATAATTCTAATACTAAATTAGATGAGCATGAGTTATTAACATCATTGCCCATAATGATTCCTGTAATACTGACTTTTATATTGTTAAACCAAATTATAAAATATAAGAGTAAGAACGATGTTTTAAATGAAGATATAGAAGAAGAGGTTCAGGAGGTACTAACACAACTTACTGTTTTGGGAAATAATGAGCATGGATTAATCAAAGAATTATTACTTCTCAGAAATGACAAGAATACTCTAGACAAAGAAGATTACTTTAGTCAGTTGAAAGCTTTAAAATCTAAACTTCAAAATAGCCTTGTTAATTAAATCAGTTTTTAAACTCTAATTTTATTTTGAATATAATCCCTAGAAATTTATTAAGATTAAACCTAATTATAGCGATAATAGTTTTTTCGCTTCCTTTATGGTTTTACACGTACTTATTAATTCCTAAAACATTATATGTTGACTTGTTTTTTTGGAAATATGAGATGCAGAGTTATTCTAGCTTTTACATATTCGTTTATATGATGATTCAGAAATTATACGTACTAGTTTTTATTAGTATTTGGTTCATTACAATATCTGATTGGTGGAAATATTCTTTAGTACCAATCATAATGAGTTTGGCTTATTTAATTTCAGATATGTTTTTCAGAGAGTCTGGATATACGCATATTTATTTTTTTGGGATTATGCTGGGATTGATTTATGTTTTATTTCTTAGTTTTTTAAGCAGGAAATATCAATTTAATGCCATTGAAAAAGTGAGGTTTTTGGTATTTGACATATCAAAACTTTTATTTTTAGGACTTCAGGAGAAGAAGATATATATAGAAAAGAAAGATAATTTTAATTCAGAAAAATTTGAAAGTATATCTAATATGCATCAAAATAGTTTGAATTTTAAAATAAAAAATTTGCAATCTTTTTTAAGGTATAAAAATAAATCAGTTTTAAATTTAAAGGAACGCAAAGAGTCATTTAATTTAGGCCTTGTAATTATAATTTTACTTTCTCCATTTTTATTTTTTATGCATTATTTAGCACCAGTCGATACATCAATTATACATATTGGATCATTCCAGTATGAAACTAAATATTTAGCATTAAGAATTTTTTTTTATTTTTTTAATACTAAGTTATTTAACTTAATTGTATTATCTGTGTGGTTCTTCACGACAAGAAATATTTTAAAGTATGGTATTTTTTTTAATGTTATCATTGCAGTTTTTCAGTTTGTTACGGTACTAGATAATACAGAGTCTAGAGCTGATGAGAGTGAGTTAATTACTGCACTTCCCATCATGATTCCAATTTTATTGACTTTTCTACTCTTACACAGGGTCATTAAATATAAAAGCAAGAACGATATTTTAAATGAAGAGATAGAAAAGGAGATTCAGGAAGTGATAACACAGCTTAATGCAGTGGAAAATAAGGAGAATGAACTCATTAAAGCATTGCTTCTTCTTAGAGGTAAGAAGAATATTCTAGATAAAGAAGATTACTTTAGTCAGTTGAAAGCTTTAAAATCTAAACTTCAAAATAGCCTTGTTAATTAAATCAGTTTTTAAACTCTAATTTTATTTTGAAAGTTCCTCAAAGAAGACATCTTAAACTGAACCTAATATGGGCGATTCTAGTATTTTGTTTGCCCTTACTGTTGTATGTTTATTTATTATTTCCAGAAGTAAAAGTATTTAATTTTTGGAATTTTACATGGGAGACAATAGAATACATTAATATATCTAATTTAATGTATTATATTTTTGTACCAGTTTATGTATTATGCTTTTTAAGTATTTGGTTTTTAGCTATAACAGATAATTGGTGTTATATGATCTTACCAAATATAATTTATTTTTGGTATCAAATTGTGGTAGCTGTTTCTAATGAGTTTGCAATAAGTTTTATTATATATGAATTAAGTATTTTACTAGGAATTTTTTACTGTCTATTCCTATATTTTTTGAAAGGTAGAATTAAATTGTCTTCATTACAGAACATAAGTCCGCAATCCTTTGATATAATAAAAATTCTTAATCACAGTATTAAGGAAAAGAGCGTTTTTAGTAATATGAGTGTTTTTAAAAAGCAGGAAATTATTGAAAGGAGTATAGGTATTAAAAATTTACATGAAAGGATAAAGCATTTAGAAACATTATTAAGCAATACTATTAAAGCCCCTTTTTTTCAAGGGGTAATTAAAGTAAATAAAAAGAGTAATTTCATTATAGGGACAATATTGTTAGTTGCTCCTTTTCTACTCTTTTTGTATAAATGGATTCCTTCTAATTCTAAAACTATTGATTTGTACATATTTTCTTATGAAACAAACTTTCCTAATGCAAAAATTTTCATGTACTTTTTTATGAATAAATTATATAATTTAATTTTACTCTCAGTTTGGTTTTTCACAACTAAGGGTATTCTTAAATACGGTATTTTTTTCAATATTATTATGGTCGTATTTCAAATTACTCAAGGTTTAAATAATACGGAATCTAAAGTCGATGAGAGTGAGTTAATTACTGCGCTTCCTATCATGATACCAATTTTATTAACCTTTCTACTGTTTCACAGGATCATTAAATATAAAAGTAAGAACGATATTTTAAATGAAGAGATAGAGGAGGAGATTCAGAAGGTGTTAACTGCAATCAATGCTATGGAACAAGATGAAAATAGCTTAGTTGCAGAATTAATTTCACTACGAGAAAATCAAGCAAAACTTTCTAAAGCAACATATCAAGAGGAACTTTTAAGAATAAAAGGTGCTATTGAACGAAAAATAGCGTCAGAATAACTTTTAAACATACCAATGGTCCTAATTCTACGTACATATAACAAAGTGTAGAATCCTTACCTATGAATTTGTATTTTAAAAAGAAGGTGGCTTTTCAGGTTATTGTTACTTTTTTTATTTTAATTCTTTGCATTTTTATGTATGCTTATCTTTTTTTTAAAGATATGGTCGTATGGAAAACACCTTTTTTTGAAATCACTCCAGTTTTTTTCGATAATATAGAATACAGTGTGTGGCATTATTTTTCGAAAATCCATCTAGCCCTTTTAGCTTCTTTTATTTTTTTAACGACAATTGATAGGTGGAAATATGCCTTGATAGTTTTTATTTTCATTGGTTATTATCAAGTTTGTGGAGCATTTAATGTAGTTGGTTACGGTGTAATTTTGTCGGAAAAATTACCTTTTGTAGTATTTCCTCTACATTTGGTGTTGCTTTTCTATATTGATAAAAAATTGAATAGGTACAGAATCGAAGCGACCAACGTTAAACAAATTAATATTCTAAAAGAGTTACTTAGTTTGCCGCAATACAAGGTCAAAAATGACACTATTCAAAGGAAGATTAACAATCAAGATATATTATTCAAAACTATATTTTCTTTAGACCGACGTTTGAAAGAATTACAGACCCTTTCTCATGATATTACGAGTAGGTATACAATATATATGGCTAGTGCAAATACGAAAAATATTTTTCTATTTTTCTTTATTCTTTTACTACCTCTACTTACTTTTTCTTTTAATTGGGTTCCGGTTACGGTAAATGAAGTAGCTTTTTTTAACGTAAAATTAAAAATTCCGGAAGGTGATTTTCAGACCTATGTATGGTTAATAAGTTTTAAGCTTACCGTATTTGTATTACTTTTTATATGGTTTGTAACGTCAAAACAACTTTGGAGGTATGCTGTGTTAATTCATTTAAGTGTAGTTGCACTACAGCTCTACCAAGTGATAATTGGCAGTGAAACAATATTTGATGAAGTAGAAATTTTTAATGCGATACCGGTAATAGTTCCTTTGTTGGTATTAATTCTCTTTTTAATAAAGTGGATCAATTACAAAACGAAGGCAGAGTATCTCAATGAAGTGGTGAATGAAAAAATGAATATAATTTTAGAGCTCATTGAAAAAAGTCAGTTGGGGGGAACTAAATTAATCCTCCAATTTCAAGACTTAAAATCCGAAAAGGAAACGATGAAAGAGGAGGATTATTTTGAACGATTAAATGAGCTTAAGAAAGCCATTGAAAATCAAGGCGTAATTTTATAGAAGACACTTAATTTTTGCCTTCCATTGCATTAATTTCGTCAGTTACATCTTTTAAAAGACTACGTAACTCTCTTTCTTGACGCTCTCTAATCTTACGCTCAATAATTTGCTCAATTTCCGACTGTTTTTCCTTCGGTAATTGGTTAAAATTTAAAGAATTTGCTTCGGATTTTAACATCTCTCCTTCGCCGGTTATTAACCAAACTAAGTTTAAATTAGGATAAGTGGCGACTATATTCTCTATAACGTCACTCCCTATTGAGGCATTGTTCTTTAGCATTCTTAATGTGTAACCATTACTTGCACCTATGGAAAGGTCAAATTGTCGGGCACTCATACCTGCATGCTTGATGAACTGCATCAATCTATCTACTGTTTTGAACATAACTATTGTTTTTAGTTGAAACTATAGTAAATATAGGTATTATTCGTTAAACAATGATGCGTAATTCCCCATTTATTAGATGAAATGCACTCTTTTCGTGTGTGTTACATAAATTGGTAGGAAATACGCTGTGAAATACTTCAGGGTAGATTCTATTCGTCAATGCCTAAATTAGGTTTTAGTTTAAAATCTACCTTGGTTCTAGTACTACAAACGGAATTATCATTTCTTCTAAAGATACCCCGCCATGTTGGTACGTATTTCTATAATAACTCACATAATGATTGTAGTTGTTCGGGTATGCAAAAAACAAATCATTCTTAGCAAATATAAAGGAGCTGCTCATGTTGATGGTCGGCAGAAATATAGCACTTGGTTTTGTTGCTTCGTACACTTCTTTTTTCTCGTAGGATAAACTTCGCCCCGTTTTATAGCGCAAATTTAGACTAGTGTCTTTATCACCAACAACCTTAGAGGGCTGTTTAACATTTATTGTTCCGTGGTCTGTAGTAATAATCAACTTTTGACCCATAGTCTGTGCTTGTTGGATGATTTCTAACAGAGGAGAGTTCTTAAACCAACTCTGAGTTAAAGACCTGTAAGCTTTGTCATTAGAGGCTAGTTCTTTAATTACTTCCATTTCTGTTTTTGAATGCGAAAGCATATCCACGAAATTGTAAACAATAACAGTTAGATCATTTTTTTTCTGAGTTTTGTAATTCTGAGACAGTTGTTTTCCTTGTCTTAGGCTGGTTATTTTATGATATTCCCAGGTTAAGTCTAAACCTAATCGCTTTAATTGTGTGCCTAGAAACTCTGCTTCAAATAAGTTTTTACCACCTTCATCTGTATCGTTTTTCCACCATTCAGGATATTTTTTTTCCATATCCAGAGGGGTTAAGCCAGAGAATATCGCATTTCTAGCATATTGCGTAGCTGTAGGTAGAATGCTAAAATAACTTGTTTCCTTTTTCTTTTTGAAAAAAGGAGTTACAGTATCTTCAAAGGCAAGCCATTGATCATAGCGTAAATTATCAACTACCACGAGTAGGGTAGGCTGGTCTTTTAATTCAGGTTTTACTAATTCTCTAAATACGGTATGTGACAAAACAGGTGCATCTTCATCTGTAAACCAATCTTCGTAATTTTTATCAATAAATTTTCCAAATTGATTATTTGCTTCAGATTTTTGAGATTCTAATATTTCAAACATGCTAGAATCTTCAATTTCTTCAAGGCGTAGTTCCCATGTAATTAATTTTTTATATAGATCGGTCCACTCCGTATAAGAATTTACCATCGATAAATCCATGGCTATTTTACGAAATTCTTGCTGATAATTTGCCGTTGTCTTTTCAGAAACCAATCTTGAATTGTCTAAACTTTTCTTCAGAGATAATAAAATTTGATTCGGATTGACGGGTTTAATTAGATAGTCTGCTATTTTAGATCCAATAGCTTCATCCATAATATATTCTTCTTCGCTTTTGGTAATCATAACCACAGGTAGCGTGGCATCTATATCTTTTAACTCTGTTAGCGTCTCTAATCCTGAGATTCCTGGCATGTTCTCGTCTAAGAAAACAATATCAAAACGCGTTTTTGCAACCTCCTCAAGTGCTTCTTGTCCGCTTTTACAGGTTACTACCTTATAATTTTTACTTTCTAAAAATAGAATGTGAGATTTTAATAAATCAATTTCATCATCTACCCAAAGTATCGTTATTTTATTCATGTATGTTGTATAAATCTATTTAAGGCCTTTTAGCCTTCTAATATTCTAGCTTTTTAATGGTATACTTAAAGTGCAATTGTATAACTTTGAAGCTAACAAATCTTTTTAATTTGATAAAGTTAAAGAAACTTGAAATTTTTAATGATCCAATTTACGGATTTATTAACATTCCCGACCCTTTAGTTTTTAGTTTGATAGCTGAACCTAGCTTTCAGCGCTTGCGTAGAATATCTCAAATGGGCATGTCTTATTTGGTGTATCCTGGTGCGCATCATACGCGTTTTCATCATGCTTTAGGGTGTATGCATCTTATGCAAGAAGCTGTTCAAACACTACGTACTAAGGATATTGAAATTTCTAAAGAGGAAGAGCAGGGCTTACTTTGTGCAATTTTATTACACGATATAGGTCATGGTCCTTTTTCACATGCTATGGAACATAGTATTGTAGAAGGAGTAAGTCATGAATATATTTCCTTAAAGTTTATGGAATCTTTAAATGAGAAATTTAAAGGTAAATTAACTATAGCTATAGCTATTTTTAAAGGAGAATATCCTAAGAAATTTTTAAATCAACTAGTATCCAGTCAGTTAGATATGGATCGTCTTGATTATTTAAAAAGAGATAGTTTTTATACAGGGGTGGCAGAAGGGAATATTAATTCCGAACGATTAATTACCATGTTAAATGTTGTTAATAACGAGCTTGTGGTAGAGCGAAAAGGAATTTACTCTGTAGAGAAATTTCTAATGGCCCGCAGGTTTATGTATTGGCAAGTGTATTTGCATAAAACAGGGCTGGTTGCAGAACAGTTGCTTATTAGTATTTTAAAACGAGCAAAAGAATTGCTGGTCAGAGGTGAGAAGCTGCATTGTAGTGAAGCTCTTATGTTTTTTATGACCAATAAAATAGGAAAAGATAATTTTACAGAAGCGGTATTAAATCGTTTTGCCGCTTTAGATGATGTGGATATTCTTTCGGCGATAAAAGAATGGCAGAATTCGTCAGATTTTACACTTTCTAAGCTTTCTGGGATGATTTTGAATAGAGAATTATTGCAAATTAAGATTAAAAGTAACCCGATTGATCCAAAAAAAATCAAAAAACAGCGTGCTATATTTATGAAGGCTTACAACCTAAATGAACAAGATGTAAATTATTTTGTTTTCTCTGGAATCGTCCAAAATCAGACCTATGATTCTAAAAAACAAAATATTAAAATAATAAATGATAACGGAAAAGTAATCGATGTAGTGAAGGCTTCTGATCAATTAAATTTGAAATCAGTTTCTAAAATTACTACCAAATATTATATCTGTTATCCTAAACTTACTGTTTAACTATTTTTGTTACTTTTGCCTTTATGAAATTTACAGCAAGTCAAATTGCAGGTATTTTGGAGGGAGAACTGGAAGGTAATCCTGATATCGCTGTTGATAGATTGGCTAAAATCGAAGAAGGAGAACTAGGATCTCTTACTTTTTTAGCAAATCCGAAATATACGCAACATATATATACTACTAAATCTTCGATAACAATCGTAAATAGAGATTTTGTAGCTGAGCATGATTTATCAACTACACTTATTAAGGTAGATGATGCCTATGAGGCATTCTCAACGTTATTAGAATATTACAATCAAGTAAAAAATAATAAAACAGGTATAGAGAGTCCGTCTTTTATAGCAGAATCCACTACGTACGGAGAAGACTGTTATGTAGGTGCTTTCGCCTATATAGGAGAAAACGTTACATTAGGTAATAAAGTAAAGATATATCCTAATGTTTATGTTGGAGACAATGTACGTTTAGGAGATAATGTTATCATTTTTGCGGGAGCTAAAATATATTCAGAATCTATTATTGGTAATAATTGCGTAATCCATAGTGGTGTAATTGTGGGGTCAGACGGATTTGGTTTTACGCCCAATACAGAAGGAGAGTACCGAAAAGTACCGCAAACGGGTAATGTAATTATTGAAGATAACGTAGATATTGGTGCAGGAACCACTATTGATAGAGCGACGCTAGGATCTACAGTGATAAGAAAAGGCGTAAAGCTAGACAATCAAATACAGATTGCACATAATGTAGAAATTGGAGAGCATACCGTGATTGCTGCACAAACAGGGGTTGCAGGTTCTACCAAGATAGGAAAACACTGCATGATTGGTGGTCAAGTAGGGATAGTTGGGCATATAACCATTGGAGATAATGTGCGTATTCAAGCACAGTCTGGTATCGGAAGAAATATAAAGAATGGAGAAATAATACAAGGTTCACCTGCATTGACTTATGGTGATTACAATAAGTCTTATGTGCATTTTAAAAATTTACCGAAGATTATTAATAGGATTAACGAATTAGAAAAAAAGATTGGCCGTGAGCAATAAACAACGAACAATTGGCAAAGAGGTTACTTTATCTGGTGTAGGATTACATACAGGAGAGAACGTTACAATGAAATTAGTACCTGCGCCTGAAAATCATGGGTATGCTTTTAAACGAACAGATTTGGAAGGAGAACCTATTATTGAGGCAGATGCAACCTACGTTGTAAATACTCAAAGAGGAACCAATTTAGAAAAAAGAGGCGTAAAGATTCAAACTTCTGAGCATGTTCTTGCAGCATTAGTAGGTCTGGAGATAGACAACGTATTAATAGAGTTAAATGCTCCAGAACCACCAATTATGGATGGTTCGTCTAAGTTTTTCGTAGAAGCACTTGAAGAAGCGGGAATAGTTGAGCAAGAGGCTGAAAGAGAAATATACGTAGTTAAAGAAGTGATTTCGTATAAGGATGAAGCTACTGGAAGCGAAATAACTATAATACCATCAGACGACTATCAAATTACTACTATGGTAGATTTTGGGACTAAAGTTTTAGGAACTCAAAATGCAACGTTAAATAAGCTATCAGATTTTAAAGCAGAAATTTCTGAGGCTAGAACGTTTAGCTTTCTACATGAATTAGAAATGCTTTTGGATCATGGATTAATAAAAGGTGGCGATCTAAACAATGCCATCGTTTATGTAGATAAAGAAATCTCAGAAGAGACCATGAAAAAGCTTGAAAAAGCTTTTAATAAAAAGAAGTTATCTATTAAGCCAAACGGAATTTTAGACAACTTGACCTTGCATCATCCTAATGAAGCAGCGCGTCATAAATTACTAGATGTTATAGGAGATGTGGCTTTAGCAGGGACACGTATTCGAGGTAAAATCATTGCAAATAAACCTGGTCACTTTGTAAATACGCAGTTTGCAAAAAAACTGTCGAAAATTATAAAATTAGAAAAACGCAATAAGGTTCCACAATATGATTTGAATAAGCCACCTTTGATGGATATTCATCAAATTATGGATGTATTGCCTCATAGGCCTCCATTTTTGTTGATCGATCGTATTTTAGAGCTTTCAGATACGCATGTGGTAGGTATGAAAAATGTAACCATGAATGAAAATTTCTTTATGGGACATTTTCCAGGAGCTCCCGTAATGCCTGGTGTATTACAAGTAGAAGCTATGGCTCAAACAGGAGGTATCTTAGTGTTAAGCACAGTTCCGGATCCAGAAAATTATTTAACTTTTTTCATGAAGATGGATAATGTTAAATTCAAACAAAAAGTACTTCCAGGTGATACATTAACATTTCACTGTAGCCTTATTACGCCAATAAGAAGAGGTATATGTCACATGCAAGCGTATGCTTATGCAAATAATAAGTTGGTATGTGAAGCAGAATTAATGGCGCAAATAGCTAAAAAGAAATAGAATGAATCAACCACTGGCATATATTCATCCAGGAGCAAAAATAGCTAAAAACGTAGTAGTAGAACCCTTTACAACGATACACAATAATGTAATTATTGGAGATGGTACTTGGATAGGTTCAAATGTTACTATTATGGAAGGTGCAAGAATCGGAAAAAATTGTAATATTTTTCCTGGTGCTGTAATTTCCGCACCACCTCAAGATTTAAAATATCAAGGAGAAGAAACTACTGTTATCATAGGAGATAACACAACTATTAGAGAATGTGCAACCATTCATAAAGGAACTTCTGACCGTATGAAAACGGTTATTGGAAAAAACTGTCTGATCATGGCGTATTGCCATGTTGCCCACGATTGTTTGGTTGGAGATAATTGTATCTTTTCAAATAACTCTACGTTGGCGGGTCATGTAACGATTGGCGATAATGTTATTTTAGCAGGCTTGGTAGCAGTACATCAATTTGTATCTATTGGGCAACATGCTTTTGTTACAGGTGGGTCTTTAGTTCGTAAAGATGTTCCTCCATATGTAAAAGCAGCACGTGAGCCACTTTCATATGTAGGTATAAACTCTGTTGGATTAAGAAGAAGAGGAATTCCTTCTGAAAAAATTAGAGAGGTACAAAATATCTATAGAATTTTATACCAGAAAAACTATAATAATTCTCAAGCAGTTCAAATTATTGAAGCGGAAATGGAAGCGACTCCAGAGCGTGATGAAATTCTTCAGTTTATTAGAGATTCTCAACGTGGAATAATGAAAGGTTATTTTAGTAATAATTAACCTAACTTCCAATTTATAAAAGTAAATTTAAACGTTAGTGATGATATTTTAGTTGATTAACTACGAATCATACACCAACAATTAGTACTATAATTATGGCATCAACATCAGATATTAGAAAAGGACTTTGTATTCGTTACAATAACGATATTTTCAAAATTATTGAGTTTTTACATGTAAAGCCAGGAAAAGGTCCGGCATTTGTTCGTACAAAATTAAAAAGTGTTACCTCAGGTAAAGTTTTAGATAATACATTTTCTGGAGGTAGTAAAATTGAAGATGTTCGTGTTGAAACGCGTTCGTATCAATATTTATACCCTGAAGGGCAAACGTATCATTTTATGAATACGCAAGATTATAATCAAATTACACTTGAAGAAAGTGCATTAGATTCTCCTGGACTTTTAAAAGAAGGAGAAATAGTTACTATTCTCTTCAATACAGAAGATAGCATGCCTTTATCTGTAGATATGCCGGCAAGTGTGGTGTTAGAAGTAACGTATACGGAGCCAGGTGTTAAAGGCAATACAGCAACGAATGCTACTAAACCTGCAAAAGTGGAAACTGGTGCAGAGGTAAATGTTCCTTTGTTTATTAATGAAGGAGATAAAATTAAAGTAGATACTACTTCAGGTTCTTATATGGAACGTGTTAAAGAATAATAGAAGTTAAGCGAGTATATAAATGAAGTTTCCTATTGCGTATAGTTTAGAGCAAATTGCCAGTATTATTCAATCTGAATTTGTGGGTGATGCTGATTTTCAGGTTTTGGGAATGAACGAAATTCATGTGGTAGAATCAGGTGATATTGTTTTTGTAGATCATCCAAAGTATTATGATAAGGCTTTAAAATCTAAGGCAACTACAATTTTAATAAATAAAAAAGTAGACTGTCCCGAAGGAAAAGCTTTGTTGATTTCAGAGGATCCTTTTAGGGACTTCAATAAACTTACCGCTTTTTTTAAACCATTTAAGAAAACCTCTCATAGTATTTCTTCCACCGCTAAAATAGGGAAAGACACGGTTATTCAGCCAAATACATTTATTGGTAATGAAGTTGTTATTGGAGATAATTGTAGAATACACTCCAATGTGTCTATTTATGACCATTGTGTAATTGGTAATAATGTAACCATTCATGCGGGGACTGTTTTAGGATCAGATGCATTCTATTATAAAAATAGACCAGAAGGCTTTGATAAATTAGTATCTGGTGGGCGTGTTGTTATTGAAGATCATGTAGATATCGGAGCACTTTGCACTTTAGATAGGGGTGTTACAGGAGATACGAGAGTAAAGAAAGGAACTAAAATTGATAATCAGGTTCATGTTGGTCATGATACCGTTATTGGTGAAAAGTGTCTAATAGCATCGCAAACGGGTATTGCTGGTTGTGTAATTATTGAAGATGAAGTTACCCTTTGGGGGCAAGTTGGGGTGATAAGTGCGATCACTATTGGGAAAAAAGCAGTAGTTTTAGCGCAATCAGGAGTTTCAAAATCTCTTGAAGGAAATGCTGTTTATTTTGGGAGTCCTGCTGAAGAAGCACGTGAAAAAATGAAGCAAATGGCTTGGATTAAACAAATTCCGAACATAATAAAAAAATAGAAGCACAAATAAGCTAAGGAAATACTTTATAAATTGTTTTCAATGCCATATTTTTGCATAGCAATAAATTAATATAGATATAAAATGAGTGTTTTAGTCAATAAAGATTCCAAAATAATTGTACAAGGTTTTACAGGTAGTGAAGGTACCTTTCACGCAGGTCAAATGATTGATTACGGTACGAACATCGTTGGTGGTGTTACTCCAGGTAAAGGCGGGCAAGAACATTTAGGAAAGCCGGTTTTTAATACTGTTCATGAAGCTGTTGAAAAAGTTGGAGCAGACACGACTATTATATTTGTTCCGCCAGCTTTCGCTGCAGATGCAATTATGGAAGCTGCTAATGCAGGTATTAAAGTAATTATTACAATTACTGAAGGTATTCCTGTAGCTGATATGGTAAAAGCAGCAAACTATATTAAAGATATGGATTGTCGCTTAATTGGCCCTAACTGTCCAGGTGTTATTACTCCAGGTGAAGCTAAAGTTGGTATTATGCCAGGTTTTGTTTTCAAAAAAGGGAATGTTGGTATTGTTTCTAAATCAGGAACATTAACCTATGAAGCGGCTGATCAAGTAGTGCGTCAAGGTTTAGGTATTACAACGGCTATCGGTATTGGTGGTGATCCAATTATTGGAACAACAACAAAAGAAGCGGTGGAAATGTTAATCAATGATCCAGAAACAGAATGTGTGGTTATGATTGGTGAAATTGGAGGTCAATTAGAGCCAGATGCTGCAAGATGGTACAAAGCAAGTGGTAGTAAAAAACCAATTGTAGGCTTTATTGCAGGTGAAACTGCTCCTGCTGGTAGAACAATGGGTCATGCTGGTGCAATTGTTGGCGGTAGTGATGATACTGCTCAAGCTAAAAAACGCATCATGCGTGAGTGTGGTATTCACGTGGTGGAGTCTCCAGCTGAAATTGGATTGAAAGTTAAAGAAGTAATGGGATAATTGTCTAACAATTAATTCAAAGTATATAAGCTTAAAAAATCCCGTTTATTCTGAATAATTTTCAGTTTAAACGGGATTTTAGCTATCTATATATCAAACAAAAGGTATATTTGAATAACAACTGAACAAATCGAACAAAAATGAAGTTATTAGAAGGTAAAAACGTAATAATTACAGGTGCAAGTAGAGGTATTGGTACCGGTATTGCTCAAGTTTTTGCAGACCATGGAGCTAATGTGGCTTTTACATACAGTTCTAGTGAGGCGCCAGCTTTAGCATTAGAAAAAGAACTAACGGCTAAAGGTGTAAAAGCAAAAGCATATAAAAGTAATGCTGCTAGTTTTAGTGATTCAGAAGCATTGGTGGCTAAAGTTTTAGAAGATTTTGGCGGATCAATAGATGTTTTGATTAACAATGCTGGGATTACAAAAGATAACCTTCTAATGCGTATGTCTGAAGATGATTTTGATAAAGTAATTGAGATTAATCTAAAGTCGGTTTTTAATATGACTAAAGCGGTTCAACGCACCATGTTAAAACAACGTAAAGGTTCTATTATAAATATGAGTAGTGTGGTTGGTGTTAAGGGTAACGCAGGTCAAACCAACTACGCAGCATCAAAAGCGGGTATGATCGGCTTTACAAAATCTATAGCACTAGAATTAGGTTCTAGAAATATTCGTTGTAATGCTATTGCTCCAGGGTTTATTGAAACAGAAATGACAGATAAACTTGATGCAAAAGTTGTGCAAGGATGGAGAGATGGTATTCCTTTAAAAAGAGGCGGAAGTCCAGAAGATATTGCAAATGCTTGTTTGTTCTTTGCTTCAGATTTATCTGCATACGTAACTGGTCAAGTGTTAAATGTTGATGGAGGAATGCTAACTTAGTAGTAACTAAAACTATGCAAATTCAGACTATCCTTTTTTTAATTGCAGCAGCTTTTGTTGCTATAGGAATAGTCCTTTTTCAATATTATTACAAAAATAAAAAGAGAGGAAAACGAATTGTTTTGCTCTCTTTTTTACGTTTTACAGCATTGTTTTCTCTTTTTTTACTACTTATTAATCCAAAATTTGTAAAAACGGAATATGTATTAGAAAAAACTAATTTAGTGGTCGTTGCTGATAATTCTAGTTCAATGGCAGCCAATTCAGCGGAATTAGTTGCATTTTTAGACCAAATTAAATCAAATAAAACACTAACTGATAAATTTAAAATTGATTATTACAGATTTGGTAATCAGTTTCAAGCACTTGATTCATTAAGCTTCTTTGAAACGAATACGAACATTGCGAAAGCGTTGAAATCTGTATCCGGAATTTACAACCAGAAAAATACAGTTGGAGTATTACTTTCAGATGGGAATCAAACCATAGGGCAGGACTATGAGTTCTATGGCGATAAAATTAATATTCCTTTTTATTCCGTAGTTTTTGGGGATACTACAAAGTATGAAGACATTAAAATTAATCAGGTAAATACAAATAAATTTGCCTTCTTAAAAAACAAATTTCCAATTGAATGCTATATAGCTTATGATGGAGAAAAAAACGTTAGTGTTCCTGTCTCTATTACTGTAGATGGGAAAACAGTATTTAAAGAGCAGGTACAGTTCTCTAACGACATACAATCAAAACGTATACATACCTTTTTAAATGCAGATGCCATTGGTGTGAAAACCATTGACATTACTGTAGGGGCCTTGAAAAACGAAAGAAATATAATAAACAATAGGAAATCTATTGCAGTTGAAGTAATTGATGAAAAGACGAATGTAACGATAGTTTCAGCTGTTATGCATCCTGATTTAGGAGCTTTGAAAAAAGCAATAGAAACTAATGAGCAGAGGTCCGTGACCATTGTAAAACCTTCTGTGTCTAAAGAAATATTAGAAGAGACCGATGTTTTTATCTGCTATCAGCCAGATGTGAATTTTAAGGCTGTTTACTCTTTTATTATGGATTCTTATTCTAATTACTTTACAGTTGTGGGAACCAAGACAGATCTGAATTTCCTTAATTCGTTGGGCTTGGGTTATAGAATTGAAACGGGATACCCTATTCAAGAAGTGTTAGGGAAAGTAAACCCTTCCTTTTCTAAATATGATATATCGTCCAGTGACTTTACGGATTACCCACCTTTAACAAGCAATTCAGGTGCAATTACTTTTTCCGGAACTCATGATGCATTGCTGCAAAGGAATATAAGGGGAGTAGATTTAAATAATCCCCTTTTGGCAATTTCTGAAAATAAGGGTCAAAAAACAGCTGTTTTACTTGGGGAGAATATTTGGAAATGGCGTTTGAAGAATTATGTGAACCTTGAAAATTTCGAAAATTTCGATACTTTTTTAGGTAAACTCATGCTTTATTTGTCTAATAATACAAAAAAAGAGCGTTTGTCAATTGATTATAAGTCGGTTTATGAAAATTTAGGGTTGGCAAAAGTTACGGCTACCTATTCTGATGAGACTTATGTATTTGATGCCAAGGCAAATCTTTTTATACAAATTGCTGGAGGAGTAAAGATTCCAATGCTGTTAAAAACCAATTATTTTGAAGCAGATCTAAGTGATTTGAAACCGGGTACTTATTCCTTTAAGATAGGGGTAGAAGGGAAGTCAATTTTAAAATCTGGTAAATTTACTGTTTTAGATTATGATGTAGAGCAACAGTTCTTTTCATCGAATTATCAGAAAATGGAAAATTTTTCTACAGCAACTAACGCATCACTTTTGTATCCTAATCAATTTACGCAGCTTTTAAAGGTGCTTGATGCGGATAAACGCTTTCTTCCAACCCAGAAAAGCGTAGAAAATGTCGTATCTTTGATAGACTTTAAAATCCTTCTAGGGCTTATTATTATAGCACTTTCATTAGAATGGTTCATCAGAAAATATAACGGATTAATTTAAATTTAAATTCAAATATGGATAAAATTCCAAAAATTGCATTACCAGCGGTTTTCGCTTTAGTAGTTTTAATAATATTAATTTCAAAATCTACCGTTACGGTTGACTCAGGTCAGGCTGGTGTTTTGTACAAACAATTTCAAGGCGGTGTTGTTACAGATGAACCACCATTAGGAGAAGGTTTTCATTTTGTGGCTCCTTGGAATAAGGTTTTTATTTATGAGGTGAGACAACAAGAAGTTTTGGAGAAAATGAATGTTTTATCTAGTAATGGATTAGATATTAAATTAGAAGCTTCTGCTTGGTTTGAGCCTGTTCGTAGTGAATTAGGTAAGTTACACCAAGAAAAAGGGGAAGATTACATACAAAGAGTATTATTACCTACAATACGTTCTGCGGCACGTTCTGTAGTAGGGAGGTATACGCCAGAGCAATTATATTCTAGCAAACGTGATGCTATTCAGCAAGAGATTTTTGACGAAACCCAAAAGATCGTTGAGGGAGAATATATTCAATTAAATGAAATTTTGGTTCGTGACGTAACCTTGCCTTCTACGATTAAAGACGCAATTGAGCGTAAGCTTAAACAAGAACAAGAATCATTAGAATATGAATTTCGTTTAGTGACAGCAAAGAAAGAAGCGGAAAAAGTAACCATTGAAGCTCAGGGTAAAGCTGATGCAAACCGTATTTTAAGTGCATCATTGACCGATAAGATTCTACAGGATAAAGGTATTGATGCTACATTAGAACTATCTAAATCTCCGAACACTAAAGTTGTTATCGTTGGTGGCGGAGAATCAGGCTTGCCATTAATTTTGGGGAATAACTAATCTGTTAGTTTTTGAATAAAAACAAGAACAGTTGTTAAAAAAACGATTTTTTATTTTTTAACACTAAAATTAATTTTACTTTTACATCAGAATGAAAAATACAACTACACATCATCATCATTTTTATACTTGCTTTCAAGCGAGGTAGAAATGTATTGTAGTAGTACAACATATTTTAAACCCGTTTGAGCAATCAAACGGGTTTTGTTTTTAAACTTTTTTTGATTGCCAGACACAAACTAATAAGAAAATGACAAAAATTAGAATTGCTATTCAAAAATCAGGACGTTTAAATGAAGAGTCTATCGAGATTCTGAAAGATTGTGGTATCTCAATAGATAATGGTCGCGATCAATTAAAAGCTTCTTCTCGTAACTTTCCAATGGAGGTGTTTTATTTGAGAAATGGAGATATTCCTCAGTACTTAAGAGATGGAGTGGTAGATATTGCTATTATTGGAGAGAATGTTTTAATTGAAAAAGGGGAAGATATCTCTATTGCTGAGAAATTAGGATTTTCAAAATGCAAAGTGTCTTTAGCAGTACCCAAGGCGGTAAAATATGATTCTGTCAAAGATTTTCAAGGAAAGCGTATCGCAACATCATACCCAAATACAGTAAAAAATTATTTGGCAGAAAAAGGTGTTTCTGCAGATATTCACATTATTAATGGTTCTGTAGAGATTGCTCCAAATATTGGTTTGGCAGATGCTATTTGTGATATTGTTTCTAGCGGCAGTACTTTGTTTAAGAATAACCTAAAGGAAGTAGAAGTAATGTTGAAAAGTGAAGCTGTTTTGGCAGTATCACCTAAAATAACAGAAGAAAGAAAAGGTATTCTTGAAAAACTGCAATTCAGAATTCAATCGGTTCTAAGAGCGAGACAATCAAAATATGTATTGCTGAATGCGCCGAATGATAAATTACCTATGATATTAGATTTATTACCAGGAATGCGTAGTCCTACCGTTTTACCATTAGCTGAAGAAGGATGGAGCTCGGTGCATACGGTAATTAAAAAAGATTCTTTCTGGGAGGTAATAGATGAATTGAAACAAGCTGGTGCCGAAGGGATTTTAGTTTGTCCTATTGAAAAAATGGTTTTATAGTACAACTGATGAAGCTTAATTTTGAAATAAGATTGATTCCTTATGAAGAGCTGGAATCAATTATCCCATTAGTCATTCAATTAAATATGGGAAAATTACCTGAAGAAACATTGAAAAGCAGATTGAAAGATATGCTTGTCATGGGAGGGTATCAGTGTATTGGAGTATATGATAATAAACAATTGATTGGATGCTGCGGATTTTGGGTGTTAAACAAGCTATATGCAGGGAAACATCTAGAACCAGACAATGTTTTTGTAGAAACGAACTATAGAAGCGCAGGAGTTGGAGAATTAATGATGAATTGGTTGTTTGATTATGCAAAAAGCATTAATTGTGTTGGAGCAGAAGTGAATTGTTATCGGCATAATGAAAAAGGAAAAAAGTTCTGGGAGCGTCAAGGTTTTGAAGCTTTAGGGTATCACATGATAAAGAAATTTGATTAGTATTTGCTATGAATAAAATATATAATCCTGAAAGAAAAGATTGGAAAACAATTCTTAAGCGTCCCACTAAGAGCGTTGCAGATATTGAAAGTACGGTAAATCAAGTTTTTGAAGAGCTTCAAGAAAACGGTGATGCTACTATAAAAAAGTATACCGAAAAGTTTGATGGTGTTTCTATATCAGCGCTATTAGTTACGGATGATGAAATTGTTAAAGCAAATAGTTTGGTTTCTGTGGATTTAAAAGAGGCTATTCTTCTTGCTAAAGATAATATTGATAAATTTCACGCTGCTCAAAAAACAGAAAGTATAGAAGTAGAAACCAGTCCAGGAGTACACTGTTGGCAAGTGAAAAGACCAATAGAGAAGGTAGGTTTGTATATTCCGGGAGGAACAGCACCATTATTTTCAACAATCTTAATGTTAGCGGTTCCTGCTAATATTGCAGGTTGTTCAGAAATTGTTTTATGTTCGCCACCCAACAAAGAAGGGAAAATACACCCTGCTATTTTATATACGGCTAATCTTTGTGGTGTAACTAAGATTTTTAAAGTAGGAGGCATTCAGGCAATTGCGGCAATGACCTTTGGAACAGAAACTATTCCTCAAGTGTATAAGATATTTGGCCCTGGAAATCAATACGTAACAGTTGCAAAGCAGATTGCTACAAAACATGGTGTAGCTATTGATATGCCTGCGGGGCCAAGTGAGCTTTTAGTAGTCGCAGATGATACAGCCAATGCGGAATTTGTAGCATCAGATTTATTAAGTCAAGCAGAGCATGGCATTGATAGTCAAGTTATATTGGTAACCACTTCTAAAAAAATGCTTGATGCGGTAGAAAAAGAAGTTGAATTTCAAATTGAAGATTTACCACGTAAAGAAATCGCTCAAAAAGCAATTGATAATAGTAAATTAATTTACTTAGAAGATGATCAGACAGCTCAGGAATTAATCAATGAGTATGGTCCTGAACATTACATTGTCTGTGTAGAAGATGAGGGTTCTTATTTGAGTGCAATTACGAATGCAGGTTCTGTTTTTATTGGAAATTATACACCAGAAAGTGCAGGAGATTATGCTTCAGGAACCAATCATACGCTACCAACTAATGGTTATGCTAAGCAATATAGTGGTGTAAACTTAGATAGTTTTATGAAAAGCATGACTTTTCAAAAAATTTCAAAAGAAGGGATTCAAGAAATTGGTTATGCTATTGAGTTAATGGCAGAAGCAGAAGGTTTGCAAGCACATAAAAATGCCGTAACGCTACGATTAAATAGTTTAGACGATGAATAAACTAGAAATACAAAACTTGGTTCGCGAGAATGTAAAAGGATTGAGTCCTTATTCTTCAGCGCGCGATGAATATGTTTCTGATGGTTCTCAAATGGTGTTTTTAGATGCTAACGAGAATCCATTTGAAAATGGAGTCAACAGATATCCTGATCCGCAGCAAAGAAACTTAAAAGAGGTCTTAGCAGCACAAAAAGGGGTGAAGGCAACTAATATTCTGTTTGGGAATGGTAGTGATGAAGTTTTAGATCTTATATTTCGTGCTTTTTGTGAGCCTAAAGAGGATAATATCATCACACTGCCACCAACCTACGGCATGTATAAGGTATTATCGGGAATTAATAATATTGAAAATAGAGAGGTGCTGTTAACAACCGATTTTGAGCCTGATGTTGATCAGATTCTTAATACGGTAGATGCTAACTCTAAGGTGTTATTCCTTTGCTCCCCCAATAATCCAACAGCAAATAGCTTTTCTAAAACAAAAGTCACCACTTTATTGGAGCGGTTTAAGGGAATTGTTGTTATTGATGAAGCGTATATTGATTTTTCAAAAGAAGAATCATGGCTGTCAGAATTATCAAAGTATAACAATTTGATACTAACACAAACACTTTCAAAAGCATATGGAATGGCAGGAATCCGATTAGGAGTGTGTTATGCATCTGAAGAAATTATAACTATTCTTAATAAAATTAAGCCTCCATATAATGTAAATGAGTTGACTCAAAAAAGAGCATTAGAACGTGTTTTGGATATTAAAAAGGTAAATAAGGAAGTTGCAGATATTTTAGCTGAAAGAGAATTGTTAGCTAAAGCATTGTTTCAATTAAATTTCGTTACTAAAGTATATGACACCGATGCTAATTTTGTACTAGCTAAGCTGGATAATGCTACAGAGCGATACAATCAATTGCTGGCTAGGGGTGTTGTGGTAAGGAACCGTACAACACAGCCTTTGTGTGAAAATACTTTACGCTTTACAGTAGGTACTGCAGAGGAGAATAAAAAATTAATACAGGTTCTAAAAGAAATTCAATAAGGATGAAAAAAGTACTTTTTATAGATCGAGATGGTACGATCATTAAAGAAACCGTAGATGAGCAAATTGATGGTTTTGAAAAAATGACCTTCTATCCAAAAGCATTTACGTTTTTAGGTAAAATAGCTAAGGAGTTGGATTATGAATTGGTGATGATAACCAATCAAGACGGACTAGGAACGGATGTTTTTCCAGAGGATACGTTTTGGCCTGTGCATAATTTTATCATGAATTCTTTTGAGAATGAAGGTGTTGTATTTGATAAAGTATTTTTAGATAGAACATTCCCGCATGAAAATGCAAATACGCGTAAACCAGGAACAGGATTACTTACGGAATATTTCTCGGAAGAGTATGATTTAGCAAATTCTTTTGTTATCGGAGATCGTCTAACAGATATGGAATTAGCGAAGAATCTTGGAGCAAAAGGTATTTTTATAAATGATGAAACTAATCTCGGAACAGGAGAAATTACTGTGAAAAGGGATAAACTGGATGAATTTATAGCTACTGAAACTAATGATTGGGAAAAGATTTACGAGTTTTTAAAATTAAAAGATCGAGTTTCGACGATAAGTCGTAAAACCAATGAGACTGATATTCAAATCAAAGTGAACCTTGATGGAACTGGAAAAAGTAGTATTGCTACTGGTCTTGCTTTTTTTGATCATATGTTAGATCAATTGGCGCGTCACGGTCAAATGGATTTAGATATTAAAGTTGATGGTGATTTAGAAGTAGACGAGCACCATACTATTGAAGATACAGCAATTGCACTAGGGGAAGTTTTTCATAAAGCATTGGGTACAAAATTAGGTATCGAGCGTTATGGATTCTGCTTACCAATGGATGATTGCTTGGCACAAGTAGCTATAGATTTTGGGGGAAGAAATTGGTTGGTTTGGGAGGCCGAGTTTAAAAGAGAAAAAGTAGGCGATATGCCAACTGAAATGTTTTTACACTTTTTTAAATCATTTAGTGATGGAGCAAAAGCCAACATAAATATAAAAGCAGAAGGGGCTAATGAGCATCATAAAATTGAAGCTATTTTCAAGGCTTTTGCAAAAGCAATAAAAATGGCAGTAAAACGTGATGTAGAAAAGATGGTATTGCCATCTACGAAAGGAATGTTATAAAATAGTTGAATGAAAATAGTAATTATTAATTACGGAGCTGGAAATATTCAAAGCATAAAATTTGCAATTCAACGCCTTGGTTTTGAGGCTGTTTTAACAAATGATGTAGATGAAATTCTAGCAGCCGATAAGGTCATTTTTCCAGGGGTTGGCGAAGCAAGTAGTGCAATGCATAAATTGCGAGCCAGTGGTTTAGATGCCTTGGTTCCAAAATTAAAACAGCCTGTTTTAGGGATTTGTTTAGGAATGCAGTTAATGTGTAATTCAACCGAAGAAGGTAGCACAGATGGCTTAGGAATTTTTGATGTGGATGTAGTGAAGTTTTCAAGTCAAGTAAAAGTGCCACAAATTGGATGGAATCAAATTCAGGATTTAAGGTCAGAATTATTTAATGAGGTTTCGGAAGAAGAATACATTTATTTGGTACATAGTTATTACGCACCAATTTGTGAAGAGACGATAGCAACATCTGATTATGATGTTATCTATAGCGCGGCATTACAAAAAAACAATTTTTACGGAACCCAGTTTCACCCTGAAAAAAGCAGTAGTGTAGGAGAGAAAATTCTTTTGAATTTTTTAAAAATGTAAGAGCATGTCATTCGTAATTTCAACAGATAAAGACAAATTAGATATAAAAAAAATACACCAATACATTAGTGTAGAATCTTATTGGGGTGTAGGTAGAACTATTGAAGAAGTGAAAACTACTATTGATCATTCTTTTTGTTTTGGAATTTATGATAAATACGGCGAACAAATAGGTTTTTCAAGGGTCGTTACAGATCAAATTTTGTTTGCTTATTTAATGGATGTTATCATTTTTACGAAATATCAAGGTAATGGTTATGGCAAACATCTTGTAGATTTTATGATGAATCATGAATTAATTAAAAAAGTAAAGACAATTGCTCTCAAAACAAAAGATGCACATAGTTTGTATGAACGACACGGATTTAAAAAAGTTGGAAATTCTGATTTTTGGATGTCCATTGATAAAATAAAATTATAATGAGAATTATCCCAGCAATAGATATTATAGACGGTAAATGTGTTCGGCTTTCAAAAGGTGATTATGACACTAAGAAAATTTACAATGAAAATCCACTTGAAGTCGCCAAAGATTTTGAGGCGCACGGAATTGAATATTTACATTTAGTAGACTTAGATGGAGCCAAGTCTAAACATATTGTAAATCATAAGGTATTAGAACAAATAGCGTCACAAACCAATTTGAAAATCGATTTTGGTGGTGGTTTAAAGACCGATGAGGATTTGAAAATAGCTTTCAATAGTGGAGCTTCTCAAATTACAGGCGGAAGCATTGCGGTAAAAGATCAGGACACATTTTTAGGTTGGATAGAAACTTACGGAGCTGAAAAAATTATCTTGGGAGCCGATGCTTTAAATGAAAAAGTGGCAGTTTCAGGGTGGCAGGAAGATTCTAAACAAGAACTAATACCATTTATTCAGGCTTATCAGGATAAGGGAATTGTATTTGTTATCTGTACAGACATTAGTAAAGACGGCATGTTGCAAGGACCTTCGTTTAATTTGTATGAACGTATTTTAAACGAAACAGGTCAAGGAATTGATGGAAGTGGAATTCATTTGATTGCCTCAGGAGGTATTTCTACCTTTGATGAGTTGCCTAAATTAGCGGAACTAGGTTGTGAGGGAACTATCATTGGAAAAGCTATTTACGAGAATAGAATCAGTTTAAAACAATTAGAAGATTACATACTTTCTAAATAAACAATATGCTAACAAAACGAATAATACCTTGTTTAGATATTAAAAACGGACGTACCGTAAAAGGGATCAATTTTGTTGATTTACGTGATGCAGGCGATCCGGTAGAATTGGCAGAAATCTATGCAAATTCTGGAGCAGATGAGTTGGTCTTCTTAGATATTTCAGCTACCGAAGAACGACGTAAAACACTAGCTGATTTAGTCTATCGTGTAGCGGAAAAAGTAAATATCCCATTTACTGTTGGTGGTGGAATATCTTCTATTGAAGATGTAGATATATTGCTGCATAATGGTGCAGATAAGGTTTCTATTAACTCATCAGCTGTTAAAAATCCGCAATTAATAAATGATTTATCAGCAAAATTTGGTTCGCAATGTATTGTCGTTGCAATAGATGCAAAGCTGATTGATGGTGAGTGGATTGTGCATTTAGTGGGAGGGAAAGTACCTACTGAAATTCGCTTGTTTGATTGGGCAAAAGAAGTAGAAGAACGTGGCGCGGGTGAAATCTTATTCACCTCTATGGATAATGACGGTACCAAAGACGGTTTTGCGAATGAAGCACTTGCAAAATTATCAACAGAATTAAATATTCCTATCATTGCCTCTGGTGGCGCAGGGAATATGCAGCATTTTACAGATACTTTTATAGATGGTAAAGCAGATGCGGCACTTGCGGCTAGTGTATTCCATTTTAAAGAAATAGAAATAGTAGATTTGAAAAAAGAATTAAAGGCTAACGGTATTCCTGTTAGATTATAACATAGTAAAAAAGGAGTCTGAAAAATAGTATACCGATAGAAAATAAAAACAGCGATGTACAGCCGACTTACATAAAATAAATAAAGTTCAACTGATGAAAATAGATTTCAATAAAAATACAGACGGATTAATACCTGCCATCATACAAGATGCAACAACAAAGAATGTTTTGATGTTGGGGTATATGAACCAAGAAGCTTTTGATAAGACACAAGAAACAAATAAAGTCACCTTTTTTAGTCGTACTAAAAAGCGCTTATGGACCAAAGGAGAAGAGAGTGGTAATTTCTTAAATCTTGTAGCTATTAAAAACGATTGTGATAATGATACTTTACTGATCACTGTAAATCCAGTAGGACCTACATGTCATAAAGGAACGGATACCTGTTGGGAAGAAGAAAATACAAGTTCTTTTGGATTCTTGACAAAGCTTGAAGCGATTATAACAGACCGTAAAAATAACCCAGAGAATCAAGACAGTTATGTGGCGTCACTTTTCAGAAAAGGGATTAATAAAGTAGCTCAAAAAGTAGGGGAAGAAGCCGTAGAAGTTGTTATTGAGGCAAAAGATAACGATGATAAATTATTTTTAAGTGAAAGTGCTGATTTGTTATTTCATTACTTGATACTGTTACAAGCGAAAGGATTTACTTTAAAAGATGTAGAAGAAATTTTGAAGAAGAGAAATTAATTTCATAAAAATAGTTACTTTTTATAAATCCGAAATAGTGTAGAGATATGCTAATTCGGATTTTTTTTGTAAAAATGTGTTGCTCGTGAGAGCTAATTACTCAATTGTAACGTATATGTTAAGGTTGTTAAAAAACAAGGGAATATCATACTTGTATAAAGCTGTGTAATTATACAGAATGTGTGTAAAATTTACACATCTTTTATAAGGGGAATGCCTGAAAACACCAGCAAATTGGTTTTAATTATAAATGGTACGCAAGTTGCCCTAAGTAATTAAGAATTGATACGAAAAAAATAAAGAGAGAACGCATATTATGAAAACAGGAACAATTACGTTAAAAGAATTATATTCCACAGTAAACAATAAATTTTTAAGTGGAGACAAGCCATCTAGTCCTATTAATTTTTGGGCTATTGCGGTGCTTATAAGTTCGTTTGCTTTAATGATTGGAGCAGGTTACGTTGTTTACTTATTACAAGCAGATTTTGAGCAATTTAATTTTGAAAGACTAAACACAAGTTGGGGCTTTGCATTTTTTATAGTTGCAGCTTCTTTGTTTTTCTTTAAAGTTACTTTCTTCTTATATAACTTATTTCTTTACTTTAAGTACAAGCCTATAGCCTCAGTAAGTGATGAAGAGTTGCCAACATGTACGGTAATTGTACCTGCTTATAATGAAGGAAAGCAAGTTTGGGCTACTTTAAAGAGTTTAGCAAAAAGTGACTATCCGGAACATAAACTACAATTATTAGCTATTGATGATGGTAGTAAAGATGATACTTGGAAATGGATGCAAGAGGCAAAAAGAGTCTTAGGAGACCGAGTAACAATTTTACAACAGCCAAAAAACATGGGAAAACGCCATGCGTTATACCGTGGTTTTAATTTAGGAACAGGAGAAATTTTCATTACAGTAGATAGTGATTCTGTGGTAAACACAGATACGCTTCGTAATTTAGTGAGTCCGTTTATTGTAGATGAAAAATGTGGCGCTGTAGCTGGTAATATTCAAGTATTGAATAATGAAAGAGCTATTCTGCCTAAAATGCTGAACGTGAGTTTTGTAATGAGTTTTGAATTCAAACGTTCTGCAGAGAGTAGTTTAGATTCTGTACTTTGTACTCCAGGTGCATTAGCAGCTTATAGAGCAGAAGCAGTTTTTAATTGCTTGCCAGAATGGATCAATCAAACCTTCATGGGGCAACCTTCAGATATTGGTGAAGATAGAGCAATGACCAATATGATCTTAAAACAAGGCTACCATGTTTTATTTCAAAGAAATGCATTTGCGTATACAAATGTTCCTGAAAAGTATACAGGGTTATATAAAATGTTCATCAGATGGGGTAGAAGTAACGTTCGTGAGAATATTGCAATGTCTCAATATGTTTTCACAAACTTTAGAGAAGGTTCTAAATTTGGATCAAGACTCTTATTTATTAGTCAAGCTCTAAAAATTATCATGACGTACCCATTCTTATTGTTTATGTTGTTCTTCATTATAACACATCCCATATTATTTGTAAGCTCTACATTGTTAAGTATTTTGGTAGTATCTACTTTCCCTGTATTGTTTTACGCAAAGAGATATAGCTTATCACAAGCATTTTGGGCGTATTCTTACAGTATTCTATTTACATTTGGGTTATTCTGGATTACCCCTTATGCAATAGCAACAGCAAGCAGAAGAGGTTGGTTAACAAGAGAGATTGCAGCTTAATTAGTTAAGCATTAAAAAAATAATCTAAAATCCGCATCATATCCTTTATGATGCGGATTTTTTATTTTAATAAGTAATGTATAAAAATGAAAATACTGCAATAAAAATCCATAAGCAGAAAGCCAAAAGAATAGGTTTGTATCCTGTTGCTTTAAGATCTTTTATAGAAATTGAAGTACCCACTAAAAAGAGCGTTAGAATTAGTAATTTTTTAGAAAGTGATACAATAGAATGTGTGGCAACTTCTGGTAGAAGATGATAGCTATTAACAACAATGGCAATGAGGAAAAGGAGAATAAAATAAGGGATTTTTATACGTTCTCCTTTGGTTTTAAAAACAAACATAGATAGCACGGATAATGGAATAATCCAAAGTGTTCTCGATAGTTTAACGGTAGTTGCTATCCGCAAAGCTTCATCACCATAACCTAATGCAGCGCCAACTACAGAACTTGTATCATGAATGGCTATAGCGCACCAAAGACCAAACTGGTGTTGGTTAAGACCAAATAGGTGTCCTAAAGCAGGGAAAATAAACAAAGCAATGGCATTTAGGGTGAATACAACACCTAGTGCTACACTAATGGTTTTGCCATTGGCACGAATGACAGGAGAAATTGCAGCAATTGCACTACCACCACAAATTGATGTTCCTGAGGTAATTAAATGCCCAAGTTTTACCTCAATCTTTAATAATCGAGTTAATAAAAAACCTAAACTAACCGTAAGTACAATGGAGAAAAAGGTTAGGCCTAATCCTTCTTTACTTGTTGCTAAGGTGTCTTTTATGTACATGCCAAAGCCCAGCCCAATGATTGACACTTTTAAAAGTATCTGAATGGCATTTTGACTGTATTTTTTAATTGGATTTTTAAAGAGCAGTGAAAAGGTAAAGCCTAAGAATAATGCAGTAGGGCTATTGATAAAGCCTAGCATTGCAGCAATTAAAATACTTATAAAAAGTAATGGGGCTAATACAGCTTTCATTTCAACTAATTTTGAAAGACAAAACTAGTGGTTAATCATAACTATTAAGCAAACTTAATTCGTATGTGTGATAACTAAAAGTTATAGTTGTTTTGAACAAATCGTTCAAAGTAATCCATAAGACTAGATTTATAGCCCGTTCTAGATACAAAATAAAACCATCGTTCCATTGAAAACCCTTTAAGGTCAATAATCTTGAGTTTGTTCGTGATTAAATCTTCTCGAACGGCGTGAATGGAGAGTAAAGCATAGGCATCAGAATAATATAAGTAATTTTTAATGGCCTCTGTGCTATTCAGGGTTACGGCTACATTTAATGACTTTATATTTTGATCTAGTAAAGCTTCATAGATTATTTCACGTGTTCCGGATCCAGACTCACGTTCAATAATAGGTAGTTCTTGGAGCTTTTTTAAAGTGATAGTTCCCTTAGGAAATTGTGTGTTCTTTTCACTAGTCACTAAAACAATTTCATCTTTAATAAATTTTTTAAAATTGAGTTTCGGATTCGTATTTTTCCCTTCTGTGATTCCGAAATCTAATTGTTGGTTTAGGATGAGTGCTTCAATATGATCAGAGTTATCACTTTCAATTTGAAAACTTGTTTTTGGATACTGAGTTCTGAATTGGGCAATAATTTTGGGGATGATATAGCTGGCTAAGGTGGTGCTTGCTCCAAATTTTATAACATCGGGCAGCTGGTTGTCTTTGTGTATAAACTGATTTTCAATTTCAGAATAGACCTCTAGTATTCTATTTACATAGATTAAAAAAGATTTTCCGTCCTCCGTAAGTTCAATGGAGTTGCGCTTTCTTATAAAAAAAGTAGTGTTATATTCATCTTCTAAGTTCCGTATGGCCTTAGAGATTGCCGGTTGAGAAATAAATAACTGTTCAGCAGCTTTTGTAAAACTGGAGTGGTATGCAACAGATTTAAATATCTTAAGTTTATTATCCATAGATCATGAAAATAGCTTTTCAAAGATACTTTAAACTTTAGAGATGGTTAAGCTGAAAAATAAATCGTGGAAATGTTAGTTTTCTGCTAATTCCATAGATTTAAGGTCTAGTTCTGTAATTAATTCCTGTGTATTTTGATGTACTCTTTTGCTATAAAACCTACCACGATCCCAGTCAGGAGCATCTACAGCATGCTCTAAGTCACTTATCGTATGTTCAATTTTTAATTTTAATTCTTCATCTTTACTAGTCTCTAAGTATTCAGAAATATCTAAATATGCTTCTAAGGCTTTCTCTGAGTAATACCGTTGATGGTCAAAATTGTTAGAGCCTAAGGCTTTCTTTGTATGGTTTAAAGCATAGCTTGCTTTCGTGTAAATAACATCCCACTCGGTATCATTAGAAGTAAACAAGAAGGAACATAAAATGCTGAAGGTGATAATTAATTTGGTCATAGGTTTAGTTTTTGTAGGAAAACGTTTACAAATAACGTTTATTTTTTTCAATTAATACCTACCACCACACGATAAAAATTTTTTGAAGCTCATTATTTTTATCTTTCATCCATAACATGGGAGCTTGTTTTCGTTCATGCGATCTTTGAATGTCTATCAGGATAGCTTGGTGTGTTTTCCATGCTATAGCAGCTGTTGGAGTTATAATCCAATCTTGTTTATTGAGTAGATGAAAGTGATTTTCTTTAAATTCAGGCGATTCTAGTTCATTGAAGCGCAACCAGCAACCAACAATACAATTTTTATTTAAGGTATTAAGAGTTACTTCCTTATAATAGGGTTTAAATAATTGTGCTTTAAAACATGTTTTTGAGCTTATCTTATTCGGGTTTATACACTTTGATTCTAGAAACTGTAAGGCTTCTTTCGTTTTTAAAAGAGTGAATTGTTTGTGCTTAATTTTCTGAATTTTTTCATAGAATGCATCTTTTCGGTTTGGACCAACTAATTGATGCATTTCATCGGAAATAGCGGTGTCAATAATATAAAATTTATACGTTAGTTCAACATGTGTTACTTCTTGATTTTTAGTGTTTTGTAAGATAAAATCTATTTCCCCGATGGTTCTGTTCTCATTGCGAATAGGCTGGTTAAACACTAAAGTTTTATACGAAGTAGAATGGGCGATTAGTTGTTGAAATAGATATTCAATTTGATGCCCTAATCTAATATTTTGCGGAACCGTCTGAAGGGAGAAGTCAGTTAAATTAATTTCTGGAAAATTAAATTGAGGAATATCATTAAAGGTGTCATTCCATAACTCTTGGGTCTGTAAGAAACCTTTTACTTGTGCTACATTCATTACAGCTAAAGTTACAACAAAGCGTTAAGGTTTCTTAAATGGTAGCTTCCTTTTGTTAAAAGTGTTATTTTTATAGTATGGCTATGAATACAAGAAAAGGGTTCCGGTTTGCGACCTATGAAGCGCCGGACCTAACTCCCTTTGAAAAACTTTTTGATATTTTTCAAGAACTGATTACGCATACTTCTGGAGATGTTGATGAGGCATTAGATTGGTTGCGTGAGTTGGATAAGGAGTACGAACTTACCGATGAGAATTATACAATAGATGATTTTATCGAAGACCTGAAAGCAAAAGGGTATTTACAGGAAGAATTTAAAGATGGAGGAGGAGAAGGTACTGATGGGGATGAATCCACCAAGGGTGGCGATTTATCGATTACTGCAAAAATGGAACGTATTATAAGACAACGTGCATTAGATCAGATTTTCGGAAAATTGAAACGGAATGGTGCAGGCAATCATAAAACTGGAAAATCTGGGCAAGGAGATGAGCATACCGGTGAATTAAGAGAATATCGTTATGGTGATGGTTTAGATCGTATTTCAATGACGGAGAGTATTAAAAATGCTCAGATTAGCAGTGGTATAGGAGAGTTTTCTTTAAATGAAGATGACTTGGTAGTAGAAGATACCCACTACAAAGCGCAGATGAGTACAGTGTTAATGATAGATATTAGCCATAGTATGATATTGTATGGCGAGGATCGTATTACACCTGCAAAAAAAGTGGCAATGGCACTGGCGGAGTTAATTACCACACGGTACCCTAAAGACACGCTAGATATTTTGGTTTTTGGTAACGATGCGTGGCCAATTCCTATTAAAGATCTTCCTTATCTAAAGGTAGGACCGTATCATACAAATACGGTTGCTGGTCTTCAATTGGCAATGGACATGCTTCGTAGAAAACGGAATACAAACAAGCAAATTTTTATGATCACAGATGGTAAACCAAGTTGTTTGCGAATGCCAGACGGTAGTTATTATAAAAACAGTGTAGGTTTAGATGATTTTATTGTAGAGAAATGTTACAATATGGCACGCCAGGCAAGGAAACACCATATCCCAATTACCACTTTTATGATTGCACAAGATCCTTATTTAATGCAGTTCATAAGGCATTTTACGGAGGCAAATAAAGGAAAAGCCTTTTTTACAGGTCTCAAAGGTTTGGGAGAAATGATTTTTGAAGATTATGAAGCAAATAGAAAAAAACGTTTGAAGTAATGCGCTTAGTTGCTTTAAAATAAGTTATTTATAAAAAAAATTGAATACAACATATGAAACTAAAGTATAACGAAATAAACACTTTGGGTGAGCTAAAAAAAGCGGGTTACCTAAGTAAAAGTATAAAAGATGAGCTTAGAGATAATCTAAGAGATAAAATAAAAAAAGGAGAAGAAACCTTTACAGGAGTTTGGGGGTATGAAAATTCTGTAATCCCAGAATTAGAAAGAGCCATTCTGTCAAGGCATAATATTAATTTATTAGGTTTAAGGGGGCAAGCAAAAACAAGGTTGGCACGTTTGATGGTGAATTTGTTAGATGAAAATATCCCTGTAGTTGGTGGATCAGAAATTAATGACGATCCGTTAAAGCCAATGTCTCGCTATGCCATGGAATTAATCAAAGAAAAAGGCGATGCCACTCCTATTACTTGGCTACACCGAAGTGAGCGTTTTTCTGAGAAATTAGCAACGCCAGATGTTACGGTAGCAGATTTGATTGGGGATGTAGACCCTATTAAAGCGGCAAATTTAAAATTATCCTATGCCGATGATCGTGTAATTCATTTTGGAATGATACCTAGAGCCAACAGATGTATTTTTGTGATTAATGAATTGCCAGATTTACAAGCTCGGATCCAAGTATCTTTATTCAATATTTTACAAGAAGGAGACATTCAGATCCGTGGTTTTAAATTGCGTTTGCCTTTAGATATTCAGTTCGTATTTACGGCAAACCCTGAAGATTATACCAATAGAGGGAGTATTGTAACTCCTCTAAAAGATAGAATTGGTTCACAGATTTTAACCCATTATCCAGAAGATATTGAAACGGCTCGTAAAATTACAGAACAAGAATCTAAGTTAGATACACGACAAACAGATGCCGTTTATGTGCCAGACGTTGCAAAAGATTTGTTAGAGCAAATTAGCTTTGAAGCGCGTGAAAGCGAATATGTAGATGCAAAAAGTGGGGTGAGTGCCCGTACGAGTATTACGGCTTTTGAGAATTTATTGAGTACAGCAGAGCGTAGAGCATTACTAACGGGTGCGGACAGTACAATGGTTCGTTTGAGTGATTTTCTTGGGATTATTCCTTCTATTACAGGTAAAATAGAATTGGTGTATGAAGGGGAGCAAGAAGGGGCAGATGGCGTTGCTGCCATTTTAATTGACGATGCCGTTAAAACTTTATTTCCGAAGTATTTCCCTGAAATAAATAAGTTAGAGAAAAAAGGAGAAGAAACACCTTATGATGAATTGTTGCATTGGTTTTTTCAAGGAGACGGTTTTGAACTTCTAGATGAGTATACCGATGAAGAATATAAGAGAGCTTTAGATGATATTCCAGCATTAAATCAGTTAATAAAAGAATATCAACCAGAATATGCTAAGAAAGATATTTATTTCTTAAAAGAATTATTGCTTTGGGGCCTTGTGGCTTATAAGAAGTTGAATAAAAATCGTTTTGAAGAAGGCTATCAATTTAAAGATATGTATAGTAGTTTTTTTAACGATTTGTAATTAACATATCTATTCTGAAAATGAAAAAACCCTTCCCATACAGGAAGGGTTTTCAACTTTCAAAACATAACAATCTGTCTCCCATTTAGTTTACCTGATACGCAGGTAGGTTAAAAATAAAAGAACTTCCTTCTTTGGGTTTACTCAATACTGTAATGGTGGTATCATGTAAGTCCATAATTTTTTTAACTATAGCTAGGCCTAAGCCATATCCTTGTTTCTTAGTGCTTTTGTCCACTTGCTTGTAACGGTCAAAAATATACGGCAATTCACTTACTGCAATTCCTGTTCCCGTATCACTAATATTAATTTCAATATTTTTTCCTTTCTTGAGTAAGGAAAGCGTTACAGTACCATTATCTTCTGTATATTTCAAAGCATTCTCTATGAGGTTTTGTAAGGCTCTCTCCACCAAGCTTACATCGGCAAAAACCAAACAATTGTCTTCGGGATTGTTAAGTTTAAGGCTTATATTCTTTTTATCTGCCAATACTTTAAATTTCGCAATTAAATCATGCGAAAGTTCTGTTATAGAAAAAGGTTCTTTTATCGGGCTAACCTGCTCAGCTTCTAATTTAGAATATTCAAACAATTGATTTATAAGCTTTGAAAGCTTGTCTATATTATCATGGGTAATTTGGAGGTATTCCTTTTTATCATTTTCCGATAAAGTTTCATTTTTCATTTGCAATGTTTCAACATACCCTTTTAGAATAGCTAGTGGGGTTCGTAAATCATGCGAAACATTGGCAATTAGTTCTCTTCTGAGTAGATCTACAGATTTCATTTTATCCATGTTATCTACTATGGTATCTGCCATTTCATTGAAAGAATTAGCTAAAATTGCAATATCAGATGTATCAGGATTTTCTATGCGAGCATCTAAATCTCCTTCTTGGAAACTTCTAACAGTTTTGGTAATTAATAGCAAATTTTTTGTCAAAAACCAGATGCTTAATAAGGCAATCAAAGCGGCAAAAAACATAGTTAATAATGTGGCACCCAAGCCAAGTTTCATGAAATATTGTCCCAAAAGATTATCACTTACTACTTGAAAATCTTTTCCTGCTAAAATTATATAGATAAACCCTTCTCTACCATCAATATTAAAAGGTGCTACTGAAAAAATATTCTGTTCTTCGTGGTTTCTTGGATCATCGCCTAAAACATATTTTTCACCTTTTGTGTTTATAAAATAGTTAATAGGTGCTAATGAAACAGATTGCATAGGTGCATTGCCACTATGGTCTAATACAACCGAATAAAGTACAGTTCCAGATTTATTTAACAAGTAAACCTCGATACTATGGTTAACAGCCATCATATCATGCATTAAATCACCAAACAGCGCTTTGTTAACACTACCGTCTTCTAAAAAGGGAGATTCCTTCTGGAATTTTTCATTGATTACATGATTTGCCGTATTGGCATTTATGCGTTGGGTAGTTTCTTCATTATATTTATTCGCTAAATAAGCTGTAATAATAATGTAAGAAGCGCCCATTAAAACAATAATTAAAACAAAGGCTAGCCATAGTTTTTTTATCAATTTAGGAGTAAGCGTTTTTTCGTTTTTTTTCATGCAAGTATATCTTCATTGAATTTGTAACCAACTCCCCAAGTAGTAAGAATAAAAGAGGGGTTTGCCATATCAGATTCAATTTTGGCTCTTAATCTATTAATGTGAGAGTTTACAGTATGCTCGTACCCCTCAAAATTGTATCCCCAAATCATGTTTAGTAAATCTGTTCTTGTGTAATTTCTGCCAGGATTAGAAGCCATTAACACTAGAAGTTCAAATTCTTTCGGGGAAAGCTCAATTTTTTTATCATTTAAGATCACTTTTCGTTTATCTATATCGATACTGAGTCCTTCCGCATAAATAGAGGAAGAATCTTTTTGAGGAATAGGTTTTATATCTGTTCTGCGTAAAACTGCTTTGACTCTAGCTAAAAGCTCACGAATGCTAAAGGGTTTGGTGATATAATCATCTGCTCCAATCTCCAATCCTAAAACACGATCTATTTCTTCAGATTTAGCGGTTAGCATAATAATAGGCGTATTTTTTTGGCTTCTTATTTTTTTGCAAATTTCAATACCATCCATAGTTGGTAGCGTTAGATCTAGAAGTATTAAATCATAAGAATTGTCTAAAGCCATTTCTAAACCAACTTTTCCATCCATAGCTTTTGCTGTGGTATATATCAAATCAGTTAGGTGTATTTCTAACAATTTGATTATTTCTGGATCGTCTTCTATGATTAATATTTGTTTCATAACTATTTTCAGATGCTAAACACGTTAAAATGTATCACACAAATATCACAACGCACTAAAAGTTTCTATAAAGCTGAAAATGCAGCATTTAAAACATATTCGGATGTGGTTATTTTAATGATTTTATAGCAAATAGCCGAATTTTTATAAAAATCCTTACAAAAAATATTGTTTTTCTGTCAATAGTTTAGTCTTAAAGCAGAAATAGGGCGCTTAAAGAGGGATGTCTTACTTAGAGTTTTTGTCTAATTCTTCAAACTTAAAAGAGCCTATGAATATTTTTCTATAGTGAAAAGTTAATAGAGTAAGGACCAGTAGAAAAAAGTGTAGGACAATAATTAGAAGCCCAATAGGTAAAAAGGTTTTGGGCATTTCTAGATGGCCAAAATTATTGATAGTACTCAGGCGGTAGATAGCTTCAAAAAATTTAAAAACATACACGGAAAATATAAAATATAAAACATACTCTACATTCCTTAATTCAGGATCTGCATTTTTCTTAGTAATTAATTTTACAAGAATTTGGTATAGGTAAGTAAAATGTACGAACGATAATATTGGAAAGATATAATTATCAAACTTTAAAAAATAGAACTTGTTAGTATATAATCCATAAAAGCTGAATACATTAAGTATCAACAATAATATTGTGGATAATAACACAAGTACCCTTGGGGGGAAAAGGCGTATTATAAGGCGCATAAGTAGGTTTGTTTGGTCTTGGGAGACCATTTAATTTAAAACGATACTTGATTTTATTTATTTGAAACTAATCGTTGAACTACAGTAAATGTTGAGAAGTAGTAAAAACCTGTTGTAGGAATATCCATGAAATACCTATTTGTTCGATTTGAGAAATTAGCATTTAGAAATTTACTTTTTGATTTTAGTTTTACAGAATTCGTATTGTTATATTTGAGAGAACTAAATAACTATAAAATGAAAAAAATACTATTCACCTTAGTAGCCTTGCTACTGGTCATGACACTGCAATCGCAGCGTAAAGTAGAAGACGTAAAAAGCTTTACTCTTACTAATGGAATGAAAATTATGGTCTTGGAGGATCATAGCATTCCCAATGCTAACATGTATATTTTTTGGAAAGTAGGTTCTAGAAATGAATACCCAGGTATCACCGGTCTTTCCCATTTTTTTGAGCATATGATGTTTAATGGCTCAAAAAAATATGGACCTAAAATGTTCGATAGAACAATGGAGGCTTCAGGAGGTAGTAATAATGCATATACCACTGAAAATGTTACGGTGTATACAGATTGGTTTCCATCTAGTTCTATGGAAACAATTTTTGATTTGGAAGCAGATCGTATTGCAGATTTAGCTTTGGATCCTAAAATGGTAGAAAGTGAGCGTGGTGTTGTTTTGAGTGAAAGAAGTACAGGCTTAGAAAATTCTAATTTTAGAAATATAAGTGAAGAGGTTAAAGCTTCTGCTTTTTCTGCGCATCCATACCGATGGTCTGTAATTGGGTATGAATCTGATATAAAAAACTGGACTATTGAGGATTTGCAAACGTATTTTGATACGTATTATGCGCCTAATAATGCTGTTGTTGTTATATCGGGCGATGTTACTTTAGAAGGGGTGAAAAAAATGGCAAAACAATATTTAGAACCTATTCCTGCACAACCAGCACCTAGAAAAGTGCATACCGTGGAGCCTGTGCAGCGTGGAGAAAAGCGAGTAATGGTACATAAACAGGTAAGTACACCAAATGTACTTATTGCATACCATGTGCCAGAAACCCAACATGAAGATTATTATGCTTTAGATGTTTTAAGTTCTGTATTAAGTAGTGGTAAGAGTAGTAAGTTGTATAGTGCCTTGGTTGATGAAGCTCAAATTGCAACACGTGTTTTTACATATGTACCAGAGAGTTTTGATCCAAACCTGTTTTATTTTTACGGGATCGCAAATCAAGATGTATCCGCAGACACTTTGGAAAAAGGAATTTTAAGTGTTTTAGAGGATGTAATAGCGAATGGAGTTACAGAAAAAGAATTGCAAAAAGTAAAGAATCAGAAATTAATGGAGTTTTATAAAACCTTAGAAACCATTAATGGTAAAAGTAATACGCTAGGAAGCTATGAGGTATATTTTGGGGATTATAAAAAAATGTATACCGCTCCATCCGCCTATGAAAAGGTAAGTGTGGAAGATATTCAAAGAGTAGCTAAAAAATATTTTATAAAAAGCAATAGAACGGTAGGAGTGTTGCAAAATAACGAACCAGTTAGTAGTGATTCTTCTAAATAGACCAGCACCTTTAACACTTAAGAAATTACGTATTATGAAACATATTATTAAAACAGTTGTTTTTGCAGCCTTTGCTTTTCTTTTTACAAGTACTATAACGGCTCAAGAAAAATTTAAGCTTCCAGAATATACCCAATTCAAATTAAAAAATGGTTTAACCGTGTATCTGATGGAGCAGCATGAAGTTCCCTTAATTCAACTGACGGGTGTCTTTCCTGGAGGCGCTATCTTTGATGAAGAAAGTAAAAGCGGACTTGCTAATATCACAGCTGAAGCATTAGCTTTAGGAAGTAAAAACTACACAAAAGCTCAAATAGAAGAAAATGTGGAATTTTTAGGAGCCACAATGAGCACAGGGGCTTCCTTAGAATATGCCTATTTGTCCTCTTCTTTTATGAAGAAAGACCAAAAAGAAATTCTTACTATACTTAAAGACGTCTTATTAAACCCAACTTTTCCTAAAGAAGAGTTAGATAAACTGTTGAGTAGGAGGCTAGTGGAAATGGATCAAAGTAAGGAAAGTCCAAGAGCTGTTTTAGGGAGTTATTACAATAAATTTGTTTTTGGAAATCACCCTTATGGGAATCCTGAAGAAGGGATTAAATCTACTTTAGAGACAATCACCAAAGAAGATATTACCAGTTTTTATAAAGACATGTATGTTCCAAGTACATCGGCCATTGCGGTAGTTGGCGATTTTGATACAAAAAGCATGAAAAGAGAAATAGAATCACTTTTCGGTAAATGGAAATCAGAGGATGTGATAGCGTTAAGTTTGCCCGTCGCTCCTGTACCTAATGAGCCCCGCGTTTTGGTTGTAAATAAAGAAGATGCAACGGAGACTACATTTTATATTGGAGGACCAGGTATTTCTAGGAATAATCCAGATTATGTAGGGTTAGAGGTTATAAATACTATTCTAGGAGGTAGATTCACCTCTTGGTTAAATGATGAGTTACGAGTAAATTCAGGGCTTACCTATGGTGCTTCAAGTTGGTTTTCTCATTATAAATTAGGAGGTTCATTTATTATGGCCACATTTACGGCAAATGAAACCACAGAGCAAACAATAGATTTAGCTTTGACTACCTATAAAAAGCTTCATGAAAAAGGCTTGGATCAAGAAATATTACTATCTGCTAAAAACTATGTAAAAGGGCAATTTCCTCCAAATTATGAAACAAATAGGGCTTTGGCGGGTTTATTGACAGATATGTTTACTTATAATTTTGATGAAGCATACATCAATACATTTAGTGATCAAGTAGATGCATTAACGGTTGAGAAAGCAGGCCAATTAATTGAAACCTATTTTCCGAAAGATAACTTACAATTTGTCCTTATTGGAAAAGCATCCGAAATAGTAGAGATGGCTAAAAAATATGGCACAGTTAAACAGGTAGAAATCACAGCAGACGGATTTTAGAACCTATTATAATTGTTGTAAAAACCCCATCATTGTTACCTGTGATGGGGTTTTTGTTGTTTATTATTCACTGTGTTTTCTTGAGGATACTAAAACTTTAATCAGGAAATAATTAGGAGGCAGTTAGGTGCGGAGAAAAAGAAGTAGCTCATATGTTTTATATAAAGAGTATTTTTGCTTTAGATTAATGAATACATGCAAAGAATCCGTTATTATTACCTTGTTAAGCTTCAATTCTTGGGTTTTAGATATAGTGGTTGGCAGAAACAGCCAGGACAAAAAACGATAGAAAGCATGTTGGTAAAAACGCTAAAATTTATTTTGCCAAATCAGAAGTTTAAGATTCTAGGAGCAGGGAGAACAGATGCTAAAGTTTCTGCCTTAGATGCTGCTTTTGAGCTCTACCTAGAGGAGTCACCTATAGCTTCGCTGGAAGATTTTTTAGAATTGTTTAATAAAAACCTTCCTCCAGATATTCGCATACTAAGTATTACAGAGGTCGACGAGTCTTTTAATATTATTCAAAATAGCAAAGAAAAAGAATACATTTACTTATTTTCATACGGTAAAAAAAGCCACCCGTTTTGTGCGCCTTACTTGGTTACGTTTTTAGATGATTTAGATCTTGATAAAATGAAGACCGTAGCTAAGTATTTTGAGGGTACACATAATTTTAAATCGTATACCGCTAGATTACAAGAGAATACAACCGTTATTAGAACTGTTAATTCATGTGAAATAGTAGAGAATAATATTCTGAAAGCCAATTTTTTTCCAGAAAAAACGTATGGTTTTCATGTTAAGGGAGAAGGTTTTATGCGGTATCAGATTCGGATGATGATGGGGGTTTTGGTCCAGGTAGGTAAAGGAGAGTTATCAGAAGAAGAAGTTTTAAATTCTTTAAAAGAGGAGAGTAACATGCAATTACCCTTCGTAGCACCGGGTTCGGGCTTAATTTTGAATCAAGTGGATTTTCATAATTTAGGGTAATCCTCTAAATTTATATTAAAATTAATGTATGACAAAAAAGAAGCCGAAATTTAAATTAAGAATTAAAAAGCCTTCAAAACTTCATAAAATCACAGGGAAAGCTCCTGGTACTGTTACGTATACAGGGCAGAGAGAAGGAGTCAAATCTATTTTGTCTGCAATTAACTATGACGAGAATACCTTAAATATTCATGAGGAAATAGGGTTAGATCAAATAGATGTCCATCAGAAATCATCATTTACTTCTTGGATAGATGTTGTTGGAATCAGTGACGAGTTGTTTATAGATCAATTGGGAAAATTGTTTCAGATAAACCCTTTGGTTTTAGAAGATATTGCAAATACACAACAGCGACCCAAGATAGATGAATATGAAAATTATATTTTTGGGGTTTTTAAAATGTTGTATTTAAATGAGAATCAAGAAATAGTTAGTGAGCACTTAGCGCTTATTTTAATGGAGTCTTCAGTAATTGTTTTTCAGGAAATGAAGGATGATGTTTTTGATGGACTGCGAGATCGAATAAAAACAAAATCGGGGAGAATACGTACCCGTGGGGCAGATTATTTATTCTTTGCATTATTAGATGCTGTAGTAGATAATTACTTTGTAATCTTAGAACATATTAATCATAGGATTGAAGTGTTAGAAGATGAAGTATATGATAATCCTACCAATGATGTTGTACATAGAATACAAGAATTAAAAAAAGAAGTACTCAAAGTAAGAAGACAGATAGCGCCAGTTAAAGAATTAGTAGGTAGGTTGTTAGATTCGGAAAGTGCGTTGATAAAAAAAGATACTAAACTATTTTTAAGAGACGTTCAAGATCATTGTATAGAAATAAATGAAAGCCTTCAAATTTATAGAGAGATGTCTATGAGTTTAATGGAGATGTACATGAGTAATATGAGTAATAAGATGAATGAAGTTATGAAAGTACTAACCATCATGGCTTCAATATTTATTCCTCTAACTTTTATAGCAGGGGTCTATGGGATGAATTTTGACAACATGCCCGAGTTACATTCTAAATATGGTTATGCTGTAGTTTGGGGCATCATGATAATGATGTTTATTGGAATGTTAATTTACTTTAAACGTAAAAAGTGGTTATAATCTTTTCGGTTAGTTATCAAACAAACCAGAAGATAAATAACGATCGCCTCTATCGCAGATAATACTCACAATGACACCACTTTCTAAAGTATTGGCTAATCTGATGGCTGCAGCTGCCGCTCCGCCACTGCTCATCCCTGCAAAAATACCTTCTTCCTTAGCTAATCTTAAAGTCATTTGTGTAGCTTCTTCTTGGCTCACTTCTAGAACAGAATCAACCTTTGAAGCATTAAATATTTTAGGTAAATATTCTTGGGGCCATTTTCTAATACCAGGGATACTAGAGTTATCTGTAGGTTGTACGCCTACGATTTGTACGTCTTTATTTTGTTCTTTTAAATAGGTCGATGTTCCCATAATAGTACCAGTAGTGCCCATTGAAGAGACAAAATGTGTTACTTTCTGATCGGTATCTTTCCATATTTCAGGACCTGTAGATTTATAGTGTGCTTTCCAGTTATCATCATTTCCAAACTGATTTAACATGACAAAGCTTTGATTCTTTACTTTATCCTCTGCGTAATCTCTGGCACCTTCAATACCAACACTGGAAGGGGTTAAGGTAACCGTTGCTCCATATGCTCGCATAGTTTGTACACGTTCTACAGTAGCATTTTCGGGCATGACTAATTCAATGTTTAATCCGTAAATATTAGCAATCATAGCTAAAGCAATACCCGTATTTCCGCTTGTAGCTTCTATTAATTTAGTGTCTTTAGAAATAGTTCCACGATCAAGCGCACTTTTTATCATATTTAAAGCAGCTCTATCTTTAACGCTACCACCAGGGTTTTGTCCTTCTAATTTAAAATATAATTTTACATTAGGGTTGGTGTTTAATACGCGAGATAAAACAAGAGGCGTATTTCCTATTAAATCAATAATACTATGAGACATTTGGTGCTGTTTTTATTTTAATTTCAGAAGAGTGATACACGGTTGAGTTTGCGGGTACAGACGAAGTTATAAACGCATTTCCGCCGATGATGCTATTGGCACCAATGACCGTTTTGCCTCCAAGAATAGTTGCATTAGCATAGATAGTAACATTATCTTCTATGGTAGGATGTCTTTTAGTTTTTCGTAAATTTTTAGCAACATACAATCCGCCTAAGGTAACTCCTTGGTAGATTCTAACATGATCCATGATTACAGCAGCTTCTCCAATAACAACTCCGGTTCCATGATCTATAAAGAATGATTTTCCAATTTGTGCGCCAGGATTTATGTCTACACCAGTTTGTCTGTGGGCATACTCCGTCATTAATCTCGGTACTAAAGGAAACCCTTCTGCATACAATTCATGTGCTAACCTGTAAATGGCAATAGCATAAAAACCTGGATACGCCATATATACCTCTTCAATAGAAGAGGAAGCAGGATCACAATTAACAAAAGCTTTGGCATCTAGATTAAGTTTTTCTAGAACTTCAGGCAATTTTATCACGTAACGCTCCCAGACCTTCTTACACGGCTGGTCTATTTCCCAACACCCTAAATCCACCAATTCATCAAAAAGATGTTCTAGGACCTCTAAATTTTCTTCTACAGGGGTGTCAATGTCAAAAAGTGTATAAAACAGTTTGTCTGTAAACTGCTGTACTTTTTCTTTTAACTTGAACCTTAGATTAGGTTGTGTTTTATGCTTATTTATCTTGTCGATAATTGACTCTGAATCCATAATACTAAAATGAATATCAAAATTAACCAATATTTTAAAAGACGCTTGCTTAATTTGGTTAACTTTCTTGTTAAATTCGTTGTAAAAATAAGTCGGATGGAGCACCAAGTACTAACAAATGATGTCTTAAAATTTTTAAAACAACTAGAAAAAAACAACAATAGAGCGTGGTTTGATGAAAAAAAAGCTGTTTTTAAAGCGCATGAAAAAAGTGTTAAGGAGTTGTATAGTAGTGTTTTAGAAGGGCTTAGAGGTACTGATGAAATAGAGAAATTAAAAATGTTTAGAATTTACAGAGATGTACGTTTTTCTAAAGATAAAACCCCTTATAAATCACATTTTGCAGGGTCGTTCTCTAGGACAGGAGCAAAATTACGTGGGGGATACTATATTCGTTTAAAACCAGGAGAAAGTTTTATTGCAGCCGGGTTCTGGGCACCTAATAAAGAAGATTTGTTAAGAATTAGAAAAGAATTAGAACTTGACGCAGAAGAGTTTAGAGCTGTAATCGGCGCGCCCTCATTTAAAAAAGTATGGGGAGCTATAACGGGTGATGAACTAAAAACAGCCCCAAAAGGATTTGATAAAGAGCATAAAGACATTGATCTTATACGTAAAAAGCAATTTATTTTTGTGCGTAATTTGTCAGACCAAGAGATTTTAGCTCCTGATTTTGTTAAAAAAGTTACAGATTCATTTGTAGCTGTTCGCCCATTTTTTGACTTAATGAGCGATATTCTTACTACAGATTTAAACGGTACCTCTCTTTTAGACTAAAGCTTCGTTCTCAAAAAATTGAATTTGATTTTTTAGGCGTTCTACCACCATATTCATCATTCTTTTATTTAAAGCAGAAGAATTTTGAATATAGGTTTGGTACTCCTCAACGGTAAATTGGCCAATAATCATCCCTTTTAAAGCGTTCCGAAACTTGATATCTTTTTGAATAGCATTTTCAATATAAATGATTCGTTTTTCTAGAGAAAGCGAATAATAAGTGTTCTTGTGTTTTTTAATATAATTTTTAAAAACATCAAGTAGTAATGGGTTTTGGAGTTTTAGAACAGGCCTTAAGGTCTTGTTCTGGAAATACTCTTCGACACTCATGGTATCGGAAATTCTTGCTGTGGCTATTTCAGGCCTAATCTTTGTCAGACTGTGTGATCTTTCGTTCATCAGTTCTTTTTTCTTAAAGATAGGTATTAGAATATTTGCATCTGTTTCTCAAACATTTACTTTTTAACGGTTTTATGAACAATTAATATTTTCAAGAATAAGAATATAAGTATTTTCTTCTATAAAAATTATTAAATTGTATAAAATTATCTAGGGAGAATTCAGGATTCGGAAAATAACAAAACTTTGCGATTTAAGATTATTCTACCCTAATTTACTTTATTAATTTTGCAGTCAAAAAGATATAATTATGAGATTTCATACAAGAAAATGGGTTAAGCCAGAAGACTTAAATGCGAACAACACATTGTTTGGAGGTAGAGTCTTGGCTTGGATTGATGAGGAGTGTGCATTGTATAGTATCATTCAATTAGAGAACAAGAAGGTAGTTACAAAATACATGTCTGAAATCAATTTTATGAGCACTGCAGAGAAAGGTGATATTATAGAAATTGGAATAGAAGTAGTAAAGTTTGGAAAATCTTCTTTAACCTTAAATTGCGAGGTACGTAACAAAATGACTCATGAAACGATTGTAACAGTAGACAATATTATTATGGTTAATTTAGGAGAGAATGGAAAATCATTATCGCATAATAAAACGAAGATAGAATATGTTAAGGATAGATTAGCAGCTCAGGAGTAAGTTGTTCATTTTTAATTAATTATATACTGTTTTCTAATATAAAGTTTAAGTCCAAAGTATTAGGTAAAACAGTTTCTTCCAAAGTGCTTTAGCTTTATTTATTCGTATACTACTTAAGTTGTCTTAATTTAAGTAGCTAAAAATCAGATTGTTATTAATTTCAATCTGATTTTTTTATTCTTCAAAGTCTAGTTAATATAGATAATAAGTATTCTTTTAGCGATGAATTACATCCATATTCTTTGCGCTAACCTCATCTTTACTGGTTTTTACAACATTATTGGTTCACTAGATAACATTTAGTTGTGTAACCTACGCTATTTCAGCAATTTTAGACTATAAAGAACGTAGCACAGCTACTTGCGATCCTATCAAGGAGCATTTATCAGGACAAAAAAATAATAGTAACCCAAATTTATTTACTTTGAAATCTAACGAATTACTTTCCTATATATCGGACTTAGAATTAAAACTAAGTAGTTTTTCCTTTGAAGAACTGACCTCTGATGAGGCGGTTAGGTTAAAAGATTCTTTCCAAGCTTTTAAAGAAAAGATTGAGGAGAAAACGGTAAGTGCGGTAGCTTCAGAAGCGCCTAGAAAGGTAAAAGCTTTAAACGAAAACTTAAAAAGTCGCAATAAAACAATTCCGGCATCAAATGATGAGCAGCTTATTGCCCGAGTGAGTCATGAGATAAGAACGCCGCTCAATGGTATTGTTGGTTTTACAGAGTTATTGTCAGAAAGTACACTAACAGAAAACCAGGCAACACATGTGCAGGCCATAAAAGGAGCTTCTAACACATTGTTAACGCTAATAAATGAACTGTTAGAATATTCAAAATTGACTTCTGGAACTGCCTATTTTGAATCTGTAGATTTCAATTTTAATAATATTGTTAATGACGTTTGCTATTTATGCCAGACGCTTATAGTGAATCCTAAGGTTAGCTTTAATGTTTCTTATTCAGATGCAGTACCTGAAAATTTAATAGGCGATCCTTCTAAGTTATCTCAAGTGCTTTTAAACCTTATTGGTAATGCTATAAAATTTGTGGAAGAGGGTAGTATCAACCTAGCGATTGATGTAGCTCATAAAAGTAAAAATAAAGTGGTCCTCAATTTTTCGGTAACCGATACGGGCATTGGAATAGCGGAAGAAAAGTTAACTACTATTTTTGATTATTACAAACAAGCATCAGAAGATACTCAGAAGCATTACGGAGGTACAGGCTTAGGGCTGAGTATTGTAAAACATATTATTGAATCTCTAAACGGTAAAATATCTGTTAAAAGTGAATTGGGTGTGGGTACTACGTTTAATTTTTCACTTCCATATCAAATTGGGCAAGCAAAAGATCTTGTTTCTAATATACTTATAGATGAAGAGATTCTCGCGCAAGAGCTGCAAATAAAAAAGCTTAACATTCTTGTGTTTGAGGACAATACGATGAATCAGAAACTAATTCAGAATCGCCTAGATAATTGGGGTTGTTGCAATTATATTACGGATGATTTAAATGATGGCGTCGCTATTTTAGAACACTATAAAATAGATGTTATTTTAATGGACTTACGGATGCCTGTAACTAGTGGTTACCTTGTTGCAAAAGTGATTCGTGAACATAAAAACGAACGAATTAAAAGTTTACCCATTATAGCGCTTACAGCAGATTTTTCTATTAAAGATAAAAATTTATGTGCAGCCAATGGAATCAATGATTATTTATTAAAACCTTTTGACGCTAAGGTGTTGTTGCAAAAGATTACAACAAATGCGAATATAAATAGGAATACCTTAAACCAAATTGAACCTATGAAATCCCCCCAAGTAATTTCAAAAATCAATTTTACAGAACCTTTTAATGTCAATCTATCTGGCGTAATAGAAGATTGTTTAGGTGATGTAGAAATTTTAGAAGAATTAGTACAGTTATTTAAACAAAATATTGTAGAATTTATTGGCAAAACAAAATTAGACTTAAAATATTCCAATAGTGAGGGTGTACAGTTTAATACACATAAGATAAAAGCAGGATTGCGTATCATGCAAACTGATGGATTGCTCCGTATTGTAGAGCAAATGCATAAAGTGTGTTTAGAAGACCAGGATTTTAAATATTTAAATTTTCTTTTTGATTGTTTTGTAAAAGAATACCCAATCATTGAAAATGAAATAGAAATAGCTATTTCAGCCTATAAGAATAGCAATTAATATGGGTGCTATAAAATTACTTTTGGCAGATGATGATCAACTTCTGGCTTCCCTTTTAGACTTTCGTCTAAAAAAGGCGGGTTATGAAGTTAAAATCTGTACAGATGGTAAAAGCGTAAAAGCCTATTTGGAAACAGAAAAGCCAGATATTATAGTGTCTGATATTATGATGCCCTATTTTTCTGGTTTAGAAATCACAGATTACGTACGTAACGAATTAAAATTAGATGTGCCTATAATTATTCTATCATCCGCAGGGAATGAAGAGAATATCTTGAGTGCATTTAAACTAGGTGCTAATGATTTTTTAGCAAAACCAGTAAGTCCAGCCGAATTGCTTTTAAGGCTTAAAAAAGAGCTCGCAAGAATTTAATTAAATAAAATATTTGAAGTTCCCCCAACTCAAAATTTTTCATTTGATAAGTGCTCCGAAGATCCATACGGATATTTTGTGGGATTTATCTGTCTTATTTGTAATACTTTCTGCAGTATATTTTGTCGCTATCTTTTTTTATAGAAATAAATTTCTGAAAAAATCTGCAGATACTAGTAGACGTAAAAATACCTTGGCACCCTTGGTAAGTGAGTTCTTGTTTTATCAAGAGCAAGAAGGGTCTAAAGACGAAAAGAAGAGTTATATACAGAAAAAAATAGAGATACGAGAGCTTATTAAGGATGTTGAAAATGAAAAGGTCTTAACAGAAATACTTCTAGATCTTAAAAAAGATGTTTCTGGCGATACACGAAAACAGTTATTCAAGCTATATAAAGATTTGAACTTAGAGATCCGAGCTTTCGAGAAGCTTAAGAGTTGGAAATGGCAAAAAATTTCTCAAGCCATGTTTGAGTTAACTCAAATGCAAGTGGCAGAATCTTATGACTTTATTAGTGGGTTTATAAACGATAAGCGATCAGTGATTCGTAAACAAGCAGAGATTTCCTCAGTTACACTAGATCATAATGGTATTTCATATTTCCTAGATACCACGGTATATCAGATTTCAGAATGGCAGCAGCTCAAGATTTTAGAAGTGCTTTCTAATCATGAGGATTTTGATCCGCCGCGTTTTTATAAATGGCTAACATCTAAAAATAAGCATGTTATTTTATTTGCACTAAGGCTTATAAAACATTACGATCAAGATGATTCAAGAGCCTCTATAATTGCTTTAATGCGTCATAAAAATAGTAGCATCAAATTGGAAGCTATCAACTGTATCAAGCAATTTTATTTTGTAGAAGCAAAACCGGCCTTGAAAACTGTTTTTTGGAAGAATAGAACAAATGTTAAACTAGCTATTTTAGATACTTTGGCTGAAATTGGTGATAAAGCTGAGCTTTCTTTTCTATTAGATGTTGCTCATAAAGAACGCAATTTTACGGTAAAAAGTAAAGCTTTGAGTGCTATGAATTCTATACAACCAGAATATATAATTCCTACAGAAGATATTGAGTTATTTGATGAAGAGGAAGAGGAACCACCTCTAAAAATTAATACCCCAACTGTGGCTGCCGAAGAGGATACTGTACCTGATGAAAATATAGCACTTTCTGTAGATAGTCATGAGGAAGTCTTGTCAGAAGTACTACCACAAACAGATATTATAGATACCATGTATGCAGCAATGGTGGAGTTTATTCCTAAGGATGTAAAGGTTAATCAACTTCTCGTAGATCAAGATTTTTCTACCGAAGAAGCCAAGCAATTTCTAAAACATGAAACAGTTTCTATTTCTGGAGAGGAGATTCCGTTTGAGGCTGAAATAGACGCGGATAAAGAGGAGGTCGATTATGAGTCCATAGAAATTCAAACGGAGTCTAAAGTGTTAATCAAACAAGAAGATAGCTTTGATAATGTAGCGGAAGATTTAGCACCTACTTATGAAAGTATCTTTAAGTCTTTATTCGAAAAATCTGATGATGCCTGTAAATTAATATTATTAGAGGAAATGGTTTCATTAGCTGATGATAAAGATCTTGCTTTTTTAAATAGTTTAGAGAATTATCCCAATCCTAAAATTAAATCAAAAGCTTCTTTTGTAATACATGTTTTAAAAGAAAGGATAAAAATAGAGACACCAGAGAAAGGAGTGGTAGATTCAATGATAAGTATGTTGAATGAAATTTCAAAAGATACCACGGTTGCTATTCATCCAGAAGTGAATCAGGAAATACCGATAAACCTTGAAGAAGAAGTCCCGCTAAGCATGTCTCCCATTATAGAGAAATTAAAATCTTTAGAATATTGTTTTTTGGAAGAGGAGAAAGAACATCAAGAATCAGAATATTTAGATCTTTTTGATATTAATTTTCAGATAGATTTAGCACCAGAAAAACGCCTTGCAGATATGGCAAACGATAATGTTGTTCGTCCTATAAAACATGAGCACGCCTTAACGCAAGAAGAACATGGCTTTTTTCAGCAATTTTTAGATTTCCCCGTTACGGTAATAGACAAACTCCATGGATAGCGGTCTTTTTAATATCATTTTAGATTATATAAACATCGTATTCTTTGTGTTTACAGCAGTGCTATTTACCCTTTTTACAGTTATGGGGTACTTGTCTACTAAAGGCTCGCTACATTATAGAAATAAGAATAGTTTTGGAGATTTGTCAAAGGTTATGGCATCTCCGTTAGCCCCAAGCCTTACTATAGTAGCACCTGCATTTAATGAAGGAATGACTATTGTAGAGAATATTAGATCACTTATGTCTTTAAAATACGTGAACTACGAGGTAATGGTGGTTAATGATGGCAGTAAAGATGATACGCTACAAAAAATGATAGATGCGTATGATTTGGTAAAGATTGATAGACCAATAGACCCCAATTGGAAATCTAAACCTATTCGAGGCATATATAAATCTACGCAACAATCTTTTTCTAAACTTACGGTAATTGATAAGGAGAATGGGGGGAAATCGGATGCATTAAATACTGGCATGCAGCTTTCAGAAAATCAATACATAGGGTGTATAGATGTAGATTGTTTGTTACTCCCAGATGCGTTACTTCATGTGGTAAAATCTTTTTATCAACGCTCAGAAAAAAGAGTAATTGCGGTAGGAGGAGTTATTCGTGTTGCCAATTCTTGCGTTATTAATGGAGGAGCATTGGAGGAGATTCGATTGCCTAAAAATTGGCTAGCAAGGTTTCAGCTATTAGAATATACTAGATCATTCTTATTAGGGAGAATGGCATTTGGCCGCATGGATAGTCTTTTAATTATTTCAGGTGCTTTTGGTTTTTTTGATCGTGAAATTGCATTGGCTTGTGGTGGTTATGATACCCATACAGTAGGGGAAGACATGGAAATTGTTTTCCGGATGCGAAGGTATATGGTTGAAAATAAATTGCCACATACCATTGAATATATTCCAGATGCACTTTGTTGGACCGAAGTTCCTGAAAGTAAAAAAATATTAGTAAACCAGCGAGACCGTTGGTCGAGGGGTAATTTTGAAACCCTATATAAACATAGAGATATGTTCTTTAACCCTAAGTATGGTAGATTAGGAATGATAAGTTATCCTTATTGGTTCTTTTATGAATGGTTAGCGCCCTTATTAGAGTTTTTCGGATTTTTCTCTATCATCTTGTTTTATTATTTAGGTATTTTAAATTTCCCTTTTTTTATAGCGATTACCACTATGATTTATACCTATTCCATCATGTTTAGTTTTTATGCTATTCTTTGGGAGGTTTACTCGTATAATGAATATAAAAAAGTGAAAGACATTTTAAATTTAAGGGGTTGTGCTCTGGTAGAACCATTTATTTTTCATCCAATTGTCGTGTTTGCGGCGGTACGAGGAAATTATAAGAAGCTATTTAAAATTAAGTCGGGTTGGGGTACCATAACGCGAAAAGGGTTTGCAAAAACGGTATAGGCATGGAAGTTAAGATAAACATACTTCGCAAAGCGACCTTAAGAGGATATACTAGGTTAATTCTAGCATATTTGTTTTGTCTTATTCTACTTTCTGTTTATCAGTATGTGGCGCTTTATTTTAAAGGGGTTACCGATCGTATTTTTGGTATGAGTTTTTTTCTTGCGACAATTCATCATATAGGTTTCAGCGCATTAGTGGCCTTATCTTTGGTAATTCCTTATCGTTTGTTGGAGCGCTTAAAACCTCGACTTGGAATCAAATTTGTTTTTGCAATCATAGTTTTCCTTTTGTGTTTAGAAGCGCTATTAATAGGCTATTATACAGCTGCCTATGTTCCTTTAGGTTCAGATCTTTTAGGGTACTCAATTCAAAATATTCTGAATATTATTTTTAAATCAGGTAATTTCGGCAGGTATGCTACAGGACTTTTTGCGGTCATAATCTTTGTTTTTTATACCTTTTTTAAATTTACAGGTTCATTTTATCATTATATCAGTAAAATGTTTCCGTTCACTATATTTTTAATGAGTTTGTTTTTAATGACCTTATTTACGGAACGAAAACCTATAAATGATAATAAAACTCAATATTTAGTTTATAATTTAATTTCCGCTTCTTTAGAGAAGACAGATTATATTGTGAAAACGGAATTCCCACTACTCAGGGATAGTAATAGTAAGGATGTATTAGGGGCGTATTTTAACCTTAAAGAGGAGGTTCCAAATTTTGTTTTTATTGTGGTTGAGGGTTTAGGGGGCGACTTTGTTGGCGATGATGCAGAATTTGGTGGTTTTACACCATTTATTGATGAGTTAACTCATAAATCGCTCTATTTTGATCATTTTTTAAGCAATACGGGAAGAACTTTTGGAGTCATTCCATCATTATTGGGTTCCTTGCCTTTTGGTAATAAAGGATTTATGAACCTAGAAGAAATGCCTAATAAAGTGACGTTATTTAGCATCTTAAAAAATAATGGATACCATACTAACTTTTATATGGGAGCGAATAGTTCTTTTGATCATTTAGATCAATTTCTGCGAAGTGAAAATATTGATGTTCTAATAGATCGAAGTAAATACGAAAGAAGTTACAAACTACAACCGGCTGATGCTGCAGGAGCCTCTTGGGGATACCCTGATAAAGAGTTGTACAAAAAAGCATTGGCAAATTTTATGGCTGATGATGCACCGAGCTTAGATGTTTTTATGACCTTGACCACACACGAACCGTTTATATTGCCCAATCAGGATTTTTACGATGCTAAAGTCGAGACCATTTTAGAACACTCTAATCGCTATGAAAAGCGTACCCGAAAGTTAATTACTAGAAACAAGGCTATATTCAGTTGCTTACTTTATGGAGATGAGGCCCTCCGAGACTTTATGATTGCTTATGAAAAAAAACCTTCCTATAGCAATACAATTTTTGTGATTACAGGCGATCATCGTTTGGTGCCTATTCCGCAGAAAAATACATTGCGTCGCTTTCATGTTCCCATGCTGTTTTTTAGTCCTTTATTAAAAGAACCCCAGAAGATTAGTGCAGTTTCTTCTCATATAGATGTGGTACCTAGTATTCTGGCTATGCTTTCTGAAAAGTATAAAATTAACTTGGCTGAGAAGTCATCCTGGCTAGGGGAAGGTCTTGATATGCATGCTGAATTTAGAATAGCTAAAAACATTCCTTTAATGCGAAATAAAAACGAACTCAACGATATTATTTCTAATGAGCATTTTTATAGTAAGGGCAATCTATTTAAAATTAGTAAGTATATGGAATTAGAGGAACTAAGTGAAGATGTGACGGATTACGAGGTGCTATTAGATGATTTTAAAGGATTAAATGCTTATGTAACAAAAAATAACAAGATTCTACCAGAAGCGTATGTATTTCATAAAATGGAGCAAAAGAAGTTTACTAGTAAAGAGACGGTTTGGATAAATAGTCAGTTTAATGGTAAAGATTTTGACAATGCCTATGAAACCGCGAAGCAATTAGCTTTTAATGGCGATTATGATAAGGCTTTGTTGCTTATAAAGTTTATACGATCACAAGTACCAAGTCACATTGATGCTTCTATTTTAAAAGGGCGCGTGAAAGCTTGGAATGGAGATTATGATGAAGCTATTTTGATTTTAGAGGAATGTCTAAAAACAAATCCCAATTATGAGGATATTTATCTGGCCATGTTAGATGTTTATTTCTGGTCTGGCAAAAATGAAAAAGTATTGTTTTTGTTTGAAAAAATTCAGGATAATAATATCCTAGGATCAGAAATTAGTAAAAAGCTAAAGCGCTCCTATCAAATACTTCAAAAAACAAGGAAAGAATCTAACACCTTAATTGTTAACGCTAATATAGAAGCTTATATGGCTTCGGAAATATAATATGGATAAGAGAAGAATATACCTATTACTAGTGTTATGTGCGATAGTATGCGGCGTAAAAGCACAGGAGTCTGTGTTTACTGGCGATGCTGATGCTTCTTTTTTAAATGCGCGAGAAATAGCTTTTGCTGGACGTAGAGGAGAGGCGAGAGATACGCTGCGGTTAATTCTCTCTAAATATCCTAACTACACAGAAGTACGTACCTTATTGGCAAAGACTTATAGCTGGGATGCTGCTTATGATGAAGCTAGAATAGAATTTAATAAAATAACGTCTTCCAATAAAAACAATAAAGAAGTATGGGTTGCCGCTATTAAAAATGAAATCTATGGTAAGAACTATAGTACAGCTATAGGGTTGTCTAATAAGGCCTTACTTTATTTACGGGAGGATATGGATATTATGGTTTTAAAGGAAGAGGCCATCCAAGCTATTGCTACTTCTCGTGAAAAAGAATTATCTATTCAAGAATCAGATAGTATACTACCAGGTATAAAAGAATTTAAAAATAGTGTTGATGTCTCTGGGAGTATAGATGTTTTTAATAAGGTCTACGACCCCATGTATTTGACAAGTATAAGTTATACTAGAAAAACAAAATATGGGAGTATCATTCCTAGAATAAACTATGCCAATAGATTTAATACAAGTGGTGTTCAGTATGAGGTTGATGCTTATCCTCAATTTTCTAAAAAAGTATATATGTATACAAATTATGGTTTTTCAGACGCTAGTATTTTTCCTAAGCATAGGGCAGGAGCAGAGCTCTATGTAAACTTACCAAAGGCTATGGAAGTTTCGTTAGGAGCGCGTTATCTCAACTTTGTAACCAGTGATGTTTATATTTATACGGCTTCCTTTGGCGTATATCGTGGTAATTACTTTTTTTCGCTCCGCCCTTATATCACACCATCAGCAGGCAATAGCCTTAGTGTTTCAGGGAATATTTTAGTACGTAAATATTTAAAAGACAACTATAATTATTGGGGAGCCAATTTTAGTTATGGGTACATTTCAGATCTAAAGCAGTTTAAAAACGGAACTACCTTATTGGCAGAAACCTTACTGTACTTAGAAACTCAGCAGCTTAATCTAGAGTATCAATTTACATTTAAAAACAATCCTAATGCCTTAAAAACAATGGTGGGAGTTACTAGGCAAGAATTAAGTTTTGATCCAGGAAACTTCTTCATAGCGGGTACAGTAGGTTTTATCTATCAAATTAAGTTTTAAACGGAGCATTTTTTCCTTCAATTTAATTTGACCACAATTTTCAAGAGTTTCACCACATTAAATTGTAACACTTCAACTATTCATATACATTTATGGTGTAATTAACCCAAATCCTTTAATTATGCTTTACGATACCTACGGAGAAGAATATTTATCATTCTTACAAGATCTCAATGAGATTTTAAGTTTAAATGAATTAGTAGAATTAGATTTTTTTTAAAAAGAGGCATTAACGTATAAACAAAATAAACCTATGTCAAACAAGAATCAAGAAAACTCAGCTTATGTAAATTTCATCAATAATTTGAATGAAATATTAGGTAATTATAATATCAACGAATTAAATCGTTCTTAGAAAAAGAGAATTATATCCATAAAAAAGGCTCGCAAATTGCGAGCCTTTTTTTATTTTAACCTAAATAGGTTTTAAGTATTTTACTTCGAGAATTGTGTTTCAATTTACGAATTGCCTTTTCTCTAATTTGACGTACACGTTCACGTGTTAAATCAAAAGTCTGACCTATTTCTTCTAAGGTCATAGAATGTTGATCACCAATACCATAATAAAGTTTTACTACATCTGCTTCACGTTGCGACAAAGTCTCTAACGCTCTATTGATTTCAATATTTAAAGACTGTTGTAATAATTGTTTATCAGGGTTAGGAGATTCTCCTGATCCTATTACATTGTACAAGTTAGAATCTTCCCCTTCTTTTAAGGGAGCATCCATAGATACGTGTCTTCCCGTATTCTTAAGAGACTGCTGTACTTCACTCACGGTCATTTCTAACTCTTTTGCAATTTCTTCTGCAGAAGGAGGTCTTTCATGTGCTTGCTCTAAATAAGAAAAAGCTTTTTTAATCTTGTTTATAGAACCAATCTTATTCAGCGGTAACCGTACAATACGAGATTGCTCTGCTAATGCTTGTAAAATCGCTTGTCTAATCCACCAAACTGCATATGAAATAAATTTAAACCCTCTTGTTTCATCAAAACGTTTGGCTGCTTTTACTAAACCAACGTTTCCTTCATTAATTAAATCGGGCAATGTTAAGCCTTGATTCTGGTATTGTTTAGCAACAGATACTACAAAACGTAAATTTGCCGTAGTTAATTTTTCTAAGGCTAATTGATCACCTTCTCTAATTCGTTGCGCTAAATCAACCTCCTCATTTGCGGTTATTAAATCTATTTTACTGATATCTTGCAAGTATTTATCTAATGATTTTGACTCTCTATTAGTTACTTGCTTAATTATCTTAAGTTGCCTCATATATCTATCTATTGTTCGAACTTACATTATACGTTTTAAAAAAGACATTTCCTAATATATGGGTAAATAAGCCTCATATTTATGAAAAATTTAAGGAATCGGAAAATTTGCCTCCAACTTTTGAGCAGCTTATCTTTGTAGTCTATGAGTAAGACAGCCTTGAAAAAATTCGTATCAGAAGCACCAAAAAAAGAATTGGAAGCACAACTTGTAGATTTGTATGTAAGATTTCCTGTGGTCAAAGAATATTATGATTTTATCTTCAACCCAAAAGAGGATAAGCTAATTCAAGCGGCAAAAATTAAAATTTCAAATGAATATTTTCCTATTCGGCGTAAAAGAGCACGGGCACGAAGATCTATCGCTCAAAAATTTATAAAGCATTACCTCAAACTTGGGGTAGAGTCTTATCTTTTGGCAGATTTGATGTTGTATAATCTAGAAATAGCACAATCTTTTTCCTCAGAAAAGAATGTCGCAGATACGTTTTACAAAAGTATGCTCAACTCATTTGATCAAGCGATTACCTATATTTCTCAGGAAAACCTGTTGCCAAATTTTAATAAACGTATTGCTGTTATTTATACTTCTGTAGAGGAACAGCGTTGGCCAAACCTTGAAGACTTTTCTAGAGTTTTAGATAAAATTGATACTTAAAAAATTTATTTAAGAACTAATATTTTATTTAAGCACAAAAATCTGCTAGTTTTGTAAAATTGGCATTTTTGTACATAAATAACAGAAATACCAGCTAAAATTTAAATCTTGGGCAGCTTTTGAAGGTACAAAACCATACAACAGAAAAGACACTTTACGATTATCAGTTAGAAGATTTGAATACTATTTTTACGTTTTTAAATGAATCTAACGACGATGTTAATCTCTTATATCAACTACCCACAGGGGGAGGAAAAACAGTAGTTTTTTCAGAAATTGCGCGTCGTTTTATTACCGAACGTAAGAAAAAAGTAATTGTGCTAACGCATCGAATAGAACTAGGGGCTCAGACCTCTAGAATGCTAAAAACTTTTGGCGTTAAAAATAAGGTTATTAACAGTAGTGTTAAAGAGCTTGTAGATCAAGATGAATATATGTGTTTCGTGGCTATGGTAGAAACACTGAACAATAGACTTCAGGAAGATAAAGTAGAGCTTAATGATATAGGTCTTGTTATTATTGATGAAGCTCACTATAACTCTTTTCGTAAACTTTTTAAATATTTCGAAAAAGCAGTTATTCTTGGGGTTACGGCTACTCCGCTGAGCTCCAATATTAAGCTTCCGATGAAGGATAACTATAAGAAGCTAATCATCGGTGAATCGATACAATCTTTAATTGATAAGAATTTTCTAGCGAAAGCCGAGGTGTACCATAAAGATGTAAGTTTAAAAACACTTAAATTAGGTGTTGGCGGCGATTATACTGTAAAATCTTCTGATGAACTTTATGGTAATTATGGTATGGTTACCAAGTTAATATCAACCTATGAGGATATTGCAAAAGGCACAAAAACGTTAATTTTTAATAATGGGATCAATACGTCTAGGTATGTATATGAATCTTTTAAAAAAGCGGGTTATACTATACGCCACTTAGATAATAAAAATACGGCTACAGAACGAAAAGAAATCTTAAAGTGGTTTTCTGAAACCCCTGGAGCAATCCTTTCCTCGGTGAGTATTCTTACCACTGGTTTTGATGAGCCCACAGTAGAAACTATTATATTAAACAGAGCAACAAAATCACTCACCCTATATTTTCAAATGATTGGTAGAGGTTCCCGTATTTTGCCAAATAAAGATAAATTTACCGTAATTGATATGGGGAATAATGTTGCACGTTTTGGTATGTGGGATGCTCCAATTGATTGGAAAGAAATTTTTCTTTTCCCAGAGTTTTATCTGGAAAACATTAGAAATGATGAAGAAATTGAACGTGATTTTGTGTATGAAATGCCGGATGATTTACGTGCGCAATTCTCTAAATCTGATAACTTAAGTTTTGATGTAAAAGAAGAGTATAAAAAAGTTTTTGCAGCAGGAAAAAAATCCAAATTGGTTCTGGAACATAGTATTGAACAGCATGCTAGAATCTGTATTGAAAATAGCGAGGATGTTTTTGATGCACGAATTCTTGCCAAACAACTCAAAGATGATATTGAATATCGTGTTCGTTTATATTCGTATTGTATTATGAACAATACTAAAAACTACAAAGAATGGCTGGCGGAAGATTATGAGCGTAAATTACGTTTAAAAATCTCTCAAAAATTTTCTGAGAAACTATAGACATGCGAATGCAAAAAGTGCTATTTATAGGTGTTAATTGGCCTGAGCTTACCACTGCTGCGGGAACCCGAATCATGCAATTGCTTCAGGTTTTTCTTCAAAACAACGTTCAGGTTACTTTTGCAAGTACGGCGGCCGAATCTCAATTTACCATAGATTTACAGGAATTAAATATTGTCAAGGCGAAAATTGAATTAAATAACCCGTCTTTTGATGTTTTTATCTCAGAGTTACAGCCTGATGTTGTTGTTTTTGATCGTTTTATCATTGAAGAACAGTTTGGATGGAGAGTTGCAGAACACGTCCCTGATGCCATACGTATTTTAGACACAGAAGATGTGCATAGTTTACGAATTATCCGTCAAGAATTATTCAAAAAAAATAGTCCATTCTCTGCTTCTTTATGGCTCCAAAGTGATGTGGCTAAAAGAGAATTGGCTAGTATATACCGCTGTGATCTCTCATTGATTATTTCAAGTTTTGAAATGCAAATTTTACAAGAAGAGGCTAAAATAGATCCAGCATTATTACTCCACTTGCCTTTTATGGTACATGCAGTTTCAGAGGAGCAAATAGCGCAGTATCCAAATTTTTTAAATCGAAAAGATTTCATATGCATTGGTAATGGTAAGCATGCTCCTAATGTAGACGCGGTATTGTGGTTGAAAACTAAAATTTGGCCTCAAATAAAAAAAGAATTACCAGGCGCTAATTTGCATATTTATGGTTCATACCTCTCCCAACAAGTTTTGCAAATGCATAAACCTATTGAAGGTTTCTATATTCAGGGATTTACGAAAAATTTAAAAGATACTTTTACAAGTGCAAAGTTGAATTTAGCACCTTTGCGTTTTGGAGCAGGAATTAAAGGAAAACTTCTAGATAGTATGCGTTTTGGTACGCCAAGTATAACTACAGCTATTGGAGCAGAGGGCATGGCAGATAATTTGCCATGGAATGGTGCAATTGCTACAGATGAGGTAGACTTTGTTAGGAAAGCCGTTGCATTATATACTAAGGAAGAGCAATGGATAGAAGCTCAGGCTAACGGATATAAAATTCTAAAATCTAACTATGATGCTGTCCGTTTAGAAAATCAGTTTGTAATGATTTTAGAAAAACTCCAAAAAAACATAATACTCCATAGACAAAACAATATAGTAGGGGGGTTATTGCAACATCAAAGTATGCAAAGTACCAAGTATATGGCTAAATGGATAGAAGCTAAAAATTCTTAGGAACAGAAGAGCTCTTTTCCATCATTCTAAAAACGGTTTGAAAGTCTAAGAAGACCATTGGTGTTTCACTAAACTATCCATATATTTTCTCTTATCTTTGAAGCATTAAAGTGAAATTGAAAATGAAAAAAATCGACTGGAAAACGGTAAAAGAGTTTGAAGATATTACCTATAAAAAGTGTGATGGAGTTGCGCGTATAGCATTTAATAGACCAAATGTGCGTAATGCATTTAGACCAAAAACTACAAGTGAATTATACCAAGCATTTTATGATGCACAAGAAGACACTTCTATAGGAGTTGTTTTGTTAGCAGCAGAAGGGCCATCAACGAAAGATGGGGTGTATTCTTTTTGCAGCGGTGGCGATCAAAGAGCTAGGGGAGATCAAGGGTATGTTGGTGAGGATGGAATGCATCGCTTAAATATATTAGAAGTCCAGCGCTTAATTCGGTTTATGCCAAAAGCAGTTATAGCGGTAGTTCCTGGTTGGGCAGTAGGTGGCGGACATTCTTTACATGTGGTTTGTGATTTAACATTAGCGAGTAAAGAACACGCCATATTTAAGCAAACGGATGCCGATGTTACTAGTTTTGATGGCGGGTATGGTTCTGCATATTTAGCAAAAATGGTAGGTCAGAAAAAAGCGAGAGAAATTTTCTTTCTAGGACGAAATTATTCTGCTCAAGAAGCTTTTGAAATGGGTATGGTAAATGCTGTTATTCCTCATGATGAATTAGAGGATACTGCTTTTCAGTGGGCGCAAGAGATTTTAGAAAAATCGCCAACCTCTATAAAGATGCTTAAATTTGCTATGAATCTAACTGATGATGGTATGGTGGGGCAGCAAGTATTTGCGGGTGAAGCTACACGTTTGGCTTATATGACAGAGGAAGCTAAAGAGGGTAGGAATGCCTTTTTAGAAAAGCGTAAGCCCGACTTTGGTAAAAATAAATGGATTCCTTAAACCGGGTGGAATATGAATACTGTATACGTATAGTTTCACTTTAGGGAATTAAAAAAGACCTATTCAATTAAGAAAAGGCCTTTTACGAGAACACTATATGAAAATGAAAAATTTTATTTCGTTTTGATTACACTGCTAAAGTATACAAGACATATACCTTTTTAAAACTATTGTTGTGAACACCTCCATAATTGTGGTGAACGTTTTAAAAGTTGTTATTTAGCTTAAAAAGAATACAAAAAAACTATTTCGAATACATCAAATTATGTCGTTTAAAAAGTTACAGCCAGAATTAAAAGAAGTCCTAAGTAATCATGGAATTACACAGTATACAGAATTCCAAAAAGCAATACTCCCTAAAATAAAGGGAGGTGCAAGTGTTTTTGGGATTGCACCTCAGGGAGCAGGTAAAACGACAGCCATTGTTATCGCGGTACTTCAGAAATTAGAATGTAAGCCTTTTGAAGATGCGCCCCGAGCATTGATTTTTGTAAAAGATAAAAAATCTGCGCTTGAGTTGGCAGCAGAGTTTGATAAGTACATACGCAGAATGGACTTACGGGTCTATTGTGCATACGATGAGCAGAATTTGGAAGACCAGCGTGCCGATATTTACGATGGTGTAGATGTTGTTATTGCAACACCTAAACGGTTGAATAAAATATTCTATTTAAATGGAATTAACCTAGGAGCTCTTAAAATGTTTATGGTTGAAGATGCGGAATTTTTAATTAAAGCAAGTGCATATTCAGATTTAATTAGAACACCAGAGAGTTTAGAAAAATGCCAATATATTGTATTTGGAACTGAGTTTGATGAACGTATGACTCGTATGCAAGACGCATTTATGGCGAATGCGCATATTGTAGAAACCAAATAATCTTTTAGCAGGTTTAATAAATTGAAAAAGAGCTTTAACCATTGGTTAAAGCTCTTTTTACGAGAACACTATATGAAAAATGAAAAACTAATCTAATATCTTAACTACAGTGTAAATTTAAGATGCAAATACATGTTCTCGAAAATATTGTTGTCAACTAAGGAATAGTTGTGGTGAGTTTCTTAAAATTTGTTTTTTACGAGATTCAAAGACCAAAGGGTTACTCTTTTAAAGCACTTATTATCTCACTTAGAAATTCATTCACATTAAAATTAGGGTTCTCAGAAAGTCCCGTTCTTACAACCACTAAATCTTTAGAAGGGATTACGAATACATATTGTCCTTGAAATCCGTTTGCAGAAAACATATCTCGGGGTACATCAGGAAACTTACCTCCGGCGTTTAACCAGAAATGTGCACCATATACACCATCCGAGTGTTTTGTGGGTGTGGTGATATAATTCACCCAGTTCTCGTCAAATAACTGCGTACCGTTCCAATTTCCTTTATTGAGGTATAAAATACCAAATTTAGCCCAATCACGTGTGGTTGCCCAAGAATAAGAAGATGCGATGTAATTTCCATCCATATCAGCTTCTAGGAGCATAGAGTGCATTCCTATTTTATCAATTAAAGTTTTATACGGGAAATCTAAATAATCCTGACGATTTGCAAATCGATCTCTTAAAATACCTGAAAGCAGATTAGAAGTTCCCGAAGAATAATTCCAAATTTCCGTTGGTTTGGCTACCGCTTCTTTTTCTGCCTGTACTTTAGTCATATCACTAGCTAGGAAAAGCATTTTTGTTACATCAGAAATAGTCGTGTAATTTTCATCCCAAGCAAGTCCGCTTTGCATACGTAGTAAATGGTTTAACGTTATGTTTTTTCGGTCATCCTTTTGCCATGAAGCAATAGGTGCCCGCATATCTAAATCTATTTTACCTTCATATGCTAACATTCCATACAAGGTAGCTATGATACTCTTAGTCATGGACCATCCTAAAATACGTGATTCTTTATTAAATCCGTCAGCATATCTTTCTGCAATAATTTTTCCTTTATGGTAGACTAAAACCGTACGGGTTTTCTTTAGTTCAGCATCTGAAAAACTATGTGCTATTGCTGCATTTAATTTAGGGAAATTTACATGATCAAATAAACTATCTGGTGGTTGTGAGGTCTCAAAAGGAAAAGATGAATCAATTGCCTTTGTTCTATTTGGTTGTAAATAAGGTTTGTTTTCATCATAAGAATCATTAACCAATACACATCCTAAACCTTCTCTATAAACCGCTTTCCTTGGCATTAATCCAAATACAGTCCCCGTTGTACTATTTTTAGCTATTTTCACGTCTGCTAGTTTTACGAGAGGAACATTGTTGTCATTTTCAGCTACGGATGCTGCTGTTCTTTCGCCAATAAAAATACTAGACGCCATGTTTTTTGATGCGAACCCGGCGATTAGATTTAATTTGGGATAATTTAAATAACCAATAACAAATAATGCAAGTACAAGAACGAGTAGGATTCTTTTGAAAATTTTCATTTAAAACGGATTTGTAGATTTATTGTATCTTTAAATTAAGCATAAATATAACTAATATAATAGGGCTATTGCTAGTTTAAATATTTCATAAAGAATCAAGACTAGTGGCGTGTCTTTTAAGTGGAGCTAGCTTTTAGATAGTGCGAACTAAAAAAATATTAAGATTGAAAAGAATATATAATCTAGGGAGTACATTAAGGTTTTAACGGTGTAATAAAAAAAATACTGATAATGGTTTTAAAACGATGTTATTACGTGTTATTTGCGCTGGTTTTACTAGTAGGATGCAATCACGAAGAAAAGAAAAAATTAGATTTAAAGGATTGGCAACCTTTAAAGGTAACCGTGACTGCTTATAATTCATTACCCTCGCAGACTACAGCGCTAAATGCTAATATTGCTGCTTGGGGTGATACGTTAAAACCAGGAATGAAAACAATTGCAGTTTCAAGAGATTTAATGCGGAAAGGCCTAACCTATAATACCATGGTCCGAATAGATACGTTTCCAGATACATTTTTAGTAAAAGATAAAATGCATTTTAGACACCGAAATAAAATAGATGTTTATATGGGAACAAATAAAAAGAAAGCTAAAGAATGGGGAAGAAAAAAATTAACCATTTTTTACTTAGAAGAAAAGGATAGCAGTTTGTTATCTGCTTCAGTAAAATGATCTAAATAAGTACTAATTACAAAGTAAGTTAAATAATGAGAAGATACCTGTTGTGTACCGTGCTATTTTTTACAATGATATCCTGTGTGGTAAACCGAACAGTTGTAGCAAAACCCATACTTTTTGACGCAGAACGTGAGCAGCTTACCCTTGAGTATATGAGAGATAGGTATGGTTTAGAAACATCTAGTTCGGCCATTGACCCAAAAATGATTGTATTACATTGGACTGTCATTCCTACTATGGAAGAGTCATACAAGGCCTTTTATGAGGCTAAGCTTCCAAATTGGCGACCAGATTTAGAGAATGTAAGCGGATTGAATGTCTCTTCGCAATTTTTAATTGATCAGGACGGTACCATCTATCAATTATTGCCAGAAACAACAATGGCGCGTCATGTTATTGGTTTAAATCACTGTGCTATTGGAGTAGAAAATGTTGGAGGAGGAGAAGGTTTGCCTTTGACAAGGAAACAATTAAAATCTAATGTGTGGTTGGTAAAATATTTAAAAGAAAAATATGATATTGACTATGTTATAGGTCACTATGAATATACTAATTTTGAAGGTCATGAATTGTGGCTCGAAAAGGATTCAGCTTACCGGACTGTAAAAACCGATCCAGGAGAACATTTCATGAAAAAAGTGCGTAAAGCAACTAGAAAATTAGAATTTAAATTGGTCCCTGAAAAATAAAATAATGAAAATTTACTTCCTTCTAATCACGATTATTGTGAGTTTATCTGCTTCTTGTCAGTCAATAACAACGAATGAGCACGTAAAAGAAAATTCCGAAATCAAATCTAATTTAACATCGGCGCTTTATGATACTTATGATAGGTATAAAGAAGCAACCTTAACAAAAAGGAGAATTAAACACCACGATATTCAGCCTTTAATAGCTAAATTCAGGAATAAAGAAGGGTATACCGTTAAAAAAGTAGGAGAATCTATAGAAGGCAGGCCTTTATCGTTAATAAGTGTTGGGAGCGGAGATACTAGTGTGTTCCTATGGTCACAAATGCATGGAGATGAACCAACAGCCACGCAGGCTATTTTTGATATTCTTAATTTTCTAGATAGTGGTGAGTTTCAAGCAGAGAAAGAATCAATTTTAAGTAATTTAACATTGCATTTTTTACCCATGTTAAATCCTGATGGGGCAGAAGTGTATACCCGCAGAAATAGACTAGGCATTGATATCAATAGAGATGCACTCGTTTTACAATCGCCAGAAGGCAGGACACTAAAAAAAGTCAGAGATAGTTTAGACGCTGATTTCGGATTTAATTTGCATGATCAGAGCACCTATTATAATGCAGAACGTACAGATAAACCTGCTACAATCTCATATTTAGCACCCGCTTACAATTACGAAAAAGATATTAATGAGGTTCGTGGCAATGCCATGAAAATTATCGTTTTTATGAATCGCATTATTCAGGATTATGCGCCGGGCCAAGTGGGGAGGTATAATGATGATTTTGAACCACGAGCGTTTGGAGATAATATTCAGAAATGGGGAACAAGTGCTATTTTAATAGAATCGGGAGGCTATAAAAACGATACAGAAAAGCAAGAAATAAGAAAGCTTAATTATGTCTCTATTTTATCGGCTATTTATACAATATCAACTAAAAGTTATAATGAGATAGCTATTTCAGATTATGAAAAAATACCAGAGAATGATCGTAAGCTTTTCGATTTAAAAATTGAAAATATACAGTATAACCTTTTAGAAAAGACCTATACCTTGGATTTGGGAATCCAAAGATTTGAAATTGATAAGCCAGACCATAAGGACTTTTGGGTATCTAGTACTATTGTGGATCAAGGTGATTTATCTACCTATTATGGGTATGAAGTGTTTGATGCTTCAGCGTATACAGCAACAATGGGTAAGGTATACCCTAAACGTCTCACTTCTATGACGGAATTTTTAAAATTAGATGCCTACGCCTTATTAAAGCAAGGCTATTTGTATGTTTCCGTAGATGGAATCCCTGAAAAAATAATGGAATCTCCTATGCCTTTAAATATAACACGAGGAAGTTATAAAGCTCCAGAAACGTTAAGGTTAGCTGTAGGAGCAAATCCCTCGTTCTTTTTAGAGAAAAACGGCAGTTTGGAATACGCTGTAGTTAATGGGTATTTAATTGATTTGAAAGCAGAACAAGGAGTATTCAAGAATGCTTTAATTTTAAAGTAAGATTACTCGTATAAGTACCCTAAGGTAACACTAGTACAGGAAAAATTTATTATAAGCAATACCAGCATGGTAATCAACAAAAAAGTAATGGCCGTAAAGATGGAAATTGCTAGTGCTTTTATCCAATTTGACATTCCGTGTAAAGAACTTTGTTCTATAATTTGATACATAACATTCATACTATTAATTTTTAGTGTTACATAGCTCAAAAATGATAAGTAGGTAAGTAGGGGACCTTTCCTATAGAACAATTGAGAAGTAAAATACCCTACCTCAACTATAGAACATAAAAAAGGGGATGCTGTGTAGCATCCCCTTTTTTATGTAATTTTATTAAACTTTATTAAAGATTCTCAGAATCTAATAAAGCGAAGAATTTATCTAAGTTAGGAATAATAACGATTCTTGTTCTTCTGTTTTTAGATCTATTTTCTTTAGAGTCATTTTCTACTAAAGGTAAATAGCTACTTCTTCCTGAAGCAATTAATTTTTCAGGAGCTACATTGTATTTTTTCTGTAAAATACGAACTACAGAAGTTGCTCTTTTTACACTTAAATCCCAGTTGTCTTGAAACATTGGAGTTTGAATAGTTCTAGAATCTGTATGTCCTTCAACCATAACTTCCATACTTGGTTCAGAGTTGATCACATCAGCAATTTTTTTAAGGATATTATTTGCTTTATTACTTACAGTATAACTACCACTATTGAAAAGTAATTTATCAGAAATGTTAATCATAACAACAGTTTTGTCAATGTTGATATTTACATCATCTTCATCATCAGCGATAGATTTCTTTAGGTTATAAGAAATGGCTAAGTTGATAGAATCTTCCATTGTTTTAGCATTTGCTAAAAGAGCAGGATCTACTTTACTTAAAGTCGCTTTCATTTTCTCTTTAGTGTTATTGCTCATTACTGCAATATCATCTACAGAACTATACTGAGAATCATTTACTTCTTTTAATGAATTTATTTTATCATTATACTCAGTAACTCTAGCTTCAATTTTAGTCATTTTAGCTTCAAGATCTTCTTTTTCAACTTGAGTCTTAGTTAAAATGCTTTTTGTATTATTTAGATCAGATTCTAATGCTACATATTTTTTCTTCGATACACATGAGCTAAAAGCAACAATCGATAAAACGGTGATTACAGATAATTTTTTCATTTTAAAATTTTTAGTTATTTCTAATAAACAATGTCATTCTTGCTTATTATCTACGAAGAAAGTTTAAAAAAAGACGTCTTGATTTAAAAAAACAAAGGCCACCCAAATAGGGTAGCCTTGTAAAATATTGTTAATCTGATAGTTATTCGCAACCACCCGTAAATCCATTTGCACTAAATTTTGTTTGCACGGCACCTTGTAAACTGCCAGAAGTTACTTGTATCGCTAAATTATTGTCACCACTACCATCACGTTTTGGGCTACAATATTCAAAAAGATAGAAACTATTAGCTCTTTGCGATACCAAATAGGAGATGTTGTTGAAGGTTGTTTCTAACTCTGCTTTATTACCAGCAAAGACACTAGATGTTTTTCCTATGCTCGTTAATACCTCAGTATCAATCTCACTACCTAAACCAATGGTAAAGTATGATATATTTAAGCTAGCATTTTTTACTTTATCTAAAGCAGCTTTTTCAGTATATCGAGATGCTTGATCTGTTCCATCAGTAAAAATTACAATTGAAGCAGCACCAATGATATCGTTATTTTTCGTTTCATTAATTAATTTTTCGGCTTTTTCAGTAGATTTAATTACCGCACCATATAAATCGGTTGATGGGTCATTACTAATATCATCAGTAATACTATCTATAGAAGCAATCAATTCTTCCTTAGAAGCGGTCAAATCATTTAATAAGTGAAGTTCATCTTCGCCATCAAACCAATAGATGGCCATTTTATTAGATTCAGTTTCAACTTCAGGCATTACATTATTTACAAAGCTAACAGAGGCGGTTTTTAATTCTTGCAAGCTGCTGCTTAAAACACTATTACTTAAGTCTAGTACTAATAAAGTACTGTTATTAAAAATCTGTGCGTTAGGCGAAATTCTTGCTTGCGCTTCAGAAGTAGATATCTTATTAAAGCAATCGTCATTTCTACCTTGTTCGTAAATGGTAAATTGATTAGCCGTTAACCCAGATACTGGGTTTCCTTCTGTGTCTGATACCTTAAAGAATATAGAAACTTTTCCTGGCAAAGTAGTAAATTGATCTTGAATGGATAGGGTAAGTTGACTGTCGCCTAGATCTAAACAAGAGTCTACAGTGGATCCTTCTCCTAAATCTGTACCCGAACTCGGATTAAAAAAAACATCGTTTTCTGCGTTTCCACAAGAAAACAAGGTAAACAATGCTATAAGGTAAATTGATGATCTCAATATTATTTTCATTTTCAATTTTTTTAATGTTCAAGCGTTATAACGCTTATTGTGCTACAAAATTATAGTAATGTTTTCTATAATCTGTTAAAGATTGTTAAGATTTATTCTGTCATCGTTTCGTATTTCGTATTAAAACTATGTTAAAAAGAGCTGTTATTTAGTGATTACTACAAAATCCCCTAAATATTTTCAATATCTTGTAGTTCTATATCCACCAACTAAATCAAATAGTATGCCATCATATACAGTGACAATAAACGGAATTGCGACAACAGTTGCGGTTAGCGCAGATACTCCAGTACTGTGGGTATTACGAGATCAATTAAATTTAGTGGGCACCAAATTTGGGTGTGGTATTGCGCAATGTGGTGCGTGTACTATTCACTTAGAAGGAAATGCGGTAAGAAGTTGTAGCCTTACTATGGAGCAAGTGAATGGAAAAGAAATTACGACTATAGAAGGCTTGTCAAAAGAAGGTACGCATCCAGTTCAAGTAGCTTGGAAAGAAATAGATGTTCCGCAATGTGGATACTGCCAAGCTGGACAAATAATGACGGCCTCAGCTTTTTTAAAAAGCAATCCCAATCCATCTGAAGAAGAAATAAAAAATGCGATGCATGGTAATATTTGTAGATGTGCATCTTACCAACGCATACAAAAAGCTGTTAAAAAAGCAGCGGAAGGTATGGCGTAAGTCAATTTTAGTACTATAATTATCTATCTTAAAACCAATATCCATGTCATCTATATCATTCAACAGAAGGGCTTTTATACGAACTTCATCTTTAGCCAGCGGTGGTTTATTAATAGGTTTTAACCTATTTACAGCATGTAAAGATGCTGTAGAACTTCCAATAGATATTGCCAACCTAAATTTTAACGATTTCAATGCTTTTATAAAAATTGCAGATAATGGAATGGTTACTATTTTTTCTCCTAATCCAGAAATAGGACAAGGGGTAAAAACAGCGATGCCAATGCTCATCGCAGAGGAGCTAGATGTCGCTTGGAAAAATGTAGTCGTAGCACAAGGTATTTTAGATACCAATAATTATACGAGGCAAGTTGCAGGGGGGAGTCAATCTATTCGTTTTGGATGGGAACCTTTGCGTCAGACAGGAGCTACAGCTAGGCAAATGTTGATTAATGCTGCGGCAGCAAAATGGGGTGTAGATCCAGAGGAATGTACCACTAAAGAAGGAGTAATTAGTAACAGCAAAGGAGAAACTCTTGGGTATGGAGCGGTAGTAAAAGAAGCTGCTGCCTTAGAAGTTCCAGAAAACGTAAGTTTAAAAGACGTAGAGAACTTTACGATAATTGGGACCGATGCTAAGAATGTTGACATCGATAAAATTATTACAGGAAAACCTTTATTTGGATTAGATTACAAGGCAGAAGGTATGGTTTATGCCGCTGTAATGAGACCTCCTGCATTTGGACTTAAGTTAAAGGCATTCTCAGATGAGCAAACAAAGAAAATAGATGGTGTTATAAGTGTCCACCAATTTGGAAATAAAATAGCTGTGTTAGCGCAGAATACTTGGGTGGCGATGAAGGGTAAAAATGCCATTGAGGCAGAATGGGAAATTGATGGAACTTTAGAAAATACGCAAGATCACGATAAGGCTTTACTGGATCTTTTAGATGGTACCGAATTTGAAACATTGCGAAAAGATGGGGATGTAAAGAAAGCATTTGCTCAGGCAGATACTGTTTTAGAGCGCACCTATGAATCTCCTTTTTTGCCACATAATTGTTTGGAGCCCATGAATTTTTATGCACATGTAACCCCAGAAAAAATTCATTTGGTTGGTCCAATACAAACTCCAGAAGGAACAGCAAAGGGCATTGCAGAAAAACTAGGAAGACCTTTTGAAGATGTGCATTTAGAAATGACCAGAATGGGAGGTGGTTTTGGTAGAAGGTTGTACGGAGATTTTGCAATGGAAGCTGCAGAAATAGCTGATTTAACTAAAAAACCTGTGAAAGTCGTCTTTTCTAGAGAAGATGATATGACAGATGGTATTTACAGACCAGCCATTAAATACAGAATAAAAGCATCTATTAAAGACGGTGAGATTACAGGGTATCAGCTAAAAGAAGCTGCTGTAAATTCTAATATGTATGGATTAATTCCTAATTTCTTCCCTGCAGGTGCTATTGAAAATTACCAAGTAGATGTTGCAACGTATTATAGCAATATCACCACAGGTGCATGGCGTGCTCCGTATACCAATTTTTTAGCTTTCGCTGAACAAAGTTTTTTCGATGAATTGGCGGAAGTCATGAATAAAGATAAAATACAATTCCGATTAGATTTACTGGAAAAAGTAAAGGGAACTACGGATAAACGTATTCAATATGCTCCAGAACGTATGCAGGCGGTTATAAAAATGGCTGTAGAGAAGTCAGGATGGGGGCAAAATAAAGAGGGGGTATACCAAGGTTTCGCAGCTTACTATTGTCATAACACCCATGTGGCGGAAGTTGCAGATGTTATCATTGTAAAAGGGATGCCCGTAGTGAAAAAAGTAACGTGTATTGTAGATTGCGGTATAGTCGTTAATCCGCTAGGAGCAATGAATCAGGTAGAAGGCGGGGTAATAGATGGTATTGGTCATGCTATGTACGGAGATTTTACTTTTCAAAACGGTACCCCTAGTGCGCAAAATTTTGATACCTACAGATTGATACGAATGAATGAAGTACCAAAAGTAGAAGCTTATTTTATAGAGAATGATTTGTCACCAACGGGTTTAGGAGAGCCAACATTACCACCAGCGGGTGCTGCATTAGCAAATGCGTTAAAGGCAGCCACAGGCAATAGATTCTTAAAACAGCCATTTTCTAATTATCCTGAATTGTTGCAAGTTTCAGAAAAAGAAATAGTAGGGTAGTGGTATGACGCATGAATTTAAAACGATAGTTGCTGCTTATCAAACCGCGAACACACAAGGTAAAAAAACCGTTTTAGCGACTGTTGTGGCATTAGATGGTTCTTCTTATAGAAAGCCAGGTGTTCGAATGCTACTCTTGGATAATGGTACTATGATTGGTGCTGTAAGTGGCGGCTGCGTAGAAAAAGAAATTTTGGTGCAATCGCAGTCCGTTTTTAAAACAGAAACGCCTAAAGTGATGACGTATGATGGTCGCTATCGATTAGGTTGTGAAGGTGTTCTATATATTTTGTTAGAGCCCTTTAGTTTATCGGATCTGTTTATTGCAGCCTTTAATAAAGCGATCAGGGATAGAGTTAGTTTTAGAATTACTTCCTTTTATAAAAAAGAGTTGATAGCAGAAAAGGGTTTAGGAACATCAGTACAATTTCAAAAGAATACGTACCCTGTTGATGCTAAGTATCCTTTAAATGCGGATATTGAAACTTTGGAAGAGCGCATGAAGCCTTGTTTTAAATTACTTGTCATTGGATCAGAACATGATGCTGTGGTTTTAGCTACTATGGGGAGTTTAATGGGGTGGGAGGTTGTTGTCGTAACACATCCTTCAGAAGGGAAATCAATTTCGGACTTTCCTGGTATTTCAGATTTTAGAGTAAGTACTCCTGAGAGTTTTCAAGTAACGGGAATAGACTCCCAAACCGCAATTGTTTTAATGAATCATAGCTATGCTAAGGATTTGTTATTTTTACAAGCCTTACAATATAGTTCTCCTATATATATTGGCATTTTGGGTCCAATGGATCGTCGGGAAAAGCTCTTAAATGCGGTCATAGATGCAAATAGCAACATTTCGGAAGCATTTATGAATGTGATTCATGGTCCAGCCGGCCTTAACATAGGATCAATCACACCTCAAGAAATAGCGCTGTCAATCTTAGCAGAAATTATGGCGGTAGTTAGGAATGAAAATCCAATAGCTCTAAGAGATAAGGAACATCAATATTTTAGTTGATGCAGAAAATAGCACTACTACTATTAGCTGCAGGAGCATCTACAAGGATGAAAGATCATATAAAACAATTATTGCCTTTCAAGAATACCACATTTTTAGAACATGCTGTTAAGAACGCTAAAGAGAGTAATGCGTCTGAAGTTTTTGTGGTGTTGGGAGCTAATTATGACACCATTCTTGCAACTACAAATTTAGAAGGGGTAGCTGTTATAAAGAATGACGAATGGCATTTAGGTTTAGGAAGTTCTATAGCCAAAGGAGTGATCTATATAAATAGTTTGTCACAGGACTATGAAGCGGTACTAATTGGTTTGGCAGATCAACCCTTAATGGATGCCGATTTTTATAATCACTTAATGACCAGCTTTGAGCATACGGATTATGATTTGGTGGCTACAGCGTATGGCACAAAAAAAGGAGTGCCTGCGGTAATTGCAAAAAAATATTTTGAAATACTCATGACCTTTGACCAAGATTATGGCGCACAAAAGATTTTAAATGATAAAAAAACACTGGGTATAGAGGGTTCAACGAAAAGTGTTGATATCGATACCTGGGAAGATTATCAAGCCCTACGAAATAAAAAGGACTGAGCCTTTTATTCCTTAGGATCCTTCTCTATACCGCTGGTGGAAATTTCCTTACCATAATCTTGAAAAATTCCACAAGAGTTTTCTTTCTTTATTAAAGAAGGTGTTACTTTTCTTTTTGCTAATGCTTCAATTTCTGGAGATAAGTACGTCATAACCTGAAAATTTTTTAAATTACTTTTTGCTAACGGACACATTCTTAAATTGTTGCGTTCGATATGGCAAAATTAGTTAAAATATAACTTTGAATCGACGTATTGTTATTTATTTAAGAATCTCTTCACCTAAATTTAACAATACAAAAAAAGATATACGCATTGTGTTGCGTTAAAAGGGTACTATTTTAAATTATTTTATGTACTTTTCATTTTCCATTTTTTATATCAAAAAAACTACCTATCTTTGCAGAAGCATTGAGAGTTATTATAGAGCTCATTATCTGCGCGTTGTTGCAACTTCTTTATAGATTATTAGGCAAATCATATTTACCAATCGTTCATTTTGAATTTCAATAACTTCACGACGGCTTATCACAAGCACGTCTTATATTAATTTAAATTTATAATTTTAATGGCGAGAGCACAAGAAACCTTTGGTAAAAAAGAACGAGAGAAGAAGCGTTTAAAAAAACGAGAAGAAAAGGCTAAGAAAAAAGAACAACGTAAAGCAAGCGGTGACCAAGATAGTATGTTTGTTTACGTAGATGAGAACGGACATTTAGTAGATACGCCTCCGGATCCATCAAAAAAAGTTAAAGTAGACGCTGAGAGTATTGTTCTAGGCATACCTAAGAAGGAAGAAAGTGACGAAGTAATAGATCCAGTACGTAAAGGTCGTGTAGAATTTTTTAACGACTCTAAAGGATACGGATTTATAAAAGATACAGAAACTCAAGAAAAATTCTTTGTACATGTTCAAGGTTGTCTTGAAGAGATCAAAGAAAATAACATGGTTCAATTTGAACTAGAAAGAGGCATGAAAGGAATGAATGCTGTAAGAGTTAAGAAAGTTTAATTCGAATACGAATTTTATAGTAAAAAGGGTGTTCATTTGAACACCCTTTTTTTATTTCTCTTTGTCAAGTACAGCCAGCGCCAATCGGATTTTGAAATAGTCTAGTTGTTCTTCAAAATGATCAAAATAAGGTTTTAACGCTGCAGGTTTCTCTAGGACTATTTTAGCTTTTTTTACAGCTTCAACTTCACTCTTTGTTACAAAGTCATATATGTTAATAGGTTTACCATCTCCATATAATTTGGCAATATGTGAATAAACGGTAGTCGATTTTAAATTTCGTTTCTCAGAAATTTCATCAATGCTTAGGCCTTGTTGGTACAGTTCGTATGTTACTTTATGGGTATCTGTTTTTTTATCTTTCTTCTCTTTGTTAAAAGCGATGATTTCATTGATGAACAAATCTCCATAAACCTCTAATTTACGTTGACCGACACCACTTATTTCTAAGAATTCATCATCAGTCAGCGGTCTAGATTGTTCTATGGCTTGTAATGTAGCATCGCTAAAAATTAGATATGCAGGAATGTCTTCGTCTAAAGCAATCTTATGTCGCAATACACGTAAACGTTCAAATAAATCTCCTGTTTTCTTCTTTTTAGTAGATTTTTCTTTCGGATTTCCAATTTTCTCAATGGCTTCTATAGGCTTGGTTAATGAAACCTTAGCAGCTTTAAAAAGTACATTTTTAGAAAAAGCGGTTAGTTGTAAGGCATTGTGATTTTGAAATGCAATTTCAGCATACCCTTGATTAATTAATTGGATGATATAGTGTTGCCAATCTTTCCATGAAATATCATGTCCAATTCCGAAGGTTTTTATGCTTTCTAGTCCTTTTTCGATAATGGCAGCATTTTTAGCACCGCGCAAGACATCTATGATGACACCTGTAGCTTCGGATTCCTTTACTCTGGCAATTGTAGATAGTATTTTTTGGGCAATAACAGTTCCATCAAAAACTTGTGGTGGACTTTTACAAACATCACAATTGCCACAATTTTCAGCCAGTAGTTCTCCAAAATAACTCAATAGTATTTTTCGGCGGCAGGTAGTGGCCTCCGAAAATTGCTTCATGCGTTCAAGCTTGGCAATCTGTACTTCTTGGTTAGAGGCACCTTCTGTGAAACGTCTCAATTGTATTACATCAGCATAACTATGGAAAAGAAGAGCACTAGCGGCTAGCCCATCACGTCCGCCACGACCAATTTCTTGGTAATATCCTTCAATATTCTTTGGCATGTTATAGTGAATCACCCAGCGCACATTAGACTTGTCTATCCCCATACCAAAAGCAACAGTAGCACATACAATTTTAGTCTTGTCGAAAATAAAGTTTTCTTGCACTTTTGTACGCTCATCAAAACTAAGTCCGGCATGGTAAGCATCTGCTTTTAATCCTTTTGCTTTTAATTTACTGACCAACTGTTCTGTAGTTTTTCTACTCAAACAGTAAATAATTCCTGAAGACTTAGGTCTTTTATCAATAAAATTTAGAATCTGTTCTACCCTTCCATCGGCAGGTCTTACGGTAAGACTTATATTTTTTCTATCAAAAGAAGTAATAAATTGTTCTGCTTTTGTGATGTTTAATTGTGTTACAATATCTTGTCGCGTTGCTTTGTCGGCCGTTGCAGTTAATGCTATAATTGGCGTGTTCGGCATCTTTTTCTTTAGAAAACCTAATTGCTGATAAGAAGGCCTAAAATCATGACCCCATGAGGAGATACAATGCGCTTCATCAATCGCAATACAGCTAATATAGGTCTCATTCAATATATTGTCTAAGGCAGGCATGCTTTCAGGAGCTACATAAATTAGACGTAATTCAGATTTTGTAATCTTTGTAATAATCGCCTGTTGTTCCTCGCTTGACTGGCTGCTATTAAAGTAAGCAGCGGCAATACCATTGGCGTTACAACCATCTACTTGGTCTTTCATCAATGCGATTAAAGGAGAGACCACCAAAGTAGTTTTAGGGAAAATTAAAGACGGTAATTGAAAACAAATTGATTTTCCGCCCCCTGTAGGCATAATTACCAAGGCATCTTTTTGTTCTAAAACTGCAGAAATTATAGTTTCTTGTTGCGGTCGGAAACTATCGTAACCGAAATATTTTTTTAAGGTAGGGTGTAGTTGTTCTTTGTATTGGGTGAGTGACATAAAATAAAATCTATTTTGTAAAACTACGTGATTTATAAGATTGATAAAATAAAGAATTGAAATTTAGACTATAAATTGCCAAGCGATAAACCTACTTTTCTTGTTTCCTTGTTCCATTTCAATGGTTTGGTAACTGGCTTTGGCTTTACTTAATTGCTTGTATATTTTTGGTAGATTTTCACTTTTAGAAACTAAGCATGTAAACCAACCTACTTGATTTTTAAAGGATACACTTTGCTTAATCATTCTTTTAATAAAAAGAGCTTCTCCGCCATTGCACCAAAGTTCATTGGCTTGTCCTCCAAAATTTTGTTTAAAAGCAGAATCGGATTTTAAGTTTTTTAATTTTCTACGGGTACCAGAAATGGCTTCTTTCTCTGAAGCATGAAAGGGCGGATTGCAAAGGACAAAATCAAAATATTCTCCCTCTTTAATAATTCCGTTAAAAATATCAGCATTAGCCGCTTGTTTTCTAATTTCGATACTGTCTTTGAGTTGTTCAGAATTTTTTAAAGCAGATGCAACAGCAACGGAGTCAATATCGCTACCCACCATTTTCCATCCATAAATTTGTGTACCGAGTATTGGGTAAATACAATTGGCACCTGTGCCAACATCTAAACCTTTTATAGGAGCTTTGTTTTTTTTGGAAGCAATTAGATCAGAAATATGGTGAATATAATCTGCTCTTCCTGGTATTGGCGGGCATAAATAACCTTCTGGAAGTGTCCATGAGTCTATGCTATAATGATGTTTTAATAACGCTTTGTTAAGTTCTATTACCGCTTTTGGGTTGGAAAAATCAATACTTTCTGTGTTGTACTTATTTAAAATAACAAATTCGCCAAGTGGGTTATGGCTGTTTTTTAATGCTTGAAAATCGTAAGGAGCGCGGTGTAAATTTTTTGGATGCAAATTATATTTTTATCTTGCAAAGATAGGTATGTTAAGTTGCTATACAATGGCAAAGAAGAATACCATACCTTTGCAAAAATAAACTACTTTTTACCATGAGTTCTTTTGAAGATTTCAACTTAAAAAAACAACTAAATTACGCGATTGAAGATTTAAAATTTTCAGCTCCAACGCCTATTCAAGAAGCGGCTTTTTCTGTAGTTATGTCAGGCAAAGATATTGTTGGAATTGCACAAACAGGTACGGGGAAAACCATGGCGTATATGTTGCCAATATTGCAAGAAATAACATTTTCTAAGCAGGTACATCCAAGAGTATTAATTTTGGTGCCTACGCGAGAATTAGTACTGCAAGTTGTAGAGAATATAGAAAGTTTTGCTAAATATATAAATATTCGTGTTTTAGGAGTTTACGGCGGCACCAATATTAATACCCAAAAACAACAGTGCGCTCAAGGAACAGATATTTTGGTAGCAACACCAGGTAGGTTGTATGATTTAGCACTCTCTAAAGCGGTTAAATTAAAAGAAGTGAAAAAATTGGTTATTGATGAAGTTGATGTGATGCTTGATTTAGGCTTCCGTTTTCAGCTGATTAACCTTTTTGATTTATTGCCAGCAAGAAGGCAGAATATTATGTTTTCTGCAACTATGACTGATGATGTAGATGCTCTAATTGATGATTTTTTTACAGCTCCAGAAAAAGTTTCTATTGCAGTAAGTGGTACTCCGCTAGATAACATTAAGCAAGTTTGTTATGCTGTGCCTAATTTTTATACGAAAATTAATTTACTTATTCGCTTACTAAAAGATAAGGATACCTATCAGAAAGTATTGGTTTTTGTGAGTAATAAACGTTTTGCAGATAAAGTCTTTGAACAGATGGAAGTTGCTTTTGGTAATGAATCCTGTGTCATTCATTCCAATAAGACTCAGAATTACAGAATGCGTTCTATTCGTCAGTTTGACGAAGGTAAAAACCGTATTCTTGTAACCACAGATGTAATGGCTCGTGGTTTAGATTTAGATAAAATAACCCATGTCATTAATTTTGATACACCGAACTATCCTGAAAACTACATGCATAGAATTGGTAGATCGGGTAGGGCGGAACACCAAGGAAATTCCGTTTTGTTTTATACAGAAAAGGAAGCGCCTTTAAAGGAGGCTATTGAAGCCCTTATGGATTATGAGATTCCATTGTTGGCAATTCCTGAAAACGTTGAGATCTCAGAAGAACTGATTGCAGAAGAACGCCCAAGAATTATTGAAGCAGATAACCCAAATCAAAATACCTTAGATTCTCAAGGAAGTTTTCACGAAAAGAAAGAAAAGAATAAGAAAGAAAATCAAGGAGGATCTTACCAAAGGATTATAGCGCAAAAATATAAGAAGCCTCAAACGAGAGGGGATAAGAATTATAATAAGAGAAATAAGAAGAAATAGGGGAATAATGCCTATATTTAGTCCCAACGAATCTTATTCTACTTAATGATATCATACACAATAGCAGAAATTAATGCTGTTATAAACGGAGTTGTTTTAGGAAATACCTCTAACGAAATTAATGCTCCAGAGCAATTAGAAAAAGCAACAATTCATAATATTAGTTTTATTGGAAATCGTAAATATGCAAAGCTTTGGTCTTCTTCCAAAGCATCTGTAGCGGTTATCGATGAGAAAATAGCGCTAGAACCTGGAGACAATAGGGCGCTAATTAAAGTGAAGTGTGCCGATTTGGCAATGGCTCAAATTCTAGAATTTTTTAACCCAGGAATGCCTCAATTGGATGAAGAAATTCATCCGAATGCCGTAGTACATATTTCTGCAACCTTAGGTGCAAATGTACATCTAGGCGCCAATTGTTATATTGGAAAAAATGTGACCATTGGTGATGGTACCACAATATATCCCAACGTTACGGTGATGGATGATAGCACGATAGGGACGGGGTGTACCATCTGGTCAGGAACGGTTATTAGGGAACGAACAGTAATTGGCCATCAATGTATCTTTCATAGCAATGTGAGTATAGGATCTGACGGTTTTGGATTTAGACCAAGTCCGGACGGTAGAGGTTTGGTGAAAATTCCTCAAATAGGAAATGTGGTGATAGGTAATGGCGTTGAAATAGGTGCAAACTCTTGTGTAGACCGAGGTAAATTTAGTTCTACAATAATTGGAGACGGTACCAAAATAGACAATCTCGTACAAATAGGACATAATTCTGTATTAGGACGTTCTTGTATTATGGCAGGCCATAGTGGATTGGCAGGCTCTGTAACTTTAGGAGATGGTGTTATTATAGGAGGTAGTGCATCAATTAAAGATCATACTACTTTACATTCTGGTGTAACAGTAGGAGCTGGTTCTGGCGTTATGGGCGATGTAGCAGCAGGAAAAACGGTTTTAGGATATCCTGCATGTGATTCTAGAGATATGCTTAAACAGTGGGTGGCTTTGCGTAAATTAGGTAAAGGCGCATAGGTTTATAAATCATTCATCTACTTAAGTTCACTTTTAAACAAAAAACTCAATTGTTTTTTAGCAATAATTTGTATAGCCCTCTTAAAGGCTTTAATTTTGTACTCCCCCTAGAAAAGGATATTTATGACGGAGATAGCAACAGGCTTGCAAGAAAAAAAATCAGATAAAGAACTTTATAGCTACCAACAAGGAGCGATTAATAAAATTTTTGAAAAGTTCGATACTGCAGCAGATAATTATCACCTACTGTATCAACTGCCAACAGGAGGGGGAAAAACCGTTATTTTCTCCGAAATGGTACGGCAATATTTGAAAAACCATAAGAAGAAAGTTTTAGTGATGACACACCGTGTAGAGCTGTGTAACCAAACATCAACGATGCTTACTAATTTTGGGGTGCCAAATAAAGTGGTAAACAGTAAGGCTAATTTAGACGATCAAGAGCAATATATTTGCTTCGTTGCAATGGTGGAGACCTTGAACAATCGTTTAAATGATGGGAAACTAGATATATCTGATATCGGTTTGGTTATTATTGATGAAGCGCATTACAATTCTTTTACTAAACTATTTAAGTTTTTTGAGAACGCTTTTGTTCTTGGGGTAACGGCAACACCGTTGAGTTCTAGTAAGGAACTCCCAATGAAAGATAATTATGATGAACTGATTACAGGGGAGTCTATTCATTCTTTAATTGAAAATGAATTTTTAGCACGTGCTGAAGTTTTTCAGTATGATATGGGGTTAACCTCTCTTGAGGTAGGATCAAACGGTGATTATACCGTTAAATCATCTGAAGATCTGTATACGAGTCCTGCAATGTTGGATAAAACATTGCAAGCTTATTTAAAACATTCTAAAGGTAAAAAAGCATTAATATTTAATAACGGTATTAATACCTCTATTCAAATTTATTATACGTTTAAAGCAGCTGGTTTACCGGTAATGCATTTAGACAATACCGCAACAAAAAAACAGCGTAAGCAAATATTAAAATGGTTTAAAGAAACACCAGATGCTATTCTATCATCTGTAAGTATTTTAACCACAGGTTTTGATGAACCTACGATAGACACTATTATTCTTAACAGAGCAACTAAGTCTTTGACGCTTTACTATCAAATGATTGGTCGTGGTTCACGTATCCTAAATAATAAATCGGCTTTTAAAGTGATTGATTTAGGAAATAACTACCATAGATTTGGTCCTTGGGGAGCAGATTTAGATTGGCAAATGATTTTTAAGTCTCCTAACTTTTACATGGAGCGTCTTCAGAATGATGAGGATATAGAAAGTAACTTTAGACATGAAATGCCCGAAGAAATTCGTGTGCAATTTGCCAAGTCTGAAGAGGTTTATTTTGATATTAAAGAAGTCTACACGGATGCAACCTACAAAGGAGAATCTTCTAAAGTAGTTCTAGAGCGTTCTATAGAACAACACGGTAGAATTTGTATAGAAAATAGCGAAGATGTTTATGATGCCTTAGGTTTAGCGAAATTGCTAGATGAAGACATTGATTACAGAATACAGAGTTATGCAAAATGTATCAGTAGAAGTACTTTCAACTTTTTAAAATGGTTGAAAGATGATTATAAATTAAAATTAAACTCTTATTTACGTCAGAATTTTGATGAAGTTTTTGAAGAGATAAATGGATTTCCGCCAGAAGAATAAAAAATACTTAAACATTAAAAAAGCAGTAGTTATATTAATAACTACTGCTTTTTTGTTTTAGCATCATATCTGTCAAATTCTTAATGTGCTCCTTATTGGAATAATTCTAATTTTACCTGATCATAATAACTATCACTGATAGGGATTAAAGTATCGGTAATATAGAGGTCTCTCCCTTTTAAAGAAGTTACTTTTGTTTTATTCACGATATAAGATCGGTGAACACGCATAAATAGTGAAGCTGGAATTTGTTTTAGCAGTGATTTTAAGGACTGTAAACTCATTATTTTTTTATGCGCAGTGTAAAAAGTTACATACTCACTATCGCTTTTTATGTATAGTATATCTGCATATTTAATTTTATGAAGATCATAGCCAGATTTCACGGTAATACTATCCTCAATGCTTTCAGCGGGTTCAGCTTTACTTTTAACTTTGTTAACGGCAGTTAAAAAACGATTAAATGTAATGGGCTTTAATAAATAATCGACCACGTTTAGTTCATAGCCTTCTAAAGCGTATTCGGTATAAGCTGTTGTAAAAATAATATTGGTGTCAGCACCAATAATTTTAGCAAAATCGGTCCCATTTATAGCAGGCATTTGAATGTCTAAAAAAATTAGATCTATAGCAGAATTCTTAATTAAAGGCAAGGCTTCTAGAGCATTTTCATACTCTCCCATCAGTTCTAAATTGGGCGTATCTGAAATGTACTTTATAATTAAAGCTCTTGCTAATTCTTCATCATCTATGACTAGACATTTAATTTTACTCATTATAAATTTAGTTTTAAACTTACTTTGAAACTCTCAGGAAGATTTTCAATTATTAATTCATGCTTATTAGGGTACAAAATAGCTAATCTTTTCTTGACATTATCTAAGCCAATTCCTCCGACTTTATCTTTGTTTTCTACAAATTCAGATTTGCTATTTTCAACTTCAAAATAAATTTCATCGGCTTTACTGATCACTTTTATATGCAGAAAAGTACCTTCAACTTTTTCAATATTACTGTGTTTGAATGCATTTTCTACAAATGGAATCACGAGCATTGGGGCAATTAAAACTCCTTTAGCTTCTATTTCATATGTAGTCGTAATTGGATATTTTTTACTGCTTTTGGTTGTAAATAGCTTAATGTAATTTTCTATATAAGAGATTTCTTTGGTTAAAGGTACAAAAGCTTGTTCGCAATCATAAAGAACATAGCGCAACATATTGGCCAAATAACTAATAGATTCTTGAGTTTTTGTAGCACTAATCGCAGATAACGCGTAAATATTATTCAAGGTATTAAATAAAAAATGTGGATTAATCTGAGATTTTAATAATTTAAGCTCTGTTGCCAATCGCTCGTTATTATTTTTTATAGTTTCTTCTTCTTTCTTTTGGGCATAAAAAAGCGTTTCTAAAAAGGTGCCTAAGACTGCAGAAACAGCTAAAAGTAAAAAGTGGATTAAAAATTTTGAAGGGACGCCACCTCCAGGTGCTCGATCTATTATATTTTCTACGCCAGGCATCCTTGGTGGCATTCGCGGTGGTGGCATTGAAAAAATATTAGCACTTATATAGCTCCCTAAAACTATTGCTGTAAGTCCGATAATTAAGAATAATAAATATTTCTTTTGGAATAATAATTTAGGAGCTGCAAAAAATATAAGGCCCGCTAATAGTAGTATCTGAAAGAGAAGAGAAAGTAAGTTTTCCCTTAAAAAACCAAAGTCAAAACTTTGGGTAATCCATAGTACTAACCAGATAATAATCCATAATAAGGATTGAAATATAAATCTTTTTGTTGCTTTCATACCGCAAATAAAAGTAAAATAAAATTAGACCATTACGCATTTTGGGGGCGTATACTTTCTATAAATATTCATTTACTGATTAGGAGAAGCAATTAACTGATTAATATGCGTTGTTTATTGATTCGTAAAATATCGTTCACTTCTTTTTCTGAAATTTGAAATAGAATTAATACAAAAAAAAATTAAAACATGAAAAATAAAGTAATTCAATTAGGTGTATTGGGAGTTTTCTTATTAATGTTTTCTTGTGGCAACGCACAAGAGAAAGAAAAAGGAAAAAAGCCACCAACTTTTTCAGAACTTCTTGAAAAAATGGATAAGAATGAAGATGGTAAACTTTCTAAAGATGAAATAGAAGGACCTCTTAAAGACAATTTTGATGCCGTAGATACCGATGAAGATGGTTTCATAACAGAGGAAGAAATGAAAAATGCTCCTAAACCAGAACGCCCTAAACGCAACTAAACCCAAATAGTACTATTTTTAAAACAATACCATGAGGAAAAAGAAATTAGGATTTAAATATGTACCTGTAGCAGCAGGAGTCTTAAGCTTATTATTTGCTTTTACAGCTTGTAGTAGTGATAGTGAAAGTTCAGATGATACTGTTTCTGAAGATGTAGAAGATATAGAAGATGAAACGGTGACAGAATTGCATGCGGCATATGCTGCATTTAATACCGATGCAACTACCATTTATTTAGATGGGGCAAATGTGGTTATAGAAACTACAGGGTTGCCAGATCACGAAACTGTGTATTGGGGAGAAGGTGATGAACTTTATAGAGATGAGCCAGATGTATCTGTAACGGGAACAGAAAATGGAGGCGAGGGTACTACGATTTATTCTAATAACAATGCAACAACAATAACCGTAGACGCTACTCCTGATTTAACAGGTAGTACTGTAGAAACACAATTAAATACAATAGGTATTGCAGTAAGTGGTGCTTCAATTTTTAACGATCAAGAAGGTGCTGGAGATTTAGATCAAGCAGCACGCAGTTTAGATTGGACGGGGGCACACATAGGACCAGGAGTATATCATTATCATTTAGAACCAAAAGCGTTTACAAATGATGATTCTGAATTAGCTGGTATACTTTTAGATGGGGTTTTTCTTTATGGCAGAAAATGTGATGCTACAGGTGACTATCCTTCGGATTTAGATAGTTCTGGAGGGCATACTGCTACAACGCAATATACAGATGGAGCAGAAGAATACCATTATCATATTATTAATGAAGTATATTCTACTACAGGTTCTTATTTAGCTTTTGCAGGTCCTTATCAAGGGTATTAAATTAAATAATTTAAGTATTATGAAATCATTTTTTTTACTACTCCTTCTTTTATTTCTAGTTCAATGTTCGGAAAGACCTTCGAAGAATATAGCAAGTACTGTAGATAGCAGTATGAATGAAGTTGAACCGCCCAAGGTGGTTGATAGTTTGGTGGTGTTAAAAACCGAATTGATTCTAGATCCATTAAAAGGGGTTTGGTCTTATGATCAAAAACCATTTAATGGGTATGCAGTTAAATATTATTCCAATGGAACCATACGAGAAAAACTTGGATTTATTAACGGCAAAAGAGAAGGAGTAGCGAAAAGATGGTCTGAAAATGCCATATTGCGGTGGCAGTCTCATTATGAGCATAATAAGTTAGTAGGCTCCTACAAAACATGGTGGGAGAATGGTGTCTTGGCAGAAGAATCTATCTATGAAAATGGATTTTTGCAAGGTGTTCAAAAGCAATGGCATGAAAACGGACAATTGTCTAAATTACGCAGGTTAGAACAAGGGAAAGAAAATGGCATGCAACAGGCTTGGTTAAAAAATGGTACCTTATATGTTAATTATGAAGCTAAAAATGGTCGTGTATTTGGATTAAAACGTGCAAATTTATGTTATCAATTAGAAGATGAAGTTGTTATCAAAACTGATTCTATAAAAAAATAAGCTTATGAAAAAGTATATAGCTCTGTTGTTTTTTGTGGCTTTTATAAGTTGTAATGAAAAAATAAAAAAAGAAGATATTAAGGTAGAAGAAACCAGTAGAGTAGAAAGTTTACCTTACTATAATGAAAAATCTTTTACCCCACATTGGATTACGCCAAACACGCCAGAAGAACAGGCCTTTCATAAAATTCCTGATTTTAAACTGGTGAATCAGTTGGGAGATACGCTTACACAGAAAAATTTTGATGCTAAGATTTATATCACAGATTTTTTCTTTACCAGTTGCCCTGGTATTTGTCCGCAAATGACCAATAGTATGGTGGGACTTCAAGAAAAGTTTAAAGATGATGACGCAATAGTGTTCTTATCACATTCGGTGACACCAACGATAGACACGGTTAAAGAACTTAAAATATATGCAGATAGGTTTGGGGTTATAGCCAATAAATGGCATTTAGTAACAGGTGATAAATCGGAGATTTATAATTTAGGAAGAAATGAATATTTTGTAGAGAATGATTTAGGAACTCCTAAAGATATTAATGACTTTTTACATTCAGAAAATTTTTTATTGATAGATAAAAACAAACATATCAGAGGTATTTATAATGGTTTGAATAGGGCATCTATGGCGCAGTTATTAGTAGATGTAAAAGCCTTAGAAAATGAAGGGTAAATATCATAAGGAAAAAATTCTAGCCTTTAAATTCAAGGTTTTAATTACAAATGGATGGAGAAATTAATTTTTTCATCCATTTTTTTGTCTAAAAAGTGCCTAAGACGTTAAGATTTTATAAAAAAATCGCAATATTTTCTTTGAACCATTTTACAACCCATAAGTTTGCATCAAATTAAAGTTGAAATTTACAAATATCACAAAATTATGAGTAAAGTAAAGGAGAATGATACGGTTCAAGTACATTATACTGGAAAACTAAACAACGGAGAAATATTTGATAGCTCTTTAGAAAGAGAACCAATAAAAGTAACACTAGGTCAAAAAAGTTTGATCCCTGGTTTTGAAAATGGTTTGATAGACATGGCAGTTAATGAAAAGAAAACGGTAGTTATCCCTTCAGCGGAAGCATACGGTGAAATTAATAAAGAATTATTTCAAAGTGTTCCTAGAGCAGACTTACCAGAAGATATCAAGCCTGAAGTAGGTATGGGTCTTATGGCTAAAAATGCGGATGGTAGTGAGCGCCAATTACGAGTAGTAGAAGTTAAAGAGGATGCTATTATCATTGATGCAAACCACCCTTTAGCAGGACAAGAACTTACTTTTGAATTGGAAGTTGTTGCTATTGGATAATTTTTTTTAAACAAGAAATCCATAAAAGAACTTTGGTCGTATATGACTATATACAACAGAAAGTTCTTGCGGAAATGTTTACATAAAATAAAAAGACCAGTCATTTGACTGGTCTTTTTTGGTTTAGTTTGGAATTCTTTGAGTTGTGAATTACAATTTTTAAAAAATAATATATAATTATTGCGTTATCATTTTAGTATGATGCCATAGAAATTACGGCTAATAATACTAGAAATAAGAGTATAGATTTTCTCATAGATTTATATTTAATGGTTTATACGACCAAGATTGACATTTATATGGGCACTTGAAATTTAATTAGTTCCAAAGTCAAAATTTTCGACAAACCGCAGATTACTATATAATTAGACTATTTTAACCGTTGATACCCGTAATCGAAAATTATCAGCATAATAAATAGGGGTAAAACCAATTAATTAATGTAGTTTCGCGCCTGATTTTGAAAAAGTTAAGAGAATGAAACGCATCAACGAGTATAAAAAATTGTTTTCTGTTGAAAATGAGATTGATTTAAAAGGTTTGAAGAATACATACCGTGGTTTAGTTAAACAATGGCACCCAGATAAATTTCTTGAAGGTGATGCTCAAAAAGAAGAGGCAGAGCTAAAAAGTAGACAAATTATAGATGGTTATCATTTTTTGGTAAGTATTGCACCTGAAACAAAAGCTGCTAATTTAGAGGAATACACTAGATTAACAAATGAATCTGGTATATCAGATTTTCAACATAAAGGTTTGTTGTTAGAGATTACTTTTTTAGATGGTTCTACGTATGAGTATTTTGGTGTTCCAAAAACGATCTATGTAAAATTAATTAACTCTCCAAAACAATATCGTTTTGCAAAAAGGAGTATTTTTAATAGCTACATCTACCGTAAGTCTAAAAAGACATTACAAGAGGCATAAATTATTTGCTTAATATATGTACAGAATAACCTTGTAATTTAATTGCAAGGTTATTTTTTTGCTTAATTTTCATCAGTTTTTAATCTATAAATTATGTAAGCTTTAAAATAATGAATCTAAAATAAATGAGACGTTGCATAGAACTAAATAGGCTAATTCATGAATTTTTAGAAACTTATTCTTAATCTTGTAGTCAACTTTAAAATGATGGCGTTCGTATGGCAAAGTCTTCAAATACGGTATTAATAATTCTAGCTTTTTTTGCCATTTATGTAATATGGGGATCTACCTATTTACTAAATAAAATAGCAGTAACAGAATTGCCTGCATATATGCTTGCCGGAATACGTTTTACAACTGCGGGACTTTTAATTTTCGGGATATGTAAAGTATCAGGAATCACTATAATGGTGACCTTAAAACAATTCAGAAATAGTTTTATCGCAGGGTTTTTATTTCTAACCTTCGGGAATGGTGTTTTTGTTTGGGGACTAAAATATGTAGACAGCAGTTTTGCAGCCTTAGAAGTAGCTGCAATGCCCCTAATTGTTTTAATTTTAATGCGTGTTGTAGATGGGAAAAAAATACAACCCATGTCTGTCGTAGGAGTCATCTTAGGTGTTATTGGTATTTATTTATTGGTCAGTCAGAAACAAATTGTTCAGCAAGAAGAATCTTTATTAGGAATGATTATTATCTTCTTTTGTGTATTAGGCTGGTCTACAGGAAGTTTATTTGTCTCTAAGGCAGAACTTCCGCAGAGTTACTTAGTGAATACCGCATATCAAATGGTTACCGCAGGTATTACTTTGGGAATAACAAGCTTGGTTTTAGGTGAAAACTGGTCGTGGCCAAGCACTTGGAGCGGACCTGTTCAATTATCCATGGGGCTTCTAATTATTTTAGGAAGTATTGTCGCCTTTTCAGCATTTAATTTTTTATTAAAAACCGTATCTCCTGAGAAAGTAGCCACCTCTAGTTATGTAAACCCTGTTATTGCATTGCTCTTAGGGTGGTATGTTTTAGATGAGAATATAACGAGTCAATCTATAATGGCAGCAGCTATTTTATTAACGGGAGTTTATTTTATTAATACGAAGAAAAAACTAGTCATGTTTTCTCGTTTTAGAGGGAAACTCAAGAATAGATCAGAAGTTATTAAGTAACTCGTTTAAAAAACAAAAAAGGATGTCTTTAGCTCTTAAACTTTTTAGCATTTCTATATTTATGATGATGTTAAGCGCATGTACGCAGCCTAAACAATCATTGTTTAATGGAAAAGATTTATCAGGTTGGCATGAAGATATACCTGTAAAAGATAGCGTAAAGGATGCACAAAGTCCTTTTATAGTAAGAGATGGGAACCTAGTGAGTTTAGGAGAACCCAGAGGGCATTTGATTACCGATAAAATGTATGCCAATTACAGATTAGACATAAAGTATCGATTTGTCAATGAACCAGGGAATTGCGGAATACTTGTTCATGCTTCTACACCGAGAGCTTTATATGGCATGTTTCCAAAGTCTATGGAAGTACAAATGGAACATGAAAACGCAGGAGATTTCTGGTGTATTCAAATGAATATCGTTACAGAAGATATGATACTTCGTCGAGGTCCAAAAAAAGAATGGGGCATTGTAGAAGGTAAAGCGCGTAGAATTAAAAATTTAACCGAAGGATCAGAACACGCTTTAGGAGCATGGAACACCATGACTATAGAATGTTTTGAAGATAAAATTAAAGTCTGGGTGAATGGAGATTTTGTAAATTATGGCTACAATACAGACGAAACTAGCGGTCAGATTGCTATTCAAGCTGAAGGGGCAGAAGTAGAATTCAGAACCTTAGACATAACACCAATTACAAAACTCACGGAGTAGCATTATAAAAGCGAGTCTAGTTTTTGCACCGCTCCGGGTTGCATATTTTCAAGATATTGTGAGCCTATTCTAATGCGGATTAATCGCAAGGTGGGATAACCCACAGCTGCAGTCATTTTTCGCACTTGCCTAAACTTTCCTTCTGTTATTGTTATACTAATCCAAGAGTTGGGACGATGCGTTCCAATACGTAATTTTTTATCAGGTTCAGAAAGAACAGGAGCTTCTTCTAGTATTTTTACTTTACACGGTTTTGTAATGTGTTTTTTTCCTGAGAAGCCAATAATAACTCCTCGTTCCAATTGTTGCACTTCTTCCATTGTTATTTCGCCATCCAATTGGGCAAGATATTCCTTTTCAATACCAGATTGATTTATCAAATCACTCAATTTTCCATCCGTGGTAAGTAATAATAAACCTTCCGATTTTTCATCCAAACGTCCTACGGGCATTATTCCTTCGGGAAAAGCGTGCAAGGCTCCCAAGAAACGCTTTGTTCGTGCTTCTTTGGTATCATTGGAGATAAACTGACTCAACATACCAAAAGGCTTGTAAATCTTGTAATAGAGGTTCTTTTTCATTTGAAGAATTAAAGATACAACAGAAAGTAATTTTTAGACAAAATAGTTGAAAAGAAGATTTTGCGTAGCTGTGCTATCTACATTTTAATTTTTTTTAGGTGGAATAGTAATTATAAAGTACCGAGCTGCGATGGTCCTAAAATCATCTAAAAAGGTTGAAAATCTTGTTTGAAGGTGTAAAATTAAAAAGCCCTGCAAACATTAAATTTACAGGGCTTTTTATACAATGAATTTATTTTCTTATTTCAAGGCTTCTAATAATTTTTCAGCTACTTTTTCTGAAGAAGCAGGATTTTGACCTGTGATTAAGTTTCCGTCTTGAATAGCATAAGCTCCCCAATCTGCTCCGCTAGAATAAACACCACCGTTTTCAATAAGCATATTTTCAACTAAAAAAGGAACTACATCCGTTAATTGTACTGCTGATTCTTCTGAATTAGTAAAACCAGTTACTTTTTTACCTTTTACAAGGGGCGTTCTTCCGTCAACATCTTTAACACTTTTTAATGCTGCTGGTGCATGACATACAAAGGCGATAGGTTTCTTTTGTTTATTGAAGGTTTCAATAAGCGCAATAGACGTTTCGTCATTTGCTAAATCCCATAAAGGTCCGTGACCACCTGGATAGAAAACAGCATCAAAATCATCTGGATTCATATCCGATAATTTTTTAGTATTCGCTATTCTTTCTTTAGCCTCTGCGTCTTTATTATAACGTTCTGTATCTTCCGTAGCAGCATCTGGTGAGTCACTACTAGGGTCAATGGGTGCTGCTCCTCCTTTTGGGGTAGCAATAGTAATTGCTACACCTTTATCTAATAAAGTATAATATGGGTTTGCAAATTCTTCAACCCAAAATCCTGTTTTTTTTCCTGTATCTCCTAATTTATCGTGAGATGTTAATACAAATAGTACTTTCATTTTATCTTCTTTTTTAGTTGTTATTGTTTCTTCTGAACTTTTTTCAGAAGCTTGTTTATTTTCATTTTTGCAGGCAGAACTGGTAATTATACTCAGTACCAATACTGCAGATTTTATGTAATTCATTGAAAACGATTAATAGGCCATTTTTACAATTTTTTCTGCGTCTTGTGGAGTTAACGCTTGGCGTTCTCCTAATCCTAACCATCCACGATCTGTGAAACGTTTAGAAATTTCTTCGGCAGTACCTTCAAATTTATCTGTGTATTCAGATAGTTTTGTTTTGATTCCTAATTGGTGGAAAAAAGCTTCCGTCTTCTCAATTCCAGCATAAGCCTTATCATCCATACTTCCCGCTGTAATATTCCAAACACGTTCTGCATACTGCGCTAATTTTTCTTTCTTAGCTTCAAAATTGTATTTGTAATGGCTTGGAGCAACTACAGCTAAAGTTCTTGCATGATCAATACCAAATAAAGCAGTTAATTCATGCCCCATCATGTGTACAGCCCAATCTCCAGGAACACCTTGTTGAATTAATCCGTTTAAAGCCATGGTACAACTCCACATAAAGTTGGCACCAGCTTCGTAATCTGTTGGATCTTTAATTACTTTAGGTCCTACTTCAATTAAGGTTTGTAAAATACTTTCTGCGAATCTATCTTGTAACAAACCACCAGCAGGGTAGGTCATATACTGTTCTAAAACATGAGTAAAAGCATCGGTAACTCCATTTGCCAATTGGCGTTCAGGTATAGAGGCAATTACTAATGGATCTAAGATAGAGAAGGTAGGGAATAGTGCTGGTCCGCCCATAGCTAATTTCTCTTTCGTTTCTTCTCTTGTTATCACGAGTCCAGAATTCATTTCAGAACCCGTTGCAGGTAAGGTAAGAACAGTTCCAAAAGGCATCCCTTTTGTTGGGCGCTCTTTATTCTTTAGCATTTCCCATGGTTCTACTCCTTCATATACTGCCGCTGCAGCTAAAAATTTAGTCCCGTCAATTACAGAACCACCACCAACGGCTAATAAGTAGGTGATTTTTTCCTCTTTTATTACTTTTAAGGCATCCATTAAGACGGCATACTCCGGATTTGCAGGAATTCCGCCAAATTCAACAAGGTCAACCTTAGCTAATGCAGTTTTCACTTGCTCGTAAATACCATTCTTTTTAATACTTCCGCCACCATAAAGCATAAGTACCTTAGCGTCAGCAGGAATTTCTGCTGTTAATTTCCCAATAGTATCCTTTCCAAAAATTATTTTAGTAGGATTCTTATATTCAAAATTATTCATAGCTTTTTTTTTCTTTTATTAAATCTTCACAATCATTTTTCCTTTGTTTTTTCCTTCGAATAAATCTAGGAAAGCACTGGGGATATTGTCAAAACCTTCTACTACAGTTTCGGTATATTTCAATTTTCCTTCAGACAACCAAAGCGACAATTGCTTCATTGCTTCTGGGAATTTATCCTGATAATTAGAAACGATAAAGCCTTGCATTAGTGCGCTATTTTTAACTAAAAAAGGTTGAACGCTAACTCCTGTTGGGATTTCTGTGCTATTATACACAGAAATGGCACCGCAAATAATCATACGGGCAAATCTGTTAATGTTAAAAAGAACAGCGTCTGAAATTGGTCCTCCAACATTATCAAAATAGATATCTACTCCGTTTGGTGCAGCAGCTTTAATAGCGGCATTCATATCTTTCGTTTCATTATAATTGATTCCGGCATCAAAACCAAAATCAGAAGTAAGCATCTCAATTTTCTCGTCAGAACCTGCAATTCCGATTACGCGTAGCCCTAAGATTTTGGCAACCTGACCCACAACACTTCCTACAGCACCTGCTGCTCCAGAGATTACAATCGTTTCACCTGCTTTAGGTTTCCCAATTTCTTGTAAGCCTAAAAATGCTGTTAAACCCGTCATTCCTAAAATACCTAAATAGGCACTTAAAGGAGCTAAGTCTTTATTTACTTTGGTAAGACCTTCTCCTGTAGACACCTGTTGTGTCTTCCATGCTAACAATCCAGAAACATAATCTCCATTGTTAAAATTTTTATTTTTAGAAGCAATTACTTTTGCTACAACCCCTGAGCTCATAGGCTTCCCAACCTCAAATGGTGGTACATAGGATTTAGCATCACTCATGCGTCCTCTTAAATAAGGATCTACAGAAACGTAACTAGTTTCTAGGAGTAATTCGCCATCATTAATGACAAGTTCTTTATCACTCTGTGTGAATTCAAAATCTGAGACTGTTGGTTTGCCAACAGGTCTTTGTTTTAATACTATTGTTTTGATCATGTTATTTTTATTTAATCGATTACGGTTACTAAATCTTCAGTGCTTTTACGCACTTTTGGTAAGTTTACTAACCAATCATTTTTATCATCTCTATACCCTATTGGTAATAGAACAGCACTACGTAAGCCTTTTTCTCTTAATCCTAAAATTTCATCTACAGCAGCAGGATCAAACCCTTCTAGAGGAGTGGTGTCTACATTTTCAAAAGCCGCAGCAGTTATTGCTTCTGAGAAAGCGATATATGCTTGTTTCGCGGCATGGTTAAAGTTTTCTTCAGCATCTTTTTGAGGGTAAGAACCCAACAACATCTGACGGTAACTTTCCCATCCTTCATTTTTAAAACCTCGGATATCATTGGTTAAATCGAACATGTAATTAATGCGGTCAGCCGTATAGGTATCCCAAGCAGCAAATACCAAAAGGTGAGAACAATCTGTAATAACGGATTGGTTCCAAGCTACGGGTCTAATTTTTTCTTTTATTTCCTGATTTGTAATGACATAAATTTCAAAAGGTTGTAAACCACTAGAAGTGGGAGCAAGGCGTGCAGCTTCAATAATATTGTCTATTTTTTCTTGAGGCACTTTTTTACCGTTCATTGCTTTTGCTGCGTATCTCCACTTTAATTTGTCTAATAATTCCATTTGTGTATATTTAAAATTAGGTTTAAGTTTTCTTTTTTATAATTTGATGCTATCCCAAGCGGCTTGGTATGCTTCTGTAATTGTTTGTTTATTTATGGAACATTCTCCACGGTGTTGCGCTAACATTAAAAAGGAAAGCGGGTTTATACTGTACGCATACAATAGGTAATCAGAAATAGGTTTTATCACTCCTTCTTCTTTTCCACGGTGCCAAAGATCTAAGAGTGGTTGCAAATGTTTAATTCCCTCTTGTCTACTTGCTTCGTCTATCATAGGAGTGTTATCGCATTGTGCTAAAAACAAAGCCTCTTCAGGATCTTTTAATTTAAAGTCGGCTATACGGTTCCAAATCAATTCAAATCCAGGCTCAACCTCCATATCACCTGTAAACGTTTCAAAAGCATAGGTTGAAAAAGACGCTTTTACTTCTATATATACTTTGTTTACCAAATCTTGTTTGTTTTCAAAAAACAAATAGATAGTGGCAGGAGATATATTAGCCATTTTAGCAATCTTAGACATTGGAGCAGCGTGAAAACCATCGTTATTTACTAAACAGATCGTAGCCTTTACTAAAGCTTCTCTTTTGTCTTTACTTTTTTGAAGTTTTGCCATGTTCCTTAAATTCTGATACAAAGGTATTATAAAAAATGAACGTTCATTCTTTTTTAAGAATCTTTAACAAATATTTAAGTGTAAAAAATATTTTATTGAAAGAATCAAAGCTGTATTTAGTATCAAGATATATTGTGTGATGTTTCGTGCAAGTAGGGTGCTTGTTGTAAAATACAAGTGTTTTTAGTTTGATATCGATATACAAAAAGAACGAAAAGATACTTAGGAAATGCAGTACTATTTCTAATACCTAAAGGATAAAAAGGTTCCATCTTTATCCTCAGAAGAGGAAGAACAGCCTCCAATAGGATGATAAACTTGTATAAATTGGCTATCCAATAAGCGGCTTTGAATTTTACTCGCCTAATCTAGCCTTTAAAAAAGCTTTCTTAAAAAGGAAACGCAGCGCTGTAGTACAATGGCAAAATATAAATGTGAGGCTATTAAAAACAAACGATCAGCGGATTACTAGGTTTAAGCCAGAAGAGGTTTATACCACCACTAATAACAGATATGAAGTAGTTATGATTTCGTTAAATCTATCGTATACTTTTAATGGTACTAAAAACAAAACGAAGGTTCTAAAAAGTAAGTTCGGAGAAAAGGAGTTTTAGAGAAAATTTTATTTTGGATAAGAAAATTAATAATTTGTTAGTACAGCTGCAGTATTTAGGTTTAAAAAATAGTTTTAACTTTAGGAATTCATCTTTTTCGTTAAGGAATTGAATTCTTCTCGACTAAAAATAAAATCAATAGAGCAAAACGTAATTTTTACAAGCAATTACATTTGATTTATAGGACCTATTTAAATGACTAACCACGAGTTAATACATCAATTTAAAAAAACACGAGCGCATTCCGTAGCTTTATGCGCGCCTCTTGCGCCTGAAGATTATAATGCACAGCCCGTTGCTTTTGCGAGTCCACCAAAATGGCATTTAGCACATATTACATGGTTTTTTGAGGAAATGATTCTTAAAAAATACGATGATAGCTACGTTATTTTCAACAAAGACTTTTCATACCTTTTTAATAGCTATTATCAAACAGTAGGTGAAAGGGCTACCCGTTCTTTAAGGGGAGCAATGACCAGACCACTTATAGAAGAAATCTATAGTTATAGAACCTATGTAGATGAACATATTGTTGCGCTTTTAAAATCTAAGTTATCCTTAGAAATAGAAACCCTGGTAACCTTAGGCATTCAGCATGAGCAACAACATCAGGAATTATTAATTACAGATTTAAAGCATACGTTTTCTTTCAATCCGCTTCATCCCGTATATCATGAAAATTTTAATCTGGTACAGGATCAGAATGAAGATCATGGTTGGTTGCAAATGCCAGAAGGGATCTATGAAATTGGTCATGACGGAAACGGTTTCTGCTTTGATAATGAATTAGGCAGACACAAGGTATTTTTACACGAATACCAATTATCTAAAAATTTAGTAACCAATGGCGATTTTATAGCATTTATAGAAGCTGGCGGATACCAAGAGTTTAAATATTGGTTAGATGAAGGTTGGTCTTGGGTGCAAGAAGAAAATAGTACCGCACCACTTTATTGGAAAAAGATAAACGGAACTTGGCATTACTACACTTTAGCGGGTTTAAAGCCTGTAGCTGTAGATGCTATACTCTCTCATGTTTCGTTCTATGAAGCACAAGCTTTTGCAACGTTTAAAAAAATGAGACTCCCAACAGAATTTGAGTGGGAAGCAGCATCAGAAAAATTTAATTGGGGAAAACGATGGGAGTGGACCTACTCTGCTTACTTGCCTTATCCTAATTTTAAGATCGCCGATGGAGCTGTAGGAGAGTACAATGGCAAATTTATGATCAATACCATGGTACTTCGCGGTAGCTCTGTAGCTACAAGTGAGGGTCATGAAAGAAATACATATAGAAACTTTTTTCATCCAAAATATAGATGGCAGTACACAGGAATCAGACTAGTGAAATAATTATAGACACAGCATTTTTAACGCATGTAGACTTAGGACTTAATAGTAGTCCTAAATTTTTGTCATCGCGCTATTTTTATGATGAAATAGGGGATAAGCTTTTTGTTAAAATAATGAATCTTCCAGAGTATTATTTGACGAGGGCAGAGCATGAAATTTTTAAAGAGCAACCTAATGACATTATTAATGCTTTAGGTGTTGCTAAAGACACGTATTTTGAGCTGATAGAATTGGGTGCGGGAGACGGAACAAAAACCAAGGAACTACTAAAACCTTTAGTAGCACAGGGTTTTAAGTTTGATTATCTACCCATAGACATTTCGCAACATGCGCTAGACGATTTAGAAGAAAATTTAAAAAATGAAATCCCTAATCTTTCCGCAAAAACACAACAGGGAGACTATTTTGGGGTCTTAGAGAGTTTTAAGGATAGTGAACATCCTAAAGTGGTACTTTTCTTAGGTTCAAATTTAGGGAATATGGAAGATGATGAAGCGGCTAGTTTTATGGAGCAACTTTCTGAGAACCTTAACACTGATGATAAACTTTTTCTGGGGCTAGATTGTATCAAACCATCGGCTGTAGTTTTGCCTGCATATAATGATGCACAAGGCGTTACTGCTGCATTTAATCTAAATTTATTAACAAGGATAAATAAAGAATTTGGTGCAGAATTTGATATTTGGAACTTTATACATGCTCCGGAATATGACGAAATAACTGGGATTGCAAAAAGCTTTTTGGTAAGTAAGAAAAAACAAAAAGTTTGGATAGCAGCGCTAGACCAGCATATTTCATTTTCTGAAGGAGAAAAGATACACACCGAGATCTCTAGAAAATATGACGCTAAGATTCTAAAATCTATTTTAGCGAATACAGCTATGGAAATCCAGACTAAATTTACGGATAGCCATAACTATTTTGCTGATTATGTTGTAGTTAAAAAGTAACTGTAAATGCTTCTTTTCGTAGTTATTTCTCTTTTATTTTTCACGAGTTAAATGGTGGTAATTTCCTATATTTACAGGGACTAATTTTAAAATAATTACATGAAAAATGTATACACTATGTTTTTGCTTACGGTGTTATTTACAAGCTGTAATGACTCAAAAAGTAAAAACGAAACCACTTCAGAACAGCCTATGAATACTACTGAAAATCCATTACTGGTAGAAAGCACATTGCCGTACTTTGCACCAGATTTTAGTAAAATTACCAATGATCATTTTAAGCCGGCACTAGACCAAGGTATTGCCTTGCAAGAGAAAGCTGTGCAAGAAATTGCAAATGCTACAGCGGCAGCTACTTTTGACAATACCATTTTACCTTTAGAGAAAAGTGGCGAAGTGTTAGAGCGCGTATCAAATGTTTTTTACGGATTAACAGGAGCGAATACCAATGATACGCTTCAGGCCATCCAAGAAGAAATGGCCCCTAAATTTGCAGCGTTGCAGGATGCTATTTTTTTAAATGATAAATTATTTCAGCGCGTAAAGCGCTTACAGGAAACAAAAGATAGCTTAGGATTAGAAGCTGAAGCTGTAAAATTAATAGAAAACTATTTTGAGCAGTTTGAAAAAGCAGGAGCAAATCTTTCTTCAGAAGATAAAGAGATCTTAAAAGGGTACAATGCTAAATTAGCAGCGTTAGAAAATCAATTTAATAAAATCTTATTAGAAGCAAATAATAGCGGAGCTTTAGTTTTTACCGATAAAGCCGCATTAGCCGGACTCTCGGAAGCACAATTAAAATCCTTAGAAAATACAGAAGGCGAAGGGTGGAAAATTCCGTTGTTGAATACCACACAACAGCCATTACTGCAAAGCCTTGAAAATAGAGCTACGAGAGAAAAATTATTTAAAGCAGCGTTCTATAGAACAGATGGTTCTGCCAATGATACTAAGGGTATTATTACAGAACTAGCAGAGCTACGGGCTAAAAAGGGAGCGCTTTTAGGCTTTCCTAATTATGCAGCATGGAGTCTTCAGGGAACCATGGCCGAAATTCCTGAGAATGTTTTTAAAATGTTTGAAGGTTTAATTCCTGCGGCGACTGCAAAAGCAGCCAATGAAGCTGCAGAAATACAGCAAATGGTAAAAACAAAAGGCGAAGATTTTACTTTAGAAGCTTGGGATTGGAACCATTATGCAGAAATGGTGCGCATTGCGAAATATGATTTAGATGAAAATCAAATCAAACCTTATTTCGAAACAAAAACAGTTTTAGAAAAAGGTGTTTTTTATGCTGCCCGTAAATTATATGGGATTACGTTTAAAGAGCGTATTGATATTCCTACCTATCATGAAGATGTATTGGTGTATGAGCTTTTTGAAGAAAACGGTGAAGCATTAGGCTTATTCTATGCAGATTACTTTGCAAGACCTAGCAAACGAGGAGGTGCTTGGATGAGCAACTTTGTAACCCAGTCTAAATTGTATGATAAAAAACCGGTAATTTACAATGTATGTAATTATCCAAAACCTGCTGAAGGAGAACCTGCATTGCTTACTTATGATGAAGTAGAAACTATGTTCCACGAATTTGGCCATGCTTTACACGGCTTCTTTGCAGATCAGCAATATCCTTCTTTATCAGGAACAGCAGTAGCAAGAGACTTTGTAGAATTCCCATCGCAGTTCAATGAAAATTGGGCTTTATATCCTGAAATTTTAAAGAACTACGCCTTACACTACAAAACGGGAGAACAAATTCCGCAAGCATTATTAGATAAGATTAAAAAATCAGGAACCTTTAATCAAGGATATAGCTTAACAGAAAACTTAGCCGCATCTAATTTAGACATGCAATGGCATGTAATTGCTGCAGATACTAAAATAGCAGATGCCAATGCTTTTGAAAAAGAAGCTTTAGCAAAAACAAAGTTAGATGTTGTTAGTGCCGTTCCGCCTAGATACAGATCTACGTATTTTGCGCACATCTTTGGCGGGGGGTATGCCGCAGGGTATTACTCGTATTTATGGACAGAAATGTTACACCACGATGCCTATAATTGGTTTGAGAATAATGGAGGTTTAACACGTGCCAATGGGCAACGTTTTAGAGATATGGTGCTTTCAAGAGGAAATACGTTGGACCTAGAGCAGATGTATAAAGATTGGAGAGGTTCTGATCCACAAATTGCACCAATGCTTACTGCTAGAGGTTTAAAATAGAAATCGATTATTTTACATAATTAAAAAGGAGCTCTTAGGAGCTCCTTTTTTTATGCCCAAAATTATGCGTTTCAGAATTTTTTTTAGATTTTTTGATAGGATCCAAAGCGCTAATTGATTGTTTATCTGCATTCACTGAATACTTTCCTTGTTTCGCTTATTGTTAAAATTTAGCTCCTTTTTATCGGGTAGATTTACACTATAAAAGAACTTTAATTAAACAATTTAGCCATGAAAGTATTTGAAAAATTGAATATATTTTACGCAGCCTTGATTATAATGGCACTCGCTTTTTTTATGGTGTGTACCAGTTGTAGTGATAGTTCATCAGACAGTGATACCGAAGAAACAGAAGAAACAACAGATACGTCTAGTGATGATTATATAGTCGCCGTAGATCCTGAGTTGTTTTTAACCGATAGCGGAGCAGTCACGGTGACCTTAGTACCGTGTACACTTTCAGATGGATCTGAGGGGGATTGTTACCAGATAGTAACATCTAGTACACCATCAGATCATACTATGGGACCTTGGTGTCCTGATAATATTGCAGATGGCGCTGATGCTGGAGGTATTTGGTTAGAAGGCGGAGAAGTATATGATGTAGATGGTGCTTTCATAGAAAATATGGCCACTTTTTATGGCGATGATAATTGGATGATGTATGATGAAAACGGAGACATTTACACTACAGAAACGGAAGATGATTGTGCTAATGCTGCAAATCCAGATGTAGGTGAGGAATATGAGAATTTCTGTGTGGAGTGTCTTCCTTCATATGTTACAGATATGAGTACTACTTATGTAATTCCAGTAACTCCTGTAAAACTAGCTACTCCACTTTCATTTGGTGGTTTTGGACCTCCGGGGGCAGCTTCGGCACCTTCCAATAGAGGGGTTGCTTTTAATGGGGTTGTGTTTGATGCTCCGGCTCCAACAGATGCTATTTTAGGCGCGTATACTTTAGCACCTTTTGATGATGCTGGCGGACATATTAATTTAAATGCAGGATATCATTACCATGCCGCAACAGGCGTATCTACTCAAGTGGCGCAAACAGATGACCATGCTGCTCAGATAGGATATGCTATGGATGGCTTTGCGATGTATGCACAATTAGATGCAGATGGGAATGAGCCAACAGATTTAGATGATTGTAGAGGACACTCAGATGATACAAGAGGGTATCATTATCATGTAGCTGCACCAGGAACAAATAGTTTTATAAATTGTTTATCAGGAGCTTACGCAGAATAATAAGTAAAAAAAATATAGGTTATGTATAAAATATTAATTGCATTGTTTTTTGTTAGTCTTAGTGTGCAAGCACATCAGGCAGATGCTTCTACGGTTCTTTTAGTAGAACAAGAAAACGGGAGCTGGGTATTACAAATTTCAGGGGCACTAACAGCTTTTCAACATGAAATAAAAACCCTGCATCCTGAACAAGAATACAAAACACCAGAAGAATTTAAGCAAATGGTCATTGATCATGTGCAAAACAATTTAAGTTTTTTGTTTAACGACAACATCAACTATAAAATTAAAAGTGCTCAGGTAAAATTGGGACACGAAACAAAAGTAGTTTTTGAGGTAAGTGGAATCCCTGAAAACTTAAAAAATGTAGTGGTGAAAAACACCATTTTTAAAGAGATTTATAAAAACCAGAGTACCTTATTACTCTTTAAAAACGGATTTACGAAGACAAGATTTGTTTTGAATAATGAGAATCAACATACCTTGAATTTAAAGGTAGAAGAACATTCATTTATAAGTGCACCTGTAGAAGGAAAAAGAGATTATTCAACATTATACGTCGTTGGAAGTGTCGTTTTTTTACTGGGAGTAGTAAATTATTTATGGATGAGTTACAAAGAAAAAATGCCAAGTAAAGTGGTAAAGAGTCATAGTTTGAGTTAGTCACTTAATTTTAATGAGTAGTAGTTGTTTATTAAAGCCGAGTTATGTAGTAGTTCTCGGCTTTTTGTTTTTTGAAGTTGAGTAAGGGGTCTAAGAAATTAGATCCCTTTTTTTTATTGGTAAGTTTTCAATTAGTGTATCACAATTGAAAAGTATAGCGTTTTAGTGCTATATTTAAAATCTTTAATCCGTTCTGTCCCTTTAATATTGTTTTAGGAAGAGCGCTTCAAAACAAATAGTTCAAGCATGAAAAGTAAATTGAAGTGGATTCTAGGTGGGATTTTTATGCTGGTTATTGCTATCGCTGTTTTTTTTCCTATGGGACTACAGGATCGAAATGATTCGGGCATTACAACTACCATTGAAAAAGCCCCTAGGATTGTTTATCTTAATTTAAATGATATTAAAAAAGTAGAAAAATGGTTAAAAACGAAGGATACTCCTGTTATTTATGAAACCTATTTTTCAATAGAAAGCGATACCATTCCCTCCATAGAACGCGCCGATAGTTTAACTGTAAACACTACTCAAAAAATAACACGAACCTATTCTTCAACACAACAAGGAGATACACGGATTAAAATTATTAATTATACGATTAAGGAGGCCAATCATGGATATACTTCAGGTGTTTTATGTACGCTATGGCCAAGAGAAAATGGTGTTTTTACGGCTTTTTCTCTTGATTATTATATAGATTATAAAGACGCATCATTTATAGAAAAGACTATAGGAAAGTGGAAAATAATTTTAGCAGGTGAAGATTGGAAAAATAAGGAGACAGATTTGTTACAACGTCAGTTTGTAGAAAGCCTTTAATTGTAGCGTAATTTATAAGATTATTCTTCTCTAAACTCAACAAAAGAGTCAGATAATGGATAATCCCTACCATTCCCAAAAAAACTGTAGTTATCTTTGCGGAAAATTATTTTATGTCAAAGCATTTTTCCAAGCTAGGAGTTAACGAAGTATTTCAAAAAAGTTTAGCTGATTTAGCTATTACTACCCCTACAGATATTCAGGTGAAGACCATTCCTTTAGTCCTTACGGCTAAGAAAGATATCGTGGCTTTGGCAAAAACGGGTACGGGAAAAACAGCTGCATTTGGGCTGCCATTATTACAATTGGTAAATACAAAAAACAACGATATTCAAGTGGTTATTTTAGCCCCTACACGGGAGTTAGGACAGCAGATTTACGCCAATTTAGTCTCGTTTGCGAAATATAGTCCTGCTATTGTTATCGCATCAATTTGCGGAGGAACACCTATAAAACCTCAGATTGAAAAATTAAAAAGTGCAACGCACGTAGTTGTTGCTACACCAGGACGTTTGGTAGATTTAATTCAGCAAAAAGCCATCAACATAAAAAATACCTCGTATTTGGTGTTAGATGAAGCCGATGAAATGGTGACAGCTTTAAAGCAAGATCTAGATCCTATTGTAAAAGAATTACCAGAAGAGCGCAGAACATTATTATTTACAGCTACTATGCCAGGCGCTATCAAGCAATTGGTACAGAATTACTTGAATAAAAATGTAATGCACCTAGAGGCAGATATGGATACCATAGGCCATCAAGGTATTGAGCATCAATATATCGTTGTAGAACCTATTGAAAAATTAGACGTTTTATTACATTTCTTAAGTTCTAGAGAAGGAGAACAAGGTATCATTTTCTGTAAAACAAAAGCAGCTGTAAATAAGCTAGCGAAGAACTTAGCGATTAACAAATTTTCATCAGGAGCACTTCATGGGAGTTTAACCCAGGTAATTCGTGATCGTGTTATGGGGCAGTTTAGAGAAGGGCAACTAAAAATTTTAGTAGCTACAGATTTAGCCTCTCGTGGTATTGATGTGAAGAACATATCTTACGTAGTAAATTACCACTTACCAGAAACTTACGATTTATACGTGCATAGAAGTGGTAGAACGGCTAGGGCCGGAGCAAACGGACTCTCCATGACCATTCTACAACAAGAAGAAGTTGCAGAAATTCCAGAATTTGAAAAAGAATTAGGGATTACCTTTCATAAAATTGAAAAGGCAGATGCAGCGAGTATTGAAGAAACAAACGCCTTACTTTGGGCAAAGAAAGTTTTTAAAACGAAACCAAATAGAGATGTCTCTGAGGATTTTAAAAATAAAGTAAAAACTGTTTTTCATCACCTTACAAAAGATGAATTAATAGATAAAGTATTGGCTAATTATTTAGAGCACAATACCAATATTCTTCCAAAGGAAGAAACACCAACAAACAAGAAAAATATATAATTGCAATGGCGAATAGTATAAAAGATCAAGAGGATATTTTAGCAAAACTGAACATCCATCAATTGAACCCAATGCAAGTGGAAGCTATTGCTGTTATAGAGAAAACAACCAATACCATTTTACTTTCACCAACGGGAACCGGTAAAACATTAGCATTTTTATTACCCTTATTAAAAACATTGGATGCTACTATTGATGAAGTGCAAGCCTTAATTGTGGTGCCTTCTCGAGAGTTAGCCATACAAATAGAGCAGGTACTTAGAATCATGGGTACAGGATTTAAAGTGAATGCGGTGTATGGTGGGCGTACTATGGCAAAAGATAAGTCGGAATTAAAACATAATCCGGCTATTTTAATAGGAACTCCAGGGAGAATTCTAGATCATTTTATGAACGATCGTTTTTCTAAAGAAAGTATTAAAACATTAATTTTAGATGAGTTTGATAAATGTTTAGATAAAGGTTTTTCTGATGAGATGAAGGGTATTATTGCCAACGTACCCCGTATCAATAAAAGAATCTTAACTTCTGCCACTCAGAATATAGAGATTCCTCCATTTGTACGTTTAGACAAGCCAGTACTTATCAATTACTTGAAAGAGAAAAAAGCACTTAAATTAGAGATTAAAACGGTAATTTCTCCTTTAAGAAACAAATCTCAAACCCTTTTAGATTTAGTAATGCATTTAGGGAATGAGCAAGGGATTGTTTTTTGTAATCTAAAAGAAAATATAGAGTACTTAGACAAATTTTTGACGGAAAAGAAGATTAGCCATTCTACGTTTTCAGGAGAGATGGAACAGTATGATCGTGACCGCGCCTTAATCAAATTCAGAAATGGTACGAGTCAACTTTTAATCGCCACAGATTTAGCAGCGAGAGGTATTGATGTGCCTGAGCTTAAATATATTATTCATTATGATGTGCCAGCTTCTGAGGAAGAATTTACGCACCGTAATGGTAGAACAGCGCGTGTAAATACTAAAGGTACTGCCTATGTAATGCGTTGGGAAAAAGAGGAATTTCCAGAATTTATTAAAAATCCTAATCGTGCAAATATTGCGGTAAAAGCACCTCGCAAACCACAATATTGGGAGACTTTATTTATTTCTGGTGGTAGAAAAGATAAGATTTCTAAAGGAGATATTGCTGGATTGTTCTTTAAGCAAGGCGAAATTAATAAAGATCAATTAGGAACTATAGAATTAAAACAAGATTGTGCTTTTGTTGCCGTTCCTTTAGCGATTGCGGATGAGTTAGTACGAAAATTGAACAATACAAAATTGAAAAAGAAAAAAGTTAGAATTACAATTTTGGAGTAGTTTCTTTTTTAATGTATTAAGTAAAAAGAGTGATAGTTATCAAGCTTCTCAATCATAAGTCAGCACACCGCTGTCACTTCGAGTGAATTTTGCAGTAGCGATAGCGGATGAATAATTAGTATCGAGAAGTATTTGAGTAGTAAAAGGTTCTCGATACAATTTTCTATCGAAAACCACTCGAACTGACATTTGAGTTATAACTAACGAGTACTTAGTATTAAGTAAAGAGTACAATGTATGAAAGTCTGATTGCTATTTTTAGTTGAATTAAAGAACGGCCTATCGAAAATTTGTCGTAAAATTTGAATTGAAATATCCGTAGCAATTTCAGGCTGTTTGAGCTTAACGCTAGGTTTTATTTTTCTTGATGGTTAAAAGCGAGTTCCTGAAATTCAGGAGATTGATAGAAAAATTTAGACTTAGTTTCGTCAGCCTAGATTTTCCTGCCTGCCGGCAGGCAGGTTTGGTTCGTTTTTTTATCGATGAAAAAAATGAACAGATAATTGAAATTTAGATACTAGTAAATAGTACAAAGTAAAAAGAATACTAGTGATCAAGCCATTGCAGATTAGCACACTGCTGTCACTTCGAGTGAATTATGAAGTAGCGATAGCGGATGCGTAATTAGTATCGAGAAGTATTCGAGTAGTAAAAAGTTCTCGATACAATTTTCTATCGAAAACCACTCGAACTGACATTTGAGTTATAAGTAACGAGTATTAAGCATAAAGTATTAAATAAAGAGAGTAGTAGTGCTTATGCTTCTCAATTACAAGTCAGAATATCGCTGTCACTTCGAGTGAATTATGAAGTAGCGATAGCGGATGAATAATTAGTATCGAGAAGTATTCGAGTCGTAAAAGGTTCTCGATACAATTTTCTATCGAAAACCACTCGAACTGACATTTGAGTGATAAGTAACGAGTATTAAGTATAAAGTATTAAATAAAGAGAGTAGTAGTGCTAATGCTTCTCAATTACAAATCAGCACATCGCTGTCACTTCGAGTGAATTATAAAGTAGCGATAGTGAATGCGTAATTAGTATCGAGAAGTATTTGAGTAGTAAAAAGTTCTCGATACAATTTTCTATCGAAAACCACTCGAACTGACATTTGAGTGATAAGTAACGAGTATTAAGTATTAAATAAAGAGAGTAGTAGTGCTAATGCTTCTCAATTACAAATCAGAATACCGCTGTCACTTCGAGTGAATTATGCAGTAGCGATAGCGGAGGCGTAATTAGTATCGAGAAGTGTTCGAGAAGTAAAAGGTTCTCGATACAATTTTCTATCGAAAACCACTCGAACTGACATTTGAGTTGTATGTAACGAGTACTTAGTATTAAGTAAAGAGTACAATGTATGAAAGTCTGATTGCTGTTTTTAGTTGAATTAAAAAACGGCCTATCGAAAATTTGTCGTAAAATTTGAATTGAAATATCCGTAGCAATTTCAGGCTGTTTGAGCTTAACGCTAGGTTTTATTTTTCTTGATGGTTAAAAGCGAGTTCCTGAAATTCAGGAGATTGATAGAAAAATTTAGACTTAGTTTCGTCAGCCTAGATTTTCCTGCCTGCCGGCAGGCAGGTTTGGTTCGTTTTTTTATCGATGAAAAAAATGAACAGATAATTGAAATTTAGATACTAGTAACTAGTACAAAGTGAAAAAAGTAATAGTTATTTGGCCTTTACAAATCAGAATACCGCTGTCACTTCGAGTGAATTACGAAGTAGCGATAGCGGCTGCGTAATTAGTATCGAGAAGTACTCGAGTAGTAAAAAGTTCTCGATACAATTTTCTATCGAAAATCACTCGAACTGACATTTGAGTTATAAGTAACGAGTATTAAGTATAAAGTATTAAATAAAGAGAGTAGTAGTGCTAATGCTTCTCAATTACAAATCAGCACATCGCTGTCACTTCGAGTGAATTTTGCAGTAGCGATAGCGGATGAATAATTAGTATCGAGAAGTTTTAGTACAGCAGAAAATGCTCCATAGTATAGTAAGATTTTTTAATTCATTTTTTATAAAAAATGAAGATTTATATGAAATTAAACGCTGAAGACCCTTCAATTACGCCTCCTATTTCCACTGAAGAGATAGAAAAATGCATTGCCGTATTAGCGCAACTCGTAAAAAATACGGATCAAATTTTTGATATTCCCCTTGAACAAAGAACGGAACTCCTTAAAGTAACCGGACAATTTTCTAGACCAAATAGAGACGAGTTTTCCCGTCGGAAAAAGGACGCCAAAAAAGCAAACAAACGCAAGCAAGATAAGATGGACCGTGTGGCACGTAAAGATACCGGCATCCGTAATGCACGAGAAGCGCATATTTTTACCGCACCAAAATTACTACAAGCATCAGAATTAGTACATAAAGAACAGCAAGAATTAGAAATTGCTCGTAATTGCTATGTCTGCAAAACATCTTTTACCAAGCTGCACCACTTTTACGATACCATGTGCACGGAGTGTGGCGATTTTAATTATGCCAAACGTTTCCAATCCGCGAACGTAAAAGGGCAAGTGGCGGTCATTACCGGCTCTCGCTTAAAAATAGGCTATCATATCACCTTAATGTTATTGCGTGGCGGAGCAACCGTTATTGCAACTACGCGCTTTCCTGTAGATTCTGCTTTACGGTTTTCCAAAGAGGCCGATTTTATGGAATGGGGGCACCGCTTAAAAATTCACGGATTAGATTTGCGTCATATTCCTAGTGTAGAAATCTTCTGTAATTTTATAGAACAGCAGTATGACCATTTAGATATTCTAATTAATAATGCCGCACAAACGGTACGCAGGCCAGCAGGGTTCTACCACCATTTAATGGCCAATGAAGAACAACCGATAGCAACGCTACCTAAGTTTGCACAAGAACTATTGCAAGATCATAACAGTTGTTTAGAAGAGTTAACGCAACTAACCACTACGGCGTCTCCGAACCAGAATATGCCAGTGACGTGGCATGGTCCAGAACCAGGAATAGGACTACGAGCTTCGGCGCAACTCTCGCAGATACCCTATAGTTTTGATAATGCTTTAGTAGCCAAAGAAGTATTCCCGGAAGGGGAGTTGGATGCCGATTTGCAGCAGGTAGATTTACGAAATACCAACAGCTGGCGTTTGAAATTGGGTGAAATAGAAACTACAGAAATGATAGAAGTACAGTTGGTGAATGCGGTAGCGCCTTTTGTCTTGTGTAACCGATTGGCAGAGGTGATGAAAAAGAATCCTACAGGGCAAAAACATATTATAAATGTTACGGCAATGGAAGGCAAATTCCACCGTGCTTTTAAAGAATCGCGCCATCCGCATACCAATATGGCAAAAGCGGCTTTAAACATGTTAACCCATACGGCTGCAGGCGATTTAGCCAAGCAAGGTATTTTTATGAATGCGGTAGATACGGGTTGGGTCACCGATGAAGATCCTGCTGCCTTGGCAAAGAAGAAGCAAGAAGAGCAAGATTTTCAACCACCATTAGATATTGTTGATGGTGCTGCACGGGTTATGGATCCTTTATTTGATGGCATTAATACTGGAAAGCATTGGGCAGGTAAATTCTTAAAAGATTATTTCCCTATAGATTGGTAGTTTAAAGGACTTCTGCTCATCACCGAAAACAACGTATCGTACTAAAGAAATTGGGTAGTTCCTGTTTTGACATAACGAACAACGATTAGAATAATTTTACGGTTAGCGGTATGGTACCTACAAGCGAAAAAAATAGAAAATACCAATTATAAGTTATGAATGACAGCACTGTAAACGTAGTAATAGTTCTAATTTTACTTTGCCATTTAGCCGCCCCTATCCTTGGATATAAAATGGAAAAGACCACTCTTTTTATTTCTTATTTAAATGCAATTGTTGTAGCAGGGATACTTATTTTTTGGATCAACAAAAATCTGAACATACAAGAGCATTATTTTGAATTTAGAGAAGCATGTGCATTATGTGTAGAAGCCTGTATTTTAATATTCGCTCTGTATTCCATCATAGGGTATTCTACCAATACCTATGTAAAAGTCATAAATTATGTGGGTTTTGGACTTCATGTATTGGCGACACTAGGAATGCTCATTTTTATGTCCGTATTCAAAATGAATAAGCTTTTTTAATACGAAAGCGCACGCCGCCAGGCAGGTAAAAAAACCGAAACAAGAAGAAATGGCAGCACGAACATTTGAAAGTTTGCCCCAGTAGATAGCACCCTAAAAAATTATTTGCTAGTTTAGTTGTTTAAACCAAGCAATTAACCCTATACCCACCCTTGACGGTACTTAGATAATGAAACTACTTGAAGACTGTATCACAAAACAAGTTAGTATGGACAAGGAATCCTTAGAAAGGGTTTTGTCCAAATTTGAAAAGGTTGAAATTAAGAAAAATGAATACGTGCTGCAGTCAGGAAAAGTATGCCGAGAAATGGCTTTTATAGCGACGGGGTATCTTAGAATGTATGACATTGCCGATGGAAAAGAAATTAGCTTTTGGATAGGAAGTAGCGGAAAATTTATTACTTCGGTGTCCAGCTTCGTTTTTCAAACCCCAAATTTTTGGAATATTCAGGCTATTACTGATTGTACCCTATATGTCATCAGTAGAGAGAAACATATGGAACTCTGTAAAACGGAACCAAAATGGCTTGAATTTGACAATTTACTTTTGGCGCATTCTTTTGCTTTGCTAGAGAAAAGTATGTTTTCGCAATTACATACTACCGCGAAAGAAAGGTTTGAAAACTTAATGGAAGAAGAACCTGAGCTTTTTCAGTATGTTCCTCTTCACTATATTGCGTCCATGATAGGGATTGCTCCTGAATCATTAAGCAGACTCAGAAAAAATCTAGTCAACCCAATTTCCTAACATTTGTCAAGAGAAAATTGCTTCACACTTAAGAACTTTGTTAAAAATTCTAAGATGAATCAATTGCAAAAATCACTTCGGCTTAACGCGCTATTTTCAGGACTCTCAGGCATTCTATTAGTCGCCAAAAACAAACAGATTGCTCATTTGTTTGACAGCGCTAATACCGCTGTATTTTGGATTATAGGTACCGCGCTAATTTTATTTTCTTTCCTCATTGTTTATGAAATGAAAAGGCAAAAACCATTGGGTGTATTAGCGATAATTATTCAGGATTTCCTTTGGATTCTAGCGAGCTGTATCCTTTTAATTTTTCACCCATTTGAAATTTCAAGAACAGGAAACAGTACGATTGCTGTGGTGGCCTTGATTGTTTTATTTATGGCAATCAACCAAGCGAAAGCACTTGAGCAAACAGACCATAACTCTAAAAAGGGGAGGAAACAATTAAGCTTCGAAAGAACTTTTAAAGCTAGTAAGCAAAACGTTTGGAAAGTTATCTCTGACGTAGCAAATTACCATGTCGTAGCACCAAATATTGATGCTGTTAAAGTAATCTCTGGTAAAGGGGAGGGGATGGTTCGCAGTTGTAGCCACGGAAAAGATAGGTGGACAGAAACTTGTTCTAAATGGGTGGAAGAAGCGGAATATACTTTTGAAGTGCTTACTGCTGTTCCCGATTATCCTTATCCTTTTAAAAACTTGAAAGGAAACTGGAAAATGGAGGTAATTGATGAGACGCAAACAAAAGTAATAATGGTCTTTGAATTTGAGTATAAAAAGAAATTCCAAAACTGGTTGCTTCACCCAATTCTTAGAGGGAAGTTTAGCAAAACAGGGGAGCAACTTCTTGCTAATTGGCAGCAGCAAATAGAGCAGAAATAATTACCGCTAGACGGTAAAGAAGCAAAAGTGATTTAGAAGTTGTAGGAGCCGTTTGTTGCGAAATTAGAGTATATTGTATGCTGAAAAGCAGTCCCTATACATCTGCAATTTTTAGATCAAGAACTGTTTCCTCCAAGGCTATAATAATTTCAAGCGAACAAAAGAAAGCAATGACTTTAAAATCCAATCAAACAGCCATAGTAATGTTAGGGGCAAGTGGTGCTGTGGGTACAGAAACCTTACAAGCCTTACTGCAAGAAAAGTACATCAGTCGGTTAACAGTACTGGGGAGAACCCCTATTCCTAATATAAATGCAGCTTTTGTACAACAGCATAAAATAAGCATCTTCGATACCGCCTCGTACCAGGAGTATTTACAGGGACACACTGCAGCCATTTGTACTTTAGGCGTTGGTGAACCCTCAAAAGTGAGTAAAGAAGAATTTATAAAAATTGATAAAACAGCGGTACTGAATTTTGCTACAGCCTGTAAAAAAGCAGGCATTCAACATTTTGAATTACTAGCTTCGGTAGACATAAGTTCTAAATCTAAATCCTTTTATTTAAGAACAAAAGGCGAACTAGTAGAAGAATTAAAAGCTTTAAATTTTGAGCGATTAAGTGTTTTTCAACCTTCAATGATTTTAACGCCAACCAACAGGTACGGAATGGCTCAAGCCATTACCTTAAAAGTTTGGCCACTTTTAAAGCCTTTTCTTAGAGGAGGATTACGCAAATACCGTGGAATTCCGGTGCATGTTCTAGGGCAGGCCATGGCAAAAAATATTTTTAAAGATGCCAAAGCCTACGAAATTTTACAATGGGACCAATTTTATACAACCGCTGAAAAGGAATAAAAGGAGCCCAGTACTATCAACCAATTCAGGTAAAAAAACACACCATTGCTCTCTTAATTGGTGATCATATTTTTACATTTTCAAACTTTTTTTTCACTTCTGCGGAAACCCGCAAGGTTTGGAATAGGATTATGTTTTATATTAGCAATGTAATAATTCCCCCACAAGTTTTTATGTAGTTTTCGCCACGCCTTAATTTGGGTATTGGGATTGCTATATTTAAAAAGTAGCATATAAATGGAGTAACCGTATGTATGCGGTTTTAATAGAAATAGTAAACAAAACAGTAAACATACGGTTATGCGTATGTTGAGTTTCATGCAGAAAAAACCCATTAATAAAGCTAGAACTGAAATATGAAAGTAAAAATATTCTTTTCTTGGCAGATGACAACAGATTCGAAATACAACAAGTACTTCATTCTAGATTGCATAAAAAAGTCAGTCAAGAAACTTAAAAACAAACCTGAACTAAAGGGTGTTGAATTCATCATACAAGAGGGTATAACAGGAGAATCAGGCTCTGTGCAGGTTGCTGCAAAAATTGCAGACGAAAGAATTCCAAGTTGTGACATTTTTATCGCGGACTTATCTGTTGTAAATCACGTTAATCGTTTCAAACAATTTCTTAGAAAAATAACAGGAGATAAATACAAACCATTTCAAAATAACAATGTTTTTTATGAATATGGTATTGCATATGAAGCTATTGGTGAAGAAAAGATAATAGGTGTACTTAATAACTCATATGGCTCTCCCAATGAAAATCCCGACAACATACCTTTTGACTTAAAGCATTTAAGGTTTCCATTAGAATATAAATACTCATCCCAATATAACGACAAAGAAAAAGCTCATGGTCAATTAATCTCTGGCTTAACTGGGGCTTTAAAAGAAACGGCAATTTTCGCGCTTCAACATCAAAAAGATAGATATAAACCATTGGCAGTATGGCAAGACTGGAAATCTTTAACAAATACATCTCAAAAATATCATGAGAATGAGATAATAAATAAGATTACTAGTCAAATAAAAAACGGGATTAAAAAACCAAATGAAAGTATACGGCTAATTGGTTTATCGGGCTTAGGTAAAACCAGAATATTACTTGAAGCATTTAGAGCAAATGAATCGGAAGAATTAATCAATCTAAATAGTAGAGTTCTTTATCTAAACTGTAATTACGATTCCAGCGCTGATTATCAGTCAATTTTCACAAAGCTTACAAAAGAAAAGGAAGACAGGATAGTTATTTTAGATAATTGTTCAAGAACACTGCACAGACAACTTCTTCATTTCATTCAAAATGAGAACAATATCATTTCGCTAATTACAATTGATTCTAATCCTGAAGAGCTTGAGCAAGACAAGATAAATGGAGTAAACTATATTCTAATTAAAAAAGAAGATTTATCATCAATTGTTGAACAGATTTTAACAGAAGATTTTGAGGTACTGGGGAAAGACAATATCGAGAAAATCAAAGAATTTTCTCAGGGGATACCTTTAATGGCGGTTCTTATTGGAGAGAGTATAAAAAATGGAGAAAAATTTATTGGAAAACTAGATGATAAAGAACTTCTTGATAAACTTCTTGGAGCAAAAGGACAAAATGAAAGGTCTAGAACAATCCTAAAATCATGTTCTATCTTTAATTATTTTGGAATTGAAGATGAATTAAAATCACAACTTGAATTTATTGCAACAGATATAAACATCACAAGTTTAACCGGAGAAGATCAGATAAAAATTAATGAATTTCATGATACATGCTCACATTTTTTAAAACGAGAAATATTTGAACGAAAAGGAAGATTAATAGGTCTACGACCTTTTCCACTAGCAATGTCCTTGGCTCAAGAATGGCTTGAACCATGCACACCCGATAGGCTTCTAAATGTAATTACAAATATTGCCAAATTAGAAGACCCTGATAGAAAAAATCTTTCGGAAGCTATAGCCGAACAAATGAAGTATCTCGGTTATAACGATAAAGCTGTTTTAATCATTGACAAAATTGTAGGGCCTCAAAGCCCTTTCGATAATGCGGAAGTTTTAAATTCAGAGCTGGGTTCACGCCTCTTCCGCTCATTTGTTGAAGTGAATCCAGTAGCCGTTTCTCAAAACTTGGTGAGACTTTTCTCAAATAAAACAAAAGATGAATTACTAAAAATAGATACGGGAAGGAGAAATATTGTTTGGGTTCTTGAAAAGTTATGCTTTGACAGAAGAACCTTTAATGAAAGTGCGAAAGTGTTATTTTCCTTTGCAATAGCTGAAAACGAAACTTGGTCAAATAATGCCACTGGTCAATTTCTTCATTTATTCAAAATTTATTTAGCAGGAACAGAAGCCAACCTTCAAGAACGTTGGGAAATAATTCAATGGGGGTTAAATAAAGGTAATCAGGAATATTATGAGCTCGCAATTAGAGCAATGAAATCTGGATTAGATTTCGGTCATTTTAGCAGAATGGGAGGGTCTGAAAGTCAGGGAAGTAAAAAGCTGATTGATTATCAACCAAGTTGGGCAGAGATAAGTGAGTACTGGACTAATATTTTAACAAAACTGACATCAATAATTAAATCAGATGATAGTAATTCAAAATTTGCAAGTGATTCGATTGCTAATAGCGTAAGGTCAATCTGTAATGCCAGACTAGGTCACATTATAATTCCTTTCATTAAAGAAATAGCTATTATCAAAGAAAATGATTGGGACGAAGGACTGAAAGGATTGAAATTTGCTAGAAAATATGAAAAAGCGCATTTAACAGAGGAGTCACTTGCAAATATGGAGGCTCTCATTAAGTCTTTAACAAAAACAGATTTCAAAACTAGATACAGTACAATTTCAAATTCTTATCATTTGGATAATGATGAATCTTATTCTAGCGAGAAAGTTAAAGTAGCTATAATCGAACTAGCTGATGAATTTATTAATGAAGAAATTTCATGGGAATCCCATTTTCCAATATTTTATACCAATCAACAAATATATTCCTATCACTTTGGTAAGAGGATTTATGAACTGATTAGTGACAATCCTAAAAAATTAAATGAATTTATTGACCTATCTATAAAAATAGTACTTGACTTAAAAAAAGAAGATAGAAACGTTTCTGTTTTTGGTGGCTTCATATCTGAGGCGAGTGATGAAATTAAAGAGGCGTTCTACAAGTCACTTTCAAATAATGCAGAGCTAAATTATCTACTCTTTTATTTCCTTTCAATTGACAATAAAGGAAAGGAGTTTTTCTACTTATTATTTGAATTAATTGATAGTTCTAAATGTGAACTAGACAACTTTAATGTGTTCAGTTATAGTTATTCACTTGGTCACTGTAATCAAAAAGAACTTGAAAAATTCAGCAAAAAACTATTCAATTATGGGGACGAAGGGTACGCCTTGGTATTTGACTTATATTTTAATTTAGGTTATAACAATGATGAGTTAAAGGCTTCTTTGCTACCCATATTCAAAGAGTGTATTTTTAGATTAGGAGCTAACAAAAAAGAAATAAGACAATTAGATAACTACAAATGGTCACAAACCATCTGTTCTATTTTGTCTTCAAATCAAGAATTAGAGTTTGCTAAGTTTATCAATAATTCTATAATTGATTCAATTTCTTGGGAAAATTCATACCATCTTGACAATGACGTCCAAAGAGTTTATGAAGTTCTTATGGAAACCCATTTTCATACGATTTGGAGTGATTTATCAAAAGCCTTACTTTCAACAGATGACGACTATATTAAATTCTATGGTTTAAAACATATTCTTGGTTCTCATATTGGAGGGGTTGGAAGAAGTATAGGGGTTTTATTTGATGGCGATATAGAATCAATATTTGAATGGTGTAAATCAAACCAACCACTTGCCCCTTCTCGCTTAGCTGAATTAGTACCAATCTATGGAAACAATAATAATGAGTATTCAACATGGCATCCAACCGCAAAAAGACTTATTGATGAGTTTGGTGATATTGAAGATGTTCTAAGACATTTAAGTTCAAATATGGGAACATATTCATGGACGGGTTCAGTAGTTCCACTTTTGGAAGCAAAAAAAGAATTATTCAAATCTATAGAAAATCATCAGATACCATTAATTTCTGATTGGGCTTCTAAATATTTATCTTATGCTGATGAACAAATCAGACAAGAAAAAAATCGAGATGAAGAAATGTATTTATAAATAGACAAACACGAAAGCACAACAAAGAATTGAGGTAAAAAACAAGTAAATTCTTCTTTAATCTGAGACACTATTATTCTAGGCTCATAGATTCAAAAAACAGATTCTTTGAGCTTTTTTTATTCGATTTATCCTCTATTTATTCAGGCAATATAGAAATGTAAGTTTCACCATAGGGTCTGCCAGATTTTGCAATAGCAAAGGACAGATTTTAAGAAGAACTAAAACAAAAAAACAAGCCAGTATTTCCTTAATGGGTTACTATTTTTCACTTCTACTGTTTTTCCTAAGGTTTTAAATAGTATTATTTTCTATATTAGTGCTATGATATTCCACAATAAATTTTAGTGTTGTGAAACATATGCTTTATTTAGGTGCTAGGAATAGCAACGTTTAAAAGCAATAGAAAAATTGAGTAACTGTATACATACGGTTATCCGCATGTTGTGTAACATTTTGACCCTATGATAAAATGAAATACTTAATAATAGTTTCTATCTTTTGTGCTTTTTTTAGCTGTAATGAAAGTACGGCTAAAAATCCCAACAGTTTAACTAATAATATCAATAATCAATTTGCACAAGGTATCGATAATGACCTCAAATCAAAGAATATTTATGGTCAACCTAAGACAATTAATGAATATAGATTGAGAGATATACTTATCAAAGGAGATGAAAATATTAATGACAACTTAGTTATAACCAATTCATACTCTTTTAACCGACGCGGTAATCTTACGGAACGAAAGGAATATCAATTCAATAATTCAAAATTAGAACAGGAGACAAAATATGATTATGACCATTCGGGGAATTTAATCAAATCTGAAAGTAATGACTATATGTATAATTACACTTACGATGGAAATAACAATAAAATTGAAGAACGATTTTATTCGCCAAAGAACACTCTTTACTCCAGAGAAGAATTCATTTTTAATGATTTAAATAAATTAGAAAAAAGAGTGTGGTATAAAGCTAATGGAGAAATAAAAAGTGAAAGATTATTCCATTATGATAGTTTAGGAAATAAGACATTAGTTTTATTATATATAGGAGGTAAATTGAGCTCAAGGACAACATTTGAATTTAATACTAAAGACAGCTCAAGAATTCATAAAGAATATGATTCAAATGGAAAATTAAAAATAACGGAGGTTTTTGAAATGAATGGAGAAAACGAAATAGTTACAACATACAGAAATGAAAGTCCCTTATCCGCCAAATCGATAGATTGCTATGATAAAGAGAAAAGACATATTAAATGGAAAGGTTTTAATGAAGATGGCTCGTTAAAAGGCAACAAAATAATTGAATATGATGCTTACGGTAATATTGTGTTGGAAGACATCAGTACGGGAAACAGTTTTATTGATAAATATGAAGAATTTGAATACAAATTTGATAAAAAAGATAATTGGGTAAAAAGGATTCGATTTAAAGACCAAGAATTATCAGACATTACAATACGTAAAATTGTATACTATTAACGAACAAGATTGCACAACAAAACCTAAACGTAATGCGGGCTTTAGGGCAAAATCGAAAGGTCTGTATATATCTGCCTGTCGGCAGACAGGTTTATGAAGTTGCTAAATCTTATGGATTTAGCTTTGGACAAGAAAAAAAAACAACACCAGCCTCGCCGGCAGGCAGGCAATAAGCTTTAGCTTTGTGCGCAGACGGAAACGAAAAGTTTCCTTGCCTCCGCACTAATCATAGCTTTAACGTTAGCAACAAGCAGAAAAACCAACTATGAACAAAGATTTAAAGGCATTTATAGAAGATATAAGTTGGTTTTTTCAAGAAAATGACAAAATTGAATATGAAGAAAACATCCTCGAATTGTCAGCTGATTTCAAACACATATTTCCAAAATTGACAAAACTGATTGAGTGTTCCCGAAAAACTTTTCTGCTGATAAATAATGTTCCTCATATTTTGTTTGCTTGGAATGATATTGATGACGAAATATTTGGATGGTTAAATAAAGTTGAGGATTTAGAAGGAATATCAGATAAATTAAGTGCCGAACATAAAATTTTATTACAAAACATTGGTGGAATTCAAGAGTCGTTTAATCAACCAGAAGATTCTCTAACAAATAATCAAAATTTTATGTTTATCGGAACTGAATGCAGTTTCGGAATTGGAAGTTGGAATGAATATTATAAAGAGATTTGCGGGGAAGAAAATATCGAACCGATAGAACACTCTAATTTGATTTGTTTTGCGGAAGAGGCAAATGGGAATATGACCTTTTATCATCCTAGAACTAATAAAATTATGCTATTTGCTTCAGACCATTGTTTTGATGACATTACACCAATTACTGGGCAACCAGAATATACTTTTTACAATTATGACATCATAAATACATTTACAGAGTATGTCGAAAAAGTAGCTGACGAGTGGATTGCGAAAAATGCCAGTTGCTAGCATTTTATACTATAACTATTATAGGCTTTTCGATAGGTTTTTGTTTATTTATGGAAACTATAAATTCTAAAAATTTCGCTTCGAAGAGAAAAAATAAAAGAAAAATAGGAACATTAAGCTTGTGTTTCATCTGAAAATTATCACTTATTTTTAGCATTAATTCTTATATACGAGCTCAACCGTTGTCAGCAAGTTTCAAAACAACATCAAATTAAATAAAAAGCACCTGGAATGAAAAATCTATTTTTATTACTTATTATTTCAATAACATTATTTTCGTGTAAAGAAAAAATAGAACCAAAAGAAACATCAAAAAAAAATTATAAGGCAATAAACGATACATTGACTAAAAACTTGCAACTAGCATTTGATAAAGATGCTATTATTGGTTTTTCAGTATCCGTAGTGGATGATAAAGGATTGATTTATGATAAAGGATTCGGATTTACCGATATTGATCAAAATAATCCTTACACGTCAAATACAATTCAAAACATAGGTTCAATATCCAAAACACTAATTGGAATATCTTTATTAAAAGCTCAAGAACTAGGAAAATTAGATTTGAACGACCCAATAAATAAATATTTGCCTTTCAAAATTGTTAATCCAAATTATCCTGATCATCCTATTTTAATTAAACATTTAGCGTATCACACTTCTTCAATTATTGATCTTGACGAGATATATGGAAAATCATATGTTCTAGAAAAATCTGAACATGAAGAAAATGAAGGTGTATTTGATTACTTTAATAAACCTGAAACAAAGATTTCATTGTTAGAATATATTGAAAACAGCCTTACTGTAAAAGGTAAATGGTACACTAATGACACATTTTCAAATACAAAACCGGGAGAAAAAAGGGAATATTCAAATATAGCTGCCGCGCTTTGTGCACAGATAATTGCATCTGCAACGGGTCAAGATTATCAATCTTTTACAAAAGTCAATATATTAAAGCCATTAAAAATGTCATCTTCTGGTTGGTCATCAAAGGATATTGACACCACAAGGCGTTCTAAGCTGTTTGCAAATAAAGAAATGATGATAGCCGATTACTCCTTAATTACTTATGCGGATGGTGGCTTTATTACTTCAAGCAAAGATTTGGGATTATTCCTGTCTGAGTTAATTAAAGGCTACAACGGTAAGGGAGCTTTGTTAACCAAACAGAGCTATGATAAATTATTTGAAAAACAAAAAGTTTCCGAGAAAGAAACTGACGGAGAATTCGGAATATTCATGGAGTTTAGAGATGAATTTTTGGGTGTTGAGGAGAAAATAATTGGTCATAATGGTTCTGACCCTGGAGTGATGACAGCAATGTATTTTAATCCTAAAACAGAAACTGGAAAAATATTAATTATTAATACAGATACGGATTTTAGTGATGATGTTTGGCCAGAAATAGAAGAAATATGGGAATCCTTGTCAGTTTATGAAAACACAATAAATAAATAAATAAATATAAGTTAGCAGCATATTATGAATTGCAAATAGGACGTTTAGTATTTAATCAAAAGGTCTACGTATATTTATAAAGTGGCAAAATCTTTTAATCGGGCTACTTACACTATCATAATCGTTGGCATTAATTTTGATATACAATATCTTATAAATACGAAATATAGCCTATGAAACTTTCGAATATATTATTAGCCAGTATGATTTCTTCAGGAATTGGTGTGTCTGCACAAGTAAGCAATGTTGTCAAAGACAGCCTTGTTCCAACTAAAAATAGTACTGAAATCTCATTGTCAACACCAGTTAAAGATTCAACTAAACTAAGGGAGCAGAGACGAAAAAATGATTCCATCAAGATTCATGAACAGAAAGTAAGAAGAGATTCTATATTAGCATTACGAGTTGAATCTTCTCCTCGTTTTGGTTGTCCAGCATGCGGAAGAGGATAATGGGCATTAAAAAACCTAAACTGGGTATTGCTATAGCACCTAGCCTAAAATTTTTAGAAGCTGCTTTACCGCTTTTTGCAGGAGAGAAAATTGAAATTATAGAATGGTCTTTCGACACATTAAAAGACGCTGCGGATGAGCCTGCATGGCTATCACTTTTACTTAAAGAGTATGGAGAGAAAAATAGGCTTCTTGGACATGGAGTGTTTTACTCTCTTTTAGATGCTAATTGGAGTTCTAGACAAGAAAATTGGCTTAAAAAAGTGAGGCAGGAAACTTTGTCCCACAAGTATTGTCAAATTTCTGAGCATTTTGGACTTATGAGTAGTGCTAATGCTCATAGCGGGTTTCCGCTACCCATTCAGTTATCTAATCCTGTACTTCAAATAGGCATAGATAGATTAAAACGACTTCAAGCTACTGCTCAGGTAGATGTTGGAATAGAAAATTTGGCTTTAACGGCTAATGTAGCTGATATTTTGGAACAGGGAGAGTTTCTTTTTAAATTGGTAAATCCGGTTAATGGATTTGTTATTCTTGATCTTCATAATATCTATTGTCAATCAGAGAATTTTAATATTGATATGATGACCATAATCAAGTCTTACCCTTTATCATTGGTTAAAGAGCTTCACATTTCAGGGGGTAGTTGGGACACTGACCCCACATTATCTAGAAAAATACGAAGAGACACACATGATGGTAGAATTCCAGAAGTAATACTTGAAATATTGCCAGAGGTATTAAAAATATGTCCATTCTTAACATTTATAATTTTTGAAAAGATTGAAGATTCTTTCTTAACAGAAAAGGATGGAATAGATTTTAGAGCTGATTTTCAAAAAATACGAGAAATTATTGATGCTACAGTGTTTAGTGTTACACCTAAAGAAAAGAAGCAAGTTGCTGCAATTTTAGGCCCACCAGTAATAGATGTAGAACTTTTACAAGCACAAGTAGCACTGCGTGAAAGCATCGCGTTAGGTACCTATCAGACAAATTCTGAATGGGATAAAGATATGTGGAAGGTAGCGACAAAGCTTTATGAAAAATGGAACAACTATTAGCCAACAGTATAAATATAAAATAAGGAGATATATCCCTTTTTTAAAAGACTTTAATTTGTAAAGAGTAAAACTCATAATTGAAGCAAAGAACAATCCAGTATTTCCTTAACGGGTTTCTATTTTTTTATTTCTACTGTTTTTCCTAAGGTTTTAAATAGCATTATTTTCTATATTAGTGCTGTGATATTCCACAATAAATTTTCGTGTTGTAAACCATATGTTTTATTTAGGTACTAGGAATAGCCACGTTTAAAAGCAATAGAAAAATTGAATAACTGAATATATACGGCATCAATAGAATTATTAATCGAAAAGGCAAACACACGATTATCCGTACGTTGTGCTCAACTCTGAGCCTAGTAACCAAAAAGAAAGAAAAAATGAAAATTGGAATCAAATCAATACTTATATTTCTGTTAGTATTTTCGTTTTCAAAAACCAATGGACAAAATATCATAGAAGAATATCAAAAGGCGCAAAATGACAGTATAAGAATAGGAAAATTGGATAGTGATTTTCTAAAGTATATTGAAACAGGATATACACTTGCGAAACCCGAGAATGGAAAGAATATTTCAGGAGTAATTATTTTTTTGGAAGACTCGGGTTTTGAAAATAAAAATATTAGCGCAAAACAAATGTATTCTCAAGCGAATAAAGCTGGGTTTGCTGTTTTATCTGTTTCAACAGAAATTCCATTAGACTTCTTTTTTTCCAACAACTCCATTATCGATGCACACAAAACAATCAAAAATGCATTTGAAAAAAACTATCTGCCAAATAAAAATGTATTTCTAATTGGAGTGGGTTTATCTGGGCACCGAGCATTAAAGTACGTGGAATACATTAAAAAAACTCAACCCAAGTTTTCATTAAACATTTCCGGACTAATTATTTGTGATGCACCTTTAGATTGGGTAAGACAATATAATGAAGGCAAAAGAGACAGAAGAATAAATTTTGAAGAAGGAGCCGTATGGGAAGGTACTTTCTCTAATTATGTTCTAGAGAAGCATCTAAACGGTACACCAAAATCAAATCTTGAAAGCTACCTTGATTTTTCGACTTACAGTTATTCAGACGAAACAGATAGGCACATTCAATATTTTCAGGAATTTCCAATCCGAGCTTATATGGAAATTGCCATAGAATATTGGTTAGAAAAGAAAAGAAAAACTACCATAGACAATAATGCTCCAGATATGGTTGGACTTATTGCTCAAATGAAACTAGCTAAAAATGAAAACGCAGAATTAAAAATAATTTATCCGCAAGACAGCAAAACGGAGAAAAAAAATACCGCTGCAACTTGGATTTCGGTAGATAAAGACGAACTAATGGAATGGATAACGATACAATGCGAATAAGAACTAAGCACAACCCAGCCAAATCGTAATGTCGACTTTAGGGCAAAATCGAAAGTTCTGTGCATAGTAACAAAGTCCGCTAAATATAAAATTTGGCGTTTATGATAGAAAAGGTAAAATCAAAATATTTATATTTGGCTAAGTATAAATTCGAAATGTATCGCTAATTACCTGCCCTACTATTTCTTATATTTAACGTTAGCTGCAATAGCAAAACCGCATCCTAAAATAGGTGGACTAAAAAGAGCTTCTAATTCATGAGTACAGCAGGACCCACTAAGAATACGGTTAAAACATTATGGCATACAATTATCAGCGGTGCTGCATGGCCTTGGTTTCAGAAAGTACTTGCATTTACGATTTTCTCTTTAGTGGTAAATCATTTAGCATCGCAAGAAAGTTTTCCAAATGGAGATGCGTATAGATTTCCCCTAGAAGGTTTTTTATCGTCTATTGCTTTATGCATTCTTATAGGAATCATAGCGGAACTTAATTTTAAATATTACAAGAAAAAGCATTTTTCTAAAAAGGTAGAAATTGTCACAATTGTATGGTTTATGGCTTCTACGCTAGGATATAGTACACTCATGTATATTCCTGTCAATATTATTTTAAACATAGTTACAGGTGGCCAAACGGAGCTCTATTATTTGGTGATTGGTTTGCTAATCACCTTAGTATTAAGTTTTATTATGATAAGCTTACTGTATGCACAAGACCTATACAATTTATATCAGTTATCTATAAAAGATGCCGAAATAACTATTGAAAGTGGCGCAAAAATTACGAAGCTTACCTATGAAAATATTGCGTGCTTTTACAGCGAAAACAAAATTGTGTACGCTGTTCAAAATGATGGTAAAACAATAACCTCTGATTTTACATTGAATGCGCTCGAAGAAAGATTGAACGATCAATTGTTTTTAAGAGCCAACCGGCAAATTATCATTCATAAAGATGCGGTAGATCAAATTGAAAAAATTGAAAATGGCAAGTTGCGTGTTCGGCTAAAAGCTGCTGTTAAGAACGATGCAATTGCTGAAATTAATATCAGTCGCTACAAACGAAAAGCATTTATGGATTGGTTTTCATAAAAGATACTTACAACGACCGACTATTCAGCTCTAAATTTACGACCATTCAGTAAGAACGCCCATTTTTAAAGAGATTCTTAAAGGTTTTGTTCTTTATTTCGCTTAGAAATAAAACAAACACGATGAACAAAATTACCTTACAACAAGCATTAATTCCTTTAATCACCCTCGCAATTATCTGCTTTATATGGTTTGGACCCCTCCAAATTGGTATGATAGAAAATATCGTAATTTCTATACTAATCATCATAGCGAATTATATAGAATATAAAGGCAAACTATTTTCAGCGCTTGGATTTCAACGTGAAAAATTCACGCTAAAAAACATCTTTGTACTTGCTCCATTAGTAGCACTAGGACTCTTTGCTTTTTATGTCTTTGCTGTGGTTCCTGGAATAACAAAACTCACAGGGGTTCCTATAGATTATTCAAGCTTTAAGCAACTAGAAGGTAATCTTCCATCTTGTTTAATTGCTTTATTGGTAGTGTGGGCTACGGCAGGATTTGGGGAGGAAATTATCTTTCGCGGGTATTTTATGCGGCAATTTGTAAAATTCTTTGGGGAAAGCAAAGTCAGTATAATCCTTAATATCGTCCTATTTGCTTGTTTTTTTGGTTTTATGCATAGTTATCAAGGAATTACAGGGCAATTGGTTGCTGGGTTTGTGGGATCGCTTTTAGCTTTGATATTCTACCTGCGCAAATACGATTTGTGGTTTATCATTGCTGTTCACGGCTTTTTTGACACTTTTGCCTTAATTTGCATTTACTTTGGTTTGGCGTAACGATTCCAACTAATAATATATTGGAGAAGCTGGTAGGGCTATAGGTCTAATTTAGAGGTTGGATTTTCTATACTATAAAAAGTAGTAAGAAAATTGATTAACCATTTACCTATGGGTTTAAGATGAATATTAAATAATACAATAAACATATGGTTACCCGTATGTTGTATGCAATGAAACCAACTCTAAAAAAATGAGCGATTGGAATACTATCTACCTATTTGATGTAGATAAATTTTATAAAAAAATAGTTCCTCAACTTATTGAAGATAAAGGCTATATAATTGATTTCATTAATTCAAAACCTTATAGTAATTGGTATTCAGAGAAGATTACTGATAACGAGATTGATAGTACCATTGATTTTTTCCAAAGTTTAACAACAGACTTTAAATCTAATAAAGTACTACTGGAAATATTAAAATCCGAAAAAAAAGAATATCAACTTTACGCTGATTTTAACTCAATTAAAAATTCTAGAATCAAGGATTTCTACGAAGTAAATGGTAAAATAATAGAAGTAATTAATCAGTTCTTGCCTTATCTGATTTACGAAGAATGTGTTTATAGGGAACCGCATTTATCCATTGGGAGATCCATTTTAACATCGAAAATTGTGATTAAGTCGAATTCACTCATAGAAGAAATTATGATGTCAATTTATAAAGAAGAAATTGGCAGCACGCATAGACTTTTTGGAAGTGGCATAATGAATTGGCTAACACTTGAGCAAGTAAATATATTATTATTAGATGTTGATAATCTAAAGGCTAAAACATCTGACTCTGAAGATTATAAAAATGACTTCATAAAAATCTTAAGTTTAACTTATGAACAAAAACTTGGTATAATTACTCTATCGAATTTACAAGAAAATTTACTTGATGAAATTGAAAATAAAGTACAACGCACGCAACGTGACCTATAGGGTATGCGGAGACCCTACTAAATCGAAAATTCGTACTTTTACTCTTATCCGCTAAATCTTATAGATTTAGTTTTGAACAAGAAAAAATAAAACTAAACAAGCTTCGCTGGCAGGCAGGTAAAAAGTTTTAGCTTCGTGCGTAGATGGAAACGAAAAATTTCCTTGCCTCCCTACTACGCTAAGCTCAGCCATAGTAGTACATTAAAACAAAATAATGAACATAACTGAAATGACATACAAAATATCCTTTATAATTGGGTTGGTTTTCTTTCTAATTGGTCAGATTATATTGTCAAACGGAAATGATTTTGTGTACGCTCAAGAACCTATTGATTTTGCACATTGGTTTTTATTGGTTGGAGTAGTTTTACTAATTCCTCAAGTAGTTTCTTTTCCAAAAAAAATCTTTAGCTTAATCGGAATTCCTTTAACGTTAATAGGCATTGTTTGTATTATTGGAATGTGTGTATTAGACTTCATTTGGTGGAGCTTTCCAAACGAAGAAATGCGTAATGAATTCACTAATCATATCTCGAAAGTTTCATCAATTTGGAAACCTTTTATGAGCATAGGACCAAGCTCTAAAATTTTCAATCTTGGTTTATTGATTTTAAGTTTTAATTACTTTCAAAACAGTAAGATAGGAATAGTAATTATTTTCATTGCTAATCTAATTTTGTGGCATATCATCCCATTCCCTTTCCGACTGATTTTTGGATATGCGATAACTATAATTGGTTTCAGTCTAATTTTTGTTAGAAGTGGCAATAAAAACGTGTTACAAAAACATGTATAAAACATAGCGAGTACGTGCTAAACGTACTTTTAATAATTAATAACAAACAAGATAACTAGATATACTTAACTTTTTAGTGTTGGTAAAAAAGGGATTACTGGTGCTGTTGTTTTCTCAATTTGCAACTGTTTTCGCGCAAAAAAAACCACAGTTAATATCGTGTGGAAAATTTAGCTATGGATACTTATATTCATTTGCTGAGAGTGCAAAAATTTAATAAATAGACTAATTATCAAAGTAAAATAATTATAAAATTTAATCGTATTCGAGTTTGAAAATGGAAAAAATTATACTTACAATATTTAGCATTTTACTTTTCAATTTAGCATATAGTCAAGTAAAAGAAACAATATATTTTAATACCAATTGGGAGCAAACAACAAAGGATGATGCTGCTTATTATCGTAATTTACCACTAGAAGAAAAAGATAATTTAGTATTGATTAAAGATTATTATATCTCTGGAGCGCCACAAATGATAGGTTGGGCAAGAAAGGAAGATGAAAGTATTTTAGTAGAAGAAGTAAAATGGTTTCATGAAAACGGAAACTTAAAACAAATTGCTCATTACTTTTTAAATAGTAACATAGCTCCTGATGGTTTGCAGTACGGAGATTATAAAGAATACTATGAAAATGGTAACATTTACAGGGAAGAACATTATTTTATGGGAGACCTAAATGGTATTTCTAATTACTATGATGAAAAAGGGGAAATAGTTACCTCTTGTATTTATGAAAACGGTAGACCAATTGAAGGGGTGACAAATTGTTTTACAACCTATAAAGAAGGGAAGCTTATAGAACGAAAGTTAATCTATGAAGATACAAAACAAGTAGCCTATGAAGAGTATCGTGATGTGAGTAATAAGCGTAATAATAGAACAGTTTATTATAGTAAGAGTGGAGAAATAGTAAAAGAAAAGAAAATCAAATTTTATCCTTCTAAAAAATGTGGGTATGTCCTTGGGATAAAACATATAAAAGATATTTTTCGTAGCTATGCAAAACCCTCAGATGAGGAACTATTTTTTGACAAAAGAGGTGAAATTCTTTATAGAGGAACTACAAAATATGGCAATCCATTTAATGGTTCTTTTTTTAGTGCTGATAGCCGTTTATCTGAAGAGTCAGAAGACGAATTGTATTATATTAAAACGTATAAAGAAGGTGAAATACAAAATAGTAAAACCTATTTGAAAGACTCTATTTTCACAGATGGTAATTTTGTAAATGAGGAACCTCATAATGGAACGTTTCAATTTGTCACCTATTTTAATAACAGTCAAACCAGTGTAGTTTTTACCTTAAAAGATGGTTTAAAAGAAGGCAAAGAGTCTTATTATGGTGAGATAAGCGATATCAATAAAAATAAAACACTCGCTTATTTTTATTATAAAAACGGAAAGAAAGACGGAGAGAGTAGTATCTATTCTAATATAGATCGTGAATTTTACGATATGGTGTATAAGAATGATGAACCTTTTGAAGGGTTCATAAAAGACAAACATCGTACTGTTTTACACTATAAAAATGGAAAAATTGTAATGCAAAAGAAATGGATGTCTTATAAAGATTATACGTACTATGAAATTTATAAGAACGATGTAAAAACAGGAATTGAATACAATTTTCTAGATAATGATGGAAAAGAAATAGCGCCAGGTGTTTTTAAAAATGGTAAGCCTTACAGTGGGTATTTTTTTAATACAGAAATAAACACGATTACTTTAGAGTATTACAGGGCAGGAATTAGACAACCAAAACAAGCTAAGGAATTTAAGAAAATTGGCTATCAGGAAATACGATTGGAGTAGTTGTGGCATAATTTTGTACATAGTGGGTAAAATGTCAATCGATTACATGCGGTGTAAGCAGCATAAAACCATGTCTTTTGAAACGGAACTACCAGAACTAAATGGCACCTATAAAGTGGTTGATTTTAATCATGATTCCATGGAGTTTATTTAACAATAAGTTTCTCAATTAGGCATGTACCATTAATTTCTAAATAAAACGTACAGAAGATGAATAAAACAAAGAGGGAGAAATTTATATAATCAGAACTTTTTCCTGAATTTTAAAAATGAATAATTAAAATAATTAGAATGAGATTTAAATTGATATTAATAACCACTTTTGCTTTTATGTTTTTTGCGAGCTGCAGTCCACAAGATAAAGTATTAGATGTACTTGAAATTGACCTAGCAAATGATTGGAATGAACTTTCAGAAGCTACCGTATTAGAACAAGGACTTAGTACTACTTCTGAATATTTATTTTCTTATTCCACTAAGAATGTGGATAAATTTAAAATTGGGGAATTTAAATTATTAACAGAAAAATCTATAAATAATTCTTCATTTGAAATTCCAACAGAGAATCAAGTATCTTTTATTTTTAATGATACTACAAGAAGTGAACTAATTGAGATTGAAGCTGAAATTGGTTTTTTAGAAAATGATCATGTTATTTTAGATGTAATAAATAAAAAATATGGTAAAGGAGAATTATTGAGTAAAATAGGCTCTATCAATGAATTAAAAGGAAGACAAAATTATTTATGGAAAAATTTAAAAAATGATCAATCCTTAATTATTTCAACTTTTTTAGCAGGAAATATATATAGCGCGGAAGGAAATTCAAGCATTAAAAATTATAAATGTAGTATATACTTAATTGACAATGGTGCAGAAATAATATATCCTAACGGACAAAAAGAGAGTGTTCTAGAAAGAGTATTGGAGGAAGCCTCGGAATAATAAGATATATTAAGTGTTTAACTTCTTATTCATTTAAAAAGTTATAAAATAGCAATTCAAAAATGAACACAACACAATTTTTCTCCTCCGATATACTACTTGAAAACGAGTCCGTTGTACTACGCCCTTTAACGATGCAAGATATGGATGCTTTAGAAACCATTGCTTACCATAAGGAGTTAGGGGAGTTTGGGGCAAGAGTAAAAAATAAGACTGATTTGGTGGAGTATATGAACTTCTGTATGAAGTCCAAAAATAAAAAAGAGCTGTATCCATTGCTCATTTTAAATAAGGAAGATCAAACGCCCATAGGAGTAACCATGTTTGGAACTATTAGTTTTCCGCATCAAAGATTAGAAATAGGGTGGACGTGGATTGGAGCACAATTTCAAGGAACCGGTATCAATGGCAGTTGCAAAAAGCTACTCCTAGACTATTGTTTTGATGTATTAGCATTGAGAAGGGTTGAGTTCAGAATAGATATAAAGAATCTTAAATCTCAAAAAGCTGTAGAAAAGTTAGGGGCGGTTAGAGAAGGGCTTTTAAGAAATTATGCCATACAGTCTTACGGCATTAGTGCGGGTACGTATATGTATAGTATTCTTAGCGAGGAGTGGCGTAAAAGAAAATAATATGACCAATTACCGAAACTATAGTATCATTTGTTGTTTTTTGTTGGCACTAGCAAGTTGCCATCTCTCAAAAAAAGAACCGAAAGTAATGGCGGAAGCTCTTCCAGTAGTCCATCTTCCAGATAGTTTGTTTCAACTATATATTATTGATAACGAGAACTTTGTAAGGATTACGATTCCCGAAGGAATTGATTTTGAGCTGCCTGATGCATCAGCAAAGACAGAACCAGAAAAGTATGCCGATTTTAATGCGGATAATAAGCCAGATCTCATGGTGTATTTGGGCGCTTGCGGTACGGGCGGCTGCATGTACGGTATCTTTTTAAATCAATACGATAACTACTATAGGTTGGTGTTTATGGATTATCTGAAAGGAACCACATTTGACACAGATGAAAACGGATTTTTAAGCTTTCAATCTTATGAAGAAGTAGCCCCTATGAACCCTTCAAAACTATACGTAACCACCTTTAAGTTTGATCCCAAGGCCTATGCCTATAAAATGGATGGTACGTTTATTCAAACGAATTGATAGGCTTGGAGTCTTCAGTTAGTTAATACTAATTGATGTAGCACACGGTATTTATAAAAACTTTCCTGTCCGTTTGTCACTTAGCTTCACTCACCATTTCTACATTATAAAATCGCCCTTTAACAGCCTTTAAAACAAGTGTTGCATTCTAAAAATACAAACCCATAGTTTTATGCTATTGTTATGTTTTTATGAAAATATACTATCTTTTTGCATCCTACGTTCTATACAGAATGCACAGCGTATATTCTTAAATAAACCCAATGAAAAAGATCTTCCTTGTTGCCTTGCTTATTACTGCTGCACTAGCGTGTAAAGAGGAACCAAAACCTGAGCCTAAAATTGAGGTTGTAGAAGTGGAAGAGTTAACACCTAGCCCTGTAAACAATGCTTCTGTAACGGAGACCCAATTAGCTCATATAAAAAGAATCCAACAAACCTTCGAAGAAGTATATCCTATTTCTCTAGAGGAAACCATCAAAAACTTTAAAAGAGACCTGCATCCAGATAATGAAATAGATATATGGCTGGCTATGGCCAATGCCTATGAACCTTTTGCTACAGCAAATGCAGGAGCGGAAAAGCTTGCGCTAAGAAAAGAAGCCTATAAATTAGTTTTAATGCGCTCAATGATGCCAGACAAACAAGCGATTAGCAATGCGCGTTTAATAGTATTAAGTGAGATAGAAGCGCAAGCAATTTTAAAGAATTATAGGTTGAACGCCGCACCGATTAAAGTGCACACAAATTAGTAGCGTGCTAGAAATTTAAGAATCAATTAAATCATTGTGGACTTTATTATTGTCCCGAGAAATTAGAAACAATTACTAAGAACTGCTATGAACTATAGAATCTTTCTTGCACTTACATTTTTTTCGGTCTATACTTTTGGTCAGAAAAATTATAGCGTCACAGCCAAAAGCGGATTAACAGTAAGAGATGCACCAGATATAGCGGGCAGAAAAATTGGAAAGCTAGAATTTGATAAAAAAGTAGTACTCCTAGAAGAGACCGATTTTTCTTTTAGTACTGAACAAATACATGGATTTTGGGTTAAGGTAAAATCTAATTCTATTGGAGAAGGCTATGTTTTTAATGGTTTTTTAAAGCTTTTTACAGGAAATAAAATAAAGTATACGCTAAATAATAGCGAAGACCTTCACAAAGAATTAATAGCTACAGTAAATGGTAAAGAAACAGTGCTTATTAGTTTTGAAGACGAAGGTTGTTTTGATCTCATAGAGATACAAGATTACAATGGAGATGGCTACGAAGAAGTGCTTTTAGAATCTAATGCTTGTGGAGGAAATTGTTGCGGCAATTCTTTATTTACCTTCTCTTTTAATGGCAATGAATTTAAGCGATCCGCTTATATAGGATACTATTTTGGCGGAATGAATTTGAATTATGATCAGCATACGAACAGACAGTTTGTCGTTGAAACTAACTCTATTGGAGCAGGAAATACAGCACTATGTGAAGATTTGGAAGAAACTTATGTTTTTGATCACCATGATTTTAAATTAATACAAAGTAAGGGAGATCATAAATTAACTACGCTCATAGAATTAAAATCAAGCGATTTTCTATCGCAAGAAGCAGAAACAGATTATTTAACGATAGCCTACGATTTAGATGGTAATGGCATTATGGATCAAATTTCTGGTAGCTATTGGGAACGATGGGGAATTTTAAATGACTGCACTATTGTTTTAAATAACGAAACTTTAGATATAGAGGCTATTGGATCACCAAAAAGAATAGGCGTATTAGCATCAAAAACAAACAATGTAAATGATATTGTTATTGAATGTGATACTGTATTGATATGGAATGGAATTAATTACGAAAAAAAATAATCAAACTAAAACAACCATGAATAAAAAAATCTTAACCCTTGTCGCATTAATTATGAGTGCTGTATCTTTTGCACAATCTTCTTCGGAAATATTGGTATTGAGTGCGGTCGTCAAAGATAAAGTAATGCCAAATGCTGAAATTATTTTTCAGAAAAACGGAGAAACATCCATTACTAAATATACAGATAGCCAAGGAAAAGTAACTATTCCGGACCACTATAGAAATGATTCAGACGTTATTTTAATTATCAAGAAAGAAGGGTATTCGCCTTTAATTACCAAATGTTTATGTGATGGTTTAACCTATGCTATTAGTCCAACCATGCAGGAATTAGATGGTATGAGAATCGTGTTAAGTTGGGGGAGTAGTCCTAGAGATATAGATTCTCACTTATCATATTCTGGAGGATACGTGTGTTATCATAAAAAAGAGGCCAACCAGGCAAATTTAGATGTAGATGACACCGATAGTTATGGCCCCGAAACCATTACGATTACAAAAAAACAGCAAGGTGAAAAGTATGTATACGCTGTTCACAATTATTCCGATAGAGAATTAATAAACAACACCAATCTTTCTAATTTAAGTAGAGCAAAGGTATTTATATATATAGGAAATACGCTAGTTAAAACGTATACCATGCCAGAAGGAAAGAAAGGGAATATTTGGATTCCTTTTTTAATTGATGAAATGGGGAACATTGTAACTGTAGGAGATTTTAAAAATGCCACTACCTGGGAAGGCGTAAGTACAATATTAAGAAATTATAGATTTGATGGTGATACTTCGGTTGTTTCCAGTTCGGATAAAGCAGAATCTCAAATTATCAATAGAAAAGGAGAAGAAGAATATCATGCTGGACATTTAGAATCGGCTGTTTCTTTATATCAAAATGCCATTGAATTGAATCAAAATAATGGACAAGCGTATAGCAATTTGGGCTTAGCTTTTCAAAAACTGAATAAAGAGGCAGAGGCTTTATGGGCGAATAGAAAGGCTATAGACCTTGCATCGGGTGGCAAGGCGCATTATGTAAGAGCTAGTTCTTATTACAATATTGCTAGAATATATGAAAAGAAAAGTCAGTGGGAAGAAGCCTTACAAAACTTTGAGCTAGCGCAGCAAAACAGAGCACGTGAAGCATATACTAAGGGAATAGCAAGAATGCAGTCAAAACTAAGATAACACATGAAGAAAAGTATCAATAGTATTTGCTTCATGTTGCTTTTTATGCCCTTATTTTTCTTTGGTGCTAATGTTGAAGTTACAACTACCGAGCCTTGGCCTTTAAAAATGGAATCGAGGGTGAGTTTTGATATAGCCTCTAAATGTGAGATGCTTGTTTTTATAGAAGTGTTCAATAGCTATGATTCCTTATCGGAATCGGTTCTAGCACAACGCGTTGCCCTTAAAAGTGTACATACGGAGTCAGTAACCCAATGGAAAGAGGCTACTAAATCAAGAATACTAGTGAATTTTAATCAGCTTTCTGATGCAGCTTTAAAAGAGCTCATTCCAGTAGAAAAAAACAGCAATTGGAATGCCTTATCCTTAGGAAATTTAGAACAACGGTTCCCTAGTACTTTTAGCGTTTGGTATGCTACCACAAAAATATTCTATGAGGACTATGTAAAAGAGCAAATTAGATTAGCGGCTTTATTTCCTAGAATTACGAGTGAAATTTTACAATTTTCGGAGACCGATATTCAAGGCCACAATTTTACGGATAGGCACTATTTATTAACCTTTGATGATGGCCCTACCGCAGTGAATGGTAATACGGATAAACTAATACAGGTATTAGATCGCTATAACCTATCAGGGATGTTTTTTGTTTTGGGCGATAATTTTGAAAAGCGATTAAAAGCTTCTTCCAAAGAAGTGTTACAAGAACTTTACGGAGAAAATAGCGTGTTTTCTCATGGAAAAGTACATAAAGCACATCAAAAATATGCAGAATGGAAATCATCTATTGATGATACCAATACGCTGATTCAAAATGTTTTTCCAACAGAAAATAAGAATGCCTTGGTATATTTTAGACCTCCATACGGCCAAAGAAATACGGATATGGTAGCTTATTTTACGGAAAAAAACTCTAAAATTATACTATGGAATATAGACTCCAGAGATTGGAGTGCTAAGTTAAACGTGCAGCAAGTTGCTCAACGTGAAATAAAATTAATGTTGCTTTGGAGAAAAGGAATTTTGTTGTTTCATGATATCCATACTAAAGTTCAGGAGGTACTGCCAATAGTACATGAGTATTTTAAGGATACAGAAATCATCTGGATGAAGCCTCGCGATTTTTAGCCTAAAAATACAGATAACCTTTAATTGAAGTTGCGTTTATGTAGTAGTAAGGAACATTGAAAATTAGAAAGATATTCAACAGTTTAAAATTAGCAAAAAACATATGCTCATGAAATCTATTTATCTCTTAATTTTTACGCTAATACTTGCTTGTAATAACCCAAAAAAAGAGGAAAGTGTAGAAGCCAATACTGTATCAGATGTTGTTGCTATTTCCTATGGATTAAATAATGGTTATGGTCAGTGCAATACACAACTGTATGCTAGGATAAATGGCGAACGACAAGTGCTGATTGATTTTGATCAGCACAAGTTTTTATATATCCAATTGCAAGACGATTTCAATAATGATGGCTTCTTGGATGTTTTGGTAGAAAATAGAAAGGGGTGTCATTCAGAAACTGGCAGCACTTATCTGGACCATGAAGGAAGTTCTTATTTTATTATGGCGTATGATGGTCAACAATTTAAAATCTCTAACGAAGTAGGTAAAGACTGGGATGGTATTGAAATGGAAATGCGGGACGGAAAACTTCATTTAGCCATAGATACGGCTGAAGAAAGAAGCTATACCTACAGCGATAAACTATCTTGTAATGACAAGGAAGAAACATTTGTTTTAGAAAATTTTAAGTTGAAACAAGTTGGGATACATCAAAAAGCTAAAATGGCGACAGTGATGGAAATGGACTGCCTATCACTTATTCAACAGACTTCTATTGTTGAATCTTACGAAGAATTTAATGTTGATTTTAATAATGATGGTTATAAAGATGAGTTAAGGTTTACCTACTATAAAGACTTGAAAGGCTATGACAACCTGTATCTTCGGCTCGCTACAATAAATCCTGATATAGAAATAAACACACAGAAAAGAAGTGTAAAACGATTGGGGATCTTAGCTTCTAAAACCAATGGCTATAATGATTTAGTCATAAATTGTGACGAAATTATGTCCTGGAACGGAGAAGAATATAGGTATAAAAATGTGTACAAATCAGGAAATAAGTACCGAGTGTTTGCTAAAAATGGTTTAATTATAAGAGATAGTCCAGATGGCATTCCCATAGGGAAATTTGACTATAATGCTGAAATTACTGTTATTGAAAAAACAGAAATTGAAATGGATTATGAAGAAGAAGAGTATGTGACTATAGAAGGATATTGGTATAAAGTAGCATTTTTTGACGAATATAGTAATAGTACCAAACAAGGTTTTGTATTTAGTGGCTATTTAGCAAACCTAGATTATTGTTCAATTTTTAGTGACTGGAATGAAGTAAGTATCTCGAAAAATGCTATTGTTTATAAATTACATGGACAATGCTATTACACCTATCCAGTAAAAATTATTAGCGATACTGAAGTTGAACTTATTTGGTCACAAGACGGTGACTGCGTATTTTTAAGTGGACTTGATGAAGATTTTGCATTTATAATATCTCCAGAGAAAGGAAAACCATTTGCGAAATTTACGTTAGATGGGAATACTTTAAAAGCAAGCTATTACTATCCTGATTGGGTTAAAGAATACAATCAGAAATATCCTGCAATTTTTTCAGAAACATACACTTTAAACTACCCCTTATTAATTGATTATTAATCATCAGACGAATGCTTTTTTTAATTTTATTTGAATTTAGCAATAAAATATAAAAACTAAACATAATTAAAGCCTAAAACACAAGACTAAAGGGGCTGTGTAGAATTTAATAGTAAGGCAAAGGAGCGTGCTAAAGCTTCATGGTAAAAGTGCAAGCAAGCAATAAGAACTCAGTGAAACCGTTGCAACTAATAAGGATACTAGCGTATTCATTAAAAAACAGAAATGGATTTAAAGGACCCTTATATATTTTTTCCGTTACTCATAGCTTTAAATATAGTAGCATATGTATTAAATGTTGTGATCAGTATTTTCTGGGATAAAGCTCTAAAATTTAAAGCCACCATTACAAGAAAAGAGATACTCACATCACTAATAATCGTACTCCTAAATACTGCCATTGCAATTCCGGGGTATTTATTATGGATAAACGAACTAATTGTTTTTTCTAGCATGCCTGTAGTAGTAACGTTTATAGTATTATTTTTAGTCTTAGATTTTTTAATGTATGTGTTGCATTGGGCCTCTCATAAGATAGGCTTCTTGAAGAAAATCCATTTAAAACATCACGAACATTCCGAAGCGTTTAATTCCGTTAGCCTGTATTACATGTCTCCATGGGAATCTATTTTCTTTGGGCTCTTGTTAACCGTAGTAGCCATTCTCTTGCCACTTAATATCTATGGTTTTATAGCATTTCTGGTTTTCAATTGGTTTTATGGCGTTATGACACACTTAAATAGTAAAAGTGAAAGGACTCATTTTTTAATTTTTACCACTAATTTGTTTCATAAAAACCACCATCAATTATCCTATAAAAATTATGGCTTCTATACGTTCATCTGGGATAGAATATTTAGAACTGAGAAAATAATTTAGGGTACCAGGCGTTAGGACATAGGAGACGTCTACATCCTTTAATAGTTGTAAGTTTTCACACAGGAGAAACAATTTAAAAAGAATTAATCTCCTAAATAATGATATTGACTTGTTCAAAGAAAAGCAGAAAATAACAACTATTATAACTATACTTTATTCTATAATTTTTACCTACTTATGAAAAAAACACTACTTATTATTTTATCTATAGTATCACTTATTTCTTGTGATAATGACTCGGCAGCAATAGAAAATGAAACTAAAGATTTAGAAATTTTCGTTGATGGTACGTTTTACAAAAATATGTCATTTCAATCAGGAGCAAATGAAAACTGCGGATATATAAACCTTAATATGTACTCATTGGGTGCTGACGATTTTATTTTTGATATGCAAATGACATTCTTAAATAATGGAGAGTTGCTAAACCTAAGTTTAACACAGATAACTGAAGATGGTACTCGGATTAATTTCAATCCTCCTTATCTAAATGAATCTGCTATACGGATTGATAACTTTGTGTATGATGAAGCGAATGAAGTTGTATCGTTTGATTTTGGAGGAAAATTATATAACCCACAAGATAATACGCTTACAAAATCTATATCAGGTACCCTAAAATATCCAAATTTTGGTTCTGATAAATGTGAACCACAATTTGTTCCTCAAATTACTTATGATACGGACGAGTTTAAGTTTATTGCAAATCGTGTAACTCAAAATAGGCCTACAGGTTCTAGCTATAGTTTTGATTTCTATTCAACGAGTGAAAGTCGTATAACGATAACTTTAGATGAAAATGTTTGGGACTTACCGTCACAGGCCTATAGTTTTGATCAATCTTCTATAGCAAATTATGTACAGTACGATGAGTATTTTGAAACTATACCCACTACAAATGAAGAAGAAAAATGGTTTTCGTACGGCACCGAAGGTGAGATTCTGATTGAGGAAAAAGTAATTGAAGGTGGTCGTGATAAATTAAGAGGAACCATTAACATGAAGATTTTTAATAATACTGAATTAAAATATACGGTAGAGCGAATGGGTTTTAATATTTGGAAAGATTCTTAGTAGTCATTTGAATTCCTTAAATTCAACAGTGTTTTTACATCAAACAATACCTTAGCTAATGAGCTAGGTGTTGGTACGCATGTGTTAAGAAGAATACGCTGGCTTCATGTGAGAACTGCTTCTCTATTTTATGTTTTTTTAATGTCTTCCTAAAAATCTAAACTTCCCCATAAACCGGGTGTTTTAAGAACGGGAAGTGCAGTACATTTATCTTGTACAAATAATAAGGCATAATCAGTGTGTATCTAATAAAAAAATGAGAAATAAAATTCTGAGTGTACTCTTTGCTATGGGAATGTTATTTGCTTGTAAATCCGTAAAAAGCACCTCGAAAAACAAGGAAAATTTAAGTGTGAATTTTACTACGATTTCAACGATAGTTCCTCCTGAAAAGTTTGAAAAAATTCAGCGTTTTATATTGAAGAATGGAGATAGAAGGACGTATCGAAATTTTGATAACAATAACCCTCATTATAAATTTTCAAATTGTGAGGTATTTCTGGGAGCCGATATTGGCCAACGTAATGGCACTAACGACCCTGCGATTTCAAATTTTAATCAACTCACCATAACCGATTATGATGCCACACTCAGGTACTATGAACTTATTATCGTTAGAAAAGGAGATTTGGAAGTCGAAAAAGCATGGATTAGAGAAGGAATGGAAGAGGAGCAAGTGTACCTAGTAGATGTTTATGGGAAGGGCTTAGCCTTGATGAAAAATAACTTACCCATTTATTTAGAGCAAATTGAAAAGGAATTAAAGGTAGATAGTAGTGAACATGAATAAAACCATTAAAAGCAATTTTTAAGTTGATAGGCTCAGGTATACTTGAGTTGTTCTAATCTGTATATTTAGGGTAGCCAAGATCTTAATAGCCTAAAAAAAATATAATGATACAATTGAAACCTTTTAGAGCTAAAGACTTTAAATATTTATCAAATTGAATATAAAGAGTTTATAAGCACCAGAATAAGAGAGCCGTAAAAAAATGATGTTTTAGCCTATATTTTAAAAATTGATTTGTACACCAAATAGTTAAAATTCAGCAATGAAAGAAGAAAGGAAATTCACTAAAACGATAATTCAATTTCAAAGTAAATATCAACCAAATCAAATTTGGGAATTTTTGACGCACCCAAAATATGCAGTAGCATTTACGAAAGACCCCTGCTATCATAATACGGTGAATGCCTCTTTTAAATTAGAACCCGGAAACCAATGGACCGAAATTCACACAGGAGAAGATTGTGAAGGAGATGTTGTAGAATGTAAAATAATTGAAAGTACTAAAGACAATTCTTTTAGTTCTGTTAGACATCAAGCTGGAATAAAAAATACAACACTATTTAAGTTGGAAAAAAATCAAGCAGGAACAATCATTACAGAAATACAGAAATTCTCATTAAGTGGTAGAAAAATAAGACCAATTAATATAATCTCATGGATAATGCTGGGTACAGGATTATTAACTAAATTCTCTTTCAAACCTGAAGATGATTCCTATTGGTTTAAACACATGGAACAAAAGTTAGATGAAGTATTTAATTCAGATTTATAAAATTATTTCGTGTCTTAGCGTATTGATAAAGTTTACCTCCAGAACCAATATTTTCTGAAAGTAAACTTAATGCTGATTTTAGATTACTAGTGGTTTCCAATCATTTTTTAAATACCTCAGCGCCTCTTCTAAGGCTTCTTTTGAATGTTTCGGGTTAAAACCTAATTCTTTTCTAGATTTTTGAAGGTCATAATCTTGTTTTAAACCGTAAAACATAGCTACATACTGGCGCTGTAATAAGGGCTCTTTTCCTGATAGTTTACTACTCCATTCCATAAGAGCTGCCACGGTATATAAAAGCCATTTGGGTATTTTTTTGAGTGTCTTAAGCTTTAATTCTGGATACAGATTTGCTGCAATGGCTACACTTTCTTGCAAGGTAGTATGCGTTTCATTGGCGAGAATATAGCGTTCTAAATGGCGCCCTTTATTCATAGCTTTATACGCTCCAAGCGCTACATCTTTTACAGCAATCCAATTAAGGGTTACGTTGGTATCTACAGGTATTTCGCCTTTTAAAATTTGAAGGACTAGGTTATTGGTATAACTTAGTTTAAAAGCTTCTGCGCCAATCATTGCAGAAGGGAGTACTACAACAGTTCTTATACCATACTTTTCGCCTAAAGCTAATGCTAATTGATCGGAATCATTTTTAGAATTATAATACCAATTCCTGCGGTCTTTATTATACCCGTTAGTTACCGTTGCAGGCAGTGTTGTAAAATCTAAAGAGGCTACAGAACTAATATATACAATGTTTTTAATGCCGCACTCCTTGGCTATATCAAACACATTTCGTGTTCCTTGAACGTTGGTGTCATAGATATCTTTTTTCGGGTTTTTGGCCCACATGCTAAAATTTGCAGCTACAGCATAAAGGTTAGTAACTCCTTTAAAAGCTTTACGCAAGGAAGCGCTGTCGGTGATATCTGCTTCAACAACTTCACAAGCTACTCCTTTAAAAGGGGATAAGTTTTTTAGGTTTCTAATGCTTGCGCGTACATTATGGTTTTCTGCGACTAAAAGTCGGACTAAGTTGTTGCCTAAATGACCATTTGCTCCTGTTACTAATGAAATTTCTTTGCTCATTCTATTCTTAAATTTATGAGAACAAATTTCAATGAAACTCAAGAGATCAAAAATAACATTTGTTAGAAAGCAATTTGTTTTCGGATTCTACTCAAAGACTGCGGTTCTATTCCTAAAAAAGAAGCAATATTATCTATAGATACCTGTAAGGCCAGTTTAGGATTTTGCGCAACAAACTTTAGATACCGTTCTTTAGCTGTTAAGATTTGAAAATCTTTTACACGTTCTAATTTGCAATTTAAATGTTCATTGGTAATACTGTTTACAGCATCTGTCCAAAAAGAGCTTTTTTCCTGTAAAGAATCAAAGTCTGTCTTAGTAATTTTTAATACGGTACATGGTGTAATAGTCTCGTAGTAATCTGTAGTAGGGGTTTGAGTCATAAAACTTTCTAGTGAAGTAAAAAAATCATGCTCCGCAACAAGATGTTGAATAACAATTTTACCATCTATATTTTGATACCCTTTTACAATACCTTTACTCAGAAAGTATAGGTAACGTTCTATATTCCCTGAAGCTAAAAGAGGAGTTTGCGCGGGTACTTCTTCTTCTGTGAAGTACATATAGAGCAATTCAATAGCTGTGGCGCTTATAGGAACACGTGCTTTTAAATAAGATTCTAAATTCTTCATGCTAGTAGTGGTAATAGAAACTTAAAAATAGTATTAAATAAAGAAACTCAGCATATTCAAGCTAATCTTATTGTTTTATAGTGATGACACATGGGTTTTGAATGCACTCCGCTTGTTGTGCTATATAGATTAACCATGCTTCTTTTGAGGGTATGGCACCAAACTGATCCCAGGCAGCCCCTGTGTAATAAGAAATACCTGTTTGCGGTTTTGGTTGCATGCGGCTCACCAAATGATTATTTATCGTATCCATTTTCACAATAGCCTCTGGCGCTGTAATGAAACCAGTACCCAGGTTTCCTTTGCCTTCTCCTAAAGACTCCCAACTCGCTAGCCAACCTAAATCTTGTTCAATTTTGGTATACGAATCATCGCGTTGTACAAAACCTACCGCATGGGTATATCCTAGAGCAGCAATATCCGTAGTATACGTGCTTTCAATTTTATTAAAATAATGACCAGCATCCAAGGTCACTCTTTTGATTTCTATAAGATCACTGTCTAGAGTCCAGCCCGTAAATTTTAAATCAAAGACCGTACGAATAGGACCATTTGCAATGATGTGCTGATCGTAAAAAGCATTTGAAAAATAAATAGAATCGTTTGCGAAAATACCTGTACCGCCACACCCTTGGTTCTTCCCCGAACTATAATGATCTGCACCATAACCGGTATCTACATGGTAACTTTGTGAAGGGGCATACCATTTTTTTGTTAGAATTTCAGGAACACGTTTGCACCAAATATCCATAGCAATTCCGGTACCTTGCTTTAATGCTCGCTCTTGACCGTAAAATCGATAACCAATAAAATCATTCTCCCAAGTAAAATCTTCCATACCTTCTTCTGTAGGGAGATACGTAGCAGCTACTTTAGAAGTAGTAACAACAGCTTTATTTAAGATACTAAGTTCAAAGCTTCTTTTTTCGTTTGGCGCGAAATTGGTTTGAAAAATAAACTCTTCTGGAAGACCATCTTCATTATAATCCATGGCTTGTGTGGTAAGAAAAGTTTGAGTCTGTAAATCTTTCACTTGAATATGGGTAAATGCTACGTTTAAAAAATGTTCTTTAATAAATTCAGCACTTAAGGTTATGGTCTCATTGGCTCTTATGAACGATAGTGGGTTTTCTACCGTAATAGCAATAGGAACATCTTCTTGTGGCGAAGCGTTTTGACTATAGGTGAGCTGCAATATACTGAGTAAGAGAAGTAGGAATAGGGTGGACTTCATGAAAATAATTTTATCATTTCTGAATTTCTAGGTATGAATATAGTCTTTTATGCTTTTAAGGACGGTATTTAAAAACTACAATTTTTGAGGATATTGTTTATAATCTTCAGCTTATCTTAGAATGAAGTGCTTAATAATTACATATATTAGTAGTGTACTATTTTACTTACGAAACAAATAAATATTTATGTTGTTTTCTGACGTTGATGTGGACGGTAAAATAAAGTGATTTAAGAATTAAAAGCTACATATGTAACGTAAAAAGCGCCACGAAATGGAATTTAAAATAGTTTCAACAGATGAGGAATATGAATTTACCGATACCCTTATTCAAAAAGCATATCATTCAAAAAAATTAATAGACGAAGGAGATTTTACCCATATAAATAGGGTGAAGAAACATAGCTTTATAAGGGCCTATGGTAAAAAAGGCGAGCAACCTATTATAACATGTTCAGCCATCATTAGCTCTAAAAAAGAAGAACTGCCTAGCTCAGATATCTATGCAGAAGAAATAACAGAACTTCTAAAAACAAAAGAGTATGTCGCAGAAGTTTGTCTTCTCGCAGATTGCAGAAAAATTCCTAGATATAGTGATCTTCTAAATTTACTTTCACTCCTTAGTTCAGAAAGCTTAAAGAGGGGAGTCACCAATGTAATTCTCTCCGTAAATCCAAATTCCTGTAATTTTTACGAGAGTTTTTTTAATTGTACAAAACTTGGTGTTGAAAAAGAATACGAAAAACTTTCAGAAGCTCCCGCTCAATTAATGTATTGTGATTTAAATTTAATAGACTCAGAAAATTTCCCAAATTTATTTAGACAAACCATCTATAAATATTACAATGCATAAACAGACCATAACAAGATGCTTAGACAATATATCTACAAGTAAAAATAGTGTGTATCCAGAAAATACAGAAGAGATAAAAGAGGTCATAACGTATTGTAATACCAACGGCTGTAGTTTTTATCCCGTGTCATCGGGTAATAATTGGGGGTATGGGAGTAGTTTTCCGTCAGATGAAAATACTCCAATTGTAATGAACTTGTCAAAAATGCCAGAGGTAATCAACTTTGACGCCGCTGAGGGCTTGCTGACATTTGGACCTGGTTTAACCCAAGGAAAACTTTATGATTTTTTAAAAGCTAATTCCTATGAATTTATGGTGCCAGTAACTGGGGCAGGGCCAGAGGCAAATATTATGGGGAATGCTTTAGAGCGGGGATTCGGAATAACTCCAATTCATGATCATGTCGCATCAGTGCGTTCTTTAAAAGCAATTTTACCAGATGGGAGTACCTACGAATCTCCTTTTTCTCAATTGGGATTATCACAATTAGACAAACATCATAAATGGGGTGTGGGGCCTAATTTTGATTATATTTTCTTTCAATCTAATTTTGGGGTTGTTTATGAAATGACCATAAAACTAGAGCGTACACCAGAAAAGATTGTTATGTTCACGATGGCTATTTCCAATGAAGCGCTAAACGAGTGTTTATTAAAACTGAAGGAAATAAAAGAAACCTATAAAGGATTTATTTCGGGTATCAACCTTATGAATACCCGCAGAATGTTAGCTATGAAAAGCAATTACCTCTTAGATGAACAAGGCTATTGCGCCGAAGATAAAATACAAGAGCTTAAAACTGCGCATAAGTTAGAAGATTGGACCGTTATTGGTGCTATCTATGGACCTAAAGGAATCAGAGCTACTATTAAAAAGGAACTACAGAAGGCATTGAAAGGTATTGGGACAAAAAAACGTTTCATTTCTTCAAACAATATCATATTGAATAAAAGTTGGCTAGGGAAGCTATTTGTTGCTGCTGACGACTTAAAAAAGATAAAAGAGGGCTTCTCTATTTTAAAAGGAAAACCTTCTAGATATCCTCTAAATTTAATATACTCTTTGTCTGATATGCCAGATGAGAACAAAAAATACAATCCATTAAAAGATGGGATAGGAATTTTGTGGTATGCACCAGTTTTACCATATAAAGTATCTATTATTAAAGAATATATGGAGGGTATCTATAAAATATTTGAAACGTTTAATATTGAACCTATGGTAACCTTAACCATTCAGAATGAAAATATCATAGCATCCACCATACCAATTTTGTTTAAAAAAACAGAAAAGGAAGCAGTAGAAAATGCCCATAACTTATATAGACGTTTATTAGAATTCTCATTAGAACTTGGCATTTATCCGTATCGCTTACCAACCATATTTCATAAGGACTATGTAGATCGTGTGAACTGGAAAGATAGTCTCGCTTATAAACTGAAAAACAAATTAGACCCTAACAATATTGTAGCCCCAAATCGCTATTCAGAATAAGGACTAGAAAATAATAAATAGACGATGTGTCATGATCTTTTTTTTGGTAGATGAAGAGAAGGGAGTATTTAAATTGAATAATTTTCTGCTATATTAGTATTTTCTATAAAGAATTTATAAGCTATTATAGCTTATAAAACATTGGCAGTAAACGCTGCCAATACCCTTTAAAAGAAACGAAAACTTATATTCCCATGAGAAAACTATTAGTTCTTACCGGTATACTGGTACTGTCTTCAATAACATCACCGTTGTTTGCCCAGCAAGATCATTTTATTAAAGAATACATAGAGCGTTTAGAAAACTCAAGAAAATATTTACTTCTCGTGGCAGAGACAATGCCAGAGGAGAACTATACGTTTAAGCCCACGCCAGAATCCTTGAGTTTTGAAGAGCACCTAATGCATATTGCTTGGGCAATGGATTGGCATAGTGAATCGTTATTAGGAGGCAGAGCGGCAAGAGATTGGGATACAGATACAACGCTTAAGGTAGCCGATAAATCTAAGGCAGAAATGATGGCTACGATTGATAAAACATTTGATGATGCCATAAGCTTCATCAACCACTTTGAACTGGGTAAATTAGAAGACCGCTTAGACTATTTTGGGGCAGATAGAACAAAGAGGCAAATTCTGTTATTGCTAAGTGATCATATCACACACCATAGAGCACAGCTACTCGTCTATATGCGATTGAATCAACTGGTGCCGCCTAGATATGTTTTATTTCAATAATAGTTTTTAAGAATTTTACGATGGATGGATTTGCGGATTGGATCAATGGATTTATTAAAACGAATTTTAAAAGAAAATTTTTACTATTTATAGCAGTACCTTATTTATTGAGTTCCTTGTTTATAGCCGATTTTTTGCTGTTACCAGAGCATCATCAGACAGAAAGTTTACGGGATATAGAATGGATATTTTTACCCTACCATTCGGTAGCTTCTAAAGAAAGAAGCAAGCACATGGGATATAATTATACTACCGCAAACAATTTTAAATTTTCTACGTTGCGAACAAAAATTGAAAGTCCATATATTGAAATAACCAGTAGCCCGATATTTAAAACAGTAAAGACCGTTATCGCAGAAGATAAAGAAATCGCGATTCAATCAGGCTTGAATGGTGTTTTGGGTGTGCTGATGATTTCAGGGAACCTAATCCTATTAATTTCGGGAAGTTATGTACTCTTGAAACAAGATATATCACAAAATGCGAGATTAAATTTAAGCTTTCTTAATCTATTTCTTTTTGCTGTTTGGGGTTATGCGCTTGTTGAATATGGATAATCTAAATAGGATTTAAAGGAAATTTATTAAAAAACAACACCGTACATCTACATATGGTCACTTTTGAAATATGCAAATAACCTCTACCAATTCCATAGTATTTATTGGCCTCGTCTCAATAATTACGTATTGTTTTGTAAAAAGACTATCTCCTGAAAAAGGCTGGTTTACCTATTTTTATAGTGGACTTATCTTAGCTCTTATCAATTTTATCTTTCTTTTTTTTAGTAATTTTTTCTTGACTACAGTACAAAACACGTTTAAATCTCTGGTTGCAGGAGAAAATTATACGGCTAGAGTGATTAATATTACTATAGATGAAACGACGTATAATTCTAAAGGAGATTCCTATATACCCACTATACGTTTTACAACTATTGAAGGAAATTCTCTAGAAAGAAAATTAGAGATCTCCTTGTCCGAAATACAAGTAGGAGATAAACTAATGATTAATTACCATCAAAGAACTGATGTGGTGATTCTAAAAGAGAAGTTTTTCACTAGTAAACTATTAGGAAGCTTTTTGTTCTTTCTTGTGTTTATCTTTTTTTTGATTGGTCAACTTTTATTTGCTTTTAACAGGGATATGACCTGGTATTTTAAAGGTGTAAAGGTGATAGTTTTTTATTTTTTGATTCCTTTAATCATGATAGCTTTTGATGCCTTATTAGTAATTGGACTTTTTAAAGGCGACAATATTTCTGCACTACGTATCCTTATAATCATGTTTTTTATTTTTGTCCTGAGCGTATCAATACTAGGTTATTTTAAAGTGATTTTATCCAGAGGGACTCCTAAAATAAAACAAGTAGGACCTAATAAATGGGTTGGTGATTGGGAAGATAAAGAAAAAGCCAACCTAGAGGCTTAGCACCCATAAAGCGGTAGCGAATACAATTCTCAATGGCAAACTGACTTCCTATTCAAAAATCTCATCTATAGAATTCTTCTTTTGGTATAGGGAATAGGGTAGAACTTCTATTCCGTTCACTAGATACGTGTATAAGTTTCAATTTTGAAGTGTAAATTAAAAATCACTCCCTATGAAACTATATACACTTATAGCATCGCTACTGTTTAGCTTGGGCATTTTTGCTCAAGAGCAGCCCGTTACTTCAGATGCTAAGGTTTGGACTTTAGAAGAATGTATAGCTTATGCTTTAGCACATAACATTACAGTACAACAAGCCAACGTTAATAGGCAATTGACAGAGGTTGCTTTAATGGAGTCTAGATCTTCTCGTTTGCCAAGTTTATCTGGTGTCGCAAGTCAGAATTTTACCAATGGGAATACGATTGATCCTATTACGAGCGATTTTGTGTCGCAACAGATAAATTCTACGAGCCTTTCCTTAAATACCTCAGTAACGTTATTTCAAGGAAATCAGATCAACAATCAAATTAAACAAAGCAAGCTCTTAGTAGATCAGTACCAATTATACGAGCAAGAGTCTCAGAATAACATCACCTTAAGCATTACAGAAGCCTACATTCAATTGTTGTATGCCAAAGAGGCTATATATATTGCAGAAAATAATGTAAACACTTCTCAGAAAGAAGAAGAGAGAGCAAAAGCACTTTTTGATGCAGGTTCATTAGCCATACGCGATTATACAGATGCTAAATCTCAAACCGCTACAAACAACTATAATTTAATAGCCGCTACGAATACCTATGACTTACAATTGCTAGATTTAAAGCAATTGTTAGAGCTCTCATCATCAGATAGCTTTGCTATTGTAGACGGCGTAGAATACTTGCCAGAGAATGTTCCAGAACTGCAAGAGGTATATTCAGAAGCAGTAGCCATTCTCCCGGAAATAAATGCCAGTAAAACAAATGTTCTAGTGTCTGAGAAAGCTTTAGATATTGCAAAAGGAGGTTACCTGCCCACCTTATCACTTACAGGGAGTTTAGGATCAGGATATACTTCTACGCAAGATTTAAATTTTACAGATCAGTTCGATGGCAACTTTAACCAACGGGTAGGGGTATCCTTAAGTGTTCCCATTTTTAATAAAAATAAGACAAAGGCAGCTGTGCAAGAAGCACAATTAAACATAGACAATGCAGCCTTGCAATTAGCACAAGAAGAAAAAGACTTGTATGTAAAAGTAGAAACGGCGTGGAAAAATACCATAGCCACTCAGAGTCAGTTACACGCAGCCTATATCGCACGTAATGCCGCAAAAGAATCCTATAGACTAGCACAGAAGCAATATGAATTGGGGGCATTGAGTACTACAGATTTAATCTTGAGTCAGAATACCTATACAAATACAGAACAAAATTATATACAGGCAAAATATTTAAACTTATTGTACAATCAATTATTACAATTTTATCAAGGAAACCAAATAAGCATTTAATCATATGAAAAATAATAAAACAAAAAAATGGATTGGAGCTGCAGTTGTTATTGCACTTGGTTTAGGAAGTTATTTCTTCTTTTTTGCTGGGACAGGTAACGCTGAAGTACAAGTACTCACAGTCCCTGCAAAAACCGGAAATGTTACTACGATGGTGACCGCTACAGGAACAATAGAGCCCGTAAAACAAGTAGACGTGGGTACGCAAGTATCGGGAGTGGTAGAAAAGATCTATGTAGATTACAACAGTGTGGTTACCGAAGGTCAACTTATAGCCGAATTGGATAAGACAACTTTAAAATCGACTTTACTTAAGCAACAGGCTAATTATAATAAATCGGTGAACGATAGAAACTATCAAAAGACTATTTACGACCGTCAGAAAATACTATATGAGAATCAGGTCATTAGTACATCTGATTATGATGAAGCGCTGTACAATTATGAGGTAGCTAAGAATACGGTTTCAGAAACCTATTCTGATTATCAGAATGCGAAAACAAATCTTAGTTACGCTAATATATATTCTCCTATAAACGGAGTGGTGTTGTCTAGAGACGTAGATGAAGGACAAACGGTTGCAGCAAGTTATAGTACCCCTACGTTATTTACGATTGCAAAAGATTTAACTGAAATGCAGGTAGAGGCAGATGTAGATGAGGCAGATATCGGACAGGTTAAAGAGGGGCAGCGCGTAAGTTTTACGGTAGATGCGTATCAAGGCGAAGAGTTTGAGGGTACCGTTACTCAAGTCCGTCTTAATCCAACAACCACTTCCAATGTGGTAACGTATACAGTAGTTATAAAGGCAGATAATCCAGATCTAAAATTAAAACCAGGCTTGACGGCAACAATTTCTATTTATACGGTAGAATTGAAAGATGTTTTAACCGTAGAAGCTAAGGCCATCAATTTTAAGCCAAATCAAGAATTAATGGCAGCATATCAAGCGCAAGGTGGACAAGAAAATGCTGCTCCACCAGCAGCTAAAGATCGTGTAATGCCAGATGAAGATTCAACCATTTTATGGGTAAATGACAACGGTAATCTTAAGCCGAAAAAAGTGAGTTTAGGCGTTAGTGATGGTGTTAATGTAGAAATAATCGAGGGGATAAGTGCTAATGATGAAGTGGTGTACCAAATGAAGTCTATAGCTGCTGGGTCCCAAAGTGGCGCTAGCAATGGCGATAGTGAAAGTCCGTTTATGCCATCAAAACCACCAGGAGGAGGCGGACCACGTTAAAAATATATGATTATGAAAAAGATAGCCATACAAATAGACGATTTAAAAAGAGAGTTTAAAATGGGGGATGAGGTTGTTCATGCCCTAAGAGGAGTTTCTTTTACGATAGAAGAAGGAGAATTTGTTACCATTATGGGCGCAAGTGGCTCAGGCAAAAGTACGATGCTTAACACTTTAGGGTGTTTAGACCAACCTACATCGGGAAGTTATAAGATAGATGGGGTATCGGTAAAGGAATTAGACAAGAATCAATTGGCTAAAATTCGGAATGAAAAAATAGGGTTTGTTTTTCAGTCGTATAATCTATTGCCCAGAACAACGGCCTTAGAGAATGTAGAATTACCCTTGTTATACAATTCATCGGTATCAACAGAAGAACGCAGGGAAAGAGCGTTAGAGGCCTTAGACAAAGTAGGTTTGTCAGAACGTTTGCACCATACGCCTTCACAACTATCAGGAGGGCAACAGCAACGTGTAGCTATAGCAAGGTCTTTAGTAAACAATCCTATTGTATTATTGGCTGATGAGGCTACGGGAAATTTAGATACCCGTACTTCTTATGAAATTATAGCACTATTTCAAGAACTGAATCACCAAGGGAAAACCATCATTTTTGTAACTCATGAGCCAGATATCGCCTCTTTTAGTACGCGTACCATTGTGTTAAAAGATGGGCGTATTATAAAAGATGAAAAGAATACCAACATAAAGAATGCTAAAGAAGAATTAAAAGCGATCCCAAAAGAAGACTGATATGAGAATTCTAAATTTATTGAAAATATCATTCAAGGCTATTATCTTAAATAAGGTAAGGGCTTTACTCACCATGTTAGGGGTAATCATTGGTGTTGCTTCAGTAATTGCTATGTTGGCTATTGGTGAAGGCTCTAAGCAGAGTATTAAAACGCAGATATCCAATATGGGGTCTAACATGATTACCATAAGACCTTATGCAGAACGGAAGGCAGGGGTGCGTTTAGATCGGAGCGAAATGCAATCGCTTACCCTTGATGATTATGAGAAATTAGCATCGGAAGCCAGTTTGCTTACCTATGTTTCTCCGCAAGTAGATGGTAACGGACAAGTGATCAATGGCGCAGAGAATTGGCCGTCAAGTATCTATGGGGTCAATCCGGATTATTTAGCGATTAAAGTGTGGGATATAGAAAACGGAAGCATGTTCACAGATGCTGAGGTAAGATCGGCAGCCAAAGTTGCTGTTATTGGGCAAACGGTCGTAGAGAATGTATTTACCAATGGAGAAGATCCGGTAGGGAAGATGATTCGGTTTAACAACATCCCTTTTATGGTGATTGGCGTATTGGCAGAAAAGGGAGAAAATACTTTTGGTCAAGATCAAGATGATGTGGTTTTAGCACCCTATACAACGGTTCAAAAACGTATTTTAGCCATAGATTATTTACAATCAATTATTGCCTCGGCGGTTAGTGAAGATCAATCTGCAGATGCCGTAGCAGAGGTCACTAAAATTATGGATGAAGCACATGGTTTGCAAAGTGGAGCCACTGCAGATTATGAAGTACGTTCTATGGAAGAATTAATTTCTACCTTTAGTGCTACCAGTGAGATGTTAACGGTATTGTTAGTAGCTATTGCAAGTATCTCCTTATTAATTGGAGGTATTGGAATCATGAACATTATGTATGTATCTGTAAAAGAACGCACCAGGGAGATAGGCTTACGATTGGCAGTAGGTGCAAAAGGAGCCGATATCTTGATCCAATTTCTAATCGAAGCGATATTAATTAGTATTACAGGTGGAATTATTGGGGTAGTTTTAGGACTAAGCACTACTTTTATCATAGAAACAGTATTGCATTGGCCTACAAGTGTTACAGCATCGTCTATAATAATCTCTTTTGCGGTATGTGCCGTAACAGGTATATTCTTTGGATGGTACCCCGCACGTAAAGCAGCAGCCTTAGATCCTATAGCAGCAATGAGATATGAATAATAGATTTTTTAATATGCCCATAAATAATAAAGTACTACTACCTGTATTGCATGTTCTAGCATGGTTTATCTTGTTTAGTTTGCCTTATTTTTTGCTTACGCTAGATGCTACACAAGATCAAGTGTTGTTAAAGACATTTATACGCTCTTGGGTGCACTTGTTTTTCTATGGGATTATATTTTATATCAATTACCTGTATCTTATTGATAAGCTTTTGTTCTCCAATAAATTGGTGCAGTTTATTGTTGTAAATGTGATCATTATCGGGGCTTCCATTTTATTAAGAGAATACTTAAAAACCTCTTATTTTGATGATTGGTTGGACCTTAGTACTGAAGAGACCCGTAAAATGCCTCGTAAAGAAATGTCGATCTATTTTAATATCATTGCAACCATAGTTCCCATAGTTTTCGCTGTAGCTTTAAAAACTACGGAACGCTGGGTGAAGATAGAAAAAGCAACTAAAGAAGCGGCAACCTTAAAATTACAAACAGAGATTCAGCATTTACGCTACCAATTGCAGCCACATTTTTTCTTTAATTCTTTAAATAATATCTATTCTTTGGTAGACGTTGCACCTGAGCAAGCCAAATCTACCTTACATAGTTTAAGTAAGTTGATGCGTTACTTGTTGTATGAAACAAACACTAGTGTAATTGCTTTGAGTAAGGAAATAGATTTTTTGAAGAAGTATATAGATTTGATGGAGTTACGGACCTCAGATAAAACAAAAATTAGCTATAGTTTTCCGTTAGAGGAAACACAAATACAAATAGCGCCTTTGTTATTTATATCGCTTATTGAAAATGCCTTTAAACACGGAGTTTCGGCAACTCAAGAAAGTGAAATTAATATTGCCTTGACTACCGAAGCTAATCTGGTTATTTTTAAAATTGAGAATACAAATTTTCCGAAAACGACAGCAGACAAAAGTGGCTCAGGAATTGGCTTGCAGAACCTAAAAAAAGGTCTAAACCTTTTGTACGCCGATAAATATTCTTTTGAAACAAAATTAAAAGATGGTATTTATAGTGTAGATTTAAGAATAGAAACTTAACAGATGGATGTAATTACCTGTATTATAGTAGATGATGAGCCTATGGCACTAAATTTAGTGGAGTCGTATGTTTCAAAAACATCATTCCTGCAACTTAAAAAGAAATGCAGCAGTGCCTTAGAAGCCTTAGACTACTTAAATGAAGAGTCGGTAGATTTAATTTTTCTAGACATTCAAATGCCAGATTTAACCGGCTTAGAATTTTCTAAAATGCTTCCTAAAAATACCCGATTTATTCTTACTACGGCATTTGATCAATATGCCTTAGAAGGGTTTAAGGTAGAAGCTTTAGATTACTTGTTGAAGCCTTTTGATTATGCTGAGTTTCTTACTGCGGCACATAAAGCGAAAGTCTGGTTTAATTTATCAAAGAAGCAAACGGTACCGGTTCCAGTGGTGCCAGAATTAAAAGAACAGCCAGAAAAAGAATTTCTTTTTGTAAAATCTGAGTACAAACAATTGCGGATTAAATTAGCCGATGTATTGTATTTTGAGGGCTTAAAAGATTACATCAAAATTTGGGTTAAAGACAATCCTAAGGCTATTTTAACCCTGATGAGTTTAAAGTCGCTTCAAGAAGAACTACCTGAACAAAGTTTTATGCGGGTACACCGGTCTTTTATTGTCTCGTTAAAGAATATTGAAGTAATAGAGCGAAGTCAGATCCTCATAAACAACCAGCGTATTACCGTTTCGGAGCAATATAAAAGTAAATTTTTAGACTATATAAATTCTAATTCCCTAAATCTATAATTCCTCCTTTTTATTTGGTTTTTAAAATGTATTGTAAAGTGCACTAGGTGTCTAGTGGCTAATTTTAATATAAAAGGCAATGTTTTTTAAGGTTAATGTTAAAAAGATGTTTTAGTAATTAAATTAAAGTATATGAAGCTATTCCGTAAGTTAAGAAGAAATCTAATAGCCTTGGGTAAGGTAAAATCTTATATCATTTATGCTTTAGGTGAAATTGTATTGATCGTAATAGGGATTCTTATTGCTTGGAAAATAGGCGATTTAAATGAAATCCGAAAAAACAATATCGTAGAGCAGAAGGTGTATGAAGGTTTAAATGAAGAGTTGAATACCAATCTACGGATATTAAATGGTTTGGTAGCCGAATATCCACGTGCCATAGTCCGATTAGAAAAAACCTTGGATTATGTAGGGTACACAGAAGATAAAATTACTCAGGGTACCAGAGACACCATTATCCATGTAGTAGATAAAGAAGTGAATCTATTAGATGGCGCTATAAATTCGATTATCAATACCACAAAGTTTGAGTATATAGAAAGTACTGATTTAAAAGATTTAATCATTATGTATCCAAATAAGATTCAGGTTTTTAAAGAACAAGATGCTAAGATTAAAGTGATTGTAGCAACCCGACTCAAGCCTGTGTTAGAAAAGTACATTTCGCTGGTAGATATGTTACCCAATAACGATCCAAAATATGATAGTATTCGAAAGTATGCTACCAAATCTGACTATATGGGCTTACTGTCCGATAAAGAATATCAAAATTGTATTATAGATCGCATGTTACAAACACAAATACAGTATGATCACGTAAAGCGGCTACGCAGTAAAACTAAAATTCTCATTAACACCCTAGCGGAGGAGCTAGACTAATTTGAAAGCTAGTGTTGAGGTTTTTTACTTTAGATTATTTATTAGTAAGAAGTAAGAAGTAAAGTAGTAATAGACAGGCCTTCTTGAAATTACAATAGTGTTGTGTTGTCACTTCGAGTGAATGATGAAGTAGCGTTAGCGGATACATCATTAGTATCGAGAAGTTGTCGTATTTCAAAAAGTTCTCGATACAATTTTCTATCGAAAATCACTCGAACTGACATTTGTGTTTTTAGTATTAAGCAGTGAGTACAACGAATTAAGTATGAAGTAATAAGTAAAAAGGACAAAAGTAGATATGTGTACTTATTATAAAACAAAGCGACGATGTCACTTCGAGTGAATGATGAAGTAGCGTTAGCGGATGCATCATTAGTATCGAGAAGTTGTCGTGTTCAAAAAGTTCGCGATACAATTTCCTATCGAAAATCACTCGAACTGACAGTTGTGTTTTTAGTATTAAGTAAGTAGTGCAAAGTAATAAGTAATACAGTAAGGAAGGAATAGACAGGTCTTTTGAAATTACAATAGTGTTGTGTTGTCACTTCGAGTGAATGATGCAATAGCGCTAGCGGATGCGTCATTAGTATCGAGAAGTTGTCGTGTTCCAAAAAGTTCTCGATACAATTTTCTACTGAAAATCACGCGAACTGACATTTGTGTTTTTAGTATTAAGTAGATAGCACAAAGTATTTAGTAAGAAAGTCTGATTGCTGTTTTTAGTTGAATTAAGGAACGGCCTATCGAAAATTTGTCGTAAAATTTGAATTGAAATATCCGTAGCAATTTCAGGCTGTTTGAGCTTAACGCTAGGTTTTATTTTTCTCTTCTGTTAAAAGCGAGTTCCTGAAATTCAGGAGATTGATAGAAAAATTTAGACTTAGTTTCGTCAGCCTAGATTTTCCTGCCTGCTGGCAGGCAGTTTTGGTTCGTTTTTTTATCGATGAAAAAAATGAACAGCTAGTTTGGGTTTGAATAATAGTAAATGGTATTGATTAGATATGTGTACTTATTATAAAACAAAGCGACGCTGTCACTTCGAGTGAATGGTGAAGTAGCCTTAGCGGATGCATCATTAGTATCGAGAAGTTATCGCGTTTCAAAAAGTTCTCGATACAATTTTCTACTGAAAATCACTCGAACTGACATTTGTGTTTTTAGTATTCAGTAGATAGTACAAAGTAATAAGTAATACAGTAAGGAAGGAATAGACAGGTCTTTTTGAAAGTACAATAGTGTTGTGTTGTCACTTCGAGTGAATGATGAAGTAGCGTTAGCGGATGCATCATTAGTATCGAGAAGTTTTCGAGCAGTAAAAAGTTCTCGATACAATTTTCTACTGAAAATCACTCGAACTGACAGTTGTCTATTCAGTGTAAAGTTATGATTTTGAAAGTACAATAGTGTTGTGTTGTCACTTCGAGTGAATGATGAAGTAGCGTTAGCGGATGCATCATTAGTATCGAGAAGTTGTCGTGTTTCAAAAAGTTCTCGATACAATTTTCTACTGAAAATCACTCGAACTGACATTTGTGTTTTAGTATTAAGTAGATAGTACAAAGTATTTAGTAAGAAAGTCTGATTGCTGTTTTTAGTTGAATTAAGGAAGGGCCTATCGAAAATTTGTCGTGAAATTTGAATTGAAATTTCCGTAGTAATTTCAGGCTGTTTGAGCTTAACGCTAGGTTTTATTTTTCTCTTTTGTTAAAAGCGAGTTCCTTAAATTCAGGAGATTGATAGAAAAATTTAGACTTAGTTTCGTCAGCCTAGATTTTCCTGCCTGCCGGCAGGCAGGTTTGGTTCGTTTTTTTATCGATGAAAAAAATGAACAATTACACGTTACCCCCTAAACAGAAAGAAATCATCCTTCATATACTCAATTTTAGCATCCTCATTCGTAATAATATAATCAATAGCTAAAGAGGTGAATTCTTCTCCTTTTTCCGTTAAGGAAACCACCCCATTATCAATAAGAATCATATTATTTTTTTGGGCGAGTTCCAATACGGTTTTACTGCGGACTTTCTGCCAGTTGATGTGTTCGTTGAGGTGATTAACATGGCGCTCTTCTTCCTCTTGGTGATTTTTCAAATGCAATAAAAAGGTAAGCAACGAAACTTCTATACGTTGCTGTTTCTCGCGATAGACTACTGCAATAACCCCTTTACTAGGAGCGAATAGATATACTAAAAAGAAGATAATACCTAACATGGTAGTTATAGAACCCGCAATAGAAGCGTCTAGGATATGCGCTAACCAATATCCAGAAATAGCTCCAGTAACCCCAAAAACAATGGCCAGCACCAACATACGCTTTAAGTCTGTCGTTAATAAATAGGCGGTAGCAGCGGGAGCAATCATTAAAGCAACCACTAGAATAGCGCCAACAGCATCAAACGCACCTACTGTAGTCACTGACGAAACCGTCATTAATCCATAATGGATTACCGTAGGAGAGAATCCCAATGATGCAGCTAATCCAGCGTCAAAAGTGCTGATTTTAAGTTCTTTAAAGAATAAAAATAGTAGAGTGATGGTAATAATGAGAATTGTGCCAATTATGATCAGCGATTTAGGACCGATATCTACGCCACCAATAATCATACGATCAAAAGGAGCAAAGGCAAGTTCTCCCAAAAGTACGGCATCTACATCTAGATGCACATCATTTGCATTTTTAGCAATTAAGATGACACCAATACTAAATAGGGTAGGGAACACCAAGCCAATGGCGGTATCCTCTTTTACCAAGCCTGTTTTTTGAATGTATTCTACTAAAACAACGGTGATAATTCCAGTAAAGGCAGCAAGAATAATAAGTAATGGAGAATTTAAATCTTGCGTGATAAAAAAACCAATAACAATACCCGGAAGAATAGAGTGACTGATGGCATCACTAATCATAGCCATTTTTCGGAGTACCAGAAACGTTCCTGGAATAGCACAAGCGATGGCTACAATACTAGCGATAAGCTGAATTTCTATTTGTGAGCTACTCATCTTTAGTATTTTGTTGGTTATACAAATTAGAAGCTACAGTAAACCCTTCCTTGGTTAAACTCCACATGTTTCCTTTAATGGTTACATAATTTTTTTGTACTAATTCCTTTAGGGTTTTCGTAGTATATCCTTGAAAATTATTTAATATTTTAATGGCATGTGGATGTGAAATGTTCTCATGCGTTTCTGCAATGTGATACATAAAAGCTAAGGTCTTATGTAGCTCTAAATCTCGTCTGTTTTTAATAAGTCTTATCTGCTTAAATAGTAAACCACGACTGGGAGAAAATATAAAAGAAAATATTACAAAAACTCCTGCTACAATAACAATGACAGGTCCGGTAGAAAGGTTGCTTTGGCTGGCACTAATTGCGGTACCAAAAACACCTGCAAAAGCACCAAAGATAGCCGCTAATACGACCATAAAACTTAAACTATTGGTCCACTGCCTTGCTGCAGCAGCGGGAGCAAGGAGCATTGCGCTCATTAGTATAACACCTACGGTTTGCAACCCTAATACAATAGCCAGCACAATAAAGGTGGTAATTAAGATATCTATAAATTTTGTATTGAAACCAAGGGTTTTGGTATAGTCGGCATCAAATAAAAGGATTTTAAATTCTTTCCAGAAAAGTAGTAAAATGATTAGGCAAATACCGGTTACGATAGCCATAAGCCAAACATCACTTTCTACGAGTGTTGCAGCTTGTCCAAAAAGGTATTTATCTAAACCTGCTTGGTTGGCATTGGGTTGCTTTTGAATAAAAGTAAGGAGCAACATTCCAAACCCGAAAAAGAGGGATAATATTAAGCCCAATGCGGTGTCTGATTTTAAATGTGTTTTGGAGGTAATACCACGAATCCAAAACGTACCTATGAGTCCGCTTACTAATGCTCCAATTAATAAAACGCTACTGTCTTTTGTTCCTGTAATTAGAAATGCAATGGCAATACCAGGCAATGCGGCATGTGAGATAGCATCGCCAAGAAGACTTTGCTTTCTAAGAACTGCAAAACTACCGAGCATGCCACAAACCGCTCCTAAAATGGCAGTCCCTAACGTAATGGTTCGGAGTGTATAGTCTGTAAAAACAAGTTCTATGTATTCTAAAGGATCTATGATTATCTGTTTTAGTGGTTAGTATTTCGTTTTTAGTAGTTAGTCTGTAGTCTTTAAGTTCTTAGGCTTGAATTTTTGTTCTCCAATGTTTTTGTAGACCGGAAATCGTCTTAGACAGTTCTACTACTTTATCTCTTAAACCTCTAATCGCTATTCTTGCACACTAACTTTAAAATTAATGCCATAGGTTTTGGTCAAGTTATCATCATTGAAAATATCTTTTACGGGGCCAGTAGCAATTTTCTTTACGTTTAAAAAGGTCACCCAATCAAAATATTCGGGTACGGTTTGCAGATCGTGATGTACTACAATTACTGTTTTATTGGCTTTACGTAATTCTTTAAGAATATTGATAATGGCAATTTCTGTAGTAGCATCTACCCCTTGAAAGGGTTCATCCATGAAATAGATGGCAGCATCTTGTACTAAGGCGCGTGCTAGAAAAATACGTTGTTGTTGTCCGCCAGAAAGCTGATTGATTTGTCGGCTTTGAAAAGCAAGCATCCCTACTTTTTCTAAAGCTTCTAATGCCAATTTTTTTTCTTTTTGTCCAGGACGTTTAATCCACCCTAAACTGCCATAGGTACCCATCATAACCACATCTAATGCGGTGGTAGGAAAATCCCAATCCACACTTCCTTTTTGAGGTACATAGGCTACTAGAGACCGTTGCTTATTATAGGGTTTGCCATAGATGGTAACACTCCCTGCTAAAGGTTTTAAGATTCCTAAAATAGATTTTATTAAGGTAGATTTACCTGCACCGTTAGGCCCAACAATGGCCATAAGCACTCCTTCTGGAATCTCTAAATCGATATCCCAAAGTACAGGTTTGTAGTTGTAGGCTACCGTTAAATCATCAACTTTTACGGCTATATTTGTCATTTTAATAGGTGTTTAGCCCTGATAGTAGCGGCATACTTTTTTGATTTTTCTTTAAAAAAGATATAGCGGATAGCAGGAAATAGCTTCTAGATTTCATTATTTTAAAGCGTTTACGATGGTATTCACATTATACTCGAACATACCAATGTAGGTGCCTTCTGCCGTACCCGGATTCCCTAAGGCATCTGAATATAATGAACCGCCAATTTCCACATCGTGGTTTTTAGCATTTACCGCAGCTTTTACCGCCTCAATGGTACGTCTAGGTACCGAACTTTCTATAAAGATAGCTTTTACTTTTTGGTCAATAATAAAATCTGACATTTTTTGAACGTCCTGAACACCAGCTTCCGTAGCTGTTGAAATTCCTTGTAGTCCCACCACTTCAAAGCCAAAGGACTTTCCGAAATAATTAAAAGCATCATGAGCCGTAACGAGCACACGTTTGTCTTCTGGTAGGGTTTGGATGGTTTTATTCAGTTTTGTTTTCAGGGCTTCTAGCTTATTTAAATACGCTTCACCGTTGGTTTTAAAAACAGCTTGGTGTTCTGGAACCGCTTCAGATAATTGCTTCACGACATACTTGGTTGCTTCTTTCCAGTAATCTACATTGAACCAAATATGGGGGTCATAATTAGAGGCAAAGAATTCTGAACCAATTAAGGTGTTTTTGTCTAGTGCATCTGATAGGGCGATGGTTTTTTTATTCTGATGCGCCATTTTCTCAAAAACTTCTACCAGCTTGCCTTCTAAATGTAGGCCGTTATAAAAAATGATATCTGCTTCTGATAGTTTAGAAACATCGCCCTCACTAGCTTTATAGAGGTGCGGATCTACGCCGCTGCCCATTAGGCCTTGGAGGTTGATATAGTCTCCGCCAATATTTTTAACCAAATCTGTGATCATAGAGGTGGTAGTAACGACATTTATTTTTCCGTTGTCTTTCTTATCTGATTTACAGCTAATAATAGCAAGGGTACAAAGCGTAATTATAAGGTATTTTTTCATTCTAGTATTGGACATTTTTTGATTCGTTTTCATTCACATAAATAATGGTTGAAAAATCTTCGTTTAGTAATATGGTATTATTATTTACGACAATCTGAGTCATTTTATTTTTAATAAACTGTTTGGAAACGGTAATGGTATTGCCATATTTTAAGCCATGTTGTGCACAGAAATCAAAGAACTCTTTGTCATCGCTCATTAAGCGCGAGATGATATAGGTTTTACCTTCATTAGCTTTAGAAAGGGTAAAGGAAGTATCTGTAGTGGTTATGATGCCGTTTTTATCTGGAATTGGATCTCCATGCGGATCAAATTTAGGATTGCCTAAGTATTCACTAATTTTATTAGCCAGTAAATCTGAAGTCTGATGTTCCAATAGTTCTGCTTCGCGGTGAATATCATGTAAAGACATATCAAACATTTTAAAGAGGAGCGATTCCCAAAGGCGGTGCTTACGAATCACATTTAGCGCCATTTTATTCCCTTTATCTGTGAGTTTTAATTCTTGGTATTTTTGATAGTGTAGCAAGTCTTTAACCGCTAATTTTTTTGCCATATCTGTGGCTGCAGCATTAGAAATGCCTAATTCTTTAGCAATGATCCCGGGTTTGGTATCATTAGTACGCTTCGCATTTTTATATACGGCTTTTACAAAATTTTCAACAGCTACAGACATAAAAGGTTTGCTTTAAACTATTTTTAAGTATACTTAAAAATTTATCAAATATAACTAAAATAAAGAGTTGGACAAACTATAAATATAACTTTAAGAAAGGATTATGTGCTAAGGAGTAGGAGGTTAGTAGTGGAAGGTGATAGCAGCTAAAAAAAAATAGAGCGCCGTTAGGCGCTCTATTATCTATTTGATGATGTGCTTATTCTTTATGCTGAGATGGACTTTTTTCTCATTTTTAGTATTCTTGCGGTACTGAGAATTATACCTAGCGCAATTAAGACATATATGCCATACGTATTAAAGAAGGATATGTTTTTTGATCTCGCCACCTGTGGGGTTTCTGGATTGTAATAAATCGTAATGATATCACCAGTAGATTTTACGGAGCCATAAATGGGGATGGCTAATATTTCTACTCTGGTCTGGATGGCTTCTTCTTTTTTTGTGGTAAAGGTCACATCTGCAAAAGCGTTTGTTCTACCTCTGCGCCCAATACTTTTATGAATTTCTGTTATGGTAGCTTCGGCCTCTATCCATGTAGGATCTATTTCTTGGGCCGCTAAGGGTAGTGTGATGCCTATTAAAAGTAATGTGGTTATTATAAATTTTAGGGTAGCCGTCATGATCATTGGAGGGTTAGTTACACGAAAGTGCCATTGCTTTAATTTCATCAACACTCATGCTTTGAGATGCTACCATTGTAGGATATTGTTCTACCATTTTATGTAGCATACACGTACAAAGTTCTTTAGCTTTTTCATCAGAAACGACCCCATTATTGGCCTTAGCACAACTAGAAACAAATTCAGTTTTTTCTTTATCAGACCATCCTTTAGGTTTTGATTCACCGCAAGAATAGGTGCCTAGTACTATTAGTGACAATAGTAATGGTGTCATGATTTTACGTTTAACTATTTTCATTTATGGTTGATTTATTTATTGTTAGGCTAAATATAGTGTAAATTCTATTGTTTTTTTACTCTTTAGGTTTAAGTCTATTTAATTTGGATTGGACGTTCAAATTTGCAATTCATTTGTGGAATAAAATGTAAAGTGTAAGGAGTTACTCTAGCGCTTTAAATTTACTGGGGCACAACTTCTTTCCATTCCCCATGCAAGGCAATGTTTTCGGCTGATTGCCATAATTGATGTGTAACATCTCCATTTTGGTTCGTTGAAATAATATCTTTCCAATGTTTTTCACGTTCTATTTGCCATTTGTCTTTAAATTCATCTGTAGGAACATAGGTCCGGAATAGCGGAGGGGGAAATCCTTCTTCTTTTCTGCGTTTATACTCTTTTTTACGGTAATCATCAAATGCATCGCCTAGCGGTAAGGGTCTGTTTTTATCTGTATACCACAATATAAATGAAAGTTCTTGATTGTAATTTCCACCTAAAGAAGGTGTATATCCATTTTCTAATTTGTTAGGTTTGATTATAATAAATTTATCTCGATTTGGAGAGCCACTAGCTCCTCCACCATATCCTACTCTAATATTTATTATCTTCATAGTGTATGGTTTCCCGTAACTGAATGCAGGGAAAGATACTAACCCATTTTTGCGATCTAAAATAATTTGTTTTTCAGGAACAGTCAGATAATAAGCTGCTGATAAAATCATTACGCTTAAACTTAAAATAAATGTTATACTTTCATAAATAGTCCATTCAAAATCAGAAAAAAAAATCAGTACAGAACGTATTACAAAGATTAAAGAGGATATTCCAAAAATTAACGGTCCCGCTAATTTTGAATTTTTTCGACGAATGAACTCATCAGTAGCTATAAAATTTTTATTTATGTCATTTGAAGGTAGTGGATATTCTTGGATGCTTAAAGCTAAATAACCTGCCCAAAATTCGTTCTTTTTACGTTTTTTTGGGTAAGAAGAATGCGTAATTTCTCTTTTTAAACTTGAGTTTAGTTTTGCCATGTTTTATATTTACGTAGTTCGCTTAAGGGAAGATTTTTTACTTTTTTACTTTCACTAGTATTAATAAAGGTAAGTCCTTGGGATTTTGGCGTAATTTTTATGCCCATGTACCGATTGTTGTTTCCGCCTCTTGCATATGGAAAGAATAGCTTTTTGTTAGAATCAATAGTAAGTTTAGCAGCATATATAAGTTCTGTTTTTGTATGAATTTAAGCGTATTAAATTACGTTATTTTTTTCACTTCTGCTTTTCGTTACCACATGTCGCCTTGAGGGGACAGCCGATAGGCTGGGGTGTTTTACGGCTGTTGCTTAGAATTAGATATTAAAGTTTATGAATGGTATTTCGGATTTTTACATCCCCCGCCCTCCGGGCACGCCCTTCAAAGGGGGAATTGTTGGCATTGAAAATATGCTTTATTTGTTTTAAGCGGTTTTGCTTCTTATACCATATGACCTAAAAGTAGACTACCAACCACCAATTTTAGCACGTTCTGCTTGTTGTTCGGGTGTAGCTTCTGGAGTAGGAATATTGCTAGGGTAGCCTGGACGTGGGAAACCTTCTGCTTTTCTTCGTTCAAAATCTTGTAACCTATATTCATCAAAGGCATCTCCTGGGGGTAATGGGCGATTTTTATCCATGTACCAGGTTATCAGCGAAATATCTTCATAACAAGATTGAGCTCCTATCATAAAATCTTCAAAAGTATACCCTTTCGTAGGCCTGATTATCTGTAGCATAAATGCTCCTGTAGCATCCTCGCCACCTGTACTGTAGCAAAATATTGCATTCTTAAACGGCATAGTAATGTTTTTTTGCCAAAGTAAGCCCGTAAAAGTGATTAGACCATCTTCGCGGTTAAGGATTTTTTCTTTTTTGGGCATCGTAAAAAAATAGATAGTAAAAAAAACGAAAGCAATGCAGGAGATGGAAAAGAAGAGGAAATAAATAAATGTCCATTCTTCGTCATTATGTATTAAAAATATAAATATAGTAACTAAAGCTACCCCCCCCGCAATGTAAGGTAAGCTATTTGAAAAGGTAGGAATTGTTAAATATTTATCATTTGCATCGGTTTTCTTTTCATTTTCTAGTAGTTCTTTGCTTATTTTGAAAAAATCCTTCTCAGTAATCACTTTGTCCACCCCATGGGCATATTGCTGTAAACCAGATTCTCCTTTGCCATAATCTGTATGGGTTATTTTTCGCTTATAATCTTCTACTTCCATGTTTTTGGTTCCTTTAATTCTCTTCCTATCAAACCAAATTAAGTGTAATAATTTCTTTTCTATTACCAACCTCCAATTTTCTCGCGTTCTTCTTGTTGTTCTTTTGTAGCTTCTGGAGTAGGTATATTGCTAGGGTAGAGTGGACGTGGGAAACCTTCTGCTTTTCTACGCTCAAAATCTTGTAACCTATATTCATCAAATGCATCGCCTGGAGGTAAAGGGCGGTTTTTATCCATGTACCAAACATATAAACTCCATTCTTCTTGAGGGTTTTCATAGGAAATGGTCTTTAATAGATCTAACTTTTTAGGTCTAAAAGTATTAACTACTTTTAAATACTCTTGTGGTGAATATCCATCAATATCGCCACTCACTGCAAATACTACTTTTAATTCATTAAAAGGGCCTTCTAATGGTTTTCCGAAGAATGTGGCAGGATAAGAGATAATACCATTAAGCCGATCAAAACTTAAATTTGAATATCTTTTTGGTGTGAAAACACCTTTAATTAGCATAAGTAATCCTATAATAGGATATAACCCTAAAAAAAGTACAACAATATCAACATGATTAAAATGACTTAAAATCCATAACCCTGATAGAAAGAAAACAGTACCTAGAATAATACTAACTATTAAAGCTTCTTTTCTAGATTCAATAAAAAATTCATCAGTTGAAGTTATTATTAGTGCTCCTTTACTAGGTTTTACATTCTTTTTTTGAATACTTCTTGGGTTTTTTAAAATTCTGTGTTCTTGATGTTTTCCCATTTACCAACCTCCAATTTTCTCGCGTTCTTCTTGTTGTTCTTTTGTAGCTTCTGGTGTTTTTATGTTGCTAGGATATAGCGGCTTAGGAAAACCCTCTGCTTTTCTACGTTCAAAATCTTGTAACCTATATTCATCAAAGGCATCTCCAGGAGGTAAAGGGCGGTTTTTGTCCATATACCAGGTTATAAAGGATATATCATCATAACAATCTCCTCCTCCCGCTCCAAAAAGTTCAAATGTATAGCCCTTTGTCGGTCTGATTACCTGCAGCATAAATGACCCTGTTGCATCTTCACCGCCCGTACTGTAGGAGAATATCGCATTTGTAAACGCCATAGTAACGTTAGGCTGCCAATAAAAACCCGTAAATGTAATTAGACCATCTTTGCGGTTAAGTATTTGTTCTTTTTTTGGCATGGTAAATAAGTATACGGCAAAGAAAACAAAGGCAATACAAGAGATGGAAAAGAATAGGAAATAAATAAACGTCCATTCTTCACTAGAATGAACTAAGAATATTAAAATTACAATTAAGGCCACCCCCCCCCCCATGTGAGGTGCCACTTTTGCAGGAAAATTAAATATTAAATAATCTAAGTTAGCTTGTAAGAGTACTTTTTTACCGGCAAGATCATCTAATGTAAAAGGTCTGGGTTTCTTGGTGATTACTTTGTCCACCAAATGTGCATATTGCTGTAGACCAGTTTCTCCTTTGCCATAATCTGTATGGGTGATTTTTCTTTTATAATCTTCTACTTCCATGTTTTTGGTTCCTTTAATTCTGCCATTGTCCCTGTCTTAAAAGTAACATTTTGATTCGTAATACCCTTAGAATTGTTATTCTCTTGTAATTGTACCAAGGCAGCTAGCTTACGTTCATCGCAGTGCGAATTTCACGCTCGTAACCGAGAGAGTAAGATACAAAAGAGTGAAAGAAATGAGTGATGAAAAATATTATTATCAAAGCAATAACGGCACAAGCGGGACGCTTGCGTGATTGGGAGGTGGGCAAAATTCGGAGAGCGGAATTTTGACTTATTTACCACAATTCTCTAAAACCATTGGATTTACACCAGTCTCAATAATAAACTGAATATCATGAAAATCTCTTTCTTTTGTTTTTTCATTATAAAGCCCTAACCATAGAAATTCAGCTTTGCCATTGCCTAACAATCCCATTTTACCAACTATACTATCCGTAGAGTATCCTTTCCAATAACTCGGCACATGCATATCTGTATTTTTTGTTCTCTTTAAATGTAGAGTTATTAGATTGTTATTTGTTTCTGGTATAGCTTCAATTACTAAGTCCATTTTTTTGTTGGGAAAAATAATAACAGAAGAGTCTGAAACAACATAAAATGAAGTATTAGATTCTTTATCACAAGATGGTTTCCATTCAAAGAGAGGAGAGTGTTTTTTCCCATTTAAAAACTTCTCATTATTAAATACTTTTTTACCTAATAATAATTCTTCTTCTGTTCCCTCATTAAAATATTTTTTGGGGTCTTTGAAGATTTTAACCGAATTCAGATATTTTTCATCAATATATATATTAGGTTCCTTTTGTAAATCGTTTTCAAAAAAATATAATAGATTCTTTTCTTTATCATATTTTAAATAAAAATTTAATTCCCTAGAGTTTTTAAATTCTTTTCTATCCTTTTCATTATTATAAAAAGAAGTTTTTAACAACAGAAAATTATCTTTTTTTTCTTTAGTAACAATAAATACATTGTCCGATTCCATTGCACTAAATTCTTGATACTCTAATTGGCCCTGTGTTTCAAATTTAAAATAACCATTAATCTGCCTATCTCTGTAGTCATGATAAAATAGTTCTCCATCTTTTTTTTCCAATAGTAGAAACTTTTTCCCAATAAGATCACTATATCGAAAATCGATTTCTTTTTCTGGCTCTGTTTTTAGACTTGCTTTTTTACTAGAATCAGTCTTCTTACATGATGTCAAAAAAACTATAAATATTATAGTTAATATTATAGATATTCTTTTTCTTGTAATCATAATTTCACTTTAGAGTTTCTTCTTATTTGTGTTACAGTATATTTTCTTCCATCAGGTTTATTTCTTCCACCATATCCATTTTCATTGATAAGTGTTCCGTCTGATTGTAATTCAAATCTATACGCATCTTTAGATCCATGCATTGTTCCAACATCCCAATACGGATAATATACTTTACCATTAATGCATTTCCGTCCTATAATTATTACATAGTGGTCTGTTGTTTGTATATCACCTTCATTGTTTATTCCTCCATCTAATGTGTGATCAAGCCCAACCAAAACAGGTTCGTTTTTATCCAAAGAACTATCCAAATACGCCATTCCTGTTTTTATTTTTTCAGGGGCAAATACTAACTTACTATGAATAGAATCCTCAAGTGCTAATTGATAAAAAGAATGTCTATTTACCTCTGTAGCTCCTTCCGCTTCAACACCCATTTGCCTCATTATAGCTTTACAGGTCAGATTACATTTTTGATTTCCTGATCCTTGGTCGTAAAAAATCATTTTATCAGTAAGATCAATATGTTTTTTACCACATGTACATTCATCTGCACTAGAAGAACTCTTGCAATTACATTTTATTCCGAATTCTTTTAAGAAGCCTTCTTCAAGGTAAAGATTGGTATTACCTTCTAATTCTTCTTCAAAATATTTCTTATACCTATTGGCTACTTCTTCGAATGATTTTGCAGGTTGATCATATCGCTTAGGTGGCATACTAGCCCATTCATAACTAGCATGTATACGTAATCCTTTAGAGAATTCTTTATTTATAATGTCATGTATTAACCCCTTTCTTTTATGGATTAAAATTAACAATGTTAATTTATCTTGTTCAAGCGGTGTAAATCCATTTATTTTATATTTGGTAATATAGTCATTATTGGTATCCTGCTTCCACTGATTTAACTTATTCTTGTAATATCCTTGTAAAGTTTTATAGCAAGCAATATTTATTTGATACGCCCCCGCAGCAGAGGAGCTATATCCGCTAGCTTTAACAATATCCATTGGGTATTTACTATAGTCGTCAAACTTTTTAAAACTAAACAAAGTTCTATACGCATCATCACCTTCATTTTCTGTTCCTTCTGTCCATTTTAGTAATCGTAAAAACGCTCTTACCCTAGCTTCACAAGTACATTCAGTTCCCCCCTTCTCCATAAATAAGTTTCATATGCTTAACAAAAGCAATAGGGTGGAAATGATACACATGATTCGTATCTGGCATTAATCGTTCAGGTGCTTTTACTTGCTCTTCTACTGGTGTTTCTATTGGTTCTACAGTTTCAACTGGATCAGGTGTTGGTGCATGAATGTCATTTTCAACAGGGTCAACAGGAGCTACATTCAAGATCGGATCATTGGCAGTAGTAAGTTTGTATGGATAATCTATTATACCTAAGGCTTTCAATTCTAAAGCTACTTGCTCAGGTCTCTCTTTAATTTCGGGTTCTGGTTCTGGTGGGGTGTATACTTTTGTTTTTAATTCTTCCCAAAACATCATTTTTTCTACCTGCTCTTCTAAACCCTGTAATTTTTGTTTCTTCAAATCGTTTAATTCACCTTCAACACTTGGGTCTTCTAAACTAATATAATAATCGTAAATTTTACTAACCTCATCACTTATTTGTTTTTGGTGTATATGCCCATTCTATAGTGTGTTTGCATACCATTTTTGCAATAGCCTCTTGCGTCTCTAATGTAGCATATGCTAATTTTAGTTCACCTATATCAATTAGACCTTCGTTTTTATTCTTTTTTACGTCTAGTTTATCCCAAAGGGTTTTGGTAAACACACTGTCTGTTCTAACGCTATAATGCAGACCCTGAATGTCATAGATGTATTCATTACCCGCATCAAAAGTTTTAAAACCAAATTTATCCCAGTTATAGGCGCTAAAAGCATTTTTTGCTAAATCTGTAGGTTTCTTAACCCATCCCTTTTGTGTAGATGGTTTTTCACCTACTAAGTGAATACATTCTACTTGTATGTAATCTTTTATATCTGGATTTTTATATTTACGTAAGTCTATAATTGCTTCATGACATAGCTCTTCATCGATGTCATTTTCATTTTCAGGCAATATTAAGTAAGCTTCACAAATCTGCTTGGTTAATTTGGTTTTTATTATATATTTTTTTCGCTTACTCTTTACCGCCACTAGTTGCAAACTAGCGGGAGCGGGGATTACTCTATCCTTTTCATTTTATCACACTCTTTATCATACCAATTAAAAAACCCAGGAATTTCCTCTGTTTTTTTTGTTCTTCTATTATATATACCCAACCATTTCTTCTTAATAGTATTATTGTCTAAAATTTCTATTTCAGCGATTGGAAGTGTTTTTGAATAGTTTAGAGATTCTTTTGGAGGTGAATACTCTGACACATATTCTTTATAAAATAAAGCATATTTATCAGAAGACCCTCTTATTTTTCTGGCATCACATTGAAGATTTGAAGCTTCATCAAGCCGTATAGCAAAATAATTTTTATATTTTTCGACTATTTTAGTTATGGTGTTTTTATCTTCAAAATCTTTATTTGATATACTTAAATATGCTCCATAAACATTATTTCCTCGTTCGTTTTTATAAGTACAACGAAATTTTCCTTCTATTGGTAAGTCATCTATTAATTCAGAATAGATATTTAAATCTATCTCATTTTTTTTTCTAAAACTATTTTTTCTGGTGCTGGCTCAGGAAAATTCTCTGGAGTAACAAAATTTTCATCAACGCATCTAAATGTTTGAATTGACTCAAATCCGTCACGATACCTCAAATAACGAATTTTCCATTCCCCTATTCCTTTCTTTTTATCTATCCATTTAAATTTTGCATAATCTATTTCGGGATGATTAAATTGTATTATATATACATCCTTTTCTACTATAACAGTATCAAACTCTATTTCAAAAAAATAGGTCTCATAAATATCAAGAACTGTAAAAAAGACATTCTTTTTCGTTTTTACAGCTCCATCAGCCTCATAAGTTATAATATTCTTGTAAGTATTATACTTTTCATCTTCAGGGGTGTCATGAATAAATATCCAAGTTTTATTTGCTATCTCATCGGGTAAACTCTGTAATACTTTATCGTTATTTGAGGTTACTTTAATTTGAGTCGTATTCCTACAAGATACTACAAGCATTAATGAAAATGACAATAGTACTATTTTTATTTTATGTAAAATCTCCATTTATTTTATTTCCTCTTACCTGGGTTAATGTATATGTTGTTGTCAAATTATGCTGTCCTATTCCTGTTATAGTATTTTCATTTACATTCACATAAAGTCTATTATTATCGTGTTGCCCTTTATCTGACTGTATGGTTCCTACTTCATAAAAAAGAAAATATCTTTTACCATTTTCATAACCACGACCTACTACGATAACAAAATGATCTGTAGAATCGTCATAATTTTGTTCGTTTCTTCGATGTTTTTTCTCTTTACTTCCTTTTATATAACTAAAAAAAGTATGTCTAAGACCAACTAAAATAGTATTTCCTTTTTCTACTCGGGCCACATCTATAATCGCAGAACCTGGCGCGCTTTTGTAAAGCGTGACTAATTGTTTTTCTATTTCAAATTACCATAGAGGACGTACTTTAACCGAAGGGATTTCTATATTGTCCTCTTCATAGATTGCATAGCTACTGTTTTTCCAATCTCTTCTTTCATGATAAACTAATTCTGAAGCCACAGGATTATAATGTATATAATTTATACGTTGTTCTATTTTTTTGCTAGTATCTAAAATTACGGGATGATACCCATCTTTCCAAACCTTATAACTAACACCTTTCTTTACACGCTTTGCTGCATAATCAAATTTAGCTAAAAGCCACTCCCTTCTACTTTCAGGAAGTTCTTTTATCGCTTTTATAAATTCCTTAGAGGTGTGTTTTTTCAAATCGCGAATAATGTCCTACAACTCGTTTTCTTGCGAACTAATAATAAGATGTATATGACTACTCATATATACGTACGCATGTACGGTTAATCCTTTGTTTACAATACAATAATTTAGAGAATCATCCAATATTTTAAAATAGGTTGGTCGGATAAATAAATCTACCCAATCAATTATTGTTATTGTCACAAATGTTGGAACGGTACTATCTATAACTTTATATCTCTGAGACATAGTTTCAAGATAATAAATTGCATCGCAAATACTAAAGAAAATTAGACACACTTCACAGAAGTGCGCCAGGGTTGCGGATATGTCGCGCTAGGGGAAAAGTATATATTAATTATGTGATTGATAAGGATGGTTTGGTTAAGAACATTGAAATAAAATCTATGAATAAGTCATTGACTCACGATCTTAAAATATTATTTAATAATCTTGAGGTTATAAGTCCTGGAATAAATGAAGAAGACAAGCCTATACTCTTTATGTATTCATTACCTCTAACTTTACGTTAAGAAATAATAATAGTCCAAAATTTTGATATAGTTTTATTGGTAGAATAAAACTATATCAAAATTGATGTTTATTGAGGCACAACTTCTTTCCATTCCCCATGTAAAGCAATGTTTTCGCCTGATTGCCATAATTGATGTGAAATATCTCCATTTTGGTTCGTTGAAATAATATCTTTCCAATGTTTGTCTCGCTCTATTTGCCATTTTAACTTAAATTCATCCGTAGGAATAAAGGTTCTAAAAAGTGGAGGAGGAAAACCTTCTTCTTTCCTGCGTTTATAGTCTTTTTTGCGGTAATCATCAAAGGCATCTCCATCGGGTAAAGGTCTGTTCTTGTCCATATACCAAACTATAAACGATAAATTAGTATCAAGATTACCTCCAACGTGAAGCATATATTTAGAACCTATAATTCTATCTGGACGTTTTACATATAACATATCGGCGGTTGGTGAGCCTAAAGCTCCGCCTGCATGTAACATCCGAATACTTTCAAATTTCATTGTAATTGGACGATTCCATAAAAAACCAGGAAATGTTATTAAACCATTATATCTATCAAAAATCACCTGTTTTAAAGGCATTGTAAAATAATAAATAGTAAAGAAAATTACGGAAGAGGTACATATAATAAGAATAATAGTATTAGAAATACTCCATATATCAGAAAAGTATAAAATGGATAAAAAGTATAAAGCTATAAACAAGGTTATTCCTCCAAAAATTAATGGAAAAATATGTTGAGGATCCTTACTAACAATATATGAATTATTTAAAAAAATAATATCTTCTTTTTCACCTACATATTTGTCTTTATAATCTATAGGCTTCTCAGTTATTTTAAAGGGCATATAACCTGCCCAATAGTCATTTCTTTTTCTATTAGAAGGATATGATATATGCGTAATGTCTCTTTTTAAACTTGAGTTTAGTTTTGCCATGTTTTATATTTACGTAGTTCGGTTAAGGGAAGATTTTTTACTTTTTTACTTTCACTAGTATTAATAAAGGTAAGTCCTTGAGATTTTGGCGTTATTTTTATGCCCATATAACGATTATTGTTTCCGCCTCTTGCATATGGAAAGAAAAGTTTTTTATTAGAATCAATAGTAAGTCTAGCAGCATAGACAAGTTCTGTTTTTGTATTAATTTAAGCATATTAAATTACGTTATTTTTTTCACTTCTTCTTTCCGTTACCACATGTCCCCTTGAGGGGACAGCCGATAGGCTGGGGTGTTTTACGGCTGTTGCTTAGAATTAGATATTAAAGTTTATGAATGGTATTTCGGATTTTTACATCCCCCGCCCTCCGGGCACGCCCTTCAAAGGGGGAATTGTTGGCATTGAAAATATGCTTTATTTGTTTTAAGCGGTTTTGCTTCTTATACCATATGACCTAAAAGTAGACTACCAACCACCAATTTTAGCACGTTCTGCTTGTTGTTCGGGTGTAGCTTCTGGAGTAGGAATATTGCTAGGGTAGCCTGGACGTGGGAAACCTTCTGCTTTCCGTCTTTCAAAATCTTTTTGACGGTATTGGTCAAAACCATCTCCTGGGGGTAACGGGCGATTTTTATCCATGTACCAAACATATAAACTCCATTCTTCTTGAGGGTTTTCATAGGAAATGGTCTTTAATAGATCTAACTTTTTAGGTCTAAAAGTATTAACTACTTTTAAATACTCTTGTGGTGAATATCCATCAATATCGCCACTCACTGCAAATACTACTTTTAATTCATTAAAAGGGCCTTCTAATGGTTTTCCGAAGAATGTGGCAGGATAAGAGATAATACCATTAAGCCGATCAAAACTTAAATTTGAATATCTTTTTGGTGTGAAAACACCTTTAATTAGCATAAGTAATCCTATAATAGGATATAACCCTAAAAAAAGTACAACAATATCAACATGATTAAAATGACTTAAAATCCATAACCCTGATAGAAAGAAAACAGTACCTAGAATAATACTAACTATTAAAGCTTCTTTTCTAGATTCAATAAAAAATTCATCAGTTGAAGTTATTATTAGTGCTCCTTTACTAGGTTTTACATTCTTTTTTTGAATACTTCTTGGGTTTTTTAAAATTCTGTGTTCTTGATGTTTTCCCATTTACCAACCTCCAATTTTCTCGCGTTCTTCTTGTTGTTCTTTTGTAGCTTCTGGTGTTTTTATGTTGCTAGGATATAGCGGCTTAGGAAAACCCTCTGCTTTTCTACGTTCAAAATCTTGCCTACGGTAGGGTTCAAAGATTTCACAAGGGGGTAGCGGCCTGTTTTTATCCATATACCATACCATAAAACTCCAAGCGACATAGGGGTTTTGATAGCTAATCGTTTTTAACAAATCAATTATTTTAGGCCTAAAAGTATTGATTACCTTTAAATACTCTTGTGGTGAATATCCATCAATAGCGCCACTCACTGCAAATACTACTTTTAATTCATTAAAAGGGCCTTCTAGTGGTTTTCCGAAGAATGTGGCAGGATAAGAGATAATACCATTAAGCCGATCAAAACTTAAATTTGTATGTTTTTTTGGTGTGAATACACCCTTAATTAGCATTAGCAATCCTATAAAAGGATATAATAATAGAAATAACATAGTCCAGTGAAAATCATCAGAAGTAAAGAAATCATCAAGAGGATATATAATCCATAACCCTGATAGCAAGAAAATGGCACCAAAGATAATGTCAGCCAATTGCTTACCTTCTGTAGATTCAATAAACTTTTTTTCATTAGCCTCTATTATTGCCCCACCTCTTACCTCAATTCTATCTTTATCTGTAATAATTCTTGGTTTTTTTAAAATTCTATGTTCTTGATGTTTTCCAATTTACCAACCTCCAATTTTTCCGCGTTCTTCTTGTTGTTCTTTTGTAGCTTCATTGTTAAAATCTATAGCTCTCCCTTCTTTTAAATAAGCTTCTCGAACCAAATTATCTGCTATATTATAAATACGAACCGTATCATTAGCTTTGGTGTAAGAGTGATAGTAATCGTCCCCGTTTGGTAAAAGTTTTTTTTGTGAATAGCCAAAAAAACAAATTAACAAAACTAAAAGAGTAACTAATTTTTTAATCATTATTAGTTAGTCATATTTATAACTATTTTTTTCAAAGAGAACGTCATTTTGAAAAACGCTTGTTTCAATAAGCCGATTTTTAGAATCGTATTTATTTATAGTTTTTCTTAAAGTATTTTCAGATCTATGTAATATAGTTTCTAAACAAATTAAGCGATAATTTGTATACGTATAATTATAGGTTTCAATAGGTATTAGTTCAAAATTTTGAAGGGTATCTTTAAAAAGACTTTCTAAAAATTCTTCTTTACTTTTATTTGTGATGGCTTCATCAAATTGTTTTGGATTCTTAAAATTAAATTTTTTTAATTCAACTAAATTTCCTCTAAAATCATAATTAGATTCTTTATAGATTATATATTTTGTTTTTATTTTATTGTAATTAGATGTTATAATACATAATGTGTTAGAAACTAATTTTTGTTCGTTAAATTTGAAATATAATTCTAGATCTTTGTTCCCTTGTGAATATTGTGTGTAAGTATATATCTTAGTTTTTTCATCAAAGGTTTTGTCCAGTCTATTTTGGTATGCAATTAAATCTTTATTTTCTTTAGCATATTTGATAGAAGCTAATTCTTCTTTTGTTAATTTATAATTTTTATCTATTGGAGGTGGTAGCGTATTTCCGAAGTTTTGATCTGAATAAGTTATTTTTTTAGTTCCTGTGTTTTCATCTATTCCATATTTTTCAATAAATCCTTGCTTTAAAACAATTAAATCGGAATGCTCTTTGCTGATCATTAAGTAGTCTATTGTTTTTTTAGATGAAAATATCTCGTCAGAGATAAAACCAAATTCACCAAAATAATTTAAAAAAATAGATTCATTAAAATATATATAAACGAAGTCATTAGATGCATGAACTTCCTTCACTAAGTTTTCGTTTATATCATAAATGTATTTCGTTTCTCCTATTTTCTCATAGGAATGATAATATTCATTTCCTTGTGGAAATTCTTGTTTTTGAGAATAGCCAAAAACGTAGGAAAATAGAACTAAAAATTTAATTAATATTCTAATCATTATTACAAATAAAATTTATATTAAAAAATTAACAGCATAATCAATAATCGAAATTTAAAAGAATACTCTTGTTTTATAGAGTCAAAACATACTAGAGTTCAACTAGTCATAATAATATTTGGTAGTATATAAATGCATTTTATTTTGAAACATTTTATCAGTAACTAACCTGTTTTTTTCATCATAAAAATATCTATTTTCTAGATACGTATCAGAATGTTCATACTTATCTTTAAATTTAGATAAGTTGCCATTTTTATAATCATATAACGTGACGTATAAAACCTCTAATTTAAAATAGTCCAAAGGTTTCTCAAAAATTACATTTAAAAAAAAATCTAGACCATTTTTTTCAATGAGATTCTCAATTTGAAGATAATTAGTACTTCTCCATTCTTTAAGCTCTATTAATGCTCCTACACTATCATAGAGCGCCTTTCTCAACCCAAAATGTTTTTGTTCATTAATTAAACCTCTATTATTGACTATAACAAGTAATGCATCAGAAAGTGAGCCTCTATCATTAAACCGAGAAAAAAGCTCAAAGTTTTTATGGCCATCAATATAGTAAGTGGAATGATGAATGTTTTGTTTTTTATAATATTCTTCTTTTAATACGTTAGTCTCTTTTTTATTAATGTTTAAAATAGAATATTTATTAGCATTATTTTTTTCTTTAGATGTAGCATAAAGGTCTTCCTTAAAACCAAAGCGAGATATTTTCCATTTTCCATTTTTTTCATTAAAAATTTCGGAACCAAGGGAGTCAAAACTTTTTGCAGAAGTATATAAATATTCAATCTTATCTTTCGATTTAGGTAACATCTCAATAATTAAGTATTTACTCTTAAAATGTGTCCAAAATATTGCTTCATTGTTAAAATTTATAGCTCTCCCTTCTTTTAAATAAGCTTCTCGAACCAAATTATCTGCTATATCATAAATACGAACGGTATCATTAACTTTGGTGTAAGAGTGATAGTAGTCGTCCCCGTTTGGTAAAAGTTTTTTTTGTGAAAAGCTAGGTGTACTTTTAGAGAGAAATAGGATTAATATTATTAAAATTCGGATCATAGTTATTTAAAATAAGTTAATTATATGTATAGCTATATTTTGTCACATACGTCCCATTATTGTAATATTTGGATGTTATTAGTCTTTTTTTATCATCAAATGTGTAATTAATTTCCATTTTATCACTACCTCTAAACGAAGTATATTTAGTAGCAAGTTTATTGTCATATTCTACTGCTATACTTAGCACCATATTTAAATCCAAATAATTATTTGGATTTTCAAAAATGACACTTAAAAATAAATCTTCTCCTTTTTCAGTTATAAAATTCTCTACTTGGTTGTTGTCCTTGAAACGCCATTCTTTTTCCTCTATAATATTCCCCAAGTCATCATATTTCATTTTTTTTAAATACATGTTTTTATGTCCTGTTTCACTCATGGGATAGATTCTACTAAATAATACATCAGAAATTAAACCTTGATCATTAAATCTGATGAAAAGATCTAAAATTTTTACGTCATTAACATAGAATATACATGAATGAATATTTTCTTCTTTACTGTATTTTCTTATAATTTCTTTCTCTGATAACTTTATTATGGGCTTAGGTGTTTTTGTACTTTGAATCTTTTTTTCCGGATTAGAATTCTTAGTTTTATAATCTGTGTAGTTAAGTGGGGAATCTATATAATTATCTTCATATCCATCAAATTCACTAAATCCATATGGGGAAATTTTATAAGGTTTATGTTCTGACCTGCCATTTTTTCCTCCAGAAAGAATTCGCAATTCAATTTCCTTTGTAAATAAATAGCTATTCCTGTTTTTAGGTCGTATATAATTATTCCATTCTAATAAAAACCTGCTTTCTAAATGTGTCCAAAAAATTGCTTCATTATAAAAATCTACAGCTCTATCTTCCTTTAAATAAGCCTCCCGAACCAAATTATCACCTATATCATAAATACGAACGGTATCTTTCTTTTTGGTGTAGCTGTGATAATAGTCATCCCCGTTTGGTAAAAGTTTTTTTTGTGAATAGCCAAAAAAACAAATAAACAAAACTAAAAGAGTAATTAAAATAGACCTTTTTTTAAATTTCATTTTTAATTAATTTTAATTGAAAATTTATATTGAGTAGTTAACCAACTTGGCTTAAGACTTGATAGTTCGGACGAACATTTTTGCCAAGTTTTGGCGAGAAACTACTTCGTCATCAGTTTGTAAAAGCTCCCACTGCCATTTGTAAAAAGAAATAGTATTCATATTATTTATTCTGATAGCTATTTTAGGAGGGTCTCCTTCTAAAGCAATAGTATGAAATCTTAAGGGTGTTTTAGTCATATATCTTTTGTTATTCTCAGTAATATCATTTACCGGTCTTCCTTCTGGAGGTGCTCCTTTTAAGTAATCTACATAAATATCTTGATTATAAAAATAGTAATTATTATAATCCATAATATTTTCTGTACTACCACGTCTTAAAAGATGTTTGTTTCCAGTGGTTCTTTTATGAAAATAATAGGCAAATTCTCCAGAAGGGAATACATCAACATTTGAAATTTCATCTGGTCGATCATTATTATCAAAACAACTGGTTTTTTTTGTTTGATAACTATTAAAGGAGTGAGCTAAACCCATACTATGTGCTGCTTCATGAATTCCTGATGCAAAGTGACTTGTTCCATTATTATATAAAATTGCCCATTTTCCTTTATCAGCACTATGTATATTTTCTTCTACTTCGTCAACGCTACCAAGAACGCCATCATGGTGGTAATAGGTGTGGAGATATAGTATAAAACGTTTTTTTGTAGTACCCTCAAAATTACTCCTTACATCATGGTGGTTATTTTTAAATTGACTAAAAGAAATCGGTGTTGTATTGGTTAAAGAAGCTTTATATTCCTCATATAAAAATTTATTATTAATATATTGTTTATACTCACCATGATTAATTGTGTTCCCTTCATCGGCTACTAAAAATTGATTAGAGTCCTTACAATTGGATAACGTTTGTACGGAAAAACTACAATTTATAGAGGCTTGGGAGAAGGCTCTTCCCATTGTCTTTTGTAACTTTCTTAAATCATTAAGAGTGCTATTAGCAAAATCTGCTGTGTTTTTTCTTTGTACTCTAACAAGTACCACATCTAACATATACTTAATGTTATTCTTCATAACTCTCAATTCACCGACTAGAGTTCCATATTTAGCAAGATCAATAGTTCCATCAGGAGATTTAATCGTACAATTATCTGTATGGTATACCAAAATACTAACGTCTCTGTTGATAACATTTTTACAAGTGATATCTAATGGAAGTCCATTAGAATCTAAATCTTCTTTTTTGATCTCTGGAGCACTGATTTCAAAATGATTTTCATAACCGGGTTCAGCTACTATATGAAAAGAATCATCATTGTCGCCAAATTGTGGACCAACAGTAACGTCGTCATTTCGATATCCTACTAATAAAGAAACCGTCTTGCCCTGGCGAATAGTAACCCATGAAGGAAAATAGTCTTTTTTGTAGAGTGTATAAAGTTTTGCGTCTTTCTGAAAAATAGCTTTATATTTATTTACAGCTATTAGTAGAGACTCATTAGATTCTATGTTTTTATCCTCCATGACTATGGGGACTTTTTTTCCAGAATCCCCAGGATCTTCAATACTATTAAATACATCATTATAGATGTAATTGTAACGACCAGCTCTTTTGTTTAAATCATCTGTTTTTCCAAAATCATAATAGTCATCACCTAACCAATCAAAACCATATTTAAAATCATCTTCACGCGTTTCATGAAATCCATCAAAGTCACCCTTCATGAAATCATTCCACGAGCCCTCCCATCTTCTAAAATGAAATATAGGTTTGGCAGAAGGCCAAGGTGTAAGGGCTAATTTTTCTTTTTGTTCATTAAAAGATCGTCCTGCAACCTCAATTTCCATTGTTAATTCTCTATCTCTGGACATATGCTTGTTATTCTATTATTTGATTCCAATTCTCTTCAGTGGCTAATAGTTCTAATTTAGCAACTCCGTTTCCTTGTATTGTTCCAGTATATATGAATTGAGCTTGTTCACCATCAATTTTTTTATTTTTGGCTTCATTTACTTTAACAGTAATGGTCTCTCCGGCAGCTATGTTTTCTGTACGTATAAACATTGAAGCTTTTTCTCCATATATAATGGCCTCTACTTTCTCCTGTCCATGCTCATCCATCCAATAGCTCTCTACCACTTTAGGAGCTTTATCATTCCCTAACATAGCGCCCGGTATCGTCATGGCTATATTTTTAAATTCTTCCAGTACGCTACCAGCGGTGTTTATTTGCATAGGTTCTAAAATAGTAACCATACCACCCGTAGCACACATACATTCCGAATCTTCAAAAAGGAATCGTTTTGTTTTTCCCAAGGTGGCTTTGCCTGTAGTTTTTGTCCATTTTTGCAAAGCAGGAATACAGGGTAAATAACCACCACTAGTTGGTTTAAGTTTGCATTGCCCAAAGGTTTGCGGTACTTGTACATCCATATCCGTAGCTTTAAACTTGCCTTGGATTTTTACTTTTTGGTTTTCGGTTACCATCAGTTTTGCAGGCGTAAAGCCTTGGTTGCACTCGAGTAATGCACCATCTAATACATATATTTTGCTACTCATCTTTTTCTAAATTGAAGGTTAGGGTAGTGGTCTTGCTATACACATCTTTGATAAAAAAGCTATAGCTTAATTCTCCTGAATTTATAATACCAATTCTGGGCTGTACTTTATATACACCTTGATAGGTGAAATCTACATCATGATTACTTCCTTTACTATTTAGTAAACCTCCAATAAACATATTAATTTTCTCAGCAGGGAATAGTTTGTTCGTATGCTCTAATGTTGCAGATGTCTTTATTTCTATATTTTGAAATAATGTGTCCTGCTTAGTAATGGATTGTTTTTCTAAGACTGGAATATTTAGGTTGTGAATACCATTCACTAGTATTTTTTCGTGTTCTAAAGATTTATTTTCATTAAACTCTTGATAGAAAAAGTTAGCAAAGAAGAAGGTGTAGAAAGGGTCATTTTTATATATTTTTTGAATATTTTCTGTTTGCATTTGCCAATCAAAATCGCCTATAACTGTCTGTAAATCTGTAAATGAATTTTGTAGTATATTTTTTACGGATTGCCATTTTTTCTGAACAACCTCCGGATTTAATATTCCTATAAACTGATAATTCTTAGAAACCTCTAATAACAATTCATCATTTATTTTAGCAACGCTTAAGCCTATTTTTTGCGCTTTAGAAGGTTTGAAAACAGGTCTGTTTTTATCATCTAAAAATAAACGGCGTTGTATGCTACTTTTATATTTTAGATTGCCTTCTTCTGTAGTACCTAAATAGTGCAATGTGAAAAATAAGACTATTGCGGAATGCTCTACTTTTTTCCCCTTCACCACCACATTTTTTATTTCAGCGGTATAGGTACGCTCAACAGGTTGGCCATTGAGTGAAATAATTGGTTCATAGGAGGCTTGGGCTTGATGCATGTATTTTTTTAATTATAAATAGAAGGTCTATAGTATAGTTTTTAAACAGGGGTTACATATATTTTAATTTGAGATTTTTCAATGGGAATAGTATCATTTTCACTTTTTAAAGTTATTCTTATACTACTATTGTATTTGTCTACCTCTAATAATAATTCTGCTTGGGTAGTTTTTGGGTTTTCATACATTTTTTCAAAAGCATTCCATATCTCCTTTTCATCAAAATGAATGACACCGGTATACCTTGTTTTTGTTTTATCATCCCAATCAAAACTTATTCTCCTTGTGGGAGGAGAAACTCTGAACTCCTGTAATATTGGGTTATCTGCTCTTATGTTATATAATTCTCCATTGTAGAATTTATTTAAGAAGTCCACAAGTACACCGCCATCTTTATGTTTAAAAGTAGGTTTCCAATTATAGGATTTTCTATATGCGGTCCATTTCCCAATAGGAATACCTTCTTTTGCTAAATTATTTTTAGTTTCTTCAGAGAAATGTTTTTGTACATCGTTTACAAATTCTTCACGGTTCATGGATGCATAGGGTGCAAAATCTTTCATAGCAACATCTGTTTTTGTAGCTTGGTAATGACCTACTTCCACATAGTTACCTGCTCCCATCATCCAAACAGAAACAGCACCTCCCGGGGCTAAACCTACGGTAAGGTTAGTATATTTATCTTGTTTACCAGTATTATCTAAAAAACCTTTTTTGAACAAAGCTGTTATTTTTTCTTTTGGCAGATCAAAATCGCCATAATAAAACTGATTTTCGGTATAGGAAATCCAAATAATTCTTAGTTTGATAGGTATAGATTTGAAATTAGGACCTACTACCCAGGTTGACCCAGTAGTACCCCAACCCTGACTAAAAACACCACCTTTTGGGATTTCAAAATAATCATCTTCTTCTGTGGCAAAATCACCTTGATAAATGGTTACTGGGTAATGTTCTGGGGCACATTCAGTAGGGCGCCATTCATATTTGTTCATATGTGATACTTCTTCTATTTCTTCGCTTAGCTTCGATGGTTTTTGCTCTTTGCAACCTATAATTAGAAGAGAAATTGTGAAGAATATGTACCTCATAATGAATCGCACCTTTTTTTCCTTGATAAACTCATTTTTTATTTCAGCCGTATAGGTGCGCTCAACAGACTGTCCGTTGTGTGAAATAATTGGTTCATATGAGGCTTGGGCTTGATGCATGTATTTTTTTAATTATAAATAGAAGGTCTATAGTATAGTTTTTTAAACTGGGGTTACATATATTTTTACTTTTGACTTTTCTATTGGAATAGTATCATTTTCACTTTTTAAATTTATTCTTATACTGCTATTGTATTTATCTACTTCTAAGAGTAATTCTGCTTGCGTATTTTTTGGGTTTTCATACATTTTTTCAAAAGCATTCCATATCTCTTTTTCATCAAAATTAATGACACCAGTATATCTTGTTTTTGTTTTATCATCCCAATCAAAACTGATTCTCCTTGTGGGAGGTGAAACTCTAAACTCCTGTAATATGGGGTTATCAGCTCTTACATTATATAAATCTCCGTTATAAAATTTATTTAAGAAGTCTACAAGTACACCGCCATCTTTATGTTTAAAAGTAGGTTTCCAGTTGTAAGATTTTCTATATGCTGTCCATTTACCAATGGGAATACCTTCTACAGCTAAAGTATTTTTAGTTCCCTCGGAAAAATTATTTTTTCTATTTTGTACAAATTCATTCATACTGATTTTAGCATAGGGTGCAAAATCTTTCATAGCAACATTTGTTTTTGTAGCTTGGTAATGACCTACTTCCACATAGTTACCTGCGCCCATGACCCATACAGATACAGCACCTCCCGGGGCTAAACCTACGGTAAGTTTGGAATATTCAACTTTTTTACCTTTATAATTGAAGTAACCTCTTTTAAACAAATCAGTAATTTTTTCTTTTGGTAGATCAAAATCGCCATAATAAAACTGATTTTCGGTATAGGAAATCCAAATAATTCTTAGTTTGATAGGTATAGATTTGAAATTAGGACCTACTACCCAGGTTGACCCAGTAGTACCCCAACCCTGACTAAAAACACCACCTTTTGGGATTTCAAAATAATCATCTTCTTCTGTGGCAAATTCACCTTGATAGATGGTTACAGGGTAATGCTCTGGGGCACATTCTGTAGGGCGCCATTCAAATTTATTCATACGTGATACTTCTTCTATTTCTTCGCTTAGCTTAGTTGGTTTTTGATCTTTGCAACCTATAATTAGAAGAGAAATTGTGAAGAATATGTACCTAATAATGAATCGCACCTTTTTTTCCTTGATAAACTCATTTTTTATTTCAGCCGTATAGGTGCGCTCAACAGACTGTCCGTTGTGTGAAATAATTGGTTCATATGAGGCTTGGGCTTGATGCATGTATTTTTTTAATTATAAATAGAAGGTCTATAGTATAGTTTTTTAAACTGGGGTTACATATATTTTTACTTTTGACTTTTCTATTGGAATAGTATCATTTTCACTTTTTAAATTTATTCTTATACTGCTATTGTATTTATCTACTTCTAAGAGTAATTCTGCTTGCGTATTTTTTGGGTTTTCATACATTTTTTCAAAAGCATTCCATATCTCCTTTTCATCAAAATTAATGACACCAGTATATCTTGTTTTTGTTTTATCATCCCAATCAAAACTGATTCTCCTTGTGGGAGGTGAAACTCTAAACTCCTGTAATATTGGGTTATCAGCTCTTACATTATATAAATCTCCGTTATAAAATTTATTTAAGAAGTCTACAAGTACACCGCCATCTTTATGTTTAAAAGTAGGTTTCCAGTTGTAAGATTTTCTATATGCTGTCCATTTTCCAATAGGGACACCTTCTTTTTCTAAAAAAATTTTAGTTCCCTCGGAAAAATTATTTTTTCTATTTTGTACAAATTCATTCATACTGATTTTAGCATAGGGTGCAAAATCTTTCATGGCAACATCTGTTTTCATAGCTTGGTAATGACCTACTTCCACATAGTTACCTGCACCCATGACCCATACAGAAACAGCACCTCCCGGGGCTAAACCTACGGTAAGGTTAGTATATTTATCTTGTTTACCAGTATTATCTAAAAAACCTTTTTTGAACAAAGCTGTAATTTTTTCTTTAGGTAAATCAAAATCGCCATAATAAAACTGATTTTCGGTATAGGAAATCCAAATAATTCTTAGTTTGATAGGTATAGATTTGAAATTAGGACCTACTACCCAGGTTGACCCAGTAGTACCCCAACCCTGACTAAAAACACCACCTTTTGGGATTTCAAAATAATCATCTTCTTCTGTGGCAAATTCACCTTGATAGATGGTTACAGGGTAATGCTCTGGGGCACATTCTGTAGGGCGCCATTCAAATTTATTCATACGTGATACTTCTTCTATTTCTTCGCTTAGCTTCGTTGGTTTTTGATCTTTGCAAGCTATAATTAGAAGAGAAATTGTGAAGAATATGTACCTCATAATGAATCGCACCTTTTTTTCCTTGATAAACTCATTTTTTATTTCAGCCGTAAAGCTGCGCACAACAGACTGTCCGTTGTGTGAAATAATTGGTTCATATGAGGCTTGGGCTTGATGCATGTATTTTTTTAATTATAAATAGAAGGTCTATAGTATAGTTTTTAAACAGGGGTTACATATATTTTTACTTTTGACTTTTCTATTGGAATAGTATCATTTTCACTTTCTAAAGTAATATTTATACGACTATTGTATTTATCAATTTCTAACACTAAATTAGCTTCAATTGTTTTTGGATTTTTATATGTTTTTTCAAAAGCAGTCCATACTTCTTTTTCATCAAAGAGAATTTCAGAAGCATATCTATTTCCTAATTTATCATACCAGCTAAAAGCAATTCTTTTAGAGGGTGGGTGTAAAGAGTATTTACTTAACAGCTGATCATCAGCTCGGATGTTATAAAATTCACCATTATAAAAATTGCTAATAAAATTTTTTAGAACCCCTCTATCTTGATGCTTGAAGATGGGTTTCCAATTATAAGATCTTCTATAATTTGTCCATTTTCCAAAAGGGATTCCTTCTTTTGCTATAACTTCTTTTGTTTCACTTGAAAATTCTAGCTGTCGATTATTTAAGTATTCCTCTATAGTGATTGTACCATCTGGATTAAAATCTTCAATGGTTACCTCTGTTTTTTCACCCTTATAATGTCCAATTTCAATATAAGAACCTGCGCCCATAACCCAAACAGAAACTACTCCACCAGGTGCCATTCCAACAGCTATATTAGTATATTCACTATGTATTCCATTATGGTTTTCATAGCCATCTTTGAAATATTTTATTATTTCATCGTTTGGTAAATTAAAATCTCCAAAATAAAATTGTTTTTCGGTGTATGAAACCCATATAATTTTTAATTTAGAAGGAATGGATTTCTTATCGGACCCTACAACCCAAGTAGAACCTAATTTACCCCATCCGTTATTTTTAGTACCTCCACTAGGGATTACGATATAATCACCATCATCAGTGATAAAACTTGCTTGGTAGATTTCTACAGGGTAATGCTCTGGAGCACATTCTGTTGGGCGCCATTCAAATTTGTTCATAAGTGATACTTCTTCTATTTCTTCGCTTATCTTCGATGGTTTTTGATCTTTGCAACCTATAATTAGAAGAGAAATTGTGAAGAATATGTACCTCATAATGAATCGCACCTTTTTTTCCTTGATAAACTCATTTTTTATTTCAGCCGTAAAGCTGCGCACAACAGACTGTCCGTTGTGTGAAATAATTGGTTCATATGAGGCTTGGGTTGGGTGCATGTAATGTTAGAACTATTTTAATCTATTCAGTTGTGTAAACACTTATTTCACTTACCGTTTTTGTAATTGGATATGTTTTTGTTTCCGTTTTAATAAATGTAGTAATTATACTATTATATTTATCTAATTGAATAATTATTTCCATACTCGTATTTTTATCTTCAAGATAAACTTCATGGAACAATCTTAGCATTTCCTGATCATCAAAAGTAATTGTAGCTCCAAATTCATTCCCATTACCATCTGTCCAAGTAATTCCAGATTCTTTTGGTATGGCTCTTTGCTCTTTTACCATAGCTTTTTTATTACTGCCTATAGTTCTAAACATTTCGCCATTGTAATATGAGAAATAAACGTTAGTTAACTCCACATTACTTTGATTTTTAAAATCAATGGTTGGATTCCATTCATATTTTTTTCGATATATATCCCAAATCCCAAAAGGAATGTTATCCACGTCAATGGCACCTCTGATATCATCATTTACAATACGGTTCCTTGTTACTTTTAAATACTCCGTAACAGAGTATGAAGCATAAGGGATAAAATCTTTTTTTTCAACTTGTATCTCTTTTGCTTGATATCGTTCTATTTCCACAACCTTACCTGCACCTAGCAACCAGACAACAAGTACACCACCAGGAGCTAAACCTATTACTGTTTTAGTATAGGTTCTTTTTATTCCTCTGCGGTCTACAAAACCTTCTTCAAAATAATCAGTTATTTTTTCTTTAGGAAGTTGAAAAGTACCTCCATAAAATTTCTCCTCTAAATAGGATACCCATTTAATACTAAAACTACTGGGAACTTGCTTAAAATCTGGGCCTGAAATATGGATTGCGCCAGTATCTCCCCAGCCATGCATTAAAGTATGCCCCGTAGGAATATAGATGGAAGTTCCGTCATCCATAAAAACGTCTCCTTTAACTACTTCCGCAGGATAATTCTCAGGAGCACAAGCTGTTGGCCGCCATTCGTATTTTTTCATAGAGTTTTGAGGTTTACAGGAATAAAAATTCACAAAACATATACATATAATAATCCATACTTTTGTCATTTTAGTAAGGTATTGATTAGCCTTCATTAATTACACGTATTCTTTTACCATCTACTATATTTGGTTTATGAGGTGTTAAGCCATAGGAGCGATTATAGTGTGCTGAAAAATGAAAATATTTGTGTCGTATTCTTTTTAAAAGCTCTCTATCTGCATCGTTGGTAAAAGAAACTTTATCTCTATAGCCCCATACATAATTATCTAATTCTTTACGAATTTTAAGTAACACAGGGTCTTTAATAGAGTATTTATCATTTAACTTTCCAATTTCACAATCGACAGCTTTGGACATTCCATATTCAGCCATTACATGTAAAGGGATAAAGCTATAAAGATTACTAATACTTTTTCTTTCAGCTAGCAACTTAGCCACTCCGTAATCAACTTTTATTTCAAAATCTTTATACCAAGCTTGGTCTATTAAATAAAGCCTTTCTTTTTCTAAACGGCTTAAGTTATACTTATCAACAATCAGTTTTTCACCTTCACCGTCCATATAACCACCTCCAATATCAGAATGCACACCAGGAAATAGTACTTCTTTACCTCTGCCACCAGCACTTACTATATTTGTTCTTCTAAATTTGTTTCTATGTTCATCATCAGCTCCAATTTGAAATACATGATTAGCCTTTTTAATAGCATCTAAATTTAATTCTTCAGTATCATCATCATGATCGATTCCAAAAGAAGCCACAGTATCATATAGCCCGACAAATCTGATATTCAAAGATTTTACAATCCATAAATTATCGTATAAATGCTCCCCTAATGGACCAAAATCTACTTTATATTTTATTTCTTTTCCATTTCTAGAGTTTCTTCTTTTAACTTGCCCTTTTCTTTTGGTTACTTCAGATATAAAGTATCGTGCAGCAGCGGCACCACGGCTAAATCCAAAAGTATCGATTGTTAGGTTGTAAATTGTTTTTCCATTAACATCACTAAGAACTTCATTAATTTCTGCACCTAACGTTTCGAATGCCTTTTTAACCTTAGGTTTAATACCAGTATCGCCCTTTGCTTGAGCTACACCCAAAACATAACTATCTTCTTCATGATTTTCAGTCCCTACGCCTTCAATATATATAGAAAGTTGTTTGTGTTTTTTGGTATTCTTTTTTACATAATAAGGTTCACTTCTAGATATATTAGAGTGGTCATTTTCAAAACTGCTCCCTTCATTAAAAATATAATGTTCAGCAATATCCTTGTTTCCAGAAGCTCCTTTATCGTGTTCTTCCCTAGCTTCTGTATTTTTTCTATTATTCTGAGTTCCATCAAAATATACTCCAACTGTAACATTCACAGCATCAGCAGGAATAGCCTCTTCATAGCTGGAGTTTCCCACATTTACAAATGAGGTTTGAACGTCAATATTGCTAATAAATGATTTACTTTCTTCTGTATTCATTCGTTAAGGAGCTAGGTGTATTGTTTGTTGAATATTTAAACTAATTTATTACTCTCCATATTCTATAGAGTCCCCACTAGCAATAGTGATCTTGCCACCTGCGTTGGTTTTAATTTCTCCACTGGCATCCGTAGTAATTTCCTGAGCTTGTTGTTTATAGGTGCTACTAATCACCTTGATATCTTCTCCAATTTGGTGCTCTTCATTATTCGCCATAAGCGTATAATTTTCTGTGATACTTTCTGTTTTATTAGCCCCTACAGTAATGTCTAAATTTTCTTCAACATTTATCTGCATGTTCTTGCTATTTAACGCTAAATTTTCGGCAGCAGTAATTGTAATATCGTTATGTGCAGAGATTATAATATCATTACTAGCCGTGTTGATATTGATAATGTTCTCATTTTTATCCTTAATGGTAATCATCTCCCCACCATCAGTATCATTTAGTTCAATAATATGTCCACTGCGGGTCATGATAGCTTTTATATTATTATCGGCATCTGCAACACCACTCTTTGCGCTATTATTATAACCAGCACTCAACACATATGGTTTTTCAGGGTTGTTATTTTCAAAACCTACCAGAACTTCTTCGTCCAGTTCTGGAATAAAGTAAAAGCCTTTACCGTTACCACCGTAAGGGGTATTCATTTTTATCCATGGGGTAGAGGTGCCCATTCTGCGCTGCCAACCAAACTGTACTTTTATACGGCCTAATCCATCAGGGTCATTGTTATCTAAAACAACACCACGTTGTTCTTCTGCAGAGGGAGTGGCAAATACCGCACTGTAATGTGGGTGTTCTGTGCCTTCTGGTACCCCTTCAAAATGATTTTCATAATTACCACTGTGATCAAAACGGTGTGCTACTTTGGTAATCATATAGGATCCAAACGCATCTCTACGTGTTTTATCAGAAAAACTAACGCCTTCAATGGTTAAATTATCGCCCACACGTAAACCGACAATTTCTGAAGATCCGTTGGCAATAATCATATTCGCCGCTTTAGATAAGGTATCAACTTTTGCTACATGATCTAAACCTTGTTGTCCGCTATATTCATTCTGATTGTGATTCCAAGAGTAGTTTTCTTTCTTGGCAAATAAACCTTCTGATTCTCTTTTTACATTCCCAGCATACATATGTCCGCTTTGTGCACTGTACGATGAAGAAACCGATTCTAATTCACTATCATTGACCCAATCTTTAGAAGTAAAGCCGCTATTTTGGGACTGTAGGGTAGTGGAGAGGCCAAAGGTTTGAATATCCTGACCATACACCCCTAAATTGTTTCTCCCGTGCGTCCTACGCAAAAGGTTCTCCCATTGTCATACATCCAACGCCATAACGAGCACACATACGTTGTAAGAATGAAAAATCGGATTCGTTGTATTGTACGGTATAAGGCAAACGAATATTGGTTCCATTTCCTATTTCCATTTTTAATAAATCTGTGGAGTGTCCATTAAAGGTATCACTTACCACTTGGCTAAAAGAAGACCCTTCTTCATAGCTAAAACATTGTACGGAGCGCGAGAGTAAAATACTAGCCCCTTGTCCTGAAAGCACAATAGCGCCAGAAGCGCCAATTCCTTTTTGCAAAGCTACAGAAGTAATGATCCCTACATATTCTAGCTCACCATCATTAACCCCTATAGATAGTTTTTTACCGGAATAATTAATAGAATTATTCATTAGTGTACCGCCGTAACCTTCGGTAGCATTGGTTTGAAAAACCACACTAAAAGAGCTGTGGGTACCCATGGATTGTTCTATAGTAACCTTATAACCAGATTTAGGAAGAAAACGTTCTCCATCGATAATAAGCACTGGGGTAATCATTTTAGACATGGCGGTAGTTATTTAAAGGAGGTTAAAATAGACACAATCCCTGAGATGAACAAAAAATACCGCTGTATTTCGATGAATCACCTTAAAAATTATAGACTATCATCTATGATTTTTTGTTTCCAAAAATAAAAGCAGACCAAAAAAGACTAAGAGAATGAGGATGTATGAGATAGTTGTCTTGCTTAGTTAAAACGTTAAAAAACTCTTTCTTTTGTATATTCTACGAGCGCTACCAACCACCAATTTTCTCACGTTCTGCTTGTTGTTCTGGTGTAGCTTCTGGAGTAGGAATAGTACTAGGGTAGCCTGGACGTGGGAAACCTTCTGCTTTACGTCTTTCAAAATCTTGTAACCTATATTCATCAAAGGCATCTCCAGGAGGTAACGGGCGGTTTTTGTCCATGTACCAGGTTATCAGCGAAATATCTTCATAACAAGATTGAGCTCCTATCATAAAATCTTCAAAAGTATACCCTTTCGTAGGCCTGATTACCTGTAGCATCCTCGCCACCTGTACTGTAGCAAAATATTGCATTCTTAAACGGCATAGTAATGTTTTTTTGCCAAAGTAAGCCCGTAAAAGTGATTAGACCATCTTCGCGGTTAAGGATTTTTTCTTTTTTGGGCATGGTGAAAAAATACACTGCAAAAAAAATAAAGACAATGCAGGAGATGGAAAAGAAAAGAATATCTATAAAATCTAAACCTTCATTAATAAAAATTAAATAATTAATAATCATAGCTAAAGCGACACCTCCAACGATATAAGGTAAGTAATTGGAAAATGTAGGAATCTTTATATAGTTATCGTTTGCAAAAAATCTTTTGTCTTTTTCCAGTAATTCTTTTGATATCGTAAAAAAATTTTTCTCAGTAATTACTTTATCTACGCCATGTGCATATTGCTGTAATCCAGGCTCGGCTTTGCCATAATTTGTATGGGTGATTTTTCGTTTATAATCTACTATTTCCATGTTTTTTGTTGCTCTAATTCGGCAATTGTTCCGACCTTAAAAGTAACATTTTGATTCATAATACCCTTAGAATTGTTATTTTCTTGTAATTGTACCAAGGCAGCTAGACAACGTTCATCGCTAGTGCGAATCTCACGCTAATAATCGAGTAAGTAACATACAAAAGAGTAAAAGAAATGAGTAATGAAAATATTATAATCAAAGCAGTAAAGGTACAAGCGGGATGCTTGTGTTAGCGCGGGAAAATTTCTAAATTTAGATTATAATCTAATGCCCGATTTATTATAATTTATTTTTTTTTAACCTTACAAGGTCTAATTTACTATCCTTTTTGCTTTACCCAAGTTTTGTATTCGTCAGTTTCTATAGATTTAGAGTTGTCGATGACATCAAGCCCTTCTTCATCTTTTTTATAAACCGTGTTTTTATACCTACGTTGCGGTTGTTTCGGATCTCTGGGTCGTATAGCATACATACCACTTACTTGTGCTATATGCGAATCTCTTGGCTTTTGCACTATAAAAAGCACATCTTCACGACCACCATAGGCGCTTGGTACTTTATACAATTCAAGTTGAGGATCTTCAAAATAGCTATATCTCTTTACTTTAATTGTGTCCCCCAAAGGCATGTAAATCTCCAAATACCACCAACCAGCAGAATACCCTACATTAATAGGCCCTTGGTTTTCCTCTACATAAAAATCAGATTGGTAGTCTATCATTTTTATTAAACTAGTATCTCTGTCCTTAAAACCTTTATGATACCATTTTGGACCTATATTTTTTAACTCTACCATGCGAACATCTTGATCCTCTTTTTTGGGGTATTTTTTTTCAATGTCAAGATTATTAGCTTCACCCATTTTATAACCCTCCATAAAATACCATTTATCATTTACTTTGAAGTAGTAGTCACTCATTCTTATATGAACATATTTGGCTTTTGTATAGAATTCTTCGAATTTTTTTAACCATTTCTTAGGGTCTTTCTCTTTGACTTCGAACTCGTAAATATCATCTATTTTCTTATTCGTAAAAGGGTCTATATATTTATGTCTAGTAGTATCTCCATTTGTAAGCCAACTTATATAAAAATTACTATTCCACAGAGTACCATCCTTTAATTTAGCATGTGCTCCTGTAGAATCCATTTTACTGCCTAAAAAATCTAATTTGATCATATTATATTCAGACACATTACTTTTTTTTAGCTTTGATTTAAAAAAGGAATTGATGTATAATTTTTCTGAAATAGTATCTAAATCAAAAGATTGGGCCTCTTTTTGTTTAGGAATAATTACTGAAACTTCATAATTTTTGGACCCTTTATGGTTATGCAATTCTTCAAATGGTTTAGTATCCAATTCTTGTTTTTTATCCGTTGGTTTCATAGAACAACTTGTTAATGCTACAAGGAATAGCATAATAAGGTTAAATTTTATTTTCATAGTTTACTATTTCTAATCCATTATGCCTGATTATTCTTTTTCTTGATCAGTAGTTTCTTTAAAAAATTCTTGACTATAATTTTGCCCCATCTTATTATTTTTTTCAGAATAAACATTGCTAAAAGTATTATTTTGCATATTCTTTAAAGGGTCAACAGTGTTAATTGCATCTTTTTTACTTGATTTTGTCTTTTTATTTCATTTAAATCATCTATTTTACGTTGCGCTCTTTCTTCAGGCGTTTTGTTCATCGCTTCAGTAAATAAATTAGACAATTCAATTTCTTTATTAGATAACTCGGTCCCTACTCGTGCCACATCTATAATCGTAGAACCTGGCGCGCTTTTGTAAAGCGTGACTAATTGTTTTTCTATTTCAAATGACCATAGAGGATGTACTTTAACCGAAGGGATTTCTGGATTGTCTTCTTCATAGATTGCATAGCTACTGTTTTTCCAATCTCTTTCATGATAAACTAATTCTGAAGCCACAGGATTATAATGTATATAATTTATACGTTGTTCTATTTTTTTGCTAGTATCTAAAATTACGGGATGATACCCATCTTTCCAAACCTTATAACTAACACCTTTCTTTACACGCTTTGCTGCATAATTAAATTTAGCTAAAAGCCACTCCCTTCTACTTTCAGGAAGTTCTTTTATCGCTTTTATAAATTACTTAGAGGTGTGTTTTTTCAAATCGCGAATAATGTCCTGTAACCCGTTTTCTTGAGAACTAATAATAAGATGTATATGACTACTCATATATATATACGTACGCATGTAGGGTTAATCCTTTGTTTGGAATACAATAATTTAGAGAATCATCTAATATTTTAAAATAGGTTGGTCGAATAAATAAATCTACCCAATCAATTATTGTTATTGTCACAAATGTTGGAACGGTACTATCTATGACTTTATATCTCTGAGACATTGTTTCAAGATAATAAATTGCATTGCAAATACGAAAGAAAATTAGACACACTTCACAGAAGTGCGCCAGGGTTGCGGATATGTCCCGCGAGGGGGTCGTCCCAATGTGTATATTGAACCATGATTTCCGGTAATTCTAAAAAGGATTCGTCTAAAGAGAATTTAAAAGGGTCTCCTGTAATATATTCATTATACTTGATCAAAGCTTTTTTGAATTCTTCTAAAGATGTAAACTTATCTTTTTCAAAGTTCCACAAAATATCTTTTATCATTGTTTTTGATGGTCCCATAAGGTATAGGTGCTAATTGTAATTAATAAAAACGGGCTAGATCAAAACCATGTTTTAACGCTAGTTCGTAATAACTCATATTAGGGTCTTCTCCAATATCTTTGTAAATTTCTTTACGTATTTCAGGAAAACTTCTCAAATCTGAATCTCTAAAATAATTATCTATGATATCTTCTTGGTATTCTATTAAGTCTCTTCTGCCTGAATAATCTAAGGTTGCCAACTGAATATAATACATATTTCCTAGCGTTGGAAATACCTTTGTTTTATCTACATATTTTGTGTCAAAACTTGTTAGAATAGTCAATTCTCCCAAAGAAAATAGTATACCTGTCATATGAACATCTTGAAATACTTCAGGAAATGATACTTTCTTATGGTTTACAGGAATATTTTTTATGATTGTAATATCCTCACTCAATAGTGTTTTTTTTGGCACGAAAGTACCATTTAATATAACCTTGAATTCAGAGATTTCAGGTGTTTTGGATATGGTTTTATAAGTTTCAATTAAAACACTTTTACCGTGCCAACCTAGATAGTTGTGGTTTTCTATTTTTTCTTTGTATTGTTCTTTTACATCAAATAAAATTCTTCCAAAATAATAATAGTCCGTATTTTCTATTTTTATTGCAAAAACATCGCCAATGCTTATTTTTCTTATTTTTCCCATATTATTTTGTAACGGTAATATTTTACTCATTAATAAGGCTGTTCATAATTATACCGAACTTCTTTTATAGTGGTTACTTGGTAATTTTTTTCTAAATAGTTTTCATCATTGTAAAAAAGTGTAATTTCTGTAAGGCCTACTCCATTATATGCCGGCTTGCAGTAACTCTGCCCATACCAAATTCCTTGGGACCTTTTTTGACCTAAAAACGAAGTAAATAATGGTAGTTTATTATTTTTTCTATCTTGATTAAAGTCTTTAATTTTTGTATTTGCTTTAATAAGTTGGCCGTCAATAAGCACATATCCTTCTAAGGTGGGTAAATTGATAAAAGCAGCTTCTCTTTCTGACACCATAGATTCATAACCATCTGCTATATCCTTTAAAACCTCGGTGTCATCAGATAATTTTATGGCGATGCTATAAACCATCCTAGGCCTATTGTCTAAACCATTTGTTTCATCGAGATTATACATTTTCCCTAACCATTTAGTCTGAAAACTTATAGGTTTATCATTGTAATAATCATCATCATCTGAAGAGTAATTGCTTCCCATTACTTTTTCAAAGAGATGAAGACTATCTAAGACCACATGTTGTTCATTATAATATAATTTACAGGCTTTAATTTCAAAACGGTGCTCTTGAGCTTGGTATGCCGCGATAGCATCTTGAAAATTTATAGCGGTATCCTTATTATCTGAAGCAAGAAGGCTATCTTTTTTTATACGATTGCAGGCAACTATTGAACAGAAGAGTATTATAATCGTAATATATTTTTTCATATTATTTGATTTGTTCCTTTACGGTTGTAATTTCATCTCCTTTTTCTACCAAAAAATCGTCATCTTCCAATATACTATGCACCTTTGCTTTAATAGAGCCCTCTAGTGTTTTTAATATAGTAACTCTTAAATTAGGTTTGTTTTTAACGTAATAAAAAACATCAGGTATAAAATCAGTATTCTCATTAGGCGTAATCTCTAAGATATTGTCATCTACATTCGTAATTTGCCCCATATTTTCTGTTTGCTCTAATAGGTTTCTAATAGCAACACCTGATTTAAACCCCATATTATCAGTAATCAGTAATTTTACAAAACAATAATCATTTTCATAAGCATCTTTGCCTTCTTTTCTGTCTTTTTGATATGAAATAAATGCAGATGAATTAAAATAACGGCTTAAGGTAATTTGAGAATCATTTACATAAGCATCTACAAATGTTTGTAATTGTTTGTTATCAATATATAGCGTATTACCTGCAAACTCTACTCTGTAATAATATAATGCAGGTAAATAATAACACATTTTATAACTTAGTTCAACTCTTTGATATTTAGAATTATATACCCCTTTTCCTTCATGTTTGTCAGGAGAACCATTACCAGATTCATTCAGTAGGTATTTAATTTCACCGGAATGCTCCATTGAGATAATTAAACGCTTTGAGTTTCTGCCGCATCGTGCTAAACTATCTTTGATTTGACTGTGACTAATATTAATCGTAAAAATTAAAATTATATAGAGAAAAGACTTTTTCATTATTAGTTTTTGTTATTCTATTTTAAGTAATATTTTGTTTTTTTTAAGGAAGCTCTAACGTGTTTTGTGTACCTGAAACCTCAGTTTTGGCAGATCTTAGAAATGCTTTTTTTCCTCCTTCAAGAATTAAATCTCTACTCGTTCCACATCTATAATCACAGAACCTGGCGCGCTTTTGTAAAGCGTGACTAATTATTTTTCTATTTCAAATTACCATAGAGGATGTACTTTAGCCGAAGAAATTTCTATATTGTCCTCTTCATAGATTGCATAGCTACTGTTTTTCCAATCTCTTCTTTCATGATAAACTAATTCTGAAGCCACAGGATTATAATGTATATAATTTATACGTTGTTCTATTTTTTTGCTAGTATCTAAAATTACGGGATGATATCCATCTTTCCAAACCTTATAACTAACACCTTTCTTTACACGCTTTGCTGCATAATTAAATTTAGCTAAAAGCCACTCCCTTCTACTTTCAGGAAGTTCTTTTATCGCTTTTATAAATTCCTAAGGTGTGTTTTTTCAAATCGCGAATAATGTCCTGCAACTCGTTTTCTTGAGAATTAATAATAAGATGTATATGACTACTCATATATACGCAAGCATGTACGGTTAAATCCTTTGTTTGCAATACAATAATTTAGAGAATCATCTTATATTTTAAAATAGGTTGGTCGAATAAATAAATCTACCCAATCAATTATTGTTATTGTCACAAATGTTGGAACGGTACTATCTATAACTTTATATCTCTGAGACATAGTTTCAAGATAATAAATTGCATTGCAAATACTAAAGAAAATTAGACACACTTCGCAGAAGTGCGCCAGGGTTGCGGATATGTCGCACGAGGGGAGTATTACTTAGTCATATAAGAAAGTTGTTTTTTTCATATATATATTGTTTCCATAATACATGGTTGTCTGCAGCCTATTCTTATTATCATAAAAAAAGAGAGTTTTCATTCCCCCATTGAAGGCGAGTTTCTAAATTTAGATTATAATCTAATGCCAGATTTATTATAATTTATTTTTAACCTTACAAGGTCTAATTTACTATCCTTTTTGCTTTACCCAAGTTTTGTACTCGTCAGTTTCTATAGATTTAGACTTGTCGATAACATCAAGCCCTTCTTCATTTTTTTTATAAACGGTGTTTTTATATCTACGTTGCGGTTGTTTCGGATCTCTGGGTCGTATAGCATACATACCACTTACTTGTGCTATATGCGAATCTCTTGGCTTTTGCACTATAAATAGCACATGTTCACGACCACCATAGGTGCTTGGTACTTTATACAATTCAAGTTGAGGATCTTCAAAATAGCTATATCTCTTTACTTTAATTGTATCTCCTAAGGGCATATAAACCTCTAAATACCACCAGCCGGCAGAATACCCTACATTAATAGGCCCTTGGTTTTCCTCTACATAAAAATCAGATTGGTAGTCTATCATTTTTATTAAACTAGTATCTCTGTCCTCGAAACCTTTATGATACCATTTTGGACCTATATTTTTTAACTCTACCATGCGAACATCTTGATCCTCTTTTTTGGGGTATTTTTTTTCAAGGTCAAGATTATTAGCTTCACCCATTTTATAACCCTCCATAAAATACCATTTATCATTTACTTTGAAATAGTAGTCACTCATTCTTATATGAACATATTTGGCTTTTGTATAGAATTCTTCGAATTTTTTTAACCATTTCTTAGGGTCTTTCTCTTTGACTTCGAACTCGTAAATATCATCTATTTTCTTATTCGTAAAAGGGTCTATATATTTATGTCTAGTAGTATCTCCATTTGTAAGCCAACTTATATAAAAATTACTATTCCACAGAGTACCATCCTTTAATTTAGCATGTGCTCCTGTAGAATCCATTTTACTGCCTAAAAAATCTAATTTGATCATATTATATTCAGACACATTACTTTTTTTTAGCTTTGATTTAAAAAAGGAATTGATGTATAATTTTTCTGAAATAGTATCTAAATCAAAAGATTGGGCCTCTTTTTGTTTAGGAATAATTACTGAAACTTCATAATTTTTGGACCCTTTATGGTTATGCAATTCTTCAAATGGTTTAGTATCCAATTCTTGTTTTTTATCCGTTGGTTTCATAGAACAACTTGTTAATGCTACAAGGAATAGCATAATAAGGTTAAATTTTATTTTCATAGTTTACTATTTCTAATCCATTATGCCTGATTATTCTTTTTCTTGATCAGTAGTTTCTTTAAAAAATTCTTGACTATAATTTTGCCCCATCATCTTATTCATTTTTTCAGAATAAACATTGCTAAAAGTATTATTTTGCATATTCTTTAAAGGGTCAACAGTGTTAATTGCATCTTTTTTTACTTGATTTTGTCTTTTTATTTCATTTAAATCATCTATTTTACGTTGCGCTCTTTCTTCAGGCGTTTTGTTCATCGCTTCAGTAAATAAATTAGACAATTCAATTTCTTTATTAGATAACTCGGTCCCTACTCGTGCCACATCTATAATCGTAGAACCTGGCGCGCTTTTGTAAAGCGTGACTAATTGTTTTTCTATTTCAAATGACCATAGAGGATGTACTTTAACCGAAGGGATGTCTGGATTGTCTTCTTCATAGATTGCATAGCTACTGTTTTTCCAATCTCTTTCATGATAAACTAATTCTGAAGCCACAGGATTATAATGTATATAATTTATACGTTGCTCTATTTTTTCGCTAGTATCTAAAATTACGGGATGATACCCATCTTTCCAAACCTTATAACTAACACCTTTCTTTACACGCTTTGCTGAATAATTAAATTTAGCTAAAAGCCATTCCCTTCTACTTTCAGGAAGTTCTTTTATCGCTTTTATAAATTCCTTAGAGGTGTGTTTTTTCAAATCGCGAATAATGTCCTGCAACTCGTTTTCTTGAGAACTAATAATAAGATGTATATGACTACTCATATATACGTACGCATGTACGGGTTAATCCTTTGTTTGCAATACCATAGAATGGAGAATCATCTAATATTTTAAAATAGGTTGGTCGAATAAATAAATCTACCTAATCAATTATTTTTATTGTCACAAATGTTGGAACGATACTATCTATGACTTTATATCTCTGAGACATTGTTTCAAGATAATAAATTACAATGCAAATACTAAAGAAAATTAGACACACTTCACAGAGGTGCGCCAGGGTTGCGGATATGTTGCGCTAGGGAGGTTTAAAATGATTGATATGGAATTACAAAACTTTAAAACCAAACAAGCCTTTGCTTCTTAAAAACTAAAAAACCACAGCTTAAAAAACTGTGGCTTTTATTATTATTTATGTTGTTCACAAGCGCGACGCTTGCGCCAGCTGGGGAGTAAGTTTCTATTTCACTTTATCAAACTCAATTGCTCCTTTTGGTAAATAAGGTAATTCTCCCTCAAAATAAAACTTACCATTTGAAGCTTTATAAAGCTTTAAAAAGTCATAAGCTCTATTTTCATTGTAATTTCTCCCTGAAATATTTTTATGATGAAATAAACCTAAAGTATCACCTACTTGAACGACTTTCAATTGATCAATATAGCCATATTGATTGTCACCAACTTCTAGTTGTATTATATCATTTCTACTATCTATAATAAATTCTTTTCCTGTTTCTTGAGATTCGTAATAATAGACTCCTATCCATTTATTATTCACTGTTATTTTAGCATCATTAGCTTCATAAATATTTTTACTGTAACCTTTTTCTTTTGTTAGTGGTAAATCACTCCAGTCCTTACAAACAATATTATGAGGTTTAGCTTCAAATGTAACACCATAACAATTTGTCCATTTAACTAATTGTTCTTCTAAATTAAGAATCTCTACCTGAAAATTTCCATTACCACCATTGCTTTCTTCTTTTATTTTAATTTCTAAGGTCTTTGAATTTAACTGTTTTATACTTTCTACTTTAAACTCAATAGGCTCCATTGCAGTGTGTAAATAAACAAAATCATCTTTTATAGTTATACTCCTACTGTCTTCAGAACAAGGGAAATCATCTTTTAAATCAATCCATTTATCTTTTTCTATAAAACTTTTAAATTCCTTTAAATTTTTAAAATAGGTTTGTTTTATATCTTCTTTAAGAATAACTTTATTATTCGTGTTTTTTTTTGCTTCATAGCAAGAATTTAAAAGAAAACTTAAACAAATTATTTTTATTACTCTAATCATTATACATTAATATTAAAAATTTTTACGGACTTGACTTACCAAATATTTTTCAGATTTATTTTTTCTATATGACCTTAAAGAAAAATCATTTTCGTCAAAATAAAGCCTATTATTGGAACTTTGTCCTTTATGAGCCCAACTAGTTCCTACTTCATAAAATCGATAATAAGATTTATTAATTTCATAGCCTCTACCTACAATAACGACAAAGTGATCTGTTGTTTTATCATTTATACCGTAAGAAAGTGAATGATTTACACCAACTAAAACAGGGTTACCCTTTTCTAACTGAATATCTATATATTCGACACCAGCTTTAGCATCTGCTGTTACTGCTATAGAAGTATGATCGTTATTTTCCAGAGCAGTAACAATAGGGGTTATATTTTTACCAGAATCAGAACCTAGCCCTGCATTAAGTAATAATTTTCTTGAAGTTTTCCAACAAGCTTTTGTGTACATCTCTAAAACTCCACTTGCGTTTTTCTTTAATTCTGATTTATTATACTGAGACATCCAAGTAACTTTATCAGTTAAATCAATACATTTTATATCACACGAACAATTTGTATTACAAGTACAATCACCAGAAGTGTTCCTAAAAGGTTCTCCTTCTTTATAAACTGCTTCTATTTTCTTTCTAATTTCCCTAACATAGGTTTTTCCACCTATTTTACCTTTTTGTTCATATACAACTTCTTTACTATTCTTTTTATATTCTCCTTCTTCACTATGAAAAGTTCCATTACTCCAATAACTGGTCTTTTTTCTTCCAGTAGCATCATCATCAAAAACAATAAAATTATCATTTCCCCCTTGACCAACAGCTTTAGGCCATAATACCGCTAAATAAAAATCTGTGAGTGTATTTAATTTCCCTTTGCGTTCAGCTAAGTAATATTCTACATAACACAACTGCTCTACAGCAGTCATATACTTTAAATTTTTTTTCTTAATCTTAGCTGTATGTAAGAAGTAATTAGTGTTTAAATCAGTAATAGCACTATTACCAAACTGAATTAAACCAACATAACCATTACCATCCGCGTCTGGATCTTTTCCATTATCTACACTTGGACTAAACCTATGTTTTGCGGTTGTTTCAAGTGCCATTATAGTCATTAAATGATTGGGGTCACATTCCGTCCTCAGTTTCTCCATAAACAAAAGCAACATGTGAATGTGAAAAAATAATTATAGCTCCAGGAAAGATTGCCACAAATGTTGGAACGGTATTATCTATGACTTTATATCTCTGAGACATTCTTTCAAGATAATAAATTGCATTGCAAATACTAAAGAAAATTAGACATACTTCACAGAAGTGCGCTAGGGTTGGGGGTATGTCGCGCGAGGGGGTTCATAATAATAAAGACCTTTCTACTCATTGGAAACCTCTAATACAGCATTATGATCTGCTAGTACGATCATCACGCTCGTAACCACGAGAGTAAGATACATAAGAAGTAAAGAATTGAGTGATGTATATTATTATTAAAGCAGTAACGGCACAAGCGAGACGCTTGTGTTATCGGGGAACAATTAAAACTTAACTAAGCCTGTCTCAGTTAACTTATATTTTATAGATGTTTTTTTGATTTTCCCTTCATCTCTTTTTTGATCAGCTTCATACCCATAATAATCCGTTTTTATTATTTCTAAGAAGTCTTTTGTTAAAACATAGTCAAGCCTTTCATATCTAGATTGGGCGCCATATATATTCTTTATTTCTGTTTTTCCTTCCTTTATTAAAACCAAAAATGTTTCATCATTACCACATAGAGCTGTTGGTATTAGCAAATATTCGATTTGATCAAAGCACTTTATCTTATAAGTTATTCCCTCACAACTTATATCTTTGATTTTATCATTGTCAAACATATCAAGCTCAGCTTTTTCTATTTTGTCATAAAACCTATAATCTTCTGTCATTTCAAAAGTTATAGGATATATGTTATTTTCATCATCTATTTTGTCAATACAATTAACCGATTGATTAGATTTAGAATTTCGTAAGGTTAGTCTAAGATTTTCAAGCTTTTTAATCTTATTGATAAAGGCAGTCTCTTCATCTGTAAACGTAATTTTTAAATTTGGATTGGAGATATACCAATCCTTATCTGAAAAGTATTTTTGAAGAGTTGCATTGTTAAAAACATATCCTTTTCTTGCAAAAACCTCATTTCTTACTAACCTTAGTTCCTTCGTAGATTTTGATTCTAACTCGATATACGTTAAAAATTTAAAAGATTCTTTTTTTTGTTCTATTTGCCCTTTACAAGAAATAAATAAACCTAATAGAACTACTAATAATATTTTCTTCATTATAACTGTTTTGTATAATTTTCAGGTCTAAAGTAACCTTTCCAACCACCATGTTTCGCTAAAGCTTTCTTATCTTTTCTATAATATGATGTGCGCGAACAATGCATACCTTCATACCCTCCTTCATTTATATGATATGGTTCATCTGAGGAACCATTTTTACCAATAGCTTCTAAAATAGTTATTTTGTCACCATCTACATTGTGTACAACGCCTGTATGACCATCACCAGGAGCTCTTGACCAAACGAATATATCTCCTGCTTGTGGGATAAAGTCAGATTTTTCACTACCCGCGACAAGGTCTATATTATTATTCCCTAATGACTCTCTAAAATCTTCTTATGTTATCATCATTCCTGTTGAGATATGTTTAACCGTATTAGTAATGCCCAATTTATGTACGTAACGGCATACAAATTCTGAACAATATAATTTACTTAATGCATCTTTATCGAACTTAGTCCTTAAAGGTGTTGCAGTTTCTTTTATCGCTTTTATAAATTCCTTAGAGGTGTGTTATTTTAAATCGCGAATAATGTCCTGTAACCCGTTTTCTTGAGAACTAATGATAAGATGTATATGACTACTCATATATACGTACGCATGTACGGTTAACCCTTTGTTTGCAATACAATAATTTAGAGAATCATCTAATATTTTAAAATAGGTTGGTCGAATAAATAAATCTACCCAAATCAATTATTGTTATTGTCACAAATGTTGGAACGGTACTATCTATAACTTTATATCTCTGAGACATTGTTTAAAGAAATTGCATTGCAAATATTAAAGAAAATTAGACACACTTCACAGAAGTGCGCCAGGGTTGTGGATATGTCGCGCTAGGGGGAGAACCTATTTCACCAATAACTTGCCCTTTTTTAATCTTATCTCCTTTATCTATCAAAATAACACTTAAATGAAAATATTTTGTTACAAAAGCTCCATCCGTAGACTTTATAGAAATTCTCCTACCTGCTCCATTTTGTATATTCTCTTCTGCCTGTGTTATAATACCATCATGGGTAGCTATTACAAGAGCACCATAATAATCATATCCAGAACCAAAATTTATATCAATTCCATTATGATGACCTCCATATCTTGGGCCAAAAGGACTTCCAAATCTTCTTTTAAGACCATTATGAAACTCTTTAACTGGCCAACTTCCTTCATTATTTGATAAAGTATTATCTTTACAATAATCAAAACCAAATTCTTTTAAAAATCCTGGTTTTAAATGTAAATCAGTAATACCCTTTACTTCTTCTCTATAAAATTTACGGTAATTCATCAAACAGCTTTCTTACTCAATACGGCACTCGTTACAAACGAGTGCTAGCGAGGATTTTAAAAGCTATGTACCATCGGGTGGCTTTATGTTTTTTTTAAAAAAGTTTTTACTTAAAATTCTACTATACCATTTTCAGTAAGTTTATATTTAGATACTAGCTCTCTACGAATTTCTTTAACTGGATATCGGTTTTGTTCTGTACTATTTTCTTCGTCCAAAATTTTATAGATTTTATACACTTCAAATTTACCTTTCTCTAATTTAAAATCAATATCATGATAACCACTAGTCACACTATCATAATCACTAGTTCTTAGCGATGAATCGACTACTTTTATTATTTTAATAATTTTACTCCCTTTAATACTTAGGATATGAAAAATAGGTTGTTCATTACAGTAAGCCTTGACTAAAATTGTTTCTGTTTCAGTATTACAATTTATATTATAAAAGTAAAATCCAACACAATGAATACCTTCTTCACGAACCACAGACTTTATACGATCATAGTTACTTTCATAATAATCACCTAAATATATATTTAGACCCCATTTATTGCTCTCCATTACACTTTGGGATATTGGATAAACTTTTTTAATGTTTTCATTAATATAATCTAAGCATTTATCTATTTTTTGATTAGGGCTTTCTATACTTTTTACTTTATCAATATAGCTTTTTTCTTCATCAGATAAAGTAACTTTTACACTAGCATCAGCAGTATACCAATCTTTAGTTTTAAAATATGTATTTAAATCCTCACTTTTAAAAACATAACCTTTTCTTGCAAAAACTTCGTTACGGAGTAAACGTAATTCTTTTTTGGATTTTGTTTTTAATACTTCTTCTGATAAATACTCAAATGATGAAACTACTTCTTTCGATTCTGTTTGTCCTTTACAGGACAAAATACTAAATAGTAATATAAATAATATAAATTTTTTCATTATAATTGTTTTGCGTAATTTTTAGGTCTAAAATATCCTTTCCAACCAGCATGACTGGCTAAAGCTCCACCATTTTTTTGATATACAGAAGTACGGGTACAATTATATCCTTCATAGCCTTCATTTTCGTTATTATAGTTTTCATCCGAAGAACCATTCATTCCAATAGATTCTAGAATTGTAATATTATCACCATCTATACTATGAACAATACCTGTGTGACCGCTACCAATTTTTCTCCAAACGAATATATCTCCTCTTTGAGGCATAAAGTCACTTTTTTCACTATTGTCTATATGGTCAATATTATTACTTCCTAGGGCTGTTCTAAAGCTTTCCTGGGTAACCATATCTCCAGTTGAAACATGCTTTACAGTATCGGTAATTCCTAATTTATGTAAATATCTACACACAAACTCTGAACAATCTAGCTTCTCTAAAGCAGCTTTGTCAAACTTAGTTCTAAGAGGTGTAGAACTTTCCATAGTATACTGTACATGCTCATCAGCCCATTTACGCATTTCTTCTAGTACACCTTCACCATATTCACGTGGGTTTTTACTAGCATCGGTAACACAGTTATAAGGATAGTTATTAAAAGCTTCTTTAAACTTTATCCATGCAGCACGACGCATTTTGTACCCATTAACTTGGTGTGTTTTTGTAGCCTTTGGAGCATTTATCGTTTTAGAGGTTCCAAAAATATCATCTTTTTTTGCAAATTCATTTACTTTATTTGTCTCCCAAAACCAACTACCTGTATCGGCAGCTAATTCTAAACTACTAGTAACTTTTTTATAATTAGTTCCACCAAAAATGTTTTCATGTCCAGGTACATCTGAATATGCTATATAATTCGTATCCCAAGTTATATGAATAAAACCACGTCCTTTATAGGGCATATATCTATGATTATTACCGTCTTCTTCAAGTTTTGAAAAATATTGTGTTTCTACATACATATTTGCTAAATAATGTATTTTATGAGAACACTTGGTAATGCCACGTTTCTCAAACGAAGTATTCAATATTTCCGTAAGCCTATCAAAATTATTTTGATCTGATGATGGAATATCATTACTAGCATGAAATAATTGATGGTCTTTATGCATTAAGGAAATATGTTGTTTCCTGTTTTTGGCATCCCTGTAAAAAGTATTGTAACGTACATCACGAATAATTCTTTTCAAGTCCTCCGTAGTAAAATCTTTATTACAAAAACATTCGCCAGTAGGTTCCTTACTCAATTTGGCACTCGTTACAAACGAGCGCTCATAAAACCATAAAATTGATTTTAGTACGATCGTGTTATCTACCTGAAGACTCTAATTTGTAAAGAGATATTTTACCTCGATGCTTTTTGAAATATAAATATAATATTTCTTCACCTAGTTCGCCTTCATCCAATTCTTCACTGGTTCTATTAAAAGAACAATATATTTCACATTTTAAATTGTCTGTACAATCAAGAATATTACTAAATGAAATTGTTTTTTTACACTTTACATCTTTTATATAATTCGAAATGACATCTATATTTATGTCATTATCGATATTAAAAATATCTTTTTCCTCACCATTTTCCGCGAAATCTTTGATCGCTTTAATATCTATTTTATTAAAACATTTTGAATTTGAAACTATAGGTGTTGCTTTTGATAAATTGTATTTATCAAATTTTACATCAACTAAACGTTCTATAATTTCAAAAGTAAATTTTTTAATATTATCTGATTTAAAATCAATGTCAGAAATATCAGTTGTAAAATTTATTTCTTCTTCTGAATTTTCAAAATAAACAGGCACTTCTATTTTGTGGATTGTCTTTTGATTATTCCAAATATTAATATTTAGTTGATATGGCTCTTCTCCATCACAACTATCTATTAATGCGAAAAATAAAGATTGATTTTTCTTTCCCTCGCTATCTATAACTTTAATGTTTTCCATTGGTAGTTTTAAATCACATAAAATACTTTGATTTTTAAAACTATATTTATCTAATAAATTACCTTTATTCAATATTAATACTTCAATGTTTTTTTTAAAACCATTATCTCCTAAAACCCCTTTCGTGTTTTTTGTAAAAACTGCTGTAAGTTTTCTGGAGTTATTTTGAAAAGTAATCTCTTTAAAAACGTTGTTTGTATCGTATGAATATGCTTCTTCTTTTTCTATATTCAAACTCAAATTACTTTTCTCGTCATTACTTTTTTTATTATTACAAGATGTAATTAAAAGTAAAGTACTAACGAGTAGTAGATAGAGATTCAAAGCCTTGAGATGTTGTCTTAATGTCATCATATATATAATCATTTTCTTTTGGTTCATAATTTGTTGGGATTCTAAAATAGTCTATTACGGATTTATCATATTTCCCAATACAAACTTTTCCTTTTGTGTTTTTTTTGTCGCCACCTGTTTGGTTACCTCCAAGTAAGTAAACACTATTGCCATCAACATTAACAACGAATCCTACGTGTCCTTTTCCATTATCGTTTTCTCCCCAATCAATTACAGCTAAAGCACCATACATTGGTTTCTCTTTTGAATCTTCTTTTCCCCAATTTTGCCAATTAGTCGCTTTTGCTGTGATTTTACCCGTATATTCTTTTGAGTTTTTGAATACCCAACAAGCAAAAGAGGAACACCAAGGCCAATCTCCATCATCGGTGATATGTGATTGGGTAAGTCCTGCTGATGCGTGATATTCAAGAACTCGTGGATTGTGATTTGATCCTACAATTTCTTCTGTCCATAATTCTCCATAGGCTATCGCTATCCATGATGCTCTTTCCTTCGAATCATAAGTGTTCGGATTGTTAACACATTCTGTATTAAATCTAAAAATAGCAGATAATTTGTTAAACATTTTTTTTCTGTGAACCCAACCATTGGGGTCGACTTCTAAATAATGTTTCTTAGAATAACCATTTAGTATTTTTGATTGTAACCAAAAATACTTAGAATCTTGATTAATAAGTGAAGCTAATTCTAATAATGTTTTGCCTAATCCTTCACTAAAATGGGCTACTTTCTTTTTTCTTCATTATCTGGTTCATAATGTTGACCAGAGACAGCTAAGATCTGCAAAACTTTGTTTTCTTTTACGGAAGTTAAAGATATTCCTCCAAAATCGCCACAAACTTGTTCACTAACAACAATTAGGCGATTATCTTTTAAAAGTAAATAATAATCAGGAATTATTTTATCACATATATATAAATCAATATTAGTAGGAATATCTTTTTTTTCAAGTTTTATCTTTTTTAATTTCGCTTTATAATTTTCATTAGTAACTATTATTTTAAGTTGGCTATTTGCAATACTTTCTTTTGATGCAGGAATATTATCAATCTCTAAAGTTATGTCATTAGAAGTCTGCTTTTGTTTGTTTTCTTGTGTTTGATTACATGAAAATAAAAAAGTAAAAATGATTAGGATTAGTGTTTTCATTTAAATTATATTAATTTTTTTTTCGCCTAAAAAGTCTTTTTCATTTTTGATAAAAAAAGAGTCTTTCTGATAAATAGACTCAAATTCTCTAACATCTACATGAACCCAAGAAATGGCTCCTGACCTACCATTATTTTGTATTTTAGGTTCCAAGCCAAAATGATTTTTCTTCCAACCATAACCATGTGTTTGGCCGGCCTCCTGCAACTCGTTTTCTTGAGAACTAATAATAAGATGAATATGACTACTCATATATACGTACGCATGTACGGTTAATCCTTTGTTTGCCATACAATAATTTAGAGAATCATCTAATATTTTAAAATAGGTTGGTCGAATAAATAAATCTACCCAATCAATTATTGTTATTGTCACAAATGTTGGAACGGTACTATCTATAACTTTATATCTCTGAGACATTGTTTAAAGAAATTGCATTGCAAATATTAAAGAAAATTAGACACACTTCACAGAAGTGCGCCAGGGTTGCGGATATGTCCCGCGAGGGGGTTAAACTCATCAAATAATTGTTCGCTATCAATCGTGCGAATATCCATATTCAAATTATCCATTATACAATATTTGTTACGCCCCAATGTATCCTGTTTAAAAGGAAAAAAAACATTGAGCTTTTTTAGGTATAGAATTTTTCTATTTTTGTCAAATTTAAAAAACATAGAAATATGATTTCCATAATGATCTTGTGTCGGTAACGAGCGAGACGCTTGCACCAGCTGGGGCATAAACGATATAGTTTCCTTACCTGAAAAAGATAAAGAACACATATTATACGCTCTTGATAGCTTATTACAAAACGTAAAAGCTAAACAAGCGTTCTCTTAAAAACAAAAAAAACCACAACACTAATGCTGTGGATTTTCATTATATTATATTTTACCGCTTACTCTGTGTAGGCACGGATTACAAATCCGCGCTATCGGGTTGGTAATCCTTTAAATTTCATTGTTTGAGTCATATACTTCATCATAAAACTTGTCAGAATCTATCTCTTTTATATCATAATTAATATTTTCTAGACGGTACTTAGTGATTTTTCCATAATCATATGATTGAGCTTCTGATTTAAATAATATTAATGTTTTTTTATTTTCATCTAAATACCAATAGGTTACCACATAGCTATTCTTACTATCTGAGTTTGTTAATTTAATGATTTTATTATCAATCAATTTTATTTTATGGTGATCTGTTTGAATAGCTGGATTCTTAAATTTAAAATCTAAACCATTAACTGTGATTAAATTTATAAATTCACCATCATTACCGTTAAGTCTAATTTCCTTGATAGATGTCGTCGATATCTTATCAAAATCAACAGAATTCGACTTTTCATTAGTTATTTTTCCTTCTTCAATTTCAGTAATCTTGATTTTAGAATTTAAACTATTAATAGGTAACTTATCTTCAAAGGAATATCTATGCCATTTTTTTTCTAATTCTTTTATGAATTTATCAGGTATATTATTACTTATTTCTATTATTCTACCTTTAGAATTCTTATCAAGAACTTGATCAAAATGATTTACACCAATGCCATCTGCAAAATAATTTACTTTTGTTTTAGTATCATAAAAAATTACTTTCAAGTTTTTAGCAAGCTCTTCTGATTTTGCATAATACTGGTAAGCGAATTGAATTTCTGCAAAAGAGTCATTGTTAATATCTGATATTTCGAAAGAACCATTTAAATAATCTATACCACATAAGGTTTCATTATTATTACAATCTGAATATGGAATAATAATTTCTATACTGTCAATGTATTTTTTGTTCTCTAAAATTTTAAAAACTGACTTTTCAGCATACCCTAATTTTCTGTTTTTTTTATACTTAACAATTTCAATATTAAATTCTCCTGTATTATTTACCACATTTTTTTCTTTTTTCTGACCATTACAACCCAGAAAACTTACTAATGAAATATAAATGATTAATTTTATCTGCATATTTTTATCTAAGAGAAGAAAATGTTTCTTCAGGATTATTAACATTAATAATTGGAAGATTGCTTTCATTTAATTCTTCCGTAACAACAAACTCTTTTGGTTTCATATAAAACGCAATACTACTTTTAGTATATGCTGAAAAACATACACTTTCATCACCGCCTGCTCCTTTTTCTTGATTTCCTATAACTCCATTTTGATTACCACCTAATAACACAATTCTTCCGCTAGAAGTTTTGCCAACAACAAAAGCAACATGGCTAGTTGAGATTACTGCTAATGCTCCCAAAAAAGGTTTTCCATAATCTTCCCCTTCTTTCCAACCTCCAATGTTTTTCCTTTTTGGATTTATATACCTATTGTTAAAAGGTCCCCATTCAAACGCTCTTACTTGAATGTCCTGCAACTCGTTTTCTTGAGAACTAATAATAAGATGAATATGACTACTCATATATACGTACGCATGTACGGTTAATCCTTTGTTTGCATTACAATAATTTAAAGAATCATCTAATATTTTAAAATAGGATAAATTGCATTGCAAATACTAAAGAAAATTAGACACACTTCACAGAAGTGCGCCAGGGTTGCGGATATGTCGCGCTAAGGGGGGTATAGCTTATTAAGGTTATTTTTCTATTCATTTGGTGAGTCACCCATTAGCTTTTTTTTACGAATCAGATAGTATATTCCATAGATTAAAATTAAAGAAAATTCGAATATTAGTATTAATAATATGGAACCGGTGTTAAATGAAATTTCTTTTCTAATAGCCCAAAAGAAATAAAAATTATAAAAACAGAAAGTTGCTACAAAAAAATATTTTATACTTTTCTTATTTTTAAAGCAGAAAGAAAAAGCGATATTTAAAAATATACTTGCAAGCATTAATAAAAAGCCAGGCCCAGGATCCCTTTTGTTAAAGGCTTCAACTGATTTCATTATAATTAATGAAGATATCATTATTATAAGTATAGAAATTAGAATATCTGTAATGTTATTTTCCGTTTTTTTTGACATATTATCTGTTAAATTTATTGCGATAAGTTATCGAATAGAAGGTTTAATTGAAAAATTAATGGTAATAAATGTATAAACCTATTGAATATCCGTATTATGTACCTAAGATAATACTAACACGTTATATTTTCTATTAATTAATTGTAATTCATTGTTTTGTATAATTTCTGGGTCTAAAATATCCTATCCAACCTCCCTGAATAAAAATCATTACGTAAGTGCGTGCATTACGCTCGTTACCAATTGAGTAAGATACATAAGAAGAAAAGAAATGAGTGATGAATATTATTATTAAAGCAGTAACGGCACAAGCGAGACGCTTGCGGGGGTATATTTGTAAAATATTTATTTATCACACTTGTATAGAAAAACTGGGTTTTGATTACTGATTAATGCTTCTGAATATTGTCTTTGACCATTTACCTTATTATAATAACCTAACCAATTTAATTTAATCTTAAAATTGTCTTTTCTCTCTAAGGTTACTACCGCACTATCATTTATATATGCTTTTGAAAAAATATCCTCACCAACAGACCCCGTTATACTTTTTAATCTATAGCTAATAATATCGTCATTACTATTTACTTTGGTTAAATAAATATAATACTGATTTGGCTCAACACAAATAATCAATTCTTTATTCTTCTTTATTTCGATACCAATTGGGTTTTCACATTCTGAATCAGCATTCCATTTCCCTAAAATTGACTCCTTCCCGTTTTTGTACCTAATCCTTGAATTATGTACATAACCTAATTTTCCTTCTTTTGTTTCTACTAAAAACCACTTGTCAGTATTGTCTATGATATCAATCTCTTCACCATTATTTATCGTTGTTATTATTTTAGAATTCGTGCTTTTTTCTCTTCTTAAATTTGTGTATCCATCAGAATCTTATATAAAACTTTTTTTTATTTTTCTGTTTAATTTTTCATTAATTAAATTGTAGATATTTTTATCTTGTCTAAAGAAAATAACAACATTTTCATCAATTTTTTTATTGTTGATATTTAAAAATTTTAAAAGCTCCTCCGTATCATAAATGATTGCATTTTTATATATCTCAGTGTAAAGTTCGGCATCTGCGCCATCGGTAACATTTTTTAGAGAATCTAGACTCTTATATGTCTTTTCATTGGTAGAGTTATTTTCAATTTCATTTTGAATTAAATTTAACTTCTCAAAGTTTGATATTGTTTTACTCACTTGTGAATTGCACGATATTAAATTAATCAGTGAGATTATCAGTATAATGATTTGTTTCATTTCTATATGCTTTTTTATGTATTATACTCTCGCTAGCGCTCATTTGTAACGAGTGTCGCCCTTAGTTATTGTAAGGAACCAATATCGTCAATATTTAGTTTTGTATAATCATTTTCAAAATTGTAGCCTGGTTATAGTTCTAATTTGTAGCGTTGCTAATAGGATAATAAAATAGACTTGCCATGTAAATACATATATCCAATATGCAGTTGCAAAAGAAACAAAAAATACAACCCTTGGATTATGAGATTTATGCTTTCTACTCATTACTTAAAAGTACAAAAGCTAACTAAAACATTTATAATTTTAATTGATGTTTTCTTACGCGATGCGGCACTCGTTACAAATGAGCGCTAGCGGGGGCGATTTGAAAATTCCTTAACTTAATGACATTTAATGAGCGCTAGCGGGGTTTATTTACAAATGCCTCTTAATCTATTCATCTTTAGAATAAAACACATCCATAAATGGTTTATTATTTATTTTCTTTTTGTATGAATCTACCCATTCTTTATAATAATAAGTTACAGTGACAACTTCTTTTTCTAATGAGTATTTTGCAAATGGTTTCCCTTTTTGAGGAATAAGTTCTTTAGACAAACCAAATGTTTCATTAAACTGCATATCATTAACACAATCCATCCCTATTTCTCCCCATATGAGTTCTACCTCAGTATCGTTTACTATTTTTATCGAAAAGGCATATATGCATTGCCCGTTGAATAAATATGTTAGATTATCAGTTGTTATGTGTATCTCAATATGATCATTTTGCCAACTATCTATAATTGCTTTTGATTTTGTTTTATTATTAGTAATATTATTTTTAAAATTCAAATATTCATCATTAAGAATGCTGTAAATTAATAGTTTGCCTTCACTATTGTTTTTTAATAACAAATCTATGTTTGTTCTTTTCTCATCACTATTAGCAAATCTAAAAAAGCTTACCCTATATTCATCCCTGTTTTTTAAAGGTTTTATTTCTATAGATTTCATAAGTATATTTTCATCCCAATCTTGCCCATAAATAAAAGGGTCATAATCTAACATAAGATTATCCTCTATAGTTAGACTATCCATTCTTTTTAAAATACGAGATGACACATACTCTTCTATACCTTCTCTATCTCTATATTCGCCATAATACTTTTTGTAGAATTCTGTTAAAATAACGACACCATCTTTATTGTTAGTAATGACAGAATCTATTTGGGCAGTTGAGTTTTGAATACTATCAGTATTCTTATTCGCTTCTTTACAGCTAATCAGTAATAATAATAAAGGGATGTACAAATTAAAATATTTCATTATTATTATTATTATTATTATTTATCTACGTTATTGCCATCTGAAAACATGATAATCTTTTTCATTATAATCAGTATGAACTATGATTGAATTTTGTTTAAAATCTGAAACCCACTAACTACCTGTCCACATGGAAATATGACCCCACTTTCTATCACCAGTTTTATCAAAAACTACAATATCCCTCAGCTAGTGCGAGTGTGAAGCTCGTAACAGAGTGAGTAAGATACAAAAGAGTAAAAGAAATGAGTAATGAAAATTATTATTAGCAAAGCAATAACGGCACAAGAGGGGTGCTGTGTTAGCATTCCAATACTGTGTTTTTTTTGTAGCAGAAAGTTGTTTACTTCACAAAGTCTTTACTAACATAACCTTCTTTACCATTTATCTCTATCTTAACCCAAGAATCTAAAACTTCTAAAACTCTTAAAGCATCTTTTGGGTAAGCTTTTTCTATAATATCGCTATCGCTATTGGGTATTGACCTTACATTCAAATAAGTTTCTACTTGTGCGTAGACAGTTGAACCTAACAAAAAAGGATTTTTTTTAATTTCTTCTTCTTTAATTTTTATATACTCTCCAATAGATGAAATTGAATATGTTGTTATTTTTTTATTTGTAATTTTTCCATATTCAGTAGTTACATCAGTTACAAATATATTATAGTTATTATCAATTGTAAATGAGGTCACTACTTTATATTCTTCTTCATTATCTGGTTCATAATGTAGACCAGAGACAGCTAAGATCTGCAAAACTTTGTTTTCTTTTATGGAAGTTAAAGATATTCCTCCAAAATCGCCACAAACTTGTTCACTAACAACAATTAGGCGATTATCTTTTAAAAGTAAATAATAATCAGGAATTATTTTATCACATATATATAAATCAATATTAGTAGGAATATCTTTTTTTTCAAGTTTTATCTTTTTTAATTTCGCTTTATAATTTTCATTAGTAACTATTATTTTAAGTTGGTTATTTGCAATACTTTCTTTTGATGCAGGAGTATTATCAATCTCTAAAGTTATGTCATTAGAAGTCTGCTTTTGTTTGTTTTCTTGTGTTTGATTACATGAAAATAAAAAAGTAAAAATGATTAGGATTAGTGTTTTCATTTAAATTATATTAATTATTTTTTTCGCATAAAAAGTCTTTTTCATTTTTGATAAAAAAAGAGTCATTTCTATTCAATAAATATTGTTTTCGAATTTTTTAATAATTTTCTCCACCATTCAGGGGTGTATTCTTTTGATCTTGGATAACTTTCAAATTCTGCTATAAAATTATCTGGCTGCTGCTTAGGCTCTGGAAGTAATTTTATAAGATCATAATTGAATCTATAACTATATGAATCATCGTTTTGTACCTCAATTTCATAACTAAGCCAAGCTCCATTGCGAGTTTCTTGTTTATACATTATATCTTTCAATTGTTCCATTAAGAAAACACTTGATTTTTCACCTGAATGTAAAAAGAAAGTTAATGGAATTTTTTGTTTATCAGAGCCCTTAAAATAATAAGCTCTCATTGATTTTCCTGTTTTTAATACTTCACCTTCTATTTGAATTTTATCCCATTTAGGATCATTCTTGATGTCTTTTTTAACGAGCTCAATGACACTTTTTAGTTTGTTTTCAATTATATCTTTTAAATCTGGAGCTATATTTCTTTTTATAATTTCTTGTTCATTAAAATCTACTTTTTTTAATTTAATAGAAGTGAAAATTTCATTTGGATTTTGTTTCATTGAACTTATAATGTCCAAATAGTTGAACCAAAATTCTTTCCTTTTCTTTTTATCACCTTCATTTAAAAATGGATTACCGCCTGAATATACATTGGATAATAAGAAATCAGGATTCCATTCCTCCCAATCAAAATCATTATCATCTTCACCTTCATAATTTTCTATATCTAGAATTAAGGCAGCATCGTATGTTAAGTTACTAAATAAAGATAAAACGCTCAGCATAATACCAGAAGTTGGCTGACTATCTATCGTTTCAAAATAGTTTCTGTATTTTTTTATAACCTTTTTGAAATCAACCTCCTTATCATTATATAAAAATTCTTCAGCTAGAAATAGTCCTTCATTAATAAAATCGTCATTGATTTTAAATTTCAAATATGCTCTTTTGCAACATTCTAAAAAAACTTTATTTATTGACTTAAACCCTAATGTTTTGGCAATTTCTACTCTTTCTTTTAATGGTAAATGAGAGTTAGATGATTTTTCAATTATTTTTTTGTAGCCACTAATCATTTTTCTTTGATAAATTAACTGTGTATAATTCTCTACATATTGAGATAGATTCAATAGTTTTTACTTAATTTCTAGGGTAACACTCAGATATGCTTTAAACATTATATTTTCTAATAAAAACAGATGTCAATTCCTATAAAAAACGAATACTATCAAAAGGAAGGATATTAATATTGAGATATTTAGAAGTGTGGTTTAGATAGTACTTTTCATATTTTCAGTTAAATACTTACCTTCTTTAAGCCTTCTATCCTTGTAGGAGAAAAACCAGAATACATTTGTTTTATTATCTCTACGCACTCATTATATGAAGCATATTTTTGTAATGTCAATCTATTTTTAATATCATAAGGAATATCTACAAGCCATTTATCTCGGGTTTCGTAAGCAAATTGTATGGGTTCTTTTTCAGTTTTAACACCAAAAAAAGAACCTTCTTCCTCCGAAATTTTATAGAATTCAGATAAAGCTTTTTTAAGATTTAATTCTTTGTCCTGAAACTCGTTTGAAAATATTTTCATTACGATGATATTTTTAGTGACTCTGTTGTTATAGCCGGAATTGAGATTCAGAAATGTTATATATTATAATATTTTCCCTTGATTGCCATTCCAGCAGCTTTAGTTAGTGGCTGATAATCAGACTCTTCTAGGCTTTTGGATAAAAACTCATGTACTTCCGGCAAACCTAACCAACCAGCACATGCAACTGCTAGTCCAACTCTAACATCAGAATATCCAATTTCTCGCTTAGGAGTGAAGCTATTAATAATACTGATGATTTCTATTTTTTCTTTATCCTTCGGAATTACTTTATCTATTGCTAATGATTTTAATGCGCCATTAACTACAGCGAAATTACCAAATGAAAGTAAATGTAGAACAGGCTTTACATCATTTTTATTGTTTTTTACAATTCTACAATATGCCGCAGCAGCACTTGCTGTTATCATATCGTGCTCTAAGTTTTTTTTGCAAATGTCATATAGAAAATCTTTTGATTTTACATAATTTATATCACCTAAAGTATTCGTGCAAGCCACTATCAATTGCCAGGATTTTCCTTTTTCATATTCTTTATTTAATAAATTAAATAAATCATCCCCTAATTCTGTTATTTTATTCCTTTGGATAATTTTTACAGCCTTATTTCTATCTGCTATTTTAGTTGACTTTAACAGTTCTTTCAGCTTATCTGTACTTACTTCAATTTTTGCCATTGTTCAATTTTTGATTTGGGGTAATATTTATTTCCACTCTTAACATCTGGTATATCTTATAATGTAATACCAAAATCTATCATAGACTCAAGTGATACTAGTTTAGCATGTTTTAACCTTATTAGCTTCTAAGAATAATTCGATATTAGCTCTTAAAAAACCAAAACCCTATGATTTTAATTCATAGGGGTTGACAATTATAAATTTATATAAAATTAATCTATTTTACCAGTGAATTGCGTAATTATGCTAAGGTGTTCAATAATATTTACTTTTTCTACATTTTCAACTTTTTCAGCACCACCTGCCGCTAATATAGGGACATAACCATAACATTCATCAAAGGCTAAACTTCCTAAGCGAGAAAATGTCTCTTTATATATTTGAATTTTAAATATATCATTAGCATAAGCATCATCAGCCAAATCCATATCAAAAAACCATGTCATGTCATCATCATTCTCTATAATATTATAGCTACCATACCTAAATTTAATCAGTCGAATGGCATCACCGGTCCACACTAAGTAATCTCCAAAAGCTGTAATGGCGAAAACTATTTCTGCGTTATTGGGATTAAGATAATTTTCATTAAGTGAACCTTGATAATTATTCGGATTAATAATTTTTAGAAATTCATCCATATATACACCAAAACCAAACTCAGCCCAAAATTTTAATAACTCGTCGGGTAATTTACCTTCAAAATCAGATATTAATTTTTCATAAACTTTTTGCTCAATCTTAAAATTAGGATACTTTGCGAAGAATACTTTAAACATTTGTGTGATACTAATTATTTAAAAAATTAATTATTTGCAGGAAGAATTATAGTTCTAAAAACATGCCTTTTAATTAAAAGATATTATTTTTTTATAGTCAACATAGATTTTTCGTTGCAAATAAAATAGATCAAGTTCTCCGTATATTTAGGTAGATTTAATGATATTTACTTAATTTATATTGGCACGAGTTACAATCTAGACCTAGTAAAGGCGACATTTATAAGTTTGCTATTATTTAAAATTTTGAGCAAGTGGATTATTTTTGACTATATCATTAACTGTTATAGGATAGTTTATTGCTGTATTTTTAAAAAATCGTTAACACTTAAAATTTGTTTTATGTTATTAGCTGTTTCTATGATATTTTCATCATTACCTTTTGGTTTATTTTCTATTAAACTGAAACATGTACCTTTATTTATTTTTTCTTTTTTGATGTTTTGATCTAATAAATCATATATATGTAAGTTTTTTAGATAAGTAATCCATCCTATCGTATAATGACCTCTCTGTCTTAATTTTCTGAAAATGTCGCTTGAAATTGCATTTGCAAATTTAACATCTACTGTTTTTGTTAATTCGTTAAATAATTTAAAAATATAATCCTGTATTAATTTATCTTGACTCTCTTGAGAATACTCAATTTTTATTGAAGATGTCATTTCTTCATAGCTTCCTTGTGTTATAAAGAGTGTGACATTTGGGTTATTTTCAATATTTAAATTGGAATTAAAAAAAAGAATGGATGAAAAACCAGACCATGACATAGAATTTTCAGATAATTCTTTATTTTTTATATCTGAGTTTTTATATGCAATATCTTTTTCTTCGTTAATTATTTTTTTTAAATTTTTTGAAGTAAAATCAGATAATTCATTATTAAATAAATAGCTTTTTTCTTTTTCAATGTCAAAGACATTTGGCGAATTAAATATTGAATCAAATGATTGTAATTGAAGAATTATTTTTTTACTAAAAAGAATGTATTCTTTTGCAGTCATTGTTTCTGTTTTGATAAAAAAATTTAATTTAATATTATCCATTAAATCACTTATTTAGAAGTTACGATTATATCAAAATCATCATAGGCATCTCCGTAAGGTTCAAAATCTTCTAGCCAATACCAGTTATAGCCACCTGATTCATATAGTCTTTCCAAAAGTTCTGTAAAACTCTTTGCAATAATAGCACTGTCTTCTGGGTTTGCATGAGTTTCCAAAAAGCTATCATAGCAATACCCGAAATTTCTATCCGATAAATCAATACTTATGTATTGACTTAATTGCTCGGAAGAAGCAATTAAGAACCAGTAATTACTTATGTCTCCCTCTAATTCTTCCCAAATAACATCATCTTCAGGAAATAATTTTTTATTTGTTGGAATTAATTCATCTAATGAACTGATTTTAATAGCATAAGATTTATTACTAAATAACTCTAAACTTTCATATTTCTCATAGAAGTACTTTAGATCATCAGGTAGGTTTATTTTATTTTCATTAGTATTCATTTTTGGCACAAGGTTGCAATTAGCATCCTTTCCAATTAATTCTAAAATATCTTGTATATTCATTTTATCCACATTTAGTATATGCGTACTTGTTGAACTGTTTATAAAATTCTCTTCTTTTGGCTTCGGGTACATTAGCAGCATCAAACATAACCTCTGAAAGTTCTTGCATTTGTTTAGAAGTCATGTCTTTTCAATTACCTCTGACTTTGCCAAAGGTATCCTTCATCCATTGTCTTTCTACTGTATGAGCTGCATCATGTAAATCTTTAGTTAATTGTATAGTTGGTTGTACAGATTGTCTACTAACATAGCCGGGTATATTATTTTTTGCCCAAGCATCCATTATATTATGGAGATTGAATAGGTCAGGACTTTTATTACCATAATTGACTATGTCATAAAGATTTCCTTGTAAACCGACAGGGTCAACCCAAATATTAGTATCATGTACATAAGAATATAGTCTTTCTCCAGCAGCAAGTCTAATCGGATCGTGATTTAAGCAAATACCTTCATCAGGAGAGTAGTATCTAAACCTGTTATAATACAGCCCAGTTTCTACATCCTCGTAATGTCCTTGATACCTAAAAGGGCAATCTGCCAATGAACCTGTTACAAGTTTACGTACTTTTTAGTAAATATCATAAATCAATAAATTTTCAAACAATAAAACAAAAACCACAACGATAGCTGTGGTTTTTGTTTTATTAGATGTGTTTCAGTTTCTTACTCAAATAGCAATTCAACCAAATGCATATACAGGTCTCATATTTATATCCGATTCATTTTCGTGTTTAGATAGCCTTATCCTTAATAATTCGTTATTCTCTGTTATTATTAATTCATATCTCAAATTAAGGTATTCAAATACAATTTGCTTTATTGTTTTTAAATCACTTATTTTATAAAAAACTCTAATATGTGAATAAGGTGCTAATTGTTTTTTAATCGAATTTAGATTAGAAAAGTCTTGATTAATATCAATTTTCTTTTCAAGGTAATTTATGCTATTAGGATTATTTTTTATATTTAAATCAATATACTCTATCCTTGGTGGAACTTTGATAGTTTCTGCACCAAAACCAATCATAATTCCTTTATCATCGATATCAATTGGATACTCATCTATTTCATCAAGCTCATAGTCTGCTAAAACTTCATCCAAATTTATTGCTAAAGAAATATTAATTAGTTTTTTAAAACTATTATCTCTTATATCTTTTAGAAATAAATCTGACGTTATTTTTTTTGAATTTCCCTTTGTCATAATAGATTGTTTTCTCTCAGTGAATCGTAGTAGTCACCGTCACTTTCTAATTTTTCTATAATCTTTTTTGAGACTTCATCAACCGACAATGTCGGTACTTCTTCTCTTTTGACTGGATGAATAGAAAAGTGATGATTAGAATTACTTGATTTTATAAATTTCAAAAATTCTATAGTGTCTATTTTGCTTAGAATGATATCCTTTCCAGAGAATTTTAAATATTCTTCCATATAATATTCATCCTGCCATAACATTAAAGTATCACTTTTGTCATTGCCTACAATCAATTGAAAAGTAGATTCAGATGTCACTGACTTGATAAAATTGCTCTCTCTTTTTTGATATTCTGAAGTTTGAATTTTTTGTTTTGCAATCATTTCCAAATAAATTTAAGAGTTTAATTACACTTTATTTTTCCTTTCTTTTTGCCCTTTTTAGATATACTCTCTCCTTTTTTATTCTTGGCTCCATAATCATCATACTTATGCTGTAATTTATGGTTTGCTTCTAAATTTAATTCTGAATACCTGTAATCATAACCTTTAGCACTTTCATAACCTCTAAAATGAGCGCGATCATAACCCGGTGGAACAGTCATTTTACTAAATGGGACAGCATTATTATATTGTTGTTTGAACCAACCCCTAATATGACTAGGTTGTTTTGGGTCATTCATTATTCCTTTGTGCAGAGCGGCTTTTCCTGCATTAGACCTTGCTAAACCAAATGGGTCTACCCAAGCATTACTATCATGCACATAACTATACAAATTAGGCATTCCACCTGCAAGCCCAATCGGGTCTTGTGAAATATATACACCTTCATCAGGAGAGTAATACCTAAACCTATTATAGTATAGCCCAGTTTCTACATCCTCGTACTGTCCTTGATACCTAAAAGGGCAATCTGCCAATGAACCTGTTACAAGTTTACGTACTTTTTAGAGAAAATTTTATTTTGCATGGCAAATTTGGACCTCTTTATTTCGCGCCAGTTGGTGATTGAGAATACAAAAGCTATCTAAATGTTTAGATAGCTTATATTATTATTACTTACTCGATATGGCACTCGTTTTAAACGGCGGTAGCAGGGTCGCTATTATCTTTCATTTCTAAGCATTCCAAATTTTCAAAACTTAAATAATTATAATGTTTTTGTTTATGGATTATAACTTTTTTATTCAGGATAATCTAAATCTTTTGAATAATCGACCTCTTCTTCTAACCAACCAATTTCATTACACCAATTTTTTATATCGGATAGTAATTCTTTTGAATCAATTTCTTTGAACTTATATTTTTTTAAGGAATCTTCTAAATAATTGTAAAAGGTATGACCTAAATCATGGCGTATTTCTGTCTTATACATCTTTTTATATTTTTCATAACTTGTGGCTATGTCTAAAGTCAAATAGGCATCATCTTTATCAAATCTTCTAAATGTTTTACGCCCAATTTCATCGGGTAAACATCTAAAAGCAAAACCAATTGTATTTGGTTCTTTAATATTCTTATATTTCTCATTTATTTTATCCCAAACAACTTCAAGTTCTTTTCTTAACTCAATAATAAAAGTTAGGTAAGTATCACAATTTACTGATATTCTCATAATTAATGACAAGCTTTATTTCCTGCTGGTAAAAATCCTTTCCAAGCTAAGTAGCCTTTTAATTTCATTCTTTCAAGCATTTGCATTAATTTTTTAGGCCCATTATGAGTTCCTACTTTCTCTAAATTCATTTTTTCTAACCATTTTAGGGAGTATCTTGTTTTTGGATTTTTTGTTTCTCCTAGCTTCCATAACTCACCCTCTTTCAAAAACATTTCGCCAATTGGCTGTTTTTTACCCCATTCCATAACTGGATACCAACCATCTTTTTTGGCTAATAAAGCATATAATTCTTTTAATCCAAAAGGGTCAATAAATGAATTCGAATCGTGTACGTAAGCATATATATTTGGATTAGCACTTTGTATACCTAATGGATCTTGACTTATATACGTTCCACTATCAGGCGAGTAATACCTAAACCTGTTATAGTACAGCCTAGTTTCTACATCCTCGTACTGTCCTTGATACCTGAAAGGGCAATCTGCCAATGAACCTATTACAAGTTTACGTACTTTTCCGTAAATATTTTATTTTGCCTGGCAAGTTTTTGACTTCTTTATATCGCGCTAGTCAATTTTTGAAAACAAAAAAGCTATCTAAATGTTTAGATAGCTTTTTTGTTTTTCTTATTAGGAATGATACAAACTTTGCAGAGCTGGCAGAATGTAAAAGAAATTCGTTTTATAAAAAATAAAAAGTCACTCCCTATAAAAAAAGAAAGTGACTCTGTTATATCTGATTAATTCACAAACAATTCTTTAATAATACGCTTTTCTAGTTGATTTGGTTGCCATACCTTCCAAGCTTCATATTGTTCAGCTTCTTTCTCAGATATTTCAGTTTCCTTATTAGCATAAAGGTTTTTTACTCTTAAATCATCATAAGTTCCAATAACAAGGTTAATTTGTTTGTAATCAGAGTCATTAATTTTGTCATAATCTTGATCTGAACTTACTAGTCTCCATCTTTTTTTTGTAAACTCAAGACCAGAAGTTGTAACTGGTGGAAATAATCTTCCCGATTCTTTAACTAAATCTTGATTATAATCTTTAAGAGTCATTGTTTTTTCAAACACTTCAACTAAAACACCGCCGCCAGCTCGATCTTCTATAAATCTTCCAAAAGCATATTGTTTATCTTCAGGATATTTTACACGAGTATAACTCTTAGTAGCTTTTTCTTTAGGGTCTATAAATAAGGGTATACAGAAGATATCACCTGCTTTTAGTATTCCTTTATAGTTATCGTTTCCTTTCATATTATTTTATCCACATTTAACTTTTGATTTACCTTTTCCTTTAGCGTTATCGTATTCTGCTTTTAACTTTTTACCTCTAGCATCGGTACGATTTTTATCAAATGAATTTATCTTATTACCTTTGTTATTTGGGCCAATTTCTTCACCAATAGTACCTGTTTTTGTACCGTGTTTTTCTATTAAGTGTTGTTCATTACCTCTTGCTTCAGCAAAAGTTAAATCATCTTTTAAAACTTTTAATTCTGTATCTACATCTGCTCGACCCGTATCAATATGCTCTCCTAAACGTCGGTTAGAATCATTACAAATACCTATGTAATATGGTTCTTTAGCACCTTCTTCAAATAAACCATATACGGAGAATCCACCTTGATCTAACGGGGTCAATCCCATTGGATCAACCAATAAATTAACATCTTTGGTATATGCATATAGATTGTCACCACCACTAAGTTTTATAGGATCGTGATTTAAGCAAATACCTTCATCCGGCGCATAATATCTTCGTCGTTTATAGTACAGCCCAGTTTCTACATCCTCGTACTGTCCTTGATACCTAAAAGGGCAATCAGCCAATGAACCTATTACAAGTTTACGTACTTTTTAGAGAATATTTTATTGTGCTTGGCAAGTTTTTGACTTCTTTATCTCACGCTAGTTGGTGTTTGAGAATACAAAAGCTATCTAAATGTTTAGATAGCTTATATTATTATTTCTTACTCGATATGGCACTCGTTACGGACGAGTGCTAGCGAAGGTTTAGGGCTAGAAAGCAACTTTTAGGTTGCTTTCTATTCAATAAGTAAATCGTAAAAATCTTTTAAATCCTTTTTAAGATGTTCTATATAGTCTTTGCTAATTTCTTGAACAACTTTAAATGCTTCTTCCAAACTTTCATCATTTATGTATGCAATACACATATACATTCGTAAATGATATTCTGTATAATTGTCTAGTAGATATTCCTTTAAAATTTCTGTATTCTGCAATTTGTTTTTTAATTCAATTGCTAAATCAGTAAAACGCAAATACTTCTCCCTATTTTCTTCAACTTCTTCAACGTTATCATAAGATTTAAACCAAAATCCAGTAATATCTATGTTGTGTTTGTTTAGTATTTTTTTCCAATCGGTTATTAAAAGTGCAGGTCGACTAAAATCTAATACCATATTCCCTTTTTTTTCTCTCAATTTATTATCAAATTTTTTAAATATTTTATCCAACTGTTTATTAGTGAATTCATATTTAATATGTTGAAAGCAACTATTACCTCTATTCTTTACATCAAAAACAAAATCTGCACGATAATCCTTGTCGTTATACTTATATAGACTAAGTGCCTTATTAGGTTTAAAACCATTTTTGTTTAAATTATCGCCTACTATTGATTGTATTTTTTCTAAAATGTCGTTTTTCATTTTTATCCTTTGGGATTTAGTACAATTGTCGTTATTCCATCTGTAGAAGTTCCTTTCAAATCTTTTGGCACAGAATCTCCAGTTCCAAAAGTTCCCTGACCACTATCAATAAGAGCATCTTTGTCTCTCTGTAAAGGACTTCTTCTTGCAGAATTACCTTTAACCTCTCCGTGATAAACTTTACCTGTTCTATTATTTCTGAACAGCGTATCCATATATCTGTCTCCTTTGGAAGTTTTTACGTGTATTTGAGTGCGAATTAAATCAACTTTAGGATTTTTTTCTAATTTATCCGCAATAATTTTCTCAAAGTCTTTTCCAGGCATTGAGTCATCTCCCCCTTTTTTCATAAACTTACCTTTAGAGTCTCTTGGTTGGCAATCCAAACCAAAAACATCTACCAAACGGTTAGGGTCTCCTACAAAGGCATAAAAATTAAATTCACCAGAATGTAACCCAATCGGATCTTGAGATATATAAATACCTTGATCAGGTGCGTAATACCTAAACCTGTTATAATACAACCCAGTTTCTACATCCTCGTACTGTCCTTGATACCTAAAAGGGCAATCTGCCAATGAACCTGTTACAAGTTTACGTACTTTTCCGTAAATATCATATTCAACTTGCCAAGTTTTTTCACCTTTACTATTGTACATTTCTACAGGTGTCCCTAAATAATCTGTAATAATAGAGTAGGTGTCTTCTTCTGTAATTTTGGCTGCGGGTTTAAAGCTATTTTCATCAAAAACCCATGTAATTAAATTTTGAATGGGTTCTGGTTTGCTTGTGCTCAGTAACCCAAATTCATCTACCACTAAATCTGGTCTGATTTTTAGTTTGTAGTGCCATTCGTGCAACGGTACATTACCATCCCAAACAAAACGGGTAATTGTACCTTGATTGCCAAATTTAGGCTGATCAATTTTAGCGGTTCTTCTGCCTAAAGCATCATACTCAAAACTTATTGTTTGTTGGTCTGGGCGTTCTACAGCTTTAAGCATTCCGTTGCCATACCATTGGTACTTATAAGTGCCTTTCGGGGTTCGTTTTATGACAAGGTTACCCTCTTCATCATAATGGTATTTGGTTCCATTAGCTTCTGCTAATTGCCCGCCCGCATTGTATTTACGGTCTGTTTGGTTTTTGTTTACGTTGCAAACGATTCATTTTTTGCCTTAAAATCCAATATTTTTTGTTGCAATTCTAAACTCGATTTTTTAAGTATTTAATGTTCGTTTTATTAGAATTTTACAGCGTTTTTAAATGATGGACTTATTAATAATTACGCCATTTTGGGGGGCTGTTTTTATTGCGATTTTCAATCTGATATTTGCATTTTTTAAATGTAATTTTTGACTATTATTTGAGTTTGTAAAAGTCATTATTTCTATAAAACGAAACGCTTTTTTAGATTTTCTTTTTAAACCGCTTTAGCGGTTTGGGGCTTTTTCTTGTTTGTAGTCTGTTTTTTTTGATATTATGTAGGCTTCCTTTTTTACTCGTTTTGGGGTTTCTGTTCGGTTTTTTTGTCTTTTTTTTGGGGCTTTTTTTTGTGTTCTTTTGGGACTTTTTTTGTGATGTTTTTGCCCACCAAAAAACCGCCTAAATACTACGAATACTGGGCAGAAAAAGAAAAAGGGGCAAAAATGGGCGGAAACGCCCTAAAATAAAAGGATTGAGAAAAAAGAGGTAAATATTAATAACTTTCTTTAAAATGGCTGAAAACAAAGTTTTTGAGTATAAAAAAGCAACCGTTTTGGTTGCCTTTTTATGATTTTTCCTTAAAATTGTTTTAGAAGTATTGTCAGAATTGAGGAACATCCATTTTTTCAAACTGCTCATCTTTGGGTTTGTTTCCCTCAATTTTAATTCCTCTTAAATCACAATTAACGAATTTTGTGTTAGTAAAATTGCAATTGTAAAATCGAGAAGCTCTAAATTCTTGATTTCGGAATACAGCATCTGTAAAATCACAGTTGTAGAACTTGGTTCTTCTTCCTCCGTACTCGTAGCCATAAGTTCCAATCCCTAATTTTGCATTTACAAAACTACAATTTTCAAATATTGTATCGTCTGCATTGATTACTAATTTTGCTTCTTGAAAATTACATTCTTTGATTTGAGATTTATTTATTGAACATCTGTCCAATTTTGCTTTCGTTAGAATTACTTTTCGCCAATCGCTTTGATTTGCTGAACCTGAAATAGTAGAATAAGATAAATCAACATTTAATAATTTTGATTCAAATAAATAAGACTTTCTTAATTGTTCTACTGGCGATTTGTTGTCTATTACAATTCCTGACAAGTCCGTATTACTTATTTGTGCTCCTTTTTCAGTTAGTTTAGTAATAACCTTACTCATTTCTACTAAAAACTCTTCATCTAACCACTTTTCTTTTGTTTTCTTCATTCTTTACCAAATTATAGGTTCTACAATATCTGCTAAACCATCGTATTTTCCTATTCCAGTTGTCTTTGATGAACCACCGATATCAAATATGGCAGATTGACCATCTAAATCAGGAAAGTAAGCATCGGGTCTCATTCTTCCAGAACCTGGAATTGTTTTATCAAAACTTGAAACTGGAAACAAATCTTCATATTTCCCTTTCATCCACTTATTCATTCTTCGGTCAATAACTCTACCTTTTATCAACTTGGCAAAATTGGGGTTTGTACCAGCAAAGTGTCTGTAGGCTTTAGCCCATTTAGTATCACTTGATTTTAACCACCGAGTTACAGCAGCCGAGACTGATGAAGTTTTTTGAGATATTTCGTTTTGAATTTTTTTGGCTTTAGAACAATCCAACCCAAAAGGGTCAACTTCGGAATTGCTATCAAAAGTGTACGCATAGAGATTCGGATTGTTTCCAGCAAGCCCAATCGGGTCTTGAGATATATAAATACCTTGATCAGGTGCGTAATACCTAAACCTGTTATAGTACAGCCCAGTTTCTACATCCTCGTACTGTCCTTGATACCTGAAAGGGCAATCTGCCAATGAACCTGTTACAAGTTTACGTACTTTTCCGTAAATATTTTATTTGGCTAGTTTTTGACCTCTTTACCTTGTGCTAGTTGGTGTTTGAAATTAAAAAGCTATCTAAATGCTTAGATAGCTTTTTTGTTGTTTCTTACTTTATATGGCATTCGTTGCAAACGAGCTAGCAGGAGAAGTTTTCATCATAAAAAAATCCAAAATATTTTTATATTTATAGCTTTATAATTTTCTTATTTATATTGCCATTAATTACAAACTAGTAATAGAGCCATACTATATGGTAAAGCGGGCTCATATACTATCTCATCTCTTCTTGAATTTTATTACAAAAATCTAAAAATGATGGTGCAACATTGGTTATATTTTTTGGGTTCTCGTGTTGGATATAAACAACAACACCAGTTTTTGACTCAATACAGAACAAATTTCCACTAGAATCATTACCAAAAGGTAAGTATTTAGAACTGATATCTTTTGCTCTCAAATCTGCCTTAAATGATTCCCACATTTTTAATATAGAGTTTTCCGAGTTAGAAATCTCAAAAAAAGCTCCTACGTCCAACAAATTATATTCATCCCTCCTAACTTCATAAAAAGAATCTCTATAAAAAAATGCTCCAAATGGAAAGACAACACCATTATATTGAGTGTAAAATAAAATAAAGTCTTTTTTTCCTTCAAAATCAAAAGGAATGCTCTCTACAATATCCTCTTCAACTAAAGTTGACTTAGTTTCATTAAATGTTAAATTAGGGTCGGTAAAAAATTTACTTTTCATTCTTTATAATTTTATTTGCAAGCTTTGGCAATTTTAGATGCATCATCTGTATTATATTTTACTTTGTGATGATTTTCAAAATCATTAACACCACCTATGTGACTTTTTTTATGTGCTTCAAGTGAAACTAATTGCATTCTCATGTCACCAGTATCTGGGTTATAACTTACATGGTGAGAAATCCATTTACTTGAATCAAAGCTTTCCTTTAATCCTGCTGATTTATATAAGGCTACTTTGTCTGCATGATGGTAACCTGTCGCTTTAACCGTAAAAGTCCCTTGTGCTTTGGGATGTAAAGATTCATTCGGAAAAGTTATATGTTCAGCCAATCCAAAAGGATCTATCCAACCGTTAGAATTGTGCACATAGCTGTACATATTGGGCATTTCACCTTCAAGCCCAATCGGGTCTTGGGATATATAAATGCCTTCTTCAGGAGAATAATACCTAAACCTGTTATAATACAACCCAGTTTCTACATCCTCGTACTGTCCTTGATACCTAAAAGGGCAATCTGCCAATGAACCTGTTACAAGTTTACGTACTTTTCCGTAAATATTTTATTGTGCTTGCCAAGTTTTTGGCCTCTTTATCTCACGCTATTTGGTGTTTAAAAACACAAAAGCTACCTAAATGTTTAGATAGCTTTCAATGTATTTTCTTATTTAGACATATTACTCGTTTGCAACGAGTACTAGAGATGCAATTAATTAAATTATTCCATGTTTACATCTCAGCAATGTTAAAATCATATTTATCATCTTCTCTAGGGTCTTTATATCCAAATAATTCTTCCACTTCTTTTAAAATAAAGGAAAAACCAAAGTTAGCATTAGGATATTCTAACTCTTCTTTGCGCTTGTAACCTATTACATCTACTAAATATTTTCCTTTGGTGATATCAAATCTAAGAGAACCATAACACAATTCTCCATCTAAGGTTTCATAGGAATTAAAATCTTTATCGCTTGTGTAATCTTTTGACTCCCAATTATGGAGATTACTCAATGAACCTACCCATAAACTATTATCTTCTCCAACTTCTAAGTTAAACCCTTCTATCCTATGAACTTCAATCCAATCTTTATTTAATGTTTTGTTAATTTCAATTGTGTATTCTACAGAATCTATAGGTAAAATTGGAAGCCAAGCACCTTGCCCTATTGACTTCAGATACTTATTATGATTATTTTGGAAGAAACTTAAAATTTTTTTACTTCTTATTTTTTCTTCTTTTAAAAATGAATTTATCTTATCTGTTGAAGAAAGATACAATCCATAATCGCTTACTTCTAATTGTCTATTTTTCATATTATCATTTACAAGGGATTTTAGCTTTTTTATGTAATTCTTGTAATTTCTCTATTCCCTCTAAAGGTGTTACATTTTTAAGTAGTTTGTTATCTGTGCCAGGTATTTTCATAAAACCTTTTATATTAATATCCTTGTATGCTTTTTTAGCAGCTTCAAAAAATTCGTCTACACTTCCTTTAAACTTACTTCCATGATAAGGTATTCCTTCATCAATTAATTTCCTGTGAAGTTGTTTATGTAAATCTGCTGTTCCAGCACCTTTATTAGGAAACCAAGAGATAGCTTTATTGGGAGATAACTCTCCTATTCCAAGACTTTTTGCTATACTTCTAGGCATTAAATGGTGCCCCAATCCTGAACCTAGTAAATCTGAATACAGTCCAAATTGGTCAACCCAAGCATTGCTGTCGTGAACATACGCATATATATTTGGCATTCCACCAGCCAACCCAATTGGATCCTGACTGATATACGTTCCACTATCAGGTGAATAATACCTAAACCTGTTATAATACAGCCCAGTTTCTACATCCTCGTACTGTCCTTGATACCTAAAAGGGCAATCTGCCAATGAACCTGTTACAAGTTTACGTACTTTTCCGTAAATATCATAGAGTAATAAATTTTTGAAACAATACAATAAAAACTGCAGCTGTTGCTGTGGTTTTTGTTGTATTAGTTGTGTTTCTTACTCATGCTTGTCACAAGCAAGATGCTTGCGCTAGCGGTGGAATACTACAATGTTAATAACTTTTAGGTTTATAGCTAAATACAACGTTTTTGAGCAATAAAAAAACCACAACGCTTACGCTGTGGTTTTTTCTGTTTTGTTATTTCTTACTCTTACGGGCACGGATTACAAATCCGCGCTAGCGGGGCAACTAAAAATCACAACTTTTACATTTTAGATTTGCTCTAAGTGTTTTTTTAATCTATGACCTAATTTAGGGCATTATCTCCTTTACCCTTTGCGTAGTTGATTCATTCCCATCTACGAACAGCTGTATTATCGTAAAAATAATTTAATTGTTTTTCATCAATATATTTATTATCATGTAAATAATTAATTATATCATCTGCGATTTCTTGGTCTTCTGCACACCCTGTAGATTTTGCTAAAACTAATAATGCTTTATTTATAGCATCATTATTTAACTTATTTAAATCTATAATTAAGTGTTTAATTTTTTCCTTGATAAGTTTATTTGTTTTGTAATCATCATTACCTTCTTCAAAAGAATTTTCATAGTAATTTTGAACTTCTTTTTCTATTGCTTCAATTTTTTTAAAATAATCTTCCATCTATTTACAAATTTTATATGCTCCTTTTGGTATAGCTCCTTCAACTAATACTTCTGCATCCTTAGTGGCATATCTTAATGCAGGCATTTTTAACTTTTTACCTGTTTGAGGGTCAACCCCACTAGACATGTCAAAAACTTTTGATGAGCTTAACTTATCTGTATCTATGGCAATTATAGTACTAGGGTTTACTTTACCTCTTTTAGGGTTTGGTTTTGCATAAAATTCAGCAGTCCCTTTTTTCTTGGTAGTAGATATGTATTTAGTTTGTAGACTTCCATCGTCTATATGCTGTTGTATAGTATGTGTTGAACTAAGGCTCTTAGGCTGAATAGCTTCCCCTGCCAAGGCACTAGCTTCTTGACCACCATTTAATGCTCTAAAAATAATTATTAAACCAAAGGGATCAATTTGAGAGTTACTATCAAAAGTATACGCATAAAAATTCGGATTATTTCCTGCTAATCCAATTGGGTCTTGTGAAATATATACACCTTCATCAGGTGCGTAATACCTAAATCGATTATAATACAACCCAGTTTCTACATCCTCGTACTGTCCTTGATACCTAAAAGGGCAATCTGCCAATGAACCTGTTACAAGTTTACGTACTTTTCCGTTAATATTGTATTTTGCTTGGCAAGTTTTTGACTTCTTTATCTCTCATTAGTCAATTCTTAAAACACAAAAGCTACCTAAATATTTAGATAGCTTTTATTATTGTTTCTTACTGTGTACGGCACTCGTTGCAAACGAGCACTAGCAAGGGTTTTCAATATTTCAAATAACCTTTGATTATTAAAACGTTTGAATTTCTATAAACTTCAACGTATCTATTCCTTCGGATTCGATTACTTTTTTAAACTTCTCTGACACTATTATGCGATTCATATTGCTAGGTATAAATAAATCTATATCTATAGGATTCTCTAACTTATAAATAGAATCTTCACTTTTTATTAAATCGATTGTTGCTTCTTTTATTTTGATGCTATAAAATACACTTAATTCATTGTGTAGATTAGTATCGTCCTCTCCGTCTTCTATATAATCAATCGGCTCGCCTGTTTCAGGAAAAAAGGCAGGGTCTTCATGTTTTTGATTCCAAGATTTCCAATCAATATTGACTATCTTTTTAAATATTGTATAATGAAATTTATCTATTCCAGTAATATTGTTTTTAAGTAAAACAATTTTAACGTTTTCTGATAAGACGAGATTAGTGGAATTTACACAATATATTTCTGGAATGTATGAACCAGTTCTTTCTATTTCGTGAATATCAATATCATTATAATCGTCATCCATAACGGTTAAAAGGCCAGAAAAAAGAATATCGCCATAATCGCCCCAAGGCATTTCTCTATTTTTTAAAATATAGTATTTCATTATCCTTTACACTTAAATTTTGTTTTTGTTTTACGTTTATATTTTCTAGCAAAATTCCTTGAAGATTTAGGAATATTATTATCTTTCATCATCTTCTTTAATTGGTTTTGAAGCGATTTTTTATTGAATTTTTTATTGTCAGCTGCCCAATCCTTAAATGTATCATTCCATTTTCCACCTCCAGCACCTTTATGAATTGCTTTGTGTAAACTTTCTTCAACAAAAGCTCCTTGTCTGTGAATATAATTTTTAGCGTTGCCTCCAGTTATCTGGTTTAATTGTTTCATAAAAGAAGGATCCTTAAACATTTCTTGTGGAATCAAATGATGCCAAGGCATTCCAGCTTCTCCAAATGGGTCAATCTCGCTATTGCTATCTCTTACATAAGAATAAAAATTAGGTTCTCCACTCTCAAGCCTTATCGGGTCTTGACTTATGAATACCCCTTCCTCAGCATTATAATATCTAAATCTATTATAAAACAGTCCAGTTTCTACATCCTCGTACTGTCCTTGATACCTAAAAGGGCAATCTGCCAATGAACCTGTTACAAGTTTACGTACTTTTTAGAGAAAATTTTATTTTGCATGGCAAATTTGGACCTCTTTATTTCGCGCCAGTTGGTGATTGAGAATACAAAAGCTATCTAAATGTTTAGATAGCTTATATTATTATTACTTACTCGATATGGCACTCGTTTTAAACGGCGGTAGCAGGGTCGCTATTATCTTTCATTTCTAAGCATTCCAAATTTTCAAAACTTAAATAATTATAATGTTTTTGTTTATGGATTATAACTTTTTTATTCAGGATAATCTAAATCTTTTGAATAATCGACCTCTTCTTCTAACCAACCAATTTCATTACACCAATTTTTTATATCGGATAGTAATTCTTTTGAATCAATTTCTTTGAACTTATATTTTTTTAAGGAATCTTCTAAATAATTGTAAAAGGTATGACCTAAATCGTGGCGTATTTCTGTCTTATACATCTTTTTATATTTTTCATAACTTGTGGCTATGTCTAAAGTCAAATAGGCATCATCTTTATCAAATCTTCTAAATGTTTTACGCCCAATTTCATCGGGTAAACATCTAAAAGCAAAACCGATTGTATTTGGTTCTTTAATATTTTTATATTTCTCATTTATTTTATCCCAAACAACTTCAAGTTCTTTTCTTAACTCAATAATAAAAGTTAGGTAAGTATCACAATTTACTGATATTCTCATAATTAATGACAAGCTTTATTTCCTGCTGGTAAAAATCCTTTCCAAGCTAAGTAGCCTTTTAATTTCATTCTTTCAAGCATTTGCATTAATTTTTTAGGCCCATTATGAGTTCCTACTTTCTCTAAATTCATTTTTTCTAACCATTTTAGGGAGTATCTTGTTTTTGGATTTTTTGTTTCTCCTAGCTTCCATAACTCACCCTCTTTCAAAAACATTTCGCCAATTGGCTGTTTTTTACCCCATTCCATAACTGGATACCAACCATCTTTTTTGGCTAATAAAGCATATAATTCTTTTAATCCAAAAGGGTCAATAAATGAGTTAGAATCGTGTACGTATGCGTATATATTTGGATTAGCACTTTGTATACCTAATGGATCTTGACTTATGAATACCCCTTCCTCAGCATTATAATATCTAAATCTATTATAAAACAGTCCAGTTTCTACATCCTCGTACTGTCCTTGATACCTATAAGGGCAATCTGCCAATGAACCTATTACAAGTTTACGTACTTTTCCGTAAATATCATACTCAACTTTCCAAGTTTTTTCACCTTTACTATTGTACATTTCTACAGGTGTCCCTAAATAATCTGTAATAATAGAGTAGGTATCTTCTTCTGTAATTTTACCTGCGGGTTTAAAGCTATTTTCATCAAAAACCCACGTAATTAAATTTTCAATGGGTTCTGGTTTGCTTGTGCTCAGTAACCCAAATTCATCTACCACTAAATCTGGTCTGCTTTTTAGTTTGTAGCGCCATTCGTGCAACGGTACATTACCATCCCAAACAAAACGGGTAATTATACCTTGATTGCCAAATCTAGGCTGATCAATTTTAGCGTTACGCCTACCTAGGGCATCATACTCAAAACTTATTGTTTGTTGGTTTGGGCGTTCTACGGCTTTAAGCATTCCGTTGCCATACCATTGGTACTTATAAGTGCCTTTCGGGGTGTATTTTACGACAAGGTTACCCTCTTCATCATAATGGTATGTGGTTCCATTAGCTTCTGCCAATTGCCCGCCCGCATTGTATTTACGGTCTGTTTGGTTTTTGTTTACGTTGCAAACGATTCATTTTTTGCCTTAAAATCCAATATTTTTTTGTTGCAATTCTAAACTCGATTTTTTAAGTATTTAATGTTCGTTTTATTAGAATTTTACAGCGTTTTTAAATGATGGACTTATTAATAATTACGCCATTTTGGGGGGCTGTTTTTATTGCGATTTTCAATCTGATATTTGCATTTTTTAAATGTAATTTTTGACTATTATTTGAGTTTGTAAAAGTCATTATTTCTATAAAACGAAACGCTTTTTTAGATTTTCTTTTTAAACCGCTTTAGCGGTTTGGGGCTTTTTCTTGTTTGTAGTCTGTTTTTTTTGATATTAGGCTTCCTTTTTTACTCGTTTTGGGGTTTCTGTTCGGTTTTTTTGTCTTTTTTTTGGGGCTTTTTTCTGCTTTCTTTCTGCTTTCTTTTTGGTTTTTTTGTGGTTGTTTTTACCACTTCAAAACCGCCTAAATACTACGAATACTGGGCAAAAAAGAATAAGGCGGAAAAGGGCGAAAACACCCGAAAATAAAAGGATTGAGAAAAAAGAGGTAAATGTTAATAACTTTATTTAAAATAGCTAAAAGCGAAGTTTTTGAGCAGAAAAAAAGCCAATCTTATAACAAATTGACTTTCTAAATTCTGTTTATTTGATATTTTCACCTAAAATAAGTATCCAATATTTTCTCTTTATTCTCTTTTCCGCCACCACCCGACATAATCTCAATGGCGATTTTATAATCTTTAGGGATTTCTCGATTAAATTTCAAATCTTTAGTTGGGTCTACATTTTTTCCTGCCTTATAGCATAAATATAAACGTTCATTTGTTAAAGGGAACACCGCTAATCCCATTGTTTCGTGATTATCTATAATATCATCCGCATTTAATGGAATATCTTCAACAATAACTTTATCAAAAAGACCGCTTGGGTGATTGTAAATACCTCCTTTGTTTAAATCCATTTCAACTAAGCTTCCTCCAGCTTTTGAACCTAGAATATAAAACTCTTTTTCATATTCCTTACCAATCCAAGTTTTAACTTTACGATTTCCTGAATGTCCTTTTATCCATATATCAGAATCTTCCCTGTCTAAATCAGGTATAGCTGTTTTTATTACCGAAGTATTACTATGCTTTAAAAATACTCCTGTAACTGCTTTAGTAAAAAGCGTTTCAAAAATACCAACATCAACTTTCCCCCAGTTTTCATCTTCTCTAAAGGCATTATAGAACCTTAAAAAAGGAGATTTTAACATTTGTGCCAACACAAATACTCCTTTACGTGTTTCTATACTTATTATTTTACCTTCTTTCCAAGGCGTTGCTCTTTTAGCCATATATTTTATCAATTTATTTTAACCGCTACAGCCTTTAACTTTCATTTTTATTATGGGCATCTGCTTTATCTAAATAATTTTGTCTATTCTTATTATTTGGACCAACAGGATTTTGTGCATTAGAAGTTCCTTTTAAACTTCCATCAGCTTCAAAACCTCTTTGTTCTAATCCTCGTGCAGTTTGTTTTCCGTCAACACCTTTTCCTATATAATCAGGTTCAGGCGCAACATCAAAGTCATCAAAGTTATTCCCATAACGTCTTTTTATAATAGCTTGAGCAGATAAATTATCTTTTGTTGGCGCACTTGCATAGCCGTGATAAGGCTTACCGTCTTTAATTCCTGAATATTTTACGTGTGTACGCCCTGAACCTGTGGCAACATCATTAAGTCCAAATGGGTCTATCCAACTATTTGTATCTGGAACATAGCTGTAAAAATTTGCCCCACCTTCAAGTCCAATCGGGTCTTGACTTATATATGTCCCGCTCTCGGGCGAATAATATCTAAACCTGTTATAGTATAGCCCAGTTTCTACATCCTCGTACTGTCCTTGATACCTAAAAGGGCAATCTGCCAATGAACCTGTTACAAGTTTACGTACTTTTTAGAGAAAATTTTATTTTACTTGGCAAGTTTTTGACTTCTTAATCTTGAGACAGCTAGTGCTTAAAAACACAAAAGCCATCTAATTTTAGATAGCTTTCATTGTTGTTCTTAAAAGATACTAGCGCTAGCGTGTGCTATTACCTTTCATTTCTAACCATTATAAATATTTAAAACTCAAATAATTATAACTTTTTTATTCAGGATAATCTAAATCTTTTGAATAATCGACCTCTTCTTCTAACCAACCAATTTCATTACACCAATTTTTTATATCGGATAGTAATTCTTTTGTATTAATTTCTTTGAATTTGTATTTTTTTAAAGACTCTTCTAAATAATTATAAAAAGTATGACCTAAAGCGTGACGTATTTCTGTTTTGTACATTTTCTTATACTCTTCATAACTTACCGTTATATCAAGTGTCAATTCTTTATCCTTATCGTATCGTCTAAATGTTTTTCTGCCAATTTCGATAGGTAAACATCTGAAAGCAAAACCAATTATTTTTGGCTCATTTATACCTTTATATTTATTATTTACCTTATCCAATACTACTTCAAGTTCATCACTTAATTCAATTATGTAAGTTAAATAAGTATCGCAAACTATTGAAATTTCCATATTTATTTTATTCTAATGACAAGCTTTGTTTCCTGGTGGTAAGAAACCTTTCCAAGCTAAATATCCTTTTAATTTCATTCCTTCAAGCATTTGCATTAGTTTTTTAGGACCATTATGCGTTGCTACTTTTCTTAAGTTCATTTTTCTTAACCATTTTTGAGTATACCTTGTTTTTGGGTTTTTCGTTTCTCCTAATTTCCACAGCTCTCCTTTCTTTAAAAACATTTCTCCAATTGGATTTTTCTTTCCCCATTCCATAACTGGATACCAACCGTCTTTTTTGGCTAATAAAGCATAAAGTTCTTTAAGTCCAAATGGGTCTATAAATGAGTTAGAATCGTGTACGTATGCGTATATATTTGGATTGGTACTTTCTATACCTAAAGGGTCTTGGGAAATATACATCCCACTATCAGGTGAATAATACCTAAACCTGTTATAGTACAGCCCAGTTTTTACATTCTCGTACTGTCCTTGATACCTGAAAGGGCAATCTGCCAATGAACCTGTTACAAGTTTACGTACTTTTCCGTAAATATTTTATTTGGCTAGTTTTTGACCTCTTTACCTTGTGCTAGTTGGTGTTTGAAATTAAAAAGCTATCTAAATGCTTAGATAGCTTTTTTGTTGTTTCTTACTTTATATGGCATTCGTTGCAAACGAGCTAGCAGGAGAAGTTTTCATCATAAAAAATCCAAAATATTTTTATATTTATAGCTTTATAATTTTCTTATTTATATTGCCATTAATTACAAACTAGTAATAGAGCCATACTATATGGTAAAGCGGGCTCATATTCTATCTCATCTCTTCTTGAATTTTATTACAAAAATCTAAAAATGATGGTGCAACATTGGTTATATTTTTTGGGTTCTCGTGTTGGATATAAACAACAACACCAGTTTTTGACTCAATACAGAACAAATTTCCACTAGAATCATTACCAAAAGGTAAGTATTTAGAACTGATATCTTTTGCTCTCAAATCTGCCTTAAATGATTCCCACATTTTTAATATAGAGTTTTCCGAGTTAGAAATCTCAAAAAAAGCTCCTATGTCCAACAAATTATATTCATCCCTCCTAACTTCATAAAAAGAATCTCTATAAAAAAATGCTCCAAATGGAAAGACAACACCATTATATTGAGTGTAAAATAAAATAAAGTCTTTTTTTCCTTCAAAATCAAAAGGAATGCTCTTTACAATATCCTCTTCAACTAAAGTTGACTTAGTTTCATTAAATGTTAAATTAGGGTCGGTAAAAAATTTACTTTTCATTCTTTATAATTTTATTTGCAAGCTTTGGCAATTTTAGATGCATCATCTGTATTATATTTTACTTTGGGATGATTTTCAAAATCATTAACACCACCTATGTGACTTTTTTTATGTGCTTCAAGTGAAACTAATTGCATTCTCATGTCACCAGTATCTGGGTTATAACTTACATGGTGAGAAATCCATTTACTTGAATCAAAGCTTTCCTTTAATCCTGCTGATTTATATAAGGCTACTTTGTCTGCATGATGGTAACCTGTCGCTTTAACCGTAAAAGTCCCTTGTGCTTTGGGATGTAAAGATTCATTCGGAAAAGTTATATGTTCAGCCAATCCAAAAGGATCTATCCAACCGTTAGAATTGTGCACATTGCTGTACATATTGGGCATTTCACCTGCAAGCCCAATCGGGTCTTGGGATATATAAATACCTTGATCAGGTGCGTAGTATCTAAACCTATTATAGTATAGCCCAGTTTCTACATCCTCGTACTGTCCTTGATACCTATAAGGGCAATCTGCCAATGAACCTATTACAAGTTTACGTACTTTTCCGTTAATATTGTATTTTGCTTGGCAAGTTTTTGACTTCTTTATCTTGCGCCAGTTGGTGCTTGAAAATAAAAAAGCTATCTAAATTTTAGATAGCTTTTTAGTTGTTTTTTAGTGTGTAGGGCACTCGTTGCAAACGAGTGCTAGCAGGGTTTTAAGTATTTTGTATAAAAAATAAACCTGCTTCATCACCTGATTTAAGCTTTTTTATGCTTTTATCGACATAAAAATAACCTATTCCTGTTTGGAAAATTTTAAAATCCTTTTCAATATCTTCTTCTAAGAGTTGTAAGTAAAATTGATATTTAGGGCTAGGATTAATAATATCTTGTTCAAAGTAAGGAATACTTTGTAGTTTTGAAATATCTAACCCCATTCCATTCTCTTCAAAGAATACGTGTTCTTTCTCCATGTATTCTTCAGTGTCTGGTATAATCTCAAAAAACTTTTTCTTCAGAACTATTTCCGATAAATTTAATTCTTCATCATTCGTATGGTCGTAAATTAAAACTTTGCTATAACCTTCTTTTAAAATTGCTAAGTCATTTTTTTGATTAACTGTATATTTCGATGTTAAAGAATCCTTTACACCTCCTAAAAAATGGTTTTCGAGTGAAATAAAAATAGAAATATTTTTATTTTCTGCTAGACTTCCATTTCTGAAAAAATTAGAGAAAAATGTACATAAATGTGTCTGATTTATATTTGTATCCGGAATTTTAGGCCAAATATTATTGGGCATTTGAATACTTCCTCCACCAACAAAACCTATACTATTTTCTGTTTTATGGTCAGTAAAAATTAATTGTGACATTTTAAATATATTATTTTAGTGACAGCCTTTTGACTTAGCAAACTTTTCAGCCTGTCGTTTCATATTTCTTAATTGCTCTTGACTAATTACACCTCCATCTACTAAGACCTCTTGCATAGCTTGATACATAACCCTTATATTATGTTTTGCTCTTTTAAAATATTGATTTCTCCCCATTCCTTTAGCTGCTTTTATTCTTGCTTCAGCATCATGCACCGCTCTATGCAAAGATTTATCTAAAGCCATTGCAGGATTGCCTTTTGCACCTGCTCTAGTAGTAATATCTGTTAAAGGACTATCTTTTAAGAATGCATTTCTTAACATTTCGTGAGCGTCTAAACCGTCACCTACGTGCGCTTTTGAACCATAACCGGCAACTTCTCCGATACCTAATAGTCCTAATGGGTCTATCCAAGTATTAGAATCACTCACATAAGCGTATAAGTTAGGTTCGCCACTCATCAACCCAATTGGATCTTGACTTATATAATTCCCAACCTCCGCATCATAGTACCTAAACCTGTTATAGTACAGCCTAGTTTCTACATCCTCGTACTGTCCTTGATACCTATAAGGGCAATCTGCCAATGAACCTATTACAAGTTTACGTACTTTTCCGTAAATATCATATTCAACTTGCCAAGTTTTTTCACCTTTACTATTGTACATTTCTACAGGTGTCCCTAAATAATCTGTAATAATAGAGTAGGTGTCTTCTTCTGTAATTTTAGCTGAGGGTTTAAAGCTATTTTCATCAAAAACCCACGTAATTAAATTTTCAATGGGTTCTGGCTTGCTTGTGCTCAGTAAACCAAATTCATCTACCACTAAATCTGGTCTGCTTTTTAGTTTGTAGCGCCATTCGTGCAACGGTACATTACCATCCCAAACAAAACGGGTAATTGTACCTTGACTGCCAAATTTAGGCTGATCAATTTTAGCGGTTCTTCTGCCTAATGCATCATACTCAAAACTTATTGTTTGTTGGTCTGGGCGTTCTACGGCTTTAAGCATTCCATTGCCATACCATTGGTACTTATAAGTGCCTTTCGGGGTTTGTTTTATGACAAGGTTACCCTCTTCATCATAATGGTATTTGGTTCCATTAGCTTCTGCCAATTGCCCGCCCGCATTGTATTTACGGTCTGTTTGGTTTTTGTTACGGTATAAATTACCTACTTCATCGGGTAATTTATAATCCATATCATGGTTTTCATATTTAGCTGTTGCTAAACTTCCAAAATTGTCATAGCTGTAGGTAACTTGGCCTTGTGTTAGTTGGTTGACCATTCTGCTAAGTCTATCATTAGCATTCCACGCATAAGTACGGTGTCGCATTTCATTACGCCCACGCTTTACAACATGTTGTATGGGCCTGCCTGCTTCATCGTATTTTTTTGTGGCTTTAATACCGCCAGGCAACATCCGTTCTACTTCCATACCTACAGAATTGTAAGCAAAATTAGCGGTCCATGGCGTTGCTACTTTTGTAGTATTGGGTGCTACATTAGCCTCTTCAGGTACATTTAATTGGGCATTCATAGCTTCAATTTGCCCAATTTTATTTCTGTCAATAGTTATATCAGCCCCTAGGCTACTGCTTATTTTTGTACGGTTGCCTAAATTATCATAGGTACTTTTTACCAAATGCCCATCTTGGTATTCGGCTACTATCGCTCCACTAGCGTTCCGAATAAATTGAACTTTAGTATTTAGGTTTACAGCTTCAATTAATTGTCCGTTTTGGTTGTAACTATACGTTTCCCAAGTACCATCGCTATGTTCTGCTCTGGTAATTCGGGCGTTATTGTCATATTCATAATCGGTAAATCTACCTTCGGGCCTGTTTATGCGTTGTACTTTACCTGCACGGTCGCGTTGGTAAATTCTGGTTAAGCCATCAAAACCAATTTCTTGAACTATAGCGCCATTTGCATTTCGTTTAAAACGGTAGCGTTCGCCATGTTCATTATCTATATAACGTAATTGCTCTTCGGTATCATAATTAAAAAACACTTTTCTGCCTCGTTCTTCACGCATTTTTAAACTCCCCATGGGAGTGTATTCAAACCTTACCTTGCCATTGCGTTGGTGCATTTCGGTTACTTCATCGTAGGCGTTGTATTTTAACAGAATTTGGTTGTGGTCTGGTTCTACCACTTGGCGTACTCTATCTAAATCGTCATACACAAAGCTCTCTTCGTAACCTTCGGCATTTACTATTCTAATACAACGCCCCCATGCATCATATTCCCACTCGGCAACTGCTTCATTGGGCAAATGCATTTGTGCCAAATTATAATCTGCATCATAGACTAACTCTGAAATATTTCCGGCATTATCGCGCACCTCTTTAATTAATCCTTTGTTATTATAATCAAAAGAAGTTACCCCTCCATCAGTACCTATTACGGCATGTAATTTATCTTTTTTATACGAACGAACTATGGCGCCACCTACGGGGTATTTGGTAAGTACTAATCTATCTTTTTCATCATAAACAAATGTGACTACAGCCCCGTCTGGTTGGTGAATACTGGTAAGGTTTCCTTTCTGGTCGTAACTGTAGCCTGTAATATTCCCTTCTTCGTCAATATCACGATAAGGCTCCATAAACTCAGTATATTCATGAAAAATATGTCCACCTAGAGGACCTGTAACTTGTGTACACAGGTTTAAATTATTAAAATAATAAATTGTTTGAGCCCCCAAAGAATTGGTTATGATATTGTAATTTTTTCTGTACTCCAAAGTTCCAGACAGAATATCACCGTCTCCCCAAGTTTCGATACATTTTGCACCTGTTTTTTTACCATCGTATTTCCAATAGAATGCTTGACCATTTCTATCGGTTTTTTTAACCATAAGATGGTTCTCATACTCCATAAGCGTATGTTGGTCTACTGCGTCAGTAATTCTTATTAAATCACCTTCTTTATTATAACCATACGATAGTAATTGCCTTACTTTGCCCTTATGTGTAATTTGTATGTTTGTAACTCTTTTGTATTGATCTAAAGCCAACTCTAAAACACGACCAACACTATCTTGAATAGCGGTAAGCGTATTGGCACTGTTGTATTCTAAGGCTAATTTAAAGCCATCAGCATTTATAATTTCAGTTGGTTTGTAAAGATTGGGGGTACGCCTTTTATACACATACGTTAGTGATGTGTTTTTATCTTCAAGCTCATAGGTGTATTTATCTACATAGCGCAATGTTAGCTTTTCTTGCCGATTATAATATTCTTCTTCTGGAATATGAAGCATTGGCATTGCGGTAACGCGCCCGTCAGGTAGTCGTAACACTATGGTATCTTCTTCGGGTACTAGATGCAAAGAAAGATCGTAATTGCTATGAAAGCCATGACCCATTAGTCCTTCATAACCAGAATCTGAATACCAATTACGTTCCCATTGAATAGGGATAGGTCCTGGAATGCTAAAGTCTTCACCATCATACACCATACGCCCTGTAATTAAATCTACGGGCTCAAAGCCCATTTTGCAGAATTTTTTACTTAAACCCTCTGTTGATTTAAATTTTTTGAGCACGCCATGATTAAATTTTTTTAAAGCTTTGCCTCCTAATTTCATTAAAGACCCAAAACCATAACTCATAACAAGCCCCATTAAAAGCCCCATAAGATCGGGAGCGTAAGGACCACCCACCATAACTGTTTTACCCATAGGTAAGGGTATACTCATAGAAGTGGGTAAATACATACTAGGTATTGGTCGCATTTTTTTACCCGGAGTTAGTGATAATGGCATCCCTATATCACTACAAGTCATTAGCATATGCCCAGACGGTGAAAAATAATTGTCTTCAGCATTCACTGTTGTACTTCCAAAAAAGTTCATAGAATCATGACCAATCATTGGAGCCATTAAAAATGGTCCGCCCATAGGAATATGAAAAAAAGTACCCAACATGCCTGCTGTTTGGCTATTGCCTTTTGGTACACTATTTACATTTACTGTAGAACCTATAAAAGGAATATAGTCCATAGGATCCATTACCATCCCAATAAACGGATGCGGTAAAGGTGTAGGTACTCCTAAGAGTACTACAATATGTATGTCTATTCCTAAAACTGGTGTAAAATGCTTGTTAGCTAATAACATACGTTTATATTTTTTTTAAACTACAATTCCTCTTTTAAAATTTGCTTGCTCTGTTTTTAATTTTTCTTTCCAATCTTTGCCTTCTAAATGAGTCATAAACTCATCTATAGAGAATTGAATTTTTTTATCAGAAAAATTATAATATTCTAAAGCAATAATATTTAAGGAGCTTGTTTTTAGTTGTTCTATGCTAAGGGTTTTTCCAAATTCGTAAGCCTGTTGAACTATTTCTTTATACCGCTTTTTTAATTTCTTTTGAATCAAAGTGTATGCAGTAATATATGCCGCCAATGCTTGTTGTACCATTTGAAATGAGATAGCTAACTCTGCTTGCTTACAAAACAAATCAGCAGCAGCATCTAGTTTTTTCTGAAGTTGCATATGTTCTACAAACGCCATTGGATGAAAGTGCAAAACATTTTTTTGTGAAGTTTTAAAATTTCTTATATTTTTTTTATCTGCTTCTTTTTTTTCATCTTTTGTATAATAACTATAGACAATAATAGCTAAAAATGCCCCTGCTGTTAAATTAGAAAAAGAGTTTTTGTTTTCTTGTTCTCCTTTTTCTACCTTATCCCAAAAACAGGTGTTTTTTACACGTTTTTTTAATAAAGCTATATTTTCATCCTGTTTTTTCTCTAGATTTTTCTTCTTATCTCCAGTAGCTTGATTTAATCCTATTTTATAATATTCTTTTATTTATTTTTCAATTTCGGACTCAGTATAGCACGAGTAGCTGAGTGGCAATGCTATGTTTTATTTAAACAGAAAGTTCTTTACCTAACAAAATCTTTACTAACATAACCTTCTTTACCATTTAACGCTATCTTAACCCAACCCTCTAAAACTTCTAAAACCGTTAATTCATCTGTTGGGTAAGCTTTCCCTACTTTCGCGGCTGTTGCATTAGGCAGCGCTCTTAAGTTTAAATACGTTTTTACTTGAGCATAGACTGTTGAACCTACTTCTAAAGTACTGTTTTTCTTCTCTGAAATTGTACCATTGTATAATACAGTATACTTATATAACTCTGAAAAGGTCTCTTTTATATTTCCGTCTTCACCCTCTTTATTCCTGTAATAATTAGTGTAAATATTTAGATTTTCATCTAAATAAAATAGTTTTACGAAACTCTTTGTTTCTGTTTCATAAAAAAAACTAAGAGTGAATTCATTCAAAATATTTAAATTTTCATCAAAAGAAACTAAATACCTGATAGGTTTAATAAAATTCTCATATTCTTTATCATAATTAAAATTCACAAAAAAAACACATAAGTATACCCCATCTTTATTTTTTATAATATTTTCTAGTCCTGAAGATTTAATACCTACTTTTTGAATATAATCTTTATCATCATATAAAGGATATTTATCTTCTTCAACTGATGATAAAGTTGTCGGCTTATAAAAGTTATGGAAATAATCTTTTAAAATTTCACCTTTTGAAGAATAAATAAATTCATTATTTAATTCTATATCTGTTCCTTTTTTAATATAAAAGCTATTTTTATTTCTAAACTCTTTATCAGTAATCTTATCATTTCCTAATGGTAACTGACTTAAGTTGAAATTAGATAATTGTTTTACTCTTAACGAGGTGCTATCTGTTAATTCTACTTTTATTTCTACTAAGTTATTATCTTTTAATTTTTTTTCGCTATTTCTAGATTCAAAACAACTAGTCAATAAACCTAATATACAAAATATTTGTATTAACATTAATTTATACATTTCTATTTATATTTTGGTTTTAACACTCCTGAATACAGATGCGAATTGTGATGAGATTTAGCAGTCATATGATCAAACTTCTTCTTTGCATGACCTCTAAGCTGACCGTCAAATCCAAATTTATTCATAGCATTTATAAAGTTTTGTTCTCTAGTATCATCATCTAAATAACTAGTATCAACACTTTGACCATTATTGTGTGATATACTAGGAAAGCATGTTCCGTCCTCTTCACACATTCCTCCTGAAACAATATCAGTATACCCCACTTCTGTTAAAGCACCTATAAAACAAGCAAAATGTTCGGGTCCACAATATGTTCTTGCTGTAGATGTAAATGCAAATTTCACAGATTTATTATTTACTTTTTTATTTAGTCCATTAGGAAGTTTAACTATGTGTTTCTTTCCTGCACCTTTATTATAAACAACTCGCCTAAATTCCCCATCATATTTCCCATAAGTTCTAATGGTTCCATCTGGATAAGTGTATTTTTTACGAGAAGATGCGTGTGCATAAGTAACAATATTATTAGCATCATATCCTGATTTAACAGTATGAGATTTATGCTTTCTACTCATTACTTAAAAGTACAAAAGCTAACTAAAACATTTATAATTTTAATTGATGTTTTCTTACTCGATATGGCACTTGTTACAAACGAGCGCTAGAGAGTAAAAATTTACAACTTAACTAAACCTGTATCTGTAAGCTTGTATTTTTCAACCTTAGTTGATACTTTTTTGTCTCGTTCCCAATCTTCTATAGTAATTTCTAAATCCTTGTGATTTAATACAAAATCATATTCTTTATGATTGTCATAAGGACCAAAACTACCATAAAGTTTTTTGATTTCAATCAAGTCACCAATAACTAAATATGAGTGTAGGTTTTGATTTGGATATGCTGTAATTATAAATCTATATTTGTTAGGGTTTAGACAATCAAGATTAAAAATAGATCCATCAAACAAAATTTCTTTTATTTGCGGTTTAAGGCTGTTATGACTTAATTCAATATCAATTAGTCCGTTTGGAAGTTCATCATTTTCTATTCTAGAACCCGACAAGGGGTATACCTTTGAATTATTATGATCATAATAATTAATACAATTAACTATTGAGTAATCATTTTCTACCTCTTCTAAAGTCTTTATTTTAGAGGTATAACTACTTTCTTTTTCAGTAAATGATAAAGAAATATTTGGATTAGGTTTATACCAAGCTTTTTTATTGAAATATTCAATTAAATCTTCACTTTTAAAAACATGTCCTTTTCTAGCAAAAACTTCATTTCTAAGTAAACGTAATTCTTTTTTAGATTTTGTTTTTAATATTTCTTCTGTTAAATACTCAAATGATGAAACTACTTCTTTCGATTCTGTTTGTCCTTTACAGGACAAAATACTAAATAGTAATATAAATAATATAAATTTTTTCATTATAATTGTTTTACGTAATTTTTAGGTCTAAAATATCCTTTCCAACCAGCATGACTGGCTAAAGCTCCACCATTTTTTTGATATACAGAAGTACGGGTACAATTATATCCTTCATAGCCTTCATTTTCGTTATTATAGTTTTCATCCGAAGAACCATTCATTCCAATAGATTCTACTCGTGCCACATCTATAATCACAGAACCTCGCGCGCTTTTGTAAAGCGTGACTAATTGTTTTCCTATTTCAAATGACCATAGAGGGTGTGCTTTAACCGAAGGGATTTCTGAATTGTCTTCTTCATAGATTGCATAGCTACTGTTTTTCCAATCTCTTTCATGATAAACTAATTCTGAAGCCACAGAATTATAATGTATATAATTTATACGTTGTTCTATTTTTTTGCTAGTATCTAAAATTACGGGATGATACCCATCTTTCCAAACCTTATAACTAACACCTTTCTTTACACGCTTTGCTGCATAATTAAATTTAGCTAAAAGCCATTCCCTTCTACTTTCAGGAAGTTCTTTTATCACTTTTATAAATTCCTTAGAGGTGTGTTTTTTCAAATCGCGAATAATGTCCTGCAACTCGTTTTCTTGAGAACTAATAATAAGATGAATATGACTACTCATATATACGTACGCATGTACGGTTAATCCTTTGTTTGCCATACAATAATTTAGAGAATCATCTAATATTTTAAAATAGGTTGGTCGAATAAATAAATCTACCCAATCAATTATTGTTATTGTCACAAATGTTGGAACGGCACTATCTATGACTTTATATCTCTGAGACCTTGTTTAAACATTATAAATTGCATTGCAAATACTAAAGAAAATTAGACACACTTCACAGAAGTGCGCCAGGGTTGCGGATATGTCGCGCTAGGGGCTTCATCCTTCTATTATTGGACGCTACGAAAGAGAACAAGCTAAACCAACGATTGATGTTGTTAAAAATATTGCTAAAGCATTAGATACAACTGTAGGGTATTTATTAGGTGAAAATGAAGATGCAAATCTTTTAAAAGATACCGCAATGCTTAAACGTTTACAGCAACTTAGTAAACTGCCTGAACACGACAAAAACTGTATTTTATATACTATTGATAGCTTATTACAAAACGTAAAAACTAAACAAGCTTTTGCTAAATAAATTATAAAACTTATGAGCTATTTTTTTCTTATTCTTAATACTATTACCCGTCTGGTTCAATTGAGCTTTGACCTCCATAAAAACCCGAAAAAAGCTAAAACTTATAGCCATTTAATTACCTATAAATATTCTCCTTTTACTATTGCTGCTTTTATGCTTATAACAACAGTCTTACTTGTGGGTATTTCTCCAATTTCTTTTTATACAAAAGCTAAAATTGGTGGTATTGGTTATGGGTATTTTGCTTTTAGTATGGCTATAAGTATGGCCATTATATGTTTTCTTTTTGCAAGACATTATTATAATGAGTTTAAAAACTATAAACCTCTTTAAAAACTAAAAAACCACAGCGTTTTAAACTGTGGCTTTTCTTATATGTTTTTATAGCTTACTCTTAATTGCCACTAGTTACAAACTAGCGGGAGCGGGGCTGGGAACTTATTCTACTTTATAAACATTAAATTTCTTTAAATCTAAAAAATTAAAATCACCCAATTCTTTAGTTATTTCATCATCTGAATCTAATTTCCCAAAGTTTTTGGTCACTTTTTGTAGTTTCATTCCTTCTTCGTTATTTTTAAAAATGTATGTATTTGTATCCCATTCGTTTAAGTTGTTATTTGTTCTGTTTGTTGAAAATGATAAAGTTCCATTATCTAACTTTAAATCATAATACGAATAGTCAGCGTCACTATTCCATTCCTCACAATTTAAACATGGTAATATTGAACTAGATTCAAAAAATAATTTATAAAGACCTTTTTTTGATGACTGCAATAGTATTGTTAATAGATAATGCTCTGAATTATTATTCTTATCTCCTATGTCAGTAACTATTATAGCATCTTCTAAAGCATCGTTGTTAAAATCTCCTTTTATAGTTTCTAATGTTTTTTTATCTTTATAGATGAACTCCTCAAGAGCTAATTCATTATTTTGTTTTCTCAACAAATCACATTCTTCCTCTGAAAAACATTCAGAGCAAGGTTCTTGTATTTTTTCTATTGTATTTGAAAACTTATTTTCTACATAAATACGTTCATTAATTTTCCAATAATGTTTTTTTGAATCAATTAATTCAAAAGTATAATTATTATCATTTTTTAATTTAAAGTTGATAACATTTTTTTTTATTTTTTTGTTTAAAATCTCTGCTCTAATTGTTTCTTGACCAGTAATTTCTTCAATAAAGCCGCCAGTTAATACTATTGTGTTTATGCTTGCGGAACAAGGATATAATAATATGTCTTTTTCATTTATTTTTGATACTTCTATAAAAGTCCCTTCATTTAGTTTAATGTCTTGACCTGTGCAACTACACAAAAAAAACAGTAAGAAAAAATAGTTAAAAAATTTAATCATTGTCATTATTATTTGTTTTTTCTTACTTGTGTAACTGTTAATACTGTGTTTTTTTTATCTTCAGGTTTAATGCCTACTAATGTGTTATCTTCTTTTAAATATAATTTATTTTTAGTTGTAACTCCTTTTAGTACTTTATTACTCTCAAATGTACCAACTTCAAAGTATCTATAGTAGATTTTACCATTTTCACATTTTCTCCCGGTGATTACGAAGAAATGTTCTGTACTGTTATCTTTATTGTAAGTCTTATTTTTACCTTTATCAACACCAACTAATACAGGTTTCTTTTTAGATAATTGACTGTCAATATATCTAACGCCTAAAAGCTCATCTCCTGTTTTCTTAAGAGAGCCATCAGTTAAGTTAATGACAGTTTGAATAACATTACTGTATTTATAGGTTCCATTATCATATGTCTCAGGAAGTTTATTACCTAAACTTCCGCCTTGAACTTCATAATTTTTAAGAACCTTAACACTTGTTCTCCAACTAAAATAGTATTTCCTTTTTCTACTCGGGCCACATCTATAATCGCAGAACCTGGCGCGCTTTTGTAAAGCGTGACTAATTGTTTTTCTATTTCAAATTACCATAGAGGACGTACTTTAACCGAAGGGATTTCTATATTGTCCTCTTCATAGATTGCATAGCTACTGTTTTTCCAATCTCTTCTTTCATGATAAACTAATTCTGAAGCCACAGGATTATAATGTATATAATTTATACGTTGTTCTATTTTTTTGCTAGTATCTAAAATTACGGGATGATACCCATCTTTCCAAACCTTATAACTAACACCTTTCTTTACACGCTTTGCTGCATAATCAAATTTAGCTAAAAGCCACTCCCTTCTACTTTCAGGAAGTTCTTTTATCGCTTTTATAAATTCCTTAGAGGTGTGTTTTTTCAAATCGCGAATAATGTCCTACAACTCGTTTTCTTGCGAACTAATAATAAGATGTATATGACTACTCATATATACGTACGCATGTACGGTTAATCCTTTGTTTACAATACAATAATTTAGAGAATCATCCAATATTTTAAAATAGGTTGGTCGGATAAATAAATCTACCCAATCAATTATTGTTATTGTCACAAATGTTGGAACGGTACTATCTATAACTTTATATCTCTGAGACATAGTTTCAAGATAATAAATTGCATCGCAAATACTAAAGAAAATTAGACACACTTCACAGAAGTGCGCCAGGGTTGCGGATATGTCGCGCTAGGGGGTTACGCGCTATCGGATTATAATAAATCAAAAACCTAAATAAACATATTTTTTCAATAATTCTCCTTTATCTAAAACAAATAGCACGTTATAGTTTTCGGAAGCATTATTATCTGCTCCTGTCATTGAAATAATTATTTGTTTATTACTTTTTTTGTAAACAATGACTTTCTCAAAACTAGGGTCTAATAAATTATAGAATTCTTTTGATGATATATTAAAGACTTCTTTATAAAGCGTAATAACAATACTTTGTATTATATATTTAGGATTTGCATATCCACCATATACACCGTCTCCTTCTTTTGTTTTTACAGATAGATTACCTCCATCATTAACAACATTATAATCATCTAAATTAAATTCATTTTTAGATATTTCTATTTTAATATCCTCTTCGGAAAAAAGAATTGTATTGTCACTTTTTTCTTGTTGATTTAATCTAGGGTAAATTAATTCTTTAATCAAAAAAGGTGTCTTTTTATTTAAAGAATTAATATTAACAATAGTGTCTTTGTCATACGAAGAGTCTGATGGGTCAATACTATTTATAGTAGCACAAATCTGCTTATTATTATTAGCATTATTTATTCTGCTTTTGTGCACATAACCCTTTAATCCCTTTAATGTTTTTACAGAATACCAATTGCTATTAGATATTGTATAAAAAAAATATTCATTTTTAGAAATAGTACCAACGACAAGAGATTCAGAGTCTGGTTTTAATCTAACGTTAGTATATCCATCTGGATCATTAATTAAACCTATTTTAGTAGTATATTCTTCATTATTAGGAGAATAGTATTTTGTGTCTTCAACATGTACTACATTATTTACTTTGCTTACTTCTTTATCTTTACATGAAAAAAAAGCAAGGAATATATATATAAATACCATTCTTGTCATAACATTATTGATTAGCGGATCTAGCTCCTCTTGATTTGTCTTTTATATCTCTCTTTAAATCATAAAATTTATAAACATCATTAATATCTCCATCATGGTCTTCTATATAACAATAGATTTTTTTTCCTTGACTTTTTAAATCAGAATATAATTCTCCTAATTTTTTCATTTCATTATTATAAACTCTTATGCATCCATGTGTACCCATTAATTTACCTATATCTTCTAGTGATTTTTTATAATACCCAGAAGTGTGACCACAATGAATAGCTATACCAGCTCTTCCATTACTAGTAGCTTTTTTAAATTCACCTTCTAAACCTATCAAATCTATTAAACCATAATTACCATAACTGTATTCTCCTTTATGTCTTATTGAGTCATAGGAAGTGCTGGCTTTTCCTGTTGGAGTATCACCATTACCACCACCTGTAAATCTATCACTGCTAGATCCTCTACATAATGAATGTGTTTTAAATAATATGCCTGAACTATCGAATACCACCAAAGGGCCTTCTAAATCTCTACCTTTTGGAGTTATAACATTAATATAAACTTCATTTCCTGTAGCCTTATACTTATTATCAAATGTATGATTAACACCTCCGGTAATGAGTTTCATTTGTTCAATAAAAGCAATTGGATGAAAATGCCAAACATTTTTTTGTGAAGTTTTAAAGGTTCTAATGTTTTTTTTATCAGATTCTTTTTTTTCTTCATTCGTAAAATAATAATATATAAAAGCAGCAGGCAGTAATGTTAGTGTTGATAAATTTGAAAAAGTACTTTTAGTTTCTTGTTCTCCTTTTTCTACCTTATCCCAAAAACAGGTGTTTTTTACCCGTTTTTTTAATAAAGCTATATTTTCATCCTGTTTTTTTTCTAGATTTTTTTTCTTATCTCCTGTAGCTTGGTTTAATCCTATTTTATAATATTCTTTTATTTCTTTTTCAATTTCGGACTCAGTATAGCTCCATTCACTTTTATGTTTGCAAACTAATTTGCTAAACTGTGATAATACTTTTGTATTTTTTGCTCTATTCCATTCATTTTCATCGATGATATTATCATTATTTTCATCAATAGTTTTCCATATTTTTTCTAAAAAAGGAGAGGTTTCAATGTTGTTTTCTACATCTTTTACACTATAACAATATTCGTCACCAGCGTCCATAGTTTCAAAACCAAATTCTTCCCAATTAAATGCTGATATTTTTTTTATTTTGGTATCATCCGTTTTAATCCATCCTTCTTTTTTATTATATGTTATTTTATAATATTGTTTTTCACCATCTTTATGTTTAGGTATACTAGCACTATTAATTCTCAAGATTTCTTTCGTGATAATAGTATCACTTTCAGTACTAGGTTTTGATATATAATACTCTTTTATATCTTCGGCTAAAATAAACTCATCATTTTTTACAGGTTTTATTAATGTACTTTCTGCATTTTCTTTTTGTATAGCAGTATTATTTTTTACCCAAAAAGTTTGATCATGATGTTCAGGCCGATATTCAGCTTCTCGTTTTTCTGTGTTTTTATAAATGCTATAATTTTTACTATATAATTTGGAGTCTGCTGTTAAATATTTACCAAAAGAGGCTTTTATAATTTCATAACATTTAATTTCTTTTTCAACTCCATCTATAATTTCTGTATAATCAGCTTTAATGGTATAGTGGCCTTTTCCATCATCATATCCATCATAAAGGTGTTTGTGAAATACTTCTGCACTTGGTTTAATTATTTGTATCTTACAATAATTGTCATCAATTTCTAAAATTTTTACTGGAGTGTGTTTTTTTATGGAAACACTAATTTTTAAATTTAATTGTAGTTCAGCTCCTTTATCAATTTTTAAGAATTTTTTATTCTCTTCTTTCTCTGCATCCTTTCCACCTTTTAAAAAATCTTTTGGATCTTCAAAACTAAAAACCTCAACATGTGCCGCTCTGTATTTTGAAATGCTAGGCGAATCAAACAAGCCTGTATGACCTATAATTGTTCCCGCTTTAAGCAATCCATCTGATTTTACTACCTTATCAAAAATAAGGTTATCTGCATCAATTGTTTTTGTTTTTGTTAGATTATCATCATTTTTAATAAATCCTTCTTCATCTTCTAACTTTAACCATTCATTAGTACTCTTTTTTTTATCTATTTTGATTTTCGTACTTTTTGTGTTTTTCTCTATTACTCTCAATTGTTCTGAAGTATCTTTAGCTTCTTCATAAACAATAACTCCCTTCTTAGGTGACTTGTCTCCTTTATAATTAGCCTTGCCATTTACTATAAGACCCTTAGAAACGTAAACATCACTATGTGTGTTTCCTTCATAATCTTTGCATTCAATCTTTTTATATCTTTTATCTTTTTCTAATAATATTTCTTTCCCATTATTGGTTAATGTATCAACAGTTGTTTTATATTTTAAAAAAACAGGATTTGTTCTGTCTAATTCCTTTTCACTATTTAATTTGTAAACTTCTAATCCATTGATAGCATCTTTAGCCTGGTCTGATACTATATAAGAAAATTCAGCGAGAACGTCTGGTATTTTTTTCTTGCTATAGTCATCTTTTTCGTAGTCTTTTTTACTCATTAAATGATTGTACAGACTATAAAAAGTAAACTCTAAACCCTCTTCGCTCTTATAATAGTGTTGCATTAATACAAAACCATTAGAATATTTAGGATTGTCTTTTCCCTTTCCTATATCTTCATAGAAATATTTAGTTGGTATCCTGTATGCTATAACCCTACCATCAGCTATGCATTTTACATGTGAGTCACCTTCAATATGTATTCCTCCATGCCATGCATTAAATTTACCAATAGGGTATATACCAAATCTATTACTAGATTTTAAACTGTCTGTTAAAGATTTTATATTGTAAGGATATTCTATGTTCATAACTACATACTAAATGAAAAATCGTTTAAATACCCATTTTTATCTGCTTCTTCACGAAGCGCCTCTTGCTTAGCAATAGCCTCAGTTAGTTGTCCTCTAAGGTTTGAATTAATAGTAGGGAATGGTATTTTATGTAGGGGCATAATTGCGGTTGCAGCACTTGTACCTGTGCCAATTAGAACAGTAGGTTCTCCTGCTGAAATAGCTCCTCCGTGCGCAGTAGAATCTCCCATTGTAACAGCGGGTTTTCCGCCGATTAATACAGTTCCTTCACCCATTACTATAGTATCAGGTGGCCCTGCACAGGTGCACAAATCGCCAATTACTGAAGCGGGTTTACCTCCAATTAAAACTGTTGGTACTCCGGGCCCAGATATTGGTCCTCCAACATGAGGTGGAGGGGGTGTTCCTGGGTTTAGCATTGGGCATACATGCATGCTTCCTACTGTTGCTGCTGGTCCTGGCATACTATTATGTTTTTAATTTATTTTTACGATTGCGCCAGAAACTTCTGTTAGCGCACTACCTGTTACTTTTGTTTGTGCTCCATTGAGTTCAACAGATACTTGCCCCTCAATTATAGTGTTAGTACCTGATATTGTGGTGTCACTTGTAGCTTCAATTGCTATATTAGAATCGCTATTAATTGTAGTATCTAATGCAGATTGTAATGCTAATGTACTTTCGGATATAATACTTGTATCTCCTTCCGATGCTGTGTTGATATCTCCTTGAGCTTGAATGTCTATATTTTCTTCAGCTATCATTTTTATATTTTTTGCTTGAAATTCAATATTTTCAGTAGCGGTTATATATAATGATTTGGCTTGTGTATCAAATGTAATTATGCTTCCTTCATGATCATAAATGTTTATTTTTTCTTCGCCATCAGTATCATTCAATTCTATAGTATGGCCACTACGGGTACGAATAGTTTTCAGATTATTATCTGCATCCGCCATACCACTTTTGGCACTGCTATTAAAACCAGCACTCAATACATAGGGTTTTTCTGGATTGTTGTTTTCAAAACCTACGAGTACTTCTTCGTCCAGTTCAGGAATAAAGTAAAAGCCTTTACCGTTACCACCATATGGGGTATTCATTTTTATCCATGGGGTAGAAGTGCCCATTCTGCGCTGCCAACCAAACTGTACTTTTATACGGCCTAATCCGTCAGGGTCATTGTTATCTAAAACAACACCACGTTGTTCTTCTGCAGACGGTGTGGCAAATACCGCACTATAATGTGGGTGTTCTGTTCCTTCTGGTACGCCTTCAAAATGATTTTCATAATTACCACTATGATCAAAACGGTGCGCTACTTTGGTAACCATATAGGATCCAAACGCATCTCTACGTGTTTTATCAGAAAAACTAACGCCTTCAATGGTTAAATTATCACCCACACGTAAACCGACAATTTCTGAAGATCCGTTGGCAATAATCATATTTGCCGCTTTAGATAAGGTATCAACTTTTGCTACATGATCTAAACCTTGTTGTCCGCTATATTCATTCTGATTGTGATTCCAAGAGTAGTTTTCTTTCTTGGCAAATAAACCTTCTGATTCTCTTTTTACATTCCCAGCATACATATGTCCGCTTTGTGCACTGTACGATGAAGAAACGGATTCTAATTCACTATCATTGACCCAATCTTTAGAAGTAAAGCCGCTATTTTGGGACTGTAGGGTAGTGGAGAGGCCAAAGGTTTGAATATCCTGACCATACACCCCATTAAATTGCTTGTCTCCCGTGCGTCCTACGCAAAAGGTTCTCCCATTGTCATACATCCAAACGCCATAACGAGCACACATACGTTGTAAGAAAGAAAAATCGGATTCGTTGTATTGTACGGTATAAGGCAAACGGATGTTAGTTCCATTTCCTATTTCCATTTTTAATAAATCTGTGGAGTGTCCATTAAAGGTATCACTCACTACTTGGCTAAAAGAAGACCCTTCTTCATAGCTAAAACATTGTACGGAGCGCGAGAGTAAAATACTAGCCCCTTGTCCTGAAAGCACAATAGCGCCAGAAGCGCCAATCCCTTTTTGTAAAGCTACAGAAGTAATGATCCCTACATATTCTAGCTCACCATCATTAACCCCTATAGATAGTTTTTTACCGGAATAATTAATAGAATTATTCATGAGTGTACCGCCGTACCCTTCGGTAGCATTGGTTTGAAAAACCACACTAAAAGAGCTGTGGGTACCCATGGATTGTTCTATAGTAACCTTATAACCAGATTTAGGAAGAAAACGTTCTCCATCGATAATAAGCGTAGGGGTAATCATTTTAGACATGGCGGTAGTTATTTAAAGGAGGTTAAAATAGACACAATCCCTGAGGTGAACAAAAAATACCGCTGTATTTCGATGAATTACCTTAAAAATTATAGACTATCATCTATAATTTTTAATCCTTAAATATAGGTGTAACCCGTCAATACCAAGAAAATAAGGGTGTTTAAGGTAATTCTCTGAGCAAGGAGAGATGGACAATTAGAAAAGCATAGAAACAAAAAAGAGGGCTAGAAAGCCCTCTTTTTTTATTGAATTTTAAAGAATTTTATTCTTCGCCAGTTCTAGGCTCAAAATCTGTTTCTGTTTCAGATGCTAAAACGTCTGCCAATTCTAAATCGTCATTAAGTTCTGCTACTTCAGGAACAGATGCTTTTACTTCATTGAATTTTTTTATGCGTTCCATATCACCTTCTTCTCCAGAGAAATATGGGAATACATCCATAATAGGAGATTCTGTAATCGCAGGAATAGAATACTCACCCATAGTGTCTTTCATAACAGAAACGGTATTGTCGTAAGCTTCTTTTACATCATTTGCTTGTATCAATAAATACATATTGGTTTTGCGTTCTTTACCACTCTCTTCATCAAAAGCAATTAAAGATACTTTCGATTTAAACCAACGATCAGAATTTTCAAAAGGATGTATTTCAGAATAGTTTGCTACTTTAATATTGGTAATTTTTATATCATCACTATCACTAAGGTAGGCAGCCATTTCTTCGGTAATTCTACTTTCCGCTTCGGTATACGAAATAGCATCTACCAAATAAGGTTCCGTAGCTACTTTTTGCATTCCACTAGCTTCATCTAGCTTTCTATATTTTATTTTACACTCGTACCATGTTGCACTCATAATGTCATTGTTTTGGGGTGGCAAATATAGGGCTTCTCTTAGGTAAGATTTATATAAATGAAAGAATAGATATTCACAATTTTAAAATGAAAGAGGTATTGTGTTTATATTTAAGGAGTTGCAAAATAGAATCTCTAAGAATCTATTTGTTAAATGCTAAAGTTTTCTAAAAGGATTAAACTATTGATTTAAAATGTAATCAAAGAAGTATAAACCCTAAAACAATAATCATTATGAAAAATAATAGTAGAACATTCGCTTTGATAGGTATGGCCTTAATTGCATTTTCATTTTCAGGAAATGCGCAAACTAGGAGTACAAAATCAAAATCTAAAACAGTGGTGGCAAAAACAAGTACACGTTCTCGTGTGGTACCACGTAAGACTGTAGTGTATAAGACCCCTAAAAAGAAGGTTACCACGTATAGATCAGTACCTACGAATGCTAAAGTAATTAAACACAACAATCAGAACTATTACTACACTAACAATAAATATTATAGAAATTATAATGGACGCTATATCGCTGTAGCTCCAAGAGCAGGAGTGCGCGTGACTAATTTGCCTACAGGCTTTCGTCGTGTGAAATTCGGAACTAGAAATTACTATAATTATGATGGTGTTTTCTATATTCAAATTCAAAATGAATATGAAGTAGTGGCTCCAGAAGTAGGAACAATAGTTTATGAATTACCTGACGGGGCAGAAAGGGTAGAAATAGATGGAAGTATTCTTTATGAATATAATGATGTGTTGTATGAAAAGATACAATATGATGGAACTAGAGCTTATGAAGTTGTAGGGATGATTGAGTAAATAATTAAATAGTACATATACAATACAAAAAGGGAGCATTTTAAATGCTCCCTTTTTGCTTTTTAGTAACTAGTTACTAAAAAAATTCTTATATTAGTAAGCTTGTATTTTTTTTATAAGTTGCAATATGAAAGAAGAAATAAAAAAAGAGGCTATAAAATTGTTTAACATTCATGGGATGTCTAATGTTTCTATGAAACAAATAGCGGATAGCCTTTCCATGAGTGCGGGTAATTTACAATACCATTTTAAAAGCAAAGAAATACTCTTAGCGACGATTTATTTTGAAATGTATGAGGAAAATAAGAACTACATTCTTCCTGAAAATGCATACATCACTTTATTTCATTTTGAAGAGATGATGCGTAATTTTGATAGTCTACAACAGCATTATAACTTCTTTTTCAATGATATTGTAAACATCAACAAAACATATCCTGAAATCGCAGAGCATTATAAAATTACGAATTTAAACCGATTTAAAGAAGGTAGAAAATTAATTGATTACTATGTAGAAACGGGAAGAATGCTTCCAGAATCTGAAACAATTAATTACGATAAAACGATTCATTTAATTTGGATGGCTAGTACTTTTTGGCAAGCACAAAAACTAGTTATTACAGCTACAAACTACGAAACAAATAAATGTGGGGCTGTTGAAATGCTTTGGACCTTGCTTTTGCCTTATTTAACAGACAAAGGTTTGGAAGAGTACCACCAACTTAGGCAATTTGTAGCCTTACCAAAAACGAACTAATTTATACCCCCCTTATGAGAAAAGTAGACACCCTGTTGGCGGAATATAGTGAAAGTCACCAAACAAAATTTAATATAGCCATTCATTACATTTGCGTTCCTGTGATTTTTTTTAGTTTGATAGGCTTATTAGCAAGTATTCCGGTATCCGATACTATCATACAGGCTTTTCCAGAATTTTTACAACCTTATGTTCATGCTGGTACTTTAGTAATTGTATTGGGCTTGTTTTATTATCTAAGTCTTTCTAAAACCTTATTTGTAGGTATGCTTCTTTTTTCTATTCTTGTTTTATTAGGGATTGATGTTATTCAAGTGAGTACAAGCTTAGCACTTTGGATTCCCATGTTGGTTCTTTTTGTAATAGCTTGGGTAGGGCAATTTATTGGTCATAATCACGAGGGTAAAAAGCCTTCGTTTTTAAAAGACCTACAGTTTTTAATGATTGGACCGGCTTGGACCATGAGTCATTTATTTGAAGCCTTAAATATTAAATTTTAAGCCTATGAGTACTAGCGCGTAATGCGCCATTTGACAATCTACATTGAAAAATGGCTATAAAATTAGTTTTGATTTAAAATAGTGCTAATCAAATTTCTTATCGTTGGGGGTAGATTTGAGTCGTCAAAATTTGCCTCATAATTTTGCGTGTTTTCCTCTAGCTGCAAATGGTATTGAAGTCCGTCTCTTAGATTTTTATTTTTAGGTATTGAGGAAACTTTAAGCGTCTCTAGTATTTTTTTTTGTTCTGCGTCTGCTAAACGCACTTCTCCTGCATATTTTTTCGGAATTCCGGTAATGCCACCAGATATACTTAAAGAATACTTCATATCAGTACTTTTTGTGGTAATCCTACGGCTGTAAAACTAGTCTCAATTGCTATGGTTGCAGTTTCAGGGAGCTTATTTTGAGAAATTAAGGTTTCAGCTGTAGTTAAGAGTACCTCTAGCATATCACTAAAATTAACGGTACGCCAAAGAAATTTTAGGGTTTCAAACCACAGTAAAGCGCAATTATCAATTCCGATTTCTAAGCAACACAGATAGAAAGCTTTGTTTGGTATTCCAGAATTGATATGAACTCCTTGATGATCCTCAGGACCGGCATAATAATTATCCATATGGTCTGGTTGTGTATCAAAATCATTCGAAGTTCCTGGCGCTTTCATAGACCTAAGCGCTACACCAGGAAAGGTTTCAGTCACAATAGTATCTCCAATGAGCCAATCTGCTTCGGTTACACTTTGGTTTAAATATTTTTGCTTGATAATAGTGCCAAAAACATCAGAAAAATGCTCGTTCAACGCGCCTGGTTGCCCTTCGTATTCTAAATTAGCCATAAACTGAGTGATACCATGGGTGAGTTCATGAGCGACAACATCAATGGCGCTTGCAAAATCTTTAAAATCGACCTGATCACCATCGCCATAAGTCATTTCATCACCGTCCCAGAACGCATTATTGTATTTTTCTCCATAATGAACGTTAGACACCAAATCCATGCCTTCTCCATTCACAGAATTTAAATTAAAAGTGTCCTTAAAATAAGCGCGAACAAACCCCGAAGTATCATAAGCACTATTTACAGTAGCATCATCGGTACTATCATCACCTTCGTTGCGACTTAAGGAAACACGTTGCTGGAATTTGTTTTCACAATCATAAATAATCCGATCTCCTTTTCCAATGGCTAACTCTTGTTGCAACAGGCCGTTTAAAAGTGTATTTCTCTTTTCTAAAATACGACGCGTATCATTCAAGGTTCTTTTACAATTTTTACTTCCGCGTTTTGCTAAGGCAGCTAATATATGTTCTGGAACAATATAACATTGGTGTTTTTTGCACATGAGTATAGATTTTAGGAAATTCTAGTCCCTAATATACGAGCATTTAGACTATAAATAGCAACAAATTAAGTTAAGCTTATGAAATTTAAAAGAACGGTTTATTTTTTAAAAAGGTGCATAGGACTGGTTCGCTGATTACTAGGTACAATTCACTGAAAGTAATTAAATGATAACCAATAAAGTAGCAAATTAGCGCACTGTTTAACACAATAGCTAATAATATGAAAAAATTAAGCACCTTATTTATTTTACTGGTTTGTTTCTCATTTTTTAACGCTTGTTCGGAAGATGATGTTAATACAACGACTGTAGATGTTGAAGAAACGGATGACTCTACGAGTGATGAGGCCTATGTAGAAACCTATTCAGATACCGATTTTGACACGGTAGATTGGACGGATGCAACACACAGTAAATCTGCTGACCCTGATATTGAAGAAATTTTTGAAGATGAAGCTGTGAAGCGTCTTGATATTGTAATTTCTGAAGCACGTTGGCAAGCGATGTTAGATGATATGACTTCATTGTATGGTGCGTTTGGAACAAGTACTTCTGGTGGCGGACAAGCTGGCGGGGGATTGGTAGAGACTGATGAAGATCCGGTTTTTGTTCCTGCAGAAGTATTTTACGAAGATAAGGAATGGTATAAAGTAGGTGTCCGTTTTAAAGGGAATTCTAGTTTACAATCTACTTGGTCTAGCGGAAACTTAAAACTATCTTTTAAGTTAGATTTTGATGAGTTTGAAGATGAATATCCGCAAATAGATAACCAACGTTTTTATGGTTTTAAAAAGTTAAGTCTTAAAAACAATTACAATGATAAGTCTATGCTTCGAGAAAAAGTGGCTACAGATATTTTTAGAGACTTTGGCGTAGCCAGTTCTCATGCTGGTTTTTATACGGTATATGTAGATCATGGAGACGGACCTGTTTATTTTGGAGTATATACCTTAGTAGAAGAGGTAGACGATACGGTAATTGATACTCAGTTTTCTGATAATGATGGTAATTTATACAAGCCAGATGGCGATGGAGCTTCGTTTGCAGAAGGAAGCTTTTCTGAAAGTGTCTTTGTAAAGAAAACAAATGAAGATGAGGCCGATTATTCAGACATAGAAAGTGTTTTTGCAGCTTTGCATGCAGATACGAGAACCACAGACCCTGCCGCATGGAGAGAAAGTTTAGAAAGTATTTTTGATACGGATACCTTTTTGAAGTATTTGGCGGTAAATACCGTTATTCAAAACTGGGATACCTATGGTAGAATGACGCACAATTACTTTTTGTATAACAACCCCGATACAGCCCTGTTATCATGGATACCTTGGGACAATAATGAAGCTTTACAGACAGGGAATATGCAAGGTTCTTTAGCCTTAGATTTTTCTGATTTAAATGCTACAGAATGGCCGCTTATTGGGTATCTATATCAAGATGAAGTTTATCAAGAACAGTATGACGGGTACGTGCAAGATGTTGTGAATACCGTATTTAATGCTTCTCTTATGCAGCCTAAATATGCCATATATTCTTCATTAATAGAACCTTATGCAAGCGCTGAAGTTTCAGGATACACGTTTTTGAATTCAAGTTCAGATTTTCAAGCTGCAATTAGCGAACTAAATAGTCATGTAGAGCAACGTGTTAGTGCAGTATCCAATTATTTAGAATAATAGTAGTCACCTTAAGTAAAAAACCCTGCTTTCTTTTCAGAAAGCAGGGTTTTATATTTTTTGGCCAATTCTGGAGTAGATTTCTATGCGATAACCATTGGTTTTATAGTAGTTTCATACCCGTTCTGCGTAAATTTTAGGACTTCTTTTTAATCTTCTAAGCGTTCTAGTGTGACTCCAACAATAGTATGCGTTTTATGTGTATTTTTGCGCCTACCACCGAACTCCAGTAGGCTATGAATGAAGATATACTTTTTGAAGTAATTGTATTTTTAGTAGGGGCCATTATATGTGTGCCCATTGCGAAAAAATTAGGGTTAAGTTCAGTTTTAGGTTATTTACTGGCGGGTGTTTTAATAGGACCCTATCTTTTAGGTTTTATAGGAGAAGAGGGCGATGATATTCTTCATTTTGCAGAATTTGGTGTGGTTATGATGCTCTTTTTAATAGGATTAGAGATAGACGCTAAGAGTTTCTGGAAAATGAGAAAAACCATTGTAGGTATGGGCGGTACGCAAGTAGTACTCACCAGTGTCATTTCCTTTGCAATTCTAATAGCTTTTGGTGTTTCATGGCAAGTATCTTTAACCTGTGCTATGGCAATTTCAATGTCTTCTACAGCCATCACCCTACAAACCATAAGTGAGAAAAATTTAATGAATACCACGTATGGCGCTTCTTCATTTGCTATTTTGCTTTTTCAAGATATTATAGTAATCGTTATGTTGGGGCTATTGCCGTTATTATCTACAGTAGATGCTTCAAAATTGGACGGAGAGGGAAGTTCTAATATTCTAGAATCGCTACCGCTAGGTTGGCAAGCTTTAGCAACTATAGGTTCTATTGTGTTAATTGTTATTTCTGGGCGTTACCTCATTATTCCAATGTTACGACTAGTGGCCATTTCAAAAGTACGAGAGTTGCTCACCGCATCAGCCTTATTGATTGTTTTAGCCATTACATTTTTAATGGAGTTTGTAGGGTTAAGTCCGGCATTAGGAGCCTTTCTGGGGGGTGTGGTTTTAGCTACGAGCGAGTTTAAACATGAGTTAGAAAGTACACTTGAACCCTTTAAGGGATTGCTCTTAGGTTTGTTTTTTATTACAGTGGGTACTACCATAAACTTTGTAGTTATTGCAGATAATCCATTGGTAATAAGCGGATTAGTGGTAGGGATAATTATAGTAAAAGGATTGGTATTATATATCGTTGCCACGCTATTTAAATTAAAAATAAATCAGAAATTTCTCTTAGCAGTTGGCTTGGCTCAAATTGGAGAGTTTGCATTTGTGATGTTATCTTTTGCGTTGCAATTGCACATTTTAGACCAAAAACAATTAGATATTATGTTGGTTGTTACTGCACTAACAATGGTCTTAACACCCATATTAGGACTGTTGAGCGAAAAGTTAATACTGCCAAAATTTGGAACAAAACGAGCCGAAGAAAAACCAGCAGATGCCATAGAGCGTTCCGATAAAATTATATTAGTAGGTTTTGGTCACTTTGGAAGTACAGTGGGTAGATTTTTAAGGGCACATGGTGTAAAAACGACAATTTTAGATCAAGATTCTAGTCGGGTAGATCTTTTGAGAAAAATGGGTTTTGAGGTGTTTTATGGCGATGCCACGCGTTTAGATCTCTTAGAATCCGCAGGAATTGCGAATGCCGAAATTTTAATTTGTGCTATAGACAATCCGGAGGTGACGCTTAGTTTAATAAAAAAAATAAAAGAAAAATATCCGCATTTAAAGCTTATGGTTAGAGCTAGAAATAGGAATGATGCTTATGATCTACTAAATAATGGTGTAGATGATATTTACCGTGAGTCTCTTGATACTTCCATAAAATTAGCGAGCGATGTCCTAGAGCATATTGGTTTTGATGCCGAAGCAACTCGAGGGCAGGCAGATAAATTCATTCGCTTAGATGAAGAAAGCATGCGTAGGTTGGCACGTGCTCCTAAAACAGGGAAAGAGTATGTATTTAAAGCCAGAGAGGAAATGGAGCAACAAGAAAAATTGCTAGAAGAAGATCAACAAGTGGGAAGTAGTCAGCTCTAATTACGGCTTAACCTTTTATATGTTGAGGCGTATAATTGTTATGTATTAAAATAGTGATCTTAGAACAGGTTACTTTAATCTGGAAAAAAGTAAAAAGCACCCTAAATAGGGTGCTTTTTTTATATCAAGAATGTTTCAAATTAATCTTTGCGGATCATAATCGATTTTACATTCACGAATTCTTTCATACCGAATCCACCATGTTCGCGACCAAAACCAGAATCTTTTACACCACCAAAGGGCATGGTTGGTTCTGCTGTTCCGAAGGAATTAATAAAGATCATTCCGGTGTCAAAATGCTTTTCGGCTAGTTCAATAGCTTTCTTCTCATCCTTAGAGAAGATTCCGCCACCAAGACCAAACCTGCTATCATTTGCAATTCGCATAGCATCTTCATTGTCTTTAGCTTTAATTAATGATGCTACAGGGCCAAATAATTCATCTTCATAGGCAGGTTGTCCTTCCGTAACCTCATCCAATACAGTAGCCGGATAGAAGTATCCTTCACCATCTGGGATCTCACCTCCACAAAGTAATCTTGCACCTTTATCAATACTCTCTTGTACTTGCTCGTGAATTTTTTCTCGTAAATCTTTACGCGCCATTGGGCCTAATTGCGTTTCTTCCAATTTAGGATCTCCCAACTTTAAAGCTTTCATAGCAGTCACAAATTTTTCTTTGAACTCGTCATATACTTTTTCAGTGGCAATAAATCGTTTCGCGGCTATACAGGTTTCCCCGTTATTGTAAATTCTTCCCATCACACTTTTTTCAACAGCTAAATCTACATCTGCATCATCAAAAATTAAGTACGCATCATTACTCCCTAATTCTAAAACGGTCTTCTTAAGTTGAGCCCCAGCTTTTGCACCAATATTTTCCCCTGCTGCAGGACTTCCTGTTAACGTCACTCCACGCACTAATTTGTGCGCTATAATAGCATCAGATTGGTCGTGGTCTATTACTAATACATTGAAAAGTCCGCTTGGCAAACCTGCTGTATCAAATATAGATCTCAATAACTTAGCAGTTCCTGTTACATTAGAAGCATGTTTTAAAAGAATACTATTACCAGCCATCAGGTTGGTAATGGTGTAACGAATAACTTGATATGAAGGATAGTTCCAAGGTTGAATTCCGTAAATAACACCAATAGGAGCATAGGCAATTTTTCCTTTTCCACCATTTAATAGTTCCCGTTCTTCGCTCTTTAATATTTTTGGCGCATTCTTAGCAGAATAGTCGCATATGGCAGAACAAATATCAACCTCTTGGTGACTTTGAGAGAGTAATTTTCCCATCTCATCGGTCATTAGCTCAGCTAACTCTGACTTGTAGTTTTGCAATTCTTTACCTATCGCAGAAATAACCTTGCCACGCTCTTCTATTGATTTAGTTTTCCACTCTAGAAACGCTTTTTGTGATTCTTGAATGCTATCTTCTACCTGGCTATCGGTCATATATTCATAGGACGATAGGGTTTTTCCCGTTGTTGGGTTTGTAGTTTTAAATGTATTTTGTTTTGTTGTTGTAGACATAATTATATCTTTTTAATATTATTGTTTATTGCTGATCACTAGGCACAAGATATACGTCATTAATATTTACCCGATCTGGTTGGGTAAGGGCGTAATAAATTGCATTTGCAATATCTTCTGCTTCTAAGGTTTCCATCTCGAACATTTTTTTCATCATTTCTTTGATGTCATCATCAGTGATGGTACTGGTAAGATTAGTGGCTACTGCTCCTGGTTCTATAGAGGTTACGTTAATGCCGTATTTAGGGGCCAACTCTTGGCGCAAGCCTTCAGAAAACATTTTTACAGCAGCCTTAGTAGCACAGTAAACTGCTCCCCCTGGGAAGTAGCGGTGTGCAGCCATGGATGAGATATTAATAATATTACCTCCTTTATTTGCTTTTAATTCTGGCAATACTGCGGCAACCCCGTTAAGCACTCCTTTGATATTAACATCCACCATTTTATCCCACTCATCAGTCTTTAACTTTTCTATAAAGGATAAGGGCATCAATCCAGCGTTATTGATGAGTGCATTTACCGTTCCAAACTTCGCTTTGGTTTTGGTCACTACATTCTCGAAGTCTTCCATTTTGGTAACATCTCCAGTAACGACTAAAGCTTCTCCGCCATTTTTTTCAATCTCCGTTTTTAATTTATTTAATTCATCCTCACTTCGAGCCATAAGAACCACTTTAGCTCCGTTTTCTGCTAATTTATGTGCGGTTGCTTTACCAATTCCACTTGATGCTCCTGTGATTATTACTATGCTATTTTTTAATTTCATAAGTCTTTTTTTTTGATACACTCAAATGTAGTGTGCATACAGGGTGTGTATTGACCAGAATCAATTTAGAATTGATCGATATGCTTTTGTAACCAATAAGGTTGCGTGAGTAAGAAAAGAAAGGGAATAAGATGAAGTATAATAGTTCTTTGGGTGAAGCTATTATAACAATAACCTATTTAACCTCGTATGTGAGATGAAATAGGGCTTGGAAAAAGAATTTGAAAAGATTAAAACCGCTAATAAAATTATTTCATGTTAGGATAAAATAAATCTTGATGTATTGGCTAGCCTTTACAAACAGTTCGTTTCAATAACATGTATTCTCCATTAGTTTTAAATTCCTTTATAGAAGTCCCAGAGTAACGTTTGAAGGTTTTAGAAAGGTGACTCACATCTGTAAACCCTAAATCATCTGCTATTTGTGTTAAGGTAAAATCTGAATTTAAGAGTCGGATTTCTACGAGCTTTAATTTTGCTTTGATGATATATTCTCGTAAAGGCATATGCACTTGCTTTTTAAAATACTCACTCACGTAAGTAGGAGACATCATGAAAACATCAGCCAGATTTTCGACTTTCAACAACTCCGTTTTATCGATATTCTCATTAATATAGGTGAGCATTTTTGTAATCCTATCCTCTGCATTTTTTTTGGGCACTTCAAAATAAGTTCCTTTTTTTATATTCCGAATTAAGATTTCTAGAATACTAGTCATTAGACTTGTAATTAAACGAATAGATGCTGCACCATAATTTCTAGACTCCTGCAAAATCATGCCCACTAAGCTTTCTAAATGATTCCGGTCAATATCGTTTTTAATAATATCCCCGGGTAATTGGTTATAATTAGAAAGGATGTACGATGCTTCTTTAAACCATTCATTCCTATCTATAGTCATCTGGTTTACATTCTTAAAAAAGGAATCGGTAAACTTTAAAAAGACAAATTTGGTAGGTTTTTCTATCGCAAACGAATGACATTTTAAAGGAGGTAGTAAAAACATGCTCCCTTTGGTATATGGATAGTGGTTGTAATTTATACATTGTGTACCATCACCAGCATTAATTAAAACTAACTCAAAAAAATTATTTTTAACAGGGCGTTGTTTCCATGTTGTTAATTCTATTTCTTGTATTTCAAAAGGTTTGTAAGCTTCTAATACTTGCATATATCATAGGTGTAATTCTGTAAATTAGTGAATACTGTTTAATGCTTGTAAATTTAGCATAAAAAACCTTTTTATATACATAATAAACCTTTCAGGGTACAAAGGAATCTTGTCTAATTTTTAAATATTTGTATGTATTCCATCTTTATGTATTAGCAGGCTATTATATTTAAAGGAGTTAATATAATAACTATTTCAAGCAAATAAAACCCAATAAATATTAGAACTTGCATTCTTCTATTAAGACATTCATTAATTTAAAATAAACACCTTATGTCAAGCATCACTACAACCAATCCAGCAACAGATAAAAAGCTTGCTACCTATGTGAGAATAACTTCAGGAGAAGCGCAATCAAAAATAGCTATTGCGAAACAAGCATACACAAGTTGGAAAAACAAAACATACGAAGAGCGCTCAAAATTGATGCATAAGCTGGCAGATTATTTAGAGGAGCACAAGGAAGAATATGCACAACTGGCGACTAGAGAAATGGGTAAAATCATTGGTCAGTCTAGAAAAGAAATAGAAAAATGTGTTTGGATTTGCAGGTATTATGCAGATCATACAAAAAATTTACTAGCAGACGAAGTTGTAGCTACTGAAGCTAAAAAAAGCTACGTTACTTTTCAGCCAATTGGTGTAATCTTAGCGGTAATGCCTTGGAATTTTCCATTTTATCAGGTGATTAGATTTGCAGTTCCCGCTTTGATGTCGGGTAATGTGGGGGTGCTAAAACACGCTTCAAATGTTCAAGGCTGTGCTTTTGCCTTAGAGGAAGTTTTTTTAAAGGCTGGCTTTCCTGAAGGTTGTTTTACAAATTTAAACTTAAGTTCTGAGCATGTTAAAGATGTTATTGAAGATAAAAATATTGTTGCAGTAACCCTTACAGGTAGTGATCCTGCTGGGCGTTCTGTAGCAGCTATTGCAGGACAGAACTTAAAGAAAACGGTACTAGAATTAGGAGGGAGTGATGCGTACATAATTCTTGATGATGCTGATCTGGAAAAAGCAGTAGAATTGTCAACCTTTGGGCGCTTACAAAACAATGGTCAGACCTGTGTTGCGGCAAAACGTTTTATCGTATTGGAAGGTATTTATGATGATTTTTTAGCAGCGTTTAAAAAGAAAATGAAAGCAGCAAAAATGGGCATACCTACAGATGAAGATACATATTATGGACCTATGGCACGTAAAGATTTGAGAGATGAATTGCATGCGCAGGTGCAAAAAACAATTACTCAGGGTGGCCGGTTAGTGCTTGGAGGTGAAATTCCTAAAGGTAAAGGTGCTTATTACCCTGCTACCATTTTAGCAGATTTGAAACCAGGAATGGAAGGTTTTGATAACGAGTTATTTGGTCCTGTTGCTTCTGTGATTAAAGCAAAAGATGAGCAAGAAGCTATAGCATTGGCAAATAACTCTCAATTTGGTCTAGGTTCTGGAGTATTCACGAGTAATTTAGAAAGAGGGGAGCGCATTGCGTTGCAATTAGAAGCTGGGAGTAGTTTTGTGAATAAATTGGTAGTTTCAGATCCAAGATTACCCTTTGGAGGGGTTAAAAATAGCGGTTACGGGAGAGAGCTCTCAGGATATGGAATTAGAGAATTTGTAAACACAAAAAGTGTATGGATAGCGTAAGTTTTTCGAACTAATAAATAGTGCTCACATTACAAGTTATTTCCATGGACTTATTTACTCAAACAGACCTGTTTTCAACAAATGAAGTACATAAAACGGAACTTGATTTACCAGGAGCGGATATTGTTTTATTCGAAAATTTTTTCAGTATAGAAGAAAGTAACAAACTGTTCAATAATTTATTAAAAAATACGCCTTGGCAACAAGAGCAGATTACCATTCACGGTAAAGAAGTAGATTACCCTAGATTAACCGCTTGGTATGGTGATATTAGCAAAGACATTCAATACACAAATACCAAAAGTAAAATTCATGTTTGGAATGCTGATTTACTTTTTATTAAAGAACGAATAGCGCAGGAGGTAGCTATTAAATTTAAACGCTGTCTCCTAAATTATTACAGAGATGGTAAAGACAGTGTAGATTGGCATCAAGATTATAAAGGAGAGCAACGTAAAAATACGGTGATTGCTTCAGTCACTTTTGGAGCGACTAGATCTTTTCAATTAAAACATGCCACGTGTAAAGATTTAAAACGGGTAGCTATTCCGTTAACCCATGGTAGCCTACTTTTAATGCAAGGTGCTACGCAAGAGAATTGGAAACATAAGATTTCGAAAACAACGAAAAAAATTAAACCTAGAATAAATCTCACGTTTAGGTGGTTGCCAGAATAGTGATTTTGTATAATTAAAGGATAAAATAGTTTTTAAAAGCTTAATATTCACTTTAAATTCGGGTACAATACTTTTTTCATTCATATTTCCATAAGAACCCTCTTAAAAACCTTTTTTTATACCTTAATCTCCTTTTTTTGTACTCTTACTTTAGTGTTTTGTGTATATATCTTTGTTTTTAAATAAGAATCAACGGTATTAAAAATATAAAAAGATGAATTTACGAGAAACTTTAGATTGGAGATATACAACTAAGGAATATGACACCACCAAGAAAATTTCTGATGCAGATATGGCAGAAGTCAAAAACTTGTTAAGAATGAGTCCTTCAAGTGTAAACCTACAACCTTGGCATTTTATAGTTGCTGAAACTACAGAAGGTAAAGCACGCATTGCTAAGGGGACTCAAGGTTTTTTTAGTTTTAACGAGCCAAAAGTAACTAATGCTTATGCTGTTGTTTTATTTTGTTCAAAAATTGATGCAGATGATGCGTACTATCAGCATATTGCAGATACAGAAGATGAAAGCGGAAGATTTCCTAACCAAGATATTAAAAACGGATTTTTAGGTGCTGTAAAAGCTTTTACAGGTATTCATAAATACGATTTAAAAGACTTACAACACTGGATGGAAAAGCAAGTATATCTTAACATTGGAAACTTTTTACTGGGAGTTGCAAGTTTAGGAATTGATGCTACACCAATGGAAGGTATTGATGTAAAAGCTTTAGATGAAGAATTCGGATTAAGAGAAAAAGGATACACTTCTTTAGTAGCTGTTTCTTTAGGATATAGAGCTGAATCTGATTTTAATTCAACTGAAAAAACACCAAAATCTAGATTACCAGAGAGTGAAATTTTCACGGTAATATAATAACACGAAGTTAACATGAAAGCAATAGGATACAAGGAGAACCTCCCAATAGCGGATGTAAAATCGCTACAAGACATCGAAATAGATACTCCAAAAGCAACAGGGAAAGATATTCTTGTGGAGATCAAAGCAATATCGGTAAATCCGGCCGATTATAAAGTACGCGCTGGGATGCCTGTAGAAGGCGATGACTGGAAAGTTATTGGTTGGGATGCTACTGGTATTGTAAAAGAAGTGGGGGAAGAGGTTTCTCTCTTTAAGGATGGAGATGAAGTTTGGTATGCAGGAGATTTTACCCGTCAAGGAAGTTATGCGCAGTATCAAATTGTAGACGAACGCATTGTAAGCAAAAAGCCAGCGAGTATTTCATTTGTAGAAGCTGCTGCATTACCGCTAACCACACTTACGGCATACGAAATGTTGTTTGATAGGTTGCAAGTTGCCAAGGATGATGCTGCTAAATCTATTCTAGTGATTGGTGCAGCCGGTGGTGTAGGTTCTATTTTGGTGCAGTTGGTTAAAAAATTGACAAAATTGAACATTATAGGTACGGCTTCTCGCCCTGAAACTACAGATTGGTTAAAAGATTTAGGAGTAGATACCGTGATCAATCACAGAAATAAATTGAGTGAAGAATTTGAGAAGTACAAGTTACCAGCTCCTGATTATGTGGTGAGTTTAAATGCTACCGAACAACATGCAGACGAAATTGTAAAGTTGATAAAACCACAAGGGAAATTTGGTTTTATAGACGATCCAAAAACGTTCAATGTGATGCCTTTTAAAAGTAAAGCAGTGTCTACACATATCGAATTTATGTTTACGCGCTCTATGTTTCAAACGGAGGATATGATGGAACAGCACAACATTTTAAATGAGGTTGCTAAATTGATAGACATGGGTACCATTAAAACAACTTTGGGAGAAAATTTCGGAATCATTAATGCAACAAATATGCGTAAAGCTCACGCTTTCTTAGAAACAGGAAAAGCTAAAGGTAAAATTGTTTTAGAGGGCTTTTAAACACAATGGGTTAGATGTTTGAAATCTAGGTGGTTAGGAATTTATTTTTTGTTCTAAGAGCTTACCAATTTAAAAAGGATAATTTTACACCTTTATTCAAGTTGATTCAAGAACGAGACCACAAACATGAGTTCAAACAAAGAAAACCTTTCCCTTCAAGAAGCCCAAAAATTAGTGCTGTTATCACAAAGGCTACCTGCTCCAAAATTAGTGGGTACAGCTAGAAATGCTACACTCTCTGCAATAGAACATTTGGGATACATACAAATAGATACCATTTCGGTTATTGAGCGCGCGCACCATCATACGTTATACAATCGTAATCCTGGGTATAAATCTGCTCATATTCAGGAATTGATAGCGGATAAAAAAGTGTATGAATATTGGGCGCATGCGGCTTCCTTTCTTCCTATGATCGATTATCGTTTTAGCCTACCTCGCAAGAATGCGATTGCTTCGGGGAAACAAAAACATTGGTTCAAGCAAGACTTAAAACTTATGAATTTGGTGACAGCGCGTATAAAAGCCGAAGGTCCTTTGATGGCGAAAGATTTTGATAAAAAAGGAATCAAATTTGGTGAATGGAAGACGGCTCCTACCAAACAGGCCTTGGCGAACTTATTTATGCAGGGTGATTTGATGATTACAAAGCGAGTCAATTTTCATAAAGTGTATGATGTCACGGAGCGCGTATTGCCAAGCACCATAAATACGACAACCCCCACGGAGGAGGAATATGGTCGGTTTTTGATAACGAATTATTTACGTGCCAATGGGCTGGGAAAATTAATAGAAATAACGTATTTACTTAAGAATACAAAAACACTAGTTACAGACACACTTAAGCAGATGCTCGTACATGGAGAAATAGTGCAAGTACGTGCTGCCGATAGTGATTATTATGTGTTGCCGGAGTCTTTTGAACTATTAAACAAACCTTTAGCCCGAAAAAAACTCCATATTTTATCTCCGTTTGATAATTTATTGATCCAAAGAAAACGCACATCTGCTATTTTTGGTTTTGACTATCTTTTAGAATGTTATGTGCCTGTGCATAAAAGAAAGTTTGGCTATTTTTCACTGCCCATTTTATGGAATGGAAAATTGGTTGCCAGAATGGATAGCAAGGCCGATAGAAAAGATATGGTTTTTCATATTCACGAATTAACATTAGAAGCTAGTTTAAAGAACACCGAAGAATTTGCAGCTGCATTGCATAAAGAATTGAAGTCGTTTTTGAAATTTAATAAGTGTACAGCGGTTCGTTTGCATAAAACTAGTCCTACCTCTTTTCAAGAATATTTTGAGCAGTCTTATCCTGATTTATTGTCTAAATGATGTTTGTGGGGGTAATCTATAAAAATTGCGATCATTTAGGGGCATGTTCAGATTTTGTTGAGTCTTAATTTTGTCCTCAGTTTTATTAGCAAAATCAAAAATTCTATGGTTCTTTGCAGGTGTCAGTCCTTTTGTAGGAAATATTACAGTACCTTTTTCAATTTCTAAATGCACATTAGAACGCATTCTAATTTTATTGAAATAATACGTTCCTTTTGGAATAGTTAAGACACCACCGTTATTAGATAAGTTTCTAATAGCATTATTTAATTTGTCGCTATCATCATTTGAGTCGGAATTATTAGCTCCAAAATCAGTCACTAAATTCTTCTTGTTATTACGAACTGCGGCATTGGGTGGCGTGTAAAATCTAGAGGCGGATACCTTTAAAACAGATAAATCTTCTGAAATTTCAGCTTCATTTAGATTTTGAGTTTCTTCATAATTTTTTGAACAGCCCATGGCAAAAAGCGCAATGGAGGCTAGGTAAATACTTTTTAAATGTACTTTCATTGTAAGATTTTTTAAGGTTAAGCAGCAAAATTAGAGTCTTTGTTCAGGCTTTAGTATGTGTATTTTATCCCCGTTAAGTAGTATTTTATCCTATATAGAGTGTGTTCTACAGCGTTAAAAAAATAAGGAGGGTTGTGAGCTCCTGCGTTTATTGTATTTGTTATTTTTTAAGGTTTAAATATTTAATATTTAGTAAATGTTTAATTTATTGTGAATTTGTAAATATTTTGTTTTAATTTTTGTCAAATTGATTTTGTATAGATTTTTTTCGTAAAATTGGTGAACCAAAATGGTAAACCAATTTGGACCCCAATTTTATTAATTTAAATAATTACACATGAAAAGAATGACCAATTACAAATTTTTAGCAACGGGTATTTTCTCCGTTGCAGTATTTTTAACAAGCTGTAGCCAATCCGAACAGGAAGAAGTAGTATTAGCTCCAGAAGCTTTGGAAGCACCAAAACTCAGTGCCAAAGTGTATCAAATTTCAGATTTCTATATTGAGACGAGTTGGCTCAGTGGGGAGAATAGTAGATCTACAACATCTTTTAGTTCTACGGGGACGGATAACGAAAGTTGGTATGATAAAAATTCCAGTGGATATTACATTATGAAAAGTTTAGCTACAGACGGTAACCGCACAGAATGGAAAGAGATTGAAGAATCTTCATTGACAAACGGTAAAAGTATGATCTATAAAGCAAAAGTGGAGTCCATACCTGAAAACGGAGTGACCATAGCACAAATTCACAATAGAGGGAATAATGTAAACAGACCTTGGTTACGTGTTTTTATAGATGACGATCGTAAAATTAAGATTAAAGTAACTACAAATAATCCTTCTAACAGTTCTGGAACGTATCAAGAATATACGGGAGCTACATATTCTCAGGGAAGTGATTATATTTTAGCGATTACGTATAATGGCGGTGGCGCTAATGTAAAAGTTACCACATCTAGTGGATCAACTATCATTAATAAAACCATATCACCCTCTAGTTCATGGAACAGCTATTCTAACACCTACTACTTTAAAGCAGGGGTGTATACTGAGGGAGATGACAAGCAGCCTAAAATTACATTCAACTATTTCTATTTTAATGACTAAAAAGTGATGTAATAAAAAATAAAAGACCACCCTAATCAGGTGGTCTTTGTTATTAGAAATAGTGGATTGCAATGCGCTATTTGTTTTTTGAAGCACAATCGATACAAGTACATTTCCCTGATTCGCAGATGCATTTCCCGTCTTTATTCATGACGCAATCTTTATTCTTTTGGTGTTTTTTGCAATTTTTGTCGGTACACTTACCATCTTCTCCTATTGTACAGGTCATTTTTTTTGCATGTTCTTGGCAATTTGCACATGCACAGGTATCGCCCTCACATTTACACTTGCCATCTTTATGCATTTCACAGGTCATTTTACCAGCATGTTCTTTACAATTTGCACATATACATTGCTCACCCTCACAAGAACATTTCCCGTCTTTATGGGCTTGGCAAGTGGCACCAATTTCTTTATCGGTTAACATCAAATCCATCTTACATACAGGGCAACTCCCTGCTTCATGGTATGTTTTACCATCTTCACAATTCATAGGACAACTATAAGTTGCTTCAGCAATTTCTGAAATTCTATCAGGTTTAACTTCTTCTTTTTTGTCTTTACAAGCAGTAAAAATGCTTAGAGTTACTAGACAAATTACTATCGGTAGTAGAATTACTCTGAATTTCATAAGGATTGATTTTTTTAATAAGGTAAGTTATTTGTGTTTATAATAAAAGTAAATAGACAATCAGATCGTATTAGTTTGACAACAAAAAAAGTGATTAAAAAACAATTAAACTATATTTTTTTCTTCTTTGACCAATAAAAATAGGCGAGACTTAGCAGTACTAAAATAGCTAACAGCAGTCCTAAGTGCTTGGTGCCACGATAAGACTCTTTTACGAGTTTATTATTTTCAACATGAAGCGTTGCTTTATAGTCATTGTCTACATTTAAGATTACTTTATCTTTTAGTGTACCTAAGGCAACAGAAAATATAGTTTGATGTTGATCATTCTCTCCAAACGCATCAATGGAAATAGCAATAGTTCTTATATCTTTAGGAAGATTATCTGTTAGAAATTTAAAATCAGTTTGGTGATTCCCTAATTTAATCCCTCGATCGTTCAATAAAAAAACTTCATTATTAAGCGTTAAATCAAAATGATCTTTGATGTAACGCACGGCTAATTCCTTGTATTTTTCTGTCGTAATTGTTGTAAAATCTTCTGTTAGATACTGCTTTTTTAAAGCTTCATTTAGTCCGTCTTGACTTACACTAATGCTTAGAATGCCTAAATTATCCTTTAGTTCTAAATAGTATAGTGCAGATAATGGATTGTGAGCTAGGAGAGAAGAGAAGCTTAGAACAGTAAATAGCAAGAATAACATGTATTTTTTCATCTTTTTATCTAAACTTAAAACCACGTGTTGCTGCAACTCCTTTTAAGCATTTAGGAACATTTGGAGCTCTAGTTGTACTGGCAACATAATGGTAAATTCCATTAGGATATTCTGCGGTATTCGCTGTTCTACCACCGCAATCATCTACATCTGAAGGTTCCTGTGCATACGCATAGATAGGGAAACCATCTAGCAAAACCAATTAATTTTACCGTTGACACTTGTTCTATTAAGGTACATGATACTTCTGTAATATGATGCGCCGCTAAAACTTGGTTCATTACTTCTGGTACAAAATGCCAATGGTAATATCCAGCAGGATCATTATGACCGCCACAAGGATCTAAAGAAGGGATGTTACCTCCGGTAGCATTGGGCATTGGCGGACCATTGATTACCGATGGTGGGTTACCATTAATGGGAACACCATCTAATGAAACGCCCACTAATTCAATAGTTTCAATAACATTATTGGTACCTGATAGCTTTGGTGCTGCAGGAATTAGGAACGTAAGTTTTAAATCGTTATCAGGAGCTGCAGCCAAACAATACTCAAAATTAGTATCTGGTCGCCCAGAATTGAAATCATCCATTCGGATATTTCCTTTATCATCTATAATATCATATCCATCGGCTTCCATAGCATGAAACAAACTAGCCCTTAACACTTGAAAACCCGGGTTTGTTGCGCCATCATAAGTACCTAAACCACCTATATCTTCAATAGTTTCAGGACAGTAAGGTCCATCTTCTACTGGGTTGCTAGAAAATACCAATTCATAACAATCTCCCGTAGTGCCATCTTCTAAGGTACAAGCTACTTTATTATAGGATAATAAAGAGGTCGCATTAAAATAGCTTTTTTTAATAATATCATCCTTGGAGATTATCAAATCTGAATAGAGAACCGGATTGTTCGCTCCAAAAATAAAAAACAGGGGCGTTAAAACTAGTGTGGTGCATACAGCTATTATTAGTTTGGTGCGTTCCATAAATAATTTTCAGGATATTGTGTAGTAATCGGTAAACATCCAAAATTAAAAAATAGTATAAAAATGAAATCAGTGAATAACCTGTTTTAATCAGTGAAATAGAATTTAAGATACAAACGCTATTTTTTTTTCTGTTGATGCTCTGTTTGTACTTCCGTCGCGTATGGTAACGAGTAAAATAAAAAAGCGATACTCCTGAGAATAGTCCCATCTCTGATAATGGCACGGTATTGTTTAATTTATCCGCAATTCAAAAGAGTTATACTTATGGGTCTGGATTAGGTTGTATTAACCGGATGCAGAGTTACACACAGGATATAAATATTCTCTTTTGATCCTAAGGGCCTTATGATGATCAGTTTCAAAGGAAGTTACAATATAATTAGAGGTTGATGTTCCAATATTCAGGGCACTATCTTAAGAATATAAAATCAGAAATACACCAGCCATGATACCTACTAACGGCACAAGCTTTTTCCGCTTGTTTTGTTCTTTAAAGATAATACCACCAACTACTACGGCAATAATAATCTGACTCCGTTTTATGGCTGAAAGTAACATAATTAAAGCATCAGGATCTTGTAAGGCTTTAAAATAGAAGTAATCTGCTATTTGCAACAGAATCCCTACAAGAGGAATAGACCAACGCCATTTAAACGCTTTTCTTTTTTCTGCATTTGGAAACCAGGTAATGCTTAAAATTACCAATAGAATAAGAACCGTATACAAACAAAACCAGAATTGTAGTGTCTGCGGATTTAAGTGTACGGTTTGAATTAAAAACTTATCATACAGACCACTAGAGGCACCTAAGAAAGTAGCACCGATAATGGCAAAAATCCATTTGTTGCGTTTAAAATGAATGCCTTCTTTTTTTCCTATTTTGGAGTAAAGCATTACTGATAAGATGATCAGAAAAAAACCAATCCATTGGTAAAAGTTGGGTTTCTCTTGATAGATGGTTATGGCGCCAATAAATGTAAAAAACGGACCAGCAGAACGTATGGGAGTTACAATAGTTATCGGTAAATGTTTTAGGGCTTGATACGCTAAAACCCATGATGCCGCCATGATAGCAGATTTTATTGCGATAAAGCCATGTGTTTTCCAGGGGATAGCTGTGATATAGAAGTCCATTTTCACCATCTCTTCTTTAAAGAAATGAGAACCAATATAAAAGGGGACGATCAATAAAAAACCTGAAGAAATAGTACCCAAGAGTACTGGAAAAACTTCGTTTCCTTGTACGGCATGTTTTTTACATAAATTGTGTAAACCAAGAAATAAAGCTGCTAAAAGACCAAGATACATCCACATAATGCGCGCGAAGATATCGATTTATTAAACTTTAGCTAGAATTTATAAGACCAACATCATTATGGAATTTAAAAATTTCCCTAATAAAAAATCTTTTGGTTGGGTGCTAATATCTTCACCCTAGTTCTTGGGTGTATAAGAAAATAACTATAATTAATTACAATCTAGAAGATATCAATGCATGAGAGAAAGAAGCTTTTATAAGTAAACTAGTGAGTTCCATTAGTACCGCAATTACATGCTATGCTATTTTTTAAATTACTGGGGCCTACTTTATAACTTCATTGGTTTTAGGTGCCATAATTTATCAGTTTTTAAAAAGGAAATGTATTCGTTTTGCTTCTAACACCTCGTTAGCGTAGTACAAGTATAAGTGCATGAAATTTTGCACTAATCATTTATTTTAAAATTTTAAAGCAATGTATGTCTTCAGAAAAACCATAATCCAGTATATGCCATGAGGCTTTCATCAACAGAAATTGCAGCATAATAATGTACTTCACCCAGAACAATTTAAATCATAGCAGTAATAGTATCGCTAAATTAAATACTTCAAGCCAATAAATTACCTCAATAAAACAATGGATAGAGGACTACAAAGCTCTTCTATTGCATATCAGTTGCAACGCTTTTTTCCCGAAGTTTAAAACTAAAACCAATTACGTACCCTTACGCATTATCTTACAGACCTACGTATTTCGAGAGAACTACGAATAAAATACCTTGCAGATCTTTAAGGAGCCGCAGTTCAATTGATCGTACAATTTTATAATAACAACAATAACATTATGAAAACATATAATAATTCATTTAACAACCATTTATCGAATTGGCATTTCGGGTCTATTCTTTTTTTCACCTGCTTCCTTAGTGTTCTTTTTAATGCCTCATGTAGTAAAGAGGAGGAATCACAGACGTACCCTGCCATGACAAATGCGGCCAAACTAACGGCATTTAATGCGGAGATAAATACGCTTTCGCCCTTTGAAAACCCAATAGTTATTGATCCTCCAGAAGAGATTTCATCGGAACCAGCTGAAGAAACAGGTGATTATTTGTGCAGTACAAAAAGATTCAAAGCAGCTCCTGAATATAATGAAATGCTTTTGTTAGATCCAACAACTAGTGTAATATACCCTGGTGCATTGATTAGAGGAGAATCTATAGCCACTGGAGAGTATATTCCTATAGTTGCCAGTCGTAAGCCTATTTCTATTTCTGTTTCGTTGCAGAATATTACAGGTAGTCCAAGCCGTACCGTAGAAGATCCAAAGCTCTCTACAATTCGCGAGGCCATAAACGATATATTAAGCACAGAGGTTACGGGAGCAACAGCTTCTAAATTATCTTTTGAGGTTTCCAATGTGTATTCAGAAGAACACCTTAAAGGTTCAATAGGGGCAAATTATAATAGTACGACAGTAGATGTAGGGAGTTCTTTTGATTTTTCATCCGAAAAAGTGGAAAGTAGAGTTGTGGTTAAATATGTACAAAGTTATTATACCATTGATATGGATGCTGTTGAAAATCCTAGTGATTTATTTACAGAGCTACCTGAAGTAGCTTCTCTAGGAGCTACTTTACCAAGTTATGTTTCAACGGTAACGTACGGTCGAATGATTTTATTTACCGCTACCTCTAGTTATTCTAATACAGAAATGAACGCTGCTTTTAGTGCTGCTTTTGAAGCTGGTATTTCTAGTGGAAATGTACAAATAGATGCTTCCTATCAAAATATAATTAATAATTCATCTATTAAAGCCTTTGTTATGGGAGGATCTGGAGCAGAAGCGGTACAAGCAGTAACAGGTATTGAGGGCGTGAAAAGTTTTATTTTAAGTGGTGGTAATTATACCAAAGATTCGCCTGGAGCTCCATTATCCTATACCTTAAGAAATATAAGTAACAATGCGATATCTAATATTGTATTAGCCACAGAATATAGCGTACAACAGTGTGAAAAAATTAGATCTAGATTTAAAATAACCCTTTCGGATCTTAATTGTTCCGGAGTTAAAGGGGAGACCGATGGTATTGCTGAAATGTTTGGATCTGTGACACTATTGACTCAAAATGAGCATGAGTCACTCCTACAAGGAATTATTAATTTTGGCACTTATTTGTGGGGTCCATATGATAGCGGCAGCTATCAAACAACAAGTAATTTTCAATTAGCTATAAATTCCTCAATAACTGTTGTTCTTGAAAATCCAGGACCCGAGAGTTACATTTATCTATTGGGAGTGCTTAAAGAATATGATCCTACCATTTTTGATGCGGACGAAGATCTAGGATCCGATAGTAAAAAACTATTTCTTGCCGATTTATTATCGGGGAGTGCCACTTTAAATTTTAATGGGGATGGAGATTTTGCAACAGCCAATTTCATCATAGAAGCTTTAAACTAAAATAATTAGGTGAATTTTCGGAGTGTTTTTTCATGGTTCATCAGAAGCCCTAACAAAATCGTTAGGGCTTTTGTATTTTTAAATCTATCTAGGTCATAATTAGTAAACCTTGTACTGCCCTAAAATCAAGGGAGCCCATTAATTTCTAAAACAACCTGCTTTGTGGTTTAGATTTTGAAGATACATTGAGTAAATTTGCAGAGAAGAATAACTAAATTTTAGACCTTTAGTCGCATTGGTAATTATATTTACCACATTTTTAATCCTGATAAAAGGGTTGCAAGCGCAAAACATAAACCTATGCTGATTACCAAAAGTGGTGTTGCTGGTGTTTTGTGAAATGGCCTAAAAAGTAGATGTAGTATGGCGACAAAGATGAAAACCGAAGTAGCATGAAAAACGAAACTCAAATAAAATGCCCTAATTGTGGAACATCCATAGACGTTCAGGATATTTTATCGCATCAATTAGAAGAAGAAATAAAGCAGAAATATCAGTCTCAAATTGCAGAAGAAAAGAGAAAATACCAGCAGGAGCAGGAGAAACTGAAACAAGAAAAAATAATATTCGAACAAAAGAAGAAACAAGAAAATGAATTGTTTCAAGAGCGCTTAGATAATCAACTAAAAGCAGGTAAAAAAGAGATTGAAGCCAAGCTTAAAAAGAAACTAACAGAAGAACAGTCGGAACAGTTTAATGCTTTACAAAAAGAATTGAATGAAAAGTCAGAACAAGTAAAAGAACTAAATCGCTCTAAAGCCGAAATAGAAAAACTCAAAAGAGAAAAAGGCGAATTGAAAGAGGCGGCTGAAGCAGAAGCTCAAAAAAAGCTTAATGAGATTCTTATTGCTGAAAAAGAGAAGATTAAGAAATCGGAAGAAGATAAAAATGAATTGCGTTTTAAGGAAATGCAAAAACAATTAGAGGACCAAAAAAAGCTTACGGAAGAAATGAAACGTAAGCAGGAGCAGGGTTCCATGCAGTTACAAGGAGAAGTACAAGAATTAGCGATAGAAGAATGGTTGGCAGCTCAGTTTCCTTTAGATACCATAGAAGAAATAAAAAAAGGAGCGCGAGGAGGCGATTGTATTCAAATAGTGAATACGCGAACGGAGCAGCATTGTGGAAAAATCTACTACGAGAGCAAGCGTACCAAGGACTTTCAGCCTAGTTGGATCGAGAAATTTAAAAATGATATCAGGGAGAGAGGCGCCAATATTGGTGTTTTAGTTACTGAAGTGATGCCTTCTGATATGGATCGAATGGGACTTAGAGAAGGTATATGGATTTGCAATTATGATGAATTTAAAGGACTCTGTAAAGTATTGCGAGAGTCAATTATCAAAGTAAATCTAGCACTTAGTACCCAAGAAAATAAAGGAGACAAAATGGATATGCTTTATGATTACTTAACGAGTAATCAGTTCAGAATGCAAATAGAAGCCATTGTAGAAGGGTTTACTTCTATGAAAACTGCCCTAGACAGTGAAAAAAGAGCCATGCAGCGTATCTGGAAAGAAAGAGAGAAACAGATAGAGAAAGTAACCAACAATACGATAGACATGCATGCGGCTATAAAAGGAATCGCCGGGAATGCTATTCAATCGGTTAAAGCTTTAGAACTTCCTGGAGGCGATGAAGCATTTTTATAACGAATAGCCGATGCTATATAATTTGCATTATAACGCACAATAGGCGTCTTAAAGTAAAGGACGAAAAAAAAGGGTATTAGGTAGATGGAACAATCTTCCTAATACCCTTTTTCAATGATGGATAAATTAATCTTTTTGTTCCTTGTTAAACTTTTTAAATACTTCATAGGCAAATGCTAAATCTTCAATGCCAAGACCCAAGGAAGCAAAGACCGATGGCATGTTTTGATAGCTTCTGTTATTCTGTGAGACCAAATCAAAGACGCTTTTTTCAATAAGATCTTTTGGTGTCCTCTCCATTTCATTTGCGGCAATAATAAGCTCGCCTTTTTGTTGCTCAGCAGCATAATAATTATCTACAATAACGGCTGAGTTTAAAACAATATCAGAAGCGAGTTCTCTATTTTTAGGATCCCAGGCGCCAACGGCATTTATATGTACATGACTACGTAATCCTTTTTGTGAAATAAGAGGCATTTTTGCACCGGTAACGGTACACACTATGTCAGAAGCGTTAGCAGCTTCTTGTGCTGTGCTACATTTTGTAAATGTAATACTAGGGTAGAGGTCAGTTACCTTTTCTATAAAATTATTTAGATTTTCTTGATTTCTTCCGTACACAAAAACAGATTTAATTTCGCGAACTAGCAAAATAGCCTGTAGATGAGAATAGGCCTGTGTCCCTGTTCCTAATATTCCTAAACTTTCAGCATTAGGGAGAGCGGTATAATCTGTAACTAAAGCGCTGACCGCAGCAGTTCTCATTTCTGTCATGGTGTGGGCATCAAAATTAGCGAGAAGCTGTCCTGTCTCCGTTTCAAAAAGATGGAATATTCCTTGATGAGAACTTAGCCCTTTTTTATGGTTGTCAGGAAATATACTTAATATTTTTACGCCCATAATGTTATAGGGTTTAAAGTAAGCCGGCATTAATCCCATGATACCATTTGCGGGTTCTGGAAGTTCCATTTTAGAGCGTAGAGGGTTCAGTATATTTTCATCAGAAGCAATCTTAAAAAGAGCTCTCATGACCTCGATGCATTCCTTCATACTAATTAATTCGTGTATTTTATGTTGATCGAAATAATGAACCATAAGTATCTATATTTATAAGGTGTGAAGGATGGTGTTAAGACTAAATTGTCTGCACCTTTTGTGTAAACGAAGGTATTGATTTCTTACGTAATGGCAGGGAACGATGAGCGTTCTTTTTGTTTTAGAAAAGCGAATTACTGTACGTCTTTTAAGAAATAATCAACGCCTTAAGTGGTAAATAAACAGGAGTCAACTAATATTGTTACGCAAGTAATTAGTCTGTTGCCCTAGAGTTGAATATAGCTTTCCAATTCAATACACCATATAATAATCCACCAAGTATAAAGGAATCTATAAAATAAGCGTGTGTGAGTTGAAAAATTTCCAAATACGTAAATAGGGTGATAATAGAACTAAGCACCCAACTGATTAAGGCCTTAGGTTGCCATTCTGGAATTTCATCCAATTCATAGCGTTGTTTTTTTACCCAATAAAAATTGATGATGTAAATAGCGGAAATGGATGGCGCTAAAACACCCAGAAAATTTAAAAAATCAAATAAGTATTCGGAGAATCCCAATAATGCGAATAGAATCCCAAAAACACTTGCGATCAGGACTATTTTTTTAAAAGCCCATTCCGTTTTTATAGTGGAAAATGTCAATACTGTGGAATATAAATTACTCGCATTACCTACCCAAGTAGATATCAATAATAAAACGAAGGCTGGAATGACCAAACCTAATTCCTGCATTACTTTAATAATATCTACTTCCCCTGTTTGTATCGAAGGAATAGCACTAAATAAAAGTGCAACAGGAAAGCCAATAGTAATCCCTAATACTGCAATCATACTCTGCTTATCATTATAGATAAATCGTGAGAAGTCTGCCATCATCACAGGAAAAAGAATGGAAGAGCCCACCAGTATAGAAGTGGCTTCAAATAAGGTCATTGTAGGATTATCAGGAACAAAATTTATTACCGCTGTAAGTGACATCCCTTCGTCAAATGAAACATAAATAACATAGCATAAAAAAAGGGTAAGCACGGGTACCGCAAAATTTGCCAAACGCTCTAAACTTTTAATTCCATAGAGTGTAGTACCGGTGATCATGGCTCCCATAATGATGATGATGGGCCATTGTGGAAGCGCTACTGCAAAGGTGTCAAGCGCCGTATCTACTACAGCAACAGATAGTAATTCTAGGGCTACTGAAAACCATCCTAAAAGTGTAATTCCGAAAATAAAATTCATGATTTTGGCGCCCTGCCTGCCAAAACTAAAATGAAGGATCATATACGTAGAAAGCCTAGATCTATTCCCAATTTTAGCTGTTGCTAAACACATCAACGTTAATACAACGGTACTGATACCAAAAGCCCACAAAGCATCTTTGAAACCAACACCTAAAGCCACTTCAGAACCCAAAAATAATATAGGAAGAGTCAGGCCTGTCCCAGCTATTATAATGGCGATAAGCCAGCCAGAAGTAAAATCTTTAGGCTGTACTTTTGTATTTGCGTATTGGTTGTCTTCGGCCATAATTGGTTATTCTAGTTGCTTAAGAAGTGTGGTCAATAGTTTCCAGAATTTCTGAGTAGAACTTATTTGTAAACGTTCTTCTGGCGAATGAGCTCCAAGGATATTTGGACCAAATGAAACCATTTGCATCGTAGGGAAAGTACCTGATAATATACCACACTCTAATCCGGCATGGATAGATTTTACAAGTGGCAAGGCTCCATTAAGTTCGGTATAACATTTTTTGGTAAGATGTAACAATTCACTTTCAGGATTAGGCTCCCAACCTGGATAGGGACCAACTTCGGTAACCTCTGCAAAAGCAAAGCACTCTTTTATTTTATTAGCGAGTTCATTCCGCTCTTGATCAACAGAACTTCGGGTATGACAGGCTGCATGAAACTTGCTGTCTCCAAGATGTAAAATAGCAATATTGTTAGACGTTTGTACCAAGTCGGCAATACCTTTAGTCATGGAGTATACGCCATTCGGGATAGTCAATATAGCCTTTAGGAGCTGATTTTGAGTTTTAGTGTCTAAAACACCTGTAGTATTTTTTGTTTTTATATACTCCAATTTTAGACCTGGGTCTGTAGCGCTATATTTCTCTTTAAGCTGCGTTGAAATGTCTGTAAACGTTTGCGAAAACACTTCACATTTATCTTTTTCAACGGCCACTATGGCCCACCCGTTTCTAGGAATTACATTGGTTAATGTACCAACATTTATACTATGAATGCTACACCCTGTTTTTAAGGCCAACTGGTCTAAGCACTCCGCCAATACAATAATTGCATTTGCTTGGTTTAGGTGAATTTCTACACCAGAGTGACCTCCTGCCAATCCACTAAGCTTAATTTCAAATAAACTATAATTCTTGGCATCTAAAAGTTCTAAAGCGTAGGTGCCATCTATAAGTACATCAACACCACCTGCACAGCCAATGGTAATAATATCATCTTCTTCTGAATCCAAATTCAATAGCATGGTTCCTTTTAGTTGCTCTTTAGTCAAAGCCATAGCACCAGTCATACCCATTTCTTCATCTACTGTAAACAAAGCTTCAATAGGAGGGTGTTCTAAGTCTTTAGAAGACAATACTGCCATAATTGCTGCAACGCCAATTCCGTTATCAGCACCTAATGTGGTTTCTTTTGCTTTGACCCAATCTCCATAAACAAACATTTTAATCCCTTGCGTGTCAAAGTTGAAATTTGAATTTGGTTCTTTTTGATGCACCATATCCGTATGTCCTTGAAGTACGATAGTTCTGTGATCTTCCTTACCGGGAGTACCTGGTTTTCGGATGATGACATTTCCAATAGCATCAACAGAGGTCTCTAGGTTTAGAGAGGTGCCGAAGGCAATCATAAATTGAGTGATTTCCTCTTCCTTGGTAGATGCTCTTGGTATGGCATTTATAGCTTCAAAATGCTGCCAAATAGCTTTAGGTTCTAAATTAGTAATAGACATTTAGTTACGTATTTTCTTTAAAATTAGATATAAGGTAAAGGCGACAATAAAAGAGTCGAAAAATGATATAGAGGTTAAGGTAATATAATCAAAAGCCCCTAAGTAGGCTACAATACAAGCTACGATCCAACTAACTAATGCAGAAGTATCCAACTGGGGTAATTCGTTAAAACGTGCTAACTCATACTGTTGCTTTTTTACAAAGAAAAAGTCAGCAATAAAAATAGCAGAAACAGGAGGGATGAATATGCTAGAAATATTTAGAAAATCAATAAAATGAGTGGCAACACCAAAAAGAGCCAATAGGGTTCCAATGCAACTTGCTACGATACCCAATTTAGCATCTTTTGTTTTAGTGAATACCGTAGATAAGGTAAGTTGGGTAGAGTATAAATTTGCGGTGTTCGTGGTCCAAGTTGAAAATATGAGGATACACAAGGCTGGAATCGTCAAGCTTAGGCCTATCATAATTTTCATGATATCAATTTCTCCTGTAATAAGGCTCGGTATTCCACCTGCTAAGAGTACTAAGGGGAACCCGATAGTCAGCCCCAAAATTGAAATTAAACTATCCTTATCTGTTTTAGCAAATCGGGAATAATCTGGCATTAATACAGGCGTTAAAATAACCATACCCACTACTGCTGAAATGGCTTGCGTGGTTGTCATAGAGGCATTTCCGGAAATTTGCAAAAGTGTGTTCATGCTATTCTGGGAAGTAGTGATATAAAGTACATAAACTACAAACAAAAGCATTAAAGGTACTGCGACAGATGAGAAACGTTCAATAATCCGAAACCCATAAATGGAGGTTAAGGTCATTAAGATACTACCCAATATGATACCGATCCAAACAGGAAAAGATACATTGAAAAGTTGCGCAAATGCATCTGTTAATGCTTGTCCGAATATTTCTACGGTCACCGCATACCAACCTAAGAGTGTAATGGCAACGAGCAAGTTGATGAGTAAAGCTCCTTTTTTTCCAAAGGAAAAATGAAGGAGCATATAGGTAGATAAACGGGTTCTGTTCCCAATAATAGCGGTCACCGTGCAAAGAATACTTAGCACGAGGCAAACGCCCATAAAGACCCAAAAGGCTTTTTCTAACCCTAGGGCCTGAGTTACTTCTGAACCAACAAAAAAAACGGGTAATGTTACGCCAATACCTACGATAATAGAAGCAATACGAATGCCGTTGACTGTTTTATCTTCAGGAACTTTAGTTCTTGAATAATCATCGATAATCGGTGCTTCTTTATCTAGCATTAATACGTTCCTATTAGTTTTTCAGCCAAGGGCTTCAGGGTAGGGTGTGTGTACACACCATCTTCTACTATTTGTATATCATCTAGGTAAATACTTACTTTATTCACAATCCCATCAAAATGAGATTTAGCAACTTGCCCTAGTGGTGGCATATCCATAGGACTTGTATGACCGAAGCCAAAATCTACACCACCCCACACACGCTCGTCTTCAACAATTTCTCCACACATTTTTCGTACACTAGGGTTAATCCCAAACATATTATGAGATATTTTATACATGTTGGGGTCATCGAAAGAAGCTAAATATTTTTTAAATTTTTCAGCTTCTTTTTCTGTGCCTTTTACATCGACGATAGTACTGTCTTTCATTGTAAATGCTACGCTATTATCATTTCCATAGATATCGGTATGTTGTAATAAATCAAAAACAATGGTCCCGTTCATACTTCCTATTTTGGGTACGATATTTACATATCCGGGAGCAGTCCCAAATTTAGGCATTGAAAAATCACCATCATCAATATCAAAGGAATAATCTAGATTAATATCATACGATACATCCGTACCGTTGGCACTAGTTATACGTATGGTTTTGCAATCAAGAATCATATCTTTTACCTTGTTGAGCATTTTACCTAAATCAGGTACGCTGTACCCTGTAAATGTTCTTTTTAAGGATTGTACGCTAGAATCAGCAATGATTAAATAACGTAATTTTTTATTATTTTTAAAAGCATTTTCCCAAATATCAGAATATAAAAGAACGGTAGAATTACATTCTAACCAAACATCTACATTACTCAAAGTGGCAGTCAATGCAGCTGCTGGCCAATCTTTGACTCCTGCTTGTCCGTCTTCTTTTGCTTTTGGCGTCCAGATCAGTAGTGGCAATCCGCCAATTTCAGAAGCAGCGTCTGCAAAGGCTTGCATAAGTTGTGGATCAGAACCAGAATCGGCCGTAATGGCAACAGATTCCCCTGCTTTTACCTTAAACATATCTTGTATTATTACCTTGGCAACCAAGGTGCAGTCTAAATTCGTATTAGTGCTCATAGTATTTGTGTTATATAAACGTAAGGAGTAATATTTTTAAGGGTATCTTCTTTTTACTAAAAAAATATTAGAAATTGATTGAAACTGAAGCACCGTATGTTGCCGGTCTGCCTCTCCATCCAAAGTCATCAAAACCACCAAATGTTGATCCTGGAACATACTCTGTATAGTATTGTTTATCTAATATGTTATTTCCCCAGATGGTAAATTTTAAGTTGTCAAAAGAAATAGAAGCACGTGCATCTAGCAATTGGTAGGCATTTGTTGTAAATGCATCTGAGTTATTTTCATCCCAATAAGTTTTTCCTGTGCTATTTAGGTTAATAGTGCCGTCAAAATTTATTTTTTCGGTCAAAGCAAAACTAGATTCTAAACCTATATTGAAGTTATTTTGGGGAACAAAAGGAGTCTTTTTACCATTAAAGGCATTAAGATCTGTTGCGGTACCATCAACACCACCTGTAGTACCACCTTCTGTAATTTCAGAATCAACAAAACCATAATTAGCTAATAAATCTAAGAACTTAGACAATCTAAGTTTTGCATCAAATTCAAAACCAATAATTCTACTCTTATCATAATTGTAGTTTCCAGGAAAAAAGGTGTCTAGGTCAAATATATACTGCTGTTGGTTAGAGAAATCTGTGTAAAAAGCAGAGCCATTTAAAATAAATCGGTTGTTCCACATAGAAGATTTGAAACCTAGTTCAAAATTATCCGTCAATTCATCTTCATAATCTCTGTTAAAACGATCGGTCACTGCAGGATTAAATCCACCTGTTCGGTATCCTCTTCCGTAATTAGTATAGACCAAAACATTCTCGGTAGCTTGATACGATATAGAAGCCTTAGGTTGTACTATATTATTAGAGCGCTCAAAAGTATCCCCAGATAAATGATCTTCTTGTTTGAAAGTATCATTATCGTATCGGAAACCTGCCGAAGCCGTAAGTTTGTCCGTTAACTTATAATCTATAAAACCAAATAGGGCATAGGTTTTTGTTGTGTTGATAACATCTGCAGCTACACCATAAAACAATTCATTTAAATCAAAATCACGACTCAAGCCATCTTGAAAGAAAGGCTTTTCTATATCTTGATAAAAACCACCAGCACTCCAATTAATTTTTCCCTCAGAAGCGACATTATTAAAGCGTAGTTCTTGATTAAATGTTCTGGTTTCAGCGGTTTCTCCTTGTGTAAAATCATCAAAAGGAATAAAGTCTAAATCGCCACTCAAAGAACGATCAACATAGTTGTAGGAAGTAATACTTTGCATTTTAACTTTGCCAGGAGTATATTCTAAAGAAAGGCTTCCAAAGGCATTGTTGATATCCGATTTTCCAGGTTCATCATGGTTGATAACATTATTGCCGTCTTCTGGGTTTGGAGAAAGTGTTCCTCCAGGAGCGCCATCTACAAAGATATTTCCCGTAGGATTTACGGAGTAGTATGCGGCGCCGCCACTTACATCAATAAATTGTAGTGTAGCACTGGCTTTGAAATTGTCTGCAATTCTAGCGATAATCTGACCTCGAACATTGAATTCTCTAGAGAAATCTACTTTTTCATTAGTATATTCATTCGTTAATAAACCGTCGAAGTTTTTAAACTGCGTAGATAAGCGGTAGAATACTTTATCTTTTTTAATAGCACCTGAAGAAACAAATTGCGTTAATAAAGCATTTGCATTTCCATAGCCTAAGGTTAAATTGTTTTTGTTCGTATTTACAGGTTCTTTAGAGTAAATGTTAATAGCTCCTCCAATGGCATTTTTACCATAAAGTGCCCCTTGAGGACCTTTCACTACTTCTATCAAAGCCAAATCAAACAATTCTTGATTTAATAAACTTGGATCTGGAATGGTAACACCATCTATAACAAAAGCCACAGGCGCATCTGCATTTCGTATTTGAGGAATACCTCTTATGGTTAAGAAGTTAATTCCTGCAGCTTGTGAGCTGTTTAATTTTAGGTTAGGTACCAATTTCGCAAAATTGGTAACATTGTTAATGCCATTTTTCTCAATGCCCTCACTGTTTAAGGCGGTTACAGATTCTGGGATAGACTGTATTGATTCTGTCCGTTTCCGAGCCCTACCAACAACGCCTGTAAACCCTTGGACAACAACCTCATCTAAGGCCTTAGCATCTTCTTCCATAGCAATACTAAGTACAGTTTTACCTGTTGTAGGTACTTCCTGATTTTTAAAACCGATATAAGAGAATTCTAATAGTGCGCCTGTAGCTACAGAAATTTGAAAATTTCCATTAAAGTCGGTAGTCACCCCATTGGTGGTTCCTTTTTCTATAATATTGACGCCAGGTAAGGCATCCCTGCCATCTGTGACCACACCACTAATGGTGGTGCGCTGTGCCAAGCTTAATAGGGGTAGTAATAATAGTGTAAATAGTACATTTCTCATAGTCCTCAGTTTTTTGAAATAATTACGCTTTGGTTAGTTTTATGTGTTATAAATTTAATCTTCACCTATTAATTATGATTATTTATACTTATTAAAATATTATTTAATAATTTTATAATGAAAATCGGAATTTATGAAAAAACAGGAAGTAGACTCTTTACCACTGACTGCAGCATACTTTGAACTATTACTAGAAGATCTATATGCAAAATTTAAGGAGAATCATAAACTAAAAGAACTTCCTAAGTCCATGCAGTTTTTTGGTTACGGTAACTACAATACAGAGAAGCCCAACCTTAAGAGTGATCTGGAACAAATAGGGAGCGATTTTATTAATGGTAAATATTTATATGATAAGGAGAGAGATTATCATAAAGGAAAACCAATCATAAAACTCAATAGGTATTATAAGGCTATCGTCTTATTATATCTTGGATATGAATCCATTGATCATTTTTTAAGTAAGAATACCTTAGGCGATGTAAGCGAAAAGAAGCAACTAGATCTGTTGTATGATGCTACTGCGAACCAAACCTACTACTATGTAAATTATTATTTTGGAGAAGAAAATTTAATTCTAAAAGGAGAGACGGTAATTTCTAATAACTGGAAAAAGGTGAAGCATACCTATGTGTACCCCAAGGAAGACGGGAGTATTGAAACTCACTATAATTTTGGCAATATTATTCGCCGTGAAGATACTTTGCATATTAATTCTAAGACCTTATTAGATGGTAAGTTGGTAGAAGGAGCTAGTGAAATTTATTATGTAGGACACAATGATCTTGCTTCTTTAAAATTTTTAATTGGTACCTACTGTACTTTTGATAATTATACCAATACCGTAGCGGGGGAAGCAATTTGGGAAAAATGTGCTTCTAAGGAGGATATGGAAGAACGGGTAAAAGATCCGAGGATTCCGCCCTATATTGCCATGGAAGTAAGGAATAAGCGCATCGTAAACAAGAGTATTGTACCCACTCAATTTTTAGAAATTTCTAATCACAGTCCCTATGCTTCTATCTATGAAAGTCTAACAGGTACGTATGAATTTAATTTCTTAATAGATGGCGTAGGGGTAGAGCAATTAAAATTTAAGATCGCGCCTAATAATTATAAGATGATTCCGCTTACGGAGAATGTGTATTTTGAAAATGATAGTTTAAAACTTTTGAATAAAGGTTCCGTAGTGCATTTTAGTTTTGATTTTACAGGGATTATCGCTTTTGATCAAGTGCAGATGTATTTTAAAACCTATTTTTTAAAACCGAATAGCGAAATACAAAATGGTACATTTAGTGGTATTGATAATGAAAATAGATTAGTAAATGGGGAAGTAAGTATTCAATTTGAAGCGAATGTTTTCTAGGAGAACAATCTTAGAGTTTAATATATATTAAGTTATGTCGATTTTTTATAACTCCAAACCGCCAAACCATTCATTATAAATGCGTACAATACGGTTTTTAATAATTGTGGAAGAATATCCATAAAACCAGATCCTTTAAGCATCACCATCCGCATCACTTCCACAAAGTATTTTATAGGGTTAAAGGCCGTCATCATCTGTGCCCATTTTGGCATACTTTCAATAGGCGTAAACAAGCCACTCATTAATATAAAAATAACGGTAAAAAACCAAGCGATAAACATGGCTTGTTGTTGAGTGTCTGTAAAATTTGAAATAAACAATCCAATTCCTAATATCACTAAAATATAAATTCCCGTATATAAATACATGAGGGGTAAGCTGCCTAGCATAGGAACATTAAAGATACCTTTAGCAATAATAAGTCCAACAGTGAGTAAGCCCATTCCTATAACCCAAAACGGAAAGAGTTTGCCTATAATAAACTGACTTTTCTTAATGGGTGTTACATTAATCTGTTCTAAGGTGCCTATTTCTTTTTCGCGCACAATATTCATTCCTGAAAGAAATAGTGTAATCATGGTAACCAATAGCACTAAAATGCCAGGTACCATAAAGGTTTTGTAATTTAAGGTTTCATTGTACCAAAATAAAGGAATAGTTTCTATACGTGTTGTGGTTATAAGTTGGTCTGAGGGCTGTAATAAATCAACTTTTATATGTTGATTAAAACTTTGAATAATCTGTGTAACATACACATTTTCTACACCCGCTGCAGCACCATCAATAGCATTTATGGTAACCCCTAAAGTGTGGTATTTTTCCGTTTGTAAATCACGTTGAAAATAGCTTGGTATTTCTAAAATCACATTTACTTCTCCCTTTAGCATAGCGGCACTCGCTTTTTCTTGAGAAGGATAATTGGTCAGTACATCAAAATAAGTAGAGGCATTAAATTTTTCAATTAATGCTCTGGAAGTAGCCGTATGATCATGGTCTATAGCTCCAAATTTGATGTTCTTTATTTCGAAAGTCGCAGCATTTGATAAAATGATTAATTGGAGTAGGGGTAAAACAAAAATAATAGGCAGCATCCCTTTATTTCTAAAGATTTGCTTAAACTCTTTTTGTATGATGTATAGTATTATTTTCATATTATTTCCCATAAAATCGGGAATCTCTTTTTAGCTATTAATACTCGCGTTCTACTGCTGTTTTTTTATTTTACTAGGTGCTGTTTCATTCTAGTCTAATTTTATATTTTTTGACACTCAAGGCTATGAAAAACACCGTCATTCCTAATAAAATAAGAGTTTCTTTCCATAAATACTCTATACCTACCCCTTTTAGCATAATGCCTTTAATGATAAGAATAAACCATTTGGCAGGAATAATAGAACTAATGACCTGCAAGGGTACTGGCATGCTTGAAATAGGGAAAATAAAACCCGAAAGTAAAATAACGGGTAGCATTAATCCCATTAAAGAAATCATCATGGCGGTTTGTTGTGTTTTAGAAATGGTGGAAATTAAAATTCCCAATGCCAAAGCACTCACAATAAAAAGGATACTCTCTAAAGCCAACAGAAATAAGCTACCTTGTACCGGCATGTTAAAGATGAAAATACTCAAAACTACAATGACAATTGCGTTTATGATGGATAGAAAAATATAAGGAAAAACCTTGCCTATAATGACTTGAATTGGTTTTATCGGAGAGACTAACAATATTTCCATAGTACCCAATTCTTTTTCTTTTGTGATAGAAATAGACGTCATCATGGCAGAAACGAGCATAAGGATAATGGTCATGACTCCCGGAACAAACATATACACGCTTTTTAATTCTGGATTATAGACCATTCGGGTCTCAGGAACTATCTGGTATGGCGTGCTGCTGTCTTTGTTTAATTCTTTTTGGTATTGCTGTAGAATAGCATTGACATAGTTACTGATGGTATTCGCGGTATTCGGGTCCGTTGCATCGGTAACAATTTGAACGCTAGCTTTATGCTCTTTTATAAGGTTTTTGCTAAAGTCTTTCTCAAAATTTAATACAGCCTTTACTTCGCCTTTTTTAAAAACAGCAGCAATGTCTGCTTCTTTAGTGATAACTTGTTTAATACTAAAGTATTTTGAGGACCCTATTTTTGAAATAATTTCGGTGGTGTTTGCATCTTTTGAATGGTCTAGAATAGCAATATCAACATTATTAATTTCATTGGTTATCGCGAAGCCAAATAATAAAATCTGGGCAATAGGCATTCCAAAGAGGATAAACAAGGAGCGTCTATCTCTAAAGATATGGTAAAATTCTTTTTCTATGAAGCCTATAAATCTTTTCATTTTTGCTATAATTCCCTAATGGGATAATTTTTCTAGTTTTAATTTTGATGCTATTTTTAATAGTAAAGTCTTCTTTTTCTTAGCAGGAGTTAGGAGGGCACTCTGGCAAGTTTTAGAAACACATCGTTCATGCTATCTGCTTTGTATTTTTTTTTAAGGTTTTTAGGGGTGTCTAAAGCTTCTATTTTGCCATTCACCATAATGGAAACGCGATCGCAATATTCTGCTTCATCCATATAATGGGTAGTTACAAAAATGGTCGTTCCTTGATGTGCGGCTTTGTAAATCATTTCCCAAAATTGGCGCCTGGTAATAGGATCCACACCACCAGTAGGCTCATCTAAAAACACAATTTTTGGATCGTGAAGTAAAGCTACCGAAAATGATAGTTTTTGTTTCCAACCCAAGGGTAATGCGCCTACCAATTGATGATCTACATTTTCTAGCCCTAGTTCTTGGATTAATAAAGCAGACTTTTCTCTGATTTGTTTTCTTGATAAACCATAAATACCGCCAAAGAAAGTAATATTTTCTTGAACCGTTAAATCATCATACAAGGCAAATTTCTGACTCATATAGCCAATGTTTTTTTTGATGTCTTCTGCTTGTGTCAATACATCAAAACCTGCTACTTGTGCCTTGCCAGACGTTGGATTAGAAATTCCGATGAGCATTTTCATAGCCGTTGTTTTTCCAGCCCCATTGGCCCCTAAAAATCCAAATATTTCACCTTTATGCACATCAAATGTAATGGCATTTACAGCGGTAAAATCTCCAAATGTTTTTGTTAACCCTTCTACGTGTATGACTTTGTTGTCGTTCATTTTTTTGCTAATTCCATAAAAGTATCTTCAATGCTGGCAGTCGTTTTTTCTATAGTGATCTCCGAGAGGTTTTTAGCCGCCAAATATGCTTTTAAGTCCGCCGGATTAAAGTCCGATCTTTTATCAGTATAATGAACAAACTCGCCAAAAGGATACACGCTATGCTGGTGCTCATACGCTTTTAAACTATTGATGAGTTCATACATCGAATGGGCTCCCACATTGTAAATCTCTTTAGGATAGTGTTTTACTATTGCTCCTGGCGTATCTATCTGTAAAATTTTCCCATCTTGCAGCAGTGCAATTCTGTCACACAAGGCCGCTTCATCCATATATGGAGTAGATACTAAAATGGTAATTCCTTTTAGTTGTAAGCGTTTTAACATCTCCCAGAATTCTTTTCGGGATACCGGATCAACTCCCGTGGTAGGTTCATCTAAAAAGAGCACTTTTGGTTTGTGAATTAAGGCGCAGCACAAAGCTAATTTTTGTTTCATTCCCCCAGAAAGTTTTCCTGCCCTACGAGTTTTAAAAGGCTCAATCTGAACGTATATTTCTCTAATTAAATCATAGTTTTCTTCTATTGTAGTTCCGAAAATAGTAGCGAAAAATTTTAGGTTTTCCTGAACCGTTAAATCTTGATACAATGAGAATTTCCCAGGCATATAGCCCACACAGTTCCTAATTTTTTTATAATCTTCAACCACATCATATCCTGCGACTGTTGCAGTACCTTCATTGGCGATCAATAGGGTCGTAAGAATCCGAAATAAACTTGTTTTACCCGCACCATCTGGACCAATTAGACCAAAGAGTTCTCCTTCCTTCACTTCAAAAGAAATATCATGTAAGGCGGGTATCTTTTTGTAGGATTTACCAATATGGTTTACGGTGATGCTCATTTCATATTAATTTTGAACAGTTATTTTCGTTTCCATTGTAATTTTTGACGTAATTGAATTTGAAATTAAACAGGCTTTCTCAGATTTTTCAAGAATGCGTTCGGTTCTTTCGCGCTTGGCTTCATCGGCAATAACCACTTCAGGAAATAAGAGTACTTCACTAATGACAAACTTGCCATCTACTTTCTCTAAAATACCTCTAGAGTCACATTTGAAACTTAGGTACTCTAATTTTGAAAATTCGGCAATAGCCAAAAAAGTAGTCATTAAACAACTGCTGACCGCTGCCGTAAACAAATGTTCTGGCGACCAAATATTTGGCATTCCTCCGGGAAATTCTGGGGGTGTGGCAACTTCTAAACAATTAGATGCATTGGTTTCCTTATTGTGAAGCTCAGGAGAGCAAAGCAGACCTTTTCGGTCTTTCGTCCAACGAACATTGACATTATAAGTATGTTTTTCCATGGTATTTATTTTAAGATTGTTATTGAAAATAAGTAGCGTAAACCTTGAGATGCTCTTCGATACTTTGTTTTAATTTTAAAGCCTCTTCCAAGCTTTTAACTTCCGAAAGCCCTTTTATTTTTTTTATTAATGGATAAAGCCATAGGTGTAAATTATCATGAGAAGCACCTTTCATAGTACATTCTTTTACAATTTGGTTTTTTACTACGTTAAGTTTGCTGGCTAAGTGTACATATTCTTCAATAGTATGTGTAGTTTCAGATTGTAAAAGGGTTTGCATTTTAAGAACACCTTCCGTAGTTTCCTTATTCGCTTCCCATTTACGGCCATTATTCAAACTAAGGTCATTCATCCATGCTGTTTCAAATAATGCATCTGTCTGCGACGTCGTGGAGTCCGTTGAAGTATCTGTTGCTGTTTTTTTGTTTGTATTTTTACAGCTTGCCGTAAGCGTTGTGATTACGAATAAAAGCCCTATTATTTTTTTCATTTTCTAGGAATTAATTTTGGGTCTTATTTTTTAACCATAGTTCTGCGGGCATACCAATTTTTATACGACCATCATTTTCTACATCTATTTTTACGGCATATACTAAGGCAGTACGCTCTTCTTTTGTTTGAATAATTTTTGGTGTAAATTCAGCCTCAGAAGCAACCCAGCGAATACGTCCTTTATAGGATTTCATAGCAGCTCCATCATCTATTTTTACGGTAACTTCTTGGTCTATTTTTAAGCTTGCTAATTGCGTCTCACTTACATAAACGCGCAATTGCATCATCTTTAGGTCCGCAATTTTATACAGCGGTTTTCCAAAACTTACAATTTCATTAGGCTCCATATATTTGGTTAATACTGTTCCAGCAATAGGATTAATAATTTTACTTTTTTCTATTTGATCGTCGAGCTGTTTTAACTGCACATCAATGGCCTTAAGTTCATTCACTACGGGGGCATTCTGGATTTCTACACTTCTTATCTGACTTTTAATAACCGCTATTTCTCCCTGCACGTCATCTAGTTGTTTTTGTGTACCTGCATTATCACGAATCAAATGCTGCATTCTATCTTTATTAATGTTTCCTGTTTTTAACTTGGCATTTAGTACATTAATTTGAGATAGAACTCCTTTAGATTTTGAACTAATTATCGCCTTAGAAACCTGTAATTGTTCCCGTTTTAAAGCAAGTGGTATGGTATCAATATAGCCTATAAATTGAGCCTTACTAAGTGTATCGCCTTCCTGCACATCAAACTGCAGTAGTTTTCCGTTATTTTCGGCAGAAATGGTAATTTCTGTAGCTTCAAAATTACCATAACCATCTGCTGTACCGCTAGCATCGCTGCAGGAAAATAGGGTAGTGGCACTCATGCTGATCGTTAGTATAGCGTTGTATTTTTTCATTTTTAAATATTTAAAGTCCCTTGATAACATTATAATTTACTTTAGCGAGTTGCAACTGAATTTTGTGCCGTACCCTCGTATTTTCATCTTCATATAAATTGGTGAGCTCTGTGAGGTACGCAGACGCTGTTATTACGCCATTTTTTAGTTGAGAACTTGCCGTTAGTAAGACGTCTTTTCTTAAGTCTATTATGGCATCATCTGCCGTGATAATCGCCTTCATCTTATCAATTTCTTGCTGCTGTTTGTTCAGTTCAATATGAGTATTTAGCTTAAAAATTTCGACTTCAGTATCTACGAGGTCTTTGTTAATGGCTAATGATTCACGTTGTTTTTTGTTCGCATTCCAATCAAATACATTCCAATGTAATTTTATCCCAGCAGTGTAAAAAGCCTGAAAAGAATTATCTAGCATGTTTAACCCTGGGTTGCCATATCCACCAGTAGCAAAACCATGTAATTTAGGCGCATTTTGTTTTCCTATAAAGCGTTCTGAATGCGCTATTTCTTCTTTTTTATATTGAAACAATTCTAATTCCGGTCGTGTTAATTCTGGCTGTATTTTAATTTCAATCAGCGGGTTTTGAAATTGGATAGCCCCACTCAGTGGTTTTTTTATTAAACTCCCAAGTGTTTCTATCAAGCTATTTTTACTGCTTTCTAGTTCTTGATATTGTTGTTCTATTTTTAGTAATTCTGCTTCCAGTACTTTATCGGAAGAGGGCATAAGCATACCATAGGTAACCCCTGCACGTACTTCATCAAGTTTTGCCTGTAGCTGTTCTTGTTTTAATTTTACTAATAGTTTAGATTCTTGTGCTAATAAAATAGAAAAGTACAGTTGATTAATTTGTTGTCTTAGTTGATATAAGCTGACTTCTATTTGTTTTTGATTTGTTTTTAATTGCGCAGATTTAAGCGCTAATGAAGCGCCGGTTGCACCACCATTATAGAGCAATTGATTTACCGAAAATGTAGCGCGGTATTGGTCTTTATTCAACGGATCAATACTCGATATTGGAATTTCGATCACATCAGATTGATAAGTGGCTTGGGCATCTAAACTCAATTGTGGCAATTTTGCATTAGAGACTACAGCAACCTCTAAGGTATTTTGAGCTTCTAACAATTGGACTTGTTTCGCTAAAGGGTAGTTTTGTGTGACTAGCTCATAACACTCTTTTAAGGAGATGCTTTGTTGTGCGCTACCAGAGAATGCGGTTATGCTTATCAGAATACATAGGAAACGTTTCATATTAAGTGTTCTTTATTGCATTGATAATGAAATTTGCGGCTTCTGTTTTTCTATCTTCCATTAATTTCTGGTACGCTTGATTATCGAGATCAGTAAATGCCATGATTAAAGGTTGTGCTACAAAAGGAAAAATATTAAGCGCTAAAATATTAATGAATAATTGTTCTGCGCGTATAGGTTTTATAACCCCTTGTTGCACTTCTTCAGCAACTTTCTTTTTAAATTTCGTGATGTCAGGAAACCCCTTATTGTTTTTAAATTTTAATATAAATTCAGGATTCCTGTTTAACTCCTGAATGATAAAGTTGGGCAAATACGGATGCTGACTAATAAAAGAGATGTAATTTGACGTAAAGTTTTTTATCTTTTCTTCAATAGAAGAATCATCATTTAGAATAGCATTTAATTGCGGCGCTAATAATAAAAATACATTCTTAAAAACGGCTTCAAATAACAGTTGCTTACTTCTAAAATAATAATGAAGCATCGCTTTATTTATACCCGCTTTATCTGCTATTTCTTGCATTCGCGCGCCATCCATTCCTTTGGCTTGAAATACACTTTTTGCAGCAGCAAGTATTTGTTCCTCCGTGTTTTCGTCTTTTGATTTTTTCATAATAAACTATATGGTTTAACCATATGGTTAACAAAGGTACAAAATATTTGATTCCGGTAGGTAATCAATCTGTAAAACTTTAATATTCAATGGGTAAAGCGTTTGAAAAGGCGAATTAGAGTAGTGTTTATTCTAAAAACTCTTTAGCCTTTATCAGGGTTGGGTCCTTAATAAAACTAGGAATAGGGTAGCATATATAAGCAATTTGCTTTTGTGTTATTTAAAGTGCTAATTGGGCAAACATTAGTTTATTATTTGTTGTAGCTTTATGAAAATTGCCAACAACTAAAAATAACAAATGGAAGTAATGGAATATGTGAGTATAGGGCTAAAGATAATAGTGGGATTAAGTATTCTAAATGTGTGGTTGCTTCAACCTAAGAAAGCTACAAAGTGGCGCGGTGGTAATGCCACAACTATCAAAGAAGAGTTTAAAGTGTATGGCTTATCCGAAACTTTCTGCTACGTAATTGGGTTTTTAAAAGTTAGTTTAGCGCTGATGCTATTAGCTTCCATAAAATTTGAAGGATTAACTTTAATTAGCAGTTTGGGCTTAGCAACACTTTTGTTAGGTTCTATTATCATGCACTTAAAAGTAAAAGACGAATTGTTTAAATCTTTTCCAGCCTTTTTGTTTATTGCTATGAATTTAGTGATTGCCTCTTTGGCCTATTAGAAATACGTATAGAAAGTTTTAAAGGCTATATATAAGTTGAGGCCTGCAAAAATAAAAGCAGGAGAAGATTTAATGAAATTATCTCTAATTTTTAGTCGCACTATAAACCCTGCAAGCATTAATAAAAATAATCCTGTGGAAGCGCATACAACTACACCTGCATTAAAATAAAGTCCGAATAACAATCCTGCTGCTCCCAGCAGTTGAAGGTAACCGGTAGCGCGCCGATACTTCGCTAAATTATAGCGTACAAACTCCGAAATTATAAAGTCGGAATAAAAACAACTCATTCCGAAATACACGAAGGCTAAGCTTGAAAACCAAATTAAGAGGGTTAAGAGATCCAATTTTTTTAGTAAAGTTACTCATTATCCTCTACATAGCGATAGAACTACTCCTATAGAAAAGCGGAGTGTGGTTTGTATTGCACCTTTTGGCATGTCTTAAACTTTAGTTTTAAATGCCCTTTTTTAATTGAATTAGCGCAACCATTTTATATAATTATAATCTTCATTTTTAAAAAAAGGCTCTGAATGAAATAAAGTGATCGTAAACTAGTACATTAGTGCCCCAAAACTTACTGATTACATACTGGTAATACAAGATAAAGCAACATTAATTGCTTGTCTGATAAACGAATGAAATGAATAGAATGATGATTAAACTATGTGCATTTGCAGTCCTCTTGGCTGTAGGTTCTTGCGGATCTGTTGAAGGACAAGAAAAAAACGAGAATCAAAATCAAGAAACCAATCCGCTTTCAGAAGAACATCAGACAATTACGCAATTGCGTTTTATTGATGAATATATCATTCCAGATGGGATGGTATTCCAGAATACAATAGTTGGGGGGATATCAGGTATAGATTATGCCAACAACACCTGGTATATGATTAGTGATGATAGAATAACGCCCCACTTTTATACGGCAGATATTGCGTTGAGTTCAGAAGGGATTACCGCTATAAACTTCACCGGAATTACCAATTTTAAAGATGCTAATGGTGCAAATTTAGAGGAAAGTATCACGGATCCAGAGGCGATTCGTTATGGGAATGAAAATGTCGTTTGGACCAGTGAAGGAAATATTGACAAGGGAATAGCTCCTTTTTTGCGTACGGCATCTTTAGACGGAACTTTTGTTAGCGAAGCTACATTGCCAGAACGATACATGCCCAATGCAGCTAGTAGTTTTGGACCACGACAAAATGGAGTATTTGAAGGTCTTTGTGTAAGCTATGATCGTAAAGGGTATTGGGTTTCTATGGAGCTCCCATTAAAGCAAGATAGCGAAATGCCCACTTTAGAGGATACAGATGCTAAAATACGAATAGCCTATATCAACAAAGCTACAAATGCCTTTGAAAAAGAAATCGTCTATGATCTTGATCCTGTAGCGCGCCCAGCACTATTGGGAACTACGTTTGAAGTTAATGGCGTCGCAGAATTATTTGCTTATGCAGAACACAAGTTTTTAGTACTAGAGCGCTCATATTCAACGGGGTATCTTGATGGTGGGAATACGATAAAAATTTATGACGTAGATGCTACGAATGCTACTGACGTGAGCGGATTAGATAGCCTAAAAGGAGCGGAGTATACGGAAGTAAGCAAAACACTGTTGCTTGATTTTGATACCATCCGAAGTGAGCTTACGAGTGGTATTATTGATAATATAGAGGGAATTACTTTTGGTCCCCTTTTAGAAAACGGAAATAGGTCTTTAGTTCTTGTGGCCGATAACAATTTTAGTTTTTTTGGTCCACAATTAAACCAATTTATTTTATTAGAAATAGAACAGTAATCTTTACTTTTAATAATCCAAAAACACCTCTTTAATTTTTAATTAAAGAGGTGTTTCTTTTCCTGTTATGCGCTAGTAAAGATGCAGAAATTACTTCAAAAAAATAGGAACTAACTATATAAGGTGTTGTCATGTGAAATGACATGCTCCTTTACATTATTTTGGAATTCCTGTGGCGTTTGTGCAGCGTGTTGTTTGAAAAAACGGCTGAAGTAGGAATGATCCTTAAAATCTAAATTATAGGCTATTTCTTTAATTGTATTCTCGCTGTGTATGATTTGACGTTTTGCCTCCAGTATTACTCGGTCATGTATTAATTGAACCCCAGTTTTGTTTAGTTTTTCTTTTAATATCTGATTGAGCCGTTTTGCGCTTATGCCCAATTGTTCCGCATAAAAATTAGCGGTACGCTCCTCTTTGTAATTATTCTCAAGCAATAGCATAAATTCATACACACGCTTTTCATTAATATCCTGTAGTGTAAAATGCTGTTCTTTTAAATGAATCAACTTTAATAAAAACACTTTTAATAGGGCTTTTATCATAATCAAATTCACCGTGGGTTTGTCATAATCTTCTTTTAAAAGCTGAAGTACAGATACCAAGCTTTTAGAGGTTTCTTCGTTGACTTGTAAACAAGAAAATTCTCCTTGGATATTGAACATACGGAAAACATCTAATAAGAACTCTTTTAAATCTCCTTCCAATAATTCTTGCTTAAAAGAAATTAATACGCCATTTTTTCCCGCCTTGTTTAATTGATGTACACGGTAAGGTGGAATCAAATAAATCCAATCTCCTTTTAGGGTTTGAAAATCGTGTTGCGGAACATGAAGTGCATCCTCATTGCGCAACCAAACAATCTCAAAAAAATCTCTTCGTGCAGGGTCATTTAAATAGGCTGGAGGGCAATTCCCTAAATCTCGAATATATAAAACTTTATCACTAAGCATACTAGTTTTTTTATGGCACTACATTGGGGTTTGTAAGTTGCCTATTACCCCTTAAAAAATGACAGTTTCCAAAATGTACCACAAAAATAGTGAATAACACCACCCTTTTTTAGGATAAGGGCAAATTGTACCAGACATCTGTCAAATTGTATAACTCTTTAGTTCAGGAGCGTCCCTAATTTTGCCTTCGATATGGAGAAGCAATAGCATAAAGGAAGATTAACGATGGAAAACATACTTAAAAATAAGGAAACCCAAGTAGTAGAAAATGCCATGAATACGATTATTAATGAGCATATAAAACTAATACATACTCTTAAGTATGAAGAAATAGCAGCATTGATCCCTGTGATAAACAATGCAGATCGGCTATTTGTTATGGGAGCAGGGAGAACGGGCCTTATGATGAAAGCTGCGGCCATGCGCTTAATGCATCTAGGCTATAAGGTTCATGTGGTAGGAGAAACTACTGCGCCCGCAATAATGAAAGGAGATTTACTTATTGCAGGTTCTGGTTCTGGAACCACTAGCGGGATTGTTAGGGCGGCAGAAACTGCTAAAAAAGTAGGTGCAGCTGTCCTTTGTTTTACTACCAATACGGAATCGCCTTTAGCACAAGTGGCAAACCAAACGGTAACGATACCTGCTGCACAAAAACAAGAACGGGTTGAAGCTGTATCTAAACAATACGCGGGAAGCCTTTTTGAGCAATCGTTGCTTTTAGTTTTCGATGCATTAATACAAAGCCTTTGGGAAATAGAAGGCACTTCGGCTTCCGAATTATGGAAGCGTCACGCAAATATGGAATAATTAAGAAGTACTCAAATATAAATTAAGAATAGTTTAAATATACAATTATGGCAAAATTACAAGTAGCAATAGATTTATTAAGCATAGACGACGCTATCGCATTAGCAACAAAAGTAGCTCCGTACATAGACATTATAGAATTAGGTACTCCGCTTATTAAAAGTGAAGGTTTAGCAGGAATAAGAAAGATGAAAGATGCTTTTCCTGATAAATTAGTTTTGGCAGATTTTAAAACGGCCGATGCAGGGGAATTAGAAGCAAATATGGCTTTTGGCGCCGGAGCAGATTATATTACAGTTTTAGGAGCAACAGGAGATTCTACCATTGTTGGAGCGGTAAAAGCAGCTAAGGAACATGGTAAAGGGGTTGTTGTAGATACCATCGGGGTAAAGGATAGAGTAAAACGTGCACAAGAAGCTATTGCTTTAGGCGCGGAGTTTGTAGAATTACATGCAGGTTTAGATGAGCAGGCAGAAGAGGGATATTCTATTCAAGTATTGATAGACGAAGCTGCAAGAGCCGGCGTTGCCGTATCTATTGCTGGGGGTGTTAATTTAAAGAGTATAACGGCAGTTAAAAATTCAGGTGTTCTTGTTGCCGTAGCTGGCGCAGCCATCTATGGTGCAGAAGATCCTGCAAAAGCCGCTAAAGAATTACAGGCATTAGCAATGGCTTAAGGCTGAAAAATTTGATATAAAAAAAATCCGACCTTCTCAGGTCGGATTTTCAAGTATTAAGTTGAGAATATTTTACAAGTATGCTTTCAATACCTCTTTTTGAGATTTTCTACGCAATACTCTAATGGCTTTTTCTCTAATTTGTCGTACACGCTCTCTGCTAATATCAAAAATTTCACCAATTTCTGTTAAACTCATAGGCGCTTTTTCTCCTATTCCATAGTACAAACGGATGATGTCACTTTCTCTACTTGGTAATGTACTTAATAAATCACCGATATCCGAAGTAAGCGATTCTTGCATTAAGTTCGTATCTGGACTATTGGCTTCTTTTGATTGTACCACATTGTACAAGTTAGAAGACTCTCCTTCTGCGAAAGGCGCATCCATAGACAAGTGTTTGCCTGTGTTTTTCATGGCAAGCTTTACTTGTGACGTGCTCATGTCTAATTCTCTAGCTATTTCAATAGCATTTGGCGGGCGTTGTAGGCTCTGTTCTAAATAAGAAAACACCTTATTTATTTTACCAATCTCTCCAATTTTATTTAAAGGCAGACGGACCATACGTGATAATTCAGATATCGCTTGTAAAATAGATTGTCTTATCCACCATACAGCATACGAAATAAATTTAAAGCCTCGGGTTTCATCAAAACGTTTGGCTGCTTTTACTAGTCCAACATTTCCTTCATTAATCAAATCAGAAAGTCGTAAACCACTTCCTTGATATTGCTTTGCCACTGAAACTACAAAACGCAAATTAGCATTTACTAAGGTGTTAAGTGCAACTTGATCTCCTTCACGAATTTTTATGGCCAGTTCTACTTCCTCATTAGCGGTAATCATGTCTAATTTTGATATTTCTTGGAAATACTTTTCTAATGATTTTGTGTCTCTGTTTGTAATTTGCTTAGTGATCTTTAGTTGCCTCATATATATGTTTTAGTTATTATTTCTTTCCTTATTATACACTTTTTTCTACGTTATTCCTAATAAAAAGGCATATTTTATCAAAAAAAGGCTCAAAATGGCTATTTTTTGACGAAAAAGGGTGTTTTTTCGTCATTTCAAGGAAAATAGGAGTGTAGTAAAAAACGTTTTTGCCCTATTTTCTATTCGTTTACCTGTATAAGCGGACGGTGCAAACAGGCGCCAAGCGTTGTATTCTTTAAAGGATAGTAGTGGCATTTCTTTTCTAAAAACAGGTATACAAAAAATGCCTTTCTGAAGAATATTTCAGAAAGGCATTTTTTATTTCGTATCGACCCTAAGCCTACCACCCATCTAAAACACATTGCATAGTATACGGTTCTGTTTCTGATAACGGAAGGTCTTGCAGTTCATCCTCTAAATAATTTCCACTAGCTGTACCCGTAGCTTCTTTAAAACGATAGGACCAGCAATACCTAAGATTCGTATGTTCTTGAGAATAGGTTACTAAATTATCTTCTAAGATTAAATTGTCAAAATCTGAGAATGCTGCAAAGTAGCCATAGAATTTATTTCTACGCACATCGGCATCAGCACTTTTATACATATACATGCCACAATTGTTCATGACATTATCATGTACATAAGTAGCACGGCTATGGCCTTTGTCGCCACCGCTAGAGTATTGTATGTATCCTAACCTACCATTTACAGAACCACTAAGCATGGTAATGGTATTTCTTGCAATAATATTGTGGGTTTTATGCCAAGACACAAGTGGACCATCTATATACTCATTGCCTTCTCCTTGTTCTAAAACATTGTCTAAAATGTATACATTTTTACCACTAGTATTCACAATATCTCCACCCGTATTATGATGAAAATAATTGTTCTGGATCAGGATATCTTCATCTACACGCCCAGCACCTTCTATATCTATTCCAAATTGCGGACTCGTACCATTCATATGGTGTATTTCATTATCAGTGATGGTAATGCGGGTGCCGCCCACTACAGAAATTCCCTGTCTGCGGTTGTTGTAAATGGTGTTGTTGGTAAAAGTAACATCCGTAGCTTCTAAGACAAGTGAACCATCACCAGTGGTATTTCTAATAATCATATGGTCAATAAGGACAACGTTACTATCGTTCCAAACACAAATTCCATGGCCTTCATCATGTGCTACCTTATTATCACTCTCGCGAGGCGTAAATACATGGGTGTCTCTATCGCCTTGGATAATACCGTCTCTAACAATAATATTATCGCCATCTAAACTAAGTACGCAGTAGTTCCATTTATCATTGGTGTCTATTTCTAGAATAGCCCCTTCACCAAACACAAACTCCGTATTCTCGTGTATTTCTATTCCCCCTTGGTAAATGTCATTTTTCTCTTCGCCTACCAAATAAGTGCCTTCCGGAAGCGTAACGGTAGCAAAACCTTCCGCATGTGCCCAATCTATAGCTGCCTGTAAATTGGTGGTGGTCGTTGCCGCATCGGTGCCATCATTAGGAATATTCCATTGTGCTATATCTATAGTATAGGCTTCGGTGCTGGTCATTGCAGGAAGGACAGAGCTAAAGGTAAGCTCGGGCAAACCACCCTCATCTAAATTTTCTGTAGTTACTGTTTCCAGTACGTTGAGCTCGTCTTGCTTGCACGACAAAAAAGTTAATAACACAACTAAGAAAAGTGAATAGTGGGTATTTTTCATATTATTTTTTTAGAAATAATTTAAAATGTAAACGGACATGCTACCCTTAATTTTTAGGCATAGCTCACCCATTAGATAGTAAACAGAATTTTTTATGAATTAGTATAGCACTACCGCACTAGTGTCTTGTTGCGTAGTGGTAAATACTTTTTTTTGAATGTTACTCGCAATACGAAAGAGGAAAGCAAAGCGCCATACGACAATCTTTTTTCTTGATACTGCGGGAAACCGCAGTGGGGTGGATCTTAAAATTCACTATATTTATTTTTCCCTCCTAGAATATAATATTTAATTTAAAACAAAGTATAATGTCTTTTTTTATAAAAAATAAAGATCAATTTAAATTAGAGGTTGATCAAGATGAAATTGGTTTTAGAAAATGTCAATTAGGAGCTATTTGGGCTGTTAAAAGTCACTATACTAAGAGTAATGCACCAGCTTTAATTAGTATGCCAACAGGTTCTGGTAAAACAGCTTTGATGATAGCAATATGTTTTGAATTGAAGATTAAAAAAGTATTAATAATTACTCCATCGGTTGTTATTAGAAAACAAATTTTTGATGTTTTTAGTGGAATGGAAATACTAAAGACCTTGGGTGTTTACAAGAATGAAGTTAAGCCTAATGTAAATAATCATATAGGATATTTAAAAAATGAAAATGATTGGATAGAAGCAACAAAATTATATGATGTGGTTGTTTCAACTCCACACAGTTGTTCTTCTGAAATGAAAGAAAACATAGCTCCTCCAAAAGATCTATTTGATTTAATAATTATTGATGAAGCACATCATACACCTGCAAAAATTTATAGGAGTGTGTTTAAAGATTATTCAGATTCGAAAATTATTTTGTTAACTGCAACTCCTTTTAGAAGAGACCGAAAAAGAATTCCTGGAGATTTAATTTATCATTATCCTATGGCTAAGGCTATAAAGGATGAAATATATAGACCTGTTACCTTTAAAAATGTAGACACTAAAAATGGAGAAAGTCAAGAAAAAGATTCACTTTTGGCAGATGCTGCGATAGAAAATTTGAGGAAAGAACAAGAAAAAAATCCAAATGCTCAATTATTAATCAAAACTAAAAAAATTGATTCCGCTGAAGAATTAAAAATATTATATGAAGCTAAAGGAATATCGGTTGGTTTAATTCATAGTGGGAATACTACAAAACAAAATGAAGATTGTTTGATTAAATGTAAAAAAGGTGAGTTAGAAAGTTTAATTGCTGTAGGTATGATTGGAGAAGGTTTAGATATACCGACATTGAAAATAAGTGTACTACATGATATTCCAAGAACACTACCTACAACAATTCAATTTATTGGTAGAATTTCCAGAATACATAAAGAACAAATTGGAAATGCAATTTTAATTGCAGATAAAAACTATGTAAAAGGTGAAGTTAAGAAGTTATACTATTTTGATAAGTCTTGGGATTTACTAATTCCTGAATTAGTAGATAAAATTGTCACGAATTCACCTTTGTTCCCTGATTTAGAATCAAGTGAATTAAATCCATTAGGTTTATCTCCTGATGATTTGAAACCATTCTTTAGTACCAAGATCTATAAAACTAAAGTTGGCTTTGAGTTTATAAAAGGATTTCATAAAAAAATGCCTTCAGGAATTGAATTAGTATTTACACATCAAGATGATGTTAATTCCCCTTTAATATTAATTACAAAGCATAAGAAAACATTGCCTTGGGGAAAAGATTTAGCCTTGTTTCAAGATAATTATGATTTGCATATTTTATATTTAATTGATGATTTTTTATTTGAAAGTACGACTTCTGATTTGGTCTTAAATTATATGAAATCTAAACTATTTGACACAAAAAAATATGAAATTATCCCAGCATCATATATAAGAAATGGATTAAGTGATAATACCATTGGGCAGTACTTTATGGTTGGAATGTCAAATATTTATGGAAGTGGAGCATCAAATCCATCATATAAAATGTTAATGGGTCTTGAAGTGGAGTCTGCAGTTAAACATTCTGATGGTTCTGTATTTTCTTTTGGTCATGCATTATCAAGAATAGACGAAAATGAAACTAGAGGTATAGCCGTAAATAATGGTCGAATATGGGCAATTAAAAGGAAAAACCTTAGAGAATTTTCGTTTTGGTGTCAACATATTCATTCCCTAATTAAATTAGGAAATAATGAATCAAAAATTCCTAGGATGTCAAATTTAGCAGATTTCAAAACTGTTGAAATATTCGAAGATAATCCAGTTTCTGTTCTATTTGATAATGTTATATTTCAAATTGCTATTGTGAAAATTATAAAAGGGGATAAAGATTATGAAGGTTTTACTCCTGAAATACTTTTTGAGAAATTATCAGAAGAAAAGAAAAAAATTGAATGCGCACTTTTTGTTAAAAAAGATGAGCTAGCGAAAATCCACTTTAACTTTGATGATGAAAAAAAATGGGTAGTTACATCAGATAAAGATATCCATATTATAATGGATATTCCTTTTAAAGATCCAATTAATATTAGTTTTGAAGACTTTATTAATGATTATCCGCCGTTAATAATATTTCAGAATGCAAAGACATTAAAAGGCTCTACCTTATTTGCGCCAAAAATTAAAGAACAAAAATTTGATATTGATTTATTCAAAAATATTGAGAATGGATGGGATGATACTGATGTAACAAAGGAAGCAAAGCCACCAAAAAGAGGAAAAAAATATAATGTTCAACAAAAGACTATTAAAGTGATTACTGATAATCCCGATTACTCTGATAATGATATTGTAGTAATTGATGATGGAGCTGGAGAAATGGCTGATATAATATGGTTTTCTGAAAAGAAAAAAACAATTCACTTTTTTCATTGCAAATTTTCATATACAGATAATCCTGGAGCCGATATGCGAAATATAACTGAATTATTCCAGCAGGCTATGAGAAATTGTATATGGATAAGGTCCAGTTTTATAATTAAACAGTTATTATATAGAGTAACAAATACTCAAAATTCAACAATTTTAGATAATAAGTTAGATGAGTTGAACGATTTGCATAATGATTTTATTCCTACAGATTGGGATTATAAAGTTTATCTTGTTCAACCAGGTCTTTCAAAATCAGCTGTTTTTAATGATAAAATGACAAATGTCGAAAAACTTCTTTTAATTTTACATGACAGACTTAGTAGTTCGGGGTGTAATCTCTCAATTTGGGCATCAGAATAAGAAAATTTTTAATTTTCTTATAAAGGATATTTTTATCCTCTATAAAAATTATATATCTTTGGCATCTAAATAGGGGAGTTATGTTTTCAAAATCGTGTGAGTATGGACTTAGGGCAGTACTTTTTATCGCACAACAGAGCGATAAAGATATTAAGGTGAGTATGACCACTATTTCTGAAGAAATAAACTCTCCACAGGCATTTACCGCAAAAATATTACAGAAGCTTACGAAAACACAGATTGTACATTCCTTAAAAGGACCCTATGGAGGATTTAGTATTTTACCAGAAAAGATGGATACAAAACTAAGTGAAATTGTCACCATACTAGATGGGGACAGTATCTATAAAGGCTGTGCCTTGGGCTTAAAACAATGTGATGCCAATTCGCCTTGTCCACTTCATTTTAAATTCGTTGAAATCCGTGATAATTTGCAGGATATGCTAGAAACCACCTCGATTAAATCGGTTGTGAATGATCTAAGTTTAGAAAGCATCATACTCAAACGCTAAAATTTAATTTAATAGAAGATAAAAAGGTCTTTTAATCCGTTATGAAAAAACAGAAGTATAGTATTGCCATCACATTTATCTGGGTAGGGTTTATAGGCGCCATCAGCTTTATGGAGGCATGGTTAAAATTTAGGGCTCCAGGCATAGATACTGCATTGGGTTTAGGCATTGGGCAATTGGTCTTTAGTGCGTTGAATAAAGTAGAAATTACCAGTGCCATAGTTATTCTGGTATTAAGTGTAGCCTCCAAAGAAAAAAATTCATTGCGCCTACAGGGATTGTTTTATACAGCAGTAGCCATTTTGGTATTACAAAGTGTGTGGTTATTGCCCGCTTTAGATGAGAGAGCCAATTTAATACGGGAAGGCGTAGTGCTAGGAAAAAGCAAGTTGCATCTGTGGTACGTGCTCGTAGAAATCATAAAGATAACTTGTCTTATTTTATTTGGATTTAGGAGCTTTAAACATTTAAATACAAACAAGCAATAGGAATACGTAAGTTCCTCTAATTAAGAACATTAAAATTAAAACAACAACAAATATATATACTATGAAAACAGCATCAATAACAGCGAATCTTAACTATTTGGAAGACCGACCAGCAGTGAGTGTTTTATTAAAAACAAACAGCACAAAAGAGGTGCGAATCCTCATGAAAAAAGGACAACAGATGAAAGAGCATAAAGCTCCTTTTCCAATAGTAGTAGAACTCTTTGAAGGCCTTATAGATTTTGGCGTAGCTGGAGAAAAACAGCAATTAAAAAGAGGAGATTTAATTGCCTTGGAGGCTAGTGTTCCCCATGATTTATTTTGTATTGAAGACGCGATTATCCGTTTGACCATTTCTACGGCAGATAGTGTAGACCGTGTAAAAAATGTAGCCAACTAGGAATTGAAAAAGAAACAACCATGAAAAAAGTTTGGATTGCATTTTCTAGCGTTGTTATACTCTCGTTTATAGCCTTAATATGGGTAGGAACAGAAGTATATCAAACACAACCACCAATTCCGGAAACCGTTACGATTAAAGAAACGGGAGAGACGGTTTTTACAAAGGCCGATATACAAATAGGTCAGAATGTATGGGAATCTATAGGAGGGATGGAAGTAGGGTCCATTTGGGGTCATGGGAGTTATGTGGCTCCCGATTGGTCTGCCGATTGGATTCATAAGGAAGCCGTATTTATGTTAGCGGCATGGGCTAAAAAAGACTTTAATTCTACCTACGAAAACCTAGATGTTGAAAATAAGGCAGCGCTAAAAGCGCGGTTAATTAAAGATATTAAAACCAATAGCTACAACCCAGAGACCGGAGCTATAACTATTTCTGCCGCACGTTATGCTGCAATTAGGAGCAATACTGCTCATTACACCCGTATTTTTTCTGAAGGTTATGAGCAATATGCCATTCCAGAAGGGGCACTTACAGATCAAGTAAAACTAGCACAGTTAAATGCTTTTTTGTTCTGGACCTCTTGGGCAGCGAGTACCAATAGGCCTAATGAGAATTATACCTACACCTCTAACTGGCCGCATGAACCTTTAATAGGGAATACCATTACGCCAGAATCTCAAATTTGGTCCGGATTTTCTATTGTACTCCTGTTATTATTTATTGGCGCCTTGAGTTATTATTACATCCGCAACCATGAAAAAGGAGATGCGGTAATTCACCCTAAGCAAGACCCTTTAGATACCTTGGTGTTAACCAGATCACAGAAGGCGGTATTAAAATACTTTATTGTAATCTCTTTATTGATAGCGCTACAGGTTGTTTTAGGAGCACTAACGGTGCATTATACGGTAGAAGGGCAAGCCTTCTTTGGATTTGATTTGTCTAGTTTCTTACCCTATTCCATTACCAGAACATGGCACACCCAATTGGCGGTATTTTGGATTGCGGCTACATGGCTTGCTACTGGTTTGTTTCTAGCACCGATGATTAGCGGTAAAGAAATGAAGTTTCAAGTATTCGGGATCAATTTTTTATTTATCGCCTTAATTATAATTGTATTAGGATCGATGTTAGGGGAGTGGTTAGGCGTACATCAGTTTTTAGATTTAACCACCAATTTCTTTTTTGGCCATCAAGGCTATGAGTATATGGATTTAGGTAGGTTTTGGCAAATATTCTTGGGCATAGGTTTAGTATTGTGGGTGTTGATGGTAGGTAGACACGTAGTTTTTGCAATTAAGAGGAATGATGATTCTAAGCACTTGCTAATCATTCTACTCATTTCTGTAATAGCTATAGGGATGTTCTTTTTCTCTGGATTAATGTATGGCGAAAACAGTAGTTTGCCGGTAATTAATTATTGGCGCTGGTGGTTGGTACACCTTTGGGTAGAAGGTTTCTTTGAAGTATTTGCGACGGTAATAATTGCTTTTATCTTCTTACGGATGAAAATTCTATCCGCAAAAACAGCAGGAAAAGCGTCCATTGCTTCGGCGACGATTTTTCTAGCAGGTGGAATCATAGGAACCTTACATCATTTATATTATTCGGGCACACCTGTGCAAGCCATTGCATTAGGAGCTACGTTTAGTGCACTAGAAGTAGTACCGCTAACGCTCATGGGTTTCGAAATTCGTGAAAACTGGAACCTTTTAAAATCCAATGAATGGATGCAAAAATACAAATGGCCAGTATTCTTTTTTATTGCGGTAGCCTTTTGGAATATGGTAGGCGCAGGGGTGTTCGGGTTCTTAATTAATCCGCCTATTGCACTCTATTACATTCAGGGTTTAAATACTACCGCAGTACATGCGCATACCGCTTTATTTGGGGTGTATGGTTTACTGGGAATGGGCTTTATCATCATCTGTTTGCGTTTCTATTCAGACCGGGTGTGGAATTCTGTAAAATTGAAAAGAGCCTTTTGGTTCTTGAATATTGGATTAGTAGCCATGGTGGTCTTAAGTTTATTACCCATAGGAATTATACAAGCGTATACGTCTATTACTAAAGGATATTCTTTTGCTAGAGATGCAGAATTACTATATTCACCAACCGTACAAACCTTAAAATGGATGCGTATGATTGGCGATATCATATTCTCTATAGGAATATTTTATTTCTGTTGGTTTACCATTCAAGGAAGTGTGTATTGTATCAAAAAGAAAAATTAATTAAAAATCAACACAGCCTAATATTTAGTCTGTGTTGCATTTTATAACATGTAAGATGAAAGACATAGAAAACAGAGCAGAGATTACTTTATTGGTACATACTTTTTATGCTGAAGTTAGAAAAAACGATTTGTTAGGACCAATCTTTAATGAACATATCGCAGCAGCGCAATGGCCGGCACATTTAGAAAAACTAACCGATTTTTGGGAAACTGCATTATTAGGAAATGTCTGTTTTAAAGGCAACCCTAGCGAAGCACATTTAAAAGTAGATGCCCATATGAAACATAGCATTGAACAAACCCATTTTGATACTTGGTTGCAATTGTGGGCAGCAACCGTAGATACTTTATATGTGGGTACCGTAGCAGAACGCGCTAAAGAAGGCTCTAGAAGAATGGCTATTGGTCAGTTTCAACATATTTCTAAGAACAGACCAACCTGCATGCGATAATAGGGTGCTAAAATATAATACGCTATTATTTAGAAGGGTATAAGAACGTAAATTTAAAAAGATAGGTCTAGCCGCTACAGGAGCATGCTAGACCTTATTTTATTTACGGATTAAAAGAAGGGAGTTCTACGACGTAAGATTCAACAGACTTGCCATCTTCAGAACCGCTCCAGTCAGAACCAAAAAGGACTCTGGTTCCTGTAGGGCTGATTACAGCATGCGGTTCTCCCCAATAATCAAATTGGTCTTCATCGGCTCTGTGGTGTCCAATTCTGTACACCTCAACATTCCCAGGTTCAACACGTGCAATCACTAATTCTTGATCTAATAATGCTTGTCCGTCTTCATCAAAACCAATCATTGAAGCAGCAATCCACCCCGGGTTTTTATGAGCAACTGCAGAAATATGGGTTCCTGTTTTTGGATAAGCATACCCTTGAGCTTCAGAAATCACAGGAAGACACTCCCCCGTGTTTAAATCGAAAGCAATAATATTCCCTTGACAACCACCATTAGGTCCGCCATCAAAACTTACCGAATAATCAGTATCCGTTCCATCGGTCATTTGCCCTAAACAAGAATGCTCTGGTTTGCTTTTATTAAGTCTAGCCACAAAATTACCATTGGCATCATAAGAAGACACATTATGGTAAAATAAGGTGCCACTAGGTGCAGGCATAACGGCTGCATAGTTTACATCATCAAGATTAAAGGGGGTTAGGTTCTGAGTAGAGAAACGATACGAATAGGTGGTGCTATTATCACATCTAAAGCCTATCACATCAGAATCCCAAGACATCATTTGCACATCACTGCCCATACTAATACTACCATCACAACCTGTGACGTCTTTTAAATTGACTAAAATCTCTTTCGTTGAAGATGAAATACTGTATTTAATAAAATCATCCGTACTCGCATCTAAATAATACAGGACATCTGCATCATTGAAATCCCAGAATAGTTGCTCTAAATCATCCGGGCGCAGGTCATCAAGATTCCGAATGAATTCATAGGTCATGCCATCTAGCAATTGATGTACACCGTTTGTTTGGTCGTACAGAATCATTCTAGTTTCATCGGCATTCCAAGCTTGGATGGTACTGTACATAGGTTTTATAACCCCACCGTCTCCAGCATTTGATATTCTACGAATGGTTGTTCCGAAAGAAGGATCTACGATAGTTTTTAAATATTCGGGTCTGGCAATATCTTGCATAGGGTGTGGTTCAAGATCATTGGCAATCAATGTGGTAGCAACAGGGTTTTCTTCATTAGGCTCTTCTTCATCAATAGGGGTTATTGACTCTTCGGTTTCACTAGGAACAACAACCTTGGCATCATCACTAGTACAGCTATATAAAGCGAAAACTAGGTATAGAATGCCTACGTAAGATTTTAAATTTTTCATAAGATTCATGTAATGGGGTTTAAGGATGTACGTAAATAGTGACCCTATAGTTGTTTTTGTTTCCTTTTTTTGTTTAATATATGCGGTGTAAAGTCTTAGCAGTGTTTAACTTATGTGTTATTACAACTGATGGCTACAGTGCAATTAGAAAGGGGAATGGGTGCTTTTCCCGATATCTTCGCGTTCCTATTTTTGTAAGATGCTTATAAATTGTCACCCTAAAATCAAAAGATTATCCGCAGGTTTTTTATCTAATTAGGAAATTAATAGTACTAAAAGTTACGATTCATAAATAATACCTAATCAACTAAAATAGAACTCTTTTACTACCTAAATAATACTTAAATTGGTTGGGCATTGGAAAATACCCTGTAGCTAAAAACAAACCTATTTTCACGTATTTTATAAAACACTTCCCTATGGTATTGCGAATTAGTTTTTTTTTATTGTTTGAGTTAGAAGTACCTACGCCGTTTATATTAATGCTGCGCCCACGAAGTAATGCAGCACAATGGGTAGAACGCGAAGAATACAAAATTTCGCCCATGATACCCGTGGTTGAACATACAGATATTGCGGGTAACCTTTGTCAGCGACTGATTGCTCCTTCGGGAAATTTCTCCATTAGTACCAAGGCAGAGGTACAAGTTCCAGATGTAGTTGCTGTTCATTTTGGGGCTCCATTTGTAGAGATTCAAAATTTACCAGATTCAATCTTACGTTATTTATTACCGAGTAGGTATTGTGAATCAGATCGTTTTAATGATTTGGCTGTATCTATTACAGCAAATGAATTACCAGGATATAACCAAGTTGCTGCTATTGAATCTTGGTTGCGTAATACAATCAGCTATATTCCAGGGAGCAGTAATTTCCCTATTTCAGCGGTAGACGTTAACTATCGACAATCTGGGGTTTGTAGAGACTTAGCCCATTTAGGCATTGCCTTATGCCGCAGTATAAGCATTCCTGCTCGTATTGTTGTGGGATATTTACATAATTTAAAACCGATGGATATGCATGCCTGGTTTGAAGTGTATGTAGGTGGATGCTGGTATACGTTTGATGCCACACAATCGGACAAAAAAGGAGGTTATGTTGCTTTAGGCTATGGTACCGATGCAGCAGATGTTGCCGTTTTTAACCAATTTGGTCCAGGTGTTGTTCCTTTAAAACAGGTGGTAACTGTTGAGAAAGTAGCGGAAGAACAGGAAAATTTCTACACCAAATTTTAGTACCTACAGCTAGAAATAAAAAACAAATGAATGATAGTATATTTCATAAAAAATCGCTTTCTTATGTTTTTGTTGTAGGTCCGCCTAAGCATTACGAATACGAGTCTAAATAAATAACATCTAATAGTTAATTTTGCTCTTAGATAATTTTCACATTAATTTCTTAGTCGATGTCAATACAAGTAGCCATAAGGCATTACACAGAATACAAATATGATAAGCATATTAAATTATCGCCACAGGTAATTAGGCTACGTCCTGCACCACATTCTCGTACCCCGATTAAAGGATATAGTTTAAATATCAATCCTAAAAATCACTTTATCAACTGGCAGCAAGATCCTTTTGGAAACTATATGGCTAGAATTGTTTTTCCAGATAAAGTAGATCATTTTTCGGTAGATGTAGAGGTTATTGCAGATCTAGTGGTGATTAATCCTTTCGATTTTTTTATTGAAGAATATGCCTCAAAACCAGGTTTTACCTATGAAGAAGGCTTATTACAACAATTATCGCCTTACTTAGAGATAAAAGAAAAAGATGCCTTGATGCTCAATTTGGTTAAGGAAGCAAAAGCGCTTTTAACCGATGATATGAATATGGTTGATTCTTTAGTCGCCTTAAATCAGTTGATATATAATCAATTATCCTATAACATCCGCTTGGAAGCAGGAGTACAATCCTGTGAAGAAACCTTGCAGTTAAAATCAGGCTCTTGTCGTGATTTTACTTGGGTATTGGTACAATTGTTACGTCATTTAGGATTGGCATCACGTTTTGCATCAGGGTATTTGGTGCAATTAAAACCGGATGTTAAATCGCTTACAGGACCCTCTGGAGCCGAGGAAGATTTTACAGATTTACACGCTTGGGCAGAAGTTTATGTTCCAGGAGCTGGTTGGATAGGTTTAGATGCTACCTCAGGCTTGTTTGCTGGGGAAGGACATATTCCTTTGGCGTGTACTCCTAATCCAGATAGTGCCGCCCCAATTTCAGGGCTTGCAGAAGCAGCAAAAACCGAATTTCATTTTGAAAATACCGTAACGCGTATTGTAGAAAAACCCCGAGTGACTAAACCTTATTCCGATGAACAGTGGAATGATATTGTGACCTTAGGAGAACAAGTTGATGCGGTATTGTTAGCGAAAGATGTGCGGCTAACCATGGGAGGAGAACCCACGTTTGTTGCTACAGATAATCAAGATGCACCAGAGTGGAATTCTGCAGCAGATGGCGCACAAAAGCGTAAATTATCAAATGAACTTTTTCATAAACTAAAAGATGAATTTGGTACGGGAGCTTTAATGCTGTACGGACAAGGAAAATGGTATCCTGGAGAGCCTTTGCCTCGTTGGAAATTAGGATGTTATTGGCGTAAAGATGGCTTGCCAATTTGGAATAATGATACGCTTTTAGCAGACCTATCTCACGATTATAAATTTACGGTAGATGATGCGGATACGTTTATGAACGCTTTAGCAAAATCCTTACAACTAAACCAAGAATGTATACACCCTGCGTATGAAGATCCCTTTTATTTTGCATGGGAAGAAAGTAATATACCTATAGATGTAGATCCTTTAAAACTCGATTTAGAAGCTCCATTAGAACGTCAGCGTTTATCAGAATTGTTGCAACACGGTATGAATAAACCTATCGGTTATTCTATACCAATTGCATGGAATTTTGAAAATAGTACGTGGGAAACTTGTGCATGGAAATTCCGTAGAAAAAACCTATTTCTAGTTCCTGGGAACTCTCCTTTAGGCTTACGATTGCCGTTGAAATCTATTCAAGCATTTGATCACGAAGAAGTGAAAGTGAAGCCAGAGCCTAGTTTATTTGAAGCAGCAGAGGCATTACCCAGCATAAAAGAAAATACAGCAAAGAGCGAAGGGCGTCAGCAAATAGCAGATAGTGAGTCCATTTTTATTACCAGTTTATCAGTAGAAATAAGAGCAGGAAAACTCTTTATATTTTTACCACCGCTGACACATTTTGAACATTACCTTCAATTGGTAAATCATATTGAGGTAGTAGCTGAGAAGTTACAAATGCCTATTCTTATTGAAGGGTATGATCCTCCTTCAGATAATCGCATCCAGAAATTTCAAATCACACCCGATCCAGGCGTTATTGAAGTAAATATTCACCCCGCAAGTAGTTGGAAAGAAATTCTGAATAATTATGATATTCTTTATAAAAAAGCTGCGGAAACTCAATTAACTACAGAAAAGTTTAATCTAGACGGGAAACATACCGGAACCGGTGGTGGGAACCATGTAACGCTAGGAGGAGTAACCCCAGCAGACAGTCCGTTACTTCGCAGACCAGATGTATTGCGTAGTTTTATTACCTATTGGCAACATCATCCTTCATTATCGTATTTGTTTTCTACACAGTTTATTGGTCCTACAAGTCAGGCACCACGAGTAGATGAAGGGCGTGATGAAATGTTATACGAGCTAGAATTGGCCTTTCAGCAAATACCAGAAGACCTAAAAGAAAACGAAGTACCATTTTGGTTGGTAGATCGCATCTTCAGAAATTTATTGGTAGATATTACGGGGAATACCCATAGAGCAGAATTTTGTATTGATAAATTGTATTCTCCAGATTCTTCAACAGGACGCTTGGGAATTTTAGAATTTAGAGGATTTGATATGCCACCACATTATCAAATGTGTATGGTACAATTTTTATTGATACGCTCCTTAATGGCTTGGTTTTGGGAAAAACCTTATGAACATAAATTAGTACGTTGGGGAACAGCACTCCATGACCGGTTTTTATTGCCCCATTATTGTTCTAATGATTTAGGCGATGTGATGAAAGACTTACAAAATGCAGGATATAAAATGAATTTGGATTGGTTTGATCCATTTTTTGCCTTCCGTTTTCCATTTTTAGGAGAATTACAAGTAGATAATATCCATATAGAATTAACCATGGCGATTGAACCTTGGCATGTACTAGGAGAAGAAATGTCTAGCACAGGAACAGCACGTTTTGTAGATTCTTCATTAGAAAGAATTCAGGTAAAAGTAAGCGGATTGACAGATTCTCGTTACATACTCATTTGTAATGGATGCCGTATTCCACTAAAGAACACAGGAGTTCAGGGCGAATATGTGGCAGGAATACGCTACCGTGCATGGCAGCCGCCTTCTGCATTACATCCAACGCTAGGGGCGGATACTCCTTTAGTAATTGATTTGTATGATACCTGGTCTAAAAAATCTGTGGCGGCTTGCAAATACCATGTGGCACATCCAGGAGGGCGCAATTATGAAACCTTTCCTGTGAATAGTTATGAGGCAGAATCGCGACGTATTTCTAGATTTTTTGATTTTGGACATACCGTTAATTTGGTAGAACCTACCGTAGCAACACAACAGTCTGCAGGACGCTATATTACACCAATACAAATTACAACGCAGTATGATATTAGTGGCGAAGTAGTAAATCCTGATTATCCATATACTATGGATTTGAGACAATATAAAGCGAAAAAGAAAATTCAATAATGGACAACCAGCTTTATAAAGAAGATATGATTTCTTCTTTATTACAAAAAAAAGTCGAAAGTAATTCTCCCTATTTTGACGAAATAACATCGCCTGACGGTTCAGTGCATCCACATTGGGAAAAGATATTGGATACCTTTAATACGCTTGGGAAAGAGGAGATGGATGAGCGCCAGCTTCAACTAAAGCGGCAATTGAAAGAAAATGGGGTTACCTATAATATTTATGGTGATCCGGATGGGATGAACAGGCCTTGGATGCTTGATTCTGTGCCCATGATTTTTGGAGAGCAAGATTGGAACGTTATAGAATCAGGGCTGAAACAGCGTACTGTTTTATTAAATCATATTTTAAAAGATATCTATGGCAAACGTACACTTATTCGCTCTGGCCATATCCCTTTTGAACTGATCTATAATCACAAAGGATTTTTACGGCAGGTTGATAAATTAAAAATTCCGGGAGAGCAACAATTGATACAGTATTCTGCCGATTTAGCACGTGGGCCGAATGGTAAAATGTGGGTTTTACATGACCGTACAGATGCGCCTTCGGGAGCAGGATATACCTTTGAAAATAGGGTCGCCATGACCCGAGTTTTTCCTGAAATGATTCGAGAAAATCAGATTAGAAAAATCAATACGTACTACGAAACTTTAAAGAGAACCATAACAAATCTCGCATGGCAAAATAAGGAAGAGCCAAGAGTAGTTTTTCTTTCGCCAGGTTCAGAAAACGAGGCTTATTTTGAGCATGCTTACCTTTCTTCATTGATGGGTTTTACCTTGGTAAGTGGTGCAGATCTTACAGTAAGTGATGGGTATGTTTGGCTAAAAACAATAAAAGGACTTAAAAAAGTAGATGTTATCGTACGTCGAGTTGATGATGTTTTCTGCGATCCTTTAGAGTTTAAAATGAACTCGCAATTAGGGGTTGTAGGCCTTATGGAGGCAGTACGGCAGCAAAAGGTAATGCTTATAAATCCTTTAGGCAGTAGGATTCTTGAAAATCCAGGCTTAATGGCGTTTTTACCTAAGCTATGTAGACATATTTTAGGGGAAGAACTTATTCTACCTTCTGTCGCTACATGGTGGTGCGGACAAGCAGCTGCAAAACAATATGTATTTGATAATTTAGAAAAATTAATTATCAGAAAAATATATAGTGATGATACAAGTAGTGCTATGTACGGCTCATCATTAGATGAGGAACAGATAGCAACCCTGAAGAATGAAATTAATATGAGGCCTTATTTGTATGTAGGTCAAGAAAGGGTAAATTTTTCTACAACGCCATCATACATAGACGGTAAGTTAGCCTCTAGAAATGCGGTATTTAGAAGTTATGTAGTAGCAGATACTACAGACCATTCGTACCAAGTGATGCCGGGTGGATTAACCCGAAGTTCTGCAGATGAAGGAACGTTTATAGTTTCCAATCAAGCGGGAGGGATCAGTAAAGATACTTGGGTGCTTGGTAGTGATAAACATACTAAATCAGAAAGTGTACCAAATAAAATTCCGCAAACAGAAAATGTATTGCCGAGCAGTACCGCAGAAAAATTATTCTGGTTGGGCAGGTATGTAGAACGTTCTATTTTTCTAGTGCGTCTGGCACGCGTTATTATAAAGAAGTATTATGAAACTGAGGATAACTTAAATGTTGAAAAAGATGTGGTACTCTGCTCTTTATTAAAATCATTTTCTAATATCACCTTGTTATTGCCAGGTTTCGAAGATAAAGAAACATTAGTGAATCCTGAAAAAGAACTCATTTCTGTAATCACTGATGTAACAAAGGCAGGTTCCTTGAATCACTCCCTACAAGCATTTTTACGTAACGCCTATGCGGTACGTGACCGTTTAGGTCTTGATAGTTGGCGCATATTAGATCATATTTCAGAAGAAAGTAACAAGCTTAAAGAGAGCACTAGAATCAATGATATTAGTTATATTTTAGATGGTTTAATTATACGGCTTATGGCGTATCATGGCTTACGGGTAGATACGATGACAAGAGATGTTTCTTGGAATTTACAGTGCATAGGAAGTGATCTGGAATCTTCTTATATGACCTGTACTTTTCTAAAAAATATCCTATCTAAGGAACTGGACAGCGAAACAGAAAAATCGCTCTTAGAGTGCGTGTTAATTAATAACGAGAGTTTAATTACGTATCGTTATATGTATAGATCTACTATTGAATTCACCAATACATTAACATTGTTGTTGCTAAATGAATTGAATCCACGATCTGTAGTATACCAAATTACACAACTTGAAAAACGTGTAAATCGCATGCCAAAAACGTCTGAAGTACAGCTACAGCTTAGTTTAATACAGAAAAAACTTTTAGAGGCAACGACCTTGGTTCGTTTAAGCGAACCTAACCTATTAAAAAAAGGAAAGAAAAAATCAGGTTCTAGAAAAGACTTAATCCTTTTAATGGAAAAATTAGAACAGTTGCTTGGAGATGCTTCGAGTTTATTTATAAGTCAATATTTTAACCATACGGAAACTACATTTGGTTTTGTAAGCACTAAAATTCCAGAAATATGATTTACGAAGTGAAACACAAAACAGTATACGAATATCAATCTATGGTTTCGTTATGCCATAATATCGTATTTCAGGTTAGTGGTAATAATACTTTACAGGAAATCAATTCCTCTAAATGTACTATTGATCCTGAGCCAAATTTTATAATGGAACGAGAAGATTTTTTTGAAAATAAATACTTCTATTTTTCACTGCAAAAAGCCCACAAAAAGCTTGTTGTTGAAAGTACCAATGAAATTACAGTGCATCCACCAACGTGGTTGGCTATAAATCCTGCCGAAACACCTGCTTGGGAATCGGTAGTTAAATTGCTGCAGTCTATAGATACCTCTAATGATATCCGGCAATTTTATTTAGAATCGCCTCATGTTACCTTCTTATCAGCTATACGTGCGTATGCTTTAATGTCTTTTACTCCAAACAGACCAATAATGGAAGCGATGCATGAATTAAATACGCGTATTTATACCGACTTTACATTTACGCCCGGCTTCACGGAAATAAGTACTCCTCTAGAAGAAGTGTTTAAACATAAAAAAGGAGTATGTCAAGATTATGCACATTTTGGTTTGGCCTGTGTGCGTTCTATCGGCTTGTCTGCTAGGTATATAAGTGGGTATATTGAAACCATTCCTCCACCAGGAAAACCCAAGTTAGCAGGAGCAGATGCTTCTCATGCTTGGATGTCTTTATATATACCTGACATAGGTTGGGTAGAGTTTGATGCTACAAATAATCTTTTAGTATCAGACCAGCATATACGCGTGGCTAAAGGACGTGATTTTTCAGATGTTGTTCCCTTAAAAGGAATCGTGTATTCTGGAGGAGGTCAGCATATGGAGGTTACCGTAGATGTTACCCGCAAAAGTTAGCAATTAGATATAATGCAAAAACCCATAAAATAGAAGTACAGCATTGCTGCGCTTTTATTTTATGGATTTTTTTTATCAAAAATGTCCTTTAGCTAAGAACTATTTTTAGTTATTTATCTTGTACAGGAATGGGTTTTAATTGAATAAAACCAAAAGCGTCTAATAATTTAATGATAACATAGGTAACATCTATCTCGTACCATTTTACACCAAAATTAGCTCTACTAGCATGCTTATGGTGATTGTTGTGATAACCTTCGCCCATCATTAAAAAATCAAATCGGAATAAATTTTTACTCGTATTTTTCATTTTAAAATTCACATAGCCATAAATATGACCAAACCAGTTGATAATTACCCCATGAATAGGAGCCATTAAAAAGGTGATAGGCAACAAAGCCCATTGCCATGTTGCGGTGGTGAAAAATGCGAAAAATAAAATATACATTGAAATCCACAGGATTCTAGAAATACGAGAACTCGCAAATTTATCAAATGCTTTCCATTGTGGTACGTTTTTCGTAAAACGCTGATCAATAGCAATCCGTTCTTTATTGATATCTTGATAGATAGTTTTTGTCCGCCACATCATCGCAAATAAATTTGCATCGTGAGAAGGGGAATGCGGATCTTTATCCGTATCCGTATATGCGTGGTGCATGCGATGCATAACGCCATATCCATAAGCACTTAAGTAACTAGACCCTTGAAAAATCCAAGTTAGAATAAATGTAATACGCTCCATGGTTTTAGACATGGTAAATACTTGGTGTGCTGCATACCGGTGTAAAAAGAATGATTGAAAAAACAACCCTCCATACCAAAGCACTAAAACAAAAATGATTACTGCCATAACTTTTTTTACAAAGATACTGTGTTGTTTGTCGGAAAACAATGAACCTAAATCAATAAAACACGTACTATAGACGCTTTCTAATTCGGCTTAAAGCCTGTGCGGTAACACCAATATAGGAGCTAATGTATTTTAAAGGAATTACTTTTATGAGTTCTGGCCGTTCTTTAAATAACTTTAGGTAGCGTTCTTCTGCGGTGAGATTTAGTAAGTTTTGTTCGCGCTTAGATTTTAATAGAAAAAGGCGTTCTGCGGTTAGTCTGCCAATAAGGTTTCCTATTTGGGTATTTTTATAAACGGCTTGTAAATCACTATAGGTAATGCTCAAAAGCGTAGTTTCTGTTAGCGTTTCCAGTTGATAGGCAGAAGGTTGTTGGGTTAAAAAAGAATCATAGGCACTGATAAATTGGTTTTCAAAACTAAAGCCAAAAGTAATTTCTTTTTCAGGGTCCTCTTTGGGAATAAACAAGCGTACTACACCAGATTCAATAAAAGAAATATGGTTTTCGATCTCATTAATTTTTAAAAAAATAGTTTTCTTCGGAATGACACGGCCTTGTAATTTAGACGTAAAATATTCCCAATCTTTAGTAGAGATGGTCGCTATTTGATCTAAGTAAGCTTTTATCTGTTGCAAAATTGTATAATCATCAGTATTGAGTCTGTAAAGATAAGGATTCCTGTTAGGATTATAGGGTGATGACTAGGGAGCATTAATTTAAATGGAAAGGAAGTTATCCTGTATTCACTAAGAACTATAGGCTATTCACTGAAAGTATGGTATTTGCCTTTTGTTATTTGATAGCTTTAGGGTAAATCATACCTAATTTAAGTAGAAAAAAATGAAGTTTATTTTCAATAAAATTAAATGGTCGCTTTGCATTCTAGGGCTGTTTGGGGTGTTAAAAAGTCAGGCTCAAGTATCACTTGAAAATAGTGAGGGCACTATAAACTATAGCAGTACTATGGATGCTAAAAATGTTTATGTGCAATTAAGCACAACAGATGAGGCAACAATGCTTTCTATGTTGCATCGTGGTTTTTCTGTTTATTTTGATGTAAAAGGAAAACGAAAAAAGAACGTCGCTGTTCAATACCCTTCTGAAGTAGCCCTACCACAAGGGAAACCCAATAGCAATGAAAGCCCTCGTGGAACTAGTGGAGAACGAGAAGAAAAAGATGACGAAAGAGGTCCAGCTATTTTAGCCGTATTGGTAGACATGTCAAAAATGGCACGCTATAGTACTCCTGATTTAGCGCAAGAATTTCATTTAGATCTAAATAATCTAGCAATCAGTATTGCTTATGACTATGATAAAGATGCTGGCTTTTTGCATTATGAGCTCATAATGCCTAAAAATAATATAAGTTCACATCCTGTAGATGGATCAAAAATGACGATAGGAGTGGTAACTACAAAAATAGAGAGAGAAGAGGATAGCTCATCAAACATTAGTTTTGGTGGCGGTGGCCAAGGTGGGCGCGGTGGCCAAAGCGGCGGACCTGGAGGTAGTGGCGGAGGCCCAGGTGGTCGTCAAGGCGGATCTCAAGGCGGAGATCGCCCAGATCAAGATCAAAGACCAGAAGAAGTAGCTATAGATTTTTGGTTCAAGGCAGATTCAAAGGGATAAAATATAAATTAAATGTGATTGAAAAAAGCTCCCAATTTGGGAGCTTTTTTTATGGAATGATTGTCCATATGGTAGAAAGAGTTGTTGAATTTCAAAAGAATTATAGCTATTTATAAATGGGGTTTAAACCGTTCATCCGGCTTTAGCTTCATCACTTTATTTTAGTAAACAAATTGAAAAACACTTTTTAAATTTACATCAAGCATTTTATACTATATTGCTTTTATTGAACTCGCAATAATGCATAGGACCAACGTATTTTGGTGTAAAACTATAATTCATCTAATTATTGATTTATAGCACTTTATGCTTAAATAGTGTAAAAAATCATGGTTTATGTCATAAAAGTTTAGGATATTCCTTTGTTTTTTGTATATTGAGAGAATATACTACAATGGGTAGTATGTCACATTTTTAATCACTCCTTTTTTAATTTACAAATAATCTTTTTTTGCGCTGATTTTTCAGCAACAAAAAAGACGCATTAAATCTGGAATAAATTCACACTTTTTTCATGCCAAAATTAGATTTCTCAGCTTACGAAACCAAAGGGTTTTATGATGAAATGTTTGATGAAAATAAAAACGTTAGGCCAAATTACAAATTGTTTTTAGAGCGACTTCAAAAAATGAGTCCTAAAAAACTAAGCACATTACAGCATGCTACAGATAGAGCACAACTATCTTTAGGGATGACTTTTAATGTGTATAGTGACAATCAGGGCGTAGAACGTATTCTTCATTTAGACATTATTCCAAGAATTATCGATAATAAAGAATGGACACATTTAGAAAGAGGCTTACAGCAACGTATTAAAGCCCTTAACTTATTCATTCAAGATATTTATAACGATCAAAAGGTTTTAAAAGATAAAATTATTCCTAAAGAGATGATTTTTTCAAGTATTTCGTATTTGAAAGAATTAGAAGGTTTTAAGCCCCCAAGAGATATTTGGTGTCACATCACAGGATCTGATCTAATTAAGGGCGGAGACGGGCAATATTATGTACTTGAAGATAATTTACGCTGTCCTTCTGGGGTATCCTATATGCTAGAAAACAGAGAAATTTTGAAGCGTACTTTTCCTGAGTTATTTGAAAAATTAGGGGTAAAGCCCGTTTATGACTATACGCATATTTTAAGAGATACCTTAGAATCACTTACCGATGTAGAAAACCCAACGGTAGTTGTTTTAACGCCTGGAATATTTAATTCTGCTTATTTTGAACATTCCTACCTGGCACAGCAAATGGGTGCAGAGTTGGTAGAAGGTAAAGATTTAATAGTGAAAAATGAAATCGTTTATACCATTACAACCAATGGTTTAAAACGTGTGGATGTTATTTACCGTCGTGTAGATGATGAGTTTATTGATCCTTTAGCGTTCAACAAAAATTCAGTTTTAGGAACCCCCGGATTATTTAATGCCTATTTAAAAGGCAATGTGGTTTTAGTTAATGCGCCAGGAACAGGAGTAGTAGATGATAAAGCTGTTTATGCTTATATTCCAAGAATTATAAAGTATTATTTAGGAGAAGATATGATTTTGCCAAATGTAAAAACATATATCTGTGATGAAGAACAAGACCGTAAATATGTTCTTGAAAATATACACAATTTAGTAGTTAAACAAACAGATGCTTCTGGTGGGTATGGAATGCTTGTAGGTCCAAAATCTACAAAAAAAGAACAGCAAGAATTCATTGCGAAAATTAAGCATAATCCTAGAAATTATATAGCGCAACCTATGATTAATTTGTCTAGAGTACCTACGATTACTGATGAAAATACCATAGAAGGAAGACATGTTGATTTAAGACCATACGCACTTTATGGTGATGATATTAACATTATCCCTGGAGCATTAACACGGGTCGCACTAAAAAAGGGATCAATCGTAGTTAATTCTTCACAAGGTGGCGGAAGTAAAGATACATGGGTATTAAATCATTAAATTAAAAAATTATGCTTGGTAGAGTAGCGAACACAATATATTGGATGAATAGATATCTAGAACGTGCAGAAAATTATGCACGATTTATGGATGTAAATTATAACTTATCACTAGAAATGCCGCCAGATGAAGAGCAGCAATGGAAACCTATTGTAGTAATTACTGGAGATTGGGAATTGTATAAATCATTAAACACGAAAGTGTCTAAATCTAAAGTGATTTATTTTTTAGCTTTTGATAAGAAAAACCCAAACTCCATTTACAATTGTATTTTAAATGCAAGGGAAAATGCACGTGCCATACGCCCTGAAATAACGAAAGAATTTTGGGAGCAAATTAACGCATTAAACTACCTAGTGAAGGCAGGTTTAGAAAACAAGTGTCATAAAGAAAACAATTTACGAGAATTTTTTACCAATGTTAAAAATGGGTGTCAACTACTTTATGGTATGTATGATGCTACTATTTCAAGAAATGAAGGATGGCATTTTGGTAAGTTAGGGCAAGCAATAGAACGTGCAGATAAAACATCTCGAGTCTTAGACACTAAATATCATCTTTTATTAGATTCTCCTAATGAGGTAGGTTCTTCCTTAGACTTAATTCAGTGGGCATCACTTTTAAAGTCGGTCAGTGCTTATGATATGTATAGAAAAAAATACGGAAAACTCACCTCGTCAAGTATAGCAGAATTTTTGATTTTAGACACAGAATTTCCTAGATCAATACTGGCATGCTTGATTAGTGCAGAGAAATCTCTTATTACGTTATCGGGGAGTTCTTTTGGATTCAGTAATAGTGCTCAAAAACAATTAGGAGCTCTAAAATCACAACTAGAATATACAGCGATAAATGAGATTATTTCTGGAGGTATGCATGAATATCTTGACGATATTCAGCAAAAACTAAATGGAGTGTCTACAGCAGTTTATGCATCGTTTTTTTCCATTGAAAATCAAATAACTAGCTAAACGGAAATCCTTTTTACTTCATCACCTTTATTAAATCAGCACTAAAATAGGTACTCCATGAAATTTAAAATCACCCATATTACAACGTATCTATTTGATTCAGAAGTTTTTTTAGAACCTCATTATTTAAGATTTCGTCCAAGCCAAACATCTTATGTTGATGTTTCTGAGTTTGCCATAACAATTCAGCCACAACCAGCAGGGCATAAATTAGTACAAGATGAAGATAATAATGTTGTAGATTTTTGCTGGTTTGAAGGCATGACATCTCAACTAAGCATTAAAGCAGAAAGTGTTCTAGAAACGAAACCATACAATCCTTTTAATTTTTTAATATACCCTCAAAGTTTTAATACACTACCTTTTCAATATAATGTCTTGCAGAAAAAATTACTTTTTTCTGCATTAGAAGTAGTGCCTATTTCAAAAGTGTTGATTGATTATGCTTTATCCATTTTAAAGCAGTCAAATTTTAATACCATTCCTTATCTCACCAATCTTACTAAACAATTGCATGATGATTTTAGTGTTGAATATAGAGCAGATGGAGCGCCATTCATGCCAGATGAAACTTTTCAACTAAAGAGAGGTTCATGTAGAGACTTATCTTGGATGCTGATTAACGTATTGAGGCAACAAGGTCTTGCGGCACGTTTTGTAAGTGGTTATTATTATTTTGATATGATAAACCCTGCTTATGAGCTCCACGCTTGGGTAGATGTGTATTTGCCAGGTATTGGTTGGTTTGGTGTAGACCCTAGTCATGGTCTTTTGACGGGCAACACTCATTTTCCCATTGCATCAAGTGCACATTATGATCATACAATGCCTGTTTCCGGAGGTATCAGAGGAAGTGCTAGTTCTAAATTAAATACAGAATTAATCATTAAAAAATTATAATTTAGTAATAATATTCTGCTTATTTTTGCCGCCATTTTGTATTTATAAAATGTCAATGGTAGGATTCCTTCTGACATTAAAAAATAATACAATCTAATTAAGATGAAAATATTTCAATGTGGTCACTGCAATCACTCTGTTTTTTTTGAAAATTATTCTTGTGAAAATTGTGGGCATTTAACTGGTTTTAGAGACCTAGATCGTAAAATGTTAACTTTTAAGCCAGACGAGGTCGCGCTGTTTTCAGATCGTGAAAATATTGAATATAAGTATTGCAAAAATAAAGAGTATGAGGTCTGTAATTGGATACTTGAAAAAAACAGCCCAGAAGTATATTGCAATGCTTGCCAGCTAAACCGTACCATTCCGAACCTTTCCGATTCTGAAAATTTTGAGAAGTGGCAACACCTAGAAATCGCTAAGCATCGATTAGTTTATCAACTTCAAAAAATTGGATTGCCTTTACATAGTAAAATGGAGGATGAAAATGGCTTGTGTTTTGATTTTGTAGTGCAGCAAGATGATCCTAATCTAATGACAGGTCATGCTAATGGTGTAGTTACTATTTTATTGAAAGAAGCAGATTCTGTGCAGAGAGAACAAATGCGAAAACATTTTTCTGAACCTTACCGTACTTTGGTAGGGCATCTTAGGCATGAAGTTGGTCATTATTTCTGGGATAGATTAGTGTATACCAATCAAAATACATTAACAGAATTTAGAACTATTTTTGGAGATGAGCAACGCAATTATGGAGATGCTCTGACAGCATATTATGAGAATGGTGCCCCTAAGGATTGGCAAAAGTCATATATTAGTAAGTATGCTACCGCACACCCATGGGAAGATTGGGCCGAAACTTGGGCACATTACCTCCATATTATGGATATGGTGGAAACGGCGTATTTTTTTGGCGTGAATGTAAAACCAATTACAAAGCTTAGGGAAATGAAGGCTAAAGTTACTTTTGATCCCTATACCAAAGAAGATTTTGATATTATTGTACGAACCTGTGTACCGTTATCTTTTGCTGTGAATAGCATTAATAGGGCCATGGGGGTACCAGATGTGTATCCTTTTGTAATTACACCTCCAGTAGTAGAAAAACTAAAATTCATTCACAAATTACTATTGCCTAAACGTTAATTAGGGCCGTAAAAGATATGCAACAGAATATACTAGATACGTAGTTTCAGACCCATGTAAATAGCATAGTTTTTAGAGCATAATTATAAACGCTCAAAAGCAAATAATTATTGGTTTATTGCAGATAGATTGATTAAATAGTTACTAGGAATTCCTTATATTCTTTGGTCCATAAGAGCAGGGCGTCCATTACCGGAGCAAGTTCTAGCTTGGCGATAATATTTGCACGATGTTTCTCTACTGTTCTATTAGAAACACTTAAGAGTGCTCCAATTTCTTTGGAAGATTTTCCTTGTGCAACTAGGCGTAGAATGGTACGTTCGGAAGGAGATAGTAACTTTATTTTTTTCAATTGTGGTACTACTTCATTCTCAAATACATCACTAAAAAGCGTACTAAAATAAGGCACACCTTTACGCACACTTTGGATGCATTTGTGCAACTCTTGAAAGGGTTCATCTTTAATGATATAGCCAGAGATATCTAGGTTTTTTGCCTTATATACAAAGGCCTTTTCTTTATGAGAAGTCAGGATGATAAATTTGGTTGCTATATTATTTTCACTGCATTTTTTTATAACTTCAAAACCCGTAAGCATTGGCATTTCTTCATCCAAAATGGCTATGTTGGGCTGAAGTTGCATTATTTTGTCTAGCGCTTGAGCCCCGTTTACTGCTGTTGCCAAGATGTTATAATTATACGTTTTTAGTTCATCTACTAAACCTTTTAATAATAAAGGGTGGTCATCTGCTACAATCACTGTAATGGCGTTTGTCATTTATTTAATAGGTATTTGTACCGTAATTGTTGTGCCTTCTGTTTTTTTACTTTTAATCATAAAACTTCCTTTAAGCATGCTGATGCGTTCTGCCATAGTTTTTAGGCCTAAACTACTTTGTTTTATACGTTTACTCACTTCAAATCCTTGGCCGTTATCTTTAATGAATACATTAATAACATGGTTTTGTTTTAAAATGGTAACAATGAATGTTTTCGCTTCCGCATGTTTTAGAACATTGTGAACCGATTCTTGTATAAATCTATAAAAATTAAGCGATTCTGTAGTATTGAAATAAGAATCTATAGGGTCAATCTCAACAGAAACAAACAAATCTGTTTCTTCATCTAAGGTTAAAAGTAATTGTTCTATACTCTCTGTAAGTCCTAGTTTTGCTAGTATCACAGGGTATAAGCCTCGAGAAATATTTCGCACTTCTTCCAAAGCATTATGTGCCAAGTGTACAAACTCTATTTGGTCTGATTTTTGGGCTTTCATTTTAAGTAGGGTAATTTGTTGGCCTACACCATCATGCAAATCTTTTGCAATCCGTGTGCGTTCTTGCTCTTGGGTTTTTATAAGTTTTTGGGAAAACACTTTTTGTGCAATTCCTCTTTTTTTGGCATGAATAAAAGAGCGGTAGAAGTTGAGTCCCCCAAAAAGTAGGAGCAATGCTAGAGCGCTAAAAAGAAATATTTGGGTTTTGTTCTTATTTTCAAGATGTAATATATCGATGTTTGAGTTTTGAGTTTCAATTTTAAGATCTCTTTTTTCTGTTTCGTAGAGTGTTTGGTAATAGGCCAAAGATTTTATGTTTTGGACATTAGCAATAGAATCTTTTATGGCGTAGTAATGAACCAGATGTTCATTACTGGCAGCATTATCTTCTAAAGCGTTATAGACTTTAGCTAAAAATTTTTCTGCTAACATGATGTCTTCTGTTTTTTTTCGTTCTTTTTGAAACTTTAAAAACGTTTTTCCATAGGCTAAAGCTTCTTGATATGCTTTTTGTTCAAAAGACAGTGTCTTTTTAACATCGATATAATGCCGCGTATTCTCTTCCGATTTATCTTTCTCATAAATCGCTTCTAGAGCCTTAAAATTCTTAATAGCAAGTGGCAAACTATCACTCTCAGCATATGCATTTGCAATGGCAGCGAGTAGGGGAGCTTTCAGGTAATTCATTTTGGGATCTCTAAGATTTGCAGCTAACGATGCTTTTAAATAAGCTATTTGTTTTACCCTGTCGCCTGTGCGCTTGTAATCTTCTGCCGCATTGGCGTATAGCGGAATGAGCATGTTGTAATTTTTACTTACTTGAGCTATGGTAATGGCTTCTGCACGCTCTTGTTGTGCTTCTTTATAAAAAGCATTTTTACTGTAGAGAATAGACAATCCGTTTTTTGCGGCTAGTAAGTTGGTGGTATCTTTTAGTTTTGTATAAATTTGAGAAGCACCTTTAAAACTTAAGGAGGCTTCTGCGAATTTTCCAGTATCGGTTAATACAAACCCCATATATAGTCTTGCTAGCGCTACAATGTGTTCTTTCTTTGATGCAATACCAAATTGGATGGCTTTTTTATAAAAAGTAATGGCTTTGTCTAAGTTATGAGAAAAGGTATACCCATCTCCGGTATACAGATATAATTCTGCCCAAGTATAATCGTTTTTTAATTTTTTTAATTTGGGAGTATAAAAATGAAACAATGAAATAGCTTCTTTAGGAGACCCTCCAATATAAACATGGTAATAAATTAAATCAGTTAAGTTTTTTGAGGCGAGCGGTAAGGAATCTAATTCAATTGCAAAAGCAATAGTTTGTCTCGCTATCGTATCATAATTAAATGCTGGTTTTTCAAAAACGATACGATTAAGGCTATCCATCCATTGAAGACGTTCGCCTTTTTCGGTATGTTCAATCTTCGTATTAAATTGTGCGATTTTCTCTTCTATGCTTGTTTTTTGAGCAAATACATTTGCTGTTAATAGGATAAATGTAATGTGAAGGAAAGCTTTATTCATAGGTTTTTATACTTCTATTTAATAGTGGTACTGCCAAAGTTTTCTGGATACGTTTAACCTAAATTCTTAAAGACAAATAACGCAAAATTTAAGGACAATCAAGTTTTTTGTTTTTGGAGTACTCTAAAAAAAATGCAAGCAATGACTTGTATTTGAGTAGATTACTGAATAAGAAATGTCGTTTTTTGATTCCGAATTGCCTATGGTCATTGGTGTAGGGGATATTGCCCATTCCTAAAACTCCTATTCCTTTTGTAGGATTAAAAGTTAGTACCCCTACGTAATAATAGACACATCCACTTATTTTATGAAAGAAGTACATTGAATAGCTTGCGCCTATATTGATGATACTCCGAATAAAAAAAATGATTTTTTTTTGACTTAAAAAATAAGGAGTTGAATTCTAGTAATTAACAGAATATGAAAATATAAGTGCATAAAAGTAGTGTGGTACTCAGTGGTTTTTAATTAGCCTATGTGTTTTGACCCCTATAAAACAAGAGTAATCTTTTAAATTTCGATTATAGCTTAAGCTGTTATTTTTTTCATTAGAATTAGGTGTTTATCAGCGTTCCATTTTTCCATTGGTGTAATACGCCCTAAGAGCCCATGTAACCTAGTATTGTTGTAAAAAGTCACATACCTTTTTAAGATTTGTTCAATTTGCCCAAAACATGTGTAATCCACTCTTTTAAAAATTTCTTTTTTTAGTATTCCATGATAGGCTTCTATATGCGCATTTTCTTCTGGTGTGGCTATATGTGTAAATTCTTGCTGAACCCCAATTAGTCCAAGGTATTCACGTACATTATTTGCAATAAACTGACTACCGTTGTCACTTCTAATAACAACGTTATCAGGGTATTGGTATTCTGCAAACAACTCTGATAAAAACGCTATCACCTTATCCTGTTTAATAGAAAAAGAAAAATAGTCTTTTAATATTCTACGAGTATGTACGTCTATGATGGATAATAAATAAGCGTTTTTACCCACATTAGGAATCCATACCATCTTTATATCCATCTCTAAACATTCCATTGGTCTTGAGGTATTTACTTTTCTGAATTTTACAAATTTACGCCCAGAACCACTCCTGTTTATCCGATTCTCTAGTTTTAGCATTCCCTGTTCTTTCATAATTCTGTAGAGCTTTTTATGATTAATCAGGTATGCTTCTTTTTTTAAGTAAGAAGTCATTAATCGGTAACCACAATCTATAAATTCATGACTTAAAATCTCTTTTATAGAAGCAATAAGAGCGTCTTGATTAACCCAACCTCTAGATTTATGATAGGTGAGTTTACTAGGAGTATTACCCTTTTTACCAAAACTGGGAGTACGGTAATAGCTACTATGAACCATCCCTACCATATTAATTATGTTGGTTTTACTAATTTTATGCTTGCTATAAACAGCATTCACTAAATCTTTCTTGGATCGGACGTTCCAAACTTTTTTTTTAAAAGTTCTCGTTGTACTTCTAATTCAATTTCCTTATTGCTTAGAAGCTTACGTAGTATTCGGTTTTCTTCTTCTGCCTGCTTGTGTTCTTTACTTTTAGTATCATAGATGACTTTTAAGCCTGCTTCTCCTTGACTCTCATGTTTCTTCTTCCAACTATAAAAAGTACCTGTACTAACTCCGTATTTACGACAGGCTTCTATGATGCCGATCTCTTCTGAACTAGAGAGAATTTCTAACTTCTGATCTAAGGTCCATTTCTTGTATTTCATATCTCAAATATATTAAGTTTGAAATTTAAAAGATCACTCCGAACTTATTAGGGGCTAAACTACCTATGCTACTAAAAAATTGTGTAAATCTTCGGGGGAACGATTTTCATAGTGTTTGCGAAAAAGGGTCCTAGCTAAATCGTTAGGGCTCTTTTTTTAACCTGTTCAAGTCTAAATATTTTACTAATTATAAATAATCATTCTTATGAAATCATTACAAATTATTTTTACCACAGTACTATTCAATATTGTTTGTATTACGGGCGTTCAAGCACAATTACAAGGAACAAGTGAATTGAGCTTAGGGTACGGATCTAATAGTATTTACAAAATTTCCAAATTTTACGACATTTCAGTTTCTTCAGATTTTTCATCCCTATTGTATTCTGAAATTAAGAGTAGTGGGGTGGCTAGTTTGAGTTATAAATATGCCATAAATAATCGGTTTATGATTGGAGGGTCTGTAAATTATGAAAATCTAAAAATCAATAAAATAGAATATGTTGGGTTCTTAGATTTTCAACAAATTCCGGAACAAAATTATTCAAATTTTAGCATCGCCTTAGAAACAGACTATAGGTATATCTCCAACCCTAAATTTCAAATGTATTCGGGATTAGGTATCGCCTACTTCTCAAGTGAAGCGTTTGAATCAAATACATCTTTTCAAATAAATGCATTAGGATTTCGAGTAGGAAAAAAACTAGCTGCATTTGCAGAACTGGGCTTTGGATATAAAGGGTTTTTAGCGCTTGGTGCTTCACTTCAGTTTTAAATGTAAGCTATTTAAGAAGCGGCGACTAATCCCGTTCATAAATAACTTATATGTCTTTAACTATGAAATTACAATTTAAAAATACCTTTGCAAGTGCAATCGTAGCATTCGTCTTTACGCTTTCTATTTCGGCACAAAATACAGATACAAAATCAGCAGAACTGTTAGATGCACTAGAAGCTGTAAATGGGGGTTACAAAAAATTATCGACTAAAAAAGATGTAGAGTTTACCTATGTCTATGATAACTTTGAGAAAGGAAAGGATGTTTCTTTAGAGCGTCATATCTTTAATGGAGAACAGTCATGGGCTTCTTACTCGCAACATGATCTTAATGTACTTCCTGGAAAAAAAGGAACAGCGGTACAATCTTTAGTAGATGGGAAACCAGCTTTATCTTTAGACGGCAAAGCAATAACAGATCCTAAAGCTATTGGTGGAACAGAATTTTTACGTAAAGTAAATTTCTATTGGTTTGCTATGATGTATAAACTTAAAAATGATGGAGCTAATTACAAGTATTTAGGCACGGAAAAAGTGGGCGACATTACTTATGATAAAGTAAGCTTAACCTATAGTGCTGATGTTACTAAAAAAGAGCAAAACGATGAATACATCTTGTTTTTTAATCCTGAAACTCATTTAGTAGATCAATTTTTCTTCTCTTTACCAGCATGGGGAGTGAATACTGCTGTATTGAAAATGACTTTAGCTTACGAAAAGATTGATGGTATTTTAGTGTCTACAGTACGTAAAGGATTTGGTCCTGATGGTTCTCCAATGGGAGTTTTTACATTCAGTAATGTGAAGTTTAACAACGGTTTCAAAAAAGAATCTTTCTTATTAAAATAAGATTTTATAACAAACACTAGTTTTAAAGTCCACCTTTTATGGTGGACTTTTTTTGTGCTATTACAATGGAATTTACTATTAAGTATTTGATTTTATGCGTTTTATACATTATTTACTGCCATTTATAAAATACTAACATGTTCTTTTTTAGATTATATGAACCTTTAATACAAATTAATAATAACCTTATAATAGAGAACTATGGTATTAATTGAATTTGATGCTGGGGCGTTTCCCAGAACATTAACGGCAAGGTCTAAAGCTAACATTAGGGATTTTATACAAGGCCAAGAATTAGCAAAATTTTTAAAAAGGAGCGATTTAGTAGGTTATACCCCAAACCCGTTGGGGCCAGATGATAATCCACGCCCATGGCCTTTCCCTTGGCCAGGTCCACCATGGTGGAATTTTAAAGATCCAGATCCACAACCTAATATTTCTAACCTTATCCAAGGAGAACTATTTTTAGAAGCTCTCATTAAATCTAATGGCGCAAAGGACAGCTTATCTGTAATTGATACAATTAAGAGAGAAGGTATTGCTTCAGAAGCATTAAAAGAGCTATCTGTTACGCTATCAAACTTACAGAAGTCTGTAGAACAACAGATAAAATTATTAGGGTAAGTAACACTTTGAATAGTCCATCATTTTCATGATGGACTATTTTTACGTAAACATTTAAGTCTTGCAAAAAAGTTTATTTTGAATCTCTAAAACTTGAATTGCTAGGTAATTCAAAAATTTCCAAATTGAAATAAGGTACTGCCGCAATGATATGATCAAAGATATCTGCCATAATATATTCGTAATTCTTCCATCGTTTATCACTGCTAAAAGCATAAATTTCTATTGGGATTCCCTGTGTTCCTGGTGCCAATTGACGTACCATGATCATCATCTCTTTATTGATGCCAGAATGATTTTCAATATAGGTTTCTACATACTTTCTAAAGACGCCAATATTGGTAAGATTTCTGCCGTTTAAAAGCAGCTCTTTATCAATATTATTATTGGTATTATAAGCATCAATATCTGCTTGGCGCGTTTCTAAATATGCTGCAATAGCATTTATCTTTTTTAGTTTATCTACTTCATTTTTAGATAAATAGCTAACGCTATCTAATTTAATATTTAAGGCTCTTTTTATACGCCTTCCTTCTGAGATTTCCATTCCCCTCCAGTTCTTAAATGAATCAGAGATTAACGCGTAAGTGGGGATTGTAGTTATGGTCTTATCAAAATTTTGAACTTTCACTGTAGATAGATTAATCTCACTAACATCACCATCTGCACCATATTTCTCAAAGGTTATCCAGTCACCAATACGTACCATATCATTTATAGAGACTTGAATACTGGCAACGAAACCTAGAATGGTATCTTTAAAAACAAGAATAATTACAGCTGAGGCAGCACCAATAGTCGTAATGAATTTAATAAATTCTATCCCTGTAATAATAGCAAAAGCAGACATAATCCCAAGCATCCAAGCAAAAATCATAAATACTTGTATGTAACTGTCTATGGGTTTATCTCTTAAACTTGGTAAGGTTTTAAAGTAATCTTTAAGCGTGTTTAAGAAGCTACGAACGATCCACAGCGTTAAGATAATAGCAAATACTTGTAATCCCTTTTCAACGATATTTTCAAAATAAGGGAAGTCAACAAACACATGCGGAATAAGTTCTAAAGCAACAATCAAAGGAATGATATGTGCAATACTACGTGGTGCTTTATTCTTTACCAGTAAATTATCGAAATTGGTTTTAGATTTTAAGGTGAACTGTGTAAATAGTTTTACGATGATCTTTCGTATTAGAAAATCAACCAAAATTGCGATTACTAAAAGTATGCCTAATAAAGCAATCATATTTAGATACTTAGAAGACATAGGAGACATTCCTATTGATACTAAATAATCGTATAAAAGGTGTTCAAAATTCATAGTGTTGTAATTTTCAAAAAAGGGTACGCCCTTTTAAAATGTAGCGGTTTAATCGGTTGCAAAAATAAGTATCCCTAAAGGCAATTCCTTATACTTTAAGATGTTTTATTTCTAGGGCTATTTAGGAGTAGTTAATGGCGCTGAAAGCTATACTATAGTGGCTTTTAAATAAAAAATGATTAAAATATCAGCTAATATGTTGTTTATTAAGAAAATGGCACGACCTTTGTAATTCGATAAGTATTATAAATTTAATTAAATTACCATGAGTAAAGGAACAGTAAAATTTTTCAATGACGCTAAAGGATTTGGATTTATCACTGAAGAAGGAGTTGAAAAAGATCACTTTGTGCACATTTCAGGATTAATTGACGAAGTACGCGAAGGCGACGTTGTTGAGTTTGATCTTCAAGAAGGAAACAAAGGCTTAAACGCAGTAAACGTAAAAGTTATCTAATATATACTTCAAGTTTTACAAAAGCCCATCTAATTTTAGATGGGCTTTTTTTGTGGGGTTATTTTTCCTGTATTCAAAAATAAATTTTTTTTATGTTCCCTTTAAGATACTATGGTTTACAGGATATAATATCAATTTATGGAGGTTTTAGTAGCTATTTTTTTTGATGGAGAGAAAATATCAATTAGCTTCGTATCTAATTAAAACCCCAATATCATGAAAAAAAGTAACTTTAAACAAAGGATGAACGCCTGTTTATTCTTCACAAGTCTGCTGTTTAGTTCCGTAGTCTTACAAGCCCAAAATTACTGTTCCTCTACGCCTGTAGCGGTTCACGGTAGTTTAAGTGTAAGCGGAAATAAGATCGTAGATAAAAACAACAACCCTGTAAGTTTTGCCGGAAATAGTTTTTTCTGGTCCAATACTGGATGGGGAGCAGAGAAGTATTACAACGCAGACGTTGTAAATTGGCTAGCGTCTGATTGGAATACCACTATCGTGCGAGCAGCAATGGGAGTAGAAGATTCTGGTGGGTATTTAAGTAATCCTACTGAGAATAAAAACAGAGTAAAAGCGGTAGTAGATGCTGCTATTGCAAAAGGTATTTATGTCATCATAGATTGGCATTCTCATCATGCAGAGGATAATGAAGCTGCTGCGATTTCTTTTTTCCAAGAAATGGCTCAAACCTACGGCAACAATCCACATGTAATTTATGAGATCTACAATGAGCCTTTACAAGTATCTTGGTCTAATACGATTAAACCGTATGCAGAAAGAGTAAGTGCAGCCATTAGAGCGATAGATCCTGATAATTTAATTATTGTTGGAACATCTACTTGGTCTCAAGATGTAGATATTGCTTCAAATGATCCTATTACCAGTACCACTAATATTGCATATACATTACATTTTTATGCGGCTACGCATAAAGAAAGTCTGCGTCAAAAAGCACAAACAGCCTTGAATAATGGTGTTGCGCTTATGGTAACAGAATGGGGTAGTGTAGAAGCTAGCGGTAATGGTAATGTAGATACTGCTTCTACTGATGCTTGGATGTCTTTTCTAGCTACTAATAATATTACGCATGCTAATTGGTCTCTTCATGATAAAAGTGAAGGAGCTTCGGTATTAAATCCAGGTGCGAGTACCACCGGTGGTTGGGCAGCAAGTAATTTAACGGCTTCAGGGACTAAAGTAAAAAGTATTGTCAAAAACTGGAAACAGTATTGCTCAGATACTGACACTGGTGGTGGTACGACCAACCAAGAACCTAGTGTAGGCATAACAAGTCCTGCAGCAAACAGTTCTTCTGCAGCTGGAACGACTATTCAAGTAAAAGCTACGGCTACTGATGCGGATGGCACAATAACTCAAGTAGCATTTTATGCAAATGGGAGTATTATTGGTACAGACGTGAGTAGTCCTTATACGCAGAACTGGAATCCAACTTCAGGATCTTATACTTTAACGGCTATAGCAACAGACAATGCTGGTGCTAAGACCACAAGTACAGCAGTTGCGGTTACAATAGGAACTCTGCCTGGTGGTGGCACCTGTACTGATTTACCAGTATGGAATGCCAATACCGTGTATGCAAATGCCGGAAGTCAAGTTGTTTTTAATGGTACTATTTACAAGAATAATTGGTACACCAAAAACCAAAGTCCCGCAACCAACTCAGGACAATGGGAAGTATGGACTTTAGTAAGTTCTTGTACAACCATAAATGCTACAAGTGCACGTACTGAAATAAAGCTCTATCCGAACCCTTCCAGTGATAAAATACAAATTGAAGTTGGTGATACAGAAGATTTTTCTAGAGTAACCATCATAGATTTTCAAGGAAGAGTAGTGTATGAAAACAAAATCACCTCAAAAGGAACTATTGAAATTCCTTTAAATAACTATGATGAGGGAATGTATTTTGTGAAACTAACGGGTAAAAAAGAAGTAACCAAAAGCTTTATTAAAAAGCCATAGCAGAAATTTGATATACCTATTAAAAAGGAAACCGTCTCTTGATAAGAGACGGTTTTTTTATTTATTCATTTGATGGCCTTCATGGCCGGTCATAACCTTACCGCTATTCTTATTCATCATTGATTTTTTACCTTGTAATTGAGCTGCTGCATCTACAGTAAACGTACCGTTGGTTACAAGTTCATCTCCGTTATTTAAACCTTCTAAAACTTGATAGTTATCTCCAATTTGATTGCCTAAAGTAATTTCACGCATTTCAAAAACAGGTTCATTTGTTTTAGATTTGATATAGACTACAGAGCGTTTGCCTGTCCATAAAACAGCTGTTGTTGGTATAGATAGGACATCTGATTCACTGGTGGTGGTTCTTTTTATTTTACCTTCAACAAAAAGGCCAGGTTTTAATATTTGATCTTTGTTATTCAGTACCACCCTTAATTTTACGGTTCTGGTGCTGGTATCTAAAATAGGATCTATAAAATCTACGGTTCCTTTAAAAACTTTATTAGCGTAAGCAGAAGTAATTACTTCAATGTCTTGTCCTTTTTTAAACAAACTAATTTGGTTCTCATATACATCAAAATTTGCCCAAACTGTAGAAAGGTTAGACACTTTAAAAATAGGTTTACCGTCCATAATATGGGCGCCATCGCTAACCGCAATTTCTGTAACAACACCAGAAACATGAGAATATATAGTAAAACTTGTTTTTACTTGCCCCGTTTTTAGGACTTCATCTAATTGATCTCCATGAATTTTCCAGTTTTTAAATTTGTTTTGTACCGCTTTGTATAGTTGTGGCTGCGATTCTCTTATGCTATATGTAGTTATTAATTCTTGCTGTGCAGCAATTAAATCTGCTGAATATATTTGAGCAACAGCTTGTCCTTTTGTGACTTTTTCCCCTAATGATGTTACGTATAATTTTTCTATTCGCCCGTTAAAATGGGCAGGTTGTATGGCTGTATTATCTTCATTTTCTACAATTTTCCCAGAAAGTATGATGCCGTCTTCATTTACGGTACTGGTACCTACCAAAGTAGTTTGTATGTTGGCTAATGCGATGGCATTTTCAGAAAGTTTAAATTGATCAGCCAGTAAACCTTGAGTACTGCTTTCTGCCGGAATTAAATCCATAGCACAAATAGGACATAGCCCAGGTTCTGGAAGCATAATTTGAGGATGCATAGAGCAGGTCCATAACTGACTGTCTGCAGCCTCTATATCGTGATTGTGTTTTGTTTCTGAAGTAGACTCTCCTCCAAAAAAGAAACTTCCTAATAAGATGCCAAGGGCTAATATTGCGGTGTAAATTATATATTTTTTCATAATTTAATTACTTAAATAATTTATGATTGTGGTTTGTACATAATAGTTTTGTACTGATTCTATAAGGCTTATTTGAAACTTTAGTTGTAGTTCCTGTATCTCTAAAACATCATTAAAATCAATAGTTCCTGTTTCATAGCTTTTTACTAGAATAGTTTCAGCATCTTTAGCTTGTTTCAAATTTTTTACGTGTGTATTGTAACGTATTCGTGACGAAATTCTATCGTTTATAGCCTTATCTAAAAGTGTTTCTAAAGTATTTAAACGTTCTTGCTTTTGATATTCAATTTCTTTCTGCTGCAAGGCATTCTGCTTGGTTTGCGATTTGTATTTGTTATTGAAAAGGGGAACCGATAAGGAAACCGTTGGCATTAAAATATCTTGTCCGTTTTTACTATAGGTGATATCTGGGGCAGCTTGAATATTGATATAATCAATTCCGAAACCAAACGAAAGCTTACTTTCCTTTTGATTTAGTAATTCTGACTGTGTTACAGATTGATATAACTTATCGTATTTAATTAATTCTGGATGCAAGGTTAAATTTTTAGTAGTAGTTTTAATATCATCAGGAGGTAAAACCAAAGTAGCTATAACGGATACTTCTACATCTTTTTTTCTATTCAACAGATTATTAAAAGCAGTTTGCTCAGATAAAAACTGTTGTTTTAAAACTTGTTGTAGTTGTTCTAACTCATTCTGTCTTATTTGTAGTCTAAACACATCTACAGCAGAAGCTTTGCCAACTTCTACAGAGGTTAATGCTAGTGCTTCATACGTATCTAATAGTTTAATGTTTTCTATTAATACTGCTTGTTTGGCTTTGCTAACGTACAGTTTATAATAAGATTCAGAGACAGAAACGACTAGCTTTCTTTTGGCAATAACAAGCTCTTCGTAATTAATATCGGCCAAAGAACTAGCATAATTTTCACGAGAAGTTATGGTCCCAAACCAGGGTAGCATTTGTTTGGCGGCGACTTTATAACGCTGTGATCCTGTTCGTGTTTCTGGTTCTAGAACAAAGTAACTAGCACTAAATTCAGTATTCGGAAGGGTATTCGCTTCATTCACTTTTTCAGTTGCAATGTTATATTGTACTTCAAATTTTTGAATTTCAGGACTGTTTTTTAAAGCAGTGTTAATATAAGATTCTAGTTCTTGTGCATTGCTAATATGAATAGCTAAAAGTGAAAAGCTAAAAACAAATAACCTCCTTAGTTTTTTAGGTGTGAGTTGAAAATTTATCATTTTAATTTCTTGATTTTGTTGTTTTAATGGCACTAACCGACATTGAAACTAATTCTTTATTTAAGTTAAAATGAATGAGATGTGCTTCTTCGGGTACATAATCTGTGTCTTTGCGTAAGTCTAACCAATACAAAGGTTCATTAACTTCTTTAAGAGAAATGCTCATTTTATGGATAAAGTCGGCCTTACTTAGAGCAAATTCAGTTTCACGAATTACTGCTCCGATAGCAGTTCCAATTCTCAAAAGTTGCTTTCTTAAAACATATTCTTTTTTTTCTGTAACTAGTGATTGAGATAATTTCACAACTAAAATAACAAAGGCATAACTTTTCTCTTTTAAAATACTTTTTCCCATGATTTTAAACTTTTCACTTTTAGTTTTTCACTTTCATTTCTTCTCTCCAGCTATATAAAACCGGTACAATAAAGTAAGAGGTAATGTCTATAACCATCCCTCCAAATATGGGGATAGCCATAGGGATCATAATATCACTTCCTTTTCCTGTGGAGGTTAAAACGGGTAACAATGCCAAAATGGTGGTTACCGTAGTCATTAAACAAGGGCGAATACGTTTTTCTGCAGCATGTAACGCAGCAGTTCTGATGCTTTTTTTATCCGAAGGTTTTTCGCGGTCAAATGTTTGTGTTAAGTAGGTTGCCATAACCACGCCATCATCTGTAGCAATACCAAATAAGGCTATAAAACCAACCCAAACGGCGACACTTAGATTGATGGTTTTCATATTAAAGAGATCTCGCATATTCTCACCAAACAAGCTAAAATTGAAAAACCAATCTTGTCCATATAACCAAATCATAATAAAACCACCTGCAAATGCCACTGTAATACCTGTAAATACCATTAATGATGTGGTAACAGATTTAAACTGAAAATAAAGGATTATAAAAATGATAGCGAGCGCTAATGGAACAACCACAGCGAGTGTTTTTTCTGCTCGTAATTGATTCTCATACGTTCCTGTAAATTTATAACTGATGCCTTTCGGTACCACTAATTCTCCGGAATCTATTTTCTGTTGAAACAATGCTTGTGCGTTTTCTACAACAGCTACTTCTGCGAAACCATCTAGTTTATCAAACAATACATAACCGACTAAAAAGGTATCTTCACTTTTTATGACTTGCGGACCTTGTTCATATCTAATAGTAGCCAATTCGCTTAAAGGCACAGGATTTCCTGTTTCTACTGGAATATAAATGTCTTTTATATCCTCTGGATTACCACGTAGCTCTCTTGGGTAACGCACGCGAACACCATAGCGTTCTCTGCCTTCAACGGTTTGTGTTAATGCCATACCACCAATGGCCACTTTTAGCACACTTTGAACCTCTTCAATAGAAATACCATAACGTGCTATTTTTTCTCTATCGATGTCAATTAATAAATACGGTTTACCAACAATTCTATCTGCAAAAACAGCCTCTATTTTAACGCCTTCCGCTTGTTTTAAAAGGTGTTCTAATTCCAAACCAAAAGCTTCAATCTGTTTCAAATCTTGACCTTTTACTTTTATACCCATAGGAGCACGCATCCCTGTTTGTAGCATCACTAATCGGGTTTCTATAGGCTGTAATTTTGGAGCAGAAGTAATTCCAGGCAGTGTAGAGACTTTTATAAGCTCCTTCCAAATATCATCTGGATTCTTAATTTCTGGTCGCCAGTTTCTGTAGTATTCGCCGTCTTCATCTTCTATTAATTGAGCGTTTTTAACCTTAGTAAGTATCGTATTTTTTGAGTTGTTTGGATTTGCCATAAAGCGCCCGTCTTTTAACTCAAATAGACCATCATCATTTACTTTATAGCGTTGTCTTTTTCCTTCGGCATTTCGCATGTATTCAGACTTATACTGAATCATGTTTTCGTACATCGATAAAGGAGCAGGATCTAATGCAGATTCTGTTCTACCAGCTTTTCCTACGACAGTTTCAATCTCAGGAATAGTTGCTACCGCCATATCTAATTGTTGAAGCACGCGCTTATTTTCTTCAACACCAGCATGTGGGAGAGAGGTGGGCATCAGAAGAAAAGACCCTTCATTTAAAGAAGGCATAAACTCTTTTCCTGTAGTATTCTTAATCCAAATTCCGAGTACCAGTACTGTTGCAGGAATGGTTAAAAACAAGACTTTATGAGCCAAAGCCCATTTTAAAATCTTTACATAAAACTTCTTTAATAAAGAGAATATTCCTAAAATTCCGAAACAAATAAGGGCTACGAAAATTAAGTTGATGCCTATGCTACGATCAAAACCTAGTGGCCTCCAATATTCGGCAAGCAGCAGTACAATAGCCACCGAAGAAATAATAATCTGGATAAGGTTTTTTGAAAGTGAAAAGGGAGAATTAAAAAGCGAAAAGTTTAGTTCAGAGGTATTAAAGTACAAACTCCAAAATGACAAAACTCCGAAAGCTATTAAAATAATTCCTAGCCAAAATCCGCTAAGCATAACTGCTATTCCAACAAGCACTAAAACTCCATTTATAATGTATTTAAATGAGTTTTTAAACGTCGTTTTTCGGAATAAAAATGCTGCTAAAGGCGGAATTATAAATAAAGCAATCACCAAAGACGCGGATAAGGCCATTGTTTTGGTAAAGGCTAGAGGTCTAAACAATTTTCCTTCAGCGCCAACCATAGTAAATACAGGTACAAAACTGATAATGGTAGTTAATACTGCAGTTAGAATAGCGCCAGATACTTCCGCTGTAGCATTATAAACAACTTCATTTATAGTTAATGCTGTTCCATCCTCACGAGTTCTTAGTTTTTCATCATCGAGATGACGAATCATATTTTCGGCAAGTATGACGCCAACATCTACCATAGTTCCAATAGCGATTGCAATACCAGAAAGGGCAACAATATTTGCATCTACATTAAATAGTTTCATGGCTACAAAAACCATTAATACTGCAACAGGTAATAAACCAGAGATTAGAATAGAAGCTCTTAAATTGAAAACCATAATAATAATCACCAAAATGGTAATTAATATTTCTAGGGTCAATGCTTCGTTAAGTGTATCTAAGGTTTCTACAATTAGTTCTGATCGATCGTAAAACGGAACGACGGTTAATTGAGACGTTCTTCCGTCTGCTAAAACTTTAGCGGGTAAACCGCCTTTAAGCTCGTCTATTTTTGCTTTTACATTGGTAATTACCTCCATGGGGTTTGCACCATATCTTGCCACCACAACACCGCCAACAACTTCTGCGCCTTCTTTATCTAAAATGCCTCGTCGCGCTGCAGGACCTAAAGATACATTACCAATGTCCTTAATCTTTATGGCTGTAAAATCTTTTGAAGTCACTACAGCGTTTTCAATATCTTCAACCGATTTTATATACCCTAAACCACGTACTAAATATTCTGCTTTGTTAATTTCTAAGGTTTGCGCGCCAATATCTTGATTACTACTCTTAACGGCTTTTACAACTTGGTTTAAACTAATGTTGTATTGACGCATTAATTCTGGATTAACATCTACTTGATACTCTTGAACATATCCCCCAATAGATGCCACTTCAGACACTCCACTTGCAGAAGATAGGCCATATTTTACATAGTAGTCCTGGATACTTCTAAGTTCCTGCAAGTCCCATCCTCCCGTAGTGTTTCCATCTTTATCACGACCTTCTAGAGTGTACCAGAATATTTGTCCTAAACCTGTAGCATCCGGGCCTAAAGCAGGATTTATACCTTCTGGTAAGAGGTTACTAGGTAGTGAATTTAGTTTCTCTAAAATTCTACTTCTGCTCCAGTAAAATTCAATATCCTCTTCAAAAATGATATAGATGCTAGAGAAGCCAAACATAGACGAGCTGCGAATGGTTTTTACGCCAGGAATACCTAATAGGAAAGAGGTTAGGGGGTAGGTTATTTGGTCTTCAATATCTTGAGGAGAACGGCCATCCCATTTTGTAAACACTATTTGTTGGTTCTCTCCAATATCAGGAATAGCATCTACCGCTACAGGATCACTGGGTAAAAATCCAGTATCCCAATTAAATGGCGCATTTATAGTACCCCAGCCTACAAAAAGAACTAGTAGTAAAACGGCAATAAGTTTATTTTCTATTAAAAATTTGATGCTTCTATTTAGCATGAAGTTTGATATTTAATACAATTAGACATTGGTGTTGAGAAAACACCGAATACAGGAAAGCATCCTAATGAAATAATTCATTGGATCCTACAGTCTATTGTATAAAAATCAGATTAAATACGTCTCGTCTAGCTTAAAGATTTGTGCTGTGACGAGCGGTGGTTCGTAGGCCTTGTAAAAAGGTTTAGTAGTACCAGTACTATCAAAAAGATTAGCATATGTGTATACAAATGAAACTAAAAACAGTTGTTGCTCAAAAGAAATTTGATCTACTTGTAATTGTAATTCATCTTGTCCATCAATAACTATTTGTTCGTCACTGCAACAATTTTTCTTAGTAATAGAGCAATCTTCAGTGGCCGGTTTTTGCATTTCCATGCCGCAACCTTCTGCTTTATGAAATAATGCAGTTTCTACCAAAGTAGCTCCACAATAATGCGCGTTTAGTGTGAATGACATTGTAGCGCAGAGCACTACAATAGTCATTGCAAACGACATTATTTTATGGAAAAGTTGTTTCATAACGAATACCAAAGTTAGGAAATATTCACAGGACTTTTTTAAATTTTTGTTAATAAAGGAATTTTGGGCACCAATTTTTCTCCTATAGGTCGTAATTATTAACAAGATATTAATCTTGGGTTGCCATATTATCAATTGGGGATACATAAATTTTCATATATTAGCGTACTAAATACGCATAGTATGCCACAATCAATTCAACTTTCAGTAGATGCTGTAGTCTTTGGCTATGAATCTGGAACCATATCAGTGTTACTTATTAAAAGAAAATATGAGCCTTTTAAAGGGAAATGGGCAATTCCTGGAGGTTTTGTTTTAGAAGAGGAATCTTTAGAAGAAGCTGTAGAAAGAGAACTTAAAGAAGAAACGGGTATTGCTATAAATTACCTAGAACAGTTATATACGTTTGGTCATCCAAAAAGAGATCCTAGAAGTAGGGTAGTGTCTGTCGCTTATTTTGGTTTAATTAAACCCAGTGCATTTAAAATATTAGCAGCAACTGATGCAGAAGAGGTGCAATGGTTTAAAATAACCGAACTACCAAGTTTGTCTTTTGATCATGAAGAAATATTGCAAATGGCGATAACACGGTTGCAAGGAAAAATTACTTATGAGCCTATTGGTTTTGAATTATTAGATACTAAATTTCCTTTTTCTGACTTAGAAAAATTATATACCACACTTTTAGGAAGAGCTATAGATCGACGTAATTTTAGAAAAAAGATGCTAAGTCTTAATATTTTAGATGAACTAGATGAAAAGGTTTCTAAAGGCTCTGGAAGACCTGCTAACTTATTTAAGTTCAATGATAAACGTTATTTTAAACTCAAAAAGGAGGGCATCATTTTCGAAATTTAAAGGGTTTAAATATAGTTTGCGTAAAAAAAACACAAATAAATCTTGCGAGATCTTTAAATGTATTTTATATTTGCGTCATAGTTACGCAAATAAAGATTATGGTATTCACTTCACAAATAGGACTTCCAATAAAAGAATCAGACCAACGTTATATTTTCTTAGCAGGGAGTATGGCGCATAAGCAATCCGTAAATTGGAGGAATCAAGTGGTAAATAGTTTACCTAATTTGTATCATTTTTTAGATCCTACGAATGAACAACATGATACTTTAAATGCCTTACAAATGAAAAAGCATGTAGAGTGGGAGTTAGACGCTATGGCCATGGCAGATATAATACTCCTTAATTTCCTTCCTAATGCGGTATCACCCATTTCCATGGTTGAATTAGGCTTATATGTAAACACAAATAAATTATATGTAGTCTGTCCTAAAGCGTTTTATAAAAGTAGTTATGTGGTTACCTTATGTGAAAGGTATCATACGCCAACTTTAATAACACTCCAAAAGGCAATAGACACGCTAACTTAAAATAACATAACATGAACGGATTATTTTTAACAGACGGATACAAAACAGGACACCACCAACAATACCCAAAAGGGACAGAAGAAGTATATTCTAATTGGACGCCTAGAAGTAATAAATATGCGCCAAAAGGATGTGATAAGGTAGTTTCTTTTGGGCAACAATATGTATTTCAATGGTTGCATGATTATTTTCAAGATAATTTCTTTTCGAAACCAAAAGCGCAAGTGTGTAATGAATTAAAAGAGGAATTGTCGTTGTATTTAGGTACAGATTACGATGTGACGCACTATGAAGAATTACATGATTTACAATACTTGCCTATCAGAGCTAAATCTTTACCAGAAGGACTAGAGGTTCCTATTAGAGTTCCTATGGTAACTGTGGTAAACACAGACAAAAACTTCTATTGGATAACAAATTTTTTAGAAACTATTTTGTCTACCATGTTATGGCAACCGATGACCTCGGCATCTATTGCCTTATGTTATAAAAGGATTTTCAAAAAATGGACTTTAGCCACCGACAAAGAAAATATGGGCTTTATAGATTTTCAAGGACATGATTTTTCTATGCGTGGAATGGGAGGCTTACAAAGTGCAGTTTCTTCTGGTATGGGGCATGCTGCAGTATTTTTAGGGTCAGACACCTTACCTGTAATTAGCACGCTTCGTAACTATTATCATGCTAAAGGCTTTGTGGTAGGTTCTGTGAATGCTACAGAACACTCTGTTATGTGTGCAGGAACAAAAGATGATGAAATAGGCACGTTTAGAGCTTTAATGGATACGTATCCTAGTGGAATATTATCTGTAGTGAGTGATACTTGGGATTTATGGAAAGTACTTACGGAGTATTTACCGCAGTTAAAAGAAGAAGTTTTAGCAAGAGATGGTAAATTGGTGATTAGGCCAGATAGTGGAGATCCTGTAGACATTATCTGTGGAGAAGCTACGACACTAGGTGCAGAAAGTCCTAAAGATAAAGGTGTTGTAGAACTCCTTTGGGATATTTTTGGAGGTACTGTAAATGCACAAGGTTTTAAAGTTTTAGATGCACATATTGGTGCTATATATGGGGATAGTATTACTACAGAAAGAGCAGAGAATATTTGTCAACGTTTGAGTGATAAAGGTTTTGCGACTACTAATGTTGTCTTAGGAATAGGTTCTTTTACATACCAATTTAATACCAGAGATACTTTTGGCTTTGCTATGAAAGCTACTTCTGTAGTAGTAAATGGTGAACGAAGAGAAATTTTCAAAGATCCAATTACGGATGATGGCGTTAAAAAATCGGCTAAAGGATTGATAAAAGTAGCTGTGGTTGATGGGGAGTTTGTTTTAGTAGATCAAGTAACACCAGCAGTAGAAAGCGAAGGAGCATTACAGGTAATTTATGAAGACGGAAAATTTATGAATCAAGTAAGCCTACAAGAGATAAGAGATCGGATCAATGAGAATCTATAAATTTTTGTAATGATAAAGGAAATACTTTTAGGTATAGCGATAGGAGATGCATTTGGAGCAGGAGTAGAGTTTCAAGATAGAGATTGGATACGCCAACATGTAGATTTCTCAAAATTTGTAAATGCTAGAGACCAAATAAAAGTAGCACCAGAAAAAAAGGAAATATTTACCAAAAATTACACTGCTTGGGAGTATACAGATGATACTGAAATGACTATTGGATTAATAAACGCCTTAACTTCGGGAGAAGTTTTTTCTGAAGATTTATTAGTTCAAAAATGGAAAGAAGAATATGACCTTGGTAAAGCAATAAAGGGATACGGAAGAAATGGTCATGGCTCTATGAGTTGGTACTATTCTGGAGCTAAAACAATAGAAGAAGTTCGGGATTTTCAAAGGGATAGACCTAATCCAGGAAATGCGCCAGCAATGAGATCAGTTCCTTTGGGCTTGCTGCGGGATGATTTGATTAATGAGTATGCCGCTATTAACGCCAACGCTACGCATCCAAATAAAAATGCATTACTATCCAGTCAATGTATAGCCAGAGCATCAGAATATGTTCTTATAAAAAAAGGAGATACCGCCCATGTTATTGACTATTGCTTTAGTACAGTTGATTTAAACGAAGAATACAAAGCATATCTGTCAAAAGTGAATGAACTAAGTATGTATAAAAACTTGAATACAGAAGAATTTACTATTCTATGTGGAAGTCAACCCATACAAGCTCCGTATTTTTTACCTGGAATAAACGGAGTTCCGTCAGATTCAAAGTTTACTGTAGGAGCAGTTTTATATGTACTTAAGAATTCTAAAAATCCTTTTGAAGCATTGCAGAAATCAGTGCTATTGGGAGGAGATGTAGATTCAGTCGCTTCTATTACTACAGGTATAATGGCAGGAAGATTTGGTTTAAAAGACATTCCTGAGTTTATGATAAATAATATTGAAAACTTAAATTATTTAGAACAAATAGCTGAAAAATTTAAAGAAAATAAAAAGCTTACAAATGAAATACGAAATAAAGAAATTTAATGATGGGCAAGTAACCGCCAAAATCATAGAAGGAGGTAATTTAGACCTCAAGATTAGAGGAAATAGCTATGAAGATTTATTTACCATAGCTGCTATAAAAGAGGCTTGGGATGCTGAAAATGCCATGCATAAAAATGCAGTAGCCACTTTAACTATTTTATGTTTAATTGGGCAACGTTCCGATAGACGGTTTCATAAAGCAGAATCTTTTGATCTTAAAGTGATTGCTAATTTTATCAATAGTATGAAGTTTGATAAAGTTTCCATTTTACATCCGCATAGCCCTATTTCTCTAGCGTTGATAGCGAATAGTGAAATGATTTCTCATTTCCAATTTGTGGAAAAAACTTTTAAAGCTTTAGGTCATCCGGTATTGGTGAGTCCAGATGCGGGAGCTTATAAAACCACTCATGAAATTGCAGAAAAGCTGGCGGCGGACTTAGTACCTTCTAATAAAGTGAGAATTAATGGCGCTCCGGTAATTAGTATTCAAGGCGATGTAGAAGGAAAAGAATGCTTGATTGTAGATGATTTAGCAGACGGCGGAAGAACCTTTAAATTCTTGGCAGAAGCATTGAAAGCACAAGGAGCCACTAAGGTATTTTTGTATGTAACACATGCGCAATTTAATTATGGTTTTGAAGAATTAAAAGAGAGTATTGATCATGTGTATTGTACCAATAGTTTTAAAGATATTACAGATACTTATGTTACGCAATATTCCGTCATTTAATTATACTATGGTTTTTTTTAGGTAGATATTTTTGATGTTAGAAGAGCATTAAAAGCTTAAATTAAAAAAAGCGTATCCTTTGGAATACGCTTTTTTTATGCTTTAAACTACTCAAGAAAATTAAGAATAAGTAAAGCGATATCACGAGGCTTTTCTTCTACAGCAAAATGCCCAGCATCTAATAAATGTAGCTCAGCATTGGGAAGATCTCTTAGATAGGCTTTTGCACCATCAGCATTAAATTTTACATCTTTTGCACCCCATACAATTAATGTTTTGGGCTGTGTTTCTTTCAACATCTTTTGCCAAGTAGGGTAGGCAAGTAGGTTGGTGTAATAGTCTTGGAATAATTGCACTTGTATCATTCGATCTGCTTGCGACTGAAGGAATGACAAATCATGAGTCCAAGCATCAGGACTTTGAGTGTTGTAGTTGGTCGTGTCAAGATCAAACAAATATTGTTTATTAATAATCACCTTTTCACTAGTAATGTGATATAAAAAATCAAGTTCTTCTTGCGATGTATCCTCTTGTGCTTTCTTAAAAAAGGCTTGCCTTGCTGGTATTAATCCGTCTAAATAGGCATTGGCGTTTTGCACAATTAAAGCGTCTATTCTTTTAGGATCTTTCATCATCATTCGGTAGCCAACAGGAGCACCAAAATCTTGCATATACAGCGTGTAATGATCAATTTTAAGCGCACTCAGTAATTCATTGGTATATTCCGCAAGCAAATCAAACGTATAGTTGGTTGTTTCAAGATTTGGATGATCGCTATAACCAGAACCTAAGTTGTCTGGTGCAATAATATGATATTGGCTGGCCAACATGGGAATCAAATTCCGGTAACTATGGGAAGATGAAGGGTAGCCATGTAGCAATAGAATCGTTGGTTTTTTAGGATCGCCCGCTTCTCTGTAAAACAAATCTACACCGTTTACTTCTATGGTATTATAGGTAGTGGGTGGTGGAAGAAAAAAGGATACCTCCTTAACGGTATCTTCTTTAGTATCTGTGGGCAGTTCATGGCAACTTATGATGAGTAAACTCAATGTACCAATCAAATAGGAACTAAATTTCATTAAGCGGATGTTTTTAATGTTTTCATAAAAGCACTTATTTTTTTAATAATAGCATCACCATCTTCTTCAAGAGCAAAATGGCCCGTATCATAAATGTTGTAATCTATGATCTTAACATCTTTTTTAAAAGCTTCTGCGCCACTTTCAGGAAAAAAGGCATCGTTTTTACCCCAAACAATTAATAATGGAGGTTGATGATCTCTTAAGTATTGTTGCCACTTAGGGTAAAGTTTTACATTGTTTTGGTAATCATAAAATAAATCTAGATGTACGGCATGTGCGTTTGGTCTAGATAAGCGTAAGTAATCCAAATTCCAGCTGTCAGGATTTACCGTTTCTATATTTCGTACGCCATGCGTATATTGCCATTTTAAACCTTCTAATGAAAAGGCTGGTAATAAGGCATCTTCAGTTTCTTTAGTTCTATTGGCCCAAAGTGCTCTAATTCCTGCCCAAGCTTCACCTAATCCTTCTTCATAAGCGTTTCCATTTTGGTTGATAATTGCGGTTAGCCGTTCTGGATGTTCCGTTGCGATTCTGAAACCAATAGGAGCGCCGTAATCTTGTATCATTAAGGCATAGGAATTAATTCCTTTTTTTTCTAAGAATGTATCTATAGTAGAGGCGATAGTATCAAAGGTATAGGTATAGTCTTCTGCATCGGGAAAATCGCTATTCCCAAAACCGGGATAATCAGGAGCTATTAAATGGTATTCCCCAGATAATTGAGCAAATACTTTTCTGTATTGGTGTGATGATGCAGGAAAACCATGCAGCAAGACTATAGTTTGGTTTTTAGGATTACCCGCTTCTCTGTAGGCAATACTAATGCCATTGATTTCTATGGATTTGTATTGGGTGATAAATTCTTTTGAAACCATTACCTCTTGGGTACTCGTGCTTGGGGGAGGAGCGGGAACTTCATTTTTTGAACCACACGAGAATAACGTAATGGCTAATAGTACTGTTGTTGTTAGATTTTTCATAATTTTTTTTAAACTTCAAGTATAAAAGATTGAATTACCGACCATTCGGTAAAATAAGTATATAAATTTTTTTTATGGATTTAGATATGTAGCTTGTATTTCTTTAAGTGTAGTTTCAAATATAGCTAAGTCATTCATGCCTCTTGTAACAATAAGACTTCCCTGTATCTTTATCAGCGTATCAACAGCTTGCTGCTGTGCTTTAGATTCCGTTAAGCCTAAAGCTATTCCTATATTTTTGAAGGCGTTAATCCATTTACTCATTCCTCTAGTAATTTGGACTTCAAATAATTCTAAACTTTGGCCTAAAGAGAGCGCTCTAAAAATGCAAGTTTCTTTACCATGATCATAAGATTTTCTAATTTCTGCGATGCCTTCTTTTATTCGTTCTACAGGAGTTTTGTTCTCATCTAACAATAGTGTAAAGAGATGTTGATCTACCCATTCTTCTAAATAATCGAGTACAGCAGTGGCCATTTCTTGCTTCCCGTTAGGAAAACGGTGATAGAGGCTGGCTTTTTTTAGTCCTGTACTTGTCGCTAATTCAGCAAGACTAGCTCCTTCGTACCCTTTGGAACGAAAGGTTTTAACTAGGCTGTTCATCATATCGGTGTCTTGAACTTTCTGTGGTCTCATGCCGCAAAGATAAAAAAATAAATCAATTACCGAACGATTGGTAAAATAGATAATTTACTATAAATAGAGTAAGCTTCAGGAAACAATTCTTTTATTATCCTATTAAGTACCAATGGCAATTATTTGCGCTTAACTAAAATAGTTTTGTAACACCATCATTTTTTTAGTGTCCAAACTAAGCAGGGCAGCGAATTGTCTTGATTAAATAAAAAAAAATATTATGGGAAAGTTAGAAGGAAAAACAGCAGTCATTACTGGAGGTACTAGTGGTATTGGTTTAGCAACAGCGCAAGAATTTGTTGCACAAGGCGCTAATGTAGTTATTTTTGGTAGAGGGCAAGAAGCTTTAGAGGAAGCGGTTGCACAATTAGGCACACATAGTTATGCGGTACAAGGAGATGTTACCAATCAAGCAGATTTAGACCGATTATACGCAGAAACAGCTACTAAATTTGGTGGTATAGATGTTTTGTTTATCAATGTAGGAAAAGGAAAATTAGCTCCAGTAGCAGACACGGATGAAGCTTTTTTTGATGATATGATGAATGTAAATTTCAAAGGTTCTTATTTTACTTTACAAAAAGCTATTAAAAATCTTAATCCAAAGGCATCGGTGATCATCACTACATCTTGGTTAAATGAGATTGGTTTTGGTGGGAGTAGCTTGTTAAGCGCCAGTAAAGCGGCGTTAAGATCTTTAGTGCGTGTTGCATCTGCAGAACTTGCCGAACAAGGAATTCGTGTTAATGCCGTTAGCCCTGGGCCTATAGGAACTCCTTTCTGGGGAAAAATTGGTTTACCTGAGGATGTACTTTCTGGAGCGGCAGAAGCGATTACAGCACAAACAGCCTTAAAACGTTTTGGGAATCCTGAAGAAGTTGCAAAAGCAGTATTGTTTTTGGCATCAGATGATTCTTCATATATCGTGGGCGAAGAGATTCCCGTACACGGTGGAATAAATGCAATATAGTGGTACTTAAAAACCTCATTTCTTTATATTTGAAATGAGGTTTTATAAAAATCAAAGATATGAAAGCCCTATTTTCAGATAATTATCCGGACTATGCAGATACGGAGTTAGTACATTTAGCCCTAGAGGGCGATAAAAAAGCATTACAAGTTTTAATTATACGGCATCAACTTTTTGTCTATAATCTTGCACTAAAAATGGTGGGGAACGTAAGTGATGCAGAAGACCTTACGCAAGAAGTTTTTATTAAAGTAATTACGGCCTTATCAAAATTTAAAGGCGAAAGTAAATTTACCACTTGGTTGTACCGGATTACGGTAAACCACTTTATCAATAGTAAGCGTCAAAATTCAAAATTACAACTCGTAAATTTTGAAACTTATTTTAATGCTATTGATGCAGTACCCAACCACGCCTTAAATGATTTAGAAGAAAAGGAACTAAAAGATACCATAGAAGAAATCAGGATTAACTGTACTACAGGTATGTTGCTTTGTTTGTCTAAAGAGCAGCGCATGATCTATATTTTAGGAGAAATGTTTGAAATAGATCATAATCTAGGAGCAGAAATTTTAGGGATTACTGCAGGTAATTTTAGAATTAAATTAATGCGCACGCGTAAAGAATTATACAATTGGATGAATCAAAAGTGTGGTTTAGTCAATTCCAATAACCCTTGCAGATGTGCTAAGAAAACAAGAGGGTATATATCCCAAGGGATAGTAGATCCAGATAATCTGCAATTTAACACTAGGTATACTTCAAAAATTAGTGCGCTTTCAAAAAAGAAAGCGGTGCGCTTTTCGAATACCGTAGAGGATTTAAACAAAAAAGTATTTCAGAGTCAACCTGCGCAAACGCCTATACAAGCCTCAAAAATAGTAACGGATATCTTGAACAACGATTTAATAAAATCAATTTTAGATTTTTAAATTCAACGGCCACGTTGGTGAATATTTGACAAATCAAACGTGCATTAATTCAAAAGAATAATTATAATCGATTAACCCTTTACTTTCTTCATTGTCAAGCCATGCTTTTTCCTCGTGACTTTTTTCCATAATTTGAGTTGCATTACAACTTCTGAATACACTTACAATTGTATTTAAAGATTCCATTTCCTCAGAACTAAATAACTCGGAATTAAAATCCTTATTGTTAGATTTATAAAAACATTTACCCCAATACCCATTTCCATAATCTTCCATTTTCATAAAAATATAATCTTTATTAGAAGCATAATCAAAAATACCACCAAACCTTACTGGAACAGGGCCATAATTATGTGCCATATAATTTGCTCCACTTATTGAATAAGCAGTCTTTTTAAAATTAAGAAAATCAGAATAAAACAATAACTTATTCATTTTTGTTTCTGTTGGATTTAATTTTTCAGCAAAAAATAAAATCATATTTGACATTTTTTCCATATTTGGTTTTCTATAACCGGAAAAATTATTTGGAAATTTATCTTCAAATAAAATACTTACATATTTTTTATCATCCTTGTTTTCTCTGAAATTTTCTTTTACAACATCTATTTTTTTAAGAGCTTTAATTTTCTCTTCTTCATTTAAATCATTGTTCAAGTCAACTTGGTATTTAAAATTCTCTATACTATTTAAAACTAAACTTATTAATTTACCATTGGCTAAACTTGGAACTTCGCCTTTTTCGTAATTCCTATAACTATTAATTCCAAATCCCAATATGCGAGACATCATACCAGCTGACAAGCTATATGTGTTTCTCAACTTAATTATTTCATCTGGAAATGGAATATTATGTTTATCTCTATATTGATTATAAACTTGATTCAAATTAAATTCATCTAACTCTGTGGTTGTAAATGACTCACCACTATCTTCACATAAATAACTTTTGTGATTATACTCAAATTCTTCTTTTCGAAAAACCAAAATATCTTTTTCAATTTGTAAGGTCATTTCCTTACCTGTGATTGGACTTTTCATAATTTTATTGTTTTTAGTTTGGGTTCTTAAGAGGAAATCCCATTGGATATTCCGCCTTATGAAAAGATATGCAAACTGCTCCACCTGTCATTTTTGAAATAGTCAATTTGATATAAACCTGTTGACCTTTTATAACCATTCCAAAAACCCACATTTCAGTTCCTCCTTGTTGAGTTTCTTCTAAAGGTCCTTCGCTGTAGTCCTGCACTTCTAAATTCAAAATTATTTCTTCACGCATTTTAGAGGTAATACCTAAGTCTGCAAGATTCTGAATACTATTTTTAGGGCGATTGGAGAAGATTATACCCAAAGACTTTATAATCGCCTTAAGTTCCTGCAAAAAAGATTTTATTAGTGATTTATCCGTCATATTCACGTGTCAAATACTTTGCAAAGATAAACATAAACTTAAGCTAAACAACTTTAAGGTGTTGTTTTTGGTGCTTTATAAGCAATTAAATCACTTTAAAGTGAATATATACGTTTGTAATACTAGTGGTAATTTATTGCTAGTTCTAGCTTACTTTCGAAAATCCTCGCGGATTTTCTATTCGATTTTTATTTGCTAACTTTAATACTTAATCACGCAACAAACCATATACAACAACGGTATTTACAATAGTTCTTTTTTCGTGAACAGTGCATTCAGTTTTAAAGACAATACGGATCTTTAGGGAACACATAATCAAAGATGAGATAAGTAGGGCTTATTCGTGGTTTAACTTGTTAGATGGAGAATATATTGTTTATTAAACTATATATTTAATTTTGTTCATCTATAGATAGGAGTGGTAGGTAGGGGTAATCAAGTGATTGGTCTATAGTTTTTTTTAGGGGAATAAGCGAAGTGTATTTTTGCATTCAAATAAAATATTCTAAACACAAAATCATGAAAAAAGTACTACCCTCAATGATGCTTATCCTTGCCTTATCTAGTTGCACGAGTATGAAAAATATGGATACTTCTAATGTATCTCAGGCTGCAACATTGCTAAGTTCATTAAGTTCTAATTCAACAGTACAGCAAGTAGCAAGTCTCTTTAGCCTTTTAGATGCCAATAATGATGAAGCCGTTAGTTCTACAGAAGCAATTGGTTCTGTAGCAGACAACTTTAGCCTTTTGGATACCGATAGTAGTTCTGGTCTTAGTCTTACTGAAATGGAAGGTATTCTTGCTTTATTGAAGTAGAGAAGCAACAAGGTCATCAAAATCCTTTCACCAAAAGTGAAAGGATTTTTTTATGAACGAAAGTAAAGTAACGGTAAAATTTAAAGAATTTTCCTCACACCTGAGTCTTAAATTTTAAATCCTTAAAGATGTAAAAGTATTGCAAAAAGCAAATCAATGTACCATCTTTGTAGGATGCATTCGTCTCTTTTTAAGCACATCAAATCACATGTTATTCCAACGGTTGCCGATTTGCAATTGTTCAAAGAAATAGTACAGGAAATAGCAGTTTCGAAAGGTACTTTTTTGCTAAAACCAGGCACCCATGTAAAACATGAATACTTTGTGGTAAAAGGGTGTTTAAAAGGATATTATATTGATGCGAAAGGAGGAAAGCATATCATTCAATTTGCAGTAGAGAACTGGTGGATTGGAGATTTTGATGCGTTTTACAATCAAATCCCTTCAAAATTATACATAGAAGCCATTGAAGATTCACAGTTGTTATCCATTAATTATGATAGTCTTCAAAAGTTATATGACGAAGCGCCAATCTTTGAGCGTTATTTTAGAATCTTAATTACGAAAGCCTTTATCTCTCAACAGAAAAGAATTTTATCTACACAAGAGAAAAATACTCAGGAGCGTTATGTTGAATTCTGTAGCACATACCCAAATATAGAAGATAGAGTTGCCAACTATGATATTGCTAATTACTTAGGGGTTACTCCAGAGAATTTAAGTAGAATACGAAAAAAATTAAAAGGTTAAATTTTTCTTAATTGATTTAGATCAATCAGTTTGGTGTTGCCGTATAGTAGTTTTGTTCGTAGTAACAAAAAATACAACAGACGATGAGCACACAAGCTTTATTAACACCATATCATAAAAATATAAGTCTTAAAAATAGAGTCGCAATGGCTCCAATGACACGTAGTAGAGCTGACAATGAAGCGCATGTAGCTACAGATGAGCTTCAAGGCTTGTATTACGAGCAACGCGCTTCGGCAGGTTTAATTATTACCGAAGGTTCTCAAGTTTCGGAGAATGCGGTTGGTTACATTCATACGCCTGGAATTTATTCGGACGCGCAAGTAGAAGGTTGGAAAAAAGTAACCAAAAGGGTACATGATAAAGGCGGAAAAATCTTTATCCAATTATGGCATGTAGGTCGTATTTCTCACCCCGATTTTCATCATGGCGAGTTGCCATTATCTCCATCAGCGATAAATCCTAACGCAAAATCTTTTACTCCAGAAGGTTTTAAAGAGACAGTGACACCAAAGGCAATGACGATTGAAGATATTAAAACCACAATTAACGATTTTAAAAATGCAGCGGCTAATGCTGTTAAAGCTGGATTTGATGGCGTAGAAATACACTCCTCTAACGGGTATTTGTTTCACCAATTCTTCACTGGATGTTCTAATAAAAGAACAGATAATTACGGAGGAAGTATTGAAAATAAAACGCGTTTCTTCTTTGAAGTGTTAGATGCTATGAAAGAAGTAATTCCGCAAGAAAAAATTGGAGTACGTTTTAATCCTTCAATGAATGGAATGTTTGGAATAACCTTAGATGAACAAACAATTCCAACATTTGAATACATCATCAAAAAATTAAATGATTACAATTTAGCCTACGTACATCTTTCAGAACCGTTTACAGATGTTTCAGAAGTACCTTTTGCAGTAACAGAAATAGCGAAGCATTTCCGTCCCTTATACAATGGAACTTTAATAATTAATACCGCTTTTGATCAAGAAAAAGGGAATAAAGTGATTGAAGAAGGTCATGCGGATATAGTAGCTTATGGCAAACCTTATATTTCTAATCCAGATTTAGTAGCGCGTTTTGAACGTAATCTAGATTTAGCGGTATGGGATGAAACCACCTTCTATACTACAGGAGTAAAAGGGTATACTGATTATCCGAACGCTTCAAAATAAGGTTTTAATTTAAAAAATTCATACGATGAAATTTACAAGAAAAGCAAGTGCAGCATGGAAAGGAACGGGTAAAGAGGGGAAAGGAACTATTTCCACGGGAAGCAAAGTTCTAGATAAAACACCATATTCATTTCGCACGCGTTTTGAAGATGGAGAAAAAGGAACCAATCCCGAAGAATTAATAGGAGCAGCACATGCGGGTTGTTTTGCTATGCAATTAAGCTTTTTATTAAATGAGGCTAATTTTACAGCAACCACATTAGATGTAGGAGCTACGGTATCTTTTGAAGACGGAGCCATTACCAAAATCAGTTTAAATTTAGAAGGCGATGTTCCTAATATAGATGCAGAACAGTTTCAGCAAATAGCCCATAAAGCCAAAGAAGTTTGTCCTGTTTCAAAAGTATTGAATGCAGAGATAGCATTAAAAGTCACCTTAAAAAACGCATAATAATGAAAACAACAACAGTAAAAGCATATGGTGCAACAGCATCAACAGAAGATTTAAAACCCTTAGATATCCAACGCAGACTTGTTGGAGCAGACGATGTAAAAATTGATATTTCCTTTTGTGGAGTATGTCATAGTGATATCCATACCGTAAGAAATGATTGGAAAGGATCTACTTATCCTGTAGTGCCTGGCCACGAGATTATTGGTCGCGTAGTAGAGGTTGGTAAAAATGTAAGCAGCCATAAAGTAGGAGATTTAGTGGGTGTTGGTTGTTTGGTAGATTCTTGCCAAACTTGTGCTTCTTGCGAGCAAGATTTAGAACAGTTTTGTGAAAAAGGAGCCACATGGACGTACAACAGTTCTGATCAACATATTGAAGGAGCACAAACCTATGGTGGTTATGCCAAGTCCGTAGTTGTAGATGAAAAATTTGTACTACGTGTACCTGAAAATTTAGACGAAGCAGCAACAGCACCTTTACTATGTGCAGGAGTTACCACGTGGTCGCCATTAAGTCACTGGAAAGTGAAAAAAGGGGATAAAGTAGGGGTTATTGGATTAGGAGGCTTAGGACACATGGGGGTTAAATTTGCCCATGCATTAGGTGCAAATGTGGTAATGATTACTACTTCTCCAGAAAAAGGTAAAGATGCTAAAAGATTAGGTGCTCATGAAGTTTTAGTCTCTAAAGATGAAGAAGACATGAAAAAACACCGAGGGAGTTTTGATTTTATATTAAATACCATTCCTGTAGGTCACGAAATGGATCCTTACTTAGCCTTACTTAAGATTGATGCAACTATGGTTTTAGTGGGTGCAGTAGAGCCTTTAAAGCCTTTCAATGGAGGAAGTATTATTATGGGACGTAAACGTATTGCCGGTTCTTTAATTGGTGGTATTAAAGAAACACAAGAAATGTTAGACTTCTGTGGAAAACATAATATTACAAGTGATATTGAATTGATAAATATTCAAGATATCAACAAAGCTTATGAACGCGTTATTAAAAATGACGTGAAATACAGATTTGTAATTGATATGAAATCGCTTAACTAAAAAAAGTTTTTAAAGTGAAATAAAAACAGCATCTGAAGCCATTTAGATGCTGTTTTTTTTATTAAAGTAAACTCTGGTATTTAAGCTTCAATTTATTGTATTTCAGTGCTTAAACTTTAAAATTATTTTAAAAATGGAACTCGTTCTGCTAAGAATATTAAATGCTGTGTTTAACTATATATTTTTAAGACTTTAGCAAAGGTTTCAATACGTCCCAAACAGTATTTGCTAAGATTTTATGACCTTCAACGTTAGGATGAATGCCATCCTTTTGATTTAACGCAGCAATCCCTCCAACATCCTTTAAAATAAAAGGAATAAATTCTAAATTATTCTTCTCAGCTAAGTCTATAAATAGCTGTTTAAATTTAGTGGTATACTCCATCCCCATATTGGGTGGTAATTGCATCCCCGCAAGGATAATTGTGGTATTGGGACTTTTCTCTTGCACCACATCAATGATTGCTTGTAAATTAGCACGCGTTTCAGATAGCGCTACGCCACGCAAACCATCATTAGCACCAAGTTCTAATAAAAATATGCTAGGCGTCTGTTTAATCACCCAATCAATTCTACTTTTGCCTCCAGCAGTGGTTTCTCCACTTACCCCAGAATTAATCACCGTAAATTTTAAACCTAAGGAATCTAATTTTTGCTGCACTACGGCAGGGTAGGCATTGGTGGTATCATCAAGACCATAACCTGCTGTAATACTATCACCAAAACACAGAATGGTTTTGGTTGTGGCATCGGTAGCTAAGGTATCTTCTGTTTGTTGCGTAGTGCTTGCAGCTTCTGTTACTTTTTCTGTTTTGGCATCACCACAAGAGTAGAGTAGGACTACCATTAGAAAATAACAAAACTTTAGGAGTTTAGGTACTACTGATATTGGCAGGTATGAATGCAATTGTTTATTTTGGTCCTTGGACATAAGTCACGATCTAAATTAAAATTAAGATGTCAAAGATATTAAAGATTACCGGGTTGGAAAAAACATACACCAGCGGTAACAAACAATTAACGGTATTGCACGATATCTCTTTTGAAGTAGAGAAGGGACAAACCTTTTCCATTATCGGTCCTTCTGGAAGTGGTAAGACCACATTATTAGGCTTATGTGCTGGTTTAGATCAGCCTAATGCTGGTAGTGTAGAATTATGTGGTCAAGATTTGAATACGCTGAATGAAGACCAACGTGCTCAATTACGAAATAAAGAAGTCGGTTTTATTTTTCAAAATTTTCAGTTGTTACCTACACTAACAGCCCTTGAGAATGTAAGTGTCCCTCTAGAATTACAAGGAGCTAAAGATGCGAAAGAAAAGAGTGAAATCTTATTAGAAAAAGTAGGACTAGGCAAGCGTATGCATCATTATCCTTCGCAACTCTCTGGTGGGGAACAGCAACGGGTAGCATTGGCGCGCGCTTTTGTAAATTCACCTTCCATATTATTTGCCGATGAACCCACGGGAAATTTGGATGAGGAAACTGGTGAAAAGGTGATAAAATTATTATTTGATCTTAATAAAGAATTAGGAACCACCTTGGTCATTATTTCTCACGATTTAGAATTGGCAAATCGCACGCAACAAATTGTACGACTTAAAGGCGGAAAAATTATTGCAAATCAACTTACCACTGCACTGTGAACATATCCAACACCAAAAATAAGTTACAAATAACTTGGCTTTTTAAAATGGCATTGCGCGATGCTAAGGCTAGTAAAGTACGGCTCATTTTATTTATGTCATCCATTATCTTGGGCATTTCTGCTGTGGTATCCATACAGTTATTTAGCACCAACCTAAAGGACAACATACAGCGCCAATCTAAGAGTTTAATGGGGGCTGATTTTATTATTGATTCAAAACAAATACCCAGTGAACGAGCGCAAACGATTATCGATTCGTTGCAACCTGATGCTTTCGAGGTAAATTTTGTATCTATGATTGCTTTCCCAAAGAATAACGGTACTAAATTAGTAAAGGTGCGTGGTTTGGAAGGCGACTTTCCTTTTTATGGAGAGATTGATACAGAACCTGTCGCTGCAGCAGGGAGGTACCAGGAATCAGGTGGTGCCCTGGTTGATGCTACCTTATTGCTTCAATTTAATGTGAAACCAGGAGATTCGATAAAAATAGGAAAACTGACACTACCTATTGCTGGTGCATTAAAAGCTATCCCTGGGAGTACTGCTATTTCTACATCTGTAGCACCTCTTGTTGTTATTCCATATCGTTTTATTGCAGCTACTGAATTATTGCAGTTTGGAAGTAGAAAAGAATATCAATATTTCTACAAGGCATCAGATACTTTAAATTTAAAAAATCTTGAAGATAAAATAGGTCCACAGCTGGATTTTGAAAATGCCGATTTAGATACCCATACCAGCACGACGAAACGTCTTGGTAGGCGCTATGATAATGTAGGTAAATTTTTAAATTTAGCAGCGTTCATTGCCTTGCTCTTAGGGTGTATTGGTATCGCGAGTTCTGTGCATATATATATTAAAGAAAAATTAAGCGCCATTGCAGTTTTAAAATGTATGGGAGCATCTAGGTTGCAAAGTTTCCTAATATTTCTCATTCAAATTGCTGGGATTGGGGTTGTTGGAGGACTCATTGGTTCCTTGATAGGGGCAGCGCTTCAAGAGATCTTTCCATACCTTTTAAAAGACTTTCTACCCTTTACTATTGAGATGAATATTACGGCACAGCCTATCCTTATAGGGGTATTCCTTGGGCTATTTATGTCCGTTTTATTTGCACTTTTGCCATTGCTTCGTACCTGGTATGTTTCTCCATTGGAAGTGTTGCGTGTAGATGAGCAAGCCGTTCAAGAACCTATTGGAGTTAGGATATTAGTATTTTCTACTATTCTAATATTTCTGTTTTTATTTTCTTTATGGTTGCTTCATGATGCGCTGTATGCTTTGTTTTTTGTGGGGGCGACAGTGGTTACTTTTGCTTTATTAACCGGTGTAGCCTTAGGTTTTATAAAAACGATTAAACGGTTTTTTCCAACCCGTTGGAGTTTTACGGCACGCCAAAGTTTACTTAATTTATTCAGACCCAATAATCAAACGGTTGTTTTGGTCGTAGCGATAGGTTTGGGTACTTTTTTAATTAGCACCTTATATTTTACCAAGGATATTCTATTGGCAAAAACGGAAATAGGACAACGTACTGAAAATGCTAATATTATTATTTTAGATGTGCAACCAGAACAGGTTGACGCGGTAGCACAAAACATAACCTCCCAAGGCTTACCTGTACTTAACAATATTCCATTGGTTACCATGCGGATGCACAGTATCAAAGGGCAATTGGTAAATGAGTTACGTCAAGATAGCACACGACAAGTGCGTGGGTGGATTTTAAACCACGAATTTAGAACTACGTATCGTGATTCTCTTATCCCGTCAGAAGAACTGCTTGAAGGCAAATGGACACCACGAATAGCGCCTGGTGATCCTGTGGTTATTTCCATTTCTGATAACATTGCATCTGATGCCAAAATTACGGTGGGCGATGCTGTGGTGTTTAATGTGCAAGGTGTCCTTATGGAAACTACAGTGGGGAGCATTCGCAAGGTAGATTGGGCGCAAATACAGCTTAATTTTTCCATTGTATTTCCGGTAGGTGTGCTAGAACAAGCGCCTCAGTTTAATGTATTTACTACCAAAGCACCCGATGAGGCAAGTTCAGCAGCTTTCCAACGCGATTTGGTAGCGAACTTCCCGAATGTGTCCATTATCGATTTAAGACAAGTCTTCACCGTAGTGGAAGATATCTTGGATAAAGTTTCATGGGTTATTAATTTCATGGCATTTTTTAGTATCCTCACAGGAATTATTGTATTGATTGGTTCTGTGAGAACTAGTAAATACCAACGCATAAAAGAGAGTGTATTGCTGCGCACATTAGGTGCTAAAAATGCACAGATTTTACAAATTTCTGCTTTTGAATATGTATTTTTAGGACTACTGGGTAGCTTGGTTGGTATTCTATTGGCATTGGTCAGTAGTTTGTGTTTGGCGGTATTAGTCTTTGAAGAACCTTTTGTGCCCTCTTTGATTCCGTTTTTGGTGTTTTTACCAGGAATAACCTTGTTGGTACTAGCAATTGGTTTAAGTAATATTCAAAAAGTTTTACGGAGTTCTCCTTTAGCGGTATTGCGAAGAGAAGGATAAGAGGCTATATATTAGTGCCAATAAAAACGATACAGGGCTATGAAATTTAGATGTAAAATACGAATAAGTACTTACCTTGTATAGAAGTCATTTAAAAGAAAAACTATGTTAAACATGCACTATTTATTTCAAATTCCTTTTGGTACCCAAAATCCGGATGACAATAATCCTATTGATCTTTCAAGTCCGTTTGATGTCATTATGTATATTGTTATGCCTATACTAATGCTTATCTTTTATATTCTGTGGAGACGAAATAAGAAGAAGGATGGGAATTAATTAGTTTTCGCATTCTGCCTTTATAAGAAACTATAAGCGTACCTAATCCTTTATTGGTATTGGCTTAAGAAGTATTTAATTTGTGATGAAAGATTTGTTTTTAGCAGAGATTTATAAAGAAGACTATATTAAGGAGCACACTATAATTGATGTTTCTTTTTAAAATGGGTTAGAACACTAAGGATAAAGCAGCACAAGGCAAGCTGTAATTATAAAAGTAAAAACCTGTTAAAATTTTACTTTTAACAGGTTTTGTATTTCAATACGCCTTCGGCTAATATGTTTTTTTGAATGCTTATTCTTTATTAGAAGGCTTGAATTTGTACGTGATACCAAAGTTAATACCGAAAGAAGAGTAAGGGACTTTTTGCGATAATACTTTTGTTTCATCAGTTTCATCATCAGATAAAGTGTCTACAAATGTTGTAGTTTTATTAAAACCATCAGGCAAGTTATCTAAAGAATTAAAACCTGCAACCGCTACGTTACCATCAGGTGTAACAATATCAGTATTAAATTCTGTAATTTCAGAATCCTTACGTTTTAAGCTAATTCCGTAATATTCTGCTTCAGCAAAAATGCTGAAATTAGAATTTATATCATAGTTGTACCCAAGGGCTGCAACTAATCCTAAAGGAAAATGTCCGTGAAAATCTTCTTTGTAATTAGTTTCAGAATATGATCCAGAAGGTAAGCCTAATCCAGCGGCTTGCGCATCTGAAAAAGTAGATTTACTATAAACCACAGCTTCTGTTTTTCCTGCTACTTTTAATAAAGCCCCAAGACGGCCATATACATTATCGTTAAATTTATACGCTAAAGAAACTGCTGCTCCAAAAGCACGTGCTCTAGCAATAGCATCTCTTTCTTCAGTAGATGTATTTACAACAGATATATCTTGGTCTGTCCCATTAAGATATCCAAGGCTTACATCTATACCTAATGAGTTCTTAAAAAAATAAGTACCTCTCAATTGTACATTGACACCTTCCCCAAAACTACCATAAGAGTTTTCCGTTTCGGTTTCCGTCATTGTTGTTCCCAATTTCATGCCGGCACTAGGTACTGCATACCCCGTACTCGCTGACACTTGTAATTGCCCATAAGACACAACGCTTATTAAAAAAGCTGAAAATAAAATAATTGAATTTTTCATAATTTATGATTCTAAAAGTTGAATGACTACTTAAGGTTTAAAAGAGTAACCCTTATCTTTTTAATTTTATAGCAGGTTACCTTCTTAAACTGTAGTCTGAGTTAAATTCCTTACCAAATATACTTTTTTTACTAAAGTTCACTGTAGAAAAATCAAAGATATTTCAGCGTCAAATTTAAATTCTAAGCACCCTTTTCGTTGTTCTCAACTTAAAAGTTAATTTATTTAATTATTCTTATTTATTGGTAATATTTTTTGTCTTTATTCAAAATATAACCGTTATTTTAACTATCCTTAAATTTCGCTATTTACAAGCCTATTTTATAATGTGGTATTGCAAATTTCAATTTGGGGTATTTAGGGTAATTAACACTAGTTGGAAGATCTTTTTTTAGAACTAAAAAAGAGGTACTTATTTTTTATCATAAGAAGGTAAATCGTAAAACAGCGCCAGGTCATGCATTTTTTATCATAGCCTTAAAAACTAAATAATGATGAGGAACATGGGGAGTGTATTATTTGTCATTTAACTAGAAGGCATTTATAGGTTCCTCTTAAGAAACATCAAACAGTCATGTCATTATCTAATTTTCCTGGAATCGTAAAAAAGATAGAGGTTCCTTGATTTTTAATACTAGATACCCATAATCTACCGCCATTGTTCGCTACCATGTCTTTACATATAGAAAGGCCCAAACCTGTTCCTTTTTCGTTGTTGGTACCGTACGTTGATTTCATATGCTTTTTTTCGAAAAGCATAGCTTGTGTTTCTAAATCCATTCCAACACCATTATCTACAACTTCTACTTGCAGCTCATTATCTTTTTCTATTACATGGATACGAATTTCACCTTTCGGGTTGGTAAACTTAATAGCGTTACTTATAAGGTTTCGTATAATAATATTTAGATGATTTTTATCGCTATAACTAATGGTGTTTTCAGGTACTGTATTGCTAATGCTAATTTCTTTCTCCTGAGCCAAAGGACTCAATACAGAAATAGTACTTTTAAAAATTGTAGAAATATCTATGTTTGTGGGTTTTAGTACTATTCCTTCCATTTGTGTTCTAGCCCATATTAAAAGATTATTCAACATTTCAGAAATACCCTGAATATCTCGTAAGGCTTTGGGAAATAAAGTATTATAATCTTCTTTACTAATAGATTCATTGGAAGACATTTTCATAAGCATATAAAAGGAGCTTATAGGTCCTTTTAAATCATGAGCTATGATTGAGAATAGTTTATTTTTAGTTTTATTAGATTCACTTAATTGTACTTCACGCGTAAGTAAAGTTTCTTGTTTCTCTTGTAGTTTTTTGTTGTATTTTTTTTGAAGTTTATTCGTTCTATAAATTAAAACTAAAAATATAGAAACTATTAATAGTGCAGCTATAGCGATATAAACATAGTTTTTTTGCTTTGCTATTGCCTTTTGCTGTTTTTCTATTAATACCTTTTTCTGGTTCTCAAATTCCGTTTTACTACGTAGAATACCAAGACCTTTTTTAAATTTCTCCGTAGACTCTTTTTCATACAGTTCTAAGTAAGTAGCTTGGTAGGTATAGGCCAAATCATTTTGCCCTTTTGCATGATATATTTTAGACAGAATTAAATTTGAATCTTTTATGCTTAGTGCAATCTCTAACTCGGTTGATATTTTTAATCCTTTTAAAGCGTATTCTTCAGCTACATCTAGGTTTTTAAGCCCTAAATTACATTCTGCAAGGGCATTATAAACTACCGTATATCCATAACTAAAGCCTATTTTATCGCACATTTCTTCAGACTTGCTTAGCCATGTTATAGCCTCTTCATAGTTTTTCTGCCTTAGCGCAATAGATCCTTTTTGTTCGTAACCATGAGACATCCAATCTATTAAATTTTCTTTTTCAAAATATGCAATACTTTTGTCAACCAGACGGTTTGCTTCTGCGTAATCTCCTATTTCAGAGTATGCAGAAGCCATGTTTATTTGCGTGTACGCTACTATTTCGTTATTATGGTTTTCAATATTTAATTTTTGAGCAATTTTAAGAAAAGTCAAGGCAGTTTCGAAATCCTCATTTTCACTATATATATTGGCAATATTAACATTAATACTAACCATCATATCGATGTCATTATTTTCTTTTGCTACAGCCAATGCTTCTAAAAATTTAGTGAGGGCTAGCGCTACTTTGCCTTGCAACCAAAAGTCTAGGCCCATGTTATTTAAGGCCTTTAATTTTTCTCTAGTTAAGTTATATGTATTTGCAACTTTTAGTGCCTTCATATTATACTCATAAGCCTTTTCAATTTCACCCTTTTCAAAATAAAAATAACCATAGGTAGATAGGGCTCTACTTTCCCCTGCTCTATATTTTGCTTTTAGACTTAAGGTATACCCTTCTTTGAGTAAAATAGCGGTACTATCTGGATGTGTACGAATTTGTGCTTTTGCTAGTTCAAGAAGTAAATCTATGTAATCATGATTTTGGGGCTCAAAATCATGATTAGAACGCAATTCTTTTATTTTTGTAAGTGTACTTTTTTCTGATTGAGCTAGAAGATTACAACCGCTAATTAAAACGAAAATAATAGAAAAGAAGAAATGCCTATTTATAGAAAATATTTTTTCCATTATATATAATTTTAGAAAAGATACGAATAGCATTGAATACTTTATCATTTTTGTTGTGAAAGCAGTAGTAATGATTGTTTTTTCTTACAAATATGTTTTTTAATACTTAGGACACTCTCTTAGTTTAGGTTCAATACGATGTAAAAACTAGCTATACTTGAAATATTTGGAAAGGAAATCTCCTTATATTTATGAAGTTCCAATCTAGTTTTCGGGTCCATAGCGGCATTAATTAAAGCGAATAGTTAGGAAAACACCTAAAATAATTAGCGACTTTAAAAATGTTTTTTAGACCTTAATTTTTGTAATATCAATGTAAATAGTATCTTACAAAAAGGATTTCCATTTTACACGATATAATTCCTAAAAGTCGAATGAAAAAACAACAGCCAGATACTACCAACAAGCTTTCCGCAATGCATGAAAGTGATCAAGAAAGTGATTTAAAAAAATTAGAAAAGGATAAAATCATTGAACGTCAACTGCGTTTTCAGGACTTATTAATTAGTATTTCTACACAATATATTAACTCAGATTTATCAGATATTGATAAACTAATCAGAGAATCCTTAAAGCAGATTGGTGAATTTGTAAGCTCAGATAGAAGTTATATTTTTTCTTATGATTTTATAAATAATACTGCAACAAATACGTACGAATGGTGTGCAGAAGGTATTGATCCAGAGATAGATAACTTAAAAGATATCCCTATTGAGTATATCACCCAATGGGTAGAGGCACACAAAAAAGGAGCGGCTTTTTATATTGAAGATGTGAGTCTATTACCTGATGATGGTGAGCATGGATTACGGGCTATTTTAGAACCTCAAGGCATTAAAAGTTTGATTGCCATCCCAAAAATAAAAAACAATGAATTAATTGGGTTTATTGGTTTTGACGCTGTGCATAAAATTAATAAGTATGCAGATAATGAACAGGAAATTCTTTTTGTTTTTGCAAACATGCTTGTTAATGTAATTCAGAGAAAAGAAAATGAGGAACATATAAAAGCACAGGAAAGGAAAAAAGAAGAGTTATTACAAAACCTATCCATCCAAAATCAGGCATTAAATGAATATGCTCATGTGGTGTCTCATGATTTAAAAGCACCGCTTATAAATATTCACACCTTAGTCGGCTGGTTTATGGACGATCATAAGGAAGCATTGGGAGAAGATTTCTTGACCCCTTTAAACCAAGTATTGTTTAATGTAGAGAAAATGGATTTTTTAATCAAAGGAATTTTAGACTATTCGACTATCGATAGAATGGAATCTCAAGATGCACAAATTAATTTTAATTTGATTATTGACGAGGTTTTGCAAACGATCTTAATTCCTTCTACTGTAAAAATTACCGTTCAAGAAAACTTACCTAGTTTTTATGGAAATGCCTGGAAATTTAAGCAAGTATTTCAAAACTTAATTCAAAATGGCATAAACTATAATGATAAAGAACACGGAGTAGTTTCCGTTGGATGTCTTGAAAAGGATGACTGTTTTGAGTTTTTTGTTAAAGACAACGGGGTCGGAATTAAATCAGATTATTTTGAACGAATATTTAAAGTCTTTACCAAATTGGAAAGTACGGGTTCTTCTTCAGGGATAGGGTTGTCAATCGTAAAAAAAATCATCACTTTTTATAAAGGATCTATTTGGTTGGAAAGCGAAGAGGGGATAGGTACTACATTTTACTTTACCCTTCCGAAAACAGAATAGGGTTGAAGAGGAAAGATATTTAAAAGCTATTTTTAATTTATGATGCATCGCAACAAAAGACTCCAATAGTATACGGTTTTAATGCTATTGGATGGAAGAATAGCGTAGACGAACAGTTTTAAAATAAAATATCAAGTTCTGTAGGCAATCGTTAAAAGAACTTTATAATCGAGGCAAATATTCTAAGGCAGACTTTTCTAATCGTGTAATGTTACGGAAAGGACTAGGTTCAGGTATTGTCACCTGTCTGTTTGGGAAAAAATTCGCTACATAAAAACAATGATATGTAGCCGATGTGGTTTTTATAATGGAACATAAGCAAAACCCCATTCTAAATTTTAGCGGCTAATCTACTGGCTTGATTTATTGCTCGTTTTGCATCTAATTCTGCAGCAACATCAGCACCTCCAATAACATGTACTTTTATTCCCTTTGCTTCTAATGGTGCCAACAAGTTGGCAAATGGTAGTTGACCAGCACAAATGACTACGGAATCTACTGCCAATACTTTTTGTTCTTTGTGTTGCATATAATGTAAGCCTTCATCGTCAATTTTAGTGTATTGCACCTCATTGATAAACGCAACCTTTTTCTTTTTTAATGTAGAACGATGAATCCAGCCTGTAGTTTTGCCTAATTTGGCACCAAACTTACCTGGACTTCGCTTGAACATAAAGATTTCTCTTGCTGAAGGGTGAACTTCTGCAGGTACACCTTCAATTCCACTTCGAGCCTTCATTGTTTTATCAATTCCCCATTCTTTTAACCATGCATCAATATTTAGTGAAGTACTTTCTCCTTCATGGGCTAAATATTCGGACACATCAAAACCAATTCCTCCTGCGCCTATAACAGCGACACGTTTGCCAACTGGTTTTTTTAACTTCAAAACATCAATATAGTTTAAGACTTTAGGGTGGTCTATACCTTCTATTTTTAGGGCTCGTGGTTTGATTCCTGTAGCCAAAATAACCTCATCAAAATTGCCCTGATCTAAATCTTCAGGGTTTACGCGTGTGTTTAGTTTTAGGGTGACTTTATGTAATGCTATCTGCTTGCTGAAATAACGGATGGTTTCATAAAATTCTTCTTTTCCTGGTATTTGTTTCGCCATATTAAATTGGCCCCCTATTTCTTTGTCGGCATCAAAAAGGGTAACATCATGCCCTCGCTGTGCTGCAATAGTTGCCGCAGCCAAACCTGCAGGACCAGCACCTACCACAGCAAGCTTTTTCTTTTTCAAGGTCGGAAGATAGTTTAGTTCTGTTTCATGACAGGCTCTAGGATTTACCAAGCAACTCGCAACTTTTTGCGCAAAAACATGGTCTAAACAGGCTTGATTGCAGCCAATACAGGTATTTATTTCATCAGATTTATTATTTTCTGCTTTAAGTACCCATTCTGGATCAGCTAGAAATGGGCGCGCCATCGAAATCATATCCGCATGGCCTTCTGCCAATACTTTTTCAGCAGTTTCAGGCATATTTATTCTATTAGAGGTTACTAACGGAATAGAAAGCTCTTCTTTCATTTTTTGGGTAACCCAAGTAAATGCCGCTCTTGGTACTGATGTTGCAATTGTTGGTATGCGCGATTCATGCCAACCAATTCCTGTATTTATGATTGTTGCTCCTGCTTTTTCAATTGCTTTACCTAAGGTTACAACTTCTTGCCAAGTGCTCCCTTTTTCTACTAAATCTAACATCGATAAACGGTAGATAATGATAAACTCGCGTCCTACAGCTTCCCGTGTTTGTTGTACTAATGTTATCGGTAAACGCATTCTATTCTCATAGCTTCCCCCATAATCATCGGTACGTTTATTTGTTCTTTCTGCAATAAATTCATTAATTAAATAGCCTTCGGAACCCATAATTTCTACCCCATCGTAGCCTGCTAATTTGGCCAGTTTTGCAGAATTCACAAAATCACGAATCGTACGTTTAATTCCAGAAGATTTTAATTTAAAAGGTTTGAAAGGCGTAATGGGCGATTTTAGTGCTGACGGTGCCACAGCAAACGGATGGTAGCCATAACGTCCAGAGTGTAATATTTGCATGCATATTTTACCACCTTCATTGTGCACAGCATCTGTAATTATTTTATGGTGTTTAGCGTGTTTTTTCGTACTCATTCTTGCAGAGAAAGGTGCGGTCCAACCTTGTATGTTAGGCGCAATTCCGCCAGAAATAATTAATCCAACACCTCCTTTTGCACGCGCTGCATAATAGGCTGCTATTTTTTCCACTCCATTTTTCTCTTCCTCTAAGCCAGTATGCATGGATCCCATTAAAATTCGGTTTTTTAAGCTCGTAAAGCCTAAATCTAAAGGTTCGAAAAGATGTGGATACTTGGTCATTTTTTGAGTATTAGCGGTTTTTACTATGCATGCATAACAAAGGGTAAGATACGGTTTTTTTTGTGTAGTGATCACAACCAATCTTCAAAGCGTAGCGGAAGCCCATCATCACTATCTTTTCTGTAAAGGTCTAAAGCTTATAAAAGCTATGGTATAGATAAATAGCAATAATAAGTACCAGGTATTAGCTACCAAATCTAAATAATCTATTCTTCCTTTTGAAAAACTAAGGATCATCAATACTTGCGCACCATACGGCAACAAGCCTTGCACAATGCAAGCAAATATATCTAAAATAGAAGCTGTTTTTTTGTTATCTAAAGCATACTCGTCATTTATAGTTTTTGCAATAGGCCCAGCAATAATAATAGATACGGTATTATTGGCAATAGCCATATTTATAGTACTCACTAAGCTTGCGATTCCTAATTGGGCTGATTTTTTGTTTTTAATTCTTTTTTTAATGTTGACTAATATAAAATCGATACCGCCATTTTTTTCAACCAATGCCGCTAATCCTCCGGTGAGCAAAGACAATAAGAAGATTTCGGTCATATTTGTAAAACCAACGTACGCAATTTTTGTAGAAGCGATCAATGTAAAATCGCCATAAAGAACTCCTAAAAGTCCCGCGAAAATAGTACCTAGTAGTAAGGTTACAAATACATTCACACCAACAATAGAAAGAATAATTACGAGCAAGTAGGGAACAATTTTCACAATAGAATAACTATAGGCAACGGTTTCTGTTTCGTCAGATTTTAACCCCAATCCCTGAAAAACTAAAATAGCAATTGTAAATAGCGCTGCAGGGACGGCAATTTTAATATTCTGTTTAAACTTATCACTCATTTTGCAGCCTAGTGATTGTGTTGCGGCTATGGTAGTATCTGATATAACTGATAAGTTGTCACCAAACATACTACCTCCTAATAATGCGCCGCATAAAATAGCTAAATCTGCACCACTTTTATCAGCAAAACCTACCACAATGGGCGCTAATGCCACAATAGCACCTACAGAAGTTCCCGTAGAAACCGATAGGAAGCTGGCAATAATAAAGATGCCTACATAAATATATTGAATCGCAATATAATCCAAACCAAGATTTACGATGGCAGCCACACTTCCTGTTTCATTAGTTATCGCTGCGAATGCACCCGCCAATAAATAGATAAGGCACATGGTTAATATTTTATCATCACCGCAGCCTTTTAATAAAGTATTTATTTTTGATTGCATCGTTTGTTTAAATAGTAAAAATGCAACGATAATACCTACAATAACGGCTATAGGAGCAGGTAAGGCATAGAAATCATTTTGATAGATTCCAACACCTAAAAACGTAAAAACGAATACGAATAGGGGGATTAGTGCTGAAAATTTTGGAATACGTTCTTTTTTATGTGCCATCTTATTGTATACTTTAAAAAAGGAAATAGCAGCAAATAAATAGAAATATGAATTAACATTTGTTCCAAATAATTGGCTTATCTATTTAGCACCTTGCTCGTTATTGCAGGTTGCTATCTCCTTTTTTGAGATTCTTGATAATTATTTTAAGGCGGCAAAAATAAGCTTTAATGCGATAGACAATTCTTAAAATACGTTAATTTGTATATAAAATTTTTATAGGTTGGGTAGCTTTCTATAAATCAGAAGGAGCTTTTTTTGAAAGTGGATTTCTAGACCAATTTCCCGACCTATTTTTTGTGTTGTATTTTAAAATAAGTTGCATGTAATGACCTTTAATGAAAAGTAGCAATTAGGAGACGAGAAAATGGGTAGCGCACCTGAATAAAAGCAAGTTGTATTCCTTATCTATTCATAGATTTTTAAGTCAATTTGCGCTCCTTGAAATTCTGTAATTGTGTTACCTTTGTAGTTGTGTTAGTAATTTTTACTAAACCAACAAATAAGGTACATACAAGCTTAAGAAATGAAAAGTACCCCTTTAAAAATAGTACTAAAAAAATCTAGTATTGGTTTCGCTTTTATAGGTCTCATGCTATTGGGGTGTACGGCTACCAAACAGACTAAACAGGGAAAAAATTCTTCAGGTTCTCATCAAAATACGACAAGAACTTCAGAACAGAAATATGGTTTTGATGACCATACCAATATTAACCTGAAACTTGAACTAGAAACATCAGTTCCACTTCATCCATTAGATTCCATAATACACAAAGGCACTATTACTAAAGCGAACGAAATTTTGCCGGAGGCTGTTCTAATTCCAGAATTTACAAGGCCTAATATTTTAGAAATTAAAAGTCCAGTTGCAGAAAAAATTGTAGAGAATTATCTAACCAGCCAGAATAAGGAGCCTGGAGGACATTGCCTTTCTGTAAGCAAACACCGTTTTGAACAAGCATACAAAGAAGTTCATGGTCATTTGCCTTATCAAGATTTACCAGACCATATGGCCTCAAAACGCTACACATCTAAACAGGTATTTGATTTGCTTTACGTTTCCGCTTCTGATACAAAACCGGAGTGGCGAAGCCTTCCAGAAGAATATAGAGGTAAAGGCAACGCTGGTGCTATTGCTTATGCTGGTATGGGAACATTGGTAGATACTTCAGGAATCTGGAGTGGCCAATTAAGACCTGGAGCACTCGTGCAAGTTTGGCGTTATAAGGAAGACTATGAACTAGTAGTAAAAGGCGTAGACGTTAAAAAACTAGACCCTTATGGACATTCGTTTGTTTTTATAAGTTATGTACGGGATGATAAAAATGAAATTGTCGGACTTAAAATTGCCGATCAAGGTTTTCAAAGCTACCGACCTTTAGTACCCCAGGATTATGAAGTTTGGTGGGCCGTGAACCTTAGTATTTAAAGGGCATTACGGAGTAAAGCAAAAGTTTAACATTTTCAATGTAATTTCCTCTTAAATAATACGTTACTAAAACATCGCCTAACTCTTAATACACTAAAAAAATTCATGCTATTTTTCTCTTTACTCCTTTCTTTTGGTCTTACAAGCGATTTACCGCCCAAAGCAGAAAATGTGGAAGCCTATAGCTTTACTGTTGAAAAGCCCTTTCCAATAGCGAGAAATAGGAGTTTTAAGGAGAGTTTAGCCTTTGAGTTTAAAACAGATTCAGATAGTATTGCTGTTTCTTATGCCAGCTCTAAAGTAGATGCGGGTAAGCTTCGTTTGCGTTTAAAAGAAGAACTTCGTTTAGGTACTATTTCTCTTGAGACAATTAAAATAGCTTTTGCCAATCAGTTAGTAGATCAGATCATACCGCACTGGTACGGAACTCCTTGGAGTTTTGGAGGTCATACCGCAATACCTAACCAAGGTAAAATTGCATGTGGCTATTTTATATCTACCACCTTACGCGATATGGGTATAAATATCAATCGGTATACATTGGCTCAAAAATCTCCTATTGATGAGGCTAAAATGATTAGTTGTGGAGCTATAATTCACAACGTTGATCAAGATACACCAGAAAAAGCGTTTGCAGAGATTGATGGATTAACGGAAGAAGGCCTCTATTTTATAGGTTTTGATGAAGGGCATGTTGGCTATCTGTTAAAGCGTGACGGCAAATTATTTCTAATCCATTCCAACTATCTTTCTCCAGTATCTGTTTGTATGGAAACACTAGAAGAATCGAGAGTTTTCAAGCGATTTTCTAAATTTCATTTGGTCCCTATTTCTCATAACGATGCTCTTTTGCAACGTTGGTTAGACAAGGGAGCGGTATTGTAATCATTCGCATCAAATAAAAGACTTCGATTTATTTGAGCTACCGATAAATCTAAGCATAATACCAAAATTTAATTCCTTAAATTCGTACTATATCCTATAGCATTTACCAAACTACATGGCCTACGAAAAGGAAAAGAAAGATGTTCTAGATTTATCCAATCAAAACCTCAAAGAAGTACCGAAAAGTATTCTGAAGAATCTTAAATTAAGAGAACTTAATCTAAGTGATAATCAACTCACAGAGTTGCCAGATTTTATTACGGAACTGAAATATTTAGAAGTTTTACATCTTCGCGGCAACAATTTTACTAGTGTTCCTGAATTCTTGCTTCAATTTAGGTATTTAAAAACACTCTCGCTCTCAGAAAATCAGTTAGAAATTATTCCTGAATCTTTCAGTGCATTAACAAACTTAAAAGAATTGGGTTTTGGTGCTAACCCTTTAGTTGAATTCCCGCAGTGGATTGATAAACTCTATGCGTTAAGAGATTTAGCAATCTTTAGTCTTAAATTAAAGAAGGTACCAGAAGTAGTTACGCGTATCAAATACTTAGAAGTACTGTCTTTAGATGGTAATCAGTTAGAAAGCCTACCGGCAAATTTTGCTAATTTGAGGTATTTAAAGGAGCTATGGGCAGCGGACAATTGCTTCGAGTATTTACCTGAAAATTTTGGTAAACTCCATCAATTAGAGAAAATCAATTTTGGAAATGGTCAATTAAAATACCTGCCGGAATCTTTTGGTGAGCTAAGAAGATTGGAGTGGTTAAGTGTTGATGGCAATAACCTGCAAGAACTACCAAGTACAATTGGTTTGCTGCATAGCTTAACTTTTCTAGACCTTAGTTATAATAAGATAAGCAGCTTCCCAAGTTCGTTTTTTAGATTAAATAGGGAAAGTTTGGAAATTTGGTTCAATGGCAATTTATACACGGAAGAAACTAAAGTACTCCTCAAGAACGCTTTTCCGGGTATTGATGAGGATGAATTGGAAGAAGAAGATCCTGAATCAGAAGAATATAAGCACCTAGAAGATATATTTGAATCTCCACCGAATAATTCAATGGCTTCAGAATTAGGTACTGCTGGTTCTGAGACGAATAGCGGCTGTAGTACGTTAGCACTGTTTATTGGAGGAATAATTTTTTTAGGTGGAATAGTGTTTTATACCGTAGTGCTACGTAAAAAAGATCCTATCATAGAAGCTCATAATAAAGCTGTAGAAGCCTATAATGAGGTGGTGACTAGCTATGAGTTGCAACGAGATCATATCCTTAAAAATAACAAGACAATTTTGGTGTATACCAATGATCTAAACTTATTAGAAGCACATATTAGTCCTAATATAGAGGTGTATACAAACCCGTATGCTCCTTCATACACTAACATACAATCTAAAACAGAGGCACTTATAGAACTATTGAACGACAAGAGTTTAGGGTACTAGGTGGTGTTAGATAACGGTAGGGTACAACTAATTCAAGGATATTTCTATGACTCAGTATTCCCACCAGAAACTATGAAAAAATACCGTCTTTTGGCAGATTATAAAATGTCAGCTAGGGAAAAAGAATATAAGAAAAAGCGCATGGCTAAGCATCCTTATATGGAATCTATTAACAAAACGGATACGATATATAATACGGAAGGAGCGGTACTAAGCCATGAGGAACTCGTCAATAGAAAAATGAATTCAGGGATTAATAGGTTAATGGCACCGTAAATAGACTTAGATAATGAGGAATACTATTTTTATTTTTCGCCGTATGATAATAATTATTCCAAAAACGGACTGGCATATTTCTCGTCGTTAATAAACGTATCATCGGTTAAAGTATTTAGAAAATCTACCAAGGCTTGTTTATCCGCCTCAGACAAGTTTAATCGACGAACATTATTACCTTGGGTTAATCTATTATCTAAATTAGGATTGTCTTGTACACCGCTATTGTAATGTTCAACAACTTCTTCTAAAGTTTCAAACCTACCGTCATGCATATACGGTCCAGTTAAGGCTATATTTCTTAATGATGGCACTTTAAATTCACCTAACTCATTGTTGTTTCCTGTAATACCACCGACACCTAAATCTGTTATGGTAGCATCCAATCCATTGTTTCTTGCGTCATCTCCTACAAATACATTAGTAGCATGACAATCAAAACATCGCGTTTGATTACTCATAAACAATTGCTTACCTCTATTTTCAGATGTCGTAAAATTGGGGAAATTGTCATCTATATCTTGGGTCTGAGCTAGCCCTTCATCAAATTTAGATTCGTAAGAAACCATTGATCTTATAAATTGTGATAGTGCCAATGCCACGCGATTGCTTGTAATCGTTTCATCGCCAAAAGCATTTGTAAATAAAGTAGCATAATAGGTTTGTTGCGATAATTTGGCTTCTAATTCAGTTAATGTCAACCCCATTTCTACAAGGTCTTGTATCGGCACTAATGTTTGGGCTTCTAAGGTTGCCGCTCTTTCGTCCCAAAAGAATCTACCATTTGCATAGAATCTAGCATTTGCCAGCCCCATAGAATTTCTTGAGGTTAATTCACCGTCAAATCCTATACTTAATGCATTCGGGTCAGAGAATCCGTTTTCTTGTATATGGCATGAAGCACAAGAAATGGTATTATTCATAGATAAGTTTTTATCGTAAAATAGCACCCTACCTAATGTTGCACCGTCATCGGTAGTCGTGTTATTATTAGGAGTGTTATCCTCATCACCTACCTCATTATCCAAGAAAAAATTTGGCAAAAGTATGTTGGCATAATTAAAAGGTGAATCTGGTAGATTTAGAATGGAATCGTCTACCTCAACAATATCTGATATTTCTTCTTCTACCGTGGTATCAACTTCATTTTCATCTTCAATCAAAACTACTTCCTCAGCTTCAGGAATTTCTATATACTCATCTTTAGCGCAGGAAATAATTAAAAATGTCATTAGACATAAGGTGATAACATACTTTTTCATATTAAATTGATTTTAAAAGGATTGATAAAAATTAAAAAGTAGTTTCTTGTCATTCAGGTCATTTAAATTTTGGAAGGGTAGATGTTTTATAATTGTAAAAGCTTCGCCAGCAATGGCGAAACCTTTACAATCAAAAGTTTATGCTAAAAATTTGGGGAAAGACTGAAGTTGTTGATTGCTGCTGAAATTTCATATCCTAAACGGGCACCTTCATCACTATCAGCTTGTATATGTACACCTAATGGTATTCTTGAATATCCGTTTTCTTCTGCCATTTCAGAAAAAGAATTAAAACTTCTAGAATCGCTTCTAAATTCTGATCGCCCGGCATGGGTTCTATCTATAAAATTGATTGCATCACCACCAAAAATGTCCATAAATACTCCCGATGCCGCTGCTGCAAAGGTTGCATGCCCTGAGGGATAAGCGGGAAAGGCAGGGTTTGGAGATGAAATAAACCGTGCTAAATTCGTTTGAAAATCGTCGCTTATATATTCTAAAATATATCTACTTGGACGCTCCGTGTTGTAAGTATATTTATCATCCCACGCCGAAACCGCTGCGTCGTTCATAGCAAAACCTAATCGCAACAACAATTCTAAGGTTTCTTCATAATCTAAATCTTCTTGTTCTATAAGCTGATTGGCTATTGAAAACTGACGTCCAGGAGGACTCATCATCAAACCCTCTACATCATCTGACCAGAATTCTGAAATCCATAAATCTTCATTATCTTCTAATCGGGCCGTGGTTGCAGTATTTTCTACCTCATCCATTTGATTGTAATATCCACTATTTCTATTCTCATTGTGCAAGAATGGTGGTGGTGTACTAGAAGTCTGTTCTGGAGAAATTACAAAAGTTCGTACCCTGTTCCAATAAGGAAACCATGCGGTTTCTCCCTCAGATGCCGCCCATAGACCCTCACCCACAGGAGCCACATAAGAATCCGGATTGGGGTCTAATTGTTGGGTTTCAGCTTCATTATCCGTTTGGCTATAGGCAATGACCATTTCCGCTACTAATGTTCCCCACTCTTCAGAATCTTCTATTTCTTCTTGAGACAAATTTTCAGATAATTCTTCTGCCATTTCATTTTCTAAAGTAGCAATACCGGCTTTAGCATTGTTGGATACACTGAGCATAAAATGATCAAATACCAAAGCATAACAGGTGTTCAGTGCTAAATTTCTATCAACATTAGCAGCCCTATCATTTTGGTCTAGATTAAAACCTTGCAATTGATTTCTGGTTGATCCATAACCATCCATATCAGCAACTGTTGTTTCATAACCAGCTAAATGAATATAAGCAAGTGCTCTTGCCGTAGTGTTTGGTCTTAAACCGTTAGTGTAACGATCTAATACTAACCACAGATCGTTCCAATCCGTTATAAGCTGCACGGTCTCTTCTGAAGGGTTTAAACCATTGTTGCGATCGTTCTGTCTTCTAGCGGTTAAGGAATCTTGAGCTACGGTTTCAAAATCATCTGTATCCGTCTCGCTAATTTCCAAAACATCTAATTCATCTTTCGCACAAGACTGTACTAATATGACAGATAAAATTAGTAGCACCCATCCTATATTAAAATTTCTCATAATTTTCGCATTAAGGTTAATGTTTATAGAAGGCTATTTTTTGCCTTTTCCTTAATACGTTTTGCTTATGAATCTACCCAACCCTTATTTTAAAAATAAATTAAAATAGTTGTTAGAATACTGATAAAGCGGTAAGATTAAATGGTGTTTTAATATTAGTAGACCACCTAAAACTGTATGCTAAGTTGTAGGTTAGGAGCGAAGCCTATAGTTCTGCGGTAGGGGTTATCTACCGGTGGCTCATTCTGAAATATGTTTACGATATTATCTTGGTCATAAAGATTCACAAATGACAACCCTACAATGCCCTTCCAACCTTTTTTAGCATTTGTGAATTCATATGTTGCTGATAGGTCTAATTGATGCATATTAGGGAAACGATTGGTATAGCCAATATCCAAATCGCTTTGTGAAATTGAGCTATCACTATCAAAATCTGGTACAATTACCGGCATACCGGTAAAATAGCCCCAGGTTACCGACAAATTAAAAGGATCTAAATGCCATAAACCCGTAACATGCAAAATATGGCGTTGATCAAAAAATATTGGCAAGGTTTCATCAAAGTCCGTATTTACATCACTTAGCGAATAACTAAACAAGGTTTCAAAATTGTTCCATCTCCTTTTTACAAACAAATCAGCACCCATACTTTTCAACTTTCCTTTTTGGAGGGAGCTCGTATTGGTTTGTAAAGTTACATTGTTGGTACTTTTACTATACAATTCAAAATCTATTAACCAACCTGATTTATTGTACAAGGCACCTAACATAGTCTGGTAACCCTCAAGTACTGAAGTAGTTTGATCAGGTAGATACCAAAACTGGGTCTGGTTATTAAAATCATCAAAATCGTCTCGAATCTTTTTTTGAATAAATTGATGAGATCGACCTGCCGAAGTTTTTAAATAAAGGGCATTACTTGTTCTAACATTAATTGAAATTCTAGGGTCTGCATAAAACCTTTTATTAGGTTCGTAATAATCGGTATGCATACCAAAATTAGCTGTTATCTTATCGTTCCAATTTTTATTAATAGATAAGAAAGCACTATGAGTTAATGCATCTTGATCTCTACGATTGTCTACATTATTCTCATCATTACGCTCATCGAACCTTAGACTATAATCGGTTAAAGTGTATCCGGTTTCTAGTTCAGTATTTTCGTTTAGCTGTAATTGAATTTCTGTTATGATACGTGTATCATCAATAGTGTTAGCGTATTTTTCAAAACTTGAACGTTCAGATGCTGAAAATCCTTCACTTTTGTTATCTATGTATAATAACGATTTACTGATTCGTGCTTGGACTTTGAGTTTCTCCGACAAGGTGCCTTCCCATTTAATATTCATTCCCCAATTATTCAATGATAAATCCCTGAAATCTTTAATGTCTTTATCCTCAGAATCTTCTAAGGTTGCCGATAAAATATTTTGAATATTGATGTAGCTGATTGTGGCTTTATGATTCTCATTGATATCATAAACCAATTTTGAATTGATATCATAGAAACCAACTTTAAAATTTTCGCTATTGACCTTATTTGCAACATCTTCTAAACGACTACCTTGAAAATTAAGATTAGAAAAGGCGGTAAGTTTTGGAGAATTAATACTCGGGTAATTAGATCTACCGGCTACATATAAAGCAAGCTTATCTCTTAAAATAGGAATTTTTGCCGTAGCACCTGCATATACTGTATTTGCTTGAACGTTATATTCAGTGGAGTCCGGTACAGTATTGCTTGTGGTCATATGAATTAGCCCCCCAACACGACCTCCCCATTCTGCAGAAAGGGTATTTCTTTGAATTTCAATTTCGTTAACTATTGTGGGGTTAAAAGGTGCTATGGCGCCATAAAAATGCCCGTTATGGTAAATGGGAATATCGTCAATTTCAATAAGTGATTGGTCAAATGTACTTCCTCTAAAATTTAAATTACCAGGTTTACCACTTGGCGTATGTACTCCCGGTATATTTTTAACCACATTGAAAACATCACCATCAGTTTCCCCAGCTAGTAAACCCAATGACCTCATATATATATGAAAGGTATTGTCACTAATCTTAGCATTAACGCCCCTTGTCAAATAATCGGTTATTTGAACTTCATTCAAATGAATCATAGCAGGTTCTAAGCGCACAGGTGTTTTTAATGCCCTCAAATCAGAAGCTAGTATATCTAATTTGGAATAAAATGAAGCACGTATATAAACTGAATCTAATGCGAATATATTCTTGATCGTATACCTTGAATTAATAGGATACAAAAAGCGCTCTTCTCCCTTATTAATTTGAATGGTTATATTAGGAATAGCTTCACTATTTTCTGCATCTATAACACTAAATGAAATATCATTTCTAATAGGTACTACCATATATGAGTTGGTTCCATCTTTAATAAATTTGATAGGAGCCTTTTCATTTATATTCGCTAAACAATTTTCTAACGATTCGCAATCATGTGAAGAGGAGGGAAGTATAACTTGATCTAAAAGTGTGTGGTTATAGATAAAATCTACATTATAAGTGGCTTTTAATTCGTCTAAAAAATCTACTAATTTTAATGTAGGACCGTTTTGAGAAAATGATATGCAAGGAAAAAAAATACAACACCAACTAAGAACAAGAAATTGAAGTAATGTTCTGTTATGCTTATACATGGGTCTCATATTATGCTTTATACGTTCAATACTATTCAAAAATAACGGTATTATCTTCTTGAAGCTCGTATTTAATTTCCATTGTGGTAAAAATGGTGTTTAAAGTTTGTTGCAAATCTTTATGCGCTATTGTACCTGTAAACTGAAGTGTATCATACTTTTTAGGAAGATTAACCTCTACATTATAATAGCGTTTCACATCAGCTACAACTGTTTTTAACGGAGTTCTATCATAGGTACTTAAACCATTCATCCATTCCGGACTTAAATATTCGTGTTTATCTTTTTTAAGTTTGCCATTTACTAAAAATACACTTTGCCCTTTCGTAATAATTTCTGAATTGTTTTTATACGAAACTTCTATTTTACCTTCATAACAGTATACCGAAAACTGTTCCTCTTGTGTGCTTATATTAAACTGCGTACCTAACACAGAAACTTGTGCCGTGGGAGTTTTCACTACAAAAGGAGCACCGCTAGTTACGTTAAAAAATGCTTGACCTGAAAGAGTAAGCATTCTTCTGTCCTCCCAATCATCTTTATTAAATGTTATACTTGATGCAGCATCTAATTCAACCAAAGAACCTGTTGGTAGTTCAACTGTTTTACTCTCTGCAATTTTTGTAGCAATAGTAGTGGAACTAATTGTCGTTAAATACCAAACCAAACTACAGGAAAGTAATATAGCTGCACTTGCGGCAATATGTAGCCAATTTTTATTGCTCTTTTTTAATGGAACAACTGTCTTATTCTCTTCCGTTAACCTGGCTAAGCCTGCATCTAGATTAAATGGTTTTACCTTCCAGGTATCTATATCATCAATTACAGTTTTAAGCGCATCTAGTTCACCCGATTCTTTCAGTTGTTCTTTCTCCTCGTTACTTAAACGATCATCCATCCAACGGGCAATTAAATTTTTATCTTCTAAATGCTTGCTCATACTAGTAGTACGTTTAAAAAACTATTTAACCAACCTGCTAAATAGAAAAATCTTTAATTTCTGTAATCGAATTCAATTTTATCAATGCTTTAGAAATTCGTTTTTCTATCGCTGTCTCACTAACTTCTAGTCTTATCGCTATTTCTTTATAAGTAAGCTTTTCTATTCTATTCATTAAAAAAGCCTCGCGTTGCTTTTCTGGTAAATCTGAAATTACGGACTCTAGATTTAATCTAAACTCTTTTGTTCTTAATTTAAAATATGGGTCTTCATTATCTTGTTCCTTAACCAATCCTTTCTCAAATTTTAAAGCAACTTTCTTATTACGTAGTGTATCGATCATTAGATTTCGTGAAATACTATAAAGAAAACTGGCTACTTTTTTATAAACCACCGTACTACATATAGACCACAATTTAACGAAAGAATCATGTACAATATCTTCTGCTCGCTGCATATCACCAAACTTATAGTAAAGATAATTTCGCAAACCTTCTGCATGGGTTCGATAAATGTTATTATAAACGCTCTCTTCGCAAACCGATGGTTCTTGACCCATTCTTTAATATTAAATTATAAAAGACCTATTGTAAATGTATTTCCACAAAAGTAGCTATTACCCATTTATCTGCAAGATACTCAAAAATAAAAAACCTATAGTTTCCTAGTAGTTTTTATGATATTTAATATGCTAAACTAATTTATTTGCTGCAGTTTTGATTGTAAAAAAGAACAATTGATTTTTGAATAAACTTCAATTATTATAAAAAATAGCACCAGAGATGTTGCTAAATCTAGTTTAGCCCCTAATAAGTTCGGAGTGATCTTTTAAATTTCAAACTTAATATATTTGAGATATGAAATACAAGGAATGGACCTTAGATCAGAAGTTAGAAATTCTCTCTAGTTCAGAAGAAATCGGCATCATAGAAGCCTGTCGTAAATACGGAGTTAGTACAGGTACTTTTTATAGTTGGAAGAAGAAACATGAGAGTCAAGGAGAAGCAGGCTTAAAAGTCATCTATGATACTAAAAGTAAAGAACACAAGCAGGCAGAAGAAGAAAACCGAATACTATGTAAGCTTCTAAGCAATAAGGAAATTGAATTAGAAGTACAACGAGAACTTTTAAAAAAAAAGTTTGGAACGTCCGATCCAAGAAAGATTTAGTGAATGCTGTTTATAGCAAGCATAAAATTAGTAAAACCAACATAATTAATATGGTAGGGATGGTTCATAGTAGCTATTACCGTACTCCCAGTTTTGGTAAAAAGGGTAATACTCCTAGTAAACTCACCTATCATAAATCTAGAGGTTGGGTTAATCAAGACGCTGTTATTGCTTCTATAAAAGAGATTTTAAGTCATGAATTTATAGATTGTGGTTACCGATTAATGACTTCTTACTTAAAAAAAGAAGCATACCTGATTAATCATAAAAAGCTCTACAGAATTATGAAAGAACAGGGAATGCTAAAACTAGAGAATCGGATAAACAGGAGTGGTTCTGGGCGTAAATTTGTAAAATTCAGAAAAGTAAATACCTCAAGACCAATGGAATGTTTAGAGATGGATATAAAGATGGTATGGATTCCTAATGTGGGTAAAAACGCTTATTTATTATCCATCATAGACGTACATACTCGTAGAATATTAAAAGACTATTTTTCTTTTTCTATTAAACAGGATAAGGTGATAGCGTTTTTATAAGAGTTGTTTGCAGAATACCAATACCCTGATAACGTCGTTATTAGAAGTGACAACGGTAGTCAGTTTATTGCAAATAATGTACGTGAATATCTTGGACTAATTGGGGTTCAGCAAGAATTTACACATATAGCCACACCAGAAGAAAATGCGCATATAGAAGCCTATCATGGAATACTAAAAAAAGAATATAAGAAAAAGAGCATGGCTAAGCATCCTTATATGGAATCTATTAAAAAAACGGATACGGTATATAATACGTAAGGAGCGGTGCTAAGCCATGAGGAACTCGTCAATAGAAAAATGAATTCTGGGATTCATAGGTTAATGGCACCATTAATAGACTTATATAATGAGGAATACTATTATTATTTTTCGCCGTATGATAATAATTATTCCAAGCAAGAATTTTTAGAAGCCATTGAAGATTTCAAAGTTATGTTTCTAAAAGAGCACAAAAAGAAAGATTTAGGAACCGTGCGAGAGATCGTTATAAAAATTAATTGATATGAAATACCTGACCTTAGCAATCCTATCTTTCTTCAATTTTTTATCATGTGATACTACAACAATGACTTTTGAAATCATGAATCATCCAGAGGTGTTATTTAATACAGCTGTAAACCCAAGAAATCTCACTCTAAATGATATTAAAATAGGGGATTCCGTTACCGTTTTTGATAAAAGTAGGGTAAACATTCGCGTATTTCATTATGAATCTCAAGAGGATAAAAAAGCGAAAGAAATAGATTTTTCTTTGACTAAAGATATAAATGTATCCTATGAAAAAGGATATTATTTTGTTTTAAATTACGGCAGGGTGCAGTCTTTGCTATTGAGTGGTACAGCTTTAAATGCTTATAAAAACATCTCAAAGGAAACTATAGAGCGTGTTTTTGGTAAAGCAGATAAAATAACCATAACTGATGATTGGGATAGTGGCGAGTTAACCTCCACTACTTATTTGTATTTAGACCGAAATATAGAAATCAATTTTGATGATGTTGGCGGAGGAATAGGATTTATAAGTATCGGAGATTTGCCTCGAAGAGATCTACTATTAATTGAAGATGAAAAAGAAAAACTTGAAATAACAAGCTTAGATCTTTCAAATTCAAATCTAGCTGAAGTACCAGAAATCATTAAGGATTTTAAAAATTTAAAAGTATTAAAATTATCCAATAATTCTATTTCAAAGCTCCCAAACTGGATAGGGTCACTAAACCATTTAGAAACATTAGAAATAGAACTAAACAATTTGGAAGGTTTACCCGAAGATATCGGGAAACTGAGTAAGCTTAAAACCATATGGCTGAGTGGCAACAACATAAAAGTGCTACCAGACTCTTTTTGTGATCTAATATCCCTAACAACACTCTCTATTGAAAATAATGAACTTACTCATTTACCAAAGAATATAGGAAACCTATCGAATTTAGAATTTCTTTTTGCCACGGATAATAGCTTATATTATATTCCTGAATCTATAGGGAACATGAAGAACCTTTATTATTTATTTCTAGAGAAAAACAGATTAAAAGATTTGCCTACAGCCATACAGCATTGTAAAAAACTACATAAGTTACGCTTAGCGAAGAATTATATTTTAGAAGAAAATAAAGTAAAAATAGATAGTTTAACGAGTTGTAGCCCATGGTTTGATTTAAACCCTACAAAAACCATAAAGTTTAAAAATTTAAAAGACACTATTATCGCTGTAGATGGTATATATTATTACGTGAAATAAAGGGATGAAATATATTTTAATCGTCCTTCTTCTTCATTCCAAATAATAGTCTAGGGATTTTAAAGGGATAAATTAGCAGCCTATACATAAGTATGATTACAGGAAAAGAAGTTATGAGAAGTACGGCAATTTTGGCGATAATAGAGAGTTCTAATTGAATGATGTAATAGCCCAGAATGACGATGATGGTTTGGTGTAAGACGTAAAACGGGTAAATGGCCTCATTGCATTTTTGTAGGAATACACTTTTTTTATGGAACCAAATTTGTCCATAACCCAGTACTGTCGTTATGAGTGTCCAGCTTACTAATCCGCACACAAGATACCACACGTTCCACCTTGCGTTAATAGAAAGATATGGCGCTATATAGGTGTTGGGCAACAAGTAATAGCCATAAAATATGACCGTACTTAAGATAAAGGCTCTCGCGTTAAATTTCCGGTACGCCTTTAGGTGGGTCCAACTCATATTTGAAGTAGCAAATAGCATTCCCGCTACTAAAAAATAGCCGTAATAAAAGGTAGAGGAGAGGTTTGTAATAGCTTTAGAATCGCTCGGATAGGCTTGTTTTAGAAGCATTGTAATGATCACTAATGGAAGGACCCAAAGTAAGATGCCATATTTTTTAGCCGAAATTGTATCCAAGAACCGTATAATGCTATGAGATTTGGAAGATTTCAGGAACAAAATTAGCGGAATGAGCACTACCGAATACACAAAGAGGTTTTCAATAAACCATAAATGGTTGGTTTCAAAGGCGCCACTTTTATAAACGTCTAAATAAGAACTATAGGTAGCTATATGTTCATAATAGGTTTGCGGGGGAACAATAAACAAAACACCAAATATAAGAGGAATGATTAACCGGGTACTGCGTTCTTTTAGAAACTGAAGCCATGTCCTTTTAGAAAAAGCATATATGGTTCCGGTTCCAGAGATTAAAAAAAGGAGCGGCAATCTAAATTGCTCAAAGAAAACCATAATATCATCCAAAAGCTTACTAGAATCTGCATTCATGATATGAAAAGTATCGCCATTAAATGGCATCCCTATATGGTGAAGGTATACCGCAAGTATGGCAATAACACGAAACCAATCTAAATCATACCTACGTTTCTTTTCTTCCAAATCCTTGTTTTTATGTTGTGAAACAAACCTAAAAACTAATTTGAATGATTTTTTTGATTTGTGATGGCGGACAAGCGAATGTGACGAAATACAAGGGCTGGTGATTACAATTTAGAATACACGGCATTAAAGCGCGCAATAGTAGAACGCGAAACGGGGATTGTAGTAGCGCAGTTTTTCAAGGTTAATTGGTATCCTTGCGCATTGCCAGCAATAGTTTCAATAGCCTCTAAATGTACTAGATAAGAACGGTGTGTTTTAAAAACTTGGGGAGCAATGGGTGTTAACTGTTCTTCTAGTTCTTTAAGCGTCATACGCAGTAGCTTCTTATGAACTCCGGTAGCGGAACGGGTAAACACTTCGGTATAATTACTTTCTACCTTAGCAAAAAGAAACTCACTGCTATGTAGTTCAAAAATCTCTTGGGAGGTTGAATCTTTAATGGAAATAAGCATGTTTTGTGCAGCTTTGGTTTGCTTCTTAGGCAGCTGTTGTATGCTATGGGTATGTAAATGTATCAGCCGCTCTAGATTTAAGGGGAGCACAATAACAATTAATAGAAATCCTATTAAAAAGGTATTCCGTATTTCTTCCCAAAAATAGGTGAAAGACCAATTATCTGGGTTGGTATAAATAAAATCCCGAATTAAAAAACCGGCTATGCCTATAAGTAACAAAATTATGGAGAGGTGAAAAAGTTCTTTACCGAGTGTCCACCTGGTATCTTCTTTTAAGGTACTATCAACTAGCTTAAAATAACAAAAAGCTATAGGCAACGGAATAACAGCATGCACGAGTAGTATGGCTATGGAATTAATTTTATGCTCTGCTACATTTACTACAAAAGGTTCAAAAAAGTACGAGAAGCCAAAACTTAAGACAGAAATAAGCAACAACAAAAAAAGCACTCTTTTGTTATTGTCATAGTAATACGGGTAGGGCGTTGTTAGATACTTCTTAAATTTTGTAAATATATCCTTCATCTAGCAGCTAAAATACTTTTTTATGATAACAATAGTAGGTGAGGAGGCACTTCTTTTTTTTGTCCTAGAATTCTACCTACAAAGCCTTTTTTTCCTCTCAAATTAAATATAGTTGTCAAAACTGTGGTTTTCCGCAAAGAGGTGATAAACCTTTGTTTTAGACTGATAAATAAGAATACTAAAAATAAAAGCTATGATGCCCGTTCCAAAACCAAATAAACCAAGTGGAGTTAGTTTCGGCTTTTGTAGTAGGGTAATTTGAGCTTTGTTTATGGTATAAAAACTTAAGATGGTATATAAACTTAAGATTTTTGAGTAAGCAGTTGCCTTAACAAAATTTGGTGCTACATTTTTTTGCCGATGCTAATAACATACTATTTATGCGAGTAGACTATAGGAAGGGAGTGTAATGTGTATATTTACATTTTAACTCATTTTAATTTAAATAATGATACCTTGGATATAAGAAAAATTAAACTACTTGTTTTATTGGGGTTGTTTATAGTATCCTGTAATAATGATGATTCGGTTTCCAATGTAGCTACTGATTCTACTGAAAATGAAATTTTTAGTTGTTCCGATGAATTAACCATTGAAGTACAAACGCTTCTAAACCCTTCAGGGTACGCACCTTTATCCGCACTCGTTATTTTCAATACCGATGAACCTATTTCTGTAACTATGCGTGTCATAGGAAAAAATGGCACTGACGCTGATATTATTCAAAGTTTTCCTGAAATTGGAACTAATATAGAGATACCGGTTCATGGACTATATCCAGATTATGAAAATGAAGTAGAATTCACTTTTTATGACACCAACAAGGTTTCCTTATGCACTCAAACACTAAAAATACAAACAGCTTCCCTTATTTCTGCTATGCCAGAAATTACAATAAACACAGCAGATAGAAGCCAAATGGCAGCAGGAATGACCTTGGTAAGCTATTATGGCTACGATACTGACATTCACCCTTTTAGGCCCTTTATTTTTGACTCTTATGGAGCTATTAGGTGGTATTTAAATTACAAGGAACATCCTATATTAAGTAATTTACACTATGATAACGGTCCAGGTCGTTTGGCAAATGGTAATTTTTATTTTGCGAATAATGAACCAGATGCAATTTATGAAGTAGATCTTTTTGGAAACATTATAAATACTTGGGATATGCCTGGTTTTAGTTTTCATCATGAAGTACTAGAAAAACCTAATGGAAATTTTATTGTTTTGGTAGACAAGCATGATGCGAGTACGATAGAAGATTATATTATAGAAATAGACAGGTCTGCTAATGAAATTATAACTATTTGGGATTTAAATGAATCTTTAGATAATACCCGAACTACATTGACTACCGATTCCGAGGATTGGATTCATGTAAACGGTGTTAGTTATGATGCTAGTGATGATACTTTAGTTATTTCAGGACGAACACAAGGTGTGGTAAAACTTACAGCAGCAAATGAAGTGGTTTGGATAATGGCACCACATGCAGATTGGAAAACTTCAGGTAATTTAAAGGACCTCAGCTCTTATTTATTACAACCGTTAGATGCTTCCGGTACAGCAATTACCAATGAAGCTATTCTAGATGGCACAGAAAATCATTCTGATTTTGAATGGAATTGGTACCAACATGCCACTAAGGTACTGGCAGATGGGTCTGTTATACTTTTTGATAATGGCGATAATAGAAACTATACTGGTCTGGGACCATACAGTAGGGCAGTACAGTATAAAATAGACGAAACTAATGGTACTATTCAACAAATATGGCATTATGGTAAAGAACGGGGAGAAGAAACCTATTCTAGAGTGGTATCTGATGTAGACTATTTAGAAGCAAATAATCATATGTTGTTTTCTCCTGGAGGTATTACATCTGGCGCTCAACCTTTTGGTAAAAGTATAGAAATAGATATGGAGACAAATAGCATTATTTTTGAAGCTACGATTACTGCACCAACTCCATTTGCAGGCCACATTACTTTTCATAGAACAGAACGCTTATCACTGTATCCTACGCTAAATTAGTTTTATTCCTATAGAGCACTGCTTAAGCAATAGTCAAGCTTCATTTATGGTTCAGGAATTCCTTTAAAAAGTAATAAAACCCTTAGAAATAAACATTCATTAATTAACGGCCAGTAGCACTTATCATGGAGTTTTGATGAGACTATCCTTTTCTTTGGGTGATCTGATTGTGTTCTTTAATTTGAAAATTTACAAAGGGAAAATTTAGTTCAGAATTTTTTAAGAGGTGATTAAAAGTAAATCTAAATAAAGCATTCTTCACATTTCCCTTGAATTAATAATTGGGATACTTCTATTTTTCTGTTCGGTATTTTTGGAAGCGTAACGCTTACCGCTAAGCATTCAACTTTCCCACAGTTAAGACATTGAAAATGAGGATGAACGTCATGGTGCGCAGTTGAAGTGCAACCATGACACTTAGCATACCATTTTAATCCTTCTTTCCCTAAAAAAGAATGTAGTACACCATCATCTTCCAGTTTATCTAAAACTCTATAGATGGTGGTTTTATTAAATGTAGTACCTAGCTGATCAATAAGTGCTTTGGCAGAAAGTGCTACAGCCTTAGTATCAAATGCTGCTAGCAAAACTTCAACCGCTTTTGTCTTTCTAATTACTCCCATGAAACAAATATACTGCAACTCTGTTGCAATAACAAATATTATTTCTACATTTGCAACTCAGTTGTAATAATAATTAAATAGAATGATCGTATTAAAACAGAAAGCAGATATTCTTGGAACTTTGGCAAGTAGCTTGTGCCTTGTACATTGTATGGCCACGCCATTTCTTTTTATGGCTCAAGCGGGTTCAGTTTTCTGTTGTGAGGATCCTCCAGCATGGTGGAAATTTATGGACTATTTATTTTTAGCTATTTCATTTGTTGCCATTCAATGGTCTACAAAAACCACAACAATTAAATGGCTGGCACCAGCGCTTTGGCTAAGTTGGTTGGTATTGGCTGCAATACTATTAAATGAAAAACTAGAACTAATAGCCTTACCAGAACCAGTCGTTTATATACCTGCTATTGCCTTGGTCGCACTGCACTTGTATAATAGAAAACACTGTAAATGTAATGCTGATAAATGTTGTGTAAATAATGGATAATAGTCAAGTAGAAATTACGGGAGATAATCACTTCTCAGCAAGTATTAGAACGCCGCTGCGTACAGATGCATTTGAGAAATCAGATGAGGAAAAGATCATTAACATTCAACATCATTTTAAAATGATCATGGAAGAAATGGGACTAGATTTAACAGATGATAGCCTATCAGGAACTCCATACCGTGTTGCTAAAATGTATGTAAAAGAGCTGTTCTATGGTTTAAACCCAGTGAACAAACCAAAACTTTCAACTTTTGAAAATAAATACGGGTATCAAAAAATGCTTGTGGAACAAAATATTAATATTGACTCAGCTTGTGAACATCACTTTTTACCAATTGTAGGACATGCCCATGTGGCCTACGTGCCTAAAGATAAGGTTATTGGGTTATCTAAAATTAACCGTTTGGTAGATTATTATGCGCGCCGTCCTCAGGTGCAAGAACGCTTAGTACTTCAAATTTTAAATGATTTGCAAAATGTCTTGGATACTAAAGATGTTATTGTTTCGGTAACCGCAAAACATTTGTGCGTGTCTTCCAGAGGAATAAAAGACCAAAGCAGTTTTACTACGACTTTGGAATATGGAGGCTGTTTTTCAGATTCAGATACCCGGAATGAGTTTTTAAAAATTATAGGACAAGAGCGATTACATTAAATCTATTTATAAAATTTTTAGGCACAAAAAGTATGGAATACAACCGTAGAAAATTTATTTCCTTTATGGGTAAAGTAGGACTAGGAACTGTAGTTATGCCACAGTTTTTAGTAAGCTGTGGTAGCACGGCAACACCTACTAACGGATTCGGAAACATTTCAAAAGAAAGACTAAACACTTTAAAAGCTTTTGCTTTGGAAGGGTTAGTTGCTTCTGATACAGACGATTTGTTATTAGCCAAGGGATTAAATTATCATACCATTATAAAGTGGGGAGATAAAATAAGCGATACAGATACATTTGGGTTTAATAATGATTTCACATGTTTTATACCTTTCGATGAAAACAACCCGAAAGACGGTTTACTATGGGTTAATCATGAATATGTGAATCCACTTTTTGTTTCTGATTTTGATGCTAGAAAATATGAAAATCCTTTTGAACATAGAACCAAAGAGCAGGTTGATAAAGAGATGTATGATGTGGGGGGTACCATCGTAAGGATCAAAGAAGAGAATGGCGTATGGAAAGTGGTTGAAAACGACCCTCATAATCGCCGAATTAATGGTAAAACACCAATAAGCGTTAATTGGGACAGCCCCATAAAAGGCAAATCGACTATTATTGGCACGAATAGCAACTGTTCTGGCGGGATTACACCATGGAAAACTTTTCTTACCTGTGAGGAAAACTATGATGGTTTCTTTGGAGAAACCGAATACGATAATAATGTAGCTACACATAGACCTAGTTCTTACGGTTGGGAAAATTTTTACGACTATCCACCAGAACATTATGGCTGGGTGGTAGAAGTAAACCCAAAAGATGGCACAGCTCAAAAACATATTGCTTTAGGACGATTTGCGCACGAATGTTGCACCTTATATGAATTAGAAGATAAAAGGGTAGTAGCCTATACGGCAGATGATAAAAATGATGAACATTTATATAAGTTTATTTCATCTGAGCCAGGTTCTTTGAAGGAGGGAACTTTATTTGTAGCAGATACTATCAATGGTATTTGGTTGGCATTAGATTGGGAAACTCAAGCCGTTTTAAAAAGTAATTTCAAAGATCAGACCGAGGTATTGATCCGGGCACGAGAAGCAGCCAAACTTCTTGGTGCTACTGCATTAAATAGACCAGAGGATATCGAAATAGACCCAATTACGGGAAACATTTTTATTTCGTTGACGAATAATAAACCGAAAGGAGATGTTCACGGTTCTATTTTAAAAATAGAAGAAAATAATGGTGCCTTTGATGCTTTACATTTTAAAGCTTCTACCTATTTGGCTGGCGGAGAAGAAAAAGGTTTTTCTTGTCCAGATAATTTAGCGTTTGATTTATCAGGAAACCTTTGGTTAACTTCAGATATGTCGGGTAATTCTATGAATAAAAAAGATAAGCCTTATATGGCTTTCAAAAATAATAGTCTATTCGTAATTCCTAGACTTGGTGAAGATGCAGGCAAGGTAATTCGTGTCGCTTCAGCACCAAAAGATGCGGAGTTAACGGGACCTTGGTTTTCACCAGACGGAAAAACTTTATTCTTAAGTGTGCAACACCCAGGGGAACAAACTACAGATTTGAAAAACCCTACCAGTACATGGCCTTTTGATGAAGATGGTATCCCAAAACCTGCTGTAGTTGCCATTACAGGAGATTTAATCGAAAAAATGAACAAGTTGAATCAATTTGAAATAATCTAACGAATAAAACCTATTGCATTATGGAGGCTATAATTACGGTGGTAGGTTTTTTAGGAGCAGGAAAAACTACCTTACTAAGGTTTTTAATTGACAGTTTTATTGAACAAGGGTTTAACCCCTATGTGATTCTAAACGATTATGAAAATGCCAATTTAGATGCACAACAATTAACTAAGCAGATGGCATCAAATGCTATTAAGCCTTTAAGCGGTAGCTGTATCTGTTGTAGTGGTATTATGGAACTTAGAAATACGGTAAACAGAATTCCTGATAGAAAAAACGGGATTACACTTATCGAAGCCAACGGAACATCAGATGCTTGTTCCTTAATGGAGTTTTTGGGGGTAGGGCTTCATGATCGGTTTTTACCACCCATTCAAATTTCTGTGGTAGATGTAAAAAACTGGCAAAAAAGGGGAGCACATAACGAACTGGAAGCAAACCAAATTCAAATTTCTTCTCTATTGGTTTTATCACATCTTGAACAGGTATCAGAGAATCGCAAAGCAGAAGTTATACAGCAATTGAAAATATGGAATCCAACCGCGAAAGTAATCCCCATGCAGCAGTTAGATGTTTTATTGTTACCTGAATTAGGGCCTTCTCTAAATTCTGCTCAAAAGTTAGACCATCAAAAAGCACACTGGGCTTCATGCGCTGTAGATTTGCCAAATTTGCCCCATTCCAAAGCTATTGATGGTATTTGTGCGGCACTTCCTAAAAGTTTACTGAGAGTTAAGGGTTGTACGATAATTAGTGACGATGCACATTATACTTATTTTGAGCGAACTCCAGATGGCGAAGTGCATATAAGGCCTTTTAATGGTGTTCCTATAACAGGCTCTAAATTGTTGACAATTGGCCCAGGAAGTGAGACGTATCTATTACAAAAAATTATTACATCCATTCTTTCAAAAAATCAAGTTGTTGATAAAAATACCCCACAAAAAGAATAGCAGAAGTAGTAAGCATACAAAACAATAAGTCACATGAAAAAATTACCTGTAACTGTATTAAGTGGCTTTCTAGGCGCTGGTAAAACCACCTTGTTAAACCATGTGCTCCATAACAAAAAAGGATTAAAAGTAGCCGTGATTGTTAACGATATGAGTGAGGTTAATATTGATGCTCAGTTCATTGCAAATGAAAACACGCTCTCTAGAACGGAGGAGAAATTAGTAGAAATGTCTAACGGCTGTATTTGTTGCACTTTACGTGAAGATCTTATGGTAGAAGTTGAAAAGTTGGCAGCCGAAAACAGATTTGATTATTTACTTATTGAAAGCTCAGGGATCAGTGAGCCTATTCCCGTAGCACAGACTTTTACATTTGAAAGTGAAGATGGTAAAATAGATTTAAGTCGGTTTAGTTTTATAGATACTATGGTTACCGTAGTAGATGCATTTAATTTTTTAAAAGACTTTTCAAGTTCAGATTATTTAACCACACGAGCGCTTACCTCTATTGAAGGTGACGATAGGACTATTGTTAATTTATTGACCGATCAAATTGAATTTGCTAACGTTATTATTATCAATAAAATTGATTTGGTACGTCCAGAACAGCTTGATGAATTACATGCTATTCTACATAAATTAAATCCAGAAGCGCGCATACTTACTGCCAATGAATCTAAGGTTGCTTTAGAAAGTGTACTGAATACAGGTTTGTTTGACTATGAAAAAGCAGAAGCGTCTGCTGGATGGTTAAGAGAATTAGAAAATGATCATGTACCTGAAACAGAAGAATACGGAATAAGTTCTTTTGTTTTTAGAAGTAAAAAGCCATTTCATCCAGAGCGCTTTTTAACATATCTGAACCAAAATTTTCCTCAAAATATTATCAGAAGCAAAGGGTTGTTTTGGTTAGCTTCAAGAACTAATCATGCTTTATTGTGGAGCTCTGCAGGTGGTTCATGTAAAGCAGATAATGCAGGTGTTTGGTGGGCTTCTATGACTTTTGGAGAACGTTTAGCTTACGCCTCCTTTCTTGATCATAAGGATGAAATTGAAGCAAATTGGGATCCTTTGTTTGGAGACCGAAAAATAGAGTTGGTTTTTATAGGGCAGCATATGAACAAAGATGAAATGCTAAGGGAGTTAGAGGAATGTTTACTTAAAGCTCGTGAAATAGACCTTTGGAAAAATCAACAATTTCCTCAACAAGATGCATGGCCAATAGCTTAAAAAAAATTCAAAGAAGGTTTTAAAGAATTAAAAATGATACAAACAGATCACCTTACTTTTCAATATAAAAAAAAGGATACTAGCTTTAGCTTCCCAGATCTCACTTTAAAACAGAATGAAAATCTACTCATTTTAGGAAAATCGGGTATTGGAAAAACAACCTTGTTGCATCTAATAGCAGGGTTATTAAAACCTAAACATGGAACAATTAGGATTGATGCTATAGCTATTAATACACTAAGCAATCGTCAATTAGATAAATTTAGAGGAGAAAAAATAGGCTTAGTATTTCAAAAGAATCACGCTATAAGCTCATTAAGTGTTCTAGAAAATTTACAAGCACGCCTTTATTTTAGTAAACACAAAATAGAACCTTCTGCTATTGATGTTTTACTAAAACAATTAGACCTACACAAAATTCAACATCATAAAGCGCACCAACTCAGCGAAGGACAATTACAACGTTTAGGTATTGCATCTGCCAATATACACGAACCAAGTTTAATTTTGGCAGATGAACCAACATCTAACTTAGACGATGAAAACTGTAAGATTGTAATAGCACTATTGATAGCGCAAGCAAAAACAACTAAGGCAAACCTCATCGTAATTACGCACGACTCTAGAATAAAACCATTCTTTCAAAACGTCATTACCCTATGAATATTTGGAAGATTAGCCTGCAAAACATAAAATCTAAACCGCTTTATACTTTTTTGAGCGTTTTTGTTTTAGTGCTGAGTATTACCTTGCTTTTAGGAATTCAGCAACTAAAAACATCCTTCGAATACCAAATGGAACGTAATTTGGGTGGTATTGATATGGTCGTGGGTGCTAAAGGAAGTCCGTTACAACTTGTATTGGCTTCAGTGTTGCATTTAGATAATCCTACGGGAAATATATCTTACCAAGAAGCACTGAAGATCGGCAAAAATCCAATGATAAAATCGGCGGTACCAATCTCGTATGGCGATAACTATAAAGGATATAGAATTGTGGGAACAACGGCAGATTTTGGATCCCTTTACCATGCTGAATTGGAACAAGGGAGTGGTGTTAAAAAATCTATGGATGTGGTTTTGGGAAACAGTGTTGCACAACACCTTAAACTTAATATTGGAGATACTATTTTGAGCACTCATGGTTTAGTAGAAGCTACTGTTGAAGTACATTCTGATAAATTAGCGATAGTAGGTATTTTAAAGCCTACTAAAAAAGTTATAGATCGTTTAATTATAACCAATTTACAAAGTGTCTGGGATGTTCATGATCATAAAGAAGAACATCTTGAAGAATCAGAAGAACACCATGATGGACATGCCCATGAAGAACATGACGATTCTAAAGAAATAACCTCCTTACTCATCACATTTAGAAACCCAAGGGGATTGGTTACCCTGCCCAGAAAAATTAATAAACAGGTGGGTTTGCAAACTGCGTTGCCAAAATATGAGTTAGATCGCCTTTATGCTTATACCGGTGTTGGCTTTAAGACAATCACAGCAGTTGCCTATATCATACTTATAATTTCTGGAATTATGATTTTCACAAGTCTTTATAAAATGGTCAAGGAACGTGCTTTTGATTTGGCGTTGTTAAGAACTTATGGCGCACGTAATTTTCAATTGATTAAAATAGTAGCCTACGAAGGGTTAACAATCGCTTTTACAGCCTTTATTTTAGGTTTTTTGTTCTTGAAAATTGGTCTTAAGTACGTCTTCAAAATGATGAATGCAGATGATAAACTATATATGCTCCAAGAATTGCCTTATCAAGACCTTTTACACACCGGAGGTTCAATTATTATATTAACTACAGTATCCGTTTTATTGGCTATATATCCAATTTTAAAGATGGATATAGCAACAATTTTAAGTAATGAAAAATAAAATTTTATTCACATGTATACTGTTTACATACGCTCTAGGGTATAGTCAACGAGAAACTTCATGGGCAGATTTAGCCAAAGTAACATACACAGATAAGTTTTTCCCTGCGTATGATGACTATTTCTTGTATCCTGAATTTTCAGGATCCTTAAAAGATTTGGAAGGAAAACAAATTACCGTGACAGGATATTTTCTAAATATTGACCCAAATGGGAAATTGTTCATACTATCAAAAGGTCCTATGTCTGCTTGTTTTTTTTGTGGTCAAGGCGGTCCAGAAACGGCTATAGAACTTCAATTTGTTGTGCCTCCCAAGTTCAAAACAGATCAAGTGGTTAGCATAACGGGCATCTTAAAACTCAATAAGGATGATGTGGAGCATTTTAATTATATACTTACAGATTGCTATGGTCTACTATTAAAATAACTAACGCAACTTAGTTGCGTTAGTTTAAAAAAGATACTATCTTTGCAAAATAAGTAACATATCACTAACAGCCCAATCACATCATAACGTTTCAATTTTTAATGAAGCCTAGTCGCATAAAACATACTATCACCTATTTGTTGCTTGTTCTTTTTCTATCTATGAAAATAACAGGTCTTCATGCGTTGTCACATACGACTGACGATACAGTAGATGATGTCTGTGCCATTTGTGACCATGCCATTGCACATAATTTAACCCCAATTATTTTCCCTTCCACAGTTGATTTTCATATTGAAAACAAGGTGTTTCCAATCGAAAAAAAATTTGCGAGCAATTACAAGACTACCGTTATAAATACTATAGTAACAAGCAAGCTTTTTTGTAGACCACCGCCTTTTTTGCTATAAGTTTTCTATACATTTTTTCCTTTGCACTTTGAATTCTCCTTGAGCCCTTTTTACCCTAAAAGTGTTTTTGGAATTCGTGATGCACCATATTCTTCAAATGGTTAAACGTATAGGCTTTGTCTTGGTTCATTTTAAAGGACTCCAATTTAAATCTTATAGTATAAAAATATGCTTTATAAAATATTGAGTGTAGGACTATTTTTTAGTCTGTGCTCAACCGCGCTTGCGCAAAATTCTTATCAAATAAAAGGGTTTGTAATACATGCGAACACCTTAGAACCTGCTAAGGGTGCAACTATCGTCGGAGAAAAACTTTTTTCAGTGTCAACATCAACTGGTGCTTTTACCATAAATAATGTGTTCAAAGGCAAGTACGTGTTTACTATATCTCATATTGGTTGTGAATCTGAAACAATTAGTATTGATGTGGGTCCAAATATGAATGAACTTAAAATATTTTTAACGGAATCAACCACTGTTCTCGACGAAGTAAAAGTTAGTGAAAAAACTAAAAAAAGAAAAGCTATGGAAGTTCCTATAGTTTCTCAAACGGTTACTAAAGGATTTCTAAATAATAATAGAGAGAATAGTTTAATGCAAACTTTAAGTAAAATACCTGGAGTAAGCACTATTACAATTGGTTCTGGGCAATCTAAACCTGTCATTAGAGGTTTAGGTTTTAATCGTGTAGCTGTTGTACAAAACGGTATAAAACATGAAGCACAACAATGGGGAAATGACCATGGAATAGAAATAGACCAACACGGTATTCAAAACATACAAATTATTAAAGGCCCCGCTTCTTTATTGTACGGATCTGATGCCATTGCCGGAGTTGTTGATATACAAGCCAATAAAATACCATCTCCGAATTCTTTTGATGGCGAAGTGAATATTCTTGGTGAAAGTAATAATGATTTATTAGGCATTTCTGCGGGTTTAAGTTCTATAAAAGATAAGTGGTTTTATCGAACCAGGCTTACGTACAGAGATTATGGAGACTATAAAGTACCGACAGATCAAATCAATTTTGAAAACTACATTTTTGAATTACATGAAAATAATTTAAGGAATACCGCAGGTATCGAAGCAGATGCAAGTGTAAGTATCGGTTTTGTTTCTGAGGGTATAACATCTGAAACAGTATTCAGTAATGTGAATGCTAAAAACGGATTTTTTGCTAAATGATATAGATACTGGTGATTATCATTGTGCATACTCGGTAACTGATCAAACCGGTTGGCAGAGTAGAACATCTATAGATATTAAGATTGTAAATTGAAATTTTCTCGAATATGCTATTTTACATAATATCATTATAGCTTACAAACGTGAATTCCCCTACAAGCTACAAAGCAACCTTTTTGTACTATAATTAATGGACCTAATTATTAAAAAGCTAAAGAGTAAGCAGGTGGTTTAATCTATATAATTTCTAAAGCCTTATAAAGGCAATAATAATTCATAATTTTAATCGTTTAAAATATTATTAAAAAACTAAACTAATGAAATATTTTTCACCTTCAATTTTAATAGGAATTCTATGTACATTAATATTATCTTGTTCAGAAAATGAGCAATCAACTGATGATTCATTACCAGAACAGCAAATTGAAATTGCCAAGATTCAATCTTATTCTAAAAACTTTGGGTATACCGGTGACATCATAGAAATTAATGGCACCAATTTTATTGAAGATAGTGATAAAGTAAGTGTTTTATTTGACGGGACTAACTCAGAAATTATAGCTTTAAGCAATACCACGATTAAAGTAAAGCTGCCTTTGGTTGAAAATGGAATTCCTGATTTAGAAATTAATATGGAAGGTCGTCAGATTGATTTCGAGGTAGCTAACGATTATAGCGGAAATATAGGAATTTTAGCTAAAATTCCTGGAAAATGGGCTTTTACTAGAACGGAAAACTCTTTTGATGAAACGATATGGACATCACAATTGGTTACACCTGAAAGAATTTATTATGGAGCCATTCGTGTAAATAATACTACTATTAGATCTGTAGAACGAAGTTTAGATGGTGGATTAACTTTTGAACGTTGGGTTTATCAAGGTTTTACCAATGCTTTTCATGCTACTCCAACCGATGAGGGTTGGGCAGAAAGTTTAAAATTATTAAAAATACCAGCAGGAGGTAGTGTTGATGGTAATGATGAAATTATTTTTGGCGAAATTGATGATGTGAATGGAGGCATTGCGGCGATGAGTGTTAGCGATGATCTACAAAATGGATTATTTGTAAGTGGAAACAAAAAAGTTTTTCAAACTAAAGATGGAGAAAATTTTGACGTTATTTATGATCCAAATTATGAATACCTTACTATTCGTACAGGTTTTCGTTTAGACGATGACCATTTTTGGGCAGGAGGAGGTAATGTATCTTATGGTATAAAACCTTCTTTACTATTTACTCATAATGGTGGTGTAACTTGGCACGATTTAGAATTAGATTTTAATGAAAGTACTACTGTTTATAAAATTCAATTTTTAGATCCTAATAATGGTTACATGCTAACATTTCGTGATATCAACAGTCCATTTCGTTTAAGAAAAACTATAGATGGCGGATTTACTTGGCAAACAGTAGAAACTTTATTACCTAATACAAATTTTGTGTTTTTAGATACCTCAGTAGGTTATTCTTTTCTTGACAATATAATTTTTAAAACTACCGACGGAGGTGTTACTTGGAATAAAGACATAGAAGCAGAGGGCAAAATTAGACAAATAGACATTAAAGATAATATTGTTATAGCAAAAATCGAAAATGGAATGTTACGTTATTTTCTATAAGGCAATTAAATTGGAGAATAATAAAGTTACAGTAATGTTTTTAGAAATAGGGTGTCCAATAAATTGAATATGAAGTTATAATCACGTCCTAAATTTAGATGAAGTAGGAGAAAATGGGAAGGGTAGTAAACCAGCGTTTTTATGCTTAATTTTTCATATAAAAATAGTAATCCCTTAATTTTTTAGTAATATAGCTGAACATTTAGCGCATTTTAGCAATGAAAAAATCATCTTTTATATTCAGCTTTATTATTTTAATTGGATATAGTACTACCCTACATTCTCAACAATCTATTGATGCTAGTTCTATAGATAATTATTTGACATCCATATATAAAAAGTTTAGAGATAGTAGACATGACTACGGAGGTAAATATGGGGAAGCTAGAGATAGTATTTTAATACGGTTTCAAAACACATTGGCTGAAACTCTTACGAAAGAATCTTTTTTGAATGTTAAATACGATTCATTATCAGAATACATAAGGATACTATCATCAGAAGATGATAAACTAAAGATAATTTCATGGGACGAATTTAATGGTGGTACCTGGCACGTCTATAACTCCATGTATCAATATAAAGCAAATAATGAATTGGCTGTTGGATTTTTAACAACTAAAACCGATGATCATTATATTACAGATCATACGGGAGTTTACCATTATCAAATACAGCTTATCGACAAAGACAAATACCTAGCAAAAGCTTACGGTACACACGGTAGCGGTAAAGAGTTTTATGTGTTCAGATTATTAAGCTTTAGAGACGGAGTATTAAAAGACTGCAATGGTTGCTTTAATGGCGATGATAAATTCATATACGAGATAAGTAGAGGACGTGATGAGTTGATACCTCAATTCAATCCAGAATCGAAAGAAATAGCATACCATGAGTTAATGGAAGGGTATATTGATGGAGACTTAGATTCCCCATCGGGCTTCATGGATGCTACCGGTAAAATTCTAAAACTCAGGTACGAAAATGGAGTATTTTTATCTCTTGAAGATTAATTCATTTTAATTAGACTTCTTTGCATATTTAAAACTTTAGTTATGAAAAATATACTCTTTGTCTGTTCAGCCAATAAAGACCGTTCAAAGACTGCTGAAGATTACTTTAGTAAACATTATCCTAATTTATTATTTGACTCAGGAGGAACGAATAAAAATATTTGTAATAAACTTGGAACAAATTATTTAAGTGAAGAACAATTAGAGGTAGCAGATAAGGTTTTTGTTATGGAAAACAAACATCTGGAAGCCATTAAAGGGGCTTTTGGAAATACATATTATCATAAAATTACAGTACTGAACATCAAGGATATCTATACCTATGGTGCTAAAGATCTTGTTGAAATTCTAAAGGCTAAAATTAGCTTCTAAAATATAATCGTCTACACAACAGACTTAATTCTCGATTTAGGAATTTTCAAAATAATTCAAAATAGAAGTAAATAGATTGTATTCTTGCTTTGGTAACCATTTCTATTCAAGGATCTAAGTTCCTTGTCATTCAATCTATTGATCCAAAAAACAACACAGATTCTTCTTTAGACTTTCCCTTCTTATTCTCCGCTAGAGCGTTGTAAATCACCCCTATAATTTTATTCTATTTTTTTTTAAAGGTTGGTCCTTTTTCCACGACCAATGAAAACCTAGGGATATGCTTTCCAAAGAAGCAGTAGTATCCTAGAAAGAAAATATCCTTTAAAGAATTAGTACACACAATTAATTTAAATATAGTAGCCTTATGAAGCTGAACGAGATCCTTTTAAATGAGTTTACCGATGAAATGAATATAACAAGAAAATTTTTGAATGCTGTTTCAGAAGATTTGTTTGAATTTACACCACATGAAAAATCAAAAAAAATGGGGGATTTGGTAAACCATATCTTACCTATTTCTAGTTGGGTGCCTGCAATTACTCAGAGCTCAGAGTTAGATTGGAGTACTGCAACGCCTCCAATCGTATTAAATTCTAAAGCTGATATTCTAAAACAGTTTGAGGCAAATATTAGCATAGGAGAAAAAGCTTTAGAAGCTACAAATAATGATCAATTAATGGAATCGTGGACCATGAGAAAGGCCGATACCGTTATGTTTTCTGGCACCAAAGAAACCGCTATTCGCAAGTTTGTATTGAGTCATACAGTACACCACAGAGCACAATTAGGCCTTTATTTACGTCTTAACAATCTAAAGGTTCCTGCAACTTATGTAGCATCGGCCGATGAAGTGCTGTTTTAAAAAAATCAGTATAAAAAAATTCCTTAACAATAAAAAACACCCTTGTCTGTACGTTACAAACAAGGGTGTTTTTTGGTGTATAGCAAAATGCGAGCGGACATTTCAAACGCTATAATCATCGAAATAAGTCTCTATATTGGAACCCTAGGTTTCTGGCGTTTGAGCGTTTAATGGTATTGGGCACGATAAGAAAATAATAATTAAAGAATAAAATAAATTTTTCGTAATGGTTAGAATTCTCAGATATGAACAATACATTTTATTCTACATTATATACACTAAGCGGCTCCGATTACACAATTAAATATATTGTAAAGATCTGTGTGTCATATATTTATGGTATATAATAACCATTAAGAACCCCCAGCAAAATGGAATAGTACGAACATTCCTATGATTGATTAGGTAATCTAAATATGCATTACTTCAATAAAACAATGGACTATCGAAGCTATTCATTCCTTAAATGGAATCGCAATTTAAAAGTTCATTAATAATTAAATTTTTTAATCATGGGAGTAAGAAAGAATGCAAAACATTTAACAGCTACAGAGCAAGAGAATTTTGTAAGAGCTTGTGTACTTATGAAAGCCGATATTGTAAATCCCGGTGCACCGGTTAGTCAGAGGTATAGTATATGGGATGAGAATGTAGCCCTTCATAGAATGATACAATCGGGGGTTGAACCTGGAGGTAACACCGTGAATTTTGGTCATGGAGGCACGGGGTCCTACAGCTTTCTTAGCTGGCATAGGGAATTTTTATTTCGATTCGAATCTCAACTTCAGAGCTATGTATCCGGAGTAATGCTTCCCTACTGGGATTGGACAGACCCTAGCCCAATAATGACGGATACTTTTCTAGGAACAAGTGGCACAGGGGCTAACAACGTGATAGAAACGGGATATTTTGCTGTCACTAGACCCGGTTCTGGAGTTAATTCTACCCCATTACCTTCGTGGTGGCCTGCAAGCCTTAATGGATGGATCCTTCCTCAAGCCTTTCCAACCCTATGGCAAGGTGGATTAAGGCGAAGTGTTGGCAATGTTTCTAGTTTACCTACTGTAAACGCGATAGCTGCTTGTTTGAGCATCAATAATTACCATAATTTTCAAAGCGGGATGGAAACAGGTGCTGGATTGCCATCTGGGAATGCTCAAATGCACAATGGGATGCATGGGTTTATTGGTGGTAGTTCAGCCGCATTAGGAGGACATATGTCAAATGCAACTGCATCCCCATTTGATCCTTTTTTCTATTTACATCATTGTAATATTGATAGATACTGGGCCATGTGGCAAATGGATGGTCATGCGAATGAGTATCCGACCATGGGAGGGGCGAATTTTCATAACAGTAATGACTTAATGTATCCTTGGGTAGGAGCAACGCCTGGCTATAGCACAATAGATACCATAAGCAATAATATACCCATGCCTGACTTTTCTGCGACGCCAGAACGAAGAAATGTAGACACATTAGATTTTCGATCCGAATACAACTACACTTATGATTGTATGCCGATTATCGGAATTGGATTGGACAAAACTGGCAGCATGAATGGAATGACGCCAGACCCTATGGTAACAACGGCACCGGATGTAACAAAATGGGAAGCTGCGAAGCGAGGGGTTTCCTTATTTCTACAAGACTGTGAAACCGTACAGGAGAGTGCTACTACCTATATACATGCTGGAATTCAGACCTTTCGTTCAGTTGGTGCAAACGTTTTCGATACCATTTTTACTGGACCAGGGTTTGGCTTAGTAAAAGATGGTACTTCATTTAGTCACTCATCATTTGATTCACTTATAGCAAGTCATTCGCCAGGAGGAGGAACTCCGCTTGCTGATGCCTTGATCCAAGCAAATAACACTCTTGTTAACGCACCATTTGGAAATCTACCTAATGATGAGCAAAGATATCTCGCGATGTTGACCGATGGAAAGCGAACTAGTGGAAGCCTTTTTACGACTATAGCCAATGGTAGCTTATCGCCCACAACAATTTTCGGATTGGGATTCGGCACCGGTGTAGATGTGGATTATACTACCATAGCAACAATGGTTGCAAAGGGAACTGCATTAAGCACAACTCAAATATTTCATGGTGAAAATGCAGGTACAATTGATAAATTCTATACTAGCGCATTAGCTAGAGCCATTGGTTATACCAGCATATTCGATCCCTTGCTAGAATTTTTTGAAGGAGAACATGCCCATATCCATTTTAACGCAACCTCCGCAGAGGATAATTTTCTTATTACAACGCAAGGATATGACTTCAATGACTCCAATTGGGACTATAGGTTAAAGGGGCCCGATGGAACAATTCATTATGGAGGTCTTACGAAACAAGATCATTCAGGGAGCAGTAACTGTACTGATTGTTGCCCGTTACCCCATGTGAACTTCAAACGCTCCAAAGGAAGATTGAGTATGGTAATTCAAAGGAATAATGCCAGTCGTAAATGCTGGGTTGGGCAATGGGAGTTACTTATCTCTTATAGAGCAAAAGATCACTCCGTCATGTTAATGCCAACTCTGGGAGAGTTATTATTTCCTGTATCAGGAGGGCCAATTAGAGGGAATCAATATCAGAACCTTTTGGTTAGACAGAATGCAAGAATACCTACTCGAAAGATTTTTTCCAAGGCCAGCAATGGGTTGGATTCAAGAGCACCATTGACAAATGCAGAAAGAGGGGAGGGCTGTAATATCCTTATAAACATTTATGCCAAAACTCGATTACGACTTGATGTTTCAGGAAATGAAAGTATTGTTAAAACAGGTAACACTCTAAAGTTGAAATTATCTTTCGATTCCCCAAACGGAAAGGTATCATCTTTAATAGGGTTTTCCAGAATGATTTCACCGTCCATAGATTTTGATAAGCTTATCAGTCCAAAAGAGGCCGATAAAATCATGAAAAAGAACGAAAGTTCCAAAAAACCTTCAAAAGATTATGACTTAGCTATACTATTGGCTAAGCGATTGCAAGAACAACAAGAAGGTCGCATCGTGAATGATAAGGAATTGCAAATTAAGGTAGATAATGGTTCTACTTTATGTATTACAGGATTGGAAACAAAATTCAAAGGAAGCTATCATTTAGGGATTTTGGTAAACGGCAATTATGAACCCAACTATGATGATCTTACGGACGGATGCTGTGGAAGCGCTAAAGGAAAACCAGAAGCATTTTCAAGATTGATCAATTACTCTTTTGGAGTGGTTTAAAATAAGTTAATTAAAATAACAGGAGCCATTATACAACATATTCAATTTATATGACAAGAGAAATCACTTGAATGAACATTTTGAAATATCTAATACTCGAACGAATAACATTACAGCCTAAAGCAGCGACAATTAGCTTTTACATAATTGCTGACGATATAGTCGTAACGGCCGATATTTGAGAAAAATAAAATTACAGAGGTGTTTTTAAGTACTGGTAGCCAATGAATTGAATGCTAATACTTTAGTGGTTTGAAGCAATAATTTAAACATATGTGTCAACCACAACTCGTTTTTACGACTAAATTATGCATAAATAAAATAAAATATAATAATAGAAGCATGATAAAACCGAGACAAAAAGCACCCGAGTTAGCAATTAAATTAGTGAATGATACTACGTGGAAACTGAGTGATCAATCACCTGAAAATTTTACCATGATCTTGTTTTACAGGGGTAAACATTGCCCTGTATGTAAATCGCAGTTAGAAGAGTTACAGAAAAAATTAGATAAGTTTATACAACGTGGCGTTTCTGTAATAGCCATTAGTACAGACACAGCCGAAGTTGCCAAAGCCACGTATGACGAATGGGAGATTTCAGATATTCCATTGGGTTATGGTTTACCTATAGAAGAAGCCAGAGAATGGGGTTTATTCATTTCTGAAGGTATTAAGAACGAGCCTAAACATTTTACCGAACCTGGATTGTTTTTGTTAACTGCAGAACAGACAGTTTATTGGGAAGCTATACAGTCTATGCCATTTGGTAGACCTGGTTTTAACGATGTTTTAGGTGGTATTGACTATATCTTAAAAGCAGATTACCCTGCTAGAGGAGAGGCATAGTTTTCTTAATTGAATAGCTAACAGAACCAAAAAGTTGATGGAACTCCGGTTTCATCAACTTTTTAGTTTATAACAAATAGCGGTTTAATATAATGAGTAGTTTCAAATTGAACGTACGATTATATACAATTAAGAAGATAGAAAAAACTAGGTTACGAAATTCTGTAAATAGTTACTTGTTAAAATTTTGTACCTTCGAAAAGTTAATAAAATATATTAAAAAGCCTTTTAATTATGGTTTTTTATTAAACAGCTCAAACATTCTTTCTAAGTATATTATGGTAAAAGTACAGGGTTATTTACAATCCGATATTAAAAATTTTTTTACGTTCTCAGAAAATTATAGCACAAAATCAGCATATTTTATGATGCTTTTTTTATGTGTTGTAACCTACGGATACAGTCAGCAAACGTTTGATGCTGCTAATAATGAATATGACGTTTTACAAGAAAGAATAAAAAAGAAAGACACCTTAATACATTACATCACAAAACATTATGAGTGTTCTCAAGTATTATCAGGAAGAATTGATTATTACTATGAGGCAGACAAGCTTATATTAATTAATCATTTATATAAACAAGGACTTGCAAACCTTTGGACTTCAGAAGATTATTTTATCATAGATGATACACTAAAAATAAAAACCTTAACTACGGAAGAAACCATTTACCTTAATACGGAATATAAAAAAGATGAAAAAGGATCATCGTCTATAAGTGTAGAAAAGGTAATTGAAGTTGTTGAACAAAGAATGTTTTTTGACAGTAATGCTACTAGTACATGTTTTGCAAGAAAGCATGCAAAAAATGGACTTGATTGGGATGCAGCTTATTTTAATTCTTTAGCATTAAAAGAAAGTAATTGCATAGAAGATGATGACGAAATACGCGATAAATACAAACTACTCAGGAAGGCTGAAAAAAAGTTAAAAGTAGGGTACTCTTATAGAAAACAACAATGTATTTTTTATATGTGGTAAATGAATACTATGTCAATCAAGAATTTTATAAACAAATGAAAAAAACCTATCTAATTATTTAGTCTCACTTAATTGTTTTTTTACGCTAATAATTCCCCGTTTTGTCAACCCATTAAACTTTCACAGAAATACTGACGATATAGACCTAAAGGCGCTATAGGAACAACTATGTAAAATAGAACTGAAAGAGTTCTATTCGCCGTTTTACCCATTCCCAGCCGCACCAGTCTCGCCGCCAATCTAAACTATCTAGATTGTCACCTGTACTATAATGTTCTGCACCTGCCCGCCGAAGTTTTATGACGTAGGTGGATAATGTAACTTGAGCTTTGGTTACGGCATAAAAATGAAAGGTCTGGTAGACCTATTATTTTTTGAGCGGGTTGGTGTGCTGGCTTATTTGGCACTTCACTTTCTATAAATTTTTCTTCTAAAAAGTTTCTTCTAGAAAGGTAATGGAACACTTATTATGCGACCCGACGGTAGGAGGGGAGTGTAATGTGTGTGGAATGGGCTAGTTTTTAGCAGCCCCAATTCCGTTCACAGGGTTTAATTCACTAATTATGTAGCGTTCTGAATAAAATTGTTTTCGTTTTCAAGCGTTTTTATTTTTCCTGCTGTGTAAATTGAACTCTTAAAAAGGGTTTTTACCGAAAGCCATTAAAAAAGACCGAAAATATTATGCCGTGCCGAAAATTTTCCACTCCGGGAAAATATTGCCGAAAAAAAACTATTTTGGAGAATTGCTAATTTCAATAAATTCTTCCAGTAACAATTTAACAAAATTTTGCGTTTATATTACTAAACGACACAATATATTAGTTGAATGAAAATAAAACTACTAGCCCCTTTTCTACTCATTATTTCTTTAAAAGGTTTCTCTCAAGAAAAATATACTATTAGTGGTAATGTTACAGATGCCGTTAATGGCGAAGAATTAATCGGGGCAAGTGTTTGGGTCTCCGAATTGAGCAAAGGAGGTATTACTAATGAATATGGTTTTTATTCCATAACAATACCTGAGGGAGACTATACGCTAAAAATCAGCTATGTCGGCTACTCAACTAGCTTAAAAGAGCTTTCGCTTATCGAAAATTTTACCCTAGATGAAGAGCTTGTTCCGGAATCCACGGCATTGGAAGAAGTGGTCGTTACCTCTGACCGAAAAGATGGCAATGTTAAATCCACAGAGATGGGGGTTAATTCAATCGACATGAAGGAAATTGCTCAAGTCCCGATTCTTTTCGGCGAAAAAGATGTGTTAAAGACGATACAACTATTACCGGGAATAAAAGCCAATGAAATCGGTGGCGGCTTTTACGTGCGCGGTGGTAGCGCAGATCAAAACCTTATATTGTTAGATGAAGCGCCAGTCTACAATGCTTCCCATTTACTGGGTCTTTTCTCGGTATTCAATTCCGATGCCATTAAAGACCTGACGATTTACAAAGGACATATTCCTGCCGAATATGGCGGAAGAGCTTCATCAGTATTGGATATTCAAATGAACAATGGAAACAATAAAAAATTCACAGCCTCTGGCGGGTATGGATCAATTGCTTCACGATTGACTCTTGAGGCACCCATAGTTAAGGATAAGGGTTCTTTTATAATTTCTGGCCGCAGAACCTATTTGGATCTATTTTTAAAACTTTCAAGTGATAAAGATGTTAGAAATACGGTCTTATATTTTTATGACCTGAATGCTAAGGCCAATTATCAAATTGGAAAAAAAGACAGGGTCTTCATTTCTGGTTATTTTGGAAGAGACAAGTTTGGTTTTGGCAACGAGTTTGGCTTTGACTGGGGCAATGCCACGGCGACCGCTCGATGGAACCATCTTTTTAATGACCGTTTGTTTTTAAACACTACCGCACTTTTTAGTGATTATAACTACAATGTTGATATCGGGGGCGATGAAGGAGAGAACAATGGGTTCAATATTATCTCAGCCATCAAGGATGTAAGTTTAAAACAGGACTTTAAGTATTATATAAATCCATCCAACACCTTAAAATTTGGATGGAACGGTATCTACCATACGTTTGTTCCTGGAGAGATACGGCCTGATCAAAATTCGAATCTAAACGCTGCCATACTGCAAGAAAAATATGCTTGGGAAGCAGCCGCTTATATTTCAGAAGAAAAAGAGATCTCAGAAAAACTGAATCTTAACTTAGGCCTCCGTTATTCATGGTTCGGCCAAGTAGGTCCGGGAGATATCTTTACTTATGACGCCGACGGCGATGTAGTCACCACCGAAAATTTTGATGATGGGGAACTGGTCAAAACCTATGGGGGATTAGAACCCAGAGTTGGTTTGACCTATTTGCTTTCAGATGAAAGTTCATTTAAAGCTTCCTATGGCCGCAATCGGCAGTATCTTCATTTGGTTTCGAATTCCACAAGTGGTACACCAATAGACCTTTGGATTCCCAGTAGCAATAATGTAAAGCCCCAGATTGCCGATCAATATGCGCTGGGCTATTATCGCAATTTTAAGGACAACGCCTTTGAGACTTCCGCAGAAATATATTATAAAGACATGCAGAATCAAGTGGATTACCGTACAGGTGCTGAACTAGTTTTTAATGAAAATGTAGAATCTCAATTGTTGTTTGGTAAAGGATGGTCTTATGGGGCTGAATTCTATATCAAAAAAAATATCGGTAAGCTAACGGGATGGTTAAGCTATACTTGGTCAAAAACGGAACGAAAATTTGATGGTATCGATAACGGAAATCCTTATCCTGCGAGTTGGGACCGAACCCATGATTTATCACTAGTGGGTATTTATAAGTTAAATCCAAAATGGACATTTTCCGGCACCTTTGTTTATCGCACGGGAAATGCGGTAACCTACCCGGTCGGTAAATACCAAATTGATGATGAAGTCATTAACCTTTACAGCACTCGTAACGCCGATAGATTTCCCGCTTTTCATAAACTGGATTTAGGTGCGACCAAACTAATTAAGAAAACAAAACGTTGGGAGTTAAGTGCCACTTACTCCCTTTATAATGCGTATGGAAGAAAGAATGCGTTTCTGATTGATTTTCAGGAAGCAGAAAATGATCCAACGAGAACAGAGGCTGTTAAACTCTCGCTATTCAGTTTTTATCCCGCTGCATCGTTCAATTTTAAATTTAAGTAAGATGAAGTTTTTAATTTATTTTCTCGTGACCTGTCTTATTTTAGGCATTTTTTCTTGTGAAGAAGTTATCGAACTTGATCTAAATAGTGTAACACCGCAAGTTGTCATTGAAGGTTTTGTTACCGATGAAATAGGTCCTTATACGATACAAATAAAAAAAACTGTCGATTTTTATGATTCCAATACATTTCCTGCTCAAGAAGATGCACAAGTAAAAATCTCAGATGATCGAGGGAATGAAGAATTCCTAATCGAGACAAGCCCTGGTATTTATCAAACATCCACTTTGCAAGGAGAACGTGGGGTTACCTATAACTTAGAGGTTGAATTGGAAGGAGTAAATTATACGGCAAAAAGTAGAATGCCTGAGAATCTCATTGTACTGGATACCCTAACATCGGAGTTTTTAGAAGAATCGATTTTTTACAAAGAAGGATACTATGTTACTGCATATTTTAGCGACCCTCCCGATATAGATAACTATTACCGACTTCAAGTTTTGGTCAATGGAGAGGTGTACATTTTCACTTTTGAAAATGAAGATGGAGAAGTAGAGCAAAGTGAAAGGGATATCAATTTCTGGTTGACCACCGATAAATTCACAGATGGAAATCTACAAGATTTTGAATTTCCGCACACCTTGAAAGCAGGAGATACATTAGAGGTTACACTTCAGCAACTAGATCGTGCTACTTTTGATTACTATAATAATTTGGTTGATGTAATATATGGCGATGGCATAGCACCATCCAACCCTATTTCAAATATTAATAATGGGGCGTTGGGGTATTTTGGAGCCTTTTCAGTCGCAAAGAGAACTATTGTGATACAAGAGTAGGTTTGAGCATACTACCTTTCTCCGGCCTAAGAGAACTTTGGCTAAACAATAGGGGAGAAGAACTTTAAGAATTTTAGGGGGGCTGGTTACAATAAATGTTGACTGCTGCAATGGTGGTTATACCTAGTAGCATTCTTAAGAATAAGAATTGATCCTAAAATTTAGTGATCGACACGTACGTTGTTTCCTAAATTATCTACGTGACAACAGAAATTAGCCAGTGGCTGATTGCTTTTGGTGGCGGGTTGGAGCGATGGCATTTTTTTGTTTAGTTCATTCCACGTTAATTGTTTTTAAAGGTATTCATGAATCTCCTTCGTCGATTTCGCCGCCGCATTATCTCGCTCAAAGTATACTTTGCCGTATCAAGAAAAAAAGATAAAATATTTCGGTTACAGGTTACAATGCTGAAGGTCTATTTTACATAATAATAAAAGCACCTAAAGAAAAGATTCAAACAAAGAAAAGTAGTAGCAAGGGCTCAGAAATTATCTCGTAGAGTAATTTTTAGCTGTTGCGGCAAGCTCCTGAGAATGTTCTGAAAAATTTATTTGCGGATAGTTTCTCATAAATCGAAAATTTGAAAAGAATCTAAAATTTTTACTTTTTTTGGCGTTGGCAAGCGTTAGAAGTTATACGCATATTTTGTAGTTCTGAAGTTTCTTGAGAATCGCATATTTAAAATAACTGGAGCCATTGTACTTAATATCCAATTTAAACTAACATTCCAGTAAAACGGCTTTTACATAATTGCGGACGTTATAGTCCTAACGGCCGATAACTGCAACTATGTAAAATAGCACGAAAATATGCTATTCGCCATTTTTACTCATAATACTTATTTGTACTATAATTTATATTATGTAAAATAGAATATTTAAGAACCTCTTCACTTTTGTAAAATTACTATCCCGTTTAGACTTATAAGTCAATGAATACATAATGCCACTTACATCGTCTCGCCGACTTTCTAAATCATCCACAGGATAATTCAAAAAGCTCGCGTATGTAAAATAGAATATATAGGAACTCCTCTCTCAATTGAATCAAACTTAAATAGAATATCACCTGTTCTGTAGGTTCATCTATAAAACTTATAAGTCCAACGCTTCATCTCGCCGCTATTTAAAATCATCCGCAGGATAATCTCAAATACTCGCGTATGTAAAAAAGAAAATATAGGAACTCCTCTCTCTTAAGTAAGTTTCATTGGTATTTGGTTCTGTATCCATTGCTTTATTTCTGCTATATTTAAAATCATCCGCAGGATAATCTTAAATACACAAGTATTCTGATTCGCTAAAACAAAAAAACTCACGTACAAAAAACGAATGTCTTTAAGTACGTGAGTTAATTTTTTAAATAGCAATCTATATCAGCTTATAAACTTAATTGTTTTAGTTGGTATAAGCTCCCATATTCCATGCGCCAGTAGTTGGTCTAGCTACTTGGTTGATATCAACTTTTATGTTAAGTCCGTATAACGTTTCAAAATGATCATACACATCTAATGTTAAAGCACTAGGAGTTAATCCCGCAGCTACAGCAGTACTAGCTGCTTGCAAAGAGAAATCATTAGCATTAGCAGCTACAAATAAAGGATCTGCACTAATACAACCTTCGCCTTTATCAAAAGCAGCTTGAAAACTTGCTAGATCATGAGTAACACCATTACTCCACGTTATTTTAGCTTCAGCATCAAAATGATTATTTCTAAGTGTAGACAATGTTCCAGTTTGGTAACTGTCTTCCAACATCACATCAAAATCTCGTGTATTAGAAAATACATTGTTTTCAATGATCATGGTAGAGTTATAATAGCCATTAGCAACTGCAATATCACTATTCACAATAGTATTATTAATAATATATCTTGGTGTAGCACCATTGTTTATTTCTATCCCTAAACCACTGGTAGCACCATTATGCGCAGTACCATCTATAGTAGCATCATGTATAAAGTTACCAATAATAAAAACACTTTTTCCATTAGTACCTGCACCGCCATTATCACTACCTCCGCGAATACCAGTGTATGCATTATAAATTTCATTATAAAGTATCCACACACGATCAGGAGCATATTGAAAACCAATTCCTTTTGCGGGTGACCATGGGGTATCTATAATATCATGAATTATATTTTCACTGATGATAATATCTAAGGCATATTTTATTCCGATACCAGCTTGCGCAATATTAAAAATATGGTTGCGTGCAATATATATATGATGTGCTGTCGGTTGGTTTTCCAATGAACCAGCTTCTACTTGAAGTCCGGCTCCAGAGTCACTAAACTCATTATCGATAACCCACATATTACTCGTATATTTTTGTATAGAGCAACCGCGAGCATCAATATCTACATCTGAGTCAAGCGGACCAATACCATGTGCCTTGTTGTTATAAATGATAATATCACTTGCAGGTTCCTCTTCTAAACCAACAGTACTTATTAAAACACCACCGGTAACATCATGTTCGCCTTTCATTTCACTATTTCTGACCAAGATGTGATCTACTTGAAACCCTAATTTATACGAGCCCAATTGTAGTGTGCCTCCAGAATGGAAATAAAAACCATCTAAATATACATAGCTACCAGATATAAGCAACTTTTTACCAGTAATTTCAGCTTTATTTTCAGTATCACTAACCACCCAAACAGGTCCACTTTCACCAGCTACCCAAGCTTCACCAGTTCCTTCACCTTCAAGCTTAATATAATTTTGTACATAATGATAATCGCCAGCAACAACTACATACGACCCTGCAGGAACAGGAAATGGAATTGTTTTACGTGGTGCTGTTGGTGTACCATAAGTATTATCTGTATCAGAACCAGTAGCATATTCCACAAAATAATAACCAATTTGCTCGGTATCCCAAGTAGTAGGTCTTTCTGGGCTAGCCATATCTGGAGAAATCCACGCATCAGGAATACCTATAGGAGCAACATAATCTCCTGGTTGAGCGTTAGGCAAATTATTACCCAATACAGTATCCAATTCGCCGTCACTGCTGCAACTTGCAATGCTCATACATAGTAATCCTATGTAGGTAATCTTAATAAAAAATTTGTTCATATTTATATTTTGGTATTTTAGATGAGATTAGTGATACTTAAGTAAACATAAGATTAGGTCTTTTATTGTTGCTAAGCAGCTAAAGATTTTACTTGAAAGGCATCCCTTACAGCAACTGTAAACACTCGTAAAACTGGAAATTAAGAAATCTCGCTATGGCCCAAAATATTCAATGCCATAAGAAACGGATAAGGTACATCTTTTAGGTTCTTCCACGTCAAACTCCTAGTCTACTAGATCCTTCAAAGAAAATTATAAAGAAGATTAGCTATTCTACAAGGTTTATGTTTAAGAAATGGCTAAGCGTCTTTTGAATTTATTTGTTGCTTTAATTCCGCTAACTGACTTTCTTTAAAAACCATAGTACGGTGTGGAAACGGAATTTCGATTCCTTTTGCATCAAACTCTTTTTTAATGCTTTCTAAGAGATCACATTTCATGACAAATGATGATGGATAATCTTTTGCCCAGGTCCAAGCTCTAAGCGTAACTTCAGATTCATTAAGACCTATAACACGTACCAGCACTTTAGGATCTCCATTCTTTATATCTAATGGTTTTCTATTGTCTATAATGCTTGGATGTTGGGTACATTGCTCGCGCATGATCTCTTTAGCGGTATCAATATCACTATCATAAGAAATACCAATCTCTATCCATTGGCAGCATTTACGATCGCCTAAATCATAATTAATAAGCTTCTCTTTATTGATGATAGAATTGGGAACCACAATCATTTTATTCTCAAAATTCCTGATTATGGTATGGCGTAGGGTAATATCTATGACGGTACCTACCATATCATCTGAAATACGTACAATATCAAAAATTTTAAAAGGCTTAAAGGTAATTATAAACACACCCCCCACTAAATTTGCTAAGGCTTCTTGAGAGGCTACACCGGCAATAATCGCGATAACTCCTGCCCCACCCAAAGCTGTTTGTGCCATACCACGTAAAGAAGGAAATGCCATTACAGCAAATAAAACACCTAAAAAATAGACTGCAAAAACAGCTAAATTTCGTAGAAACTTATAACTCGTAGGATCGCTCTTTTCTTCGATACGTTTGCTAATGGTGAGGGCAAAAAGCATCTGCACTACAGATACTCCAATAATAGTAACGACAAGGACGAAACCTAAGTAAAAAATAAGCCAAAAATCTTTTTCTAATCGTTGGTAATACTGCTCTTCAATAAATGCAAAAACAATGGCGATAATACCCAAAATTACCCATAGGGTTTTAAGAATTCTACGCAGTAGATCTACGGTATTTGATTCTTGCCCTGGAAATTTATTATTCAACTTACGCTTCAGCCAATTATGAAAATAATTCGTCAATATAATCAAGACAACAACAATGGCTATGGTACTTAAAACATGGTAAATAGCCTTTAAATGTTCTTGAATAAAATCGTTCATTATCGTATCGTTATTAGGGTTTAGTGCTGGTGTTTTACTGTTCTATCATCAAATTTACAGTTTGTATTTCATACTACGAGCTACTGGGCAATAAGAATTAACTTACAAAAAAACTAAAAGTGTGAATAAGCATCTTTTAAATTGAAAAAATTACTCCTTAAAATAGCCTTTCAACGTTGAAAATAAACCTGTTGACGTTGATTAATCGTATGGTAAAAGAATTGCATAATTCGCAAAAAAAATATGATTTCCTTTATATACATTTGTGCTAATATTAACACTAATTTTTAACTAATTATGAACTTGAAAAAAATCTCCCTAGTATTGTTTTTGGCAGCAGCGTTTGCCTTTGTTGGTTGTTCTAAAGATGAGACAGAAACGTCTGAAGCTGGATTACGTACTAAAGTATTTGCTTTAAATGCTGCGGATAATGCAGACATTTCTGGAACGGCTACATTTACAGAAAAAGAGGACGGAACAACAACAATCTTCTTAAGTTTAACCAATTCTAATAATGATATTCACCCAGCATTTATTTATTTAGATGATGTTTCTTCTACAGGTGAAGTAGCGATCACTTTAGCGCCTATTGAATGTAACTGTGAAGAAAGTACTACAGAAGTTTCTATGTTAGACAACGGTACGGCAATTACGTTTGATGAATTGCTATTTTTTGATGGAAACATTAGAGTTCACCAAAGTGCTAGTGACTTAGAAACAGTTATTGCTCAAGGGAATATTGGTATCAATGCGATCAACGAACAAGCGAAATAATTAAAGAATATTTTATATAAAAAAGCCTCGAAGAATTTTCTTCGAGGCTTTTTTAATAATACTTAATACTTAATACTGCGTACTAGTATTCTTTTTTATCTTGCTTACTATCCCAAGCATTAAACACTTCTAAAGCGTCTTTACGTGCGAGTTGTACAAACTTAATTTGACGTCCGTCAATATCTTTATCGATCTCATCATAAATAAACTGATCATCAAACTGTATGGCAGCAGCATCTTCACGGCTACATCCAAAATAAACCATCTTTGGTCTGGTCCAGTAAATAGCGCCTAAACACATAGGGCAGGGCTCACAAGACGTATAAATAGTACAATCGGTAAGTTCAAAATTATTTAATTTTTTACAGGCTTCACGAATGGCAACTACCTCAGCATGTGCTGTAGGATCATTGGTAGACGTAACTTTATTGTAGCCTTCTGCGATAATTTCATCGTCTTTTACAACTACAGCTCCAAAAGGGCCACCAGCATTAGCATTCATACCTTCTGCGGCAAGTGCTATCGCTCTTTTCATGAAAAACTCATCTCTTTCTGTCATGCTTCTTTTCAATTTTAAAATGCGGGCAAAATTCGACAATTTATATAGAAATCCGAATAGTTAGCCCACATTTTATAAACAAAACAGAAATTTAAGCAATTATGCGAGCGAAGTTATACGCAGCAAAAATCAAATTATCTTTGCTATTCGCCATGGCTTCTTGTATGGTGCTAATCTCTTTTAAAATTGCAGTAGTATAGGTAATGCCTAGTGTTTCTTGTGCTTCGATAGATAAATCTACCACACCACATAAGGCTGCTACTTTTATTTTTTCTCGGTGGGCAGCGTTTAACACCCCTTGAATTGTTTTTCCTGATAAGGATTGATCATCTAATTTTCCTTCGCCTGTAATAATCCAATCAGCATTTTTTATTTGAGCGTCAAAATCGGCCAATTCTTTAATTAGTTCGATGCCTGATGCCAGTACACCGTTTAAAAATACAGAAACCCCTACTCCCATTCCTCCAGCAGCACCACCCCCTTTAATGGATTGCACCTCTATATTGTACATGGAATTAACCACACGGGCAAACTGCTGCAGTCCAAGATCTAGTTCGGCTATTTGGTTTTTGTCAGCTCCTTTCTGGGCCGCATAAATATATGCAGCTCCCTCTTTACCGTACAAAGGATTGGTAACGTCACAGGCGACTTGTACTTTGAGTCTTTTTAGATTTTTAGCTACTTTGTTGGCAGCAATATGGTGGATTTTGATCAAATTAGCGCCAATGGGTTTCAGAATCTGATTATTGACATCAAAAAACTCAAAGCCTAGAGCAGCGGCCATTCCAATTCCTGCATCATTAGTCGCACTCCCTCCAATACCTAAAATTAAGTGCTCCGCTCCCCTACTCACACAATCTGCAATTAGTTCTCCTGTGCCATAACTGCTGGCATTCATACAATCAAAATCATCAGCATTTAATAATTTTAAGCCCGAAGCTTCTGCCATTTCTATAAAAGCAGTTTTGGTTTCATCAGAATACAAGTACGATGCTTCTACTTTTTCAAAATGCGGATTGTTAACATTCACCGTAACCATGATCCCTTGAATGTAATTTTTAATAACAGCAACTGTACCATCGCCACCATCCGCCAACGGAATTTTTAAAATATCCGCTTGCGGAAATACTTTTAGGAGTCCCTCTTCCACGGCATCGCAAAATTCAATACCAGTTAAAGAGCCTTTAAATTTATCGGGTGCAATTACAAATTTCATCGTGTGTTTTTTAACTTAAAATAGCAGGTAATGAGGTGCTTATTAATACAATTACGCAAAAATAAACCACTAAAATAGCCAGTTCTTTTCTACTAGGGTCATAGACTACTTCTAACCCTTCTTTTGGTTTAGCTTTCACAATATAACTCACACTTAATGCCACAATGATTGTAACTAAACAACCCAGTGCATTCCACCAGAACCAGAATATTTGAGGTACATAAAGCCATAAATACATATTAAACAGTACTCCAGCTATGATCCCGATATTAGCCCCTAAGGCATGGGTTTTTTTCGTAGCAATGGCCAAAATAAATACGGCCAGTATAGGACCGTAAAAAACAGAACTAATCTTATTGATGACCTCAATCACGGTACCTTCAATGCTTCCTGCAAAAAAAGCAAAGAATAAACACACCAAGCCCCAAAATATAGATAAGTATCTAGAGTAGCTGATGTATTTTTTGTCTTCCATATGAGGTTTAAACCGTTTTACAATATCTTCCATAGTTACCGCAGAAAGTGAATTTACTGTAGAACTTAAACTAGACATTGCTGCAGACATAATCGCGACGATTAGTATGCCGATGACCCCGTTAGGTAAGTATTTAATGATAAAAACAGGTACCATTAAATCGGCCCTTTTACCTTCTAAAGAGCCAATATTTGCATGGTACACGGTATCTATCATTTCTTGATAACTAACATCTTGCACCAAAAGTGTTCCAAGCACCAATCCCATAATACAATAGGTTAAGGTAAAAGGGAACCGCAGTAAACCATTGGCTAATAATAACTTTTTTAACGAAGGCATATCTTTAGAAGACAATAAACGTTGGGATTGCGTTTGGTCTGTTCCGTAGTAAGAGGCATATAAAAAGAAACCCCCTAAGACCATAGGCCAAAAACCAAATTCATCATTCCCATCGGCATTATTAAAACCCCATTTACTAAAATCTACTGCCTGAATACGGTCTGGATCTACTTTCGTTAAGAAATTATCTACGCCACCTAACTCACTAAAACCATAAAACAAACAAATAATAATTCCGAAAAAGAGAATCGTCATCTGAATCACATCGCCCCAAATGACCGCTTTCATTCCGCCTTGAAAGGAATAGATCATAGTAATAACACCAATCAAAAGCACAGAAACAACAAAATCTAATTGGATGGTCGCCTGTAGTATCAGTGCCATGGCATAGACCATAACTCCAGTAGCTACCGACCTACTAATCTGAAAAACAACACTAATTAAGAGTCTGGAGGAAGAATCAAAACGTTTTTCTAAGTATTCGTAAACACTTACTATTCCAGATTTATATAAGGTAGGTAAGAGTACTATTAATAAAAAAGCCATGGCTAGAGGCACTCCAAATTCATACGTAAGCCATTGCATACCTCCCCCCTGTTTTAAACCTACAAAAGCGGGAGCAGAGATAAAACTAACTGCCGATAATTGTGTTGCCATTGTAGATAAACTCAAGGGAAACCACCCCATAGATTTACCTCCTAAAAAGTAATCTCCTGAAGTTTTATTCTCTTTAAAAAAGAAGCCCATAGCCAGAAAAGCTAAGAGATATACTATTATAATAATATAATCTAGATAGTTCATTGTTGGTTGGTTTTGTGGTTATTTAAGCATATCTATAAGCAATGCAGCACTCCATGAAAAGTTATTACCACCATACCCGATCTTTTCGGTTTCTCCTACTTTTTTAATAGGATTAAAATACTCAAAAAAGCCGTTATTTTCTATTAATGCTATAGAATCTTCTTTGACACGCTGCGCAATGTCATTAAAACCATAGCGTTTTAGCCCCTTGTACAGAATCCAGTTCATATTTATCCAAACGGGACCTCTCCAGTATTTTTTAGGATCAAAACGATCACTATGTGGGTCAAATGAAGCACACAAGTATAATTCTTCGCTCCCAAATTTCCCCATCATGGTTTGTATTAAAAGATTTGCTCTCTCTTGATTAGGAATCCCTGCATATAAAGCGGAAAAGGATGAAGAAGTTACAAAACGGATAGGCTTGTCTATTTTTAAATCGTAATGAACATACGCGTTAAGTTTGTCGTCCCACAATTTTTTATTGAAGCCTTTAATACTCTTTTTTTGCCATTTTTCTAGTTGGGCTACTTTTCCTGTATCGCCTAATAATCGGTATAAATTGATAAGCGATTCATTAGATTTTATCAGCATCGCATTAAATAAAGGATCCAAAACAAGGAAAGGTGAATGTGCGGCAATTTTAGCATCGTTATAGTTGTGCTCTTTAGCAATTTCTATAATATTTAAATAATGATCATACTCGCGTTTTGTTGGGCGCTGTGAAGCATCTACATGAGTTGTATCCCTGCGCTCAAAGGTATAATCTGGCGGATTCATCGTTTTCCAGATATCATCCCAAATAGGAGAATTATCGGTGCCAGATTCCCAATTGTGATAGATAAAAACAAGGCCTTCATTATGTATATCTCTATGGGTATAGAAATAAACGTGATTGTCATATACTTTATCTATTTGAGTAGCGATATAGCTTAAAATAGCTTCTTTGTCTTTTGCGATGCGATACATTTCTTCAAGTACAAAACCTGTAACTGGAGGTTGTGTCATTCCTGTAGATTTGTATTTTTTTGAAGCAAGCGGACTCAAATCTGAGCGGTGTACGTCTGCTCCCGGAAAATAAGAATCAGTTTCATTGTGAAAAATGATATGCGGAATGAATCCGTTTTCCCATTGCGCATCTAATAAGGTCGCGATTTCAGTTTTCGCTTTTTCAATATCATAATGTGCTTGTCCAATAGCAATAAAACCACTATCCCACTTCCATTGAAAAGGATATAAGCCTTTACAAGGTATTGTAAAACCACCCTCTTGGAAGTTTTCATCTAAAATGCTTATGGCCTGTTTGATTAAATGTTCTTTCATAAATAAATAGAATTAAAACACATTGGAAGCTCTCAGGAACCAATGTGTTTGGTCAATAATAAAAACTTAACTTAAAAAGTAAATGTCGCGTTTAAGAATACACGTGTTGGTAAAATTGGTCTCCCAACGAAATATGCTTCTTCTGTTTGTGTGTTATTCAATCGTGGAGAACCTTCTGTAATTCCTTCAGAATTAAATAAGTTATATACTTGAGCACCAAGTCTAACACTACCGCCATCTTCATCTGTCTTAAAGGTATATCCTAGATTTAAGTTTGCAATACTGATAGCATCTAACTCAATCGTATTTGAATCATTTGTATATTTTTTACCGGTATAGTTGTAATTAAAACCAGCATCAAATACGGCGTTATCATACTCTAAACCAATAGCATTTATAAAGTTTGGCTGTCTAGAAATCTTATTCCCTTCAAATTCTGGGTTTGCAGTAGAGGTACTGATTTCATGACTTTGTATGGTTAGCGAACCGTTTAAGCTAAAATCTTGAACAAATCTCCAGTTGTAGGTACCTTCAAAACCAAAAGTTTTGGTGTCTTGTGTATCTACATCCTCAATAAACCCGCCACCTGGAGCATTGATGAAGTTAACAACTCTACGGTCGTTAAGGTTTATGGCATAAAAAGCACCCGTACCAGAGAAGTTATTTTTTCCGTATTTCACCCCTACTTCTCCTTGAACAATTTTTTCTGTATCATAACTACTAGGGTTTCCAAAATCATCAAATTTAGTTCCTCTTAATTCTGGGAAGAAATAGCCTCTAGAAAAGTTACCATAGGCACTAAGCGCATCACTTACTTTGTACAAGCCAGCTAAAGCAACGGCAAAGTCATCTGCCGAAACGTGCCCTCTTGTCCAGCTTCCATTACCCCATGTAACATTGTCTAAATTAGCTATTCCAGTATTATCAACAGCATAAGAAGTTGAGCCTTCGTTTTCAATATCTCCAGAAGCACGCTCGTAACGAACTCCAAAATCTAAATTCCAACGCTCTAGTTTAATTTCATCTGCTAAGAACAAGGCAATTTTATTACTAGAAATATTTCTGTTGGTATACGCAGTACCTCTATTGGTCACCCCGTTTATAGAATACCCAGAAAGCTCTACTAAATCGGGGCTATTATTATATTCCCCTAAATAGTTGGTGATGACATTAAAATCTCCTGCGGTAGATCTAGAAATAAAAGTACCCCCTGTGATGGTGTGATCCCCAGCTGTTCTTGTTAATTTAATATCTGCCATGGTCTCAGACAAAGGTCTTGTTCTGTCTAGAAGTCGGTTTTCAAATAATAAGGCATCAGCAGCTAAGGGCTGTCCGTTTAAATAGGTGAAATCTCCACCTGTTAAACCTCTTGCGGCTAAATATTCTGTTTGCGTTTCTACAACATTAGCACCGCTAACCCCACTACCATCTAAAAATAAATTAAACTGGTGTGCATATTTAGAGTAACGCAACTTGGCATCCATTTTTAAATTATCAGAAAAATTATGCTTGAAATGCGTTAGGAAAAATCCGCCTTTTGTAGCAACCCCATCTTCAATAGGAGATTCATACACCCCATCTGGTGTTCGGTACGAAATGTTTGATGCCGCGGCTGTTTGTAAGGTATAAATCGTATTTCCATCATTACCAGTAGGACGGTCACGAGAACCACCTTCTAAAGGATAAGGTAAAAAGAACTGTACTTTATCATCTATAAATTGGCCAGAAAAAGTAATTGAACCATTTTTAGTCACCTGCTTAAGGTTCCCTCTTAATTGAAACCCTTCTGTTGGTAATCCTGTTTTAATAGGTCCGTCATCATAACGATAGAAACCAGAAAGCGCGTAAAAGGTATTAGAATCTTCGCCACCTAAAGGACCACTAGTCACAAAATCTGCCTTGTAGCGAGAGTTTGTAGCCACTTCTGTACGAATTGTTGTTTTCTGATTTACACCACCTGTGATGCTGTTGTAGTTAATAATACCAGCGACAGATCCTACTCCGTATAATATAGAAGAACCCCCACGTACAAATTCTAAATTTTTAATACCGATATCATTTCTAAAATAAACATCATGCGCAGAAGAGTTAAGTCCGAACGTGCTCAAAACAGGCATGCCGTCAATCTGTAAAGGTGTATATTGGTATTGACCACCAGAAGGCAATCCTCTAACAAAAACGTTTGAGGCTACTTCACCACCACCACCTTCAGCAGTAATACCAGGAACACCAATTAGAATATCAGCTTGACTGCTTGTATTCGCTTTTGCTAGCTGTTTAGCGCCTAAAGAGGTAACAGATAAAGGAGATTCTTTCTGCGACCTTGTCGTAGATGTTGCTGTCAACAATATTTCATCTAATTGTTCCCCACTTTCTATCATTACAATGTTTACCTGTACAGTGCCTCCATTTAATGTGGCTTGTTTCTCAACCGCTCCGTATCCAATATAGGTAACGCGAATAGTTTGTGAGCCAGTTAAATCTGAGTTTAAACTGTAATTTCCGTCAAAATCGGAAATAGTTCCTGCGGTGGTACCCTTAATAATAATGTTGGCACCTGCAACGGGTATTCCTGAATCATCTGTTACCACACCTTTCACTTCTGTCTGTGCAGCAGCACTAGAAAATCCAAGGATGCAAACGAATGCAAAAATTAAATTCTTCATAATTTTTTGTTTAGTTAATACTGTTTTTTGAGTTAATTATTTAATTACAGGCTAAATTTATATGGATAACACATTAATTTGATAGGAATTTTATAAATTTCTTATGCAAACGATTGCGGGAACGTTTGCAAAATGTTAAATTTACTTTTGGACCCGTAAAAAATTGGCAAACGCTATCATTTTCGAAGATGGAAAAAAAAACGACAGTTACATTAAAAGACCTCGCAGAGCGTTTAAGTCTCTCTGTGTCAACAGTATCAAGAGCTTTAAATGATCATCCTGATATTAGTGAGCGCACGGTTCAAAGGGTTAAAGATTTAGCTGAAAAGTTAAATTATGTTCCCAATCTGTTCGCAAAAGGGTTCCGCTCCCATAGAACACATATTTTAGGGGTAATTGTGCCTAATATTTCACACTTATATACCTCCACTTTATTAAAGGGAGTATTAATCGAAGCGGAACAAAATGGGTATCGGGTTATTATCTCAGAATCAAACAATAGTGAAGACAAGCAGGCTGAAATGTTACAAACGATGTTACAATTTGGTGCCGATGGCATTTTGTTGTCTTTAGCGAAAAAAACAAAATCTATCCATCAGGTATTGGAAACGTTACAGCGGATTCCCTTAGTATTGTTTGATAAAGTCTCAGAAAAAGTACCTTGTACTCAGATTGTAATAAATGAGGAAGAAGCGGCTTTCAATGCTGTAGAACATTTAATTGGTTTAGGAAAAAAAAGAATCGCCATCCTTAAAGAAACGGAGAATTCCTTCAATTCTGAAAAACGCTTTGAAGGTTATAAAAGAGCTTTAAAAACGTATGGTATTCCGTTCGATCCAAAATTAGTACAGAGTACGGAAGACATTTCATTGAATAATGGCAAGCGACTTACGAATGTTTTATTGAGTCAGAAAGTAAGGCCAGATGCTATTTTTGCAATTACGGACAATGCCGCTATTGGCGCTATTAAAGCATTGCACAAATTTAATGTGAAAATTCCCGAAGAGGTTGCTGTAGTAGGATTTAGTAATTCTATAAATTCAACCATAATACAGCCAGAGCTATCTACCGTAGATCAGCCTGGAGAACGTATTGGTAGAATTGCAGCGAAGTCATTGATAGAAGAGATCAATCACCCAAGCAAGCAGTTGATTTCTAAAACGATTGAGATTAAGACAAATTTGATTGTACGGGATTCTTCTTTTAAAGCTATTTAATTTTCTTCATTTGGTATTTCAGAAACTGTGCCTCTAAAGCCTATAGAAGTTCTTTGTGAACTGTTAACCCTAATTTCCGTGGTCCAATTAGGAAAAAGTAAGACGGTAAACGTATACTGTTCGTTTGTTTCTCCTGAAATTTTAAACTTAACGGTATGTATTTGTGTACTATTATTCTTAACATGTTCGTAGGCTGTAGGTATATTTTCAAAGCTTATACCCGTATCATTAGAATTATACCCACCACCTATTTGACGTTCTCCAAAGAAAGGTAAGCGTGCTTTGATACTATCGCCTTTAATACGAAGGTAATTTGTATTGCCTATTAAATTAATAGCCCCCGGAGAATTTCCAGGACCTAGTAAACCGCTATTAGCGAGGGCATTCATACTACTTGTTGTCATTGGTGAAGCTCGATCAGAAATAATTAAAAATTTTTTTTCCACAACGAGTTTATCCAGAGCTTTACTTTTAGGGGTGGCAGCGATAGTCTTGTTGGTAGTGCTGCATCCTAAAAGTAAACATCCAGAAAATAAGAAAAATAAAAGGCGAAATAACATATGGTTTACCAAAGTAATTTAATGTTGTTGTGCCCTTGAATAATAAGCGTGAAATTCAGATTGTAAGGTAATAAAATCATCCAATTGCGTTTTAATCCTATCAATTTGATTTTCTAAAAGTTCTTTTCGCTCTCTAACTGTTTCAATAATTTCTTGATTCGTTTTTTTTAAGCGATACATTTGTTGTTTTAACAAACTTTTCCGTTCAAAAAGATATTCCGTTTTTGGCTCACAAGTGTAACTATTGAGCTTTACATCTAATTGATCAAGTTCTTTTGAATATCGCTCTAATTTGATTAAATAATTGCGATTAGTTAAAAGATTTTTTTGCTGTGAAGTGTTAATTTTTGAATCTCTCATGTTCCCGTATTTAAATCCACTTTTAATGTACGAAAAATACTTCATATTAAATATGATTTAATATGGTATTAATGCAGATTTAACAATTACTTTAAGAAATAAATGTGTTATCTTTAAGTATTAGAAAAGAGTTAAGATTAGTAACCATTTAATAAAAGTATATATATGAATATCAATTTTGAATATGACGGCGTAAAAGCAAGTGAAAGATTAGAAATTTTCGCAGGTAAGAAACTTACAAAGCTTTTTGATAAACATGATAATATTATTCGTGCAGATGTATTTTTCAAAAAAGAAAATACGTCTACTCCAGATACAGGGCTAATTTGTAATATAAAATTAAGTATTCCTGGGCCAGTTTTATTTGCTGAATCTAGTAATGGTAGTTTTGAGGCATCAATAGCTTCATCTGTTGATGAATTAGATCGTCAGCTTAAAAAAAGAAAAGATAAAATGAGTAGAGTTAAATAATCATATACATTTTGTATTTTAAAAAGCCCAGGCAAGTTATTGTCTGGGCTTTTTGATTCAAAGGAAGTAGCCTTAAAAATTGCTGCTTCGTTTGATAGGTGTTTTTTACATCCTGTTATTATTTAACAATCGGTAATTTAATCTGAGAGGCATATTGTTTGCTATGATGAATGGTATTATGAGCTGTAATTCCTTCTTTTTCATCAAAATTGTTACCTCCTGTATTCAGGTTTCTAGCAAAACGCGGAAAATTACTGCTTGAAACTTCAATGCGTATGCTATGTCCCGCCATAAAATAATTACTGGTAGACATAGGGGTTAAATTCACTTCATAAACTGTTCCTTTTTCCATAAATACTTCCTTGTCATAGCCTTCTCTATATCTAACGCGCTGTATCGTTTCATCTAAATTATACGCCCTTCCATCAGGATATACGTCTATTAATTTTATAGTAATATCCGTATCTTTTACATCTGAAGAAATATATAATTTACTTTCGATAAAACCTGAAACTTCTACCCCTTCAGACAATGGTGCTGTTGTATAGACTAAAATATCTTCTCTACCTTCCATAGATTGTTGATCAAAAGCCCCTCCTTGTACAGCATTACCAGTACAACATACATTTCCGCCATAAGAAGTAACAGGATTCATAGGATCGTAAATGAAGGAGTCCGCATCATCTTTCTTTGGGGGTTTCGTACTCAAAACGCCATCGCCTTTATTCGTATTGGCATGACCCGTACTATTTAGGTAATAGGTTTTCATTTTCGCTTTTTCAGGGGGCCAACTTTCTGAAGCTTGCCATGTATTACTTCCCATCGTGTAATACTGTACGCGGGGTGTTTTCTCTTTAAAATCATTCGCTTCTCCCTTCAACCATAAGTCGAACCAAGCAAAAATTTGCTCTTCATAATTCAACCGAGCATCCCCAACACTACGTTCACCAACTACGGTGTTTTCTGTAGCCCTTGTATAGCCGCAATGTAAGGTAGGTGCAATGATTAAATACTGATTGTCTCTGATGTCTTTATCCTTAGTATTGTTACGTACATGATTAAACAGTGCTAAATTGGGACTTATAGAAACATCATACCATGACGCAAACCAAAAGCTAGGCACTCCCAATTCCATTGTGTCATGGAAAAGACCACCTTCAAACCATTCGGGGTCATTAGGCTTACGGCGTACCATTTTATCAAAAATTTCTTTTTTTCCGTGTATGTTTTTTAGAATGTCTTGAAGGGGTAAATGAGATAATGCCGCAGCCATATCAACCGGAGGATTTTCCGGAGCTAGGTCATAAAATCTAGAGATACGTATAAGGTCTTCTTGGGTAGCTCCTGCAGGAATACGTGGTTTAAACTTATCGTGTTCTACACCGTAGAGCCATGAAAAAAAGAGTAATTGCTCCGCACCACCTCGATACCAATTCCCTTGCTCATAATAGTCGCCCACTGTTCCTATACCCGCGCCAAAACCTTGTGGAATCATAGCCGCATGTGACGGATGATCAAGTGCAGCCACCGCCATTTGCCATTCTGCCGTAGAAGAACATCCTAAAGTACCTATTTTTCCGTTTGACCAAGGTTGATTTTTCATCCACGAAAAAGCATCATAACCATCTGTTAATGGAACTCCTAAAATATCCCATTCTCCCTCAGAAAAATACCTTCCACGTTCGTTTTGAACCACATAAGCATATCCTTTTTCTACCATTTTATAGGCGGTTTCCATGGTGCGTGTTGTTTCTTTACCATCTCTCCACGTATTAAAGTTGTATGGCGTTCTTGAAAATATTATAGGAACAGGACCATCAGTTTTGGGCCTATAGATATCTGTTGCCAATCGGATTCCGTCTCTCATAGGAATCATTACTTTTTGGTCAATTATAGCTATTTTTTCTAGCTTTTTGAGAATGTCTGATTGTGCTTGAATCGTTGTTCCTATGCCGAAGAGAAAAACAAAAAGGAAAAACAGAATTAGGTTATTTTTTTTCATGAGTGTTAAAGAAATTAGTTAGTTTCGCAGCATATGTTGCGCTATTCTTTTTAAAAGTAAGAAAAATAGTTTAAGAATGTATTGCAGCTGTGTCTTTTATGGATGTGTTCTTAATCGCATTCTTTAATTACATTTACATAAAAATTTACCCTTATTTATTCAAGATATTATAATGATTTGTACATTTACATTTTAAAATTCAGCTATGTTAATTTGGGGATTATTTTTGGCGTTAATTGTGGTTTTTTTAGCCCTTGATTTGGGTGTTTTTAATAAGGAAGACCATGTTATAAAAACAAAAGAAGCGAGCATATGGACCGCCGTTTGGGTAACTGTGGCTTTAGCGTTTAGCGGAGTGATTTATTGGCTGTTCTCTGCGGGGCTAATAGAAAATCCTACGGGTCTTACTCCAAAAGGTGCCGTTTTAAAGTACATTACAGGATATTTAATAGAACTTTCTTTAAGTATTGACAACGTGTTTGTTATTGCTGTAATTTTTACTTCTTTTAAAATTCCATTAATTTACCAACATCGCGTATTGTTTTGGGGAATTCTAGGAGCCATAGTTTTTAGAGCTTTGATGATCTTTTTTGGGGTAGCTTTAATCACTAGATTTGAGTGGATCATCTATGTATTTGGGGTATTCTTATTGTATACCGCTTTTAAAATGCTTAAAGGTGATGAGCATGATTTTGATCCAAAAAAATCGTTTGTATTCCGTCAGATTAAAAAAGTGTATCCGATAACCTCTGAAATTAACGGGCATGATTTTTTTGTAAAGAAAAAAGGGCTGAATGCCGCTACTCCCCTGTTTGTAGCCTTAATTGTTATTGAGTTGACGGATATTTTATTTGCACTAGATAGTATTCCTGCCATCTTAGCTATAACGGCAGATCCATTTATTGTTTTTACCTCTAATATTTTAGCCATATTAGGACTGCGTTCTATGTATTTCTTAATTTCTAGAATGTTGCAGAAATTTAGATACATCAACTACAGCTTGGTGGTAATCTTAGCTTTTGTAGGTATAAAAATGCTTTTGTCTCATCAAGTAGAATTTCCAGAATGGCTTTCTTTAGGAATTATAGCCTTAGCATTAATTGGTGGTATAGTAGCATCGCTGGTCATTAAAGAGAAAGAAGAAACTGCATAACTTATTTTGCATCTAATTTATTCTGAATAATCTGTAAAGCATTGTTAACAGTGAGCATCTGATCCATGTCTTCATTTTCTAGCGTAATATCAAACGCATCTTCAACATCTAGCACAATATCTACGAGGTTGGCAGAATTGATATTTAACTCATTTATAAAATGACTTTCGTTGGTAAGCTCCGAAATAGCGACATCTTCTGGGAGGTAAATTTTTATAATTTCTTTTAATTTTTGGTAGCGTTCTTCAGTTTCCATAAGGTATATTTAAAATAGTGATAGGTTTAATTGCTAAATCTTTTAAAAATAGCACATGCATTTACATCTCCAAAGCCAAAACTTGCTTTTGCTATAATTTCGGGGGAATGCGTAATGGTTTGTTGTGGAATTTTTTGGGGAGCTATTAGACTTGTAATTTCAGGATGTAGATCTTCACAGTTGATATTTCCAAACACGAGATCTTCTTTAAACTGCATTATACTCGCAACGGCCTCAATACTCCCTGCAGCGGCTAAGCAGTGCCCAAAAATGCCTTTAAAAGAATTGATATAAGGAAAATCACCTCCTTTACGCCCTAAGGCTTTGCTCCAATTTTCTATTTCCAAGGCGTCTTTAGCGGTAGCCGTTAAATGTCCATTGATAACATCAATAGCTGCTGCGGCTATATTAGCATCTTTTACAGCCTCAGTAATACAGCGTTGTACGGCTTCACTGTTTGGCGCAGTCATTGTACCTTCGCCTCTTTGTCCGCCACTATTCACCGCACCACCAAGTACTTCTGCATAAATAGGAACACCTCGTTCTAACGCGCTCTCTAAAGATTCTAATACCAATGCCCCCGCCCCACTTCCTGCAACAAAACCAGTTGCGGAGGCACTCATAGGTCTGCTGGCTTTGGTAGGATTATCATTATAGGTTCTTGGTAGTATTCGCATGGCGTCAAATCCGCCCCAAACATAAGGGCCGCTATCACTGCAACTGCCTGTAAGTATGATCTTTGCTTTGCCTAACTTAATGCGTTCATACGCCATCAAAATACCTTCGGTGCCTGTAGTGCATGCAGAGGAATTGGTCGTAACTTGATTGCCGCAGCCTAAGATACCTCCTAAATAAGCGCTGATGCCGCTAGCCATGGTCTGCATTACTGAGGTACTGCCTAATCGGCGGGTGTTTTTGGCATCAATTAAATGAATAGATTCCCTAAATTGGTCTACGCCTAGTATTCCTGTTCCAAAAATAATTCCGTTATCCCAATCCGGAGAAGTATTATCTTCAATAGGCAATTTAGCGTCTTTCCAAGCATCTACACCGGCGATCACTCCATACACAATCCCCGTAGAATTTAAAGCGCGCAATTGTAATGGCGTAAAATACTCCTGTTTGTGGGCATCTGTTACCTGTGGCTTACCTGCAATGTGACAACCGAAGGCTAAATCATCCAATTCTTGTTGGAAACGGATACCACTGATTCCATTTTTTAAGGAATGGGTAAACTCTGAAATAGTTACGCCATTTGGAGCGCAAACTCCTAAACCTGTAATGACCACGCGATTATTCATTCGTTTTACTTTTAAGCATTCCTGCAATAGTTCCTTTACAGACTAGTTTTCCAGCAGCATTATGCATTTTTACTTTGCATTTCAATTTATGAAATCGAAAGTATATTTTTTCAGAAGTGACATATACTTTTTCACCAGGATACACGGGTAAATAGTATTCCATTTCTGAACTCGTTAACGCAATTTGTAGCGCTTCATCACTTAAAGTGTTACTTGAAGTAACTAGATGAATCCCTAAGCATACTAGCCCAATTTGAGCGCAACATTCTGTTAGGAGTACACCTGGAGTTATTGGATTATCTTTAAAGTGACCTTTGTAAAAATCAGCTTCTTTTTTAAAGGTATAAAATCCTGAGACACCATTCAAATCAACAGCCGTTAAGCCGTCAACAAATAAAAACGGAGGCGTATAAGGCAATTGCGCTATAATAGTTTGGTATTCCATAATTATTGCAAACTTTCTCCCCCATCTACTTTAATCACCGTTCCTGTAATCCATTTTGCTTCCTCCATAGTTAAGAGATAAACTGCATTTGCAACGTCTTCTGGGGTGGTTAATTTTTTGTTTGGATTCCGATGCAAGGCACTTTCTTTTATGCGTTCATATCCAGGGATCATCTTAAGCGATGCTGTTTCTACAATTCCTGCCTGAATACAATTTGCTTTAATCCCAATAGGAGCAAATTCTAAGGCTATATTACGTGTTATGGCTTCTAGAGCTACTTTAGCAACGGAAACTGCCGCATAATTGGGTATGGCCTTGGTGTTGCCCTCGCTAGTAAAAGAAATTATCCGAGTATCTGTAGCGAACAACTTATTTTTTACTAAATCTTTGGTCCAGTCATATAAACTAATTGCCATGGCATCAAGGGTAATCGTGAAATCTTGGTGCTCTAATTCTTTTTCAATTTCGGAATGCATAGGCTTAAGATTTCCTTTGGCGATACTGTGTACCAAAATAGCAATAGACGCTGCGTCTATCCAGGTTTTGATATCTTCAATCACTTCGGTTCTTTTCTCGGGATTGGTACCATCTACATTATAATTCTTAAGTAGAACTCCATGTTGTCTTATGGCTTCAAAATCGGCTGTAATCTGTGCTAAATCACTCCTTCTGCTGCGATGAACGATAATTAGATTAATATTATGTTGCGCTAGTTTTTTGGCAGTAGCCAGACCTAGTCCACTACTTCCGCCAAGGATAACCGCCCATTTATTTTTTGAAATTTCAGTCATATTACCATTCTAATAAAACCCGTTGTGCAGAGAATCCTGGGCCAAAACTCAATACCAGTCCTTGTTCTCCTTTAGGGATATCTTTTTCTAAAAAACGCTCTAATACATATAAAACAGTAGCACTACTCATATTTCCATAAAGGCGAAGCACCTCTCGTGTGTCGTCAATATTTTTCCCTAAGGCACCAAAAAGCTCTTCTACGGTTTGTACTATTTTGCGTCCACCAGGATGAAAAATCAAATGATCTACTTTTTCAATAGCACTTCCATTCTTTTTTAAAAAGGGATGGACAATATCAGGAAAATGCGCAGCAATAGTTGCAGGTACAGCAGGATCTAATATCATTTGTAAGCCATTATTCGTCAAATCGAAGCCCATCATATGCGTGGCATCTTTAAAATGATACATTTCATCTCCAATGATTTTAGGCCCTGTGGCATTTTCTTCCGAAGACAGCAAGACACAAGCGGCACCATCACCAAAAATGGCAGCACTTACCATATTTGCCATAGAATAATCTTCTAATTGAAAAGTAGCTGTGGGGCTTTCAACCGCTATAATAGCGGCCCTCTTATTTGGATTAGCTTTTAAAAAGTTGGTGGCGTAAATAAGTCCTGAAACACCTGCAGCACAACCCATTTCTGTAACGGGAAGGCGCACAATATCCTGTCTTAAATTTAAATCATTGATCAAATAGGCGTCTAAAGAGGGAATCATGATGCCTGTACAACTTACGGTGATGATATAATCCAAAGAATCTGGTTCCCAATCGGATTTCTGTAAGGCTTTTTGTAGTACCTGCTTCCCTAATTTTTTTACTTCCCGAACGTAGATCTTATTTTTAGCTTCAAAAGAAGTGGATGCAAATACCTCTTCGGGCGCCATAATACTGTAACGTTTATCAACAGCAGCCCCTTCAAATATCTTTACCACCTTACGCTGAAAACGCTCTTCTTGGCCAGCAAGCCATACTTCAACTAAAGGCAAAATATCAGCAGTCGTTCTACTGTATTCAGGAAGTTGTTTTGCAACCGATATTATTCTAACATCATTCATGTGTTTCTTTATCTAACTTAAATTATGCGTACTATATCTTTACTTTTTTTATTGGTTTCATGACCCATAAGTACCGAAAGGCCCATTTCCATTGAATGTCATGAGAAACATTGGGCAGGTTTTTTGCGTATGATTCCAATTCCTTTTTGATAAAAGCTCTTCGTATAGAGATTAGCCCATCAATTTTTGCAATTCTTGTTTTTATAAAAATAGCACTAAACAGGTGAAATAGATAGTACGCCCAGCTACTTCTTTGTAAATCATTAATAACAACCCCTATCTGGGCAAGTTTTGTAAATTTCTTTAGGAAGATTAGCACTTGATCGTCTGTAAAATGGTGCATGGTTAAGGTGTTTATTAATATATCACATTCCAATTCGTTTTCTTGAACAGTCAAAATATCCTGATAAAGGAAGCTAATTTCCGGAAATTCTTTAGCGTTTTTACGGGCAATTTTAAGGGCGGTTTTATTTAGATCGATGCCTATAAACGAAGCCTTTACGTTGCGTTTCCTGAAATATAAAGCCACTTCTTTGAGCATGTTTCCATCTCCGCAACCCATGTCTACAATGGTATAATGTTCCTTTTTATCACCGTCCATCAATTGTTGGATAGCATGGATAGTGATGTTATTACCGCCCAACAGGCTATTGACGCTATTTATATCTTGAAAAACAAGTTCTAAGGATGCTATGGGTTCATCAAAACTGTCCATCAGTTCTGGTTGGTTGCTTCTTTTTGATAGGTTAATTAACATGCGATTGGTTTTCCATGGGTTTGTTTGATAAGTAATTGTAAGAGTCTGGGTGACCTTGCTACAATTTTCATAGCGATATTTGATACCCGATCATGGAGCAAAAGCCACTGTAATTTTCGTCCCATCCAAAGACGCTGTTTAAAAGCTTTATTCCATTGTTTTTTATAGGTAACTTCTAGTAGTTTTCTATTGGGTTCTGGGGCGTTTAGATAGACCGTTAGTAATTCACTTGCAATCTTTGCGCTATGAATTGCCATAGCCATTCCATTCCCACAAAGTGGATGGATAAGTCCAGCGGAATCGCCACACATCAACAGGTGATTTTCTACGGCTTCTTTCTTTTCAAAAGATATTTGTGCAATACTTAACGGTTGCTCAAAAATAGGTGTAGCATCTTTTAGAAAGGCCTGTAAAAACGGATTTTCAGAAATCACTTTGGAGTTAAAGCTATGGATGTCTTTTTCTTTTTTAAAACTCTTGTAGTTAGCTAAATAACAAAAATTAATAGCTCCTGTTTCTGTTTTTGATAATCCCCCATATCCTCCTTTAAAATTATGTAATGCAACCAAATTATCTGGGAAATCAGGCAACTCATAGTGTGCTTTTACACCCAGCCAAGAAGATTTTTTATCCATAAAACTTCGCTGCAAATGCTTGTCCATATTTGAACGTTTTCCAAAGGCGCCAAGCGTTGTTTTAGCTGTAAATTTTTTGCCAGAATCAGTTTCAATATAGAAAATATCGTTCTTAAGAATAGCTGAGTTCACTCCTTCAAAAAAAAAAGTAATTTCTAATTCTAGAGCTTTAGTATATAAGGTATAATCTAAGGCATACCTGCTTATTCCTTTACCTCCTAAGGGTAATTTGGTGGTAAGCGTATTTCCTTGAATGGTAGAAAATTGAAGGGTGTCTATAGCGACAGCTTCTGATAAAGAGATGCCTAGTTTATTTAAATAGGGTACAATTTCATTGGAAACATATTCTCCGCATACTTTATGATGAGGATATTTTTGTTTTTCAAAGACAAGGACACGATGGTTGCTTTGTGTTAAATGAATTGCAGCCGTTAGTCCGGCTAAACCACCTCCGATAATTATAGTGTCATACGTATTCACAATAGTGAAGATACCTATTTAAACTATAAATCCCGACAGAAGAGTCGGGATTTATTTAATTTATAAAGTGTAAAAATCTTACGATTTAATTTGTTTTCTGAAGTGCTTCTTGCTTTAGTTCATCACTAGCTACAATCACCATTTCTACTCTACGGTTTTTAGCTTTTCCTTCTGCTGTACTATTGTCAGATTTTGGTTGTGTTTCACCATACCATTTTGTAGTTAATCTAGTAGCTGCAATACCATGTGTATTTAAGTAGCTAGTCACAGATTCTGCTCTTTGCTTAGATAAATTCATGTTATAGTCATCTGCACCCGCGCTATCCGTATGCCCTTCCACCAATATGTTAGAATCTGGGTATTCTTTTAAGATACCAACCAAACGATCTAAAGTTGTTGCTGAAGTTCCTTTAACGACAGACTTATTGGTATCAAAATATACCCCAGCATCTTCGTTAAATACTACATTAATTCCTTCACCTACTCTAGTTACTTCTGCACCAGGTATTTCTTCTTCAATACGTTCTGCTTGTTTATCCATGCGGTTACCAATATATCCACCGGCTGCACCACCTACTACGGCACCAATAATAGCACCTAAGGCCGTGTTGTTTCCACTTCCAATATTGTTCCCTAAAATACCACCAATGGCAGCTCCACTACCCGCACCAATAACGGCACCTTTTTGTTTGTTGTTTGCATTTTTTACAGCACTACAACTTACGGTCATTGTTACTACTAGTAGTACAACTCCTAATTTTAATCCCATATTCTTCATCATTCTATTGTTTTGTAAATTCATATACTACGGCTACTTGTTCTCCATCTGCCATTACATTTGATTTTAACCTCATGTTGGAAGCAGATAGTGCATCAATATCTAAACGATACCCATAACCTCCTGAAATATCTTTATTTTTTTCATCTATGGCCTTGAATTGCAGCTGGCTTGTTCCATAATCAGTTTCAATTACTGACCAACGAATGTATCTATCTCCTCCAGAACAAAGGGTAGATTGTGCGATCGTATAACGACCAGTACTGTTATTGTCTCTGAAAAACCAATTACTGCCTTCAAAACAAATGTCTAATGCATCATTAAATATAACCGATTTGAAACTCCCTGGTTTCCCTTCGAAAGAAATATTAGTTAGTTCCCAAGTTCCACTAATTAGATTACGCTTTTCTCTTGCAGCCTTAGATGCAATGCAAGAACTTAAAAGCACACTACAAACTACGCTTAGAATCACAATTTTTCTCATAATAACTTTTTTTATTTAGGTATAACTATATACGTATAAAACGTATTTTAGTGTTCAATTGCACGTGTTAAATCATTGTTAAACGTCTGCAAGGTCATATTATTATGCAGAATATTTTAATTCGATGAAATATATTTTTAGCACTATTCATTAGTACGATAAAAGATCATCTAAAGCCTTTACGAACCTGTCCTTAGGTAAATAATTTTTTTCTAGTGTTTTAGAAAAAGGTATGGGTGTGTCTAAACTTGCCACTCGCTGCACGGGAGCATCTAAATATTCAAAGCAATTTTCCATGACTAAGGCAGAAATTTCACTCGCTAAGCTGCCAAACAAACTATCTTCTTGCAGAATGATAAGTTTACCTGTTTTTTTAACGGAGTTATAAATTGTTTCCGTATCCAAGGGTTGTAATGTTCGCAAGTCTATAAGGTCTGCTTCTATTTGGGGCTTTCTTTCTAATACTTCTAGCGCCCAATGTATCGCTGCTCCATAGGAAACTATAGTAATATCCGTACCTTTTTTTAGCAATGCCGCTTTCCCTAGTGGAATGGTGTAATAGTCTGTGGGCACTTCTTGATATAGACTTCTATAAAGTGCCTTATGTTCAAAAAAAAGTACAGGGTTTGGGTCGTTAATTGCTGTAGCTAAAAGCCCTTTCGCATCTACAGGAAATGCAGGATAGACTACTTTTAACCCTGGCGTTTTGGTAAACCAAGCTTCATTGGTTTGAGAATGAAAAGGACCAGCCCCTACTCCTGCACCACAGGGCATTCTAATAACAACATCTGCCTTTTCTGCCCATCGATAATGCGATTTTGCTAAATAATTGACAATGGGATTAAAGCCACTACTTACAAAATCGGCAAACTGCATTTCTACAATAGCTTTCATTCCGTTAATAGATAGTCCCATAGCAGCTGAAATTATAGCCGATTCACAAATGGGGGTATTCCGAACACGCTCTTTTCCAAACTGCGCAACAAAACCTTCTGTGATTTTAAAAACACCACCGTATTCCGCGATATCTTGACCCATGATGACTAGATTATCATGCTTTTCCATAGCTTGTTTTAAACTTTGAGCTATGGCATCTACCAGTCTGATGTTTTCGGTAGTTGCGTTTGGCGGGTATTCTTTATATTGGAAAGGCGCATAGATATCCTGAACTTCTTTTTCCGGAACAAGGAGTAATTCTTCTTCTTGATAAGCCAATTGTAATTCGTCCTCTATTTCTTGCTGTATTTTTGTTTTCAGCAGCGCCATGGTTTCTGGTGAAATAATGTTAGAAGCTATAAGATAGGATTCATAATTAGCTATTGGGTCTTTTTTTTTCCATGTCTCTAATACCTCTTGTGGAACATATTTTGTGCCGCTAGCTTCTTCATGACCACGCATTCTAAAAGTTTTAAATTCCAAAAGCACAGGTCTTGGGTGCGCTCTAAGGTCTGTACAAATGGCGCTTACTTTAGAAAACACTTCTAAAATATTATTTCCATCAATGATATGAGATTCCATGCCATAACCAATTCCTTTATCTGCTATATTTTTACATTTAAATTGTTCATTGGTAGGCGTAGATAATCCGTATCCATTATTTTCAACACAAAAGAGAACGGGCAAATTCCATACGGAAGCAACGTTTAAAGCTTCGTGAAAATCTCCTTCACTTGTAGCGCCTTCTCCTGTGAAAACGGCAGTTACTTTCTTGTTCTTTTTTAAAAGGTTAGCAAGTGCTATTCCATCGGCTACTCCTAATTGCGGTCCCAAATGAGAAATCATGCCAATTATTTTATACGCTTGAGAGCCAAAATGAAAACTGCGATCTCTTCCATTCGTAAAACCATTAGATTTGCCTTGCCACTGCGAGAATAATTTTGATAAAGGGATTTTTCTAGCTGTAAATACCCCCAGGTTCCGGTGCATGGGCAATAGGTATTCATCATCATGCAAGGCAGCCGTAACACCAACAGAAATAGCCTCTTGACCTATTCCGCTAAACCATTTTGTTATTTTTCCTTGACGCAATAAAACCAACATTTTTTCCTCAATCATACGGGGTGCTAAAAGTTGTTTGTACAATTGAATTTTGGTGTGATCAGAGATAGTATAGTCCGTGTACTGCATATCTTTTGGTTCGGATTTAAATCGCAGTATAAATGTAACCAATTTGGCTTAGAACAAAAACATTCTCAACAATTGAGAGTTCACTTATTTTTAGTTAAATTTGATTTTTAATATGTATAATATGAGCGTTGTTCCAAGTGTAGATTTACAAGATTTTGTATCTGGAGATCCAAAGAGAAAAGAAAAATTTATAAAAGAAATAGGAAGTGCTTTTGAAGATATAGGTTTCGTGGCATTAAGCGGACATTTTTTGTCTGATAATTTAGTAAACGGACTATATGATGAGATAAAAGGATTTTTTAAACTTCCACAAGAGGTTAAAGACTCTTATGAAATAGAAGGTATTGGCGGACAAAGGGGGTATACTTCTTTTGGAAAAGAGCATGCCAAAGGAAGGAAAGAAGGCGATTTAAAAGAGTTTTGGCATTTTGGTCAGTATGTGGTAGATAATCCAAAATTAGAAAAGGAATATCCTGATAATGTACTGGTTAAAGAACTTCCTAAGTTTAATGAAGTAGGTGAAGAAACCTATAAAATGTTAGAAAAAACAGCTAAGTATGTTTTAAGAGCTCTGGCATTGCATTTAAATTTAGAAGAAACCTATTTTGATGATTATATTAAAAATGGGAATTCTATTCTAAGACCTATTCATTACCCACCAATTACTTCTGAACCAAAAAATGCAGTGCGAGCTGCAGCCCATGGTGATATAAATCTGATAACTCTTTTAATGGGGGCACATGGAAAAGGCTTACAAGTAAAAAATCATAAAGACGAATGGGTAGATGCTATAGCTAAACCAGAAGAATTAATGATTAATGTGGGTGATATGTTATCGCGTTTAACCAATAACAAACTAAAATCTACCATTCATCAAGTGGTAAACCCACCAAAAGAATTATGGGGAACTTCTAGGTACTCTGTGCCATTTTTTATGCACCCTGTAAGTGAAATGCCTTTAAATTGTTTAGAGAATTGTATCGATGAGGAACATCCTAAATTATATGAAGATACCACTGCAGGAGCGTTTTTACATGAACGTTTGATTGAATTAGGGTTAATAAAAAAGTAACGCTATGTCTTTAGAAACGTTAAAAGTTCTATTCAAGCGAGACCTATTAAAACTTAAATCTGAAATTGAGAGCTATAAAGAGGAAGCTTCTTTATGGAAAGTAGATAAGAATATTACCAATTCGGCAGGAAACTTATGTTTGCATATTGTAGGCAACTTAAATGCATTTATTGGAGTACCCTTTGGTGAAACAAAATATAAAAGAGACAGACCAGCAGAGTTTTCTCTTAATAATGTGAGTCGGTCTGTTTTAATAAAACAGATCGATAGTACAATTTTAGTAGTAGAAAAATCGTTAGCCACTATTAAAGAAGCTGATTTAGAGAATGATAGTCCAATTGTTCTTTCAAGAGAAAAGAGTACAGCGATTGATTATTATTTAACACATTTAGTTACACATCTATTCTATCATTTAGGGCAGGTAAATTATCACAGACGTTTTTTTGAATAAAATACTTTAACACCTTTTAAATGGATTTAAAAGATCAATTAAAAAACATTTTTCCAGATCATCAAGAAGAAAAAGTTGCGACTCCGAAAGTTGTTGGCGAAAAAATTTGGATGCAAGATGATCCCATTATTTGTAAATACGAAAAAAGAAAAGGAAAACCGACCACAATCCTTGAAGGATATACTGGTGCTGACGAAGATTTTAAAAAATTAGCCAAAGAACTGAAGACCAAACTTAGTGTTGGTGGTAGCTTTAAAGATGATGCCATTATTATCCAAGGAGATTATAGAGATAAAATTATGATCATTTTAAAAGAAAAAGGTTTTAAAGTTAAACGTGTTGGCGGTTGAATTCTGTTAATTCTCTTTTCTAACTTTACTTTTAATAGTACATTTATGTCCCTTAATTTTTAAATCACCCCTAAATGAGTTCCCTACTACACATAACAAACGGCGATGTATTCACGAATAAACTAAAAACACTTGATGTGCCTGGTGCTATTATTACTTGGCGCGAAATGCTTTGCGAAGGCAAAACAGAAAGTAATGTTGGTAGTGAAAATTTCTGGAAAACGCGCTTCGAGTTTTTAAACAAGAATTATAAGGTATCAAAATCTATCTTCATAGAAAAGACCTTAAAGGAATACAGGTCTCTTTGTAACCACAAAAAGGAAGATGAAATTGTATTATGGTTTGAGTACGATTTGTTTTGCCAGATAAATATGTTGGCGGTGATAAGTTGGCTTAAAACGCATCGTAAATATGCACAGATATCATTGGTATGTAGTGGTAATGAGGATAAAAGTGGTGTAAAATACGGGTTAAATGATTTAAGTGACGCCAAGCTAAAAAAGCTTTACAAAAATAAAATTGTACTTACTTTAGATGACATAGAATATGCAGATTATGTTTGGCAATTGTATTGTAGTGATAACCCTATTCGTTTAGAAAATCTTACCGATTTTGATAACTATCAATTTAAGTACTTAGGAGATAGTATACAGGCCCATTTACATCGTTTTCCATCTGTAAAAAATGGTCTTAATGAAATGGAATCTAATATGCTACAATTAGCAGTAGACACCAAGCCTGCTAATAAAGGAGATTTTATGAGTATATTACTTAAAAATCAAGGGATTTTAGGTTTTGGGGACACACAATTTCAACGCGCTTTAGGTCGCTTAAAACCGCTATTTTCTTCATTTAATCCCGTGCGATTATCTCAAAAGGGGAAACTTATTTTACAAGGAGAAACCAGTTATTATTCTTGCATTCAAGAGAATGATTTTTATTTAGGAGGTGCTTTAAAATACAATTTCCTTTACAATACAGATACCAATAGAATTTTAAAATTATAGCATGCAATTAGAGCCATCAGAGCTAGTTTTAAATGCAGACAATAGCATTTATCATCTTAATATATTACCAGAAGATATCGCAAATACTGTAATTACTGTTGGGGATCCTGACCGTGTTGCTGGAGTATCGAAATATTTTGACACTATAGAAGTTAAGAAAGGAAAACGTGAGTTTCATACGCATACAGGTACTTTAAACGGAAAACGAATTTCTGTTATATCTACAGGGATAGGAACAGATAATATTGATATTGTTCTGAATGAATTGGATGCCTTGGTGAATATCAATTTTAAGACCAGAAGCATTAATGAGCAAAAAAAACAACTAGATATTATACGAATTGGGACTACTGGTGCTATTCAACCTCATATTGAAGTTGGTGATTTTCTCTTGAGTGAGCGCGCTATTGGTTTTGATAGTTTGCTTCGCTTTTATGATGCCAAGCATATTTTAGATGAAGAGATACAAAATAGTTTTATGAAGCATACGGATTGGTCTAAAGATAAATCTACGCCTTATGTAGTATCTTGTGATCATGACCTAGCCGCTCTGTTTATGTCTGATAAAATGCACAAGGGGTTTACAGCAACGAATGTTGGTTTTTATGGTCCACAGGGGCGTAAACTGCGCTTAAAAACGGAAGATGAAAATCTAAATGCCAAATTAGCCTCTTTTGACTATAAGGGTTTAAAAATAACCAACCTGGAGATGGAAACTTCGGGAATCTATGGTTTGGCTAAATTACTTGGACATAGAGCGGTATCGTTAAATTGTATTCTAGCAAATAGAAGTACTGGAGAGTTTTTAACAAATCCTACAGCAGCTACCGAAAAATTAATAGAATATGCTTTAAAAAAATTGACGGAATAAATGAAAAAAGTTAGAATTATTGGTGTTCCAGAACATTTTAATCTTCCTTGGCATATGGCTATTGAAGAAAATGCTTTTAAAGAACGGGGTATTGATTTAAGTTGGACAGATATTCCTGAAGGCACAGGTAAAATGTGTCAAATGCTTGAAACCGATGAAACGGATTTAGCCATTATTCTAACAGAAGGTATTGTTAAAAGTATTTCTGCTGGAAATCCAGCAAAAATTGTTCAAGAATTTATTTCTACTCCCCTACTTTGGGGTATTCATGTGGCAGCAGCTAGTAATTATAAGACCATTTCAGACATAAAAGATAGCACAGCAGCAATTAGTAGGTTTGGAAGCGGAAGTCACCTTATGGCATATGTAAATGCTGACAATCAAGGTTGGGATCCAAAAAAATTGAAATTTGAAGTAATTAATAATTTAGAGGGGGCTATTGATGCCTTGACCAATAAAACTGCGGATTACTTCCTGTGGGAAAGGTTTACCACGAAACCTGTTGTAGATCGTGGAGTATTTAGGCGAATTGATGATGTCCCTACACCTTGGCCGTGCTTTGTAATAGCCGCTACGGATAAGTTTATAGCAGAAAACACCAGTTTAATACACCATATCACGGAGGTAATTAATCTATATACCGAAGAATTTAAGAATATTCCGAGCATAGATAAAACGCTCGCTAATGCGTATGGTCAAAAGTTAGAGGATATCAAAGAATGGCTAGCCATTACAAAATGGAGCCAGTCAGAACTAAAAAATTCAACACTTAAGAAAGTTCAGGATACTTTATTTGATTTAGACCTGATTGATAAAAAATTACAACCAGAAGCATTACTCTTGAAGCGCTAGTACGATATTTATAAAATAAAATATTTGTTTAGTAAAGAACTAAATTTTTCATCGGACATAGGCTTTTGAAAAAATTCTTTTACGTCTTCATTATTTGTTGCTCTAATTAAATCTTTATCATCTTCACTCACCGTAGTCATTACAATAATGCAATTGTTCTTGATGCTTGGTGATAGTTTTTTATAGCGCTCTAAAAATGCCCAACCGTTCATGATAGGCATATTAATATCTAAAGTAATTAAACAAGGGAAAAAGTCAGAATCGTCAGAACTTTCTTCCAAAATCTCTAAGGCTTCTTCTCCATTTAAAGCTTTATAGACATCTACATCGATATCGAGTTTTTTTATAAATACACTATTTATAAAATTTGTAGATTCATCATCATCTACAAGTAAAATAGATTTTAAATTCATTTTGGTTCGTGTTTTTTGGTTGGGTCAAAAATATTGAGAATTTATTTTTAAATGGAATAAATAATGGATAGTTACATAATTTTTAAAGATTCTTAATAATTTTGACGTTAAATCTTCGGAATAGTTATAATAACTTATTGACTTATAACAATTTAATTATAATTGACACAGAAACCAAACAATATGATAAATGAAATTTAGAATTTTCTGAGGTTTTAGGTGGATTAAATTTTAGTTACCACGCTATAGGTTCTTTGTGTATTTTTCTTAAAATACTATTGGTGGTGCTAAAGCATTTGTTGCCAAACCAATAGCCCCTATTGGCACTTAATGGAGACGGATGTCCAGACGTCAATATATGATGTTTATTTTCGTCAATAAGTTTTGATTTCTTTTTTGCAAATCCTCCCCACAACAAAAAAATAACGGCTGTTTTTTCTTCGCTAATTTTTTTGATCACTGCATCTGTAAAAGTTTCCCACCCCTTATTTTGATGACTCCCAGCTTCATGAGCTCGTACAGTTAACGTTGCATTTAGTAGTAAGACTCCTTGATTAGCCCAATTTTCTAGATTACCAGATGTGGGATAGGGTTTTCCAATATCCGTAGATAATTCTTTGAAGATATTTTTTAATGAAGGTGGATGCGGTACACCATCATGAACAGAGAAACATAAGCCATTGGCTTGGTTTGGTCCATGATACGGATCTTGGCCAATGATAACCACCCTGGTTTCTTCAAAAGAGCAATGATTAAATGCGGCAAATATTTCTTCTTGTTTTGGGTAACAGGTATATGCTTGGTATTCTTCTGTTACAAAAGTGGTAAGTTCTTTAAAATATGGCGCATTAAATTCTTGTTCTAAGTGCGCTTTCCAGCTTTTGTGAATATTCCAAGTCATATTTCCGTTTGTTTTGGAATCAAAAATAACAAAATATAAACTTCTCCTTTAGTTGGAGCGCTGTTGATCTAGCACATTGTTTTGTTGTACTCTATATTTAAGAACATTGACGTAATCTAATGCTAATTTATCCTTGGAGTCCGTGTATGCTTTTGATGCATACGCAATGGCACGATCTAAATCGCCATCAATCTCACTACTAATGGCCATGTTGTAATTGGCTCTTCCTTGAATTTTTAAGTCTTGATTAGTTAATTCTTGTTTCCAAAGTTCGGCAGCACCATCCCAATCGCCAGTCAGGGCTCTACGGTGTGCTACTTTAAAACTGTCGGTACCAGACATGTAATACTCTCTTGATATCCTTACTTTATTAGGAATTAAACGTTGGGCATAAGCAATACCCACGTTTCTACTATACTCTTGAATGGTTTCATTACGCTGTTTTACGGCTTCAACAGCTTTTAAAGGATTAATACCTTGACCGTGAAAAATCATTTCTTTAGTGTAATTTTTCTCATCAAGTATTAATTTTGTTGCGGGATCATATACACGCCACCCGCAATTAACAAGGGTATTTAGAGTTACTTCCTGTGCGGGTACATTTACTTTAACCCCTAGATTATTTTCAAGAGGCATTGTGGTTACTTTAAATGATGATTTTGTATCTGTATCATAAAATGCTAGTGAAAATATAACAGCTACGTCAAATTCCTCACAAAGCTTTTCTATGGTTTCCCATGATAAAGTTGCTGGTAAAACACCCAAACCGCTTTTAACTTCTTCTATGTTTTCTAGAATTTTAATTTCATCTAGAGTTTTTATCATTTCTAATTCTGAAGCAAATGAACTTATAGCGGCTTCAGAACCTTTTTTATCTAGGTTTAAGCCCTCCGCAGAAAGTATTTGATCTATTTTGTCTAAGCCTTTGTTTCCTTTAGAAGGTTCGCTTCTATTTATAATTCCTATGGTTTTAACCTCTGAAGAAAGGTGCACTTTTGCGGGTGTAGTTACCCCCATGGTCATTTTATTGGTGGAGGCACATGCAGATATAAATAGTGCTATACCTAGATAGAGGAAGGGTTTAATTTGATTTTTCATACGATAATAAATCTGTTTAATATTGTTACAAAAATGTATCGTAACTGATGTATAATAAACTCCAAAACCTTTTTTTTATTGCATATACGATACTTTGTAGCTATAGTTTTAGTTAGACGAAAAGTGAATTAATTTTAGAATTTATAGTGAAATATTTTTTTCAATGTATCTTTGAAAAAGAATGAATAAGATAAACGATAAGACATTAAAAGATTTAGAATTTTATACGGTTCTAAACCATATTGCGGCACGTTGTAATACCGAACAAGGTAAAGAAAATGCTTTAAAAATAGTTCCGCTAAGATCAAAAGAACTGATCCTAATCCACTTAGGGCAAACTTCTGAATATGTAGCCTCCTTTTCCAATGATAACCGGATTCCTAATCACGGTTTTGATGCTATAAATCAGGAGTTGAAACTTTTGAAAATTGAAAATGCTACGATAGAAATCTCTGGTTTTCGTAAAATTGGTAATATCTGTAGCACTGTAAATACGCTTAAAAAATTTTTAAAGAAATTTAAAGACTACTATCCATTACTTTTTCAAGCCTCTGAAGATGTAGAGTTAAATGTAGAGATCCCAGCACAAATTGATGCTGTGATTGATAAGTTTGGAGAAATTAAAGATAATGCTTCAGATAATTTACGGATTATCAGGTCAGAAATTAATGGATTAAAAGGGAAAATAAATCAAAGTTTTGCACGTGCCTTAACCATGTACCAAGCTTCAGATTTTTTAGATGAAATTAGAGAATCTGTTGTAGACAACCGTCGTGTTTTAGCCGTAAAAGCAATGAACCGTAAAAAAGTGAAAGGCGCCGTTATGGGTACTTCTAAAACAGGGAGTATTGTGTATATAGAGCCAGAAGCTGCTTTACAATTTAGTCGCCAATTAAATAATTTAGAATTTGAAGAACGAGAAGAAATTCAACGCATTCTTAGAGCGCTAACTGCACATATTACTCCTTTTATTCCTGAACTGTCTATATATCAAGATTTCTTAGCGCACATAGATATTACTGCAGCAAAGGCAAAGTATGCTATGGAAATGGATGCGGTCTTGCCAGAATTTAGTGATACTAATGAGTTATATTTAAGAGATGCTTACCACCCACTCCTCTATTTAACAAATAAACGTAAAAAAGAAAAAACATATCCACAGACCATAGGGCTTCATGACGAAAATAGAATTATCGTTATTTCAGGTCCCAATGCTGGAGGAAAAAGTATCACCTTAAAAACCTTAGGGATACTTCAAGTAATGCTTCAAAGTGGATTGTTAATTCCTGTTCATGAACGTAGTAAAGTAACCTTATTTAATAGAATTCTAACAGATATCGGGGACAATCAATCTATTGAAAATCATCTAAGTACGTATAGTTATCGACTCAAGAACATGAACTACTTTTTGCGTAAGTGTGATGATAAAACGTTGTTTTTAATTGATGAATTTGGAACAGGTAGTGATCCCGAATTAGGGGGCGCATTAGCTGAAATTTTTCTTGAAGTATTTTATGAACGAGGTTCCTATGGTGTTATTACAACCCACTACTCCAACTTAAAGCTTTTGGCAAATGAATTACCTCATGCTACTAATGCAAATATGTTGTTTGATTCTAACACTTTGGAGCCTACCTATCAACTTGCATTAGGACAAGCAGGAAGTTCTTTTACTTTTGAGGTCGCACAGAAAAACGGAATTCCATATAGCTTAATAAACCGAGCAAAAAAGAAAATAGAAAGCGGTAAAGTGCGTTTTGATGCTACGATTGCTAAATTACAGAAAGAGCGTAGTTCTATGGTGAAAACAGGAACTAAGCTAAGGGAAGAAGAAACAAAAGCACGTAGTGAAGCACAACGTTTTGAAGAATTAAACACTAAAGTAAAATCTAAGCTTGAGAATTATCAGGAATTGTATGATTCTAGTCAACGTATGATTTACTTAGGGAATAAACTTAATGACGCATCATTAAAGTATTTTCAAGATAAAAAGAAGCGACCATTAGTATCGGAATTACTTCGGATTGTAGAAACAGAAAATAGTAAGCGTAAAAAGAAATCTTCGCAACAAGTTAAAATAGAAAAAGCAAAAAAGGTTGAAGTAGAAAAAGAGGTGATTCAGAAAGTAGAAGTCATCCGAGAAGAAAAAAAGAAAGAAAAAAAGGTAAAAGCGCATGTCGAAAAGAACAAGCCTAATCCTATTTTTAAAATTGGTGATCGCGTACGAATGTTAGACGGGAAAGCAGTGGGCAGTATTGATAAATTGGAGAAAAACAAAGCAATTGTTAATTACGGAATTTTTACAACCAATGTGAGTATAAACCAATTAGAATTGGTGGAGGCAAAAAAGAAGAAATAGAATGAATTAGTGATCATTCTAAAAAAATATAATAAAATTGGCAAAGGATAAAATTTTGCTCTAAAATATGTAGACAACTATGGGTAATAGTATCTGGCAGAACGCTTTTTAATGGCTGTAGCTTTTATAAAGCATATAACAAGAGTAACCTTTCTAAGTCTCATAAAATAATTTCATTCTTGAGGAGTGGTAAAACCATTTTATAGATGGTATAACAGTCTCGCGATACTTTAATGAAAATTTTATTTTTGAAATTTAAAATTTAGCACTCTTGTCATATGTTTTAAGTAATGTGTACTACTATTTTTTTAGTTTCTTAAATCATGTAAAGCCAATACAGGAATGTTAGGGTTATTGCCCAATTCTTTTACCATTGGGTTTGAGAAAATACTACCGAAGAAATTATGCTTCTTGTTTATAAAAGCTATCATCTCGCTTTCGCGACTTTGGAAGAAAGAGCGCACACCTTCTTGGATATCTGAACTATATAATACATGATGCGTAAAACTAGTAGTACCTAAAATTTGATTCAGCAACTCTTTATTTTCTGCTTGCTCTTTGCTAAATTCTTTATCTTTTTGAATATACAAAATTCGGATGGGTGCACTGGTTAATTGAGAAATTTCAATTAAAGTTGCCAATTCTTTTTCTTTGTAATGCGTTTTAAAACTGGTAGGAAACACAATCTCGTTTGGATTTTTAAACATAACGTTACCAGGAATTTCAAACACGGGACAGTTTCTAACCTTCTCCATCGTATTTACGGCATTACTACCCTGAATTAATTTTTTGTCGTCTTTTCCTCCTTCCGATCCAATAAGTATCAACTCTATATCTTCTTTTTCAACAACTTTTTTGAGTACATCATTAAAAGATCCAAATTCATTCAGAAAATGAAATGTGTGATTATTGTTCGTATTATTAAAGCGTTCTTGCTTCTTTAACTTTTCCATGTTTTTTTCTGCAAGCTCTTTTACCTCATTTAATTTTTTGTCGGTAGGTTCAGGACTTAAAAGATTGTTTTTGGAATATCCAGTAAGATAGTAAGAATGCAAAATAAAGAATTCACAAGATTCTCTTTTGTAGAGCTCAATGGCATAATTTATTGCGTTATTGGCATTGTTTGAAAAATCTGTTGGAATTAATATTCTTTTCATTTTGGAATGATTTTAAGTATACTCCAAAGCTAAGCTTCATTTCATACACATGAAATGACCGATGTCATCTAAGCAATTTTATTACTATGGATTATTCAAGAATTCAATAGCTATTTTGAAAATTAGAAACAATTGTATGATTCTAGTCTACGTAGAAATTGTTTTGGAAATAGACTGTTCCACTTTCCCTTAGAAATTAAAAACAGTATTTAGAGCATTCCCCTTATTCAAGATCTAAATGGTAAAATTGGGAAGACACTAGTAATAAAATGGAATTCATAACAGGATGCCCTTAAAAAATCAGGATGTCTAGCATGAATGCAGTGTATAAAAAAATAGACAGCTAGAATATTACTTGAAGGTTGGAACTTAATCCGTTCTTAACTAGACATAAAAAACGGGTCCAACTATAAAAAAGTTAAACCCGCTGAAATTTTTCTTTACTCAAAATTATGGATACTGTTTATGACTTCATTTTTTTAGCTCCTCTTTTACCATTACCTCTTTTTTCTTGCATGGTTTCCCATTTTTGAAACTGCTCTTTATTTAGAATGGCTTTCATTTCTTCTTTATGAGCATTTAATTGAGCCTCCATTTCAGTCTTTCTTGCTTCACGTTCTTCTTCGGTCGGTTTTTTTCTTTCGCCACTTTTACGCTCTTCCATTTTAGATGTGCGCTCTTGAGCATTTCTAAGATTTATATCATAAACCTTAGCTTGCTGGTCTTCATTTAAGCCCAATTCTTTAGTTAATCTTTCTGTGTTTTTTTGAGCAAACGCTTCAGGATCAATGTCTTTTCTTTCGCTTCTTTGTGCCATGGCATTCAAACCAATGAATAATACGATTACTGTAATTATTTTTTTCATTTTTATATATTTTAATAATTTGTTATTAGTAGGACTCTTATTTAATAAAAAGGTTTAATCTTATTCATTTCAGATTCCATTTAAAATACCTTCATTAGTTCTCTTTTTTAGGAAACTTATAAAAAATGGAGCCATGCGTTAAATCAAGAAAAATGTACTTTGGAATCATTTAAAGACAAACCCTATACTCTTGCATTTTATGAAAAATAAGTGCGAAGTAATTTCTAATTTAGTTGATTATGTGCATGCAACAAATAGCATTTGACTTGAGAAAAGACTGATGAATACTTTATAAAATATATTCATTAAACTGGCTCGCATAATTAATACAATACTAGCCTTAATTATTAAATTATTGCAAAAAAAGTAAATTATACCATCTAAAAATACATTTCTATTAAGAAAAAATAAGCAATACTGAGCAACCCGTATAAATGATTGCTTTCATTATTTAATTAGCATACAATTCATAGTTTCATTTATATTTATACTACCAAACTATCTTAATTTAGAAGCAGAAAAATTATTTGAATGATCTTTGTTTATAATGCATTCAAATAAAAAATAGAACGTTTTTTTAAACACTCCCCCACGTTAATTACTCAAATATTGAGTGAGTTATTAATATTCCATTCTATAAATTAAGTTATGATAGTATTAAACATATTTGAAACATCGCTGCCATTAACAGATCCTGTTTTAAAATTTCTTTTAATATTGGTGATTATTTTGTTTGCTCCAATAATCTTAAACAAAATTAAAATACCACACCTTCTTGGGCTAATAATCGCAGGTGCTGTAGTTGGCCCTAATGGAATTAACTTAATAGAACGAGATAGTGGAATTATACTATCTGGAACAGCCGGATTACTTTATATCATGTTTCTTGCAGGATTAGAAATAGACTTAGTTGACTTTAAAAAAAATAGTAAAAAAAGTATAGTTTTTGGTTTACTTACTTTTAGTATTCCTATGACATTAGGTACTTTATGTGGGATTTATATTCTAGAATTTTCTACACAAACAGCTGTTTTACTTGCTAGTATGTTTGCATCTCATACCCTAATTGCTTACCCATTAATTAGCAAACTTGGTGTTGCCAAAAATAGAGCTGTAAACATAACGGTGGGCGGAACAATGATTACTGATACCCTAGCTTTATTGGTTTTAGCAGTTATTGTAGGAATGACAACAGGAGAAGTAAATGCACAATTTTGGATTCGATTATCAGTATCCATACTAATTTTTGGTTTCATTGTGCTATTCCTGTTCCCTATTATCGGAAGATGGTTTTTTAAAAAATTTGATGATAATGTTTCTCAATATATTTTTGTTTTAGTAATGGTGTTTTTAGGGGCTGGTCTAGCAGAGCTGGCGGGAATAGAACCTATTATAGGAGCTTTTTTAACTGGTTTAGCCTTAAACCGACTTATTCCCCACACCTCTCCTTTAATGAATAGAGTGGAGTTTGTTGGAAATGCTATTTTTATTCCCTTTTTCTTAATTGGGGTGGGAATGCTTATAGATTACCGTGTGTTTTTTAAAGATTTTGAAACAATTAAAGTTGCGGCAATCATGATTTTTATTGCAACTCTTGCAAAATTTATTGCTGCATGGTGTACACAAAAAATTTATGGTTTTTCTTCAGATGAACGTAGATTAATTTTTGGATTAAGTAATGCCCAAGCAGCAGCAACATTAGCAGCAGTATTGGTTGGATATTCTATAATTCTTGGGGAAAAACCATCTGGCGAGCCGGTGCGTTTATTAAACGAAACTATTCTGAATGGAACAATACTTATGATTCTGTTTACATGTACTATCGCTTCTTTTGTAGCTCAAAAAGGTGCTCAAAATATTGCCCTTTTAGAACATACAGATGCTTTACCTGAAGAAACTGATCATCTAGAACGAATATTAATTCCTATCAGTAATATTGATACTATTGATGAACTCATTAATTTAGGAATCACCATCAAATCCAAAAGCAACAGAGATGGCTTGTATGCGTTAAGTATGGTTGATAATAGTAAGACTAATGGTTCTGCAGATAAACTAGCGAAAACAATACTAAGTAAAGCAGCGGTAGCTGCAGCCGCGACAGACACCAAATTACATGAACTATTGCGCTATGACATCAATTTAATAAATGGAATTACTAGCGTTACAAAAGAACACGCTATAACCGATTTAATTCTAGGGCTCCATGTTCATAAAGGTATTTCCGATTCATTTTTAGGAAACCTTACAGAAGGTATTTTAACTAAAAGTAGCACCACCACTTTAATTTATAAACCTGTTCAACCTCTCGCTACTATAAAAAGGCATATCGTTATTGTGCCTGAAAATGCGGAAAAAGAAATAGGTTTTCCTTTTTGGTTACTGAAAGTGTGGAACATCGCCAGAAATACCAGTGCTAAACTCCTTTTTTATGGAAATGAAAACACTTTAAAATTTATAAAAGATATTAAAAAAAAATATCCTATTGAATGTTCATTTGAAACGTTTAATGACTGGGATAATTTTTTGACTATAGCTAAAACTTCTTTCAAAGACGACAACATAATTATTGTTTTGAGTAGAAAAGAACAGCTCTCTTACCATAAAAATATGAGTAAAATTTCGACTTATTTGAATACTTATTTTAAAAAGACAAGTTGTATTTTAATTTATCCCATGCAATCATCCCTAAATACGATGCAGAAGATAAATGTTACGAACCCTAGTTTAATGGAGCCCTTGGAAAAACTAGAGGAAATTAGCAAAACTATAGCTAAGCTTTTTACACACAAATAGCAAACGAAAAAAGAAACCAGCACAACAAGTTAAAGAATAGAAATAAAAAAAGTTAAAAAATAAGTGATTTGGAAAACGGAAATCCTCCATTGCCATTTCTGACACCCGTTTTAAGATCATTTGCAGTAGCGATGCACTACCAGATCTCTTCTTTGTTGTAGATTATGATAGTTAATAAGGCCCGTAAAATAAGAATTAGAGTTTAATTTGATTCCCATTACTACTTTTATGCTATTTCAAGATCAGCATTGTGAAAACTAGACGTAATTAGAGCTGAACCCAAATAAATGCTATAGACAAAGTATGGACAGTGGTAAGATATCCCTAGAACAAATGTCTTAAAATGACTGCTATAAAGCTACCGTCTAATAACCTCCTACGGCTATTAATTACAGTGTATTACGATTTTTTTTGTTGCCATGATTTAGATGGTTTTAAGCGTAAGAAAAGGACATTTGTTCAAAAGGGTTTCCGATGTTTTATTTAATTATAAAGCATATAACCGCTATCTTAGAACTTCAGAATGAAAAATATACTCCCCCTATTATTTAAATTATTCCAACTATAAATTGTTTAATTCTAGTTATGAAAGTTTTTATAATGGTATTTACCATACTTTTCTTTGCAATTTCTTATGGACAAATAGAAAGGAAAGTAGATAGTTTAGAAAAAGTTTTAAAGGGTAAAAGCAATCCGATCGATAAAATAGAAACCCTTGAAGCGCTGTATTTAATTTTACTTTATAATAATCCTGAAACCTCTTTGAAGTATTCTTTGCAAGCCTATAAAATTGCGAATACAATTAAGAATAAGAAGAAACAACTTAAAGCGATCTATCAATCTGCAATTAGTTGCCGGGCATTACACCAACTAGATGCTGCCGTGAAGTATCATGAAATAGCAATGACACTTTCAAAAGAGCTAAATGAAGAGGTTTTTTATGCAAAAAGCTTATTAGAATTGGCCGATATTAAGCGTTTAGATGCAGAAAAAAGTGAAGCATTAGAAATGCTTGAAGAAGCTAAAATTCTATTCAAGAAGAATAAGGAAGTGGAGCTGGTAAATATTTGTTTAGGAAATATAGCTAGCGTGTATTTAAGCAATGGGCAATTTAAACGCTCTCAGCAATTGTACATACAAGCATTAAAGAGCATAGATTCTTTAAATGCAGATCCGCTTTCTAGGGCGGATATTATTGCTAGATTAGGAGAAATACAATACAATACAGGAAATTACGAGGAATCTATACCCTATTATAATCAAGCTTTAGAAGTATATATAGCGGTTAATGATAACATTTGGCAAGCTAATATGTATTTGCAAATTGGCACCTCTTTGGCGGCATTAAAAGACTATGATACGGCTTTAGAGTATTTTTTTAAGAGTTTAGAAATTGCTAAAAATTTTGGACTTAAATCAAATGAAGCTATGGTGTATACCAATATAGGTTCAACGTATAGAGAAATGAAAAATTTTGAAGCTTCTAAGGCGTATTTAGGAGAGAGTTTATATTTTCACATCAAAGAAGGTCTTACTTATAATCATATTGCAGTTCTTATAGAACTAGGGCGCTTGCATATGGATTTAAATGATCCTGATAAAGCAATTTCATTTTTAGATGAAGCTATTAATAAATCGACACCTTCCATGCGTTTAGATTATTTAATGGAAAGCTATAAACTTAGATCTAGTGCCTATGAAATTTTAAAAAGCCCTCAAATGGCATTGCATGATTTAAAAGCACATCAAACATTTAAAGACAGCATTTTTAACCATAAAAAAATACAGCAAATTGAGGAGTTAAAAACTATCTATGAGACTGAAAACAAACAAATACTACTCGCCTTAAATAAAGAAGAAATAGAGAATTTACAACATAAATCTAAAGTAGATACTTTAACCAAAAGTCTTTATGCTGGAGGAATGTTTTCAGGGGTTTCCTTGTCAATATTACTGTTCTTTATTTTTAGACAACGCCTGAGAAAAAGTAAATCAAATCAAAAAAAGCTCGATCTTCTGTACAAAAAAGAAATCGAATATAAACAAAAAGAGTTGGCAAGCTTGACGGTTCATTTAGCACAAAAAAACACTTTTAATCAAGATTTAATTGAAGATTTAAAGGAATTAAAAAATGATCCTGATAAATTTAAATTACAGTTTAGAAGAATTCTTCTTCTTCTAAAAAAACAAAATTCAGACGACAAAGATTGGGAGTTGTTTAAATCCTACTTTGCAGATGTTCATAATGATTTTGATATTAAGCTAAAAGGAATTTATGCAGATATTACGGAAAAGGAAATTAGACTTGCTGCCTTTTTAAGAATGAATTTATCTACTAAAGAAATAGCAGCAATATTTAATGTGCTTCCAGACAGCATTTTAAAGTCTAAATACCGGTTAAAAAAGAAATTAAGTTTAGATAAAGATATTGATTTAGGAAGTTTTTTAAATTCGTTATAACTGTAAGATTATATATAATTCAATTTCGTTTTCAATACTTTGAATACTACAAACCTAGTTGGTGTGTGGTCTTTTTTTAATTGACCTTTTTTGGATATAAAAAATATATCCCCATACACTATCTTTGAGTAAAATTTAGATTGATATAATAAACGTATGCAAGTAAATGATTTTCATAAGATTGTTCTTTTTGATGGTGTTTGCAATTTGTGTAACTCTTCAATACATACAATTATTAAGTACGATAAGAAAGACGAATTCCGTTTTGCATCATTACAAAGTGAAATAGGACAAAAACTGGCTAAAGAAAGACACATAGACACTACAGTGGTAGACTCTATAATTTTAATAGAACCGGGAATTGCGTATTACACTAAATCTACAGCGGCATTAAATATTGGAAAATCCTTTGGGGGTTTATGGTCATTATTATCTGTATTGGAATGGATTCCAGAAAAATTTAGAGACACTATTTATGATTATGTTGCTAAAAATAGATACAAATGGTACGGTAAACAGGACGCTTGTATGATACCCACTGCTGAATTAAAAGCTAAGTTTCTAGAATAATAGCTTTACTCAGTAAGAAGTAGCGTTTACTAAGTTCTAAAAGAAGCTTACTCAACGCCCCTTTAAGTTATGTTTGGTTCTGGTTAGGTTTACTTTAAATCTAAAACCAACACAACATGAAACATGTAGTGCTATTTCTTATTTTCTTTCCTATCACCCTATTAGCAGCAGATAAAACACCTTCTAAAATAAAATCGGTTACCGTATTTTTAAATAGTGCAGAGGTTTCAAGAACTTCTAATTTTCAATTGAAAGAAGGTACTACGGAAGTTATTTTTAATGGGTTATCTCCTAAAATTGATGAAAGCAGCATTCAAATTTCAGGACTAAAAGGAGCTTCTATTTTGTCTATTTCTTATGACATAAATTATTTAGACGCCAAGGTTTCAAATGAAGAATCTACCGCATTAACTACAGCTATAAAAGCTACCGAATTAGAAATAAGTTTGCTTAAAAATCTAATATTAGGTTTAGAAGAAGAAGAGAAAGTTATTAATGGCAACCGTTTGCTCAATTCAGAACATCAAGCTGTAGATTTAGAAAAAGTAAAGCAAATAAGTACCTATTATAGAGAGCGAATTACAGCAATTAAGAATGAAATATACACTACGATTATTAAAATAAATGTTTTAAGTGAAGACTTGCAACGTGTTGAAAAACAACACCTTGAATTAAATGCGACACCTTCTGAACCTAAAGGAGAAATAAGTATTCTATTTGAAACTCCTATTGGCGTACAATTGAATTTAGAATTAAAATATAATGTATCTGATGCCGGATGGATTCCGAATTATGATTTAAAATCTAACAAGATTAATGACCCTATACGGTTAACCTACAAAGCACACGTGTATCAACATACTGGTGCAGATTGGGAAGATGTTGCCATAACGCTCTCAACAGGGAATCCTAATAATTTTTCTATTAAACCAGAGCTAGCCACTGATTATCTGAATTTTGGAATGCGTAAAAATTACAACACACCTTCAAAAAAACACAAGTATTCTTATAACCCAACGGTGAGAACGGTTACCGGTATTGTAACAGATGCTTCAGGACAGGTATTGCCGGGTTGTACTGTAATTATCAAGGGAACCGCTGTGAGTACACAAACTGATTTAGACGGGAAGTATAAACTAAAAATTAGTAGTGGTCAAGAGTTAGTGTTCTCTTACATAGGATTTGAACAAGATGAAGTACCTATTTACTCCTCCATTATTAATGCTCGATTACAAGAAGACTCCTCAGCCTTAGATGAAGTTGTAGTTGTTGGGTATGGAACGCAAAATAGCGACATGAGCAGCGTTCTAAAAGGGCGCGTATCCGGAGTTAGTATTAGAGGAGTCTCTAGAGTTACAGAGGCTACACAACCTTTGTATATTATTGATGGTGTTCCGATGGAAGGATTTGAAGAGGGTGATTTGGATGCTAATGAAATACAAAACATAGAAGTTTTAAAAGATGCCTCTGCAACTTCAATTTATGGCTCTAGAGCTGTAAACGGAGTTATCGTAATTACCACGAATAAGAGTTTTACAGAGGATAATGTAACCAGTACCAAATTTGTAATTAAAAGTCCATATACCATAGTAAGTGATGGGGATATTACGGCAATAGAAATTAACACATTTAAGCTTGATGCGGTCTATGAGTTTTTTGCAGCTCCAATAATTAATGAAAATGTTTTTCTTACGGCTAGATTCAAAGATTGGGAGAAATTAAACCTGCTTCCAGGTGAAGCTAATATTTACTTTAATGGTGGCTATGCCGGGAAAACTACCATTGATCCTTATGCTATAAACAAAGAAATGACAGTTTCTTTAGGCATTGATGCCTCCATTTCTGTAACTAGAAAACAAGATAAAAACTTTAAGAGTAAATCTTTTACTGGAAGTAATAGAATTGTGGACAGAACTTACAATTTAGAAGTGAAAAATAATAAAGCGGAAGCGGTAAAACTAATTTTAATGGACCGTATTCCTGTTTCAGCCAATAAAGAAATTAAAATCGAAGATGTTATTGTCAATGATGCTAACTATGATGAAGAAAAGGGCTTGCTTACTTGGGAGCTAAATTTAGCCTCAAAGCAAGAAAGCAAACACCAATTTTCATTTCAGGTAAAACATCCAAAAGAACGCAGTATAAGTTTATAGGCTACTACACGCTATTTTAAGTGATTCAAAATAAAATCGAGTGTTGTGTTCTCATTCTTATTTTCCTTAAAAGCAATATTTCTATGGGTTATAGGGCTGGCCAATCCTAAATTTTGAAGATTTACAATGTCAGCTTCATAATCCATAGTTACTTTTCCTGTCAATAATGTGTCCATTCCTTCGCCTCTTTGGTGGCGTTTGTAGATTTTTTTTAATCCACTTAGGTATAACCTGTCTTTTGTAAATCCACCACCTCGGTGTACTCTCATGGTGATGTTAAAAGCATCATTTCTATTAAGTTTGTAGCTGCCATGTATCAAATCAAAAGTATCTGAGAAGCTGTAACCTTTGATTAAACTATCGCTAGCTAATACTCTATATGCTAATGTCTTGAGTCTTTCAAGCGTTAGCGCTCCACTCATGTATTCACTGAAAACAGCAAGCCCCTCTTGGGTCTCTACGTTACGAGGAAAACCATTTGAAAATATCTTTAAAGGTTGCTCAATTCCGTTGTATGTGGTAACTAAATGCACTCCAATTTCATGATTTGCCAATGTTAATAATTGGTTTTTGCTAAACTTCGTATTTTTCTTTATTAGTAAGGTTTGTGTGCTATTGCTTACCATAGCATCTGCAGCAATAGCCGTAGATAATTTTATGTTTAAAGGAAAGTCATACAACTTAGAAAATTCATCAAAATAAGCCTTAGCGTCATCCGGTGAATAGATTTTTTCCATATCAGCTCTTTCTGCTTCATTAGAGTGGTGCAAAATAAATTGTGCGTTTTGTACATCTTTCTCTGTTGGCGTTCCGTATAGTCGTAATGAATTATAGTAAAATTTCTTAGGTTCACCAATGGTTTGTATGCATTGCGCCATGTTAGAATAGTAATAAATGATATCTTGATAAAGCTTTTGTACCTTTTGATCTGTAATACGCTCCAAACGTTGCGAAAACAACATTCGGTGTAATTTATAGGGATGAAATTTTATTTTTGGATACTTAAGAATAGGATCTTCAGTATATTTTGAAGCAAAAAAACGTTGTTTTTCCTTTTCTGTATTTAACGGATTTAAATAACTTAATAACTCAATTTTTTTAACCAATCGGTTTAAATTAGCATCTATTTCAAACAAAGATTCATTCGCTCTTTGTAAGTCTACTAAGTCCTTTGCATTCATTTTTTATGGGTATTAAAAACGCCGCAAGATAATCAATCTATCTGAGTCATTTTTTGGACTTTTATTTTTTCGTTAATTAGTTTAGCTAAAAAAAATAGGGTCTCATTTCAGAATTGATCCCTCTTAAAAAACTTGTCTTGGTATTTTTTAGCGCAGTCAATGATATAGAGAAACTTCTAATAAAAAGACTTAGATTTGGAATATAATGTAGAAAAAAAGCAGCTTACATGATTTCCATTTATAAATTAAAACCCAAATTTCAACAACTTCTAAATCCTGTTTTAATTTTTTTGCACAAATGTAATGTAACCGCAAATCAAATTACGATAGCATCCATTTTAGTATCTCTTGTTATTGGAGTATTGTTCTGGAACGCAGATAGGGTACACTGGTTTTTCTTAAGCTTACCCATTGGACTGCTGTTGCGAATGGCTTTAAATGCCTTGGATGGCATGATGGCTAGAAAATTTAATCAAACCAGTCCCTTAGGTGAGGTCTTAAATGAAATGGGGGATTTAGTTTCTGATGTTATTATTTTCTTTCCATTGATGAAATTTCAACCAGAGAGTTTTTATATCATCATTGTATTTATCTTATTAAGTATCATTAATGAATTTGCAGGAGTATTAGGAAAAGTAATAGGAAAAGAACGTAGAAATGACGGACCGATGGGGAAAAGTGATCGTGCTTTCTTTTTAAGTATTTATGGCCTACTCCTATTCTTTGGTGTTAACCTTTCGAGTTATTCTAAATACATTTTTGGAATAATTATAGTATTGCTCGTACTTAGTACTTTTACGCGTCTTAAGAAAGCATTGCATGGAGCTTGAAGTAAACAATTCTGAAAATAAATTTTCTGACGTTCCGCTAAGGGTAAAAACATGGGGTTATATTATTTCAGTTTTTGCCTTATCTATTTCCAGTTCTATAACAATGAAACTTTTTATTTCTTGGATTGGATACCAGGTTTTCTATGAATTCTTAAGAATGTTTCAAATAAAGACAAACCTTCTTGTTACCGCTTTAATCCTAGGGATTGTACAATTTTCATTAATCTATTTTTTTAGTTTTGAGCGTTATTTCTTGTATGCTATAGCTTTCTTAACGATGTTTTCTCTCTATTTTCTAATGCAGAAAGTCAGCGTAAAGCAAGGTATTGGCATTGTTTTAGGGCTAAGCTTAAGTCTTCTTGTTTTTCCACATTTGTTGTATCTAAGAGAGAGTGCTTTTGGAATAAAAGCGCTTGTTTATTTAGTTGTTATTACAGAATTAAATGATGTCTTTCAATATTTTATGGGCAAGCTTTTTGGAAACCATAAGGTGATGCCTAAAATTAGTCCCAATAAGACTTGGGAAGGTGTTATCGGAGGGGTAATCATCACCATGCTACTGAGTATTATTTTAGGATATTTTCTTTTGCCTTCCACCATTTTAATTCATGCGATTTTAGGTTTTGTTTTGGGTATTTCAGGTTTTTTTGGAGATGTTTTTATGTCCCTATTAAAACGAAAAACAAACGTGAAAGACACTGGCGAATTACTGCCTGGGCATGGCGGACTTATGGATAGAATGGATAGTCTTATTTTTAATGCTCCTATTTTCTTTTGGGTACTACCGTTATTATTGAAAAGCTAAGCCATGGAAGATAAATTTAATAATGCTTTTATACTTTCAGGAGGAGGCACACGATTAATGATATATCTTGGGATGTATGCGGCATTAGAAGAGTTGCAGATGAAACCAGATGTTCTTATTGCAACTTGCGGAGGTGCTTTTGCGGCAACAGTGATAACTACTTTTCCAGATAACCAATCCCGTAAGGAATATTTAAAATCGGAAGAATACTATCAATTTGCAACAAAAGATCGGCTAACAAAAGAGAAGAAGTTGTCGAGAATAGGACTTCTTTCACTCCAGAAATTGTTATCTAAAAAGAATGCACCTCTTATGGAAGATGTATTCCATAAATACCTAGCAGATGTGTCTCAGGATTTTTCCAAAGATTTTCCGCAATTAACAGCAACAATGTTTTCTCAAAAAACACCTACACTTTTTATAGGTTCCCAAATTCTTTTTGATCCTAAACTTACAGGACAAAAAAGAAAAGGTGAAAAGTTATATCAGAAAGTGATTTTTACAGATAAAGAAACGGCAAGTAAAATTGACCTAAATGCAATTACTATCAATTCCGAAAATTATACAAATAGTGCAGTGTCAGCATCCATAAAGATTAAAACAAATCTCTCTATGTTGGTTAGTGCACGGATTTCTGTTTCAGATATGTTTTACGTAGCTCCAGTGTACTTAGAGGATACGTACTTTGCAGGAGGAGCTGTTGATTTAATTCCTATTGAATTGGCTAAACATCTAGCTAAAACGGTAATTATAGAAAAAAAACAGTCTTACAGTCCAGTTGAAGAAGCGCTGGTACGCGCAGTTCTTGGGTATAGTGGCAACCAACGATTACAGGAAATTGAAAATCATGCCAGTAATTTTCAAATTGATACCATTCATATAAAGAAAGATTTAGTAGGACATTACATCAAAAAAAGTATAGATTGGAAGAACTTCGAGATTTGTTTTAAATATCCTAAAACCTACGAAGATTTTAAAAATGATATGGATAAACAATGGGATTACGGCTATCAGCAAACCATGAAGAGTATTCAAAAAGAAAAGTAATTCTATTAATTGCCGTGAAAAACTTACATTTATAAATTCATAAAAATAGCCTACCAAATATGAATGTTTTTATTGCCGGCGGAACCTCTGGAATTGGATATTCATTAGCGCTACATTATAGCGTTAAAGGGTATCGTGTGGCTGTTTGTGGTAGAAATTTAGATAAAATTCTAGAAAATAAACCTTCAAATGTAGCTGCGTATCAGGCAGATGTTTGCGAAATGTCCTCATTAAAAAAAACTGTACATACTTTTCTGACTGAAACTGAAAATCTGGACCTTTTTATAAATTGCACAGGTAGTTATGCGGAAGATGTAGCTGGTGAAATTTCGTATGAAGATGCTGCACAAATGCTTAAAACCAATATTTTAGGAGCTACTAATTGCTTTGAAGTGGCAAGAACTGCTATGCTGCATCAGAAAATTGGTCATATTGTGGTAATTGCATCTGTGTCCGGTATTTTAGATTATAAAAATTCTAGTCTTTATACGAAAACAAAACGTTCAGTAATTCAAATTGCCGATGCTTATCATAGAGCATTAAAACCGTTTGGAATTTCAGTAACTACTATTGCTCCGGGATACATTGATACCTTAAAATTAAGAGAGTTAAATAACAACGATTTGAGTAAAAAGCCTTTTTTAGTGCCGCTTGATGTCGCTACAAAAAAAATTGTAGCCGCTATTGATGCTAAAAATAAGTTAGTTATTTTTCCTGTAAAAATGAAATGGATGATGACATTCTTATCCATACTCCCCGCGCCTATTCTTAATCTTATTATGTTTAAAAAAGCCAAATGGATGAAGCAAGAATAGCGTTAGGCACAAGAATAAAGCTTGCGGCGCTCTGCACTTTGGTATTTAGTGTGCTATATAATGTGAATGCGTGGTATGCGTCAACGTTAGATTACGTGCCTTCATTTGTTTTTAGTATAGAGAAGTATATTCCTTTTGTTTCTTGGACGGTTGTACCTTATATGACTAGTGGGGTATTCTTTATCCTAGTCTTTTTTCTTTGTAAAACAATGGAAGAGCTTAGGGTATTGACAAAGCGAATACTCTTTATTTGTCTGGTTTCAGGAATATTTTTTCTACTATTTCCTTTAAAATTTTCATTTGTAAAGCCAGAGACGACTCCTATTTTATTCGATTTTTTCTTTCAATTTATTAAAAAAGTAGATTCTCCTTATAACGAAGCTCCTTCATTACATATCGCTTTTGCTTTTGTATTTTGGTCGGTCTTTAGAAATTTGAAAAATTCGTGGCGACATGTGGCAGCAGTATGGCTCGTATTATTAGGTCTTTCCACACTCACCACCTATCAACATCATTTACTTGATGTTGTTACCGGAGCTGTTTTAGCACAAATAAGTTTTATAGTTTTTCCTGCACAGGGTACTAATTTTCAATTAAGAAATTTTCACCTTGCTAATTATTATTTTCTTGGTGGATGGACGATACTATTACTAACGCTCGTTGTTGTGGAATATGGACATCCTATTGGGCTAATTTTATTTTGGCCTGCCCTTGTGTTGTTTATGGTGGGCTATAATTATCAGAAGAATAATGTCCATTTTTTAAAGGATCAGTTAGGTGCTATTCCATGGTATAAAAAAGTACTGTATTCACCTTATCTAGCAATCTATTGGTTTTTCTGGAAATTTTTAAGGAAAAATAAAAAGCCCATTATGCTTATTCCAAATCTTTATATTTCGTCAAGACTTGATCATTCGGAATATCAAAATTTTACAGGCAACAAGAACACTTTAGTGTATGATTTTTCGGCAGAATTGGAAGAAAATAAAGCAATCAAACAAAATTGTCAATATCATGCTGTTCCCTTATTGGATATCGGAGCTTTCGATGCTATGGAAATTAAAAGAATCGTATTAGAAATAACAACACATTACAAGGAATTGCCTAAAGACGGAAAAATACTAATTCACTGTACTATGGGGCTTAGTAGAAGTACATTTATAGGAATTCTTGTTGTAAAAAATATTCTATCTTTACCTTTAGACGAAGCAATAGTAAAAATAAAAACCACCCACAAAAATGCTGTAATACATCGCTATGTACAGGATTTTTTAAAGACAATCAATATATGAGCAATGGACATTTTAATAGTTTTGATGGAAGCGAAATATTTTATCGTAAATGGAATTTCAAACCATCTCAAAAGAGTGTTATCATCATTCACCGTGGTCATGAGCATTCTGAGCGTTTAAATGATATTGCTACTTCTTCTCAGTTTTCAGAATACAATATTTTTGCTTTTGATCTTCGTGGTCATGGCCATACGAAGACAGCGACTTCTTCTGTTTTTATGGATTATGTAAGAGATTTAGATGCTTTTGCGCACTATTTAAAATCAACATACACTATACCGAGTAATGATATTTTTGTTATAGCCAACAGTATTGGCGGGGTCATTGCTTCTGCTTGGGTTCATGATTATGCGCCAAATATTGCAGGAATGGCATTGCTTGCGCCAGCTTTTAGAATCAACCTCATTGTTCCTCTAGCAAACGAAATGATTACGCTTGGAACTAAATTAAATAAAGAGTTGGTTATAAAAAGTTACGTAAAGTCTACAATGCTTACGCATGATGTAGCGCAGCAGAAGGCCTATGATACCGATTCGTTAATTACAAGATCTATTGATGCAAAATTATTAATAGATTTAGCGGATGCGGGTAAGCGTTTAGTAGAAGATGCAGAAGCTATAGATACGCCAACCCTTATTTTGTCTGCGGAAAAAGACAAAGTAGTATTTAATAAAGATCAAAAAATATTCTTTGATAAGTTAGATACAAATTTAAAGGAGCTTGAAGTTTTACCCGACTTTTTTCACGGTATTTTGTTTGAAACTAAAAAAGAAGTTGTCTATGATAAAATCAAAGCTTTTGCGGTAAAAAGCTTTAACCACCCTCAGAAAAAGCTTAGCCTTGAGCCAGATCAATTTTCAATGGTAGAACATAAAAGCCTTCAGAATAAAGAAGGTAATAATCTTAATTTCAAATTCCAAAAATGGTCTTTGAGTAAAATTGGAAAAATTAGTAATGGAATGGCTATTGGTCTAAAACATGGTTTTGATTCTGGAGCATCTCTAGATTATGTGTATCATAATGAACCAAAAGGAAAATTAGGTTTTGGAACCATGATGGATAAAAATTACCTAGAAGCAATAGGCTGGAGAGGTATTAGAATACGAAAGCAGCATTTATTACAACTTCTAGAGAAGAATATAGCGCACTTGATAAAAGAAGGCCGTACGATTAAAATTTTGGACGTTGCAGGTGGTACCGGAAATTACCTTTTTGATATTAAAGATAAGTACCCTGAGGCAGAAATTGTAATCAATGAATTTGTAAAAGAGAATATTGAGATAGGACAGAAAGTTATTGACAGTAAAGGTTATAAGAACGTACGATTTACAGATTTTGATTGTTTTGACCCGGAAACGTATACGAAAATCAATTTTGAGCCAAATATTATTATTGTATCGGGCATTTTAGAACTCTTTGGTGATAATGAAATGGCGAGTAAAGCCCTTGCGGGAATACAATCTGTAGCCGAAAAGAATGCTGCAGTGGTGTACACAGGCCAACCTTGGCATCCACAATTAAAAATGATTGCCTATGTTTTAAATAGTCATCAAAAGAAAAATTGGGTGATGCGAAGAAGGTCTCAAAAAGAATTAGATCGTATGATGGCGTATAATGGCATCCAAAAAGAAACAATGTTGATTGATGACTTTGGAATATTTACGGTTTCATCTGCAAAAGTAAATGCTTAAGATACCTATGGTAAGTTTTAGCTAAAGTTAATGAGTGTATTTCATTTTAACTATACTTAGAAGTGTATTTAGCTTATTCTTATACCTAGAAAATTTCAGTAGAAGAAATAAAAAAAGAGTCCAAATAGGACTCTTTTTTTATTTATATAAACAATTGTTTTTAAGCTTTATAATTATCATCCCAATTTTTCTCTTTAGGATCATGTAGTTTGTCTACAGACTTGGCAACCATCATAGAAACAGCAGCATCTCCAGTAACGTTAACTACGGTTCTACACATATCTAAAGGCCTGTCTACTGCGAAAATCAATGCAAGACCTGCTTCTGGAATTCCCGCTTGAGAAAGTACAATAACCAGCATCACCATTCCTGCACCAGGAACAGCAGCACTTCCAATAGAAGCTAAGGTTGCTGTAACGATAATCCCCAATTGTGCCCATAAATCTAAATCCATACCAAAGGCCTGTGCTATAAAAATAGCGGCCACCGCTTGGTATAGGCTTGTGCCATCCATATTAATAGTAGCACCAATAGGCAGAACAAAACTTGTTACCTCTTCATCAACACCTAAATGCTCTTCAACACGTTCCATAGTTACGGGTAATGTTGCTGCACTAGAACTAGTAGAGAATGCCAATAGCTGTGCAGGAGAAATTCCCTTTAAGAAAAATGAAGGCGATTTCCTTGTAAATATCCAAACAAACCCAAGGTATACGCAAATCATCAGGAATAAACCAATGACAACACATAATGCATACCAGCCTAAGGCTTTAAATAGATCTAGGCTTGGTGATTCTACCACTAACGCTGCTAATAAGGCAAAAACCCCAAAAGGAGCAGCAAGCATGATCAAATCGATTAGTTTAAGAATAACTTCATTAAAACCATCAAAGAATTTTTTAACAGGCGTAGATTGTTCTTCAGGAATAAGTATTAATCCTATTCCAAAGAAAATAGCGAAGAAAATGACCTGAAGCATATTTCCGTTATCACTTGCGGCTTTAAAAATATTGCTTGGAACAATATCTTCTAAGGCTTGTAAGGGTCCAGATTCTTCTTGTTTGTGTGCTTGGGCTATTCTGGAATCTGCATCCCCTTTATAGTTTTCTACTAAGCTGATTCTTGTTTCTTCTGAAATAGATTTTCCAGGTTTAATAATATTGACTACAGCTAATCCTATAGAAACAGCAATTATAGTAGTAACAATATAAATTCCGATTGTCCTTCCTCCCATTTGCGAGAGTTTAGAGATGTCTTTTAAGTCAGAAACACCTTTAATTAATGAGGCAAGGATTAAAGGAACTGCAATAAGTTTTAGTGAGTTAATAAAAATATTTCCAAAAGGTTTTATCCAATCTGAGACAAATTTTGCTCCCCATTCAAATTGAACCATTATAAATGCAAATAATACTCCGGCGAACATGCCTATTAAAATTTGCCAATGCAATTCCAATTTCTTCATAAAATAATTAGTTTAGGACAGAAAGATACAGTATTGCACCTTAATTTTCCAAATCCCGAACTATAATTTTATCGTTCTGTTCAATAAAGTAAAATCAGCCAATACAATTGCAGCCATTGCTTCAACTATAGGTACTGCTCTGGGCACTACACAAGGGTCGTGACGTCCTTTTCCCTGTGTTTGAATCATATTCCCTTCTTTATCAATAGTTTCGTAAGGTTGTATTACGGTCGCAACGGGTTTAAAAGCAACATTAAAGTAAATATCCATGCCGTTAGAAATACCTCCTTGGATACCCCCGCTATTGTTGGTTTTTGTAGTTCCGTCTGAGTTGTATTGATCGTTATGATCGCTACCTTTTTGAGTGACACCTTCAAAACCACTACCGTATTCAAAACCTTTTACGGCATTGATGGAAAGCATGGCTTTACCAAGTTCTGCATGAAGCTTGTCAAAAACAGGTTCTCCAAGACCAATGGGTACATTTTGTATCACACAGGTGATTATACCTCCTATGGTATCTCCTTCTTTTTTGATTTTTTTTATGTAATCTTCCATTTTTAATGCAGTGGAAGGATCTGGACAACGAACAGGATTGCTTTCTATTAATGAAAAGTCTAAATCTTGATAGCTTTTCTCTAATTTTAGGGTGCCTACTTGAGATACAAAAGCATTAATTTTAATCGTACTTACAAACTGTTTTGCTATAGCGCCTGCAACTACTCTACTTGCTGTTTCACGCGCAGAACTGCGACCACCTCCGCGATAGTCACGAAAGCCATATTTTTGATCGTACACATAATCGGCATGGGAAGGTCTGTAAGAATCTTTAATATGCGTGTAATCGTGAGATTTCTGATTGGTGTTGTGTATAGCAAAGCCTATTGGAGTTCCTGTGGTGACTCCTTCAAAAATACCAGAGAAAAATTCTACGGTATCTGGTTCTTTACGTTGGGTAACAATGGCAGACTGTCCTGGCTTACGTCTATTTAATTCATTCTGAATTTCATTTAAATCTAATGTGATACCTGCTGGACAACCATCTATAACTCCACCAATTGCAACACCATGTGATTCTCCAAAGGTGGAAAGTTTAAAAATAGTTCCGTATGTATTTCCTGCCATTTCTTCTTAAAATTTAACAGTTTCAAAGGTAATTCTAAATTCATATAAAGCCAAACTTAGCGTACTCTTAATATAAAATTTACTTTGTAGGAAATTACATAATAAATATTTAACGATTAGCTGATATAATGTTGATTTTCAAATGATGGTAACTTTAAGTACTCTCCTTTAATTTTGTAAAAACGAGAAATTTTGAAAAAGAGAAAAGTTGATGTTGTCGTAATTTCAGATGTACACTTAGGTACATATGGTTGTCATGCTGATGAATTAATTTCATATTTAAGCAGTATTCAACCAAAAAAACTCATCCTAAACGGGGATATTATTGATATCTGGCAATTTAGTAAACGGTATTTTCCTCCTTCGCATTTAAAGGTTTTAAAGAAAATTATTGGCATGGCATCTAACGGTGTTGAAGTGACATATATCACTGGAAATCATGACGAAATGCTTCGTAAGTTTAGTGATACTTCAATAGGATATGTAAGTATTGTAGATAAGCTTGTGTTGGATTTAAATGGCAAAAAGACTTGGTTTTTTCATGGCGATGTTTTTGATGCCTCCATACAAAATGCAAAATGGTTGGCGAAGCTAGGCGGGTATGGTTATGACTTTCTAATTTTGATAAACCGATGTATGAATTGGTGTTTAACAAAAATGGGAAGAGAGAAATATTCGCTATCGAAGCGCATAAAGAATAGCGTAAAAGGGGCGATTAAATATGTGAATGACTTTGAAAAAACGGCAGCAGATCTAGCTATTGAAAATGGATATGATTATGTGGTTTGCGGACACATTCATCAACCCAAAAAAGAGCTGTACGAAAATAAAAACGGACAGTGTATTTATTTAAATTCGGGAGATTGGGTAGAAAATCTTACTGCTTTAGAATATTCCTTTAAAAGATGGAAAGTGTATCATTATAATAACGATAAACTCTCCCCTTTTTTTGCGGATGAAGAGTTGAAGCAATTAGATATCAATGAACTAATTGCTTCTATTACATTTAAGAAGGATGCAGAAAAGGGTTCTTCTTCACTTGAGGAAAGCACCTTAGAGTAAAGCTTCTTTTAAAATTGTAATTGGATGCTTGGCTTGTCTTTTCGTACCATCATGTATTTGATGGCGACAACTTGTGCCATTAGCAGATATGATGGTGTCTTCCGGTGATTTGCGTACAGCAGGGAATAATTTTAATTCTCCAATCTGCATGCTTACCTCGTAATGTTCTTTTTCATATCCAAAAGATCCGGCCATACCACAACAGCCTGAAGTGATTATGGACACTTCATAGTTTTTTGGAAGGTTTAAAATATCGAAAGTTACTTTCTGATTCGATAAGGATTTTTGATGGCAATGGCTGTGTATTTTAACCTTTTTAGCTTCTGTCGTAAATAAATCAGCGCTTAGTGCTCCTGCTGTTATTTCATTGGCTAAAAATTCTTCAATTAGATAGCAATTGGCTGCAATTTTTGTGGTGACATCTTTAGCTACAGAAAAACGTTTGTATTCATCTCGAAAAGTTAACACAGCGGATGGCTCTAAGCCGATCACTGGAATATTTTTATCTGCAAATATTTTTAGTTCCTGAATGTTTTCAAGGGCAAGTTTCTTGGCTTGTTTTAAAAAGCCCTTAGAGATGTATGTTCTTCCGCTTTCTGCATAAAATAATTGAACTTCATAGCCTAATTTGGTAAGCACTTCAATAGCATCTTTACCCAAATCTATATCCATGTAATTTGTAAATTCATCAATATAAAGTACAATACTTTTTTTAGTTATAGTACTTTGATTTTTAAATAGTTGAAGGTGTTTATTGAAATTAAAATTATATACTTTTGGCATGCTCCGTTCTTTAGCAACTCCAGCAGAGCTTTTTAGTAATCCGCCAAAGAAACTTGAATCGTAAATGAAATTAGTCAAGCCGGAGACTTTACTTCCTAATTTATTCAATTTTGTGTTGTAGGCAAATAATTTTCCTCGTAATGGGTATCCGTTTGCTTCTTGGTGCTGGTGTAGAAATTCTGTTTTCAAAGTAGCAACATCAACATTACTCGGGCATTCACTTGCGCAAGCCTTACAGCTTAAGCACAAATCAAAAGCTTCTTTTAATTCTTTCTGATTGAACTTATTTGGCGCTTCAGATGTGGTTAGAAACTCTCTTAATGCATTAGCTCTACCTCTTGTGGTATCTTTTTCGTTTTTAGTAGCATGATAACTCGGGCACATCCCTCCTGCACTATGGTGTGTTTTTCTGCAATCACCACTCCCATTGCATTTTTCGGCCGCTTTTAATATTCCTTCACTATCAGAAAAATCTAAAAGAGTTTTTACCTCTGGCTCTTTTCTATCAATATCATAACGCAGTGATTCATCCATAGGGAATGCATCTACTATTTTGCCTGGATTAAATATGTTTGTAGGATCAAAGTATGTTTTTACCCGCTTTAAAAGCGCATAATTTTTAGCTCCTATCATTAAAGGGATAAATTCTGCTCTAACAATACCATCCCCATGTTCTCCGCTAAAAGAGCCTCTATATTTTTTGGTCAGCTTCGCTACATCTGTTGTAATAGCTCTAAATAAATGAACATCATCAGATTTTTTTAGATTAAGCATGGGGCGTAAATGTAATTCTCCAGCACCAGCGTGTGCGTAGTATACAGCGTTTTGCTTGTATCCCGCCATTATCTGAGTAAACTCCCCGATAAAATCTTTTAAATCTTCAACAGCAACTGCTGTGTCTTCAATACACGCAACCGCCTTTTTATCTCCTACGATATTTCCTAACAAGCCTAGTCCGGCTTTACGTAATTCGGCCGCCATCTTACCTTCAGTCGCGTTTAGAATAGGATTAGCATAACTCAATCCAGATTTATTAATGGTATCTAATAAAGCTTCTATTTGGTGTTTTAGGTCTTCTTCGGAATCAGACTTTACTTCTAGCATTAAAAGCGCCGCGGGATCACCGGAAACAAAAAATCTGTTTTTGAATTGTTCTCTATTGTTTTTCGTGCAATCCAGAATAGTTCTATCCATCATCTCACACGTATGCAAATTGTGTTGCATTGCAGGAGCAACATCACTTAAGCAGTCTTCAAGACTGCGGTAATGCGTTACGACCATTGCAGATAATTTAGGAGGCAATGGCACTAATTGTAAGGTAATTTCAGTGGTAAAAGCTAATGTACCTTCACTTCCACTTAATAATTCACAAACATTTATTAATTCATTTTTACCACCAAACACATTGCTTTTTAGTAATTCATCTATGGCATATCCTGTATTTCTTCTATGAATTTGTGGTTTTGGAAATTCCCTAGTAATTTCTTCTTGAGTTTCTTTATCGGAAAGTTCTTTGTAAAGATTTTTATAGATAGCGCCTTCAAAAGAGTTCAATTGGGTTTTAGCTAAAAATTCGTCAGTTGATAAACCCTTAAATTCGGCCTCTTCTCCGTTGGACAGTATTGTTTTTAAGCTAGAGGTGTACTCTCTAGTGATGCCGTAACGTATGGAGGTTGTTCCGGAGGAATTATTTCCTACCATTCCACCAATCATACATCTGTTTGCTGTAGATGTATTTGGTCCAAAAAATAATCCAAAAGGCTCTAAGTAAGTATTTAACTCATCACGTATAACTCCTGGCTGTACAGTAACTTGCATTTTTTCTTTGTCAACAGAGATAATTTTAGTAAAATGTACAGAAACATCTACTACAATACCATCGCCCACACATTGCCCTGCTAGTGAAGTACCAGCAGTTCTTGGTATTAATCCAATGGTATTTTCTTTAGCAAAAAGGATTAATTTTTGAATGTCAGCAGTGCTTTTCGGAAAAGCTACAGCTAAAGGTGTTTTTCTGTAAACAGATGCGTCTGTGGAGTATAGTGCTTTTGAAAGTTTGTCTACTCTTAATTCCCCTTCTAAACTTTCTTTGAGTTTGTGTAATGCTGCAGTTTCCAATGTAAAAATAATTTGATGCGAAATTAAGTTTTTATTAACTACAGAACGCAAGTAAAGTCCTATTTTTGGTGTTAATATTTAAATAAAAAATAATGAAATTGTTAAAATTTACCCTACTTTTCCTTTTAACTTTCCCCATGTTTATGAGTGCTCAAAGCATGTCTGACCATACAATTGGTTTGCGACTTGGAGATAGTGATGGTTTAGGAGCCGAAATATCGTATCAAAAATCTTTAAGTAGAAGTAATCGCTTAGAGGTCAATTTAGGATTTAGAGATAGTCGCGCTTATGATGCCTTCAAATTATCTGGTTTATATGAATGGGTTTTACCTTTAGACGGTGATTTTAATTGGTATTATGGTGTTGGTGGTGGTTTAGGGAATGTAAATTTTGAACGCAGACCTTCAGATACAAATCCAAATGGAGAAGAAGTAGATGGCGGACTTTTTGTGTTTGCAGCAGGAAATATTGGTGTGGAATATAATTTTGATTTCCCATTAGTAATTTCTTTAGATATGCGTCCCGAAATTGGCCTTTTGGGCTATAGTGAGTTTTCAGATAGTTTTGATTTTGATATCGGATTAGGGATTAGATATCAATTCTAAAGTCAAAATTTATTAAAGCTAAGAATATGAATGTATTAGATAGTCTTTTTTTTAATAACAATATATAATTACATTTGCGAGAATTAAATTTAAAAATTATAATGAAAAAAATAATATTAGGATTATTTACCACTGCTCTATTAGTATCTTGTAATAGTAATCCTGACGGATTTTCTATTGAAGCGAAGGTTAGCGGTGATATAGAAAACGGGACAAAAGTATTTCTTAAAAAAATAAACGAAGTTAACCAACCAGTAGATGTAGATACTACTACCGTTGAGAATGGCAAGTTTGTTTTTACAGGTAAAGTAGATTCTTTAGACCTACAGTATATTTTTATTGATAAACTTCAAGGAAATATTCCAGTAATGATAGAGAAAGGAACAATTGATGTTACGTTCCAAAAAGACAGTTTAGGCTTTGCTAAAGTTGAAGGAACAGAGCAAAATGAATTATTTGGTAAGTTTTTAGATAATAGTAGGTCTTTTTCTAAGCGTGCTATGTCTATGCGTAGTGATTTTGAAAAAGCAAGAGCTTCAGGAGATGTTGCTACACAGGAAGCTTTACAGGCAGAAAGCATGGAAATGCAAGAACAAGCAAAGAATTTTGAGCTTACGTATATTAAAGAGAATCCAAATGCATATGTCTCTGTTTTAATTTTAGAACGAGTTTTAATGAGTAAAGGCTTGTCTGAAGAGGAAGTAAGTAAGATTTATGACGCATTTACTCCTGAAATGAAAGCAACAGCAACTGCCAAAAGAATTGAAAAGCAGTTAGCGAGTACAAAAAGTACAGCAATAGGATCTAAAGCTCCAGATTTTTCTGCTCCTACTCCTGATGGAAAACAATTAGCTTTAAAAGATGCTTTAGGAAAAGTTACAATTGTTGATTTTTGGGCTGGATGGTGCAGACCATGTAGAGCTGAAAACCCTAATTTAGTGCGTGTTTATAATAAATATAAAGATAGCGGACTGAGTATTTTAGGAGTTTCTTTAGATAAAACTAAAGAAGAATGGACGGGTGCTATTGCTGCGGATAGCTTAACATGGAACCATGTTTCTAACATACAGTATTTTGATGAAATTGCTAAATTATATAATGTAAGAGCTATTCCTGCAATGTTCATTTTAGATGAAAATGGCGTAATTATAGCAAAAGACTTAAGAGGTCCAGAATTAGAAAGTAAGATTGCAGAACTTATGGGAAACATCTAATTCCCTAAAAGGTTCTAAAATAGAAAAAGCTCCAATTTGAATTTCAAATTGGAGCTTTTTTATGTTCTTTTTTTACGGTTTAAAACTTTTTCAATAGATCATTGTACTCACCGGTTACTTCTGCCGTTTCGGCCTTAGTAACGGTACCTGTAATGTACACTCTAGAGCTAGAGCCAAGGAAATCTAAAGTAGCACCTTCTTCCAATATTAAATCTCCATAAATTACTAAATCACCTTCAATTCTTAAGGCGGCATTAGTAGCAACTGTAATATTATTAGTGCTTCTATTATTTCCTACGATGACAGACCCTTTCATTTCAAACAAACTACTAGCATCTAAGGTAATATCATTACTCACGGTCCAAGTTCCACACAATAGTAAATCACCAGCGACATTTATCTGTTGTAATCGTTTAGAACCTTGATAAGCCATAATTTCATTAGCGGGTACTGTTATGGTAGAACTGCCTCTATACGAGGTTAACTCTTCACATTTACTTTCTAAACTTTGATCCGGTTTATTCATTTTAATAATCTGCAAACCTGCAGTACCTGAGGCGGCAAAAATATAATCACCTTTTGATGCCACGAAATTAATAGAACCATCTAAGTCTATAATCCCTACTGGTGATCTACTATCCGTAGCCTCTTCCGAAAGAGATAGTCCAGCACCACCATTAGCCATTAAAATAGCATTTTCATTAACTGCTACAGCATTGGTGACATTATCTGAAGCATCAGACCCTTCAGGATTTATTAAAATGGAGATGTATTCTATAAATGCTCCAGACGTTGCATTGTATATGCCTGCTCCTTTAGAACCTTCTGAAACATAAATTTTATCTTGTGAAAAATCTAATGTCCTTTTGGAAGCAATACCAAAATCGGAAGAAATTGCTATTTCTTTGATAAGTGAAAAGTTCGTATCAAAAATAGAAACTCCTTTGCTTGCATCTAAAACCGCAATATTATTATTTGCAATAGTAACCGAGCGTAAATCGGTTAATGGTGTTTCATCCATCAGTTCCACGCTACTTTTATCGTAAACAGCTAATACACCATCTTTTCCGCTTGTAACATAAATGTTATTTCCATCTATAGCAATATCAGTACCTATAAAACCTTCTTGAAAACCATAAGTAATTCCGCCGTTGATATCAATTTTTCCATTGGTAGATGGTATTTTGGCAACAAATGAGTTGGTACTTGCTGTAGCTGATTTTTCTGAATCAACGCCACCTACAATATAAATATATCCGCTATCATATGCGATTGCATTGATGTCTGCATTGGCGTAATACAACCTTGATGTAATTTGCGGACTGTAAGGATCGCTAACATCAATAGCATCTATAGCACCAACGTAATCAGATTCTACGGTATTGTAAGATACATAAGCGATATCATCTACAATATTTACATGCGTAGCTGTTAAATTTTCGCCACCAGCAAAACTCGGTGGTGTAATTTGTGCAATTAACGAAAGTGGGTAATCGCCCGCGAGCGCATCTCCATCTTTACTGGTTTTGCCAGATAGTTCCTCTTCGCTAGAAATATCTATAACACCAGCATTCTCATAATTAATGCTTTTATTTAAAAAATCTTGATTGTCTTGTACACTTACATTGCTTTCATTTTCACCATAAACAGTTGTTTTTTCAGAACATGAAGCAATTAAAACCAGCATAAAAGCTAGTACAGGGGAAACTTTTCTCATAATTAAGTAGGTTGAATAAGAGTTTGGGTACTCTATTAACGGCGAAATTATGAAAATATGTTTCTATACCAGGTGATTTTCGATGAATGGTCGTTATTCTTTGGGTGACCGTGGAATAAGTATGGACTAAATTAAATTTTACCTAATTTTTGAAGGATGAATAATGCGATAATAGGAATGGCTAATAAACCTACCATTAGTGGATCCTTTTCGAATAAACCAGGTAAGAATAGTAATGTGGTAACATAACCGCCAATAGCACCACCAAAATGTGCTGTATGCCCAATATTTCCTAACCTACTTTTCATTCCGTAAATAGAATACAAGAGATAGCCAATTCCAAACACATAAGCGGGTATAGGAATAGGGATAAACATAATACCTAACTGCATCGTTGGTTGTAGGAGTATCGCAGCATACAAAACACCTGTAACGGCACCACTTGCTCCTACTGCTGTGTAGTAATCTTCATTTTTGTGAAAAACCATGGAAAGTAAACTCCCTGCTAACAAACTAATGATATAAATAATAACAAATTTTACGGCACCTAGCCATTGAATAACGACAGGAGCAAAAAAATATAAAGTAAACAAGTTAAAAAATAGGTGTGAAAAATCTACGTGTAAAAAACCTGAGGTCAACATTCGCTCTTTTTGCCCAGATTTTATAGCTCCAACGCTAAATTTATACCGGTCAAAAAAACGTGTATCGTTAAAACCTTTAATAGAAACTAATACATTGATAGCAATAATGCCTACAGTAACTAAATCAATATTATCCATATAATCAAACGTTCTGTTTGACTTCAAATATAACTATATTTGTGCTATAATTATTGGCATGCAGTTATTAGTATTTATTTTAGTTTACCCTATTCTTTGGTTAATTTCAATATTACCCTATAAACCTTTTTATTGGCTCTCCGATTTTGTGTTTTTTCTAGTATATACCATCTTCGGGTACCGTAAAAAAGTGGTGTATTCAAACCTTAAACTTGTTTTTCCTGAAAAGGACGAAAAGGAACTCTTACAGATTCAACGTAAATTTTATAGCCATTTGATTGATACGTTCATGGAAATGATCAAGACGATGGCATTATCTAAGGCCGATGTAAAAAAAAGATATGATATTGTAAATTTAGATGTCTTGAAGGAGATAGGAAAAACTAAAAGCGTCTTAATTGTATGTGCACATTATGCCAATTGGGAATGGAATGTAAGCATCAATAATTATGTAGACTTTAAGGGTTATGCTGTATACCAAAAAGTGGCTAATAAATACTTTGATCATTGGATCAGGAAAGTAAGAGCTCGTTGGAATACCGAATTAATCACTCAAGAGGAAACGGTAAAAACTGTGGTGAGAAATGTGCGCGATGGCGTTAGCAGTGCGTACGGAATGGTTAGTGATCAATCTCCTCAGGCGCACCGAGCACCTTATTGGACAGAATTTATGGGGATTAAAGTTCCTGTGTTTAGCGGTGCGGAAACCATGGCACGTAAAATGGATTTAGCTGTAGTCTTTTTAAAAGTATCTAAAGTAAAAAGGGGGTATTATAAGGCAGAATTTATCCCGATTACCACAGCAGGGAAATCTACAGAGGAACATGAGATTACGGATAAGTTTCTTCGTTTAACAGAACAACAAATAAGAGAACGGCCAGAACATTATTTATGGACACACCGTCGTTGGAAACACAGAGATAAAGCAGATCAGCATTAAATAAAAAAGGAGTAATTTTCAATGAAAATTACTCCTTTTTTTAATCTTTACTTTCAAGTTTTACAAGCCAGCGATATCCTTTATTTCACCAATAATTTTATCGGCTAAAGCATCTGCTTCTGCTTGTGACTTTGCTTCGGTATAGATTCTAATAATCGGTTCTGTATTCGATTTACGTAAATGAACCCAATTCTCTGCGAAATCAATCTTTACACCATCAATAGTAGAGATTTCTTCGTTCTTATATTTATCGGCCATAGCCACTAATATACCATCTACGTCTAAACCAGGAGTCAATTGTATTTTTTTCTTACTCATAAAATAAGAAGGATAACTAGCTCTTAATTCGGCAACAGTACCTCCTTTTTCCGCCATTAACATTAAAAACAATGCAGTACCTACTAAAGAATCACGACCGTAGTGACTCTCTGGATAAATGATACCTCCATTACCTTCACCACCAATCACAGCGTTATTGGCTTTCATTTTAGTCACTACATTTACTTCTCCTACTGCAGCAGCTTCATAGGTACCACCATGTTTTTTGGTGATATCTCTCAGTGCTCTAGAAGATGATAAGTTAGATACAGTATTCCCTTTTGTTTTTCCTAAAACATAATCAGCGCAAGCAACAAGTGTATATTCTTCTCCGAACATTTCACCATCATTGCTAATAAAAGCCAAACGATCTACATCAGGATCAACGACAATACCAAAATCAGCTTTTTCTTCAAGTACCAAAGCACAAATATCTCCTAAATGTTCTTTTAGAGGTTCTGGATTATGAGGAAAATGACCGGTAGGATCACAATACAATTCTACCACTTCTACACCTAATTCTTTTAATAGTTTTGGAATAGCAATACCACCTGTAGAATTTACGCCATCTACCACTACTTTAAACTTAGCAGCTCTAATAGTGTCTGCATCTACTAAAGGAAGGTCTAAAACTTCATCAATATGAATATCAATATAAGAATCATTTCTTGTAATTTCTCCTAAGTCATCAACTTCAGAAAAATTAAAATCTTCTTTTTCTGCAATATCTAAGATTTTTGCACCTTGCGCTGCATCCAAAAATTCCCCTTTCTCATTCAGTAATTTCAACGCATTCCATTGTTTTGGATTGTGACTTGCTGTTAAAATAATACCACCATCTGCATTTTCTAAAGGAACCGCAATTTCAACAGTTGGTGTTGTAGATAGATCTAAATCAATAACATCTATCCCTAAACCTATCAGCGTAGATACTACAATATTCTGGATCATTTCTCCAGAAATACGCGCATCTCTCCCGATAACCACTTTTAATTTATCTTTCTTAGAATATTCTTTCAACCAAATACCATAGGCTGCTGCGAACTTAACAGCATCAATGGGCGTTAAGTTATCTCCGGGTTTTCCTCCAATAGTGCCACGTATTCCTGAAATAGATTTAATTAGTGTCATAGTTTATTTAAAAGTTTTTACAAATATAAAGGTATCGCGTTAAATGCTATAGTTCTTATTTGTAAATTCGATAGGAATAGTTTTTCTTCGGTCTATGAATTTTTTAGCACATATTTACCTTTCTTTTGACGATAAAGAAATTACCCTTGGTAATTTTATTGCGGATAGTATTCGTGGTAATAAATACAAGCATTTGCCAGAGCGGGTTCAAAAAGGCATAAAACTACATCGGTTTATTGATACATTTACGGATGCGCACCCTACGGTGAGGCAAAGCACTAAACGGTTGCACGAAAACTATAGCCATTATAGTGGAGTTATTGTCGATATTTTCTATGATCATTTTCTAGCTAAAAATTGGAGTACCTATTCTGATGTACCTTTGGATGTTTTTGTAGATAATTTCTACGATCTTTTGGAAGATAATTATGATATCCTACCAGATTCCACCAAACATATGATGCCGTATATGATTGCCGATAATTGGATATTTAATTACTCAAAATTAGAGGGTATTGCTAGCGTATTAAAAGGAGTTAATAGAAGAACGAAAAATAAGTCTAAAATGAATTTTGCTATTTTAGATTTAGAGGAGCATTATGAGGAATTTGAAAAAGAATTCACCTCTTTCTTTGAGGAATTAATTACTTTTTCAAAACAGAAATACATTTCCCTTTAACCCCCTATATTAAACATTCCAAAAACCACAAACCACAAACCACAAACCACAAACTATGATGAAAAATTTCAGTTATCTACTTTTCGTATTATTGCTATTTATCAACTGTAAAAAACAATCTGTTGCCCCCACGGGTGTAGTTACAGAGAAGGCAATGGTGGTTTCTGCACGCGAAGAAGCTTCTCAAATAGGAGCTGATATTATGGCGAAAGGCGGTAATGCTTTTGATGCTATGATTGGAACACAATTAGCGCTTGCTGTAGCCTATCCTAGAGCAGGGAATATTGCTGGTGGCGGATTTATGGTGTATAGAAAAGCTGATGGTTCTGTAGGTTCTTTAGATTTTAGAGAAAAAGCACCAAAATCTGCCCATAGAGATATGTATTTAGATTCTTTAGGAGATGTTATTCCAGATATGAGTACGTTGGGTGCAACATCAATTGGAGTGCCTGGCTCTGTTGCTGGCGTTTTAGCAGTACATAAGAAGTTTGGGAAATTGCCTTTGGCTGCTATTTTTGAACCTGTGATTGCAATGGCAGAAAATGGTGTTGTGGTTACGGCTAAACAAGCCGAAATGCTAGATAATTATCGGGAAACATTTATTAAAGTGAATAGCGATAGTACAAAATTTGCTACAGTTTATAAAGAAGGAGAACTTATAAAATACCCCAAATTAGCAAAAACTTTGCGTACCATCGTTGAAAAAGGAAAAGACGGATTTTATAAAGGAGAAATTGCTCAGAAATTAGCAGGTTTTATTCAAGCAAATGGAGGTTTTGTAACTGAAGAAGATTTAGCGGGTTATGAAGTTGCATGGCGTAAACCTATTGCATTTAACTATAAAGGCTTAAAAATTATTTCTATGAGCCCACCTAGTAGTGGTGGTGTAACCATGAATCAGATTTTTAAAATGATAGCGCCTTATGATATTGCTTCATTTGGACATAATTCTGAGAAAACGATTCAGTTATTTACGGAAGCTTCTCGCCGTGCCTATGCCGATAGAAATTATTATTTAGGGGATCCTGATTTTGTTGAAATCCCACTAGATGTGTTATTGAAAGATAGTTATCTGGAAGACCGTATGTCTGATTTTTCTTTTGAAAAAGCTACAAAATCATCAGATGTTTCTCATGGTAAAGTGGCTATTGTAGAAAGTATGGAAACTACCCACTACTCTATCATTGATGCGGACGGGAATGCCGTTGCTGTAACCACGACCTTAAATGGAAACTTTGGTTCTAAACTATACTGTGATGAGCTAGGTTTCTTTTTGAATAATGAGATGGACGATTTTAGTTCTAAAGCAGGTATTCCAAATATGTTTGGACTTATAGGTGCAGAAGCAAATAATATTCAGCCAGAAAAGAGAATGTTGAGCAGTATGACACCTACAATTGTTGAAAAAGACGGTAAACTTTGGATGGTAGTTGGTACGCCTGGAGGTTCTACGATTATCACAGCTGTGGCAGAAACAATCTTGAATGCTTATGAATTTGATATGAGTATGCAAGATGCGGTAAATGCTCCTAGATTTCATCATCAATGGTTGCCAGATGTTTTAATCTTTGAGCCAGAAGGTTTTTCTGCGGAATTAAAAACATCCCTTAAATCTAAAGGATATTTAATTAATGAAGAGCGTACACCTATTATTGGTAAAGTAGATGCAATTAGAGTTTTAGGTAATGGAACATTAGAAGGTGGCGCAGATAAACGTGGTGATGATGCCGCAGTAGGATTTTAAATAGATTTTATAATGAGATTTTTTAAGGGTATTCTAAAAGTTATTCTTGTACTTATAGGTTTATTAGTAGTGGTATTTGCAATATCATATTTTGTGTATAATGAGCCGCTTCCAGAAGGGAAAAACCCAAAAGAAGCAGATGACTTAGCACTTAAAATGCTAACTGCATTAAATAAAGAGGCGTACCAAAACACAAGATATTTAGAATGGTCATTCGCAGGAGGAAACCATAGGTATAAATTGGATAAAGAAAATGGAAAAGTAACAGTTATTTGGAAGGCATATTTAGTAGAACTCAATTTAAATAAGCCAAATAAGAGTGATGTTTTTGAAAATGGAGCAAAAGTTATAGGTGATGAAAAACCAAAATTGATAACAACAGCAATAGATTATTTCAACAATGATTCGTTTTGGTTGGTTGCTCCTTTTAAAGTTTTTGACGAAGGAACTACACGTAATTTGACAAGCCTAGAAGATGGTTCTCAAGGTTTAATGATCACCTATAGTTCTGGTGGCACTACTCCCGGAGATTCATATATTTGGAAATTGAATGAAGAGGGACTTCCAGAAAGCTATAAAATGTGGGTGAAAATTATTCCTTTTGGGGGTTTAAAAGCTACTTGGGAGGGTTGGAAAACTATGGAAAATGGCGTTTCTTTACCGTCTTCGCATAAAATAGGCCCTATTTCCTTGAGTATGGGAGAAGTCCGAGCGTATAATTAGATGGCTATGTCAAAAAAAGGAAAAGAAAAAAATACCAAGAATAAAGCGAAACATACGAAATTGATGAACCGCAAAATCAATAAGCAGCGCGATGAAAAGGAAGTTAGAAAACAGCGTCTAAAAGAAATTCAACAACAGGGAAAAAAGCCAAAAGAATAAGTTAAATAGCACAAAAGATAGGGTCTTTGTGAACATGATTTTTATTTAACCATTTGTGCTTAGTTTTACTTTAAATTCTTAGTATCCCATTATGTTTAAAACAAATACGTATTTCGAAGAAAATGTTGTTTCTGTTGCTTTTGAAAATAAAGAAGGCAAGGCTACTGTGGGGGTTATGGCTCCTGGAGTATATACTTTTGGAACCACAACGGTAGAATACATGACTGTGATTTCAGGTAGTATGGAAGTAAACTTAAAAGGTGCATCGGAATGGAATACCTATACTCCGTTTCAAACGTTTAAAATAGAGGCAAATAGCTCTTTTGAGGTAAGAGTTACAGAAGATACCTCGTATAAGTGTGTTTATGAATAAGAAATTCTAATTCTGGACCCGCAACTGACTTTTTAATTCGTCCATAGATTCTTGTAATTGTCTTAGAAGACCTGTTTCTGTGGTGGCATCTACACCAAACGTAATTTTGCTATTTACTTGCCAAATTTCTTGAATTTGAAAAGGCTTAATTTCATACGGAGGATAGTTCTCGTTTAAGGAAACTAAAGACACGTTATTAGAGTTTGGTTTTTTAATCACTTTTTTCACGAGAACTGCATCTTGAAGCACTACCACGTAAATTTTATTAGGCGTAACATCATCAATATGCTCAATAGCTTTTGCGAGTACCCACTCTCCTGGTCTTAAGTTTGGCAACATACTATCACCTTCTACTTGAAAACCTCTATACGTAGCATTTCTAAATTCAGGTATTGGTAAATCAAATGCTGGCAATTGCTGGTACCAACTGGTATCTGCTATATTTTGAGGATACCCTGCAGCAGCTTTTGCATTTACTAAAACCATATTCTCACGATCTGCAGAATCTACGGTTACTACTTTAGGAATTACACTGGTATGAGAAGTCTCTATATATTTAGAATCACTTTCATTAAACAACCAAAGCGGATTAATTTTGAACTGTTTTAAAAGCTCTGTAACAACCTTTCCAGAAAGTTTTGTCCTACCACGTTCAATATCTGCTGTGGTGTTCGATACCCCAATTAAAGCGGCAAATTCAGCCTGTGTAAATCCCAAGTCTCTTCGAATTTCAATAAAGCGTTTCAAGGTAATTTCATTTTCCATAATCCTATCGTAATCCCCCAAATATACGCATTTTGGACATATTCCAAAATATTTTATGGAATAATTCCATAATTAGGAATAATTCCATAATTTTGGAGTAATTACAAAACACTATGTCCTTCGAAAGAATAAAAGAAAAACTTAATATTTTAGCCGATGCGGCAAAATACGATGTCTCCTGCTCCAGTAGCGGTAGCAATCGATCTAATAAAAATAAAGGCCTTGGAGATAGCACGGGAATGGGCATTTGTCATACATATACTGAAGACGGCCGTTGTGTGTCTTTATTAAAAATATTGTTGACAAATCACTGCATTTTCGATTGTGCTTATTGCGTAACAAGAAAAAGCAATGACATTAAAAGAGCAGCTTTTAAAATTCAGGAAGCTGTAGATCTTACTATTAATTTTTATAGACGAAATTATATAGAGGGACTTTTTTTAAGTTCAGGAATCTTTAAGAGTCCTGATTATACGATGGAACGATTGATAGCGGTGGCCAAAAAATTGCGTTTGGAAGAGAATTTCAACGGATATATACATTTAAAATCTATTCCTGGCGCCAGTGATGAATTGATGTATGAAGCGGGGTTATATGCAGACCGTTTGTCCGTAAACATAGAAGTACCCACGATATCGGGATTAAAACTATTGGCCCCAGATAAAAAACATGAAGATTTCACCAAGCCCATGTTAAAGGTGAAGAATGAAATTCTTTTGTATAAAGCAGAAAAGAAAATTATAAAAAGCACCCCAATCTATGCGCCAGCAGGGCAAAGCACACAAATGATTATTGGTGCCACAGGAGAATCAGATAAAGACATTATGTATTCTGCCACTCACTATTATAAGAAGTATAATATGAAACGGGTATATTATTCCGGTTATGTACCTGTTGCAGAAGACAGCCGTTTACCTGCCATTGGTTCGCAAGTTCCTATGCTGCGTGAGAATAGGCTGTATCAAACTGATTGGTTGTTGCGTTTTTATGGTTTTAATGTAAAAGAAATTCTAAATGATACGCATCCTAATTTAGATATAGATGTGGATCCTAAATTGAGTTGGGCACTACGAAATTTAGCAGAATTCCCTATAGATATAAATACAGCAGAACCACGAATGTTGGCTAGAATTCCGGGATTAGGAATGAATTCTGTGTATAAAATAATAAACGCAAGAAAGTACAGAAAGTTATCTTTTGATCATCTTAAAAAAATTGGTGTTGCCTTAAATAGAGCTAAATATTTTATGATCTGTAATGGAAATGATTTTACTCATAAAGACTTACAGGCTATTCAAATTAAAGGATTAATTCTTCAGAATTCTCAGGGGAAATTTAGAGCTAATTACAGCGCGCAATTGTCATTATTTAACTAAGAAAAAGTAAAACAGAATTACCGAACCAACCAATAGAAACCAAAGCATTATGAAACCATCATTGACGTACTTAGAAAAAGGTCGGAATACGATTTTAAACCTTGGTTATGGATTTATTGAATTGAAAAGCAGAAGTAAAAAATATATAAAAAAGAGGGCAGCTTTATTTTTTCAGAAAAAAATTACTAATTAAAGGGTCATGAGAGGTGCTGTGCTCAAGGAAAAAAATCTTAGTTCTTAATACAATTCGGTGTAAAAGGTATATTAAAAATAGAAATTATGAATGAAGCAAAAATTTTAATTTACGATGGAAGTTTTAATGGGTATTTAACTGCAGTATTTCAGGCTTTTGAGCAAAAGCTGAGTATTGCTGATATTCAAAAAGAAGAAAATGCACAAAGTGGCTTATTTTCTGATGCAGAAATAATATATACGGATGTTATTAAGTCCAAAAGGGTTTGGAATGGGATTCAGAAGAAAAACAATACGGCAATTAAAAATATATACTTTGCATTTTTGAGTGAAACCAAAGGAATAGAACTCCTCCTCTATCGGTATATTCAAAAACTATTTTCTAAGACCGAAGTGTTGCACCTTAATTTTTCTGATGACATCGTTTTAAAAGTGAGTCAACTTGCAAAATCTGTCGGCAGAGAAAAACACCGTATGGAAGCATTCGTGCGTTTTCAATTAACAAAAGACGATATTTATTTCGCTAATATTGAGCCCGATTTTAATGTGTTGCCTTTAATTTCTAAACATTTTAAAGGCAGGTATGCTGATCAGCAATGGCTAATTTATGATGTAAAACGTAAATATGGTATCTTTTATAATTTAAAAACGGTTGAATTCATTACCCTTGATATGGATGACATACACTGTAATAAAACTCAAAAAAGTAATGTATTTACGGATGGTGAATATGAATATCAAGATTTATGGAACAACTATTTCAAAAGCACCAATATAGCTTCTAGAGTAAATCTAAAACTACATACGCAACATGTGCCAAAACGATACTGGAAATATTTAAGCGAGAAAAAAGCAGTCTAGTCATTCCTAAAAAACCAATGCTTATCCCTTATAAATAATTCTTGTTCTTTGAGCACTTTTTATGCGCATAGATATGTTCGTTCCAAACTGCTTGATGGTGATAAATTAACCATTGACCATGCTCAGAAGGCAGCCTATTATTTATTATTAAACATTAACCATTATGTACTATTAGCTGCGAACGGATCACTATTTAGACTTATCCCCTATAAAATGATCACTTGAATTTTTAAATAGCACATTAAAGGTGGTTAAACTTCCATAAATACGCGTAACGTATTGTTGTAAATCTATTTTTTCCTGATCATCCATATTCTTGCTTGCATTTATTTTCTGTTCCATTACTCTAATTCGGTCACGAACCATGACTATTTTATGAAAAAAGGTGTCAATTGGGACTTCTTTATCACTCAAACTAGCATCTCCAGGTTGAAGTAATAGACTTCCTCCGCGCCATTTATCAGCAATAGGCGTAACAGAACTGGTATCGCTCCATTTTCTTAAAATCGAAATTAAAGAGTTTTCCACCTCAGAAAAACTAATGGTATCTACTTCATCCTCTAAAGCTTCAATTACTTCAAAATCAGCATTTATGTCAATAGTTTCTAATCCGTTTTCTATAAAAGTAACCCAATAATGTTTGGAGGTTACATTGGTCACAACACCAAGTCCATATTCAGTATGTTTTATTCTTGAACCGATTCCTAATAATTGCATATTTCTAAAAATTTGAAGGTTTGAAATGCTAATTTATGTTAAGCTTTCCGAATCACAAAAAACTAAATAAAGTCGACTATAAAATTCGCTGTCAAAATTGTATTTTTGTAGTTGCAGAAAAAGAAAATGATAAATTACGAAGAGAATATTGAGGTTAAGGGCGCACGCGTTCATAATCTTAAAAATATAGACATTACAATTCCCCGAGAAAAGTTAGTGGTAATTACCGGACTTTCTGGTAGTGGAAAATCGTCCTTAGCTTTCGATACTATTTACGCAGAGGGTCAAAGAAGGTATATAGAAACTTTCTCTGCTTATGCGCGACAGTTTTTAGGTGGCTTAGAACGTCCTGATGTAGATAAAATTGATGGCTTATCTCCTGTTATTGCTATTGAACAAAAAACAACTTCTAAATCGCCCCGTTCTACGGTAGGGACGATTACGGAAATTTATGATTTTTTACGTTTGTTATACGCTCGGGCAGGTGATGCTTATAGTTATAACACTGGCGAGAAAATGGTGAGTTATAATGATGATCAAATTCGTGGTTTGATAAAGAAGGATTATGATCAGAAGAAAATTAATATTCTGGCGCCTGTTATTAGATCAAGAAAAGGGCATTATAGAGAATTGTTTGAACAAATTGCAAAACAAGGGTTTGTAAAAGTTCGTGTAGATGGTGTTATTGTGGATATTACCAAAGGCATGAAAGTAGACCGTTACAAAGTTCATGATATTGAAATTGTAATAGATCGCCTTAAAGTTATTGATACTGAGGATTTTGATAAGCGATTATCAGAAACGATAAACACGGCAATGTATAGCGGTGAGAATGTATTGATGGTTTTAGAAGAAGGTGAAAAGGTAGCGCGTTATTTTAGTAGAGATTTAATGTGCCCTAGTACAGGTATTTCTTATCCAAACCCTGAACCTAATACATTTTCATTTAACTCTCCAAAAGGAATGTGTTCTCACTGTAGTGGATTAGGGCATGTATATCAAGTAAATGAGAAAAAGATATTTCCGAATAAAAAACTAACGATTAAAGCGGGCGGAATTGCACCGCTTGGGGAATATAAAAGCTCTTGGGCTTTTAAGCAAATAGATACCATTGGGCAACGCTACAATTTTGATGTCAATACTCCAATTAATAAGATTTCTGAGGAAGCAATAAACGTACTATTAAACGGTACAGTAGAGAGTTTTGATTTAGATTCTAAAACCTTAGGTGTTAAACGCACCTATAAGATTGATTATGAAGGGATTTCAAATTTTATAACCAATCAGTTTAATGAAGCAGATTCTACTTCAATAAAACGTTGGGCAAAAGAGTATATGGACAAAATTACCTGTCCTACTTGCGATGGTTCTCGTTTGCGAAAAGAATCATTGAACTTTAAGGTTGATGACAAAAATATTGCGCAATTGGCGCATTTAGATATTTCTGAACTGGCTGAATTTTTTAAAAAACTGCCAACTAGGATTGAAGGAAATCAGCTCATAATAGCGGAAGAAATTATAAAAGAAATCAGCACACGTGTTCAGTTCTTGCTGGATGTGGGACTAGATTATTTGTCTTTAAATAGAAGTTCTAAATCTCTTTCCGGAGGAGAAGCACAACGTATTCGTTTGGCTACCCAAATAGGATCACAATTGGTAGGCGTACTTTATATTTTAGATGAGCCAAGTATTGGCTTGCATCAACGAGATAATGAGCGTTTGATTAAATCATTAGAAGCACTGCGAGATTTAGGGAATTCTGTTATTGTGGTAGAACACGATAAAGATATGATTGAGCGTGCTGATCATGTCATTGATATTGGTCCGAAAGCAGGTAAATATGGTGGAGAGATTATATCTGAAGGAAAACCAGAAGACTTAATGAATTTCAATACGCTTACGGCTGATTATATTTCTGGCAAAAGAAAAATTGAAGTTCCAAAAGAGCGAAGAAAAGGAAATGGAAAAAAAATTACCTTATCAGGATGTACTGGGAATAATTTAAAAAATGTTACGGTAACTTTTCCGTTGGGAGAGTTAATTGGTGTTACTGGTGTTTCCGGTAGTGGTAAGTCTACCTTGATTAATGAGACCCTCTACCCTATCATGAATGCTCATTATTTTAATGGGGTTAAAAAACCAATGCCGTATAAAAAAATTACAGGATTAGAGCATATTGATAAAGTAATAGACATCAATCAATCGCCTATTGGTAGAACTCCACGCTCAAATCCTGCAACCTATACAGGCGTTTTTAGTGAAATCCGAACATTATTTACCAAAACGCCAGAAGCGGCTATTCGTGGTTATAAACCAGGAAGATTTAGCTTCAATGTAAAAGGTGGCCGCTGTGAAACCTGTCAAGGTGGAGGTTTGCGAGTGATTGAAATGAATTTCTTGCCAGATGTCTACGTAGAATGTGAAACCTGTAATGGAAAACGATTTAATAGAGAAACGCTTGAAATTAGATATAAGGGCAAGTCTATAGCAGATGTTCTAGACATGACCATCAATGAAGCAGTAGATTTCTTTGAGTTGATTCCTAAAATTCATAGAAAACTCAAAACCATCAAAGAAGTTGGTTTGGGGTATATTTCTTTAGGACAACAGTCTACAACACTCTCAGGAGGAGAAGCGCAACGTATTAAACTAGCCACTGAATTATCTAAAAGAGATACTGGTAATACCTTCTATATTCTTGATGAACCCACAACAGGGCTTCATTTTGAAGACATAAGAGTACTTATGGAAGTTTTAGAACGTTTGGTAGATAAAGGCAATACTATTTTGGTGATAGAGCACAATATGGACGTCATCAAAATGTCAGATTATATTATAGATATTGGCTATGAAGGTGGTAAAGGTGGCGGAAAATTAGTAGCAAAAGGGACACCAGAGGAGGTTTGTAAAGATAAAAAGAGTTATACTGCAAAGTTTCTAAGAAAAGAATTAGGTTTGTGAATAGTAGAATAGTCAACAAAAAGATTCTACTTTAAAGATAATAATAAAGATTATAAACATAAAATGAGAAAAGAACAACATCATAAAGGTTGGAATGAGATAAAAACAAACGATTCATGGGCCTTATTTAAAATTATGGGTGAATTCGTAAACGGATTCGAAAAAATGAGTCAAATCGGACCTTGTGTTTCTATTTTTGGATCAGCAAGGACCAAAGAAGAAGATAAATATTACCAACTTGCCATTGAGGTTGCTAAAAGTATTGCAGAAGCTGGTTACGGTGTTATTACTGGTGGTGGTCCTGGAATTATGGAAGCGGGTAACCGTGGTGCGAACTTGGCCGGAGGAACCTCTGTAGGTTTAAATATTGACTTGCCTTTTGAGCAACATGATAATCCATATATTGACAGCGATAAAAGTCTAGATTTTGATTACTTTTTTGTTCGTAAAGTGATGTTCGTCAAATACAGTCAGGGTTTCGTAGTTATGCCAGGAGGTTTTGGAACATTAGATGAACTTTTTGAAGCAATAACATTGATTCAAACCAACAAAATAGAGAAATTTCCAATTATATTAGTTGGTACAGAATTTTGGACTGGTTTAATGGATTGGATAAAAGGTACTATGCTTACCATGGGTACTATTAGCGCAAAAGACTTAGATTTAATTAAGATTGTAGATACAAAAGAAGAAGTGGTAGATATTATAGATTCTTTCTACAAAGGACATCTACACAGTCCAAATTTTTAATTGAATATATGCGGGTAAAGAAATCTAATTTCTTAATTGCGATGTTAAATTTTACTGTGTGCTTCTTAGCATGCAGTAAAGTTTCATGTCAGCACTACAATAAAATTACCGCAAAATTGAATGGGGAAGATAAAACCTTAAACATCATTCAAGAATTCAAATTCCACAATAGCTCAAAAGATACCTTGAGTGTTTTATACTTTAATGATTGGGCTAATGCTTATAGCGATAAAAATACACCCTTAGCAAAGCGTTTTGAAGAAGAGTTCAAGAAAAATTTTCATTTGGCCAAAGATGAAGAACGAGGGCATACTAAGATTTATAGTATTATAGATGAAAAATTTTCTATAGTCGATTGGGAACGTACTCCTGAGCTTGATATTTTAAAGCTTACATTAAATAAGCCTATTGCTCCGGATGATTATGCAACCTTTTCATTGACGTATCAGGTGAAACTTCCTCAAAATAAGTTTACACTTTTTGGATACAATAATAAAGGGGAATATTATTTAAGAGATTGGTATTTAACCCCAGCGGTCTATGATGGTTCATGGCACTTGTATTCCAATAAAGATTTAGAAGATTTATATACAGGTATTACAAATACGGACGTAATGCTAACACTTCCTAAAAATCTTTTTGTAATTTCTAATTTTGAAAAGGAAAATGAAGTTAAAAAAGAGCGTTATAAAGAGATTAATTTAAGGGGAGACTATAGAAAAAGTTGTAGTTTAATTTTATCTCCTACCTCCTACTTTACCAAGCATATTACAGATTATGCAACAGTTGTTACAGATATTAATGTTTCTAAATTTGACGAAATATCTAGAACAATTGCTATTGACAAAGTTTCAGAATATATATACAAACACCTGGGGAGTTATCCTCATACAGAATTGGTGGTGAGTACTATAGATTATAATAAAGATCCTTTGTATGGCTTAAATCAGTTACCATCATTCGTAAGGCCTTATGATAACCAATTTCAGTTTGAATTAAAGTATTTAAAGACGGCATTAAGTAATTTCTTTAACGAAACATTATTTTTAGACCCTAGAAAAGAGCGTTGGGTAACGGATGCCTTGATAAATTATATGATGATTTCTTATGTAGAAGAAAATTATCCGGATCAAAAATTATTAGGAAAATTATCCACTATTTGGGGTTTCAAAAATTTCAATCTTGCTAAAATGGAATTTGCAGAACAGTATCCACTATTGTATATGTATGCCGCAAGAAAAAATATTGATCAACCTTTAATAACCTCTAACGATTCCCTAATAAAATACAATCAGAAAATTGGTAACCGATACAAAGCAGGAGCTGGTTTATCCTTTCTTGCCAATTATGTTGGAAAAGAAAAAGTAGATGAAAGCATAAAAGATTTCTACGCTAACTATAAGCTTAGGCCGGTCTCTTCTCAAGATTTTGAACGCATACTTGCCAATAATGTAGATAAAGATATCTCTTGGTTTTTAGATGAATATGTAACCACAAATGAACGCATTGATTTTAAAATTAAAAAGGTTCTTAAAGTTGGCGACTCCCTTAGTGTAACTTTAAAAAATAAAAGTGGTACAAACGTGCCAATTTCAATGTTTGGGTTACAAAAAGATTCTATAGTATCTCAATATTGGTTCACCGGAATAGACAGCACAAAAACATTTCATATCCCACAAAACGGCGAAGATAAGTTGGTCCTTAATTACGATCAAAAAATTCCAGAATTTAATCAAAGAGATAACTGGAAATCTTTAGGAGGCTTTTTATCGAGTAACAAGAAATTAAAATTCCAGTTTTTTAAAGATACAGAAGATCCATTTTACAATCAGATTTTTTATGTTCCTACCATAAGTTTTAATATTTATGATGGGATTACGCCGGCCATGCGTATTTATAATAAAACCTTTTTAGAGCGTCCTTTTCTATTTGATATTTCTCCGGCATATGCTTTTAGAGAAAAATCATTAGTGGGTTCTGCAGGCTTTAAATTTAGAAAGTACCATAACAAAACAGGCCTGTTTCTGTCTAATTATTCACTTAATGGATCTACCTATCATTTTCAAGAAAACTCGCGATATATATCCATAACGCCTTCCATTAGTTTTGGCTGGAGGCCAGAGGACTTCAGGTCTAATAAAAGAGATTATTTAAATATTAGATATGTAAATATTTATAGATCCATAGCAGAAGGTTTAGAAGAACTAGAAACCCCTCCTGATTATAGTGTCTTAAATGCTAGATATGGGAGTTCTAAAAACGGAGTTATTGATTACTATTCTTGGTTTGCAGATGCACAGTATGCAGGTAACTTTAGTAAAATAGCTTTCAATTTTGAATACAGAAAGCTTTTTGTGAATAATATGCAGTTAAATACAAGGTTTTTTGCAGGTAAATTTATTTCGAATACGAGTAATACCGACTTTTATAGTTTTGCTTTAGACCGTCCTACAGATTATTTATTTGATTATAATTATTTAGGAAGATCAGAATCCTCTGGATTATATAGTCAGCAAATTGTTATTGCGGAAGGCGGGTTTAAGTCGAAAATAGAAAATCCTTTTGCAAATGATTTTTTAGCTACCACCAACACAAGTATTAGTGTTTGGCGTTGGATAGAGTTGTATGGTGATTTAGGGTTAACCAAAAACAAAAATCAAAATGCTCGTTTTGTATATGATTCAGGAGTGCGTTTAAATTTAGTGACGGATTACTTTGAGCTTTATTTCCCACTATATTCCAACAACGGTTGGGAAGTTGCGCAACCAGACTACAGTCAGAAAATACGATTTATTGTAACGCTAAGTCCTAGAACGCTCACGCGACTTATTACTAGAAAATGGTTCTAATTCTTTATTAAATTCTTAGAATATCGAATTTAAATTACGAATTTATTAAATCAGTTATTCAAAATTTACTAAAATTTAAATATTCAATAGTATTTCTAACGATTTATTGATTGCAAAATTCAATCTGTTTTGATATTTTTGCAAAAATGAAACTCTAACGATGAAAGTAAATCTGCAAGACAATAACGACATTTCTTTTGAAGACTTTAAGGAGCAAATTCTTAATGATTATGAAATCGCTGTATTAAGCAGGGAATGTAGTTTGTTAGGACGACGAGAAGTACTTACCGGTAAAGCAAAATTCGGAATTTTTGGTGATGGAAAAGAATTACCACAACTAGCCATGGCACGTTCTTTTAAGAAGGGCGATTTTAGAAGTGGTTATTATAGAGATCAAACATTTATGATGGCTCTTGGTCATTTAAGTGCAAAACAATTTTTCCACGGTTTATATGCGACTACTGATATAACAAAAGAACCAATGTCAGCCGGTAGGCAAATGGGCGGGCATTTTGTAACACCCAGTTTAAATGAAGATGGAAGCTGGAAAGATTTAACTGCTCAAACGAATAGTAGTGCAGATATTTCTCCAACTGCTGGTCAAATGCCTAGACTGTTAGGTTTAGCGCAAGCATCAAAAATATATAGAAACGTATCGGGAATTGATACTACGAAGTTTTCAAAAAACGGGAATGAAATTGCTTGGGGAACTATAGGGAACGCGAGTACTAGTGAAGGTCACTTTTTTGAAACCTTTAATGCAGCGGGTGTCTTACAAGTTCCTATGGTTATTAGTGTATGGGATGATGAATATGGAATATCAGTTCATGCGAAACATCAAACTACGAAAGAAAATATTTCTGAAATTTTAAAAGGGTTTCAAAGAACAGAGAACGAGAAAGGGTACGAAATATTTAAGGTTAATGGCTGGGATTATACAGCGTTAATTCATGCTTATGAGAATGCCGCTGATATAGCTAGAGAGGAACATGTTCCTGTTTTAATTCATGTAAAGGAGTTAACACAACCGCAAGGACACTCTACCTCGGGTTCACATGAAAGATATAAAAATGAAGAACGCTTAGAGTGGGAACGTGAAAACGATTGTAATAAACGTTTTAGGGAATGGATTCTTGAGATAGGTATTTCTACAGATGACGAATTAAAAGTCATAGAAAAAGAAATTCGTAAAAACGTTAGAACAGCTAAAAAGGAAGCTTGGAATGAGTTTTTAGATTCGCATAGAGGTGCAAAGCAAGACTTACTTATTTTATTGGATAAAGTTTCTGCAAGTAGTCCTAATAAAGTATTCATTACACGAATTAAAAACGATTTAATTGCTATAGAAGAACCTATTAAAAAAGATATCGCATCTAAGGCTAGAAGAGCATTACGCTATTTAATTGGAGAAAATACAGCTGCTAAAGATGAATTGATTGCTTTTATTGATGGCTATTATAAAGAAGTTCAGCCTAAGTTTAGTTCGCATTTATATAGCGAATTGCCAAACAATGCTGTAAGTATAGCAGAAGTAAAAGCACAATACACGCCAGACGTAGAAAAAGTAGATGGTAGAATTATACTGAAAGAAAATTTTGATAAGCTATTTACTAATTATCCGGAAGCGTTAATTTTCGGAGAAGACACAGGAGCCATTGGAGATGTTAACCAAGGACTAGAAGGACTACAGAAAAAATTTGGTGAATTGCGAATTGCAGATACAGGCATTCGTGAAGCTACTATTGTAGGACAAGGTATTGGATTAGCAATGAGAGGGTTACGTCCTATTGCTGAAATACAATATTTAGATTATTTATTGTATGGTTTACAGACTTTAAGTGATGATTTAGCGACTTTACTTTATAGAACTGTTGGAAAGCAAAAAGCACCTTTAATTATTCGAACACGTGGACATCGTTTAGAAGGGATTTGGCATTCTGGATCACAAATGGGAGGTATTATCAATCTTTTAAGAGGAATGTATATCCTTGTTCCTCGTAATATGGTTAAAGCTGCTGGTTTTTATAATACTTTATTAAAAAGTGATGAACCTGCAATTGTTATAGAAAGTTTGAATGGATATCGCTTAAAAGAAGATTTACCGAATAACTTAGGAGAAATCTGCACCCCTATTGGAGTTGTAGAGACCGTAAAGGAAGGTAGTGACCTTACTGTGGTTTCTTATGGTTCTACCTTAAGAATTGTATTGCAAGTGGCTCAAGAGCTCAAAGAAGTTGGTATTGACGTAGAAGTGATAGATGCACAAACACTGCTTCCTTTTGATATTAGAAAAGATTGTGTAGCGAGTGTTAAAAAAACAAATAGGTTACTCGTGGTAGATGAAGATATGCCAGGAGGCTGTTCCGCATATTTGGTTCAAGAAATTGTAGAAAATCAAGGCGCTTATCATTATTTAGATAGTGCTCCACAAACGCTAACAGCAAAAGCACACAGACCGGCCTATGCCACAGATGGAGATTATTTCTCTAAACCAAATGCAGAAGATATTTTTGAAAAAGTTTACGGAATTATGCACGAAGCTAATCCTAGTAAATTTCCAAAACTAAGATAGGCTACACCTATTTTTAAAGGATTTTTCTTACTTAAGTTTTGAATTTATTTACAATAGTAAATGAATTCAAAACTCATTTGCTTTTTTCAATAAAAAGTACAGCTGCTCTTGAGGTTAGTGCTAAATTATTGTTACTTTTAATTAAAATTATCCCCAATATTACAATGCAAAAAAAACTATTTAATGAAATAGGACTTGCGTTACTTCGCATAGTTCCTTCGGTTATAATGATAACCCACGGTATTCCAAAATTTCAAAAATTAATTTCTGGCAATTTAGAGTTTGCAGATCCAATTGGTATAGGAGCTGCACCTTCTTTATTTTTAGCCGTTATAGGCGAGTTGGTGTGTCCAATCCTAATTATCATAGGCTTTAAAACGAGATGGGCAGCATTACCAACCGCTATTACTATGGGGGTTGCTGCATTTATATCTCACGGTTCAGATCCCATTGCCAAAAAAGAATTAGCACTACTCTATCTTACATTTTTTGTAGTGATTATGTTCGTTGGGCCAGGAAAGTACAGTATTGATAAAAAATAATTACATGATTTTCACAAGGAGTTCTTTCAGTAGATCTTCTTGTGATAAACTTGCACCTACACCTTTACCTTTTACATCTAATTCACGCAAGCTCGCGATGATCATACTCACTTTTTTCATAGGGTAATTCCTCGCTGCCGTTTTATATTCTCCAACGAAATAAGGGCTTACGCCTAAAACGCTAGCCACTGTTTTTGGATTGTGGTCTTTCATGCCATGATATTGTAATAGTTGTATAAAAAAACTATTCAATAAAGTCACTGTCAAAACAAAAGGGTTGTCTTTAGGGTTTTGGGCAAAATAGTTTAAAATACGCGTAGCTTTCATTACGTCGCGCTCCCCTAAAGCCTTTTTGAGTTCAAAATTGTTATAATCTTTACTAATGCCTATGTTCTCTTCAATGGCTTCGGGCGTAATCTCTTGAGTTTTTGGAATTACTAATTTAAGTTTTTCCAATTCATTATTAATCTTACTCAAATCAGTACCCAAAAATTCTACTAAAAGAATAGCCGCTTTAGGAGTTATGCCGTACCCACTACCTGCTAAAACTTTACGTATCCAATCAGATACTTGGTTTTCATATAATTTTTTGCTTTCAAAAAGAACACCTGCTTTTTGAACAGCCTTATAGACTTTTTTACGTTTATCAAGCTTTGCATATTTATAACAAATAACTAAAACTGTTGTAGGCTGTGGATTTTCAGCATAAGCAGCTAAGCCATCTATGCTTCTAGCTAAATGCTGTGCTTCTTTAACAATAATAACTTGATGTTCCGCCATCATTGGATAGCGTTTAGCGTTACTAATAATATCATCAACAGTTACATCCTTACCATATAAAGTCATTTGATTAAATCCGCGTTCTTCTTCTGCAAGAACATTGTTTTCAATATATTCAGACAGCTTATCAATATAATAAGCCTCTTCTCCCATTAAAAAATAAATAGGTTTTATATTCCCTGCTTTTATATCGCTAACAATCTTTTTTACTTCATCCATTCAGAAAAAATCATCAAATTTGTGTCATGCAAGTATTGAATTTTCCTGCTTATGACTTCCGATTCAAAAATAGCGAAAATAAAGTCTATATTTTTGATGTTGTTCGTAAAAAATTTGTGGTTCTTCAACCTGAAGAATGGGTAAGGCAACATATTGTACACTATATTATTACAGAAAAAAAGTACCCTTTAAGCCTTGTTAATGTGGAAAAACAATTGAAGGTTAATGGTTTAGTAAAACGATATGATGTTGTTATCTTTAATTCTGATGGAACGATAAAAGTTTTAGTGGAATGTAAAGCTCCAGAAATTAGTATAACACAAACTGTTTTTGATCAGATCGCTAGATACAACATGCAACTACAGGCTGAGTATTTAATGGTAAGCAATGGATTATCACATTTTTATTGTGAAATGGATTTTCAGGAAGAAAAGTATTCTTTTTTGCGTGATATTCCTGAATTTAGCCGTTAATTTGTGAACTTCAAAAATAATCTTAACACTATTGTACTTTTTAGTAGTAACTGTTGTTAAATGAAAAATATCCAGCAAATTAGTTCATGTTGAAAATTGCAGTTGTTATACTTAATTGGAATGGAGAAGAATTATTAGAACAATTTTTACCCTCTGTTCAAAAATTTTCAGAAGGGGCAGCACTATATGTTGCTGATAATGCTTCTACTGATAATTCTATTTCATTTATTAAAACAAATTATCCAGAAATTAAAATTATTCAAAATACGAGTAATGGTGGGTATGCAAAAGGGTACAATGATGCCTTAGAGCATGTAGATGCTGATGTATTTTGTCTTTTAAATTCTGATGTAGAAGTCACTGAAAATTGGTTAATCCCCATAGAAAATCATTTTAACGATCATCCGGAGGTAGCAATTATCCAACCTAAGATTCTAGATTATAAACGTAAAGACTATTTTGAATACGCAGGTGCAGCCGGTGGTTTTATAGATCAATTAGGCTATCCTTTTTGTAGAGGCAGAATATTTCAAGCCTTAGAAAAAGATAAAGGTCAATATGATGACGTAAAAGAGATATTTTGGGCTACAGGAGCTTGCTTATTTATTAAAAGTAAAGTTTTTAGAGAATTAAAGGGATTTGATGAAGATTATTTTGCGCACCAAGAAGAAGTTGATTTATGTTGGCGTGCTCATAATCATGGGTATAAAATATTTTATATAGGTACTTCAAAAATATATCATTTAGGAGGTTCTACTTTGAGTAATATGAACCCGAAGAAAACTTTTTTAAATTTTAGAAATTCGCTCTATTCTATCACCAAAAATTTACCCAGAAAAAAAGCATTTCCCATTATATTTTTCCGTCTACTTTTAGATGGTGTTGCTGGAATTCGTTTTATTTTTCAAGGAAAATTTAGTCATTGCTTCGCTATTTTAAAGGCTCATTTAAGTTTTTACTTAAATTTTGCAAAAATCTTTAAGAAACGTGAAAAGACTAAATATATGCCAAATTATTATACCGTAAAGTCCATTGTATGGTCTCACTTCGTATATCATAATAGAAAGTTCAAGAATTTAGTAAAACATTAACGAAAGCGAAATGTTAACGTATTTCTTTTTGTATAATTTTGCTAAGAATTAACAAATTAATTTAAGCATTAATAATTATGAACAAAATCATTTTAGGCTGTTTAGGGGTTACTTTATTATTATCCTCTTGTGTGTCACAAAAAAAATATGCCGACTTAGAGGCAAAAAGTAAAGAAACTCAAGATTTATTAAACTCGGCAACTGTAAAATTAAACACTTGTTTAGAAGAAAAAGCATCTGCTTCTTCAAAGTTAAAAACTTTAGAGGATCAAAATGCATTCTTAAAAAGCAACAATCAAGATTTAATAAACAACATGGGTAACTTAACTACCCTATCTTCTAAAGGTGCACAAAACCTTGAGAAGTCTTTAGAAAGTTTACAAGAAAAAGATTTGACGATCAGAAAATTGAACGATGCAATTACGCGTAGAGATTCTGTAAACTTATCTTTAGTACAGAGCTTAAAAGGTGTTTTAGGAAATCTTGATGATGAAGACATTGAAATTAGCGTTGAAAAAGGTGTTGTTTTCGTATCTATCTCTGATAAATTATTATTTAGCAGCGGCAGTTACAATGTAACAAATAGAGCTAAAGAAGTTTTGGGTAAAGTTGCTAAGGTTGTAAATAACAAACCAGATTTCGAATTTTTAGTTGAAGGACATACTGATGATGTTCCTTACAGAAAAGGTGTTTTGTTAGACAACTGGGATTTAAGTGCTAAACGTGCAACAGCTGTTGTTCGTATTTTACAAAATGATTACAATGTAGATCCTAAGCGTATGACTGCTGCAGCAAGATCTTCTTATGTTCCTTTATCTTCAACTGATAAAGCTAAAAACAGAAGAACACGTATTGTAGTACTTCCAAAAATTGATCAGTTCTATGAAATGATTGAAGAAGGAATGAAAGATCCTGCTATCAATAACTAATAAATTGATATTCCATATAAAAGGCGACCAATTGGTCGCCTTTTTTTATGCTTAAATGTTAATACATATTTGTTAGAAAATGTCAATAGGACCTTTACCTTCTCTAATCACTACAGGTTCACCTTCGGATAAATCAATCACCGTTGACGCTGTATTATCTCCATAACCTCCATCTATAACAATATCTACTAGATTCTGCCATTTTTCAAAAATTAACTCAGGATCCGTTGTATACTCCAAAACTTCATCATCATCTCTTATAGATGTAGATACTATTGGGTTCCCTAAAGCCTCTACAATGGCCTTAGCGATAGAATTGTCAGGTACACGAATACCTACAGTTTTTTTCTTTTTAAACTCTTTTGGGAGCTTATTATTCCCTGGTAAAATAAAAGTATAAGGACCAGGCAATGCACGTTTTAAAATTTTAAAGGTTGGTGTATCTATCTGACGGACATAATCTGATAAATTACTTAAATCTGCACAGATAAAAGACCAATTAGCCTTGTCTAGTTTAATACCTTTAATTCTAGCAATTTTTTCTAAAGCTTTTGTATTGGTAATATCACAACCCAAGCCATACACAGTATCTGTAGGGTAAATTACTAATCCACCTTTTTTAAGTACTTGTACCACCTTTTTTATTTCTTTCGGATTTGGGTTTTCCGGATAGATTTTAATGAACTCAGACATAGTTTTAAAATGATCTATTAAAGGTACTATTTTTTATTCATGTGATGTAAAATTATGCGCTGAGTAATTGTTAAGCCTATAACAAAGTGAAAATCCACTAGTAACAACTAATGGATCTTCTTAATTTTTTAATAGTAATGAATATTAGGAATACGTAACGGTATGACCAATACTCGTTTCATAGGAAGATGATAAAATAGTATCTACATAAATCCACTCAGAAGTTACTTCTGTTTTTGTAAAAGTTGTCATCATGTAGCCTCTTCTAGAAGCATCAAAATAAGCTAATCCATCTATTAAGGTGGTTAGTGCTTGCTCAAAACCTCCTAAGAAAGCAGGATCTGTTGTCCCTAAATAGGTTTCAAAACCAGGTGAACTAATACTAGAAGTAGCAAGTTCCATGCCTACTTCTGTACCATCTGCAGCGTACAATGTATTGTTCCAAGCATTATGTGTATCTCCGGCTAAAGTAATTATTTTTTTTCCGTTTAAGGCTTGGTAGATTTGCTCTCTATCTCCTGGATACCCATCCCAGGCATCTAAATTATAAGGCACCGTAATTAAAACACTTGCTTTCTCTGCGTCCGTTAGGCTCGGGTCATTGTTTTGCATTCTTACTTTTATCGTTACAAGCTCCGTAAGTATTTCTGCGAAATTATCAGCACCAAAAGCAGTAAGCATCGCAATAGGGATTTCCATTTGCCCCATTAAAACCTGTTGCCCTAATACCTGCCATGGGTTGGTGTTACTTGCTAACTCACTTAATAACCAATCTTTTTGAGTCGTTCCTAAAATACTTCTAGAAGCTTCATTCAAATCCTGTTCTAAAGCTACTGTGTCTAAACCAGTAGCGGTAAAATAGTTGCCTATGCTTAATTGTTTGTCTCTACCAATAAGTCGAGTATCTAACATAATCATATTTACAAGATTTCCAATATTTATGGTTCTGTATATTAAACTGTTATTGTTTTTATCTTGTCTTGAAAAAGGTAAGTATTCACTATACGCTTGTAATGCATTTTGTTTTCTTACTTCAAAACTTCCTTCTGTGGCTTCATCATGGTTCTCTGCGCCATTTTTATACGTGTCATTGGCAATTTCATGATCATCCCAAATACATATAAAAGGCTTTTTCTGATGCGCCAACTGCAAATCGGCATCAGAGCGGTATTGTTTGTATCTAATTCTGTAATCTTCTAATGTTATAATTTCATTTGCAGGTTCATGCTGGCGGTTTAAAGAGGCATTTTCTACTGTAGCACCATAACCTCCAGCACCATATTCGTAAAAATAATCACCTAAATGTACAATGACATCAGCATCTGAATTGGCCATCGCATCATAAGCGTTAAATAAACCAGCTTGGTAATTAGAACAAGAACATACTGCAAGTTTTACGGAAGATGCTTCTTTAGGAAGTGTAATGGTTTCGCCAACAACAGAGATGGCATTCTCTGTGACATTAGCAAACCTGTAGTACAGCTTTAAATTTTCCTCTAATTCTGTAAGCTCAATAGCAAGCGTATTATCTCTAGAGGCTTCCGTAGTGATTTTTCCACTTCTCAATACCGATGAAAAACTAGCCTCTGTAGCTACTTCCCATATAATTTCTGAATTTGCAGAAGCGTAGCGTGTCCATAAAAGGACAGATGAACTGCTTGGATCAAAACTCGCAATTCCCTGATTAAAGTTTTTAATAGTTAATTGCGTAGTATCTAATTCTGATACCGTAAGATCATCATCATTTTTACAGCTTATAAAATTAGGAGCTAAAATAATTCCTCCTGAAGCTAGTAAGGTTCTTTGAATAAATTTTCTTCTCGTAGTGTTCTTGGTTGACATAAATAGTAAAATTTTTATCAAAAATGATACTATTATATAACTCTATGGTTAGTTAAACTTTATGGAATTGTTACCGTAATGATTTGACCCAGTTGGAGCGAAATTGTGCTGTATAATTTAGTGCTCATATATTTCTAAAGGCAAATTATCGGGGTCTGCAAAGAAGGTAAATTTCTTTCCGGTATGTTCGTCTATCTTGATTGCCTCGGTGAGTACTCCTTTTAAATTTAGCGCTTTTACAGTACTTGTGATATCTTCTACTTCAAAAGCTAAATGCCGTAATCCACGTGCTTCAGGATAAGATGGTCTTGAAGGAGCTTCAGGGAATGAAAATAACTCAATGCAATAGTGATCGCCAATGGCAAGGTCTAATTTATAAGAATTTCTTTCTTCCCGATACACTTCTTGAAGAATTCTTAAACCCAAAATCTCCGAATAAAACTGCTTAGATTTTTTATAATCAGAACAGATAATAGCTACATGGTGGATCCCTTTAAACATCTTACTTAGAGTATGGTTGTTTTTACCAATGCAGCTTCAGATGCTAACTTATTTTCCAATAAGGCATTTAATGCTTTTATATAGGATGTTTGATTATGGAAATCTAATGCTTTTTGATCTCTCCAAATTTCATAAAAAACAAAGGTGCTTTCCTCATCTATACCTTGATGTAAATCATACCGGATACACCCCTCTTCCTTTAAGGTTTGTACGACTAAGTTTTGTAAAATAGCTTTTACTTCTTCCTGATGCTCAGGTTTACTTTTTATATGAACACTTAAGTATATTTTCATAACAGTATATTGCGTTATTTTTAACCAATTACTTCTAGCTTAGCAAAACGTAGAAGAAGTTTTTTTATTCCTGCGCCATCAAACTGTATCTCAGCTTTACGATCATTACCAATACCTTCTATTTTCACAACAGTACCACGGCCAAAACGGGTATGGTTAATTAAGCTACCTTCTGCAAGATTTGGGTCTACCGTATTTGTGTTACCGATAGGTTGTGCTAATTCTGGTTTTAGTTTTCTAAGTTTTCTAAGCTGATTTTCATTTGGCTTTGCGGTACTTGGTGGAATACCACTGGTAGGTTTAATTTGACGAAGTCTACTTTTATCTACTTCTCCGAAGATATCCGTATCCATCATAGATTTGTAGCGGTATCCTGGTTTGTCAACAGGGGTTAAGTTTTCGATATATTTTTCATCTATTTCTTCTAAGAACCTGCTGGGTTCGGCATCAATTAATTTACCCCAACGGTACCTGTTTTGAGTATACGTTAAATACGCTTGTTTTTCTGCTCTTGTAATGGCTACATAGAACAACCTTCGCTCCTCTTCCAGCTCACTACGGGTACTCATACTCATTCCAGAAGGGAATAAGTCTTCTTCCATTCCAACAATATATACATGAGGGAATTCAAGTCCTTTTGCCAAGTGAATAGTCATTAATGCAACCCGATCATCATCACCCGTATCATTATCTAAATCTGTAGCTAAAGCAACATCTTCAAGAAACTCACTAATATTTCCAGTCGCATCTACAACTTCTTTTTGTCCTTCAACAAAATCTTTTATACCGTTTAAAAGCTCCTCAATATTGTCCATTTTGGCAATTCCTTCAGGTGTACCATCTTTTTTAAACTCTAAAAGAATTCCCGTTTTTTTAGCTACGTGTTCTGATATTTCAAAAGCATTAACCGTTTCATTCATGATTTGGAAACTCTTAATCATGTTAGTGAAATCTACTAATTTTCTTTTGGTACCAGCATTAATTTTTAGGTTTATTCGTTCTAAATTTTCAATTACCTCAAAAATAGATCGCCCATAATGATTTGCTGCAACAGTCAATTTATCTAAAGTGCTCATTCCTATTCCTCGAGCAGGAAAATTTATGACCCGTTTTAATGCTTCTTCGTCTTTAGGATTAATAACCAATCGCAAATAAGAAAGAACATCTTTAATTTCTTTTCTCTGGTAGAAGGATAAACCGCCATAAATACGGTAAGGGATATCACGTTTACGCAAAGCATCTTCTATAGCTCTTGATTGTGAGTTGGTACGATAAAGAACGGCAAAGCTTCCATTAGACATCTGGTGTTGCATGCGGTTTTCAAAAATGGAACCCGCAACAAATCTACCTTCTTCAGCATCAGTTGTACTTCTGTGAATTTTTATTGCAGGACCATCATCATTATCCGTCCAAACGACTTTTTCTAGCTGATTTGTATTTTTTGCGATAATAGAATTTGCAGCATTTACAATATTTCGCGTAGATCGATAATTTTGTTCCAGACGATACATCACTACATTATCATAATCTTTTTGGAAATTTAATATATTGCTAATATTGGCACCACGGAAAGAATAGATACTTTGTGCATCATCACCTACCACACAAATATTCTGAAACTTATCAGATAAGGCCTTAATAATTAAATACTGAGAGTGGTTTGTATCTTGGTACTCATCTACTAAAATATATCTAAAACGTTCTTGGTACTTCGCTAAAACTTCAGGAAATTTATTTAGTAACTCATTGGTTCTTAATAATAAATCATCAAAATCCATAGCTCCAGCTTTAAAACATCGATCTACATAGTTTTGGTAGATGTCTCCCATTCTAGGACGTTTCGCCATCGCATCAGCCTCTTGTAATTCGGCATCATTAAAATAGGCTCTAACTGTAATTAAACTGTTTTTATAAGATGATATTCTATTTTGGACTTGCTTGTATTTATAGACATCTTTATCAAGTCCCATTTCTTTAATAATGGATGCAATTAAACGCTGAGAATCTTGCGTATCATAAATTGTAAAATTACTTGGGTACCCCAGTTTATCCCCATCATAACGTAATAATCTGGCAAAAACAGAGTGGAAAGTTCCCATCATCAAGTTTTTTGCTTCAGTATTTCCTACAATAGCAGCAATCCTAGCTTTCATTTCACGGGCTGCTTTGTTGGTGAAAGTAAGTGCTAAAATATTAAATGAGTCTATTCCTAAACTCATTAGATAAGCAATTCGGTAGGTTAATACACGTGTTTTTCCTGATCCTGCACCAGCAATCACAATTAACGGTCCATCTTTATGTAAAACTGGTGCTCGTTGAGCATCATTTAATTGATTTATATATTTTTCCAACTGTTTTTTATTTGATTTTTTTGGAACGGTGAATTTAACCATAATTGCCAGCATACTAAAATGATGCTTCTAATAATTATAAACAAAAAGTTATGTGTTAAAATCAATTTTGAATATATTTGAAGAAAAGAAGCAATTTACTTCATTTAATTCAACAGTTTATTTAAATCGCAATGAAATCAATACTAAATTCTGTAATTCTATCTATTATTCTTTTAAATTTAAGTTTTGGACAAGAAAAATCTGCAGGACCAATAATCAAAGAGTTTGGAGCAGTCTATAAAGTAGAAAATCCTGACTTTAAAGTGGATGTTACACAAGAATTTAAGGCTGTTTTTGATGTGAGTAATAGTCCCGAAGAGCAAGATAAAATTAATCCTTATATAGAAACTGGGGCTCGTTTTTTAAATATGCATGCCCAAGCGGGAATTCCTGAAAATCAGATTAAAGCAGCTTTAGTCATTCATGGATCTGCAACGAAAGATGTATTAACAGATGCTGCTTATGAAAAAAGATATGGTATTAAAAATCCTAATTTACACTTAATAAAAGCATTAATTGCGGCAGATGTTCAAGTAATTTTTTGTGGACAATCGGCTAATTCTAGGAAAATAGAAAGAAAAGAAATGATTAGCGGTATTCAGCTTTCATTATCTGCTATGACTGCACTTATTTCCTTACAGAATGATAATTATAGACTAATTAAATTTTAATATATGAATAAACTAGTACTCAAAGCTTTTCTGCTTTTCGGATTTTGTGCATTTGCCCAAAATACGGTTTCAGAGAAAGATTTTAACTCCGTTGAAAAAAAAATAATTGATTGGCGTAGAGATTTTCATCAATATCCTGAGCTTTCAAATAGGGAGTTTAAAACTGCAGAAAAAATAGCGAAACATTTAAAATCCATAGGTATTGAGGTACAAACGGGAGTTGCAAAAACGGGTGTAGTTGGTATCTTAAAAGGAAATAAACCAGGGAAAGTGGTTGCTTTACGAGCAGATATAGATGGTTTACCTGTTACAGAACGTAATGATTTAGCATATAAATCTAATGAAGTAGGCGATTTTGCTGGTGAACAGGTTGGAGTGATGCATGCTTGTGGTCATGATACTCATATTGCCATCTTAATGGGAGTTGCAGAAGTTTTATCAAAAAACAAGGATAAAATAAAAGGCACTATAAAATTTATTTTTCAACCCGCAGAAGAAGGTCCGCCTCCAGGAGAAGAAGGAGGAGCGGCGTTAATGATTAAAGAAGGTGTTTTAAAAAATCCAGATGTAGATGTTATTTTTGGCTTACATATAAATTCAGCTACGCCCGTAGGTACCATCCGTTATAAGTCAGGTGGGACTATGGCTGCTGCACAATGGTTTGAAATTAAAGTTAAAGGAAAGCAAAGTCACGGTTCACAACCATGGTCTGGCGTTGATCCTATATTAATTAGTGCAAAAATAATTGATGGATTACAAACTATTATCAGCCGAGAAGTAGATTTAACGAATGAAGCAGCAGTAATTACAGTAGGAAAAATTACCAGTGGTGTACGTTTTAATATTATTCCTGAAAGTGCGAATATGATAGGTACTATTAGAACGTTGGATTATGATATGCAAAAACTTATCAACCGTAGAATGGAAGAAATGGTTCCTGCAATTGCTAAGACATATGGTGGTGATGCTACTATTAATATCACAAATAGTACAGCAATCACATATAATGATCCAGATTTAGTATTGCAAATGGTGCCTTCTATGGAAAAAGTAGCGGGTAAAGAGAATGTACAAGTTCAGAAAGCAGTAACTGGCGCCGAAGATTTTTCTTATTTTCAAGAAAAAGTCCCTGGCTTCTATTTCTTTTTAGGAGGTATGACTCCAGGAAATACAGAAGCTTTTCCTCATCATACACCTGATTTTAAAATAGATGATAGTGGTATGCTTTTAGGGGTTAAAACCTTAACAGCGATGAGCATAGACTATCTAAATAAATAATAAATAAGCATCTTACGCTATTTTCGAGTTCAATTTTAATAATAATTAATTTTGAACTCGTTTTTTTTTATAGGTTTGTTATCTATATTAATTTTATTTGAAACGTTCAGTACATGATTGATTTTTTTACAAATATTCCGTGGTATGTATGGCTATTGCTGATTATTCTTGTTATTGCTATTCGAGATGTTTTTTTTCAAAAAGCACATACAATTTCACACAACTTCCCCATTGTAGGACATATTAGATATTGGCTAGAGAGTATTGGACCAGAAATGCGCCAGTATTTTGTTTCGAATAACAGAGAAGAATTACCCTTTAACCGTATTGAACGTGGGTGGATTTACGCTTCTGCTAAGAACGAGAATAATTATGAAGGTTTTGGTACGGATAGAGATATTTATGCGCACCAATATATCTTCGTGAAAAATCAGATGATGGCGTATGAAGTACCAGAAAACCATCCTAATATAGAAGATAAAAGTTTTATTCCTTGTGCCAAGGTAATTGGTGCCTACAACAAGCGTAGAAAACCATACCGACCTGCATCTGTCATTAACGTATCAGCCATGAGTTTTGGCTCACTTTCTGCAGCGGCGGTGTCGGCTATGAATAAAGGAGTTGGCTTAGCAGGTGCTTATCATAACACAGGCGAAGGTGGACTATCCCCGTACCACAAACAAGGTGGTGATGTTGTTTTTCACTTTGGTACAGGATATTTTGGTGTTCGTAGTGATGAAGGAAGCTTGTCTATAGAAAAGCTAAAAAAACTCGTTGCAGATAATCCGTGTATAAAAGCGATTGAGATTAAGCTGTCTCAAGGTGCTAAACCAGGAAAAGGGGGTGTTTTGCCAGGTGCAAAAATAACACCCGAACTAGCAGAAATTAGAGGTGTAGAAGTAGGTAAAGATGTATTATCTCCTGCGACCCACAAAGCATTTAAGTCTGTACCTGAATTATTACAGTTAATTGAAAAAATAGCAGAAGAAACAGGTTTACCTGTTGGGATAAAGGGAGCTATTGGAAAATTAGACCAATGGGAAGAATTGGCAGATGTCATGAAAAAAACAGGCAAAGGTCCTGATTTTATTACGGTTGATGGTGGTGAAGGTGGTACAGGTGCTGCTCCTCCAAGTTTTGCCGATCATGTATCTTTACCTTGGGTATATGGTTTCTCTAGTGTTTATAAAGTATTCTTGAATAGGGATTTAACCGATAGGATTGTGTTTATTGGTAGTGGTAAATTAGGTTTTCCGGCTAAAGCAGCTATGGCCTTTGCTATGGGCGCAGATTGTATTAATGTTGCCCGTGAGGCAATGATGAGTATTGGTTGTATCCAAGCACAGGTATGTCATACAAATCGCTGTCCTACTGGTATAGCAACACAAAGCAAATGGTTACAAAACGGAATAGATATTTCGTTGAAATCAGAACGTTTGGCACAATATTTCAAAACATTTAGAAAAGAATTTTTAGAAATTACACATGCTGCAGGTTATGAACATCCATGTCAGTTTCATATGGAAGATATTCAAGTGAATGTAGATGATACCGATTTAAATAGAGATTTAAGATCCACATATAAATATCAGAAGAATCCAGTTCCTTTTAATGGTGTACAAGAATTATACGATTGTATGCATTTAGGAGGAAAAAAAATGAATTAATAATTTACCTATGGCATTTGATTACGGGAAAGATACATTAGGCATAAAAAATCCTTTTAAATTAGAAGGTTTTTTAGAATTAACACGAGGACTCCTTATCCTAATACTTGGAATTATACTAGTTTTTAATATCTCATCAGATTTAAATTCGGGATTAAAATCAACCGCATGGTTAAAACTAGGAGTTGCTTTGTCTTTTTTATCATGGGGTGTTTATTCCTTAATACGCGGTAGTTTTTATATGTTCCGTTTTTTGGTGGGCAGAAATGTACCTGGGAATTTGAGTAACGAGAAAGATGACCGCAAAAACATGGCTTATAAACCAAGTGAACTAGCAGAAATGCTTAAAAAACGGTTGAATTTTACTTTTCAAGAAAAAGATAATTTCTTCTCTAGATTTGTAATTACGCTTATTCCCAACTTTTTATTTTTACCACCGGCATATAGAGCTATGATAGATGGTGTTTCGGTTGCGGTTATTAAATCAATCGTTTCCGTTCTCATATTTTTATTAGGCCTTTTTACTATTAAAACCGGGATGCTAGATGTACATAATGCAAATACTATTTTAGAATGGTATGCCTTAATATTATCTCTATATCTTTTAGTGGTTTGGTATAAAAACAGGCCTACAAATGCAAAATTAAATACGAAAATTTCTCGTAGGATTAGTGTAAAGGCGATTATTATCCCTATTGTATTAGCAATTATTTTGCCTGTAGTTATGGCAAAATTATCAGAAACTACTGTCGATTTTATTCCACTTGGTATCAGTGTTTTTGGCAGTATATTCACCCTATTATTTTTAGGAATATTAACGACTTTCGCTGCCTTTTTTTTAGCTAAAACTAGAGTAAATGAAACAGTACCTAATACCGCTGTTAGTGAATATTTAAATGAATTGCAACTAGAGCACCATCCAAGGGATTTGTTTCGCTTTTTCGATTTAGAAATGGCTAATAAAAGGTATAAAGAATTACCGAATAGAATTTATAGAGAAATGAACCCTGTTCTAGAATTTGAAGGAGCACAAAATAAAGGAAATTTTAAAGGAGATACCATTCAAGAAACACAACCCATATACCGCGAAGTTTTAGTAAGTAAAAAAATGGAACAAATACGCTTTATTATTGCTGTTGTTGGTCGGTTAATGGCTGTTTCAGGATGTGTTATCATTTTTTTAAACCTGAATAGTTTTGCCAATGATTTTTCATTTAGAAATTATTTCAACACTTTTTTCTTTGCCGCTATTTTGTTCACTTTCCAGTATTACTGGGTTAGAATTGCTCATATATTTTGGGGAGAAATGCAGTTTACGTCACATTTAGTGCAATTTACGTCACATGGTACTTTTAATGAATCGAAAATAGCAACAGGAATGTCTGTGTATGATAGTACCCGCAGTGAGAATACTATTATGCATACAAAATCTACGTCTTGGATTTTTGTTAGTGAAATTGTGACCACTACCCTTGCCGATGTTTCAACGAATAATTTAGAAGGCTTTCGTTTTATTTTAGAAATGGATAAAGATGATAATTTCTTAAATGATATTGTCAATTGTATTAGCGGACATATTGATAAAAATAAAGTACTTGCCGGCATTAATTCCAACAGCGATATTGAGAATATCTCTAATTTGCATAAATTTAATGAAATTACAAGAGCTCCAGATTCTAAAACTATTGGAGAATTAAAAAATAATAATCCAGAAAATCTAGAAGAATAATTTAATTTAGCCCCATAAATCTTATAATAAAATGATTAAATATTTTACACTTTTAAGTATACTTTTCGTAAGCGTTAATTCGATACAAGCTCAGAAAAAATCTGATCTCTTACTAGAAATTCAAAATTTAAAAGCATCTAAAGATTCTATTAACAATATGTTGGTTGTTTCAAGAAAAAGAGAAGTGGTAAGTAAAACAGAAGCTGATTCTTATAAATCACAAGCAGATGAGTTATTGGTTACGAATAAATCTTTAATGCAAAATATCAATAATTTCACTAAGGCTTCTATTGAAAAGTCTGATAATATTGGAAAAACATTAGAAAGCTTACGTGACAAAGAAGCTAAATTGAAGTTTATTAATGATAAATTCAGCAGTCATGATTCTATCGCATTAGCGATATTAACCGACTTAAAGAAGAGTCTAGGCGAAAATAGCAATCTTAATGTAGCGAATGGAGCTGTGATAATTTCCTTAAATGAGGCTACAAGAAATGGTATAGCGTCTAAAGATGTGACGACTGAAGCGCTATTATCAAAAATAGCAACGGTTTTAAAGCGATATGCAGATGCTTTGGTAACTATTGAAGGCGTAAGCAATACGGGTGAGTTTGATGTAGCATTAAATCAGGCTACTGTTTTGGCCAATATGTTCCAGAAACAATTTGGAATAGTTAATAATCGTTTGATAGCAACGACCAAAGATGGAGGATTTACAGAAGGTTTAAATATTCGTATTTCACCAAAATTTGATACCTTTTATTTTTCAGTCCGAGAACAAATTAAAGAGAATAATTAAAAATTGATTTGATAAGACAAATTAATAAAATGCGTTACGTATCATTCAAGATGAATTTTTAATTACTTTCGCGCGAAATACATAAATAGTATTTATAATTATGGAACAACAAGAATTTTTAGAGAAAAATGTATTTGTCGATTTAAAAAATGTTAATGAGAATTTTGAGGCTGATGGGATTCATTATTTTTCAGAAGCTGATTTTGAAACAATCTTACAAAAATGTGAATATTCTGGAATTGGTATCTATACTATTGAAGCACAATTAAATGGTGCATCTTTTGGTATTTCTAGCCATGAAACGCACAACAAAAAAGCTACAGATCCAAAATGGTATAAAAAAGCATTTTTCAATTTTAAGAAAGGGGAATCTGGCATGATATATACCGCAACCTATAAGGTTTCCACTAAACTTTTAATGAGATAAATTTCATTAAAATACTTTTTTAAATATTACTTCGTTTTAAAATCAATAACCAATTAAAACCACAAGTATTATGAACGGAGAACAGATTCTACAAGCTTTCGCTTATTTATTGCCATCTATAGTTACAGGCGTTGTTGCTTTTTACTTTTTTAAAATGCATACTAAAAATGAAGAAGGTCGTAGAAGATATTTACTGCAAAAAGATACGCAAAAACATACCTTACCTATTCGCTTACAAGCCTATGAGCGTATGGCTTTATTTTTAGAACGTATATCTATACCTAGTTTGGTAGTGAGAGTTGCTCCGTTAACATCTAGTAAAAATGATTATGAATTGCTTTTGATACGAACTATTGAAACCGAATTTGATCATAATTTATCACAACAAATATACCTAACAGATGACTGCTGGAATATTATTAAAGCAGCAAAGAGTGCTACCATTCAATCCATTAGAAAAGCAGCTTTAAGCGCAGAAAATGCAGATAAATTTAGGGAAGATGTATTGAGTGATACTATGGATAAAGCTTCACCGTCTGCTACTGCGTTATCTTTTGTAAAGAAAGAAATAAGTAATCTTTGGTAAGCTTTGCATCTATTTATTTTTCTTTAAATTTTTCTTCGGCATAACTAAATCCTTGCAACCACCACTCTCGCATTAGTTTTTTATTGAAAACGAGAGAGTTTTCGGTAAGTCGAGTGGGCGTGTAATACAAATTTAATTTCACGCCGTTGTGCTTGGCGGCTAAAACACCTTCAGAAACATCATGGTATTCTATTTGGTCCAGTACAAAGCCGTAAATACTTAGCATTAGAGAAAATGGGTTTTTACCCAATACTTTATTCTGATTCAAATTTTCGGATTCTAAGATAATCGCATCAACTTCTGTGGCTCCTCTTCGGATAGCTTCTCGGATCGGAACAACACATCCTAATCCTCCATCGCCATATTCATGGCCATTGCGTTTTACTAATGACATAAATGGAATATAATTACAAGAAATCCAAATCCAATCACAAAACTCTTCGTAAGTAAAATCATTTAACTCCTTGTACTCTACCCTATTTTTTGATAAATTAGAAACCGTTACAATTACTTTTTTGTTTGAATTTTTTATTAAATTAAATTCTTCAGGAGAGAAATTCTTTTTAATGGTTCTGCGCAAGGCACCGCTTTCTCCAAATGTTCTTTTACGTTTTAAAAATTGCAAGAATGTCGTAAAATAGTTAATAGTTACAAATTCACGACCATCTTTTTTCTTTACTATAAACGGATTTAAACTAAAAATAGAAAGTTGATTTACATTGGTATAAATATCATAAAGTTTACCAACATTATTTAGCGATAATTGCGGAATTAATAGGCTACCCGTAGAGGTGCCAAGAAATAGATCATATTCCTTTTTCTTAATCTCCATAAGGTATTGTGCAACTCCACCAGCAAAAGCACCTTTACTCCCACCTCCACTTATTACTAATGCTTTCAAATTTTTAATTTTTTATTGGTTGGTTCCTTCTGGTTCTAGCGGACTACTTTCTGAGGTTTTGAATTTAGCATAGTTAAATCCACTTTTCCACCAAGCAGTCATTTTAGCTTTGTCAAAAATAAGTGAATTTGTAGTTAAAACAGTGGGAGTGTAATAAAAGTTAATGATTGCATTATTATGGCTTGCTACATACTTCCCTATTCTTATATTTTGATGCTCTATACGATCCAGCATAAACGCAAACATATTGGTTAATAATGAAAAAACATTTTTAGAAGGCATCCGGTTTAAATGTGTGACTTCTGTTTGTAAAATTATAGCATCTATCGTGGTAGCACCACGTTTAATAGCTTCTTCAATAGGAACCATAGTACCTAAACCACCATCAGCATATTCACAACCATTTTTCTTTACTAAGCTCATGAATGGCGTATAGTTACAAGAGATCCATACCCATTCGCAAAACTCATCATAGGAAAAATCATTAATTGATTTATATTCTACTTGGTTAAGAGATAAGTTAGAAACAGTTACCACGATATCTTTAGTACCATTTATTAGTTCTTCAAATTCTGACATAGTTATAGTATTTTTAATCAGCTTTAGAAGCTTATGGCTCTCTCCAAAGGTTTTACTTCCGCGGTAAAAATTTTTCAGCACATTAAAATGGTGGATTCCTATACTTTCAACACCATGCTTTTTTTGTATAGAGAATGGACAATTACTAAAAATGTCCTCTTGACTTACAGAGGTATAAATATTTTTTATTTTTTCTATTTTTTTAAGCCCCAAATGAGAAATTAAAAGACTCCCCGTAGATGTTCCTATAAGTAGATCATACTCCCGTTGTGCCTCTTCAATAAGATATTGCGCAACACCACCTGCAAAAGCACCTTTGCTCCCACCTCCAGAAATTACTAATGCTCTCATACTACTCTAGTTTATTAGTAAGATACAGTTTTTCTTTTTCATTTAATTTAGGCAACAAAGTAATAATTCTATTTTTATAGGCTTCATCTTTTAGCAACTCATCAAATAATGTTCTTGCAAATTTTTTAAACTGCCAACTGTGATGGATACTAGCCTTTGCTAAATCTTCTAAGTTGGTATCTGTTAATCCAAAAGTTTGAAACAAATATTGAAAAGCGGTTTCACGTGTTTTAGGATCGTATTTAGGATTAGTATAACTCCCCAATTCATCAAAATAGTCTTTGGTTTTTAAACTGTTATAATCTTCAGTAACCAAGGCTAGTGTTAGCCATAATAGACGCACATTTTTATCAGAGAAACCAATGATATCTTTTGTTTGGTCCAAATACTTTTTTCTTTGCTCAGGAAAGTTCAAAAAGAGTCGGTATAGTGCATTCTCTACCGTAATATAACTTTGATCTTCTAAGAGCGATTCAAAATCTGGCTGCAAGCCCGCAGGAATTTGAACCGTTTTTAATAGCAATGCCTGTCGTAATTTTAATCTATTTGAAGCCAATATTTTCTTGATAAAATCTTCTGAAAATAATTCGGAATAGTTTAGAATGATTCTTTTTTTCAATGCGATAGAAGTGGATGCATCATAGGCCTTTTCAATTAAAGCTGCCTGTTCTTTTTGCGCTATTAAAGCACCTACTTCATGTTGAAGTTTTATAAAAGTGGCTATGCTTGAAGAATTCTTTTTCAAATACGTTAACGCAGCTTCATTGGGAAATTCTTTTCCTTCCAACCATACTGTCTCAAAACTGTCTAAGGGTTTGCCACAGGCAGCCTCCATTTCCTGAAGAAACTCTTTTATTGTTACATTCCTAAATTTGTATTTTTCTAAATACTTCGGAATCCCTTTTTTGAAGGTCTCTGCTCCTATTTCATTTTTAAGCATTATCAAAGCCCAGGCGCCTTTCTCGTAAAAGGTGAGGCTACTTGCTTTCGGGTCTTGTAAAGACTCTCCTTTGCCATCTACAGTACTGTTCTGCAAAGTTTCTGCAGTATCAAATAATTTCCAATAGAATTCTTCATCTCCCAAAAGTTCTTTTTCTGCTAGTAGTGCATAGTAGGTAGCAAAACCTTCTTGCAGCCAATGATGATGACCATCTACCTCTGTTACTAAATCTCCAAACCATTGATGTGCTAATTCGTGTGCATTGATATTTACATAATTTTTATCAACAAAAGCAATGGAATCTATCATATACCCATCGGAAAAAATAGTTATGGTTGTATTTTCCATTCCTGCATACAGAAAATCTTTAACAGGTACTTGTTTGTAATTTTGCCAAGGGTAATCCATTCCGATTTCACGTTCTAAAAAATCGAAAATTTCTTTAGAATAGCGATAGGTTGGTTCAAACTTTATACTGTCTTTATGATAATAATATAGCTCTAGAGGAACACCGCTATTACTGGTTACCGTTTTTTTGTCATATTTTGCAATAGCAAAAGCTAAGAGATAACTACTCATAGGCTGTTCCATGTCATAGGACCAAGTAGTCATATCGTTTGCGTTTTTTTTGGCGTCAATTAATATACCATTGGCAATTACTTGATAATCAGAATCAAACGTAATATTTAAGTCAAAGACCACTTTTTCATTCATATCATCAAAACTTGGCAACCATTGGCTAGTGTATTTTCCCTGACCCTGTGTCCAAACTTGTTTATTTGTACTAGTAGCATCATCCCAACCAATAAAATAAACGGTTTGCTTAGGTTGCGCTACATAAGAAAGATGTAGTGTCTGTGATTTTCCTTTCTTAAACCGTTTTTTTATAATAATATGTTTTTCATCATTAACATACTTAACTTTTTTACCATTAAGTTTTAGGGCTGTAAAATTGATGTTTTTAGCATCTAGAAAAATACTATCCACATCTTTTAAAACCTCAAAAGAATAGGTTACCGTGCCTATAATTTGCTTTTCCTTAGGAAGAATAGAAAGTGAAGCTGTACCAGAGATAAAATCGACCGATTTCTGCTCTTGAGCATTTAAAAAAGTAGAAAGAAAACAGATAAAAGTTAAAAATAAATTCCGCATATTTTAATAAAATTCAAAATCAATACCAAAATAAGCAATTTGGTTTTTGTTCCTTTGTTTCTAAGGAGTATTTTAGTCGCATGAATGCAAATTTTTTACAAACTCCCATTGCTTATTTAAAAGGTGTTGGTCCTAATAGGGCTAATAGTTTGCAGTCAGAGCTTGGCATTCAAACCTATCAAGATCTTATCAATCTATTTCCTCATCGCTATATTGATAAGACACAGTACTATAAAATTAAGCTATTACAGCAAAATTCTTCAGAGGTTCAGGTAGTTGGAAAAATTACCCATATTAAATCTGTAGCACAAAAAAAAGGGAACCGCTTAGTTGCAACCTTTATAGATGATACAGGTAAAATGGAATTGGTATGGTTTAGAGGGCAGAAATGGATTCGTGAGAATTTGAAGATCAATGTACCCTATGTAGTTTTCGGAAAAACTAATTTTTACAATGGCACTTTTTCAATGCCACACCCAGAAATGGAATTACTTGTGGATCATGAAAAGGGTTTAAAGATATACATGCAACCCGTGTATCCTTCTACAGAGAAACTGAGTAATAAAGGGATTACCAATAGAGTACTAAGTAAGTTAATTCAGCAGATATTTGTAGAACTGAATGGGAAGTTTACGGAAGCACTCTCTCCTAAAATTATAGAAGAGCTCCATTTAATTTCTAAGAGTGAAGCGATGTTTAATATTCACTTCCCTAAAAATCAAGAACTTTTAGCCAAAGCTCAATTCCGATTAAAATTTGAAGAGCTTTTTTATATTCAGCTGCAACTCATTGCTAAGAATATGTTGCATAAAAAGCGTATTAAAGGCTTTCCTTTTGATAAGGTAGGTACTATTTTTAATGATTTTTACAGCAACCATTTGCCATTTGATCTTACAAATGCACAAAAACGAGTTCTGAAAGAAATTCGGGCAGACTTAGGGAGCAATGCACAAATGAATAGGCTATTGCAAGGTGATGTTGGTTCAGGTAAAACAATCGTTGCTTTAATGGCGATGTTATTAGCAATTGATAACGGATTTCAGGCCTGCTTGATGGCACCTACAGAGATTTTAGCGAATCAACATTTTGTAGGTATCCAAGAACTGTTAGAAGGCGTGGGCATTACGGTTTCGCTATTAACTGGTTCCGTTAAAAAGTCCTCTCGAAAGGTGATACACGAGCAGTTAGAAAGTGGGGAACTTCAAATTTTAATAGGCACCCATGCCCTATTGGAGGATAAAGTGCAGTATAAAAATTTAGGCTTGGCCATTGTAGATGAACAGCATCGTTTTGGTGTAGCACAGCGTTCTAAATTATGGCATAAGAATACGATACCACCACATGTTTTAGTGATGACAGCCACGCCAATCCCCAGAACCTTGGCGATGAGTTTGTATGGCGATTTAGATATTTCTGTGATTGATGAATTACCTCCAGGTCGTAAGCCTATTAAAACAGTACATCGGTATGATTCTAACCGATTAAAAGTATTTCATTTTATCCGGGAGGAAATTAAAAAAGGAAGACAGATCTATGTGGTTTATCCTTTAATTCAAGAATCTGAAGCCTTGGATTATAAGGATTTAATGGATGGCTATGAAAGTATTGCGCGTGATTTTCCACAGCCTGAATATCAAATTTCTATTGTACATGGGCAAATGAAACCTGTGGATAAAGAATATGAAATGCAGCGTTTTGTAAAGGGTGAAACGCAGATTATGGTAGCAACAACAGTTATAGAAGTGGGCGTTAATGTACCCAATGCTTCTGTGATGATTATAGAAAGTGCGGAACGCTTTGGATTATCACAATTGCACCAATTACGCGGGCGTGTTGGCCGTGGAGCAGACCAAAGTTTTTGTATTCTGATGACCAGTTTTAAACTATCTGCAGAAGCAAAAACGCGGTTGGAAACGATGGTCCGTACCAACGACGGTTTTGAAATCGCAGAGGTGGACTTAAAACTCCGTGGTCCTGGAGATTTAATGGGAACCCAGCAAAGCGGCATGCTAAATCTAAAGATTGCAGATATCGTCCGAGACAATGACATTCTAAAAACAGCCCGTTACTATGCTTTACAACTCTTAAAAGACGACCCCACCCTTGCTAAAGATGAGAATGCCGTAATTAATTATACCTATGCACAATTAGTTACCCATAAAAATATTTGGAAGTATATTAGTTAGTGTATAATTGCTAGTACCAAATCTTAATAAAATATAAATATGTTAGGCTTTACCAAAGTCTGAATGGATAATTTTAACTTTTTAAATTACAACTTCAAAATTTAAATAATAATTATACTTTTTAAAAGGATTGTAATTTAATAATTTTTCAACCTCTTTTATTTTTTCTTAGACACTCTTTCTAAAGTATTTTTATTTTGTGAAGTGCAAGGTTTTTTAAAATAAGTTTTAGTATTTAGATGTTGATTTAATATTGCTTTCCATCATTAAATCAACTTCGATATCTCCATTCTTTTTTTTAACAACTTATGGTCTTAAACTTAGGGCAACTCTTTGGATTATAACTTCTAGATTGTCGTCTACTTGCTTTAATTGGGCGTGTTCGCCGATATATCTTTTTTTTATTCTTCCTCGAGTGGGTATTTTGTACTTTAACTTTCTTGATGTTGAACTTATTACATTAAGTTAGATTCTTTTACTGCGCAATAATATACATCAAGTTATATTCTGTTTTTTTGAAATATAGTATTTGAAATGATAATTTTATGCACGACAATTTATAAAAATAGGCTAAAAATTTGGTTATTGTTGACCATCCCAGGCGGAATCAAAATCATAAGGACTTAAGCCAACTCTTCGATAGGTTGTGCTTATTATTTGATCATTTTCATCTCTTATTTCTATTTTGGCCATAGCGAGTTCCCCGTCATTTAAAGAGAATTTAAATCCGAAAAGAGCGTATGTACTGTAATCAGTAAATAATGTCCATTCATTTAATTTATAGTTAAAAGTGCTGCCAAGATAATTACCAGCAAGCCAAGATCCCGAACCTCCAGCATAATGAGTAACTCTTACATCAATATTATTATTTAATAATAGTGTCGAATGTATTATGTCAAGAAATCCTTCTGATGAGTCGAAAATATTTATATCATAATCCGGAGCTGTACTTTTCAAACCAATCAATGTATAATTAATACTAATCGTTGTTGTCTTTGTTATTCCACCTGAAGTTACATCAAAATTTAAGATGTGATCTCCGATTATATCTTGAGGATTATAAAACTCATTAATTATATTAAAACTTTCAATTGTATATTCATCTCCTGAATTATAACCTGCAAATGGTAGATTAAAATTATTCGTATATTTTACAGTGTAACTTAAAGATTGGTTGGCACTTACATTTACTCTTTCATAAAATCCAGTAACTCCAAATGAATCATCTGTTACAGTAGAAGTCAGTTCAAAATCAATCGATGAAACTACTATTGTAACATTGTATGCTTTAGTACTTCCATTTGCAGCAGCAACAGTATATTCTACAGGGTTTGTAAAGTCTTGAGCCACCCCTGTATCTGGATTTATAGTATTTCCATTATGAATTATTGCAGGTGTTAAACTACTCGCATCTGTTCCGGCAGGAAGTGTTACCGTAATCGTTGTTCCTGAAATAACACCAGCAACTCCGTCAATACTAAATGATGTAATATCCTTCGTATCACTAAGGGTAGGCATAATAACCGTTACCGAATATTCTTGAGTATCTAAGTTATCAGCTGTCACCGTATAGGTAATCGGGTTTGTAAAATCTTGAGCTATTCCTGTATCTGGATTTATAGTATTTCCATTATGAATTATTGCAGGCGTTAAAGTACTTACATCTGTTCCAGCAGGAAGTGATACTGTAATTGTTGTTCCTGATATAACGCCAGCAACTCCATCAATACTAAATGATGTAATGTCATTATCACTACTAAGGGCTGGAGCTAAACTCACCGTAATAGTATACACTTTAGTAGTTCCATCTGCTGCGGTAACGGTATACTCCACAGGATTGGTAAAGTCTTGCGCTACTCCAGAAGTAGGATTTACAGAAGCACCAGTATGAATAACAGTAAGATTTAATGCGGTAACATCTGTTCCTGCTGGTAAGATTACGGAAATATTGGTTCCTGTAATAATTCCATCAACTCCATCAATTATAAAATCAGTAATATCTTTAGCATCATTTCCTTCGACACTTAAAGTAACGGTATATTCTTGTATCGTTTGATCTTGAGCCGTAACCGTATAAATTACTGGATTCGTAAAGTCTTGAGTTGTTTCTGATTCTGGGGAAATACTTGCTCCTGTATGTATAATTACTGGAGATAAAGCAGTTAAGTCAGTACCTTCAGGAAGTACAAGGTTAATGGAAGTTCCACTAGGAGTTCCTGCTACTCCGTTTACTATAAATGATGTAATTTCCTTTTCTGTAGAAAGCTCATCTACAACTTCAAAACTTACGGTTTTAACTATTTCTTGTCCGTTTGAATCTTTTAATAAAAACTCCAAAGTTGTTTGTCCTACTTCAGTAGAAACATACGTTAGGGTATACGTTCCTGGTAAAATGCTAACAAATTCATTTAAGGTTTCGCTTGTTCCGGTTGGAGAAGAAGTTAGGTTACCTGTTCCTTCTGTAAACGAATAGTTTCTTTCATATGTAACTCCTGTACCTGTAGTTTCACTCCCTAAAACAACAGTGATATCTTGTGATGTACCTAATAAAACTTGTCCTGTAGGACCTGTAGCAGTCCAAGAAACGGGAACGTTTGATATAGTATAACTTAAAGTTACTGCTTCCGCAAAACCAAAAGTATCTTCTGCGGTAAAAGTTATCGAGTGATCGCCAATTTTTGTGGCAATATAATTCAGTGAGGCTGATAATGGATTCAACCCTATTTTATCTCCTTCCGAAATAGTAGCTCCAGATTCATCTTGAAAATACCCTTCGCCTGTATTAATTTTATAGGAATACGTATAAGAATAGCTATCTACCAATTCTTCTGGAGTAACCGTAATGGAAGTCGCGAGAGGTGTATTGATAAAACCATCTGCCACATGAGTTTCTGAAATTTCAAATTCTACCTCTGTATAAAGACCTACCTCTTTGGTGCAGCTAATTATCACTAATAAAATTAAACTAAAACAGAGCCCTATATTTTTCATGTTAGATTCTTTAAATATTCAAAAAATAATTTGTAAATATTTATAAATTATTTTTTACTATTCTGGGAATGTACTTGTACCTCCAGATGTATACATACTTTCTGAGGTGGAAAAACCAACTGCAGAAATGAAAAATTGGGTTTCTCCAGGGCCATATTCTCCTGTATCAATGAATCCACTAATGTATGCGACATTATCATCTGGCATTAGAAAAGTAAAACTATCTTCAACTAAATCACCACTTCCCCAGTATACATAGGCATCACCAAGGTTAGTTCCTGAGCTAGAATTAGCTTCTAAACGGGAAAGACCATCATCATCTACATCATTATATTGTAATCTTATTGTTATTTCTGTTCCGGCTTCAGCAGTTAATTCCCCTGTGAGTTGATTGAACATAGCAGATGGTACAATTACCGTAACAATATACGATTGTGTTGTATTATCATCTGCCGTTACCGTATAAGTGATTGGATTTGTGAAATTTTGAGATACTCCTGCATTAGGTACAATAGTAGCACCATTATAAGTTATTGAGGGTGTTGATGCAGTTACTTCAGTTCCGTACGGTAGTCTCACAGTTATATTTGTTCCTGAGAAAGTTCCATTCGTTCCATTAATTGTAAATGATGTGATTGCTTTGGTACTACTAAGCGCAGGAGCAGTCACAGTTACTGAATACACTTGTGTTGTTCCATCTGCAGCGGTAACCGTATAATCAACAGGACTTGTAAAATTTTGCGCTACATCTGAAGCAGGACTGATCGAGTTTCCCTCATGTACTATGGTAGGACTTAATGTGGTAACATCTGTCCCTGCTGGAAGGGTAATGGTAAATGCTGATGAAGGATTATTTACTACCTCCCCATTAATAATAAATAAAGTAATGTCTTTATCACTACTAAGCGCAGGAGCAGTTACAGTCACTAAATACACTTGTGTAGACCCGTCCGCTGCTGTTACAGTATAACTCACAGGACTAGAAAAGTCTTGTGCTGCACCAGTAGCAGGATTGATAGAAACTCCAGTATGTGTAATGGAAGGTGAAAGCGCAGTAACATCGGTTCCTGCTGGTAAAATCAGACTAATATTCGTTCCTGTGATAGTTCCGTTTACCGTTCCAATTATAAATAAAGTAATGTTTTTATCACTACTAAGCGCAGGAGCGGTAACGGTCACTGAATACACTTGCGTAGTTCCATCTGCAGCGGTAACTGTATACTCAACAGGACTTGTAAAATTTTGCGCTACACCTGAAGCAGGACTGATAGAAGCTCCAGTATGTGTAATAGATGGTGAAAGTGTAGTAACATCAGTTCCTGCAGGTAAGGCTAGACTAATATTCGCTCCTGTGATGGTTCCACTTACTCCACCAATTGTAAATGCTGTGATTTCTTTGGTACTACTAAGAGCTGGAACAGTAACGGTCACTGAATACACTTGTGTAGTTCCATCTGCTGCGGTAACCGTATACTCAACAGGACTTGTAAAATTTTGTGCTACACCCGAAGCAGGATTGATAGAAGCTCCAGTATGTGTAATAGATGGTGAAAGCGCAGTAACATCGGTTCCTGCTGGTAAAGTCAGACTAATATTCGTTCCTGTGATAGTTCCGTTTACCGTTCCAATTATAAATAAAGTAATGTTTTTATCGCTACTAAGCGCAGGAGCGGTAGCGGTCACTGAATACACTTGCGTAGTTCCATCTGCAGCGGTAACTGTATATTCAACAAGACTTGTAAAATTTTGCGCTACACCTGAAGCAGGACTGATAGAAGCTCCAGTATGTGTAATGGAAGGTGAAAGCGCAGTAACATCGGTTCCTGCTGGTAAAGTCAGACTAATATTCGTTCCTGTGATGGTTCCATTTACTCCACCAATTGTAAATGCTGTGATTTCTTTGGTACTACTAAGCGCAGGAGCAGTAACGGTTACTGAATACACTTGTGTAGACCCATCTGCTGCTGTTACGGTATAACTCACAGGACTTGTAAAATCTTGTGCTGCGCCAGAAGCAGGATTGATAGAAGCTCCAGTATGTGTAATGGAAGGTGAAAGCGCAGTAACATCAGTTCCCGCAGGAAGGGTAATTGTAAATGCTGTTGCAGGATTGTTCACTATTTCTCCGTCAATACTAAATGATGTGATGTCTTTAGTACTACTAAGAGCTGGTGCTAAACTCACCGTAACGGTGTATACTTGCGTAGTTCCATCAGCTGCGGTTACTGTATATTTCACAGGACTTGTAAAATCTTGTGCTACGCCTGAACCAGGATTGATAGAAGCTCCAGTATGTGTAATGGAAGGTGAAAGTGCAGTAACATCGGTTCCTGCAGGAAGGGTAATTGTGAATGCTGTTGCAGGATTGTTCACCGTTTCTCCATCAATAGTATATGAAGTAATGTCCTTATCGCTGCTAAGTGCTGGAGCTAAATTCACCGTAACCGTATAGACTTGCGTAGTTCCATCAGCAGCGGTTACCGTATACTCAACAGGACTTGTAAAATCTTGGGCTAAACCTGAAGCTGGGCTTACAGTAGCGCCAGTATGAGTTACAGTAGACTCAAGTGCAGTTACGTCTGTTGTAGAAGGTAATGTTACGGAAATATTAGTTCCTACAATAGTTCCGTTTATACCATCAATAGTAAATGTGGTGATGTCTTTTGAATCACTCTGAGCAATAGTTACAGTAACGGTGTACTCTTTCGTAGACGCATCTTCAGCAGTAACCGTATAAATTACAGGATTTGTAAAATCTTGTGCTACTCCAGAAACAGGACTTACAGTAGCGCCAGTATGAGTTACAGTAGGCTCAAGTTCAGTTACGTCTGTTGTAGATGGTAAGGTAAGAATAATATCAGTTCCTGTAATAGTTCCATCAACACCATCAATAGTAAATGTGGTGATGTCTTTTGAATCACTCTGAGTCATAGTTACAGTAACGGTGTACTCTTGCATAGACGCATCTTCAGCAGTAATCGTATAAATTACAGGACTTGTAAAATCCTGTGCTACACCTGAAGCAGGGCTCACAGTAGCGCCAGTATGAGTTACAGTAGGTTCGAGTGCAGTTACGTCTGTTGCTGCTGGTAAGGTTACCGAAATGTTAGTCCCTGTTATAGTTCCATCTACACCATTGATTGCGAAATCAGTGATATCTTTTGAATCATCACCCTCAATACTGCAATTCACCGTATAAGCTTGTATCGTTTCATCTTGAGCAGTAACCGTATAGACTACAGGATTAGAAAAGTCTTGATTTGTTTCTGATTCCGGCGAAATACTCGCTCCCGCATGTATAATTACAGGCGCTAAGGCTGTTAAATCGGTTCCTTCAGGAAGTATAACATCGATAATCGTTCCTGTAATTGTACCTGCCTCTCCATTTATCATAAAGGAAGTAATCTCTTTTTCTGTAGAAAGTTCATCTACAACTTCAAAGGTAACGGTAGCTATTAATTCTTGCTCGTTGCTATCTCTTAATAAGAACTCAATCGTTGTAACCCCTAATTCATTAGAAATATATTCCAATTGATATGTTCCTGGTTCAATACTTACAAAATCATTCACCGTAATAGTATTGCTTTCAGGAGCTGCAGTATATAAATTACCAGAGCCTTCAGAGAACGAATAATTTCTTTGGTAGGTTGCTCCTGTTACAGCCGCTTCATTTCCTAAGATCACCGTAATACTTTGAGAGCTACCTAATAGCACTGGATCTGTTGGTCCTGTAGCTGTCCACGTAACTGGAATATTGGTAATGGTATAGGTAAGGGTTATTTCTTCTGTAAATCCAAAAGTATCTGATGCTGTAAAGGTTACCGAATGACCTCCTATAGTTGTTGGAATATAATCTAATGAAGCTGATAAAGGATTAAAAGAAGCCTTTTCACCTTCTTGAATTGTAGTTCCTGCAACATCTTGAAAATATCCTGCTCCAGAATTTATTTTATACGAAAAAGAATAACTAAGATCTTCTAATAGTTCCTCAGGAGTAACGGTTAGAAAAGTCGCTAGAGGTGTACTAATAAATCCATCAACCTCATGTTCTTCCGTGATTTCAAATTCTACTTCTGTATATAGCCCAACCTCTTTGGTACAGGCTATAATTAAAGCTAGTAAGGCAATTGAGGCTAGTATATATTTAGTTGTGGTTTTCATTGTGGTTAGTTGTGTGTTTAAAGAGGGCAATTTCCACTTGTACAATAAGTAAATGTACGCGTTACAGATTTTTGAATACCACTATTAATTTCCCTAACAATAAATTCAATTGTTAAAGTCGGCTCATAACTAGAATTATCCAGGTAACCTGTTACAGTACCATCAGTCATCGGAATTATTGAAGAATGATTATAGCTATTACTACCTATGGATAGAATAGTAAAATCTTCGTTGGCGCTCATTTCCATTACATAATTTCCATTGGTTAAATTAGCAGATGGAGTAATATAAAAATATACTTCTACATCCACCCCAAAAGGATATCCATCACTAGGAGAAGCACTTGGAACAACACTAAAAGTAAAATCAGGAGTTTCATATTCTCCAAGTATTAGTTCAAAAGCGTCAGAACCTGTAGCACCAAGGTCGTCAGTAACAGTTAATACAACATCATATGTCTCTGGACCGTCAAAAGTATGTGATGTAGCAGTTGGATTTGTATTATTTATTATATTTCCGGTAGAACCACTATCACCAAAATTCCATTCATAATTTTCAATGGTTCCGTCAGTATCACCAGAACTTGCTACATTAAAAGTTACCGTTCTAGGGTAATCTGTTCTTGGAATCAAAATTCTATCGTCTATTTCTACCGTAGGATTTTGATTTGGCACTACATTAATATCTATTGTAGCCGCAGTAGTGGCTCCATCTTCATCTTCAATGGTATAGTTAAATCTATCATTCCCATTAGTCGCATTATAAAGTATAGATTGCCCTCCAGGAGCAATTGTTGCGCTACCATTTATAGGTGTATCTACCGCTATAATAGTTAAAACGGTTCCATCAGCATCACTATCATTATTAAGAACATCTAATGTATTATTTGAGGAATTTTCAATTACTGTAAATATATCCGCCTGGGCTATTGGCGCTTCGTTAACAGGAGCTGCTAAATTCACCGTAACCGTATAGACTTGAGTACTTCCATCAGCAGCGGTAACCGTATACTCAACAGGACTTGTAAAATCTTGTGCTACACCTGAAGCAGGATTGATAGAAGCTCCAGTATGTGTAATGGATGGTGAAAGTGCAGTAACATCAGTTCCTGCAGGAAGTGTAATCGTGAATGCTGTTGCAGGATTGTTCACCATTTCTCCATCAATAGTAAATAATGTAATGTCTTTAGCACTACTAAGAGCTGGTGCTAAACTCACCGTAACGATGTACATTTTAGTAGTCCCATCTGCTGCGGTAACAGTATATTCTACAGGACTTGTAAAGTTTTGTGCTACAGCCGAAGCAGGATTTACAGAAGCACCAGTATGGGCTAAAGTAGGGCTTAATGCGGTAACATCCGTTCCTGAGGGAAGCGTAATCGTAAATGCTGATGCAGGATTATTCACGACTTCTCCATCAATTGTAAAAGAAGTAATGTTTTTCTCATCACTAAGAGCTGGGGCTAAACTGACTGTAACTGTATACACTTGTGTAGTGCCATCAGCAGCAGTAACCGTATACTCAACAGGACTTGTAAAATTTTGGATTACTCCTGAAGCGGGATTGATTGAGCTTCCTTCATGCATTATAGTAGGACTTAATGTGGTAACATCTGTTCCTGCAGGGAGGGTAATTGTAAATGCTATTACAGGATTGTTCACCAGTACTCCGTCAATAGTAAATGTGGTGATATCTTTATCACTACTAAGAGTTGGAGCTAAACTTACTGTAACGGTATACACTTGAGTAGTTCCATCAGCAGCGGTAACCGTATACTCAACAGGACTTGAAAAATCTTGGGCTACACCTGATGCAGGATTGATTGAGCTCCCTTCATGCACTATAGTGGGACTTAATGCGGTAACATCTGTTCCTGCTGGTAAGGTTACGGAAATATTGGTTCCTGTAATAATTCCATCAACTCCATCAATTGCAAAATCAGTGATATCTTTGGCTTCATTTCCTTCGACAGTTAACGTAACAGTATATTCTTGTATCGTTTGATCTTGAGCCGTAACCGTATAGATTACTGGATTCGTAAAATCTTGACTCGTTTCTGATTCTGGCGAAATACTTACTCCTGTGTGTATAATTATTGGTGCTAAGGCAGTTACATCTGTTCCTTCTGGAAGAACAACATCGATAGTAGTACCATTAATAGTACCTGCCACTCCGTTTACTATAAAGGAAGTAATTTCTTTTTCTGAAGAAAGCTCATTAACCACTTCAAAACTTATGGTTTGAACTATTTCTTGTCCGTTTGAATCTTTCAATAAAAACTCTAAAGTTGTTTGTACTAATTCTGTAGCTACATAGGTTAAGGCATACGTTCCAGGTGTAATACTAACAAATTCATTTAAAGCCTCACTTGCTCCGCTTGGAGATGAAGTTAGATTACCTGTTCCTTGAGTAAAAGAATAATTTCGTTCATATGTAACTCCTACGCCTGTAGTTTCACTTCCTAAAGTAACCGTAATATCTTGTGAGCTACCTAAAAGTACTTGGCCTGTGGGGCCTATAACGGTCCAAGTAACAGGAACATCACTGATAGCGTAAGATGCAGTAACCTGCTCCTGAAAGCCAAAAGTATCTTCAGCGGTAAAAGTAATTGAGTGATCGCCTATTTTTGTGGCAATATAATTTAATGAGGCTGATAATGGAATCAAACCTATTTTATCTCCTTCTGCAATAGTAGCCCCGGATTCATCTTGAAAATACCCTTCACCTGTATTAATTTTATAAGAATAGGAATAAGAATACCCTTCCACGAGTTCCTCTGGCGTAACCGTAATAGAAGTAGCTAGCGGTGTATTAATAAAGCCATCTGCCACATGAGTTTCTGAAATTTCAAATTCTACTTCTGTATATAAGCCAACCTCCTTTGTACAGGCTATGATTAAAGCTAGTATGGCTAAAAATCCGAAAGTATATTTGTAAAGTTTATTCATATTAAAGTTTAATCTTTTAGTCGGTAGCTACACATAAAACAGGATTTGGACCGCCAGTAGGTCTACATTCGCATACATTTGTAGCAGGATCAAAACAAACCGCTTCACCTGAGGGACAGCTTGTCGGGCAAGCAGTAACATTGATTCGTACAATATCTGAGCTTACTCCACCTAGATTATCAGTTACAGTTAGTCTAAACTCGTAGAGCCCTCCTGAGAAACCAGTAACTGCTGTGGTGAGTGAGTTTTGATTCACTATTGTTGCCGATCCCCCACTTATTTTTTCCCATAAAATAATTTCTATTGTTCCATCAGGGTCACTTGCTGTTCCTGAAAGAGAAAATTGAGTGGCTAGACCAACTACCTCTTGATCATCACCAGCGCTTACCACGGGGAGTTGATTAGCAGAATTTGAAACGCTTATTGTTATTGTAACGGTATCATCTAAATTTGGTGTTCCATTATCGGTAACGGTAAGCGCTACTGTATATGGTCCTGCTGTAGTATAACTATGCGTCGGATTTATTAAATTTGAGGTAGTTGTATCTCCAAAATCCCACAAATAAGTTAAATTGTCCCCGTCTGGATCTGATGATGAATCGGCATAAAAATTTTCTGTAACACCCGTAGTTGTAGTTGTTGGCCCTGTAGCAACTGCTGTTGGTGCACGGTTTACTACCGTAATTTCCACAGTGTCAATCTTTCCGTCAACAGCTGCTTTTATAAGAAAAGTTCCTGTTGTGATAGCTTCTACTTCTCCAGAACTATTTATTGTAGCTATTGCTTCATTGCTTGACGACCAAGTAATTGTTTGGTTAGAAGCATTAGAAGGATTAATAGTAGCTGTTAAAGTTTGACTATCACTTACGTTCATGGTATCCGAATGGGGGTCAATATTTACGGATATTACAGGAATTAATATTGGTAATATAGTAATCTCAATATTATCAATCTTTCCATCAACAGCAGCTTCTATGGAAACAGTGCCGGCAGCAATAGCTTCTAATTCTCCAGAATTACTAATTATAGCTCTAGTTTCATCACTAGAAGTCCAAGTAATTGTTTGGTTAGAAGCGTTGGAAGGATTAATAGTCGCTGTTAAAATTTGACTATCACTTACGGTCATGGTATCTGTATAAGTGTCAATACTTACAGATATTACAGGAATTACTATTGGTAATATAGTAATCTCAATAGTATCAATCTTTCCATCAACAGCAGCTTCTATGGAAACAGTGCCGGCAGCAATAGCATCTACTTCTCCAGAATTAGTTATTATAGCTCTAGTTTCATCACTAGAAGTCCACATAATTGTTTGGTTAGAAGCGTTGGAAGGATTAATAGTCGCTGTTAAAATTTGACTCTCATTTACTGTCATGGTATCTGTATAAGTGTCAATACTTACAGATATTACAGGAATTACTATTGCTGTTACAGTAATCTCAACAGTATCGAATACACCGTCAACAATTGCTTTTATAGACACAGTGCCTGCTGCAAGAGCCTCGACCACTCCAGCACTATTTATAATTGCTATCGTTTGGTCATCAGAAATCCAAGTAATTGTTTGGTTAGAAGCATTAGCAGGGGTAATAGTAGCTGTTAAAGTTTGACTCCCATTTACGGTCATGGTATCCGTGTATTGATCGATAATCACTGATGTTACTGCGGTGGTTGAATTGGTAATAGTTACGTTCCAAATTTGAATAGAACCATCTTGCGCCATAACCGAATACTCCACAGGGTTGGTAAAATCTTGACTTGTTTCTGATTCTGGGAAAATACTTGCTCCTGTGTGTATAATCACTGGTGCTAAAGCAGTTAAGTCAGTACCTTCAGGAAGTACAAGGTTAATGGAAGTTCCACTAGGAGTTCCAGCTACTCCATTTACAATAAAGGAAGTAATTTCTTTTTCTGTAGAAAGCTCATCTACAACTTCAAAACTTACGGTTTGAACTATTTCTTGTCCGTTTGAATCTTTCAATAAAAACTCTAGCGTGGTCTGCCCTAATTCGGTAGATACATACTCTAAAGCATATGTCCCTGGTGTAATACTAACAAATTCATTTAAAGCCTCACTTGCTCCGCTTGGAGATGAAGTTATTGTACCTGTTCCTTGAGTAAAAGAATAGTTTCTTTCATACGTAACTCCTGTACCTGTAGTTTCACTCCCTAAAATAAGTGTAATATCTTGTGAGGTGCCTAGTAAAACTTGGCTTGAAGGTCCTGTGGCCGTCCAAGAAACAGGAACATCGCTGATAGCGTAAGATGCAGTAACCTGCTCCTGAAAGCCAAAAGTATCTTCAGCGGTAAAAGTGATAGAGTGATCTCCAATTTTTGTAGCAATATAATTTAATGAGGCTGATAATGGATTTAAACCTATTTTATCTCCCTCGGCAATTGTATTTCCCGATTCATCTTGAAAATATCCTTCGCCTGTATTAATTTTATAGGAATAGGTATAAGAATACCCTTCCACTAGTTCTTCTGGCGTAACGGTAATGGAAGTAGCGAGCGGTGTACTTATAAAACCATCAGCTTTATGTTCTTCCGTGATTTCAAATTCTACTTCTGTATATAAGCCAACCTCCTTTGTACAGGCTATGATTAAAGCTAGTATGGCAATTGAGGCTAGTATATATTTAGTTATGGTTTTCATTGTGGTTATTAATATATTTTAACATTTTTAAAATTATTGTGGCATACCAGTATCTACATCCATGGAAAAAGATGTTATTGTACCATCACTACTTGAGATGTTAACGGTAGAATAAGAACCTGTTCCATCTAATTCAAATACATTATTATGACTCCCTGTAAGTGCTACACTACCACTTCCTGGCATAGTAATATTACCCACATCAGTTAGATCAAAATTTTCATTAGAGTTAGTATTATATACATTAGATACAACTGTTGCATTATTTACTGAAATATTTGCACTTCCTTTACCCTGATCACCTCGTGATCGTAACGTTATTGTTATTAATGTGCCGCCTGGAGCTGTTAATATTCCTGTTGATCTATTAAAAGAAGTTATAGGGTCTGGATCTGGATCTGGATCTGGATCTGAATCTGAAGATATAGTAAATTTGACAATGTCTGACGCAGTAGCACCGTCGTTGTCAGTTACAGTTAACTTAAAAAAGAAAGTTCCTGTTGTGATCATTAATATTTCAGTTGAAGCTTGAGTAGCGTCAAATAAATCCCAATCTGCAACAGTAGACGAGCTAACAAATTCCCATAAATAAGATTCAATTGTTCCATCAGAATCGCTTGCAGTACCAATTAAATTTAATTTGGAAAATTTATCCAAGAAAGTAGCACTTACTGTAGGTGGTATATTTGGAATAGCCGTAACAGTATATGTTTTAGTCGTAGTATCTGCAGCGGTAACAATATATTCTACAGGATTTGTAAAATCTTGAGCTATTCCAGTATCTGGATTTACCGTATTACCAGTATGAATTATAGCAGGCGTTAGACTACTTACATCTGTTCCTGCAGGAAGTGTTACGGTAATTGTTGTTCCTGAAATGACGCCAGCAACTCCATCAATACTAAATGATGTAATATCCTTCGTATCACTAAGCGAAGGCATAATAACCGTTACCGTATATTCTTGAGTATCTAAGTTAGCAGCTGTCACCGTATAGATAATCGGGTTTGTAAAATCTTGAACTACTCCTGTATTTGGATTTATGGTATTTCCATTATGAATTATAGCAGGCGTTAGACTACTTACATCAGTTCCTGCAGGAAGTGTTACGGTAATTGTTGTTCCTGAAATGACGCCAGCAACTCCATCAATACTAAATGATGTAATATCCTTCGTATCACTAAGCGAAGGCATAATAACCGTTACCGTATATTCTTGAGTATCTAAGTTAGCAGCTGTCACCGTATAGATAATCGGGTTTGTAAAATCTTGAACTACTCCTGTATTTGGATTTATGGTATTTCCATTATGAATTATAGCAGGCGTTAGACTACTTACATCTGTTCCTGCAGGAAGTGTTACGGTAATTGTTGTTCCTGAAATGACGCCAGCAACTCCATCAATACTAAATGATGTAATGTTATTATCACTACTAAGAGCTGGGGCTAAACTCACCGTAACAGTATACACTTTAGTAGTTCCATCTGCTGCGGTAACGGTATACTCCACAGGGCTTGTAAAGTCTTGCGCTACTCCAGAAGTAGGGTTTACAGAAGCACCAGTATGAGTTACCGTAGAACTTAATACAGTAACATCTGTTCCTGCTGGTAAGGTTACGGAAATATTGGTTCCTGTAATAATTCCATCAACACCATCAATTGCAAAATCAGTGATATCTTTGGCTTCATTTCCTTCGACAGTTAAAGTAACGGTATATTCTTGTATCGTTTGATCTTGAGCAGTAACGGTATAGATTACAGGATTCGTAAAATCTTGACTAGTTTCTGATTCCGGGGTTATACTTGCTCCTGTGTGTATAATTTCAGGAGTTAATGCTGTAACATCGGTTCCTTCTGGAAGAACGACATCAATGGTAGTTCCACTAATAGTACCTACTACTCCGTTTACTATAAAGGAAGTAATTTCTTTTTCTGAAGAAAGCTCATCAACAACTTCAAAACTTACGGTTTGGACTATTTCTTGTCCGTTTGAATCTTTCAATAAAAACTCTAAAGTTGTTTGTCCTAATTCTGTAGATACATACTCTAAAGCATATGTCCCTGGTGTAATACTAACAAATTCATTTAAAGCCTCACTTGCTCCACTTAGAGAAGAAGTTATATTCCCTGTTCCCAGTGTAAAGGAATAATTACGTTCATACGTAACTCCTGTACCTGTAGTTTCACTCCCTAAAGTAACCGTAATATCTTGTGAGCTACCTAAAAGTACTTGGCCTGTGGGGCTTATAACGGTCCAAGTAACAGGAACATCACTGATAGCGTAAGATGCAGTAACCTGCTCCTGAAAGCCAAAAGTATCTTCAGCGGTAAAAGTGATAGAGTGATTTCCAATTTTTGTGGCAATATAATTCAGTGAGGCTGATAATGGATTTAAACCTATTTTATCTCCTTCTGCAATAGTAGCCCCAGATTCATCTTGAAAATACCCTTCGCCTGTATTAATTTTATAGGAATAGGTATAAGAATACCCTTCCACTAGTTCTTCTGGCGTAACGGTAATGGAAGTAGCGAGCGGTGTATTTATAAAACCATCTGCTACATGAGTTTCTGAAATTTCAAATTCTACTTCTGTATATAGCCCAACCTCTTTGGTACAGGCTATGATGAGCGCTAATAAAGCAAAAAATCCGAAAGTGTATTTGTAGGTTTTTTTCATTATATAAATTTCAATTATGGGCATTCACTATCGTTAAATGAAACGGTCAAAGTCTGTGATTTTGGTCCTAATCCTAGATTATCAACAATTGTAAAGGTTATAGGTACATCATTGCATTCGCTCCACCCATAATCTAAGGAACCAATGTTAGTTCCGGATGATATACTAAATAAATCATACTCGGGATAAGTTGTTGAATTATATATAAATGAACTTCCTCCATTCATATCGAAAGTAATTTCAAATGAAATTCCAGAATTAATAGCATCTGTATTCGGTGTGATTTCTATAGTAAATGGCACCATCTCTCCATAGGAATATCCAGAAGCTCCTGGATCAGGACTGAAAATAGAGACACTATAATCCGGAGAGGAATCTTCAACTATGGCAGTGACAATGTAGTCTTGAGTACCTAAGTTAGCAGCCGTCACCGTATAAGTAACCGGATTTGTAAAATCTTGAGCTACTCCAGTGTTAGGGTTAACAGCACTACCATTATGATCTATAGTCGGTGATAAACTTGTTACATCTGTTCCTGCTGGAAATATAACAGTAATTGTTGTACCTGAGATAATGCCAGCAACTCTATCAATAGTAAATGATGTAATGTCATTCGTATCACTAAGAGCTGGAGCTAAAACTGTAACCGTATACACTTTTGTACTTCCATCTGCTGCGGTAACGGTATATTCTATAGGGCTTGTAAAATCTTGAGCTACTCCAGAAACAGGATTGATTGAGTTTCCTTCATGCATTATAGCAGGACTTAAGGTTGTAACATCTGTTCCTGCAGGAAGCGTAATCGTAAATGCTGTTGCAGGATTGTTCACCACTACTCCATCAATTGTAAAGGAAGTAATATCTTTATCACTGCTCAATGCTGGAGCTAAACTCACAGTAACAGTATATACTTTAGTGCTTCCGTCTGCTGCGGTAACGGTATATTCTATAGGGCTTATAAAATCTTGCGCTACTCCAGAAGCAGGATTGATTGAGTTTCCTTCATGCACTATAGCAGGACTTAAGGTTGTAACATCTGTTCCTGCAGGAAGGGTAATCGTAAATGCTGTTGCAGGATTGTTCACCATTACTCCATCAATTGTAAAGGAAGTAATGTCTTTATCATTACTAAGAACAGGGGCAATTACTGTTACAGTATATACTTGAGTACTTCCATCTGCTGCGGTAACAGTGTATTCTACCGGGCTTGTAAAATCTTGCACTACTCCAGAAACAGGATTGATTGAGTTTCCTTCATGCACTATAGTAGGACTTAAGGTTGTAACATCTGTTCCTGCAGGAAGGGTAATCGTAAATGCTGTTGCAGGATTGTTCACCACTACTCCATCAATTGTAAAGGAAGTAATATCTTTATCATTACTAAGAGCAGGGACAATTACTGTTACAGTATATACTTTAGTACTTCCATCTGCTGCGGTAACAGTGTATTCTACAGGGCTTGTAAAATCTTGCACTACTCCAGAAACAGGATTGATTGAGTTTCCTTCATGCATTATGGTAGGACTTAATACAGTAACATCTGTTCCTGCAGGAAGGGTAATCGTAAATGCTATTGCAGGATTGTTCACCACTTCTCCATCAATACTAAATGATGTAATGTTATTATCACTACTAAGAGCTGGGGCTAAACTCACCGTAACAGTATACACTTTAGTCGTTCCATCTGCTGCGGTAACGGTATACTCTACAGGGCTTGTAAAGTCTTGCGCTACTCCAGAAGTAGGGTTTACAGAAGCACCAGTATGAGTAACCGTAGAACTTAATGCAGTAACATCTGTTCCTGCTGGTAAGGTTACGGAAATATTGGTTCCTGTAATAATTCCATCAACACCATCAATTGCAAAATCAGTGATATCTTTGGCTTCATTTCCTTCGACAGTTAAAGCAACGGTATACTCTTGTATCGTTTGATTTTGAGCAGTAACCGTATAGATTACAGGATTAGAAAAATCTTGACTTGTTTCTGATTCCGGGGTTATACTTGCTCCTGTGTGTATAATTTCAGGAGTTAATGCTGTAACATCTGTTCCTTCTGGAAGAACAACATCAATGGTAGTTCCATTAATAGTACCTACTACTCCGTTTACTATAAAGGAAGTAATTTCTTTTTCTGAAGAAAGCTCATCAACAACTTCAAAACTTATGGTTTGAACTATTTCTTGTCCGTTTGAATCTTTCAATAAAAACTCTAGCGTGGTCTGCCCTAATTCGGTAGATACATACTCTAAAGCATATGTCCCTGGTGTAATACTAATAAATTCATTTAAAGCCTCACTTGCTCCGCTTGGAGATGAAGTTATTGTACCTGTTCCTTGAGTAAAAGAATAGTTCCGTTCATACGTAACTCCTGCGCCTGTAGTTTCACTCCCTAAAGTAACCGTAATATCTTGTGAGGTACCCAATAAAACTTGTCCTGTAGGACCTGTAGCAGTCCAAGAAACAGGAACATCACTAATAGCATAAGATGCAGTAACCTGCTCCTGAAAGCCAAAAGTATCTTCAGCGGTAAAAGTGATAGAGTGATCTCCAATTTTTGTAGCAATATAATTTAATGAGGCTGATAATGGATTTAAACCTAGTTTATCTCCTTCTGCAATAGTAGCCCCAGATTCATCTTGAAAATACCCTTCGCCTGTATTAATTTTATACGAATAGGAATAGCCATACCCTTCCACTAATTCTTCTGGAGTAACTGTTATGGAAGTGGCCAAAGGTGTATTTATAAAACCGTCAGCTATGTGAGTTTCACTTATTTCAAATTCTACTTCAGTATATAGTCCTACTTCTTTTGTACATGCAATGATGACTGCCAATGATACCAAAAATGTAAAAACATACTTGTAGTTTATCTTCATAAATAAAAATTACCTAAAAAAAGTAGTAGCGAAGCCCAATACCAGAAAAATTTGTAAACTCACCAAAATCACTATTCATATGATAGAATTGAGATGTTTTGGCAACAATTGACATATGATTACTAATAATAATGTCTATTTCTGCTCCTACGGTTCCTCCATAAATTAATTTACTTTGACCGTCTAAAAAAACAATATTAGAAAATGCTTCATCTCCCCCATTAACTAATTCGTAACCAGCTAATAAACCAGCACCAATACTTAAAACTTTATACCTTCTTGCTGTAGCATATAATGTTGTGAAATAAGAATAAGATACCGTATAGCTAGAATACGGAATGGTTACCTCTCCTGAAGTATAGTTTGATAGTGAAACATCTAATGCTATCTGTGTAAAGGAGTATTCATCTAAGTTAGAATTATAGGTCATTTCACCCCCATAGCCATCTCCAAACTTTCCAACGGCTCCCATAACGGAACTGGAAAAAGCTTGGGCATGAATAAAATTTGATAGTAATAATACAACTAACAATAAAAAATATTTCATTTAGATAATAAGTTTAAATATTTATAATCCAAGGGAAGAAGTACGAATCTAGAACTATCGACTTCATCCAGAACAATTTCTAAAATTTGATTTGTTTGCAAAGAGAATTTTTTGAAAACGTATACAATTTCATTGTCACTTTCTCGATCAATAACTTTTTGTAAATTAAATTTATGTACAGGTTCTAATATTGAAGGATTATTGTCCCTCTGACTTTCTTTTATGAAAAAACTAAGATCGTTAACATTGTAATCCTTTTTAGAGGTATTCTCTAAAGAAATCATAAAATATATTTCATCACGATCTACCAAAATATTATTCAAACGAACAATAATTTTTTTATTTTGACGAAAGCTTCGTTTTAAGATGCTTTTTTGCAGATAGTTGTTTTCACAGAAAATGCGATAATACTCTTCCCGGTCTGAATTATATAAATCGCTTTCGGAATCAGAATATAGTTCAGGGCTATCAGCCGGTTGATTTGAAAATCCTTCAGAAATATCAGGGTCAATATCCATTCCTTTTGGTGGTACATTAATAGATTCTTGAAGATTAGGATTAGTTAACGTAGGCGTAACTGTTTCTAAGGGTTCCTTTTCAGCAGGATCTGCTTGTGCAATAACTGGCTCTTCGGGTTTTGGAGGAACTGTAGTATCCCCAGAATTCATAGCACCAACAGCTTGATTAGCGTTGATGATATGTGTATATTTCTCTATTTTTTTAGAATAATTTAGGACTATTGAAAATATTTTACCATCAGTCGTGATAACAGTCATGTTACTTGCGGGTCCTTTTCTTGCTTGTAATGTGCCTAGTGTATTTCCTTGGTCGAACTCAAATTTATAATTGCTTGCAGGCGATGTAATTTGGTCTATGGCAGATGGAAAGAAAAGTGTCACTGTAGTAAATTCATTTGCCTCTACAGTTAATGGCTTAGCATTATCCTGAGCAGTAACACTGCCCAAAAGAACTAAATACACTATTAAAAAAAAATAATTTTTCTTCATAAGAGGTTTTTCGTAAAACAACAACTGCTTTTAACTAACGGCTTATTACGAGATTTAATATGCAAAAGTACAATTTTGATTAAAAATATTGGCTATTTTCTCAGAAATGAAAAAGCTAAAGATAAATAAATGAAAATAATAGCCGAAATATATTAGTCCAAATACAACTAATATCTTAAAAAAAATCTTGTATTAACTTTTCTGATTGAGATGGTTATACTTTTATGAAGAATTGTTCTCAATGAATATAAAATAACTTATTAATTTTAGTAGGTATTTTCTGCAAATAGTGCATTTATATCAAGATAGAGAATGTTTAATATTCTGCTCTCTTATTTTTAAATTTTTGAAAGTAATAACAAATTAAAATTAATGAATGAATTATTGAAAATGAAAGCATTAAGACTAGCCATACCAAACTATTTCCATAATGTAACTTGCTCCCGTTTTCAGTCTTATCTTAATTGATTTATTATTTTGATGGAAAAATGTATAGTTTGGATCTATAGGTTTAGTCTTACGGTTAAGATATAAAAAAAACTCTATTATTTTTAAAGTTTAGTTTCATAAACTTTTACTTGAACAGGAAAAACACCATAGTCAAAATTCCTCAATTTTAAAGCATTAAAATAATTTTGAAGATCATCCCGTATCTTCATCAGTTCAATGTTATTAGAATCTTTTTCGCATAGTAATGAGATCTTTTTATCATCATACTTAAAAAAAACGTTTTTTACAGTGTAACTCCTTTTCTCTATGTTTATGTTTTCGTTTTTGACTTTAAATTTTTGAACATAATCTGTAATCAAATTTAATTCAGAGTCATTTAGTGCCAAAAAATCTTGATAAAAACGATATAAAATTTTTCTATTAGAACAATTTCCATTTTTATAATACGCAAATAAGATGTAGTCATAATCGGAAAAATTAGAACAATACTTTAGAAAAGAAGGTGTACTAACTATTAGTTCCTTGCTTTTCTTTATATTATTATTAGTAACGACATTTTTAAAACTCTCTTTTTTATCAGCTCCATAGAGACAAAATAAATAAAGGTTTTGTTTTTCATAATACTTGACTCCAAACCCATAATTTAATATTTTTTTTTGCTTTTCAGATACTATAAAAGTTTTTGATAGCCAAGTGTTCATTTTTTTCAAGTTTTCAGGATCTCTCAAATCTTCTTCACCAAATTGATTAATATAGGTTTGAACATAACCAGACATACTTTCAGATAATTGATTCAAATCATCTTCATTTTTATTAAATCTATTGTAACCAATAAAAATAATAAGTAAGTAAACACTAATTCCTAAAATAAATAAGAATACAAACAATTTACTCTTATTTATTTTTCCAAGGTTTTTCTTCAATTTCATTTTTTATTTTTTCACCATGACTTAAAAACCATTTCTTTACACGTTTATATTCTACAATGTTTTCAAAATTTACAGATATTACAGGGATATCTGTAAAAACTTGATTATTTGTAATGGCAAAATATTGTCCTTTAATTTTTCCAGAATGTACTCTTGCTAATGTAGAATTAGCTTTTTCGTGTTCATCAAAATAATCTATAAGTTTTAAACCAGCTGTATTTATAGCAGATGTATTTAAAGTTGCATTGTAATTAAAGTCTTGACCATCTAATGAAATTGATCCTAATACCTTTACATTCTCATTTGGAAATAAAATATGCAGATCATTATTAACATTGTTTTCATCAAAATGTCCATTAGCTAATCTATTACTTCCTTTACGCTTAAGATTATATTTCCATAAATATCTACTAAAAACATCTTCAATAATCAAAGGTACTTTTGCATTATAATAACTATCGACATCAACAAATTTTCTTAATCCATCCCTTTTACTCCCAAATTTTCTACTGAGCCAACTATTATCATTTATGAAATGATTTTTAACATTTGAAAAATTAATTCCAACATACTTTCTTCCTTTTAGATCTGGGTCGGTAGCAGAAGTTACATTCTCATCCCAAAAATATTTGCCATCTTTGCCAAGAACCCAATCATTTGGTTGTTTTAATTTAAATTCCTGCTTTTTTAAACTTTTCTTCAATCTATTTGCAACCTTATTTCTCAGCGCTTTGGCTTCGTCATTATCAATAGAAGTCGCAGTTGTATTATCCTTTCTCAAGATTCTTTTTAACTTCAGACGTCTTTTTGCTTGTTCCAAATTTGACATATAAAAAATATTAAATTACGATTAAATTAAATAAAAAAAGATGTAATTTATTTACTCCCCCCAGCTATTTTCAAAAACCATATCACCAATAGTGATGGTAGTAGCAGATATCACAATCGTTTTTTGCATAGGAACATCATCTATAGCATCAAACTCTTCTTCTAAACTTACACAAAAAGCTCTAGTAAAGGTTACTTCCTGCAAACGAGATAATGCATCACGCTTATAAAATATGATAGCACCGTCTTTGGTTTGTTCTGGTTCCATCATCCAATGGAATAAATCAGATTTTCCCTGAGATTCTATAGTAATCATTATTTGACCACCTCTTGGTTTTCCTGAAGGTTTACCGGTGTGATCCATGGGTTGTTCAAAATTATAGTTACAATGTAAAACATTATATTCTTGGCCATCTACAATTAATTTTGCTAAAAAAGACATAGGTTATGTTATTAGTATAATTATCAAAGGTTAATGTACGTTCTAATATATTAGAATCAAAAAAAAGTCGATAAATTACATCGATTTATTTCTCAAAAGATAACACCTCTAAAACAAAATGCTTTAGAGGTGTTAGTATACGTACTATAAATTGTATTTTATTGTTGTTCGTAATCTGTATCCCATTCAGATCCTTCATCTCCTTTTTGACCATCCATTTTTATCAAAAAGTTTTTTGCAGGAAAATAAGGCTTAAGACGTACATCTAGTAAAATACGGTCTAATTGATTCGGATCTTGTTCAAATTTTTTGATTTCAAAATTTTCAATCAATTTATCAGGACCTGTAATACCATCTAAAAATTGTACAATTTGTTTGTGTATTTCATTTCTAGTTTTAGCATTGAAATTTTCAAAAGCCCTACGGTTAAGAAAATCCATCAATACTTTGGTAACATAATCAAATACACGTACGACAGAATAGGTTTGCAGGCCTAAGTTATCTCCGTTAAATAAAGTCTTAGCAGAAAATGCCATTACTTTACCGTATTCATTCACCATAGGAACAAGTCCAAGGTTTTCTAGATTTGCAATTTCACCTTTTCTAAGGTCAAAAGCTACACCATCTACTTCGCTCAATCCACCGTGCTTTTTACCAGCGGTTACTTGAGACATTAAGGTTCTGTATATTTTACCTGCTAATGCTCCTGAAGGGGCTACGTGAAGATCTTCTTCCTCACCTACTTCTGCATGCTTACCTCTACCCACTAACCAGTTACAGGTCATAATTGTATTAGATAGGTACATATCACCGCTTGCAAGATTTGCACTTTCAAACATTTCCATAACATCATCCGGCTCATCTAAATGTGCAAAATCTGTTACTAAAGTAACTTTATTATCATGAGCTAATTTGGCCCATTTATCTACAACAGATTTTGATCCTAAATAACCTGGCAATACCATTAAAGAGTAATTTTCTCTTAAATCTAATCGGTCGTATTTAGAAACCAATTCTTCTCTAATGTGATCAAAGAAACGGGTGTTGTCTAAATCTGTTAATTGATCTAACTCTGCATTAACAATAGAAACATTCTTTAATGAAGGTAGGTCGGTATTTTTATAGAAAAGCGCTACGGAACGGTATGAAGACTCTAATTCTTCAGACTCATGAAGTGCTTGCTTAATATTTTTATTTAATAACTCTAAAGATTGTTTAGATTTATCATCTGCAGATTGTACTTGATCTAAAATATCATCACCAGATCTTAGGGTTTCAGACCAAAGTTCAAGAATTTTTTGTAATGCTTGTCGCTCCCCTTTTTTTGCATTTTCTGTTAGGAACATTTTTCTTCTAGCCTTACGATCAGGATTTAAATTCTGTACGTCATCAATTGCTGATTCTAATAAATCAAATCCACCAAACTTGGCTAACCCGTCTGCTTTTTCTTTAATTTGATCTATAAAAGGTTTATCACTTAAATGTGACTCTTGGTTGTTTTGTGAAGTATTCGCCATAATTGATTTCGTAATTATTTAGTGTTTTTTATTTCATTAATCAATGCTTCAATAGTATCTATTAAAGCTCCTTTAGCTTCAGGATCTTGTAATGCAGATTTTAAAATTTTATTGGTTTTTAATTGCTTAATAATCTTTTTATATTGATCACTTTCAATCTCTAATTCTTTTAAGAAAACACTATTATTGGTAATTCCTTTTTTACCGAAATCTCCTAAATTGTTGAATTTTATAGTTTCATTTATGGTTCCACCATTTTTATCTTCAAAAGGAACTTTTAATTCTGGTCTAAAATGTTCAAAAATATCTTCTACAGTTCTTAAACCTTCTATTACTTCTGGCTTAATTGGTGTGTTCGGAGTTAATTTACCTGCAATTAAAGTTCTGTTTTGTGGAATTTCATTTAGAGCTTCACTTGCATCGCCTTTAACATCATTAGCACCTATTCCAAAATTACTAGCCATATTTTATATTTTTTAAGTTGGTTAAATTTAATCAAAAAAAGTTATTTACAATAGTTATATAGAAGATAAACGTAAAAAGGAGGCATTTAAGTATGCCTCCTTTTAGAAAATATGTAATTTTTATGAGTTTACACCCATTCGTTGATGTGCTCACCGCCACCAGCTGATAATTCTTTTGCAGAAATAGTAAATGTTTCTGTTAAAGGATTCTGACCAGAAGACTCGAAGTTCTCTCTGTACTTGATTAAGTAACCTTCCTTGAAGTTTACTTCTTTTAATGTAGCATCGTTGTCTCTTTTTACAAAAACAATAGTTCCATCTTTTCTTTCGAAGTTATTTGTCATCCATTCGAAAAAACCAGTTTCTCCGTTAGACTCAACTGTTAAGTTAATACGACCACCTCTTGTTACAGAAGAAGGTCTTCCCGTAGGATCAACTTCTTGATTTAAATCGTAAGAACAATGTAAAATGTTGAACTCTTTTCCTGCTACTTTTAATCTTGCTTTGAAAGCCATAATAATGTGTTTTGTGGCAAATACTGCCTAGTTTATATAACGTCACATAAGGACATCGTAAATATAAAAACTATTTCTCAGAGTAGAAAATAAACTCGATGAACTGCAGTATAAATGCTTAGAGAAAAAACTCTTACCTTATTATATATAAACCTTAAAAATTCTTTGAAAAGATTCCCTTTTTAATTTTCATTTGAATCGTAATGCTGTTAATTTTACCTGATTCATTATCCTTTTTCAATTTTAGAGACTTGATTTCAATTTTTTGATCTCTAATTTGCTTAAACAGGTCGCTTACCTCATGTCTTTTTCCATTTTCATTAAAAACAGGAATACTGTTGTACGTAAAATATTTACGGATAGCTCTATCATCAATCCTTCTTTCTGAATATCCCACTAACATCTGCTTAATTTCATCCGAAGAAACATTTATTTTTTCAACTGCAGGAGGAGCTTCTACAACAAGTTCAGGTGGGAGTGCTTCTTCAGGTAAATCATCTTCAATATCTCCTAAAACAATTTCTATAGGATCTACCCTTGTATGCGACTGTATGGCGGTACGCTGTCCTCTTTTATCTAAGACCGTTATTTTTCTTCTAGATCCATGTCTTCGATCCCCGTTTACAACTAATAATATTGTTTTTTCTCCCGGAGATTTAAAAGTATACTTTTCTTGTTTATTTGTTCCGTCAATATGCAGCGATTCTCCAAAACTCCATTGCCATGATTCCGCAAATGAGGCATCACTTGAAAAAACAACTTCCTCACCCACTTTGACATTTGTAGGTAAAATGATATTCGGAATTAGTTCAGGAGAAATTAATTCTTTTTTCTCGCTAATAGTAACTTCCTTAATCACATCACATTGACCATTTACTTTAAGTGCAATCTTATACGTTCCTGGAATTTTAAATTGGTGTGCAACATTAGATTGATATTTAGCACTAGTTTTGTCTCCAAAATCCCACTCCCATTCCACACCAGAACCGTCAATACTATTAAATTCAATTAAATCTTCTGTAGTAAATGAGTTCGATATAATCTCAAAATCTGGATTCCCACAGTCTACTTTACTGTTAATTTTGAATGATATTAGGATTAAACCTACAAAAAATAATACTAAAAAAGTTAGAAATACGTTTCGGTCAAAGTGGGTTTTTATATTTTTACTTTTCATTTGAAATAGGGTATAGAAATTATTAAACGCTTATATTTATCCTTTAAAAAAAACAAATCTTTACTATGAAACTAAAACTGATGTTTTTAATTCTTATTGTGCAATTTATAAGTTGTGGCGAAAGTGCTTATAAAGGTGTTGATCAAAAGTACTATAAAAATCGAATAGATGAGGCACAAAGGTTAAAAGAAAAAGAAGCACTTGTAGTAAAAACCCCTGAAAAAATAGCAACAACTTCTTACCTTACTTATGAAGAGAAAGAAGAATTTGCGAAAGCATTAAATATTTCTGTAGAAGAACTTGAAAATGAAAAGTTATACGGAAAAATAAAAGATTGGTTTGGAGTTCCTTATTTATGGGGAGGTACTACAAAAAGAGGTGTAGACTGTTCTGCTTTTGTACAGCATGTATATGATGTCGTTTATGAAAAAGAATTGCCTAGAACTTCTCAGCAGCAATTTGACGCTAATTTAGACGTTGCTTTTAGAAGTCAGAAAAATTTAAAAAATGGAGATCTTATTTTTTTTAGACTTCGTCATAAAGAGCGCGTAATATCTCATGTAGGTATTTATTTGCAAAATGGAATGTTTTTAGGTTCTAACTCGCCACGTGGAGTAGAAATTGCAAATTTAAAAGACGCGTATTGGCAAGATAAATATGTTTCTTCGGCTAGAGCTTTGTTAAAATAATTTGATGGAAAAAAATACACTAAAGGAAGTTCAAGACCATTTAAATGGTTTAGATTTTGATATAAAAGCGGAGACTTTTGCTGCAGGTATAAAAAAATTTTCAGACGTTACTTATCGTTATTCTGATTATTTTGAGAGAAGATATAGTCCGGATGTTTCGGGTATTAGAGAAGATGACGTTTACAAGGAGAATATAGTTGTTCATCTTAGCCGTCGTGGTTTTTATAATATCTTTCCGGAGCGATTTTTTCATAAAACTGTTGGTAGTACTGGGTTTGTAAACGAAATGGTGAATGCCTACAAAAACAGAAAAGTGGAACAAGAAAAGGCACAATCTTTTTTTAGTCCCCTTGAAGAAGAATTTTTTCTACACAGAGTAGAAGTAGAACGAGAAGAAGATCGTATTTTTGAATCGTTAGGAAATTCTGAATTAGTTTATTTCTTGTCAGACCTATGGGATATAAATGCTAATATTCCACATGAGATGGCAGGGAAAATTTTAAAATCAATTCCTTTCATGCATAAGATTGCTGGAAATTTAACGTTAATACAGCAAGTATTAGAAACAATAACGCAAGAGAATTTAACCATAACCAAAACATACACCACCATCCCGAACACACATGAACATAACGATACCTTACAATTAGGTGTAAACCTTGCTACGGCAACCACGGGTGCATCTTATTTGCCTAAATATACTTTTACAATTAATAATATTAAAAAACCTGAAAACATACATGACTATTTACCACAAGGAAAAATTATTCTAGTAATGCATTATTTTTTAGATCATACGATGCCTTTTGAGAGTGATTTTGAAATTGATTTTACTTTACCTCAGAAAAAACAAAACTTTACACTGAGTGATGCCATCTTTGCTGGACGTCTCGGAATATCTTCTACAATATAATTTTCATGATAAAACGTTACTTAAAAACTTTAATAAGCTTTGAGGCATTGATGCCTTTTATGATTATTGTGGTGATCACAGTACTTGTACTTACCTTATTTGCTTCAAAAACACCTGGATTTAAAAAACAACGTAAAAAGTTTTATATCTATTTATTATCAGGCATTGTGGTGATGGGGATTTTCACCTGTATTATTTATAATTTGAAACAAACTGGCGTATTATTACGCTTTTTCTCCATGCTTAGTTTCTCCTTTGTTCTAGGGTGCTTACATGTATATTTTGTACGCTATTTTTTCGATAAATTTGAAATTGAAAACAAATTCAAAGAATTACTGGTTGCAGTGGTTACTGGCTTGGTATTGGTTGTGCCCATTATTATGATTGCGTCTTATTTTCAGGATCTAAAGTATTTAGGGTATTATTTTTTAATCATCACCACTTTTGTAGTGCCAACAGCTTTCTATTCGTTGTTTAACTACTCTATTAGTGTTCCTGTAAAACTATACTCTAAATGGTATTATCCTTTAGGAAACAAGTATGAATCGCCTAAACATTATGAGTTAAACAATATGATTGTTTTAAACTTTATGTTTTATAAAAACACCAAAGAAACACACTTAACGAGTTTTAAAGCTAAAGCTCCTAAAGACATGGATTTTGGAAGGTTATTTTTCTTCTTTATTAATGATTACAACAGTAAAAAAACAACCACTAAAATTGAGCTTCTAGAAGATTCCGGTGATCCATTTGGATGGTATTTTCAAACAAAACCTAAATGGTTTGGAGCATCAAAACATATAAATTCATCACTAACTGTAGAACAAAACAATCTAAATGATGGCGACACCGTAGTGTGCCAACGTATATAATATTTATTATGATAGAGGACATAAAACACTTTAAAACAAATTGGATCGATGGTATGAAAATCTCAAAAGAGCATTTTCAAAACCTCCAAGACTATGCAGAAAATACGGTAAAAGATCTTACTAGCATTAGGGTAGGAAAAGATGGCTTTGGTTTATTAGCTTCACATTTAAGTGATCATAATGAATATACGGTTACCATTGATGTACATAAAAGTTTAAAAATATCAATTAAAAAATTACGCGCAATTACCCCTAATGGTACTCGTGTAGAAATTACCAACCTTACGCCTGCCGTTAAAGAAGACGTTGTTGTAGAACAATTCGCAGATAATAAGTTAGAAGAAGGTTTTGTTCTTCTAAATGTAGATAAAGAAGATACGGTTGCTTTTGGGGAACAAAACCCAAAGGAGATGCCACCAAGGTATCCTTATACTACCAATAGGTATTTTTTTACTTTTGTAACAGCCAATGATTTAGAAAAATCAGGTCTTGCAGGAAATCAACTTCCTATTGCTAAAATTATCAGAGAAAACAATTCCTTAGCAGCAGCCACAGATTACATAGCACCTTCTACTACCTTAGGGACTAGTGAAGCTTTAATAGATTTTTATAATGTTGCAGAAGCTTTCTTGAAGATGGCAGAGCGCAGTTCTATTTTAATCGTTCAGAAAATAAATACAAAACAGAGTGATAATCCTATTGCAGATTCTATGCATACTGTAGTAGATAAACTTTACGGCTATTTATCGCAGCAGATTACCTACGTAAAATGGGAAGAATATGAAATGCATCCTAAAAAACTGATTGAAATTATTGTTAGTTTCTCTAGACTTTTCAAAAGTTCTGTAGATGTATCATCCCCTGAGAATAAAGAACAGTTGTTCAATTATTTTGGGGAATGGACCGATTTAAAGGGTGGTGATTATGAAAAAATATTTACCAATATTATCAATATCGATTACAACCACAATGATGTTAATCAAAACTTATTCATCATAAATTCTTTTATGAACGTTATTGAACGTTTGTTTACCATCCTTACTCAGGTAGATTATATTGGTAAACGTAGAGATATGGGCATATTTGTTAATGAAAATATTGTAGAAGATAAATTCGGAAAATCTGGAGGTCCTTCATTTTTAGCGGAATAAAAAAATAATATACTATGGAAATATTAAATAAGAAGGAAAGAATTTCTGCTTTTCTACTCTTTTTACTCATGTTTTTAGTGACCATCATCCTGCTCTTTGTAGCGGTATTTTTTAGCTATAAATTGCCTTGGAAAGAGAATGAAGTGCTCAGGGCTGAAAACAAGAAAATTCAGTATGAATTTATGTATCAGAAGCAATTTATCAATGAATTAAAACGGGTAGATGTTTTAATAGATTCTTTGGATAAAACACAACAAGGAAATATCTTTTTAGAACAGTCCATAAATTCAGACTTGGTACAAATTAAAAATCATATTCCTAAAGATTCTCTTGAGAACAGGAATATGTACGAGAATTTAATTCTTACCTATAAAAAACTGTTGGATGCTAAAAGAGATTTAAAACAGGTTTCTAATGCCAAAGCCGAAATTGATAAAATGGATGAGCAGTTAGATGACTACGAAGATCAAATACGAAATTTAGAAACTGCATTAGAACTAGCAAGACGCTTAAACAGAAACCAATAAGTATGAATAACGAAGTTGAAAAGGCTGTTTATATTGCATCTCAAATTGCAGAAGAAAATCAGCATCAAAATTATACCACCGCTCATTTAATTAAAGCGGCATTAAATAGAGATTTATCACTTTTACGTAAGCTACATAATTTAGGAGTAGATGTCTATTTTGTAGAGGAATGGGCAGAAGTTAATATAGAGCAAACTCCTAAAAGATCATCTAGAAATACGGAAATTGAAGCAGACTCAGGAGTACAATTAGTTTTTGTTGAAGCAGAAGATATCAAAGGAAAATTAGGTAGAGATGAAGTAGACTTGTTGGTTTTATTCATCGCTGCAATTACTCCAGGTGTTGGTTTTAGTTTTGATCAATTAAAATCGCTTCCTGTAAATCACAATCAACTTTTAGAAACTCAAAAAGGTTCTGGTTCTGAAGGGAAAGTCAATCCAAAAATAAGCAGTTCTGCAGCTTCTTTAGAAGTAACAGATACTAGCCTTTTAACTAAGTACACTTCAGATCTTGTCAAATTAGCCAGTGCTGGCGAATTTGCACATATTATCAATAGAGATAAAGAGTTAAAAAGTATTACAGAAATTCTAAGTAGAAAATCAAAACCTAATGTGATTATCCAAGGAGAATCTGGTGTTGGGAAATCTATTTTGATTAAAAACTTAGCGGTACTTATTGCAGAGAAAAAAATTGTTGATGTTTTACAACAAGCAACACTTTTAGAAATACATACCACCCTACTCCTATCTGGAGCGTCATACAAAGGGGAAGTAGAAGATAGATTACAACAGATTTTTGAACAAGCAAAAACATATCCTTTGCCTATTTTGGTGATAGACGATTTTCATGCCTTATTGCAAGATAGCGCAATGAGTCAAGGGATTTTAAATGTGATTAAATCTGAATTAAATAAAGGCGAAATTGTTTTAATTGGAGTAACGTCTCCGGAACATTTCCGCAAGCATATTGCTTCGGATGATGCCTTGAATAGACGTTTTGAATCCGTAAGTTTAGAAGAACCGGATACAGAAACCGCTTTTAGAATATTAAAAAATGTAGGGGAAACTTTTAAAGAACACCACCAATTAGAAATATCTGATGATACGTTAAAAGAATCTATTTTATTTTCTAAACGGTATTTAAAAGAAAAGAATTTACCAGATTCAGCGCTAGATTTAGTCGATAGAACAATGGCTGCTGCAAAAGTATCACAACAATCCTTACCGGCAGACGTAGAAGAGTTGAATACTAAATTAGCATTCTTAGAGAAAAAATCGGCTACCTTATCAGAAGAGCAACGTAAAGAAGAAATTGATTGGATTTACATTGAACTAAAAAATAAACTAGGCCCTATTGTTATTGGAAAATACGATACAGAAGATCTGTTATCTTTTCCTTCTTATAACGAAAAACTAGCTTACTTAACTGCAATTCTTACGGCTATAGAAGCGCATTCTACAAAAGAATTAACGGAGATTTTTGATGAAGATTTAGCAGCGGTTGTTTCTAGTATAACCGGTATTCCTGCTGGAAAAGTACAAACACAGGAGCGCGAACGTCTTATGGAGATGGAAGCTACGCTTAAGAAACGTGTTATTGGGCAAGATCATGCCGTAAAAACAATTACGGAGGCGATTATTGAATCTAGATCTGGACTTTCTAAAGCAGGGCAACCTATTGGGTCTTTCTTTTTCTCTGGACCAACAGGAACAGGAAAAACAGAATTAGCAAAATCATTAGCAGAATTTCTGTTTAATGATGAAAGTGCTATTATTCGTTTTGATATGTCTGAGTTTAAAGAAGAACATTCAGCTGCACTTTTATACGGAGCACCTCCGGGATACATAGGATACGAAGAAGGTGGGATGTTGGTAAATAAGATTAGACAAAAACCTTATTCTATCGTACTTTTTGATGAGATTGAAAAAGCACACCAGTCGGTTTTTGATGTTTTTCTTCAAATTTTAGATGAAGGTAAACTTAGCGATCGTTTGGGTAAAATGGGCGATTTCTCTAATGCTGTAATTTTATTCACCTCAAATATTGGATCAGAATTTATTGCAGAGAAAATCTCTGACGGAACCACACCATCCTCTGATCAGATACTAGAAATCATGTCGCCTTATTTTAGACCTGAATTTTTAGGTAGAATCACGGAAATTATTCCGTTTGCACCAATTTCAAAGGAAAATGCACCCCTTATTTTCGATTTACATCTTAAAAAAGAGCTGCTAGTTTTAGCAAACAAATTAGGAATTACATTAGATATAGATAAAGAAACCAAAGACTTCTTGTCTTTAGATGGTTTTTCATCAACCTATGGGGTAAGACCTTTAAAAGCGGTCATCCGTAATAAATTAAAAAGACCTTTGTCACGCATGATTATTTCAGGAGAAATAACGGCGCCGCAAACGGTAACAATTCGACTAAAAGACACTGTTGTTGTTTTTGAGGTAACTGATTAAAACTAGGCTAGATGGCAAAACCGTACTACGAAGCTCCTTTTGATTTTAAGCGTTTTTTTGAGAAGAAAGAGCTTCGAAAAATATCGCTACAAGAATCTATATCACAATTTATAAGCATCATCATTACTACTTATTTTGAAGAATATGTTTTTGATGAAGGTTTTGGTAGTGAAATATGGGAAACAGATTTTGATCTGTTGGTGAATGCCAATGTTTTAAAAGAGCAAATTAAAAGATCGCTTACCAATCAAATAGAAACCTATGAGAAGCGATTAGGGAATACCACACTAACAATTAATTTGCAAGAAAGTGTATCTGAAAAATCGAATAAAGTAAGGTTGAAAAAATACCTAAACATTACCATTACAGGTACGCTTTTAAAAACAAACGAACCGTATTATTTTAGTGGTGATTATTATTTAGCGCCATTATCTTATAAGTAAACACATACTCCAGAATGAAATCATTAAGTAAAGAAGAAATAAAAGAACGGTTAATTAGAAGGGCTGCGGATACCTGGGGAATGGATGAAATGGAAATTGAATATTCCTTAGACCCTATTATTAGCATTCTTTTTGATGCTTGTGCACATGAGTTTGAACGTATTTCAGATACTATAAAATCTAGTAGAACTAGAATTACGGAGCGTTTGGTAGATTTGCTAACGCCACAAGTATCGGTAACAGCAAGACCTGCACATGCCGTAATGCATGCCTTACCTATAGATAGTAACCTAAATATTAATGAGCGTTCAGAATTTTACCACCGTAAAAGAATGCCGATTTTTAGGGAGAATGGTAAGAACGATTTTGAAGACTTCTTCTTCGCTCCTGCCGGAGATTTTAAATTAAGCAATTGCTCTTTAAATTATATAGCATACCCGGAAAAAATTGCATCACATAAAGCACACCGGAATATTCCTTTTATATTAAAAGAGAATTTTATAGGTTCTCCAGATGGTTCTAGTATTTATTTAGGGATTAAACCCGATGAAGAGACTACGAGTATTCAAGACCTTCTATGTTATTTTGATTTACTGAACTTCTCTCAAAAAAATGTATTGACACACCAATTAGGGCTTTCTAAATGGTCTTTAAACGGTACACCTTTGGAAGTTGTTAATGGGTATAACGAATTAGAATTCGCAGGTCAAGACCTAAACACATACATAAATGAATCTATCCAAAGTAAAATTAAGTTTTACGAAAATTATGTAAAAGAGTTTTACCAAGATCATTTTTATACCATTACAGATACTATTGATGTAAAAAATAATTTAAAAAATTACCCAGAAGATTTTGAAACTTTTTTGAGCGAAAAAGATTTAAAAGAATTTAATACGCCATTGTTATGGGTTAAAATTACGTTCTCTTCTATTGTTTCTAGTAAAATGCTAGACAACCTACATTGCCATATTAATTGTTTTCCTGTGCTTAATAAAAAGAGACACGAAACCAATAGACGCTTAAAGCCTTATTTTAATATTTTACCGCTAGAGGTAGATGGGGATTACTTCTTTGATGTGCAAGATATTATAGGAGATAGCGGGAATACGTATTTTATTCAAGACCGAAAGAAAGAAGACACATCAACGAGTACTCAAGCTTATTTACGTTTTGGGGGTGTTTCTCGTTTTGATGAGCGTGATGCTTCCGAACTTTTAAATTACACCATAGATTTACTTAAGGAAGATAGTATTGCCTTCAATGCGATGAATGATGATTTTATCAATTCTAACTTAAAAGATCTTAAACAGATTATTTCTAGAATTGACCAGCAAATAGAATTAAGAGATTTTACAAAAAATAAAATTCCGTATCTAGTTATCAATAAGAATAGTATTAATAAAAATAAAGATCAATTTGTTTTTACTAATTATTGGAGTACAGCAGGTGATAAAGCAAATAAAATAAACCCATATGTACAATTGGTTCAATATTCGGGTACTGCATTTTTAACAAATTCGTTAACCTTTATTACCGGTTCCATTGGTGGTAAGGACGAACCAAATGCTAGTGAGAAAATATATGCCTACAGGGAACATATTCTTTCTAAAGGTAAAATTATTACAAGACAGGATATCATTCAACATTGCTTCAGTATTTTTAAAGATAGTATTACCAAAGTAACTATAGAAAAAGGTGTTGTTGTTGCTTTAGATGAAGGAGTTGGGTATACACCAACTACAGATGTGTATATCACCAAACATGAAGATGCAGTATATGATGAAGAAAGCTGGGAACACTTGAAGAAAGAAGTGCTTATCGGACTCCAATCGAGATCGGCAAATGTACTTCCCTTTCGTGTTTTTTATAGCTAATAATCTATAATTAACACTGTAATTCATCGAAATGCGAGGCTATTTTTTGTTAAGCTCGTCGATTGTGATTACTTTAACGTTTTAAAATTCTACCGCCATGCCTAAAATGATTACCCCAGTGCTTATTATCGATGGAGAACGTTTTCTTCCTAAATCGGGATATAAGGTTACTATAGAACAATCCATGGGTACCCACAGCTCTTTTAGTGTGGTTTTTCAAACCAATGCTACCGAAGGGTACGGCGGTACACTTATGAATAATTCTATTAATTATTCCGGTAAAAAACTATCTATAGGGGTTAATGATGGTGAATTAGAATATGTAGGAATCATTACTTCTGTAGCTTTACAAAAAGGGATTGGCGCTTCTGGCGCTATTGTGCTTTCAGGACAAGGGGCTAGTATTTTACTCTCGCGCTCCGTACAATGTTTTAGCTATGAAGAAGGGTCTTCTTTTAGCCAAGTAGTGAGTGATACCTTTAACGGACACTCCACAGATTTATTAAAAATGGAAATAGGAAATGGAACTAACATCCGTTTGCCTTATACCGTACAATACAACGAATCCGATTTTTCCCTTCTTACAACGTATGTGTGCTCGTTATGGCGTATGGATGTATGACAATGGGAGAACCTTTTGCGTAGGACGTACGGGAGACAAGCAATTTAATGGGGTGTATGGTCAGGATATTCAAACCTTTGGCCTCTCCACTACCCTACAGTCCCAAAATAGCGGCTTTACTTCTAAAGATTGGGTCAATGATAGCGAATTAGAATCCGTTTCCTCATCCTACAGCGCGCAAAGCGGACATATGTATGCTGGGAATGTAAAAAGAGAATCAGAAGGTTTATTTGCCAAGAAAGAAAACTACTCTTGGAATCACAACCAGAATGAATATAGCGGACAACAGGGTTTAGACCATGTAGCAAAAGTAGATACCTTGTCTAAAGCCGCAAATATGATTATTGCCAACGGATCTTCAGAAATTGTTGGTTTGCGTGTGGGTGATAATTTAACCATTGAAGGCGTTAGTTTTTCTGATAAAACACGTAGGGATGCGTTTGGGTCCTATATGGTTACCAAAGTAGCGCACCGTTTTGATCATAGTGGTAACTATGAAAATCATTTTGAAGGCGTACCAGAAGGAACAGAGCACCCACATTACAGTGCGGTATTCGCTACGCCCTCTGCAGAAGAACAACGTGGTGTTGTATTAGATAACAATGACCCTGATGGATTAGGACGTATAAAAGTACAGTTTGGTTGGCAACGAAGAATGGGGACTTCTACCCCATGGATAAAAATGAATACCCCATATGGTGGTAGCGGCAAGGGTTTTTACTTTATTCCTGAACTGGACGAAGAAGTGCTCGTAGGTTTTGAAAACAATAACCCAGAAAAACCCTATGTTTTGAGTGCTGGTTACAATAGTAGCGCAAAGAGTGGTGTTGCTGATGCGGAAAACAATATAAAAGCCATCATGACCCGCAGTGGGCATATTATTGAACTAAATGATACTAATGGTGGGGAGATGATTACGATTAAGGATAAAAATGAGAATGTTTTTCAGATTGATACGGTGAATAATGCAATTTCCATCATTGCTCTTGATCAAATGACTTTAAAATCGAAAAATATGAATATTCAAGTTGAAGAAAACTTAAGTGTTTATGTAGGAGGAAATAAATCAGAAATGGTAGCTAAAAATAATATGATTACAACTTCTGAAGATTATGTTGTGAAGGCAACAAATATATTTGAAACGGCATCTGAAAAAATTCAAAGCGAAGCAGATGAGATTAAACGGCAAGCTAAGGAAGATATTACCATTCATAGTACAGGAGGTAACATAAATAAGAAAGCGAATAAGAAAATTAATAATAATAGCGGTGAAGTAGGAAATTTATTTTAATTATGGCTAGTAAAGGACAAATTATAAAAATATCGGGAGGAACTTATAATGAACTTGTGACTAAGGATATCACTTTTGAAGCGGAAAATATTTTAATGACCGCAGTATTGAACGTTCATGAAGAAGCAGAGCAGGGGATAATCTTCAAATAGAATTACTTTACTATATGGCCACAGTTAAATCACAAGATTCTAATAAATTATCTTTTAGGGATAAACTTATGAAAATTCATCGGTTTTATGGGGTAGAAATAGTTTATTTAGAGCCTTTGATAAACAAAGTTCAATACGTTATAGAATGTGATTATGTGGGTTATGAAAAATCTTTTTACTACTATCGTGTTTGTAAGAAAAAGATGTATGTTAACAGCAAACCTTTAACGAATGTCATTGATGTATTAGCAGAGAAATGTATGTCCGCAGTTTATCCTCTTATTCTTAAAGTAAATTTTGCAGGCAAAATTATTGGAGTTGAAAATCTTAACAAAATTAAAGAGAAATGGCTATTATTAAAACAAAAACTAGAAATTGAATATACAGGAGAAGTAAGCCATAAGTATCTAGAACGAATAGAATATGGAATTTCCAACGAAAAAATTTTTCTTAAGAAAATGAATAATGATATTATTTTTAAAGTGCTTATTCCAAATATACCAACTTTGAGATCTCAAAATTTTATAAAAGATAATATCAAGATACAGATTCCACATCCTAATGCTTCTAGCAAATTAACATTTATTGGCAAACAAGAAATCTACCCGTATCCTGATGATAATGGTTTTATTAAAATTTCATATAACGGAGAATTCATGGAGAGTGACCTTATAAACGAGCCAAAAAATACGAAGGGAAATTTGATTTTAAAATATCATTTGGATCAAGAAGATTCATCTATGATAAGAATGAGTGGCCAATGCACGATTATTGGAAGAGAAAATCATAAAGTTGAATATAAAATTACACGTTTGAAAGAACGCGAATTGGTAAAACATTAGAGTATGTCACAAAAACGCTTAGTATGTCATGGCGCATTATGCAAATGTCAATTTGGAGTAACACCAGATAAATTAACAGTTTTGACACAAAATAAAATATATATCAATGATGAAAAATCTTCTGAAAAATTAGTTGCATCTACAATGGATTTAGGTCCTACCTTTGAAAAAAAAACTTTTGGTACTTGTTCCAAAATGGGTAGTCCACCCCCCCCCTGCGTACCTAATATTATTCAATGGGATGGCTCTTATAATAAAGTCACTTTACCAAATAAAGGAAATCCCTTATTAGAAGATAGTAAAGGTACATGTGCTATAGCGGGCACTCCTTGTATTGAAATTTTATTTCATGGGCAAACTATTGAAATAACACCAAACAATGAAGAAAGCATAAATGAAGAGATAGCTCCATTAATTAATGCTTTGGGGATAAAAGAAGATGAAAATTTTTCATACATAAGTTTACACTAATTAAAAATGAGTGATCTAAATATATTTGTAAATCCAGGAAGTCACCAAACTTATGATGAAAGTAGAAATCATCTAATATTAAAAGGTAATTTACAGTTTTTTGTAAGCATTAAAGAATTTTCAGAGGATCATAATGCTTTAGATCTGCTTTCAGGAAAAGAGAAGATTGAACGAACGGAAGAACTTAAAAGAAAATACAGTAAAGAAAGCATTAGATGGGTGTATCTAAATGTTAAAAACAAGTTTATCCCCGATGCAGATTATTCATTAGAATCCCTTCCTTATGCAGGACTACCAAAGAAATTAACTTTCCCTACACAATTTATTGGAGGAGGAAAAATCTGGGTACAACCATTCCTTGTCTCTAATGGAAAACCGTCCATGAAAAGGCCACATGGATGCTATGTTTCGGCTTTTGGAAGTCCTAAAGTTACAAAGACATTATGGACAGATTTGGATAATAATAAAATCGAAGGATCTGTCGCTTTTGGAAGTCGTGTTAGACTTCATATTTATACTCAGGATTTATTTGGAAGAGAGGTTAGAATTCAACTTACAGATCAGGATATTTTTTCTCCAAATGACCAACTAAAATTAACCAAAAATAATGCTGCGTCAGCAATAGAAGACCCAATTATTTCAGCGCAAGATTTCCGAAGAGAAATTACAAATCAAGATGTTCTTGAGTTTGAACATACACTCGGTCTTAATATTAATTACTTTAAACATGTTAAACTAAGAGAATCTGATTCAAGTAAACCTATTAAAAATATCCATAAAGATGTTGATATAACTAAGCAGGCTACACTCCAAAAGACAACGATTGACGTTTTTATTGATCCTTTCTGGGGCATTACGGCGGGGAAAAGTCTAAGAATTTTTCCTGTTATTCTAATTGAATCTACTAATAAGTATATTGAATTTGATGATAGAGAATTTTTAGAAGTAAAAGACAACGGTGTAGAATATAAAGATCCATATCAAAATTCTGGAAATAAAGAAGTTCTAATAGGTGAAATTGAAACGAGTATAAGAGCTTTCGATCCTTGTAGATATACAGAAATATCTTCTGGTTTTGAAGGACAAGAAGAACCTAACATTCTTTTTAACGAAGAGTACCAAGTAAATGCAGGAAATACTGTTATAAATACAGGAATAGTAACTAACAATAAAGATAAGAAAGTTTTTAAAATTCAAGTTAAAAACGCAGATACTACAGGATGTTTAGAAGACGGAAAGTTACATTTAAATAATGTAATCGATTGCTCCATGCTTGATGAACTTGGCTTTAATCCTATACATACTGAAGGTCAAAATCCTCAAGTTTCTTTTGTTCCTAATTATCCATACCAGCATATTGAACCAAAAAATGAAGATTTTTTAAACTTTTTTATAGATTATTTTCCGATTTTATTAGGGGATACTAGTAAAAAAATAGAGATTCCAATAAGTACATGTGCATATTCTAAAAAACTAAATTTTATTATTTACCCAGATGCTTTATTTTCAGCCCATTTACAAATTGGACAACCATCTGATAAATCAAAGGCATTTTACAAAAATATAAAGGTAAAATTAATAACAGGTCTTAATGATGAATTTGACATGGCAGCCAAACATAAGGCTTTTATGGATCAATTTATTCAGGCCATTCCAGGTCAATTTCTTCAAGTTTTTATACAAGATTTGATAATGGATTACTTGAGGGGAGAAGCTAATAATTTTGGAGTAGGACTACATGCTTATCATTCCTTTACCAAACCAATCGATAAAAAAATAAAAGCGGGAGTTGATTGTCAGGTCTTAGATTACTCCGCAGAATACCCCATAATTCCTAAAGCCATAATAGCCTATGGGTTATTATGTAGTGTGGTCTTAGATGCCGTGTTGATATTTTTTACCTGTGGTGGTTATGCTGCCGTAAAAGGAACTGCAAAAGCTACTACAATGGCTGCAAAAGCATGGCAAAAGGCCAAACTGGCAAAAAAAAGATATAAACAATATAAAGCTGCCAAAGATCTTGCAACTGGAAATTTTGATACTAAAGTTGGTTCTAATTACTCAGAGTTCGAGTTAATAGCGCCAGCAATTATACAGAGTAAAGGTATTGGTTTTGTTCAGAATGAAAATGGCGAAATTAACTTAGAAATTACACAAAAAATAGCAGCATCTCCCCTTTTTGCTCTTAAATATTCAATTACAGGTGGTTGGGCAGATTTTATAGCAGGAGTAACTGGAATAACTATGCTCTTTGATGGTTTAGAAGTTACTAATAATATAATGGGGCAAATTCTTAAAGCTAAAGGTGCTAAAGATGATTATGACAAATCAAAAGGAAAAGTAAACACTGCTTCAGATAGTAAAAAAGCAATAACAGCAACAGCTAAAAATTCAGATTTCCGACAAGATATTTTGGATAGTGTTGAAGACAGGATTAAAAAGAGCCTAACTGAATTTGCTGAAAAATATGGGCAAAAAGGAGAGATTACTATCACTTTTTCTGGCTTTATTGATGCACACTATGAATTTCGTCTTAACTCTACAAATGGTCTTCAACTATCTATTTACGACAGCAAAGGTCGTAATAAGGGTACTTATGAGAATAGTACAGGAGTTACTTTTGGTTGTGATTATGGTATTGAGGTAGGCGTAAAATTACAACTGAGTAGTGAAATTACTATGAAATGGAGTAAATTAAATGCTTATGTACCAAAATTTTTAGGGGAAGGTAATTTTACCGATATAAAAGCAGAATTTGAAATTGAAGGTGAAATTGGAGGATCTATTCACTATGAAACTACTTATATTAGGAATGGCTCCGGTTCTCTAAAAAAGCAACAGATTATAATTTGTACAGGAATAAGGGGGATTGCATATGTAAATGCAAAAATATCAGAAGTTGATATAAAGAATAGAAAAAATGGAAGATGGGAATACAAAAAAGGTAAAAAACCTATAAAAGATGATACTCCTCTTCTTGAAAAACCAAAAGGGGAATACACCGAGTTGTTAGAAGGCTTTAAAATTCCTTTCGACCCAGAACCTGTTTTTGACGACTCATTGAAAAAATATTTTTAAGTAATAATATAGAATAATGAAAAAATTAACTTTTTTAGTCCTATTTAGTTTTTTGACATCCTGTGGGCAAACAAAAGAAATAAAAAATAATAAGAAAACAATAGAAAAAGATTTTTCTAAAATGAAGAAACAAGATGTAAATTCAAATAACATAGTAGATTATTTAGCCGCTCAAGTAAAACCATATAACAAACAGCCTATCTATGCCATACGGCCTATACAGAACAATTGCATTTTTGAAATTCTGGTTAATGATCTACCTATATACAGAGAGTTTACTTTAGAAAAATTAGCAACACCCTTAGTTATCAATGATAGAATTTTAAAAAGTGGACCTCAAACAATTACCTATCGCCTATACCCAATAGGAGACTTAATGGTACAGGAATATGGTACAGAAGAGACTATCTCTACCTTGAGGAAAAATACTTCAATGAAGATAGAGGTTATCCAATATGAAGATAGTAAACTGGGAGAGAGGCTAAGTGATGAAATTGTTATTGCCAGGCATACAAGCCCAATAGATAACAAAACCGATGCATTTGTGGCTGCAGGCTTACCTTATTATGAATACACCTTTACTTTTAATGCTACAGTACCCTATAATAATGAGGGGTGGAGTAATGGAGAAGACCTTAAAAAATTTGATAAGGAAGAATTAGAAAAAATAGTTGTTGAGAAAAACTTGTTGATAGGTAAACTTTATAAAGAAAAAAATCTTGATTCATTAGTGAAAATTGAACATATTAATAAACTTATATATGGAATAGCCAATTATCGTACAAAAGAAGAATTCCAAGGAATATTTGATCAATATAAAGCAGATGTGTTTAAAGAAAAAGAAATTCAATCTATGGAAGGTTATCAAATGGAGTTTTATGGAGAAAATAGAATAGTAACGCTAAGATATTCTATCCTAAAGTCACCAGATCCAAGATTAAAAGGTCAGCCCGCACTTTACTATTTATATGAAGATGAATATGGCACTCTTGTAGACTTCCTTTCAATATATCTTTTTCTTCCAAAAGGAAAACCATTAACTGTTGAAAATTTACAAATACTTTAATTAATTGCTTGTATTATTAAACATCTAATTACTACTTAAGCATAGCGGTGATGAAATTATATACTATTTCATCAACGCTATGCTAATTTGTAACGAGTACCTAACAGCCTAAGAAACAACTACAAAAGCTATCCATTCGGATAGCTTTTGTTCTTTTTAGTAGTACATATGGATTTCATAATCCAGTAGTTGCATATTTCGTTTCTTATTCACTATATATTAAATAGAAGAATGAACTAAACGAGATAATTGTAATATCCTATTAGCAAAGCTCTAGGTTGAAAATGGTTTACTACCAAAAATTTTACAAAAGATTATTTAACAACTAATATAAACAATACTGGTTCTTAAAATTAGAAAAAAAAAGATATTAATTGAAGACGAATAAAAGTGGAGAATATATTTTCAGTATATTTAATTTTTCAATGATAAGGATGAGATTATTAGACAATTTAGTAGTACTAACAGTAGGTTTTTTTACGCTTTTGGGATGTGCGCAACAACCAAAAGAGTCTAAAACAACCACTGCCCTACCCACTGCTGTAGAAGAGATTAACTCAGAAAATATGGTAGCGGCCATCAGCGCCAAAGTAAAACGATATGACGAAGAACCTTTATACTATTTAAGGATAGGAAAGGAAAATTGTATTATTGAAGTATTGGTGAACGATATGCCAGTATATAAGAGCTATGAACTCTCAAATTTGGCAAGCCCTTTAGAAATAAATCATAATATCTTAAAATCAGGTACTCAAACCGTTACCGTACGGATGTACCCCGTTGGCGATTTAATTAAAGAAGCGTATGAATATGGGGAAACCATAACCCAATTAGGAGATGCCTCTAATGTAAGCATTAGGGTGATTCAACTAGACAAACAAGGAGCCATGGGCTTAAATGATGAAGTGGAACTATTGGAGTACCAAAGCCCCACTACAGATGCCAGTGGAGAAGTGTTTACCGGTGCCGGCCTTCCTTTTTATGAATATACTTTTGAGTTTTTTGCAAAAGTACCCTATGACCTTAGTGAAAATTCTTGGGGAGATGCTGCAGACCTAAGCACTGTAGACCAAGATATTTTGGAGCAGAAAATGCTAACCTATTATAAAACCTTTTTAAAGGAATATAAAAGAGGCAATAAAGATTTTATTGCGCAAAAATATTACCAATCTTTTTATGTACAAGCACAAGCTTATTATAAAAGTAAAAATGAAATACAGGAAATGTGGGACGAAGAGTTGGAGTTGCTCAATAATTCTACCGTTAAGCTCCAACCTGTAAAAAATTACGAACTAGTATTTTATTCACAAGGAGAGGTAGCCTTTTTACGCCATAAAACTAAAGAAGACTTTTATTATAGAAATAGATGTGCAGGTTGGGTAAGATATTTTAAGGATGATGTTGAAAAGGGAATGTTTTTCGGTCTATACCTCTATGCTCCTAAAAAGGGGTTTACTAAAAAAGAGTTTACATTAATAATGTCTTAGCGTAAGATTTAAATTTTGCCGAACGCTATTTCTATTTTGAAAATGCTTTTAAAAAGATGAGCTTTAACCTTATGAAATATATACTTGTTTTTCTAGTGTCGCTTTTAAGTCTGTTCAGTTGTGCGCAAAACAATAATAACATGACAAAAAATTTCAATTTAGATCAATATGTAGATAGTATTGCCGCCAAAGTAAAACACTATCCTCAAGAACCGATGTATTATTTACGTTTTAACCAATTAAATTGTATTTATGAGGTCTTGGTAAATGATAGACTTGTAGATAGAAATTATAGCTTAAAGCAATATGCTACCGCTAAAGCTATTAATTCATCTATTTTAAAATCGGGTCCTCAAAAAGTTACTTATAGGTTGTATCCCATTGGGGATCTAATCAAGGAGGAATATGGCGAAGGTGAAAACGTAACTACCTTATTGGATAATACCGAAATTACTATAGAAGTGATTCGGGTAGATGATATAAATACCTATAAAAGTATTGTAAATGACGAAAAATTAATCCTGAGACACGAAAGCAAAAATGACAAAACCAGTGAAAATTTTGTGGGTTCTGGTCTTCCTTATTATGAGTATACTTTTACATTTGATGCTCAAGTGCCTTATGAAATTGAAGGTTGGACAAATGCTATTGATCTACGAAAACTAGATCAAGAAAAATTAGAATTGGCTATAGTAAATTATTACAAAGAAATACAACAGCTTTACAAAGCTAATGATGCGGCGAGTATCATGACTATGCAATACCCCATGTTTGAACGATTAGCGGTCAATGAATATCGAGATATCGCCTATATTAAAGAGATGGTACAGGAAATTTATAAACCAATTTTAATAGATAACAAAGATTTTCAACCAATCAAAGACTATAAAATACAATTTTTTGGAGATGGAAGAATTGTAAGACTATGGCACCCTTCTATTTTCGAAAAACCGGATCTTGACCCACGCTTAAATAGGACGTCCGCATTTTATTTTTTATTTACAAACAAGGATAATAGAAAAAAAGTTCGTTTTCAGGGCATAACTTTATCTATTCCTAAAGACAAACACAAAAAGGGAGAGTTTAATTTTGAATATGCACGTTAATATGTAATCTTAAATTCTATATTTAAGGTTAAAATTTAAATATTTCTGTGAATTAAAGGAACAATTCGGTCGTAATCTTTATGGTATTCTACTACCTTATAAGCCGGAGCTAAAGCTCGTTTGTAATGAGTGCACTCTAGAAATTTCTTCGGTTAAAGTACATCCTCTATGGTAATTTGAAATAGAAAAACATTTAGTCACGCTTTACAAAAGCGCGCCAGGTTCTGCGATTATAGATGTGGCAAGAGTAGAAAAATAGACACTTTTGATAATTTAATAGCCTGGAGTACAAAATTTCAATAGATATAGTATGAAAATAAAAAAAAGATATGGTAAACATGGTGGCTATTTACCCCATTGTGTGGACAGGGATATCACTTTACGCATAAAAAAAGAAGAGGCAAATAATCCTGAATATTATATTCGAGTAGATGATAAGTTTTTCATATTAAATGAGGCACTAGGAAGCGATACAAATAAATATTTTGGATTTTTACTTTATGGGATATTGTTTTTTTATATAATTTTAAAATTAGCAGCTGGTGAAGAAATAAATTTCTTTTTATCTTTTATTTTCTTTTTAATAGGTAGTTTATCAATTCTTTATTATTACAAGTACCCAAAGAAAGAATTAATTTTAGATAGAATGAATGGGATGATTACGTTCCCAAATTATTTTTATTTCAAACCTTTCACCATGCCTTTTGAAGATTGCTTAGTAGCATGGTCCGTTAAAAATTCAGGGGTATCTCCTACAGCACCAAGATTATCTTTATTACATCCTAATGGCTTTACAAGTACAGACGTTATGGGAGCAGATATTTTGGAAGATTGGTGTTTTATGAATTGGTATATGGATAAAAACAGACCCTTACCACCAGGCACTGCTTTTGATGAATACAGGTTGCAAGATTTTGAACGCAGAAAAGCTGAGGGTTTTCCTAAACCTTTATTTCCAGGAACTTTTCACACACCAGAACGCACTCCATCACAGCATAGACAACGTAAAGAGATTGGTGGTTGGTAATGTCTAAATATCTAGACTATAGAATTATTCTCTACCTTAGAGTTATTGATAGTAGTATTGTAAAACCAGCTAAAGGAGCTATAATTACCCCAAGCGCTCGTTTGTAACGAGTTCCCCGCAGGGCAAAGAAATAACTACAAAAGCTATCCATTCAGATAGCTTTTGTTATTTTAAGTAGTAAGTGAAAATTCTAAATTTCATCATCTAGCCGCTATATATTTTGTTTTTAGTCCCTAAATATTAGATAAAAGTATACACTAAACAGGATTATCCTATTAAGAACGCTATTGCTTAGAAATAGTCTAGAATTAGTAACTTTATAATACACCATAAAACTCCCTATAGTAACAAGATTATTTTCTTAGAATTAAAAAAAAATAAAAAGCTATTACTTGCAGACGAACTAATGTGGAGAATATATTTTCAGTATATTTAATTTTTCAATGATAAGGATGAGATTATTAGACAAATTAGTACTATTAACTGTAGGTTTTTTTACGCTTTTGGGATGTGCGCAACAACCAAAAAATCTTAAAACAACCACTACCCTACCCACAGCTATAGAAGAGATTAACTCAAAAAACATGGTAGCGGCCATCAGCGCCAAAGTAAAGCACTTTGATGAAGAACCTTTGTACTATTTAAGGATAGGAAAGGAAAATTGTATCATTGAAGTACTGGTGAACGATATGCCGGTATATAAGAGTTATGAACTCTCTAATTTGGCAAGCCCTTTAGAAATAAATCATAATATCTTAAAAACAGGTACTCAAACCGTTACGGTACGGATGTACCCTGTGGGCGATTTAATTAAAGAGGCGTATGAATACGGGGAAACCATAACCCAATTGGGGGATGCCTCTAATGTAAGCATTAGGGTTATTCAACTAGACAAACAAGGAGCCATGGCCTTAAGTGACGAAGTTGAACTATTGGAGTACCAAAGCCCCACTACAGATGCCAATGGAGAAGTATTTGCGGGTACCGGCTTACCTTTTTATGAATATACTTTTGAGTTTTATGCAAAAGTGCCCTATGACCTTAGTGAAAACTCTTGGGGAGATGCTGCGGACATTAGTACTGTAGACCAAGATATTTTGGAACAGAAAATGCTAACCTATTATAAATCCTTTTTAAAGGAATATAAAAGAGGCAATAAAGATTTTATTGCCCAAAAATATTACCAATCTTTTTATGTACAAGCGCAAGCCTATTATAAAAGTAAAGAAGAAATACAGGAAATGTGGAACGAAGAGTTGGAGTTGCTCAATGACCCTACAGTTAAGCCGCAATCAATTAAAGATTATGAATTGGTCTTTTATGCACATAGTGGGGTGGCTTTTTTACGCCTTAAGAATATAGAAGACCTATATTATAGAAACAAGTGTGCAGCTTGGGTACAAACCTTAGAAAATGGAGTAGAGTATGGAATATTTTTTGGTCTCTACCTCTATGCTCCCAAGAAAGGATTTAGTAAAAAAGAGTTTACATTAATAATGTCTTAGCCTAAGATTTAAATTTTGCCGAACGCTATTTCCATTTTGAAAATGCTTTCAAAAAGATGAGCTATAACCTTATGAAATATAAACTTGTTTTTCTAGTGGCGCTTTTAAGTCTGTTTAGTTGTGCGCAAAACAAAAATAACATAACAAAAAATTTCAATTTAGATCAATATGTAGATAGTATTGCCGCCAAAGTAAAACACTATCCTCAAGAACCGATGTATTATTTGCGTATTAACCAATTAAACTGTATTTATGAGGTCTTGGTAAATGATAAACTTATTGATAAAAATTATAGTTTAAAACAGTACGCAACGGCAACCGAAATTAATTCTTGTATTTTAAAATCGGGGGTTCAAAAGGTTACTTATAGGTTGTATCCCATAGGCGATTTAATCAAGGAGGAGTATGGCGAAGGTGAAACCGTAACTACCTTATTGGGTAATACCGAAATTACTATAGAAGTGATTCGGGTAGCTGACATAAACACCTATAGAAGTATTGTAGATGACGAAAGATTAATCTTGAAACATGAAAGCAAAAAAGACTTAAAAACTAATGAATTTGGAGGTTCTGGGCTTCCTTATTACGAGTATACTTTTACATTTGATGCTCAAGTGCCTTATGAAATTGAAGGTTGGACAAATGCTATTGATCTACGAAAACAAGATCAAGAAAAATTAGAATTGGCTATAGTAAATCACTACAAAAAAATGCAACAGCTTTACAAAGCAAATGATGCGGCGAGTATAATGAATATGGAATATGCTATGTTCGAGCGATTGGCTATTACCGAGTATAGGGATAGACGGTATATAAAAGAAATGGTACAAGAACTTTATGAACCAATACAAATACCAAACAAAGATTATCAGCCTATTATAGATTACAAAGTTGAATATTTTGGAGACGGAAGAGTCATTTGCCTATGGCATCCTTCTATTTTTGAAAAACCAGATTTGGACCCCCGTTTAAGTAGGGAATCATCATTTTATTATATATACTTAACTGAAGATAATAAAAGAAGAGCTCGCTTTCAAGGAATACTTCTGTCTATTCCTAAAGACAAACACAAAAAGGGAGAGTTTAATTTTGAGTATGCACGTTAATATGTAAAATTAAATTCTATTTTAAGGTTAAAATTTAAATATTTCTGTGAATTAAAGGAACAATTCGGTCGTAATCTTTATGGTATTCTACTACCTTATAAGCCCGAGATAAAGCTCGTTTGTAATGAGTGCACTCTAGAAATTTCTTCGGTTAAAGTACATCCTCTATGGTAATTTTAAATAGAAAAACATTTAGTCACGCTTTACAAAAGCGCGCCAGGTTCTGCGATTATAGATGTGGCAAGAGTAGATTCTTAAAATTAATAGGAATTAGAAAGGTGTTACTTAAAAACGAATACTAATGGAGAATATATTTTCAGTATATTTAATTTTTCAATGATAAGGATGAGATTATTAAACAAATTAGTAGTACTAACAATGGGAATTTTTACGTTTTTGGGATGTGCACAACAACCAAAAGACCCTAAAACAGATAATAGTCTAATCGCCAAAGAATTAAGGAACTATAAATTTCTTGATGATTCACGACCTGGGTATTACTTGCAAATAAATAATCAAAACTGTCATTATGAAATTAAAACGAATGATTTAAATACGGCTAGATTTTTTGATCCTTACTCAAGCTACTCTATTCGTAAACCTCTGAATCTAAGGATTTTGAAAAGCGGAAAACAGTCATTATCAGTCAAAGTATTACCCCTCAATGGAGACGTGTTAAGTAAAAAGGCAAATTTACAATTGCGCTTAATGATGTATCCTGACATGACAGATAAAGAAAATGATTATGGCGGCAGTATTACGTTATGGGATTGGGAAATGCCTTCTATTGAAGAAGATCTACCCTTATTTATATTTGATACTGTTTTTGAAGCAAAGGTACCCTACAAATTAGATATATTAGATAAGTATGCATTAGATTTATCTAAAATGGATAAGGACAAATTACTTGCTGAAGTAAGTCAATTATTTGAGCTAAGACATTCTCTAATTAAAAATAATGTACATGATGAAAAATTCTTTATTGAAAACCTTCAACGTTTTCATGTACAAGTTTATATGCCACAACAAAGGATAAATGAAATATCCAAAAAGCCTTCAGAAGTTCCTAATGAAATTTTACAACCTTTAGAAAATTATAAACTTCAATTATACGGTAATGGTAAAATTGTTACTTTACTTAATACTATTGATAACGACTCCGCAATTTGGTGGGCAGATAAAGATACTGGAGAACCTATAGGTTGGCAACCAGTATATTTATTTAAAAATAAAGACACAGGAGAATGGCATGTTTGGTAGCTATAAATTTTAATAGTTCTTATTATTTTTGGACCCTCTGTTAGCCTTTAATGCAGCAGGTATATTACAAGATAAAAAAAGCTAAAACATAAGAGCTATCTATTTAATTAGATAGCTTTTGTGTTTTTAAATTATCTACATACATTAATCACTGTATTTTCATACAAACCTATTGAGTTATGCTGATATAATACAGTAACTACTCCATACCACTATTTCTGGTTTATTAAATATAACCTGCTAAATAGTACAATGGTAGAATTAAGAATTTTACAAAAGATCATATAACACCTTGTATTGTCAATACTGGTTATTACAAATTATGGGAATTAAAAAGCTATTACTTGTAGACGAGCTATAGTGGAGAATATATTTTCAGTATATTTAGTTTTTCAATGATAAGGATGAGATTATTAAACAAATTAGTACTATTAACAGTAGGTTTTTTTACGTTTATGGGATGTGCCCAACAACCAAAAGGTTCTAAAGCAATCACTGCCCTACCCACAGCTGTAGAAGAGATTAACTCAGAAAACATGGTAGCGGCCATTAGTGCCAAAATAAAGCATTTTGACGAAGAACCTTTATACTATTTAAGGATAGGAAAGGAAAATTGTATTATTGAAGTATTGGTAAACGATATGCCGGTGTATAAAAGCTATGAACTCTCAAATTTGGCAAGCCCTTTGCGAATAAATGGTTCAATCTTAAAATCAGGAACCCAAACCGTTACGGTACGTATGTACCCTGTGGGCGATTTGAGCAAAGAAGAGTATGAATACGGGGAAACCATAACCCAATTAGGAGATGCTTCTAATGTAAGCATTAAGGTTATACAGCTAGACAAACAAGGAGCTATGGGTTTAAACGATGAATTGGAAGTATTGGAACACAAAAGCCCTACTACAGATGCAAATGGAGAAGTATTTGCAGGTACCGGTCTTCCTTTTTATGAATATACGTTTGAGTTTTATGCAAAAGTACCGTATGACCTTAGTGAAAACTCTTGGGGAGATGCTGCGGACCTAAGTACTGTAGACCAAGATGTTTTGGAGCAGAAAATGCTAGACTATTATAAAACCTTTTTAAAGGAATATAAAAGAGGTAATAAAGATTTTATTGCGCAAAAATATTACCAATCTTTTTATGTACAAGCGCAAGCCTATTATAAAAGTAAGGAAGAAATACAGGAAATGTGGGACGAAGAGTTGGAGTTGCTCAATGACCCTACAGTTAAGCCGCAATCAATTAAAGATTATGAATTGGTCTTTTATGCACATAGTGGGGTGGCTTTTTTACGCCTTAAGACTATAGAAGACCTATATTATAGAAACAAGTGTGCAGCTTGGGTACAAACCTTAGAAAATGGAGTAGAGTATGGAATATTTTTTGGTCTCTACCTCTATGCTCCTAAAAAAGGATTTAGTAAAAAAGAATTTACATTAATAATGTCTTAGCCTAAGATTTAAATTTTGCCGAACGCTATTTCTATTTTGAAAATGCTTTTATAAAGATGAGCTTTAACCTTATGAAATATGAATTTGTTTTTCTAGTGGCGCTTTTAAGTCTGTTTAGTTGTGCGCAAAACAATAATAAAATGACAAAAAATTTCAATTTAGATCAATATGTAGATAGTATTGCCGCCAAAGTTAAACACTATCCTCAAGAACCGATGTATTATTTACGTTTTAACCAATTAAATTGTATTTATGAGGTCTTGGTAAATGATAGACTTGTAGATAGAAATTATAGCTTAAAGCAATATGCTACCGCTAAAGCTATTAATTCATCTATTTTAAAATCGGGTCCTCAAAAAGTTACTTATAGGTTGTATCCCATTGGGGATCTAATCAAGGAGGAATATGGCGAAGGTGAAAACGTAACTACCTTATTGGATAATACCGAAATTACTATAGAAGTGATTAGGGTAGATGATATAAATACCTATAAAAGTATTGTAGATGACGAAAAATTAATCCTGAGACATGAAAGCAAAAAGGACAAAAACACTGATAAGTTTGTGGGTTCTGGTCTTCCTTATTATGAGTATACTTTTACATTTGATGCTCAAGTGCCATATGAAATTGAAGGTTGGACAAATGCTATTGATCTACGAAAACTAGATCAAGAAAAATTAGAATTGGCTATAGTAAATTATTACAAAGAAATACAACAGCTTTACAAAGCTAACGATGCGGCGAGTATCATGACTATGCAATACCCCATGTTTGAACGATTAGCGGTCAATGAATATCGAGATATCGCCTATATTAAAGAGATGGTTCAGGAAATTTATAAACCAATTTTAATAGATAACAAAGATTTTCAACCAATCAAAGACTATAAAATACAATTTTTTGGAGATGGAAGAATTGTAAGACTATGGCACCCTTCTATTTTCGAAAAACCGGATCTTGACCCACGCTTAAATAGGACGTCCGCTTTTTATTTTTTATTTACAAACAAGGATAATAGAAAAAAAGTTCTTTTTCAGGGCATAACTTTATCTATTCCTAAAGATAAACACAAAAAGGGAGAGTTTAATTTTGAGTATGCACGTTAATATGTAATCTTAAATTCTATATTTAAGGTTAAAATTTAAATATTTCTGTGAATTAAAGGAACAATTCGGTCGTAATCTTTATGGTATTCTACTACCTTATAAGCCCGAGCTAAAGCTCGTTTGTAATGAGTGCACTCTAGAAATTTCTGCGGTTAAAGTACATCTTCTATGGTAATTTTAAATAGAAAATAATTAATCACGCTTTACAAAAGCGCGCCAGGTTCTGCGATTATAGATGTGGCACGAGTAGATTCTTAAAATTAATAGGAATTAGAAAGGTGTTACTTAAAAACTAATACTAATGGAGAATATATTTTCAGTATATTTAATTTTTCAATGATAAGGATGAGATTATTAGACAAATTAGTAGTACTAACAGCAGGTTTTTTTACGCTTTTGGGATGTGCACAACAACCAAAAGGCCTTAAAACAACCGGATATTCAAGAAATATTTGATAATTACAAAAATAAGGTACTGAAAGACAAAGAAATTCAGCCTTTGGAAGGCTATTAAATGGAATTTTATTTCGAGAATAGAATAGTAATTCTGCGGTACTCAATAACAACACCGCAAGATCCTAGATTAAGAGGTAAGCCTGCTCTTTATTACTAGTATGATGAAGGAGATCTTATAATAGTTGATTCTTTATCTCTGTATTTTTACCTTCCTAAAGGAAAACCATTAACCTAAGAAAACTTACAAATACTTTAATTTTGTCTTAAGATAAATAACCCATAATCGATGAAAAAAATAACTATTTCAATAATTCTAATAAGCTTATTAGTAAGTTCTTGTAATTCGCAAACTAAAATGGATTTGCTAGATATAAAATTACCCGTAGATAAAGATGTACTACTAAATGAAAGTTATAAGACCCGAGAATATGATACTTATCCAGACTATAATACGTACAGATCTTCAGACCCAAATTTATTAATTGCCAATAATGAAAAAATTAGTAACGGCTCGCAAGAAAAACAAGGACCAAACACCAATGACGTTTTATTTTATCTAAATAATATAGATCAACAAATCACCTCAATTACATTAAAAACATTTGACACAGAAAAAACCAAACTATTACACAAAGCTTTATTAGATAAATTTAACAAACCAAATTATTTCAATAGTAAATCTTTTGCTAGCTATAGTGTCTGGGAAAATGAAATAACAAATAATCTTTATTTATTTGAACATAATTATGGTCCTTCAAGTAGCGCAGATAACAAAGAAAAAGGTGTTTTATATATTATAGATATGAATGATCAAATTTTAGTAAAGAAGTTTACTAACGCGGCATATAGTTACTATAAAGAATACTTGAAACAGAGAAAACTTGAAGGAAAAGAGTACAGTTATGAAGAGTTTGCTAAGAACGAAGATGAAGAGGGAATATCAAGATATTTAGAAGCCATATCAAACCCAATTAAACACTAATAATTCCTATGAAACATATTTATATTTTAATTACAATATCCCTTTTGGGATTATCCCTAGTTAATTGTCAAGACATTGATAGAGGATTAGACATCGCTGAAATTATCACGGATAAAAATCCAGAGGCTATACAATACTATTTAAATGATACAGCATCTTCGGAGTCAGATTATGGTGAATTTATATCCACAAGTTATTTTTACCCTGTTGATTCTATTCCTAAACTCAAAATTTTAGACATCCCAATCCAAAATTTAAGAACAACCTATTTTGATGAAGATCTTGGCCTTGTTACGATAGAGATTAATGGTAGGGAAAATTTTAATACCTTGAGTGATAGTTTAACCATTCAGTTTGGAACTCCTAATATTTTAAAGGAAGATGGAGATACTAATTATACATGGAAAAGTGAAAAGATGTTTTGGTATATCATCCATATTCCAGGTTATCTTGAAGAACAAAATTTTAGATGTACATTAAGTCTTGAAAGTAATAGATACCGTGAAATTAATGAAGCTTATGGAGGGAATTAAAAAACTATTATTGTTACTCCCTTTAATTTGCGTCCGTTCATAATAATCGAAATTCATCGTCTTTTAGAAAATTAGAAAGTTGAATAATTCAGATAAACCTTTAATGAATTCTCAGGTGAAATTTAAGTACATTATTATATTAATATTTTTTGCACTACTCTCTTGTAAATTTGAAAATAAGAATGAATTAGGCATGCACGCTCAACAAACAAGTTCCACTGATAGGAAAGAATATTCTCTTTACTATGAGTTAAATATGCCTTTTGAAATACTTTTAAATGATGTAATTGTAGAGAAAAATATGGATACAGGAATGGATGGTCCTGATCAATTAAATCAGTTCATTCTTAAAAATGGTGAACAAAAAATAAAGTTAAAAGTTGTTCATCCATTTGTAGAAAATGGTGGAAAGATTAAACCTGAAGATCTTGCTTTAATAGATGATAAGCTTCGTATATATCTTAAAGACGAAAGTGTAAATGATGGCAAGCTACAATTAGTAAAAGATTTGAAATTTCCAAAGATTAATTACGCTGTGCCCTACATAGAGACTGAATGGAGTTTTGACGCAGAAGTTCCTTTTCAACTCAAGGGGTGGAAAGATTCTAAAGATTTAAGACTTTTTGAAAAAAAAGAATTAGAAAAAATGGTAATCAATAAATTTGAAAAATTAAGGAATTTATTAAATGCGGGAAATTCAAATGATTTTATGAAAGAATTAGAATTTCGGAATACAGAATTTTACAGCGCAAGTTATTTTAACCCATCGCAAATCTCAGATTATGAAAGAAATTTAATTGCTACATTCGATAAGTTTGAAAATAATATGTTGCCTTTAGAACCTTGTACAATGAGAATATTAGGTGATGGTAGAGTTGTCTCTCTCGAAAGAATTGGAAAATATGAAGGTCAAGGTGTTTTAGTTGCGGAAGACAGGGAAACCAAGAAATTATATACAAATTATGTTTTATTACATATACCATCTGGGAAGAATGTTTTTGAAATCGTTCGTATGAATTCTTTAATTACTTCGATTGATGATGAGTAAATTTGATTAACTTTTTTAGCCCCGCTAGCGCGACCTTCGTAACGGGTGCCCTAAAGCGTGAGAAACAACTACAAAAGCTATGTATTCAAATAGCTTTTGTAGTTTTAAGTAATAAGTAAAAAGGCTTAACTTCATAATCCATCAGCAGTATATTTTGTTTCTTTTCCTAATGCATTCTGGATAGACGTTTTTACGAGACAAGATTACTTTATTATCATACTAGAAAAGTAATTATAAGAAATAGTATACTAGCAATAACTTTACTTTCAGATGCCATAATTTTTTATTGAATTAAATTTACTTTGATTTCAAGAAAATTGTATCAATTTTTAGAATATTATTCTTTAATTAATTCTTCCATATAAATAGTATCAGTAAGAAAATTAGCGGAATTTGGGTAAAGTTTAAGCGAATAATCTTTATACCCTTCTTTTTTTAAAACAAAATTAAACTCTAGATTCTTAAAGTTTGGTTTTTCTGCAAATGGTATAAAGACTTGCTTTGATTTTATTCCTTTAATTTTAATAATTCCCATACTATCAGATTTGTTATAGTTTGCATAAGTAGAGTCATATGGGTTGTAACTCCCAATTTCTACTTCTGACAATGGTTTATTTTTAATATTATTTATATGCAATTCTACTTCAGGTAAAATTGTATAAGTACTACAACTAATACAAACAAACAATAGAAAGAAAAAAAACTTAATTTTCAGGGCTACATTCATTCTATTATAATTTTTGATAACCAGATTAAACCTTTTAAATCATCTTCTGATGCTACAACTCTACCAACATCTAATTTTGATTCTAAATAATTTTGATAATATTTCATTAAATCTATTTCTCCGTTTGTTGGAAAATTGCCTTGCGAGCTCAACGTATCTTGACTTAAAGTTGTAGCAGTAATTTTATGATTATATGAATCACCAAAACCACCACCGTATTCGGTTAAAAACTCATGGCCTATATCATGGGCAGGTGTAAATTGGAAGTCTAAAGCAATTGTTGATTTACTATTAAAACTCCACCCCATATTTATAAAAACTAGATGATTAATTGAAAAGTTCGTCCATGACTTGTTGTAATTATATCCAGTTTGATTGTACAATTTCTTTGATAGTATAAAATTTCTTGTTCTTTTAACTTTTGAATTAGTACTAAAAATTATTTCTGGAGCTACCATTCCATTTTTAGAAATTTCTGCTATCGTTTTGATATTCCATAACTCTCCTTTTAGTGAAACTTGATTTGAATTAGTTTTATCTCTACTCCAATGCTTATTAATTCCTTTTACAACTTCATTTTTCAATTCCTCAAAAGAGACTTCACGAGAAGTAATTGGCTGTTCTCCATAATTTGAAATTGCTTGTACTGGAATTTTAGAAGCGCTATTAAGTCCTTTTTCTCCACCGTCTCTTAAATTAACACGTAAAGTAACAATCACTTGTTTTTCTATTCTGAACCTTGTTATCTCTAATATACCTGTCTATTAACCCCGAGTAAATCACAGGAAGAAACAATTGCTTCTTTTCGTTCTTTTTTATAGTGGTCGGTAACTCGTGTTTGTAATTTTTTATGATTTAAATATCATATTCTTTTTCAGCCATAGCTACTAATATATCAAAAATTATGATTTTATTATCTAATCGCTCAGCAAGATGCTCTGTACGTGCTTACTGTTTATCTAATAGCTTCGTTTTAGCTTCAAGCTTAAGATTTTTTTGTTCGGCTGTTTTTGACACAGTGATTCTAGATTGGTTCTTCCAATTAAAGTTTCCATATTTTTAGAGTCATTCTCTGCGTGTTGATTTGACTTGTTTCCCCTATTTATCGAAACCCTCAGTTCTACTCAATAGATCAGATTCAATTTCAGCAACTATTTGTCATTAAAAGAAACTGATCATTTTTTTGAGAACACTCTAAATGCCACGTGTTTTTTAATGGCTTCAATACACTAAATGTTTAGTGTATTGAAATTTCAGGACAAGACAAAAACTTTATAAAAAATATAGCTGGGTTTTAAAACCCAGCTATATTTTTTATAAAGTTTAATGGAAACTACGGTAATTTATCGTATTTGTTCTAATTCTGTACTTCCCTCAGGCTGATGTAATAAAAATTTTACATAAAAAAAACTCAAATCATCGTTTTCATCTGAAACAATTTTATTTAAACAAGACTGACCTCTTTCAATTTCATCATCAAAAACCAAGCCTAAAACTCGATTATTGCCATAAAAAACAAGTTTATAATCTTTTATTTCCGCCATCATAAATTCTTCATTAGGAAATTCTTCCAAATACTCCTTCCTGTTGTTAATCACTTTTTCTCTTTTAAAATAAAAACTCTGCATAAGTTCATAACTTTGAATTTGTGAACTTCTTATAATAGCAGGTCCGTTTCTGTCTAACATCAACTGCCTATATTTAGAGTATTCTTTAAAAACCTTTTTTTCTAAAGCAATGCTGTCTTTAGGGTTAAACACTTTACTATTACTCCATCCTTCTAATTTAAAGGGCACTTCTGCTTTAAAAGTTAATTCTTTATGCAAACTTTTTTGTTTGGTAATATCTTTAATATTTTCGTCTGATAATTTATATGTCAATATAATTTCTGGTTCTTCTAAAAAACCATCTACCCAAGCAGTTTTTTGAACTTTTAATTTAAAATCTATATGCTCGGGATCTTCAAGAAACTCTTTTTGTTCAGTCTCTTCACTATTATAACGTGGTTTAATAGTAATGGTTAGAGTTTGTATTCCGCTCTGTAAAATAGATGAATTGGCCAAAAAAAGCATGCTTTTTGTAAATGGTGGACTTTGGACTGCCAAAGGCATATCATTTACTTTAATTTCATAAGAATAATAACTTTCGACCTCTACTTGATACTCAGGTTCATATTTATAATTTTGTAATTTTTTTAAATAAGCATCGTTTTCTAAAATATCGCTATTATCCATCACTTTTGTTTTGTTCTTTTCTATTTTATTATTTTTAGGTGTTTGGCCACATCCTATAAGTGTAAATAATAAACTAATTAATACAACTTTTCTTTTCATTATTTAGGTTTTAAATTTTTTCATATACCAACGGTAAGGACTCGCTTCTCCATCTTTTGGCCATTGACCTTTTTCTAAAACAATCATTTCTCCTTCAGCTTTATAATGTATTCCTGATTGAGCTTTTATTTCTCCTTGTTTTTCCCCTCTCGTTTTAAGTTGCCTATCAGCTCCTTTCCATTCATTATCATATACACTTTTCTCTTTAGGTGTATCTTTTACCTCAGAGTTTTCATTACTTTTTTCTTTTCTTTTTTTATATTTATCAGACATTGTAGCCTTCTTAGTTTCTGCTTCTTCTTTTTCTGGTTTAGTAATACCAAATTTAGCAGTTCCTTTAAAAATTAGACCATCAAATTTAAAAATAGGTTCTAAATATATTCCGGATTTATCTGCTTTAATTATAAAATCTACCCCTATTCCTATTTGACCAGTACCACTTAACTCTGCATATGCATCATATTGGCCAAAGCCTAATATTGTAGTACTTCCATTAACCTGAGTTTTCGCTGTTAAAACTCCAGCAATACTTCCACCTACCTTAGCATCGGTACCTGTTTTTTGTATCATATTGTCTTCACTAGCAGTATTGATTACACCTTGTAATTTGATATCAATTTTAGAAGTGATTACTAAATCAATATCAATATCAAAATTATCTCCTAATACCTCATCTAAAACATCTAGAGTAGCAACTACAGCTAATACCGCAGGGTGCTTTATTTTATATAATAAAGCATAAATATCGTAAGTTATTTCGAAACCAAAGAGAGGATTAAAGTCTAAAACTGCTTTTATTTCAGTACCCACAGTTGGAATAATCACATCTTCGGCTTGTTTAGCACTCAAACTGACTGATAATGCTATTGAAGGTGGGATAAAATTAAATGAGTATTTCTTCTTGGCTTTTTTTGATTTCTTCTTATTTGATAAAATATCATCTAAACTTTTTAATCTATCAGATAATTCTCCCTCATCTTTAGGTGCTTTTTTGTTAGTATCCGCATCTTTCCCATTAAATATACCTTCAATTTTATCTTTTAATTTTACTAAAGTTTTTATAAAATCAACAACTTCTTCCGCTTCACTACTTAAATCAATTTTCCCCTCTAAATCAAATTCAGCCATCATTGCAAAATCGCAACTAATTAATTCATTTTTTAATGCATTTTTTACAGAAAGTGCTTCTGCTTTATTTTTAGTTTTAGCTACTAAAGATAAGTTATTATCAGCCTCACTAATTATATCTTCTTGCTCTTTATCTTTTCGATTTGCTTCATCCGGTACATTATAATATTTAGCACTTTCAATTACAGGTTTTAACTTAGCCCGTTCTTCTTCAGCTTCAATTTTTTTTAATTCCCAAGTTTTATGGTAGATATTAGTAAGATCATTAAATTTACTTTTGGAATAGTTAAACCCTAGCTGTAATGTGCTTTTGGTGTCTGGATATACCTCAATCACAATATTTCTTTTTATGGCACAACTATTAAAAGATAAAAAGTATTTTTGTACATTGCTTGCCAAAGTTGGTATCAAAGTTTCTGCAAAACCAGTTAGTAAATAAGAAGTGCCACCTCGCGAATAATCATATACTAATTCTAATTCAAAATTTTCATAATCTGAAGTAATTATGATTGGTGGTCTACTTTTTTGAACAATTGACCATGCATCTGCTATTGAAATTTTTGAAATTCCATTAGTTAGTGTTATTGTACTCTTAGACTCTGGATTAGTCAATTTTTCCGAGTTGCCATTATAAGATTTTATAGTGTTCCTTATATTTATATCATTTATAGCAACAAATTCATGAGACTCCTTAGTTTTATTATAAATACAATCATCAGTCATTAATTTTTCTATTATAAATTTTAATGATTTTCTATTTTTATCAACACCAACAACAATAGGTATATGTATTTCTCCATTTACACTTGTGTCGGTTTTACTATATATGTCAAAAGGTGCGTCCCATTTTTCTTTTTTACAGTCCACTGTAATTTTTTCATATCTACATGGATGATATTCCGCGGGATCTGTTGGTATATTCTCAATTACAGTAGGTTTGTTACCTGATTTAGAAAGCGGCTAGACTTTATTTCTTCACCTGGTTCAGGTTGTCTAACTCTGAGATAAACTTCATGATCACCTGAAACTGAATCAAAAGGTTTGGAAAGTTCAGAAGTCACAAGAGTTCCTATTTTTAAATAATTTCCAGCATAGTCCCACCTAGGTTCTATTTGAATATTTATAATTGCTTTCTGTATTTTAGCAGAAGTATTCTTTACATCTTTGAAAAGTCTTACTTCACTAGTAATCTCTTTAAAGAATACCTCTGATTTTTCTGCCTCTTCAAAGTTTAAATCATATTCATAGTTATTGTAATCCCTTAACTTAATCTTAATGTTATGCCCATATAACCCTCTTGTATATACATGTAATTGCACTGCTTCACCAAACTTTTTTTCTGAAGAATCTATTAGTTTACCTAGACCATCCTCTTGATACTCTCTCCATTCAATCTTCGCTATACCTCTTGGCAATCCTTTGCTGTTAATAAAATAGCCATTAGGAGCAACATTTGTTGGGTTTTCACCTGGAAAAACAGGTTCAAACCAACCTAAACCGCCACCATCGTAAGGTTCGGGAAAATTAAAATAAATTTTGGATCCTTTAAGAGCTTCATGTAGATGTTCTCTTTTAAATTCGGGCTTTTTCGATATCATCTGAGCAATCCATTCAATATTATCTAAAATATTTTTATCATATTTCTCTTTGTCTTTAATCTCAATAATTAAATTAGATCCAGCTTCCACAGTTACCAAATAATTTTCTGGATTGAATGTGTGCTTTGATGTTATGATAAATTTACTTTCAGATGACATAATTTTTGTTTGAATTACTTTTATTTTGATTTCAAGAAAATTGTATCAATTTTTAGAATATTCCTGTTTAATTTTTTAGAGCGTAAATTAACCGTATCATTTATAAATCCTTTTTTTGAAATTATATATTTATAAGATACTGGTAATTTCTTACTTGCTTCACCCCCCATAAAACCAACTTCAGTGGAACTTATTTCTCTAAATCTATAATACCCATCAGCATTAGTCCTTGTGGAATCTTTTTCACTTAAAAGCAAAATACCCTTTTGATTCTCATCCATCAAAAATTTAACTAATACCTTATTAATAGGAATGCTACCAGAATCAACAACATACCCTTCAATAGCATAGCGCTGTATATGTTTTGTAATTCCGCATGAAGATAGAAGACACAAAATAAATAGACCTGTATAAATTATTTTTAAAGACATTTTTACTATTTTATTTTCAATTTATTGAGCCATATAAGACCATAGATATCTTCGGGCTGAGCAAATACCCTATTAAAATCATAAAAATATGGATCATCATTATAATATTTCATAACGTCTATTTCATCTGGAGCTTCAGGATATAAATAACCTCCTTCTTCTTCTTTTAATGGATTTTGAGTTAGTAGTGTAGAACTCTTTTTATGGGCATAAGAATGACTACTTCCTCCATAGGCTTTCAATAAAGAATGCCCAATCTCGTGAGCTGCGACATACTTAAAATTATCACTTGTATTTGTTCCTTCTAGAAATCGCCAGCCATCAAGCCCCAATGGATCTTCACCTTTATGTTTGATGTACCCAAAATTCATCACAATAACCTCAGGTACAAAAATATTCGCAAACATGGAATTGAGATCAGAAATTGATCCAGGATTACTCGAACCTAATGGCCTTGAATTTGTATTATAAACTAATTTAATATCGTCCATTGTTTTGGTTGCCGTATTTACTACCCTTACTTTAAAATCAAATTCAGAACCCTTAATTCTAATCTTTCTACTCCAGTGTTTTGCAATACCTTCCAATGCTAAATCCTTTAGCGTTTCAAAACCTATAGTTTGATCCCTTAAGGGTGTTTTTTTAAAATGATTTTTAACCAAAATCGGTATCTTATGAGCATTACTCAAACCCTTTGAACCCCCATCTTTTAAATTAACCCTTAAATTAACTATAATCTCTTTTATATTTTTTTGAATTGAAATATCTACCCAATCTTCTTTAATTGACTTTTTCTTTTCAAGCGTAATTCTATGTGATTCCTCATGGCCATCTAACCAAACAGTAACTTCAATTGCAATAGTATTGTCTACAAACGATTTACTATCGTAATCGCCATAATCCCCAAATCCATCCCATTGCCATTCATGTTCACCAAGACTTAACATAGAACTTTCTGATATATCTTCTGCGTAATAAGACTCTCCATCTTGAAAAACTTCTATTTTCATCTTATCAGCAGGGTTTTCTGATATTTTTATTTTAAACTTTAAATATTCATTTTCCTCATTTCCATCAAAGTCAGGTATCCCTAAAGGAACAAAAGTTGTCTTAATAGTTTCTATCTGAACATTTATCTTTCGTTTTTCAATTGGTTTTCCTGCATCATCGAAGGAGCCACCTTCCAATTCTTGTGTCAAAAATGGTTCTTCATTAGGGTTTACTAACGGATTTAATTGGCTTTGTATATCTTCATCTGCTTCTTCCTCTGTATTTCCAGCTCCTCCCTCAGCAGTTTGTCCATGCCATGTAAACTCAATACATGGAGCTCCAGCAATAGCACAGGTAGCCTTGCTTTTTTCGGTTAAAATTTGCCCTTGATTAGATAATATTACTTTATCATAAAACTCTTGCCATTGTGTTACCATAGGCATACAGGGTTTAAAGCTACTTCCCATAGGCTGTAATTTACACTGTCCAAACGTTTTGGCCTTAAATGGGCTCCCTAAATCCATTGTATTGGCAATTAGTTTCTTAGAGGCATTATCATTGATGTACCCTTTTTGCTGTGACTGCACAACAAGCACGTCTGGTACATCCCCAAACTGACATTTACAAATTGCACCGTCTACTACTACATGACCTGTACTCATAACTATTTTATTATTCTAAGTTCTAATACCTATTGTTAATAGAGATAAATATGTTTAGAAGCTTTTTAATTATTGGCATCCCCTTTGAATCATTTTAAATTCGAGGCTTAGGTATTTTTTCTTTTAAATTATAAATTTCTATTTTCAATTTTTTATAATCATTTGAGGCAAAATTCAAATTACACTCCCCTACAATAGAATCTACCATTGGAGAATTTTTATAAAGAAGATATTCTAAATTAATGGTTCCCACTGTCAATTTTTCATCTTTCGTAATTGAAATTATATTCCCTTTTTTGATATCATTTTCACTACGAGTATCTATGCAATTTCCTTTCCTTGTGATTTGTATAACACCATCTCTAGTAAGGTGATTTTTAATCGATTGTTTTATTTGATATTTTACAGGTAATTTATAAGGTATTAATGGCAAAGAAAAAACTTGATCTACTTTTAAAGATCCATTAAAATCATATATTGGAGCAAAAAATAGTTTTATAAACCAATCATGTTCTAATAAAATATGTTCGGTCTCACTTGGATTATCTAATATTTTGTCCATACTGTCAATCATTTTATCGTATGGATTTCCTGAGTAACATTGTCTTAAATTAATTTTTTCTTTGTTCCAACGAGCCCTTATATCATCATGATTAAGAATTTTAAGAGCCTGACCAATTCGATTAATTTTCAATTGTAAAGGATATAAAGTGTTTTAAATTTAAAATTAATATAGGCTTTAAAATCTGCAGTAGTACTGAGTTTTATGTTCAAATTTGCGGTTCAGGAGTAGTTATTCTAGAAGTACTAAAAACGAGATAAAACTTAAGTAAACTAGTAATACTCTTTTGTAAATTTAAAGCAAAGGATTAGATGTAAATTGTCTCTACTATTGATAAAAATACTTTTTATGATTGTTTACATCTTCTGAAGTATTGAGTACGTTTTTACATAAAAATAGAAGTCAAGAGCTATTGATTACGCCGATAGCGCTCATTTGTAACTAGTGCCCAACCGCGTAAGAAAAACTACAAAAGCTATCTATTCAGATGGCTTTTTGTGCTTTTAATAACAACATCTTAATTATAAAGTGATGTATATCCAATTTGTCAAAAAAATGTTTCTGTACAAGAACTATTCTTAAAGAAAAATCAATAAATTCAGACTTTTATCGTTGTATTTTATTTAAAGCATCATCACCACATGATTTTTACCTATACTAAAATTGTAAAAAACAAAAATAACCTTGATTATAGTTTAAAGAATATTGATGTTCAATTAAAAAATACATTTTGAATAGCTACCGAATATGACAACTGTTGTAAAGAACTATATGTCTCATGAAAAAAAGTTTCTAACGGAAATTACCAAAATTAGGTCGGACTATAACGAAACAGTGCCCACCTCTAAAATCATGGCTGCCGAAAAACAAATGAGCCAGTGGCTGGGATATGTATCCATGGCACTTAAAAATAACCAAGATTTTAAGGCTATTAAAGCCATTGTGCTATTACAACGTACCATAATTGAACTCACTGAACAGATTTCTGCTACTGAACGGGCTTATAATGTTTCTGTTGTTGATTATAACAGGTCTATCGCTGTTTTTCTAATTAATATTATCAAAGGTATTTTCGGGTTAAAAGCCTATGATTACCTAGAGGTTGCTAGGGAGAAGAAAAAAATTTTAGATATACGCAGCTTATTTTAAAAAAGTATGGAGTCACAAGAAGAACTACGTATCCGTTATTTTTTTGAGCGGGTAGAGAAATCATTAAAAAATAAGACGTATACGTTTAAACCTAAGCAGTATGGTTGTATAACATCATTAATAGCAATTTTACCATTACTGTTAATTTTAACAGTCGTAGTAACCTCTATTTTAAGTGGTATTACATTGCTTTTATTCTCTATTTCCATTATTCCCATTACAATTTTAAAATACGGGGTATACCTATTTCTTATTGCATTGGTTATAAGACATTTTCCTAGAAGAAAATACAAACCCGATCCCGCATTACAAGAAGAATTTAAGACCGATATACTTCCCAGACTCACGAAATCTGTCTACCCTACTATTTCTTATCAGGAAAAATACAAAACCAACAATGCAGAATTAAAAGCCGCTAATTTTTTCAGCAAAGACTTTTGGCAAGAAGAAGGAAGGCTCTCAGGGGAAGACGCACTTAAAGGACGTTACAAAAACGTAGATTTTGAACTTGCCGAACTTACGCATTATATAGAGGTGCTCTCCCAAAGAGGTTGGTTCATAAGTATACTCCTTGGCCTATTTATGATTATCAGTGAGACCTTCGCAGATGTATTATTCGGCATATTAGATACTATTGGGGGTAATGCCTTATCCAAATCAAAACAAAATTTTAGGGGCTTGTTTTTATACGCCGATTTTCACAAAGATTTTAAAGGTGAAATCTTACTAAGAACGCGTCGTAAAAGTATTCTTGAGAAAATAACAGCACCAAATACTCACCTTGAAAAGATTACCCCGGAAAACGGTTCTGTAAACAAAAAGTACGAAGTATATGCTACAAGCAAAAAATTAGGGTACTATGCTTTATCGCCAACCATAATTGAAGCCATTGAAAAAATAACCAAAGAACTCAAAGCAGATATATCCTTAAAATTAAAGGATGGAAAATTATACATGATCATACCACTTGAGCATAATTTTTTCGAAATTTATAAAGTAAAGAATAATATCATAAAAGCTAATACCAAAAAAGATATACTTTGGGAATTACAATCTGTAAAGTACCTAATTGAAACCCTTAACCTAGAAACCCGCATCTGGTCAAAAATTTAATTTTATGTTCTCAAAAAAGATAACCTCTATTATACCTATCATTCTATCACTACCTTCAAACTTTGATCTTCTGGCCTTAAAGAATTTCCTTTTGCCTATTTTAGAAGAAGAAAAAAGCAACACCTACAGTATTCGCTACCTCGATGATGTTTTGCGAATAGAAACCGATATAAGCGAAAAAAAAGGGGTTTTTACCTCCGATAACATACATTTAGAACGCAAGGGGAATAAATTGATCGTTAATGCAAAACATAAAACATACGATTCGGATCAAGATGAAATGAAAGAGGAACCTATAGCCTTAAAGGCCTATAAAAATCCCATAAAAGAAGCTATCTATTCCTATGTGAATTACAGTTTTAAGGAAGGTTTTCATTTAACCGATGCATTGATCCAAAGCCCGTTTCTATGTAAATTAAGCGTATTGCAAAAAAACAGTATCCTCCAATTTTTACAAAGTAAAGAATCTGTTCTTGCTTGTTTGGAAATTCAAAATTGTAAAAGTGAAGATTTTGAGATCCCAAAAAAAAGTGACACCTACCTACTGATCACATCTAAACGTACTTGTGTTTTTATAAGTAATGAGAAGGATATATTTGAAGACATTAGCAACCAAAAGTTGACTCATATTGCCAAAGTTGGCAGAGATACTATCGTAGCGGAAAAATTTGAATGCCAAACGGAGTTGTTTAATGACAGTTTGTTTGAGGATTTACAGGAAATATTGAAACAGGTAGATGCTAATCGAATAGAAAAATTTAATGACCTTCTATTTTTAAAAAATCCAAAAAAAACAGAAGCTATTTCGCTTATAGAAAAAGGGTATCTAAAAGCTGCAAACGAAACCGAAGCATTAAAACCTAGACTAAAGCAGGTATTGGTCGACTCTTTTCTCCCAATGGAGAAAAAGGTCACTTTTGATGTTGCAAAACTGAAATCATTTCTTGAATGTATCAAGAATGAGCCTTCTACCGGACTCCTATTACTTCAGTTATTTAAAGATTGGAAGATAAGCGATGAAATACAATATTCATTTTTAGAGTTTCTATGGACATTAAAAATTGAAAATCCAATTCATATTACCCTTTGGGTAGAAGATGTATTCGCATCGGTCATTTCGAAAAAAAAGAAGTTCGAAAAAACAGTATCACTTCGAAAACAGCATATAGATTTCCTAATAAGTACACAGCAATACGAGCGCTCGATTCCATTTTACGAGTCCGTAATCGAAAATGGTTTAAACCCCGACATTTTAAGTCTTCTATCGGATAACAAAATAGATATTGTTAATGGTGAGGATGTGGAAGCGGAACATATTCTTTTTATAGAGGGAATAATAACAGCTAAGGAAAAAATTGGATTTTCTAGTTATCAGGAAAAATCAATGTTACTAAAACTGCAGCCATTTCTTAGTAAAAGAAGGGAAGTCGTTAACAACGAGGAAAATGTTTCATATATAGAACAGCAAGTAATCCGTTTGTTTTCCGAATCAATATTCAATACCAATATTCAAGAAAACACCACGCAGACCAACATGCCTATAAGTACTTCGTTGTATGATTTGGTGGTACCGCCAAGTTTTGGAAAAGCATCTGGCTTTACATCACAATTAAGTTCAATGATAGCTTCTGTAGACTTGCCAGACCACGAAAAACTTATTGAATTTTCAGAAACTATAAACACCCATAATTACCCCCAAGTACTCCAAATAATTACGACCCTGTCCGAACAACTTTCCATCTCCGTACCCAAATGTTATTTAGGAAGGGGCGAATATAGCGAGAGTATTATTGGTATAGAAAGCACTCCTAATTATATGATTATCGGCATCGATACTTTGTCTGAATCTTCTGCGCAATACCTTAACGAACAAGAATTACGCTTTGTAATTGCCACAGAATTAGCGCATGTATTGTTTAAACATACCCGTATAACCTCACAAGACGTTTGGGTTGGTGCTCGAAAAAAAGGCACCAACTTAGCCGAAATAGCATTAATTGCCCTACCTATAGTAGGATCAATAGGTACCCTTGCAGGTAAATTCACCGATATATCTAGATTTTCTAAGGTGTTCAATAGTATGGAACAAGTGAATAACGCAATAGATAAAGGTCAGAATGCACTATTCTATGGTGAAAAAATTGCAGAAAAAATACCTAATAAAACCTCTGAAAAAGAACGAACTTTATTGGCGAGCTCCCGTTTAATGGAAATTTCGGCGGACAGGGTGGGATTGTTGGCTGTAAAAAACCTTGATAGTGCGGTATGTGCGATTTTAAAATCACGAAAAGATTTTGAAAATATAAAGGAAGTGATCAAGCAAAAAAACCTAGTCGCTTACCTTAGTGAGAAAGACGACGATGGTAGTTTTAAAAATCAAGAATTAACCATCCGTATAAAAACCTTGATCAGTTTTTATATGGATCATGAACGTTATTTTAAATAGCTTTGAAAACTGAACCATATATTTAAGTTTTTCAGGATATAACAATGGAAGAACTGATATTTTATGGTGTATTCTTCGTTCTAGTAACCCTAGATAAGAATAGTTCAATATCACCGCTAGAGCTGCTTTGTAAAGAGTACTACAGCGTAAAAAAAAACAACTACAAAAGCTATTCATCCAGATAGCTTTAGTGTTTTAAATAATAAGTAAAAACTACAAATTCAAAAATTTGACGGTTGAATATTTTGTGTCTTTTGCTACAGTAAATTTGGTAGATATATCTACAAGCCAAACATATTTTAATATATTACTAGAAAGCATAAATTCGTGCAGAAAAGAAAAAAGGAATGAAATTAAAAGCATCAATAATTATAGGCATTTTATTTACGATAACAAGTTGTTCTCAAAAGAAAAATGAGAGTGTCGATATGGAAATAACTTCACATTATGAAAATTACAAATATTTGAATGATTCCAGACCTGGTTATTACCTTCAAGTTAATAATCAGAATTGTTATTATGAGATTCAAACTAATGAATTAGTTAGTGGAAGTTATTTTTTAGAATTTCCTTCCTATTCAGTACGATTACCCTTAAATATGCAAATTTTAACAAGTGGAGATCAAAAGTTATCAATTAAAGTATTTCCATTCAAAGGTGACACTTTAACAAATAAAGCCAACATAGATATAACCTTAATATATTATCCGGACATTACGGACTTAGAAAACGATTTTGGAGGTAGTACAATTTTATGGAAATGGGAAATGCCAAAATCAGAAAACTTAAAATTACCCTATTTTGAATTAGATACGGTTTTTAAAGCGGACGTCCCTTATGAAATTAATGTTTTAGATGATTACGCGGAAGATTTATCTAAAATGGATAGAGAGGATCTTCTAAAAGAAGTGCTAACTGAATTTATCAAAAAACGTGAAAATATCATTAATAAAAATGAAAGTAAATCATATTTAATTTCTCATATCAAAAGGAGTTCAATCCAAATATATGCGACTAATGAAGAAGATGAAGATTTGGCAGATGGCATGATTTCTATTTCAAAAGGAAAAGAAGCTCAGCCTCTCGAAAATTTTAATTTAAAATTATTATATGACAATAAAGTAGTAACCTTAGTCAATAGTGAAAATAAAATGCCTGCAATATTTTTTATAAATCCAGAAACGGGCGCCAGATCATGGCAACCTTATTATATTTTTAAAAATAAAAAAACAGGTACCTGGCATATGTGGTAATACAGTTGAAAAAATAGAATAAGCTACCATTTAATTTTGCTGGCTTATTTTAGTTGTTATTTTCCATATTATTAACCTATAAAATTAAGTTTTATTAAAAACCTTCTAACTACACTCTGGTAGCGCTCGTTTATAACAAGTGCTCTACAGCGTAAGAAACACCTACAAAAGCTATCCCTTCAGATAACTTTTATTCTTTAAATAATAAGTAAAAACTACAAATTCAAAAATTTGACGGTTGAATATTTTGTGTCTTTTGCTACAGTAAATTTGGTAGATATATCTACAAGCCAAACATATTTTAATATATTACTAGAAAGCATAAATTCGTGCAGAAAAGAAAAAAGGAATGAAATTAAAAGCATCAATAATTATAGGCATTTTATTTACGATAACAAGCTGTTCTCAAAGAAAAAAGATGAAAACAGATAATAGTTTAATCGCTAAAGAATTTAAAAGCTATAAGTTTATAAATGACTCAAGACCTGGGTATTACTTACAAGTGAATAATCAAAATTGTCATTATGATATTAGACTTAATGATTTGAATGTTAGTAAATATTTTGATCCTATTTCAAGTTATTCTGTTCGTGTACCCTTAAATATTATGATCTTAGAAAGTGGAGAGCAATCTTTTTCTCTTAAAGTATATCCTTTTGAAGGTGACAAATTAAGTAAAAAGGCAAATTTACAATTACGATTAATGATGTATCCTGACATGACAGATAAAGAAAATGATTATGGTGGTAGTATCACGCTATGGGATTGGGAAATGCCTGCTATAGAAGAAGACCTACCCTTATTTATATTGGATACTGTTTTTGAAGCAAAAGTCCCTTATAAATTGGATATATTAGATAAGTATGCATTAGATTTATCTAAAATGGATGAAGATATTTTATTAAGTGAAGTCACTGCTTTATTTGAAACAAGAATTAAAGAATTTAAAAACAAGAACAATGATCAAAATGATTGGAAAAATATTTATCAAAGAGCAGGTATTCAAATTTACATGTCTCAGGAAAGGATAAATGAATTAGCCACTAAACCTTATTCTCAAAGACCTAATGAAATATTACAACCATTAGAAAATTTTGAGCTCCAATTTTATGGAAATGATAAAATAGTAACTTTACTTAATAACATTGATCATGATTCAGCAATTTGGTGGGCTGATAAAGATTCAGGGGAACCTATTGGTTGGCAACCATTTTATTTGTTTAAAAATAAAGATACTGGAGAATGGCATGTGTGGTAACTATAAATTTCAATAGTTCTTATTATTTTTGGGCCCTCCGTTAGTACTTTGATACTGTTGATACCACAGTAAGCTAAAAAAAACTATAACATAAAAGCTATCTATTTAATTAGATAGCTTTTGTTCTTTTAAATTATCAACATACTTTAATCACTGTATTTTAATACAAACCTATTGAGTTATGCTAATATAATACAGTAACTACTCCATACCACTATTTCTGGTTTATTAAATATAACCTGCTAAATAGTACAATGGTAGAATCAAAAACATTACTAAAGATCATATAACACTAATATTAACAGTATTAGTATCATAAAATTAAAAGAAATTAAAAAGCTATTACTTGCAGACGAGCTCAGGTGGAGAATATATTTTCAGTATATTTAATTTTTCAATGATAAGGATGAGATTATTAGACAAATTAGTAGTACTAACAATGGGAATTTTTACGTTTTTGGGATGTGCACAACAACCAAAAGACCCTAAAATAGATAATAGTCTAATCGCTAAAGAATTAAGGAATTATAAATTTCTTGATGATTCAAGACCTGGCTATTACTTGCAAATAAATAATCAAAACTGTCATTATGAAATAAAAGTAAATGATTTAAATACGGCTAGATTTTTTGATCCTTACTCAAGCTACTCTATTCGCAAACCTCTGAATATAAGGATTTTAAAAAGCGGAGAACAGTCATTATCTGTAAAAGTTTTACCACTTAAAGGAGAAGTTTTGAGTAAACAGGCAGACTTGCAATTGCGATTAATGATGTATCCGGACATGACTGATAAAGAGAATGATTATGGTGGTAACATTACGCTATGGGAATGGGAAATGCCATCAATAGAACAAGATTTACCTCTATTTGTAATGGATACTGTTTTTGAAGCAAAAGTCCCTTATAAATTGGATATACTAGATAAGTATGCATTAGATTTATCTAAAATGGATGAAGAAAAATTATTGAAAGAAGTATTACAGTTATTCAAAGAAAGACATACTCAACTTTATAATAATGTACATGATGAAAAATTCATCAATGAAAGCATTCAGCGTTTTCATGTACAAGTTTATTATTCAGAAGAAAGAATAAATAAGTTAGCTGCCAAAGCTATTTCTAAAGAACCAAATAAAATATTACAACCGTTAGAAAATTTCAAGCTTCAGCTTTACGGAAATGGTAAAATAGTTACTTTACTAAATACTATTGATTATGATTCTGCTCTTTGGTGGGCAGATAAAGAAACTGGAGAACCTCTTAGGTGGCAACCCTTTTATTTATTTAAAAATAAAGACACAGGAGAATGGCATGTGTGGTAACTATAAATTCCAATAGTTCTCTTTATTTTTGGGCTCTCTGTTAGTACTTTGATACTGTTGATACCACAGTAAGCTAAAAAAAACTATAACATAAAAGCTATCTATTTAATTAGACAGCTTTTGTTCTTTTAAATTATCAACATATTTTAATCACTGTATTTTAATACAAACCTATTGAGTTATGCTAATATAATACAGTAACTACTCCATACCACTATTTCTGGTTTATTAAATATAACCTACTAAATAGTACAATGGTAGAATCAAAAACATTACTAAAGATCATATAACACTAATATTAACAATATTGGTTTCTTAGTTTAATAGAAACAAGGTAGATATTACTTGCAAACGAACTCTAGTGGAGAATATATTTTCAGTATATTTAATTTTTCAATGATAAGGATGAGATTATTAGACAAATTAGTACTATTAACTGTAGGTTTTTTTACGCTTTTGGGATGTGCACAACAACCAAAAGACCTTAAAACAGATAATAGTCAAATCGCTAAAGAATTAAGGAACTATAAATTTATTGATGACTCAAGACCTGGTTATTACTTGCAAATAAATAATCAAAACTGTCATTATGAAATTAAAACGAATGATTTAAATACGGCTAGATTTTTTGATCCTTACTCAAGCTATTCTGTAAGAGTCCCTCTTAATTTAATGATTTTGAAAAGCGGAGAACAGTCATTATCTGTAAAAGTTTTACCACTTAAAGGAGAAGTTTTGAGTAAACAGGCAGACTTGCAATTGCGATTAATGATGTATCCGGACATGACTGATAAAGAAAATGATTATGGGGGTGGTATTACGCTATGGGATTGGGAAATGCCTGCTATTGAAGAAGACCTGCCCTTATTTGTAGTCGATACTGTTTTTGAAGCAAAAGTACCCTACAAATTAGATATTCTAGATAAGTATGCACAGGATTTATCTAAAATGGATGAAGAAAAATTATTGAAAGAAGTATTACAGTTATTCAAAGAAAGACATACTCAACTTTATAATAATGTACATGATGAAAAATTCATCAATGAAAGCATTCAGCGTTTTCATGTACAAGTTTATTATTCAGAAGAAAGAATAAATAAGTTAGCTGCCAAAGCTATTTCTAAAGAACCAAATAAAATATTACAACCGTTAGAAAATTTCAAGCTTCAGCTTTACGGAAATGGTAAAATAGTTACTTTACTAAATACTATTGATTATGATTCTGCTCTTTGGTGGGCAGATAAAGAAACTGGAGAACCTCTTAGGTGGCAACCCTTTTATTTATTTAAAAATAAAGACACAGGAGAATGGCATGTGTGGTAACGATAAATTTTAATAGTTCTCATTATTTTTGGGCTCTCTGTTAGCCTTTGATGCAGTAGGTACATTACAAGATAAAAAAAGCTAAAACACAAAAGCTATCTATTTAATTAGATAGCTTTTGTGTTTTTAAATTATCAACATACTTTAATCACTGTATTTTAATACAAACCTATTGAGTTATGCTAATATAATACAGTAACTACTCCATACCACTATTTCTGGTTTATTAAATATAACCTGCTAAATAGTACAATGGTAGAATCAAAAACATTACTAAAGATCATATAACACTAATATTAACAGTATTAGTATCATAAAATTAAAAGAAATTAAAAAGCTATTACTTGCAGACGAGCTCAGGTGGAGCATATATTTTCAGTATATTTATTTTTTTAATGATAAGGATGAGATTATTAGACAAATTAGTACTATTAACTGTAGGTTTTTTTACGCTTTTGGGATGTGCACAACAACCAAAAGACCTTAAAACAGATAATAGTCAAATCGCTAAAGAATTAAGGAACTATAAATTTATTGATGACTCAAGACCTGGTTATTACTTGCAAATAAATAATCAAAACTGTCATTATGAAATTAAAACCAATGATTTAAATACGGCTAGATTTTTTGATCCCTATTCAAGTTATTCAGTTAGAATGCCGCTTAATTTGATAATTTTGAAAAGCGGAGAACAGTCATTATCAGTCAAAGTATTACCATTAAATGGAGAGGTATTAAGTAAGAAGGCAAATTTACAATTACGCTTAATGATGTATCCGGACATGACTGATAAAGAAAATGATTATGGTGGTAGCATTACACTCTGGGATTGGGAAATGCCTGCCATTGATCAAGATTTACCTTTATTTGTAATGGATACTGTTTTTGAAGCAAAAGTACCTTATAAATTAGATATATTAGATAAGTATGCATTAGATTTATCTAAAATGGACAAAGATAAATTGCTTGCTGAAGTAAGTCAATTATTTGAGCTAAGACATTCTCTAATTAAAAATAATATACATGATGAAAAATTCTTTATTGAAAATCTTCAACGTTTTCATGTACAAGTTTATTATTCCGAGGAAAGAATTAAAAAAATATCTAAAAAGGCTTCAGAAGTTCCAAATGAAATATTACAACCTTTAGAAAATTATAAACTTCAATTATATGGCAATGGTAAAATAGTTACTTTACTTAATACTATTGACAATGACTCAGCAATCTGGTGGGCAGATAAAGATACTGGAGAACCTATAGGTTGGCAACCTGTATATCTATTTAAAAATAAAGACACAGGAGAATGGCATGTTTGGTAGCTAGAAATTTTAATAGTTCTTATTATTTTTGGACCCTCTGTTAGCCTTTAATGCAGCAGGTATATTACAAGATAAAAAAAGCTAAAAAATAAGGCTATCTATTTAATTAGATAGCTTTTGTGTTTTTAAATTATCTACATACATTAATCACTGTATTTTCATACAAACCTATTGAGTTATGCTGATATAATATAGTAACTACGACATACCACTATTTCAGGTTTAATAAGTATAAGCTACTAATAGTAAAACGGTAGAATTAAGAATTTTACAAAAGATCATATAACACCTTGTATTGTCAATACTGGTTATTACAAATTATGGGAATTAAAAAGCTATTACTTGTAGACGAGCTATAGTGGAGCATATATTTTCAGTATATTTAGTTTTTCAATGATAAGGATGAGATTATTAAACAAATTAGTACTATTAACAGTAGGTTTTTTTACGTTTATGGGATGTGCCCAACAACCAAAAGATTCTACTACACTACCCACAGCTATAGAAGATATTAATTCAAGTAACGTAGTAGACTATATTGCCAGCAAGGTTAAAATTTATGACAAAAACCCAATGTACGCTATTAGACCTTTACAAAATAGTTGCGTTTTTGAAATTTTAGTAAATGGTTATCTTATATACAAAAACTACGATTTACAAAAATTAGCAACTCCCATTCTAATTAATGCTGCAATTTTAAAAAGTGGCACCCAAACTATTACGTACAGGTTATACCCGTTAGAAGATTTAATGGTAAACACCTACGGTAAAGGAGAAACGGTTCATATGTTGTTAAAAAATACATCTATGAATATAGAGGTTATAAAATATGAAGATGTAAAAACCGGAACACGTATTGGTGATGAGATTTTAATTGCGAAGCATGAAAGTTTAACTAAAAAAGGAACGAAAGAATTTATAGGTAGTGGCTTACCCTATTATGAATACACCTTTACATTTGAAGCAACCGTTCCTTATGAAATTGTAGGCTGGAGCAATGGACAAGATTTAACAAAATATGATAAAGAAGAGCTGGAAGCTGTAGTATTGAAAAAGTATGCACAAATCAAACAATTATATTTAGAAAAAAATGTCAATAAATTAGTGCAAATTGAATATTTAAAGAAATCATTAAGAGAAGACACCTCTGATTATAGAGATAAACAAACAATTAAAGAATATTGGGATAATTATTACGCAGATGTAATTTTAGAAGATAAAAGATATCAACCGTTAGAGGGGTATCAGATGCAATTTTTCGGTAATAATAAGATTGTCACGTTCCGGCACCCTGTAACGGCATCAATAGATCCTAGACTAAAAGGTAAAGCGGCTCTTTATTTTTTAAACACAGAAGATAGTGGTAGAATAATAGCCACATTTACGGGAGTTTATCTATTTCTTCCTAAAGGCGAAGCATTAACTGTTGAAAATTTACAAATACTTTAATTTTGTCTTAAGATAAATAACCCATAATTAATGAAAAAAATTACTATTTCAATAATTCTAATAAGCTTATTAGTAGCTTCTTGTAATTCGCGAACTAAAATGGATTTACTAGATAAAAAATTGCCAGTAGACAAAAATAATAATTTAGTAATTAATGAGCTCCAAAAAAAAATATATTATATATATTATGACTTAGGCATTCCCTTTGAAATAAATATAAACGGAATAAAAGTAGAAAAAGGAAAAGGACATGAAATAATTTCTAATTATATAATTATCAACCCATTTTTAATTAAAGAGGATAACTCGATTACCTTGAGTATTAATCATAAGAACATATCTCCAGAATTAATTGATCAAATAAAAATAGAACTATATGTAGGAGACATAGTTCATAAAGAAGATGTCGAATTAATAAAAACAATTAATTTCTCGGAAGATATCACTCAAAAAATCGCTAATAAAATGTCTACAACATTTAATTTTGATCCTGATATCTATTATGAATCTAACTATTTAAATGATGCAATGGATTTGAGTAATGACAATCTCAGAGAAAACCTCCTTATTGAGGTATTAGATTTTTATAATGAAATACACGACATAATAGATTCAGGCGATTATAAGGAATATCTAAAAAAATATGAAAAATCAAATGCTAGAGAAATGAACTCAATGTATTATGATACCAACGAAAAAGAAAACTATTTGAATAAATTATCTTCAAGAGTTGTTTCTAGTAAAGGTTTTATGCAACCTTTAGATAAATACCATTTATCCATAAACCAAAATAATAAAATAATTTCATTAGAACATGAAAAATATGCTTCCCCTTTATATTCTATTGATTCTTTAGATAAAATTAAAACTTATGGAATGATGCTTTATAAGTCGTCAGATGGTAAACTTAAAATATATTAACTATACCCTCGGTAGTACTCATTTATAAAGAGTACCCAACAACGCAAGAAACAACTAAAAAAGCTATCCATTCAGATAGATTTTGTTCTTTTAAATAATCATTAAAAATGATAAATTTTATAACCCAATAGGGGTATCTTTTGTTTCTTTATCTTTTTATTTACCTAAAGGAAAAGCGTTAACTGTTGAAAATTTACAAATACTTTAATTTTGTCTTAAGGAAAATAACCCATAATCAATGAAAAAAATAACTATTTCAATAATTCTAATAAGCTTATTAGTAAGTTCTTGTAATGCACAAGCTAAAATGGATTTACTAGATATAAAATTACCTGCAAAGAGTGATTTGTTTTTAACAGATAAATATGAGTCCAATGAGTTTAATTCTATCATGGAAACAGGATATTCAATATATAGATCTTACGATCCAAATTTACTGATTTTCAATAAAGAAAGTATGGCAAGTAATTCATTCGATAGACCTAATGAAACAAGCAATTATGCCTTATTTTATATTAAAGAGGAAAATAAACTAGTGTCATTAATAAAAATGACAAGTTTTGAAACAGTAAAAACGAAATCGCTTCATGAAACTTTGTTGAAAAAATTTGGAGAACCAGACTATTACGAAAGTATTTCTTTTGCAAGTTATAGTTTGTGGGAAGATAAAACATCTAATAATATCTATTTATTTGAGCACAATTACGGAGGAGAAATCAATGATATTCCAATTGAAGAAGGTTTACTATATATTATAGATGTTACAGACGAGCAATTATTCGATAAGTACGCCAAATCAAATTATAGTTATTATAGAAAATACTTGAATCAAAGAAAACTTGATGGAAAAGACTATAGTTATGAAGAGTTTGCTAAAAAGAAAAACGAAGAGGGAACATCAAGATATTTAGAAGCCATATCAAACCCAATTAAACACTAATAATTCCTATGAAACATATTTTTCTTTTAATTGCAATATCCCTTTTGGGATTATCCCTAGTTAATTGTCAAGACATTGATAGAGGATTAGACATCGCTGAAATTATCACGGATAAAAATCCAGAGGCTATACAATACTATTTAAATGATACGGCATCTTCGGAGTCAGATTATGGTGAATTTATATCCACAAGTTATTTTTACCCTGTAGATTCTATTCCTAAACTAACAATTTTAGACATCCCAATTCAAAATTTTAGCAGCACTTATTTTGATGATGATCTAGGACTTGTTACCCTACGAATTAACGGTAAGGAGAATTTTAATACATTGCAAGATAGTTTAATCATTCAGTTTGGAGCACCTACTATTGTAGAGGAAGATGGAGATATTAATTATACTTGGAAAGATGAAAAACTGTTTTGGTACATTATCCATATTCCAAGCTATGTTCAAGAAGAAAATTTTAGCTGTACATTAAGTATTGAAAGTAAAAGATATCGTAAAATTAATGAAGCCTATGGCGGGAATTAAAAGCAATATGCTCGCCTCAAGATACTATAAAATGGGTGTATCATAACAAATGGCAAGGTTATTCTACTTAAAAATCAGGTGTTGTAAAGATGTTATTATCACGAAAAATAATGAAAATTACACATTACAACTATATCTAGTTTTAATAGATATTGCCAACAGGAGTAGACTATTTTTACATTGTTTGAATTATTTTATTTATTACTACTACATCCAAAATCAACATACAAAACCTTTTAGCGACTAAGTGTAACTTAAAAAATATTGATATTGAAAAACACTATACTCTTATTTATATGCTTAATTAACGTAGTATGTGCGCAAGAACATAAAAAGGTACAAGGAACAGCACAAGTAGAAAATGTAAATGTCATACCAAAAGAAAAACAAGTTACATATGCTATTCAAATAAATGCAAAAACTCCTTATGAAATATATTTAGATGATATTCCGTTGGAGCGTTTTTATGAGAGTGGTATGAATTCTACCATAGAATTAAATCAGTATCTTTTAACAAATGGCACTCATAAATTAAGAGTACGTTATTTACCTCGACCAGATTCTAAAGATGGTCTAGTAAAACCAAGTGACATTTATAGTAGTAACGATTCTAAATGGAATATTTATTTTTTGAAATATATAAAAAACAAAGAAAAGCCTTTAGGTTACGAAGGCGAATTGGATTATCAAAATAATGAGCTTTTAATTGTAGCTCCACCAGAACCGGTACCGTTTTGGGAGCAAACTTTTGAACTCAACGTAGATTCACTACCTTATGAATTAGAAGGGTGGTCTAATGGACAAAATTTTAACGATGTTGATAAAGATGAACTAAAAAAAGCAGTTTTTAAAGAATATAATAAAATCAGAGACCTTTTAAATCAAGGAAAAATAGACGAGTACATTAGTATTAATAAGAAAAAATATTTAGAAATGGCAGTTTGTTTATATACTGAAGACGTAAATACTTACTGGTCAGAATCCGTTAAAAAAGGATTACTTAATGATTGTAAAGGTAATATGTGGCCATTAAGTGATGAAGAATATACAATGAAAATATATGGTAATGGAAAATTAGTTAAATTAGAACGAATAAATCAATTTAAAAATAGAGGACTGATCGCGGAAACAGAAACTGATTATTGGTATTATAGTTTTTTACTTTATAAACCTATAGGTAGTGATTCTTTTGAAATTATAAGAAAGTAATTTTTTAATTTTTATCAAAAAGATTCCTGATTTTTTTCAAGTAGCTTTTTTTGTTAGGCTAAGATATTTAAATAACTGTTGATAAACCTGTAAAACCATCAAAAACCTACTAACCACACTCCTACTTTTTTTTGCCATCTTTTGTCAGGCACAAAATGATTATCCTTTGCTTGATAATTATGTGACTGATGATGCAGGCGTATTTACCAAGGAAGAAATACTTGAGCTTACTACTAAACTTTCAAATTTTAAAGAAGAAACTACCAACCAAATAGTAGTTCTTACCATTAAAAAATTAGAAAAAGAACCTATTGAATATTATGCGTATAAAACTTTTGAAACTAATAAAGTAGGACAGGAAGCTAAGGATAATGGTATTCTAATATTGATATCTAAAGAAGATAAAAAAGTACGTATTGAAGTTGGTTATGGTTTAGAAGAGTATCTAACAGATGCTTTAACTTCACGAATAATTAGAGAACAAATAATCCCTGAATTCAAAAATGAAGATTATTTTGATGGTATTGATAATGCTATTAATACAATTATTACTGTTCTTATAAATCAGGAAAAAGCTAAAGAACAAGTTCTCAAGAATGAACAGGAATCAAACTTACCTCCTATTTTTAAAATTTTAATAAGTATTATTTTAATGATTATTGTGGTTATTGCTTGTATGGTTTTTAAAATCATTTATCAAATTATTAGTGAGGCTTTCAGAGGTCTTTTTATAGGTAAATTAAATCCTAAAGATTTTTTAATTGTAATAATGCGAATTCTATTCCCGCTAATTTTCAATTTGGGTTTTATTTGCATCCCCTTAGTAACCATTGCTGTAATAACTGTTGATTTTGATTACGAAAGATTGGAATATTTTACAAATAACGTATACTGGCTGTATGTGTTTTTAGGTTTCCTTTTTTTTCCTGCTATAGTATTATCCATATTAAAAATAAATCGTCTTAAGGAGTCATACCGCTTTAATATTTACTCGAGCGATCAGGAATTTAAGCTAAAGTATTTTGGAAACTTCGCTCAGAAACTAAATAATACTTCTTCAAATTCCAACTCTAGTAGCTATTCAAGTTCAGGAAGTTTTAGTAGTAGTTCCTCTAGAAGTTTTTTAGGAGGTGGCGGACGCTCTGGTGGCGGTGGCGCAAGTGGTAGTTGGTAACTAAAAATAAAACAAGCATGAAACTACTCTACAAGCTCATTATCTTATTCCTTTTTATCTTCAGCGTTGGTTGTGCCGACCTATTAAAAATGGATACACATTTTGTGACTATTGAAACTGAAAATCTATACGAGTATGATAGTATGCAATCATTTGAAGAAATTTATGATAGTACAAAAATTATTGAGTTTTTAAATAGAAAAACAGTAACCGAAGTCATTAAATTAGAAAATTTTGAAGCACTTAGCTCCATTCGATATGGATTTAGGGAAAGTTTAGAAGGCAGCCTGGACAGAATGACATTTGGCTCCATTACTATTGACGGTAGGCTACCAGGATTTTCGAGAATAGAAGTCAAAGATATGTATGTTCCCCATACCCTGACTTTTTTAGATATGGATTTCTTCTATTACATTCCCTGGGAAAAATCACAGTCTTATGATATAAAATTAATAGCCCAAGATATTATTCATAATTTGGATGACAGCACTATTTTTTATTTAGATGAAAACAGTATCATTTATGGTGAAAGAGGAGAACACCACGTATTACATATCACCTATTTAGAAGCTATAAAACGCTTAGAAGTTTTCCATAGTGTTCAGAAAGAAAATCCATTTAGGAAGCTACCAGAGCAAGATTTATTTTCCAACTCTTTGGCTAAATTACGTTTGGCAAAAAACTTCCACAATACGGAAAATACGCCCGAAGAAATTGATTGGACTAATTTTGAAAATTTAATCTCTCGCCATCAAAGAAAACTTTTTGCAACTATAAGAGATTTCATACCAGAACTTAGTATGGAATTTTCTGAAGATATTAAGTTTGCTTTTGAACTTAAAGACTATAGCCTTAACGCATTAATTGTTCGCGATAGTACCGTAAAAAAAGTGTTTAAGGAGTTAAATGCTGTTACTGTAAACACAAAAATCAATTTAAAAGAAGATACAATTCATAAAACTTTGAAACAATCGTTAAGAGATTTAAGCATCTTCCATGAAATAGAAATAGTGCATAAAACCGGCCAAGGGTTTATTATTAACGAAAGCGATTATAGATTTTATTTGGTGTTTATTTATGAAATTAATGGTGCCCCTTACCTACTGTGTTTATCCGGCCTTGATAATTTAAAGGAAGCCCACTTTTATTTTCAATTATTAAGTAACTTAGAAGATTTAAAATATAAAGGTTTATAAGAATTAAACACTTGATAACAATTAACATCCTATTAATTACGTGCTAGAAACCTTTAGAGTAGATAACATGGACACCGTTTTTATAGTATTTCTTACTATATTTTCCAGTGCCTTTGGTCTTTTTTATTATCTAGTTTTAAAAAGCCTATACCGAGTTAAACTCCCTGTACTATGGCCTTTATTTATCATTCCTCCATTTATGGTGGTGATAACGGCTATTGTAGATCCCGGTTATGTACCCTTTGCCTGTTTAGTAAACTTCCCTATTCTTTTGGTATTAATGCTTATAGGAGGTGTTGTAAAAGCTATCAGAAGCAAAAATTCTATTTGGGGATTCATCGTTTTTATTGTAGCCATGCCTCTTATCATGATTACTTGGCCTTATGGAATTATCTTAATTACGGCCTTTGTTATCCTTAGAGAAATACTTACGCCAAATTCAAAGAATACTTTTTATGAGTTACAGGGTGTTTTGCCTACCTCTAAAATTAGATCTCTAGCCATGGGCTTAGTAGAAATTTCAGGAAAAACTATACTCATAGAACCCGTTTTATCTGCAATAAAAAAAGTGCCTTGCATTGGATACCTCTATAAAGTAGATGCAATAAGCACAGATAAAAATGGAAAAACAAGTTATAACACTATTTCAAAGGAAACGGTCTGCAATCCGTTTCAAATTAATGACGGGAGTGGTATTATTACTGTGTCAGGAGATCATCTTGAGTTGATAGATTTACCAGAATCTAAATACTCTTATTCCGCTGGTGATAGACGTTTTCAATTGTTTTTATTAGAAGAAAATATGAACGTGCTACTTATCGGTAAAGCCACGAATAGAAACCAACAGGTATTCATTGAAAAAGACCCTTCCAAAGATGTATTTGGGGTTGCAACTTATGAACACGTGCAACAGTGGAGTTTAATGCGACCCTTGCAAAAATCATTTGTAAAATACCTTTTGATTTTGATCGCCTGTATCAGCGTTATTTTAACTTGTGAAGTTACCGTCCAAGAAAATGAACTATTCTTTTCATTTACATCGCTGTCGGAACTATTTAATTTAAAAGAAGTATTACCATTTAATCTGTAAAATATAAAAAAATGAAACCCTATTTGTTTATCATCATTATAGCCCTTATAGTCGTGTTTTTTGTAAGAGGAATTATTTCGCTCTACAACCGTTTGGTTATGCTAAAGGCTAATACCGATAAAAACTTTGCGAATATTGATGTGCTACTAAAACAGCGCGCTGATGAAGTTCCGGAATTGGTAAAAATAGTAAAGAGGTATATGGATTATGAAGAAAACCTGCTAACTAAGGTGACGGAATTGAGAACGCAATACTTGAGTGCAAAAAGTAATGAAGAAAAAGTATTGAAATCTAATGCGTTAAACAAAACCTTAGCTTCTATTATGGTAGTTTCTGAAAATTATCCGGAGTTAAAAGCGAACACTTCTTTTTTAGCGTTACAGTCTAGAGTGTCGGAATTAGAAAACCATTTAGCCGACCGCAGAGAACTTTATAATGAAAGTATCAATCTCTATAATATTGGTATTAATGAATTCCCTGATCTATTAATAGCGAAACCTTTTGGTTTTAAAAACAAACAATTATTACAAATTACTCAAACAGAAAAAAAGTATGATGGCATTCAGTTTTGAGTATTATGATTGGTTAAAAGAAATCAATATAAATACAAGTATTATTAAGTCCGTAGCATTTTTCGGTATCCTCTTGCTTATTGTTCCTGCTAGACTTTTGGCTATTTTTATGAGTACCGAAGTAAAGAAAAAGTTTCTTTGGCTTGTTTTTGTTTTTATATTGGCTACATGGATATTGGGATCCTTAGTAGTTTTAGTCATGGCAACTTCTGTTCCTGGCGGATTAAAGCTATTTTTAGCCTGGTTAGCGGTTATGTGCAATGTTCTTGGTTTTATAGTAGCTAACCATTCTAGATTAAATAAAATTTACGAGCAGCAATTGCACAAAGGGTTCTATAAAAAATAATCCGAAAATTTAAATTAGGATTCTTTTACCTTATACTATTTATTATTAATTTTTTCCATATGAGTTCAAAAATAATTTTTAGTTTATTCTCTATTTTACTTTTGGTACTAGTAGCCAATGGACAAGATAAAGTAGATTATGACCAAGTGGATATAGAAATTACCAACCATTTTAAAGATTATGAATATTTAAATAAAAAACGACCTGGGTATTATCTTCAAGTTAATAATCAAAATTGCTATTATGAAATTGAAACAAATGAGTTAGCTAGTGCTGAGTACTATGGAGAATTTCCTTCATATTCAGTTGTGATACCTTTGAATTTACAAATTCTAAATAGTGGTAGCCAAAAATTGTCAATTAAAATATTTCCTTTTAAAGGGGATACATTAACAAATAGAGCTGGTTTAGATGTAACCTTATTATATTATCCTGACATTACGGACTTAGAAAACAACTTTGGAGGTAGTACAATTTTATGGAAATGGGAAATGCCAAAAACAGAAACCTTAAAATTGCCATATTTTGAGTTAGATACTGTTTTCGAAGCAGAAGTGCCTTATGATATTAATGTATTAGATGATTATGCGGAAGACTTGTCTAACATGGAAAAGGAAATCTTGTTAAAAGAAGTTTTGACTGAATTTATAAAAAAGCGTGAAAAAATTATAAATCGTACTGAAGATAAATCTTATTTGATTTCTCACCTTAAAAGAGCCATGATACAAATTTATCCAGACGATGATCTAATGAATGAAGTTGCAGAAGACATGTTAACATTCTCTAAAGATAAAGAAGCCCAACCATTAGAGAATTTTGAAATGCGTTTATATTACAATAGTAGAATCGCGACCTTAATAAAAAGAGATGATAAAGAACCGGCTATATGGTTTAAAAGGAATGCAAATGGTGCTCGGTCATGGCAACCTTATTACATCTTTAAAAATAAAGAAACGGGCACTTGGCATATGTGGTAATTTCTGATATACTCATTCAAAAACAAAATATGAACTCAAAAAAAATACAACTTCACCGCTTATGAAATCAATTTCTATTTTGTGTGTATTGCTCCTGTTTTTTAATTGCAAAGGACAAGACAAGAAAGAACTTAAAAGCAGTATAGCAACTTCTGATACTATTCAAAAAATACAACCCTATACATACACTCATGATAAACAAATACATTACGGAATAGGGATCTCATGCTTTGCATCATTTGAACTTTATATAGATGATATTTTAGTGGCAAAAGAAGAAACCGCAGGTACTATATCATCAGGGGTAGAATTAAACGATTGGGTCTTAAAAAACGGAACGCATAACTTTAGAGTGCGTTATTTACCCCAGACGGGAAAAGAATTTGTAGAGCCTTATTTGTTGACAGAAACTAGAGTAACAATAGAGCATTGGAACTATGTTGAGAATTCGGTATTACGCCCCCATTCTGGCAAAGAGCAATACGAAAGTATCTTCTTTGAAGTACCTGTACCCACCCAAAAAGTCCCTTTTTGGGAGTTTTCTGGAGAATTTGAAGTAGAAAACCTTCCGTTTGAATTAACCGGATGGACTGAGAGTCAAGATCTTTCTAAGATGGATCAAGATGAGCTTTTAAAAGAAGTTATAATCTATTATGAATATTTTCGTGGTTTATTGAACGAGGGAAATATAAAGCAATTATTAATAGAGGAAAAACAAAAAAATATGGATGTTGCAATTGCAACCTATGATGACCCAAATTGGTACTACTCTAAAGAATCAATTGATGGGTTTTTAAAGTACATAAATGCGATGTTACCTATTGAAAATTATAAATTGGAATTATATGGTAATGGAAGGTTGGTCAAATTAGTAAGGATTGATGAGGGAATATTTAAAAATTGGGGCGTACTGATTGGTGAAAGTGAAACGGAATATTTTAGTACTGGTGGTTTTCTTCATAAACCTAAAGGCTCAGATAGTTTTAAAGTTATAAGAAAGTAAGTTATGCACCTATTAAAAAAAATAAATTCAAAAATATTACTGACCCTAGTAGTTAACCTATTTGTTATAATTGGTTTCGCACAGAAGACTACAATAGATTATACCATAATAGATAAAGAAATTACCAACCATTATAAAGATTATGAATATTTAAATAAAAAGCGAACTGGGTATTATTTAGAAGTTAACAATCAGAATTGTTATTATGAAATTGATGTAAATGATTTATCCTGTGGAGAGTTTTATGATCCATATCCAATGTATTCTGTAAGATTGCCTTTGAACTTAAATATTTTGAAGAGTGGACAACAAAAATTATCTTTAAAAGTACTTCCTGATGTTGGAGATTTTATAAAAGAAAGTGCAAGTTTACAATTACGTTTAATGCGCTATGATGATATGTTGGATATTGCAAATGAATTTGGAAAGAGTAAAGTTATATGGGAATGGAAAATGCCAAATGTGGGTGAGCATAAGTTGCCTATTTTCATATTTCACACAACTTTTGAAGCAAAAGTACCTTACGAACTTGAAACTCTAGATCTGTATGCTACAGACTTATCAGAATTAGATGAAAAAGTCGTACTTGAAGAAGTTTTAAAAGAATTTCAGTTGAAACAAAAAAGCATAGTTAATAATACACAAGATAGAGATTATTTAATTCGCCATTTAAACCGAGCTTTTGTTCAAATTTATCCTGATAACGAATTGTTAGCAAAAACTGTGGATGAAATGATAACTGTTGAAAATGGCATGGAATTACAGCCTTTAGAAGATTATGAAATTCGATTTTATTATAATTATAAGATTGCTACCCTAGTTCGTAAAGAAAATAAACAATCTGCTATTTGGTTTAATAATACTTCAAAAAAAGAGAAATCATACCAACCTTATTACATCTTCAAAAATAAAGAAACGGGCACTTGGCATATGTGGTAATTTCTGATACACTCATTCAAAAACAAAATATGAACTCAAAAAAAATACAACTTCACCGCTTATGAAATCAATTTCTATTTTGTGTGTATTGCTCCTGTTTTTTAATTGTAAAGGACAAGACAAGAAAAAACTTAAAAGCAGTATAGCAACTTCTGATACTATTCAAAAAATACAACCCTATACATACACTCATGATAAACAAATACATTATGGTGTTGGTATCTCTTGTTTTGCTTCTTTTGAGCTATATATAGATGATATTTTGGTAGCCAAAGAAGAAACCGCAGGAAATATATCTAAAGGTATAGAATTAAATGAATGGGTTTTAAAAAATGGTACGCACCAATTTAAAGTACGCTATTTACCACAAACAGGAAAAGAATTTGTAGAGCCTTATTTACTTACAGAAACTAAGGTAGTAATAGATCATTGGAACTACGTAGAAAACTCTGTAATACGCCCCCATTCTGGAGCAGAAGAGTATGAAAGTAAATTTTTTGAAGTACCTGTACCTACAGAAAAAGTCCCTTTTTGGGAATTTTCTGGTGAGTTTAAAGTAGAAAACCTGCCTTTTGAATTAACCGGATGGACAGAAAGCCAAGACTTGTCTAAAATGGATCAAGATCAACTTTTAAAAGAAGTAGTAATCTATTATGAATATTGGAGGAAATTATTAAATGAGGGAAAAGTAAAGCAATTATTAAAAGAGGAAAAACAAAAAAATATAGAATTAGCGACAGCTACCTATGATGATCCAAATTGGTACTACACCGAAGAAGCTAAACAAAGTACATTGAAATATAAAAGTACCATGTTACCCATAGAAAATTATAAAATGGAATTATACGGTAATGGTAGGTTAGTTCGTCTAGTTAGGAAAGATGCTGGTATATTTAAAGATTGGGATGTGTTAATAAGAGAAACGAAAGATAATTATTATTATACCGGTGGTTTTCTTCATAAACCTAAAGGCTCAGATAGTTTTAAAATCATAAGAAAGTAAGTTATGCGCCTATTAAAAGGAATAAATTCAAAGATATTAATGACCGCAGTAGTTAACCTATTTGCTATAATTGGTTTCACACAGACGACTACAATAGATTATACCTTAATAGATACAGAAATAACCAACCATTATAAAGATTATGAATATTTAAGTAAAAAACGACCTGGGTATTATCTTCAAGTTAATAGTCAGAATTGTCATTATGATATAAGGGTCAACGATTTAATTGCCGGCAGTTATTTTCGTGAGCATCCTGCTTATTCGATAAGGATGCCACTTAACCTGATGATTTTAAAGAGTGGAGAACAAAAAATTTCCATCAAAGTATTCCCTTTTATTGGTGAGGAATTATCTAAAAAAGCAGGCTTGCAATTACAGCTAGTGCGTTATAGTGATATGACAGATCCAGACCATGAATTCGGTAGATTTACAGTCCTATGGGAATGGGAAATGCCCAAGGTTGGTGATCAAAAAATTCCTGAATTTACGATAGAACATGAATTTGATGCTAAGGTTCCATTCGTCTTAGAAACGCTTGACCTTTATGCCCAAGACCTTTCCGAATTGGAAGAAGAAAACGTGCTTAAAGAAGTAATCGAACATTTTACGATAAAGCGACAAACAATAATAAATAAAAAACAAGATAGAGACCATTTAGAAAGACATTTAAAAAGAGCATTAATTCAACTTTACAAAGGCAAAGAATTGTCTGATAAAACTATTGACGGCATGATAAATATTAAAGATGGAATGGAGCCTCAACCTTTGGAAGATTTTGAAATTAAATATTATTATAATAATAGAGTGGTAACATTGGTAAGAAGAACTGATAAACGGCCTGCCATTTGGTTTAAGAATCCAAATACAGGTGCTATGTCAAGACAACCTTATTACATCTTTAAAAATAAAGAAACAGGCACTTGGCATATGTGGTAATAAGCCTTTAACTTGAAAACAAACTATCCATAACGTTTGATGTTTTTTGTTTTAAGTACAAGCTTTTAGTATATTTAAATTTAATACACCTAGTCATTAAAAATCTATTCACCACCCTCCTACTCTTTTTGGCAACCATTTGTGTCGCTCAAACTGAGTATCCTTTACTTAATAGTTATGTGACTGACAATGCTGAAATTCTCACTACAGCGCAAGTACAACAATTATCCATAAAATTAGAGGCACTTGAAACAGAAACTTCCCATCAACTTGTAATACTTACTATAGTTAAATTAAATAATGAACCTATAGAAGACTATGCGTATAAAACGTTTGAAGTAAATACTATAGGCCAAAAAGGAAAAGACAATGGTATACTCTTAGTAATAGCTAAAGAAGACAAGAAAGTTAGAATTGAAGTCGGTTATGACCTAGAACATGTAGTAACTGATGTTATGGCTTCTCGAATTATAAGAAATGAATTAACTCCTGAATTTAAAAAGGAGAATTACTTTTCTGGTGTTGATGCTGCCATAAATTCGCTAATAAAAATTTTAAATAGCGTCGCCGTAGAAAAGAATCAAATTTATGAGACTCCATCTTCAACACCAACACCTTCCCCAGCTATTAAAACCGAAATAAGTAATAGTATACCTAAAGATACTTTTGGAACTATTTTGGGTAAACATATTTTTTCAATATTGATCATGACTATTATGGTTTTAAGTTTTCTCTTTATAAAAATTTCTTTTAAAGCTTGGGTGATGACCTTAGTCGGAGCATTTACAAACAAAGTCAGTTTTTCTAGAGTATTTGGCTACGCTTATAAAACTGGACAGATATTTTTCTTTAGTTTTTTGATATTTATCTTTATGTTCTTTTTGCTTTTGGCACTACTGTTTGATATATACCCTAATTACTTTTTCTTTTTGCTAGAAAACAAGAAATGGATTGCTATCCCAGTAGCACTGTTTGTAATTCCGGTACTATTTGCCCTAATGGAGGTGAAGTATTATAATAGAAAACTAAATTTTTCACTTTCTAACAATGACACCTATTTTATAAGAAAAGAGATTGATAGTAAATTAGATATCCTTGGAATAGTAAGTTCAACTACTGACAATGATTCTTACCAATACAGTTCATCAGGTCGTAGTTATAGTAATGATTCAACAAACAGTGGAAACTCCAATAACTCCTCTAGTAGTTTTTCTGGCAAAGGAGGAAGATCAGGAGGTGGTGGCGCTAGTGGTAGTTGGTAGCTTTTGCGTATATTGCCTATGACTTACAATTCCAATGATGATCAGATACTTTTTAATATTTCTTTTAGTGGGAATACTCAATGCTTGCGGGCAGGATTTAAAAAATATAGTGCCTGTAAAAATGACTTCCTATGATTCTTTACTTCTATCTCAGTTAGACAAAAATAGCAAACATAAAAAAATAAAATATGCGCTATCTACTACTTCTAAGCTACCTTATAGTTTGAAAATAAATGATATTTTGGCGGAAGAAAACATAGTTCCAAATGATGATCGTATATTGAATCATTTTACGTGGAGTTATTTAGATAATTACATTTTAGGAAACGGAGACCATAAGGCAAAATATACATTTTACCCACATGAGGACCTGGAAATTTCCGCAGAAGATGGTATGATACATCAATCGGATTTAGATGAATTAGAAATTGAACTTTTGAGGTATGAAGAATATGATGGTGAAATAGAAAATATAACAATACATAAAAAATTTACTTTTACGATACCAAATCCTGTTTCTTTTACAGAACAAGAGATAGAATTTACTATCAAAGATTTACCTTATAAAATCAAAGGTTGGAGCGAGAGCCAGGATTTAAGAGATATAGATTCAGAATTACTCAAAAAAGAAGTTGTAGATTATTATCAAGAATTGAGAAACATCTTGAATGAAGGTTCAAATTATAAGTATACATATGAACTACAAAAAACTAAATATTTAGAAGCAGCTCTTTCTGCATATTTAAATAAAGAAGAATATTTAAATATGCTCAATACTAATGCTACAAACAAAATCACTAAAAATAAAATGTATCCAATTGAAAATTATAGTTTAGCTATAGAAGCAGAAGGTAGATTGGTTAAATTATACAGAACAGATTCTGAATTATTAAATTGGGATGTTCTAATTTATGAGGATGAAAAATATAGAAACTCCTTAGCGGTGCGATTACATAAGCCTAAGGGATCTGATACTTTTGAAATTATTACTAAATAATTTCTGCATGGATTATGTAATATCTATAGACAACTTTTAATTTACCTCGATAGCGCTCATTTGTAACGAGTGCTATATCGAGTAAGAAAATATCAATTAAAATTATTTTAACAACAATACATTCTACCCCTGTTTATAAAAAATATAGGAGGATGTCATATGACTATCAGAGGATCTTTTGATCCAGAATTAACTGGACCAATTCAAAAGATGACAGATGGAATATCACTTAGTAAAGACCTAAATAATACACTATTAAAATTTCATAAACTTATGGAGATTGATAATAAAAAAATAAAATTACTTATTACTATCGCACTTATTATCAGTTTAACAGCATGCAATTTTTTTAACTCTAATTTAAAAGAAAAAGATGTTAGCACTGATGCATCAAAAAAATCAAACGCTGAAGAAAAAAATATTGTTAATGATTCAGATGATTTAACTATAACGCCAAAGTACGACGACCCTAGGTATAAAGAATTAATGACGCAATTTGAAAAACAAGAGCACCGTTTTGAAATTGATGCGTGTGAATTCAAATATAATGGGAAGTCTTTTTTTATTGGTGATTCTTACGAGAAAATACTAAGTATTTTTGGCGAGCATAAGGATGAATTATTTTTGTCTGAAAAATATTCATATTATAGATTTGAATATGACGATATTAAATTAACTTTCTTGTTGTCGGAACCAGGAAAAAAATTGACCACACTAAACTTAGCTTTAGATAGAAGATTTACGGGAGATGTTGCCCCACCTTTTGAAATAATATTACTTAGAAAAATTCCTTATAAATTAGGAAACTCGTTAAATGAATTCATGGAATTATCTGATCTTAATCATGATAAGTTAAAACATACTCAACATTCATTTTCGTTTATAGAACTAGAGAAATGTTCTATAAACGAAAATGAAACAATTTTTACAGTATTAGATTCTAATCCTGTTTATAAAAATATTGGAGGAGGTCATATGACGATTAGGGGAGCTTTTGATCCAGAATCTACTGGACCAATTAAAGGCCTGAAAGTTGGAATATCAGCTCAGTAAAGACCTAAATAATACACTATTAAAATTTCATAAACTTATGGAGATTGATAATAAAAAAATAAAATTACTTATTACTATCGCACTTATTATCAGTTTAACAGCATGCAATTTTTTAAACTCAAATTTAAAAGAAAAAGATGTTAGCACTGATGCATCAAAAAAATCAAACGCTGAAGAAAAAAATATTGTTAATGATTCAGATGATTTAACTATAACGCCAAAGTACGACGACCCTAGGTATAAAGAATTAATGACGCAATTTGAAAAACAAGAGCACCGTTTTGAAATTGATGTGTGTGAATTCAAATATAATGGGAAGTCTTTTTTTATTGGAGATTCTTACGAGAAAATACTAAGTATTTTTGGCGAGCATAAGGATGAATTATTTTTGTCTAAAAAACATTCAAAAAGTAGTTTTAATTATGATGATGTTAAACTAAGATTTCGGCAGTCGGAGCCGGAAAAAAAACTAATTGTACTAGATTTAGCTTTAGATAAAAGATTTACGGGTGATGTTGCACCACCTTTTGAAATAATATTAATTAGAAAAATTCCTTATAAATTAGGAAACTCGTTAAATGAATTCATGGACTTATCTGATCTTAATCATGATAAATTAAAACATACTCATCATTCTTTTTATTTTGAACCAGAGAAATGTTTTCTAAATAAAAATGACAAAATTTTAACAACAGTACATTCGAACCCTGTTTATAAAAATATAGGAGGAGGTCATATGACGATTAGGGGGCTTTTGATTTAGAATCTACTGGACCAATTCGAAATCTGACAGTTGGATTATCAACTCAGTAGAGAAAATAACAAATACACTATTTACATTTTTTAAACTTGTTGAAGTTGATACAAAAATAGCATACTTGTAATTAATGTGATTATTATAAATTTAATAATAGACAATTTTTTTTAACTCTAATTTAAAAGAAAAAGATACGAATACTGATGCTTCAAAAAAGTCAAACGCTAAAGAAAAAAATACACATGAGCTTACAGATCATATAACTATAACTTAAAATTATGATGATACTAAATACAAAGAGTTAAAGATGAGCGAATTTTTATTACAATGAATGTGAAGCCTATTTATGAAAGCATTGAAAGAGAATATATAACTGCTATTAGGAGTAATAAAACTAATTCAAGCAGCACCGATTGAGGTGATAGGTGGTGATATAAATACTATAAAGTAAATATAATTATTTCAGGAAAACCAATAGCAACAATTAGGAGCATGCATATTTGTCCTATGTGTAGCGGTGCCGCATGTGCGCGGCCTCGGTTAGCGCTCTTCTGTTACGCGTGTTAAATAAATTAAGTAAACATTAATATAAAATTATTAAGAATTTAAATACCTCTTCCATTTTTTCAATAGTGAGTAAACATTATTAATTTTTATTGAAAAAAAAATTTCCATTGGTAAATTGATTTGATACTACATTTTTCTTTTATAACTAAAAGCTATAGTATTACTTATAAATTTTCCTTTGGGAAGCCTGGCATATATTGGACTTTCTTTTACAGAGTCATCCAATATTTCTTCAGGAAATTCAAAGCTTATCGTAAGTGCTGTATTTCCATCTTTATCTACACAAAAACTTTCATCCACATCCTCAATATAGATTCTAAGTTGCTGCGTGGCTTGAGGAGCTAATGCTTGAAAATTATCCACGGAAAATTTACCTTTAGGTTTAAATCCACCATCCGAAATCGTAGCCATAGAAATACCATGCATTACGCTATTACAATTCTTAGTAATTTTATCTAATTTCATTTTATAGGGTGTACAATAAAATGCCATGTGATTTAAGTTCTCATTAAGGATGTACAAAGTATCTTGACTTTGGTTGGTTATTTTTGCACTTACATTAATAGACCCATCCATATAGCTTTCATCATCAAATTCCGAATAATGAAAGTTAGGGCTAGAAATTTCAATACTAATTTTGGAGTTTTGAGTAAAGCCAAAAGAAAAAAAGAATAAAAAAAGAAATGAAGTAAAGTATCTCATTTTAGGCAGATATTAAGGGCGTTATAAGCAGTAAATACCTATTTACTACATGAAATTATATTAACTAAATCTTTACAAACTTATAGATAAAAATCGAAATTATGTAGATTATTTCTATATTTAAATTTTGAGGCTATTTTGTAATTTCTCATTTTCTAAAAATAATATCAAGGTATACTTTTGTAGTGCGTGACCCACTAACGCTCGTTTGTAACGAGTGCCTTATCGACTAAGTAAACATCAATTAACATTATAAATATTCTAGAGACCTATTGCAATTTTAAGTAACGAGTAGGATTCATAAATCATTAATTTAATCAGAACATATTTCGTTTCTTTTGCAACCTTATATTGGATATATGTATTTACAAAACAAGCATATTTTAATGTGCTACTAGGAAGTATAAACTATGTCACTATTCTATACTATTTTAATAAACCAAAGTTGTGTATGACAAAAATAAATAGTCCTAGAAGTAAAAATATTATAAATAATCTTATTTTTTTTTTCATAGATGGAATCTCTACATTCACAAATTTATAAAAAGCCTCATCCATTATAATAAGCTCTTTTTCTTTTACAATTTCCATATATCCATTTTTAGCTACATTAATTGTACCGATCAATATATATTCTGTACCGTCTTCCAATAATAAACTTTCCACATCAAGTAACGTTCTGGATAGTTTTTTTTCGGATCTATTTACATTTATTTGTATAGAAATATTTTTAGCATTTACTTTAATTTGTCCTGTTGCATCTTTAATAAAAAAATCCACGCTTTTAGATTTAGTACGGTACGTTCTCCATTTTTTCCTTCCATTGGCTCTTCCTACTGCTTTGTATCCGTATGATAGTTTACTATAGTTATAGCCAATACATTGAGTCTCTGTTATCGGTGAAGTTATTTGATTAGTTGCTAATATTTGTCCTTTTATTTTACACAATCCTATTGATAATGTATTTATCTCTGAAATTGCAAGTGTTTTTATAATACTTGGTTTTTTCTTCTTAAAAACACCATATAATATCATTCCACCAATTAATAGAAAAAATAGGCCGTCCGAAAAGTCAAAAGAAATTAAAGTTGGTAATATGATTAGTTCCACTGGCTAAAATTAATATAAAATAAATTTATCGCTTCCTACAGGCTTGTAAAATAGGGAGTAATAACTGTTTTTCCTGCCTTCTCCTTTAGCTCTTAAAACAGATTTGTTTCGTCCGACCTGTCCTAATTTATCATAAACTAGTGTGACAATTTTACCATTCGAATAAAAGCGTAGTTTGAAATCTTCAAATGGCATCATTTCATAATTTTCTTCAAGAATTTTTCCATTTTCTAAAATATCTTCTTTAGCTCTTTTTTTACTGTCGACTTCTGTGAAAAATAATTGTTGAGCGGCTCGTTTTTCTTTGTTATAAATTAAATCAGCATATTGCGAAACTTTATTTTGATCGTAAATTTGCCAAATTTCATTATATGCAATAAGTAATTCCTTTGTTAATTTTTTTATTTCCTCTGGATCAGTAGTTATTAAATTTTGGGCTTTCTCTAATGTTTTTATATCATAAGGCACTAATGCTTCAAAAGTTTCATCAAAAATATACTCTGTAAGTTCTGGATAAATAAATTTTGTTTTTTTACTTACTTCATTTTTTTCCGTAGGTGCAGCCAGATTTAGTATGACTTCTTCCTCGCTATACGTTTCTTTTACTGTATTATATTCTCGTTTTACTACATCAACTGTTACTTGAGCATTCTTTAAGCTAGGTTCTAATTCTTGTGTTTCTCTATTATATGATGGATACATACGAACCTCTATCTTTTGAATACCTGATTTAGATATAGCGAGGTTAATAGGAATGTAACTTCCTTTAGGAGAGATTTCATTGGTAATAAATTCATATTCAAGAAAAACTGGAATATCATTTATTCTCACTTCAAAATTTGTATTGGAAGAACTTACATAAATACCGTAATGTGGTTCTATTGGATAATGATTTATTTCTTGATATAAATTACTAATATCTGATAATGTTTTCATATTCTTTTGTGTACTGTCTTGTGCACAACTTGTTATGCTTAAAATAAGTAGCATTGCACTAATGATTATTCTCATATATATTTATTTAAATCCGTAGACACTATTAATATGTATTAAAAATGGCATAAAAACTCACCTTATTATTTCTAAACTATCTGAACCTTTAGGTTGATGTAATAGAATTGGATAAAATGATACTCTACCATTACCGTTTTGATCTAAATATTTTTTTGCTATCATAGGCTCTCCTCTATATAGATGACCATCAGCTGCAACTAGGCACAAGACCCTATTATTTCCATAAAATTTTAAATCATAATTTTCTAATTTACCCATAAGAAAATCCTCCTTAGGAAAATCTCTCACATACTCCTCTCTATCATTAAATAATTTATCTTTATCAGTATAGGAATACTGAGAAGTTTCATAGCCTTGATTTAATTTCATTTTTTGTAATTGTAGTGCCTCTTTATCTATCATTAGTTGTCTATACTTTTGGTAGAAAGCCACCACTCTTTGCTCAATGGCTACACTATCTTTTTTATCAAACACTTTACTTTCGCTCCAACCAGTGAGGGTATAAGGTACCTTTGCTTTAAAGCTTAGCTCATCATGGCGCGATTTCAATTGAGAAAAATCTATTTCTTTCCCATGATCATCTTTCCTAGGCATTTCATATTCTAATACAATTTTAGGTTCTTCTCTACTTCCATCTATCCAGGCAGTCTGTGTTATATCTAACCAAAAATCATAATCATCAGGATCTTCAAAATATTTCTTTTGAGTTTCATCATCTGTATATCTTGGATATATAGTAATAGATAGAGTTTGTTTACCACTTTGCAATATTGCCTCATTAATAGGATACCAAATAGTACCCCCCATTGTACTAAAATTAGTAGCTACAGGAATATCATTCACCCTAATTTCATAAGCGTATAGCGTAGTTATTTGTAGCACGTATTCCGGTTCATAATCATATTTTTTTAATTGACCTATATAAGGGTCATCTTCTAAAATTGCTTTTAAATCTATAGAGGTTGGAGTGGTTTCTTTTACAGTTTCTTTTTTGTTTTGCTGTGCACAACTTGTAATACTTAAAATAAGTAGTATTGCACTAATACTTTTTCTCATACGTGTTTATTTAACTCTGTAGGCACAATTAATATGTATTAAAAATGACATAAAACTCACCTGATTATTTCTAAACTATCTGAACCTTTAGGTTGGTGTAGTAAAATTGGATAAAATGATACTCTACCATTCCCATTTTTATCTAAATATTTTTTTGCTATCATAGGCTCTCCTCTATATAGATGACCATCAGCTGCAACTAGGCACAAGACTCTATTATTTCCATAAAATTTTAAATCGTAATTTTCTAATTTACCCATAAGAAAATCCTCCTTAGGAAAATCTCTCACATATTCCTTTCTATCTTTAAATAATTTATCTTTATCTAAATAGGAATACTGAGAAGTTTCATAGCCTTGATTTAATTTCATTTCCTGTAGTTGTAGTGCTTCTTTATCTACCATAAGTTGTCTATACTTTTGGTAGAAAGCTACCACTCTTTGCTCAATGGCTACACTATCTTTTTTATCAAACACTTTACTTTCGCTCCAACCAGTGAGGGTATAAGGAACCTTTGCTGTAAAAGTTAATTCATCATGACGCGATGTTAATTTAGAAAAATCTATTTCTTTCCCACGATCATCTTTCCTAGGCATTTCATATTCCAATACCGTTTTGGGCTCTTCTCTATTTCCATCAATCCAGGCAGTCTGTGTTATATCTAACCAAAAATCATAATTATCAGGATCTTCAAAATAGACTTTTTGAGTTTTATTATCTGTATATCTTGGATATATAGTAATAGATAAAGTTTGTTTACCACTTTGCAATATTGCCTCATTAATAGGATACCAAATAGTACCCCCCATTGTACTAAAATTAGTAGCTACAGGAATATCGTTAACCCTAATTTCATAAGCGTATAGCGTAGTTATTTGTAGCACGTATTCCGGTTCATAGTCGTACTTTTTTAATTGACCTATATAAGGGTCATCTTCTAAAATTGCTTTTAAATCTATAGGAGTTGGAGTGGTTTCTTTTACAGTTTCTTTTTTGTTTTGCTGTGCACAACTTGTTATACTCAAAATAAGTAGCATTGCACTAATACTTTTTCTCATACGTGTTTATTTAAATCTGTAGGCACAATTAATATGTATTAAAAATGGCATAAAACTCACCTTATTATTTCTAAACTATCTGAACCTTTAGGTTGATGTAGTAAAATTGGATAATATGATACCCTACCATCCCCATTTTTATCTAAATAATATTTTGCCATCATAGATTCGCCTTTATCAGGATCATTAGCAAAAACCAAGCCCAATACCCTGTTATTTCCATAAAATTTTAATTCATAATTTTCTAAATCAGCCATTAAAAAATCTTCTTTAGGAAAATCCCTTACATATTCCTCTCTATCTTTAAATAATTTCTCTTTATCCAAATAGGAATACTGAGAAGTTTCATAGCCTTGTTTTAATTTGATTTTTTGTAGTTGTAATGCTTCTTTATCTACCATAAGTTGTCTATACTTTTGATAGAAGGCTACCACTCTTTTCTCAATGGCTACACTATCTTTTTTATCAAACACTTTACTATCACTCCAACCGGTGAGGGTATAAGGTACCTTTGCTTTAAAGCTTAGCTCATCATGATGAGATTTCAATTGAGAAAAATTTACTTCTTTTCCACGATCATCTTTCCTAGGCATTTCATATTCTAATACCATTTTGGGCTCTTCTCTACTACCATCAATCCATGCAGTCTGTGTTATATCTAACCAAAAATCATAATTATCAGGATCTTCAAAATATTCCTTTTGAGTATTATCATCTGTATATCTTGGATATATGCTAATAGATAAAGTTTGTTTGCCACTTTGCAATATTGCCTTATTAATAGGATACCAAATGGTACCCCCCATTGTACTATAATTAGTAGCTACAGGAATATCGTTAACCCTAATTTCATAAGCATATAGCGTAGTTATTTTTAGCACGTATTCCGGTTCATAGTCGTACTTTTTTAATTGACCTATATACGGGTCATCTTCTAAAATTGCTTTTAAATCTATAGGAGTTGGAGTGGTTTCTTTTACAGTTTCTTTTTTGTTTTGCTGTGCACAACTTGTTATACTCAAAATAAGTAGCATTGCACTAATACTTTTTCTCATACGTGTTTATTTAAATCTGTAGGCACAATTAATATGTATTAAAAATGGCATAAAAACTCACCTTATTATTTCTAAACTATCTGAACCTTTAGGTTGATGTAGTAAAATTGGATAATATGATACCCTACCATCCCCATTTTTATCTAAATAATATTTTGCCATCATAGATTCGCCTTTATCAGGATCATTAGCAAAAACCAAGCCCAATACCCTGTTATTTCCATAAAATTTTAATTCATAATTTTCTAAATCAGCCATTAAAAAATCTTCTTTAGGAAAATCCCTTACATATTCCTCTCTATCTTTAAATAATTTCTCTTTATCCAAATAGGAATACTGAGAAGTTTCATAGCCTTGTTTTAATTTGATTTTTTGTAGTTGTAATGCTTCTTTATCTACCATAAGTTGTCTATACTTTTGATAGAAGGCTACCACTCTTTTCTCAATGGCTACACTATCTTTTTTATCAAACACTTTACTATCACTCCAACCGGTGAGGGTATAAGGTACCTTTGCTTTAAAAGTTAATTCATCATGACGCGATGTTAATTTGGAAAAATCTATTTCTTTCCCACGATCATCTTTCCTTGGCATTTCATATTCCAATACCGTTTTGGGCTCTTCTCTACTTCCATCAATCCAGGCAGTCTGTGTTATATCTAACCAAAAATCATAATCATCAGGATCTTCAAAATATTTCTTTTGAGTTTCATCATCTGTATATCTTGGATATATAGTAATAGATAGAGTTTGTTTACCACTTTGCAATATTGCCTCATTAATAGGATACCAAATAGTACCCCCCATTGTACTAAAATTAGTAGCTACAGGAATATCGTTAACCCTAATTTCATAAGCGTATAGCGTAGTTATTTGTAGCACGTATTCCGGTTCATAGTCGTACTTTTTTAATTGACCTATATAAGGGTCATCTTCTAAAATTGCTTTTAAATCTATAGGAGTTGGAGTGGTTTCTTTTACAGTTTCTTTTTTGTTTTGCTGTGCACAACTTGTTATGCTTAAAATAAGTAGCATTGCACTAATACTTTTTCTCATACGTGTTTATTTAAATCTGTAGGCACAATTAATATGTATTAAAAATGGCATAAAAACTCACCTTATTATTTCTAGACTATCCGAGCCTTTAGGTTGGTGTAATAATAACAAGGAAAAAGATATTCTTGGATTATCGTTTTCATCTAAAAACTTTTTTGCCATCGCCGAATATCCTTTATAGGGGTCCTGAGTGAAAATTAATCCTAGTACCCTGTTATTCCCATAAAATTTCAATTCATAATTTTCTAATTTTGCCATAATAAATAATTCTTCAGGAAAATCTCTCACATATTCCTCTCTATCTTTAAATAATTTATCTTTATCTAAATAGGAATACTGAGAAGTTTCATAGCCTTGATTTAATTTCATTTCCTGTAGTTGTAGTGCTTCTTTATCTACCATAAGTTGTCTATACTTTTGGTAGAAAGCTACCACTCTTTGCTCAATGGCTACACTATCTTTTTTATCAAACACTTTACTTTCGCTCCAACCAGTGAGGGTATAAGGAACCTTTGCTGTAAAAGTTAATTCATCATGACGCGATGTTAATTTAGAAAAATCTATCTCTTTTCCATTATCATCTTTCTTGGGCATCTCATATTCTAATACCATTTTGGGCTCTTCTCTACTTCCATCAATCCATGCTGTCTGTGTTATATCTAACCAAAAATCATAATTATCAGGGTCTTCGAAATAATCCTTTTGATTTCTATTATCTGTATATCTTGGATATATGCTAATAGATAAAGTTTGTTTGCCACTTTGCAATATTGCCTTATTAATAGGATACCAAATGGTCCCCCCCATTGTACTAAAATTACTTGCTACAGGAATATCATTCACCCTAATTTCATAAGCGTATAGCGTAGTTATTTGTAGCACGTATTCCGGTTCATAGTCGTACTTTTTTAATTGACCTATATAAGGGTCATCTTCTAAAATTGCTTTTAAATCTATAGAGGTTGGAGTGGTTTCTTTTACAGTTTCTTTTTTGTTTTGCTGTGCACAACTTGTAATACTTAAAATAAGTAGTAATGCACTAATACTTTTTCTCATAGGTGTTTATTTAAATCTGTAAATAGGCATTTGCCAGTCGGTTAATTCCCATTCATAAAGCTCTAGAACAATAATCTCAGCATCTCCATCGGTGGTTTCTTCTTCTGTGGTTTCAATTGCGGTTTTTCTTTTGTACTATTATTATTTATGAAGTTTGCTCCCCGCTAGCACTCGTCTATGACTTGTGGCATATAAGGTAAGAAAATATCAACGTATTTGTTCTAATTCTGTACTGCCCTGAGGCTGATGAAGTAAGTATTTTATATATGACAGATTTAAATTATCATTTTCATCTAAAGTAATTTTATTTAAACAGGACTGCCCTTTTTCAATTTCATCATCAAAAACTAACCCTAAAACTCGATTGTTACCATAAAACACAAGTTTATAATCCTTTATTTCTGCCATTGTAAAATCTTCATCAGAAAATTCTTCTAAATATTCTTTTCTATTCTGCATTACTTTGTCTCTTTTAAAATAAAAGCTCTGCATAAGTTCAAATCCTTGGTTTTGAGAAGTTCTTATAATATCAGCCCCCTTTCTGTCTAACATCAACTGCCTATATTTATAGTATTCTTCATATACTTTTTTTTCTAATGCAATACTATCCTTAGGGTCAAACACTTTGCTAGTACTCCATCCTTCCAGTTTATAAGGTACTTTTGCTTTAAAAGTAAATTCTTTATAAAAACTTTTTTGTGTTGTAATATCTTTAATTTGTTCGTCTGATAATTTATAGCTTAATACAATTTTTGGCTCTTTTAAGGTACCATTAACCCAGGCAGTTTTTTGTACTTTGATTTTAAAATCAATATGCTCAGGGTTTTCTAAAAATTCTTTTTGTTCAGTTTCATCCTTGTTATAACGAGGGTGAATAGTAAAAGTTAATGTTTGAATCCCACTTTGTAAAATAGACGAATTGGCTAAGAATAACATACTTTTTGTATACGGTGGACTTTGAACAGTTATAGGCATATCGTTTACCTTAATTTCATAGGAGTAATAACTTTCTACCTCTATTTGGTATTCGGGTTGGTATGTATAGTTTTGTAACTTTTTTAAATAGGGATCTTTTTCTAAAATATCGCTGTTATCTATTGCTTTAGTTTTAATTTCTTCCGTTTCTTTTTCAGAAATCTGCCCTAAACATATTAGGGTAAATAGTAAACTGCTTAATAATAATATTTTTTTCATTACTAGGTTTCTTTTATCTACATCAACCATCCTGGCTAAATTTCTCCCTTAGTTTAGATTTTTTTGTTATTTCACTTCAACCTTAAATAGATGGTATCTACCACAATTTCCAAATCATCGTGGTAGTCTTTTATATTAACAGTGTCTGTGATATACCCTTCTTTTAAAATTAAAAACCTAGTAGCAGCTAAAAACTTTCCATTTCGATCTGCACCTATAAAACCCCTGTCTATTTCAACAATTCTATCGAACTGAAAAAACCCTTTATCATCGGTTTTAGTAGTTTTAAGATATGCAGGATTAAGTATACCCTGATTCTGCTCATTCATAATAAATTGAAGTGTAACATCTTCTAAAGCTCCATTTTCACTAAAAACAGAACCTTGTATTTTAGGCCTTCTTATATCTTTATATAGGATACAGGAACTAAAAACAAATAAATTTATTAAAATGAAAGAAAAGGTTTTATTGGACATAAAATTTTTAATCAATTTGTAATTCAATTATTCTAATCAGGCTTTAAATGTATTGTTTCAATAATTAAAATATTGTTTAACGGGTTTCTAGAACGTAAATTCACCGTATCATTTACAAAGCCTTTTTTTCTTGCTATAAAGGTATAAGATACAGGTAAGCTTTTGGTTTTATCCCCTCCCATAAAGCCAATTTTAGTGGCACTTATTTCTTTAAATTTATAAAAACCCTCATCATTCGTAATTGTAGAATCTTTATCACTTAATAGCATAATACCTTGCTGATTTTCATCCAACAAAAATTTAACCACTACATTATTAATTGGAGTATTATTAGCATCAACAATATAGCCCTCTACAGCATACCGTTGTACATGCTTTGTAACTCCACATGAACTAAGAATCAACAAAAGAAACAAGAGTTTACAAATTATTTTAAAAGGCATCTTTGTTAGTTATTTTTAAATATTTTTAGGTTAGCCAGAATACTGTTTTATAGTTATAATTACAAACATTCCATCAACTACTGACAATGATTCTTACCAATACAGTTCATCAGGTCGAAGTTATAGTAATGATTCAACAAACAGTGGAAACTCCAATAACTCCTCTAGTCGTTTTTCTGGCAAAGGAGGAAGATCAGGAGGTGGTGGCGCTAGCGGTAGTTGGTAGCAGTTCAATCATTTTTTCTTAAAAAACCACAAACCATTTATATTACCGATTGACAACTTCATTTGGTAAAGTTAACATGATAAAACGTTCATGATCTAAACCTTCTAATACAATGTACAACTGCTGCTTGTCACTTAATCGTATGTTTTTTAGAACGTAGACCGCATTTACTTCAGAATTTTCACCTAAATCATTTCTAAAATTATGTACATATAAAGGTTTAATATTAAACTCCTTATGGCCACTTTTACCTTTTATGAAAAATTTCAGGTCTTTTATAGTATAGGCTTTTGCAGAACCATTTATGATTTGCAAACTAAAGTACATTTCGTTTTTATCTAAGGTAATATCATTTAATTTTAATTCAATTACCCCCACTTTTCGAGAGACGTTCTTTATCGTAGGTTTTTCAATATGGATATTATCGCAAAAAATACTGTAATAGGTGTTTGGCTTAGAACCATATAAATCAACATCATGAGTTGGGGTATTTGATGCATCAACAGGAAAATGAGTACTATCCTCTGGTTTTGTATTTTCTACTACATCTATAGGGGTATTAACCGTTACTAATTGATTACTACTAGGCAGTACAGCACCTGAATTATTAGTTGCAAGTGCAGGTTTTATAATTGGTGATGGTTCTGAAATTGTAGACGTAGTATTTTCAGTAGTATTGATCGCAGGTGTTTCTGGATCTGCTACTTCTACAGAAGGCAGCGGTTTTACTCCTGCACTTTTAGAAACATTAATTCTTCCAACAGCATCAGATATGGTCATTACATATACAAAATTAGCAACATCTTTAGAGGGGGCTAAAACAAAAGAATAGACATACCCATCATTGGTGGTAACCGTTAAATTACTAAGTTGTTTCGTTTTTTTAGCCTTTAAAACGCCCATGCTACTTTGTTGCTCATAACTGAACATAAAATCAGCAGAGGGTTCTACGACCTTTAAAATTTGTCCTGGGAATATGAGTGTAATAATATTAGACTCATTCAAAGCTATTGAAATAGGCCCTCCATGTTGAGAATATCCAATTTGGGAGGCAAGAAGTAATAGGAAAAAAATGTACTTCAAATGTTTAGCATTCATAACTTTAATAATTAATGTAAAAATATAAGTGGACCCTTAAAAGGACTTTCTGTAATTGTTTAGTTTACAAGAATCATGCCTTTTGTTACCTATTTCCTACAATCTGGGACGGCTAAAGTAGCTAAAGGTTCAGAGTATAAAAAATATACTCGTTGAATGTTATCGTAAAAAGTCTAAATGGTTTTTATTGCGCAATAAAGCCATTTACAAATCCCTGCTAAGGTTTAAATTCTATTTTTTAAGGGGCAATAATTTGAAGTAAATTTCTGTTGAACATCGTAATTCTTCTAACAAGTGGTAGGTATAGATGGTATACTTTTTTAAATTTGTAATTGCTCTTTTTAGGAGCAAAAAAATTCAAAGTTTATTTAAGAAATGAAAAAGACATTATTTGACAAAGTATGGGATTCGCATGTAGTTAAACATGTAGAAGACGGACCAGATGTATTGTTTATAGATCGCCATTTAGTGCATGAAGTGACTAGTCCTGTGGCATTTTTAGGACTTAAAAATAGAGGTATTCGTGTACTTCATCCAGAGCGTACTTTTGCAACGGCAGATCATAACACACCAACAATCAATCAACATTTACCTGTAGCAGATCCGCTATCGGCAAATCAATTAAGAGCTCTAGAAGAGAATGCTAAAGAATATGGCATCTCTCACTGGGGACTTGGACATAAAAAAAATGGTATTGTTCACGTTGTAGGCCCTGAGTACGGTATTACACAACCAGGAGCAACTATCGTATGTGGAGATTCCCATACCTCTACGCATGGTGCTTTTGGTGCTATTGCTTTTGGTATTGGTACTTCTGAAGTAGAAATGGTATTGGCTACACAATGTATTATGCAGCCAAAACCTAAGAAAATGCGAATTAATGTAAAAGGGAAACTTAATTTTGGAGTAACGCCTAAGGATGTTGCCTTATTTGTTATTTCTAAATTAACAACTTCTGGAGCTACAGGCTATTTTATAGAATATGCAGGTGATGCTTTTGAAGATATGAGCATGGAAGGTCGTATGACCGTGTGTAATTTGAGTATAGAAATGGGTGCTCGTGGAGGTATGATTGCTCCAGATGAAAAAACATTTGAATATATTAAAGGACGTGAGTTTACACCAACAGGTGCTGCTTGGGATAAAGCAATGACCTATTGGGAGACCTTACATACAGATGCAGATGCCGAATTTGATAAGGAATTTAGTTTTGATGCTTCGGATATTGAACCAATGATTACCTATGGTACCAATCCAGGTATGGGTATGGGTATATCTAAAAGTATTCCTAAGGCAGAACAAGTTGAAGGAGGCGTAAGCACCTACAAGAAATCTTTAGGATATATGGCTTTTAGTGAAGGCGATAGTATGATAGGGAAACCAATTGATTTCGTATTTATTGGTAGTTGTACAAACGGACGTATAGAAGATTTTAGAGCATTCACCTCAATAATTAAAGGTCGTAAGAAAGCAGCTAATGTTACCGCTTGGTTGGTACCTGGCTCACACCAAGTAGAAGCGGCTATTAAAGCAGAAGGTTTGTTGGATATTATTCACGAAGCAGGTTTTGAACTTAGAGAACCAGGTTGTTCTGCTTGTTTGGCTATGAATGATGATAAAGTACCCGCAGGAAAATTAGCGGTAAGTACTTCAAACAGAAACTTTGAAGGGCGTCAAGGTCCAGGGTCTAGAACATTGTTAGCTTCTCCACTTGTTGCTGCAGCTGCTGCAGTTACTGGAAAAGTTACAGATCCACGTGAATTAATGGAAAAATTAGTTGCTAGTTCTTAGTTGTTGGTTGTTAGTTTTTTTAAGTAAAAAATAATAGTACCATCAACCATAAACCATCAACGAACAACAAAATAATACAAAATGGCATACGATAAATTCGAAATATTAACAAGTACTGCGGTTCCTTTAGCGATAGAGAACGTAGATACAGATCAAATAATACCGGCTCGTTTCTTAAAAGCAACGGAGCGTAAAGGATTCGGTGATAATCTTTTCAGAGATTGGCGTTACAATAATGACGATTCTCCTAAAGAAGATTTTGTGCTAAATGACAGCACCTATTCCGGAAAAATATTACTTGGCGGTCGTAACTTCGGTTCCGGTTCTTCAAGAGAGCACGCAGCATGGGCTGTTTACGATTATGGCTTTCGTTGTGTAATTTCTAGCTTCTTTGCTGATATTTTTAAAGGAAACTGCTTAAATATTGGGGTGTTACCTGTACAAGTAAGTGCTGATTTTTCTAACAAATTATTTTCTGAAATAGAGAAAGATCCAAACACTCAAATTGAGGTAAACTTACAAGAACAGACAGTTACCCTTTTGTCTACAGGTGAGAAAGAATCTTTTGATATCAATGGATATAAAAAAGATAATATGTTAAACGGGTTTGATGATATTGACTACTTGATGAATGTTAAGGAAGATATCATAGAATTTGCAAAACATACTCCTTTATAGGAACCTATATTTCTTTAGTGAAGTAAAAAGATTCGCACAAGCGTATACTCGAGAATGAAAAAAAGAAAGATTGAAATAATGGATACTACACTCCGTGATGGTGAACAAACCTCGGGAGTGTCGTTTTCGGTTTTAGAAAAACTAAGCCTTGCAAAATTACTGTTAGAAGAGCTTAAGGTAGACCGCATAGAAGTGGCTTCTGCTCGTGTTTCTGATGGAGAATTGCTCGCTGTAAAACAAATTACAAGTTGGGCAAAAGACAATAAATTTATTGATAAAATTGAAGTCCTTTCATTTGTAGATAAAGGTGTTTCAATAAATTGGATGCTTGAAGCTGGAGCAAAGGTTCAAAACCTTTTGACTAAAGGATCTTTGAATCATTTAACGCATCAGCTTAAAAAAACGCCTACTGAACATTTTGAAGAAATTGCTTCGGTAATCGCTTTAGCTGCCCAAAATGGCATTGAAACTAATGTATATCTTGAAGACTGGAGTAATGGAATGCGTAACTCTAAAGACTATGTATTTCAGTTTTTAGACTTCTTAGCTACACAACCTGTGAAGCGTATTTTATTACCAGATACTTTAGGTGTATTAACGCATAACGAAACTTTTGATTTTGTAAAATCTATTGTTGATAAATACCCCGAATTACATTTTGATTTTCATGGTCATAATGATTACGATTTAAGTGTTGCTAATGTTATGGAAGCACTTAGAGCAGGATGTCATGGCTTGCATTTGACTGTAAACGGAATGGGAGAACGTGCCGGTAATGCGCCTCTTGCAAGTGTGGTGGCCGTTATTAATGATTTTATGCCAGAGATTGAAACTGGTGTAAAAGAATCTTCCTTGTACAAAGTAAGTAAACTAGTTTCTGCTTTTACAGGTTTTGCTATCCCAGCAAATAAGCCTATTGTTGGCGCTAATGTGTTTACACAAACGGCTGGCATACATGCGGATGGGGACAGCAAAAACAATCTTTACTTTAATGATTTATTGCCGGAGCGTTTTGGCCGTAAGCGTCAATATGCATTAGGAAAAACATCTGGTAAAGCCAATATCCAAAAGAATTTACAGGAATTAGGACTTACCTTAAACAATGATGAATTAAAGAAAGTTACCCAACGTATTATAGAATTAGGAGATAAGAAAGAACGGGTTACAAAAGATGATTTACCCTATATTATTTCTGATGTCTTAGATAGCGAAGGTTACCAGAGTAAAGCCAAAATAACCTCTTATTTATTGTCTCATGCAAAAGGTTTACAGCCCTCTGCAGCGGTATCTGTAGAGATTGAAGGAGAATTATATGAAGAACATGCACAAGGCGATGGTCAGTTTGATGCTTTTATGAATGCTTTAAAAAGTGTCTATAAAACAAAGAAAATAGAATTGCCTAAATTGATTGATTATGCAGTGCGTATTCCTCCTGGGAGTAATTCTGATGCCTTGTGTGAAACAATCATAACTTGGGACAACCAAGGAAAAGAATATATTACACGTGGCTTAGATTCGGATCAAACCGTATCAGCAATTAAAGCCACAGAAAAAATGTTGAATATTATATAAAAGAAACTGTTCTTAATTTAACGCTTAACATTTGGTTGATGCGAGAAATTTTTTGAGAACAGATTTTAAAATAGATAGAATTAATTATGACTTAATGTTTAAGTCTTAAGCTTAAAGTAAAGTAGAATTATGAAATTAAATATTGCCTTATTAGCCGGTGACGGAATCGGTCCAGAAGTTATAGATCAAGCCGTAAAAGTATCAGATGCCATTGCTAAAAAATATGGCCATGATTTAAGTTGGACACCCGCTTTAACTGGTGCTGCAGCTATTGATGATTGTGGAGAACCTTATCCAGATAGCACACATGCTGTTTGTGTGGCTGCAGATGCAGTTTTATTTGGAGCTATTGGTCACCCAAAATATGACAATGACCCTTCTGCAAAAGTACGCCCAGAACAGGGATTACTTAAAATGCGTCAGAAACTTGGATTGTTCGCTAACGTAAGACCCACCTTTACCTTTCCTTCTTTAATTGATAAATCACCTTTAAAAAGAGAACGTATTGAAGGAACAGATTTAATAATATTGCGTGAATTAACGGGCGGTATTTACTTTGGAGAAAGAGGTCGTAAAGACAATGGAAATACTGCTTTTGATACCTGTACCTATACGCGTGCAGAAGTAACACGTTTGGCTAAAAAAGGATTTGAATTAGCAATGACACGTGGCAAAAAATTATGCTGTGTAGATAAAGCAAACGTATTAGAATCTTCTAGACTTTGGAGAGAAACCGTTCAAGCAATGGAAAAAGACTATCCTGAGGTTAAGGTTTCTTATGAATTTGTAGATGCTGTTGCTATGCGTTTGGTACAATGGCCAAATTCATATGATGTAATGATTACTGAAAACCTATTCGGAGATATTCTTACGGATGAAGCTTCTGTTATTTCTGGATCTATGGGCTTAATGCCATCTGCATCTGTTGGAGAGAACACTAGATTATATGAACCTATTCATGGTTCTTACCCACAAGCTGCAGGAAAAGATATCGCAAACCCATTGGCAACTGTACTTTCTGCTGCAATGATGTTTGAAGATTTTGGTTTAACACAAGAAGCACAAGATATTAGAGATGTAGTTAACAAATCTCTTGCTGAAGGTATTGTAACAGAAGATTTATCTGAAGGAGCAAAAGCCTATAAAACGAGTGAAGTTGGAAATTGGCTTGCTAAGCATATCTAGTATTTCCTTACCCTTATAGAAAAAGCCTCTGAAATTAATTTTTCAGAGGCTTTTTTAATAGTATTGTGTGCTATATTATGACTTCACAGCATACATTTTAGCTCTTTGTTCTTTAATACTCTTATCAGACATGTAATCATCAAAAGATAAGTAACGATCAATTGCACCACTAGGTGTTAATTCAATTATTCTATTTGCTAATGTTTGCGCAAATTCATGATCATGTGTCGTAAACAGAATGGTCCCTTTAAAATTCTTTAGTGAATTATTGAATGCTGTAATACTTTCAAGATCTAAGTGATTTGTTGGTTCATCTAACATAAGAACATTTGCACGAATCATCATCATTCTACTTAACATACAACGCACTTTTTCTCCCCCAGATAATACAGAACATTTTTTTAAGGCCTCTTCCCCACTAAATAACATTTTACCTAAGAAACCACGAACATAAACTTCTTCACGTTCTTCTTCTGTGGTAGCATACTGTCTTAACCAATCTACTAAACTATCATCACTTTCAAAAAAAGCATGGTTATCTGCTGGTAAATAAGACTGGTTTGTAGTAATCCCCCATTGGAATTCACCACTACCTGCCATTCTATTGCCATTTATAATTTCATAAAACGCAGTAGTTGCTCTAGAGTCTTTAGAAAATACCGCTACTTTATCTCCTTTTGCAAGGTTAATGTTTACATCTTTAAATAATAAATCTCCATCTTCAGAAGTTGCAGATAGTTTTTCTACATTTAAAATCTGATCTCCGGCTTCCCTTTCACGTTCAAATATAATTGCAGGATATCTTCTACTAGAAGGTTTAATATCATCAATCTTTAATTTAGAAAGCATTTTTTTACGTGACGTTGCTTGTTTACTCTTTGCAACGTTTGCACTAAAACGCATAATAAATTCTTGTAATTCTTTAGCTTTCTCTTCAGACTTTTTGTTTTGTTGCGCACGTTGTCTTGCTGCTAATTGGCTACTTTCATACCAGAATGTGTAGTTCCCAGAATAGAGATTAAGCTTTCCAAAATCAATATCGGCAATATGCGTACAAACAGAATCTAAAAAGTGACGGTCATGCGAAACAACAATTACGGTGTTCTCATAATTGGCCAAGAAATGTTCTAACCAGCTTATGGTTTCATAATCCAAGTCATTGGTAGGCTCATCCATGATCAATACATCAGGATTACCAAAAAGTGCTTGTGCTAATAACACCCTAACTTTAAGTTTAGAATCCATATCTCCCATAGTGGTATAATGCAAATCTGCATCAATCCCTAGGTTAGATAATAAAGCTGCAGCATCACTATCCGCATTCCAGCCATTCATTTCCTCAAATTGAACTTGCAGCTCCCCTATTCTATCCGCATTTTTATCGTCATAATCAGCATAGAGCGCATCCATTTCTGCTTTTATAGCTGCTAAGGGCTTGTTTCCCATAACTACAGTTTCTAGAACCGTAATCGCATCATAAGCATTGTGGTTTTGTTCTAGGATAGACATACGTTTTGTAGGCTCTAAAGAAACATGACCAGAAGTCGGGTCTATTTGACCTGCAATAATTCTTAATAAAGTAGATTTCCCTGCGCCATTGGCACCAATAACACCATAACAGTTCCCTTGAGTGAATGATATATTCACATCATCAAAAAGAACTCTTTTTCCAAATTGTACCGATAAATTGGATACAGATAACATATACAGTAATTTAAAATTTGTGCAAAAATAGATAAAATTTACCCTTAAAACTAGTATTCTAGACGATGAAATATGAAGGACGATTTACTAAATAATAATTTTAACGGTGCGTTAACAGCATATACATAAGGTGTTTATTAAATTCGCTTCCCTAAGAATTGTTGATATATATGTATAAATATTCTTTTTGTTTCTTATTGCTAAGTTTAACTGCTTGTTTTTCAGATAATAAGGACTCCCCTACTATTTTTGCAGGTGAAATTGTGAATCCCACAAGTCAGACTGTTATCTTGTATAAAGATGATGTGGTTATTGATTCTGCTCAATTAGACATGCATAATAGGTTCACTATTAAGTTAAATAACCTTGAGGAAGGTTTATATAATTTTAGACATGCTCCTCAATATCAATATGTATACCTATCTAAAGGAGATAGTTTATTAGTACGATTGAATACTATTTATTTTGATGAATCCCTAGTGTTTTCAGGTAAAGGCGAAGAAATAAATAACTTTTTAATTGAAGTATTCCTTAACTCCGAAGAGGAAGAAAGCGCAGTAAATTCTTATTTTGATTTGAGCCCTGAAATATTTTCTAAAAAAATTGACTCGCTACGGGAAACTAAAATTGCCATTTTAGACGAACTACAAACAGACACTGAGTTAACTGACAAATCTATCGCTATGGCAAAAGCCAGTATAGATTACAGCGCTTATATTAACAAAGAAAAATATCCTTTTAAACATCTAAAAAAGAATAAAGACAATTCTATAACCGATATTTCTGATGAATTCTATGACTATCGCGATGCGTTAAATTTTGATAATAAAGACTTAACGTTTTTTACTCCGTACTATGATTACATGAAGCGTCATTTTGATAATGTTGCCTTTACCCATTGCTCTGTAGATTGTTCTGACGGCGGAAGGATCATTAATGATCAGTTACATTTTAATCAGCATAAATTAATTTTAATAGATAGCATTGTCAAGGAAAAGAAGTTAAGGGATAATCTATTTAGAAATGTAGCAATGACTTACTTTCTAAAGGTTCATGACAATGTGGAGAACAATAAGCTGTTTTTAGAAGATTTTCATAAACTTTCTAATAACAACGACCATATTACTGAAATACATAACTTATACGAAAGTGTATTAAAAATGCAACCTACTCATGAATTACCTGCAGTAAATGTTATTGATAGTGTAGGTACTTCTGTTTCATTAGCATCTCTGGCTAAGGGGAAAGATAATGTAATCTTCTATTTTTGGACGGTTAATAACCCTAGACATTTTAGGAACATCACAAGGCAAGTTTCTAAACTTGAAAGCTTATATCCTGAAACTAAATTTATAGGTATTAGCCTTAGTGAAATTGATGACAGTTGGAAAAAAATGATTACCACTTCGGGTATAGATTTTGAAAACCAATATAGAGCAGAAGATGATAAAGTATTGAGAACTACATTAATTATCGATGGGCTAAATAAAGCAATACTCGTAAAAGACGGTATAATTATAGATGCTTACAAGGATATGTACGCACTTTAAGTACCTCAAATAAAGCTTTTAGAACGCGCCTATGCCATGCGTGTACGCAATTAAGCTAAGCTTACTAATTTCCTTAAAACGCTTCACTCCTACTTCATCAACTAAATTATCATTGCTTTTAGTCAAATTAGAAATGGGATGTGCACGAATCTAAGCTGAAAAAAGGTATGGTATTGGCTTTCTCTACCATCAAAAATAGAAAAAGCCGCTAAACATTGTTTAGCGGCTTTCTTATGTTTAAAAAAGGGTCTAACTTAATTTACTAGTTTCCTTTTTTATAATCTTCTAAGAATTTAGCAAGACCGATATCTGTAAGTGGGTGTTTTAATAATCCTTCAATTGAAGATAAAGCACCTGTCATTACATCAGCACCTAATTTAGCACAATCAATAATATGCATTGTATGTCTAACAGAAGCGGCTAAAATTTGAGTTTCAAAACCATAGTTATCATAAATCAAACGAATTTCTGCAATAAGATTTAAACCATCTGTAGAAATATCATCTAAACGACCAATGAATGGAGACACATAAGTTGCACCTGCCTTAGCAGCTAATAAAGCTTGACCAGCAGAGAAAACTAATGTTACATTTGTTCTGATGCCTTTATCACTAAAGTACTTACACGCTTTTACACCATCTTTAATCATTGGTAACTTAACAACGATTTGTTCGTGCAATTTAGCAAGTTCTTCACCTTCTTTGATCATTCCTGCATAATCAGTAGCAATTACTTCAGCAGAAACATCACCATCAACAATATTGCAAATGTCTACATAGTGCTTTAAAATGTTGTCTTTACCTGTAATTCCTTCTTTCGCCATTAAAGATGGGTTTGTGGTAACACCATCTAAAACACCTAATTCTTGAGCTTCTTTAATTTGAGCAAGATTTGCTGTATCTATAAAAAATTTCATGCTTCTATTTTTAGTATTATTAATTGAAAATCTATGATTTACAAAGCTACAATTTATAATGGTTTAAGAGTAATTTCTCATACACTTTATCCGGAAGAATTTTTTTTAATAAAAGAGAGAATTTTTGCATAAAATCTCCAACCTTATAATGCACTTTGGGACTGGAACTATTTATAACCGCAAATACCTTATGGGCAACTTGTATGGGGTCTCCCCCACTATCTACATCATTATTTATAGCCGTTAAAGTTGCCCCATATGGTTTTTGATATGGAGAATCTTTATGTACGGGTGCGTGATATCTGCCAGAAGCTATATTGGTCGCAAAATCTCCAGGAGCCAAGTTGGTCATTTGAATACCAAAATCTTTGATTTCCATACGCATGGCTTCTGTAACTAATTCTAGCGCTCCTTTAGATGCGGAATAAATACCACGATAGGGCAATCCCATATAGCCGGCAATAGAAGTTATATTAATAATAAGTCCCGATTTTTGAATACGCATTTGTGGTAATACCCCTTTCATCATCCGTATGGGGCCATGAAAATTAGTGTCAAACGCTTTTAAAATTTCCTCATTAGGAGTTTCTTCAATAGGTCCTGTAATACCTACTCCCGCATTATTGATCAATACATCAATCTTAGCTTCCCGCTTGATTAATTCTGAAATAGCTGCCGTAATAGTAGCTTCTTTTTTAACATCCAATTCTAATAAATCAAAGGCATCAAAATCAGGATATTTAGCTTTACTTCTAGTCGTACCGTAGACCTTAAAACCTTTCAACTTTAAAAAAATACCAATAGATTTACCTATACCAGATGAACCACCAGTAATTAAAACAACTTTTTGTTCCATAAAAAATTTTAGTGGCTACAAAGAAACGAATAATAATAAGGAGAAAAAAAGGAGTGATAAAAATTGAAGAATAAAAAAATGGCAAGCTACCTACGTCGCACCGCTACGACTACATACCCTTGCTGCGTTCCCACCCTGGGGGATTCTGCAGGAGCTGGTCGCGTAGGACTTGCCGCTGCAAATATACAATGTTTTAATTTTTTCACAATCATTTTAGTTTCTAAATTTAAATAAATACCTTGCCTACAAATAGAATTATAGCTAATTAATTGAAAGCCAAATTCTTGAATATTTAATTTTTAGCTCACAGCTTAAAAAAAATTTAAAAATTACGAAATGAAATCTATTTTTTCGATTACTTCACTACTACTTATCCTTATTTTAAATGCATGTGGAAGTAGTAATACCCTTCCTGCGGATTTATTTGAAATAAAATTAGCTGGAAATAAAACGGAATTTCAGCAAAATGAATCCGTTGGTATTTCCCTGAAAAACAAAAAAGGAATAGAGGTTGATAATGTATCATATACAATTAATGACCAACCTTTAAAGGTAGAAAATGACCAAATAGTTTTAGATATGCCACATTTAGGCGAGAAAACGATTACCGCAACAATTTCTTATGAAGGCAAAACAGGGAATATAGAAAAACATATTAAAATTTTAGCAGCGAAAGGACCAGAAGTCTATACGTATGAAATAATTAATGAATTTCCTCATGATCAAAAAGCATTTACTCAAGGTTTAGAATTTTATAAGGATACCCTTTATGAAAGTACCGGCAGAAAAGGCCAATCATTTTTGCGCAAATTTGATTTTAAAACAGGTAAGGTTTTTAAACAAATAGATTTAGACAAGCAATATTTTGGGGAAGGCCTGACCATCTTAAATGATAAGATTTATATGCTTACTTGGCAAAGCGGACTGGGTTTTATTTACGATGTAAATAGCTTAGAGAAAATTGATAGTTTTCAATATGGTACTAGTAAAGAAGGCTGGGGCTTAACCAATGATGGGAAAAGACTTTATAAAAGTGATGGAAGTGAAAAAATATGGTTGCTAAATCCCGAAACATTGGTAGAAGAAGATCATATAGAAACAGTAACCAATAAATCTATATTCAATAAAACAAACGAATTAGAATATGTAGACGGTCTCATTTATGCAAATGTTTGGCAAAAAGAGAGTATGATGATTATTGATGCTGTCAGTGGCGCAATCATTGGAGTGATAAATTTTGGAGGTTTAAAAGATAAAGTTACCAAGCATGCAGATTTAGATGTTTTAAATGGCGTTGCTTACAACCCTAAAAGAGGAACTTTTTTCGTCACAGGAAAAAATTGGGATAAATTGTTTGAAGTAAAAATTCTAAAGAAATAATGCCAAAATCCTTTAGCAAAACAATACAGGTTACCGAAGATGATTTAGATGATCTAAACCATGTAAACAATGTACGCTACGTACAATGGATTCAAGATATTGCCAAAGAACACTGGAAAGAGAAAGCGCCAAAAGAACTTGTAGAACAAAGTATTTGGGTGGTTAAAAGTCATTATATTGAATACAAAAGAGCTGCAGTGCTCCATGATATTATCGAGGTAAAAACGTATATAAAAGAATCAAAAGGTGCTCTTTCTATTCGTATGGTAGAAATGCATGATAAAAAAACCAAGCAATTACTCTTAAAATCAAAAACAGAATGGGTTTTATTAGATGCAAAAAGCAATAGACCCATTAGAATATCTGACGATATTATTGCTATTTTCAAATAAATCACAGGCTATGAAAAAGATGCAGTTTCGTGTTTTTTATTTTATCTCTCTTTTTGCTATAATTCTACTATGGAGTTCTTGTCGAAAAGATTTTGATTATGAAAATAGCACAGGAAATCTATCTTTTTCTAAAGACACGGTGTATTTAGATACCATTTTCACTAACATAGGCAGTAGCACTTATTCTTTAAAAGTCTTCAACGAAAGCAATAAAGACCTTCAAATCCCATCGATTACCCTAGAGAACGGATTAGAGAGTGTCTATCGCATCAATGTAGATGGCCAAGCAGGAACAGAATTTTTAAATGTCCCCCTACGCGCAAAAGACAGTTTGTATATTTTCATAGAAACTACTTTAAATAATAGTGAAGTCAACGAGAATGAATTTTTATCTCTTGATGCCATACGTTTTGACACAGGAATAAATGAACAAAAAGTCCCCTTGGTTACGCTTGTTAAAGATGCAGTTTTTTTATTTCCATCAAATAGCAATCAACAAATTAGAACTTTAGGCTTAAATGAAAATGGAGAGGAAATTGTAGTAACCGCTTTTGAAATAGATGATGAGCATTTGAATTTTACAAATGAAAAAGCATATGTCATTTACGGTTACGCTACTGTTCCAAAGAACAAAACCTTAACTATCGAGGCAGGAGCTCGCGTATATTTTCATAAAAATTCAGGGCTCTATATTCAAGAAAGTAGCAATCTGAATATTGAAGGGCTAAAAAGTAATGATAGTACAGCTTTAGAAAACGAAGTTATTTTTGAAGGAGACCGGTTAGAACCTGAGTATGCTGAAACAGCAGGGCAATGGGGAACTATTTGGTTTGATGCTGGCAGTGATGGTAACCTTATAAATCATTTGACGGTGAAAAATGCTAGTATAGGTTTAGTTGTTAACGGAAACACGGCGAATACTGAAGAGAATTTAAGCCTCAAAAATTCTCAAATTTATAACAGTTCGTCTATTAACTTATGGGGTAGAGAGGCTTCAATTGATGCGGAGAATGTGGTGATTGCAAATTCAGGAGGTTCATCAGTTGCGCTAGCAGGTGGTATCATTAATTTTACCCATGCAACAATTGCTAACTATTGGTCTAGTGGCAGTAGATATGGTTCCGCATTACAAATAACAAATGGGGAGAATAAAACAACTCTTGCAAGTTTTGGTAATTGTATTATTGATGGCAATAGTTCTTCGGAATTATCATTACTTAATTTTGATAGCTCTACAGATGCATTAAAATTTAATTTTACAAATTGCATTATAAAAATAAATCCAGAACGGTTTGAAGAAGATTCTTTCTATGATTTCGAAAATAATGAGCTCTACACAAGGGTTTTCTTAAATGAAGCTACTGCATTTGTAAACCCAAGTACAAATAATTTTTCCCTAAAATCCAATTCATTCGCTATTGAGAATGGCGATATCACGATTGCCAATAACGTTCCTTTAGACATAAATGAAATAGCCCGTACTGAAAATCCTGGGATTGGAGCCTATCAATACAATTTCAAATAATACGATACACCACCATTAAAAATGATTTATTTTTGCCATTTCGAAACCAAAACCCTTGAAAGTCAAAGGTTTTCGTGCAGTCCGTTGTTCGTAACATATGGTAATTTGCGAACAAATATAATTCCATGGAATACAACTATGCTATTGTAAATTCTGACAGTACATTTAGTCATAACCTTAGAACACACTTAGTAAACTTCAAAGAATTTAATTGTGCTGGTGTGGCTGAAAATTGTTCAGAAGGGTTGAATATCATCTTAAAAGAATTGCCGGAAATTGTTTTTTTTAACTTAAATGAAAACGCAGAAACGTGTTTTATGATGGTACTAGAGTTACATCAGTATTTAAAATACATGCCTATATTTATCGGAGTTTCAAAGGATAAAAAATATGCTTATGAGGCTATCAAAAATGGTTTTTTTGACTATTGGTTGCAACCATTAAATGAATTTGATATTCGAAAATCGGTTTTAAAATTGCAAAAAAAAGAATTGATCGGTCCTTATTCTAATACTACATTATGTTTAAAATCATATAAAGATTACCGTTATATTAATACGAATGAAATTCTTTATTTAAAAGCCGATAATAATACGACAGATGTTTTTATGAAAGATGGTACTGTGATAAGTGCATTTAAAACATTAAAAACTTTTGAAGATAGACTTCCTAAAAATTTTATTAGAATTCATCAAAGTTATATCCTAAACACGGAATATATCTCAAGGATTAATTACGGTAAGTCTACCTGCACTATAAAAAACCATAGTACGCCATTACCATTCTCTAAATCCTATAAAATAAATATAGATGAAGTGAAGAAATTACTAACCAAAAGCACCATCACCACATTTAATTAAGTAAATTCTTACAAATATCAGATAAATACTCACAGAACCTAGTGGTTTACTACAACAAATTTTAGGATGTTATAAAAAATACAGTTGCGCTATACTTTTGATTTCAAATTAAGTAACCAATTTAAATCAAAGATATTATGAAAAAAGTAACAGCAGTATTCGCAGTAGTAGTTTTAAGCTTAGGAATGTTTTCTTGTACTTCAGACGCAAGTCAAGAAGAGGATCAGTTGTATGTTAATACCACAACTGCTTGTGATGATTGTGGTCATGTAACCACAAAAGGAAATTAAGTTATGATTTTACCTATAATAGAAGCTTTAAATAAATCGTTTATTTAAAGCTTTTTTTTATCTTGTACGTTCAATTATTTAAATGCGAACAGGCAAGTTTATACTCTTTTCGATACCTATTTATAGCTTTTTAGCGATACTTCTTTTTTCTTGCACTCAAAATAGTACTTCCTCGCAAGAAAATAGTAGTTCTAAAATTGTTCAAGATTCTTTAACTACCCTCGTTAAAAATAGCGCAGATACAAACATTAATCTTGAAGAAAGAAAGAAAATAATTCAAGAAGCTTTTTATAAAGTTAACCTACTACGCACAGATTCCATCAGATTAAAACATCTAGCCAACTTATCTTATAATTCTATCCAATTAAAAGATTCGGTATTGTTTAGAACAATTAATAAAGAAACGATTTTATTGGCTCAAAAACAGATCGATTCTGTGGCAATGGCAGAAGCCTATTGGGATTTGGGTATATTTTTAGATAACACCAAATTAATAGACAGCACATACTATTATTATAATGAGGCCTTAACGATATATTCAAACCTGAATAATCAAAAGAAAATGGCTTTCCTATTTAATTCTATTAGCGGTATTCAGCGAAAATTAGGGGACTATGCAGGCGCTGAGCAAACTACGATTAAAGCTTTAGAAATTTTTAAAGAATCTAAGAATTACTTGGGGATGTCTAATAGTTATAATAGCTTAGGGTCAATAACGCATTCATTAGGAGACATAGAAAAGGCTGTTCAGTTTTATGAAAAAGCAAGTAGTTATTTAGATTCCATGCCTAATGATTTATCGTATAATCGAATTTTTATCACTAATAATATCGGTGTCTCTAATATGTTATTACACCAATATAGAGCAGCCGAAAATAGTTTTAATACAGTAGTTAATTTTAAAGATTTAAGAACCAAAAACCCTGAATTCTTAGCAAAAGTCATGGTTAATTTGGCCAATGCCAAGAAAAAGCAGTTTAGTACAGAGGATTTAGAACCTCAGTATTTAGCAGCTCTAGAGATCACCAGAGAATACAATAATACCTTTAGCGAAGCCACTTCCACAGGTCACTATGCACAATATCTAGCATATATAAAAGATACAATAAAAGCTGTGAAAATGGCTAAAACTGCCTTGGCGTTATCTGAAAAGTCAGAAAATTTTGAGAGCTTACTTAGAACGCTAAATTTCTTAACATTAGTAGATAAAAAAAATGCATCTACCTACGCACAAGAATATTTTGTAATTGATAAAAAGCTCCAAGAAGATGAACGAAAACTACGAGATAAATTTGCTCGGATACGTTTTCAAACGGATGAATTTATAGAACGCAATGAACTTTTAGCGAAACAAAATGAACTATTGACTCGAGAAAAACGCTTATGGAGCGCACTTGCGGTATTAGGTTTAATTGGTATTGCAGCAATATTAATTATTGTAATACAACGGATTAAAAATAATAATCTCCGCTTTAAACAACAACAACAAGAAAGTAATCTCGAAATTTTTAATCTTTTACTCGTACAACAGAGCAAATTTGATGAGGGTAAAAAATTGGAACAAGAGCGTATCTCACAAGAGTTACATGATGGTTTTTTAAATAAAATATTAGGGATACGTTTGGTATTATTGGGATTAAACAAGAGGCAAGATGAAAAATCTATTGCTCAAAGAGCAGAAATGATTACAGAACTCGCAGAGCTATCAGAAGACATTAGAAGTATTTCACACGAATTAAATGATGCCGCTTTCCAGAAAATGCAAAATTTCATGGAAGCTATAAAATCTTTGATAAAAACATTTCAAGCAGGATCAGAGACGCTAAAATATTCATTTAATTTTAATACAGATTTAGATTGGGATAGTTTAAACAGTACGCTCAAAATTAATCTCTACAGAATTGTTCAAGAAAGTATTCAAAACTGTATAAAACATGCAGAAGCAAGTACAATTTTTGTTAATTTTGATATAGAAAATGATTATCTGATTGCTATTATAGAAGATAATGGACAAGGGTTTGATACTAAAAAATCAAAAAAAGGAATAGGGTTCCGTAATATCTCTTCCCGATTAAAAAAATTAAACGGTTCATTAATTGTTGATAGTGTTATTGGTAAAGGAACTAAACTGATTATTAAAATTCCGTTTCAGAATGAAATTGAAAAAATTGCATAGCTAAAATTAGTACTAAAATGAAGACCTTAAAAATACTAGCTGTAGACGATCATCAAATGACGATGATTGGATACAAATATATATTAGAAGATGCCAATTTTGATGACTTTGTTGTGGAAATGGACATGGCAACTACCTTTGAAGAAGGAAAAGAAAAATTAGAAGTTTCAGTTACTAATAATGACTTATTTGATTTAATATTATTAGATATACAACTTTCCCCTGTTGTTGATGGGATACCCAGTACGGGACAAGATTTAGGGGTAATCGCGCGTCATATCACCCCCTCTTCCAAGATTGTATTCCTTTCTTCTTTTAGTGATAACTATAGGATTAATAGCATCTTAAGAACTGTAAATCCTGAAGGGTACATGGTTAAGACTGAAATTAATGAAGTGGTATTAAAAGAAATGGTAGAAACAGTACTTACTAGTCCGCCATACTATACTAAGAAAGCACTAATTGCCATTCGCAACAAAATGTCTACTAATATATTTTTAGACGATACAGATATCAAAATTTTATACTATTTATCTGTAGGGACACGTACCAAGGATATGGTTGAATACATACCTCTTTCTATAAGTGCAATTGAAAACAGAAAGCGCCAAATTAAAGAAATCTTTGGTGTAGAAAATGAAAATGACAATGCCTTAATCGCATCCGCTAAAGAAAAAGGGTTTATTTAAGCCCAGAAAATAAAAATATATAAATTATAAAACACTGATAATAAACAAATTAACTTCTTTTAAATGAAAACCTTTGAAAGTCAAAGGTTTTCATGCAGTCTAAGCTTCAAAGTATAAACTAATTTTGTTAGATAGCTTATAAAGAGAAAAATGTCGTCTAAAAATAATAAACCCCGAAAAAAAATAGTGCCTTTCGGATCTGAGGATACTAAAATTCTTGGTTTGGATGCTTTCATGTTGAACATTGAAAAAGACTTTTTTTGTAATGTATCTATTGTTAGTGCTGATACTTTTGCGACTAAAAATGATTTGGTTTTAGACATCAATTTTAATTTTAAGATTAAACAAGGATTATCTATTCTGGCCGAAGGTAAATTAGATGGTCATGACTTAATGCTTGAAAATGCAGAGGGGCATTTCTTTTTAATGGCTCTTGAAAAATTACGCAATTCGTCTAGTCATACTTTTGATATCAAGGAACTAAACTTAATTTTTGAAGACTGTACTATAATAATATATAGAGTATTCGAAAATAGCATTTCATTGGAATTAGACAAGCTTATTTTAGAATTGCATAAAAACTATATCTATTTCACCAAAGGATTATCGCAACAACCTTATGAAATACATATTCCAGTTTTGGAGAAAAGTAATTTTTTCAAAAATAAGACGTTATTAACTAGTAATACGGTTGAGAAAACTCAAAAGAACTACGGTGGTTTTTGGGGTTTATATTTTGACAGTAATGTAGATAGTGAGATATATGACTCTCAATCAAAAGAAATTATATATGGTAAATTAACCATGTTAGAGTAATACCTAGGGCTAAAGTCAAGTTGTAAAAGTATACGCTGTAGTATATTTTATCGCAATGAGATTTCGGGGACTAGTGTTTTTTAGTTTGAAACCTAAAAGAAAAGCCATTAAATTAATTTTTAATGGCTTTTTGAATATAATAGGATTATGACTTAACAAGCATAGAAAAGTTTTCTATCGCCCATTAATGCATTTACTTTCGTTCTAACTTCGTCGATAACATCATCATTGTCGGCATTCATTAATACTTCATCTATAAAGTCAACAATAATAGACATATCATCTTCTTTTAAGCCACGTGTAGTAATCGCAGCCGTTCCAAAACGAATACCTGAAGTAATAAATGGTGATTTATCATCAAAAGGGACCATGTTTTTATTCGCTGTAATATCAGCTTTAACTAGCGTATTCTCAGCGTCTTTACCGGTGATATCTTTATTTCTTAAATCAATCAACATCATATGATTATCCGTTCCTCCAGAAATAATTTCATATCCTTTTTTAACGAATGCTTTAGCCATAGCATCAGCATTTTTCTTTACTTGTAAAATATAAGTAAGATATTCATCTGTTAAAGCCTCTCCAAATGCAATTGCTTTAGCGGCAATAATGTGCTCTAAAGGACCACCTTGATTTCCTGGGAATACGGCTAAGTCTAATAAAGCAGACATTTTTCTAAGAGAACCGTTTTTTAATTTAATTCCGAAAGGATTATCAAAATCTTTCCCCATTAATATAAGTCCACCTCTTGGACCTCTTAATGTTTTATGTGTCGTTGTAGTAACAATATGACAATGAGGAATTGGATCGTTTAAAATTCCCTTTGCAATTAAACCAGAAGGATGAGAGATATCTGCTAATAAAAGTGCTCCAACACTATCAGCAATTACTCTAAAACGTTCAAAATCTATATCTCTAGAATATGCAGAAGCACCAGCAATAATCATTTTTGGTTTTTCTTTTTCTGCTATTTCCTGAATTTTATCATAATTTAAAACTCCAGTTTCTTTTTCAACACCATAAAATACAGGATTGTATATTCTACCTGAAAAATTTACAGGAGACCCGTGAGTTAAATGTCCTCCGTGAGAAAGATCAAATCCTAAAATAGTATCTCCAGGTTTTAAACAAGCATGATATACAGAAGCATTAGCTTGTGAACCAGAATGAGGTTGCACATTTGCATATTCTGCACCAAATAATTGTTTCGCTCTGTCAATCGCAATTTGCTCCACAACATCTACAACCTCACAACCACCATAATAACGTTTTCCTGGGTAGCCTTCAGCATATTTATTGGTCAATACAGAACCTGCAGCTTCCATTACTTGATCACTTACAAAGTTCTCAGAAGCAATAAGTTCTATTCCATTAATTTGGCGCTGTTTCTCTTCAGCAATTAGTTCAAAAATTTGATTGTCGCGTTGCATAATAAAATAAACTGTTAAATTGAGTTGCAAAAATACGAATTGACCATCGTTAATTGGAAGAAAATAATATATTTGATTCTAGAACTTATTAAACAGTAATTAACAATTTAGATATGCCTATAAAAACAAACGATCCAAATAAAAAAACATGGATCCCTGTACCCGCAAACTCTGATTTCCCTATTCAAAATATTCCTTTTGGTGTCTTTTTGACTAGAGATGATGTAATAACCATTGGTACTCGTATAGGGAATCATGCTATAGATTTAGGAGCGTTGCATCAATTAGGGTATTTTAAAGATATTCCTTTAACGGATGATATCTTTTTACAAGACACGTTAAATGATTTTATCTCTGACGGGCAAAAAACATGGCGCTTGGTTCGGAACCGTATCTCGGATATTTTTGATACAGCTAATGCCTCTTTAAGAGATAATGAAGAACACAAGAAAGTAGTTCTTTTTACCATGGAGGAAATTGAAATGCAATTGCCGGTACAGATTGGTGATTATACAGATTTCTATTCTAGCAAGGAACACGCTACCAATGTGGGTACCATGTTTAGAGATCCAAATAATGCGTTATTACCAAACTGGCTTCATATTCCAGTGGGTTATCATGGAAGAAGTTCTTCTATAGTAACTAGTGGAACACCCGTTAGAAGACCAATGGGACAAACAATGCCTGCCGGTGCAGAAACGCCTGTATTTGGTCCTTCAAAATTAGTAGATTTTGAGCTTGAAATGGCTTTCATTACTACGGATGCTAATGTTTTAGGAGAACCAATTCCTGTTGATGAAGCAGAAGATTATATCTTCGGAATGGTTTTATTTAACGATTGGAGTGCTAGAGATATTCAGAAATGGGAATATGTTCCTTTAGGTCCGTTTTTAGCTAAAAACTTTGCATCCTCAATATCACCATGGATTGTTACGATGGATGCCTTACAACCTTTTAAAGTAGATAGCCCAGCCCAAGAACCTAAGCCACTACCCTATTTGGTACAAGCAGATGGTAATAAAAGCTATGATATTCATTTAGAAGTAGACATTGTTCCTGAAAATAGCACGGCGACCACAGTGACAAAATCTAATTTTAAATTCATGTATTGGACCATGTCTCAACAATTGGCGCACCATACCGTTAACGGCTGTAATGTAAACAGCGGTGATTTAATGGGTAGTGGAACCATATCTGGACCAACGCCAGATTCTTACGGTTCTATGCTAGAATTAAGCTGGGGTGGTAAGCAAGAAGTGAAATTAAATGATGGGGCAACAAGAAAGTTTATAGAAGATAATGATACGGTAGTGATTAAAGGGTTCTGTAAAAATGAGGGTATAAGAATTGGTTTTGGAGAGGTGTCTACAAAATTATTACCAGTATATCAACCTAAAAAAAAGCAGTAAACATATAGGGTTAAAAGCCTTTTTATATACTAGAAGTGAAACGTTATCGTTTTCATACTAAATTATGGCACGGCTATTGGAAATAATTCCAAGAAACCCATAAATAATATATTATGAAAAAAATTTTACTCGCAACCAGTATTCTTTTTTTTATATCCTGTGGAGGTGTAAAAAAAACACAAGAGGCTTTAAATTCCGGAAATTATGATGCAGCAATTAATAAGGCACTAAATAATTTAGTGGATAATAAAACCAAAAAAGGGAATCAGCCTTATGTTTTATTATTAGAAGAGGCGTTTAAGAAAAATACCGCTAGAGAGCTAAAGCAAATTGCGTTTCTTCAAAAAAGTAATAATGCAGCTAATTATGAACAAATTTATAATGGCTACGTAAACTTAAAACAAATAGAAGAGCGCATTAAGCCTTTATTGCCCTTAATGATTTATGAGGAAGATCGTGAAGCTAAGTTCTCTTTTACCGATTATGATGCTAAAATAATTAGCACTAGAAATCAGTTGTCAGACTATGTATATGCCAATGCATCATCGCTTCTAGAGCAATCTACAGCGAAAAATGATTTTAGAACAGCATACAATGATTTGTTGTATTTAGAGAAGCTGAATCCTGGATATAAAGACACTAATCTTAAAATTCAACAAGCACATCAAAAGGGAATAGATTACGTTCAAGTTCGTTTGTTTAATGATACAGAACAAATTATCCCAAGCAGGCTGGAAGAAGATTTACTAAACTTTAATACGTTCGGATTAAATAATTTATGGACAGAATACCATACCAATGCTATAAATAGTATACATTATGATTATGAAATGGATGTGGTTTTTAAAAATATTTCTATTTCACCAGAACAAATTAAAGAAAAACAAATAAGTAAAGAAAAACAGATTATTGATGGATACACCTATGCTTTAGATCGTAGTGGAAATCAAGTAAAAGATAGTTTGGGAAATAAAATTAAGATTGATAAATTTAAAACTGTAAAGTGTGACTTTTACCAGTTTACACAAACTAAATCGGCTCAAGTAGTTGGTCAAGTTAATTTTTTAGATTTAAAAACAAAACAACAGATTAACACCTACCCGTTATCTAGTCTGTTTCTTTTTGAACACAACTATGCAAATTATAGTGGAGATAAATTGGCTTTAGACAATGATCTTATTTCTATGTTAAGCTTAGCAGCAGTACCCTTCCCTACTAATGAACAAATGGTTTATGATGCGGGAGAAGATTTAAAAGCTAATCTTAAAGGAATTATTACAAGACATCAATTTAATTAAACTCAAACGTCTACTAAAAAGGCCCTCATTTGTAATTTACAAATGAGGGCCTTTTTATGTTATAAACTAGAATTACTACACAAATTGCTCTAGGGCAACCTCATTAATACTTCCATGAGAAGCATTAGCTACTGCCACTCCATTCTTAATTACGATTAATTGCGGAGATTGATGCATCACCTGAAATTTATATCCTGTTTCATTAGAAACTTCTCTATTACTTAGTAAATCTAAATAATATAAATCGGCCTGATTCTTATCCAAAGCATACGTATTTTTAAAGGTATTCATAACCATGCGGCTAATACCGCACGTGGTGGAATGTTTAAAAATAATTTGTGGTTTCGTTTTAGACTTTTCTTTTATTTCTTCTAATTGATCTAATGAAGCTAAAGCAATCCATGGCAATGCTGCTTTTTCCTCTTTAGGTTTTGCCTCTTTATTATTTCCGAATAGACTATCAAATAATCCCATATATTCTTAATTTTATATAGTCAGTCGTAAGGCGTTTATAACCTTACAAGCTGCCGTATTGTCCTGTTAAACTAATTTTTTACCGTCAGAATGACATTTATCATGTCTTGGTAAGAAATTTGATTTTAACTTGTAAAAGTAAACAATAACATAAAAATAACACTATATATGAATATTAATAATTTCACTACAAAATCGCAGGAGGCGGTGCAACTCGCACAGCAACTTGCGCAAGAGATGGGACATCAGCAAATTGAAAATGAACACATTTTTAAAGCGATTAGTCAGGTTGATGAAAATGTAACTCCCTTTATTTTAAAGAAACTGAATGTAAATACCGATTTATTATTTCAAATGGTAGACAAGCAGTTAGAAAGTTTTCCTAAAGTCACTGGAGGAGATTTAGTCTTTTCTCGTGAAACAGGAAAAACGTTGAATGATGCTTCTTCTATTGCTAAGGTTATGGAAGATGAGTATGTATCTATCGAACACTTGCTTTTAGCCATTTTTAATTCTAAAAGTAAAATTGGTCAGATTCTAAAAGATCAAGGGGTAACTGAGAAAAATTTTAAAGCAGCTATTCAAGAATTACGTAAAGGTGCAAAGGTTACTTCGCAAGGAGCAGAAGACACGTATAATTCCTTAAATAAATATGCGAAAAATTTAAATGATCTAGCCGATAAAGGAAAATTAGATCCTGTAATTGGTCGCGATGAAGAAATTCGTAGAGTGCTACAAATATTATCCCGTAGAACAAAAAACAATCCAATGTTAGTGGGAGAACCAGGTGTTGGTAAAACAGCCATAGCAGAAGGCTTGGCCCGTAGAATTGTTCAAGGCGATGTTCCTGAAAATTTAAAGGATAAGGTGATTTATTCTTTAGATATGGGAGCCTTAATTGCGGGTGCAAAATATAAAGGGGAGTTTGAAGAGCGTTTAAAATCTGTTATTAAGGAAGTGACGTCTTCTGATGGAAATGTAGTATTGTTCATTGATGAGATTCACACCCTTGTTGGTGCCGGTGGCGGTGATGGTGCTATGGATGCTGCCAATATTCTTAAACCTGCTTTAGCAAGAGGTGAACTTAGAGCAATAGGCGCTACGACCCTAGATGAATATCAAAAATATTTTGAAAAGGATAAAGCTTTAGAACGTAGATTTCAGAAAATTATCGTTGATGAACCCGATACGGAAAGTGCAATATCTATTCTTCGAGGTATTAAAGATAAATATGAAGCGCACCACAAAGTACGGATCAAAGATGAAGCGGTTATTTCTGCAGTAGAATTATCTCAGCGGTATATTACCAATCGTTTTTTACCCGATAAAGCCATTGATTTAATTGATGAAGCAGCGGCAAAACTGCGAATGGAAATTAATTCTAAACCAGAAGAGTTAGATGTCCTAGATCGCAAAATTATGCAGCTTGAAATTGAAGTTGAAGCGATTAAACGTGAGAATGATAAAACGAAGCTACAAGCCTTAAATCTAGATTTAGCAAATATCAAAGAAGACCGTAACGAGATTTTCGCAAAATGGGAAAGCGAAAAAACAGTCGTAGACGATATTCAGAAAACCAAACAGGACATTGAGGATTTTAAACTTGAAGCTGAACGTGCAGAACGTAATGGTGATTATGGTAAGGTAGCCGAGTTGCGCTATGGAAAAATAAAAGAGTCTCAAGAAAAACTAGAGAGCTTACAGCATGTATTAGACGAGCAACAGCAAGGTGATACCATGATAAAAGAAGAGGTAACTAGTGAGGATATTGCACAAGTTGTTGCTAAATGGACAGGTATTCCTGTAACTAAAATGTTACAAAGCGAGCGTGAAAAACTATTACAATTAGAAGCTGTTTTACACAAACGCGTGGTGGGTCAAGAAGAAGCTATTGAAGCTGTTTCTGACGCTATACGCCGAAGTAGAGCTGGTTTACAAGATACCAAGCGCCCCATTGGTTCTTTCTTATTTTTAGGGACTACAGGAGTTGGTAAAACGGAGTTAGCGAAAACCCTTGCCAGTTATTTATTTGATGACGAAAGTGCGATGACTAGAATAGATATGAGTGAATATCAAGAACGTCATTCCGTGAGTAGATTGGTAGGAGCACCTCCAGGATATGTAGGTTATGATGAAGGAGGACAATTGACAGAAGCAGTGCGTCGTAGACCATATTCTGTGGTGTTATTAGATGAGATAGAAAAAGCACACCCAGATACCTTTAATGTTCTTTTACAGGTATTGGATGAAGGTAGACTTACAGATAATAAAGGGCGTGTAGCAGATTTTAAGAATACGATTATAATTATGACGAGTAATATGGGTAGCCATATTATTCAGGAGAAATTTGAATCTAACCCTGATGCTTCTAGTGCAACAGAAGCAGCACGTGATGAAGTTCTAGGGCTGTTGAAAAAAACGATCCGACCAGAGTTTTTAAATCGTATTGATGATATTATCATGTTTACGCCATTAAGTAAAAAAGACATTGTCAAAATCGTACGTTTACAATTAGATGGATTGAAAAAAATGTTAGCAAAACAGAATATTACTGTTGATGCTACAGACGAAACCATCAAGTATTTGGCCGAAAAAGGATATGATCCACAATATGGAGCACGCCCAATAAAACGTGTGATTCAGAAAGAAGTTTTAAATACCCTTTCTAAAGAGATATTAAGTGGTAAAATCACCACGGATAGTGTTGTTTTAATAGATTCATTTGATGATCAATTGGTCTTTAGAAACCAAGAAGAAATGGCTTAATCAACGATTAAATTAGATTTGCAAGAGCGTCTTTTTATTTAACAAATAAAAGGATGCTTTTTTTTGTATTTTACATACCGCACAGTATATAATTTTTTATATTCGTATAAAATAGCTTTCATATGACAACCAAAGCCCAAAGAACTACTGTATACATTGTAGAAACTGTTGCACCCATATTTAACAAATTAGGATATGTTGGTACTAGTATGAGCGATTTGACAGAAGCAACAGGTCTTACCAAAGGCGCGCTGTATGGCAATTTTGAAAATAAAGAAGCGCTTGCTATAGCTGCTTTTGAATACAATAGTAAACTACTTTTAGATGCCATTGATAAACGGATCAATTCTGAAGGTACTGCCCTTGAAAAGTTAACTAATTTACTTGATTTTTATAGGCATTATGATGAATTCACCCTACCGATGGGAGGATGCCCTGTATTGAATGTTGGTATAGATGCAAAATATAATAATAAATTATTAGCAGGTGCAGCAAAAGAGGTTGCTAAAACTATAGAAGGTAAAATAGCCTTGATTTTAGAAAACGGAATTAATGCTGGAGAAATAAAATTACCCGTTACCCCTTTACAATTTGCTAAGCAATTATATACCATGATTCAGGGTGCTGTTGCCATGGCTACCATCACAGATGATCGAAAGTACCTATTAAATACAATAACCTATCTTGAATATTTAATTTCTAATGAGATTAAAAAATAACCTACTTAAACGCTAAACGCTTTATCTTATTTTTGATGGCATGTTTTCTTCTGTTGATTAGGATCCCAATAGCAATTAATGCACCTGCACCCGCTAAAGCAGCACCTACAATACTTGCCGAAGTTATCCCGTAACCCATTGCAATGGGCAATCCTGCTAAATATGCTCCAGAAGCATTCCCCATATTAAAAGCACTTTGGTTCATAGATGAACCCAACATTTCTGATCCTTTAGAAGCATTAATAATCGCCATTTGAATAGGCGTAGCTACAGTAAAAGAAATGATACCGATAACAAAAGTAAGCACCAATATAGCTATAGGGTTTTGAGCAACAACGGTATTTATGAGTAGTACTAAAGACATCATCCCTAAGCTTAAAACAATAGCTTTCATAGGACTCAATTTTTCTGCCATTTTAGCACCTACAAAATTCCCCACTACCATTCCTAAACCTGCTAATATCATAGCATAACCAACCATGCTTTCTGGATACCCAGATACTTCTGTAAGCAATGGAGCAATATAACTGTACCAAGCAAAAAAACCGCCCGTACCTATTGTCGTTAATAGAATGAGCACCCATAGTTCTGGTCTTTTAAAGACTTGTAAATCTTTTCGCAATCCTTCGGTGGATGATTTAGGAAATGCAGGCATCCAAAAATAGACGCTTAACATTGCTAAAATTCCGATTACTCCCACTAACATAAAAGAAAGATTCCAACTAAAATGATGCCCCAAATAAGTTCCTAGAGGAACACCTAGAACATTGGCTAAGGTTAATCCAGAAAACATTATAGCCATACCTTGAGCAGATTTCCCCTTTGGTACTAATTTTCCAGCAACTACAGCTCCAATTCCAAAAAAGGCTCCATGAGGAAGTCCTGATAAAAACCTAAAAACTAAAAGACTTGTATAATTTTCTGCAAAAGCAGATAAGCTATTAAACAGTGTAAACCAAAGCATTAATGCTAGCAAAACTTTATGGGCAGACCATTTACTGCCTAGTCCTGTTAAAAGTGGAGCCCCTACCACTACTCCTAAGGCATAAGCGGCTATAAAATGCCCTGCTTGAGGAATTGTAATTTGTAAAGCAGTAGCAACATCAGGTAAGATTCCCATAATTACAAATTCCGTCATTCCTATTCCAAATCCTCCAATAGCTAAGGCTAATAGTGCTTTTTTATTTGATTTTATCGCATCCATACGCTTCTTCATTTTAATGATCAACAACAATTTTCAATCGTAAAAAATAACAATTAAGCAGGCAAAGGTAAAACCAATAAACAGCTTATTTCTATGTTTAATTACCATATTTATGTTAATTATTGACCTCTTTATATACCCCTATTTTTTCTGTTTTCTACAATTCAGGTCAAAAATTATACAACTCAGAATATCATTTTCTCTAATACTCCAATAACGCTACATATTTGTGGTATCAACCAAAAGACAGAACAATCATGAAAATTTTAGTATTTGCCATGCTATTACTGCTACACATAAATGTAATAGCACAAGAAACCATTAATGGAAAAGTTATTGATCACCAGGGTATACCGGTAATGGGAGCTAATGTGTATTTAGAAGGCACCTATGATGGAACCGCAACTAATGAAGATGGTATATTCTCTTTTCAAACAACAGAAACCGGAGTACAGACTTTGGTCGTCTCCTCTATTTCTTACGAAACGTATGCCACATCTTCTGATCTAAGCACATTTAAAAACTTTACAGTAAAACTGCGGGATGATGTAAATACGTTGGATGCGGTCACCGTAAATGCAGGAACATTTAAAGCGGGTGATAATGCAAAAGTAACCGTATTAAAGCCCTTAGATATAGTGACTACTGCTGGAGCACTTGGTGATGTGATGGGAGCTTTACAAACCTTACCAGGAACCTCTACTGTGGCAGAAGATGGCAGGTTGTTTGTTCGTGGTGGTGATGCCGATGAAACCCAAATTTTTGTAGATGGCATGCGCGTATTTACTCCTTACGCCCCTTCTGCGAATAACATTCCTACTAGAGGTAGATTGTCTCCTTTTTTGTTTAAGGGAATCACATTTTCTACTGGTGGGTATTCTGCGGAATATGGCCAAGCGTTATCTAGTGTTCTTCTGCTTAGCAGTATAGATGAACCTCTGGAAGAAAAAACAGAACTATCCCTAATGACGGTAGGTTTAGGTGTTGGTAATACCCAAAAATGGAAGGCTAATTCTTTGAGTATAAATGCTTCATATATGAATTTAGAACCATACCAGAAATTATTTCCTGGGAATAATATTTGGCACAAACCCATAGAAACTTTAGGAGGAGAAGCAGTATATCGATACAAATTTAAAAACGATGGTTTATTAAAAGTATATGGTGCTTTTAGTGCTTTAAATTTTGATCTTACCCAAGTAGACATCAATGAACCCTTAGGGATTAGATTTGCAATAGAAAATAGAAACTTATATATCAACACCTCTTATAAAGATTTTTTAGCCAAAGATTGGAGTATTCTAACGGGTGTATCATTCTCCAATGATAAGTCTAAATTAAAATTTAGTGATGCTGATGTTACCGATGTTGAGAATTCTGCTCATTTTAAATTGGTTCTCAATAAATATTTTTCTAGCAGGTACAAACTAAACTTTGGTGCAGAATACTTTAGTACAAACTTTAAAGAAAACTATACAACCGCTACTACAGCAATCAACGACTACGGTTTTGATAATAACCTCTTGAGTAGTTTTATAGAAACAGATATTTTCTTTTCTAAGAATTTAGCCACCAAAATTGGCTTTAGAGGGGAGTATTCTCAATTATTAGAAGAATTTAATGTATCTCCTAGAATTTCCTTAGCCTATAAATCTGGAGCAAATGCACAATTTTCTTTGGCTTATGGTCAATTTTTCCAAAACCCAAAGAATGACTATCTAAAATTTGGTTCTGATTTCTCTGCGGAAAACACAACGCATTTAATTGCCAATTACCAGTATGTTAAAAACAAGCAGATATTTAGAGCAGAAGTATATTATAAGGATTACAATAATCTAGTAAAATATGATACGCCAATAGCGCTTCCTATGTCTAATTATTCTAATAAAGGTGGTGGCTTTGCTAAAGGGCTTGATATTTTTTGGAGGGACAACAAAACAGTAAAAAATACAGAATACTGGGTCTCCTATTCTTATTTAGATACTGAAAGAGATTATAAAAACTATCCCGTTACCGCAACTCCCAACTTTGCCTCTACGCACAATGCCTCTTTGGTATTAAAGCATTGGGTAGAAAACTGGAAAAGTCAGATAGGGCTTAGTTATAATTTTGCTACCGGTCGCTCCTATACCAACCCAAATACGGATGGGTTTTTAACCGAAAAAACTAAAAACTATACTGCTTTAAATGCCAATTGGGCGTATCTCATTAGTCCGCAAAAAATTCTTTATTTCTCGGTAAGCAATGTCTTAGGTACCAAGAATATTAATGGATATCAATATGCTGATGAAGTAAATGGTTCTGGAACATTTGATCGTAGAGCACTTACACCCAATACAGATAGCTTCTTCTTTGTAGGTTTATTTTGGACCATTAGTGATAACAAGAAAGACAATCAGCTTGATAATTTGTAAAACTGACATTTGGATCCCCAAAAACAACAACTCGGTACCCTAAATTCTTGTAAAATTAAAAATACCGTGATATTTGATTCACATTATAAATCTATAAAAACCAATCCTATGAAAACTATTGTATTTGTATTCACCTTTATGCTTACCTTAAATCTAGCTGCACAGACCTCTTATGAAAAAGGAATGAGTAAAGCCTTCCAATTATGGCAAGAACAAAAAAATACAGAAGCATCACAGCTATTTGAACGAATTGCAACTGCGGAAAAAGAAAATTGGCTACCACCTTACTATTTAGCCACTGTTGAAATAGTGAGCAGTTTTGGTATTCAAGAAGAAGATATGCTTACCTCAAAACTAACGCGGGCAAAAAAATATTTAGATCAGGCTGCCAACTTATCTAAACATAATCCAGAAATCATCATAAGTTATGCCTTATTAAATACCGCCTATATTGCTTTTGATGGACAAAAGTACGGCATGACTTTATCTGCAGAAAATGCGGTACTTTACAATAAAGCATTAGAAATAGCCCCAGAAAATCCAAGAGTGGTATTAAGTAAAGCCGAATGGGATATGGGGTCTGCAAAATTCTTTGGAAAATCTACTCAACCCTTTTGCGATGATATAACGCGTGCTATAGAATTATTTAATAAGGAAGAACAAACCATACAATTTTACCCTTATAGTGGAATAGAACGTGCAGAAGCAGTGCATACGTCTTGTAAAAAAGAAACCTCTCCTAAATAAGGGAGAGGTTTAACTTTAGTGTATATGATTATTAAATTATAAGATATAATCAGTACTTACAAAATTAGAAAGTTTAGCATCTAATAATTGTTCAATAATTTCTGTATTCAAGTCATTGTCTTTGAAAGCGACAAAAGTTCTAATAGAAAAAGAACGCAAGGCATCATGCACACTTAAAGTGGCTTGCGCAGAATCTTTTCTTCCTGTAAACGGGTACACATCTGGTCCACGTTGACAAGAGCTATTTAAGTTTACACGGCATACTAGGTTCACTAAAGAATCTATTAGTGGAGCAAGCGCATATACATCTTTCCCAAACAAACTAACTTGCTGCCCGTAATTGGACTCTGCCATGTCATCTAAAGGCTCCTCTATGTTTTTAAAAGGAACTATAGGAATAACAGGTCCAAATTGCTCTTCTTTATAAACATTCATGTCCTTAGTAACAGGGTATAGCACTGCAGGCCAGATATAGTTATCTGCATGCTCACCTCCTTTTTTATTCAAAATTTTTGCTCCTTTAACAAGGGCGTCATCAATTAAACCTTGAATATATGCTGGCTTTTCTGGCTCTGGTAATGGAGTTAATTTCGCCCCATCATCCCAAGGGTTTCCAAATTTAAGTTCATCAACACGTTTAGAAAATCGTTTGTTAAATTCCTCAGCAATATCTTCATGAACATAGACTACTTTTAAAGCAGTACAACGCTGACCGTTGAAGGATAATGTACCCGCGATACACTCATCAATCGTCAAATCTAAGTCGGCATCAGGAAGTACAATAGCAGGATTTTTTGCTTCTAAACCAAGTACTAATCGCAAACGGTTACTTTTTGGGTGCTGATTCTGCAAGGCATTTGCAGATTTACTATTTCCAATTAGTGCTAAAACATCTACTTTACCTGTTTGCATAATAGGCGCTGCTACCGCTCTACCTCTACCAAAAAGAATATTGATTACGCCTTTTGGAAAACAAGATTGAAAAGCTTCTAACAAAGGAGTAATTAATAATACACCATGTTTTGCAGGTTTAAAAATAGCTGTATTCCCCATAATAATTGCAGGAATCAGTAATGCAAAGGTCTCATTTAATGGATAATTATAAGGTCCTAAGCAAAGAACAACGCCTAAGGGACCTCTTTTTATATGGGCATAAACACCATCGTGTTTTTGAAACTTTGCGGCATTACGGTCTAGTTGTTTGTAATCCTCTATCGTATCATAAATGTACTCTACAGTTCTATCAAATTCTTTTTGAGAATCTGGTAATGATTTGCCGATTTCCCACATCAATAATTTTACAACTTCTTCACGCTTCGTTTCCATCTTCTTAACGAAAGCTTCCATGCAATCTATACGATCTTTCACGTGCATGGTAGGCCAAACACCTTGACCTCTACCATATGCTTTTGTAGCTGCATTTAAAGCATCCATAGCTTCTGGTTCTCCCATATCTGGGATAGAGCCTAATAAGGTAGGCTTATAATCTTCTGTAGAGGATATTGTAGAAAAAACTTGTGTGGTATTGCCACTCCACTTTTTTAATTCACCATCTACTAAATATGTTTTTTGTTCAATTGTTTCTTTAATCTGAAATTCCTCTGGAATTGTAGTTTTCATTTTTGTCATTTTATTCGTACTTAGATATAAAGTTACTTAATAAGTCGCTAAAAACTCAATTAATTGCAGGTATAAATGCGAAGAATAGCATAATCATAACATAAAAATGTAATATGATAGATATCAAACGTTTTCGAAAGGAAACACCTAAAAAGATCTAGCGCATGATATGACTTTATTCCTTTGTCTTACACTAGATATTGAAACAAATCTGGCTTATCATTTAAGTAGTCTCCGAAGAAATTATTGGCTTTCATCCGTTCAATTAAGGGTTGTAAATTATCGGCACTTTTAAGCTCTATACCCACTACAGCAGGTGCATTTTCTTTACTGGATTTTTTAGAGTATTCAAAATGAGTAATATCATCAGTAGGACCTAGGATATCAACAACAAACTCCTTTAATGCTCCGGGGCGTTGGGGAAAACGAACAATAAAATAGTGTTTTAAATTTCGGTAAAGTAAAGCGCGTTCTTTAATTTCTGCTGTTCTAGTAATATCGTTATTGCTCCCGCTAACAATGCAGACTACATTTTTACCTTTTATTTCGGTACTGTAAAGATCTAAAACAGATAAGGTTAATGCCCCTGCAGGTTCTACAACAATAGCATCACGATTGTACAGGTCTAAAATAGTTTGACATACTTTACCTTCTGGAACAGTAATGACATCATGTAAATGTTTTTTACAGATTTCGAAGGTCAAATCGCCCACTTTCTGCACAGCAGCACCATCTACAAATTTATCGATATGTTCTAACTCCGTATTTACGCCATTTTCTATAGATGTTTTCATGGATGCAGCGCCTTCTGGTTCCACACCTATAATTTTAGTATTGGGCGACAATTGATGAAATACACTACAAAGGCCAGCAGCCAATCCACCACCACCGATAGCTACAAAAACATAATCTATAGTGGCGGTCGTTTGTTGAATAATTTCGAGACCAACGGTTGCCTGACCTTCTATCGTTTTAGGATCATCAAAAGGATGGACAAAAACCTTATCATTCTCGTTACAGAATTTCATAGAAGCTTTATAAGAGTCGTCAAAAGTATCTCCTTTCAAAACGATCGTAACCCATTCTCCACCGAAAAGCTGTGTTTGCTCAATTTTTTGCTGCGGAGTTACAGAAGGCATATAAATAGTCCCTTTTATCTTGAGATGGTTACACGCAAAAGCTACCCCTTGTGCATGGTTACCAGCGCTAGCACAGACAACGCCTTTTTTTCTTTCTTCAGCGCTTAGACTATAAATTTTATTAAATGCACCTCTAATTTTGTACGATCGCACACGGTGCAAATCTTCTCGTTTTAAAAGAATATTCGCATCGTATTGTTTAGAATATCGGATGCTTTCTTGTAACGGAGTATTTTCTGCTACTACTTGTTTTATAGTGGTAGCCGCAGTATATATATCTTCTATTTTCGGGAAGTATTTCATGGTATAAAAGTAAAAAACCTGTCAGGTTTAAAAAACTTGACAGGTTTGTTATTAAATGTATAGAAGATTATACGATTGGCTTCATTGCTGTCATTGAAGCTCTTAATCTCGCTCCAACAATTTCTACTGGATGCTCTCTTAACGCTTTATTCACTTCAATTAATTTAGCATTATCTACACCATTGCCTTTTCCTTCTCCGAATTTTTTACCGATAACATCAGTATCAATTTTAGACATAAAGTCTTTCAATAAAGGTTTACAAGCATGATCAAATAAATAACAACCATATTCTGCTGTATCAGAAATTACACGATTCATTTCGAATAATTTTTTACGCGCAATAGTGTTCGCAATTAACGGCGTTTCATGTAATGACTCGTAGTAAGCAGATTCTGCTATAATTCCAGAATCTGTCATCGCTTCAAAAGCAAGCTCTACTCCTGCTCTAACCATAGCTACCATTAACACACCATGGTCGTAAAATTCTTGTTCAGAAATTTTATCGCTACCTGCTGGTGTTTTTTCAAAAGCAGTTTCTCCTGTTTCTGCTCTCCATGTTAATAGGTTTTTATCATCATTAGCCCAGTCTTCCATCATCGTTTTAGAAAATTCACCTTCGATAATATCATCCATATGTTTTTGAAACAAGGGACGCATAATTTCTTTTAATTCTTCTGAAAGTTCAAAAGCTTTAATTTTTGCTGGATTAGACAAACGATCCATCATATGGGTAATTCCACCATATTTAAGACCTTCTGTAACTGTTTCCCAACCGTATTGAATAAGTCTAGAAGCATAACCGGCATCCATTCCTTTATCAATCATTTTGTCAAAACATAAAATAGATCCTGTTTGTAGCAAACCACAAAGAATAGTTTGTTCTCCCATTAAATCTGATTTTACTTCAGCAACAAATGAAGACTCTAAAACACCCGCTTTATCACCACCTGTCGCTACAGCATAAGCTTTTGCTTCTGCTAAACCTTTTCCTTCTGGATCATTTTCTGGGTGCACCGCGATTAATGTTGGCACACCAAAACCTCTTTTATACTCTTCACGAACTTCAGATCCTGGAGATTTAGGGGCAACCATAATTACCGTTAAATCTTTACGAACCTGCATGCCTTCTTCAACAATATTAAAACCATGTGAGTAAGATAACGTAGCTCCTTTTTTCATTAAAGGCATTACCGTTTCTACCACATTAGTATGTTGTTTATCAGGCGTTAAATTAATAACTAAATCTGCTATTGGAATCAATTCTTGGTACGTACCAACTGTAAATCCGTTTTCTTTAGCATTTTTATAAGACTGTCTTTGTTCTTTTATTGCAGCATCACGTAAAGCATAAGAAATATCTAAACCAGAATCACGCATGTTTAAACCTTGATTTAAACCTTGTGCTCCACAACCTACAATTACTATTTTTTTCCCTTTTAAAGCGTCTACACCATCAGAAAATTCACTTGTATCCATGAATCTACATTTCCCTAATTGGGTCAATTGTTCTCTCAGTGATAGTGTATTGAAATAATTTGCCATTTTATAAACTCGTTTATTTAAAATTGATTTATTCTTGTTTCTTAAATTTTGCTATCATAGCAGAAATAGGCATCTCTGCTTTAGTCACTGCTATTCTTCCTGAACGTACAAATTGCATAATTCCGAAAGGTTTTAATTGTTCGTACATATCATCTACTTCATGCTTTCTTCCTGTTTTTGCAAGAACAAAGAAATCTCTAGATACGGTGACGATTGTTGCGTTACAATCCTTTATAATATTCTGTATTTGACGTTCATCAAATAAAAGGTTAGAGGCTATTTTAAAGATTACAGATTCTTGATATATGGTATCATCATCTAAATGATAAAATGCTTTTATAACTTCTATTTGTTTTTCAATTTGCCCTACAATTTTACGTGCAACTTCATCTTCAGTAAAGACAACCACTGTAAATTTTGATACGCTCTCAATCTCTGATTTAGAGACGTTTAAGCTCTCAATATTAATATGTCGCTTTAAGAAAATTCCTGAAATTCTGTTTAATAACCCGATGTTATTTTCAGAATAAATTGATATTGTAAACCACTTTTTTTCCATCCTTTTACCCTAATTCCCTATTTAATTTTAAAAGGGATATTAATATATTAGTTACTTCTAACGGCGATTATTAATCCGGTAGACCAATTTAATTTTGTTAATTTAAAGTCTTCTCTAGCATCTAAGTAACACACCAAATCAGTGACATGCTTTTCATGCCCTTCTGGCCAATTTTCTTGTTTTGCCATGTCGTCAATAATATAAAACCCGCCCACTTTCACAAGATTTAAAACTTCTTCTATTTCACTGTATTTTCCTGGCCAAGCATCTGCAAAAATTACATCGAATTTTTCTCCCTTATAGTTCTTAAGCCATACCGTTCCGTCTTCACAGATGAGTTGCACTCTTTTATCCGTACCAAAAAACTCCGTAGAAATTTTAATTAATTCAGGGTCATTATCAACCGATATTAAACGTGAATCAGCATCCATTCCATCAATCATCCATGATAGTGATAATCCTATCCCAGTACCCAATTCTAAAATATGAGCTTTGGGTTTAGAAGCGATTAAGGTCTTAAGTAAACTCCCTATATATAAATCTGAAGGCATCGTAAACCCGATAGCCTTAGATTTGGCTTCTATTTTAGAATGAATTTTAGGCTTGTTCTTGGATATTATATCTACCATTTTATTTTAATCTGATATCTGAAACCGATGCTCCTGTAGGAATCATTGGAAATACATTACCCTCTTTTTCAACTTTTACTTCTAAGAAATAAGGTTCTTTAGAAGCAATCATTTCATGAATAGTTGCTTTTAAATCTTTTCTTTCACTCACACGTTTTGATGCAATACTATACCCTTCAGCTATTTTTACAAAATCAGGATTAACCATAACTGTAGATGCATATCTTTTTTCAAAGAACAATTCTTGCCATTGGCGTACCATTCCTAGATGGTCATTATTTAAGACCACAATCTTTACCGGAATTTTATGTTGAAAAATAACGCCTAGTTCTTGTATGGTCATTTGAAAGCCACCATCACCAATAATTGCCACAACCTCACGATCCATAGCGCCTTGCTTAGCACCAATAGCCGCTGGTAAAGCGAAGCCCATGGTTCCTAAACCACCAGAAGTAACATTACTTTTAGATTGGTTAAACTTTGCATACCTACAGGCAATCATTTGATGTTGCCCAACGTCTGTAACGATAATAGCACTATTATTTGAAGCGATATTAATCTCTTCAATAACTTCACCCATGGTTAAACCATCTTTCGTTGGTTTAATATCATGTTTGATTACTTCGTTGTATTCAATTTCGTATCTTTTCTTAAATTCATTATGCCAAGCTTCATGACTGTTTTTAGCAATCATTGGAAGTAATAATTGTAGTGTTTCTTTAGAGTTTCCTAAAACGGCAACTTCTGATATCACATTTTTATTAATCTCTGCTGGGTCAATTTCAAAATGAATGACCTTTGCTTGTTTCGCATAGGTTTGTAAATTACCCGTAACACGATCATCAAAACGCATTCCAATAGCAATTAATAAATCGCATTCATTGGTCAAAACATTAGGCGCATAGTTCCCATGCATACCTACCATTCCTACATTTAAAGGATGATCTGTATCCATCGCAGAAAGCCCTAAAATGGTCCAAGCAGCAGGAATACCTGCTTTTTCTACCAATTGCTTTAATTCGCCTTCTGCCTGACCTAAAATAACACCCTGACCAAAAACGATCATAGGTTTTTTTGCTTCGTTAATTAATTTAGCCGCTTGTGTAATGGCATTTATATTTGGCTTAGGTACAGGGTTATAACTGCGGACACCTGTGCATTTTTCATATAAAAAATCAAACATTTCAAATTGAGCATCTTTAGTAATGTCAATTAAGACAGGACCTGGACGACCAGATTTTGCTATGTAAAATGCCTTTGCCAATATTTCTGGGATTTCAGAAGCTTTTGTTATTTGATAATTCCATTTTGTAACAGGTGTAGATATCCCTACAATATCAGTTTCTTGAAAAGCATCTGAACCTAATAATTGACTAATTACTTGGCCTGTTATACAGACCAATGGTGTAGAATCTATTTGCGCATCTGCTAACCCAGTCACAAGATTAGTTGCTCCAGGACCAGAGGTAGCCAAAGCAACACCTACTTTGCCAGAAACTCTTGCATAGCCTTGAGCAGCATGCGTAGCACCTTGCTCGTGACGCGTTAATATATGTGTTAGTCTATCCTGAAATTTATACAATTCATCATAAACAGGCATTATGGCACCACCAGGGTAACCATAAATTAAATCGACTCCCTCAGCCAATAAACATTGTATTATTGCTTCGGCACCACTAATTTTTATAGCAGTCTTCATATTCGTCGATTTTGATTTTTCTCTTATTGTCTCTGTATTCATACGCTTTACTTTCTAGATTTCCTTTTCACAGGAAATAATAAATAGCTTTTTAAAATTCATCCGTAACACACCCTTGTGCTGCAGAGGATACGGAACGTGCATATTTGTATAAAACCCCTTTTTTGAACTTCAAGGCTGGAGCAACCCACGATTCCTTACGCTTTGCTAGTTCTTCATCAGAAACTTCTACATTTATAGCATTTGTTTCTGCATCAATGGTAATAATATCACCATCTTTTACTAAGGCAATAGTACCACCTTCTTGTGCTTCTGGCGAAATATGACCTACCACAAAACCATGTGTACCCCCTGAAAAACGACCATCGGTAATCAAGGCCACTTCTTTTCCTAAACCAGCACCCATAATTGCGGCTGTAGGTTTTAGCATTTCTGGCATTCCAGGACCACCTTTAGGACCTTCATAACGAATGACCACAACATCACCTTTTTTAACTTGACCAGCACTGATCCCATCATTTGCCGCATATTCACTATCAAAAACTTTAGCTGTTCCTTTGAACAGTAAGCCTTCTTTTCCTGTAATTTTTGCTACAGAACCATTTTCAGCAAGGTTTCCATAAAGCATACGTAAATGCCCTGTTGCTTTAATAGGATTATCTAAAGAGCGAATGACATCTTGACCTTCTTGTAAATTAGGAACATGCTCTAAATTCTCTGCTAATGTTTTTCCTGTCACAGTCAAACAATCTCCATGTAGTAATCCGTTTTTTAACAAATACTTTAATACTGCAGGAATACCACCAATGCGGTGTACATCTTCCATTAAATATTTTCCACTAGGTTTTAAATCCGCAATAAATGGCGTAGTATCACTAATATGTTGAAAATCTTGTAAGGTAAAATCGATATCCGCAGCCCTTGCAATCGCTAAAAAGTGAAGTACTGCATTTGTAGAACCGCCCATAATAATTACAAGACGAATAGCATTTTCTATAGATTTTCTAGTAACAATATCTAGAGGTTTAATATCATGCTCTAAAAGGTAAAACATCTTTTTACCTGCTTCAATACATTCCTCTTTTTTATCATTACCCACTGCTGGATTTGATGAGTTATATGGTAAAGACATTCCTAAAGCTTCAATTGCAGAAGCCATCGTGTTTGCCGTATACATTCCGCCACAAGCACCTGCACCAGGAATTGCTTTTTTTATGATACACTGAAAATCTTCTTCTTTCATGGTACCTGCTACTTTTTCTCCCCAGGCTTCAAAAGCAGAAACGATATCTAATTTTTTCTCTTGATAGCAACCAGAAGCAATGGTACCTCCATACACTAAAATAGAGGGACGATTAAGACGAATCATAGCCATTAATGCACCAGGCATGTTTTTATCACAGCCTACTACAGTAACCAAACCATCATATGACATTCCTTGCACTACCGTTTCCATAGAATCGGCAATAATATCTCTAGAGGGTAATGAAAAACGCATTCCAGGAGTTCCCATGGAAATGCCATCACTAACACCAATGGTATTAAAAATTAAACCAACAGATGCTTTTGAATTAACACCCTCTTTTACCAATTTGGCCAAATCATTCAAATGCATATTACAAGGATTTCCCTCGTAACCTGTACTTGCGACACCAATAATTGGCTTTTCAAAATCTTCATCTTTAAAACCTATACCATACAACATTGCTTGTGCTGCTGGTTGTGTAGGGTCTTGAGTTACGTTTTTACTATATTTATTTAATTCCATTCAACGATATGCTTGTATATTTTTATTCCTTGTGTGTATGCGCTATTAAATCAAAGATAAATGTTTATAATTCCTTAGTTTTTTAACAAATCTTATTGGTTCAAAGTCAATTTTAGCATTATATATTTAAAACATTGATAATCAATTTATTATGACAGTATTTTCTCCCATATTCAATACAATAAAGTTATTTTTAAAGGCTAATTTTTTCGGTATTTTCCATAAAAAAAGCCTGTATCTTTACGTATAGATACAGGCTTTCTTAAACAACAAAAGTCTATATCATTCTTTTAGGAGAATAATAATGACGTAAATATTGTTTTTTAGTTCTAACATAAAGTAAATGTAAATAAAATTAGAGATAAACAGCCTTAGAAATCCGTAATTTTGATAAATGCAACAATTATTAGAAAATCAACGAGATTTTTTCAAATCGCAACAAACAAAGTCCATTTCTTTTAGAAAAGAGTATTTAAAGAAGTTGATGAGTGCTATTGAAAAATATGAGGATGAAATTTGTGATGCCATCTTTTTAGATTTTAAAAAGCCAAAGTTTGAAACCATACTTACGGAAACTCAATTTGTTTTAGCAGAATTAAATACGGCTATAAAAAAATTGAATTCATGGGCTAAACCTACCCGTAAAAGTACTTCATGGGCCAATTGGCCTTCCTCAGATTATATCTATAAGGAACCTTATGGCACCGTATTGATAATTGCACCTTGGAATTATCCGTTTCAATTGGCCATTGCTCCATTAATTGGTGCGTTAGCCGCAGGGAATACAGCAGTTATAAAACCCTCTGAAATTACCCCTAACACCTCAGAAATTATAGTTAAAATTATCGCTGAAGTATTCCCTGTAAATTATGTTGCCGTCGTAGAAGGGGGTGTAGAAGTTTCTCAGAATTTACTCGCTCAAAAATGGGACTATATTTTCTTTACAGGAAGTTCTAAAGTGGGAAAGATTGTATATAAAAGTGCTGTAAAACACTTAACACCTGTAACCTTAGAGTTGGGAGGTAAAAATCCTTCCATAGTAGATGCAACGGCAAATATACCAGTAGCAGCAAGGCGAATTGCTTGGGGGAAATTTTTAAACGCAGGACAAACGTGCATTGCCACCGATTATATTTTGGTACATAAGACGGTAAAAGAAAAACTGATACAAGAATTAATTGAAAGCATTAAAGGATTTTATGGTCCGGATGTAGCATCTTCAAAAGATTTTGCACGTACGGTAAACGCAAAACATTTTGATGGTTTGATGGCGATGTTAGATGGCGAGAATATCCTTTACGGCGGACAAAATAACCCCAAAGATAATTACTTAGCTCCTACGCTATTGGATGAATCAAAAATGAGCAGTAAGGTCATGGAAGGAGAAATATTTGGACCTATATTACCCATTATATCCTATGAAACCTTAGCTGATATTGATCGTTATCTTTCAAATTACGAGAAGCCTTTAGCTACCTATGTATTTAGTACCGATAAAAAATTTCAGGATACTATTTTAAACACCTATAGTTTTGGTGGTGGTGCAATCAATGATACCGTTATCCATATAGCAAACAAAAACCTTCCTTTTGGAGGTGTGGGAGCAAGCGGAATTGGTGCCTATCACGGCAAAACTTCCTTTGATATATTCTCACATGCTAAGGCAATTCTTAAAAAAGGGACCTGGTTAGATATCCCATTACGCTACCCTCCCTATAAGTTGTCTTTAGATTTTGCCAAAAAATTAAAAAAGTTGTTCTAATTACATCAATTTAAAAGAGAATGTATCTCCTGCCTTTTTTTGTGCTAGTATAGAAATTCCTTTATCTGTAAGTTGAAGTATTCTTGGATAGCCTCCTGTAGTCTGACCATCTTTCATAAGGATGATAAGTTTTCCTGCAGGAGTAAACTGTATGGTTCCAGGAAGCGTTGCAGAGGTAAGCATTGAAATAGCATGTCCTGATATTGTTTCATTGAGTTGGTATGCCATTCGGTTATTTTCATTGGCCACAGTAAATGGCTGTGAAAAAAGATTTTCTAATTGTTTGTCATCTAGCAATTCAAATTCTGGACCTTTAGCAACATGTAAGGTATCTTCCTCTAAAATAGAATCTACTTTTAAGCCCGTTATTTTAGGGTCAAACCGTTTCGTTTCTATATAGGTTACTTCGGACTTATCTTTTAATAATGCTTTAGGTGTAATGATCCCGTAATAAGATCTACTTCCTAAAACTTTGGGGGATTGAAAACCCTTTTTAATTGCCAAATACGCTCTAAAGCCTTTTTTAAGTCGACCATATGATAAGATATCTCCGGCATTGACTTTTAGTACTTTATAATTGTTTATTGGTTCATTATTCAAGGTTGCAGAGAGTTCTGCGCCACCCAAACTGATGTAAGCATCTTTTTCAAATTCTAAAGTGGGCCCAGTCATCGTAATCTCTAAAACCGCAGCATCGCTTTCATTTTCTAAGAGCATGTTTAATTTATAAACTGTTTCTGTATCCATAACGCCAGAAACAGGAACCCCTTTGTCTCTAAAACCAAAACGACCAGTATCTTGAATCGTTGTGAAAAAACCAGATTTTAATACTTTAAGCATCGATTTTTATTTTTTCAAATTGATAAATACCTACTTCTGCTTCAATCTTATGTAAATCATATTCTGCCTTAGAAATGGAATAAAATTGAACTTTATCTCCTACTTTAACTAAACAAGGATTTTCATTTTTAGGATTGAATATAGGTACGGAGCAATTCCCAATTATATTCCACCCTCCTGGAGATTCTTGTGGGTAAACACCCGTTTGCTTTCCTGCTAAGCCAACAGATCCTTTATTTACTTTTAGTCTTGGCGTACTTCTTCTTGGAATCTCTAGTTCGCTTGGTAAACCTCCCAAATACATAAAACCAGGCAGAAAGCCAATGCCATAAACAGTATAAGGATGAGCCGTATGCAATTCTATAATCTCTTGTGGTGTTTTCTTTAATTTTTCCGCGACTTCATCTAAATCCAAAGCAAACTCATTTTCATAACAAACTGGCAGTCTCCAAAGGTATTTTTGCTCCAGCATAATTTCTTGCTTTTCCGCATACCATTGTTCTAATTGAATTTTGAAACTATCAAATTGTATGGCATCATTACGTAAAACAAGGGTAAGTGAGTTATAGGCGGGAACTAGTTCCCAAAGGCCTTCGCGGAGACATTCCTTTTTTAAATGAGCACTAAAAAATAAAATATCGTTTAATATTCCATCATTAACTTCTTGAGGCCACTCTATTAAAACGGCATGAATACCGAAGGGTCGGATTGAAATAGGGAAATTTTTCACTGGTTTATTTGAATGTTATAATTTGGTAATTCATCATGAAGATACATTAAAATTTTTAATGCTGAAACAGTATCACCATGAATACAAAAAGTATCTGAGAGACAATTAATTAGTTTATTATTGATTGTTTTTATCTTACCATCTTCGATCATATAACGCAAATGACGTAAAACATCTTTAGGGTTTTCTAGCAGCGCATTTTCCTTAGATCTAGCGACTAGACTACCATCATCATTATAATTACGATCTAAAAAACTCTCATAGGCGATTGATACACCTTGTTTTATAGCTTCTTGAGCAATGATAGCATTGTAGGGTACATATAATTTGATGCCATCGGAATACGGAATAATGGCTTCAAGAAAAGCTAGGGCTACATCTATATTACTAGCACAATCATTATACAAAGCTCCATGAGCTTTTATATGATGAACACTAACATTCTCTTCTTTGGCAATAACAAAGAATAAGTGCACCTGTTCTTGAATAGTTGCAATTAAAATTTCTTTGGATAAAACCATAGTTTTTCTTCCAAAAAGCGCTTTGTCTGGATAAGAAGGATGTGCACCTATAAGAACCTTATTTTTTTTTGCTATTTTGATTACGTTACGAATACTATTTTCATCACCTGCATGACCCCCGCAAGCTATATTACACGACGAAATTAAAGGCAAAAGTTCTTCCTCATTCCCTACTCCTTCTCCAACATCACAATTAATATCTATTTTCATAACGGTTCTCTTAATATCCAAAAACTTTAAGAATACTTTTCACCCCTAAAATAACGGTCAACACAACGATTAAAATGCCAAGTATATTCTGAAATACGGTATTTCTATAAGCGCCTAAAACTTGTTTTTTATTCACAACCCACAATAAAAAAATTGCAATAACTGGCAATAAAATGCCATTTGCTATTTGCGCAAATTTTATAATTTCGATGGGTTTTATACCAAAAATTAGAAAAGATAATCCGATTATAATAATCGACATCCAAACTGCTTTAAATCGCTTGTCTTTTAAGCCTGCCTTCCATCCAAAAATACTATTAACCACATATGCAGCAGCTAATGGCGCTGTGATTGATGAGGTAATTCCAGCTGCAAAAAGCCCCACTCCCATAAAATACCTAGCAGCAGAACCAAATAACGGTTCTAGCCCTTTAGCTAAATCCATCACATTGGAGATATTATTATTTGAAATACTTGTTGCTGCTATCATAATCCCCATAGATACCACACCTCCTAACGAGATCGCTAAAATGGTGTCGCGTCTGGCAGCTTTCAAGTCAGTTTTAGATTTCCATTTTTCACTGACTAAAGAAGCATGTAAAAATAAATTATAGGGAACAACTGTAGTACCTACTAATGCAATGATACTTAAAATACTATCTTGAGGAATTGTTGGAATAAACAAACCTTTTGCGATAGCTACTAGATCTGGTTTCGTAATTATTGCCGTGAGTAAGAATGATAAACTCATGATAATTACCAAAGAGACAAATGCTTTTTCTAAAGTTTTATAATTTCCAAAATAAAGCAAACTAAAGGCAATGCCTCCAATAATAAGTGCATATAATTTAGTATTTGATTCTCCAAAAACAGCCTCCAATCCTAAGGTTGCGCCTCCAATATTACCACCTTCATAAGCAGCATTACCTACTACAATGGCAGATAGTATAACTCCTAAAACCAGATACTTAACCCAAGTTATATGAAGCTCTGATTTTATTACATCTGCAAGTCCACGTTGCGTGATAACTCCTAATCTTGCTGCCATTTCTTGTAGCACTATAGTTGCTATAACAGATAGTAACATAGCCCAAAGCAAAGCATAACCAAAGCTTGCTCCAGCAAGTGTGCAGGCGGTTACTGTTCCCGGGCCAATAAAAGCTGCGGCGACTAAAACTCCAGGACCTATTTTTTTGAACATGATTATTTTGTATGGTTTAAGGCATAAAGCGCAAAACTACCTAACCAATGCGTTCCACTATAATTATCATCAACAATATTGGGTAGTGAATAATTAATATGGGTGGTAGCTATCGTTTTTAAATGAGCATATTCCGGTAAGCTTTCGGCAATGCCATACAAGCACCAAGCACGGCTAAAATTAAGACCGTCTAAATGCACCAATTTACCATCTGTTCTATCTGAAACCAATCCGGGTGATAATTGAAAATCTGGATCTGTAAGTTCTGGTAAAAAGGTATCAAACCAAATTTTAAATTCATCTTCTGCATATATCTTCCGCATTAGATTGGCTTCTTCTAAACAAGGTGATAAGAAATCAAAACCACTAGGCTCCCATTGTAATGGACAATCACTATCATCTGCATAAAAACGAATAGCAGTATCTTTTATGGCTGCCATAAAAGTTTCATTCTCCATAGTATTTGCGTAATCATAAGCTAGCGAAAGACCAAAAGCAGTATTGCTGTGTTCTCCTACGCGAATAGGATAGTTAAGTTTCGGAAGAAATTCAATATAGGAATCAATAATCAAATTGGTTAAGGGTTGTAAATTCTTTTCCAAATCCCGAGCCAGAGGATCGTTCCAAGTATGAATTTCTTCGGCTAACTTTAAAACCCAAGCCCAGCCGTATGTGCGTTCATAAGAACTATTGCCTTCTATTTTAAAATAAGCAATTTCTGCTTCTATATGTTCTTTAGAGATATTAGTAATTAATTTTTGCCGGATTATAGCTGCTTGATGCAAGCTCGGGAATTGTTTTAATAATGAAACTAACGACCAATGACCATGCACAGAGGAATGCCAATCATAGCAACCATAAAATGCAGGATGCAACGACTTGGGCCCTTGAAGCTGTGTAGCATCTGAAAGCGATTGATTAAGTTTATTAGGATATTCTACTTGTAAACACTCTAAAGGCAGGTTCGCTAATCTATTGGCTTCTTTAAACGATAATTCAGGAAGCTCCATGGTCGCTTGTTCTGACGTTATCAATGGTTTAGGTTCTTCTTTACAGGAGAACAAAAGAAGAAAAGCAATTGCAAGTATTTGTGATTTTTGAATCATTGAAATTCTATTTTTCAATTATAATTTGATAAGAAGTAAATATAGAGACTTAAAGTTAAATTTTTAGAAATTCTACGAATAAAAGCATCGTTGAATGGTACATGGATAGTGTAGTTCGTCTAAAAAATGGTCATACGTCTAAAACTTGAAATGTTCATATACTATTTGAAAAAAGATACTGTTATAATAATCCCGAATACCTATTAACCTACTTAATTAAATGAACTGTCTAGAATGTAATAAAGGACTTAGTTATATAGATCATAAAAATTCTTTTGATATTTACGGAGTTGAACTTTGTAAACAGCATAAGGGACGCATGGATAAATTGGTAAATACCAAAAAGACTCCAATTGAAGCTATCAAACTATACTACGGCTTAAAAGCAATTGGCATCCCATCCATGTTAGAATGGTGGGATGGTAAGAAATCTGTGGATTTAGCTATTTCTCGTGTAAAACTCAATATTGAGATTGATACGGAATACAATACCATTACGCATGAACAAGCGATTATGGATTTAGAAGAAGCAATGCATTCTTTTAAAAATGGATTCACCACAATTCGAATACCCGATGTCGTCATAAAATATTACCTCAAAGAAACTGTAAATAATATTGAAGGAATTGTAGAAGGCTTAAAAGCGAATATTAAAACAATTTAAGCTTTTGGTTACTAATCTAGGTTGATAAAGTATGCTCCTTATAAAATATTTTAAAGGCATTAACATACGTTTTTGCCTTTATAATTCTAGAGTAGATCTTATCTCGAAAATAGTTAAACATTATTTAATCACAAAAAACAAACTTGCTTTTCCATACTGACTTTCTTTATGAATTTTTTTTAAGTGATAGTCCTAGTGCCCATAAAATTGTTACTTTATGGTATTCCAATATTTTCATAAGAATTGGATAGGGTTTTATAAACATTCATAATTAAATGAGTAAAAAAAAAGTCTTTAAGCTATCTTCTATCTTAGTAATTGTTTTTACAATAGTTGCACTATTTATTAATTTTAAATATCATACTCAAGACAAATTTTGGATAAGCTATTTTGGAGAATCTCAAAATTCAACTGTAATAAAAGTAGATTCTTTTAGGCTACAAAAAAGAGGTTATGGTTATTATCATACTTTAACGATTATTGATACATCTTCGCAATCCCAAAAACATATAGAACTTATTTCTGGTACTGCTAAATATGAATTAGGAGCTAAAATTAAAGTGAAAGTTTTACAAGATAAAGCAGCCTTTAGTGAAACTCCTAGTTTTATATTCTCACTAATTTTAGGAGGATTTATATTATTTTCATGGATTCTTAACTATACCTTATTTTTTAAAAAATAGTAAATACCACTTAGTAGAAGCGTTAAACCCATATCCAAATTAATTTATTCAAATAACAGAAATTCATTACTAATTAATTAGTTCTATATCAGATAATGATTTTCTTAAAAATGTGACTAAACTTTTAAGTAGTAAGGAGCCTAATTTTTTTATATCTGCTGGTGAAAAGAATACAATAATAAATAAACAGGAAAATAATTCTAAATAACTCGCAATTAACTGGTGCTTCAATTAATAATTCTTAGTTTAAATGTACCAATCTTTTGAACCAGCTAATGGAAGTGATTTCTAATAATTCAAAAAACGAAAAGAATTATCTGTAATTGGTAAAAAATTTAGAGTTATTAAAATCAAAATCAGCACCAGATACAAGTAAAATTAAAGCTGAATCTATACTTAAAAAAATTTATCCTAAGATGCTCTTATAAAACGGCGAAAGAAATAAAGAAACTATCATTTGAGAAAGACGAAAATTGGCTTCAATATAGTATGAATAGTATATAATTTTTTTAAATACCCCAACCATCCTTTATGATTTAAACTTTTATACCGTATCGTTTCTGCGATATGGGTTCTTGTTAGTGTTTCCGAAGCATCTAAAATTGACTATTTTTCTTGCTACTTTTTTAGATAGACAAAAAACCATTTGAATCGTTGTTTATGCATCCTTCTAATCTAGTGCTAAAGTCTTAGTAAGTGTGTCTGTACCTAAATGTTTATCATCTTTATTATAATACCACGCTCGGACTTTTGGCATTTTAATAGTACCCACATTTTCTAATCCGCTTAAAAGGATGTATTCCCCATCATTTTTAGACTCATCATGAAAAAATTGATACACCTCCATAGCATAGCTCGTAGGATCAAAATAGAAATACCAAACATCTTTTCCTACACTTTTATCATACGTAACTTTTAGCATCAAGTATTCTTTACCTTTAAATGTTTTTGTCTGTACTTTAGAATCCAAATGAGTACCAGGATCTTTTAATTTCATTGGAAGACCATATAAATAGAGATAATAGTTCTTCATAAAATTTGCACGCTCACAGCTCAACCGATGTGTCTTCATATCCTCCTCTGATATGGTCGTACTCCCGTTTAACTTTAGTGTGCACTCTTCTTTATCTATGGTTTGTTTAATGATAGTACCCTCTGTTGTGGAAGTGATCTCAAAGTGTTGTTTTGGTAAGTCAATTTCAACCTCACTGAGCCTTTCCCTTCCATCGGGATAACTCATGGTAATAAATAATTTTCCTTGAAATACGCCCCAAAGACCATTTGGATCGTGATAAGCTATAGCATTATCCAACAATTCAGATGCCGAAATATTTTGTGCTTGTGAAGTTTTTATTCCTATTAAGAATACTAATACCATGAAATATTTGCCCATACCTTATTTTTATACCCAAAAGATATATTAAAAACTTGATGTAACATTGATTAGCGCTAAGAATTTCAGTATTGAATTTTAAAACTACAATCCATCCGTTAACTGTTAATGAAGTCGACCTATTTTTAAGAAACACACAAAAAGATTATAGTACTGTTTTGTTTTCATTTGATATATTTCGAAAAAATAGCGATTAGATTTTTAAATTCTTAGACAGGTTTTTTATCAAATCTTAATTATGCTATTCCCCATAGTTACTTTAATATTAGCCAAGCCAACCTTCACGATCTAAACTTCTGTACTGAATGGCTTCTGCAATATGAGTGCCTGTTACAGCTTCCGCTGCATCTAAATCCGCGATGGTTCTTGCTACTTTCAGAATCCTGTCATAGGCTCTAGCAGATAGATTTAAGCGTTCCATGGCATTTTTTAGCAACTGTTTAGAAGCATCATCCATTTTGCAATACTTCCGTATATGTTTGGTATTCATTTGCGCATTGTAGTGTACGTTTTCCATTTCTTGAAAGCGCAGGGTTTGCAATTCTCGAGCCGCAGTTACTCGCTTTCTTATTTCTACACTCCCCTCTCCTTTTCGCTCTTCCGATAATTTATCAAAAGGAACTGGTGTCACTTCAATATGTATATCTATACGGTCTAATAAAGGACCTGATATTTTACTCAAATACCGTTGCATCTCTGCAGGTGAAGAGGTTACTGGAGCATCTGGATCATTAAAGTACCCTCCAGGACTAGGGTTCATACTAGCCACCAACATAAAACTACTCGGGTAGGTTACTGTAAAACGGGCTCTAGAAATGGTCACTTCTCGATCTTCTAAAGGTTGACGCATTACTTCTAAAACGCCTCGTTTAAATTCTGGCAATTCGTCTAAAAATAAAACCCCATTGTGCGATAAGGATATTTCTCCCGGTTGTGGGTATGCTCCTCCGCCCACAAGTGCGACGTCTGAAATAGTATGATGAGGACTCCTAAATGGACGTTGATTCATTAATCCCATATTCTTCGTTTTTCCAACGACACTATGTATTTTAGTAGTTTCTAATGCTTCATGAAGTGTCATGGGAGGTAAAATAGACGGTAATCGTTTTGCTAACATTGTTTTTCCCGCTCCTGGTGGACCTATTAGAATAATATTATGTCCGCCTGCAGCGGCAATTTCCATGCAACGTTTAATACTTTCTTGCCCTTTTACATCGGAGAAATCAAATTCAGGAAAATCTAAAGATTTATAAAACTCTTTACGCGTATCAATAATCGTTTGTTCTAATGGTTTTCCAATATCAAAATATTCAATTACCTCTTTTATATTATCTACGCCATAAACTTCTAAATCACTTACAATGGCAGCCTCCCGTGCATTATCTTTCGGTAGAATAAATCCTTTATATCCTTCTTCCTTCGCTTTTATCGCTATAGGTAAAGCACCCTTTATAGGTTGTAAACTACCATCTAGTGAGATTTCTCCCATGATGATATATTTCTCTATATTATCTGATTTTATTTGTCCAGATGCGGTTAAAATCCCTAATGCTAAGGTTAAGTCATAAGCAGAACCTTCCTTACGTAAATCTGCAGGCGCCATATTAATGGTGAGCTTTTTTCCAGGAATTTTGTATCCATTGTTCTGCAATGCCGCTGCAATTCTATAATTACTCTCTTTTATAGCATTATCGGGTAGCCCTACTAGATGATAGCCAATTCCTTTATCCACGTTGACTTCTACTGTAATAGTTGTAGCTTCTACACCAAAAACTGCACTACCATAAACCTTTGTAAGCATTTAGATTATTTTCCTTAAAAATAGGAAAATAATTAGACATACTTTTATTCTCTATAATTAATCCTCTAAAGGCTTGAAGATTAGAACAGATTCTGCAGAAGATTTAATCTCTTCTTTATTCATCATCATCTTACGAAATTCTCCTTTTACATACATTTTCGCTTGATCTTGATAATGATTGCTTAGCATATTACCCGATTGTCCAGTAGGCAGAATACTTATGCTGTTTTCTATATCTGAAAAATCTATAACTCTACGTGTTGATGGTCCCGATGAAACTTTATAAAGGCCGTCTTCAGTATACGAAAAAGATAAATTATTAATCACTTCTCGAGTACCGTTTACTTCAAAAGGACCTACATTAAAATAACTACGCAAGGCTTCTACCTGTCCAATTGGGTGTGGATGCTCTATAGAATGCACTTTATTCCATGTCCATTCCTGTGTATCTTCTCCAAATGATTTTTCTAAAGCGGCATAAGCCTGTTGAAAAGAGGTATTGACTATTGTTTTTTTAGTTTCTTTTTCGGGAGTAGAAATATCATCCCACCAAATAGATTCTTTTTTTTCTGCCATTGGGGCAATGGTTCTTTTAAAGAAATGCGTTCCCAAAAATGTGGTAAACTGCGCTTCATTTAACTCATCAGCAAAAGTATTTTTTATAAAGAAATAGATCCAACGGTGGTACATTGTAGTTTCTACACTCTCAAGCGTAGCTTCTCCTTTCCAACTTTTCAACTGTGTTATTAAATCCACCTGGTTTTTAGAGAGATTTTCAGTATCCAATTCCTCTATAAGGTTATTCACAATTGTAGGATTTTCGCTTGATGTAACATCGGTAATCATTTTAGCAACATCTTGTTTGCTCCAATCATTTTTAGCATCAATAAGTTGCGTTATCCGCTTTGCTCTATTTTCTGGCAAATAATATCCTGGGTAAATTTTTCCTAAGATAGAATCTGGCTGGTTATTTGCAGAATACACATATTTCCAAGGAGGATTAATAGCATGCGGATTCTCCTTAAAAGCTAAATATTTTATAGGTTCTTGTGCTCCTGTACTCCCTTCTAAAACAAACTTTGTGTTTACACTGTCTGGCATTTGATACAATTTGGCGGTAGCAAACCAAGCTACATTTCCTTTAGCATCTCCATACATAATGTTTAATCCTGGCGCATGAATATCTGCTAATGATTTTTTAAAATCATTCAAACCCTTTGCATGCACAATTCCATTATAGGCTTTTAAGGTTTTGTTTTCAACTTTCGTATAAACCCAAGACATTGCAATAGGTTTATCCCCTACAATTTGATCTGCTATTCCGTTTAATACAGGACCATGAATTGTTTTTTTATAGGTGAACTGAATAGCCTCTGCATCTTTAACTTTTATTGTTTTGGTGATGCTTTCAAAACTCTTCCACTCCCCTTTGTATTTGTACTTACTTTTATCTGTTGGGTGTTCTTCTTCGTAATAAAAATCAACATCATCATTCTCAAACATAGTTAAACCATAGGCCAAATTTTTGTCGTGACCCAATAACGGAAAGGGGACACCTGCTAAATGATACCCATATTTCTCATAAGTAGGGGTGCTTACATGTGCTTCATACCAAACGGAAGGTTGCGAAAACCCAATATGAGGATCATTGGCAAAAATAACGTGTCCGTTTTTTGTTTTTTCAGGAGAAAGCACCCAACTATTACTCCCTTCAAACATAGGTACCGGTAATTTTTCTAGGGCTTGTAACGCTATTTCAGAAACCGTGTTTTTTAAAATTTGTTGGTCCCCCGGATAATTAGAAATAAGGGCTAATGATGGATTTACATCTATTTCTAAATCTTTTAAATATTGAGGTCCCAGTTTCTCTTTAATAGTAGTTAGTAATGGATCGGTCTTATGAGCCATGGCAAAACTAAAAGCCATATAACCAATTGTATTGTAAACGTCCTTTAAAACAAAAGGAGTTTTATCAATCCCAGTTAAATAAAATTCTGCAGGAGTGGGTCCGTTTGCAATAAAGGCATTAACCCCTTCTAAGTATGCCATGGTCAAACGTATACTTTCATCGTTCGTATCTAAATTAGCTACTGTTTCTTCTGAAGCTTCATCTATTCCTAAAGAAATAAGAAACTTATCTGTTGTGATCATATCTTTCCCAAACACTTCAGACAATCGGCCAGGAGCAATTCTACGTAAGAGTTCCATTTGCCATAAACGGTCTTGTGCATGCACATAACCTAAGGTTCTAAAGGCATCCTCTTCTGATTGTCCGTAAATATGTGGAATGCCATACGAATCATAATACACATTCACGGCTGTTTTTAAATTTTTCAACTCTTGCTCCCCATTATAATTTGGCTTCAGGGATAAAATAAAAATAACGATTCCGATTACGACAATTAACAGAAGCGTAATTGTAACTAGAATTAAATTCTTGAGTTTTTTCAAAATTTACGGGAGATTTAATGAATAAATTTAATCTATGATGTCAATCTTTAAAATTATAATAGGCAAGTTGAACAAAAACGGTGTTAAATGGCATAGGGAAGTTATTAAAAATAATTCCTAAAAGTAGCTGCTAAAGACGAGTTTTCATGCTTTATTAAATTCGTTAGCTCCGTAGTTTTCATTTATTATTTTATTTTAAAACCTACTTGGGCTTATTTCTTTTATTTCCATAATTAAGTGACTCAACTTAAAAATTATTTTTTAATTGATGATAATAGTCTGTAATATTTGGTATTATTTTTACAATAACACTAAATCAAACTAAATATAAAAATTAAAGCAAACAAAATTATTCTAAGTCTTACAGCCGGATTACTCTTGGCATCTTGTCAAAAGGATGAGATGAACGTTTCTATAGATGAATCTTTCAATGTGGCAAAAAGTTCTGCGACTAGTAAAAGTAATTCGCCATTAGAAAAATTATCTCCCACAGTTAGTCTGGAGGGCATTGAGGTTTTTAACGATAATCCTTTTACGCTTTCTCAAGTAATTACGCCTAGCGCATGTGCGCCTACATTATTTAATACGGTCATAAATGAATCTGTTTCTAGTAATATCGATGCTTTAGGAGCCGAGTGGTATGACTTATATGCAGAAATGAATTTTTACTATTCCCTAACCGATACTAACGAGCAGTATTTTGGTGCTCATGGAGAATACACCAACCTCGTTGCAAAGATCACTCGAGGTTTAGAAGGTTTTTGGGATATGCCTAACGAAGTTAGTGTTCGTGGGCAACACAATAGCACATTAAATGATTCTGATAAGATCATTGAAATATTAACATTCTGGTATGGTTTACCTGAAGAAGATGCTGCATCTTATGCCGATTATTTTGTAAACTTCATTAATGTTGAAAGTACTTTTTTAATTGAATCTCCTCTTGTCTCTTTTGATGGCTTTGCTATTGCCTTAGACGGCCAATTGGATCAAGGAGATATCATTGTTATTGGTGATGGATTAATAGAACTAGCAGCTGAAGCAGGTGTAGATTCTAAAGTGGTTTGGTCCGGTATTATGGCACATGAATGGGGACATCAAATACAATTTAACAATGGTAATTGGTATCCTAATGGAGCTGCAGATAATGCTCCAGAAGCAACCAGAACTACAGAATTAGAAGCTGATTTCTTTACAGGATATTACTTAACTCATAAAAGAGGAGGAACATACAATTGGAAGAGCACAGAAGAATTCCTAACCTTATTCTTTAATATTGGAGATTGTAGTTTTACAAGTGATGGTCACCACGGAACGCCAGCACAACGTATGGAAGCCGCTAAACAAGGGTATATTTTAGCTCAAAGTGCTAAAAAGAAAGGACATATTTTAGATGCAGAAACTGTACACGAGTCATTTTTAGCAATTCTTGACGCTGTTGTTGGTCAAGAGGAAGATACTAATTTCTTGGCTGTAGCAAAATAGTAGTATCGTCTCTTTACTATTAAAAAAGGGGGATAATTAGCGTGCTAATTATCCCCCTTTTTATTTGCTTTAAATTCCTAAATCTGGCAGGTGTTTTACTTGATGATATTGCAACGCTGCTTTAATACAAGTTTTTAAAGCTTGTGCCGGGATTTCTTCTTCTAGTTTAAAAACCAGCGCTCTATTCCCTTCATAGTTAAATTGATTTGGAAAAACTTTTTTAAATGTAGGTACTAATTGGCTCGTACACTTAAAGTATATGGCATATTGTTCAGGAGTTTTTCTTTTCCAGTCCATACGGATGGTACTCCCTTTCTTAGCAATATAACTTGGTTCTCCCCATTTCAGGGTTTCTTCTAACTCTTGCACGTTCTCAAGTTCATTTGCTGCTTCTAAAATAAGCTCTCTTAGCGCATTTAGCTTGGATTTAATATGATCTGGATACCCCTCAAAAACTAATGCTACTTTTGGATTCTTAAGTAAGATGAGCTGCTCCATTTTATAATGGTTTAAAATTATTTTAAATTATCTAAGCCTTCCTGAAGCCAAATTTTATACGTTTCTATATCTGTATATTGTATGGCCGTATTTAAAACCTCCAATTCAGGGGATAATAATACGTAATAGGGCTGCGATGCCGCATTAAAATTAAGGGTTTGAAAAGTGCCCCACTTTTGCCCTACAGTTTCAATACTTTTTACACGACCAGTTTCATACTTATAATCAAACTGTTCTAATTCTGGCAATGCCTTACGATCATCTATATACAAGGATATTAACACATAATCGTCATTGATAATTTGGAATACCTCAGGATCACTCCACACATTCTCTTCCATTTTACGGCAGTTTACACAAGCCCAGCCCGTAAAATCTAACAAAATAGGTTTGTTTACTTTTTTAGCATAGGCCAATCCATCTTCAAAATCTTTAAAGCAATTGATTCCTAAAGGGCAATCGCTTTCTTGCTCAAAAATGCTATAAAATTCTGGCGGTGGAAATCCACTTAATAATTTTAAATTGGTTGTTTTTGTTAATCCCAATCCTAAGTAAAGTACAAAAGCAGCACTTACAAAAGCGAGCAATTTACGAATACCCGAGAGTTTTTGTTTTGGACCGTCATGAGGAAAACGTAAAATACCAAATAAATATAGTGTCAATAAGATAAACAATACAATCCAAATGCCTATAAAGAGTTCACGCTTTAAAAATCCCCAATTACCCACCAAATCTGCATTTGATAAGAATTTTAATGCTAAAGCTAATTCTAAAAATCCAAGCACTACTTTAACGGTAGTCATCCATCCACCAGATTTAGGTAGAGACTGCAACCATGCAGGGAATAAGGCGAATAATGCAAATGGTAGGGCTAATGCCGTTCCAAACCCTAACATACCCGTAGATAAATTAGTAGCAACATCACCATCTGCTAATGCCGTACTACCTAACAAACCTCCTAAAATTGGACCTGTACACGAAAAAGATACAATAGCTAAAGTTACCGCCATAAAAAAGATTCCTAAAATACCACCTGCTTTAGATGATGCATTATCCATTTTATTAGCCCATGAGCTAGGTAAGGTTAGTTCATAGTATCCAAAGAATGAAAAAGCAAAAAACACAAAAATGATAAAGAAAATAACGTTGAGCCAAATATTGGTCGCTATTGTATTTAGGATTTGAGAATCGACCGAATCAAATAAATGGAACGGTAAACTCAATAAAAAGTAAATCAGAATAATAAAGAAACCATAGAGTATTGCATTGGTAATTCCTTTGCTTTTAGTCCCCGATTGTTTTGTGAAAAAAGATACGGTAAGCGGTATCATTGGAAAAACACATGGTGTAAGTAACGCAATTAATCCGCCTAAAAAACCAAGTCCAAAAATCATCCATAAACTTGAAGCTCCATCGACACTATCGGGAGTCCCTTCGGTTAATTTTTCTTTATTTTTAAGATCCAAAACCAATTCTTCACTTAAAATAACACTGCGTTCATCTACTGTTTTTTCCTCTAAATTTACCGGTCCGCCATCCAAGGCAAAAATAAATTCTTGCTCTCCAGGAATACAGACATCCTTACATACTTGATAATATAAGAGTACATTTACTTGTGTTGTAGCCGGATTTATAAGTTTAATTTTTTGTGTAAAAACAAGCTTCTCTTTAAAATACGTCTCTTCAACTTCAAAAATATCGCTATACTCTGTACTCGTTTCACTTTCTTCTGCTGCTCCTACAAGTTCATACGCTTTGCCATTGCCTTCAAAAACAAATTCACTGGGTTGCGAACCACCTTCTGCGGTATGTTGAGAATAGACATGCCAATCTTTAAAAATATCAGCCTTAATAATTAATTCAAATTCTGTATCAGAAATTTTGTTTAACTCCTGCTCCCACAAAACAGGTTCTTCGTCTGTTTGAGAAAACCCTAAAAAAACATTAAAAAATGTTAGAACAATTAGTATATTTTTAATCATTATGATACGCTAAATTTTAGTATTTGTTTTGTTTTATCTGATACTTTAAACCGATTATCTGCTCTTTTCCCAATGACCCAAAGTATGGCATCTTCACTGCAGAGTAACCACTGCTGTTCTTTTTCGAATTGATTCAGCTTTTCGTCTTTAAAATACTTACTCAATTTTTTAACACCTTTCATTCCAAAAGGATAAAAATAGTCGCCTGTTTTATATTTTCTTACAGTTAATGGAAACTTTATATGTTCCTTATCCACATATAACGTGTTGAAATCTGTATTTGTTATCTTAGAGACCTCTTCAATTTTTAAGGCTAGAGGAGTTTCTAGCGTGCATGTCTCATCTGCAATAAAATAAACACCATCAACTACCGCATTTAATTCTTGTAGGTATAAATTGTCACGATCTTTTAATAAGCGATGGCTAGACGAATGCAATTCTTTACCGCTCATAGCAGTTAACAAATCTATAATTGCTGAAGCATCTGTAAAACCAAACGGTTTAAACAAATGATAGATCGTGGACTTTAACGCATGTAATTTCTGAAGTTCGGCTATAGATATAGTGTACACATTCGTATCGCTTTTAAAAAGAGATTTCCGGACGTCCCTAATGTAATCGTGAAACACACTCGCTGTTTCACTTAAATACTGCTGACTCTGCAGGAAATTATTCAAAAAAGAAGGGTGTAATTCCTTTAGCTGCGGAACAATTTTATGTCTTATTTTATTTCGTAAATATTTTGTTTCCTTATTGCTTTTATCTTCCCGCCAAGAAATAGAAGCCGTATTTGCATAGTTTAAAATCTGTTCTCTTGAAAACGCTAAAAGTGGCCTAGCTATGGTTGCTGTTTTTTCAGGTATTCCTGTTAAACCGTCAATTCCGGTACCTCGTGATAAATTAATCAGAAAAGTTTCCAGACTATCATCAGCGTGGTGCGCAGTAACTAAAGTTGGTATTTCGTGCCTTGATTGCAACTCAGAAAACCAAGCATACCTCAGTTCTCGCGCAGCAATTTGCAAAGATACCTTATGCGTATTCATGTATTTCGTAGTATCAAAACTAGTCACATAAAAAGGCATTTTAAATTCACTCGCAAGAGCTTTCACAAAAGCTTCATCTCCATCACTGTCTGTTCCTCTTAAATTAAAATTACAGTGAGCTAAAGAAAATTTTAGACCTATCGCATTACATAAATGAACTAGTACGATACTATCAATCCCACCACTACAGGCTAATAAAAAATGCTTGTTTTTTAGTTCTGGAAAATGATCGCTGATATGTAGTTTAAATTGTTCTAGCACAGTTACAAAAGTACGTAAGAAAAATGAAGTCTATAGGTCTCTTTCCTCAATTATCTTCAAGTACCTGTCGCATTGCTTTTGCTTTTAGCAAACACTCTTGATATTCATTTTCGGGTGTTGCTTTTGCCGTAATAGCACTACCTACGGAAAACGAGACATATTTTTTGGTTTGGTTGTAAAGAATACTACGGATTACTACATTGAAATCAAAATCTCCTTCAGGGGTAAAATACCCCACGGTACCACTGTACAATCCTCTTTTAAAACACTCTAATTCTTCGATGATTTTCATAGCAGAAACTTTTGGAGCGCCCGTCATGCTTCCCATTGGAAAGCTATCTCTAATAATAGCTACGGGGTTTTTATCCGCATCAACATGGGCAATTACCGTAGAAATCATTTGATGTACCTGATCAAAGGAGTACACTTTACAAAGTTCTTCAACTAAAACTGTGCCTTTGATCGCATTTTTTGACAAGTCATTTCTCACTAAATCAACAATCATGATATTCTCAGCTCTTTCCTTTTCATCTTGAGCCAAAAGAAGTTTAAGCTTGCGATCTTCATCTTGGTTTTTAGAACGTTTTGCAGTCCCTTTTATAGGCTGAGAAATTAGTTTTGAACCCATTTTTTTTAAATACCGCTCTGGGGAAGCACATAAAAGGTATTTATCATCTAACTTTAAAAAAGTAGCAAAAGGAGCCTTAGATATTTTATTTAATTTTTGGTAGACTTTTAAAGGTTCAATGCTATGATTTTCCGCATAGAACTCTTGACAATAATTAGCTTCATAAATAGCTCCATGCTTAATATAATCAAGCATGGTATTCACCCTTTTAAAATAGTCATCTTTAAAAATTCGCATTTTTATATGAATATCTTTTACGGTTTTAGTAGCCTTTTGTTCCGTTGCATTTACGCCTTTTAGTATTTCCTGATAATCTTCTTCAATTTCATCATCAACCATATTTAAATAATCGAACTCTAAAACTTCTCCACAAATTCTAATTATTTTTTTAGGTTGAAAAAAAAACAGGTCCGGAAATTCAACTCCATCAGGATTCGCAGAATTAAGTTGTTCTACGTCATTCTTTAAATCATAGGTTAAATAACCAAAAATCCAATCTTTGGTTTGTTTTTGATACGTCTTTAAATCTTCAAATGCATTTTTATCATCTGTTTTTATAGAGGTCAATGCATCCACTGCAATAAGGGCATCAAAAGAACCATATTTTTGTTTATGGTCGTTACTATCTAGCCAAACAACTTCATAAAATTGTTGTGCCCATTGTAATATCGAATCTTTAAGAAGGAGTGAATTCTTAAAACTATAGGTAACTTTTTTTCGCAATACTTATGATAATTTAGCTAAAAAAATAGACAGTGCTTCTTGATGTTTTTTTGCTAGTTCATCGTCTACAATACCTTTAGATTCCTCAAAATTTTCATTAAATGAAGGAAGTGAAAATGTAGCAACAATCTCTGCTCCAAAACGTGGTAATAAATTTTCAATAGTTTCTAAAGCACTACTACCTCCTCGTTTTCCTGGAGAAGTAGATAGCAATAATATTTTAGTATCCGCTAAAAAATTTTTATCCACTCGAGACAACCAATCCAAAAGATTTTTAAAATAGGAAGAAGGGTTACTATTGTGTTCATTAACGCCTATAATTAACCCCTTCGCGGCTTTAATTTCACTATTTAATTCTACCAAAGAGTTTACAAAACCATTATTTTTCTCTTCATCATAGCTATATAAAGGAAAAGGGAAATTGGCTAAATTTAATACCCGTATGTCATTCCCATCAACTAATCCAGCTGTATATTGAACAAATTTGTAATTTATGGATATAGAAGAGTTACTTCCTGCAAAAGCTAAAACTGTAGACATACGTTTATTTTTTTAGATTATTACAACGAAAATAAAGTAATTAGGGCCAATATGTGTAAAATTTATTTAATTTTGCGGTACTAAACATCTAAAATTACTGTTTAACAGGTATATACAGTAAATTATTTATGAAATGATAAATAAACCGGACAGACTTTACTTTATTGATGCCATGCGTGCGTGGGCAATATTAATGATGCTACAAGGACATTTTGTAGATGGTTTACTGGACAATGCTTTTAGGGATACTTCTAACATGGGGTACACTATTTGGCTGTATTTCAGAGGGATTACTGCACCAGTCTTTTTTACTGTCTCAGGGTTTATATTTACCTATTTATTAACCAAAGGAGATAAAACAGGGTTTAAAAACCCGAGAGTTGCAAAAGGCATTAAGCGTGGTTTACAGCTATTATTTATTGGATACCTTTTGCGCTTGAACTTTTGGGGCTTAATGGTGGGGCAAATTTACGATACCTTTTATTTGGTTGATGTATTGCACTGCATCGGTTTGTCTCTATTGGGAATTATAGCGCTTTATGTTATCACCGAAAAAAGAAAAACACTCTTCCCAATTGCGTTACTTTTAGTTACAGTATTGCTTTTCATATTTGAGCCAAATTACAGCAAATGGGTACACGCCTATTTGCCACAAACTTTTGCAAATTATTTCACCAGAGCAAATGGATCTGTGTTTACAATTTTCCCATGGTTTGGCTATGCGACTTGTGGTGCATTTTTATCTTTAATTTTCGCAAAGTTTAAAAGTGCAAAATACCTATACCCTGTTGCCATAAGTACCGCTATTCTAGTAGGTACTGGTCTATTGTTTGGTTCTTCATCTGTATTTTTATACTTAGCAGAAACTACAAAAATCCAATTGTTTGCAGATATATTCTTCAACAATTACTTATTTATTCGTTTGGGAGATGTACTTCTCGTTTTTGCTGTATTTATGTTGCTAAGGAAACTTATGACAAACAGTACCTTGCTTAAAATGGGGCAAAGCACATTATCTATTTACGTAGTACATTATATTATACTTTATGGAAGTTTTATAGGAGTAGGTTTTTATTATTTCTTCAATCACTCCCTATCTCCAACTGTAATTATTCCAGGCGCAATTGCTTTTATGGTGACTTGTACTTTTTTAGCTTTACAATATGAAAAACGTAAAGTAGTCATTAAAGCTACGATAGCTAGTAAAGTAAAACAGGTTGCTTTAATTCTAGAGCCATGGAGTTCTTTTGCTTTAAAACTGAGTAAGGATCTTTTTGTAAAATTAAGAACGGCTACCCTTAAGTTATTTAGATTGGTTAAAGATTAATACGGTACTTCTCTTGGTATAACAAATTCTATTATCTTCACTCTTTTTTAAAAAAAATTATATGAGTGAAGAGAAATATTCTCCTATTGCAGTAGATTTAGAAAAAGATAAAAATTACGGATGGTGTACTTGCAGCCATAGTAGTAACCAACCATTTTGTGATGGTTCTCACAAAGCACATAACGCAACACCTTCCCTTCGATTTTCTGTAGAAGAAGATAAGAAAGCATATTTGTGTACGTGTAAAAAAACAAGTAACCCTCCGTATTGCGATGGTACGCACAAAAATTTATAGTAGAAAAAAGCCATCTTAACTAGAGATGGCTTTTTTATGATATTCAAATATTAAAGTATAAACAGCTTAGCTTAAGAAAACTGATTAATCTTTATTATTTCTTCCGGTGAAAATGCTAAATTATCTAAGGCTGCTACGTTTTCTTTTAATTGTTGTGAAGAACTAGCTCCAATAAGAACCGATGATACCGTTGGTCTTTTCAATAACCAAGCAATCGCCATTTGCGATAATTTCTGGCCACGTTCCTCCGCTATTTTCGCCAATCCTTTTATTTTTTCAAGATTCTCCTGCACCTGTGTCGTTTCTAGATACGTAAAATTTTTCGCCGCCCTAGAATCCTTTGGAATACCATGTACATATTTATTGGTAAGCATTCCTTGCGCCAGTGGAGAAAAAGCAATGCAACCAACTCCTGCTTCATCTAAAGTATCTAGCAAACCATTTTCTACCCATTTATCAAAAATAGAATACCGTGCTTGGTGCAGTATAAAAGGGACGCTCATCTCTTTCAATAATCTGGCTGCTTCTTTGGTTTCCTCTGGTTGGTAGTTAGAAATCCCTACATAAAGAGCTTTCCCTTGACGTACAATATCTGCTAGCGCACCCATTGTTTCTTCTAGTGGCGTATCTGGATCAGGTCTATGGTGATAAAAAATATCTACATAGTCTACCCCCATTCTCTTTAGACTTTGATCTAAACTGGCGATTAAATATTTACGAGATCCCATATTACCATAAGGACCAGGCCACATATCATACCCCGCTTTGGAAGCTATGAACAACTCATCGCGATACGCTTGAAAATCTTTTTTAAAAATGGTCCCAAAGTTTTCTTCTGCAGACCCGTAAGGAGGTCCATAATTATTAGCCAAATCAAAATGAGTAATTCCCAAATCGAAAGCCGTTCTTAAAACTTCGCGTCCGTTTTGAATGTTATCTACAAAACCAAAATTATGCCATAAACCTAAAGATATTGCTGGAAGCAAAACTCCACTTTTTCCTGCACGATTGTAGGTCATGGAAGTATACCTATCAGAATGCGCTTGGTAGTTTTCTATTCCTGTTTTGTCATTTATCTGCATCTATGAGATTTTAAATATTCCTTACTATTATTTTTCATTTATATGAACGCAACCCTCTTTTAAAGAAATTAAGCACTTTATTAAAAATAAAAAAGCCTATCAAATTTAAATACTGATAAAACGAGTATATAAATTTTGATAGGCCTATATGAATTCTATTTTAGATTACACGTGTAGCGCTCTATCTTCAGTCGCTGCCAGAGCAGCTTCTTTTACCGCTTCAGCATAGGTTGGATGTGCGTGACTCATTCTAGCGATATCTTCAGCAGAAGCTCTAAACTCCATTGCTGTTACGCCTTCTGCTATTAAATCTGCAACACGAGCACCAATCATATGAACTCCTAAAACTTCATCTGTCTTTTTGTCTGCAAGAATTTTTACAAATCCGTCGGTATCCCCACTAGCCCTAGAACGTCCTAAAGCACGCATAGGAAAAGAACCAGATTTATATTCAATACCCGCCTCTTTTAATTGCTCTTCTGTTTGCCCTACTGCTGCAACTTCTGGCCATGTGTAAACAACACCTGGAATTAAGTTGTAATCAATGTGAGGTTTTTGTCCTGCCAAAATTTCAGCAACTAAAGTCCCCTCTTCTTCCGCTTTGTGCGCAAGCATTGCACCTTTAATTACATCACCAATAGCATAAATATTAGAAACATTGGTTTGTAAATGCTCATTTACAGCTACTCTACCTCTTTCTTCTAATTTTACGCCAGCCGCTTCAAGATTTAATCCATCGGTATAGGCATGACGACCTACTGCAACTAAACAATAATCTCCAGTGAAGGTAATTTCTTCTCCCTTTTTATTATCCGCTTTTACGATAACTTCATCTCCTTTACGTTCTACAGATTTTACTTTGTGAGAAAGTTGGAATTTTATTTTTTGCTTCTTCAATACTTTCATTAATTCTTTAGATAACGCACCATCCATCCCTGGAATAATACGATCCATAAATTCAACAACAGTAACTTCTGCTCCTAGTCTTTTATATACTTGCCCTAATTCTAGTCCAATTACACCACCACCGATAACAATCATGTGTTTTGGCACTTCTTTTAGCTTAAGCGCTTCTGTAGAGGTAATAACACGCTCTTTATCTAATTTGATGAAGGGTAGGCTTGATGGCTTAGAACCTGTAGCAATAATAGTATTTTTTGCTTCTATAGTTTCTGAAGTTCCATCTGCTTTAGCAATAACAATATGCGTAGCGTCTTTAAAACTTCCTGTACCTGTAAATACATCAATTTTATTTTTATCCATCAAAAACTCAATCCCTTTTGTTGTCATATCAACAACACCTTGCTTGCGAGATATCATCTTTTCTAGATTCAATTTTATGTCTCCAGAAATCTCAATTCCATGCTCTTCAAAATGTTTTATAGCATCTTCATAGTGATGCGAAGAATCTAATAATGCCTTAGAAGGAATACATCCTACATTTAAGCAAGTTCCTCCCAAAGTGCTATATTTTTCAATAATTGCAGTTTTCATTCCTAATTGCGCACAGCGAATAGCTGCAACATATCCACCTGGACCTGAACCAATAATGGCTACATCGTATAAACTCATAATTTTGAATTAAATTTTTATAAACATAACAAAATTAGCACTAATTTCTGGTATAGAAGCCTTCAAAGCCCTAAACTTCTGTTATAATAAACTACTATATAGCAATTGCTGTGGTATGCTTAACTTCTGTAATCACAAATGAACTTTGCGTACTTCCAATATGACTAATGGCTGTTAATTTAGAAACCATAAAACTTCTATACTCCTCCATATTGGTGACATGTACTTTTAAAATATAGTCATAATCCCCACTGATATGATAACACTCTACGACCTCTTTTAATTTTACTACTTCCTTTTCAAAATCGGTAACATAGTCTTTTGTATGCTGTGCTAATTTTACATGACAAAGCACTGTAAACTCTTTGTTTACTGTTTTCTTATTGACTATTGCTACATACTTAGCTATAGCGCCATGTTTTTCTAAACGTTTAATACGCTCATAAACCGCTGTTACAGATAGATTTAAGCTATTTGCATACTCTTTAGTGGTTTTTTTACTGTTCGCCTGAAGCAGGTTAAGCAGTTGAGTATCAATTTTATCTAATTTCATTCTGACAAATTTTCACTATTTATAGCTCATACATGAATATAACAAACTATAAATCTACAAAATATATCATATATAGTTTTATAATCTATACATCTAAGTATTCATTGATATATTTTAACAATATAGGTATTTTTAAGGAAGATTAAAGTGTTGATATATCCGCCGATTCAGTTTTTATGTTTGTTGATGTCTGGATTGGCGGATTACCCTTTTTATTAATTTAATATACTATTCGCTATGGATTACAAGGCTGCAGATAATTTACAAGATTTACAATTTTTCGGAGAATTTGGAGGTGTAAACCCTTCTATATCAGATTCCTCTACCTATACATTTATGGCTGCCAAAACCATGTTTGATACGTTTGAAGGAAATACGGAAGGCTGCTATCTTTACAGCAGACACTCCACACCTTCTAACCTATACTTAGGAGAAGCTTTAGCCGCCTTAGAAGGAACCGAAACAGCTAATGTGTATGCTAGTGGAATGGGTGCTATTACCTCCGTAATCTTGCAACTATGTGATGCAGATGACCACATTGTAAGTAGCAGAACTATTTACGGTGGTACCTATGCGTTCATGAAAAATTTTCTTAAAAAATTCAACATAAAAACCTCCTTTGTAGACACCACTAGTCTTGATGCTGTAGAAAAAGCAATCACCCCTAAAACAAAAATGATTTATTGCGAAGCGGTGAGTAACCCTTTATTAGAAGTGGCAGATATTGCAGCGCTCTCCAAATTGGCAAAAAAATATAATTTACCTCTAATTGTAGACAACACCTTCTCTCCTCTAGCCATTACACCTGGTAAGTTAGGTGCAGATGTGGTGATTCATAGTTTAACAAAATTTATTAATGGTACTAGTGATTGTGTTGCTGGTGTCGTATGTGGTACTGTAGATTTCTGTACGAGTTTAAAAGATGTAAACAGCGGTGCTGCGATGTTATTAGGAAGCACCTTAGATAGTTTACGAGCTTCTTCTATTTTAAAAAACATGCGGACTTTGCACATCAGAATGAAAAAACATGCTGAAAACGCACAGTATTTGGCAGATAAATTTCAAGAAGACGGATTAGTAGTTTCTTACCCCGGCTTACCATCTCATCCTGGTCATGAAATTATGAACAAACAAAGGAATAAAGATTTTGGTTATGGCGGGTTACTTACTTTAAATGTAGGGAGTTTAGACAATGCCAATAATTTGATGGAATTAATGCAGAAAAAGAATTTGGGATATTTAGCCGTTAGTCTTGGCTTTTACAAAACCCTCTTTAGTGCACCTGGAACATCTACATCTTCCGAAATTCCTATGGATGAACAGAAAGAAATGGGACTTGGTGAAGGTTTAATCCGCTTTTCTATTGGTTTAGATGATGATATAGCCCGCACCTATAAAATTATGAAAGCATGCATGGAAGAGTTAGGTATTCTGAGCACAGAACATGTAAGCGCATAAAATACCGTATAACACACTTGCAGGAATAGCGCCAAAATCGTATTATTACGGAATAACAAATCACATTTTTAATGCAAAATCAAAGCTTGAATCCTTCGGGGCCTGAAAATGAACACATTGTAGAAAATAAAGAGTTGAGCATTTGGGAAGCTCTAATTCCAGTATTCATTTTGGTAGGCATGTTGGCGTACAACGTATTTGTTTTTGGTGATGATGCACTAAGTGGCTCTAACCAATTTATTTTGTTATTAGGAGGTGCCGTCGCAGCTATTGTAGGTTTTTTTAATAAGGTTAGCTATGAGCAGATGATGGCTGAAGTTGCCGAAAATCTAAAATCAACTTCAGGAGCCCTTCTTATTTTATTAATGGTAGGTGCTCTTTCCGGTACCTGGCTCGTGAGTGGTATTATTCCATCGATGATTTATTACGGATTACAGGTATTAAATCCTACAATCTTTTTAGCCGCTTGTGTGGTTATCTGTTCTATCATATCGGTAGCAACGGGTAGTTCTTGGACTACTTCTGCAACCGTAGGTATCGCACTTATTGGTATTGGTAACACTCTAGGAATTCCTTTAGGGATGACCGCTGGAGCCATACTTTCAGGAGCTTACTTTGGAGATAAAATGTCTCCTTTAAGTGATACCACTAACTTGGCACCCGCTATGGCCGGAGGAGAGTTATTTACGCATATTAAATATATGTTTTACACCACCATACCTACTATAACTGTTACACTTATAGTCTTTATAATTCTGGGGTTCACTATAGACACAACAGGAACAGCAGATACAGCATCTATTTTAAATTCAATTGATGCTACTTTTAATATCACCGGATGGCTTTTTCTTGTTCCCGTTGTAGTTATCTTATTAATTTTAAAAAAAGCTCCTCCCCTTTTAGCTTTATTAATAGGAACTTTGTTAGGTGGAATTTTTGCTATTATTTTTCAGCCCGAAATTGTGATGAATCTTACAAATGCAGCCTCATTAACTTTTGAGTCCGCTTACAAAGGTATTTTAAATGCCATCACTGTAAAAACAACTATTACAACAGAGAATGCTGTTTTGAGTGATTTGTTTACCTCAAATGGAATGGCGGGTATGCTAGGGACTATTTGGCTCATTATTTGCGCCATGGTTTTTGGTGGTATTATGGATGGGATTGGTGCTCTAGCAAGAATAAGCAGATCTTTATTAAGCTTAGCGCAATCTACTTTTAGTTTATTTGCCAGTACGGTAGCAAGCTGTATTGCGTTAAACGTAACAGCATCAGATCAATACTTAGCAATAGTAGTCCCTGGAAAAATGTTTGCCAAAGCATATAAAGACAAAGGTTTAGCACCTGAAAACTTAAGTAGAACGCTGGAAGATTCTGGTACGGTAACTTCGGTATTAATTCCTTGGAATACCTGTGGCGCTTACCACAGTAGTGTTTTAGGAGTTCCTGTAGTAGATTACTTAGTCTTTGCCGTATTCAACTGGTTAAGTCCTATCATGACCTTAATATTTGCTGGTTTAAACATCAAAATCAAGCGATTGGTTACTGGAGAGAAGAAAGAAATCACTACAAAATAAGAATACTTAAAAAACAATTAAAATAGGTTTCTATGATAATCACTACATATGGAGCCTTTTATTTCTAATATCGTAAAATACTACCCCTAAAAATATCAAGTTCACAGCATTTGTTGGATGTCATTTCCATCATCAATAAATAGTATAGACCTATCAATTTTTTAAATATTTATTACGCCTATTCTCCTTTTCTAATCTTAATTTTACAGTAGCTAATAACACTAAAAATTATATAGAATATGTCAATAGTAGGTAAAAAGTTTCCAAGTTTAAGCGTAAATGCAATGAATGATTTAGGAGACACTTTTAAAATAAATGTTTTAGAGGAAGCTCAAAAAAATAACAAGAAAGTTGTTCTTTTCTGGTACCCAAAAGATTTTACTTTTGTTTGCCCTACAGAATTACATGCTTTTCAAGCTGCACTAGGAGAATTTGAAAAAAGAAATACTATCGTTATTGGTGCTTCTTGTGATACACCTGAAGTACACTTTGCATGGTTAAGTACTGCAAAAGATAATGGAGGAATTGAAGGAGTAACGTATCCAATATTAGCAGATAGCAACAGAAATTTATCGTCTACATTAGGAATTTTAGATATTACTAACGAGCAATACAATGATGAAACAGGTGTTGTTACTGTTGAAGGTGATAATGTAACGTACAGAGCCACTTATTTAATTGATGAAGAAGGTACTGTATTCCATGAAGGGGTTAACCACATGCCAGTAGGTAGAAATGTAAATGAATTTTTACGTTTGATTGATGCGTATACGCACGTACAGAAAAATGGCGAAGTTTGTCCTGCAAACTGGGAAGAAGGTAAAGATGCTATGCAAGCAAATGCTAAAGGAACTAAAGAATATTTAGCAAGTCACATTAACTAAATTTAAGGACCCCATTACTTTTTGTAATGGGGTTAATTTCTAAATTAACTACTTATGATTTTAGAATTAGAACAAGATAATTTACAAGAAATTATTGATCAAAACGAAAATGTAGTCGTTCAGTATTCTGCTACTTGGTGTGGCAATTGCCGTATTATGAAGCCTAAATTTAAAAAAGAGGCTTCAACAAATGAAAATATAACTTTTGTAATTGCTGATGCTGAAAAATTTCCAGAATCTAGAAAATTAGCGAATGTGGATAACCTTCCAACATTTGCGGCCTTCTCTGGTGGGAAATTAAAAAATCAAGTGCAAACAAATAAGTATGAAGTATTAAAAGATTTGATCGGTGAAATTACCAGTAATTAAACATTTAACGAACTTCATCCAGGAGAATGATGAAGATTACGTACACGAAACAATAGAAACACTTGAAGCACTAACTGAAGTTTCTTCTTTAAAAGATGAAGAACTTGATGTCATTGGAGAATTAATCTCTAATATGTATGGTGCCCTTGAAGTACACAAAGCCGTTAAAAGCGGAGCCACTCAAAAAGAAGCTTTAAATGGTTTCATGCAAAGAGTGATGGGTTCCATTGATAAATAATAAACCCAATTGAAATTTTAAAGTCCATTTGTACTCCGAATGGACTTTTTTTTATTTAAAATTTTTCAAAGCGAATTTTAACATTTGAAAGATATATTTTATAATTTCACACAGAATTAAACACAAACATAATTATGGCTATTGTAACCTTAAAAGGAAATAAATTAAATACTATAGGAAGTTTACCAGCAGTAGGTACTTCTGCTCCAAGTTTTTCACTTACAAAGAATGATTTATCAAGTGCAGATTTAGCGCAATACAAAGGAAAGAAAGTTGTATTAAATATTTTCCCAAGTGTAGATACGGGTACATGCGCACAATCTGTACGTCAGTTTAATACAGAAGCATCAGAATTAAAGAACACAGTGGTTTTATGTGTGTCTAAAGATTTGCCTTTCGCACAAGCTCGTTTTTGTGGCGCAGAAGGTTTAACTAACGTAGAAATGTTGTCTGATTTTAAAGATGCAAACTTTGGTACTACCTATGGGGTATCTTTTGCAGACGGCCCATTAGCACCATTACTTTCTAGATCTGTAGTTGTTTTAGATGAAGAAGGAAAAGTAATCTATACAGAGCAAGTTGCAGAAACAACAGAAGAGCCAAATTATAAAGCTGCCCTTGAAGCCCTTGTAAATGCCTAAAAAAGAGTCTTTTTTAGTAAATAGAATAAAAAGCGTCGGCTTCGCATTGCGTGGAGCCGTACTTTTAATTCGTACCGAAGCAAGTATAAAAATTCAGGTTTTTATAGCTATTGTAATGACCAGTGCTGGTTTCTATTTTGGGATTACTAAAACCGAATGGATTTTGCAAATATTTGCCATTGCTTTAGTCCTTGGCGTGGAAGGAATGAACACTGCTGTTGAAAAAATATCAGATTATATACAACCAGAATTTGATGAAAAAATTGGTTTTATAAAAGATATCGCTGCTGGAGCGGTAATGCTTGTATCTATTGCTTCATCCATTATCGGCTTAATTATATACCTCCCTAAGTTTTTTTAGAACGGTTATATCTTTCGCATACAAGGTAAATTTGTATTTTAGCCCTCTAGAATAAAAGATTTAATGGCAAAAAAGTCAAAAAGCTCAAAATCAACACCTCCTAAGAAAAAGGTGTCTTTAAAATTATCAAAACAAAATAAAATTATACTAGGAAGCTTAATCATGCTTTTTAGTGTAGCACTTTTTTTTGCTTTTATATCGTTCTTTTTCACCTGGCAAGACGATCAAAGTTTGCTCTCAGAATTTTCTAACCGCAATCAAGAAGCAAAAAACTTACTCAATAAATTTGGAGCAGCCATAAGTCATTTCTTCGTCTATAAAGGCTTTGGAATTGCCGCGCTAATTTTCACCTTTCTTTTCTTTGTGAGCGGACTACGTTTATTTTTAAGCTTAAAAGATACGGGGCTCCTAAGAAAATGGATTTGGGGATTGGTATTCGTTATATGGATCTCATTAACCTTAGGTTTCTTTGCAGAAAAAAGGCCACTTTTAGGCGGATTAGTAGGTTACGAGATGAATGACTTTTTGCAAGATTATGTAGGGAAACTAGGCGTAATTCTATTGCTGCTATTTGGTCTTATCGTCATCTTAGTACGCTTATTTAAATTGACTCCTGATCATATCTCTGACTATTACAAACAGAAGAAAAGTTCTATTTCTAAAGAATTTAAGGATGATGATGTTGCGGCAGAAACGTATTCTGAAGAAGAAGTAGAAGCACTTATTAAAAAAGAAGAAAAGCAAAAGATTGTAGAGACCTATACCCATAAAAAGGATATTCCAGTAATGGAAACCAATACTGTGGATAAAGATTTTGAAGTGACTATTCCTGTAGAAGAAGAAGTTATTGAGGAAGAGCTTCCTATGCAGGTGGAAAAAATAGTAGAAGAAAAAGAAGAAACCGATAATTTAGCCAGTAAATTGGTGGAAGATTACGGAGAATTTGATCCTACCTTAGAGTTGGGTAATTATAAATTCCCAACTATAGATTTATTAGATCAACACGGGGTAACCGGAGGTATTACTATCAATCAAGAGGAATTAGAAGAAAATAAAAACAAGATTGTAGAGACCCTAAAAAACTATAAAATAGGAATTGCGCAAATTAAAGCTACTATTGGTCCTACGGTAACCTTATATGAGATTGTTCCAGAAGCAGGAGTACGTATCTCTAAAATAAAAAACTTAGAAGATGATATTGCTTTATCGCTTGCCGCTTTAGGGATTCGTATTATAGCCCCTATTCCAGGGAAAGGAACTATAGGTATTGAGGTGCCCAACAAGAATGCCACTATTGTGTCTATGCGTTCTGTAATTACTTCAAGTAAATTCCAAAAAGCAGAAATGCAATTGCCTATTGCTTTTGGTAAAACCATTAGTAATGAGACTTTCGTTGTAGATTTGGCAAAAATGCCTCACTTACTTATGGCAGGAGCTACTGGTCAAGGGAAGTCTGTTGGATTAAATGCAGTACTAACTTCTTTACTCTATAAGAAGCATCCCGCAGAAGTGAAATTTGTCTTAATTGACCCGAAAAAGGTGGAATTAACCCTTTTTAATAAGATAGAACGTCACTTTTTAGCAAAACTACCCAATTCTGAAGATGCTATTATTACGGACAATACCAAGGTTATTCATACCCTGAACTCTCTTTGTATCGAAATGGATAATCGGTATGAGTTATTAAAAATGGCATTGGTACGTAATATTAAAGAATACAATGTTAAGTTTAAAGCGCGTAAATTAAATCCGAATGACGGACACATGTTCTTACCCTACATTGTTTTAGTGATTGATGAGTTTGCCGATCTTATTATGACGGCTGGTAAAGAAGTAGAAACACCTATAGCCCGTTTAGCACAACTTGCGCGTGCTATTGGTATTCACTTAATTATTGCAACTCAACGTCCTTCTGTAAACGTAATTACGGGGATTATAAAAGCCAACTTCCCTGCACGTATTGCTTTTAGGGTAACGTCTAAGATAGATTCTCGTACTATTTTAGATGCACAAGGAGCAGATCAGCTTATTGGTCGTGGTGATATGTTGTATACCCAAGGAAATGACGTGACACGAATTCAGTGTGCTTTTGTTGATACTCCAGAAGTTGCTAAGATTGTAGAATTCATAGGCTCTCAGCGCGCATATCCAGACGCACATTTACTTCCGGAATATGAAGGAGAAGAATCTGGCACAAGTCTTGATAATAATATCACGGATAGAGATGCTTTGTTTCGTGATGCAGCAGAAGTTATTGTAATTGCGCAGCAAGGATCAGCCTCTCTAATCCAAAGAAAATTGAAATTAGGTTATAATAGAGCAGGTCGTATTATCGACCAATTAGAAGCCGCAGGAATTGTAGGCCCATTTGAAGGCAGTAAAGCCAGACAGGTTTATGTTACAGATATGGCAGCTCTTGAAGTAATTTTTAACAACGAAAAAAAATAAAATTTGATTATGAAAAAGATTATTGTTTTAGTAGCACTTTTGTCCTCTGCCCTTTCCATGGCGCAAAACTCAGCAAAAGCAAAAACTTTGCTAGATGACGTTTACAACAAGGTAAAAAGTTATGACAATATTTACGTAGATTTTAAGTATGCTTTAAATAATAAGGAAGCAAATATAAATCAGGAAACACGTGGTGATGTTACCATGCAAGGCGATAAATATTTATTTAATTATTTAGGATCCAAACAATTGTTTGACGGTGCAAAAGTATACACTATTGTACCTGAAAATGAAGAGGTAACCATTGAAGACAAGTCTGCAGAAGAAAATACCATCACGCCATCAAAAATGCTAACGTTTTATAAAACAGGGCATAATTATGAAATGGATATTTTACAAAATATTCAAGGTAGAAAAATTCAATTCGTTAAATTAACTCCTATAGATACTAATTCTGAGATTAAAACAATCTTATTAGGTATCGATGCCGAAACAAAACACATCTATAAACTAATAGAAACAGGTAAAAACGGGACTAAAACGACAATCACTGTTAATTCTTTTAAAACAAACCAGCCTTTATCAAATAGCTTATTTACTTTTGATGAAGCTAAGTACAAAAAAGAAGGTTACTACATCATAAGAAACTAAGCATTGAGAATATTAGACCGTTATTTATTAAGTAGATTCTTATACAATTTCTTCAGCTCGTTTGCAATACTGATGCTCATCTTCGTATTTCAAACGATCTGGCTGTTTATAGACGATTTGGCCGGTAGAGGCTTGGATATTATGATTATCCTTAAGTTTCTCTTCTATATCATGCCTAATCTTATGGAGAAGGTACTTCCTTTAACGGTGCTATTGGCCTCTATTCTAACCTTTGGTTCCATCGCGGAAAACTACGAATTTGCTGCCATGAAAGCCTCTGGTATTTCCTTGCAACGGTCTATGCGTCCTTTAATTATTTTTGTTTGTATATTGGGTGTCGTGGTGTTTTATTTTGCCAATAGCGTTATTCCTGCTTCAGAACAAAAAATATACAACCTTAGAAAAAATATTGGACAAGTTAAACCGTCTACCGCTATTGTTGAAGGTGCTTTTAGTGATTTAGAAGGGACCAATATGAATATGAAGGTAGATCGTAAATACGGTGATAATGAGCGTTTTTTAGAAAATGTTATCATCCATAGAAAATCTGACAACGGTATAAATAACACCGTAATTAAAGCAAAAACAGGAGAATTAGTAAGTAGTGAAGGATCTGATATTTTAAAACTGGTTTTAAGAGATGGTCATTATTATGAAGATATTGTAAAAAAGAAAACTTCAGAGAATCGGAAATACCCTTTTGCTAAATCTAGTTTTGAAGTGTACACCATCAATCAAGATATCTCTACATTAGATGTTAATTTAGAAGAAGATAGAGCGGTGACTACCGACAAGATGAAAAATGTAATGCGGTTGATAAAAGATGCCGATTCTATAAAAAAGAACAACCTTACCATTGTAGAAACCTTTTCAAAAAGTATCCACAACAGAGCGGGAGCTTTTGCTGTTTTGTCAAAAAAAGATAGTTTAGATAAGGCTAATTTTAAGCCTTTACCTAAAGATTCATTGCTATTACAAAAAGTAATGTTTGATACTTTAAATATTGTCAATCTATATCCTGAATACCAAAAGAGTCAAATCTTAAACGCTGCAAAAAATACGACGACCAATATCATAGCTTCGATAAGCAGTAAGAAAGACGAATTGGATAAACGCTACAAAATTTACAACATGCATATTGTATCCTTACACAAAAAATTTGCCTTAGGCTTATCGTGTATTGTACTTTTTTTTGTGGGAGCACCCTTAGGAGCTATTATCCGTAAAGGTGGACTTGGAGTACCAATGGTTGTTGCTATTCTTTTATTCTTAACCTATTATTTCATCGGTGTATTTTCAGAAAATTATGCTAAAGATGGAAATATGAATCCGATTATTGGCGCTTGGACCTCCACATTAATTATGTTACCCTTGGGTATATTTTTAACGAAAAGAGCCACTGAAGACAAAGGATTAATAAGTTTTGGAGTGGTAATAGATCTATTTAAAAATGGCTTTAAAAAATTAATGCCTAGTAGAAAATAAAAAAGTATGGAAAATATAACGCGTCTAGATACTATAGAAGAAGCTATTATCGATATTAAAAACGGTAAAGTTATTATCGTTGTTGATGATGAAAATAGAGAGAATGAAGGAGATTTTTTAGCAGCTGCAGAATTGGCTACTCCCGAAGTAATCAATTTTATGGCTACACAAGGCCGCGGACTTATATGTGCCCCTTTGACCGAAAGCAGGTGTAAAGAATTAGGTTTACACATGATGGTATCGAACAACACAGACCATATGGAGACTGCCTTTACTGTTTCTGTAGATTTACGTGGGAAAGGAGTTACTACAGGAATATCTGCCGGAGATAGAGCCAAAACAGTCTTAGCCTTAACCGATCCTGAAACTAAAGCTTTTGATTTAGCACGACCTGGTCATATTTTTCCTTTAGTCGCCAAAGAAGGCGGAGTTTTACGTAGAACAGGACATACTGAAGCAGCTATAGATTTTGCGCGATTGGCAGGCTTACAACCCGCTGGTGTTATTGTAGAGATCATGAACGAAGATGGCTCTATGGCGCGCCTGCCACAATTAATTGAAGTTGCTAAGAAACACGATTTAAAAATTGTTTCTATAGAATCTTTAATTGCCTATCGTATGGAACATGATAGTTTGATTGAGAAAAAAGAAGACTTTAACATTACCACGCGTTTTGGAGATTTTAGATTACGCGCCTACCAACAAACGACAAACGATCAAGTACATATTGCTTTAACCAAAGGCACTTGGAAAAAAGAGGAAAAAATTCTTACGAGAATTAATTCTACTTTAGTAAATAATGATATTCTTGGTACCCTAACCAACAATCCTGATAAAAAACTTGAGGATATGTTTAATGCTATTAATGCGGAAGGCAAAGGTGCCTTTTTGTTCATCAATCAAGACAGTCAGTCTTTAAATCTTTTAAATAGATTATCAGATCTAAAAGCACTACAAGCCAAAGGAGAAATGAAAGCTCCTAAGATTGAGATGGATGCCAAAGATTTTGGTGTTGGCGCACAGATTTTACACGACCTTAATATTTCTAAAGTAAAATTATTAACCAATACCATACAATCTAAACGTGTAGGTATTATTGGTTACGGATTAGAAATTGTAGATTACGTTTCGTACTAACTTAGCACTACTTTAATAGCATTAACCATAGCTTTTGCTCTGGCATGTACTTGCGCTTCCGTCCAGCTTAATTTTATTAGGCAAGAGATGGTGCGCGATATTACTTGGTCAGAAGCTGAGAAGTCTTTTTCTTCAGAAGTAAATACGGCCTTTTCTATCGTTTCTGAAAACTGATTTAAAGATTTCAATTCTTTTAAATGTTCCCATTTTGTATGGTAATGCCAGTTGTTATCATACCAATAAAAAGAAGCATCTACTCCGTGCTGTCCTAAAGAAGTATGTGCCGTTTTTGCTAGTTGTTCTGTAGGGAGAAAGAAACTAATAAAAGAATAATTCTGAACCCCACCTTCTGGTATTTTTCGAAAGGTAATTTCAGGAATTGTTTTTAATGCGTCCTCTAAAATTGTATAGTATTTTTTTTGAGTGGCTAAAAACTCATCCAAACGCTGAATTTGAGCTACACCAACCGCTGCATGTAATTCTGATATTCTATAATTATAGCCCAAAAAAGGATGCCCTTCTGCTCCCCTATCTTTTCCAATATGATCATGCCCGTGATCTGAATAATGATCGGCATGGGTATAATACTCTTTATTGTTTGTAATTAGTCCGCCGCCTTCACCACAGGTAATTGTTTTTACATAATCAAACGAGAAACATCCTATATCTCCAATACTCCCTAGCGGTTTATTATCATAAGAACCACCAATAGCTTGGCAGGCGTCTTCTACCAACACCAAATCATGTTTTGCACATAATTTTAGCAACGGATTTAAATCTACCATAGAACCGCACATATGCACGGGCATGATTGCCTTTGTCTGTTCCGTAATTGCATTTTCTACCGCTTTAGCATTTAAGCCTAAGGTTTCATCAATATCTACTAAAACAGGAATAGCACCAACTGCTAAAATGGCTTCAAAAGTAGCCACAAAGGTAAATGTAGGTATGATCACTTCATCTCCAGCACCAATTCCCGCACTGACCAATGCTACGCTTAAGGCAGCAGTACCACTGCTCACCAATTGCGCATATTGCGTCTGCATGCGTTCTGCTAAAAGCTTTTCTAATTTAACTGCTTTCCAATCGTTACGGGCTCCGTCAAAACCGTAACGCATGAGTACTCCTGAATCTAAAACATCATTGACTTCTTTCCGTTCCGCATCTCCGAACAATTCAAATCCAGGCATATTTTTTTAATTATAAAGTTAACATGAAATCCGGTTGCAAATTAAACGGATTTAGCGCGTTATTCAAACCTTAAAGACAACTAATTAATCTCAATAATACAATCGGTTAGCGGCTTTCGTACTTTTTCTAAGCTGGCAAACAAATCATCTGCTGCCCTATACCCTACTGGCAGTACTAAGACCGAAGTTAAATCCATATCCTTTATCCCTAAAAGTTCATCATATTTACTCGGAACAAAACCTTCCATAGGGCAAGAATCTATCTGCTCCATGGCACAAACTGTTAGCAAATTCCCCAAAGCCAAATACGCTTGTTTGGTCGCCCAGGATTTTACTTCTTCAGGCGCCATTTTAGAAAAGGTAGTAATTAAAGAATCGCGAAACGGATTTAGAATTTCATCACTCGTATTTCTGACTTCTTTAATTAAGTTGAAATAATTTCTGATGTAGGCTTCAGATATATTGGTTTCAACACATAGCACCAAGAGGTGCGATGCTTGTGCTACTTGTTGTTGGTTATAGGAATGTGCAACCAAGTTCTGCTGAAGCGCTTTGTTATAGACTACAATTAGTTTTATGGGCTGTAATCCATACGAAGTTGCCGTGAGATTAAAGGCCTCCTTTAAGAGGCTTATTTTAGCCTCACTTAAAAGCTTAAAAGTATCAAATTTTTTAACGGCATAACGCCATTGTAAAGAGTCTATACTCGAATTCATTAAATCATATTAAATATAAGCAGTGTAAATACTACAATACCTTGCCGTAAAATTACTTTTTTAAAACGATACCTATTCGTAATTCGCTAAAAAATAGACTGCTAAAGTAGAATTACAATTTTAAAGGAAAAAAATGTGAAAATATTTTCAAAAGCAGGGTAAATATTTAAAAAAGGTTTATATATTTGCACCCGCATTCAGGGAATACCTGATGAGGCACTCAGGAGAATTGGCAGAGTGGTCGAATGCGGCAGTCTTGAAAACTGTTGAGGGTCACACCTCCGGGGGTTCGAATCCCTCATTCTCCGCTTAGAGCAAAGCTCAATACCGAAAGGTATTGGGCTTTTTTATTTTAAGAAATGTCAAAAACATTGTTTTTGTAAATTAATTAAAATAAAAAAGACCATAAATTGCATTAGCAATTTGAGCTTTATTCTCAGGTGTGGAGATCAAGGGATGCACGAAGTGAATCCCGAAACTTGAAAATTACTCAGAAATTGCGTTAGCAATTTGAGCTTTATTGTCAGGTGCGGAAAACAAGGGATGCACGAAGTGAATCCCGATACTTGAAAATTACTCATAAATTGCGCTAGCAATTTGAGCTTTATTGTCAGGAGCGAAGACCCAGGGATGCACGAAGTGAATCCGGGTACTTGAAAAAACAAACTAAAAAAGCCCATAAATTGCGCTAGCAATTTGAGCTTTATTCTCAGGTGTGAAAAACAAGGGATGCACGAAGTGAATCCCGGAACTTTAAAAAACGAAATAAAAAAGCTCAGAAAAAGACAATGTTTACTTCTCTTTTTGTGCTTGCCAAAAGATTTATTTCTAAACCTTTTAATAATATCGAATTACTAAGTAATGTTTAACTTAATACGTTTAGTTATATCATCAAAAATTTCCCTATCAGCAATTGAGAAAAGAAGCATCTCAGTATAATAAAGCATTTTAGCCTGTTCACCTTCCCAAAGCTCAGCACTAATGGCTCTTATTAGTTTGTTAAGTTCCAAATATGCTTCTTTTTCCGGTATAAATAAAGTTTTATCTCGTCGTTTTACATATTGACGCTCATCCATATCTTCTAAGCTCTCTGGACAATAGTTTTCTAAATGTTTTAGGCGAATTAAAACATTCATATCAAAAGCCATCATTTTGGAGTTTCTTCCATTAGGGATAGGAAAAAAATGGCTCCCTGTATTTTCTGAAAGAATAATCCAGTTTAAGGCATAGGCTACTCTAGAATCATAAATAATGTACTTTTCAGGAAACATAAATGCGCCAACTTTAGAGGTACTTGCAATTCTCTTAAAACTGGGTGACTCTGAGTTTAGAAAATTATCAATTACAGTTAATGTGTCTGTATCTTTTGCTCCTAAAATTCCTCCCCAATCTTTTATAATCCATAGACATAGCTTATAAAACAACTCTTTATCTGACTCAAAATATACATTCAACTTTACATGTAACTTTTGCTTTAATAGTATTTCTTTTTCATAAAAACTCAAGCCATTAAGAACTAAAATATCTTTTGATGTAATTACATTTAAGGCTATTAATTTTTCAATTTTAGGATTCCAGGTATAAAGTTCGGGTAACTGATTTTTATATTGCTTTAAATAATTTACAATTTTATTAATTTCAAATGTATTATCCATATATTAAATTTATTACCAAAACATAATGAATCATGTTAAATGCTAAAACTTGTTCTAGCCATTAAAGAAAACTCTCCAGAATCACTAATTGAATCTGTGATAAAATCATTATTTAATTGAAAAATCTCCTTTAAACTGTCTACTGTATAACTTTCATTTAACCCATCATTAATTAAATCAACTATATCTTGAGTTACTCTATTTAAGTCTCCTTTTAAAGGGCCAATGCTTTTTAAGCTATTAAATGATGATAATCTATCATCTAATAACCCTTTACGTTTTAAACCATAATATTTAATTGACATCTTACCTCTTATGTCTTTAGCTATTATTGTATCTTCTTGAAATTCTAAATGATTTGAAGGATTTTCATTTGGACATATTAAAATTGGTTTTTCAGATCTAATAAGGTGATTTTTCAAATGTGGTATAGCTCTGTCACAATCTTCAAAAAGAGGAAAATTTTCTTTTTTATACTCTCTATTACATACTTCACATGAGAAAAACAAATTGTTCCAATCATATGCTAACCAATAATAACCTGGTTTTTTATAACCTGAAACACCTGGTATTTTATATCTTCCTTTAGGTCTAAAATGCTCTACATCTCCTGGACTGTTAGTTGTGAATTTACTTTCACAATAACAACATTTATTATATTGTTCTAATTTTAATTGATCTTTTACGGTAACATGACCGTAAATTACATTTTTAAAAGCTTTTTTAACACTACCTATTTCGGTATTTGTATAAGGTTTAGAATCACACACAAAATCAAGCATATCCTTCACTTTCTCTTCTAAACCTTCCTTAACAAGGCGACCTGGAATTACATCTGTTTTATTTACTTTTATCATGAATTATCGACTTTACTAAATATTTCCGACAATTTTTTCATTCGCTCATTCAATTTCACTTCATATGAAGTTCTTCCTACCCCCAGATCTTCGATTGTTATTTCAATATCCCTAAGCTCCTCTATTTCACTATCTCTTAATTCCCTTCCTAAAGACCTTAATTGATCTCTTCTAGTTATAGCATATTCTATATCTGATGCTCTAGTTGTTTGAAGCTCATAAATTTCACTAGTTAAAATCTGATCGATTTTCCAAGTATGCATATTATCTAATTTTCGTACTTCAGTTTTGTTCTCTATTTTTTTGAATAAAATTAAATCAGAAGCAACTACTGATTGAGGAATAAAAGGACTGTGTGTACCTATCATAATATGGCTGTTATCATCTTCTTTAGCCATTTGTTTAATAATGTTTATGTATTCTCTTTGCCATTTAGGGTTAAGATGCGTATCTGGTTCATCAAGTAAATACAAACTATTTTTTGTACCTGTAATAATCATCAACCCTAATGTTGCTATCATTTGCTGCTCTCCCTCACTTAAATTAGAAAATGATATAATATCTTCTCCTCGTTTTACATCAAGAACAATTTCTTGTAATAAATCCGATAGATACAAACTCTCCAAGTGACGGAATGTTTCAGCCATATCATTGTCATACTCTTCAGTAACTTCTTCAATAAATTTTTCTGCATTTACTAAAAAAGTAATTGCTTCTTTTTTTGAGCTTTTAATGTTCATAGCATTTACCTGCTCAATTGGAAGTATTAATGATCTTTTAGAAATACGATATAAAAAAGAAGCACTATCTAATGCAGAACCTGCTGCTCCCCAAAATTTTTCGACACCATCATCATATGAAATTTTGGAATTAAATTCTGGGCTTTTTAAAGTCAACGAGAACTGCTGAAATCCATCAATTTTGAGGTATTCTTTTAGCAAAACATCAATCGCACTATTTTTATTTTTAAACGCAAATAGAGTTAATAACAATAGTTGTGAGTATTGATGTTTTGCAAAAAACAAGTTTCTAAAAATCTCCTCTGGAATTATCACTTTATCTTTTTCAGGAATTATAATTCCTTCCTGATAAGCTTTAAGTTCCTGATCATCTTTTTTATCCTGTGCATTTTTAACATCTATAATAGCTTGTTCTGCATCCGCAATATGTTTATCAAATAATCCTTCAAACCTTCCGTTTCTTCCAGAATAATACCCTATCACATGAGAAGGAAATAGTTGTTCTTTTTTTGATGAAAATTGTGAAAACGGCATGCTAGAAGTACGTATTACATCTCTAATTTTCAAATCATTACCCTCTAGTACTATTCTAACTTTATTACTATTAATAGTATAATCTAAACTAAAATCGGTATAAACCTCACTCATAGATTGAAGTTCATTTTTAAAAAACTCTTTAAATGTAGCTGGACTATCAGCTAAATCCAAACATTTAAAAACAATAGTTAGGAACTCAAAAAAATTAGATTTTCCAGTTCCATTCTTACCAAGTAATACACTTATGTAATAAGAGTTAGAAAAATCTATTTTGAATTCTTTTAGATTTTTATATTTATGAATATATAATTTATTTATTCTCATTTGCTCACCACCTTAACCAATATTTTGTTTTCAACATCATATTTAATCATACCTGATTCAAGTTCCTTATCAAATTGAGTTAAAAACAAATGTTGGGTCAAACCAGAAAGTTTATACAATTCTTTTTCGGATAAACCTTTTGAATAATTTAACAAAACTGAATAAAGAGGAAATTCAGGATTTGGTTTTATTATTTTCTTTTTTGAAATCTTAATATTACTTTTCTTCGTTGATTTTTTTCTTGGTTTCTTTTTTTCCTCCGCTTTCAACTTCAGTATCTCCTCCAACAACTCCTTAGCATCACCATCTGTATCTAACTGCTCTACCAACTCACCTTCAAAGGCTTTGGCTAATATGGCTTGTGGTAAACTGTCTATTTTTGTTTTTAGGCTTTGGTATTGAGCTTCTATAGTATCTGCTTTAGCAAATAAATGTTCTACACGTTTTACGATTTCGGTTTGTTCTTCTTTCGAAGGTATTGGAATAACAATTTTTCCAATTTGCCCCAAGAAAAGATTTGCCTGAGCAGTTGATTTTTGAAGTGTTAAAATTTGATTTTGTACAACTCTTGATCTTAGCGAAAGCTCTACAAATTTGGAAATCTCTTTATTTGATTGCAACTTCACTAAAGCAGCACTTCGTACCATAACGAATTCCAAATCTTTAGGTACTGTTGAAACCCTACCAACTGAACCTGAGCAAGAGATTAGAACATCTTTAAATTCTGGATTACATCTCTTTTTAATTCTTAAATATTCGTCTTCAGGAACATAATCAACTTTTTCTAAAGAGATAAAACCATCTCGAACATTTCTAGCTGACAATAAATAATACCCACTTTCTGTCCTTCTAGGTGTTGCATGTTCTCCATCAGTCAATAAATCTGCAATATTTTTTAAATTAGCTAATTTCCAACCTTTTGGCATTTTAACATTTGATTCGTAATTATAAAATTCGAAATCTGTTTCATCTAATTTTTTTGGCTTTCTATCACCATTAATCTTTGCGCTTTCAATTCTTTTTATATAATACTCCTTTCTGTTTTTAATAATTATTTTCAAATAAGAATCCAACTCCTTCCCAACACGCCATGCCTCAGTAAGTTTACCAGTTACCGCTTGGGTTAACACCGCTTGTCTAAAGTTTTTAAGGATTTGTGGTATGCTTTTTAAACGGGTTTTAAGAGTATCTAAATGCCCAAATAAATCGTCTAGTTTGGCAACAATGCGCTGTTGTTCTGCTAGTGGTGGAAGTGGAAAATCTATATTCCATAAAACTTTCGGATCTACGTGAGGAATCCCTGTCCCTCTTGTATTTGTATTTAAATAATCAAATTTTGATTGAAGAAATCTATATAAAAAATCAGAGTCAATATTTATTGGCTTTACAATAGCTATTGTAGAACCAACTGCTCCTTTTTTCCCTTTACTTACCCAACCACTTCTTGCTCCATCCCAAACAATACCAATTTCAGATTCAATTATTAAATTAGAAGATTCGACATCTGCATATCTTCTAATTTCATTCTTTTCAAAAGCCTTAATATCTAGATAAGGCACAGAACCTTCAAATTCAACTTCATTTAGAATTTTCGGTTTCTTTCCCTTTTTAGAAAGTACAACTTCATCTAGTTTAGTTTCAACCCAATTCTTTGGTGACTTATTTTCCATCTAGTTTAATGCTTTAATTATGGCATTCAACTCCTTGGTAATGCTGGTTAATTCTGTTAAGGCTTCTTTGGCAATGTCTATAGGTTCGCCAATGTCTTCGGCTTTGGTAATGCTATCGTCTGCAATTAAACCTAAATCTAAAGAATCGTTCTTTTTGGCAATAAAATCTCTGGAAATACAACTAAAGCGTTCATCTTTAATTTTGGTTCGGTCTTCTGCTGTGTAGGCTTTTTCGAAGTCTTCAAAATAGCTTTCGGTAAATGGCGTACGTTTCCCAAAGTTGGGCATGTTGGTACGCATATCGTAAAACCATACGTCCTTAGTATTGGCTTTATCTATGGTACCACGCTCAAAAAACAACACGTTTGTTTTTACACCTGCTGCGTAAAAAATACCTGTTGGTAAACGTAGAATAGTGTGTAAATTACATTTTTCCATCAGATCTTTACGCACGTTTTGTCCGTCGCCATCTTCAAATAATACATTATCTGGTAATACTACGGCTGCTCTTGCACCTCCTCTTGTGTGTAAACTACGGTAAATACCCTGTAAGAAATTTAATTGCTTGTTACTTGTTGGGTACACTAAATCGGTTCTGGTTGGTCGGTCGCCTCCTTTTTTTGTTCCAAATGGGGGGTTTGCTAAAACGAGGTCTTTATTTTTTATGCTTTCGCCATAGCTGCTTAACGAATCTTGTAAAGCTATGTTACCACCCATACCATGTAGAAATGAATTCATCATGGCTAAACGGTGTGTATCGCCCACCAACTCGCAACCAGAATATTGCTCATTTAGCAAGTGATGGTTTTGTGCATCATCAAGAGTATAAATATCATTATGATTTCTAATATAATGGTGTGCAGCAATCATAAAGCCATACGTACCACAGGCAGGATCGTTAAGGCGCTCGCCTACTTTAGGATCCATTAAACGTACCATCACATTAATTAATGGTCTTGGTGTAAAGTATTGTCCTGCTCCCGATTTTTTCTCGCTCGCATTTTTTTCTAGTAAACCCTCGTACATTTCGCCTAGACCTTCGTCTTTGGCTTCAAACCAATCGAGTTCATCTATGTGCTTTATAATTTTACGCAGGTTGGCAGGTTCTTGTATACTGGTTTGTGCGTTGTTGTATATTTTCTGAATGTTACCTGTTGTTTTGGTTCCTAAATGCAATAACAACTCTTTGTAAAATGTAGATAGTTCTATCCCTTCTTTATGTTTTAGGTCTTCCCAACGGTAGCCTTGTGGCAACTTATCGTTATAATCGGTTTCTTCTGCCATTTTAAGGAACAGAATAAAGGTTAACTCGTTTAGATATTGGTGATATGTAATACCATCGTCACGTAATACGTTACAAAGGTTCCAGAGTTTGTTTACTATTTCTTGTGTGGATAATGCCATTTATATTCTTGTTGTTAAAAGTGTTTCTATCATTTTTTTTGCGTGCTCCTTAATTTCATTCTCTTGCCAATGCTTTTCTTGCATCATAATTTGTTGTTTTATGCTTTCTATACTACCTCTTTTAGCATAATGCTCCTTTTTGGCGGTTGGCATGTAGTTGCTTAATTTAGAGTTTTTATTTCTACTTATTAAGCATAAGTTTCCAAAATTATCTAATGTATTGATATCTAATACATCTTGTCCTTCCATTGGGTTTTGTGGATAGTAATGCTCTACAGAAGTACGGAAAGAAAAACTAAAATCGGAAAATTGTTTATTGTCTTTTTCTTGATCTTGTTTCCAAAGTAAATAATCTAAACGATTGAATATAAAATTTTCTACGCTTGTACCTTCGTTAAGTTTAAATGTATCTAAGTCATCTTTATTAGTACTAGGATAAGCGTCATTTTTATAAATAATATTAAAGTAATCTTTTTCTTCTTTAGCTAGAAAACGATCATATAAATATGTATCACTTAAGTCTTCTAAATAATGGATGTAATCTTCTCCATCAATTTCTTCTTTACTATCATCCAGCAAATAATTTAATGCAGCATTTAACCAATGTTTATAAATTAATGTAGGTGCAGACACATGAAACATTGACAATAACATTAAAATTGATTTATTATTAATGTCTAAACTGTTTTTGTATTGATGAGACGCTTTTTTATTATAATACTCTACTTTTAAATATTTTAGACTCCATTTATCATCTTTTAAATTACGTTTAATAATATATTTATCGTAATAGTGCTTGCCCTTTAATAATAAAAAGACAAAATCTTCAACAAATGCTTTTTTCTTGTTTTTATCCTCTTCATTTAAGAAAAAATCAAAAGTTTCAATTAGTCTTTTATCGTCTAATGGAACATCTTTCTCATTCTCTAAAAGCGATTCATAATTAGAATTATTATTAACTAATATTCTTAAAATATGTAATAAGAAATTTGAAAAGTTAATTACAGAATTAAAGCGTTCTGGAGAATCATCGTCCTCTTCCTTTATTATTTCTATTTGTTGTTTATCCTTTAATAAAGCCTCAATAGTTAATGCAGTATTATCTACCTCAACTTTAGAATTAAAACTATTGATAACATCTTCAAAAACTTCTGCTTCAAAATGATTCCAATCTTTTCCAAAAAGAGCAGTGCGCACCTCTGTATTAAAACCATGCTGTACATATTTCTCCATATTAGCACAAGTTTCCCAAATGGTATTAAAAACGTGGCTTGCCTTTTTTTCTTTGCTAAATACCTTTAGCATTTTAGCTTTTAACACTTCATGCTTTTCTAGCTGCTCTCCACGATTATTCATTATCTCGAAGTAATGATTTAAATCTGTATCCACAGGCACAGGAACTCTTAGAATAATAACATTTGCCTTTAAATAATTAACAAACTGTTCTAAATGATTAGCCTTTTTAATTTTATTTAATTCATTTTTAGCAATGGTATATGCATCTGTAATTCTAACATTTAACTTTTTTTCAGACTTATTTACATCTTCTTTTTTAGTCTTATTATAAATATGCTCTAAAGTATAGGAAGACATTGGTCTACTATCAAAATGAAGATTTGTTTTATAGTTATTAATATGAATATCAAATTCATTTTTTAAAACTGAAAACAAAATATTTAGCGTTGTTAAACGTTGTTGACCATCAATCGTTTCATAAACAATTCCTTCTTCCGTTTTACGCTCAAAAACTACTAAACTACCAATATAATACTGTTGTGTTGTTGCTGTATCGTTTTTAGCATAATCGTAAACATCCTGGATCAGTTGTTTTATTTGCGCTTCTTTCCACGCATAATTGCGTTGATAAATTGGAATTGCATAGGTGTTGTTTGAAAACACTTCCTCTATGTTTAATTCTACTAATTTATTTTTCATTGCTATAGTTTAAAGATTTAAACATGTCTAATACATCTTTAGTTTTCTTCGATTTTATAGCATCGATACTTTCTAAATACATTTGATATACTTCATTTGGTTGTGTTGCCTCTCTAATAATAGAAAACACACTATTCCATTCTCTAGCATGATTATCTACAGAAGCTAATTGTACTGCTTGCAATTTTAAACGTAAACTATAAGCCCAAATAAATAGTTTAGTAATTACTCTATCCAGATCTTTATTACCGAACTTATCTGTATAATATAGTAGTCCGCAATCAAAAAGTGTTCTTACATACTGATCACCAGATCTGTTACGCCCTTCATAAGAGGCTAAGGTTTTTAAAACCTTAAAAGATATACTGTCTTTTGATTTAATTGATAGAAATTGAAGCTTACCGAGAAAAAAATCTTCATCATATATCCATTTTTTTTCTTCTTTATCAAAGTATTTTGCGCTATGAGTTTGTTTTATTCGGTGTATTTTATCTTGATAAAAGCTTATCATTTCGAAAAAACGCTGTCCATTAAGAACTACTTGATCTATTTGAAAAGGATATGGTTTTATATTATTATCGACCTTCCGATGTAGATGTTGATTAAACTCATCTGTAAAAACATTATTTATTTTTAAAGGATAGGTGTATGGAAAATCTTGTGTTTTATCTAAACTAACCCCTTTAAATATATTAGCATTGGTCTTATTTAGATAGCGTCCATTTTTACGTTTAGACCATCTACGAATCCTAAATAAATATTGTGAAAAGACATCGTGCAGTTCATCGTCATTTTTGCTTTCCCATTCTTCGATACATTGCTGTCTTTCTTTTTCTGAAAAACTAGACATTTCACGTAAGTGAAAAGCTTTTAATAAATCGTGAGGATCTAAATCTTTACCTCTTGCATTTTGAGAATCGAAAAACTGAAAGGCTTCAGAAATACTAGACAAGGTTATGCATACCAATTCACATTTTGTAAAAAAGAAACGAACTTCATCTTCAGTAAAACTTTTTATCTCTCTTTCAATTTCTTTAAAGTTGATAATAATATTTGCTTTTGATATATCGTTATCCATAGATTCTGAAAGTAGTTTCAACGTACTATCTCCTCCATATTTTTTAGCAAAATATTGTGTTGACTCATTACTATGTAAAGCATATGCAATTAAAGTCAGAGTAACTATACGTTGTTGTCCATCTACAATATTTAAATCCTTCTTATCTTTATGCATAACAGCAGTACCAATTCTGTAAGCTGATTTTTTTTGATGTAAAACAATATCTTCCAATAATTGTTTTACATTTTTTGGTTGCCATTTATAAGGTCTTTGGTATTCTGGTATTTTTAAATCTTGATTATATAAAATTTCTTTTACAGTCTTGACTTTTGGTTTCAATGTATGTTTTAAAACCTCAATTTGTTCTATATTTTCAATTATAGCCTCTGCCATTAAATAATTTTAAATTGTTTATTATTAAGCGTACAAATATTCGTTTAATTCTTTAATTACATCTGCTGTTTCATTTTTAAACACTTTATCTAATCGTTTTAAACCACCATCAACACTAAAAGGAGGTTTATTTAAATCTTCTAATGTTATTATAGATTCTTTTTGCAATTGAGCTTCTATTTTATCCAACCACTTTAATTGAATTTGGTTCCAATTATGTGAAGTTTTGAGCTTGTCTACTGCTCTTGTAATACGCTCTTGATGACTTACTAAATTTTCACCTAAAGCAGAAGTGCGTATATGGGCAATAATATCTGCAACTATATCTGTATTGGTAACTTCTTTATAGGCCGTATTTAATTTAGTTCTACTATAGCCTTCTGTATCTAAAATTAACCGAAGTTCTTTGAGTTCTGTTCGGGTAAGACTATTAGGTTTAGTACACACTATATTTAATGCCGTAATTTTATTTCTATTATTCTGTATAAATTCAGCAAAAGAATCTAAGTAATCTTTAGGCTTTAAGTTTTTCTCATATGCTCTAGATACTTCCTGCAAGCTATCTTCATGATCGCTAAACAAGGTGCCTAAGCCATACGATTTTCCTTTTTCCCTATCTAAAAACTCCCATAAATGATTATAATCTTGCATTGCCTGATCAAGATTTTCTAAATCAATAGATTTCAATTTCTTCGCAAAATCTCTTACCGTTGGTTCCCCGGATAGGATTCCAAATTGTTCTTTTTGCTTTTCATTAAAACCAGAAAATTTGCGTTGCATTTTCGCTACTACTCGATCTAATTTTGCTTCTTTTGTATAGCTATCTTCAATAATACCTAGTTCTTCAACTAGGTTCGCAAAACTCTTATTTACTAGTGGTGCAACAGGTTTCATAACCTGTTCTTTCGCCATTATTTCTGATACACCCACACAATCGTAAATTCTGAAGACATCTTTACCAATATCATCACAGCGTCTGGTGGCACGACCAATCATTTGATCGTAAAGAATTCTTGAATTTACACGGCGTAAGAACACCAAATTTGATATACTAGGCACGTCAATACCCGTAGTTAACAAATCTACCGTAACCACAATACTTGGGTATTGATCATTTTTAAACTTGCGCAAAAGATCTTCTCTTTCATAAACATTACCTGTAATTTTCACTATTGCATCACCGTCTACCGGTTCTCCTAAATCGGTATAGACTTCATACAATAATTTAACTATGGTATCTGCATGCGTGTTTGTAGCTGCAAATATTAAGGTTTTGGCCCTATTTTCTGGTAAAATACCGTAAGTAGAAACTAGCTCTGTCAGCACAACACGATTAAAACTTTCCGTAATCACTTTACGATTAAAACCTGTTATTTCAACCTTAATTTCATCTTCGGTAACGCCTGCGCTTACAATTTCATTTTCTTCAGGGTCGTAGATTTTTACTTCATCGCCTTTTTCCCAAACAATACCTTCTTGCGATAATTTGGTCTGGAAAACATAGGGTGGTTCAAAATCTATTAAGTACCCTTCTACAACAGCTTGACGGTATGAATACAAGAAAACAGGATCTCCAAATATTTCTTTGGTATGTAAAGCCGGTGTAGCGGTCAATCCAATACGATAGGCATCGAAATAATCTAAAACCATACGATATTTACCTTGAAAATCTAACTGATCTCGGAGTATGAATTCTTCTTCATCCATTTCCCTATCTAAGGTATACCCTCTATGGGCTTCATCTACGACTATACAATCATAATCTCCTACGCTGGGCTGATTATCAGAATAGACAATACGTTGCACCATACCTTGTACGGTAGCAAAATGAATTTTAGTATCTAATTGCGCTATTTTATCATCTAAGTCTTGTAAATCATAAATCTGAGCAAAGGTCTGTAGGTTTTCTATGTGAACTTCTTTAAATGCATCTGAGGCCTGTTTCCCCAACATACGTCTATCTACCAAAAATAAAATTCTTCTAAACCTACCCGAAGCAATTAAACGGTAGCACATACCAATCATGGTGCGTGTTTTCCCAGTACCTGTTGCCATAGCGAGTAACGCTCGCCTATCTTCTAAATTATGTAAAATCTTTTCTTCAACAGCTTTAATGGCATCAATTTGATACTCGCGTAACCCCAGACCACTTGGGTCTGATAAAAGACCATAATCTGTACTTTGAAGTTTTTCTATTCCTTCTTGTTCATCGTAATTTAACTTTTCAACAAGGTCTCTTGGAGAAAACCAATCAGGCAAGGGTCGCGCTAAATTATTTTGATCTCGTGCATCCCAAAACCAAATACCTGAGGCTGTTTTGTATTGTTCTAAAAACTGCCTTCCATTTGTTGAAAATAGAAAAGGAACTTTATAATTATTCTTATTTGCGTGATTTGGAAATGTAATTAAATTTTCATCTAAAATAAGTTGGCTATATGTTTTAGCTTGCCCTAAATCGCTCATAACATTTTTGTTATGTTTTTTAGCTTCTACTAACCCAATAAGCTCCAGACCATTGAAAAGAGCATAATCTGCCCATTTATTACCACATTTCCATTCGGCAATAGCCATTTGTTTTCCTTTTTGAGGTAAGGTTTTTTTCGTTTTAAAATTTAAAGTACAGGTATCACATTCCCAGCCAGCATCTCGTAATTGTTTATCAATTCTATCTCTAGTTTCTGCCTCTGACTCGTCTAGTTTATTAACTTTTGCAAAAGCTCGCTTTCTTCGTTTATCTTTTGCTTCATCAGATATTTGTTGGTACTCTTCAATCTTCCGTTCGTAGTTAATTACTTTTTTTCGCAAGATTTCAAGCTCCTGTTCAAGTTCTTCAGCAATGCCATTATCTTGCACAAACCAAGATTCTTCAGGTGTAACATAATCTATATGAACTTCTTGATTCTCATAGACCTCAATAAACCATTTTGTTAAGTAAAAAGCCTGCCTAAGCATAAATCTAGCTTCAGCTTGAGAGCCTTCTCCTGAATGTGATGCTTTATTTCCAGATTTTCTTATGGTGTGAAAGATGCTGATAATCTCAGAAGGAACATTTTGGGTATTTGCTAAAGTATTTAATCTTGTCATCTGCCTATTATCATAAGCATCTTCAAGCTGTTCTATTTCAATTAATATAATTGCTAACTTTTCGCTTAAAATTCTGAGTTTTGATAGGCTGGTACTTGGATCTGAGTAACAATTACGTTCAGCAAGGAGTGCCAATTGTAGTAAGTCGGCATAATTCTCCTTAAGGAAGTCAAAGTTTGTTTGTATTCCCATTTACATTTTATTTGGTTTGGTTGGCTCTAATTTTTTTGGTTATCACAAGGTGCATTTAGTGGTTAGCTAAGGCACAATAATTATATATCAAAACCTAATAAATCATACATATCAGTTAATTAAATAAAGGGGAACTTTACTAAAGTTTAAATATACTTATTAAACATAAAATTCCTACAATTAAATAAAAACAAATATCATAAACTATCACAACATAGTTCTGCGGTTTCCCGCAGTATTGCAAATAATTTATAAAATAATGGAAAAATTGAGTGTGAAGGCCTAGTAATTTTACTAAATCTACATTGTGAGAAATAGCAAAAGCTTTAGAAGTTCATTTAAAGTATTCCTTAAACATCAAATAGCTATTTATACTAAATTTTATTGTTTTTGAGCCAGTAGGTTTACGACCACTTTAACCATCATGTCTTTATCGTTAGGGTGGCTTTGCGCTATCATTACGATAAGGCCTACTATCGTAGTGTCTGCCACTATTCTTTCTCCATTTTTAGCGTACAATAAATGATTACGTTCCAAGAACCATACAAAAATGAAGGCAGCTATACGATTGTTGCCCTCTGTAAACGAGTGGTTCTTGACTACAAAATAGAACAAGTTCGCCGCTTTTTTTCGGTAGTTTTATACAGGTCTATACCATCAAAATTTTATTTTTAAATTATTTATTTCTATTCAGAACACTAATTACTAAACGTGTTACCGTTTGCATTTCTTCTGGTTTGCTAGAAGCTATAAATAATGTTAAACTGGCTAATGTATAATTACTAATTATAGGTTGTTGCTCACTATTAAACAGCATATTATTTTGTTGCAAAAATTTTAAAAAACAAGCTGCTGCTATACGTTTATTGCCATCTACAAACGAATGGTTTTTCACTACAAAATATAAAAGCATGGTTGCTTTTTCTTCTAAACTTGGGTAAAAATCATCAGCTCCAAATCCTTTTCCTATTTGCGCCACGGAACTCTCGAAGCTCTTATCTTTTTCTTTACCAAAGACATCAGAATCAAACTCGGTTAGCATTTGGTTAATTATCCCCTGATAATCGTCTAAACTTGGGTAACTGGCTTCTGTTGTTGTTAGTCCTTTAGCATCTAATTGTTCATGGTCATAATCATCTAACAGGCTTAATCCTTTAGCAAAAACAGTTAACCATTCGTTATCTTCAGTTTTTTCTTCAATAGCACGACTTAAAATTTGAATCCCACTTTTTAAGACTTTTACTTCTTGTTCTTTTTGTTCTTTTTGTTCTAATCGTTTTTGGTTTATAGCATAACCTTGAACTAAATAGTCTTTTAAAATGCTATTTGCCCATATTCTAAATTGTGTTCCTCTTTTAGAATTCACTCTATACCCTACGGAAATAATGGCATCTAAATTATAGAATAAAACCTTTCTGTTTACTTCCCTTTTTCCTTCAATTTGAACTACCGAGTATTTCTCGGTAGTTGCATTTTTATTTAATTCTTTAGTAGTATATATATTTTTTAAGTGCAAGCCAATAGTGTCAGAATCTTTATCAAATAATTCTGCCATTTGTTTTTGATTTAACCAAATAGTATTGTTCTCCAGACGTATTTCTACATTAGGTTTATCATTATATAATATTATTTCGCCTTTATTCATCATCTATTTTGAACCGTCTCTTTTTTTGCGACAGTTGCGGCATCTTTTTTATTAAGCAACATTACCGTTGTATTCGTTCCTATATTCTTTAACTATACTACTATTAATACGACTAACATCGGTAGTATTAATCGCTATCTTATGTTCTTATTTAAATTGGTTGATTACCAAGCGCATCACCATTCTTTCTACATAACTCTCGTTTTCCAAACTATTAGCGTTTTGCTGAATTTCTGTAGTTACCGCTGATTTTAATCCTTTTAAGGCATCAAACAATTTGCGTTCGCTATCGGTTAACGGGTCTTTTTCCATTAAGCGTTTATGAATTCGTGCATACTTGGCATCGTAATCATATTTCGCATTTAATAATTGATTTTCGAGGGGAATTCTATCAATATTTAAAGATATCAATTTACAACACATACAGTATCATTACTTATAACCAAATATCATAAAAAGAAATAATCGAATACTGTGGAAAACCGCAGTGTGTTGTTATTTTTATAAATATCGTTGAAATTAGCTGCAAAACTGTTTTGGCAAAAGATCTTTATTTTGATTTAGTTACCAGCACCGCCAAATGAAATAGGGTTTTGGCTCCGTAAACTTTCTTTATCGCTTTGATTCTTTTTTCCACAGAAGATACCGAACTAGGTGTTATCCCTTTTTCTATAAAATGATTTGAGATCTCTGGAGTTCTATAACCTTTTGATAATAGTTGTATTATTTTTTTGTCTACACGTTCCATAGTTTTAGCTGTTTACGGTACAAATTAATACTATATTTTGAAATTATACCTTAAACTAGGTATTTACTACTATGTCAGTACCCTTTTATAGGATTCTTATAATCGGGCTTAGTAGTAAAACCTAATTCATATTAAAGTAATACGATGAAATATGAGGTAACGTTCAAGCTATGCGTAGTGCGGAAGCAAACTTGCGTTTAACTTATCTTTAAGCACTTAGCCAAAGCATTTTATTTGCGTTTAATTTTATTTCGTTCTAAATGTCTAATCAAACTGGTTTGGCGACATAGTAACTATACACAAACGATTTAATTAAACACCAAACCTCTGCATTACTTATAAGATTTGTTACCACACGTTTTTTATTCTAACATACGACTACGTAACGCTTTTATTTACGCTAAGGATTGGGGATTTCTATTTAGTTTTGAGTGTTAAAATCTTTTGCAGACAAACAGGCTGAAATCCTACCGTAACAGTTGCGTTTGAGTAAGAATTTCGGCTTTATTAAACTAGCTAAATTCCCTTTGAGGTATTGGTATAATTACCGTAGAAATCTGCTAAAAATCGATGTTCAAATTAAGGGGCAGGGAATAACTTGTTCATTCTGTGCTTAAGCGCTCCTCGCTTGCACTACTGTCTCAAGGTACTCCTGTCCAAGATATTATTAAAATAAATTTTATGTAGTGTATTGATTATTAGCTTATTGCAATTTTCAGAAAAATTTAGGTATTTGTTTATTCATTTTTTTCTTGATAAAAAAACGAACCAAACCTGCCTGCCGGCAGGCGGGAAAATCAAAGCTTGACCCTTCGGATATATTTCACATCCTTATTCGCTAAATCAAATGAACTCGCTATCGCTCAAACAGCATTTGATTCTTAACGCTCTTTTCGGTGGAAATATGAATCCTGCCAGGGATCTAGGCCGTAACCCGATGACTTTACAATTTACCGTGCAGCTTAGACCTATTGTAGGCAATGTGTGGTAACTGAAGAATATAACGCAAACAACGATTGAAGCTATGGATTAGAATGACTTTGTGAGAATTTTGTGCAGATGAAAAGATTAGCACTTATTTATCAAACGCTCCATTTTTTACCATCATCCAAAACTGTAAGGTATATTATTTGTCCACTCTACAGTTTTCCATGCATTTTTAAATAATATTATGTTCTATATTAGCAGAGTAATTATCCCTTATGATTTTTCACTTAATGTACTAAGTAAATTGATTCTAGACTAGTATAATACTGTTTTAAATATAATGTTAAATTTAAAAATCCGAAGATTAAATCAATACTTAAAGTACGGATAGTGTAGTGTTTTATTGCAACATGATTACTGATTTTTGCGCTACGAGTAATAAGAAAAACCGTTATCACGTATATTTTTGTCCTAATTTTCACGTTTTAACAGTAACCATAAATAACTAAAAATTAAAATGAATTTTATAAAAAAAATAATATCCCTTGTTTTTGGAATTGTATTATTATCCTGTAATTCTGAGAAAGCTGATATTGAAAGTAATATTGAAGTAATAGAAAATAAAACTAAAGGTCTAAAGCTTAAAGAATCACACCTAGAAAACCAATTAGATAGTCTTAAAGAAAGATTTGATCAAGAAAAAGCAAATATTAATAAGAACTATATAAGTAAGTCCTATTACAAAAATGTCATTTATATTAATTCCGAGAATTTAAAGAAAAATACCCAAAGTCAAATTTTAACGTTGTTTAAAAAACTGAATTTAAAGCAATCACAAAATGTCCTAAATTCTATCATAAATAATTGGATGAATTTAAAGGAGATTGATGATTTGAATTTTTTGTTTGAAAATAAATATAGGACAACAAAATTTATAAATTTATTTTTTGAAGAGGCAAATATAGATTACATGATATCTTTATTAGATGAGAATAATAGTTATGATAAGTCCAAATTAGATCTTTACTTAGAATTATTTCTTGATGCAGGTAAAGAATTGAAATATAATGATTTTGTAGTTTTATCTGAAATATATGAGCTTAGTACAGAAGGATACTTGGAAAGAAGAGACGAAATAAACTATTTGATTAATCAAATAAGTACAATAGACGAAAATAGCTATTCAACTCATTTTAATACTTCGGAATCAAAGACAAATCTTAAATTTATTGTTTACTCTTTTTGGGCAAGAAGATATAAAGAAGGTAATTCGGGTATTGTATATAGTATAATGGAAAAAACACAAATTAAATTAACTAACAAACAATGAAGCTTTTTCAATACTACATATTTATATATTCAATATTCATTCTAAGTTCATGTAATAATGATGTTGAAAAAGAAAAACTTGCGAAGCAGGAAATAAAATTTGATGCTATAAAAATTACTATTAATACCCTTGAAGATGAAGTGCAATCTTACCGGAAAAAATTAGATAGCTTACAACAAACAGCAAATCTAACTAACTATTTATTGAAAGAAGACATTAAACCTCAATTGCATGATAGCTTAAACACCTTATTGGATATGCCTTCCCTTTTTGAAAGGATGAAAAACAATTTTTTAAGTAATGAATGTGGTTTTGATTTCATAAGACTATACAATGGTTATCTTTTCAATTCTTATAGAGACATATTTGAATTAACACCTTTAGAAAAGATCGTTTACCATTTTGACAGAAGTTCAGAAAATATTCATCAATTCTTTTCAGAAGAAACGATAAGTATATTAGTCTCGGTATTTCCTTATGAATATTATGATAAATCTGGTATAAAAGTTACCTGCGAAGCTCTTATTAGAGTTTATGAAGAACTAGACGAAGAAGAATTTAATCATATTTATGAAGTATTCAATACTCCTAGCAGATATATTAACGGGGAATGGGTAAATACTAGTGAGATTCATATGAAATATATAAATTCAATTGCTTCTGATGATGTTATAAACATTCTAAGAAAAGATAAAATTTATACAAATTTTGATTTTAATTCTGATCATTATGTTCAAAACATTTATGGACAGGGCTGCAGAATAGACGCAACTTCAAATAGATTACTATACATTTATTCTTTTTGGGGTAGACGTCAAAATGAAGGGAATAAAAAAATAGTGTATGAAATTCTAAAAAAAATAAATAATAAAATAACACTAGATAGCTCTACAAATAGCAAATGAGGTTAGTGTTTCATCGAGAAATTGGTATCTATTTACAATGTCGTTATATTTTATATTTAATATTAATGAAGATTAGGATGCTGTATGAAAGTAACAGAATACATCTACAAAAAATAGCTTAGGTCATGAACCTAAGCTATTTTTTTTATTACAATGAAGTGCTAAAAAAAGTAGCGGTGTTAGTTAGCTAAGTCAGCACAGTTTTATAGCACTATACTAGTTTTATATTCATGGGGTAGCATCAAAATCCGACTCATACCAAAACTACTGTTTTAAAGTATTTGGAGATTCTAAGGTATACATCCGAGCAAATACCTGAGGTATGAGGTGTTATAAATCCGTAAAAAAAATTGCATAAAAGAAGATAAAGATTCCTCCTCCCCTGTAGCATTCGAATATGTAAGAAAAATTCCTTAATTTTGGAAATTATCCACTTAAATGGATTATATCCATAAGGAAATTAATCATTCATTTTAATCTTAAAGGAATGCATATAACGGAAGAACTTAATCAGGGACAGCTAAAAGCGGTTACCTATGAGGGTCAACATCTACTGGTACTTGCCGGAGCAGGTACCGGAAAAACACGTACCATTATTGCACGTGCCGCGCACCTTATTGCTTCTGGCGTTGATCCTTCAAAAATACAAATTCTAACCTTCACTAAAAAGGCTGCTAATGAAATAGTAGAACGTGTAAAGGCTAGTTTGCCACAATCTAATAGTCAGGCTATTAACGGTGCTACATTTCACTCCTGGTGTAATCAATTAATATTAAAATATCCTAATTTATTTGGTGCTGCAGCCTTTACAGTCATTGATCCGGACGATCAGTTAGGAATTATGAAAATGATGTCTGGCACCCATGCGGATAGCTATGGGAAATTACGAATAAAACCCCAGCAACTTTTAGATATCTACTCGTATGCTAGAAATACAAAGAAGAACTTAACGGAATCTATACGTATTCTTCTTTTTAAAAGTAGGACCGATAAGGACACGGATTATGAGATTGCTGCAATGAAACCCCATGTGGAAGTCCTTTTGCGTGCCTATCAGCAAAAGAAAATGGAACAACGCTATTTAGATTATGATGATCTCCTATTGGTGGTCGCTACGCAGTTAAAATCAAATGCTGATGCTCGGGAGTTACTAGCTCAAAACTTGGAATACCTGCTTGTTGATGAAATGCAAGATACCAATCCGCTACAATGGGAACTACTATCGCCTTTCGTAGAAATATGCAAACTTTTCTGTGTTGGAGATGACGCGCAATCTATCTATTCTTTTCGAGGAGCTGATTTTAAAAATGTGCATCAATTTAAAGATCGGGTAAAAAATTCTGAAGTCTATAAATTAGAAAAGAACTACAGGTCTACACAAGAAATTTTAGATCTCTCTAATTGGTTGTTAGACAATGCTACTATTGACTATAACAAACGCTTAGCAGCAGTGCGTGGTAGCGGCGAAAGACCAATTATTGTTAATGTGAGTGATGAGTGGCAAGAAGCAAATTGGATTGCGGATGAAATTTTGAAGAATTATACCAACGAAGATCGTAGCTTTTCAGACCACTTGGTTTTATCACGGTCACAGTATTACACCAAATCACTACAAGCCGTTTTTATTAGGCGAAAAATACCGTATGTCACCTATGGAGGTCGGAAATTTTTACAGGCTGCTCATATAAAAGATTTAGTGTCTTTACTACGGATTGTAAACAACCCCTATGATGAAATAGCATGGGTTCGATTTCTGACCTTTTGGGAAGGTATCGGTGAAGTTAGAGCTTCACGAATCATGGCTGCCATCATTGCAGACGAAGGAAAAACGGATATTGCCACCTTATTAGCTGCGAATATTTCGGGATCTGACGGCCAAATAATATCAGAATTGTACCAGGCCGTTACTCAAGAAAAAGGAAAGGTGGGTAAAATGGTAGAGATCTCCTATGAAGCTATGGCACTAGGTTTAGCATTTAAATACAGAAAAGATTGGACCGAAAAACGTAAGGCTGATTTTCCTGTGCTTAAATTATTAGCCGAAAGCTATTCTAGTTTAGGGGAGTTTATAGGAGAAGGCCTTTTAGATAATGCCGAAAAAATGAATGGTGCTAATGTATTGACGGAATCTAAATTAAGTACAGACGAGCAAAAAGATCATGTGATTATTTCTACCATTCACTCTGCAAAAGGTTTAGAGGCAGATGTGTGTATTGTGCTGAATGTATCCCCAAAATCTTTTCCATCTGCTTATTCTTTGGACGATATTGATGCTATAGAAGAAGATCGTCGGGTGTTGTATGTAGCGCTTACGCGTGCAAAAAATAGATTGATTATTACCCGAAACACCGCATCCATTTCAGCAGTTCATGCCAGGTCTACCCCTACCCAAGACGGAAAAAACACCGATGATGCGGAAACGTACTTTTTAACAGGCCTGCCGGAAAAACTTGTAACACAGGAGACTGTTGGGCATCAATTTAATAGCTTCAAAGATGCGCCCCAACCTAATACCATTGACTTATCGTCTGGGATGGACTTTAATTAATGCCATAGCTTATGTCTAATAAAAATTATGCGGTCATTTCTATGATTAATTATGGCCGCAAACCCATATATTTCAGAACCGTAGGTATCGTAATCCATAAATTTATTGAAGGAGATTGGAGGTGTGTACTTTCTACGTCTATTAATCCTGAGGAGCGTATCCCCTTATACCTCCAAGAGGCAACAGGCCTAACAGATGTAGCATTGTTAAATGCGCCAAGCTTTTCAGAAGTTGCCGATACCCTTCTGAAAGAACTTCAGGGGTGTATTTTAGTAGGGCATAATGTTTCATTTTTGCAGTATCATCTGAAAACCCAATTTCGGCATATCGGGTATGCTTTTGAGATGCCTCAAATATGTACCGTGAGACTTTCTAAGAAATTGATTCCGAATATGACATCCTATGAATTACCTTATCTATCTGGGGTCTTAGGGATTCCGTACGATGCAGCAGCTTCTTTAGAGGAGTCTAATGAAGCCACGAGCACCCTTTTTCAAAGGTTGCTAGCATTAGATGAAAACGAAGAAATAATAACAGCACTGCTTCAGCCTAAGCCAAAATTAAACTACCGGATTCCCAAGCATATCACCGGTGCACAATTGGATCGCTTGCCTAAGGTCCCGGGAATTTATAAGTTTCAAAATGAGCATAAAGAAGTTATCTATGTAGGAAAAGCTAAAGACATAAAAAAGAGAGTTTTAAGTCACTTTACTGCCACAACAGAAAAAGAACTGCTGTTATGTACTGCTACTTATTTTATTGATTTTGAGCCTATGGGGAGTGAGTTACTAGCCCTGTTGCGAGAAGCAGATTTAATAACAAAGTTAGACCCCTATTATAATTATATTCAGAAGAAAAAACACATCACCTACTTGATTGTTCCCATCCGAAATAAGAAGGGAATTCTCCAATTAAAAGTAGAGAGAAGACCATTTCAACACACCCCTACAGAAATTTTCTTGAAACGATCTTTAGCTATTGAACGACTTGCCCAGCTTACTGAAAAATTTGATTTGTGCCCCAGCTATACCGGCGTGCACAGTGTAAAAACAAAATGTAGCACCGTGAGTTTTAGTAGTTGTAAAGGCATCTGTAGGGAAGAAGAAGCTCTTGAAGCATACAATGACCGTGTAACACAGGCACTAGATCATTTAAACAATGAGAATGAAAATTTCGTGATATTTGAAAAAGGCAGGAACAGCCAGGAACAAGGTGTTATTTTGGTACTACACGGAGTGTACCAAGGCTTTGGGTTTGTAGACAAAAATGAATTGATACAAGGAATTTCTGACTTATTGCATGTCATTGATGCCAAAGAACACTCATACCATTCTGCTAAAATTATTTCAGCGTATCGAAAACGTAATCCGTATAAAATTAAACTTTTAGATTCCGAAAAATATGCCAATTGAAATTACATATAGATTATTAAATGCATTAAATATTTAGCGAATTAGTGTAATAAAAGAGGCCGAATAATTGGAACTTTAGAATTGAATAAATACAATTATCTTTAAACTTAGCCCTTATGATCGTTAGGCACCATACCGATGGATGGAAAATTATTTCGCATTATACACACGCGTTATTGGCGGGCAAATTTGCGTATCAATTAAAACAAGAATTGCGGTATTCTCATTGGGTAGAAACGCTAACGGCCATCACCGATCATGACGATCATATGGTAGATTTTGATGCGACCAATTACTTGACCAAGGTAGGGACGCCTAGAGATTTTATGATGGATGGTGGTTATGAAAGAGATGCTATTAAACACGCCAAAAAGTTATATGCGGCATCTGAGCAAAAATCTGGGTGGCTTGTTTTACTAATCGCTCGGCATTTACAATTTCTGTATGGAAATGATTCCAACCAAGAAATGAAACAATTCTTGGCAGACAGCGCTGAAAAAAGTAAAACACTGCGAAAACTATATGGGATCAATAAAAAAACTGAAGATGATTTGTATAGCATCCTACTTTTTTGTGATAGGCTGTCACTCATAATTTGTGGAGAAGAGGTTCCTGAAACGGGACGGAAATTGGAGATCAACACGTCAATAAATAACAAGACTTACAGCATCAACCGGAATGCAGATGGCACCTTCTTAGTGACTCCTTGGATTTTTGAAGATGACAGTTTTGAAGTCGATTTTGAGTATAAAATTCTGAATCAAGTAAATTTTGAATCTAACCAAGAACTAAAAGAAGTTTTGGAATCATCAGCCGTGAAACTGCAGAAAATAAGATTTAAAAATTCAAATTAATTGGTACACTTGAAGTAATTCGTAATAGGATTCAGGAATAATAATCGGACTAAAAAAAAACATAAAAAAAGCTCCTAATTTAGGAGCTTTCTTTGTTTCTGACTTGTATTACATGACATCTTCTAAAGATTTAATTTTTTCTAAATCTTCTCTAATCCATGTTATTTGCTGTCTTATAAGCGTCGCGATGGCTACGGGTAAATGCACATCTGATAATACTTCATTATATTCTTCAATGGCAGCTTTGTCTCCCCTAATGGCTTCTTCGAGCATAGCTTCATCATCGTCACTAGAAAATGCCGCTTTAATATCCATCCAAGTGCGGTGCAAGGCGCCAGTTACACTGCCGTCTATATCCTCTCTTAAATTAAGAGCAGGTGCAGCAGATTTTAAACTGATAAGGAAATTTTTTCGTTCCAATGCTTTATTACTAAAATAGCTTTGGAGTCCAATTCCTTTTGCATTTTCGGCTGCTTTTTCATAGCCCATTATAGCATCTTCGTTTTTTTGGATTATTGAATTGATTTTAGTTTCGATCTCTTTTATATCTGAATTCATAATTTTTAATTTAAGTGGTACTTTCTATAGTACCGTTATTGATAACCTAAAGATACCCGCTGTGGGAACAAAAAATTATTTCAATCAAAAGCGATATTAACGTAAAAGAGTTGTGCCTAAATTACTGCTTGTAGTATGGAAGTTATTACTAGCAGTATTTTGCCGGAGAGAAAATTACAACACTAGGTGTAATGAGTTATAATTGCTACTTCTTCAAACTCTTAAACGTAGGTTTGTCAGAAGCTCTAGGATCCGTTTTAAATGCTAGTTTCTTGGTCCAAATGGCAGCCATACTACAGTGTCCAAATTCTTCAGTTACTTTTCCATAGCACGCATACACGCCCATACCGTGAATAGGGTATTTATCTACTACATTGGTAAAATGTACCACATCAAAATAATCGCCCTCTTGATCTACAAAAGTACTCAGACGCATATTTTTATTGTTCTTAGTGGTATTAAAACGGGTGTTTACGAGAATGCCATAAAGCAATAGTTCTTTATCATGGTGGTACTGCATGTCCTTAGCTTTAGCGTCGCTTAAAATTTCTTCTGATATCAACTCAAAATAACTATACAACGGAAACCCCAAGAGTTCTATTTGGTCATAGGCTTCTTCTACCCAACTATGCTCTAATTTAGGAAGCTCAAACTGTTTGTGTTTTGGTTTGAATAATGACGGATTCCCAGAGCGTTTCTTGAGGGCATTAATTTTAAAGATACCTTGCCAATGCAGTTCATTCTTAGCAAGCCCTGTAAATTTAAAAGCTCCTATTCTAATTAGGATTGCCAATTGCTCTATGCCTATTACCACACGGTCTATAAAATCATCTAAAGATTTGAAAGCACCGTACAATTGCCGTTCTGTTAAAAACCGTTGTACCACCAAATTTTCTAGATTTTTTAGATAACCAAAACCTAAATAAATAGCGACTCCCCTAATCGTATTATGATGATCACTTAGATTAATACAAGGTGCATGTATCTGAGCCCCCCACATCCGTGCTTCGTGAATATAATGTTCTGTGCTGTAAAAACCGCCTCCATTATTTAGTACCGCCACCATAAATTCTAAAGGATAGTAGCATTTTAAATACATGCTCTGGTAACTCTCAACAGCATAAGACGCAGAATGCCCTTTAGCAAAGGCGTAACCTGCAAAACTGGCAATTTGATCCCATACCTCTGTAGTTAATGCATCAGGATAGTCCTTTGCCTTACAGTTACTCCTAAACTTCTCTTCTACGCGGGTAAATTCTGCTCTAGATCTAAACTTACCACTCATGCCACGGCGCAACACATCTGCTTCTCCTAAGTCTAAACCCGCAAACTGATTGGCGACTTTCAATACATCTTCTTGATAGACCATAATACCATACGTTTCGGGCATAATTTGGGCTAGAATAGCATTGGCCTCTTTTCTGCGCTCAGGCTCACGATGTCTGCGAATGTATTCATTTTTCATTCCAGAACTAGATACTCCAGGGCGAATAACAGAACTGGCAGCCACCAAGCCTAAATAATCATTGACTTTTAGCTTACACATTAAACCACGCATGGCAGGAGATTCTACATAATATGCGCCAATAGCTTTTCCTCTGCTTAATAAGTTATTGATATTAGCATCGTTTTTAAATGTTTCTATTTGGGTGATATCTATCTCAGGCACATCAGGCCTATTCTCTTTGATAATCTCCATAGCCTCTTTAATTTTGGCTAAACCACGTTGTCCTAGAATATCAAACTTAAAAATACCCGCATCTTCTGCAATAATCATATCAAACTGCACCGTTGGAAATCCTTTGGGGGGTAAATCTGTAGCGGAATAATAATGAATAGGCTGGTCTAGTATTAGAATTCCGGCGGAATGCACACTTAAATAATTGGGAAAATCTTTAATCAGTGCACTATATTTTAAGACCAGTTTTCCCATATCATCCAAATCATTCTTAGAAAAATGACCTTTACAGAGCTTGTCTATTTCTTCTTTTGGAAGGCCGAATACTTTTCCTAATTCCCGAACTACGGCTCTATATTTAAAAGTATTATAGGTGGCTAATAACGCGGTATTTTTAAACCGACGGAAGATATAGGCGGTGACATCTTCCCGGTCTTTCCAACTAAAATCGATATCAAAATCTGGTGGAGAAACTCGGTATGGGTTGATGAAACGTTCAAAATACAAATCCAATTCAATAGGGTCTACATCTGTAATTCCAATAATATAGGCGACAATACTATTGGCACCACTACCCCGCCCCACATGCAAATAGCCTTTAGAATTGGCATACTTAACAATATCATGATTAATTAGAAAGTAAGACACGAAATCCATTTTCTTAATGGTCTCCAACTCCACCGCCAGACGCTTACTCACAGCATCGGTACGGGTAGGATATCGTTTAGGCAAGCCATCTTCACAGAGTTGTTGCAAGAGGTTGAAATCTTCTTCTTTTGAAGTGCCAAATACCTGTTGGTTTTGAGAAACCCTACTTTCTCCGAACCCAAAGTTCACCTCGCATTCCGCCATTAGAGTCTTGGTATTCGCTACCAAATGCGGAAACTCTTGAAAAGCTTCTAAGAGTTTGTCTTTGGATAGCATTTGTTCAGACAAACGCCCCTCTTCTGTTTGTTGTAATTTACTTAATAAGGTGTTGTTGGCAATGGCACGTAGCAATCGGTGTGCATTAAAATCGCGCTTATTGCGGAAAGTAACCGGTTGTTGGATGACCAATTTATCGGTATAGGATTTGTATTTTGAAAAAGGTAATCGCCTTAAATTTTCTACGGAAATACCGATGTATTCATGCGCTTCAAAATCTACCTTCTCTAATTGTAAGACATTTTCAAAAGGATAAATAATAAACGCATGCTCAAATATTGGGGCAATGGCAGGTAGCTTGATACTTTTATGAGAGTGAAGAGACATAAATTCATTAAGTTCTCTGAACCCTTCGTTATTTTTAGCAATACCCACATAAAGCTGCTCTGCACCATTCCTAAAATCGATTCCTATAATAGGCTTAACACCAAATTCCTTGGATTTTCTAACGAAATTCATACAGGCAGAGGTATTATTAATATCTGTTAAAGCTAGTGTAGCTATATGATTTGCCTGCCCCATCCTCAAAAGTTCTACTTCTGAAAAGGTGCCAAATCGTAAGGAATAGTATGAATGACAATTGAGGTACATATTATTGTTTTCGGTGGGCTAATACGATAGGAGGTTCTCCGCTAAATGGGTTGTGAAACCTACCAATGGTTTTTGCTCCCATAGAGGTAGCGCGCATGATACTTTTCTCTCCATACTTCTTCCGGATATGATCCATAGCATTATATAGACTGAGCATCTCTTCAGTATCATCAAAAAGATTAATCTGATAATTCCCCGTAACAATATCACTAAACTTCACGCCTACCAAGCGGATTAATAACCGACGCTCATACAGGCGCTCAAACAATTCAACTATTTTAGGAATTAAAATATGATCTGCACTGGTATAGGGTATTTTAATTTGTTTGGAATAGGTCTGGAAATCTGAATACCGTACTCTCACCGCAATACAGGCGGTTAACTTATCTGCCCTTCGCAATTGATACGCCAAATTTTCTGCCATAGCAGTAATCGTGGTCCGTAATTGTACCATATTGGTGGTGTCTTTTGTAAAGGTGCGTTCCGTTGAAATAGATTTACGCTCGTGAAAAGGAATTAGCGGAGGCCTATCAATACCATTGGCACGTCTCCAAATGGTTTGCCCATGTTTCCCCAAGGCACTCACCATCATTTCTAAAGGCATTTCTTGAACAATATGTACTTTGGTAATTCCTAAGTTGCGAAGTGTCTGATAGGTTTTTGTACCTACCGATGGTATTTTCTGAATAGACAAAGGCGCCAAAAATTGTTTTTCTAGGCCTGTATCTACCCGCATTTGATTGTTGGGTTTTGCTTCGCCCGTAGCTACTTTTGATACTATTTTATTAGAGGATAACCCAAATGAAATAGGCAATCCGGTTTCTTTGATAATGGTATTTCTTAATTCTGTAGCAAATTTATAGGTGCCAAAAAATTTATCCATTCCTGTTAAATCTGCATAGAACTCATCAATACTCGCTTTTTCAAAAACAGGCACACGTTCTTTTATAATCTCTGTTACTAATTGGGAGTGTTTGGTGTAGGTACTAGAATCTCCTTTAATAACCGTTGCTTCAGGACACAACTGCCTAGCCAATTTCATTGACATTCCTGAATGCACACCAAATTTCCTGGTTTCATAACTACAGGCAGCCACTACTCCACGGTCCCCAATACCCCCAACAAGCAAGGGGCGCTTGAGTAATTTGGAGTCGGTTAAGCGCTCACAAGACACAAAAAACGTGTCTAAATCTAAATGTAGTATTGATTCTGTTTTCATTGGGATATATTCCGATATTATGGAATATTTCCAAAATTAGTTATTTTTCAGATGCTAAGATGAAGTTTAACACTATTGTTATGAACAAGGCTATTTGTACTGCATTTAAAAGAGGAGCGCATGCAGCGCAGTAACCGGTGGACATAAAATAACTAAACAAAAGTACTTTAGGCGTACCAGAAACAAGTACATTATCTAACGGCTTTACCTATTTAGAGGTCTCATAAATAAGCAACTAGGTTTCCATACTTAAAATAAATTGCTATATTTAAAGTATGATATTCAAAAAAATAAAAAAAATTATAATTGAAAGCAAAACCAAATCGGGCTCATTTCAATTTGCAGCTATTTTAGCAGGTTTTCTAATCTATTTGATTGTTGCTGTTCTACAATCATAAACCCTCTTCATAGCCTTATTGTTCTAATAAACGCTGAACTTAGCGTATAACGCTTCTCCTTTTTCACCAAAATAAAACTTAACTTTTTTTTTACTTATTATATAAAAGATATATTGAACATATGTTCATTATAACTTAAATTGGCGGTATAATGAACATATGTTCATTATACAATTGTTAGCACCAAGCAGAAAAAAATGGAAATTGCAACTAAAGACAAATGGAAAACTATTCCAATGGATAATCCAAAAAGACTAGATGTATCTATATTTTTAACTTTTGGGCAATTAAATAAACTAAAACTAGGTTTAGTTCCAAACCAAATGGAAGATAAATGGTTTGTTTATTTCAATAATAACACTATCCATTTTCATCGTTCCTGGACAGGTTTCGAAATTTTCAAAGCAAAACTGAATCTTAATGAAAGTGGTTGCGAAATAAATGAATTTAAGGTTGAACAAAATCTTGAAAAGTACAAAGAAGCAGATGATGAAAGAAATATTTACAATTTCAAAAATCACATTGAACATCTCTCGAACAGAGAAATAAATAACCCCGTAAAGAATGGACTTTGGGGTTTAGTTATTGGAGATGCACTTGGAGTTCCTGTAGAATTCAAAAGTAGAGATTATCTAAAACAAAAGCCATTAACCGATATGATTGGGTTTGGAACTTACAATCAACCAGAAGGAACTTGGTCCGATGATAGTTCTTTGGCATTTTGTCTTGCAGAGGAACTAACAAAAGAACTAAACCTTGAAGAAATCGGGAATAGCTTTGTTAGATGGTTTTATGAAAATCATTGGACACCTCACGGAAAAGTATTTGATATTGGAATTTCAACAAGAGAAGCCATAATTAGGTTAAAAAAAGGAGAAAAAGCTGAATTAGCGGGAAATTGGGAAGAAAATTCAAATGGGAACGGCTCATTAATGAGAATTCTACCGCTACTTTATGAAGTGCAGAAAATTAAAGGTCGAAAAGAAAAGTACGAATTAATTAAAAAGGTTTCAAGTATTACCCACGGACATGTCAGGTCTTGCTTAGCTTGTTTTTATTACCTAGAAATTGCCTCTTTTCTAAGTTCTGAGATTAAATATCCAATAACAGACGCATACAAAGTTGCAAACCATTCTCTACTAAAGCTAACAGAAGAATTAGATATAAATCCTAAAGAAATAAAATTATTTGATAGAATAACAGGTGGTAATTTAGCAGAATTACAAGAAAATTCTATTCAATCTTCGGGATATGTAATTCATACACTTGAGGCTTCAATTTGGTGTTTATTGACAACAAAATCTTATAAAGAAGCTGTTTTGAAAGCAATAAACTTAGGAGAAGACACAGATACAACTGGAGCTGTAGTTGGTGGATTAGCTGGACTTTTTTATGGCATTAACTCAATACCTAAAGAATGGGTTGAAAAAATTGCAAGAAAAAAAGATATTGAGGAATTAACTAATAAATTAAGTGATAAGTACAAAATAGCCAGGTGCTAACAAAAGTAACCGTTGCACAACTCCATAATTTACAAAATAATGGCCTTTATAACCGCCTTCTAAGGCGGTTTCATTTTTCAATTAGTTAAGTAGTTGGTTATTTTTAAGGTGCTTAAACGTGAGTTTTTTAGAGCATATAAGGCCTTTTTTAGGAATGAACAAAGACCCCATTCCTGCTCCACTTTTCACGTGTTTTAGAGTGAATTTCAGGTATTCCTGCCTGCCGGCAGGCAGGATCGCAGCGTTTGTGTATATTTATAAAGTCCGCAAGATATTTTGGGTTTTGCTATGTACTCAGATCAAAATGATCAGCTTCCGCTCTACGTCTGCCAAAATTATTGGGAGTCCTATATACTAAAAATAAGAAATGAATAAATATTTGAAACTTACAATAATAATTGGTTTTGTAGGCTGTGTTTCATTTTTGATTGCATTGGCTAGTGGGTATACTACTTATACTGATTGCGAATTTTACAAAGCAAGAAGAACCAGTTTAATTCCAATACTAATTATAGTTTTGGTAAGCTTCTTAACTGGAAAAATACTGAAGATGGACAAAGATATGGTATATATATTTGTTGGTGCCGTATTCTTTGGTTCGTTCTTTATCGTCCCTCATTTATATGATAAAAAGTATGAAGAGTTGTTACTAAGAGAAGAAAATAAGACCACTAAGGCTATTATAAAAAATATTAATTATCAACAGTTTACTACATTTTTGAAGTTTGAAACAATTCCTAAAAAATTTACGGCAACATTAGCTTTGAAAAAAAAGAGTGATATTAGAACTCTTAAAGAGGGAGATACAATTTTAATAAAATACGCTACGAGTTGTGCATACCTAATAGGCTTCCATAATCTATCTCCAACTAAAGAAGAGTTGAAGCTTTATGATTAAAATATTAAGTTATGGTGATAGATTTTAGTACCAATTGCAACATTTAAATCGTCTGAATTTCTGAAAATTGTAAAATTGGAAAAGAAAAGATATTGGCTTTCTTTCGGTTTTTAATATTAACAGGGCTTCTCATTCACTCTCTTACTTATAGGAATATATAGCTATCTTAAAAAATGAAACAAGCAAAATAGATTTTTAGAACTGCTAGCCGACTCAAGTTTTATTTCTTTTATTGTAACATTTTATTCTAAAATTACACCTATATATAACGCTAGCTACATTTAAAAAAATCTAATTAATTGAAAAAAATAAAACCAACATTAAAGAAAAGCCTCTATTTACTTATTCTAATTTTCATCGGGATGAATAGTATAGCTTTTTTTCAAGCCTATAAGTTTACTCATTTTGATAGTAACTCTGTTCAAAAAACTAAAAAACCTAAAGAGCTTACGACTATTGAAAAAACTAAAACTCTTTTGTTTGGGATAAATAACCCGAAACCAACAAATAAAACCTTCCCAACTCAAAATTATGAAACCATTAAATTAGGATCAGATTTCGAAATTGAATGTTGGAGCATTAAAACTAATAATTCTAAAGGAACTGTTATTCTTTTTCATGGTTATGGTGGTGAAAAATCTACTCTTCTAGGCCAATCAAATATATTTCTAAACCTTGGATACAATACGTTATTAGTAGATTTTATGGGTTCTGGTGGTTCTCAAGGATATCAAACTACGATTGGGTTTCACGAATCAGAACAAGTAAAACTTAGTTATGAATATTTAAAAAGAAATGGTGAAAAGAACATTTATTTATTCGGAACTTCTATGGGATCAGTGGCCATTTTGAAAGCCATTGATGTATATAAAATTAATCCTGAAGGAATTATTATTGAATGTCCATTTGGAACCATGTACCAAACTGTTTGTTCTAGATTTGAAACAATGAATGCTCCCACTTTCCCTATGGCTGGTTTATTAGTATTTTGGGGTGGTATTCAAAACGGATTTTGGGCATTTGGACATAATCCGTCAGAATATGCAGATAGCACAATTTGTCCGACTCTTTTAATGTATGGGGAGCACGATGAAAAAGTAAGCCGGCAAGAAATTGACGAAATATTTAAAAATTTAAAAGGAAAAAAGCAACTAAAACTATATCCTAAAACAGGTCATGAGAATTATTTAATCAAAAATAAAGAGCAATGGACTAAAGATGTTGGAAGTTTTCTGGAGTAAAAATAAACAGCGCATCACAATACCTATGAAGCCATGCGAGTGTGGTGTTTAATAGAATGTTTTATGTAGACCTTGCCTTCCGTAAGTTAGTTTTACTACATCCGTATAATCTTACGGATTTAGCTCTGGGCTAGAAAACTGAAAAAACACCCTTCAACTACGTGAACAGACAGAAACAAAAAGTTTCCTTGTCTACCCAACCTGCTGTAAATCAAATGTTACTATTTAATGAAAAAATACAGACGCAATTAATGTGGCATACTCGGACGGAAACAACAAAGGCTAATACAACCTATAAACAATACAGGCTTAGGCTTACCTGCCTGCCGGCAGGCAGGATCGAATGGTTTTCGTATTTTTATAAAGTAGCAAAATTTTTAGTAATTCGATTTGATAAGAAAAAATAAATGGAGTTTGCGCACAAACTCTCGTTATGCCCAATTACAGAAAATGAAATTATTATATACAACGATATTTATTTTAGCGTTTTTCAGTTCTTGCCAATCTCAAGACAATAAAGCGGACAATACCATACCAATGTTTGGTGAAATTGAAAAAAGTAAGGAGCAAAAAGAAACAGACGCAGAATTTATTCAAGATTGCCTAAAGCAGTTTGGTTCCGTTGATAGTTCGGTAAATGCTCAAATTGACAATGCTTGGAGATACTTTTATAATGATGACTTAGAAACCGCAATGAAAAGGTTTAATCAAGCATGGCTATTGAATCCAGAATTTCCAGACTCCTATTTCGGGTTTGCTTCATTATTGGAAATGAAGAATAAAACAGAAGAAGCAAACCGTTTTTACAATCTAGGAATTGAAAAGGACAAAGCAAAAAACCGAACAGAAAAATGCTATCAAAAAATTGCAGATTGCAAGGAACAGCTTAAAGACATTTCAGGAACTATAAAAGCCTATGAAAAAATTGCATTATTGAATCCAAATAATTCATTCGCTTTTAAAAAAATAGGCTACTTCCAAATGCAGTCAAACAATACTCAGGAAGCAATAGATGCATATAATAAAGCAATAAAAATAGACCCTAAAGACGCAATGACTTTTAACAACAGGGCTTATTTAAACCAAACATTACAAAACTATCAATTAGCAATAGATGATTATACCAAATCGATTGAGTTAAATCCTACTTACATTAGTGCTTTAGTCAATAGAGGAATTACGGAAATGCAGATAAATAAATATAAAGAAGCAAAATTAGACTTCGAACAATGCGTTATTCTTGACCCAAAAGCCGGAGAACTTAGACGTTTTTTAGGACTTGCTAAACTGAATTTAAATGAACTTTCAGAAGCTTGTTCTGACTTTGAATTAGCAAAACAGATGGGTGATCCTAGCGCTTCTCAATTAATAAACGAGAACTGTAAAAAATAATATACCATTTCATCTTTTATATATTTAAAGAAACTTTGTGTTTTATACTCATTTTAAAACCCAAACCCCACAAAAATAATACTACACACTTTTTGTAAAGCATATGAATTGAAGCCTATAAAAGCTGAAGAAATGCACATTTACTTCCCTCCTGCTGATCTCTAAACCAAGGGCAATACTAATACAAAATAAATGGAGTTATACTATTAGAAATAACTGGCAAAACAGAAAAAAAGAACGTTCAAAAGAATTTTAATTTTCTAATTTTTTCACATATAACATTGAAAATAACCTAAGCTTATCACAAAAAGTATTTAGGAAAGAAGGCGTAATTATTTTCTTAGTAACCAGGAAACCACAACCTAATCAACCTCAAAAATTAAACACACAAATGAAAAAAATAATTTTTATCATTTTAATAGGTTTATTTGCAGTACCCCTATTTGCAAGCGTTAATAAAAGCGAGAAAACGCCATCAATTGCAGAAGTATTCGCTGCATACACTCTTACCGTTAATGCCACTCATGGCTCTGTTTTAAAATTAATTAACAATGAGGAATCTGCTCTAGAATCCTTCGAGGAAGGAGAAACCGTAAGACTAGTTACCCGACCAGCGGTAGGATATAAGTTTTCACATTGGACAGGAGATGTAACAGGAAATAGACTTATTGCAGATGTGGTAATGACTCGCAATAAAACGCTTACTGCTGTTTTTGAGAAATGGGTACCTGCGACTGGGATACCTGTTCCTGAATTTGGAATTTTTGAAACGTATCGTATGTATGATGATGCAGCCAACCGTAATACGACACTTACCTATACTCAGAATGCTGAGGGAGGGTTTTATACCCATTATATAGATAATACAGACCCAAATGCCACTGATTCTAGTAATAAGTACGGTACTGCCGCTAAACCAAGAGTTTCCTTACCAAGTGCAACTGATACCCCTGAAGGGTCTGTAATCGAGTATCATGGTATCACATATTCCAGAGGTCATACGGTACTCAAACTAACAGGTACAGTCGAGATGCCTATATTTATTCGTGGCGCATCTATTGATGACCGAGTAGAGATCAGTAGTAGTGCTTTTTATCTGAATAGTGAATATGTAATAATGGAGAATTTAAAAATGAGCCTAACTGTTCGTTCTTACACCGCAAAAAAAGCGCACCATATAGCCATTAGAAATTTCGAAGCAAAAACGTTATCCGCGGTATCCTATGATGATGGAGCATCTGCCGATCATGTGGTATTTTATGGTAATTATATTAATCGTGATCAATTTGACCCAGCAGATGGAGATTTTGCCGAAGCTGACGGTATGGGAGTTGGTATTAATGGACGATCGGATAGTGTTTGGATCATAGACAACATAATAACAAGAGCTGGCGGTGATGCTGTAGGAAACGGACATGCTGCAAATTATACCGCAAAGAATTATTATGTTGGGAGAAATATTATGTATACCTGCGGAGAGAATGCTGTAGATATAAAAGAGGTTGATAAAGTAATTGTTTCAGAAAATGTAATGTTCAACTATAACGGCTGGTCATCAGGTAGTGATGGCGCTGCAGTAGTAATGCATTACGGTCCCAATGTTTCGCCTAAAAATGTATGGGTGATAAACAATGAGATATTTGATTGTAATTCTACAGGTATTCAAGTTGGAGGCGATCAAGTATATGATGTTTATTTAATTGGAAACTTAATCCATGATATCCATAATGAATCTAATACAGCCAAAGGGTATATTTCCTGGTCAAGCCAAAAAGTATATATGATCAATAATACATTTTATAATGTAGATAATGGTATAAATTCTAGTATTAGTAATCCAAATGCAGCACTATTTGCTACTAATAATATCATTTCAAATGTAAGTGATGGTGGCTATCACATGTCTATAGGTGGGTCAACTCATATGTCGAATTCAGTTTTTGAAAATAACCTTTATTATCAGCCTGATGGAGTTGCCAAGATAAACTGGGGATCAAATTCCTACACGGTAGATGAATTTATTGCAAATACAGATAAAGGAGCAGGGAGTATTGAAGGAGATCCTCTGTTTGTATATCCAGAAAAGATTGATTTTAGACTGCAATCGAGTTCACCTGCTATAGCTGCAGGAATAGCGCATGATATCTATGAACTTTTTGAAACGAATTATGGCTTGAGTATAAAAATTGATGCTAATGGTGTTATAAAGCCAAATAATGGTTCTTGGGATATGGGTGCTTATGAATTTGATTTTTCTTCTGGTGATCCCACAATTAATACCGACGAACTTACGGCTCTAATTGCTTCATCACAAACTGCGATTGTAGCTGTTATTGTTGGTGATGCTGAAGGTGAGTATACGCAAGCTGTCGTAGATGCTGCAAATACAGCAGTTACAGCAGCCGAACTAGCACGTGACAATGCTACAACCCAAAACGAAGTGGACAAAGCCACCGCTGATCTTACAGCTGCTATGGCACTATTTGTCACCAATAGTTCTAATGCGGATATTTATATGTACCCAAATCCTGTAATTGATGAGTTAGTCTTAGAAAATATTTCTGATGTGCATAATATTTCAATTTTCAGTACTTCTGGTAGTAGGATTAAAAGCATACCAAATTCTAGCAATACGATGAATATCGATTTATCTGAATTGAGCTCAGGAGTTTACTTTATTAAATTCCATACTATAAATAACATAAGCGCAAAAACAATCATTAAACAATAAGACATTGCAATAATTTTTTATTTTTGATAGGTAATTGCCTTAAACAGAAAAATGTCAATTAGCGCTCTTTAACTCAAAAACATACTATGAATTTTTTTAGAAAATTACTTGGCTTGGGACCTAAAGAACTTGTAAATGTTAGACCAAAAAAACATTCTTCTCAAATAAAAAGAACAGAAACCATTGACAATCTATCAGATATTGAACATAGAAAAATATATCCCACATTACTATCACAAAAAACGGTAACATTTGATCTAGTAAATGAACTTGTTGCCGTTATGCATGAAAGGGATGGTCTTTTTGCTAATATTGTCATTGGTCATGTTATGGTCGATGAAAAGGATTTAGAAGATGGCAAACCCGCAGTTTATCAAGTACGGACTTCAGATAAAAATGAAGAGGATTATAAAACGCTAAGATTGACTGGTGAAATAAATTTAGATGCCCTTGAAATCCCTTTTGTTGATTGGAATTATTCAGATAGTAAACTAAATTTCAAAGTATTATCTTGTCCAATAACCCAATTTTCCTCTGAAAAAATACTAAGTAAAAAACACCTGCAAGAAGCTCATGAAAAGTTAGCTGCAGACGAGTTACTGGTCTCTATTCCTAGAAAAGGGTTAATCTTTGTGTGTTCAAAAAATATTTCTGATGAAGATTATGGCAATTTTTTAAATATGCATGCTGGGATTGTACTACAAGAAAATGAAGATTTAGAATTTCTTTGTGAAGATATATTTGTGGTAAAAAATGGCGAAATAGAAAATTGTATAGGCATACCTCAATTATCAGAAATACTTAAAGAAAAAAGGTGATTTTTTAGTGCGCTTCTTCGTATTTTTCTAGCCCCTCTTATTAAATATTTGGGATACATTTTATATTCTTGTATTATTTTTATGTACAAAGCATTAAGATTTCTGTGACGAAAAAATAAACGCTTGACCTAATTTAAGTTTCAAAAAATAAAAAGTTAGCTTCAAATGACACAAAAAATAGCCCTTAAAGAATTCATATCCAATCTTTCAGATTTTTTTGAAACAGCGCAAAATCTAGCCCCTTGGGATTTAACAAGCAACTTAAAAGATATCATCGAAGGAATAATCCCTAAGCTAGGAGAAGACTTCAATATCGTAGACGGAATCGCTATTCATAAATCTACAGTTATAGAAAACGGTGTTACTATTAAAAGACCATTTATAGCAATGGAAAACTGTATTCTTGGCGCAAACTCCTATTTTCGAGAAGGTGTTTTTCTAGATAGTTCAGTAAAAATAGGCCCTAGTTCCGAGGTAAAAAGCAGCATCATATGTGCTAATACGGCCATAGCGCATTTAAATTATATTGGTAATAGTATTATTGGACATCACGTTAATTTTGAGGCAGGCTCCATTGCGGCTAACCATTATAATGAAAGAGAAGATAAAAGAATTTGGATTAAATATCATGAAACTATCATTGATACTGGGGTTGAAAAATTTGGAGCGTTAGTCGGAGATAATTCAAGAATAGGCGCAAATGGCGTGCTATCTCCTGGAACTATTCTTGAAAAAAAATCTATTGTAAAAAGACTAGAGCTTATTGAGCAATTGAAACAGAAATAAAATAAATTTCAATAAAAGCTACAGGTTTAGGTAGTAACAAAAAGTGATATCTTGTACCTTATGTACCCCCGTAGAAGTAGGAATGGCACGTTAACAAAAAAATATTTAAAAGCAATATCATGCAAAAAGTCTTTGTTATTTTTTCTTTTTTAGTACTCCCTTATGTATACGGACAGGAAAATAAAGCGTCTGAAATAACTATAGGCATTGGAATATTACACGTAAATACAACCTATCCTATTTATCTTTATAAAGACATAAATGACACGCTTCCTTTCGCTGATATAGAATTTAAAAAGCACAAATCTGGTACTACTACAATAAGCACCACATTGGATTTAAAACCCAATTCAATATCAGAAGGAGGCACTCATAAAGCTGATAGGAAACTTATAAAATCTGGGTTAGCACCAACATCTGAGAAATTAAATTTTATCGTTACAGAGGCCACTGAAAATTATTTTAAGGTTATCACCAATAAAGAAACAAACGAAGCTTACTTTATAAAAAGAGAAAAGCAGAATGTTTATTATAAGACGAAGGGCGCGCTTTTTCAAAATAGTTGTTCAAATTGTGCTGATTCGAACTACAATCCAAGGTGGTTTATTTTTGAAACTTGGGAACGCTATCTTAAAAGAGTTTATTATGTAGAAAAATCTAATTTAATAATCTATGACAAACCAGACGGAGATATTATATTTAAAAATAAAGAGAATAGCTTTTTACCTTTTAACGTAGTGGAAGTTAAGGGCGACTGGATCAAATTAAAAAAAGGAACCGGTAGAGAATATATCTTTGATGCATCAGAAAATTATGACGGTTGGACACAATGGAAAAACGGGAATGAAATACTATTAACCATAATTGAAAGTATGTTTATTTAAAAGGTGTAATTAACATCTATTCACCGGTATAGGTTACCAGTTAAGGTATTAAAGAACTCTTATTCATTTATACATAAACAAACCTTACAAAGACCATAAAACAGAGTAGAAAAATGATATCCCAATATGAAAAGCGGTTTAAAAACAAAAAAAAACCATACCTAAAAAAAGGACCGATTACTATTAAATATTTTAGTTTTTAATCCAAAATACAAGGCAAAACTACAGTGCAATTCATCACAAAAATAAACACTTTTAAAATGGCTAAGAAAAGAAAAACTCTTCCTAAAATTTTTGAAGAATTGATTAAAGCTAAAGATATAGAAAACCTTAAGAAAATATTTGATACTTGCGAAATTGAGGCCAGAGGTGGTTATGGTAAAGCTACCGCGCTTAGCACCTATTATATTCCTAATGAACTGGTTCGATGGTTAGTAGAAAAAGGAGCAGATATAGATGCTGTAGATATTTATGGTTGTACAGCACTTCATAGACATGCAAGTTTTCATAGTGGAGATATTACCGTCTTTTTAGAGTTAGGAGCAACTATTAATGCCCCCAACAATAGCGGCGAGACCCCACTTCATTATGCCGCAGGAGGTGGATTTAATAGTATTAATGTAAAAAAATTACTTGATCATGGTGCTAATCCAAATGTTTTGAATAAAGCTGGGCAAACGCCATTTGATTATGCGTTAAAAAGAGCAAATAACATCAACCTCATAAAATTAGCTGAAATCTCAAAGATATTTCTTGAAATAAATACTGAAATAACGCAATCGATGAAAGATTCTATTCATCAGTTAGGTGAAAATTTTGAATTTCATAGAGCGAATTTTAGCAAAGAATTTCTACCTGAAACCGATAAAGCTTTAAACACACTTTATGCACTGTTTGATGTTACCCCTATTCATAAACGCATACTGCATGATGGCATTTCCATCATTACTGTTCAGCATACTACTTGGCAAAAGCAATATGAAGAATTATGGGATTTTTTAATTCCATCAAGCGGAAGTGCTAAAACAATACAAGGAGAAGTTGTTCGTATTTCTGGAAAAGTTAGGGATGAAATATATAGAAATGGTGGAGGAAATTGGGATATTGACTTTAAAAAAATGTTAGCCATCTTCTTCGATTATTTATCCATAGGTATTTCATTAAATAATGATGAACTTAAAAAAACAGCGATTCTTATAAAAGATATTCGTGAAAATGGAGATGCAGAGATTGATGATCTTAATTATTTATGTGAATTAGCCACAAAATGGGTATTACTTAATCCAAATCCAATTTTACTAGAGAAACCTAAGTATAGAAGGTAACAAAAAATTACAACCAACATTAATTATCCGTAATACGGACTTTGAGATATTCTAATCAAGGTCTGTTTGCTATAATTAATATAGACAAAACCTTTAATTAGGAAGCCTCGAGATTACTAGAATATAAATAAAATTGTTTTTTTTAAAACTTCTAAGTTCAAGTAATAACTGGAAGCCACTATAAGCGTCTTGTCCTATTCACTCAGGTTGCAATCTAAAACACAGGAGCTATAAGAATAAAATTTATCAATGAATATCTCGACTGTTTATTTAAGTTGCTGCACAAAAAAACCTCGTAATCGTGATGTGTACGAGGTTTTTTAATTAAGATTTATTTTTTTTAATATAATCTGACTTAACTTTTGCTTGATAACTATTTGCTTCTTTGGTTTTAATACTACTAGGGTATAAAGGAGCTAAAAAACCTTCATCACGCCTTCTGTCAAAATCATTTTTCCGATAAGGATCAAAAGCTGTACCTGGAGGTAAAGGCCTGTTTTTATCCATATACCAAATATAAAAAGACATCACTTCATTTAATCGACTACCAAAAGGGTCATTTTTACGATCGTAAATATTTATAGTAGCCAAATTTAACTTTTTCTTGTTGCTTGGATGTTTTAAATATAAAAACTGCGACCGGTCCCTATCACTATCCGTACTCTCAAATCTATCTAATTTCTCAAAAAACTGAACCTCAGAAAAAAGAACAGTATGAGGTGTTTTATAAAAAAACCGCTTGGGATAAGTAATTGTTCCGTTTAAACGATCTAATACAATTTCTTGAACAGGGTTTAAATAATTTAAGGCTACTTCCCATAATACAAAAACCAACAGCGGTAAAGTGAATAGAGTTATATACAAATCGAAAGTGACTAAATAGATCATCAATGTTAAAGAAAACCATATAACAAAAAATGATTTTAAAACCGAAAAATCATTTACGTTTACTACAAAAAACAAATCATTTGCTTCTTGGATTTCTAAATTTTTATTCGGTTTAACAGCTTCAATATTAAAGTTTTTAGTATTTGGATTAAGCCTTATTATCTTCTTTAGCAATATTGGTTTTAATATATTTTGATCTACTAAAGTAATCCAAGCCATTCTGTCCCTTCTAATTTTCCATTAAAAATAACATTATTATCTACAATAATGTTTTGTAACATCAAAAAATAATTCACCCCACCTATACTCCAACTGCTCTATACAACTAAATAACTGCTTGCGGCTCTTGTTGTCAATTACTAGTACTTTCTAATTGTACTGATAATAGATTGTTTTGAAAGGTAAGCACATCGGTATAATTAGTGGTTGATGTATATTCTAAAAGTGCCTCCAAAAATTCCTCTAATTTTTCTAAAGGATTAATTTGATGTGTTCTTTTTTCTTTTTTCTTTTGCTTTTTTATAGGGAAACAAAGATTAGATTTTAATGAAGTGATCAATTTTAATCAGTTTTTTTTATACGAAGTACAGGTGTTACCGCTACTCAACTTCAAAATAATGGAAACTAATAATACATTAATTAAGCATTTAATTACTTATACCTTTTTATAGTTTTATACCTTTGTTACCTTTATTTAAAGGTGTTGTTAAGTTTTAAAATATGAGTAAAAATTTATCCAATTCCGTACTCTATTTAATGAGTATATCTGCTGGCCTTGTTGTTGCTAACCTTTATTACAACCAACCTCGTTTACACCAAATGGTGGTAGAATTTGGTGTTAGTGAATCTGCTATTAGTAATGTACCATTAGCGACACAATTGGGCTATGCTTTTGGTTTGTTATTTATTGTTCCTTTAGGAGACAAGGTTTCTAATAAAAAAATAGTACAGTTTGATTTTGCTTTAATTATATTGTCACTAATAGCGCCATTCCATGGCAAGCACATTTTCTGAATTGCCCAATTGCGCAATCTCAAATTGATGTCATAGGAGAGATTGCTTTACAATTTAATATTGGATATTAATACTGATTATTAACCGAGTTAAGTTACAAGTTTCTAAACCTCTAGATGCCTGTACTTTTTTAATTTTTATTTAGAATGATGCAAAAAAAAGTAATGTTAGCACTGACGGCCTTAATCTTATTTAACATAAGTGGCTACAGTCAAAAAACAATTCAGAATGTTTTTAACAGAGATTATTTAAGTTTAAATGGTCCTTGGAGCTATATCATAGATCCATATCAAATGGGATATTTAGATTACAGGCAAATGCCATATGACGAAAGGGAATCTGGTGAAGGAGGCTTTTATGATAATTTAACCGATGTAGATAAATCAACTTTGGTTGAATATGATTTTACCTATGAACCAACATTACAAGTTCCTGGAGATTGGAACTCACAAGATGAACGTTTGTTATTTTATGAAGGGTCTTTATGGTATAAGAGAGATTTTAAAGTAACAAAAGACAAAAACAAAAACTACTTTTTATATTTCGGAGCTGTAAACTACAAGTGCCATGTCTATATCAATGGTAAAAAACTAGGCGTCCATAAAGGAGGATTTACACCTTTTCAATTTGACGTTACCGATAAGCTTAAAGATGGGAACAATTTTGTTGTTCTCATGGTTGATAATTCTAGAAAGAAAGATGAAGTACCTACTATAAATACAGACTGGTGGAATTATGGCGGAATTACTAGAGACGTACTGCTAGTCTCAACTCCAAATACCTACATTGATGATTATAAAGTGCAATTATCAAAGAATGATAAAAATACGGTAGAAGGCTATATTACCGTAAAAGGAGCTAGCGCTGGAGCGAAAGTGACTCTTGAAATTGCAGAATTAAAGGTGAAATCAACTTTTACTACAGACGAAAATGGCGCTGTAAATTTCAAGTTCCCTGTAAAAAAAGTAAGCTACTGGTCTCCTGAAAATCCTAAATTATATGCGGTGACTATTACTTCTGAAAATGATAAAATTCAAGATCAGATTGGTTTTAGAACTATAAAAACTGTTAACAAAGACATTTTACTGAACGGAAAATCGATTTTCTTAAAGGGAATCTCCATTCATGATGAGAACCCAATTTTGGGAGGTAGACTTAGATCTGAGGGCGATATGCGTATGATGTTAAACTGGGCCAAAGAACTTGGTTGTAATTATGTTCGTTTAGCGCATTATACACATAATGAAACCATGTTGCGTCTTGCAGATGAAATGGGACTTTTAGTTTGGGCAGAAGTACCTGTTTATTGGACTATTTCTTGGACTAATCCTGAAACCTATGCCAATGCAGAAAACCAATTAATGGTAGGCATAGAAAGAGATAAAAACAGAGCCAGTGTAATCATTTGGTCTGTCGGAAATGAAACTCCTGTTAGTAAAGAACGTAATGTTTTCATGGGCAAACTAATAGATAAAGTAAAAAGTATTGATGATACGAGATTGGTTGCTGCGGCTTTAGAAATTGAACGAGAAGGCTACAACGTTACGGTAGAAGATCCTTTGGGCGATAAATTAGACTTAGCTAGTTTTAATGAATATGGCGGTTGGTATTGGTCCAATGCCAAGGAATTACCTCAATATTCTTTTGATATAAAATTCAATAAACCTGTAATCATCTCAGAATTTGGTGCGGGAGCTTTGGCTGGTTTTCATGGGGATGAAGATACCATGTGGACTGAGGAACACCAAGAACTTATTTATAAAAATCAGCTTGAAATGCTCGATAAGATGGATGGATTAAGAGGTATGACACCTTGGATATTGGTAGATTTTAAATCTCCAAGAAGGCAAAACCCTGTGTTTCAAAATTTTTGGAATAGAAAAGGACTGATTTCTAATACCGGTAAAAAGAAGAAGGCATACTTCACTCTGCAAAAGTTTTACGAAAAAAAAACAAAACAATTTAAATAAGATCAACTATTTAATAAAATAAATAATGACCTAGTAAAAGGATCTTATAAAACTTTTGTCAATGCTACTTTGGGGGCGTCCATGTTTTTTACCGTATAGTATGGCAGAGGTTCGTTTGGCTTAGTAAATTCTAATGCAACAGAATTTACGTACGATAAAATTCCAAACATATTCGATTAATTTTCAAATAGCTCATTTAGTACCATAAATTATGGTATTAAAATAAGAGTTTCAAAAGAATCTTAACAATTAAAAATCTCTGAGAGGAAACTTTCAGAGATTTTTTGGTTCCTAAATGCAACGCTTAAACAACATGTAAGGAAAGTGATGTATTTTAAACGCTATACGCCCACCCTAAACCATCATTTGCCATTGCCTACATTTCATGAATAAACTTTCGAAAACAGCATTACGGGTAATCCGCAACAAAATAGCTAAAACAATGTTCCTTAATTATATAGTTTGGGAATGGATCTATCTAGGATTATTTAGACTGGACATTCCTTACGAAAAAGAAATATTAGTGGGCTATGGAACTAGCCTTACGCAATTATAGAAAGTCACCCCATAAATACACAACGTAGGAAAGTTTCAATTAGGTGCTAAAGATTTTTACAATAATTGTAATTATATAAGGTTCTAAAATTGCTTGTCGACACTATTAATTCCTTAACTTTTATTATATTACATATTCTTGATTTGGATGAGTCATTAATTAATTTTGATCCTGTTCTTTTTATAGCTTTTAACCTTATTATGGTCTATGTGGAGTATAATTTAAACAGTACTGAAAGAACACCACTAAACGCTAAAGATTAACGATTTTATGGGTCCTAGAGGTTCCATATCATTTAAGTATACATCCAGAAACAAATGGTAGCACACTAAATGTAAACTAGTTTTTAAAAGATGAGTATGAATAAGATAATTATACAAGGAATAAAATTTGATGAAAAATCTTCTTATGAAAAAAGGACCTAGACTGGCACCTCCAATCATACGAGAAGTACTAAATTGTGGTTCTGCAAATATGTATACGGAGAACCTAATATCTATAGAAAACGCTGCTATTGAAGACAAGGGCGATTTTGAAATATTAGACTATTTTGATATTGAAAAAATTACAAACAAACATTTAGATACAGGCGCTAAAATTCTAAGCTTAGGTGGCGATCATTCCATAACATTCCCCATAATTAAAGCCCACCACGAAAAATACCCAAAATTAGATATTCTTCATATTGATGCACATTGCGATTTGTATAATGATTATGAAGGCGATAGCTATTCTCATGCCTGTCCTTTTGCTAGAATTATGGAAAATGGTTTTGCCGTTAAGCTTGTACAAGTAGGTATTAGAACTTTAAATCCACACCAAGCAGAACAAGCGGAGAGATTTAAGGTAGAAATACACCAAATGAAAGATTTAGATCTCAGCAAAATTCCTAAATTTAAAAATCCACTATACATCTCTTTAGATATGGATGGTTTTGATCCTGCTTATGCTCCTGGAGTTTCGCATCATGAACCTGGTGGTTTAACTTCCAGACAGGTTATCAATCTAATCCAAAGTATAGATACGGAAGTCGTTGGTGCTGATATTGTAGAATACAATCCGCCTAAAGATTTTCAAAAAATGACTGCTTTTTTAGCGGCTAAAATGATGAAAGAAATTTTAGGTAAAATGATGTAAGTTTTTCATTAAACACATAACAATCTGTATTCAAATAGGCTTTAGCGCAAGTATCGTATCTAAAATCAATGTATGTTCAATTTTTGGAAATCATTAGTTTATACCACAAAGTTTTCTGCCATTGCATTCTTTGTCACGGCTGCCTTAGGACTATTAAGTATGGGGGCTTTGGGTGCCGGACTCTATTATCCTGTTTCATTTCTTTTTAAGTCCTACCCTACTCTTAATGAATGGAACGGAGATTGGGTATGGCCAGCTATGATTGTCGTGGGTATGCTTTGGGCTGTTGGTTTTATTTTTGGCGGACTCCTATGGCATTATGCCAGTAAAAAAATTGCGTCAAAAGTAGTCCTTAGAATCCTGTATATTTTAGTGCTTTGGCTATGGGCTGGAATACTATGGTCTATTATGATTTCAAAAAATGTAGCCTTGCGGTAATATTCTTTTTCTAAGCTAATTCCTTAGTTTTAAATGCACTATTAAAAACGCATAAAAAAGAAGAAATTAAAATATTTCTTTTTCATTGTTTTCTTATTTTTCTATTGGGTATTTATTTTCTAATTTTCATGCTCAAACATCCATATAATTATTAATATAGAAAAAAAAATGAACGATTTAAAAAATAAGAAAGCCATTATCACAGGTGGCGGTAGAGGTTTAGGAAAAGCAACAGCATTAGCTTTTGCAAAGGAAGGTATCGATGTAGCTATCACAGGAAGAAATGAAAAGGTATTAAAAGAAACGGTTTCTGAATTAAAGGCACTAGGAGTTAATGCTATTTACGCTGTCTTTGATGTCGGTAATTATGAGGAGGTTAAAAAGAGTATTAAAAGTATTATTGAAGAATTAGGAACTGTTGATATTTTGGTGAACAACGCCGGTATTGCTTCTTTTGGATCTTTTAATGATATGGATGTAGCGGTATGGAGTAACATCATCCAAACCAACGTTATGGGGATGTATTATGTAACTAAAGAAGTATTACCGCACTTATTAGAAAAAAACGAAGGCGATATTATCAATATTTCTTCTACTGCGGGCCTTAATGGAAATGCAAATGTATCTGCTTATTCTGCTTCTAAATTTGCCGTTATAGGTATGTCAGAATCATTAATGAAAGAAGTCCGTAAAAATAACATTAGAGTTTGCACACTAACTCCTAGTACTATAGCCTCTGATATGACTATAGAATTGGGTATTGCAGATAAAGATTCTGAGGACAGTGTGCTACAACCAGAAGATTTTGCAGAATTAGTGGTTGCAGGATTAAAATTACCAAGAAGAGCCATGCTTAAAAGCGCAGCTTTATGGTCTACAAATCCTTAAGAAGAAATCAGTTCTCCACTTCTAATTACTTTAAACACGATGAACAGACTGTATTTTCACGGAACAGATCTGTAGTTTTATAAAACAACACACAGCGCTCTATTTGGAGTATCTGTGTGTTGTTTCTTTTAACACACATTTTCAGTGTTACCCTCGCTAATAATTAGAGTACAGCCCTAAAAAGAATCAAAGGAACTTGAAGCATAGCGTAAATAAACAGAACCCATTAAAACATAAGCATGATCTAAACTTATGGCTTGAAAGCTGAGGTCTGTGTTTATTTAGAAGGGGACTAGGCCTATAATGATTTCTCATTTTCTGTCTTAATTACCATATGTTTAACTTAGTTCATCATACAGAACGTTGAAATTTGGGCATATAACAAAAATTCCAAAGATCATTAGGTCTAGGAATTCATTGTTATAAGTTTTAAGATCTATAATTATATTAAAAAAACTGATTCCATAATGATTGACGAGGGATATTCAATCGATGAGTTAAAACACATTTTAAACAGACATTATCTCAACAATGGAAAAGTTCCTAATTATTCTGAATCATCAAAAAAAGCTTTTGTACAAGTAACAATTGATAGTAGTAAAAATGGAAAGCAACTTAAGGATTTATTGCTAAAAATAACACGCTCTTTTGACAAAATAAAAGTAGAAGTAAATGACACTATTGAACTTAGAATTTTCTTGGGTTATTTTACTAAAATTCCGCCACCACCATTGCCACCAAACATGATAAATAAATTTGAAGAGGAGTACAAAACGTTTTACATAAAAAATCAGTAAACAATCATCGCTATTTTTTACAACAAAAACTGTATCCAAAGAAATAGAAGGAAACCGCAGTATTCACCATTTTCAAATGGATAAAAAAAACTAAGGTTTGGCGCTGATAAAAAAGGAAATCAAAGCCCTGCACAGAAGGAAAGTAAAAACTTTTTTTGTGATGTGCTCAAGTAGAAACAAACATAATTATTTGTTTTCTGCCCTACTTGCCATATATTTAATGCCTACTAACATTAAACAAAAAAATTGCAATAAAATAAACATTGAAGATTTAAAAATCGAGTTTATATTTTTGGAAAATTTTGTTGCAATAGTTTCTTTAAATGTATGAACGAATTGAAATTAAAAGTAGACGAGGTAATAATTCTAATAGCTAAAGATTAGCTACGTTATTGATAGCATAAAAAATATGAAAGACAATACTAAATTAACAGGGAAAAACGTTCTTGTAACCGCTGGTGCTCAAGGAATTGGAGAATCAATCACTAAACATTTTATTGACAGTGGAGCTAATGTTGCTATCCACTATTTTTCTAGTGCAGATACTGCAAATGAATTGGTAGCATACGCAACTGGTAAAGGACAAAAAGCGATTGCTATATCTGGTGACTTAACAAAGGAAGCTGATGCCGATGCAATGGTTAAAAAAACAATTGAAGCTTTTGGTGGGTTGGATATCCTTATCAACAACGCAGGTTCACTGGTTGCACGTAGGATGCTGAGCGAAATGGAAGCAGAATTCTGGCATAAGGTAATGGACATCAATCTAACTTCAATGATGTTTGTAACCAAAGCCGCAGCTCCTTATCTAGCTAAAAATGAAAATAGTAGTATTGTTAATTTGGCATCACTAGCTGGGCGTAAAGGTGGTCATCCAGGATCACTTGCTTATTCTACTAGCAAAGGTGCTATCTTAACTTTTACAAGAGCATTATCTGCAGAATTAGGACCTCAAGGGACTCGAGTAAATGCTGTGTCTCCTGGACTAATCCTAGGTACTTCATTTCATAATACGCATACGACAAAAGAATCAGCAGCGGCAACAACAGCCGGAATTCCAATCCAACGTGCTGGTAATGCAGATGATGTAGCGCGAGCAGTTTTATATTTAGCGTCTGAATACGATGGTTTTATTACGGGTGCTACACTAGATATTAATGGTGGTGTCTACAACATGTAGTTCCTCCTAAATTATTTCTGATTGAACGCTAAAAAACAAGCTATTAATTGTTTAAAAACATGAAATACAGGGGCGCAATTTAGTTCCTTGTATTTCATGTTTCTATATTTTATAAAGATAAATTTATGCTAAAGACTCCAGTAATTCACCCTACCATTATGGAAGCCCTTGCGCGTTCAGGCCATTTTGCACAAGTTGTTATTGCAGATGGTAATTTACCAGTCGGTGCTATGACAGGTCCCAACTCAACGACTGTACATCTTAATTTTCGTCCAGGATTATTAGATGCGCTCACAGTGCTTGAAGGCATACTAGAAGTCTGTCCTGTTCAAGGTGCAATCGTCATGGAAAAACCGGCAGAAGCAAACGCAGAAATACATGATGCCTATAAAAAATTACTTGGAGAAGTAACATGGGATGAGATGGAACGTTGGGCTTTCTACGACAAAATTAGAGAACCTGCTACCACCTTAATAATTCAAACAGGAGAACAGCGTCGCTTCGCTAATTTAATCCTAACTGTTGGTGTGGTAAAAATGGCAGAAGAAAGTAGTTTTTAATAAGCTTAAGGTTCCCTTAAGGAATGGAGGAACAATGAGTTACATTCAAGTACATGGCACATCACAAAACGAAATAGATAAAAACGTTTGCTGTAAAATTTAATAATAAATCCTATAGTTTTTTCGACCTTTATGAAGCAGCTATAGGCTAAATTATCTCTGTAGATGGTCATCAAAAAATTGAATAGGATTTGTTTAACTAATTATTATTATTTCCTCTGGAAATATTGATAACAACCCCAGGAAGACTAAACCGAAACCGCTTCCTTGCCTCCTCCCTACTCCTACTTAATTTGATAGACAAAAGATGATTTGTGGTAAAACATTGCGCTCAAAATAGTTAATAAGATGAGTTTATTTGCAAACAGATACGCTGACAAGTACAGCAACTTTTGAGCTCCTATTTGTAACTTTTAAATAGGTGCTATTTTTCGTCCTTTATCTTTTTGTTTGTTTATTCAGGGAGATACGACCAACAAATAAGTTAGTTTCCTTTAAAATTCTAAAACAACATGAATAACAAAAGAATAACCTTCAAAAACAACCTCGGACAAGAACTATCGGCTAGAATTGAATTTCCAGTAGATGAACCAAAAAGTTATGCCGTGTTTGCGCACTGCTTTACCTGCAATAAAAATCTGACTGCCATTAGAAATATTATCCGAAAACTAAATAAAAGCGGCATTGCAGTATTAAGTTTTGATTTTACAGGTTTGGGAGAAAGCGAAGGTGATTTTGAAAACACGAATTTCTCTTCTAATGTAAACGATTTAATTTCAGCTGCTGATTTTTTAGAAACCAATTATTCAGCACCAAAGCTTTTAATTGGACATTCCCTGGGAGGTGCAGCCGTCATTTTTGCCGCTCAACATATTTCAAGTGTAAAAGCAGTTTCAACGATAGCAGCACCATCAAACCCTAAACATGTTTCTAAATTACTTAAATCAGGAATTGATGAAATTAATGAAAAAGGAGAAGCTGTTATAGCTATTGGAGGAAGAGCATTTAAAATTCAAAAACAGTTTCTAAATGATATTAATAAGCAAAACATGGAAGAAACGTTGAAAAACTTAAAACTACCCTTGTTAGTTTTTCACTCCCCACAAGACACCACTGTGAGCATAAAAAATGCAGCTCAAATTTATAAATTTGCATGGCACCCTAAAAGTTTTATTTCTTTAGATGGAGCTTCACACATGTTATCTAATAAGAGCGACTCCATTTATGTTGGAAAAATGATTGCGAATTGGGTAGATCGCTATATAAATTAATAGGGAGTAATACCATAATTACTAGTATTAAACTAGGGTCTTATCTATCTTTAATTATTTTTGCGTTTGTTAAATTATAGCACTTAAACCAAGTCCTTTAATACAAACTCTTGTAAGCACGTTAGTATAAAATGCTTAAGTTTAAATAAGATCATAATGAATTTTAGAAAAACAATTACATTATCGTTGGCTCTATTAGGAGTTGCATTTATTTTAATTTCTTGCAGAAACAATCCTAAAAATACTGCAGAACATCCTACTAGTGATAATAGTATAGCGCAAATATCCACCAATGACACAGAATTTTTGCTCGGAGCTTGGAAGGATGAATCTAAATCTGGGTTGCATTTTAGTTTAAATGCTGACAGTACCCTTACATCTTACCCTCAAGAAATAATAGGCTATAAAAAATGGTATGTAAAAACTAATCAGCTTTATTTGACAACTCTAAATATTGAAAATGGAAGTTCCATTGTGGGTGCCGACGTTTACGATATACAGGAATTGAATGAAAGTGAAATGTCATTGAAAAAAGGTGAAGTGCTTTTTCAGTATAAAAAAAGTACCAAAAGTAAAGAAGAAATTCTAAATGAAAACCCTCCTATAATAGACATAAATGCCACTAAAATAGTAAAGGGCAGATTAATATTGGGACACGAAGAGCAAAGTTTTTACCCTTGTGAAAGTGATGCTGATTTTTGGATTCTGGGCGACACGGAATTAAGTAATTTATATCACAAATTGACAAAAGAGAAAAAGCCATATTGGCCAATTTTTGTAGAAATTGAAATAATGGATCATGGAAAAGCACTAGATGGCTTTGCTGCAGAGTATGATAGTACTTATGAAATTGTCACTATTTTACAAGCAAGAGAACTATTAGATAGCGATTGTAAATAATAAATGAATTGCCATAACAGTGATCAATACTATAAGGTTTGCTCATCTATATGTACTGCATTTAACTATTAAGTAAGGCCTTGGAACTGTACTAGAAGCAAGAAAAATAAACAAAACGCGACACTGAAAAGGCTAACAAAAGCTTTCAATATAAACCTAAAGTCAGATTCTAAGCGTATGTATTCCTATTCCCATAGCCACTTCTCTTTCAATTGAAATTAGACATCTAAGCACGCACCAAAATCTGGACAAATTAAAGGTAAGATTATCCAAACATGGATAAAAAACAATACAATAAAAATCAGCCCTATCAATAAAGCATGACTTATATATACTTCATCTCCAGCAGGTTTAATTTTTGGCCATAGTAAGCCAAAAAATCCTGTTACAAACAAGAAGAAAGGAACTCCTGATAAAAAAACAAGGAATTGTAAACTAAACTGTTCTTTCAAAGCTCCGTAAAAAACAAAGCCTACAATTACTGATAAAATCAATAATATCCAATATATTTTTTGCGTTGTGCTTTTTTTAAATGTGACCATTCTCAGTAGATTTTTATTTTTAATACTTCTTAAAAATACTGTATATCAGGGTACTACAAAATGATTCAAATCATTCTGTAGTATTTATAAAAAAAATGCACTTCAATTGATGATAAGAAATAGAAAAAATTAAAATTTTAAAAGAGGCCATTACAATTCCGTTATCTATCGTGATTTTTAAAAATCATAGTAGATTAAAAGCAAAAAATTAAATAAATGACACATAGCATTGTAAGTAATTGCTACTTCACTCCTACTAAAATAAGTATAAATATAAATTTATATCTTTAAGCAGCTGATTTCCTATAGCTTAGGAACCATCAAAGATATATTCTTTTTATAAGACAAATGAAAGTATAAGAAAAGAACCGATATAATGACTTTTTGTGTAAGAAAATACATCTTATATTTACAAGTAGTGCTATAGCAAAGTTAATCATCGGTATTCACTATAGAAAAACATTTTTATATAAATTATATTTATAGTTGGATAGAATATGGAAATTAAATTATTAGATTTAAACATGATAACTAGATTAAATTCGCCAAGTAAGAAATTTTAAAATCCTAAAACCTTTAAGATATGGAAGACAATAAACATTTAAACCCATCAGACGATGAAAGTAAATGTCCACACCAACAAGCAAAAGAGCAAGATGAAGGCGTAACTATTACTGAAGCTAACCACGAAAATGGTCACGGTTCATCTATGGGTAAATGTCCTGTAATGCATGGCGGGAATACATCAAACAAAGCATCTGTTATGGCTTGGTGGCCTAATGCACTTAATCTGGATATATTACACCAACATGATACTAAAACGAATCCCTTAGGCCAAGATTTTGATTATCATGAAGAACTTAAAAAATTAGATACTGAGGCTTTAAAAAAGGACATGCACGCTTTGATGACAGACAGTCAGGATTGGTGGCCTGCAGATTGGGGTCATTACGGAGGTTTATTTATACGTCTTTCTTGGCACTCTGCTGGATCCTACCGTACTTCCGATGGTCGTGGTGGCGGTGGTTCTGGAAATCAACGTTTTGCTCCTTTAAACTCATGGCCAGATAATGTTAGCTTAGATAAAGCTAGACGTTTATTATGGCCTATCAAGAAAAAATACGGTAATAAAGTGAGCTGGGCAGATTTAATTATCTTGGCAGGTACCATTGCTTATGCAGATATGGGATTAAAAACCTATGGTTTTGGTTTCGGACGTGAAGATATTTGGCATCCTGAAATAGATACCTATTGGGGAGCTGAAAAAGAATGGTTGGCACCAAGTGATGAGCGCTATGATAATGTAGACAAACCTTCTACTATGGAAAATCCTTTAGCTGCCGTTCAAATGGGACTTATCTATGTGAATCCAGAAGGTGTTAATGGCAAACAAGATCCTTTAAAAACTGCCGCTCAAATACGTGAGACCTTTGCTCGTATGGCAATGAACGATGAAGAAACGGTTGCATTAACCGCAGGCGGACATACTGTAGGAAAAACTCATGGTAATGGTGATGCCAGTATTTTGGGACCAGAACCTGAAGCTGCAAATGTAGAAGAACAAGGAATGGGTTGGCATAACCCTACTAAATCAGGAAAAGGTCGTTATACCGTAACTAGTGGACTGGAAGGCGCATGGACTACAAACCCTACGAAATGGGATGGTGGCTTTTTTGAAATGTTATTCAATCATGAATGGGAACCTCGTAAAAGTCCGGCTGGCGCATGGCAATGGGAACCTGTGACGATTAAAGAGGAAGACAAACCTGTAGATGTTGAGGATTCTAGCATTCGTCTTAATCCAATGATGACCGATGCGGATATGGCGATGAAGGTAGATCCTATTTATAAGGATATCTCACTAAAATTTATGGCAGATCAAGAATATTTTTCTGAAACGTTTGCTCGCGCTTGGTTTAAATTAACACACAGAGATATGGGGCCAAAAGTAAGATACTTTGGTTCTGATGTGCCAAAAGATGATTTAATCTGGCAAGATCCAATTCCGGTTGGAACCTCTGATTATGATGTAACAGCCGTGAAAGAAAAAATAGCAGCGTCTAGCTTATCTGTTTCAGATATGGTTGCTACTGCTTGGGATAGTGCTCGTACATTCCGTGGTTCAGATATACGTGGTGGAGCCAATGGAGCTCGTATTCGTTTAGCTCCTCAAAAAGATTGGGAAGGAAATGAACCAAAACGTTTAGCACATGTACTATCTGTTTTAGAGCCTATTGCTGCAGAATCTGGCATTAGTATTGCCGATACTATAGTTCTTGCCGGTAACCTAGGAATAGAACAAGCTGCAAAAGCTGCTGGTTTTGATATTGATGTTCCATTTGCGCCAGGGCGTGGAGATGCAACTGATGAAATGACAGATGCAGATTCTTTTGAACCTTTAGAACCTTTAGCAGACGGCTATCGTAACTGGAGCAAAAAAGAATATGTGGTAAGTCCAGAAGAATTAATGCTAGACAGAACACAACTAATGGGCTTAACTGCTCCTGAAATGACCGTTCTTGTTGGTGGTATGAGAATGTTAGGTACAAATTATGATAATACTAAACATGGTGTTTTTACTGATTCTGTAGGAGCTTTAACCAATGATTTCTTTGTGAATCTAACCGATATGGGGAATACTTGGAAACCTATTGAAAAAGGACTTTATGAAATCCGTGACCGTAAAACAGGAAAATTGAAGTGGACAGCTACACGTATGGACCTAGTCTTTGGTTCTAATTCTATTTTACGTTCGTATGCAGAAGTGTATGCACAAGACGATAGCAAAGAAAAATTTGTAACCGACTTTGTAAAAGCATGGACAAAAATGATGAATGCTGATCGATTTGATTTAAAATAAAACAGCAACGCAATAGTATTTAAAATAATAGCGGCCTCGATTTTATATCGAAGCCGCTATTTTATGTATTAACTTTTCTCGGAAAAGGAAAAGTGTTTTAATCTCTTCTCCTAAAAAAAGCTATACTCCTACCTTTTTAATCAAAAAAACAGCTATTAAATTGTGTTTGATGAAATCTCTATTGAAAACATTTGCGTTTTTTAAAACCCTATACGGTGATGTTTCTATTTTCTTTTTATGATTAATTTGATTTATAGAAAACCCATCATCTTTACCTAAGTTTTAAATACAAATCACGCATTCTAAAACAACCATTAAAAAACAGAAAAACATTTATTCTACGCCCTTTTTCTTAGGCAAAACTCCTCTTATAAAGTTATCGTGTTCCTTCTTTTATTTAGTATTTTTGTGCTTCAAAAAAGCTATTAAAATAGACAATAAAAAGTGCAATTAAAGCGAAGAAGAAAATTAGTTAGTTATTTAAATATTTTAGATCAACCTGTAAAATTTAATCCTTTTGTTTTTAGCAGGTCTTTCGTTCTATGGGCTTTTCTAGGTTTGATAGGTGGTATTATAGCTGGAATATATTGGATTGGACTTGAATTCTTAACACATCAACTAGCATTTTTTGATGGTTGGCTCGTCATTCCCCTGATGGCAACTTGCGGACTATTAGCTGGTTTAATTATACACTTTATTGGAGATCCAGGTGAAATAAATTTAATTGTAAATAACATCCGTTTTAATAAGGGAAAACTTGACCCAAAAAACAATCTCTCGATGATACTATCCTCTGTTTTGTGTATCGCCTCAGGAGGTAGTCTTGGACCAGAAGCTCCATTAGTACAAATAACGGGTTCTACTGGTACATGGATTGGTAAAATGTTTAGACTTAAAGGTGAAGAATTAAGGTCCTTAAGTATTGCGGGCATGGCTTCAGGTTTTACGGCTTTATTCGGCGCTCCTTTAGGTGGAAGTTTATTTTCTTTAGAAATTCTACATCATAAGCATGCAGTGGAATACTACAAAGCGATAATACCCGCTTTTGTCGCTAGTTGTTTTAGCTATTTGGTTTTTGCAATAATCATTCATTTAGGCCTTGGGCCAACGTGGGATTTATCTGCATATAAATATTCAGGAATTTTTGATTTTGGGTATGCTGTTGCTTTTGCTATTATTGGAGCTGCTTTTGGTTGGGGGTTTATTTTTTGTATAAAATTTTTCAAATTTATCTTTGACAAACTACACCTCCCAATTTACATTAAAACTCTTATTGGTGGTATTTTACTTGGTGTAATAGCTTTTTACTTTCCACTCACCCGATACTTTGGGCACCATGAAATAAACGAATTACTATTGGGTGATTTTTCGTTGACCTTATTGTTTGCTATTTTAATTTGTAAAATTCTAGCCATTTCAATAACGGTAACATCAGGTTGGCGAGGCGGATTTATTATTCCACTTTTTTTTGTAGGAGCAAGCTTAGGACTTATCATTCATAAAATATTTCCATCAATAAACCTATCCTTAGCAATAGTTAGTTGTATGGCTGCAATAAATTCCTGTGTAACACGAACTCCAATGAGCACAACCATTTTACTTGCGACTTTGACCGGATTTGGACATTTTATTCCGATATTATTTGCAAGTTTAACAGGCTATTTTTTAGCGCCTAGGATACCTTTTATTAGTTCTCAAATGGAAAAGGAATAACACCTTTTAGAAGATAATCTTCTCCATTTTTCTCTAATGATTTATAGATACTCTTCTGATTTTCACTTTTAAATATCGTAGCATATCTAAACACATTCAATCACATAAAAAAGCCTAGAAAGGAAATTATCTTTCTAGGCTTTTCGCTTTAATTATACTGCAATTTCTTGAGCAATTTCCATACGGTCCCAATTGCGATGTTTCGCTATTGCTGCAATAAAATCTTTTGCTTCCTTATTGATCAATACCGCAGCATCGTTTTTGTAATCAGCTACGGCAGTAGCATCCAATAAAGTTTCGCCTTCATTAGCCGCTGCAATTGCTTTACAATGTTTAAAGGCTTCATTGATAAATTTGGTGAATTTTGATTTGGCTAAGAGAGCATCTATAGACTTTTTACCTCCTGGAATATAAATAGCATCAAATAACACACTTTCTGTAGTCATAATGGAGGCATCTACTTTATGCTCCATTTTTTCATCACATATAACGGTACCACCATGTGGTGCTACAAGTTTTACTACGGCATGTTCTGCTTCTAAAGCTTTCTTCATCACATCAAAATCTTTCATATGAAAACCGTCAGAAACTAAGAATGCAATTTGCCGTGTCGCAATGGTCTCAAATTTTGTATATGCCTGACTTAATTCTGGAGATTCCTCTAAGTATATCTTTTTCTTTTTAGGTTGTTGTTCTTCAACATTAGCATTGGCACCAATAGCCTGATTTATGGGCCGTTCTATATCATCCGGTACTCTCATTCCTATATTCCCAGCCACTTCATTTGCTAAAGCCTCGTCAATTTGAGCGATAAGCCATAACATCCGTTCTTTTATATGTTCATGAGTGCACTTCCCTAGCTCAAAAGAATACGCATCAATCACGTGATTTTTTTCCCAAGAGGCCAAACTTCTATAAAACAAGGCTGGTTGCGAAAAATGATCACTAAAACTTTCACTACGAGAACGTATTTTATCTGCATCAATACGCTCTTGATACGATTCAAATCCGCCTTCAGCTACAGAGGATAAATAGGGGCACCCACCTCCTAAAGAATTTGGAAAATAGGCCGTATTCCCTTTTGGTATTTCCATTTGCATATGGCCATCTCGTTGATTGTTATGCACGGGAGCAATAGATTTATTGATGGGCAACTGATGAAAATTATGGCTTCCTAAGCGCGATAATTGTGTATCCCTATAAGAGAATAAGCGCCCTTGAAGTAACGGATCATTGGTAAAATCTATTCCTGGGACAATATTCCCTGGTAAAAAAGCTACTTGTTCTGTCTCTGCGAAAAAGTTATCTGGATTTCTATTTAAAACCATTTTACCAATAATTTTCACAGGAACCATTTCTTCTGGAATCAATTTTGTTGGATCAAGTAAATCAAAATCAAACTTATGTTCATCTGCTTCTGGAATAATTTGAAGTCCTAATTCCCACTCCGGAAATTGTCCTGAATCAATAGCCTCCCATAAATCCCTTCTATGAAAGTCGGAATCTGCGCCACTAATTTTTACAGCTTCATCCCAGGTTACAGAATGAACGCCCAATTTTGGTTTCCAATGGAATTTTACAAAATGCGCTTCGCCTTCTTTATTTATCAAACGGAAGGTATGAATTCCAAAGCCTTCCATCATCCTGAAGCTACGAGGAATTCCCCGATCACTCATCACCCAAATATGATTGTGAAGGGTTTCTGTAGTTAAGGATACAAAATCATAAAATGTATCGTGAGCAGAAGCTGCTTGCGGTATTTCATTATTGGGTTCTGGTTTTACAGAATGGATCAAGTCTGGAAACTTCATGGCATCTTGAATAAAGAAAATGGGCATATTATTTCCTACCAAATCCCATGTTCCTTCTTCCGTGTAAAATTTTACAGCAAAACCGCGTACATCACGTGCTAAATCTGTAGAACCCTTAGAACCTGCTACGGTAGAGAAACGTGCAAATACAGGTGTTTTACGTTTGGTATCGGTAAAAATACCTGCTTTAGAATATTCTTCAATGCTTTCATACAATTCAAAATATCCATGGGCGCCACTACCTCTAGCATGTACAATCCGTTCCGGAATACGTTCATGATCAAAATTGTGTATTTTTTCTCTCAACAGAAAATCTTCAAGCAATGTAGCACCTCTAGGCCCTGCTTTTAAAGAGTTATTGGTGTCATTTACTTTTAAACCTTGCCGCGTAGTTAGGGGTTTATCTGTATTATCTACCTTATACTTATCTAATTGTTTATCTTTTTCCGTAGGTGTGTTTTTATCCTCCATTGTTTTAGGGTTTTGAGTTGTTTATATGATGTGCTCAATCTCTGATAAAACTAAAAGGAAGAAAGAATTTTAAATGCCTTAAACACAAGAATGATTAACTCAATTGCAAGCTGTTTAGCCATTTATGAAAGAAAAAAGCCACTGTATAAACAGTGGCTCCATCAACTAAATAAATCAAAATATTATTTATTTACAATAAAAGCGTGTATAACTCCTGGTAACCAGCCTATGATGGTAAGTATTACGCTGATTAAAAATGTTGTGCCTAGCCCATGCTTTAAAAAAACAGCTAATGGTGGTAAAAATATATTCAAAAGTATTGTTAGTATCGACATAATTATGTTTTTTTTGTTTCCACAAAATTAATATAGCCGCTCATTCTAGATTAACGCAATACCTAGAAATCTTTGCTAATATGCATTTTTGCAACGGCCTTGCTTAAAACTTAATTGTAATTCATAAGGCTTTACATAGTTGTATCATCAATTTTATTCCTTAAATTAATGTCAATAATTGATTATCTTTATTTTTTTTGATCAACTCAATTAAAAAATAACCTAATTTCACCGACCACAGAAGACCCTAATCTCATTAGATGTATGACCGATACTAAATTAAAAATATGGTTAGTTGATGATGATGAAGATGACCGCTCTTTTTTTATTGAAGGTCTTGAAAGTTTAAAAGTAAATTTTGAGCTGAAAGAATTTACGAATGGTAAAGAACCTATTTGTTTTTTTGAAGCAAATAGTTCCATAATTCCTGATATGATTTTTCTGGACTTAAACATGCCTGTGATGAATGGGATAGAGTGTTTGGAATATATTAGAAATCATGAGCCTTTTAAGAATGTAATTATTGCCATGTACTCTACTTCATCCTCCGGTCAAGATATACAGTGTTGTTATGAAAAAGGTGCCAACCTCTATATCATTAAACCCAGTAGATTTCAAGATTTAAAAAAATGCATGGAAAAAATTCTAAGCATGAATTGGCCAGATTTCTTATGCAATTTTAAAAAAGATAACTTCCTCCTTAAAGTTTAATTTACACTAGTTCCCTTAATAGAACACTTTAAGAAATACGTATTCTTCAAATTTTTATTAGCTAGATAGATTACGATAATTTTTCATCCTTTAGCATCAATCATTTTCTACAAACAAGTTTTTCTTTGTACGTAAGCTATAGTTCCATACTACAGCTACTCAACTTAACAAGTTACACTTAATACTTAGAACCGATGAGCAAGAAATTAAAAGAGAAAGACGAAAAAGAAATAGGACGCCCTGGTTTAGAGGCGCTTATGAATGAAAAACCCGAAATAATAAAAGCAAGTTATAAAGGTAGCGGAAAGTTAGAAGGTAAAGTTGCCTTAATTACAGGTGGTGATAGTGGTATTGGCCGTGCTATAGCCGTACATTTTGCAAAAGAAGGTGCAGCTATTGCCATCGCTTATCTTAACGAACGCAAGGATGCCGAAGAAACGGTAAAAATGGTTGAAAAAGAAGGAAGAAACTGTATTAAAATTGGTGGAGACTTAAAAGACTATTCCTATTGTCAAAGCCTTATAGAAACTGTTATTAAAACCTACGGTAAAATTGATATTCTGGTAAACAATGCGGCTACACAATATGTAGAAGAAGACTTCTCTAATATTTCAGTAGCACACCTAGAGAAAACATTTAAGACCAATATTCTGTCTATGATTTACCTTACACAGCAAGCGTACCAGTATATGGAAAAAGGTGCTAGAATAATTAACACCACCTCTATTACAGGATACAAAGGTCATGACGAATTAATTGATTATGCCTCTACTAAAGGAGCGATTACTTCTTTTACAAGATCTTTATCTGCGCAATTAGCCCCAAAAGGTATACTTGTGAATGGTGTGGCCCCTGGTCCTATTTGGACACCATTAATTCCTGCAACGATGACAGATATAGGCGATTTTGGAAAAAATACCCCATTAGGAAGATGTGGACAACCTTCAGAAGTAGCACCCGCTTATGTGTATTTAGCAGCAGAGGACTCCAGTTACATGACAGGACAAATTTTACATATTAATGGAGGTATTGTGGTGGGTGGTTAGTCATTATTGAAACATCCAATAATCTTAAAAATCCCAAATATGATATTTGGGATTTTTTATCATAATTAATTTCTATTCATCATTATGCGTCAGCTTTATTATCCTCTTCCTTTATCGTTAAGGGATGGTCCTTTTCTCCCAATCCAACAATTCGAATGATATTAACAACCGTATTGTAAAGCATTAATACTACAACAATCAGGGCCGAACTTAGAATACTAGAAACTATTAAACTCCCGTAATATATTGCATTGAACCAGTTGTCTGGTACATTATCAGATTCGGTAATAGGCAGATTGAAAATTAAAAAAGACATGAGGGCCATTATAAACACTGCCGTTACGGTTTTAGCAATTTGCAAAACATGCAAGTAATGATCTCTTTTCAACTTTGTATTAGAGGCAGAACTCAAACTTAATAAAGTTAAAAGCAAAGCTAGAATAGTAGCCGAAGCTAATACAATGGTGTTGCATAACATATTTAGGCCAGACAAAGAATGCTTGATTAAAACTTTTGCCTCATAACCACTTAGCTCTCCTAATAAAAATGTTCCCGTCATTATGGCAAGTAAGGAAATTACACCTCCTATAATTGCTCTTTTTGTGTACTTACTTATGTTCATTGTTGTTTTATCATTTTGTATTGCGAAAAATACTATCCTTTTCACCGAATTAGTATTCTAAACCGTCTAAGAATTAACACAATCCATAAAAAATCAAATTATAACTATAAGACACTTAAATAAGCGCCTTTTCTTACTTAAAATAAGCATGCTTTAAAAGAAGTTTGGGTTAACAAAAAAACCTTTTGAGGTATTGGCACTAAACTTCTTGAACTAATTTAGAGTGGCGTTAATTGAATACCTAAAAGATAAAAAAATGGCTGGAATAGAATATAAAGAAATGGATATGACCATAAACAAATCTCAGGGAATGGGAGCTGTTTTAAAAGAGGGTGATACTACATTTAGAGTTTGGGCTCCAAATGCAAAGAAAGTGTTTGTTATGGGGTCTTTTAATGATTGGGATAGAACTAGTATGCCTCTTGAAATAGAGGATAATGGGTATTGGGCAGCAGCCTTTGATTCCGTAAAGGAGGGCGATGAATACAAATATATAATTCATAACAATGACCAAGAATATGAGCGTAACGATCCTTATGCTTTTGAAGTTACCAATAGCGTAGGTAATTCTATTGTTAGAAAACTTGATTTTGATTGGGGTGATGATACTTTTAAAATGGTGAGTTGGAATGAATTGGTCATTTATGAACTTCATGTAGGTACCTTCAATAGAAAAGATCCTAACAAGGTTGCTGATTTTGATAGTGTGATTGAAAAACTTCCCTATTTACAAAAATTAGGCATCAACTGTATAGAATTGCTACCTGTTGCAGAGTTTGCTGGTGGAATTTCCTGGGGTTATAATCCCGCACATCCTTTCGCTATTGAACAAGATTATGGAGGGCCAGATGGCTTTGCTAGATTAGTAAAGGCAGCACATGAAAAAGGTATTGCTGTAATTATTGATGTGGTGTATAACCATCTAGGACCTTCTGATGTAGATTTATGGCAGTTTGATGGATGGGGAGAAAATGATAAAGGGGGAATTTATTTTTACAACGATTATAGAAGTGAAACGCCTTGGGGAGATACTAGACCCGATTATGGTAGACCTGAGGTAAGGCAGTACCTTCGAGATAATGCTTTACTGTGGATAGAAAAATATAAGTGTGATGGGCTACGGATGGATGCGACCTCCTATATTAGATATGAAGGCGGCGGACTTGGGTACGATACTGAAATTGAAGAAGGGAATATTCTAATGCGTGATATAAATGCAGAATTACAAGAGAAATACCCTCAGATCTTAACAATAGCCGAAGATTTAAAAGGCGAAAATAAAGTCACAGATGCCATTGAATATAATGGCTTAGGATACGGCAGCCAATGGGATATGAATTTTGTTCATCCTGTAAGAGAAGTTTTAGAAGACACCTATGACAACTCCCGAGATTTACAAAAAATAGTAGATGCGCTAGAATTTAAATATGGTGAAGATGTCTTTACCAGAATTATTTATACGGAATCTCATGATGAAGTTGCCAATGGTAAAGCTAGAGTACCCGAAGAAATACAACCAGGAGAAGCAGATAGTGCGTTTGCAAAAAAACGTGCTATCTTAGGTATAGCACTAACCTTAACAGCTCCTGGCATTCCTATGCTGTTTCAAGGTCAAGAATTTATAGAAGATGAATATTTTCAAGATACCGAAGCTTTAGATTGGGAGAAATTTGAAAAACACCAAGGCATTCAAAAATTAGTTCGAGACTTAATTCTTTTAAGAACGGGAAAACAAGATAGAACTGCAGGCTTAAGAGATCAAGGCATTAAAATAATCCACTTTAATAATGACACTAAAATTCTATCCTACATTAGAGAAGATAGGGACCAAAAAGAACCTGTTCTTGTTGTTTTAAACTTTAGTACTATAGATTATACGGATTATGGTATTGGGCTAGAAGATAATCATGATTGGAAACTACGTTTTAATAGCTCTTGGAAAGGCTATGACCCTGACTTTTCTGATTTAGAGATTCAAGGAATTAATCATTTCGAGGAAGAAACAGATGGACAATCTTGGACTGGAAAATTGACAATTCCTGGGTATTGTTGTCAAATATATACGCTATAAAAACAATTCTAAGGAAATAAGGCCCTAAAACAATCCGGTTTACCAGATAGTTTTAGGGCTTTTCTTTTTGGTATTTGAGTCAATAGGAATATAAACCAAAAACTAATTTTATAATTAATCCTCATATAAACCAACACTATGAAACGAAGCATCGGGATTATAGGTAGTGGCCCAACAGCCCTCTACGTATTAAAAAATATAGTAGATAATCGCGCTTTAATTTCTGAGGAAATTGAGACTATCTATATTATCGAGAAAGAAGCTGTTGCAGGCATGGGTATGCCTTATTCTGATAAATACACCGAATTGTGTAATATGTCTAATATTTCATCCGAAGAAATTCCACTTTTAAGTCAGTCTCTAGCAACATGGCTACAGCAACAAACTACAGAAACTTTAGAAGCGCTACATATAGATCCGAACGAAATTTCTGAAACCGTAGTATATCCAAGATTGGTTTTAGGACAGTATTTTAAAAATGAATATGAGCATTATAAAGGCCTTTTAGAAGAGGCTAACATTCAAGTTAAAGAACTATGCAACTCAGAAGTGATTGATATTATAGCGCTAGAAACTTCATCAGGTTTTGAGATAGTCATTCAGAATAAAAATACGATTCAATGTGACACTGTTATCATTGCTTCAGGGCATGAATGGATTAATGAGGATAATAAACAAACCGGATATTTTGCATCGCCCTGGCCTATCACCAAAGTATTACCAAAGAAAGGAACTTATGACAATTACACAGTAGGCATTTTAGGCGCTTCCTTGAGTGCTTTTGATGTGGTCTCTTCGTTATCTAGAAGGCATGGGCATTTTAAAAAACAAGGTTCTGAAATTGAATACATTCCCGATGCACATACCAAAGACTTTAATATTGTAATGCATGATTTTAATGGTTGGTTGCCTCATTTGCAATACGAACAGAAAGAGCCCCTAAGAGAAGTCTATAGACATGTTACAAAAAATGTATTGCTTGATGTATTGGATGAAAACGGATTTCTAGGTTTAGATTCCTATTTCAATAAAGTTTGTAAACCTGCTTTGCGCAAAGCATTATACAAAGATGATCTGCTTGATGTTGTCGCTAAATTAAAGAATGATGATTTTGGGTTTTTAGATTTTGTGGATATCATGACGGAAAAACATGAATATCCAGATCCTTTTAAGGGTATGGAAAAAGAGCTCAAAGAGGCACGAAACGCTATGAAAAAAGAGCAGCCCATCTACTGGAAAGAAGTGATTGATGATTTAATGTACACCTTAAATTTTCATGCCGAACTTTTAGCTGCTGAGGATCACTATATATTTAATAAAGAAGTGATGCCCTTCTTATTAAATGTTATCGCCGCTATGCCATTAGAATCTGCTAAGATTATGCTTGCGCTACATAAAAAAGGAAAATTAAGCCTGAAAAAAGGAGCTGTAAAAGTCTTGCCCCAGAAGTCTGACGATGTAAAAGAAACGTTCATTGAGGTCGAAAACGAAAAAATAGCTTACAGAAAATTTATTACGTGTTCGGGTCAAAAATCAATTTCCTTAGACAACTTTCCTTTTCAATCCTTAGTGACTTCTGGTAAAACAAGAGCTGCCAGAAGTAAGGTTGCTAGTATCAAAAAAATGTATAGCCTAATGGAAGAGGAGCATCAGTTTAACCTTATTAAAAATAAAAAGAGTTGGTATCTAAAATTAAGCGGTATTGATGTTTCTGCCAATTTTAAACTTATTGATGTTACAGGAAAAGAAGTGCCAAATGCCTATGATTTATCATTTACACACACGTCTGGCTTAAGGCCGTATTCTTTTGGGTTACAATCTTGTGAATTGACAAGCCGTATTGTTGTAGCAGACTTTATCAATACATTTAATAAAAAAGGTACATTAGCATCCTAATTGTAGGATACAGAACAAAAAAAGAGTAGTTAGTATTTTACTACCTACTCTTTTTCAATTGGGTATGACATTTTAAGTAGATTTACTCCTATACTTAACGATTAAAACAAGCATAATACCATTTAAACAAGTAGAAATGCCATTAGTGATAATTATAGGCACATCTTTAAGAAGAATTCCATAAACTGTCCAAAGTGAAACCCCTACAATAAGAACAAGAAACATATAAGGAGAAACATCATTTACTTGTTTTGTACTCCAAGCCTTTACAATTTGAGGCAAGGCAGCACCTGTAGTACATATTCCTGCCAGTGTACCTATTACTCCCTCAAGTTCCATATTGTATTTGTAAAAAAGGTTTATAATTTGCTGATATGATTTTTAAGCAATTCTTCTTCATCCTGAGAGAACTCCTGTTCTTGAAGAACGGTTTCATATTTCTCTCTGGCCATCTTTTTAAATTCAGCGGTCTTCTCTTCCACCTTTTCAAGAACTAACGTATCTTTTTTATTCGCAATCATTGCAATTAAATCTTGCAATTCTTGTTCTGTAGGGTTTTTACACTCCAAATACTTACCTCCCAAATTGTAAATTAGCTTAATCATTTCTTTTGATAAGGTCTCAAAATGCTCCTCTTTTTCCTTGTACTTCAGCTGTTGGTCTCCTGAACTTTCTTCCGAGAGTTGTTGGTAGACTTCTTTTAAAGATAAATGGATTTCTGTAATCTCATTTAAAGTGTTGTTTATATCTTGATTCATTTTTTTTCTTTTTAATTATTACTATAATTATCCTAGGCATTCTACTTTTGTCTGAGTAACTCATCGCCTTAGAATTAAATAAATTTAGTTGAAATTAAAAAAGATGATGAACCCATTCCATTAAATAATGAACCCTGTTACTTCAAAAAAACACCTTGTAATTAGAACTAGCGCAATGTTCAGTGTTTAAGAATTATCAGCCATTGTCTGCAATAGTAATAAAACACTCAATTTGTGGATTACAGTTAATGAGAATAGGTTATATATAATAATTTTATAGTACATCTTTTAGAAAAAATTAAGTTTAACTATTAATAACAAATGCACACTATGCTTCATTATACTTCTTTAAAAATTTCTAATGCACCTTTACTCGACAAGCTTTTAAAAATTGATATGCAATCGTTATTTCTCATTGTTTGTTCTGCTATAGGTATTTACTTGGCTATCATTGTATACACCAGATTATTCGGAAAAAGAAGCTTTTCTAAAATGTCTAGTTTTGATTTTGCGATGACCGTATCTGTAGGTTCTATGGTAGCCACAACTGTGTTAACCAATTCGGTGAGCTTAACGGAGGGCGCACTAGGTTTGATAATGGTTTACGGACTTCAATTGGCTGCTGCATATTTGCGTAGGTACGCACCCTTTAGAAAAGCAATAGACAATCAGCCTACATTAATTATGGAAGGCAGCACAATTCTTAAAGATAATCTTAAGAAAGTACGGGTTACTGAGGGAGACTTACGATCAAAATTACGAGAAGCAAATGTGGTTAAACTTTCCGAAGTTAAAGCTGTAATTTTTGAAACTACCGGAGATATCGTAGTACTTCATAAAAACAACGATGACGAGATAGACCCTTGGCTAATGGAAGACGTTGGAAAGTAAAACCTATTTTCATTAGAATAATCTAAATAGATTGAAACTTAAAGACTTACAATTATCTTCCTTTTAAACTTAAATTTCAATTAGCGAAACGACCATTTTTTAGGCTGTTCCCATTGCCGATTACTTTGGAATCATAAGGGTAGATAAAGCTTAAATTCGGCACCTACCCCCTCTTTTCCTATGGCAATTATAGCACCGTGATGATTTTCTGCAATCTTTTTTACTATAGCCAAACCAATACCAGTGCCTTTATATTCTAATTTTCCGTGCAAGCGTTGAAAAAGTTCGAAAATTTGTTCGCCATATTGAGGAGCAAATCCTATTCCATTATCTGTAAATGTAATTTCAGAATAGGTGCTTTCTGGTAAAAGATTAAGATGTTCAAGGTGCTCTCCTGAAACCACTAACGTTTTAATTTTAATAATTGGTGTAGTATCATCCTTGGCAAATTTCATAGCATTCTCTAATATGTTTTGAAAAATTTGTCGAATTTGAAAAGGAATCACGTAAGCCGTTGCTAAAGCATCATACTCTAATCTTGTTTTTGTTGCTTTAATTTTATCAGAAAGAGTATCAATCACTTCCATTAATACCAACTTTAAATCTACTTTTTCAAATTTAGCTTCATTATTAGAGGTACGCGAAAAGGCTAATAAATCTTCAATTAAGGTCCGCATCCGCTCTGCCGAACTAATTATCTTGTTAAAATCTTGTATACCTCTATCTGATAAATTATCCAATTCCCTGCTCGCTACCCTATCTGCAAACATTTGGATTTTTCGCAATGGTTCTTGTAAATCGTGACTAGAAACGTAGGCAAAAGCTTCTAATTCTTTATTTCTATTTTCTAAACTTCGAATAGTAAGTTGTAGTTTATCATTGGCTTCTTTCAATTGGTTTGTTCTTAGAATAACTTGTTTCTCTAGATTTTTAGAAAAAAGATCCGACTTTTTACGTGCTTCTACACGATCCGTAACATCGGTACATGTAAACATCATACCCGTTACAATTCCATTTAAATCGCGAAGAGGTATGTAGTCATAATCTACATAAAACTCCCAATACCCATTATCATCTTCAAAAGACACAAAAGATTCTTTTTCAGACGTAGTATTTCCAGTGTTCATAACACCATGAATAATCTCTGGATATTTAGATGCTATAAGATTAGGAAACACATCTAGCATCCCTTTTCCTTCTACCTCATGCCTTTGCTTGCGCCATATTAGTTGAAGTAAACTATCATTTGCCATTTCAATTTTCATATCAGCTCCCCTGAGGATACCCATGGGTATAGGAGATTGCATCACAAAATTTTTAAACTGTCGTTCCGATTCTTCCAACTCAAATCTAGCTTTCACCGCAACGGTAACTTCAAAAGCTACCAACATAATTTCCGTAACTTCTCCTTTATTTAGTATAGGTTCAAAAATAAAATTGAAATATCCAGTTTCTTTCGCGCCATTACGCTCCAGAATAAACGGATATTCGTTACCATACTGAGGTTTTTTTGTTGCTATAAGTTCTTCAAAAATCGGAATTATACCTTCCTTAATTTCAGTTAACACACTAAACAACGGCTTGTTATGAGATTCGGCTAAGCTTTTTTGCCAGATTAGTAAAGCCATGTCGTTCACCACATTTATGATGTAATTATCTACACTTAAAATACAGATCCCTACAGGAATTTCTTTTACGAGACGCCTAAAACGACTTTCATTAATTCTTAATTGCTCTAAGCTTTTTTGTTGATCTGTAATATCTTGTAAAGTACCATTAAAGCGGTACGCCACTTTGTCTTCATTAAACCATGCTCTCCCTAGCGCTCTAACATATCTTTCTTGTCCATTTTGTTTGTTCCTAATAGAATAACTTATATCATATTTACCTCCTGAATTAAAGTCAAAAACTTCGAGAATAGCATCATTAACTCTTTGACGGTCTTCTTCTAGGATAGCATTTGTAGCTTGGTAAAGCTCAATTTCTTCTTTAGTATCTAAGCCAAACCAAGCTTTTATTCGTTCATTAGTTTTCAATTTATCGGTTAGAGGATTATAATCCCATGTCCCTAAATCTGTAGCATCGATAGCAAATTTAAGATCATCTTCGCTTTTTTCTAACTTCTTAAGAGCTTGAACATTATCTGTAGTTTCCGTACATATGGTTAGCACTCCTGAGATTATATTAGCTTCATTTTTAATAGCACTATACCCAAAGGTCCAATAAGCATCTTCTAGTGTTCCGTTTCTATCAATAGGTAAAAACATATTTTCACGCCAAGTTGGCTTTCCATCAGCTAAAACACCTTTTAATAAAGGTCCCAAAGTATTCCACATTTCACTCCAAGCCTCCTGCCCATTCATACCCAAGATTCGAGGATGTTTTCCTTTACTACCCAAGCTAATTTTAAAGGCATCATTATAAAAACAATAAAAGTTTGGTCCCCAATATAATAGCATGGGATATTGCGAATTTAAGAGCAATGACAAAGTGCTTTTTAAACTTTGAGGCCAGGTATGAGCAGCCCCTAAAACGGTATCACTCCAAGGATAATCACGCATGATTTTTCCCATTTGACCTCCTTCATCTAAGAAAGCTATTTTTTCGTGGTGTATTTTGTCATTCATACGTAAGGGGCTACAAAACTGTTAGGGTATTTTAAAAATTATATTTATAATGCGTTGTATGGTGTTCTCATTAATTTAAACATGCTTTCTATAAATAAGTCACTTTAGGACACTTCTTCTATATGGAAAAAGGGCCAATAGAATAATTTTTAAAGGAACCAAAACCCATAGGTACCTATAAACGTTTCATTCATGAATGACCTATTCAAATCTAAAAATAAAATCGAATATTTTTCTAAAAAAAATACAAAAACACTTTTATAATTTTACCTCGAAATTCACTTTATTAAAATCAATAACCACCTGAAATTCTTTAGAATTCGCTTACAAAAACTACGTTTAAACAACTAAAAAACAGCAACCTAAACCTTATCATGTAACCTTTTAAAAGCGTAACAAAACACAACAAGCAAAGATACTTAGCAATCCTTTTATTTTTTACTTCAATCCATGTAATTATTTGACTTAAAAAATAAAAAAGAGCTAATTTATAAAATCAATTTTATAGGGAAGAATGCGTATGATTATATCTAATTTGGGTAATACTAAGTTTATGCTATTATGCTTCTAAAGGAAAAAGCATTGTTAATGTTGTTCCTTCATTTTCTATAGATTTTAGTGTAACTGTGCCTCTGTGTAAGCTCATAATCCTTTTTACAAGTGTAAGGCCAAACCCTAAGCCCTTATCCAAATGTAATTTTGAAAACAACTCAAAAACAGTTTCCGCATATGTATTTTCAAAACCAGAACCATTATCGGAGTATATAACACGTACATATTTTCCATATTGAAATTTATCCTCTGTCTCAATAAATGTATTTTGCATAAAATGATCCGTAGTAACCTTTATAACTAAAGGGGTTTCTTTTCTTTTATACTTTAGGGAGTTATCTAACAGTTCTGAAAACAAATTAACCAATTGGTTATGATCTGCAGGAAATATAAGAGAATCTATATGTGTAATTTGCAGTAAGCTATCATTAATTTCAAGCTTCTTTTTTACTTTTTCAATAATGTCTTTTAGATTAACATTGCTAAGGTTTAGACTTGCATTTTCAATAGCGTGCAAGCGCTGCATACGGTTCAAAAGTTTACGTATACGTTCTGATGATGTGAGAATTTTTGAAATATTTTTATCTATTTCAGGATCTATATTTTCTATAAGGCTTGCAAAAACACTTATTTTTCTAATAGGTTCTTGAAGATCATGAGAAAGTACTTTATCTATTTGTTTATGCTGCTCTGAATAGTTAGCAATTTTCTGCAGCTGTTCTTCTATTAGATGCTGACTGTACTCTAGTTCTTTTTTTAAACGAATATGCTCTGAGTTTTCTAAAAGTGCTTTTTCTGCAACATCTCGAGCATGAAGTATTTCTTTTTCATAGTTGTTGCGTTGGGAAATATTAATACCTGTAAAATGAATCATAGAGGTTTCTCCTTCTAATAGCCGAATAGCATTTAAAAGTACCGGTACCGTATTCCCTGTTTTAGTTTTAAAGGACAAGAAAACTTCATCTGCCTTATGTTGCAAATCTATCATTGGTTGAAGATGAACTTGAAAAAAAATGACACTTCCTGGGGTAAGTATATCGTTTATTTTTAAAGGCTCCGCTAGATCATAGTCTAGGCATTCTCTGAATTTTTGATTGATAAACAGCACATCACCAGATTCTGATAACGTGAAATTAAATCCAGGGGAAGTATGATAAAACTCTTTATGATTTTCCACATTAATACTCATACATTAAGCTTTTAGTAGTTACTGTTCTAAAAATTCTTTAATGCAACCAATTGTTTCTTCCGGATGACTCATATGTGGACAATGACCTTTAGCTTTCATTTTTACTAACCTACTCCCTGTAATTTGTTGGTGTATATATGCACCCACATTGCTAGGAGCAATAGCATCATCCGTACATTGAAGAATTAACGTAGGTATCTTTATTTTTTTTAAATCCTCACGATTGTCCGAGAAAAAAGTAACCTTAGCGAACTGTCTTGTAATGAATGGATCTGAAGTACAAAAACTATTTTCAAGTTCTTTGGTTAAACTAGGTCTTTCTGGATTTTGCATTACCATAGGTGCCAACAGGTTGGCCCAACCTGTATAATTATTAGACATGACTTCTAGCAGTCCCTCTAAATCTTCTTTTGAAAAACCACCGTTATAATTCATATCATTAATATACCGTGGCGATGGTGACACAAAGATTAATCGTTCAAAGATATCTGGAGATTGCAAAGAGGCTAATGTACCAATGATTGAACTAACAGAATGCCCAACAAACACAACATTATGAAGGTTTAACTCATGACAAATATCTATTACATCCTGCGCATAACCATATAAAGAATCATATTTTTGAATGTTATACGCACTTAAATCTGAATTTCCAGAGCCTACATAATCAAATAGAATTATTTTATAGTTGTCCGTAAAAGAAGGGGTTATAAAATGCCACATATTTTGATCACAGCCAAAACCATGTGCAAACATGATAACCTTAGAGCCGTTCCCGAGGACTTTAACGTTGTTTCTTTTGACTATATCCATGGATGAAACTTAAAAGTTTCAAAGATAATAAAACATGACTAATTGCAAAACGGATCTTGGTAGGGTAATCCTTTCGTAGTTCAAGCACTTCATCTTACTAAAAGTAAGGTTGACATTACGGTAATTAGAAGTAAAGGCAAGTTGAAATATTCATAATTTCAAAATGTAAAAGTAATTCCTCGTTAAATTATTCCACATCTAGAGTGCAGTAAATGTTTGGCATTATCAGCCACCTTTAACCCACCTGAGTTTGGTAACAACAACTACATGAAAAATAAATTTCTACTAAATATTTTATTCATCTTTTTTATGTTTTAGGTTTTCCCCAAAAGCAAGAGGCAACTTACGCCCTTTTTAGAGCCACTTTTTAAACTATTAGAACATTAAAAAAACAGAAAAAAAAAGGCGTAATTACATTAAAAAATAATGAGTTTAAAAAATAAAAAAATCTCGTCGATAAAATCCCCTTTTTTATATAGGTAATGCATCTAAACATCTATTTGCTTTCTTTAGTACGATATACAAGTGCATCTTTAAATTTCAAAAGAGGAATTATGAAACTACGAATTTTGATTGGCTGTTTAATGCTAGCTTTATTTTCTAATGCGCAGTCAACTGCTAACAAAACTGCTGCGAAAAAGAAAACTTCAGAGCGTAGCAAAACTATTGCCATCCTTAACTTTAATTCCTTAGAACCCTTATTACATACCAAATCTGACAAAACCTATATTGTCAATTTTTGGGCAATGTGGTGCGCTCCTTGTATTAAAGAGCTACCCGTATTTGAAGAATATGAAAAAAACAATCCAAATGTTGAAGTGCTGTTGGTTAGTCTTGATTTTCCAGAAGATATAGCGACCAAACTAAAGCCTTTTTTGAAAAAAAGAGGAATTACCTCTAAGGTTATTCTATTAGATGATCCAGATGCTAATTCATGGATAGATAAAGTGTATCCAAAATGGTCTGGCGCTATACCCTTTACCATTATTTTCAATGCTAAAAACCGTTCCTATCATGAACGCCCTTTCAACAATATTCAAGACCTAGAAAACGAAGTTAATAACACCCTAAAAAACAAATAACATGAAAAAAAGTAATCTATTTTTAATGGCCGCACTTCTAATAGTTAGCCTAATGATAAGTGTTGGTCTAAATGCACAAGATAGGAAAGGTCCTCCAGAAAATGGGGAACGCAAAGGACCTCCGGGTGGCGGACACAGCCCCGAACAAGCGGAGACATTGAGTGAAATGAAAGGATACAAAATTGGTGACAAAGCCACTGATTTTGAACTTAAGAATGTTGATGGCACCCTATTTTCTCTTTCTGATATTAAAAATGCAAAAGGATATATTGTTGTTTTTACCTGTAACGAATGTCCGTTTGCCAAAATGTATGAAGACCGTTTAATTTCATTACATAAAAAATATGCTCCTAAAGGATATGCTGTAGTAGCCATTAACCCTAATGTTAGCGCCACTAATGAACGAGAAAGCTTTGAAGCCATGCAAAAAAGAGCTAAAGAAAAAAACTTCCCATTTGTCTATTTAGCAGATACGGATCAAAAAATAGTTCCACAATATGGAGCCTTAAGAACACCTCATGTGTTTTTATTGGATGCAGAACTAAAAGTACAATATATTGGTACTATTGATGATAATGCTAGAAGTGCTAAGGATGTTAAAGTAACCTATGTTGAAAATGCTATTCACGCATTAGAACATGGAGAAAAACCTAATCCAAATTTCACTAAATCTATTGGTTGTCCTGTAAAGACTAGTAAATAGTATAGACCTACCATCTTAGTGATTAATTGCTTATCTTAAACGTTGAATTATAGCTACTATAAATCAAGGTTTTGATTTAAGGCTGAGCGAAATATAACAAATGCTTAGTACGCTAGGTAGCTATTATGAGTAATAAAAAAAATAAACAATGAAACATACATTTCCTTTATTGATGAGTATTGCATTAATCATGAGTTGTGCAGACAGTAAAACGAAATCAAAATCCGCCGAAAATACCGTAAATTCAAAAGCTATTGAATATACAGGAACAGCGAGTATTACCCAAGGAATCGCCAAAACAACCCATGAAGATTTATACAGTTGTAAGCGAGGTAGAAAAACAGATATCGGTGAAATTACTTCTACAGACGGGAAAAAATGGGTAGTACCTTCTGCAACAAATTATACTGATGCAAATTTTCCGTTTGCACCTGATTTATTTAATTCATGCGAGGGAAAAGAATATTCTACTGCACAAGAAGCCCTGTCTAATACTAGCGATGCTAACATCATTGAAATTGACAAGGACGGTGCACTCTATACTGCCTATATTTTTGCTGATAATTATTTTGAAATGTATGTGAATGGTGTGCCTGTAGGAAAAGATAAGGTTCCTTTTACAGAATTTAATTCTAGCGTAGTTACTTTTAGAGCTCAGAAACCATTTACAATAGCCATGAAGTTGGTAGATTGGGAAGAACATCTTGGTGTAGGTTGTGAAGCGAATAGAGGGAAAGATTTTCATGCTGGAGATGGAGGAATGGTTGCTGTCATTAAAGATTCAGAAAATAACATTATCGCTACAACCAACGAAAATTGGAAAGCACAGACGTATTATACAGCACCTATTGTAGATTTAAGCTGTGTATCTGAAGATGGCGCCTACAGGTATTCTGAGAATTGTGATACAAGTGGTGGCCAAGATGGATCAGAATTTTATGCGTTACATTGGGAGTTACCAAATGATTGGATGAAAGCTGATTTTGATGATGCTAGTTGGCCCAATGCATCTACCTATACTAATAATACCATTGGCGTAGATAATAAACCTGCATACACTAATTTTACAGCTATTTTTGATGATGCCAATGATGATGCACAATTTATTTGGTCTACCAATGTGGTATTAGACAATGAAGTCTTAGTGCGCTATACTATTGATTAATATGAAAAAAACAAGCGCTAAAAGGAGTGTTCTTCTATTGATTACCACTGTTGTAATTTTATTGAATTCTTGTAAGAATCCTGCTAAGGTTTCCACTTTTGAAAACTATGATGATTTTGAAACCATACACCCTGATTTTAAAGTATATAGCCAAGCTGTCGAAAATGGTAGGTTGTTGGAGGGCTATAAATGTGAAGAAAAAATAAATGATATAGAAAACTCCATCCCATTATCTTGGTCTAATGTTCCTGAAGGCACAAATTCTCTAGCCATTATCATGTATCATTATCCTAAAAAAGATAACAAAACAGAAGTAAATTCCTATTTGCTGCTATGGGGCATAGATCCTTCTGTTACTAATATTCCATATAAAATGGCCAATAATCCAAATTGGTATATGGGCGCTAATAAAGATGGTACCGCTGTTTCTTATACTTCGCCATGTTCTAAAGGGCCAGGGGAACATAGCTATACCATTGCACTATTTGCATTAAAAGACGTACCCAAATCGCTTCCTAAAGCGAACGCCATAAGTGTAGACTACACTACATTTATGGAAGCTATTTCTGAAGTTACTGTCCTCGATAGAACAAGCTTAACATTTGTAGATTCTCATGAATAATATAACAATGAAAAAACTTATTTTCTTACTACTGCTACAACTCGTAGGTCTTCAAGGTTTCGCCCATGAGGGTGGGCATGGTGCGCCAACTAAGGTTTGGGAATTAGCAAATGGAAATACGACTATTACTGCCGATTTTATAAAAAAAGTAGGTGAAATAGTCTATTTAACTAACGAAAACCATGAAATATTGGTGTATGACATCACAGATTTCAAAGCCGAAGAGCAGCACTATATCCTAGACAAATCCAAGTGGATTAATCAAAAGAATTCTGTTCAAGAAAAACAATCATTTTTTAGATTAAATACTACTGCTTTATTTATTTTTTTAGGGATACTAGTATTGTTATTTTCAGCTTATCGTTTTAAGAAAAAAGCTAAGGGTTTCTTCTGGGCGTATAGTTTACTAGCACTACTATTAATAACTATTGGTTGCAAAACCAAAACAGCTACAAATAGTTTTAAAATGGCTGCAAATAATGTTTCATTTTTAGAGTCTATTTTTGGAGTTTTTGATAAAGTAAATACGAGACATGATGCTGAGTATTTTTATATAGAATCAGATGGCATACCTGAGCATGAAATGATGACGGGCATTACCAGTTGGCAGCAACAAGTTCCTATTAATCATGACTATACAGGAGCTAATGCTTGGGCTATTCCTTTACAACCAGAATTGGCCGAAAATCCGCTATCTACAAAAGATAATTTCATGAAAGGTGCCATTGCTATAGCTGCAAATGGTATTCCAATTTTTAATCCTTTAAACAACCGTGGAGAAGACGCAAATGTTATTGGAGAATTAGATAAATGGGGTGGACATTGTGGAAGGGCTGATGATTATCATTATCATTTACCTCCCATACACTTGCAATCTAAAGTTGGTGCCACTCAACCTATTGCATATGCCTTAGATGGCTTCCCTGTTTACGGTGAAACCAAGCAACAATTGGATGAAAATTTAGGTCGTTTTACTTCAGATAGCACCTATCAATACCATGCTGTACAAGAATATCCCTATTTAATAGCGGCTATGAAAGGTAAGGTGACTCTAAACCCACGTACACAAGCACCGGAAAACGAAATAATGCCACAAGCCAAAACAAAAGGTGTTCGACCAGATTTAAGGCCCCTACGTGGGGCAGAAATTATCGGTTTTAAAAATACCGCACCCAATAAATACCGTTTAACCTATAAAATAGATACGCTAACCCATATTATAAATTATGGCTGGGATGCTAACGGCTATTACGATTATGAGTTTGTAAATCCCGACGGTACATCAACAAAATCAAGGTATGAAAGAAAGTGATTTTTTGCATCACATATTTAATCAAACCTTTTTTAGAACGAACATAAAACCTAATATAAAAACCGTAATATTCATCCCTTAAAAAAGATGGTTAATAATTCTAAGTATTGCATCAAATAAAAATTCATAATTACAAAATAGTATCCTTATGATAATGTGGTTGCTTCATAATAAAATAGAGCATTAGGTGTATTTATAATGCAAAAGAAACGCTAAAAAATAAACTCCGTCAAAACATACCAGAAAATAAACTCTGAAAAGGATGTGAATTAAAAGCAGCATCTCTTTCAAAATAGGTCACAAATTAGCTTTAATCCTAGAAGAAATGATTCTGACCCCTTACTATTCTTAAAAAAATAATACCTTGCAACCTATGGGATTATTTGATTTTAGAGATATCAGTAAAAGAAAGCGTGACCATGGTAGTGTTACTATTGTATGTACACCAGATCAAATTAAGATAAACGAGGTTCACATTACTTTCCCGACCAACTATACAACTCTAAAAAAAATATTAGGAGAAGCCAGCCGTATTGAACCCATAAAGCAGACCAAAAACAACGTGTACCTCTGGGATGATCTTGGCATTTATTGCTCTAGTGCCGATCCAGAAAAAATGCTTATGTTATTATTAGTAGAAGATAATAGATATGGTCTTGGTCATCAGCCCTTAACTAACTTTACAGGAAATGTTCTGATAGACGGAGAAACTATTGAGAAAAGTATTGGAAATGTAGACATGGACAGACCTTATATGATCCGTTCTATTATAAAAGAAGATAAACAAGTTGCCATTGCCCTTGGCTGGAACCCTGGTGCTTAAACACTTTCCTTCTGCCGCTTCATTGTACTTAAAAAGCACTTTACAATAAGACTTAATATTTTTATTTAGATGATAAAAGTCATCTTTGTTTGCAACTAAATACACAATCTTTGTGCCTCAATATTTAAATTCTATATTATGGGCAACCAAAAAACCGCATACATATTCCTATTCTTTTTTGTTTTAACAACACTTCATTTAACTGCACAAACACTTGATGTAGCTGCAGATGTACGGTCTCGTTTTGAATACCGCCACGGGTATAGCACCCTCTTTTCTGATGATGCGGACCCTGCTGCTTTTGTAAAGCAACGAACACGATTAAATATTGGTTACGAGGCCGATAAATTACAAGTATTCATAGCCTTACAAGATGTGAGTACTTGGGGCGATACCCGACAATTACTTGATGTAGACGGTAATGATTCTTTTTCATTATTCCAAGCTTGGGCGCAGCTACAAATCAATCAAAATTGGTCTACAAAACTAGGAAGACAAGTTATTTCATATGACGACCAACGTATTTTTGGAGGCGTAGATTGGGCCATGCAAGGACGTTTTCATGATGCCGCAATTCTTAAGTACAAAAAGGATAATTTTATGCTTGATTTAGGAGGAGCATTTAGTCAAGAACAAGAAGCTAACGAAGGCAATGCCTATACCATTCAAGGATTCTTCACCTATAAAACCATGCAATATGCTTATCTTAAAAAGTCATGGGAGAACAGTGCAGTGAGTTTATTATTTTTAAATGCAGGTTTTCAAGATTTCACAGGGGAAGCGAATGATGTTGCAGATGGAGTTTCCTATAGACAAACCCTAGGTTCTTATTTTAAATTTCCCATAGAAAAAGTAAATATCGCTGGTAGCGCATATTATCAGTTTGGAAAAGCAAATGCTTCAACAGATTTAGCAGCTTACCAAGTTTCACTAGAAGGTACTTATGCTACTAATAAAGTAAATTATGGTTTAGGTATTGAATTACTTAGCGGTACGGATCAAGAGGGTGCATCTAAAAATAAATCCTTTTTCCCTTTATACGGTACAAATCACAAGTTTAATGGATTTATGGATTATTTCTATGTGGGGAATCATGCCAATAACGTAGGGCTTAATGATGTATATGCAAAAGCTGTAATTACCACAGGAGAAAAATCTAACTTGCTTATAAAGGGACATTATTTTACTGCAAATGCAGATTTAATTGATGATGCAGCTAAATATTTGGGTACGGAAATAGATGTGGTGTACACACAAAAATTGATGCCTTTTGTTAAGTTAAACATAGGCTACTCGCAAATGTTTGCTTCAGAAAGTATGAGTATTGTAAAAGGTGGACGCCCTAATGATAATACAAATAATTGGGGTTGGGTACAACTTACTATTAACCCTACGCTGTTTAAAACAAATTTGACTAAAAACGAGTAAGAAATAGCAAACAGTAATTTATTCTAAAGGGTGTTGATATTTAAAGTCGCACCCTTTTTTTATTCACATATACCATCGTATTGTTGCTCTTAGCCACTAACTATTTACTTTCCATTGGTAGGAATCATCTTCAAAAATTTCCTTACCAAAAACGGGTACCTCGGCTTTAATTTTTTCCACAACATACTCCAAAGCTTCAAAGACCACTTTCCGCCTTGGCGAAGAAACAAATACAAATAGGCATATTTCCCCCGTTTTTACAGCACCAAGACTATGATAGATATGCATACAGCTTAATTCAAATTTTTCAAAAGTAGCTTCCCGGACTTCGTGGAATTTCTTATTTGCCATATCTTCATAAGCAGAATAATCTATGGCTGCAACTACTTTCCCATCTATGGTATCTGCCCTAACCTGTCCTAGGAATATGTTATGAGCTCCTATTCCAGTTTTAGATTGATGTTTGGCAATAGACTTAGCTATAAATTCTGATGAAATAGGGCCTTGACTAAAAACGTTTTTATAGATTGCTGACATACTTTATAATTGATTTAATTCTTTCATTTGTTGGTCTAAAAATTCCCAACAGTTTTTATTTATTTTTTCAAAAGCTTGCACAAGCTTTTGTCCGTAAGGGGTAAGAACGGTACCGCCACCTTTTGTACCGCCTACGGTTTTGGTAACAACGGCTTCTTTGGCAGACTTGTTAACAGCATCTACAAGCGTCCAAGCTTTCTTGTACGACATCCCTATAGATTTTGCTGCTTTCGCTAAGGAACCTTCTTGCTGAATAGCTTTAAGCAGCTTTACTCTTCCTTCTCCAATAAGCACATTATCGCCCACTTCAATCCAAATTCTACTCCTAATTTTTTTATCATTCATAGACATGGCTTTATTTCGTAGGTAAAAGAATTGTTTTAACGGGAGTACCTTTTTTTATACTATTTGTGTTTTCAGGGATAAAAACCAAAGCATTTGCGGTATCAAATGCTTGTAGCATTGCAGAACTTTGACCTCCTAAAACATGAACGCTATCTGCTATAATTTGTGCCTTTAAAAATTGAGCCCGATCTCCTTTCACCTCATAATCTGATGCTATTGGCATTAAAAAACTTAACAACTGAGTATCGGTACCGCCTTCATATTTCTTTAATAAAGGGTATACATAAATATAAAAACAACTTAAAGCAGCGGCAGGGTTCCCGGGAAGTCCAAATATAGATACCGTTCCCTTCTTTCCAAAAAATAAAGGCTTTCCTGGTTTTTGTTTTACTTTATAAAAAATTTCTTCTACTCCAATATCCTTCAATGCTTTTCCGACAAAATCATAGTCTCCCACAGAGACACCACCTGTAACCACTACGACATCATGTGCTTCAATAGCTTTTCTTAAAGTGTTTTTTGTTTGATCATACGCATCTGGCACTGTAATTATAGAAGTTTTTAAATATCCTAACTCGCGTAATACTGCAGAAAGCATGGTGCCGTTAGACTCATAAATTTCGCCATGCTCCAAAGGAATACCCGGAGCTTTAAGCTCATTTCCCGTAACGACAATTGCAATTGAAGGTTTAGCATACACCGTCACTTTTGTAATGCCTATACTGGCTAAAAAACCAATATGCACGCCTTTAAGCTTCGTGCCCTTTGCTAAAGCTAATCCCCCTCTTTTAATTTGAGATCCTTGTGGTCTTATGTTCATTTCGGTAACCAAAGGCATTTGAATACTTATTTCATTCCCATGAACGGTCACTTTCTCTTGCATGATTACAGCATTTGCTGTGTCAGGTACCGCTGCACCTGTAAATATCCGTACAGCTTGCCCAGGTTTTAATATTGGGTTCGCATTATCGCCTGCTTTTACCTCTCCACGTACAGCATAGCGTATTGCGCTATGCATATTTAAAGCATATCCATCCATGGCTGATTGGCGAAAAGGTGGCATATCAACTTCTGAAATAACATCTTTAGCAAGAACAAAATCCAACGCATCATTGAGATTCATATCGAGAATCGCTGAAGAAACGGTACTGTATTTTAGCACTAGACCTTGCGCTGTTTGTATGCTGATTAAAGTAGAATCACTCTCCATTGAAATTATTTTATAAAACTACGAATGCGTTATTTCCGTTCAAATATAGCGCTCCTATTTTAAAAAAAGCTATGATAATTATCATCTTTTTATTGCAATAGTTTATGGATTTTTGCTAAATTGTTAGAGATATGTTAAAAACCTATCTCCTTTCTTACTGAAAATAAAATATTTTGTATGCCTATTAAAAGTTATTTAGCTCACCCAATGACCGGTAAAAAAGAAGAATTATTGACCGCATTGCAAGGTTTTGATCAGTGCGAAGTACTTCCTGCTGAGAACCAAGATATTTTAGCCTTGGTTACTGATACACAAGACGAACAAGAAGATGAAATTTTAAAAGAAAAAATAGAAGCCCTAAACAGCCTAAAATTATTGGCTTTAGTTTCTGGTTTTAACACCCCTCAATAATTAATATAGCTATGTACGATTCTGTAACAAATAGAAGGAGTTTTATAAAAAAAATGGCAATGTTGTCTGCAATCACCGCAGCAGCATCTATGTTCCCTGGAATTATATTTGCGAGTGAACAAGAAAAAGGAATTCCTGAAGGCGCCAACCTAGATTGGAAAAAAGGACCTTGTAGATTTTGCGGTGTAGGTTGTGGCATTCTTGTTGGAACTGAAAACGGAAAAGCGGTAGCTGTTAAGGGTGATCCCAATTCTTCTGTAAATAAAGGTTTATTGTGTGTAAAAGGATATCATCAGATTATGTGTATTCAATCTAAAGACCGACTTACACATGCTTTGGTAAAGAAAAATGGAAAATATGTTCAAACACCTATAAGTGAAGCGTTAGATCTTGTCGCTTCCAAAATGAAAGAAACTATTGCAACTCATGGTAAGGATGCTGTTGCCATGTATACATCGGGCCAGTCTACCATACCAGAAGGATATATTGCCTCTAAATTAATGAAAGGAGCTATTGGAACTAACAATCTAGATTGTAATGCTAGATTATGTATGGCCAGTGCCGTTACAGGGTTCTTAACCTCTTTTGGAGCAGATGAACCTATGGGCTGCTACGAAGATATAGATCACGCAGATTATTTTATTACTTGGGGAAACAATATGGCAGAAATGCATCCTGTATTATTCTCAAGAATGTTAGAACAAAAAGCCACTCGTGGTGCCAAAATTATTGATTTTGCCACACGGACAACACGTTCTAGTACCGCTTCTGACAGATCTATTTTATTTGAACCTCAAACAGATTTAGCTGTAGCGAATGCCATTTGTTACGAGATTATAAAAAATGGCTGGGTGAACAAATCTTTTGTAGAGAAACATTGTAGCTTTAGTAAAGGTCTTACAAATATTGGATATGGCTTAGAAGACAATTTTACGTTTACCGATAAGCCCGAAAAAATAGACTTTGAAGCATACAAAGAATTTCTAAAAGAGTATAGTCCAGAGAAGGTTTCTAAATATTCTAAAGTATCTGTAAAAGATATTAAGTATTTGGCTTCTATTTATGGAGATCCGAATAAAAAAGTGGTTTCTTATTGGTGTATGGGAATGAACCAACATACCCGAGGAACATGGATTAATAACCTTGTTTACAATATTCATTTACTTACTGGTAAAATTTCGCAGCCAGGAAACGGCCCTTTCTCATTAACAGGTCAGCCTTCTGCTTGTGGTACCGCTCGTGAGGTAGGAACTTTTACGCATAAACTTCCACACGGCGTAGTAACCAATAAGAAAGATAGAGAAATGGCTGCTAAAATATGGAAAGTTCCTGTAGAACGTATTCCATCTAAACCTACCTATCATGCTACCGAAATGTTTAGAGCTGTAGATCGCGGCGATATTAATTTTATATGGATACAGGCGACGAATCCGTTAGTCTCGCTCCCTAAAACCAGCCGGTACCGTCCTGCAATGCAAAAAAAATCATGCTTTGTTGTGGTTTCAGACGTTTTTCCTACTCCTACTTCTGATGTAGCTGATGTAATTCTTCCTGCTTCATGGCATATTGAAAAAGGTGGACTGTACGGTAATTCTGAACGTAGAACACAGTATTGGCAAAAAATGATTGAAGGTCCTGGAGATACAACCGCAGATACTTGGATGTTTATTGAAGTAGCAAAACGAATGGGGTTTGCAGACCTGTTCCCGTATAGCAAAGAAAATCACGTAGAAGAAATATATAACGAATACCGACAATTTCACGAGGGTTCAAAACATGGAATGGCGCCTCTAGAAGTTCTTCAAAAAGAGTCTGGAGTAATCTGGCCGTATGTAGATGGGAAGTCCACACAATGGCGCTACAATGCTAAATATGACCCTGCTTGTTCCAATGGTGAAGACTTTCATTTTTATGGAAAACCAGATGGAAAAGCGGTGATCTGGCAGCGTCCTTTTGAAGAGGCTCCAGAAAAACCAGACCAAGAATATCCGTTCTGGCTAAACACTGGTCGCGTTGTAGAACATTGGCATACAGGATCTATGACACGTAGAATTCCAGTATTACATCAAGCAATGCCAAATGCTTATGTAGAGTTTCATCCAGATGATGCAAAGTCTCTAGGAATTAGAAATGGAGAAAAGATTAAAGTCACCTCGCGTCGTGGTTCTTGTACATTACCGGCGTCCATCAACGAAAGAGGATTACCAACCAAAGGACAAGTATTTGTACCTTTCTTTGATGAAAGTATGCTCATCAATGATGTCACCTTGGACTCCTTCTGCCCTATTTCTAAAGAACCAGATTATAAAAAATGTGCGGTTAAAGTTGAAAGAGTATAACTATGAAAAAGAGACTCGGGATCATATCGTTTTTTGTAGTCATCTTCATAGCGTTTATCGTTGTGTGGAACTACAGCTATCAGCAAGGATTAGAAGAAGCCTATACGCCTATTATTGAAACGCCTACAGGAAACTTTATCCCTGCAGAAAGTGGTGTTTTCAGACGGTTTGACGATGCAGGTTTAGACTATTTAAATATGCCTGTAGATGAAGATCACCAACGCTCATTAGATAGTTATTACGACAACAGAGCTTATCCGGGAGCTCCACCTAGTATTCCGCACCCCGTAGCGAAAGAACGTAGCTTTGGAGGAAACACGTGTATCCAATGTCATAAGAATGGTGGCTTTGTAGCCAAATTTGGTGCCTATGCTCCTGTTACTCCACATCCAGAGATGATTAACTGTCGGCAATGCCATGTCACAAAAAACACAAACACAACGTTTAAGGCCTTTGCTTTTTCTAAACCAGAACCGCCTAAAGTAGGTGTAGGCGCAAATAATGCCTTGTTGGGAAGTCCGCCTATGATTCCGCATCAATTACAAATGCGCGAAAGTTGTATTTCTTGTCATGGAGGACCAAGTGCTCCAAAAGAAATAAGAGTGTCACATCCTGAACGTATAAATTGCAGACAATGTCATTTACCAAAAAGCAATAAACAACCCAATGTTGATACTAGTACATCTCTAAGACAATTCGATAAACTAAATGAAAAATAGAACGCTAATATATTACGTAGTATTACTTCTAGGAGTATCCCTATTTTCTTGTAAAGAAAAAGATGGATATCATTCAATATCTGATAAAATAGAAGGAGAAAGCAAACCTTATCACGGTCCCCTCACTTCTGAGGAGTTACTAGCGGATACGGAATTAATTCAAATTACTGAAGGGGAGTTTACATTCCTAATCCCAGAACGAAAAGGACAGATAAAATCTTTTGCGTGCATAGAATGTCATAGCAAACCTGTTTCACAAATGAAAGGAATTGATATTCAAAAAGCACATTGGAATATTAAGTTAAATCACGCCAGTGGTGATGCCATGAATTGCGCTACATGCCATAATGGAGCCGATATGAATAACTTAAATACCCTTACAGGCAAAAATATAGATTTCAATCTAAGTTACAAACTCTGTGCACAATGTCACTCAAGCCAATTTGAGGATTGGAAAGGTGGCGCGCATGGTAAAAAAGTAGCAGGATGGGCTCCTCCAAGAGCATCAAATACATGTGTTAATTGTCACAATCCACACAGTCCTAGTTTTGAAAAAAGATGGCCCGTACAATTTAATACACAAACGGCTATAGAACGTAAAGAAGGTTTAGAAGATTTAGATCACTAAAAATAAAGCTATGAGCGAAAATAAAAAATGGTACTCTCTAGATCTAGGTCTAAACAACAAAAAAGAAGCTTCTGGTTCTTGTGGTTGCGGTAAATCTGAAGGAAGCTGTTCTAGTGCTCCTAAAGAAGAAGAATTAAGCGCCGATGAATTTTACGAGGCAGCAATCAATGCTTCTATAGGTGAAGAAAGACATAAAGATGGTTTTGATCAAGTTTTTGATGTAAAAATGGATAGAAGAAGTGCTTTTAGAAAATTAACGGCTAGCCTTCTTATTGGTGCAGGAGCCGTCAGTACTTCGTGTAGTGTAACTACGGGAGATGAAAGTAAAGAAAAAGCACAGATTGATTGGGAAGAACAGTTTAAAGGAAACTATAAACTAATGACCGATGATGAAAAAAAAGGAACTATAGACAGACTCATGCGTTCTTATGAATTGAGAACCGATAAGCGTATAAGTATGACCGCAGAAAATGCGGCTGAAGATGTACTTTTTGGTTATGCCTTCAACATCTCAAAGTGCCAAGGGTATATGAATTGTGTAAGTGCTTGTGTAGAAGAGAATAACCAAGATAGGAACTCCGAAATGCAATACATCCGAATTCACGAAATGAAAGATGGCGAGGGATTCAAATTTGATAAAGCAGATGATAACTACTATCATGAGGTGCCTGCAGAAGGTCACTTCTATATGGGCACGCAGTGTTTTCATTGTGATAATCCACCCTGTGTAGAGGTTTGCCCGGTACAAGCAACTTGGAAAGAAGAAGATGGTCTTGTCGTTATAGATTATGATTGGTGTGTTGGTTGTCGCTATTGTATGGCTGCATGCCCATACGATGGAAGACGCTTTAACTGGAGTAAACCTGAAGTACCAGAAAATGAAGTAAATAAGAACCAACACTACTTAGGGAACAGAATGCGTAAAAAAGGGGTCATGGAAAAATGTACCTTCTGTGTGCAACGTACCCGTAAAGGAAAAAACCCTGCCTGTGTAGAAGCGTGCCCAACTGGAGCTAGGATTTTCGGAAACTTATTAGATCCCAACAGCACCATACGATGGGTGTTAGAAAATAAAAAAGTGTTTAGACTAAAAGAAGATTTAGGTACAGAACCTAAGTTCTGGTACTTCATGGACTAACAATAGAGATAGTTTTTTTAAAAAGAAAGCATATAAATCGCAACGCTTAGCATACCAAATGTTTCTCAGCAAGTTGATTTAAAATAATATATAATGGGAGGATTTAAAGTATTTAAAAGTTTAGTAATCGATAGTTTAGATACAATAACTAAAGGGTCTAAAAAGTATCATCTTTGGATGGGATTCTTAACCCTAGTAATGCTTATAGGCATGTATTGTTATTCCATTCAATTAGAAGAGGGACTTAGCGCTACAGGCATGTCTGATCGTGTTAGTTGGGGACTCTACATTTCTAATTTTACCTTTTTAGTAGGTGTGGCCGCTGCCGCAGTTATGCTTGTAATGCCCACCTATGTTTTAAAGGACATTGATTTTAAGCAAGCAGTTTTAATTGGCGAAGGGCTTGCCGTTGCTGCCTTGATTATGTGCTTAGCTTTTGTGGTTGCAGATATGGGCGGACCTTCTGTTCTATGGCATATGATTCCCGGAATAGGGGTTTTTAACTTCCCTAACTCCATGTTAACTTGGGATGTTATTGTGCTAAATGGTTATCTTTTTATAAATATCAGTATCCCTTTTTACATCCTCTTTAAACATTACCAAAACAAAGAAGCTAAGAAAAGTGTATACGTACCTGGAGCCATTCTGTCGGTGTTTTGGGCTGTGGGTATCCACTTAGTCACCGCTTTCTTATATCAAGGGCTACAAGCACGCCCTTTCTGGAATAACGCCCTCTTAGGTCCTCGCTTCTTAGCATCGGCTTTTGCTGCAGGACCAGCGCTTATTATTTTAGTATTAGCGGTTATTCGCACTTTCACAGCATTTAAAATAGAAGATAAAACAATCAAAAAAATAGCCATGATTGTAACTGTGGCGGCTCAGATAAATTTAATTATGCTGGTCTCAGAATTATTTAAAGAATTTTATGCGCCCACACATCATAGTGAAAGCGCTTATTACCTATTTTTTGGTTTACACGGTAAAACGGCACTACTACCTTGGATATGGACCGCTATTCCTTTAAATGTGCTTGCTACCATTATGCTAACGTTCAATAAATTAAGAAACAACCTTAAAGTATTGTATCTATGTTGTGCAATGCTATTTGTTGCAATATGGATAGAAAAAGGCTTTGGTTTAATCGTTCCTGGCTTCATTCCTGGACCTTATGGTAAAATAGTAGAATACCTACCATCGGGTATTGAAATTGGTGTCACCATAGGTATTTGGGCTTTAGGGGCATTTGTTTTTACCATTCTTGCAAAAACGGCTATAGGCATTGAATTAGGAGAATTAAGGTATAAGGATAAAAATGCTGAAAACGTTTAATTAAAACACAATTTTACTACGAAAACAGCAACTACAAGCATTATTAACTACAGACTTAAACTCAGCCAAAGAACAGGCATATATCTTTCTGCTCACAAACTATGCTATTGCGTTAATCTAATGAGGAGTAAAGCACATGTCTTAAATTAAAATAACAGATATTTGCGGCTTCAAATGGGAAAGAAACAAAAAGGAATCCTTAAGCGAATACTGAAAGTTTTTGCTATACTGTTACTGCTTTTTATAAGTATCATACTATTTATAAGAAGCCAGTGGGGTCAAGATATTATCGTCACCAAAGTAGTGGATTACGTTTCTAGTAAAACCAATACTAAAATAGGTATAGACCGTCTTTTTGTAACTTTTTCTGGAAATATTTTTTTAGAGGGACTTTATTTGGAAGACACAAAGGGTGATACCTTACTCTACTCTAAAGCTTTAGAAGCTAACCTACCGTTATCGCCTATTATTCTTGGTAATGGCATAACATTAAAATCCTTAGAATGGGAAGGTGTAAAAGCTAATATCATCAGAAAAGATAGCACTGAAGAATTCAATTTTAATTTTTTAATACAGGCTTTCGCATCACAAGATTCTGTACAGACCACTGATGAAATTCAGCCTCTAGCCATTACCATTGGAGCTGTTTCACTTTCCGATTTTGATATTAAATATAACGATGCATTTTTAGGCATAGAAAGTGCTATTCGTTTAGGAAAACTTCAGTTGGATATCGATGAGTTTGATTTGGAAACTTTACATTTTGACGTTGATAATTTCGTATTAAAGAATACAACTATCAACTACAATCAGACCAAGCTATTTCCGGTTACAGAAGAAACAACAGACACACCACTTCCTTATCTATCCGTCGAAAATTTCAAGCTTGAAAACGTAAAAACAAATTATAATTCTATTCCAGATAAGCTAATTGCTAAGGCTGTAATTGGCGATTTTAAGCTTGAATTACAGAAGGCTGATTTATCAAGTAATACAATTGACGTCAATTACTTATCCTTAAACAACTCAACAATATATTTAAATCAAGAAGAAGATCAAATAAGTACCACAAACACAGAACAAATCACAAACAAAACTACCGATTTTAAGTGGCCCGAATATTTGGTTCGGGTAAATGAAATTGATTTTAAAAAGAACAACATCACGTATATTTCTGGCAAGCAAGAACCCCTTGCAGGAACATTTAATCCTTCTGCATTAGCTATTTCTAACCTAGGCTTAAAAGCTAATGATCTATTTTATGAAAATGGAAAAACAAAGCTATCCTTAGAAGCTTTTTCTTTCCAAGAAAAAAGCGGATTTGAATTAAAAAATTTGAGTTTTGATGCTAAATTATATGATACTTCGGCAGTCATTTCTAAATTAGAATTACAAACAAATCGAAGTGCAATTTTTGGTGCTGCTGCACTTAAATTTTCATCCATTCAGAATCTGATGGACACTCCTGAAAACGCTAGTTTAAACCTTACACTTCCCAAACTTACTTTAGACCTTAGAGATGCTTTTATTTTTCAACCAGAACTAGCAACTAACGAATACTTTAAAAAATTAGCGGTCAAACCTTTTACAGGGAACGTAACTGCATCAGGGACACTAAAAGCTATAGACATTCCTAGCCTAAAGCTAAACTGGGGAGAAAACACACAACTCATTGCACAGGGAAAGCTTTACGATGGTATGCAACCTGACGTATTATCCTTTGATTTCAACACCATTCAAGCCATTTCAAGCAGAAAAGATATACTTACTTTTGTTTCCGAAAGCGAGCTCGGTATTTCGGTTCCTAAAACAATAAAATTAAACGCAGTCGCTAGCGGAAGTCCTGACGAAATTAAAGGATATATAGCGCTAAAAATACCAGAAGGTGCTGCGAAAATTACTGGCAATTATAGCGCGAAAGACCAAATAGCATTTGAAGGAAAATTAAAAGTTGACAATTTACGCTTGGATAAACTCCTTAAAAACGAGCAATTGGGTGCAATTTCAATGACCATGAACCTTTCGGGCAACGGAAACAGCATCAATAGTTTGAATGCCAATTTAGAAACTGACTTTACGCAATTAGAATTAAAAGATTATGATTTCTCAAATCTTAAGCTCGATGGCAAAATTGTAAATGGGAATGGAGATATCAACCTAAATTTTAAGGATGATAATTTAAATCTTCAAGCAAATACCAAAGTAAACTTAGACACGCTAACATCTGCTGTAAAACTAAATTTAAATATTATCGGTGCAGATTTGTATGCATTAGGTATTACCAATGAAAACATTAAAATCGCGACTAAGATAAATTCAGAATTTGAAGGCACTATAGCTAATTTTAATCTAAACACCACCATCAATGAGACCATTGCTGTATTCAATGATGAACCTTATAGAATGGATGATTTATTGGTAAAGACTCAAATTGATTCCTTAAATACGAATGTAGTAGTTACTAGTAATTTTTTAAATGGAAGTTTAAAAGCAAACAGCTCAATAGATAAGGTGAATTCTGCTTTACAAGAACAGATTACCAGTTACTTTTCTGATAGTTTGGCTGTCAATGCAAAGCTAAATCCTATTGTTTTAAACATGGATCTTAAACTTAGCCCTACCCCTATTCTTACTGATGTTTTTTTTAAGGATATTGAAAAATTAGATACTATTTCAATGAAGGCTAATTTTAATGCTGCTACAAAAAAGTTGTATGCATCACTGTTGGTTCCTTCTGCCGTTTATAGCGGTAGTTCCATAGACAGCTTAAATATTTTGGTACAAGGCGATGAGAAAGATTTAAATTTTACAGCTGGCTTTAGCGAACTATCATCAGATCCTATATTTATAAAGAAAACCCTATTTGAAGGTGAATTAAAAAACAGTGCTATGCAATTGGATTTTACCTCTTATGATGAAAACCAAAAGCTCTTACATATTGGCTCAGAAGTTTCTCTTTCAAAGGATGTTACCACACTTAAAATTCTTCCTTCAGAATTAATTTTCAATAAAAAGCAATGGACAATTCCGGAAGATAACAGCATTAAATTTGGTGAAAATGTTTTAGAATTCAACAATGTAAAGCTAACAAAAGACGCACAAGAGCTAAGCATTACCAATACTAAAAAAGGCACTCAAAAAGAGCATATTGGTATTGCATTTAATGATTTTAAGCTTCAAACTTTTCTGAGCCTCTTAAACCCTGATGAAGCTTTGGCTTCTGGTCTTGTTAATGGTAGTCTAATTATTGAAGATCCGTTTGGAGCAACAGGTATTATTGCTGATTTTAAAATAAATCAACTAAAAGCACTTCAAAGCCCTTTAGGAAACCTAGTTTTAAAAGCTAACTCTACCGGAAATGCTCAGTATAATTTTGACATGGCCTTGAAAGATGGAGGAATAGATTTAGATTTAACAGGAGACTATACTGCCGCTAAAACGGGTGCTAAACTTAATTTAGATGTAGATTTAAACAAGTTGGAATTAAAAGTAATCGAAGATTTTTCAGACGGTGCTTTCACCAACACCTCTGGCACTATTTCAGGAAACGTAAAAGTTAATGGAACAACCACAAGTCCTATATACGCAGGAGAATTTTCATTTAACAAAACAGAATTTAAAGTAGCGCAATTAAATGCAATATTTAAAATAGACAACGAAAAGCTTAAAATAAACAACGCTGGCTTTTACTTAAACAATTTTGCAATCCAGGATAACAACGGCAATTCATTTGCTGTAAATGGCGCTATAAAAACTTCGGAACTTACAAACCCTACATTTGATTTACAGCTTAAAGCAGACGCTTTTCAAGTAATGAATTCCACAAAAGAAGATAATGAACTTTTTTACGGAAAGGCAACCATGAACGCTGATGTTACGGTAAAGGGAGACTTAAATCTACCTATAGTCTCTGGAGTATTTAAAGTAGATAAAGGCACAGCTATAACCTACATAGTTCCAGAATCACAATTGGATATTGAAGAAAGAGATGGTGTTGTCATTTTTGTAAACCAAGAAAACCCTAATGCTATACTAACCCGAAAAGATGAAGAAGAACCATCATCTATATTAAGAGGGTATAAAGTAAATACCATAATTGAAATTGATAAAGATGCCGTTTTCAATGTTATCATTGATGAAAAAACAGGTGATAATCTTCAAATTTCCGGAGAAGCTAATTTAAATTTTGGTATGAACGCTACGGGTGCGATGAGTTTATCTGGTAGGTATGAATTAAAGGACGGACATTATGAAACAATTTTGTACAATGTCGTAAAACGAAAATTCACGATTAAACCGGGAAGCACGATTACTTGGACGGGCAGTCCAACGGATGCTAATCTCGATATTACAGCAATATACACTGTTGATGCCTCTGCGAGTCCTTTAATGGCAAGCCTCACCTCTAGTGAAGATTCTAGCGTTTCTAGTAAATACCAACAGGTACTTTCGTTTCTGGTATACTTGAATGTAGATGGAGAAATTTTAGCCCCAGAGATTTCTTTTGAATTAGACATGCCTGAAGAAGACCAAAGTTCACTCAGTGGTGCTGTTTATGAACAAGTGCAACAATTAAATGAACAAGAGTCCGAATTGAATAAACAAGTATTCTCATTACTTACTTTAAATCGTTTTTTCCCTAGTTCAGGTAGTGATGGTAGTAGTGGTGGTACCGCAACAATAGCTAGAAATAACGTTAGCAAAGTACTTTCTGATCAGTTAAATACATTTTCAGATAAGCTGCTGGGTAAGTCAGGTTTTGAATTGGGTTTTGACTTTGATAGTTATACAGATTACCAAGGTGATAGTCCTGAAGATAGGACCCAATTAAACATCAATGCTCAGAAAAAACTATTCAATGATCGGCTAATTGTTAGTGCGGGTAGTACCGTAGATGTAGAAGGTAGTGCGCAAACAGATGAAGAAGAAACTCCTATAATTGGCAATGTAAGTCTAGAATATTTATTATCAGAAGATGGTAGATATCGTTTAAAAGGCTTCCGTAAAAATGAATATGAAAACGTCATTGATGGACAGCTAATTATCACGGGCGTAGCATTAATTTTCAATAGAGAATTTAATAGTTTTAGCGAATTATTCAATCCTATTAAAAAGGAGGATAAAGACAAGAAGGACCGTAAAGAAAAAGCCAAAATAGAAAACTAGTTTTAACGAGATTAAAATTAAAAAATACAACGCATAGAATTTGAAAAATTATTTTAAATACAGCTATATTATTGGTCTGGCAATTGTACTCTTTAGTTACTCCTGCGGTGTTTCTAAATATATGCCAGAGGGAGAGGTGTTATATACAGGCTCAGAGGTAAACTTGCAAGCGCAAGAAGATACATTGAATACTAAAAAAATAAAAGAAGAGCTATTAACGCTATTGCCATCTACCCCTAATTCTAAAGTTTTAGGAATGAGATTGGGTCTATACTATCATTTTAAAGCACAAAAAGATAAGCCTGGTTTTATAAACAAATGGTTGAATAAAAAATTTGGAGAAGAACCTGTTTATTTATCTGATCTAAACACGCACCGCGTAGAAGAACTCATGCGCAACCGTTTAGATAATAGAGGTTTTTTTTATAACACGGTAAGTTCAGAAGTAAAAACAACACCCAAGTTTGGAAGTGTTACGTATTCTGCGAATTTACCCCAACCGTATCGCTTAGAAAAATTTGATCTTCAGAAGGACTCGCTTCCAATTTATAATGAAATACAAGAAATACTTACTGAGACTCCAATTAAAGCGGGTACTAGGTTTGATTTAGCAGTGTTAAAATATGAACGAGAACGTATAGATCATCAATTAAAACAACGCGGGTATTACAACTTTAATTCTGATTTTTTAATTTTTGAGGCGGATACAAACCATTACAAAACTCCTAAGTTTGACCTTCTTCTGCGTCTAAAGAAAAATACCCCACCAAAATCTATTATTCCCTACACCATTGACTCTATTACTGTTTATCCTAAATATTCTATTGAAGACACCACTACTATAAAAGAGACAACACTTGTAGATGGTATAAAATTTATTCAAGAGGATGAATTTTTTAAAACAAAGCGACTTGAACCGTATATTCTATTTAAAAAGGGACAAAAATACAATGCAAATACTGCAAAACTAACTAGCAATAGACTATCATCAATAGGAAGTTATAAATATGTAAATATTCAATTTAAAGAAAAGGATACCACCACAAATACAGAGGATGCTGGATCATTGGATATGGATATTTATCTATCGCCATTAACAAAAAGATCGGCTCGGATTGAGCTTCAAGGTTTAACAAAATCAAATGGATTTACAGGCCCAGGAATAGCCATATCCCATAGCAATAGAAATGTTTTTAAAGGCGGTGAAACATTAAGTATTACAGGAAATTTCTCTTACGAAATGCAACTCTCTGGGAGTGACAACAATAGTAGTATTGGGGGTGGTTTAACTGCTGATCTAATCATACCAAGGTTGGTACCCTTTTCCCCTAGCCTATTTAAAGACAATGTACCAAAAACAAAAATTAGCCTAGGCGTAGAATTTTTAAACCGGACTGATTTGTACACATTAACATCATTCACGAGTTCCTTTGGTTATTTATGGAATGAAAACAAATATGTATATCACGAGTTAACACCTATAAGCATTAACTATGTGAATTTAGCAAATACCACAGAGGAGTTTGAAGAAATTTTAGATGAAAATCCGTATTTAGAAAGTAGCTTTGAACAACAATTTATTGCAGGTCTCAATTACAAATTTACCTATAACGAATTGGTCAATGAGGAAAAAACAAATCCGATATTTTTAGAAACTAACTTTGATATCGCAGGTAATACCTTAAACCTCTTAAGCGGAGGAAAAGAAACTGTATTTGGACTAGATTATGCACAATATGCAAAAATGGATGCTGATCTTCGCTATTACCACCGCTGGAAGAATGAAAATACATTTATAGCTAGAGCTTATGCAGGTCTTGGAGTACCCTACGGAAATTCAACTACCCTACCCTACGCAAAACAGTTTTTCTCAGGAGGAGCATATAGTGTTAGAGCATTTCAAATTCGTTCACTAGGTCCAGGAACGTTCTATTCTGAAGACGATGATACAACGTCTTATTATGACCAGTCTGGTAATTTAAAGCTTGAAGCAAATCTCGAATATAGATTTCCAATTTTTTCTTATGTAAAAGGGGCCATTTTTGCTGATGCCGGTAACGTTTGGTTGACTTATGAGGTTGACACATCAGATGATGATAGCGAAGACGATATAGCCTTTATTGAAGAACTAAACAGTAAAGGTAAATTTAGTAATAATTGGATAAAAGAATTAGGTGTAGGTGTGGGTTTTGGATTAAGAGTAGATATCCAAAGTTTTGTTATTCGATTAGACTTAGCTTCTCCAATACGTGTACCTTATTATGACGAAGGAGAACGCACAAGAACTCCTTTTTTTGGTGGTGGTGATGATAACTTGATGTTTAATTTTGCGATTGGATATCCTTTTTAATCATTATATTAATTGCAAATGCGAGACACTAATTTGCGCTAACCCTTAAATATACCTTGAATATGAGATTTTTACCTATTTTTAAATTTGACAAAAAAACGGATATATCCCAGTGGTCCATAATAGATGATGTGGTTATGGGTGGGAAATCATCAGGGGAATTTTGCCTAAATGAAAAAGGGAATGGAGTTTTTCAAGGTCGTGTTTCCTTAGAAAATAATGGCGGTTTTTCTTCGTTAAGGTATCGTTTTAGTGCCCTTAACAGTACTGCTTATTCCAAGATTATAATAACAATTAAAGGCGATGGAAAAAGCTATAAGCTGAGATTTAAAACAAAACAATCTGATAGCCATTCGTATATAACCCACTTCAATACCTCAAAGAATTGGGAAACCTTAGCGTTCTCTATGGCAGAAATGGAACCCATATTCAGAGGTAGAAAATTAGACCTTCCTAATTATAAAGACACCACTATAGAAGAAATTGCTTTTATAATTGGCAATAAGGAAGAAGAACACTTTAAGTTAGAAATAGATGAAATTCTTTTGGAGTAACACACACTAGCGTACTTCAAAACTTAAATAAAAATACAAATGGTGTAGAAAGAGGAATGTCCATACAAAGGTTCTAATCCAGTTTTTATGAACTAAAGAATCAAGTAGTTGGTCATTGACTATTCCAATAGAAATTTTTATATGCATAGGAACAAATTGAAAAAAAGTAGAACACCAGACAGCAACGATAAGCATCAAACGTAAAACAGTAAAAAAATTAGTCCCCAATGCCACTTCATAAATAGAAAGACTAAGCTGACTTACTAGTAACGGAACAACGATAAAACTAAAACGAGCAGTATACTTTTTATGCCAAACAATAAGGTTTTCTTGAGTGTAATAGCCAAAACTTGGATACACAACACATTGTATCATCCAAATTAAAACAACCAAACCAAAATCTATCAAAAGTCCTATAATCGCTATAGCCATTATAAGTGTTTGGTTATTTTAGTGCTTAGTGGTTTCGTTATCGAGAAATAATAATCTATAAATTGCCCCTTATCATCTACAAGGTATTTCTGAAAATTCCACTTTACACTAGAACTCTTTTTACCATTTAATGATTTATTGGTAAGCCATTCATAAAGTGGGTGCTGCTTGGGGCCTTTCACAGCTAATTTTTCTGTAAGCAAAAACGTAACTCCAAAATTCAACGAACAAAATTCCTGAATTTGTGAGGCTTCACCAGGCTCTTGTTGACCAAATTGATTACAAGGTGAACCAATTACAACAAGTTTATCTCCATACGTATCACTTAAAGTTTGTAGCTCTTTATATTGTTTTGTAAATCCGCATTCTGAAGCCACATTAACAAAAAGTAGTTTTTTGCCTTTAAAGGTATTTAGAGCTATTGGTGTTCCATCTATAGTATTTATTGCGACATCATAGATAGATGGGTTTTGTAATTCGTGGGAACTACTCGGAGCTACTTTTGCTTTATTCGTTAATTTCATATGATGCTTTTAAAAATTTACACACAACAACAGTTTATAATATGATGATGGTACTATTCCTTTAGTGCTACAAAATAGATATAATATTTAATTCTGATCGTGCTATAATAACCTGAGTTATATACGTCCTTACGCTCTAAACTTGTTCCTTACACCCCACCCTTTCTCTTTATATATTTTAAACCTAGAGAAAAATAGAAAATGATGCGTATTCCTATTTCAAAAATACTAATTTTGTTTATTAATAATTTTAAATAATTAAACAAAATTAAAAATGGAGCGACAGGAACCTAAGATATATATAATAGGTGCAGGAATTAGCGGTTTAATTGCAGCTACCGTACTTGAACAAAGTGGGTTTTCTCCTGTTATTCTTGAAGCTTCAGATCGTGTTGGTGGAAGGGTTAAAACAGATATTGTCCAAGGATATCAATTAGACCATGGTTTTCAAGTAGTATTAACGGCCTACCCAGCAGCACAAAAATACCTTGATTTTAAAGCTTTAGAATTACAAAAATTCTTACCTGGTGCGGCTATTTTTAAAAATGGCAATCAAAAGGTCCTTGGCGACCCTTTGCGAGATATGACCTTACTATTCCCTACCCTATTTTCAGGAATAGGAACCTTTTCTGACAAACTATTAACATTAAAATTAAATCGTGAATTAAATAAAAAATCACTCCTAGCTCTATTTTCAGAAGAAGAACAGACCACCTTATCGTATTTAAAAGGTTTAGGCTTTTCTAAAGAAATGATTGCCGATTTCTTCATGCCATTTTTCAGTGGTATCTTTTTGGAAAACAAATTAGATACTCCGAGTAGCATGTTTAAATTTGTTTATAAAATGTTTGGAGAAGGCTATGCTGCTTTACCAAAAGCCGGAATTGGAGCGATACCGCAACAGCTCTCAGAAAAATTAACACGCACTACATTTAAATTCAATACAAAAGTAAAAGCTATTAAAGATACCCAAATTGAACTTGGTGATGGCGCACAATTAGAAAGTGATTTTACGATTGTGGCCACAGAAGCAAGTCCATTAATTTCTAGATTGAGAAATCAAAAAACATTATGGAAATCATGCTACACGCTATATTTTGAAGTTGAGAAAAGAGTTATTCATAAGGCATTAATCGGACTTATTCCAAATCAAGGTTCAGTAATAAACAATATCTTTTACCATACCAGTCTAAAAACAAATACAACATCAAATAAAGAATTGCTTTCTGTAAGCGTTATCGATAATCAAAACCTAACAGATAAAGCTCTTATTGAAAAAGTAGAATTGGAATTGAAAGAATATTGTAACATAGAAGACACTAGCTTCCTAAAATTATACCACATACCAGCAGCATTACCAAATTTAGACCATTTACGTTATGAAATGACTCCATCAGAAACACGCTTAACTTCTAGTATTTTTTTGGCAGGGGACACACAACTTAATGGTTCTTTAAATGCCGCTATGATCTCTGGAGAAAGAGCTGCTTTGGCGGTTATAGAAACTATTTCTGGAACGATATTATCTTAAGTTAAGATTTCAAAAAATAACCTAATCCCTTACTTAACATAAAGTGCATTCATCTAAAATAGCTAGCTACTGAAAGTTTTAAATACAACAAATGGTGCTTTGCTTTTCCGTTTGGCTTCTGACCATCTAGAAATACATAAGCACCATTTGAATTTAGGTTTTAAACCTAAAATTTTAAATGAAGAATCGGTGTATAAAAAACATTTCTTCGAGATTTAATAAAGTGTAAATCTCTTGTTTTGCTAATGGTAATTAAAAATGTGGAGACCACGATTCTTTTCAATCACCTAGCAAAATCTAGATAGAAAACTGCTAAAACAATTTTTAAACAGCCTTACAAAATAGATATTAATGCATTTCATGTACTACGACCCAACATAACATCAGATTCCTGAGTCAGGTTTTCCTTTTAATCTAATTTCAATCTTTTTCTTCTTAACAGTTAACCTTTTCATAACTTCCATTAAATCCTCATCTTTGGTTTCTTTATATTGCTCGTTAATCGCTAAAATGAGTCGTTTTGCTTCTCTTGAAGCTACCACTCTATCACTCGTTGACATATGACTCATTTTGGCTTTTTCAAAGATTGTCGCTTCTTCTAAAATATCCATAGTTCTTTTTTGTTTAGACAAAAATAAATATAATTAAACAAAGGGAAATAAACAACTAAAATTGAATGATTCTGCTTTTTTAAGATATATTTAGTAAATTTTTCAGGCTTTTTCTATTTTCTGCTTTAATTGGTTCAATAAATTTTCATTAAAATCTAATTCAACTAAAACATGAGCATAGGAGTTTTCAAACTCTTTTTCGCAAGTATTGAATACATTTTTATAATATATGATGCCATCATTTAAATTTTTAACAAACAGCGCTAAATATTTTTTCTGCTTGTCATCTATTAAAGCACCAGCTTCTTCAAACTTATTTTTCAGGTAATCGATGTAAATAGTAAGCTCTTTTATAAAAATATTAGGTCGATCAGTCCGTTTTATAACATTGGATTCCCCATAAATATGACCGATAATTTCCTTCAAATCCATAATCTTTGAAAAATATGCTAAGTTAGGTCCAGGACAAACGGAAACTCCCTCTCCTTCTGTTTTTGTATCTAAGTTATATTTTAGCAAAGCAGAAGTTCCTAACCCAACGCAAGTACATGACTTTTCTGTAATTTTTTCATATTCTTTTTGATACATTTCAGGGGTAAGATTTTCTTTCTCTAAATCTTTAATCCTCAAATGCTGATATTGCCGAGAAGCGGTACAAATACCTTTTTCTGTAAACTCTTTATTCAATGCTACAAACTTTTTGGGGCAAGAACTCCCTGGTCTATCTTTAGCGATTAAAGCCCTTTTTTCTTCATCTTTCGTGTTGCTTTTAAGGCTATGAAAAGGTATTCCTAATGGAGAAATATTACTTAAATACAGGTCATTTTCTTTGGCTTTCACCATTTTTTTTAAGGTCTCATCATCTACCGTTGTTGCATTTGGAACCAGCAAAAAAGGAGTCCCCCATCCAATAGAATCTATTTTATAATGCTGTAATAAAAAATTGTGTTCTTCTGCAGTCCCTACGCCGCCTTGAGCCGTAAATTTAACGGGTAAAGGCACTTCTGAAACGTGACGTTTTTTAAGCGTTAATGCTTTTTTAAAGATAGCATTGGTTTCACTTATAAACTCTTCTCTTTGATCTCTAAATTGTGCCAATATGGGCCCTAAGAGATACCCATCAGTTGCAAAAGCATGTCCACCGCAATTAAGTCCGGATTCTATTCTATATTCCGATACCCATAATCCTTTTTTAGCTAAAAATTTTCCTTGGATTAATGCCGATCTGTAATCGCTTACCTTTAAAACTATTTTCTTTTTTATAACTCCTTCTTTATCGGGATAAAAGTCTTCAAACTCTTCTAAATAACTATAGAGTCTTGGGTTCATACCTGCAGAAAATATTACAGAAGACATCAAATCACTGTTGGCATACCCTCTAAGTGCGGCATGTGCGTCGTTATAAATTGATGGTAATTTTTCTTTTTTATGGAAATTTTCTTTATCCACTTTCGTCATAATATTAACATCAATACTCCCCATTCGTAAAGTATCTTCTAAGAAATCTTTCAATTCAGCGATCGTGTAATGCTTTGAAATAAAGTCATTAAACTGCTGTTTAAAAACAGATGTTTCGGGTAAAAAATCAAAATACTCCTTTAAACTATCATTAACTCCATCTGTTATATTCTTAAGTTCCTTAAATTTTTTCTCAGCAATACTTTTGACCAAATTTAAATAGGAAGTGATTCGTTTAGCTCTGAAATCTTCAAAATCTTCTGTAATTTCAGTATAGGCTTGGTTAAATATATTGGAATACATTTTCCTCAATTTTTCTACCAAAATATCGTCTACCAATGAAACAGCAGAATCAATACCAAGATGTGAAACTTTTAAGGGTGTGTCAATGGTAAAACCTATTCCCATCACAGGAATATGAAAAGAATGTGCCTTCATAATAATGTATTTAATAAATTCTTACTAGGTAATTTAGATCAAAACTGATACAATTAATTGCCATAGAATATGATAATTATCATTTTTTAACATGTTGAAATGGCAGTGTTTAACTGCAGGCAACCTTCGTAAAGTCACCGAACCTAACTTGCTGTTAATTTTACCAAGAAACACGTATTAAAATAGCTGTTTTACTATTGAAGAGCTAGCAATCGTAAGAATACACTGTCCTATCTTTTTTAAACGATATAAAAAACAGGTAATCATCTAAAAAATAAACCTACCTATAAATAGGTATTAAATCCTATATTTATACAATAGCTGAATATATGTTCGTTATAAAGAATAACAGGCCACGCTTAGAATCTATTGGAAATATTAAACTATGAAAAAATATCCTATTCTTATTTTAATCTTACTATTCTCAAGAATTGCCTCTGCGCAAGGAATTCCTATCATTAAGACAACAGACAATACGAGTAAACCTATCCTATTAAATGATCTCGATATTGATGTTTTTATCATAGATAATGTTGCAACCACTACTCTAGAAATGCGTTTTTACAATGCTAATGACCGAGTGATGGAAGGTGAGTTAAATTTCCCTTTAGGTAATGGCGTTACAATTTCTCGTTTTGCTTTAGATGTAAATGGAGAAATGCGAGAAGGGGTCATTGTAGACAAAGAAATTGCTACCCAAGCTTTTGAGGCTGTAACACGTAGAAATGTTGACCCAGGCCTTGCGGAAATCACCAAGGGAAATAATTTTAAAGCTCGAGTGTATCCCATTCCTGCGAAAGGATATAAAAAAGCAATTATAGCCTTTGAGCAAGAAATAAGTGGTGATGCAGCTAATTATATTTATCAACTCCCCTTACAAATAAAAAACGTATTAAAAACCTTTTCTGTAAAGGTTGAAGTTGTATTAAATAAACCAAAAGTTTTAAAGAGCGATCATCCGCAAATCAATTTAGAATTTACAGCAGCTCGAAACTCCTACATTAGTGATTATAGGGAAGAAAATAAAACAATGGATAGCAATTTAACCTTTGCCATTCCAAAGCCTAAAAAAATATCAAAAGTAGTAACATATAAAGGCGCGGTTACTTCAGACAATTATTTTTATACCCATCTTGATATAAAACCTGAGCAACGCAAAAAGGACACTCCTAATAAGATAACACTCCTTTGGGATGTATCTTCCTCCGCAAAAAGTAGAGATTTAGAGAAAGAAATTGCCATCCTTGAGGGTTATTTAAACTGGATGAAAATAGGTCAAGTACAGGTTGTAACATTTTCCAATGCCATTCATAGTTCCAATACATATGAATTAAATTCTGGAAAAAATGAAAAGCTTATTAGCGCTTTAAAAGCGGAAAAGCATGATGGTGGTACTTCTATAAATAGTATAGATTTCTCGAAATTCAAAACCGATGAAATACTCTTATTCTCAGATGGTATATCTAATTTCGGAGAAAAAAACAAAACTAATTTCGAAGCTCCTATTATAGCTATTAACACCTCTAATATTGCGAACCACAGTTTATTAGAATATTTCGCCATTTGTTCAAATGGCATCTATATCAACGCGTTTGAAACCTCTGAAAACCAAGCGATTGATAAGGTTACCCATGAACAAAAACAGTTTATAAAGGCGGAGTTTGATGCTAACAAAATAAAAGAAATATTCCCAAATAGTAGAGAAAAAATAGGAAACAAATTCAGCATGTCTGGTAAAATTGAAGGTGATAAAGCGGAGTTAACACTGCATTTTGGATTTGGAGGTGAAATAACGGAAACAAAGCGTATACTTATTGATAATACTGAAGCATTAGATCATAATTTAGGAGAGCGCATTTGGGCGCAGAAAAAGTTAAAAACATTATTGGTTTCCCAAAATACAGCTGAAATAAAAGCGCACGGAAAAAAATATAGCCTTGTAACTCCAAATACCTCTTTAATTGTATTAGACGATGTAGCAGATTACGTGCAGTACAAAATTGTTCCCCCAGCTTCACTACAAGAAGAATATTTCAAGCGTATTTCGATGCAAAATCAGCAAAAAAAAGACCTAAAAAAAGAAAGAATTTCAAACTTATGTCGAACATTTAGTGAAGATTATAATTGGTGGGAAAATCCACCAATTCAAAAAGCTATAAGTATGAGTCGAGACGGAAATGATGTAAATATTGAACCAGTAGAACTGATTTCAAGAGATCAAATTTCAGAAGCTCCACAAGCTATTATGGAAATGGAGATGGATGAAGTTGCTTCTGAAAGTAAGTCAAGTGAAAGTAGCTCTAAAAAGAAGAAAAGCAAGCCTACAATAACAATTGCAACATGGGACAGTAAAGCACCTTATATAAATACCTTGAAATCTGTTGCAAAAGAAAATGTTTATGATAAATATTTAGAATTAAAGGATGAAAATGGCACAAACCCTTCTTTCTATTTTGATGTAGCCACCTATATGTTTCAAAACAACCAAAAAGAAGACGGTTTACGTGTAATTTCCAATCTTGCAGAATTAGAATTAGAAAATACAGAATTACTGCGCACCTTAGGTAGAAAGCTTTACGAATTTAAGTTTTTTAAAGAAGCTTTAGCAGTATTTAAAGAAGTCCTTGAAACAAGATCCTTCGAACCACATTCGTACATCGATTTAGGACTAACCTATGCGGAATTAGGAAAAAATCAGGAAGCAATTAATAGCTTATACCATGTCATAGATAAAAATTGGGATGCAGGTATTATCTCTCGTTTTAATGGTATAGAATTAATCACCCTTCATGACATCAACAATATTATATATAAGCATAAGAATAAATTAGATGTCTCTTTTATAAACCCATGTTTTCTAAAACATATGCCTGTAGATGTTAGAATTGTTATTGACTGGGATGCTAATGAAACAGATATTGATTTATGGATTACAGATCCTAATAAAGAAAAGTGTAGTTATAGCAACAAGAATACGCGCTTAGGCGGAAGAATTTCCAATGACATTACACAAGGATATGGCCCTGAAGAGTTTAGACTTAAGCATGCTATAGATGGCGCATATGGTATAGATGTTAATTTTTATGGTACAAGAAAACAAACTGCATTGGGCAATGTCACCGTAAGAGCCTTAGTATATACAAACTTTGGAACAAAAGAAGAGCAAAAAGAAGTCTTGACCCTTCAACTAGAACCTACTAAAAGTGGCGATTTTAAGATTGGAACTATTAAATTTACGAAGTAAGACGAATGTTCGTAAACTATAAAAGAGTAAACAACCATTCATTATAAACACATATATAATCATCAAACATAAATAATATGAGCAATCAAGATGTAGCAAAAAAAATATTAGATAAGTCCTTTTTCAAGAAAACAACGGGGGCAGGAAAAGGACTTTTAGGATTTATTGATCCTTCATTCAAAAGATATACTACATCAAAAAACCACAAAGTTGTGCCTCAAGTGTTATTAAAATATTACAAACCTGAGTCGGAAGGTACTGATTCTGGATTTGGAGAATATGGAGTATTTGCTTGTATATTAAATGAACAAGGCGAACAAGAATTAGAAAACATAAAAGCACAACTTCAAGAAAAAGGCTTATTAGACGATATTAGTAACATAAGATACGAAAGTCAAGACCTTCGCGGATGTTGTTTGGTAGATGGTTTTAATCGTGATACCATTGAAGAAGGAGAATTATTAATAAGACAACATTCTACTGATAATGTGTATGTCTATGTTTTAACGAATGATACTGGTAAAAAGTTAGAGAAAATTAGTCAGGCAGTAGCTTGTAAGCATCCAGAATTGGCTCGTAATGTGTATTCTATAAACGATACTGTTAACTAATTTTTAAAATATAAAATGGGGAAAATAATAATTAACAATAACTCCGGAATTGCGAAAATTCATATAGACGGACAGGAGGTTGGAATCATTAAGAAAGAGACCAAAGAATATGAAGTAGCAACGGGATCTCATACAGTTTTGGCCAAAGCCGCTTGGTGTGGCAGTCAAACACTGGAATTAAATATCTCTGATGATCAAGAGCTTGTTCTAGAGTTAAATTCTTTTAAATATGAAAGTATTTTCAAAGTAGTCATGTTCGGGCTTGTCCTAATTTTCTTCTTGACAAAAAGCATGGTATTTTTAATCCTTGCTATCATAGTCTTAATATATCCCATGTATTATGTGACTTTTGGAAAGGACAGCTACTTAGAATTAACACAAAAAGATATTTAAATTATTAGAAATAACAGCTATACAATAACCGCTTATTTAGAGCGGGTATTCCTAAATTGATAAGAGTTTCCTTATGATTTATAAAATAAGCCTATACATGTTAATGAAGAATATTATGGTGAATCCTTTCTATATGATATAGCGTACTATAATGAATAACTCCAGTTGGTATCTTAATCAATATACGTGTTAATAGAACACTCTAATTTACAATCTCTAACCAGCATTTTTTTAAAACCCACAGCTTGATCATAATTCTCAAAAATTAGAGCTTCAGTGATACTCGTACTCAACACCAATTGCCTCAAGAGATACTCCACAACATATTTGTTATCGGCTGTAAAAAGAACATATTTGCAAGTGTCCAATAGGGTGCTTTAGATTAGGTGTTAATTATCAAATGTATAAAATCGATTGTAAATATAGTCTAGTAAGAATTAGCAGGTTTACATTCTTTAAAAAACTAGTCAAAAAACACTATTTTTAGTCGTAAGTTGTATTCATTTAAATGGACTAATTTTTTAATACCACAACAAGAAAATATCCCGTGAAGCCATGAGTTCTACTTTCTACATAAAAAATATGGTTTGCAACAGATGTATTGCAGCTGTTTTAGATATTTTTAGCACCAATAATTATGAAGTTTCTGCTATTGAATTAGGAAAAGTGTCCGCTATTCCAAGTGCTCAAAACCAAAGAGAAAATCTTGCCCTTCAATTAAAAAAACTAGGTTTTGAATTGATACTAAACGAAGAAGAGTCTATCGTTGAGCAATTAAAAGTAAAACTAATTCAAAAAATACACGAGGAAAATACAATAAACCTATTTACAATAATTGCTAATGAAATGGGGAAAACAGAACCTTATTTGAGTAAATTGTTTAGCAAATTAGAGGGACTTACTTTAGAGAAATACATCATCAATCTAAAAATTGAAAAAGTAAAAGAATACATACAATTAGGGCAATTAAATTTTTCTGAAATCGCTTACACTTTAAATTATAAATCGAGTAGCCACTTATCGCGACAATTTAAAACGATTACAGGGATGTCTATGAGTGCGTATAAAAATTTAGAACATTGGAATAGAAAGAAACTAGACCAAATTGTATAAATAAGAATCCGAATTATGTAAAGCTTTCTCATGGCTTCTGTTTAATTTTACACAATAAAATTGAAGCAAATGGAACATACCTATCATATTCACGGAATGAGCTGTAATGGCTGTAGAACACATGTTGAAGAAACGCTTTCTAAAGTTGATGGAGTTCACAGCGTTGCAGTAGATTTAGAAAAGGCTGAAGCTACTATTTCAATGGATTCTCACATCTCCTTAAAAACTTTTCAAGAAGCATTAGCTGCTGATGGTGGAGGTTATAGTATTCACATGCCAGGAGATCACCAGCATACAAAAGAAAAAATAGAAAAAAAACCAATAACTCAAGGTACCGGTACATTTTATTGCCCTATGCATTGCGAAGGAGATAAAACCTATGACAAACCTGGGGATTGTCCCGTGTGCGGAATGGACTTAGTGGAAGAACAAAATTTAAATGTCCCTAGTGCCGAACAATGGACTTGCCCCATGCATCCTGAAATTATTCGCGATGAACCTGGTAGTTGTCCTATTTGCGGAATGGATTTAGTTCCGATGCAACCAGATACTTCTGCCGAGGAAAAAACGTATAAAAAACTTTTGAAGAAATTCTGGACAGCTTTTGGTTTTACACTTCCAATTTTCATCATCGCAATGAGTGAAATGATACCAAATAACCCATTGTACACATTTATGGAGCAAAAATGGTGGAACTGGGTACAATTCATTCTTTCAATCCCAGTAGTTTTTTATGCCACTTGGATATTTTTCCAAAGAGCCTATAGAAGTGTAATAACTTGGAACCTAAATATGTTTACGCTAATCGGTATTGGTGCAGGTGTTGCTTGGATTTTTAGTTTTTTCGGAATGTTATTTCCAGACTTTTTCCCTGCACAGTTTAAAACGGAGACAGGAGCTGTACATGTGTATTTTGAAGCTGCAACGGTAATTCTTACTTTAGTTTTAATGGGACAAGTGCTAGAAGCTAGAGCACACAGCAGAACAAACACTGCGGTAAAAGAACTTCTAAAATTAGCCCCTAATAAAGCAGTCTTAGTTGTCGATGGTCAGGAAAAGGAAGTTTCTATTGATATAATTAAAAAGGGAGATATTCTAAGAGTAAAACCCGGAGAGAAAATTCCTGTTGATGGTGCTATTACGGAAGGTCATACTACTGTTGATGAGTCCATGATTTCTGGTGAACCATTACCCGTAAGCAAAACAGTAGCGGATAAGGTAAATAGCGGAACCATAAATGGAAACCAATCCTTCTTAATGGAAGCTGAAAAAGTAGGGAATGAAACCCTTTTATCACAAATCGTAAAAATGGTAAATGATGCGAGTCGTAGCCGCGCTCCCATTCAGAATTTGGCAGATAAGGTTTCTGGGTATTTTGTGCCTGTTGTGGTTTTTATTTCAATCATAACTTTTATTGTTTGGGCAATTTGGGGACCAGATCCGGCCTATGTTTTTGCTTTAGTAAATGCTATTTCGGTATTAATAATTGCTTGTCCTTGTGCTTTGGGCTTAGCAACGCCTATGTCTATTATGGTGGGTGTAGGTAGTGGTGCTAAGAATGGCGTTTTGATAAAAAATGCTGAAGCTTTAGAAATCATGGATAAAGTAGATACTTTAATTGTAGATAAAACAGGAACTATTACAGAAGGGAAACCTACTGTTGAAAAAATTGGTGTAGTGAGTGATTTATCTGAGAAGGAGGTATTAAAATTTATTGTTGCATTAAATAATCAGAGTGAACATCCGCTTGCTGCAGCGACCCTGAAGTACGGTAAAGAGCAAAAGACGGAAGTCTTAACCATAGAAAAATTCAATGCAGTAACCGGTAAAGGGGTTGAAGGAGAAATTAAGGGTGAAAAAATCTGCTTAGGAAATGAAAAAATGATGGCGCATGCTGATGCAAAAATTTTTCAGAATGTCGCAGATGAGGTACTATCCTATCAAAAAGAAGGAAAAACGGTATCCTATCTTTCCGTAGGCACTACAGTTGTTGGTTATGTGGTTATTGGCGATAAAATAAAAGCTACCAGTGCAAAAGCTATCAAGGCTTTACAAGAGAAAGGCATTGCCGTAATCATGCTTACTGGAGACAATCATGAAACGGCTGCCGCTGTTGCTAAGCAATTAAATTTAGCTGATTTTAAAGCAGGAATGTTGCCTGAAAACAAATTAAATGAAGTAAAAAAATTACAAGATGAAGGGCATATTGTGGCTATGGCCGGTGACGGAATAAATGATGCTCCTGCCCTAGCACAAAGTAATGTAGGCATCGCTATGGGTACCGGTACCGATGTTGCTATTGAAAGTGCTATGATTACTTTAGTAAAAGGAGATTTACACGGCATTGTAAAAGCAAGAAGCCTGAGTGAAGCGGTCATGAAAAATATAAAACAGAATTTATTTTTCGCCCTAATTTACAATACGATTGGTATCCCTATTGCTGCTGGAGTATTGTTTCCGTTTTTCGGGATGTTGTTATCTCCTATGATAGCAGCTTTAGCCATGAGTTTTAGTTCTGTATCTGTTATAACCAACGCATTACGTTTAAAAAGTGTGAAAATAGATTCATAACTGGTTAAAATAAAAAAAGCCTTAGGTATGCTAAAAACATTGTACTTAAGGCTTTTCTTATGCGTTCACTTTCTGATATGGAGCATCAATGGTCTGTAATTAAGTGGCATGGATTGAAATGAAATTCACGATAATCATTTCCTTTGAGAACAAGGTAAACTTTTTTTTGATAATTTAAGGCATTCAAATTCACTTCAGAACGAATCAAAAATATATTCTTTAGAATTAAAACAAATTGCCAATGCGTTTTATTTTTGAGTAAATAACGAATACTTAATTCACACTAAAATTGGAATTCTAAAATTATGTTTTCGTTTTAATTAAACGTATAACTAAGGTTGATAAACATAGTGATTATAAAGATGTATTTATACTTCGCTATAAATCTCTTGAGAATCAGCAGAGAACATTAAGGGCTATGTTTTTTAAAAGAATGGAACGTTGCAAAATGTTTGTCTTAGAAATTAATTTTGTTTTTTTTTCTTTGGATGATGCATACGAATTCTAAAAGTAGCGTTAACTTCAATACTGAAATTTTAGGAGTATTTCTCTTGTAGGTTTAGTACCGGTGTTAGATGGAATTTTACTTTAGTTTACAAGTTTTCGGGAGATTAAAATAACAATCTAAACAATCCACTATGAATACTACTGATCACATGAAAAGCAAAACGTATACTAAATTTGTTTTGATGCTTGTAGCATCTTTTGTTTGTATGTACATTACCATGTACTTAAACACTTATGAAATAGATCATATTTATTTTAGCTTAACACGTTTTTATATGAGCTGTTTGGGTATTTCTACTATGGCTATTATTATGTTTGTAGCGATGCGCTCTATGTATAAAAACAAGAAAAAAAATATAGCGATTGTTTTAACAAGCATTTTATTATTTATGACTGCGTTAATCTTAGTAAGAAAACAAGGACCTATCATAGGAGATGTTTTATGGTTGAAAGCAATGATACCACATCATTCCATAGCTATTTTAACCAGTGAACGGGCTGATATACAAGATCCCGAAGTAAAAAAGCTTTCCAAAGAAATAATTGAAGCGCAGAAAAAAGAGATCATAGAAATGAAAGCTATGATAAAACGTTTGGAGAATGATTAATTTATAGTGAACTTATTCAATACAACCATAATGACTAAAATTTCTGAAAAAGAATTAGCTGCAATAGCTGCTGTTAAATTGATTAAAAATCATATGACCATAGGTCTAGGAACAGGTTCTACTGCTGCCTATATGATTGCCCATTTAGGCAAAAGAATTAAGAACGAAGGACTAAACATCAATGGTGTACCCACATCAGAGGCTACAGAGAAATTAGCTCAAGAAAACGGTATAAAAATTATTTCACTAGAGGAGGCTAAAAAAATCGATATCACCATTGATGGTGCCGATGAATTTGATTCCTATCTTCAATTAATTAAAGGTGGGGGCGGTGCATTATTACGCGAAAAAATAATCGCATCAAGCTCTGAATTCAACATTATAATTACCGATTCAGCTAAACAAGTACATCGTTTGGGAGCATTTAGACTTCCGATTGAAACCATCCCTTTTGCAACCAAAAAAATAGCAGCTCTATTACAGGAAAAGGGCTTAGACCCCATCCTCAGAAAAAAAGATAATAGTGTATCTATTACAGATGAAAATAATTATATTTTAGATTTAAACATCATGCCTTTCTATAATTTAGAACATCTCAATCAGGAATTGGTTGCTATTCCTGGAATAGTAGAAACGGGCTTATTTTTAACTACAACTGACTTAATACTAATGGGAAAGGGGTCCAAAGTAATTCATTTTAAAAAAAATAAACCAAATAAAAAAAACTCGTAAAACACTGACTAATAGCGTGCTAATTATTTGTTAATAAGTAATAAACCACTACCCTAGTCTAAAAACGATGTTCGGCTTATTTTTGCAAACTTTAGATAAGCATGGATAGATTAAAGGTTGGAGATAAAGTATACAATACAAAACAAGATGGTTTTGATGATTTCATCAGATATTCATTTTCTGAAGTAGAAAAATTAACGAAGACTTTAGCTATCTTGAAAAATGGCACGCGCTTATACAATGAGCCAAAAATCTCGTTCATCACAGAAGATATTGGATACTCTGTTGCGCGACAAAGAGGCACGCATTGGCATTTAGTTTCCTTACAAGCCATACGCAATGCTCAAATAGAAAACGAAAAAATAGCCGCCTACGATTGGTTTGAACAAAAGAAATTCTCTTTAAGAGAAAAACAATGGATATACTCAAAGTTTAAAGAAAATAACCAACAGTAATAATTTAGTTATCTGCTATTACCACTACTTCTTTTAGTATAATTCTATCGCTATTTATGATTTGGTCTTCCCTATCGTATTCAAATATTTTACGATCATTTGATAATTTGTAATTGCAAATATGATAAATGTAAATAGCATTAAAATCCAAATAATAAACATTTTGGATCCTGGAACGTCAGTGAATAGAAGTATCATTTGAGTGATAAACCCTACCAACCATGTCAATACAATTATAACACCCACTACTCCCATTATCTTATCAAGTTTAAACATTACCCCCATTTTTCTTAGAATCATGGATGGAATTAATAAAATAAAAGACGAAAAAATATATCCGAAAGCTGCCCACATAACCATTAGCATTGGGGTTTTCTCAAATAAAAGCAATAAATCAATAAATTTAAAACTGAATTCCGTCATATTTTTTTTCTAAAGCGGTGATCTGTAATAAGGCCTTTTCTTTATACCCTAATAATTTTGCTAAAATAACGGGAGGGAATTCTGCAATTCCAATATTATACATATTAATGCTTTCATTATAAAATTCTCTGCGATCGGCAATAGCATCTTCTATTCCAGAAACCCTTTGCTGTAGCATGGTAAAATTTTTATTTGCCTTTAAGTCAGGATAATTCTCTGAGATCACAAAAATGGAATTTACCAATGCATCCATTTGATTTGATAACCCTATCTTTTCTTCTTGCTTGTTGGAGCTAAAATAAGAAGTTCTAAGTTCTGTAAGTTTTGTAAGCGTAGCTTCTTCATAATGCATGCTTTCTTTAACAACTTTAATCAGATTTGGAATCTCATCTGCACGCTGTTTTAAAAGCACATCAATATTGAAAAATGCTTTATCTACATTGTTTTTTAGCATTATTAACTTGTTATAAGCAGAAATAATTACACTAATTATACCTACGATTAATAAAGCAATAATGGAATACGAAATTAATGGACTCATTTTTTTTATTTAGTTAGTTGGTTCAGAATCTTGATATGGTGAATTATAAGAATTATTTGCTTTTTGTGGATTAAAGTCTTCATTTTCTTCATAGGAACCGTCAGTTTCCGTAGCGCTATCATATTCAATTTCATAGATGGATTCCGTTTGATTTGAATCGAAAAATTGTGGTTCGCTAATACTTATTTTATGTTTTGTAATATCTATAGGTGTCACTAATACTACCGCTACTAAAAAACCAAAGAATGAGCAAAAAAGTGTAAGCGAATTTAACAATGGTTTAAACGTATTATAATGTTTTACATTTTCTGAAGGAGCAATTGCAAATACTTTTTTTATATTTTCATACTCAAATATTAATTCATTATCGGACTGTATACTTGCCTTTCCTATAAGTAACACACTATCATTTTCTTGCAATAAATATTGGGTATATCGTTTACCTGACCCTATATATGAATCATATTCTGATACGTATACAAATTCTATTTTATCTGGTATTACCTTAATAATTCCTGTCTCGTCTAAGACATAAAATGTATTACATTTAATCTCATCAAAAATACTACTGTAGCTTTTGTCTCCATCTTTATCCGTACTAATATTTTCTATTTTATACCTATACCCAATACATGGTATGGAACCTATGGGCGATTCTAAATGCTCAATGGTTCTTAATTTTCCTTCAATTTCCGCTAAGCCCATTGCCACAGATCTAATTTTAGAGGTAGGCAGCGTACTTTGGTATTTTAAGAATCTACTTTTAGTATTGGGTAGTATAAATTTTAGAAATGGAATGGCAAAAAGCAAAAAGAAAATGGCATAAAAGCCAACGTAATATAAAGCAATTATAACTACTAAAACAGCTAGGTAACCTAGAAGTTTCTTCCAGATAGGTGTTGCCTCAATATCATATTTTTTATTAATTTTATCTTGTTCTATACGAGCCTTCTTTACGCCTGATATTCCGGAATATATTATTCCTATAAAGGCTAGAATAAATACAGAAATAAAGAGTAGGCCAAACATTACATAAGTAATGGGCTTATAAATTAAACTAGAAAGTAATACAAGTAGTGGGTTGATAACAAAAAATAACCATCCATTAAATTTGGCTTTAAAAAGTCCTGAAAAAATAACGGTATGAAATAGAGCTACGAAGCAACTAAAAATCATCAAAAAAATAATTCCTGCTGTTGTTGCCTCATTTTTTGTCAATAATTCTAAAGTTTCATTCATCTACTTTAATGACTAACAAATATTCATAATCGTTTTCTTCAACCTCATATTTTCCATTTAATTCATCAAAATTACTATTAAAAAGCAATAAATCATCCTTAAAATTCCATTCCCCTGTAGTCGTTAAAGTATCATTAGCTTTACGAATAGTACTTTTTCCTGTTTTATCTCCATATTGGATAATTTTAGTAGCTGCGAAACTATGTGTAGTAGATAAGTCTAGTTCTATTGTTTTTTGAACAATGCTATCGGGTAAGTTTTTAGATTTATTATAATAGGTATTGTTACTGTACTTGGAATATTCGTCATAAATTCTAGAACAATTCTGTAATTTACAAAGCTCTAGAAAATTAGATTTTATAATGTAAAGGCTATCTAAATTTTTGGTGGCAGCGACTTTCCATTTTTGACTTAAAAAAGTAGTATCAATTTTGAAGTTCTCTTTTTTTAAATAGAGTGTATCCAATTTCCAGTGGGCTCCTTTTAATCCTCCTCCTCCACGACTATGAAAATTTTGAAATACGGTTGTGGTGTAATTTGTTTTTGAAATTTGTTCACTCACGAATAATGGAGGTGCTTCCATGACGAAAAGTTCTGTAATGAAAAAATAATTTTTTCTAATTTCCTTTAAATAAAAAGTCCCATTATGATCTGTTACTGTTTCACCAACCAAACAACTATCTATTGGGTTTCCATTAAAATCTACAATAGTTCCTGATAAGGCAGGTCGCACTAATCTTGAAATACAAGAACTGCATACTACTAAAACGCTAATGAAGATTATTATTTTTTTCATAAAAATAGATATGCCTCGTAATAATACACAAATATAAAAAACGGAGCATCTATTTTTTTAGTATTTAAACAAGCACAAACTATCGCTAAATTCCTCAGAATATCCTGTAAATTAATATTCCTAACGATAAATAGATACCAAACGCCTATAGATAAGAACATTTCATACTATTTAATGAGCTTCCAAATTTAATTAGGACTAGTTTAAAGCTAATAATTAAAACTTAACCCCATGAAAAATCTAAAAACCTACTATGTTATTTCTTTACTATTTTTTTCTTTAGCCATCCTGGGAGCGGTAGGCAATAGTATTATTAATTACGATGTTATAGTCCTTAAAATTATTAAATTAGGGTATCCTACCTATCTATTACAAGTCATCGGAGCGGCACAAGTTATAGGGATTGCTATTCTAATCCTAAATAAAACCAATTGGATTCGTGAATGGGCTTATGCAGGATTCTTTATGAACTTATTCTTTGGAATACTAGCTCACTTATTGGCTAAAGATGGTAATGGTGCTACTGCTGTAGCTTGTCTAATTGCACTCTTAGTAAATTATGTCGTCTATAAAAAAATGAAGGAAACAAAAAAGCTTCAAAAAAAACAACAAAAACAACAAACTGTTTTAAAAAAAGTAGTTTAAATCTAGACCTACTAAAAGTAAAAGCCGACATTAAACTTGTCGGCTTTATAAATTATAAAAATGTAGCAAAGCGCTCAAAATGGCATGTATATCCATTAGGCCTTTTCAACAAAAAATCTTGGTGTTCTGGTTCTGCCAACCAAAAGGTGGTATAAGGTTCTAAGGTGGTTACAGCATCTGCTCCCCATCTGTTAGACTTATTGACTAAAGCAATTACTTCTTCGGCTATTGCTTTCTCTTCTTCATTCTGAAAAAAGATAGTAGATCGGTAACTAGAGCCTCTATCATTTCCTTGTTGGTCTAATGTTGTAGGGTTATGAATTCTAAAGAAATAATCTAAAATCTCTTTAAACGAAGTTTCTGAAGGATCGTAGGTAAGCTCTACCCCTTCTGCATGGCTAGAATGGTTGTGATAGGTAGGATTTTCATTATCTCCACCAATGTAACCTACCTCCGTATCTTTAATTCCTGGACGTACGCGAAATAGATCTTCCATTCCCCAAAAACATCCACCTGCGATATATGCTTTTTTAAATGCACTCATAAATTTAAGGTTCTATTTTTTATATAATTCCTTGTTTAATTTTTCTAATTTCGGCGTGATTATCCGACTACAATAGGCAGCTTCCTTATTTTTGGTAAAATAATCCTGATGGTATTCTTCTGCTTGGTAAAACTGTTTTAATTCTATTACTTCTGTAAGTATCTTTTTAGTACCCTTTTCATGCTGTAAATAAATTATTTCTTGGGCTATTTTTTGATGTGCCTTCGATTCATACAAAATTATAGAGCGGTATTGTGAACCATACGTACCATTAATGTTTGTTTTTAAGGTAGGGTTATGATTGTTCATAAAGATATTTAAAAGATCTTTATAACGAATAATACCACGATCAAATTCAACCCTAATCACTTCTGCGTGTCCCGTCTTACCAGAACACACTTCTCTGTAGGTTGGTGTACCAGGGCAATTACCGCCTGCATATCCCGAAACTACATCCGTAACACCTTCAATCTGTCTAAAAATAGCTTCTAAACACCAGAAGCAACCACCACCAAAAGTAGCCGTTTCATTTTGTGACATTTCAACTTAATTTTAATTTACCTCTGAAGAATCTAACACCATAGATTCCGAATTTATGCAATATCGAAGTCCACTTGGTTCTGGTCCATCAGGAAAAATGTGTCCTAAATGCGCATCACAAGTATTACACAATACTTCTACCCGAACCATCCCAAAAGAAGAATCTTTAAAATACTTAATTGCATTTTCTTTTATAGGTTGCGTAAAACTAGGCCAACCTGTTCCAGATTCAAATTTTATGGTCGAATCAAAAAGAGGAGTATTGCAACAAGCACAATTATATTGACCTGATTCGTAACTAGTACAAAGCGCTCCGGTATGTGGTGCTTCTGTACCTTTTTTACGCATAACTCTATATTGCTCAGGAGTTAATTGCGCTTTCCATTCTTCTTCAGTTTTCTCTACTCGTTTATCAGGCTCAGGATTTCCTGTTGTGGCAAACGAAATAATGTTTTTCCATGTTAACATAACAATTTTCCTTTTTTTAAAATGATTCAATTTTTGGTCTAAATATACTTCAAAAGCTTAAGGGGCACGTGCTTTATTACTAGAAAAATTAGTCGGTTAATCTACCTTAAACATACAACTCTAATTTAAATGTAAAGTGACCTCTTGTTACGATAGAATTTTTAACAGTGTAACCAATGTTACTGTAGAAAGGTGGTAAACTCATTAATTTTATCTAAAACTAAACAAAATGTCTAAAATTGTTATTTTAGGAGCAGGTATTTCTGGCCATGTAGCAGCTTCACATCTACGAAGAAAGCTGTCTAAAAACCATGAAATTATTGTGGTATCTCCTAACAGTAATTACCAATGGGTTCCTTCTAATATTTGGGTAGGAATTGGCAGAATGAATTCTGACAAAATCCATTTTCCCTTAGCACCTTTATATAAGAAAAAAGGTATTGGCTACAAGCAAGCAAAAGCAATAGCCTTTTTTCCGGAAGGCGATAAAAATGAAGAAAAGCCTTATGTTTTATCTGAATATGTAGCAGGGGAAAATAAAGGCCAGCAAGAAAAAGTAACCTACGATTATTTGATCAATGCCACTGGTCCTAAATTGAATTTTGAAGCGACTGAAGGTTTAATTCCAGGACAGAATAAAACGTATTCCGTTTGTACCTATGCACATTCAGATCATGCCTGGGAAGGATTAAATAACGTAATTCAAGAAATGAAATCTGGTAAGAAGGTTAAAATTCTAATTGGTACTGGCCATGCAAAATCTACCTGTCAAGGTGCTGCTTTTGAGTATATTTTAAATGTAGAACAAGAATTACGCGAGCATAATGTACGTGATATGGCTGAAGTTACTTGGATTTCTAATGAATATCAATTAGGTGATTTTGGAATGGATGGTATGTTATTAAGTTACGGAAGCATGACCATGAAATCTCATGAAATGGTTGAAATGATTTTTGAAGATCGCGATATAAAATGGATTCTTGGAGCTGGAGTTAACAAGATTGAAGATGGAATTGCACATTACGAAAATTTAGATGGAGAATATAAAACAGAAGCTTATGATTTCGCCATGTTAATACCTTCATTTTCTGGTCATGGTTTTAAAGCCTATGATAAAAATGAAAACGACATTACAGAAAAACTTTTTAAAGGGTTTATGTTAGTTGATGCTGATTACACACCAAAACCTTACGAAGAATGGTCCGTTAAAGATTGGCCAGAAACCTATCAAAACCCAAGTTATAAAAATATTTTCGCCCCAGGAATTGCCTTTGCTCCTCCACATGCTATTTCTAAACCTAGAATGAGCAAAAACGGTACAGCTATTTCCCCTGCACCACCACGTACTGGAATGCCATCTGGTATGACCGCAAAATTGGTGGCCGACAATATTATAGATTCTATAAAAGGCGGAAAAGAATCCTTGAATCACAAAGGGAGTTTAGGTAATATGGGAGCCGCTTGTATTGCTTCTGCGGGTTATGGTATCACTAAAGGAAGTGGTGTAAGCATCACTACATTTCCAATTGTTCCAGATTATGAAAAATACCCGAAAACTCAAGGAAGACAATTAGGAAAAACATTTGGAGAAATTGGTTTAGCAGGGCATTGGCTGAAATTGGCGTTGCACTATGCCTTTATTTATAAAGCTAAAATGCGACCATTTTGGTGGTTAATTCCTGAATAGGAATAAAACTTTTTAAAAGAGATTCCTGAATAAACAAAGTATTCAGTATCCGTATTTAGCAAATGAAAATATAAAATAACATGACACAAAGAATATCAAAATATCAAAAATTTAAAATGATGAACCCCATCATTCAGTTTTTTAAATTTATTTATTTAAGTATAAAAATAATGCTTGTAGTTGCAGGCGGACATGGAGGCACTAGAAAAGTTAATTGATGTTGCTATCTGTTTTTTAGTTGATAATTGAAAAGGCATTTATAAGAAATTATGGATGCTTTTTTTTTTTAAATAAAAGCTACTAACAGCCTAAAAAAGAGCTGAATGACTTAGGTCATTTTATTTACGACTGTCTTGCTTTACATTTATAGTACTAGCTAAAAAAAGTAATATAAAACTCAATTTTATGGAGATTGAATTGCGTTTTTCTAATTGGTCGGTACATTAACCGAAAGCATTTTCATTTAATATAAACCTAGTTTTACTTCTTAACGCAGCCGAGTTAATTATTGAAAATATTTTAGTTAAAGAAGATATAGAAACAAGGGATTAATTTGAGGTTAGGAGTTAGCGGTATGTTTTGAAAAAGATTAAATTTTTAACAGTTAAATAATTAGCATTCTTTAATTAAAAAAAGGGCACTTTTTGTTAAGTAACCTTTGTTACTGACTTCGGTTATTTACTAATGTATTTTTGTCTCAGAAAATTATATAGCATGAAAAAAACAACATACTTACCAATGCTCATTTTATGTTTTGGCTCTCTATTTTTGCATGCACAAGAATTAGTGCCAATTACTAAAACTGAAGTCCAGACTAAAGTGTCTGACCATAATACAGCTATTAAAATTTCAGAAGAAGAATTCACTCAAGCTCAAGCAGATTATAGACAAACCAATGCTGTGTTTTTACCCAACATTACAGCAAGTCACACTGCAATGGCAACCACAAATCCTTTAATGGCTTTTGGATCTAAATTAAATCAGGAAATTTTAACAGCAAATGATTTTAGTCCAGCATTATTAAATGATCCTTCCCAAATTGAAAATTACGCTACAAAATTTGAAATTCAGCAACCATTAATAAATTTCGACGGACTTTATCAGCGTAAAGCTGCTAAATCTAAAATGGACGCTATGTCTTTAAAGACAGAACGTACACAAGATTATTTAGTATTTGAAGTCGATAAAGCATACATGCAATTACAATTAGCTTACAAAGCAGTGGAGGTTTTAGAAAAAGCCTTAGACGCTGCAAATGCTAATAAAAAATTAGCAGATGATAGTTTTAAACAAGGGTATTTACAACGTGCAGATGTATTGAATGTTGAAGTACGTGTTACCGAAATTCAAAATCAATTACAAACCGCTAAGAGTAATGTTCAAAATGCATCTAATTATTTATCATTTTTAATGAATGATAAAACCTATGTAGTATACATACCTGCTGATGAATTAACCGTTTCTACGTTGACTATTGAAGATAAGACAATTTCTGAAAACCGTTCAGATATTAAAGCGATGCAATTAGCGTCAAATGCTTATGAAGCCATGAATAAAGCAGATAAAATGGCCTTTCTGCCACGATTAAATGCCTTTGGTAGTTATGAATTGTATGACGATCAAATTTTTCAAGGCGATGCCAATGGATACCTATTTGGTGCACAATTAAGCTGGGATATTTTTCAAGGGGCGAAACGTTTTGGCAAAGTGCAAAAAAGTAAGTCCGAATTCGAAAAATCTAAATTAGAATACAATCAATATGTATCACAAAGTAATTTAGAATTAAATAAAGCAAAACGTTCTTTTTTAGATTCCAAAAATAAATTAAAACTGAGTGCATTAGCCATGGAACAATCAGAAGAATCATTGCGTATTAGAACCAATAGGTTTAAGGAAGGTTTAGAAAAAACATCAGATTTATTACTCGCCGATACCCAATATGCTCAAAAACAATTGGAATATTACCAAACTATTTTTGAATACAATTACGCACAAGCTTATTTACAATTTTTAACGAAATAAATTATTGCCTTAATCTTTCGAAGGGGAAGGTACCAATACTTAAAACATACGAGTTCCTTTTGCTTTGAAGAGCGTTAGGGAAAGAAAAAATAAAATAAAATATAAAATGAAAAAAACATATACCATCGTAGCATTTTCTTTCGCATTGTTAGTTGCTAGTTGTGGCAGTGAAGACAAGAAGCCTGTTGCAGATAATTCACCCGCAATTCATGTAGAAGTGAGTCAAGTAGAAACGAATGGCACTAGTCCTTTTTTAAGTGTAAGCGGAAAAATCCAAGCCACTAATAGTGCAGATTTAAGCACTAGAATGATGGGGTACGTAAATAAAGTACACATAAACGTTGGAGATAAAGTACGTAAAGGGCAATTGTTAGTTTCTATTAACAATAGCGATTTACAGGCCAAGAGAGCGCAAGTAAATGCAGGAATTACAGAAGCTACTGCTGCTTTTAATAATGCTCAAAAAGACTACAATCGTTTTAAAAATTTATTTTCAGAAAATAGTGCTTCTCAAAAAGAGATGGACGATATGACGGCAAATTATGAAATGGCAAAGGCACGTTTAGAAGCTGCCAACCAAATGAAAAATGAAGTAAATGCACAATTTGCTTACAGTAATATTACGGCTCCTTTTGATGGAACCGTAACCAGCAAAAATGTGGAAGCAGGAAATATGGCAAATCCTGGCGCACCATTAATAAGCATAGAAACACCAGGTCATTTTGAGGTGATGGCTATGGTTCCTGAATCTGAAATTTCTGAAATTGAAAAAGGAAGCACTGTCGCTGTATTGGTAAAATCTATTAATAAAACCATAAAAGGAAAAGTTACAGAAGTAAGTACATCTGCTAAAAACACAGGCGGACAATACTTAGTAAAAATAGCTTTAGATAAAACAGATGCTCACATTTTATCAGGAATGTTTACAACGGTGCAATTTCCTGTAGAACGAAAAGCAAAATCGGCCATGGTGTTAATCCCTACCGATGTAATTATAACTAACGGACAATTATCTGGGGTGTATACCGTAAGTCAGAGTAACACTGCAATGCTACGATGGTTGCGCTTAGGAAGAACTTTTGGCAATCAAGTAGAGGTATTATCTGGTTTAAATTCAGACGAAGCGTATATCGTTTCTGCTGATGGTAAATTGTTTAATGGAGCCAAAATTATCCCATCCTCCATCCTTCCCAAAGGGAAGGAAGCCAGTATGGAAACTAAGTGATATATACGCTATAAGTACTCGTTGTTGTCAGTTTGAAGAGGCATCTTTAAACTCTGAAAAAATAAATATTAACTAAAAATAACCCATAACATTTCTCTTTCCTTTGGAAAGGGTTAGGGACAGGAATATGAAAGAAGGAATCGCAGGTAAAATTGCCAAAGTCTTTATGCAATCGAAGCTTACAGTGCTTTTGATGATTGTATTTATGGTAGTTGGTGTGTATAGTTCGTTTTTAATTCCACGTGAAGAAGAGCCACAAATTGATGTGCCCATGGCAGACATTTTTGTGGGCTATCCGGGTGCGAGCCCAACGGAGGTAGAATCACGTGTAATTAAGCCATTAGAACAGTTAATTTCAAACATCAAAGGGGTAGAATATGTGTATTCTACTTCCATGAAAGAGCAAGGAATGGTGATTGTTCAGTTTTATGTGGGCGAAGATATTGAGCGCTCCTTTGTAAAACTATACAATGAAATTAACAAACACATGGACGAGATGCCAGCTGGTGTGACGTTTCCATTGGTAAAAACGCGTGCTATAGACGATGTACCAATGTTAGGCTTAACCTTGTGGAGTGAAAATTATGACGATTACCAATTAAGCCAAATGGCACAAGAATTGGAAGCCGAAATAAAAAAAGTAAATGACGTTTCGTCTACGCATCAAATTGGAGGTAGAAACCGTCAACTACGTGTCGTATTAGATAAAGACAAATTAGCATCTAGTGGGTTAGACTTCTTAACGGTTTCTGAAATGATTACGGCTAACAACAGTCAATTAAGTGCAGGAAGCTTTGATAAAAATGACACAGAATTTCTAGTAAATACTGGAAACTTTCTAGCCTCTGTTACAGATGTTGAGAATTTAGTAGTTGGTGTACAACAAAATCAACCTATCTATTTAAAGCAAGTAGCTAAAATTATTGATGGTCCAGAAGTACCTCAAAATTACGTGAGTTTAGGATATGGAAAAGGGAGTGTAAAATCTTCGGAATATAAATCAGAATACCCTGCAGTTACTATTTCTGTTGCAAAACGAAAAGGTGCAGATGCCATGAAAATTGCAGAAGTAATTATTAATAAAACAGATCATTTACGAAGCAATTTAATTCCTGATGATGTTCATGTAGAGATTACCAGAAATTACGGAGAAACAGCTTCACATAAAGTATCAGAATTGTTGTGGCACCTTATTGGTTCTATCTTCGCCGTTACTATTGTAGTGATGTTAGCCATGGGATGGCGTGGTGGATTGGTGGTGTTTTTATCCGTTCCAATTACGTTTGCCTTAACCTTATTGAGCTATTATATGATGGATTACACGCTAAACCGTATTACTTTATTCGCTTTAGTGTTTGTTACAGGAATTGTCGTCGATGACTCCATTATTATTGCCGAAAATATGCACCGGCATTTTAAGATGAAACGCTTACCGTTTAAAGATGCTGCTTTGTATGCAATTAACGAGGTTGGGAACCCAACCATTTTAGCAACATTTACAGTTATAGCATCTGTTTTACCTATGGCTTTTGTCTCTGGATTAATGGGTCCATATATGGCACCAATGCCTATAGGGGCGTCTATAGCAATGATTTTATCCTTATTTGTAGCTTTGACGATCACGCCTTACTTAGGGTATATTTTCTTAAGAGAAAAAGAGAAAAAAGGTGTAGAAGAAAAACAAGAAAAGCCTATTGAAGAGACGTTAATTTATAGAATTTACAACAAATTTGAACGTCCATTATTAGAAAACAAAGCAAAACGTTGGTTGTTTTTAGGAGGAACATTTTTATTATTAATGATAACCATGGTGTTATTTTTCACCAAATCGGTTGCAGTGAAAATGTTGCCTTTTGATAATAAGAATGAATTTCAGATTGTAATTGATATGCCGGAAGGAACCACCTTAGAACGCACTGGAGTGGTCACACAAGAAATTTCACAATACCTAGCGACAAGACCTGAAGTAGTCAACTTTCAAAACTATGTGGGTACCTCTGCTCCAATAACCTTTAACGGTTTGGTGCGTCATTATGATTTACGTGGAGGAAGTAATATGGCAGATATTCAAGTAAATTTAATTGATAAAGAAGAACGTACTGCACAAAGTCATGATATTGCAAAATTACTGCGCCCGGACATTCAAAAAATTGCGTCTAAATATAATGCAAATGTAAAATTGGTTGAAGTGCCACCAGGACCTCCAGTACTATCCACAATTGTTGCTGAAGTTTATGGCCCAGATTATAGTGAGCAAATTAAAATAGCAAACAGTGTTCAGGATATCTTAAAAAACACAGATGATGTGGTGGATATTGATTGGATGGTGGAAGCAGACCAAACCGAATATCAATTTGACATTAATAAAGAAAAAGCCATGTTGTATGGAGTGGCACCACAGCAAATAGCATATACCATGAATATGGCATTGTCTAACAGGCCCATCACGAATTTGTATGATGAAGATGCTGTTAACCAAATTGGTTTAGTATTGGCTTTAGATGAAAAGGAAAAATCTACAGTTACAGATATTTCTCAATTGAAAGTAAAATCGAAACAGGGCAATATGGTTCCTATTGCAGATTTAGTAACGATTACAGCAAGAATAGCTGCAAAAAGTATTTACCATAAAAACCAAAAACGTGTTGTTTATGTAATGGCAGATATGGCTGGAGAATTAGAAAGTCCTGCCTACGCTATTCTAGGAATGGAAGAAAAACTAAAAGAAATTTCGCTACCAAAAGGCTATGAATTAAACGAAATGTATTTAGGTCAGCCCGAGTTTGAAGACAATTATACTGTAAAATGGGATGGAGAATGGCAAATTACTTTAGAAGTATTTAGAGATTTAGGAATTGCTTTCTTAGGCGCTATTATCTTGATTTATATTTTAATTGTAGGTTGGTTCCAAAACTTTAAAGCTCCCATTGTAATGATGGTTGCAATTCCGCTCTCTTTAATCGGAATTATTTTAGGACACTGGATTATGGGAGCATTCTTTACCGCAACATCATTTATTGGGATGATTGCTTTAGCGGGAATTATGGTACGAAATTCTGTTTTATTAATTGATTTTATCAATATAAGAACGGCAGAAGGCGTACCCTTAAAACAAGCAGCTATTGAAGCAGGAGCTGTGCGTACTACTCCTATTCTATTAACTGCTGGAACCGTTGTTATTGGAGCTTTTGTAATCTTATTTGATCCTATTTTTCAAGGTTTAGCCATCTCTTTAATGGGAGGAACTATTGTTTCTACGGTGCTTACCTTATTAGTGGTTCCTTTAGTATATTATATGATAGAAAAGAAAAATTATAAATAATTAAATTCTGAGTTGTCAACTCCCCCATTCGGTTTGACAATTCAGAATAATAACTAAAAAACCAACACTATGAAATTAGTTATCGTTACCGCAGTTGAAGAATACCAAAAAGACGTCTTAACCCTTTTTAAAAATGCAAATATTGAGAAATTTAGTAGTTCTGATATTGATGGGCACAAAAGTGATTCCGCAATTTTAATGGCTTCTAATTGGTTTTCTTCAGGAAAAGGAGGAAGTCAATCGAGTATGTTTTTCTCTTTTACCGAAGATGAAAATATTGATACTTTATTCCATTTAATAAAAGAATTTAATAAAAGTATAGAAACTAATAACCCCTTAAAAGCGGTGGTAGTTCCTATTGAAAAATCTATATAAACTTAAAATTAATTAGAAATGATGAATACCTATTTTAGAGTAATTGTTGGTATCATGGTATTATTGAGTGTTGTACTCACTGTATATGTAAGTGTTAACTGGTTATGGTTTACCGTGTTCATTGGGGTTAATTTAATACAGTCTGCTTTTACCAAATGGTGTCTATTAGAAACTATTTTGGTGAAGTTAGGTGTTAAAAAATAATACGCTTTCTTATCATGAAAAAAGCATGTATACTTAGACTATCACCTAATAATCATTGCCAATGTTCTTGATAACACATTTTTAAACAAAAAAAAGTCTGTACCCTTATGTACAGACTTTTTTTTCGACTTTAGAATCCCAAATGGGTTCAATTATTCCTTGTTGAGCATGAGCTCAAAAACCAATAAATACGAGTAGAAGTAAAATGGTTTTTTAATATCTCAGTACATAACATAAGCGCTAAGATTTTGAATATTCTTAGCGCTTATCAATTTTGTTAAAACATAGTTCTTATGCTTAGTCCATGACAAACTTGAAGCCCGCCGTAATGATACTAGAACTAAAAGTGGTATCTCTATCGTATTGATAAAACTTTAAGTCAATACTTTTAAGGCCAAATTGCCAGAGATGAGCTTTCGCGAAAATATCTGTATAGGATACTCCAAAACCAAATTGGTTCGCTGAGTATTCAGAAAGGTCATAATCTGACGTATAAAACTCATCCGTAGATAAAGCACTTTCGTAGGTATTGAAATAGTCTGCTGCTGTTTGATTGTAGAACCTGTATGATGGATATAAGGTAAACTTATTTGTTATTTTAACCGGTACTTCAATACTCGCTGTATGTGAAGTAATCCCCCAATCATCAAAATAATAACGATAAAAAGTACGTACTGTAACGGTTTCATTGAGGTACCAATTTAACCGACCACCAGCTGCCACTTTAAATCTAGAATCGGGTAGACGTTCAACAGCATCGGCCAATTGAAAATTATCAATAAATGAATCTGCTATATCACTGAAATAAACTCTCTGGAATGGTGTTGATAACAATCCGTCTTGTTGCACAAAATCTAATGCTAATGAACCTTGTACCTTTTTGTGTAATATCTGTGACAACCCAAAACCTACGGAATAAGAGTTACGGCCTTCACTATCAAACGCTGCAAATCTAGGATTATAATTCGTATTGCCTGTAATGGTGTTTTGAGTAAACAAACGATCACTTAAACCAGCTCCTCCTTCTCCGAAAGGTCTTAACTCTGTAGGATAAATAGCATTCCAAGTATCTATGTAAACATTACCATTTACACTTATTTCAGTGTTTTTTTCATTAAAAAGCTTGGTGTAACTACCACCAACTCCCACAGAAAAATAATCATACTCCGAAGATATTGATAACTTAGTAGACCAAATATCGTTTCTATCATCTGAGCTATGGCTATAACTTCCTGTTATATTTGCCCATAAATCACTGCTTGAAGCACCCGAAGATGCTTGAAAAGGGTCTGCAAGACCATCATCAAAAGGTCCTACATTACTGGAAGATGCAGAAGTATATGCAGAAACTCCAGCATCAATGGTAAGCACATCGTCATCATTTAATGGAATAGAAACTATGAAGGTTCCTGTAACATCTGTTAATTCTTCGGTACCTATACCTCCACTTACGGCAGCATTGTCACCATCCTGAGAATAATAACTTGTTAAGAAGTCTACTTCAGTAGTTTCTAACACGCGTTTTTTATAAGCTTTCGTTTCTTCTTGTGCTGTTTGAGCGTGCGCTTTCGCAAAAGCGAATACACACATAAAAATAACTATTTTTTTCAAGTGATTTTCCATATTAGTTACAGCCGCAGCCTCCTCCAGTTTTTCCTCCATTGGCGCCTACAGCAGCCTCACGATAGGAGTGCGCAGTCGTTACATTACGATCGCATTTTTTTTCTGAAAGCACCATATCTGGGTCGTTTATATTGACCTTTTCATATTCTTTAACCACAACACAACTACTAAAACTAATAGCTATTACTGTGACATAAATAATCTTTTTAATCATAATTTGTCTATTTTAATATTCTTTGACTTGGTAATATTTCCTTGATCATCTATAATAATACATTCTATCTGAGGTAACTGATTTATCCTATCTAAACCTGCTTCTTTACCCATCACAAACACAGAGGTCGCGAGCGCATCTGCAAGTTCTGCTTTAGGCGCAAAAACGGTCACACTTATAATCCCACTAGAAGGATAGCCTGTACGTGGATCTATAATATGTGTGTATCGCTTACCGTTAAAGTTTACATACTTCTCATAATTACCTGAGGTTACTACTGCTCCATTGGTTATAGGGAGTAATGCAAATACTTTATTTTTATTCATTGGGTTTGTAATAGCAACTTTCCATTCGCTCCCATCTGGTTGTTTTCCCCAAGTATTCATATCTCCAGAAGCATTTATAATTCCCGAGGATACTCCTTTTTCTATAAGTAATGCTTTTGCTTTATCTGCAGCATATCCTTTGCCTATAGCACCAAAACCAATTTTCATTCCCTCTAGCTTAAGAAATACAGTACTATTCTTTTTATCTAAAACGATATTCTTAAAACCTACTTTTAGTACAGAGGATGTAATTTCTTCTTCTGATGGCATTGCCGTCATACTGCCATCAAACTTCCAGATATAATCCATTGATGCGTAACTAATATCAAAAGCTCCATCGGTAAGTTTTGATATTCCAATAGCTCTTTCAATCAAATTAAAAAGCTCTTTATCAACCTTTACTGGTTGTATACCTGCATTTTTATTGATCGCAGAAGTTTGCGAATTAACATCCCAAGAAGAAATAAGCTTTTCTATTCTAGTAATTTCGGCTATAGCAATATCTATGCTTATATTACCTTGTAATTCATTATCTGCAACTACCGTTATATCAAAACGGCTCCCCATAAGTTTGAGTGTCCGTTTGTAAGGTTGTTGTGCTAAGCATACCAATGAAAATAGTGTGACCAGCAAAGTAATGTATGTTTTCAAATTATTTTGTAAAAGCATTTAATTCTTTGATATAATTTTCAGGTGTAGTCTTTTTGTAGCTTGTCTCCCCTAGCACTTTACCCTTACTATCTAGAACTACCACAAATGGAAAGACGCCATTTCTATTATACCATTCTGCTAATTGAGCATTTGCCTTTGTTTGAGTAGCTGATAATGCATTATTTTTTCGCCTAGGGAAATCTGCCTGAAGCATTACATAATGTTCTCCTGCATACTTTTTAAATTTATCCGTGCTCCAAATTTCACGATCAAGCTTAATACAAGGTGCACACCAATCTGATCCTTGAAAAACAAGAATTATAGGTTTACTTTCTTTTACAGCGATAGCTTTTGCTTTTACAAAATCAGTCTGCCATTCTTGAGCACTTACTGTAGTACCAAAAGCAGCAAAAATCACTGCTAGTAATAAAAAATTTTTCATAGTCTTATAATTAGGTTAATTTATTCTATTAATCGTAATTTAATTCTATAGCTTACATTGATAATTATCAATGTAAGCTATAGGCAATCAGCTAAAGTTAGCTACCTTTAAGAGACCTTTATAGTCCTTAATAAAAATGCTGCTTCGCTTTGTTATAATAAGTTTTTCTTCTTTAAAATCCTTGAGCATTCTCACTACAGATTCCATAGCAGTACCAACCATGCTAGCTAGGTCTTCTCTATGAATACTGATTTCTGTTTCCAACTTCTGATTATTTTTATATTTACTTTCCAAAATCAGAAGGTTTAATGCTGTTCGTTCTCTTACCGTATATTTTGAAAGAATTTTTGTCGCATTTAGAAAAACTCCAAATTCGTGACCCAAACTCCTTAATAAACGTTTTGATAAGATAGGTGACTTGTCTACTGCCTTTATAAAATCTTCTTTAGGTATAAACTCCATATCACAATCTGTAAGAGCTGATGCGCAGTCTGGATATAATTCCTCGCTTAACACGGCGTGATATCCTAAGTACTCCCCTTCTTTACAGATATAAAAAATATGCTCCTTTCTATGATCAGTGACTGTAAACTTCTTTACTTTTCCATTTTTAACGCTATAAATGCCTTCTGGCGTATCACCTTCTATAAAAACCGCATCTCCTGCCTTAAAATGAACAATGACACTGTTTTTAGTAATCGTCTTGCATACAGCTTCAGGTAGTCCTGAAAGTAAATCTTGATTATCAAAACTGAATTTGTCGTGTGGAAATAAATTAGTCTTCATCATACGCTGAAATTTGTTTTTACATCTTCCGAATTCTTCTGGTTTCTTACTTCAAGATAACCCTTTTCATAATGAGACTTAAAGTGAAAATTTACTAAAATCTCTAAATTAAATACGGAGCACTTCTCTTCTGTCAAGTGCCTATCACAAAAAAACTCCCTTTCCCTGTTCAGCAGACTATTTCTATAAAAAAAATGAGAATTGTTAACATCAATTATATTTGCATTACAAAGTATTTCAGCTAGCGCTGTCGTTAGGGTTTGATGCCAGCTTGTACCATCAATACACTTGCATATTTGCACACTGGAATTATAATACATCCCTACAGCGTTAAGAAATGCTATTTCTCTATTTTTACTTTTTTCTTTATAATCACTATAACTATTTAAAAAACCTGTATTTTGAAACCAAGCGGTGAGCATAGGCAACTCTGTTTTACGGGGTGCATTATTCATTTCAGCACTACTATTCTTAACGTATTCTACAACCTCTTGCGTATGTATAAGATCATGAAAAGGGAGCTCTTTCCCTTTACTAACAGGTATTGAGGCTGAACAGTATTTTTCTTCTTGTGTGGTCATACTACGCAATATTTATATTGAAAAGGTGTCCAATAAAAGCCGTTAATCCCATAGCCAAGGTTCCCCAAAATGTTATTCTTAGCACTACTTTTGTAGGGTTAGAACCTCCCGCTCTTGCTGCTACTATTCCTAAAATAGCTAGAAATAGAATTGCACTCACATATTGCAGGTATTCCATACGATTAAGGGGGGCTATAAACGCTACAAGTACCGGTAAAAAGCCACCTACAGTAAAAGCTATACCAGAAGAAATTGCTGCCTGTAAAGGTTTTGCCTCCGTCATTTCATGTATTCCTAGCTCATCTCTTGCATGTGCTTCTAAAGCATTGTGGGCTGTTAATTGTATTGCAACCTCTAAGGCTGTCTCAACGTTTAAACCTCTTTCTTCATATATTTTTGCTAGCTCTAGAAGCTCTTCTTCTGGAGTATCTATAAGTTCTTGTTGCTCTCGCGCAAGATCAGATTTTTCAACATCGGTCTGAGAACTCACAGATACATATTCTCCAGCCGCCATAGATAATGCTCCAGCAACTAGCCCTGCAACTCCCGCAACTAATACAGGTTCTCGTGTACTACTTGCAGCGGCAACCCCTATAATAATACTGGCTGTCGATAAAATCCCATCGTTTGCTCCTAAAACTCCCGCTCTAAGCCATCCGCTACGTTTAATGTAGTGTTTTTCTGTGTTTTGTGCATCCATAATTACGCTCCTAATAAGTTAAATACACCTTTTGTCAAGAAGGTTGTGTTCTGCTTAAAGTCCTTCGTGTTTTCTATAAGAGAAAAACCTTCAAAATTTCCATTTAGTTTTACTTCCTCTTGATGGAAATAGTAAGTGTCATTTTCCTTTTTCACCAAGACTAAGACATAGTCAATATCATCAATAGGTACAATAGCTTCAGAAGGTAAAGCTAATCTCTTTTCTGTGCTGGTAATTATTCTAGAGGATACAAACATTCCTGAAATAAAATTATAATCGGATTCATCTTCAATATGACCATGAATTTTAATCGTTCTATTTTCATCAATAGAATTCCCTACAAGATGAACCTCTCCTAAATATACTTGATCTGAAACTTCGGGGATTTCAAATTCGATTTTCTGATCTTTCTTAATACTCATAATATCCTTTTCAAAAACGGAAAGCTCTAAATGAATATGATCATTATTTATAATTTCTAAAATAGAACTTGCTGGCGAAACATAAGAACCCATAGACACAAAGGTTTTAGAAATACTTCCAGCAATAGGAGCGTAAATGCTAGCAATTGCTGTAAAATTACCTTGAGCAGCATTAGCAGTCGATATATGAAGCATTTCCAACTGTTTTTTCAAACCATTCCGTCTTGCTATACTCGTTTTATAATCACTTTCTGCTTTTAAAAAACTTTTTTGAGAAGTGATTTTTTCTGCAATCATGGTTTGTTGTCTTTCATATTCAGACTTCAAATACACCAACTGCTCATTCAGTTCCATATATTCTTGCTGGAGGGTAACAAATTCTGGGTTTTCTAAGGTTACCAATAGCTGCCCTTTTTTTACGGTATCCCCTATTAACAAAGGAGTCGTTTTTATATATCCTCCCATCGTTGCACTAACGCTTGCTTTATTTTCTGGCGGCACATCAATCATGCCCGTTGCCGATACTATTTTTGGAAAATCTTGTTCTTTAAAGGTCCCGAGTTCCATATTATTTTTATTAAACTGTTCCATGGTTATTTCGATATATTCGGAATTTTTTTCTTTGGAGACACTCGTTTTTTCCTCACTACCGCAACTTATTATTAGTAGTGTAAGAATACATGTTATGACGATTCTATTAATTATATTTTTCATGATTGTTATAGTGTTAAAAAATTGATAGCAATTACGGTCTGATTGTACTCTTCTAAGGTATTGAGATATTCTAGTTGTATCTCATAGGCGCTTTCAAGACTTTGCAAGTATTGATAAAAGTTGATCTCTCCGTTTTTAAAGCTACCGATCGCAGTTTTTAAAATTTCATTAGAAAGTTGCTGACCTTCGTTTTCATAATAAGCTAAAGATGCACCAAAACTTTTTAATTGATTTTTTAATACTTCTTGTTTAGAATTTAATTGAGTTCGGTATTCTTTTAACTCATTGATTGACGCTTCCTCTGCAAATTTTGATGCCTTTATTTTCGCAGATTTACCTCCGAAAAGAATGGGGATTTTTAAGCCCAATTGGTAGCCATATAAATTAGCGTTTAGCCCTTCATTAGTCCCTTGAAAATACTGTAGACTGATGTCTGGAAGAATTTGTTGTTTCTCCAACTGTTTTTCTGCTTTAAAAAACAATTCTCTATTTTGATAAAAATGTATTTCAGGAATTTGCGCTATAGGTACGTGCTGCTCTACTGCCTTTAAATTAAGTAGCGGAGTAACTTGTATGGAATCTTCCAATTGTATTACTGCTTGCAATTCTGTATAAACCTCTTTTACCTGTTTTTTTGATTCAGAATATTGCAATGAAATCTGCTTTTCTTTAGAAATAGCTGTTATTTTTTCTAGATAATTGGTTTCCCCTAGTTCAAATCGTCTGCTAGCCATTGCTGAAAAATTGCTATACAAACTATCTAATGTGTGATAAAGCTTCTGCTTTCTCAAAGCTATTTGATAGTTATAATAACTAGTAGTTACTCTTCGAATAACCGCTTTCTTCTGAATTTCAAAAGAATTTTCGCTAAGAGAATGCCGCATTTTATTCACTTTCTTTTGAGAAAAATAAACGGTAGGAAAGCGGAAATCTTGCTGCACCCCAAAAACTTTTAAAGGTTCATTATTACTCGCTAAGTTATTCTCATCAAACTCAAAATAGACCTGTGTTTTATCAAAATCAAAAGCGGAATTAATGAGCTGTTCTGATTGTAATAATTGATTGTTTTTAGCTTTCAAAGAAGCATTATTCTCAATAGCTATTGGTATTAATTCCTCTAAACTTAAGGCTTGATGTTGTTGTTGTTGTTGTTGTGCCATAACTTGCCCTAAACAACAAAAACCAAGTAGCAACAAAACGACACTACTTTTATTTTTTATTTTAAGGGGTATAATGGTATTCAAATAAGCATAAAGCACAGGCAATACTACCAGTGTTAATATAGTAGCCGTAATTAAACCTCCAATGACCACAGTTGCCAATGGCCGCTGTACCTCTGCTCCTGCATTGGTAGATATTGCCATGGGTAAAAAACCTAATGCAGCGGCAGAAGCGGTTAATAAAACAGCTCGTAATCTATCTTTAGCACCATGTTTTATTAATTCTTCAATTGTTTCAAAACCTTCCGCTTTTAACTCTTTAAAATGTTCGATTAAGACAATTCCATTTAAAACTGCAATCCCAAAAAGCGCAATAAAACCTACTCCCGCAGAAATACTGAAAGGCAAATCTCTGATCCATAATAAAAACACCCCGCCTACAGCAGCCAATGGTATTGCAGAATAGATCATTAAAGCTTCTTTTACGGATTTAAAGGCAAAATACAACAGCACAAAAATTAAAACTAAAGCTATAGGCACTGCAACTAATAAGCGAGATTTAGCACTCTGCAAGTTTTCAAATTGCCCGCCATAAGAAATACTATACCCCACTGGTAAGTCAATATTTTCATTGATAAGTTTTTGCACATCATCTACCACAGACTGTAGATCTCTGTTCCGCACATTTACCCCTACGACAATACGTCTTCGCGTATTATCTCGAGATATTTTAGCTGCACCTTTTTGATAGCTGATCGTAGCTAATTCTCGTAAAGGAACTTTTCCACCATTAGGAAGGTCAACAAATAAGTTTTGAAGGTTATCAATATCTTTCCGTTGAGATTTATCTAAACGAACAACTAAGTCAAACCTCTTTTCTCCTTCAAAAATGCTTCCTGCAGTCTTTCCTGCAAAAGCCATTGCGACCAGATCGTTTAATTCTTGAATGTTCAATCCGTAACGCGCCACTTTACTACGGTCATATTTAATACTCATTTCAGGTAAACCTTCTACCTTTTCTATAGAAATATCGGACGCACCTTTAACATTGGCAATTAATTCTCCTATTTCACTACCTTTTTTAGCTAAAACAGATAAATCATCTCCAAATATTTTAATTGCGATATCTGCGCGAACTCCAGTAATTAGTTCATTAAATCGCATTTCAATAGGCTGGGTAAATTCAACCTCCATGCCAGGAATCACCGCTAAAGCTTCTTTAAATTTGTCTGCCAATTCATCTTTTGAAGCGGCAGATGTCCATTCTCCTTTGGGTTTTAAAATAATGATCACATCACTCTCTTCCATAGACATAGGATCAGTAGGTACTTCAGCTGCGCCAATTCTAGTAACCACTTGTTTTACCTCCGGAAAATTTGTTAGTAATATACTTTCTATTTGAGTAGTGGTTTCAACAGTTTTACTCAATGATGTTCCTGTTTTCAGTATGGGTTGGATTACAAAATCGCCCTCATCTAAAGTAGGTACAAACTCTCCTCCCATCTGTGTAAAGAGAAAAATTGCTAGAGTTAATAGTACCGCTGCAATAGACAATACTACTTTTTTACTGCGCAGCGCCCAGGTAATAATGGGGTCATATTTAGCGACAAGCCAATCCATTAATCGTGTAGAAATATTTCTTTTTTTACTCTTTTTTTGAGGTTTTAAAAACAACGAAGCCGCCACGGGCACATAAGTAAAACATAAAATCATGGCTCCAATTAGTGCAAAACTAAAAGTAAGTGCCATAGGAATAAACATTTTCCCTTCTACACCACTTAAAGATAAAATTGGAATGAAAACAATCAGAATTATTAATTGACCGAATACTGCCGAGTTCATCATTTTTGACGCTCCATTTTGCGCTATTTGGTCTTTTAAATTTTGTTGTTCTTCTTTCGGTAATGCCATAATTTCTGCACTAGTACTACTTATTTTAAAAGCAATAAACTCCACAATAATTACTGCTCCATCTATAATAATTCCAAAATCTATAGCGCCTAAGCTCATGAGGTTGGCATCGACTCCGAAAATATACATGAGCGACAAGGCAAAAAGTAGACAAAGTGGAATGACGGAGGCAACCACCAAACCAGATCTAAAATTACCTAATAATAAGACCACTACGAAAATGACGATAAGACAACCTAACACCAAGTTTTCAGTTACTGTAAACGTAGTTTTCGCGATGAGTTCACTCCGATCTAAAAAGGCATTGATGTAAACGCCTTCTGGTAAAGCTTTGCTAATTTCGGTAACACGTAGTTTAACGGCATCGATTACTTTTTTAGAGTTAGCATCTTTTAACATCATTACCTGACCTAAAACCTTTTCTCCTTCACCATTCGCTGTTATGGCACCAAACCTATTGGCACTACCAAACCCTACTTTAGCTACATCCTTAATATAGATAGGTATCCCATTTATATTTTTAACGACAACATTTTCAATGTCTTCTAGTGAAGTTATTAAGCCCTCTCCACGAATGAAATATGCCTGATTTGTTTTTTCAATGTACCCGCCACCAGAAATACTATTGTTGCTTTCTAAAGCTGAAAAAACATCGCGAGCACTGATGTTCATGGCATAAAGTTTATCGGTAGCTATAGCAACTTCATATTGTTTTAAAAAACCACCCCAAGTATTTACCTCAACGACACCAGGAATTCCTGAGAGTTGTCGTTTTACAATCCAATCTTGAATGGTTCGTAAATCTTCAGTGGTATATTTATCTTTAAACGCGGGCCTAACATCTAAAATGTATTGGTAAATTTCTCCTAAGCCTGTAGTAATAGGACCCATTTCTGGCGAACCAAAACCTTCAGGGATTTTTTCAGAAGCCGATTTAATTTTTTCGGCAATTAACTGTCTAGGTAAAAAAGTACCCATATCATCATTAAAGACAATGGTTACTACAGAGAGACCGAATTTGGATACCGATCTAATTTCTTCTACCCCTGGTAAATTTGCCATCTCTAACTCAACAGGATAGGTTATAAATTGCTCCATGTCTTGCGTAGAAAGATTCCTGGAGGTAGTGATTACTTGTACTTGATTATTGGTAACATCTGGAACCGCTCCAATAGGTATTTGAGTTAAGGAATACAATCCAAACCCTACAATAAAAAGTGTGAATAAGAGAATTACAAACTTATTCTTAATACTGAAATTAATAATATGTGATAACATTTTTTCATAATATTATAATTAGAAATGTTCCAATTCAAAGAAATGAAATGGAATCTATTAAAATCTAAAATTTATTATGAAATGCGGGGCGGTTGAAATAAGCCCAAGGAATGTAAAGACGAACTAGGTTCTTGGTAATGAAAATTTGATATCGTATTCAGAACAAATTCTATTTTAGTAAAATCTGTCCTATAAACTGGACTTACAATAGCAATGACTGTAGAAATATGAGAATGATTTTGAAAAGGTAGTTTTTCATGATCTTCCTTTTCTTCTTGATGTTCTTTTTGATGTTCTGCTTTAGATTTTCCGTAGTGCTTAGCTACAAAAGCAAATACATCGTCTCCATATTGCTCACTATGAAACGAAGCATGTTCTATCAACTGATTTAGTTTAACTAGATCAGTGAAACAAATTCCTAGACTCTGCATGAAAATCAGGAACGAAAATGATATGGAAACCAATTTCAACATTTAAACAAATATACAATTTTGAAACCTTGAATCTTGTAAACTGCTTTAATTCAGAAACAATCAAAATAACCTAATTTTAATATTTTGTTTAATATTTTAGCGAAATGGTTAAACATTTTGTAAATTTACATGGTGAGTTTGTCTCACGTCGTTTAAAATTCAATTCAATTTTACACTTATGTTTGGACTATTTAAAAAAAAATCAGAGAAAGATAAACTTTATGAAACCTACCAAAGTTTACTTCAAGAAGCTCATAAATTATCTACTTCTAATCGAAAACTGAGTGATCAAAAGACGTACGAGGCAGAAGAGATTATGAAGAGGATAGAACAGTTAAGCACAAAAATGTAGTGTCATGAATTCAAAAAAGCCAGATAATGTGGTTTTCAACACCAATACTCAGAAGTATGATGCTGCATTGAAACCCTACAGTACCAATTTGGGTGCACCTGCTATAAAACCAATGGATACTATTGCTTGGAAAAATAGATCCATCAACAAGGTAAATCATAAAATTCAAACGAGGTATCAAGAATTAAAAGAGGAATATGATAAAATGATGGCTGAATTTGATCATAATAATTTGATTTATAATGCAAAATTCTCTTTTGAGCCCATTATAGGAGAAAAATACCATCTGTATTCCAAACAGGACGGTACTAACTTTTTATCCATAATAGCTCCTGAGCAATGCAGCTTTGAGCCTTTGGGTAGTTTTTATTTAAATGCGGATCAAATTTGGGAGAAACTTTAACGATGAAAGATACTTTAGAATTTACAGAACGAGAATTAGACCGGATTATAGAGATGGCTTGGGAAGACCGTACGCCATTTGAAGCCATTGAATTCCAATTTAAAATTCCTGAAAAGGAAGTTATAAAGCTGATGCGTACAAACCTTAAAGAAGGTAGCTTTAAAAGGTGGCGAAAAAGGGTAAACAGTGGTGTAAGTCAGAAGCATTTAAAAAAGAGAAACCCAGAAATTAATAGATTTAAATGCTCTAGACAGCGTGCTATTTCTGGCAATAAAATTAGTAAACGATAGATGAGTACATCCCCTAATTTTTTAAACCCTGAATTTCCTACGGATATGGATGCTATTCAGAAACGAATAGCACTAATAGACCCTAGGAAGTATGCCAGTTCTAGAAATTATATTGATGGTGCTGTATCCTATTTATCGCCTTATATATCAAGAGGTGTAATTTCTACAAAACAAGTATACCAATCGCTTTTAGAAAGAGGATTTACAACTTCTAATGCTGAAAAATTTATTCAAGAATTAGCCTGGCGTGATTACTGGCAGCAAGTATGGATCCATAAGGGGAATGCTATAGATACCGATTTAAAACACCCACAACCAACCGTTGAGAATAAAGAAATACCTAAGGTAATTGCTGATGGTACTACCGGAATAATAGCTATAGATAAGGCGATCAAGCAGCTTTATAACACAGGTTACATGCACAATCATTTGCGCATGTATGTTGCGAGTATGGCATGCAATGTAGCTAACAGTCACTGGAAAATTCCTGCACAATGGATGTACTATCATCTTTTAGATGCCGATTGGGCAAGCAATGCTTTAAGCTGGCAATGGGTTGCCGGTGCTAATAGCAACAAAAAATATTATGCAAATCAAGAAAATATAAATCGCTATTGTCACACGGAGCAAATGAATACTTTTTTAGATGTTGCTTATGAAGATTTTGAGCATTTGCCAATCCCCGAGGCGTTACTAGAAACTACTATACCTTCTTTAGAAACGCTACTTCCTCCATCAGATACTATCAACGTAAATACAGAATTACCAACCCTTATTTACAATTATTACAATGTTGATCCCAAGTGGAGAAAAGAGGAAGAAGCCAACCGCATCTTACTTTGTGAACCCTCACATTATAAAAAATTTCCTGTTTCTGCTAAAAACATTGATTTTTTATTAGAACTAGCGAAAAACATTAAAGGAATTCAAGTTTACGTAGGGGAATTTAAGGAACTCAAAACCCAGTATAATTTAAAGCACTGTTACTACAAAGAGCATCCTACCAATACCCATTACTTAGGAGTAGAAGAACCAAGAGATTGGATGTTTGCCGTAAAAGGATACTATCCTTCGTTTTTCTCTTTCTGGAAAAAATGTAAAATAGAAATAAAAAATCAAACCAAACCATAAATGAAACTCAACAAAACTGCATTAGAAAACCTTGATCGGATAGACCGTATTAAAATTATCAATACTGTTTCCGGAATTAAACCTGGCAACCTTATTGGGACTGTTGATGAAACCGGAAATACCAATGTAGCCGTCTTTAGCTCTGTAGTTCATCTGGGGAGCGATCCTGCGTTATTGGGCTTTATTTTGAGACCGACAGGTGAAGTACCCAGAAATACTTATGCTAATATTTTAGCAAACAACTCCTATACCATTAACCACATTCACCCAGCATTTATTAAAAATGCACACTATACCTCAGCTAAATTTGATCTTGGTGTTTCAGAATTTGAGCGTTGTGGACTCACCGAAGAATTTATTGAAGAATGTAAAGCTCCTTTTGTAAAAGAAAGTCAGTTTAAAATGGGAATGAAATTTATTGAAGCACTACCTATAAAACAAAACAATACCTTACTTGTTATTGGAGAAATAACAAGTATAATTTTACCAGACGCGTCTTTTAACAATAAAGAGTATATCAATTTAGAAGAGATCAATAGTGTGGGAATCTCAGGATTAAACAGTTATTATTCCATAACCAAAATAGCAGATCATCCTTATGCTAGAGTAAACGAAGTTCCTAAGTTTTAATGAAAAAACAACACTTGCCGCAAAAGTTATGTGTGGTTTGCAATAAGCCATTTAGTTGGCGAAAAAAATGGGAAAAAGAATGGAACAATGTAAAATACTGTTCTGAACGATGTAGAAGAAACAAAAACCAATGATGAAAGATGCTACCCTAATATTTCCACACCAGTTATTTGAGAATTCACCCGTATTAGAATATGATGCTCCTATATATTTAGTTGAAGAATACTTGTTCTTCAAACAATACAAATTTCATAAACAGAAAATTGCTTTTCATAGGGCTAGCATGAAATGCTATGAAGCTTACTTACTGTCAAAAAATCACGAGGTAAATTATATAGAGGCAACCGATGATTTATCGGCCATCAGTAGCCTAATTAAACAGCTGAGTAAAGAGGGCGTAAACCAATTAAATTATATTGAAGTCTCTGACTATTGGTTACACCAAAGAATTGAAGAAACCAGTAAAGCACATAACATTACTTTAACAGCATTTGACTCTCCTTTATTTATAAATAATAAAGAAGATTTAAATCATTTTTTTAAAAAGGATAAAAAGAGCTTTCATCAGACCACGTTTTACAAACAAGAACGAAAAAGATTAGGCATTCTTATGGATAAGAATGATGAGCCAGTAGGTGGTAAATGGACGTATGATACTGAAAACAGGAAAAAATATCCCGCTAAAAAAACACCTCCTGCCTTACATTTCCCTGAAGTAACAAAATATCATAAAGAAGCTAAAGAATATGTAGATACTCATTTTTCTGATCACTATGGAGCACTTACCAATGAAGTATATTATCCAATAGACTTTGATGCTTCTAAGCTTTGGTTTAATCAGTTTCTAGAACAGCGCTTTTCAGAATTCGGAGTTTATGAGGATGCCATTGTCGCAGAGAATTCTATTTTGAATCACAGTGTGTTAACTCCAATGTTAAATGTAGGTCTATTAACACCTCATCTCATTATTGATACCACCCTAGCCTACGCTGAAAAACACGATATCCCTATCAATTCTTTAGAAGGGTTTGTACGTCAAATTATTGGATGGAGAGAGTTTATGCGCGGTATGTATGAACTGAAAGGTGTACACCAACGTACCCGTAATTTCTGGGGGTTTACCCGTAAGATTCCAAAATCATTTTATACAGGTACTACTGGGATTATACCGATTGATACTACTATTAAAAAAATACTAAAAACTGGGTATTGCCACCATATAGAACGCTTGATGGTATTGGGTAATTTTATGTTGTTGTGTGAGTTTGATCCTAAAGAAGTCTATAAATGGTTTATGGAATTGTTTATAGATTCTTATGATTGGGTGATGGTACCTAATGTATATGGCATGAGTCAGTTTGCAGATGGCGGATCTTTTGCTACCAAGCCTTATATCAGCGGTAGTAATTACGTGATGAAAATGAGTAATTATGGTAAAGGAGATTGGCAACAATCATGGGATGGACTTTTTTGGCGATTTATGCATGAACACCGCGATTTTTTCAAAGGAAACCCAAGGTTGAAGATGTTATTATCAACATTTGATCGGATGGACGATGCTAAGAAAGAATCACATTTAAAACATGCCGTTAAATTCTTAATAGGTTTAAAGTAAAATTTGATTTAGCACTATCGTTTAAAACAAAAAAACCGCCAATTTCTTGGCGGTTTTCATAGTTAAGTATGGTACTGTTATTTCTTCATAATTTGCTCCGTACTTATTAAATTCCCATTCACATAAGTTTTTAGGAAGTAATAACCACTGCGTAAATACCATAATGGCAATACAGATTTGTTAGTTCCAGGTCTTAACTTATCATACGATTTATAGACTACTCTACCATAATAATCATAAACTATATAGGTCGCGTATCCCTTTTCAGTACTCTCCTGTTGCACAATAGCATAAGAGGTAAAAGGATTTGGATAAATCTTTAAAGAAATATCATCATCTATAGGAGGTGTACAAGATCCCAAAGTATATCCTTTTCTCTTGAATATTTCTACAGCTCTCTCTGAAATACAAATAGTTCTACCATTTTTACACATACTAACCTTAGCATGTCTAGAGTTGTTACCACAAGAAACGTCTTCTGCTTCTACGGTAATCTCACCAGTTACCGAACATCCATTAGCATCTGTAATGGTTACGGTATATAATGTAGTTTCATCTGGGCAAGCGGTAATAGTTTCCGTAGTCTCCCCTGAACTCCACGAATACGTATACGGAGCTACACCACCCCATGTACTTGTTACACCGATAGTCGCACATGCTTCGGCCTCATACCCATGAAATACTTTTACTGTTTCCGTTAGCGTAAACGCTATTGGTTCAAACGTTTCTATATAAATAGAATCTTGAACGGTAGCACCAATGGCATCGGTGACAAAAACACTATAAGAACCACTGTTTAAATCTATAGCAGTAGCTGCCGTTTGTCCATCATTCCAAGAATAAGAATAAGGAGCTACACCACCGCTAACCTGTACTGTGGCAGTAGCCAATTCTCCTGAGCAAGTTGTTTCTGAACTTACCATTTCTGTGATCTGTAATTCTTCTAATATAAAACGTGCTGAAACTGGAAAGTGATCTGAAACAGTCGTGGTATAATCGGTATCATAAAACTCATATCCTACACTAACAGATCCATCAATGTAGCTTGCTGATAATTCATTAGACACGGTAATATGATCTATCATGTTTTCTCTAAACACATACGAACGATAATCTCCTTCACTTAAAACCTTGGTAAGAATCCTATAATTTATGGTATCTTGAACATAAGCATCAAAAGTACTTACCGTAGAACTAACCTCATCTGCAACCGTGAAATCTACATCATCGTTATAATCTCCTAAAACAATAAGATTTGAGTCTGCAAATTGTGCATCTAGGGTATCTTTTAATACCTCAACATCATACTTGCGCATATCATAACGCGATTGTGGTCCGGAACTACTGTTTGCTCTGGCATGTAGTGCTACAATATCAAACTGCTTTGTTACACCAGCTAAGGTTACGTCTGCCGTCATTAAAAAAGGCAAACGTCCACTAGCATAAAAGCGTGTCTTATCAGCATCTGGATAGTCTGACAAGGCAGCATCATCTCCCCCATTGTAATACGGGTGAATACTCGCTAATAAAGGTTTTGTTGCTACGACAGATACAGTTGCTGTATTATAGATGAATCCTACTTTTTGTTGTGTACCTGTTTCATCATTAGGATAGGATACTGCTTCAGAAAGCACATAATCATATCCATTCATTTCACTAACCATTTGTCCAAATAAAACATCATCAGATATTTCTTCTACGGTATACACATCAGCATCCATTTTTCTTAGAATGGCTAATACACTGTCTTTTTGAATTGCGTCTGAAAGTGGGTTACCCACGGCTGGAGAATTTGTCTCATCACCAAACCACTCAATATTCCAAGCTACAACATCAAAAGTTTTGTCTTTACCTACAGCTACACCATTGTCTAATGGAACATAAGCCGTTGCGCAAGGCATGTCTGCTTTTACACGCGGTAGTAATTGATATGATTCGAAAAAACGACCTACAACTCCTGTTATTTCTGAACAAGAAGCGGGTTGTCCTAAACCTACTATAGCCTCTACATCATTATCTATACGAAGGTCTCCTAAACCACTTGCATCTGATAAGGTGTAATTAGAGTTTCCGAATAAAATATCTCCTGCTTTAGGAAAAGATGGATTTAAAATGGTTACTAATTCTGCAGGATGATTTCCTAATTCGGACAAAGTAATCACAAGTGGCTCAATAACAACATTTGGTGTTCCATTGTTTTCTACTTGTGTTACGGTACTAATTTGAACCTGATCATTAAAAGCACTACGCGTACCGGTAACGGTAATGGAATCTCCTATCATAAAATTCCCTTCACCATGTACGGAAGTATCAAAAATTGCAATGGCTGCGGTAGCATCTTGAATGTAAGCAGAACCTGCAAATTGATCGGACACTGTTAAAACACCAGTCACGGTAACTACTTCGCCCTCATCAGTATTACGGGCCGCTAAAATTGATATCGTAGCAGGTGGCGGAATTACCGCTCCATTCTCTGTTCCTGGAGAAGGTATTGCTGTGGTATAGGCTGACGTGTTTCTTACTCCACCAGCACCATTAGGCATTCTTTGCATAGATTGGCTGTCTTTATCTCCTAGAGCAGCTTCATTCACTTGAGCTTCTCCTGAATTTAAAAGTACCAATAAGGCTTCGTCATCACCATCATCTGTACCATATACTAAAGCATCTACTAAAGCATCATTCACAAGAACTGGTGTACCGCTAGGAAAATCGGCTATAGCTCCTGAATATAAAGCTACTGCATCTGCGCCATTTTGTATACCGTTTGTTGTAAACGCTTCTAATGATACATTAGCAACAGCTGGGCTACCTATAACAAAATATCCATTTTCATTGGTAGTATAACCTGTTAGGTCTATAGCATTATAGCTTAAATCATTACTTCCATTGTATAAGACAACGACCAAACCGTCTAAGGATGAATTTCCGGTACCACCATCATAGAGTTCTATAAATTCTAAAGCATCGGTACCTATATTATCTACATCTACTTCGTTGATGACTATTTGAGCTGGTCCAGAAACGGTATAACTTGCTACAGGAAATGGAATAACAGCGCTCGCATTTGTAGCTTCATTATCTAAAGCATTTGGTCCGCTGAAGGTCCAGTTAGTACTCGTAAAAATAGTACCATCTGGTCCTGTATTTTCATTTCTATACGCCCAGCCATCGGTATACTCCCAAGCTTGTCCAGAACCATCTACATTAATAGCTCCAAAAACATCAATCACAGTTCCATTTTGAAATAACTCAACCGCATCATCGCCATTAATGGCCATAGCGCCAGAGATGAACGTGGGATTAAAACCAAAAAAAGTATTGAATTCTACTTCCTCTGTAGCTACATATATGAATTCTCCTTTAGCTACTGCTACTGCTGGAAATGTGAATTCTTCTCCATTAGTACCACCTCCGTTATTTGCAGAGCCAAGGCTATAAATGCTTAAATCTGCAATAGCCTCAGTGGCATAAAGCTCTACTCCTTTAGGCACTCCTCCAGTTAGTGGCCCATCATAAACACCTGAAATTAATAAAGCACTCGTTGGCGATGTTCCTCCTCCACTAGTGGTTACGGATAAAACCTCTGAAAGTACAGAGCTATTACCCGCAGCGTCAATGGCTACAAGGGTAAAAGAATATGTTGTGGCTGCACTTAATCCTTCTACAGTAAATGTAGTTGTCGCTGTAGTACCTACCAAAGTTGTTCCTTCAAAAATCTGATATTCAAGTACACCAACATTGTCTGTTGCTGCAGTCCAAGACAATTCAACCGTTGTTGCTTCAATAGTAGTTGTCGTTACTTGAGCAGGTATTGTTGGCGCTTCAGTATCTGTTGTACCATCTCCTCCTCCATTGGAGGTACCCGGAGTAGGTACATTCATTACAAATAAATTAGTATTTCTAGCTCCACCTTGCCCATTAGGGCTACGTTGCATAGAATTTATAATCCCATTTCCACCTTCATTTTCATCTACTTGAGCTTGTCCTGAATTTAATAAAGCTAATAATTCTACATCATCTCCATCACTAGTACCATATACTACAGCATCTACTAAAGTATCGTCTAGCACTAGTGCCGTTCCTGAAGAAAAATTAGCAGCATCAGCCAAATAAAGCGCTACTGCATCTGCTCCATTTTGTATGCCATTGGTTGTAAAAGCAGTTAAATCTGCCTTAGCAACATTAGCACTTCCTATTACAAAATATCCATTCTCATCGGTAGCATATCCTGTTAAATCTATCGTATTATAACTTAGGTTATTACTTCCATTGTATAAGACAACGACATACCCATCTAAACTTGTATTCCCAGAGCCACCATCATACAGCTCAATAAATTCAGAAGCATCAGTACTGTCTTGATCTGCATCTATTTCATTAATTAACAGTCCTTGGTCTCCTGCTCCTGCTCCTGCTCCTGTTGCAGTTCCTTGTAATTGTACATCATCAAAACCGGCATAATCACTCCCGCCATTTTGTTTTGCATACAACTGTAAGCTTACACTAGAAACGGTATTAGGTACTGCTTGAGAAATCTGCTCCCAACCTGTTGTACTGTAAGGACTGCCTACGGTAATCGTAACTACGCCTTGCGAAATGGCATCATGAAAAATTTCATACGTAAGTACATCGCCATTGGCAACATCAAAACCATCTACATTTACTTCAAAAGAAAGGGTGACATCCGTATAACTATTTATAGCTATCGCACTGAAAGTTAAGGTACCTCCATCAACTGTAGCACAATTCCCTTCTAAATCCTGAATACCGAAAAAATTAGCACCTGATTTAGGTCCAGTTATAGATCCTACATTAGAAACAATATCCCAAACATCTCCTCCCGTATTACAAGGAACAGGAGATTGCACATAGGCCCACGTATCATTGGAAGAATTTTCATAGCCTTGAAAAGCAATAAAATCTCCCGTTGGTGTTGGTGGTGTTGTCGTATCTTCTAATGTTGTAAACGTAACTGTATTGCTTTCCGATGAGCTATTTCCTGCGGCATCTATAGCCTTAACAGAGAAAGAATAGGTTGTATTTGCTACTAGACCAGAAACACTAAATGAAGTATTGCTCGTAGCAGTAACAAAATTAGTACCATTAAAAATCTGATAAGCCAAAACAGCTACATTATCTGTTGATGCTGTCCAAGTTAAATCTACCCCTGTAATAGTCGTATTTGCCGTCATTAAATTAGCAGGTACTGTAGGTGATTCTACATCCGTAGATGTATTTTGAAATCTATCTTCTGCCTGTGGTCCTCCCCAAATAGTCGTTGCAAAAGCAGGATTATCTATAAATGGATTTCTATTTCCTTGAATCCCTTCTAAAAGTACATTTCTATTGATTTCTACTTGAGACACAGGATCTTCTGCATTCCACTCTAAGAACATGTCTCTCATTTCAGGGCTATAGGTAGAGTTCCCTAATCCTACCGTATTTGGTAAACAACGATCGCCATATCGAATGTACATATACATCATCATACGAGCCACATCACCTTTCCATTCATCCCCTGGATAAAATCCGTTATTTAATGCTCTTGCATTGCCATCCGCATCAATATATGGACGGTTGCTTCTTGTAGAATTGAACTGTACATCTGTAGCACGTAAATGGTGTGCATCTGATCCTGGACCAGTTTCTCCAAGGTTCGGATTGCCTAATGACTTTGGATACGTATGCTCTCTGTTCCATTGTCCAGATCCACCACCGTTATTGTCCTTAGAACGAGTTCTGTCATTAGTAACATCGGCATCACTATCATTATAGCCGTATAGTAAGAAAACGTTGTTAGGGTTAGCTGGGTCTAAATCTGTTTGCTTTAAAGCCTCCCAAACTCCTGGGGTATAACTCAATACCGTAGATTGGGAATTGGTTACAAGTGTTCCTAAATTGTTTTTTAAACTCTCGCCAGTAGCACTAATATTCGTTCCTGAGTAGTAGGAAGGAATTTGTGCCGTGACAAAGTTTGCCATTAAAAATGCCAGAATCCATAGCAATAGATTCTTTCTTAAGTAATTTTTTTTCATAGTGGTCTAATTATTTTAGTACCACCAAACTTAAGAAATTCTAATACGCGAGAAGTTATTCTTTATTAACAGAACGTTAAGAAATAAACCCGTTTCTACCGTATAACCATAGTTTATCGGTAATATTCATCGTTGAAAAGTAAATGTTATGAAATAATTATAGTCCTAATACGGAGAAAAATTCTGCTTTATAGCTTTCTCCAATAGGTATTCTGGTGTCGTTGATAACGATTCTATTCCGTTGTACCGTCTTAATAAAGTTTACATTGACTACAAAAGACTTATGAACACGTAGAAATTGATTCGAGGGAAGTTTATCTAAAATTTCTTTGAAGTTCATAAGTGTCAATACCGTTTTGTTGGTATTTGTAATATGAATTTTCAAATAATCCTTTAAACCTTGAACATACTCAATATCATCTAAATTAATTTTGATGCTTTCGTATTCTGCTTTTACAAAAATAAATTTCTTTGATTCGTTCGTTTCTCCGTGAGATGAAAACACATTGCCTTCCATAGGTTTTTCTTTTTTAGATAATTGTTCTTTAGCTCTTGAAATGGCTTTTATAAAACGGTGGTAAGGAATAGGTTTCACGAGATAATCTACCGCATTTAGTTCAAAGCCTTCTACGGCATATTGTGAATAGGCTGTGGTAAAAATAAACAAGGGTTTATTATCTAAGGAGGCTATAAAATCTATCCCGCTGATTTGTGGCATTTGAATATCGCAAAAAAGAAGGTCTACTTTTTTATCATTTAAGACGCTGATAGCATCAAGGGGGTTTGTAAAAGTACCTACGACTTCTATAAAATCTAATTTACTGCAATAATCAGTGATAATATCTATTGCTAAAGGCTCATCATCTATAATAATACATTTCATATTTATAATTTTAAGGTAAGCCTAACGCAATAATTTTCCCCATCGTTTTCAACAAATAAATCATGGGTATCTGGGTATAAAAGGTTCAATCTATTTTTAATATTTTCTAAACCAACACCAGAGTTTTTAGCTTCCTTTCTGAAAGCTCCTATTTTATTTATCACACTAAAATGAATAGCCTCATCAAAAATGGAAAGGCTTATTTTAACGTTAGTTTTCCCCTTAAAATCTGTTCCGTATTTAAACGCATTTTCAATAAAGGATATAAAAAGTAATGGTGCTATAGATTTCTGTTTGTCTTCTCCTGAAATTTTTAAAATAACATTTTCAGTATTAGATAAGCGTAAGCGTTGTAACTGAACATAGTTTTTAATATACTCTATCTCTTTTGATAAAGGTGCCACGTCTTTATCTGCTTCATACAACATATAACGCATCAATTCTGATAAGTTTATAATTGCTTCTGAAGTTTTTTCAGATTTTTTTACAGACAAGGAATAAATAGCATTTAATGAGTTGAATAAAAAATGCGGATTTAATTGTGTTTTTAAAAATTGGAGTTCAGAATTCACTTTTTCATTTTCGGTAATTTTACGTAAATCCTCATTGTGGTTCCACTCAATATAAATACGGAGTAAAGAACTAACCACGTAGGGGATTCCAAAGGTGATAATCGACATGAAAAAAGACCTAAACTCGGGTTTTTCATTACCTAAGTGTCTATTTTGCATCTTTAAGAGGTCCTCTGGAGATGAATTTACAAATGCTAAATTGCCAAAAATATTTACAATTAAACCAAAAATGATAACTAATACTATAGATATGATAATGTAATTACCGACACTCTTCTTTAGTAATAATTTAGGAATTAAGTAATAGTAATTGATATAGAATAATAAAAATGAAAATATAAACCGCACGTGAAGATCTGGCGGAAATGGTCTTTCTTGAGAAATAAAAGGATATAATAAAAGACCATAGAACAATAGCCATAATAGTATATGAATAAGAATTTGCCAAATATACCTTTTCTTTAGAACCATAAATTACTGCCTATGCAACACTTCTATATTTAAATTTTCTAACTCATATAAGGTAACCACAGGGCTCTCATTATTTAATAGTTTATTAATTACTAAACTTGACACCAACTGTGCATCATTTTTAGAGCTAAAAGGAACTGTGCCTTGCACTGCAGGAATATAATCTTGCTTGATAATGATTTTATCTTTTACTTGTATTTGATACCCATAACCACCTTCTACCGTAAAAACCTCTGAATCTAGTATAGGTTGGTCTTTCATATAATTCATAAAAACCATGACAAGAGCTATTAGTGATATTGTAAACGCTGTTAAAGTTATGGCTTTATCTAGGTTACTTTTTTTCATTTATCAAAATTTTAAGAGAAATAGGATTGATTTTCTACAAAACAATCCTATTTCTTGTAAATAACTAAATTAAATTAATCTTCGTCGTCATATTCTGCAAACGGAAAGAACTCTTGTAAATCATCTAAGTATAAAGTTCCTGATCTTCCTAAACCAACGAAGCCTCTTGAACCATTTGAAAATGCCACAGGATCTTGTCGTGTAGTCCCTTCATAACTTGTCTTCACTTCCCAAGTATCTGTCAAAGGATCATATTCCCAAATAGAAGTACTAGCACCACTACGATCTCCACAAGCAATATACCCATATCCATTTAATGCGAAACCTGCAGCATTACTACGGGCTATAGCATAATCATCTTCTTCGTCTAATTCTAACTTTTCTGTCCAAACTTCAGTAGTAGGATCAAAAACCCAGAAATCTGTTAAATAAACACCATTAGAAATACCCGTTGCTAAATAGGCTTTATCTTCTAGAATAAACGTTGTAGCTGCACGTCTTTTATCTCCTCCGAAACCAACTAATTCTGACCAAGCATCAGTAGTAGGGTTGTACTTCCAAAAATCCTTACGATCATTGTCTCCGTCGAAACCAGTACCGAAATAACCTACTCCATTTAATCCAAAACCTATTGCGCTTCTTCTAGGTGTAGAAGGAAAATCTGCTATTTGTGTCCAAGTATTCGTTCCTGGATCATAAGAATAGAAATCTGCTAATTCATCCAAACCATCATAACCAGAACCAATGTAGCCCTTATCACTAACGGTGAAACCTGCAGCTGCATTACGTGCCGAACCCGTAAAATCTGCTTTCTGTGACCAGTAATTCCCTTCTATATCATAAGCCCAAAATGAGTTTAAATAGTCATCACCATCATAACCAACTCCCATATAACCAATATTACCAATCGTAAAACTAGTTGCTCCACTTCTAGGGCTCCCGTCAAAAACAGATCGTTCTATCCAGTTTCCTGTATCATCATCATCGTCATCACTGGAGCAACTTGTTGCTACTAATAATAGGCTTATACTACATAAGTAGGCTATTTTATGTCTTAATACCATTTTCTTCATAAACTAATGCTTTATAATTCGTTGATTTTTTAATTCGATTCAAATCTATAATGGTTATGAAGTCAAATAAAACAGAATAGATGAAGTCCTAGTTTTAACATATGAAACCCGAAAATTAATCTACGAACAGAACATCTTACTTCATAGGAACAATTCAGGGATTCGTCTTAAAAATTACCGCATTTATCTATTCTACTATAGTGCTAATCATGTGTCTTATACTTTTATCAAAAAATTAAATTATGATAAACAAATTGTGGCTCTTTAGCACAATAATACTGCTAGGTTTACTAGGTAGTTGTAGTGATGATATTAATGATTCTGATTTTCTTGCTGGAGATTTGTTTACAGATAGTAATATTAGAGTGGTGCTTATTGATACCTTGACCGTCAATGTATCCACGATAAAATTTGATAGTATTATTACCTCTTCTGCTGAGAGAATTTTAATTGGCCAATATACAGATCCTGTCTTTGGTACCGTTAGCAGTGGTAATTATTCAGGATTTTTACCAAACTCCTATTATATTGATACCGAAGCAGAATATGATAGTATTGTTTTATTCTCCAAGTACGACGCTTATTATTATAACGATACAATCAATACAAACACGATTAAAATAAAGCGTCTAATTGAAAATTTTGATCCTGACGAGAATAATGTCTTTTACAATACGAGTACCGTTGCTTATGATGATGTCGATTTAGGAACTATAAGTTATATTCCTAGACCACAATCATCAGATTCCTTAGAAATAAAATTAGCTGATGACTTAGGGCTCGAGTTTTTTAATGGTTTTCAAAACAAAATTGTAACGAACGATGCCGAATTCACTAACGAGTTTAAAGGCTTAGCATTACTTCCTGGAACAGATGATGATGGTTCTGTAATAGGATTTTCTAAAACCTCCGATGATTTTTACATACGCTTATATTACTCTACTGCTGGAGAAATAGAACGAACTCAGAGTTATACAGATATTATATTGAATACCACGGATAGTCCTAATCCATTTTTTAATGCTGTAAGTGCTACTGATCCTATAGATTATTTACAAACACTTACCAACGGAGAAGTTAATTTATCAAGTGATGATAGTGATGATGAAAGTTTTATTCAGTCAGGAACTGGTATTGCTACAAAAATTCAACTCCCATATCTTAAAACAGTTAATAATGTAGGTGGGCAAGGAACCTTACTAAAAGCAGTTTTAAAAATAAAACCAGTGGCAGGATCATACACAGACTATTTAATGCTCAGAGAGTACTTATCGGTTTATTTGGTTGATAAAAATAATGACATTACGAGTCAATTATACAATACAGATGCTTCGTCAGTTAGCGCTATATTAAATACTGACAATGAAGAATATAATGATGTTTATTTTGAAATAGACTTAACCACCTATATTGAAGGTATTTTATCTACAGATCTTAATTCTGAAGAATCACTACTCCTAATTCCTGATGATTATACTGCTACTGTAGACCGATTTATTTTAAATGGAACACTCAATTCTAGTACCAAAACAAAACTTGAACTTACATATGCAGTTTATGATGAAGAAAATTAAATTACCTTATTTAACCAGTATTATACTATTAATTGCATCAATTAATGCAGGCTATTCACAATCAGAAGCTTTAACAAGTTCGCCCTATTCTTTATATGGTTTAGGAGTAATTAATCAAACAAGTATCGGGAAATCTAATGCCTTAGGATATACTGGAATTGGAATAAAAACGGACTCTGAAATTAATAACTTGAACCCCGCTAACTATGCGTTAATACCTCAAAACTCTTTTTTCTATGATGTAGGAATTACAGGGGAAGTAAATAACTATAGCAACAAAAGCTATAGCGAAAATAAGAAAAATGTTAACTTCTCAAATATCGCTTTCGCTTTTAGGATTGCAGAAGGCTTTGGTGCTGGAATTTCCATGGTGCCTTATAGTGATGTGGGATATTCGCTTGTAGGTATTCAATCTAATATAGAAGGAAGTACAGAAACATTTGAAAGTGCTGTTACAGGTTTAGGAGCTTTAAGCGATTTAAAAGTGAATTTAGGATATTCGCTACTGGACAATTTAAGATTTGGTTTAAGTGCTTCCTTCCTATTTGGAAATATTGAAGAAACGGAATCTTTTGTTATTAGCAATAGTGCTTTAAGTTTAACAGAAACTACTAATTATAGTGGTGCCCGTTTAGGATATGGAATGCAGTTTGATTTAAATGATAAGTTTACAATCGGAAGTACCATGCAATTCCCTACCAGTTTAAAAGGAAGTGTAGATCGTTCTATAACTAAAGTTATAGCTAGTTCTACAAGTGTAACAGTTGAATCTGACGAACCAGATTCTGTAGATGATTTTGATTTACCTTTAGAAGTAGGTTTTGGTTTCAGTGCTAAACTATATAAGTCTTTTATGCTTAGTGCAGATTATAAAAAGAATTATTGGGACGCTACCAACCAAACAGATTTATCAGGGAGTTATATAGATCAAGATATTTTTGGAATAGGCTTAGAATATATTAAAAACAAAGAGAGTTTTAAATATGGTGACCGCATTAATTATAGATTAGGTTATAATTATGACACGGGTTATTTAGAAGTAAATAACGAAAAAATAAATGGCTTTAATATTACTACTGGAATAGGTTTACCTGTGAGTAGAAATTCTAACTCCATGATAAATCTATCCTATAGCTATGGATCAAAAGGAATTATTGAGAACGTTTTAATCAAAGAAAATTATCACCTATTTACTTTAAATATGAGTTTAGAAGATTTGTGGTTTAGAAAACGTAAAATAAATTAAGAAGCTCTAGATTTATAAAGCGCATTTAGAATAAGTCCGCCTATAATCATAATGATCCCAAGCAAACTCCAAAGTGTATATACTTCATTAAACCAAAGTAAACCCACGGAAACCGTAAAAAGCACCTCAATATATTTTAGGGGTGCTACTTGGGTTGTGGTGCCAGATTGAAATGCTTTGGTCATATACAATTGTCCAAAATAACCAAATATCCCCAGGCCTAATAAAAGTAACCATTCTATACCTTTAGGAGTCACCCAATTAAAGATAGTAAGTATCCCTCCTGTTATGGTTGCTATCATCATAAAATAATTAACCACGACTACAGGATGATCCTGTTTTCCTATTTTAGTGATGGTTACATACACCAAACCACTAAAAAAAGCGGCACAAATAATCAAAACCAAACCAAAAGGATCTAAACTACCATCGAAGCCCTTTAAGATCATCACACCGCCAAATGCAATCCCGAAAAATATCCATTGTATAAATTTCACTTTTTCTTTCAATAAGAATATAGCAAAGAAAGCTGCAAATATTGGGGCAATATACCGTAAGGAAACCGCCGTACCCATCGTCAAGTATTTTAATGACATAAAGTATAAGGTCATAGAAGTTACACCTGCTAAACCTCTATAAATAAGCAGTTTTCTTTTATTTCCTAAAACAGGAATTTTGTGGTACGTTAAAAATGAAAAGGTTAAAACTAAAGTGCCAAGTGATCTAAAAAAAACTAATTCATAGGCGGGCAAATGAACCAAATATTTTACAGTGGCATTCATAAAAGTGAATGACAACGTACTGATGACCATATACCCTAAGGCTTGTTTAAAATTCATTTATAACTCTATTTTTGCACTTTACTTAAAGCGTTAGTAATCCAGTTTCTTTTAATGTTTGTAAGGGTTTTGAAAACCAAAATAGTTCGAAATTCTCAAAGTGTATTTCAAAATCATTTTTTAAAGTCCCAAAAGAAATAAGTTTATCTTCTTGTACTTGTAATTTTTCTAAGTGTTGATACAACCACTCTCCTGTTTCTTTTTCTAAAGAAATTGTAGTCGCTTTTTTTTGATTGTGAAACGTCATCTTTAAGAGCTCCCATGATTGCCCTCTTTTTGTTTTAGTAGTTACTTCCAATTGCGGTAAACTCCCCAACCAAAGAATTTTTGCACTAGCCTTCGTACTTAAATCGACTTGAGTCTCCAAACAATTTTCAATGAAATTTTTAGCGATTTGTGACTTCGGAATTTTAAAATCAAACCATTCTTGTAAAGGCGTTTCAAAACCAATACCATGCATGTAATTAAAGAGCGATTTTTTTAATCCGAAACTAAACTGGGTATGATCGATACCTGTAGTATCCTTAAAATCAATATCATTATTCGCAAAAGTGATTTCTTTGATGTCTGGAATAATACCATATTCTGAAGGGTTTATCCCTACTGGGCTATGAGCCGTTAAGGCAAATTGATGCCAAAAACCAGATTGTAAAACGCCAATTTCAAACAGTTGACGTACCATTTCTAGACTATCTACTGTTTCTTGTACTGTTTGGGTTGGGTATCCGTACATCAGGTACGAATGCACCATAATATTAGCCTCGGTAAAATTGCGAGTTACTTGTGCTACCTGAGCTACCGTTACGCCTTTATCTATCAATTGTAACAAACGATCTGATGCCACTTCTAAGCCTCCTGAAACTGCAATGCAACCAGAGGCTTTTAATAGCTTACACAAATCTGTCGTAAAATTCTTTTCAAAACGAATGTTCGTCCACCAAGTAACAATCAAATTCCGTTTAAGTATTTCTATTGCCAAGGCCTTCATCAAAGATGGTGGCGCTGCTTCATCTACAAAATGAAAACCGTTTTCTCCTGTTTGGGTAATAAGGGTTTCCATCCGGTCTACTAAAAGTTTAGCAGCAACGGGCTCGTATATTTTTATATAATCAAGCGATATATCGCAAAACGTACATTTCCCCCAATAGCAACCGTGTGCCATTGTTAACTTATTCCATCTGCCATCACTCCATAAACTATGCATGGGGTTGGCTATCTCAATAACAGATATATAGTGGTCTAAAAGTAAATCTGTATAATCAGGAGTCCCTACTTCGCTTTGCTTATAATCGGCTAGCTTTGTAGTATTCAAATAGGTAACTTCTTCATTTTGTAACAAAAAAGTTCTTTTGTATTCCTTGTCTGATGCAGTTTCATTTGTCACTGCTTTCACTACCAATTCAATTGGGAGTTCGCCATCGTCAAGCGTGATATAATCAAAAAATTCAAAGACGCGTTTATCAGAAAGTGAACGTAATTCTGTATTTGCAAAACCACCTCCCATTCCAATTTTCACTTCTGGGAAATGCTTTTTAATGTATTGCGCACATCTAAACCCACTATATAAGTTACCAGGAAATGGAATAGAAAAACAAACAAGCTTAGGCTGTACCGTTTTTATATGATCCTCAATAATAGCTAGTGTGAGCTGATCTATATACGTAAGTTCTTCCTGCAACTTTCCATACAACTCATCAAAAGAATTAGCACTACGCCCTAAACGTTCTGCATAGCGACTAAAACCAAAATTAGCATCGATACATTCTACAATAAAATCGGATAAATCTTCTAAATACAAGGTCGCTAAATGCTTTGCCTTATCCTGCAATCCCATTTCACCAAATGCCCAATCTAAATCGTCTAATTGCTCAAAACGCGACGCTTCTGGTAAGAAACCATTAGTACATATTTGCCTAGCAAAGGTTGGATTTTTATCTTGTAGAAAAGCTATGATAGGATTTATCGTATTTAAATAAACCTTTTTTAAGGCATAAATACGATGACCGTTCTCTGAGGTAATCGTATTATTTTCAAACGCATATTGAAAAATTTTCTCAAACTGATTTTTTGAGAATAATTCTAGAATTACTTCAATCCCTAAATCGATCTGAAAAGAAGAAATGTTTTTTGTATTCAGAAATCCTTTTAAATAGGCCGTTGCTGGATAAGGCGTATTTAATTGTGTAAACGGAGGTGTTATAAGTAAAATGTCTTTCAAAATGCACTAAAAAATAAGCTACAAAGGTACGCCAATAGTTTATGTCAAGCTCATTTCTTTTTTTAGAATTTCCGCCACGGCACTTTGGTAAGCCCTTGGATTATTAGCCTTTTTTATAGCTTTAAATGTTTTCTGCGGATTTGAGAAAGATTGTGCAAAGAACTCCCAAAAGCCTTGCATTTTCATTTTTATAGGGGTCGGTCCAGATAAAAAAGCATCATAATCTTTATAAATAGTATCATGAAATTCACTAAAAATAGCCCATCTATTCTCCGGATATTCAAAAGTATTTGCTTTTATCATGCTTGGTAAAAATGGATCTGCAATAAGACCTCGACCAATCATCCAATGATCTATACTCGGGAAACGTTCTTGCATTTCTTTAAAGGTTTCAACAGTAGTAATATCTCCGTTGTAGTATAATTTATGACGTGTACTTTCCACACAACGTTGAAATGCTTCTAAATCTACTCCGCCTTTATACAATTGTTTACCTATTCTCGCATGTATGGCGATATTTTTAATTGGATATTTTTCTAAGACAGGAAATGTATCTAATATTTCTGTACTATCCTCATAGCCCATACGCATTTTCATGGAAACGGTAACATTTGTTTCTGAGTGTACACGATCTAAAATATGATCAATTTTATCTGCATCTTTTACCAATCCAGAACCCATTCCCCTTTTCGTAACCATAGGATAAGGACATCCTAAATTCCAATTCAGTTCCGTATACCCCAATTCTTGAATGTATTTGACTACAAACAAAAATTCATCAGCATCATTAGTCATCACTTGCGGAATAAGACTTAAGTCGGTATTGTTTTCTAATTGTAAATCGCGTTGATAGGATGATTTGATAACGAGTTTACCATCTAAGCGAATGTAAGGCGCATAAAAGGTATCAATTCCACCAAAAAAATGATGGAAGGCATTTCTGAAACGAAAATCTGTAAAGCCCTGTAATGGAGATGATAGTAAGGTAAAACTCATTAAAAATAGATTGGCGGCAAAGATACAGCCTTGACTCTTACTATTATTAAAATAGTTTACTTTATTAAACAAAAAATCCTCGAGGTATGCCCGAGGATTTTACTATACTTCTATAATTATTTCTTCTTTTTCCTTTTTAAATACATAGGTATAAAACCACATTATGGTAAAGGTTGGTATAAAATCTGACCCAGGGATTAGTTCCTCTACAAAAGTTACCATCGCAGCAGCTTGTCCTATTTTACCTTTATACAATCGTGTCATTAACCAGGCAGATATTGGCGCCCAGATAATATCTGAAAATTCTCCTATTCCTGGTATAACAAATGAAACAAGTCCTAAAGCATCAAAAAGTAAGCTTAAAAACAAATTCCGTATTTTTTTATCTTTTAATTCTGACATATTTAAATTTACTATTTTAATTAATTATAATCAAAATAGATGCCAAAAAAATAAAGTTTTACTTAAGAAAGCTTAGAACTGATCAATTTTAAAAATTCATTTCTTGTTTCTTGCTTTTCAAACTGCCCTCTAAATCCTGAGGTGGTCGTAACAGAATTTTGTTTTTGAACACCACGCATCATCATACACATATGTGAAGCTTCTATAACTACTGCTACACCTTTTGGTTTTAAAGTATCATTTAAACACTCCAAAATATCATGAGTTAAACGTTCTTGAACTTGTAAACGTCTAGAAAAAACATCTACCACCCGAGGAATTTTACTTAACCCAACAATGTGACCGTTTGGAATGTAAGCAATATGTGCTTTCCCAAAAAATGGCAACATATGATGCTCGCAAAGTGAATATAACTCTATGTCTTTAATGATAACCATGTCGTCATAAGATTCTTTGAACATTGCTCCTTTTAAAATAGCAACAGGGTCTTGTTGATATCCTTGTGTTAAATAAAGCATTGCTTTTGCTGCTCGTTCAGGCGTTTTCACCAAACCTTCTCTGGTAATATCTTCACCTACTCCTTCAATTATTGTTTTGTAATTGCTACGAACATCATCAGTGATTTCAATATTATATTCTTCAAACTTTTTATATGGTGCCATTAAATTTCTTTTTAAAGCTATTTTGTTTACTATTTAAGTAAAATACTTAAACAAATCTAATCATTAAATCCATTAAAAAATGAAAATAAAATAATTAATTCGCCCACAAAGGTAATATACTATCCTGAACTCTTTTATTCTATTTCGTTATAGCGGAATAGAGATTCTCTTATATGACGCTAAAAACGCATCAATATAAAGGTCCTGTTTTGTCATGTCTAGGCTAATGCTTACTTTCATGCCCATAATTTTATAAGAATGATAAAGGCAGAAAATATCCAGAAATATTATGGAGATCTTCAGGTTTTAAAAGGAGTTGATTTACACATTACTAAAGGAGAAATTGTATCTATTGTAGGTCCATCTGGTGCTGGTAAAACAACGCTTCTACAAATCCTAGGCACCTTAGATATACAGTCTAACAAACGCGAAAGTAAACTTTTAATAAAAGGTAAAGATATTACAGCTTTATCGGAAAGAGAACTTGCTAAATTTAGAAATGAAAATATAGGTTTCATTTTTCAATTTCACCAATTATTACCAGAATTTACTGCTTTAGAAAATGTATGTATTCCCGCTTTTATAAAAAACACCTCAAAGAGTGATGCTGAAAAAAGAGCAAAAGAATTGTTAGATTTCTTAGGCTTATCACACCGGTATCATCATAAACCAAATGAACTCTCTGGAGGAGAACAACAACGTGTTGCTGTGGCAAGGGCTTTAGTAAATAGCCCCAGTGTTATTTTTGCCGATGAACCTAGTGGAAATTTAGATACTGAAAGCGCTGATAACCTTCATAAATTATTTTTTAAACTAAGGGATGAATTTGGACAAACCTTTGTTATTGTTACACATAACGAGGAGTTGGCAGAGATGGCAGATAGAAAACTCACCATGGTAGATGGTAAAATGTTGGCTTCAGTATGATTTCTGAAATTTGGGACTATTTTAAAAATCCCATAAATGAACCATACCCTGATTTGCAAAATTCAGAAAAATGGTCCCTTCTAAAAAAAATATTGATTTTAAATATAGCCTTTAGTTTTATTCTCGGGATAGTAATGGGAGTTGTTACTACTGCGGCTGGAGCAGACTTAGGAGCACATGGCGTAGGTGAGATGTTTGAAAAATATCCAGCATATATCATCTTTTTTTTAGCAGTCATTCTAGCTCCCGTCGTAGAAGAGTTAATTTTTAGAGGAAGCTTAACCTTCTTTAAAAATCCAAAATATTTTAAATACGCCTATTACGTCTCTGTCTTTCTGTTTGGAGCCGTACACTTAAGTAATTTTGAAGCATATGCAGAACATCTATGGTTGGCACCAGTATTGGTACTCCCTCAAATTTCTGCAGGAATTTTTTTAGGATTTACTCGGGTTAAATTAGGCCTTGTTTGGTCTATGTTATTGCATGGGTTACATAATGGAATTTTACTCACTCCAATGTTATTCTTTAAATTTGCAGGAGAAACCATTCCTTAATGAAGAAAGCAGAGCTTAAACTATTTCTTGACGAAAAAGTGATTCAATACAACCATCCTACTTTTTTAGATACCGATCCTATCCAAATTCCACATACATTTACCCGTAAAGAAGATGTGGAAATAAGTGCTTTTCTAACCGCTACTATTGCTTGGGGGAATAGAAAAAGTATTATTACCAATGCGAAAAAAATGATGGCCTTGTTAGATAACTCGCCTTATGATTTCATTTTAAATCATCAAGAAGAAGATCTTGCTAGATTTGATGAATTTGTTCACCGCACCTTTAATGGAGAAGATCTGAAATTTTTTATTAAAAGTCTGCAGAATATTTATTTAAATCATGGTGGATTAGAAGCTGTGTTTAAAGCCAATATTGCTGATAAATCATTACAACCTGCCATTTCGGGATTTAAAAGAGTATTTTTTGAAATCCCACACCCAAGCAGAACTACTAAACATGTTTCAGATCCCATGAAAGGTTCTGCCGCTAAGCGTATTAATATGTTTTTACGTTGGATGGTCCGAGATGCGGTTACAGGTGTCGATTTTGGTATCTGGGATACCATTCCAACTGCCTATTTATCGTGTCCGCTAGATGTGCATTCTGGGAATGTAGCGCGTAAATTGAAACTTTTAAAACGAAAACAAAACGATGCTAAGGCCTTGGCAGAATTAGATGCTAGTCTACGCAAAATGGATGCAAATGACCCTGTTAAGTATGATTTTGCTTTGTTCGGATTAGGTGTTTTTGAGAAGTTTTAACCCCCTCAAAAGTTGAGAGGATTAAACTATCTTATTCTGAATCGGTTAATGTTTTCATAAATGCAACTAATTCAGCCTGCTCCTTTTTAGTCAATTGCAAATTATCAAAAGGAAGCGTTTGATGTTCTTCTTCAATTCCTATTCCTTGCCCTCCACCTCTGTTATAAAAATCAACCACTTGTTCTAATGATGTATACACTCCATTATGCATATAAGGTGCTGTTTTTTCAACATTTCTTACCGTCGGTGTCTTAAAAAAATGTTTCCGCTCTTCTGTTTTAAACTTATCATACCTACCTAAGTCACTACTAATTACGGCATTAATAGTATCATTTTGTTCAGGTACACCTATCAATTCCATTTCGGTATCTTTATAATCAGGTGGTACGGTTCCGTTAAATAAAGGTGCAAAGTGACAAGTAGCACAAACGGCCTTTCCCATGAATAAATTAAATCCAGAAATTTCTTCTTCTGTCAATGTATCTTCAAGTCCATTTATGTTTTTATCAAACTTAGAGTCAAAACTATTTAAAGTTCTGATATAAGAAGCTATGGCATGCCTAACATTATATTCCATTCTTTTGCCTTGATATAGCGTGTCAAATTGAATTTTATAATGCTGTTCTTTGAGTACCCGATTTACAATAGAATCCATTGGCAAATTAAACTCGTCGTGATTATCGGCAACTCCAACTATTTGGCCTTCTAAACTACCGGAACGCCCATCCATAAAAAACGTTTGTTGATATGCCGCATAGCGTAAGGTTGGTGTATTTCTTATTTGATTTTTATCGAATGTTTTTTTGCCATCTGTAAAAGCTTTATCCTTTATATGACAAGTAGCGCAAGCCATTTCATAATTTTTAGATAACATTTTATCATTGAATAACTGCTCTCCTAATAGCTGCTTTTCTTTCAATCTTAACGTATCACTTTTGTAGTCTGAAAAATAAAATACATTCAGTGTATTGGAATCAAAAAGAGAAGTTGCATCATTGGAAATAGCCATTTCAAACGGAAACTGAACCTTCCAATCTTTTTGAACTTTTACCAATAATTCTAATTGCTTGTCCGTATTGTTTTGAATAAAACCATAGCGATCAAAGCTGTCAAAATCATGATTTAGCGCTGAAATTGAATTCTTGAATGAATCTATTAGCGCTACATATAAGGTATTGGAATTAAATTTTGCTTTTAGAATCTCTGTTAAATCAATTAAGGTTTGGTAGGTTGTTTGGCACTCTAACAAAGATTGCCCTAATACAGGAGAATCAAAACCAGTAATACCTGTTGTGGCTGTACGTACAATTTGGTTTCTGAAAAGCCATATTAAATGATGATCTTTAAGATTTATTTGCGTATTTTTTTCAATTAGTTTGAGTCGGTTTTTTGTTAGATTTATAGTATTATATAGTGCTAAACTGTCTGCCTCAGGATCAAAAAGTAATTCTTCTATCACCTGAAACCCAAAGGGGTTTCTGATCTTAATATCCGTAAGATCTTCTTCTTGCACTTGCAAAATATTCGGTGCATTGAGGGACTTGTAATTATTCTTATCAATAGCGGACAAGATGGGTTCAATAGCTTTAAACTTAAATCGCGCTTTTTTGTATAAATCAACATTAATTTTTGTCTCATTTGTACCCGCTATAGCATCTAAGTACTGAATACAATCATTTAATTCTGACTTATAAAATTTAGTTATTTCATCGTCTGTAGTTACTAAGGCAATTGGTTTTTTATCGTTTTTACAAGCAGTTGTTAGTAAAAGCAAAAGACATATACCAAAAGTATATGCCTTAGCTTTCATAAATAGTATTTTATTCATGATGTTTCTTCAATATTATCTATCTAAACCTTTAATCATGTACATCATTGAACCTTCTTTAGTTGCCGATGATATATCTGAAACAGCTTTAGGATCCGTAAAAGATGTACCGTCTGCTGGCTCCCAACCGTGGTTTTGAGTCATTACTATAAAGGTGTTTTCGCCGTTATTCACAACATCAGTAACATCAATCATACCTGTAATTTCCCAGGTACTTGCAACGGTACCATACCCCAAGCTTTCAGCTCTATTCTGATCGCATTCTAAAACTGTTTTAATTTCTCCTGTTGCAAGATTATATTGGTATAATTTTGCATAACCATTTACTGCTGTATCTAAATATCCGTTAGGATCTTCTTGAATATAAGCGTAATTTTCAGTAACTAAAATGTTATCTGGAGAATGAAACCCTTCAGCCTTTCCGCCTACTATATCACCATCTAAAACACACGTAATTTTTGCTGCTCCAGTTGGGTCATTTTCATTTAATACTACTTTATAAACACGACCTAAAATAGATCCTTTACCTACTAAATCTGCACTGTAACGACCTGTAACACAAAAATAAATTTCTCTTTGGTTGGCAGCTGAACCTCTTCTCCAATCAATATCTTCTAATCTAGAAAAGCCCATGACACCTTTTGCTTTTGCTTCCGCATCCAATGCATCAATTTCTTTCTCTTCAAGTTCTACAAATTCAACATCATACTCAGTACCTTCTTCCATATCCATTTCAAAATCGACACCAGAAGAAGTAACTTTTAAGCCGTATAATTTTCCACCACTTAAATCACCTCTGTCACCAACATACATTCCTAATTGACCAGAAGGCACACTATTATCTGCGTGATCATCACCAATAAATACTACTGTTTTATCTGCATAAGCATCTTTACCAATTGGCACAGCATTTTCTGTAGACCATTGGCCTAAAGCAGGCAACATTTCTCCTGTACTAGCCGCATCTGCACTTTTTGCAGGATCTACAACAAACACTCCTTTTGAAGCACCACCCCATTCGCCACCTGATAAATATAAAGGTCCAAATCCGTGTTCTCCATTGGTAATTAAAGTACCAGAACACATAGCTGTTGATGCAGTCGCTTCAGCATTTAAAATATATTCCCCATAAAAAGGTCTCAAGTTTTTATTCAACATGATACGCGCAATAGAATAATCACCTTCTATATTATTGATTAAAGTAAACGTATCATCACCGTTATCTAATAATCCCGCACCATCTGCTAGAGAACCATACACGAAATCTGGTGAATTAGGAATAATATCTTCTGAAGTTAATAATAAGGACATTTTTAAGTTCACGAAATCACTGGTTACTTTAAATAAATTTGGTGATTTTGAGTTTGCCAAATATACCGAAGCATCCATTCCGTCTACCCCATCAATTCCGTCTGCGCCGTCAGCACCATCAACGCCAGCCATACCATCTGTGCCGTCTACCCCATCTTCTGGGTTACAGCTGTTAAAAGTTAATGCCAATGCAGAAAGCAATAAGGCACTTAAAAAAGTTGATTTAAAGGTTTTCATAAAATTTTTAGTTTATAGTTATTTATTCTCGTTGCCAAAACTATCTATAAACCTTAAGAGCTATGTTACTACAGTATTTTGCTTTTATTATCCCATTCTTATAAAAAGGTTAAGATGTTACTTAAAGGTTAGAATAAGTTATTTTTAACATTGCCACAATGTAAATTTTAAATACAAACAACTATATATCAGTATTTTAGCAAACGATTGAGTTTGTTCTTACATTTCAGCTCTTACATTTGAGGTGCTGCTTTAGCACTATATTTTATCCATTACTTGTAACTTATTGTCTATAAAATATACTAATAAGTGAATATAAATCAATCTGTTATGAGTGGAGGAGGACACATGTTACATGCTATTAAGTCTTTGAAAGCTAACAGAAAGCTTTTAAAGAAAACAAAGAAATTCTAATGATTTTGACCGCTTCATAGCTATAGGGGAAAAACCTGTCTTAAAAAAAGCGACTCCTGAAATTATGAAAAGGATGAAAGCAAAAATAGAAAAGTATAAAGCAGCAGATAGATGGATGGATAAATGTATTGGCTGCCACTACAACTGTCATTGTGTTATTTTTAAGGTATTGGTTTTTCAAGAACTAAAATTACCTTAAATTGGAACTTTTAAATTCTATAAAACATTTTATGGCTATTAAAACATTAACCATTATTCACACTTTTTTAGTACTTAGTCTTGCCGTCTTCGCTGCTTTTACTTTTTTCGGTGGCCCTGGTTTTGTAAATGACTTTAACATTGAAAATGATGTATTCATTTACATTGTGCCTATTGTGGCTGTTATAGGATATTTTGCGAGTAAATTTCTATACACTAAAGCGCTATCGGCTATAGATTCTTCTGCTACTTTAAATACCAAATTAGCACTTTACCAAAAAGCTAATATTTTAAAATATGCATTAATAGAAGGGCCTGCATTTTTAGCCTTTATACAATTTCTATCTAATGGTTATACTTTGTACTTTACAATTGGTGCTACGTTAATGCTTTATTTAACCATGCAAAAACCCAGCAAAACCAAAACTATTGAAGAACTTTCTTTAAACACTACAGAACGAGAAAGTTTATAAATGACCACGAATTTTATGAAAAAATTTTGGCTTAAGATTTCAAGTGTATTATTATTTATGACTGCTACAGCACAAAGCCAAGACTGGCCCAATTTAGAACGATTTAAAGCAAAAAACGACAGTTTAGGTTTACCTAACGAGCATGAACAACGCGTGGTTTTTATGGGTAATTCTATTACCCAAGGCTGGATAGACTATGGAAATCCAGATTTATTTAAGGACAACACCTTCATTAACAGAGGTATCAGCGGACAAACAACGCCACAGATGTTACTGCGTTTTAGGCAAGATGTCATCAATTTAAAACCTAAAGCTGTTGTAATTCTAGCAGGCATTAATGACATTGCTGGGAATACAGGACCTTCTACATTAAAAATGATTCAAAACAATATTGTATCAATGGTAGAACTAGCCCAAGCCAATCAAATAAAAGTTATAATCTCTTCCATTCTTCCAACAAATAAGTTTGCATGGAAACCAGGTATTGATCCTGCTGACAGTGTTATTGAAATGAATGCCTTTCTTAAAACATATGCTACAGAAAACGATTGTTACTACTTAGATTATTATGCTGCACTAGTAGATGATAAAAAAGGAATGAAAGACATCTATTCAGAAGATGGAGTGCATCCTACACTTCTAGGTTATGATATTATGACCCCATTGGTTCTAGAAGCTATAAAAAATGTTTTGGAAGAATTAAATTAACATCCCTTAATGCAAAATCCGTTAGTTAGTATTGTTATCCCTTTCAAAAACACAGAAGACTACTTTTTAGCATGTTTGTCTTCCATTAGCGAACAATCCTATACCCATTTTGAAGTCATCGCTGTAGATGATTCTTCTACGGATGGTAGCAAACAAATTGCAACTACCCTAGCGCTCGAAGATGATCGGTTTACTATTTTAAGCAATGAAGGAGCTGGAATTATTTCGGCATTACAATTGGCTTATCGTAAAGCGAAGGGTACATTTATAACACGAATGGATGCTGATGACATTATGATTTCCAATAGACTAGAAGTAATGGTGCGTTCCCTACAGCAATATGGTACCCATCATATTGCTGTAGGAAAGGTTAAATACTTTTCTGCCATTGGTGTTAATGATGGGTATGCTGCTTACGAAAGTTGGTTAAATTCTTTGACAGAACACGGTGAAAATTTTAGCGAAATATACAAGGAATGCGTCATACCATCCCCTTGTTGGATGGTGCATAAATCTGATTTTGAACGTTGTGGAGCATTTAATTCCGAGGTGTATCCTGAAGATTATGATTTAGCATTTCGTTTTTACAAAAACCAATTAAAATGCATCCCATGCGATGAAGTGTTGCATTTATGGCGCGATTATGCTACAAGAACATCCAGAACAAGCGATCATTATGCAGAAAATACCTTTTTAGATTTAAAATTTGATTATTTTAAAGAAATCGAATTAAACACTCAAAAGAATATAGTACTATGGGGCGCTGGTAAAAAAGGAAAAACAATGGCTCAAAAACTTCTAGATGCTAACATTAATTTTAAGTGGATTTGCAATAACACGAAGAAGATAGGAAAGCATATATATGGGGTGGAAATGCAAAGTGTTACAACTTTAAAAGACCTTAAGAATCCACAATTAATTATCACTGTTGCCAATCAAGAAGATCAAAAAGAGATTAAAAATCAGCTAGAAAGTTTAAACTTAAAATCTTACGAAGATTATTATTTTTTCTGCTAAAATTATAAAATAATAGTATGGCTAAAACAGAATACAGCATCTACGTAATAGAATTACAGAAAAAAGTATTTACTGAAAATTGGAGGTTTAGAGCTGCTAATCCGCAATTTAATGGCGTACTGGAATGTGTTTATGTTGGCATGACGAGTAAGACACCTAAAGAACGCTTAGAACAACACAAAACCGGTTACAGGAACAAAAAAGGCCATAAGTTGTCCTCTTCTATTGTAGAAAAATATGGCAGTTATTTACGTCCTAGCTTGTACAATCATATACCTACCTTAAAGACAAAGCAAGAAGGATTAAAAATGGAAGAATTCGTTGCTTTAGAATTGCGCAGAAAAGGGTATGCCGTTTGGTTTAATTAAAGTCCGCTTTTACAGATAGCACTACAATTATTTAATTATATTTGTCAAACAATTATTAGGAATGCATTTTAAACATCCAGAAATACTTTGGGGCTTATTTTTACTACTGATTCCTATATTAATCCACCTTTTACAATTACGACGATTTAAAAAAACAGCATTTACCAATGTAAAAATGCTTCAAAAAGTTGTTGCCGAATCTCAGAAAAGTAGATCGCTAAAAAAATGGCTCCTTCTCATCACCAGAATGTTACTTTTTACGGCGCTTATCATTGCTTTTACTCAGCCTTACTTTGCAAAAACCACTGCTTTTAAAAATAAAGAAACAATAATTTATATAGATAATTCTTTTAGCATGCAAGCAAAAAAAGGAAATGTTTCTTTATTGGAGGTAGCAGTGCAAGACCTTTTAAAAAAGGCCCCTAAGAACACAAAATTAAGTGTCTTTACCAATACCGACACTTATATTAATACGACTATTGGAGCCATTCAAAATGATTTATTATCGCTAAACTTTTCTCAGAATCAGCTAGCGTTAAATGCTATAGAATTAAAAGCTAAATCACTATTTAGCACTTCCTCTAACAGTATTAAAAATTTAGTAATTATAAGTGATTTCCAAAAAAAGAATGAAGAATTTCCCGAAATTTCTTCCAAAGAAATTGCTAAATACTATATCCAATTAGCAGCTTCCAAAAATGAAAATATAGCCATTGACAGTGTTTTTTACACTACAGCACCAAATGAACTTACCAATTTAAAAATTCAATTATCATCCTCTTATAAATTAGAAAATCAACCGATATCAATATATAACAACACTCAATTACTAGCTAAAACATCTGCAGCATTTAAAAATTCTAATACCGCAGAGGTTTCAATTTCATTGCCTGAAAACGAATCTATTTTAGGTAAAATACAGATAGAAGATAGTGGCTTAAGCTATGACAATCAGTTTTATTTTAGCAAAAATAAACAAGAGAAAATAAAAGTCTTAGAGATTTATGGCGTGCAAACTAAGTACTTAGAACGCATCTATACTTCTGAAGAATTTGAATTCCAAAAGAATAGTATTTCTCAATTAAATTATAGTCTACTTGAGAGTCAGAATACCATTGTGTTGAATGAAATAGAGCGTATCCCTGATGCTCTAATACAAGCATTACAATTATTTAATAAGAACGGAGGAACTTTGATTGTGATCCCACATAATAAAATCTCAGTAACTAATTACAATGCACTGTTAACCAAATTTGGTGTAACGTTGAATCAAAAAATTAATAATACTCAGGAAATTACAAGCATTAATTTTGATCATCCACTATATTCCAATGTGTTTGATAAAAAGATTGATAATTTTCAATATCCTGAAGTTATATCGTATTATCAATTAGAAGCTAATCTACCTACAATACTTTCTTACGCTAGCAACGAAGCATTTTTAATTGGTAAAAAAGGGAGTTATGTGTTTACCTCTCCCTTATCATCAGATTTTTCAAACTTTAAAAATTCACCTCTAATTGTTCCCACCCTATACAATATGGGGACAGAAAGTTTAGAGCAAGAAGCCTTATATTATGTTATAGGTGAAAATAACTCTGTTGCAATACCTGTACATGTGGCTAAGGATGATGTTTTAAAAATTGTAAATGATAATAATGAGTATATTCCTCAGCAACAATCTTTAAGTAATAAAATACTGCTACGTTTTAATGAAGTTCCATTGGAAGATGGATTGTTTGCCGTAAAGAATAAAGAAAAAACCTTTAAATATCTAAGTTTTAACTATCCTAGATCAGAGAGTGATCTCACGTATTGGGATTTAGATCAATTAAAAGCGATAAATACACCAACATCCATATCAAATTTATTTGAAACTTTAGAAAAAGAAGATAGCGTCAACGAGCTTTGGAAATGGTTTGTTATTTTAGCGCTACTATTTGCTTTGATTGAAATTGGTATTCAAAAATATTTTAAATGAACGTACTTTTAAAAGCCGCCAAAATTATAGATGTCACCAATAAGGAACATCACCAAAAAAAAAGAGATATTCTAATTAAGAATGGAATTATTTCTGAAATTGCTCCTAAAATTGAAGCGGAAAAATCAACAAAAATTATTGAATTAGAGAATTTACATGTCTCTATTGGTTGGTTTGATAGTAGTGTAAGCTTTGGCGAACCTGGGCATGAAGAACGTGAAACCATTGAAAACGGATTATTTACTGCTGCAAAAAGTGGTTTTACTGATGTGGTTTTAAACCCGAATACAAACCCCCTCCCCGATTCTAGTTCTGATATTGTCTTTTTAAAAAATAAAGCGAATAATCATCCGACAAAATTACATCCTTTAGGAACCTTAACCGTAAAGTCTGAAGGAGAAGTTCTCGCTGAATTATTTGATATGCAGAATGCAGGTGCCGTTGCATTTTCAGATTTCAAAAATCCGACTAAAAACTCTAACCTTTTAAAAATAGCCTTACAATACGCTCAAGGTTTTGACGCTTTAGTCTATTCATTTCCTTTAGACGTACAAATTGCTGGGAAAGGTGTTGTTAATGAAGAAAAGGTATCTACGCGCTTAGGACTTAAGGGAATCCCTTCTTTAGCAGAAGAATTACAAATTTCTAGAGATCTATTTATATTAGAATATACTGGCGGAAAATTACATATCCCTACGGTGTCTGCTGCAAATTCTGTTAAACTTATAGCGGCAGCCAAAAGGAAGGGCTTAGACGTTACTTGTAGTGTTGCTGTCCATAATCTTGTACTCACTGATGAACTTTTAGAAGGTTTTGACACCAATTACAAAGTAATGCCACCCTTACGTACTAAAAAGGATACGAGAACACTTATCAAAGGAGTGTTAGATGGGGTTATAGATTTTGTAACTTCAGACCATACCCCATTAAATGTGGAAGAGAAAATTATAGAGTTTGATAATGCTGCTTATGGTACTATTGGTTTAGAATCTGCCTTTGGTGCTTTAAATCAAATTTTTGAGATAGAAACTACCATACAACTACTTACGAAAGGAAGAGAGCGTTATAACATAGAAACACCAAAATTAGCAGAAGGTAATATCGCAAACCTAACCCTTTTTAATCCTGACAGTGAAAAAGAATTTTCAAAAGAAGATATATATGCCACAAGTAAGAATAGTGCTTTTTTAGGACAAAAGATGCTTGGCAATGTTTATGGAATAATAGTAGACAAAAACATACTATTATAGGTACTTTTGAGTTTGTATTAAAAACAAACATTAAATACCAATAAAAATTATGGATCAAACTACGAAAGAAGCAGGAAAAACAATGGCTATAATAAGCTATGTTACCTTAATTGGAACACTAATTGCTTATTTTTCAAACCAAGGCGATAAAAAAAATGAATTTGTAAGTTTTCATATCGGCCAGGCTGTACGTATTTGGATATTATCATTTATTATATCAATAGTTGTTTATGTTTTAATACTGGTTACAAGTATTGGAGCATTAAGTTATTTAAGTTATGCACCATGGATTCTAGCTGTTTTAGGAGCTATGAACGCAAACAACTTGAAAGCAGAACCTGTTCCAGTAATTGGAACTATTGGAGGATAATTCTATTTCAACATAAATATAAAAATAGGCTTCATTTAGAAGCCTATTTTTTTTTGCGCAATACTTTTACTAGCTGTAAATTTGAAGCATGGAAGTAAACCGAGAAAAAGAGGCAAAAAACATTGCAATCATATCCTATTTTACGATAGTAGGAGCAATTATAGCAGTTAGTATGAACAACGAGCCACAGCATGATTTTGCAAGATACCATACCAGACAAGCTTTTGGTCTACATTTAACCTTTTTAGCTTTTGCTATATTCATTAACTTATGGGGTGGAGCTTATGCCTTTTATGGCTTATATATTTTTTATGTTATCCTATGGGGTTATGGTTTTACTGGAGCTTTAACAGGTAAAAAACAAGAAATGCCCATTGTGGGCCCTTTGTATCAAAAATGGTTTACATTTATTAAATAATTTCTACAATCTAGTACCACGTATATGCAAACAAAATCATTATCATTATATCATATCATTCGTCCATCTTCTATAGATAAGAACGCACCTGTACTATTTATGCTCCATGGGTATGGGAGTAACGAAGAAGACTTATTTTCTTTTGCTGCCGAATTACCAGAAGAATATTTTATAATATCTGTGCGCGCTCCTTATCCTTTACAGCCATCTGGAAATGCATGGTATGCTATCAATTTTGATGCAGAAAAAGGAAAATGGAGTGATGATGTACAAGCTATTGAATCTAGAGATAAGATTGCTAGCTTTATTACGGAAGCTTGTGAGGCCTATGAATTAAATACAAACAACGTAAACTTACTAGGTTTTAGCCAGGGTACGATATTAAGTTATGCTGTTGCGTTATCCTATCCTGAAAAAATAAGCCGTGTAATTGCTCTTAGTGGCTATATCAATGAAAACATTCTAAAAGAAGGCTATGAAAAAAATGATTTTTCATCGCTAAAAATATATGCCTCCCATGGCTCGGTAGATCAAGTTATTCCCGTAGACTGGGCATCAAAGGCTCCTAAATTCTTAGATAAATTAGGTGTTGAAAACACCTATGAAGAATTTCCCGTAGGTCATGGTGTAGCTCCTCAGAATTTCTTTTCTTTCAAAACATGGTTAGCTAAAAACTAAAAAGCATAAAAAAAGCTTCTATAAATTATAGAAGCTTTTTTTAATATATTTGTCTCGTCCTGAAATAAGTTGACATAAAATCGACTTATTCATGAAACGTACAATTATTACAGTAAACAAGCGTACCCAGCGCGATTATAATCTGGGCTTTAAATTAAGTGTTGTCCATCAGGTTGAAAAAGGCGAGATGACTTATAAGCAGGCGCAGAAGGCTTATGGTATTCAAGGTAGAAGTACTGTTTTGGTTTGGCTGAGAAAACATGGTACATTAGATTGGAGCAAACCTATACGCCGTCAAATGCCAAAATCAAAAGAAACACCTGCACAGAAAATCAAACGCTTGGAGAGAGAGCTTTCCGATGAAAAATTGAGGAATAAAATTCTCAACACTATGATCGACATCTCTGATAAACAGTATGGTACTGCTATTAGAAAAAAGCATTTGCCCATTCAATCCAGCGCATCCGACAAGAACAACGATTAAGTTTATCTCGTTGTTGTCGATTGTTTGGGATAAGTAGACAAGCTGTCTACCAAGCAGAAAAACGTATCATAAAAAGAGATCAAGAGTTAGTAAAAGTAAAGAACTTGGTCGAAGGTCTTCGTAAGGATATGCCCAGGCTCGGTACACGAAAGTTGTATTATTTGTTAAAGGATGAATTCGCAAAGCACAAATTAAAAATAGGAAGAGATGCCCTGTTTGGATATTTACGCTCAGAATCAATGCTTATAAAGCCAAGGAAGAATTACACCAAGACAACAAACTCTAACCATTGGCTTAGAAAACATCCTAATCTGATGAAAGAAATCAAAGTTTCTAGACCAGAGGAATACTTCGTCAGTGATATTACATACATTAAAAGTAGGGAGCGTACACATTATCTATCCTTGGTGACCGATGCCTATAGTAGAAAAATAATGGGGTATCATCTTAGTGACGATATGAGTGCCGAGAATGTGGTAAAGGCAGTAAAAATGGCGAACAACAATAGATTAACGAACAAAGATATAATTCATCATTCCGATAGAGGATTGCAGTATTGCTCGGCCATATACCAAAAAGAACTACAGCTAAGTAATATGACCGCATCAATGACAGATGGGTATGATTGCTACCAAAATGCATTGGCAGAACGAATGAACGGCATATTGAAAGGGGAATTCTTAATCTATAAATGTAACAGTGGCAAAGAGTTGAAAAAGCTCGTAGCAGAATCAATAAGAACGTATAATAACAAAAGACCACACTTGAGTCTAAAATATAAAACACCTAACTTTATACACAACAAAAAACCAGAGAAGCTAGCTTCTCTGGTTTAATATTAATTATTTAAAAACTGTCAACCTATTTTAGGACGACTCAATTACTCATTACTTCTAGCGTAAAGTAAATGGTCTAGCAGTGAAAAATCTACTCCTAAATCATCTTTTAATTCATATTTTATAATTAGATCTCCCCAATATTGACCATCAGAAAAATCGGCTACAATCCATTTATGGTTTAATACTTTTATTTTATTAATCTTAAAATCTCCTTCCATACCTTCATAAGGCACTAATGGGTTATCTCCTTTACTCTCGTTAGTTTCTAATAGTTTATCTGTAATATACCCCGTTGGATTTTTTAAATTTAAATGTTCATAATATGCATAAGCATCATCATTATTTTCTAAAGAAAAATATTCCATTTCTAGAAATTTCAAATGCAACTCTCTAATTGAGTCTTTGAGTTGTACCGTTTCGGTAGCTAAACTATCGATCCTTGCATCTTTTTCTTTGCTCATGTTACCACTACTCACAAAAAGGTATAGGGCTATTAATGTTGTAAAAAGAAATAGATATAAGAAAATTCTACTTTTCATTTGGTTGATTTTTTAGTTAAAGGGTGATTTTTAGATTATCGTAGGCCAAATATACATTTTTGGGTAATGATTTTTGCACTTCATCATGAAAACCTAAAAGATGACTTACATGGGTTAAATAAGCCTTTTCAGGGTTAACTTTGGCTATAAACTCAAGCGCTTCCGCTAAATTAAAATGAGAATGGTGTGGTTCTATACGTAAAACACTAACCACAAGAACTTTAGTTCCTTTTAATTTTTTTACTTCCTGCTCCTCTATTGTCTTAATATCTGTGATGTATGCAAAATCTTGAAAGCGATAGCCAAAAACTTGTAATCGATTATGCTTAACATCTATAGGAACAACATTTAAATTGCCTATTTTAAAGGTATTCCCCTTTTTTACTTCATTGATTTCTACTGCCGGAGCACCGGGATACCGATTCTCGTTGGCAAAAATATAATCAAACCGCACTTTCAAAGCTTTTATTACGCGCTCATGAGCATAAATAGGAATGTCTCCTTGTTTAAAAAAAAAGGGTCTAATATCGTCAATACCCGCGGTATGGTCAGAATGTTCGTGTGTAAAAAGAATACCATCTAATTGATCGATAGGATTTTTAAGCATTTGTTGCCTAAAATCTGGTCCGCAATCAATCACATAATTAAAGTCATCCCAAGATAATAAAACAGATACCCGTAGCCTTTTGTCCTTTTGGTTCTCACTCAAACAAACCGGATGTGTACTCCCTATTACAGGGATTCCTTGAGAAGTTCCAGTTCCTAAAAATGTAATTGTCACCGATTGTCTATTTTATCCAAATTTATAACATATTTATTTAGTAGATTGACCAATCTTGTTAACTTTGTTGCAAACAAATAAATAACATGACTTCTGTTTTAAGAAAGGATACTGCATTTGAAAATATCCCCTCAATAAAATCTAAAACGCTTCGTATAAATCTCAACCCTGATATTTACGGAACATTTTCAGAAATTGGTGCTGGCCAAGAAACGTCTGGACATTTTTTTAGATCTGGTGGAGCCTCTGGCACCATTGCAAAAGCAATGAGTGCATATGATAAAGATTTTAGTGATGCTATTTATGGCATAGAAGAAGACGGACGTTACGTTACGCAATCACGATTGAAAAAAATGTTGACTCACGAGATGATGAACATGGAAGATCGTATTAGCCGAAAAAAACATCCAGAGCGTTTATTTTTCTCTTATGCAAATACTGTCGCAACCATTGATTTCTCTAAAAGATATAAAGGTCACGGATGGCTAGGAATTAGATATCAGTTAGATCCTACTCAAAAAGAATATGATGAGATCATAATTCATGTTCGTTTTAAACAAAATGAAGCTCGTTTACAACAAGAAACTCTTGGAATTCTGGGTGTAAATCTTATTTATGGTGCTTTTTACAAGCATGATCAGCCTAGAAAAATTCTTAAATATTTATACGACCATTTAGATAAGGATACGTTAGAAGTTGATATGATCAATTTCTCTGGTCCTAATTTTAAAAATGTAGACAACCGTTTAATGAGTTTGCAGCTTATTAAAAATGATATGACCGACGCCGTAATGTTCGGTCCTGACGGGAATAATTTATTACCCGCTGCTGTTTTATATAAGAAAAACATTCTTGCCTTACGGGGTAGCTTTAGACCTGTGACTAAGGTAAATATGGATATGCTCAAGAAGTCTCATGATATTTTTATTAGAGAGACGAGTGTTGAAGAAAAAAATACTATTGTAATTTTTGAAATTACTTTATCTAACCTAAAAGCTTCAGGAGAGATAGATGAACAAGATTTTATGGACAGGGCAGAACTTTTATGTTCTCTTGGTCATACCGTAATGATTTCTAAGTTTCAAGAGTACTTTAAATTAGTAGAATACTTTAATAATTATACGAAGGCGAAAATTGGTTTAACCATGGGGGTAAATAACCTCGTGGATATTTTCGATGAAAAATACTACCGTCATTTAAGTGGTGGTATTCTAGAGGCTTTTGGTAAATTATTCTTTAAAGATTTAAAGGTGTACTTGTACCCAATGAAAAATGAAGAAACGGGACAAATCATGACCAGTAATAATGTTAAGGTACACCCGCGTATGAAAGAATTATATAAATTCTTTAAATACAATGGTAAAGTGATGGATATTATTGACTACGATCCTGATATTTTACATATTTTCTCTAGAGATGTTCTAAAGAAAATTATCAATAATGAAGAAGGCTGGGAAGAAGTATTGCCTGAAGGTATTGCCGAAATAATCAAAAAAAGAAGTTTATTTAAGCGAAAAAAAATCGACGCTGAAAAAGAGAACGAAGTATAGGAGTAAAAGAAGCCCTGATTCAATTGAATCAGGGCTTCTTATTTAGGCTAATAATTGTGCTGCGTGATCTTTAGTTTTTACTTTTTCAATAACATTTGATACCACACCGTTTTCGTCTACTACAAAAGTCATACGATGAATACCATCATACGTTTTTCCCATAAATTTTTTAGGACCCCAAACCCCAAAAGCATTAATTACAGTATGGTCTTCGTCTGCTAACAAAGGAAAAGGGAATTCATATTTATTTTTAAAATTAGCTTGTCTTTTTTCTGAATCGGCACTTACTCCTAACAACTCATATCCTTGTGACTTTAATTCGGTATAATTATCCCGTAAATTACAAGCTTCGGCTGTACATCCTGGCGTACTAGCTTTAGGATAAAAAAATACAATTAATTTTTTACCCGAGTAATCAGAAAGGTTTATGATATTCCCATCTTGATCATTCACAGAAAATGAAGGAACCTTATCTCCTATTTTTAAAGTTTGCATAGCTTTTTTTTAATTAAATTCGTTCTTTGTAAAAATACGAATTACAAATTTTCAGCGCCAGTAATTCGCAATTCCTTTTATATATAGATTTATAACCTATTCTAATGACAAAATCAGAAAAAATAGACTTTACCATTGAGAAACTCAAAGAATTATACCCAACAATACCTGTTCCACTAGATCATAAAGATCCCTATACCTTACTCATTGCAGTACTTATGTCTGCACAATGTACTGATGTTAGAGTCAACCAAATTACCCCTTTGTTATTTGCGAAAGCAGACAACCCCTACGATATGATTAAACTTACGGTTGAAGAAATACGTGCTATTATTCGTCCTGTTGGTCTATCTCCTATGAAGGCAAAAGGGATTCACGGATTATCACAAATGTTGGTTGATAAATATAATGGTATTGTTCCTCAAGAATTGGAATTGCTAGAAGAATTCCCTGCGGTGGGTCATAAAACAGCGAGCGTTGTCGTTTCTCAAGCATTCGGGATTCCTGCATTTCCTGTAGACACCCATATTCATAGATTAATGTATCGCTGGGGCTTTACCAATGGAAAAAATGTAGTTCAAACAGAAAAAGATGCAAAACGTTTATTTCCAAAAGAAATTTGGAACGATTTACATCTGCAAATTATATGGTACGGACGTGAATATTCGCCTGCAAGAGGCTGGAATTTGGAAGAGGATATTATTACTAAAACTATAGGCAGAAAAACAGTGTTAGAGGCCTATTATAAAACTAAAAAAAGCCGCTAATTGCGGCTTTTTTTAGTTTTAGTTTAAGTTATTCTCGAACTGAATATTATTTTTATACGTAATAATATCTAAAGATTTGGAATAACTCATCAGGAACTGTATAGTTTCTGGACAAGCTTTTGCAAGCTCGCACGTATTTTGATTCTCAGAGTAAATTTTTTCCATATTTTCAGTATTGTTATGTTAAGATAACGCTACTAAAACGGAATTATTGTTTGGTTCGGTGTATTGCCAATTAATTCGTTAAAACGATATTGTTCTTTTCAATTACCTTTCTAAGGTTAATTAAAGCATATCGCATTCTACCTAAAGCCGTATTAATACTAACACCTGTATTCTCAGATATTTCTTTGAAACTCATATCCTTATAGATACGCATCATCAAAACTTCTTTTTGATCCTCTGGCAATTCCTCTATTAAAAGATTTAAGTCACTGTCAATCTGGTCTTTAATCAACTGCTTTTCAACATTCAATTGATCATCACCAATTACAGAAAAGATATTAAAATCATCACTGCCTTCAAACATTGGCATTCTTTTGTTTTTTCTAAAATGATCTATAACTAGGTTATGTGCAATTCGCATTACCCAAGGTAAAAATTTACCTTCTTCACTATAAGATCCTTTTCTAAGCGTTTTAATGACTTTAATAAAAGTATCTTGAAAGATATCTTCTGTAATATCTCTATCTAATACTTTAGAATAAATAAAGCTAGAAATTCTCTGGTTGTGGCGGTTGATTAAAACCTCTAGAGCTTTCTCTTCTCCGTTGATATAATTTCTTACTAATACTGAGTCATCAATCTGTAGTTCCATACAAATTACTTTTTTTTTGGTTAACATTAGGGATCCACCTCCTGTTATGGACATGAACTTTCTTTTTGTGTGCTTAAATTTTTAAAAAAGTAATTTTGCTTTATAGGCTACTGGTTTTTTATTACATATCAAATATAGAGAAAAAGGTCACTTTTAAAAAAAGTTTGTTGTGATATGCAATATTTTCGATGTTAAAACGTGTATTGTAGGTATTGAAGTGCTCATATTTTAGTATTCTGCGTTATAGATACGAGTATAATGAGTGCTTTAGATGTAATTCTTAAAATAAATATAATTATTTAAATAATTTATCACTGCTCTCATACCTCCCAAACAGCTAATATAATGATTTTATGATGATTAGAACTTACCATAAGCGATTTCATCACTTTAGACCATTATCTAATATTTTCTTAAAAATATACAAATGAAAAAAATATCTAGGTAATGAAGCTACATAATATACCTTCAAAAATAATTCTGACTTAAATAATTGGTGTTCATTAATGGGCAAGAAGCAATGCTCAGGTATTGTGCGTAGCATTTAAAACCTATATGCAGAGAATTCCTAATAGAAGATTGTTTTAAATTAAAAAGAGCCGCTAATTGCGGCTCTTTTTAATTTAAATTATTTTCAAACTTAATAGTATTATAAGTAATAATATGTAATGATTTTGAATAATTAATAAGGAACTCTACAGTTGCCGGGCAAGCTTTTCTAGGCCTGCTGACATTTTGATCATTAGAATATATTTTTCCCATTTTTACAGTATTGTTATGATAAGATAACGCTACTAAAACGGAATTATTGTTTGGTTAGGTCCAACCTAAATTAATTGGTTAAGACAATATTATTCTTTTCAATTACCTTTCTAAGGTTAATTAAAGCATATCGCATTCTACCTAAAGCCGTATTGATACTGACACCTGTATTCTCAGATATTTCTTTGAAACTCATATCCTTATAGATACGCATCATCAAAACTTCTTTTTGATCCTCTGGCAATTCCTCTATTAAAAGATTTAAGTCATTGTCAATCTGATCTTTAATTAACTGCTTTTCAACATTCAATTGATCATCACCAATTACAGAAAAGATATTAAAATCATCGCTGCCTTCAAACATTGGCATTCTTTTGTTTTTTCTAAAATGATCTATAACAAGGTTATGTGCAATACGCATTACCCAAGGTAAAAATTTACCTTCTTCACTATAAGATCCTTTTCTAAGTGTTTTAATTACTTTAATAAAAGTATCTTGAAAGATATCTTCTGTAATATCTCTATCCAATACTTTAGAATAAATAAAACTAGAAATTCTTTGGTTGTGGCGGTTAATTAAAATCTCTAGAGCTTTTTCTTCTCCGTTGATATAACTTTTTACTAAAACTGAATCTTCAATCTGTAGTTCCATACAAATTACTTTTTTTTGGTTAAACTTAGGGAGTCACTTCTTCTTACGGATGTGAACTTTTTATGTGCAATACTGTGTAAAAATGTATAAAGAATAATTTTGCTTTGTGAGCTGTTGATTATTAATTACATGTCAAATATATAGGAACAGTTCACTTTTAAAAAAAAATTGTTGTGACATGCAATATTTCCGATGTTAAAACGTGTATTGTGGGTATTGAAGTGCTCATATTGTATCTTTGTGCTTTATAAATACATGTATGAATAGCATTTTAGATGTAAATCCTAAAGAAAATATAATTATCAAAGGTGCCAAGTTGCACAATCTTAAAAATATAGATGTTGTTATCCCTAGAAATAAGCTCGTTGTAGTTACTGGTTTGTCTGGTTCAGGAAAATCTAGCTTAGCTTTTGACACCTTATATGCAGAAGGGCAACGTAGGTACGTAGAAAGTCTTTCTTCTTATGCCCGTCAGTTTTTAGGAAAATTAGACAAACCCAAAGTAGACTATATAAAAGGTATAGCTCCCGCAATTGCTATTGAGCAAAAAGTAAACTCTACAAACCCACGTTCAACCGTTGGGACTACCACAGAAATTTATGACTACTTAAAACTAGTATATGCGAGAATTGGAAGAACCATCTCCCCTATTTCTGGTAATGAAGTAAAAAAACATACCGTAACAGATGTTATTAATTTTGTAAAAACCTTTCCCGAAGGAACAAAGCTCCTTTTATTAGCACCTATCACCATAAGAGAAGATAGAGATGCTCTTAAATCTTTACAGATTTTTTCACAACAAGGTTATGCACGTATTAAATATAAGGGAGAAGTAATTCGTATTGATGATACGATTACAGAAATTGATAAAGAGTTTAGCCTAGTTGTAGACCGTATTATAACGAAAGATGATGAAGATTTCTTAAATCGATTAGCAAATGCTGTTGATACTGCTTTTTTTGAAGGCAAAGGAGATTGTATTATTGAGAGCTTAACAACTGGCGAACAAACCCCTTTTAGTAATAAGTTTGAATTAGATGGCATGAAGTTCTTAGAACCTAATGTACACTTATTTAGCTTCAACAATCCCTATGGTGCATGCCCAACTTGCGAAGGTTACGGAGATGTCATTGGTATAGATGAAGATTTAGTGGTACCTAACACTGCTTTATCTGTTTATGAAAATGGAGTATTCCCGTGGCGAGGAGATAGTATGGGATGGTATCGTGATCAATTAGTGAATAGCGCTTATAAATTCGATTTTCCAATACACAAACCTTGGTTTCAACTTACAGACGAACAAAAACAACTGGTTTGGGACGGTAATGAATACTTTACCGGAATCAGTGATTTCTTTTCAGCGCTAGAGGAAAAGAGTTATAAAATCCAGAATCGCGTTATGTTGTCGCGCTATCGCGGTAAAACAAGATGTACCACTTGTAAAGGAAAACGATTACGAAAAGAAACGGACTATGTTAAGGTAGACGGAAAATCTATTTCTGATTTAGTAGAACAGCCCATTGAAGATTTAATTGCTTTTTTTGAAACGATTAGCTTAAACGAAACCGATAAGAAAATTGCTTCTCGTTTATTAATTGAAATTAAAAGTAGGTTAGGCTTCTTATATAAGGTAGGACTTACCTATTTAACCTTAAATCGAAAATCTAACACCCTATCTGGTGGAGAGAGCCAACGAATTAATTTAGCAACCTCTTTAGGAAGTAGCTTGGTCGGGTCTATGTATATTTTAGACGAACCTAGTATTGGACTACACCCTAAGGATACTGAAAATTTAATTGAGGTACTAAAATCACTTCGAGATTTGGGAAATACAGTGATTGTCGTAGAGCATGATGAAGATATCATGAAAGCCGCTGATGAAATTATTGATATAGGTCCTGAAGCAGGTACGCAGGGTGGTCATGTCGTTGCCCATGGTACCATGGAAGATATCCTAAATTCATCTTCACTTACTGCAGGGTATTTAAATGGTACTTTAGAAATAGAGGTTCCTAAAAAAAGAAGAACCTCAAAAAACTATATTGAAATACTAGGAGCACGGGAAAACAACCTGAAAAATATAGATGTTACTTTTCCTTTAAATATGCTTACCGTAATTACAGGAGTATCTGGTAGTGGAAAAAGCACATTGATTAAAAAGATATTATATCCTATTATATTAAAAGAAATTGGCGGCTACGGAGAAAAAGCCGGTCAGTTTACTGGTGTTAAAGGAAAATACAGTGAAATAAAACATGTTGAGTTTGTAGATCAGAACCCTATTGGTAGGTCTTCTCGCTCTAACCCGGTAACTTATATAAAGGCGTATGATGATATTCGTGCACTTTATGCTGCCCAAAAACTAAGCAAACTTAGAAACTACCAAACAAAACATTTTTCATTTAATGTAGATGGCGGTCGTTGTGAGAAATGTAAAGGCGAAGGAGAAATTACGGTAGAGATGCAGTTCATGGCTGATGTTCATTTAGAATGTGAAACCTGCAAAGGAAAACGCTTTAAGAAAGAAGTTCTAGAAGTAAAATTTGAAGAGGCTAATATTGATGATTTATTAAATATGACCATTGATGATGCACTTGCATTCTTTGAAAAACATCAACAAACAAAAATCTATAGAAAACTAAAACCCTTACAAGATGTTGGTTTAGGCTATGTTACTTTAGGGCAATCCTCTTCTACCCTATCTGGTGGAGAAGCACAACGAATTAAATTAGCTTCTTTCTTAGTTAAAGGAACTACCAAAGAAAAAGCACTCTTTATTTTTGATGAACCTACAACAGGTTTACATTTTCATGATATCAAGAAATTATTAAAATCGTTTAATGCCTTAATTGATAAAGGACATTCTATTGTGGTTATTGAGCATAATATTGATTTAATCAAGTGTGCCGACTATATAATAGACCTAGGATTGGAAGGTGGTAGTAAAGGAGGAGCACTAATTGCTGCGGGTACCCCTGAAGAAATTGCAAAGAATAAAGTATCCTATACCGCAAAATACCTCAAAGAGAAGCTATAAGTAGTTCTTTTTCTAAAATTATAAGAAGGCGATGTTATTAATTTAGCATCGCTTTTTTTATTTATTGCCAATTAGCACATTCCTACCGCATCATAAACAACTGATAATCAGTGTAAATCCGACTTTGGCACGCTGTTTGTATTGTACTAACCGAACGCAAATAGTTGCTTTCATAAATTATTAAAACCTTATATCATGAGAAATTTAATACTCCTTTTATCAGCTTTAGTTTTAAGCACCTCAAGTGTTTTAGCTGTTAACACAGAAGATAAGGTTGCACCTCGCAATGCTTATACAAATACTAACTCTTTCATATTTGTTGAAAATGGCATTACGTTTTCAGTTTACCCTGATGGTGAGTTCGATTTTTATATCGATGAAAGAGCTGGTGTAAATGCTAATGTAAATATCGGTCGTACCAACATCACTTTTAATTCTGGTTATGACTATAATCCATATGTTCAATATGATGACTACGGTGCTATAATTCAAGTTGAAAATGTACCTGTATATTATGATTATTACGGACGTGTAACTGAAATTGGTGGGGTTGAAATCAACTACAACAATAATAGAGTATCTCGTTTAGGTGGAATGTATGTTTTTTATGACAACAGAGGATATTTTAGTCACAACAGAGGGTTTATCAATGTGTACAATAGATCATATGTATACCGTCCTTTTCATAGTTATTTTGCAAGACCTGCTATCGGATTTTCTTTAGTAAACATAAACCCATACAGAAGATATTATAGCCCAGTAAGATATACGTATTACAACCCTTACCGTTACAATACTCGTAGAACTTACGCAGTAGTAGGTAGAGAGCATAGATACAATAAAGTACGTAACGAAAGAGCTAGAGTATATAAAAATGATAGAAGAGTAGCGCAAAGAACTACACATTCTAAAAGTTATACTTCACCAAGATCATCTAAAGGAACGACTAGATCTAATTATAGAACTCCTGCGACAAGAAGTAATACAAGAGGTGTAACGAGCAGAACCAGTACAACTACTAGAAAAGCAAATACAAGAGCTGATTATAGAAGTCCTGCGACAAGAAGTACTAATAGAACTGTAGCATCTAGATCTAATACAAGCACTAGAAAAAGTAATAATACGATCAGAAATGATAGAGGAAATAACACTAAAAGCACTACGAATAGAACGGTAAGTGCAACAAAAAGCCCACGTTCTACAACGGTTAATAGAAGTACTACATATAAAAGACCTTCTAATACCTCTACTAGAACTCAAAAAGCAAATACTTCTTCTAGAAATAGTGGAACAAGTACTAGAAGTTCTTCTTCTTCAAGAGTAACTAAAAGTGCTCCTACAAGACAAAAAACTGTAAGTACAAGAAGTACTTCTACTAGAAAGGCGAGTAGTACGCCTTCTAGAAGTTCAAAATCAACTAGTACTTCTACTAGAAGTACTAGATCAAGAAATTAAAAACAGTTTTTAGGTTGGTTAGTTGTTAACCCCGTAGTGAATTAGTTCACTGCGGGGTTATTTGTTTTTTAAGAACTTATGGAGCACTCCCGAAACGTCTTCCGATAATTTAAAACGATATAAAACCCAAGTATAAAGTACTACGATTAAAATACTTTTTATGATAATACTTAGAATGGGGTGAAAAGGAATTGTTATAAAATAAAAAGCAATTCCTAGCACTATCAATACTAGCAGCACTTTAAACATTGCTATAGAAAAAGGAAGAATTCCGAAGCGAACTTTAACAAAGACTATTTTTAAGGTGTTATAAATAAAAATTGCAGAAAAGGATGCTATTGCCGCCCCTATTAACTCATATTCAGGAATAAGCCACATATTAAATAGTATGGTTATTATCGCCAAGAAGACCCCTAAGATGAGTAGCATTTTATAATAATCAGAGTTGTATAAGATAGCATTATTATTCCCTAAAACTGCATCATACACTTTTGCTAAGCCTATTAAAAGTACAACAGAAAATCCTTTACTATAATCATCCGATAAAAGCGTATAAAGATCTCCTAGATTTAGTATAATCAACAAATAAATTAATCCTGAAATAATGAACAAGGTTAACGCACTTCTATGATAAAGGTTTTTTAAACTATCTGTATCATTTTTAGTCAAAATTTCAGCAGTTAAAGGATATACAATTTGGTGCATTGCTCTTGAAGGCACTGAAATTACTGTAGCAATAAAAATAGCTACACTATAGTAGGCTACATTTTCAATTTTAATATATTGATTAATCATCACCTTGTCAACTTCCAATAATACTACTGCCGCAGAACCTCCTAAAATTATTAAGGCACTATATTGAATAATTGTTTTGGTATTAGCAGGAAATTTGAAACTTATGACTGGCATTTGCAATGAATAGGCATAGAATTTCATGATCAGCATTCTCAAAATGTAAAGAACCACTAAGCTTATTAAAAAAGTATCAATAGAAATCCAATTAAAATAAACCATCACAAGGAGTATAGTAACTCCTAATCGTGTAAACACTTCTTTCAAAAAATTACCAAAAATAGATTTCATATGCACTTTTGCCCAAGCATAGAATATCTCAAAATAAGCCATTGACATTCCTATAATAAAAATGTACCAGACATAGCCTTTTACAATAGGATTTTCTTTTGCTAAAAAGTTACCAATAGCATCATAAGCTACATACGATATTAGTGCAACCGGTAGTATTAAAAATAACGGCAAGACCAACATTAAAGTTAAAAACCCATTTTTATATGTGCTTTCTTTAAAGCCACTAAAGTACTTCACCAAGGTATTTGGGATCCCAAAAGCCAATAGAGGCATTAGTACAGCAGAAGCGGATAGAATAACACCTACTAATCCATAATATTCATCGGTTAGAAAACGGGTATATAAAAACAGTGTATTTACAGCACCTACAGCAAAACCTAAATAGGTTATTATTGTATTATTAAGTGACTGTTTGAGTACGATTCCCATTAGATAATTGCTGCTAATTTTCGGGTAAGTTCCCTCCTGCTATACTTCGCTATATTTGTTGAAGCTATCTTTAAATTTGAAGTTTTATACGCTTCAAACCATTCTAAAAGTAATTCCTTTATCCTAATATCTTCTGTATAATCAAATGTTTTCCCTGCCTTAGTATCTTCTAAAATAGTAGAAACATCCCAGTTTTCAGGTCCAATAGCCAGAATAGGCCTATTTGCAGCTAGGTATTCAAAAAGTTTACCTGGAATAATTCCTTGCGTCTCCTTTGCGTTTATTTCGGTCAACAACAAAATTTGAGATTGTTTTTGCAGTTGTAAAGCAATATCATGAGCAACATAACCTACCAATTCCACATACGGTTTTAAATGATGAGCGTATATCGTATCTAAGACATCTTCACTAACCACACCAATTAATTTAAGTTTAAAAACTTTTTTAAACTCAGCATTTGACGCTATCAATTCAGAAAGAATACGCCATAAATTTTCTGGATTTCTACCAGACAATAAAGATCCTATATGTACTATCGTAAAGGCAGAATCTAACGTATTCCCCTGATTTTCTTGTACATCAAACCCATTGGTAATCACCGTAATCGGTTGCGACGTTAGCGCTTCAAACTCCTTTTTTGTGGTAGGGCTTGTAACAAGTATAGTATCTGCAGTATTCAAAACACGTTTTTCTAAAAATTTATGCCTCTTCTTTGCTGCCGCAGTTAATTTAAGTTTTTTATGATAGCCTATAGAGGTCCATGGATCTCTAAAATCTGCCAACCAAGTAATACCTAGTTTTTCTTTTAAGGCCAAACCAATAAGGTGCACACTATGCGGAGGACCTGTGGTAATGATCGTTTCAATATTTTCTTCTTGAAGTAATTTAGTAATAGCCTTCACGGAAGGTTTTATCCAATATTTACGGGCATCAGGAATAAATAAATTTCCTCTAATCCAAAGTAAAATTTTTTCTAAAGTAGACTGATTTTTAGTTTGAATAATCCCTGAACTTATACGCTTTGTTTTTTTACTCGATAAAAAACTGGCCAATTGATAAGGCTCAAAAATAGTTTGCTTTACTGTTTTTATCCCTTCTGGAATTTCTTTTAAAAAAGCGGTATCTCTAATTGGATAATTTGGATTTTCAGGGATAAATAATACGGGTTCAATATTAAAATCCCTGAGGTATTTTACAAATTTTAACCATCGCTGTACACCTGGGCCTCCTGCTGGTGGCCAGTAGTATGTGATAATTAAAACTTTCTTCATTATTCTTTTTCTTGTTTACGAGTCCTTGAGAAAGTAAACCCAATAGCCGCTAAAATTAATAGTCCTAAAACCCCGGAGCTAAATAACACTATTGTTGACCCTTTTTTAATTACTTCAGGTTCAAACTTAAATACAATAGTATGCTGCCCGGCAGGTACGACCAATCCTCGCAAAGCATAATCAACACACATATGTGGTTTTAACTGTCCGTCGATATAGGCATTCCAACCATTTTCATAATACATTTCTGAAAAAACAGCAAAACCTTTGTTTGCATTATCAGAAACATAAGAGATTTTATTGGGTTGATATGCTGTTAATTGTATTGTAGCCAAGGAATCTTTTTTATACTGAAACTCCGTGATTTTTGGATAGTTCTCGTTATTAATAACGGCTTTATTCTTGGTATCTAAATCTTTCAATGCTAAAATTTCATCGGAGCTTGTACGCTCTTTTTCCAAAGTAGAAATAAACCAAGCATTGCCATTAGCATCTGGGTTTTGAGCAGGAAAGCTCCCCTTTTCATCTTGTTGAATGATATACTTAACGTTAAGCATATTCAACACGTTTAAATTACCGGTATAAATATAAAAATCGAATAAATCCTGAATTTTTGCAGGCTTAGCTGCATGATATCCACCAATAGATTGGTGGTAGTATGATGTACTTGCCCCATTTAAACCTTCTGCTGGATTGTAAACTCTAAACACTCCATCATCTTGTTTTATTAATTTATCTACTTCTGTTTCAGGAAACGGGGTAGTCATTGCACGTTGGCGTACAAAATCATCATCGTTCACATAGCGTTTCGCAACGCCGACTAAATCAAAAAGAATTAATAGCCCAACAAGCAATACAAATACATTCTTGTTTATTTTCTCTTTAATAAAAAACCAAAGTACCGTAGCTGCTAAAAAAACAAATAACAAAGAACGTAACGTATCATTTGTATATACAGCTTCTCTATCTAAACGAATCATGGTCATTAGTTCATTCCCATAATTTTTTTCTAAATACGGATCACTAGCTCCTTCAAAATGGAATAGACTTTTGGTTAACAAGAGTAATATTCCTAAACCAATACTGATACCAAAACTAATTTTTAGTGCCGTAATTTTCCTTGCTTTATCTACTTTACTATCTAAAAGTGAGTTTAATGCTAGTATAGCTAAAATAGGTACACATAATTCAAGGATAACTTGAATAGATGAGACTGCTCTAAACTTATCATATAGCGGAAAGTAATCAATCATAAAATCGGTAAGGAAACTGAAATTCTTTCCCCAAGAAAGGAATAGTGACATAATAACACCGCCCAATAGCCACCATTTTATATTTGATTTCACGAGAAATAAGCCTAAGAAAAACAAAAAGAAAAGTACCGCTCCAATATACGCTGGGGCAGAAGTACCTGGCTGATCACCCCAATATAAAGGCATTCCCTTACTAAACTCTAATGCTTGTGATGGAGAAATATTTCGCTCTACCAAAAAATCATAGGTATTAGATTTTTTCCCTAAATCCTCTGAATTTGAACCACCAAAAAGTCTTGGTACAAAAAGATTTAAAGATTCTGTAATACCGTAACTGTATTGTGTGATATACTCTTTACTTAACCCACCTGTACTTTCTTTTGGTGTGCCATCTGGGTTAATTGTTAAATTACTTTTGCCTCGTGTACTCCAATCAGCATACTCCTTAGTTGCCATTAAACTAGTCGCATTTGTAGCAATACCCAGTAAAACAGCTATCAATAAAACTCCTACTGCCGTAAAAAAGTGTTTTAATTCCTTCTTTAGTATTGCATCTATCAAATAAACAACACCTAATATTAACACTAAGAGCATAAAATAATAGGTCATTTGGTAATGGTTTGCATTTATTTCGAGTGCCATAGCTATGGCCGTTAAAATAAAACCCCAAACATAATTCCTTCGAAAAACCAAAATGATCCCCCCTAGAAGCATGGGCAAGTAAGCAATAGCATGTGCTTTTGCATTATGACCTACTCCTAAAATAATAATTAAATAGGTAGAAAAACCAAAAGCAAGCGCTCCTAAAACGGCCAGTCTATAATCTACTTTTAAGCAACTAAGCAATATATAAAAGCCCAATAAATAAAGAAACAAATAATCTGCAGGACGCGGTAAAAAGCGCAAAGCTAAATCTACTTGTTTTACAAAATTATAAGGATAATGCGCCCCCAGTTGGTAGGTGGGCATTCCGCCAAATGCACTGTTGGTCCAATACGGTTCTTCTCCTGTTTTCTCTTTAAAATCCGTTTGTTCTTTAGCCATACCCGTATACTGGGCAATATCTGACTGAAAAATAACTTTACCCTGTAAGACTGGAGTAAAAAAAGCTACTGCAGCAACAATAAAAATGGCAATAGCAAAAAAGTGAATTAAAAAAGCTCTAAGATTACTTTTCATTTATAATTCTGTTTACAAAGAAATACGCAGCAAATAGTAAAGAATTATAACGCTTTAACTTCTCGTGAGTATCTTGGTTGGTGGTTAAAAAAGAGGGAAATTAATCAATTTCTTCAAAATCTATATATTCTCCGACTTTTTTCGAAGAATTAGATTTTCTAGTAGTGTTTTTATCTATAATCACATCACCTTGTTCTGTGCTTTTTTGTGGTTGCTGTTGGGTGTTAAAACCTTCTAACTTTTCTCTAAAATGTTGTTCCGCTTTTTTACCCGCATAATTCAATATTTTAGGCGCAAATAATTTTATTAATATTTTAAATAAATAATATACTAATAGTATGATTAATATCGTTTTTAAGAAAGCCATATTGTTCAAATAATTAATCTCAAAAATACAATTATCAATCCGCATTATGGCGATGAAAATCTTAAAATATTAATAAAACCGTTGCATTCAGTACGCCACAGAACTATATATCATGAAAAATTTTCTTCTATTAGCTATTTTTCTTTACTCAATAATAGCTTCATCACAATACACCGATGTCATCAATTCTAACCGTCCTGGGCAATCTGTAAGTGCTTATGCGGTAGGTAAAAATGTAATTCAGGCTGAATTTGGGATTGGTTACGAACAACAAGACCATGTATTATTGAATTCAGAATCTAATATTTTAAGCACAGAACTAGCCCTACGGTATGGTCTTTTATTTGAAAAATTAGAGATTACTTATGAAGGTGTTTATCAAAAAGAAAACATTACCTATTCCAATTCTTTTCCGGATCAAACGATAACCGATTTTTCTAGAAATAGATTAGGATTAAAATATTTAATCTACGATCCTTTTAAAAACCCCGAACGCAATAAACCAAATCTTATGAGTTGGAAAGCTAACCATAAGTTTCAATGGCGTAATTTACTTCCTGCAGTATCTCTTTATGCAGGCGCAACATTTAATTTAGGTGATAACCCTTACTATATTGGAGATGGTACCGTTACACCACGTGTAATGCTTGCTACGCAAAGTAAAATTTCTCCAAGAGTTGTTTTTATTACGAACATCGCTTATGATAGAATAGGATCAGAATTCCCTGAATGGAGTTATATTATGTCCTTAACTCACGCTTTTAGAAATCCTAAATGGAGTATTTTCTTAGAACAACAAGGAATTAAGAGCGATCGGTATGCAGATGCATTATACCGAACTGGTATTGCGCATTTATTTACTAAAAATATGCAAGCAGACATTACTTTTGGAGGTAGCTTTAAAGACACGCCTACACGTATGTTTGGTACCCTTGGTCTTTCATATCGCATAGATAAACACCAAGATAAAATTGTTCCAATTGACGAGCAAAAAGGTGGTGAAAATGGACAGATTGGCAAAAAGGACATGAAAAAGAAAGCTAAAAAAGCTAAGAAAGAAGATGGTTCAGGCGCCGAAGATGTAGATTTAGGTCCGACGAAAAAACAATTAAAGAAGCTTAAAAAAGCAGAAAAGAAAAAGAAAAAAGAAGATAACGGTGCTATTGACTTTTAACACCTTAGCTTTTAAAAATTAATTTTACAACACATTAACTTCACAACACGCTTTAAGATGTTGATTAATATTGTTAATATTGATACTATAAAAGAGCACACATGATTACAGTTTCAGAAGTTAAGACAACAGCAGATCTTAAAAAATTTGTAAAATTCCCTTTTACCCTATATAAAGATTCTAAATATTGGGTTCCACCAATCATAGCTGATGAGATGGAAACCTTTAATAAGGATAAAAACCCTGCATTTAAAGATGCAGAAGCTACCTTATTCCTAGCCTATAAGGATAATGAAATCGTAGGGCGTATTGTAGCCATTGTCAATTGGATAGAAATTAAACAACAGAAAGTATCCAAAATGCGTTTTGGATGGTTTGATTTTATTGATGATTTAGCAGTTTCTAAGGCATTAATAGAAAAAGTTCAGGAAATAGGGACTAAAAATAATCTGGAGTACATGGAAGGCCCTGTTGGATTTTCTAACCTAGATAAAGTAGGAGTTCTTACCGAAGGTTTTGACGAAATTGGAACGATGATTACTTGGTACAACCATGCTTATTATGTAAATCATTATGAAAATTTAGGTTTCGCCAAAGAAAAAGAATACATGGAGAACAGGTTTCCTTTCGCCAATGCCGATCCTAAGTTTTATGCGAAAGCAAACGTGTTAATAAAAAAAAGATACAATCTACGCCCTTTAAATTTTACAAAAACTAAAGATGTAATGCCCATGGCTGATAAGATGTTCGATTTATTTAATGAATCTTACGCTTCCCTTTCTTCTTTTGTGCCTATTACCGAAATTCAAAAAGCCTATTTCAAGAAGAAATATATTAGTTTTATTAATCCTGAATATATAAAATTTGTAGTTGACAAAGACGATAAACTTGTAGCGTTTAGCATTGTAATGCCGTCATTTTCTGAGGCTTTACAAAAATCTAAAGGGAAATTATTCCCAACAGGGCTTTTTCATTTATTAAAAGCAAAAAAACAAAGTAAAGAGGTCATCTTTTATTTAATAGGTGTGCATCCTGACTACCAAAACAAAGGAGTTACCGCTATTATATTTAATGAATATTACGAAACTTTTACGGCTAGGGGCATTCTAAGTTGTGTTAGAACTCCTGAATTGGAGGAAAATATAGCCATAAAACAATTATGGAAAAATTTTAATCCTGAAATTTACAAACGAAGAAGAACGTATCGAAAAAATCTATAATCGTTTCAATATAACATAAAAAAAATCCCGAGATGTAAGTTAATTACTCTCGGGATTTTTAATTCTATATGTTTCTTACTTCTTACTCACCCATAGCGGCAGCTACGGCAGCAGAAAGTCTTTTATAAGTTCCATTTTCCAAACGTTCTCTAATCTCTGAGAATGCTTCTAAAGTAACACTAACATCTTCTAAGGTATGTGTTGCTGTTGGAATCATACGAAGTAATATTAATCCTTTTGGTATTACTGGGTATACTACAATAGAACAAAAGATCCCGTGGTTCTCACGTAAATCTTTCACTAAAGCCATTGCCTCAGGGATACTACCATTTAAATATACAGGAGTTACGCAACTTGTTGTCGTTCCAATATCAAAACCACGTTCTTTAAGACCGCCTTGTAATGCATTCACGTTTTCCCACAACTTATTTTTAAGTTCTGGCATTGTACGTAACATATCTAGACGTTTTAATGCTCCTTTTACGTAAATCATAGGTAATGACTTCGCAAACATTTGAGAACGTAAATTGTATTTCAAATAATCTATAATTCCTTTATCCGCAGCTAAAAAAGCACCGATACCGGCCATAGATTTTGCAAAAGTTGCAAAATAAACATCAATTCCGTCTTGAACACCTTGCTCCTCACCTGCTCCAGCACCAGTTTTACCTAAGGTACCAAATCCATGTGCATCATCTACAAGAAGTCTAAAATTGTATTTCTCTTTTAAAGCTACAATTTCTTTTAATCTACCTTGCTCACCACGCATACCAAAAACACCTTCAGTAATTACGAGGATCCCACCACCTGTTTGATCGGCCATTTTAACAGCACGTTCAAGGTTTTTTTCAAGGCTCTCAATATCATTATGTTTAAAAGTAAAACGCTTACCCATGTGTAAACGCACACCATCTATAATACAAGCGTGAGAATCTACATCATAAACAATAATATCATCTTTACCCACCAACGCGTCTATAGCAGACATGATACCTTGGTATCCGAAGTTTAAAAGATAAGCAGTTTCTTTACTTACGAAAGTAGCTAGTTCTTGCTCTAATTGTTCATGAAAATCGGTATGACCACTCATCATACGCGCACCCATAGGGTATGCAGCTCCATATTCTGCTGCTGTTTCTCCGTCAACTTTCTTAATTTCCGGTAAATTAGCAAGACCTAAATAATCATTAATACTCCACGTTAGAACTTCCTTTCCTTGGAATTTCATACGATTAGAAATAGGTCCTTCAAGTTTTGGGAATACAAAATAACCTTCAGCTTGCGATGCCCATTTCCCTAATGGTCCTTTATTCTCGATTATTCTTTCAAATAAATCTCTCATTCTAAATTAAATTGAATTTACCGCAAAAGTAAAGATTTTTAGTATGTTTTCATAAAATATAGATACAAAAAAAAGCAATGATTCAAATGAACCATTGCTTTAAATTAATATTATTAAATTATGTTATTTTATATACTGCACTTCTGGTATCTCTTCCGTAGATTTTGCACTTGTAAAACCTTGATCAGACATCCATTTATCACTGTATACTTTACTCATATATCGAGATCCGTGATCTGGAAAAATAACCACTACATTGCTATTTTCAGTAAACTCACCTTCAGCATCTAATTGCTTGATTGCCTGAAGGGCTGCACCACTAGTATACCCCACAAACATACCTTCTTTTCTAGATATTTCACGAGCAGTATGCGCACTTTCTTCATCCGTAACTTTTATAAACTTATCTATTACATCAAAATCAATAGAGTCCGGAATTAAATTTTTACCTAAGCCTTCAATCCGGTATGGGTAAATTTCTTTACTATCAAATTCTCTAGTTTCGTGGTATTTTTTTAAAACAGAACCATAGGCATCCACTGCTATAATTTTAACATTTGGATTTTGTTCTTTTAAGTATGCTGCTGTTCCAGAAATTGTTCCTCCAGTACCACTACAAGCTACCAAATGAGTAATTTGCCCATTTGTTTGCTTCCAAATTTCGGGGCCGGTAGATCTATAATGTGCTTCTGTATTTAATTTATTAAAATACTGATTGATGTAAATACTATCTTTAGTTTCTTCGTGTAAACGTTTTGCTACTTGATAATAGGATCTGGGATCTTCAGGAGCTACATGTGCAGGACAAACATAAACCTCAGCACCCATAGAGCGCAACATGTCTATTTTATCTAGTGAAGATTTTGAACTAACGGCTAAAATACACTTATACCCTTTAATAATACTAACCATTGCAATACTAAAACCAGTATTACCTGAGGTTGTCTCTATGATTGTACTACCAGGCTTAAGTAAACCTTTATGTTCTGCTTCTTCTATAATGAAGTTTGCAATTCTGTCTTTTGATGAGTGGCCTGGATTGAATGCTTCTACTTTAGCGTAAAAATTACCAGTTAATGATTCTGCTACTCTATTTAATTTAACTAATGGCGTGTTGCCTATTAGTTCCAAAACGTTATTATGAGCGTTTATCTTATTTTCCATTTGTTGGATCTAAGTTATACAACTATTGTCAGGTTGTTTTTTATGATATATACATAACAATAAGATGCAAATTTATTGATTTTTTTTCATTAATCGATTTTCTTTTCCAAATCAATTAAAAAAGCATACTCTTTTGCTACTTCTTTTAAGGCTTCAAACCGTCCAGAAGCACCTCCATGGCCCGCGTCCATATTGATGTCAAATAACAATAAATTCGAATCTTTTTTCAAATCTCTTAATTTGGCTACCCATTTTGCTGGTTCCCAATATTGCACCTGAGAATCGTGTAATCCTGTTGTGATTAATAGGTTTGGATATGCTATTGCTTTTACATTGTCATACGGAGAATATGATTTCATGTAGTCATAGTACTCCTTTTCATTTGGATTCCCCCATTCATCATACTCCCCAGTAGTTAACGGTATAGTATCATCTAACATTGTGGTCACAACATCTACAAAAGGCACGGCTGCAATAACACCATGGTACAAACTAGGTTCCATATTAACAATACCCCCCATAAGTAAGCCTCCAGCAGACCCACCTTCCGCATATAAATGTTCTGGACTTGTATATTTATTTGCAATCAAATATTTAGAACAGTCTATAAAGTCTGTAAAAGAATGCTGTTTTTTCAAGAGTTTACCATCTTCATACCATTGTCTCCCTAAATATTCACTTCCACGTACATGAGCAATGACATATATAAAACCACGATCTAATAAGCTTAAACGAACCGTAGAAAAATTAGGATCTAACGTATAGCCGTAAGATCCATAGCCATATTGTAACAAGGGGCTAGAGCCATCTAGCTTAGTGTCTTTATGGTAAACAACTGACATTGGTATTTTTACGCCGTCTCTCGCTGTTGCCCAAATTCTTTCGGAGGTATAATTCTCTTTATGAAATTTTCCGCCCAATACTTCTTGTTCTTTTTTAATATCCTTTTCCTTAGTACGCATATTAAAATCGATAACCGAACTAGGCGTTGTAAGCGAATTATAGCCGTAACGCATTACTTCTGTATCAAAATCGGGATTAGTACTCACATATGCCGTATAGGTTTCATCATGAAAAGGCAGAAAATAGCTTTCATTAGAATCCCAACGCACAATCTTAATTTTCGCGAGTCCGTTTTCACGTTCAGATATCACATAAAATTCTTTGAAAATCTCAATATCTTCCAGAAGTACGTCACTCCTATGTGCTATAAAATCTTCCCAATATTTTGAGTTGGTTTTATGTTCAGATGTCTTCATTAATTTGAAGTTCGTGGCATCATCTTTATTTGTCAGAATATAAAAATCGTCCTTATAATGGGCCAAAGAATATTCAACGCCACGTTCTCTTTCCGAAAAAATAGTGAAATTACTATCTGGGGCATCAGAATTTATAAATCTATATTCAGTCGTAAGCGTACTTGTTGACCCAATAATAATATATTTTTTCGATTTTGTCTTATATACGAAACAATCGTAAGTTTCATCTTCCTCATGGTACACCATGGTATCATCGGCTGCTGCTGTACCTAAAACGTGCTTATATATTTTATCAGAACGTAAGGTTATTGGATCTTTCTTAGAATAGAAAAATGTTTTGTTATCACCGGCCCAAACTGCTCCTCCGGTAGTTTGCTCAATGATATCATCATAAACTTCTCCGGTAGTTAAGTTTTTAATCTTTAAAGTGTATTCTCTTCTTGAGACATTATCTACCCCAAAAACTGCCAATTCATTATTAGGACTCACAGCAATACCGCCAAGCTTAAAATAATCAAAACCTTCGGCCATTGTATTACAATCGAATAATTCTTTTGATATCGCATTATCCATATCTGCTTTTCTAGAATAAATAGGATATTCTTTTCCTAATTCATAGCGTGTAGAATACCAATAACCATTCTGCCTATAAGGCACCGAAGAATCATCTTCTTTTATTCGAGATTTCATTTCGTCAAACAATGTATTCTGAAATGAAACAGTATGTTGCATCATTTTTTCATAGTATGACTTTTCTTCATTTAAGTAGGCAAGTACCTCCTCATCTTCTCTATCATTTAGCCAATAATAATCATCAATTCGTGTATCTCCGTGAATCTCTAATGATTTCGGCATCTTTTTTGCAACAGGTACTATATTTTGAGACATAATTTTTTTATCACTTTTACAAGAAGCAACAAAACTAAGACTTAAAAGAAAAATAAAAGCTTTTTTTACCGTACATATCATAGTATAGGAAAATTTAACACCACAATTTATTACTTTTGAAGATTAAATACTAATACAAAAACTATGTTTGGAGATATAATGGGCATGATGGGAAAATTAAAAGAAACCCAAGAAAAGATAAAGCTTACTAAAGAAAGAATGAATACTATCCTAATAGATGAGCAATCTTCTGACGGGAAACTAAAAGTTACTTTAAACGCCAATAGAGTTATAAAGGAAATTTCTATTAACGAAGAATTACTAGCCGATAAAGAGCAATTAGAAGATTATCTACTATTAGTACTAAATAAAGCAATTGAAAAAGCTTCTTCTGTAAATGAAGCTGAACTTTCTGCTGTTGCGAAAGACGGAATGCCCAATATTCCTGAAATGGATTCGTTATTTAAATAATTAAACACAAACCAATGAAGAAATTACTAATTGCAATTTTATTTCCTATACTCCTATCTGCACAAGGGGATTTAAAAGAAAAAAAAACAAATTGGCTTACGGATTATAAAACAGCAGTAAAAAAAGCAGAAAAAGAAGATAAGAATATTCTCGTTTTTTTTACCGGCAGTGATTGGTGTCCTCCCTGTATCGCTTTAAAGAAAGATTTTTTTGAAACTCCTTCTTTTGATGAGTATTCTAAAGAATACGTCTTATTATACGTTGATATTCCAAGAAACAGAGATTTATTAAGTGCCAATCAATTAGCACAAAATAAAGAACTAGCCTCTAAATATAATAAGAGAGGAAGTGTTCCCATGTTGAAGGTTATCAATGAAAAGGGAAAAGAATTAGGCGCTTTATCTGGATACAGTATGAATGGAGAAACACAATATCACGCTAAATTTTTAGACAGATACCAAAATTAAAGAATTTATTCTTGTAATTACACTACCTATAAAAGCCGCATTTTAGATTCCTAAAATGCGGCTTTTATGCTTTGTATACTGCCTCATAAATAACTTTTAAGCGCTGCTTTATCTAAAAGAAGATCATGGATCCCATAAAAAACCTAGGACACCTAGTCTAATTCTTATGTAACTTAAAAGTTAGCCTCTACTACACCCAATAAGCTATAGCCCGCTATAAACTTAAATACAAGGCTTCGTTGCCCTATATATCGTGTGTTACATTATACTATCAAAAAAGAAAACACTAAGAGAGAAGCACTTTTTTTTATAGTTAATAGCATTAGCTTACTGCCCTAAAAGAAGAGCGCAATGCTAATAAACTAAAAAAAGCCCTCTGAGAACAGAGGGCTTTTTCGTGACTAACTTACTACTTTACTTATAAACTTAGTTATTGATTAATCTAAACTGAGTTCTTCTATTTGCAGCGTGCTCTCTTGCAGTACAAGAAACACCATCTTTACATCTATTTAATAATTTAGTTTCACCATATCCATTTGCAACTAAAAGACTTGAATTTACTCCTTTAGAGATAAGGTAATCAGCAACAGCTTTTGCTCTTCTTTCAGAAAGATCTTGATTAGAAGAAGAAGCTCCTTGAGAATCTGTATGAGAAGCTAATTCAACTTTTACACCAGGATTTTGAGCTAATACAGGCATCAATCTGTTATCAATAATACTTTTAGCTTCAGAAGTTAACGTAGCACTACCTGAATTCCAGTTTATTGGTAAAGCTTGGTATTCTACTAGAGAACATTCAACTTCTTTCCAGCTAGTTAAACCACCTTTTTGTTTTAATACTTCCTTAGATACTGTTTTTGTTACTGCAGGAATAGTTTCTTCAACAGTATACCGCATCTTTATCTAAGACAGTTTTTGTAATGTTGTATTCAGCAGGAATAATTTCTTCAATTACTTTAGCTTGTTCTATTAAAACTCTTTTAGTATACGTAGCATCTCTAGATCCTATTGGAGTTTTACTAATACTTGCCGCATTAGATAATAATGTAGTAGAAACCGTTGTAAATTCTGCAGGATATCCCTTATAACACCAATATCTACAATCATCTGGATTACCAGAAGAACAATCAGGAGCAGGTGCACCTAGTTCCCACTGTGCATAAGCTGGTTTGATTTCAATTGTTTCAGATCCTGTTGTAAAAGATGCAGGAGAAATACTTAATGTATTACCACCTTGCTTAGAAGTATAACTAATTGTTTCTGTACCCCATTTTTCAGGAACAACTGTTAATTTTTTTCCAGCCGCTTTAATTTCTACGTTTTCAGTTATTGTTTTGAAAGTTGCAGGAACAGTTTTTAAAACTGAATAAGCTGGCTTTAATGTAATTGTTACCGTTTCGTTTACGTAAACATCTGGTGTTGTACAACGTACGTAACATTTACCTGGTTCAGGATTAGATGGCAAATCTTGTGCCATCGAAAAAGATGCAGTAAAAACTGACAATAAAAATAAAATTTTTCTCATTTTAAAATGTGTTTTGTTATGTTAATATTTAGTACTGCAAATGTATTCTCTTTCTTAACTAATCTATTTGTTAAAGAAAACAAAAAGAAATTTATCGTCTAAATACGTTTTTTACCGACGAACAACCTATAAATTATCATACTACCGTAATTTCTTACAAAAATACACTTAGATTTTTCTGTTTTTTTTCGTATTTTGAACAAAAAAAACATGAATCATGGTAAAATATTTCACACATAACACTGGAAATCATGCTTTTAAATTGGAAAATGAGCGCGGAAATACCCTTTTAGAAAGCATACCCTACACAGATAAATTAGAATTAGAAAAGGTTGTTGCTAATTTGAGCACCTTTATAGAAAGGCCATTATTATTTGAACGTAAAACAAATTATAAGGGAGAGTTTTTATTTATGCTTAAGAATAATGAAGGAAAGGTTATAGGAAATTCTAAGCTTTATAATTCTGAAGCAGGGATGGAAAATGGTATTAAGAACCTCAAGAAGATTGTAGTCCCTAATACCAATATTTAATACTAATTTATAATTTCTTTAAAATTGATAAAAATGCCTCATGCATTTCATCCGTATAGTCCAAGTGCGTTACAATTCGTAATTTTCCTTGCCCCATACCTATTATATGTACATCATTAGCAGCTAATTTTTTTAAGAAGTTTTCTGCACTTACTAAAGTTTCATCAATTTCAAATATGATGATGTTCGTTTCTATAGGTTCTACCTTTTTAATAAAGGATAGTTTTTGCAGTACCTCCCCTATTTCTTTTGCTTTCTTATGATCTTCTGCTAATCTTTCTACATGATGCTCTAAAGCATAGGATGCTGCAGCAGCCAAATATCCTGCCTGACGCATACCACCTCCCAAGAGTTTACGAATTCTAATGGCTTTTTGCATTATTTCTTTGTTCCCTACTAAAACAGATCCAACAGGGCAGCCCAAACCTTTACTAAAACAAATGCTTATAGTATCAAAGAGCTGACCATACTGTTGTGGAGTCTCCTTTTTAGCAACCATAGCATTCCATAAACGCGCACCATCCAAATGGTATCCTAAATGATGCGTTTTACACACCGACTGTATCCTTTTCAATTCTTCAAAATCCCAACAAGCGCCCCCTCCTTTATTGGTGGTATTTTCAATACAGACCAAGGTTGTCAAAGGACTGTGATAAAAATCTGGCGGATTTATAGCTTCTTCAACCTGTTTGGCTGTCATCATTCCTCTTTCTCCATCTACTAATTTACAGGACACACCGCTATTAAAACTGATTCCACCACCTTCGTAGTTATATACATGAGCATATTTATCACAAATTAACTGATCTGCTGGTTGTGTATGTAATTTTATAGCTGCTTGGTTTGCCATGGTACCACTAGGAAAAAACAACGCAACATCCTTATTAAATAACTGAGCCACTTTCGCCTCTAAAGCGTTTACAGAGGGATCTTCTTTAAAAACATCATCTCCTACTTCTGCTTCAAACATGGCTTTTAGCATTCCAGACGTTGGCTTTGTTACCGTATCACTAATTAAATTTATTTTCATTGATTATGTTATTGCAGATTGGAGCATTAAACTTATTGCATTCCTATCAATTTCTCGAATTTAAACACTACTTTCTTTGTGTTGCCTCATTAATAACAATCCATCCCAATGGGTGAGCCATCTGGAATTTTTTCTACTGGTATTATTTTAAATGTTTCTGGATGCTCCTGAAACTGTGCTATTCTAGTTGCTATTTCAAAAGAGAAAGCATCCGTATTTTGTAGATATTTACGTTTTAAATCATTCAATTTTAAACGTGCAATAGCATTTACTTGACCGTGAACTTCATCATTAGCCGCTAAGTTCATTAAATAATACAAGACACGATAATTGATTGCTTTTTGAACTTCGGTAAGATATGCATCGTTGAAGGTTTTATTAAAAGTAGCATCAATCACTTGATCTAACACGTCTTCTAACCCTAAGTTTTTATCGTCTAAACTTTTTTGCGCTATTAATTTAGAGGCTCTTTCTGGATGCAAAAGAAATACTAAAGGAACATCGGCAGCAGTTTCCGCAGCAGAAATAGGATCAAAAGCAATACCTGTTTTACTTTTGAAAGATTCTCTTGATCTCGGATTCCCAAAAGCTCTGGGAGGAAATAATCTTAGCTTTTCTTTAGGAATAGCCACTACCTTAGCATCTAAAGTTTTCAGCACACTTTTTAATGCTTCTTTCTGAAGCTTGCTATCTAGGTTCTCTACGACCATTTGCTGATCTCCCTTAATGGCATAATTAAAATCTATCCCTCCAACTAGCTTGGCTGCTGCTTCTACCTGATACCTGTGAAATAAATACAATGGAACGAAAACGTCTTCTAAAGTGGAATATGTTTCTCCTGTTTTTATATTATCCACAGAGAAATTATCAATAGCCAGCGCTCTAACCTTTAAAACGTTTTCTAATTCTTCACTCGCATTAGCACCATTATCCCATAAGTGACTTAATCCATTTGTAATGCCTTTGGGTCTAGAGTCTTGATCCGTAATATACCTAAGACCTTTATCTTGAGCATCTTTAAGGATTTTATTTAATTCTTTATGCTCCTCTTTCTCTTTCGTAAAATCTGAATACGAATAGGCAACTATTACTTTATCCCATGCTCCTATTCCCGTAGCATAAGCTTCTGAAAAATCAATTTTACCACGTTTGATGTTAAATTGAGGATGCGGATAATCCATCACTGAAGCTCTATCATTTGTGCTCGCTGCAAAATTATGGGAGAACCCCAATGTATGGCCAATTTCATGTGCAGACAATTGGCGTATTCTCGCCAAAGCCATTTCAAGCATAGGTTCATAATTATCATCACGTTCTTCAAAAGGCTTATCCATTAATGCTTGGGCAATTAAAAAATCTTGTCGAATACGTAAACTACCTAAACTCACATGGCCTTTAATGATCTCGCCAGTTCTAGGATCCGTTATACTACTGCCATAACTCCACCCTCTTGTAGAGCGATGTACCCATTGGATCACATTATACCGAGAATCTAATGGATCTGCATCTGCAGGTAACATTTTTAATTGAAAAGCATCTTTATAGCCAATTGCTTCAAAAGCCTGATTCCACCATGCACCACCCTCTAACAACGCACTTCTTACCGGCTCAGGAGTGCCGTTATCTAAATAATATACAATAGGCTCAACCGCTTCACTAATGGCTGCATTTGGATCTTTCTTTTCTAAACGATGTCTTCTTATGAATTGTTTTAAGATAGCCTCTTGTACTGGGGTAGCGTAATCATAATAAGAAAAAGGATAAGAACCACTTCTTGGATCATACCCTCGCTTTTTGAAATTAGCATCAGGTAGTTCTATAAAAGAATGATGCTGCGCTACGGTAATTAAATCTGCATTAGGAGCAACGCTTCTTAATTCAGAACCCTTAGCATCTCCTTTAAAGGTTAGGATAACATCTAATTCTATATTCTTAGGGAAGGCCTTGGTGCGCTCTAAATCAATAGCGCTTTTGGATTTATCTAAACTAAAGGATCCTTGTTGCGCACGTTTTAACCTATTTACCACACCATGCGTATCTTGCATGAGGAAGTCAGTTATATCAATAATATATTTTCCATCCTTTTCTTCTTCAATTTTAAATCCAAATAATACAGATTTGGCAAAAGCTTGTGCCACCGATTTTTTCTCTAAAACATTATCCGTTAAAGCTCTATATTTTAAGTTGGGCTGAATTAATAATAATTTATTACCCGCCTTTTTAAAATAAACAACCTGTTCATTTCCTAATTGGCCGCGGTCTAAACCTATGTCATTGCTACCAATACCATTACTTAAGGCATAAACATATAGAAACTCCTTATTTAAGTCTTCTACTTCTAGATATACCTTATCATTTTGGTCATCATAGAAAACATCAAAAAATCCGTTAAATTTCTGAAAGCCCTTACTTTTTTCAGAAAATTGTGCTGTAGTGGTTAGTGCTACAAATAATAGCAAAAGGAAAGGCATCTTTTTTGGTCTCATTTTCAGTGGTTTTAGATTTTAAAATTATAAAAAAACAATGACCTTTTTTAGAAATACACCCCAATAGCTATAAAAAATGAGATTATTAATAATCATTGAGAATTATTATTTAAATATTAAATTATAGTCCGATTATTATTGAATTAATGCCAATAAAGTCTACAAAAAACAGTAAATTAACTCAAACACTATTTATATGACAAATATTGAGAATAAAATCTTTTCATCTTACGAAAAAGATTCTGAGTTGTATGATGAAATTTTTGATGCTGATGGAAAAATCAAAGAAATTTACCAAAAACTCTTTAGCTTATATGGGGAGCAATCAATTGCCGACTATGTAAAACTAAATTCAAAAGCAAAAGCTTCATTTTTTAATCAAGGTATTACCTTTCAAGTCTACGGAGATAAAGAGACAAAAGAGAAAATTTTTCCTTTTGATCTTTTTCCTAGAATTATTGACCCTTCTGAATGGGAGATTATTGAAAAAGGATCCATACAAAGAAGTAAAGCTCTAAACCTTTTTCTTTGGGATATATACCACGATAAAAATATAATTCGTGATGGTATAGTCCCCATGGATTTAATAAGTTCTTCTGTCAATTATTTAGATCAAATGAATGGTATAGATCCTCCTGGTGGTATCTACAATCACATTTCAGGTATTGATGTTATAAAACACAATGATGGCAAATACTATGTATTAGAAGATAATATCCGTTGCCCTTCTGGTGTTAGCTATGTTATATGTAATAGAACTGCTTTAAAACGCGCACTCTTTGGTGTTTTTAATCATTACCAGACCTATTCTGTGACCAATTACGCTGAAAATCTTTTAGATCTCTTAGAAAGCGTTAAACCTCACGGTGTAGACATCCCTAATTGTGTGGTTATTACTCCTGGCATGTATAATTCTGCGTTTTATGAACACTCTTATCTAGCAAAGACCATGGGTGTTGAGCTTGTTGAAGGTCGAGATTTATTTGTTGAGAACGATTTTGTATACATGAAAACGATAAAAGGTCCTGTAAAAGTAGATATCATTTATAGGAGAATAGATGATCAATTTTTAGATCCATTAGAATTTAGGGCGGACTCAGCAATAGGCGTTCCTGGATTATTTGCTGCCTATAAGAAAGGAAATGTTACGCTCGCAAATGCTCCTGGTACCGGAGTTGCAGATGATAAAGCCGTTTATACTTATATGCCTCAGATTATTAAATATTACTTAGACGAGGAACCTATATTAAATAATGTACATACCTATCATTGTTCAAGACCTGAAGAATTAAAGTATGTTTTAGAAAATATAGGGAATTTGGTGATTAAACCTGTCGATGAAGCAGGTGGTTATGGCATATCTATAGGGAATAGACTTAGCAAAGAAGAAATAGAAAGAGTTAAAGCTGAAATCTTAGCGAGTCCCCGAAAGTATGTAGCCCAACCTATAATGTCCTTATCGGTGCATCCTACCTATATTGATGATACCGAAGAATTTGAACAACGCCATGTAGATTTAAGAACCTTTACCGTATTAGGTAAAGACAAAGAATTTGTTCTAAAAGGCGGTTTAACGCGAGTAGCACTTCAAAAAGGAAATTTAATTGTTAATTCATCTCAAGGCGGTGGTTCTAAAGACACTTGGGTACTAAAATCTATTTAATATATGCTAGCAAGAGTCGCAAATAATTTATTCTGGATGGGTCGTTATATTGAACGTTCAGAACATATTGCTCGTTACTTAAATGTAAATTATTTTTCATCTTTAGATGCACCTAATCAACTTTCACAATCAAGACAATTTGTATTGCGGTCCATGCTTTTTATGGTTGGAGACCCTGAAGAAGATGAAAGCAAAATTCTCAATGAACAAAATGTTTTATTTAAAATAGGTTTAGATTATCAAACCCATTACTCCATTATCAATAATATTAAGTCTGCACGTGAAAATGCCAATAGTGCTCGAGATTTAATCTCTACAGAATTGTATGAAGCAATTAATAAATTCTATCATTTTATAGTGAATTACAACTCAGATGTATTCGTAAAGAATGGACTTCATGATTTTACGCTTCACGTTACTGAAATGACTGATATCTTAAGAGGTAAAATTAGAGGCACCCTACTCCATGATCCTGTATATGCAATTATAATGTTGGGAATAAATATGGAACGTGCCACACAAGTAATTAGAATGATAAATTCTAAAAACAGGGATGCTCTAAGTTCTCAAGGGAGTTATGGCGATGCTTTTAGTAAAAGTTTTGAATGGACTACTTTATTAAAATGTGCCGAATCCTATGATATGATGAGAAGGCATTACAAGAAAGCACCCACAAGTGTTTCTACTTTAGAGTTTTTAATTTTAAATCCCAATTGTCCGCGTTCTATAATGAATAGTCTTAATCAAGTTTATCATCATATTAAAGTATTGGACACCACTACTAATTACAACAAAAATTCAACAGCTTTTTTAATAGGAAAAGTAAGGTCAGAAATTCAATACAAACACATTGAAGAAATAGAGTGCAACATTCAAGAGTTTATAGAGAATATTCTAGTTAATTTAACGGAGATAAGTTTAAAAATGGAAAAAGAATTTTTTAACTATTAGACGATTTCTAATACGCTAACTTAGTCACAATTTTTTTTTAAATTATGTCATTAGAATATAGCATTACCTATAACACCAAAAACACCTATGAAAACCTAGTGCATAGTGCCTATTGGCAATTTTTAATTATCCCTGCAACCAATGATAATCAAGAATTAGTTGAAATTAAATTTGAAAACTCATTAGGAACTAATAATGAGTTTTCAATAAATGGCTACGGTTTTGAAACAATACGTATTAGCCCAAAAAAGGAATTTAATGAGATTGAATTTAAAGCACATTTCCAACTACTTAAAAAAGATGTAAACCCGTTTGATTTTGAAATCACTTCCACTATGGAAGCTGATTATAATAAATTAAATTCTCTAGAATTTAAAGTTGATCATCATCAGTTTTTAAAGGATACCCATTTCACTACGTTACCCCAAAGCAATCAAGCTATTTTTTCTTTTGATGCTACTAAATCTATCTTTGAAAATTTGCAAGATTTAAATAAATTTACTCATGAACACCTCTATTTCAAAATAGATGTAACGGATGTTAAGACCACTTTAAAAGATATTATTACAAACAAGCATGGCGTTTGTCAAGATTTCTCACATTTATTTTGTGCTATAGCCAGAGCCAATAAGATCCCTGCACGCTATGTCTCAGGATATCTAGATCAGGGAAATGGTTATTTTGGAGATTCTCAAATGCACGCTTGGACAGAAGCTTATATTCCTACTACCGGCTGGGTAGGCTTTGACCCTACCAACAATTTATTAGTGGGTAACAACCATATCAAGGTATGTCATGGTAAAGATTACCAAGACTGCTCCCCTTTAAAAGGGGTCGTATATACCGAGGGTCAAAATAGAACACAATATTCGGTAGCAGTTAACAGCCAGCAACAGTAAATTATCTTTTTTGTGATTAGAAGAGATTTCAAGTAAAAAGAAACTTATTTTTGCTTCAAATTGAATAGCATGATAATTACTACAGACCTTTATAAAGGTCTTTTAGATCGCCTTGGTGCGTTGAGGAGGTATCTTTGACGTTGATGCCAAACTTATAGAAGTAGAAAATGAACAAGAAAAAACATTAGCACCAGATTTTTGGGACAATCCCCAAAAAGCTCAGGAGCATATGAAGTTCATTCAATCTAAAAAAAAATGGGTAGACGATTATGAAGCATCCGAAACATTAGCAAACGACCTGGAAGTTCTTATCGAATTTCAAAAGGAAGGAGCTATAAGTGAAGAAGAAGTAGAAAAGCATTATACTAAAACATTAGATAGCATAGAGAATCTAGAGTTCAAAAATATGCTTTCTGAAGAAGGTGATGAGCTTCCTGCCATTATACAAATTACAGCTGGAGCCGGTGGTACTGAGAGTTGTGACTGGGCTGCTATGCTCATGCGAATGTATATGATGTGGAGCGAAAAAAAAGGCTTCAAAATAAAAGAACTCAATTATCAAGAAGGTGATGTTACAGGTATAAAAACCGTAACCTTAGAAATTGATGGTGAGTTTTCCTTTGGATGGTTGAAAGGTGAAAATGGAGTCCACCGATTGGTGCGTATTTCTCCTTTTGATAGCAATGCGAAACGTCATACCTCATTTGCATCTGTTTATGTGTATCCATTAGTAGATGATAGCATAGAGATTGCTATTAATCCTGCAGATATAGATATTACAACCGCAAGGTCTTCTGGTGCTGGTGGACAAAATGTGAATAAGGTTGAAACTAAAGTTCAGCTTACCCATAAACCAAGTGGAATTCAAATTTCTTGTTCAGATTCACGCTCTCAGCACGAAAATAGAGCTACGGCATTAAAAATGCTTAAATCACAACTCTATGAGATTGAATTGCGCAAAAAAATGGAAGCCCGTCAAGAAATAGAGTCCTCTAAAATGAAAATTGAATGGGGGTCCCAAATACGGAATTACGTGATGCATCCTTACAAACTAGTAAAAGACGTACGTACAGGTACCGAAACGGGAAATGTTGATGCGGTCATGGATGGTGACATCGATAAGTTCTTAAAAGCTTTTCTTATGATGATGGGTCAGAGAGATGAGGAATAAATTGATCTATAACTTTTAAAATAAATTATTATGATTACAATATATCACAACCCAAGATGCTCAAAATCTAGAGAAGGTTTAGCGGTACTTGAAAAATCAGGTAAGGAGTTTAAAGTCGTTAAATATTTAGAAGAGCTATTCACTGAAAAGCAACTCATTGATATCCTACATCTATTAGGTATATCTGCCATTGATTTAGTCCGGAAAAATGAAAAAATTTGGAAAGATGAATTCAAAGGCAAAGAATTATCAGAAGGAGACATCATAAAAGCAATGGTTGCAAACCCAAAGTTAATTGAACGCCCTATTATAGTAAACGGTAAAAAAGCAGTCATCGGACGCCCGTCTTCCAATATTCTGTCCATTATTTAATATTCTATTCTTTGGCACAAAACTTGGTTAAATCATTTTAACAAACTTTTAACCAAGTTCCTTTAAACCTTATTTTAGTTTTATAATCTTATAATATTATTAACCATGAAAATATTTTTAAAATCATTAATTGCAATTTTAACCTTAGCCCTATCCTCTGTAGAGATACAAGCTCAATATGGTAATGGCTATGGAGGAAGTGGAAATGGTTACGGAAGACAAAGAAGTTCTATTCCACAAGCACAAACCCCGCAAGAAGAGCCAAAAGCACTTACTGCAGAGCAAATTGTAGATAATGAAATGCCCAACATAACAGAAGCAGTAGGCTTAAACCCCTTTGAAGAGGCAATTGTTAGAAGTATTTTAACCAAGAGTGTTCAAAAACGTATTGAATTGCAAATTTTAAAATTGGAGCCTGAGAAAACCAGAGAGGCCATGGAGAAAATTGTCAAGGAGCAAGAAGAAGAATTAAGAGCAGGCTTACCTGAAGATAAGTATGAAGCTTTTGAAAAATTGCAAAAAGACAGATTCAAATCAAAAAAGAAGAAAAAGAAAAAAAAGAAAAACAAAGATTAATTTAAAAACTACATGAAACTACTACTTCCAATTACCCTACTACTAACATTATTTAGCTTAACAGCTCAAAGGCCACAAGAGCAAAACCCCATAAAAATTACAGGAATAGTAGTAGAGCAAGATACTGGGCAACCTTTAGAATATGCAACACTTGTTTTACAAAGTGTAGATGATCCTAGTAAAGTTACAGGTGGCATTACTGATGGATCAGGTAAATACGAAGTAGAAACGCTACCAGGAAAGTACAATATAAGCTTAGAATATATTGGCTATAAAACCTATAGACTACCAAATCAAACACTTACTAAATCTATAAATTTAGGTACCATACAACTTAATCCAGATGTATCCCAACTAGAAGGCATAGAAGTGGTTGGAGAAAAAACGACTGTAGAAGTCCGTTTAGACAAAAAAGTATATAATATTGGAAAAGATCTTACCACGAGTGGAGCCAATATTAGCGATGCATTAAATAATGTACCCTCTGTAACTGTAGATGTTGATGGTGCTATTAGTTTAAGAGGAAATGAGAATGTTAGAATACTAATTAATGGTAAACCTTCTGCCATGGCAGGTTTTGGCTCTACAGATGCCTTACGCCAACTACCCGCAGATGCTATAGAAAAAGTGGAAGTAATTACAAGTCCTTCTGCAAGATATGATGCTGAAGGTACTGCAGGGATCTTAAATATCGTCTTAAAAAAAGAGAAAACCCTTGGTTTTAATGGATCTCTAAATACTACTCTAGGGTATCCTACATCAAGTTCAGTGAACACTAATTTAAATTTACGTACAGATAAGTTTAATATATTCAATACGTTGGGATATTCTTATCGTAGATCTCCGGGAAACGCATTTTTTGACAATAATTATGTATCGAGTAGTTTTGATAGAGTTTTTGAAGATCGAGATATTAACAGAGAAGACAAGTCTTTCAATGCCAACCTAGGTTTAGAATACTTCTTAACTGAAAAATCATCGATTACAGCTAGTGTTTTTGGTCGATTTTCAGATGAATCAGATGTTACCGATACCGAAAGTGATCTTTACAATAGTGGAACAATAACAAAAGAAACACTTCGTGAAGAAAAAGAAGAAGAAGACGATAATAGTTACCAAGTATCTGTAAATTATACCAATGATTTTAATGACAAAGGACACAAATTAACTAGTGATTTTCAATATTCTTATGATATTAAAGATGCATTTACTGATATTACAGAAGTAAATACCTTTCCTGACGATGAGTTAAATGACAGAGAAAATATTTACGAAAAAGAAACACAGAATGAATTTTTATTTCAAGCAGATTATGTGTTACCCATGGGTGATGCGCAGTTTGAAGCAGGATATCGAGGTAATTTTAAACAATCTATAACAGACTATCAATTAGACACTTTAAATTTTGATAATGGATTGTTTGTAACTGATTTGGAGTTAAAAAATAAATTTACCTACGACGAAAATATTAATGCGTTCTACACACAATATGGGAATAAGCATGGTCAATTTTCTTATTTATTAGGCCTTAGATTAGAAAACACTCAATTGAAAGGAGATGTTGAATCTGAGATTGATGCCGCAGCCTTACAAGAATTATTAGGATCTGACGTAGATTTAAATTTTGATAAAAACTATTTAGGCCTTTTCCCTACATTAAACTTAATTTTAGAATTAAGTGATATGGAAAGTATCTCTTTAGGGTATAACAGAAGAATTAACAGACCTAGAGGACGTTACATTAACCCCTTCCCTTCCAGAACAAGTACAACAAATGTTTTTCAAGGAAACCCTGATTTAGACCCCGCGTATGCAAATGCGTATGATGTAGGTTATTTAAAGAGATGGAAAAAAGCAACCTTTACCTCTTCAATCTATTATCAAAAAGAAACAAATTCTTTTGAACGTATACAAGAAGAAACTGGAACCTTTACTTCGGATGGAGTAAATATCATTAGAACTTTACCTATCAATTTATCTTCTAATCAAAGAATAGGAGCTGAAGTAGGACTTTTATATAACCCAACTAAATGGTTGCGTTTAAATGGTAGCTTCAACTTTTTCCAGTTTGAGTCAGAAGGTGTTTTTAATGAAGTAGATTATGGTGCTAAAAACACAAGTTGGTTTTCTAGGTTTAGTACAAAGATTTCATTGCCTGCAAAAATTGATTGGCAAACCAACATTTTTTACAGAGGTCCTTCTGAAAATTCACAAACAGAAAGTAAAAGTATGACCTTTGCTAGTATTGCATTTAGTAAAGATGTTTTTGGGGATAAAGGAACATTATCATTTAATGTAAATGATGTATTTAACTCCGCAAAAAGAAGATCTTTTACAGATACAGATACATTTACATCTGAAAGCGAATTTCAATGGAGGCAAAGACAATTTACACTTGGTTTTATGTATCGATTTAATCAGCCAAAAGGAAAATCTTCAAAACAAAAAGGACAACAAAGAAATGATGATGACGGTGGTGATGAATTCTAGTATTCATTCACATATAGAAACAAAAAAGAAGCCAATTGGCTTCTTTTTTTATATTTAATAGATAACAATTTAGAGAAAAAATAGAATCTCTTATTGCTCTTCTTCTTTTAGCTTTGCTCTTTTAGCATCACGCTTTTCTTTATAAAGCTCTATAAGGTTTCCTCCTAACCAGTAAGGTATTACAAAAGTTAATAGGAAAATCATTATCCAAAAACCTATTGTTAAAATAGTTAAGAACGCTAAAAACCCTAAATATTGGTCAAATTCAAACATGCTATTAATTTTTATTACTACAAAGATACTTTGAAATTGATGAATAGTACAAATGAATTTTAAAAAAAAATAGAATTATTTTAAAGAGACGCCAAAAAAAAATCACAATACAATATCTTTGTAGTGTACATTAATAAATTTCTTATGAGTTATAGAATAGAAAAAGATACGATGGGCAATGTAGAAGTTCCTTCGGATAAATACTGGGGCGCCCAAACAGAACGCTCAAGAAACAATTTTAAAATAGGCCCTAAAGGCTCTATGCCTTTAGATATTGTATACGGATTTGCTTATTTAAAGAAAGCTGCTGCTTATGCAAATCATAAGTTAGGAGTTCTTTCTGAAGAGAAAAGAGATTTAATCACCCAAGTATGTGATGAAATTTTAGCAAAAAAACATGATGATCAATTTCCTTTGGTTATTTGGCAAACTGGTTCTGGTACTCAGAGCAATATGAACGTTAATGAAGTTATTGCTAATAGAGCACAGGAACTTGCTGGAAATATTATTGGAGAAGGCGAAAAAGTAATTCAGCCTAATGACGACGTAAATAAATCTCAATCTTCTAACGATACCTTTCCAACAGGAATGCATATTGCTGCATATAAGAAGATTGTTGAGGTTACTATTCCAGGAGTAACGAAACTGCGTGACACATTACACAAAAAAACAATTGAATTTAAAAATGTCGTAAAAATTGGACGTACCCATTTAATGGATGCCACTCCCCTAACTTTAGGACAAGAATTCTCGGGATATGTATCTCAATTAGATCATGGCTTAAAAGCATTAAACAATACACTCCCTCATTTAGCAGAACTTGCTCTTGGAGGAACTGCAGTAGGTACTGGTTTAAACACTCCAGATGGTTATGACGTAGTTGTAGCAGATTTTATTGCGGAGTTTACAGGACTACCCTTTATCACTGCCGAAAACAAATTTGAAGCTTTAGCTGCTCACGATGCTATCGTAGAGAGCCATGGAGCATTAAAGCAACTAGCTGTATCCTTAAATAAAATTGCCAATGATATTAGAATGATGGCTTCCGGACCACGTTCAGGAATTGGAGAAATTATTATTCCTGCTAACGAACCTGGTAGTTCAATAATGCCTGGAAAAGTTAATCCTACGCAATGTGAGGCATTAACTATGGTGTGTGCACAGGTTATGGGTAATGATGTAGCAATTAGCGTTGGAGGCACTCAGGGGCATTATGAATTGAATGTATTTAAACCTATGATGGCCGCCAACATTTTACAATCTGCAGAACTCCTTGGAGATGCTTGTGTAAGTTTTGAAGAAAATTGTGCTGTTGGTATTGAGCCTAACCATGAAGTTATTAAGCAATTACTTAATAACTCATTAATGTTGGTTACAGCATTAAACACTAAAATTGGATATTATAAAGCTGCCGAAATTGCAAACACTGCTCATAAGAACGGAACTACGTTAAAAGAAGAAGCTGTTAATCTTGGATATGTAAGCGCAGAAGACTATGATGATTGGGTAAAACCAGAAGAAATGGTTGGAACTTTAAAATAAATCATAAAAGGCTCTTACTAGAAAATTTTCTAGAAAGAGCCTTTATTATACTACAAACAATTTTCAATCTCCTTCAAATTCAGAGCTTCCAATCGAAAATCGATGGTTTATATCTGAGATAAATAATTGAATATCAGCTACTTATTTATCTGTATTTTCTTCAGAAATTTCATTTACATCCTCTTTTTTATATTACGTTAGGAACATTTGTTTCTCATCCATTTCCACAATAAAAGCAATAAAGCTCCTTTTCTATACAGCCCGTAATTTCCTCCTCGTATTGAATTTCAAAGTTTATATAACCTTTTTTTAAAGGATGTATACTTTTAAGAGCGCTGCAAGAGCACCATATTCGAGTGGTTTTTCACTACACTATAGTTCTATTAGGCGCTAACGCTAAGCCAATCATTATCAAAAGTTACTTATTAAAAAAAGAAAGGGGTAATCTAATTAAAGATTACCCCTTTTTTGTTAATGGTTAGCCTAAGACTATTTTAACGTGAACTTACTAGTTCCTAATAATTTAAGCTTATTATCATATACATTAACCATATAGTTTCCTTTTTGGAAGTCTCCTGATGGCTTATTGATATAATCACAAACATCTAAAGCTTTATTTTCATAGTAGAATGAAGTAGCCTTACTATACGTTACAGAAGCACCTTCATCGGTAGTTTTAGTAAAACTCTCTCCTAAAACATTTCCTTGAGGATCTAAAACTTCAATATAAAAAGCTTTATCACCAGCTTGAGCTATTGTATTATTTGTTAAAGTAAAACATACTTTAAATTTATCTGTTGCACCAGCTCTAGACGTAGAAACTAATTTTCCACTGTTACGCTCTTTTACGGCATCTACAGCCAATTTAGAAATGTTTAAGGCAGAACCTCTTTCAACAACATTTGCTAATTGTGTATTTTGAACTACTAAAGAATCGTTGAAAACAGTTTGTTTTTCTAATTCCGTAAACGTACTATCTCTTTCCATTACCAATCTACCATTAGAACGAGTTAACGAATCAACTTTTCTAATTAATTGCTGTCTTTCCTTGGTAAGAATACTTACTTGTCTTCTGTATTTCCCTAAAGCAGAAATATCAAGCTTCATTGTTTTTACAGAATCAATGTATTTTGCGATATTATCTCTTGCGCTTACTAATTCTTCATTTGTTGCATTACTCTCTAAAATTGCTTTGTCATATTCAGAACGTAAACTAGTCAAATCTTCTACAACTAATTCTTTTTCTTTGCTAAGCTTGTCTGTGTTGTCTTGTTTTTCTTTGTAAAGACTCACGGTATAAATTACCAATCCAACCAACAATACTAGTAATAGACCAGCTATTACTTTTAATCCATTGTTACTTTTTGTTTCTGCCATAATTTAAAAAATTAAAAGTTCTTTTTAGTTTTCCTCTTGCGAGGGAGTTTGTTTGTTTCAGGAATATATACGTTTTAATTTTATTTTTAGATTTTTTAGGGAAAAAATAGTTTGTAAAAACCGTAATTTTATATTGTTTTGAAACAATATAAAATGGAAATCAGTATAATCCCCTATGAACCAATACATTCTAAAGCCTTTCATAATTTAAACGTGGAGTGGCTAGAAAAATATTTTTATGTAGAAGAAAAGGATAAAGAACTCCTTAATGATTGTGAAAATACAATTCTGAAAAAAAATGGTCATATTTTCTTAGCTAAATATGAAGAAAAAATAGTGGGATGTTTTTCATTTATTCCGATAAATGATACCCATTTCGAATTAGGAAAAATGGCTGTTAGTGAAAAGTACCAAGGATTAAAGATTGGACAAGCGTTGTTAAAATTTGCAATACGTTTTGGTGAGCAAAGCGATTGGGATAAAATTATTTTGTATTCAAGCACCAAACTTCCGCACGCTTTATACCTTTATAAAAAATATAATTTTGTAGAGGTGCCTATAGAGAAGGATCTTCCGTATGCACGAAGCGACATCAAAATGGAATTGCAATTAAAATAAAGTATAATTATGAAAAAGTTACTTACCCTCAGTTTATTCGGAATTTTTGTAATAGGCTGTAAAGAAAATAAGAAGGAAGAAGCTGTTACCGAAAATCAACCCGCTGAAACCGAAACCATAGTAAAAACGAAAGAAGTCATCAATATAGCACCTATTGAGCATGCTTCTGCTGTATTACAATGGGGCGAAACCACAATTTATATTGATCCTGTTGGGGGAGCGAATGAATATACCGAACAGAAAAAACCTAATCTTTTGCTAATAACTGATATCCATGGCGATCATTTAGATATGGCAACACTTGATTCTTTAGATCTTTCTGACACTAAAATAATAGCACCACAAGCGGTAGCAGATAAATTACCCGAAAATTTAAAATCACAATTGCAGATTTTAGCAAACGGCGAAAAAACCGATTTTAATGGAATTAGTATTGAAGCGATACCTATGTATAATTTACGTGAAGAGGCTTTAAAATTTCATACCAAAGGGAGAGGAAACGGATACCTATTAAGTAAAGACGACGAGCGTATTTATTTCTCAGGTGATACAGAAGATATTCCTGAAATGCGCGCTTTAAAGAATATTGACAAAGCTTTTATTTGCATGAACTTACCGTATACAATGACGGAAGAAAGCGCGGCTAGTGCCGTATTAGAATTTAAGCCTAAACAAGTATATCCTTATCATTATAGAGGAAATCCTGATGTAAGTGATGTTGCTAAATTTAAAAAACTTGTAAATGAAGGCGACCCAACTATTGAAGTAATCCAATTAGATTGGTACCCGAAAATGGAGTATTAAGCAGCGTTTTAAATATAAAATAAAAGCTCCTAAGAAATTTCTTAGGAGCTTTTATTTTTTGCTGTTATTAGGGTAATATCATTAATTACCTAATTAACTTCTTGTACTTAATACGTTTCGGCATTAAATCGCCACCCAAACGTTTCTTCTTATTCTCTTCATAATCGGAGAATGACCCTTCAAAGAAATAGACTTGAGAATCTCCTTCAAAAGCTAAGATGTGTGTACAAATACGATCTAGGAACCAACGGTCGTGAGAAATAACAACAGCACAGCCTGCAAAATTCTCTAAACCTTCTTCCAAGGCTCGTAATGTGTTTACATCAAGATCATTCGTAGGCTCATCTAAGAGTAAGACGTTACCCTCTTCTTTTAGCGTCATTGCTAAATGTAAACGGTTACGTTCACCACCAGACAACATATTCACTTTTTTATTCTGTTCACTTCCTGAAAAGTTAAATCGACTTAAATACGCACGAGAATTTACTTGACGCCCTCCCATCATGATCATTTCTTGCTCATCACTAAAATTCTGCCAAATTGTTTTCTCTGGATCTATGTTAGAGTGACTTTGATCTACATAAGCGATTTTGGCTGTATCACCAACTACAAACTCTCCCTTATCAGGTTTCTCTTCTCCCATGACCATTCTAAAAATCGTTGTTTTACCAGCACCGTTTGGCCCGATAACTCCAACGATACCCGCTTGTGGTAATTTAAAGTTTAGATCCTCGTACAACAATTTATCTCCGAATGCTTTACTAACTCCAACGGCTTCAATAACATTGGTACCTAAGCGTGGTCCATTAGGGATATATATTTCAAGTTTTTCATCAAGTACCTTTTGGTCTTGACTCATTAACTTATCGTAATTATTTAAACGTGCTTTTTGTTTGGTCTGACGGCCTTTTGCGCCTTGACGTACCCATTCTAACTCACGTTCTAATGTTTTTTGACGTTTGGAAGCTACCTTACTTTCATCTGCCATACGCTTAGACTTCTGATCTAACCAGCTAGAATAGTTTCCTTTCCAAGGAATACCTTCTCCCCTATCTAATTCTAAAATCCAACCCGCCACATTGTCTAAAAAGTACCTATCATGCGTTACCGCAATAACAGTTCCTTTGTATGCTGCTAAATGATGTTCTAGCCAATGTACAGATTCTGCATCTAAGTGGTTGGTAGGTTCATCTAATAATAATATTTCTGGCTCTTGTAATAATAAACGACATAAGGCTACACGTCTACGCTCTCCTCCAGATAAAATACCAATCTTTTTATCAGAATCTGGTGTCCGTAAGGCATCCATAGCAATTTCTAATTTGGTATCTAATTCCCAAGCATTTGAAGCATCTATTTCATCCTGCAATACTGCCTGACGTGCCATAAGCTTATCCATCTTATCTGCGTCAGAATACACTTCCTCTAACCCAAACATATCATTTATCTTGTTGTATTCATCAAGAATTGCAACGGTATCAGCAACACCCTCTTTAACAATTTCAAGAACTGTTTTATCTTCATCTAATTCTGGTTCTTGCTCTAGGTAGCCTACACGGTAACCTGGCGAGAAAACCACATCTCCTTGAAAATTTTTATCTACTCCCGCTATGATCTTTAGGAGTGTGGACTTACCTGATCCGTTAAGACCAAGAATACCTATTTTAGCTCCGTAAAAAAAGCTTAGATATATATTTTTTAAAACTGGTGTGTTTGCCGTTTTATAGGTTTTAGTAACCCCAGACATGGAAAAAATTACTTTCTTATCGTCAGACATGTAAATTAAATATGTTTAATTGTTTGTACTCTAGTTTGTGGTAAAATTTAAACCCTTCCTTTCAATGCATTAAAAACCCAAGCAATTGCTAAAAATCCGATTCCTACCGCTGCAAAACCATATCCTGCAACTTCGTAATACCTAAAAGCCCCTAAGGCTATTAAAGATAACCCTACAAAAATCATTATAAAAGTAGCCCATGCGAGTACCGTGTTTTTGTTCATTCCCATAATATCTTGTAATTTTAGTTCGTTGGTGGGGTCAAATATCGTTATTTTAAGGAGTTTTCTATTTAGAAACACCAAGTTTTATTCTTCAAAAGGAAAAACGATTCCCGTTTTTGACCTAATAGCATCTAATAACCCAATTAGATTCATGCTTTCATCATGATTCCATAACGCACTTTCTAATTCCTTGTGATCTATACATTTTTGAACTTCTAAAATTTCATAATAATATCCCCTCCCTTTCGTTGGTAAATCAAATTTCGTAATTTCTTCGTTAACTTCCAACTCAAAACCTTGTGCTTCATGCCACCTTGGATTAATATAAATAGTGCCTTTCGTTCCTGAGATTTCTGCTTTCATTTCCGACTTAGAATTTAACCCACTATACAAAACAGCTTGTGCATCTGGATAATCAAAAATCATAGCCGTTTGCATTTCTACTCCTGTTTTGTAAAACTTAGAAGACGCCATAATCTCATCAGGTTTTCCCAATAATAAATACGATAAAAAAACAGGATAAATACCAATATCTAAAAGCGAACCTCCGGCTAAATTTGGATTCAACAATCTATTTTCATCATCTCTATGTAATGCTGGAAAAGCAAAATCAGCATGAACATATTTTATAGCACCAATGACTCCCTCTGCAATCAATTCCGTTATTTTCTGAATACTTGGATTAAAACGACTCCATAAAGCTTCCATTAAAAACACGTTATTTTCTTTAGCCGCTTCAAACATTTTAACCACTTCAGCAGAATTAACTCCTAACGGTTTTTCACATAAAATATGCTTTCCATAATACATAGCATCTATGGCCAATTTTGCATGAAATGAATGGGGTGTTGCTATATAGATAACATCTACCTCATTACATTTAAATAATTCTTCATAACTCCCAAATGCATATTTAGAGGCATAGGTTTTAGCAAATTCTTCAGCTTTATCAATACTTCTAGAAGCTACCGCTACCAATTCAGATGCTTCAACTAAAGCTAAATCTTTTACAAAATGATTTGCGATACTCCCTAAACCAACTATTCCCCAACGTAGTTTCTGTTTCATTTTCTCTTTATATATTATCAAAGTTAATCAATAATTACTCCTTATATTTATACCCATTAAAGAAATTTTAGCTCCTATGGATATTAACTTCAATAAAAACGAAGATCATAATAAATTACTTTTATCAGCATTAAAAAAAAGATTAGCCACTGTTAAATTAGGTGGTGGAAAAAGTAGAATTGAAAAGCAACATGCTCAAGGTAAAATGACGGCTAGAGAACGTGTTGATTATTTATTAGATGACAAAGCCGACGCCATAGAGGTCGGTGCTTTTGTTGGCGAAGGTATGTATAAAGAACACGGGGGATGCCCATCTGGAGGCGTAGTCGTAAAAATAGGATATATAAAAGGAAAGCAATGTATTGTTGTTGCTAATGATGCCACTGTAAAAGCAGGCGCATGGTTCCCTATCACCGCAAAAAAGAATTTAAGAGCGCAAGAAATTGCTATTGAGAATAAACTTCCCATAATTTATTTAGTAGATAGTGCTGGGGTCTATTTGCCCTTACAAGATGAAATTTTTCCAGACAAAGAACATTTTGGACGTATTTTTAGAAACAATGCGGTTATGAGCAGTATGGGAATTACACAAATATCTGCCGTTATGGGCAGCTGTGTTGCTGGTGGTGCGTATTTACCTATCATGAGTGATGAAGCCTTAATTGTAGATAAAACTGGGAGTATCTTTTTAGCGGGGAGTTATTTAGTAAAAGCTGCTATTGGCGAAAGTATTGATAACGAAACATTAGGCGGTGCTACAACTCATTGTGAGATTAGCGGGGTAACAGATTATAAATCTAAAGATGATGCTGATGCTTTGGATACGATTAAAAACATCATGAGTAAAATTGGTGATTTTGACAAAGCGGGCTATAATAGAATTAAGTCCGAAAAACCTAAAGAAGATCCTCAGGATATTTACGGAATCTTACCTAAATCAAGATCTGATCAATATGACATGGTTGAAATCATCAAACGTTTGGTAGATGATTCTGATTTTGAACAATATAAAGAAGGATACGGAAAAACAATACTAACTGGGTATGCACGTATTGATGGCTGGGCTGTTGGTATTGTAGCCAACCAACGCAAAGTGGTAAAAACCACAACAGGTGAAATGCAATTTGGCGGAGTTATCTATTCTGATTCTGCGGATAAAGCTACCCGATTTATTGCCAATTGTAACCAAAAGAAAATTCCGTTAGTCTTTTTACAAGATGTTACTGGTTTCATGGTGGGGAGTAAAAGTGAACATGGCGGTATTATAAAAGATGGGGCAAAAATGGTGAATGCCGTTAGTAATTCTGTCGTTCCAAAATTTACGATTATTATTGGTAATAGTTATGGCGCTGGTAATTATGCCATGTGTGGTAAGGCTTACGACCCTCGCTTAATTGTAGCATGGCCTAGTGCTGAGTTAGCGGTTATGAGTGGTAATTCTGCTGCCAAAGTATTGTTGCAAATCGAGAAAGCTTCTTTAAAGAAAAAAGGAGAAGAAATTACACCTGAAAAAGAAGCAGAACTATTTAATAAAATTAAAAATAGGTATGATAATCAGGTTTCTCCATATTACGCGGCATCGCGTTTATGGACCGATGGTATCATCGATCCTTTAGATACCCGAAAATGGATTTCCATGGGCATTGATGCTGCTAATCATGCTCCCATAGAAAAACCATTTAATTTAGGTGTTATTCAGGTTTAATTGCCTTGATGATTCTTAATGCGTGGAATTAATAGTAATTCCGTTTGTCGCCCATTTACATATCTAAATCCGTTTTCGCCATAGAAACCTGCTTCTTCGAGCATAATACGAATGTCTCTGTTCCATTCTGGAATAGTAATCGTTGTATTTAATTCTATAGCGTAAACGGTATTTTTATTTAAAGGGTAATTCTCTCCATAATTGTTCTTGGCTTTTTATCATTGTTTTTTCGACCGTGACCCCATCTAATAAATTTACATCAGATAATAGTTCAATATTTAAAATACGTGTTACATCTTCCTCCATTAGCTCAGTAGTTTTCAAGCTTGGATAACTTTATGTAATGGTTTGACCAGGAAGTGCATGAATCTAATACATCCCATTCAAATCAGTTCTCACAGTAGTATCAGTATGCGCAACTCTAATTTCTGCTTTGACCAGCGGCATTTCTAAATATGTTATTTTACCTTTTGCAATATTTTTCTTTACTTGACCGAAAGAAAATGTGCATGTTAAAATGAGGAGTGAAAATAATTTTTTATAAGAATAAGTATTAGTTATGAGTAAGAATACAACAACAACTACGCCGAAAACTATTATAACAGTCATATTTTAAGCGAAGTAACTTTCTTAGTTGTAGTTTCACCATTAAAATATAATATTATTTTCTCTTCTGTCTGTGAAGGGTATCCAAAATTTTCATAAACGGTAAATAAAAGCACTAGCGGAAGTGTATTATCTGAGTCAAGATTTCCCAAATATCTCACATTTATGGTCCATTCACCTTTTAAATCGTCATAAATTTCAAATTCTTCCATACTATATCCCGATTCCATTTCACCTTGTATTCTTTCATCGCCCGTAGCAGAAGCATGTTCCCAGTTAAAATAGCGATTTTGTGGATTAACAAATTGAATTAGAAATTCAAATTTTGAATCACTCCATTCTGCCATAATCCTAGCGTTCATTCTGATATTAGTGAAATTTTTCTGCTTTACCCCTGCAACGTCTAAATTCAGTTTATCCCTAAATATTAAATTCTTTAGCTCTCGTTCTATCGATTTTTGAATTGGTTTAATATCTAAATTATTATAAGTTTCACCGTTTTCTAAATTAGAAAACATAGTTAAAGCTTCTTGCTTTTTACCTTGAACAAGTTTTAACTTTGCTTCAGTAAATAAAGGTTGTAAATCAAATGGGTTTAATTCTTTCAACCTATAATTCAAAGTTTCAGCCACTTCCTCCATGTCTAAGTAATGAAGAGCCATTTCCACTATTTTCAAATATGACTCACTAAATGGCTCCATTTCACATAAATTTGAAATAATCTGTGCTGCTCGAACTTTATCTTTGTCTTTAAAAAAAGAAAATGCATCCAAATAAAAAGTAGTATCACTTTCATTGTAGTTTCTAAGTATTAAATATTTATCGTATGCTTCTTTTAAAGTTTTTGTACCCTCTAGCGCCTTTGTATATGACGATTTATCATCGGTTAACATAAGCTTAGAATCATATACATTATTTTTAATTAATGCCCTATTCTCTTTTTTAATATTTCCTTTTCCGTAAATAGCATTTTTTGTTGTAATCAATAGCACTCCACCATTACCTAATGCCCCATATCTATTAGTGGCTGCTAAACCTTTAAGTACTGTAACTTTTGCGATATTTTCAGGGTCAATAAATGAGGCATCAGCTTTATACCCCTTAAACGTTTCATCTGAGGGATTAGACCTTCCACTCGAGGAATCAGAAGTCTCTATTGGTATTCCATCTATTACAACTAAACCATACTTATTCCCCAAAAGAGTATTATTTGGTCTTGTAGAAAACTGGGTCAACTCTCTATCACTTTTAATATGCACATTAGAAAACTTTCCTTGAATGGATTGTGAAATATCCGTATGAATCGAACTAATTTCCTCATCTCCTATGGACTGCACGGCATAACCAACGCTTTCTTTACTTTGTAGTCCAATAGCTGTATCTACCATTCTATTAGAAGCTAAATCAACCCTTTTTTCTGTTACAATTACTTCATCTAGAGAGGTAACATTAGAATTTAAAAATATGTCCATATGGGAATTGAAGTAGTTAATTGGCGCTATTTTCATTGTTTTTTCAATTCTACTACTTATAAGAATAGAATCTCCCGGATATGCCATAATTTTAAATCTTCCATCATCATCTGTTTGAAATGTTTCTTCGGATCCTTTTATTTTAATTCTTACTCCACTAAACGGAATATTATCAACATAAACAGTTCCTTTTATTTCCTTCCCAGAAGTTGACTTTTCACCTCCTTCTCTTCTAATTCTTTCAGGCAAAATAGCCCCTAAATCAACCAACCTTCCTTTTCCAATTAATACTGAGTTAGTTAAAACTTTTTCATTGCGATTTGGAACGGAGTTTATTAATAAATTTCCTTTCTTAATAGGTATTAATGGACTTTGTTCGACACTATTTCCATCGGTAAAAAAATAAACTGTCGTATTTTTTATTCTTGCCTCTAAACCTTTATAAATCGTAGCCCCATCTGGCTTTACACGTAAAATTTTTTGTTTTAAATTTTGCCAATCACTATTGGTTACTATAAATTCATTTTCAGTTATTTCGATATTAAATAATAATAATTGTACCGTCAAATTTGGCGTTCGTCGAAAAATACTTTCAAGAATTTCAAACTCTTTATCCAAATCTCTTTCGTTCATTGAAAATGAAGTATCCCAACAAATAGTAATATTATCTGAATTACTTTGCGAAAAACTATTTAAACTAAATAATAGTAATAATATGCTGAAGATATGTATTTTCATGAGTTGCATTTCTTTTAAAAATACAAATAGTTTAAATTTATATCAAATTTAAAAATTGGCTTAATCTCTTATAACATTAGTAATCAAAGTGTTAATTACCTTGATGATTCTTAATGCGTGGAATTAATAGTAATTCCATTTGTCGCCCATTTACATATCTAAATCCGTTTTCGCCATAGAAACCTGCTTCTTCGAGCATAATACGAATGTCTCTGTTCCATTCTGGAATAGTAATCGTTGTATTTAATTCTATAGCGTAAACGGTATTTTTATTTAAAGGGTAATTCTCTCCATCATCTTTCATGACACCACCTTGCGAATCCCACATTCCGATAGTAGTCCCCGCTGAATGTCCGTAAGTTCCTAATGGGTGTGTATAGATTGATGGTTTTAATCCGGCTGCTTTTGCTTCTTTTAATGCTTTTGCTAAAATTTCGTTCCCTGTTCTTCCCTGGATCATATTTTTAGTCAAATAGTCTTGAACTTTATTACCTTCTTTTAATCCTTCTACTAAAAATTTAGGAGCTGCTTTCTCTTCTGGTTTTAGGACATAGGCTAACTCCTGACAATCGGTATTTAACCTTAGATACGTAATTCCAAAATCGCAATGCAAAAGATCTCCTGGAAGAATAGTTAAATCATCAGGTCTTCCTGAAAATGAATATAAATGACCTACTAATTTCTCGCTACTGCGTTGCACATCTACTGTAGGATGAAACCATGTTTCCAATCCTAAATCGGTCACTTTTTGGCGCATCCACCACTCCACTTCTGTGGTTGTAGTAACACCTGGTGTAATTATTTTTTCTGAAAAAGCTTCTGCTATTATATCATGCGTAATGTCTACCAATTGATTGTAGATTACCATTTCACGAGGTGTACGGGTTTCTATCCACCGCACTGCCAATTGTTCTGCTGACACTACCTTAGCGTGCATTTTTTTAGGCAGATAACTCATGAACTCGTCATAATCGGTCTTGTCTAAGCCATCTGCAATATTATGATCTTTAGAAAAATTTAGTCCAATCTTATTTGGATTCCGTTCTTGAATTAATTCCATAAGTCTCTTCCATTGATCTGGTTGCTTTTCTTTATCCCAAGCAGAACCAATGCTTTTACCAACATCATAGCGTGCCACCGCCAATTTCTCTATAGTATTCGTTACTTTATTCCTATAAAATAAAAGTAGTGTTCTTCTTCGGGCATTTAACCACGTGGCAGGCAACATGGTTTTGATCACTGGGTCTTCATTATATTCCCGAGACATCACGATCCACATATCAATAGCTGCTGCATCCATCAAAGTAGGTAACAGTACATCAAAACGTTCTTCTAGAATTTCATCGATTACTCGGGCTCTTTCATTCTCTGGCAAAATCTGCTGTGCAAAACTAATTAAGGAATAAAATAGCGCTAAGGTTACGGTTAATTTTTTCATAGGTTGGAGCTTATCAATATGTAATTAAAAATTCAACCCTGAAAATACAAATTATTAAAGAAGAAAAAAGTGCCTTTCGGCACTTTTTTAAAGACTACTATCTACAGTTTTTACCAATCGAATAAATTCTGATCGATATCCTTTCTTATCTATTCCCTTTCCAGAAGTTGCTAATCCCAACACATCCTTCATCTTAGAGTCATTTAAATACGGAGAATTTCTTAAATGCATTCCAAAAAGTGCTACTGCAGCAGAAAATTTAAAATCTGCAGACATTTCTGTAAATTGATTTTTATAGACTTCTACCATTTCTATACTTTTATCTTCATTGGGTTTTTTATATCTAAATTTCACCGTAAAAAGATCGTCCGAATCCTCGTTTATTAAATGTGCTTGGGTATATTTTAAGTCTGGAATTTCTTTTATAAAATCACTTTGTACACCAATAGGAATTATTTCATAAAGTGCCGTTACGGCATGACCACTACCCAATTCTCCTGCATCTTTTTTGTCATCTATAAAATCTTCATCGGCTAACAATCTATTTTCGTATCCAATCAATCTATAGGCTTGCACTTTTGCAGGATTAAATTCTACTTGAATTTTTACATCCTTAGCAATGGTATATAATGTGCCACCAAACTCTTCTCCAAATACTTTTTGCGCCTCTTGCATCGTATCTATATAGGCATGATTTCCATTTCCTTTATCTGCTAATTTTTCCAATTTAGAGTCTTTATAATTTCCCATGCCAAATCCTAAGACCGATAAGAAAATTCCCGATTTACGTTTTTCTTCGATCAGAGTTTCCATATCCTTATCAGATGAAGCCCCCACGTTAAAATCGCCATCAGTTGCCATAATAACTCTATTATTTTTATTCGGTTTAAAGTTCTTCTCAGCTAAGGCATAAGCCAATTCTATACCCTGACCTCCTGCTGTAGAACCACCTGCACTTAAATTGTCTAATGCCTCTATTATTTTTACTTTTTCATCACCACGAGTTGGCTCCAAAACAACACCGGCTGCTCCGGCATAAACAACTATTGAAACGCTATCTTTTTCTCGCAGTTGATTTACCAATAGTTTGAAAGCCGACTTTAAAAGTGGTAATTTATTTTGATTGCTCATAGATCCCGAAACATCAATAAGAAACGTAAGATTAGATGCAGGTAAATTTTCATTTAAGTATTTTTTACCTTGAATACCGATACGCACTAATTTAGTAGCATCATTCCAAGGCGTTTTAGCAGCTTCCAGATTGATAGAAAAAGGATGCTCTCCCACAGGTTGTGGATACTCATAATTAAAATAATTAATCATTTCTTCGATCTTCACTGCATCAACAGGAATTTGACTTCCTGCATTAATGAGTCTACGAATATTACTATAGCCTGCTTTATCTACATCTATAGAAAATGTGGAAAGTGGATTTAAAGTCAATCTCTTAAATGGATTCTCTGTTATTTGAGCATATTTTTCATCTTCCGTAATTCTATAGTTTCCACTTTTAGTAGTAATCACTATACACCCATTTTTAGCAGAAGCACCATATAAAGCGCTTGCTTTTTCCCCCTTATAAACATTAATTTCATCAATACTATTAGGATCTAAATTTGCAACGATATTATTATTTTTAGCCTGTATAAGAACCCCATCTACAACATAGAGCGGTTGATTATTTTCTGAAACAGTACTGTTTCCTTGACTGTGTATTGCTATCGGACTATATGAAATGCTCGACATTTGCAATTCTGCAACATGATCATATACGGGTTGAGCGCTATTATTTTTATAGCTTTTAGGTTTCCTCCCACGTTGTATACTTTGCGAGCTTACGCGTGTAGCTGCACTGGTAACACGTCGTTTTTTTTGAGTTCCATACCCAACAATCACAACTTCCTCTAGTTGATTTGAAGCTACTTCAAGTGTCATGTTTATCAGCAAAGAATCTGCAACGGTAAACTCTTTTGTTTCATAGCCAATATACGTAAACACAAGCGTATCTCCCTCTGATGCACTTATAGTATACTTGCCATCAAAATCTGTTTGAGTTCCAGTACTAGCGTTTTTGATTGAAACATTTACGCCTGGCAATGGACCTGTATTATCCGTCACTGTTCCATGTATGGTTTTTACTTGTGCATTGATTGTATTGCTTAAGATTGCAATAAAAAATAGTAGTAGCGTCTTTTTCATCTTTATCGTTTTTTAGAATGATATAAACCTACAAGACTAAAAAGCAAATTAAAATAAGGAATTAGGGAAGTGCACTTTTGAGTGAGTAAATGATGTTTTATGGTAAGAATAATTTAATTTTCTAGCTATAAAATTACCTTAAAGCCAATATAAACTGATTAATTTTCTTCAAATTTTTACTTCTAAATTACCCTAGATAAGCGTACCATTTTCTGATAAAAATTAATCAAAACGCAGACATTAAAATATATGATCTATAGGCTAAGCAAAGATCTTAACCTTCATTATTTATTTTTTTTGTATATATTTAGATAAAATATAATCTATGATTTTTTACGGAACTAAAGGAACACATCTACACAGCGAACGAAAAAGCGGTATAAAATGTGATAATTGCAATGAGAATACAGTTCATAACCTATCAGTTTATGGGAAATATGCATATCTCTATTGGATACCTGTTTTTCCTATGGGAAGAAAATCGTTTTCTGAATGCACAAATTGCAAGGTTACTTTAGAGCAAAATGGCATGAATGAAAAGCTTAAAAACGCTTCTAAAGAGGTAAGTAAAAATACTAAAACACCAATTTGGTATTGGTCTGGATTGGGAATAATACTTGCTATAATTGGTTTGATAATTTTCACTAACCTAAAACACTCGGGTGATTTACAGGACTATATAAATGATCCTGCCGTAGGTGATGTTATTAAATATAAAAATTCTGAATCTGGATATTTTACTACACTAAAAATAACTTCTATTACAGCAGATTCAGTCTTTGTAATACAAAATGATTATGAAACGAATAAAAAAAGTGATGTAAATGAAATTAATAAATTAGTCAATTATACAGAACCCTCATATTCTATGGGAAAAGATGAAATTCGAAATCTTTTTGATGAAAAAGTTTTTTATGATATTAAGAGATAGTCCTATAGGAGATTTAGCGTTTTTTTACGTTGAATTTTACCGTTAGCTGTCTTAACAAAAGACGCTACACTATGAATCTCTTTAGGAATCTCAAATTTATCTAAGCCAGCAAGACTTTGTAATTTTTTCAAAAGGATTCCTTTATCAACCTCACCTTCCACTAATAGTATTAATTTTTGACCTAATTTTTCATCTGGTAATCCCGCTACAAAAAAATTGACATCAATCACTTTCGAAAGCTTAGACTCTATCTTTTCTGGAATTAACTTAACGCCTCCAGAATTAATAATAGAATCATAACGGCCCAACCACTCAAATTCAGTAGGAGAAATAAGCTGTACCAAATCATTGGTTACTATTTCTTGATCCGAAATATTAGAAGCATTAATTACCAAGCAACCCCGTTCATCAACTTTAAAAACAACTTCCGGTAACGCCTTAAAATTATCATGCGTACTGTTTTCAATGTAATTCACCGCTTTTAATGCAATATGAGTAATCGTTTCTGTCATTCCATAGGTTTCATACACGATAGATTGTTTGTCTTGAACGGCAACTTTTAGGGTGTCGGACATTTTTGCTCCGCCAACAATCAATATTTTTATTTGGTTTAGTTTGTTAAGCGAATTTTCTAGTTGCAATGGAATCATCGCACTAAAATCATAAATTTTAAAAATACCCTCTAAAGGATTAGAATTTGGAGTTACATAGTCCAGCGACAAACCTAAAATCATGGCCCGGACCAACATCATTTTTCCAGCAATATAATCTGCGGGCAAACAAAGCAAAGCAGTGTTCCTTCCGTGTAGGTTAAAAAAGGATCCTGTAGCAATGGCAGAATTCACCATATACTGCTTCTGTAACCGTATTTTTTTAGGGATTCCTGTAGACCCAGATGTTGAAACCTCAAGATCATCTTCATCGTTGCTCCAGTCTAAAAGAAAATTTCCTATCGGCTCTTCATATGAAAGTCCTTCTTTAATAAGACAATAGCCTACTTCTTTCAGCTCCTCAAATGAAAATGAAATTCCGTTTAACTTAAAATCAGGATGAATATATTTATAATTGAGATTCATTGTTTTCGTGTGCTAAAAATGCTTCTTCCGTAAGTACTTTCCCTGTTAACTTTTCTTTCCAATTGGTCCATTTATACACTTTAGAAAAAATAAATAAAAGAATAGGATAAATTACAACCACAGGAATAAAAACATCCCAACCTAATTCTGGTTCAGATACATCTCTATAAATAGAATCTGTATGAAAAGCCGTCCAATCAGCAGTGACCAATAAGGCCGTTACTAAATTATTTGCCGCATGGAAACCTAAAGAAAGTTCTAAGCCTTCATCCATCAGTGCTAAAATACCTAAAAAGAACCCTGTACCGATGTAATACACCATTATACCATACCCTAATTGTGCTACTTCTGGATTAAACATATGCATCAAACCAAAAACAGTAGATGTAAGCATCAAGGGAATCCATCTATTCTTGGTAAGAATCCCTAGACTTTGCATAAGATACCCTCTAAACAAGTATTCTTCAAAACTTGTTTGCAAGGGTACTAAACAAATAGCAATTATTGCGAGTACTATAAACTTATTAAAATCGAAATTTAAAACATAATTCTCTGGAGACATATATATATCTACTCCGGTCATTAAGATGGTAATAAGAGCCCAAAACGTAAATGCGAAAAATATACGTCTCCAATCTACTTTTGCTCTAGAAGTTGTGAAGGCGGTAATTGATTGTTGATGCAAAAAGCGCACAACAAAAAATAAGACTAGCAATCCGATAGCAAATGAAATAAGCATCAGAAAAACAAACAAGTTATTCCCTAAAGCTTTTGCCATTTCAGGAAAAGTTGAGGTTACCCCACCACCATTTGCTGCATGAGCACCCAATCCTATTAGAAGCGGTATCAGTCCTAAAACCTGCCAGCCTATTATAACAATCACAAACCCTAAAATATACCTCCAAGAATCTATTAATCCCTTGTATGCTTGCTCTATATACATAAATCACTTATCAAATTAGCATTCCAACTTTTGTTCTTCTTATAATATAATTTGCCATTTTCAACCGCTAATGGACTTTCAAAATTATTCGTGTATAAACCACCGGTTCCTAAACCTTGTGGCAAACTATTATTCAACGTAAATGTCCATTGCGCTATAGCATTTAACCCCACATTACTCTCTAAAGCACTGGTGACCCACCATTTAATTCCGTTTTTTTCGGCGATAGAAATCCACTCCTCACACCCTTTAAAGCCTCCAACCAAACTTGGTTTCAAAATAATATACTGTGGCTGTATCCTTTGAAGCAGTTCTTGTTTTTTTGTGACCTTAAAAACCCCGATTAATTCTTCATCTAACGCAATAGGCAATGGTGTTTTCTTACATAAAAGTTCCATTTCTTGAACATTACCTTGTTGAATAGGCTGTTCTATAGAATGCAGATTAAATGTAGCTAAGCGTTCTAATTTAGCTAATGCTTCCTCTGGTTTAAACGCTCCGTTAGCATCTACTCTCAATTCTATTTCTTCAGGAGTATATTTTTTGCGAATAGACGCTAATAATTTTAATTCCGTTTCAAAATCAATAGCACCAATTTTCATTTTAATACACCTGAAACCATCTTCTATTTTTTGCTGAATTTGTTCGTGCATAAATGCTTCATCGCCCATCCAAATTAACCCATTGATTGCTATTGGCGCTCCTCCAGTTATAAAATCAGAAGGGAACAACTCAAATTCATTTGAAGAAATGAGCGATAGAAAAGCTTGCTCTACGCCAAATTGAATACTAGGAAAGGCCATCAATGCATTCCATAGTGCTTCTTTTCCTAAATGAATATTCTCACAGGTCCATTTTAGCGTTTCTTCATACTCGGGAACATCATCAATACTTAAACTACGTAGAATTCCACATTCGCCTATCCCAAATTTTTCATCAGACTTGAGTATGATAAACCAGGTTTCTTTCTGTTTCAGTACGCCTCGAGAAGTGCCACTAGGGCGCTTAAAATCTAAAATATATTTTTTGTAGGTTGCTTCCATAATTTAGAGTTCAAATTTAACTATATTTTAGGTCTAAATAGAAGGGAAATGGGATTGGGTCAAGAAAAAATTGTTTGGATTACTGGAGCATCATCAGGAATTGGAGAAGCACTAACCTATGCCTATGCAAATTCTGGCGCAAAAGTAATTATTTCCGCTAGAAATACTGAAGGATTAAAAGCCGTACAACAAAAGTGTATTCATCCTGAAAACATCTATGTATTACCTCTTGATCTCCTTAAAACCGAAGAATTTGAGCTTAAAACTGAGGAAGCTTGGCATGCTTTTGGTGCTATTGACATTCTTATAAACAATGCAGGGGTGAGCCAGCGTTCCTTAATCATAGAAACAGATCTTGATGTTTACAAACAACTAATGGATATTAATTATTTGGGTACTGTAGCACTATCTAAAGCTATATTGCCCTTATTTATACAACAACAAAAAGGACAGTTTGCAACCGTTAGCAGCTTAATGGGTAAATTTTCCTCTCCTTATCGTTCAGGATATTGCGGTGTTAAACATGCGTTACATGGCTTTTTTGATGCCTTACGTATGGAGCATGAAAAAGACGGAATAAAGGTGACCCTTATCTGCCCTGGCTTTATACAAACAGACGTTGCTAAAAACGCACTTATTGGTGACGGCTCAAGAAATAATACTGAAGATAAAGCCACCAAAAATGGTTTACCCGTTTCAGTTTTTGCTGCTCGAATGAAGAAAGCTATTGAAAAAGAAAAATTTGAAAGCTATATCGGTAAAAAAGAAATTTTGGGAATTTACGTAAAACGATTTTTCCCAAAACTTCTCCATAAGATTGTTCTTAAAAGTGAGGTACGCTAATCTTAAATTAGAATAGATTTCCCTATTTCTAAAAGAAGTAATTTTTTATCTGCTGCCAAAAATTGTTTTTTTGCTGCTTCATGATCTATTTTAATAAATCCGAAGGTATCATAATGATATCCTAAAACGGTATCACATTCTACAAAATCAGAAGCGAAAATAGCATCTTCAATACCCATTGTAAAATTATCTCCAATAGGTAGAATGGCCAAGTCCAGTTCATAAGTATAGGGTATAAGCTTCATATCCATGTGCAAAGCAGTATCTCCTGCAATATAGATATGCTTTTCATCGGCAGAAAGAATAAAACCTCCTGGTTGTCCGCCATACGTACCATCAGCAAAAGAAGAGGTATGAATAGCATTTACATATTTTAATTTTCCGAAGTCGAAATTCCAGCTTCCTCCATGATTCATAGGATGCGTTGTAAAGCCTTTGTTTTCATAATACGTAGCAATTTCATAATTACTAACTATAGTGGCGCCAGAATTCTTTGCAATCACCTCTACATCTAAAACATGATCTTGATGTGCATGTGTCAGTAAAATATAATCAGGCTTTAAATCATTAAGATCAATTTTCCCTGTTGCCAACTCATTTCCTGAAATAAATGGATCTATTAAAATAGTTGACGTGGTTGTCTTTATCAATAATGACGCATGGCCCAGAAATGTAATTTTCATATTTTTAAGCTATTTTTTTAATTTGATTTATTTAAAATTAAACCAAAATTTAACTCCCTCTTCAACTTTATCAATATTTAATGTTGACTGAAGCTGATTCACCAAACGATTCATTAATCTAATTCCCATAGATTCTCCTGCACGTTCTTCCATATCTGATGGCATGCCTACTCCGTTGTCAGAATATTCAAAATAACCACCACCTTCTTCTGTTGTTTTTCTCAAATGAATATAGATTTTTCCGTTTCCATCATCTTCAGGAAAACCATATTTAAAAGAGTTAGACACCAATTCATTTAATATCAACCCAAATGGAATTGCTCTATCAATATCTAGTTCAATTCCTTCAGCATCAATATTTATATTTATTTTATGTCCGCCTTTTTTGTAAACAGATTGTATACTATTTACCAAGCTTTCAATATATCCTTGCATTTCAATTACAGAAAGATCATCATTTTGATATAATTTCTGGTGAATTAATGCCATCGCTTTCACCCTACTTTTTCCTTCTTCTAAGGCTTCAATCGCTGCTTTACTCTTTGTGTTTTTAGTTTGTAAACTCAATAAACTTGAAACCATCTGAAGGTTATTTTTAACCCGGTGATGAATTTCCTTTAACAACGAATCTTTTTCTACCAGTGAAGCTTCTATAATATGTTTTTGCTGCACAATAATTCGCTGTACTTTAATACTTCGTAAATAAGCATAGACTAAGCCTGCAAAACCTAAAAGTGTAAATATTAAAGAAATATAGATGTAGCTTATTTTGTTATCTAACGCATCTAATTCTTTACTCTTTAGCTCTAAACTTTCTTTAGACTCTCGGTACATGGCTTTAGAATTTTCTAAATCTGATTGTACTAAGGCTTCTAATTGTTGTCCGGTAATTATTCTTTCATTGGAGGCTACAGAATCTAACAGTCTAATATTCTTTTTGTAATAGAATGATGCTGTTGAAAAATCGGCCACTTTATCATAATACGCCGCCAACAACCTATTCCTTTTTACTTGATGTTCTGATTCTACATATTTAAAATCTTTATCTAATAATTTTTTAGCACTCTTAAGTTCATTTGTTTGAAGTTCGCAATCTGCTAGGTATAAGGTATTCTCTATAAGACTAGAAGAATAAGATCCCATTTTAAACTCATTAATAGCATCGATACTTTTATTGAGATAAAAAATAGCATCCTTAAAATTTTTCAAATCTGCATAACACTTACCTATATTCCCCGCGATAATACCTTTCAACAGATTACCTTTAATTACATCGTCCTCTGTTTTAGCAAGCATGACGTCATTGAGGTAAAGGTTAACGAAGGATTCTGCACTTTTAAACTTAGTGATTGCAGTTGGTGGAGATTTGTCTAGCCATAAATAATGGCCTACATTATTATTATAAACAGCATTTGCATAATAATCTTTTGGATCAATAGTTTTACTTACTTCCTGAATATAGTCTGTCATTGCCTTATTAGGCAATCCTAAATTAGAATAGATATCATAAAAAATAATATTTTCTGAAATCCCTAATTCCTTTCTTTCTTTACGTACTTCTGATTGTTTTATATAAAGCTTAAGTTTCTCGTAGCTTTTATCTAGAAGTTCTAATAATATTTTTTTCTCGGGGACAGACATATTTTCATTGGTCTGATAGAGATTGTTTGCCAATTCTACACTTTTAGAATATTCTCCTAAATCAAAAAATACTTGACTTTGCATGGCTTTGTACTGAAAGATCTCAATGGAGTCTTTTGAGTCTTCGGCTTCCGTCAGATATTCTTCTAGTGTTTTTTTCCAATCAAAAGGAGACGTTTGATTGTATCTATTGTGAGAGTTAAAAAAAACAGTATAGCGCTCCGATGCATTACTAGCATTCTGAAAGGCTTTGTATGAATTTACATCATCATTTCTATTTTCTTGGCCGAAGACAGCGGCACATAGAAAAAGAAATAAAAACTGTAAGAGTGTCTTCTTACAAAGCAGTTTTATATGGTTAAAGTGCATGCGCGTCTTAATATTATTAGTTTATGGTATGATGTGTCTTTCAAACATACTGTAATTACTGATAATTACAGTTATTATGTTGTCAATTTAAAGCTTTATGTTGTGTATAAAATGAATTTAATTAACAAAAAATCAAAATTAGTCCTTATTCCCTTAAACTGGAAATAGATTAGCCATAAATTAAAAAGACCGAACAACTGATTGTTCGGTCTTAATATTTGATTATGAAAATGATAAGATTTGGGATCTTTTATTTAATCATGTCCCAAAGGTATAGCTATCCTTCAAAGTGGCATTCATTTTGTTGTGTACCCTTAAATTTATGTGGTAAACAATCCTTTTTTGTTTTTCACTTGTATTTCATCGTTCTTTTTTAAACAAAAAAAAGCTGATTAATATATTAATCAGCTTTAAATAATCATTTAATAAATTCTTACTACTAAGAATTCATCGCCGAAATAATAAACTCCTTAAACTCTTTAGAGATCGGTATTAAATTATTATTGATTAAAATATCTTTAGAGTTAATGGCTTCAATATGATCTACATTAACAATATAGGATTTATGAGCTCTATAAAACTTGTTTGACGGTAACTTCTCTAAGTAATCTTTTAGAGGAGAACGCACTAAGAACTTCTTATCTACTGTATTTACTTCAAGGTATACGTTGTCCGCTTTTATAAACTGTATATCACCAAACTGAATTCTATAATAAAGATGTTGCTTTTTAACAAAAATAGAATCTTTAAGAACGCTGTTCGATACTAGTTTATCATCAGGAACCTCTTCTGTAGGTGCATTATTATTTTCTGATGCTTTCTCATTATAATTAAAACTTGATAATGCAATTTCTATAGACGTATACAAATCTTGCTGCTCAAAAGGCTTTACAAGATACCCGTTTGGTTTTACGGTTTTTGCATTTTCTACAGTTGCTCTATCTGAGTTTGATGTTACGAAGATGAAAGGAATATTATATTTTTCTCTAATGTGTTTTCCTAAATCTATTCCTGTTTTATCAGAAGCAAGAATAATATCAATCAAAACAAGATCTACTTGCTTTGTTTTTAGTACTTCTATCGCTTGTTCATAAACGATAACATTATCAACAATCTCATAACCAATCTCCTCTAACATTGATTGCATATCATCAGCAATGATCACGTTATCTTCTACTATAAGAATTTTAATGGGCTGCTCCAAATTTGGTTTTAGTTTATTAAAGTTATGTAAGCCAAAGCTACGAAAAAATATTAAAACTTAAATAAAAGATAACGGCAAGAAAAAATGTATTTAAGGCCACTTTCTTTAGTTCAGGATCTAATAAATAAGGTTCTGTTGTTTTAGAAACACGTTTTGCATGTAAAACAATCGGAATAAACAGGATTAGAGGAATAAGATTATACCAAGCTGTGTAGTTTACGACTATAAAACCCATCATGCTTAAAAATGAAAAAATCAAAAGCGCATAATGATAAATCTTACCATTGGCATACCCCATTTTAACAACTAAAGTATTTTTACCCGCATTTTTATCTGAAATAGCATCTCTAAGATTATTTAAGTTTAACACGGCTGTACTCAATAAACCAATGGCTATTGCAGGCAATATAGATGAAAAAGTTAAGAATTTAGTAAATAAAAATAGTGAACCTAATACGGCTAGCAAACCAAAAAAGATAAAAACAAAAAGATCTCCTAAACCTCTATAGCCATATGCTGAAGTCCCTACTGTATATTTTATGGCTGCCCAAACACTAGCAAGCGCCATACCAAAAAACAATAAAATTAACAGGTAATTTTCTAACCCAAAAGCTACAATTAACAAGGTGATGGAAAGAAATAAATCGATAATAATAGAAACGATAATTCCTTTTTTTAATTCTTCTCTAGTTAAAATACCACTTTGCAATGCTCTTTTAGGACCTACTCTTTCTTCGTTGTCTGTTCCTTTTACACCGTCACCATAATCATTTGCGAAGTTAGAAGTAACTTGAAACCCTATTGTAGTAAAGAGTGCCAGAACAAAAATGGTCCAGTTTTGGTATCCGTAGAAATCGCCTAATGCGGCACCCACAATAATTCCAGAGATAGATAATGGTAAAGTACGCAGTCTTGCTGCGTTTAACCATGCTTTAAATTTTGTCAATCTAGTAAGGGTCTTCTATTTGTATGCGTTTCCCATTTTGGTAGGATGCCACAAAGGCATCATCAAAGCCCATTTTCACCAGTTGATACCGGAATGATCTTGCTTCTTCAATAGTTTCAAAATTACCTAAGGAATACGAGTAAAACGGATTTGTTTTTACAAACAAGGTGTTTGTTAATGATTCTGAAGCTAAGGTCACGTTATTATCTACAAACGATTTGATTTGAACAGAATATATTTTTTCTTTATCTAAAAATTCTTTAGCAAGGTAAAACTCCTTCACATTACTAAGTTCCTCATTTTTCAATTTTAAATTATCCATTCTAGACTTAATAGCATCTAAACTATCTAAATCATAAACAACCAGTTTATTATTAGTGCTATCAGGGGCACTACTTCTTCTGCCTGCATTAAATACATACAATGCAAAAATTCCTAATAAAAATACACTTGTAACCCCTGCAAGAATATTTCTTTGTATTTTATTTCTTTTAAGTTCTTTATTCTTAAACTTAATCTGATCTAAAAGGCGCTCATTAAGAATTTGAGCTTTATCGATGTCCTTATGTAAGTCAAGTAAATCGCTTTCTTCAATAAATGGCATATTAAACTTGTTATTAGGGGAATTATTTCTATTTCAAATAAAAACTGTTCGTTTAATTGTAAATGTATATATTTCTGAAAAAGAATGGAAACATTTTACGGTATTATTTCACTGAAAATCATGTTATTGCAGATAAGATAATATAACCCCCTATTTTAAAGCAAATAAATACCATCTGGCTTTATAGCAATCTTACGATCTTTATACAAAGTACCAATACTCTTCTTAAAAACTTTTTTACTCATCTGCAATTTGGCACTAATTTCATCTGGAGAAGATTTATCGTGCAAGTTTAGAAAACCACCTTCTTTTTCCAATCTATTGTAAATAACATTGGCTGCTGGTTCTATACTTTCATACCCAATTGGCTTTAGATTTACATCTATTTTATGATCAGGTCTAATATGCTTTATATACCCCTTAAGCGTATCACCGACCGCTATCTTCTTAAAAACTTGATCGGTATAAACAAGTCCTTTATGTTTATCATTGATGATAACATCCCATCCTAAGTCGTTCTGTCTCGTAACCACCAAATCTACTTCTTCATTCACTTCTACCGTTAATTCTTCATTGTCTAAGAATTTATCGATTTTATTTGACCCTACTAATCGGAATGATTTTTCATCAAGGTAACAGTAAATAACATACCATTGTCCTTCTTGCATACGTTCGCGTTGTTCTCTAAACGGAACCAAAAGATGCTTTTCTAGACCCCAATCTAAAAATGCACCAATATTATTTACTTCTACAACCTTTAAAAGTCTAAAAGTATCTCTAAATATATAAGGCGTTAAAGAGGTCACTACTGGGCGTTCATCAAAATCTAAATAGCAGAAAACAGTAAGCTTATCCCCTATTTCGTAAATTTCTGGAACGTATTTATTTGGCAACAAAACATCATTACCTTCTTCGTCACCTAAAAAAAGTCCAACACTGGTATCTCTTAAAATTTCTAATGTGTTGTAATTACCTAATTCTATCATGTTGCAAAAGTACGTTTTATAAGATAAATTTTATAAAAAAATTCGTTGATTCGTAGAAACAAAAAAGCCGTTTCATTTTTATGAAACGGCTCTTAATAGTATCGCTTGGTTTATTTGTTATAAACAGCTTGTTTTTTAAAATGTTTTGCTAGCATATAATAAACAACAGCTCTGTGCTTGTTACGGTTAGAAGAACCATACTTTTCTAAAACACTTTCAATTGCTGGCATCATATCAGCATTTTCTGTCATTCCTAATTTTTTAATTAAGAAGTTATTCTTAACCGTATCTTTTTCTTTTTGGTCACCTCCAGAAACTTTAGAAGCATCTGCATTGTATATTGCTGGACCTAATCCTATAGCAACTTTTGTTAATAAATCCATGTCAGGCGCTTCACCAAATTTATCTTTAATGTCCGCTGCATACTTTACGATTAATTCGTCTCTTTTACTCATAATTGTTAGTGTTCTTTTATTTAAGAATATTAATGTTTGCCTAAGATATAAAATCAAAATAACTAAGCAAAATTTTATTATTAATAAATCTGGGAGTTTTTATCTCTAACAATTTAGGTATTTTACTGCTTTTATAAAAATTAATCAGGGCTTTTTCTAAGTTTTTCTCATTTTCTACCGCTTCATGTGAAATATCATAACTACTGCACAATTTTGCTAAATCTATTGCATGAGTGGTCTCAAAAAAGGTTTCAAAATTCTCAGTTTCTTCTTGACCAGGTAAAATCCTAAAGATTCCGCCACCGTCATTATTAAGAACAATAATTCTAAAATCTGAACGTATATTTTTATTCCACAAACCATTACTATCGTATAAAAAACTAAGATCCCCTGTAATTAACAAAGTCGGTTTTTGATTATAAACTGCAGCTCCTACAGCTGTAGACGTAGACCCATCTATACCACTAGTACCACGATTGCAAAAAACAGTGATACTTGGAGCTATGGTAAATAATTGTGCATAACGCACCGTAGAACTATTTGCTAAATGTAACTGGTAGTTTTCTGGAATCGAATTTGCAACTTTTGAGAAAGCTAACATATCTGAAAATGGAATTTCCTTTAGATATTGATTTCGTTTGGCCTCATACTTTTTTTTCACTGCAGCCCAATAGGAATAATAGTCACTGTCAATAGGTTTTACTTTCGGCAGAAAAGACTTAAAAAAAGTATTTTCTGATGTTTCAAAATGATGTGTAATAGAAAAAAAAGTGTCGTATGCTTTCTTCGCATCAATATGCCAATGCTGTGCTGCTTTATACTTGCGCAAGAAACTCTTTATTTTCTTAGATACTATGAGTCCGCCGAAGGTAAGAATTAGATCGGGTTGTAATTTTTTGAATAGCTCATCACTATTGGCCGATTTTTCTATAGGAGCAATAAGACTATCGATACTCTTAAAAAAATTAGGATGATGTAAGTTTGATGTTGTTTCTGTCAGTACAATAACCGATGCATCATTCGCTAAAACATCAAGGTATTCTTGAGCTACCGCATTAGGATACTCTACTCCTACCAAAACTAATTTACGTTTTGCGTTGTTCCAAGTGGCTGCAAAAGCAGACAAATCTTCTACCGCCTCAAGTACAGGCTTCTGATACACTAAAGCGGGCTGGTGATTAGGTGTCGTAGTGGTATTGTATAAAGGCTCTTCAAATGGCACATTTATATGTACCGGAGACATGGTCTCAATGGCTAATTGAAATGCCTGTCCTAACTCTTTATCGTTATACGCTTCTATTTGCGCTTGTTGCTTTTCTACTGACATACTTAAACTAAGCAAGCCTTTCCCCTGTTTTTTTATCGTTTCTGTAGCGTGACTTACATCTAACTTTAAGTTCGCCGAATACCCAATGTGACGATCAAACACGTGATCTTGACGTATAGTTTGTCCGTCTCCAATATCTATCTTATAAGACGGTCTATCAGCTGATATTACCACTAGTGGAATATCGCTATAGAAAGCTTCTGAAATAGCCGGATAATAATTTAAAAGCGCGCTCCCCGAAGTACACAGCACCGCAACAGGTTTCTGTTGTTGCTGCGCCATACCCAATGCGAAAAAAGCAGCGCAACGTTCATCTACAACACTGAAACAATTGAAGTATTCATCTTCTGTAAAAGTTATGGTTAATGGCGCATTTCGCGAACCTGGAGAGATAACAATATCTTTTATGCCATATATTTTGCAATAATGAGCGACCGTTTGTGCAGAGGGTATTGTAGAGTATTTCAATGTAATTGTTTTATTGGAACAAAATTACAACACAACTTTAAGCATTGTATTACTTTTTGCTACCGTTTCTTCCCATTCTTTTTCGGGATCCGATTCCTGTGTAATTCCGCCTCCTACATATACCAATGCCTTTTTATCTTTTAATTGCATGCATCTAAGGTTTACGTAAAGCGATGTGGTATTTTTAACCGTTCTATAAGCCTGATTTTCTCTATTACGCCTATTGCCAGATCGAAAATTCTCTTCTTTAAAATTAAGCTCGCCTAAAAAACCGGTGTAGTATTCTCTATCATAATTTTCATGTGCTAAAATAAAAGCTTTCGCTTGTATTTTCGGTAATCCACACACCGCTGGCGTAGGGTGTAACGCGGTAATAATTTCTTTTAAATTATAGGCAGATAATCTTCCTGAAACTGATGTTCTTAAATGCCATAAACTCCCAGCTTTTAAAGATTCCGTTTCCGAAATAGTTAAATTAGCTACACTAAATTCTAAGGCTGATGCGATATAATCCGTAACTAATTTCTGTTCCTCTAATTCTTTTTTTTCCCAAACGGGAGCTTTCCCTTCTTCTACTTTTTTGGTCCCAGCGAGAGACATGGTCTTGAGTTGTTTATTTTCTGTTCTGAGCAAAATTTCAGGAGTTGCTCCCAACCACAAACCTATTCTAGGGTGGTACCAGAGGTAACAAAATGCATTTGAATAATTGGCGAGTAAAGCTTCAAATAACGTAAAGGCCGACTTATTTGTTACTACTTCCAATTTTCTAGAAAGCACCACTTTTTTTAATTCATCCTTTTCAATCAATTCAATACCTTTTCGCACTAAATTGATATGGAATTCTTTCTGATCATCATCTGCCTCCAAAGGTATACTAGCAAGTTCCTTGGTGCTTTCCGAAGCTGTATATTCGACCACATGTTTTTCATCTGGCTGTAATAAAATAATCTTATCATCTGCATTAAACGGAGCAAAAACAAAACCGCTTTTCGAGAAGTCTTCTACATAATGAAGTTCATCATCGTTTTGAAACAAGCCATTAACGGTAGTTTCTGAAGGTTTCCGATACAAAACAAATGGTTTTGAAGCCTTAAAATGGTTTTTTGCTTTAGAAAAAAAATCGTGCAACATATTACTTTTTAGGTAATGATATGGTCGTAAGTTTACAAATAGAAATTAAATTGTCATTCGCATCGGTAAGTTTAATATCCCAGACTTGAGTGGTTCGCCCCTTATGAATAACTATTGCTTTTGCATATACGAAACCTTCGCGAATACTTTTTACATGATTTGCTGAAATTTCCAATCCACGAACCGTAACTTCTTGTGCATTTAAGAAAATATAAGATGCTGCACTACCTACGCTTTCCGCAAGAGCTACCATGGCCCCTCCATGTAAAACACCATCAGGCTGAAAAACTTTTGATGTCACCGGCATTTTACCTACCAAATAATTTTCTCCAACATCAACATAAGTAATATCTAAAGTTTCCATCAAAGTACCCTTACAGGTATCATTGCAAATCTTTAGTATTTTCTCTTTATAATCTTCCATGAACTCATTTTATGTAAAATTAACGATTCCTAGAACAACAAAAGCAATGATTAGAAGCACAATTTGAATATTCTTATTAAATTTCATGACTGAACTGCAATTCCTGAAAAAACTCAAATGAATACAACAGAAAAACAAGTTTCATATACCACTAGAAATACCTACGAAACCCTAAATACGCTTACGGCAAAAACAAAAAATGTTTGGATTGTTTTTCACGGGATCGGCTATTTGAGTAGGTACTTCCTCAGGTATTTTAATGCCTTGAATCCAGATGAAAATTATATCATCGCTCCACAAGCACCTTCTAAATATTATTTAAACGGAAAGTATGTGCATGTAGGGGCAAGTTGGCTCACGAAAGAAAATACGGCATTAGAAATGGAAAATGTTTCTAGCTATTTAGATGCTGTTTTTGCTGCGGAACAATTGCCAGAAAACACCAACCTTATTGTTTTCGGCTTCTCCCAAGGGGTTTCTATTGCTTCTAGGTGGACTGTCTTGAATCGCGTAAAATGTAATCAGCTCGTACTTTATGCCGGAGGAATACCGAATGAGATGACTCCTGAAGAATTTAAATTTTTAGAAGAGCAACACACGCAAGTAAAAATTATTGTTGGTACTAATGACGAATACTTAAATGAGGAGCGTATGAAATCTGAGTCCAAAAAAATAGCGACTTTATTTAATAATAAAGCAGAAATCACCACTTTTGAAGGCGGACATGAAGTGAGAAAAGAAATTATTAATAATTTAGTCTAAATGAAAACCAAAGCCATTACACTAGAAAACGATGTTGTAAAACTCACACCACTGAGCTTGGAAAATTTTGAATACCTCTACCCAATTGCCGAACAGCCTAAATTAGTACAGTATTCTCCATCTGCGATTGAAAAACATGATGAGTTAGAAAACTATGTGAAGATTGCTTTAAAGCAACAGGAGGCCAAAACTAGTATTCCGTTTATTGTTTACGACAAAAGAATAAGCAGCTATGCCGGCAGTACTCGTTTTATGAACATCAATTGGAAAAACAAAACGCTAGAGATTGGATCTACATGGATAGGCCGAGAATTTCAGGGTACTGGATTAAACACACAAATAAAAGCCTTAATGCTCCAGTATGCGTTCACAGAACTAGATATGGAAAAGATCGAATTTAGAATAGACGAGCGCAACGTTGCCTCCCGTAAAGCGGTAGAAAAATTAGGCTGTATTTTAGAAGGCGTCTTACGTAAAAATGTATACTTATTAGATGGATTTAAACGCAACACGTGCTGTTACGGACTCCTAAAGGAGGAATGGATTGATAATAATTTGAAAAACTCGCTTTAAAAACAAAAGTTAAATAATAAAATCTAGGAATCAAGAACAAGAATCAAGTTGCAATTAAAGTATACTATCAGTTCGAGTAATCTAGCAAACCTTATTGGAACCCTTATAATTTTAGTTTTGAGACTTCATCAACAGATAGCTTTCTTCCTTCTTCAAAACCTAAATAGTCATCATCACCAAATTTCTCTGACCAGAATCCGTCTAAGACATTTTCATTTATAATCTTGTACACCACAACCCCCTTAAAGGTTTTAGGTCTGTTTTTTAATTCTCCACGATAGGAAAAGTTAATGACTAAAACGTCATCCTTAAAGAATCCTTTTCCCGTTTGTGTTTGCTCACCTCCTATCGTCCAAATAGCATCTACACGATTTTCACTCGTTACAATTAATCGTAAATAACCGGTATAACCAGATTGGTCTCTGTCTTGATTAAAACCTATAATTTGGTATATCCCTTCTAGTTTTTTGATTGCCATAAAAATAATTAACACCTATTTATCACAAAGTAATGGAAGAACTAGGCTTGGTTCCTGTTAAAATTAATTTTATTAAAATGCTTTTGATTTTTGAAATAATCGAAAATAGGTTTACCTAATGAGTTTGGAATGAAACACTGAAATTTGATAGTTCATGGAGGCATAGCTTTTTATAAAATTTTATTATCTCTTAAAAACTCAATGCTTTTTGCATTTAATTTATGGGTTGGCTGTTCAATATAAGAATTAGGATGCTCCTTTTTTTGCTCTCCTATCCAAATTTCTATTTCTTTCTCCGTCATAAAATAATCGAAATAATCTTCGGGCTGTACTACTACAAAAATCATCAAAGGATAATAGTTATACCCTGTAAGATAGATTTGTATTTTATTTTCCTCCTCGTTATCATCAACAGACCAAGTACCATCAAATCCTTCTACTATTTCATCGTCAACATTATTTTCATAATAAATTTTTAATCCCCCTCGATTATGATTCATCTGCCTAAATCCAAGAAGCGGAACTGAATTGTTATGAAAGGTAGAAGAAGTTCTTGCAATACCAGAAGTATCAACTTTTATCAATCTAGAACCACATAAACCAAAAAATGAACTGGTCCAGATTTCATCTTGACCATTAGCTTCATTGTATTTTACAGCAACAATACCTTGGTAAGTATTAGGTAAAATAATAGTTTGCCTATAAGGCCTCCAAACATACCAAGAAATTAATGCCACATATATGAAGGGTAGCGCTATGAGTAAAACATCTAATAATTGTAGTGCTCTCTTATTCCAAGAAAAAATGAAGGATGCTTCTTTAAAGAAATATTTTAACACTAAAAAAATTAACAAAAGCAATACGCCTAAAATACTAATTGGCCATAAATTGCTAAAAACATAACTGACAGCCAATAAAATACCGAAGATCAGGTAGTAAATTCCAGTATTCCGTAATCGTTTCATCGCGTTAAATAAGATACTTATTATATTAGTTTTCGTATAATTTATTAATGATAAGAAAAAAATATTAAAAAAAATTACTCTTCAGTTGCAGCAACCTCGTAGTATTTAATTTTACGGCTGATAAATGTATTGTCTGGGGTTATGATTTGTTTGACCCAATTGCCCTTTTCACCATGATCATACTGATAAATATATTCTTTTACACCTACTAATTTACCATGCTGCGTTTTTACTTCGGTAAGCATACCTAGCGCATTATAGCTATAGGTTTTTAATTCTTTTGAGAAGAAAGCATTTGTACTCGTATCGAAATCAAAAAAGTTCTCAGAAATTAATTTATCATTCTGATTAAAAATTTGCTCCAGAGCTTTTGAAGGCTTGCCTTCTAAAAATTCTTTTGTTAACTCAATACGCTGTACACCTTTCGTTTTTGTCTTACGCTCTGATACTCGCACTGTTTTTTGTACTTCATTATTTATTGTATAGGTAGTTGTTGCTTCTCCTTTATCTGTAGAATAAGCCACCATTGTACTCTCAATACCGTTATCATTGTTCCGCTTAATTTCTACCAGCTTATCTTCTGCATCGTAGAAATACTCATATTGATCTAAAAACTCTTTGGTATACGAAATTATTTTTTCGGTGATTTTTTTACCCGAAGGAATAGTATCGCTACTATAAATATTAGCAATGGACGTGCTTTTATCAAAAGCACCATCACGATAGTTTTCTACACGCTTTTCACTTATTTCCCCATCTACGAATCGGTAGTAGGTAATATCATAATCGGCGTCATTATATCGTGTAGTAAGTTTTGTAAGTACTCCCTTTTCGTTAAAGTTGAATTCTTCCTTTCCATAATCCGTAATAACCAAACAGGTCTTCACTTTTCCTGACAAATCAAAATCAGCAATCGTAAAAATTTTTGCCTTTTGTGCGCTTGCAGTCAAAGCAACAAACATAAAAGTTGGCACCAGAAAAGTTCTCAACATTTTTAAAGGGTAGTTTTTTATCATAATACAAATTTAGTAGTTATTCTATGAAAAGCATTTAGAGAATATTAATTTATTGTGATAATTCTTAAATTATGAACTGTAATGACAATAAATAACAGAAGAGGGGTGCTCTTTAATTTTAAACCCGGTTGCTAGAAATTACAACGAAAAAAAACTCCAACTAGTACAGTTGGAGTTTTCTTCTTATAATGTTTCTTAAAAAGCTCCCGACTTGCATCGGGATAAGCTATTTACACTTTTTCGTTTGCAACGAAAATGGCTCACTGCTTACTTAACTTCTTCGAAGTCTACGTCTTCTACGTTATCACCTTCAGCTGATTCTGCACCTGCAGCAGCATCTGGTCCTGGAGCAGCTCCTTCTTGTCCTTCAGCTTGCGCTTTGTACATTTCTTCAGAGGCAACTTTCCAAGCTTCGTTAATCTTATCTAAAGCAGGAGTAATTACAGCGATGTCTTTAGACTCGTATGCTGCTTTTAATTCCGCTAAAGCATCTTCAACTGGTTTTTTCTTATCATCAGATAATTTATCACCAAATTCAGTTAACTGCTTTTCTGTTTGGAAGATCATTCCATCAGCTTCGTTTAATTTATCAGCAGTTTCTTTCGCTTTTTTATCAGACTCCGCATTAGCTTCCGCTTCTGCTTTCATTTTCTTGATTTCTTCTTCTGTTAAACCTGAAGAAGCTTCAATTCTAATATCCTGAGTTTTGTTAGTCGCTTTATCTGTTGCTGATACTTTAATAATACCGTTCGCATCAATATCAAAAGTTACTTCAATTTGAGGTGTTCCTCTTTGTGCTGGTGGAATACCATCTAAATGGAAACGTCCGATGTTTTTGTTATCTGCCGCCATAGGTCTTTCACCTTGTAAAACGTGAATTTCTACTGATGGTTGATTGTCTGCTGCTGTAGAGAATACTTGAGATTTCTTAGTAGGAATCGTTGTATTCGATTCTATCAGCTTAGTCATTACACCACCCATAGTTTCAATACCTAATGATAATGGAGTAACATCTAATAACAATACATCTTTAACATCACCAGTTAACACACCACCTTGGATTGCAGCACCTACCGCTACAACTTCATCAGGGTTAACTCCTTTTGATGGTTTTTTACCGAAGAATTTCTCAACAGCTTCAACAACCGCAGGGATTCTTGTAGAACCACCTACTAAGATAATTTCATCGATATCACTTTTAGATAATCCTGCACTTTTCAATGCTGTAGCACAAGGCTCGATAGTTCTTTTTACTAAATCGTCAATCAATTGATTAAATTTAGCCAAAGTCAATGTACGAACTAAATGCTTAGGTCCACTAGCAGTAGCCGTTACATATGGTAAGTTAATTTCTGTTGAAGCAGAAGAAGATAATTCAATTTTCGCTTTTTCAGCAGCCTCACGTAAACGTTGTAAAGCCATTGCATCATCACGTAAATCTATATTTTCTTCACTTTTGAATTCATCAGCTAACCAATCAATAATTTTTTGATCAACATCATCACCACCTAAGTGTGTATCACCATCTGTAGCCAATACTTCAAAAACGCCATCTCCTAATTCAAGGATAGAAACATCATGCGTACCACCACCAAAATCAAAAACAACAATTTTTTGATCTGTATCTTTCTTATCCATACCATATGCTAAAGATGCAGCAGTTGGTTCGTTGATAATACGTTCTACAGTTAAACCAGCAATTTCACCAGCTTCTTTTGTTGCTTGTCTTTGAGCATCATTAAAGTAAGCAGGAACAGTAATTACCGCTCTTGTTACCGTTTGACCTAAATAGTCTTCTGCAGTTTTCTTCATTTTCTGAAGAATCATTGCAGATAATTCTTGTGGCGTATATAAACGACCATCAATATCTACTCTTGGAGTATCATTATCTCCTTTTACTACCTTATAAGGTACTCTTTTAGCTTCTGCGCTAGATTCAGAGAACTTGTTCCCCATAAAACGCTTAATAGAATAAATCGTTTTAGTTGGGTTTGTAACTGCTTGTCTTTTTGCAGGATCTCCTACTTTAATCTCTCCACCTTCTACAAATGCGATAACTGACGGTGTAGTTCTTTTTCCTTCTGCGTTAGGAATAACTACAGCTTCATTACCTTCCATTACAGAAACGCAAGAGTTTGTAGTTCCTAAATCAATTCCTATAATTTTACTCATCTCTTATTATATTTAATTATTAGTGCTTTTTATATTCTCTTACTATTTGGCAAACAATATGCCAAGAGAACAAAACTGACAGGTTGTCATTTTTATAATCAAATGATCATTAAACGAGGGCTTAATTTACCATAGCTGACATAATTAAACCTATAATGTGATTTTGTTGCTGCAACAATTTCAGCCTTTTACAGACAACATTTCATTTCATTGTGCCGCATCCCTAAGACTTCGCTCCTTTTTATCCATTTCCATGCTTTACTCCAAGTTCCCACCAAAGCCGATGACACCCTTGATTGTCCAATTTTGAGATTTAAACAATCTACTTCTCTCATTAGTTTACTTTTTGATGCGGACGGAATTTCAAACAAATTGCCTTGAACCTAATGTTCTAGGATACGTCCTAAAAGATGTACATCTCCTTTTTATCCCGAAAGCCTATCCTATATATAAGCTGTAATGCCTTTTTAGCTTCTTGCAGTAATACCAAGGTATCGTTCGTAGGAACATTTGGTCTAACCGCAACACTATTGAAGTATTGCCTGTCTTTATTTCGATGATAATTAGTGGTAACAAAAACCTGTAATGCACTTGTGCAAGAACGCTGCGCACGTAAAAAGTTGCATCCCTATTACCAATAAGCTCTTGATTTCAATTTAAAGCTGGTTCTAAATAATGCGCAGCGGGACTATTTGCTTCGATACTTCAGGTGCATGTCACTTTTCTGCTTTTTTAATTTTTCTGTGAAAAAATAGTTCCATAAAGCAAGAATATGGATATACCCCTAATTAATGGATATGATCCTTAAATAAATAAATTTAGAGATTGTGAAATTAGTCAGTACATTTACCTCTGAAAGTTGTATTTATAACAAAATATTTATGGAGTCAATCAGTACTTTTGATATGCTTAAAATTGGGGTAGGACCATCAAGTTCACACACCCTAGGACCTTGGCGTGCTGCTGAAAAATGGATTGAAGAATTACAAACCGATGAAAAATTTTTAGATGTTGCAGAAATAAACGTATTTATTTACGGTTCTTTATCTCTTACAGGTAAAGGCCACGCTACCGATTATGCTGTAATGTTAGGCCTATCTGGGCAAGATCCTGAATATATTCCTATTGAACAGATCTCTAGTATTGTACAACGCATCAAAGAAGAACAAAGAATTGAATTTGGAGGAAAACGCAACCTTCCTTTTAATCCTGAAAAAAATATCATTTTCAAAAAAGAGTTCCTCCCATTTCACGCCAATGGAATGAGGTTTGAAGCCACTTTATACACGGGTGAAAAAATTGAGAATACTTATTATTCTATCGGAGGCGGATTTGTAGTAAAAGAGGAGCGAAAAAGAGCCAAGAAAAATATTGAAATATTTAAAGCTTTTCCTTTCCCAGTGAGAAATGGAGTAGAATTATTGGACTTCTGTTCAAAAGAAAATAAAACTATTTCAGAAATTGTTTTAGAAAACGAACGCTCTTTGCGTACCGATGCGGAAATAGATCACGAATTACATCGCATTTGGGATACGATGCTAGAATGTATGTATATTGGATGCCATACCGAAGGCTCTTTACCTGGCGGCCTAAATGTACGAAGACGTGCTTTTGATATTCACAAAAAATTAAAAGATAGCGAACCCTATACCACACCACAGGAATGGCTTTCTGCGATACGAAAAACTGAAGTTAAATTCAGACAAATATTACAATGGGTAAGCTGTTTTGCTTTAGCCGTTAACGAAGTAAACGCTTCTTTAGGACGTGTAGTTACCGCACCTACAAATGGTAGTGCCGGGGTTATTCCGTCAGTACTTATGTACTATTTGGTCATTGAAGACCATAAAGCAGGTTTTGAAGAAATTAAAAAATTCTTATTGGTATCCGGTGAAATTGGAAGTATCTTTAAAAAAGGAGCAACTATTTCTGCGGCCATGGGTGGCTGTCAAGCAGAAATTGGTGTATCGTCTGCAATGGCTGCAGGGGCCTTAACGGAATTATTGGGTGGTACTCCCGAACAAGTATTAATGGCTGCAGAAATTGCAATGGAACATCATTTAGGCTTAACTTGTGACCCCATTGGTGGTTTGGTTCAAATACCTTGCATTGAGCGGAATTCTATGGGAGCCATTAAAGCGATTAATGCTGCGGAATTAGCTCTAGGCTCTGACCCTAAAGACGCTAAAGTTCCTTTAGATAAAGTAGTGCAAACCATGTGGGAAACTGCAAAAGATATGAGCTCTAAGTACAAAGAAACCTCTGAAGGTGGTTTAGCCGTAGGTGTTTTCTTGAGTGATTGTTAAATTAATTAATATTAAAAAAAAGAAACATGGCAAAAAGTAAAGATGCGAAGAAGAATGTAAAAAAGGAGCCCCTAAAAACGGCTAAAGAAAAAAAAGAAGAAAAAAGAGCTAAGAAAAAGTAATAGCACCATAAAATCTCTGAGAGAATAATTCTTCAGAGATTTTTTTTGTGATTAACTTTCATGGAAAAAATAAATACTTGCATAAAATTTTTAATTTTATTTTAAATAATTTTAAAACATTTTCTTGTTACTTCGCATTAAAAATGCTGAAGAATGGATAGATTGGAATATATTGAACGTGAACTTTCAGGTTTAAGAGAACAGCTAAAATCTCATGCGCTTTACAAGAATCTTAAAAACTTAAATGATGTTAAGATCTTTATGGAAAATCATGTTTTTGCTGTTTGGGACTTTATGTCACTATTAAAAGCATTACAAATTGATTTAACTACGACCACTACACCATGGATTCCCAGAAAAAACGCCACTTTAGCGCGCTTTATCAACGAGATTGTACATGGCGAAGAAAGTGACATCAACGAAGTAGGAGAACCTAAAAGCCATTTTGAAATGTACTTAGAGGCCATGAATCAAATTGGCGCAAGTACAACCACCATCAAGTCCTTTATAAAAACTATCGAAGCCGGTACTCCTATTGAAGAAGCATTAGCCCTACTACGCATTGACTCATCCGTTTCAGATTTTGTTTCCTTTTCTTTTGATTGTATCAACACTAAAAAAACACATGTCGTTGCTTCTGCCTTTACTTTTGGCCGAGAAGATGTAATTCCAGATATGTTCTTCGAGATCTTAAAACAAGCTGATAAAGAAAATACCGAGTATAATAAATTAAGATACTACTTAGAGCGCCATATAGAATTAGATGGCGACGAACACGGTCCGCTTTCCTTAAAAATGATTTCAGAATTGTGCGGTGATACTACTACCAAATGGGATGAAACATTAGTAGTTGCTAAAGAAGCGCTACAGAAACGCATTGAACTTTGGGATGGCATTAATCAATTAATTCTGAAACAAAAAGAAGTATCCGTAAATTAAGAGTCTAAAATGGAATATCGCATTGAAACCCTTCTAGATAAAAAATTGGTAGGAAAACAACGAACTATGTCATTTAACAATGATAGCACTGCTGCACTTTGGGGGAGTTTCATGCCACATAAGAAATTGATTTTAAACACTAAAGGTTCAGACTTATTTAGTTTGCAAAAATACCCTAAGGTTTTTAACTATCAGGATTTTGACCCTAATGCGCTATATCTAAAATGGGCCGCTATAGAAGTCACCCATTTTGATCTGGTTCCTAATTCATTGGAAACCTATACACTCAAAGGCGGATTGTATGCTGTTTTTAAACATGTAGGCACTGCCATGGAATTCAGAAAAACTTTCGATGCTATTTTTTTAGAATGGCTTCCAAATTCGGAATATGAAATTGATGATCGAGAACATTTTGAGTTACTTGGAGCAAAATACAGCAATACCGACCCTAACTCCGAATCCGAAGAAGAAATTTGGATTCCGATTCGGTTAAAAAGCTACCTTTAATCTAACAACTATATATGAAGTCTCTTTGATCAAGAGACGTTATATTGTTAAAACCTATACCCCATACGTATCTGTAAATTTACCGCAGCATCGCTTTCATCCTCAAGATACCCGGCTTGTTTTGCAAAGGTATATTGGTACCCAATACCTACACCAACTTCATAGGTGAAATGATTTCCAATATTTCTTCGAATCCCCCAAGTGGGAACAATCGAAATATCACTGATTATACGAATATTATCATAATTAGAAATAACAAACCAATCCGGGTGATATGATGTTTTAAGACTTATAAAATTTCCACTATTTCCATCTATCCTTCGTGATTTCCCTACTCTCTTATTTAAATTATAATAGAGCCTAGGCTCTAAAGTAAGTACAGGCGTTACTAAAAAACCTGTACGATCATAATAATCGCCTCCCCAGATTCCTGAATCAAATCCTACTTCTGATCTTAAAGCAATTGTGTTCGATAATTTTGATTCATTATGCACCCAAACCCCTAAAAAACCTGTTTGTATCCCATAGGTAGATGCTTCCACACTTGCTGCCTGAGAAAACCCATGTAAACTACACACGAATAAAATTGTACACGCTAAAAACTTTTTCATTTTTCTATAATTTGTGGTGGTTATACTAATTTGAATAGGATCACCAATAATTGTGCCGATTTTAATCTACATCAATTTTGCGCAACACTTAGAAGTTGGTTTATTTTTTAAAGAAAAATTTGAAACAGAAATACAACAAGCTCCTATAAACGAATCAATTTCCTTACTTTTAACCCACCAAATAAAAGAACTAATGTCTGTTGCAAAAAAAGAATACAAAAGAGTGACTGTGAAATCTCTTGTAGAGATGAAAAAGAACGGTGAAAAAATTTCAATGTTAACAGCCTATGATTATTCTATGGCCAAAATTGTTGATGCTGCAAATGTTGATGTTATCCTTGTTGGAGACTCAGCAAGTAATGTGATGGCGGGTCACGAAACAACCTTGCCAATTACCTTAGATCAAATGATCTATCATGCATCATCTGTGATTAGAGCTGTAAACAGAGCTTTGGTTGTAGTAGATTTACCATTTGGGAGCTACCAGAGCGATCCTAAAGAAGCCTTGCGTTCTGCTATTAGAATCATGAAAGAAAGCGGTGGCCATGCCGTAAAACTTGAGGGTGGTTTAGAAATTAAAGAATCTGTAAAAAGAATACTAAATGCAGGGATCCCTGTAATGGGGCATTTAGGGTTAACGCCACAATCTATATATAAATTTGGCACCTATACGGTACGTGCTAAAGAAGAGGAAGAAGCTAAAAAATTAAAAGAAGATGCTTTAATGCTTGAAAAGGCAGGATGTTTTGCTATAGTTCTAGAGAAAATTCCAGCTACGTTGGCTAAAGAGGTTGCTGAGCTTGTAACTATTCCTGTTATAGGTATTGGTGCTGGTAACGGTGTTGACGGTCAAGTTTTAGTAGTTCATGATCTTGTTGGACTTACCCAAGAATTTAACCCTAGATTTTTACGTAGGTACATGAACTTATATGAAGAAATGGGAAAAGCTATTTCAGATTACGTCTCTGATGTAAAAAGTAGAGATTTCCCTAGTGATGATGAACAATATTAATTTAGTGTATTAGCTATTTGAGTCTTTTATTTTGAAAAAGAAATGAATTCAATCTTTTCATAGCATCGCTACCCAAAAATTGAACGCCACATTTAAATTTAAGGCATCAAAAAACCGAAACAACTTATACTTTTAATAGCTCCTAATCCATTTTATTTTTTGAAAAAAATAGCCATTCTTATTCTCGTTCTTTTAAATATTGGTTGCGATCAAATCAGTAAAAAAATGGTGCGTAATTCTGTAGACCAGAATGAATATATTCGTTTAATTCAAGATAATTTTATTCTTACGAACGTAGAAAATACTGGAGCCATGCTAGGTTTTGGTCAAAGCTTCCCTCCTATTTTAAAAATTATTTTACTTCAAGTTTTACCTGTCCTTGTGTTAGGAATTATACTAATAAATATTTTAAGAAAAACACATTTAAACAAGTGGTTGATCCTTGCTTTTTCTTTTGTAATTGGTGGTGGAATTGGTAATTTAATGGATCGGATTGCTTTTGGTAGTGTCACCGATTTTTTCATCTTAAAATTAGGCATCTTTAAAACTGGAATATTTAATATGGCCGATGTATCGGTCACTATAGGAGTTATTCTTATATTTATTTTAAGCATACGTCATAAAAACCTTGAATTTTAGTGGATAACAAAATACTTTCAACAGCCAAAAACCTTCTAGTCCTCTATGAGGACAATCATTTAATCGCCATAAACAAACGCCCAGGCGATATTGTTCAAGGCGATAAAACTGGTGATGCCCCTTTGAGCGATGTTGTAAAGGAGTACATCAAAATAAAATATAATAAACCAGGTAATGTGTATTTAGGTGTTGCTCATCGTCTAGACAGACCCACTTCAGGTATTGTTGTTTTTGCTAAAACATCAAAAGCACTGCCTAGATTAAATAAATTGTTTGCAGAAAAAGACGCAAAAAAAACGTATTGGGCTGTGGTAAAGAATCAGCCGCCTAAGCAAAACGACGTACTTACCCATTGGTTAAAACGCAATACCAAACAGAACAAATCATACGCAAATACCAAAGAAGTTCCTGAAAGCAAAAAGGCCATACTAAGTTATACCGTAGCGAAGAAGCTTGACAACTATTTTCTTTTAGAAATTGACTTGCATACGGGAAGACATCATCAAATTCGGGCACAATTAACCGCTGTTGGCTGTGTAATTAAGGGCGATTTAAAGTATGGTGCAGACCGCAGTAATAAGGACGGGAGCATTCACTTACATGCGCGAAAGCTATCATTTATTCATCCTGTTAAGAAAGAACCTATAACGATACTTGCGGAACCACCTAATGAGGCTATTTGGAATGCTTGTTTGTAATTTTTTGAGAACATACTAGTCCACATCATCACTTCAAACAATTGTTTTAGCTATTACCTATATCCTTTTTTGTCTTTAGATCACTATGACTAAACAGATCGTATTTACAGGACAAAAAAACGTAAGACTATTAATTCACTAAAGTTAACTTTTACACAGCTGCCTTAGCTTTATTTGTGTTTAAAAACCTTGATTAGTGAGACAGTTTCTTCTTCCTAAATTTAAAGCCAATCATTACTAATCCTATAGCTGCTACTGCAATTATTGAACTTATTACAAAATAAGAATAGTCTTCTTTTTTTTCGAAATCAATTTTAGTTTTAAAATTATTTTTACTATTTAAAATAATCTTTTCATTGGTGCCATCATTTTTTCTGAGGTAAAAAATAGTCTGATGGTATTCATTATTTTTAAATGACGTTATTTCTAGTGCAACATTGTTAATTACCGTAGGTATTTCAGAAGTGATAAAAGTTAAATCTGTTTCGTGACTGCCATATCTTATGCCTCCTTTTTTTAACTGAATATCAACATTATTTATAGCAAGCTTAAAATTTTCTTTTATATAACTTACAATTAGTTCTTTAAATTCTTTCTCTGAGACAGTGTTCATAACATCGGTTCCATGAATAGCTACTAAAGCTTTATTTACTGCTGCTTGAGTTAAAAAAACATGTAATACACCACCATCGTTTTTAGTTTCTAGGCGGTACATTGCCGATAAAGGGTTATGCGCTAAGAGAAAAAGAGGGCTGATTAAAAGCAGCAACCCTAACAGTATTTTTTGCATAAGATATTAATTAACTACATAAGCATTTCTGGCGGCTACACCTACTAAACATTTAGGCACATTTGGGGCTGAAGTGGTACTTGCTACATAATGATAGATTCCGTCAGGGTATTCATCTGTAACTGCTTCTATTCCACCACATTCATCTAATCCGTCTGGTTCTGTGGCATAAGCATAAATAGGATACCCATCTTTAGCAAAACCAGAAAGTACTTTATCTGTTGTTTGCGTAATATTTGTACACGCAATCTGATCAATACTATTAGCTTCTAAGACTTGATTTACCACCTCAGGAATCATATGCCAGTGGTAGTAACCAGATGGGTCATTATGACCGCCACAGGGATCGAGTGATGGAATATTTACCACAGTAACCGTTGCTGTACTTCCATTATTGAACATTGCAGGACCGTTAATGGCAGATGGTGGGTTACCATTAATAGGAATACCATCAACAGAAAGACCTACTAATTCTATTTCTTCAATTTCATTTACTTCATCTGCTAATACGGGAGTCACAGGAATTAAAAAAGTAATCTCTAAGCTATCATCATCTTGACCATCTAAACAATAAGAATAGGTGTCCGGGTCATTACTAGTCGATCCACTAAAATCATCAACATGTACTGTACCATCATCATCTACAATATCATAACCGTCATTTTCTATATCGTCTAATAGTGCCTTTTCCCATACTCGCAATCCAGGATTAGTTTCTCCATCATAAAAGCTCATTCCGGCTATATCTTCATCTGTTTCTGGGCAAAAAGGTCCTTTTTCAACATTATCAGGGTTACTTGAAAAAACCAATTGATAACAATCGGCCGTAGTACCATCTTCTAGTTGTGAAGAAACTATATCAAAAGATATTAATGAAGCCGAATTTAATAATGATTCTTGAATAATATATTCCGTTGTATCACTAGTATCAGAATCATCATCAGTAATAGCATCGGTCGTTGAATCTGAAGAATTATCTGTACTACATGAAAAAATAAAACTTGCGCATACTATCGGAATTACAAACATTTTTTTTAACATAATCAACTTGTATTTTTTAGGTGAGCACTCAAAGTTTACCTTTATAAAAATAGACAGACTTAAATTGCTATTCGCTTATTAAGTTGACCAATCAGTGAAACCCTACATCTTTTCAGTGAATCGTCTTTTAAGAGAAGAACTATCTTAGAAAATACAAATCCTTTAATGAAATATGATAAACTAAATATAAGACTGGAGCTAAAGGATTAAATCTAATGTAATTAAAAAATGTTCTTTAAATGAAAGTACTCCTTATTCTAAGGGAATTAACAGAATTATAAAAGAAATAAAAACGGCATAGGTAATTATTTGGAGGGCTAGATTTTAGTTCTTTTTGAAGAACGTATACTTTCAATCACTACAGAACTTAGAATTAAGAAGCCTCCTATCAGTGTATTTGTTTCAGGAAATTCATGGAGTAAAATTGCGCCCATTATAATTCCGTAAATGGGTTGCACACTACTTAATATACTTACTGTTGTAATAGAAAAATTTTTAAAACTATTTAAAAATAGGGTGTGCCCTATAGCGGTAGTCAGCAATGCCAATGCAACGAGTCCCTTCCATTCACCCAGCACAACAGCAAAATCTACCGTAAAATAAAAAGGAGCCAAGAGAACGCCTATTACAATTAATTGGTAACACATTAGCATGGAGCCATTATAGGTCGCAGCTTTAGCTTTTAACAATAAGTTTCTTAAGGAATAAAACAATGCCGACAGCACCCCAATACAAACAGCGAGCGTGTAATCATTGGCCATGTCAAAACTTGGCACTAGAAAATATATTCCAACTAAAACCAATAAAGCTAAAAACAAATGTATTTTTTGAAATTTCGTTTTTAGTAATATAGGTTCTAAAAAAGCCGTTAAAATAGGATATGTAAATAAGGAAATCATACCGATGGCAACATTAGACAAACGAAGCGCATAGAAGTAAGTAATCCAATGTAAGCCAAATAATAATCCGCTTGTTAACACAGGGAATAGATGTTTTTTATCTATTCGTAAGGATATTTTCTTCCATTTACAATATACCAATAATAAAAGTACCGCTATAACTGCCCTAATCCCTATAGTAACCGGTACTGGCAAATCTACATACCTTCCTAAAGTACCTGAAGTACTAACAAAGAGCATTGCCAGGTTGATTTCTAATAAGTGACTAAGATGATTTGAATTCTTCAAAAGAAATATGCTATCTAATTAAGGTCGCTGCCTTTTCTTTTATAATTTGTGCTACTGGTTTATTTTCTAAATGACTTTCTAACCAAGACAGTATATCTAAATATAAAAAAGCTCTTTTTTCATAGGGATGATCTTCATACTTCTTAAGCGAATCGTATAATTTCTGAAATTCATTGCGTAATTCATTCGGATAAATATCGCCTAAACCACGTAAAAATTTGATCATCTCTTTTTGAACGGCATGTAAATCGTTCATTTTTAATAAAAACTTGTAGGTACTTTTAAGTTGTACTTCTAAATGATAATCCATTCCTGCTTCATAATGTGCCACCAAACTTAAAACCCGTGCAAAGCACATTAAGTCCTCCCGCATTTTAAGATTTTTATTGTTTATGATTTTCTTTAAATAAGAAATACAGGTTTTGTTATCTCCCATTCCAAAATACAAACAAGCAATCTTGTAATAGAATAACATAATATGATGCATATCAATACGATCTTTATGTTTGATTATACCATATTCAATAATTTTTACTAGATACACGCCTTTATCAAAAGTACCTTCTAAGAAATGTAAGTTTAATTTATTACTATTAATGTATAAAAAAGCCAATGAAGTTACATTATCATTATGAGGAAAATCTTTTTCATTTATTGTAACCTCTAATTTCTCTAAGACCTCTTTAAACTGGGAACTATACCGCACATAGAAAAGTGATTCTAATAAATAATTACTCCCTTTTAAATAAAACACAGGATTTAAATAAATCATCTCCTTATGTTCGTAAAATAAGTCGGACCATTTACTGGAATATTTATAGCATGATAAAAAATCTTGTATTAAAAAACTATACCATAAATGTGCTTTATATAACCATAATTTTTCCCTGAAACCTAATGCATCAATTTTATATTTTGGCAAATGACTTTGAAAATAATTCTTTACAAATTGATAATCTTCATCACTACGTACATAGCCCATTTTAAGCATTTGCCCATATAATTGTAAGGATAAATTAGAAAGCTTACTGGTCATTACATTTTGAGCAGAAAGTTCTTTAGCTTGTATCGCTAGTTCATCTGCACGATCTGGAATACTTCGTGTAATGTATTGAGTTTCTATAATTTTTTCTAGCTCAACAATTTCATAAGCTATATTTTTTTCTTCATTATCAATAGCCGTAGTCTTCGCTTTATCTAATATTTTAAGGCTCTGTTTGTACAAGCCCTTCTGATAAAGAATAGTAGCAAAATCTAATTGTTCACGGATATGAACACGAATGTTTTGATTGACAGGATTTAGACGAAGGCTAATTAAAATTTGCTTATACAAATGTGCTTTTAAATTAGAAAGCTGCGCCTTTTTTACAATTCCTGTTTCTAATATAACTTTTTCATCATATTCCCTTACCTTATCTAACAAATTAAATAATGCTAAAAATTTCGCATCGGTATTTACCCCCAATCGACCTACATATAATTTAAACTGTCGCTTTTCTGACTTAGAAAGTGATTTTATAAGAACAAATAAAGAATCTTTATTGGCATTTGTCATCGTAAAAAATATTATTTAACTACCTGATTACCCAATACTTGAGTATCGTAAAAACTATCTAAACGTTGTAAATGAATTTTTACTACAGATATAATTAATAAGAGTACATCTATATTCGTATAGACTAGTAAAACTACGCAAATATAATGAGCAAAGATATAGTACAAATATTTGATACAACACTAAGAGACGGAGAACAAGTTCCTGGATGTAAATTAGACACCACACAAAAATTGGTGATAGCTGAACGTTTGGAGCTTCTTGGCGTAGATGTTATTGAAGCAGGCTTTCCTGTTTCTAGTCCCGGTGATTTTAAATCAGTTCAAGAAATCGCAAAACTTGTTAAAAATGCAACAGTTTGCGGATTAACAAGGGCTGTAAAAAAAGATATAGAAGTTGCTGCTGAAGCATTAAAATTTGCAAAACATCCAAGAATACATACTGGAATAGGTACCTCTGCATCTCATATAAAATTTAAATTCAATTCTAATAAAGAGGCTATTATAGAACGTGCAATTGAAGCCGTTTCATACGCTAAATCTTTTGTAGAAGATGTAGAATTTTATGCTGAAGATGCTGGTAGAACAGATAACGAATTCCTAGCTCGAGTCTGTGAAGCAGTCATTAAGGCAGGTGCTACCGTGGTTAATATCCCAGATACTACAGGCTATTGTTTGCCTGATGAATATGGAGCAAAAATAAAGTATTTGTATGAAAATGTAAATGGTATTGATAGGGCTATAATTTCTTGCCACTGCCATAATGATTTAGGCTTAGCGACTGCTAATTCTATTGCAGGAGTAATAAATGGTGCACGCCAAATAGAGTGCACTATAAATGGAATTGGAGAGCGTGCTGGTAATACAGCATTAGAAGAAGTTGTCATGATTTTAAGACAACACCCAACTTTAGGCTTAGACACCAATATTAACAGTAAATTATTAAATGACACAAGCCGTATGGTTTCTCAGAAAATGGGAATGATTGTGCAACCTAATAAAGCAATTGTTGGTGCTAATGCATTTGCTCATAGTTCTGGAATACACCAAGACGGAGTTATCAAAAATAGAGAAACTTACGAAATCATAGACCCTTTAGATGTTGGCGTTGATGAATCATCAATTGTATTAACTGCAAGAAGTGGTAGAGCAGCCTTAGCGTATAGAGCTAAAATTGTTGGTTATGAACTAACGAAAACACAGTTAGACGTAGTCTATCAAGAGTTTTTAGTTTATGCCGATAAGAAAAAAGAAATAGTTGATGAAGATATTCATCAAATTATTGAAACAAGTAATATTAATATTGAAAGCGTTGCCTAATGAATATTAATATTGCACTTTTACCTGGAGATGGTATCGGACCAGAAGTAATCGCTCAAGCTGTAAAATGCTTGCAAGCGGTTGAAGAAACATTTGGCCATCAATTTACATTTACTACCGAGCTTATTGGGGGAGCTGCAATACTTGAAACAAAAAAAGCACTCCCTGAAAATACTATAAAACTATGTCTAAATTCTGATGCCGTTCTTTTTGGCGCCATTGGATTACCAGAATACGACAATAACCCTGATGCTAAAATAAGACCAGAAAATGGACTTTTTGAATTACGTAAAGCATTGGGTGTATTTACTAATATTAGACCCGTGGCGGTATTTCCTACGCTATTAAAAAAATCTCCTTTAAAAGAAGAGGTTTTAAAGGGAACGAACTTTGTAATTTACCGTGAATTAACTGGTGGAATTTACAGTGGAGCGCATTCATTAAGTGAAGATGGAGCAACGGCTACTGACATTGCTTCCTATACTGAAAGTCAGATTAGTAGAATTACTCATTTGGCATTTAAAGCAGCAAAAAAGAGAAGTAAAAAGATTACATTAATAGACAAGTCTAATGTTTTAGAGACTTCTAGACTTTGGCGTAGAGTAGTAAAACGCATTAGTGAGAGCTACCCTGAAGTAGAATTAGAGTGTATTTATTTACACAATGCCATTATGCAAATGATACTAAACCCAAGCAGGTTTGATGTTATTTTAGCACCTAACCTTTTTGGAGATATTATTTCTGATCAAGCCAGTGTTATTGGTGGTTCTATTGGACTACTACCTTCTGCATCAATAGGAGATGGTATTGCTATGTTTGAGCCTATTCATGGCTCTTATCCGCAAGCAGCTGGCAAAGATATTGCCAACCCAATTGCAGCCATACTTTCTGCAGCAATGTTACTTCAACATTTTGGATTAGAAGAAGAATCTAGAGCGGTTGTATCTGCCGTAAACAAATCATTAAAGAAAAAAATAGTCACTCCCGATATAAATTCTAAAAGCAAACATGGCACCAATGATGTTGGCGATTTTATTGCGAATAATATTGTTGACACTGATGACAGTCTTACTATGAATTATGAGAATATTGGATTGGGTAAATCCACTATTATTTAAATTATACCCAGAATTAGTCCGTTAAAAGCCTTTCAATATTTGAGAGGCTTTTTCGATTTTATTCATTAGACAAATTTGTTACCAAAGTTTTAAACTCTTTTTTAAATTCAGTAAATTTCTCTCCTGTAGCAGGACCATTAAATCCCGTTTTTATTTTACACACTACACCTTGTTTATCTATAAATAGTGTAGTGGGGTATGATAGTACATGGCTCAACATTGGTAGTTTCTTCTGCGCCTCCTCCTTATCTGCAGTTCCATATTGTGCCAAAAGAACGGGGTAAGTAACTCCTACTCGCGCTATTAAACGGTTAATGGCTTTAAAAGCATCTTCCTCTGTTTTCGCATATTCAAAAGATAACGCAACAACTTCTAACTCTAAGTCTTTATTATTCTCTATAAAGTCTACTAAAAATTTGGTTTCATCTAAACAATTAGGACACCATGTCCCCATTATTTGTACCACAACAGCTTTATTGTTGAACTTCTCATCAGATAATGAAACGATATTTCCGTTTTCATCCGGAAAAGAAAAATCGAACTTAGTATACCCCTCTTTTAAATACGTAAGAGAATCTTCATCAGGCAATTCAAACACTTCATTTCTAATTGCGGTGAATGGCTCCTTAAAATGGTTTCCAGAATAGAAGGTTCCATTTAGCGAACTATCACTTACTTTAGCATTAAACAAGAAGGCATGTGCTCCATCAAAAGCGGACAGCTTTAATGAATCTCCATCTAATACTCCCTCTAAATACCTATAATCACCCGTAGTGGTTCTAAAAGTACCGTGAACACTATTGTTATTTTGAACAAAGATGCCCTTCCCTATATAAGCCTCTTCTGTATTGGGGCTAAATATTGTTTCCCAGATTCCAGAAACAGAAGTCTCAGCATCACTTTTAAGCTCAAATCTATTGGTTTTTCCATAGGTAGCCGTAAAAGGCACTACTCTATCTAAACTCTCTTGAATAAAATCTCCTTTAATGGTCGTTTCATCAAAAGTACCTTTTAAATACCCTTCAAAAACAGGAAATTTAATACTGATGGTATCCCCTACAATACTAATTTCATTGGTATGAATTACTTCATCCCCATTATAAACATCTGCAGAATACGTAGAATTCGCTTCTTTATTTAAACTCAAATTAAAAGGTAATTGTTGATGATCCATAACTTGTAATTCTACCACCCACATCCCCTCTTTTGGCATCTCTTGATGCTCTTTCTTTTCTTTACATGAAAAAAACAAAACAAAAAATACCACAACAAATCCCAACTTCCTCATAATTCCTTCTTTTTCCGAAGCCGAATTAACAATTAATTTGTTACAATTAAAAATAAAAATCAATTCAATTAAATAGCTATTGAATGTCTTGACACATTGTTTTATATTTGTTGGCTGTTAGCTGCAAATTATTATAAACTAATAATAGCAAGGTTTACAAGAACAAAATCAGAAACCAAAACTAATTATCCGATGAGGATACTTGAATAGAGGCGTATGGTTCTAAAAATTAGAACACTACACTATATTTAAAACTCGGAATTGAAAATATTATTAAATGAAAATATCTTACAACTGGCTAAAACAATTTTTACAGATTAGCTGGGAAGCTGAGCAAACTGCGGAATTATTAACAGATCTTGGCTTAGAGGTAGAAGGAATTGAAGCATTTGAATCGACAAAGGGAGGCTTAAAAGGCATCGTTGTAGGTCATGTTTTGTCTTGCGAGAAACATTCAAACGCTGATAAACTAAAAATAACCACGGTTGATATTGGGACAGGAAACCCAATTCAAATAGTATGTGGTGCTGCTAATGTTGCGCAAGGACAAAAAGTACCTGTTGCAACTATTGGTACAAAACTCTACACGAAAGAAGGTGAAGAGTGGATTATTAAAAAAGGTAAAATTCGAGGTGAAGAAAGCCACGGAATGATTTGCGCTGAAGATGAAATTGGTGTTGGGGAAAGTCACGATGGTATTATGGTACTGAGTGATGATCTAAAACCAGGAACACCTTGTGCTGCTATTTTTGAAGTAGAAAATGACACCATATTTGAAATTGGCTTAACGCCCAACAGAGCAGATGCTATGAGTCATTTAGGTGTCGCTAGAGATCTAAAAGCGGGTCTAAAACAAAAAGATCTTCAATTAGAACTCATTACACCTTCTGTAAGTAATTTTCATATTACCAATAGATCTTTAAAAATTGATGTTTCCGTTGATGATAATAAACTTGCGCCAAGATATGCTGGTGTAACGATAAACAATCTTACGGTTCAAGAATCTCCAAACTGGTTAAAGAATAGATTAAAGGCAATTGGTTTAAGCCCTATTAACAATATCGTAGATGTTACTAATTACGTACTTCATGAATTAGGACAGCCTTTACATGCATTTGATGCTAATAAAATAAAGGATAATAAAATTAATGTAAAAACTTTAGCTACTGGTACTAAATTTAAAACTTTAGATGGGGTAGAAATAGAATTACATGAGGATGATTTAATGATTTGCGATGCAGAAAAACCACTTTGCATAGCTGGTGTATATGGAGGATTAAATTCAGGGGTTACAAATGATACTACCTCAATTTTTCTAGAAAGCGCCTATTTTGACCCTATTTCTGTACGTAAAACATCAAAAAGACATGGTTTCAACACCGATGCATCGTTCCGTTTTGAAAGAGGTATTGATATTAATAGTGTTGAATATTGTTTAAAAAGAGCTGCAATATTAATTCAACAAATTGCCGGTGGTGATATCACCTCTGATATTATTGACTTATACCCAAACAAACAGAATGATTACCAAGTTTTCTTGACGTATAAAAAAATCAATCGCTTAATAGGACAAGAAATCCCTCAGGATATTATAAAATCTATATTAGCTTCTTTAGACATCAAGTTAAATAATGTTACGGAAACAGGATTAGGTTTAACTATTCCATTCTATAGAGTTGATGTTCGCAGGGAGGTAGATGTTATTGAAGAAATTTTAAGAGTCTACGGGTATAATAATATCAATTTCAAAGAAAAACTAAACGCTTCGATAGCTACGACAAGTCCTTTTGAAGATTACAAAATTCAATCTATTATAGGCGACTTTTTAGCAGCGAAGGGGTTTAATGAAATAATGACCAACAGCCTAACTTCTCCTATTTATAATAAAGAGGTTGAAAAGTTAAACGAAGAACATACTGTTAACATTATAAATCCCTTAAGTAATGATCTCTCTATTATGAGAAGAACGTTATTGTTTTCAGGATTGGAAGCTATATTATACAACAGCAATAGAAAAAGACAAAATTTAAAGTTCTTTGAATTTGGAAAAAGCTACCATAACTATAATGGGAAGCAGCAAGAAAATAAACATTTAGTTCTTTTCCTAACAGGCAACAAAAATGAAGACTCATGGATTGCACCAGCAGCCAAGACAAGTTTCTTTACCTTAAAATCAAATGTGGAAAGTATCTTAGAGCGTCTAGGTTTAAAAAATCTATCTACTGTGATTTCTAAAAGCGAAGAATTTTCTGAAGCAATAGCCATAAAATCTGGTAAAATAGACGTTGTAAATTTAGGAACGGTTCAGAAATCAATTCTAAAGAGTTTTGATTTAAAGAATGAAATACTTTATGCTGATTTTAAATGGGATGAAATTTTAACTCTTATTCGCGATCAAAAGATAGCGTATCAAGAAATTTCAAAATTCCCAGAAGTGAAAAGAGATTTTGCATTGCTTATTGACAATGAAGTTTATTTTAAAGACATTCATAACATTGCCTTTGAAACTGAAAAAACCTTATTAAAAGAAGTAAGTCTTTTTGATGTGTACACAGGATCTAAATTACCAAAAGGTAAAAAGTCTTATGCCGTAAGCTTCACGCTTAAATCTGAGAAAGCAACCTTGACAGATAAACAGATCGAAAAGATTATGTCAAAATTCAAACATAATTTTGAATCTAAACTTGGTGCTGAATTGCGCTAAGATGCTTATAAAGTGGTACTGCAAGTAAAGCTTATACTTAAGCTTTACTTGCAAGATGACTTACACTATCTATTACATGGATAACACCATTACATTGATTTGCATCGGCTTTAGTAATCACAGATTGATTTCCAAATTTATCCGTCAATATAATATCAATACCCTTCATTGTTGCCGTAAGCGTATCTCCTGTAAGCGTAGTAAAACGAGCGCTCCCTTCTCCACTACAAAGTGCCTTTAATATTTTTGAAGCCGAAAGTTTGCCTGCAATAATATGGTACCCTAAAATCGATTGAATTTCTTTCTTATTCTTCGTACGAACTAAATCTACAATTCTAGCTTTAGTTGAAGAATCAAAATTAATATCACTAGGCGCAAAAACAGTAAATTGAGCTTCACCATCCAATAAAGCATCTAATTCTGATACATGTACTGCTGCAATAAGAAGTTCGTGATTTCCGGAGTTTTCGGCATTCTTTAAAATAGATTTTTCAGGATCCATTTTAATATTGCCATTTTTTTTCTGCGCATTAACACTAAGCATAGTAAGCGTTAACAGCACTAAAAGAGGGGATTTTAGTAGCTTCATAATTCAAAGTAGGTATTAAAACTTAATCAATTTAAAAAAATTTGGGATGGTATTTCATCGTTGAAATACCAAATAATAATGACAAGATACACCTATTATTGGGTAGTTCATGGGCAATAAGATGCATTTCATAGAAATTAACATTTATTTAACATGTGTTTAGTGAAAATCCTCAATATATCTAATCCAACAATTTTGTAAATTTGATATGATCTCAAAAAATATTCAGATGCTATTGAAAAAGATAAACCTTGAAGATCAACTCAAAAAAGAGAAAGTGAAGCATTCAAGCTCCTCTAATACTTTGATTGATCAATTTTACCACATTCTAGAAGAAGAGCATAAAACAAGCACTAGAATCAGAGAGAAAACCATTAAAAAAAATCAGGGAAATTACAATCACTTTATTATTGATCTTTTAGAAACGGATAAAATATATCATATTGATCAAATAAAAAAAATATGTATTGACTACAGACTTCGCTTTTTAGATAGTTCCTATTTCAAAGGAGAAATCCCTAAAGAAGCCTTTTTAAAAATAAATAAACTAGAGCAAGAGCATAAGACCACGCTTAAAAATTTTAAAATAATTGCACCGTCTAAATTATTTAAATTGGAAGATAAGGACGACCCTTTATTATTTGCTTCTATAGGTAATAACTATTATTATTTAATACACCAATGGGGCAATGATATGAGTGCCTATAGAAAATTACTAATGCTCCCTTTTAAGAATATCATCAATTTACTGCTGGTCATTATGGCACTAAGTTATTGCATGACCTTATTGGTACCTTCTGGACTTTTTTCTAAATCTGCATCTAATGCTCAATTTTGGATCCTTTGTTTTTTTATGTTCAAAACAATTATGGCTATTACTATCTTTTATGGTTTTTCAAAGGGGAAAAACTTTACACCTGCTATTTGGAATAGTAAATTTATATAATAACAAAAACAGCGGCTCTAGGCCGCTGTTTTTTATTTGATATTTGAAGTCTTTAAATAAGATCACTTAATTGTGCTACCGCAGGAAAACGTTCTGTTGTAAAACCCTCCGCATACTCTACTCCTATTAACCTTCCTAAATCTCTAGCTCTGTAATTTACGCTGTCCGTAAAATTCTTACTACTTATTGGTGTCTCTGGTTCATTACTTTTTGGATCGTAGAACTGAGAACCATACGCAAAAATTGCTTCCGTCTTCTTCTCTATAAACCCAGAAACATCTACTAAAAGATCTGGATTTAAATTTTTCCATTGAATGTAATGGTACACTATTTTTGGTCGCCATGCATCTTGCCAAACGTCATCACCATCAAACTTTGTATCAATTTTAATCAATCCGCTCAAAAAACAAGCATCACTAACCAATTTACTGCCTTTACCATGATCTATATGACGATCATCGATAGCATTACAAAGCACTATTTCTGGTCGGTATTTCCGTATCATTTTTATTACCGCTAATTGATGCTCTCTATCGTTGGTAAAAAATCCATCTGCAAATTCTAAATTCTCACGAACCGTTACCCCTAAAATTTTAGCAGCAGCATTTGCTTCTTTGTCTCTAATTTCTGCACTACCACGAGTTCCTAACTCGCCCCTAGTTAAATCTACAATTCCAACTTTCTTACCATTGGAAATTTCTTTAGCAATTGTTGCTCCTGCACCTAACTCTACATCATCAGGGTGTGCACCAAAAGCCAATATATCTAATTTCATACTTCTCATTTATGATTCATTTGTCGCACAACACGACCAATTACTTACTTAGCAACAGCAATTGCTTGTTCAATATCTTCAATTAAATCTTCAATATCTTCAATACCTAATGAAAACCGAATTAAACCATCTGCTATTCCTTGGTTTTCTCTTTCTTCCGGACTCAATAAACCATGAGATGTTTTTGAAGGTGATAGCATGGTGCTTTCTACTCCCGCTAAGCTCATAGATGATTTAATAAGCTTTAATGCTTGCTGAAAGGTATATGAATCTATTGCTTCATTAAGTTCAAAAGAAAGCATCCCACCAAAGCCACGCATTTGAGATTTTGCCAATTCATGGTCTGGGTGGCTGGGTAATCCTGGATAATAAACCGCTTGAATATTTTTATTTTGATATAAAAATTCCGCCATTTTCTGAGCATTTTCATTCTGTGCTCGCACACGTATGCCCATTGTTTTAATACTTCGTTCTAACAACCAAACCGTATAATCACTTAAACTACCTCCAAAATTTTTCGCTAAATGAAATATACGTTCCATATATTCTTTCGTAGAGGCCACTGCCCCTGCTAATATGTCTGAATGCCCACCCATGTACTTAGTGGCACTATGAATCACGACATCTATTCCAAAATCTATTGGGTTTTGATTCACGGGACTCGCAAATGTATTGTCGATCATAGAAACCAAACCATTTTTTTTAGCAATTTCGCTAATCGCCTTTAAATCGGTGATGGTTAAGAGTGGGTTTGATGGAGTTTCTATATAAATAACCTTTGTATTTTCCTTTATTTTAGCCGTAAAATCTTCTGGTTTTAAACCGTCTGTAAAGGAATAAGAGATTCCGAACTTCTCAAACTCTTCTGTAACCAGATTATACGTTCCGCCATACAGTGTTTTTTGAAGAACAACATGATCACCTGCTCTTAGAAAAGCCAATAAAGCCGTACTTACGGCAGCCATACCACTACCAAATATCATGGCAGCTTCGGCGTGTTCTAAAGCCGCTACTTTTTCTGATAGCGCTACCTGATTTGGAGTATTAAAATAACGTGGGTACCTTTTTACTTCAACATCATCAAAGGCATAAGAAGTACTCATATACAGTGGAGAAACAGCTCCTTTATATTTTTCGTCTTTTAATTCTCCGAAATGTGTACAAATGGTATTGAATCCTGCTTTTTTATTTTCCATAATTCCTGTAGTATCGTATGTTAATTAGTTGGCACTAAATTAGCTCGTTTTTTTATTTTTTAGAATAGTACTTTTTATATTTCCAAAAACTTAATCCGCCTAGAATAAAAACTCCCGCAACGGTATAATAGACAAACGTTGGCGTAATCACCTGGGCTCCACTGGCATAACTATGTAGGCCTGCCAAATAAAAGTTTACACCAAAATAGGTCATCATAATACTACCAAAGGCAACAACACTGGCAAAATTAAACGTCCACCGACCTCTAAGACCCGGAACAAGACGCATGTGTAAGACAAAAGCATAAACCATGATAGAAATTAATGCCCATGTTTCTTTAGGATCCCAACCCCAATATCTTCCCCAACTTTCATTGGCCCATTGTCCTCCTAAAAAGTTTCCTATAGTAAGCATAACGAATCCTGCAGTCAAGGCTAGTTCATTAACAATAGTTATTTCTTTGAGGTTATACTCCATTCGCGTTTTGTTCTTTTCGTTGGTCATTAGTATTAAAACTAAACTAACCACACCAAGAATCATCCCTACTGTTAAAGGTCCGTAACTTCCAACGATAACCGCCACGTGTATCATTAACCAATAACTATCTAGTACTGGTTGTAAATTTGCTACAGCAGGATCTATCCAATTCCCATGCGCTATCCATAATAACATTGAAGTAACAAAGGCTGTAGAGGCAATAGTCAAATTACTACGGCTACTGAACGCCAAACCAATTCCCATGGTTGCCCATGCTACATACAAAATACTTTCGTAAGCATCACTCCAAGGCGCATGGCCAGAAATATACCAACGCATGATAAGTCCCGCTGTATGTAGAACAAATAAGAGCCATATAATTACTTTAAAAGTTGCAACCCCTACTCTTAGCGCTTTTCTATCTTTAAAAATCTGAAAGATTAAGATAAAGAACATTACAATACCCGCTAAAGCATAGTATTTGTATAGTTTATTAAAAATATCTGCCTTGTTATAAAAAACCTCTGCATTTATTTTATTTTCTGATGGCAATACTGCTGCTCCATGATTTTTCTGATTTTGTTTAAAAGCCTGAAGTAGTTTATCTGCCTGTGTGTAATCATTTGTAGCTACTGCGGTCTTTAGCGTCATTAAGTAAAACGGCAAGGCATTACTGATGAAGTTGCCATACAAAGAATCACTTACTTGATATTTACCTGAGCGGTATTCTACCGCAGAAATCCATTTGTTATTTTCGTCATCTAGCAGTGGAAAAACCTTGATAATATCTCCTCCTAACGCCCGGTTCAATAAGCCCAAACGCAAATAGGTATCTTTTATATCCGATTGAAATTTATTCGGATTTGTGGTATTAAATGCATCATCTAAAAAAGGTTCAAATTTTGTTTGCCCTTTTGTATCGAAAAAATCAGTTGCTTTTACATAACGTTGATCATTGGGAACACCAATTATTTTACGAATGCTGTCATTTACCCCCTTTTTATCCAACGCGATAAATTCCGTATTATACCAAATTGCAGGATTCAGCATCATAGAGAGCAAGACCTGATCTGAATTTAAATCATTGAATTTATCTTTAAAACTTAGTTTTCTCAATAATTCTGAAGAATACGTATTAATAGGCTTCATTCGCCCACCTTCATCTTGAATTACCAATTTACCAAAATGTTCTGCGTGTTCTTTAGATACAATAGTTCCTTGCATCATAGAATCCATCTGCTGTGTTGTAGGCGCTGCCGCATGATCATGACCATCATCTGCCGAATGCTCTGTTTGTGCAGACATGCCAAAACTTAACCCTAAAAATAATACTACTGTGGATACTATTTTTTTAGCATTCAATTTTTTCAAAGAAGCTGTTAAATATTTAAAGCGCGTATCCCCAAAAAACATAATTCCCATTAAACCTGTATACAGGAGGAAGTAGCCAATATAGGTAATCCATGTGCCCCAAAAATCATGGTTCACAGAAAGTCCAGTTCCTTTTTCATCTGGATCAAAATTTGCTTGAAAAAAACGATAGCCTTGATGATCTAAAACGTGATTCATATAAATATCATAATCAAACGGACGTTCATCTTCAATGGTTACTTTACTCATAAAAGAAGAAAATCCTCTTTCTGTTCCTGGATATTTATCTGCTATAAAATCATTTAATTTAATTCCGAAGGGCAATTCATACACCTTAGACCCATAACGCAATGAAAAATCTAGTCCACCAATGCTAACTTTCTCCGAATATTCTGCAGAACCTTTACCACCCAATAAGGTTTGTTGTACTTTCTCCCCTTTGGTTTCAATTTCTACAACCATAGCATCTCTGGTTTTTTCATTTACCTCTGCTTCTGGAACTTTAACAATACCATAAGATCCTTTCATAATTGAATCAGGAATTACAAACTGCATGCCAGCCGTATTGTATAAAGAGCGTAATACTAAAGGTTGTATGCTATCTTTTAAAAGTGTTCCTTTAAACTGATCTGCCATACGCATATAATCGCCTTCAAAAGGAGATTTAATTTGATACGCTCCATTGGCATACATAATATTTATAGCACCTTCTGTTGGTTTATTTAAAGCAAACAATACATTATGAATGCTTGAAACCTCTCCACTTTCAAGATAATGATCATGACGTTCGCCATCACCAGCTTCAACAATTTTTAAATATTCATTTCCATTTTCGTCAGGGATTAAGCCTTCCTCTGCACCTTGTATAAACTCCACAAATGATATTTTAAAAGGCTGACCGTTAAAATCCATTTTCCAAGGCAAGCTAGACTTAATACCTTCTGGAGTAACAATAATATCGTCTTCAAGAGGTTTACGCAAACGTTCTCCATCAATATCACCATCAATATTGGCACTCAAAAACGTTTTATCAGAATAGAATACTTTTTCCGTTTGCCCCTCACGTATGGGCATCATACCTTCAAAACTGATATATCTTGTAACAAAAGCACCTATGATAATTAAAATCCAAGACATATGAAGCAATAACACAGGCCATTTTTCTATTCTTAATAAGCGATATCTAAAGACATTCCCTGAAAAATTTATAACAAAAAACACCATAATAGCTTCAAACCATGTGGTGTTGTAAATATAAATCCGAGCTGTATCTGTACTATACCAACTTTCTATAAACGTTCCGATACCCATTGAGATGGCAAAAACAATAAATAAAACGGACATTAATCTTGTGGAGAAAAAAAACTTCTGAAGGAGTGCTTTCATGGATAATAAACCAATTGAATTTGGTCTACAAAAGTAAGCCCTTTTACTACTAAATTAAAACCTAACTCGGGTAAAAACAGTTTTAAGATGTTAATTATTTCTTATAATTTATTTAACAATTCTCTTAGAAAGGATTCAGCATCAATACGCTGTAAGGTTTAAATTTAAAAAAAAGAGAAGTAGTAGGTAATATATAAAGCTATTTTCTGAAAATTAGTACTTTTGGGTATGATTTCAATTGTGCTTATTGGTACTGGAAATATTGCAACCCATCTATTTGATACTTTTTTGCAATATGACATGCTTAACGTATTACAGGTCGTAGGAAGACGGAGTGAATCTTTGAACTATTTTAGTCAGAAAACTGATACTTGCCTTTTCAACGATACGATTAAACAAGCTGATGTATATATTATTGCGGTAAGCGATGATGCTATTCCTGAGGTTTCTACTAAATTAAAACATGTAAATGGATTGGTTGTCCATACTTCTGGCAGCGTACCTTTAAAGGCATTAAATGCCTGTAAAAATACTGGCGTATTTTATCCATTACAAAGTTTTTCTAAGGGAAAACAAGTAGATTTTAGAACTATTCCAGTATGTATAGAAGCAAAAAATGAAGGTCATTTAAAATCACTTTCTTTTCTGGCAGAAACAATCTCAGATAAGGTGTATGACATTTCTACGGAGCAAAGAAGTCATTTACATGTAGCAGCTGTTTTCGTAAATAATTTTACGAACTACATGTACACTATAGGTAATGAAATTTGTGACGAACATGATGTACCGTTTGAAATTTTACGCCCATTAATTAAAGAAACATCAGATAAAATTGCGACTTTAGAACCCAAAGATGCACAAACAGGTCCTGCAAGACGAAATGATGTTGCTACCATGCAACGTCATCTAGATCAATTAAAGGGCAAGAACAAAAAACAGATTTATAAATTATTAAGCGAATCAATTCAGGAAAAATATGGAAAAAAGTTATAAAGAGTATCTACAGAACATTACCACATTTGTTTTTGATGTTGACGGTGTTTTTACAGATGGCAAATTACTCATTACTACCGATGGCGAAATGCTTAGAACTATGAATGTAAAAGATGGATACGCACTAAAAACTGCTTTGAATAAAGGGTACAACGTCTGTATTATTTCTGGAGGTACAAATGAAGGTGTTCGTCAACGTATGATCTCTTTAGGAGTTAAGGATATTCATTTAGGAGCCCATCAAAAAATAGAATTTCTCAATGAATATTTAAATAACAACAATATTTTACCCGAACATGTTTTATATATGGGTGATGACCTACCCGATATTCCTCCAATGAAAAAAGTAGGCTTAGCGACGTGCCCGCAAGATGCTATTCCTGAAGTAAAAGCGATTTGTAGTTACATTTCGCATAAATCTGGTGGAAATGGTTGCGTACGCGATGTTATTGAGCAAGTTTTAAAAGTACGTGGTGACTGGTATGAAAATTTTGATGCTTATAACGCCTAAAGTATGTGGAACGAAAAATTAAATACACTGAATATTATTTTAGCTTCCGGATCTCCACGTAGAAAAAAATTCTTCGAAGAATTGGATCTTTCTGTCGCTATTGATGTTAGACCTGTAGAGGAAGTATATCCTGAGCATTTAAAAGGAAGTGAAATTCCTGACTATTTAGCAGTATTAAAGGCCTCAAAATTTAAAGAAACCCTGAATGAAAATGATGTGGTTATTACTTCTGACACCGTAGTATGGTATAAAAATGAATCTTTAGCGAAACCAGAAAATGCTGATGAAGCATACCAAATGTTGCGAAAAATGTCTAATGATTGGCATGAAGTAATTACTTCTGTTTGCTTTACTACTGCTACGAAACAAGAGGTATTAAATAGCACAACCCTTGTAAGGTTTAAAGAGTTAAGCGACGAAGAAATCTGGTATTATATAAACACCTACAAACCTTTTGATAAAGCTGGTGCCTATGGTATTCAAGAATGGATAGGCCTTATTGGAATAGAAGAAATTAAAGGTTCTCATGCCAATGTTGTTGGTTTACCTACACATTTAGTTCATAAAATGTTAATGAGCATGGTAAACTAAGCTAATTACTTTATTTTTAATACAAAAAAATTGAACGTTATGAAGAAGTGGATGAAATTTGAGTTCTTAATAATTATAATCGCGCTAGGTGTTTTTAGTTTAGAGTCTTGTGCTCAAAGTGAAAAAAAAGAAAAGCCTGAGCAGATTACTGTAAACGAAAAAACGAATACACAAGAAAAGAAAAACGTATCTCCAGAATTTAAGAAGTATTGGTATTCAGGGAATGCCGAAATTACTTCCTACACCTTAGACCAAGCTCGATATGGTGAAATGAGAGGAGGAAGTGCTGTTTTAATTTATGTTACAGAACCTTTTCTTGCCGACAAACAAGTAAAAGCAGATGGTACTAACCCAACTAATATTCCTGTTTTAAAACTCAACAGCGTTAAAAACTATATTACAGGAATCTACCCGTATTCATTAATGACAAGTAGTTTTTATCCTGTACATGATGATGCGCATGCTGTAAAATTATCTTTTTCTGCTCAAGAATGGTGTGGACATATTTATGCACAATTAAACAACAGAGAAAAATTTGATGTAGTTTCTCATTCTTATTTTGAAAGTGAAGCCGATCAGGAATTTAGTTTAGAAAAAACAATTCTTGAAAATGAAATTTGGAACAAAATTAGAATAAATCCTAGTAATTTACCTGTCGGTACTTTTGAGGTAATTCCTTCATTAGAATACATAAGACAAACGCATAAAGAATTAAAAGAATATACTGCAAATCTGAGCTTAGAAGCTAAAAATGATTCTATTAACACCTATACCTTAGTGTTCCCTACATTAGAACGCAGCTTAAAAATTGACTATACAAAGGCTTTCCCTCACACTATAGAAGGATGGTCTGAAACGTATAAGAGTGGCCATGGAGATCATGCAAAATCATTAACAACTACCGCTGTTAAAAATAAATCAATTATAACACCATATTGGCAACAAAATAAGAATAGTGACTTATTTTTGCGCGATAGTTTAGGTTTATAATTTATGACGCGTTTTTTTGTTAATCATCAGGAAGAATTACTAAGATCACTGATTACATTTGTTGTAGTTATTGTCTTAAAATTTATATTTACTAAAACCGTAAAAAAGGTTGCTAAACTTGGCGATTTCAACAAAGTTAGAACGAACCTTATTATAAAATACATTTCTATTGCTTTAACCATCATATCTGGAGCTGTTCTAACCTTAATATGGAGTGTAAACTTTAAGGATCTCGGAGCCTTATTAGCCTCTATTTTTGCGGTTATTGGCGTCGCATTATTTGCACAATGGTCTATTTTAAGTAATATAACTGCAGGTGTAATTATCTTCTTCTCATATCCCTTTAAAATAGGAAATACCATCAGAATATTCGATAAAGAAATACATGAGGTAATTAATAATTGGGATGAAACTTTTGTAATTGAAGATATTCGTGCGTTCCATATGCATTTAAGAAGAAGTAATGGAGAAATTCTAACGTACCCAAATAGTTTAGTACTTCAAAAAGGAATCTCTTTAGTACAAACCTATAATGAAGATTCACAGGAATTGTAAGTAAGCCTGTTAAAGATATTTTAAAAATTGCACTCTAGCAGTTAATATTTCTATATTTGAGTGCCAACTAAATTCAAAAAATTATATATGCGCAAAATAACCACGTTGTTTGCATTAGTCCTTCTATTATCAAATTTCACATTTGCACAAGCTCCAAAGAAAAGTTCATCGTCAGATATTTATCATTCTCTTGAAAAATTAAACTTCTTAGGAAAGGCATTATATATTGCCGCTCATCCTGATGATGAAAACACGCGATTAATTTCTTACCTATCTAATAATCTAAAAGCTAAAACAGCTTATTTATCACTAACAAGAGGTGATGGTGGACAAAATTTAATTGGCACTGAATTATCAGAATTATTAGGTGTACTACGCACACAAGAGCTATTGGCCGCTAGAAATGTTGATGGTGGAAATCAATTTTTTACAAGAGCCAAAGATTTTGGATATTCTAAGCATCCTAAGGAAACTCTTAAAATATGGGATAAAGATCTTGTTCTGAGTGACGTTGTTTGGGTGATTAGAAACTTTAAACCCGATGTAATTGTAAACCGATTTGATCATAGGTCTCCAGGGACGACACATGGACACCATACTTCTTCTGCAATGTTAAGTTTTGAAGCTTTTGATTTGGCTGGAAATAGTGCTAGTTATCCTGATCAGCTTTCAAAAACAAGTACTTGGCAGCCTAAACGTTTATTTTTCAATACTTCTTGGTGGTTTTATGGAAGTCAAGAGAAATTTGATGCCGCTGACAAAACAAATTTATTAAATGTAGATACTGGTGTATACTATCCTAATTTAGGGCTTTCCAATAACGAGATAGCAGATATGGCCAGAAGTCAGCATCTATGTCAAGGTTTTGGCAGACTTACTTCAAGAGGTTCTGAAACTGAATACATTGAGCTTTTAAAAGGAGATTTACCTAAAGATAAAAGCAATATTTTTGATGGAATTAATACCACATGGACGCGTATTGATGGCGGTAAAGCTATTGGTGATATTCTTTATAAGGTAGAAGAAAATTTCGATTTTAAAAATCCTGCTACCCACCTTCCTGAACTAATTAAAGCATATAAATTACTTCAAAACAGCAAGGATAAAGACTGGAAAGAAGATAAAGAAAAAGAATTGTTAGCTATCATAGAAGCAATCACAGGTCTGTATCTAGAAGCTTCTGCAACTGCTGCTGCTGCTGTACCAGGCGAAAGCATTGATATTTCAATAGAAGCGATCAACAGAAGTAGTGTTAACATGCAATTACAAGCTATAGAGCTAAACCCTGATGAAGTGATTATTGATGGTACACCTCTAAAAAATAATATTGAATATAAAAATACGCTAGTTTTAAATATCCCTGCATCAGAAAACTATACCAATCCTTATTGGTTAAATGAAAAAGGGACACTTGGAACGTATACGATAAAGGAGCAAGAGTTAATTGGTAAGCCAGAAACCCCTAGACCTTTCCATGTTTATTTTACTTTAAATATTGAAGGAGAAATCATTACTATTAAAAAACCAGTAGTTTACAGGTATTCTAAACCCGATAAAGGAGAGTTATACCAACCTTTTGAAGTGATTCCTGCAGCCACTGTAGCTATAAAAGAAAAGGTGCTAATTTTTGCTGATGGCAAACCAAAACAAATAGCTGTCGTGGTAAAGGCACATAAAGACAATTCAAACGGAGAGGTTATCCTGCAACATGCTAAAGAATGGATTGTTAGTAGTCCATCATTAGCCTTTAGTATTGCGAAAAAAAATGACGAGCAGACGCTTATTTTTAACGTAACCCCGCCTTCCACTCAAAATGAAAGTTATATTTCGCCGCTCGTAAAAATTGATGGACAGGAAATTTCTAAAGAATTGATTACCATAAACTATGATCATATTCCAGAACAAACAGTATTGATGCCTGCAGAGACAAAGGTGGTGCGTTTGGATATAAAAAAAATAGGTCAGAATATTGGATATATAGTAGGTGCTGGAGATAAAGTTCCTGAAAGTTTAGAACAAATAGGATATACGGTACATGAGATAGATCCCTTAAGTATTTCAGATGCATCTTTAAAAAAATACGATGCTATTGTTATGGGAATTAGAGCCTATAACGTGCTACCTGAACTAAAATTCAAACAAAAAAATCTTTTAGACTACGTGAAGAATGGTGGCACCATGATTGTGCAATACAATACGGCCGGCAGAAGGAATATCCCATTTGAAAACATTGCTCCTTTTGATCTAACACTATCTAGTGACCGTGTTACGGATGAAAATGCTGATATAACTATTCTAGCGAAAAAGAATTCTTTATTAAATTTCCCTAATAAGATCACAGATGACGATTTTAAGGGTTGGATTCAAGAAAGAGGATTGTACTTCCCTAATGCTTGGAGTAAAGAGTTTACTCCAATTTTAGGAATGAAAGATGAAGGGGAAACTGAAAAAAAAGGGAGTCTACTTATCGCTACTTATGGAAAAGGAACTTATATTTATACGGGACTCAGTTTCTTCAGAGAATTACCTGCTGGAGTAACAGGTGCTTATAAATTATTTGCTAATATGTTATCTGTTGGAAAATCTAAGATTAGTTCAGATAAAAGATTAAAAGATTAAGTACTATGGAAAATAAATTTACTTGGAAAAATGAATATTCTGTAGTGTTAATATTGAATATTATTTACATCATAATATTTTACTTCATCATGACAGGAAATAGGTAATATGGAAGCGATTGATTGGAGTATTTTAATAGGAACCTTAACTTTTATTGTAGGTTATGGAGTTTGGAAAACAAAAGGGAGTAAGAATGTTAAGGATTACGTTCTAGGAGGCAAGGAAGCCAACTGGGCTACTGTGGGCTTGTCTGTAATGGCTACACAGGCCAGTGCAATTACCTTTTTATCTACACCTGGTCAAGCATTCCATGACGGAATGGGATTTGTTCAGTTTTATTTTGGCTTACCGCTAGCCATGATTATCATCTGTATTGTTTTCGTTCCCCTCTACCATCGCCTTAAAGTATATACTGCTTACGAGTTTTTAGAGAATCGTTTTGATGTTAAAACAAGAACACTTGCTGCCTTATTATTTTTAATTCAAAGAGGTTTGGCTGCTGGGATTACCATCTATGCGCCTTCTATAATCTTATCAGCCGTTCTGGGCTGGGATTTACTCACCTTAAATATTATTATTGGTACCATTGTAACTATTTATACCGTTTCTGGGGGTACCAAAGCCGTAAACGTTACGCAAAAACAGCAAATGTTTATTATAATGCTGGGAATGTTTGTAGCCTTCTTTTATATTTTAGGCTACTTACCCGAAGATATTACCTTTAGTAAGGCTTTGAAAGTCGCAGGAGCAAGTGGAAAGTTAGATATTTTAGATTTTAGTTTTGATACTTCTAAAAGATATACTTTTTGGAATGGGATAACGGGTGGTTTTTTCTTGTTCTTAGCCTACTTTGGAACAGATCAGAGTCAGGTACAGCGCTATCTTTCAGGAAAATCTGTAAGAGAAAGTCAGCTTGGCCTTATTTTCAACGGGATTCTTAAAATTCCTATGCAGTTCTTTATTCTACTACTAGGAGTTTTGGTTTTTGTTTTTTATCAATACAACCCTTCTCCATTAAATTTTAATCCCGCAGCAACTTCTGCTGTATACAATTCTAAATTTGCAGACGATTATAAGTTGCTTGAACAAGCACATGATGAATTGGCAATTGAGAAAAAAATTGCGCAAGATGAATTTTCAGCCGCTTTAGACATAAAAGAGTATGATGCTACTATGGAAGCTAAGCAGCACATCATTTCGGTAAATGAGAAAGATAAAAAGAATAGATCCGCTGCGCGTGAAGTAATTAGCGAAGCAGACCCTACTATAGAAACCAATGACAAAGATTATGTCTTTATCCATTTTATCTTGAACTATTTGCCAAAGGGACTTATAGGCTTACTTCTTGCGGTTATTTTATCGGCAGCTATGTCTTCTACAGCATCAGAACTAAATGCTTTAGGAACTATTACCGCTTTAGATATCTTTAAAAGACATACGGAAAAAAATGGCGAAAAACCTCAAGAATATTATGTTAAGGTATCTAAGTGGTTTACGCTCTTATGGGGAGTCATAGCCATTTGTATCGCATGTGTCTCTAATTTATTTGATAATTTAATCCAGTTGGTTAATATTATAGGTTCTATCTTTTATGGCAATGTACTTGGTATTTTCTTACTTGCTTTTTTTATAAAATTTGTCAAAGGAAATGCCGTTTTTATTGGTGCTATAATTACACAATTTTTAGTTATCGCCACGTACTACTTCTTCATTTACATCATGCCAGAAGGAGAAGAAAAAATAAGTTACCTTCTTTTAAATTTAATTGGCTGTACTCTGGTCATGGGTATTTCAATTTTCTTACAATTGTTTGATAATATTATCAAAACACCATCCATAGAAGCATAAAAAAAAGCTTCATAACGAGTTATGAAGCTTTTTTAGTTTTTTAGTGCGCAAGTATTATTTTGCTCCCCATTCTTTTAAGGAGTCTTTATTCATTTTCACGTAATCTGCATTACCAGCTGCCTCTGATGCTGCTAATGATTTTTTAGCTAAATCAATTGCACCTTTCTTATCTCCAGCTTTTGCATAGATTAAAGATTGTTTTCTTAGTTGATAAAAAGCTGGTTTTTCTGTCATAGCCATTGCTTTATCCATCCATGTTTTAGCTTTAGCTATATCTTTATCTGCTTCTAAATAATAAACCGCAGCAGCATAATAGTCATCAGCACTTGGTCCTGCTAAGACTTTATCAATAGCAGATGATACCGCAGCATCTGTAGGTACTGTAAAAGGAATAGCTACTTTAGTATTTTCCCAAGTAATTTCTAGATTTGCACCATCCCCAGTAATAGCTGTAATAGCCATTGTAAACGATTCTACTTTTTCTGTTATTTTGCTAGGATCTACCTTTATTACTGCAGCAACTTTACTAGCGTCCCAACTTTGTGGTGTTCCCCAATTTTCAGTATCCGTATAGAAATTAACTTCCCAAACTGCTTCTCCTGGAATAGTAAAAATAGCATATGAACCTGCTTTGAGCGCTTTACCCCCAACCTTAACGTCATTGCTAAAAGTTACAATTGAGTTTTTGTTAGCACCTGTTCTCCACATTTTGTCAAAGGGTACTAAATTTCCAAATACTGTTCTTCCGCGCATTGCTGGACGAGAATAATCTAAAGTGACATCTGTTAAGCCTACAACTTGCATCACTTTTGCAGCTGGACTAGGTTGCGGTGTTGCTATTTGTGCGTTTATAGCAAAACTTGAACAAATTGCCAAAAATAAAAATAGTGTTCTTTTCATGATAATTAGTTATTTAATTTTAACAAAGCTACTAATAAAGGAATCCATCAATTGTTAACAAATCCTTAAATAAGAATTCTACAAAATTATTCAAGAATTCGATTTTTGTTTAAACTTTAATCACTAACTTTAAACAAAATTTTAAGTTAATGCGACTTTATAGATTACATTCAAAACAAATACTGCCAATATCTAAGGAGAAAGCTTGGCATTTTTTATCAGATCCTGCCAATTTAAAAGTGATCACTCCAGACGCCATGGGTTTTGAGATCCTATCAGGAGCCGATAAAGAAATGTTTGCTGGTCAGATCATCCAATACAATGTATCACCAATTGCAGGGATTAAAACGCGCTGGGTTACAGAAATAACCCATGTAGACCAAGGCAGGTACTTTGTAGATGAGCAACGTTTTGGTCCTTATGCCCTTTGGCATCATAAACACTTTATCAATCCGACAGAAAATGGGGTAGAGATGGAAGATATAATCGATTATAAAATTCCGTTTGGCCTTTTAGGGCAGCTGGTACACCGCCTATTTATAAAAAATCAATTGACAAAAATTTTTAAATATCGAGAAGATAAACTAATAGAACTCTTCGGAAAGGTAGATGGGAAACCAAGCCTTCTTGAATTAAAAAAGATTTAAAAGATGAAAAAAAATATACTACTTATAGGAGGCTCCCATGGTATCGGGTTGGCTATAGCAAAAAGAGTACAAGAGAACCACACGGTTTTTGTTGCCTCTAGAACTAAAGAAGAATTAGCAGGACTTTCTGTAACTCATATTCCTTTTGATGCATTGACTGATGAATTAGATACTTCCCTCCTTCCTGAGACTTTAGACGGATTTGTCTATTGCCCAGGAAGCATTAATTTAAAACCATTTAAAATGATGAGTCTTGATACTTTCCATGAGGACATGGAACTCAATTTTTTCAGTATGGTAAAAGTTGTGAAATCGATTATCTCTAAGATGGCAGAAAATTCTAGTATGGTCTTTTTCAGTACGGTAGCCGTAGGTACAGGCATGCCTTTTCATACGAGTGTAGCTGCTTCCAAAGGAGCAATTGAAGGTTTTGCTAAATCTATGGCTGCAGAATATGCTCCAAAAATAAGAGTGAATGTTATTGCCCCATCGCTAGTAGACACTCCATTAGCAAAACGCTTATTGAGCAACGATAAGAAAATTGAAATGATGTCAGAGAGGCATCCATTAAAACGTGTTGGAAAACCAGAAGATATTGCTGCTATTTCCGTATTTTTATTGAGTGATGACAGCACTTGGATGACCGGACAGGTTGTGGGCGTTGATGGTGGTATGTCTACCCTTAACATTAATTAACCCTACTTTAAAATAGTTAAATGAGTAAAAAAGTTTCCATATTTTGGTTTAGAAGAGATTTACGATTAGAAGATAACATAGGACTATACCATGCGCTTCAAGGTGAATACCCTGTACTGCCCATTTTTATATTTGACAAAGAGATTCTTGAAAATTTACCTAAAGATGATGCCCGTGTGAGTTTTATTTTTGAGCAATTGGAAAGCATGAGAAATACGCTCCAAGAAGAGGTTGAAAGTTCTTTGGCTATCTATCATGGAACACCACAAGAGATTTTTAAAAGTCTTATAAAAGATTATGAAGTACAGGCCGTATATACCAACCATGATTATGAACCTTATGCTACGGAAAGAGACGCAAAAATTCAGGACTATTTAAAAGAAAATAAAGTTGAATTTCATTCCTATAAAGATCAAGTAATTTTTGAAAAGGGCGATGTTTTAAAAGACGATGGAGATCCTTATGTAGTCTATACGCCATACAAAAACAAATGGAAGTCTATTTTTAATGCAACCAAAGATTTGCAAACCTATAACACTAAAAAATATTTTAAAAATTTTATTGCGCACAGTAGACTCCCAAATTTGAGTTTGTCTGATATGGGGTTTGAAACCTCCAAAATAAAAGTTCCTAACTATACTGCAAGTGCCAAAGTTATTCAGAATTATGAGGATACCCGTAATTACCCGGCTATTGAAAATGGCACGTCGCACTTAGGACCGCATTTGCGCTTTGGTACCGTTTCTATTCGTGAAATAACCAAACGCGCTATCTCTGAAAAAAATGAAGTATTTTGGAGTGAGCTTATTTGGCGCGACTTTTTTATGCAAATATTGTGGCATTTTCCACACACTACAAAAAACGCCTTCAGGCCAAAATATGACCGAATTGAATGGCGTAATAATGAAGCAGAGTTTGAAAAATGGAAAAAAGGAGAAACAGGTTATGCACTAGTAGATGCAGGCATGCGCGAACTCAATACAACTGGGTATATGCATAATAGAGTGCGTATGCTGGTCGCTAGTTTTTTATGCAAACACTTGTTAATAGATTGGCGTTGGGGAGAAGCTTATTTTGCAGAAAAGCTTTTAGATTTTGATTTGAGTGCCAATGTGGGTAACTGGCAATGGGCTGCAGGTAGTGGTGTTGATGCTGCTCCCTACTTCCGGATTTTTAATCCCATGACACAGATTGATAAATTTGATAAGCAAAAAGAATATATTAACAAATGGGTAACGGATTTACAGGAGCTTACTTATCCTGAGAAAATGGTGGATCATAAGATGGCAAGAGAACGTTGTTTAAAAACCTATAAAGAGGCGCTATCTTAATTTTATCGTCCTGATGTTAAAATTAAATAGCCAATTGCAAATTACCATATCTTTAGTCTTGAATTCTTGATTAAAAAGATTCATAAATCTTATGGATAAAATCCCATCGTTTGGCAGTCGCCTTAGAAGAAACATCGTAACAGTACCAGAAATTATCGATCAATGCTCAGGAATTAGTGTTTTTGGCCAGGTGTTAAAATCGTTCTTATTTAGTACAGACGTGGCAATTATCAGAAATACCAATGCAAATGCAATCATAGCGGTGTACCCATTTACACCCCAACCTGTAATTTCTAATGCTCTTATTTTAGCAGCAGATAAGCCTATTTTCTGTGGTGTTGGTGGCGGACTCACCACAGGAATTCGTTCCTTGGAGTTAGCCATACATGCAGAATTTCAAGGTGCAATGGGAGTTGTGCTCAACAAACCCACTCCCAATAGTTTAATTGCAGAGTTAAAAGAAAAAATAGATATTCCTGTGACGATAACTATCGTATCTGATAAAGATGATATTCGTGGGAGAATTAAAGCAGGCGTAGATATATTCAACGTTTCTGGGGCTGGCAAGACTACAGATATCATTAAGAGAATAAAAGATATTAATCCGGATGTTGCTATTTTAGCTACTGGAGGAAAATCAGAAGACACCATCCTCGAAGCTATAGAAGCAGGTGCGAATGCTATATCTTACACCCCGCCTTCTACGGGAGAATTATTCAAAGAAATTATGACCCGATATAGAGACGAATAAGATGATTGAAATAAAAGAAATTACCGCAGAAGAAACGTATCCACTTCGGCATGAGGTCATGTATCCTAACCATCCTTTTGACTATATAAAATTACCAAAAGACCAAGAAGGAAAGCACTTTGCTGTAGTGCATGATGGAAAAAATGTGACGGTAGTTTCGTTATTTTTTGAAGATAGTATAGCCCAATTTCGCAAACTGGCTACACTAGAATCTGAGCAAGGCAAAGGCCATGCTTCTAAACTTCTAGATTTTATAATTGCTTATGCAAAGCAAAAAAAAGCTAAAAAATTGTGGTGCAATGCAAGAGCTAATAAGACCCGTTATTACAAAAAATTTGGATTAAGAGAAACCGACAAGACCTATACGGAAGCAGGCATTGATTTTATTATTTTAGAAATGGACTTAATTTAAAAATTCCCATTTAAAAAAATAATTAGGGATCTAAAAAGCGACAACATTACCTCCATAATACGCTACTCTCCCGTACATTTAATAGCAAATTAGAATTCGTTGCTCTTACTTGTATTAAATGAGCACCTTCCTTCATGTTTTCTGGAATAGCCATACGCCACAAATGTTTACTATTTTTAACTGTCTCTGGAAATGCACTAATAGGCTGACCTTTATAACGGCCTAAAACTTGGAGTTTGTACAATCGTTTTAATTCTGGTGCAACTCCTTCATGTTTATCCATTGACAACCATTGGTTATCCCCAAAATTAATTTCTACTTCAGTATTTTCATCTGCCGCAAAAACATTAGCATAGACAAAAGGCTCGTTCAATTCATTTAATGATTTATCCCACTCATTAACTTCAGGCACCCATATATTTATTTGCTTGGTTGCGGGTGCTCCTGAAACTTTATATTGAAGTTCACGTTTATTTCCTTCCACATTCATAAACCAATACCCTTTAGGCGTACCATCATGCATAATAGAAAATGGGATACCTCTCAAATCATGTGATCCTTGCCACCACGAACCACAAACTGCTCCACAAACCAATTCATGTATTGCAGTTTTCTGTAATGCTCTGTTATAATAATTATGATATTGGGTATGTGTATGACCCGCAGTAATAAAAACATCATCAAAAGGACGCAGTAGCTTTAGTAAAGCATCCTTATTACTAACTTCATCAAAAGGAATATGCATAGCAATATTGATTGCTTTGTACTTATCATTCTTTAAAGCGATAAGGTTTTTTATAAATTCTAACTGATCACTATCGATTTGTGCTTTGTACTTCCCTTCAGGTAAAGGGCTGATATTATTTAAAACCAAAAATAAATTATCTCCATATTCAAAAGCATAATATGAAGGCCCAAATTTAGCTTCAAAACTAGCATCTCTATCACTCAAAGTTGTGGCTTCAAAATTCAAATCATGGTTGCCAATTACATAAAAAACAGGACAACCGACTAAACCTAAAACAGCCGCTAGTGGATCAAATATTTCAAGGTTATCAAAAGATAAATCTCCTAACGGCATTATAAAATCTGGTCTATTATAAACCAATTCTTCTGTTACCAATTTTCCAACATGGTGCACATCATCTATAACATCTACTTGTACATCTCCTAAAAGTGCTACTTTGGTTTTTTTATTCTCTGTATGCGCATATAATGCAAAGTCATAATCCTTAATGTTCTCTTTTAAAGGATGAAAATACGACTGTACAATATTCAATTCATTTAGTTCTGAAATATAGCCTGACGGTTTTATTACAAACACTAAATTACCTGGAATAGCGTTAATAGTATACGCTCCATTAAAATCAGAAACAACAATATCTTTTCCGTTACTTATCAAAATATTGGGAAGTCCTTTTTCAGTTCCATTAAAAGTCCCATTCTTATTCTCGTCTAAAAAAACAGTTCCACTTATTTTCTGACCGAAAGAATACATAACTAGAAGAAAAAATAATGGTATTAATCGTTTTTTCATGACAATTCTTTTATTTATTTAAGGCATTAATAATTTTTGAAAACAATGCGGTATTCTCATAGACTCCTTGGAATTTTCCTGAACCTGGACCATAAGCAAAAATGGGAACCATAACTCCGGTATGATCATGTGATGCAAAATCAGCTTCAATTTTATTGGTATTCATATCTCCGTCAAGTAAACTCAACCCAGATGTTTCATGGTCTGCTGTAATTACCACTAAGGTTTCTCCATCACGATCTGCAAACTTTATAGCTTCCGTAATAGCGGTATCAAAATCAATTGCTTCAGAAATGAGTCCTACAATATCATTATAATGGCCAAAACTATCTATTTGAGCTCCTTCTACTAGTAAGAAAAATGGGGTGTCATCTTTTGATAAAAAAGAAATTCCTTCTTTGGTTGTTTCTGCGAGTAGATTCCCTCTTCCGTTGCTCATTGAAGGCACTCCATTTTCCGAGAGAAAAAAGCCAACTTTTGCCACTTTCTGATTACTTAACTCATTCAATTGATTAATTATAGAAAAATTTGAAGCTATTGGTAACGTATTGAAAGTAGATTTTCCACCACCAGCGAAAAAGTTTAATGGACTAGAAATTAGGTCTTTTGCAATAGCCAAGGTCTCTGACCTATCTATTTGGTGGGCATAAAAAGAAGACGGAGTAGCACCTGTAATTTCATCAGTAGTAATTATTCCCGTTTTATATCCTTTTTTAGAAAGAATTTCTATGATATTAGGGATTGGTTTACCCTTACTATCTGTACCTATTGCTCTATTGTTTGTTTTTTCTCCCGTGGCCATAGCAGTAGCACCTGCTGCAGAGTCCGTCGTAAAATCATCAGCAGCTTGCGTTTTCACAAAGCCCATACTTTTTAATTGTGTTAAGGTAAGTTCCCCTTTATTCGCTAAAGCAGCCGCTGAAATTTGTGATAAACCCGTGCCATCACCAATCATCAAAATAATATTTTTTATAGGCTTATCTCTATTGTCTGATTTGAAATTTGGACTATAAACCTCTGAAAAAATAGTAGCTTTATGAATCCGAGAATCTAGACTGCGAACATATTTAGAACACTCATAAATAGCATCGGTATTGATCACATCTACCCCTAGATCTACAAAGGTGCGCCATGCCGTTTTTGAATCTGGTGTTGCCCAAAACCTAAAAGTCTTTCCTAAACTCTTTGCTTGCGCTACCACATTTGTTACCTTTTCTAAATCTTCATGGGTAAGCCTTCCTTTACCATTCCAGTGAGAATACTGCTTAAAACTTGTACTTACCATAGCTACTTTTTTCCAATTCTCATCACTTAAATTATGTGTGATTTTTTGATGATCAAAAAATAAAAATTCCGGATAGTTTCTATAGTTTTCAGCTTCTGGCCTATTTCCAGAAATAACAATCTTCACCTCAGGATGTTCTATTATTTTGGGATACTTTTTTAAACTCTCAATAATTGCATCCAAAGTTGCTACTGCATCAGACTTTACATCTATCATCAACATCAGTTGCTGTACTGTACCAATTTTATTTTCGATAGCTGTATTTAAAGGTTCTAAATATAATTTTTCAAGAGTACGTTCAGCATCTATTTCTGCTTCTGTGTGTGCTACGTTTAAAGATTTATCGTTTAAATAAACATCAACCTCTATACTATTTAATCCATTTGAAAAGGCAGTCCAAAAAGGTACACTTTGTTCGTAGTCATTATGAGAATGAATTAAAACAGCATTTTTTTCTTGTCCGTAGGAAGCTATTGTTATAAAGAAAACAACGATCCAAACGATTCTTTTTAATAAAAACATAAAATCTAAAAATTAAGAAAAGGTGCAACCAGTGAGTATGCACCTTTTCAAATTAAAATATATAAAAAGTGTTGCTTTTACCAACCTTGATTTGGAGCTATTCCTGAAGATTGAATTACCGTAGCAGGAATTGGCCATACCTGCATATAAGAAGGGTCAAAATTTCTTGCCGGCCATATCACTTCCGATGTATACGGAGAATCTGGATTAGATCTATCCGAATAAATTCTTCCATAAATAGGCTTACTATAAGCTTCTTCTGCGTCTCCCCAACGTACTAAGTCAAAATGTCTATTCGCAAATTCACCTGCTAACTCCACACGGCGTTCATGCTTCAGATCTTCCAATGTAGCATTACTTTTTGGAGCCAAACCTGCTCTTTCTCGTACCAAATTTAAAGGCACATCTCCATTCTTACCATCTGCAATAAGTGCTTCAGCCTTCATTAATAAAACCTCAGCATAGCGCATCAGTGGCACATTATAAACGGTAGATGGATTATCACCGTTTGTATTTAAATAAGTCCCAACAGGATTTTCAAATTGAAACTCATACATGTATTTATTAAATTGAAAACCTGAATTTGAATTTTCTGATTGATATCTCTTTTCCTCTCCGAAATAGGTAAAATCGTCTCCAAAATTTAAAATAGTAACCCCTCTTCTAACATCATCATCTTCAAATTCATTATACAATCCTTCGGAAGGCGTATAATACCCCCAACCATTGTACTTTCCCCAACCTTTGTTTTCTAGCATAACACCCGTTAAGATGCTACCTCCATCTACGCCTGAATCTACAGACCAAATATATTCGCTCCCCCAATTGTTCAAATGACTATGCAGTTCGCGGAAATCCTTTTCTGGATGATCTGTATCTATTAAAGCTCTCCCTGAACCTGAATTAGCCACAGCATCTGCAAATTTAACGACCTCTGCATACCTACTGTTATCATATTGTGCCCAGTATAAATTGGTTTTAGCTATGTAAGCTAGCGCTGCATCTTTATGAGGTCGACCATAATCATCTGCACTATAGGAAGTAAAAACAGGTAAAAGATCTACTGCCATTTTTAAATCATCTTCTATCTGTTGGTAGTTTTCTATTACACTTGCAGGTCTTGTATAGCTACCTGCATCATCATTCATATTAAGTTCTGTAACGATTGGAACACCCCCATTAGGTCCGTTATCCCCATACGTATGTGCTACCCAGAAATAACTAAACGCACGCATAAAATAAGCTTCCCCCAAATACTGATTTTTTAAAGTCTCGCTAATTTCCATATTTGGAACATTTAAAATCACATCATTAGCTCTTCTAATTACCTTATAACTGTTTGGATAGCATGTAGAAGTATAACTCCCTTCTCCTCCCGTAATATTAAAATCTTTAATATTGTCTGCAGCTGCTTTTATGCGCCCGGTAACCATATCGTCGGATGCATTGATGTACCAAAAGAACCCTCTTGAAAACATTTCTTGGTCGCTCATGTAATCGTACATACTATTTACTGCTTCTTGTGCATCTTGCTCTGTCTTCCAGAAATTTGCATATGAAGTACTTCCTAAAGGAGAAACTTCTGTGAAATCTTCAGAACAAGAATTAGCTAAACCAAGACCTGCAATAGCTATCGTAAATATGAATAATTCTTTAAATCTATTTTTCATTTTTGTCGTTTTTTTATTAAAGAGATAGTGATAAACCAGCAGTGATTGTTCTAGAAAGAGGATATTTGGCAACATCTAATCCCTTACCTCCTACTTCTGGATCTAATCCTGAATACTTCGTAATTGTAAAAATGTTTTCTGCGGATAAGTAGATGCGTAAAGAAGAACCTTTTGCTATTGTATTCATTATACTAGCGTCTAAAGTGTACCCTAGCGTGATGTTTTTCATTCTCAAATAAGAAGCATCTTCTAAATAGTAACTAGACGTTGTTCCAAAATTCTTATTGTCATCTTTTGTAGAAATTCTTGGTATATCAGAATCTGTGTTTGATGGAGACCAAGCTCCTAAGACACGATTGTCTAAATTATACCCTGTTAACGAAGCATTGTAGGTGGTAAACTTATATCCATTGAATACATCTACACCAGCAACACCTTGGAAGAGCATATTAATATCAAAATTTTTGTAGTTTAAGTTTAAACCAAAATTATACGTAACATCTGGTTGATAGCTATCATAAAAAACTTTATCCTCATCGTCTATCTTGCCATCATCATTACTGTCTGCAAATTTGAAATCTCCGGGTACCGCATTTGGCTGAATCAAAGTGCCCTCTTTTGTATGTGCATCAATCTCTGCTTGATTTTGAAATATTCCCAATTGTGGAACTAAATACATGGAATATAATGATCTTCCTACTTCGGAACGGAATGGTCTTAATACTTGACGAACATCATCATCATGTGCAATAAAATTGATTCCGCTTTTATTATAGCCCTCTAAGTTTATCAACTCATTGTCTAAGATGCTAGCATTTGCATTTATCGTAAAGTTTACATCGCCAAGAGCATCGGAATAGCTTGCTGCAATTTCATACCCTGAATTTTGTACTTCTCCACCATTTACATCTGCAGCACTAGTTCCTTGATTCAAATCTTCTAAACCCGGTAAAATCATTCCTTTTGTGGTTTTTTGGAAGTAATCAAAAGTTAAGCTCAAGCTGTTATTAAACAAAGATGCATCCATACCTAAATCTATAGACTCAGAAATTTCCCAGTTTAAATTAGGATTAGATTGCTTCCCTACATAAGCCCCTTTATAATCTTGGGCTGCGTTTTCTCCTAAAATAACCGTTGTACTATTTAAGGGTACATCAAAAGAATAATATCCTACAGAATTAATATTCCCTATTTGCCCCCAAGAAGCTCTAAACTTTAAATCATTTACCGCTGGAACATTGAAGAAAGACTCATCACTCAAACGCCAACCTAAAGTAGCTGAAGGAAAATTATCTACTTGGTTGTTTACCGCTAAACGCGAAGTTCTGTCTCTACGGATAGCTCCTGAGATAAAGTATCTATTTTTAAAATTATACATTACTCTACCAATAGCAGAAGTAAGTGCATCTTCATAAACTCCAGTTCCAGGATTACGAATAACAGACGCATTTGATAGGTATTGATTAAACGGTTCTTCATTGCTAAACCCTTCCCCTTGTACAGCTAAAGACTCATAATCTGTATGCTGGGCAGAATAAATGGCTGTAATATCAAGGTTATGATTTCCAAAAGATTGTTTGTAGGCTATTTGATTGTCCCATACCCAACGGTTTGTAGTGGATGTATTCTGATTTAGGTAGTTATTTGGATTAGACCTGCCCAATTCAGGAACACTAGGCTGAAACCTTTTAGAGTCTGATTGTGTATAGCTATACGCATAACTGGTTTTAAAAGATAAACCGTTTACTATTTTATATTTGGCATACACATTGGCATTAATAAAATTGGTTGGTGCTGTCACTGTTGGACGTATCAATAAAGCTAAAGGATTATAAACATCTCCATAAGCCCCTGCAAATTGCGAAAGATTCTCTGGAGCAACTCCTGCAAAACTACCATCCTCATAATAGATAGGTGCCGATGAAGGCATATAAATTGCATTGATAATGGTACCAGAATATGGGTTGTCTGTATTTGTACCTAACGCTTCTGTTCTAGAGAAATATACATTTTCTCCAATATTTATTTTATCAGATAAATCCATGTCTGATTTCACTCTAAAATTAAAACGCTCTGAACTGGTCCCTTCAAGCAAACCTTCTCTCTTAGTATATCCAAAAGAAGTTAAATAATTCATTTTCTCCGTAGCGCCACTTAAGTTAATGTTGGTGTTTACTATTTTGGCTGGTCTAAAAATTGCATCTATCCAATTCGTACGATTTACCTGTCCGTAAGGATTTTGTAATGCATCGTGAGCAGATTGTCTTGGAGAACCTCCATTATCTGCTGCTAGATTGTAAGTTGCCGATTGTTCTTGCGCTGTTAAAGGTGTCGGTAAATTTGTAGCTTCTTGAATTCCACTATAAAAATCTACAGCGATTCTTGGCTTCCCAATTTTTCCTTTTTTAGTCTGAATTACGATGACTCCTGATGCTGCTTGTGCGCCATAAATTGCTGCTGCAGCCGCATCTTTTAGAATAGATACCGAAGCAATATCATTAGGATTAATCGCCGGACCGTAATATGGAACACCATCTACAACCGTTAAGGGTTGTTCACTAGCGAAAGAGCCCAAGCCTCTTATTACTATACTTCCACTTTGTGATGGATCACCACCCTGTTGCAGTACGGTAACCCCTGCAACATTACCCTGTAAGAAATCCGTTAAACTAGCTACTGGCCTAGAAGCAATACTTTCTACATTACTTACAGTAGAAATTGCGGATGTTAAATCTCCTTTCTTAGAAGAACCATAGCCAATTAACACTACTTCTTCTAGCGCACTTGTTTCCTCATCTAAAGAAACAGTTAGCATTTGACTCCCACTATAAGCTACTTCCTTAGTAGCGTAGCCGATAGAAGAAAATACTAATATTCCGTTTTCTTCTTGTAAATTAATACTAAAAATTACCATCAAAATCAGTTGCCGTTCCACTAATTTTCTGGTCCTTTACAGTGACAGAAACGCCCGGAGCCGGCATACCATCTAAGCTTGAAACAACATTTCCCTTTACGGAGATTTGCGCATTGGTCATACTAATTACTCCAAATGCGAGCAACAACAATAAGTACATTTTTTTCATTTAAATATCTATTTTGGTTTGTGTCAAATGTATTTTAAGCGATGCCCTTGAGGGGGTACTATTGTTTCGAAAAGGAGGATAAAACATTCAAATTAGGGGGTTAAAAACAAGAAATAAGCGCACTTTTGTTTCACTAACAATTTGCTAACATTGCCATAATCTTGACAATACAATACGTTATACTAATTGTTCTTTAAATTCTTTGGGACTCACGCCATAATACTTTTTAAAAGAACGGCCAAAATATTTGGGATCGTTATATCCACATTCAAAGCTAATTTCAGATACATTAAATTTTTTAGTTTTCAGTAATGCTTCTGCCTTTTGTAATCGCAAAGAAGTAATAACATCAGATGGAGATTGCCCTAGTAATTCTTTAAAGATTCGGTAGCATTTTACTCGTGATATACCCAACTGCTCTACTAACATTTCTACATTAAAAGAAGCGTTAGAAAGTTCCTTTTTGATAATGGTTAAACTGTTTTTGAGTAGCTTATCATTCGGAGAATCTAAATCGGCATCGTCCGAAAGAATCTGAAAGATCTCTTGCTGTAATTTATGTGTTGTAGATTCTTCTTGCTTCCCTATTAAACTAGCTATTTTCTTTATAATAAACCGTTCACTAGCCGGTAATTGTATAACTACATCAATGCCAAATTCTACAGACTGTTCTTGCAATTCGTAATTAATATCTTCCGAAATATACACCATAGGTATCTCTCTCTTTCTAGAAGGGTTATTTACTAGCCCTTTTAAGTAGTGCACTAATTCTTTTGAAAATGTAGCTTGGTAAAATACAATAGCATCTATGGTCATCTGATGTACTGCAGAAACAAAATTATCCACATTATTTTCAAAGAAAAGTTGATAGTTTACATTTTCTAGAATTTGGTTTGCTACACTAAAATTTTTAGCATCACCAAACACCAAAAGAAGCTTTTTACCAGGTTGTACTTCTTTTTGTTGGTCTAAATACTTCCACGTAACATTCTCTATTTGTTTTTTATCAGTATCAATACTTTCAACTGGAATTTGAAGGGCAAGGGAAAACTCATCGTTAACATCTTCTTTAAAAGTACCTTTTAAATCATTTAAAATAATCTTAACAGCCTTAAAATAAGGACTATAATGTGAAATACTATACCAATTATTACTTAATACACTACTATTGGAATGTATACAAATTTCTAAGAGACTATTTCTAGTTCTAACAATGATGTTAATTGTACTTGAAGTATCAGCATACTTTGCCATGTCATTAAACAAGTACTGCAATAGTAAGCGCAAGCGCAATACATCTACTGCAACCCAACACAAAGAACTATCAAATTCGGTATTAAGATTAACTTTATTCGTTTGTAAATTATTTTTGAGTTTTTCTATACTACCTCTTAAAAGATCGGCGAGATTAACCGCTGTGGTTTTAGTACTTCCAATATCTTTTACATGATCTAGGTAGTTCCATTCTGATACTAAGTTTACCAATTTCCCTGCTTCCCTCAGCAAATCATGCTGAATATTAGTATTCCCTTTTAACGCATTAGATAATGTTATAATTTTAGAAATAGGATTTTGAAACTCAGACAAAACAAAAGTTTTAAACTTTTCTATCTCAAAAGCTTCATTTTTTAAATTGTTATGAACGGTAAGTAACTTTTCTTTCTGAAGTACAATCTCTTTATTCTTATCATCAAGTAAGGTGTTTATGGCTATTAAATCTTTCTTTTGATTTTCTATAACCTGTGTTCTAGCACTTATTTGATTTTCTAGTTTTTTCTGCTGCGCCAATGCTGTTTTACTCTTAAAATAAATAATTAAAAAGGCGCTAATCAATAGTATAAAAAGGAGAAGTACATAGAAATATATTGTTTCATAAAAAGCTTTCTTAATTTTTAAGTTAAAGGAAAGCGTCTCCACTTTTTCATCACTGCCTTCTTTTACGTGAAAAGTATACTCTCCTGAAGAAAGGTTAGCATACTTTATGGTATGGTCTCTTGATACTAAATTCCAACTCTCATCTTTTCCTGAAAGTTTATAGTAAATTTCAGCATCGCTCGTATTAGGGAATTTAATGGGAATAATATTAATTTCTAAGCTATTATCCCTAAACTTCCTTTCCATATTTTTTTTATAATTTTCATCACCATCTACTACAACCTTGATCTTTGCGGCCACCGTTCTATTTAATATCGTATTCGGGTTAAAATAATTTAATCCGTTAACCCCTCCAAAGAACATAAGCCCTTTGTTATCTTGATAATAAGCACCTTCTGAGAATTCTGGAGCTTGCCAACCTTCCTTTGGGTTAAAAGCCTTTACTTCAAAGCTATTGGTGTCTATTACTGCAATTCCTTTAGTAGTGCTTGCCCAAATCTGTTCTTTATTTTTTAGGAGTCCGTACACCATATGACTCGGCAGTCCATCTTCTTCGGTAATATTTTTAATTGCTTTAGTAGCCTTGTTGTAAACACTAATTCCGCCTAGCGAAGCAATCCAATAGTTTGGAGTTAATTCATCTTTATAAATAGCATATATACTGTTTCCAAGAATACCATCATCTTTGGTAATATTTTCTACTGTTCCTGTTGTGGTGTTAAAAAACAACACTCCATTTTCTTCTGTACCAATACTAATTTCAGCACCATTTTTAGTGACGCTTCTAATATTAAACGCATCAAATTGTTTCTGGCCTTTAAACTTTTCAAATAGGTTTTTTTGTACATTGAATTTTGCCAAACCACCCCAACAAGCTATCCATAATTGCTTTTCTGTATCTTCAAACATGGAATAACTGCGGTTATTAGGGAGTTCGGGAATTAGATCCGCATCATAAGTGGTATAGCCATCACCCTTTATACGCAATATTCCAGCATAGGTACCCACCCAAATACTACCGTCACTAGCGGTATATAAATTACGTATCCGTTCCCAATCACTATTTTGCGTAGCTTCTTTTACTTTAAACTTTAGGTAGCATTTTGTTGTATTGTCATAATAATAAATTCCCTTGGTATAATACCCCAGCCATATATTAGAGGTATAATCTTTTGTGATCGCGCGAATGGTTTCATTAGGCAAATGTGGATAATTTACTGGATGCGGAATTACGGAATTAATCTTCTCTGACCCCGTATATGCCATACTCAAACCTCCATCTTTTTGCGCAAGCCATACATTACCAAAAAGATCTTGATGCAATTTTTCTATTTCGTTGCTATTAAAACTATAGGGAGTATACACATCATATGTATAATGGTCTATTCTTTTATTATCAATATTATTTATATCATTGGGAAGAATAAAAAGTCCGTCTCTACGCGTTGCAAACCATATATTACCAACATTGTCTTTTAAAATATCATTTATAATTAAGCCTGGGTACTCATTTAGCAGTATTTGTTTTAAGTTCTCGTAATTCTCCTTCTCCGGAGGCGTATATGCAGCTACAACAAATTTTCCGTTTTCAAATTTGTAGGCTGTTTTAGCTACAAAAACGAATAAAGTACCATCTACAGCTAGTTTTATTTGTTGTGGTGCTATATTAAATTTAAAATTTTCAAAAGTAGAATTCCCTATGTACCTACTTACATGCCCTTCTTTAGTTATCAACCAAAGGGTACCATACTTATCTTTTTCAAGGTTTATGATATAGTTTCCTGGTATGGTCCCTTCTTCATTAATCCCATGTTTGTAGTATGTGATAGTATGTCCATCAAAATAATTCAACCCATCAAGGGTAGCAATCCAAAGACCACCATTTTCGTCATTCTCAACATCAATTACAGAGTTATTAGAAAGGCCATCATCTGTAGTAAAATTTTCAAATTTTATTTGTTGCGCTAAAAGCTTTGTAAAAGAGAAAAGTAAAAAAAGGAAGCAAAAAAAACGATTCATTTTAGTTGTTTAAACCTACAATGATAAGAATACACCATTACTCCAATATGAACGCTAGGTTAACTTAATAAAAATAATCCATTACATTAAGGATTGTAACACCCGTAGCCTTAATTATATATTTTTTGGGTAACTTAGGTGTCAAAATTCTTTTAATGAAAAAACTATTCTTCTTCGTGGTATTGTTTGTTGTTACCATAAGCAACGCTCAGAAATTTGACTTCACAATTGATCATACAACATTAATTGTAACGGATTTAAAAACTACGGGAGACTTCTATCAAAAAGTTATCGGCCTTAAAGAGATTGATCATCCTACCAAAGATCCTGGTTTCCGATGGTTTTCTATTCAAGGAAATACACAATTGCATTTAATTTATAAGGAAGATGTAGTTATGAAAAAACACAAGTCTAGTCACATATGCCTATCCACATCAAAGCTAGACGCATTTATAAAAAACTTAGAAGAAAATAAGATTTCTTATGAGGATTGGCCAGGTACTAAAAGTGCAATTACTTTACGTGCAGATGGCGTTCAACAGATCTACATAACAGATCCAGAAGGTTATTGGATAGAAATAAACGATGCAAAACATTAAGTATCATGGCTAAAATAAAATCTGTTTTCCCGCTAGGCTTCCCTTGGCAAACGGAAGATCCTTTTTTATTCTGTGTATATCATGCAGATCATTATCCTGAAGGCAACGCCCAAATGGGGCCTAAAGCATCTTTAGAAGGCAGAACCTTAGGAAATGATTTTACACTAAAAGATGGTTGGCGCATGTATCATGGAAAAACGGTTCCTGGTTTTCCTGCACATCCACACCGTGGTTTTGAAACTATAACTATTGTGAACAAGGGGTTTTGTGACCATTCTGATTCTTTAGGAACTGCGGGTCGTTTTGGGATGGGAGATGTACAATGGATGACAGCAGGTAGTGGCGTACAACATTCAGAAATGTTTCCGCTACTCAATACAGGCAAAGAAAATCCGCTAGAAATGTTTCAAATCTGGCTTAATTTACCGCAAAAAAACAAGTTTGTAGCACCTCATTTTTCGATGCTCTGGCATGAAGAACTACCCATAGTTAGAACAGAAACGAGTACTGTAAAAGTAATTGCAGGAAACTATAATACTCAAGAAGCTTTAGCTCCTGCACCAAATTCTTGGGCTGCAGCTATAGCTAATGACGTTGCTATTTGGAATATTCATGTAGATGCAGGCAGTACCTATACTTTACCAAAGGCAAAAAGCGATGTATCTAGAATTTTGTATTTTTATGAGGGTGACACAATAGAAATTGAAGGGCGAACAATTACTCCTAATCATGGGATTAGTATTGATGCTTTAGAATCACTTGAAATACTAGTACGCGGAAAAAATGCACATTTTCTTATGTTACAAGGAAAACCTATTGATGAACCCGTTGCTAAATATGGCCCTTTTGTTATGAATTCTGACGAAGAAATCCAACAAGCCATGGAAGAATACCAACGAACGCAATTTGGTGGATGGCCTTGGCCAGATGCGGCTAATGTTCATGACAAAACCAAAGGTAGATTTGCTAAATATCCGGATGGAAGTATTATAGAAAAATAGTTTATGAGTTTTTTAAAATCTTTATTTCATAAAAAGGAAGCCGTTACTTCAGAAACAGCAGAAGGTACATACCAAGAATTTTGGACATGGTTTCAAAGGCACGAAAAAGAATTTTATAAGGCAATTAAAAAAGGTGATGCTATTGAAAAGAATTTTTTTGATGTTTTAGGTCCAAAATTAAATGAAGTAAAAGAAAATACTTTCTGGTATTTAACGGGCATGACTGATGATAATACGGCGGAATTAATTTTAACAGCCGACGGAAATTTAAGAAATATTCCGTTTGTAGAAGACCTCGTCGCAGCAGCACCAGTTATTGAAAAATGGAAAATTACGGCATTAAAGCAACCCAGTACCTCTAGTACTTTTGGAATTAAAATGAATGGGTATACATTTAGTGAAGAGACCATGAGTTTCTATGCAGACGAAAATCCTGAAATGCCAGATCAAATAGAAATTACCATCCTCCATCAGGAATATACTAATGAAAATGAATCGGAAATTTCGCATGGCGCTTACCTACTTTTAGATAATTATTTAGGAGAGTTAAATTGCGTAACCACAATAGATCATATAAATTTTAAGAATACAAAAGACGCTGAAAAAGAAATTATCCCATTAGAAAAATTAAAAGATTTTTTAATATGGCGAGAAAAAGAATTTATTGAAAAATATGAAGGTATACGTCACAATACCCTAAAAGATAACTACTCAAGCTTTAATGGCACCTTAAAAAATGGACTCCCTATTATAGCCACCATAAATACTGATATTTTAGAGTGGAATGCCAAGGCTTCCCATCCATGGGTAGCCATTGCTATTTTTAAGTTTGATGGAGACAGCCATAATGGAATGCCTAATGATAAAATGTATGATTTATTAAATACGCTAGAAGATGCTATCATGTTAGAATTAAAAGATTCTGACGGCTATATCAATATCGGCAGAGAAACGGCAAATGCTACGAGAGAAATTTATTTCTCTTGTTATGATTTTAGAAAACCAGCTAAATTATTTGACCGAATACAGAAAGAAAATAAAGAAAAAATTAGCTTCGATTTTGAGATATATAAAGATAAATATTGGCAAACCTATAATAAGTATCTTTAGCCTAAAATATCAAAACAGAAAAAGAAAAAGAAAATGAAAAAAGAAATGGATCAAATGATGTGTTTAGATATTTATCTGTCATCATTAACAGAAGAAGAAAACAAAAAGGTTGCACCCCGAATAAAACCGGCAAAAAAAGGAGCTATGGCACCACTACTAAGTTGGGATATGCACATTAATAACTTCTACAACCTATCCTTACAATCTAAAAAAGAAACTGCAGTAAGAGAATTTGAAAAAATTGCAAAAAAATTACATTGGAAAAATGACATTTCAGCACTTTTTGAAAATCAAGAATTTGAAGCACTTGTTATTACCGATTTAAAAAAGAAAATAGTCTGGGTGAGCGATGGTTTTTCTGATATGACTGGGTACTCTAAAAAATTCGCAATAAACCAAACACCAGCCTTCCTGCAAGGCAAAGAAACCACTCCAGCAGTAAAGTCTAACATCAATACAAAGTTAAAAACAAATAAACCGTTTACTGAAATTATTACCAACTACCGCAAAGACAAATCTCCATATAAATGTGAAATAAAAATTATCCCTTTATATACCGCAGAAACTACACATTACTTGGCTCTAGAACGGCAGGTAGTATAAGTTCTCTTTTATTAAAGCTTTTCAGAATAATTTAAAAAAATAGTTATAGCTATAATTTGGAATACCTGTTCCAAAAACACCTACGTTTGTTTTGTGAGTAAGAGACAACAAATTATTGAGGCAACCTTAAAACTTCTAATAGAAAAGGGAGTTCATAATACCCCTGTTTCTGCCATTGCAAAAGAGGCGGGTACAGGAATGGGAACGATCTACAATTACTTTCCTGACAAGGATGCTTTAATCAATGAAATTTACGTTGATATAAAAAATAAGGAAGAAAATACGTTTCTTGCCTTAAGTACGGAGCAGCCCATAAAAACTCAATTTGAAGTGTATTATACTGCTTTAATCGACTTTTTTATTAAAAATCCCAGCTATTTTAACTTTATGGAGCAATTACAAGCCTCTCCTATTATTACAATAGGAAGTAGAAATGCAGGATATAAAGCTGTATTACCCGTTACTGATTTATTACAAAAAGGAAAAGAAAAACGTATAATAAAGCCTATTGAAACCGATGAACTTCTACAATTTATTGGTGGTTCTGTATTTTCTTATTTAAGATGGTATTTTAAGCAAGCGAATACCAACGCTAGCACCAACTCTAACCAGCTACAAATGGTTTGGGATGCCATAAAAACATAACAAATTCAGTGCTAAAATTGGAATGATTATTCAGTCTAAACTAGAAATAAAGAAAACGTATGAATAACAGGAATTTCTACAGGATTAGGATTAGGATTAGAAACATGTCTTATTACCAGAAATGGCTATAAAGTATATGCCACGATGCGTAATTTACCAAAACTTAACACCTTAAAAGAAGTCATTTAACAGAAGGATAAGACATAGAAATACTGTCTTTAAACGTCACAAATAACCAATCGTTAACTGTTGCTGTAGCATTCACTTTAAAAAAAGAAGGTCACCTAGATATTTTAATAAACAATGCAGGTGCGGGTTTCTATAAGACAACAGAACAAGCATAAGAAAAAGAAATTAAATGGGTAAACGATAATAATTACCTAGGGCTAATCTGGTGTACAAAAGCAATACTTCCTTACCTAAGAAAACAACGGTCGGGCCAACTAATTAGTAGCTCAAACAAAAAGCACTTTTTTATAATTAAAATACATAAGAGAACGTTTTTTGTATTCCCCAAAATAACTTGAAAATCCTAGAATTTTTGGAGTGACATCTTTTACATTCCTATTTTTCAGTATATTCGGTACAACCGACCTTAAAGTATATACCATGAAAATATTTTCAAAACTGTCTCCACTCCTATTCTTGTGCATTTTCCTACTAAATTGTACTGAAGCAGAAAAAAAAATAAAAAGCACTTCTTCTGATAAAAAACAAAAAATAGCATTGGTTACCAACAAAGGAACGATGATCCTTGAACTCTACAATGAGACTCCGCTGCATCGTGATAATTTCATAAATTTAGTAAATAATAAAGCGTATGACAGTGTACTTTTTCATCGGGTCATCCAAAATTTCATGATCCAAGCAGGTGATCCTGAAAGTAAAAATGCACAAACAAAAGACACCTTAGGGGAAGGCGATGTTCCTTACCGTGTAAAAGCCGAGTTTGTACCTAGCCTTTTTCATAAGAAGGGTGTATTAGCTGCTGCTCGTGATGACAACCCAGAGCGTGCCTCTAGCGGCATGCAATTCTACATTGCTCAAGGTAAAATTTATAATGATAGTCTTTTAAGCATAGCCGAAACTAGGATTAATGGCTGGTTGGCAGCCTATGAAATAAAAAAAGATAATAAAAACAGCTATCTTTTAGATTCCCTACAACAGGCCATGGACAACGGAAACAAAACGCACTATGCCCTTTTTAAAGATAGTATAGCTGCTTGGGCAGAACATACAGAGAACTTTACTAAATATAAGATTCCGGCGACACAACGCGAAGTCTATAAAACGCTTGGTGGCGTACCCCATTTAGATCAGAATTATACCGTCTTCGGAGAAGTCGTGGAAGGTTTGGAAATTATAGACTCCATTGCTGCTACGCCTACAGGTACATTTGACAGACCGGTAGAAGATGTAAGGATTATATCTATCCGTTTGATTGATTGATTAAACTATTTTTTTATATAAACCATTACAAATTACACTTATAGTACATTGATTAGTTCTAATAAATTTCAAACTAATAGCTCATTAATCGTTAAGGAATATGTTAATAAGATAGTATTTATATATCCACTGCGGTTTACCGCAGTATAAATTCATTTTTTCCTAATAAATTTGATGAAATGCCATTGCGACAAAAATATTAAAAATGAAATTAGAGAAAATATTAGATAAATTAGGGTCTATTGAAAAAAACTCGTTCATAAAAATAATTGATAATATTATTTCAAAGAACCCAAAAAATTCGAAAGAAATAGAAAAAATTTTAAGTTCCTCTGATAAGGGGCTTATGTAGGCTTCCCTAAAAATAGGACAGTTTATAATTCGAATTTACTAACTTTAAATTCAAACTGTCACAATGAAAAACAGCAAATTTAGCGAGAGCCAGATTATTAAAGCTCTTAAGGAAAATGAACAAGGAAGATCCGTAGGTGATTTATCTAGAGAATTAGGAATTGACAAAAGCACCTTCTACTATTGGAGAAAGAAGTACGGCGGTATGGAACAACAGCAGCTTAAACGTTTAAAAGAACTTGAAGAAGAGAACAATAAACTTAAACAGATGTATGCTGATGTGAGTCTTGATAATAAGATGCTTAAAGACGTATTGTCAAAAAAGTTCTAAAGCCTTCCGACAAGAGAGTTCGTGTAAAGTATCTCATCAAAAGGTTTGTAATTCCTATCATCCGTGCCTGTAATATTGTAGGACTGAGTAGATCGATGTGGTATTACCAAAGTAAGAAAGATGATAGTGAGGTTATTGATAAGCTAACAGCGTTAGCGGAATCATACCCAACTAGAGGTTTTGATGAATATTATTATAAGATCCGTCGTGAAGGCTTAAAATGGAACAGAAAACGAGTGTTACGTGTGTACCGTGAGATGAAACTCAGTCTGCGCCGTAAACATAAAAAACGTTTGGTTAAACGTATAAAACAACCTTTAGAAACACCTTTAACATTAAATGAGTGTTGGAGTATGGATTTTATGAGCGATGCCCTTACTGATGGTAGAAAGCTCAGAGTGTTTAATGTTATAGACGACTGTAATCGGGAAGCTCTAGCAATAGACGCAGGACTTTCTTATCCAGCAAGAGCTGTTGTAGAAACTCTTGAATGCCTAAAAGAGGAAATAGGAATACCCAAATATGTAAGATGTGATAATGGCCCGGAGTTTATCTCTAAGACTTTTATGAACTGGTGTAAAAAGAACTTTATAGAAATTAAATATACCCAACCGGGAAAGCCAATGCAAAATGGATATATAGAACGATTTAACCGTTTCTTTAGGGAGGATATATTAGATGCCTATTATTTCAATGACATTTATCAACTTCAAAAAATAAGCGACAACTGGAGAGAAGACTATAATTTTAATCACCCGCATAAATCTTTAGGTAATATATCACCTAAAGAATTCATGCCCAGATTTGATGAAGAATTTAAATTCTTCATCAAATCTGGGCTAAATAATAATTATTTATCGAAATTAGAGGTGTCCTAAGAAGGGGAAGTCTACACTTAAATCTGTTGACAATCAAAATGTGTCAAACATTTTTCATTTAACCTCATTCGAATTTACGGAACACTTAAAATGTGAATTCCAAGAAGCAAACTCCCAATTAGACATTCTAATTGATATAATTATTAGGGATGGAAATTGCATCATGAAACAAGATTGGTTCTCTAGGTTATATGAAACCGAAATTAAAAAATTGAAAACCAAAATTAAAAACTTAAATACAGAATTAGAGAATGATAAGTCCGAATTAAGCCTGTCAAGAAAAAGAGATTATAAAATTTATAAAAGCTGTTTATCAACTGCTTACCATAATGACATTACTAACAACCGAGAAGCAAAAATAACATCAGACGAATTATCAATAATTCTAACCTTATCAAAACAACTTGGTTTATCTCAAGAAGATGTAAAATTAATTAACTATTCAATTTTACCAATTAAAAAATTAGATGTTTTAGAGGTCATCAATGATTTAAAAAATCTAGGTGTAATTTTCTTTTCAAAAAAAGAAAACTCAATCTATATTGCTGATGAAATGGTTAGATTATTAAGAGCCGTTAGAGGAAAAGAAATTGCTGAAAAATTTTATAGACGAACACTAAAATTATTAAGAGAACCAATAGTTAATCAAATTTCAAAGAATTACAATATTGATAGAAAATTGAATAATTTTCAAAAAATTGAAGAGATTATTAAGGAAGGTATATCTTTTTCAAGTTTACTTTCAAATGATATATACAAAGAAGGAATAACCCTCACTGAAAAGAAAAAAAATCTTAATGAATTATGCGAAAAAGGCCTTAATATTCAAAATTTAAAAGGGAGTACTTTAGATGATAAGATTAATAGCTTAATTCAACATTTTGATAATGTTGAAAGAGATGAAAAAGTTGGAATCTCTCTGGATGGCTTTGATAAGATGCTTACCGAATTAAATCAAACTTTCCCTATACTTAATAAGGAGTTAAAAGAACAGTTCGAATTACAAGATGAATACGTTTTAAATGCAAATTTCTTATTAGATTACAACATAAAACCAAGGGATATTTTAGATTTAATTAGTAAAACGGATTTATCAAAATTTATAAAAATTAATGGAATTAAACAAAGAGGTGATGATATTCTCAACATTCTTGATCATTATAAAGACGTTGAAAATTTATATCTTGAAAATTATGAAAACGTTGGCTTTAGGAATCTAAATATATTGAAGGAAAACGGAATATCAATCAAAGAAAGTGAATTAGGTTTAAAATTTGAAGAACTCACAAAAGTAATATTTGCAGGCCTAGGTTTTGATGTTGACGATAAGTTTAAAAACCAATTGAATACCCAAAAAGATATGATGGATATTCTTCTAAATCTAGGAAACAGTGAAATTATAATTATTGAATGTAAAACTATAAAAGAAAAGGGTTACAATAAATTTAGTGCTGTTTCAAGACAGCTAAAATCCTATCAAAATTTAGCCTTAAAAAATGATTTAAGGATTGTCAAAATATTATTAGTTGCTCCAGATTTTAGTGATGATTTTGTTTATGATTGCGAAATGGACACCGAAATGAATTTATCTCTATTAACGGCAACGACATTATCTAAAATATTTGAATCCTTTAAAGCTTCAAAGTTTAAAGAATTTCCACATGTATTATTTAGAGATATCGTAATTAATGAAGATAGAATTCTAAAGGCGCTAAGTAAATAAAAGGGTTTATACCTATTTCACTATCGCTTTATAAAATCCTATTACCATTCATCGAAAAAAACCAAATTATCAGTTTCAATAAATAACTAAACCTATTCTCCATGCGTTAGTATTGGGTAAGCTTCCTAAATCAAGCCAACCTAACCTGCGATTATGGATAAATTTCTACGAATTTTAAAACCTGTAAAGGTCTATGCCAAACATGAATCTAAATCTAGAATTATAAAAGAATTAGTCGCGGATGAACTTATTTTATTCAACCGTGAAAAAAGAAGAAACCAACAGAATTGGATGGAAATTTATCTTGAAAAAGATAAAGTTGGGTACCTAAAAAAAGATAGTGATGCATTTTTTCGATGCAGTTTTGCTAGCTTGAATGACGAAATCTCTTCTGGGTTTAACTACGAATATAAAACAGAAGACGCATCTAAGATAGCTACTCTTTTTCACCAGGTAGGCACCCTTAACAAAGAACAACATACCGTAGAAACTATTGAGGTAAAAACAATAGATGATTCTGACGAGAAAAAAATAGCGCAACTACAACTAGAATACAATGCAGATATTATCAATGTTATTCCTGTAGTATTCACCAAAGAAAGCGAATTCTATGTGACCAATGACGCAGAAACTAACGACAGTTTATTTATTCAAGTAGATAACCGCTTAGGAAAAAAAGGGTATTTATTAAAAACGACCAATTATACCAATACAGAAGACAAATGGGTGACTCCTTTTGCAATCACGGTAGCCATACTTGCTGTCATAGGAATTTTTATAGCTTTTCTAGCTTCTGGATGGATTGTGATAAGCGGACTCATGTTTATAGTAGGATTTGGCGTTGCTTTTGTAGCGATAATTGTGATGCAAATACTCATCCTTATTCTTAGAGGCATCTTCAATCATATTAGAAAGCGTTTGTAAAAACAAGACCTAAAAAAACCGCAAAGCTTTCACGTTGCGGTTTGATATAATTTATGGGTTTAACTTATTAAGACACTCGCGTAATTTTTGCACCAATAGCACGTAAACGCTCGTCTATATTCTCGTAACCTCTATCTATTTGTTCTATGTTATGAATGGTAGATGTTCCTTTTGCAGATAATGCTGCAATTAATAAAGAAACTCCTGCTCTAATATCTGGAGATACCATAGTCGTTGCTTTCAATGTAGACTCAAAATTATGTCCTATAACGGTTGCTCTATGCGGATCGCAAAGAATAACCTTGGCGCCCATATCTAACAATTTATCCACAAAAAATAATCGGCTTTCAAACATTTTCTGATGCACTAAAACTTCACCTTTTGCTTGGGTTGCTACGACTAAAATAATACTCAATAAATCTGGAGTTAATCCAGGCCAAGGGGCATCTGCTATTGTTAAAATAGAACCGTCTATATAATTTTGTATTTCGTATCCATTGGTATGTGCAGGAATGTAAATATCATCGTCTTTACGTTCAATCGTAATTCCTAATTTACGGAAGACACTTGGTATTTGCCCTAAATCATCCCAACTCACATTTTTAATTGTAAGCTCACTTCTGGTCATCGCCGCAAGACCTATCCAACTACCAATCTCAATCATATCTGGAAGCATGGTATGCTGTGTTCCTCCTAAACTATCTACACCTTCAATGGTTAATAAATTAGAACCTACACCGCTAATTTTAGCTCCCATACGGTTCAGCATTTTACATAACTGCTGCAAATAAGGCTCACAAGCTGCATTGTAAATAGTAGTGGTGCCTTCTGCAAGTACCGCTGCCATAACAATATTAGCCGTACCCGTCACAGATGCTTCATCTAAAAGCATATACGTACCTTTTAGTTTTTTAGCTTCTACACCGTAAAAATGCTCTTCTTTGTTATAACGGAACTTCGCACCTAGGTTTATAAAACCTTCAAAATGTGTATCTAATCTTCTTCTTCCAATCTTATCTCCTCCTGGTTTAGGAATATATCCTTTTCCAAAACGCGCTAATAAAGGCCCAACTAACATGATAGAACCACGTAATCCACGTCCGTCTTGTTTAAATTGGTCTGATTGTAAGTAATCTAGATTAACATCATCGGCTACAAAGCTGTAAGATCCTTTTCCTTTTTTTTGGATTTTCACACCCAAATCTTCTAATAAAGCAATCAGTTTATTAACATCAATAATATCTGGAATATTATGAATAATAACAGGTTCTGCTGTTAATAATACTGCACATAGTATTTGTAGTGCTTCGTTTTTTGCACCTTGCGGTGTAATTTCACCATGAAGTTGATGACCGCCTTCTATTTTAAATGTTCCCATTTAATGTAAACTAGTATTAATAGCGTTTTTTACCGCGATTAGTATTTCTATTATTTGTGTTCTTTTTATTATTCGAGCGATTCGAGTTTTGTTTCGCCGGTCTATTTTTTAAGAATTGTCCGCTATCGGTAAGGTGTTCTCCTTCTACAGCTAAATCTATCTCACCGTCACTCAACTCATGTAAATGCTTAAAAATAATCTTATCTTCTACGGTATCTTTATTCCAGTTCAGGTAGCATTTTTTCATGTGGTTGGCAATGGCATACTCAAGACCATCGCGCTTGTCTCCTTTTTCCCAAGACATAGCCACATCAATCATTTGCTTGATATTGTTTCCGTAGAAACGATATTTAGGATAATTTTGAGGATATCCTAAAGGCTCTGGACGTTCCAAAAGCATTTCTTTTGTAGTAATTGGATACGGTGAATCTACTTTCAACTTAAAATCAGACATAATAAAAAGCTGATCCCATAATTTATGTTGAAAATCTGGAACATCTCTAAAATGAGGCTGTAAATTACCCATCACACTTATAATAGATTGTGCAACTTTATTACGTTCCTCATCATTTTCTATGCTCATAGCATAGTCTACCATTTTCTGGAAATGACGTCCGTATTCAGGAATAATAAGCTGTGGACGCTCCGTGTTGTACTCTAGATTGAATACTTCGTTATTAGCTAAATTCAAATTGAAAAGTTTTTCTTAATAATTATAAAGAGGAAAGTATGCTCTTAAAGCACGCAAAATAACAAAATTCTGTTAGATATGCTAAGATTATAAAGATATTAAACCTTCAACAGTAGCAACCTTTTTGTAATAAGCTATAATGGCATCGGCAGAATCTAAAGGTAAACTAATAGAAACACTTGTAAATTTTCCGTTTTTAGACAATTTGTTGATTACAATAGCCTCTGTATCATCAAAGGCACTTTCAATTTCTTTTACTCCCGTTCCTGCAGTAGGTACTATAAACTTATACAAATAAGTCGTGGGAAAGGTACTTGTTTTCTCAAGACGTTCTTTAAGCGTGTCGTAAAACTCTTTTTCTTTATTTGAATCCATAAAAGTCTTTTTACAAAGATAATCTGATTTTTTTGATTAATTAAATTGTGGAGTTAACAATTGCCCTTTGGTGAAAAAAATTAAAAACAGGACCATTCATAGGTACAAACCCCTCTAAGAGGAAACATTTTTAGCTGATGTGGCAATACTACATCATTTCATTACTTTTGTGCTTCTAAAAAAAATGTATTGAGCACAAAGAAAATTGTTATTGCAGGCGGACCAAGTACAGGAAAGACTTCTGTGGTAAACGGAATTGAAAAAGCTGGGTTTAAATGCTTCCATGAAATTTCTAGAGAAATAACCTTGCAAGCACGAGAAGAAGGCATAGAACAGTTATTTTTAACAGATCCTTTATTGTTTAGTCAGCGTATACTAGAAGGTAGACGATCGCAATTTAAAGACTCCGAATCTCTTACAGATCCCTTGGTTTTTTTTGATAGAGGATTGCCAGATGTTGTTGCGTATTTAGACTGTTTTGGCACGGAATACCCAAAAACATTTTCAGAAATCTGTGCAGCGCACCAGTATGATGCTATATTTTTACTTCCTCCTTGGAAAGAAATACACACTTCAGACAATGAACGCTTTGAGAATTTTGAAGAAGCCATGCAGATTCATGATGCTTTAGAAGAAGCCTACAAGAGCTTTGGTTATGACGTTATTGAAGTACCTAAAGTATCCGTAGAAAAACGAATAGCTTTTATTTTAGACCAATTAAATTTGAAGTAGTGCAGCTAAGCCCAAAAGACATTTTAAAAAAGTATTGGGGTTTTTCTGAGTTTAAAGAATCTCAAGAAGAAATTATTTCTTCCATTTTAGACAAAAAAGATGTATTAGCTTTACTACCTACTGGCGGTGGCAAATCACTCTGCTTCCAAGTTCCTGCTTTGGTAAATGACGGAATTTGCATTGTGGTTTCGCCTTTAATCGCCCTTATAAAAAATCAAGTTGATACCCTTAAAAGTAAAAACATAAAGGCAATTGCTTTAACGGGGGGTATCTCTCAAAATGAAGTCGTAGATCTGCTTGATAATTGTCTTTATGGCAATTATAAATTCCTATACCTTTCTCCTGAGCGTTTACAACAAGATTTAATTAAGGAACGCATTCAGCAAATGAATGTAAACCTTATTGCCATAGATGAGGCACACTGTATCTCTCAATGGGGAAATGATTTTAGGCCCTCTTATCTTACGTGCAGTATACTCAGAGATTTAGCACCGGACGCTCCAATCATTGCATTAACGGCAACAGCCACACCTATTGTTGCTAAAGATATTGTAGAAAATCTACACTTAAATAATCCGTTAATAAAGAAAACCTCATTTGCAAGAGATAATATTACTTTTAATGTTAGGTGGGATGAAGACAAAAATTACCAGCTGAAAGAAACACTGCGCAATAGTACTCAAAGCGGCATTGTCTATGTGCGTACGAGAAAATTAGCCAATGAATTAGCAAATTATTTAGTGGCCGAAAAGATTAGTGCTACTTTTTATCATGGCGGACTTTCCAAAGAACTAAAAGGAGAACGTTTAACCTTATGGTTAAAAGACAAGGTACAAATCATGGTGGCTACGAATGCCTTTGGAATGGGGATTGACAAACCAGATGTTAGTACGGTTATCCATTATCAAATTCCAGATAGTATAGAAAATTACTTTCAAGAGGCTGGAAGAGGTGGTAGAAACGGCAGTCCCGCAACAGCCACAGTGCTCATTAATAAAGCTGATGAAATACATGTAAAAAGACAATTTTTAAGTGGTTTGCCAACGGTTCCTTATTTAAAAACGCTTTATAATAAACTAAATAATTATTTTCAGATTTCTTTTGGAGAAAGCACCACAGAAACCTATCAATTAAATTTCAATGCTTTTTGCGCTACCTATGCTTTAAATTCTTTTCTTACCTATAATGCCTTGCGTATTCTGGACCAAAATTCGGTTATAGCATTGTCAGAATCATTCTCAAAGAAAACAAGCATCCAATTTATCGCTCCTAAAAATCATATTTTCGATTATATAGACACTTATGGTAAAATAGCGCCTGTGATTCAAATTATTCTTAGAACCTATGGCGGTATTTTTGAATACGACACGAAGATAAATACGTATGCCATTGCTAAAAAATCAGGCATTAGTGAAAAAGAAGTTGTAAAAGTATTAGAGCAATTAAAAAAAGATGAAATTATAAACTATACCGCGCAACATAATGATATAGAAGTATTGTTTCTTGTACCAAGGGAAGATGATAGAACGATTAATCTTTTTGCCAAAAAAGTAGAATTGTTAACCGCCCAGAAAACTAAAAACATAGAAGCTGTTCTTCAGTACCTAAAGAATGATACTGTTTGTAGAAGCGTACAGCTACTAGCCTACTTTGGAGAAACAAAAAAGGCCTGTGGCCGTTGTGATGTTTGTTTAAAAACGCCACCTATAGCAGTAGAAATTATTGCATTGACTAAAGAAGCAATTTTAATGCAATTACAGCTAAAACCTTTAACATCAAGAGAAATTATTAAAACCGTCTTATATAAAGAGGAAGCCATCTTTAGTGCAATACAAGCACTTTTAGAGGATGAAATAATAGAAATAACCGTGAAAAACGAATACAAAATAGCAAAAGCATGAGTAAACTACGAATAGTATTTATGGGAACCCCAGATTTTGCAGTAGGGATACTAGATACCTTAGTGCAAAATTCATATGACATAGTAGGAGTAATTACTGCTCCAGATAAACCAGCAGGTCGTGGTAGAAAACTAAACGAATCTGCTGTAAAAAAATATGCTATTGAACATAACCTAAAGGTAATGCAGCCCACCAATTTAAAGAGTGAGGAATTTCTTGACGAATTAAAAAGCTTAAAACCAAACTTGCAAATTATAGTTGCTTTTAGAATGTTACCAAAAGTGGTCTGGGAAATACCGGCATTGGGTACATTTAACCTGCACGCCTCTCTCCTACCCGATTACCGTGGTGCAGCGCCTATTAATTGGGCTATTATTAATGGTGAAACAAAAACAGGAGTGACCACCTTTTTTATAGATGATAAAATCGATACAGGAGAAATACTCTTACAATCTGAAATAGCCATTACTCCAGAAGACAACGCAGGAAGTTTGCATGATAAACTAATGAGCCTGGGCGCTGGTGTAGTTGTGGAGACAGTGAAAGCAATTGAGGCTGGCACTGTAAGTCCTAAAAAACAACCCACTACTCCTATTGAAAAAGTAGCTTATAAAATACATAAGGACACTTGTGAGATTAATTGGGATACAACTATTGATAAAATATACAACCACATTAGAGGTCTTAGTCCGTATCCGGCAGCATGGACTACCTTATATAATGGTGATGACAAACTATTTCTGAAAATTTACGATGCCACACTAGTAAAGGAGGCACATGATCTAAAACCTAAATCAATTGTTTTTGATAAAAAGACAATGAAAATTGCGGTAGCAGGTGGTTTTATTGAGCTCTTAGAAATACAGTTACCAGGAAAGAGAAAAATGAAAACCCATGAGGTATTAAATGGCTTAAAATTGAATGAAAAAGCATATGTGGGCTAAGCCCTTGCTATCACTAGTCTCGATGAAGTGTAAAAAATAGCCTACTTTATCAACAAACTGTTAGAGTTATTAACAAAAACACTGATTTCCCCTTGTTTTACTTGCGTTAACCACTTTTACTTATAAATTTGTTAGGGTATAGAAATTTTAACAACAATTAATTATTAAAATTATGAACAAAACAGAATTAATCGATGCAATGGCAGCAGATGCTGGTATCACGAAAGCAGCTGCAAAGAAAGCTTTAGAGTCTTTTTTAGGAAATGTTGAAGGTTCTCTTAAAAAAGGTGATAGAGTTTCTTTAGTAGGTTTCGGATCTTGGTCTGTATCTAAAAGAGAAGCAAGAGATGGTAGAAATCCTCAAACTGGAGCAACTATCAAAATCGCTGCTAAAAACGTTGTTAAGTTTAAAGCTGGTGCTGAATTAGCGAAAGCAGTAAACTAAAAATACTTTAGTACTATAATTAAAGCACTTCTTTTTAAGAAGTGCTTTTTTTTTATACTACACTTTGTAGGAAACTAAAAAAAATCTTACATTAGAACAACGAACCACGACTATATGATACATCTTCAACCTGAAAAGGGTAAGCTCTTAATTGCAGAACCAGCGTTGGCTGGTGATGTTTCCTTTAGTAGATCTGTTGTTTTACTCGCCGAACATGGCGAAGAGGGATCTGTAGGATTTATTTTAAATAAGCCTTTAGATTACTCTATCAGTGATTTGGTTACTGAAATAGAAGTGCCCTTTAAAGTATTTAACGGAGGCCCTGTAGAGCAGGATAATTTATATTTTATACATAAAGTACCAGAACTGATAGCCAATAGTATAGAAATATCTGATGGCATCTATTGGGGCGGAGATTTTGAGTGTATTGTAGGTCTTATCAATACCAATGCGATATCTGAAGAAGATATTCGTTTTTTCTTAGGCTATACCGGATGGTCCTCATTACAGTTAGATAAAGAACTGTCTTCAAAATCTTGGGCAATACTACCTAACAAGTATGAAAGCAGCATCATTCAGAAAGCCCCTGGAGCCTTCTGGAAGGAAAATATGTTAACTTTGGGTGGAGATTACCTTTTGTGGTCTAACACTCCTGAGAACCCTAGTTTAAACTAAATACCCGATATAATTAATGCATGTACTTCCTTCAAGGTTATTTGAAGAACGTAATGCTATTCTTTATTCTTTGAAATTACCCTAAACGCGCTGCTGCGTTTAATTTTCCTATTAAGTTTTTAGCCACAACATTTGTAAAAATCTTTTTGCGGTATTTTGTAATTGGCTGTATGCCTACAATAGCATTTGTAATAAACAATTCATCTGCTTTCTGAAGTTCAAAAGGAGAAATGGAAGCCTCTTCAAAGATATAGTCGTCTAGTTTTCCTAAAATATCAATAAGTTTCTTACGTAAAATTCCGTTTAAACACCCTTCGCTTTTTGGAGGTGTTTTAATTGTTTTCCCAGAAACAAGAAACAAATTACCATTTAACGCTTCTACCACCATTTTTTGATTGTTTAAAAGCAAGCAATTCTGGTATCCATTTTCTTTTGCAAAAATACTCCCGACTACATTTAATATTTTATTATTAGTTTTTAGTGTAGAAAGCATGTCTGGATTTACATAAAAGTCTTTAAAAAGTTCGACTTCATAAGGAGATTCATTAATAATAAAAAATGTATTCTCTAGTTTTTTAGCTTCAATGATATAAGAAATATCATTTGTCTCAGGCGCATATAAGCCTCCTTCATTCCTAAAAACGGTAAAACGTATGCGTACTGCAGAATTTTCTAAAGCATTCTGAGCAATGGTTTCTAGAATTTGCTTTTCAAGATATTCCATGGTAAAACTCATCGGTATTTCCATACGTAGAATCCGCATAGAAGCCATTAGCCTTAGATAATGATCTTCCCAGAAATAGATTTTACTATTTACAACCCTGATCGTTTCGAAAAGAGAATCGCCATAACGGAGCCCTCTATTTTCTTGATTGATAAAGTGTGATGTTGTCGGAATTAATTTTCCGTTATAATTGAGCATAAAAAAACCTTGAAAAATTTCAAGGTCAAAGATATTGTTTTATGTTAAAATAGCCTTAAGCAGAGCCTAAAACTTGTTTTAAACTAGATACTTGGTTGGTCCAAAGCATCTTAGATTCTTCAATTTCATCTTCTTCAGCAAAATCTGTAATAAATAGAGAAACATCAGAAGTAATTTCGTCTACTATAATTTTCATTTCGAAAAAACTATCGTCCTCTTCGGCTGTCCATCTAAATTTAACAAATTCCTCATTTTTCCTTTTCAACAACTTTGCTTCTTCTTCGGACTCATCCCAAATGAAAAAGAATTTTTCTCCTCTTGAATTAACGTTGTCTGCGAACCATTCAGATAATCCTGAAGGCGTTGAAATATAGGTATATAATAATTGAGGCGACGATTGTATCACAAACTCAATTTCAAATTTTACTTTATCACTCATTCTAAATAGTATTTTCGTTGAGCAATATATATATTTATATAAGATAAAAAAATTAAAAGTAGTAGAATATTTTTTTCAAAATAAATTTTGATAGGCAGGAAATTAAAGCATATATTTGCAGCCGTTAAAAAAAACATGGCGAGGTAGCTCAGTTGGTTAGAGCGTCGGATTCATAACCCGGAGGTCACGAGTTCAACTCTCGTTCTCGCTACCAGTAAACAAACGGTTTAGTTCATTCTAAACCGTTTTTTTTTGCTTTTTTTTTAGAGATATTACTTTTTAAATTCATAAATAAACGTGAGCTCCTAAAAGAGTTAACTTCATTTTTCTATTGCGATACTCACGTATTTCAGGATAAATACAAAAAGTAATGATTCTTAAAAGTAATAAATGGCTCTCTTTTAAGCTGATAAATTAAAAATTTAAGCGAAAATAAAGAGTGAAAAACAATATGCTTTTCTAAGTTTTAGCCATATATTCTTGCCAAAGTACTAAAACATATTTTTCATTATTCCTTTCTTTTATTTTCAAGAAACCAAATTCATACACAAACAAATAGACTTCTCCTTTTTGATTTTTCCAATAATGTGTAAAAAAATTAGGATCAAAACCTTTGTCAACTAACAAAGTTTCTCTTACGGTTACTTTGCCCCCTCTATTGTATTCTTTTAATATTTTACGGTTTAGCTTTAGCTGATTATCTACTTTATTAAAAAAACGTTCTGGCTGTAGTTTTGTTTGTTGGTATTGGTATGCACTTTTACACTGGGCATCACAAAATTTTTTATCTGATCTTCCTACCAGTTTTTCATCGCAATACACACATTTTTTATGCTGTTTCATTCCACAATTTAAGAGTATAATATACGCATATTATCCGATTAATAAACCACTAAGTACTTTATATCAATTAGTTTAGTATAAAAAAATGGAATTACACAAAAGCATAACATTAAAACATCTCCTTATTAATCAAAAGAAGTTTATTGGTATTCAATTTAGCACGAATAAGGTTATACAAGCGCTTATAGATACGCTACCTGACGTATCTTGGAGCCAAGAGTTTGCGATGTTTTATGTACCTAATACCACCGCTAATTTAAAATTAATATATCGTACTTTCCAAGGTGTAGCCTGGGTAAATGGTAACTTTTTCTTTTCTGACAAACTTATTAATGCAGATAATCCCATACTTAATTTAGAACGGTATAGAAGCAGAAAACCTAAAGATGGCTTTAAATATTGCCCCGAAGAATACTTATTAAAACTAGAGTTAAAAAGATACGCTGACAACACTGTACGCAACTATGTCTCTTGCTTTGAAGGGTTTATAAATTATTATTACACTATTGATCCTATTGCGCTTAATGAGATTGACGTTAGAAAATATCTACAAAAGCTAATACAGGAAGGGAAGTCTAATTCTTATATAAATATGGCTGTTAATAGTATAAAATTCTTTTATGAAATAGTCCACGGAATGCCAAATAGGTTCTATGCTATTGAAAGACCTAGAAAAGAAAGACAACTGCCCGAAGTTATATCTAAAGAAGAAGTTGTTTTAATTATGAACATACGAATACCCTAAAACACAGATGTATTATAGGTTTATTGTATTCTGCGGGACTTAGAAGAGCAGAGTTATTAAACTTAAATATTTCGGATATAGACAGTAAAAGAATGGTGGTGAAAATTAAAAATGCAAAAGGCAATAAAGATCGAATCTCTTTGTTGAGTCCAAGTATATTAAAGGATCTACAGGAATATTACAAAGAGTACCGTCCAAAAAAATACCTTTTTGAAGGGCAAAGCGGAGGCAAGTATAGTCCTACAAGTGTACTTAATTTAATTTCCAGTGCTGCCTTAAGAGCTGGCATCTTAAAAAGAGTTACACCTCATATGTTACGGCATAGTTTTGCAACACATCTCTTAGAAAATGGTACTGATATTAGGCACATTCAGCTCTTATTAGGGCATAGCTCTACGAAAACGACTGAAATTTACACGCATGTAGCCAATAGATCATTTATGGAAATAAAAGATTTACTATCTTAGGCACATAGTACAGATATACGCAATAGCGTATATCCAATTGTTGTACACCATTATGAAACAAACATTTTTCATTTACACATTTTTAGTTTGGACAAGTCTAATCTTTTGTCAAAAAAATGAAATAGATGGACTTAAAAAATATCGTGCCTACACCGAGAAAAATTTAGAATCAAACCATTGGGTATCAAAATTCACCCTTACTGACGGACTCATATCATCCCGTGAAAGCTATTTTAAAGGAGAAAAACGAAGTAGAAATGAATTCGAATATGATAAATACGGCAATAAAATCATGGAAATAAGGACTTTCGACATTAACGAAGGATTTATAAGAGACACCGTACGGATTGACCTGACTTACGTTAAAGACAGCCTGCTTACTGAAAGAAAACAACTTGGAATGCTAGAAAAATATTCGGATTTCAATGCGCAAGGTAAACCGAAAATTTTAGAAAGGACAGATGTAATATTCGACTTTCATACCGAAAAAGAGCTTTATGAATATGACAAACATGGTAATATCTCTAAAATCACCACTTACTCAGAAACTAAAAAAGATGACAAAACTATTGAAAAGCAGACTGAAATTTTAAGCTATTTGTATGACAATCGAGGCAACGAAATAGAGATAAGACGAGTATACAGCCCTGAACGAGAATTTCCAATTTATATGTTAGGCGGACCATCATTACATCCAATTGAAAATTATAGATACGTTTACAATAAAAATGGAGTTTGGACAAAGAAATTTAAAATTATCGACGGCAAAGAAAAGTTGATAAGAAAAAGAAAACTCGAAAAATAACGGTGTACAACAACGGCTATAAAACATAGCTATTACAGGCTTTCCGAGAGGTTCGTGTGTATTTGCTAAGTCGCCAAATTTTTAAATTTGGCTTTTGGGGAGAATAAGATAAAAAGAAAATTTAAAAATTCGGCTTGGGTATAAACCGAAAGTTCCGTGTTTTTTTACACGCTACGTTTCATAGCCCAAACGTTGTAAAACATTAAAAAAACTAAATATTGAATTGTATTTTAATAATTGAAGGTTCAAAATTTGATGTAAATGGTTTTTTAAAAGAAACCGGATTAAGTCCTTATGAAAAACATTTGAAAGGAGATAAAAAACCTTTTAAAAAGCTTAATAAGCCAATGAAGTATGAAACCAGTGGTTGTAGGTTTGATTTAAGTAAAGCGGATTTTAATGACTTTGAAGCGCAAAGAAACGATGTTATCCTTTTTCTAAATCAGAATTATGAAAAATTGGAAAAACTAAACGGATTCGGACTTGAAAACAAAGAGATTCCTTTAATCGGATTTGCAATTGAAAATCAAATGGCTGACTTCTGGTGTCAAACTGAATACTTGCAACCTGAATTACTCAAACTGACTGGGAATTTAAATATCGGTATTGAAATAAGCTTATATCATCCAGCAACTGATGAAAATGAAACCGAATGAAACGTTTTACAACACTATATATAGCAAATTGGGCGATTAGTGTTTAATCGAAAGGTTATTGTCTATTTGCAAAGTCGCCAAATCTTTTGATTTGGTATTAAATGAGAGAAATTAAAACAAAATACAAAAGATTTGGCTTGTGACTAAACCGAAAGTAATCGCTTATTTTCTGCCCAACTTGCCATATATTTAACGTTGTGCGCAAGCTGAAAAATCATTTTTACCAAGATTGAAAAAAGAGCCCAAATACGAAATTTTAAAATCGCTTCCACCCTATGGACCGATGTATGTTACTGTCTCAGATGATGGAATGGAAAGCTATTCGGAAGGTTATGTGGTGAAATTTTTTAAGTCCGATAGTACTGAATGGATAGCTAATTTTAAAACTGGCTGGTCTGACTTCAATTGTGTTCATTCATTTGAAAATACTGATTTAATCGTTGTAATTTCTAGTGGAACATGTTACTTAATGCATCCAGATGAGATAAAACCAAGAAATGTATTTGGAGTTGGGTATAAGTCTTTACTAGAAAAAGAAAATGGAGGGCTGATTTTGGAAGACCAAACTAACTTGACAATTATTGAAGAAAATGGAGAAATTTGGCATTCAGAACGTATCTCATTTGACGGATTTAAGGACATCAAACTGAAAGAAAATATTGTTAGTGGATTTTATTACGTGCCTACATCTGGAGATGGACAATGGACAGAGTTCTCCCTTAATCTTTTAACCAAAGAATTATTAAGCGGTAGTTCTTATATATTTAATGGAAACGAAACTAAGCCATGGTGGAAAATCTGGTAGTGGAAAAGCCAGCGCACAACACAACCTATAAACAATACGGGCTTCGGGCTTAGTCGAAAGGTTTGTGTATTTTTATGAAGTCCGCAAAATCTTTGGGATTTTGCTTTAAACAAGGAAAAGAAAAAACAAAACAAAAAGATTTCGCTATGTGCGTGGCGGAAAGCAAACGCTGGTTTGCCCCCGTACTGTTCATAGCTAAACCGTTGTACCCAATTTTGACCCGTCCTGAAATATGTATACAAAACACTTCAAGTATATGTATAAAAATGATGGATATGTAAAACGCTATAGTGAGAGCTTTAAGCTCAAAGTCTTGGCAGAACTTACCAAAGGAAACCATTCCAAAAGACAAATTGCATTAACTTACGGTATACAATCCAGTACTATAAATGTATGGATCAAAAAGTATGATCGTAAAGATTTAATGAACACCCGTGTAACCGTGCAAACAGACGATGAACTTTCCCGTATCAAAGCCCTTCAAAAAGAGCTGAAACAACTTAAGGACCTTCTTATTAAAAAGGACCTAGACAAACTGGTGACCGACAGCTATCTTGAGGTAGCCGCCGAAAACCTGGGCTATAGAGATGTTGAAGAATTAAAAAAAACTTAAACATAAAGCCTTGATGAAAGTAGCACCGATAAACCGTAATGAAAGACTGTATTCGATTGGTACTATCTGTAATGCCTTTGATCTGAAAAGAGATGCCTATTACAAATTCCAAAAACGTTTTGTTATCAAAAAACAGATAGAACAAGATGTACTCGAACTTGTTCGAAAAAGCAGAAGAACACTACCTCGAGAAGGTACCAGAAAACTCATGAGATCATTAAAAGATGAGTTTCATAAGTACCACCTTAAAGTAGGTAGAGACCAGCTGTTCCGTATCTTAAGAGAAAATCGATTGCTCATTAGAAGAAAGAAGTACTCCTCTAGAACCACCAATTCATATCACCGGTTTTACAAGTATGGTAATATTATAAAAGACTTGAAAATCAATAGACCTAATCAGGTTTGGGCATCCGATATTACCTATATCAGAACCATAAAAGGATTCTGTTACCTAGCATTGATTACAGACATGTATTCCCGTAAAATCGTTGGATACGACCTAAGTGATAGCCTAGAGCTAAAAGGGTGTGTCAGAGCTTTAAATAAGGCTATTTACAATGCTAAGAACATTGATCACCTTATTCATCACTCGGACAGAGGTATTCAATATTGCAGTAACGTCTATACCCAAATACTAAAAAGAAAGAAAATTAAAATCAGTATGACAGAAGAAAATCATTGCTATGAAAACGCCCTAGCCGAAAGGGTCAATGGTATTCTAAAAGATGAATTCTATCTTGATCAAACATTTACCAGTGTGGTCCATGCTAAAAAAGCAGCCAAAAATGCAATCAAATTATACAACTCAAAAAGATTACATTTATCTTTAGATTATAAAACACCTAATTACGTGCATCAATATGCCGCTTAAAACTAATATTAATCTGTAGCCGTATTTTAGGACGTGACATTTAAAAAATGCAAAAAACCGATGAATATATCGCTAGCAGATTAACATGGAAAGCTAAACAATATAGCCTTCCTACCGAATATTCATTTTACTTTGAAAATCTTACTCAAAAAAAGAAAGACCATTATTATGAATATATAATGGACCAAAATATTGGAATCCCGACTTTACTTTTCATACAACCCAATAGTACTAAATGGACAATTATTGGAACGCGAAAAATAGTTTGGGGAGAAAACGGACAATCGGAATCCTTATTATTTTCAAATATTAAAGAAATCAAACCTCATTCTCTTGATAGTAAAGAAAAATTCGAAAAAGCGGTTAACGGTTCTTTACCAAAAATGGAATGGAACGAATTGACTTTGACTGAAATATGATAAAGTAAGCAATGTTTATGCATTTAAAGGTTCGGACTATTTTGCTATGTGGAATATAATAAGAATGGTATGGCAGCTGAATTCAAAATAAAAACTGGGTACAACAAAACCTATAAACAATACGGGCTTTGGGCTTAATCGAAACGTTTGTGTATTTTTATGATGTCCGCAAAATCTTTGGGATTTTGCTTTAAACAAGGAAAAGAAAAAAGAAAACAAAAAGATTTTGCTATGTGCTTAGCGGAAAGTAAACGCTAGTTTGCTCCCGTACTGTTCATAGCTCCATCGTTGTAGGTAATTTAAAAAAATGAAAGAAAACGAGCTGTTAGCAATAGCAATTGACCTTTATCACAAAGAAGGTAAGGAACTTGACGCTATTCCAGCATTTAAGGAATTACTGAAAGCTTACCCGAAAAATTTAGATGGATGGACTCATTTATCGACGATTCAAAATAAAATAGCTGACTTTGATGGGGCTATAGAATCTATAAATCATGCGATTAAAATTGACCCAAATAATTCTTGGACAATTCAACAAAAGTGCACGACACTTTCTCTAATTTCAAAATTTTCTTCTGAGGGACAAATGTATTTTAATGAAAATACAAAAGAGGCATATGAAATAAAGACATTCAACTCAAAAGTAGAATTATTCCAAGATTTGAATAAATCGATTACTAAAGTAATTCAGCTTGAGGGGGGAGACGAGAAGAAAAAATATGACTATTCTTGGAAACTTGCGAATAACAAAAACAAGTTAGGTCAATTTGAAAATGCAATTGGGATACTTACCAAATTGAAAAAGCAAATACCAAAAACGATTAGCTCTTCAAAAAAAGAAAATGAAATTACTAAAATCGAAAACGGTATTACTAAAAATCTAATTGGACTCAAAAAATATGAAGAAGTCATTAAGCGATTAAAGAAATCACTAGTAAACCAAAGTGATGATTATTTTATTGGTATTCAATTAGCAGAAATTTATTCTGAAATTAACGATACAAATTCTAAGGAGAATACCTTACAAAAGGTACTACAAAATAATGACAAGAAGTTAAGAGAGAAGCCGGAGCTTGCTTTTTTAAGTAGAAAATTTGAAATACTTAAAAAGCTAAATCGGCAGGATAAAATGAAAGAGGTTATCTCAGACTTTGAACTAATTGAAAATCAAAATGAGTTTACTATAACAAGAAAAAATGAAATCAAGAAAAAGATAAACGAATACCTAGCAAAGCATGAAGAAAAGGTGGCTTTAGATAATCCAAAGCCATCAACCAATTTTGAAATTCTACCACTAACGTCCGCAGAATTGGATATTCTTAACAGAAAATATGAAAAGAGGTATACCAAATTCAAAAGTGTTTCTGTGGTTGCTTCTTTATTAGGTATTCTAGCATTATTTACACCTCCAAAAATTTGGAATTTTATAAAATATTTTGACAAAAAACAGAGCATTAGAAATTTAGAAGATGTAAACGAATATATGTTTCAGAATCCAACAATGGTTATCATAGTAATCTTATCAGTTATTGCCGTGGTTTTTTTTAGTCATTTTATTTACATCAGACCTCTAAAAAAAGACCTAAATGATAAATTGAAAACACGAGGAAAATTTAAAGTTATAAGAATCGAAAACATTAGCAAGAGAGTATCGGAAAAGTTAGATGGATTAGATACCTTACTTCACTTTGAAAAGAACAACTCTAAAATTAAAAAACACCTTTTTAAAAAAGCTGATAATCCTGAACTGATTCATGCAAAAGAAATTGTAATTGAGCAATCAAAGCACACAGGTATAATTTTTTCAGAAACGATTATAGAATAGGCCAAAATTGTATTTTTCAGAGCTATATAATGGGATAAAACTACCTACAACAAAACCTATAAACAATACGGGGTTAGGGATTTAAACGAAAGGTTTGCGTATTTTTATGAAGTCCGCAAAATCTTTTGGATTTTGCTCTAGACAGGAAAAAATAAATCAAAACCAAAAGATTTTGCTATGTGCGTGGCGGAAAGCAAACGCTAGTTTGCTCCCGTACTGTTCATAGCTCCATCGTTGTACCACATATTGACTAACCAATCGATGAAAATTAAACTACTCATTTTAGCATTCGGAATTCTGACTTTGAATTCGTGCTATTTATTTGATAATGATGCTGATAAAATCATTGGAAAGTATGAAGTATCATGGATTGACACGCCGAATACCCGAGCGGTTTGCGAACGGACTAGTTCTACTGGCTATTTAGGTCTTATTAGCGAATATGTATTTGCAGTTGGACATAACTCGGATTTTATAATTGCGAAGCAGCACCCTACAAGCGGATTTAAAAACGGTTATGAAATTGACACAACCAAAACGAATTATTTTATTATTGATATCAGAATCCAAAGCAAAGTGTTCGGACCTATGAATAAATCGAATTTTGAGAGTAAGGTTAAAGAACTAAATATTAGCGAAATTAAATTTGACCAAACTTATCCCGAAGATTTATAATAGCGGAAAAAATACGTGGTACAACAATGGTAACCGTTGCACAACTCCATAATTTATAAAATAATGGCCTTTATAACCGCCTTTTAAGGCGGTTTCATTTTTCAATTAGTTAAGTAACTGGTTATTTTTGAGGTGCTTAAACATGAGTTTTTTAGAGCATATAAGGTCTTTTTTAGAAGAATGAATAAAGACCCCATTCCTGCTCCACTTTTTACGTGTTTTTGAGTGAATTTCAGGTACTCCTGCCTGCCGGCAGGCAGGTCTTCAGATTATAGGCTATTGCTGATAGGTGCATCACCTTATTGGCTTGTTTTAAGCCTAGCGTATTTATTTTCCGTAAGCCCATAAACTGCGTTAAAGTACCAAATACGGGTTCAACTGTACTTTGGCGTTTGCCTTTCATGTATCTGCCCTGTGGACTGTGTACCCTAGCATTATTACGTCATATTCTTCTCGGTAATACGTTACACTAAACTTCTTTTCTTGGGCACTTTTCCCTAGACAACTACTGCGCATTGGGCAAGCAACACAAACATGTTTTCGTGCCCTATATTCTTTCTTTTTGTTCCTGTTCTATAATCATTAAACGCTTTAGTAAAGGGGATAATCTTTCCTTGTGGACACTGATAATAATCTTCTTCCCTATTATAAATAAAACCATCCGGACCACCTTTATAGGTCCCATGTGGAGGAATAAAACTTCTAAGTCCTTTCTGCTCTAAATAAGCATAGTTCTCGCCACTACTGTAGCCAGTGTCCGCAACACAATTTTCCCAAAACAGACCCTGTTGCCACAAACGCTTATGTAAACGTTCTACTATATCTGGTAATTGTTGATTGTCTTTTCCATCAGCATGATACGCCCGAATGTCGGTGATGACATGACTAGCCGTATCCACACTTAACTGACTCAAGTAATTAAGCTTCCGAGCCTTGCCAGGCTTTACACTAATCCGAGCATCTGGATCAGTAGGACTATAATGGGTTTTATTACTGGTATACTTCGAGCCTTTGTTTCCTGACCCTGGTCGTTGGTCTTGATCTGTACTCCATTTCTTATTTCTGCTTTGGATAGCACCTAGTTCTTTCTTGCTCGCTGTAACGATACGCTGACCTCTATCTGACTTATCGTCTTTGCTTTTACGGTGCGGTGTTTCTTTGTCCATAGAACTAAACACACGAACCTTTCGCAAATGTGCTTGCAAATCTTCTTCAGGTACTTTAAGCTCCAAAGTATCCATACTTGCATTCGCTTTTATTGGGGCCGAATCAATAGCTTGTGTATGACCACTTACCATTCCCTTTTCTATACACATACTAAGTACTTTAGTGAAAACTTCTTCAAATACTGACTCAGGAAACAACTGACGAGTCCTACTTATCGTACTGTGCCAAGGAAGCTCCTCGTCTAAATCGTAATCAATGAAATAGAGAATATCTAATCGCATAGAACAATGCTGTATTAATTTACGGTCACTGATAATATTCTCTAAATAACCAACCAAACACAACTTGAAGAACACTACCGGATCTATACTCTTCTGGCCACTGTCGCCATAGTAACTCTTGGTTTGAACATAGAGAAAATTTAAATCTAATACACCTTTTAATAAACGATAAAAATTGTCTTGAGGAACTCGTTCGCTTAAGCGAAAACTATTAAAAAGCTTTTCTTGATATGTTTTTTTGCCTTGCATCCTTAAAGTTAAGAAATCAATCAATAATTTACTTTAACACTATGTCAATTAATTGCTAACTTGTGCAACAGGCACAATGCCTAAACGTAATGCGGACTTTAGGGCAAAACCGAAAGGTCTGTGTATATTTATTGTGTCGCTAAATCTTATGGATTTAGCTTTGGACAAGAAAAAATAAAACTAAACAATAAGCTTTAGCTTCGTGCGCAGACGGAAACGAAAAGTTTCCTTGCCTCCGCACTACGCTTAGCCTAACCGTTGGCAATAATTATGAAAAAAATCATCTTTTTAATACTAATCTTGTTTTCAACAACTAACTGCTCGTCTCAAATTGAACAGAATGTAGACGGAAAATGGTATATGATTAACAAAAGTGGCTTTGTTGAATGGACTATCACAAAAGACAGCCTAATTAATCGGAAGTTATATCCTAATTTTATTCGAAAAGGGAAAGGAAAATTTGATTACGGTATTACAGAAAAAATAAAGTTAGCGGATAGAGTTTTGTTGATTGGAGAAAATCCTAAAAATCACTCTGAATTTTATACTATAATGACCTTAGTTCCTTCTGAAAACCACAAGTCTCTTAAATACGTCTGGAACGGAATTGATTCAATTTCTAATATTAAAACGATAACAAGACTTAATCAAAATGATAAGAGACAGCTTTTTGGTTATGATTTATACTCAAAAGAGTATTTGGAAACCTTCAAAGAAAAAAAATCGATTGACGAAATGCCTTTGAGTGACTTCAAAGAATATTTGAAAATTTACTATCGGAATTCAAAAATTTCGACAGAAGAATATATGAAAAACATTAAAGGTTATTATGGCGAAGCTTCCTCTTTTAATTATCAAATAATTGTTTCGTCTTTATTAGAATTGAACTATAATCCAATACAAACATCTGATTCAATAAACTTATTATTTCAAAAGTTTATGGAAAATGATGAGATTAAAGAGTATTTGAAGGAGCTGAAAGAAGAATAACTATTGCCAACACAACCTATAAACAATACGGGCTTCGGGCTTAGTCGCTAGGTTTGTGTATTTTTATGAAGTCCGCAAAATCTTTTGGATTTTGCTTTAAACAAGGAAAAGAAAAAACAAAACAAAAAGATTTTGCTATGTGTGTGGCGGAAAGCAAACGCTAGTTTGCTCCCGTACTGTTCATAGCTCAAGCGTTGTAAACAAGCTTGACCCGTCCTGAAATATGTATACAAAACACTTCAAGTATATGTATAAAAATGATGGATATGTAAAACGCTATAGTGAGAGCTTTAAGCTCAAAGTCTTGGCAGAACTTACCAAAGGAAACCATTCCAAAAGACAAATTGCATTAACTTACGGTATACAATCCAGTACTATAAATGTATGGATCAAAAAGTATGATCGTAAAGATTTAATGAACACCCGTGTAACCGTGCAAACAGACGATGAACTTTCCCGTATCAAAGCCCTTCAAAAAGAGCTGAAACAACTTAAGGACCTTCTTATTAAAAAGGACCTAGACAAACTGGTGACCGACAGCTATCTTGAGGTAGCCGCCGAAAACCTGGGCTATAGAGATGTTGAAGAATTAAAAAAAAACTTAAACATAAAGCCTTGATGAAAGTAGCACCGATAAACCGTAATGAAAGGCTGTATTCGATTGGTACTATCTGTAATGCCTTTGATCTGAAAAGAGATGCCTATTACAAATTCCAAAAACGTTTTGTTATCAAAAAACAGATAGAACAAGATGTACTCGAACTTGTTCGAAAAAGCAGAAGAACACTACCTCGAGAAGGTACCAGAAAACTCATGAGATCATTAAAAGATGAGTTTCATAAGTACCACCTTAAAGTAGGTAGAGACCAGCTGTTCCGTATCTTAAGAGAAAATCGATTGCTCATTAGAAGAAAGAAGTACTCCTCTAGAACCACCAATTCATATCACCGGTTTTACAAGTATGGCAATATTATAAAAGACTTGAAAATCAATAGACCTAATCAGGTTTGGGCATCCGATATTACCTATATCAGAACCATAAAAGGATTCTGTTACCTAGCATTGATTACAGACATGTATTCCCGTAAAATCGTTGGATACGACCTAAGTGATAGCCTAGAGCTAAAAGGGTGTGTCAGAGCTTTAAATAAGGCTATTTACAATGCTAAGAACATTGATCACCTTATTCATCACTCGGACAGAGGTATTCAATATTGCAGTAACGTCTATACCCAAATACTAAAAAGAAAGAAAATTAAAATCAGTATGACAGAAGAAAATCATTGCTATGAAAACGCCCTAGCCGAAAGGGTCAATGGTATTCTAAAAGATGAATTCTATCTTGATCAAACATTTACCAGTGTGGTCCATGCTAAAAAAGCAGCCAAAAATGCAATCAAATTATACAACTCAAAAAGATTACATTTATCTTTAGATTATAAAACACCTAATTACGTGCATCAATATGCCGCTTAAAACTAATATTAATCTGTAGCCGTATTTTAGGACGTGACATTTAAAAAAACAAATCTATTACTACTGACTTTAATTCTCATTGGATTAAATTCCTGGTCTCAGGACTTGACTTGCAAGGATTTCAGGATTGGTAAATTCTATATTCCAACAAGTGAAGAAATGAAAAAGTTCACGGTCGTTTCAAAAGATAGCGTAACGGAATTGATTCAAGAAAGAGATTCTAGCATTAAGAAATACATCGTTATTCGGAATGAAACAACTCAAACAGAATGGTATAATGGACTTAATAATGGGACTCCTATGCATGAAATAATCGAGTGGATTGATGATTGTACTTACCGATTAACTTACGACGCTTCAAAATCGGATTTGGATGAGCAAAAGCAATGGGTTAATGCTAATAATGGAATTGTGGTTTCAAAAGATAAAATAGAGGGTAAATGTATGTTTTATAAGGCCACTATGACAACAAATGGAGGGAAAGTAATATCCCAAAATGGTATAATCTGTGTAGAATAAATACTATGTACAACACAACCTATAAACAATACGGGTTTTGGGCTTAATCAGAAGGTTTGCGTATTTTTATGATGTCCGCAAAATCTTTGGGATTTTGCTTTAAACAAGGAAAAGAAAAAACAAAACAAAAAGATTTTGCTATGTGCTTGGCGGAAAGCAAACGCTAGTTTGCTCCCGTACTGTTCATAGCTCCATCGTTAGCCACAATTAGAAAAAAATGAGACCATTTCCAGTTATAGCCTCTACAATTTCAGAAAAAGAATTGGGAGAATTTGCAAAAAAAAGATACGGACTTAATGAAAATTATGACTGTAAACTATTTAGGACAGGAATGAACCATACTTATTTTCTTTCGGACAATGAAACAAAATATGTTTTGAGAGTTTATAGTCATAATTGGAGGTCAAAATCTGAAATTATTGCTGAGTTAGAGCTGTTAAACCTATTAAAGGAGAATAATTTAAGTGTCTCTTTTCCAATTCAAGATAAAAACAGAGAATTAATTCAAGAAATAAATGCACCAGAAGGAATTAGATACGTAGTTCTTTTTTCGTTTGCGGAAGGAGTGAAAATTAGATTTACTGACAAAGAAACTTGTTTTGTAATTGGCTCATTAATGGCCAAAATCCATAATCTTACTTCAAACACAACTATCGACCGAATTTCTTATGATAAAGAATCGCTTTTAGAATTACCATATGAACACTTAAAAGAATTCTTTTCAGAGAAATTACCGGAAATGGAATTTATTAAAGAGATTGGTGAATTTTTTCAAAAAACTGATTTTGAAAACACTCAAAAAGGAGTCGTTCATATGGATATTTGGTATGATAATATGGCAGTAACAAATGAAAAGGAAATTACATTTTACGATTTTGATTTTTGTGGGAATGGAATACAAATTTTAGATGTTGGTTATTTTTGCAAGCATCTATTTCACATTGAAACTGACAAGAAAGAATACGAATTAAAAATGAAACATTTTTTAGAAGGTTATCAAAGTATTAGACTATTATCTGATAATGAATTGAAATTAATTCCTAAAGCAGGATTGGCTGTTTTTGTTTTTTATCTTGGTATTCAAGCACAAAGGTTTGATTGGTCGAATATCTTTTTATCTGAAAATTATCTCAAAATGTTTTATGTCGAAAGACTAAAATCTTGGATTGAATATAATAATATCGAAAAAATAACTGTGGCTAACACCGTATAAAAATAATAGGGCAATTAGTTGCTTAATTCAATGGCTTGGGCACTTTTGCGAAGTCGCCAAATTTTTAAATTTGGCTTATTGAGAAAAAAAGATAATAAGAAAAATTTAAAAATTCGGCTTGTGTTTAACCGAATGGTTTGTGCGTTTTTTCCGCCCTACTATTCTTATACAATTCCGTTAGCCACAAGCTTGAAAAAACATTTGAAAGCCAAACAAACATATCTCAAAGGGAAATCAGTTTTTAAAGTATCTCTAATCGTAATTGGAGTTACCATCTTAACCGTTTATCTAACCGGAGAAAATTACAACAGAAGTTTAACCGATAATTTTTATCTTTCTTTAGGTGTTATTTCTTGTGCACTTTTTCTGTTTATGATTTATGGACTCTATAAAGGTGTAGGACTTTTGGACGACTTTCCAAAAATGGAAGATTATAAAGCAAAAACACCAATATTTAATTCTGGCAATATGCCAGTAGCACCTAGTATAGAAGTCGGAGATGGAATTGGTGGACTTTTAATATCAATACTCTTATGGATTGGAATAACTATTCTACTTGCTATCTTATTAGTGCTTTTCGAAGCTGTATTATGGCTTTCGATTTTTATTATTTTGGCGATGTTATATTGGGTATTCTTCCGTGCTTTAAAGTTTGTGTTTACCAAATCGTCTGAGACAAAAGGAGATATTGGCATATCCGCAATGTATGCAATTGGCTATACCGCTCTCTATGTCGGCTGGATTTTCGGACTAGTTTTTATTGTGGACTCACTCGGATGAAAAGCCTGTGGCTAACAAAACCTAAACGTAATGCGGACTTTTGGGCAAAACCGAAAGGTCTGCGTATATTTATGATGTCGCTAAATCTTATGGATTTAGCTTTGGACAAGAAAAAATAAAACTAAACAATAAGCTTTAGCTTCGTGCGTAGACGGAAACGAAAAGTTTCCTTGCCTCCGCACTACGCTTAGCCCAACCGTTACCACACATTGCCTAAAATAGGTCTAAGCTGCACGGTAAATTGCAAAGTCATCGGGTTCGGCCTAGATCCCTGGCAGGATTCATATTTCCACCGAAAAGAGCGTTAAGAATCAAATGCTGTTTGAGCGATAGCGAGTTCATTTGATTTAGCGAATAAGGATGTGAAATATATCCGAAGGGTCAAGCCTTGATTTTTTTGGTTCGTTTTTTTATCAAGAAAAAAATGAATAAACAAATACCTAAATCTTTCTGAAATTGCAATAAACTAATAATCAGTACACTACAACAAATTTATTTTCATATTACCTTGGAAAGGAGTAACTTGAGAAAGTCGTGCAAGCGAGGAGCGCTTAAGCACAGAATGAACAAGTTACTCCCTACCCCTTAATTTGAGCATCGATTTTTAGCAGATTTCTACGGTAATTATACCAATACTTCAAAAGGAATTTTGCTAGTTTAACAAAGCCGAAATTCTTACTCAAACGCAACTGTTACGGTCGGATTTTAGCCTGTTTATCTGCAAAAGATTTTAACACTCAAAACTAAATAGTAATCGCCAATCTTTAGCGTAAATAAAAGCGGAAAAGCGTTACGTAGTCGTATGTTAGAATAAAAAACGTGTGGTAACAAATCCTATAAGTAATGCGGAGGTTTGGTGTTTAATTAAATCGTTTGTGTATATTTACTATGTCGCCAAACCAGTTTGATTGGACATTTAGAACGAAATAAAATTAAACGCAAATAAAATGCTTTGGCTAAGTGCTTAAAGGTAAGTTAAACGCAAGTTTGCTTCCGCACTACTCATAGCCTAAACGTTAGCAACAAATTCAAATACAACACAAAATAATGAGAAAATCACTTTACGAAGTTGGCGATTATGTGAAATATGGAGGGGATTATTCTACTCTAGACGAAACGAGACGGGAAAAAGGTTTTGCGAAAATTTTAAATATAAAAAAGTTTGATTATTACTGGTTAGTTGGTCTTGAATTAGTTAAGTCTAAAGATAAAATTTCTTGTGTAATTGATAGAATAAGACCAATCGATACTTCAGAGAAGTGCTTGAAAGAAATTGGATTTGAAGGAGAAATAGACAACGCAGGGAAAAAAGCGTATGTGATGAATGATATTATTATTTCAAGTATGTGTATCAATATCTTACACAAATATTCTAAATCAGTTTTTATATCAGGATTTTGTATTGCTGACTTCCGAAATAACGAAATGATTGATTTTGAAAAATATAAAGAAGATGACTTTATTAATGCTCAGAAATTCTATTCAGATTTCAAAAATGTAAATAACCTTAATGATTTACTAAATTATCTTGAATCCGAAAAAGGAATTGACATTGACAAGGAAAAAATAATCTCTTTAATTTAAGAAAAGAATACAGGCAATGAATATTTTTGAAAACTTCAAGTTACTTAAATCAGATATGATTCAGAATGGCTGGGTAATAGAAGCTTTTCCCTTTAACTACAAAATGGTTGACTATATAATCCTTGCAAAATTATATCAAGAACACGAAAAAAGACCTAAATACGCTCTTTTAAAAACTGAAATCATAAAAGCAGATAATACCTCTAAAAGCTTAACAATACCTGCTAATTCAAACGGTTTTATAACAGATGCTAAAACATTACGAGAATTTTTTAATATTGAATATTCAAAAAACATCGGAGATATTTTAAAACAATTTGAAAATCACTTTTCAATATTTATTCCTACTCAAATAAATCCTAACAAGCCTGGGAATTTAAAAAAATCAATGATTTCTTCATTATCAAAAAGTGACAGTGAAGACCCTGAAAAAATATATTGTTTTACAGTTAGACGAAATCCAAACAAGGAAAGTCGCTCCCTATTTAATGACAATAAATCTAGATTATTAAGACCAAATTTGTATTTGAAATTTAAAGAAGAACCAACAATAAGCTTTTGCTATTCGAAAAATATTATTGACGAAAAAAGTGATGAAGAAGTACTTTTAAATTTCAGCAAAAGAACTTAATTTAACAGACATAAAAATAAACATCTGTTGCTAACACGGTATAAAAAACATAGGGCGTTTGTGTTTACCGAAAGTTCTGTGCCTATTAACAAAGTCCGCTAAATATAAAATTTGGCGTTTATAGTAGAAAAGATAAAAGCAAAATATTTATATTTAGCTAAGTAATAAAACGAAAGTGCTTTTCACCTGCCCTACGTTTCTTATACTTAACGTTGTAACCAATACTGACCCGTCCTGAAATATGTATACAAAACACTTCAAGTATATGTATAAAAATGATGGATATGTAAAACGCTATAGTGAGAGCTTTAAGCTCAAAGTCTTGGCAGAACTTACCAAAGGAAACCATTCCAAAAGACAAATTGCATTAACTTACGGTATACAATCCAGTACTATAAATGTATGGATCAAAAAGTATGATCGTAAAGATTTAATGAACACCCGTGTAACCGTGCAAACAGACGATGAACTTTCCCGTATCAAAGCCCTTCAAAAAGAGCTGAAACAACTTAAGGACCTTCTTATTAAAAAGGACCTAGACAAACTGGTGACCGACAGCTATCTTGAGGTAGCCGCCGAAAACCTGGGCTATAGAGATGTTGAAGAATTAAAAAAAAACTTAAACATAAAGCCTTGATGAAAGTAGCACCGATAAACCGTAATGAAAGACTGTATTCGATTGGTACTATCTGTAATGCCTTTGATCTGAAAAGAGATGCCTATTACAAATTCCAAAAACGTTTTGTTATCAAAAAACAGATAGAACAAGATGTACTCGAACTTGTTCGAAAAAGCAGAAGAACACTACCTCGAGAAGGTACCAGAAAACTCATGAGATCATTAAAAGATGAGTTTCATAAGTACCACCTTAAAGTAGGTAGAGACCAGCTGTTCCGTATCTTAAGAGAAAATCGATTGCTCATTAGAAGAAAGAAGTACTCCTCTAGAACCACCAATTCATATCACCGGTTTTACAAGTATGGTAATATTATAAAAGACTTGAAAATCAATAGACCTAATCAGGTTTGGGCATCCGATATTACCTATATCAGAACCATAAAAGGATTCTGTTACCTAGCATTGATTACAGACATGTATTCCCGTAAAATCGTTGGATACGACCTAAGTGATAGCCTAGAGCTAAAAGGGTGTGTCAGAGCTTTAAATAAGGCTATTTACAATGCTAAGAACATTGATCACCTTATTCATCACTCGGACAGAGGTATTCAATATTGCAGTAACGTCTATACCCAAATACTAAAAAGAAAGAAAATTAAAATCAGTATGACAGAAGAAAATCATTGCTATGAAAACGCCCTAGCCGAAAGGGTCAATGGTATTCTAAAAGATGAATTCTATCTTGATCAAACATTTACCAGTGTGGTCCATGCTAAAAAAGCAGCCAAAAATGCAATCAAATTATACAACTCAAAAAGATTACATTTATCTTTAGATTATAAAACACCTAATTACGTGCATCAATATGCCGCTTAAAACTAATATTAATCTGTAGCCGTATTTTAGGACGTGACATACTGAAAAAAATTATAGTATTGCTTTTTATACATCGAACTTCTATGTATATTTGTTTTCAAAGAAACATCCAAATGGAAAAACTATCTAAAGAATTAATTGGCGCCTCTTCCATGCCAATTATTCTCTCAATACTCTCTAAAAATGAATCTTACGGCTATGAAATAATTCAAAGCGTAAAAGAAATATCCAATGGACGAATAGAATACGGAGATGGAACTTTGTATCCGGTACTACACAAGTTAGAAAAAAAGGGTCTAATAGAATCCTATTGGAAAGTTGGAGAAACTAGCAGAAAAAGAAAATACTATAAAATCAGTAAAACAGGCAAAAAAGAACTGTCTCAGGAAAAAGAAAATTGGGCAGAAATGAATAAAATCATATCAAAATTATGGAAAATAGAACCGAGTTTAGCATAGATAAAAGCATAATTAACTGGAAATCTCAACTATCTAAAAAAGTTAATTTTACAGGAGATAACATCAATGAACTAGAAAGCCACCTATTAGATGAAATTCAAGGATTAAAAGAACTTGGGTTGAATGATGAAGAATCATTTTTAGTAGCCATTCAAAGACTTGGCTCAATAGACCAACTTACTTCTGAATTTAGTAAAGTTAACCAAAAAGTATACTTTAGAAGTATGGTTCTACCCTACCTTAAAGGTATTTTAATGTTTATTGCATTCATGACAATCACAGAATTATTAACAAACACTTCAATATTACTAGTTGATAAATTGGGATTGAATGATTCTTATTACAATTGGGTTTCGATAGGTTTACTGATATCACTAAGCATATTTCCGTTTGCACTATTCTATAAAAAATACAAGAATGAAAATTTTAATATGCGCAATTTCACAAATATTCCCATCTTAGTAATTACAATTATTGTGGCTAAATTTTTAACCATATATAGTTTAATAACTCTTACTCATTCTATAGAAATTTCAAGCTTTGGAATTACGAGAATGAATTTTGGTTATTTTGAATTATTTCTTGCTACAACTATTCTGATTGCATCTAGCGTTATATTTTACGTTACCAAAAAAGATAGAACAATAAAGGCAGCGGAATAAGTACTGGTTACAACAAAACCTATAAACAATACGGGCTTCGGGCTTAAACCAATGGTTTGCGTATTTTTATGAAGTCCGCAAAATCTTTGGGATTTTGCTTTAAACAAGGAAAAGAAAAAACAAAACCAAAAGATTTCGCTATGTGCGTGGCGGAAAGCAAACGTTAGTTTGTTCCCGCACTGTTCATAGCTAAACCGTTGTGCCCAATTAAAAAAAATGAAGAGCCTACCATTAATAATACTTTTTATAATTAGTTCTAACGCTATTTTTTCTCAAGAATTTAAAGCTGGACTTATAATGCCAAATGAAGAGTTTAAGTTATGTTGTGTTTATATTCCAAGTTCTGGACTTAAAATTTATGACAAACCTAATGGAAAAACTCAAGGACAAATCTATTTAGGAAAGGCAGATGATAACAATGAATTTTATACTGCTATTATTGAAAAAAATGGAATTGAAAAAGAATTGGAATATCAGAACCTTGAAATGGTTGGTTATGAAGTAATGGCTTTAGTATTTGTAGACTCAAAATTTGGATTCGTAAAGCTTAATAATGGATGTTGGATTAATTCGGAAGAACTAAAATCTAAAAATTTAAGATTAATTTCTTGGATGGATTATGCCATTAAGAAAGACACCGAATGGTATGCAAATAAACCAGGATTGAATTTAAGAAAAGGGCCTTCAACTGACTTTGAAAAAATAACAACGCTAAAAGGCGACTTGTTTGGTATTAAACTGACAGCTGAAAAAAAAGGGAAATGGAGTAAAGTGAAAGTTACGATATATAGAAAACATCCTTGTTCTGGCGAAGATAATCTCGTTATTAAAACGTATTCAGGTTGGATTAAACTTATTTCGGAAGAAGAAACTCTTAATGTATGGAATTATGGAAAAGGATGCTAAAATAACTGGGCACAACAAAACCTATAAACAATACGGGCTTCGGGCTTAAACGAAAGGTTTGTGTATTTTTATGATGTCGCAAAATCTTTAGGATTTTGCTTTAAACAATAAAAGAAAAAACAAAACAAAAAGATTTTGCTATGTGTGTGGCGGAAAGTAAATGCTAGTTTGCTCCCGTACTGTTCATAGCTCCATCGTTGGGCGTCATACAAAAAAACATCAACACTGTCCAAAAAACCATCAACCATTATTATTGATAAATAACTGTTAAAGTATATTTTTAACATTAAATTCGTCCGCTAAATTATAAACGACAATTTATCAATTAAAATATGGATGATTACAGATCAATAGAAGTTGAAATAGCAAAAAGACATAACGCAAGTGCAAAAGGGACAAGGAAATCATTAGGGGATTTTTTACTCAATGATGATATTAAAAAACCAGTTAACGTTAAAAGTAACAATCTGGCTAAAAACAACTATTCACCAAATATCATTTCTGCAAAAAGACTAATTAAGTGGATGCAACAAGATGGAAATGAGTTATATTTTATTTTTGTAGATTATAATAAAAACCCAAATGGCTTACAAATTGTAAAAGATTCTGGACTAATAGCAATTGAACATATCAGTTGGGATTGTCTTACTATTGAGGCACAAGGTTGGGGAGTAATACAGATGCCGCGACCCCTGAAAATTGATTTGAACCAAGATAAAAAAGCTTTTTTTAAAGGAATGAGAACAGCTTACGAAAAATATATGGCCAAAGAAACAAGAAAAATGGAATTGATTAGAGAAATGATTAAAGACTTTTAGATGTTAAAATTGATAATATTTAGTATATTAGAATATGATTTATGATGAAATAAATATAAGCAATTTAGCATTAGAGTTCTTTAAAGAAAACGTAGAATATTTATCAAATTATAATACTTCAAACGAATTATTACGAAAGATTTGCGGAATTAACAATTTTTTCACTTCCCAAAACGAAGCAACAGAATTGTTAGAAAATATTACTGAAGAAAATTCCATTGTTTCAGAGCCTTTCAGAAGGGAATACGGAGATTTTCAAACAAACGAAAATTTAGCTTTACAAGTAGCCGAGTATACATTTTTGAAACGCAACGATTTTGAATTTGTTTTAGAGCCAACTTGTGGAAAAGGAAACTTTATTCTTGCCTCAATAAAACAATCGAATTCGCTAAAAAAAATTGTAGGTGTAGAAATTTATCAACCTTATGTTTGGGAAACTAAATTTAAAATTCTCGATTACTATCTACTAAATTTAAATGCTAACAAACCTGAAATTGATATAATTCACGGAAATGTATTTGAGTTTGATTATAATCAATTGGCAGAATCTACATCTAATTTAAAAACATTAGTTATTGGCAACCCACCTTGGGTTACAAATTCGGAGCTTGGTTCAATAGATTCAAAAAATCTTCCTGAAAAATCAAATTTTAAGAACCATAGTGGATTTGAGGCTATTACCGGAAAAGGTAATTTTGATATTGGAGAATATATTTCATTAATAATGCTCAAGTGTTTTGAAAATCATAATGGAACTTTTGCTTTTTTAATAAAAAATTCAGTTGTAAAAAACCTAATTCAAGACCAAAAAAGAAACAATTTTAAGATTAGACATTCGGAAAAATTAAATATTGACTCTAAAAAAGAATTTAACGTTTCTGTAAATGCCTGTTTATTTTTAACCAACCTCAATACCGAACCAGATTATACTTGTGAAGAGTTTGACTTTTATAGTCGAGAATACTTAACAACTTTTGGTTGGTATAAAGATAAGTTTGTTAACTCTGTAAAAGACTACGACATATCAAGTATTGTAGATGGAAAATCTATTTTCACTTGGCGTTCAGGAGTAAAACACGACTGCTCAAAAGTTATGGAGTTTGAGCGCATGAATGGTCATTTTATAAACGGATTGGGAGAAGAATTTAATCTTGAAAAAAAATTAGTGTTTGGTTTGTTAAAGAGTTCAGATTTAAAAACTGATAAAACTAACGATTATAGAAAACTAACAATAATCACTCAAAAAAAAATAGGGCAGGAAACAAATTATATTAAAGATAGTTTACCTCTAACTTATAAATATTTGAGTTCACAAAAAGATTTTTTTGATAAACGTAAATCTTCTATCTACAAGGGCAAACCAGATTTTTCGATTTTTGGCATTGGCGATTATTCATTTGCAAAATATAAAATTGCTATTTCGGGACTTTATAAATCAACACATTTTACTTTAGTCTGTCCTGAAGATTCTAAACCAATTATGCTGGATGACACTTGCTACTTTATTGGATTTAAGAACATTAAAATGGCAAAGATTGCTCATTTTTTAGTTAACTCTGATTTAGTTCAAAAATTCCTTAAATCAATCATATTTTCAGATTCAAAAAGATCAATCAACAAAGATACTTTAATGCGTATTGACTTTGAAAAAGCGTATGAAAATTTTGAGTTTGAGAATGCTAAAGATAGAATTTCCGACTTGAAAATTGAACATTGGGAAGAGTTTGGAGCAATGATTAAAGTAAGTGTAAGTGAACAAATGTCAATCTTCTGAAAAAAAGTACGAACGCCCAACAATGTATAAAAATAATAGCGGTTTTAGTGCTAAATCAAGGGTGGATAAATATAAAAAAGGTCTGTGTTCAACCGAAAAGTAAGTGCGAAAAAATCCGCTACTATTCTTATACTAGACCGTTGCCCACAATTATGAAAAAAACACCTGTACTTATCATTTTACTTTTCGTTTCGATTTTGAGTTATGCTCAAACCGAGAAAATGAGTGACAAGAATATTTCTGGAAAGTTTGAAGAATTTTTCAACTTAAGCGATTATAATGGAATATTTGAATTGTTTTCTGACGATATGAAAAATGCACTTCCGAAAGAACAAGCAAACCAATTTTTTGTTGGATTAAAAACGCAAGCTGGAAAAATAAATACTCGTGATTTTACCAAATACGTGAGAGGCAGTTTTGCTTCATACAAAACCACTTTCGAGAATGGAGTTTTTGCTGTCAATATATCAACAGACAATCAATTAAAAATAATCGGACTTTATATTGAGCCTTTTAAAGAAGATAATTTACCTAAAATAGAGCGGAACTCGACCAAATTGATTCTTCCGTTCAAAGACAAATGGTCAGTAACTTGGGGCGGAGACACAGCAGAATTAAATTATCACGTTGAAAGTAAGGCTCAAAAAAACGCATTTGACTTCGTAATAACAGACAAAAATGGAAAGTCCTATAAAACTGATGGAAATACCAATGAAGATTATTACGCATTTGGAAAAGAATTAATTGCACCTTGTGATGGCGAAATTGTTTTAGTTGTAGATGGTGTTGATGATAATGTTCCAGGAGAATTAAATCCAATTTATGTGCCTGGAAATACAGTAATCCTAAAAACAGCTAATAACGAATATTTATTTTTTGCACACTTCAAACAGAATTCTATCAAAGTCAAAAAAGGTCAAAAAATAAAACAAGGAGAAACTTTAGGGCTTTGCGGTAATTCTGGAAATTCGTCCGAACCACATTTACATTTTCATATTCAGAATGTAAAAGATATGAATGTAGCGACTGGAGTAAAATGTTATTTCGACCAAATAATGATTGACGGAAAAATGAAAATGGATTACTCACCGATTAAAGGAGAGAAAATACAAAGCGGAAAATAACTGTGGGCAACATTGTATATAAAAAATAGCGCAAGTCATTGCTAACACTATGGTTTGGGCATTTTTGGAAAGTCGCCAAATTTTTAAATTTGACGATTTCCAATGAAAAAGATAAATAGTAAAATTTAAAAACTCGGCTTGTGTTAATCCGAAAAGTAACTGCTTATTTTCAGCGCTACTTTTCATATACGGAGCCGTTACCACACATTGCCTAAAATAGGTCTAAGCTGCACGGTAAATTGCAAAGTCATCGGGTTCGGCCTAGATCCCTGGCAGGATTCATATTTCCACCGAAAAGAGCGTTAAGAATCAAATGCTGTTTGAGCGATAGCGAGTTCATTTGATTTAGCGAATAAGGATGTGAAATATATCCGAAGGGTCAAGCCTTGATTTTTTTGGTTCGTTTTTTTATCAAGAAAAAAATGAATAAACAAATACCTAAATCTTTCTGAAATTGCAATAAACTAATAATCAGTACACTACAACAAATTTATTTTCATATTACCTTGGAAAGGAGTAACTTGAGAAAGTCGTGCAAGCGAGGAGCGCTTAAGCACAGAATGAACAAGTTACTCCCTACCCCTTAATTTGAACATCGATTTTTAGCAGATTTCTACGGTAATTATACCAATACTTCAAAAGGAATTTAGCTAGTTTACCTAAGCCGAAATTCTTACTCAAACGCAACTGTTACGGTCGGATTTTAGCCTGTTTATGCGCAAAAGAATTCTACACTCAAAACTAAATAGTAATCGCCAATCTTTACGGAAAATAAAAGCGGAAAAGCGTTACGTAGTCGTATGTTAGAATAAAAAACGTGTGGTAACAAACCCTATAAGTAATGCGGAGGTTTGGTGTTTAATTAAATCGTTTGTGTATATTTACTATGTCGCCAAACCAGTTTGATTAGACATTTAGAACCAAATAAAATTAAACGCAAATAAAATGCTTTGGCTAAGTGCTTAAAGGTAAGTTAAACGCAAGTTTGCTTCCGCACTACTCATAGCCTGAACGTTAGCAAATATTAAAAAAGAATGACAAAAACATTACTTCTACTTTTCTTATCCTTTTTTCTAAATGGGTATTCACAGACATTAAAAGAATATCAATCATTAGAAAAAGCTTTAAACTCTAATGAAAAAGTATTTAAGCTTAATTTAGATGATAAGGGTATAGATAATGTCCCAAAGAGTCTCAAAAAATTAAAGAATTTAAAAGACTTGAGCATCAATAGTAATAACTTAATTGAATTGCCTAAATGGATTGGAGGTTTTAAAGAATTGGAAAAATTATACTTTTATAGAAATGAATTAAAATATATCCCTAAAAACATACAAAAACTTTCAAATCTAGAAGACATTTGTTTTGATTCTAACCAAATCAATTCATTGCCAGTTGAATTTGGTAATCTAAAAAGTCTTAAAAAACTTCAAGGTAGAAGTAATAAATTTACTTCAATTCCTAATTGTATTAAAAACTTAACTCATTTAGAGGAAATTTCTTTTGCACAGAATCAACTAACATCAATTCCTACTTGGATTGGTGATTTGCAAGAATTAAAACGTCTTTGGTTAGAATATAACCAAATTAAGGAATTACCAAATACTATAGGAAAATTAATAAATTTAAATAACATAAGTTTAAGAACAAACCTACTTGAATCTTTTCCAAGCTCAATAAGAACTTTAAAAAAAATAAAAATATTGAACCTCGGAGAGAATAAAATTACAGTTTTACCACAATGGATTGGTGAATTAAATACTTTGGAAAAACTTTTTTTATGGGAAAACGATTTAAAAGAAATCCCTAAAGAAATAATTAAATTAGATAAACTTATTGAATTACATTTAGGCGACAATAACATTGTTTCTCTTCCCAATGAAATAGGTGAATTAAAAAATCTTAAACTCTTAAGATTAAGTAATAATAAAATAGATTCTCTTCCTTTTAGTATTAGCAAAATCTCTACACTAAATGAATTGTACTTAAATGACAATAACATAAAATCACTAACTACAAGTATAGGTAATTTAATAAATCTTAGGGTTTTGTGGTTACGAAATAACAAAATTAGTTCTCTACCTAACGCAATTGGACAATTAGAAAATTTACAAGAGCTGCATTTAGATCAAAATCAACTTGAGATTATACCTAAAGAAATAGGGGAATTAAAGTTTTTAACTAAGCTTGATCTATCAGAAAATAAACTTAAAAAGTTGCCCAAAGAAATTTCAAATTTGAAAAACCTAAAACAATTATTTATTTCTGGAAATAATTTTGATAAATCTGAAATTGAAGCTTTAAAAAAAACTATGCCAAATACAAGAATTTATTTATAATAAAAACATTTGCTAACAAATTGTATAATTAATTGCTTAGGTCTGTGTGTACCCGGAAAATCCTTCAGATTTCCCTAACATTCGGTTTCCTTTTGTTAAATTAGTTGTTTAAACCAAGCAACTAACCATACACCAACCGTTGGGCACAATTTAAAAAACTATGAGTAGAATTAATATTCAAGGAACGATTGATAATATTAGAAGTAAAACAAATGTATATACTCCTATAATAGAATCTATTGTGAATTCTATTCAGTCAATTACAAAAAAAAACGTAGAAAATGGTAAAATTGAAATCACACTTATAAGAGAACATACTTTAGATTTTGAAAATCAAATTCCACCAATAAAATCAATATCAATCAGAGATAACGGAAGTGGTTTTAACAAAGAAAACAGAGATTCCTTCGATACTTTTTATAGCGAGCATAAGAAAAAAATTGGAGGAAAAGGATTTGGTCGCTTTATGTTTGTGAAATATTTTGGTGATGTTAACGTAGAAAGTGTTTTTCAAAATCAAGAAATCAAGTTAAAATCAAGAACATTCAGGTTTGGAAGGAAATATGAAATAATCGTTGATGAAACCATAAACGATACAATTGCAGTAGATACTTATTCTATAATTAATTTGAATAACCTTATTTCTACTCATTCATTCGATAAGAATATAGAAACGTTCTCTCGTAAACTTTTAGAAAAATTATTAATATTCTTTATAAACGATTCTTTCAACTGTCCAACTATTATAGTGAAGGAAGAAGGTGATAACCAGTCTATAATTTTAAACGATTACATCTCAGGCAGAAACGAAATACAACAAATTGAAGAATTTGATTTCGTCCTAAAAACTAAAGATGGGTATTCTGAACAATTTAAAGGAAAAGTATTTAAAATCTATTTTCCAGGAAATCAAAAAAGTAAAATTAGTTTGACAGGTCACAATCGAGAAGTTACCGAAACCAATCTACATAGATACATTCCTGAATTTGAAGATGAATTTTATGACAACAATAAAGGTTCAAAAAGTAAAAAAAACTATATAATTAAAACCTATATTTTAGGTGAGTATCTAGATAATAACGTATCCTTAGAAAGAGAAGCTTTTGATTTTGATAAAGAAGAAGGTGATAGCTTTTATCCATTTTCGCAAAAAGATATTGAAACGCAAGCTGCTTTAGAAACAAAACAAATTTTCAACGAAGATATTTCATCTCGGTCTGATATTAAGGCTTCCAAAATTAGGGCTTATGTTAAAGAACATGCCCCTTGGCATAATTCATATGTGAACGATTTAGATTTCTCTCAAATGGGCTACAATTTATCTAATAACGAAATAGAAGTTGCCTTACATAAAGTAAAGCATAAAAAGGAAATTGAAACACGAAGTAAATTTACAGAGCTTTTAGAAAATCCAGAAAATTTTGAAGATAATACCTTAAGTGAAATGGTTAATCAAATTTCTGAAATTGGGAAAAGTGATTTAGCTCATTATGTCTACAACAGAAAATGTATTTTACAAGCTTTTAAAGAAATGCTTAAAAGAAACGATGAAGGCAAAGGGCATTTAGAAAAAGAAATTCATAATATTATTTATCCAATGACAAGAAATTCTGAAAACACAACTTATGAAGAGCATAATTTGTGGTTATTAGATGAGAGACTTGTTTTTTCTGAATATATTTCTTCAGATGAAAAAATATCTTCAAACAAAAAAAACAATGCTCTTGACGAGCCCGACTTGTTAATTTTTGACCAAAAATCATCTTTTAGAGCTGGTGATAATGAATTCAGCAACCCGTTAACCATATTTGAGTTTAAACGGCCTAAAAGAAACGATTACGCAGCCAAAGATGACCCAATTTTACAAATTGGAAGATACTTAGAAAAAATACGTGATGGTAAATATGAAATGCCTGATGGTTTAGAACCAATAAAAATTAATGACTCCACTCCCATTTACGGTTATGTAATTGCAGATATAACTCCTAAAATAAAAGAGTTTGCACGTAATGGTCAATTGACCGAAAGTCCAGACAAAGAAGGTTTTTTTGGATTTCATAATGGATTCAAGATGTACGTAGAAATTATTAGTTTTAAAAAATTATTGAAAGACGCTACATTAAGAAATAAAATATTTTTCAAGAAATTACAATTGGAATAAAACTGTGCCCAACAAAACCTAAACGTAATGCGGACTTTAGGGCTTAATCTAAAGGTCTGTGTATATTTATAAAGTCGCTAAATCTTATGGATTTAGCTTTAGAATAGAAAAAATAAAACTAAACAATAAGCTTTAGCTTCGTGCTCAGACGGAAACGAAAGGTTTCCTTATCTCCGCACTACGCTTAGCTCAGACGTTGTCATTAATGATGAAAAAATAAAATCGTGTAATGGAATTTGACCGAACTGGAATAATATTATATACTCTTGAATACAAAAATTGTGTGGAGTTTTATGAAAATATTCTAGGTCTCAAAAAAATATTTGAGGGCAAAAATCTGACTTGTTTTAAATTCGGACAAGCATATTTAATGGTGGAGTTGGATGACGAATATGATGGACAAAAAACTGGAACGGAACGGACAAAAATGTGTTTGCGTATGAATGTTCCAAATGTAAAAATACTTTCGGATAGATTGACTTCGAATAATATAGAAGTGGACTATCAAGAACATTCTTGGGGTAACATTGCAAAATTCCGAGACCCTGACGGTAATTTATGTGCATTTAAAGACAGTTCTAAATTCGAAAAGCAAATCTCGGATTTTAAGTAAATGGACAACTTACTCAAACGCAATTGTTATGTCGATGGACTTTCTAGCTTGATTGCGGAAACAACCAATCAAAACGTAATAGTTACGCAAGTAAAACGTGCCAAGCAGAACGCAAAATCACTAATGACAACAAAACCTATAAACAATACGGGCTCCGTGATTAATCGAAAGGTTTGTGTATTTTTATGAAGTCCGCAAAATCTTTGGGATTTTGCTTTTTAGGCAGACAAAGAAAAAACAAAACAAAAAGATTTTGCTATGTGCGTGGCGGTAAGTAATCGCTTATTTGCTCCCGTACTGTTCATAGCTCCATCGTTGGCAACAAGCTGAAAATGAAACTCAATAACAAACATATAATTGGAATATTATTCTTAATCTCAATTCTGACCTCTTGCAAGTCCGAAACGAAAAATGAATTGACCGAAAAAACATTTCCTGTAGTAATTGAGGAATATTCAAAAAGCAAATTTCATCATTCTGACACAACAACTTTAACTATCCGAAAAAATGACAGCATAAACTTTCACTTATTTGGACTTGAAAGTGATGGCGAATATGAAATAATTATGGACTTACCTTTCGAATTCAATCTGAACGATAGTTCCCAAATTCTGATTGACAAAATTCCTGTAAAACTGATTTCCGAAAAACAGTATTCTGATAAAAACAATCGATTGACTGTCAAGAAATATTATTACGACATCGAAAATCAGGCAGATGAAGAAGGAAAATTTTTTGTGATGGAAGACAGAATTATAGCTTTTAGTTCAGACGCTTGGAATTTGCAAAAATTTTATAAATATGAGAATTCGAAAATTACAGAATTACTAAAAAAAGATACAACTGATTTCTTTTATAGATTTAAAAACGACAGAATAATTGAATAAAAGCCAGTTGCCAACACCGTATAAAAATAATGCTTAGTTTAGTGCTTAATCAAGAGTCCGTGCACTTTTGTTACGTCTGATTTTCCTGCGGAAAATCCTCGCACACAAAACCGCACTATTCTTATACATAAACGTTAACAGCAATTAACAAACTTCATATAATAGATGAAAAGAATATTTTTTTTATTACTGTTTTTAAGCACTAAAACATTTAGCCAGAGTTATTTAATTGAAGATATCGATGGAGATAATATAAAAGACTCTATTTATAGTTCAAATGAGTCAATTATACATAAATTATCTACAAAAAAATTCCACCCGATTTCTATTGACTTAATAGAAAATTATGGTGGTTCCTTTCACATTATAAAAACTAGAAATGGGTTTCAATATGAAATAAATTATAGAAAAGCAGGAGTTAAAGCTCAATTTAGATACAATTTAAATTCAGAAAAAATAGAACTTATAGGAATGAGTAGGTATGAGTTTGGAAACGCATCAAATGACGGAAGTGGTAAATCTAGCATTAATATACTAACTAATGACTATATCGGAAATTGGAAATACTATGATTTAGATAAAAAAAAATTGATGGCATTACCCACTATTAAAACTAAAATGGTGCTCCCAAAAATAAATTTAAGTGAATTTAACGAAGAGTACTTAGATGTCTATTCAATGAAATGTTCTGAATTATATCATAAATATAAGAATGAGTATTTAACAGTTTCAAAGAAAGACAAAGATTACAATGCTTATATCAAAAAAGTTGAACAGGACATAAATTTCGAAAAAGTTACTTTAAGTGAAATACCCAAATTCATTAAATATGATGGAAAACTAAAAAATGTAATATCTTGGAAAGACACTAATGGTAAACATTATATAATTACAAGCGAAACAGGAATATACACACCTAAAAATTCTGAAGATGATGGTTCTAATGCTGAAATATTTGCTTATCACTACATATTAAAAAACAATACTCATAAAAAAGTATGGAAAGTATATGATTTTATAAAAGAATGCCCTGTAGAGATTGAAGCTAAATTTAGAAAAAACACATTACACGTAACTGATTTAGATAATGACGGAATTAAAGAAGTATGGTTAATGTATAGAAAAGTATGTCACGGAGATGTTAGCCCTTTAGAAATGAAAATAATAATGTATGAAGGCGTTCAAAAATATGCTATGAGAGGACATAATAAAGTCAAAATTTCATCAGATGAATATTACGGAGGTGAATATAAATATGATGAGAAATTTATAACTGCTCCTAATTCATTTAAAAAATTTAGTCAAAAATTGTGGAATGAAAATATTTTACATGAATGGGGAGAATAAAAAGCTGTTAACAATGTATATAAAAAATAGGGCTTTTGTGCTAAATCCAAAGTTCTGTGTTTATTTACAAAGTCCGCTAAATCTGAAATGTAGTGCTTATCAACTGCCCTACTTTTCATATACTTAACGTTGTAACACATTTAAAACTGAATGAAAAACGAACCTTGGAAATCGGGACCAAAAGAATTATTAAGGCATGGTCTTGAGCACTTATCTCTCGAAACGGACTTTGATTATCGAATGGGAATGATTGTTATCGACAATTCAGTCGAATTAATGATGAAAACATATTTGGGCTTACCAAAACGGATTACAAAGCTTGAAGGCGTAACTCGTAAAATATATGACGAAGCGACTAAAAGCTTTCCAAGTTTAATTGATACAATGGACAGGTTTGCAAAAGATAAACTTGTAGGGATTGAACTAGGCGAAATAGAATGGTATCATAGAATTAGAAATCAACTATATCATGACGGGAATGGAATTACGGTTGAAAAAGAAAAAGTAATTGCCTATTCCAGTATAGCAAAAATACTTTTTGAAAATTTATTTGGCGAAAAAGTTGAAATCGAAGGCAAAAAATATGGTATCGATGATTTCCTATTAGTTTGGGCGGACTTCAATAAATTAGTTGTTAATCAAGGTCCAAAAATTTATAGCAAAAAGAACTTCAAAGAACTATTCAATTTATCAAATAATGAAGAGTCTGTATTAAAAGGGATAACTGAGTTTAGAAATAAATTAGTTCATAGACCAGATGAAATTAGTGAGGCCGAATTAAATTTAAAGGTTAATGAACCAATTGAATTTATAGAATTGGTAAAGCAGAAACCGAAATAAAACGTGGTACAACAAAACCTATAAACTGTTTTGACCCCTATAAAACAAGAGTAATCTTTTAAATTTCGATTATAGCTTAAGCTGTTATTTTTTTCATTAGAATTAGGTGTTTATCAGCGTTCCATTTTTCCATTGGTGTAATACGCCCTAAGAGCCCATGTAACCTAGTATTGTTGTAAAAAGTCACATACCTTTTTAAGATTTGTTCAATTTGCCCAAAACATGTGTAATCCACTCTTTTAAAAATTTCTTTTTTTAGTATTCCATGATAGGCTTCTATATGCGCATTTTCTTCTGGTGTGGCTATATGTGTAAATTCTTGCTGAACCCCAATTAGTCCAAGGTATTCACGTACATTATTTGCAATAAACTGACTACCGTTGTCACTTCTAATAACAACGTTATCAGGGTATTGGTATTCTGCAAACAACTCTGATAAAAACGCTATCACCTTATCCTGTTTAATAGAAAAAGAAAAATAGTCTTTTAATATTCTACGAGTATGTACGTCTATGATGGATAATAAATAAGCGTTTTTACCCACATTAGGAATCCATACCATCTTTATATCCATCTCTAAACATTCCATTGGTCTTGAGGTATTTACTTTTCTGAATTTTACAAATTTACGCCCAGAACCACTCCTGTTTATCCGATTCTCTAGTTTTAGCATTCCCTGTTCTTTCATAATTCTGTAGAGCTTTTTATGATTAATCAGGTATGCTTCTTTTTTTAAGTAAGAAGTCATTAATCGGTAACCACAATCTATAAATTCATGACTTAAAATCTCTTTTATAGAAGCAATAACAGCGTCTTGATTAACCCAACCTCTAGATTTATGATAGGTGAGTTTACTAGGAGTATTACCCTTTTTACCAAAACTGGGAGTACGGTAATAGCTACTATGAACCATCCCTACCATATTAATTATGTTGGTTTTACTAATTTTATGCTTGCTATAAACAGCATTCACTAAATCTTTCTTGGATCGGACGTTCCAAACTTTTTTTTTAAAAGTTCTCGTTGTACTTCTAATTCAATTTCCTTATTGCTTAGAAGCTTACGTAGTATTCGGTTTTCTTCTTCTGCCTGCTTGTGTTCTTTACTTTTAGTATCATAGATGACTTTTAAGCCTGCTTCTCCTTGACTCTCATGTTTCGTCTTCCAACTATAAAAAGTACCTGTACTAACTCCGTATTTACGACAGGCTTCTATGATGCCGATCTCTTCTGAAATAGAGAGAATTTCTAACTTCTGATCTAAGGTCCATTTCTTGTATTTCATATCTCAAATATATTAAGTTTGAAATTTAAAAGATCACTCCGAACTTATTAGGGGCTAAACTATAAACAATACGGGCTTCGGGCTTAATCGAAAGGTCTGTGTATATTTATAATGTCGCGAAATCTTTGGGATTTCGCTTTGACACAAAAAAAGAAAAAACAAAACCAAAAGATTGCGCTATGTGCGTGGCGGAAAGCAAACGCTAGTTTGCGCCCGTACTGTTCATAGCTCAAGCGTTGTGATGCCATTTGCAATACCGCTAAGACATTTTTTTAAAGGTTATATGAAAAGGTTTATGAATAAAGAAATGGGAGATCTCCTGTTTTGTTAGTTATAAATTACAGCCTTTAGGATGGAATTATAACTCAAGTATTGCGCTTGATGGCGTAGAAAGAAGACTTTCTAAACGTTATCACGTTAAAATACTTGTTATAAGAACGTTAAAATAAAATACAAAGTCAAATAATTATGGATTTATAACAAAATAGGAGATCGATTTTTCTGTTTCCCATACTAACGTTTCATGCTTCTACATAAAAACATAAGTATGGGTAATCTTTAAAAAAATGGATCTATTACGTTCGGTATTTTAAACGGTTACCTTTTTTATTGCTAATTTTAGAAAAGTAAAAATTAAAATAAAACGGCACACAACACGCTGTATAATTTATGGCCTAAACTAACTGATATGAATAAAGGCCACAAATTATACATCTATCGTTGGCAACAAGCTGAAAAATGAAAAATAGATTACAGATATTATTTCTCATATTAACATTGATTTCTTACAATGCATTTGCTTGTACCTGTTCCATTCCTAAAAGTTTAAAAGCTATTCAAGACTACGAATTTCAAAATTCTGATTGTATTTTTATTGGAGAAGTACTCAAAATTGATTCTGAAAATAGCACTTTTGAGATTAAGGTAGTTGAATCTTTTAATGGAGATGGAATTGGAAACATTTATAAAGGAACTTATGATAATTATTGTGGTCCGATAATTAACAAGGAAGGTAGATGGCTAATTTATGGCAATTATAACACTGAAAATTTAATCGAGATAAACGCTTGTGGGCTAACTCGTAGTTTTGAAAACCCCGAAAACAACGTTTCTGCCACAACACCGCCGGAACCATTACCGCCGAACAAAAAAGAGTCTAAAACTCAAGCCGAAAACGAAAGAACGGAATGGAAATTAAGAGCAAAATATGATTTAGAAAACGAAGTAACTGATTTAAGGAAAAGAACGGAATAAAAAGCCAGTTGCCAACAAAACCTAAACGTAATGCGAACTTTAGGGCAAAACCGAAAGGTCTGTGTATATTTAGAATGTCGCTAAATCTTTGGGATTTAGCTTTGGACAAGAAAAATTAAAACTAAACAAAAAGCTTTAGCTTCGTGCGCAGACGGAAACTCAACGTGTCCTTACTACCGCACTACGCTTAGCTCAAGCGTTAGCTGCAAGATGAAAAAAAATGACAAAATTAACCTCAAAAATAGTTTTTATAATTTTTCTCATACTTACGCTATTGTTATTATGGGATTTAATACAACCTGAAAAAACAGCAAGAACATCAGCCATTGATAAAGAAATAATTATAACTGAAAACATTAGTGAAACCTTTACAACTGATTTTGATTATGGCTACGAATTGAGTGTTATATTGCTTGAAGATAAATTTCTTTCAGTTGAAAAAACATTTAATGTTTTACTTAAGCAAGAAGGTAATATAATTTTGAATAAAACCGAATTGTTAAATATTGACAGAAATAATAATTTAGTATATAAACGCTTTGTTGCTGATTCGGGAGATGATTTTGAATTAATAATTAACGGAATAGACAAATCACTAATCGGAAAAAAAGTTCGTATTTATGCCGACGTAACAGGTGGAGGTCCATCTGTTGGAATTGCTCTAGCAAAAGCCCTTAAACCATACTTTTGGATTGCATTCGGAGTTTTATCTATAATAACTCTAGGAATCGGAATATATAGCTGGAGAAAAAAGCCAGCAGCTAACAAAGGTAACCGTTGCACAACTCCATAATTTATAAAATAATGGCCTTTATAACCGCCTTTTAAGGCGGTTTCATTTTTCAATTAGTTAAGTAATTGGTTATTTTTGAGGTGCTTAAACATGAGTTTTTTAGAGCATATAAAGTCTTTTTTAGAAGAATGAACAAAGACCCCATTCCTGCTCCACTTTTTACGTGTTTTTGAGTGAATTTCAGGTACTCCTGCCTGCCGGCAGGCAGGTCTTCAGATTATAGGCTATTGCTGATAGGTGCATCACCTTATTGGCTTGTTTTAAGCCTAGCGTATTTATTTTCCGTAAGCCCATAAACTGCGTTAAAGTACCAAATACGGGTTCAACTGTACTTTGCCGTTTGCCTTTCATGTATCTGCCCTGTGGACTGTGTACCCTAGCATTATTACGTTCGTATTCTGCTCTATAATAAGTAACACTAAACTTCTTTTCTTGGGCACTTTTCCCTAGACAACTACTGCGCATTGGGCAAGCAACACAAACATGTTTTCGTGCCCTATATTCTTTCTTTTTTGTTCCTGTTCTATAATCATTAAACGCTTTAGTAAAGGGGATAATCTTTCCTTGTGGACACTGATAATAATCTTCTTCTCTATTATAAATAAAACCATCCGGACCACCTTTATAGGTCCCATGTGGAGGAATAAAACTTCTAAGTCCTTTCTGCTCTAAATAAGCATAGTTCTCGCCACTACTGTAGCCAGTGTCCGCAACACAATTTTCCCAAAACAGACCCTGTTGCCACAAACGCTTATGTAAACGTTCTACTATATCTGGTAATTGTTGATTGTCTTTTCCATCAGCATGATACGCCCGAATGTCGGTGATGACATGACTAGCCGTATCCACACTTAACTGACTCAAGTAATTTAGCTTCCGAGCCTTGCCAGGCTTTACACTAATCCGAGCATCTGGATCAGTAGGACTATAATGGGTTTTATTACTGGTATACTTCGAGCCTTTGTTTCCTGACCCTGGTCGTTGGTCTTGATCTGTACTCCATTTCTTATTTCTGCTTTGGATAGCACCTAGTTCTTTCTTGCTCGCTGTAACGATACGCTGACCTCTATCTGACTTATCGTCTTTGCTTTTACGGTGCGGTGTTTCTTTGTCCATAGAACTAAACACACGAACCTTTCGTAAATGTGCTTGCAAATCTTCTTCAGGTACTTTAAGCTCCAAAGTATCCATACTTGCATTCGCTTTTATTGGGGCAGAATCAATAGCTTGGGTATGACCACTTACCATGCCCTTTTCTATACACATACTAAGTACTTTAGTGAAAACTTCTTCAAATACTGACTCAGGAAACAACTGACGAGTCCTACTTATCGTACTGTGCCAAGGAAGCTCCTCGTCTAAATCGTAATCAATGAAATAGAGAATATCTAATCGCATAGAACAATGCTGTATTAATTTACGGTCACTGATAATATTCTCTAAATAACCAACCAAACACAACTTGAAGAACACTACCGGATCTATACTCTTCTGGCCACTGCCGCCATAGTAACTCTTGGTTTGAACATAGAGAAAATTTAAATCTAATACACCTTTTAATAAACGATAAAAATTGTCTTGAGGAACTCGTTCGCTTAAGCGAAAACTATTAAAAAGCTTTTCTTGATATGTTTTTTTGCCTTGCATCCTTAAAGTTAAGAAATCAATCAATAATTTACTTTAACACTATGTCAATTAATTGCTAACTTGTGCAACAGGCACAACACCTATAAACAATACGGGCTTCGGGCTTAAACGCTAAGGTTTGTGTATTTTTAAGAGGTCGCGAAATCTTTGGGATTTCGCTTTTGACAGAAAAAAGAAAAAACAAAACCAAAAGATTTCGCTATGTGCGTGGCGGAAAGCAAACGCCAGTTTGCTCCCGTACTGTTCATAGCCAAATCGTTGGCAACAAGCTGTGAAAATCCGTTAATTCAAGAAAAATGATGACTGAATTGATAATTTTGTATCTTTGATAAAAAGCTTAATAAAATGAATTTAGAAGCTCGAAAAATAGAATTTGTTCAGGAATTTTTAAAACTTCAAAGTGAAGAAGCTGTTTCTCGTCTTGAAAAAATATTGAGAAAAGAAAAAAATGCTTCTGACGAGCCGATATTTGAATCTATGACCGAAGATGAATTGAATAAACGAATTGACCAATCAGAATCTGATTTCCGAAACAATCGATTTAAAAACAGTTCTGAACTTTTAGCCAAATACGAATAATGGTCTTGAAAATTATTTGGTCTGAATTCGCTGAAACTCAACTTGACGAAATCTACGAATATTACGAAAAGAAAGCAAGTCCTAGAATTGCAAAAAAACTTCTGAAAGGAATTATCAACGAACCAAAAAAGTTGATAAAGACACCTCAAATTGGACAAGAAGAGGAATTACTAAAACAAAGAGAAATTCATTATAGATATTTAGTTTACAAAAACTACAAACTGATTTATTCTGTTGATACGGAAAACGGATTTATAAAAATTGCTGACGTTTTTGATACTCGACAGAATCCACCGAAACTCAAACGGACAAAATAAAAGCCAGTTGCCAACACCGCCTATAGTTTACTGCTTGGTAGTTTTTCCTTCGGAAAAACTACGCAAACGTGAATGGTCAGTTTTTATTTACTAAATTTATTGCTTAACCAACGCAGCAAACCATAGCCAAAAACGTTGTATGCCATATGCCGAAAACAACATAGAGAAACAAAATGGACAAAAAAGCGATTAAAATCTTACTAAAAACAATTAAAACTTCTCAAGCCGAAAATTTAAGAAGTTGGTATGAATGGGATACATATAAAAAACATATTACTGATGAGGATTTTAATTATGCAAAGAAACATTTTGTAATGTATGACCGAGTAAAATTAGACCATAATGAAATTTGCAAAAGAATTAAAATAGCGGTTGAAAAAATTAAAAAGCAAGAAGTTGTAGATGCTTTTCTATATAGTTTAAGTACAAGACAATTAGAATACCGTTCATTTCTTTCCAGTTATTGTATTGGAAAAAGTTTAACTGAGCATAGTTTCACAGCAAGTCCTAAACCAAACGAAACGATTTGTGAAATTTGCGGACTCCATAGTTATGAATTTGAAGAATTAATTGAATTTAATACCTTGAATTATTTCAAATACAAACACGGAAGTTGTACAGATAATTTAATTTCGGTTTTATTTGATTTAGAACAGTTCCCTAAATATTCTATTAAAAAGCCTAACAATAATGACTTCGAAATATTAAATGGGCTCAAAAAAACTATTGAAGACAGCGAAAATAACGACAGAGTTTCACAACTAAAAAAGAATATTTCTAAAACTATAAAATCAAATGACGAAGAGCGTTTAGGAATTTTAGAGATTTTGGGTATAATTGGTGTTTTGCACGATGAAAAACATTTTGGTTATTTTGAAAAATACGTAACATATTCCGAAAGAGAACACAGACCGGTAAGAAATGATGATGTTGGCTATCCTTCAAGATGGTGGAAAGGAGAATTTGGAATTGACAATGAAAAATGGAATTATTGGTTTGTGAAAAAATAATACGGCATACAACAATGTATAAAAAACATAGGGCGTTTGTGCTAAACAGAAAGGTCTGTGCATATTAATAAAGTCCGCTAAATATAAAATTTGGCGTTTATAGTAGAAAAGATAAAAGCAAAATATTTATATTTAGCTAAGTAATAAACCGAAACGATTGTGCTTATCACCTGCCCTACGTTTCTTATACGGTAACGTTAGCAAAAATTTAAAAAACGAACATTTATGACAATTAAAAACCTACTAAATCTACTTCTTTGTTTAATTCTATTAAGCTGTTCAACAGACGATAATAACTCCGAACCAACTGAAAACATTTTCAATGGAGATATTGTAATCAGTTCTCAAGCAGAAGTTGACTTACTTGAAGCTTACACAAAAATCTCTGGCGATCTAAGAATAGAAACTCTACTTAGTTCAACTGACATTATAAACTTATCAGTATTTAGTGATTTAACTGAAATAGGAGGAGATTTTATATTAGAGAATAATTATGGTGTTATGAATACAGAAAGCTTTTCCAAGGTTCAACTTGTTGGTGGAAGCTTAGAGCTAGTTAATAATGCAATAAAAAATCTAAATGGATTTTTAAATTTGAAAAGTATAGGTTCAAATTTAACTATTAGAAATAATGCTCTTGAAAATATTGATGGACTTGCAAACTTAGTTTCGATTGGAGGAGACTTTAATATCAAACAATCTCAAATTAGTAGTTTAGAAGCATTCAAAAATGTTACATCAACTCTTAAAGGTTTTATTTGGCTGGAAATGGAAAGTCTGCAAAATTTAAATGGATTACCTAAAATTGGATTAACTACAGAATCGATAGTAATTTCACAAACAAAAATTCAAAGTTTAGAGCAATTTTCTGACCTTCAAAAAATAAACGGTTTATTAGAAATTAATAATAATGATAATTTAGAAAACTTAAATGGTTTTCAAAACATAAATTCAATACAAGGGAATCTAAGTGTTAGGGGAAATGATGGCTTACAGAATTTAGATGAAATAAATAATCTGTCAATTTTGAGCGGTGAACTAGATGTTTTCGGCAACATTAATTTAGAAAATATTAATGGCTTATCGAGCCTAAGTTCGGTAGGTGGACAAATAAAGATTTATTTTAATGATATCTTATCCAACTTAGATGGTTTATCAAATATAACTTCAACTAGTGGTCGTCTAGAAGTTGAAAGTAATACAGTTCTAAAAGATTTTTGTGGATTGAATTCCTTATTTAACAATGGGGGAACACTTTTTGCTATAAGTCTAAATGCTTACAATCCAACTGAACAGGATTTTACAGACAGTAATTGCAGTGTTGAATAAATAAAAACTTTTGCTAACAATACCTATAACAAATAGGGCAGTAAATGCTGAATTTAAAGGCCTGTTCGTGTTTGTGAAGTCCGCCAAATCTTTTGATTTGGCTTTTAAAAAATGAAGGATAAAAAGAAATAAAAAGCTTTGGCTACGAGCGCAAACGGAAACGAAAAGTTTCCTTGCCTGCCCTACTTGCCATAGCCTAACCGTTACCACACATTGCCTAAAATAGGTCTAAGCTGCACGGTAAATTGCAAAGTCATCGGGTTCGGCCTAGATCCCTGGCAGGATTCATATTTCCACCGAAAAGAGCGTTAAGAATCAAATGCTGTTTGAGCGATAGCGAGTTCATTTGATTTAGCGAATAAGGATGTGAAATATATCCGAAGGGTCAAGCCTTGATTTTTTTGGTTCGTTTTTTTATCAAGAAAAAAATGAATAAACAAATACCTAAATCTTTCTGAAATTGCAATAAACTAATAATCAGTACACTACAACAAATTTATTTTCATATTACCTTGGAAAGGAGTAACTTGAGAAAGTCGTGCAAGCGAGGAGCGCTTAAGCACAGAATGAACAAGTTACTCCCTACCCCTTAATTTGAACATCGATTTTTAGCAGATTTCTACGGTAATTATACCATACTTCAAAAGGAATTTAGCTAGTTTACCTAAGCCGAAATTCTTACTCAAACGCAACTGTTACGGTCGGATTTTAGCCTGTTTATGCGCAAAAGAATTCTACACTCAAAACTAAATAGTAATCGCCAATCTTTACGGAAAATAAAAGCGGAAAAGCGTTACGTAGTCGTATGTTAGAATAAAAAACGTGTGGTAACAAACCCTATAAGTAATGCGGAGGTTTGGTGTTTAATTAAATCGTTTGTGTATATTTACTATGTCGCCAAACCAGTTTGATTAGACATTTAGAACGAAATAAAATTAAACGCAAATAAAATGCTTTGGCTAAGTGCTTAAAGGTAAGTTAAACGCAAGTTTGCTTCCGCACTACTCATAGCCTGAACGTTGTAGGTAAGCTAAAAAAACCGCAGGAAATAAATTAAAATTATGGATAATGACTCTTTTAGTGGACTTTCGTGGATGACGGAAAAAATGAAAGCTGAAATTCGGAAAAGAGATAAAATTGTACGAGATGAAGATATTGAAAGCTTATTTTTATTAGATGACAATTCTGATTTTTCAATTGCGTTATATGAAATTCTTGTAAATAGACACGAAAAAAATCCAAATTCGCTAAACTCAGTACAACTGAATTTATTTTTGTGTATGCATTTGGAAAATGCTGGTCAAGCGGATAGTATTTTAACTTTTTTACAAGAATGGTTTCCTAAACAGAAAAGACAAGTAATAAAATCACTGGGTGAAATTGGAGCGCCTAAATCTGCCGAAATTATAGAGCAAGCGATTGCATTACTTCCAGAAAATGATAGTTGGTTTTTTGAAAGTTCTGACGAAAATTCGGAAAGATTAATGACGGAATTTGACAGCGAATTTTCGAGTTACCCAGACGGACCAAAGAAAGACTTATATCGTGAATATGCACAAAAAAACAGAAACGAACTATAGAAAAGCCTACCTACAACACTATATATAGCAAATTGGGCGATTAGTTTTTAATCCAAAGGCTGTTGCCTATTTACAAAGTCGCCAAATCTTTTGATTTGGTATTAAATGAGAAAAATTAAAACAAAATAAAAAGATTTGGCTTGTGGCTAAACCGATAATAATCGTTTATTTATTGCCCAACATGCCATATATTTAACGTTGGCAACAAGCTGTGAAAATCCGTTAATTCAAGAAAAATGATGACTGAATTGATAATTTTGTATCTTTGATAAAAAGCTTAATAAAATGAATTTAGAAGCTCGAAAAATAGAATTTGTTCAGGAATTTTTAAAACTTCAAAGTGAAGAAGCTGTTTCTCGTCTTGAAAAAATATTGAGAAAAGAAAAAAATGCTTCTGACGAGCCGATATTTGAATCTATGACCGAAGATGAATTGAATAAACGAATTGACCAATCAGAATCTGATTTCCGAAACAATCGATTTAAAAACAGTTCTGAACTTTTAGCCAAATACGAATAATGGTCTTGAAAATTATTTGGTCTGAATTCGCTGAAACTCAACTTGACGAAATCTACGAATATTACGAAAAGAAAGCAAGTCCTAGAATTGCAAAAAAACTTCTGAAAGGAATTATCAACGAACCAAAAAAGTTGATAAAGACACCTCAAATTGGACAAGAAGAGGAATTACTAAAACAAAGAGAAATTCATTATAGATATTTAGTTTACAAAAACTACAAACTGATTTATTCTGTTGATACGGAAAACGGATTTATAAAAATTGCTGACGTTTTTGATACTCGACAGAATCCACCGAAACTCAAACGGACAAAATAAAAGCCAGTTGCCAACACCGCCTATAGTTTACTGCTTGGTAGTTTTTCCTTCGGAAAAACTACGCAAACGTGAATGGTCAGTTTTTATTTACTAAATTTATTGCTTAACCAACGCAGCAAACCATAGCCAAAAACGTTAGCACAAAGTCATCCAAAGTGGAAATTTGGGATCCACTCAAAGCTGTTTACATATAAAAATAGCTGAATTTTTTTTTCAAACTAAAACCTATTTTAAACGCTAAAATCACGCAAACAATTTAGGGGTTTTGCCAGTTTTCATAAACATAACAAAAACTTACTCATACTCAGTCCGATTTAAAACTCAAAAGCTTTAGGACTTTAGCTCGTTTATGCAATAGGATTTAAATGCTTACTCCTACGTAATCGGAATTCTCACTCTTAAGCAGGCGGATTTACAAAGCTGTGCGGTAAAGCAGAAGTTCAAAACTGGTTCGTAGTAGAACGTATAAAAAAACAATGTGCTAACAATACCTATGAAGTAATACGGGGTATGGTGTTTAATTTAATGTTTTGTGTATATTTACTATGTCCGCAAAATCTTTCCGATTTTGCTCTGGCAACAAAAAAATAAATCAAAACCAGCCTCGTCGGCAGGCAGGCAAAAAGCTTTTGCTAAGTGATAAGGCGGAAACAAATAGGTTTCCTCGCCTCCGCACTACTCATAGCTTAAGCGTTGTACATAATGCCAAAAAAAATGAAATTTATATTCTTATTGACATTAATTTTATTTAATATTTCTTGTAAAGAGAGTCCTAAAACCAAAAACTCTAATTTAAAAATAGATGTGATTTCTAAAAAAACTGCACCTATTATTGATGATAAATTAGACTTTAAAAAAGACACTATTATAAATAGCTATGACGAACTCGCTAATACTCAAAATAGAGAGAAATATACTGTTTCGGAATATAATACTGATGATAAAGAAATAGAAAACATAAAGCGTCCTAGTAAATCAATCGTTCGAAATCTTGAAATTGATACAACTAATGCTTTTGGAATTTGGACTTTAGACCCAGACGGCCCACACGCTGATTTTTTACTTGACAAAAACTCTTTTTATATCGTTGATTATGATGGTGATGGTGCAATGCCATATATTTTAGATAAAAATGAGATTACTGTATTTTATAATGACTTTATTCAAAAAGGAATCATTAACTCTTCAAATAAGGACACTCTGAAAATTAAATGGAAAGATTATAAAGAGGAAACTACTTATGTGAAATTCCCACAGTAAAACACTATGTACAACACTATATATAGCAAATAGGGCGGCTTATTGTTTATTCGAAAAGCCTTTGTTTGTTTGCTAGGTCGCCAAATCTTTTGATTTGGCTTTATGATAAAAAAGATAAATCAAAATACAAAAGTTTGGCTTAGTGCTTAACCGAAAATAAGCGTTTATTTTCCGCCCTAAATGCCATATATTTAACGTTGGCAATAATTAAAAAAAATAGAAATAATGATAATTTTTGGATTAAGAAGCTTAAAATTAAAATCATATTCTTTTGAAGAAATAGGAATAGCTAATGAAAATTCTCCTAAATCAAGAGTTGAATATAGACAGAAATATTTTCATCTTTTTTTCATTCCTTTCTTTCCTGTTAAGAAATTTTTCGCTTTAAGAAAAGAAGATGGTAAGCTTTATGATTTAAATTATAGTTTAACTTATAAAATAGAAGATGCAATTAAAGACAAACCAAAAACACCTTGGTATTCGTTCCTAGTATTTATTTTGATTTTTATTATGTATTTTTCAATCTTCTGTAACCTTCAATATAAGAGTTTTAAAGATAAACAATCTGACATAAAAAATTATGAGAAAAAAGCTCTTCAAAACAAAAAGGAATTAAATAATTTAAATACAAATTATTTAATAAAATTAACTCCTTCTAATTCTCCATATTATATGTATAAGACTGATAGATTCCCTTTAAAAGTTGAAAAAATAAATGGAGATAGTATATTATTAAAAAAATTGTTTCCTAATAAATTAAAATATTCAAGTAATAAAAATCTTCTAGAATACTACTTTATAAATAAAAATTTAGTGGATTCTATTTGGATAAAAAAGGAAACACTAAAAAGCACAATATATCTTGATTACGATAAAGTTTATGAGAGTGAAAAAGAAGTGGGATTAGATTTTTTTAATGAAAACAAAAAATATATTATTAGTGATATTGAAAGTATTGAAGGTAGAATAGTTTTACAATTTATTGAAAACAAATTTAATAAAGAGGAAATATCAATAACTTTAATTAATTATGGTGAACCTTGTGAAATCATAAAAATAGAAAATGTATTTGATAATTATATGTTTCCTAATAATATTAAATGGTCTAATCAATTACCTCAGTATTTAAAAAGTAATAATGCTATTGGCGAAAAATTCTATTTAAAAGGTCCAAACCCAAATAACGGGAAATATTCATATAACATTATTATTCATCTAAAAACTATAGATAATAAGATATATAAATTCCAAATAAAAAAAGAAATTCCAAAAGAGGAATCTCGTCCAGAGATAAAAATCATAAAATAAAAACTATTGCCAACAAAGAACTGAGGTAAAAAACAAGTAAATTCTTCCTTAATCTGAGACACTATTATTCTAGGCTCATAAATTCAAAAAACAGATTCTTGAGCTTTTTTTATTCGGTTTATTCCCTATTTATTTAGGTAATACAGAAACATAAGCTTCATCATAGGGTCTGCCAGATTTTGCGATAGCAAAGGACTGTTTAAGTAGTTTGTTAGCAACTGCTATCAGTGCCAGTTTCTTGCTCTTCCCTTTATTCACGATTCGCTCATATACCTCTCTGCATGCCTTGTTGTGTTTACAGGCATTGAAAGAACATAGAAACAATAAATTACGAAGCTTTCTATACCGACCTTACTTATTCTCGCTCGACCTCTTACACTGCTCCCAGACTCTCGTATCGTTGGGGTTATACCTACATAACTACAAAGCTGTGATGCCGTTTCGAACTTACTGAAACCATCAGTGACCACTATTAGGAACAATGCGGTCTTTTGCCCTATGCCAGGTATTGACGTCAACAGGGTCAATTGCTCTTGTTGGTCCTCTTTCACTAATGATAGAATCTTTGATTCGATTGCCGTTACTTCTTTATTGAGCTGCTTCTTGTTGCGTATCAACGAACGATAAACAAACTTTGAGGGTATACCTAAAACCGCTTCCCCATGTATTTTGTTCTTGGTTGCCGTTCGTTGTTTTAAATAGGTATCCAATAACCGGAACAACTGTAGACACTCACTCTGGGTATCCGTCAAAGCATTGTAAATAGGAACCTCGTTGATCAGGGCATATTCACATATAGCCTTGGCATCGCTCTTGTCCGTTTTTACCTTGGCCAGTTTCATTTGAATGAACCGCTTTATCGATAATGGATTTACTACTGAAACTACTACTCCATTCTTGTAAAGAAACTGTGCAAGTCTGTAATGATAATAACCGGTAGCTTCCATAACGACCAATGAACTTTTGGGTAATTCCTTAAGGAATTTCTTAAATCCAATTTCATCATTCTTATACTGGTCGTGACCTTGGTTACTACCATGTACATCAAAGACATCTTTACTGATGTCAACTCCAAAAGTTTCTTTATATTTATTCATAAGAAATGTTTTATGAAAGAACTAGCTACTTCTGCTCACAACAACTTGAAAACGAGATCTAAAGTCTCACACCTGTCTGCCGACAGGCAGGGAACTGAACGTGATTTAAGTAGTAAAAGAGAGAGGATTATCAATGTTGTCGAAGTCTAAAGCTTCACCGTGTATACTAACCTTAATTCTCTCTTTTGTTCTTTCTAGTTATAGCAACAATTTACTAAGAATCAAACTTAAGCCGTATATAATTTATTACTAGTTCTAGCCTACTTACGAAAGTCCTCGCGGACTTTCTTGGTCAGTAATTATTTACTAAATTAGGTGCTTGAAACACGCAACAAACCATATACAACAACGTTATCTCTAATTTTGATCAATAGTCAAAATTTAGTTTAAACGCAATACAGAAGTACATATTTTTAAGGATATACATTAATTACAGGTTAGTATTTCTTTAAGTAAATATTCTAAAAAAACATAAACTTACGTTAAAACAGAACTAATCCGTTTACTCCGCACTTACAATAACCCATTTTTTTAAACTTACGTCAGTATTAGAAATAAGCTCTAATGTTAAAGTACGTGACATATATATACCAGCAACAGCACTTATGGCACCTGCAGCAAGGCAAAGATTATTGTTACCATCTGGTCTAAACTCGCCGCTTTCATCATGATAAATAAACTTCTGCTCAGATGAGTTAGGGTCACTATCAACTAGGCTTAAAGTCATTCCTTCCACGGGACCTCCAGTCATTTCAACACAGAAATCAACATATTCTGCTGAACAAATTTGATTTGTTTCTTCATTATAATAAAATTGAACATCACCACCATCTGGTTTACAAGAATGCGCATGAAGATTTTCAGCGAAGCCATTGCCTTGCGTGTCAATACACCATCCTAATTCATCTTGTTCATCAAGGTTATCTGCAAGGTGAATAAGTGGTGCCGGAGTTTGAATAATAGGAGCATTCAACTCAATCAATACTTCAGGTTCACTTTCTTCATCCTTTTTACAACTCATAATAACAATAAAAAGCATAAGTATGCCTATACTTTTTATTGTTATTGAAAATGTTCTTACCATTTTACTCTGTTTTTTATTTTTTTTCATCAAATTGATTTCTTTAGATTTATACTTACGATTAAAATTTTATTTAGTTAAGATTTTTTTTGAATAGTAAAATAGAAGAACGCTTCAAAATATTAGACCCAACAAGATTAAACTAATTAATAGGTCTAAAGAAAAGTGTATAAAGCGAGCCTGTTCCACCAATTCCTACACCACCACCAAAATTTACTGCAAAAGAACCGTCTCCTTTTATATCTCCTACATAAGATATGGAACGTGCAAAACGATCATCTGAGCCAAGAACCAAATCAAAACCACCTTCCGTTGCACTAATTTTATCAAATGTTTTTACGGTCTTATCTTCATTTAGATATAGGATATACCCGTTACCTTCATTTTGCTGATTGGCTCCCGTAACTAAATCTGTTATCCCATCACCATCAATATCACCAGCTGCGCACATAGCATGCCCAAACTGCGCACCAAAAGTACCATTGGGGTTCTCTTCTAAATCAAGTGTTTCCGTAAAACCATTTAATCCTTCTGTTATTTTAATTTTAGAAACTACATTTAATGTTGTTACATCCAATGAAAGTATCCAGATTGCACCTTTACCACCGTCGGACAAAAATGCCCCTACAGCCATCTCTATAGCCCCATCATTATCTAAATCCCCAAGCATAGCAACTTCCCTTCCTCCAAATTCATCGCCATCTTGCAATCCTTCACCAAAATTGCCTTGTGTAGAACTAATGGTTACCGTACTTTCATTAAGAACTTCAGAACTATCATTTAAAAACAATATATCAATAGCGCCCCTATTTGAACCACCATCATCCGATACTGGGTCGCATGCTACTAAATCAATTCGATTATCGTTATTAATATCCCCGATAGCCGTTAAACCTTGAGCGTTTATATTTTCATTTTTTACATAGCTTTTTACTTTTCCATTCGTATCCAAGTGAATAATATACAATGAGTTATTGGGACTCGTTGGTGCGGAAACTGCAATATCAGGAATACCATCATCATTGTAATCCCCCACACCAGCAACACCGTAACCAAAGAAATTTCCGGCATTTAAAGTTTCATCAAAATTACCTTCTTCTGTGGATATTTTTTGATTAGATGATACAGAACCATCACTATTCATAAACAAAATATATACTGCTCCGGCATCAACCCCACCATCATCATCTGATCGCGCGCCAATAACATAATCTATTACACCATCCCCATTCACATCACCTATGGCATCATGGTCTCTCGCAAACCTGTCTCCAGCATCCAAATCAGCATCAAGCCCTCCCAAACCATTCTCTATCTTTACAAAGCTTTCTGCTTGATAAAACATTGCATCGTCATCAATTACTTCATCATCAATAATTTCTTCAGTACTATTATCGCTACTATTGCAACTAAAAAAAGTAAATGCAATTAAAATTATACTTAAAAGTAAATTGCTTTTTTTGGATTTAATAAACATCAATATCATGTAAAATTATTTTATGTTCTTTATTCTAAGACTTTGATCAACACAAAAGGTTTAATTTGGTCATTTAATAAAATGAGAATTATTATAATCTAATTAGAAAGAAAAACTGTTGCCAACACAAGTAACCGTTGCACAACTCCATAATTTATAAAATAATGGCCTTTATAACCGCCTTTTAAGGCGGTTTCATTTTTCAATTAGTCAAGTAATTGGTTATTTTTGAGGTGCTTAAACATGAGTTTTTTACAGCATATAAGGTCTTTTTTAGAAGAATGAACAAAGACCCCATTCCTGCTCCACTTTTTACGTGTTTTTGAGTGAATTTCAGGTACTCCTGCCTGCCGGCAGGCAGGTCTTCAGATTATAGGCTATTGCTGATAGGTGCATCACCTTATTGGCTTGTTTTAAGCCTAGCGTATTTATTTTCCGTAAGCCCATAAACTGCGTTAAAGTACCAAATACGGGTTCAACTGTACTTTGGCGTTTGCCTTTCATGTATCTGCCCTGTGGACTGTGTACCCTAGCATTATTACGTTCATATTCTTCTCGGTAATACGTTACACTAAACTTCTTTTCTTGGGCACTTTTCCCTAGACAACTACTGCGCATTGGGCAAGCAACACAAACATGTTTTCGTGCCCTATATTCTTTCTTCTTTGTTCCCGTTCTATAATCATTAAACGCTTTGGTAAAGGGATAATCTTTCCTTGGGCACTGATAATAATCTTCTTCCCTATTATAAATAAAACCATCCGGTCCACCTTTATAGGTCCCATGTGGAGGAATAAAACTTTTAAGTCCTTTTTGCTCTAAATAAGCATAGTTCTCGCCACTACTGTAGCCAGTGTCCGCAACACAATTTTCCCAAAACAGACCCTGTTGCCACAAACGCTTATGTAAACGTTCTACTATATCTGGCAATTGTTGATTGTCCTTCCATCAGCATGATACGCCCGAATGTCGGTGATGACATGACTAGCCGTATCCACACTTAACTGACTCAAGTAATTTAGCTTCCGAGCCTTGCCAGGCTTTACACTAATCCGAGCATCTGGATCAGTAGGACTATAATGGGTTTTATTACTGGTATACTTCGAGCCTTTGTTTCCTGACCCTGGTCGTTGGTCTTGATCTGTACTCCATTTCTTATTTCTGCTTTGGATAGCACCTAGTTCTTTCTTGCTCGCTGTAACGATACGCTGACCTCTATCTGACTTATCGCCTTTGCTTTTACGATGCGGTGTTTCTTTGTCCATAGAACTAAACACACGAACCTTTCGCAAATGTGCTTGCAAATCTTCTTCAGGTACTTTAAGCTCCAAAGTATCCATACTTGCATTCGCTTTTATAGGGGCAGAATCAATAGCTTGGGTATGACCACTCACCATTCCCTTTTCTATACACATACTAAGTACTTTAGTGAAAACTTCTTCAAATACTGACTCAGGAAACAACTGACGAGTCCTACTTATCGTACTGTGCCAAGGAAGCTCCTCGTCTAAATCGTAATCAATGAAATAGAGAATATCTAATCGCATAGAACAATGCTGTATTAATTTACGGTCACTGATAATATTCTCTAAATAACCAACTAAACACAACTTGAAAAACACTACCGGATCTATACTCTTCTGGCCGCTATCGCCATAGTAACTCTTGGTTTGAACATAGAGAAAATTTAAATCTAATACACCTTTTAATAAACGATAAAAATTGTCTTGAGGAACTCGTTCGCTTAAGCGAAAACTATTAAAAAGCTTTTCTTGATATGTTTTTTTGCCTTGCATCCTTAAAGTTAAGAAATCAATCAATAATTTACTTTAACGATATGTCAATTAATTGCTAACTTGTGCAACAGGCACAAAGTATATAATTTATTGCTAGTTTTAGTTTAATTAAGAAAAATAGAACTAATTTACCTTTTAGTTTTTATTAATTAAATTAGCTATTTAAACACGCAACAAACCATATACTAACCGTTGTGTGTAATTACACTGCTCCTGCCTCCATTCAATAACTTAATGCTACAAATCTAAGTTTATAGGTTTTTAAAATAAAAGTAAAAAATTGGAATATCTTAAAAAGCACATAAATAATATTGTTTCTTTAAATGAAGAAGAATGGAATGTTTTAAAAAATGGTATTCAAGAAATATCATGCGCAAAAGGAGATTTAATTTTATCCGAAGGGGATGAATGTGATTTTATTGGCATCATCAAAACAGGTCTTTTTCGTTTTTATACGACAAAAGAGGGCAATGAAAAAACAAATGAATTTTGGTTTCCCATGGATTATTTTTCAGATTACCGAAGTTACCTTACGAATACCCCTTCTAATTTTAATATTGAAGCGATGAGTCCTGGAACTATTTGGAAATTAAAGAGAACTTATATGTATAAACTTTATGAGGAATCTGTTAATTTTAATAAGCTAGGAAGAATAGTGTCAGAACAGCTTTTTTTAAAAAAGGCCTTACGTTTGGACGGTTTTTTAAAAGACTCTCCTAAAGAGCGTTATCTTCAACTTTTAATTAAAGACCCAAATATTCTTCAAGCTGTTCCGCAGTATATGATTGCTTCGTATTTAGGTATTACGCCAGAATCTTTAAGTAGAATACGAAAACGCATATAGTTTTATTGACGAAAGTCAATCATTTTAAGTCCAAATTGATCTTATTTTTACGTCAAATTAAATGTTAATTTGATGTCATGAAAAAACCATTAAAATATATTATATCAATTTTGTCCCTAATAATTCTAGTTGCATTATTTATTGGTTGTAAGCTAACTGATTTACGTCCTCAAGGTTATGAGTATCCGAACAATATTGAAAAAGCCAAGTATCTTCTTGAAGAAATGGGAAAGGCACATCAAATTGAAAAGTGGAATGATATTGAGACATACAATGTGATATTTGAGGATGAATTTTATGGCTTCCTAGGTGAAAGAACACATGGGTTTAAAGAACAAAAAATGGAGTTCTCTTTAAATTATATTCCCAAAACCTTTGATGGTCAATTAAAAATCCTGAATGGTAAAGAAAAGAGTGAAATTTGGGGAATTCAATCAGGGAATACATACCGTTTAGATGAAAAAGGTAATCTTAAAGTAGAAGAAAATAAGAATATGAAGTTTTACATTCCTACCTATCAATATTTCATAGAATTTCCGAGTAGAATTCAAGAGGCTACAGCAATTGATTACTTAGGCACCAAAATGATTAATGGTGCAAAAGCAGAAGGAATAATAGCTTCATGGAATACAGTTGAACCTCAAAATGATTTAGACCAATATGTTATTTGGATAGACGCTATCAGCAAAAGAATTATCAAAATAGCCTATACGGTTAGAGATAAATACCGATTTGTTTCTGGTGTAGCTCATTACCAAGATTATAAGGAGTATAATGGAATTATTCTACCCAGCACTATGCCAGTAGAATCGAATCTCCTTAAAAAAGGTTTCCTACATAAGATGTCTATTGTTGATTTTAAAATTAATCAGTTAGACCGTGAATTACTATTACCTATAAAATGATACAGGCTATTTATAAATATAATTTTTACTGCTTGTAAATATTAAAAATTAGCGAATGAAATCCGGTTGTTTAGATTGAATAATATCTATTTAAATATAAACTTTATAAAATAGAATATATGCTACAGGATAATAATACAAGAGTCGCAATAATTGGAGCAGGATGCTCTGGAATTACTGCTATAAAAAATTTAATATAAGCTGGAGTAAAACATGTAGTTTGTTTTGAAAAAGGAAATCAGATTGGAGGGAATTGGGTATTCACAGGTGATGTCTCTCATAGCAGTATTTGTGAAATCACACACTTAATTAGTTCCAAGACGATGTCTCAATATGAAGATTTCCCAATGCCGGAAGACTATCCAGACTATCCTTCTCATACACAGGTATTGGCTTATTTCCAATCTTATGCCCGACATTTTGATCTTGAAAAATATATTCGTTTTAATACAGAAATCAAAAAAGTAATTAAAAAGGAGAATGAAACATGGGAAATCACAAAGGGAGATAGCTCTAGCGAAATATTCGATTATTTAATCGTAGCAAATGGTCATCATGCTGTACTGAGACATCCAGATTTTGCTTCTGATTTTAAGGGAGAATATTTGCATTCGCATGATTTTAAAAATAATTCGCCTTTCAAAGATAAAAGGGTCCTTGTGGTAGGGGTAGGTAATAGCGGATGCGATTATGCTAGTGAAATCAGCAGGGTCGCAGACTATGTGGCGATGAGTATTCGTACACCACAATATATTATTCCCAAGTTTTTAATGGGTAAACCCGTCGATGTTGCTGCTAATATTATTTATAAAATACCAAAATTTATGCGACCATTGGTACAAAGGATCTCCATTGCTATACAACTCGGAAGTTACAAGAGCTATGGTCTTGAAACACCAAAGCATAAATTGCTCGAAGCCCATCCTACGATTAACTCTGAAGTACTTTACAAAATAAAGCATGGGAAAATTTCGCCTAAAAAAGGAATTGAAAAAGTAGAAGAAAAACAAGTAAGGTTCACCGATGGTCAAGTAGAAGAGTTTGATGTTTTATTGGCAGCCACAGGATATAAAATTGTTACGTCTTTCTTTGATAAAGACTTTTTGGATTATTCCGAAGCAGATGAAGTGCCCTTGTATTTGCGTATGTTTCACACAAAGCACCCTTCCTTATTTTTTATTGGCTTATTCCAACCTCAAGGAGCTATATGGCCATGTGCTGATCGACAAGCAAAAATCGCTGCGAATAAAATTATGGGGTGGTATAAAATTCCTAATAATATAGAACAGTTGGCTCTTAAAGATAGTGCTGATATTAATAAGCGATTTTTAAGTAGAAAACGACATACCATTGAGGTCGATTATCATGACTTTATGGACGAATTAAAAAAAGAGATTCCTAAAGATGCTCCTCTATGGAAAGTGGTGTGATATATTAATAAAGACAGCTCCTGAAACAATTGATAGAATATCACGAATAGGACAAACCATAGGTGGATTATAGTTAAGTTACTTGGTTCACTAATATCAACTTATTGTTCATATAGGCTTAAAATTGTATTTTGATTTATAAAAGTAAGCTAGTAAAATATAGACTAAAATGATTAACAGAAAAGTATACCATATAGAAAAGAATAAACTTTCAGTTTTAGAGAGTGGAAATGAACAGAACCCAGTTGTAGTTTTTATACACGGGATACCTGCCTCAGCTGAACTATGGAGAGATACAATGATTAAATTTTCTTCCAAAGGTTATTACTGTTTGGCTCCAGATCTTTCAGGTTATGGAGAGACTGAGATTGAAGATGATGAATATTATAACTTAACAAAATGTTCAGAACTTCTCATTTTGTTTTTTAAACAAAAAGGCTTCACTAACATCAAACTTGTTGCTCATGACATAGGAGGTGGAATTGCTCAGATTTTAATGACAAAAGAAGAAAAATTATTTGATAAAGTTATTTTAAGTAATTGCGTTACAGAAAAAAGCTGGCCAGTTTCTAGCGTGCAAATAATGATTATTGCAAGTAAGCTTGGTCTGTTCTATTGGATAGCAAAATTAGGCTTTCTTAGTTCAAAAATAATGTGTAAAGTAATTTCAAAATCTTTTTATAGAAACGGGATTTCAGAACATGATTTCAAAAGAATATTTTATGATGGGAAATTTAATAAGGACAAAAGTGTAAAGAAATTTCAGAAAATGCTTACATGTTTAGATAATGTTCATACTATGAATAATATGCAAGCTCTTTCAAAAGTGCAGTTACCTGTTGATTTGGTTTGGGCAATGAAAGATAAATTTCAGCCTTGGAATAAAGCTGGAATTACTTTGAATAAAACAATTACAAATAGTGAGGTTTTTAAAATAGAAAACAGTGGACATTTTTTACAAATAGATGCTTTTGAAGATTATGTTCAAATACTGGAAGAACGGTTGTCTTAACTTACACATTACGGTGGAGTAGGAATAGCTTTACGCAGCAAATAAAATTTAATAAAAATGAGTATTAAATCTTTTACTCCAAATAAAGTTTCTTCTATTTCACTCACCTTTTGAAGTAATTCTTTACGTGTATTAATATTTTAGTTTTTGGAAAATTTAAAGATATTAAAAGAGTAATTAGTAATTAAAAACCCGAAATCAAGGCACTAATCTCTTGCCTGAAGTTTCTTATACAGACCGAAATGAAGATTGACGGAAAAACGATTTGGATTACAGGTGCATCATCAGGAATTGGTGAGGCACTAACCTATAATTTAGAAAAAAGAAACTGCAAATTGATTCTTTCTTCACGCAAAGAAGATCAGTTGAATCAGGTAAAGTTAAATTGTAAAAATCAAGAAAATATTAAACTTTTACCATTAGACCTTTGTGATTATGATGGAATGCAGGATAAAGCCAGCAAGGCAATTGCTGCGTTTGGACCTATTGATATATTAATCAATAATGCTGGATTAAGTCAAAGATCACTGATATCTAACACCAATTTTGAAGTTTATAAAAAACTGATAGATGTCAATTACTTGGGCACCGTTGCAATATCTAAAGCATTATTACCTTATTTCATTGAAAATAAAAAAGGAAAATTTGTCATCATAAGTAGTCTTATGGGGAAATTCAGTTCTCCATATCGCTCTGGCTATTGTGGAGCTAAACACGCACTACACGGCTTTTTTGATGCCCTTCGAATGGAGCATGAAAAAGATGGCATCGGTGTTACCATGATTTGCCCTGGATTTATAAACACCAATGTGGCTCAAAATGCTTTAACAGAAGATGGATCTGCACAGAACCAACAAGATGACGCTACGGAAAATGGATTTGATGTGACGGTATTCGGTAAAAAAATGATAAGAGCTATAGAGCGAAATAAATTCGAAGCTTATATCGGTGGTAAAGAAGCGATGGCAACGTATCTGAGAATATTTCCAAAACTACTTCATAGGATTGTACTACGAAGTACTGTTAAATAAACACATTATTTGAAATTAAACCAAAAAATAGTCCTTTGGCTGTTTTATCAATATCTAAATTAGCACCAACATATACTGCTACATCTTTAGCTATTGTTGATTGGGAATGCATATATAAAATTGATAAAAGAATAAACAAAAACTACACACAACAATGGTAACCGTTGCACAACTCCATAATTTATAAAATAATGGCCTTTATAACCGCCTTTTAAGGCGGTTTCATTTTTCAATTAGTTAAGTAACTGGTTATTTTTGAGGTGCTTAAACATGAGTTTTTTAGAGCATATAAGGTCTTTTTTAGAAGAATGAATAAAGACCCCATTCCTGCTCCACTTTTTACGTGTTTTTGAGTGAATTTCAGGTACTCCTGCCTGCCGGCAGGCAGGTCTTCAGATTATAGGCTATTGCTGATAGGTGCATCACCTTATTGGCTTGTTTTAAGCCTAGCGTATTTATTTTCCGTAAGCCCATAAACTGCGTTAAAGTACCAAATACGGGTTCAACTGTACTTTGGCGTTTGCCTTTCATGTATCTGCCCTGTGGACTGTGTACCCTAGCATTATTACGTTCATATTCTTCTCGGTAATACGTTCACTAAACTTCTTTTCTTGGGCACTTTTCCCTAGACAACTACTGCGCATTGGGCAAGCAACACAAACATGTTTTCGTGCCCTATATTCTTTCTTTTTTGTTCCTGTTCTATAATCATTAAACGCTTTAGTAAAGGGGATAATCTTTCCTTGTGGACACTGATAATAATCTTCTTCTCTATTATAAATAAAACCATCCGGACCACCTTTATAGGTCCCATGTGGAGGAATAAAACTTCTAAGTCCTTTCTGCTCTAAATAAGCATAGTTCTCGCCACTACTGTAGCCAGTGTCCGCAACACAATTTTCCCAAAACAGACCCTGTTGCCACAAACGCTTATGTAAACGTTCTACTATATCTGGTAATTGTTGATTGTCTTTTCCATCAGCATGATACGCCCGAATGTCGGTGATGACATGACTAGCCGTATCCACACTTAACTGACTCAAGTAATTTAGCTTCCGAGCCTTGCCAGGCTTTACACTAATCCGAGCATCTGGATCAGTAGGACTATAATGGGTTTTATTACTGGTATACTTCGAGCCTTTGTTTCCTGACCCTGGTCGTTGATCTTGATCTGTACTCCATTTCTTATTTCTGCTTTGGATAGCACCTAGTTCTTTCTTGCTCGCTGTAACGATACGCTGACCTCTATCTGACTTATCGCCTTTGCTTTTACGATGCGGTGTTTCTTTGTCCATAGAACTAAACACACGAACCTTTCGCAAATGTGCTTGCAAATCTTCTTCAGGTACTTTAAGCTCCAAAGTATCCATACTTGCATTCGCTTTTATAGGGGCAGAATCAATAGCTTGTGTATGGCCACTCACCATGCCCTTTTCTATACACATACTAAGTACTTTAGTGAAAACTTCTTCAAATACTGACTCAGGAAACAACTGACGAGTCCTACTTATCGTACTGTGCCAAGGAAGCTCCTCGTCTAAATCGTAATCAATGAAATAGAGAATATCTAATCGCATAGAACAATGCTGTATTAATTTACGGTCACTGATAATATTCTCTAAATAACCAACTAAACACAACTTGAAAAACACTACCGGATCTATACTCTTCTGGCCACTGTCGCCATAGTAACTCTTGGTTTGAACATAGAGAAAATTTAAATCTAATACACCTTTTAATAAACGATAAAAATTGTCTTGAGGAACTCGTTCGCTTAAGCGAAAACTATTAAAAAGCTTTTCTTGATATGTTTTTTTGCCTTGCATCCTTAAAGTTAAGAAATCAATCAATAATTTACTTTAACGATATGTCAATTAATTGCTAACTTGTGCAACAGGCACACCGTATAAAAATAATTGCGGCTTAATAGCTTAATCAAAGGTCCTTGCGTGTTTGTAACGTCTGATTTTCCTTCGGAAAATCCTCGCATACAAACCCGCAACTATTCTTATACATAAACGTTAGCCACAAGTTAAAAAATATCGTTTTTCATAATTATATTATTGTTTATCAATAATTTTATTATATTTGAATAATAATTTATTCGAACATGAAAAACACCATTTTATTTAAATCGCTAGTCGACATTCTTTATTTCCTTCACTTTATTGGATTGATTGGAATAGTATTTATTATACCCTTTGGCATTGTAAATATCAATCAAGTCAATATAAATGTTGAAGATTGGAGTATGTTCTATTGGGCAATTCTAATTTTGAGTTTAATCACTTATGTAATATTTCTAAGAGGATTATATTTTTTAAGAAAAATGGCAAGGTTCTTACTATCAAATAAATATTTCTCGGAAAAAATTATTGGTAATTTAAAAAAATCAGGGAGTCATTTTTTGCTTACTGGAATTATTTCATTTGCACTTTATGCTATTCTGTGGCTAAATAAACTCTATGGAGGTAAATTTGAACTAATTTATGACACCAACTTATTAGTTCCTCTCTTTTTAACGATTATTGGAATGTTTTTTATCATCCAAAGTAACACGCTCAATTTGGCAAAAAATATAAAAGAAGAAAATGAACTAACAGTTTAATTTATGGCTATAATAATAAACCTTGATGTTATGCTAGCCAAACGAAAAATGAAAAGTAAAGAACTCGCAAAAATAATTGGAATTACAACAGCCAATATTTCAATTTTAAAATCAGGAAAGGCTAAGGCTATTCGTTTTTCGACATTAGAATCTATATGTAAAGCTCTTGATTGTCAGCCTGCCGATTTAATGGAATATTCTGATGCTGAATAAAAAACCTGTGGCTAATCGAGTAGACGGCTCCGCCCCTAATTAGGAACGGAGTGCGCCTCTCACACCACCGTACATACGGGTCTCGTATACGGCGGTTAGTAACCCATCTTTCCAATTGCTCTTTACACCAATCAAAACTATTTCTTACTTTATCAAATGGCTACAAATTTTCTAGGGAATCGGTCAACCAATAACGAAAATTAATGCTCCATCTGGCACTTCAGAAAGGATTACTTTCAGTCCTTCCTCACTTGTGAGACCTATGCAGATATGCTGCAACTCGTTTCTCGTGAGTACTATGACCTCTGCTGACTTCTCTACTATACCAACTCGTGGTTATAGAGATCTCCCCAGGTAAGAACATCTTCTTTCTCTCGATCCCTGCCGTATCTACATAACTATCATTTTGGTAATCTTTAGGGCGTTACAATGATGTGGTTGCTTACCCAGATAATTATGCCTCCTATACGGTTCCTGTTCGTCAGTACCGAGTTTTGTAGTCCTGCTTCCTTCAGTCCTAGTCTCACAACTAGCAACCTTGCAGCTTACTAATGGTTCAGGGCGTTACACCTGCCCATAAGGGACTTGCACCCTCTAGATTAATTATTTACCTTTCAGTAAATCAAAAGATGCCCATGCTGGGCACACACAATGTATAAAAAACATAGGGCGTTTGTGCTAAACCGAAAGGTCTGTGAATGTTAAGAAAGTCCGCTAAATATAAAATTTTGGCGTTTATAGTAGATAAGATAAAAGCAAAATATTTATATTTAGCTAAGTAATAAACCGAAACGAAAGTGCTTATCACCTACCCTACGTTTCTTATACTTAACGTTGCCATTAATTTAAAAAACGCAGAAATTGAATGAGAATTAAGGTTTTGAATTACATAATTTTTGGAATAATAACTCTGACTTTAGCAAGTTGCGGAAATAAAACTCAATCGGATTTTGTTTACTCAAAAGCGGATAAAAAAGTAGAAATGGTTTTAGAAAACAATGCGGAATATTTAGTTGTGGGAAAACCGACCAAAGCAAATTTTGTAACGGAAAATATAGACAACCAAAAATTTATGGTTTTCGGAGCAGGAATTATGGTAAATCAAGCCAATAAAAGTGGTTTCCGATTTACAATCACGCCGATTGAAAAAACTCTTGTGGACGGAAAGTTGGAAATACAAGTAACGGAACGAATTGAAAATGGAGAAAATTTCACTCATAAATTTTTATAATCGTGAATAACTCCTGAAAAATGATGCTTACAGAAATGCTGTAGAAAACTATAAACTACACTCTCTGTTTTTCCGCTTCCAGCAGAACCAATAATTGATGCCCCTCGCTTAATATTATTAATTTTGAAACTTCCATGTTTTACTTTGAATTGTACCTGGTATTTATTATTAGCGTCGAAAATGTCATTTTCATTATGAAGAAAAACATATAAAATGGTATTGATAAGCATTAAAGGACAACCAACAAAGAGCAGATGCGAAAACCATGGCGTAAGAAAGTGGTTTGTTTTGAAGAACAGCCACAAACAAACCATAATTAGAATAAGATTTATTGTAAAAGCGTATCGAATCAGTTTAAATGACGCATAAAAAATGATGCTCATTACAAATAACAATACTATCGTAAATGTGAGACCTTGAATTTCCATTTTATATACCTATTGAACCAGATTTAATCGCTAATTCAACACCTTTTTTTAAGTATTTCATCGTTTTTAATGCGAGTTGAACTTGATTTGTTGGAATACTCATTATTGGTACTCCCGATTTTGCAAGCATTTTAAATGCAATTGCTTTTTCACTTGTTGGCAAACCTAATAATGTTGTAAAATACTGTTTTGGATTTTTAATGAAATCCTTTTTCGATTTATAAGATTCTGCATAGTTTCGTTTGTATGCAAACGTTTTGTCGAAGGTTTTTTCTGCTTTTTCAAAGAACGAATCTCTATCAAAACCACGCTTAACCATTTTTCCGTGCATCTCTACTTCTGAAGCTTTATGTATAGATCCTGGGGATAAACTCACAGAATTTGAAACATCTTTTCGACTCACAATAATATGAATATGACTTTGATTACCATCTTTTAGCATCCCTTGAACAATCCGTTTTCCATTTTGTTGATGTGGAGCTTCAGCTTCAAGTTTGGCAATGTGGGATTTCATTTTCTTGATATCCCCCTCTAACTGTTGGTGCTCAATTTTACGAATGTCAGTTTTTAGTTGAAGTATTTTAGTAGCAAAAGGTTGATTTTCTCTTACTTATTTATCAGTACCTTTAAAAGTTCGTTGATGTTCAATTTTTGCAAAATATTTTATGTCGTCTACAGTAACTGGCTTTCCATTAATTTCTCTATTGAATGACGCAGCATAATCATTCATTATAGCACGGGTGTACTTTTTTAAATCTTCATAATTGTTCTGTAATTTTCTCAACTCAAACTGACTTGGACTGATGGTTATAGAATAAAATTTTGGTTCTTTATTTTTGAGTTTTGCAGTATTCCCATCAATTTCTTTTACCACTTCTTCAGGGTCTATGTCGTTGTCGTATTGATTGAAAAAAAACTCTTGATCTTCATGTTCCAATCCTTGATTTTCCTTCTCTAAATAATCCACAAAATCTGCTGAACTTTGCGAATAATTTCCACCTAATTTTTGAGCCGTTATAGTTATATACATATTTTTAAAATTGATTATTAGGATCTAATTTTTCAACAATTTGAACCTTCTTTTCCCTGGCATCCTTCTCTAAAACAAGTTTTTTCTCTTTAGGTTCAAATTCCATAAATAAGGATTGCAACATAGCAGTGGTGGGTTTATCATGGTTCTTTTCGATGTCTTTTATAATTGCAATTACAGCATTGATTCGTTTATTTATTTTGTTTTCTAATGTCTGCATATTTGGACCCATCTTTTCTTTTGGAGATATGCCATTATCTTCAAAAAATTCAATCATTAATAATAATGTCATTGACTGTGACTTAGACATTTTCTTGCAAAATTTTCGAAATCTATCTGCTATTGAAGTTTTAATTCCAAGCATCTCAAATCGCTCTTTTTCATATCCTTTATCCATTTTTTCTGAAAAAATTTATTGTTTTAATTGGGCTGACAAGGGTTTTTCTGAAAAAACAATTTTCAAAATTCAAAACCTAAAACGAAAAACCATATAAAACACTGATTTTGTTAGTGTTATAGAATATGAAAAAATGAAACATCGCGCCAGCGTGTTACCCTCTTGCTATTCCTTTTCGTCCCACTTTAGTGGGACAAAAAAATACCATTACATCCAAAAATGTAATGGCTTTTTCTGTAATAGGAATTGAAATTCAATTTTTTAAGAGTGTTATGTTTGAAGTTTAAAACTATCATTAGTAAACTGCTATTTTAGTTGCGGAATATAAAATATTGAAATAAAAAAAAGACCTTTAAAAAATTAAAGGCCCTGGGTTTTACGGTTATATTCTACATATTAAAAACGTAATCGTAGGAATAGAGATTTCTAATGGCTTCTTCTTCCAAAAGCGTTTCATATTCTAAATGATGCTCTTTGGCGTATCGTTTCAAATCATTTCCAAATTTCTGTTCAACATCTTTTTTGGAAACCGAAACCAAACGTTCTTGGGTTTCGTTATCAAGGTTCGAATAATTGAGATATACCACGTTAGAAAATCAATATTCACTAGGAAGCATCAACGTATTATCCACAAAAAATAATCGCAATTCGTCCAATGGAAAATCTGTCACATTATATCTATGAGTTTCAAAAATATTGCCATTTCCATCGCTATAATTAATCAAAGCCTCGCATTGCTTTTCTGCTCTTTCTTTTTCAGAAAGTCGTTTAAAATCGACTATTACAAAATAGCTTTTGTTCATAAAACTTTTTGCTATTACTGAAGCATCGGTTACTAACCAAAAACACTCGGCAGTATCTGCCAAATATTTTATCCCATCTGTAAATCTAGTTCCTATTAAAGGAATTTTATAAAAGGTTTCTGAACCTATAAAATGTTGCAGTTCCGCTTTTATTTTGTTAACTTGTGTTTTCATTGTGATTTTATTTTTAGAAGTTAATAATGAAAAAGAGGGCGCAACTTTCCACGGGAACGCCCTCTTTTATTTTAGTTATTCACTGGCGTTATCATCGCCTTTAATCCCCAAAAGCAGAATTTCATTGGCTACCACTTCGGTAACATATCTTTTTTCTCCTTCTTTGGTTTCATAAGAACGTGAAGTCAATTTGCCCTCTAAGGCAACTTCTTTTCCTTTGCCAACATATTTTTCTATTATTTCGGCAATCTTACCCCATGCCACGACATTGTGCCATTGGGTGTTCTGTTCTTTCTCACCATTTGAGTTTTTATAAAACTCATTGGTAGCGATTGAAAATTTGGCGACTTTCTTTCCGTCATCAAGGTTGGTGATTTCTGGCTCGTTCCCTACGTTGCCAATTAACTGTACTTTGTTTTTTAGAGTACTCATAATTAAAAAATTTAAAGATTAATATTGACCCATCTGAACCCTTCAGAAAGGTTTTAAAATTGATTTACTTATTATATCCAGAGCGTTTTCCTTTTTTTGTTTTTTTAACTTTTGTTCCGCTTCCTTTTTATTGATTTTGTAAGATTTCATAAGATTCATTTTAGATTTACTTCCCATAGTGCCGACGCTGTTACCTTCTTTTGTTGCTTATTTCTTTCGATATTCAGCTTTGTTTAGACATATAAAAAGTGCGAGGAACGAAGCCTGGTTATGCTGTCGTTCAAAGCTGAATGTTGTTATTTTGCCGTCAAAAAAAGGTATAGTGGTGTTGGCACGGGATGTGGATCTAAATTCTTTGTGAAATACAAATGCATAGGAAGTGGAACACAATTACAAATATATGTTCCTATTAAGCGGGCGCTATTTCAAAGTTTTATATTGGGAACGAAGCGTTCCTGCCTGCTTCGGCAGGAAAAAGTGAAGTGGAAATCTAAAACTTTGGGATTGTGTTCAAGACTTTTGTAAGGAAGCTCTTTTCTCGAAATGAAGTTTTTCACGGAATGCAGGGGAATGTGCTGAACGTGTTGTGTAAATGGATCACTCTCTTTTATTAGTATTTCAGGCGGACTTTATTCACGCTTTTTACTTGGAATATAGTGTTCCTTTCCAGCGGAAGGGTCAACGGAATGAAAAGTCAAAAGTGAGGATTATGTCCAAGACTTTTTTTAAGAGAACTAAATGAAGCAAACAAAGAATTGATACTAGGCATACTTGGACTAGGAGCGATTTTTGTGAAGGTGAATGAGGTAATTTATTGTATATAATTAATTGTTAATTATAGAGGTAACAAATTGTAATGAAACTTGTTTTTTCTTAAAGTAATCATTTAATATATCTTTTAGATCAATAGAAACAACTTTTAGTTTATATGAATTATGAATTAGTGTTATTAAATGCTTTGATTCTTCACTAAGAATAAAAACTATATTTAGTTGTGAATTACCATTTGCTATATTGTAAGCATATAGTGCAAAAAACGACAAGACAATACCACCCTCAGCGGAAAAAAAGTGAGCATAGTTAAAATATCAATAACTCATTGTATTGTATTAGTTTAAAGCCGTAAATGGTCTGGTTCAAATTATCCGCTTTTAATGTTTCTCATCATCCGTCCCATTCAACCAATACCTAAACTGGGAAAGTTTGTAGCCATCTGGATGTTTGGTGAGGTACTCTTGCCAGAGCAGCTCTTTGGTTACCCCTGTTTTACGCAGTTCTTTAACAAAATAAGGAAAATACTTTTCCAGGGTTAATAGTTGTTGACTCTTGTCTTTTTTATCCGTTTTAAAAAGCCTGTTCAACTCCTCAAGTATCATAGCGGACACTTCGTAGCTAGTCAGTTGGTACCGCTTAAAAAAATCTATATATTTAGTGATGGTATTTCGAGATAACCTCAATTGTAGGCTCATTTGACGCTTGCTGACTCCTTCACTCTAAAATTTGAAAATCTGTTTTATTTTTCGCATATCTATTTGTAGTGGTTCACTTTCACCCGCCGCACTATGCTCATTTTAATCCGCTGTGGGTGGTATACTATGCCCGTTTTCTGCAGTAATGGCTCATGATAAATCTCAGTTGAAAAACTCAGAAAACTATTATACAGTGATTCTTTAAAATTATTTCATAAGTTATATTTTAGACCCATTTCTTAATTGATATGGTTTTTTTTTATACATTGTATTTTGAAATATAATATGTCATTTGTTGTAGTAATAACCAGTAGAAAAGACAAATTGATATTACTTTGTTATACATATAGGCTAATTATATTTAATTTAAAACACAACAAAAGATTAAAACAATATAATTTACATTGAAAATATTAAACGAACATTTAGACTTCTATGAAATAAACATAGGGAAAAAGAAAATCGTCTCAATAAATTATATAATAAATATCATTTTTAACGAATAAAAGAAACAAGACCATTAGTGGTAATTAATAGGTTTCGGAATGAAAGATGAAATTTTCTACATCATAATAAAAAACAGATATTACATACACGATTACAACAACTATCATATTGAAAGAATATTTTCCAAAAATGATGTCTTGAAAGCGATAGATGAAATATTGGAACAAATGGGTTATGATGATTTCATTGATCATTACAATTCTTATATTATTACAAATGACCGCGAGCTTTTGATGAAATATATTTTTACTTTAACGGTTTCAGATTTTGAGTTATTGTGCGGTTCTAATGACTACAAAATTGAAGAAACTAGAATTAGTAAATATTATTTAAGAAGTTTTAACGAGGAAGTATTATTTTATTTTCGAAAAGTAAAAAACAAAGAAATTGTATCAGCTAATGAAGAAACGGTATGCACATCATTTGAAAGGTTCGGTAATGGAGAATTTCATACATTAACTGGTACTGGATATGGAGATGTTGCAAGTTATTATGAAGGCTGGGTGATGAATAAGAATTTTGAATATTTTAAAACACCTGCTCATTATTCTAATTTAGAAAATAGTAATACAATTTTTTGCCTGAAAAATATAAAAAAAGCAAACTTAGAAGAAATTAATGAACTATTGAATTTTGATATATTGAAGGGGTGTCAAAATATTAATTTATGGGAACAAAGAGATGGGGGACTTTTAAGATATTTTGACAAAAATTCTAATAAAAGATTATATATAGCTCAACATATTTTAGATGCACTGATTATAGATATAAATGCGGTTTTAAGAATAGAGACTACAATTGACCGAGACCAAATTATAGCTTATTATGTTAATGGAATATTTAATGAAAGTACAAAATTGCGAAGGACTACCAATTACGAAAACAGAAATTCTGACTACCCAATAAAATATATTAGAAAACCAGAGGATGATGATCTACTATTTACATAATGATAAATTGGAATTACTACATTAGACTAGACATTCGATTGCGAGATTTAGAGTTACATAAATTAACTTTGAATCATGAAGAAACAACACAGAAATTACAGTACATCATTTAAGCAAAAGGCAGTAGAATTAAGCTAAGCCCGGGGTCATGTCAAGCAAGTTTGTGAGGAACTGGATATTCCTTACTCGGTATTGCACCGCTGGAGACGAGAATCACAAGTTTATGGAAAGAACAGTTTTCCAGGTAGAGGAATCCCAAAATTGACAGATGAACAAAAAGAAATAGCCCTATTAAAGGATATATCGGAAGAACACGAGATATTAAAAAAGGCGGTGAGCATTTTCTCCAAGAGCGACAGGAAAAATTTAGGTTCATAAAACATCATAAATTTAAGTTTTCAGTTGAGAAAATGTGCAAGGTTTTAAAAGTCAGTACCAGTGGTTATTATAATTGGTTAAAATCTAAGTTTTCAAAGCTTTGGTTATATAATCAGAAATTATCCGAGTTGATTACAGCTATTTTTAAAGACAGCAATGAAAGTTATGGAGCTCCACGAATAAAAAAGGCATTGGAAAAACTCGGACACCATGTTTCCAGACCACGAGTGGCAAGACTTATGAAATCCTATGGCTTATTTGCCAGAAGAAAACGCAAGTTCAGAACAACAACAGATAGTAACCACAAATACCCTGTTGCTGCCAATATCTTAAATCAAAACTTTAAAGTATCTAGGGTAGATCAAGTTTGGGTGTCCGACATTACATATATTGAAACCAAGCAAGGTTGGATGTATTTAACAGTGATTATTGATTTATATACTCGAAAAGTAATAGGTTGGTCTATGAGCGCCAATTTAACAACTCAGGACACTATAATACCTGCATGGAATATGGCGGTAAAATCCAATGTAATTACCGAAGAACTTATCTTCCATTCCGATAGAGGTTCTCAGTATGCCAGCTATTTGTTTACTGATATTATCAAAAACTATAATGAATTAGTAATACAAAGCATGAGTAGAAAGGGGAACTGTTGGGACAATGCCGTAGCGGAATCTTTTTTTAAGAGCTTAAAAACAGAATGGGTGTATTTGCACAAATACAATTACAGGTCTCAGGCAGAACTATCCATCTTTTCTTGGATAGAATTTGGTACAATAAAAGAAGAATACACTCTACTTTAGGTTATAAAACTATTAACGAATTTGAAATGGAAATGTATAACCAAAATGTAGCAGCTTAAATCTCGCAATTAATTGTCCAACTTTTTGTTGCAAGTCCATTGTTGTTAGTACAGCTCTATAATTGGCATACTGTCCTCCGCCATGTATTTGCACTAAACCAGGTAGGTTACTCGCGTTTTTTGGATAGCCATAAATAGCGGCCACCATAGCTTTTTTGCCTTTAAAAACTCCAACTCTATATCTTAGAACTTTAAAGATGACCCCATCTTCTTCCCACTCTTTAAGAATATCTGTATCTAAAGGTTCTTTTCTTGCATCATAGTGACTCCACAGCTCATGGAAATTCTGAGGTACATTTCTAGCTTCATTTAGAGTAATAAAAGTATCATTTTCTTGATTTTGGGAAATTAAAATACATGGCATTATAAATAATAATGCGACAATGATATTTTTAAAAATCATCTTTACTTATTTAATTGATAATATTTGAAGATGCGATATTAGTAAAACCTACAACATCAACTAGCGCAATTTTTTCTCTAGCATCACTATTACGCGTAGTCATAATTACATTTTTAAATTCAATGTTTTTTGCATGACGAATATATGCTCCCCAAGAAGGCAATACTCCAAAGAAAAATTGCTCTGGATATCTCGCAATATCTTCAGGGACACTTCTTTTTAGATCCTCTTCAGTTCCCCCTCCTGGATAAGAAATCGTAATGTTTTCTAACAAAACATTTTCCACATAATGACCTGGAATACCAGTAATCATAATGCCACAACGTTTTTGAATAGTGCTAACCACTGTAGCTTTTATATTTCGGATGGTAATATTTTTTATGGAACCCGTTGGAGCTCCTTCACTTCCTCCATCTTTCAAATTATAAATTTGCTCTGTTGGCTTATCATAAATTCTACCTCTATTTCCAAGCCTAATAAAAAGAGGCCCCTCTATATTATTCATAGTAATGTTTTCTATTGTAATATCTTCTAGAATACCACCATCAACTTGTAAAAGTTTTATAGCTCCCATTCGTGTATTAGAAAAATCACAATCAGAAACTTTAATATTTCTAAACCCACCTCTTGAAGATGTTCCGCATTTAAAAGCTGCTGTATGGCTTTCAACCCTGCAGTTTTTAACAACCATATTTTCTGTGATTTTTGAAGTGGTGCTTTTTGGGCAGATAGCATCGTCTCCAGTCTTGATGTCACAATCTTCAATTAAAATATTTGTGCATCCATCTAAATCAAAACCATCGTTATTTATGTTAACTCTACTATCGATTGTAACTTTTTTTACTGTAATATTTTCACAAGAAACCATATGAACACACCAAGAAGCACTATTTAAAAATGAGACATCTTTAAATTCTATATAATTACAATTAATAAATCGCATTAACATGGGTCTCTCTCCTAAGCTATCAGCAACTTTTACTGGGAAATTATCTTTAGTACCTCTACCGTTAATGAGTCCTTGTCCTGTTATTTTGATGTTATGAGCATTCTCCGCATACAATAAACTCTTATTAAATGCTGGTGCCTCTATAGCACCTTTATTTTTTGTGGAATAGTCTTTTAAAGACAAACTCCCCAAAAGTTCTGCTCCTTTTTGAATATGTAATTCAACATTACTTTTTAAATTAATTGTACCTATAACATATTTTCCAGAAGGAACGATTACTTTTCCACCATTCTCAGCACATTTATCAATAGCTTTTTGAACTGCTACTGTATTTACAATTGTAGTATCATTAATTGCTCCATAATCTAGGATATTGTACTCATTATTATTTTTACAGCTTCCAAAACAGATTAAACATAGTGCTATTACAGTAACTTTTAATAATTGATTTTTCATACTTAGTTTTCTAATTATTTAGTTAAATTTTCTCTTTCTTTAGAAAAAGTATTACTTAGAGGAGCTGTAGGTAAAGTGTGTTCAAACGCCTTAATTTTATTTAATAAATCTGAAGTTTTTTCTGGGTATTTATTTGCTACATCTGTTTGTTCCGACCAATCTGTATTGATATTATATAATTCAGTTTTGCCTAATTTTGAATTTGTTAAAAGCTTCCAGTTATCTTCTTGAATACCTGCTGAAGGCCAGAATCCTGGTCTATTATTTGAGAACTTCCAGTCCCAAAAAATTGGTTTTTCTCGTTTAACAGCTTTACCTTTTAAAGCCTCTACAATACTAACACCATCTGATTCATATCCTTCTGGTAATTTACCTCCTGCTAATTCTAAAAAAGTAGGTAACAAATCTACCGTGGATAATTGTGTTGTTTTATCAATAACTCCAGCAGGTACTGAACCTGGCCACCTTACGATAAAAGGAATACGAACACCGCCAGCAAACAACGAGCGCTTTTGTCCTTTAAGACCTGCCGTTTCTCCAACTGAATAATATGATCCAAGACCACCTCCAGTTGAATTATCTCCCTGTGTTTTTGTAGTTCCTGTAAATTCTGGACCATTATCAGAAGAAAAAAGTACAAGTGTGTTATCATCTATTCCTAAATCTTTTAATGTTTGAAATAATTGCCCAATACGATTATCATATTCAGCCACTACTGCAGCATACACTTGCTGTTGTTCATTTAAATCTGAAAACTTATCCATATATTCCTTCTTTGGATAATGGGGTGTGTGTGTTGCATGAATCCATGCATTTACAAAGAAAGGCTTGTCTTTATTTTTCTTTACAAAATCTATGGTTTTATATAATGTAGAATCCACATTCATTTGATGCAAATTACTTGGTAAGTTGAAAGCTCCATATTCATCATACCCATATTCTAAAGGAGATGGTGCATCTGCTACATGCGTATTGGACAAATGCCACTTTCCATAATGAGCAGTTACATACCCTGATTTTTTAAGCATTCGTGGTAACAAAGGTGCTTCTGTACTTAACCAATCGGGCATATTACGTTTCATATGAGACTCAACAGAAGCAAAATGCCCATGCACACTATGTCTCGCAGGAAACTGACCTGTCATGACTCCAACTCTACTAGGTGAACATACTGGGTTTACTACTGAAAAATCCTGGAAATCAATTCCTTCAGCGGCCATTTTATCCAGATTAGGCGTTTTACAAAATGAGCTTTCGTGAATTCCTAAATCACCATAGCCCCAATCATCGGCAAATATAAAAATAATATTAGGTTGGGTTTCTTTGTTTTCAATAGGTTTATCGCTAGTATCAGTTTTACAACTTTGCAAAAGTAAAGTAGTTAAAAATAAACATGTAATAAGTTTAATGGCTTTCATAATAAAATGGTTTTTAGCGAAAATATTTAAATAATAAACTAACCATTTACTCATTTAGATTTATTTGTTTCTCAAATCAATTATTGTAAAATAAAAACACAAAACAGCTCTAAAGTAGTGATATCTAGATTTATTTTTTTAAGGATTTTACTAGCTATACATTAATAAAACAATAGAATAAGCCAGATGTTCTGTGTTTTATTAACTTTTTAGTAAAAAAACCATGATATATGATATTAAAATGATGAGTTTAAAAATGCGAATATAACTACCCGAAGACCAGAATAGTATTAAAACATAGTATTGGTTGATGTATTGGATTTGCTATCGATCAAGGAAGTGTTTATTAGAAATTAATTCTCAATACTTTTATAATTCTAATTGGTTAAATCTTAGTTTATCTAGTTTTAATCAGGTAGAATTTATAAAATATTTTTTACAAAATAGAGAAACGCATTAATTGATTAGAGCAACTGTTTTTTAAGTACCCAAGGTATCTTTACTAAAGAATATATCTAAAAATTAACTAGGACTAATTTTGACAATGGGGATCAACAAATAGCCAAAGCGGTAACGGGACCAAACATGATACCTGGGATACCTAATCATTATATAGAAACGGTGAAACTGGAAAACGTTGAGATTTCTTACCCAGTAGAAGGAACTGCAAAGGACTCGGAAATAGAAGTGCTGGAAGATATTGCACGCTATCCATAACAGTTTTTCTTCGGAGTTCTACTGGCATAGGGAGCATACATCCTCTATGCTAAAAATATTGAATTTAAAAATGATAACACAATCTACCGACAAAAGAGAGATGATTATCTTGGAAGATGTGAAGAGTTTTTGTTAACAACTAGATTTTATTATGATTATGAAAAGACTTGTATTAGCCATTGTGTTTTGTGGTTTGTTTACCACCACCTATGGTCAAAGTAGTCCTAGTGGCAAACTTTCTAAAAATGAGAGAAAACCCAATTTTATCCAAATTCTTACAGATGATCAGGGTTGGGGTGACCTTGGTTCTTTTGGACATGAATATATAAAAACCCCCAACATCAATCAATTGGCTAGGGAAGGCATCAAATTAGTACAATGCTATTCATCTGCTGCAGTTTGTTCCCCTTCTCGCTCATCTATATTAACAGGCAGAACTCCGTTTCGTAACGGTGTTTTCAGATGGGTGCCGGCAGATCATTTCTGTCATTTGCAAAAGGATGAAGTGACTTTGCCTCAGTTGTTAAGGAAAAATGGATATCAAACAACTCATTTTGGAAAATGGCACCTAAGTAATTATACAGAGAAAAAGCAGGGGGAGAGTAAGTGGCCTCAGCCATACTCCGATTTTGGTTTTGGTACTGATCCAAATCAGCCAAGTATGGAGGACTATGGGTACGATTACTGGTTTGCAACAGGAAATGTAGCAAGGCCTTCTCATGAGAATCCGGATAATTTTTTCCTTAATGGAAAACCAATGGGACCGATGAAGGGCTATGCCGCTCAACTTGTGGCGAAAGAAGTTGTGAAGTGGATTCGTAAGTATAAAAATAGCAATCAACCTTTTTTTATGACGCTTTGGTTTCATGAACCCCATGGACCAATAATGAGCGATCCTAAGTTTATTGAAAAATACGATGATGAAATAGACGATCCTAACCTTAAGCATTACTATGCTAATGTGACCCAAATAGATGAAGCAGTTGGAGAAATTGTACGTGTTATGAAAGAAGAAGGGATTTACGATAAAACGCTAATCTGGTATACGAGTGACAACGGACCGGAAGGAGATAACGAATTTGGTTTCCCCGTTAAAAAGGACAATATTGGTAGTGCTAGATATCGTGGAAACACAGGGGGATTAAGAGGAAGAAAACGACATACTCATGAAGGAGGTATTCGAGTTCCAGGGATTATATCTTGGCCTGCTGGGTTTAAGAGAAATGGTCTGATGCCAGGAGGAATTGCAGAAGAGCCCATTATTGGTTCCGATATATTTCCAACCTTTTTGGATATTGCAGGAATTGACTTGCCAAAACACATTACCCTTGATGGTACTTCTATTTTGCCAATTCTTGAGAACAAGAAATTCTGCAGAACAAAACCACTTTATTGGAGGAACAACAGTAATGAGTTTAAGGTAGCATTAAGAGAAGGAGATTGGAAAATACTAGCTAATGGTGATCTAACAAGTTTCGAGTTATACAATCTTGCAATTGATCCAAGGGAAACAACTGATTTATCGGCTCATAAACCAAAGTTATTTGAAAGACTAAAAAAAGCACTTATAGAATATGATGATGAAGTACTCACAGAAGGTCCGAATTGGTGGATAAATGATAGAGTAGTAAATGCTATACCTGAGAAATACCATAAAAAACACTAAGCTATGAGGTGTCTAATCATGCTAATATATAAGTTATGTATTTACAAGCATCCATTTTTCACAGACACAGTTTTTGTCAAGACATTACGACTCTAAATCAATAAATTTTCAGTTTCAAAGATTTTGTACTCTAGGTAAAAGAATAGATTCAAAAATTTTAATTCATGCACAGAACTTAATGTATTCTTTTTTTTGATAGTTCTGACTAGAGGTTTCCATCTTCATTACTTGAAGTTTCAATCCATGTAGAAGGAGTTCATTGGTTATTTCCAATCGATTTTGGCAATTTTGTTTTCTAAGTCAACCCAAATAGAGGCATGTTCAAAATCACGAGTTAACTCCCAACCATTCACTTTCATATTGTTTAATGGTTTGCCCAGTGGTTTATCAAATTCAGGATACCAATCTGTTGCACCGTGTTTAAAGCGATAGCCCCAATTATATATGAGATAAGAGTTTTCTTGTGCGCCTGCTAAAAATGAAGCCAAAGGAAATGTTATATTTTTTCTAGAAATTTCTTGTTTTTCTTTAAGAGGTTTTGCCATAAAATCTTTTTCTAGCCAAGTATATCCAGGCCACCCTTTAAAAATTACTATTTTTCCAGTTTTTCCGGCTTTCTCCATTTCTTGGATGTCTTGTAGCATGCTTTCTTTGGAGCTACTGTTAATAATGCCAAAATGTTCAATCATTACGGCGTCGGTATAATCTGGAAAGTTATTTCCAACATTTCTTCTTGGGTTACTTCGAATACCGTTGTAAACTATTAGATTGTTATTTCCAAGAGCAGCTCTGGTCTCGGCTATTAATTTTTTTAACCCTTCTTGAATCCTATCGTATTTCTCTTGGCCCCATAGTTTAATATTGGCTGGACTTGATACTTGAATAAAAGCATCCATAAAAACCCCATCGGTAGAGCCGTTCGAAATTTCGTTTTTTACTGTTTCTACCCACCATTTACGAACTTCTGGGTTGGACAAATCATAGCGTTTTGTTTTTCCTTTTTTTAAATCAAGTTCCCCCTTCTTTGTTTTTAACCACCATTCTGGATGACTTTTATATACATGATGTGCTTCGTATGTTGAGATATCTAGAAAAGCATTCCAATAGAAAATGACTTTCATATTGGAATTCAATTCTTTTAATTTTTTTGCGTCTACTTTAATGCCAGTTTCGGTGTTTTTAGAATCTGGTAAACCATGTCCTTTTTCTAAAACGACATAATTTGAATGCGATGCAATAAATTTTGCTTCATCGTTAGTTAAAGCTCCCTGTTTTCCAAAATGAAATGCCACAGGTACTTTATCCCAACTGAATTTGGGAAAAGCTTTATTTGATTGTCCTCTTGATTGAAAACAGATAAACAGGATTAAAGCATTAAAAATAACTTTTAAAGTGACGCGCTTCATATCCTAATTAATCATTTATAGGTCTTAAAGCTATTGATTTTAAACTGGCTGTTTTTCTATCTCCTTCTACTAAAGTTGTTGTTATGGTGTGTTTTCCGGGGGTTTTAAATTCTAAAATACCCATATTGTAAAACACATACTTTTCGGTAGCGGCTTGTTGGTTTTGTACTATAATACCTTCATCTGTTGTTGTTTTCCAAACCAAACGATCAGCACCCCTATAATCTAAATCTAAATAGTAATATCCAGCTTTTTTTACGTCGATACTCCAAGATATTTGACCATTTTCTTCCCAATTTCCAACTTGGTTGACGTGTTTCCATTCACCGAACTTCTCCATCCATTTTTTGTTTGCTTGTGTAGCATTGCTAACAGTTCCAAACTCAGTAATTAATTCTGTTCTTGTATTTGGATAGATTCCTAAAGCTGTGTCTTCAGCAATTATGTCTTCTCCCTTTTTGATATTAACTTCAACTTCTATAATGGAAATTAAATGATCCGGAGCTTTAAAGGGAACATTAAAAGTAACCCAATTGTCTTTTCCTTGTTTAAATTTAATTTTTTGATCTCTTCCTTCAGGATTTAGAATTTTAGCAGATTTGATTTTAGTTTTTAAACCAGGTAAATACAATTTACCATCAGTAGGCCATTCTGAAACTGCTAAATACATCTTGTTACCTTTTGTTGTAACATCTCCCCAAGGTAATTTATAATCCCATGGAGAATAGCCGGCATCATAAACCACTTGAGGATATCTTTTTAGCCATTTTCCTGTTTCTCTTAAAAATTCAGCGCCAATTTCTGGAACAATTCCTAATTCGTTTGGACCTACATTAAACAAATAAGAACCACCACGTGCTACTGTTTCCAATAATCTACTTAAAATGACTTTTGGACTTTTAAAATTATTATCGTACCAAGCATAAGACCATGAATCATTATTAGTATCGCATGTTTCCCATAAACCTTCAATACGTTTTGTTGGAACTTCCATATCGCCAACACTGGCATAATCGCCCAAACCATAGCCAACGCGACTACACATCATGGCTTTTGGTTGTAATTCTCTAACCATAGCAGCTAATTCTTCTACATATTCCTTTGGCATATCTCCAGGTGTATCAAACCATACAAAATCTATATCACCATAATTTGTACAAATCTCTTTTACCTGAGGTTTGCATTTATTATAGAAGTAATCTTTAAAAATAGCTTCTTTTCCATTTTCATCTGTCTTAGGACCTCCTTTACCTCCAGGAGCTGTCCAATCTTGGTTGTGCGAGTAATAAAACCCGAAACCTAAACCTATTTCATGACAAGCATCTGCTAACTCGTGCATTGGGTCTCGTCCAAAAGGGGTAGCGTCTACAATGTTAAAATCGCTTACTTTAGAGTCGAACATAGCAAAACCTTCGTGATGCTTACTAGTAATTACAATGTATTTCATTCCAGCATCTTTGGCTAATTGTGCTATTTTTTTTGCATCAAAACCAGTTGGATTAAAGTCATTTGCAATTTGCTTGTAATCTTCAACAGGTATTCCCGCCATTCTTGGATTCATAATCCATTCGCCAATACCATAATAAGTTTTATTGTTCCAAACACCTCCGAGATTTGAGAATAAACCCCAATGAATGAACATTCCGAAATTACTTTCATCAAAGAATTTACCTTTTCCGCTTTTTAAAGCGTCCGGTGAAACATTAGATTCCCCCCACATTTTATCCATACTTTCTGTTTTGACTTGAGCTCTACTAGAAAAAGCGATTAATAGACAAAAGACTACAAGGGATAAATTACTTTTATTAAATATATTCATTTTTTATTAATATTATTTCTTTTAAGCAAGAGAAGGGGCGAATCGGTTAAATAAGCCACTCCTCTTGGTTGTTTCATTTTTAATAACCTTCGTTTTGTTCCCAACCTGTCAAAGTTATATCAACCTGAGGAATAGGCAATAACCATTCTCTATCAGGAAAAGGCGCACTACCATATAAAATATGCATGTTTGTATATTCTGTTGCAGAATCTTCCTCTTCACTCCAAAATCTATCCATTTGATTAGGTACAGAAGGATCTGTAGCAGTAAACAAACGATTGGTTCTAATTAAATCAAAACGTCTCTTAACTTCTCCATTAAACTCACGTCTTCTTTCTAGCCATACTGCAGTTCTAAATTCTTCTTGTGAAAGACCTGAAAAGTCTCTAGAATCATCTGTAACTTCAAAAGCCCTTCTTCTTATCTGGTTTACTGCACCATATGCCAAATCACTTGGTGATCCTTCTGCTTCATTTGCTGCCTCTGCATAGATCAAAAGTGCATCTGCATATCTATATAATATAAAGTTAGAATTGGTTCTAAACTGCGATGTCTCTGGTAATCCTAAATAATAATCTATATCTACATATTTTCTAAATACTGGTGCTATTACATACTCAGTACCATCAGCTGTTTTATACCTAGTCATTAAACTCCATTCTCCTCTAATATCTCCATCTTCAAAAGCTCTGTAAAGATTTGGAGTTGGTATATAATTCCCAGCTGTACCTGGCTTACCAGGAAACCTCATTTGAGAAACTGTAGACGAATTTCCTTCATCTAATAATGGTTGAGCACTAAAAAGTCCCCAATAACTAACACCACTATTAGAGGCTGCACATCCTTTACTTAATCGAGATCCTAAACCATCTTCAGCTAAAGTTGCTACTTCCATCATCGATTCACTAGTAAAAGGATTGTTCCATGCTACTCCATAAGATGGCGTCACATGAAGTCCATCAACCTCTGGTACTGTATTTAAAGAATGAGGAGAATTCTCAATAATTTCTAATGCCTTATCTCGAGCTAATGCCCAATTAACAGGATCTCCTTGTACAAATTCACCTTGAGATGTTCTTCTCCAACCTGCTCTCGTTAGATACACATCAGCCAAAATTATTTTTGCAGTCCATTTAGTAACTCTTCCAAAATGAAGTGCATCTTCGCAGTGTTCTTCTGCAAACTTAAGATCTGGAATAATTATCTCATCGTACACATCATCTACCGGTGCTCTATCTACATTTATTTGAGCTTCCGTAGATACATAATTCAACATTAACGGTACATCTCCAAATGTTTTAACCAAATGCAAATAATAAAGCGCTCTTAATGCTCTAGCCTCACCAACCATACTATTCTTGGTCGCATCATCCATATCTGGTACGTTAGGAATATTTTCCATTGCATAATTTGCTCTAGAAATTCCTTGCCACCATATTGCATATTGTTGTCTTAAATTTATAAAACGGAGGGTAGACGATATATTATGAGATAGAAAATCAGGACTTTCATTATTTTCATTCAGCTTAGAAGAAACATCATCTGTCCCCAAATCTAACATAGGCCATGAAAACCCATAAGCAGATGTTACAGAACTGTGATTATCCAATGAGTTGTAGGCAGCATCTAATCCAGATCTAGCCTGGCTCTCATCTTGATAAAAGTTAGCAGTAGAAATAAATGTTGGAGGATTTTCTTCTAAAAATCCTTCACAAGAAACTACCGATGATAAAGAAATCGTCAATAAAATTTTATATATACTTTTCATTTTTTAGTTTTTTTTTAAAATTGTACATTAACTCCAATTCTTATTAAAGAAGGAACAGGATAGGCCGCATTATCATGACCAAGACTTATAACTCTGGTTCCTGAAAGCGAAACATCAGGATTATATCCAGAATACTTAGTAAGTACAAATAAATTTGATGCTGAAGTGTATAATCTCAGATTATTCAGTCCTAAACTTTGCGTTACCTTTCTAGGGAAAATATAACCTAAGGTTATATTTTGCAACCTAATAAATGAACCATTTTCAATAAACCTATCACTAAAAACATATTGTCCATTATTTTCGCTATTTAATCTTGGATAAACTGAGCTTGGATCTGTAGCTGTCCAAGCCTCCTTAACTATACTCGATTGCTGGTTACCACTAAAAGCTAAGGTCTGTAAAGACATCATGTTAGCAATCTCATTACCTACTTGTCCATCTATGAAGAAGCTAAGGTCAATATTTCCAAATGAGAATGAATTATTTATTCCAAAAACCACATCAGGTTGTGCTCTACCAATTACTTGTTGATCCTCCCCGTTTATAATTCCATTTCCATCAATATCCTCATATAATTGTGCCCCTGGGTTTAGCTGTGTAGTACTTCTAGGTGCTTTTCCTGCTACTTCTTCAACCAATGTATAGTTGGCTGTTGGATTTGCATTATATGTATCTATGCGCTCCTGTTCTGAAAGTCCTTGAAATTCTTGAAAATCATCAAACTGAGCTATTCCAGCAGTTTTATATCCGTAGAAAGCACCAAATTCTTCACCTATAATTAATCTTTGAGTGTCTGTAACAATACCCCATTGTAAACCAGCTTGAACATAATCTTCTGCCAAATCTTTAACTATTGTTTTTCCAAAACTTACATTTCCTCCTAAAGTCCAACTAAATTTTGGTTTGCTAATAATATGAGCATTCATAGAAAACTCAAATCCATTAGTTTCAAGTGATCCATAATTTTTAGTGTATGAAGTAAAACCAGAATGCGAAGGAATCGCTATACCATTAAAGAGTAAATCATCTGTTAATTTATTATAGTATTCTACAGTACCTGTAATTTTATTTTCATACAATCCAAAATCTATTCCAAAATCTAACTGCTTTGTATATTCCCATTTTAAATCTGCATTTGGTAATTGTGAAGGAGCAACAATTGTAGTTGCAGCTTCACCTCCACTACCATCTCCAAAGATATGTTGATCTGTTCCTAGAATAGACAATGATTGATATGGTGACACAGATTGATTTCCAGAATATCCGTAACTTAATCTTAATTTTAAATTGGATATTACATTCGTGTTTTTGATAAAATTCTCTTTATGAAGATTGTATGCCGCAGCTGCTGCTGGGAAAAACCCCCATTTATTATTTTCTGCAAATCTTGAAGAAGCATCCGCTCTAGCCGTAAATGTAAAAAGTAACTTACTGTTATAATTATAATTTAACCTACCAAAGAATGAAAGCAAGTTAGAATCAACAGCACTAATAACATCATCATCTTGATATGTTGCAGATCCTGGGTCATAGATACCTAAAATATCATTAGCAAAACCAAAATTCGACGTTCTAACAGAAAAACTCTCACTCGTATTGATAGACTGACCAATCATTGTTGTGAATTTGTGTTTCTTCCCAAAATCAAAATTATAATTAAAAGTATTTTGATTTACAAGTCCCGTAGACCTACTATCCTGGGTTTTTGCCCATCCACTTCTACCATCTTGAGTACCGCTTCTTGTAGAAAGAGATTTTAACTGATAAAATGTTTGTCCAACATATCTAGTATAATAGGATACATCTGACCTAAAGTACATCTTTTTATTTAGTTCGTATTTCAAGAACACACTTCCTCTAAATTCATTCACAATGTTATTATATATATTACCTTCTAAAGCTTCTAATGGAGAATATAAAGTCAAGTCACCATTAGTCCCATCAACATCATCAAACTCAAAAACAGCATCAGAAGCAACAGTTGGTGCGGTTCTAAGCGCTCTACTAATAACACTATTTGTTCCGTATGCACCTTCTGTATTCGTTGATGTACTTTTTTGATTTGACGTTACATTTGTGTAATTAATTCTTGTTCCAAAGGACAATTTATCATTCACCTTTGTATCTAAATTCAAACGACTTGCGATACGATTAAAATCTGTTCCTTTAAGTATTCCATCAATATTGGAAATATTAGTAGAAAAATTATATGTAGTAGCCTCACTACCTCCACTTATACCTACATTAAAATTTGTACTTTGACCTGTTCTAAAGATTTCATCTTGCCAATTTGTTGTAGGCAACTCTCCTGCAAGAGCACTTTGTAAATCATCTTGAGAAACACGATTTGGATCACCATCATTTGTATACGCCTCGTTCCTAACTATAGTATACTCATTAGCATCAAGTACATCATAATATTTTCTTATCTGTGCCAAACCAGTATCAGAGCTAATTTGCACTTTTCCTTTCCCTGACTTTCCTGTTTTTGTAGTAATTAAAATAACTCCGTTTGCCCCTCTTGATCCGTAAATAGCCGTAGAAGAAGCATCTTTTAAAACCTCAATAGACTCTATATCAGACGGGTTAATTGTTGACAAAGGACTCATACTCGCTGATTGACTTTCAGCATTTAAGCCCTCTATTTGCTCGTTATCAAAAGGGATACCATCTACAACATACAAAGGTTCTGAACCATTCGTAGAAGTAATACCTCTAATTCTAATACTTGCCCCAGCACCTGGAACACCAGAGGTTTGTGTTACCAATACACCTGCTGCTCTACCAGCCAATGCCTGATCTAAAGATACGGCTCCTACTTTGGTAATCTCTTCAGCTTTTACGGATACAACAGCTCCCGTTAAATCGCTCTTCTTTACCGAACCATAACCAATAACAACTACCTCATCTAAGGCCCCGGTATCTTCTAACATGATAATTTTAAGATTCCTATTACTCAATAAAGAAACAAGTTGTTCTTTATATCCAATATAAGAAACTATTAATAATTTATCATCTACTGGTTCTGAAACTTTGATCGTAAAGTTCCCTTCAAAATCGGTGACACCACCAACTTTACTTCCTTTTACAATTATTGTAGCACCAGGAAGAGGGTTTTCATTTTTATCTACAACAAGCCCAGAAACATTCTGCATTTGACCCAATAACAGCATTGAGTTAAACAACATAAATGCACTTAATAATTTTTTCATAATTTTAGTTTAGTTAATAGTTAGGTTTTATAATTCCAACTTGATTTATAAAACACTTTTTAGTTTGTATGCCAAATTTAGTGTCAAATCCTAAAAATGTATTTCTTAAATCACTTTTTTTGTTGCTCAAAAAACCGATTTTCTAAATTTTTATGCTTTTATTACCTAATATTTGTTTTTGGTAGCCAAAATAGAATTCGAAATTTTCTAATTCTTTATTTTACCTCTGCAATTTTTATTTTATCTAAAAAAAGAATAAATTAATAAGAGTAATTCATTTAAAAAGAGATGTAAGGTAATTTTGAATTCATCTTGTTATTTAGGACTAAATGGAAGCAATAAGTGAACAAGAAAAACAGGAAACTTATAAACAAATGCAAATTGGTTAGTCGTTTCTTTGAGAACAAAATTCCCCGTTTTTGGAAGTGAGACAATAAATACTCTAAAAAAAACTACTTTTAAATAATTTTAAAAGATTGTGAATTAATTAATTTTTTTTTGAATATTCAGAAGGTGTAACTCCGTGTAATTTTTTAAACGAGGTAGAAAAATATGATTTAGAACTAATACCTATTTGATACATCACTTCATTAATATTGGCGCCATCATTTTTATTCAATAATTCTGCGGCCCTTTGTAGTCTAAAGTTTCGTAAATAAGCATTGGGAATTTGACCTGTAAGTTGTTTTAGTCGTTTATAAAAATGAGAAGTACTTAAATTCATTTTTGCTGATAATTCTACAACACCAAAATTGGAATCAGAAATATTTTCTTCAATAACTTCAATAATATCACTTAAAAATGCTTTATCTCGCGTAGATAATTCAATTCCTTTTTTAGGAATTGTACTGTTCTTTTTGAAATGTTCTTTTATTCTTATATGATTTTCAATCAGTTTTTTTATACGTAATTCTAAAACTTTTATAGAGAAAGGCTTACTAAGGTATTCGTCTGCTCCAAATTCTAAACCTTTAATAATATCTTCGTTAGTACCTAGTGCCGTGAGTAGTAATATAGGAATGTGGCAGGTTTCAGGGTTTGATTTAATTTTTTCGCAAAAAGCAAACCCGTCCATTTCTGGCATCATGACATCACTAATTACAAGTGTTGGTTCGCATAATTTTATTTTTTCCAGGCCTTCTAATCCGTTATTTGCTAAGGTAATAGAATATGTTTTCGAAAGTGTACTGGTTAAAAAGTTTTGTACATCTTCTTCGTCTTCAACAATTAATAAATGATGTTCCTTTAATTCATCATTTAAAGTTTCATTTTTATATTCGGTTGATAATGGTACCCAATCTTTAATAAATGATTTTGTATTGGTGTTTACTTCAATATTATTATAATCTTTAATGCTACCAGTAGGTATTAAAACTGTAAACCTGGTTTCTTTAAAAGGTTCACTTTTTACAGAAATATCTCCTTCAAATAAATTGATAAGCGATTTACAAAATGTAAGACCTATTCCACCCCCACTTAATTTATTTTCATTGTTTCCTAATTGGTAAAATCTTTCGAAAATATTATCCAAATCTTCTGCAGGTATCCCTTTGCCATTGTCTATAACATCTATTTGTATCATTTTTGTTCCGTTTTTATGAATGATATCAGATTCGATACTAATGTTTCCGTTGGCAGGTGTATTTTTAAAGGCGTTAGATAGTAAATTGAAAAGGATTCGTTCTACTTTTTCTGTGTCTATTACAATGTATTCATTAGGAGAATTAACTTTGTAAAAGAAATTTATGTTTTTTTCGGTAGCATAATTTTCAAATGCTTCTGTAGTTGGGTATATAAAACCTCCTAAAGTATTCTGACTAAAATTTAAGTCTAAATAACCTTGCTCTGCTTTTCTAAAGGTTATTAATTGATCTACTAAACTAAGTAGCCGTTTGGTATTCTTTTGGATAATAGCTAAATACTTAGTCTTTTCGGAATCTTTATTAATGGAAATTATATGCTCAAGCGGTCCTGAAATTAACGTAAGTGGTGTTCTAAATTCATGTGATATATTGGTAAAATATCTAAATTTCCCTTGGTTTATGGTGTCCAATCGTTCTTTGTCGAGTTGTTCATATTTTAAGCGCTGTTTTAGCTTTTCATGCTGAACAAAATAAATAATAATACCAGCACATATTAAAACGGTTAGTAAAACAAAAAGCAAATAACTCCACCAAGTTTGATACCATGGTGGTAAAATTACAACAGCTAAGCTCTTTATTTCGTTGCTCCAAACACCATCACCGTTTGAGGCTTTTACCTGAAACACATAATCGCCCGCAGAAAGATTAGTATAGGTTGCTGTAGTTTTTCCGTTTGGATCTTCAATCCAAGTATCGTAAAACCCCTTTAGTCTGTAAGCTAATTTATTTTTCGATGGCGTAGAGGTGTGTTCTGCTACCAATTGAAAAGCAACAATGTGTTCGTTTTGGCTTATAGAAATGCTTTCTGTTTCTGAAATGGACTTATTTAGAACAACATTATCATCAAGCTTCTCACCAATTTTTATTACTTTATTATTTACAAGTAAAGCCGTGATTATTATTTTTGGAGGCGTGGTGTTTAATTGAATATTTTTAGGTTTAAAAAGTGTTAAACCATTTAATCCTCCAAAATAAAAATAGCCAGATGAACCTTTAAAATATGCACCTTTTCTAAAATTGTTTTGAGCTAAACCATCGTCTCTTACATCGTAAACATTTGTTTTAGTAGTCTCAGTATTAAATTTAACTAATCCCATATCTGTACTAAGCCATAGGTTGGTGTCGTTTTCTGGTAAAATACCATAAATGGCATCATCTGGTAAAATATCGTTTTTCCTGAAATAATCTATTTTAATTGGCGTACCAGTATCATCTAAAGTTATTTTATTTAACCCACCACCAAATGTACCAACCCAAATATTGCCTTTAGGGTCTTCATAGAGTGAGAAAACAGTTGAGTAGCTTAATTTCAATCTGTTATTTCCTTCATCAGAAATTTGATTCTCAATATTGATTTTTTTTCCATCAAAAGTTCCATACAGCAAACCTTTACTGGTTCCGAACCATAGTTTTTTATATTTTGTCTATTATTAGGGTCTGAAATACAATTTTATAATCAAAATCTAAAATGCTTTTAACTTCTAATTCAGGATGTGTTTTATTTTTTATGCTAGTCCATGGATTTTCTACTATTTTAATTTGATTACCTGCAAAAAGTAAATGGTTCTCATCTATTTGGTGGATAATATGGTATAATTGTTTAGGAATTATTTTTCCGTTATGTTTAAAATCAACATGTTTAAAATTGTTTTTTAAAGGATTGTAAACCATTATATTTGAATCTGTAGCAAACCAGATATATCCTGCTTTGTCTTCATATATATTTGTTATTATATCAGAGTCTTCTTTTAAACTATTTTGATTTAATACATTTTCAAACTTAATGTTGTTTACGGTTTTATCATTAATTATTTCGGTACTTCTAAATAAGTCTTTATTATATGTGGAGATCCATAATTTACCTTTACTATCTTCCAAAATGGAATTTATTAAATTATCAGAGATAGAGTGTTTGTCATATGGGTTTTTTGAATAGTTAATAAATTGCTTTTGAGCAATGTCCAATTTATTAATACCTCCTTGCCCTGTTCCAATCCATAAAACATTATAATTGTCTTGATAAAGGGCATTGATAATATTACTGCTCAGTCCATTTTCATTTTTCTGAGTATGTAAATAGTTTAAAAACCTGTCTTCTTTTTCTAGATATTTTAAAAGACCATGTTTTTCTGTTCCAACCCAAACAATATTATTGTTATCTTCAAAAATAGTATTTATTCTTATAGGGGATTTGATATCACCAATATCATATTTACGAATAATTTGTATGCGACTATTTTTAAAACTTGTTTTGAATAAACCATCAAAGGTCCCTATCCAAAGCATGTCTTTTATGTTTTTTATTGTAGAAATATTGTAATTATGAAAATTTTCAAAATCAATTATTTTTTCAATTCTTGAATTAATACCTGTTGATTCCTTACTGAAAAAAGCTTCTTTAAGACCTTTAGAAGTAGCTAAGAGCAGTGCGTTGTTATCCGTAAAACTGAATTGTTTTATAGTAGCTATGTTGGTGTAAGCATCTAAAGAAATATTTGATACTTTAAAAACGCCATCAATAACATCTTCAATATTGCAAGCATATAATTTATTTTCGCCCGAGAACCAAATTGCTCCATTAGGACCAGAGCTAATATGGCTAATGTTTAATTTAGAATCTATAGGTATGGTATGAAATTTTTCAAGCCAGGGCACATATACATTTATTCCTTGTTTGGTACCTATCCATAATAAACCAGAAGGATCATTATATAAATGTGTAATGTAATTACTTGATATGCTCCCGTCGCTTTTGCTTTGCGTGGTATAGGTTGTAAAGTCGTACCCGTCATATTTTATAAGGCCATTAGGAGTGCCAAACCATAATAAACCATAAAGGTCTTTGGTTATTGTAATTACCGTATTTTGATTAAACCCTTCTTTATTCGAAAACTTTTCAAAATTTTGAGCGCTTAAAATACATGAACCAGATAAACTAAAACATATGCAAATAATTAATAAAATTTGTTTGATATGTTTTAGAGCTATAGTCATTAAACTAGTTTTTTTTAGTTTTAATTTATTTTTATTAGCAGAATACATCAAAGATAAAAATAGAGATTAATAATTTTTTAAAAAATGATTTTAATTATCCAACTTTTTTTTGCAAGTCTAGATTAAATAGTAATATATTTTCTATATTCTTTTAACGAATAGCTATTTTAATTACTGCAGCCCTAGCGGGAGGCATTTTGATCTCTATAACATCATCTTTTACCATTCCAATTTTGCATAGTCGAGTCCATTTTTTATCCCATAAATATTTATTCGTTACAACTCTGGTACTCAATTTTATTTTTCCTCAAGCACCTCTAAGCCTCTACCAGAATGCTTATAGAAATATGGAAATACTCCATCACCATGATCCATGTATTCATGTGCTGATTTCCAAAAAGATCCATTTCTATACCCTCTGAATTCAGAAGTATAAGGCTGCTTACGTATTTTTGCAATCACACCTTTTAACATCAAACGTGTTTTATATATATCCATTAAACGAACATGCATAAACATAGTGTCCCATTTCCCATATTCGGATTTGTGAGCTTCCACAATTATGTTTTCAATTTCTACCAAAGCAAGCTCCATCTCATTTGCAAAATCTTGTGGGCTTAGATTTTTCTCATAAGCTTCCAATGCATCTGAAATAATTTGTAATGCTCTTGCAGAATACATATGAACTGCTACTTGATATGTAAAATGTGCTTGATAAAAATCCTTTCTATCTTCTGGAATTTCTTCGGATATCTTTAAGGTTGATTTCCATAAACTAGGAAAGAAATCTGCTGTTTCGGCTAGAGGTTCTTTTGTCTGAGCCAGATTATTCATTCTTTTTCTACCTTTTGTACTTTCTATCATTGCATTAATAGTTTTACCTTTGGCAATTCCATCTCCAAAACGTTGCAATGCAGCTTGTATTAGATACTGTAACAAGTGCTCACCTCGAGCTCCTACCCATCTATCTCCTGAAGGCATTTTTTCTCGCATATAAGGAATATTGTAATAGTGTAATCGTAAATCTGTTAACTCTGAAGCTAATTCCTCTCCAAATTCTTTAGCATACCACCCCTTTAAATAATCTTTCATAGATGCTTCAGGAGATTTACTAAGAGCAGGTGTTGCATCCCATAAAAAGTCATTAATTGCATTCACAGATAGTGCTGCTGGACGAATACCACTCACATTAATTACCGCATATTTTGTAGCTCCTTTATCTACGTAACGTTTTAATTCTTTATAAAAACGTGCAGGTGGAACTCCTTCTGTAGTACGGTTTTGTGTTAACATCATCATCATTACATGATAGTACAAACCATCTCCTTTCTCCAAATATTTTCCACCACTATCTCTCATAAAACCACGACCATCATCAGCAAACATTTTGGTCACTCCTTCAGGTATTTTTAATAATCCTTTATTGTAAAATGCTCCTTGTTCATTCCAAAGTGCAGCTACTATGGTTGCATCTGGCTGGTATTTTCTAATAATATCTGTTTGTGCTTGCATTGCTTCTGCAATTACTTTTGCTCTTCCTTCCTCCGTTTTTGGAGCCGCAGGGTCGCTATGCCAAAAAGCACCATCACTTTCACCTCTAAAACCAATAGTCCAAACAATTTCTTTATCAGCTTGTACTTTTATTGCTTTTTCCCAAGCATCTAACAAAATTTCTTTTTCTGTAATAAACGAAAAAGGAACTTTTTTAGGCCAATTCATCATATTTAAACCAACAGGTGTCACATGATGATGATTTACGGCAACCCCTCTTCTTTTACATAAATCGTACACATTCGCATCTGGATATTGTGCAGATTCAGGAATGATCATATTTCCTTTGGTTCTTAACAAAGTTTCCAAAATTTTATCCATCCACTCTGATGCAATTACATTTCCTCCTAAAGGATCGCGGTGCATACCATCATGCAACTCTTCATCATTTATAAACCAACCTCTATACTCAAATGTTGGCTTTTTAGATTTGATTTCAAAGTCTCCCTTTACTACTATTTCCGATTGCTTTTTTGGAATATGGTCTGTAAAAACATACATAGGATCTATCCCTAAAACTTTTTCTGTAAAAGTATAAATAGCATAAATAGTTCCTCTATCATCTGCTCCAGCAGCAAAAATGGCAGCGTTCTTATTTTTTGATTTTATATTATCTAAAAAAATATGAAAATGCTCTTTCTCTTTAGGAAGCTTAACGTTTGTTAAATTTTTAATATTTTTTGAAGATCCAAATACAATAACTGGACCATCCCAGTTACTGCTTGAATTGTTATGAAAAATTACAGGTGGATAACCAAAAACTCTATACCAATCCTTTTCGGCATCTTTTATAGCCTTTTGTATTGGCATTCTTTTATAATCTGCATCAGTAATTACCCAAGGGGTATCACCAGTAATCTTTATGCCATTTATAACTTTTGTTTGTGCATTCATCGCAATAACAAAAGCACATAAAAAAAGTGTTAAAAAGGTTATTTTTCTTGAAAAATTGTTTTTCATAATTTATATTTATTCATTTTATTCAAACATTCTACTTAACTAAAACTAGTCAACCCAAAATAACTTTTTAAAAGCAGGGATTTTCATATTCTATTTCCCTTCAAGGTTTCTCGTTTTTAGACTACATAATCGTAACCACTCTATATTGAAAACCAAACAATTTACACTAAACTGTCTTCATATTGGATAATTATTTTTTAATGATTTTAAACGTTTCTGTTAGTCCATTTTCAGAAACAATTTTTAAAACATAAACTCCAGATGATAGCTCTAAAATATCAAAGTTAGTCTCATTCCTCGGAAAGCTCTTAACCAACTGTCCACTCATACTATACACCTCTACTAGAGTTACATTTTTTGAAAGTGTAAATGTTGATTCCGATAGATTTGAATATACTCGAATAGCATTATCATTCTCTAGAGATGTACTATTTTTACTTACAGCTATATCTGTCTTGCTACTAACCCCACATGAAACAGCATTTGCATTAAGACCTTCAACCTTCATATAATCAATATTACCTAAACCATTGGTACTTATAGACTCTATTCTTATGTCTTTAACCCCGGCTGGAAGATAAACAGTGACAGAAGTATTTTCTTTCCAAATATTCCATTCTGTTGTTTTATTAAATGTAATTGCATCTAAAACAGATACCCCGTTTACAAACAACTCTCCTTGTCTGTCACTTGGACAGGCATGATTCCAGGTAAATGTATACGAACCCGAATCTCCAAATATTTTCCAATTTACGCCATTACCTGATGCATTATCAGTATTGGCAAAACCATCTCCTGTGTAACCCGGTTGATTATTATTGATCGCCCCATCAACAGAACAAAATCCGATCTCGTTTTCTTGTATTGTAAAAGAAGTTATACTACTACATAAAACAGGCTCAGTATTAGCTCCTACAACTTTCATATAATCAATATTACCTAAACCATTGGTACTTATAGATTCCAATCTTATGTCTTTAATTCCTGCTGGAAGATTAACAGTCACAGAAGTGTTTTCTTCCCAAATATTCCATCCAGTTGTTTTATTAAATGTAATTGCTCCTATAGCAGATACTCCATTTACAAACAACTCGCCTTGCCTATCACTTGGACAAGCATGATTCCATATAAAGGTATATAAACCTGCATCTCCAGATATTTTCCAATTTATTCCATTACCTGTAGCATTATCAGTATTAACAAAACCATCTCCAGTGTAATCTGGCTGATTATTATTAATCGCTCCATCAACAGAACAGAATCCGGTTTCGTTTTCTTGTATTGTGAAAAAATTTATATTGCCACTATTGCATGAAACAGCGGTAACATTAGGCCCTTCAGCCTTCATATAGTCAATATTACCTAAACCATTGGTACTTACAGACTCCAATCTTACATCTTTAATTCCTGCTGGAAGATTAACAGTAACAGAAGTATTTTCTTCCCAAACTGCCCAATCCCCTGTACCGTCAAGTGTTATATTATTTAAAATAGACTCTCCATTTACCAATAAATTCCCTATCCTATCGCTTGGACAGGCATGTCTCCATGTAAATGTATAAGAACCTGCACTTCCTGATATTAGCCAATTGATACCATTACCTGCTGCATTATCTGTATTAACAAAACCATCTCCTGTGTAACCTGGTTGATTATTATTAATCGCCCCATCAACAGAACAAAATCCGACCTCGTTTTCGTTTATAAGTAAATCATCTGAATTAAGACTATTGTTTTGCCCCCAAATAATTGATGATGTTTTATTATCAATATCTATTTCTACCAAACAATGCTCGAATACCCTAGTATATACATAACCATTTTTAGTAGCAACTCCTAAAGGTTCACCTATTTCTTTTGAAAAATCATCTGTCCAATAGGCAAGAGTATCATCAGCAACATAAGAGTTTTCATCTCCTCCCCATGAATAAAATGTGTTGTCGTTTGCTACTATTAAATATGCTGCTAAAGAAAAATCGTGAGTTAAACCAAATTCTCCAGCAGAGCTTCGACAAATAATATATTTATCGTTGGGGATTTCTAATAATGCATCCATTAAAACTTCCGCTGTAGCTGTTGCAAATACTGTACCTCTAAAAAACACTTCTACAAAAACTCCATTTGCGTTATCTAAAACACTTGAGTCTGCATATATCTCTAACCATTGCCTAACATAATAGCCATTGTAAAGCACAAAAGAATTCATATTATCTAAATTCTCCTTTATAGGATCTAACACATTACGTATCTGTGCCCCCGAAAGACCATCTGCAAACACGCCATCAAAATCCGTATTATCAACAACATTATCAGCAGTATTTACCCACCAATTTTGTGCTTCTGTAGTTGGGTACGTCCAACGTAGTACACCTGTAGCATCTTCTTCTACCCAATTAGGATTAGTGGAAACTATATTATCTATACTAGAATAGTTAAAGTCATAAGCTGAATTAGCACTCCAATAATATAAAATCTTAGCACTGGGGTTGTTCTGGCGAATCTTAGTTGCTGTCACTGCCAATGCTTCATCTGAATTTCCAAACCCGTAAATGGCACTAGCATTTCCTTTAGCAACACCAAACATGTAGTAATTATCTTTAATAAATTCATATTGCTCATCTGTAAAATCCTCAGCTCGATATGCATGACCATATAAACGAACTTTAGACCAATCACCAGGACCTGCAGGCTGCGCATAAGTATTAGTTAATAAAAAAAAACTAAATAGTACCAGTAAAACTTTCATAACTTTCATAACTTTTGATTAATGTTAATTACTTTAAATATTGCTTTTAATTCATTCTTGGGAATTACTTCAACAAAACAAACACCTACTGAAAATTCAGAAATATAAAAACTGGTTTCATTAGGTGTTTTTTTTTGAGTAACTACTCATATACAACACCTTAACACTTAAAACAATATTAAATCGAATAAAATGATTTGTATTTCGTGAAATATTAAACTTTTATTATTTTCAATATTTCCTTTGCTCCATTTTCTGAAACAACTTTTAAAAGATACACCCCTGATGACAATTCAGAAATTTCAAAGTTCCTCTCATTCCTAGGAAAACTCTTAACCAATTGTCCATTCATATTATACACCTCTACTTGAACTACGTTTTCGGAAAGCGTAAATGTTGATGAAGATAGATTTGAGTATACCCGAATAGCATTTTCCTCCTCTAAATATATACTGCTATTACTAAGAGGCTCACATGAAGCAGCAGCAGCAGTAGCATTTGGACCTTGTACATTCATGTAATCAATATTACACAAACCCGTATCACTCACGGATTCCAATCTTATATCCTTAATTCCTTCTGATAAATTAACAGTAACAGAGGTTTCTCCCCAAACCGCCCAATTCCCTGTAGAACTAAGCGTTATATTATTTAATATAGGCTCTCCATTTACTAATAAATTAGCTATTCTATTAGTTGTAGCTGCATGTCTCCATGTAAACGTATAAGAACCTTCATCTCCAGATATTTGCCAATCTATACCATTCGCAGCTGCATTATCAGTATTGGCAAAACCATCTCCTGTGTAACCTGGTTGATTATCATTAATCTCCCCATCAACGGAACAAAAACCAGTCTCGTTTTCTTGTATCATAAAAGAGCTTATAATTTCACTATTATCTCTTATTAATAATTCATTAGAATTGAATTTTTCTCCTGGAATAAAGCAATCGTTACAAATTACATCTGAAAGGAGTACCATATTGTCTGTACCAACTTGTGAATTTTCGTCACTCTCAGGCATTATATAGCCTAACATAGCCACCCATTCTGTTTTTCCGTCATAAGGCTGATAGATATCTCTATCTGTAAAATCCGGATGTATAAACTCTTTTCTTCCACAAATAGCATAGGGATCTGTAGTCAAATTATAACTACCAGTATCATTGTCTTTTATCAAAAATAAAGGCACCGAGTTTGTAACCGGAAGGGCATAAGTGTATGCTATCGGTTCAGAATCTGTCGTTGGCATAGAATTCGTGAAAATATTTTGATCATCTACACTAGTAATGTAAAGTGGCAACATTTCAGATGCTTCCTTACTAATGTCTACAATACCATATTCTACCTTATCAACTAAATCATACGATTTTTGAATAACTTCATCTCGTTCTCCCAAAACCATATAAATACGTTTAAAAAAGCCCCTACCTGGCCCAACGTCTGTGCCGTTGTTAAAAGCCGTCATAATAGTAATATCTCTGGTGGAATTAGGAACCCCAGAGATACCAATACTACATAGTGATTTTCTAGGTTGCCAACTTTCTCCATAATGCTTATCCAAACCATGAACAGTACTTATGGTTAACGCTGAAGGATTATCCATTCCATTTTCATCTAATAGCGTTGTTTTAGCTACCCAACCTCCTGCATCGGCGATATTAAATCGAGTCGAATAAGTACCTTCAAACTGCTTAAAACTAACTCCGTCAGGCATAGATTTTATAGAGTTTGCAAATACTGAGAGACGCATCATAGCCCAAGGCATAGCAATGTCTCCATAAGTATTAGATCCGAAATTATATCCGTAATAGGTAATCTCTAACACATTATCGCCTATATGACGATATTTGTGGTAGAACATTATATCTCCTCTATTTATACTTGGTTTTACAACGGGACCCCAGTTAACACAGCTATAACTTCGATCACCCTTATCAAATTTTTCAGTAAATAATGGATGATAAAAAGGAGTTTCGGGATCCATAACAGGATCAAAATCTGTACGAACATACATACCAGCTCCATGAACAAATCCATTTGCGTAAGGAATACCATCCATCAATACACTATCATCATGATTTATTTTATCTCTCCATGTTTGAAGGACCACATCATCTACCCAAGGACTCTCACCTCTAGCACCTGCTTGCGGTGGAATTAACTCCCCTGTACCTTCTAAAATCCAAGAATATATTTGTCCTCCTTTACCTATTCTAATAGACAAATCAAGATCATCTGATGTATGATTCAATTGCGTATGAAAAACATCATCTTCATCCCAAGGTTGACCTGGAAACCAATCTGACTCTGTCCAGTTTTCATCTGCAGTAGTTAATGATAAACTACTTGTTCCTTGCGTTGCCGTTGGTGTGATGCCAAAAGCATCAAAAACATTAAAAAAAGAATTTTGCCCTTGTACTTTAGTAGTGGTAATGACAACTAACAAAAACACAAGTTTAACTATCAATATTTTCATAATCATTTATTTGTAGAAAAATCTTACTATACTAAAGCAAAGACTTAGATAGTTGTTGAATTGGGATGTTAATTTTAAATTATTTAATCTTTATATTAGATTTAATTGAAGCAATATAAAAATCAATCTTTTCTGCTAAGTAATCAGAATCAGACGAAGGGTTTTCAGTTACTGTATAATATTTTTTACCATTAGAATGCCCAGCAAGTGGCTTTCCAAAAACAATTTTAAATTGCGTATATTCATTTATGTTTGATGCATCTTCTTTATCGACTTTAATAGTCCCCTTAAGCGTTTGCCAACCGGGTTTAAAATCTTTTAAATGGCATATTTTGTACCTTCTTTTAACAGCATCTCCATCAATAATAAAAACAATTTTACGTTGCTCTTTTGGCACAGTACTTAAATCCAAACCATCCATCTCTAAATTTACTGAAACATATATTTTTACTTCAAAATTAACAAGTAAAATATCTTCAATTTTCTTGCTTTCTAGATTATTTTTAAATTGAAAAGTAACAGATGGAAAACCAGATGTGCTTTTTGCATTTTTTGTAAACTTAAATGCTTTATGCATATTAACCCCTTCTAACTTAGGTATTAATGGAGTGGCAGATATAAAACTAAAATCATCTTTAGACAATTTCTTATCTTGACTTGATATATCTGCTAACTCCATGTTTTTTATACCATTTCCATAATCTAACCATATTTCGGAGCAATTTTGAGCATTTATGGAGTAAGAAAACAACAACGCCAAACTAATTAAATATATTCTTTTCATTATAATACTTTATTTTATAATAAAAATGAGGTTATGTTATAATTATAAACAAAACCTCATTTCTTATTTACTCTTTCTTATTTTTTCACAAAACGCTAAACCGTTTTTTTACCATTTTCTGATTCCATCTCAATAAGATAAACACCTTTAGAAAAACTACTTATATCTATTTGCTTTACATTAGACTCTTTAACTAGAGAACCTATTGTATTAAAAATTTTAACCGATTCTACATTATTAGATAAAAATATTTTACCTTCTGCTGGGTTAGGATAAAACAAAAGTGACTCAGTTTTATTAATATCGTTATTAGTAGATAATACAGTTGCATCTAAGGCAGTATCAGATACTATACTACTAACATAAATAGATACGTCTTCCTCTAAAAAGTTAGTACCATCTGTGTAATACTTAAGAGTTCCACCAGGCTTTGTTGTAGTAGAACCTAAAACAAGTGTCGCTTGATCATATTGGTTTAAATTTGTAGCATCTTGAGTTCTAATTTGAACCTTAAAATCTAACTCTTGCCACCCCGTATTAAAATCAATCTTAGCACCTAAAGGTCTTGCACTTGTTCTTGTACTAGCTACTCCATCAGAATCTTTTAGTTGCAATGTAAACCTCATGTCAGCTCCTGTAGAAGTTACTAAACCAGCTAAGTCTACTCCTGTACTAGCATCTGGATCTGCAACTATATAAACACTAACCTTTACATTAATATCGATGGTAGCAGTAACTTCTGCATCGTCTAAATCCCCATTAAGCTGAACTGTAAAGCTTGGAGTTTCTGAAGTTGCAACTGTACTAGCTTTCACATATTTAAATGCTGTCTGGTTTGCAGCACCTGTAGGTAGAGGAACCGCAGGCGAGTCTGAAGTGTAATCATAAAACAGAGAAGATCCTGGTTCATCTTGAGATGCAATACTAATTACAGCCCCATAGTATTCTGAGTTTCCATAATCCATCCAAACTTTATCAAAAGTTTGTGAACTCGCAGTAAACGAACCAATACATAAAGTTAATAGACTGCTTAAAAATAATTTTGTTTTCATAAAATATTTAGTTTAAATGTTAATAGAGGGTAAAACTAGCTAGAAATCACATTATTTTGTTTCTCTAATTACTTCTTTTATTGCTTATTTCAATTTATTTAAAAATAAAAAAGCTTTTGCAGCTAGCTATTACAGTAGTCTCTTATAATATTCAGAAGTACTTTAGAATATGCTTAACTAATTAAATAATATCACTAATCATTTTCTTCTTATTAGAAGTCTGAAAGTTGTTTTTTCTGCTTTTTCTAAATCGTTATTTGAAGTTTATTTATCATCGTCAAACCAAGATTGAATAATAATTCTTGATTATGGAGGCGTTTCACCTAAGTAGTATTTAATGAGAGCTGTTTCATCATTTTTAATGTCCTGGTTTACATTGTATACCAAATTAAATAATTTTGTTTCGGGATTGTAATTTGTTTGCCAAAAATCTTTTCCATGTACCGATTGGTCTACAACTTTCCATTCACCACGATAGTATTTCCATAGCACTGGGTTTGTCACAGAACTTAGTCCAGAAAAAACAATAGGAACATATCCTTTTCCTCCAGTAAGGGTAACAAGTCCTGTGTTATTAGAAGTTTCAACAGTTAAAGGGTAAGAGGTGTGAATAGTATTTGTTGATGATGTTGCTCTTATTTTGTTACCAAGAGACTCTCTATATAACAATTCATACGAATTTCCATAAGTAGTTAATGCATTTAAGAAATTTTCATTAGGTCCATAATAATCTACAACTTGTTTAGGGAATACAACAACTTCTACTAACAGCGCTATTTTATCTCCTTTAGTAAAAGAAGTTACCTGAGGAGGTGTTACCAAACAATAGGAAGTAGGATTGATATCTTTTTTTTCTGAATATCCTTTAGAACTAGATCTTTCCATTACGTAGGGCGTGTTGTTTTCAATTCCTCCAAAAGTTGCTGAATAATTTCTGATAATCATTCCATTATTTGTGTCAATTTCTTTTTTGTTTTTAGCACCTTCTTTGTACAATCCATCTCCTGCCCATAGCCATGGGTTATCTCCATTTAGGGCAATTTCACTTGTAGTGTAATCATTAGATCCATTATTTGTGGGGGTAAATTGACCAATCATACCAGAATCATTTCCGTAAACAACACTTTGTGAATTAAAATAGTTATAAAAATCACCTCCTAGTTGAAAAATATCAAATCGATTAAAGGCTGTGTTTTCAAGTGCTTCTACGTTTATTTTGTAATAAATTCTTGTAAAATCATCGGATCTATTTATGTGAAATGTATAATCAAACTTTAGTTTTTTGTCTTCAGATATTGCTGAAATCGAAGTTTCGGTTAAGTTTGGGGAATATGCTTTAAAATCTGTTTTTACTTGTGAGTGATAATTTCTACTTCCAGTTTCGTCTTCGTAAACAAGGATGTCAATTCCACCAACATTACCTGTCCATCCACATTTTTCAGAATTACCTCCATAAGCTTCATTGGTCACTAAAAAAGGACGAACATCTGCACCAATGGTATTTCCATATTCATAATCAGGAGAATGTGTTATAGATTCTCCAAAACTTCCTAAGGCTGCTTCTAGCCATGCTCCTCTAGGAAATCCTGCTCCAACGACTGATAATTGGTGAGAAGATGCCGTGTAGGTTTCCCCCCATTTTGCACCTGTTTTTTTGTAAACGAGATTCATTGTTGTGTTTGCAGGAATAATTATTTCGGTATATTCTTTAATCCAAGAACCTGAATAAAATTGTGAGGTAGTATCATGCCAGTTTTTAGAAACCTGAAGAGGCAAACCTGATGGATCTCCATTGCTGTTACAAATTATCGAATTAAAACCAACTATATTACCTGGGGGAATTTGTCTGAAACATAATTTAACGCTTTGTTCTTTAGAAGATGAATTTTCCAACGTTAAATTAATACTTTGTAATTTATCTGTTGTATCGCAACTACCATATCCCATTGTGTATTTGGGAATATCAATATAATGCATACCTTCATCTTGATTATATGAGATGTTTGATATTTTTTTAACTGAAGGTAATGTTTGTGAAGCTGTAATACTTATTTCTTGTTCATCTCTAAAAGCTTCTTTGTATTTAGTAGCTATGTTTTCTGTAATTGCACAGAATACAATACTTACTTCATATGCAGTATTAGTTAGTAAGTCTTGTTGTGTTGTTGTTACGGTGATATTATTACCATTAATAGCTACAGATTCTGCAAGAACTCCCCCTTTTACAACAAAACCTTTATTATTAATTGCGTAAGCATGCAATTGACCAGATTTGTAGTATTGGTTGTATTCTGCTGGAATATCAATAGATAGTTGTAGTTGACCATTGGTAATATTTACCGTAGGTTTTACGTGAAAAGTAATTTTAAAACGATTATGCCAATTAGTAAAATCAATCCCTGTGTAATAAGTGTCTATAGATGGCTTTCCATTAAAATTGGTACTTACAAATCGTCTGTTACTCCAATTTCCAAATTCGGCTAATTGACTATCCTTTCTTCCTGTATTTGTAGGTGTATCACTTTTATCGTAAACAATAGCACCATTTTGAAGAATGGCATAGTTAATATCACCTTTATAATTAGTTGGAAAAATAGATGAGTTTAATTGCGAGAACCCTTGTTTTTTTGATAAAGAATGTTCGTTAACCAGTAGGCTATTTATAGAAAGGTTTTTATAATCTATGTTTAATGAATAGCTACTGGTGTAATTGGTAAAACTTCTGTTTTCTGAAATAGAAGTTTTCCAATTGTTATTCCAATAGGTATAATTATATGAATTAGTATAGTTGTCATAAGATTCTTGATTTACGGCTGTTAAACTGCTTTGAGAAAAGCAAATATTACTAATACTTATAAGTAGTAATATTAGTGAGAATCTTGATGTTATAAAACTGTTTTTTAGATGTTTGTTCATTTTTAAAGTTGAATAAATATTAATAATACGGTAATGATTTATGTTTAACATACAGGAATCTTTACTATGTATTAGTAATTTAAATATTTCGATTTGCTATATAAGTTATTTATTAGGTATCGCATATTTAGAATAATTCTCTTTTTTAGCTGTTAATTCTTTTCTGGTAGGCATTTCTGGATAACTCACTAAAAAGTTATGTTCATCAATTAAATTAATTACGTAATGCGTTGTTCCTTTTGGTAAGTCAACGATTACGGTGTTTTTAGAAGTTATCTTTGCATCTGCTTTGAACCATTCTTCGTAGTGATGTCCACCATTAGTTGTATAAATTAAATTGGCTTTTACAACCTTTGCACCATTTTCTTTATAGGTAAAAGTGACTTCATTTTTATTTTTAGATGCAACTATAGCTGTAGGTACAGTTTCTTTATGCTCTAAGTCTTTTTTATAATATGGATTGTAAGAAGGATAGCTAGCTTTCATTTCTGTTAAAAGAGAAGTAAGCTTATCATTCATTAGTTTGGCTCTTTCAGGGTCTGATGTTGCTAAGTTATTCGCTTCTTCAATATCCACTCTTTTTGATGTCCCTGTTGAGGTGTCATAGAGTTTATAAAGTTCAAATTCTGTTTTTCTTGGGTTTGGGTTATTTTTATAATCGTAATTTCTAATCAACTTATAATCATCAATACGGATTGTACTTTGATAAGAAGAATGGGGAAAATGCCACATCATAGTGGTTCTTTCTTTTCCTTTTTTATTTAAAACTAACTTAGAGTTGGTTGGGTCTTTTAACAATAGGGTTGATAAATCATCTCCATCTAAATTTTTGTCTTTTGGTTTGTCAATATTTAGCAAGGAAAGAATCGTTGGATAAAAATCAAGTCCGTTTACAGCAACGTCAGACTGAACACCTTTTTTAATTCCAGGACCTGAAATTAGTAAAGGAACTCTTGTGCCTCCTTCTTTTGCGTTTATTTTTCCCTTGTCTAGTGGGTAGTTATCTGTAATAACTTCTCCAGGATGGCTTTCCATACCTCCATTGTCAGAAGTAAAAATAATATAAGTGTTTTCGCTTAATTTATGTCCTGGCCAGCGAGGATCATCAGTAGTTTCTAAATAATTAAAAACCTGTCCTACATAATAATCTAACATCTCTACCATAGCACAATAAAAAGGGTTGTTCTGTCCTTCTAAGTCCCAATGTTTAGGGTCTGCTGGAAAAGCAACTCCTAGTTTTTTACAGTATTTTTCTAAAAGAGCCTTACTTCTCGTATGGATGGGTGAATGAACTAAAAAGGTAGCATAATACAAGAAAAATGGATCTTGTTTGTTTTCTTCTAAAAAGTTTAATGCATCTTGATTATTTTGATGAAAAGGAAAACCATTCTCATCCAATCGGTAAGGGTCAGATTCTTTATTAGTGGCAAAGTCCGTTAGTCTGTTAGGTCTTTGAGGACTTGTAACACCACGATTTGCTGTAGATACATCAAAACCTTGATCTGTTGGTTGAGGGTAGGCAGAGTGATCGATAGCCATGTGCCATTTTCCTGAATGACCCGTTTTGTAACCATTTTGCTGTAGCACTCGAGCCAAGGTCATTTCGTTTTCTGGCATACGTCCACTGTACCAAGGATCGATAATACGTTGTATGTTTTTATTGGCATAAACTGTAGGAGGTGCACCACCAACAACATGTGTTTTTTGTGCTCTTGCAGGATGATTTCCACTCATGATAGCACATCTACTAGGTGCACAAGTAGGGGCGGGAGAATACGCTTGCCAAAATTGTACTCCTTTTTTTGCGAATGCATCTAGGTTTGGTGTTTCGTAGGGAGATGGTTCGTCAATGTCGTAGCATTTTACGTCTTGCCAACCTAAGTCATCTGTAAGTATTAGAACTACATTTGGATTAGGTCTATTGTCTTTTAAATTTTTATAACTTGTGTATTGTTGTGCGTTTACGATAATAGTTAAGCTTGCTATTATAACTGTAAGAAAAAATTTTAATTTCATTTTAATAGTTGTTTTGTCAGTATTTTTTTTCTGTATTTTAAATTAAAGTGCACAGAATAAGTTTTTATTATATTTCAAGTACTTCATTGAAATTTTTTCTTATAGCAAAATTATTTTACACAGGTTTTGTACTCTCTTTATTTATTAAAGTTGTTAAAAATGCTTGTTGGTTTATTTGATGAAAATTATAAAATCTAGCAACAATAAAAATTGTTGCGTTCCTTAATCTAAATTGTTAATTTTTATGAGAATTTTAGTAGGTGTTGTCCTAAAATTAAATGTATTAGTGCCTCATTCTCATTATGGTGTCAATATGTTTATATCATGTTAAAACATTTTAATCGCTTAATAACTGTTTTTCCTTTAATAAGAAATACACATATGCAGAATGCACGAAATTTAGCATTACATATTTGTTTTATATTTAAAAGAAGAGGTATTGTAAACGTTCTTATATTAACCTGAATTTGATTAATGTTGTATCTTAATAAAAAACACACTACTATTCAGAACATTATTTTATTGTCAGGTTGAATGCAGTTAAAACTTCATTATTATTTTAAGAATTTTTGAATGTGTTCTAAGTGAAATATAATTGTTCTTTGTCTGTAAGTTTTTTTACTTTAATTAGTTATGGATCAAACTCAGGTTGTTGGGTAAATATTTCTATTTATTTGAAAATTGTTTTTTCAGAAATACTAAAAGTTTACTTTTTATTCTGTATTCCTGCTTTATTGAGTTCTGCTCCTCTTTTTTTACCGAAAGTTTCATTCACTTTTTTTCGAAATTCATCCCAGGATTCTACTCTTTTAGCTGCAATAGCTTCATCATCACCTTTTAGCTCTTGGCCTGCCTTGAATGCGGTACTGCTTTGTTCTAATTTTAATTCTAAAAGTTTTGTTTTTTCCTCAGGTGTGACTTTAATATTGCTAGCAACGAATTCGACATATTTAGTAGCATGTTTTACCACGTGCTGTGGGTAACCTTCTTGTGCTTTTGCTGTTAAAGTAACTGTAAAAAAGATTGTTAAAAGAATAATAATTTTTTTCATAATATGTTATAAATTTTAAGTTGAAACAAAGGTATTATAGGTAAGTAGTTTTTCGTTGCTTTATTCAATTAAGATGTTGCTCTATTCTTTTTAATATATTCATTAACAGCTATAGGTGTTTTGACCCCTATAAAACAAGAGTAATCTTTTAAATTTCGATTATAGCTTAAGCTGTTATTTTTTTCATTAGAATTAGGTGTTTATCAGCGTTCCATTTTTCCATTGGTGTAATACGCCCTAAGAGCCCATGTAACCTAGTATTGTTGTAAAAAGTCACATACCTTTTTAAGATTTGTTCAATTTGCCCAAAACATGTGTAATCCACTCTTTTAAAAATTTCTTTTTTTAGTATTCCATGATAGGCTTCTATATGCGCATTTTCTTCTGGTGTGGCTATATGTGTAAATTCTTGCTGAACCCCAATTAGTCCAAGGTATTCACGTACATTATTTGCAATAAACTGACTACCGTTGTCACTTCTAATAACAACGTTATCAGGGTATTGGTATTCTGCAAACAACTCTGATAAAAACGCTATCACCTTATCCTGTTTAATAGAAAAAGAAAAATAGTCTTTTAATATTCTACGAGTATGTACGTCTATGATGGATAATAAATAAGCGTTTTTACCCACATTAGGAATCCATACCATCTTTATATCCATCTCTAAACATTCCATTGGTCTTGAGGTATTTACTTTTCTGAATTTTACAAATTTACGCCCAGAACCACTCCTGTTTATCCGATTCTCTAGTTTTAGCATTCCCTGTTCTTTCATAATTCTGTAGAGCTTTTTATGATTAATCAGGTATGCTTCTTTTTTTAAGTAAGAAGTCATTAATCGGTAACCACAATCTATAAATTCATGACTTAAAATCTCTTTTATAGAAGCAATAACAGCGTCTTGATTAACCCAACCTCTAGATTTATGATAGGTGAGTTTACTAGGAGTATTACCCTTTTTACCAAAACTGGGAGTACGGTAATAGCTACTATGAACCATCCCTACCATATTAATTATGTTGGTTTTACTAATTTTATGCTTGCTATAAACAGCATTCACTAAATCTTTCTTGGATCGGACGTTCCAAACTTTTTTTTTAAAAGTTCTCGTTGTACTTCTAATTCAATTTCCTTATTGCTTAGAAGCTTACGTAGTATTCGGTTTTCTTCTTCTGCCTGCTTGTGTTCTTTACTTTTAGTATCATAGATGACTTTTAAGCCTGCTTCTCCTTGACTCTCATGTTTCGTCTTCCAACTATAAAAAGTACCTGTACTAACTCCGTATTTACGACAGGCTTCTATGATGCCGATCTCTTCTGAAATAGAGAGAATTTCTAACTTCTGATCTAAGGTCCATTTCTTGTATTTCATATCTCAAATATATTAAGTTTGAAATTTAAAAGATCACTCCGAACTTATTAGGGGCTAAACTACTTTGCACTAAAAAAGAAATTAAATTTTGATGAACTTAAAGACTTAGTTAAAGATATTCATACAATTAGGTCAGATAAATCGAATTATGTTCAGTTAACTTTATTCTCAAAAATAAACGATGACTCATTGTTAACAGAGTTAGATAATCAACTTAAGGAAAAATTAGCAAATGATGTAATATTGCACAATTCGCCTCAAGAATTGCATAAAATAAAAGAGGGAATTATAGAAGTCATTAATCCAAAAAAGTTGGAGAAATTTTACGAGTGTGACAAATTTAAAGTTAGGTTTTTAAAATCCTGGAGTAAGAATGACAGAGTTGTATCAGATAAAGAAGATTTATACTTTGAGTGTACTGAACATATATTTAATAGTCTAAAGAAAATAACAGATAAAAGTGAAATAAAATTAAAACTTTTTGACTTGAACGTAGTTGGCGTTATTGGCGAAAAGGATTCCACTTTTGGGCATTTTTATTCTCATATAGTTAGCGAAAGTACTTATCAATCAAAAAAGTATTTCAGAATAGATGCTAAATGGTATTATTTAGAAAATAAATTTTTAAAAAGAATAAATAAAGATGCAATTAACACTTATAGACAAAATGAACTTTCGGAAATTACTTTAAATGAATGGCCAAAAGATTGGGATGAGGATACTTATAATAAAAGTCATACTCAAAGTAATTACTTAGTTTTAGATAAAATATTAGAGGATTATATCGAATTATGTGACATTTTAGTCCACAAAAACAACACGCTTTATTTTGTACACGTGAAAAATGGATTTACAACTCAAATGCGAAACCTATACATTCAAGTAATTCTATCAGCAAAAAGATTGAATAATGATTTGTTCAACAATATAGGCAGTAGTTATTTCACAAAAACTATTAAAAAATACAACTCAATAAATAAAACTAAAATTGACGCTAAAGATTTACTTCAAAAAATAATTAATAATGAATTGAAAATTGAGTTTGTTATGGCATATAACAATTACTCATATATAGGAAATGCACCAGTAGATAAAATCAATTTAAGTGATTCAAATATTGCTAAATATTCTTTAGTTCAAACTGTAAGAGAAATGAGAGCATATCAACGCTTTGGAATAAAGGTTATTGATATATCGGGAATAAAAACTGCAGGTAACAATGTATATAAAACATAGCTAATAAAGGCTTTCCGAGAGGTTTGTGTGTATTTGCGAAGACCGCCAAATTTTTAAATTTGGCTTTTAGTAAAATAGAGAGAAAAATTTAAAAATTCGGCTCGTGTATAACCCGAAACGAAAGTGTCTTTTAACACGCTACTTTCCATATACAAACCGTTAGCCAAAATTATAAAAAAGCCCATGAAACTAATTTCAACTTTAATCATTTTCCTTTTCCATTTGTCATTATTCTCACAAAATATTGCGGAAGGCACAATCAAAGATTTAGAAACAAAAAATCCGATTCCATACGTGAATGTTGGAATTATTAAAAAGAACATAGGAACGGTGTCGGACTCGAACGGAAAGTTTGACTTTGAAATTCCGAAAGCATTTCAAAACGACTCAATTAAAATATCTTCAATCGGCTATAGACCAAAATCAATGCTTGTAAAGGACTTTTTATCAAACTTAAAAACTAATCCTGTGGTTGAACTTGTACCAGAGATTACGGAATTGAATGAAGTTGTAGTTACAAGTAAAAAAATGAAAGAAAAAATAGTCGGGAATAAAACTAAATCAGGAAAATTCAGAGGTGGATTTAGGAACGCAACGCTAGGTCACGAAGTCGGAATAAAAATAAAAATAAAGGATAGCCCAACGTATATTAAAAAATTTCATGCAAATGTAACATCGAACACAAGTGAAACCATGAAATTCCGAATGAACTTCTACAATGTAAAAAACGGACTGCCCAACGAGAAAATAGTCAAGGAAAATATAATATTCCCGATTAACGTAAAGGAAGGAGAATTTACCTTGAACCTTGAAAAATACAATATCGTGGTAGAAGAGGATTTCTACTGTACAATCGAATTGGTAGAAAATCAAAAATCCGAAGACGAAATATTCTTTTCAGCCGGATTTTTGGGTAACACCATGGCATTCAGATTAACTAGCCAAGGCGAATGGGATAAATCAGGTACGGTAGGAGTTGGATTTAATTACACGGTAAAGTACTAACGGGAAATAACTTTGGCTAACAAAACCTATAAACAATACGGGTTTCGGGCTTAATCGAAAGGTTTATGTATTTTTATGATGACCGCAAAATCTTTGGGATTTTGCTTTAAACAAGAAAAGAAAAAACAAAACAAAAAGATTTTGCTATTTGCGTGGCGGAAAGCAAACGCTAGTTTACTCCCGTACTGTTCATAGCTCCATCGTTGTAGCCAATTTAAAAAATGATAGAATTTCTAAAAAAATATATTTTACAAAAATGGTGGCTACCATTGATTTTGTTTCTTCTTTCGGCTTTAACCTTTCGAATATTCATATCCTCAACCGATAAAACGCTTCTAAACTTATCAGACTCCTTTCTTCTATTTACTATCTGTTTATTGCTAATTGCTGGAATTTGGCAACTCATCAAAGGAAAAGTGCATTTAGGATTATTACAACTAGCTATTTTATTTATTGGGGTTGTCGGATTAATTATTGTTTCAACTTTTATGTCAATGTTTGGACCTGACACAGATACGTTTGCGGATAATTTAAAATTACCCGAAAATATAGTGCTGGAAAAACCACTTGACACAAAAATGGGAGAAAATTTCGACGGAATAAGACCTGACAGTATAAATCAAATTATAAAAACCAAAATCGATTTTCAACTTTATAACTCTTTTCAACCGGGGCTATATGAATATGATTTGTGGTTTAATTCCAAAAAGAATGGAACAGTTTTTTTTAAAGCTTTTGAAATAACCCAAGAGATAGAACTGTCAGCTTCAAGACTAAGAGAAAGTTCTAGTATTAGAATTAATATAACTAATGACAGTATTAAGAGGTTTAGAACTCATGATGATTTCACAATTTATGAAGGAGATTGGGGAAAACCTTATGGAGCAAGATTTGAAATTTGGTTCAAACCAGACAATGAAGAAAATGAAATAAAAATACTGGAGAAAAATTATATAATTGAAGGCTGGATGCGCTAAAAACTGGCTACAACACAACCTATAAACAATACGGGCTTCGCACTTAATCGCTGGGTTTGCGTATTTTTATGAAGTCCGCAAAATCTTTTGGATTTTGATCTGGACAGGAAAAATAAATCAAAACAAAAAGATTTCGCTATATGCGTGGCGGAAAGCAAACGCTAGTTTGCTCCCGTACTGTTCATAGCTAAAACGTTGTTACCACACATTGCCTAAAATAGGTCTAAGCTGCACGGTAAATTGCAAAGTCATCGGGTTACGGCCTAGATCCCTGGCAGGATTCATATTTCCACCGAAAAGAGCGTTAAGAATCAAATGCTGTTTGAGCGATAGCGAGTTCATTTGATTTAGCGAATAAGGATGTGAAATATATCCGAAGGGTCAAGCCTTGATTTTTTTGGTTCGTTTTTTTATCAAGAAAAAAATGAATAAACAAATACCTAAATCTTTCTGAAATTGCAATAAACTAATAATCAGTACACTACAACAAATTTATTTTCATATTACCTTGGAAAGGAGTAACTTGAGAAAGTCGTGCAAGCGAGGAGCGCTTAAGCACAGAATGAACAAGTTACTCCCTACCCCTTAATTTGAACATCGATTTTTAGCAGATTTCTACGGTAATTATACCAATACTTCAAAAGGAATTTAGCTAGTTTACCTAAGCCGAAATTCTTACTCAAACGCAACTGTTACGGTCGGATTTTAGCCTGTTTATGCGCAAAAGAATTCTACACTCAAAACTAAATAGTAATCGCCAATCTTTACGGAAAATAAAAGCGGAAAAGCGTTACGTAGTCGTATGTTAGAATAAAAAACGTGTGGTAACAAACCCTATAAGTAATGCGGAGGTTTGGTGTTTAATTAAATCGTTTGTGTATATTTACTATGTCGCCAAACCAGTTTGATTAGACATTTAGAACCAAATAAAATTAAACGCAAATAAAATGCTTTGGCTAAGTGCTTAAAGGTAAGTTAAACGCAAGTTTGCTTCCGCACTACTCATAGCCTAAACGTTGTGATGCCATTTGCAATACCGCTAAGACATTTTTTTAAAGTTTATGAATAAAGGTTTATGAATAAAGAAATGGGAGATCTCCTGTTTTGTTAGTTATAAATTACAGCCTTTAGGATGGAATTATAACTCAAGTATTGCGCTTGATGGCGTAGAAAGAAGACTTTCTAAACGTTATCACGTTAAAATACTTGTTATAAGGACGTTAAAATAAAATACAAAGTCAAATAATTATGGATTTATAACAAAATAGGAGATCGATTTTTCTGTTTCCCATACTAACGTTTCATGCTTCTACATAAAAACATAAGTATGGGTAATCTTTAAAAAAATGGATCTATTACGTTCGGTATTTTAAACGGTTACCTTTTTTATTGCTAATTTTAGAAAAGTAAAAATTAAAATAAAACGGCACACAACACGCTGTATAATTTATGGCCTAAACTAACTGATATGAATAAAGGCCACAAATTATACATCTATCGTTACCAACCATATGAGAAAAACAATATTCTTAATACTATCATTATTGATTTTCCAAGTCGGAATTTCTCAAAACTTAACTGAATCTGATTTAATTGGAGAATGGGAGTTTATAGAATTGCAAGATGAGAATGGAGAAAAGCAAACTAAAATTCCTTTGATAAGATTCGGAAGAGATATGGGAATTGAAAATGTGAATAGAGATAGTTATATTTTCAATGAAGATGGAACATATAAAAGTTTTAATCCGTTGAATGTGTCATTTGGAACTTGGTATTTTGACAAAAAGACTCAAGAGATAAATTTAGAATTACAAATTGCACCTGACAGTCCATATTTGCCATCTCTGAAAAAAGCAAAAATTGTAAAGAAAAGAAAAGACGGATTTTATTATCAGAAACCTGTAAAGGAAAAAATATTGATTTATTCAAAAGATGGAATGACAATAGCAGATAGAGAAAAATACGTTTTAATTTACAAACGGAAATAAATACTGTTTACAACAATAGTAACCGTTGCACAACTCCATAATTTATAAAATAATGGCCTTTATAACCGCCTTTTAAGGCGGTTTCATTTTTCAATTAGTTAAGTAACTGGTTATTTTTGAGGTGCTTAAACATGAGTTTTTTAGAGCATATAAGGTCTTTTTTAGAAGAATGAATAAAGACCCCATTCCTGCTCCACTTTTTACGTGTTTTTGAGTGAATTTCAGGTACTCCTGCCTGCCGGCAGGCAGGTCTTCAGATTATAGGCTATTGCTGATAGGTGCATCACCTTATTGGCTTGTTTTAAGCCTAGCGTATTTATTTTCCGTAAGCCCATAAACTGCGTTAAAGTACCAAATACGGGTTCAACTGTACTTTGCCGTTTGCCTTTCATGTATCTGCCCTGTGGACTGTGTACCCTAGCATTATTACGTTCATATTCTTCTCGGTAATACGTTACACTAAACTTCTTTTCTTGGGCACTTTTCCCTAGACAACTACTGCGCATTGGGCAAGCAACACAAACATGTTTTCGTGCCCTATATTCTTTCTTTTTTGTTCCTGTTCTATAATCATTAAACGCTTTAGTAAAGGGGATAATCTTTCCTTGTGGACACTGATAATAATCTTCTTCTCTATTATAAATAAAACCATCCGGACCACCTTTATAGGTCCCATGTGGAGGAATAAAACTTCTAAGTCCTTTCTGCTCTAAATAAGCATAGTTCTCGCCACTACTGTAGCCAGTGTCCGCAACACAATTTTCCCAAAACAGACCCTGTTGCCACAAACGCTTATGTAAACGTTCTACTATATCTGGTAATTGTTGATTGTCTTTTCCATCAGCATGATACGCCCGAATGTCGGTGATGACATGACTAGCCGTATCCACACTTAACTGACTCAAGTAATTTAGCTTCCGAGCCTTGCCAGGCTTTACACTAATCCGAGCATCTGGATCAGTAGGACTATAATGGGTTTTATTACTGGTATACTTCGAGCCTTTGTTTCCTGACCCTGGTCGTTGTCTTGATCTGTACTCCATTTCTTATTTCTGCTTTGGATAGCACCTAGTTCTTTCTTGCTCGCTGTAACGATACGCTGACCTCTATCTGACTTATCGCCTTTGCTTTTACGATGCGGTGTTTCTTTGTCCATAGAACTAAACACACGAACCTTTCGCAAATGTGCTTGCAAATCTTCTTCAGGTACTTTAAGCTCCAAAGTATCCATACTTGCATTCGCTTTTATAGGGGCAGAATCAATAGCTTGTGTATGGCCACTCACCATGCCCTTTTCTATACACATACTAAGTACTTTAGTGAAAACTTCTTCAAATACTGACTCAGGAAACAACTGACGAGTCCTACTTATCGTACTGTGCCAAGGAAGCTCCTCGTCTAAATCGTAATCAATGAAATAGAGAATATCTAATCGCATAGAACAATGCTGTATTAATTTACGGTCACTGATAATATTCTCTAAATAACCAACTAAACACAACTTGAAAAACACTACCGGATCTATACTCTTCTGGCCACTGTCGCCATAGTAACTCTTGGTTTGAACATAGAGAAAATTTAAATCTAATACACCTTTTAATAAACGATAAAAATTGTCTTGAGGAACTCGTTCGCTTAAGCGAAAACTATTAAAAAGCTTTTCTTGATATGTTTTTTTGCCTTGCATCCTTAAAGTTAAGAAATCAATCAATAATTTACTTTAACGCTATGTCAATTAATTGCTAACTTGTGCAACAGGCACACTATATATAGCAAATTGGGAGATTAGTGTTTAATCCAAAGGTCTGTTTCTATTTGCAAAGTCGCCAAATCTTTTGATTTGGTATTAAATAAGAAAAATTAAAACAAAATAAAAAGATTTGGCTTGTGGTTAAACCGAAAGTAATCGCTTATTTTCTGCCCAACTTGCCATATATTTAACGTTACCAACTATTTTGACAAACATTAGAGATGGAAAAAAAATTAAAAGTTATCGAATTTAATAAAAAGCAAAAACTTGTAGATTTTGTGAATGCAAACACAAATAAGTTGGAAATTGTATCTATTTCTGGTTCACAATATGGCTCGTATCAGCATTTTTTATGGTATTACGAAGTCTAAACGAAGCGGAAAAAATACGTACGGATTTCTGAAAAACTATATGTGGGAATTTTTACTCTTGCGCAATCGAAACGCAGACGGACTTTTTAGCAAGTTTGCGCAGACCGATTCCAGTCGAACGGAAAAAAGTACGGATAGAATTGTAAATCTGAACGGATTCAAAAAAAGGAAAATGTGACGGACTTTTTACTCGAGCGGAATAAAAAGAGAAAGGAAACCCAAAGATAACGGAACACTCGGACGAAAAAAAACAGTTGGTAACAACAGTAACCGTTGCACAACTCCATAATTTATAAAATAATGGCCTTTATAACCGCCTTTTAAGGCGGTTTCATTTTTCAATTAGTCAAGTAATTGGTTATTTTTGAGGTGCTTAAACATGAGTTTTTTAGAGCATATAAAGTCTTTTTTAGAAGAATGAACAAAGACCCCATTCCTGCTCCACTTTTTACGTGTTTTTGAGTGAATTTCAGGTACTCCTGCCTGCCGGCAGGCAGGTCTTCAGATTATAGGCTATTGCTGATAGGTGCATCACCTTATTGGCTTGTTTTAAGCCTAGCGTATTTATTTTCCGTAAGCCCATAAACTGCGTTAAAGTACCAAATACGGGTTCAACTGTACTTTGGCGTTTGCCTTTCATGTATCTGCCCTGTGGACTGTGTACCCTAGCATTATTACGTTCATATTCTTCTCGGTAATACGTTACACTAAACTTCTTTTCTTGGGCACTTTTCCCTAGACAACTACTGCGCATTGGGCAAGCAACACAAACATGTTTTCGTGCCCTATATTCTTTCTTCTTTGTTCCCCGTTCTATAATCATTAAACGCTTTGGTAAAGGGAATAATCTTTCCTTGTGGGCACTGATAATAATCTTCTTCCCTATTATAAATAAAACCATCCGGTCCACCTTTATAGGTCCCATGTGGAGGAATAAAACTTTTAAGTCCTTTTTTGCTCTAAATAAGCATAGTTCTCGCCACTACTGTAGCCAGTGTCCGCAACACAATTTTCCCAAAACAGACCCTGTTGCCACAAACGCTTATGTAAACGTTCTACTATATCTGGCAATTGTTGATTGTCCTTACCATCAGCATGATACGCCCGAATGTCGGTGATGACATGACTAGCCGTATCCACACTTAACTGACTCAAGTAATTTAGCTTCCGAGCCTTGCCAGGCTTTACACTAATCCGAGCATCTGGATCAGTAGGACTATAATGGGTTTTATTACTGGTATACTTCGAGCCTTTGTTTCCTGACCCTGGTCGTTGGTCTTGATCTGTACTCCATTTCTTATTTCTGCTTTGGATAGCACCTAGTTCTTTCTTGCTCGCTGTAACGATACGCTGACCTCTATCTGACTTATCGCCTTTGCTTTTACGATGCGGTGTTTCTTTGTCCATAGAACTAAACACACGAACCTTTCGCAAATGTGCTTGCAAATCTTCTTCAGGTACTTTAAGCTCCAAAGTATCCATACTTGCATTCGCTTTTATAGGGGCAGAATCAATAGCTTGGGTATGACCACTCACCATGCCCTTTTCTATACACATACTAAGTACTTTAGTGAAAACTTCTTCAAATACTGACTCAGGAAACAACTGACGAGTCCTACTTATCGTACTGTGCCAAGGAAGCTCCTCGTCTAAATCGTAATCAATGAAATAGAGAATATCTAATCGCATAGAACAATGCTGTATTAATTTACGGTCACTGATAATATTCTCTAAATAACCAACTAAACACAACTTGAAAAACACTACCGGATCTATACTCTTCTGGCCGCTATCGCCATAGTAACTCTTGGTTTGAACATAGAGAAAATTTAAATCTAATACACCTTTTAATAAACGATAAAAATTGTCTTGAGGAACTCGTTCGCTTAAGCGAAAACTATTAAAAAGCTTTTCTTGATATGTTTTTTTGCCTTGCATCCTTAAAGTTAAGAAATCAATCAATAATTTACTTTAACGATATGTCAATTAATTGCTAACTTGTGCAACAGGCACACAACCTATAAACAATACGGACTGCGGGCTTAATCGCAGGGTTTGTGTATTTTTATAAAGTCCGCAAAATCTTTAGGATTTTGCTTTAAACAAGGAAAAGAAAAAACAAAACAAAAAGATTTCGCTATGTGCGTGGCGGAAAGCAAACGTTAGTTTGCTCCCGTACTGTTCATAGCTAAACCGTTGTATGTAATTACATACCTAAATATAAATAAAATCTTATTAAAAAAATGAGGTTTTATTTATAAAAAAGTAATCTAATCATGACAAAATATATATATTTAATAGCTACTACAATGTTTTTGTTTGCTTGTGATATTCAAAATGAAGCAGAAAATAAACGTATCAAAGAACTTGAACAAAAATTACGAATTACAAAAGATTCTCTTACTGATATAAAAATAAGATATAAGGATATTCTTCGAAATCAAGAAAATTTTCGTGATAGTGTTATTTTTTTAAAGCAAAAGTTAAAACAAAGTTCGAGCGTGTTAAATTATCTCCCTATAGATTATAAACAAACTGTTAAAGACGAATATTGGAAACGTGGTGAATTTTACACTTCGAAAAATGAAGGTGAAATATATTGTAACGTTAAAGTTAGTGAACTTAATGGAAAAATGTATTTTTATTTTTTAGGAATACAAAATTATTCAAAAAACAATTTTAATGTGGCTCTATATGAATTAGACGAGTTAAAGCAAATAATCGTAATAGATACTTTTAAAATACCTTCAAAAGGTGCATATTTTGATCATCATACTGAAGAGAGACATCTTGATGATTCTCTATTAAAGCAACTAGACAATATTATTATAAAGGGCAATGATGTATATTATTATAAATTAAACGCCGACCGTAAAAAGGAATTTTATGTTTACAAGATTAACTCTAAGAAAAAATCAGAAAGAGTTTATGATAATATTTTATCAGATGTTTATTTTAATGAAGGCTATCCTATGAGGGCATTTTTCAACTATAACAATTCAATAGTTGCGATTACTGATGCTTATTCAATTGATTTTAGATATAGACAATTTGAATCTTTTAGCTTTAACAAATTGAATAAATTAAAAAAGATTGATTTTAATTTTAATAGTTTTTTTACAGTTGATAACGATTATATTATAGATAATGACTCAGACAAAAAACTATTTTTTGGAGGATTAGACTGGCACAATACCAAGAATATACTATATTTTGATAATAGTGGTTTTAATTATCGATGTATTTGGGAAGCTGATTTAGAAAAAAAGCAAGTGATAAAAATAGTTCCAGAACATGAGGCCATTCATCCATTTTTTATTAATGAAAAATACATAGCATATATTCAAAACAACAAAATTATGATTTGCGAATCACCACATGTTAATTAAGTTTTTCTAAACAACCAACCAAATTTATATTTTACAAACTCAAATATCAGTTTTTTCATTTTAAAGTTAAGTGTTATTATACTTAGATAAATTCAAATCACAATACAATTGGGAGTTTCATTAAATACATAAGAAAATTATAAAAAATTGATGAATAAATAGTCAGAAATAAAGAAAAAATCTATAAACATATAACAAAACTACATACAACAAAGAACTGAGGTAAAAAACAAGTAAATTCTTCCTTAATCTGAGACACTATTATTCTAGGCTCATAAATTCAAAAAACAGATTCTTGAGCTTTTTTTATTCGGTTTATTCCCTATTTATTTAGGTAATACAGAAACATAAGCTTCATCATAGGGTCTGCCAGATTTTGAGATAGCAAAGGACTGTTTAAGTAGTTTGTTAGCAACTGCTATCAGTGCCAGTTTCTTGCTCTTCCCTTTGTTCACGATTCGCTCATATACCTCTCTGCATGCCTTGTTGTGTTTACAGGCATTGAAAGAACATAGAAACAATAGATTACGAAGCTTTCTATTACCGACCTTACTTATTCTCGCTCGACCTCTTACGCTGCTCCCCGACTCTCGTATCGTTGGGGTTATACCTACATAACTACAAAGCTGTGATGCCGTTTCGAACTTACTGAAACCATCAGTGACCACTATTAGGAACAATGCGGTCTTTTGCCCTATACCAGGTATTGACGTCAACAAGGTCAATTGCTCTTGTTGGTCCTCTTTCACTAATGATAGAATCTTTGATTCAATTGCCGTTACTTCTTTATTGAGCTGCTTCTTGTTGCGTATCAACGAACGATAAACAAACTTTGAGGGTATACCTAAAACCGCTTCCCCATGTATTTTGTTCTTGGTTGCCGTTCGTTGTTTTAAATAGGCATCCAATAACCGGAACAACTGTAGACACTCACTCTGGGTATCCGTCAAAGCATTGTAAATAGGAACCTCGTTGATAAGGGCATATTCACATATAGCCTTGGCATCGCTCTTGTCCGTTTTTACCTTGGCCAGTTTCATTTGAATGAACCGCTTTATCGATAATGGATTTACTACTGAAACTACTACTCCTTTCTTGTAAAGAAACTGTGCAAGTCTGTAATGATAATAACCGGTAGCTTCCATAACGACCAATGAACTTTTGGGTAATTCCTTAAGGAATTTCTTAAATCCAATTTCATCATTCTTATACTGGTCGTGACCTTGGTTACTACCATGTACATCAAAGACATCCCTGCCTGCCGGCAGGCAGGTTTACTGATGTCAACTCCAAAAGTTTCTTTATATTTATTCATAAGAAATGTTTTATGAAAGAACTAGCTACTTCTGCTCACAACAACTTGAAAACGAGATCTAAAGTCTCACACCTGTCTGCCGACAGGCAGGGAACTGAACGTGATTTAAGTAGTAAAAGAGAGAGGATTATCAATGTTGTCGAAGTCTAAAGCTTCACCGTGTATACTAACCTTAATTCTCTCTTTTGTTCTTTCTAGTTATAGCAACAATTTACTAAGAATCAAACTTAAGCCGTATATAAAAAATTGCTAGTTTTAGCTTAACCAATGTGAGTTGCTTTGTTTGCTTGCATCCGATTTTCCTTCGGAAAATCCACGCACTCAAACACGCAACTTTCCATATACATAAACGTTGTAAGTAATTTTAAAAACCATATAATTATGAGAAAAACACTAACATTATTACTATTAATTGCTAGCTATAATTTAAGCTCACAGAATTTAGTTCGTGAAGAGCTGAATATGGAAGAATTAGAATATCTGTCCAAAAATCTTGGAGGAGGAGTTTTCAAAGCTGAACAGAAAGACTATGATGCAGCAACAAAAAACAATTTGGTTAATTATGAATATGAAATTATTTATAACGAACAGGTCATTTATCGTGGAACTATAAAAAAGCCTGGGATTGCCGGACTTTCGGAAGGAATGAATAGGACTAATGGTGTTTTTTGTTTGGAATATGATTTATTTGACACCGAAACAAAACTTGAACTGACCGAGAATCGGAAAATAAATTTATCGGAATCAGAAACAGGAAAAAAATATTTTTGGGCGGACAGATTCGAGTTTTTCCCCAGACCCTCTTATCCGTCTAAAAAATTCACGGTCAACGACAAAATAGCTGAAAATATAAAAATAAAGTTTTATAAAACTTATTATTAGTCACTTTGCGTGTAAAAAACTAATTACAACACAACCTATAAACAATACGGGGTTCATTCTTAATCGCTGGGTTTGCGTATTTTAAGGAAGTCCGCAAAATCTTTTGGATTTTGCTCTGGACAGGAAAAAATAAATCAAAACAAAAAGATTTTGCTATGTGCGTGGCGGAAAGCAAACGCTAATTTGCTCCCGTACTGTTCATAGCTCCATCGTTGTACATAATGCCAAAAAAAATGAAATTTATATTCTTATTGACATTAATTTTATTTAATATTTCTTGTAAAGAGAGTCCTAAAACCAAAAACTCTAATTTAAAAATAGATGTGATTTCTAAAAAAACTGCACCTATTATTGATGATAAATTAGACTTTAATAAAGACACTATTATAAATAGCTATGACGAACTCGCTAATACTCAAAATAGAGAGAAATATACTGTTTCGGAATATAATACTGATGATAAAGAAATAGAAAACATAAAGCGTCCTAGTAAATCAATCGTTCGAAATCTTGAAATTGATACAACTAATGCTTTTGGAATTTGGACTTTAGACCCAGACGGCCCACACGCTGATTTTTTACTTGACAAAAACTCTTTTTATATCGTTGATTATGATGGTGATGGTGCAATGCCATATATTTTAGATAAAAATGAGATTACTGTATTTTATAATGACTTTATTCAAAAAGGAATCATTAACTCTTCAAATAAGGACACTCTGAAAATTAAATGGAAAGATTATAAAGAGGAAACTACTTATGTGAAATTCCCACAGTAAAACACTATGTACAACACTATATATAGCAAATAGGGCGGCTTATTGTTTATTCGAAAAGCCTTTGTTTGTTTGCTAGGTCGCCAAATCTTTTGATTTGGCTTTATGATAAAAAAGATAAATCAAAATACAAAAGTTTGGCTTAGTGCTTAACCGAAAGTAACTATTTATTTTCTGCCCTAAATGCCATATATTTAACGTTGTAAGTAATTTTGACCCGTCCTGAAATATGTATACAAAACACTTCAAGTATATGTATAAAAATGATGGATATGTAAAACGCTATAGTGAGAGCTTTAAGCTCAAAGTCTTGGCAGAACTTACCAAAGGAAACCATTCCAAAAGACAAATTGCATTAACTTACGGTATACAATCCAGTACTATAAATGTATGGATCAAAAAGTATGATCGTAAAGATTTAATGAACACCCGTGTAACCGTGCAAACAGACGATGAACTTTCCCGTATCAAAGCCCTTCAAAAAGAGCTGAAACAACTTAAGGACCTTCTTATTAAAAAGGACCTAGACAAACTGGTGACCGACAGCTATCTTGAGGTAGCCGCCGAAAACCTGGGCTATAGAGATGTTGAAGAATTAAAAAAAAACTTAAACATAAAGCCTTGATGAAAGTAGCACCGATAAACCGTAATGAAAGGCTGTATTCGATTGGTACTATCTGTAATGCCTTTGATATGAAAAGAGATGCCTATTACAAATTCCAAAAACGTTTTGTTATCAAAAAACAGATAGAACAAGATGTACTCGAACTTGTTCGAAAAAGCAGAAGAACACTACCTCGAGAAGGTACCAGAAAACTCATGAGATCATTAAAAGATGAGTTTCATAAGTACCACCTTAAAGTAGGTAGAGACCAGCTGTTCCGTATCTTAAGAGAAAATCGATTGCTCATTAGAAGAAAGAAGTACTCCTCTAGAACCACCAATTCATATCACCGGTTTTACAAGTATGGTAATATTATAAAAGACTTGAAAATCAATAGACCTAATCAGGTTTGGGCATCCGATATTACCTATATCAGAACCATAAAAGGATTCTGTTACCTAGCATTGATTACAGACATGTATTCCCGTAAAATCGTTGGATACGACCTAAGTGATAGCCTAGAGCTAAAAGGGTGTGTCAGAGCTTTAAATAAGGCTATTTACAATGCTAAGAACATTGATCACCTTATTCATCACTCGGACAGAGGTATTCAATATTGCAGTAACGTCTATACCCAAATACTAAAAAGAAAGAAAATTAAAATCAGTATGACAGAAGAAAATCACTGCTATGAAAACGCCCTAGCCGAAAGGGTCAATGGTATTCTAAAAGATGAATTCTATCTTGATCAAACATTTACCAGTGTGGTCCATGCTAAAAAAGCAGCCAAAAATGCAATCAAATTATACAACTCAAAAAGATTACATTTATCTTTAGATTATAAAACACCTAATTACGTGCATCAATATGCCGCTTAAAACTAATATTAATCTGTAGCCGTATTTTAGGACGTGACATAGTTTAAAACATATTTTTCTGAGCTATAAAATGGGTAACGAAACTTTCATATCTGATTACTTTAGTATATGAACACTCGAAGTTTTTAGCTTTCATAGAAGTCTGAGTGTTATTATAAAATGAACTTTATTCGAAAAAAAATAAAAACTCTTTAACCATGCGAAATATATTGCGAACTCATTTCTTTTTTCTTTTGCTATTTCTAGTGTCAAATACAATTTTATCTCAACAAGGTGAATATATTGTTGGTAAGCTAATGGATTCCGAAACACAGGAATCTATCGCCTTTGCTAGCATTCGAATAAAGGATCGAGCATTAGGAATTATTTCAAATATCGATGGAAGTTTTAAAATTCCTTTAAAGTATAAAGAGTACGGTGATATTATTGAAATATCATCTATGGAATATCAGACAAAAGAAATAATTATTCATGATTTTTCAATCTACGAGTTGAACGATGTGATACTGCAAGCATCGACATTGGAACTAGAAGAAGCCGTAGTAATCGCAGAAAAGAAAAATAAACTTACGGCAAGAAAAATAGTGCGCAGAGCCCTTAGGTTGATACCTGAAAATTACCCAGTCGAATCTTTTTCTACAGTAGGTTATTATCGTGATTACCAATTAGACAATTTGCGATATATAAATCTAAATGAAGCTATATTGGAAGTATTTGATGAAGGCTTTGATGCCATTGATTCCGCTACGACTAAAGTTAAGATTTTCGACTATCTAGAGAATAATGATTTTAAACGGGATACTCTGACATCGCGGTCGTACGACTATCAATTCAAAGAGGGTCGCAAGGTTATCGACAAGGCTTTTTTGGCGTCCTATGGCGGTAATGAATTTACCATTTTAAAGGTTCATGATGCTATACGCAATTATAAAATCGATTCTTACTCTTTCGTACATCGCCTTAAATCTGACTTACTCTCTGAACACAAGTTCAAAAAAGAGTCTGACACCTATCTTGATGACGAACCTCTCTATACCATTAAGTTCAACAAACTACTTTCGGGCTACAGTGCGTATGGCACCATGTACATATCAAAAAGAAATTTTGAAATCTATAAGATGGAGTACGCAGTATACGACCGTAAAAAAACTTTGCCGAACGGTATTTCCAACAGGCATAAAACAAATAACCAACAGGTTTTTGAGATTATCACGGAATACCGCCCTAAAAATGACAGAATGTACCTCAATTATATTTCTTTTCATAACACATTTAAAATCTGGGAGCCCCCTAAGTTTGTACTGGACTCAACAGATGTAGATATCGTTCAACGATGTTTTGCTATGTCCTTTAATCGACCTCCTGACTTACAGGGTGCTATAAACGGGGATAACTATATTCTGAAATACAAGGGGGAAAAAATAGGATTTAAGGAGATTGTGTATGATGATACTGACAAAAGCAGAAAAACTATACTCTTATACCCCAAGATGAAGTCTAACAAGGCGAAAGAAATGTTCAGGTCAATAGCTATTGCTGCCAGTAAAGGGACCATCGACTCATTGTTTTTTAGCTCGAAAGTGTACAATATGTATGATGTGGACGGTAATTTGATTAACGAGTGGACTTCTAAGGACTACGATCAATTTCGGGAATTTTTTGTACAAGAAGTAAAACCGAACGTAAATAGTCGAATGGATAGTCTATTTATGGACAAGCAAAGGCCTATTTTCAAAGACCAACCCATCATTAAACCTAATAATTTCGATGATTACTGGATGAATACACCACTTAAGAATATTATTAAATAAAAACTATTCGAAGACTGATACCAATCTTTACGCAAATGGACTTCACCTAGATAGGTTTCGTAAGGTGCCAATTTTCGTAATCGAAACGTAAGCTTAATTGAATCGTTGTGCAATCGTTGGTTAAGCTGTGTAAAGTGCCCTATGATTACTCTTGCGGGTCACGACTTTTGCTGACAAAACCTAAACGCAATGCGGAGTTTTGGGTATAACCGAAAGGTCTGTGTATATTTATAAAGTCGCAAAATCTTATGGATTTAGCTTTGGAAAAGAAAAACTAAACCACCCTGCACTAGAAGTGCAGGGGTTTGTTTACTAAGGACTAAAGTCCTTAACGTTCCAATACCGCGTTAAATCTTTGTAATTGCTTGTGAATTATAATCCTGAAGCGCTAGATTTTTTCGTATCACTAAAGTACTGCAATAAATTGCAGGGTTTTAGACCCTAATTTGAGACCAATAAAACAAAACAAAAAGTTTTTGCTACGGGGCGTGGCGCAACGGGAATTGCATTCCCGCTCCCCCACTACGTATAGGTACTGTGTTAAAAAACAAGTTTTTTCTTTAATAATTTAGGAAACAGGTTGATTTATCAAACTGTTATCCCGCGCAACAAGAGCTTCATGCTTTTGCTGCTTTTTTATTTCAAATTTAGCATCATAGACTTCTTCATTCTTCCATAAGGTGTACATTAAAATCAATAGTTTTCTCTGCTCCACTACAAGTGCTACTAAGGGCTTTGCCTTGTTCGGCTTCAGTCTATTGTAGAACTGTTTCAAAGTTGGGTTACAGCGTACACAGGTCATCGAAGGCATGTGCAATACCGCCCTTATATGGCTGTTCCCTTTTTTACTAATTCTGGTCTTTCCCTTGAAGTTCCCCGATTCCCTCAATACCACATCATAACCGGCGTAGTTCGCCAACTGCTTGGCATTGACTATCGATTCGAAGCCTAAAGTTTCTCCAATAATCGTAGCTGCCGATATAAACGATACACCAGGGATGCTTATCAAATAATCAAGCTTCCTTTTCAATACTTCCTTTTCAATACTTCATTTTTAGAGATCAGCATTCGCATCTCTTCTTCGACTGCCGCTATCTGGGTATTGAGAAGCTTTAACCTGATCTTATGCCTTTTTAATGCCCTTGCATTGCTATGAACGCTCGATGCGATAGTGACTTGTCGATTGGTCTCCATCGTTCTAACGTTCAGCAATGAACTGCGTTCCCTGCTCAGCCCTTTTAGCTCCTGCAACTCCTCACTGGGCGGGTGCCAAAGACGGATGTTTCTTTCTAGACCAAGCATACTGAGCATTCTACTGTCAAGTGCATCCGTTTTTGAACGTTGGTCCAAACTCTGTGCGTACCGCTTTACACGACCCGATTGCATTATACAAACGCTATATCCCTGTTCGTATAGATAATGCGCAATACCTTGATGATATACTCCGGTAGCTTCCATCACCACCAATAGCAACACCTCACTATCAACTGATGCTTTCAACCATTTTAAGAGTACCTTATAACCCTTTAGATCATTTGAAACATCGGGATGGGAGTCGAACTCCTTCACCAGCTTTTCATTTAGAACACCTAGTGATAATGACAAGTTCAATTTAGAAACATCGATACCCAGACTCTATTTTAAATACTTTTCCATTTCTTCGGTTTTTTAAGCTGTAATTCTCTTTATCATCTTTGCTCGCACTTGATTCGATCTCTATCTAAAGGACCTAGGTACTGTTCAGATTCCAAGAAAATAATAGAAGGGCGGGGTTTCTATGAAACGATATCACTTTACAATGTATCAAGCCGAGAACTCTCTGTCCCTCCTATTTTAGCTTTTGTTTGTATCCAAGCTACTATTTTTATAAAAGTAGTAGCTTAAGGAGAGTAGTTAATCTATGCAACGATATCAATAAAATTGTATCTAGCTCAGCCTCTAAATCTCTCTCATTTATTGTCTCCTTGATTGATAAAAAAATGTTATCTTCAAACTAATAACCAAACATACGAGCTAAACCGTTAGGTATAATTAGATAGAGATAAATTTGAGGATCTGGATATACTCAATCTTAACTTGTTAAAATCTATCTATATTTAGATCACTATGAGAATAAAAGTTCGCTTAACACTATTAAATTTCCTTCAGTTTTTTATCTGGGGAGCCTGGTTAATAACAATTGCGAACTATTGGTTTGGAAACAAAGGCTGGTCGCCACAAGAATTTGGTGCTGTCTTCTCAACATTGGGAATCTCATCTTTGTTTATGCCTACCCTTTCGGGGATAATCGCAGATAGGTGGCTTAACGCAGAAAAATTGTATGGAATACTTCATTTATTCGGAGGTGTAGCAATGCTATATTTACCGCAAGTTGACGATCCTACCTTATTTATTACAGTTATTTTACTGGCTATGATTTGCTATATGCCAACCATTGCTTTAATGAATTCAATTTCGTACACTATTCTAAAAAACAGCAAGTATGATGTTATCAAGGAATTTCCTCCTATTCGCGTTTGGGGAACCATTGGATTCATCGCAGCAATGTGGTTTACTAATTTAACAGGTTCGAAAGCATCAGCTAACCAATTTTATATTTCAGCAGTTGCATCATTCATTTTGGCGGTTTATTCATTTACAATGCCACAATGTAAACCTCAAAACCAAGGAAAAAAAGGTGCTACACTTATTGAAATGCTTGGTTTGAACGCTTTCAAGTTGTTCAAAAATTACAAAATGGCCCTATTCTTTATTTTTTCAATGTTATTGGGAGCAGCTTTGCAATTGACTAACATGTATGGAGATAGATTCTTATCAGAATTTGAAAAAGTACCACAATATGTTGATTCGTTCGTAGTAAAGTATTCAACAATTATCATGTCAATATCGCAAATCTCTGAAGCGTTATTCATACTAGCAATTCCATTCTTTTTAAAGAAATTTGGCATCAAAAAAGTCATGTTAATCAGTATGATTGCCTGGGTATTACGATTTGCCCTATTTGCTTATGGAGATCCTTCTGGAGGAGGACTATGGATGATTATTCTATCATGTATCATTTACGGTATGGCTTTTGACTTTTTTAATATTTCAGGCTCTCTGTTTGTTGAAACACAATGTGATTCTAATATCAGATCAAGTGCCCAAGGTCTATTCATGATGATGACCAATGGATTTGGAGCCATAGTAGGATCATGGGTAAGTGGAATCATTATCGGAAATTTTTTCACAAGTAATGAGGGCGACTTTATTTGGATGGATATTTGGAATTCTTTTGCTATTTATTCATTAATTATAGCCATATTCTTTGCGTTTCTGTTCAAACACAAGCACAATCCTGAAGATATTGGAAAAATAAACCATTAAGGATTTCCAAATTATAGACATGCATAAATTCAAACTTTTATTGACCACGAGTCAAGTTCCGAAGAATTACCACCAGATGCTAAAAATGGAATTAATTTATTTCAAGATCTTGACAATCAAAATCAATTATTCCATGACAAAGAAATTCTGACCAGTTATCCAAATTAGATGGAGAGGATATCTAATTGAGATTTAAACATTAAAATTCATCGGACTTCATCTCATGCAAAAATTTACAATAACTTAAGCCTACTTAGTTTAATCAATGACAACATAAGTAAATCCCAAAAATATTTAGAGTTAACAAGAAATACGCTCCATTTTATGAAAATGTATGGATCGAAAATCAATTGTACTTAGAATGGTATAAGGGAGATGAAAATGAACCTAATGGAATAGTCAAAAAATTGCCACTAGATTAAGGTGCTATGTAAAAACCACCTTTCAAAGAACCAATACATTAATCTTTTAAGAAGAAAAATAATTCTTAATTTTATTAAATAAAGAATAAACTATACCTAACAAAGAACTGGGGTAAAAAATCGCTAAATTAGTGCTTAAACAAAGATCGTTGCTTTTTTGTTACGTCTGATTTTCCTACGGAAAATCCTCGCTCACAAAAACGTAACTTTTCATACACAAACACGTTAGCAACAAGCTTAAAAAAGTGAGTGACCATTATATATCAATAGTTTCAGAAAAAACTAATCCGAGGGATTCTCAAGAATTGGCGGAAAGAATTGTTAGCTATTTAGCGGAAAAGAAAATTATTCAAAAAGAACTATCAGATTGTGTTTTAGGTTCTACTGGTCACAAACCCGCAGAAAATTTTGGTTCAGTTCTTGAAAAACAATACGAAGGATTTTTGGACTCAAAAGTAAATGGAGTCGAAATAATAACTGAAAGAAGAGTTTTCCATAACAGTGGAAATGGACTTGAAGGTGTTCACTGCCCTAATTGTGGACAAAACCAAATTGAGGAAGATTGGGGAAATGCATTGGATAATTGGTACGAGAAATTAAAATCAGACTTAGTAAAATGCTCTAATTGCTCATCCGAAAACTCAATAACTAAGTTCAATTTTGAGCCAAATTGGGGATTTGGGGATTTCGGGCTTATTTTTTGGAATTGGGGTAAATTCAAAAGTCATTTTTTTACCGATTTAGAAAAGATCATCGGAATGGAATTGAAAGTTGTTTACGGCAAACTCTGACGAAATAGCTAGTTGCTAACAAAACCTAGGAAGTAATACGGGGTATGGTGATTAATTTAATGTTTTATGTATATTTACTATGTCAGCAAAATCTTTCTGATTTTGCTCTGGAAACTAAAAATAAACCAAAACCAGCCTCGCCGGCAGGCAGGCAAAACAAAAAGCTTTTGTGACGTGCTAAGGCGGAAACAAATAGGCTTCCTTGCCTCCGATCTACACTAAAATCAAATGTTGTTATAGGTAATTTCAAAAGGAGCTTATAAAAAAATTTCTCATAAATTGATCCTGTAAAGAAAATAACTCCATTTGAATTTATTTTAGTTAGATTTAATGGTAGAAAAAATAAAGAAGTCTTTAGAAGAATAAAAAAAAATGTAGATTTTACAAGGCGCCTTTAGGAAGAAGTGAATCAATAGGTATTTTTGCCATTGTTTTGTTCAACATGTAACATTGAAATTACCGTACAGCTCAACCATGGTATAATTATTGTCTTGAATACACAGCATATTACCCTCTATTTCAAAGCTTCTTAACACTAACTAATTAACTAAAAAAAACCATTATATTTTATGCAGAACATAAGAATAGCATCTAAACTACTACTCCTTTTTCTAGCTTTAAATGTATTTTCATATAAAGCCACTGCTCAAGAAACTGAAACTGAAAATCCTACTCCTGAATATGATTTTTCAGAGATAGAAAAATCCCCTTTTCCAGAGCCTATTGGAATTATAAATGACTACGGACAAGTTTTTACCGAATCGCAACGTTCGGAATTGTACACACTACTTTATGATTATGAAAATGAAACTAATAGACAAATTGTAGTGGTTACTATAGAGCGCTTAACACCTTATGATAATATCCAAGAATACGGAACAGATTTAGGACAAGCTTGGGGAGTTGGCAGTAATGATAAAAATAATGGTATGGTAATAATTATATGTAAGCCTTGCAAACAGATAGGAATTGCAACGGGATCTGGAACTCGAGAGGTTTTAACGGATAGAATTTGTAATGAAATAATTACGAATACCATAGTACCTGAATTTAAGAACGGCAACTTTTATGACGGAATTAAAATTGGATTGAATGAATTAATTACCAACTGGGAATAAATTCGGCAAGAAAATTGACCTTAAAAACAGGTTTAGACTAAAATGAAGACATAGGTATAAATGCAGTATGCTATAGGTTGCTCACTTAGTAATGCATAATTATTCCGGTTTACTTTTCTACTGAAGTACTAGGTAAATAAGACTATTTTAATGCGCTTCTTTTAAATGAGGATGATTACTAATTAGCCCTGTTGGTTGAGTAACTCAACAACCAATGCTTTGGTTAAGGGAGTCCCCTTTGCTTTTTCTCGTAAAACATCAAAAGGATACCTAAACTTACACCCGTTTTGATAATCACTACACCCGTATGCTGTTTTACCTTTAATGACGGTTCCTTTTTTACACAAAGGACAAGGTATAGGGTTAGGGATAGTGTCTGGTTTTGATTTTGTGGCAGACTTCTTTTCTTCTAACTGCAATTCAAATTGCTCGTTAAAACGCAATAAACCTTCTTTAGGACCATTGGTTGTTTTAAAGCCTTTGAGGTTTACAGTACATCCTTTTTCTAATAAACGCAAATATTGTTTCTCAGATATTTTTTTCTCTTGGAAAGTAAAAGGGAGCACTAAGGCACATCCTGCTTTGTAAGCGCTGCATCCGTAAGCCGTTTTTCCTTTTAAAAGCGTTCCTTTTTTACATTTAGGGCAGGATTTTCCATGTACTACTCCTTTTTTATTTTCTTTTATCAACTTTGGCACTACTGCAGTGGTGGTATGGGAAATTTTAGTATGCCTTTTTTCGAGGCGGACTTCATACACCAAATCATCTATCATTTGTTTCATATTATTGATAAAAACACCTGCATGAAAACTTCCATTTTCAATCTCTTTCAATTGTTTTTCCCATAAACCTGTAAGCTCGGCCGAGGTTAACAATTTGTTTTTTATAGTACCAATAAGCTGTATTCCTGTTTGCGTAGGTAATAGTTGCTTTTTATTCCGTTCAATATATTTTCTTCTAAATAGTGTTTCTATAATATTAGCCCTAGTTGAAGGTCTACCTATACCGTTTTCCTTCATCAATTCTCTCATTTCATCATCGTCTACTTGCTTACCTGCTGTTTCCATAGCACGCAATAAAGTAGCTTCTGTAAATTGATTTGGTGGCTTTGTTTCTTTTTCTAAAAAAGAAGGTTCATGTGGTCCCTTCTCCCCTTTTATAAAAGAAGGTAATATTCCTTTTTCACTTGTAGTTTTTGCTTCTGGGTTTTCAAAGACAAGCCTCCACCCTTTTTCTAAAATTTCTTTTCCGGTTGTTTTAAATGTTACGGTATCTACATTTCCTAATACCGTTGTGTTAGATACTGTACAATCGGGATAAAAAACACCTATAAAACGTTTGGTAATAATATCATACACCTTTTGTTGGTTCTGCTGCAAATTCATTTGTACCCCTGTTGGAATAATAGCATGGTGGTCCGTTACTTTCTTGTCATTAAATACTTTAGCAGACTTTTTTATCTTCCCTCCTAAAATAGGCTCAGTAAGCTTTTGATATTTTGTTAATTTTTGTAAAATCCCTGGGACTTTAGGGTAAACATCATTCGGTAAAAATGTTGTATCCACCCTAGGATAAGTTACGACCTTTTGTTCGTATAACTTCTGAACCATTTTTAAGGTTTCATCTGCCGAAAAGCCAAATTTAGTATTACAATATACCTGCAACCCTGTAAGATCAAAAAGTTTAGGGGCATATTCCTTTCCCTTTTTCTTGGTTATGGATACGATTTCAAAATCGCTCTCTTTTACTTGTTTAGCAAAAGCTTCTCCCTCTTCTTTTTTTAAAAATCGTCCTTTTTCACAGTTAAATAAGGTATCTCGATACAACGTCTGTAACTCCCAATAAGGTTCAGGCTTAAAGTTTTCAATTTCCTTATAGCGGTTAACAATCATTGCCAATGTAGGGGTTTGCACCCTACCTACGGATAACATTTGCTTATAGCCACCGTGTTTAACGGTATATAAACGTGTAGCATTCATTCCCAAAAGCCAATCGCCAATAGCTCTAGAAAATCCTGCGTAATATAAATTGTCGTATTTGGAGGAAGGTTGTAATTTTTTAAAACCTTCTTTTATGGCTTCAGTGGTTAAGGAGGAAATCCATAAACGTTGTACTTCCCCTTTATAAGCTGCTTGGTCTATGACCCAACGTTGTATTAATTCTCCCTCTTGCCCAGCATCACCACAATTGATTACTAAAGTAGCTTTGTCAAATAACTTTTTTACAATATTAAATTGCTTTTGAATCCCTGCGTTGTCCACTACTTTTGTTCTAAACTTATCTGGTAACATTGGAAGGTTATTAAGGTCCCAACTTTTCCAATGTGGTTTATAATCATTAGGCTCAAATAGTGTACACAAATGACCAAATGTATAAGTTACGGCATAACCATTACCTTCATAATAGCCATCACATTTTACATTTGCTCCTAAAACGGCAGCAATTTCACGGGCAACACTTGGCTTTTCGGCGATACATACTTTCATTACAGAAACAAAAATAGTTAAAATACATTGATCATCGAACGCAAATGAAAACCAGAAACTACGATGGAGTTGATTCGTATATAGAATCGCTACAGTTTAAAAAGAAGAGTGCATTCGGTTTTAGAAAATAAAAAGTTTCCACCATCATCATTTCTAGTGTTTTATGTGCAGTAAAGGAAACTAGAAAGGGTGCCGAAAACCGATTGCAACACGAAAAACTTCTCTATAGTATTTGTTTTTTCTCTTACGTTCCAAAATAATTCAGTCCAAGTGACAATGCGCTTAATATAGAAATACCGATGCCCGTTCCTATGATTACGGTTATAGACTTCTCTTCAGGTAAACAATAGCTAGATTCCGGCTTAACCATAAGGCATCCGCATTAGTGAAAAGCCCATCTAATTTTTTAATGTGGCTTCAGGTCATGTTACTATATTGTAGCTGTTTTATATACCTGTCCTATAAAACAGGTTTCTATTGATGCAACTTTTTAATAATACGCGTATACTTTTTAAGGTATTTGTAATGAAGTTTATCGTTAAATACTAATGTGCTAAAAAATACACATCAATACGGTTTACATTTTAATATGCTTACTTTTAAGAGAAATTATCTAACCCATGAAATACATAATAATCTTTCTTATTACGCTACTTACCTTGGCATCATGTAAAAAAACAAGTGCTCCAGAAAAAAAAATTATTGAAATCACAGGTATAGACACCACATTAAAGCCTGGCGATAACTTTTATCGTTATGCAAATGGGAAATGGTACGATTCTATACCCATACCCGCTTCTCAAGCAGGAGTTGGCGCCTATATGTTTATGAATTATCCTCAGCGCTTGCGTCTACAGGGAATATTGGATAGTGTTTCAAAAGAGCTACATCCAGAAGGAAGTATAGAGCAAAAGGTTGGTGATTTTTATGCGTCAGGTATGGATACTGTCACCATTGAAAAACGAGGTTATAATCCCATTCAACCCATACTAACCTCTATTGAAACTATTAGTGATCTACCGTCTTTAATGGCATTTGTAGCAAATCAAATTAAAGTTGGTAACAGTTCTATTATGGCCTTTGGTGTGGGACCCGATGATAAAAATAGCAGCATGAATATTGCGCACGCCTACCAAACAGGTCTTGGTTTACCCGATAGGGATTATTACTTCAAATCAGATTCATCAACGGTCGCTATACAAGAAGCTTATAAGACATACCTTGCCACATTATTTGAACTTACAGGCAGCAATGCTGAAACGGCAAAAAATGATGCCGATATGGTTTACGCTATAGACAAGCAACTTGCCGAATCGCATAGAACAAGAGTAGAACGCCGCGATGTGATTGCTAATTACAATAAAATGGCCATAGCAGATCTTGAAAAATCGCAACCTAATATTGGTTGGGACAATTTCCTTCAACATTTAGGCGCTGAAACAGATTCTATAGATGTTGGGCAACCTGCCTACTATAATAAACTTAATGAGCATTTAAATGCTACTCCTATCCATAACTGGAAATTGTATTTAAAAGCAAATGCTATAGACAAATATGCGTCTGACTTAAGCAAACCTTTTGTTGATGCTACTTTTACGTTTACTAAAGTTATCTCTGGCCAAGCCGTGCAAAAATCTCGTGGTGAAATAATGGCAAGTGCGGTTGACAATTATCTAGGTGAAGCCTTAGGACAACTATATGTGAAAAAATATTTTCCTGAGGATGCTAAAAAACGAATGTTAGATTTGGTGAATAACATACAAAAAGCATACGCTGTACGAATAGATAACCTGGAATGGATGAGTGATGGCACAAAAATAAAAGCAAAAGAAAAATTGTTTGCTATGACTAAGAAGATAGGCTATCCTGACAAATGGAAAGATTACAGCGCAGTGCATATCGCTAGAGATACCTATTTTGAAAATAGTACATCTGCCGCTGCAGCCTCATATCAACGCGAACTTGCAAAATTGGGCAAGCCCGTAGATAAATCAGAATGGTATACAACACCATCAACCGTTACAGCCTACAATAATCCTTCTGCAAATGAAATTGTCTTTCCGGCTGGTATACTACAGTCGCCTTATTTTGATAATGAGGCAGATGATGCCCTTAACTACGGGGGAATCGGGATGGTAATAGGACATGAAATAACACATACGTTTGATGACCAAGGTGCACAATATGACAAAGATGGCAACGTAAAAAATTGGTGGACTAAAGACGATTATTCAAAGTTTAAGTCAAGAATACAACAAGTAATTGATCAGTACAGCACGTTTACTGTTTTGGACAGTTTACCTATTAAGGGTGCCATGACTGTTGGAGAAAACACTGCCGATATTGCCGGAATAGCTGTAGCGTATGATGCTTTTAAAATGACACAAGAAGGACAGGATTCCACAAAAATTGGCAAGTTCACTCCAGACCAGCGTTTCTTTTTGTCTATTGCTAGAATTTGGAAAGTAAAAATGAAAGAAGAGTTTCTTCGTTTATGGATCAATAACAACCCACACTCCCCACCTATTTGGCGTGTGAATGGACCTTTAATGAATACCACTCCTTTTTACAATGCATTTGATGTAAATCTTGGTGATAAAATGTTTCTTCCTGAAGAGGACAGAATTACTATTTGGTAAAGTAATAATCTCTTAAAAAGTATAAAAACTAGTAAATTCATCCCATTAAAACATAGCGCTGTACCTTGACCACCCAAAATACTTAAGAGAATCAAGGTACAGAATATGCTACAGTTTGTAGAGAAGGGTACACTAGGGCACTAATTTAACTAGAAAAATGGTATCCTTTTTTATCTTCCGAAAGCAATAGAAGCTGCGATTGGTAGCGCCGAACATTTGGAAATTGCTTCCTAATTACGTTAAAGTGATACCGCTGTGCATATGCTGGGCACCAAATCGAATGAGATACCATCTAAGACACTCGATGCCCTAAGAAGCCAAAGACTATTGAAGTCCGCTAGTTAAACGTTTTAATTAAACTAAGTCAACAATTAAGGATAACGAAAGGCCATGTTGAAGCGGAAGATTTAAAAAAGTTTTAGGATATCGGGTTGAAGCGAAAAAATGTTTCACTAAATATAATGAATGACGAGTTAGAAACTTTTGGGGTCTGTAAAAAAAATTCCCGATGAAAACATTTTCAAGAAAACAAGCTCTTGTAGTACCTTAAATAGCTCTTAGACCTTTTTGGAAGACTAGTTATTTTATTTTTAATTTTCTTACAAATATACCCTACATGCTTCTTCACAATCAGCAGATAGGATTAGAGTATTTTCTATTTTCTATAAAAAAAAGAAAATCATCTTTAAATAATTCAGCCTCAACATCTTTTAATCGATAAAAAAAGCACTTCATCGATTAAATAAGAAGTATACAGAAAATACTCACGAGTATTGCAATTGTTTAATTTCTCACAAAATTTTATATTAGACATATAATTCGTAAGAAATTACTTAAAATATTATCAACTAATTATTTTAATGACACAAATCGCTAATTGTATTCGTTCAACTCCCCCTAAAAACCTTTGTGTTTGTAGTTGTACTAAAAAATATTCCATAAAAAGATAAGTTTATGGCCCAAATTATTGCTTATCTAATACGGTTACTCATTCTTTTTTTTATTTAAATATGCAATGATTGCAATCTCATAAAATTACAAGGAGCACATTAAACTCGACTAATTATATTATTAAATACGGACAAACCAATTACTAAAAAAAAAATTCATGTAAAAAATTTGATTACGACATAACACAATACATCAACCACCTTTCAACCCAACTCACTTAATGAAATTTTTTAAAAAAATGGATAAAGTTCTAGCCGCATTTGGTAATGTGCGTGCTTTAGAACGAAATCATGTAGATACTATTACAGAAAAATCAATACAAAACATACCCGGTATTAAAATAGCAGAGTCAAGCGATGGCCAAATTTGGACAAGCTCTCAAAATTTAGCCGGATACTACTTTTTAAACACTACCGTGCTTTCTCATAGTAATATTAAAACCACAAAAGGTAGTAAACTAATGTTTTGTGATGGACAAAGTATTTTTATGATTAGCTCTGATAATGATGAAATACAATCAGATTTTTCCAACATATCAAAATGTTGGATTACCAAAATAAGCTATATCATTAATAAAGAGCAGCTCAAAAACATCAAAAAAAATAACATTAAGAAAATTAAGTTATGCTACAAAAAGAAAACGCTCGTTTTTTTTGGTAACCTTCATAATAAGGATTTATCTGTACTAACCCCACGTCTCATTCAATAAAATCCTTCCTATGACTAGAGAAGAGCACTTAGTTTTTTTTGCAAAAAATGCACCAACCGCAGCTTAGATATGCAACAAGGAATGCTTTGTAACCTTACCGGTTTAAAAGCAGATTTTGCTCCTACATGTTCAAGTTATATTCTAGATACTAGTATTGAAGAGCGCTTAAATGACGAAGAGCATTTACAGCGGGAAGATATTATAACATTGGTTTCGGATGAAAATCTAGCGAAAATAAAAGCGGAACAAAATTTACCAGCAGCTATCTTTGGTGGATTTTGTGCGGGAATAATAGGTGCTTTATTATGGGCTATCATCACTACTGCTACCGGATATCAAATTGGCTTTATGGCCATAGGTATTGGTGCTTTGGTAGGTCTTGCCACAGTATATTTTGGCAAAGGAATTGATCTGAAATTTGGATTATTAGGTGGTGGAATAGCTTTATTAAGTTGTGCTCTCGGAAACTTCTTTAGTATTATTGGGGCAATTGCTACTTATGAAGAGTTAGGTTATTTAGAAACATTAGTCCTTTTTGACTATGCGCAAGCAATTCCAATCATGTCGGAAACTTTCAGTCCTATTGATGTATTATTTTATGCGATAGCTACTTTTGAAGGCTATAAGTACGCATTTAGAAAGCTTACTGAAAAAGAACTTTTTCAGCGCAACAAATAACCCAATCCCTTGAGAAATTAACGCAAAACCTATTGTGTTAACATCGCTTGTTTCTAAGCTAGTATGTTTTTCTATATCACTCTACCTTAGAGCAATATAAAAAAAAAGCTTATGAAATTTAATATAGAAGGAAAAATAGCACTGATTACAGGTGCAGATTCAGGAATAGGAAAATCTACCGCTAGTTTTCTAGTCGATGAAGGAGTTACCATCATACTATCCGATAGAGATCAAGAGGCGTTAGATGATACTATCAAAGAATTAAAAGAAACTCGAAAGGACGCTAAAATATTTGGAATTACTGCAGATATTACTAAAAATGAAGAAGTTAAAGCCTTAGCCAAAAAAATTGAAGATGATTTTGGAGGGGCGCATATCGTAGTCAATGCTGCAGGGGCAAGAGGTGCTGCAGGAGATTTCTTAAGTCTTTCTGATGACGACTGGATGCAAACCATAGAAGTAGATTTAATGGGTGCTGTGCGTATCGCTAGAGCCTTCATTCCGCAAATGCAAGCACTTAATTGGGGTAGAATGATTATGATATCATCAGAAAATGCATACCAACCCTATGAAGAAGAGAGTCCGTACAATGCATGTAAAGCAGGAATCATCAACTTATCTAAATGCTTATCACGTTCTTATTCTAAAGAAAATATATTATTTAATTGTGTATCTCCCGCATATGTAAAAACACCAATGACCGATGCCATGATGGAAGATTTAGCTGAAGAACGTAATTGTTCCATAGAAGAAGCGGTTGAATGGTTCGTAAAAAACAAAAGACCACACATTGCCATGGAACGCAGGGGAAAACCAGAAGAAGTTGGGTCTACCATCGCATTTTTATGTTCTGATCATGCCACGTATATCAACGGAGCAAATATACGCGTGGATGGCGGAGCAGTAGAGTCTGCCTTTTAAGCTATAATTTGTTTTAAAAGAAGTGCTAATTTTTTTGGTGCCTCTAGAGGCACCAAATGACCGATACCTTTTAAAGGAATGGGTGTTGCTTTTTTAAGATAAGGCAACACCTCTTTTTGTATAGCTTCTTCTGTAATAACAGGATCATCCGTAGAAAAAATAACGCTTACCGGAGTCTCTAAATTTTTTACGTGTGTGGCGATAGAATTATTCATTCCCGTGTTTAACCACCATTGCCAAGAAACCTCTGCTATGCGCAATTGCGAGTTTACCGCATAGTCAAAACGTTCTTTTTTCAAGGTCTTGACGGTTCCATTTTTTACTGTTTGTATAGCTTCTGCCCTATCTGGGTGCTTTAGCATACGCTCTTTTTCTTCAGCAGACATGTCTTCTGTTGTAGGAGGAGAAGGTGCAATTAATACAATTTTACGAGGAGGGTTATCTACATTCTGTAGGGCCGCACTTAATGCTAATTTACCTCCCATAGAGTGTCCTACGAGGATATAATCTTTAAGATTTAGTGCAACAATTTCATCATTAATATATTTTGAAAAACTAGAAATAGTAGGAGTTTCTGAAACCGAGGTACCATCGAATCCTGGAAGATTTAAAGGGAAGCATTTAAATTCTTTTTCTAGATGTTTACACACCCATTGCCAACTCCCTGCATCACCACCAAAATAATGAAGAAACACAATTGCTTTTTTAGACGTTGTAAAGGCTGTTGGTTTCTCCATATTGTATGTTTTATTTTTTCTTTTTAAACAGTTTTTTAAAAATTTGAACAAATAGCACCGTTATCGCTCCAAACACTAGTCCTACTACAAATTCTTTTACCATACCCGGAACCATGTTAAAATGATCATGTAGCCAGTGTATGTTGTGAACAAAGATTCCGCCTGCCACCAATAGTAGCGCAATTGTACCCACTACAGCTAGTGTTTTAATCACCCATGGCAAAGCATTTACTAAGAGGTGACCTACCTTATCAGAAAAACTATCCTCTTGTTCATTAAGGTTGATTAATCGCATACCAAATTCATCCATTCTTACAATGAGCGCCACAATACCATAAACTCCTACTGTTGCTAAGATAGCAATGATGGTCACTACCATAATTTGGATAGAAATTTCTTTTTCAGTAACGGTTCCTAATGCGATTATGACAATTTCTACGGAAAGAATAAAATCGGTAACAATGGCTGCTTTCACTCGATCTTTCTCCAATGCAAGAATCTCTTCATTGGTCATATCTATATCTAGATTCTTCTTTTCATGATGTTTCAGCACCCCTAAAAATTCTAGTATTTTTTCAGCCCCTTCATAGGCCAAATAGATGCCTCCTAAAACCAAAATAACAGTAATTGCTGCGGGTAGAAATGCACTTAATAGAAAAGCGAAAGGCAGGATAATTAATTTATTTAAAAATGAGCCTTTAGTAATTGCCCATAATACCGGTATTTCTCTGTCGGACATAAAGCCCGAAGCTTTTTCTGCATTTACGGCCAAATCATCGCCTAAAATGCCTGCTGTTTTTTTTGTTGCAATTTTACTCATTACAGCAACGTCATCCATTAAAGCTGCGATGTCGTCTAATAATGCAAAAAAACCTGATGCCATAGTTGTCGTGTATAAATTTCAGGTTGCAAATTAACCTTTTTCCTTTATTCCAGTAAACCAATTGTAAATAATTAAAACTATAGCGAGCACTAAAAGGATATGAATGATCCCTCCTAAAATTTTAAATACTAAAAAACCAAGAATCCATCCTATAAAAAGTACTATAATTATACCCCAAAGTATTTTATTCATAAATTCATTTTTTACTTCAACACCGTAAATTGAAGTCGCTTATCGTCTGACTTCCCTAAATTAGTCTTGATTGTTTCTAAACATTGATAAAGCACTGTTTTTAATTGATTAAAAGAACTAGGCTTTTGCAGGTAGCTGTTCGCTCCCATTACTTGCAGTTTTTCAACCTCCCAATCGTTAAAAGATGTGGAATAAATAACAACATCTATACCTTTAAATTTTTCTTCTGCCTTAATATCTGCAAGACATTCAAAACCATCCATCATCGGCATTTTTAAATCTAAAAATATTGCTTGGGGCAAAGATTCCTTAGAAAACAAATCTGCCATTAAGTCTACCCCATTTTGAAATGTTGTTAACTCAATATGTATAGGCAATTCTTGTAAAGCATCTGAAAAAAACTGACGGTCATCTTGATCATCATCGGCTAAATAAACTCTCATAAGGCTGCATACGATTACGGCTAATACTACAAAAAAACATAGCCTATTTTCAAAAATTAAAAATAGGCTGTGTTTTAATAAGGTATTAACTTTAAAAAACTAGAAATTAACTCAAATGAATTTTTTAGAAAAAATCGAACAAGGCTACTACCCCATTGTAGGAGATTACACAGGCAAAGAATAAGGCTGCGAATAGCCCAATGTTTAGGCCCAATCCTGCTTTATATTCTTTCATTAAGCCCTTATTATTTACTAATAAAATAATCCCTAGAATAACTAAAGGAAGCACAAACACGTTAAATACTTGTGATAATATCTGCATTTGTATAGGATTTGCGCCAAAAATTGGGACAATTAATGCAAAACAAGACGCTATTCCTGTTACAATTTTAAATTGTTTTGATGTGGTATCTAATTCTCCCGATTGATAATCTGCTAACAAAATAGGAGCAATTAACAAACATGGAAAAATTGATGAAAGTCCGGCACTTAGTGTCCCAAAAAAGAAGAGTGTTAAAGCAAATTTTCCTGCGACAGGTTCTAAAGTATTAACCATATCTAAAACTTGAGTTACAGGTTTACCTTGATGGAATAAAGCACCAGAGGCTACTGCCATTACCGAGCCACTTATAATGAATACTAAAATTGCGGCAATAATAGCATCTTTCTTTTGTTGTTCTCTATTGCTCATGTTCCACCCTTTCCCTTTTACAAATAAAGGTCTTGATAAGAACGTTGCTGCAGCCATGGTTGTCCCCACAAATGCAGCAACCATCATTTTACCACCTTCTACTTGTGGAATACTGGGTATTAATCCTTGGGCTACCTCAATTGGTAATGGGTATACCATAAATAAAGATATGATAAAGGATAACCCCATAATCGTTACAAAAATGACAAGTATTTTTTCAAAAAAGGTATATTTCCCTACCAGTAAGAGGCTATACATAATGGCAATCACAATTAAAGCAACAATGAGTACTACTTCATACCTACTGCCAGATAAATTTGGAAAATAAATGACGATAATTTCAAAAATTATATTTGAGGAGATCCCTAGAATACCCATTAAAGAATTCCATTGCCCTAAGGAAATTCCGACTATAATTAGGATGGCTATAAGCTTTCCGTATTTCAAATGCTTCTTAAAGGCATACAGTGCTGTTTCTCCTGTTACTAAGGCAAAATTCCCATAAGCATACATTAAGATACCCGAGAAAATACAACTTAAAAGTAATACCCAAAGCAGTTGCATACCATAAGTACTTCCTGCAACAATCATAGAGGTTACACTCCCTGTACCAATGGTATACCCAATGGCAAAAATCCCTGGTCCAAAGGCTAATACTAATGCTAAAATCTTTTTTAAAAGTGATGGTTTGTTAGACAACTTGTCCATACATGATTGTTTTAAATGGATATTGTTATGCGTAAATGAGTTAGATTCACAAAAAATACCTAAATTGGTTATCCACATTGGTTCACCAAAAATAGACATATTATTGACATTTTCAAGTTTTTGCTATGAATTACAATTATAATCTTAAAATTACACCTAAAATTATATGAATAATTTATCTCGCGAAGAATTTTTAAAATTATCTGCAATGGGTATTGCTGCCATTCCTCTACTAGGAATGAATAGCTCAGAAAAAATAAGTACGCCTGTATCAAGTAAACCACTAAACGTACATTTGTTTTCTAAACATTTACAGTTTTTAAAATATACAGAAATGTCTGAAGCTGCTTTAGACATGGGGTTTAACGGATTAGATATAACCGTTAGAAAAGGCGGGCATGTAGCTCCCGAAAATGTGGCAACCGATTTGCCGAAAGTAGCAAAAGCCATGCGGGCAGTTGGCCTATCTACTACATTAATTACCACCAATATTACAGATGCTACCGCTCCAGAAACTTATAATATTCTGGAAACAGCTAGCACCTTGGGTTTTAATAATTATAGGATGGGATGGTTAGAATATCCTGAAACTATTTCTATCCCTGAAAGTATTGAAAATTTTATACTCCAGTTTGAACAACTTGAAATTCTAAATAAAAAACTGAACATTACGGGTTCTTATCAAAACCATGCAGGAATTCATGTAGGTGCTCCGATATGGGACATCTATCAAATAATAAAAGATAGAAATCCAGAGTTTATAGCCTCACAATATGATATCCGGCATGCAGTAGTAGAAGGTGGTACTAATTGGCCTTTAGGCTTACGCCTGTTGCATAAACATATAAAATGTATTGTTATTAAAGATTTTAAATGGGGACAAGAAAATGGTGTATGGACTCCAATAAATGTTCCTTTAGGAGAAGGGATGGTAGATTTTAAAAGCTACTTCTTATTGCTTAAAAAATATGGCCTCACAAATATTCCCATTTCATTACATTGTGAATATGATTTAGGAGGTGCAGAACATGGAAAAAAAGAAATAACACTCCCTAAAACTGAAGTCTTTAAACGCATAAAGAAAGATCTTGACTTTCTTAAAAATGCATGGCCACAAACCGAATAAAAACGATATTTAAAAAGCGCATATTCATAGCTTAATGCTCAGAAAAAACACATTCCTGTAGCGCTAATTTGTGTCACAAAAACCTTTAAGCCGCTTCTGTATCCGCCAATTTAGGTTTTAGAAAACTTACCGCGGTTCCTTTAGTTATTGCTCTTACTCCAATAATAAATATTGATTAGTATGCCGAAATCTAAATTCAGAAAAAACTAAAGTTTTGCTCCGTAAGCTAAATCGCCAGCATCGCCAAGACCTGGAATAATATAACCTTTAGCATTCAGTTTTTTATCTACAGCAGCGATCCACAATTGGGTGCTTTCCGGAAAGACTGAATTTACATAGGTGATTCCTTCTTCAGAACCTATTACCGAAACAATATGAATTTCTTTCGGGGTGCCATACCCTTTTAATCCTTTTAAAACGTTTTCCAAGGTTCTGCCTGTCGCGAGCATTGGATCTACAAGCAATAATATCTTGCCCTCTAAATTTGGAGCTGCAAAATAATTGACAATAACTTCAAAATCATCAGAATCTCCTTCATGATGTCTATATGCCGAAATAAATCCATTTTCAGCATCATCAAAATAATTTAAAATCCCTTGATGGAAAGGTAATCCTGCTCTAAGAATAGAACAGATCACAATATCTGAAGCCGCTAAAGCTATTGTCTTTTCTCCTAACGGAGTTGTCGTTGACTGATCTGTGTATTCTAAGGTCTTACTTAATTCATAACTCAGCACCTCTCCTACGCGTTCAATATTTTTTCGAAAACGCATACTGTCTTTTTGTATGGTAACATCACGTAGTTCTGCGATAAATTTGTTTAAAATTGAATTTTTAGTTTCAAAATTATGAATAGTCATAAAAGGTAAATTTCTCTAAAATTACACTTTTTAATAAGAGATTGAAAAATCTAGTTAGCTCCTTTTCTCTTTTTGTGTATTCTTATTCATTTTATACACTACCAAAAACCCAAAAACAGCAATTAGCAACCACATTAAATCTACAGTATAAGAGGAAGAATTTCCATTTTTAAGACTGACCCAAAGCCAATTGCCCGATACAACACCATTACTAACTGGTACTAACACCCCAAAAACACTTCCTAAAAGCAACGAAGTTTTGTTTGTAAACGCATTATCTTTTTTAAAGATAAATAGCAGTGTTAGTAGTAGCCATCCCACAAAATAAAAAGTATAGACAAAAGACTGACTCGCAGGGGCAAATACTTTAACCGCTATGAAACTCAAGGCTGTAATAGGGAACATACTTAAACAAATAGCGAGATAAATTTGAACAACCCGCTCATTAAAACGTCGTTTTTTTTCTGGTATATTTTTTTTATCCCGAGCAACCAACCAAATCATAACTCCAGATATAATTACAAAACACGTAACAAAACCCAATAACATGCTCAGTAATTTTAATGCCAGGCCACCATAATCTCCATAGTGAATTCTATACAAGATATTTTTAACGGCTTCTACGTAGCTTTGCTCGGTAATTGGATTTTTCTCTGAAACTATTTTTCCCGTTTTAGCATTGTAGATAACCTCTCCTATGCCATTAAAACGATCTGTATAGGCCAAATGCCCACTAAGCAAAACATGCATATTTTCATCGCCATAATTAAAAATATGCACTTCTGTAATTTCAAAATCGCTCCATTTCTCTTGGATCTCTTTCATATAAGCAACTACAGAAACATCTGACTGTAATTTTTTATGCTCTGGTTCAAAACTAGGGTGTGCATAACCTAGTTCTTCATAGAACTTTGCTTGATCACCATTATACATAATTAAAACATTAGGTGCGACTAAAAGCAATTTTATCATAAAAAACGCCCCGGTGACCGCATACACAAATTGAAATGGGAGCCCTAACATTCCCAAAGTAGTATGTGCATCTGTCCACATGGTTTTTAGTTTTTCTAAAGGTCTAAAAACATAAAAATTAGTTATTATTTTCTTCCAATGTACTAGTACTCCTGTGATAATGGCAAATAGGAAAAATAAGGCGACAAAGCCCGATAAATAATATCCGATGGGATAGGGTATTTGAGCAAAGAAATGTAATCGATATAAAAACTCTCCCAATGAATACGATTCTGAATAGGTATTTTCTTTAAAGTCTTTGGTATCTAGATAAAAGAAATGTGCAGTTTTAGTTTTTTCTGGTGCTAGGGAATCTTTTGATGCCGCAATGGAGACACCGACTTGTTGTTCAATGAAATATTTTTTTAGCTCAACATCTCTGCCGTACAAATTGTGATTTTTATTGATCGTATCTAGAACAGCATCTACATTAAAGTTAATATCATCTGTGATTTCCACGATATCATTTCGTTCCCAATTCACAATTTCATCCCTAAAAAAAGAAAAAGAACCTGCAAAAAAAATCACATATAAGGCTACACTGATTACGATACCACTAACAGTATGGGTATGAAAAAGAATATTATAGGTGCGGTTTTTCATTAGGATATAATTGGATTATAGAGTTTACCTATGTAAATTAAAAAGGAAAATACTAAAGTGATTAAAAGATAAATTGCCCATATTCTCCAACCATTTTTAGCTAAAAAAGCAACAATCATAAGCACCACCCAAAGAATGAACCCCGTAAAAGTGGCCGTGATTAGTAGTGCAGTATGCTCTATAACATAGGCAAGCGCTATATGAAAAGAAATGGTCACTAAATACCCTCCAATTATTCCAGCTGTAATTTTAGCAAAGCGCTGCCAATTAGAGGATAGATATTTTTTATTTGCTGGCATAGTACTTATAAAAGAAAAGTTTCAAAACAGATACAGGGAGTGAAAATTAGAAATGCAATTTTATACGTGATTAAATGTAAAGGAGTCAACAAAATAATACTACTTCCAAAGAGCATCAGCGTTATTAGGAAAATAAGAATTCCTCCACCTATGCCAAACAAATGAATATGTAAAAAAATTGCAATAGCTATTAAAAGAGTAGCTATTAATTTTCCTAAAATTTGATGGGTTTCTATCCAATTTTCAAAACCGAAACCAACATACTTTACAGCTCTACCGGAGGTGTTGTAAAACATATAGAATGAAATGAAAACAAGAAAAATTGCTGTTGAAATCATAAATTAAAAACATTAAAACAACCCTGAACGCATGAGCTCATTCAGAGTTGTTTGAGAAAAAATAAACTAACTCACTCAAATAATGCTATTGAATACAATACGTTGCACAGTGCCAAATAAACTCATAGGCATCCCCTTTATAGGTACCTGGAACGCGTTCCTCAAAAGTAGTTTCGATGATGTATTTAGTATCCCATGGCTTTTTAAATTGCACATACCCATTTTCATCGGTTTCTAAAGTTTTAGTCCACAAATCGGCCACATATACTTTAAATTCATTTTTTGCTAAAGGCTTATTTTTAAATAAGACTTGTAATTTTACTTCTTCTTTATTCTCGGAAACATCTTTAACTGTTATTCCTGAGCTGTTTAAGATTGCTGTTTCACCTTTCGCTTTTCCTATAACTATTTTTGCGATAGCATTGTAATGTGTTTTAAAAATTCCGAAATCATACTCGGTATAATCAATTACATTAATAGCATCATTATTTAAAACTACGGTATATACTCCCTCTTGCTTTGGTGTAAAATAGCCTACATAATAGTCTTCTTTAGCGCGTACAGACAATTCGCTTTTTATTCCTTGACCGTCTACAATCCAAAGTGTAAAATCTTTTACGTTGGGGAATGCTTCTCCATTTACTTTTTCTACCACACCGTAGGTATATTCTCCAAAGTAGACTCTTACTTCCTGTTTTTTTCCTTTTTCACCTTGCGGATTTGCTTCGATCCACAAATAATGGGCAAAACTTTGTGCGGTAACAAAAAGTAGTATTACTAAAGTTGCAATTGATTTTTTCATAATTTATATCGTGTTAAAATGAATAAGTTACTGTTACTCTTCCGTTAATTCCTGGTTCCGATTGCCAGTATAAATAGGTGCCGTAGTTAGAGCCTGAATATAAATATTCATTCAAAATATTATTCACATTTGCTTGTATTCTGAGCTTGCTATTTTGCCATGAAAGTCCACCATCTAGTCTGAAATAATCAGGTAAATCACTTTGGTTACCTGCTCCCCAGGCCCAAGTAGAACGGTCTATTTGGTATTGGTATCCTAGTGATGCTCCAAAACCTTTTAATTTTGAAGTTTCTGGAAAACTATAATTTAACCATCCGTTGGTCATATGTTTTGCATGCCCTGCTACTCTTGTTCCCACATTATCTGGATCGGTATCTTCTGTGATTTCAACATTGGTATTGGCATAATTTAAAATGATGTTCAATTCCGGAGTAATTTCCCCTTGCAAATCAAATTCGACACCCTTTGATTGTATTTCCCCTAACTGAATAGAAAAATTTACGTTATCAGGATCCGTTACCAATACATTCTCTTTTGTAATTTGATATACTCCTAAAGAGGTTTTTAAACGTCCGTCAAAGAAAGTTTTCTTCATACCTGCTTCAATATCATTAGCCTCCTCAGGATCAAAATAATCTCCTGCGGCACTAATTCCTGTCTGCCCTTGAAAAGATTGGTCATACAAAGCATAGGCTTTTAATGTTGGTAATACATCTACACTTAATCCTACTCTAGGGGTAAATTTTTCATCGCTCTCGTCTTTTCCAATTGTCTTTAAATTAGTATATCTCCCAGCCAATGTAAGTCTAAGCTTATCCTGAAAAAAGCCTATTTCGTCCTGAAAGTAGAATGCGCTAACGGTAGTACCATAATTGTAAACACCATCTCTAAATTTTAAATCTACTGATCTATCAAAATTTGGTAAAACAGAATTGCCATACCTCGGATTATAAATATTAAAGGGCTCGTCTATATCAATAACAGCGAACTGGCTAAAATCTGCCCAATATTCTTTCTGACTAAAATCATATCCTCCTAAAATTTTATGACTCACACTTCCGGTATCAAATTTTCCGTTTACATAGGTCTGAAAATATTTTCCAACAGATAAAGCATCCCAAATACTCATGTAACGAGCAGCGTCTCCGGTATCGGAATCTAAACTCCAAAGCCATATAGAATTTCCCACCTGATCATAGCGCATATAAGCAAATTGTGATGCTATACTCCAGTTCTTAGAGAAATCGTGGTTAAAGTTTGTAAACAAAGAGGTTTCTTGAATGTCGGTTGCTGGATAATTTGAATCTGTAAACTTAAAATCACGATCTAAACTACCATAACCACCATCTACAGGAGCAAAAACGTAAGCAGAACCTAAATAACTTTCTGCGTCTTGTATACTTAACTGTGTTGTTAAGGATGTTTTATCAGAAATATTGTAGGTTATGGACGGGGAGATTCCGAAACGTTCTGCGTCTTCTCCTCCTCTATGAGAATCTGCTGTTTGGTACATTCCATTTAATCGGTAAAGCAACTTCCCGTTTTCTGTAAGTTTCCCTCCAAAATCTGCCGTAGCTCTATAACTATCAAAACTACCTGCTGCTACAGAAACTTCAGCAACCGGATTTACGGTTGGCATTTTAGTAACTACATTATAAAATCCGCCAGGTTCTCCGGCAGACATCATGAATCCGGCAGGTCCCTTAACAAATTCTATACGCGCTACGCTACTCATATCTTCAGATAGCGGCCCCCAAGTATCTTGAATATTCACTCCGTTTCTAAAAGCTGGTAACCGAAATCCACGCATATTCACCCGTGCAAAATTCCCCCAATGCTCTAGCATCGTAACGCCACTCACATTACGGATTAGACCATCCATAATATTGGTTACCTGTTGGTCTTTAAGTAAATCACTACTTACCACTTGAATGTTTTGGGGTAGGTTTACAATTTCTGTTTTTAAACGTAAAGAAGTGGATGGTGTTTTTACACTATACTTATTCTGTCGCCCATTTACGACTACTTCTTGTAGTGCTTCTTCATGTTCCGTAAGCTTTATGATCCCTACATTTGTGGTTTTGTTCGCTGTAACAGTAATTGCTTTTTTTACTGTAGAAAATCCAATAGAAGATACATTTAACGTGTACGTTCCTGCAGGAACGGCCGAAATATTAAACTGTCCTTTAGCATTCGTCATAACCCCATAAGAAGTCTGTTCTAATAGCACCGTAACATCTGCAATAGGTTTATTTTGTGAGTTCACTATGCTACCTTTTACGGAACTGGTTTGAGCTACAGAAAAAGATATCATTCCGAAAATTGCTACAAACGCAAATAAATTTTTAAGCATTATAATTTGTTATTTTTAATTAGTCTAAATAAGTTTGTGACTGCAAACTTAAAAAGTACTGTCCAATTCTAAACGACGAGTTATGATAAAAAAAAGACGCGATTTTAATAATGAAGACGTATATGATTTGCGCTTATCTATTGCGTATTTAAAAGATGAAATTGGAATAAAAACCAACACTTTTACCAGTAATGGCGTTAGTGTACACCAATACCAACTGTTGCCCAAATATGGGAATGGTACTCTAAATTACTTCATTTCGGAAGACATTGAAATTACAATGAGTAGATTTCAACTACATAAAGACATCTTGTATAAACCTGTTATAGATAAAGAGATATTGCAAATTTGTTTTCTAATTACGGGTGAAAAAATTATTTATATTGATGAGGTCCAACAAATATTTTATGAAAACAGAGCATCCTATATGGCGAGTATTGATCATTTTAGTGGTCATAGCAGAATTTTAGGCAAGAAACAATTTAAAGAAATCAAAGTGGTGGTCCCAAAAACTTTTTTAATCAATCATGGCTTTTTAAACGATTATGATTTCAAAAAACTAAGCGATGAAAAACTAATTCTACCCATAACCGAAGAGCTTTTAAATATTCTCTTAAGTATTGAAAAAAAAGATAGTGTTGAAAAAGCAAATCGTTTGTATTTAAGAGCAAAGGTATTTGAGCTTATTGCCTTACAAATAGAGTTGTATAAAAAAAATGAGGTAAATCCAAATAAAACAACTCAAAACAAGATATTAAATATTTTATATGACGTAAAAAAGTTCATTAAAACCAATATTCATAGGAACATGACTCTAACAGAACTAGGTGATGAAGTGGGAATCACAGGGCCCGCATTAAATAAGGAATTCATCAGGGTTTTTGGTTGTAGTATACACGATTATACGATTACAGAAAAAATGGATCATGCCAAGCTTTTATTGGAAAACTCGCAAAAAATGGTCTATCAAATTGCGGAGGAAGTGGGGTATAAAAATGCAACTCATTTCACTGCTGCTTTCAGAAAGAAAACAGGAACTACCCCTAAACAGTTTAAAAAACAACTATAAATTGCACCTGCTCCTTATTCCAAGAAATTAGTTTTGAAAAACTATAAATTCTGATCTACGATTTAATGCATGTTCTTCTTCGGTACATGGAACATCATTATCACATTTATTCACCAATAAAGTTTCTCCATAACCAGTTCCAGTAATACGACTTTCTGAAATCCCCATAGAAATGATATAGGAAACCGTAGATTTAGCTCTACGATCTGATAGCCATAGGTTGTAGCGATCACTATCTCTACTATCGGAGTGTGACCCTACCTCAACACGAGCTTTAGGATGTGCTTCCATATACGCGACCACTTTATCTAGTTCTGGATAAGCATCTGGATTTAAATAAGAACTATTGGTATTAAAAAATATAGTTTTAAGCTTTAAAATTTCTACTAAATCGGCACCAATTACAGAAGATTTGTCTCCTTTTTCCATTGGAATAATAAACTTCAATTCTTCTAAAGTTTCATCAACGGTATCCATGGGAGTTATTAGATATACCGTTTCATCATTATACCCTTCTACCTCAGCAACAAAGCGGTATTTTTTACTTGGAAATTCTATTGGAGAAAAGAATTCTCCTTTCGCATCAGCATTAATTTCAAACAGATTATTGTTGGCATAATCATACACGGTAACTTTTCCGTAAGGAAGTTGTTCCCCCGTTACTTTATCTATAATAGAACCGTTTATTTTTGAAACAATTTCTTCTGGTTCTTCTTCTATTTTCTCGAAGCTAAAAGCATAAATATCATCATCTCCCATACCTCCTGCTCTATTTGAGGCAAAGTATCCGTTTAATTTCTCTTCATTTAGAATAATAGAAAAATCATCTTCTTTACTATTTATAGGTACTCCTACATTAGAGATAGCACCTGTTTTAGCCGATACTGTATAGACATCTAACCCTCCCAAACCAGGATGTCCATCTGAAGAAAAATAGAGATCTCCGCTTTCTGCTATGAAAGGGAAGGTCTCCCGAGCTTCTGTATTGATGGTATTTCCTAAATTCTCAGGAGTACCAAAAGTACCATCCTCATTTAGTGTTACTTTAAAAATATCAGAAGCTCCAAAACTAGGCGACATATCCGATGCAAAATATAAGGTTTTCTCATCGGCACTCAAACTAGGATGCGCAGTAGAATATTCATTACTATTAAAAGGGAGCTCAGTAACACTTCCCCAAATCCCATTCTCTAAGGTAGCACTATAAATCTTTAGGCGACTTAAACCCGCTTCATCTTCTACAAAATTGCCGTCTTTACTATTGTTTCGAGTAAAGTAAACCGTAGTCCCTTCTTTCGTGAAAGCGGTTGACGATTCGTGCGTTTTAGAATTTAATGTTTTAGAAAAAACTTCTGGCGTTTTAAATGTACCTTCCTCATTGGTAGAATCTGCTTGGTATAAATTCAAATAGGCCGAATTAGTCCATTTATGAATATTATTCACCAGCAAACCAGTATCTCTGGCACTTGCAAAAACTAAATTACCTTGATATACGGACGGTGCAAATTCTGAATTCTTAGAATTGACAGAGATCTTTTTTAAAGTGAATCGTTTTGTTTTTGATCTTATTTGCTCCAAATAATCGCTATTTTCAGAAAATTTCTGAGCCCTTGAATCGGTCGCTTTCATTTTTTGGAATTTTCTCATATAAGTATCTGACTTCTTATACGCTTCCGTTGATTTTAAGGACTGTGCATACCTAAAATAGTATTCTGCTCCAATAGCATCAGATTTCAAAGCAAAAAGCTTCTCATACCATTCTGCCGCTTTTACATAATCACCATTATTAAAATTAGCATCACCAAGGTTTTTATAAATCACATCAGACGTATATCCCTTTGCTATTAATTCTTCGTAACTCTTAATTGCTAAGGCATACGAATGATTATTAAAATTCTCTTCTGCTTTTTTTAATTTACCTTCTTGTGCATAACTAAATGTTAGCATTCCAAAAAAACAAAATAGATAGTTGTATAGTGTCTTTTTCATACTTAGAAGAATCTTGGGGTTAATGCATTTCTAGTTTTAGCCTTAAATTCATAACGGATAAATACTTCAAAAGAACCATCGTTGAAACTGGTATCTCCCAAAGCTGTTGTTTCTTTATCATACGCTAAACCCACCATTAAACGTTCGGAGAGCTGAAAACCTATTAAAGCACTTAAAGCTGCATTTAAACGGTACCCTGCACCCAATGAAAATTTTTCGTTGTATAACATAGTCGCCGAAATATCGGTTTGCAAAGGAGCACCATTTACTGCTTTTACCAGTACTGCTGGTTTTAATTTTAGATTATAACTTAAATCAAACACATAACCAGATATTAGATACCAATTCATACGTTCTGTACCTACGGTGGATGCTGATCCTGATGCATTATCAAAATGCTCTGTTTCTAAAAAATTAGGTATGGAAAGTCCCGCGTAAAAACGTTCATTATGAAAATACACACCTGCTCCAAAATTAGGAGAAAACTTTTTATCAATAGATTCCACTCCTGCGGGAGCTGTAGACGGATTATAGTTTCTTAATTTATTAAAGTCGATGTTTAAAAAATGACCCCCTGCTTTTAATCCGAAGCTAAGTTTATTACTTTCTGAGGTTAAAATGGTATATGAAAAAGTAGCATCAAAATAAGTATCTTGATTCGTCCCATTTCCTATTTCATCATTCACTATAGATAACCCCGCTCCTACATTAGTAGAAATTGGACTATGAATATTTAAGGTTTGTGTGGTAGGAGCACCATCTAATCCTACCCATTGTGATCTATGCAAAGCAGCAATACTCAATGCACCACGAGATCCTGCATAGGCAGGATTCACGGCTAATGTATTGTACATATATTGCGTGTACTGAGCATCTTGCTGTGCTTTTAGACTTCCAAAAAGAGGGAGTACCACAAGCACTACGAGCATTATTATCTTTATGTAGTTACGAAGTTTCATGACATTCGTTGTATTATCTATTTATATATAAGTAACCCGATTTCTGTTTAGCTTCTCCTCTTTTTATATATTTTATGACATAAAAATAGGTTCCCGCAGGTAAATAATCGTTGGCTTTAATTACGGCTTGTCCATTAGACAAGCCTGAAAATGAATTTGAACTATTGTTGTAAGCACTTGTTCCATAAACTTTATTTCCCCAACGGTTAAATACCTCCACCGTGTTTTCTGGAAATGCTTCTATATTAATGATTCGGAATAGTCCATCGTTAGCATCTGGAGTAATAAGATCACTAGCAATACTAATGTCACACGCCACATCTATTGGTGGAGTACCGCCAACAGAATCGCAAGCATCTAACGGATCTGTGGTATCTATCACTTCTTGCCCATCTGTAATCCCATCATTATCACTATCAGGATCAAAAGGATCTGTTCCTAAATTCTCTTCTTCTGCATTGGTCAAGCCGTCTGCATCACAATCCGTTGTTGGTAGCGGTGTACCATTCAACGAGTCACAATCATCTAATGGATTGGTATCATCCATAACCTCTTCACCATCTTCAACACCATCACCATCCGTATCCGGGTTGTTAGGATCCGTACCTAAAGCAGCTTCTTCACTATTGGTTAACCCATCATCATCAAAATCGTCTGTAATAGTCGTATTACCAATGATGGAGTTCCCCGCAATATCTGTAGCTGTTATGGTTAGAATTGTTGGATAATTTAAAGTAGGCAACATTCCGGTAATAGGTGTCGCAGTTTCGGTAGCTAAGGACCAGGTTCCTAAACTATCCGTAGTTACCGTATAGCTTACTTCTGGTACACCATCTTCATCCGTATCTATTGTCATAGTAATGGTTTCATTCGGAGCACCCTGTCCTGTAATTACAGGGGTAAGATTATCCGTAATTTCTTCATTAATCATAGGTGCTTGCGTATCAATAACCACTATAAAATCTATAGAAGAATTACTAACGTTTCCAAAGGCATCAGAAGCTATTGCCGTAAGGGTATAACTACCATCTAAAAGCGTAGTGGACGTATAATCAAAATCCCAAATTCCAGAAGCAGCTGTTGTTGCTGTTCCGATACTGACGCCATCTAAAAATAGTTCTACTTGCGTATTTGGTACTGATGTTCCAAAAATATCAAGCGTATTATCTGAAGTGATTCCGTCTGTAGGAATATTTGTATCTGTACTAATTTCTGTAATTGTTGGCGGATTAACTATTCCTACTTCAACATTATACACTTTGATGGTTGAAGTATTTCCTGGGTTACCAGCAGTATCTGTGGTTGAAAAAGTAGCATCAACTGTTGTATCTGAATCTAAAGCTAAATTGTTTCCTAAACCGACAATACTAAACACACCTGAAGCATTTACTGTGCCCGATACTGTAACTCCATTAATAACCAAGTCTACAACGTCTCCAGAATTAAAATCTCCAGAAACAGTTCCGGTAATCGTTACGTTCCCTGCTGCTTCCAACGTATTGACTACATTATCTGCGGTAATATTATCTATGATTATTGTAGCCACCGGCAAAGTAACATCTACGGTATAGCTTTTGGTTGTAGTTGCTGCTCCTGTATTTCCTGCAGTATCTGTTGTACTTACACTTCCATTGACTGTAGTATCTGCATCATTTGAAAGATCTGCTCCTATCACAACAATGCTGAATATACCTGAACTATTTACAGGTCCTGTAGTTGTTATTCCGTTAATCGCTAAGCTAACTGTATCGCCAGAATTAAAATCTCCAGAAACAGTTCCGGTAATTGTTATATTGCCGGAAGCTTCACTAGCATTAACAAGATTATCAGCTGTAATATCATTGATGGTAAGTACAGGAATTGGTAGGCTTGTAGCGATACTATATACTTTATCATGTATTGCTGTTCCTTCATTACCTGCCGCATCTGAACTGGTTATACTACCCGCAACAGTAGTATCTGGATCTAAAGCTAAATCTGAACCAGACACTATAGTTGTAAATTCTCCTGCCGTGTTTAGCGTGCTAGGATACGTATTTCCGTTTATGGTTAAGCTAACAGTATCACCTGTATTGTAATCGCCTGTAACGGTTCCTGTAATTGTTATTGTCCCTGAGGCTTCACTAGCATTGATGGTGTTATCTGCAGTAATATCATTTATTACTAAAGTCATTACAGGAATGACGGTATCTAAAGTATATAATTTATCTGCTGTGATTGTTCCTAGATTGCCTGCCAAATCTACACTGGAAACGCTTCCTGAAACCGTAGTATCTGCGTCTAGGGCTAAATCTGAACCGTCAACTATACTCGTAAAGATCCCCAAGTTATCTACTGTCCCTGTACTTGTCACACCATTAATTACAAGTGTTACGGTATCTCCTGTATTAAAATCTCCTCCTACAGTTCCTGTAATTGATACACTTCCAGAAGCCTCAGTAGCATTCACTACATTATCTGCCGTAATATCATCAATAACTAATGTTATTGCGGGTAACGTTGTATCAATTGTGATTGGAAAATCTGCTGAAATAATACCTGTATTGCCTGCCGTATCTGTTGCCTGAGCTGTAAGGATATAATCTCCATCTGCTAAAACTGTAGCGGTATAATCAAAGGTCCAATTCCCTAAAGCATCTGCTGTAGTAGTACCTACGCTTATTGCATCTATAAACACTTCTACACTACTATCTACTTCTGCTGTTCCGTTGATAAACAACGTATTATCTGAGGTTATTCCGTCCAAAGGATTACTTCCTGTATCTGTACTTATAGATGTAACGTTTGTACTTACAGGAGCAGTCACATCAATATTATATAATTTATTGGTTGTTGCAACGCCTTCATTACCGTAAATATCTGTAGTTGTTACAGAACCTTCAACTGTCGTATCAGAATCTATTAAAAGATCATTTCCTGAAACTACAATACTGAAAATTCCAGAAGCATTAATCGCACCAGTTAGTATAACAGAATTAATATTCAAGGTCACAGTATCTCCTGAATTAGCATCTCCGCCTACCGTTCCTGTAATAGTAACATTGGCTATTGCTTCTGTACTATTAATTGTATTATCACTAGTAATATCATTTATTATTAATGTTGGAATTGGGAGGGTAGTTTCTACGTTATATAATTTTGTTGCAGTAGTAGTGGTTGAATTACCGGCAGTATCTGTAACTACTACACTACCTTCTACTGTAGTATCAGCATCTAACACTAAATCGCTTCCTTCAACACTAATACTAAATAACCCAAGAGCATCAATTGTTCCTGTTGTAGCCACTGAATTTATAACCAAGCTAACAGTATCACCTGCTGTAGACTCACCAGAAACAGATCCGGTTATGATAACATTATTTGAACCTTCTGAAGCATTTACTATATTATCTGCAGTAATATTATCTATATCTAAGCTAGCTATAGGGGATGTCACATCTATGTTATACGCTTTATCTGCAACAGTAGTTCCAGAATTTCCGGCGCTATCAATGGTGGTAATAGATCCATCAACCGTAGTATCGGCATCATTTAACAGATCATTCTCATCTACAGAAATACTAAAAACACCCATTGCGTCAACAGGTCCTGAAGTAGTAACCCCATTGATGACTAAATTAACAAGATCACCCGAGGCAAAATCTCCTGTGACTTGCCCTGTAATGGTGATAGGAGCAACTGCTTCTGCACTATTTATAATATTGTCTGTCGTGATATTGTCTATAGTAAGTATTGGTGCTGGTAGTGTTGTATTTACAGCATACAGCTTGTTATTTGTTGCTATCCCTATATTTCCTACCGTATCACTAGAAGAAATACTACCTGCCACTGTGGTATCTGCATCTAGTGCTAAATTATTTCCAGATACTATAATGGTAAAATATCCAGAAGCATCAATCGCTCCGCTTGTGGAAACTCCATTAATAGTTAGCGTCACTAAATCTCCTAAATTAAATTCTCCAGTTACTTTCCCTGTAATGCTTATAGTTCCTGCTGCTTCAGTTGCATTTACAATATTATCTGAGGTAATATCATAAATCTCCAAAACAACAATAGGAGCAGTTGCATCTATTGTTATAGGGAATGCTGTAGATAATGGCCCTGAATTCCCAGCTAAATCTATGGTTTGTGCAGTTATTGTATAATTACCATCAGCTAAAGTAGTGCCCGAATAATCAAAGGTCCAATCTCCCGCTCCATCTGCTAGAACTGTTCCAATACTAACACCATCTATAAAAACCTCTACAGTATTATTGGCTTCTGCAGTTCCTGTAATTTGCAAGGTATTATCTGAGGTAATTCCGTCTGATGTATTGCTCCCTGTATCATCACTAATTGCGGTAACTGCAGGTGCTGCCGGAGCACTTGTGTCCACCGTAAAATCAAAATCTGTGGAAACTATACTGCTGTTTCCTGCAAGGTCTGTTGCTTGTGCTGTTAGCGTATAATCTCCATCCGCTAGTGTGGTTCCTGTATAATCGTAACTCCAAACTCCTGTACTGTTGGTCACTATTGCTCCTAAACTTGTGCCGTCTAAAAAGACTTCTACACTACTAGCGGCTTCTGCCGTACCAGAAAACACCAAGGTATTGTCTGAGGTGATTCCGTCTGATGTACTACTTCCATTATCATCTGTAATTGCAGTAACCACGGGAGCATCTGGCGCTGTAGTGTCAATCGTAAATGGAAAATCTAGAGAAACGGTACTCTTAACCCCAGAAATAGAAATTGCTTGAGCGGTTAATATATAGGCCCCATCGGGAATAATAGTCCCGGTATAATCAAAAGTCACCTGTCCAAATGTATTTGACATGGTAAACCCTATACTAATGCCATCTAAGAATACTTCAATAATTTTATCTGGCTGAGAAGCCCCTATAAATATCAAAGTATTGTCCGATGTAATTTGGTCATTATTACCCCCCACTGTAGCATCTGTATCATCCGTGATATCGTAAAGAACAGGTGTATTTGGTTTTGTATTATCAATAAGAATTGGAAAATCAACAGAAATTCCGCTGACATTCCCACTATTATCTGTGGCTTGTGCTGTTATAGTATGCGCTCCATTTGAAACTGTTGTGCCTGTGTAATCTAAGGTCCAAACTCCTAAAGCATTAGTGTTTGTGGTACCGATAACAGTTCCGTCTAAAAATACGTCTACCAAACTATTAGCATCTGCAGTTCCTCTAATTATTAAGGTTTGATCTGTTGTAATTCCGTCTGTATTACTCGTTCCTGTATCATCGCTAATACTGGTCACTACCGGTACATTTGGTGCAGTTGTATCTATTAAGGCTGAATCGTTACCCTCAATTCCAATATTTGTAACGCTATCCGTAATAAATGCGACAACGGTTAACGTATTACCCTCTCCAGGACTTGTAAAACTTGTTGTTACTTCTCCATTTAGAATAGCTGTAGCTGTAAGCGTTTGTGAAACTCCATTAATAGTCAGGATATCATTTTCAACAGCCACTAGTGGCAAGGTAATGGTAACATCAATATCCCCTAAAAGTTCGGTGCTGTTTATAATCCCATCATTATTAATATCTTCTGTAATGGTAACTATTGGGGCTTCTGGTGCAGTGTCATTAAACGTTAAAATAGCTTCGTTTGAAAGTAATGAAGTACACACAAAAGAATCGTCAGTGATTAAAACTTTAAATTGATCTCCATTATTTGCCGCGGTAACTCCAGTAACTGTTAAGGTAGACGTATCACTACCGGTATACATATCTGTGGCGTTTGTAGGATCTATCGTTACAAAACCTCCTCCAGATTGATCATCTACTTGCCATTGATATTGTAATGAATTTCCTGTTGCAGTTACACTAAATGTAACTGGACTGGTTCCGTTGGTAGTCGCATTCTTAGGTTGATCTAATGGGTTAGGGATTAAAATTGCTTGTCCTTCCTGTTGAAAATCAAATTGAGTATTTCCTGAACTACTATCTGCATTTGAAGGAATTGCATACCCATCTATAACAGTGCTACCAGTAACTAAACCATTAGCATCTACAATAGTTGGTAATTCTCCTAGAATTCCGTCTCCATTTAGGTCTGTATATCCTGCTTCTTGCGTATCATTACAAACATCGCCATCTGAATCTAACTCCATAAAATCTGGAATTCCGTCTGGGGAGGCTTCTGAATCTGCTAAGGTATAATTTACGGTTTCACTGTTTTCATTCCCACTTGCCTGAACGGAATCTGCAATACCATCCGTTCCGACGGTACCCGTTAATCTTCCTAAAGTATATGCCTGTCTATGTCCGGCTTCTACAACATCATAAATTCCGTCATTATCCGTATCGAGATCCATTGGGTCTGGAACCCCATCCGCATCAGAATCTATGTCTTTACAAGCTGCAATAATTAATTCTATTTCATCTCCAACACCGCCAGTTCCTCTTTGCACAAATTGCAAGGTAAACGAGCTCACTTTTTCGTTAATTCTAAGTGTCCCTGCTGCTGTTCCGTTTTCGTCATTCTGTGTGCTTTCTGCAGAATATCCTGAGGAAGCAAGTCCCGTTCCTCCATCATATACCGTATTTGATGTAGTCGCAAAATCAAACGTTCCTGATAGCTTAGACCATGTATTCCCGTTCAATAATGTAATTGTAGCCGAATTTTGAATACCGCCAAATTGACCTCCTATGCGATCTAAATGAAGTATTGGTTGGTCAACCTCTATAGGAATATCAAAGGCATCGACGAAACTAACAGTCATAGTACTATTCCATACGTAAGTACTTGCTAAGGATAGTGTTCCTGCTAAATTTTCTGACCAAAAATTAGTTGCGGGAGACGTAAAATTACCACTAGAAAAAGCATTTGAGTTTGTAGTACTTATATTAATTTTTACGCCGTTTCCATAATCATACGAAGCTGTAGTACCTGTTGCCGTCCAGCTTCCTGTCGTAGTTGGTGTACACTTCCCTTCATCTGTATCTAAAATACCATCATTATCATCATCTAAATCACAACTGTTATTAACACCATCTCCATCTATATCCAATGCCGTTGGAGTACCTACGATAGCTCCGTAAGTACATGGGTTGATGACTAAGTTTGATAAAACAAATTCTACAGTATCGTCATTAGCACCAAGCCCTAAGAATGGAAGATTAACCGTTGTATCTATAGTAAGAGAACTTACCATAGCATTTAATTGAAGACTACCGCCTGCCGCTCTGGAACATTCATCCCCAACTCCTGTCAGTAAAAAACCTAAATTAGCTTCAACCGAGTTTGTAGTAGACTGAAAAGAATTATTATTGGAATTTAATTCTGTCCAAGTACCATCCCCTAAAGTAAAAATACCAGAAGCACTTCCAGCAACAGCTACAGTACCTAATCTATCTATATGTAATATAGGATTAAGAATATCCACAGATAAGCCTGTGGCTATTTCTATAAAACTAAACGTAATCGAACCTGCGGAACTTATTACATTAAATTCTAATGATGGATTATTTAATATCCTTGGATCACTATAGGCTTCTGAATTACAACCCATACTTTCAACCCCAGTAATTGTTGCTCCTCCAGTACGTTCTGCTCTAACAAGAACTAACCCGTCTGAGCTCGTTGCTTCCCATACCCCAGAACCTATATTAGTCCACGTACCAGTAGTCTGCGCAGCTATAAATTGCGTAAAAAATAAAATAAAGCATAGAAAAATTAATTTCCTAATTATAGATCTTTGAGCCGTCAATCTTATGTCTTTTAAAATTGCATTTTTACAAATCTTCTAAATGACAGCAGTAAACATTGGCTCTCAAATACTAAAATGCAATAAATCAAACGTAAAAAAAGAGGAAACTAGGCTAGAAAAAAAACAAATGTTGTGAAGCATGTTAAAAATGAGTGCGAAATTAACATTGAACAACATTTAACCTATAAAAAGAATATATCCTACAAGCATATTACAAAAATAGGGTGCTAAAAAGCCGCTATACACAGTTATAAACCGACGAAATACAAGGTATAGCTCTCCCTGAAAGTTTTAATAACTAGAGACTAAATTAAGCGGATTTATTTCTTCCCATTTTTCCTGCAATAATGCTTATTATTAAAATTTGTGTGGCATGAAAAATCATTAAAGGCAACAATATAATCCCTAAAGTAGCCATGTTCCCAAACACAATTTTAGAAAAAACAGTCCCGTGAACTAATGATTTTTTAGTCCCGCAAAAAGTAGCCGTTATTTGATCTTTTTCAGTAAATCCTAATCTCTTGGAAACAAATTTTATCCCAAAAAAAACAACTGCAAATAACAATAGAATAATCCCTAATAACACCAACAAATCTACTAAAGAGACACTACTGAATATCTTTTCTTCAAACGAAGAAGCAAAACTTTTATATATAATCAATAGAATTATAGACTTATCAAAAAGCGTAAGCTGTTTACTGTATTTTTGAGCAAATTCACCTAAATATTTTTGCAAGATTAATCCAAGAACCACAGGTACCACTATCTGACCAATAAGCTGTAGGTAAATACTGGAAAAATCAAAATTAGCATCCGCACTATTCACAAAGATTCCCATCCAAAGTGGTGTCACCAAAATACCAATTATTCCCGAAATACTTGCATTAAAGATAGCGGCAGGAATATTCCCCTTGGCCACCGAAACCATAACTACAGAAGAAGATACCGTTGAGGGTAATGCTGCTAAAAAAAAGATAGCCAACCATAACAATTCTTGTTCCGCTGTTTGTAACAAAGGTTTAAATAAAAGTACTATAAGTGGAAAAAACAGAAAGGTAGTCCCCTGTATTAACACATGTAACTTCCAATTTTTAAGTCCCTCTTTAATTTTAGTAGGGCTCAATTTTAATCCGTAAAAAAAGAAAATTAAGGATATTCCTATCGTACTGATGGTATTGATAGGAATAGGACTTGATGCAGTTCCCCATTGTGGGAAAACATAGGCTAATCCGATGATAAAAAGTATGCTTACTACAAATTTATCGAGCTTTATATTCATTGCTGTGGTGCGACTTTGGGTTGAGACTTACGATGCTGTAAAATTAAGGTTAACTTTTATTCAATATGTTTTTATTTTTAACTTAAATGAGATTTTCAAAAGTGATAAGAATCTTTCATTTCAATAAAAAAGCTTCTCTAATATTAGCTAATGCTCATTTTTATATTAAAAACACCTCCCTAGTATACCGAAGTCGTTAGAAAAGCGTTATTTATTAAAGATTAGTAACCTTCAAAATTTTCAAAGCAACATCATGGAAAAGTATAGAAAAACAAAAGGCAAAAAATACGCAGCTATTCTATACTGATACGGAAATGCCCCAGAAAAAAAACTCTAAACCATTCGTTTAAATACTCCTTTTTTAAAGGGACGGGGTATCCATTATTCTAATATAATTAAAATTCTATTGGTCTAATTTTAGTTAATTATGCATAAATTAGTAGATTCCGTCAATAATATTGCTAAAAAAAGATGAAAATAAACCTAGTACTAACCAAATGCTATTGAATAAATAAGCGATACCTTAAAATATACTTATATTCATTGAACTCATATTTATATAAAAAATTTCTGAAATAATTTTATATGCAGAATAACCAATCCGTAGTTAATGCCCCTTTAGTAAAATCTGTATTAGAACCATTAAGCGAAAAATTTGATTCTTATAAAAACGCACTAAATAACAGTACAGCCATAGCTGCGATCAATAACTTAATTTCTTTTGATTTTTTTAAACTTTGCAATCAATATATCAACTATGCGGATACTGAAAACAAGGAAATGGCCATTGATCAAAAAGACACTTATTTATTACAATATGTGCTTTCTGAGCCTTTAAAAGATCTTATTATTTTACATCGTGATGTTTTGCTACAATTACAAATTGGCAAGCATAAAAATCTAGAACAACAAGCATCTGATGATTCTTTAGAACAGCTTTTAAATGAATCAAAAGAGCTATTGACCAATGCAGTTTCCTATTTTATTTCTGTCATAGGGAAGGAAGAAAAACAACTCCATCAATTTTTAGCTACATCAAAAAAAATAGAAGCTAAAACAAAACATCATTTATCACCTTGGGAAGTTTACAGAGAACAGTTTAAGGTTTTACTTGCTCAATTCTCTTTTATTTTAACTACAAGTAAAAAAACAGAAAAAAACATAATCGCTTTTAATGAAATAAATCAACATACCCACACCGTAATTGACCAAGTAATTAAAGAATCTGAAGTTTTATTAGAAGTTTCAAATACTGCTGTTGCTAAAATTGAAGCAAAAGAAGATAGTAAAGAACTACTTTCCTGGATAGAAAATTGCTTAGCTCTTATTGCAGCTACCGATTTAAATAGTAAAGAAGAGTTTACAACAGATATAGAAAACAAAATAAATAACTTAGATGCGTATGCGATCCCTGTTGGTACCAACCAAGGTTATTTGTTAGACAAGAAAATAAACTTTAATAAGAGTGTCAAAAAATGGATGGATTACAACCTCCTCCCCTTGTTAATGGATCTTTGGGATGGGAATAATAATCTAAATCACTTTATAAAATTATCGTTGTTAAATTTAAAATCTAGCTTAAAACTAGGGAAAGAAAATGATAATTTAATAGTGTATGACATACAGTTAAAATCCTATCAAAAAATTAAAAAATCCTTATTAGAGAATATTGAGACCCAGAAAACGATTGTTTCTCAAATACGGCAAATGTTAGCTACGGAGTTTTTAGTAAGCAACTGTTATAACCGTGATGAGTTTCTTGAAGTCACCATTCAAAATTCTATAAATCAATATACCTCAGAAACAAATAATTTAGTTGCTGGTTTTAAGAGTGTTTTTGAACGGTTAATCGCTAAATTTAATCAGAGCTATAAAAAAGTTGTCTTAGAAGATCCCCAGTCTAAAATAGACAAAGCCTCAAATTGTATTTCCCAAAGAATGTATAAAGAGGTAAATGCTGATTACGACACGTTGTTCCTAAATAAAAAATTTATAGGTGATTTATTTTTGGTTTCTAGAAGTAGCCAAGAAGCAAAACTAAAGGACGCCATAACACAATGGAATGAAGGTTTTAATAAATCTATTCTTGTTTTAGGGAATAGACTTTCGGGAAAAACTACTTTTATTCATCATTCAACAGAAGTTTTATTAGATCAAAAAACTATAAAATTGAACCCTAATGATAGTGTAACTATTGAAGGTAGAAAAATTAAAACCACAAAAAACCTAAAAGAAGCCCTTGATGAAGTGAAGAAAAGTTCATTTTCTAAAAAAAGGATTTTACTAATTGATGATTTAGAACTTTGGCGTGATGATAAAAACACCCTTTTAAATAACACTAGAGCACTTATTGATTTTATTGAATCTGAGTCTGATAATGTACTGGTTATAGTAACAACAAACCCTTCTATGGCTGTTCATTTGAATACAAGGTGTAATTTTTCTAATGTATTTAGCACACATATCGATATAAATAAATGCAATCAAGAAGAAATTTTTAAAGCAGTAATAATACGCCACAGCGCAACGCATAGATCCGTAATCAATAGTGGAAACGAACCTTTGACGGAATCGCAAATTAATGCTAATGTAACCAAATTAAGCAAAAAATTAGATCATAATATTGGGGAGGTATTACAAGCTTGGACCTATGGAACAACAGTGACAGAAGATGGTTCTATTTTATATAAAGACTCTTATTTACCTTTTCCTGATTTTTTCACAAAAGAAGAAATTTTAATCGTTAAATACACTTTACTGTATACCTATATAAGTGAAAAAATATTGAAAGAATTCACGGGAGAATTTTACGAAACTAGCTTAAAATCTAGTTTAAAAAGATTGATAAATACTAAAGTAATTTTAAGAAATGATGTTGGTCTTTTAAAACTTAATCCTGTGCTAAATCACGACATCTATCAAATATTAAAATATAGAGATATAATTAACTAAATGGAAAATATATTTACATTCTACACTTGGTTGGGTTTAAGAAACCTAATTCTAATTTTATTTTTCGGGTATTGGGCTATAAAATTAATTACATTTTTAATTCAAAAAATCACAGTCACTCAAAGGGTTAATAAAAACGTATTAGCAATTTTGAATAAAGTTTTACTCCTGTATAAGCCTATAAGCATATTGCTTATTCTATTAGGTTTTATTGCAATAAACTACATTGTTCATGGAATATTTTTACTTCTAATCTGCGCCATTGGCTATCCTTTTATAAGGAATTATGTAGGTGGTGTTTTATACAAAATTAACTCTATTTTAGCAAGAGGGGTTTCTGTTACCATAAATGAAACTACGGGAGAAATAAAAAAGTTTCTTCCATTTGGAATTGTCGTAAACACAGAAAAAGGAGACAGTTTTATAAATTACACCACTATAGACGAATCCGGATATACTGTAAACTCAAAACACGATACCGTATTAAGACAAACTTTATTTATTAGAACGCTTCTTTCTAAAAAAGAATTACTTGATTTACTTTTTGATAATCCTTTATTAAATTATAAAGAAACCCCTGTTTTGAAAGAACAAGAAGGATCTAATACTTTAAAATTACAATACACCTTAGAAAAAGGAATCCAAGCAGAAAGTTTGATAGCCTTTTTAACAGCGAACAAAATAGAAACAAGTTTAACTAATACCCCAATTGCCTAATGGAAATATTATCTTCTTATAATCTTATAATTGAAGTTTCTGTAATCATAATTTTATCATTTTTATTCAATTCTATAGCTAAAAAAACAAACATCCCTGCAGTATTAATGCTCATTGTATTAGGGGTTGGCTTACAATTTGGTTTAAAATATGTGAATAGTGATGCTATTGATTTTTTTCCTATTCTTGAAATATTAGGTATTGTTGGATTGATCATGATTGTTTTAGAAGCCGCACTTGAGCTAGAGCTTAAACGTGAAAAATTAATGCCCATTTTAAAGTCTTTTGTAGTGGCTCTTTCAGGTTTATTTTTATCTGCTTGGGTTGCTGCGTTGATACTGTATCAATTTATTCCGGATATGAATATGCATTCCGCATGGTTGTATGCTACGCCATTATCCATTTTATCTAGTGCTATTATTATACCCAGTGTAAATGACTTAAAATCACATAAAAAGGAGTTTCATATTTATGAGAGTACTTTTTCAGATATTATCGGGATCATGATGTTCTATTTTCTAGCCGGAAAACTTAACCCTGCAGAAGACACTGGATTTGTTGGCTTTACTAGTAATTTATTGTTAACGATTGTAATTTCATTGGTCGCCAGTTATGCGATAATTCTTATTTTTCAAAACATTAAGAGTCAAGTAAAGTTGTTTTTATTAATTGCTGTTCTTTTACTTCTATATGCTGTAGGCAAAAAAATGCACTTATCATCGCTAATCATTATCTTGATTTTCGGATTGGTAATCGCTAATATGAAATTATTTTTCAAAGGCAAGCTCCTTTCTAAGCTCCTAGACTATAAAAAAGCGCATCATATTTATCATGAATTGCATACGATAACAGCTGAAACAGCATTTGTAGTGAGAACCTTTTTCTTTGTTATCTTTGGTTTAACTATAGCAATTACTTCTATTTTTAATATTAATGTTGCCATAATAAGCTCCCTAATCATTGTCTCTATATACGCAATAAGAGCTGTATTAATGTTGATTTTTGTGGGGAAGGATATGTTACCACAATTATTCATTGCGCCTAGAGGACTTATTACAGTGCTATTGTTTTATGCGATACCTGAAGGAGCTAAAGTAGAAGGATTTGATTCTGGAATTTTATTATTTGTCATTATAGCCACCAGTTTAATTATGACCTTTGCTATGATTTATGATAAGAGGCGTGCAAATGCAGCTATTAATAAAGCAAACATAAACAAAGTAGGAACCACAAAATGGGTTGCTCCTACGATAAAAGAAGAGTAGAAAACTATTCAGCTTATAAAAAAAGGGTTTTGATCGCAATCAAAACCCTTTTTTTTGTTTACCCTATTATAGGGAAAGTAGAATATTTAAAACTCAACTTAACGCTAGTTCACAACTTCAACTGATCGTATTCCTTAGGAGGTTTTGTGATACTAAAAACTTAGTACAACTATCAAACTAGGCGTATGTTTCTCATTTCTAATATTCTGAAACCGTATAAAAGACAAAAAAGCTTCTGTTTTCACAGAAGCTTTTTTCTCGGGGTGGGAGGATTCTAAAATAAATAACAAACACCTAATTAACAATATTTTTAAACACTTTTAATTTTGTATTATTTACCTAATTGAACATTAAAGTCAAATCAAACTATTTATAAACAAATTATATTCCTCTTTATTGCTATAAAGATAGATTATTATAGTCTAAATTAAACATACTATCATTTATTTAGAAAAGCAATAAATGATGCAAATTCTAATTCATGGGCAACCGTACATAAGCTACCTCATTCATTTGCTAACCGTTGTGTAGAGAATAAAATAAATAGTAGGCATTTATAGAATATGTTGTGGTATAGTTCGCCTAAGTAAACTAAATGTATACCAAAACTATTGAAATTAATAATAAGTTATTTAAATTCCTCATTAAAAAATAATATCTACAAAATATAATCGATGCAACTACAACAAATATACTATTCATTGTAGTAGTAGAAGTTTTAGTAGTAATTTAATTAGTTAGCGGTCAAAGAATGTTATGAAGTGATTGTAAAATCGAATTATGAACTTTCCTATTTATAGGGAAGCCTACAAAATGGCACTAATACTTTCCCTAATGTAATTCAAATACCTATAAAAAATAAATTAAATACTATATAACACAAATTAACTTTATTGGAATAGTATAATATTCTTCAAAGAGAAACCAAAAAAATCAGCTTCAAAAGTAAATTATTACCCTGCTAGCCTCCCGCATTTTCATTGATTTTAACCAATATTAACCCTTTTTAACGAAAATTGTAGTACACAATTATTTTTTAATATAATTTTACTTTCGAAATGATTTTTACAAATTTTTAAATTATGTATAAAATCCATATTACAATAAAATTACGTAGATATAATCTACAACACTAAATCTTTTAAACCTAAAAATATGAAAAAAATATACTTTTTTTTGATTTTCCTCTGCATTACTAATTGGTCAAATGCCCAATTAAGTGACCTTCATTATTTGCCTCCACTAAAATTATCAGACAATACGGCAATATTTACATCCCAAGCATTATTTATATCCACTCCAGAGACAGATCCCTTTGATATTGAAATTTATAGAGGAATAAACCCTACCCCAATAACAACAATAACAGTATCAAATGCTACTCCCTACAAGTACAATTTACCCGGTAATAGTAATGATATAACCATGGTTTCTGAAAGTAATACGGGTATTGTATTACAAAATAGTGGACTTAAATTGCAATCTATTGGAGGTCAAGAATTTTATGTGAGTTTTAGAGGAAATTCAACTTCACAGGGAGAATCCTTAACTAGTAAAGGAAGAACAGCTTTAGGTACCAATTTTAAATGGGGGGCTATACCTAATGTAGATACTAGCACTCGTAATAGTAATCACAATATAACAATGGGTATTATGGCCACAGAAGATAATACAACTGTTGTAATATCTGATTATGATACCGATTGTACTTTTCGTTTAGGTACAGATATAGATGGTATTACTGATGATTCTATTACAATAACTTTAAATGCAAATGAAACTTTTGTCTTAGAGGCTCCCTCGTCAGGCAATCCAGATAATAGATTTGGTACTATTGGCGCAAGTATTGTATCAGATAAAAACATAGCATTGAGCAATGGAAACCTTATGGTAGGTTTGATTCAAGATGTTAATAACCAAGATGCAGGTATGGACCAGTCAGTACCAATTGATAGGTTGGGTAGGGAATATGTTTTTATGCGTGGGAATGGTAGTGATGCATTAGAATTTCCCGTAGTTATTGCAACAGAAAATAGAACCAGAGTATTTGTTAATGAAGGCACTACCCCTTTTGCTACATTGAATAAAGGAGAATATATCGCCATTGATGGATCTAATTATTCAGGTAATGTAGCTGGAGATAATATGTACGTAAGAACTTCTAAAAACGCCTATGCCTATCAATTAACTGCAGGTGACGATGGGTATCCTAACCTAGGGATGAATTTTATTTCTCCTGTAAATTGCTTAATGCCCCAGATTGTGGATAATATTGCGAATATAAATCAATTACCAAATGTTACAGTTACAGGAGGCATTACACTTTTGGCATCTACGTCAACTCCAGATGCCAATATCATTGTAACTGATAATAATGGTGTAGTAACCTTACCTACTTCTAAAACTGTTTTGGGGAATACAGATTGGAAAACTTTTTATGTACCTAATCTAATCGGTGATGTCAAAGTTGCATCATCTGGGCCAATTTCAGTCGGATATGTAGGATTTAATGGAGCTATTGGCACTGCATCTTATTTTTCTGGCTTTGATACCGTCCCTGTTGTTGAAATTAAAGAAAGCACTGAGGACTTGTGTTTAGGTAATACTATAACATTATCTGCTATATTTGATACTTATCAATGGTATCATAATGATCAACCAGTTATTGGAGCTACTTTACAGAGTTATACACCTACAGCCATTGGAGAAGTTTATGTAGAAGTAACCTCTGGTGGTTGCGCCTTTACCTCGAATTCATTCAGTATATATTATTGTGAGCCAGAATTGGTTATTACCAAAACGGTTGACCAACAGAGCGTAGAAGAAGGAGATGTGGTAACTTTTACAATTACAGTAGAAAGCCTTGGTATAGATAATGTTACCAATCTTAATCTTGAAGATTCATTACCCACAGGCTTAACATTAGTTGACGGGGCACCAAGCAAAGGAACTTGGATTAGTCCAAATTGGGCAGTTGGTACTATGTCAGCGGGAGAAATACAATCAATATTAATTACGGCAACTGTCAATGCATTGCCAGCTAATAATAGCTCTAACATTTTAACCAACACTGTTTATAACACACAAGATCAGATAGATAGTAATTATACTCAGGATAACCCGTCAGCGTCAATACTAGTGGGTAATGATAGTGATAATGATGGCATTGAAGATGATATTGATTTGGATGATGACAATGATGGTATTTTAGACACAGATGAAACAACATTAGATACTGACGGTGATGGTCTCCAAAATCATTTAGATATTGATTCTGATAACGATGGTATCTTAGATATTACCGAAGCAGGTGGTGTTGATACTGATGGTGATGGTAGAGTTGATTATCCAACTTTAGGAGATGCCTCAACAATGGTAGATATAAATAATAATGGAGTTGCTGATAATATAGAAACAAACCCATTAGCAGATAAAGATTTTGATTTGGATGGCAAAAAAGACCGTTTGGACATAGATTCAGATGATGATGGTATTCCTGATAATATTGAAGCACAAACTACTCTAGGTTATATTTCACCAAATAATGATACAGAAAACACCTATGCTTCTAACAGCGGAATAAATAGCGCCTACCTTGGAGGTATAATACCTAATAATCATGACAGCGAGGATAACCCTGATTATATTGATCTAGATTCTGACAACGATTCGGTTCCAGATAGTAATGAAGGAAACGACTTTAATTTTGATGGTATTCCAGATCAAACTTACACAGGAGTAGATACTGATGGAGATGGTTTAGATGATGGTTTTGAAGGATCAAATATTAATGATGGTTTTGATGTAAATGATGAGATCAATGATCCCTTGAATGATTTACCAGATACTGATGAAACAGAAGATGTTAATTATAGAGATTTAGACGATGATGCTGACACAATAAATACATCAGATGAAGATACCGATAGTGATGGTGATCCAACAAATGACGATACTGATGGCGATGGTACACCAGACTATTTAGACGCAACAGATGACAGACTTGATACTGACGGTGATAATGTTCCTAATACAATAGACTTAGATGATGATAATGACGGAATTTTAGATACTGTTGAGGATGCCAATATTGATGGTGACAATAACCCATTAACAGATCCAACGGATACTGATGACGATAGTATTCCAAATCATTTAGACATTGATGCTGATAATGATGGTATTCCAGATAATATAGAAGCTCAAGAGACATTCAATTATATAGCTCCTACTGAAGCTGTTAATTTAGAAGGGATTGACTTGGCTTACTTAGATGCACTTATGCTAATTGACACAGATGATGATGGTATATTAGATTATTTAGACGCTGATGCAGATAATGATGGACTATCAGACATTATTGAAGCAAATAGAGGTTCTGTTACCAATATTGATACCGATGGTGATGGTTTAGACGATGGCTTTGAAGGTACTGATGTTAATGATGGTTTTGATGTTAATGATGAAATAGAAGATCCGTCGACTTTACCAGATACACAAGTGTCAGGAGGAGATGTTGATTATAGACAGTCATCTTTAGAAGAATTGGCTGAAGACACTATAATTATAGACAATGAGACTGTAGGGCCACAAATAGATGAAGGTTTCTTTAGAATTATAAACATTGAGAATTATCCAGATAATAATTTCCAAGTCTACAACCGTTGGGGTGTAGTTGTTTTTGAAAACAGTTCATATCAAAATGGAACTAATGATTTTAGAGGTATTTCAAACGCAAGAGCTACTGTAAATCAAGAAGATCAACTACCATCAGGCGTATATTTTTACATTCTAAAATATGTTGATGGAGAAACCTCAAAAACAAAATCTGGCTTTTTATACATTGTTAGATAAACAAAACATATTTCTAAAATTATGAAAAAATATATATTATTAACACTAATTATATTAAGTGTTATTACCGAAATAAAAGCACAACAAGACGCTCAATATACTCAATATATGTATAATACTTTAGCTGTTAACCCTGCTTATACAGGGGCAAGAGGCGTATTAAGTATAGGGGCATTGCATAGGTCACAATGGGTTGGACTTGATGGAGCGCCTGTTACTCAAACATTTAATATTCATTCACCAGTTGGAAGAAGAGTAGGTCTTGGCTTATCCATTGTAAATGATCAAATAGGAAATGGTACCAATCAAGAAACAACTTTTGATGCTACATTTTCTTATACAATACCTGTTTCTGATAAAGGCAAGCTTTCTTTAGGATTAAAAGCTGGAGGCCATTTTTTAAATATAGATTTGAATAAATTACAATCATATAGGCCTGATTTAAACCTAGGTGGTGAAGAAACTGTAGATAAAAATTTCTCTCCAAATTTTGGAGCTGGTGTATATTATCATACAGACAAATTCTATCTTGGATTATCTGCACCTAATTTTTTAAAAACACAACATTTTGATAATTCAGGTAATGTAGATTCTTTCACTGCTGAAGAGAGAATTAATTTATATCTAATTTCTGGATATGTATTTAATTTAAATCCTAATTTAAAATTTAAACCATCAACCCTTATAAAAGCTGTAAATGGAGCTCCTTTACAAATAGATGTATCAGCTAATTTTATGTTTAATGATAAGTTTGTATTAGGTGCGGCATATAGATGGGATGCTGCTTTAAGTGGCCTGTTTGGCTTTCAAGTTTCTGATCAGTTTATGTTAGGTTTAGCATATGATAAAGAAATAACTAACTTAGGCAACACTAGCTTTAATGATGGTTCTTTCGAAGTTTTTTTACGTTATGAATTAATATCAAAATTTAAAAAAGTTAAAACATCTAGATTTTTCTAAAACCCAAAAAAAATGAAATACAACTACATATTTATATATATATTATTTGCGTTTGGATATCTTAAAGGCCAAACTAAAATTGAAAAAAAAGCAGAAATTCAATTTGATAACTATGCATTTGAAAATGCAATAGAAGCATATGAATATCTAATTTCAAAAAACTATAGTTCTTATGATGCTTATAAGAATTTAGGAGATGCATATTATAATTTAGGTGAGTATGGTAGAGCTTCAGAATGGTATGGAAAGCAACTTTCATTACCAAATGAATCTTTTGATATAACTTATTTTTATAAATATGCTCAAACTTTAAAAAGTACTGGCGAGCTTGATGAGGCTAATAAGTGGTTACAGACTTTTTTAGATTTAAGTAAATCTGATAATCGAGCAAATTTACTTAAAGCACAGCCAAATTATTTAAATGACATAGATAATAATTCAGGTAGATTTACAATTAAAAATAGTGCTATTAATAGCAGTTACGAAGATTTTTCACCTTCTTATTATGGTGAAAAATTAATTTTTTCTTCAGCGAGGGATACAGGTTTAGTTAAAAAAAATATTCATTTATGGGATAACGGATCTTTTAATGATTTATATATAGCCACAGATAAGTCTGACGATGGCGATTTTACAAATTCAGAATTGTTTTCAAAGTTATTAAATTCGAAATCTGAAGAGACTTCTTCTGTTTTCACTAAAGATGGTAAAACTATCTACTTTACAAGAAATAATTTTGACAAGAAAAATTTTAAAAGAGATGAAGATGGAGTTAGTAGACTTAAAATCTATTCTGCTAATCTTGTAAATAATGAATGGACAAATATTAAAGAGTTACCCTTTAATGGAGATGATTATTCTGCTGCTCACCCAGCTTTGAGTTCAGATGAATCAAAACTATATTTTGTATCAGACATGCCTGGTTCTTTAGGGTTATCTGATATTTTTGTTGTAAGTATTGGGGCTGAAGGTAGTTTTGGTACTCCGGTAAATTTAGGACCTTCAATTAACACAGAGAGTAGAGAAACATTCCCATTTATAACAGATGATAATGTTATGTATTTTGCTTCGGATGGGCACCCAGGTTTGGGAGGCTTAGACGTATTTGTGACTAAGCTAAATATATCTAATGATTTTTATGTTCAAAATGTAGGTAAACCAATAAATGGTCCTTCTGATGATTTTGGATTTATAATAAATAATCAAAAAGGATTTTTCTCATCTAATCGTGAGGGGGGTAAAGGAGGTGATGATATTTATAGTTTTACACAGTCAAAAAGACTTGAATTAATTAGGACTAAAATTATTAATGGTATTGTGAAGCATGAACATTTAGATTCAATTATTACTTCTGTTAATGTAGATTTGGTTGATTTAAATAATGAGAAAATAAAAAGCACTGTGTCAAGTGTTAATGGAGACTTCAATTTTAGTTTACCCTTAAAAGAAGGGAACTATAAATTAATTACAAAAAAAGAAGAATTTGTAAATGATACAACTTCAATTACAGTAAAACCAACAGATAAAGAACTAAACTTAATCATAAAGCTAAACTCTGTACCTATTGAAAAAGCAATTGTAGGTAATGATTTATTTAAACTATTGCAGCTAGATAATTTATACTTTGATTATAATAAATGGAATATACGTAAAGATCAAGAAGAAAAATTGAATGAAATAGTAGAATATTTAAATTTATATCCAGATTTAAATATTCAGGTGAAATCTTATTCTGATTCCCGTGGAGGTGAGAAATTCAATCAAAAACTCTCTGAAAAAAGAGCCGACGCTACAAAATCTTATTTAACACTTAATGGGATAAAAGCAGAGAGGATAAAGAGTAATGGATTTGGAGAGTCTAATTTACTCAATGATTGTATTAATGGTGTAGATTGTTCTGAGGTAATGCACCAGGAAAATAGACGATCAGAGTTTATAGTGATAGATAAATAAATTCTTTAACAAATACAATAGTAAAAGAGCCACCTGATAACAAGTGGCTCTTTTATATTATTCATTCACTAAAAGCCTGAATTAATCCTGGTAACGAATGGCAAGAAGGTGACACGCAGTGGGATGTAACAAAATTTTAACTTATTGAAATACAGTTTTTCAAGTGTTTTTAACCCTAGTTATTCCTTTTAATTTAAGCCAAATCAGCTTGAAACCTCAATAAAATGACACACTTTTACGGTAAATTAAAGAATTAACCCCTCTCTTTTACCAAAAATAGTTAGCTATTAAATCCTGATTACGCGGTCATTATCTAGTAAATTTACCCCATTTCCTTACATTACTTTTCCGGAAAAATGCGGCGTTTAGTAGTCTTGAACAAAAGCCATAAAGTAATTAAAGTTGATTTTTTTGAAAGTTCTTTTTGACTTACGTTCGCCTAATCAAATTATTAGTAGAATTTAACCCTTATACAATCCAACCACTTGTTTTGACCCCTATAAAACAAGAGTAATCTTTTAAATTTCGATTATAGCTTAAGCTGTTATTTTTTTCATTAGAATTAGGTGTTTATCAGCGTTCCATTTTTCCATTGGTGTAATACGCCCTAAGAGCCCATGTAACCTAGTATTGTTGTAAAAAGTCACATACCTTTTTAAGATTTGTTCAATTTGCCCAAAACATGTGTAATCCACTCTTTTAAAAATTTCTTTTTTTAGTATTCCATGATAGGCTTCTATATGCGCATTTTCTTCTGGTGTGGCTATATGTGCAAATTCTTGCTGAACCCCAATTAGTCCAAGATATTCACGTACATTATTTGCAATAAACTGACTACCGTTGTCACTTCTAATAACAACGTTATCAGGGTATTGGTATTCTGCAAACAACTCTGATAAAAACGCTATCACCTTATCCTGTTTAATAGAAAAAGAAAAATAGTCTTTTAATATTCTACGAGTATGTACGTCTATGATGGATAATAAATAAGCGTTTTTACCCACATTAGGAATCCATACCATCTTTATATCCATCTCTAAACATTCCATTGGTCTTGAGGTATTTACTTTTCTGAATTTTACAAATTTACGCCCAGAACCACTCCTGTTTATCCGATTCTCTAGTTTTAGCATTCCCTGTTCTTTCATAATTCTGTAGAGCTTTTTATGATTAATCAGGTATGCTTCTTTTTTTAAGTAAGAAGTCATTAATCGGTAACCACAATCTATAAATTCATGACTTAAAATCTCTTTATAGAAGCAATAAGAGCGTCTTGATTAACCCAACCTCTAGATTTATGATAGGTGAGTTTACTAGGAGTATTACCCTTTTTACCAAAACTTGGAGTACGGTAATAGCTACTATGAACCATCCCTACCATATTAATTATGTTGGTTTTACTAATTTTATGCTTGCTATAAACAGTTCACTAAATCTTTCTTGGATCGGACGTTCCAAACTTTTTTTTTAAAAGTTCTCGTTGTACTTCTAATTCAATTTCCTTATTGGTTAGAAGCTTACGTAGTATTCGGTTTTCTTCTTCTGCCTGCTTGTGTTCTTTACTTTTAGTATCATAGATGACTTTTAAGCCTGCTTCTCCTTGACTCTCATGTTTCGTCTTCCAACTATAAAAAGTACCTGTACTAACTCCGTATTTACGACAGGCTTCTATGATGCCGATCTCTTCTGAAATAGAGAGAATTTCTAACTTCTGATCTAAGGTCCATTTCTTGTATTTCATATCTCAAATATATTAAGTTTGAAATTTAAAAGATCACTCCGAACTTATTAGGGGCTAAACTATTCGCTCAATCAACTTTTTAGTGAACTTTATACGTTTTGCATTTCAATAACTTGTCGCTTAGTCTTCTTTGAGTCCCTTCCCTTTTTGATAGTAAAAGACCAGTATTTAAAATTAGCGGGCACATAAAACGGATTGTCCTGCATTCCTATTTATAACCCTTTTCTATCTTCAAATCCAGAAAGAAAGTCGACTAAAAAAGGTAATCAAAGGACTCTGAAAAAAGTAAATGATCTAAAATATATAATTCAATTGGACTTACAGTGACCGTGTAATGCATTATGTTAGAATATGACCTTAATTTTTTTAAATTATTTGACTTTTTTGCTTTAAAATAGCATAGACGGCTCATAACCCAACAGAGAAAAAATTAGAAAATTACCCAAACTAAAATGTATGTGAGCCACAATGAGTTGAATATAATATATTTTATAATTGATTTGCGGAGGATTAGATGCCATTTTAAAAAGCATAGTCCAACCTAATATTCCTAGTATACCGATAATAATGCCAAATAAAATAGAACCTAATGCATGTTGCAATAACGCTGTATTATACCACAAATAAGTATAAATCACTAAAAAGAATCCTCCCAAAAAAAAATGTGCTAACCAGCCTAAAATTACATACTTTAGACTTTCTTTTTCATTCAGAGAATGGCCACTCATTAATTTAGAAAGCAAAATATTCTCTCTAAATTCACAGTTTGAAATAACACTCATTATTAAGCTAAACATAGTCATAGCCCCTACGGAAGTAAATAAAGCCAATATGTAAGAAAATATATTCATGTTCATTTAAATTTAAATTATCAATAAAAACTTAATTTATGATGATTAATGCGCTACTTGAACGGACAATATGCTTAGCATTTGCAATTGCTAAAAACAACTATTCAATTTTTTACTTTCAGTTTGCGTTAAAAGGAAATTTTTCGTGATTAGGAATATCATCCGAAAAAATTGAGTGCTTCAAATATCAGGATAATCAACTAAATACTCGCTACCGATAGCTGCTGCAACAGAACTTGTACTTATAATTTTATCGTATAAGAGTAAGTTCTAAAATAAATCTATATTTTTTACCGGTTGTGTTTGATTTTGCTCTAGAAACTCTTTTTAATTCATTCCCTTTACGTTTACACTATTTCAAATTAATAACTAAAATCAAACAAACATGAACCTTTTTAAAAGAATAATTAACGCTATTAATTTCAGTGAAAATTCAAAAAAATTTCATAGAATACACTTGGCTTACTAATGTCTTTGACTACAAAAAAACGAATTAAAACTTAAATGATTTAACAATCTTATTTTTAAGCTAAAAAGCGTTCCTTAAGTTTCTGCATATCTTCGCTCACTTTTCTTTCTATTACTTTAGCATAAATCTAAGTGGTGGTAATTTTTGAATACCCTAATAATTTAGATACCGTTTCTATTGGTACACTAGTAATTAAGCTACCCGTAGCCGCAAAAGTATGTTGCGCTAGATGAAAGGTAAGGTATTTATTTATTCCTGTGAAATCCACTATTTCCTTTAAATAGGAATTCAGCTTTTGATTAGAGATCGTCTGAAATAACCTGCCTTTTGTATTTGGGATACGTTATGACTCGTGTTTCTCAATAACCTGCAATGCTTTTGAAAGTAAAGGAATTTTAATGGGAACACGCGTCTTTTTCTTTTGAGAATAGATCAATTATTTTCTATCTATTCCCAAACACAAATTATCCTTGGTTAAATTCATTACATCTCCATAAGAATGTCCCGTATAACAGCTAAAAACAAACATGTCTTTGATAAGCTGCAATCTGGGAATACTAAACTACTTGCTTTCTATAGCTACTAGTTTTTCTATGCTTCTCATTTCTAATATTCTGAGACCGTATAAAAGACAAAAAGCCTCTGTTTTCACAGAAGCTTTTTTGTCGGGGTGGCAGGATTCGAACCTGCGACCTCCGCGTCCCAAACGCGGCGCGATAACCGGGCTACGCTACACCCCGAAAATGATATCTTAAACATCCTTATTTTCGGACTGCAAATATACAACAATACTTAACATAACAAACTATAAAAACAAAAAAAAGACATCTATTTCTAGATGTCTTTTTTATTCCTATAATTTAAGGCTTATCTGTATAAAGTAAAATGACCTACATACTGTTGTTTATCAGCATCATTCGCATTGACTACATACCAATAATCTCCTGTTGGTAATTCATTGCCTTCGTATAATCCGTCCCAAGATTTGACCTGATCAAGAACCGCTACTACTCTACCATATCTATCATAAATTTTCACATCAATGTATGGAAAATACTCACGATTATACGGTGCCCAGGTATCTCCTTTATCATCACCGTTTGGCGTAAAGAAATTTGGGAATTCTACCATAGAATCAAAGTTAAACGGTATTTTCACTAAAGCCACACAACCTCTTTCATCTTCTACCCGAACATCTACAGTAGCATCTACAATAAGATTAAATGTATTGTCTGCACCCTGAGCTTGCCCTTGGAAAGAATATTCATAATTTCCATAACCTCCAGTGGCAATTGCTGTAATTTCATCTGGACCTGTCTTCGTAACCGATAAGGTTAATGGTAAATATTCATCAATAGTAAAACTCACTTGGTCCATACAACCATTGCTATGATAAATATATACTGTATGATCTCCTGCTGGTAAATCTCCAAAGGTTCTTGTACCTGTAGCCAGTGTCATATCATTCACATCTAAGCTGAACAACAACTCTGATACAATTGACGTATCTGTCATTTCTACAGTGACGGTACTGTTCGGGAAAATACCTTCACAACCGTATTGTGGGATAGCTTCTGATTCTAAATTAACACCCAGCCCAACATTTACGACTCTCTCTGTTGTACAGTTATTGAAATCTCGAACATATATAGTGTATGATTCTCCCCCTTGTAAATTAGGGAATATCAAGTCGTCATTTCGCACAAATCCTTCTGTTGGATCTGCAGGGTCTGGTAAAGGAATATTTATACCTTCTATTCTTGTTTCATAATACTGAGCAAAAGTAAGTGCATCTGTAAAAGGCGTACCTCCTGTGATAGTTAATCTAGCTTCTCCATCATAGGCATTTAAACATATTTCTGGTTGTGTTACCACATCTGAAATAGCTAACTGCTCAGGTTCCGTAATTGGTGATACTAATACTAACTCACCACATCCTTGCGTATCTTGAATTAAGATTTCATAATCAGATCCTGCTGCTAAATTCTCAAAAGTATATACTCCAGGGTTTGCTGGATCACTAAAGAACTCATTAAAGTTAGGATTGATAGCAAATTGTAATAAGCCTTCACCACCACTAATTACCTCAACAGTTATGGTTCCGTTATCATCCCCATTACACAATACATTGGTCGTCGTAATAGTATAGACGATAGCTTCCGGTCTTCTAATTACTAATGGTCCTTCAACATCATAACAGGTAAGTCCGCTTACCACAGCAATGTAATACGTGCCATCTGCTAAGCCTTCAAAAGTACCATCGGTTTGTGCCGCTCTAACTACGGTTGCCGCTGGATCAGGATTAAACCCTGTGTATGGTGATCCTAATGGCGTTGGGTCTCCTAAGTATAAAGTATACATTTCATTACCCACACCTCCAGAAGAGAATGATTCTATTCTACCATCATTTTCTGTCGCACAAGAAATATCATCTGGTAAGTTTGCTACTAAATCAATTGCCTGAGCATCTACCAAAGTAATTCCTTCAGATCGTAAACTTGTACAAGCTCCTGCTCCACCAACTTTACGCACATCATATTGATAGAAACCTTGACCGCCATCAATTAGAACAGACGTTCCTGACATTGGAATAAAAGGATCTGTTGCTAAGGCATCAATAGAACGATATTCATACGTAAATCCTGCTTGAGGGTTTTCTACACTTAACCTCATTTGACCATCGCCACCACAACCGGGTGCGGTAACTTGAACCAATTTAGGATCCAATGGTGGTGGTGCTATTACATAATAAGGTATGGATACACCAACACATTCGTAGCTAGAAGAAACTTCTATTGCATACCAACCTTCACTTATAAATCCGCCACCAACACCATCAAACGTTGGGGTATCTTGCAAACCACTTCTTGAAAGTACGTCTGTATTATCATCACTATTCAAGTACAGTAATTGGTATTTATAGCCTGCTCCAGGTACCCCACCGCTAGCACCAGCCGTAGCGGTTACACTATCTCCTGTGGTGGTATCATAAGCTTCCAAAACAGCATCATTACCATCTGGACAAACTAAACCTTGCGGCTCTCTTATGCCTACAACAATAGGATCTACAGGTGCCAATGTAATTTCAGAGAAGTTAGAACACAATTCAACATCTTCAATTTCTACACGATAATCACCACTAGGTAAATCTGTAAATTCATTTGCAGTTCCATAGACTACTACTTCAATATAAGTATCTGAACCAATAGTTATAGTTCCTGCTGCATCTTTTCTTAATAATCTATAGTTGTAAGGAGAAGAATCCCATCCACCAACACCTGTTGCTACGATTTTCCCAGTATCATCAGTACAGCTTACATTATCTATTTCAACCGTTGAAACTAATAATGTTCCATTAGGCGTACGAATATTAGTAACGTTACTATCATCAATACATTTAGGATTATCTAATGCTCTAACCCTTACATAGAAATTTCCACCTGGTAAACCAGTAATACGTGCATCCTCGCCTGTTACAGCATCTGGGAAATTAGCCGTATCAAAAGTTCCTGTTGTAATCGGAGTTGACTGTGTTAAATCGTCACTTCTATATACTGTATACTCATATACCCCTGTATAGTTTATGACACTAATGAATAGTTCTCCATTAGAATCTCCGAAACATTGTACTGGTTTTGCTTCAGAAATTGTTGCAAGTGGATTTATTGGATCCACCACATCATGTCTTGGCATTGGATATAAACATCCGGTAACATTATCACGTACTACAAATAAGTACTCACCAGCTGCAGGTAAATTAATATCTACAAATTGATTTCCTCCTGAGTTTGTAACATCTGCTACAGCTACTGCCGAAGTTGTTTCTATCGTAAAGTCCGTAGTACCTGTTATGGTAATTCTTACCGTTTCAGGATCCTCACAATTTAAAGGAGACTGTACTGCCAAAACACTTTGCACTTCAGACGGTGGTGCTATCGCTGGTAGCGTAAATTCATCTCTACACCCGTTACCGTCTATGGCATACACGGTAATTACTTGTGGTGATCCATTATCAATAATTTCAAAAATATTTGAATCTTGATAATTTTCATACCCAGAAATACTATACTGATACCCACTACCCACAGTACCCACTTGATCGATAACTACAGTAATTTCGGAAGAGCTAAAACGATTGGCTCCAATTTCACAGGTAAAAGGTGTGCTAGTCGCTGAAATTTCAAATATAGCTGGATTAACAATCGTAAATACACTAGAAAGCACACTACAATTACGTGCTGTCAATACCTCAACTTGGTACGTGCCATCAGTAAGATCATTAAAAACTCCAGAATTATTTCTAGTAACTTCCGCAGCTGTAACTGTATTTCTTAAAATATAATCAATAGGCCCGTCTACATCTGTTCCTGCTTGTAAAATAATGGTAATACTCCCATCATCAGCGCCACTACAACTAATATCATCTGAAAATTGACTATCAATTATTGGAGGAATAGCGATATCTAAATTTACAGGCACTAAAGTGGTACACAAACGGGTACCATCTCCAACAATATCATCTGTAATAAACACTCGATATTCTCCTGGACTTTGATTTACAAAAATTCCTGTTGCGTTTACTGGAACGCTACCAATAGGATTTCCAAGATCATCTTGTAATTCAAAAGTAAAATTACCGCTACCTCCATTGGTTGTTATTTCAATCGTACCGTCGTTATTATTACATAATGGTATAGCAGTAAACTCACCTGTTCCTGATAAGAACTCATAAACATCTGCAGTTCCTACACCCGTACATCCATTAGCATCTACAACACTAATAGGATAAGAACCTGGCGTATTTACCGTATAATGTGCTTCCCATACATTATCTGTAGCATTGAATACGCCAAACTGACTTTCTCCATTTAAGGTAAAGTTTGGTGCATCTGTAGCTGCCGGCATAGTCACTGTAATATTAAATGATGAAGCTGTTGCTGCACACTGATTATTTACAATTGCTATTGGTGCTGGTAATGGTGGTTGTAATAAGATGATATCTTCGGATACGTTAAACGTACATCCTCTAGAATCGATCACCCAGATATCATAAGGGATACCAAGTTCACTCCCTGGTAATACAGCTGTAGTAGCTGAAGTATAATCACCAGCATTCGGTGTAGTTCCTGCAGGTACAAATGCGTAACTATAAGGTCCGCCCGCACCGCCACTACCACGCACGGTCAATTGACCTAAAGCGTTACAGTTTGCTGGTATATTGGAAACAATATCAAGATTAGGCATGTTTAATATAACATCTATAATCGTGGCATCTGTACACGTATCAGCATCGGTTACCCGTATGGTATATCTGCCTGGCGCAATATCAAAAGCTCCAGAATATGAAGATCCTACTCCACCAGTTAATCCTGTTTGAGCATCTGTTTGTAAAACAGTATCTGTCAATGGATCTATTAAATCTATCGTAATATTAGGTCCTGTAAATTCGGTTACTGTAAATTCTGTTCTACCATTACCCGCATCATCACAAAATGCCGTAGGCGATGTTGCTACAATATCTAAAGGTGTTGGTCCTGCGATAGGAGGAATTTCTTCAAAATAAATACATCCCGTAGCTGTATCTGTAATTTCTACAATATAGGTAACTCCAAATTGCATTCCGTTAAATGTATGTCTCCTTGGAGGCACATTTGGAGCAACTGGTGCAGCGGTATCACTAGCCAATCGGATTAAGAATGGTCCTGTTCCTCCAATAATTGTTACCGTATTAGAAAAACCTGCTACATTACATACAGGAGCAGGAACCGGATCGGGCACCACAGATACATCTAATTGTTCTATGGTTACCGCATCTACATCACTACAGCCCAAAGCATCTACGGTTCTAACCGTGTAATCTCCGGCAACTAATAATGGATCCGAAATTGTTTCCACCGTACTTGTTGTTGGTCCTACTCTTAAAATTTCTACACCAAAACTATTATAAACAATATAGGTAAACTCTGGAGTACCATCGGTCACTCCTGTAATTTCAATAGTTCCTGAACTAACTCCAGCAGGGCTACAAGTAGTATTAGTTGCCGTTACTGTTGCATTTGGCGCAGCACTAATTGCTGATGGAATGGTTACTGAGTTTCCTAAAGTAACACAACCTCTTGCATCACGTACGGTATAATCATACGTACTTCCCGCAGTTAATCCTGTATATACGGTTTGAGACGTATATGTTCCTGTGTTTCCAAAATCAATTTCAAATGGAGGTATTCCACTTGTGGCATCAGGAATAATTTGTACTCCTCCACTATTTGGATCCCCACAACTTGCTGGAATAACCGTATGCGTTGCTATAATATTTGCAGGATCTTCTACCTCTAAAGGTTCAGAGACCGCAATACAAGCTTCATTATCTGTTACTCTAAAGATATAATCTCCTCCTGCCGTTACAGGATATAAGAATGAATTTGATGTAAATGGTTGGAAGGCTCCAAAAGTAGCTCCATTATCAGCACTCACTTGGTATTGCTTAGGCGATGCATTGGATAAATAGCCATTAGAAATATTTACGCGGATTTCTCCTGGCGCTCCTCCACAAGGGATTTCTGTTTCTACAGCAATGCTCACTCTTAATTGTGCATTGATGGTAAGCTGAATTGTATCTGTACAATTATTAACATCTCTTACTTCAAAAGTATGTGTACCTGGTGTTAAATTTGTGAAAGCTGGACTCGCTTGATACGTGCCATTATTAATTCTGTATTCATAACTACCTCCTCCGCCAGTAGCTGCTACAGTAGCAGAAGCTCCTGCAACTGGCTCATAACATAAACTTGAAGATGCTATAGAAATAGTTGGAGACTCAAGTTGCGTTAATTGAAACTCAAACGTAGTGGTACACCCTTCTGCATCTTCTACAGATAAAATATAAGGTGTAGTTGGTGTTGATGGCTGAGTAAGGTTACCAAAGGTTCTATTAGACGTTGGTCCTGCTGTTGTACCATTCGGACTTTCTAAAGTATACCTATAGCTACCCCAACCTCCTGTAGTATTTGCCACTACACGGCCTATATTACCATTAGCACAACTCATTGCTGTTACTGTTGGTGTTAACGTAATTGCTGCAGATTCTTCTACAGTTACTGAAGCAGTATCTGTACATCCTGTATCACCATCTGTAACGGTAATCGTATACGTACCTGCTCCTCTAGAAGAAATATCTACTTGCGCAGCACTTTGTAAAGCACTTACGGGCTCAGCATTAATTTGGTAGGTATAATTGGTACTAAATCCATCAATAATAAATGCTCCGCTGCCATCACTAGCACCGTTACACACTTTTAAATCTCCTCCTGCTTTTACACGCGCTCTAATAGAACTAGTGACTACAGGAGTAAAACTTTCGGTATAAATACAACCATTTGCATCGGTAATTCTAAACGTATATGTTGTAGTTGTACTTAATCCTGTAAAGTTAGCACTATTGCCATTATCAAGAGTACTAGGGCTAATGATACTGTAATTTGTTATTGCTACCCCACTAGTTGGTGTTAATTGAAGATCTGTTGTTCCTAATCCACAATTAATATTACTTTGAATAAAATCTAAATTTGTTGGTGGATCTACTTGATCTATTACAATTGGAGTAAGTTCTAACCTACAACCCGTATCATCTCTGATGATGGGTGTATACGTTCCCGGAGCTAAGTTTGAAAATAATTGCGTTGTTGTAAAATTTACGCCATCTACACTATATTCATAAACTGTTCCCGAACCACCACTTGCTGTTCCAAATTGTATGCTACCTTCATTAGTTCCTCCAGTACCATCACAAGTTTGGTCGCCCAATTTTGTTGCTGTTCCTGTTATACTCGCATCACTTGTTACGGTTACAGACGGTAAAGTCATCGTACACGAAAAGCTGCCTTGCTCATACCTAACTTCTAAGTTATTATAGGTGTCATCTAAAACAGAAATCTGAGTAGAAGCTACCCAAGGATCTGTTGTTTGTGTTCTAAAAGATAAATTATACCCTTTAGCATCGGTTACATTGAAATTTATTTTAGCACCACCATTAGTACAGGTGCCATCTACTCCTGAGGCCGAAACCACGGGAGGCGTTAATTCTTTTACGTTTGCTGAAGCTGTTATGGTACAGCCATTTGAATCCGTAATTAAAAAATTGTAATCACCTGGAGCAGTAACAGTATACGTAGTTTGCCCTGTGTAAGACGGACTAACTGCAGCACTACCATTCACTGTATAGGTATACGGTGCAGCACCTCCCGAGGTACGCACAATAATATCCACACTGGTAATATTTGCACAACCAAAACTACTATTCACTTCTGTTGATGCAGCCAGAGCAACCAAGCCATCTCCAATAACAATTGGATTTCCGCTGGTATCTACATCTTGTCTAGGGGCTGCAATACCATTTGCTATATCTGCTTTACACTGTTGTGTTTCTACTTGTACACTATAGGTACCAAAACCTACAGCAGCAAAATTGTAGGTATCACTTGCTATAAAGGATGTAAATTCCTGAGGGAACCCACTACTATCTAATAAGGTATATTTATAAGGACCAGGAACATCATTTACCTGGACGGCTATACTCCCATTTTCTCCAAAACATTGCGCATCAACTACCGTAACGTCAATATCTATTTCTTTAGATTCAATTTCAATTAATTCGTAAGGATACTCACACGTATTTGGTGTGTTTTTTAATCTTGCTTTAACGATATAAGAACCTGGTATTAAGTCATCAAATATCGCTCCTTGCCATGCGCCAAAACCACTACCATCGTTAATAGCATACTCATAAGCACTAGATAAGTTTGTTACTTGAATTCTACCTGCAACCCCACAAATATAATCGCGTTTAACATAGGTCTGACTAATGGTACTTTTCTTTACCTTAATATAATATGGAGCACCTCCATTAACACTTACCCTAAACTCTGCTCCTGTACCTGCGGAAACTGAACTTGGATCTATCGTTAATGTAGGAGAAGTCCCTGCGGATACCCATGATGTGGAACAGGTATAGGTTGGACATTGTAAATCAACATTAAAACTAGGACAAGAACCTACCGTTAAGCGTTCCCAATTGTACGAACTATATGCCTGATCTAAAACAATAACACGAGAATCAAAATCACCACACAAATTAAAACGTGATAGCGTAGCCCCATCATTTGTACAGGTAACAGTTTCATCTGCATTTGCTACAACGGTCGCGAAGAAAGGTGCTGCTGCGAGAGCATTGTTTGTTTGTTCAGAATTAAGTTGTGATTGATTCTGTTCTTGAGCTTCCTTTTTTGTAAAACTTTCTTCAATAGAAGAAACTATATCCGAAGAAAATTCCCCGATATAGTTAAAAATTTTGGTTTCAGCCAAAATTGAAGAGAAAACAAAAAAGAAAACAGGTAGTACTAAAAAGTACCAAGATTTTCTTGATTTTTTGGATAGCATAGGTTACGTAGGTTATTTGTGAAAATTGTAAGACTTGGGATCAACAATAATCGTATGTGTACTTGTTTATACTTAATATTTCTGTTTTTCCTTAAAATGTACTTTAAATCCTTATATATAGCTTAAACGCAAAGGTATGAAAAATAGTATTATTCATACCCATTTTATCGTTGTAACGCTATGTACGAACATGGCGAAAAGCCTGTAAAAAGGGCGAAAAATCGAAAAAAACCTCTGTTTTCACTAATGTCATTTATCGATAAAACACTTATTTTATTAGGTAAATCAGCACTAGTTAGTGCTAAACAATCCGTTTCTTGCTTTCAATATACTTTTTAAAGTCAAAATTTGAAAAAATGAAATTTTCTATAAGATTCCACCCTGTCAAAGTATGAAATTCTGATTTTTAATTGAAGGATAGACAGCTATAACAGCCATTAAAAAAAACTATTTTAGGCAACGGAATCTAAAAGGTAAAAAACACTATTAGAAGAATATTCAAGGGTGAAAAAACGTTCATAAATCCTTTTACCAGAGCATGGTAAAAATTTCATGAACGTCTATCTCATGAATTAAGGACTATAATCTCTTTAGTAAATATATAGCCTTTTAAGATAAATTACTTTACTTTATAGGCTTCAGTAGCATCGTGAACAGAGCCATGTATTTTAAGTAACTTTTCTGCTTCGTCATATGAAATTCCTAATGCTTCCACTAGGTATCTCGTACCTCTATCCACAAGCTTATCATTACTCAGTTGCATGTTCACCATTTTATTTCCACGCACACGACCAATTTTAATCATTAATGCTGTAGAAATCATATTCAACACTAATTTCTGTGAGGTACCACTCTTCATTCGAGTACTTCCGGTTACAAACTCTGGACCAACATTAACTGCTATAGGAATAGCTGCTGCTTGAGTTAAAGGAGAACCTGGATTATTAGTAATACAAGCCGTTAAGATTCCATTTGCTTTTGCTTCATTAATTCCACCAATAACATAAGGTGTCGTTCCTGATGCTGCAATACCTACTAAAACATCATCTTTAGTAATTTGATGTTCCTTTAGATCTAGCCATGCTTGTTCCGGATTATCTTCTGCATTCTCTACCGCCTTTCGTATAGCAATATCACCACCAGCAATAATACCTACTACCCTTTCATGAGGCATTCCAAACGTTGGTGGTATTTCTGAGGCATCTAATATTCCTAATCTTCCGCTAGTACCGGCGCCTATGTAAAATAAGCGTCCTCCTTTTTTAAAACGCAAGGCAAGTTCATCTACCAACTTCGTTATAGAAGGAATAACCAAATTGACGGCTTCTGCAACCTTTTGATCTTCACGATTAATATTTTCCAATAAGAATTGCGTATCCATTTGCTCCAAATTATCATAATTTGAAGCTGTTTCTGTGATTTTTTTATAATTCATAGGTTTATAACAAACGAATGTCTTGTTTTCTAAAATTATCTAATAAAGTGTTTTTGGGATCAATTTCAGTAATCATGGTATTAATTGCATTAATCTCACAGGTCTTATACCGATGTTTAGAGTTTAATTTTTCTGATATTAGCAAAAGTACAGTTTTCTTAGAAGATTTGATCACTGCTTTTTTTACTTGCACACTTTCTAAATCAAATTCCGTCAAACCATAGTCCACATCTACATACCCTGTACCTATAAAACTATAATCTAAGGTAATTTCTGAAAGTTGATGAATAGCACTAGCGCCTATTGCTAATTGAGAATCTTTAGACAGCCTTCCTCCTATAAATAAAACATCTACCCCTTTTTTGGTAAGTAACTCCATGGCTACAGCAAGACTTGTGGTAAAGCACGTAATTTCTAATTTATTCGGAATTGCCTTTGCTAATTCTAGGCAGGTTGTTCCGCCATGAATAAGAATAGTACTTCCTGAGTGAATTAAGGACAACGCCTTCTTTGCTATGATTATTTTATCCTCTTGGGCATAAATATTTTTGTTGGTCGTAGCATAGTTGGTAAACCCTAATGCGATAGCGCCTCCATGCACTTTTTTTAATTGCTCCTCTGCATCTAATTCTTTTACATCTCTACGAATCGTATCTATAGAAACACCTATTTGCTCTGCAATATCTGTAAGCAATACGCGGTTATGCAGCGCTACTTCATTAAGAATAAACTTATGTCGCTCTTCTTTTAACATCTTATTAATTAATGATTATTATCTCTGAAAAGATACAACAAATATAAATACAATTTTGCGGCTTTATGCAATTTAAATTTATTTAAAATAAAAAACAGCAAAAAACAGCAAATACAAATTTTTTGTTTATTTTTGGGTACACTCTTTTACTTTATTACGAAACAAAGACAATTAAAGCACGAAAGATTATGCAGGCAACACTTGAAAAAGATAATGAGATTATCAAATTTGAAAAAATTAACACCATTGTTCACACTAGCTCTGAAGAAGCATCCTTATATGTTGCAAAAGAGATTGTTCATCTTATTAAAGAAAGACAAAAAGAATCTAAAACCGTTGTATTAGGTTTAGCTACCGGCTCTACCCCAACAAAGGTTTATGAGTACTTAGTACAATTTCACAAAGAAGATGGCTTAAGTTTTAGCAATGTAATCACCTTTAATTTGGATGAATATTTTCCGATGCATGCTGATTCTATTCATAGCTATGTGCGTTTTATGAACGAACACTTATTTGACCATATTGATATCAAGAAAGAAAATATTCATATCCCTGATGGAACACGAACATTAGAAAATGTTAAGGAGTTTTGTGAAGGGTACGAGACTAAAATCGAAAAATCTGGCGGTATCGATATTCAAATATTAGGCATCGGTAGAACAGGACATATAGGATTTAATGAACCTGGCTCTTCACTCTCAAGTAAAACACGTGTAGTAAGACTTGATAGAGTTACTTTATTAGATGCTGCAAGTGATTTCTTCGGACTAGAAAATGTTCCTTCAAAGGCAATCACTATGGGCGTTGGTACCATAATGGCTGCAAGAAGAATTATATTGATGGCTTGGGGTGAAGGGAAAGCTCAGATTATCAAACAAGCAGTAGAAGGTGAAATTCGTGAATCTATTCCCGCCACGTTCCTACAACAACATGGCAATTGCGATTTCATTTTAGACAATGCAGCAGCTTCTAGCCTTACAAGAATATATAACCCTTGGTTGGTCGGTGAATGTATTTGGACAGATGATTTGATTAAAAAAGCTACTATTTGGCTCTCTGAGAAATTAGATAAAGCCATACTAAAACTTACCAACGAAGATTATAGTGAGCATGGTATGGGAAGTTTAATAGCGGATATAGGTTCTGCTGAAAACATCAACCTTAAAGTCTTCAATACCTTACAAAGAACGATAACAGGTTGGCCCGGTGGCAAGCCTAATGCCGATGATACGAATAGACCTGAACGAAAAGGACCGTTTCCAAAAACATCGTTAATTTTCAGTCCCCACCCAGACGACGATGTGATTTCCATGGGAGGAACATTATTGCGCTTAGTAGACCAAGGACATTATGTTCATGTCGCCTATCAAACCTCAGGAAATATAGCTGTTTTTGATGATGAAGTAATTCGTTTTCTAGTTTTTGCACTCGAGGTACAACCAGATAACAAAGAGCTACAAGTACAGTTTGACAAAATTAGAAATTTTCTTAAAAACAAGAAACGTGGGGAAATTGACAGCCCTGAAATACAACGAATAAAAGGATTGATTAGAAAAGGTGAAGCACTATCTGCTTGCAGATACTGTGGTGTAGAAGAAGAAAATGCACATTTTCAAAATCTTCCCTTTTATGAAACAGGAACCGTAAAGAAAAAACCACATTCGCAAGAAGACATTCAAATAACCTATGATTTACTTAATAAACTAAAACCAACTCAAGTTTTTGCTGCAGGAGATTTATCTGATCCTCACGGCACACATAGAGTTTGCCTAAAAGTAGTATTTGAAGCTTTTGCACAGCTTAAAAGAGATAAAGTAGCTTGGATAGAAGACTGTTATTTATGGCTATATCGTGGCGCATGGCAAGAATGGGATATTGCCGATATGGAAATGACCATTCCTATTGGCCCAAAAGACATGCAACGTAAAAAGAATGCCATCTTCAAACATCAATCTCAAAAAGATGCTGCAATGTTTCCTGGTAATGACGACCGTGAATTTTGGCAGCGTGCGGAACAAAGAAACAAAGAAACTGCAAGAAAATATAATGCACTAGGCCTTGCGGAATATGAAGCCATGGAAAGCTTTGTTCGCTATAAATTTTAATATTAACTAACTAACTCACTTTTATGATGAAAAAAATGCAACTCGTATTCTCATTTTTTCTATTGCTCTTTTTTGCTCAAGGCGTTCTTGCGCAAACTACAGTAGTATCAGGTACAGTAAATACTCCAGATAATCCTACCTCATAATAAGTAATTAGTGTTTTGTGAGTTGATTTTTAAAGATGCCCAGTTACAACTTTGTTGTGCTGGGTTTTTAAAAAAAAGAATACTTTACCTTGGCGAATAAAAGCGTAAATGAAAAAAATATTTCTATTTCTATTGGTTCCACTTCTTATCTCCTGTGTTGCGCTGAAAAAAAAGCTGCCAGAAAGAGAATTTAGAGGTTTTTGGGTGGCTACTGTCGTAAATATCGATTGGCCAAAAAACGGAAATGATGCTATAGAAAAGCAAAAAGAAGACTATCTTAAAATTTTAGATTTTTATGATAAGCTAAACTTTAACACAGCCATCGTTCAAATACGAACAGCCGGAGATGCTTTTTATCCCTCTGATTACGCTCCTTGGTCCCAATATTTAACAGGAAAACAGGGTGTCGCACCTGACACCAAGGAAGATATCTTAGCATGGATGATTTCTGAAACACATCAAAGGGGCATGGAATTTCACGCCTGGCTAAACCCCTACAGAGCTACTTTTGATCTTAAAACTGAATTTTTAAGCGAGCAACATGATTACGTAACGCATCCTGAGTGGATGGTGAAATATGGTAAGAAATATTATTACAACCCGGGAGCGCCTGCTGTCCAAGATCACATGACGGCTATTATAGAAGAAATAGTGAAAAATTATTCGGTTGATGCTATTCATTTTGATGATTATTTTTACCCGTACAAAATAACTGGAGAAACTTTTAATGACGCGGAGACTTATAATCAATACAAATTACCACAACAAACCTTAGAGGACTGGAGACGTAGCAATATAGATTCTCTCATTCAGAAAGCAAATTATACCATTAAGAAAGAAAAACCGTGGGTGCAATTTGGCGTAAGTCCGTTTGGTGTATGGAAGAATAAGGCTACAGACGCTAGAGGTTCAGATACTCAAGCAGGGCAAACAACTTATGATGACCTCTATGCCAATCCCTTACTTTGGATGCAGAAAGGCTGGATAGACTACATTATTCCACAGGCTTATTGGAGCATAAGTCTACCTGTAGCATCGCATAAAACTATTATGGAATGGTGGGCAAAAAATAGTTATAGCACGAATCTTTATATGGGTAACGGTCCCTATAAAATTAGAACTAATAGCGATAAAGCATGGGATAATAAAAGAGAACTTCCGAATCAAATAAAATTAGGTCGCGAGACACCCAAAATTCAAGGGAATGCTTTTTTTAGTGCTAAAAGCCTAATGAATGAGCACGAAGATGTGGTAAACATATTAAAACGAAAATACTATAGTCAGATTGCTTTAAACCCAAGTGCTCCTAACCAAACTACAAATAAAGTCGCTCGTCCAAAAATAGAACGTATTACTATCGCAGATACCATAATCGCTATTCAATTTGATAGCCTTGAAAACTTCAACTATGGACTGGTTTTTCAAACAAAAAAAAGCAAAAAAAAACAACCTGATTTGAAAAAACTATTGAGTCTTAAGATTGCTGTATTGCCCAATTCAGTTTTAATTTCCAAAAACACGATAAAAAGGAAAAAGAAAATTGCTTTAGTCTTTATTGACAAATTCAGACAAGAAACAGCACCTATTTTTATAAATTTAGATCAAATATCACAGTATGATTAAAAAAGACAAAGGAGCATGGGCTTGGGTGCCTATTTTATATTTCACACAAGGTCTTCCTTATGTTTTAGTGGTGACGGTTTCTGTAATCATGTATAAAAAATTAGGGGTGAGCAATGAAGATATTGGTCTTTATACCAGCCTATTGTACCTGCCATGGGTTTTAAAACCATTTTGGAGTCCGCTTGTAGATTTAAAAAGCACTAAACGAAAATGGTTTCTAGGTATGCAACTACTTATTGCCTTAGCCTTGTTTGGTGTTGGTTTAACCATCCCTACAAATATGTTTTTCACCACTACCCTAGCTTGTTTTTGGATGGCTGCTTTTGCATCTGCAACCAATGACATTGCTTCAGACGGGTATTATATGTTGGGATTAACAGAAAAAAAACAATCCTTTTTTGTAGGATTAAGAAGTACCTTCTATCGCTTGGCTATGGTTACTGGAGAAGGTTTGATTGTTTTTGGCGCAGGGTTTTTAGAAGAAAAATATGGCGATTCTACAAAAGCTTGGAGTATAACCATGACCGCAACGGCTGTTTTAATGCTTGCATTGACTGTAGCTAACTTTTTTGCAAGCCCTAAGTACGAATCTTCATCCGAAGAACCGATTCAAAAACCAGAAGGTTTCCTAGAAATATTTCGCAGCTTTTTTAAGAAACCACAAATAGGCATTGCCTTAGCTTTTATTCTTACCTATCGTTTAGGAGAATCGCAATTGGTAAAAATGTCTTCTCCATTTTTATTAGATACTCCCGAAAAAGGAGGTCTAGGTTTTACCACAAAGGAACTAGGAATTGTTCTAGGGACTATTGGTGTGGTGGCACTTACTGTAGGCGGAATATTAGGTGGCATATTGATCTCTAAAAACGGATTAAAAAAATGGATGCTCCCCATGGTATTATCCTTAAACATCCCTAATTTTTTCTATGCTATTCTTGCCCTTACAAAAACTACAAATATTATTGCGGTCTCTGCTACTATTGTACTAGAAAAATTTGGTTACGGGTTTGGTTTTGCTGCATTTCTAATGTACTTAATTTATATCGCAGACGGCAAATCTAAAACCTCACACTATGCTATTGCCACAGGGTTTATGGCATTAGGGATGATGGTTCCTGGGATGATTAGTGGGTTTATGCAAAGTTGGCTAGGCTATGGCGGCTTCTTTGTATGGGTAGTCATTGCTGCCCTACCCTCTTTATTTTTATTAAAATATTTAAAATATCCGGCAGATTTCGGAAAAAAAGATGTCATAAAAAATGAATAATATTACCGCATATAGCAAGGCTAAAACAACGCTTTCCTTATCTGAAAAAGTGGGACAGTTATTTATGCCTGCTGCCTTCATAAATGATTCTGAAGAAGAAATTTTACAGGTAGAAAAACTAATTTCTGAGGCTGCCATTGGGGGCTTATGTTTTTTTCATAGTCGCGCAAGTGCCGCAACTAATTTTGAAGGCAAAAAGAAAATTGTGTACAATGAAAACAGCTTTGAAACATTAAGGAAGTTAATCCAACGCTATCAAAACAAATCAAAATACCCTCTTTTAATAAGTATTGATGCCGAATGGGGTTTAGCGATGCGAATTGAAAATACACCACAGTACCCTTATGCTATAACTTTAGGAGCCATACAAAACAATGAATATTTAATATTTAGCCTAGGAAAACAAATTGCACGCGATTGCAAAACAGCAGGAATCCATTGGAATTTAGCACCCGTTGTAGATATTAACAATAACCCCAACAATCCCGTAATAGGCTATCGTTCTTTCGGTGAAAACAAATATTTAGTCACCTTAAAAGCGGCTGCGTTTATCAAAGGCACTGAAATAGAAGGTGTACTTTCATGCATAAAACATTTTCCTGGTCATGGTGATACCGCTGTAGATTCACATTTGGGACTTCCCCTAATTGAAAAGTCAAAAGAAGAATTAATTAAGAATGAATTATTTCCTTTTCAACACTTAATTAATGAAGGTGTTGATAGTATTATGGCTGGGCATTTGTCTATTCCTGCTTTAGCCGATGGAGATAAAATTCCCTCTAGCTTATCAAAAAAAATGCTCAAAGATTTACTCAGGGATGAAATGAATTTTAAAGGCGTTATTATTTCCGATGCGTTAAATATGCATGCCATATCTAAAAATTATACAACAAAAGGAGCATTAGAATGGTTGGCTTTTGATGCAGGAAATGACGTTCTATGTTTCTCTGAACATGTACAAGAAGGAATTAAAACAATTCTTAACAATGCAACAGAAGAACAAATAGAAGAAAGTTTTAAACGTATATGGTTGCTAAAAGAAAAAGCTATTAAAAAAGAGGTGCCCACCGTACCACTATCTAACGCCTCGGTTTTAAATAAAGCTATTGCTAAAGAAAGTCTAACTCTTTTTCAAGGTTCCATAAAGGATTTCAAGAGGCATAATTTTATCGGATTGACAATTGGATCAACAGAAGATTCCACTTTTTTTGATACTATCGCTGAAGAAATAAGTTTTCAAAAAGTTGATGGTTTACAGCAATTGGGAACGCAATTATCAAAATTTGACAATGTGTTGATCGCAATTTATCCGCCGAAGGCTAAACCTGCAAATTTATTTGATATCTCCCAAGAACAGCTTGATTTAATCGACACCCTTATTGCGACAAAAAACGTAGTACTTTACCTCTTTGGAAACCCTTATGTACTAAATCACCTTAACACAGAGAAGGCAATAGCCGTAGTCATTGCCTATCAGAATTTTGAAACATTTCAAGTGAATGCAGCACAGCACTTTTTAGGTCATAATACAGCACCTGGAAAAATCCCTGTTACCATTAAAAGCTAAAGGAAATTTTATGAAAAAATATAAAATTATAGGATTAATGTCTGGAACGTCGTTAGACGGATTAGATCTCGCTTATTGCCACATCTGGGAAGAAAATGCCGTATGGGATTTTAAAATCATGGCTACAAAAAGTGTTTCATATTCTCCAGAAATGGAAAAAAAGCTAAAAGAGTCCATTTTCCTATCAGCATCAGATTTATTACAGTTTCATAATAGCTATGGCGAATGGCTTGGTATCGAAGCAAAAAAGTTTATTCATGAGAATCATTTAGAGGTAGATTATATTGCGAGTCACGGACACACTACACATCATCAACCTCAAAATGGATTTACGTTTCAGATAGGTTCTGGTCAGCATATAGCAAATGAAGTAGGACTTCCTGTACTCTGTGATTTTAGGACTAATGATGTTGCGCTTGGGGGACAAGGTGCGCCCTTAGTCCCTATTGGAGATCAGTTATTTTTTAGTGATTATGATTTCTGTTTAAATTTAGGCGGAATTAGTAATATATCGTTTGATTTTCAAGGCAAAAGAATTGCTTATGATATTGGCTTAGCAAATATGGGATTGAACTATATTACCAAAAAGGAAGGTTTAGATTTTGATGATGGAGGAACACTAGCTCGAAAAGGAAAACCGAATAACATGATGTTATCTGCCTTAAACAAATTAGAATTCTATGAGTTGCCATTTCCTAAATCTATTGGTTTTGAATGGTTTGTTGCAAAAGTGATTCCTATAATTGATGCAACAGAAGACACATTAGCCAATAAATTACACACCATGGTGCTTCATGTGAGTACAAAAATCGCAGAAGAGATTTTACAAAACACAATTAAACCAGAGAATGAATTACTTACCACAGGTGGCGGCGCATTAAACACTTTTTTAATCGAAATGCTACAAGAAAAATTAGGCCATAGTGTACATGTGGTAATCCCAACGAAACAAATTATTGACTTTAAGGAAGCTTTAGTTTTCGCTTTAATGGGGGTGTTACGCATTACGGAAAATATAAATGTCTTGGCTTCTGTAACAGGGGCAAAAAGGAATTCTTCAAGTGGCGTTATTTACTTACCAAGTTAAAATTTTGCCTATTTACATTTATATAAACTATTATCTTAAGATATTTATAAATAATTAAAGCGTAATTTCATTAAAATACATTTATTAATTAAATTTATAACATAAAATCTCCCCCAAGGTTTTGATAGGATTTCTTTACCAACTAGCTATACTAAGAAACTAGGCATTATAAGGAATACTTCAGAACGCACTAAAAATTAGAAAATAGACAAATACTCAATCGCTCTAAACCGCAAGAGAGTATTAAAAAATTAAAATAGGCAGCGCAATGAGTAATTATCACATCAAACATTTAGAAGAATATTTTCAAGTCTACCGAAAATCTGTTCGTAATCCAGAAGCTTTTTGGGAAGAAATAGCTGAAGAACATTTTTTATGGCGCAAAAAATGGGACAATGTACTGAGTTGGGACTTTTCCAAACCAGAAGTAAAATGGTTTGAAGGTGCTCAATTGAATATTACAGAGAATTGCATTGACCGTCATTTGTCTACAAGAGGCGAAAAAACAGCTATTATCTTTGAACCTAACAATCCAGAGGAAGACGCGCAACACATTAGCTATTACCAGTTACACGATCGTGTATGTCGGATGGCAAATGTATTAAAAGAAAAAGGGATCAAAAAAGGAGATCGTGTATGTGTTTATCTGCCTATGATTCCTGAATTAGCCATTACGCTTCTTGCTTGTGCAAGAATAGGAGCTATTCATTCTGTGGTTTTTGCTGGGTTTTCATCCAATGCATTAGCGACTAGAATAAACGATTCTGATTGTAAAATGGTAGTTACTTCAGATGGTTCTTATCGTGGAAATAAATCTATAGATTTAAAAGGTATTGTAGATAAAGCTTTAGAAGAATGCCCAGAGATAGAAAATGTATTGGTGGTAAACCGCACCAATAGCACTATTGATATGAAAAAAGGTCGCGATCAATGGCTGCAACCACTTTTAGATGCTGCATATGGGGATTGCGTTCCTGAAATCATGAATGCCGAAGATCCACTATTTATTTTATACACTTCAGGATCAACAGGAAGACCCAAAGGTATGGTCCATACTACAGCAGGTTATATGGTATACACTGCTTATACCTTTAAAAATGTGTTTCAATACCGTGAGAATGATGTCTATTGGTGTACCGCAGATATAGGTTGGATTACAGGACACTCGTATATTGTGTACGGACCTTTAGCTAATGGTGCTACCACATTAATGTTTGAAGGCGTACCTTCTTATCCAGATTTTGGACGCTTTTGGGAAGTGATAGAGAAACATAAAGTAAATCAATTTTATACAGCACCGACTGCCATTCGTGCCTTGGCAAAACAGAATTTAGAGTTTGTAGAGAATCATGATTTGTCTAGTTTAAAAGTGCTAGGATCTGTAGGAGAACCTATTAACGAAGAAGCTTGGCATTGGTACAACAACAATGTTGGCAAGAAAAAAAGTCCGATTGTAGATACCTGGTGGCAAACGGAAACTGGTGGCATCATGATTACCCCTATCCCTTACGTAACACCTACTGCACCTACCTATGCTACCTTACCTTTTATTGGAATACAACCTGCATTGATGGATGAAGAAGGTAATGAAATTAAAGGCAACCAAGTCGAAGGGCGTTTGTGCATAAAATTCCCTTGGCCGTCTATGGCAAGAACCATTTGGGGAGATCATGACCGTTATAGAGACACGTATTTTACTGCGTATAAAAACAACTATTTTACGGGTGATGGTGCTCTGCGCGATGCTGTTGGTTATTATAGAATTACAGGACGCGTAGATGATGTTATTATTGTTTCTGGGCACAATCTAGGAACAGCACCTATTGAAGATGCTATTAACGAACACCCAGCGGTTGCCGAATCGGCTATTGTTGGTTTCCCACATGATGTAAAAGGGAATGCATTATACGGTTACGTTATTTTAAAAGAAACTGGAGAGACTAGAGATCGGGATAATTTAAGAAATGAAATTAACCAACAGATTACAGAACATATTGGTCCTATTGCTAAATTAGACAAGATTCAGTTTGTTTCAGGTTTACCAAAAACTAGAAGTGGAAAAATTATGCGACGTATTTTACGTAAGATTGCAAGTAATGACGTTTCTAATTTAGGAGACACTAGTACCTTATTGAACCCAGAGGTAGTTCAAGAAATAATTGATAATGTGATGTAAAGGAAAATTTTTAAGAAACCATTGATCAATAAATAACAATGAATTTTCGGCTATGTGTTTAAATACGCATAGCCGAAAATTTATCTTATAAAATTGAAATCTCATGGTACTAGTAGCTCGAAATTAAGCGTACTTAAAAATAACATTTCTTTATTATATCGGTTTCATATTTACCATTTTTAGCATAGGTTTTACCTTTTAAAACCACGCTCCTGTCGCGATCTTTGTTTAAAAACAAATTATGAGCGATGTAGCAAAATGCCCCACTTGCGGTAGCATTTCTAAAATAAAAGAAAAAGATGGTCACATTACGTATTCTGCAGTTCAGGATGAAGAGGCTTTAAAAAAAAATGGTCTGCTTAAAAAAGCCATGGAGACGTTTAAAACTAAAGCAGAGGCCTTAGAAAAAGAGTTACAAGAATTGAACGCTTTAAAATAAAATGAAGTTTCTAAAAAATAATTACGGCTGGCTCATCGTAACCGTCCTAGCAATTATCCCATTGTTTATTCTAGCAAATTTCTTAGCCGTTGATTACACATCAGGTTTTGCGATCACCTTAAAGGAAGGCGTTGAAAATAGTGATGAAAGCACTTTAGAACTGTTATATCACATTTCTGGTGAATTTGCTATCCGATGGATGACAGCAGTACTTAGTTGTACCCCATTTTTTATACTATTTGGAGTGACCAATCTCTATGTACGACAAGCCATGGGCATTGCAACTGCAATTTGGAGCATTATTCATTTTATAATTTTTTATGCTGCAGAAGGGTTCCTTGAAACGTTTACACAAGTAAATTATATGGCGGGGTTTCTAGCCGTGTTATTATTAGTTCCTCTTTTAGTTACCTCAAACAGAAAAGCTATGAGACGGTTAAAAAGCAAATGGAAAAAGCTTCAGCGTTTGTCTTATGTCATTATATTTTTAAGCATCGTACACGTGGCTATTTTAGATAAAACATGGATTATCTACGCAATTATTGTAGGCTTTGGTTTTATACTCCGAATACCTTTTATTAGAGCATCAATTATAGCATTTAGAAAAAAAAGTTAGAATAGCTTAATTTAAAACATAACAATACATCATATGAAAATAGCAGTTACCTCAGCAAGCGGACAATTAGGTGCTTCCATTATAAAACATCTCATTAAATTAATCGGAAAAGACAACATTATTGGTATTGCAAGAGCTCGAGAAAAAGCGAAACATTTAGGGGTGGAAATTAGAAAAGGGGATTATAATAATCGGGAAGATTTTAATAGTGCACTTCAGGGTGTAGCTACCGTGTTATTGGTTTCTGGAATGGATGAACCTCAAAAAAGAATTGAGCAACACCGAAATGTAATTGAAGCCGCCAAAAACCAAGGCTTTCAAAAAATTGTATATACGAGTATCATTGGGAGTGAAGACAAAAATGCTTTTAGTCCTATCGTTCAAAGCAATAGACAAACAGAAGAAGATGTTAAAAACTCCGGACTTCATTGGGTGATTGGAAGAAATGGCATTTATATAGAACCAGATTTAGAGTATATACCAACATACGTAAAAGAAGGAGAAATAAGTAACTGTGCTGGCGATGGCAAATGTGCATACACCAGTAGAGAAGAATTAGGTTATGCCTATGCAAAAATGTTAACGGAAGAAAAGCATAATGGTCAGATTTATAATCTAATAGGAGAGGCTGTAACCCAAACACAACTTGCAGAAGCGATTAATGCAATTTACCACACCCATCTAACTTACACTTCCGTTTCTGTAGCTGCATATGCCCAAGAAAGAAAAGAAGCTTTAGGAGATTTTATGGGAACTGTAATTGCGGGTATTTATGAAGGCATAAGAAATGGCGCTAATAATGTTCCATCAGATTATGTACGAGTAGCTGGAAGGTCTCATAAATCGCTATTGAAAATGATCGAAAACTACAATAACAATCACCCTCAAAAATAGAACAGATAACCGTGAGTATTCTAGAACGTATTTTAAAAACCGTAGTTTTAGACGAAGCTACTATTACAGAAAAAGTTGCGCTTTCTAAAACAGCTTTTAAAATTAGACTTCAAAGTAATAGCATTAAAAAAATCAGTTTTATCCCTGGCGCTTTCCTAAGGTTAGGAATTGGTATTGGCAAAGAAGAATTGCCTATGAAAGATAAAATAAGAAGCTATAGCATTTGGAATATTGATGGTACTAAAGGATATCTAGACCTAGCGATTGCCACGCATAGTAAAGGTATCGGAAGTCAATGGGCTAAAGATTGTAAGGAAGGAGATACCGTATATTACAAGTTTAAAAAAGGTAATTTTATTGCTGATGATGCTGCGGATAGTTACCTCATGATAGGAGATCTTTCTTCCCTTTCACACCTCTATATGATTAATAGAGCTCTTGGAGCAGAAAAACAAGTAGCTAGTATAATTTACAACACCCCAAAGGAGGAATTCTTCCCTGATATTGATGGAAGATATCCTTTTGAAATTAAAGAATTATTGCAAAATTCAAACGAAGAAATTAGTGCCAAAATTAAGGACATAGCACCTACCTTAAAGGGGAAGAAAATGGTCTACATTGCTGGTGATAGTAGGGTTTGTATTGCGGCACATTCTTTCTTTAAAAATGAACTAGGTTGGGAACCTAAGCAGATAAAAACAAAACCTTTTTGGAATCCTGATAAAAAAGGATTGGAATAAGCTTTTAAAAAAGGGAATGACAACATTAAAATTGTTTAAATCATCGTGATTTGTCTTGACTACCCTACTATAAAACTTCTTAGAATGACCCCATAATACATCTAATTGATGTAAATTAGGGCCCATCAGAAGGTAATTGTTATGAATGATATTAAAGTCGGTAAATATATTAAAGAGGTTTTAGAAAATATGCCTAAAGGTTGGTTGACAACGACAACACACCGGCTAGATATCTATGACGAAAAATTAGCTAAAACGGAATTTCTAACCCAGTTTGAAGCATTATTTCAAGAAAATACTACAAGTCCTTCTACTTTAAGCGCATTACCTACGGCCTATGATTACATTCGTTTAGGACACCCCTTATCTTGTGTTCTAGAATGGGCTATTGCAAAATTACATGGTTTAAAATCTGAAAATGTCATCAGTTTTTCTTCTAAGACGATTCCGATACTCGCTATTCTGAGAAAAAATCTATTAGAAAATAGAAATACCCGAATCGTTTTCTTGGGAGCACTCCCCTCTTGTTTTAATGCTGAACTATTAAAAAGCGTATACGGATATACATTTGAGCTAACTAAAATTGAAGCTGTAGAAGAAATAACTGCTTTTGAGGGCAGCACAATCCTCCTTACAGAACAAGAACTAGGAGCAATGAACACCAATCCAAACATAGACTTTTTTATTAATTTTCATGGATCCTTAGGAAGTATTTTAGTAGTAAATGGTGAAAAAAATGAGTCTTATGTGTCAGACATACAACATGTACGTAGAAGAGAAACTATTGCCATGACTCCAGCAAATTCTCTTACAGCATTAAAAGCTTTAATTGCCCAATCTGCTATTGAGAATAAGAATACTGTTGAAGCAAATAAAACAAGTGTGTTGCATGGGATTAAAGAAATTACAGGAACAACTACAAAACCTCTTGTTGCTTCTAGTGGTCTCTCTATGCAATATGCAATCATGATGGGACTTGTTGATGATGCCTTAGAAAACCATAAAGGAAAAGCTATAAAATTTATTGTTCCTCCTAATTGTTATGGAGGTACAAATGACCAAGCTAGACGTGTTGCCGCTTGTCTGGATAATGTAGAAGTGGTAGATTTATTGGTTGATGGTGGTCATGACATGATACGTAGTATTGATGCAATTTTGGATGATCTTGCAAAAGAAGATGCGGTACCGTATATCATCGCTGAAATCCCTACAAACCCTAGGGTTGAAGTTCCTGATCTTAACAAATTAAAAGAAGTTTTAAGCAAAGAGCGCAAAACTGCAACTGGTGGCATTGCTATAGATCCCGTTTTTATTTTAGATCAAACATTTTGCCCTAACGTACATTTTTTAGGTGAAAATAAAATATTATCTAGCGTTAGAACAATCTCCTATGTTAGCGGCTCAAAATTCCCGAGTGGTGGACGATGTACCGCTGGCTATTGTGTTGCTAACACCAAATCTGAAGCTTTGCTTGAAAAAATAGAAACACATCTAATGCTGTGTGATAATGAGGCTACAGCACTACAATATGAACTATTGGCAAGCCAGTTGCCTTCTATGAATCAGCGCATTCATGATGCCTATAAGAATACACGCGAATTTGTAAATTTTATCCACACCACTTTACCAGCCGCTAAAATAAATTTTGTTTCGGAAGCATTAGCCGCACAAGGATTTACACCTTCTGTATTTTCATTAGACCTTCCTACCAAAGGAACTACGGATAAAGAAAAGGAAGAATATAAGAGAGCGTTGAATTTGAAGTTAATCCATTTAATGATTACAGAAATCCCTAACGAAAGTAAGTTTTGTGTGAGCTACGGACAATCAAAAGGTTGTTATTGGACTGTACCTGCTACTTCTACACAAGGGACTACTAAAGAAGGTGATAAAGATTATATTGTTCGTGTATCACTTTCTCCAGATTTAGATTTACAACTTCACAAGGACGTGTTTTTGAAATTTGTTGAGAATATATAACCTTGAGAATGACTTTATTATTATTAAAAATAGGCACAATAATTGAGCGAAAATTTTAGAAGCATAAGTACATAAAGCATACATTGGATCGTATATTTCAAGCAGTTTATAATATTTTAAAATGGATTTCTAAAATCTCTGGTCTTACGTACCATGAAGTCAACATAATTATATATTATATTATAATCCCAGGCCTCTTTATTCTTTTGATAAGCAAAATACTTAAATCAAAATCATTAATTTTTGGCTTTATAGTCTTTGTTTTATTTGCTATTTTTATAATCCCTGATTTTGAGAAATTCGCTACTACCCTATTTGAACAGTCTGTTCTATTTTTAAATTGGTTTGAATATTTCGGATTAAATTACGTACAAGCTTCTGTTGTTATTTGTGTACTAATTCCTATTTTGATTATAGTACTGCTAACTTATTTGAATAAAAAACCAACGAACTAAAAATCTACACAAGCAATAATTAAAATTAATCATTGTTACGTATCTCATTCGCTAAATAACTAGCATCCTTAGATACGCCTCCTAAAGTTGCAGATCCACGTGTGTACATCCATGGTAACCCAATAAAATATAATCCGGTTATATTACTTACGCCCCTATAATTTTTTGGATAGCTATTAGCATCCAGTTCCAAACCTTCTATCCATTTAAAATTTGGACGGTACCCTGTTGCCCAAACAATATTTTTAATGGTAGAAATTTTCTTAGATTCAAAAAACATTTCCTCCTGCAAGGCATCTTTAGTTCTTCCTACGGGGATGACGTTTTTTCTAGAAAGAATTTCCTTAACATCTGTACCGATTACTGGTTGCGTAGAGGAATTAATCTTCTTACCTATCCAACTATATTTGGTATAACTTAAAAAACCAATTAAGGTAAACCACCACCATATTGTTTTACCTAAAAATTGCTGAGGAATGGATTTTACATTTGTGTTCCCAGAAAAATATACGGTTCTAGAGCCATCTTTAGAAATTTCATTTAGAATTTGGTATCCAGAATCTCCACCACCAACAACCAAAGCATCTCCCTCTTGCAACTGGTTTAATCCTTTATAATAATTACTATGCATTTGGAGCACACTCTTTGATAGTTTGGTATGACAAGGAGGTGTATAAGGAATATGGAATGGTCCTGTCGCTACAATGACATGATCTGCCTCGAGCATGCCATCTTTATGCGCAATAAAAAATCCTTTTTCTGTTTTACGAACGGAGGTTACTAAAGTGTTTAGCTGTACAGGAATATCAAATGTCTTTACATATAATTTAAAATAGGCCGCAACTTCAAATTTCGTAGGATAATGTCCTTTTGGGGCATCAAATTTTAAGCCAGGTAAATGATTGTATTCGGTAGATGTAAATAGCTTTAATGAATCCCATCTATTTAACCATGAAGCTCCAATTTCTTCTTCACCATCAATAACCAGAAACTTCTTATTCATATTTTGTAAATGATATCCCATAGCCAAGCCCGCTTGAGCCGCTCCAATCACTACATAATCTAACTTCTTATTACTCATTCTAATCCTATACAAAATTAGTCGCAAAAGTAACCATCATTAGATGGAATCTAAGTCCATTTCCGGAATTAAAAAGGAGATACTTTTGATTGCCTATAAATTATTAGTTTTTTTTGATGTCATCAGGAATCAAAGAATACAACCAATGTTCTTTGTAAAAACGACAAGCATTTTAGCATAGTTTACAAAGATTTAAATTCCCAAAACTTATTCTTTGGCAAAGGAGCGACAAAAGTTTTATTCTCATTAGTCCCAGAAACCTGATAGCTTAACTTCCAAGAATGAAGACAAACAGAAAGAGGATAATACTCTTGATCCGATCCATATTTTTCGTCGCCAATAATTGGCACTCCTAAATGTGATAATTGCGCTCTTATTTGATGAAACCTACCCGTTTTTGGTTTTACCTCTAAAAGATAACCAAAGTCGTTTTCAGCTATAACCTCATAGCTAAGGCTACAGTCTAAAGCCTCTTTTGATTTAGTTAGCACAATGTCTGCCCTTTTTTCCAGGTTATTTTTCACTAGAAAATTCACCAAATTCCCTTTGTTCTTTGCAGGCTTGTTTTTAACAATTGCCAAATATGTTTTTTGAACTTTTCTGCTACTAAAAAATTCATTAAAAGCCACAAGAACACTTTTCTTTTTAGCAAAAATTAATACCCCACTGGTAACTCTATCCAATCTATGAATAACCCCGACATAGGGTTTTCGCTTCTTTTGTAAAAGGTGTTTAAAAACCTGGTCTTCTATGGTATTGTCCTCATAAGGATTCTTTTCACTTATATAGCCGGCTGTTTTGTTTACGACGATATAATCATTATTTTCTTCTACTATTTCTAGATTTGGCATTTGCACGCTACTTTTTTCTTGATAATTTGGGTATTCTTGACTAGTCATTAATGAATAGGCACGTATTATTTACTAATGGGTTAACACCCATAATTCTACTTCTTCTAAAGTACGCCAGTGTTGCTCTCTCTTTGTTTTATCTGAGGCTACTTTTACCGATTTTTTATAGCACTTTTCTAATTGAAACCTTCCTCCATTCGCTAATTCCATTTCTATAGGATGTTCTTTTGTTGCATTTGTTATTTGTCCTAAATTAGAAAACAAAACCACTAACTTACCTTCTGGCAATAAGTGTTTTTTTGCTTCTGCAAAAAAATCTGAAAATAGATTTTTATTGTAATAAATAGCTTCGTCGATTCGGTCTAAATTATGTGCCTGCGGCAACCAAGGCGGATTAAAAACGATAAGTTCTGTCTGTTTATCAAATTTCCCAAACAACGAACCATGATCTAAAGCTATCTTTCTAGACAATTTTGTATCCCCCATAAATTCCGTTAGCCCCACAATTGCATTAGGATTTGTGTCCGTTCCAAAAACTGTCTGAAAACCGTACTTTATCATCTGAAGAGAAAGTATGCCACTCCCAATACCGATATCTATCGCAGATTTTTTAGCGCCTTCATAACGTTTTAACCATTGATCAAAAAGTATTAAATGATCAAAACGCGTTGGAAAATAAACGCCATAATACGGATGCATTTTATTTCTCAGTACAGGAACCGAAATTCCGTTTTCAAACCATTGCCAAGCACTATTTAATCCTTGCACTTGAGGCAAAGGTAATAGAAAATCGCTTATTTCAGGATACAACTTTTCCAACCAACCAATAGACGGTGCTTTTTTTACACTCAATTTATGAGCGACAATTTCTATTAAAATAAGATTGGATAGTTTCTGGTATGCAGCACGAAATTTGCGCTGTTCTTGAAAAGAATCATTAGGGAATTTCTTTTGAAGGTATTGCTTCAATTCTTTAAGAAGTACTAGTCCGTTACTATAGAAGGCTGTTACGAGCACAGGTCTCCCTGATTCTAGAGCTTTAATGGTGCGCGTAATGTCTGTTCCTCTATTGAACAATTCTAATGGTGTATTTAATAGAATAGGTTCTGGCTTACTGGTTTTTATAGCTGTACTCATATGTTTAGTTTATGGTGTATAATGACTGATGTTTACTGTTTTATGATTGTAATGGCAAAAGGGATGCGTGAGGGATTGCAGTGTAAATCCCGGAGCCCGATTCCGATGCTTCGGAAGTGGTGCGAGGAATTGAAACGGAAAGCCCGACCTTGCGGCTGAACCTTTTTCAGCAACAAGGACACGCCCAAGCCTGAAAATAGAGCATCTACAGGAAGCCCTTTCCTCTTTTTGTGATGTGGATCCTCCTTATTCCGGGTGTAGCATCTAAGAATAGGGTCTTATATAAGGACAGACCTGTCTATAGTAAAAGTGCTTTTAAATAAACCATGCTTTTTTGAATTGAAACGAATTGCAGACTAATGACATTAGCAATGCGTAAGATTAAAAACTATTAAATAGCTACTTACTAGCAATCAGGCATTAAGTTGGCCACTAGCGTTTCATAAATCAAAATAAGGGCTCATAAAAAAAGCCACAGCAATTCGCTCAAGTGAAGCGAAAGGATAAATAATACGGTGTAAATATACTTTTTAAAACCCTATTCTAGGAAGAATACTAAAGTAATAATCAATAGATATGCAACATTGAAAAAATAAACCTCTTGAACATAAAAATGGAATGTAACCTCTGCACTATCTTACCTAATGTTGACTTCTTAATTTTTACCGTAATTCTAACAAAACAAATAAATAGCTACGATACTTTATTTGTAATTCCCTGTGATAAAAACTGTCTTCTTAAAAACCACATTTGACTTAGATACATTATTTTTACTGTAGAATGCTTTTCCATGAAAAACACCATATCGCAACGCGTAGCAGATTTTTTAAAAAATTACCCTCCATTTAATGGATTAAAAACGAACGATTTACAGCTCCTTTCGGAACAAATAACTATTATATACCAAGAAAAGGATAGTGTAATTTTTACAGAGAAAGAAGTGGGTCACGACCACTTCTATGTGATACATAAAGGTGCCGTATCATTAACTAGAAAAACAAGTAATACTATCGTAGATATTTGTGATGAGGGAGACATTTTTGGTTTACGCCCTCTAATGGCCAACGAAAACTATGAACTGGAAGCAAAGGCACATGAAGAAAGTATTCTTTATGCTATTCCCATTGCCTTATTTAAACCACTAGCTTTAAACAATACAGCGGTAGGTAATTTTTTAATTGAAAGTTTTGCTTCTAACACTAGAAATCCATATTCAAAAAATTACCGCGGTAAATTATACAGTGACAATTCTGATCCAGACCAAAGCACTCCTAATTTGCCTCTTATAGATTTGCAACCTGTACAATATTCTAAAAAAATTATTTCTTGCGGCCCACGAACTACAGTAAAAAAAGCTGCCGAGATAATGACCTCCAAGCAAATTGGAGCCATTCTTATTGTTAAAGATATGTTACCTATAGGAATTATTACAGACAAGGATTTACGTAATAAAATAGTGACCGGCGATTATCCTATAACTACCGCTGTTAGTAAAATTATGACGAGTCCTGTGATTACGTACCCTAAAGACCTTACGATTACACAGGCACAAATGGCTATGATGAAAAGTAACATCAGTCATTTATGTCTTACAAAAGACGGAACGGTAGCAACTAAATTAGTCGGAATACTCTCAAAACACGATGTAATGGTGGCTTTAGGTAACAACCCTGCTGTTTTAATTAAAGCCATAAAACGTGCTAAGAAAGTTAAACATCTTAAACCTATACGCAAAGGTATTATGGATTTATTGCAAGGGTATCTATCTCAAAATATTCCAATGACCTTGGTATCTAAGATTATATCTGAGTTAAATGATGCTTGTTTAAAACAAGTGATTAAAATTTCATTGGATAAAATGGAAAGTAAACCGCCTGTAAAATTTGCTTGGTTGGCCCTTGGAAGCCAAGGAAGAAGCGAACAAATGTTACATACGGACCAAGATAATGCATTAATTTTTGAAGATGTATCGGAAGATATGCTCCCTAAAACGACGACCTATTTTTTAAATTTTTCTGCATTAGTAACAAAAGGTTTGAATGAAATTGGTTATGAATATTGCCCTGCTGAAATGATGGCATCAAATCCGCAATGGTGTTTGAGTTTTAGTGAATGGAAGAAAACAACATCGCACTGGATTATTAATCCAGGAATTGATGAAGTATTACTATCCTCCATCTTTTTTGATTACAATTTCATTTATGGAGAACCTAGTTTAGTAACTGGACTTTCTGAACATATTTTTTACACGGTAAAAAAGTATCCAATATTTTTTGTGCATTTAGCGAAAGGAGCACTTCAAAACCCTTCGCCTACAGGTTTTTTTAGGCAATTTTTGGTAGAACAAGATGGTGCTCATAAAGACTCTTTTGATGTAAAAAGTAGAGCATTAAGACCCTTAACCGATGCGGCACGGGTACTGATTCTCTCCCACGCTATTAAATCTATAAACAATACCGCAGAACGCTTTGAAAAATTAGCCGAATTAGAACCAAACAATAAAGAAATTTATATGGCTTGTTCTTACGCTTCAAAAGCATTACTAAAGTTTAGAACAAAGCAAGGTTTAGCACATAACAACTCGGGACGGTATATTGATTTGAATAATTTGAGTAAAGAGGAAAAGATTAAACTTAAACGTACCTTTAAAACAATAAAAGAAATACAAGAACTTGTCACGCTAAGGTTTCAATTAAAATCAATGTAATGTTTCACTTTTTTAAAAAAGACAAACCCGAACTTCCTCAATTTTGGAAAGATTACGAATTAAAGTTTAAAGAAAAAGCTTCTGAAAAACTAAGTGATAACGTATTTACTGTTTTAGATACGGAAACCACAGGTTTTGATTATTCTAAAGATAGGATGTTGTGTATTGGCGCTCTAAAATTAGTACAACAACGCATCATAATAAAAGATGGTTTTGAAGTCTATATTACGCAACAAGTATATGGTAAGGATGCCGCTCCTATTCACGGAATACTTAAAAACAGTAAAATTTCTAGGGTAACTGAATTTGAAGCTTTAGAGCAATTTATTAATTATGTTGGGAATAGTATACTCATTGCGCACCATGCCATTTTCGATTTAAATATGATTAACAATGCCCTCTTGAGAAATGGATTGCCTGAATTAAAAAACATCTATTTAGACACTTCTCATTTATACAAAAAGACCATTATTAGATCCAATTTAATTGTAAAGAAAGATAATTACAGCTTAGACGAATTAGCCGATAAATTTAGCATCTCTAAGAAAGACAGACACACGGCCATGGGCGATGCGTATATCACTGCCATTCTCTTTCTAAAGATTGTCAACAAATTAAAAGAATCAAAAAAAGAGGTGACACTCAATTTTTTACTAAAGTAATTATCAAAATACAAATTAAAACCCTCTCTAATTGCGAAAAAAGGCGAAAAGGGACTCAAGAACCTCAGATAACAAACAATTTACCGTTTAAACGTAATTTTTTAAGATAAAATGCACTCTTTTAGGAATATTTTATTAATTTCAGCAAACAAACCTCCGAGAGCATGAAAAGAATTCAAAAAATTAAGAGCTTTATTTTCCTTATGACATTTATTGGGTCAGCAACTTTTTACGGAACGACTCAAGAAAATCCTAAATCTTCAGCTATTAAAAATATAGAAAAACAAAATACAAGTCATAAAATGCCTGTAAAAAAAGCAAATCTTATTTCTGCTCTTAATATTACAAAGTAATTTTTATTTCGTTTTTTCTAAATAGGCTAAAACATTCTTTTCTATTCTTGCTTGAATATCAGAAATATTAGCTTTTTGAAAGGTCTCTCCTACTATATTTTCATAAAGTTCAATATACCTGTCTGATACCGTTGTAATATAATCATCAGACATTACTGGTACTTTTTGACCTTCTAAACCTTGAAAATCATTTGCAATTAACCATTGACGTACAAACTCCTTAGAAAGTTGTTTTTGTTCTGCCCCATTTTGCTGTCTTTCGCTATACCCATCTGAATAAAAATAACGTGAGGAATCTGGAGTATGTATTTCATCAATCAATACAATTTTTCCATCTTTGGTTTTTCCAAATTCATATTTAGTATCTACTAATATTAATCCTCTCTTTGCAGCAATTTCAGTTCCACGCTGAAAAAGAGCTTTCGTATAGTTTTCTAAGATGATATAATCCTGCTCAGAAACAATTCCTCTTTTTAAAATATCTTCTCTCGAAATATCTTCATCATGATCGCCCATTTCCGCTTTTGTAGCTGGTGTAATGATAGGTTCAGGGAATTTATCATTCTCTATTAACCCTTCTGGTAATGCTACCCCACAAAGCATTCTTTTACCCGCTTTATATTCACGAGCGGCATGACCAGACATATATCCACGAATTACCATTTCTACTTTAAAAGGTTCACAAGCGTGACCAATAGCAACATTTGGGTCTGGCGTTGCTAACAACCAATTAGGAACAATATCAGCCGTGTCTGCCATCATTTTCGTAGCAATCTGATTAAGAATTTGCCCTTTGTAAGGAATTCCTTTAGGCATCACCACGTCAAAAGCAGAAAGTCTATCTGTAGCAACCATCACCATTATATCGTTTGCTAAAGTATATACTTCTCTTACTTTTCCTTTATAAATATTAAGTTGCCCTGGGAAATTAAAATTTGTATCTGTAATTGTATTGCTCATGCGCTTAGGTAATGTGATTGCTATTATTTTATTTTAAACTGAAGGCTAATTTTGGTGTTCTAAACCTTTGTAAGCTTCAATTACTTTTTTGACTAATTTATGACGGATAACATCTTTATCATCCAAATGAATAATGGATATTCCCTCTACGTTTTGCAGGACTAATAATGCTTCTTTAAGGCCCGAAACCGTTCTTCTAGGCAAATCTATTTGCCCTGGATCTCCTGTAATTAAGAACTGCGCATTTTTACCCATCCTTGTTAAAAACATTTTCATCTGGGCATGGGTGGTATTTTGCCCTTCGTCCAAGATGACAAAAGCATGATCTAATGTTCTACCGCGCATAAATGCCAATGGTGCAATTTGTATGGTGCCATTTTCAATATAAAAAGCTAATTTTTCTGGCGTAATCATATCGCGTAAAGCATCATATAAAGGCTGCATGTACGGGTCTAATTTTTCCTTTAAATCGCCTGGTAAGAAACCTAGATTTTCACCTGCTTCTACTGCGGGACGAGTTAAAATAATTCGCTTTACTTTTTTCTCTTTTAATGCTTTAACAGCAAGCGCAACGGCAGTGTACGTTTTACCAGTACCGGCAGGCCCAATAGCAAAAACCATATCATTTTTTCGTACGGCATCCACTAATTTGCGCTGATTGACCGTTTGTGCTTTTATTAAACGACCACTAACGCCATGAATAATAACTTCCCCACTACTTTCCGAAGAAGATAAATCATCTTTTGCTGTACTCATCAGCAAACGTTCAATACTATTCTCATCAAGTTTATTATACTTGAGGTAATGCTCCTTTAACATGTCAAAACGCCTATTGAACTCTTCAAGGAGTTCATCATCGCCATAGACTCTTATTTTACTACCTCTTGCTACAATTTTTAGCTTTGGAAAGTATTTTTTTATTAAGTCTATATTTTCATTTTGCTGTCCAAAAAAATCTCTAGGACTAATTTCTGTGAGTTCAATTAGTAGTTCTTTCAAAGAATATGGGATTTAATTACTTGCCTGTTGAATATTAATTTTAGTTGCTTTAAAATTTGCGTAATTTTGTTAAACAAACTTAAGTAAAAATCAGTTTCATAAAGTAAAAAACATATCAACAGTCTTATATGGCAATAATTACATTAACTACTGATTTCGGATATAAAGACCATTTTGTAGGCGTTATTAAAGGCGCTATATATTCGGAATTAGCCGATGCTAAAATTGTTGACATCTCTAATGAAATAAGTCCGTTTAATATTCCAGAATGTGCTTATATTTTAAAAAATTCTTATAAGAGTTTTCCAAAAGGAACCATACATATTGTAGGCGTAGATTCTGAGCCAACTCCTGAAAACCAACACATTGCAGTACTTGTAGATGGCCATTATTTCATAACTGCAAACAATGGTGTAATAGGTTTAATCACCTCTGAAATAACTCCTGATAAAGTAGTTGAAATTAATATTCCTAACCCCGAACACGGATCTTTTCCGGTACTAGATGTATTTGTAAAAGTAGCCTGCCATATTGCACGCGGAGGGACGCTAGAAGTTGTTGGTAAATTATTTAATAAACTCAAAGATATTCGAGAATTTGCTCCAAGAATTACAGAAAACGGCAATGGTATTGTAGGTAGTGTAATATATATAGACAATTTTGGGAATGTTATTACCAATATAGAAAAACACACCTTTGATGCTTATCGTAAAGGAAGAGACTTTATTTTGAATGCTCGGAATAGAAAAATTACTAAAATACATAATAAGTATAGTGATATTATAAATTTTGAATTAGAAAAAGATAAGCGAAACGGGCCCGGAGATCTACTAGCACTTTTTAATTCATCCAATTATATAGAATTAGCAATTTACAAAAGCGATTTAAATACCGTAGGAGGTGCTTCGACCCTGCTTGGTTTAGATTATAGAGATACAATCACCATAGATTTTGAATAAAACAGAAGTCGTTTTAGGCTACTTATAAACATTGTTAAAAATCAGTATATTGAATCTAAAAAAAATAGCCCCTAAACTTTATAAGATTTATGCTGATTAACAGTAGGTTTAGATCCTAAAAAAGCATAATTATTATGTTATATTTGTACAGACATACAGGACAATAACTGTTGATAAGTTTGTTTCATTAAAAACAACATTTAAAATATCTTTGTTTTTCTTGCGATGGTCTTAGTAATTCAGGGGATTCAGTTTTTAAGTTACCAATTCATCAATAGATTTAAAGAGAAAATAAAACACATAAGGAATGAAATTTATAGTATCTAGCACGTATTTACTTAAACAATTGCAAGTTTTAGGTGGCGTAATTAACAACAGCAATACACTACCAATTCTAGATAATTTTCTATTTGATTTAAAACAAAACCAATTAATTGTTTCTGCTTCAGATTTAGAAACTACCATGAGTTCTGTTTTAAACGTAGATTCAGACAATGAAGGTTTAATTGCAGTACCTGCAAAATTATTATTAGATATATTAAAAACCTTTCCAGAGCAACCGTTAACCTTTGTTGTTGAAGACAACAATACTGTTGAAATTAGCTCTAACCACGGTAAATATGCTTTAGCCTATGCAGATGGAGCTGAGTTTCCTAAAGCTGTAGAATTGGCGAACCCAAGTTCTACAACAATTATAGGAGACATTTTAGCTACCGCTATCAACAAAACCATTTTTGCTGCAGGTAATGATGATTTAAGACCTGTAATGAGCGGTATCTTTTTTCAGTTCTCTCCTGAGAGTTTAACCTTTGTAGCTACCGATGCACATAAATTGGTAAAATACCAAAGAACAGATATCTCTGCTTCGCAAGTGGCGGAATTTATTATGCCTAAAAAGCCTTTAAATCTTTTGAAAGGTATCTTAGGAGGTAGTGAATCAGACGTAACAATAGAATACAACGAGAGTAACGCAAAATTTAGTTTCGAAAATACAGAACTTATCTGTCGTTTAATAGACGGTAAGTATCCAAATTACGAAGCGGTGATTCCTAAGGAAAACCCTAATGTATTGTCTATTTCTAGAAATCAATTATTGAGCTCTGTTCGTAGAGTTTCTATATTCTCAAATAAAACAACGCACCAAATACGTTTAAAAATTGCTGGTGCAGAACTTAATATTTCTGCTGAAGATATTGATTACAGTAATAAAGCAGAAGAGCGTTTAACATGCTCATACCAAGGTGATGATATGCAAATTGGTTTTAACTCAAGATTTTTAGTGGAAATGCTAGCGAACTTAACTTCTGATGATGTTTCATTAGAAATGAGTTTACCAAATAGAGCTGGTATTTTAACACCTGTGGATGGTTTAGATGAAGGAGAATTGGTAACAATGCTTGTAATGCCTGTTATGCTTAATAATTAATACCAACCAGATTTTTTTATAGAAAAACCCCAATAACTTACGTGATTGGGGTTTTTTACTTTTATACCTTTTTTTTTGATTATAAGAACTTGATGCTCATTGGGTAATAAGGCTGTTCATCATTACTAACTCTTATTGCATTTACAATAGGAAATACAAACGTTAGAATACCTAATACTAAAAACCCTAGTAAGCCTAAGCCAAATAATAAAATCAAAGGAATACAAATTATAAAATATAGAAACATACTTATTCTAAAATTCATAATTGCCTTTCCATTTTCATCCATATTAATTACTGTATCTTTTTGGGTTAACCATATAATTAATGGTACTATAAAGCCTCCAAAACCTGTAACAATATCTAATAACTGACTTAAATGTGTAATGACTAATAATTGTTTGTTTTCTCTTTGCATGATATTTTGATTTTTGATTGATGTACTAATATGACGCTTCAAAAACCAAAATGTTACAAAAAAAGATAATTATTGTTGGCGTTCTAGTTTTCTCAATTTTTCAGATTCCTTCAGAATTGTGATATTTTCTTTCGCAATTTTATCATTCAACTTACCAATAGCTACAGGAGAAAGTTTCCCTTTTCGCTGACCTTCGGCAAGTTTCATTTCATATTTAGCAATCTTATCTTCGCATTTCTGAATATCTTGATTCTTACTTGCTATTGCACTTTTTAATTTTTCTTGCTTTTGAGCCTCTTTTTCTTTGGCTTTAGCTTCCTTTTCAATCTTCTTTTGCTCTTTCTCTGCTTTCTTCTGTTCTTTCGCTAATTGCTTCTGCTCTTTTGCAGCAGCTTTCTGCTCTGCTTTGGCTGCAGCAGCTTCTACTTTAGCTTGCTCTATCTGCTTTAAATCTTCTTGTTCTTTTATCATATCTTTTACGACTACGATAGAATCTTTAACTTGTTCTGTTTCTTGTGCATAAGATTTTCCTAAAGAAAATAATGCAATCACTGCTACTACTACTAATTTATTCATATTTAATTTAATTGTTAATGGACGGCGAATGTACAAAATAGTATGAATCACAATCATAAAATATTTTTAATTCGCACGTTGCTATACATCGCTTCTTTTAACGATCTACTTATGGGTATAACAAAAAAAATGCCACTTTTATAAAGTGGCATTTAAAACTCGTAATTTTAGGTTTTAATTTTATAGGTTTTCTAACTTATAGGTACGTACCCAGTCATAGAACGTTGTACGCTCCCCCAAGTACCTTTCATACCGCCATCTGCAGGAACTGGATTCCAATCATAGGTTTCTGTAACCAATTTTAAATATAATGGCAAGTCAAAATCGGCTTTAGGAGTAATGCTATACACTTCATTCCCGTCTAGATAAAATACAATTTCTGTTTTACTTTTCCACCAGGCTGCGTAAACATGATAAGACTCATACACTTTATTATATAATCCTGTATTTCCTCCTACAGAACCTGTTGGTGTTGTTGCACAGGTTGTATTTCTACTATGCGTATTAGAATGTATGGTTCTATTGAAGTTTTGTGCAAAATTTGCGGTACCAACAATTTGACCGACACATTCCTGAATGTCTAATTCTATGGTTCTTTTATCACAGCCATTAGTATCGTTTGCATTGTTAATTAACCAAAATGTAGAAGACATAAACGTCTTATTTGCTTTCATTCTTGCTTCAAAATAATAGCCTACCTGCCCTGCTGTATTAGACGTTATGTTAGAACCTTCATGTGTAAACGTTTTTCCATTGACTACTCTAGGACTAGGCAACTTCTTGCAGGTTAATCTAAGGTTGCCATTTTTTTCAGATACCGTGCTTTCTGTAAAAAGTCCTGGAGGTCTACCTATCCATCGGTTAGGATCGGTATTTTTCCATTTGTTGGCATTAAAAGAACTATCATTGAATTCATCAGACATGGCCTCTACTTTTACCCATTTCTTACCATTCGGTAATGGGTTTTGATTTGCGTTGAAAAACGGACCACCTTTCCGTACATCTCCTTGAGTTTCTTCGGATTGCTGTTCTTCGGTAACAACAGCTTCAATCGCATCTTCTTTTTCTACATTTACATCGCTATCATTAGTGCTACAACTTGCCAGCGCTAATAGGATTGCAAAAAAAGGATTTGGGGACTCATTTTTTTCATGATATTGTAATTTTAAGTTATTTTCTCAAAAATAGCGACAAGTGTTTCAAATGGCAACCATAAATAACCTTTTGACTGCAACATATGAGTAATTAATCATATGTTGCAGTCATATTCCCCTATGGTAAATGTTTGTCTAGTTATTAGCTTCTGGTAGTAGATTACCAAATACTATTTTATATTTTTGCATTATGATACAACAGGATACTATAGTAGCACTTGCCACACCTTCTGGTGCGGGTGCCATTGCCATCATTCGTCTTTCTGGTATAGATGCTATTACCATTGCCTCTAACCATTTTGTATCTAGAAAAGGTAAGAAATTAGTACACCAGAAAACGCATACCATCCTTTTGGGACATATCGTAGATGGAGATCGTGTTTTAGATGAAGTATTGGTTTCTATTTTTAAAGGACCTAATTCATATACGGGAGAAAACATTGTAGAAATATCTTGTCATGGCTCTACTTATATACAGCAGGAAATCATCCAGTTATTTCTTAGAAATGGATGTAGAACTGCAGATGCAGGTGAATTTACCTTACGCGCCTTTTTAAATGGGAAGATAGATTTGAGCCAGGCTGAAGCCGTAGCCGATGTCATTGCTTCAGACAATGCTGCTAGTCACCAAATTGCGATTCAGCAAATGCGTGGTGGCTTTAGTAATGAAATAAAGGAATTGCGAGCAGAATTAATGAATTTTGCTTCTTTAATAGAATTAGAATTAGATTTTTCGGAAGAGGATGTAGAATTTGCCAATAGAGATCAATTTCAAGATCTTATCAATAGAATTACCTTAGTCTTAAAAAGGTTGATTGATTCTTTTGCCGTAGGAAATGTGATTAAAAACGGAATTCCGGTAGCTATTGTTGGAGAACCTAATGTTGGAAAATCGACCTTATTAAACTCCTTATTAAATGAAGATCGCGCTATCGTATCTGATATTGCCGGAACAACTAGAGATACCATTGAAGATGAAATTTCTATTGAAGGTATCGGATTTCGATTTATTGATACAGCCGGAATTCGTGAAACCCAAGATGTCGTTGAAGGTATCGGGATAAAAAAGACATTCGAGAAAATAAAGCAAGCACAAGTAGTTTTATATTTGGTTGATGGATCTCTGATGACGGGAACCAAGGAAATAGACGCTTTAAAAATCGAAATTGAAAAAATTAAGAATCAGTTTCCTCAGAAATCTATTCTTTTGTTGGTCAATAAAGCGGATAAAATAGCCCCTGACACCACCACGCTTATTTCTTCTGAAATGGAGTCATTATCTGCACAGCTTAAAACTATTTTTATCGCTGCGAAAACGGGTGAAGGCGTAGAAGATTTAAAAGGAGAATTATTAGGATTGATAAACACAGGCGCTCTTAGAAACAACGAAACTATTGTAACCAATTCTAGACACTACAACTCGTTGTTAAAAGCCTTAGAAGAGATTCAAAAGGTGCAATATGGAATGGATGCTGGTTTTTCTGGAGATTTATTGGCTATAGATATTCGTCAAGCCTTATTTCATTTCGGAGAAATCACAGGTGAGATATCAAGCGATGATCTTTTAGGTAATATTTTCGCGAACTTCTGTATCGGGAAATAAATAAGTATTTCATTTGGTCTCATATGGTTCTAAATGGTTTCATTTAGCTGTATATCAATAAGTTGTTGAAAAGTATTTTTATTTTCTCTTTCTCTTAATCTCCTATTTTCATACATTTATTACACCTTTTTTACACCTCGTAAATAATTTTTATTAATAAGGTGTAAAAATTACACCTCAAAGCTCGTTGTTATGAAAATCAATCTAAAGAAGAAAAAATTAAAAAACGGAAAGTCTAGTTTATTTCTTGAATTCTATAATGGGTATCGCATTGATAAAAACGGGGTCAAAAAGCACCTTAGAAAATTTGAATACCTAAAACAGTATGTTTTTGATAATCCCGCAAATGCAGAGGAAAAAAGAAAGAATAAAGAAACACTTCAATTGGCCGAAAACATACTAGCGATAAGAAAGGCTGAATATATTCAAGGGAAATACAAAATCAAGAACAATAAAAAAGGAGAAGTAACCTTTTTAGAGTACTATGAGCAGCTTAAAGAAGACCGCTTTGAAACCAAAGCGAATTATGGTAATTGGGATGCAGCACTAAAACATATCGAAAAATATTGTCCCGCCCATAAACAGCTAAAGGATATTGATACTGATTTTGTCAAAGGGTTTAAACGATATCTGAACACTAAAGCCAAAACCAAGAGTGGCACACCCCTATCTCAAAATTCCAAGTACACTTATTTCAATAAGTTTAAAGCAGCCTTACGGGAAGCCTATACCGAAAACTATTTGGAAGAAAATGTATTGCGCTCAGTTAAAGGTTTTGAGCAGGGCGAATCTACCAGAGAATATTTAACCTATTCCGAATTACAGGCAATGACACAAGCCGAGTGTAAGTACCCCGTACTAAAGAATGCTTTTATTTTTAGCTGTCTTACAGGTTTACGATGGAGCGATATTGACAAATTAAAATGGTCGGAGGTTCGAGACGAAGATACAGGCTCTAGAATTATATTTAGACAGAAGAAAACGGACGGACTCGAATATCTTTACGTTTCAGAGCAATCCAGAGAACTGCTAGGAAAGCGAGTCAACGAAAGTGATAGGGTATTTAAAGGCCTAAAATACGGTGCTGTTTACAATACCGAGATTTTAAGGTGGTGCATGAAAGCCGGAATTACAAAGCACATTACTTTTCATAGCGCAAGACATACCAATGCGGTACTACTGTTAGAGAACGGTGCAGATATTTATACAGTATCGAAACGTTTAGGACATAAAGAAATCCGTACAACAGAAATCTACACTAAGATTATTGATGAAAAAATGAAGGAGGCCGCTAATCTGATTCCTGAACTAGATTTAGAAATTTAATTGATAGCTTTAATTTTGATTCTATAAAAAAGCCCGTTCATCACACGGGCTTTTCATCAACCAACAAACAAAAATCTAATTTTTTAAAACCAGACTTTCCAATTGTTCTTTTTTCAAAACCAAAGTCCGGTGTGGGAAGGGAATCTCGATACCCTCTTTATCAAAGCGTTTCTTAATACTTTCAAGCACATCACATTTCAAAACAAAAGCATCTGTAAAACTGGCTGACCAAGCCCATGCACGAAGCGTAACTGCAGAATCTTCCAAGCGTATAACCCTTACAATTACTTTCTTTTTGTTATTGTATTTATCCAATTCGCTTCTGTGGTCCATTAGATTTGGATGGTCCTCGCACTCTTCACGCATAATGTGCTTTGCGAGGTCAATATCGCTGCCGTAGGAAATACCTATTTCTATCCACTCGCAGCACATACGTTCTCCCAAATCATAATTGATTAGCTTTTCTTTATTGATGACGGAATTAGGAATTACAATCATTTTATTCTCATAATTCCGAATGACCGTATGTCTTAGGGTAATGTCGGTTACCGTGCCAACCATTGTTGAATCAACTTTAATGATATCACCTATCTTAAATGGTTTGAACGAGATTATAAAAATTCCACCAACAAGGTTTGCCAATGCTTCTTGAGAGGCAACACCTGCAACTACAGCCAATACTCCGGCACCACCGAGGGCAGTCTGAGCGATTCCGCGTAGTGATGGAAAAGCTAGGATGGCAAGTATGGCTCCAATAAAATAGACAGAAAAAATAGCTAAATACCGAAGAAACTTATAACTGGTAGGGTCTTGTTCATCCTTTATTTTTTCTTTTATCGAACGTTTGAACCAAGTTTGCACCAATGAAGCAACTACCAATGTGATAACTGCAACTATACCTAAGTACAGCACTAGGTAGAAGTTTTGTGTGGCAACCTCATATTGTTCTTTGGCAATAAATATGAAAGCCAATGCCATAAAACCAAGAACAATCCAAAGAGCATTCAAAATCTTTTGAGTTAAATTTATAGTTGAAGGTTCCTCGCCAATATGTTTTTGACGCCACCTTCTCTCTAACCAGTCATGAAATTTCTTGGTTAGAAATCGTAGAACTAGAACAACTGCAACTACAATGATTGCATATATGATGATTTGTTTATTGGTATTCCAAAAATCTGTCATTGATACTTTTTAAATGATGATAAAATTGAATTTTAGGGCTTTTGCCATTCCAAGACTGGATACTTCAAATCAATTCGGAATTGAAAAGGTAGGCCTTGACTAAAATTCCCCAGTAGTTGCATTTCCTCTTTTGGTAAATCGGTTTCCACTTGAAAAACTATCTCCTTATCTGAACTGGTATCATAAGAAGCCTCTAGTAGGAAGGCTATTCTTTCAGTATCTTGATGACTAAAATCATCGACAACACGGATAGTTATTTGATTTTTAGATGTGTGGTTGAAATGTATCATTATGCTAAATTTAGATGGGTTGATTCCGCTTTATTTTCTCCAATTTGCTGCGCTCTCAGTTTTGCATCCGACCTTTTAATATCGCCTTTCCATATGTCTATAACAACATACATTACAGGAACAATCACTACCGTAAAAATTAAGGAACTCAATAATCCACCCATAAGCACAAGCGCAAGTCCATTTTTCCATTCAGCACCTGCGCCACTTGCAAATGCAATTGGAATCATGGCTATTACCATGGCAAGAGTTGTCATTAAAATAGGACGTAATCGAGTCAAGCCAGCTTTTTCAATAGCGACCAAAGTATTATCACCTTCTTTTTTGAATTGATTGGCCGCATCCACGATAAGTATGGCATTCTTAATGACCAAACCAACTAGCATAATTAAACCTAAAAATGTAAATACTCCAAGGCTCTCTTTGAACAAAGCAAGTATGAGAAATGCTCCGATAAGTGCGGTCGGGACAGAAAACATTACTACAAGTGGATACGCATAAGATTCGTATAGGGCCACCATTATTAAATACACTAAGATGATGGACATTAAAAGTGCCAAACCTAAACTCGCAAAAGCTTCCATTTGACTTTCCAGATCACCGCCCATTTCAAAGCTTACTCCATCAGGAAGCTCTATTTCTGAAATCATGGATTGCACGTTCGCAGAGACATCTCCAACGGGTAGACCAGCTACTTGTGCACCAATACTTAATGATGCGCGTTTGTTGTCTCGCTGTAATCTTGACGGACCTGTAGATTCGGTTACGGCAGCGAACTGTTGAAGTTCGATAAGTTCTCCTTTGGTATTCAGGAATGAGATTTTTTTAATGTCATTCACATTTCTACGGTTGAACTGGTCAAGCTTTACGTTGATATCATATTCATTTTCACCATCTCGGAATTTATACTGAGTATTTCCCGCGAATGCATTTTGCATGGTATTACCGACATCGCTCATTGTTAAGCTCAAAGCTGCCATTTTATCACGGTCAACAGTAATAGCTACTTCTGGATTCCCACCGCTTACAGAAAGCTCAACATCACGGGTACCGTTTACGGATTCTATTTTTGATTTTACTTCGTCTGCAGTTTGCATCAATTGGTCCATATTATCACCAACAAGCATTACCTGTATTGGACCTGCAGTACTTCCCCCCATCATTCCCGATGCGGCAGTTTTAAACTTTACCCCAGGAACACGTTTCATTAAAATAGTCTTAATATCACGAGCATAGGTTTCCGATGAAATCGTGCGCTCATCGGGGCTAATCATTTTCGCGCTAATCTGTGATTTGTTTGATGAGTTGCCACTTCCGCCTGTGCCAGTTCCAACTGTTGAAAATACCGAGGCTACGATATTATCTTGCATTAGAATATCCTCGACGGCTAGTGTGGCTAAGTTGGTTTCCTCTATAGTAGATTCTTTTGGTAATTCTAATTCAACAATGAATTCCCCGTTGTCACCGTTCTTTACGAACTCGCTTCCAATAAAGCCGAATACCATTAAAGATAATGCACCTACTACCATAGCTATTAAAGCAAAGGCTGTAATTCGTTTTCTAGAAAGCGTCCATTGTAGCGCATCCCTATAGAAATCATTGACACCATCGAGAAAACGCTCAAAGGCAATCATAGGCCGATGCCATATCGTTTTACTATCCAATTCGATAACCTTACTGAAGCGTGAAGCCAGTAATGGCGTTAAGGTAAAAGATACAATTAGTGAGATTGCAGTTGCAAAGGCAACAACAATGGCGAACTGCGTAAGCAAATCAGCAATTACCCCCGTAACAAAAGTTATGGGTAAGAAAACAGCAATCAAAACCAATGTAATGGACATTACCGAAAGACCGATTTTTTTCCAACTTTCCATCGCAGCTTCCATTCGGCTTTTGCCTTTTTCCATCTCGGCATGAATGCTTTCCAAAACCACAATACTATCATCGACAAGAATACCTACAACAAGTGATAACCCAAGAAGTGTCATCAGGTTTAGGGTGTACCCTAATTGATTCATTGCTATAAATGTTGCAACAATAGACACGGGAATCGAAACCATTACAATGATAGAGTCCCTCCAACTTTTTAAGAAAAACAACATAATGATAGCAACCAAACCAACCGCCAAAAGTAAATCAAAGATTACGGCATCGGCAGCCTCCAATGTAAAAACGGAACTATCTTGGGCTATTGCTATTTTCAATTCTTCATCGGCGTACTCAGCTTCTATTTTTTTAAGTTCCTTTCGAACGTCCTCCGCAACCTGAACCGTATTACCGTCGGACTGTTTAGAAATTGTAAGACCTATGGAGCTAATTCCATCGATTCTAGAAATAGTAGTCACATCTTTTGTAGTATCATATACTTCGGCAATATCTTCGATACGAACGCTTGTTCCCTCTTGACCAGTTTTGACCGTTAACCCTTTTATATCATCAATACTTTGAAACTTCCCCGATAGACGTACCGTTACCTGCTGGTCTTCATCTTTAATATTCCCTGTAGGGAAATCCAGATTCGCGGCTGCAATTGCCTGAGTTACCTGTAGAATGCTAAGTCCGTAAGTACTCAGTTTATCACGGTCAACATTGATTCGTATTTCACGCTCATTTCCACCTATTACCTGTACTTGGGCAACACCTTCAATTCTAGAAATGGTCTCCTTAATATCATTCTCGACAAGATTGTTAAACGCGTTCGCATCCATTTTCGAAGAAGCGCCCAATCTCATAATCGGCATATCATCCATTGAAAATTTATTGACGCTAGGCTGTTGTACCTGTTCCGGTAAACTACCCAAGATGTTGATTACTTTCCGCTGTGCATCCTGCAGCGCCTTGTCAACGTCAGCGTTATAAGTCAATTCAACACTTACTATCGAAATACCCTCCTGTGATGTAGAAGTAATACTTTTCACTCCTTCAAGTGCACTAACGGCATCCTCTATATTCGTAGTTACCGAGTTTTCAACTTCCGAAGGAGAAGCTCCGGGATAAACCGTGCTTATTGAAAGCATTGGTGAGCTCATTTTTGGTAGTAATTCATAGCCTAAACTTGAATAACTAATAATGCCTAAAAGAGCGATTATGGTAAAGACAACAACGGCCAGCGTAGGTCTTTTTACGGAAAGTTCTGTTATGGTCATGGTCTTAGTTATTTGTTACGGTTACTAAAGTGTTATTCGTCAAATTGATGATACCCTTGGTTACTACTTTCTCCCCATCATCCAATCCTGAAAGCACTACTACATTACCATCGATTACTGCGCCCACTTCTATTTTTTTAAGTTGCGCCTTGTCGTTTTCGATAACGTATACTGATGGACTCTGTAGCGACCCGACAATTGCTTGACGTGGAATCATTCTAGCTTCTGCCTCATTTGTTTTGAGCGCATCAAAATTGATTTCAGCGAAAAGTCCGGCTCTTAAATCATCAGATGTATTCGCTACTTCGATAGTTACCTTGAACTTTCGGGAAGCATCAGCTTTCACGCTAATCGTACTCACCTTACCTTCAAAGGTTTTTAAAGGGAATACATCTGTTTTAATGGAGACAACTTGACCCTTTTTGATTTTTGATAGGTTATCCTCGGCAATATTTACTTCGATTTTCAGTCGGTCAATCTGTACGATTTCAGCAATTTCGTTGCCCGGCATTACAAAACTGGTTTCTTCTACCATTAGTGAGTTGACAACTCCATCTATCGGGGATTTTACCACTGTAAAACCTAACTGCTGTTGTATCTGTGCAATGTTTGCCTTAGCGTTTTCCAGTTGTATACGTGAATCTTCCAAGGCACTTTGGCTTACTGCTCCTACCTTTTCCAGTCGCTCGTATCTCGCTACATCTTTTTCTGCTTTCGCGTAGGCTGAACGAGAACTACTTAGTTGAGAGTTCAGGGAAACCGCATCTACTTTTGCGATTATTTGCCCTTTTCGGATTTGTTGTCCTTCCTCTACACGCAAATATTGAATGCTTCCCTGTGATTCGGCCACCAATGTTACCTCTTCCCATCCTTTAAATTCACCAGTTGCAATAAGGCCTTGTGATATGGTTTTAGAACTTACAGTAGCTGTTTGAACAGGAATTGCAAAAACTTCCTCGACCATTTGCGCTTTCGCGGTCATTTCAGTTTTATTGCTGTAAAGTGTGTAGGCGATTGCCGCGATAATTACGACTGCTACGATCAAAATAATATTTTTTGTTTTCATCTGTATTAAAGGTTTGTTGTTATTAGTTGCTTGCGATTAGTTGTGATAATTGCCCACTTGTTCTAAGTATTCTGAGTTCCGATACTTTGGATTGTAATAGGGCGTTCAAGTAATTCGATTGCGCTTGTCTTAATGCAAATTCAGAGTCAAGTAGTTCGGTCAAATCAGCCACGCCTTCATTGTAGGAGGTCTGAATACCGTCGTAATTTTCCTGAGCGAGTTCCATGTTTTCTTTTTGACTGGCAATTTGACTTTGACTTAAAAGCATTTGCTGAACGGCATCTTCATAGTCTTTCTCTATGTTTATTTTGAGTAGTTTTTGGTCTTCTTCCAGTTTCTTGGTTTCCAATTGTTTTTGTACCACACGTTTCCTTCTTGAAAATCCATCGAAAATGTTCATCGATGCGGAAAGGCCCCATGTACCGTTCCATTGGTCTACGTAAGAAGGTTGTTCAAAAGTGAACTCATTTGTATTTCCTAGATAATTGTAGTTAAAGAAGGCGCTCAACTTGGGTAAGTAATTGGCACGTTCCACCTTTTGGTCGATAACCGAAAGTGCGACCTGCTTATTCAATTGTTGATATTGAATATTGGATGTTATCGTCAAGCTGTCTTGTAAAGGAAAAGCCTCATTATCCTCTAACCTCTCCGTTAGATTGATAACATCATCCATGGGAATGTATAGATAGAGTTTTAATAATCTTTTCTGTTCGCCTAATTGATATCCAGCATCTTCAATCTGAGTGCGAAGGTTACTTCGATTTACTTTCAGTTGATTGACATCCAATTTTTTGATGATACCTTCCTTGTACTTGGCATCCGACAGTTCTATTAGATTGTTGGTACGCTCAAAGTTCTCTTCCAAAAGTTCAACTTGTTTAGTCGTCACTTGAATTTGGATATATACTTGAATGACATTGATAATCAAATCTTGGGTAGATTGTAAAACAGTAAGGTTCTGAATTTCTTCTAAAGCTTTGGCCGCACGAATTGAACTGAACAACTGAAAATTCAATAGTTGTTGCTCCACACGGGCACCACCTGAAAAGCTATAGCGATTACCAAAAGCAACACCGATGGTAGTGCCTGGCTCTCCGCCAAATACTTCAGCGGGTAGTTGTTGTTCCGCCAAAGAAAAGTTGTCTGAAAATCCCCCAGTAGCGGATATTTGCGGTAAGGCTCTACCTTTTACTTCTGCAATTTGTGCGGCAATGATGTCTTGGTCAATTTTGGTTTTCGATAATGTTATATTATGCTCAACAGCATAGGCTATGGCCTGTTGTACCGTAAAGTCGAATTGTGTCTGCGCACTTGAGATGTAAGTGGCAAGAAACAGTATGATGGTTATTTTTAGTTTCATTAGTTTTGTTATTTATACTTAGTTCTGAATTAAAAGAACTAATTTTAATAAAAAAATAGTTTTTTAATTTTTCCAGTTCTTGATTAATTTGATACTCTCCTTTTGATAGTACTCGATGAACTCTGTAAAGTCTTTAAGTTGATTATTAAATTCTTCCGTGCTATCAGTTCTGTTCTCTAAAATTTCTTTGATTACTTGATTGTAACCACTTAACCCTTCCATACTATCGATGAACGAATTTTGCCATTGACCCAACTTTGAATGGAAATAGCGCTTTCTGTCTCCTGGTTTAGTCTTGTAGCCGATACGTTTTGATAATAATAAATTGTTGATAGCGTTACTAGTTGCACTTTTGCTTAATGATACGCCTTCCTTTATCTGGTCGAAAGTAAGTTCTACTTCATCAGCAACGGTGAGAAGGGCATTTACCCTAGCAGCAGCAGGTGAAAGACCCATTGCTTCTTGAACAACACCGAAACTTTCAATGAGTTCTTTTTGTTTTGATGTTAGCTTGTTTTCCATGATATTTAAATCTGATACAAACATAACGGTTTCTTTAGTTCTTTTATTAGAGAACTAAAAGAATTGTTATATAATTAACATATGTAATTAATTGTGAAATCCCAATTCTAAAACCAAGCCCTTGCGGAAGTCAGGCAAACCTTCCTCTCCAACCCTCCCCTAGCGCACACGCTACGCCAGTACGCTAGTGAAGTCTTTCCGCTCCAGTTTTCCCCGACATCCTCTGAGCCGCGCGAAATCACAAACGGCTAAAAGGCCGCTTGACCTTTCCTCCCCCTCCCCACAAAAATTTTCTCAAATGATGTCGAATTTTCAATGTGTTTTAAAGTAGTCTTCAATACCTCACTTTTAAATATCTCGGTAATAAATACTCATCTATCGTCTCTTCTATCCCTAAAACCTGTCAGTATATCCACGATTCACCTCATTACACACAGAAAATAGTAACTTAGAAGTATGCCTGATTTAATTAAATATCTGTTATTGGCATCTTTCGCATATGTTTATGTGCGATTGTTAATTCCGTATGTAGGGTTCTTTGCTCGTTTTATGTTCAATGAATCTTCACAATATGATAAATACATTGAAAAACCAAGATTGGTTTTTTATGGTATTGGACTCCTTTTAATGCATTCAAGTTATTCGTCTATACTAGAATATTTGGAACCGTTGCGAGGGTTTTTCTTTTATGCCAATTGCCTAATGTTTATGGGTGGTATTGCAATGAGCCAGATAACTTGGTCTAAAAGGTTTAAAAATGTGTTTATCCCAAAAATTCAAGAAAAACTTAAGAAGAAAAATAATTTTAGCCTCCTAGCCACAAATGACCAACTGAAAGAACTTTATCGTGGATTGGTTAACTATGATATGATACTCATAGAGCGAACGGATAAAGATGATTTTATCACGGTTTTTAAGGAGGATTGGTATACCCATAAATCTAAAATACATTTCAAGCTAGATGCTCCAAGCTGTCGTGAGTTCTACGAATTGTTTAAAGTTGGCTTCCCGAAAAATACAATGAGCGTAATCGACTTTTTCAAAAGATCAGACACTATCCGCAGGGAAGATGGCAAACCATACAAATACGCTACGGTAAAAGATGCCAAATCGAGAACTCCGATTTCTAAGAAAAGTGAAGAACTCAAAACCATCTTTTCTCGCCTTTAGCTTCGTTTGCTTGCATTTTTCCTGATTCCGTGTGCATTGCATGAATTGCACACGTTTCCCTTTACTTCCTATAGTAGTTTAGCACCAGAATTCAATTAATAAGAACAAAAGCTTTTGTCCATTGTTTAATCCAAAATTAGAAAGAAATGGACTATCTGGAATTAGAAGAACGGCTCGACCGTATCGAACGTTTATTGGTGGCAAATAAAGAAGTGCTCACTTTTGAGGAAGCTTGCGAATACACAGGAATATCAAGGAGTTACTTATATAAGTTAACCGCAGCAAAGGAAATCCCGCACTCTAAACCAAACGGCAAAATGTTGTTTTTTGAGAAGGCCAAGCTTAATATTTGGTTGCTGCAAAACCGTAGAAAATCAAAAGCTGAAATTGAGAATGAAGCGTTGGAATACACCTTTAAAAATAGACAGGTTTAGATTAGTAAATAATTTTTTAAATCATCATTAAATACTCTTTCTCTCTTAAATATTTTGATGATAATACATGATTAAATTTTTATGGCTAGGGAGAAGGAAGAAAAATAAAAACAGTACTAATAATTACATCTGAGTGAGAATTCAAGATGTGTCATTGTCATGACAAATCTTGCTTTTGCTCCCGAAGGTCGCAAAAGGATAGGAACTAGTAATTGAGTTTCGGATATGTGATTTAGTAAAAGGTAACATAAGGAATATAGATACGAAAAATCTAAAATGAAAAAGGAGTTTGTACAATTTCGGTGTTCTATTTATGAAAAGAAGCTCTTAAAAATAAAGGCGAAAAAGAGTGGACTTTCCATAAGTGAGTACTGTCGTCGTGCCGCTTTTGACCTTAGGATTGTTGAACGGTTTTCTGATGAACAAATCAATGTATACAAATTATTGGTTCAGTATCAGGTCAATTTTAAACGCATCGGAAATATGTATAAAAAACGGAATCCAAAATTATCAGAAGAAGTGGTACAGTTGGCTAATGAAATACGGAAACATCTTTACAATTTTAAGAAATGATAGGAATGGGAAAATCTATATCGCACACAGGTGCTTCCATGAGTTATGGTTGGGATGAGGAAAAAGAAGCCAAAGTTGTCTATCGAGAACATTTGGCGGGCGACAACCCTAAAGAGATTACTCAAGAGTTTAAAATTATACAATCGCAAAACCAGCGATGCAAAAAGAACACCATGAGTTTTGTGCTGAGTCCCACCATAAAAGACGGACAAGAATTGAAGGACAAACAACTTAAAGAAATCACACAACGATTTGTACAAGAAATGAAATTACAAGAACGACAAGCGATTGCATTTGTACATCGGGATAAAAATCATTTGCACATTCATTTATATGTGAATCGTATTGGTTTTGATGGCAAGGCGTACAAAGACAACTTTATTGGTAAAAGAAGTCAACAGGCAGCGGAAAAAGTGGCACAGCAAATGGGATTGACCACAGTTCGAGAGGTACAGCAAGAAAGGTTGAATGAAATTCAAGGTGTACGACAAGAAATAAAACAAGTTCACGAAAAGGTTCTAACCGAAATGAAACCCAAAGATTTTGACCAGTATATCAAATACATGAAACAAAGAAATGTGGAAGTTATTCCAAGCATCAACAAATCAAATCGGTTGCAGGGCTTTCGCTTTGCATACAAAGGTCAAAATCTAAAGGGAAGTGAAGTACACCGCTCCATGTCAATGTCAAGAATCGCAGAGCGAATTGGTTTTGATAAAACTGCTTCTCAAAAAATAGTGAAGGACAATACGTTAGAATTAATGGGCAAGACTGTTGGTATATCGCCCAATATCGCAGCCACAATTTCTAAAAGGTTTATCAAAATAGCAATTAAGAAGACAATTGGTTTAGCAATGGAAATATAAGATTATGGCAAAATTGGATGAAATAGCAGAGTTGTTGACGGAAGAAATCAAAGGCTTCGAAAACTCGGTTAACCGAATGGAAGAATTAAAAAAATTTTTAATGACCTTTAAAGTACAAGCCGATATTTCAGATATCGATTTTATCTTAAAGCGATACAACGACCATCAAAAGAAAGCGGTTGAAGACCAACATAAGCTGATGGCCAATGTGGTCTACTACATTAAAAAATCCATCACGTTTCCAAAGTGGGCGATAAAATTATTCTGGGGGCTGTTGGTTTGCATTGTTTTGGTATTGGGGTTTTCAGTTTATAAAGTATCTCAAATTTCTGAATTAAAGCAGGAAGCCTTCGAGCAAGGCGAAGAAAAAGCAGTTGCGCATTTTAGGATTTTCTTCGAGGACAGCCCAGCGGCAAGTGAACTCTATCAAGAATGGCGCGAACCCAAAAGCAAAAAGTAAGATGCGCCCTATTCGGTTTTTGCTTAACGTTTATCTGCCGGAACACTACAAAAACCGGACAGGATCCACGCGCAAAGTATTTGGGTAAGATTTGGGGAGTTTCTTCCTTCATTTGTTAGAAGAAATTTTAACTTTGCGAGGCCGCATTCTTCCACAACCATTTTTTCCCAATTTATTAGTAATACCCCTCAATTTTCATAAAAGAGAAATGAAATGTTAGATAATATTAACTTAATAAGAAACATTGGCAAATTCAGTTCAGTAGATTCTGGTTCTCAACTTAATCTTCAAGAGCTTGCTTTGATCTATGCGGAGAATGGTAGAGGTAAAACAACTTTAGCTTCTATACTTCGTTCCTTGGGTAGCCAAGATTCATTGCCAATTATACAGCGTAAAAGATTAGGCGGGCAAGGTGAACCCCACGTTGTTATCACAGATAGTAACTCAAGTCGTGCTGTTTTCCAAGATGGTTCTTGGAACGAAACTTTATTCAATATATTGGTTTTCGACGACCATTTTGTCACGGATAATATCTATGCGGGGACAAATGTTGAAACCGGTCACAGACAAAATTTACACGAACTTATTATTGGGGCGGAGGGAGTTGCTTTAAATGCCCGTCTGCAAAGTATAGTAAGCCGAATTGAACGGCACAATCAAGTTTTGCGAGAAAGAGGTGCTCAGATTACTTCCCAAATGCGTTATGGTCTTTCAGTAGATCAATTTTGTGCGTTGCAAAATTCTGATTCTATTGACAGCGATATAGAAGAAACTGAGAGAGCACTATCTGCCGGTAGAAAGGCTGCAGCAATCGCTCAAAGAAATGAATTTGTTCCTTTAGCCATACCTAATTTCGAGATGGAGACGCTAGGCATATTGCTCTCAAGGGTCTTGCCAGATATTGAAGCAACTGCATTGGAACAAGTTCAAAATCATATTGATGCACTAGGCGAAGGAAGTGAAAGTTGGGTTGGAGATGGAGTGAATATGGTGAATGATGGAGAGTTGGAAGATTGCCCTTTTTGCCAGCAAGATTTGAACAATTCCCAAATAATAAGCCTTTACCAATCATTTTTTAATCAAGAATATCTTGCCTTGAAGGAGGAAGTTGCGAGTGCGCTGGCCAATTTAAGAACAAACCATCGAACTGAAGTTTTGACCGCCTTTGAAAGAAATGTAAGGAGGCTTTCTGATGATAGACAATTTTGGGCAGAATTTATTCAAGTTCCAGAACTAAATATTGATACGGCGGCTATTACGCAATCATGGCGTTCCTCTTTCGAGGCGTTTCAGTCATTGCTAAATTCCAAAATGGAATCTCCCTTAGAAATTATACGGATTGACACGGAAACTGAAGAAATTATCAGCCAATATAATTTGAGGAGAAATGCCTTATCCGCACTAAACACAATTTTTCAAGAAGCAAACCAAGAGGTACAGCGCATTAAAGAAAGTTCAGCTGCTTCGAACATTTCAACTTTGGAAGCTGATTTAAATCGTTTAAGAGCTATCAAATCAAGATATACCGAGGACATAATATTACTTTGTGACAATTATACTTCGGAAATCACACTTAAAAACGCCACGGAAATTGAGCGTACAGAAGCACGGGCAGCCTTGGATGATTATAGAAATAGGGTATTTCCACAATATCAGGAGGCAATCAACAGGTACTTAGGTAGATTTAACGCAGGTTATCGGCTTGATAATGTAAGTTCCGTAAACAACCGTGGTGGTTCTAGCTGTAATTACAATGTGCTCATTGAGAATATTGCTGTTCCTATTTCGACCTCAAATGATAGTGAACCATCTTTTAAGACAACTCTTAGTTCAGGTGATCGAAATGCACTAGCCTTAGCATTCTTTTTTGCATCAATTGAAATGAATCCTTCAAGGGAAAGTCTGATAGTGATTATTGATGATCCAATGACAAGTCTTGATGACCATAGAACTTTGACCACAATCCAACAAATTAGAGAACTTGTACCTATCGTAGAACAAGTGATTGTATTATCACACTCAAAACCTTTTCTATGTAATTTATGGACCGCAGCGCAAAACATGCCGCCATCCTCGATGAAAATTACTCGTTCGGGATCCTCTTCAACCCTTTCAAATTGGGATGTACGAGCCGATAGCATTACAGAACACGATCGAAACTACGCTCTTGTTACTGATTTTATCGAGAATGGCAATGATGAGAATGAACGTCAAATTGCATTTGCTTTAAGACCGATGCTGGAGGCATTTGTTCGGGTAACCTGTCCAAACATATTTCCCCCTGGTTCACTTCTTGGTCCTTTTATTGGCAGGTGTCAACAAAGAGAAAACACGCCGAATCAGGTATTTCCAGAGCAAAAACGTGTAGAGCTTCGCTCTTTACTGGATTACGCAAATCAATTTCATCACGATACAAACCCCGCATGGCAGACCCAAATTATAAATGACCAAGAACTCTTAGGTTATTCCAGAAGAACTATTTCCTTTATAAATCTTTAAATAACAAAATATGTAAATATATTACCAAATATGTAATTTATTTTATATATTTACGTTCTAATAAACACCATTTGTTCAGTGCACGTCATATCATTTAAAAAGCTAAGGGAGTATTTTTCGAAAGAAACCAATGCTAAAGTGGCCTTACAAGATTGGTATAAAAAAGCAAATAAAGCCGAATGGGATAGTTTTGCCGATTTAAAGAACACTTTCAATTCAGCTGACAGCGTTGGAAATGGAAGGTTCGTTTTTAACGTCAAAGGAAATAATTACCGAGTTGTTGCCATAGTACGATTTAAGTTTAAGAAAGTATTGATACGATGGGTGGGCAATCACCGGGATTACGACAAAATAAAGAATATAGATACCTTATAAGATTATGGGAAAATTAATAACACACGCAGCATATGTAAAAGCGAATCTTCGCTTAGAAGAGTTGATAGATGTCGTGGATGATAATACCCCAACGGATGACCCTTTAGCAAAAGAGTTTCTAGAGATTACAGATATTATTGAACAGTACGAAGAAATACATTTCCCTATCGGTTTACCAACCTTACACGAAATGATTGAGCTACGTATGTTTGAAATGGGGCTAAAGCGAAAAGATTTAGCCGCGCTATTGGATACAAGTGCATCAAGAATAAGCGATTATCTGAACGGAAAAAGGGAAATCACCTTGAACGTTGCTAAAGCCTTGCATCAAAAATTGAATATTGATAGCGATATTATTCTACAATAAAGATAGCATGGAAAGCATCAACCTAACAAAAGAAAGCAAAAGTGTTCACCTATTTTCCACCTTGAACGCCCCTACCCTAGTGTTTATGGGCAAAAGAAGATACTGTATTGTAATCATTTATTGACACTCTATTGGCAAAAGAAAATACTGAATAATAGATAAATAAATGGATTACCCAAATTAGTATAAACAGATTTGATTTATTTGGCTTCATACTTTTTAATTATTTATTTAAATTCATCTAATAAATACCCATTTTTATCTACCTTATCTTTAAAGTTTTCTCCTGTAGGTTTATGTCTATCTAACCAAAGCATTAGCATAGGCAAATCAATTCTAAATTGAGCATCAGTAACTTTTACCATCCCAAGGTTCATCAAATTTAGGGATAACCTTTCTTCTTAAAACTTTATCTATTCCCCAACCACCTAAACCGTGCGCTCCTTCAGCATCTTGGTCTGCCATATCTTGATATTTTTCAATGGTTTTTTTATTGGTTTTAGAATAAATAGGAACAGCTACTACACCTTGTTCGTGTTGTACAAAAGCTAAATCCCATTCGTAAGCATCTTGTCGTTTTTCGAGCGGGTTGTCTTTATATTTACCATAAAAGAGTTCGTAAAACTGTGTAATGGCATAATCGCAAATACCAATATTTAATTCGTTTAATATTGTTTCTACATCGTTAGCTACAAATGTAAAACCTCCATCCATTATTTTTAGAGAATTAACCAATTTTTTAGCACCTTTTAACCAGCGTGTTTTATGTTTAGTGTCGTTTGTTATTTTATCATCGAGTAGAGTATAAAAATCTGCCATTTGTGAAAAAGGTGCTAATACGCCTTGTAATTTATGTTCTAAAATATATATACAAGCATTTTTCCAAATATCATCGTTAGCTTCACGGTTTTTTGAAACCTCTATATGTGACCCCATATTCCTATATTATTTGACTTATTGGTTTTGCCATGCTAATTCAAATAATTCCTGTCTGCTTAATGTTATTTTTTCCATCTTGAATCGTATATTTTCATTATATTTGACTGTTCATGTAACATGAACATGTAAAATAGTTGAACAAATGCTAAGTACAATTTACTTAAATGATTTTTTTGAAGCCCTTGGTTTTAATACCGAAGTGCTCTACCACGAAAATCGTAAAGAAACCTCTGAAAAAATTTATTCTATAGATGGAGAGCGCGTATTTGTAGAGTTTAAAAACGAAGTAAGACCACAAAATATTTCCCATTTTGAAAAAACTAGAAGTCAAGAACTTCCTGTTTTAGTAGCATCAAAATACATAACTCCTAAAGCAAAAGAGACATTAAAAGCTAAAAAAATAAATTATATAGATAGTTTTGGCAATGCCTTTTTAAATCTTGACAACCTTAAACTATACGTTGAAAAAAACAACGCCAAACCAGTATACAATGAATATTCAGAAGTTTTTACTCCATCAGGAGGACAAATACTATTTCATTTACTTCAAAATCCTGAACTAATAAATGCTACTTATCGACATTTAGCTGAAATAAGCAAAGTATCATTAGGCAGTGTGAGTAAAACAATAAACGGTCTTTTGAATGAAGATTTTGCAGTTAAACAGAATACTGAAAAAAAATATCAATTGGTAAGACGAGAGGAATTACTAGAGAAGTGGGTTACTTTAGTTAATGAAAAAATCTTACCTGCTCACAAAATAGGTAGCTATATATTTATAAATTCCGAGCAATTTAAAATAAATGAAATCGATCCTGGTATAGAAAGCTGTTGGGGAGGGGAGTATGGCGCAAAACTTATTACAAATTATTTATACTCTTCACAATACTCTCTATTTACAACAGAGAAAGAAAATCTAATGAGAGATTTTAAAATGGTCCCAGATAAAGACGGCAATATTAGTGTTTACGAACCTTTTTGGAAACCAAAAAGTATTGAATTTCAGACAACTAAAGGTAAAATCGCTGTAAATACATTATTAGTCTACGCCGAACTAGTATACAGCGGTAATGACAGAAACATAGAAACCGCTAAAATAATCTTTGATGAGTATATCAAACCTAACTTATAAAGATTATTCTTTTGCTAATCACGGAGAAGTGTATCAAATTTTAGAGGAGGTCTTCGCAGCAAATAATATTACCTATTATCTAATAGGCGCAAATGCGAGAGATGTTCAACTTTATCGTATAGGTATTAAACCTACAAGAAATACTGCTAATATAGATTTTGCCGTAATGGTACCGGACATTGATAAATATAATATGTTGTTCGAGGAATTGTGTAGTAAAGGGTTCAAAAAAACTAGTGAAGTATATCGGTTATTGTATGATAAAACCAATACTATATTAGACCTGTTGCCTTATGGTGAAATAGAACAAAATCACACAATAAATTTTGACCAAAGAGATATGGAACTATCTGTTTTAGGTTTCAAAGAGGTTGGTGAACAAGTTGAAGAAGTCCTAATTAAGGAAGCGGGTTTTTCATTACCAACAACTCCTGTGGTTGGGCTTATCATTCTTAAATTAGTTTCTTGGAGTGATAAAAAAGATAGGACTAAAGATTTAGAAGACATTTCATTGCTATTGAATCATGGCTGGCATTTCTATGAAAGTGAAGCTTATGAGAACCATTTAGACCTTTTTGATGATAATTTTGAAATGACCAAAGCCGCAGCTAGAATTGTAGGAAGAAAAATGAAACCAATTTTAGCCTCGAATAAAAAATTACACCAAACCATTATGAACATTTTAGAAGATGCTATACTCGAAAAACCAAAAGCAAACACCACCGAAATTAATCTTGCTTTGAATATGAAGAAATCTCTTCAGGAAGTTCAAGGTATTTTAAGTGAAATTAAAAAAGGTATTAAAGAATAAAATAACAATTAATAAATGAAAATAATTCTAACTTTATTATTTCCGACTAATGTTTTGCCATGTAGTGCAATTCAAAATTCTAGTGGTTTTGAACGAGAGCTTTCATAAATTACAGGAGATTTCAAAGAAGCTATTATGGATGAAGATAAGTGTGAAGACCTCAAAAATGAAGCTGAAGATATTACTGAACAAATCAAAGAACTTTTAAAAAAGACGGAAGATCTTTCTGTTGTAGAAATCTCCAAACTTAAACAACTAAAAACAGAGACCGAAGAGTTTGACACCTTATTGCTGTAAAATTGTATTGAGGTGTACTTTAGATGTAATAAAAGTACAAATAACATCAATACAAGGGTAATGAAAAGAGAAATAATTAATTGTAAATTGCTGATTGTCAAATAAAAGAAAGCAAAACATAACTATAGGAAAACATATTTATTTTCCAATACACTATATACTATTTTTATGGGGTTTGCTTTAGGATTTATGGGATGGATAGAACAAATACCTTTGTTTTTTATGATACCTTTATTACTGATGCTAGTTTTAATAAAAACTAAGCTAAAGCAAAAATGGTTTATCGCTTATGTTTTTTCAATATCTTCTAGTTATTTATTAAATTATTTATGGATGTTCTCAAACAATACACACGATAAAATATTATTCTCGCCTGATGAAATTAATTTAATATATTTTATTATTCCTAGTCTGATAGTTTCTATTTTATGTAATTGGTTCATTTTTAGAAAAGCATATATAAAATTAGGTATATAAATTCCATAAATCAAAATGCTTTGTGAGTATTTACAAAATCTAAATAACAAAGAACTGAGGTGAAAAACGAACAAATTATCCTTTAATCTGAGACACTATTATTCTAGGCTCGATAGATTCTAAAATTAGGTTCTAAGAGCCTTTTTTATTCGATTTATCTTCTATTTATTTAGGCAATATACAAATGTAAGTTTCATCATAAGGTCTGCCAGATTTTGCAATAGCAAAGGACTGTTAAAGTAATTTGTTGGCAACGGCTATCAATGCCAGTTTCTTACGCTAGACCTTGTTCATGATGTACCCATATACCTCTCTACATGCTTTTCGAGTGTTTACAGGCATTGAAAGAACATAGAAAAATAGATTATTAAGCATAAACTAAAAATTATTACACTCAACATACTGATAATCCTTGACTAATAAAATTCAATAAATTATTGATTCGTACGATTCACTTCATAAACGTAGGACAAATTGTCGGTAGAAATTAAGCTTGCAATTTATAGTTAGTGAATTCGAATTATAAACTGTCCTATTTTTAGGGAAGCCTACACTAAAAACTTTTTTGGTTTAATATAGATGTAGCGCACCAAAAGATAATAAGTATCTAGGACTATGTATTTCCGATAAGGATTGAAGGCTAAAAGAAGCTAAAAAAACAACTTTGCTTTTTTACTTCGCTAAGTAGTGTTTAATTAGAATTAGCAGAAAAGTAATTTAAATAGAATTCCTAATTACTGAAGTTTTTTATTAAATCAATTCCTGATCAGCTGCAACTAAAAAATTACTACTGTTTAATTTTAGGGAATAAAAAAACTGTTTTACAAAATACATTAGGTACATACCCCCTATTATATTTTGCAAAACAGTTTCTATTTTAAGTTTAGAAATAGTTGTTATGCCTCACAGCTCGCACAATCTTTTTTCTGCTTAAATTTTTGTGCTGCATTCATACTATGCTGATAGTAAAGAGATTTTAAACCAAGTTTCCAAGCGGTTACATGGATTTTATTGATCTCTTTTACAGGCATATCAGGATGAACAATAATATTAACAGATTGTCCCTGATCAATATGATTTTGTCTATTTGCAGCTTGATAAATTATATCTAACTGATCTATTTCAGAATAGGTTTTGAACACCTCTTTTTCTAAATCAGATAAAAAATCTAAATGCTGCACAGAACCGTCGCGTTCACGAATGCTATGCCATACTTCCGTTACATTCTGTCCTTTCTCTTCTAACAAATCAACTAAAAACGGATTTTTAATTGTTGTTTTTATTTTTGCGATATCTTTCACATAAATATTAGACCAGATAGGTTCTATACCTTGCGAAACTTGTCCTAGTATAAAGGCTGATGATGTGGTAGGCGCTACTGCGTTCAATGTAGCATTACGTCTTCCATATCCTTTAAGAACAGCTGGCTCACCAAATATACTTGCCAATTCTTCAGATGCCTTGTATGATTTTGATTTTATAGTTCTAAAAATCTCGTTATTTAAATCGTATGCTTTTTGACTATTAAAAGGAAGCATTTCTGACTGTAATAAAGAATGCCATCCTAATACGCCAAGACCTAATGCTCTGTTATCTTTTGCGAAATTGTAAGCACGCTCCATAAACATAAATGTTTGTCTGTCTTCTCGTCTTTCTGAATCGCGATACGCTTCTAACTTCTCAAGAAATTCTGTAATAACAGCATCTAAAAAATACACCATAGTTTCTACAGCATCTGTATCTTTCCATTTGTCATAATGCATAACATTAATTGATGATAGCACACAAACAAAAGACCAATTATCATTAGACGGTAACATTATTTCTGTACAAAGATTACTGGCATAGATTGTATGGTTATTATCTTTATAAACATCTGCAGCTCCATTGTTTGCATTGTCTTTAAAGAAAATATAAGGATACCCCATTTCTCCTCTACGTTGTAATACTTTTGCCCAGATAGCACGTTTATCTGTATCACCATCTATCATTGCCTGCATCCATTCATTGGTTACAGTTACTCCATGAGTTAATTCTTGGATAGGATTTCCTTCTGTACCAATTTCTAAAAATTCAGAAATATCTGGATGCTCTACAGGCAAGTATGGTGAAAATCTTCCGCGACGAACAGAACCTTGACTTACTACATCAACCATAGATTCAAAAAGCTGCATGATATGTACTGCCCCGGAAGCCTGACCGTTATTTTTAACTTCGGCCCCACGATGTCTAATTTTTCCAAAATAGCCAGAAGTACCTCCACCCATTTTAGACATCATACCAACTTCAGATTGGGTATATAAAATATTCCCCATATCATCATCAATATGCGACCCAAAACAGCTAATTGGCAAACCTCTTTCTTTTCCAAAATTAGACCAAACAGGTGATGCTAATGAATAGTACCCATCAGACATATAGCCATAAAATTTATCTGAAAAACCAGGCATATCTAATAACTGCTCTGCTCTATCTGCAATTTCACGAATACGTTGCTCTGCGGTTTCGCCACCTGTTAAATAACCAGAATTTAAAAAATTACGGCTATGTTCTGTTAACCATTCAAATCCTGGAGCTGAATTTTCTTTATGATTTTTTAAAGCTTCTTTTCTTGCTTTTAAAAGTTGTTCGGTTTCTGTAGTCGTAGACGTTTTATTGTCTTTAGTCGTGTTTATTTCGTTCATCTAAAAAAGGTCGTCACTGGTTATACTTTGTGTTCTTTTGCTATAGTTTATAGAGCGTTTTACGAAGAAATCGCCGTGTTTGGTACCAATAATTTCGTCATCAAACCACTCCGTCTGCGCTATTAATTCTTCGTTTACTTCAAATATTTTTTCGATACCGATACTTTCTAACGAATTGTTAAATCGGTTTTTTATAAATTCATTTACCACATCCTTAGGTAAGAAATCAAGCTCACCCTTTTCAAAAATCCAATCCACAACACTACTTTCTGCTGTAAAAGCATCTTTACACATTTGTTGTATCGTATTATGATAATCTGCATCAAACCAATCTGGGTTTTCTTTCTTGATAATTTTAATAATATCAATTCCAAAATCACCATGAATTTGCTCTTCTTTTGAAGTTGCTTCTACAACATTTGAAACCCCTTTCAACATATTCTTATGCTTATTGAAAGCCATAATAATCAAGAACTGAGAAAATAATGAAACGTGTTCTATAAAGAGAGAAAATAGCAGAATAGACTCCGCATAATCTTTATTATCCTCACTTTTAGCGTTTTTTAAGGCAGTTTCTAAATACTGCACTCTTTTCATGATCGCTGGTTTTTTCTTTAAATTCTTGAATTCATTATTCAAGCCTAGAATTTCAAGAAGGTGAGAATACGCATCTGCATGACGTACTTCACTTTCTGCAAATGTAGCCCCAACAGATCCTATTTCAGGTTTTGGCATTTTGTGATAAATATCACCCCAAAAACCCTTAACAGCTACTTCAATTTGAGAAATAGCTAACATAGTATTTTTAATAGCGCTTTGTTCGGTATCGGTAAGGCGTGTTTTAAAATCTTGAATATCACTTGTAAAATTAAATTCAGAATGAATCCAATAAGAATGACGAATCGCGGGAACATACTCATAAAGTTCCGGATATTCGTAAGGCTTTAAATTTATACGCTTCTCAAAAATATTTGATTTTCTCTTTTGCGACTGCTCATTACGGTATAGAATGTAGGCTTTAGCAACATCGAAAAAACCAGCCTCCATCAACTTGGTTTCTACAAAATCTTGCACTTCTTCTACTGTTGGCGTGTAGTTAACAACCGTTTCTTCACGTTCTAAAAGTGCCTCGTAAACATTTTTTGAAATCAAATCTGCATCAACCTTAACACCATGATTCACAGTCGTCATTGCTTTTAATATGGCATTTGAAATCTTATTTAACTGAAAGGGTTTTGTAGTAAAATCCCTCTTGATGAGATGCGTTATTTTCATTTGATATCTACGGATTAAAATTGTTGCTCTAAGAGAATACAAAGGTCTATAAGATATTGTGGTTTTTCACTATACCTTCATTTTGTTTTTCCACATTTTATAAACAATTCCTTAATAAGATTTTAAACAGACTTATAATCAACGCGTTGAAGCCCCTATTTAAAGGCGTAAATGAAGTGCTGTTTTTTTTATAATTTTTATACATAAAAACCATAATCCATATTATTTAATGGCAACATCCTGAACAAGAGCACTAAAGTAGTATCGTCTTAAATTACAGAAGCAATATGCTTTCACCCCGTAATTAAATAAAATTATTAGTTTAAATGATATTCATCAGCATTGCATAAATTCATTCTAATTACCTTCGTACACGTCTAAATCTAAATAGTCCTAGAACAGTAGTCAAGAGTTTAAATTAGTAAGCTATTATGTTCTAAGACGAAATACTATTTAAATACAAAACTATGCTTTGGTACCTGATACTATTCAATTTCTTTACGGTTCAAGGAAATCTAGAATCCCCTCCAAACAAAACCTTATGGTTTGATATCATCTATAAAGAGAAAACTATTGGAAGTTTAAAAGCGACGAAAACCAGCAAGAATGCTAAAATAACCTACCATACATCAAGTACTATTAATTTTAGACTTATTAAAGAATTTGCTGTAAACTATAAATATGATGTGAGTTTTGATGCAGAACTCTTAAAAAAAGCAGTGGTAAACATTAGTATAAATGATAAGTCGCATGCAAAAACACTCACCCAATGGCATGAGAACGAGTATCACATTGAAAAAAACGGAAAGACGGAAGCTCCTCTAGAAAGTACCATTAATTACGCTACCATCTTATTGTACTTTGTAGAACCTTTAAACGTTACAGATTGTTATTCTGAGCAAGACGGTAGTTTTAATACCATAATTCCTTTAGGCAATCATGGCTACAAGAAAATAAATGCCAACGGCAAAGAAAATGAGTATTATTATAAGCATGGTGTCTTAGAAAAAGCGGTGATAGATGGCGGACTCATATCCTTTGAAATGCAACTGCGCGAATAGTTTTTAGATAAAAGCGGATAAGCCTACCCTCCTACTTGTTGATGGTAATTTCAAAAATTGGACCTTAGAAATAAGCACCAATTCCAAGAAAATTATCAGTTCAAGTGATGTTTGTATAGCCTAGTCAAACGACAATAGTATCGAACCACCTCATTGACAAGAATGCTTCTCGATACTAATTTAAAGCAAGAAAAAGCTTCAAATTCACTCGAAGTGACAACAGCATTCAAAAAAACGCAATGTCAGTTCGAGTGGTTTTTGTGCAGGGCAACGAAACAAAAATTGTAGCGAACCACCTCAGTGACAAGAATGCTTCTCGATACTAATTTAAAGCAAGGAAAAGCTTGAAATTCACTCGAAGTGACAACAGTATTCAAAAAAACGCATTGTCAGTTCGAGTGATTTTTGTGTAGCCTAGCCAAACAAAAATAGTAGTGAATCACCTCAGTGACAAGAATACTTCTCGATACTAATTTAAAGCAAGAAAAAGCTTCAAATTCACTCGAAGTGACAACAGCATTCAAATTAAAAACGCATTGTCAGTTCAAGATCCAAAATAAAATTTAAAATAAAATGTATCTTTTTTAAGGTATATCGGTCTACTTACTGAACCTTAAAAATTAGAATACTATGAATACTTGTAAATGCACCAATTGTGACTGTGCCAAATGTAATTGTAAAAATTGCATGGAAAGTAATTGCTCTTGTTCTACATGTGAATGTACTAAATGCACTTGTTGCTAATATCATGAAAAGCTAGTTTTTTAACTAGCTTTTATTTATTTTACAGTTATGAAAACTCAAAACATATGGAACAAATTCAGTGATGAACTTTATTTCTTCATTTTAAAAAAAACAAAAAGTAAAGAGGCCACAAATGACATTTTCCAAAACACTTTTCTGAAAATTCATGAAAATATATCTAAACTAAAAAAAGATGAAAAAGCTAGGGCTTGGATTTTTCAAATAGCTAGAAACGAAATAGCCAATTACTATACGAAGGAAGCTATTTATGTGGAGAAAAACAGCGTGAATATAAGTGAGCCGTTACAAGAATATCAATCGGTCTGTTGCTTTGATAAATTCATAGATGATTTACCGGAGATTTACAAACAAGTGATTGAATTGATCTATATCAAAGGGCTAAAGCAAAAAGATATTGCCACACAATTAGATATTAGTCTTGAAAATGTAAAAGTAAGAATTAAAAGGGGCAAGGATATTTTAAAGAACAAATTCAACACATGTTGTAAATATGAGTTTGATAAAAATGGAAAGTTAATTGGGGAGTCTAATTGTGCTGCTTGTAAAGCGAGCTAGAAAAAGCCTCTAAACGAGCTACTGAAGCAGAAAACAACTAATTTCTTCTTTAGGCTATAAACTTTGAGTCGTCTAAAAGCTTAGCTGTTGCTTACGATCTTAGTCATATCTTAGCAACACAATGTAACTCAGATTGTAAAAAAAAATTAAAAACGTCTTACAACAAAACCTATAATTAATGCGACGGTTTGGTGTTTAATTAAAAGGTTTGTCTATTTTTATAAGGTCGTCAAATCTGTTTGATTTGACATTTTAAAAACAAAAAAATAAACGCAAACAAAAAGTTTTGTCTTAGCGCGAAGACGGAAACTTTACAGTTACCTTGGTTCCGCACTAATCTTAGCTTTGGTGTTGGCAATAATTATGAAAAAAATTATCTCATTTACTATTATATTATTTTTTATGACTAAAACATATAGTCAAGAAATATATAGAGTAACTGCTGAAAGCGGTTTAAACATCAGAAAAGAATCAAGTATAAAATCTGAAATTATTGGAAAAATTTTATTCGGCACAAAATTAGAAACTATAAAATCTAACAAAAAAAAGGATACAATTTTTGACAATAAAACTTCTATTTCAGGTGAATGGATTAAAGTGGATTTATCTCAATTTGAAGGGATTAAAACAAACAATAACTACGGTTATCTTTTTAATGGTTTTTTAAAATTAGAAAAACCTTATATTTCAATTGGTCATATTGACAAATATAATAATCTTCCAAAATTAGAGTTTGAAGAAATAACTGAAGATGAATTTAATAAGACTTTTTCCATTAAACCTGTAGAAATAAAAAAAATAGAAAAAAACGATTCACATTTTACCATTAAAACTAAAAATCAGAGTTTTACGTTTAAAATCTATAAAGATTATAAAGAAAATGGTGGTTGGAGTGGAAGTGAGTATAAAGGTTATTATCCTGAATTTGGTTTTTATGCAGTACAAAATAATTTTACGTCTGATTACTTAGGTTTTGGACAACTTATTTTAATTGACAGTATAACTGACAATATTTATGATATAATTTCAATTGGAGATGGAGCAGTAGAAAAACCTATTTCTTCACCTAAAAATGATTATTTAATATATTACTACAATTTCATATATGGAGGTGATGAATCTTGTTTTATTGGTCTTATTAAGATAAATGAACAAAAAAGAGAAATACCTAAGATGTACTTAACAGAATATAAAAGCTTTAATTCAAAAAAATGGAAAATTGAGGAAATAAAATGGAGTGACAACTATACTTGTATTATAAAAGGATATACAAAAACTTATGAAAATGAAAAATGGGTTAAACATTTCAAGTATTATGAAACAAAAATTAATTAACTATTGCTAATCGAGTAGACGGCTCCGCCCCTAATTAGGAACGGAGTGCGCCTCTCACACCACCGTACATACGGGTCTCGTATACGGCGGTTAGTAACCCATCTTTCCAATTGCTCTTTACACCAATCAAAACTATTTCTTACTTTATCAAATGGCTACAAATTTTCTAGGGAATCGGTCACCCAATAACGAAAATTAATGCTCCATCTGGCATTTCAGAAAGGATTACTTTCAGTCCTTCCTCACTTGTGAGACCTATGCAGATATGCTGCAACTCGTTTCTCGTGAGTACTATGACCTCTGCTGACTTCTCTACTATACCAACTCGTGGTTATAGAGATCTCCCCAGGTAAGAACATCTTCTTTCTCTCAATAACTGCCGTATCTACATAATTATCTTTTTGGTATTCTTTAGGGCGTTACAATGATGTGGTTGCTTACCCAGATAATTATGCCTCCTATCTCCCAGCCACATCACCGCTTTATTTGTTCAAATGTCTACCAGACATTTGGTTTTACTACGTAAAACAGCACAAAAAAGTGTTCGTCAGTACCGAGTTTTGTAGTCCTGCTTCCTTCAGTCCTAGTCTCACAACTAGCAACCTTGCAGCTTACTAATGGTTCAGGGCGTTACACCTGCCCATAAGGGACTTGCACCCTCTAGATTAATTATTTACCTTTCAGTAAATCAAAAGATGCCCATGCTGGGCACACACAGTGCATAAAAAACATAGGGCGGTTTAGGCTTTCCGAAAGGTTTGTGTTTATTTATAAAGTCGCCAAATATAAAATTTTGGCATTTTCAAGAAAAAAGATAAAAGCAAAATATTATATTTGGCTTAGTACCAATCCGAAACGTATCGTTTATCACCTGCCCTACGTTTCTTACACGAGACGTTATCCATAATTAGGGTATGGTAAAGGCACATCGTTTACAAAGTTAAAGGCACATGGTTTACACTTTTTCAAGGGTTAATTTGAGATAAAAATCAAATTATCATGCCTTGGAAAGTAAACACAACAATGGAGCAAAAAATCGAATTTATTTGTGAATGGCGTACAGGAAAGTATACTATAACAGAATTATGTAAAAGTTTTGAAATCTCTCGACCAACGGCTTATAATTTGATAAGTCGGTTTGAAACTCAAGGTTATGAAGGCCTAAAAGAGCATTCAAGAGCATCTGGCAAACATCCCAATGAAACCAAAGAGAATATCGTTGATTGTATTTTAAAATTAAAGAAGAAATATAAACTCTGGGGAGCTAAAAAAATTAGAGAGTTATTGTTTAAAGAACTTTCAAGTCAAGAAGCCCCATCTGTGGTTACTGTTCATAATATACTTAAAAGAAACGGATTAGTATGTCCGCAAAAACGGATGAGAAGAGTCAGACCAGTCTTCCCATATTTGACCCTGAATCATGTAATGAAGTTTGGAGTGCTGACTATAAATGAAAGTTCTTAATGGGTAATAAAATATATTGCCATCCATTAACAATTGCAGACTCTAGAAGTCGATTTTTATTCTCTGCTAAAGGTCACTATAAAGAAAATTTAAAGTCTGCTAAGGCAGAGTTTAAAAGGGTTTTTAGAATATATGGTATTCCTAAACAAATACACACAGATAATGGTAGCCCTTTTGGTTCTGTAAGGCAATACAACGTTTTACACAACTCTCCTACTGGTTTATTGAACTAGGTATTAGTCCTGTGTTTTCTGATCCTGCTAGTCCACAACAAAACGGAAGACATGAACGCATGCATCGTGATTTAAAGGCTGCTTGTGCTAAGCCTTCAGCATATGATTTAAAAGCCCAACAAAACGTTTAAATCACTTTGTAAAACAATATAATAACGTAAGACCACATGAAGCCTTAGATATGAAAACACCTGCTGATATACATAATTTCTCTACTAGACCCTTCCCCGAAAGAATACCCAACTTTGAGTATGACACGAAGTATAAAATACTCAAAGTAACAGAAAGTGGAGCTGTGAGATGGAAATCTTATTATTGGGTATATGTATCCGCTGCTTTAAAAGGTAAACACGTTGCAATTGAAGAACTTGGCAATGGAATTTGGAAAGTGTTTTATAGAAATGTATTTTTAGGTTACTTTGATGAAAAACATCTTAGAAATAAACAACAATCAACAAGGTTAGAAACTAATTTAGTGTAAAGTCTAATCTTTAACTTGTGTAAACCATGTCCCTTAACGAACATTAAAAAATAGTTACAAAAAACAATATTAAATGAAATATAGAAAAACATTACTATTTACACTTTCTTTATTTATCTATTCTTGTTATAATGAAAAAAATAATTTCATACCAGAACTTTCTATAGAAGAAATAAGCTATGGTTTTGAATCAAAACTTGGTTTTAAACTTACAAAGACTGAACCTAACGAATGGCAATGGAAGCAAAAAGGAGGCGGAGGAGATTTCAACGTTAAAGCAATCAGCCCCGATTCAAAAAATGTAAGTTATTTTATGATTAGTGTAAAAATTGATCCTGATTTTACTGAACAAGATATAGTTATACAATTTGCTTCTTCAATGGTTAATAAAGGTGTGATATCTTCAAACATAGTTCATTGGGTTAAAACAAATTACAATATTCATAAGACAACCACAATAATTGATAATGTTAAAATTACCATAAGTGCTCCTACTTCTGCAATTAGAAAAGTAGAATTTGAAGTTATATAAAAAAACTAAAACCAATCGAGTAGACGGCTCCGCCCCTAATTAGGAACGGAGTGCGCCTCTCACACCACCGTACATACGGGTCTCGTATACGGCGGTTAGTAACCCATCTTTCCAATTGCTCTTTACACCAATCAAAACTATTTCTTACTTTATCAAATGGCTACAAATTTTCTAGGGAATCGGTCACCCAATAACGAAAATTAATGCTCCATCTGGCATTTCAGAAAGGATTACTTTCAGTCCTTCCTCACTTGTGAGACCTATGCAGATATGCTGCAACTCGTTTCTCGTGAGTACTATGACCTCTGCTGACTTCTCTACTATACCAACTCGTGGTTGTAGAGACCTCCCCAGGTAAGAACATCTTCTTTCTCTCGATCCCTGCCGTATCTACATAACTACCATTTTTGTACTCTTTAGGGCATTACAATGATGTGGTTGCTTACCCAGATAATTATGCCTCATATCTCCCAGCCACATCACCGCTTTATTTGTTCAAATGTCTACCAGACATTTGGTTTTACTACGTAAAACAGCACAAAAAAGTGTTCGTCAGTACCGAGTTTTGTAGTCCTGCTTCCTTTAGTCCTAGTCTCACAACTAGCAACCTTGCAGCTTACTAATGCTTCAGGGCGTTACACCTGCCCATAAGGGACTTGCACCCTCTAGATTAATTATTTACCTTTCAGTAAATCAAAAGATGCCCATGCTGGGCACACACACCGTATATAATTTATTGCTAGTTCTAGCCTACTTACGAAAATCCTCGCGGATTTTCTATTCGATTTTTATTTGCTAAATTACGTGCTTAACCACGCAACAAATCATATACAAAACCGTTAGCAAATATTAGTCAAAAAACTCCAAATGAAACTGAAAACAGTAAATTACCAATTTTCAATTCTAATAATATTTACATTCTTAGTGTTCTCCTGTAAGCGGGAATCTAATAACTTGACTGAAAAAAATACAATTTGGGAAAAATTCAAAATAGGAATTGAGAATAAAGATTTAATGTATTTATTGGATAATTCAATCGACTCAATTAAATGTATTGACTGTATTTCATCGGAGAATGAAAAATTACAATCTAGCGAATTGATATTTAAAAAACATCTTGAAAAATTGTATAACGCTGAACTTCTAAAAGGAATGGAATATTCAAATTACAAAACGGATTCCATTATTAGAATAACTTACAATTTCGAAAAATCGTTCGGAAATGAATCATCAAGCATAATTTATATGTTTGATAAATCTGACGAAAAATATTTATTTACTGGAATGATAACAACTCCGTGAAATGAAAAAACATTTGCTAATCGAGTAGACGGCTCCGCCCCTAATTAGGAACGGAGTGCGCCTCTCACACCACCGTACATACGGGTCTCGTATACGGCGGTTAGTAACCCATCTTTCCAATTGCTCTTTACTCCAATCAAAACTATTTCTTACTTTATCAAATGGCTACAAATTTTCTAGGGAATCGGTCACCCAATAACGAAAATTAATGCTCCATCTGGCATTTCAGAAAGGATTACTTTCAGTCCTTCCTCACTTGTGAGACCTATGCAGATATGCTGCAACTCGTTTCTCGTGAGTACTATGACCTCTGCTGACTTCTCTACTATACCAACTCGTGGTTGTAGAGATCTCCCCAGGTAAGAACATCTTCTTTCTCTCGATCCCTGCCGTATCTACATAACTATCATTTTGGTAATCTTTAGGGCGTTACAATGATGTGGTTGCTTACCCAGATAATTATGCCTCATATCTCCCAGCCACATCACCGCTTTATTTGTTCAAATGTCTACCAGACATTTGGTTTTACTACGTAAAACAGCACAAAAAAGTGTTCGTCAGTACCGAGTTTTGTAGTCCTGCTTCCTTCAGTCCTAGCTTCACAACTAGCAACCTTGCAGCTTACTAATGGTTCAAGGCGTTACACCTGCCCATAAGGGACTTGCACCCTCTAGATTAATTATTTACCTTTCAGTAAATCAAAAGATGCCCATGCTGGGCACACACAACGTATATAATTTATTGCTAATTTTAGCCTACTTACGAAAATCCTAGCGGATTTTCTATTCGGTTTTTGTTTACTAAATTAGTTACTGAAACACGAAACTAACCATACACAACAACGTTGTGCATAATGAAAAATCATCAGAAAAATAGAAAAATGAAAAGTCTTAATGGAACTTGGTTAATGGTAAAAACAGGAGATGATTATGGACCTCCTGAATTCATTGAATTCAAGAATGACCAAATTATTCACTTTGATTTAGAGAAAAAAAGCGGAGATAAATTAGTGAAAAAAACTTCTGAATGGAATGAAAAACTAATTGAATCCAAATATGAGTTTATAAATGACAATCGGATAAGAATTTATAGAATGGGAAAAACCCATACTGTTATTAGTGAAGCGGAATCTAAAATAGAGGACACTGAATATGGAATAGATTACGAAAGAATTACACCTACTGAAACCGAATTAACTGCAAATAAAATACAAAAACTTGAATTCAAAGCTGAGTGGAATAATGAGAAAATTCCTTTCGTTTTTAATACAGAACTTGACAGCAAATCAATAAAAGAAATTAATAATGAACTAAACAGAGAAGGGCAAAAATTAGTATTAGAAAATCTGCAAGGAACTTATTTCGCTTCAGTTTATGACAATGGAAAAAGAAGAACTCTAATTGGTATTAAAGAAATTACCGAAGAGAAAGCAATCCTTTATGGTTTTCCTGAAATACCATATCAAATTATAGCGAAATAATAAAAAAAGTACTAAGCACAACACAATATATAGCAAATTGGGCGATTAGTGTTTAACCGAAAGGTCATTGTTTATTTGCAAAGTCGCCAAATCTTTTGATTTGGTATTTAAAGAGAAAAATTAAAACAAATTTAAAAGATTTGGCTAAGTGCTTAATCGGAAATTAATCGCTTATTTATTTCCGTACTAATCATGGCCGAGACAGTTCGCAGCAATTCAAGGAATGGCAAAACAGACAGCATTTGAATTTTATACCGCTTTAGAAAATCAATTTCCTAAAGTCAAACAACTATACCTTCTTAAAGATATTGACCTTGATGAAGATGGATTCGAGAACTGTGGAATTATGACAAAACTTGCGAAGCAATTAACACAGTTTGTACAAGATGGTGAGTGTGAAGAAGCAATTCAATTTATGAACGCAGTGGAAAATGCTTTTGAAATAGCTGAGTCAACGGTAACCAATTACCTATACACAGATTTTTTAGTAACGATAATGGAACAAAAAAAGGAACCTAAAGAGTATCTAAAATCAATTATGGGATTGAAAACAAAGGAACATTACCAAAATCTCTTTGCTTTCTATCGAGAACTTGATAATTAATAAAAGCTGCTAACACGGTATATAGCAAATAGGGCGTTCGGTGGTTTACGAAAGTTCAGTGCTATTTACAAAGACCGCCAATTATAAAATCTTGATATTTATAGCGGAAAAGATAGAAGCAATATATTTATAGGTACCTAAGTAATAAACCGAAAGTAATTGCTTATTTTATGCCCTACATTTAGGATACAATTTTTATAAACCATTATGATAGATTTATCTCATGCAGAGCATCAAATTCGCTGTGTCACGAATTTTGACGACCTTATTTCCTTGCCTTTTATTGGAAAAATTAACGCGGCTTGTTGGACTCGTGAATTAGTAGGCGATTTTTCTGAGATTATCAAGCAATTAGAACTTCACGAAAACATAGCGGAAATTGGTCAAGAAGAGCTTCGTGAACTAGAATTAAGCGATCAGGGACAACTTGCTCGTGAAATTCTTTTAAATGATTTGCAGGCCTTAAAAAATCATGGTGCTTCTCCAGTACTAAATCTAATCAAGTGTTATGAAAGAGATGATGCGTACCCATTTTTCCCAACAGATGTGTATTCTTTTCATGTAGATCGTTCTCCTATCCCTACCGATACCTTTTTATGTACCTATCACGGTGATTCGAGTGATATAATCCCCAATTCACAAGCCATTCAAAAAGTATTGGTTCCTGAAATTCGGGAGGAACTCAGAAAACTGTATGGTGGTGCAGCTGAAGGTTTTGAAGCATTTTTAAGTGAGTATTTCTTTGATCTCCATTATCAACCTAAACCTAAAGCACCTATTATTAACTTAGGCATTGGCCATTTATGGAAATTAGCCGTAGATCATCCCGAAAGTCAATCTCTTCCGTGTATTCACCGCGCACCTAACGAAATAACAGGACAACATCGTTTGTTGCTGATCTGTTAAATACCAATCAAAAAAAGTTACAGATTTCTAAGTACGCTGTAATCTAACGAAAGACCTATTATTTACTCGAAAAAAATTATTTACAGTACCCTTTGCATATAATTTATAAATGAAAAAATTAAACGCTTCGTAATGTATTAGGTGATGCTACTAATATATAGTCACAAAAAACGTTTTAGTTTAATAATTTAATTTTCTCACTCTAATCAACTTATTTACCAACTGCAGATGAAAACCTTTTTTAAAAATTTAGAAAATAAACATATCGCTTTAAAAAATACTAAGTTATTACCTATACTACTAATAACAGGTATTTTTCACTTGATCTATTTTATTTACGGTTTTCTGTTAACAGATGATCCAAAAGTATTTCAAGAATATGAGTTTCATAAGTACTATGAAAACAACTTACTCCTAATAGGAGCACTAACATCGCTACTACTATTTATATTTTGGATATTTTTAATGAGTAAACAAAAATCATTCAAATCTTTCTTTCAATTTTCCAATAGAAAAATTTTCTTTCAATTTTTATGTTATTTTTTTATCTCATTTTGCCTAACCTCATTTTACTATTCGTTTAGCATTGGATTAATGTGTGGTATTAAATCTAATTATTCCAATAAAGAGCTGGCTAAGGACATAGAAATAGTGAATAAGGCTGGTGTATTTTTAAATTTTGATAAAGCTTATTATTCTTTAAGCAATCGTACCTATGACTTTCCTTTTGATAAGTTAACATCTACGGAAATATCAAGTGATGCTACTGAAGATTACTTCTATAATTATGAAGATAGAAAATATCGGTTCTGGTCCGTTAAAGAAACAGAAGAAACCTATAATGAAAAATACAGAAGTGATAACCGTACCGTAAGAACAAAAATAAATTCTGATAGCACTAAAATTACTATCATTTCTTTTGATTCCATTACCAATGTTATTAGAAATCCTTTTGATACTATTCCTGGTGATTATTTAATTTTTAAACCCTTACCACATCTAAAACTTGATACAACGCATACTAAGGATTTCCAAATAGGAGAAATTATTTATAAAGAAAATGGTAACATAAAAAAAGCCATTGTAGAAATCAAAAATTACACTAACTATCAGCTTTCAAAAGCTAAAAGTTATAAAGAATATCAATTAAATTATTACAATTACTCAAGTGTTTTAATACCTGTAAAAACTACTATTGCAGATACTAATTATAAATTTCAAGCAGAAGGATATCATAATGCTCACCTTAAAAAAAGGTATAACATGAACAAATTTGTTCACGAACTTTTAAATAGTGAGGACAGGGAAGAACAAATAAAAAAAATAATGGCTGACTTTATTTCACTTACAGATAAGTATGAAATAAAGAGAAATATAGATGCAGAAGAGTGGTTTGACCTAGTATATAATGAGCAATCTGTTGTTAGAAATATTATTTTCGGTACAGACCCTAATAGTACTGATGCTTTAATGACTTATGGAACAGCCGGCTATAGCAAAAAAGTAGAAGGTAAAAATCCTTATATAGATGTTTTTTCCTTGACGAGTATATTCCACCCTATTAATAATAGCCTAAAAGGCAATTTATTAAAGAAAATACGATCCAATTGGAATTACTATTTATATTTAGCATTTATTTATTCTATAATAGTATTTATATTCCGAGTTTCGAATATTAAAATCTTTATTACCTCGTTAATTCTAACTGCTGTTGTTTTTAGCATTTCCATTGGTCCAATAGATCACAGTAAAACTTATTTTGAAGAAGTATACGTTCAAATCATTTGCTTATTAATTTTATATACGAGTTTTATAGTCCTGCCTTATATACTCTACAAAAAAAACAAATTTATTTTTGGTGTACTTTTCAACCTAGGACTCATCTGTTTTCTTCCTCTAGTCTACACATTACTCTTTTGTATTTCCTCTCTTCAGGTACTTTCAACAAAAACGGGTAGTGAATATTTTCCAAAATATGTATACAATGATATATTAACAAAACTTGGCGATAACCTGCATCCAATTCTCCTTATTTCTGGTTTTATATTTTTATATTATTCAATTCCACTAATCAAAAAAACAATTACTAAATAAAAAAAATGTGGTCTTGACCACTCAGTAAACAGATATATAAAATCAACCATTAACAAACCCTGTATTAATTCTAATAATAAAAGCATAGCAATTGCCTATAAATTTTACTAAAAAATGAAAAAAAATAGCTTTATAAAGTACTTAAAAGGCTTACTCGTTATTATATCCTATCTTTTTATTTCTCAACATACGTATGCGCAATCCAAAATTTACTTTGATAAAGACTGGAACACGACAACAAAAGAAAAAGCGGAATTTTACAGGCTTCTAACTAAAAAAAACGACTCTCTTTTTCATATACAAGATTTTTACATCAATGGGAAGCTACAAATGGAAGGGCACATTTCTGAGCTAGAAAATGAAACCTTAGAAGATAAGATAGTTTGGTACACTGCTGAGGGAAAAATAACAAATTCCGCAACCTATAAAAAGGGCATATTACACGGACCGTCTATAACGTATCTAGAAAATGGTAAAATAGATTATACGACCGAGTATAGAAACGGAGAAATTTATGATGGTATCTATTCTGGTAGATATTCTGATGCCTATTTTAAGCAGTATTATGCGCATGGAAGATTACTTAAACAAGTAGAATTTAAAGCAAGATATGATTTCCACAACCTTAAAACACGCGTATTTGGTATAGAGAAAGATACTGTATACTGGAGGAACACTAAAGGAGATAAACTAATAGGTATAGGCATTTACCCAAGTTCTAGCACTGAAATTATAGAAGGATTAAAAATTGAGAATAATTCTTCAATAGCTGTACATACCCATTATAAAGACAGTAAAAGAGAAGGTATTCAACAAGTTTTTTATAAAGATGCACTGCTAGCAGAACAAACCTTTGTAAATGATGTCGTGGTTTTAGAAAGATCTAAAAACCCATTAAACGGTAAAACCGTTGAAATTAATTTTAAAGAGGGCGACCCCTATACCGGTCACCTCTTTCAATTTGATCAGGTGTATGAATATTACAATGAATTTATTTATGAAGAAGGTATCGTACTGATCAAAAACCATTATGAATTGCTTGATGGCGTCTTAAAATTGAATCTAGAAAAGTCCTATAAAAAATAATGCGCTGACTAGAAAACCATTGTTAAAAAGGACTAGAGTACAAATAGGGTTTGGGTTTAATTGATAGGCAGTGCTTCTCCCCGGCCTTCAGATTTCTTTTATTAAACCTTATATTTAATCATGAAAACTTTAAAAAGCACCCTATTCAAAAAACGAAAGAGTGAATTCGGAAACTTCGAATTAGTGCCTGAAATTGGCTGGAAAATATCTCATTCATTTATAGATTTTGAATCTGGACTTTTAGTGGTAAATGAGAGTGATGAAAATAAAAAAAACTGGACGGATACAGGATTTGGAAGTCTAAGTATTCCAAATAGAATATATAAAGTTGATATCAAAACAGGGAATATCTTACCCGCTGAAGAATGGACTAAGCATTTCTCTTATAAAACAAAAGAACAAATAAGTACTGATGGAAAGTATAAGTTAATTACCACTAGAGTTCATGAACCTGAAAGAAATACAGATAGCATAAAAGAAGAATTAATTGAACTTAAATCAGCTAAAAAAGTTTCATCTTCTGAGAGTATTGCTTTTACAAAAGAAAAAAGGGAAAATTTACTTGAATCGCTTTACCGCAGAGAAAAAGAACGTGAAATAAGAAAATCAAAACTTGCCTCCATGCCCACGCTCGCGGAATTTTATGAAAATGAGGTTAAAAAGCTAAGGCAAGGAGCGCTTATTCTTGAATACTATAATTCAGAATTTATATTCAAACTAGTCTATAAAGAATCATTATTTAAACTGTTTAAAGTCCACTCGAAATTTCGGTATGACTTAGATCGTAATTCTCTTAATTACCAAAAAGAGGAATCGTTTACCACCATTGAAGACTTTGTTTTTAAATTTCTCACAAATAAAGCTTGGTTTATAAATCACACTCCCTTAAACCTAAAACGAGATGGCTCAAAAAGTAATCAATTATTAAAAAAGTTTATTGTGGAATTTTTCAATAGACTAAGGGCTAAGCATGATTTTACTTTTGATGAATATTATAAAATACAACAATGGGAGAATCATTTTTACCAGCGTGATAGTGTGAAGCCAGAAGCCTATAAACAGTTTTGTGCTAATTGTAAGAAAACTGTTTCGTATCATCCCAGATATCCAAAACATATTTGTAGAGACTGCGCATCTAAAACAATTACTGATGAGAATGGGTTAGAACTTTCGTTTTCAAATATTGGAATGTCTGGTGGACTAAAAATAACGTATAAAAAAGATGGTCAAATAATTAAAGAAGATAGCAGTGAATTGGAAAAGCTCTGCTTTATTGAAGGGAAACGCTATATAGCAACTGAAGCTAAATTTGGAGGTATCGTAATACAAGATGAAAAATGAGCACAACTCTATAAAAAAAATTGGCCTTAGCTGAATTCAAAAAAAGCCCTTTACCGCTCCACTACTTTAAAATTTTTAATCTTTTTTTTCAATTCTACGGTTTTCTGAAAGTCTTTAAATAGCATTAATTTTTTCTTAGCTACCTAATACTTCCCCCCACAAATATTTATATAGTTTAATGTATTTTTTAATGTGTATTTTGGGGCATTAGCTATAAACAATAATTAGAAAATTAAAAAATCGTAGTATTAAGCTTATAGAGAATAATAGAAAACATACGCTTAGCTTTATGTTATGTGTTATTTCAAAAAATCGAACGAAGAATTGAATTTTATATATACTAAAATTATGACAGTCGTCATTTTTTAATACTAATCCTTATAAATCACACTACAAATGAGTAACAATTTTGAGGTGCTTTTTAACTATATACGTTTACTTATAGATATTCCTGAAATTGACCAAAAAATATGTCGTGAGTATTTTAAACCTTTTTCCATTACGAAAGACACCATAATTGAACCTTCCGGAAAAATACCTGAATATCATAACTTTATTGTTTCAGGTTATATGAGAAATTTTTATACTAATGAGCAAGGTCAAGAAATCACAACTGATGTCAATGATGGGCCTCGATTCTTTACTTCATATAATCATTTCATGCATAAAACTCCATCAAATGAAAATCTTCATTGCATTACCGATTGTGAATTACTCCGAATTAAACGAGACGATGTAGATGTTACTGCAAAACTAGGAATCACTCAAATGAAGTATACAATGCATGTTTTACAAGAACAGTTGGAAAAAAACAAACAACGTGCAATAGATCATACTACGCTTTCTGCCCAACAACGGTTTGTAAAACTGCAAAAAGAACATCCCACAATCATTCAAAATATACCTCTAAAATATATTGCATCTTATTTAGGGATCAACCCTGGTAGTTTGAGTCGTATACGTAATGAGTTAAGTAATTAAATTCAATCTTTAATTTCTTCACATTTGTGAAGTTGTTTCTATTATTGAAGTTTTAGGTTTGTAAATCAATCAAAAATCGCTAAAATGAAATCAAATCAAAAAATTGGTAGAATTACAGGAGTGTTGTTATTATTCGTTTTTATATCGGGCATTACCATTTTTCAGGTTTTACAAGGTGCTGTGCTTTTTTCAGAAGACTTTATTACTATCACCTCAGAAAACTCTAACAAAATTATTAGTTCTACTTTACTCGGAATTATCAATGGAATAGTATCTATAGTCATTGCAACAATACTTTTACCAATTTTTAAAAGACATAGTTCCAATTTGGCATATTTATATATAGCCTTTTGTATTTTAAATTTTATAGCTATCATGATTGATAATATGAGCGTAGTTTCTATGCTGGAATTGAGTAATGAATACGTGAAAAATGGAAATGATAGTTCCTTAAAAATTTTGGAGACTTTCGTTTATCAAAAGCATCGATGGACACACTATTTTTATCTTTTGATTTCTTGCTTTCCTGTCTTTATTTTGTACTACACATTGTACCTTTATAAACTAGTTCCAAGAATCCTCTCAATTTTTGGAATATTCGCTGTACTAATTATGTTCATCGAAGAATTGCTTTCTATTTTCGGACACGGTATAAGTATGAACATGCTTCTTCCAATGGCATTGATTCAATTAACTCTTCCTCTATGGTTAATTTTTAAAGGATTCAATCAATCAGTATTAGAAACGAAAATGAAATAACGTCAATAATAAAAACTGTAAAGAACACAACCTAAAAACAACACGGATTTCAGTCTTAATCAAAAGGTTTACTTATTTTTATAAAGTCGCTAAAGCTTATGGGTTTAGTTTTAGTAGAAAATACAAACAACAAGCTTTTGCTATCCGCGCGGGCGGAAGTAAAAAACTTTCGCATGCTCCACGATACACTTGGCTCCAGCTTAAGTAACAATTACCTAATGAATAAAATACTACTACTATTACTGGTTTTAGCAACAATTTTATCTTGTAAAACAGAAAAAACTACCGAAATAATTGTTATTGGAACACTTCATAAACCAGAATCTAATTTCAACCCAGAGATTCTCTTCCATATCTTAGAAAATATTCAGCCAGATTTTATATTAGAGGAACTAGACACTTCTTTTTTTACTTCAGATTTTAAACACAAAGATGTTTCAAATAGTAATGAACGTATGGCCTCTGAAAAATATATTGCGAAATACCCAACCACTAAATTGAGACCCTATGAATTTGAAGGAAGAAATGAATATAGGATAAATATTGGCTCACGACCAACAGATGGATTAACAACAAAACTAATAGATAGTTTAAATAACGTTGATTTATTATCCGAAACAGAAGCTGAAATTCATAATAAATATAAAGCGCTCATAGAACCATTAATCATAGTAGCATCTAAATCTCCTGAAAATTTCAATAACCCATCAACGGACAGCATTTGCGAAGAAAGACAATATTATCAGTATACAATGCTATCAAAAATAACGAATCAAAGAAATGAATTTGCAACACGTTTTCACACGAAACCAAATGGTGAAAAAATAAGTTATCGAGATGGATATCAGTTGGCCGGTGATTTCTGGGATTTAAGAAATCAAACAATGGCCAAAAATATAATGCAGATTTCTGAACAGCAACAAGGCAAAAAAATTGTAGTACTCTGTGGGTTTATGCACAGATATTATATTTTAAGTGAATTGAAAAAATTAACCGAAGACAAAAATATTATCATAAAAGAGTTTTACGATAAATAAAAACTGCTGCCAATAAAAGGCTAAGCTAAAAAACCCCTACGTATTCTTAAAGACCTCACTCTTTAAAATAGAAACGGCTGTACTACCGCGTTTCTTTTATGTACTTCTGCAGTTCTCTGCACCGTTTTAAAGCGTATTATGTGTTATGGTAGCTACATAGTTCACCTCATAAATATTTATGTAACTTACAAGTGTTATTCATGTGTATTTTTGAGCATTAGCTGCAAAAAAAGTATAGAATAGAAAGCATGTGCTTGGCAAGAATAAAAATGAAGGTTTCCTAATTAAATATTCTTATAAGAAGTCTTAAAACTAAAAGAAGCTACCTACATAAATTGACCTCAAATCAGAATTTTATGGACAACACTTTGTTTTATACCAAGCTTAAAAATCACAAAGAACCCATAACGGTATTACTTTCAAAAACGGACAATTTCCAACGAATTCCGGATGATTGGTATATTATAGTAACCGATATAAAAGGTTCTACGGTATCTGTAGAAAAAGGGTTATCTGAATTAGTAAATCTAATAGCCACAGGTAGTATTGTCGCTGCGCTAAATATCGCTAAAAAACATACTATAGATATTCCTTTTTTCTTTGGTGGAGATGGAGCTACGCTATTAATTCCCTCTATGTTACTTCAAGAAATTATGGAGGCTTTGATTATACATCAAGAAAACATTCAAAAAGAATTTGGTATCGATTTAAGAGTTGGAAATATAGCTGTCTCTCATGCGTATAAAAACAACCAAGAATTAAAAATTGCTAAGGCAAGCATTAATGAGCTACATACAATTCCTGTAATTTTAGGTAATGGGCTTCACTTTGCCGAAAAAACAATAAAATCTAGAGATCTAGATTTTGAATTTGAAGTGAAAAACAAACAAAAGGCTCTTTTAGATTTAAACGGTATGGAATGCAGATGGAATAAAATTCCACCTCCAGAGAACTCAAATGAAGTAGTTTCATTATTAATAAACGCCATGCAGGAGTCGGAACAAGCTTCTATCTTTCAAAACATTTTAGAAAAAACAGATGAAATATATGGTCCCTTACAGAGCAGAAGCCCTATTTCTATTGATAAATTAGAATTGAAATTTAATTATAAAAGGATTAAAACAGAGCTGAAAGCTGGTCATAAAAAATTTAGCCTTATAAATTTCTTAAAGGTTTGGTTTAGTGGGATGATTGGTAAATATATGTACTTACCTAATGATCAAGGTCAAAAATATTTAAATGAGTTAAAGCAATTATCTGATATTTTAGTAATGGATGGGCGTATCAATATGGTGATATCTGGCAGTCCAAAACAAAGACAATTGTTTACTAAATATTTAGATGGTTTAGAAAAAAATGAGCTAATTATTTATGGCATTTATGTTAGCAAAAAAAGTATCATGTCTTGTTATGTTCAAAATAGAAATGCAAAACACATCCATTTTGTAGATGGTGGTAGTAGTGGGTATACTAGAGCCGCAAAGGTATTAAAACAAAAAGCACAGCATAAAAAACAAGGTCTTTAAGAACGCCCCGCTACTTTAAACAGGTATAGCAAACAACTAAACTAAAAACAAACCCAATTCCTAGCTTGTTAATACCGCCATCATTCAAGCTGCTTAGGCACAAAAGTTTAGAGTATAGGTAGTACCTCTCCTTTTTCTTAAAAAATAGAACCTCTGTAATACCGTGCTACCTTTAAATTTTAAAACCTTTTTCCAATTCTGCAGAATCCGTGAGGTTTTAAATCCTATTATTTTCTATAGTAGCAACGTAATACTCCCCCCACAAAAATTTACATAGTTTACGGTATGTTTTAATGTGTATTTTGAAACAAGACCAGGAAACAAGACTAAGAGAATTAGACGTCCTGTAATTTTATAGGATGATGCTACAGATGCATCATTAGGTGAACGTCATAGTGACAGCTAAGCATTGGTCTGATAGAGCGATTAATTTAAGGCAGCTGTTCTTGATATAGAAACTAATCTTAGTGTTGTAAATTTATAATAGCTATAATGAACATATGTTGAATATATAATAGTTGGCTTTAATTTGAAAAAACACACCAAAGTAAATAATGATATATTTTTTAAAGGCAAATAATAGAATAAAAATTGGATATGCAAATGATCCGACTCAAAGAATTCCATCTATTCAGACATCCAGTCCATTTGAATTAGAAGTTTTATTAATAATTGACGGGAATTATGATAGAGAAAGAGAACTTCATCAAAAATTTGAAGCATTCAGGAAAAGTGGAGAATGGTTCGAATACTCTGAACCTATTAAGAATTTTATAAGCCAAAATAGTTCTGAAGACAGAAAATACGAGTTCGGATTTGTAAATGAAGATTTTGCAGGAAACGAACAAATTTTAACATTAAGAAAAAGACATAAGATATCGCTGGAATCACTTGGGTCTAAACTTGATATGACAAGGCAAGGAGTTTACAAAATACAACAAAGTGAGAAATCAGGAGCAATATCAATTAATAGTTTAAAAAAAGTTGCGGAAGCTTTAGATTATACATTTGAATATCGTTTTGTAAAATCTAATGATGAGAATGAAAAAAATATAGCCAACAATGTATAACTAAAACGGAGGTATCTAAGAACCGCTGACTTTGATTTTAACAAACTAACTTTAATAAGCATACTTATCCATACACTTTTTATTTAAAAAGAATACATATATGTATTCTTATATTTTTGTTTTTTATACATATTTGTATACTTTTGTCAATATTATTATATACATATGTATGTTTTCTAAAAAATTATGAGAAACAAAAAACAACTTCTAATTGAACAACTAGACAAAAAATTAGAGAAATTTAAAGATTCAGCAATGGTCCAGATTCCAACAAAAGGATGGATAAACACTATCCGGACCACACTTAATATGACTAGGGATCAGTTAGGGACCAAACTTGAAATGACTAAAGGAGCTATACAAAAGATAGAAGAGCGAGAGGCTTTAGGTCAAATAACCATTAACAAATTAAGAGATGTAGGTCAAGCACTGGATATGAAATTTGTATATGGATTTGTCCCAAAAAATGGGACCATCAACGATTTAATCCAAATCGAAGCAGAAAAACTGGCTCAAAAAATAGTGTTGCGGACCAATCAAAATATGAAACTAGAGGACCAAGGAATTGGAGATGAAAAAATAGCCAGAACTATAAAGGAACTTGCTAGTGAAATCAAACGAGAGATGAGAAAGTCATTATGGGATTAAAATTCGATTATAAGGATGGACAAACAGCACTAGACGAGGAAGAAAAGGAAGGTCTTAAAATAAAGTCGATTACAACTCAAGGAGAGTTGGATGAATTTGAGCAATAAAACATTGAAAAAGTAGTCGAGTGGACTATTCACACAAAATTTAAACCTGAAAATATATTGACAGAAAAGTTTATTAAAAACTTACACAAAAGAATGTATGGTGATGTCTGGAAATGGGCAGGCGAATTTAGAAGAACTGAAAAAAACATCGGAATATCTTGGACACAAATTGGAATTGAATTAAAAAATTTATTGGACGACACAAAGTATTGGATTGAAAACAAAACCTATGTACCAGAAGAAGTTGCTATTAGATTTAAACATCGAATAGTATCTATTCATTGTTTTCCTAATGGAAATGGAAGACATTCTAGAATGATGGTGGACATCATAATAGAATCAATATTTCAGAAAGAAATATTCTCGTGGCATCAATCAAATATGGTTAAATCTAACGAAATAAGAAAAGAATATATTAACGCTTTAAAAAAAGCTGACGATGGAAACGTTGCACCATTAATTAAATTTGCAAAAAACTAAAGCCAACACTAGCAACCATTGTACAACTCCATATTTTATAAAATAATGACCTTTATAACCGCCTTTTAAGGCAGTATCATTTTTTAATTAGTTGAGAAATTGGTTATTTTTGAGGTGCATAAACACCTTAGCATCAACTATTAAAATAGAAATTTTAAAAAAGCAAGAAAAACTAAAAAATGTGAATGATAAAATACATTTATTAGAGAAAGAAATAGGTAACGTAGCAAAAAACATTCAAGAAAAAATTTACGATAAAAACTAAACGAAAAGGAGGTTTTAATATCTGCGTATGAATCTAAATTAATATTGTCTAAAATTGATAAATTAAATAACTAAGATGTATTTCTATTCAAGATTATACAATTAAATTCAATTTTTTCAAAAGGCGAAAATACGATGGGGAATAAATAATAAAAGGGCAAAAATTTCGAAATAAGAATTGATTAATAATATTCAAATTTGTATAAAAAACTGGGATATAACTTCTTAGTAAACCTAATCAAAATAAATATAATTCATTATTTTTCCAATTCTGCGGATTCCCGCAAGGTTTTAAATACTATTATGTTTTATATTAGCAACGTAATACTTATCCTACAAAAATTAACGTGGTTTACGATAAGTTTCGATTAATTGTGGAATTAGCTCGAAATAGGAAATAAAAATTAATTAAAAAAACAAACATATGATTTTACAAATGGTAGGACCTATTCAATTGATTTTAATACTAATAGTTCCAGTTGGAATTTTCTTTTTAGGTTTTTTTGTGGGTAAAAAATCGGGATATATAAAAAGAGTAAAAGAAACTGAAAATCAAAATAAACAAATAAATTAAATCGGAATTTTTAGTTCGTTTGTAAAATCGGAACCTGAATAAAATATATAAGGCACTATAAGAAAATTCGCTGAGTGCTTATTTTAAAACTTAGTGCTTTTAGTAACCGAATTAATTATGTCCAAAACTTTGTAATACATTAAAACAAAATGTTCAAGAAAGACCAAAAAATATATGGATATATATTTGACCATGAAAAAGGGTTTCATTTGACTCTTGGTATTTAATATTCTTAAATGATATTAATTATCGAATTAGGAAGTCAAAATATGAAAAGTAGATTCATGTAAATAAAAACAATCTTAGTCCATTAGTTTATTTTATCTTTTTTCAATTCTGCGGATTTCCGCAAGGTTTTGAATACTATTATGTTTTATATTAGCAACGTAATATTCCCCCCACAAAAATTTAGATAGTTTACGGTATGTTTTAATGTGTATTTTGAAACAAGACCAATAAACAAAACTAAGAAAATTAGACGCTCTGTAATTTTTTTATTTTTATAGGATGATGTTACAGATGCATCATTCGATTAACGTTATAGTGATAGCTAAGGATTGGTATGATAGAGCGCTTAGATTAGAGCATCTGTTCATCACGTAGAAGCTAATCTTATTATTGTAAATTTATAATGGATATAATGAACATATGTTTATTATATAATTGTTGTAACCAATTTAAAATAACCAAAAAACAAACAAATGTGAGTTGGGATGTAATTCTAATAAAAGAACAATTTGACACTAACGACAAGGATTATGAACCAATTTCTTTAGGAATAAGGGATAATATAATTAACGAATTATGCATATTATTACCTGAATTAGATTATTCAGTAAAAGACTGGGGGATTTTAAATGGAGATGGGTTTTCCATAGAATTCAATACAGGAAAGGAAGAAAAAGTTGACTCTATTATGCTTCATATTCGTGGTGGTGGAAACCCTCATTATATTATAGGGATGATTATGAAAAAAATGGAATGGGAGGCGCTAGATTGTTCTACTGGAGAATTTGTGGATTTGAAAAATATTAACGCTGAGAGCTGGACTAAATTCCAAACTTGGAGAGATAAAATATTTAAACGCAATAAATTAAATTAATTAGAATTAAACAAGACTGAAGAATAAAACTGGTTACAACAAAACCTATAAACAATACTGGTTTCGGGCTGTAACGAATGGTTTGCGTATTTTTATAAGGTCGCGAAATCTTTGGGATTTCGCTTTGACACAAAAAAGAAAAAACAAAACCAAAAGATTTCGCTACGTGCGTGGCGGAAAGCAAACGCTAGTTTGCTCCCGTACTGTTCATAGCTCAGTCGTTGTGGGTTATTTGAAAAACCAACTAAATGAGAATAAAAAATTTAAATCTTGTAAATATTGGACCTTTTAAAAAGGCTGAACTTGAATTTATAAGTGAAGACACAGATGACTTACCAATAATATGCATTACAGGTGAGAATGGTACAGGTAAATCAATCATAATTGACGCTATTCGAGCTCTATTCAATGGTGTTTTTAGAAATGGTATCGAAAGAGATATTACCTCTAACGACAAATTTGAAGTTAAGTCGGAAATAATTCTAAACGACAAACATTTTACTTTTACTGCAACTAAAAAAACTGGAAAAAACAATAATGCACTTGTAACTAACAATAACGATATTAATCAATTGTTTGTGTCAACATTGGAATCAACTTTAAACAAAGATTTCATTTTTGATTATTGGACTTCAAAACTATCTAATGACTCATTTAACATATCAAATATCACATCTTTAGAAATTGACAAGTATCTCGACAATTCAATTTCTGGAATACATAAGAATGTTGAGCTTACCAAAGTAATATCCTTTTTTGATTATCTCAAGGATAGTAAAAATAAAGATGAAAAAGAATTAGGACAATCATTATACAATATATTAGAAGAAATTATAAATCTATCCATTTCCAACGGTAGTCTTTCTCACGTATCTAGAATTAATTTACAACCAATAATTAAAGTTGGTAATAACGAAATTTCCCTTGATAAGTTGAGTAGCGGAAATTTATATCTAATACAAAGGTTTGCTAGTTTATTGAGTCAAGTCTATGCAGTTTGCTCTTTAAACAACATTCCAATTAATGATTATAAACAAATTAAAGGTATATTATTAATTGATGAAGCAGAAAATCATTTACATCCGAAATGGCAAAAAGTATTTTTAAAAAATATTCAGAAGCTCTTTCCTAAGCTTCAAATAATAGTTTCAACTCATTCACCTTTTATAGTTTCTTCTATAAGTAATTGTCGAGTTTTTGTTTGTAAAAGCAAAATTGATTATTCAATTATTGAAGAGGAAACAGACTTCTATTCCAATAAACCAATTGAGGAAGTCTTACTTAGCCCTTTATTTGACACAAGAAATTTTAATTCTGAAATTTCAAAACTTCTTGAGCTAAGGAAAGAAGCTGTAAATAAGAATAATAAAAAAGAAATAAAAAGAATTGAGGACGAACTTTTAAGAATAAATCCTGAATATTTTGACTATTTAAATCTAGATTCAATAATAAAATCCATTAAAAAATGAGAGGACTTCAGAGACTTCCTGAGCCTCAAATTTTAATTGATAGAAAAGTGACTTGGCTATCTAATTTTTTAGCTTCAGGAAAAAAACGACCAGATTCAAGTAAATATGCTCATAATTCAATTAAAATACAGCTGAATTCAATAAGTCATAATAAATGTTTTTATTGTGAGACAAAACTCAAAGGTAAACGTAAAGAAGTTGACCATCATATTGAAGTAAGTGTCGATAAGAGTTTTTCATTTCAGTGGACAAATTTATTTCTATCTTGTGATAATTGCAATAACAAAATACCACATTCAACGATATCAATAAATGACGCCTTGAATCCTTGTGCAAATACAGATATTGAAATTAAAGAGCATATTACATTTAATGATGAAATAATTGAGCCACGAAATAATTCTCAGTTAGGTTTAAGTACAATAAAAAAGTACAGACTAGATAATGAATTACTAGACACTAGAAGATTAAAAAGTCTCAAAATGTTTTATAAACTTATTTACGAAATAAAAAATAATCAAGTTATTGAAAATCGAAACACATTGACAACTGAAGAATTAAATGCAATACATAAATTTAAAATGCCAAATAATTCATTTTCATTGATGTTTGATGTATTGATTGAAAAATATAACCTATAAAAAACTATCCACAACAGTGTATAAAAAAATAGCGCAATTAGTTACTAACACGAGGGTTTAGGAATTTTCGGAAAGTCGCTAAATTTTTAAATTTGACAAATTCACAAAAATAAAATAATTAATAAAATTCAAAAATTCGGCTTGTTTATTATTCGAAAAGTTATCACTTATTTTCAGCGCTACATTTCATATACGTGCCGTTGTGCTTCATTAGAAAAAAAATATGCCTAGAATAAATTCATCAAAATATGAAAGTGAGATAATTGACGCTTATGAAGTTGATGATCAATATGATTCTTTTAAAAAAGATAAATTTAAATGCCCTGAATGTAATGTACAAATCCAATTTAATCGTGGTATAAATGCAATAGATCCACATTTCAAGAATTGGCCTAAAAAAAGTCATTTATCAAATTGTGAAATACTAAAAATTCACAAACAGCATAATAAGGGTAATAATAACGATATAGAGGTTTTAATATCTACTATTTTACCAAGAGCCGAAAGGTTGCAGAAACTTAATTCTATTGAAAAAATAAGAAAAGCACGAAACAGGTATTTTGGAAAAAGAAGTAAGCAGTTCTTAAACTCTCTCACCTCTATATCTTACGAAGAATTAAAAAATCTAACTATAAGAACTGAAAACAAAACGACTGTCAAAATTATAGACTTGATAATGAGGCAGGATGAAATCATTAACAAATTAAATTCAAATGATGAAAGTTTTGTTTGTATTTTAAAAGGATACACCACAAAAGCAGTAGAGATTGGAGAAAACATAAAAATACCTATGACTTTTGGTGGAAAATATGGGAATAGCCAAAAATTCGATTTATTTATTCCTTCTAGTTATAAATCTAAGAATGATAAAAATATTAATAAAATTGAAAACAAACTGATTTATTGCTATGGATTACCCGAAAAGAATGAATATGGTTCTAAAATAGATTTATTCTCAATCACTCATCAAGTAGCGATAATTGAAAGATAACGAAAGTACAACAATGGTAACCGTTACACAACTCCATAATTTACAAAACAATGGCCTTTATAACCGCCTTTTAAGGCGGTACCATTTTTCAATTAGTTAAGTAATTGATTATTTTTGAGGTGCATAAACACGCTAATATACACTATGAACATTATTATTTTCGGACCACCCCTTGCTGGAAAAGGAACACAAAGTAAAAAGATTATTAATGATTTCGGGGTAATCCACCTCTCTACAGGAGATGTGTTAAGACAAGAAAAAGCTCAAAAATCAGAATTGGGAATTAAGGCATCTGAATATAAAATATGGCGTTTATAGGACAAAAGATAAAAGCAAAATATTTATATTTAGCTAAGTGATAAACCGAAACGTAAGTGCTTATCACCTGCCCTACGATTTCTTATACTTAACGTTGTAACCAATTAAAAAAATGAAGTCCGTTAAAATAATTTTCTTAATACTGTCAATAATCTTAAGTTCTTGTAAAGAAAAAAATGAAGCTAATTCTGAACAAATCCAGATGAATAGTGAATTAAAAAGTAAACTTGAAACCATTTTATTAAAAGACCAAGGAATTCGAGAAATAATAGCTTCAAACGGAAATTTATCTATTGAAAGAAAAGCTGAATTACTAACTCAAATGAATTTAAGTGAAACGGATATTGAGGGAGAAGCAAGATTTGAACTAATGCGCGAAATTGACAGCATCAATTTACTGGAAATAGAAAGCATTATAAAAGAATACGGGTATCCAAGTAAATCACTAGTAGGAGAACCAGCCAACCAAGCTGCTTTTTATGTAATTCAACATTCTAATAAAGTAGACAAATATCTTCCTGTAATTAGAAAAGCAACTGATAATGGTAATATCTCTAAAACTGCATTAGCCCTGATGGAGGATAGAAATTTAATGCATAAAGGGATTGAACAAATTTATGGAACGCAGATAAAAGGACAAGCGAATAAAAAAGGTGAATGGGTCTATTTTTTATGGCCAATAAAAAATATTGACTCAATAAATATTTGGAGAAAAGAAGTAGGATTTGAACAAAATCTTGAAGAATATTTAAAAGAAATGGATGTTGATTTTAAGTTGTATAAAATTAACGAGCTAAGCGATTTATAAAAACTGTAAGTAACACTTGAATAAACTCTCAACAACCTTCGATAATATTGATTTAGATAAGCACTATTGGACAGACGGAAAAAGTGTTTTTCACAGAGGCTATGAAATAAAAGGTGCCGACATAGATACTTTTCAACACTTTTATGGACTATGGGCAAAAGATAAAAAAAATTGTTATTGTGGTTCTTCAAAATTAAATAATACGGACCCAAAAACTTTTCTAGCCCTTAATTTAGCTTATGCGAAAGACAAAGACAACGTTTGGACATTAGGCGGCCTAATAAATGATGCCGATACCAAAACCTTTGAAGTTTGTGATAACGGAATGAAATCAATGGGTAAGTCCGTAGAATGGGTTGATAAAAAATTATACTTATATAACGAAACTTACGTGCCATATGGCTACGGAAAAGATAAAAAAAATGTTTATTACTACAACTTCAGTGGTAAAACAAAAATTGTTAAAAAAGCAGATATCCACTCTTTTGTATCGCTAAACGATGGCCATTTTGGCTTAGATAAAAATTTTGCATTCTATGGCTTTGCAACAATTCTCAAAGCAAAACCTAACACGTGGAAAAAACTAAAACAAGAATATTATTACTCAAAAGATGGCGACAAAATATTTTATATGAACAGACTAATTAAAGATGCTGATCCAACATCATTTGAAGTTATCGAAACGGCTTTAATAACGGGTAGTCCTCCTCAATTAGCAAAAGATAAAACTTCAGGTTTCAGCAATTCAAATAGAATTAGTTTTGAAGAATTAGAAAAAGAAATAGAATACAGTGCTGATCATTTCAAAAAAATAACTGAAAAACTAATCGAATAACATCAACAAGCAACCATACACATGAAAAAGAGTATTTTGTTCCTTATTATTCTAGTAGGCCTACCACAACTAGCAATGGGTCAGCGATACAAAATAGACACCACTGTTGTAGATTTTAATAAAGATACCGTATTAGATACCCTTATCAACTACTATGAATACGGAAGCGCCTGTAGTGGCGGAGATGTATCTATTATTAATGGTAAAACCAAAGAAAAGCTCACACTATATAATGAAGGATGCTATTCTAGCTTTATGCGATTAATAAGAGTGCCTACTGCCTTGAACTTAGAAACCAATGCTCCTTTTTTAAAAGTACTAAAAGATACTGTTCTCCCTAAAAAAAGAAGTCGCCCAGATAGTTCGCTAAACTGGTTATTAAGCGGTTCTTTATCTTTAAAAGTAGTAGAAGAACATCCACTTTTTGATCGCATCGCAGTCCCTAAAACCAATTGGATACCTAACGAACTAACCCTACCAGAAGCGTATTACATTACGGTTTCCGGAGACAGCCTGCAAAAGCTAGATCACCCTTATGGCAATTACTTTAATCAAGAATATACTACTGCCTTTTTGGTCTACTACCCAATAGCGGACTCTAGAGCGCAGTTAGCGAACTTGACACCCATCATAAAAAATACAGAATACGAAATTTACAAAACATCACATTGCGTTTTCGTAAAAAAAGGAAAGACGTATAAATGGCTATTTATATCCGATGATAATGTAATGGGTGCTCCTGATAGACATAGTTGGCAGGCTATAAATCAGATTCAATTAATAGATAACTACTTGATAATACACCAAGACGTACCGCCAGATAATGTGTATAACATACAAATTGTAAATATAGAAACGCAAAAAGTGGCACGCTTAAAATTTGAACCGTCCTATAATAATTGGTCGGATGAAGGAGGTATGGATACCTTTAAAATCTTAGAGAACCAGCTAATTTTTACGGAATATGGCGAACCTGAACCAAAAAAGATACCTTTGAAGGAAATCTTCGAAGCCTTGGACCAGTTTTAACTAAGGGTCTTAGAATAACGAGTGTTCTGGCTTTGCTACTTTCCCATGCTAATACAACAAGCGTTTTTTCAAAAAGCATCAGCAGAGTACTTCCATCAATCAAAACTGCTCTAGGCCAATGCTAAAAACCTAGGTATTTCTTTGGCCAAAATATCCTCCATAAGAATACTATTAGCTGTAGCGACAAAGCTTACTTGTTTTACACTCCCTTGGTGTAAGTTCCTATACATAAGCGTATAGCCCGTAATTGGAGAAACCCAAACGCCTAGTTGTTGTTGCGCTGCTTCCTTTTTTGTTTTCTTAGCTTCTGTAAATTCAATATACAACACCTTAGAAAAATCTTGGGGGTTCACATACGTGTCAAAATGATCATACAGTTGCTGCGTAGGATAACTCTTTTCTAAATAGGTCTGTAGCTCCTTGGTAAGCGTCTCTCTTACCGTTTCAAAGTCAGTAGCTCCTGTGTATAGTTTTAAGGTTCTAAAGCGCCAATTACCGTCTTCTTGTGCTAACTCTCGCACTAAGGGAATCGCATTTTTATGTGGATACCTTATGACCAGTGGCAATTCATGATAATACCCTAGAAATTCAGAATCTTCGGCTTGAAACAAGCTTAAAAAATAATCCGATTTCTCTAAAACCTCAGCTTCCGTAAATGGCGCTTCAAGCGTAAAAAACACCTCATTATAATCCCACAAGAGCGCTACGCCAAGAGGCTTCATTTTTGCTGAAATAACATCGTAAATTTCTACTAGCTTAATGCGGGCTACGTACCGTTCCTGAAAAGTGAATCCGTCTGGATAATCAGGAGGAAGATCTGTTTGTGTTGCCACGGTCTTCGCATCAAACTTAATAAATAGTTCTACCCTGGGCTCTTTTTTCTGATATACGCTTACCCTGAAACAATTAGGATTCATATTGCTTGTATTAAAAAATCGCCTTAAATCCGTATACCCTAAGAGGTCTCCATAATTGGCTGCTAAAAAGGATTCGAAGTTTTTAGCAGCTACCTTTTCCGTCAACATATATTTTGCTTTCAGGCTGTAAAAAACCACGACCAATAAAATAACGATGCCTACTAACACCTCTTTAAATCCTATTTCCATAAAATCAAATGTACTATATCATTTTCTATTGGCTATCACGGAATTCCGTGAACACGGACTTTGGAAAAACAGGATTTAATACTACTCGTACTTCCTAATAAAACTATCCTAAAAACTAGGGCGTAAACAAAGAAGCCACCTAGAGAGGTGGCTTGTATACTTTGTAAATGCTGTAAATTTAAAGCGCTTCTGCTGTTTTTCTTTTTTTCATCATCATGAAAAATAAAGCAGTCAGTAAGCAGGTAATTATCAGCCCTATCCAGTTTGACGTAGTAGGACTCATATTAAAACCAATGGTTGGATCATAAAATATATAGGAAAATATTACTGAAGTGATAAAAAATGCAGGTACTAAAGCAATGATGTACTGTTTTTTGTTTTCATATAGATATACGGTTCCTATCCATAAGGCAATAGCGGCAGTCACTTGGTTAGACCATGAAAAATAACGCCATAGCAACTGAAAATCCATATTGGTAAGGATAAAAGAAATAGCAAATAAAGGGATGGCTACAGCAAACCTATTGCGCAACACTTTTTGATCTATGTTTAAGTAATCTGCAATAATCATACGTGCGGCTCTAAAAGAAGTATCTCCTGAAGTAATAGGCAATACAATTACCCCAATAATAGCCACCGTACCCCCAACGGTTCCTAATAATATAATGGCAATTTTATTAACAACCGCAGCAGGGCCACCTTCTGCCAATAGCGCACTGAGCTCTTCTGTATCTAACAAACTCATAGAAGCCGCTGCCCATATCATAGCAATAAAAGCTTCCAAAATCATCATCCCATAAAACACTTTTCTACCGTCCTTTTCATTATCTATCGTACGTGAAATTATAGGCGACTGTGTGGCATGAAAACCAGATAGGGCACCACAAGAGATGGTTAGAAAGATTACCGGGTAATACGGTATTTTTTTAGGGTGTAAATTTTCCAGCGTTAATTCTGGCAGTGGATTCCCGTAAATAAACATCCCAATACAAATCCCAATAGCACTAAGAATTAAAAGCACGCCCAAAACAGGATATATTTTTCCAATTATTTTATCTATAGGCAATACGGTAGCAATGATATAGTAGATAAAAATACATAAAATGATGACTTTCAAATAATCCGTATCACCGAGTAAGGCATTGATCATTTCGGCAGGTGCGGTAACAAAAACAGTCCCTACTAATACTAAAAGTAATAGCGTAAATAAGTTTACCACATGGCTAAATGCTTTGCCCAAGAACCGTGATGCCATAGCTGGTAAATGTGCTCCTCCATAGCGTATGGAAATCATTCCTGTAAGGTAATCATGAACTCCTCCAGCAAAAATAGACCCAAAAACAATCCATAAAAAAGCAGAAGGGCCGTACAATGCCCCCAAGATTGGCCCAAATATGGGTCCGACTCCTGCAATATTTAAAATTTGAATAAAAGAGTTTTTGTTGCTATTCATAGGAACAAAATCTACCCCATCTTGTAAGGTATGTGCTGGTGTAGTTTTGTTGGCATCAGATTTAAAAGTTTTGTCTACGAATTTACCATAGGTGAAATAGCCTAGTATCAATAGAATAAAAGCCGTTATAAATGTGATCATATTTTGTGTTATTGGTCTCCAAAAAACAGACCGCAAGGAACGTTCTAGTCTTTTATGGTATTCATCAAAAAATTTATACAGGGGACTAAAATAGCCCATGCCCTAAATTAGGCGCGCTAATTTACAAAAGTTTCCGTTTTTAATACGATAAGTGTTAAAGTGTTGTGACAAGTATTTTTAGATAACAGAAGCAATAGATCATAGTTGCTATGCAGCGCCACAATTCTAGTTTTTTACGATACGTTTAGAAAGTACTTACTACAGGTAGATCATCTTTAGCGAATTTCTTGAATACTCTATTAAATCTAGGTCTCGTATTTTCATTAAAAAAAACAAAATATCCCTTTTTTCAGGGATGTAGAAACAAGGCATTCCTTTTAAATTGCAAAAGAATTTAGGCGGGAATAAAATAAGATAAAACAGAATCTGTTTATAACATATGCACAGACCACACCACATGAAAATTAAAGGCCAGAGCTACCTACTCGTCACCCTACTATTTGGCATTGCTCCTCTTTGTGCGCAGCTAAAAAACACACCACTAGACTCCCTTCTATTTGAACAAAACGATTTTAAAATAATAACAGATGTCGGAAAATAAAGATAACAGGCCAGAATTGAACAATTTTAATACCCTTCGTAAAGCTGAATGGAATAGCTTAGAAGGCCTTTTTGAATCACACGCAGGCTTATCTTTTGAAAAACAACTTATTTTTGGCGACTTTATTGGTTCTCATGGTTGGCAATTAGATTTAGGAAAAGGAAGTATTCTCTTTGGAGACATAGAACTCCCTATTCAAGTAATAGGCTCTCTATCTTTTAACACGAGTTCTTGGATGTGGGGCTGGGCAAATACGCAAAGTGGTATTCCAGAGAATTTATTAGTGCACTCTAGGCAGCTCAAAGCTTTAGGAGAAGAAAAAAAATCAAAGAACTTACAGACGGTCATTTTAATGTGGATGAAGGTTTTGAGCACAAAATAGGAATGCTGGCCTGTGGTCAATTTTCATCTAAAAGTTATTACTGTGCTAATTACGGGCAAGGAACGCTCGTAGTTACGATAGATGATGATCGGATTCCTGAAATTGAAATGGATAAGGTTGAAAAAGTATTGACTTGTTTTCCGCAATTAATCGGAGGAATAAGCGTACATCATAAAAAATGCGTTCCTTAATTATTTAATAGATCGTAGTTTTAAAATACACCAAACAGAGCAAAAAATAGAAGGTCTTAAAAACACAAAGGTGTTAAGTGCTGAATTTGATGCTTTGAACCGATTAACTTCTTTAAATGGAAAAATTTAAAGAAGCTTCTTTTCTATTTTTCATGCTAGAATACAACTATAAAAAAAAGACTATCTGTAGCATTCTTAAAATACAGATAGCCTTTGTAAGACAAATGGAAAATACTAGCTTTAAAAATTCACATTTAAGTAAATGGACAGCCTATTTTTTAGTTCTACCTTATCGTTATTCAAATGCTGACTTATAGGTAACATAGAGACTACACCTAAAGCATACCTGCTGTAAGACGCTTCTAAACTTACTTTTCCTAAGAAAATATTTCCCTTGGTATCTGCCACGTCTTCTCCGTATTCTTTATTCGTTTCATAAAGCTCTCCTGCAACACCAACTATAGGTGTAATGGTGAAATTATTTGCTGGATAATACGTTTTAAAGGCGTTAACTGCATAGTTAAACTGATTCCCAAACTGGTACTCTTTTGGATTCTCTGTCTTAAGGGAATAGTTAAAAAGAGTACTAATCCCCCAATTTCTATAGTTAAAGCCATAATTAGCGGCCAAAACATAATCCCAACTCCCATTCCCTAATTGAAAACTAGGATTAACGCTTCCGGTATTATTCGCTTTATCAAATGTTCCTGTAGGTATTTTTACGCCACCTCCTACTTGCACATAATGTTCCGGAACTATAGTTACAATACTATCTGGTCTTGCTTTTATTATGTTATACATAGCAAGAACACTTACATCTCCTAAACCATTAATATTTTGAGTGGTATTGTCCGAAAATTTTCTGCTGTGAAATTGGTAAGGGACAATCACATTTACCACTGTTCTCTTTGATATTGGAAAATTACCCCACAACTGCATGGTATTAAAATTTTCATCAATCCACGGCGAATCATTAAAAATTCCGTCTCTAGAACGGTACTGCTGTCCTATGTATCTAACACCTATAAAATTGGTGTTTAATCCTGTACCGTACCCCATACTTCCTCCACTACTCCCACAACCACAAGTATCACAAAAGTCATATACATAATCTAGACCATGAAAATGACCTAAACAAGGTATTGGATTAGGAGGTACAGTGGGTAATTTATCAATAGCATACACGGTTAAAAAACCAAGCATAGTTACTAAAAGGGAAAAGAGTATTCTATTTTTCTTAAAATTCTGCAAAGCGTTCATCATCTATATATTCTTCATCTGTTAATGTATTCAAAAAAGCAACCAGCGCCGCTTTATCTGTAATTGATAGTAGTAATCCTAAGGCTCCATCAATCTGTAGTTCTGGATCTAATGTGGCCGACTCCACGACTCCATCCGTGTAGAAATCCAACACAGCCTCTAAGCTCCCAAATCTCCCATCGTGCATATATGGAGCCGTTAGAGCTACATTTCGCAAACTAGGCACTTTAAATTTATATTTATCTTCTACTAAACCGGTTACATTATACCTCCCTAAATCATTTATTGTTGTATAAGGTGCTAAACCATTATTTCTAAATGATCTATCTGTAAATAAATCTGTAGCATGGCATGTAGCACAATTCGTTTTAAAAATTGCTAAACCTTCGAGTTCTAAATCTGTTAATATAATCGCATCCTCATTTCTAACATATTTATCATATTTAGAATTTGAGGAAACCATCATCACCATAAATTGTGAGAGGGCCTTTAAAAAGTTTTCTGAATTAATTTCACCGTCATCAAAAGCTTGAGCAAATAAACTTGGATACTCACTGTCTGCCGATAATTTTGACAAAACATTTGTAATCGTTTCATCCATCTCTACTTCATTTGTAATGGGTGCTATTGGAAATAAGTCTAAATGATCTATAGCTCCATCCCACATGAAATGCGTCATATATGCCATATTTTGTATGGAAGGTGTATTTCTTGTTCCTTCTAACCCGTCTACACCATGACTAAATTGATGCCCATGATGTGTAAAGGCTGAACTTTGTTCATGACAAAACCCACAGGAGATATACCCTACTCTTGATAAATCTCCGTCATAGAACAATTTTTTCCCTAATTCAAATCCGTTTTCTGTTGGTGGATTAGCATCAATATCATATTCTAATGCCGGAAAATTACTGGGCTGTTCAATAGTTAGTAATTCATTTATTTCAATATAATCATCAGAATCATTACACGAGAAAGCAAGAATCAAACTTAAAAAAAATAGTATTTTTTTCATCCGTATTCTATTAGTACCTGCAATACCCTAAGAGTATTGCAGGAGTATTAATATAAATTGTTTGATTAGTGATCACTACCGTTATGCACGTGATCTACTGTAAACATTGTAGCTGTATTTTCCGCAACTAAAGGAGCCGTTGCAGGATCTGTCATATACGTTGCTTCTTCTGAAAGACTAAGATTGTTAATAGAAGTAAGTATTTTAGAGGCATCTATTTTTAAATGAATATTAGAATCCATTTCATCACTAACAGTTACATTGGTCGGTAACGCTAGTGTTACTTCTTCGTAGTTCACCTGGTCACCCAATCTACCTAAATGAATTCTAAAGTTAGTTTCTTCAGTTACCGTTTCTGAAGTAAAAGTACCTTCATAATTAATGTACTTGTAACCAGATGTCCAGGACCATGTTAAATTATATGCCTCAGCTTGTGTCCATAAATCACCTTGACCATCAGCACCTTGTTGGAATTTTTCGTCATCTATTCCTATACCAAATTTTATAGTTGTGTATTCTCCTGCAGGTATATCTGATAATGAAATATCTTCTAAATCTGATTCTTGGCTAATGATAAAATAACTATCATCTTTAGGATAAACATATTCATTTCCGTCAACATCAGTCAAAACAAAATTGCTTACAATGTAATTCAAACGTGTTACGGTTAGTGCTTCTCCATTGGCATTGGCTGTATTTGCTGTAGCTAGAATTAGGTCATTCCCTTCATACCCATTGTCAAAAGTTACTGAAATCTCTCCAGATCCTGTTAATGCTTCATCAGCATCATCGTCATTATTACAAGAAATTGCCACTATGGATATCATTGCCAATAAGGCTATTTTAAAATTTTTCATTTGATTATTTATTAAGAATATTGCGTAAGTACGTGTAGCTCAATAAGCGCTAGCACATCGTTTTTTAAGTATTAAAAAGTTTGAGTTTTGAATAAAACTAAGAAATAGAAAAGATTACAGCATATAAAAATCCGCGCAGCAAAAAAAGCCAAAATGTGGATTCTCCTGTTGTTTGAATAAAAATGCTATCGTTATACTTCTATTAAAAAATACTACGCAATAGGTGGCTTAATAAGGTTGTTGTAGAAATTAAATGAATATAAGGTTTCGCTATACGTCATAGGTAAAACTATATATTCCGTTGTATTAGAAGCTGCATTAAAATATGCAGTATACGCTGAAAAATAGACTAAAGAAAAAGCATTTTCAATAGGTGTTTTTTTATTTGCATCATTCGCTTTAGATTCCTCCGCTAATTTTGTCATTAAATAACATTTCCCATTACAGTTTAGTTCTGGTTTATCTTTATTAATACAAAGGACTTCTGAGATATAATCATAATTAAAAACATACTCCAACAATGGGAAAGTAGGTTTTAAGCAAATGAGAATTGCTATTATGATTAAACTATGCTTCATGCTGCAAATATATGTTTGAATTTATTCTTTTCTAAATAATAAGGATACTTTTTTATCGTGTTTTTGCGCAAATATGTAAATATCCTAAACCTGTAAGTGTTTCTAGAAACATAACCTATGAATAAGATTGCTAAGCAATCTTATTCATGTACTAGGTCACCGAAATACTATAAGTTGACTACTAAAAATCCTTTCTTTTAGATTTATAAAGCAATCTCCATATAGGGAGTATCGTCCATAAAACAAGTACCAACATTGAAATAATCACTCCCATATTCGTGCCAAAAAATTGTTTGAAGACGGCTCCTGTGTATCCTAATAATGCTGAGATATCTAATTTCAATAAAATTAAGGTCCGTGACAAATCAATAGGATTAAACATTGAGGCCACTAATGAAAAATTATCAAGAGGGTATTCGTTAAAAATGATGAGTGACATTAAAAATAATCCATCATAAATAACGGCCATAAATAACCATAACAAAACGGCATACCCAAATCCTTTAATCTTATTTTCATTAGAGATTGCAATATTAAAAGATAGTGCGGAAAAAATAAGGGTTAAGAAAGTACCAGTTACTAATAAAAGTGAAAAGTCAAAAATGGCACTACTCTTAAAAAGCCCATAGAGCACAAAAGGAATTCCCAATCCTAAAATAAGACTTAGTGCTAAAGAGGCTGCTACTCCCAAATATTGCCCTAAGAATATGGATGTTCTTTTAATGGGTTGCGCTAATAAAAGTTCTGTGAATTCTTTAGAATTGTAATAGTACATAATTCCGAAAATTGTACTAATTAAAGGAACCAAAACAATAATAATGTTCATTAACGTGATGACCGCTTTTGATACATCGTTGTTTAAAAACAACAATACAAAACCTAATAATAAATAGAACAGAAAATAAACGTAGCTCCAACGGCTGCGCATAAGATCATAAAAACTATATTTTAATATCTTAAACATGTGACACAGGTTTTGCAATTGCCGCAATGGCATGTTCTACATTCGTTTGTTGTGTTTTTTCTTTTAGCGCTGCTATACTTCCTTTAAAGTATATTTTCCCTTCTAAAAGATATACAATTTCATCTGCTATCTCTTCTACAAACTGCATGATGTGTGAGGAAACAAGTATGGTCTTTCCTTTTTGTTTTTCTATTTGAATGAGTTCTTTTAATTTGATTAATGCCACAGGATCTAGACCTGTAGTAGGTTCATCAAGAATAATCAAAGGATTATCAAACATAAATGCAATAACAATATTCACTTTCTGTTTGGTACCTCCAGAAAGAATGGATAATTTTTTATCTAGAAATGGCTCCAATTCAAAGCGTTCAATTAAACGTTCTTCATCGCTTGGTTTCTGCCTTAAATCTTTAATCATCCGAATTAATTCTTTGACTTTAAGATTACTAGGAAAGTTGGCAATCTGAGGTAAATATTCAATTTCTTGTCTATATTTCCATTTATTTTTAATTAAATCTCCATTTATGGCAATAGTACCTTTGTTCGGGACTACCATACCTAATATGCACTTAATTAACGTCGTCTTACCAGAGCCATTAGGTCCTAAAATGGCAAAAATGCCACTTTGTTTAATGCTTAGATCTAACCCCATGAGAATAGGAGTCTTTCCAAATTTTTTATGTAAATTTTCTATCTTAATCATTCTATTCTTTTCATTGATGGTTTTGCATCCACTAGGTTATCGGGGGTAAAAACAGGAGATACTTTTTCAGAGAAATCAATAATATCCATAAATAAACTTCGGAGAAGCACAATAGATTCCGGAGTTTTATTTACGATATAGGAAAACAATTTTACGGGTCTATAAGGAATGTCTCCAATCCCATTTTTATCTAAATCATAGCCGGTATAATTACTCCAGTAATTTTGTTCAAAAACGTTGTCATTGATATTGCTGTTATAAGAAACATCAAAACTGTTGTACAAAAAATTATTCTTCAAAAATGAATTATCATAACATGCGCCAAGGACTTTTATAGCCCATCCGTTATTGATAAAATTATTGTTGGAATACGTTATTCGGTTAGACCCTTCTATGTTGATCCCGATAGTATTTTCTTCAAAGATATTTCCACTAATCTCAGCATCATTAATTTCTTTTAATAAGAGACCAAATGCAGCAGTACCCCAATTTTTTTTAAAAGTATTCCCTGTCATCTTAATATTTTTTGAAAACATTACAGCAACTCCAGCTCCATTACTTTCAAAGATATTATTGGTATACACATCATCATCAGAAAACATAAAATGCAAACCATACCGGAGGTTTTTTGTACTTATATTATCGTTGATTGTTATGTTATCAGAAAACTCCAAATAGATACCATCTCGCGCACCTTGCACAATATTTTTTTCTACTACGACATTCTTTGAATACCATAATTGGATGCCATTTCCTGAGTTATACTCATCTTTTGCATCCCCTATTATTTTATTATGATATACCCTACCATTATTTGATTTTTCTAAATAAATGCCAAAAAATAATTTTTCTAGCACTACATTTTGTATTAAAAAAGAATCACTTCTCACCACGCGAATAGCGGCATAATCTGAGGTATAACTTGTTCCTACATTTATAATAAAAAGTCCGTCTACAGTTACATTATCAGAGGTAATTCTGATGATTTCACCTTTATCTTGCCCATCAATCACTGGAAAATTTTCACCAATCAGCACTAAGGGCTTATCTATAAGTAAATTATATTCGTAATAGGTTCCTTTTTTTACAGCAATTGTATCATAGGCTACCGCCGTTTTAATGGCAGTAGCAATAGATTTTACAGCACATTCTGAACAAACGGTTATCGTTTTTGCCCATAATGAAGTACTTACAAAACATATGGCTATTAAAAGAAATTTAGGTTTTAGGTGCATTAATCTTGTGTATGTATTAATTTACTAGCCTTTATTAAATTTAGATTGTAATTCTTTCCATGAATACACGCTACCCGTATTCTCTTCTTGCATTTTCTCTGCTGCTGCTTTTGTTGAAAAAGCACTTAAATTTCCTCCCATAGGGCTAGGAATATTTTTGCTAATTAGATAGGTAGCTTCTTTAGCATCAATAAAAACTCCCGGATTGTTGTAGTCATTTACCCGATATAGCCCAATAGTTTCTGGGGCTACGTCCTGTAAATAATTTAACATACATTCCGTGGCATCAAAAGAATAACTTCTCCCTTTTTTGGTCATAAACTGTGCAGCATGTTGGGTATCCACAATAGTCATGCTACAGAAATGACATCCTTCTGCACCATATGCGATGGCTTTAGGTTCCCTGTTGCACGCAGATACTATCAGAAAACTTAGTACTGCTATAAATGTTTGGTTTTTCATGATCAATTAATTTATGTATACTTACGAAGATGGTGAACGTTTACTTTTCCATCCTACTAAAAAAGCAACTACGGTGAGAGACATTCCTAAAAACATTGCCCAAGCACCCAGTGCGGGCATAGAACTTACATTAAAATTCAATAGCTTTTTATATCCAAAAAGCGGTGGTTTATAGGTCATAGGAGTTCCATCCTCATTGGTTACTTTAATAATAGCGTGTGGGTCTAAATTAGAACCATAGTCCGTTAACCACACATTAAAATCATACATCCCCATGACGCCTAAAATAGACATCAAGATAAACCAACCCAAAAAATAGCGGTAATCTACTTTTCCAACGAATCCTAGTAAACCTAACAACACCCCTAAAACTGACATGCTTATAATTACGATAGGAAAAGCTTTAAATTCCCACATTTCATCGGCCTTAGGAATGGTCTTCATACCAATATAATGGTTAAGACCATCTATATTTTGCAAATCAAATTCAGAAACGCCTTGTATCCCTGTTATATGAATATTCATACCTAATGGGTCTGGATATTGTGGTGCGCCTAGCATGATATTCCAAAGTGGAAATTTAAACAACCCTAATAAACACAAAGAACCAATGATCATTAATATACTTGCTTTTTTCATCTTATATTCTCTTAAAAATCATTTCTATCAAACATTTTAGTGCTCCATAAAAAAAGCAGGTCGGTCTTCATTTGCGACCTGCTTTTCTTTAGAACAACTATCTTATTCTTACTTTATTCTCCTAAAGACCATGACAGATCAATGTTAGAACTAGCAGGTGAAACACGCACATACCCTTGCATCTCTTGGTGCAAAGCAGAGCAAAAATCGGTACAATAAAATGGCCATACACCTTCTTGCTTAGGTTCCCATACGGTAGTTTTTGTTTGTCCTGGCATAATCAATAGTCCAGAATTAGTGGCTCCTATCATCATAAAACCATGCGGAACATCAAAATCTTGTTCATGATTTGTAATATGAAAATATACTTTATCACCAACTTTAATACCTTCTATATTATCTGGAGTAAAGTGACTACGTATCATGGCCATATACACATGTACAACATTACCATCACGAACCACTCTTGCATCTGAAACACTCTTGGTAGCGAATGGATGTTCGTTTTCTGCCAGTTTATAAATTTTCTGCGATTTAGGTGCTAATATGGAGGCAGGAATAGCTGCTGCGTAATGTGGTTCACCATGGGTTGGAAAGTCATAAATAAGCTCCATTTTATCTCCAGTAATATCATACAACTGTGCAGAGTGTTCTAACTCAGGGCCAGTTGGCAGATATCTATCTTTGGTAATCTTATTTAAGGATATCAAATATTTACCGAAAGGTTTTGCAGAATTTCCGCCAGGAATCATACAGTGACCAACAGAGTAAAAAGTTGGTTTTCTATCAATAACCTCCCAAGTACCTACTTTCCATTTTACCACTTCCGAAGAAATAAAGAACGTAGTATACGCATTACCCTTACCATCAAACTCGGTATGCAATGGACCTAATCCTCCACTTTTTACTTGACCAGCTAATACATCTTCAAATTTTAAAATAGGAAGACCATAAGCTTCACCATCATATTTTTTACCGTCAATTGCAGCAATCATTTTATCAAATGAGAAAACCGTAAGATCCGCAGAAAGCTTTCCGTTACCAATAATATAATCTCCTGTTGGATTAACATCTACCCCGTGTGGAGATTTTGGCGTTGGCATAAAGAATACAGCACCAGGCACTTTTGTAGGATCTACAGTAAGCACCTCTTTTTTCATCGTTGAAGTAGCGCTATGGGTCTCATCACTATACAAATTATGTGTATAATTAGCAGGCACCATAGTACCTCCACCATTTTCTACATATTCTTCTATCTTCTTCCAGTTTACTGCTGCGATAAAATCTTTATCATTTTGAGAAGCATTCACCTCTAACAGCGAATTAGCTTCCTCTGTATTATAGGTCGTAAAGAAAAACCAGCCGTGAGATTTTCCACGTCCTGGATGTGAAAGATCATAATTAAACCCTGGCATAATCAACTGGAATTTGATATCCATATGACCAGTTTCAGGCGCTACACTAATAAAAGACAAGGCACCCTTAAAGTTTCCTTTATAGTCTTTTATAGGCATGTCTCTTTGAGGAATAGGAACGGAAAAACGAGTTCCTGCTACCACATACTCTGAATTCTCTGTGATATAGGAAGAACTGTGGTTACCCGCGCTATTAGGGACTTCAATAATCTCTGCAGTTTCAAATGTTTTTAAATCAATTCGCGCAATACGTGGCGTATTATTTCCATTTATAAATAACCATCTGCCATCTAATTCTCCATTGGTCTGAGAAATATCCGGGTGGTGAGAATCATCATTCGGGATAAAGCCAAAAGAAGTCTCTAACATAGGTTTTGTTTCTTCAGAATAGCCATAACCATTGGTCGGAAACTGAGAAAAAACAGGAATCTCTTTAAACATACGTCCAGAAGGAAGACCATAAACGGTTACATTACCGCTATATCCACCAGACATAAAGGCGTAAAATTCATCATGTTCGCCAGGAGCTACATATACTTTTTCTGCATTATTAGAAGCAAGCGCACCATTTGATGATGCATTACCGTTTTGATCGCCGCAACCTGAAAGAAACAGGACCGACCCCAATAGGGTTACTAGGTAAAATGAATACTTTTTCATTTGTATTGTATTTGTGGTTATTTTATTTAAGCGTAAGTGCATTAAAAACTAATCGTTTATTATTCTAGGGTTCTAAAAAATTCAAGGACACTACGTGCCTGATCTTCGGTAAGTCCTTGATTCGCCATTGGCGCACCATTAAACTCAGCCATAAGCTCTTTTGCTAAAGGATCTTCTTTAATCATAACTTCAGGGTTCAGAATCATGTTCATTACCCATTCTGGACTACGTCTTTTTAAAATACCTGTTGGTGCAGGACCAATAAACTTTTTGTCTGTCTTATGACAAGCAAGACACATTTGCGTGTAAACCTCTTCCCCTTTTTTAGCCAAAGCCTGATCAATATCTGGAGTTAAGGTTACTGACGTTACAGGACCTACCCCTTTATTTTCAAGATCTATTCGCTTAGATGCAGGAACTGCACTGGTGGTCGAAGCCGTTTCTGCTGGCTTTTCAGTTTTAGTTTTTTCACGATTGATGTTAAAGTCATCTTTCTTCTTTTCTTCTTTGCCTCCGCAGGCCGTTAATAAAAGTGAAAAAATGATTGCGGCACTTCTAATTACTATTTTCATCATATTAGTTTTTAAATTATTCCTCAAAAGTAGCGCCTTAGAAATGTTAATTATATGATAAGAATCATATAAAGGATAAAAATGTCTTTTTTATCAATCCTTTTAAAATAAAGTAGATTTGGTGTACCCCTATAAGCTCAAATATTTCTCCTTAAAAATTAAGTAGTGCAGCTATAGAACATGAAAAGAAATTGTAAGAAACAAGCGCATGAACAGCGACACCCTGCTATTTTAAATAGTAGGGTGTCGCTGTTCTATATTCAAGTATGTGCGTATATAAGGTTTACAGGAAGATTAAAGATCCCCTTAGTACGTGTTCTTGACGGCTAGTAAGATGACAAATGATAGCTAAGGAGTAGAAGCCTAAGGCTTAATGTCATTTTAATTAATAGCTATTATGATTATCTAAGAACAAATTGCTTATTTAAGAATGAAAGACAAAGGAAAAAGAGGACTATCGTATTTCTTTATGAAATTCCTTTCATCGTTAGAATGGTAGTAACCCAAATAATTAAAGAGGAGAAAAAGATCCCTATGGTATTGGCTAAAAAAGCTTTTTTCTTTTCAATCTTAAATAAATAAGTCGCAATACTACCCGCATACACACCAGTACCAGGAACAGGCAACATTACAAAAAATATAAGCCCCCAAAATCCATATTTTTTAATTTTATCTCCCGATCCTATTTTTGCTTTTCTAGCAACGTATATCGCAGATTTTTTATAAAAATTCCAACGTAAAAAATAATGGTTGATTTTATCAAGAAAAAACATCATCAACGGAAAAACTAAGACGTTTGCTGTAAAACAAAGTACAAAAACCAAATAGATATTTAACCCGCGCAACATACCAAAAGGAATCCCCACTTTTGCCTCTCCAAAAGGGGAAATACTCCATAACATGGCTATAATATAATCTATGATCACTTTTTTTTTGCAAAAATAAGGTTAGAAAATGTACTAAGTTGTAATAATATCATAAAATAATTTTAAAAGTAGTTGGTGCGTGGATATTTCTTAATATATAAGGTATTTTTGTACTCTAATTTGCATGCATGTTTCATATTTTTCAAAAGAAAAAATTTTTAGTAGATTTTCTTCATGGTTTTGTTGATATTCACAATCATATCCTTCCAGGAATTGATGACGGCGCAAAGACGGTAGAAGATGCTATGACTCTGATTCATGAATTTAACGAACTAGGCGTTTCTAAATTTGTGGCTACCCCACACATCATGGACAATTACTACCCCAATACTCCTAAAACGATTTCTAAATCATTAGCGTTATTAAAAAATGAATTGATGAAAAAGGGGCTGACTCAAATTTCCATTGAAGCAGCAGCGGAACATATGATTGATGCTAATTTTGATCATTTGTTAGAACGTTCTGAGGTGATGCCTATTCGCAATGAATATTTGTTGGTTGAAATGTCTTATTTACAAGCTTCGATTAATTTTGAAGACGCCATTCAAAAGATTGCCTCTTCCAAGTATTTTCCTATTCTAGCACATCCTGAACGTTACAATTACCTGCATAAGACAAAAAAATATGAGCAGTACAAACAAATGGGAATCTCGTTTCAATTGAATATGCTATCCTTAGGAGGGTATTATGGCGAATCTGTAAAGAAATGCGCTTATCAGTTATTGGAAAATAATCAAATTGATTTTATTGCTTCAGACGTACATCGCATACAGCATATAAATGAACTTAAGAAAATTCAACTTAATCAAAAAACAATTGATTATTTACTTCCAATATTAGACAAAACAGTTAATCATTTCAGTTAAGCCCAAAACTTCCACCATTTCTTTTCTTCAGCAGAATAGCCATAACCGTACTTACCACCATAGCCTAAATCTGAATTCTTGACATCATTTACTACAAATGATAAATTCTTAAGTTTTCCTTCGGCTTGTAATTTTAATGGAAATTGTATTACGCTATTCTCTGTGACTCCGGCTCTTGTCACATATAAGATATGATTGGCATACGGACTAATAATTAAGGTATCAGAAACCACCATTAAAGGTGCGGTATCTACGATTACATAGTCATATAATGCACTCATTTCTTTCAATAAACTTTCAACTCTATCACTCATTAAAAGCTCCGCTGGATTAGCAGGTATTTTTCCTGAATAAATAATATCTACGGTGTTTTTATTGACTAAAAGAGAATTAATTACTTCTTTTGAACTAAGGCTATCATCATTCAAATATTCTGTTAATCCAATATTATTTTTCTCGTTAGCTGCATATTTTAACTTGTCAACATTCTTCTGGTTGTCACTAAAGAAGGTTCCAATTTTAGGGTTTCTAATATCGGCACCAATTAATAAAACTTTCTTATTGGTGTTGGCCAAAATCATCGCTAAATTGGAAGATAAAAACGTTTTACCTTCTCCAGATACGCTAGAAGTAATATAGATCACATTGCCCTTCTCATCCCCTACTCTATTATTCTTAATCAAATAATCTAAGTTCGTTCTCAATATCCGAAGTGATTCTGCCAATACGGACCGATCATCATTTAAAACCATTTTAGAGTCACTCCTAGAAACTTTAGGCAACTCTGCTAATACAGCATTGTTTTCTACAATTTTCTCTAATCTTATTTTGTTAGAAATTTTATTATCCATCAAATCCTTAAGATAAATAATAGAAAAAGGAACCAGTAAGCCTAAAATAAAAGAAGCCAAAAAGATAATGGGTTTCTTTGGAGATACAGGAGCTTTGCTTGTATTATAAGCCCATTCCACAATTTTAGATTTTGCACTTGCAGAAGCGAAAGTAATTTGCGATTCCTCACGTTTTTGAAGTAAGTATAAGTATAACGATTCTGTCGTTTGCTGCTTGCGCGTAATGTCTCTTAGCGCCCTTTCATTTCTTGGGGCGGAATAAATTTTAGAATTAATTACAGAACGCTGGCTACTTAAACTATTTACTTGCAAACCTAAGTTGTTGGTCATCCCACTCAAACTAGACTGCATGGTACGCTTTAAGCCTGATAATTCTTGGTCTAAATTTACAATGATGGGGTTTTTTTCATTAGAACTCTTTAACAAGCGCTTACGCTCTAAAACAAGCTCATTGTATTTATTCGTAGTATTTGCTATAGAAGGGTCAGACAAACCAATATTGGTGGGTAAAATATCATACCCACTTTGCGTATCTACAATTTCTTTCATAGAGGACGCCATTTGTAGTTGCGTCGTCATGCTTTGTAATTGTTGCTCATTTGCCGCACCTACATTTAAATTTATATTTGCTTCCGAAGCAATATCTGTTAAGCCCTTACCCGTCTTAAAATCTTCAGCATTCTGATCTACAGAAGCCAAATTATCATAAATATTGGTAATTCTATCGTTTATAAAATCAGAGGTTCTATCGGCTATTTCCTTTTTATCAGCTACAGCATTTTCATTATAAATAACGACCAAACTATTCAAAATATCTCTAGCTTTCTCTTGAACAGGATCTGTTAAAGATAAATTGATGATATTAGATTTATCATCTGCAGGTGATATTAAAATTCTTTTTTGTAAACCGATAACCACATTTTCTAAAGGCGAAACTTCGACCCTCAAATCTTTACCTATATATTTCTTAAAAAATGGTGGATTTGGAGTAATGATTAAATCCCCTAATTTCGAAGGAATGTTCTTCCCAAAGGCATAGGTTTTAGAACCTTTATTTTCACCTTCAACAAGCGAAAATTCATGATCATTCTTGATCGTAATCAATAAATTTAATTTCGCATTATACAATAAGGAATCTACCCCGATAAAGTTTAACTTAATAGGTTGATCCTTATATATTTCTGAATCCTTTATGGTCCCTTTTACCATAAAAGAGGTGTTTAACCCTAATTTTAAAACAACATCCGTGATGTTCGATCTAGATTTTATGATTTCTATCTCATCTTCAATATTATTTTTACTGCCAGAAAAAAGATCCAGATCTTGAAAAACATCCATGGAAGATCCGGACTGATCGTCTTCTAATATCTGGATTTTACTTTGTGCCGAGTATTGCGGAACAGAATATCTGATAAAGAAAAAGGCACACACTAATGCAATTATAACACACAATAAAAACCAATACCAGTTTTTAGTATATTTTTTTATAATTTCATTTAAATCGGAATTCTCCATGGAGTTTAAATAAGGAATCGAATTAGTACAATTAAAAAAGAACTACTAAAAATTAATTACGCGTTAACAATAACACAGACGAGGTAATTAATACAGAAGCAATAGAGATGGCAATAGTCGCTCTATTATCTAATGAAGACGAGGTAATTGCAGATTTGTTAGGTTCTACATACACTACATCATTCTGAGTTAGATAAAACACTGGCGATTTCATGGCTTCTTTACTTAAAATATTAATTCTGTGATGTACAAATGTGCCATTAAATTCTCTAATGACTAAGATGTTTTCGCGCATCCCTTTGATATTTAAATCTCCTGCTAAACCTATAGCTTCTAAAATAGTAATTTGCTCTCCAGTTACAGGATAAGTACCTGGTCTGTTTACTTGACCTAGTATAGAAATTGAAAAGTTTTGTAAGCGAATATTAATAATAGGATCTTTTAAATAATCAGATAATTTTCCTTTAAGTAATTCTCTTAATTCATCAGAAGATAATCCTGATATTTTAATTTGACCAATAACCGGAAAATCTATATTCCCGTTCTGATCTACCAAATAATCTACTTGCTGCGCTACTCCGCCGCCTATACCTCCTGTAGAACCTCCTGTAAATAAATTAAAAGGAGCACTTGCTTCTGGGTTTAAGGTAGAAATAAAAATACTCACCAAATCATCTACTTTAAACTTTGGCACAAACTGAGTTTCATCTATTAAAGTTTCATAATCACTGATATCTTGAAAGTATACGACGTCTTTTTTAGAGCCACAAGATGATAAAAATAGTAGGGCTGCACCTAGTACTAAGGTAATTTTCATTTTTAATGTAGTGTTTAACATGTTCTCTCTTTATTATTTGATTGTTTTAAAAATATAGTGTTATTAGGATTGTAAAACATTTTTTTCTAAGCTAGATGCATCATTTTTTTTCGTCTTCTCTTCAATCTGGTCATCTATTTTACAAAGGTCAGAATTTTTTGAGATATATTCTGGCACAATTTCTTTCATTAATCGTACCACATCCGTATCAAAAAACATATTTGACACACAAAGTTGATTAATATTAGAACGGATGGTAGAATAATCTAACTCACGCACCTTGCTAATCATAATCTTCTTATGATATGTAGGCAAGATATTTTCCCCATTGGCTAAAAGTTCTTCGTACAATTTTTCTCCTGGTCTCAAACCTGTCACTTTAATATCAATATCTTCTGGATATTTCAATCCAGAAAGCTTAATCATATTCTTGGCAAGGTCAAATATTTTAACAGATTCTCCCATATCAAATATAAAAATCTCACCGCCTTCTCCCATAGACCCTGCTTCCAATACTAATTGAGACGCTTCAGGAATCGTCATAAAGAAACGGGTTACATCTTCGTGGGTAACGGTTAAAGGTCCCCCTTTTTCAATTTGTTTTTTAAACAGCGGAATAACAGAACCATTAGAACCCAATACATTACCAAAACGAGTGGTAATAAATTTCGTCTTCTTCAATTGTTGCATACAGCTAATGTACATTTCTGCAATTCGCTTTGTAGCGCCCATCACATTTGTTGGGTTAACGGCTTTATCGGTAGATACAAATACAAATTTATCTACATTGTAATGTGCTGATAAATCACACAACACCTTTGTTCCGGCAACGTTAATTTTTATAGCTTCGTAAGAATTGTATTCCATTAAAGGGACATGCTTATACGCAGCGGCATGAAATACTATATTTGGAGCGTATTCTTGAAAAACAATATTCATTCTATTCTTATCCCTAACATCTGCTACAATAGGAATAAAATTATGGAACCCATTTTGTTTTAACTCTTGCTGTAAATCATAAAGTGCAGATTCTGCCTGATCAATTACGATTAAAGCTTTGTAATTATAGGTACACACTTGTCTTACTATTTCACTCCCAATAGAGCCTGCACCCCCAGTAACTAAAACTGTTTTATTTTTTAATTCGTTGGCTATATTAGAATTTTTAATATCAATAGTTGCTCTATCTAGAAGATCTTCAATTTGTACTTGTTTAATTTGAGATAATTTCAGTTCCCCATTAATCCAATCTTCCACCGCTGGAACAATCTTCACCAACACAGGATAATCCACCAAACTTTCAACTAAAACACGTAGTTTTTTATGGTCAATATTTTGAATAGAAAAGATAACTTCTGAAATATCCTTTTTCAATATAAAGCTTTCCGTCAAAGCATCGTGATTGTATACTTTAACTCCGTTAATATGCTTTCCTACTTTTTGATCATCTTTATCAATATACCCAACAACCTTCACTTTACTTTTTGATGCATTCGTTAAGGCATTGTGTGTTAAAATTCCAGATTCTCCAGCACCATAAATCAATACATTCTTTGTAGCTGAATTGTAATTGTTCATGACAATATTAAAGTACAAAGCTTTAAACACATACCGAGACGCTGTTAAGGCAATAAAACTTATTAAACTATGAATAATAATGATGGTTAAAGGCACCGTAAAACCATCCAGAAAGTTATAGGCTCTATTAGCTACTACAATAACAATGGTAATAATACTCGACAAACAAATGGCATTGAAGATATTATACACATCTCTAACTCCGGTATGACGCACTACCCCTTTATACGACCCTATAATTAAAAAGGAAATTAAAGAAATAAGAGCTACAAAAGGCAACTGAACGAATAACTTATTAATATCAAAATTCATTGTTAAGTTGAATAAGATAAAATAAGCCAATACAAAGGAAAAGGACACTAAAATAACATCAACAATAAGTACCAACCATTTAGAGGCATACTTACTAGCTGTTGAATTTAAATAATTTTGAATCATGAGAATACTGTTTTAATTAACTGTATTATAGATAAAACTTCTTCTTTTGTTAGATTAGAACCACTTGGCAAACAAAGTCCTCTATTAAATAAATCTTCAGAGGTTCCGTTTGAATAATTTGGTGCATTTTCAAAAATAGGCTGCAAATGCATTGGTTTCCATAAAGGTCTTGATTCTATATTATGCTCTAACAATAATAGCCGCACTTCTTCTCTAATTTCAAATGACGGAGTTAAAATACAACTCAACCATCTGTTAGAAAAATAACCGGCAGGTTCTGGCAAAAATTCTAATTCATTAATTGCTGATAATCCATTCACATACAATTCGTAATTCGCTCTTCGTGCAGCGACTCTATCGTCAAGTACTTCCATTTGGCCCCGGCCAATGCCCGCCAAAATATTACTCATTCTATAATTATACCCCACATTAGAATGTTGATAATGTGGTGCATCATCTCTAGCTTGCGTTGCTAGAAAAATTGCTTTTTTTCTGTATTCTTTATTTTTAGAAACTAAGGCTCCCCCACCAGAGGTCGTAATAATTTTATTTCCGTTGAAGGATAAAATTCCAATATCCCCAAAACTACTACATTTAACGCCATTATAGCTACTTCCTAATGCCTCTGCACTATCTTCAACCACCGGAATATCATATTTTTTAGAGAGTTCTGTAATCTCTTTAATTTTATAAGGCATCCCATACAAATGTACAGCAACTATCGCTTTAGGTTTTTTACCTTTCTTAATTCGATCGTTAATGGCCTCTTCCAACAATACGGGACACATATTCCACGTAGCTCTTTCACTATCCACAAATACAGGAAGAGCTCCTAAATATTTGATAGGATTTGCCGAAGCTGAAAAAGTAAAACTTTGGCAAAGCACTTCATCTCCCGAAGCTACGCCTAATATTTCTAAGGCTAAATGGATGGCACCAGTACCTGAACTTAAGGCTGCTACAGAAACACCTTCACCTACATAGTCTTGAATTGCTACTTCAAAGGCATCTACATTTGGCCCTAAAGGGGCTACCCAATTGGTGTCAAATGCTTGTTTAACATACATTTCTTCGTTTGTCCCCATATGCGGAGAAGAAAGCCATATTTTTGAATGTGCCATGTAGTATTTTAATTATCGTGTAAAATTCAGGGTAAAAATAGACATAGTTTTTTATTTCCACTTCTATTATATATAGAATTCGTTTAAGCTATTAAATTATCGATTAAATACGCATCTATTTGTGTTAATGCAAGATAAACAGTACTTCATCCTTTTAAATCCTCAATTATTCGATAAGATAAGGTTCGTTAAAAAATAAAGTTTAATATTTGTATTTTAATACTGAAGATATTATTCCAATGAAAGAAATCACAAAAATATGTTGTATCGGCGCAGGTTATGTTGGTGGTCCAACCATGTCCGTAATCGCTAAAAAATGTCCACATATTACCGTTACTGTTGTAGATATCAATGCAGATAGAATTGCACAATGGAATGAGGCTGACTTAGATAAACTTCCAATTTACGAGCCAGGCTTAAAAGAAATTGTTGCAGCTACTAGAAATAAAAACTTATTTTTCTCTACAGAAGTAGATAAAGCTATTGACGAAGCAGATGTAATTTTCATCTCGGTAAATACTCCAACAAAAACCTACGGGAAAGGAAAAGGACAAGCCGCAGATCTAAAATTCATTGAACTGTGCGCTAGAAATATTGCAAAAGTAGCGACCACGGATAAAATAGTAGTCGAAAAATCTACTTTACCAGTACGTACTGCTGGAGCTATAAAAAATATCCTTGACAATACGGGGAATGGTGTTAATTTTGAAATCCTATCAAACCCTGAGTTTTTAGCAGAAGGAACGGCCATACAAGATTTATTACATGCTGACCGTGTTTTAATTGGTGGTGATGAAACTCCTACTGGTCAAAAAGCAAAAGATTTATTAAGTCAAATTTATGAAAACTGGTTGCCTAAAGATCGTATTTTGCAAACGAATGTTTGGTCTTCTGAGTTATCAAAATTAGTAGCAAATGCATTTTTAGCACAACGGGTATCTTCCATCAATTCTATTTCTGCACTCTGCGAAAAAACAGATGCGAATGTTGAAGAAGTTGCTAGAGCTATTGGATTTGATTCTCGTATTGGTTCTAAATTCTTAAGTTCTTCCGTTGGTTTTGGAGGTTCATGTTTTCAAAAAGATATCTTAAACCTCGTGTATATTTCTCAAAGCTTAGGCTTACAAGAAGTTGCAGATTACTGGGAACAAGTCATCATCATGAATGACTATCAAAAAAGAAGGTTTGCAGATAATATCATCAGTACTTTATACAACACTGTATCAGGTAAAAAAATAGTCTTCTTTGGCTGGGCATTTAAAAAAGACACCAATGACACTAGAGAATCTGCGGCTATCTATGTAGCAGATGCTTTACTAGAAGAAAGAGCAGAATTAAGTGTTTTTGATCCTCAAGTAAAAGAACAAACGGTATTTAGAGATTTAGATTATTTAAATACACGTACTCCAGAAGAAAATAGAAATTTACTTACGGTAGTAAACGACCCTATGGAGCAAGTAGAAAATGCACATGCCATTGCGATACTCACAGAGTGGGATGAATTTAAAACCTACGATTGGGAAAAAATATATGACAAAATGTTAAAGCCTGCTTTTATATTTGACGGAAGACGTCTTTTAGATAAAGCTAAAATGGAAAAAATTGGTTTTAACTATTACAGAATAGGCCAAGTTTAAGTTCATCTGTAAAAAAGGCTTACTTGTAAAATCGTTATTAAATTTGATTCTCAAATTTAATAACGATTTTTTTTATTGTACCAATGTCAATTCAAGTGGTTTTTATGTAGTGCAACGAAGTAAAAATTGTATCGAAAACTAATTACAACTAAAAAGTTAAAAACAAAAAACACATTTCAATTGCGCACAGCAGAACTACTGAGAATTACCCAGAACACAAGTACTTCTCAATACTAATTTAAGGCATTAAAAAATGCTTTAAATTCACTCGAAGTGACAACTATATTCAATTTAAAAGCCAAAAGAATACCTTGTCAGTTCCAGTGATTTTAGCGTAGTACAACGAAGTAAAAATTGTATCGAGAACTAATTACAACTAATAAGTTTAAGTTCAAGAACCAGAACACCACAATGTCAGTTCGAGTGATTTTCACGTAGTGTAACGAAGTGAAAATTGTATCGAGAACTCATTACCACTAAGAAGTTCAAAAGAAAAAACACACTCCAACTGCGCTAAGCAGAACTACTGAGAATTATCCAAAACATGAGTACTTCTCGATACTAATTTAAAGCATTAAAAAACGCTTTAAATTCACTCGAAGTGACAACTATATTCAATTTAAAAGCCAAAAGAATACCTTGTCAGTTCCAGTGATTTTAGCGTAGTACAACGAAGTAAAAATTGTATCGAGAACTAATTACAACTAAAAAGTTTAAGTTCAAGAACCAGAACACCACAATGTCAGTTCGAGTGGTTTTTACGTAGTGCAACGAAGTAAAAATTGTATAGAGAACTTATTATCACTAAGAAGTTCAAAACAAAAAGCACACTTCAATTGCGCTCAGTAGAACTACTGAGAATTATCCAGAACATGAGTACTTCTCGATACTCATTTAAAGCATTAAAAAACGCTTAAAATTCACTCGAAGTGACAACCATATTCAGATTAAAAGTCAAGACACCACAATGTCAGTTCGAGTGGTTTTTATGTAGCGTAACGAAGTAAAAACTGTATCGAGAACTCATTACAACTAAGAAGTTTAAAAGAAAAAATTCATTTCAATTGCGCTAAGTAGAACTACTGAGAATTACCCAGAACATGAGTACTTCTCGATACTAATTTAAAGCATTAAAAAACGCTTTAAATTCACTCGAAGTGACAACAGCATTCAAATTAAAAGCAAAGACACCACAATGTAAACATGATTAATAAAAACATTGCTTTGTTAAAAAGCAGAAAACTTAATAATAGTTTGATTACTTTTATCCTTGTAAAATGAAAATATAAATTTAGCCACAACAACACTATACTTATGAAAGTACTCGTAACAGGAGCTGCAGGTTTTATCGGCTTCCATACCGCTCAAAAATTATTAGCAAACGGACATGACGTTGTTGGTTTAGATAACATAAATGATTACTACGATATTAACCTAAAATTTGCCCGATTAAAAGAACTTGGTATCTCTAAAGCTGAAGCTAGTTCGTTTAATCAAATTTGCGAAAGTGAAACTTTTGGTAATCGCTATAAATTCATCCGATTAAACATTGAAGATCGCGAAAACTTACCTACACTATTCGCTAATGAGAAATTTGATATTGTATGCAATTTAGCCGCGCAAGCTGGTGTACGCTACAGTATTGAAAACCCTGAAACCTATATTGATAGTAATATTGTTGGTTTCTTAAATATTTTAGAATGCTGTAGACACCACAATGTAAAGCATTTAGTTTATGCCAGTAGCTCTAGTGTTTATGGGTTAAATAAAGAAATTCCTTTTAAAACAACAGATACCGTTGATCATCCTATCAGTTTATATGCGGCAAGTAAAAAAGCCAATGAATTAATGGCACATACCTACAGCCATCTCTATGGTTTTGCGACTACAGGGCTTCGTTTCTTTACGGTTTATGGGCCTTGGGGAAGACCAGACATGGCACTCTTTTTATTCACAGAAGCAATTAGCAAGGACCAACCGATTAAAGTATTTAATCATGGAGATATGGAGCGAGATTTCACCTATGTAGATGATATTGTAGAGGGTGTTTTTAGAATTATTGAAAAAGATACGAAAGAAAGAATAGCCAATAATGAAGGTTATAAAATCTATAATATCGGGAACAACGACAGTGTAAAGTTAACAGATTTTATTGCTGAAATTGAGAATAATCTTTCTAAAAAAGCGGAGAAAGAATTGCTTCCAATGCAACCAGGAGATGTAGCAAAAACTTGGGCCAATGTAGATGATTTAATCAAAGATTATGACTATTCTCCTAAAACAACAGTCGCAGAAGGAATAAAAAAATTCATTGACTGGTACAAAGAATTTTATAAAGCATAAAACAGCTATCATTTGCAAGCCTATAAAATTTTAATCCGCTTTGTGTTAAAAAAAAATGCGATAAAGACCATCCTCGCAAGTCTAAAAATTGATTTCATCCGTAATTTATGATATTAGAAATCCTATTTCTTTAAGTACTAAATTATGAATTCGATAAAAATTGGAATTATTGGTCTTGGTTATGTTGGCTTGCCTTTGGCGCGATTGTTTGCTACAAAATATTCTGTGGTGGGTTTTGATATTAACGAGCAAAGAATTAATGAGCTAAACTCAGGTCATGATGCCACTTTAGAAATAGATGCTAAGACTTTAAAATCTGTTTTAAAACCAAGCACAAGTGAGGCTATAGGCCTATATTGTTCACACAATGTAGAAGATTTAGAACAGTGTAACTACTATATCGTAACGGTACCTACCCCTGTTGATAAAAACAATAGACCAGATTTAACACCATTATACAAGTCTAGTGAAACTGTTGCTGCCGTACTTAAAAAAGGAGATATCGTTATTTATGAATCTACCGTTTACCCTGGCGCAACAGAAGAAGAATGTATTCCTGTTTTAGAGAAAGTGAGTGGTTTGCAATTTAATACTGATTTTTTTGCTGGATACTCTCCAGAACGTATCAACCCAGGAGATAAAGAACATACCGTAGAGAAAATTCTTAAGGTAACTTCAGGATCTACACCAGAAATAGGAATACTAGTAGACAATTTATATAAATCGGTAATTACGGCAGGTACACACCTAGCCCCTACGATTAAAGTAGCCGAGGCGGCAAAAGTGATTGAAAATTCACAACGTGATATCAATATTGCATTTGTCAACGAATTAGCAAAGATTTTTAATTTAATGCATATAGATACGCATGCTGTTTTAGAAGCAGCAGGCACCAAATGGAACTTCCTTCCCTTTAAACCAGGCTTGGTAGGCGGACACTGTATTGGTGTTGATCCTTATTACTTAGCCCAAAAAGCACAAGAATACGGTTACCATCCTGAAATAATCTTAGCAGGACGTAGGCTTAACGATAGTATGGGAAATTATGTGGCTTCTGAAGTAATTAAGTTAATGCTTAAGAATGATTTGAAAATTAATAATGCTAAAATTTTGGTTTTAGGCATCACTTTTAAAGAAAACTGTCCTGATGTTCGGAATACCAAAGCAGTAGATGTCATTAACAATCTAAAAGAATACGGGATAACGACTACCGTTTATGACCCTTGGGCTTCACCAGAAGAAGTTTTACATGAATACAAATTAGAAACTACAAAAAATACGCCTACAGAAAAATTCAGTGCCATTGTTTTAACAGTAGCACATAAAGAATACGAACATTTAGAATTAAATGATTTCCTAGAAGATAATGGCGTTATTTATGATGTTAAAGGCGTACTAAAGAATAAAAGTACCGCTAGATTATAATACAAAAATAAATCCCTTATTAAAGCCTTATTTAAGATCTTCTTAAGTAAGGCTTTTTTTTATGCAAGAAAATAACCAGCATTCCCTGAATACTTAATATAATGATTGTTACGTTAGTAGACGATACTAGAAAATGTATAAAATAAATATAAGCTGAAGTAAAAGCTGTTTTTTTTAACCCAAATCAAAAAAAATAGTGTATTTCATCGAAAAAACAGACACTTAAAAGTCCAAAAAGCAAAATGGCACGTAATAGTTTAAGTTGATTGTGGTAGTTCATCGAAAAAATCAATCTTTTTATCGATTAAGTCAATTTTTTAGAATAGTATTGCACAACCCAAAGCTTAAATATAGTAATAAAATAGTATAATTAATGAAAATACCCCATTTCCTTAAATGTCTAGGTTTCCTACTAACCTTTGCATTGCTCACATTATCTTGTTCTCAAGATACCGAAACGACCTTTGCAGAACTCATTGTTGAAGAAACAATAGTTCCTGATGAAATTACACCTGATGAAGATGCCACTGATGGCGTTGCAGCTGAACCTGTAATTGATTATCAAAAAGGCACACTAATACTTTCTGAAGACACCAAAGTAGCCTTAGACATTACCAAGGGTGCCTCTGAAAATTCTACAGAAAAAAAGACCTACTCTTTAAAAAGTATTACGCAACCCAAAAATGGGAAAACGGAAATGAATAATAATAACGAAATTATTTATGCGCCGGCAGCAGATTATAATGGTACAGATAGTTTTAGCTATACCATGAACATACAAGATTCTACAGAAACTACGGTAGAACAAGTAAATACTTTTGAAGTAACCATTACCCCAACCAAAGATGTAGTAGATGATCTTGTAACAACTACCTTTGAAACTGCTAAAACAATAAGCCCTTTAGCAAACGACACTTTTTCTGAAGCATCTGATGTTACCATTACAGAAATAAGTTTGGCCAATAAAGGTACTGCGGTATTAAATGCAGACAATACCATTACCTACACACCTAACAAAGATACCACGGGAGAGGATCAAATATTGTACAAAACAAGTGTGACCAATACAGATGCCTCTACCTCTACAGAAAACGGAACCCTTAAAGTAACTATACAAAGTAGCGAACAACCTACAGGTGCTACTATAAAATATGTAACAACTACAGGAAAAAGCACAAACACAGGAGCTACTGAAGCTACTGCTTGGAGCATTACACACGCCTTTAGTACAGCAAAAGCTGGTGACGTGGTGTATATAAAAGCAGGAAATTATGGCGCTGTAAACCTTGTTGTCGCTAACTCTGGCACCTCTACTAATAAAATTCAATTTATTGGGTATAAGACAAATCCTGGAGATATTGAAAGTACTAATGGTCCAACGGTGTCTTATGAGGACTACAAGAACAATGGGGATAAATTGGATGCCACTGTTATGCCTTTATTGCAAGGGAATAGAACCAATAATATAGGCATTGGCATGGGTATAGAAAACAGAAAAAATTATATTGAAATAAATAATTTTCAAATCAGATATTTTGAATACGGAATATTCTCAACTGGAAACAATGTTGACTTAAATAATATAATTACTAGTGATCATGGAGATTTCTACCAAAGTCATTCCTACCCAGATTACACTTCAAATGCATTTTTAAATTTAACTGGTTCGGGAATTTGGATGACAGACACGACGAATGGTAATATTAACAATTCTATCGCAATTAATTGTGGTGCTAGAGGAATTGCCATTGTAGGAAGTCAAAACATTGAAATGAATTTCTCATCAGTCTATTGTGACAATAATATAAATCCAACGGATTATTATATAATGGCTTACAAAACTGAAAATTCTAATTTTAAAAATTGTATAGTTAACAGAATTGGAGATTTATCACATTATGGTCACGGTTTTAGTGTTAAGGTTAATAGCAGCTACAATTCTTACGAAAATTGTACAGCATACGGCACAAGCTTTGAATTGAATAATAATATACATAATAACACATTTACTGATTGTCACGTACAAGGTACTGGAGAAGCGCTTAGCGGAGGCTGGGAGATAACAAATTACTCATATGATAATAAATTCTTAAGATGTAGCAATGATTCCGGAGAGGGTATTGTATTTTCAGATTGGGTTGAAAGTGATGGAAGTAACATTATTAATACTGCCGCATTTAATAATACATTTACTGATTGCGAAATTACAAACACCGTAACACATAGTGGCGCTATTATAGATTTCCACTTTAATAATCAATCTGGACGTTTAACATCCTATGCTAAAAATAATACGTTTTTAAATTGTACGTTTTCGGGTGCTGATAATTTATTTAAAGTTGACAGAGTGAACACTGGAAATAAATTTATAAATTGTAAAATTAGTAATATAGAATCATTAAGAACCTCAAGATATTCTATAAATGAAGAACTTACTTTAGACGTTTCTTTTGAAAGCTGTACCTTCCAAAATATTGGCTTCCAAAACCCATCTTAAGGGATTTATATAAAATACAAAAAATCAATTTAAGGCGGGTTTTGAAATAGATTTTAACTACAAAAAAGCACTCTGTCGTTATTTTATGCATTTCATTATTAAAAAAGCTTATTATCAAATTGTTTTCGTAATATTTGTTTGATAATTTGAAAATGATAATTTGAAAAATATTACTAAAGAGGAAGAACCAATTTATTTGGTTGGTTTTTTTTTAATCCTGTTGATTGTTCTAATTACATCCATTGGACCATATTTTGGTATACAACAGTTAGTCCTTTTTGTATATTTACCATTAATGTTTATAATTGCGATTATATCCTTCAGTAAATCAAAAAATGAAATCCCAAAAGAATTTATTGCATATTGCTTGATTGTTTGTACTTCCTTAACAACTGTTTATTATTATGTAGACTACGAGCAATTCGGAGTAAGTTTTAGAGGTTTATTAGCTACTGTTATGGCATCGTTTATTCCTATAGGTCTAAATCCAAAAAAAGGGTATTCAGATTTTTTTCACTTAGGGTATATATTATCAATATTATGTCTAATAGCAATAGAATATATATTAGGAAATTTTAATTTAAGTGGGTTTGCTGAAATTAGAGCGAGTAGAGGCAGGTTTTACTATAATGCAAATTACTATTCATATATTAGCTTTTTTGCTAACTTTTCTTTGTTTTATTTACATTTAAAATATCGTAAATTAATTACATTAATACCCTTGCTAGTAATTCCTGTTTTATTAATTATCCTATCATTTATAACTCAATCGCGTTCGGGTTTACTTTTTATCATATTATTAAATGGTATATTCTGGTTTTTTATTTTTAAAAGTCAGAAAAAAAGTTACTTAGTAAAAATAACCAAACCTTTATTAATAATTACAGTAAGTATTTTTCTTTCATTAAAACTTATTGACATATACAACCATTCCCAAATTAAAAATAGAGTCTCTGATTCTGCTGATGAATCCAGAGGATCTCTAGTAATAGAGGGGATTGAAGTTTTTAGTGACAACATATTTTTTGGTGTTGGACTAGGGCAATTTCCTAGTTATAGTAGTTATGGCCAATTCACGCATAATTCTTACGCTGAAATACTTGCAGAACAAGGAATAATAGGGGCGATTCTTTTAATGTTTTTCTTTGGTAGACCTTTATATATAAGTATAATAAATTTCAAAAAAGATAAAAAAAATTCTTACTTTAAATTAAATCTTCTTTTTATAATTTCATTTTTATTATATAATAATGCCTATGTATTTTATAAATTTTCTTACTCAATGATGTATTTTTTTCTATTCATTGGTTTACAAAATTATTATACTCAAATAAATAACGAAAAAATAAACAATGTCAATTAAAAATAAAGCTGTCTTAGGATTTAGCTGGACAGTTGTTGAAGGAATTCTTAGCCAAGGAATTATTCTTATTATCGGCATCATTCTAGCTAGACTTCTAGGACCAAAAGATTTTGGAATAATTGGAATCATAACTGCTTTTGTATCAATTTCTAATGCAATTATTGAAGGAGGTTTTGTCAGTGCTTTAATTAGAAAAATAGACGCAAATTCTAAAGATTACAGTACAGTTTTTTACATTAACATTACTATATCAATAATTTTATATTTAATATTATTTGTTTTTTCAGATTATATTGGAGAATATTTTTCCGAACCACAATTATCGTTAATACTAAAATTTTCAGGGTTAATTCTTATAATTAATGCCTTCTCTATAATACAAAAAACAATTTTAACAAAAAAATTAGATTTCAAGACTCAAGCAATAATTGCAATACTTTCCTCCTTAATTAGTGGAATAATTGCTGTAATTATAGCTTACAAAAATTTTGGAGTGTGGAGCTTGGTATCACTATCTATATTAAGGCCATTAATAAATTCTATTTTATTATGGCTCAATGGTCAGTGGAGACCAAAAATAGAATTTTCAAAAAAGAGTTTTATTGAACTTTTTGATTTTGGATATAAACTTCTAATTGCAAATTTGATAAATACTATATATAAAAATATTTATTATGTTCTAATTGGAAAATATTTTTCTGCAATAAGCCTCGGTTATTATACAAGAGCAGACCAATTTCAAGCTCCCTTTTCTTCAAATATTAGTATTGGAATTAGGAGAATAAGCTTCCCAATTTTTTCGTCATTTCAAAATGATAAAGAAAAATTAAAACATGTGTTTATAAAATTTTTGAAATTTAGTATTTTCATAAACTTTAGCATTATGGCATGTATTGCTGCCATTTCAAAACCTTTAATTTTAATATTAATAGGTGAAAAATGGTACACTTCTATATATTATCTGCAATTACTATGCATTCCAGGAATGTTCTATCCGTTACAAATTTTGAACTTAAATTTATTAACCGTAAAAGGGTTTTCTAACTTAAATCTTAAATTAGAAATTATTAAAAAAATTATATTAATTCCAATTATTGTTACTTCTGCATTTTATAATGTTGAAACAATGCTATATGGTTTAATATGCTTTTCAATTATAGAATTCTTTATTAATAGCTTTTATACAAATAAAATAATTGGCTATTCAATCATTAGTCAACTAAAAGATATTTTCCCATACCTCTTAACATCTATTATTTTATTTCTTTCTATGCTATCAATTAACCTATTAAATATTTCCAGTATTTATGTGTTAATTTCACAATTGTTTATTGGTTTTTTAGTTTTTATAGTTCTTAACGAACTCTTAAAAGTTAAAGAATACAAAGAAATAAAAGGGAAAATTACAACTTTTTTAAATAAAAAATTTTCATGAAAATAATGTTTTTAATTGGTAAAAAAACCAACATAGGAGGAATACCTCGCGTAGTATCACTACTTTCAGATAACTTGCTATTAATTCCTAATATAGAAATACATATAGTTTCGTACCTAGACGAAAAAGAAACAGGATACAACTGGAATAAAAAAATAAAATTTCATTCATTAATATCCAAAAGACAGTCAATGAAGACTGGTATTTTCAAAGCTACAATAAGGTTAAGAAAAATACTAACTTCTGAAAAGATTGACATTTTAATAAGTTGTGGTTCTTTATTTGGTCCATTAGGGGTTTTGAGTACCCGTTTAAGTAAAACAAAATTAATATACTGGGATCATTCCAATTATTTTGAAAACACAAGTCATAATTTTAAAATTAAAAGTAAAAATTTTACTGCTCGATTTGCTGACACGGTAGTGCCACTGACTAAAAGAGATGAAATTAATTATAGAAATCATACATCCGCAAAAAAAATAGTTCAAATTTACAATCCTATAGATTCTAAACTAGAGGGTTTAGAACATAATTATGATAAGAATAGTAAGTTAATTATAAGTGTTGGTAGACTAACATCTCAAAAAAATTTTTTAGGCTTAGTGGATGTCGCTAAGAAAGTTTTATTAGAATTACCTGATATAAAATGGCATATCTATGGTGACGGAAACGAAAAAGATTTAATTCAGGATAAAATCAATAGAGAAGGATTAACCGATAAGTTAATTTTAAAAGGGCAATCAGATAATTTATATGAATTGTATCCTAATTATTCTATGATGGTGATGACGTCAAAATATGAAGGTTTTCCAATGACGCTCTTAGAAGGAATGGCAAATAAACTACCTTTAGTATGTTTTGATATACCAACAGGTCCTGATGAAATAATAATTGAAAACTTAAATGGTCATCTAATTCAACCATTTGAATACGATAAAATGGCTGATAAAATAATAGAACTGCACATAAATGAATCTAAAAAAATTTTATTTTCAACTAAAAACAATGAATTAATTGAGCAGTTCAATATGAAATCAATTATTAATCAGTGGATAAACCTATTTCAAAGTAATTTAGAAATTAAATAAAAAAAATGAAGAAAGCTGCCTTTATAATTGCAACACAATATGATAATCTTGGTGATTTAATTATTAATAAATGCTTAATAGATGAATTAACAAAACATGTAGAATTGTATATCGACACTAAAAATGTTTCAAAAGAGTTTATTAATGATATAGAAAAAAATAAAAAAATAAAATCTTTAAAGAAAGAATATAAATTTTCATTTAAAGACCCTAGCTTTTTCAAATTTATTTTCAAATATAAATCTGAATTCTCTTATATTTTCAAAAGTCCAGGGCCAGTTTTTTACAGAAACAAGACCTCATTTAAATCAAAAATAAGAGGTAAAGTTTTTCAAATTATTTATAATCAATTAAAATCTTCTGGAGGAAAGACATTTATAATTGGTTCAGAAATTACTATAGAATCTAAAAACCTTAACAATACTTTTATAGCTTCAACAAAATATGTTGAAAAATTTCTTGTCCGAAGTAAAAAAAATACAGAATTTCTACAATCCTTAGACATAAAAAATTCTGAATATATCCCTGACATGTGTTTTTTATTAAAAAATAAAAGTGAACAAAAAATAACAACAAAAAATAAAGTTGGGATTTCATTCAGAAATCTTTTAAATGAAAAGATGAATGATCAAATAATAGAAACCACCAATAATTTTGTTAATCATTACTTACAGAAAGATTTAGAAGTTGTTTTCTTTTACCAAGTAGATCGAGACTACGAATTCACAAAAGAACTATTCCTTAAACATAGTACAAAAAGACATGTCAGTTTCTTAGAACAATCTTTAGATCTTGATGGGATAAATCTATATTCTGAGTTCAAAGCAGTACTAAGTAATCGATTGCATGTATTATTATTAGGATACATAAATAGTAGTTTAACATTTCCTTTGATTGATAATAATATAAGTACAAATAAAATTAAAGGAGTCTATGAAAGTGTTGGATCTAGTATAATACCAAAAACTTTCTTTACTCCTGAAGATATAGATAAAATTGATAAAGATTTCGAAAACTTATCATATGAGGCTAATTCAACCAGTATTTTTCAGAAAGAATTATGTGAGAAGAAAATATCAGATATTTTTGAATCCTAATTAAAAAATGTAATTCTTAGTAAAATGAAGGAACTTAATATAGCCATAGTCTACCATTATGCGGCCCATTATCGTCTTGGAGTTTTTCAAGAACTAATGCAGACACCTGATATAGAGTATACATTAATTTCTGATAAAGGTTCTGATAATAATATTAAAACAATTGACCCAAAAAACAGTCGACTTACAATAAAAGAAGGAGGTCTTCGCTGGTTGTTTGTAAAAAATAAAACTTTTATTAAAAATAAATTTCTATATCAAAAAGGCCTATTATCCATTTTTAGAAACAATGATTTTGACGGCGCCATTTTTTTAGGAAACATCTATTATTTATCTACTTGGATTTGCGTTTTATACTTAAAAATGAGAGGCAAAAAAATTTATTTTTGGACACATGGTGTAACCTCTAATGAACAAGGGCTAAAATGGAAATTAAGAAAATTGTTTTACGGATTAGGGGACAGAGTATTGTTATATGGCGAAAATGCTAAAAAAGTCATGGTGGCAAATGGTTTTAAAGAAAACAAGTTAACCGCTATTTATAATTCATTAGATTATGATGCACAAGTAGAAAATAGATCTACTATTTCTAAAAGTTTAGTGGATAAAACAAGGCGAGAGTTGTTTAGTAATCCAGATGTTCCAATAATATTTTTTGTAGGAAGGCTTACTCACTATAAAAAATTAGATATGATTTTGGAAGCTGTTAAAAGCTTAAACGAAAACGGAACCCATGTAAACGTTTTATTTATAGGCGATGGTGAGGCCAAAGAGACTTTAAAAGATTTGACCAAAGAATATCATTTAGAAAATCAAGTTAATTTTTATGGTGCCGTTTATGAAGAAAAACTATTGTGTAGCCTAGTTAGTGCTGCAGATTTATGTGTTTCCCCTGGAGAAGTAGGATTAACGGCAATTACCTCACTAGGCTATGGAACTCCAGTACTCACGCATGACGATTTTAACTTCCAAATGCCTGAATATGAAGCAATAATCCCTAAATTTAATGGAAACTTATTTGAAAGAGGGTCCAAAGAGGATTTAGTTCTTAAAATTGAAGATTGGTTTTCTCTATCCAAAAATTTATCAAGAGAAACAATTAGACAAAATTGCTATACAATTATTGATGAAAAATATAATCCAAAACATCAAACGGAATTAATAAATAATTGCATTCGTACCACATGAAAAAGCTATCCATTAGAAACATCTATAGAACATTGAAAATGTTTTGGTATAGAAAAAAATTTGGTCTCAAAAATGTAGATACTACTTTTTATATGGGAGGTAAAGGTGTCATTTCTCAGGATCTAGTAGCTATGCCCTATGTATTTATTGGAGCTAATTGCATTATTCCTCCAAAAGTAACGATTGGTAAATATACCATGTTTGCCGCAAACGTTTCTATACTTGGTGGAGATCACATTTTTGATAATCCTGAACGTCCTATAATTTTTTCTGGAAGACCAAGTATGCCAAAAACCACTATTGGAGAAGATGTTTGGGTTGGAGCAAATGCCTGTATCATGGCTGGTTTGGTTATCGGTGATGGTGCAATCGTTGCTGCCGGTTCCATTGTTACTAAAAATATTGAGCCTTATAGCATATACGGAGGAAATCCCGCAAAACTGATAAGAATGCGTTTCAACGAAGAAGAAATAGCACTCCACCAAAAAATGTTACTAAATACAAATATTGACGTTAACTTTACAGAAAATAAAAAACACTAACATGTTTAAAGATAAAACTCTACTTATTACAGGCGGAACGGGATCATTTGGTAACGCTGTTTTAAACCGCTTTTTAGAAACCAATATAAAAGAGATTCGCATTTTTTCTCGTGACGAGAAAAAACAAGATGACATGCGTAACTCTTTAAAAAACGAAAAAATAAAATTTTACATCGGTGATGTAAGAGATTACGATAGTATCAATAGAGCCATGAATGGTGTAGATTATGTTTTTCATGCAGCGGCCCTAAAACAAGTTCCTTCTTGTGAATTTTTTCCTTTAGAAGCGACTAAAACAAACGTTTTTGGTACTCAAAATACGATTGATGCAGCAGTAGCTAATAAGGTTAAACGCATTATCTGTTTAAGTACAGACAAGGCAGCATACCCTATAAATGCTATGGGAATAAGTAAAGCTTTAATGGAAAAAGTAGCGGTTGCAGCGTCTAGGAATATTCCTAATGATGATACCATCGTTTGTCTTACCAGATATGGTAACGTCATGGCTTCTAGAGGTTCTGTGATTCCTTTATTCGTAAAACAAATTAAAGAAAATTCTCCGCTTACCATTACAGATCCAAACATGACCCGTTTTTTAATGTCCTTAGAAGACGCCGTAGATTTAGTGATCTTTGCATTTACCAACGGAAATCAAGGCGATTTATTTGTAAATAAGGCGCCAGCGAGCACCATTGGAGAATTAGCAGAAGCATTAAAAGATATTTATAAAACCAATACGGAAATAAAAGTTATTGGTACCAGACATGGTGAAAAACTATATGAAACCCTTTGTACGCGTGAAGAAATGCAAAAAGCAGAGGATATGGGTGAATTTTATAGAATTCCTGCCGATAATAGAGATTTGAACTACAGCAGGTATTTCTCCGAAGGTGAAACTGATATTAGCAAAATTGAAGATTATCATTCTCATAATACCACACAGTTGACCAATGAAGAATTAAAAAATACCTTATTGAACTTAGAATACATTAAGGAGAATATATAATTATGGGGATTACAAAAACCCATGGCGCAGCACATACTGATGAAAGGGGCAAATTGGTTTTCTTTAATGACTTTTCTATGGAACCTATTGTACGGTTTTATGAAATTAACCCCAGTAGCACTAGTGTTATTAGAGCATGGCAAGGGCATTTAAAGGAAACAAAATGGTTTTACTGCTGTGAAGGGGCTTTTGTATTCTATTTAATTGCTATTGATGCTGAGGGTGCTTTACGACCAGATCTTAATGTAGAACAGTATATCCTTGACAGTTCTCATCCTGTAATATTACAGGTGCCTGGAGGTTTTGCTTCAGGGTTTAAGGCGTTAAAAGAACATTCTAAGGTACTCGTCTATTCTGATGTTAGTGTAGCTGCCTCCGTAGCTGATGATTTTAGATTTCCTGAAGCAGCGTATAAGGCGGATTGGAGTAACCAGGGTTCGTTTGGCAATTAAAATAAGAAAGATGTCGGAGTGTCATTGGAGCATGAAAAGCTTTTTGATACTACATCGTTTTTTACTAACGCTACAAACGCATTCACTCGAAGTGGCAATTAACCGATGGTTGAGTGTAGCAAAAGGTAGCAGGTATCAAAATTAAAAAACAAGGACTGAGTGTAGTCGAAGTTAAAAAAATATAGAAAATACCGGCTAAGCTTAAGCAAAGCCAAAATATAAAACACAAAACCATGAGAAAAGTAGGCATCACCGGTCAAGCAGGTTTTGTAGGGAATCACCTCTACACTACCCTATCTTTAGATGATACCATAGAATTAATCCCTTTTGAACGTTCTTTTTTCGAGAATTCAAAAGCATTAGAAAATTTTGTAAGCACCTGTGATACCATTGTTCATTTAGCCGCAATGAACCGTCACGAAGACGCCAATGTAATTTACGAGACAAATATTGCTCTAGTAGATCAACTAATTGCGGCATGCGAAACAAAAAAAGCAACACCACATATCATTTTTTCTTCGTCATCTCAAGAGATAAATGATAATCTTTATGGTAAATCTAAGAAGGAAGGAAAAGAAAAATTCACAGCTTGGGCAGATCGTACTAAAGCTAAATTTACTTCGCTAACCATTCCCAATGTCTTTGGTCCTTTTGGAAAACCAAACTACAATTCGGTGGTGGCTACTTTCTGCCATAAAATTACGCATGGAGAAGAGCCTAACGTGATGAATGATTCTGAAGTAGGACTTATTTACATCAATGAACTCGTTGCATTGTTTATCAATGTGATTAAAGGTTCCGAAGTGGTAACTCCTCTTTCTGACCATAGTGCCGAATTGGTCATCCAGCCAAACCATTATAAAAAAGTATCTGAAATATTAGCCTTGCTAAAAAGCTATAAAAAAGATTATATGGAGAATGGTATTTTCCCAACGTTGGAATTACCTTTTGAAAAAGCATTATTTAACACGTTTAGATGTTATGTTCCACAAGAACATTATCCTGTTAAATTTACAAAACATACAGACCCTAGAGGTAGTTTTGTAGAAATCGCAAGGACACAAACAAGTGGACAATTTTCTTTTTCAACGACCGTACCAGGCATTACTCGAGGAAATCATTTTCATACGAGAAAAGCAGAACGTTTTGCCGTGATTAGTGGTAAAGCCTTAATACAATTGCGAAAAATAGGCACAAACGACGTTATTGACTATTATTTGGATGGTACAGCACCTGCTTATGTAGATATGCCTATTTGGTACACACACAACATAAAGAATATTGGAGACGAAGAACTGATTACCCTTTTTTGGATTAATGAACCTTACAATCCAGAAGATGCTGATACGTACTTCGAAAACGTTTAAAAAATATAAGACTTAAAAAATCTAAAATTATACATCAAAAAGATGAAAAAATTAAAAGTAGTTACTGTTGTTGGTACAAGACCAGAAATAATCCGTTTAGCTTGTGTATTAACGGCTTTAGAAAATAATGAAGCTATAGAACATACTTTAGTGCATACTGGACAAAATTATGATTATGAACTAAATGAAATATTTTTCGAAGATTTAGGGATTAAAAAGCCAGATCATTTTCTGAATGCAGCAGGTACAAACGCTACCGAAACTATAGGGAATATTATTATAAAAATAGATCCTATTCTAGAACAAATAAATCCAGATGCCTTTTTAGTATTAGGGGACACCAATTCTTGTTTATGTGCTATTCCTGCTAAAAAACGAAAAATTCCAATATTTCATATGGAGGCGGGTAACCGTTGCTTTGATCAACGCGTACCCGAAGAAACTAATAGAAAAATTGTTGATCATGTATCTGATGTTAATCTAACGTATAGTGATATTGCCAGAGAATATCTATTGAAAGAAGGTTTGCCTGCAGACCGAATCATCAAAACCGGCAGTCCAATGTTTGAGGTGTTGATGAAGTACAAGCCAAAAATTGAAGCTTCTAATGTATTGGAACAATTAAATTTAAAAAAAGGGGAATATTTTGTAGTGAGCTCACACCGAGAAGAAAACATAAGCAATCCTAAAAATTTTGAAGGCTTAATTACTTCCTTAAATTTAATTGCTGAAAAATACGATTATCCTATCATTGTATCTACCCATCCTAGAACACGGAATATGTTAGATGCTAAAAAGTTAGATGTCCATAAAAATGTGCAATTTTTAAAACCCTTAGGCTTCTCTGATTACAATGCATTACAATTGCATTCTTACGCTGTTTTATCAGATAGTGGTACTATTTCAGAAGAATCTTCTATTTTAAACTTTAGGGCCCTTAATATTCGTGATGCTCATGAAAGACCAGAGGCTATGGAAGAAGCATCTGTAATGATGGTGGGTTTAAATCCAGAACGTATTTTACAAGGTCTTCTGGCTCTAAAAGTACAAAAGACAAATCCTGAACGTAACTTTAGACCTGTAGGGGATTATGCTATGCCTAATGTGAGTGAAAAAGTTGTTCGCATCATCTTGTCTTATGTAGATTATGTAAATCGCGTAGTTTGGTCCAAGTAAAAGGCTAAAAGAACCTAATAGATCGTAAATTAAAAAGTGATCAAGACCAACTTATAGTAGTAATCCTATAAGTTCATGTAATAGTATTAAGATGAAAAAAATAATTTTTCTTGCTTTAGGCTTTCCGGATGTCGCCAAGTATACCAATTTGTATACAGACCTAATTCATGAGTTTCACAATAACGGACATGATGTATTGGTCTTAGCTCCCGCTGAAAACGATAAAGATACTGGGTTGAGGCTAGAAGGTGGTGTAAACGTATTACGTGTTGCTACGTTGCCGCTGTTCAATGTAGGCACCTTGAAAAAAGGTCTCGCCAACTTACTATTGTCTTGGCAATATAAAAAAGCATTAAAACAACATCATATTGCCTTAGATTTTGATTTAATATTAATGCCTACGCCTCCAATTACACTAACCCCCACTGCTCATTGGATAAAGAATAAATCTGGCGCAAAATTATACCTTATTTTAAGAGATATTTTCCCTCAAAATGCGGTTGATCTAAAAATGATGAATGGTAATGGGGCTATTCATTCTTTTTTTAGAAAGAAAGAAATAGCATTATATAAACTAGCCGATTATATTGGATGCATGTCTCCTGCCAATGTAAATTACATTAAGAAGCATAATCCTGATGTAGCGCCATCAAAATTACACCTTTTGCCCAATTGGGAAAATCTCCCCAATTATAAAGAAGGTAAAAGTTGTGAAGCACTTTTAGATAAATACAAACTTAGAGATAAATTTATTGTCATTTTTGGAGGAAATATAGGAAGGCCTCAGAAAATGGAAAACATTATTGAATTGGCAAAAGTATGTCAAGAACTTCCTGAAATCGTGTTCTTTATTATTGGAACAGGAACAGAAAAGCAAAGACTAACAAATCTTGTTCAAAATGAAAATTTAGCAAATGTAATCTTAGAGGATAAAATACATAAAACAGACTACAATGATTTGTTACGACTCTCTGATGTAGGCTTAATCTCGTTAAGTGAAGATTTTACCATCCCTAATTTTCCTTCAAAAGTCTTATCTTATTTTGGGAATAAAAAACCGGTCTTGGCCTCGGTAGATTTAAATACAGATTTTGGCACCATATTGGAAGAAGTGAAAGCAGGCTACTGGGCAGAAGCAGGTGCTACCAAAGATTTAAAAGAGAAACTGCTCCTACTCTATCATGATAAAAATTTAAGAGCTCAAATGGGAGAAAATGGCTATGCCTATATGCAAGAAAATTTACTGCCAGACAAAGCCTACCAGACCATTATTACAGTTACTTCTTAGCTAAACAATCATGAAGAGTACTTCACATTGAAGTGTACAACAATACGGAATTAACTTATGTTAACGAAAGAAATTAATACTATTGGCTTAGGATCATTTTTTCCTAAAACAAATGCAGCTTCTTTAGAAGAATTTGATGCCTTGCGTTCCATTCAAAACTATGCGTTGTTTTATACCGGAAGACATGCCATTAAACATGTGCTTACTCTACTACAAAAGCGTAGAAATATTCGAAAAATATGGCTCCCTAAGTATTACTGTCAACATGTAACCAGTTGGTTAAAAACTAATTTCGACGGCATTGACACCTATGATATTGATCCTTTTTTCGAGAATTCGACACTTAATTTTGAGGAATTTGCAACAGATGAAGACGTGGTTATACTAAATAACTTTTGGGGAATTTATGAGTATAAGATACCCACACAAACCAACAGAGCTACCTTTATTGAAGATCATTCCCATGGCTGGCAAAGTGCTGCTTGCAAAGAAAGTAAAGCTGATTACTGTTTTGCTTCCTTGCGAAAAACACTACCTGTTCCTCTAGGTGGTATTCTTTGGCAACCTAATGGTCAAGAAAAATTATCTGTGGATGAACATTCAATCACCGAAGATTTTTCTAGGGTTTGGAATCAAATAGATAAAGCCATGACGCTGAAGCAAAATTTTAAAGCAAAGGCAATAGGTAGTGTGAACGAATATCTTAAAAGTATAGGAGAAACTGAATCTTTTTTACACCATCAATATACGGTTATACCCGTTGAAAAAGAACATAAAGCCTATCTCTTAAAATATATCAGCAAAGATTACAATGCTGTGAAAAATAATAATTTCAAATACATCATTAAAAAAATAGCACCAAATTCTGAATTTGAAATTCTTAAAAAAGAAAAACACACTTCTTTTGGACTGGAACTTGTTTTTAAACATCGAGATTCGTTCGATACTTTAAAACAACATTTGATACATAATAAGATTTATCCTTCAGAACTGTGGCCAGACAATTCCTTAGACCATCACTATAAATATGCCTTAAACCTGCATATAGATTTTAGGTACACTGAGGAGGCTATGGATTACATCGCAGCGCAAATAAATTCTTGGAATTCATAAATAGCAGAAACACCATCATGTATACACATTTTTTTAAACGAATTTTAGATTTAATAGTTGCCTTAACAGCTTTTATTTTATTATCTCCCTTCTTTTTAGGGGTTGCAATTGTTCTTTTAGTGACAAACAATGGTAAACCTTTTTTCTTTCATCCTAGACCAGGAAAGAATGGGAAAATATTTAAGGTTATAAAATTCAAGTCTATGAACGATAAAAAGGACGAAAACGGAGATTTTTTACCTTTCCATTTAAGGGTCACTAAATTTGGAAATTTTATCCGAAAATACTCTTTAGATGAAATACCACAACTCCTAAATGTTTTAAAGGGCGATATGAGTTTAATAGGTCCTAGACCACTTTTAGTGCAATATTTACCCTTATATAATAACGAGCAAGCTAGAAGACATGAGCTAAAACCAGGCATTACAGGTTGGGCGCAAGTAAATGGTAGAAATGCCATTTCTTGGGAGAAAAAATTTGAATTGGATGTTTGGTATGTTGATCATATTTCATTCTTTTTAGATGTTAAAATTTTATTTTTAACCCTTAAAAAAGTTGTGATTAGAGAAGGTGTAAATGCCAGTGAGAATGTAAATATGACTACCTTTACGGGTAGTAAATAACAGCGTTTATACCGTTTAGAATTACAATACTACACAATAAACAAAACAATAAAAAAGCGTGAAAAATGCCGTAATATTGGGCGGAGGTACTTATGGTGAAGTATTTTTAACCTATTTGACAGAGCAAGGATTTAATATCATTGGTTTTATAGATGATAATAATGAAAGTCTTGGTAAATTAATCCATGGAGTTCCTGTATTAGGTAACTTTCAAGATTTAGTAAAAAATAACTTGGCTCAAAAAATCCATCAAGTATTTTGTCCTATTGGAGATAACATAATCAGAACAAAATATCTAGGCATATTGAATAGAGAAGGCTTTGAAACACCTAACTTTATTCATGAAACCGCTTTAATAAATAAGGATGTACAAATTGGAAATGGCGTTTATTTGCTACCAGGAGTGATGATCATGCCACATACAAAAATAGAAGACTATGTAATCATTAGTATGGGCAGTCATGTAGCACATCATACGTTAATTAAGCGAGGAACATTTATATCTACAGGAGTTAATGTTGGAGCAGGAATATTAATAAAAAGAAAAGCCTTTTTAGGTATCAGCGCTACAGTAATGACCGGTGTAAAAATAGTAGGAGAAAATACTATTATTGGCTCAGGTGCTGTTGTCATTAGAGATGTTGAGGATAATCATGTAGTAGCCGGAGTACCTGCTAAAACCATAAAAGTAAGAGCGCCCATAAATGACGAAGAGTTAATTCTGGAGAAGCCTAAGAATAAAAACCTCAAATTACTTGGTTATAGTTTACACTGTTATAATTTAAAAAGTGAAGATGATGTTGCCACCTATAACACACATCTAACAAACTTTGAAGGAAGTGATGTATTTTATAAAACAGAACTATTTAATATTAAAAATTCTGAAACAGAACATTTAAAATACTTTATTTTAAAGAAAAAAAATACCGTAATTGCCATGATGCCTTTTTCTCTTCGTAAAATTATTTTGCAAGAAAAAAACACCACCTATTATGATGCAAGTTCATTTTATGGTTATAGTGGTCCTCTATTCAATAAAGAAATGAGTCCTAGTGACAAGGATACCTTTTGGCATTTGGTAGATGATTGGTATATAAATAACAAAGTAATTTCGGAGTTTATTCGTTTTAATTTAGAAGGGAACTATAAAAATTATTCTGGAAATTTAATTCCTACGCTCAATAATGTAAAAGGAAATATACTTTCTGATGAAACTATGCAATGGGAGAAATTTACTTCCAAAGTTAGAAACAATTACCGCAAAGCTGTTTCCAGTGGATTAACTTCTAAAGTATATCATGGTCACATTGAGGAAAGCACTATTGAAACTTTCCATGAAATTTACATTAGTACGATGCAGCGAAATAATGCAGATAGCACCTATTATTTTAGTTTAGCATATTTTAAAAATTTAATAGTATTCAACCCTATCAATACTGCAATTGTTATGATATTTAAAGAGGATACTCCCATTTCTTCTGAATTGCTTTTACTAAACAAGAATACGATGTATTCCTTTCTTGGCGGTACCTTAGAAGATTACTTTGACTATAGACCTAATGATTTTTTAAAAATGGAAGCGATCAAATGGGGACGTGAGCATGGATATTCTAATTATATCTTGGGAGGAGGAAGAGCTAATGAAGATAGCTTATACAAATACAAAAAGAGTTTCTTTCCAAAAAATGAGGATGTTATTTATTATACAGGAAGAAAAATTATCAATGAAAAGGTTTATGAAAAATTAACTACGCTCGCTAAAAAATACACGTACACATTAAATAAAAAAGATATTGTCGAGGATTTTTTTCCCTTATATCGGAAAGCTTAAAAGAATGTATGTAAAAGATTTTGAAATGTTATTTTTGAATAGTTGATTTAGCTATTTCACCTGTTTTAACACAGACCTCTTCCCTTTTCGTTCAGAATTTGAAAACAGATACCGTTCATTTTCAGTGCGTTCCCTAATAATCTTAGCAGGACTCCCATAGGCAACAATACAGTTCGGGAAGTTTTTAGTGACCACTGCTCCTGCCCCGATAATCGTATTGTCCCCTATCGTAATATTCTCTATAACCGTAGCTCCTATAGAGATTGCACTGCAAAACCCCAACCTAAGATTTCCACCCATTTTAACTCCTGGGGAAATACTTGAGAAATCATTTAAAATAGAATCATGACCTACACTGGCATTCGTATTCACAATACATGAGTTCCCAATTTTAGAATCACTATTAATGATTGCGCCTGGCATCACAACAGTTCCTGCACCTAAAACTACATTTTTTCCTAAAATAGCATTTGGGTGTATCGCGTTAATAAAATGAAGATCAGGGCAAACTTCTTGTATTTTATGCGTTATAATTTTTCGGGTACAATTGTCCCCTATCGCCACTATAATACCGTAAATAGTATGTTCTTTGACAAGCGCTAAAAGATCATCTTCACTCCCTAATATTTTATAGTCAAACAGAAGAGCATCTTTTGGTTTATAGGAATCTATAAGACCAAAAATATCATATTGGTTTTGTTTTTCCAGAATATCGATAATTACTTTAGCATGACCTGAAGCTCCAAATACAATGACTTTTTTCATTCCTAATTATTTACGGGTGAATAGCTCTAATTTAACATCATATTGACCACTAATTTCTTTTTTCCAGAATTTAAGGCTGGAATAGCATCAACATATTCTATACTCACTTTAGCATCCTCTCCAAAATAAGTCTCATATTCTTCAATAACCTTACGCTCATCTTCAAAAGAATCTTGATATAATAATTTTATTTTTATAGTATATGACGTTTTAGATTCTTGGATAAATTGAAACTGATCAATATTTTTATATTGCAATATTTTATGAACGATATGGGAAGATAATAATTCGCCCTTTGTTGTCATAAACATATCCATTTTTCGTCCATCAATTTTAGAAAAAACAATAGCACCATCCACACACTCCATGACCCCAACATCTCCGGTATCGTAACGAAGCATTGGCATCGCATAATTATATAGGTCTGTAACCACAATACGCCCTAATTTACCCAAAGGAACTGGGGTATTAGAATCAAAAGCTAAGAGTTCTACATGATAGCTGGCCCAATTTATTTTATAATGCCTTTGGGATACGTTTAATTCTTGCTGCCCTAAAATGCCATTCTCACTATTAGAATATCTAGAAACTGCCTGAACCCCAAAATAATGAAATAACTTATTTCTTACATACTCATTTAAAGGTTCTGCAATACAGATTATAGAACTACATTTATTTAAAATGGGTTTACTATTTGTTTTCTCTAAATAATTACACAAATTTTGAAAGGCAGAAGAATATCCTAAAAAACCAATTGAAAAATTTGTATGCATCAATTCTTCTACGGCCTTCTTATTTCTAGAATCGTCCATTTCATCAACAGAATACATGGCAATATTCTGAGACCACGCCAACCATTTATTCTTTTTGTATTGCTTGTCCCATAATCTAAAGTAAAAAAGACGCTCTCCTATCTTATACCCTCCTTTTTCTCCAAAATAAATAGTATCAGCAGTATTCCTAATACGTTTGTTATGGTCCTGCTCAACTATAAAAGGTTGCCCTGTAGAACCACTAGTAGCCACCGTATGCAACTTAGTAGTAAGAAACTTATCACTTTTAAATTGGGTGCCCCCATTTCTAAGTGCTAACTTATTAACTACAGGAAAGGATGCTAAGGAAAGTGTTTCCTCTGAATATGATTTATAAAAAGGGACTGTAGTTGTGGCATGCTGTAATAAATCAGCAATTTTACCAGCATTAATGTTTAATAACGCTTCACAGGAAGTATTTTCATGTAACGTTTTTATTTCTTTATAATGCGCTGCAACCTTAGCTCCTTTAATGAAGTCTAGGGACCAAAATAACTTTCTACGTAAGTTTCCTAACATAATTTAGATCAAGTATTCTATAAAATTTAACGGGGGAACTATGCTACTTAGTACTAATATATATAATTTTATTTGCTATGCTATCAATACTATAGGTCACTCTTTCATTATTCGTCTTTGGCAATAGCAAATACCTGGCATAATTCACTTCATCGTAAATCCCGTAAAATAAAGGATCGTGTTTTAATGAATCATAATTGGTAACAGCATAACCTATGGTATCATAAGCCTTAATAGTACCAATCTGGTTAGAAAAAATAGAAACATTTGTAAAATTAAGTGATGTATTATTTATAATGCGATACTTAATTTTTTTAATCTCAGTGGATGGTTTTGAAAAAAAACAAGAACTCAAAAGCAATAACACACCGAAAGAAAATACAATGTATTTCATCTTCATCTAATTATTTTTAAAAGTAGTTCAAAATGTATTTTATTTTACAACAAAAGGATGAAATACCCAAAAACTCTATGAAGCGCTCCCTATAAAAATTTAAAGTCGTGAATGTTATCTAATCCCTAAAAATAATCTAAATTTACTATCCTGATCGTGTAATACTTCCTTACAAAATACCGTAATACACTATTTAGAAACTGTACGATATCTAATTTTCCTCTTACATGAAAGTTATCTTTCTCTTTATAGTAATTCTTAGCTACCAGCCCATATGTAGTCAGCTAAAAATAACCGGAACGGTATTGGAACGCACGGAAAAAGGAGCACAAATTAGTTTAGAAAACGTACACATTTCATGGGCAAATACCACTATAGGAACCTTATCTAATAGTTCTGGAGAATTTTCATTAGCCTATGATGCAAAATACACAAAATTAGTCTTTAGTTATGTTGGGTATGTGTCTGACACCCTTACCGTAAACAGACCAAACTTGGGTAAAATCTATTTACAACCAAATATTGCACTAGAAGAAGTGGTGGTTAAACGAAAGATTAATTCTATCCAAAAGTCATTATTTAACCCACAGAATACGGTAAACGTAGATAGTAGAGAGATGCTAAAAGCAGCGTGTTGCAACCTTTCTGAAAGTTTTGAAACTAATCCTTCTGTAGACGTGAGCATTTCAGATGGTATTAGTGGTGCGAAACAAATTCAAATGTTGGGCATGAACAGCCCCTATTTATTATTCACCCAAGAAAACATGCCTTTTATTCGGGGAGCATCACAAATTTATGGCTTGTCCTTTATTCCAGGATCTTGGATAGAAAGCATTCAAATAACTAAAGGAGCTGGAGCTGTTTTAAATGGTTTTGAAAGCATATCCGGTCAAATAAATACCGAATTGGTAAAGCCCCTTACAGACAATTCATTTTTCTTTAATAGTTACGCAAATAGCAATGAACGTTTTGAACTAAATACGAGATATAATACAGTACTCAATGAAAAATTAGCTACAGGGCTTTATCTACATGCTAATTTGCGTTCCGGAAAAATAGACAACAACAATGATAATTTCTTAGATACGCCACTTTCTAAACAGCTTAATCTTATGAATAGATGGCAATATATAGATTTAGATAAAGGGTGGGTGAGCTATCTTAATTTACAATACTTAACGGATCATAAACAAACCGGAGAAACCCGTTACGAACCAAGTACGGATAAATTTTCAAATGACATTTGGGGGAGTGAAATAAATACGCATAGATTTGATGCCTCTGCTAAAATAGGATATGTTTTTCCTGATCTACAGTATCAAAGTTTTGGCTATCAAACGGCCTATAGTGACCATAGGCAAAACTCCTATTATGGAAATAATATTTACAACATAGATCATAAATCTTTTTACAGCAACCTCTTATTTAATAGCATCATAAGCAGTACCCAACACAAATTTAAAACTGGAATTAGTTTTAATTATGATAAGTATGATGAAGAAGTAAATTCAGAATTATCAACTAGAATTGATAATGCTATTGGTTCCTTTTTTGAATACACCTATGATAGTTTAGAAAAATTAAGCTTTGTTGCGGGCATACGTGCAGACCATTCCAATAGGTTGGGTAATTTTATCACGCCAAGACTGCATGTACGCTACTCATTATGGGATAAAGCTAGCCTACGATTTAATGTTGGAAGAGGCAAAAGAGCTGCAAATATCTATGCAGAAAACCAGCAATTATTTGCATCAAATAGAGCCATAAACATTATAAATTCATCCGGAAAAATTTACACTTTAAATCCGGAAATAGCTTGGAATACGGGTGTGAATTTCACTCAAAAAGGATACTTGTTCAATCGGCTTTTTGATATTTCTTTAGATTATTACCATGTGAGTTTTAAAGATCAAGTGGTGGTAGATTGGGAAACACCACAAGAGATATCTTTTTACAATCTTGATGGCAAAAGCATTTCAAATAGCGTTCAACTTGATTTTAATTATGAAATTATTAAAAATTTAGCTGTAAGAGCTACCTATAAAAATTACGATGTAAAAGTAACCTACAACAAAGGGCTGTTAGAAAAACTATTGCAACCTAGAAATAGAGTTTTCTTTAATTTAAACTATGAAACGCAAAAAAAGTATGAAGGTAGACAATGGATTTTAGATTTTACATCTAATTGGTTAGGCAAGCAACGCTTACCAGACACAAGCACTAATCCTAGTCCATATCAATTGGCCTCATACGCAGCTCCTTACACCATCTTAAATACCCAAATAACAAGAGTATTTAATCCCAAATTTGAAGTGTATATTGGAGGAGAAAACATAGGAAATACTGTACAAAAACAACCTATCATCGCAGCTAACGATCCTTTTGGTCCGTATTTTGATAGTACCATTACCTATGCACCTACACTAGATGGCATCTACTATATAGGTTTACGTTATAAAATAAAATAGCACATTATGAAATCAAAATTAATTTACTCTGTATTTACTTTCTTTTTTATTCTTGGGCTACATGCACAGGACAAAAATAAAAATGTAAGCTTTAAAGTTCACGGGAATTGTAGTATGTGCAAAGCTAGAATAGAAAAAGCGGCCATTAAAACAAAAGGTGTAAAATTTGCAAGCTGGAATGCGAGCACCAAAAACTTTGAAATGATTTTCAATGAAAATATTTGTACAATAGATGATGTAAAAAAAGCGATTGTAAAAGCAGGCCATGATGTGGACAGCTTGAGTGCTGAAAGTGAGGTATACGATAAGTTACCTCCATGTTGCAAATACAGAGACCCTAAATCCATGGAAATGGATCATCATTAATTATAATTTCACCACTCTCTTCGCCAGTACGATATTCCCCGAACCATCGACGATTCTTATCACATAAAAGCCAGAAGAAAGCCCATATAAATCTTTAATAATTACTTTATCAGTATTTTGAAAAGATTCTTCACGGATTAACATTCCCATCATATTAAAGACTTCTACCTTACAATCTATCTTTTTATTTAGATTGATATTAATGGTTTCCGTAAATGGATTAGGATAAGGTTGAATAATAATAGGGCTGTCATCTTTATCATCCTCTTCCCATACAATGACCTGTAAATTAGGTACAACATCATATGGTTTATAGGACCTGGCAACAGCACTCTTTTTACCCGTATTTGCATTCTGAACATCAATAGAAGCTGTAAAATCTGCTCCACTATGCGCTTCAAAACCAGGTTTTAATACAATTTCATTCACAGATTCTATAACACAATTAGTCCCGGTAGGTACGATAAAATTATCTCCTGCTTCCACTGTAAACTGATAATAAAAAGACTCCAAAGGTCTGTACGTATTGCTTACGATATAATTATCTAAAGTAGCTAAACCGTTGGTAGCATAAAAAACACCTAAAGCCCTTGTATCTATAATATCATTTGGATTAACAACCGGTAATGTTTCACCATTAAAACTATAGGTACCGTCAAAACGAATCATATCTGTTCTAATGAATGCTGAATTATGATGTAATTCTTCCCAATTATGCCACACATAATCTACATAGGTATGGTGCAGAAAAAATACAGGATCTCTTGGTGATAATGGGGTAGGCATCGCACCGCCCGTCCAAACATGAGAACCTCTATGTACAGGTCTTCTTTCTAGTTCATTGCTAAACTCAAAAAAATCTGACAACCCATACACTGTTGCAAGATTTGCTGGAGTTGGCATAGGACCACCTATTCCTAAATTTCTATTCAAGTTCCAATTACCATTAAAACTTCCGATAAATTCTTCATCCCACAAGGCAGAGGTTTCAGATTGATCTGTAGGGGATTCCCAAAAAGGAATGCTTAATATTGGATTGTAATCTTGAACATACCGTTCTAATTCAAATACAGCCCTTCTATGCCATGCTAGAAAAATTTCCTTTTCAGTTTCATCAGGTAAATTAAAATGTAAATCTAATCTTGACGTATCTGTTGTATTGTCAAAATTGAAAAAATTCATGTGGAAGGTAGCAATGTCATCAAAAAAATTATTCTCCGATCGTATCTCATAAAAAGAATCAATCAATTCTGTTTTTTCATAATCGGTCATCTCTACATAATTTTTCCGAATACTCTGTGCGGTACTCGAATGAATTACAACTAGAAATAAGACAACTAAAAACGATATTTTTTTCATATTTCAAAGGCTATATTATTTTATAATATACTACTATTATTTGTTAGTCAGCGCTTGTTGAATAGCCTCCACTTGTTGTTCTAACAATTTAATTTTCTTCTCTTGAGTTATAGTATACAATGTTAACTCTTCTATTTTTCTTAATAGCTTAGCATTCATTGCACCTAATTGGATTCCGTTTTCTGTAACTTCCGCAGCACTTGGCATATGCATTAGATATCCATTTTCATTAATATGGCTTTCAACTTGTTCTAGAGTAGGAAGCTTGTATTCTTTATCGAAAACATAATCTGGCCAATTTACCTGCAACGCTACTTTAACTTCTTCTGCCACCACATTACCTGCAACTGCCAACCGATAACCTTGCGTATCTGTAGTACCAATCCCTACATTCTGATTGGCATATAAATCCCTAACAGTCCAATCAACGGTATCTAAATTAGCATTTAAGGACGTATAATTTATTTCTGCTTGAACACCTGCTAACGTTACAACCGTTAGTTCTGAACTTTGCAACGACGCATTATTAGATACATCAAGAGCCAAAACTGTAAATACATAGGTAGTTTCAGAAGTAAGTCCGCTTATTGTAAAATTAGTAGTCCCTCCTGTTAAACCAATAGTAACACCATCTTGAAAAATCTCATAATCTGTAACGCCTACATTATCCGTAGCAGCATCCCAAGAAAGTTCTGTACTTGTTTCTGTAGTATTACTGGCTATTAACCCTGTAGGAGCCGCAGGGGCCTCTGTATCTGATACCGCTAAGGTAAGTACCGCTATACTTTCACTAACTACGGAGGTATTCGCTGCCGCATCCAAAGCCGCTACTGTAAAATTGTATGTAGTTTCAGGAGTAAGTCCGTTCACCGCAAAGGTTGTACTTGCTCCAGATAAACCTATAGACACTCCATCTTGAAAAATTTCATAATCGACTACGCCCACATTATCCGTGGCTACAGTCCAATTTAAATTTACACTTGTGGTAGTGATATTATCTGTAACCAAATTGGTGGGTACCGTTGGTGCTTCTGCATCAGCAATTGCTAAAGTGTTTACGGAAATACCATTGCTTTGTCCAGAAGTATTCGCTGCTGCATCTAAAGCGGCTACCGTGAAATTATACGTGGTTTCAGGCGTTAGTCCATTTACTACAAATGTTGTATTCCCTCCAGACAATCCTATAGAAACTCCTTCTTGGAAAATTTCATAATCAACTACGCCCACATTATCTGTGGCTGCAGTCCAGTTCAAATTTACACCTGTTGTGGTGATATTATCTGCAACCAATCCAGAAGGCACTGTAGGTACTTCTGTATCTGTAAGTGCCAAAGTACTTACTGAAATACCATTGCTTTGTCCAGAAGTATTCGCTGCGGCATCTAATGCAGAAATGGTAAAGTTATACGTGGTTTCAGTGGTAAGTCCGTTTACTGCAAAAGTTGTATTCCCTCCAGACAAACCTATAGACACTCCATCTTGGAAAATTTCATAATCTACAACACCTATGTTGTCCGTTGCTGCAGTCCAGTTTAAATTTACACCTGTTGTGGTGATATTATCTGCAACCAATCCAGAAGGCACTGTAGGTACTTCTGTATCTGTAAGTGCCAAAGTACTTACTGAAATACCATTGCTTTGTCCAGAAGTATTCGCTGCGGCATCTAATGCGGAAACCGTAAAGTTATACGTGGTTTCAGCGGTAAGTCCGTTTACTGCAAAAGTTGTACTGCCGCCGGATAATCCTATAGAAACTCCTTCTTGGAAAATTTCATAATCTACAACACCTATATTATCCGTTGCTGCAGTCCACGAAAGGTTTGTGCTTGTTGCCGTTGTAGCGTTAGCTGTAAGATTAGTAGGACTTGTTGGAGCTACATTATCCAATGCTGTTATAGACACATTGTCTATATATATGGTATTCCCTGCAACTAATCTAAAGGGATAGTTACTGGTATAAATACGAATTCTAGGGCTTGTAGTAGTTGCTGTAACATTAAACACATACTCAGACCATGTGGTACCCGTTATAGGAGTTACATTAAAACCTGATACTCCAGACCAAACAGCAAATGCCGGAGAAACGGAAGCACTACTTTGAGCGCCTATTTTCGCCCAAATACGAATTACATATTGTTGTCCTACAACTGCATTAAAATTATAATCTAAGGTTCTACCATCCGTTGCCGTAGAAACAGCGCGTATAGAAAAACTGCCGTTCTGAACATCTGAAGATTCTGAAAATAATTGTGCTAAACCACCCCAACCAGCTGTTCCATTACTCTCATTGAGCGGAGATACAGCATTACTATCATTATGTAAATTTTGAGCAATTAAATTTGTACTCAAAAAAAGAGAAAATACGAGAAAATAGAAATACTTCATGGCAGATGGTTATTAAAAAGTATCAAAAACAAAAAATACATACAAAACAAATCAAATTACTTATCACCCTAAAGTATTCTCTTCTAAATACATAAAACATCTTTGAAATACACAAAATTGGTTCCGAACAAGAGAATAAAACAGGTAGGTAAAAATTAAGTTGAACCTTTTAAGTGAAATTTTACTTATTCATTTTTAATTTTCAAATTGGGAATAGCTGCTTGTTGGTTCTAAAATTTTCTTAGCAACTAGTTCCGCTATTAACTTCCTACCCTGCTTGCTCCAATGCTGATCATAAACAAGTGTTGTAGGTTCTTTAGATTTTGATAGCACGGTATTTATGTCTAAATAATTATAACTATTTTGATTTAAAAAATTTAAAAACTCAGCACTACATAAACTACTATCTAATAAAAAGGCAAACTTTTCTTTATTTATAGGATAGGTTGCTGTTAGCTTTTTAAAATTTTCTAAACTAAGCTCCTGCTTCATTTTTTCTTGCGCAGCCAGCTCCGCCTCAGATGGTGTGTTTTCTTTTGCCCCTGAAATAAAACCTTTAATTCTACCTGGCAACTGAAGAAGAGGATCCAATGCCCCAATATCTTTTAAATACACTAATAATTTTATTTGTTTTGCTATCCTACTCATAGGCGTATCTAAACTTAACCTTGAAGATTCTTCATACGCACTGCGATCTAAATCATCTGTAAATCTTAGATAGATAAACGTATAATCTATTTTATCAAAAAGATCCTTATAGGAATGAATTACATGTAATTCATCTGCCAAATCATACCCTGAATACCCAAATTCTAAAACCGTAGTATTGGAAAGGTTTTGTTCAATCTGCTGCCCTAGTGAATTTGTATAATCTTCATGGAAGCCTTCTATAAATGAATCTCCGACTAAAGCAATTTCAAAAGTATTTTCTTGGGGTTGATACTCCTCATGTACTGAGTTAAAGCCAAAATTGTTAATCTTATAATGACCAACATTTTGCTTTCTATTCCCTGTGATGGAATAACCGGATTGATTAGGGACCCACTTCTCTACTCCTTTATCATCGGCAAAACGCCTTGGCACTTCATTATACAAATGAAATACACGTACCAATCCTTCTAAAACTAAAAGAAGGAGTACCGCGTAAACTACTATTTTTTTTATGATGCTTCCCATACTTAAAATTGAAAATAAATGAATGATCTATCGACACCATCGTCATAAAACAAAATAATAGAAAACACCATCAGTACATACAAACAGAAGCGTATCATTTTACTCTTAAAGTAAAACGGATTCCGTTCATTATTTCTAATGATATATTCAAAAACGATAAAACAAATAACAAGGATAAAGTAATCTATCATTCGATATCCACTAGGGTGCACATAAACTTCACTACTAAAATCAAACAACATTTTTTTCAAGTATGAAAATGCCTGACGAATACTTTCACTCCTAAAAAACACCCACCCAATAGTCACTAGAATAAAAGTTTGCAAGAACCTTAACAGATTTAATATAAACCCTTTTGGTGAATGTAATAAATTAACATCCCCTGTAAATTTCCGATTAGTACTGGTAATAAAAGAGGGTAAAAATAACAAGGCATGAAAAAGTCCCCATATCACAAAGGTCCAGTTGGCTCCATGCCAAAAACCACTAACTATAAAAATGATAAAAATATTTCTAATACTTATAATTTGCGATCCCTTTGATCCTCCTAATGGAATGTAGAGATAATCTCTAAACCATGTAGACAAAGAGATATGCCATTTGCGCCAAAACTCCCCTATATTTCTTGAAAAATAAGGAAACTTAAAGTTACTCATTAACTCTATGCCAAAAAGTTTTGAAGTACCGATTGCAATATCTGAATACCCACTAAAATCAGCATAAATTTGAAAAGCAAAGAAAACCGCTCCCATAACTAAAGTGGTACTTGAGTGCGCCGCGGAATTGTCAAAAATATCATTAACTATAGGAGAAAGGCTGTCTGCGATTACTAGTTTCTTAAAAAAACCCCATAACATTAATTTTAAACCATCGGTAACTTGAGTTTGATTAAAGGTTCTCTTTGTACTGATTTGAGGTAATAAGTTAATTGCTCTTTCTATAGGCCCTGCTACCAATTGCGGAAAGAAACATACAAATGCAGAAAAAGCTATTAGATCTTTGGTAGGCTCTAACTCTTTCTTATAAACATCTATAGTATAGCTTAATGTTTGAAAAGTATAAAAGCTTATCCCTACAGGTAATATAATATTCAAAGCGCCCACATCTATTGTTTGTCCAAAAAATGTAAAGGCATCTACAAAACTATCTACAAAGAAGTTGTAGTACTTAAAAAAGCCTAAAAAACCGAGATTAATAACAATACTAATCCACAGTAATAATTTTCTACGCGAAATACGCGCTTCGTTTCTTAAAAAATTTCCTATTGTAAAATCCAGAAGGGTACTAAATAAGATTAAGCCCAAGAAACGCCAATCCCACCAGCCGTAGAACACATAACTAGCAAAGACTATAAATAAGTTTTGTACTTTTAAATTTTTATTGAATACAAACCAGTATAGCAAAAAAATTAAAGGTAAAAAAATAGCAAAATCAATGGAATTAAATAACACGGTATACTTTTAATTTAATAATTAATAAATTTATATTTTGACCTTCTATTTTCTTAATTATTGTGCAAATCTAAAATATGCATCGCTTTAAATTGCGAATATTGCTGTCCTATTTTTAATTAAAATCTCTGCCAATTTAAACAATACCCTTATTGAAGAGCATGTCCATTATAACTATTTTAAAACAAAAAACAGCTGAGAATATGAATTAACAGTTCTTCTGTATTTTCTATACCCTATTTCTATCTTCTCTAAGCATTAAAAAGTAAAGATATTTTTAGAAACCGAAGCACGCAATAAAGTACTACAATAGGTAAGAATATTCGATATGTAGTCGTATTTAACGCAGGAAGCCTACTCCGTACTTGTGAAGCGAATATTTTCAGGAGATTTTTTAATTTTATACATAGCGAATGGTGATGCTATAGCCTCCGTAGTAGTTAATTGCTCCTTAAAAGAACAATTAATAACGAGCTCTTGATGATCTTCTTTTAAAACCGTTAATTGAGGTAAAGCAGTACCATACTGCTCGCCACAAGCGTATATAAGAATGCGCTCTTTTGAAAAATCTACACTAGGAAATGCTAAACCTGGTTTTCTTGTTTTATTCACGGTAGCGAAAAAAGCCCTTAAGCTTGCCACTTCTTCTATAATGAGTATTTGTGGCGTAGTTACATTACTATGAAAATCACTTAACAGAAGCTCCAATCCTTTCTGGTGCTCCATCGCTGTTTTAGTTGACTTTTGAGCACTACAGGAAACTATAAAAAAGAAAAGAATAACATACTTCATTATTAATGTGCATTTTTAAATCTACCTTGTAAAGCGCGCTCATAGGCTGCTTCATACAATGGTAATATTCTTTTTATATCAAACTTATAGGCGTTTCCAACTGCATTTTCTTTAAACTGTGCTAACACCTCTGGATTTCTCAATATTTTTAAGGCATTTGCAGCCATCTCCGATACATCTCCTACGTTACTTAAGTACCCAGTTACTCCCTGAATGTTTACCTCAGGTATTCCTCCTGCATTACTAGAAACCACTGGCGTTTTATTAATCATCGCTTCTAAAGCCGCTAAACCAAAACTTTCGGTTTCGGATGGCAATAGGAACAAATCTGAAAAACAAAGAATCTTATCTATCTGATTACTATTTCCTAAAAATATTACTTTATCTGCAATCCCTAATTCATCACAAAGCAATTCTGCTTTTTCCTTTTCAGGCCCCTCACCTACCATTAATAATTTAGCGGGGATTTCTTTCTGAACTTCATTGAAGATTTTTATAACATCCGGAATTCGTTTTACCTTTCTAAAATTACTAATATGTGTAATAATACGTTCCTCTTCTTTTGCCATCATAGAACGTTGACAATCGGTAAAATTGTTCTCGTGTTTAGATACATCTATAAAATTTGGAATCACTTCTATAGGATTCTCGATATCAAAAAGTTCTAAAGTGGCGTCTTTTAAATTTTGAGAAACAGAAGTAACAATATCCGATTTATTGATACTAAAAGTAACCGCTGGCTTATAAAAAGGATGTTTCCCTACCAACGTAATATCGGTTCCATGTAATGTGGTAATCATGGGAATAAAAATGCCTTCTTCTTGAAGCATTTTCTTTGCCATATACCCCGCGTAGGCATGTGGAATTGCGTAATGAACATGCAATAAATCTATGCCATACAAGCGCACTGTATCTACCAATTTACTAGATAGGGCAAGTTCATAAGGTTGATAATGAAAAAGCGCATATTCCGGAACATGTACTTCGTGGAAAAAGATGTTATTGTTTAATAGCTCTAAGCGTACGGGTTGTTTATAGGTCACAAAATGAACTTCATGCCCTCTATTGGCGAGTGCAATTCCTAATTCCGTAGCAACAACACCACTTCCTCCAAAAGTTGGGTAACAAACAATAGCAATTTTCATCTATATAAAAAATTTAAAAAATCAATAGTATTGATTGACTTTCGGGCTGTTCCTGAAGGTACAATCTACTTCTTACAAGTTTATTAGGTCTTCTAATTTGAAATGAGTCGCAATATTTCACCCCAAATTACACTCAAATCTAGCGTTTAATTTTCTATTGCGTCATAAATCACTCTTTGAATCCTTGTTCTTAACCCAGATTTAACTAAAAGCGTATTTGTTGCAGAAGGATATGTTCTATTTGATAAAAATACATATACTATTTCTTCCTCTGGATCTGCCCAAGTATACGTCCCCGTGAATCCGCTATGGCCAAAACTTTTTTGAGACACACACCCACAGGTTGGCGATCCTGTTCTAGCATCTGGCTTATCAAACCCTACTCCTCTTCTTACATTTTCTTTGCAGAAATAACAGGTATTAAATTTCTTTATGGTTCTAGAACTTATAAAACGATCACCGCCATAAAATCCTCCTTGTAAATACATTTGCATAATTTTAGCAATATCACTCGCATTACTAAACAAGCCTGCATGCCCCCCTACGCCACCTTGCATGGCGGCTCCCATATCATGAACATATCCCTGTACTCTTTCATAGCGATAATAGGTGTCTTCTTCACTTGGGACGATCAGATCTTTATTAAATTTATCTAAAGGATTGTATGTGGTTGTTTTTGCTCCTAATGGAGCGTAGAAAAATTTATTCGCTAAAACATCTTGCTTTTCACTGTAGGTATCCTCTATATATTTATGAAATACATAATACCCCACATCACTGTACCTGTATCGATTAGATTTTAAATCTTGTCTCCCAATCCTATTGTAAATAGAATCCGTATATGCATCGGTTAAATAAAGTTTATCGGTGACTCTCGTAGAAAAACCGGGTAGTGGCTTATCTCTATAAAATTCTCCAGAAGGCTTTCTGTTCTTGTTCAATGTACTGGTATAAAATGCAATCCAAGCCGGTAGTCTTCCATAATGCGATAAGGCTTTTAAAACGCTTACATTTTTAAGCTCCGTATCTGCATAGGCTGGTATTAATTCTTGAAATGTTTGGTTTAAAGATAATTTACCTTCCTCTTCCATTTTCATCAAAATAGGTAAGGTTCCCAAGATTTTTGTTAAAGAAGCCAAATCATAGATATGATCTAGCGTTACTTCTTCCGTAGCATCATAGGTGGGTTTACCAAAGGCTTTTTCGTAAATAATCTTCCCTTTTCTAGCCACAAGCACTTGGGCTCCAGGAAACATTAAGGAATCTATACCCGCTTTCACTAAGCGATCTATTTCTGCTAATTTAGAAGAGTTTACACCTACGCGTTCTGGTAAACTATACCCCAACCTTAAAATAGAATCAAATTCAACACTCCTATTTACAGGCAGTTCAGGATTAGCGGTTACCGGTAATTTACCTTTAGCACCGATGGCGCCAAAAATAACTTCGGCAACTTTTTCTTGCGCGATAGCACTATTTTGATAGCCAACAACAACACTATTTATTTTTTCTAGTTTTACCGCAGTTAAGGCATATGGTTTTGCGAACTCGGCTAAAATTAAGTTAGACGTCCTCAAAGCACCTATACTATTCAACACATTTAAATCACCACTTGAGTACGTATATGATTTCCAAGGACTCTCGTTACTTTTATGATGCCCTACTATAATTAAATTATAAGATGCAAGGCTCTTAGATCCTGACGTGATGGTGTTTTTATCTATTTTAGTGACCGTCGTATATTTATTTAGGGTTTTAAAAAACACATCTCCAGAGTCATCCCCTAATTCTATGTAGGCAATTTTTTTATTTTCTAAGGTTCTGATAGGTAAGAGAGAAAAATCATTTTTAGCAACTGTAATAGCATTTTCAATAGCTCTTTCATAAACTAAATCATTTTCAAGGCTATTTAAATCTTCATATAAATTTTTTAAAACGACAGGCTTATAAGTATTTAAACCTACTTTATATTTTGCCATTAGAATTTTCTTCACAGAAGTCTCTAATCTTTTTTCTGATATTCTTCCCTTTCCATAAGCTTCTAGCAAACGCTTTTTAGCGGCCACCACATCTTTTGGCATCAATAAAATATCATTACCCGCATTGAATGCCGCAAGTTCTACATCGCCAGGTTTTTTTGAAACTCCTACGCCATTCATATTTAATGCATCTGTAAACACTAAGCCTTTAAACCCTAATTCTTCTTTTAGTATTCCTGATATAATTTGTTCCGATAAAGAGGAAGGAAGATCTTTTTGCAACTCCAAACTAGGTACACTTAAATGCGCCACCATAATAGAGCTTATACCTGCATCAATAAGTTTCTTAAACGGATACATTTCAATGCTATCCAATCGTTTTCTAGAAAACGGAATTTCGGGCAGTGTTTTATGGGAATCTGAAGAGGTATCTCCATGACCAGGAAAATGCTTACCGCTTGATAAAACCTGCTCGCTTTCCATTCCTTTCATAAATGCAATACCATTTCTGGTAACATTTTCACGATCCTCGCCAAAAGATCGATTGCCGATAATTGGATTTTTTGGATTCGTATTGATATCAATATCTGGCGCAAAATTAATATTCACCCCTAACCGCTTGGCATGTTTTCCTATTTGTTTTCCTACGCGTTCTACGACACTACTATCTCGAATAGCCCCTAAAGTCATGTTCCAAGGAAAGGCATACGTAGAATCTAAACGCATCGCCAAACCCCACTCCGCATCCATACCGATAAGCAACGGTATTTTTGAGGCAGATTGATAGCTATTCGTAAGTTTTGCTTGTTGAACAGGACCGCCATTAGAAAATATAACACCTCCTATATGATTTTCAGAGATAATTTGTTTTATTTTATCTGTTGCTGCTCTATTCTGATTAGACGCCACACTTACCATAAATAACTGCCCTACGCGTTCTTCTAAAGACATTGCGTTGTATTTAGCTTCTACCCAATTCTTTTGCGAAAGACTGTCCTTAACGACAAGAGGATTTCTTTGTGCATGCGCAATGAATGATCCGATAAATAATAAAGCTAATAGGGAGTTTTTAAACATAAAAAGAGGAATCTAAAAGTAGACAACCAAAAATAATGCCTTTTATTGCATTTTGTCGATTGATTATAGTAAAATTAGGGTTTTTGATTGACACTAAAATAATAAATGCGATAAATTGTACGTAAAATAGAAGCATTTTTAACTAAAAAAAACATCTAGCTAAAATAGATTAGTCTAGATGTTTAAATTATTTTTTTATTCGTTTTGCTACATGAATCTAGCATGCCAACTTTCTTCGGCTGGCACTTCCCAATGTGTTAAATACTCTTCTTTGTTGGTAACCAAATTATTAAAGACGATCGTATTCTTGGAAACAGATTTATTCTTCGCCATCTTTTTAAAATCTAACAAGGTTTTATAGGCAACAAATTCTCCTTGCTTGTAAGAAACATTCATCTTATCTAATAAGTCTACCGAATATTTTTTCTCTAATCCTTGAATGAAACGAACAGAAGCATCTATAGAACACCCTGTTGCACCAGCTACATTTTGATCTAATGCAATTACAATAAAACGATTGTATGGCATTTCATACCCTGCATTTAAATCACTACCATGTGCGGTCCAATCTTTTAAAAAGATATCTAAGGCTGAACGAATTTCTATCAATTCAATTTCATTGAAACTTCTATTGGCCTGATATATCCAAATTCTAGAAGAATCTGGTAAGTCTTTAAAATCTATAAGCATTTTTATTTTTTATTAAAGATCGTCTGCTGAAGCTATTAACTCAGCAATATCCATTACGGCAATACTTGCCTCTTTTTCTTTATTCTTTACACCATCAGTCATCATCGTATTACAAAACGGACAGCCCGCTGCAATAATATCTGGCTGTACTTCTAAAGCTTGTTCCGTACGCTCTATATTAATCTCTTTATCTCCCTTTTCTGCTTCTTTGAACATTTGCGCACCACCAGCACCACAACACAATCCTCTGGTTTTACAGCTCTTCATTTCTACAAGCTCGGCATCTAATTTTCTAATTAAATCTCTAGGAGCCTCATAAACATCATTTGCACGTCCTAAATAACATGGGTCATGAAACGTGATGCGTTTACCTTTAAACTTGCCACCTTCCATCGTAATCCGTCCTTCTTCCAGCAATTGCTTTAAAAACTGAGTATGATGTACTACCTCATAAGTACCTCCTAAACCTGGGTATTCATTTTTAAGGGTATTAAAGCAATGTGGGCAAGCAGTAACTACTTTTTTTACATCATAGGCGTTTAAAACCTCAATATTGGTAACCGCTTGCATTTGAAATAAGAACTCATTTCCTGCTCTTTTAGCCGGATCTCCCGTACAACTTTCCTCAGTACCTAATACTGCAAAATTTACGTTTGCTTTATTTAAAATTTTTACGAATGCCTTGGTTATTTTTTTTGCTCGATCGTCAAAACTACCAGCACAACCCACCCAAAAAAGTACTTCGGGTTGTTTACCTTCTGCAAAAAGAGATGCCATTGTTGGCACATTTATTTCATTACTCATACTTATTAATTCTTAAGATTCGTTAGCCCAGTTTAATCTGTCTTGTTGATTAAAAGGCCAAGGCGCTCCATTGTTTTCTATATTTCCCATCATATTATTTAAATCTGATGGTGCTGCGGATTGTTCCATAACTAAATACTGACGCATATCCATAATAATAGATAGCGGATCAATACTCACAGGACAAGCTTGTACACATGCGTTGCACGAAGTACAGGCCCATAATTCTTCATTGGTAATATAATCTCCTAATAATTGTTTGCCATCAGGGACAAAAGTTCCTTTATTGGCGTCTATATTTTTACCCACTTCTACCAAACGATCGCGAGTATCCATCATGATTTTACGTGGTGAAAGTTTTTTCCCAGTAATGTTCGCAGGGCATTCACTCGTGCAACGACCACATTCTGTACAGGTATAGGCATTTAATAACTGTACCCAACTTAAATCTGTAACATCAGATGCACCAAATTTCTCAGGAACTGGAGCATCTTCGGCAGGGGCTGCAAATGGATCAGCAGAAGGATCCATCATTAATTTCACTTCTTTAGTAACCGCTTCGTTATTTGAAAACTGCCCTTTAGGTATAAGTTTCCCGTAATACGTATTGGGAAAGGCCAATAGGATATGTAAATGCTTAGAGAAATATAAATAGTTTAAAAATACCAAAATTCCAATAATATGAATCCACCAAGCGGTACGTTCAATCATATGTACGTTTCCTTCAGACATTCCTTCAAATAAAGGGGCTATAAACTGACTCACAATATTCCCTGAACCTAAATTTTGAAACGTTGCGTCTGTTGCATTCATTAGTAAGAACAAGCACATTAAGACTACTTCAAAATACAGAATGATATTCCCATCACTTTTAGGCCAACCTGTCATTTCTGCACTCCAAAAACGCTTAAGTTTAATAATATTTCTACGGATCCAAAAAATAATTACTGAAGTCAATACCAATACCGCTAAGACCTCAAAAGTTCCTATTAGAAATCCGTAAACAGATTTGTTTAAAACATGTAAACCTATTCTGTGTGTACCGAAAACACCATCGATTACAATTTCTAATACTTCAATATTGATCACAATAAAACCTACATAAACGATAACATGAAGAAAACCAGCAATAGGCCTCACCACCATTTTGGTTTGTCCAAGTGCAATTTTGGCCATATTTTTCCATCGCTGTGGCTTATTATCACTAACATCTAGGTCTTTTCCTAATTTTATATTCCGGAATAGTTTTTTTACGTTAGAAGCAAAATAGCCAATACCGGCAATAAGAATAAGAGTGAATATTATTTGTGAAATGTATTGCATAATTTATTCTTGAATAGTTTGAGCTGGATCATTCTCTGGAACTTCGTAATCAACCTGTTTTTTTCCAAATACAGAAACATTTACGTAACGCTTAGGGTTTAAGCGAAAATCTTGAAGTAGTAAATCTAATTCTTTAGATGAGTTTGCTAAATTAGTATACAACTCTTCATCGGTCATTAATTTACCTAAAGTACCATCTCCTTTTTCCATTTTAGCCAACATAACATCTAAACTTGCTACAGTAGATTCTAAACTTTTCATAGTTTCTACTAAACCTGCTTTAGAAATAGAATCTGACAGGTTTTTAAAATTATCCGTCATGGTCGCTATATTCTGGATAGAGGTATCTAAGGTCCCTTTATTATCTACTAAAAGTCCGTTTAAAGCAGTTGCACTGCCTTGAAAACTTTTAACCAAGGTATTTAACCCACTAATACTTTCTCTTAAATCACTTTTAGTTTTGGCATCGAGAATTTGATTAAAATTAATCAATAAAGAATCTGCATTCGTAACAGCTCCTTCTATCTTACTCTGTAAAGGTGCTAAATTTTTCTGCACCAGATCTGTTAAACCTGGTTTTATATCAGATAATAAGGTATCTCCTGATTTTGCTACTGGAGCATTATCAAACATTGGAATAATCTGAATTCCTTTTCCTCCGATAATTCCCGTATCATAAAGTTCTGCTTTACTTTGGTTAGAAAAATTGAACTCATTACTTACAGAAAAGGTAACTAATAATTTTCCTGAATTATCTTTAAACTTAATGCCATTGACTTTACCAACATTATATCCATTAATAGATACCGGTGTTCCCGTTTGTAATCCTCCCACATTATCGTATACAGCATAGAACATTTTGCTATTATCAAATAAGGATGATGACTTAAGATAACTGAATCCCATTAAAAATAAAAGGATACCACCCACAACTATAATTCCCGTTTTAATCTCTCTTGATATTTTCAAATGAATGAATTTAGGATTTGTAACAAAATTAGAAATAATTTATTTAAGACTTGTTATTTATCTTACAGCTATTTAATTGCTTCTTTAATATTGATTCTAACACCATTTTTATAGGCAACCACATAAGAACCTTTATACCCCTTATCCTCAGCGTCTTTCCTTAAAGTGTTTGCATAGTCATACGATGTTGAACTCCCATACATATACCTATAAATATTTTTAAAGGCTTCTTTTGAAATATTATTTAAACCTTTAAAGTTAGAAGAAGCTACACCCAAATCTTTTGAACTGGCCATAATTTGCACTTTAAAAACAATTTCAGACTTCGGTTCTTCTTTTGCAATCACTGGAATCACCGGAGCTACTTTGGGGGTTTCTTTAGGCGCCACTACCACCGGCTTAGGTGCAACTTTAGGCTCTTCTTTTACCACTTTTTCGGCCGCAACAACCTTTGGCTCTGGGGTTAGAGCTATATTACTTTGATCACTTACATTTAAGCTGATAGACTTCTTATACTGAAGAATAGCACTTGCAATAGCATCTCCCATCTCACTCTGTCCTTTTGCAGAATTAAGATATTCTCCTTCTGGTTTATGCGTCAAAAAACCTGTTTCGACCAATACACTTGGCATGAACGTTTGATGTAGCACAATAAAACCAGCTTGTTTAACTTTACGATCCACTCGATCTAGTTTCCCTGTAAAATTATCTTGCATAGCCTTTGCCAGCAATATACTCTGATCTAAAAACTCTTCTTGCATAATGGTTAATCCTATAACGGATTCAGGAGAGTTAATGTTGTAAGCGGCATAACGCGATTCGTAATTATCTTCTAAATAAATGGATGAATTTTCCTTTTTAGCAATTTCAAAATTTTGTTTATTGGCATGTAAGCCTAGAACAAAAGTTCCTGCGCCATGTGCTTCTGAGGTATGAGAATCACAATGTACAGACACAAAAAGGTTAGCATTTGCCTTATTTGCAATTTCACCACGCTTATATAAATCAACAAAAGTATCATCATCTCTTGTATAGATCACTTTTATATCTTTATTTTTTGACAACACCTCTCCGACTCTTAAAACAATTTTAAGTGCTATGTTTTTCTCCAAGAAACCATTTCCTAAATTTCCAGGATCATGTCCGCCATGACCCGCATCTAAAACAACAATAAAAGGATCTTGCGCTGTTTCAATTTTGTCATTTCCACTAACCGTAGTAAACGTAAAACCTACTACTAAAAGTAATAGTGGATAAAAACAATTCTTATGCATATGTTATTATATTTGTAATATTGGTTAAATTTATTGTAATGTAGCCTATACAGAACAAAAAATATATGTAAGTTTGACTCCTATTCTTTAGTTCATAATGACAAGACAAACTATTACAAAAATAGGATTTATAGCCTTGCAATCAAACAAACAACATCTACTTTTAGTTTTACTGCTATTTGGCGGTATTTATAGTCTATTCAGCCAAGAAGGAAAAGTTATTATACTACCTTCTAAAACGCTAAATGACTCCATTAGGATTTCTGCTACCACAGATTTTTCTGAGATTGCATCTAAGGATAATGTTCAAACAGACTCCATACCTGCCGATTCTTTGTCGAAAAAAGAAACCCTTTTATTGGATAAGATCAAATATAACGCCAAAGATTACGTAAAACTTAGTCAGAAGGATCAAAAAATATATTTATATAACGAAGCAGAAATTCTATATCAAGATACCGAGCTTAAGGCAGGTACCATAATTATGGATTATATAAAGAATGAGGTCTACGCTGGAAGAATAAAAGACTCTCTAGGGAACTATACACAGACGCCCTACTTTAAACAAGGAGATAATGTGGTTATTCCCGATTCTATTCGTTTTAATTTTGACACACAAAAGGCTTTAATTTGGAACTCCAGAACCGAACAACAAGCAGGATTAGGATCTTTAGGTAGTGATTCTATGAAGGTGTATGCTGAAATCACAAAAAAAGAAAACGATTCTGTTTATTTTTTGAGTAAAGGTAAACTAACCACTTCAAAAGATACGATAAACCCTGATTACTATATTTTAATAAACAAAGCAAAATTTGTTCCTAAGAAAAAGGTAATCGCTGGTTTTAGTAATATGTATATTGCAGACATCCCCACTCCTATAGCATTGCCTTTTGCCTATTTCCCCATGAGTCAGGGTAGAACTGGTGGATTAATTTTCCCAACTTTTGGTAGTGTTGATGATCGTGGATATTTTATACAAAATGGAGGGTATTATTTACCTATTAGTGATTATGCCGATTTAGAACTTACTGGAGATTTATATACGAACGGGAGTTATGGCCTTAATTCCAGGTCAGTCTATGTAAAACGTTATAAGTATAGAGGAGGATTCAATTTACAATATCAAAACATCATAAACAGTCAAAAAGGATTTGATGATTATAGTAGATCTACGAGTTACAATATTCAATGGAACCATTCTCAAGATCAGAAATCGAGTCCAAATTCTACCTTTTCTGCATCGGTAAACTTAGGTAGTAGTCAGTATTACCAAAACTCTTTACGATTACAAGATATTGCGAATACGCAGAATAACACCCTAAGTTCTTCCATATCTTACTCAAAGACATTTCCTGAGTATCCATCTGTAAACATGAGTTTAACGGCTTCACACAGCCAATTAACAAGTACAGATGTTACCGATGACAATATAGATATAACCCTTCCTACTTTTCAAGCCAGTATGGAACGTATTTACCCCTTTGTAAAAAGAGATGGTATAAAAAAAGGAGCATTTGAAAACATCAACTTTCAATATGATGTGAATGCCCAGAATAGATTAACCACCAATGATGACGATTTCCTAACAGGCAGAATGTTTGATAAAGCGCGAATTGGAGCAAAACATAATCTTCCCATTAGCACCAATTTTAAAGTTGCTAAATATTTAAGTGTTACCATGGGTGGTACCTATGAAGATGTATGGTCTTTACAAACCTATAATCAAGTTTACGACAACGATGAATCTGCAATTGTAAGAGATACTGTGCAAGGGTTTGACCGTTTTAATAGTTATAATTTATCAACGAGCATTGGAACAACGGTCTATGGTACGTTTACGTTCGGTGAAGACAAAAAAATTCAAGCCATCCGTCATGTCATGAGACCAAGTATTAGTTATGGCTATACGCCTGCTTTTGATCAATACTATGACGACTTATATGATTCTGATGGCGCACCTAGAACAGATACTAATGGTGATATTACCCAATACACACGTTTTAACGGAACTTTATATGGCGTTCCTAGTCTAAGTAAATCTAACTCGGTAAGCTTTTCTCTTGCCAACACTTTAGAAGCAAAAGTACGGTCTAAAGATTCTACAGACCTGGAACCTAAAAAAGTGGACATCCTAAAAAGTTTAAACTTCTCTACAAGTTACAACTTCAATGCAGATTCTTTAAAGCTAAGCCCTGTTAGTTTTAGTGGTGGTACGGCAATTTTAAACAGTAAAATGTCCATAAACTTTGCAGGTACTTTAGATCCGTACGCTATTGACAATAACGGGACTAGAATAAACACCTTCAATAAAGCCAATGGTGGTAGTCTATTTAGATTAACCACTGCAAGAGCCAACATGAGCTACAGTCTTTCTAGCAAAGATTTTCAAAAAGACGACAAGGATAAAGGAAAAGAAGACGAAAACAAATATGATTATGCTGCCGCCAGTGGTGGGAGAACAGATGACCTTTTTGGAGATGCCGATTTCAGCAACAACAGAAGGACTGGAGATGAAGAGGATGAGGAAGAACGTGAAACTAAATTTTATTCTAACACAATTCCTTGGGATCTTCGATTAGCCTATACTGTTGGTTATACCAACCCAAACAGGCAAAACAGTATTAATAGCCATAGTTTAATGTTTTCCGGAAATATTGAACTAACTCCTAAATGGAAAGTTGGCGCCTCTTCTGGTTATGATTTTGTGAATAAAGGTTTTTCAATTACACAATTACGTTTCCAGAGAGAATTAGGGAGTTTTAACCTTAAATTTAATTGGACACCTTTCGGAACCTATGAACGCTGGGATTTCTTTATCGGAATTTCTAGTTCCATCCTACAAGACATTAAATGGGATAAGCAAAGTAGTACAACTAATTAATAGCTAAAAGATGAAAAAAATAATTAATACCCCAAATGCCCCTGCACCAATAGGACCTTATAATCAAGCTGTTTTAGCTGGCAACACCTTATATATTTCAGGGCAAATACCTATTGATCCAAAAACAGGAAACTTGATAGAAGGTGACATAAAAAAAGAAACCAAACAATCTATGGAGAATTTAAAAGCTATTCTTGATGAAGCAGGGATGACTTTTGAACATGTAGTTAAAACGACTATCTTCATCAAGGACATGAACCAGTTTGCGCAAATTAATGAAGTTTATGCTACCTATTTTAATGCAGAAACTGCTCCTGCAAGAGAAACAGTAGAAGTTGCAAACCTTCCAAAATTTGTAAACGTAGAAATTTCGATGATTGCGATAGTATAACGGAACAAAATAATCTAAATAAAAAAGCATCTAAGAAATTAATCTTAGATGCTTTTTAGCTTTATATAGGTTATTACCCGCAAGGGCTTACCCTCTATTAAATACTTTTTTGGTGAAATTTCACCAAACCATCAATTGGTTTTTGTAAAATTTGCCCCACTATTAAATCATTACGCTCTAATGCCTTTTTCAGTTCATCACGCAAATAATACGCAATACTCCCCACAAAGGATACTGGGACTTTCGTGGCCAAATCAAACTGCATGATATAATTATTTATAAACTGCTGAAAGCCTTTTTCAATAACGCCTTTACAGTAAGAGTTTTCTTTATTCTCAACAATAAAACGTGCAAAAGTAGCTAAATAGGTGTTTGGATTTGGCTGCTTATAAAGATTCTCTTTAATCACATCTGCCTCCAAATTGTATTCACTAGCAAATTTCTCTGCTAATTCTTTTGGCATTTTATTAAAGTAATAATCTCTAATTAATTTTCTTCCGAAAAAATTACCACTACCATCATCCATAGGAATATATCCTAACGAGGTTACTTTCTGGTATAATTTCTCACCATCATAATAACTACAGTTAGAACCTGTTCCTAAAATACACACAATACTTTGATCTCCTATCGCTGTAGTAGCATATACCGCCGCATATGTATCCTCTCGAACCTCAGCTATGGCATTAGGAAAAAACACTTTAAAAATTTCTTTTAAGAAATCTTGCATTCTCTCTGTTCCACAACCTGCTCCGTAAAAATATAAAGCAGTAACATCTTCTCTATTTTTAGAAAGTTCAAAATTATTCGCCAACCTATCTTCTATAACTGGTCTGGTTAATACTTCTGGACTTAACCCTAAGGTTTGCGTTAAAAAAAGTCTTTCCCCTTTTTCGGTTAAAGCAATCCAATCAGATTTTGTTGCGCCACTATCTACAATTAATATCATATGTATTGGGTAGTAAAAAAAATCCTGAAAGTATGCTTAAATTACGATCAGGATTTAATAAGATTAAAAAATTATAATTTTGCTACGTGCTGAACTAAGTCTAACATTTTATTAGAGAATCCTGCTTCATTATCATACCAAGATATTAATTTGAAGAATTTAGAATTCAATTCAATTCCTGCACCTGCATCAAAAATACTTGTTCTAGAATCACCTATGAAATCTTGAGAAACTACTGCCTCTTCAGTATATCCTAAAATACCTTTTAACTCTCCTTCTGAAGCAGCTTTAAATACTTTTTTGATTTCTTCGTAAGACGTTTCTTTTTGTAAACGAACCGTTAAATCTACAACAGAAACATCTGCAGTTGGCACTCTAAAAGCCATACCTGTAAGTTTCCCTTTTAAAGCTGGAATTACTTTTGTTACCGCTACAGCAGCACCAGTAGAAGCTGGAATAATGTTTAACATTGCACTACGACCACCTCTCCAGTCTTTTCTAGAAGGACCATCAACAGTCATTTGCGTTGCAGTAGTTGCATGCACTGTAGTCATTAAAGCTTCATCGATACCAAAGTTATCGTTTAAAACTTTAGCTAAAGGCGCTAAACAGTTTGTAGTACAAGAAGCATTAGATACAATTGTATCAGATGCTTTAGCATCTTTATGGTTTACACCCATTACGAACATAGGAGCATCTTTAGAAGGAGCAGATATAACTACTTTTTTAGCACCACCGTCAATATGATATTGTGCTGTTTCTAAAGTTGTAAAGATACCTGTACATTCTGCAACAATTTCTGCACCTACAGCATCCCACTTACAAGCTTTAGGATCTCTTTCTGCAGTAATACGAACTGTTTTTCCGTTTACTACTAAGTGACCATCTTTTGTTTCAACAGTACCATCAAACTTCCCGTGAACAGAATCGTACTTTAATAAGTATGCTAAATGTTCTACATCTAATAAATCATTAATTGCAACAACATCTACACCTTCTTTAGCTACACTAGTTCTAAATACTAATCTACCTATTCTACCGAATCCGTTAATTCCTATTTTCAAATTTGACATTTTATAATTATTTGTTATTATTATTTGTTTATTATTATACCGTCATGATATCAGAAACTCGCATAAGCTCCTTATCTATCTTTGTATGACCTTTTATTGCTTTACTTATTGGGGTAAGGGTTATTTTATTGTCCTGAATACCCACCATTAAACTTGACTTACCTTCTAAAAGTGCTTCCACAGCTCTAACCCCCATTCTACTAGCCAGAACTCTATCAAAACACGAAGGAGAGCCTCCTCTTTGCATGTGTCCTAAAACAGAAACACGACAATCATAGATTGGTAAATGCTCTTCTACATATTCTTTAAGTTCAAAAACATTCTTACCTGTTTTATCTCCTTCAGCTACCACAACAATACTGGAAGATTTCCCAGATGCTTTACTGCGCTTTAGTGATTCTAACAAACGCTCTAAACCTAAGTTCTCTTCTGGAATTAGAATCTCTTCTGCTCCTGCACCTACTCCTGCATTTAAAGCAATATGACCTACATCGCGCCCCATTACTTCAACAAAAAATAAACGGTTATGGGAACTCGCCGTATCTCTAATCTTATCGATTACTTCTACTACAGTGTTTAATGCTGTATCAAAACCTAAAGTATAGGTTGTACCAAAAATATCATTATCAATTGTTCCAGGAATCCCTATAATAGGGACATTATATTCTTTGTGAAAAATTAATGCTCCCGTAAAACTACCATCACCACCTATAACCACTAACCCATCAATCCCTGCTGCTTGCAGTTGGTCGTAGGCTTTTTTTCTACCTTCTTTTGTCTGAAACTCCATAGAGCGAGCCGACTTTAAGATAGTACCTCCTTTATTTATAATATTATTTACGCTTCTGGCATCCATAGGCTTGAAGTCACCTTCTATCATCCCTTGATACCCGCGATAAATTCCCATGCAATCTATTTTCATATATGCACAAGTACGCACAACAGACCGTATTGCTGCGTTCATTCCAGGAGAATCTCCCCCAGATGTAAATACACCTATTTTTTTTATCTCCACTGTCATTTACTTCTATAAGAAACAAATTTAGCAAACTTTTCGCATTTAAATAAGCTATAAAACCCTTTATTTATAATAGTTAGAAGCTATAACGTTTTCGTAACAAAGAGTTACAGAAAAAATGGAAATTGAACATACCCTACCTGAAATATTGCAGTATTCTATTACGATTTCGCCTTAGGTTTAAAACGCATAAGGCTATCTTTCGCCATTTCTGTTCGGATAGAATCTGACGCTATTATTTTTAGCTTTTTGGGTTTGCGCACAAATAGTTTGCTCTTAAGTTCTTTAAAAGAATTAAAGTCTACCTGATAAGACAAACCTACACCTTGGGTATATCCTTGTGTATCGCCAATTAATTGTTCATCTGCAGTCTCGCGATTAAACACCTTCCCTTTTAAAGAACCATCTTCATTAAAGAGGTATTGCAATTCAAAATCGCCCCCAACATTTGAATTGGTCAATCCATCACCGCCTCCCACTGGAATCCCCACACTTCCACTTAACAACCATTTTTCACTTAAATTGGTTGCAAAATTAAAAATGGCTTTATTTTCCGTTTGATAACTAGAACTCCCACTACTCCCTTGTTCGTATGAAAAGCCTATATCGAGATTGTCATCATTATTATCAATCACCGAATTTAAAATCCCTGAAGCAGATTGCAATAAGTTCCCCGTTAGTGCTTGCTGATTAAAGCTACCATTTGCTTCGTTTACAAAAGTACCTTGCGCCAACAAGAAAAAAGCATTATTTGCAGTCACTGTAGGATCTTGCAATTTATAGGCTAACTCTGACTTGATAACCGAACTTGCTGATGGAAAATCTATTTCATAATCGATTGTAGGGTGCTCCAGTGATTCTGACAAACTGATAATTACATTGGTAGCTATTCTCTTAGTATAATCAGAATTATCTAATAAGGGCGCAGGATTTGCATTTAAAGAATATACTGCTTGCATTTTTAATTGCGCATCTAAAGGATCTCCTTCCCAATTTATAGTACCCCCAGGCACCACCTTAAATGTTTTATCTATAACCCCACCAAGCTTAAACCTGTACTCTCCTGTAACCACAACAAAATCTCCATTCATTATGAATTTATCATTGGTATTAAGTTCTATTTGAACCAACCCAGCTCCAGTTCCTTTTAGGCTACTTCCTGTTTTTTGATCCACAATAATTTCTACTTCGGCTTCCGGAGTAATGTCTAAATCGAAAGTCAACTCTAAGCCTTCATACTTTTTAGTATTCCTGCCCTCTTCTGTTTCCTCTATTTTATTTTTGCTGATGAAATTCATAAAAGAATAATCCCCAACGCTAGCCACATCACTTATTGGAATTTTTAAAGAAGTACCCTTCGCTGTTTTTCCCTCTACATTTATAGTCAATGCTGTTGTAGGACCAAAGATGCGACCTTTCCCATTTAAATAACCCGCACCATAATACAATTGTTCTTCATCATAATTTGTATTTAAAATCAAGAACCTATTGTTATTGGTATCTATATTTAAATCTAAATCCCAATCACGGAAAAAGTTATGGTTTATAACACCCGCTAACGATGCCTTTGTTTTATGCATCACGTCTGTTAATTGAATGTTCTGAAAATCAAAAGTCTGATCAAATAATACCACTTGAGAATTAAACCCAAAATCATAATCGACGTTTAAATACGGAATACCCAATCCAGCATTGGAAAGGTTTAATAATCCTGAAATATCTGGATTATCTAGCCTGCCCTCTATTCTGGCGCTACCAGACAGATATCCTCGTATATTAGAAAGAATAGGCTCTCCCAAAGGAGCGAAAGGCTCTAAGTTAAAATCATTAAAGGTTGCCAATAAATCAGCTACCGTATTTTCCCCACTAATATCCAAGCTGCCATTTATATCTAAACGATTGATATCTTTATCAATTAAACGTGTGTTTAATCTTATTTTACTTAAATCTCTATTCCCTAAAGCATTTATCTCAAGCTTTCCTAAGCGAATATCATTGATTGAAAAATCTTTAATATCTAAGTTAGATGTTGGCCTATAAATTTTATCATTTTGACGTATATGTAATATCCCATCTACCTGACCTCCTAAGCGTAAGCTATCTATTCTTGGGGTAATTTTGTCTAAGGAAACAATTTTAAATTGCAACTCTAAATCTTTATATGTAGAATCGGCAATCTGACCTTTCAATCGAATTTGTTCATCCGCATCATTATTCATCACAATTTCTTCTATAGTGATGCTATCCAGTGTACTATTTAAAATAACCTTGTTACGAGAATCCCCATCTTTATTGAGCATCCATTTATTGCCTTTAAAACTAACATCAGATGTTTTTAAGCCAATGACAGATTTGCGTTGATCATTAAATGTATGGTAGAAGTTAAGATTAAATTTATCACTAAAATCTTTGCCTCCTTTAAATTCTGTTCTAAAAAACAAAGTGTCTTTTAATGTAGTATTAATAAGATTAAAATCTTTTACATCATAATAACTGGTCGATAAATCTGCAACAGAAATAAAGGTATTAAAAAGCGGATTTTTATTATCAATCTTAATATCTAAGCTATCTAAAGTATTCCCATAAGCTTTAATGCTCGGCGACTTAAAATTTAGTTTAAAATCGCCTTTATCGGCAATAATATCCCCTTTAATAAACGTATTTGCGCCAAAAGCTACTTCTGGCAAGAATACTTCAACAATTTTATTATAAATTTTAAAATTAAAGGCCAATTCCTGTCCTTCTGAAATTTCAAACGGTTTATAATTGGTATATATACTTCCGACGGAATTAGCTGCCAACCGACCTAGTTCTGCAACTTTAAATTTCCCCTTCATATAACCTGTAATAATGTCTGGGGAATTAATATCAATATACCTTACGTTATCCTCTTCAAAACGAGAGGACACCTTAAAATCATCAAAATAATAAGTATCATTTTTATTCTGATAACTAGTTTTAGAGAATTTTACATCACCCACAATATTATCTAGGGTATTCCCTACAATATCCATATTTACATTCCCCTTAAATATAGAAACACTATCCTTTATAAAGTTAAGTTTTCTAAAATCTGCATATTCTACATCAGCAATAAAATTAAAGTTGTTTTGCAAATCTGAAAAATCTGCCAACCCTTTAAAGGTAAACTTCATATTTTCATCTTTAGAAACCAATAAACCATCAAAAAGCTGTTCTTTTAATATCCCAGAGACCTTTAAATTTTGATAAGTATAATTATTAAAATTAATGGAATACACATCTCCAATAACTTCTGTATTCAATGTTTCTTTGATAAAACCTTCGCCCTCTACATTTAAATCAAAGGTGGCATTGCCTAAATCTTCACTCCCTACAAAATATCCTAAATCAAAATCTATCAAAGAAAAGAATCCCTTATATGAAGCATTATCTATATCTTGAATTCCTATCATTTCTAAATCTGAATAACTGCTCCCTATTGCGGTATTGAGGTTGATTTTTGAATTAATAGTATTCTCTGTTACTGTTGCTTGGCCACGAATAGTAAACTCTCCTAAACGTTCAAATGACGGAGGTATGTTTTGACCTAAAAGCTTAGGCATTAAACTTCTCAATTGAAAATAACTACTCGATACGTTCTTTATTTGCGCCTCCATTACAAATGGATTATCGCTCTTAAATAAATTTTTGAAATTAAAATCTCCACGCACTCCTGTATTGTCTGAAGTAAGGAATAAATCATCTAAGCTTAAATCATTTAAAACACCACTAAAATGAGAAGAAAAATAAGCCTCTTTATTTCTTCCAAATTCATTATACAAATGGTTTATTTCATTAAACGAGAGTTTGGAGTCTACGAAGTCTGCCGTGAATTTCACTTTATTCACAAAGTCTAAGAAATCACCAGGCCCATAATCCATTATTAAATTCCCTTTCAATTCTGATTCAGTAGATTTTATTTCTAAGGCATCGAAGGTCATTTGTTCTTTCGTATACTTAAAAGAAGTAGCCATATGTTCTACCTGTAAGTCCCGTTTACTTTTAAATGAAAGGTTTTTAATATTTGTGGTGACCTCTGGACCTAGTATTTTTAATTCTTCCGCATCAATACTTAGATCCGTAAAATTTAAAACAGCAGGACTTTCTAGATTTTCATCTATAAAAGTGAATTTACTATTCTCGATAAGTACGTCTGTAGCTGTAAATAAAAAAGGTGGTGTTCCCGGATCTCTTGGTTTACCATCATCGAGTTTTGCTATAAAAACATTGATATTGGAAGTGGTTTCACCTTTATAGGTTTTTAGCTTAAAGTTAAGGTCATCTATCGTAATGGCACCAAACTCCAAATTACCATTAATTAAGTTTCTAATACTCAAAATTGAAGTATTTAGCTTCTTAACGTAAAAAAGTGTGTCTTTTTGATAATCTTTAATATACACCCCTTTTAAATCAGTATCCCAAGTAATAAAAGAAACTTTGAGCTTATCTAGAGAAATATCTGTTTTATAGGTGTCATTGATAGACTTGGTAACCTTTGCGGCTAATGAGGTTTGCACTATCGGAAGCGAAAAAACAAGCGTCGTCAAAACACAGATAATAAAAATTACCAGCAGGAAGCGAACTATTATTTTACCCAGTTTTTTGATAGGACTATTATGTTTTATCTTTGCACTCCAATTATTATTCCAATTTGCATGGAAAACGAAACAATTTATATACTTGCCATTGAGTCTTCTTGTGATGACACATCTGCTGCTGTTTTACACAACAACAAAAGACTCAGTAACGTAGTAGCAACCCAAAAAATTCATGAAGAATATGGCGGTGTTGTTCCCGAACTTGCGTCAAGAGCACACCAACAAAACATAGTTCCCGTAGTTCATCAAGCGTTAGCTAAGGCAAATATCGATAAAAAACAGTTATCCGCCATAGCTTTTACACGCGGACCTGGACTTATGGGCTCATTATTAGTAGGAACCTCTTTTGCAAAGTCATTAGCACTGGGTTTAAACATCCCATTAATTGAGGTAAATCATATGCAAGCGCATATTTTAGCGCATTTTATTGAAGAAGAAAACAGCAAAAAACCAAGCTTTCCTTTTTTAGCAATGACCATCAGTGGTGGGCATACTCAAATTGTTCTTGTTCGCGATTATTTTGATATGGAAATTTTAGGACAAACTCTTGATGATGCCGTTGGCGAAGCCTTTGACAAATCTGCCAAAATTCTAGGCTTGCCATATCCTGGCGGCCCATTAATTGATAAGTATGCGCAATTAGGAAATCCTAAAGCATTCCCGTTTCCCAAACCCAAAGTAGGCGGACTCAATTTTAGTTTCAGTGGCTTAAAAACTAGTATTCTTTACTTCTGCCAAAAACAGGTAAAAGAAAACCCTAATTTCTTAATAGAAAATAGAGATGATATTTGTGCTTCTATACAATATACCATAATAGATATTTTAATGTCTAAGCTTAAAAAAGCAGTAAAGGAAACTGGCGTAAAAAGTATAGCTATTGGCGGCGGAGTTTCTGCAAACTCGGGCATCCGAAAAGCACTTGTTGAAGCAGAACAAAAATATGGCTGGAAAACCTACATTCCTAAATTTGAATATTGCACAGATAATGCCGCAATGATTGGTATTGTTGGGTATTTAAAATATAAAGAGAAGATGTTTTCTAATCAACATATCAGTGCAAAAGCCCGTTATGTGCTTACGGAGTCTGAAAAATAATGGCTTATAATGAACAACTCTCTAAACGTATTGAAGCTTCCTTCAGGTGTTTTCCAAAGGAGATCTCTGAAGCAATCACACAAAAAAGAATGTTTGGGGGTGTTGTTTTTCTATACCAAGGAAAGATGGCAATAGGTGTTATCAAACAAGATCTAATGGTACGAGTTATTTCTTCAAAAATGGATGAGATCATGAAAAAAGAAGCAGTACGCCTTATGGACTTCACAAAGAAACCTGCCAAAGAATATATTTATGTAAGCTCAAAAGGTCTAAGGACTGAAGAAGAATTACAATTTTACATCGAACTTGGTTTAGAACACGCGCTAACTAAAATCTAATACACCCAAAAGCATGCAACTTTTTTACAATCCAGATATAAGTCAAGATATCCCCGAGTTTATTTTTCCAACAGAAGAGAGCAAACATATTGTAAAAGTACTCCGAAAAAAAGAGGGCGACTTATTACATCTCACCAATGGAAAAGGATATCTTTTTGAAGCTGAAATTTTACGCGCAGATTTACGTAAATGCGCTGTAAAAATAACCAAAGAAACCTACTATAAAAAAAACAGTCCAGCGTTACATTTAGTAGTAGCACCTACAAAAATGAATGACCGTTATGAATGGTTTTTAGAGAAAGCTACAGAAATTGGCATCACAGAAATAACACCTATTATTTGTGATAATTCAGAACGCAAAGTTTTAAAACTAGACCGCATGGAAAAGGTCTTGCAATCTGCCATGAAGCAATCGTTACAGTATCATCTGCCAAAATTAAACGAACCCATTAGCGCTAAAACATTTATAACACAAAACAATCCCAACACCAACAAAGAGCAACAATTCTTTATAGCACATTGTGAAGAAACTGAAAAAATAGATCTAAAAGAGCGATTAACTCCTGGCAGTAATGCGTTGATACTTATTGGTCCTGAAGGAGATTTTAGTACGCCTGAAATAGAATTAGCCTTAAATTTAGGCTACACACCTGTTTCTTTAGGAGAAAACCGACTTAGAACAGAAACAGCTGCAATCTTCGCTTGTGCCACAATGAAATTAATCAACTAAAATACGGTCTAATAAAAAATCGATTCCTTACCTGTTTACATTAATTTTAGTAGCACCAGTAATATCAAATTCGCTGTTTTCGGAAATAAGTACTAATGCTATTTTTTCATTTGCATTTACAATATCAGGGATTCGAATAGCACCATTATCATTCATTTTTAGATTCAAATACTTTTCTGCAACTACTATATTATTATTTACGAGGGTTCTATTTCTATTTTCACCACGTTTCACTTCGGTAACTCTTTTATCTAAAACCAATACTACTCTCAATTTTTTATTGGACACATCACCCGTAATTTTATAATCAAAATTAATGGTCTCTGCATCGACCTTCACATTAGAAAGAGTAAGCTTATTCATTGATTTCAATTTTTTAAAGGTATTAATCTTTGCATACATTTCTAATGAATTAGACCCCACAAAATGCGTTACCCCATTCACTACCACTTGGGGTGTATAATTACTCCTATTTTTAAATTTATAATTATATGCTGTTTGTTTTTCAGTAAACATTGCTTTACTAAATGGATCTTTCCAACCAATATAATTCCAATAATCTACATGGTAGGATAAGGGTATAATGTCTTCACCATATTCATTTTTTACTTTATCTAGCAAGACATCTGCAGGCGGGCAACTAGAACAACCTTGAGAAGTATACAGCTCTAACACTACAACATCTTGATTTTCATTTACTGGCAACACTTCAGGCACCGCTTCTGAATTAAAGGCAATTGAAAATGATGTTATTGCAAAACTTATTAAAAGTAATCCTAAAAGTATCCCTTTATTCTTCATAATATTTTAAATTTGAAACTATACAGAATGTCGATTTTACATGAAAGTACTTACCTTTTTAGCGGTCTTTATTAGTTTTTTAACAATGAACGCACAAGAAATTGCCATATTAAAGTATAATGGCGGTGGAGATTGGTATGCTAATCCCACAGCATTACCCAACTTAATAAAATTTTGCAATACAAATATTGGCACCACGTTGAATGAAAAACCAGAAACCGTAGAAGTAAATAGTCCCGAGCTGTTTCAATATCCTTTTCTACACATGACGGGTCATGGTAATGTGTTTTTTTCACAAGAAGATGCTGACAATTTGAGAACCTATTTATTAGGCGGAGGATTTTTACATATCGATGACAATTACGGTATGGAACCGTATTTACGAAAAGAGCTTAATAAAGTTTTTCCAGATAAAGAACTTATAGAATTAAGTGCAGAAAATGCCATCTTTGAACAAACGTATAGCTTTCCAAAAGGCTTACCAAAAATTCACGAGCACGATGGCAAAAGACCTCAAGCTTTTGGTATCTTTCATGAAAACAAGCTCATACTACTATTTACTTTTGAAAGTGATTTAGGTGATGGCTGGGAAGACCCTCAAGTTCATAACGATCCACCAGAAGTACGGTTAGAAGCGTTACAAATGGGGGCAAATATTATTCAGTATGTTTTTAAAAATTAATTAATGACTTCAAAAATTATTTCAAGCGGCATTTTAAGAGCCATAGGGATCATAACTGCTATTTTACTTACGCTATACTTTCTTTACAAAATACAGTCTGTAATTGCGTACTTATGTATCGCTGCGGTTATTGCTTTAATAGGCAGACCTATTGTCATTTTCATACGCAAACGACTAAAAGCACCTAACACTTTAGCGGTAATTATCACTATGGTTTTAATGGTGGGGTTATTATCAGGAATCATCGCCTTATTTATTCCACTACTAACGGAACAAGGAAAAAACTTATCGCTACTAGACATTAACCAACTCCAGGAGAACGTCAACGATTTATACAATCAAGTAACCCAATATTTTAGTTCTTCCCCGGAGAAAGTAACCAAAATGTTAGAAGAGTCTCATCTTGAGAAAAACATATTTGAAGGCTTAGATGTAGGTTTTATTCCGAATTTTTTAAACACCTTTTTAGATGTTTTAAGCACGGCTAGTATTGGTTTATTCTCGGTATTATTTATTTCATTCTTCTTTCTTAAAGACAGCAACCTTTTACAAAATGGACTACTAATGTTCATGCCAAATGAGAAAGAAGGAAAGATGAAAAACTCCATTTTAAAGATCAATGATTTGCTTTCAAGATACTTTGTGGGGCTTCTAATGCAGCTGTTTATTTTATTTGTAATCTACACTGTTACCTTACTTTTAGTAGGCATAGAAAATGCTATTGTCATTGCTTTCTTATGCGCCCTTTTTAACATCATCCCTTACATAGGACCAATCATCGGAGGCGTACTAATGATTGTACTTACAATGACCACAAATTTAGATGCAGATTTCAGCACGGTAATCTTACCAAAAGCAGGTTATGTTATCATTGGTTTACTTGTGGGCCAATTGATTGATAATTTCTTTTCGCAGCCTTTTATTTTCTCCAATAGTGTAAAATCTCACCCCTTAGAAATATTCTTAATCATCATCATAGCCGGCTTATTATTCGGAATTGTAGGAATGATTGTTGCAGTACCTGGATACACCGTTATTAAGGTAATTCTAAAAGAATTTATATCTGAAAACAAGCTCGTAAAATCATTGACCAATAATTTATAGTATCACTTTGAATAAATATATATTAAATACTGGTGTTCAAGAATTTATAATAAATAATTGGAATACTGACATCATGTCAGTATTGCTTAAAAAACAACAATTCACAGGAGTAACTCAGAAAGCGCTTTCAGAGCAGTTAGAAGCCAAGAAAAAATGCAAAGACAAGCTTCCTACATGGTTTAAAACAGCACAAATATATTATCCTAACAAACTAAACATTGAACAAACCTCATCGGAAACCACCGCCCAATATAAGACAACTATTGTAGCGGGAAATACGTTACTAGATCTTACTGGAGGCTTTGGTGTGGATAGCTATTTTTTCAGTCAAAAAATCAAAGCTGTTTACCATTGTGAATTGAATGAAAATCTTTCTGAAATTGCCCAATATAATTTTGATATTCTCGGTAGAAAAAACATTACTTGTATCGCTGAAAATGGCTTAGAATTTTTAGCAAAAACTGAACTGGATTTTGATTGGATATTCATAGATCCTTCTCGCAGAAATGATGCGAAAGAAAAAGTCTTTTTCCTTTCGGATTGCCTCCCTAATGTTCCTGAGAACTTAGCTCTTCTTTTTTCTAAATCTAAGTCCTTACTAATTAAAACTTCTCCCCTATTAGATTTTACGATTGGCATCAACGAACTAAAATTTGTAAAGGAAATTCAGGTGGTTGCACTGCAAAATGATGTAAAAGAATTACTATGGATAGTAGAGAAAAATTACGACAAGGAAATTAAAGTCAAAACGATCAATCTTTCAAAAAGTAAGACAGAGACTTTTGAATTTGCTTTGAACAATGAAAAGAAGGTGGTTTCTAGCCTCTCTGAACCCCTCACTTATCTTTACGAACCCAATAGTGCTATTTTAAAATCAGGTGCCTTTAAGAGTGTTGGAAATCATTTTAAGCTAAACAAATTACATGAGCATAGTCACCTCTATACCTCTAATGACTTACTAGATTTTCCTGGAAGGATATTTAAAATAGATGCCGTTATCCCTTTCAATAAAAAAGAAATTCAAAAGCAGAAGATAGTTAAAGCAAATATCACCACGCGAAATTTCCCTGAAAGCGTAGCTTACATTCGCAAAAAATATAAAATCAAAGATGGTGGACATACCTATCTATTCTTCACTACGGATAGTAGGGATAAATTAGTACTCCTAAAATGCTCTAAAGTACAGTTCGCTACTTCTCCAAGCTAAGCATCCAAGTCATCAGCTGATTAGGCCAATCTTTTAAAAACTCATCGTGAAGTCCTAAGCCAAATCCGTGGCCGCCTTTCGGATAAACAAAAAGTGTTGCCGGCACTTTATTTGCTTTTAAAGCGGCATAAAACAACAAACTATTTTCAACAGGAACCACGGTATCGTCTGTAGCATGTACTAAAAATGTAGGCGGTGTATTTGTGGTTACCTGAGTTTCATTTGAAAATGCTTTCACTTTCTCCTCAGATGGGTTTTTACCTAAGAGTGAGTTTTTAGATCCTTGATGTGTCTGCGCTTTCATGGTAATCACCGGATAAAGCAAAGCCATGAAATCTGGTCTTGCGCTTATCTCATCTATACTATCCTGTTTTGCATAAACAATTTCATTATAATGCGTTCCTAGTGTTGACGCCAAGTGCCCTCCTGCAGAAAAACCAATGACACCAATTTCATCACTATTAATATTCCATTTTGTAGCATTCGCTCTAGTAATGCGCATAGCTCTTTGAGCATCTTGCAATGGCACTTTGTAAGCCTCTGTTAGAGATTTTGAATTTGGCAATCTTGATTTTACGACAATTGCTGCTACCCCTTTAGCGTTTAAAAATTTGGCGACATCGGTACCTTCCCAATCATACGCCAAAAACTGATAACCACCTCCTGGAAATATTAGCATGGCCTTCCCTGTAGCACTTCTTTTCGCTGGTAAAAAAACTTCTAGTATAGGCTCCTGCACCCACCTAAAACGTAAAATTTCTTTAGCATCTTTTACTTCCTTTTCATCTGTTTCCACACGATTAGGAATTTCTTTAGTCCAAATAGGCAGTATAGTATCCTGTGCATTTCCTAGAATACACATAAATAACAACAGTAAAAAGCATACTTTATTTTGATTCATCATTTAACTTCTTATGACTCACAGTCCCATTTAAAATTAGCAATCTTAGCATTACTACCCGCACTTAAATTGTAATGCCACCATTCTGTTCTGATAGACCAAAATCCAAAGGATTCCATCGTTTCTTTCAACACTTTACGATGGTCTAATATTTCTTGCGGTAAGTTAAGATTATCGTGATACGCTTTCTTCCCGAAAAAATCAAAATCGGTTCCCATATCCACATCATCTCCTTCTAAAGTCACAAGCGTAATATCTACCGCTCCCCCTTTATTGTGAATGGACCCTTTTACAGGATTAGCAACATATTGAGGATTTGGGACAATCTCCCACATTTTGTATTGTACAGAATTTGGCCGGTAGCAGTCATAAAACTTAATCTTATACCCTTTTTCCATAAAAGCCGCATTAGCTTTGAGCAATGCTTTCGCTGTTTTCACACGCGTATAGCATTCCGCACAATCATAAACTTTGGCTTTTAAAAAATTATTAGTAGTGGCATACCGCAAATCATACACAAAATCATCACTATAATCCGCTAAACGAATAAACGTAGTATCTGCTATACCTACTAAACTTTTTAGCTTAGGCTTCTGTGGCGCTACAACAGGTATTGTTACCGGTTTTTGATCCTCTTTTTCTATTACAACTTCTTGGGCTTCACTTTTGAGATCCGTGGCTTTGTTTTCTTTACACCCAAAACACAAAAACAGTGTATTGATTGCAAGTACATAAAAAATAATTCTAAACATGATTAGTATTTAATTTATTTGGCTTTGCTTGTTAATTACGTCAGCAAGTTACCCTTTTCATCCCACTCTGCTTTTGTATTTCGCTTACTTTGGTCTACACATTTTGCTAACCATTCATCTTCATACGCCACACCGTGTTGTTTTAGCACATCTTCAGGAACACCGTCCCATACATTTGGTGTATTACCCACATATCCTAAATCTTCAATTCCTATTTTTGACGTATAGTAACCCGTTAATGTTAAGTTACGCATTAAGGAGAAAAACTGAACCTCTAAAGGTCTTTTAGGCTCTGGCACTTCAACATCTGGGTAGGCTATGGTATCTAATATTAGTTTTTGCTGTTCTGGCGTAGCTGTTTTAAATTCTACGCCAAAATCTTTATTACTTTTATGATCCAACCACATGAAACCACCACGAATAGGGGTTTGAAATTTTGGATAATCTTTAGTCATAAACTCAATAAAGTCTATCACTCCAGCATCGGAAGCACTGCCATACGTATCATTGGCAGGAAGAATTAAATCTACTAAAACCGTTAAGGTTTCTACTTCGTGCGCATTTAAAAATTGGGTTGCATTGAGTTTTGCAATCTGTTCTTTTTCTTCTGGAGTTCTTCCAAAATGAGCTTCTGCTCCTGAGGCGATATTTTCTCCTGTTGGCTCCACATTCTCTGGTTTACACCCATTTAATGCCAAACCACCTGCAACTCCTCCTAAAATAAGCGATTTTATACTTTTTCTTCTATCCATCTTTTAGATATTTTGCATTTTCAATTGTTCAATAATATAGTCTGATGTTCTCCAAGACAAGGCTAAAATAGTCCACGTTGGATTTTTATCTGCTTGAGAAACAAACGGACCTGCATCTACAATAAATACATTATCTACATCGTGTAATTGCTGAAACTTATTCACTACTGATGTTCTTGAGTCGTCTCCCATTCTAGTGGTTCCAACTTCATGTATAATCTCACCAGGCGCATAAATTCCATTTTTCTGTTCAATAGTTGGTTTATCACCTAATAAATGCCCTCCTACATTATGTACAATTTCCTCAAAAGTATCATGCATGTGCCCCACTTGATTAATTTCATCATCCGTCCATTTATAATTGAACTTCAATACTGGAATACCAAATTCATCTACTTTAGTAGGGTCTATTTCGCATCTATTATCTTTCTGAGGAATAGATTCTCCACGCCCTCCAAATCCCATTACAGAACCATAATATTGTTTCACCTCTTCTCGTAGAGGATTACCATAACCTCCTACATTTATTCCAAAATATTTATTAAACTCATTATGGTTAAATCCAAAGCCATAACTAGGCATTCCCATTCCTCCCCAAACTTCCACATGATAGCCACGTGCAAAATTTAAATTTTTATTATCTAGCCACCACGGGGTATATACATGCATACCACCGACACCATCTTCATTATACACTTTACGGTTCATCAAATCCGGAATAAAAGCAGACCGGCTACCTCCAGTTGAATCATGTAAATACCTCCCAACAATATTACTACTGTTTCCTAAGCCATTAGGATGTTGTTTGCTCTTTGAATTTAAAAGAATACGCGCTGAGCTACAAGCTGATGCCGCAAGCACAACTACTTTCCCTTTTAATTGGTACTCTTTTCTATCTTCTTTATTAATGTACGAAACTCCAGTGGCTTTCCCTTCTTCATTGGTGGTTACCTCTCGCACCATGGCATTTACAAAAAGATCTATTTGTCCGCCATTTTTTTGCGCTGGAAAGATTAAACAGGTACCTGCAGAAAAATCGGCATAAACAGAACAAGCTCTAGAACATTGTCCGCAATAAAAACAGATGCCACGTTCATCATTTATTCTCTTGGTCAGCATAGACATTCGTGAAGGATATACCGGAATGTTTGATTTTCGCGCTCCTTTTATATAAAATAACTCGTGCAAGCGTGGTTTTGGCGGTGGAAGAAAAAATCCATCAGGATCATTAGGTAAGCCCTCATTGGAGCCAAAAACGCCTATTAGTTTATCTACTTTATCATAATAAGGTTTTACATCATCATATCCTATTGGCCAGTTATCGCCCAGCCCATCCATATCCTTACGTTTAAAATCATTAGGCCCAAAACGCAATGAAATTCTACCCCAGTGATTTGTTCTACCTCCTAGCATCCTAGATCTAAACCATCTAAAATCTGTACCTTCTTCGGTGGTATATGGTTCCCCTTCAATATCCCAGCCACCATAAGCGCTATCAAACTCCCCAAATGGGCGTACTGTATTTGCACCTCTACGGGGAGATTCATAAGGCCATTTAAATTGTGTTTGCTGCTCTGGTGCTGCAGGGTCAAAATACGGACCAGCTTCTACAACAGCCACTTTTAAACCTGCTTCGGCGAGAATTTTAGTAGCCATACCACCGCCTGCTCCCGAACCTACGATTATCACATCATAAATGGTAGAATTTTCTATTATCTGCATAAAATTATTGGTTTGTTTGATATAATCGGAGTCAAGTTACATCTTTTTTTGCTTTTCAAACCACTTAAATAGGTCTGGATTTTTATACACCACATCCCAAATGGCATGCCCGTAGTTGTCATAACTCGTTAAAGTGACGTTATAGCCTAATGATTTTAACCTATTGACCATTTCTTCTGATTCGGTATACGGAATGATTGTATCTTTCCTACCGTGAAAAACTTTTATAGGTAAGCTTTTATCTATCCAATGCGCATAGGGTGTAGGAGCCATCCCGCAAACAACCGCTAATGCTGCAAATTTCTCAGGATATTCTATGGCTAAATCCCAAGCTGCTGCCCCACCACGACTTAAACCTGATAAGTATACTTTTTTTTCGTCGATATTATTTTGAGCAATAATAGTGTCTAATAGCTGCATTACCCCCGCGGTATTCCACATTTTATTCGGTTCACGCAATTGAGGCACTAGAATTAGAAATGGGTAGGCTGTTCCATCAATTAAAGCATCTGGTGGTAACATTTCTTGAGTTACCTCTGTTGGAATGCTCCCAGCACCATGCAAAAATAACAGCATACCGTATTTTTCCTTTGACTTAGCCTCATACCCTTCAGGATAATATAAATAATAATTTATTTCTTTGGTAACTACCGTTTCTAGGGCACCTTCCACAAGTGTACTTTGCGCCGCACAGGAAATGAATTGAAGTGTAAAAAGTAAAAGCGTGGTAATTTTAAGCGTTTTGTTCATGGCTCTTTTTGAAAGCCAAAAGTTACAAAAAAGTGAGGGGTGCGCATAAAAAAACCCTGAACAATAAAATTGAACAGGGTGTAATGTTTGGTACGTATTTATTTTTAAAACTAAGCTCTTAATCTTTTAATTAAGGCTAAAGTTTCTCTAACTGTCTTTTCCAAACCAGCATAATCTTTATTTGCTAAAATTTCTTTACTAATAAGTTTAGATCCCATACCTACACAAGTAACACCAGCATCAAACCAACCTTTTAAGTTTGCTTCATCTGTACTTACACCACCTGTAGGCATAATGCTTGTCCATGGTTGTGGGCCTTTAATTCCTTTTACAAATCCTGGACCGTATAAATCCCCAGGGAAAAGTTTAACAATCTCGCATCCTAATTCTTCAGCTGCATTGATTTCTGTTAATGAACCACAGCCCGGAGACCATAATACTTTTCTACGGTTACATACTTGTGCAATATCTACACGTAATGAAGGCGTAACGATAAAATTTGCCCCCATTTGCATGAACATAGAAGCTGCAGCAGCATCTGTAATAGAACCAACTCCTAAAATCATTCCAGGAAGATCTTTGATAGCATATTTATTTAATTCAGAAAAAACTTCAAAAGCGAAATCACCTCTAGCAGTAAATTCCATTAAACGAGCTCCACCATCGTAAACTGCCTTTAATACTTTTTTTCCTAATTCAACATCAGGATGATAAAATAAAGGAACCATTCCGTTTTCCTTCATCACATTCGCTACTTCAATTCGAGTGTACTGTGCCATTTTTAAATTATTTTTTAAGTTTTAGAAATAGATTGAAATGAAACTAAAATCAACCTACTTTTAATTTTTAATGTTCTTATCTTGAATTCAAATGTACAATTTAAAATTTTTAATTAAACGATTAACCATCAATAAAAACGCAACAAGTTTAAAAATTCACATTTTAATTCACTAACGTATATAAAATGAATACTAAAAAATTCCTTTTAAAATACTAGCGACTAGAGTTGCGCTAAAAAGTGCTGAAGTGCGGCATTTTTATTCTCTTTCTTCCATACTGCAAAAAGTGATGTGGTATGGGTTACATTCTTTAGTTCTATAAATTTTATATTATAATTATAATCATCCCGCAAAGAATTTGGTACAATTGCAATACCCATTTTATTTTCTACCAACTTAAAAATTGTGGGTCCATGGATTGATTTGTGTGAGATTTTTGGACTAAAACCATACTCCGCACATAAGTTTAAAATTTGCTGATAATACAAGGGGCTATTTTCATTGGGAAAAAGAATAAAAAACTCTTCCGAAAAGGTACCCAAATTTTTAAAATTATCCCTATCAACAGGATGGTCTTTTGGCAATACTAAAGAAAAGTTTTCACTATAGACCAATTTCAATTGCATGTTGGCAGTAACGGAGTTGGAACGCATAAAACCAACATCAATAGTATCAATCTCCAGTGCTTTTAATTGCTCTTTGTTGATAAGCTCCTCTAGCTTAAGGTTAATTTTTGGTTGTGAAGCACTATACTTTTTAATTATAGGCGGCAAATAACGATACATCGCAGAACCAACAAAACCAATGGTGAGCTGCCCCTCTACCCCTTTTAGTTGTAAATGCCAATGCTCAAGAGAATCATCTACCTGTTTTAAAATACGCTTTGCTTCTACTTCAAATAAAACTCCTGCTTTAGTTAAAGCCACTTTCCTATTCGTTCTTTGAAACAACTGTTCGCCCATTATGGTTTCTAAGTGTTTAATCTGCTGACTTAAGGCGGACTGAGATATGAATAATATTTCTGCACTATGAGTGTAGTGCAAATTTTCTGCTAACACCAAAAAATACCGAAGTAATCTAAACTCCAATTGATTAGTTTTACTTATCATTTAACAGTTAATAAGAATTGTTTCAAATTAAAAGTACAGCTATTTTTGATAAAAATTACATTCAGTTATGGTATCAAATAAAATTAAAGCCTTAGAAGCTATATTAGATGCGCTATTTATTCCTTATAAGAACAGCGTTCCAGATGTACTAAAAGTTACAAATGGTATGATTTCTGAAGGGATTATCACTAAGGAGAATGAAATTATTAATGATCATATTGCTTTTAGAACTTTAGGAGTTCCACATTTAGGGGTAGCTTCTTTTGAAAAAATATTCTTGCACTACGGATATAAAAAAAAGGATTATTACTTTTTTGAAGGAAAGAAATTAGATGGCTATTGGTACGCACCACCTGCTGATCATTTACCACGAATTTTCATGAGTGAATTACGCGTTCAAGATTTACCTGAGAAGACACAGCAAATTATTTACCGTTATACACAACATATTACCAGTGACCCTGTAGATGCTTTAGATTTAGATGCCATAGAAGCTGTAGGGTCTTTTTTTCATAAAGCCCTTTGGGACCTACCTACATTATCTGATTACTTGGCACTTGCCGATGAAAGCGAATATGCTGCTTGGGTGATTTATAATCGCTACTATCTAAATCATTATACAATTAGCGTTCACGATTTACCTAATAACTATAATACGGTAGAAAAATTCAATGTCTTTCTTGAAGGTCTAGGCATAAAATTGAATACTGCAGGAGGTAAAATTAAGGTAAGCCCAGACGGACTATTAAAGCAGAGCAGTACCGTCGCTAAAACTTTTGAAGCAAGGTTTGCAGACGGTGAAACCTATGAAATATCGGGAAGTTATGTAGAATTTGCAGAACGTTTACCTTTAAAAGAATTTACAGATCAGGGGTTAACAAGCTTTACTCGTAACCAACGACGTGATGGTTTTGAATCTGCAAATGCAGACAAAATATTTGAAAGCACCTACAAAGAACAGACCAAAAAATAAAACTCTTTTTAAACGAAATGTAACAAAAAAATCCCTCAGAATATTTTGAGGGATTTTTTATACTTTAACATAACCTAATATTGCCTCCTTATATTTACAAATACTTCTAAGACAAATTTGTACTAAAATACAATTTTTGTCAGCTTTACCGCTATGGCATTATTACTGCAATTAATTTTATAGTGAGACACATGAGTAGCGCTAAAAAGTAATTTATATGCAAGAGGAACATTTTAAAAATAACAACTATACCTCTGATTTACTGGGGAATGGATTTGAAAAATTAATCCTGCACTTTCCAGATGATTATGAAGGTAAAGTTATTGCTACCTTAATCCGAAAATGCGCCGAAAAAGATTCTCAAAAAGCAATTTTATACATACATGGCTTCAATGATTATTTCTTCCAAAAAGAAATGGCGCAAAAATTTAATGACCAAGGATATAATTTTTATGCTTTAGATTTACGGAAGTATGGAAGATCTTATTTGAGTCATCAAAAGTTTAATAATGTACGATCCATTCGTGAGTATGATGAAGAACTGAATCTTGCGTTGCAAATAATTAAATCTGAAAATAATAACCAGGTGCTATTAATGGGGCATTCTAATGGTGGCCTCATCACTACAAATTTTGCGATGAATCATTTGAACAGTACGCTATTTCATGGCTTAATAGGAAACAGTCCATTTTATGAATTTAATTTAAATTACTTAGAGCGTTCCATAGGGATTCCTATACTATCCTTTCTAGGCAAGTATTTCCCCGACACCCCTATATCAGGAGGGTTTTCAGAAAACTACGGGTATAGCCTACAGAAAGACAAACATGGAGAATGGGATTATTCACTCATTTGGAAACCTTACAATATACAGAAGGTTAATCTAGGTTTTATTAGGGCAATTCATAAGGCACAAAAAAACTGCAGACAGAAGCAAATTTTAGCTGTACCCACACTTATCCTGCACAGCAGCCAGACCATTAGCGAAAAACATTGGTCTGATAAATTTAAAGAAGGAGATGCAGTTCTTAACATACATCATATTAAAAAATACGCTCATAAACTTCAAGGCAAGGTTACCGTGACTGAAATAAAAAACGGTTTACATGATCTAATTCTTTCTAAAAAACCCATTAGAGAAAAGGTTTATAAGGTAATATTCGATTGGATTAATACTAATTTTAATAAGACGCACTAAACTTCTTATAAGGCCGTACCTATGCAAAAGATATGAAAACAACACGCACGCAAAATATATTTAGAATTCTATTAGCTCTTTTCATGATCTATGCGGGCTATAGCCACTTAACATTTAATCGGGTAGATTTCCAGGCACAAGTTCCTGACTGGCTTCCAATCTCTAAGGATTTGGTGGTGGTATTATCCGGTATTGTAGAAATTGGATTGGGACTCTGTTTATTATTATGGAAAAAACATCGAGCAAGAGTTGGATGGGTATTAGCACTATTTTTTGTTTTAGTATTTCCAGGGAATATTTCTCAATACCTAAATGGAAAAGATGCTTTTGGCGCTCTTAATTCTGATAGCGCAAGATTAATCAGACTCCTATTTCAACCTGTTCTTATTGCGTGGGCACTTTGGTCTTCAGGTGCATGGCAATCTTGGAGAACATCTAAAAAAAAATAAACTTATGAAAGCATTACAAATAATAAAATACGGAACAATTAAAGATGGACTATCCCTAAATGAGATAGAAAAACCTAAGATAAAACCAAAAGATGTTTTAATAGAAGTTAAAGCGGCTTCACTAAACCCTATTGATTATAAAATTATTGAAGGACATCTAAAAGACATGATTTCCTTAAAACTCCCAACGACCATTGGCTACGATGTAAGCGGTGTAGTCGTTGAAAAGGGAGCTGAGGTTCATAATTTAGAAATTGGTTCTGAAGTATACTCTAGAGTACCTCAAGAACAGATGGGAACTATTGCAGAATATGTAGCCGTTACCAGCGAACTTGTTGCTAAGAAACCAAAAAATGCGTCCTTTGAAGAAGCCGCGGCATTACCATTAACAGGACTAACTGCAATACAAGCCTTAGAACGTGTTGGTTTAAAAGAGAATGATAGGATTCTTATTCATGCAGGATCTGGTGGTGTTGGTAGTTTTGCCATCCAGTATGCAAAAGCAAAAGGAGCTATTGTGTACACCACGACCAGTACCAAGAATGTGGATTGGGTGAAAGCCTTGGGTGCAGATCGCGTAATTGATTATACTACTGAGGACTATAAAGAAGTTGCCAATAATTTAGACATTGTTTTTGATACCTTAGGAAAGGACTACACTTTTGATGCTTTTGATATTATCAAGGAAGGCGGAAAAGTAACCACTCTAGTGGGACCTCCTGATAAGGACACTGCCAAGCAAATGGGGATAAAGGATTATCAATTACCAGAAAGACTGTCTCATCTCATTGAAAAAAAATCTGCACAATATGCATTAACTTGGATGCAACCTAATGTTGAGCAGCTGGATATTATCGCAGCCATGGTTGAAGATGAAACTATTAAACCTATAATTGACCTTATCTATGCAATTGAAGACGGTATAGCAGCTTATGAATATTTGGCAACAGGAAGCGCAAAAGGCAAAGTAATTATTAGCCTTTCTTAAAAAGGTATATTCCGAAAATTATAAAGAACAACCACGAATAACATGCATAAAAAGCCACCTTATCTTTCCATCTCAATGGTTCTATTATTAACCATGATATGTATCTTTTCTAACCAGGTCATAGGGCAAACCTTAACACGTCAAGAATTTAAGGACACCATACAACAAATGCCTTCTTTTACCATTCATAAAGATAATTACTTTCTAACCGGTGTACCCACCAACAAGGAAATAAATAGTACTACTGCGAATGCAAAGTATCAAGTTAGCTTTAAACAAATAATTACAAAAGATATCTTGCCTTGGAATACTTATTTATACTTCACGTATAGTCAAAAAGCATTTTGGGACATTTATAAAGATTCTTATCCTTTTAAGGAAATAAACTTTAACCCTACAATTGGAGTAGGAAGGGCATTTTTTGATAAGAATGATAGATTACGAGGTATAGGTAGTCTTTATTTTGAACATGAATCTAACGGGAGAGATAGCATTTATTCCAGAAGCTGGAATAGACTTAGTCTTGAATACAATAGGGCTATTGGCCCAAAAACCATTTTAAGAATTAAAGGATGGATTCCTTTTGGGTACAAAAGTGGCAACCCGGAATTATTAGACTACGTAGGTCTAGGCGAATTAACCGCCTCGCATGACTTTGTAGAAAACAAGTTTAGTATTGAAATGAAATTCAGGAAAGGACTGAAGTGGGATACTAAAGGAATGATACGCACACGCTTTTACTACCGACCTTCTAAACATAAATCTAATCAATATTTTATGCTGGAATGGTATGTTGGCCAAGCCGAGAACCTAATTAATTACGAAAATTTCACTTCTATGATAAGGCTAGGATATGTTATTAAAGCTGATGAATTTAATTTTTTAAAAGGAAGGAAGTGATTTTCTAGTAGATCCATTAAAAAAACTTGTGACGCTATCAAAGAAAAGTAGACCTTTTAGCTATCTGCGAGCCTATTAATTTTCAACTTTTATCGTATGTCTCAAACCTAATTCATTTTCATAATTATAAAAACTAAAGGAGAGATACCCTCTTATGTCATCAGTAATCTTCTGTTCAAAAAAACGAGGTGCTATTTCACTTTTACTAAGATCATAGACTTTCCGCTCTCTATTTTCTTCTAAATACACGGCATTTTCTAAGAGGCTATTTTTTTCTTTACTTTTAATAAACATTCTATATCCAATGTAAATATCGAAAATCTTTGTTTCATAACTCGAGAATTTTACACCTCTCGGAGGAGGTGCTAATTTATGCTTATCTGTATAAATCAAATACTTACTGGGATTATGATATCCAGAACCACCTCCGGAATTCATACTAAGCCTGCTTGTTCTTATAGTGTTTGAATAATTACTTTTTACCTTAATTCTATAGGGTTTTAATAAAATTACAACCACACTATCAGCCATAGTGATAGACTCCATAATTTTAAGGGGTGCATCGGTTTTCTCAAAACTTAATTCTACGTTTTCTTCCTGAGATCTACAAGAAATGACTATTGAGACTACTATAGCAAAAAGGATGTAGGCATGTTTCCCCATTATAGATTTTAGTGTATTAATTATAAGGCTTACTGTAAGTCCACCGAAAGTTCCTGAATTTCTTTAATATCCAAAGCACCAATGGCAATATCAAATTTTAAAAAATTCTTGTCCATTTTTAAAAGATTAGAAAATACACAGTCTTTATTTTCATGTTGAAAATCTCTAAAAGAAGCTTTAACACTAGCTCTAAATTTCAACGGCACTCCATTAATAGCAATATTATAATAACTAAGGGTATCTATATTTTTTGCTTTTACCGTTAGTGATATCTTATCAATAGCACCGTCCTTGACCTCTTGAACTTCATGGTGGACATTTGTATTTAAAAAAGCTTTGTGATCCAAATAGGTCCGTTCCATTTTAGCCAAGGCCAATGAATTTTCATAGGGGTATAAGTTTGAAACTATAGTTTGTCCTTTTTCAACTCCTATAGTACTTACTTGTATATAATTAATAGTACTTAAAGTAACACCGGTAATAGGAAATGTAGCGGTAACAAAACCACTTTGAGAATTTAAATAGAAATTTGATGCGCTTTTTTGTCCGATAAGATAACTGGATTCTTTTTCAATGTAACCCATACTTGCCAATACATTCTCTAAACTATAGTCGTTTTTATTTTCAAAAGATCGCTCATCTAATTCAAAACTTACTTGAATAGAATCTATGCTGCAATTTTTGCTGAAATAGCTCTTTAGTTCTACTTCATTTGTATTCGAAATTTTTTTAATGGTAACTAAATCACATTTTGAACTACTTTGTTTTTGCTCTTTCTTATTTTTCGAGATACATGACGAAAGCAGGAGCGTGATACCTAGTACTTTTATAAAAATAAATTTCATAGTGATTTAATCAAGGGACTAAAATAATAGTTTGGAAGTTCTCAAACCATCTATCTGAGAATAAAATTTTAGAAAATTTTAATTCATCGTGTGCTATTTATCTCAATTGTTGCTCAAACCTCAAGACCCTCCCATCATTAGACCTCAGAATTATATCCTTTCCGTTCCATTTAAATAAGTAATTAATACCATCCAATTTCATTTGGTAATACCCATCTAAATAGTAACCTGTGAAATTAAATGTCTTGAAATTTTGAGAGTTTACAACTTCATTTTTTAATACATCAAAAGTAACAGCCTCATCAATTTTATTTTCATCAACATCAAACAAATCATAAGAGTTATTAAATACTGAAACTGCAAGAACATTTTTTAGTAAGTTGGGATCCGAAAATCGAAAAGAGCCAATACCATCAGTATACGAAATACTATCATTTTCAGTAATAAAGCTAATCTGATTTTTACGCTTAGCTATAAAAATTGAATCCGAAGATTTATAATTGTTCTTATTCCAATTAGTTAAATAGTAGGTAGAATCATTAATTTCTAAAACTCTGACTTTTCTATAATCAAGATTAGCACTTTGGGAAAAAATAATTTTCTTGTCCCAATTTTCAATATAAACCGATTCAAAAGGATATTCCGTATTATTTCGTTCTACATAACTAATTCCATCGCAATAAATATCTTTTACAAAATTAGTGGGAAGCCATGATTTATTGTTAACTGACTTTAAATAATCATGCATTAAATTGATACTGCAGGGTGTAATGCCCTTTTGCAAATCTAAAGGACTAGTATTTATACTTACTGAATCTGGCTTTGTGGTCTTTTTATTTATACAGGAGTTTAATATAAAAAAAAGCATAATAGCGTTAACTGCATTCCTCATTTGACACCTTTTATTTTGATAAACTTGCCATCATCTGAAATTTTATAACGCTCATAGCTAACAGTTTCTACTTCAAAGCCATCTATATTTTGAAAACTTTTCACATACCAAATGTAATTTTCATCTATATAACAACTTTTATTCACTAGCGTTTCTATGCGAGAAAATTCGTAAGTAGGTAGAACATCTAGAACCAGACCATTTTTCACGACTAAATATATGGGATTATAATGTATATTATTCTCGTAGGCAACAAGCCCAAAGACCATATTTCCCTGTGTATCTGGTAGTTTTATAAATGCTGAAACCTTAGGATTTAATGGGGTAATTCTGGAGTCATTATATTTCAAAAGTATTTTATTAATTTCAGAAATACTTTCTCCTAAATTGAAACTTTTATTTTCGGGTTGAGAAGCTAAATTGTCTTCTCGATTAAAGTGAATAATTGAAAAATATGCTTGTGCATAATCTATACTATCTTTAGACATATACCCCTCTTGCAGTAAAGAGCCCTCTAAATAACCCCCACCACAATACCAATGATCTGGAAAATCAGAATCTATTATCTCCTTTTTCCCATAAGGGAGTTCCATTTTCAGTGACAAAGAATCTAGTATTTTTACATCAATAAAAGTATTCTCTTTTTTAGGAGAATTAAAATTTTCAAAAGATTCTAAATAATTTGTACACTCCTCTGCTATATCAACAGTTATTTTATCCTTACTTGAGTTCTTACAAGATAAAACGTTAAATACACTAATTAATAAAAGACCTACAGCTAATTTAAACATCGCCCCTAAAGTATTATAGTTTTTTTAATTTATAATAGATTCGGAAATTGTAAATTATCTCGCTCCCTCTTTATTAATAGACATTACAATTTAGAACAATTAATCTAGTATCTTAAAATAACCTTCTCTATTAATTTTAAATTTCTTAAAATCTCTAATTGAAATATCCCCTTCTATATTCGTATAAATAGCAGTACTAATATTCCAATTTTTACTTATATAAAAAAACCTAGATTCCATACTATGTGTTTTAATGGTATGATAATATATATTGCATATATCGATAATTTCGCCACGTTTTGAGGAAATTAAATACAAATTTTCTATTCCTTTTTTATTGTCGTAAACTCTGTTATATATGGTTTTTAAAAAGAATATTTTAAAATTCCCTTTTTGAATATAAGAGCTTGAAATAAAATAACTTCTTTCCTTAAGGTTAGCATAGTAATTATTACTTAAAGCTATATTCAATGAATCTTTACTCTCTTGTATAAGTTCATTAAACAGTGCATGATTATTAATACTATCTTTAAAACCTAAGTTATCAATAGTTAGTTCTGTACTATCTAAGGCGTCTTTATAATTATTATAATTAGGATTTTTTGCAGATTTTAAACGAGTTATTTTTGAATACCCTAATGGTGGATTAAGGGTATGTACATTTAAGGTATCAATAGTAAATTGTAGTAAAATATCACTAGTTCCTATTGAGCTCACATTGTTTTTGGGAATATTTGTCTCAATTTTAGATTTGCAAGAAATTAATAGTATCAAAAAAACAAATAATATGCAGCTATATCTCATTAGTTAACATTATGCAATCGATTCATAAACTTTAGCTATATCATTTCTTCTCTCCTCAAAGTCCCCCAATTAGCATGACAAGCAAAGTCAAAACCTAAACTCAACAAGAAAAACAAATTATCAGAGAGTTAAAAAATAACACAGCCACGAGAGCGACGCTCGCGCTAGCAAGGGAACAACAGTAACTCATTTTTTTAAAATTTTGTTTTTAGATATTCACCAAATCTCCTTTATAGTGTTATTAAACTCTTCAAATTCCTTAGGAACGGATATTTTACCCATTCTCCAAATTATTATGCTATCGCTTTTGGTTTCAATTGCTATTAACCAATCTTTACCTTCATTGACACCAAAACTTCCGATTGTTTTACTTTTCAACTCTTCCTTAGATATCATTTCGAAAATATTTTTTCCGAAAAATTCATTTTTCATTCTAAGAATGGTGTCCTGAAAATTAGAATTATCCTCAATATTAAAAGATTTAATTTTATAAATTGAATCTCTAAGTATTATAAGAGTATACTGCTCTTTAATATAATTTGGATTAGTCATCCCAGAAGTTTCGCCTATTCCAATTAAGCGTATTTCACTATTTTGAGTATTAGTATTATTAGTAGTCGTAGTACTCCCTTTTAAATCTGGTTCCTCTTTACAATTAGAAAAAGCAAATAAACAGAAAACAAAAAAGTATCTTAGAGTCATAATTAATAGTTTTCGATTAAACTTTCATCTTTTTTTATAATATCCCGTTGAAACTTAAAAATGAATACATTTTTCCTTTGTATTTCTCCCCGCTCTACAAAATCTTCTAATTAAGCACAACAAACAAAGTCGAAACCTAAACTCAAGAAGAAAAACAAATTATCAGAGAGTCAAAAAAATAACACAGCTACGAGCGTGACGCGCGCGCTAGCAGAGGAAAACTTTACTTAATCTAGATGCCGGGCTGTGCTAAATATAAGTTCTTTTATTATTTTACCAGTTTTAGCATCTAGGTGAAAAGCTTTAACATTAGCGGTATTAATTAATTCTTGTGGCTTATAAATTATAGCCCATATATAATCTCCAGATTCGTCTGATCTATGTATTTCTACAATCTCCTCTTTTTTTATTTTATGTTCTCCTAAAAATCTTTGAACATCTTTCCAACTAAATTCATAGGGTTCATCGTGATTCTTATAGCTTTTAATAGTACCCTGTTCGTCATACCAATACTGTATATCATTGTTAAAACCATTTATATAAAAATTCCCATACATTTTTATAGTTCCAGATGGGTAGTATTGATATATATCTTCAAAAACAGCATCTTTTTGTCTTATTGTTTTTTGATATCCGGTTAAATTATTACCTCTTATATATATGTATATACCAGTACTAAGGGTTTCCTCATAATCATATTGCCTATAATTTTCGGATCCTTTGGCTACCGATGTACTGTTAGCCTTTTTATCTAATTTAAGGACGTCCAATTTATCATTTTTCATAAACACAGTATCAGCCTTTTTAATTTGATAACTTTGCGCTGTTATTGCTTTATCTGTAAATTGAGTAGTCATTGTTTTATTTTGTATTATTTGCCCAGAGCAGTTTATTATATAAAGTGTGCATAGAAATTGTAGACTTCCCCTTCTTAGGACACCTCTAATTTCGATAAATAATTATTATTTAGCCCAGATTTGATGAAGAATTTAAATTCTTCATCAAATCTGGGCATGAATTCTTTAGGTGATATATTACCTAAAGATTTATGCGGGTGATTAAAATTATAGTCTTCTCTCCAGTTGTCGCTTATTTTTTGAAGTTGATAAATGTCATTGAAATAATAGGCATCTAATATATCCTCCCTAAAGAAACGGTTAAATCGTTCTATATATCCATTTTGCATTGGCTTTCCCGGTTGGGTATATTTAATTTCTATAAAGTTCTTTTTACACCAGTTCATAAAAGTCTTAGAGATAAACTCCGGGCCATTATCACATCTTACATATTTGGGTATTCCTATTTCCTCTTTTAGGCATTCAAGAGTTTCTACAACAGCTCTTGCTGGATAAGAAAGTCCTGCGTCTATTGCTAGAGCTTCCCGATTACAGTCGTCTATAACATTAAACACTCTGAGCTTTCTACCATCAGTAAGGGCATCGCTCATAAAATCCATACTCCAACACTCATTTAATGTTAAAGGTGTTTCTAAAGGTTGTTTTATACGTTTAACCAAACGTTTTTTATGTTTACGGCGCAGACTGAGTTTCATCTCACGGTACACACGTAACACTCGTTTTCTGTTCCATTTTAAGCCTTCACGACGGATCTTATAATAATATTCATCAAAACCTCTAGTTGGGTATGATTCCGCTAACGCTGTTAGCTTATCAATAACCTCACTATCATCTTTCTTACTTTGGTAATACCACATCGATCTACTCAGTCCTACAATATTACAGGCACGGATGATAGGAATTACAAACCTTTTGATGAGATACTTTACACGAACTCTCTTGTCGGAAGGCTTTAGAACTTTTTTGACAATACGTCTTTAAGCATCTTATTATCAAGACTCACATCAGCATACATCTGTTTAAGTTTATTGTTCTCTTCTTCAAGTTCTTTTAAACGTTTAAGCTGCTGTTGTTCCATACCGCCGTACTTCTTTCTCCAATAGTAGAAGGTGCTTTTGTCAATTCCTAATTCTCTAGATAAATCACCTACGGATCTTCCTTGTTCATTTTCCTTAAGAGCTTTAATAATCTGGCTCTCGCTAAATTTGCTGTTTTTCATTGTGACAGTTTGAATTTAAAGTTAGTAAATTCGAATTATAAACTGTCCTATTTTTAGGGAAGCCTACAAAATTTAAATATTGTTTTCATACTTATTTTTCTTTTTCATTTTTTCTCTTCAACTTTTTCCACTGCCATTCCCAAGTACTAATCTGTTTAAGAGGCCCTTTAGGAGATTTAGCATATTCTGAAAGATGGGAATAGTCCATAATATTTTCTGTTTGACCTATTTTGAAGGTATGCGATGCATCGTTATTAAAACTATGTTCAAGCCCCATACAATGCATCAACTCATGAGCTACAAAAGACGGTAATGGTTTTTTGTACATCACGCACTCCTTAGATTTAATACCGTTCGCATGCCCTCCTAAAGGTGTAATCTCTCCCGTAATCGGATGCAAAGTTCCTCCATACTCACCAAGAAAAAATACTTTATAATAGTTTTTGTACTTGGCATTACTAGAGTCAGACTTAAATTGTTTTTTTAAATAACTCCCTAAACTCTTGCCTTTACTATCACTATACTTATTAAAAATACGCTTACTAATTAAAGGATCAAAAATTTTAAACTCTTTATGAAGGGTCTGTACTTCGGGTTTCGTTAAATCAGATAAATCTAAGGTGCTATTTTCAATATCAATACTTATCAATGCTTGTTTTAAGAATGGGCTAAGATATTTTTCTTGAACAATTAAATCCTCAGGGCTAATTCCATCCACATAACAACCCCGAGTATTAATATCAGTTAGTACGTTTACAAATACAATTTTACTGACCCTCCTATTTTTCTTGTCATTTGCTTTTACTTTAAGCATTCCAGATAGTATAGGTGTATCTAGTGTACCATTACTATTCTTATTTGCCGCCCAAACTTTAATGGTCTCATCTTTGGGTAAATTTTCTACACATTGTAATTGTATGTTTATCTTATTTGGGCTTCCTGCTGTGGTAACATTTTTCATAGCAGTAACTAATTTAAAGTGTTTTAAGGTTGAGTCATCTGGAGACTCTATGGCTCCTACAATATCAAAATATTTTTTAGAAAATTCAATGTATAGTTCATCAGGCATAACATCAATTTCAGTAAGTAACTCTAATTCAGCATATGGAATTTCTGTTGAATTAGAGCCTTTAAATATACTCAACCAAGGCGTGTAATATTCTATCGTATTACCGGATGAACCTTTTCTGTTGTTGATGTTTTGGGGATCATATCTTTTTTCTAAATTTTTATATTTTGCAGGCGTAAAAACTGCTCCTGGTTTTGTTGCCGGAATTTTTCCGTATTCCCCTACATTTTCTTCATAAGGAACATCCCCATCTATATTTGTATCTCCAATACGCATCCAATCAAAACCAAATTCCCCTTTCCAAGAACTATGTGGTCTAAAATGGAGCGTAGCTTTTGGTTTAGGTTTAATTTCTAATACTTCACTATTCTTGCTCTTTCCATTATGCTCTACTTTTGCAATAAGTTTGTCAATATCCGAAGTTTTAAATTCTTCCCATTGCTCTTTTATTTCAAAAGGTGTGATTTCAACTAGGCCATCTTCTGTAACAGATTCTGTAAAAGAAAGTTGAGTTTTACCGCTTTCAAATTCGGTCCCATCCTCTTTTACTATCATAATATTTACAGTTGTTCCCACTGGATTATTTATCTCAACAATTAAACTAACTTGTTGAGTTACTCCAATTTCTGTAATATCCTCTTGTTGTTCATCTGTATTTACCCATGAAATCCTGGTAATCTTGGTCTGAGGTATTTCTTCAATAGCTACAGGAGGCGCCTCCGCAAACGGATTACTCGGGTTCCAAACTTTCTCAAAGATGACATCCCGTACACGCTGTATCCCTGGAGTAATGGTGAGTTCCATTTTTAACGGGTCATGACCCGTAGCGCTAAATTGTTCTTGTAACCCTACGCAACAGCAATTGGCGAATTCAAAATCAAACAATTTACTCAACCCATCCTTTTTAAAGAAACGGATATACCCATCATACATTTGGTAATCATCTAACATCCATAAATGAAACAAAGCATCATCACCGGTAGCTTCTATGACAAAGTTTATTTGTCCGCCTTCCACATTTGCCTTAGGCTTCCCCCTAGCATCAAGAAGTTGATGGTATACATAATTACCATTGAGAACATTGCGTTGTTCTCCGTTGATAAAGAGTTTTGCTAGAAAAGCCATAGGTTACTGGTGCTTGTACTGTTTAACTGTAGAAGGATAACACAATTGTACTACTAGTGTATACAAGAAGATAAATTATCATTAAGAATCTTTGTACCAGACCCTTACTACTGAACAGCTAAAAATAAGCTAAATAGGTAAACTGATGGTATATTATTTCTAATTTACGATGAAATACACGTAAATTTTCTATAGTTACGGAGTGCGTTTTCATGAATAAGGAGAATACGAAAGTATAAAAACAAAAAAAGTCTCTGAAAATTCAGAGACTTTTGATGTGATGGCAGAAGGATTCGAACCTTCGACCGCCTGCTTAGAAGGCAGGTGCTCTATCCAGCTGAGCTATGCCACCTACACTGAAAGAATTAAATTTAATTCTTAGAGGCTGCAAATATACTGTTTTCAATAAATAATCTGCAACTAAATTTTAAGTAATTTTAAGAATGTTAAATTTAACTTTGCAAAAACTTAATTATGAATGCATTAGGGTTTAAAAAAAAATCTGATTTACCTTCATTTAATTTCAAACTCAATATACACTGGCAAATGATCTGAAGGATATTTTAAGTCTTTAGAATCACTCAATACCGCATATTTAGTAACGTTCATAGTAGTTGGAGTGATAAATATATAGTCTATCCTTCTTTTTACGGCTGTAGTAAATTTAAAAGCGTTAAATGTACCTTCTGGTCCAAAACTTAGACGGGCCACCTCCTTAGCGTCGCTTAACACCTTCTTCACGCTAGCAATAACAGCATCATTAGGCTCTAGATTAAAATCTCCTGTTAAGACTACAGGATAGTCTTTTGTATTTAACTGTTTTATTTTATCCAGAATCAATTGCACACCTTTGACTCTAGCTATAGCTCCTTTATGATCTAAGTGCGTATTAAATACCCAAAACTTTTCTTTTGTATCCTTGTTGGTAAACAATCCATAGGTACACACTCTATTGCAAGCAGCATCCCAATCCATAGAAGCTTCTTTGGGGGTTTCAGATAGCCAAAAGGTATTTTCTTCCGTAACCGTAAATTGTGATGAATTATAGAAAATAGCAGAATATTCTCCTTTATCTCCTCCATCTCGGCCCACACCAATAAATTTATAGTCTTTTAATTGCGTTGCTAAATAAGCAGTCTGTTGTGGTGTTCCTTCTTGAATACCAAAAATATCAGGACTATAGAATTTTAATTGATCTACTACAAAATCCTTTCGCAAGGGCCATGCATTTTCTCCATCTGAGGCCACATCTAAACGTATATTATAACTCATGATAGAAGTCACTTGTCCGTAACCCATAGCTGAAAAGCAAAAAATGGTAAGTAAAAAATTTACTAGTTTCATCGTATATGTTTTAAATCAATCACAATACTAAGGAATAACAATCAGCCTACCTCTATCGTAATCCTATGAAAATGTTAAGCTTACTTTTTTCGCAAAAGCAATAAACCTAGAATAGTTAAGCCAGCATTAACGGCGATGTTCACAAAACCAAAATCGAACTGAAATTTTGATATTAAGAACTCACTTAACAAATAGGTAGCAAAAGGTGCTAGAAGGCAAACAAAAGGAACCCATTTATCTTTAAGTGTAATTTTAGTAAACATTCCTAATAGAAATAAACCTAACAACGGCCCGTAAGTATACCCTGCAACTTTAAAGATTAACGAGATTACATCGCCTTTACTATTTGCAAAAAGCATAATAATGGTAAATATAATTACAGAAAACCCAAGCAGTACTTTGTTTTTTAAACTTTTACGCTGTGCTCCAGATTTTTCTGAAATATCTAAAAAATCATAGGTAAATGATGTTGTTAAAGCGGTTAAAGAAGAATCTACACTTGAAAAAGAGGCAGCAATAATTCCTAATAAGAAAAATATGGCTGCAAAAGCACCTAGGTGATTTAAAGCTAGATTAGGGAATAAGGTATCTGTATGGATCAATTCTCCTGCATCATTAACAGGAATAGCTATTCCGTTTTTCTCTGCATAGATGTATAATAAAACGCCAAGACCTAAGAACAAAAACTGAGTTGCCGCCAATATTAAACTGTAGGTCAGCGTATTTTTCTGAGCATCCCATTGGTTTTTACAGGTGAGGGTTTTTTGCATCATGTTCTGATCTAAACCTATCATGGCAATAGCTACTAAAATCCCTGCAATAAATTGCTTGTAAAAATTATTTCCAGAAGCACCGTCCCAATTAAAAATATCAAAATAACGATGGTCTGCAACAGCAGTAATCGCTGTAGTAAAATTTAAATTTAATGAGGTAGTGATCGCATAAATAGAAATAACAGCTCCTAAAATCAAGAAGGTGGTTTGTAAGGTATCTGTCCAAACAATAGTTTTAATCCCTGATTTATTGGTGTACAACCACACCAATAAAAGAATGATAATTACCGTAATAAAAAATGGAACATTCAGCGCATCGAAAAGAGCAAACTGTAGAATTTTAGAAGCCAATAACAAGCGGAGGGCTGCGCCAAAAGATTGTGATATTAAAAAAAACAAAGACCCTGTTTTATAAGAATTTACGCCAAACCGTTCTTTTAAATAACCATAAATGGAAACCAATTTAAGCTTAAAATAAAGCGGAATTAAAACAAAAGTGATAAACAAATACCCTACTACATTCCCTAATATAAATTGATAGAAATAGAAGTTATTGTTCCCTACCATTCCCGGAAGCGATACAAAAGTTACTCCAGAGAGCCCAGCGCCTACCATACCAAAGGCTACTAAAAACCAAGGCGATTGACGGTCTCCCGTAAAATAAGACTCATCGCTCCCGTTTTTAGAAGTGAAATGAGAAATAACCATTAAAATAATAAAGTAAATAGCAATAATGCCTAGAACGTAGTATGGATTCAAATTGATACAGTTTTAAGAGGATTAATTTAGCGCTTTTTTTTAGAACAACTAAGAACATTTGCAATCTCTTAGCAGATCCGCAAAAAAAAGATCCACACTATTAAGGAATCTCTTTAAACGACAGTCACTTATACCTCATGGATTTATGTTAGTCTATATAGAATTACCACTCACCGATACTTATTAGCTATTCATCTACTTAGCGAATTTTAATACGAGATAAAATGAAATATTTGCATTATAATTTATTAAGCTATGGACGTATTATTTATTGAAGACGACACGATTGAGACTATGAAGCTACAAAGAACTGTTTCTAAACTTCAATTAAAACATAATATTATTGAGGCAAAGAACGGTGAACAAGCTTTAGAAATTTTAAAATCTAGTACAAAATTACCAGATATTATTCTGTTAGATTTGAACATGCCAAGAATGAGTGGCATTGAATTTCTTGAAATTATAAAAGCAGACCCTAACTACAGATACTTACCTACTATTGTTTTAACCACTTCTGAGAATAGAGCAGATTTGTTAGAATGTTACAGAATAGGGATTGCAGGTTATGTAATTAAGCCCCTAAGATATGAAGATTACGAAGCTAAATTAAAAACTGTTTTTGAGTATTGGCAAACGAATGAGCTAGTAAAGGCATAAGGTTTTTGTCATTTCACAACATTTTTTTCATAACGGGTACTAATTTTCCTACTTTTAAAGTGAAATTAATATTTAGATATGAAAGGTGTTGTATTTACAGAATTTTTAGAAATGGTAGAACTCAAGTTCGGTTTAGAAGTTGTAGATACCATCATAGAAAATTCTAATCTGCCTTCAGAAGGTATTTATACTTCTGTTGGCACCTATAACTTTAATGAAATGGTAAGCTTAATTACCAGTCTTAGCGATGAAGTTAAAGCGCCAATGGGCGATCTTATTTATGCCTTCGGACTTTACCTCTTTAATGGGTTAGGAAGCTCACACCCCGAAGTAATTGAAAATTACACCAACCCTATAAGTCTCCTTTATGCCATTGAAGATCATATTCATGTGCATGTAAAGAAATTATATCCTGAAGCGGAACTACCGAGTTTCAAAATTCTAGATAAAACAGACAATTCAATTTCCATGGTGTATTCCTCATCTCGAGGCTTATACCGTTTAGCGCACGGATTAATTGAAAAAACATTTGAACATTTTAACGGTACTGCTACAATTACCTACGAACTTTTAAAAGAAGATGGTACTGAAGTAAAATTTGATATTGTCCAGAATGGATAACAAAGAAGTCACTTTATTAAAACGTGCTCTTGACCGGCAAGTAAAGGCTCGTAAACAAGCGGAGAGCATCTTGGAAGCTAAATCTAAGGAGCTCTACGATACTGCGCGCCATTTACAAGAAGTCAATAGTCGCTTAGAGAGTCTACTCTCTGAAAAATCATCAGAACTAAACGAGATTTTTATAAATATTATAGATCCATATGTGGTGATGGACCTTTCTGGTTCCGTTATAAAAATGAACGATGCCGCTAGAGATTTTCTAGGCTGCGAACCTAATGAAAACGTAGATTTAAGTTCTTTAATTCACAAAGATTATATTGAATACACCTACAATTCATTTAAATCTTTAGTAGAAGTTGGCACTATAAAAAATTATCGTCCTAAATTAGTATTGAAAAACGGCGATATTAAACACGTTGAAGTCAATGGTAGCATCATCTATGACAAAAACAGAACTCCTATTGGTGCCCAAGGTATTATAAGAGATATTAGCCAAGATTCTGAAATTAAGGAACTTTTAGCCAATCAACGTAAACAACTAGACATCATTGTAGAAAATTCTCCTTTGGGAATTATATTAACTGATAATGAGACTATTATTAAAGCAAACAATGCTATTGTAAACTTATTAGGGTACTCTATTGAAGAACTCAAAAAACAATCTTTAGATGCGCTCTCTAAATCTGAACATACTACTGAGTCTGAAAACTTAATGAAAAAAATGGACGATGGAGAAGTAGAAAACTTCTCTGTAGTTAGAACATTCATTAAGAAAAATGGAAAACAGCTCTTTACTAAAACAGCGGTAAGCGCTGTTAAAAATCAGTTTGGAAAAATAGTTTTTAAAGTAATTATCGTTGAAGACATTACCAAAGAGCTTGAGGCAGAAGAACAATTAAAAGCTTCAGAAAACAGACTCTCTTCTTTAATTGCCAATTTACATACGGGAATTTTAGTAGAAGATGAGCAAAGAAACATTGTACTCGCTAATAAAATGTTTTGCGACTTTTTTGATATTGATGCTCCTCCGCACAGACTCATTGGCATCGACTGTTTTAAAGCCATGGAGGATAATAAAGAGCTGTTTAAACAGCCTGATTTTGAAGTAAAAAGAATAAATGAAATAATACAAAATAAAACTTTAACACTTTCTGACGAGCTAGAAATGGCCGATGGTAGAATCCTTGAAAGAGATTATATTCCAATATTTAACAAAGGGGTTTATAACGGACATTTATGGACCTATACCGATGTGACCATTTCTCGTAATTATAAGCGAAATTTAGAAGTCCAAAAAGAAAAGTACAGTAGCATTATTGCAAATATGAATCTCGGTTTATTAGAGGTGAATACGAATGAAATTATTTTGACTGTAAACCAGAGTTTCTGTAATATGAGTGGTTTTACGGAAAAAGAATTATTAGGTAAAAAAGCTACCGATATTATACAAATTACCAACCCCGATATTGTTACAGGTAAAATTAATAAAAGACTTAAAGGTGAATCTGATTCCTATGAAATTGAAGTAATTGGTAAAGATGGTGCAATAAAACATTGGTTAATTAGTGGCGCTCCACGATACAATGATTCAGGCAAAGTTATTGGATCTTTAGGCATTCATTTAGATATTACCGGTCAAAAACAACTGGAATTACAAAAAGAGAACCTTGTAAAAGAATTAGAAAAGAGTAATATAGGCTTACAAGAATACGCTCATATAGTTTCTCACGATTTAAAATCGCCTTTACGAAGTATTAGCGCTTTATGCACTTGGCTTAATGAAGATTACAAAGATAAATTAGACGCGAATGGAACGTATAATTTAGCCATGATGCAAGAGAAAGTTGAAGCTATGGACAGCCTTATTGATGGTATCTTAAAATATTCTACCATTAACAGTGATAATATTGAAAATACCGATGTTGATGTAAATGAAGTAATTAAAGAGATTACAGATATCATTTATATTCCAGCGCATGTTAAGGTAATTGTTACCAGTAAATTACCTACAATCCATGCAGATAGGACTAAAGTACATCAACTCATACAAAACTTTTTAAGTAACGCTGTTGTTCATATTGAACGAGAGAACGGCTTGGTAGAAATTGGTTGTATAGAAACCAAAACTCATTGGCAGTTTAGTGTAAAAGATAATGGAGTGGGTATCCCAAAGGAATACCATGAAAAAATATTTAAGATTTTTCAATCTGTAGGTAATAAAGAACGTTCTACAGGAATAGGACTTTCTATTGTGAAGAAAATTATAGACTTATACGAAGGCCAAGTTTGGCTAGAAAGTGAAATTGGGGTTGGAACAACATTTTTCTTCACCCTAAAAAAATAATATAATGAAAACTATTCAAGTAGTAAAACATAAAGGCAAAGAATGGGAATTTAAATCCGAGAAGAAAGATTTAAAGAATCCGCTTGTACTCGTTTTTGGAAATAGATTTCTATTAGAATCTGCAACCATCTATGCGGAAGTAAAAGCTATTTTCCCAGACGGGAATTTAGTCTTTGGTTCTACATCTGGTGAAATTCTAGGTGAAAATGTTTTTGATGATAGCATCGTTATTACTGCTATAGAATTTGAAAAAAGTTCGTATGTCATACATTCAGAAAACATAAACAATTTTAATGCTGATTCTGAACGATTAGGAGAAAAATTATCTAGCAAATTTGATTCACAAAATTTAAAACATCTTTTTATTGTATCTGAAGGAAGTTTAATAAACGGATCAGCACTTATAAAAGGTCTTGAAAAAAATAATTCTGACAAAACCACGATTACAGGCGGACTCTGTGGTGATGGGGCTCGGTTTGAAAAAACAGTCTCTTCCTTTAATGAGAACCCAAAGATAGGAGAAATCATTGCAATAGGACTCTATGGAGAATCCTTAGAAATTACCTGTGCCAATTATGGTGGCTGGTCTTCTTTTGGTCCAGAACGCGTTATTACAAAATCTGTAAACAATGTTCTGTATGAGCTAGACGGACAGCCAGCCTTAGATTTATATAAAAAATATTTAGGTGATAAGGCCAATGAATTACCACAAGCAGCCCTATTATACCCTTTAAGTTTACGAGTAAAAGATAGCAGTGAGGTTGTCGTTAGAACAATTTTAAATATTGATGAAAAGGCCAATACCATGATTTTAGCTGGTGATGTGCCAGAAGGATCCACCGTACAATTAATGATGTCTACTGTAGATGATATTGCAGAAGGCGCAGCCAAAGCAGCTATGTACGCCATGCGTACGAGAACAAAAAAACCAGACCTAGCTTTATTGGTAAGTTGCATTGGTAGAAAATTGGTTATGAACCAACGAACAGAAGAAGAAATAGAAGAGGTAATAGAAGCTATTGGCAATCAAGCAGTGGTAACTGGGTTTTATTCCTACGGGGAATTATCGCCATTTTCTAATCAAATTGGATGTAAATTACACAATCAAACTATGACCTTAACTCTGATTAGCGAATAATGCACTCACTCTTAAAAAGACAAATCAGAAAACATTTACCTGAGAATCTCAAGGATTCTGGGGAGATTGCTGCTTTTTTAGATGCCATTAATAATTCTTATAAGGATTATGATGATAAAGCAGAAATGGTGCAAAGAGCCATGAGTATTAGTTCTAAAGAATTAACACAAGCAAATAAAGTGTTACGTGCAGAAGCAGAAAGTCAGCGTAAGACGCTAAACATTTTAGAGAGAGCTATTCGGGTATTAAATGACTCTAGTAGCACAGAAAATGAAGAGGCTAAAAGCAAAGATACCTTAGAGATAGATGCTTTAGAATTAGCCGCTAAAATAGAAAAGCAGGCAAAGGATATTGTAAAAATGACTGCAGAAAAAAATACGTTGCTTAAAAATTTAGAGCGTCAAAATGCCTCCTTAAATGACTATGCACATATGGTGTCGCATGATTTGAAATCGCCTATTAGAAATATAAATGCTTTAATGTGTTGGATTTTAGATGACGAAAAAGAAAAATTTTCACCTGCCAGTGTAGAAAATTGTAATCTAGTATCTCAAAATCTTCAAAAGATGGATGCACTTATTGATGGTATTTTAAGACATGCCGTTATAGACTCCTTAGAAGAAGAACACATACAGCTGAATATAACGAATCTAATAGACGAAATAACAAAAACAATTTTCATTCCTGAAAATATTGAAGTAAAAATTGAAGGTAAACTACCTACATTTTTAACAGAGAAGTATAAAATAGAACAGCTATTTAAAAATTTAATAACGAATGCTGTTACCGCTACAGAACACTTAGAAAAAGGGATAATTAGTATTCAGCATATTGACGATAAAGATTTTTGGAAATTCTCCGTTGCCGACAATGGTAGAGGTATTGCTAAAAAACATCAAGAAAGTATTTTCAATATGTTCAAAAAATTAGAAAATGATTCTAATGCTTCAGGCATTGGTTTAGCACTAGTAAAAAAAGTAGTAAATATTTATGAAGGTGATATTTGGTTAGAATCTGAAGAAAATAAAGGAACTACACTATATTTTACATTAAAAAAATAATATGGAACAGCAACCAAATCTTGACTATATAAAAGACTTATCCGGTGACGACATCGAATTTGAGCAGAAATTCATCGCTGTATTAAGAGAAGAAATACCTTTAGAAAAACAGGAGTACATACGATGTATCACTGCAGAAAATTTTAAAGACACTGCGTCTATCGTACATAAATTGAAACATAAGCTAAACATACTTGGCTTAAAAGAAGATTATAAACTTTCTGTTATTTATGAGGAGGATCTAAAAAAAGGAGACGCCTCACTTAATGATAAATTTTTATTTATCTTAAACAAAATTGAAAACTACATTAAAAACCTATAATTTATGAACTGTATTATAGTAGACGATGAAGGTGCAGCACGAATGATTGTGGAGCAATTATGTACCAAAATTCCAGATTTAGATGTTATTGAATCTTTTTCTAATGCCATGGATGCTATGAAATTCTTAAATCAACAAACTGTTGATGTGGTCTTTTTAGACATTCATATGCCAGGTTTTACAGGTATAGATTTTGTTCAAACACTAAAAAACCCTCCTAGAATAGTATTGACAACTTCAGATACAAATTTTGCTATTGAGGCCTATGAATACGAAGCTATTGTAGATTATTTGGTAAAACCTATTACTCAAGATCGTTTTGAAAAATCTATTGTAAAAGTAAAAACAGCTTTAGAAAAAAGTAAAACCCCTGCAGCAGTAACGACAAAAACAGCTTCTAATGCAGAAGATGATATTTACATTAATATTGATAGAAGGCTAATTAAACTAAAGTTGAATGAAATACTAGTTGTAGAAGCAAAAGGCGATTATATTGAAGTAAAAACGATCACTAAAAACTATCGTGTTCATAATACCCTTAAGAGTATTAAGGATAAATTACCTGAAAATATGTTTTTACAAATTCACCGCTCTTATATTATTAATTTTACTAAAATTATTGATATTGAAGACAATAGCGTTTTAATTGAAAAGAGTGTAATCCCTATAAGTAGGTCTAACCGGCCAGAGTTAATGCGAAGGCTTAATTTACTGTAGTACCTTCTTTTTTTACTTTACAGCTCGTTTAAATATCTCGTAGGAAACGTCAGATAAAAAATACTTTAAATCCTTTATGCTGATCACATTCAGCAATAATTTGCTCAACTACTTAAAAACTCCGCTAAAATTAATCAGCGGAGTTTTTTTATTTCTTAAAATTTCACCAAGCATATATTGATGAGTTATTCATTATTTTTCTTCAGCTTCTTAAAGTAAAAAGGCTCTTTAAGAAACAACCATTTTACTTTCAAACCTATTTCTGTAAATTCAAAACCAGCGGCAGTAGCTGAAGCTATATTACTATACTTACCGTATATCTCTGCATTCCATCTTTTATTAAATTGATGCTTTACCCCTACTTCGGCTCTAAAAATCACAGTCTGATCGTCTTCTTCAACTTTTTGTAATCCTGAAGCGGCACTTAGCATATACGTGGTCTTATCCGAGAATTTACCTCTTAAATCACCAAACAATTCAAATGCTTGGTACGTCTCTGGACTAAAATAAATGGTAGGTAATTGGTCTTTAAAAGTAATGTACTGAAAATTTAATCCCACTTTAAATGCAGGCTTTTTAAAAACATTATAATAAAGCGACGTAAAAAGTAAATTCCGTATGTTATCATCCGTTTGTCTCGTATGCATTAATTGGGTATACCAACCTAGTTTAAAATTGGTCCCTAAATTATAATTCAACCCAAAATGATTCATTACAATTTCTCGTTCAATTAATTCCGCATTAAAACTTTGCACTTCTCTTTGGTATCCCAAATCTAAACTTTGAAGCCTAAATGGTTGTGTTTGAAGTTTAATATCAAAAACAGGCTGTGTATAAGATACATCTGTAAAACTTGAATTATTTATTCCAATAATAGCCTTCAAATTTGTTTTAGGCATAAGCTTATAACTTATCCCCCCAAGTAATACATGCGATTGTGCTTTATTTAGGGTAACAGAATTTTCGGTATTTCTGTATTGATAGCTTAGTGTGGTTAATAATCTGGTTGTAATAGGGACATTAAAACTGGTATTGCTTGAATAGGCTACGTTATTTCCATTATCAAAAGTATATGCTATATGCTCTTCCACACTGGGCGTAAATTGGATGTTAAGCTTCTCTATAAAACCTTGGGCATCTTTTTGTTTGTCAAAGATTTTCAAGGTTTGAAATGCAGCTTCATAAGCGGGTATTATTTTATCCGATGCAAAAAGGGCATTTGCCTTTCCTAAATTACCGTCAAACGAAGCACTATCTCTTGCTAAAATAGCATCATAGTTAGCGAGGCTTGTTTTAAAATCTGCCGTATACATACCACGAGTAGCTTTTAGAGCTGCAAACCAGTTTTTTTCTGGATACAATTCTTCTAATACCGTAATTTCTTCTTTTGCTTTTCCGTATTTATTATTCCAAATAAGGGCTTGCACATACCGATCATAAGTTTGCTCCTTTAATTTTGTATCATCAATAGTATTTACTTTTTCTTTTGCCTGTATGGCAACACGTAAAGCTTCTTTATCATTCTCACCAATATGTTCTGCAAGCGCAATCCCATTTAATGCTGTAATAGAATCTTTAGGACTTGTTGCCAAACGGATATAGGTATCCTTAGCCTTTTCTGTATCTTTTATAATAAGATAAACATTGGCTAGATTTAATAAAGCATCTTTATCTTCTGGAAAATCTTCAAATATTTCATTTAAGTAGTTTATTCCTTTCTGGTATTCTTGGTTATTCACATAACTATTCGCATACCCTAATTTCATATATTTCCTTGAAACCTTGGCACTTTCATTTTCTGGCTGTAGGGCGATAGCTCTATTCACCATTTCTAAAGCTTTGCTATACTTTTTTAAGTTGGATAAGGTATTGGCATACCCTAATACAGCCCCAAAATTTTCTGGGTTTTCTAAAACTAACTCCTTATATAAAGGCTCCGCTTCAATAAACTTTTTATCCCAAAGAAAAGATTCATTATAATTGATCTGAATTTCAAAATCTCCTGGATAGTCTACTAATAAGGACTTAAACATGGAGTTTGCTTTTTCTGGCTCTCCGCTAAGTCCTACCGCCCTACCGTAGCAAAGTTTTGCCGTTTTATTGTCGGGGTATTCTACTAGATATGCTTTAAAAAAAGACTCTGCCAATTCAAAATCGCCTTTTTCAAGTAATTTGAAACCTTTGGTCATATCATCTGCTTGAGACAATAGTAATTGACAGAAAAGTAGTGCTATAATAAGGATAAACTTTTGCATGGAATATTTTGTACGTTTTTTACTACATTTTAAATAACGGTATTTTATCGAAAATATTAGCATTCATTACTATTTTTTTAATCATAGTAAAGCTATACTGTCCGATTTTATTTTGGAAGGAAGAAATTGTATACTCATCTACAACAATAGGTTATTCAACGAATTCCATAATAAAAAACAGCTTTAGAACGCGTTATTTGAAAGAAATAAGAACAGATTTTCAATTATTATTTTATTCATATCTAATAAAATATAGGAATAATCTTACAATATTTTGAAGTTTTAACGTTATAACTATGTGCTTTTGAAGAAAGGCTGTTAACCAAACCATTTAACCAAATTAGAATGTCTACCATTAAAATTTTATTTAAAAAAATTACGCCAGAGCAGTTGTTCATGGGTAGTGTTTTATTGGTAAATGGTGGCAATTACATATACAATTTGTTACTAGGGCGTTTATTAGGACCTGAAGCATTTGCTGAAGCTGCCTTATTAATTACCTTATTATTAGTATTATCATTTGTAGGAATGACTTTTCAACTGGCTACCGCCAAATTTGCTGTATTATTTTCAGGAGATCAATGGTTGAGTTTTAAAAACAGAAGCTATAAACACGCTACTCTTTTTGGAACTATTGCAGGAATACTCATCATCCTATTTTCTAAAAATTTACAAGAACTCTTTCATACCAAAAGCCATTGGATGTTTATACTATTTGGTATTGGTGTGCCTTTATACTTTTTCATGAGTGTAAACCGAGGAAATTACCAAGGGAATCAAGATTTTAAAAACTTATCGATAACCTACCAAACTGAAATGTGGAGTAGATTGCTAATTACTTTAGCGCTCTTACTATTTGTTCCTTTAGAATCCTCTTTTTTAGTTGCTTTAGGTATAGGTATTTCCTTTATATTCGGACTTATTCCTTCAGAGTTAAAAGGTTTATCCTTTACATCCAAAGCAAAATTATTACCAGAGAACGCAAAGCGAGTAACTAAGTTTATGATCCTTACCGCCTGCTATGAATTTACTCAAATTATCATTAACAATAGCGATATTCTTCTTGTTAAACATTATTTTGATGCTTTAGATGCAGGCCTTTATGCCTCACTAGCATTGATAGGAAGAGTTGTTTATTTTGTCGCTTGGATGTTTGTCATGTTATTATTACCAACTGTGGTACAGAAGCAAAAAGATGGAGAACCAACTGCTCCCATATTATTTAAATATGTGGGGTACATAGGACTTTTATCTGCGGTTATTGTAACAGCCTGCTATATCATGCCCGAGTTTATCATTACCATCATGTTTGGTGATGCCTATATTTCTATGGCTGGTTTATTATGGCAATACGCTTTAGCTACATCATTATTCGCTATTGGAAACATATTTGCCTATTATTTCTTGTCATTAGACCATTATGTACCCGTAATACTATCAGGGCTGTTAGGCATGTCTCAAATTGCATTAGTAGTGTTTTATCATGACACTTTAGAAATAGTAGTACAAGTACAAATTATGGCAATGGCTATTTTACTAGCGGTACAAATCATTTATTTCCTACTAAAAAAATCAAAATTATAATGAATAGATCTATTTATCGAAAGCGTCTTTTCATTCAACGACAGTAAAACGAACCTTGGCGGATACTAAAAACATAAAAGCCAATAACAAACCATATTTGTAAAACACAAACCAAATCATAAAAAGCCATACCATGAAACTAGCTATCGTCACAGCTTATCCACCAAGTAAAGTAACCTTAACAGAATATGGTTATCACTTAGTAAAACATTTCAGATTACAAGATCAGGTCACCGAGCTTATTCTTATTTGTGACAAGACCGAAGGAAAAAAAGATTTGGCCTTTACTGAAAACGGATGTAAAATAACAGTAAAAGAATGTTGGAGTTTTAATAGTTACGGAAATATTTTTAGCGTCAATAAAGCACTCAACCAAACTAAACCAGATGCTGTATTATTTAATCTTCAATTTTTAAAATTCGGAGATAAAAAAATCCCTGCAGCTTTAGGACTTCTTTTACCTGCTATATGCAAGTTTAAAGGCATTCCTACCATTTCTTTATTACACAATATTTTAGAACAAGTAGATTTAGAAAGTGCAGGATTTACAGAGAATAAACTATTACAAAAAATATATAATTTTATTGGAACTACCTTAACGAGGTTTGTTTTAGCTTCTGATGTCGTTGCTGTAACGATAAGCAAATATGTTACTATTTTAGAAGGGAAATACCATGCTAAAAATATAGCTTTAGTTCCGCATGGAGCTTTTGAGACCCCTCCTACTCCTTCGTATAATTTGCCAGAAGGACCTAAACAAGTAATGGCTTTTGGAAAATTTGGTACCTACAAGAAGGTAGAGGTCTTAATAGAAGCTGTTGAGCTTATAAGAAAAAGAACTCAAGAAGATATTGAAATAGTTATCGCCGGTACCGATAGTCCCAATACACCCGGGTATTTAGAGGCTATGAAAACAAAATACAGTACAGTACCTCAAGTACGATTTACAGGGTATGTTGCTGAAGAAGATGTAGAAAAAATATTTAGAGATAGTGCCGTTGTTGTATTTCCATACACGTCTACTACAGGGAGTTCAGGTGTATTACACCAAGCAGGAAGTTATGGGAATGCGGTTGCCCTGCCTGATTTGGGAGATTTAAGTATTCTTGTTAAAGAAGAAGGCTACAGAGGAGAATTTTTTGATGCGGACAATCCTAATTCATTAGCCGATGCCATACAAAATATAATTACGAATGACACCTACAGAAGAAGTTTAGGACATACCAACTATACCGCTGCATGTTCTTTACCTATGTCTCGAATAGCCGAAATGTACTTAACGCATTTTAATACTATTATAGAAAAGAAATCGCCATTACCTAAATTACAAGAGGAACAGGCTTAAAAAAAAATACAATACGCGTATTGCTTCTGTAAAAAAGCAGAGGCAATGCAAAATTTTGGTTAGTGATTATGTGTGTTAAAGGAGAGGGATGTTGTGGTCTACTCTCCTTTATTTAATCATTATCACCTTAAAAAAATTATACAACGATATTTAAAATTGGTTAGTGGTTATGTGTGTTAGGGAGAGAGATGTTGTGGTCTACTCTCCCTTTTTTAAAAAGCAGCGAACTAAAAAATTTAAACGTATTTACAATTTTGGTTAGTGATTATGTGTGTTAAAGGAGAGAGATGTTGTGGTCTACTCTCCTTTATTTTTTATACCCTACTAAAACACAATTAACTTAAGATAGTGCTGGAGTACATTGAAGCAAAATAACTAGATTATTTTAAATTTGATAATACTTTAAACGAAGGCTTAGGATTTCCTAAAGAATCTAAACAACCAAAGAAGTGCTGTTTTTTTGACTTCCAAGGGAGACTACCTGCAACTGCGCTAGGCACCTTTTCAAAGTCATATAAGGTCCAGAACATGAAAGGAATCTTTTCTTGATATAATATCGCTTGCATTTCTTCATAATAGTGAAGCTGCCCTTCTTCATTAGCACCACTATATAAATTCCACAATCCTTTATAAGAGGAAACTCCATATTCTTGTAATAGTTTAGGCTTTGAAGGAACAGCCTTGGCTAATTTATGATGCGCAACTTTAAATTTACTAGCTTCTTTATAATAATGATAGGAAACAAAATCTACTTGATCTGCTAATTCCACCGCAGCTTCTGGAGAAGACCAGCCTATGGTTACGGGGTGGTTTCTATCCCACTTTTTAATGTTTGCTATCATTTGTTCTAGCCAACCTAATACCCGTAAACGCCCACGAGATTCAAAATCTAAATCTGGCTCATTCTTTAAATCCCAACCTAATAATGCAGGATGGTCTTTTACGGCATTTACAATTGCTTCTGCATGACGGTGTGTTAATGTCCAATTAGAAACATCATAATCTCCATAAAAATCAAATAACGTGATAAGAACATCTAAGTGCTGCTGCTCTGCTATATCTAAAACTTTCTTAAGAGCGGCTATCTTTTTATAATCTACCATACTCTTGCCAAAATCTTCGTACTGTACAAAAATACGAATAGAATTTAGCCCCATTTTTTTTATAATTGTAAAATCCTGAGCTATTATAGTGTCATTAAATCGCTTTCCAAAAGTATCCCAAGGCGAATCTTTAGGGTAATAGTTGATCCCTTTTAATTCATTTATTTTTTCAATTTTAGCAGCAATGTCACGATCCGCTATTTTTGTGGTATCAATATTATTTTCAATTTCCTGTAAATGTCTTATACGCCAAAAGCCATCTTCTAAAAGCATCATCACATGGTAACTGGTCGTATCTTTTTCTGCCAATATTAATTCCTCTCCCACATATGTTTCTTGATATTCCTCAACATTATAATCCTTAAAGACCACCATGGTTCCATCGGTACTATAAAAATCTATAGCTCCTTTATGACTAAGGGTTGTGCGTTTATACCAATTATTATTTTTTAAATTAAGGTCTATATTATCATACAAACGCACGCGTGCACTATCTGTATAAAAATCTTCAATTCCGTAATAATCATTCTTTTTAAAGGCGATGTTCCGTACGTGCCAAGCATTAAAATAATCACTGGTAATCTCACCTAAGGTCTGTTCTTCTATAGGTCTGCCTGGATTCTCCAAATCTGTCCATTCTATACTAGGCCTATACACCTCATCCATAGGCACCTCTAAATGCAACATAGAGGTACGGTCTGCACCCGTATTTAAAAACACCCATGCAGAACCAATACCTGAAAGTATAAATGCATTTACACCCACAAATGTTACGATGATGATGATTCTATAAATTGTTTTATTTAATTTAAATGCCATTTAGTTCTTTTGTAAACTCCTTAGTTATCCCTGCTGCTTTTACCACTAATTTATAAGTGCCATTGGGTAAATACTCTGGATTGATAAAAATAGTACTCACTCCTTTTTTAGTCGTCGTTTTTCTTGTTTCAACAAATGCTCCACCTGCTGAATAAATATCTAATTGCACCAGAATACCATCGGGCACCAATTGGTTCATAAAACTTTCTAACGGTCCTATGTCTATATTTCTATTTCCCTTTGAAAAATAAACGCTATAATCTGAAATTGCAGTTTTAAAAGGTACCTCTATGGTATTGCTTTCTGAAGCTCCTGTTATAAATGCTTGAATCTCCCAATTTACTGTCTCTGATGGGTGCAAAGTTCTCCCTTCTACCACACCCCCTAGTGTAGTGCCCACTGTGTATAAGTATGCATCTTTATCATTCTTAATAACAAAAGTCACCAATGTTCCGTCGCTCACTACATTCCCGAATTTATCATAAATGATATCCGATCTTAGTTTTAATATCTGGTTCCCATCTGCATACCCATGATCTCTAAATGCTTCTATTGTAAAATTGGTTGAATTAGAAGGGTACACTATCGTCGTTAGTTCTTTTGATGTGGTACCATTACAAGCTGAAGTTACTAATATTCTACCAGATGTTTTTGTGGCTCTAACATTATACCAAGCCATTAGGTTATTGGTCGTAACCTTATACGCATCAATAGAATTTAAGAATTGTGTTTTTATTGTTACCTCCGTTCCAGGAGGTACAGGATTATCATATACATCTGTGGGAGCAATGACTAACATGGAATAATCATTGTCTCCTGCCGTTATACTTCTGGGTCCAAAATAGGTTTCCATATTGGTTCCTTTTTCTATATTTGGACGTATATTAATTTCACCTTTTAAAATGGTATGCTTCGCTTGAAGCAATTTCCAGTGACATTTTCCGGCCATACGTGAAAAATTCTTTGGAAGAGAAAAAATTATAGATCCCTCTGTGTCTTGGGGTGACAATAATAAGGTTCCAAAGGCATTTCTAACTTGTAGCTTAAGATCTGGAGATTGGGTTTCTGTTTTAAAAGCTATGGTTATGGCATCACCAGCGATATAATTACTGGTAGTGCTTACTAATTTGGCATTACTAAGAATACGGTTTTTAGGCGCTTCTTTTTTTGAAGAACATCCTATAAGAATGAAACAAATACATATGAATAAATTTTTATGCATATTACTTTGGATTTCCGATATAGCTGTTAATTTCAAATTTTATATAGTCATACCCTACTCCTTTAAAAGGCTGGGTTTGACTTGGACCATGGCTGAGTTTTCTATCAGGAAAAATTTTATCGGCAACGGCTGAATTAGGTAATCCATTTACAAAACAATTCTTTAAACTGCTGTTAATTACCTCTAGACTATCCAATCGTTCCGGTATATAATTAAAGAACTGCTTTCTTTGAATACGAACCCCTTCTGGCACAAAAGCATGATCTACCCATAGCAATTCATGGTCTTTGCTATAGTAAGATATGATTAATTGTGGAATGGTAACCTCCTGAACACCAGAATTAAAAAGAACGCCATTAAAACCTTGCGCTGTATACTCTAAATCTTGCAATGCAACCCCTTTATATAAATCTGTATTGGCAACATTCCCTGCAGATTGCAGGTTAAACTTTGTGGGTTGATCCTCAAAATTCATGGGTGTAAATTGGTCTGGATCAAATGTAGGCGGTAAGGTATCTTTTGTAGAGGACCAGGCTATACCTTCAAAGTTTATTTTAAAAGCTGTGGTTTCTTTGGGCATTAATTTATGCTTCATATGGTACTTCGCATTGTAATTGGCCAATTCTTTATTATCGTCATTATAAAGGGTTGCTTTTACCACAATATCCGCAGGAACATTATCTACATTCTGTAATTCGCCTATGATACTAAACTGCCCTTTATTTTTTACCAATTTGGCACTTAATATTTCTAATACAGGTTGCTTTAAAACATCTTCGTGATAGGTTTGTTGTGTTGATATCTTTCTTCTACCATGGTTATAAAAGGTCGTAGTATTTGCTGTAAATAATTGATCTGGAGGAACATCATTGTCAAATTTTGACGGTTTTATATACCATTTATTTTTCCTCTTAATAAGCTCATGATAATCACTACTGTATAAGTTTTCTAATGGCGTAATCCATCTAGTTTCTACTTTCGCTTTAGCACTAGTTGGTGTTTCATCAAAAATCTCTACATGCAGTGAATCCATTTTAGCATAAGAACTAAGGATACCATCGGTAACAGAAACTTCCAACATGTATTGCGCAATGGTAATATTACTATTTGGATCTAGATATTTGTGAGCCCTATTAAATTCTTTAAAATCCAAAGCATCATAGTATGCCTCTACTACATTCTGCGCGGAATGCTGTGCTACATTTTTGACATAGAATAGATAGATACCATATCCTAAGCAAATTAATACAATCAATGCCCAAATGTGAGAGATGATTAAAAGTTTGTAAGAGAACTTTGTATAGGGTAATTCTAGCTTCATAAAAGAGGGAGGCTCTATTTTTCTAGATTTTAAAAGTCGGACCCAAATAAGCTGAATATTTATTATAAATGCGATAAGTACAGTGGACAGAGGAATAATTCCCCACATAATTTTCATGATGGTAGGCACGTCCTCCTTTGGTATAATTTGCGGAATGGGTGGGACATTTAATTTTTCCCAAACCATAATACCATTTTCTAATTGCTGTAACCGCTGCCAACCACAATAATATAAAATGGGGTCATAAAATTTATCATTGGAAAATATATACTTTAAATTGTATTTCTCTGGCACCGTTAAAAACTGCTGTAAGGATCCTATACCTTCTACGCCTCTAAACTTGGAGTTTTCAATACGCTCAATAGCCCTCGTCGTTAATTCTGGTAACCTTCTTGCGGAATGGTAATTACCATCTACAGTCATCGCTTTCGTTTGCGCCGAAAGCCAAGCCATTTGATCTCCAAAACCTAAAGGCAAATACCGCCAAGAATCATGCGAATCTGCACCCAAAAAATTTACAATAGGCAATACATTAATTTTTGCAGGTTGCGATGGTCTAAAATAGCCTAAGGTCATGGTGAATAAAACCACAAATAACATTCCGCCAGCAATCAATCCGCCCAAAACTCTGTGATACACTCCACCAAATTTCTCTTGCACAAGAACCTTTAAATCGCCCTCTACCATCCTATAAGCGAATTCTGCAAAAATGGGTAATGCCATAATGGTAGCCCATAGGGTAAAACGATCTAAGGTTAGGATATTAAATGCATTTTCTCCTAGCATCATCAGCGGAATGGGTGTAGTACCACCTGTACCTAAAATAGTAAGTAAGGCAAATGATAAGCCAAAGAAAATATATCTTTTACTAAAATATCTATAGAAAAAATAAGGCAAAACAAAAAGAAATATACCCCAAGGAATTACAAAAAATACGAGACCGGATGAAGTAACTTCTAAAAAATTATCACGGGAACCATGTGGAATAGCTACCTGAGTTATAGGGTTACGTTTAGAGTTATACCAATATGGAAAAATACAGAATACGATTAGAAAAATACTGGTAATACCAAACTTTGCTATGCGCCAAAAATGCTTTAAGGTGGTGTTCCAGAAAATTTTAAATGAAAGATCTTTGTAAGAATCCACACGTTCCCGAGCGGCATCCATAACAGCCATACCAATTAATGGTGCTATAAAAAATACCATTCCAAATATTGGAGTGACGTGATGAGAAGTCACTGTAACGGCAAGCATAGAAACACTTGTTAGAAAATACCTGGTTTTACCTGTTCTTATCCACAAGTATATTTCGGGCATGGAATGCAATAGTATAGAAAGCGCCGTAATACTAGGTAATTGCCCAAAAATATGAAGGGTTTCTACGAAGGTAGATGAAAAAACAGCTAAAATAGAACCATAACCCGCGATTCTTCTACTGCCGGTCATGAGCAGCGTATACCTATAAACCCCAGTAATAAATAATACGATAGCTAATAACGCTACCGTATACATTCCAAACTTTAAGCCGCCAATATAAGAGAGAATACCAATTACCTGGTGCACCAAAGGCGGATAAGATTGTACTGTAAAACCAGTGTACCACCTATATTCCCAAGGATCAAACCATGAATTAGCATAGTGATCGGCAAAAAATAAGTGTATTAGGGCATCATAAGTAGATTCTAAAGTAAAAAAAATGGCTGAACCATGAAAAGCAAGTCCTACAATTAAAGCTAATATTAAAAGGGTATTGGTTTTTTTCTTCATTTAGAAAGTCATAGTAAGAAAATACAACAAAATCAAAGATATAAAATAATAAATTTATTAGGGGGATATAACAATAAACTTAAAATCACGTTATATTATAGTTGTTTACTCTTTTAATTGTAAGAATTTACATATAATTATAAAATTTAAATCGAAACTAATGATGCAATCGTCACCTGCTATATACAATTCGTCTACAGCTATTGGCCATTGAACAACTACGGAAGATATTCAAATGACTCACAAACTATTTTTGTAACAAATCATAACAAAAAAACCAAATTATAATACCCCACACCCATGAAAATCTTAGCCATTGATGACCAGCAATTAATTCTTATGTCTTTGCAAAAAAGACTAATTGAGTTGGGATACGACGTAAAAATTGCAGATTCTGGAGAAAAAGGAATCGAAATATTTAAAGATTTTAACCCTAATTTAGTTATTGTTGATATTAACATGCCAGGATTATCTGGACTGGAAGTTGTAAAACACATTCGATTAGAGGAGAAGTCCAAAACACCTATCATGGTGATGTCTGGCAATACTGATGAACAAATAATTGTTGACGGTTTTGATTTAGGCATCGATGATTACATGAAAAAGCCCGTGAGTTTAAGTGAAGTAGCGGCACGTGTAAAACGTATTATAGGCAATCCAGAAAATACCGTCACTACAAAAACTAAAAGTGAAGGTCAAATGTTGCAACAATACTGCGTTGGAGTGGTGATACCTTGCTATAACGAAGAAGAAAGGTTATCTGGAGAGGCATTTAGAAATTTTGTACACAATAATCTTGGCTACCATTTATGTTTTGTTAATGATGGGAGTACAGACAGTACCTTAGAAGTACTAGAAGAATTACGCAAAGGGAATGAAAATAAAATAAGTGTTTATAATTGTGAGAAGAATGGTGGTAAAGCTGAGGCAGTACGCCAAGGAATGTTACATTTAGCCAAAGATCCACAATTAGATTACATTGGATATTTAGATGCTGATTTATCTACAGATTTTAGAGATTTTGATGACTTGGTTAAAACCATGGAAACATCAGATTTTAAAATTGTTAGTGGCTCTCGTATGAGCAGAATGGGTGCTAATATTACCAAAGAATCTGCACGAAAAATAATTAGTATGACTATTAATTTAATCATCAGATCTATATTAAAAATGCCCTTTAATGATACCCAATGTGGCGCCAAAATAATGGACAAAGAATTGGTGGAATTAGTCTTTCAGAAAAAATTTATTACCCGTTGGTTGTTTGATGTAGAGATTTTTATGCGCATGCGTAAACATTACGGAAAAGACAAGGTACAAACTATGATTTGTGAGCAACCATTAAAAAGATGGATTCACGCCGATGGTTCAAAACTATCTATGAAAGACTCTATACAAATTGTGGGGCAACTGGCTAAAATTGCGATACACTATAAATAAAAATAAAATTTAAAATCGATATTTAAAATCCAATGCACTGTCATTGGATTTTTTTTGTCTTGAAACTTATTTTTAGAACACAGATGACATATATCATTTTTTAATGACCAGTTCTCTTCGTAACTTTATAGTTAGTTTTTTAAACGTAAAACTAAATTAATACGGGATAATAGCGCATATGGAATTCATAGATTATTATAAGGTTTTAGGCATTACTAAAAATGCATCTGCTAGCGACATCAAAAAAGCATATCGCAAAATGGCACGGAAACATCATCCAGATTTAAATCCGGATAATGCAGAAGCTGAGAAAAATTTTAAAAAAATTAATGAGGCTAATGAAGTGCTTAGTGATGTAGAGAAGCGCAAAAAGTATGACCAATACGGAAAAGATTGGCAACATGCTGATGAATTTGAAAGACAAAAACAAAGTCAAAATCAGCGTAGCAGACAAAACTATGGTGGTTCTGGAGGTTTCTCTGGCGGACAATCTAATGAAGATTTCTCAGATTTCTTTGAAAGTATGTTTGGTGGGGGGCAACAAGGTAATTTTAGATCCTCAAGACAAAACACCAAGTTTAGAGGGCAGGATTATAATGCAGAAATAACTTTAAACCTAACAGAAACTCTTACCACACATAAACAGACTTTAGCGGTAAACAATAAAAACATACGGATTACAATTCCTGCCGGGATAGAAGACCAACAAACCATAAAAATTACGGGCCATGGCGGACCTGGGGTTAATAATGGTCCTGCTGGAAATTTATTCATAAAGTTCACTGTAAAAAACAATACGGAGTTTAAACGTGAAGGAGCTAATCTTTACAAAACAATAGAACTGCCTTTGACTAAAGCTATTCTAGGAGATGAGATCACCATAGATACCTTATCGGGAAAAGTGAAATTAAAAGTAAAACCAGAAACACAAAACGGCACCAAAATAAAATTATCTGGAAAGGGTCTCCCTAAATACAAAAAAGAAGATCAATTTGGAGATCTTTATATTACCTATCAAATTAAAATACCTACTAATTTAACAAAAGAACAAAAAGAATTATTTGAATCATTAGCAGCCACAAACCTATAATCGGAAACACATGGAAACACAATTAATACAACTTAATGATTTTTGTAGTGGTCACGAAATAGAAGTAGCATTCGTTACTGAATTATATGACTATGACATCATCGAATTAAAAATCGTAAATGACAGTCCTTTTATTTCTTTGGAAGAGTTGCCCAAGGTAGAAAAAATGTTACGCCTACATCAAGACCTCAACATTAATATTGAAGGTCTTGATGCCGTACACCAACTACTAGAACGCACTATAGCGATGCAAAGCGAAATACGTTTGTTACGACAAAAACTTCACCGTTTTGACGAATTTTAGCCTTACTTTTTAGATTTAATATGATTTTCAATATGATGTTTTAATAAACTTTTTAGATCTGTTAAATAATCTTCAAGTGTATTGTTATCTAGATTTGGATGAACTTCTGTAGGTAAGGTTATAGGGTTTTCATCTAAGAATTGATATAGTTCTGGGTAATCTGTTTCTATCTTTTTAATCAAAACAGAAATCTCCGTTAATACATTATGTGCTTTTTTCATTTCATCAAATATTTAAATTATAATTTTGTGTTTCCCTAAGGTATAATCTTACCATCTTCCATTTGGATAATGCGATCAGTTTTTTTTGCAAAATCTTCATCATGGGTTACAATTAATAAGGACAGTCCTTCTTCTTCTTTCAATTGCTTGAAAATATTGAACACATTATCTGCATTATGACTATCTAAATTTCCTGTAGGCTCATCTCCCATTAAAATTACAGGATTATTAATTAAAGCTCGAGCAATAGCTACTCGTTGTTTTTCCCCTCCAGAAATTCTAGAAGCACGTTGTAAAGCTAGCTTATCTATGGCTAACATTTTTAATTTTTCCATCGCTAAATACTCAATTTCTTGATGCGATTTTTCGCCTAGTTTCTTTGCGGGTAACATCACATTTTCTAAAACAGAAAACTCCGAAAGTAAATAGTGAAACTGAAAGACGAAACCTACATATTTATTTCTGATTCTAGAAAGCTCTTGATGCTGTTTACCGGTCACCAATTCATTGTTCAAATACAATTCTCCCGTATAGTCTGTATCCATAGTAGATAAGATATACAGTAAGGTAGATTTGCCGGAACCAGATTTCCCCATGATAGAAACAAACTCCCCTTTTTCAATTCTGAATGAGATGTCTTTTAAAACATGAAAATCTTTGGGCTTTAAAAAATGCTTATTTATGTTTTTTGATTCTAGAACTAAATCCATATGCGCTATTATGTACCTCTGATTATTTTTACTGGATCAATTTTACGGGCTTTATTCGCAGGCAAATATCCCGCAATAAAAGTGGATACTAATGCAAATACGATTCCGATAATGTAATAACTAACACTAAAATCTACCGGATAGGTGTCAATCGTCGGTAAAGCCTCTGTTTCAAAAGGGGCATGATCAATAAGTACTGAGAACCCAAAACCTACTAATAGTCCAAGTACCCCACCAACGAAACCTATAATCATTGCCTGACTCATAAAAATAGACCACACATCTTTCCCTGAAAACCCTATTGCTTTTAATATGGCTATATCTTTCATTTTCTCATAAATCAGCATATTCAGAATATTATAAATCCCAAATCCCGCTACAATTAATAAGGTAATGGATACCGCATAGGTAATAAGATTTCTAATATTAGTACCTGTTTCAAATTGTGCATTGGCTTCATTAATGCTTGTTGCCGTAATAGAGAATAAACTGGCTAGTTTTTTTGAGTATTCTGGTGCATCATTAATTTCATTAAGTTTTACATTAATGTCTGTAATGTAATTTTGAGTTTCTCCTAAAATTCGCTGTACCGTTTTTAAATTTACAAAACTTTGGCTGTTATCTACATCTGCTATACCACTTTGGTATATTCCTACTATTTTAAGCGGAAAAAGGTCGCCCTTAATGGTACTCACCTGTACCCTATCTCCTATTTTCAAAGACATTTTTTTAGCTAAGCCTGCTCCTAATAAAATACCGCTGTCACTGTTTTTTAAATCTTCAGGAGTGCCCTGTGCTATATAATCTCTAATATTTGAAAGCTTAACTTCCTGCATAATATCTACGCCTATTAAATTACCTCCTAATTCAATAGCACCAGAAATATAAAAAATCTGAGCTCTTGCTTGTGGCGTAGCCCCTTTTACCTTTTTATCCTCTTTTAAGTACTGTAAAATAGGCAACGCATTATGTATTTTTTTCTGATTTTGCTTGGGCTTTACAGAATGTATAAATTGAAAAGATTGCTGTATTTCATCAAAGCGTGCTACGGGCTGTTTCTCTGTAGGTTTAACCTCATTGTACAAATGAACATGAGGGGTCTGATTTAAAATCAAATCATCAAGCATCGTATTTAAACCGGTCATAAAACTAACCAAAGTAATATAAGCTCCAATCCCAAAAGTTACACCAAGTGCTGCGGTTAACGTAGACTTTAACTTCGTAAGCAAATGAGTTTTTGCGATATTAAGGATTACAGGCCAATTCGTCATTATTCTGGTTTTATAATTTCAGTAGCTGCAGTAATCCCTTTTATAACTTCTACCTCATTTAAATTCTGTAATCCTATAACAACAGGCACCAAACCATCTTCCGTTAAAACCGAATTCCCATTCACTACATACTCTTTAGGAATGATTAACGCATCATTTTTTTCAGAAATCACAATATTACCTTCTCCTGAAAGCCCTGGGTATAGCTTAGCTGGCATGTTTATAAACAAAGCTTCTACTTTAAAAGTCTGTGTACGCGAATCTTTCTGTGGGTATATTTTAGAAACTAAAGCCTCAAATACTGTGGATGAATACGCATCTAAGCTGATTAAAGCTTTCTGGCCTTTTTCAATTTTCACAATATCTACTTCATCCACCAACAATTCTATAATAAAATCCGTGGCACTACCTACGGATGCTAATGGTTCCATCGTGGTCACATTTTCACCTGCATTTTTATACAACGCATACACCTTTCCATTAATTTTACTAGTAATGGTGTAATCATCGGTATTAATTTTAGACGTTGTATACGTGTTTTGTGCGAGCTTAGCTTGTGTCTGTAATTCCTTTTTAGTCCGATTAAACTTATTCAACAAGACCTTTAGTTGGTTTACAGAACGCTGATAGGTTAGCTTTTTAGTATCATATTCAATTTTAGAACCAATATTTTGATTCCATAAGTTTTCTTGCCGTTTAAAATTTATAGAATCATTTCTTAAGGTTAATTCTGCTGTTTTAATATCATCATTTAGCTCTTTTAAAACAGTTGAATTCCCTTGGTAATTACTTGTAGAGAGCTGCAATGATAGTAAGGCATTTTCTGCCGTTAATTCACTTGAGGAGTTTGTGATATGCATTAGAGGAGTATCTTTTGAAACTAAGGCACCTTCTTCTATTAAATTACGCTCAAGAATACCATTAACCACAGCGTGCGCTTCATACAAACTATCTGGTTCAATAGTCACAGAAGCATATACAGACTCCGTTAATTTTTTAACTACAGGAAGTGTTTTCTCTTGTTTACTTCCACATGAAACTAAAAATAAGATAAAAACTAGAGATACTATTTTCATTTGAAAGAAATCATCGTTACACTACAAAATAAACATAAGTAATATTCTTTACCTATGAGATTAATCATGTAAACGTATTTTTTGTTACTAAAGGATCTTTTTTCACCATAGCATCTAAAATAAATGAATGACTAATGTCATATTTTAAGACCTCCAAGCATATTATTTTTGTTGAAGCAATCAGTAGACTCTTAAAAACAACATCAATTACATCCAATAAAATGACCGATTTAAGCAAAAGCCAGAGCATAAGCATCCTCATTCAAAATTATTTTGGTAACCTAGGCGTTATCTCTCAGAACATCCCGTACGTGATACCAATTACGTATTATTTTGATAAAGAAGAGGGTTCAATAATAAGCTATACTGCTGATGGTCTAAAGCTAAAAGCCATGCGCAAGAACAAGCATGTTTCCTTAGCAGTACAAGAAATAACATCGGTAAATAATTGGCAATCTGTTTTAGTCCATGGTACTTTCGAAGAACTTACCGGTATTGATGCTAAGCAAAAACTACATGAGTTTAGTGAGGGGGTAAAAAAGTTGATTTTTGAGAAGGAAAATAAAGAAGCCGAGTTTATAAGCGAGTTTTCTAACAAATCTTATTCCAAAGGCATACCTACCGTATTCCGCATAAATATCACAGAAATTACGGGAAAAAGAAAGGAAATGTAATCCCGATCTGCCGTTATAAAAATTCAATAATTAATTCAACTTAAAGAGATTATTGTCTTTATCTTGTGCTTAGATAAAGAATCTCTTAACTTTGAGACTACGATAATATTTCCATTTCATGAGTAAAGCCATTTATATTGCAACCACTGAACCTAATAGTGGTAAATCAATTGTTTCATTAGGTCTAATGCATATTTTATTAGGAAAAACAGCAAAAGTAGGTTACTTCCGACCTATTGTTGACGATTTTAAAAATGGGGTCGTAGACAATCATATTAAAACCGTATTATCTCATTTTGAAGTGGATATTAAACCTGAAGATGCTTATGCCTTTACGCGTAGTGAAGTACTTCAGCTAAAAAATCAAGATAAAGACGATGAAATAATTAGCCACATCATTCATAAATTTAAAGCAATTGAAGATCGTTTTGATTTTGTTCTGGTAGAAGGAACCGATTTTTCTGGAGAGGGTGCTATTATTGAATGGGATATAAATGTACTCGTAGCTAAAAATTTAGGGATTCCTGCTGTTATTATTACAAGCGGTGCTGGTAAAACATTAGAAGAATTAGTAGGCAACTTATATATGGCTTTTGATTCTTTTAGAGAAAAAGGAGTAGAAGTGTTATTAACTGTAGCGAATAAAGTACAACCAGAAAATTTAGAATTGGTGGTTGCTGCTTTAAAGAAAAAATTACCAGAAAAAGTTCTTATTGGCGCTATCCCGGAAAATCCTACCTTAGGAAACCCCACAGTTAAAGAGATTGCCAATGAATTGGATGCCAAAATATTGTTTGGAGAAGATTATTTAAACAACCAAGCAAATGGTTTTAGTGTGGGCGCCATGCAGCTTCGTAATTATTTAACCCATTTAAAAAAAGACAGTCTTGTAATTACTCCAGGAGATCGAGCAGATATTATCCTTGGAGCCTTACAAGCTAATATCTCTACAAATTACCCTAACTTATCTGGTATAGTACTTACCGGTGGCTTAATTCCTGAAGATTCTATTATAAAATTAATAGAGGGATTATCTGATATTATTCCGATCATTTCTGTCAACCAAGGGACCTTTGCAGTGACCAATAAAATTGGCGCAATAAAGCCAAAAATATATGCGGATAATACAGAAAAAATAACCACTTCAATTCAAGAATTTGAAAAGCACGTTCCGGTAAATAATCTTGCAGAACGACTTATTACCTTTAAGGCCGAAGGCATTACTCCTAGAATGTTTCAATACAACTTACTAAAAAGAGCTAAATCTGCTAAAAAACATATTGTATTACCCGAAGGTACAGACGAGCGAATTCTAATAGCAGCTAAGAAATTACTGGAAGTAGAAGCTGTAACGTTGACACTTTTAGGTGATAAAGCCCAGATTGCGGCTAAAATGGAAGAGCTAGCACTTGTTTTTGACCCTAATGAGATAAACATCATTGATCCAAAAACATCCCCTAACTTTTTAGATTACGCGACAACTTTATATGAATTGCGCAAACATAAAAATGTAAACCTAGCTATGGCACAAGATCTTATGGAAGATGTGTCTTATTTTGGGACGATGATGGTATATAAAGGCCATGCAGACGGTATGGTTTCAGGTGCAGTACACACAACCCAACACACCATATTACCCGCATTACAGTTTATCAAAACAAAACCTGGCGTTTCTTTAGTTTCTTCAGTATTTTTTATGTGTTTGCCTAACCGGGTAACCATTTTTGGCGATTGCGCCATTAACCCTAACCCTACTGCGGAACAATTATCTGAAATAGCCATTTCTTCTGCAGCTACTAGCGCCGCCTTTGGAATAGAACCTAAAGTAGCCATGTTATCGTATTCTTCTGGAGCCTCTGGTACAGGAGAAGATGTGGATAGAGTGAGAAAGGCTACCGCATTAATTAGAACCAAACGACCCAATCTAAAAGTAGAAGGACCTATTCAATATGATGCTGCGGTAGATATTAAAGTAGGAAAAAGTAAACTTCCAGATTCTGAAGTAGCGGGGCAAGCAAGTGTATTCATTTTTCCTGATTTAAATACAGGAAACAACACCTATAAAGCCGTACAAAGGGAAACGGGCGCCTTAGCGATTGGTCCAATGTTACAAGGTTTAAATAAACCCGTAAACGATTTAAGTCGTGGCTGTACTGTTGAAGATATATTTAATACAGTAATCATAACGGCTATTCAGGCAGAAGGACTATAATTAACACCAAACATAAAACCAGTTTTACGTGAATATTCTTATTATAAATTGCGGCAGTTCGTCTATAAAATATCAATTGATAAGCATGCCTTCTGAAGGCGTAGTTTGTGAAGGTCTCATAGAAAGAATTGGGAGTGAAAGTGCCCTGCTAAAATACCGTACAGATACTGATCTATTAGAAGAAACGTTGCCCATATTAAGTCATAAAATGGGGCTGCTTAAAATAGCACGTGTATTATTAGACCCGTTACTAGGCGTAATAACCAACGCAGATGAAATTACAATCGTTGGGCATCGCGTAGTACACGGCGGAAAAACATTTTCTGATACTTCACTGATTGATGCTTCTGTAAAAGAAAAAATTAAGAACTTATTTTCATTAGCTCCTTTACACAATCCGCATAACTTAGAAGGTATAGAATTAGCAGAAGAAATTTTCCCACATGCAAAACAAGTAGCTGTTTTTGATACTGCTTTTCATCATTCTATCCCAGATGTGGCAAAAAAATATGCTTTACCAAAAGAATTCTTTGAAAACAGAGTTCAGGTATATGGTTTTCATGGTACCAGTCATAAATATGTTTCGGAAAAAGCTATTGAATACTTACAATTAAAATCTTCTAAAATTATTTCTATTCACTTAGGAAACGGTTGTAGTATGACCGCAATTAAGGACGGAAAAAGTATTGACCACAGTATGGGATTTGCGCCCTCAAACGGGTTAATAATGGGGTCTAGAAGTGGCGATATTGATCATGCCGTAATTTTCTATTTAGTAGAAACTCTTGGCTATACCTTGGAGGAAGTGAATACCCTGTTAATTAAAAAAAGTGGGATGCTAGGACTTACTGGTTTTAGTGATTTAAGAGACATACAGACAGAAGCTGCAAATGGCAATCAAGATTGCATTTTAGCTTTACAAATGAATGCGTATCGCATTAAAAAATACATTGGAGCTTATGCTGCTATTCTCAACGGTATAGATGCAATTATTTTCACTGCTGGTATTGGAGAAAATTCTGCATTGATTCGTGAAATGGTTTGTACGGATTTAGAGTATATGGGAATTACTCTTGATGTTGAGAAAAATAATACCCGATCAAAAACACTACTAGAAATCAATAAAAAAGAGGCGAAAGTTAAAGTATTAATGATACCCACCAATGAGGAATTGGAGATTGCGAAGCAGGCTTATCGTTTAATACACCTATAAACGATCTCATCTAATGGCCTTCTTTCGAGTGATAATTATCATTTGATACCAACACGGATTGCCCTATTTTTGTTTTACGTTACAGCATAAAATGTAACGTAAAACGCTATGCCGTCATTAAAATTACCTAAAACACATGATTTAAAAAGGTACGGTACACTGTTTAGTGTACTTTCTAAATATGGTTTTGAAGATGTATTGGCATCAACCTCAATTAAAAACCTAATCCCTAACACCTACCTAAAGAAACACCCTGACACTCATAAATTGCTTTCATACTCTACGTACGAACGTATCAGAATGGTATTGGAAGAATTAGGTCCAAGCTACGTGAAGATGGGACAGGTAATTAGCAATCGACAAGATATGCTACCTCCTGAACTTTTAAAAGAACTTGAAAAATTACAAGACAATGTAAAACCATTGGATAATTTTGATGTAGCAAAAAAAATTACAGAAGAATTAGCACTTGATACCAATGAGTGTTTTTCTTATATTTCTCCTGAACCACTGGCTGCAGCTTCTTTAGCTCAAGTGCACAAAGCACAATTGCTAACGGGAGAATGGGTTATTTTCAAAATTCAAAGACCAAATATAAAAGATACGATTGCTTCAGACATTTCAATTATGAAAGACGTAGCAAAAGCATTAGAAAAATACAGCACACAAGCACAACAATTACAACCAATACAGTTAATTAATTCTTTCGAAAAAAGTATTAATGAAGAGCTTAGTTACACTCAGGAACTAAACAATATGCTTCGTTTTGCTAAAAATTTTGAAAACAATCAAATTATTTATGTTCCAAAAGCATATCCAGAATTCAGTAATGATAGGGTTCTTTGCATGGAATTTATTGATGGTATTAAAGTCTCTGAAGTAGAAAAACTAAAAGAAAATAATATTGATACTAAAGCAGTAGCAACTTTAGGAGTCGATTTGTATTTAGAACAAATTTTAGATTTTGGCTTCTTCCATGCAGATCCTCATCCTGGCAATATATTTGTCCTTCCAGCATTAGAACGGATTTGTTTTATTGATTATGGGATGATGGGCAGTATTATGCCAAAAGATAAAGAAGCCTTAGAAGATCTATTGCTTGCGTTCTTTAAAAAAGATGTAAAAAAGATTATAATCGTATTAAAAAAAATTGCCATACGAACAGATATTCCAGAGGAGAAAACCTTGGAGTATGACTTAAATGAGCTTTTAGAAGGTATTAGTAATATTGCCATTCAAAATATAAAATTAGGGACCACTCTAAATCAATTCAAAAATATTTTATACGCCAATAAAATTGCTATTCCGCATTATTTATACATGCTAATTCGTGCCTTAGTGATTATTGAAGGGGTAGGTTTAAAACTGAATCCAGATTTTAATATTACCGAGAATTTAGAGCCTTACATGTCTACCATTATCCGCAAGCGTTTAAGCTTTAAACGCTTTGTAAAAAAGAGTATTTCTAGAGTTCAAGACTATACCAACTTAATGGATAACCTTCCGGAAGACATAAATGATATCATAGGTAAAATAAAAAATGGAAAACTAGTCATTGTTCATGAACACAAAGGATTAAATGAACTTAAAGACACGCTTAAAACGGCTATAAACCGGATGGTATACGCTATAATTATTGCAGCGTTATCTATTGGTTCTTCTATTTTAGTGATTGCAGATATGCCCCCAAAATTTAACGGCATCCCTATTTTAGGAGCTCTTGGTTTTTTAATTTCTGCTATTTTAGGCTTGACCATCATTTATTCTATTTTTAAAAACCGCAATTTATAGCTCTTATCCTATGGAAACCACTACCTATTTAAATGAAATCATGGGCAGCTATATGCTTGGTATTGTTATCAGTATTGGAATGGGACTAATTATTGGTTTGGAACGGGAGTACGATAAATTAAAAAAAGAAGCAGGTTTTGCTGGTATCCGTACCTTTCCTATTGTTACCATACTAGGCTTTGTCATTGGAAGTTTGAGTGATTCATTTACCGTATGGTTTCCTATTGCCACCTTAGTCGCATTTATTCTATTTTTAGGTTTTAGCCAGTTTTCAAAATCAAACAGCACCTATTCTAACGATTTAACGACAGATCTTGCTTTAATAACCACTTTCGTTTTAGGCCTTATGGTTTCAAGAGAATTGTATAGAGAAGCCGTTGCGACAGCTGTTATTATCACAACCCTATTGTCCCTTAAAACAAGATTTAATAGTGTAGTAAGCAATATCACTGCAGAAGAATTGTCTGCTTTTATAAAATTTACGATCATAGCGTTGTTAATCCTTCCCTTTTTACCCAACAGAGACTTAGGTCCAAACAGTTTACTAAACCCATTTGAAATTGGGTCTGTTATCGTAATTGTTTCCTTTCTAAATTTTATCGGTTATTTTCTTGTAAAATTTGTAGGTTCAAAAAAAGGAATCCTCTTAACCGCATTGCTAGGCGGACTCATATCCAGTACAGCTGTGGCATGGAGTTATGCGGCAAAAAGCAAAGAATTCCCTGAATTATCAAGAAAATATAGTGCGGGTATTATTTTAGCTTCAGCAATCATGTTTCCTAGATTAGCATTATTAATTTTCATATTTAACAGTGCATTGATACCCTCAATTGCCATACCTTTTGCTGTATTAACTTTCATTTGTCTTGGTACTGCATTACTATTAGTCAATAACCAAACAAATACACCCGATTCAAATATAAAGTTAGGGAACCCTCTAAATTTATTGAATGCTATTGGTTTCGGAGTTATTTATATCGTAATACGATTTGCTGTTTTTTATGGAAAATCATTTTTTGGTGATGATGGCTTGTATTATACCGCATTAATTGCAGGGTTAGCAGATACAGATGCTATCACCATTAGTATGGCTAAACTGTCGCAAACTTCTGGCAATTATAGTACGGCAACATCCGTAATTATCACAGCTATTTTAAGCAACACCGTGGTTAAACTCGGCATAAGCTTAATCAATGGATCTTCCGAAACTCGTAAACTCATAAGCATATGCTTCGGAGGAATTATAATTCTTGGGGTGCTATATGTTTTATTTGGGTAAGGTTCTAGGAATCTATTCTCAATTTATTCTTTAATTTTCAGGCTGATTTTAGTAACTTCATCGTCCGTTTATATACATTGAATTTATTCACATTAAAATATAAGTATGCATATTGTTTCTTGGAATGTTAATGGCATTCGTGCTGTCGTAAAGAAAGATTTTTTTGAAGCCGTAAAAACAATGGCTCCTGATATTTTATGTTTACAAGAAACAAAAGCACAAGATACGGAGGTAGCAAAGGCACTAGAACCCTTATCACATTTTAGCCTTAGTGCTAATTCTGCGGAAAAAAAAGGATACTCAGGTACTGCAACCTTAAGTAAACAGCCTCCTATAAGTGCAACGCCAGATATGGGGGTTGAAGCACACGACTTTGAGGGGAGAGTTCTATGTACTGAATATGATACTTTTTACCTTGTAAATGTATACGTTCCTAATTCCGGACAAAAATTAGACCGCTTAGAATACCGCCAGCAATGGGATAAAGATTTTTTAGCCTATCTAAAAAATTTAGAAAAGAAAAAGCCTGTCATTGCATGTGGTGATTTCAATGTGGCACACCATGCTATAGATTTAAAAAACGACAAAGCCAACTACAACAAAACCGCTGGATATACCCAAATAGAAATTGATGGGATGGATAACTTTATAGCGAACGATTTTACAGACACTTTTAGAGTTTTACATCCCGATGAAGTGGCCTATACTTTTTGGAGTTACCGTTTTAAATCTAGAGAACGCAATACAGGCTGGCGAATAGATTATTTTTTAGCAAGCAAGGCTATTGCAGATAAAATTGAAACGTTTACTGTGTATTCAGATATTATGGGTTCTGATCATTGCCCTATAGGAATTACACTCTCAATTTAGTTCTTTACGTTGCTTTACAAAATCGAAAATTGTCATCTTTAACTCTTTAAAATCTTGTGCTAATAAAGACATGTTTTCCCCTAACTTTTTATGTTCGTCTCTATAACTAGCATCATTTAATCCCGCAGCTAATTCCTTTAACTCAGAAAGGTTTTTTTCATGTGCAACAATATCTTTTTTAAGAAATTTAAAAAGTTGATCGTATATGGTATCTAAAGTTTGCAGCATTTGTTGATACCGAGATTCATTTGTTTTTGCCTTTTCTAAAAGATTTTTAAAAAACTGTGTTTCATAACTCCAAAAAGCAATAGTTTCTAAAAATTCTTTACTTTCTTGATGCAACACATCTAAACTTGCTCCTAGAAGCAGTGCAGTTTTAGGGTTTCCAGGTATTGTTTTCATAGTCTTACCGTTTAAAATTAATTCATATATCTGTTTAAAAAACTAGATTTCATTTTTGATTTTGCTTCTTTTAAGAAATGCTCAACTTCATGAACACTTAAATTTAAAATATTGGAAATTTCGTGGGTATTAAACTTATACGTACTAAATAATTCAAAAACATTACGCATAGGTTTTGGCAGGCCTAACAAAACTAAATCTGCATGTCTCTTAATACGTTCTGCCCCCAATTCTTTATCCAAATTAGCAATAATCTCTTTATCTTTATCTTCTACGAAAACAGCATTTAATAAATAATCATTATTCAAATATTGATTATTATCAAACTCTTCAAGCAACACAAAATCGCCATCGCCATCTGTGCTATATTTTTCTTCCATTTCATTCCATTCTGGTTTCGAAAAATTATCGACATTTTCAAAAAAATAAGTGTCAAATTCTTCATCAACCAGCAAATCTTCCACTAATTCATCTGCTTTTTTAAATAACCACGTATGAAAATCAGAAGCAGCTTCAACGGCGTCGATATGATCATAAACTTCAATGAATAGCTGATCTATAATATCATCCGCTTTAAACCTGTTTTTATCTAATTCCCCATTTTTTGATGCTACGTTCAATTTATGCTGTACATATTGTTTTACCTGTGGTAAAACTTTTAAGAGTAAATCATTGAAAGCTTTTGTCTTTCCTTCTTTTTTAAGTTGCACTAAACTTACATAGCTGGTAGATACAAATACATTAAATTCATTTGTTTGCTCTGAGTATTTCATAATATTTTTCTTAGTATTTGTGTATTGAATGATAATCACATTCAAAGTTGTTAAATAGTATAGAATCATACTATGACATTCGTCAGGTTTAAAAAAATAAAACTTTCTTACTTTCGATACTAAATTATCTGATCGTACATACTATGAATATAGGTTTAGTTCTTTCTGGAGGAGGCGCAAGAGGCATTGCACATATAGGTGCTATAAAAGCCTTAGAAGAACACCATATATATCCCTCATATATTGCAGGCACCAGTGCTGGAGCTATTGTTGGCGGATTATATGCTGGTGGTTGTTCTTGGCAACAAATTCTAGATTTTTTTAAAACCACCCAATTATTTACATTCACAAATTATGCAATGAGCAAACCTGGCTTTTTAGATACCGAGAAGTTCTATGAGCAGTTTAGCACCTACCTTCCAATTGATGATTATAGTGCCCTAAAAACACCGTTAGTGGTAACAGCAACTAACTTATTAGACGGTACTCTAAAAGTATTTGATTCTGGCATTTTGATTAAAACAATATTAGCTTCCGCTGCTGTTCCTGGTGTTTTTGCTCCTGTAGAAATAGAAGGTGGTTATTATGCTGATGGAGGAATTCTAAATAATTTTCCTGTTGATTTAATCAAGCATAAATGTGATAAAGTGATCGGCGTATATGTCAATCCTTTTCAGAAAATAAAAAAAGACAGTTTAAAGCATGTATATAATATCATGGAACGCTCTTATCATATTATGATGTCTAATGAAACAAGTCTAAAATTTAAAGAATGTGACCTATTGATTCGGCCTAGTCGAATGAAAGAATTTAGTACCTTTTCATTGAAAAATATTGATGCTATTTTTAATCTAGGTTATGAATCGGCACTAGCGGCTATTGAAAAAGATAAGGAAAAAGCAGAAAAATCACTTGATACCATTAATTTAGAAGCCATTAATGGCTTTACCATTACAAATTAAATAAAAACCTACCTCATGATTAACCCTACTGACTTTGGTATAAAAGGATTGTCTGACCAAGAAGTACTGACTGCTAGAAAAAATCACGGAAAGAACACCTTAGACTACAAAAAGAAAAGTAAACTTTTAGATGCTATAAAAAGTATTTTGCAAGAACCAATGGTCATTTTACTAGCCATTGCTTCGTGCATCTATTTTTTAACGGGCAATATTGGTGATGGCATTTTTTTAGCCGCTGCAATCATTCTTGTAGCTTCCATTTCCTTCTACCAAGAATCTAAAAGCAGAAATGCTTTAGAAAAATTAAAAGACATTACCCAACCCAAAGCACAGGTCATTAGAAATGGCAAAATTGTAGAAATACAAAGCCATAACCTCGTGATTGGAGATAGTTTGATGGTTGAGGAAGGGAATGTTATTCCTGCAGATGGAGTTATAATACATTCCAATGATTTTTCCGTAAATGAATCTTTACTCACCGGAGAATCTATGGCTGTCTTTAAAGATGCAGCTACTGAGAATTCCAAAATTTTTACGGGAACTACTGTAGCCATTGGATTAGCTATTGCTACTGTTACAGCGATTGGAAACGCAACAGCATTAGGGAAAATAGGAAAAAGCCTCGAAGGGATCCATGATGAGAAAACTCCGCTAGAATTACAAATAGGAAATTTTGTAAAAAAAATGTCTATTATTGGCGGAATAACATTTCTATTCGTCTGGGGAATTAATTATTACAACACACTAAATCTTCTAGACAGCTTATTAAAAGCATTAACCCTAGCGATGAGCATACTACCCGAAGAAATTCCGGTAGCTTTTACGACATTTATGGCTTTAGGATCATGGCGATTAATGAAGTTAGGGATTGTTGTAAAACAGATAAAAACAGTTGAAAGTTTAGGAAGTGCAACCGTTATATGTGTTGATAAGACAGGCACAATCACGCAAAATAAAATGAGCTTGGTAAAGCTTTACCTTTTTAAAACAGATCAAATAGTCCCGATACCCGAAAAAGCAAATCTTTTAGAAGAAGACTTAATTACAACGGCCATGTGGTCCAGCGAACCCATACCCTTTGACCCTATGGAAATTGCCCTTCATGAATCTTATTCAAAATTAATAGCCTCTGACGAACGCCAGGCTTATAAAATGATTCATGAGTATCCTTTAGGCGGGAAACCACCTATGATGACGCACCTTTTTGAAAACAAAACGGGAGACCGAATTATTGCTGCAAAAGGTGCTCCAGAAGCTTTCTTTCCCATAGCGAAGTTGAATGATGAAGAAAAAAATAAAATTAAAAAGGCAATCACAACATTGGGCGATAAAGGGTATCGTTTGCTAGGTGTAGGTAAAGCAAAATTTAAGGGGACAGATTATCCAAAAACGCAACAGGAATTTCCATTTGATTTTCTGGGACTTGTTGCCTTTTACGACCCACCTAAAGAAAATATTAGCACCGTTTTAAAAGAATTTGATCGTGCAGGGATTACCGTAAAATTAATTACTGGAGATACCGCAACAACCGCAAGTGCCATCGCTAAAGAAGTGAATTTTATTGGGTACGAAAAATGCATGACGGGTAATGAGTTAATGCAATTAGATGATAAGCAACTGCAAGAAAAGGTAAAAACTACGCAAATATTTTCTAGAATGTTTCCGGATGCCAAATTAAGAATAATCAATGCCTTAAAAGCCAACAAAGAAGTCGTTGCCATGATTGGCGATGGCGTTAACGATGGTCCAGCATTAAAAGCTGCTCACTTTGGCATTGCGATGGGTACAAAAGGAACAGAAATTGCAAAAGAAGCGGCTTCCTTAATATTAGTAGATGATGATCTTTCTAAAATGATAGACAGCATTGCTATGGGAAGAAAAATTTATAGCAATCTTAAAAAGGCTATTCAATATATTATATCCATACATATCCCGATTATATTAACGGTATTCATCCCCTTAGCCTTAGGTTGGGCATTTCCGAATATATTTTCTCCGACGCATGTTATTCTTCTAGAATTAATTATGGGACCAACCTGTTCTATTATCTATGAAAATGAACCCTTAGAAAAAAATACAATGCTTCAGAAACCAAGACTCTTGACGTCCACTTTTTTTAATATAAAGGAACTATTAACGAGTATTATTCAAGGTCTGGCAATTACCGTGGGTACCCTTTCTATTTATCAATATGCATTGGCTCAGAATAATTCAGAAGATACGACTAGAACAATGGTATTTTTAGTATTAATCATCGCAAATGTTTGTTTAACCTTAATAAACAGGTCTTTTTATTACTCTATACTAACCACCTTAAAATACAAGAATAATCTCGTTCCTTTAATAATAGCAATCACATTGTTAATCACAGCTTCCCTCCTATTTATTCCGCCGTTAACAAGCTTTTTTCAATTTAGTCGCTTAAGTTTTGAGCAATTATTTTTGTCTGTGCTTACCGGTTTCATTTCCGTTATTTGGTTTGAGATTGTAAAATGGAATACCCGTAAAAAAACCAATCGTACTAATACTTAACACCAAGACCCATAAGCATCACATTTTGCTTTACATAAAAGCAAGACTGTAAAAAAATAGCCACTTATCGCACACTATATTTATAAGAAAGCAGAAGTACAGCTTGTAGTGGCGTAATTGCATTTTTCAATGCTAAAATTGCTTAAAAGGCTGTATTTTTTTTGGTGATTAAGCGGTAATATTTAAAAAATCACCACGTATACTATTGTTTTTATTTTTATATTTTCCCTGTTTATTCCTAGCACTTAAGTATAATATGATAAAAATCAGTTTTAAAATTTTATCTTTGAAAGTATGCAAGCTTTCGAAAAGAACAGTACCATATTTACCCTACTCTCAGAAGGTGTTTCAGAGGGAATTATTGTTGTTAATAAAAAACAAAATATTGTCGCTTCTAATTCTGCCACAGACCAAATGTTTGGCTATGAAAAAGACGAACTAATAGGGAAACCGCTTGATGTTCTTATTCCAAAAAGATACCACCCTAACCACGATCAACAGGTATACAATTTTATTTCTAAAAGTGAAAAAAGACAAATGGGTCACGGACGTGAGTTGTTTGGAGTCCGAAAAAACGGAGATGAATTTCCTTTAGAAGCTGGTTTAAACCCCTTTGAGCTTTATGACACTACCTATGTCATGGCACTTATTATTGACATTACAGACCGTAAAGCCGTCGAGAAAGATCTAAGAATGAAAAGTGAGGCATTGCAATCTGCTTCAAATGGTATTGTTATTTCCGATGCGTTAAAGCCCGACAATCCTATTATATATTGTAATGCATCATTTAAAACGCTCACTGGATATTCCGAAGAAGAAACTATTGGAAAAAATTGTCGTTTTCTACAAGGGGATGACAAAAACCAAGAGTGCATCACCCATATGCGTGATGCTATTAAAAATGGAGAGAGTTCGCAAGCAATTTTAAGAAACTATAGAAAGGACGGTTCGCTTTTTTACAATGATTTATACATTACTCCCATAAAGGATAAATTTGGAAAAATTACCAATTATATCGGAATTCAGAATGATGTAACAGAACGCGTAAAAGCCCAACAAGAAAAAGAGCATTGGGCTAAGATTTTTAATGAATCTTTAAATGAGATCTTTCTATTTGAAAAAGAGTCTTTACTTTTTTTAAATGCAAATAAGGGAGCACAAAACAATATTGGCTATAATTTAGAGGAATTAAAAAAGCTTACTCCTATAAGTATAAAACCGTTTTATACAGAAGCGCAGTTCAGAGAAATATTAATCCCACTGATTAACAAAGAAGAAGAAAAAATAGAATTTGAAACTACGCATCAAAGGAAAGATGGAACGCAATACCCTGCGGAAGTGCATTTACAACTTTCTAGATTTGGAGATCAGGATGTTTATTTGGCCATTATATTAGATATTACAGACCGTAAGAACTATACTTTAAAACTAGAAAAAACCGTACAAGAACGTACCAAACAATTAACGGAAGCTTTAGCAAAAGAAAAAGAACTTAACGAGTTAAAAACAAGATTCTTATCCTTGGTTTCCCATGAATTTAAAACGCCTTTAAGTAGTATTCTAACGTCTATTACCCTACTTGCTAAATACACACAAACAGAACAACAAGAGAAAAGAGACAAGCATGTAAATACCATAAAAAGTAAAGTGCGTTATCTCGATACTATTCTAACGGATTTCTTATCGGTGGAGCGTTTAGATTCTGGAAAAATAAATTATACTTTAGAGGAGTTTCCCTTAAGTAAATTATTAGATGAAGTTATTTACAACGCAAACATGTTGCTTAAAACTGGACAACGTATTAGTTATCCAAGAAATATAGATGATCTTTTTATATATTTTGATGAAAAAACGTTGGCCTTGGCCCTATCTAATCTGGTACACAATGCCATAAAGTACTCTCCAGAAGATACTTCTATTGATATTATCGTGGAGAATGACAAGACTACAATTAGCATTAAAGTGGTAGATCATGGAATAGGTATTCCTTTAGAAGAGCAAAAACACATTTTTAATCGCTATTTTAGAGCAGAAAATGCACTCTTAACACAGGGAACAGGAATAGGACTAAATATTGCAAAACAGCACCTAGAAAGTTTAAGCACCACCTTAGATTTCTCAAGTATAGAGAATGAAGGGTCTATTTTCACCATTACCATACCAAAAGATATAAAATTATAAGCACATGAAGACTATTTTGTTAATTGAAGACGATAGAGCCCTTCGCGAGAATACGGAAGAACTTTTAGAACTTGCGGGGTATGCGGTAACTACAGCTCCAAATGGTAAAATAGGCATTCTAGCCGCAAAAGAACTTTTGCCTAATATTGTGGTCTGCGATATTATGATGCCAGAAGTTGATGGCTATGGCGTTTTAAAAGCGCTTAACGAAGATGAAAACACAAAACATTTACCTTTTATATTTCTTTCTGCAAAAACAGAACATAAAGAAATTAGAAAAGGGATGGATTTAGGTGCCGATGATTATCTAACCAAGCCCTTTGAAGAAGAAGATTTAATTAGTGCTATTGAAAGCAGGTTAGCCAAACATGAAATTTTAAAGCTAAATGCCACTGCTGCGCATAACAAAGAAGAAAACTCAGAAGACAGCATTCTGGATTTAAATGAGTTGAAGAATTTTTTTGATGATAATGGCGAAGTAGTCAAATTTTCTCAAGGCGCTACCATTTACAAGGAAGGCAATGCATCCAACACCATATACTTGGTTTTAAAAGGTGTGATTAAATGCCATTCTATGGATGAAGATGGCAAACAGTTAATTACCTCATTATACCGAGCAGATGATTTTCTTGGCTTTACATCATTCTTAAAAAACGTTCCATATAAAGAATCTGCTACCGCTATGGAAGACGTTGTTCTTACCGGTATTTCCAAAGAAAGCTTAAAAGAAATTTTGGAAAAAAACCATAATATATCTTTAGAGTTTGTTGAATTATTATCAGGAAATATAAAAGACATAAAACAACAACTCTTACAGATGGCATACAGTTCTGTACGGAAAAAAACAGCACAAACGCTGCTACAATTTGCAGATGTTATGAATACGCAAACCGATGATCCCATAAAAATTTCTCGGAGTGATTTAGCAAGTGTTGCCGGGATTGCTACAGAAAGCTTAATCCGTACTTTATCTGGTTTCAAAAAAGAAGGCCTTATCGAAATTGAAGGCCGAAACATAAAAATAAAAGAACTTAAAGCACTACAATACATATCCTAATCCATATTCTGAAATAGGTTTTGATCGTACTGATATTTATCATTTTTTTGGAACAAATGCCGTTATACCTTTGCTTTAAAGTATTTAGTCCCATTAATGAAACAAATTTTAGTACCTACCGATTTTTCTGAGAATTCCTTTAATGCATTAGAATACGCTGTAGCCTTTTATAAAAATACAGCTTGCACGTTCTATGTCATGAATATAAGGTCTTTAAGCGACTCAGGAATAGCATCTAATGGCTTTGCATTACATTTCAATAAGGTAGAAACACCTTCTAAAATGGAGTTGTTAAAAGAAAAAATAAAAGAGATTTCACAAAATAACACTTCAGATCTTCATCAATTTTATGCCTTACAAGAATTCGGGAATTTCGTTGATATTATCCGTAAAACTATTTTAGAAAAAAAGATAGATCTTATTGTTATGGGTACCAAAGGAGCCGCTGGCATAAAAAATACTTTTATTGGTAGCAGTACGGAAGATGTGATTACAAAAGTAGCCGCAGACTTATTAATTGTTCCTAAAAATGTTAAGTATCAACCTATAAAAAACATAGCCTTTCCTACGAATTTTAATAATTTTTATTCTTTCGACATTTTAGAATCACTAACCGAAATTGTTCGTGTTTCTGAGGGCACATTAAAAGTGATGAATGTATTGGTAACGGAAGCATTAAACACTTCTCAAGAAAAAAACAAAAACTATCTCCATGAATATTTAGATGAAGTCTTTGAAGAACGTTATAGTTTTCATAGTGTGAAAAATAAAAACGTAAAAAACGCTATTGAAGACTTTACCCTCCTCCATCAAATTGACATGACTATCATGGCGGCCAAAAATTTAAACTACCTACAACTGCTCTTATTTAACACCACTATTAAAAGAATAAGTAGGCATACAAGAATTCCAGTTTTTATACTTCATGAATAAGTGACTGCTCTAAATTATCGCAGTATGATAATTATCATAGGGAATTAGTGTATCAAAAGATATTTTTGAAGTGATATCAAAAATAAAAGCTATGACCACTGTATTGATTCCCACAGATTTTTCTACAAATGCGATGCATGCTATTGATTATGCATTAAATTTATATAAATGTGAGCAAACAGTTTTTTATTTTGTTCATGCCTATGCCGATGAAGTCTACGGCGAATTTAAAAACACAACAGATCTTTCTATTTCTGAGCGGAAGACTTCTATTGAAAAAAAAGCAAAACAATTACTTAGTGACCTTATTCGCGATAAGGAAGAAAAAATTCACAACCCCAAACATGAATATAAAGGAATAGCTACTTTTGAATCCATAGTAGATGCTGTAAATGATACGGTCAATCAAATAAATATTGACCTTGTAATCATGGGAACCAAAGGCCAAACGGCAGATAGAAAAATAACTTTTGGAAGTCATACCGTTCAAGTATTTAAATATGTAAAATGCCCTGTTCTTGCTATACCAGAATCCTATAGCTATCGTCAGCCTAAAAAAATTCTATTTCCAACAGATTACAATTTGCCTTATAAACGCCGTGAACTAAAGTTATTGAACGCTTTAGCACATGAGTTTAAGGCTACCGTATATTGTCTGCATATCTCAGATTTTGAAGTGATGAGTTTGCGTCAGTTAGACAACAAAAAATTTCTAGAAGAAAGCCTATCTGGTGCGTATTTAAATTTTGAACAGACTCCAGTTGAAAATAGACTAAAGGCCATAATGAAAAACATAGAAGAAAAAGAAATAGACTTTTTAGTCATGGTAAATTCTCGTCATTCCTTTTTGGAAGATATGCTGTACAGGTCTACTGTAGACGAAATAGGTCTTAAAATACACGTACCTTTTTTAGTGCTTCAAAATTTATCACGCTAACAACATCAACCACATGAAAAATATACTTATCCCAACAGATTTTTCTGAAAATTCTTGGAATGCTATTGCTTACGGATTATCATTGTTTAAAAAATCTAATTGCACTTTTTATCTTACGCACATAAGTCCTGTTTTGGCTGCAACTGGTGGAGATACTGCTCTGGTCATTGCACCAGATCTTATCGAAGAAGAGCTATTAAAAGAGAACTTAGTAAAGCTTGATGCGCTGTTAGAACGTATCGACGAATTGCCTTTTAATACCAATCATGTTTTTCACACCTCAGCTACTTACGGTTTTTTTGTTGATCATATAAAAAATGAGGTAAGCAATAAAAAGATAGACCTTATTATCATGGGAACTAAAGGAGCTTCTGGTCTAAAAAAATTAACCTTAGGAAGCAACACAGGAAACGTAATCACTAAAGTAAAGTGCGCAGTATTAGCAGTACCAGAAAACACCTCCTACCATAAACCAAAAAAAATAGGCTTTCCAACCGATTATATTATTGATTATAACTTACATATATTATCACTCTTAAAAGATATATCGGTATTAACCAACGCACAACTTAATTTTCTGCATATAGAAAGCAAAAATGAAACAATGAGTTCTTTGCAAACAAAAAATAAAGAATTTCTAGCCTATTATTTTAAAGATATTACACACAATTTTAGCACTTTAGAAGGTCATAATTTAGACGCCGCTATAGATAAATTCACGAAGAATGAAAATATAGATATGTTGGTAATGGTGGCTAAAAACTTAAACTTTTTAGAGCGCATCTTGTTCCGCCCCACTGTTGAAGAAATAAGCTACCATACCAACGTACCATTTTTGGTCTTACACGAATAAAAGTGAGTATCCTTACTTCGATTTAATAATAGTTATAATATCATTTTTCTGAAGTACACCTGATTGTCTCCAAAGTTGTTTTCCATTTTTAAATAACATCATTGTGGGCACCCCTCTTACTTGATATTTAGAGGCTAAAGATTGGTTTTTATCCACATCAATTTTTACAATTTTAACAGCATCACCCATTTCTTCTTTCACTTGTTTTAAAATAGGTGCCAAACTTTTACATGGACCACACCAATCTGCAAAAAAATCTATTAATACAGGGGTACTTGAATCTATTATTTTATCGAAACTACTTTTCATCTTGTTATCTTTTTTGTACTATAAATTTATAAAATATAGTACAAATAGAACTGATATATATCATGCTTTTATTGCATGAAGTTGGGTAATTTTATTCCAACGTAAAATTAAAGCGTCATGAAAAAAATATTGCTTCCTACTGATTTTTCTGAGAACTCCTATAAAGCTATCGAATATGCTTTAAAAGTTTACAATGATATAAAATGCACCTTTTATCTTTTACATACTTACAACCCCACTGTTTATCAAACAGAATACCTTATTGGTAGCCCAGGCTTAATTGGTTTAGGTGATGTTATGAGAGAAACGTCAGTGTCTAGAATACAAGAATTAAAAGAAAAAATTGAAACAGAACACCCTAACCCTAAGCATACTATAAAAACGCATACAGTTTTTAACACACTTTTGAATGAAGTTCTTGAAATGACAACAGCTGAAAAAATTGATCTTGTTGTCATGGGCACCAAAGGCGCCTCTGGTGCCCAAGAAATTCTATTTGGTAGCAATGCCGTTAGTATAATCAAACGCACCAAATGCCCTGTGATCGTGGTACCCGATTCTTTTGAATACGCAGCACCAAAAGAAATTCTATTCCCTACAGATTTTGAAATAACCTATCCTAAAAAAGAAATTGAAGGGCTTTTACAAATTGCAAAACATCATCAATCACAAATTAATATTATGCATGTGCGCACCGGAAATGAACTTGATATCGTACAAAAAGAACACAAAAAGCAATTAGACAAACTACTGGTTAATTATGCAACTTTCCATGATGTACCAGACAATGAAATTATTGCAGCTGTAAATGATTTTCAATTGAAAAAGGAAATTAATCTAATTGTCATGATTCAAAACAAGCATACATTTTTTGAGCGTCTATTTATGGAGCCTATTATTAAAAAAATAGGATTTCATGTTAATGTGCCTTTAATGGTAATTCCACAATTATAAAAAAAGAGAAATGAAATCTATCTTAGTAGCCACCGATTTTTCAAATGATGCGTATTGTGCTTTATTTTATTGTGCAAAATTACTCAAAGAAGAGCCTTGTACTTTTTACATTCTAAACGTGTATGATGAGATGACTCCCCTGGAAAATAAAAGGGCTCCCTTCTTATCAAATAAAAATGAATTAAAAGAGATTGAAGATCAATCTATAGAAAGGTTAGAAAAGTTTATTCATAAAATAACTTTAGATACAGAAAACACAAAGCATACCTATATTGCCTTATCTAAAGAAGGTAACTTAACTAAAAACATAGAAAACACGAGTAAAGAATATGATATAGATTTAGTGGTTATGGGCAGTAGAGGCGAAACTGGCGCTAAAGAATTATTTTTTGGCAGTAATACGGTTCAAATCATTAATGCCATTAAAACTTGTCCTGTGCTTGTCATCCCCAAACAAATAGACTACAAAGCTCCAAAAGAAATTGCTTTTGTAACCGATTTTAAACAAGGGTGTTCCCTAAATAATATTGCACCTATACTTTTAATTGCAAAGCAAACAAATGCGGCAATACGAGTGATGCATATTTTTGAAGAAGCAAATTTAGATGCCGAGCAAAAACTTAAATATAAGTTACTAGATAATTACTTAAAAGACTATCCACACTCTTTCGCTACTATGAAAGATTTTAATGAAAAAGCACAAGTAATCAATGAATTTATAACAGAAAGGGAAATAGACCTGTTGTGTATGGTACATCAAAAGAGAAGTTTTCTTGAAAAGTTAATGCGGGAACCTGTAATAAAAGATGTGAGTATGTATGCAAACATCCCCTTTCTAATTCTTCCGAATAAGGAATGACAATGGTCATAGATGAATTGCTTTACTCCAACTAAATTTACGTAGCAAACTAAAAAAAGAACATCATGAATAAGCGAATATTAATCCCCACAGATTTTTCGAAAAATGCATTAAATGCTACACGCTATGCTTTGGATTTATATGCCAAGCTCAATTGTGATTTTTATTTTCTTCATGTATTTAATCTAGAGGGTTACACAACAGATGATTTAACGCTCCCAGAACCTGGCAGTGAGGCTTACGATACTACAAAAGAAAAATCCGAAGAATCATTTCGTAAGCTTTTAGATATTTTAAAACTTCATGCTGACAATCCAAAACATACCTATCATACTATTTCAAGTCTAAATTTTTTGTCTGAGGCTATGAAAAGTGTTATTGCTGCCAAAGATATTAATTTAGTGGTTATGGGTACTCAGGGTGCTACAAGTACCAAAGGGGTCATTTTTGGCAGTAATACGGTAAAGGCGATGGAAAAAATTACTGTTTGTCCTGTATTAGCTGTTCCTGAAGATGTTCGGTTTATGTCCCTAAAGGAAATAGTTTTTCCTACCGATTTTAAAACTAATTATAAACGTAAAGAACTAAACTATCTTATCGAAATTGTTAAGATGCATGGTGCATCTGTATGCGTATTACATATTAGTAAAGAAGATGAATTATCAAAAATTCAGCAAGAAAACAAAATGTTATTAAAAGATATTTTTAGTACAATAGCATGTAGTTTTCATACACTTTCTGATATAAGTATTGCTAAAGGTATTACCACATTTATGGAGAGTAGAGATAGTGATATGATTGCGTTTATAAATCGAAGACATTTTTTCTTTAGCAGTATTTTTTCAAAACCACTAGTGAAAGAAATTGGTTATGATGCTAGGACTCCCATTCTAGCACTTCATTAACCTTTAATCCTAAAAAAAGTTCAATTTAAGAAACTATATGGATACTATAAATGCCTTATTAGAGCACCCAACAGTTATTAAAATAGGCAAATTATTAATTTGGATATCTGTAATTCTAGCGCTAATTGGTTTTTTTAGAAAACTATTAAAGAAAAGAATAGCAGATATATCCATTCGTTATAAAGCACAAAAGGGGATTGAAATTATTGGGTATGCCCTTATTATATTTCTTGTTATTTTATCTTTTACAGTAAAAAATTTAGAAGATTACACGGTTATTATTGGACTCTTTACGGCAGGTATCACTTTTACACTTCAGGAACTAATTTTAAGTATTGCGGGATCCTTTTATATTTTCTTTGTCCGTATTTACAAGCCTGGTGATCGTATTGAAATTAACGGAATAAAAGGTGACGTAATAGATATTGACAGTATTTACACCACGTTGATGGAAATAGGCGAATGGGTGAGTAGTGATAATTATTCTGGTAGAATTGTAAAAATAAGTAATGCCTTTGTTTTCAAAGGTCCTATTAAGAATTACTCCATGGATTTTCCTTTTGTTTGGGATGAATTGAATATTCTAATTACCTACGAATCTGATTTAGATATTGCAAAAAGTATTATCCAGAAACAGGCTACTATATTCTTATCAGAATACACCCAAAACTCCATTACCAAATGGAAACAAATGGTAAAGCATTATTATATTGAAGATTCTAAATTAGAACCTTCCATAGCGATTAATTTAACGGATAATTGGATTGCTATAAACCTGCGATACATTACTGATTATAAACGCAGACGTGCAACTAAGAATGAACTGTTTGAAGCAATCCAAAAAGAAATTAAGGCAACAAATGGTACAGTAACCTTTGCCTCTACTACGCTTCAATTACTTAAAATACCCGAAGTAGATGTGCAACTAAAAAAATAAAATGGAACGTAACTTAGCAATTGAAGTCACTAAATCTTCAGGGGAAAAAGCACTGTTTTCCTTAGATAAATTACGTAATTCATTAAAATATAGTGGTGCTAGTCATAACGTCGTTGAAGAAATTGTTGCTAAAGTAAAAGACGAACTTTATGACGGTATTTCTACCCATGAAATCTATAATCGCGCTTTTGCCCTTTTAAAAAAGAACAAATCTGTTTTTGCCTCTAAATACAAACTAAAAAAGGCCATTTATGAATTAGGCCCTACTGGTTTTCCTTTTGAGCAATTTGTCGCAGCTATTCTCACCTATTCTGGCTATAAAACTACCGTTAGTAAAATTTTAAACGGAATCTGCGTTACCCATGAAATAGATGTAATAGCAGAGAAAAACAAAATGTCTACAATCATTGAATGCAAATTTCATTCTGAAGAAGGCCGTAATTGCAATGTGAAAATTCCGCTTTATATTCAATCGCGCTATATCGATGTAAAAGCACATTGGGAATCAAAAACAGCTGAAACCAATATACTTGATAAAGGTTGGGTCGTTACCAACACCCGTTTTACAAGCGATGCGATTACATATGGAAATTGTGTTGGCTTATATTTACTTAGTTGGGATTTTCCCAAAAACGATGGTTTAAAAGATCGCATAGATCGCTTAAACCTCTATCCCATTACGGTTTCTACATTATTATCCAATAAAGAGAAGCAGTTTCTTTTAGATAGAGGCATCGTTCTTTGCAGGCAATTATGGGACGAACAATTTTTATTTGATCATCTCGGCATATCCAAATCTAGAAAGGCAAGTATAATTAATGAACTTAAACAACTTTGTAATCCTTAAGCTATGAACACTCTAAAAATTCATTTTCTTGGCGCATCAGGTACAGTAACAGGCTCTAAATTTTATTTAGAAACTCCCGATCTAAACCTTATGGTAGATTGCGGAATGTTTCAAGGATTAAAAGAACTCCGCGAAATTAACTGGGCACCTTTACCTATTGATGCTTCAAAAGTCGATGTTGTTTTACTTACGCATGGGCATTTAGACCATACTGGATATTTACCACGATTAGTGAAAGAAGGCTTTAGAGGTAAAATTATTGGTACCGCTCCAACATTAGCTATTACAGAAATTATACTCTTAGATAGTGGCAAAATTCAGGAAGAAGAAGCCACAAAAGCAAATGAAGAAGGGTATAGTAAGCATCATCCTGCAGTACCATTCTATACTGTAGATGAGGCCAAAAACACGATTTCGAAATTTGAGTCCGCCGAAAAAGACAAATGGTTACCGCTTTCTGATACTATAAAACTGAGATTTAGATATAACGGACATATTATTGGAGCAACGTTTATAGAACTAGATATTTCAGGGAAAATATTTGTGTTTTCTGGTGATGTTGGAAGAATTCACGACGTCTTACTATCTAAACCAGAAAAGCCACAATGGGCAGATTACTTGTTTTTAGAAAGTACATATGGCAATAAGTTACATCCTAAAGAAGATGTAGAAGGCATGCTAGTTGATTTGGTACATAAGACAATTACGAATGGCGGAAACTTAATTATCCCCTCTTTTGCTGTAGAACGTTTACAATCTTTAATGTACACGTTGTGGCAATTATTCAAAAAGAATAAAATTCCGAATATCCCAATATTTATTGATAGCCCCATGGGAAATAATGTGTTGTCTGTATTTCAGGAATTTCCAGAATGGCACAAATTATCTTCAGCAGAATATGATGCAATGTGTACACATTTCAACATCATTACATCGTATAGTGATACTTGGAAAACAATAGATAACCCTAGACCTAAAATAATTATTGCGGGAAGTGGTATGGTAACTGGTGGGCGTGTTTTAACCTATTTAAAACAAATGATAGACAAAACATCTACTTCTATTTTAATCGTAGGTTACCAAGCAGAAGGTACCCGAGGCAGGCAATTATTAGATGGCGCTCATGAATTAAAGATTTATGGAAAGTACTATCCCGTTAAAGCTTCTGTAAATCATTTAGAAAGCTTATCCGCACATGCAGACCAAGGGGAGTTAATAGATTGGTTAAATGAGATAAAAAACATACCCGAAAATGTATTCTTAATCCATGGAGAACCTAGTGCTTTAGATATTTTTAAAGTAAAAATTAGAGATGTATATCACTGGAATGTTACTATTCCTAAATTAAATGATACCCTAGAAATTATTTTGTAATCACAATCACTCATGAAAATATTATTCTATAGTAGTAAAGATTTTGAAATTCCGTTTCTCAAAGAAGCGAACTCAAAAAACCAAAAAATAAGTTTTATTAAAGATGCTTTAACCAGCGAAACTGCACTAAAAGCTGTAGGATATCAAGCAATTTCAATATTTTCGGGAGATGATGCTTCCTCATTAGTATTAGAAAAACTTTGGGATTTAGGAGTTAAATATATTGCATTGCGCTCTGCAGGGCATAACAATGTACATTTAACTGCCGCTAAGAATTATGGCTTTAAAGTAGCCAATGTTCCAGATTATTCTCCGTATGCAATTGCCGAACATGCAAGTGCACTACTACTAGCTTTAAACCGTAAAATTGTCACTGCAAGCACTCAAGTTAAAGCTTACAACTTTCTTCAGAAGCACCTAATGGGATTTAATATACACGGTAAAAAAGTTGGTTTAATTGGTACAGGAAGCATTGGTTCGGCAATGGCCAGTATCATGAATGGTTATGGTTGTACTATTCTTGCTTATGATATTAGCCCTAATTATGATTTAGAAACCAAATACAATCTAAAATACGTAGGCTTAGATCAATTGTGCATTGAATCAGATATTATTAGTTTGCACATACCCCTTACGGAAGATAATTATTATCTCATTAACAAAGAGCGAATGGCTTTAATGAAAAAAAATGTAGTTATCGTAAATACCGCTAGAGGCGCCCATGTTAATACTGTAGCTATTATTGAGGCCCTTGAAATTAAACAAATTGCTGGCTATTGCACCGATGTATATGAAAAAGAAGCGGGAACTTTTTTTAAAGACTTTTCGGAAATTGGAATAAAAGATAAAGTGCTTAAAAAATTACTGAGCTTACCAAATGTATTACTCACCCCACATCAAGGCTATATGACCGTTGAGGCCGTTGAAAATATTGCAGAAATGACCTTTAACACTTTAAACTCATGGAATGAAAATAGGGAGAGTCGCCATGAATTATAATAATGTAATAAACACTATTCCTGATGAAATTATCCAATTGACAGCAAATTTTAAAATTGTTAAAAACTGTTAAAACCCCTCTAATGTAACTCGGGTTACAGACAGCATTAATGTAATAGTTTAATTTTATTGAATAATATTTAATAATAGATAAAAACTATAATATGAATAACGAAAATGTAGTGCCAGAACAAGTTGTTTCAATGCCAAGAATAGGAGATATAGCTCCTGATTTTGAAGCAGTAACCACTAAAGGTAAAATCAAAATGTCAGATTTTGCTAAAGACAAATGGATTGTAATGTTTTCACATCCGGCAGATTTTACTCCGGTGTGTACCACTGAGATGAGTGGTTTTGCAACCCGAAAAGGCGAATTTGACGCTCTTAACACGGAATTATTAGGATTAAGTATTGATAGCATTCATGCACATTTAGGGTGGGTTCAAAATGTACGAGAAACTACCGGAGTATATTTTGATTTTCCAATCATAGCTGATATTGACATGAAGGTGTCTAAATTATATGGCATGTTACAACCCAATGAAAGCGAAACTGCAGCAGTTAGAGCCGTCTTTTTTATTGATCCAAAGAAAAAAATACGTTTGGTAATGTATTACCCACTAAACGTTGGTAGAAATATGGATGAAATACTTCGCGCGCTTGATGCCTTACAAACTTCCGATGAGTACAAAGTAGCCATGCCACTAGATTGGAAAAGAGGAGACAAAGTTATTGTATCTCCTCCTAAAACCCTAGACGAACTTAATGCTCGATTAAAAGATGATTCTCTTGAAAAAGTAGCTTGGTATCTTGCTAAGAAAACTATTTAATTTTATAATATCCATTTCGATTGTATTATATCGAAATGGATATTTCTTTTATTTTTAAACCTTAAAATTGTAAGCCCTATGATTATTAAACAATTTCAAGACAAACCATTAGCTCATTACTCTTATGCAATTTTGAGTGGTGATAAAATTAGTTTGGTAGATCCTTCCAGGGATCCTAAACCTTATTATGTATTTGCCGAAGAAAACAATGCGCAGATTGTTGCCGTTTTTGAGACCCATCCGCATGCAGATTTTGTAAGCAGTCATTTACAAATCCATAATGAAACAGGTGCTACTATTTATACTAGTAAATTAGTTGGTGCAGATTATCCGCACAAAACCTTTGATGACGGTGATACTTTCTCCATGAGTGAAGTAATTTTCACTGCGCTAAACACACCAGGACATTCTCCAGACGGTATTACCATTGTAGCAAAAGATAAAAAATCTAAGCATGCCATGTTTACAGGAGATACTTTATTCATTGGTGATGTAGGTAGGCCTGATTTAAGAGAAAAAGTAGGAAACATGAAAGCGAAACGGGAAGAATTAGCAAGAGCTATGTTTCAAACCATCCAAAATAAATTTAAGCAACTACCCGATGAAACTATCCTTTATCCAGCTCATGGAGCAGGATCACTTTGTGGGAAAAATATGAGTACTGACTCTTCCAGCACGCTTGGTAAAGAGCGTAAGAGTAATTGGGCATTTAAAAATTTATCAGAAAAAGATTTTACAGATCATATATTAGCAGACCAACCTTTTATTCCTTCTTATTTTGGATTTGATGTAGACCTAAATAAAAGTGGAGCCACCTCTGTTGAACCTAGTATTGCCAAAATTCCTTTTTTAATGGAGGTAGCTACAGTTGAAAAAAATATTACTGTAGTAGATACTAGAAATGAAATTGATTTCAAAAATAACCACCTCCCCAATTCCATAAACATTATGGCACGAGATGAGGATGATAAAATTGAAACTTGGCTAGGTGCTATCATAGCTCCCAATGAACCTTATTACCTGGTTGTTGATAGTATCACTAAAAGGCAAGAAATTATAGAACGCATTGCTAAAATTGGCTATGAAGCACAAATAAAAGCCGTAGTAACTTTAGCAAATATAGACATGGAGCAATCAGATAAATTTGACTTTTCAGCTTTTGAAGGTCATACGGAAGATTACACTATTCTAGACATTAGAAATAAAAGTGAAGTACATGAGGGTAAAATTTTCGCCAATGCGATGAACATCTCCTTAAATGAACTTCGTCATTCAATTAAAATTATTCCTAGAAATAAGCCTATTGTTGTTCACTGTGCTGGTGGGTATAGAAGTGCAGCAGGATCAAGTATTGTAGCAAAAGAAATGAAGGAAGTTAAGGTATTTGACCTCAGTGAAAAAGTAAATAAGTATAAATAAGTAGGTATAGTTTGCTGCTTAGCAGTACCTATTTATTTTAAATTTAAAAACAAAAAAAAGTGAGACCAAGAGGTCTCACTTTTTTTATCTATTAAAATTTATATTGTACGAAAGCTGATAAATTTCGACCCGGATCATTGATCGGAACCGTACCAAAAGCTGCCTGATTATTGAAAGCAAAATTAAGATGATTACTGTATGTTTTATCAAATACATTTAGCGCTGCTACCCCTAATGTTATATTTTTAAAAGGAATAAAACCCAATCGTAAATCTAAAACATCGTAACCAGGAGTTACCTGTTCGCCAAATGAAATAGCAATATCTTCTTGTTTAGAAGTTAAGGTATAATTTGCGCTAGCCCAAAATTTTTCTTTTTCAAAAGCCAGTTTAAAACGAGTCGTTAAAGGGGGCACTAAAGGCAAAGATTCACTCAAATCTTTATTTTTAGCATATACATAAGCTAGGGCTGTTGTGAAATTAAAATTTTTATAAAAATCTACCCCAGTACTAATTTCGAAACCCGTTTTATAAGCTTCATCTAAATTCCTAAATACCTTTGGATTCAAAGGCTCACTAGTCGGCATAAATTTTCGTGTTTTAGAGGGATCAATTACAGCAACAATATAATTTTCATACAAAGAATAATAAAACGATGTCTGGTAGGTAAACTTACCTGCATTTTCTTTAGAAATAGGTAAAGATCCTTTAAAACCAATTTCAAACTGATTATTTACTTCTGCCTTTAAATTAGGATTACCTATGTATTCATAGGAATCTTGACCTACTGTAAAATGATTAATTACGCGTTCTATCATATTCGCAGAACGGACACCTCTACCATACGCTATCTCCATTAAAAACTGCTCTGATTGTGCATATTTTATAGAAGCCGTACCACTAATATTATGCTCTGTTCTTTTATCCAAATCTGGATATAACGCAGCGAAATCTGCTTCAGGATCTTTTATTTCAGAAGTTACCCCATCATAACGCAAACCTGTCACTAAAATAGTTTTATGGCTTATAGGATATCTACTTTCTACAAAAACACCAAAATCATTAATATAAGAATCTTGCCATACCTTATCTGTATATGCTATAGGCGTTAAAATTGCTCCCATCATATTTTGTTTTACCAATCGCGTACGGTCTCCGTCTCTAGCGATGTGCAAAAGGTCTACGCCTGTGAATAGCGAAAATTTATCAGAAGGTTTAAGGTGTAATTCTACTTTACCTCCAGCGGTAGTTGCATCTATAGCAGAAACAGCTTCCGTCATCATAAAACTAGGTCTTCGTGTATTGGTCATCACATGATCTACATAGCTATAATATGCTTTAGCATCAACTCCTTTTAAAACACCCTGTAAACCATCTAAAGCGTAATCAATTGAGATAATAGAACTATTATCTTCCTCAGTATCCATAGGGAGTCCTGCGTGCAATACATCTCTTCCGAATGATTTTCTCCAATGCGATTGGATTCTTTGGTTCTCGGTAATATTATACCCTACACGTAATCCAAAATCTAAGCTCCTAAAAGAGGAAGGAATTTCTACCCCATCACCATCTTCATAGTTTCCAAAATCTCTGAAGCCAACATTTCCAACAAGATCGTACTTTTCTGTTGCTTGTTGCAAACGAGCCATGGAAACCAGTGAATTACCATTACTTTCATACCCTGCATGCACACTACCACTTAAACCAAAATCATCATTGCTAGGTTTTTGAGTTACCAAATTAACAATACCGCCAAATGTTGCGCCATACCGAACCGTATAAGGTCCTTTTATAATTTCTATTTTCTCTATCTCTTCAGGAATAACATGCGTTGTTATAGGATCCATACGGTTAGGACAGGCGTGCATCGCTTTTGTACCGCCATCAAACTGTACATTTAATTGCTCATATTGCGTAGCTCTAAATGAAGGATCAATAGCATAATTCCCTCGTTTAATTAGAGCAAAACCATTAACATCGGCAAACAAATCAGCCACATTTTTAGGCTGAACTGTTTTTTTAACATAATCATTAGTTTCAAGGGCAAATACAGGATCTGTCTTAGCATTACCCGTAACCAAAACTCCTGTGACTTCTATAGGAGTCATTTTTAATAAGAATTGTTTTTCTTCTTTGGCCGGAAAAATATCCTGTTGGATGGTTTTATACCCCAGATATGAAATAGTAATTGAAGTCCCATTTTGTGGAACTGTCAATTGAAAATTTCCATTCTCATTGGTATAGGTACCTTTTCCAGTTTGTGTTATTATATATGCTCCAGTAAGGGGACTATTGTTCTCTTCGTCCAGGACCTTACCCTTAAAATTTTGTGCGGAAATTAGCTGCCCGAATAAAAAAAGCACAGGCATCAAAAAATAGGTGATTTTCATATTTTTGATATTTAAAATTATACATGTAAACAGCACTGAAGGCTCTAAAAGAGCGTTCAGTAATTTAGTAACGAAGTATCATCTTAAATTTGTGGTGGGTGCGTAATTTGGGCTATTAGTTTAAAGGAATACGTAATATGATATCCTAAATTAAGATAGGATGTATTCATAGGGGTTACAAATTCAATATTAAAAATTGTTCCTAAAAACAATACTGTTTCATTTCTTAAAAAATCTATTTTTAAAGGCTCTTTATCTTCACTTGCTTGTTGTAAAAGCATTTTTGAAAGCACACACTTTCCATTACATTCTAACGCTGGTCTACTTTTATTTTCGCAAAAATTCTCAACAAAATTATCCGTAAATACAATATAATACCCTAGTGTACCTGTATTCTTTAACGTACTGAATAAGGTAATAGTAGTAAATAAAATAAAAATTATTTGGTTAGCTATTTTCACAATACTAATTTAATATGTTGTACTCATTTTTACCGTAACTTTTGTTACATAAGACGCTTAATTATGAGAGAAATTTTGAAAAATATTTGTATTATATCTTTATAAAAGGGCACTGAACAACTTGCCAAAACCTTCTTTTAATTTATCACTCCACGGTCTATTTACAAATTCTACATAGGTTAAACTTTTACTTCGATGAGCATCTTTTAAAAAATCTGCTTTGAGAAGCTTTGCGAAAGCGCTATCATACATTACTGCATTGACCTCATAATTCTGTTCAAAACTACGGTCGTCTAAATTTGCTGTGCCTATAGTACTTATCACATCATCACTCACTATAATTTTACTGTGTAAAAAACCATCTGGAAAAAGGTGAATTTTAATTCCTGATTTTAAAAGTGCTTCAAAATAAGAGCGTACACTCCACCCTACTATTTTACTATCTGCTTTTTCAGAAACCAATAGTCGCACATCCACCCCACTTAGCGCAGCAGTTTGTAAAGCCTGTAATAGTGCTTGCCCAGGAATAATATACGGATTGGTAATATAAATGTATTTTTCAGCTTTGTTTATCATTGAAAAATAGGTCTGCTCTAAAGAAGCAAAATCGTCATCTGGACCACCAGCAACGATCTGCACCAAACTATTGGTTCCTACTTTCACATCGCTATTTCTTTTGGCTGGTGTACACTCTTGCTGACTCACCAAATACCAATCTAGCGTAAAAACATAATCTAAATGTGTGGCTGCTGGTCCTATAATTTGCAAGTGCATATCATGCCATTTTCCAAGTGCCTCATCACCTTTAAGGTATTTATCAGATATATTTATTCCACCAGTAAACCCAGTATAACCATCTATAACTATAATTTTCCTATGGTTTCTATAGTTTAATGATCTAAAAAATCGGCCAAATTTAAATGGTAAGAAAGGATACACCTCAACCCCAATCGCCTCCAACTTATTAATATATTTTTTACTTAAAGAAAAACTCCCTACCCCATCATAAATCATCCGAATAGAAACACCTTCTTTAATTTTCTTAGCAAAAAGAATTAAAAAAGCATCTGCTAATTCTCCTTCTTCAAAAATGTAATACTGTAAATGGATGGTGTGTTGTGCAGCATCTAAGGCTTTAAAAATAGCTTCAAAAGTAGTTTCCCCATCTTTTAATAATTGTAAATCATTGCCTTCGGTTGGTGGAAAGTGGGAGTTGCGATACACTAAAGTCATGAGTTTTTTAAACTGCCCATGCATTGCTGACATATGTTCCAAGGAAGGTTTTGGAAATTGAAAGAAACGTTCTTTCTTTAAAAGTATCAACTTATTCTTTCTTCTATTTCTACCCAACAATAAATACAAGAAAATACCCCCCACAGGAACTGTAAATATTGCCAATAACCAACCTAGTGTTTTTGATGGCTTAGCGCCATGCAACAAGATGCTAACTACTAAAGTTAACGCAATAAGCACATAAATTGTTAATATAATATGAAGTCCCAATACAATCTTTTAAAGTTACCGCTAAGGTAACCCAAGAGTACCTGGACAATCTATGATATATATCAGATTTGCAAGTACTGCTTTCTACAAGATAAATTAAAGAATGTTAGGTTATATGGATCAAAAAAATGATGCCAATTTTAAGCCTAAAATATTAAGGTATGGTTCCAATCTAAATATCTTGATAAGGAAACTTAGCAATCTTAATCCCTGAAATACATAGAGCAATTAAAATGTACCTAAGACTATTCCTTTTCATGCGTAAATTTAAAACTAATTCTTATTCTCTATGCGCCTTAATAAATTTAGTAGGGTCTAGATATCCCGCTGTATTTACTGAGTATCCATTTCCTATGGGTAGTGTGATATCATCTCTTATTTCAAAATGCAAATGTGCCAAGTAAATTCCATCTGCGTTTCCTACGGTTGCAATTTTATCGCCCTTAAAAACATATTGACCCTGTTCTATAATTATGGTATCACAATGTGCATATAAAGACTCTACAACTACCCCATCCACTGTGGTATGCCAGATACGGATTACTTTTCCCCAACCACCACCAACATCAACAGCAAAATTAACAAAACCATTTGCTGTGGCATAGATAGGATCTCCTAAATCTGAATTTCCGCCTGTAACGGCATTCCAATCATCACCAAGATGATGATTATCTCCAAAAGGTTGCGCATTATAGTATCCCTTAGCGTTTGGCTTTGCAATAGGAAAATCAAAACCTCTAGCCTTGTAAATAGATTTTTGCTCAAAAAGTTCAATTAAAATATCTAATTTATTTTTCTGTGGTTCAACTTTTATACTTGCTTTCTTTGTTTTTGAAGACGGAATGGGCTCTTCTTTCTTCGCCTCCTGACAAGAAACTTGAAACCCTACAGCTATACTTAAAATTATTCTTAGAAAATTCATTTAATTATTTTTTGCATTTATTGCTGTACAATGATCATAGCATGGGATACAGATAACAATCTGCTTATAACGTAAAACTTAATTTAATACCTTCTATTATCATTCCAGTTCCTATAATAGCAAGTATTAAGCCCATCAATTTTCCGATAACAGCGATTAAGTTTTCTCCTATTTTTTCTACAATTACGTCACTTAAAACAAAAGCCAAATAGGTCAATAAAATCATCAACCCAAAAATACCAACTACAATACCTATGTGTGTATAACTTGCATTGGTTACAAAATTCATTCCTGTTACGATTGTCCCTGGTCCTGCAAGGATAGGAATAGCTAAAGGCGATATCCCTACACTGCTATCATCCTCATTATCTTCAGGACTTTGTATCTTAGATTTTTTAGACATCAGCATTTCAAACCCCACATAGAATATTAATATTCCACCGGTAATCTTAAATGCTGGAATAGTGATTCCAAAAAGTTCAAAAATATATTTCCCAGCAAAAATAAAGGACACTACAATTATAAAAGCTGTGATTGTAGCTGTCTTGGCAATCTTTTTTTTCTGATCTTTATTTTTTCCTTCTACAAGCCCTAAAAAAATGGGTGTATTTGCAATAGGGTTCATAATTGCAAAAAAGGCCATAAAAACACTTAAGCTATAAGTAATTATACTATCCATATGTATTCAATAGGTATTTTAATAGCTAAAACTAAGATATTTTTCAAGTATAGTACTGGTTAAGAATAATAATCTATTAAGCTACAGCTATTAGTTTTACAACAATTGAATTTGTAATTAGGCACAACCGTTTAATAGTACCGATCTATTTCCAACTTTACTCCAAAAAATGTTTCTTAAAGGATAAACTGATCCTAACACTATATTTAGTGCTCTCATAGCATGAGTTTTTCATGGTGTCATTCGTTTTTACGTAACTTCAAATTTCTTAAATAGTAATTTACTCGTGTAATTAATAGCGAATAGATACGTACTAAATACAAAATAAAAAGATGGAAACGAAAAATAAGATAAGACCTTTAGAAAACGAATTAAACGAAAAAAAAACGGCTTTTGAACATACGGCATCAGCAGATAAAAAAAAGAAATATGCAGAAGGTATTGCTTCAGTAGTACATAATGAAATTACGCAGAAAGCTTTGCAGGTGGGAGACACCGCTATAAACTTTACCTTACCAAATGCTGTCGGAGAAAAAATTACACTGTATGACGAACTAAAAAATGGTCCGGTAATTTTAATGTGGTATCGAGGTGGATGGTGTCCTTATTGCAATATGCAATTGCACTATATGCAAGAAGCACTACCTGAATTTAAAAAATTAGGAGCAAGTCTATTAGCAATTACGCCTGAAACGCCCGACAATTCTATTTCTACAAAAGAAAAAAATAATTTAGAATTTGAAGTTTTAAGTGATCTTGACAATAAGGTTGGCTACCAATATAAAGTTGTCTTTAAACTAACGGAGGATGTCAAAGAAATTTATGAAAATGGATTTGGCCTAAGCAACTTTAATGGGAATGATAAAGGAGAATTACCTTTAGCTGCCACCTATATAATTGGTCAAGACAAAATTATCCAATATGCATTCTTAGACGCTGACTATAGAAATAGAGCAGAACCACAGGATGTACTAGAACATTTGAAGTAAATACTTTTTACCTCCAATTAATTTTAAAAAAACGCTCGTTTTTGACAAACTCTTCGGGCGTTTTATCTAATATTTCTAAACGTAAAGCATCTAACAAAACATCTTTACTAAAAGAGTGGTGTGTTACTAAACTTACCTCTCGTACAGGTTTAGGTGCGGTAAAATGAATAGCAGCACCACTATCGTTAGCATCAATTGCCATTTCAGGAACTAAGGTAAATCCGCCATAATTGTTTACCATCTTCTTTAAGGCTTCTATGGAGCCGCTTTGAAACTGAATTGTTTTTGTACTTTCTACATTTCCACAAATATTTAGCACTTGATTTCTAAAACAGTGCCCTTTTTCTAAAAGCCATATATTATCCAATTTTTCTATTTCTTCTACAGCTATAGATTTTTTATCCTTCTCAAAATAATTTTTTTGACCGTAAAAAATAAAGGGTTCATTATATAATTTGATCTCTCTGATAAACGGCTCGTTTAAAGGGGTTACTAATATCCCCATATCAATTTCTTTTTTTTGGAGTGCTAAGATAATTTGGTCACTCTCCATCTCTTGTATTTTTAGAATTGTATTTGGGTATTTTTGTGAAAAAGCACCTGATATTAAGGGAATTAAATACGGTGATATTGTGGGTAGCACTGCTAGTCGGTACTCCCCCTCCAAGTTATCTAACTCTATACGTACCATATTTTTTAATTCGCTCACTTCCTGTAAAATTACTTTTGATTTCTGGATAAACATTTCACCTAAATCTGTTGGTCTTATGGGGAATTTACTCTTGTCAAAAATTAAAAACCCTATTTCATCTTCCAGTTTTTTTACTTGAATAGTTATTGTCGGTTGTGTTACAAAACACTTCTCGGCAGCTGTAACAAAGTGTCTGTAAGTATCTAAGGCGATTACATATTCCAATTGTTGTAAAGTCATGCTCCTATCATATTAATTTTAGCAATACAAGTATATAAAGTATCAATTTGATTCATCTCCCAAAGTGATTGAATTTTACGGCATCATTATAAATAAAATTGATACAGAATGAAAAAGACATTAGTTACCCTTATTATCCTCTCGTATTCTTTAACCGGATTTTCACAGAGCGATAACATCATTACAACAAACGGAGGAGTGCCTGTTGGTGATAACCAAAATTCTAAAACGGTAGGAGAATATGGTCCTGTGTTATTGGAAGATATTTTTCTTGTAGAAAAATTGGCTGCCTTTGATAGAGAACGAATTCCCGAGCGTGTGGTACATCCAAGAGGCGCTGGTGCCTCTGGGTATTTTGAAGCCACAAAAGATATGTCTGCTTACACAAAAGCTGTATTATTTGCAGAAACTGGCAAAAAAACAGATCTAGCGGTACGACTATCTACTGTAATCCATGGAAAAGGCTCACCAGAAACAGCAAGAGATCCAAGAGGTTTTGCCGTTAAATTTTATACAGAACAAGGTAATTATGATATCGTAGGAAACAATCTTCCTATTTTCTTTATTAGAGATGCCATAAAATTCCCAGATATGGTACACTCCTTGAAACCATCTCCTGAGACAAACAAGCAAGATCCGAACAGGTATTTTGATTTCTTTTCTAATGTTCCTGAAGCTACCCATATGATTACCAGATTATGGACCGATTTAGGGATACCAAAAGGATACCAATATATGAACGGTAGTAGCGTTCACGGTTACAAATGGATAAACAAAGCTGGTGAAGTAACATATGTGAAATATTCCTGGGTTTCTAAGCAAGGTGAAAAGAACTTAACTGCAGAAGAAGCTACCCTCCAACAAGGTTTAGATTGGCAACATGCTACCGTAAGCTTACGTAAAGCTATTGCTGAAGGTAATTATCCGCAATGGGATTTATATGTGCAAATGATAAAACCAGAAGACCTCCACTCCTTTGATTTTTGGCCTTTAGATGCTACAAAAGATTGGCCTGCTGATAAAATTGAAAAAATTAAAGTTGGGACGATGACATTAAATCAAAATCCTATAAATTATTTTGAACAAGTAGAAAGTATTGCGTTCTCGCCAGGCGCATTAATACCGGGTATTGAGCCATCTGAAGACAAATTATTACAAGGTAGATTGTTTTCTTACTTTGATACTCAAAGGCATAGATTAGGACCTAACTTTTTACAGTTAGAAATTAATAAACCCTTAGAAGACCCTAAAAATTATAATTCTGACAGTTGGATTAGTGCTGGCAATAAAAGATTTGAAAACCCTGATATTAACTATCAGCCAAGTTCTAAAGCTTCATTAACAGAAGACCCGCAATACAAACAGTCTGAAACTACACTTACGAATGTAACCATCACACAAAAGAAAATTACTAAAACAAATGATTTTGCTCAAGCTGGGGATTTTTACAGATCACTTACAAAACAAGAACAGGATAATTTAATTAAAAATTTGAGTGGTGATTTGGGGCAAGTAACGGATAAAAATATTCAAAAAACAATGATTGGCTATTTCTATCAAGCGGATAGAGAGTACGGTATGAGAATTGCTAAAGCCTTAGGTTTTTCTCAGAAAGATTTTATGAACTAATAGTCAACTTTTAAAATAAACAAGATATAAGAGAGGATGTGTACAAAGCGTCCTCTCTTTTAAATACAAAAGATATGAAATATACCCTAGTAGTTTTAATTTTAATATTTAGTAGGACCATGAACGCACAATCAATTTTTGATGCCTCAAGAAATGGTGATTTAGCACAAATTACAGCATTATATTCTGCAGATAACGATGTCATCAATTCTGTTGATGATAAAGGTTTTACGCCGTTAATTCTAGCTGCCTACAATAATCAGGCAGAGGTGGTTGATTTTCTAATAAACAAAGGATGTGATTTAAATGCACAAGATTTTTCTGGAAATACAGCATTAATGGGCGTTTGCTTTAAAGGATATAGTGCTATTGCAAAGACATTAATAGCGAGCGGTACCCGTGTAAACCAGCAAAACTTTAATGAAGCCACTGCATTAATATATGCCAGTACTTTTGGCCACGCTGAAATTGTATCGTTCTTGTTACAGAATAATGCAGATAAAACCATCAAAGACAATAGAGGCAATACAGCGTTAACTCATTCAAAAATGCAAGGAAATGAAGAAATTTCACAATTGTTACTTGCCAAATAAAAAACAAATATTCTCTAAAAATTAAACACAAAAAGTACTTTCATCTAGAATTTCATGGATTTGAAAGAAATCTACTTAGAATGATTTTTTAATTCCTTATATTTTCATGTTGTATCATTCATCAACAGAAAAATGCGAAAGAGTATGGATTATTGAGAATAGTTTTATTTTTATTAGCACCGAACTAAACTTACTAAAACTATATTCAATAAATACCTTAATTTTGCATACGTGTTTTTTTGTTTTCTTAGAATTCTAAGGTGAAAAAAATTAGGGTCAATTATAAAATAATTTTTAAGTTCATGAAAAAAGTACATCTATTATATTTCATTGTATCCATACTTTTTATAGCGTGTGAAGGCGACCAAGGTCCTGCAGGTTCAGAAGGGTCTAATGGTTCTAACGGTTCTACTAGTTTGATAAATATCTCTGATGAAGCTCCTGGAGGCAATTGTGAAAATGGAGGTATAAAGATTGAAACTGGAGTAGATAGTAACGCTAATGGAATACTAGAGAGTGGTGAAGTTCAAAACACAAGGTATGTGTGTAATGGGATCAATGGAACTACTAGTCTAACCACGGTAATAACAGAGCCTGCAGGGGCCAACTGTGCAAATGGAGGTATTAAAATAAATTCAGGTTTAGATCTAAATGAAAATGGAAATCTTGAAGAAACAGAAATAACATCGTCTGCATATATTTGTAATGGAATAAACGGCGACAATAACGGATTAACCAGAATTACCAATGAAAATTCAGGTGCTACTTGTGCCAATGGTGGTTTAAAGGTTGATTATGGGATAGATGTTAATAATGATGGCGTATTAAATGACCTTGAGGTAGAATACACGACATATGCTTGTTTTGACCAAAGTAGCAGTCTAAGCCTTATTAATATTACAGATGAACCTGCCGGAACTTTTTGTGAAAATGGGGGAATTAAAATAGATACAGGATTAGATGCAAATGGAAATCAAATCTTAGATGAGGCCGAAATTGAAATAACGAAGTACGTATGTAATGGATTAGATGGTATCATTAATGAAGAAATTAGATTAAAAATAGTGGAAGGCATAGGTACTGCAGCTACTACCTCAAGTGATACACCTATTATTATTTCTGGTATAAGTTTCGACAAAAGAAATTTTGATAATGTTAGTTCCATCTTTTTTGAATCTGATCCATATGTAAGTAACTCTTCTAACTTTGCCTTAGTAGAACTTTACAATCTTACCGGTAGCACAGGCATTAATAATTCATTAATTAGAACCAATAACCTATTAAGTTTAAAAGAAGCATTAAGATCTAACGATATTTTTAATGAGCTTCCAGAAGAAGAAATTAATCTAGGAATAAGGTTTAGTTCTGAGGTAGATGGAGCGTTTTCTGCTAGTGGTATTGCGTATCTTGTCTTAAAAAGAAGCAACTAAAGTTTTTAAAATCAAAGCGTTAAAAACTGAAAATAATATATTATGAAAAAAATTATCTTACCCATATTATTAATTGGAATAAGCCTGGGCGTTAAAGCTCAAAATATATTTCCTGTTAATGGAAATGTAGGTGTTGGAACAGCAACTCCAAGCAGCAAACTTCAAATCAATGAAGGCGATGTAACTATCTATGGCTTAAATACTTCTAGATATTTACGGTTTACACAAAACAACCTTCAAGGTGCTTTTTTAAACTATGATGGAGCTAATAATATTTTAAATATTGGTGTTAATAATGTGAATACCACAGATGTTTCTAATGATAATAATGCAATTAGTATTGCTCGATTAAATGGAAATGTGGGTATTGGAACTACAAATCCAGATATGAAGTTAACCGTTAAAGGCAATATTCATGCAGAAGAAGTTAAAATAGACCTTAGCGTTCCTGCTCCTGATTATGTCTTTAAAGAAGATTACAAGCTTAGAAGCATTGAAGACCTAGAAAATTATATAAAAGAAAATAGCCATCTTCCTGAAATACCATCTGCTAAAGAATTTGAGCAACATGGTGTAATGCAAGGTGAAATGGATATGAACCTTCTTAAAAAGATTGAAGAACTAACCTTATATATTATTCTTCAAGAAAAGAAGCTTAAAAAGCTAGAAGCACTTGATTCTAAATATATTGAGCTACAAAAAAGATTAGATAAATTAGAAAATAAAAACTAAGGAAGAATAATTTTCTCCTCAATTAACCTTAAATAAACCACCTTAAAAAGGTGGTTTATTGTTTTTCTATGATTAGCATTCCTCCAATTATCTTCTAGTAGGCCTTTATTAAAATGCACGGCACTACTCCACTATTAGTGCATCTCATCTAGTCGCTACACTATCTTACATGAAATTTAAGAAGAAGAAGTAAACTACTAGTAGCCTGCAATACGCACCTAGGCCATTTTTAAATTTAGTTGTTGATATATTGTATCAAACCAAGAATATTACTTTTAAAGGGTTAAATCAAGATTAAGAAGTTGTGAAATTTTATCCTTGTTTATAATATGAATAACTCTTTTATTTACTTCAATAATCCCCTCATCTTTAAATTGTTTGAGACTCCTTCCCAAGCTTTCAATTGAAGTACCAATGATATTGGCTAAATCTTCACGTGTTAAATCAATACCCCCTTCTTTATTATGCTTCTTAAATCTATTTTCTAAAATAAGTAAGTTAACAGCTAGTCGGGAATTTTGATTCTTTTGGGCAAGCAACGCTATAATATTAGCTAACACCCCAAATTCATGACCAATGTTCTTAATAAAGGTTTGCTGTAAAGCGGGAATATTTTGTAAAAGTTGAAGAAAAACATCCTTAGCTATAAAATTTACTTCTAAATCTTCCAAAGCTTCACATGAATCCTGGTAACGTTCCTCACCAAATAGTGCGTGATACCCAAGTACATCTCCAGCTGTGTAAATATAAAATATCTGTTCTGTACCTGAAAAACCTCTTTTTATTTTTTTTGCTTTTCCCTTTTCAATTTGAAAGATTCCCGTTGGTACCCCTTCTTCATAAAATAAGAGACTTCCTTTTTTTATGAATAAAGGTTCCATTGCATTATATACTATTTTTTTTTCATCAGAAGTCAATGCTTCAAAAAGCAGATTACTCTGAAAATCAAATTGCGAATACAAATTTTTCATGCAACAAATATATACTAAAAACAATATAAAAATATAACATATGTTATGTTTAAAAATAACATTTATCGTATATTTGTATTCAATTTAAGGTATTGTAAACTATGAATGAAAGTAAAATTAGTCTTATTGACGGCAAATTAAATGTTCCAAACACTCCTACGATCCCATTTATTGAAGGAGATGGCACGGGTCCAGATATTTGGAAAGCCACAAAATTAGTCATTGATACAGCCGTTCAAAAAGCATATGGTGATAACAGAGCAATTAAATGGAAAGAAGTATATGCCGGTGAAAAAGCCTTTAAAAAAACTGGAGAATGGTTACCAAAAGAGACTATTGACAGTATTTCAAAATATCTGGTAGCTATTAAAGGTCCATTAACCACGCCAATAGGTGGTGGTATGCGATCTCTTAATGTAGCATTACGCCAACAATTAGATTTATACGCTTGCGTAAGACCTGTTAAATGGTATGAAGGGGTACCTTCTCCTGTTAAAGCTCCTGAAAAAGTAGACATGGTCATCTTTAGAGAAAACACGGAAGATATTTACGCAGGAATAGAATGGCTGAATGGTACGCCTGAATTAGAAAAAATAAAGAACTTCCTCATCAATGAAATGGGCGTAACTGCCATTCGGTTTCCTGATACGGTATCTATAGGAATTAAACCCGTTTCAAAAGAAGGTACAGAACGTTTAGTGAGAGCAGCCATTCAATATGCCATAGACAATAATAGAGATTCCGTGACCATTGTCCATAAAGGAAATATTATGAAATTCACTGAAGGGAAATTCAAGGAATGGGGGTATCAATTGGCTAAAGATGAGTTTGCCGCAAAAGACTATGAAGGAGGTCCTTGGCAGGTACTTACTAAAAACGGACATCAGGTAATTATCAAAGATGTTATCGCCGATGCATTTCTACAACAAATAATACTGAGACCGGAACAATATGATGTTATTGCTACCTTAAACTTAAATGGGGATTATATTTCTGATGCTTTAGCTGCTATTGTAGGTGGGATAGGAATTGCACCAGGTGCCAATATAAATTACAATACAGGAGTTTCTATATTTGAAGCGACCCACGGAACAGCACCAAAATATAAAGATCTAGATAAAGTAAATCCTTCTTCTGAAATCCTATCTGGCGTAATGATGTTAGAATATTTGGGATGGCAAGAAGCTGCAGACCTTATCGTCAAAGGGTTAAAGGGAGCTATTCAGAAAAAAACAGTAACCTATGATTTTGAAAGATTAATGAACGGTGCCACACTGCTTAAATGTTCTGAATTTGGAAAAGCTATTGTGAATAATATGTAAATTCATCAGCACAAAATAGTTTGCATCAAATAGAAGGTAGTAGATGAAAAAAGGAACCAAAAGTTATAGTATTTTAAAATTAAAATGTCCACGTTGTCAAATTGGAAATTTATTTTATAATCCCGGATTATTTGTAGTTAAAGACATCTTAAAGATGCCCGATAATTGTCCTCATTGTAAACAAGATTTTAAGCTTGAGCCTGGATTTTATTCTGCTGCCTTATGGATTAGCTATCCTATTGTACTTCTTATTTTCATCCCATTAATTTCTTTGGGATTAGTCGTACATAGCATGCATAGCTTTTTCAAATTTATATTTCCATTTATTGTACTCTTTAGTTTTATGTTACAAATTCCTTTAATGCGTATTGCAAGAGCTATTTTATTGAATATGACTATTGATTATAGACCAAATAATAAAGTAGAATAAAACCTTAAGAGCAACGTAACTAAAAAAAATAACTTGTAAAATAATGCGTAAAGAATTTACACCCAAATTATTTTCTCTTTTAAAACAAGGCATCTCAAAAGAAACCTTAATTAAAGATATCCTTTCGGGATTAATTGTAGGGATTGTTGCGCTACCATTGGCTATTGCCTTTGCTATTGCCTCTGGTGTTTCTCCTGAAAAAGGAATCTTAACTGCAATTATAGCAGGTATCATTATTTCTACATTTGGAGGTAGCAGGGTACAAATAGGTGGGCCAACAGGTGCTTTTATTGTAATTGTTTATGGTATTGTGCAACAATACGGAACAGATGGCTTAACCATTGCTACTTTTATGGCTGGTTTTATCATTATTGGTTTTGGATTGGCACGGCTTGGAAATTTACTCAAATACATCCCTTATTCTCTTATTGTAGGTTTTACAAGTGGTATTGCCCTTATTATTTTTTCTACTCAAATCAATGATTTTTTTGGCCTCCATATCGCTAAAGTTCCCGCTGATTTTATAGCTAAATGGATGGTATATTTTAGCAATTTTGACCGTATAAACTGGTATGCTATTGCTATTGCTATCGCCACTATATTTATTACACTTTATTTCCAAAAATTAGTTAAAAAGGTCCCTGGATCTATCGTTGCCATATTATTATCTACTCTAGCTGTGGTATTGTTTGATATTCCTGTAGATACTATTGAAAGTAATTTTGGGACAATTCCTAATAAATTAGGGCTTCCTCATATTCCAGAGGTTAATTTCGAGACGATTAAAGCACTTATTCAACCGGCATTTGCCATTGCCATATTAGGGAGTATCGAGTCTCTCCTTTCTGCTGTAGTTTCAGATTCTATGATTGGAGGAAAACACCGTACAAATATGGAATTGGTAGCACAAGGAGCGGCAAATATAATGTCATCTCTCTTCGGTGGAATTCCCGCTACAGGCGCTATAGCGAGAACTGCAACCAATGTAAAAAATGGAGGACGAACACCTATTGCAGGGATCGTTCATGCTTTAGTGCTATTAGCTATTATGCTTTTATTTGCTCCCTATGCAAAATTAATACCTATGCCATGTCTTGCTGGGATTTTAATGGTTGTAGCCTACCACATGAGTGAGTGGAAACAATTTAAATCTATTCTAAAAGGCAATAGAATGGATGTCATTATTTTATTAACCACGTTCTTTCTTACGGTAATCTTTGATTTGGTTATTGCCATAGAAATTGGAATCGTATTATCCAGTTTTATGTTTATGAAAAGAATGAGTGAATCTGTTAAGATTAAAGGATTTTCATCCGAAATTGGTAGTGATGAACATCTTTTTGACGAAGAAATGCTAGATATCCCTAAGGGAGTTATTTTATATGAAATTAACGGACCTCTATTTTTTGGAGCAGCCAGACAATTTCAAGAAACCATTACCAATACACATTTTCAGCCTAAAGTAATTATTATAAGAATGCGCTACGTTCCATTAATAGATGCTACAGGATACCAGAGCATTAAAGAAATAATAAAAACCTATAAGGCACGGAAAATAAAAGTTATAATTTCCGGTATTGGAAAAGACTTGAGAAAAGATTTTGAAAAAAACGAGGTTTTTTTATGTATAGAAAGCGATCTTGTTGTTGAAGATATACATACCGCCATTAAAAAAGCTAAAGAAAATTTATAAGGAATTACATAAAATAAAAAGAGCAGGAAGGCTATATCATAAATAATAGTCTTCCTGCCTTATTTATTCATTATATTTTTTAAATAACACAGCGGCACAATGGCCTCCGAATCCAAAATTGTTACTCAAAGCATACTCCACAGTTTTACTTGTTTTCGCTCCAAGTGTCACCTTAAAATCTGGAGTGATTGCAGCATCCATTACTTTTGTATTCATGGTGGGTGGAATCAAATCTGTATGTATTGAGAGGCAAGTCGCTATTGCTTCAATGGCACCAGTACCCCCCAAGAGATGTCCTGTCATAGACTTTGTTCCGCTAATAGTAATAGTGTCCAAACTATCCTTAAAGAGCGTTTCAATGGCTTTTGCTTCCGATAAATCTCCAGGACCTGTAGAAGTAGCATGTGCATTAATATAAGTCACTTCTTTTGGTAAAATTCCGCCTTCTCTCAACGCTTCTTTCATAGCCAGATATGCACCTATTCCTTCAGGATGGGTATTGGTAATATGGTAAGCATCGGCCGTCTCCCCGCCACCAATAATTTCGGCGTATATTTTGGCATCTCGCTTTAGTGCGCTTTCCAAACTCTCTACCACTAATGCACCTGCACCCTCACCAAGAACAAAACCATCACGGGTCTTGTCAAATGGTCTAGATGCCGTTTTATAATTTTCATTGTTCGTAGATAAGGCTTTCATAGCATTAAACCCGCCAACGGCTGACTGGTTGATAGGCGCTTCGGAACCACCAGATATAATTATATCTGCTTTTCCCCATCTAATATAATTAAATGCCTGAATTAGGCCATTAGTCGAAGAAGAACAAGCGGTAACTGTACAAGTATTTACACCTCGTAAACCATATTTAATAGAAAGAGAACCCGCTAAACTATTAGCTATGATTTTAGTAATAAAAAAAGGATTAAATCTTGGATTAAATTGATCTTGACTAAATGCTATGATATCTTTCTCTATGGTTTCAAAGCCACCTATCCCACTTGAAAAAATGACGCCAATTCTATCGGTATCCAATTTCTCAAAACATAAATTAGCATCTTTTATCGCTTCATCTGCGGCTATCTGGCCATATTGATTAAATCGGTCTAATTTTCGACTTTGTTTTTTATCAAAATAATTTAAAGCATCATAATCCTTTAGCTCACAGGCAAAATCTGTTTTAAATTTTGTGGTATCAAATCGGGAAATTTTACCAGCTCCCGACACCCCATTAAGTAAATTATTCCAATAGCTTTTTACATCATTTCCTATAGGAGTGATAGCGCCTACTCCCGTTATTACTACTCGCCTCATCTTAAAATATTTTATAGATTATTAAATAGTCATCTCAACCTTTTGTTTGTAATGACCATCAACCAATTTTAATTTTATTTCACTGAAAACGCTTATGGTCCGTTCAACATCTTTTAAAGTATGTTCTGCGGTTGGAATTAATCGTAATATAATCATCCCTTTTGGTACCACAGGATACACAACCATAGAGCAAAAAATATGGTGATTTTCACGTAAATCACTCACCAAGGCTGTGGCTTCATCAATGGTTCCATTTAAATATACTGGAGTAATCGGCGAATTTGTATTGCCTATATCAAATCCTGCATTAGTTAATCCTTTTTGTAAGGCTTCTGTGGTTCGCCATAAACGTTCTCTTAATAGAGGTCGTGTACGTATTAATTCAAGTCGTTTTAAAGCCCCAAAAACCATAGGCATAGGCAATGCTTTCGCAAATATTTGAGACCGCATATTATATTTAAAGAACATAATTGCTTCTTTAGTACTTGCCATAAATGCGCCTATTCCCGCAAATGATTTCGCAAAGGTGCCAAAGTAAAAATCAATGCCGTCCTGCACACCTTGCGCTTCACCTGTTCCTGCACCTGTTTTTCCCATACAGCCAATGCCATGTGCATCATCTACCAATAATGAAAAGTTATACGTATCTTTTAAAGCTATAATTTCTTTAAGTTTCCCTTGATCACCACGCATGCCAAAAACTCCTTCGGTAATCACTAAAATTGCCCCATTGGTTTTTTCTACTATTTTTTGAGCACGACGTAATTGTTTTTCACAATCTTCAATATCGTTATGTTTAAAAACAAAACGTTTTCCCATATGCAACCGTGCACCATCAAGAATACAAGCATGAGATTCTGCATCATATACAATAACATCATTTCTATCTACCAAACTATCAATTATAGATACCATCCCTTGATACCCATAGTTTAAAAGGAAAGCATCTTCTTTACCTACGAACTCAGAAATTTCAGCTTCAAATTTTTCGTGGAGCTTTGTATTACCACTCATCATTCTCGCTCCCATAGGATAGGCTAGTCCATAACGTCTTGAACCTTCGTTATCGGCTATTCTTACTTCTGGATGGTTTGCTAAGCCTAGATAATTATTTAGACTCCATACTAATTTCTCTTCACCATTAAACATCATTTTATTACTTATTTCCCCTTCAAGTCTTGGGTACGCATAATACCCATGAGCATAGTGTGCATGTTCACCTAATGGGCCAAGTCGTGTTTGTAGTTTCTCAAGTATATTCATAAATTATATTTAAAAATTAATCGGAATGTTCTTATGTTATTTGATTTCAAATAAATGGGTAATCATGGCTTTTTAATAGCTAGTAATTAATCAAAACTTCTTTTCCCAAAAGTTAAGTTTACCGTCAAAAGCTGTTAGTTCTAAATCAAAACCTTCAGGAATTTCTAACCAATCACTCCAATACGTAACAAGGCGTGTTCCTACAGGAGTTTTTTTTAATTGATTTTTCACGTATTCTGAATACGTAAAATATAATTTTTCTTTAAGAGGTATCGCTGTATCAATGGCAAAAAAATTTCCCATATTTTCATAAAAAGAATTATAAAAATAAAAGGAATCATACTGCGAAAAAGAGATTTTTGTAATGTTAGAATGAATAAATTCCACATTTTTTATGTGATGTGTTTTCGCAATTCTTTGAGACAGCTTTACAAGTCCCTCTCTTTGTTCCACACCATAAAAAAGACCATGTGTGGAAGCAGCGCCTACCAAACAAAATTTTCCTGCCCCAGAGCCAATATCTAAAATTTTACACTTTGGTTTAACGACCAAATAATCGGCGGCCAATTTGGCTACTTCCACTGGTGTCCAATGACATTCAGAAAGCTTTTTTATGGGTAGAGGATAAAGCGTATTGAAAAGAGTATCTTCTATATCAATTTTTAATTGTAAATTTTTGAATATCATTTTGTCAACTGTATATACTCTTCAAAAGTTAATAAGGAAACAGTATCTATTTTTGCGGTTAAAATAGCAAACCAGTATTTATAAGGAGCCGTATTCACGTATGCGGTATACTTCTGTAAGCCGCTATTTTTCTCAATAATTTTACAATCAAAGGGAGCAATTAAATGAAACGTATCATTGGTTCCATAAACAACACCCCAAGTAGCTCCTTTTTTTAGAACGTTTTTATTCTTACTTAGTTCAATAATATCAATAACACCTATTTCTTTTTGACCAAAATCGGTTATCCCCACACAAAAATCATATAACCCTATCTTCTGTAACCAAAGATGATGTTTTGTATAATAGATATTTTTAGGAACCTGCATCATCGTTTCTATATTTTTGAAATAGTTTTTAGATCTAGGTAATTGATATTACTTTCGTTGGCTATTCTTTATTTTTTTTTGTGTTTTCGGACATAGAACGTCGCTATAGGTACAGTAAACACAGCAATCATTTGTATTATTTATTCCAAAAACAGTATTACAAGAAACACACTTACTATTAATATGCTTGCCTATCTGTGGCATTTTTTGCTTGTATTTAGAACCGCAAACAGGGCAGTTCAGAACAGCTTCTCTATTAATTTTTGACATTTTATATCCTTTAATTTTTTGTAACTATGTGCGGTATTCTAGAGCGGATTTCGTAGTTTACAAAAGATTGATACAATAGTTTATTTGTGGAGTACAAAAGTAGTCGACATAAAAACAACCCTGGTTGACTGAAGTCTTGATCAAAATTGATTTAAATCAATTTTCAGATTAAAAAGTAAATTAAGATTTAACTTTGTTGCTCATTTATGATAGCTAAATTCACATTCAATAGTCAATATATTTTAAGCGAATTACCTTCACAGGATAGGGATTTCCTTGAAAATATAATGGTTGATAAAAAGTATCGTAAAAACCAGCCTATATTTACGGAAGGTACATTGCCCTCTGGTATATTCTACTTACAGAAAGGTAAAGTCAAAAAATACAAAATGGATAATGATGGGAGAGAACAAATCATATACATTTATAATGCTGGCGAGTTTTTTGGTTATTCTTCGGTATTAAGTGAAAGTAGTTACGGAGATACAACAGTTGCCATAGAAAACGCTTTAATCTCATTTATAACCATAAATGATTTCAATGAAATATTAAAAGACTCTTCTTCATTTTCTCGATTATTATTAAAAAGCTTGAGCCATGAATTCAGTGTGTTAGCAAATCTTATGGCCGTTTTATCTCAACGTACTGTAAGGGAGCGTGTAGCTCTTAATCTACTAATCTTACACGACAAATATAAAGTTGATGATATGCCTAATACATACATTTCACTTTCTAGATCTGATTTAGCAAATATGGCTGGAACAGTAGTTGAAACTTTAGCTCGTGTACTTCATGATTTTAAACACGATAAACTCATTGCTACAAACGGACGTAAAATTCAGTTGCTAAATATTGAAAGCCTTGTTCAAGTGGCCAACTTTTATTGAGAAACTTCTTTTTTTTCTTAAAAAAAACCACATTAGAAGACAGCTATCTTTCATAGCGAATATAGTGCTGCTGATACTGTTTAATGTTTTTTACAAAGCAAATAGTTCAAAGCGTACTGATCGCTGGTGCCTAACTTCCCTTTTTTTTAGTATGACCTAAATCATATTTTTTGATAAATCATTGCAATACTTTTATAGCTTAATCACTGCAAAAAATCAAACCTACTAATACGTTGCACTATAGGTGATCTAAATTAAAATACGTTCTAATGAAAAATTTACATAACATCCTTAATGAGATTACTCAGCTCACAACCAATATTGAAACTAATTACCCAGAACTCTATCGCTCCTTGGATGAGAACCCGATGACCTTACCGAACAATGCTCATCCCCATATGGACAAAATAGTCATGCAGGAATATTTAGAAAGCCTTAAAGAGTTATTAGAACATTACATAGAAGAAGAAAAAACAAAAAATAACTAGTTTTAAAATCAAGATTATGGGTGAGATTGCTACGTCAAAAAGACAAATTACTTTATATTATAATCCAGAATCCACGCGAGGTAAACAAACCTTAGCCTACGCCAAATCTGAAGGCTTACAAATTCAAGAAGTAGATATCTTGAAAACAAAATTAACGGGCACACAATTAGTAGAACTTGCCGATCGTTTACATCTAAAGGTTGCTGATCTTGTAAATCAAGATCATACGGCCTATAAAAAACTCTTTGAGCACCATACTTTTTCTACAGATGATTGGATAAAAATGATCCAACACAATCCTGAAATTATGATGGAACCTATTGCTCTACGTGGCAATAAAACTATTTTTATAGAAACTCCCAGCGATATCATCAAGATATAAGAAAATAGTTTTAACGGTTCTGGAAATTAAAAATTTACTGGTACACATCAGGAATACATGTATCCTTATTAAGTTGAGTCTCTGGTTTGCATACATAACAATAGGTATTTAAAATACACCTGAAAAATGCTACCAAAAACATAACAGAGACTGGACACTGTGGAAATTACTTTTAAAAATGACTATCAAAAATATACCTCAAGAATCTGCAGCTCCTGGAGCACCGGGAATGGAATCTAAATGGAGCTCTAGCACCAAATCAGGTATTGGCAAGGCTCTAAATGCATCTTCTAATGTGACGTTAACTATTAGCCACGGTATTCTCAATGAAGCTTATTACCCACAAGAAGATATTGCATGTATGCGCGATATGGGATTCATTATCACGGATGGGCATGAATTTTTTTCTGAAGAGAAAAGGGATACAAGACAGACCATCTCCACTATTGAAAATGGCATTCCTGCGTATAAAATCATTAATTATGACACCTTTGATAAGTATCAGATAACCAAAGAAATTGTTGTGGATCCTTTTAGAAATAGCATTCTACAGCACGTAACTTTTGAACAAAAAGACAAGAATTTACCCTTAAAACTCTTCGCACTACTTGCCCCTCATCTGAACAATGAGGGGGCTAACAATACGGCTTGGCTGGGTGAATATAAAGGTGTCCCCATGTTATTTGCTAGAAATGGAGATATCGCTTTAGCCATGGCTTGTTCTGCAAAATTGCTAAAACGCTCCGCTGGATATGTAGGCACATCCGACGGGTGGACTGATATTCGGCAACACGGAATTATGAGGTGGGAGTTTGACCATGCCAAAGATGGAAATGTTGCATTAACAGGAGAAATTGATCTGTCTGATCAAGATTTTGTACTGGCGTTAAGCTTTGGAAGAACACATTTAGAAGCTGCCAACCACGCAAGAGCAAGTCTTTTAGACGGTTTTGAGACCGCAAAAAAAAGATATATTGAGGAATGGAAAAACTGGCAGGAATCGCTCTACAAACTACCTGCTCAGAATTTTATGATTAGCGCAGCGATGCTTCGGATGCATGAGGCTAAAAACTTTCCCGGTGGTATTATTGCCAGCCTTTCAATTCCTTGGGGAGAAACCAAGGGTGATGCGGATAAAAGTGGGTATCATGTCGTTTGGCCACGAGATTTGGTAGAGAGCGCAGGCGGATTTCATGCCCTAAAAACAAAAGCAGACGTTTCTCGTATCGTAAATTATTTAATGTCTACTCAAAATTCAGATGGCAGTTGGCCACAAAACATGTGGCTACATGGAGAACCCAACTGGAACGGCCTACAAATGGATCAGATTGCCCTACCAGTACTGGAAATGCTCAAAGGTTACTTACGGAATACCATAGGCGAACATCGGATGGCCAGATACTGGCCTTTAGCTAAAAAAGCCATCACATTTCTATTAGTAAATGGCCCATTTACACAACAAGACCGCTGGGAAGAAGAAAGTGGTTTTTCTCCCTTTACCATCGCCGCAGAAATAGCAGCTTTGCTAGCTGGTGCAAAACTGGCCGAAATTAATGGAGAAAATGACTTCGCTATATATTGTCGCGAAACAGCTGATTGTTGGAATGAAACTATAGAATTACGCACCTATGTAACGAATACACCCTTGGCAAGAGAAATTGGCGTGGAGGGTTATTACATCCGTATAAATCCATTTACTGATGTGCCTGCATCCGAACTTGGCGAAAGGACAATGGAATTAAAGAATCATCATTATGGAAAAGGAACAGTAAAAATTAATGAACTGATAAGTGTAGATACTTTAGCTCTAGTGCGCTTTGGGCTTCGTGACCCTAATGATCCAAAGATACTAAATACCATAAAGGTCATTGATGCGCAATTAAAAGTAAATACTCCCCATGGCCCTTGTTGGTACCGTTACAATAATGATGGCTATGGAGAACATGAAAATGGGGATCCATATGATGGCACAGGAATAGGGCGGCCATGGCCCTTGCTTTCTGGAGAAAGGGGACATTATGAAATAGCCGCAGGAAATATTGAATATGCCAATACGCTTTTACAGGCTATGGATGGCTTTGCAAACAACGGCCTTTTACCCGAACAGATTTGGGATACTCATGACATTCCCGAAAAAGGACTGTACTTTGGAGAACATACGGGGTCTGCAATGCCACTTACCTGGGCGCATGCAGAATATATAAAACTCTGCGTCTCCATACAGGATAAAAAAGTGTTTGACATGCCCGACCAGACACAGGAACGTTACCTCTTACAAAGGAAGGAATCAGAATTTCAAATATGGCGATTTGACAACGGAATAAAGATCATTCCCAAAGGAAAAACTTTGAGAATTGAGACCTTTGCCCCATGCACTATTCATTGGACGGACAACGATTGGAAAACAAAAGCTATTAAAGAATCTAAGAGTCTAAATATTGGCGTATTTGTAACAGATATTAAACCTGAAAATAAAGCGTCTAGCTCATTACAATTTACATTTTACTGGAAAGAAACGGCCAAATGGGAAGGAAAAAACTATTTGGTTAACATTACAAATAGTTAATTTTAAAATATTCTTAGCTTATCTAAATAAGCATTCTATTTCGTTAAAAATAGGTTTTAAAATAAACAGACAGCAGTAGTTATTATTTTTCTACTCCTGCCTGTATTGTGGAAACAATTAAAATAAACATAAAATATTAAACTCTTTTATGATGATTTAATATTTTGCCTTTAGCGTTGGTGTGAACTCTTATTTTCTTACCGTGGTTTTCTAGGATAACTCTATAGCGTTTTTTCGCTTTGCTATTTCCTAACTGAACCATGTCGTAAGAATCTTTTTCAAATTTCCATTCAGGATATTCTTTTGCAATAGCTTTACTTACGGCATAAGGTAGTGCTACATTTTTTAAATGCTCTGTAGTTTTAATAAGGTTACCATCACTATCATAGGTAGCCGTAAGTTCTTTTCCATGCTCTTTCAGAACTATTTGAAAAGTGTCGTAATCTGCATTAGAATCTATATTTGGGTTGATGTAAACATCTCCCTCTACATATTCTAAAGGTAACGCAAGGTACTCCACAATTAAGAAATCAGGAAAATCTTCTTCTACTGCGCTTACTACTAACTCTGGTACTTCTTCTACTTTTATTTTTGCTCGATAAAGCATGTCTTGTGCATAGGTTTGGAAGGCAAACCCTACCAGTACTATACTTAAAATTGTTGTTTTCATGGTTTTAAATTTTAAAATATTAATTTCAGTTAAAATAACATTGTTTAATACTTGTTTATGCTGATACACTTTCTCCTGAATGAACATGGACCTCTGTAGCAGATGAACCAGACATTATTTTCTTTGCGTGCTCCATATCTTCAGCAGTACCATGGGCAATTACTAAAAACTTATCTGCCTTTAAAGCCGTCTCATAGCGGATAACACTATCTTTTGGTATTCCAATCCCAACTAAAGCTGCACCTAAGGCAGACAAACCTCCAACAATGAGGGCTCCCTCCAGACCTCCAATCAATGAGGAAACAATAGGACCTGCCAGCATCACAGGACCAAGACCCGGTATTAGAAAAAATCCAGCTCCAAAAATAAGCCCCCAAATTCCTCCCCAAAAAGCACCAGCGGATCCCCAACTTTTCATTCTATCATCCGTATTATAGAACCCTATAACCTTGTCTTCTTCATGATAATCCTTACCAATGATCGATAATTTTTTCATATCAAAACCTGAATCTTGTAATTCCTTAACTACTTTTTCGGCTTCGTTATGTGATTCGCATATTGCGACAGTAACTCCATTTTTCATATTTATAAGTATTACTAGTTAAACTTAAATTCTTAGTAAAATTATAAATAGCCCATTTCGTGCTGTGCTACTTTTGTAACAGTTCTTATAAAATGCTTTGATTTTAATAATCAATTAATAGAAATAAGGTGATTACGCTGGGATGTTCAAAATGAAAACAAATTGATGATACAAAATCTGATCTTTAGAACGTAAGCCCCTTAGTCTACAAGGGATGACATCTTGTAAGTTAAAATGTAATTCTTGAAATTTCAAGTGCGGATTGCTATTCTGATAGTCTTTTCAGAAGACAGATTTTTTGTTAAACGTTTTCTTTTTTATTAATTATTCACGAAAAAAAATAGCCATAGAGTGCAACAAAAGTAGCACTGCCTTTCCTTTAACTTGCCTAATTTTAGTTGGGCATTAAGTCGTAGTTTGAAGAAATAATACAATTTATAAAATTCATTAGAGCACCAAGACTTAATAAAATTCAATTTACTAATTATTAAATAGTACTATTATGATTCATGGAATAAATGAGCGCGACCAGCTAGCAAGATTGCACGATCGCCACAAAAGACTATCACTTGACATATATGATCATTTAAATGCTCAAGAGGAAACAGAAATGTTAGAAGCTCACAAAGAGCTAAAGAAAACAGAAAAAGAATTGGAAGACTTACAGAAAAAATTATTTACCCATACCTAGAGGCTAGAGTTAATAAATACATTATTTAAAAAAGCGTTCTATTTACGTCTTTACTATTTTCTTATTCGTTTCTGATTTTAAACTAGACAAAGCATTGGCTTGATATTTCACCCAAAATAGCGGACGAATAGTTTAGTACTAATTACTTTGTTAACCGAACAATTACTTTCTCTAAGGTTAATCCTTGTATAATAATAGAAAATATCACCACTAAATAAGTAACAGGCACAATATAATCCCATGAAACTTCTTTCGGCAGGGATAGCGCCATTGCTATAGAAATACCACCTCTTAGTCCGCCCCAAGTCATTATCAACGATGTTTTTGCATCAAATGGTATCCATTTTTTCATTAATACAACCAGAGCCCCTACCGACAAAAAGCGAGATAATAACACAACAAACGCAGCCAATACACCTACAATTATAAGCTGGCGTGTAAACGGAATCAATACAATTTCTAAACCAATGAGTACGAATAGAATAGCGTTAGATAGAATATCAATCAACTCCCAAAATTTATCTACATAATCTACGGTATTTTCTTTTTTCTCTTGGCGATAGGTTTTATTTCCTAAAATAAGTCCCGCTACAACCATACTAATAGGCCCTGAAACCCCAATCTTTCCTGCCAAGGCATAGCCCCCCATTACCATACCTAGGGTAATAAGCACTTCCGTTTCGTAAGAGCTAATTTTTGAAATTGCTCTATGCGTAACACGGCCTAAAACATAACCAAACAATAAACCTCCACCAATTTCAATCAGGAAATTTTCTGCGATACCTAGCGGATCAACACCGTCTAAGTTACCTGTACTTGCAAATTGTAATAAAGTTAAGAAAACAACGACCCCTACTCCATCATTAAAAAGGCTTTCGCCAACTATGGTAGTTTCCATGGATTTTTTAATACCAATTTTCTTTAAAATGCCCATAACTGATATGGGATCTGTAGGAGAAATTAAGGCTCCAAATAGTAAACAATGTATCAATGGTAAGGGCATTCCTATTCGTTCTAACACCCAGAAAAAAATACCTCCAACTAAGGCCGTAGAAATTAACACACCTAAGCTAGAAAAAGCAACTATTTTCCACTTTTGTGATTTCAGTTCATTGAAATTTACGTGTATTGCTCCTGCAAAGAGCATAAAACTCAATAAGCCTTCCATCAACAATTTTTTAAAATCTATTGTTCCTACAATATTTTTTTCAAATTTGATTAAATCTGGAAATAGTTTTGATAACCCAAGTATTCCAATAGAAAAAAGAATGGAAATAATCATGGTGCCTATCGTAGTTTGTAATTTTAAGATCCGAGAATTGAGATAGGCAAAAAGGGAAACCAGTACCATGAGTATACTAATAATCGTAAATAAATCCATGTATTAAATCAATATAATAACATTCATACTAGACGAATTAAACTCCTTATTTAAATAGAGTTCTTAATGTTTTTTCGTTTTACTTAAAAAGTAAGAGTCCCACCAATGAACAGCGGTATTCAATTAAACTATTTTTTAAAACCAAAAGTAGTCCAACAGCACTAAATTCAACTATTATTACACATAATAATATAAATCATCCAGGTGTAAGGAAAGCTGGATGATTATGCAACTTTCCTTGCCCATGAACATACCAAGGAGAATTTCTTAGGATTTTTTAACTAGGCAAGAACCAAGCAATTATCCTTACTAGTTATTGTAGTGTTTTATTCCTTGTTACGCTACACTACCTTTTAATCATATGGTAATTACCTTTGTATTGTTGTTATGATTTATATATTTTCAAAATGTTTTTTGACAAAAGCATCTTTTTCGTTATCCGTCATTTTATCTGCTGCTGCGACATCTATTTTTATATCTTTAAAATGTGAATCTTTATTTAAGTAATTGTGCAATTCTACTTTTGCATTTGTTGGTCCAAATAAAAGCACATGCTTATATTTCAAAATTTCTGCTCCAATTTTTTCATAATATTCTTCCTGCATTTGTTGCCTCTTATTATGCATAAGACTTTCACTTTTAATCAAGGCATCTTCCTTTATTTCTGTAGTAAATTTTGAAACAATTAAGCTGCCTTTATTTTTTGAATTTAAATCAATTAGGTGTGCCGTTGAATGATCCATCCAAATTCCCAAGTTGTTATTTGTTTTCATAAGTATAAATTTTTAATATTTTTTACTTTTTTCAAGAATGCTGTCTACAGCGGTTTTTATTTTATGAATAGCACCTGTTAATGCTTGGTCTATAGTCTCTGATTGATTGGTAACAGCAATGGGTTGCCTCCCCTCAAGTCTAGCTTCTATTAAACATGAAATATCATTGAATCCGTCCTTCTTCCCATTTTCATCTTTAAAATGAACTTCTATTCTAGTAATATGAGATTCGAACCTTTTTAAGGCTTCTTCAATTTGAGAAGTGAAAAAATCTTCAGTTCTTTTTTCTCCAGAAATATTCTTGTCTGTGTTTATTTGAATTATCATTTATTATAGTTTTATAAAATTATTATTCTTATGTTTTTATGATACCATTTAAAGCATCTAAATATTCTTTGAGCTCCTTGTTAGTTATCTCTTTTTTTTCCATTGTTTGAGAAACTTCAAAGTATTTTATTCCTGTATTTAATTAATTCTAGATATTTCTCATGAGTTATTATGATTGTAAAACGAATCTTCTCGTTAAGACTATGTTGATATTCCATTTCCTCTATATGATTAAAAAAATTAAAGCATTTTCAATTTTAAACTGCCTCTAATAAGTACATAGTAAAATGACCAGACCAAGCGTGTTGTTTAATTTCTGATTTTTTTTTGAGGAGAACATTACTATGATTCGCAACTGAATATTACTCGGCTCTCTGATAATTTACATCTTGTTGACACGCTACTTCTGTTAAATGATTTTTTACAGCAGTCCATAAATAGCATAATGCTCTTGTGTGATATTTAGTACATTTCAAATTATGTCTATGGAACTTTTTTAAATAGTTATTTCCGTGTTCTTCCTTATTTGATGCGTTTTATTAATTGTTCATGTATAGTATAGGGCTTGAATGTTCAAACATCGCCAATATTGTCTTAAAAGAAATAACTTCTATTAAATTAGCTTAAAGCTTAACGCCTCTTTTAACCCTAGGTTTACCTATGTTTTTTTATTTAGAGACCTAGCTGGAGTATGGTCTGAACACTGCAGGTGCAACAGACAGCTGCTTAGAATGATATGGCTTTTTATAGGCTATTTAAATTTACATCTAACACCACATAAACTTATTTAGAAGTATCACCACTATATCCGTTACTTTTAAATGTAAGCAAAAATTCCGCAGCTATAACGATTCCTATCAACTAGATAAACCATACGGCTGTTTATATGACCTTCCAGAGAATAATATGCGCTCTACTTTACAGCTTTTTTATTACTCAACTTTTGTAGGCACCACCAGCAATGGTATTTTGGTATGCTTTACAATTTTCACAGCCGTACTGCCTAGCAACACATTCTCTAAGGAGCTTTGACTGTGCGTTCCTATTACCAACAAATCCATTTTATTCTCATCTAAGTATTCTAAAATAGCTACACCTGCTTCACCTTCTAAAACGGCTGTTTTTATCTTTCCTCCTCCTAAATGAGTTGCTGAATCTGACAGAAAATTTGATGCGCCCTCCATAAGTTCTTTTACCAATACTACAGAACCCGTATTGAAAGGACTAGTATAGCCCAAAAATGGCGAATAATCAATAGAATAATAAGGCGCATCCGAAATAACATGCACTAAAAAAATTTCAGCATTTAAGGCCTTAGCGTACTCATATCCTATTTTCCCTACTTTTTCCGCCGATGGATTATAATCTAAAGCAATACATATCCTTTTCATATTTTTTATTTTAAATAAATAGTAAACACCTTGTATTTTAAAAGGCAATTGATAAGTGTGATAAATTGCCTTTTAAGTTTTCACCAATAGGCAGCTATAAACGTTAATAGCAATTGGATGATTAAGAAACTTTGGAATCTTTCGCAAAAAAATTTGACCCACTCATTATTAAAAAGATCAACAATTTTTTTAAATTGAATTGCCTGATAACAATTTAAATTCTAAATGCGTAAGACCAAAAATAGCTACTCAAATAAGTATAAAACCATTATAAAATACTTATTAAATTATAGACTTAAATTATTTCTATGGCATCAACCTCTTCCTTTTATTTCAGTGAGCTGTAGGTCATACTTTAACAACCAATCCTTTATTTTTTTGGCAGAATCTTCATCGGTCATTGATGAATAATAATCTCCATCCGGAAGTTCTATCCATAAAGTTAACAATATTCCACTCTCTGAATAATTAGGAGAAAATCGAGTATGTAAGGTAACAGATTTATTATCTAACATTGGAAGAAGTACATGTTCACTCTCAAACTCTACATTGCCTTCTTTGGCAAAAACCAAATAAGTCTTGCCTTTATGTGATTCAATAAATTTCTGCCATTGATAATAGACATTGCTTTCATTCTGGCCAATTATATTGGCGGTAAAACTAGTTGCCATTTTATTATCAGGCATGCTCTGCTCCGTAATTTCGTAACTGTTTTGGGCGTGCCCCATGAACATGCAAAAAAGCATTAGCGTACCTACTAAAGATATTTTCATGATTCTTTCATTTTGTATTTATAATTTACCGCCTTGGGAGAGAACCTTTCAAGGTGTCCTCTTTCTAAAAAGAATGATACTTAAATTTTTGTCCGCCTACAGAAGCCTTTGCCATAAGTCCTGATTTAGGTACCGCAAAAACCGCAACACCTTCTTTATATTTAGCGTTTGCCGCTACACCAGATTTAAGAACTACTGCGGAAACTTGGGCTGAAAATTCAAATTTTCCTTCTTCAAAGGCGTTCACGTCTTCTTCTGTTTCAAAAAAGATAATTTCGATAATAGATTGACCTCCAGCTTGGAAACCAACATCCAATTTTTTAAGGTCGGCCATACCTTTCGCCTTGCCATTTTGATAAAGCACACCATTGCCTGATGCACCACCTATGATAAACCCACCTTCACCAACATTCGGAAATATGACATATCCAGCCGATTTTTCAAAAAAAGTATGAATTCCATCATCTGCCTTTATCAATTCCTTTTTAGCTTTGACGGCATCTTTTATAATTTTCTCATCTTTTCTTGTTTGAGCAGACATCATAAACATCATACTCAACATAAATACCAGTGTAATTGATTTCATTTTTTTTTAATTTAAAGTGTTATTAATCTTGTCTTTAGGATGAAGAACAGTTCCTATACCTTACGTTTTTAAAACTATTATAGTAGAAAAGACTTTTATTAATTTACACCATAAAAGTAAAAGATGTTGTACTCGTAAAGTGCTACTTTAGTAGCACTTGTTCACTAATTTATAACGCTGTTTGAGAGCCTAATTAAAATCTCTCGTTAATCCAATAAAACTGTGGTTATCATTATTAAGCAATCTCTTAACATCAAAAAATAGCTCCATTTTAAGGTGATTAAAACTCCTATCTCTAATTCGCTTCAATACGTCCCATGGTACCAATGATAATCCTTAACTCAAAAGATTTTTTAACAGCTGACCCATTCGTATATATCAATTTAAGGACATCCTCTCCAGTTCCCACCGTTTTAAATTCAAACGTGAATTCTGTGCTTATATCGTTATCATTTCTAACGATTGGTTCTGTAAGTTTAATATGGTTATTTTTTGAGACAATACTCCATTCATATTCTGATTGAACTGGCTCTTTTAGCTTGATGGTAAACACATCATCTTCACTCAATTCAATAGTACTACCATTGTCATTATTTGTAATTGATCGCTCACAACCTATAGCTACAAGACCAATTAAAAGGAATAAAAAAAAGCTTCTTTTTGGCATCACATAATTTAACTTAACTTAAATTGACCATCTGGTCTCAAATTGGAAAACCATGACGTTGCTGATATTTTTTCTCTAGAAGATATCGATACACTTTTTTCTTTAATTTTCGAACTTGCCTTTTTAGTTGGTTTAACATTTTGGCTAGCTTTTGGTGTCTTTCTAAGTATAAATCAGCGTTTGTTTTCGTATCACTCATAATAAAATTAGAGAGGTGTTTTTCATGTTTTACTAGTTTATCAATAAAGTCTCGACTCAATTGATCCAAGACGATACTGATTGTATGAGCTATATCTCTATGAAGTTGTTTTGCCAAATTGGTATGGTCTTCCTTGCGTTGTATTAATTCTTCAAGTACACGAAACTCATCCAAATAGAATTCTACTTCATGTATCCATTCCACGGTTTCAAAATGTAGCATGCCAATTTTGGGCTTCATCATATTACAACTGTTTATATCTATTACACTATTCTGAAATTGAAGTTAAGGAATTAAGCAAACTAAAACTGTAACTTAAGTAGCAGAAGACTACTATTCCCAATACATTTCTTCATATATAGCAGTGTCTCTTTTTTTCAGGTGTTCGCTTGTTTTTTTAGTATACTCTTTAACTCTTTTCTCCCATGCCTTGTATTCTTGATCTAATTTTTGTCCTTCTCTAAGCAAGGAATCTCCTTCTTTTTTAACCTCTACCTTCATCTTTCCTTCTTCTTTTTTTAAAGTAGAAAACGAGTGATAAAAATTTCTTTTTGTTTTATGACTTATAGTTTCATTTGAAGCTGCCAAAACATACGTATCCTCTGTAGAAAGATAATTATGTGCTATATTTATTTCGGCATTGGCTATAGTTTCTCTAAGTACATTTGTTGGTATCTTTTCACCATTCTTCAAATCAACCTCAATCCTATTCAGCACATCAATAGCTTTCTCGAGGTTAACTTTATAAAGACCAGTAACATTCATGCCCTCCATTTGTAATGCAACTAGACCCTTTTTTAATTGTACTGCTGCATCTTTTAAATTTTGCTTGTCTATACTAGCCAAAGCCTTAGAAAAATTTTCATCTGATTCATTTGGAAGCCTATGAACTATAGAACCTTCAATTATGCTTTCCACATCCTTTTTATGCTCTCTTTGACAACCAAACACAATTAGAATTAAAGACAGAATTATTCCAGATTTTATAGTTTTCATCTTATGAATTTTTAGAATTTATTTCAATTAAAAGTGATCTACTGTACGAGATCTCTACTATTACTTGGGTAGCATAAACTTACTATTTAACAAATACCTACGCTTTCTTTTCTCCATCAACACTGTAACGTGCTTTATACTCTTTATTTCCTAAACGTATTAAAAATTCATAAAAAACTTCTTCAGATTTTTTTAAAATAAAAATACCCTGGATCAAGTTTCTTGGATAATCCATATTAAACTTTTGTTGAATAATTTTAGGAACTTTACCTAATGGTAGATAAGTATGAGTCTCCATCCATAGTCCATTTTTTGTAAACAAAGCAGTATGTTCCTTTTTCTCCCAAAAAAAGGCTGCCTCCCAAATAGCATTATCCTTAAGTTGCCAAGTAGTATATAATGCTTTAGGATATTTTAACTCAAAAGATTCAAGTATTATCTTTCGCGGCAAATCCTGTTTGGATTCAATTGCGGCATAAAGTAGGTCTGCCAAACTATGTTTTAGACTTCTTTTCAACTTAAAAATATTTAGAATGATCGTAAACGTGAGGTAACACTAAAGCTCATTTCTCGTTTGATATAATGTATATCCTAAGGTAACCCTGTAGAGTCCCATAATAAAAAAGGAAAAGCTAACCGTGTAGATTAGCGTCAATTCACCAAAAAACGGATTGACCATTATGGTAATAGCAAACAATAAGGTAAATAGTGCGGCAACGAATGTCCACCAATTACTTTCATTAGATCTCTTTTTTAATTCACTATAAAAAAAAAATAATTGGAAGGATCTGAAAATAAGCCATATTCCTAGAAGTATTGGTAAAAGTTCCAGAGTTATCCATTCATGCAATAGTAAAATAAGCCCAAAAACCAAATCTATAAAGGCACCTGTAAGTTTTAGTGAAAATTTAGAAGATGCTTTTCGTATGCTTAATGCGTTGATTACTTCTACTAGCCCTGTAAATAACATCAGGAAGCTGAACACGAAAGTTAGCGACAGATAGGTTTCTATAGGCGTATCTAAAAACCAAAGAGCGCTGAAGATAAATATGATTCCTAATAGAATTTGTAACCACCAATATTTAGGATTATGAGAAGATTGTTCTGTTCTTGTAAAAACTTGTGTAGCCATTATTGTTTGTTTTAGGATGAACATTTAATGTATTACGCAACGTAAAATTAAATGTCAATAGCCACTAAGTCTGCTACCAAAGTAGCAGTTAAGACAATATAATTGCAAAAACTCATTTTTAAGAAATAAATCTTATGGCTCTAGTAATCGTATCGATTAAAAAATTCACCTCTTTTACGAGTCTCTTTTGATGCTAAGAAAAAAAATGAAAAATGAAAAAAACTTAAAAAATATATTTCTCTTCTGCAATGGAAACTAATAACAAGCGATTCTGAATATCTATATGTTTACGTCGTACAGAAATAGCTCCACATTTTTTTAATTGTTGAATATGTCTATTCACCACAGGCCTTGTGGTTCCAATCAAACGAGCAATTTCATCATTGGGAAGATTGTTTATAGTTTCCAATTTCTGACTTTCATCATTCATATACATTAAAAGCAGGCCCGAAAGTCGCACAAGGGTACTATGCAATGAAATGTCAGTAGCTACCTCCTCTAGCCTACGCATTCTCTTCGCCATATAATGCATTAATGTATTCACCATATTTGGGAGCGATACGATCCACGTACGAATCGTTTCTACATCAATTTTTAGAATTTCAAGTTCATCCATAGCTTCCCAATTAATATCGTGAGACTCTTCATCCATCAATTGGAGTACATCAAAAACATCTCCTTTTTTCAAGATAAAAATAGTATGCTCTCTACCACTATTGGGGTTAACTTTATATCCTTTAAGTCTTCCTGACACTATAAAATGAAAGGAATTTTTAAAATCGGAGCTATTTTTAAGTGTATTTAAACTCCACTTCTCAGGAACCATATGAGCCAATAGTGTTTTCAAGGAATTACATTGTACATCTAGAAAAAAAGAAGATGCTTTAAGTGATTCCAAATATCGTACAAAGTGAGTGTTCTCTGGGCTCATAACTAGGATTTTGAAATTATTTAATCAAAACTATGTTGTTTAAATTATGGATTCCCTGATATAGATCAGGTTCCTAAAATATTGTTATTTTTTTCTCAATTCTTTGATTGTTTTCTTGCTTCTCATCTTAAGCAGATATTATTTTTTTTCATTATCCAAAGTACGTTTCAACAAGGTCGCATATATAGGTGCATTGCCCAGCATTGTCGTACAAACGGATGCCGTTACCGCAGTAAAAATTAAAGGCAATATCAACTCATAATTTGCGGTCATTTCAACCGATAGTGCTAAACCTGTAAGTGGCGCCCTGATGGTTGAAGCAAAAATACCTGCCATACCGGCAACACCAAAAATAGCAGGATCAGGAACAAGGTCTGGAAAAAAATATTGTGCGATACCTCCAAAGAGCATCCCTAAAATTATTCCTAAGGTTATCAAAGGAGTAAAAATACCTCCAGGTACTCCTGAGCCGTAGCTAAGAATAGAAAGAATAAAACGCACAAGAAATAACCCAACAAGAAATTTCAAGGTAAAAGAATTATTATAAACATGTGTTATAGTCGTGTACCCTGCTCCAATCATATCTTCTGAATACATCCCTACCGCAGTAACAATCAAGGCCATACAGAAAGCAATAGTGACATAACTTACCTTCCAATTTTTAAATAAATCTAGCGCTTTAATTAATAGCTTATTAAACATAATTCCTACAACGCTAAGCACGAGTCCCAACAATACAAACAACCATATACCGGACAATTCTTCAAAAGTAAAAATTGTTGTTTTAAGGATAGGACCACTACCCACCAATAACCGCACTACCATATCGGCAGAACCTGCACCAATCATAAGCGCCGCCACTGAATAAAAATTGAATTTAAAATGCCCGTTCATCTCTTCAATAACGAAAATGATTCCTGCAAAAGGCGCGTTAAAAGCACTTGCTAAGCCCGATGCTGCACCTGCGGAAATTAAAGGATTATCTTCTTCTAAGGGTTGCTTAAAAATATCATCGGCCATTTTGCCCAAATTAGCACCTATCTGAACGGTTGGTCCTTCACGCCCCAATAACAATCCACTGCTTAGAGAAAATAGGGAAGCGATGAATTTAACAGGTAAAACCTTGCGCCATCTAATTGGTCTTAAACCATCTAAAGCTCCTTCAATTTCTTGAATACCACTACCCGCAGTTTCAGGAGCATATTTTTTTACTAAAAATATTGAAAACCATATACCGAAAAAAGTAAAAAGCATAGGCCATAACCAGTCTTGCCAGCCCCGATCAATCTCACCTATTTGAAACGTTGTTCTAAACGTAGCTAAACGAGCAAGAATAAGCCTAAAAAGCGAACTTAAAAGTCCTGTACCCAAACCCACTAAAAGTGCAATAAATAAAAGTCTATACTTACTAACATCTAGAGCTACAAACCTATACCGTGCACGGGTTACTTTTCTATTGTTCATGGGCTATCTTTAAACTAGTTTCTACTTAAGCATGGTGCGACAAAACTAAACAGTGCCCATTGAATTACGAATGACACAGATCAGTTCTTATAAACATTATTATTTATTTTTTAGGGATGACCCAAGTCATTCTAACTTCATTGGAGGTTCCTTAATTTTGGAATGACCCACAGCTCTAAATTCATAAAATAGATTTGAAACTCAAGACGCCAAAAAAAATAAAGCAAGCGCTCACCGAAGTCGGCGAACTCACCTATTTTGCAGGACGCTTCTTTAAGGAAGCAATACGCCCTCCCTTTGAATTCAATGAATTCTTACGGCAATGTTACCAAATTGGAAACCGGTCATTAACCTTGGTCTTGGTTACTGGATTCATTATAGGGCTGGTATTAGATTTACAATCACGCCCTACTATGGTTCAATTTGGGGCTGTTTCTTGGATGCCTAATATGGTAGGCATTTCCATTGTACGTGAGCTAGGACCTGTCATTACCGCCCTAGTCTGTGCAGGAAGAATATCATCAGGAATAGGGGCAGAATTAGGTTCCATGCGGGTAACCGAACAGATTGATGCCATGGAAGTCTCTGGTACCAACCCCTTTAAGTATTTAGTAGTTACACGGGTTTTGGCTGCTATATTAATGCTCCCCTTGCTGGTTGTATTAAGTGATGCTGTAGCTCTTTTTGGTTCGGCCTTAATTGAAAACATAAAAGGAAACGTTTCGTTTCAACTCTATTTCAATACTATTTTTGATGCTTTATCCTATACCGATTTAATACCTGCTATCATTAAAACATTCTTCTTTGGTTTTGCTATTGGATTAGTAGGTTGTTTTAAAGGATATTACAGTAAAAAAGGCACAGCAGGTGTTGGTATCGCTGCAAATACGGCAGTAGTAATGACCTCCTTGCTTTTATTTGTCATAGATTTTATAGCCGTTTTTATCTCCAATATTTTTTTTGATATATGAAAAAAGATGATAAAAAAACACCCTTAATGGAACAGGATATAGACCAAAAAGAAGTCATTATAGACATCAAAGATCTCTATAAAAGTTTTGGGGACCATATGGTGCTCAACGGGTTTCACATGAAGCTTTACAAGGGCGAAAACCTTGTTGTTATGGGCAAATCCGGCTCTGGAAAATCGGTAATGATAAAATGTTTGGTGGGTTTAATACAACCAGATAGCGGTTACATTTCTGTTTTGGGTAAAGAAATAAAAAACTTAGATCGGGAAACCTTAGATGTACTAAGGTCTGATATTGGCTTTTTGTTTCAAGGGAGTGCGCTTTATGATTCCATGACGGTACGGGAAAATTTAGAATTCCCAATGCGGCGACATAAAGAAAAGTTTGATAATATAAAAGATACCACTCCACTGGTAATAGATGCTTTAGAAAGTGTTGGTCTCGCAAATACAATTGACTTGATGCCTGAAGAATTATCTGGAGGAATGCAACGCAGGGTTGCTTTGGCCCGTACCTTAATTTTACAACCTAAGATTATTCTTTATGATGAACCTACAACTGGTTTGGACCCAATTACATCTAAAGAAATCATTGAGTTAATGCGCAACATACAGATAAAATATGGTACTTCTTCTCTGATCATTACGCATGACATGGATTGTGCTAGGGTCATCTCTGATCGGATGATTTTATTGGTAGATGGTATAAATTATGTCGAGGGTAAATACACAGATTTGATACAATCTAACGACCCTAAAGTAGAAGCTTTTTTTAAAAAATAAAATATGGAGAAATCAGCATCGGAAAAAATAAGATTAGGCCTTTTTGTTCTCATAGGATCGGTATTGTTAATACTCGTCATCTATATGATTGGAAACAAACAAAATATGTTTGGGAATACCTTTGACCTCAACGTTACTTTTGACAATGTACGTGGACTCCAGAATGGTAACAATGTTCGGTATGCAGGTATTAGCATCGGTACAGTAAAAGATATTGAAATGATCAATGATACGACTATTCTAGTTGGGCTGCTCATTGACAACAAGATGCAACAACATATCAAAAATAATTCAGTTGCCAATATTGGCTCAGATGGTTTAGTGGGGAGTATGATTATTAATATTGTTCCTGGAGTAGGCGAAGCGCCCTATGTTAAATCTGGTGATGAAATAAAGTCTTTTAGCAACGTTGCTACATCAGATATGTTGAACACCTTAAATGTAACCAATGAAAATGCCGCTGTATTAACAGCACAATTACTAACTATTACACGTTCTATAAATGAAGGAAAAGGGACCTTAGGTCGCTTACTTAATGATACCATTATGGGTGCCAATTTAAACCAAAGCTTAATCAACCTTAAATATACAAGTAATGATGCACAACAAACCATACGTAAACTAAATGCACTTGTAGAAAGTTTTGACTCCAAAGAAAGTGTGGTTGGAACCCTATTGAGTGATTCGCTCTCAGGCGCAAAAATTCGTAATGTTTTAAACCATCTCGAAAACTCATCTATAGACATTGAGAATACCGCTAAAAACCTCAACATTGTGGTAGATCGCATTAATAATGGAGATGGTGCTATTAACTACCTGGCTACAGACACCACCTTGGTTCGTCAACTTCAAAACTCCATGAAAAACGTTGACGAAGGAGTTCTAAAGTTTAATGAAAATATGGAGGCCTTAAAACATAATTTTTTAACCCGTGGCTATTTTAAAAAACAGGAAAAAAAGAAAGAGAAAGAGCAAAAAAATGAGTAAAACGCGATTCTTTCCCTTCAAATTAATGGGTTTATGATTTGTATCATGTCTCATTTTTAAATACCGCAATACCTTCATCGTATAAAACTTTGATGAAGGTAAAAACACGCCACTCTTGCTATTAATTATTTAGTTTTTCGGCACCATTCTTTTTAAAACATTTTCATCCAAGGAAAAAAGAAACTAACGTTAGATATCAGTAAAATGAATTCAAAAATAACAGCTATTTCTGCACTTGAAATTTTAGATTCCCGAGGAAATCCAACATTACGTGCCTATGTCACTTTAGAAGACGGAACAAAAACTTCAGCTTCTGTACCTTCGGGCGCTTCTACCGGTCTGAACGAAGCTTTAGAACTTCGTGATCATGAAAAACGTTACGATGGAAAAGGTGTTCAAAAGGCCGTAGAAAACGTGAATAAAAAAATAGCAAAAGCGCTTATAGGTATGAGTGCTTTGGATCAAAAAAATATTGATTACACCATGATTGAACTAGATGGTACCGAGAATAAATCTGAGCTCGGAGCCAATGCTATTTTGGGTGTTTCCATGGCAGTAGCCAAGGCCGCTGCTGTTTCATCCAACCTACCGCTATATCGTTATTTAGGCGGTTCTAATACGGTGCGTATACCTGTGCCTTGCATGAATATTCTTAACGGTGGCGAACATGCCGATAACAGCGTAGATTTTCAAGAATTTATGTTGGTACCTCATGGAGCTCCAAACTTTAAGGAAGGACTTCGTTACGTTGCGGAAACTTTTCACGTACTCAAAAAAATATTAAAAGCGAAAGGACTAGCCACCAGTGTTGGTGATGAAGGCGGATTTGCACCCAACTGCGGGAGCAATGAAATTGCTATAGAATTAATCATTGAAGCTGTCGAACAAGCGGGGTATGCTCCTGGAATAGATTTATCTGTTGCTATTGATAGTGCTGCCAATTCTTTTTCACCAAATTTAGACAATAAGTATGACCTTATTAAATCTGGTGCTGGAAAGATGACTACTGATCAGCTTATTGAGCTGTCTGGTGAATGGTTAAAAAAATACCCCATTATTTCTTGGGAAGACCCACTTTCTGAAGGCGATTGGGACGGATTTTCAAAATTTACTAAAAAATTTGGAGACAAAATAGAAGTAGTTGGTGATGATATTTTTGTGACCAACAGAAAATATATAAGTAAAGGTATCAAGGAAAAAACAGCGAATTCGGCACTTATAAAATTAAATCAGATCGGTTCAGTTACAGAAACCATAGAAGCGGTACGTATGTGCCGTGAAGCTGGGTGGCGTTATTTTCTATCACATCGCTCAGGGGAAACTGAAGATACTTTTTTAGCAGATTTTGCCGTAGCCATGGATGGCGGACATTTAAAATCAGGTTCCGCTTGTAGAGGCGAACGTGTTGCAAAATACAACCGGTTATTAGAAATAGAACATGAGCTTAAAGGGCGCTCCGAATACCGTTGGAAATAAAGCAAAAACACATTAAATTATCTACAACATGTTCCCATAGAAAAACGTTATTTTTCATATTTTAAACATGTTTTTATATAAAAAAATTATGATGGACATATCAGGCAGTGAAAGCATTACTATTCTTAGAAAAAATTATAAAGGGCACTTGGCCTATATCGTAGACGAAAAACCTTATGTGATTCCAATCACCTATTTTTTTGACCCTGAAGACAATAGTATTATAAGCTATACCGCAGAAGGGCACAAAATAGATGCTATGAGAAAAAATAAACATGTTGCTATAGTTGTGGAACAAATTGAATCTATGGTGAATTGGGAATCTGCGCAAGTACATGGTACTTTTGAAGAGCTTGAAGGTAGTTCTGCTAAGCAAAAATTACATCTATTTACAGAAGGTATAAAAGATATTATACAACGAAATGAACATAAAAATGTAGAATTTATTCATGAATTCTCAAGTAAATCATACACTAGAGGAAATCCTATAGTATATAAAATTAATATCCTTGAAATTACTGGGAAGCGTAGGGAGACTTAGTAAGTGGTTAAAGTTGATTTCCTCCTAATTAGCTGCTGTAATAATTAGAAAATATTATTTTAAAATTTGTTCTGAAAACTAGGGTTTGACTAATTTAAAACAGGTATTAAAATGTAATCTACCCTATTATTTTTTATCCTTCTTCAAGGCTGTAAAACCAGATACCACATCAAAAAGTTCTTCATCAATAGAGCTTTGTCTTAATCTGTGATAGGTATGCCCTATCTCGTCTAACAATTCTTCAATATTTTTCTCTGCACGTTGCATAGCATTCAACCTACTTAAATTTTCACTTGCTAACGATTCCGTGCAGGTTTTGTATAGAGTAACAAAAAGATACTCTCTAATTAAACGATGTATAAGCTTGCCGCTATCTCCAATCACTTCGGGTTGTTTTTGAGTTGGCCAATTTAACTGTGCTTGCTCCTGACGCCATTGAGCATCCAATGGAAATAGACGTGATTTTTCCTGCTCGTAAGAACCTTCATTTACCAAATGGTTATGAAAAAGGTAATACTCATCTATGTTACCGTTTTCGTGATTTTCTTCAACCTGTAACAAAATTGATCCTATAAGATTGGTAATGGCATTAATAGAATTTGGAAGGTTAAACTCTTTGGTTACGGTCATCCCCATATCCGCAAGCAATAAAGGTACCCGAACACCAACGGTCCAGATTTCTAATTTACCTCCATGAGTAGCTAGAGACTCTTGTACATTCTGCGATAAGGAATCATTAAACTGCCCAACAAAACCTTGATCTGATCCAAAAACAATAGCGCAAATAGATTTTTCACTTTTTTTGGTATTCTCCTTCTCTATAGTATCCGTATTGTCCAACCCAATATCTTTTAAATAGGCTACTAGTCCTAAAGATACGTTAGTCCAATAATCATCCAACGATTCCATAGCTCTTTCATATTGGCCAATATTAGCCGCAGCCATAGCCTTCATGGTACGCACTATCGAATTTAATTCTTTGGCTCCGGTAATCTGTCTTGTTAAGCTTTCCAGCGAATCCATAGTAATTATTTTTGGTGGTTATGTTGTCTTTTGAAATTCCTCAAGTGCCGTTTTTGCAGCCGTTAACATACTTTCTCTTCCTGCATCATTTACTCCTTCTGGATCATAAAAACTTTTTTGAATAGCTTCTGGTAACGTGGCTATACTTTTTATGACCGCCTTTTCTGCTTCACGCATATTTTCCAATGCTATACTATCAAAAAGACCATGAGTTAATGCTAGAAGAATCCCTATTTGTTCTGTTACAGATAAAGGTTGTAGTTCATTTTGTTTTAGAACCTCCCGAATACGTTTACCATGTTCAATAACATTTTTTGTCTCTTCGTCTAAATGAGAACCAAAACGAGCAAAAGTTTCCAATTCTTCAAATTGAGAAAATCCAAGTTTTAAATCGCCTGCAATCGCTCGGTAGGCAGGTAATTGGGCCTTACCACCAACACGAGAAACCGATTTACCAACCTCAACGGCAGGTAAAATCCCTAACTCAAATTGTTTAGGTGACAAATAAATTTGACCATCTGTAATTGAAATTAGGTTGGTAGGAATGTAAGCTGATATGTTCTGTGCCTCTGTTTCAATTATAGGGAGCGCTGTTAAGGACCCTCCGCCAAGTGCTGCACTCAAATGCGTAGAACGCTCCAACAATCGAGAATGGATATAGAAAATATCTCCAGGAAATGCTTCACGTCCGGGTGGTCTTTTTAGTAAAAGGGAAAGCTCACGATAGGCCCTAGCATGATTCGTTAAATCATCATAAACAATAAGAACATCCTTGCCTATTTGCATAAAATACTCAGCGATACTAGTTGCAGCGTAGGGAGCAATATATTGTAACCCTGGAGAATCGTTTCCTTCTGTAACCATAACAATGGTATACTCCATGGCTCCATTTTCTTTTAAGTCTGCAATTACTTTCGCCACTGCAGAAGCCCTTTGTCCAATAGCACAATAAACACATATAACATCTTTGTCTTTTTGGTTTACAATAGTATCCAAAGCAATGGCAGTTTTACCTGTTTGCCGGTCTCCTAAAATTAATTCTCTTTGTCCGCGCCCTATTGGGATTAATGCGTCTATAACTTTAATTCCCGTTTGTAATGGTACGCTTACCCCTGAACGATCCATAATGGGGGTTGCGCTCCGTTCAATTGGCAGTCTTTTTTCAAAAGAAATAGTCCCTTTATCATCCATAGGCTCACCCAAAGGCCCAATGACTCTTCCAAGAAGTGCTTTACCCACAGGAACATCCATTACCCGATTTGTTCGTTCAACAAGATCACCCGCATTTAAATCAGAATCTTCCCCTAAAAGGATAACTCCAATTTCATCCTCATCAATATTAAATGCAATACCATATAAATTGCCAGGAAATTTCAAAAGTTCCTCATACCCTGCATTAGGTAGCCCCGATACTTTTACCACTCCAGCAGAAACGCTAGTAACACGACCTACTTCTTTTGGGGCAAGCTTAAATTCGTGATTTTCTCTATGTTTTGCTAGTTTTTCAAACGTGTCGTTTACTAAACCCTTATAATCTGTTGCGCCCATTTCTTTTAGATTTTGGTTCTAATTTAAGCCTTTAGCTGTTTCAGCATTTTCTTCAAAAGACTTTAAATAATCAGAGATACTCCAAGAAAGTTTATACCCATTGGCCAAAATCTCAATCCCGTTGATCAATTCTGGTTGGGTTTTAAACTCAAATGAATTTTCTGTTTTCAACAACTCTTTTACAGTTTTCTCTATTGAAGTTTGTTGATTGGTAGATAATGCAAAAGCACTTTGTACCAAAATGGGTTCTCCTCCTTTGAGAGCTTCTGAAAAATTTACTTTTTCCGTATCTTTCAGTTCGTGAATTCTTTTTAAAAATACAGCTAAAGTTTGCGCTTCTAAACTGGCTGAGGAAAGATCTGTCAAAGCTTTTCTTGCAATATCAAGAACCTCATTTCCTATCCGTTTAGCCATATCATTGTTTTTTATAGCTTGATCCTCCGTAAATGCCTTTTCTAATTTTTGCTTAAGCGCAATAGCTTCTTTTCTCGCATTTTCCTTTAATGTATCACCTTCAATTTTGGCTTCTGAAGCTGCCTTTTGCATCAACTCATCCTTCTCTTTATTGAAAATTTCGTTTTTATGGTTGAATTCATCTTTAGCTTGAGCCGCTTCTTTTTTCTGAGATTCAGCATCCAAGAGTTGGTTCTTTATCTTCGTTTCTCGTTCATCTATAGAAGCTAATATGGGTTTATAAAGAAAACGTTTCAATAACCACATTAGCACCATGAAATTGATGATTTGGGCTATTACAGTAAACCAGTCGATTTTCATATTTTTAAGTATTAAGCGATGAAATGGTTCCAGAAAGGATTTGCGAAAATCAAGATCATTGAAATCACAAAACAATAGATTGCTAATGATTCAAGCATAGCAAGACCCACAAATAGTGTACGCGTAACGGTCTGACTTGCATCGGGCTGTTGGGCCATTGAACTTAACGCTGTTGAAATAGATTTACCCTGACCTAAAGCGGGTATCATACAGCCAATTCCTGTTGTTATTCCGGCAGTAATGATAGATACCATTGCGATTATTGTAGCATTGTCCATAATATTAAATTTTGTTGTTATACCAATTTTAGTGTTGAATATTTAAAAAAGAGGGCTTCTCACCCCTACTTATTTTGTCTCTGTTACTATTACAGATTTTTGTTTTATTTTCTTGATTCTTGCCTTCTTTTTGTCTGATTCTTCTGTCGCAGCGGCAATATAAACAGTTGCCAAAATGCTAAATATATACGCTTGTATAATCCCTGTTATAAGACCTAAAATAGTCATTAGTACCGGGAAAAATAAGGGAGCTATACTTAAAAGAATAGTCACAATAAGACCCCCGCTCATAATATTACCAAAGAGACGAACCGCAAGTGCCAACGTACGAGACAATTCACTAATTATATTAAAAGGAAGCATAATAAATGTTGGTTCTATATAGGTTTTTAAGTACCCTAGAATACCACTTTCTGAAATTCCGAAAAAAGGAGTTGCTAGAAAAACACAAATGGCCAAAGCTGCAGTTGTAGATAATGAACTCGTAGGAGGTTCATAACCCGGAAAAATAATACACAAATTGGCAAAGGCGATAAAAATAAATAAGGTTCCTATAAACCCAATAAATTTCTCAGACTTCTTTAACCCTACTTCTTTTATCTGTTGGTTCATTCCTGTTACCAGCATCTCCAAAATGCATTGCCACCGCGATATTTTTAAATCGGTACGCAGTTTTCTGGTTACCAAAACAGATGCTAGTACCAATACAAACATAAGTACCCAGGTGGTAACCAATGTAAGATTGATGGTTACAAAGCCATTTTGCCAAAAAATTGTTTCGTCAGGACTTAGTTCCATTTTAGTATTCTTTATCTAATTCAATCGGTTCTAAGTTTTCTGTTCTAGTCATCCGAAGGACAATGAATCTCATACTTATAAAACCCAAGAGACCTATTAACATAATTTTCCAATCATCTTGACCTATATAATAGAATCCCAAAAGCGTAAACCCTACCCTAAGAATCAAACTTCCCAGATACATTAATGCTGGCCATTTTGATGTCAACATTTTCTTTGTTGTAAACCAAAGACCACCAAAAAATAAAGCCCCGATGGCAGTTCCTCCAAAAAAACCCAATAAAACGCTTATTAAATTACTCATCTCTTTTCTTTTTATGTTCGTGCATTGCTGTATTTTCTTTGTCTATCCACTGCCAAGCCAGAGCGCAACCTGTAAATAGTCCTGCGATTAATAAGGTTAAGGTCCACGAAAAGGTTTGTGGATACCTATCATCCAACCACATTCCTAATACCGCCCCAAGTACTGTTGGGACAGCAACGGACCAACCTATCATACCAAAAGTCCCGAAGCCTCTCCATTCACTCCTTTTTTCCTCATCTCGAGCTTCTAACATTTGCCGTTCTTTACTTTCGACTTCCGCTAAAAAGCCCTTCTCTCTTTTCTTATCATCGCTATTATAACTCATGATTGATGCAGTTTTCTAATCCCTTGAATAAATTCGCTTTCTAATTTTGCAACCGCCTTACGCACCTCTCTTTCTTCTTCATCTAAATTCACAAACTGGCTTTCTACGGCATCTCTCAGCTTCCCTAAATTTGCTCCAGCAATTGCATTTCTAACGGATATTTCTACATTCTTATCTCTTTTCGTCAGTATCCCCTCATCTACGGCGATATAGTTTTCGTTGCCTTCCTTTGTCTCATACATCAAGATACCAGGAACCAAAGCGGCAACACAATCTAACCGCTGCGGTAAAAAACCGTACGAACCTGCATTCGTAGCTACCACAATGCGCCGTACTCCTGAAATTTTCAGAAATATCTTAAACGGAAGTAAAATATGTAACTCCATTGTTTTTAATTCTTTAGCTCTACTTTCTAAGTCTCTTTTTGAGTTGCACTTGTATTTGCCCCTTCAGGCCTCTTTTCTTCTTTCTTTGGTTCTTTTTTAGCCTTTTCTATAGCTTCTTCAATAGTACCTACCATATAAAAAGCACTTTCGGGTAAATCTTTAAATTCATCGTTGAGAATACGCTCACACCCCACAAGAGCATCTTCTAATTTTACTCCTTTTCCTTTAAGTCCGCTAAACTGCTCCGTTGTAAAGAAAGGCTGTGTAAAAAACCGTTCTAAACGTCTAGCGCGGTTTACAATAGCACGATCCGCGACAGAAAGCTGTTCTAAACCTAACATGGCTATAATATCTTTTAGCTCTTCATATTGAGCCAAGGTTTGCTTAATGTGTTGTAATAGGTGATAATGGCGTTCTCCAATAACACCTGGCGTAGCCATTTTAGAACTAGACTGCAATAAATCTATCGCTGGAAAAAGCCCTTCGCCTGCCCTTTTTCTAGATAACGTGATGGAGGCAGAAAGGTGCGAAAAAGTATGTACCGCAGCAGGATCCGTAAGGTCATCCGCAGGTACATAGACAGCCTGTATACTTGTAATTGCTCCTGTATCTGTATTGGCAATCCGTTCTTCTAATTTTGAAAGCTCCGTACCTAAAGTAGGCTGATAGCCTAATCTTGAAGGCATTTGCCCCATAAGACCCGAAACTTCCATTCCCGCTTGAATAAAACGAAACACATTGTCAATAAGCAAAAGCACATCACGATGTTCATCATCTCTAAAATATTCTGCCATAGTTAAAGCAGCATGACCCACTCGAAAACGAGCTCCGGGGGGTTCGTTCATTTGTCCAAACATCATCACCATATCTTTCAATACATCGGCCTTTTTCATATCATGGTACAGTTCATGCCCTTCACGGCAACGTTCTCCTATACCACAAAACATACTTATACCTTGGTGATATCCCACCATATTATGAATCATCTCTGTAAGTAATACTGTTTTACCAACACCCGCACCACCAAATAAACCTGCATTACCACCATGTTGTAAGGGTACCATTACGTCTATAGCTTTTATTCCTGTTTCAAAAATTTCAGATTTTGTAGATCGTTTTGATAAGGGTGGTGGCAATTGGTGTACACTTTTGCGTGGCAGTTCCGGCAGAGCCTCTCCATGGTCAATCGTATTCCCAAACACATCAAACATACGCCCCATGATCTCTTTACCTACCGGTACAGTTAATTCCCCACCATCTGTTTCGGCTTTCATTCCCCTTGCCAAACCTTGTGTTGGAGTTAAGGCTATCCCTCTAATCCTATGGTCGTCTAATTGCGATAAAACCTCAATAGCAATAGTATTATCCGGCCCTGTATATATTAACGTATTCACAGAAGGCAAATCCTTGTCGAACCAAATATCTACCACACTTCCACGTACGGCAACTACTTTACCTAAAATAGACCTACTATAATTATTTTTCAAGACCGTTGCCATATTTCTTTACTTGTATATCATAGCAAAAGTATTACCCAAAAGTTGTAGAAAGAATGATATAGGTCATGCCAGATATTTTTTATTCCATGACTTAGGTCATTTCTATTGGTATGAAAACATCGGAAATTCGTAATCAGAAATCTTGGTCGGGAACGACCTTCTAAATACTTAGTGATGAAAAATTACATACGGCACTTTAACGAAATTGACATTAATGATGTACCCATTGTAGGAGGTAAAAATGCTTCCCTAGGAGAAATGTTTCAAAAACTAACCTCCAAAGGAGTAAATATACCCGACGGTTTTGCTACTACAGCAGAAGCGTACTGGCACTTTTTGCAAAAAGTACACATACAAGATGAAATTTTTGGCTATTTATCAAAATTAGATACTAAAGATTTTTCAAATTTAAAAGAAATTGGAGCTAGTGTAAGAAAGACTATTCTTGACACAGAATTTCCTGAAGATATAAAAGAAGCTATTAAAGAAGGATATGATACCTTATCGAAAAAATACAAAGGTGATATCTCATTAGCAGTACGAAGTAGTGCAACGGCTGAAGATTTACCTACGGCAAGTTTTGCTGGTCAACAAGATAGCTACTTGAACATAAAAGGAAAAGATGAGCTTATTGATGCCTGTAAGAGATGTTACGCATCGCTATTCAATGACCGTGCTATAAAATACAGAGAAGACAACGGTTTTGACCATACGAAAGTAGCCTTATCCATTGGCATACAAATGATGGTTAGGTCTGATTTGGCCGCTTCTGGAGTAAACTTCACTTTAGATCCTGATACTGGTTTTGATCAAGTGGTAATGGTTTCTAGCATCTATGGATTAGGAGAGAATATTGTTCAGGGCAGCATTAACCCTGATGATTATTTTGTCTTTAAACCTAGCTTAAAAAATGGCATTGAACAACCGATTGTATCCAGACGTCTGGGTAGCAAGGAAAAGACGATGGTTTATGATAAATCAGGAAGTGGTATTGTTAATCTTGACACTCCAATGGAGAAACAAGAACAATATGTACTTACCGATGCCGAAGTAATAAAATTAGCCCAGTGGTCCTTAATTATTGAAGACCACTACAAACGCCCTATGGATATTGAATGGGCAAAAGACGGACAAACGAATGAGCTTTTCATTGTTCAAGCGAGACCAGAGACTGTTCAGAGTGCTAAAAAAGATAAGTTAAAAATAAACACGTATACCTTATTAAAAAAAGGTAAGGAAATTACTCATGGAATGGGCTTGGGTAATAAAATAGCATCAGGTAAAGCACGCATATTGCATAGCCCAGAAGAATCTGATAAACTGCAAGAAGGAGAAATATTAGTTACCGAACGTACCAATCCTGATTGGGATCCAATTCTTAAAAAAGCTGCAGGTATTGTCACAGACCAAGGTGGACGAACTAGCCATGCGGCTATCGTCGCGCGTGAAGTAGGAGCTGCTGCCATAGTAGGAAGTACCAATGCTACTAAAGTGATTAAAGATGGACAAGACATTACTATTTCTTGCGCAGAAGGTAATACTGGCGTAGTTTACGATGGTCTTTTAGAATGGAACGAAACCGAAATTGATCTCTCTACTTTAGGAAAACCTAAAACCCAACCAATGCTCATTTTGGCAGATCCAGAACAAGCCTTTAAATACTCGTTCTACCCTTCTGAAGGCGTTGGATTGATGCGAATGGAATTCGTTATCAATAATGCTATTCAAATTCACCCTATGGCCTTGAAGCATTTTGATACTTTGAAAGATCAAACCGTGAAGGATAAAATTCAGAAATTAACACACCATTATCCGGACAAGTCTGATTATTTTGTACATAAACTTGCCGAAGGTATTGCGACTATTGCTGCAGCCTTTTATCCAAAAGATGTTATTGTTCGCACCAGTGATTTTAAAACCAATGAATATGCAAGTTTGATAGGTGGAACCGAATTTGAACCCATAGAATCAAATCCAATGTTAGGTTTTAGAGGCGCCTCTAGATATTATAATCCTAAATACCAAGAAGCTTTTGCTTTAGAATGTAAAGCATTAAAAAGAGTACGGGAAACCATGGGATTGACCAACGTAAAAATCATGATTCCTTTTTGTCGCACATTAAAAGAAGCCGCGAAAATTGTAGAAGTTCTAGAGAAAAATGGCTTGAAACGAGGTGAAAATGGACTTCAACTTTATATGATGGCAGAAATACCAAACAACATCATCTTAGCAGAACAGTTTGCGGAGTACTTTGACGGGTTTTCAATTGGCTCCAATGACCTTACGCAATTAACCTTAGGTGTAGATAGAGATTCTGAACTGTTAAGTGACATCTTTGACATCAACGATATAGGAGTTAAAAAGATGATTGCAATGGTGATTGAATCTGCTCATAAAACAAACACTAAAATTGGACTTTGTGGCCAGGCACCAAGTGATTATCCTGAGTTTGCACAGTTTCTCGTAGAAAAAGGCATCAACTCGGTCTCATTTAATCCAGATGCTTTGATTTCAGGAATTAAAAATATTAATAGTGCAGAAAAAAACAAAACAGCTTTTGGTATGGTTGAAAGTAGCAATTAACTATTAATTAGCTATTTAGATCTTCATAATCAATCCTCTTAAAAATGATTATAAAGATTTAAATAGTTTTGTAACTTTCAATAAATAACCTTTTAAAACTTAAAAATGAAAATAGCAATATTTAATGTCCACAATTGGGAAAGGGACTATTTACAACGTGCCAATAATGACAAGCATACCCTAAAAATGTTTGATACTTATCTAACTTCGGATACCGTAGATTTGGCCAAAGATTGTGATGCCATATGTATTTTTACAGAAGATAATGCAGCTGCACCAATCTTAGATCGCTTGCATGAACTTGGTGTTAAGTATGTAGCCTTGCGTTCGGCTGGGTTTAATAATGTTGATGTGCCACATGCAAAAAAATTAGGCATACGCATGGCACGAGTTCCAGAATATTCACCCTATGCGATTGCCGAGTTTGCGGTAGGGGTTATGCTCGCTCTTAATCGAAAATTAATCCGAACCCATTACCGGATTATGGAAATGAATTTTTCATTAAATGGTTTGGTTGGTTTTGATATGAATGGAAAAACAGTAGGCATCATAGGTACCGGTAAAATTGGTCGTGTCGTAGCTAAGATTTTACATGGTTTTGGCTGTAAACTACTCGCCTATGATATTGTAGAAGACAACTCTTTAGTAGAAAAATATGGAGCCACCTACACAGATCTAGATACTTTGTGCAAGCAATCGGATATCATTACGCTTCATGCGCCTCTAAATGCAAAGACACATCATCTTATTGATGAAGCTAAAATCGCAGACATGAAGAAAGGCGTGATGTTAATCAATGCCGGTCGGGGTGGATTGGTAAACACCAAAGATGTTATAAACGGACTAAAATCTGGTCAAATAGGCTATTTTGGAATGGACGTTTATGAAGAGGAAAAAGGACTTTATTTTGAAGACCATTCCGATGATATCCTTCAAGATGATGACATGGCCCGTTTAATGACGCTTAGAAATGTACTCATCAGTAGTCACCAAGCATTTTTAACAGATACCGCTCTTACTAATATTTCACGAATAACCTTTGATAACTTGGAATGTATGGAAAAAGGAGATTCTTGTGAAAATGAAATAAAATAAAGCTACATGGGAAAATTAATATTGGTTAGACATGGAAAAAGTTTGTGGAATGTGAAAAATGTTTTTACAGGATGGACAGACATTGACTTGGCGCCAGAAGGAATTAATGAAGCAGAAGAAGCTGGAAAACTGATCAAATCAAATCTTATAGACATTGATATTTGCTTTTCCTCATACCTAAAAAGAGCGATCCGAACAGCATGGATTTTACTAGAAACTGCAGAAATGATGCATGTAGATTGCAAATATAGTTGGAAGTTGAATGAAAGACATTATGGTGATTGGCAAGGAAAGAATAAAGACGAAGTATTAAAAGAGGTTGGGGAAGAATTTTTTTTGAGTGTTCGAAGAGGTTACGATACTCCTCCCCCTAGCCTATCTATATACGATAAAAGAAATCCTGAATTTGATGCGAACTATAAGGCTTTAGATCCATCGGTACTCCCCTTGGGGGAATCTTTAAAAGATACTTCAAAAAGAGTAGTAAATTACTTTTTTGAAGCTATTGCTCCTGAACTCGCCAAGGGAAAAACTGTTTTGATAGCTGCACACGGAAATTCATTACGCGCACTTATTGAATACTTAGAGCATATCTCATCTGATGAAATTGCAAAGATAGAAGTGGCTACTGGCATTCCGCATATGTATGAGTTTGATGGTAAGTTAAATGTAATAGACCACTATCAATTAAAATAAAACAAATAATTAGTGCTAAATAAACGATTAAAATGGCTCGTATAATAACGCTTACCGTAAACCCAGCAATTGATAAAAGCACCACTGTAGATGGGATTGCCGCCGATACTAAATTACGTTGTACCCAACCCACCTTTGATGCAGGAGGCGGAGGAATTAACGTATCTAGGGCCATTCATAAACTAGGGGGTTCATCGCTTTGCAGCTATTTTGCTGGTGGACCTGCAGGAGAATTTTTAAAGAAACTCTTAGATGAACAACATATAGAACAATCGGTAATTCCAATTGAGGGGTGGACACGTGAAAACCTTGCGGTAACAGATACGAGTACCAACCAACAATACCGATTTGGAATGCCAGGTCCGGCTGTAAAGGAAGTAGAATGGCAAAACGCATTACAACAATTAGAACTTCAGCTCCAAAAAGGTGATTATCTAGTAGCTAGCGGAAAATTACCTCCCAATGTACCGGACGATTTTTATGTAAAAGTAAGCCGAGTCGCTGAAAAGAAAGAAGCATTATTTATTCTGGATACCTCAGGCGAAGCACTGATGAAAGCTGCCAAATCAAAAATTTATATGCTAAAACCTAACTTAGCAGAATTAGGTGCTTTGTGCGGAACTACCTCTATTACAGACTTAGATTTGAAATCATTAGCTACGCAATTTTTAAAAAATCATGATTGTCAAATTCTTGTAGTTTCTCTAGGTCCAAAAGGAGCATTATTAGCTACTAGCACAAAAATGGTACATGTACCCGCACCTGTAGTACACCAAAAAAGCACTATTGGCGCTGGAGACAGTATGGTCGCTGGTATGGTCATGAGCCTAATTTGGGACAGATCTTTAGCAGATATGGTTCGCTATGGCGTAGCCTGCGGAACGGCAGCCACAATGCATCACGGCACCCAATTATGTATTAAAAAAGATGCGGATAAACTGTACGATTGGATCAAAGATCAAAAACCGATTTAAGAAACAACTTAAAATACGAACTATGGAAATTGAAAAATATTTAAAAGAAGAAACTTCCTATTTACTAGACCACGTCTGCGGTACCATTTCCAAAGATAAAATTCACCTCCCTGGCCCTAATTTTACGGATCGGATTATGGCATCATCAGATAGATCTAACCGCGTATTAGGTAGTTTGCAACAGCTATTTGATCATGGCAGGCTTGGAGGTACAGGGCATCTTTCTCTTTTACCGGTTGATCAAGGTGTAGAACATTCTGCAGGAGCTAGCTTTGCACCAAACCCTGAGTATTTTGACCCAGAAAATATTGTAAAATTAGCTATTGAAGGTGGGTGTAATGCCGTAGCATCAACCCTAGGTGTTCTCGGTGCCGTTTCTAGAAAATATGCCCATAAAATTCCTTTTTTAGTAAAATTAAATCACAACGAATTACTATCATACCCAAATACCTTTGATCAGATTTATTTTGCGCAAGTAGAACAAGCTTGGAATATGGGGGCTAAAGCAGTGGGTGCTACAATTTATTTTGGCTCTCCTGAATCTGATAGACAAATACAAGAAACAACTAAAGCTTTTAAACGTGCACACGAATTAGGCATGGTTACGGTTCTATGGTGTTACCTGCGCAACGATGCCTTTAAAAAAGATAAAGATTATTCTCTAAGCGCAGATTTAACGGGACAAGCCAACCACCTTGGTGTGACAATCGAAGCGGATATTATCAAACAAAAACAACCCAGTAACAATGGTGGTTACCTTGCGCTGAAAGATTTTGGAAAAACTAGTGCTCTTGTCTATAGCCAACTGACTACCGATCATCCTATTGACTTAACCCGATACCAAGTTGCTAATTGCTATATGGGACGTGCCGGACTTATTAATTCTGGTGGTGCTTCTGGCAAAGATGATTTTGCTGCAGCGGTACGTACAGCTGTCATTAATAAACGCGCTGGTGGTATGGGATTAATCTCGGGAAGAAAGGCTTTTCAGCGCCCAATGAAAGAAGGTGTTAAGTTACTTCATCTTATACAAGATGTTTATTTAGACGCGTCCATTACCATAGCCTAAAAACACCATTATGAAAATGACGGAGAACTACAATTTACCGCTACTCACTAAACCGCTAATTCCTTTAGCTGTAGGGTTCAAAAAGAAAATAGGTTATAAAAACGGCACCGTATTGGCAGGTGATATCGGAGGAACTAAAACGAATCTTGCACTTTTTGAATTTAAAGAAGGTCAGCTTTTTATAATCAAACAAAATTCCTACAAAACAAAAAAACATACCTCCTTACTGGAAATCATAGAAGACTTTAAGGTTAAAGAAATACCAGAAATAGATAGTATCTGCTTTGGTGTTGCTGGCCCCATAACCAAAGGTAAAGTGCATGGCACTAATTTTCCTTGGGATATTGATACCGAAGAACTCATTAAAAAACTTCAATTAAAATCAATTTTTTTAATAAATGATATGCAAGCTAACGCATATGGTCTAGCTACACTTGAAAAAAAAGATTTAGATTGCTTAAAATATGGCTCAGAAATACCAGGGAACGCGGTTATTATTTCTCCAGGCACAGGTCTAGGAGAAGCGGGTTTGTTTTGGGATGGAACAGCATACCACCCTTTTGCCTCTGAAGGTGGTCATTGCGATTTTGGCCCGAGAAACGATTTTGATCTTGAAATTTGGAAATATTTTCAACAAAAATATGGACATGTAAGTTGGGAACGTTTATTATCAGGACAAGGCATACGGGACACCTACCAACTGATACGTAATGTAAGTGGCGAAAAGGAAACTGATGCCTTTAAAGCAAGAATAACAAAAGAAGATCCGGCTGCTGTTATTACAAAAATGGCCTTAGAAGGATCAGATGTAGTTTGTAGAGAAACACTAGATCTCTTTGTTCGGTTTTTGGCTATAGAAACTGCTCAACTTGCTTTAAAATTTAAGGCTACTGGAGGTATTTATATTGGTGGAGGAATTATGCCTAAGATTATCAAAGGGATGAACCGTGAAGTATTTACAGATAATTTTATGCAGTCTGGACGAATGAATTCACTCTTACAAATGGTACCCGTAAATGTTATTCTCAATGAGAACACCGCTTTACTCGGGGCAGCGTACTATGCTGCAATGTTACTAGAATAGAATGTCCTCATTTTTAAACATAAAAGCTAAAGTTCTTAACCCGTTAAGAACTTTAGCTTTTTAAGTAGTTTTACAACTAATTCTATACTTGTTTCAAGTTATAATTTAGCTGTTTCAACATCAAATTCGATAACTTTAAAAAGTTGCCTTCTATTTCCTCTCATATTTTCTATAAATTGGAAAATAGCTTCCTCTAGCTCCATATGTTCTGTCCTAAATTCTTTTTGATTATCGTTGTCTTTCGTACTCATTAATACAGATAGATGAACTAAATGTTTGTCTACACGCTCTAATAAATCATCACAATCTCTCGTGTCTTTTAAAATACTCTCCCCGACTTTGCGTATGTTTTCCAAATCTGTTTGTGCCTCTATCCATAAGAAATATTTATCCTCCAGATGCCTTAAAAACTTAAGGTCATCTTTGTAAAATAAAAGATCTGATTTCCAATGTTCTGTTAAAATATATAATTTTTGCCAATTGTCATTTTCTACAAAATCGCTTTTTGGTCTGTTGCTAAAAAATTTCATCTAGTATCTTATTTTAAGAAATAATAATTTTGCTTATATGTTGCATAGTACCTATTCCAAAACAAGTATGGGAACTTTAGAATTTAAAATTAACAATTCTGTTAGCTGCTTTTCTGTAGCGTTATGCTTCTTGTTTTTACTTTTAGGAAGAATGGTTACAAGATCAATTTCATTTTTTATACCATAGGTATTAATACCATCTAAAATATCATCGTTTTTAATAAATACACGCTCTTCATAGAATGACTCAAGATAGTATTCAATAGCGTTCTCATTCTTTTCTTCCTCTTTACTATACCCATAAACTACAGGCTCATTCTCAATAGTCAATACATGTACCTTTGCTTTACATTTACGAGCAATCATTAAGAGTGTTCCTAACTTTTTAGTATTATCAATCTCTTCTCTTCCTATAACTAAAGCTATATTGGCAAGATTATACGCTACATAATTATAAGGAATAACCATAACCGGACATGTACTTTTTAAAACAAGATTAATCGTTTTTTCATGTTGTCTATTCCCCTTTCTATCCGCACATCCCATTATGATAAGGTCTATCTTATTCTTTTTCCTAATTTCAAGTAACGTTGTAATAAGTGCTCCTTCTTGAATGATCCATTCTAATTTATTTTGCAAAACACCGCTATATTCCTTCTCTAACTTTTCGAAATTTCCAGGCTCCAACTCAAGATTACTATTTCCTGAAACATACGCCAATATAATTTTTATATCGTCAAACCTACCTACAAAGCTTATGGCATATTTTAGTGCCTTTTTTGATGCCTCCGTAAAATTGAATGGTACCAGTATTGTTGAAATTTTATCCATGCTGTGTGTCTTTACATATCGCTTTTAAAAGCCATATAATTAATTTTTAGATTTCGATTTTCACTTATTTAGTTCCTTAATTACCCGCTATTGAATAAAAAACTTCGTATAATCCATCTTAGGAGTTATTAAGCCCTGAAATATTAAAGTTTAGGCTTAACAATGTTCCACGTATTGGTTTTATCTTTCACCATTAATAGTTTGTCCGAAATCATAGAAGCATGTATTTCTGGTAATTCATACAGTTTTGTTGACATGACAATACCCTGTCTTTCCTGTATTGGCCATAACATTTCACCCTTTGTATTTACGACTACTTCTGTAAAGTCATATTCATAAATTCTCAATTGATAAGGATTCTTACCACGCAAGACTTTTTTCTCGTAGATACCTATGGTACGGCCATCATTAAATTGACTTACGTTTAAAAATTCTGCAGGTATCACTATAGTTCCTTTTTCATCTATAAAACCATACCGAGTTATACCATCTTCTTTCACTACTTTTATAGCGCAAAGTCCATTCTTAAATTGAGGATAACCAAGATTTTCTACGCCAAGCTTAGCTGTATTAGGGGTTTTGTTCCAAACTAAATCTCCTCTAAAATCAATAACCAATATGCCATCTTCATCAATAAAACCCCACTCATTTCCTTTTTTAACAGCTGTTAAACCCTCGCTAAAAGACCCTATTTGATCCAGTCCCGAAACCGTAGGTGTATTAATTTCTTCAAGTGTTTGTGAACTACCTATCATAGGTATTGACAACAATAACGTAATAATAAATAACCGTTTCATTTCTATTTGTTTTTTATATTCAACCAAAGGTATATTGCCCTTAGGAATTTTTAAATGACTTGGGTCAGTTGTTAGATTAAATTAAAAAATTCTTAAAACAAAAGCATTTTCTATAATCCATTATATATAGATAAACTACTAGAACTACTTTACCTTCTTCTTATATTTTATATCACTATAAATTTATTTAGGGCACTGATTTAAATCATGTTTACCCACGAGGATTTAAAATAACTTTGAATATGATTTAGGCATATTAGAAAGATTCTTCAAAACATTTTAAACTTTTAAAACATGAAATCATGATTAAAGACCATTCAAAAAATTATAATGACCTTACGCAACTTGTAAAAGAATTGGGAACAAATATACCCGAAACCATTGGAGGTTTTAACAGTCTGCATAAAGCCAGTACTGCAGAAGGTGTACTTTCTTCCAAAACAAAAGAACTCATTGCTTTAGGTATTGCCATTACGGTTCGCTGTGATGGATGTATTGCTTTTCATGTTCATGATGCAATACAAGCTGGTGCACTCTCAGAAGAAATTATAGAAACTATAGGTGTAGCGGTCATGATGGGTGGAGGTCCTGCATTAATGTACGGTTGTGAAGCATTAGAAGCATTAAATCAATTTGCAATATTAGAAGATAACTAGATATATAATTAAAACATACAGTATCATGAAAGAAGTAAAAGAAGTAATTAACAATTCAGATTTACATTTTGAACACAAACTATGGAAATCTGAACTTGAATTTTGGAATGATGAATTAAAATCTTTCAAAAACAGATTAGCGGAACTAGTAACACGTTGGACGGATAAAGACGTACTTGCAAAGTTAGAACATTATCAAAATGAATTTCTTCTTCATGAAGGGGTAATAGAAGATATGGAAGAGACGATTGAGGAGCATGAAATGAATATATCTGGCCATAGTGATGAAAATCACGAATCTATGGATGTAGCCATGGTGAAAAATCACCTAGAACTTCGTAAAAAAATGGAAACTCAACGACAAATTTATGCAGATCTAAAAAAAGATTTCTTTAAATTCTTATCTAAATACATGTAATTGATTCATACAAGATTACATGTAAAAATAGGCTCCTATAATTTTTAAATGTTTAACGTCCTCATAAACCTTGGTTTTGAGGACGTTTTTGGTATATAATGGTGTTTTAAGGTGCTAAATAATAATAATATATCAGGAACGTATTTTTTTAAAAAAATTACCAGTTGCTTTCTTGTAAAATACTTAGGTTTCTAAGAAGAATAGTAGTAACCATTATTTTAAATACACTATTAACGAAGCTAAGCTTAAGTTTATTGGCAGGCTCTAAAATTGCAAAAAAACTCATAACCTATACTTTTGTCTCCTTTATTTTAATCGGTATTATCTGCATTAGTATCAGTAAAGCCTAGTGCTAAAAAAATAAAAATTATTTTGCGCGATATGATTTAGGTCATCCAATTTCTTCTCAAAGCAAACCACCTTTGTATAGAATAAAGAGTAAACTTTCGTAAACGGATGAAAGATCTAGAAAATACAAGATGTAAAGTGCTATTTACAAGAATCATTTTTCTATTTATGATACTTCTTGTATCTCATGTAAATGCACAAAAACAACAAATAAGTATTGCTGAAGCATTGGAACTCAGCTATGGCAACAATGAAAAAATTAAGCAATACAATGAGCGGGTACAACAAAAAATATACGAAGACAAAGCAGCAAAAGGTAACTTTTTACCTTCATTAAATTTATTGGGAGGATATACCTACCTCAGCGAAAATTTAGAGGTGAACACCTCACAGATTTCAACCTCACTAGATGATTTGGGCGGCAAGTACGGAGCTGCTTTTATTGCTGCATATGGCGAACAAATTGGATTGTCTGGTGTGAGCACAGAAAGTGCTTATAGTACTTTGGTAAGCGTATTAGGCCAATTTCCTTCTTATCCGAATATGGAGATAGACAACCAGCAATTTCCTACTGCAGCACTAACGGCCACACAGCCACTATTTACTGGAGGCAAAATAATAGCCGCTAAAAAATATGCCAAAGCAGAATTAAACTCCGCAGATATAGAACTTAGACAGGTAAAATATGAAATTGCAAACGAACTTATTAAACGTTATTTAAATGTAGTTCTAATAAAGCAAGTTGTAAAAACTAGGCAAGAAGTTTATGAGGGAATGTTAAAACACGAAGAACAAGCCGCTCGAGCTATTGAATTAGAAATTCTACCTCAACATGTATTATTAAGAGCTAAGGTTGCTGTTGCTGATGCTCAGAAAGACTTGAATAATGATCTGAACCAAGAAGAATTAGCCACCATGGCTTTACGCACTACTATGAACTTAGCAGATAGTGTCCAATTCACGGTGATGGATAGTATTGCTTATAAAGACCTTTACCTAGATTTTGAAGAATTGTTGACTACAGCATATACCAAACAACCCATTTTAAATTTGATTGACCAAAAAGAGGAAATGGCCAAACAGGCATTGGCTTTAGAAAAATCCAAGTTTATGCCCAACATAGCAGCTTTTGGTACTTATAATATGTTCCGTGACGAACTTCCTATCGTTCCGCCAGAATTCATTGTAGGGGTTCAAGCCCAAATAAATCTCTTTAATGGATTTAAAGACATCAACCAACTGAAAGCAAAAAAACATTTAGAAAAAGAAGTAGAAAATGCAAAAAACTATGCCGTAAAGCAGATTCACTTGCTGGTACAGTCTAACTACGTTACGGCACGTAATCAACAAAAACTTTATAACAGCTTATCGGCTACAGTAGATTTGGCGAAAGAGAATTTACGAATCAACACCAGAAGGTTTGAGGAAGGTCTTGGCAAATCAATAGATGTAATCGATGCCTCCCTTTTGTACAAAAAATCTAAAATAGAACAAATAGTAGCCCTTAATGGATACTACCAAGCTATTGCCAACCTATATACGGCCGTAGGAGAACCAGAAAAAATGATACCGTTTATCACTAAATAAACCATTATGAAAAAAGCATACTTAACATTAGCTATACCTATACTGATTATCATCTTTGCTATTAGCTACTTTTTCATAAAAGCGAATAGTGTAGAAGAGACTGTATATTCAGGTATGCTAGAGACCACTGAGGTAAATGTTTCTTCAGAAATTTCAGGAAGAGTACTTAGTTTACTGGTAGAAAAAGGAAGCAATGTAGAAAAAGGAGAAATATTGGCCACTTTAGAACCCGATGTTTTAAATGCTAAAAAAGGTCAAGCAGAAGGTATGGTAAAAGCTGCACGTTCCTTATTTAATAAAGCTGAGTATGGTGCCAGAAAAGAAGAGATAAATGCGCTTCAAAACCAATATCAAATGGCTAAAAGTCAATTTGACTTTGCCGAAAAAACATATAAAAGATATCAAGCTCTTTATGCCGATAATATTATTTCAAAACAAGAAATGGATGAACTCCAGTTTAAATATGATGCTGCAAAAGAACAAATGAACGCTGCCAAATCTGTTTGGGAAATGGCAAAAAAAGGAGCACGAAAAGAAGACATAAGCGCTGCATACGGAAGTTATGAAAGCGCTAAAAGCGCTTATAATGAAGTAGAAGCTTTTTACGATGAACTAAAAATTGTTGCTCCTACGGCAGGTGTTATTAGTAATCAAATTGCCGAGGAAGGAGAAGTAATGGCTGCCGGTTATCCTATTGTAACCATACAAATTCCTGAAAAGGTCTATGCTATTTTTAATGTGAGGGAAGATGACCTTGCTGATTTTAAAATGAACCAAGTCTACAAAGCCACAGTTCCTGGCCTTAGCAACGAAAAAGTAGATTTTAAAGTAAGCTACATAGCACCAATGGCTGATTTTGCTACTTGGGTTCCTATTAAAGCTAAGGGAGAATATGACCTAAAGACTTTTGAAGTACATCTAAAGCCTCAAGACCGTATTTTGGAGTTAAGACCAGGTATGTCAATTCACATTCACAAATAATACTATGTTAAGCAACTGGGGTTTATATCGTGTTTTAAAGCGGGAAATGTTGCGATTAGCGCATCAAAAATCTACGCGAAACCTATTCATTATTATTCCTTTTATAGTATTTTTTCTTCTTGGAGCTATTTATTATAAAGGAGCGTTGAGAGAAGTACCTATTGCCGTTTATGATAACGACAACAGTACTATGAGTCGCACCTACATTAGACTTCTAGAAGCTTCAAGCACATTTAAGATTACCCATTACATGTCATCTGATGAGGATCTTAAAAACGCTTTCGTAAAAAATAACGTACAAGGCGTATTTTACATTCCAAAAGATTTTCACAAAAACGTATTAAAAAAAATACCGGTACAGATAAAAGTATATAGCAACGCTACAAATATTGTTTTTGGCAACCTTATTTATCGATCAGCCGTACAAGTTACACAATTAGTAAGTGGCTCCGTTGTAGTCAAAAGAATGGCTCCTTTGGGTATCGATTCCAGTAAAATATCAGGGACGGTTTTGCCTATACAGGTTAATTCACGAATTTTAGGAAATCCACAATACAATTATAGTTATTACTTAATTCCAGGTCTTGCCATTGTATTGTTGCAAATGATCGTATTTATTGCTGCGTCAAGAGCATTTAATAATGAATGGAAAAAGAACACGTATCAAGAGCTATTTACAGTTTCAAAAGGTAATTTTTTATCTATGCTATTTGGAAAATACATAGCATATCTCGTATATAGCCTTGGTTTATGTGGTATAGTCTTGGCTTTAATGTTTCCCTTTTTCGGAATTCCGATTTATGGAAATTTAGGAAGCTTATTGGTACTCCTTTTTCTTTTGATTACTACTAATATATTTCTAGGTTTCGGTGTGTCATTACTATTTAAAAGTGAACTTATAGCACTAGACCTAGCTATAATTTACAATTCACCAGCTTTTATATTTAGCGGATTTACTTTTCCTATTTGGGCCATGCCTTGGTTTAATTCTATGTACGCCCAAATTATGCCATTCACTCATTTTCTAACGGGTTTTCTCAAAATATTTCAGTTAAATACACCATTTCATTTCATCTGGCCGGAAATTTGGAAATTACTTGTATTTCTATTGGTTGGGTTTGTTTTGATTTTGGGAGGAGTAACACTTAATAGAAAACTAATTTTTCCTATTCATAAAACAGCTGCCATATGAACCTAAAAATCATCTGGAAATTAATAAAAAAGGAAGCGCTTCTCATTTTTAATGATAAGAGTATATTTCTAGTTTTATTTGCTGCTCCCCTATTCTACCTGTTTTTAGTGGGTACTACCTACATTAAAAAAGACGAAGAAAAAGTAAGTGTTGGTGTGGTTGATATGGACCATACAAAAAGCAGTAGCGACTTTTTGAATAAGCTAAATGCTACTCAAAAAATAGCATTAACCCATACATATACTAGTCTTCTAGAAGCTAATAATGGCATTTCTAGTTTTGAGGTGCAAGGCTACGTAAACATTCCCAACGGTTTTGAAAAAAAACTTCTAGAAAAGGAAAGCTCTGCTATTGGTCTTGTCCTGAACAATACACGTTTTTTACCTTCAAATGATATTAATAAGACCGTAAATATGGTCGCCTTGGATTATGCCGTAAAATCAAGAGAAAAATTCTTTGAATCAAAAATGATCACTCCAAAACTGGCACGCAGAAATTCAGACCCTGTAGCCATTCAAGTAAATGCCGTGTACAACCCAAATAATAATTATGGCGATTTTTTATTACCATTCTTGCTAATTTTAATTTTACATCAGATGTTACTTATAGGTTTATCTGAAAGTGTGGCATCAGATACTGAAAAAGGACTTATGCGAATCGGTTTTGATGAAAGCGAGAATAACTTTCTAAATTATATGATAGGAAAAACAGGAACGTATTTCTTATTATTTATGGCGTATATCATTCTGGTGTTTTTAGTACTATTTCCATTTTTTGATTTACCATTTCATGGAAATTTACTAGTACTCTTAAGTATCTCTTCTGTATTTCTTTTAGCTACTTTACTTTATAGTTGGTTTATAGCCTCCTTCTTCTCCTCAGAGACAGGTGCTATGGAAGTCATTGCTTTTTCCTCTTACCCCGTATTTCTAATTACAGGTATGACTTGGTCTATTGATGAAATGCCCTTATTTGTTCAATACTTATCAAACCTAATTCCATTAAGACCATTTTTTGTAATTATCAAGAAGTTGGTTATTATGGGTGTAGATAGCCATTTTTATCTGAATGAAATTATACAGCTTCTAGTTTTATTGATGGTAGGTTATGTGGTGGCTTACTTTAGATTTCGTTTTTTGCAAAAAAGAGAATTTAAAATAAAAAGCACTACTCCAATTGTAGTATCTAAAAACTAAGGAATCTTTATCAAAAAAAAACCCATCTGCCATTCCATAATTTCTTCTCAAAAAACAAGAGCATAAATAGCTATTTTGCTCGCTATTTTATTAAAAATAAATTGTGCTTTTTTTGTCCACCTGACCTAGGTCAGCTTATACCATAATGTCTTCCCATAACTTTGAATACGGATTTTTTGAGTAGTCTTTTGCTAAAGTACAATTGCAAACTTAAGAGCCGTATTAAAAATAAACATTTAAAAAAATAGTGGTTCTTAGGGTAGCAAGAAAAGGCAAACAAGGAGTTAATTATGTTAAATAATAGGTGCAGATAAACTAAGAAACACAGCAAATAACAATCTAAAATAATTTATTATGAATATTCAAAATAAAGATAGAAAAGCATACTTCATAGGTGGCGGAATAGGATCACTTGCTGGTGCTGCATTTTTAATTCGCGATGGCGGCGTAGCCGGAAATAATATTACAGTTTTTGAAAGTTTGCCTGTTTTAGGCGGTAGTTTAGATGCTGGAGGAAATGCTGAGCAAGGCTATACTTTACGTGGTTCTCGAATGTTAACCTTAAATATTTATGAATGCACATGGGCTTTGTTTGATTCCATTCCGTCACTTACAGATCCTAACACCTCCGTTTATAAAGAAACAGTTGCTTTTAATGAACGAATAAAATCAAACTCAAAAGCACGTCTCATTGACAAGAACCGTGCAATTGTAGATTCGTCTAAACTTGGCTTTTCTATGATCAACCGTGCAGAACTTCTTAAGCTTAGTGAGGCAAGTGAAGAAAAACTAGGAAATAGTTCTATTTACGATTGGTTTTCTCCTTCCTTTTTTGAAACCAACTTTTGGTTTATGTGGCGCACAAGTTTTGCATTCTCTCCATGGCACAGTGCTGTAGAGTTTAAACGATATCTACATAGGTTTATGCAGGAGTTTCCTAATGTAGAAACAATGACGGGAGTTAAGCGTACCATCTACAACCAATATGACTCAATGATTCTTCCTTTACAAGTTTGGCTTAAATCTCATGGTGTAAACTTTTTACGAGAAAGTACGGTAACAGATTTAGATACCGAATATGGTTTAGACAAAAATACAGGAACTGAAAAAGTAGTTGTAAAAAACCTTGCTTATGAAAACAAAGGAAATAAAGAAAGCATAAGAATCAATGATGGCGATTTAGTATTCTATCAAAATGGTTCAATGACCGATGCTTCTAGTTACGGATCCATGACAAGCGCACCAAAACACTTTACAAAAGAAGATAGCCAAGGATGGGTATTATGGGAAAAACTAGCAAATAAATATCCTGGATTTGGTAGACCTGAAGTGTTTAATTCTAACATAGCAGAATCTTTCTGGGAATCTTTTACAATTACTTTAAAAGATACTGCATTCTTTGATCAGATGGAAAAATTATCTGGAAACAAAGCAGGAACAGGGAGTCAGGTTACCCTTAAAGATTCTAATTGGTTTATGAGTTTTTCATTGAATCAACAGCCGCATTATAAAGATCAACCCTCCAATGTACAAGTGTTTTTTACCTACGGATTGCACCCTGATCGGGTTGGTAATTTTGTTGGTAAGCCAATGACAGAATGTACTGGAGAAGAAATTATGCGTGAATTATGTGGACATTTAAAATTCGATTATGAAATTGTGTTTGCAAATGCAACATGTATACCCTGTAGAATGCCGTATATCACCAGTATGTTCATGCCTCGTTTAAAAACAGACAGACCACTACCTGTACCAAAAAATTCAAAAAACTTAGCATTTATTAGTCAGTTTGTAGAGATTCCAGATGATGTAGTATTTACCGTGGAATATTCCGTTAGAGCTGCTCAGATGGCCGTGTATGAATTACTAGATCTTGATCTTGAAATTCCGCCAATAACCAAATTTGATAAAAGTGTTAAGGTAGAACTAGAAACAGTAATGAAAGCTTTTCATTAAATAATTAGAGGACTAATACTTAAGTCTTTAAAATCGATATACAAAATTACTAGTCTCAAAACTAAGATGACAAAATTCTAAAATCAATAGTGACTGGTAGAAAGCGTTAAGTATTAAGTTATTCATAATCATGGGGCTAAGAACCATTAGGACGCAACATAATACCTCGTTAAACATTTTATTATATAAAGATGAACACTAAAATTAACGGAACAATAGTATTGTCCCTCAAATAGAAACATTAAAAAATTATGAAAACAAAAATAAACATGTTATCAATGGCTTTAATAGCCCTTATGGCAGGAACGATAGTAACTAGTTGTGGCGAAAAATCTAAAAAAGAAATGAAATCTGCAAAGGAAAATATGGGCGAAGCAGGCCAAGACCTTAAAGAAGCTGCAAGTGATGCCACAAAGGAAAATAAGACCCTTGTAGAAGCAAATTGGAAGAAATTTGAAAGTGAATCGGAACTCGTTATTGCTAACACGGAAACACAAATTAAAAATCTTCGGGAAAAAATGGCTACATCAGCCAAAAACGAGCGTGAAAAAATGAACGCTGAACTAGATAAATTAGAGCAAAAAAATAATAATCTGAAAGAAAAGTTAGCTGAACGCAGTAAAAGGTTCAAAGAAAACCTAATTGAGTTCAACGAAGATGCTGAAGAAAGTGAAAAGTCATTTGAGCGAGAGTTTAAACATGATACAGATGAACTAGGTACTGCGCTTAAAGATATATTTAAAAATAATGTGAAATAATTTAATGAATAGACATTATGGCAACTACACTATTTAATTCAACACCAGCTACAGTAAAAAACTGGTGGATATCTATTTTAATAGGTATTCTATATGTACTCATAGGAGTATGGGTAATGCTTACGCCAATGGAAAGTTATATCTCTTTGAGTATTATTTTTAGCGTATTTATTCTTATTTCTGGAATATTTCAGATTGCTTTTTCTATTTCCAATAAAGATGAAATGAAAGATTGGGGCTGGTACTTGGTGGGAGGTATTTTAGACCTTATCATCGGTATCTTACTATTAACCCATCCATTGATGACCATGGCTATTTTACCACTCTATATCGGATTTTGGTTATTGTTCCAAAGTATTTTATCCATTGGACTTTCTTTTCAATTAAAAGCTGCTGGAACACCTGGTTGGGGCATGTTATTCTTTTGGAGCATTATTACCCTCTTATTTTCCTTTTTACTATTGGCAAATCCATTTATTGCAGGTTTAAGCATTGTGTACATGACGGCCTTTGCGTTAATAACGGCAGGAATTTTTCGAATATTTTTAGGTATTAACCTTAAAAAAATGAGTAAAAATCTATAATACGGCTTTACTAAAACACCTTAATTAGAGTGTTTCGGCATTACCTACAGGTTTGTCTTAAACCTAATTATTAATAAAATACAATCACTGCCAATAGCTTTACGGGCAGTATCACTTAAAATAAATAGAAAAAAAATGGGAAAAATAACAGAAAAATTCGATAAAGTATTAAATGCATCCCCATTCCCAGGGCAGGTAGATCACGCTCCAGATGCTAGCAAGGAAATAGTACATAATTCTAAAGATCAACCCATGCCTTTTGCAGATCTTACAGGAAATTACCAACGCAATAAAGGTATTCCTGCTAAATCCTATAAAGACAGTAAAGTTTACATTGTAGGTACTGGAATAGCTGGCCTATCTGCCGCATATTATTTTATTCGCGATGGGCACATCCCCGGTGAAAACATTGTTTTTCTTGAAAAAATAGCTGTAGAAGGAGGCTCTCTGGATGGTTCTGGAAATGCTAAAGACGGCTACCTTGTTAGAGGTGGTAGAGAAATGGAAATGACCTATGAAAACCTATGGGATATATTTCAGGATATTCCTGCTTTAGAAATGCCCGCTCCATATAGTGTATTGGATGAATTTCGTTTACTTAATGATAACGACCCTAATTATTCAAAAGCTAGATTAATTCATAATAATGGGGAAATACAAGATTTTAGCAAATTTGGCCTAGACAAATTAGATCAATTAGCAATTGTAAAGCTTTTACTAAAAAAGAAAGAAGAATTAGATGATATGACTGTTGAAGGGTATTTCAGCAACTCATTTTTAAAAAGTAATTTTTGGACTTTATTCCGAACCATGTTCGCTTTTGAAAACTGGCACAGTTTACTAGAGTGCAAATCATATATGCACCGTTTTTTACATCTTATAGATGGCTTTAAAGATCTATCATGCTTGGTATTTCCAAAATACAATCAGTACGATACCTTCGTTAAACCTTTAACAGAACATCTAAAATCTAAAGGCGTTAAAATTCAGTTCAACACCTTGGTTAAAGATTTGGACATACAGATCAATACAGAAGGAAAAGTTGTTAAAGGCATTATTACCCAACAAAAAGATAAAGAAGTAACAATCCCTGTAACTGAAAATGATTTTGTAATTGTGACCACGGCTTCCATGACAGAAGACACCCAATATGGGGATAATATAAATGCTCCTATTAAAGCTATTGATAACGCAACAAGTGGCGAGAGTTCCGGATGGCAACTATGGAAAAACTTAGCGGCAAAATCTACCGAATTTGGTAAACCGGAAAAATTCTGTAGCTCAATTGAAAAATCTTCTTGGGAATCTGCTACATTAACGTGTCGCCCTTCAGCTTTAACCGAAAAAATTAAGGAATACTGTGTAAACGATCCTTATTCTGGTAAAGCTGCTACTGGGGGAATAGTTTCTATCACCGATTCTAATTGGCTGATGAGTTTTACCATTAATCGTCAACCACACTTCCCTGATCAACCAGATGATGTTTTAGTTATATGGTTGTATGCTTTATATATGGATAAAGACGGTAATTATACTAAAAAAACAATGCCGCAAAGTACAGGAAATGAAATTTTATCTGAATTATGTTTTCACATTGGAGTAGAAGATCAAATAGATACTATTATAGAAAAAACCATAGTTAAAACAAGCTTCATGCCATACATAACGTCCATGTTTATGCCTAGAGCTGTAGGAGACAGACCAGAAATAGTGCCCCATGGCTCAAAAAATTTAGGCCTTGTAGGACAATTTGTAGAAACGCATAACGATGTTGTTTTTACCGTAGAAACTTCGGTAAGAACTGCGAGAATAGCTGTTTATAAATTACTGAATCTCAATAAACAGGTGCCAGATATTGCCGCTGGTCAATACGATATTCGTCAGCTATTAAAAGCTGCAAAGGCCTTAAACGATTACAAACCATTCCCAGGAGAAAGTGTTTTAAAACGAGTGCTAAAAAATACCTATTTTGAACATATTTTACCTGTAGGCGAAGAGGATGAAGAGCATCACGACTCCTTTTTTAATGAGCCATTAGAGAAACTTAAGGAATGGGCAAAAGGCTTTAACCGCTAACTTCTAAAGGGATTTGATTATTGAATACGAATTGGAGACCTCCTCCAATAGTGTTCCGCTCTTTTAAAACAATGTTATCGTTTACAAAAATAATCATGTAATCTAAGCAACGTATGAACACGTAAAATCTCTCACGAGGTAGCGATTTACTGGTCGTAAAACAATAAGCAAACTGAATAAAAATCATATTATGAAAAACGGAAAAAGAGTTTTGGTCCTTGGTTGCAATTTTGCTGGTTTAACAGTGGCCCGCTACCTTCATAGCGATGCTGGTAAACATATAAAGATTACGGTTATTGATCGTAAAAATTACATCAACTTTATACCTAATATCCCTATTGAAGTTTTTAATAATAACAATCCAGCAGATACGCTGGAGTTTCAATTTAAGAAATTCTTAAAATCAGATGGAAGTGAGTTCATTCAGGGTGAAGTTGAACATATTGATGCCACTCAAAAAAAGGTATATTTTACGCCTAACGAAAGAAAAGGTTCTGCTCAAGAACACATAGAATACGATTACTTAATTATAGCATTGGGTTGTAAACTGGCGTATGATAAAATTGAAGGATTTGCCGAATTTGGTCATACCTTTTCTGACACTTTTTACGGTAATGAAGTTCGTAATTATTTAAACAATGATTACAAAGGTGGCCACATTGCTATTGGGTCTGATCGTTTTATACAAGGTAAAAGTCCAAAACTTCCTAAAATACCTACTGCATTTGCTGCTTGTGAAGGACCTCCTGTAGAAATAGCATTCTCTATGGCAGATTGGTTAAAAGAACATAAAAAAGGAGACGCAAAGAATATTACGTTGTTTACTCCAGGTGATGTTATTGCAGAAGATGCTGGTAAAGGTATTCTTGACCAATTACTTCCAATGGTATCAGAAATGGGTTATGGTTATAAAACCAATACCGTAGGAATTAAAAGAATTTACAAAGAAGGTATTGCGTTTAAAGATGGAAGTAGCTTAGAAGCAGAAATGAAAATAATCTTTCCAAATTGGGAACCCCATAATTTCATGAAAGAACTTCCATTTGTAGATGATCAAGGCTTTGTTATTACCGATTTATTTATGAGAAATCCCGATTATCCAGAAATTTTTGCCGTAGGTGATGCAGCAGCCGTTACCATACCTAAAATAGGTTCTTTAGGACATATGGAGTGTGAAATTGCATCAAAAGTTATTGCGAATGAAATTCTTGGAAAAGAGGAAAAAATAGATCCATTACACCCTATGCTATTATGTTATGGAGATATGGGTAGCCACAAAGGGTTTTATATGCATACCGATGAATGGTGGGGCGGAAAAACCAGCATCTTAAAAATGGGCTATACCCCGTATATTTTAAAAATGGGTTTTAAAACAATGTATCAAACCTTAGGTGGGAAGGTGCCAAGCTGGGGCTTACCTTTATCTGAAATAGTTGGTGATCACTCCATAATATAAGGTTTAAATTAAGTAATTGATAAATGATACTTAATCGTGCTAAGACACACCCTCCAAACTAAAAAAAAAGTGATTTTATAAAAGATTTAGAGGGGATTTATGGAAAATTATTTGGCTATTAAATAGTCCTTAAAGAATAAAAAAAAATATGTTACAAAAAAACGATAGCGCCCCTAACTTCACATTGTATGCCACACCAGACCAAAAAATATCATTATCTGAAATGATTGGCAAAAATGTAATTCTTGCATTTTATCCAGCAGATTGGAGTCCGGTTTGTAGTGACCAAATGGCATTATATAATGAAACTTTAAAATATTTTAAACAATATGATGCCGAAATATTCGGTATATCGGTTGACAGCAAATGGTGCCATATGGCATTTGGTAAATCTCGGAATTTGCACTTTCCTTTATTGGCTGATTTTGAACCGAAAGGTGCTGTCGCGAAGGCCTATGGTGTTTACGATGAAGCTGAAGGCGAATGCAAACGAGCATTATTTGTAATCAATAAAAGGGGCATTGTTGAATGGAGTTACGTTTCGCCAGCCGCCATTAATCCTGGAGCCGATGGTATTTTAGATGCCCTCGAAAAAATAAAGAAATAAATACGAGTAAAATGAGTTTACATCCCGCAATTAATCATAGCGACCACATCAAAGGAAATTTAAACGCCAGGTTAGAAATTGTAGAATATGGCGATTTTGAATGTGGCTACTGTGGTGCTGCACACCTAATTATAGAAACAATAATGAAAGAATTTGGTCACCAAATTAAATTTGTTTTTCGTAATTTCCCTTTATCAGAAATACACACAAACGCTCGTGAGGCTGCTAAAGCTACAGAAGCTGCTGCTTTACAAGGAAAATATTGGGAAATGCACAACAGTATTTTTGAAAATCAAGAATATTTACAACCCAACGATTTTGTCCAACGTGCAGAAAACTTAGGGTTGGATATTCAAAAGTTCAAAATGGATATGCGACAAAATAATATTGCAGAAAAAATTGATATTGATTTTGAAAGTGGCATTCGCAGCGGTGTTAATGGTACGCCTTCTTTTTTCGTAAACGGAAATAAATTTGACGGAGATGCCTCTAAATTACTAGAATTGATTCAGGAACGTGTAGCTTAACATCTTTCAACATAAAAAAACAATCATGGGAAAAAAAGTAGCAGACCAAATCGTAGAGATGCTGGTAAATAATAACGTAAAAAGAATTTATGCTGTAACGGGTGATAGTCTAAACGAACTGAATGATGCGGTAAGAAGAAGTGGAAAAATTAAATGGATTCATGTTCGCCATGAAGAAGTGGGTGCTTATGCTGCTGCTGCGGAAGCAGAATTGGACGGTCTAGCATGTTGTGCCGGAAGTAGCGGACCTGGTCATGTGCATTTAATAAATGGTCTGTACGATGCCAACCGTTCCGGAGTTCCCATTATCGCTATTGCCTCTACTATTAATACGCCAGAATTTGGTGTTGATTATTTTCAAGCTACAAATACCTATAAATTATTTGATGATTGTAGCGTTTACAATGAAGTGGCCAGTACTCCCAAACAAGTACCACGCATGTTGCAAGCTGCTATCCAAAATGCGGTTCATAAAAAAGGAGTTGCTGTATTTGGTTTGCCTGGTGATGTATCTGCCATGCCTGCTGAAGAAAGTGCAACGTCTATGTATAATTATCATAGCGAAACTATTTTACGCCCTGCAGATAATGAGATGCAAAAATTAGCCGACTTGGTGAATAAGCATCCAAAAATTTCTATTTACTGTGGTATTGGAGCAAGGGAAGCTCATGACGACATTATAAAATTAGCAGGATTACTAAAAGCACCCATTGGATATTCTTTCCGCGGCAAAATGGGGATGCAGCACAACAATCCATACGAAGTAGGAATGACAGGTTTACTCGGTGTTCCATCTGCTTTTCATGCCATGCACGAATCGGATGTCGTGATATTATTAGGAACTGATTTTCCTTACGAACATTTTATGCCCGTAAAAAATAAAATAATTCAGGTAGATGAAAAACCAGAACGCTTAGGGAGACGGGCAAAATTAGAAATGGGATTGACCGGAAGAATAACAGATACCATTGCGGCTCTCTTGCCATTAATCAACGAAAAAGAAGATGCCAGTTTCTTAGATGCTCAATTAGACTTTTATGAAAAAGTGAAAGAAAACTTGAATGTCTATGTAAAAGATGAGGGGTTTGAACATCATATTAGTCCCGAATATGTGGCATCTACCATTGATAAAATGGCTGATGATGATACCGTTTTCACAGTAGACACAGGTATGTGTTGTGTTTGGGGGGCAAGATATATTCACGGTACTGGAAAACGAATCATGTTAGGTTCTTTCAATCATGGTTCTATGGCAAATGCCATGCCTATGGCTATAGGAGCACAATTAGCCTATCCTGAAAGACAAGTTGTTGCATTTTGTGGTGATGGTGGTCTCTCTATGTTATTAGGAGACTTAGCAACGATCAAGCAATACAACCTTCCTATAAAACTAATTGTTTTTAACAACCGTTCTTTGGGAATGGTACAATTGGAAATGCAAGTAGAAGGTTTACCTAATAATGAAACGGAGATGGTGAACCCTAATTTTGAAATGATAGCACAAGCCATGGGATTCAAAGGAATTTCGGTTACAAAACCTGAAGATGTAAAACAATCTTTGGAAGAAGCGTTTGCACATGATGGTCCTGTTTTGGTGAGTGTATTTACCAACCCACAGGCATTAGCGATGCCACCAAAAATGGAATTTGACCAAATGAAAGGTTATGCCCTATCTATGAGTAAAATGATCTTGAGCGGAAGAATGGATGAGGTTTTAGAAATGGTAAAAACAAACTACAAACACATGAAAGAAGTGTTGTAAGTGCTATTTTTTATATTTCAAATAATATAGCACCAACGAGAGAATAAATGAATAAACGAACCGCTAGTCCTGCTAAAAGAAATAAGTTGATTGTTCTTTTTTGCCTTTTTTTTGTCATTGTATGGCTAAATTCTTTAATTGGAACAACAGATCTCTCTAATTGGTATATTGAAAATACCTTAACGGTGATTTCATTACTTTTTTTAATTTTCACTTTCAAAAGATACAGATTCAGCAACTTTAGTTATTTGCTCATCTGTATCTTTTTATGTCTACATGTCTATGGTTCTAAATACACCTATGCAGATAATACCTTCGGATATTGGTTGCAAGATCTCTTTCATTCTCCAAGAAATCAGTATGATAGGTTGGTACATTTTAGTTTTGGCTTTTTGCTCTATTATCCTATGCAGGAATGCTTTTCACAATGGTTAAAATATCCTAAGAGAATTGCATTGTTGTTCCCCATAATGACAACGCTTTCTGTCAGTTGCCTTTATGAAATTATTGAATGGTTGGTAGCCGATGTTTTCTTTGTGGAACAAGGCGTTTCCTATTTGGGCATACAAGGCGATGTTTGGGATCCCCAAAAAGATATGGCTCTTGCTTTTTTGGGTGCAGGTATCGCATTTTTATTTTTCTATGGATATCGCAAAAGCAAGAGTATGAATACTAAAATTTAAATGTAATAAAAGGAGGTTTTATAGTACTGTTTCCTTTTTTATTGGTCTTTTATTTTACGCTCATAATTAAAAGTAGCAACATGATTTAAATCAGCCTAATCACTACGCAATCATGATACCTTTGAGCTATAATTAATTGTAAAATACAAAACATGAAAACACCAAACATAGGTATTTCAGCAGAAAACAGACAAGCTATCGCTGACCAGTTATCAAAAATATTAGCAGATGAATTTGTGCTTTATTCAAAAACGTTGAATTTCCATTGGAATATTGAAGGTCCAGATTTTCATTCAGTACACCTATATCTAGAAACATTGTACGAAGAGCAGCAAGAGGTTGTTGATACGGTAGCTGAAAAAATACGTGCAATAGGTCATTATGTACCTGCAACTTTAGAACACTATTCAAAAATGACACATCTTACCGAAAAAATAAAAGGTAAAAATGATAGTCAAAGTATATTTTCAGAATTGTTGGAAGACCATGAAAGTATTATTATTTTTCTTAGAGAAGAAATAAAACCAATTTCAGACAAATGGCAGGCTGAAGGTATCAGCGACTATATTACTGGCTTAATGGAACAACACGAGAAAACTGCTTGGATGCTACGTTCACATTTAGCATAAGTTAAATTAAACAGAACCATTATGAAACGGATTGTAAAACCTAAAAAAAAGACATCAATCGTATTCGGGTTTTGTTGTGTTCTCATAGTCATTGTTTTGTTATTGAGCTCTGGTAAAAACTCAAGGCTTAATAGTATTGTACAAAATGACAAGAGTAATTTAGATTACCCTATTATTGGTACAAATCAGACTAAATTCTACGACAACAGTACTGAAATTAAAGCACCAGCTATTGGTGATGATTTTTATGGGCAAAATGCAAATTACCCTGGTAACACCCCTCAATACAAAGATAATGACGATGGTACGGTAACTGATCTAGTTACGGGTTTAATGTGGCAGCAGAGCCCCGACACAAATGGCGATGGAAAAATTACGGCAAGTGATAAAATGACTTATAAAGAGGCAGCAGCTGGTGCTGCTTCTTTCAAATTAGGTGGCTATACAGATTGGCGATTGCCTACCATTAAAGAACAATTTTCTTTGATAATTTTTAGTGGTGTTGACCCTAGCGGTTATAATTCAAAATCATTAGACGGATTAATTCCTTTTATAGATACCGATTATTTCAAATTCGCTTACGGAGACACTAATGCTAGAGAACGTATTATAGATTCTCAATACGCTAGCTCAACCATGTATGTAGCTGGAGAACTATTATTTGGTGTTAATTTTGCCGATGGTCGTATAAAAGGTTACGGATTAAAGATGCCATTTGGTCCTGGTGATAAAACGTTTTTTGTAACCTATGTAAGAGGGAACAAGAATTACGGTATCAATAATTTTGAAGATAACGGCGATGGCACCATCTCAGATATGGCCACAGGTCTTATGTGGATGCAAAACGACAACCAGAAAGGCGTATTATGGCAAGAAGCATTAAACTATGCCGAAAACTATGAATTTGCAGGGTATTCTGATTGGCGGTTGCCCGACGTAAAAGAGCTACAGAGTATCGTTGACTATTCCCGTTCCCCTAACACTTCAGAATCCGCCGCAATACACCCACTTTTTAATTGTTCTGAAATTGAAAATGAAGCTGATCAGAAAGACTATCCTTTTTATTGGTCTAGTACAACACATTCTAACTGGTCTACTGAGGCAAAAGGTAGAAACGCATCTTATGTTTCTTTTGGTAGGGCCATGGGATATATGGATGGTAAATGGATGGATGTACACGGAGCAGGTGCGCAGCGTAGTGACCCAAAAATTGGTGACCCTAAAGATTGGCCCAAAGGCCACGGCCCTCAAGGTGATGCGCAAAGAATCAATAATTATGTACGGTTGGTTAGAGATTTATACTAGCAACTCAACTAATGCAAGACATGATTATTCTATGTAATACATACCGGGACACAGTTTTCTAAAATTAATAAAAACAAAAATAGATTATAACATCTAGTTTACAGAGAACTAAAGGTCATTTATTGAAAACTAAAATTTACAGTTGAATTATTACTAATATTTATACTATAAAGATTAAGAACCATGAAAAATATAATAATTAAAAAGAATATCAATTTACTCCTTATTGCATTAGCATTTAGCGCTTCTATATTAACTTTTAGTTCATGTAGTGATGATGATGAAGATACTGTAACGGTAGCTGATGATGACACCGCTATTGCCATCACAAACATAAACACCTCTGGAACGGCTGAAGGAGATACCGATAATACAGGTGCGGATGAAGATGATTTAGTAGAAAATGCAACTTTTGAAAATACCGTACAAATTGTATTTTCCAATACATCGGCTACAATTACAAACCCAGTTCCTGATGATGTAGTCATTACGCAAGATGGTGCCGATATTACTATTAATTCCACTATTTCAGAAGTGGCTTACGAAATATCGGGCACAACAACAGATGGGATGCTAAAAATTTATAGTGAAAAGAAATTAAAATTATCGTTAAGTGATTTAAGTATCGCGAATACTGATGGTCCCGCGATTAACATCCAATCTTCTAAAACCATTTTTGTGATATTAGAGGGTACGAATAACTTGACCGATGCATCAACTTACAGTACTATTCCTGATGATGAAGATGCAAAAGCAACATTTTTTAGCGAAGGGCAATTGGTTTTTAGTGGTTCAGGAGCACTTAACGTTGCAGGAAACTACAAGCACGGTATCGCCAGTGATGATTATATTAGGATAATTAGTGGAACAATCACAGTTACCGAGGCAGCATCTGATGCCATACACACCAACGATTACATTATTGTAGACGGAGGTACACTTAATTTAACAGCAGATAGCGATGCAATGGATTGTGAAGAAGGCTATATTATTATCAACGACGGAACCTTTACTATTAATGCAATTGATGATGGAATTGCAGCGTCGTATGACATTGACGACGAGGAAGAACCAGATGATTCCATTACGCCTTATGTAACTATCAATGGAGGTAATTTTGAAATAACTACTTCAGAAGGCGAAGGCATAGAAGCAAAAGGAACAATGACCATTAATGACGGTACAATTAACATCAATTCATACGATGACGGTCTTAATGCGGGTGATAATATATATATTAATGGGGGAAATATTTATGTTTACGCCACGCTTAATGATGCCATTGATAGTAACGGAGGTATTACCATTACAGGTGGTATGACCATTGCCATAGCAGTTCGTACCGATGAACCCGATGGTAGTTTTGATTGTGATGATAATACATTTAAAATAACTGGAGGAACAATTTTAGGGTTAGCACTAAATACTTCATTCCCTACAGAGAGCGAAAGCACACAAAACTCAGTAATCTTTGATGGTGTAAATGCAAATCAGTTATTAAACATACAATCGGAAGATGGTACGGAAGCCCTTACTTATGAAGTACCCTATAACGTAAATACAATTATTTATTCCACTGCGAAATTAGAAACAGATCAAACGTATACTATCTATACCGGAGGAAGTGTAAGCAATGGCACTGAGGTTAATGGATTATACACCTCTGGAACTTATAGTGGAGGAACAGATTCAGGTGAATCGTTCACCATAAACAGCACTGTTACACAAATAGGAGGAGAATTGGGACCAACAGGAGAACCAGGTACTGGCGGTCCAGGAGGTAATTAACTTTAAAAAATAATCATGAAAAATTTAGCATCAATAAAAACGGCAAATTTGCTAAGTATGTTCATCCTATTGTTTTTAGCAATGGCATTTGTTTCTGGTTGTAAAAATAAGGAGACAAAAAAATCTGAAATCGCTATTTCTAAGGATAGTTTAAAAACTAACAACTATGTACAGATTGCAACAGGACAGTACACTTTGTATGACACCCAAGGAAAAATTCTTAAGGCAATCTCCAGAGAAGCTTCCCTTTACGGTCAAGATGCAAATTATTTGAAAGGCAAAAAAATGTCCTTCACCAAAAACGGGAATGGTACTATTACAGATAATAACTCAGGGCTTATATGGCAAGAAATCCCTAGTTCAGAAGGCTTTGATTGGCAAGATGCCAAAGATTATTGTGAAAATTTAGAACTTGGTGGTTATGATGATTGGCGAATGCCATCTGCAAAAGAATTATTTTCAATTAGTAATTTTGATTCTGGATGGCCGTATTTAGATACCAATTATTTTTCCCTTGTTAACAATGAAGAGGTAGACAAAAGTGAACAATACTGGTCTAGCAATACATATGTTGGTCACACAGAAGAAGGTGGTTACAATGCTGCTTTTGGTGTAAACCATGCGACAGGACATATAAAGGCCTACCCGGCAGCTGCGCCAGATAAGGAGAAAGACCATAAAGGTCCGCCACCAAATCGCCAACCTCCTCCAGGACAAGGGGCACCTCCTGAAAATGGAAGACCTCCCCAAAATGGAGAAAGACCCACAGGCAACCCACTACTGAAGCATGTGCGTGCAGTTAGAGGTACTGTTTATGGAATAAATAATTTTACCGATAATAAAGACGGAACTATTTCTGATATCGCTACAGGACTTATGTGGACACAAGGAGATAGCGGTAAAGGTCTAAATTGGAAAGATGCTTTGGTTTATGCCAAAAATACTAACATAGCTGACTATACCGATTGGCGTTTGCCCAATGTAAAAGAATTACAAGGTATTGTAGACTACTCTTTTGCACCTAATGCCAAAGACAGTAAAAATAAAGGTCCAGCTATTGACCCTATATTCACTTGTACACCGATTTCTAATGAAGCCGGCACTGATGATTTTGGTTATTATTGGACCGGCACTTCTGCGCATTTTAGAAGTGGAGAACCCTATTTTTACGCCTGGTATGTTGCTTTTGGTATGGCGGTCAACAACGAAGGAAAAGATTTTCATGGTGCCGGTGCCGTACGATTCGACACCAAATACGAAGGCGGCAATCTAGGTGAAGGCGGTGAACGTACATACAATTATGTACGTCTTGTTAGAGATATAAACTAGTATTTAAAATTAAAGCGTTCTTAAATAAAAAAGAACTGCATGAAAAAAGTAATTTTCATAATCATCCTTATTGGTTGTAGAAAGAAGGAGACCAAAAAATTGAAAATCGCTATTTCTAAGGATAGTTTGACAACTAACAACTATGTAAAGATTGCAACAGGACAGTACACGTTGTATGATACTGATATAATTTTTTTTCTGCAATCCTTAAAGATGATTCCCTTTGCGGTCAAGGCGCAAATTATCTGAAAGGCAAAAAAATGTCCTTTACCAAAAACGAGAATGGTACTATTACAGATAACAACTTAGGGCTTATGTGGCAAGAAACTTCTGATTTCGAACGTCACGATTATTATGATGTATTGAATTATATTGATGAGTTGGAAATAGGCCGTTAAACAGATTGATAATTATTTACTATAAGGAAGAGTATTCGTTAGTTATTTTAGCGGTATTGTCCCAAGTGGTTGCGAATCTACCACAGATGATCGTTTAGTTTCTTTTTATAAATACCAACTATTTCAAATTTGCATACGGTGACATAATGCTAGAGAGCGAATTATAGATTCTCAATACGCTAGCTCAACCATGTATATAGCTGGAGAACTATTGTTTGGAGTCACTTTTGCTGATGGCCGTGGCAAAGGCTAAGTTTTGTTCAAAAGCAAATTGATACTGCACGGAAGAATGGACAAGGTTTTAGAAAGGGTAGAAACTAATTATAAACACACGAAAGAGATCTTGTAAGATTTGATTTCACATAAAAAATTAAACATGAAAAAATTCACGAAACATACTATCGAAACGGCGCCTAAGGCATCCAAGGAAATACTTTCCAAAGTGAAGGAACAAAATGGAGCTATTTCCAATTTATTTAAATATATGGCAGGTTCTCCTGCTGCATTGGAAGGATATAGCAATCTAAGTAAAACCTTTTTCGCCAAAACATCATTCACTACGGGCGAACAAAATTTAATTTTATTGTCTTCAAGTGTGGTCAACCAATGTCAGTATTGTATAGCAGCACATACAAGAGGAGCAAAACAAAATGGAATATCCTCTAAAACCATCAATGAAATTCGTAAACAATTGCCAGTTACGGATACAAAGTTGAATGCGCTGGTAACACTTACAGAAAAAATTACGGTAAACAGAGGACATCTTGAAGCATCAGATTTAGATGCATTTTACAATGCAGGTTTTTCACCTGAGCAGGTAATGGATGTTATTGTTGGTATTTCTCTTAAAGTAATGAGCAATTACATAAACCACGTTACAGAAAATATTATTTCAGAAGATATGGAGCCGTTTGCAATGGGAAAAGAAATTGAAGACTAAATAACAACACGTGCGCACGTAATAATGGAGACCAAAAAGAAAAATGAGCGTAAAATAAAAACAGGTCAAACTATAAAAGCCTGACCTGTTTTTTTAAAATAAATATGCGTAATCCATCCGTTTTAAACGAGTTATAAACTTTGAATTTGACGGATCATTTGATTAGTGAATCCCCATTCGTTATCATACCATGCCAGCACCTTTAAAAGGTCTCCGTCTACAACTTTGGTTAATGAAAGATCAGCAATAGACCCGTAAGGGCTTTTTATAATGTCACTAGAAACTAGCGGAGCATAGGTAGTTTGCAATACCTTTTTATAACGATCCGTTTGTGCTTCTTCCTCTAGTATTTTATTTATTTCTTCTGCGGTTACCGTTTTTTCGGTTACAATAGTGATGTCTGAAATGGATCCAACCGCAACCGGAACACGTACAGCCATTCCGTCAAATTTACCCACATATTGAGGTAATGCCTTGGTGGTAGCTACTGCAGCCCCGGTTGTGGTAGGAATAAGGTTGTTTATACCAGAACGCCCCATTCTAAAGTTTCCTTTGTTGGGCGAATCTACCATAGCATTAGAACTTGTGTCCGCATGTATGGTGGTCATAATAGCCTTTTTGATTCCAACACGACGGCCGATAATTTCTATAATCGGGCTGATGTTGTTCGTGGTACAGCTTGCACAAGAGAAAATACTTGTTTTACCATCTTCGGAATTTACCCCGTGTACAACGGTAGGAATTTCTGGACTCTTAGCTGGTCCCGAAAGAACTACGGTTTTAGCTCCCGCTTTAATATGTCTGTCCGCATCATCATATTTGGTAAAAATACCAGTACTTTCAATGACAACGTCTATATCCAACGCTTTCCAAGGAAGGTCTTCTGGATTTCTTTCGTTAAAAAATTTTATGGTCTTACCGTCTACAATTAGTTTACCGTCTTCAAATTCAACCGTTTTCTCAAATTTTCCGTGAACACTGTCAAACTCCAATAAATAAGCAATGTTTTCGATACTTGCAATATCGTTCACTGCTACTACTTCTAATTCTGGTGTATCTAGTATTACTTTTAATGCGGTTCGGCCAATTCGGCCCATTCCGTTTATAGCTATTTTCTTCATAATATTAAGTATAAATTGTTTTTAAGTTTTAGAAAGCACTTTGCTTTTAATATTGTTTTCACACTAGCTTTGTCGAAAACACTACCACTAACGAACACATACATGAGTTAAAACATTGTTAAGTTCATTGTAATTAGTTAGGCTTCAATAGTACACAACTCATAGGTTCTTCTTTTGTGCTAAAGCAAAAGATATGAACGTTATCAAAATTATTTCAAAAAGTTTTTCTTATTTCGAAATAGGCAAATCATTAATACAGGGAACCTTTTTATTAGCCATCTATTTTTAGAAGATGTGAATAAATTAAAAAAGAGAATTACCTTAAGAAATTTTTCCTAAGAAATGCTCCAATACTTTAAGTTGCCACTCTCCCACCACTGAAAGTTTCGTTTCTGCATTTAATAGCACAAGGCCATATCCTAGACGAGATAACTTACAATCGCTAATAACCTCATTAGCCATACTACTAAATACAGGTCTAAAATGTTCTCGTAAATTCAGTTTAGAAGATTTGGCTATACTCATTGCCTTTGTTACCGCATCACTAATTTGCTTAGGTGATAGGCCTTGATATAATAGGTCACTTGCAAAAAAATGCATGCGCAAACCATAATAGAATTCCATAAAATTGTCAATGGTATCAGCGGTTCTGTTTTCTTGTTGATAAATAGAGATTTGCATCATAGAATTAGTTTTTAATGTGGTGAATGTTACAGCATATATAAATAAGTCTAAAAGATTTTTAAGCGCTCCTTTTTGTCCATGGCAAACTCAACTTCTTCGGCTAAATACTGTAGTATACCAACCTTGTAGTAGTGTTTATATACAAAATATTGATAACGCTAACTGGTCTAGTTTGAAGAATTAGCATTTTTTACATAGTTAAACACCAACATTTTAAACTGGCGAAAAGTGCTAATAAAACTTTCCATTCTGTTGTTTAGTTGTCTGTGTTTTTCTCTATAGTCCGCATCTGACAAACCACGTTCACCCAATTCCAAACGAGAGAGCAATCTTTCATGATTCGCAATATCATTTGATAAGGAATCAAACAATTCTTCATGTACTGCATCTAAATCTTTTAGAATCTGACTATAGGCTTCTTGGGCAGCATCAGTTGTCTTCGTTTTCTTCAGAAGATCTGCAAAAAAAGCAGTCTCTTCTTTATAAAAAGCAATGTTGCTTAACCATTCCTCACTTTCAAAATGAAGAACGTCTAACCCTGCTCCAATTAATATTTCGGATTTTGGGTTTACTGTTTTTGTTCTCATATCGCTATAATTTAAATAAACTTGTTTGTGTTATAGATTTCTCATAATCAGTGTGCTACGTTTAAATAGATTTTCATTATGATGACCCCTATAATTTTTGTCGCTACGCCAAATCGTATCTATTAAAAAGGCTAGCTTCAAGATTCTTACGTGCCTTTTCTAAAAGCGCTTTTACCTCTGCTATACTTTGATTTCGAATTATGGCTATTTCACGGATAGAAAATTGATATTCAGTAGCAAGTTCAAAAACATTTCGCATTGCCAGTGGCAGATAATGCAAGACCATATCGGTATGTCTTTTGAGGGCCTCTTCTCCCAATTCCTTATCAAGGGCATCCATGAGTTCTTTTTTATTATCTTCAACAAAAACATGATTTAACACATAATCATTCTTTGGATAAGAGATATCATCTAATTCATCAATCATCACATAATCTCCACCTCCATCGGTACTAAATTTCTCTTCCATTTCATCCCATTCTGGACGAGAATAATCATCAATATTCTTTATAAAATAATCTTCAAATTCTTCTTCAATAATGGTTTCCGTCAAAAGTTCATTCACTTTATTAAACAACCAGGAATGAAGATCTTCTTTGTTTTTTACCTCATCAAAATTATCATAGACCACTATAAAGAGCTGATCCATAAAATCATCTACCTTGTATTTCCCTTTTGGCAGACTCCCTTTGGTAAGTGCAGTTGCCAATCTTTTCGTGATATAGCGCTTAACTTGATACAGATCTTTTAGTAATAAGTTATTAAATAAGACTTGATTGTTTTGTTTTCTAAACTGGGTTAAGTCTAAAAATGTACTTGCAACAAATACATTAAATCCTTTTTTACTCCCATAATATTCTAGTGTGTCCATACTTTCTTTTATTTAATTAGAATACAGATTAAAAGAACTCCTAAATTGCCCTTGAAAATAGTATTGAGCATAATACAAGCCCCATTTTTTCTTAATTTCTTAATTTATTTTTCAACTTTTCAATATCCAAACGGTCTCCCCTAGCCACTATAAAATAAGTACCCTCATTTAACTTTTTAACACTAGCTCCTGCTTCTTCCTCACTTACCCCAAGCCCTCTTAATATTCCATAAGGTCCTCCAGACAAGACGCCAATAGCTCTTTTACCTACAGGGTTAAGGAATGTTGAAACTAAAAATCCGGCGACAAACAAACGCCCCATTTCGGGATTGTAAAAAGTATCAAAGTCAGTATTTTGTCCTAATAATTCTTTAAAAAAAAGACGTAGCTTATTCTCTATAAACTCTAAACCTTTAGGATCGTCTATATAGTTATCTCCTAAATTACCAATAACCGATAGGGTCATTTTATCAAATCCCATTTCACGAATCAATTTAAGAGCGTTTTCTAATTCTGAAATTTGAATGTATGCGTTTAGGAAAACTTGTTTATGTTCTGGTTTTGGGATGTTCATCATACAAAAAATTTAGAGATTTTGCGGCTGTAGGTCGGTGCATTCTCTTCCGCTAAGTTATAAGAAGATATTTTCAATATGCCTGACCTAAGTCATGATGTAAAAAAAATAACTAGGTTAACTTTGTTGTAGACATTTAATTCAATTAAAAATAAAAATCATGGCAAACGACAATGGAAATGTACTTCTAGCATTATTAACAGGAGCTGCAATTGGTGCAGGTATTGGAATATTATATGCACCTGAAAAAGGTATTGACACAAGACACAAAATTAAAGACAAAGCTTTGAATGCAAAACACGATTTAACGGATCGCGTATCACATGCCAAGGAAGAGCTTAACAAAACAGCAAACGAAAAGAAAGTAGAATTTGAACAAAAATTAGAGGAAGTTATTAGTTCTATGAGCTATAAGGCAGATGATATTATTGCTACTTTAGAGCACAAACTAGAAGATCTTAGAAAGAAAAACGCACAACTACAGAAATAATGTACTATGGCATTTGAAGCATTAAAAAAAGACCACGTTGATATAGAAATTGATATGAGGTCTTACATTGAAACCAGTGAAGAGTTTTACAAACTCAAAATTTTTAAAATCTTAATGGGCTCAGTTACTATGATAAGCCAATCCTTGGTTTTAGGCGCTATAGTTTTTCTTGCTCTGCTCATGGTATCCTTTGGAATTGCATTTGCGATTAACGAAGCAATGGGTAATTTCTATGCTGGATTTTTAATTTTAGGTGCTTTTTATATGTTAGTTGCTCTTGCATGCTATATTTTTAGAACCATACTCAACAGACCCATATTACGAAAATTCTCAAAATATTATTTCGATAGAACATGAAAAAAAAGTATAACTCGTTTTCTGAAATAGATGATGAATTAAAAATTTTGCGCCTTCGAAAAGAAATTGCAAAAGAAAGCTTAACATATAATTTAAAAAGCACCAGAAAAAACCTCAACCTAAAACAAATAATGGAAACCACCCGTTTTAATACGAAACAATTTGTAATAGATTTTGCGCTGAACAAAGGGCTAAACTGGCTCCATAAATTACGCCGAAAACCATAATACGCCCCTATCTATATCTTATCCAAAATCGGCAACCTGCTGTAGCAATTTTTTATCTTTAAGAATAATTCTACGAGATTGTCCCAATTGAATTAAACTTTGATCTTTAAAGCTAGAAAGTACCCGTATAGCCGTTTCTGTAGCAGTACCTATTAATCCTGCAAAATCTTCTCTAGAAATATTAATCCCTAAGTCATCATCTTTTATAAGCCCTTTATCATACAGTTCTAACAATGCAGTTGCCGCCCTTTTCCGAACGGAATCGAAAGCCATGCCCATTAATTGATTTTGCATATGTAAAACATTGTTGGATACCATCTCAATAAACTTGTTTGACACCTCTTTATTGTTAAACAAAAGTTGCGTAAAATCTTTCTTTGGAATACAACATACCTCACAATCATTAAGTGCTACGGCTGTTTCTGTATACACTCCTGAATTACCTAAGACACAAAGCTGCCCTATAAAATCACCAGCTTTAAACATCCCCGTCACATATTCTTTACCATTTTCATTGTGTTTATATGTTTTAACTTCTCCGCTCTGAATAAAATATAGATTTTGAGCAATTGCTCCTTCTGAATAAATTTCTTCTTTCACATGGTATACAACTAAATCTCTTTCTTCAGGTAGATCTTTTAGATTTTGATACTTTGAAGCTTCTTTGATAAATTCAGTAATGCCTTGAACATTTCTTGAAAATTCTTTACGTAAAAAAGAAGTTTTTTTAAGTCTTGCTTCTATAGCCTCAATTAGATCTTGCGCCTCAAAAGGTTTGGTTAAATAATCATCTGCCCCCATAGTCATTCCTCTACGAAAGTCTGATTTTTCAGATTTAGCTGTTAAGAAAATAAATGGAATACTAGCCGTCGTATGATCTTCACTGAGTTGCTTAAAGACTTCATAACCATCCATTATGGGCATCATGATATCACATAATATAAGATCTGGTGCAAATGATTTTGCTTCTTCTATACCAATCTTACCGTTTTCTGCAGTAGCCACATTATAATTCTCAAGTTCAAGAATTTCTGCGGTCATTTCGCGAACATCAAGATTGTCTTCAATAAGTAGTATTTTTTTCATATTTCGATAGATTTAAAGGGAGTTCTACAATAAAAGTTGTGCCATGATTAAGTTTACTTTGAAAGCTAATATCCCCCTCCATTAAGAGGACGTATTGTTTTACGATATTCAATCCTAAGCCAGTACCTTGAAAATTGGTCGCATTTTTTGCGCGATAAAAACGTTGAAATAAATAGCCTTGATCTTCATCAGGTATTCCGATACCCTGATCGGTAACTTCAATTAAAAGTTTTGTATCCTTAGTACTTATTTTTAGGAGTATTTTTGTATTCTCTTCAGAATATTTAATCGCGTTGGTTAATAAATTATAGACAATGTGTCTTAATAGTTTAGGGTCTAGCTGCACTTGTATACTATATGAACTATAGACAATGGCTATTTCCTGACCTATTTTCTTAATGCCTTGAAGTTCTTCTACTAAAGCATCTGAGAATTCAACAAAATCAAATAAAATAGGCTCCGCTATGACTTTTCCTTCTTCTAATTTACTCAGCGACAGAAAATCATTGAGTATACCCACTAAGTTTTTTATACTAGACTTTATCTTACTTATATATTTTATTCTTTTTTCTTCTTGACCTGCTTCATTTTGGCGTTCAATAAGATTCGTAGCAGAAAGTACAGTACTTAATGGCGTTCTAAATTCATGAGAGGCCATGGAAATAAAACGAGATTTGAGTTCGTTGAGCTCTTTTTCTTTTTGCAATGTATTACGGATTTCGACTTCTATTCTTTTTTGATCAGAAATATTATTGTAAACCAATAATGCCTGTATCACCTCACTTTTTTCATTAAACAAAGGCGTCGTGTTTACTAAATAAGAAATACCACGAACTTTAACATCAAAAGAACAATGTTCTCCATTCAATGTTTTCAGTACATTTTTTTTGACATTTTTCTTTAGCTCAATTGGGACCTTTCTTAATTCATCAATTTTGATCCCTACTTGAATCGCATCTCTAAAACCAACTACATCTAAATCTTCCCCTTCAATAAACACCACAGATAAGTCTAGATCTACCACACCAACAAACCCTCTTGGAAAATTTTTAAAAATCGTATCCAATAACTTTTGACTAGCAATGGCATTATTTTCAGCGGTCTTTGTAATCTGAATTTGATCTTCAAAATTTAAATTAGACTCTACCAATTTCTGAACGATATCCTTCAATTCTACAGTACGTTCTGCTACCTTATTTTCTAAAGCTGCAGCATAAATCGTTAATTCATCCCTACTATTTTTTAAAGCAACACCTTCATTATGTTGGTCAATAGCCACACTTATCGCCTGTGTTATGTTGTATATAATTTCTTTTTCAGTAGCAAGTGGGCTTCTACTAATAGGTAAATAAATAGCAAAGGTTCCCAATAATTCTTTATTTGATGAAAATATTGGAAAGGACCAACAAGCCTTAATATTATCTTTTAATGCCAATTCTCTAAAGGCATCCCATAAAGGATTATTAAGCGTATCTGAAATTATAAGCTCTTCTTTTAAATATGCTGTGGTGCCACTAGATCCACATTTAGGTCCAATAAACATCTTTTCTATAGCATGTGTATACGTTTCTGAGAGGCTTGGTGCTGCTAATTTCTGCAATTTACCCGTTTCATTATCCAACAAAAGAATAGAGCCTTGGCAATTTGGAATGGCCGTTTCTATCGTTTCTATAATCTTATACGCTATGCTTTTCAAAGGTTCATGCTGAATGATCATATCCATAACATGAGATTGTCCTATTTTAAAAAACTCTTCTATTTTTTGAGTGGTAACATCATTTTGCACCCCCACAAAGTGCGTTAGTATTTTCTTGTTATTATATATCGGTGTGATACTTACATCATTCCAAAATAAAGAACCATTTTTTCTATAGTTTCGCAATACCACACGGCAATCTTCTCCTTTTTGAATAGCCGCAGCCATGAGTTTAATTTCATTCTGATCTTCATCATCCCCCTGTAAAAAACGACAATTTTTACCCATAAAATCTATCTTTTCATACCCTGTCATTTTTATAAAGGCTTCATTACCATAGATAATGGGTAGATCTGGTAGACGAGCATCACAAATAACAATTCCACTGGCAGTTGCTCCCAAAGCACGGTTGCGAACATACAGAATATCCTCTATCGCCCGCTCTGCGGTTATATCTCTTATAATGGTTAAAAGTCGATTCTTAGCCATGGGAACAATTCTACCTTCATAAAATTGTCTACCCTTTTCATCCTCAAAATCATATTCTACAAACTGAAGCTCCTTACTCTCAATGGTTTTATCCATTCCTAGACGTACTGCTTCATAAATATGAGCAGGTAATAATTTATCTATATACCCGTCAATTAAAGTGGCAGAAGGGGCAAATAGCTTTTCTGGATCTGGAGTGTAACAATCTATAAATTTACCCTCATAATCTAAAATAAACATCATATCTGGTAATGCCTCTAACAACGCTTTGTTCTTTGCGGAATTTTCTTCAAGTTTTTGTGCTGTGGCTATTTGATCTGTAACATCTTGAATGGTTCCAAACCATTCTAAAGGCATACCATTAGCATCATAGGATGCTTTTCCATGAGCCAATATATGCCTTACCGAACCATCCGTTCTAATCAGTCTTTTCTTATTCGAATATGCAGTATGGCTTTTTATTGCAAAGTCTACAGCATCTATAGCACCCTGCTGGTCTTCTGGATGAATAAATTGATAAGCACTTTCATTGGTAAGTAACTCATCTCCCGGTTTTAAACCACATATTCTATAATACTCATCAGACCAATTTTTTTGATTAGTCTGCAGGTTCCATACCCAACTGCCAATATGTGCCAGACTTTGGGCTTCATCCATTTTTTCTGCATTCACAGCAGCTTTCTTCAGCGCCAATAAACGAGCCGTAATGTCTATTATAAAGGCTACAATTAAATCTTCATCATTTATTTTGGTAGGACTTAGACTTATTTCTAACGGTATTTGTGATCCATCTTTCTTAAGTCCCGACAGATTTTCTCTTTTACCCATGATTCTGGTTGCAGGACTATTTGCAAAATATTTTCTATGCTTCTCATGAGATTTTCCATACTGGTGCGGAATAAGATCTTCCACTTTTTTATCCACGAGTTCCCCTAGTTCGTAACCAAACATTTTTTCAACAGAAGGATTAGCCTTAATAATAAGACCTTGGGGATCTACTACCAAAATACCTTCTACAGAAGATTCAAATATCCCCTTAAAAAGCTCACTGTCTTTATAGTTATCTATCATAGATTCAAGGGTAAGTATCTAAATTTAAACAAAAAGCAAGGAACTCCTTCCCATATAAGAGTTAATAAAATTAAGCGGCTATAATTAGGCAAAAATGATGCGCAGATTATCTTTATGTTGAAAGGGTTCATATAAGGTTTCAACAAATATATAGTGGACTCCATTTCTAAGAAATGACTATTGTCATGTTTTTAGCTTTAGTCCCCGATAATAAGCTAATAATTATTCTTAAAATTAGATAAAGCGTCTCTTCCTGTACGAATTTTCTTTGTTTCCCGCTGTCCCAGTTTTAATATGGTATCGCTACTATTTTTTTATCTTAATCAATAATCTTAAAAATCCTTTTAAAAAGTTGAATTAAAATAACTGGCGTAATGCTCGTTAAAGTTATTATTAACCACGTGTCTATACTCAATTGCTGAAGCCCTATATAGCTGTTAAGCGGACTAACAAAATAAAACACAGCCATTATACTAATACAAAGTAATGAGGCTGCCCAGGTAAATTTATTACGGGTAATTTCATTGTTTAGAAATGATATTTTACGGGAAGGTAAATTTAGAACGTGCCATAATTGCGATAAAGCAAGACTAAAAAAGGTAATGTTGTTGCATAATTTTGCATCGTACTTTAAATAGTGACTACAATACCAAGTTACCAGTAGAATAGGCAATGCCAATAATACCGCATACACATTTATAGTAAACCAATCTCTTTTAATTATAATAGGCTGCTGCGGATTTCGTGGTGGTATTTTCATAATTAAATCATTGCCTTTACCAAGGCCCAAAGCCAGTGCCGGAAAAATATCTGTGACCAAATTAAGGAAGAGAATTTGTAGTGGAAGTACGGAGAACGGAAAATTTAATAATCCATAAAAAAACACAATAAATATTTCACTAAGGTTGCAAGAAAGCAGATACATTAGAAAGTTCTTTATGTTCTTAAAAATTACCCTACCCTGCATAATGGCTGCCACGATAGATGTAAAAGAATCATCTTTTAAAATCATTGCCGCGGTTTCTTTTGCTACCTGTGTACCCCGTATGCCCATAGCAATACCAATATCTGCTTTCTTTAGCGCAGGAGCATCATTTATCCCATCGCCCGTCATTGCCACAATACTACCATGTTTTTGATAAAAACTTACCATAGCTAACTTTTGCTTTGGCGTAACTCTTGCAAAAATAGTTGCAGCAAATAATTTCTTTTCTGATATTTTAGAATCTAATTCTTTACCATTGATAACAACATTATCTTTTTCTGATAGCTTTATTTTTTCAGCAATATTAAGAGCTGTTGCTGGATGATCTCCTGTTATCATAATAACCTTAATGCCCGCGTTCCTACATGATTGTAACGCATCCACAACTTCCATTCGGGGAGGGTCTAAAAACCCTATTAAACCAACAAGCGTTAAGCCAGATAAAAAATTAGTAGTAGGGATATTGGCAGCTTCCTTAAAAGCAAATGCCAATACTTTTGATCCCTGTGCCTCAATAGTTTCTGCTCTATTTAAAAAGTCTTTTTTTGCTGCCGCTGTTAAAGGGATTACCCTATCGCCTGCACTATAAAAACTACACGTATCTATTAATTTTTCTACAGCCCCTTTTGCTGCTACAAAGTTGCCGGCATCATTTTTATGTAAAGTTGCCATTAATTTTGTTTCAGAATTAAAGGGTTCTTCTGCTATACGGGGATATGTTTCGTTTATAGCTTCCACATTTACTTTGCTTGTATTTACAAATTGTAATAGTGCTATTTCAATAGGATCTCCTAAATATTTTTTCTTATTTTCTTTCTGTTCACTTGCAGCATTATTGCATAAAATAGAGATGAGTATTAACTTTTCATAGGCCTCTTTATTTTTGTTAATTGCAATGCTACTATCATCACCTTTTTTAGCTATCGGTATGTCTTCATCAAAAAACATCAACTTGTTTACATCAATTTTATTTTCTGTTAGCGTGCCCGTTTTATCCGTAAAAATAATATTAACGCCGCCAAGTGTTTCAACAGATGCCAGTCTTTTTATGAGTACATTCTTCTTTGCCAGGCGCAACATGCCATAAGTAAGTGCTATTATGCTTACCACAGGTAGTCCTTCCGGAATAGCTGCCACAGCCAATGCTAATGCCGTTTCTACAATAAGGTAAAACTGTTTACCCTGCAGCAATCCTGTTATTATAAATATACCTGCAAATACAGCCGTAACCACCATTAATATTTTTGTGATCCCTTGTATCTTCTTTTCTAGTGGAGTATTGTCCTGCTTTGCAGTAGCAACCATATGGGTTATTTTCCCTAATTCTGTATGCATACCTGTACCTGTAACAATGGCTCTGGCATTGCCTTTTACAACAGATGTACCTTTAAATATTAAATTAATTTTGTCTGCAAGAGGCACTTTATTTTTTATAACTTCAATCCTTTTTTCAACCGGTAATGATTCACCTGTAAGTGCCGATTCATCAATTTCAAATTGATTTACCTCTATTAATCTTGCATCAGCCATTACAATATCACCCGCTTCTAATACCAGCACATCTCCAGGTACAATTCTTTCTGCTTGGATTTCTTTAAGGGAATTATCTCGCCAAACTTTTGAAACCTTTACATCCATTTCCTTTAATGCCTTCATAGAATTACGGGCTTGTAATTCCATAATAAAACCCAACACTACAGTAATAAAAATTACAGCAATAATAGAAAACCCTTCTAACCAATCTTCAAAGAAAAAAGAGAAGCCAGCGGCTACTACCAATAATAAGATTATCGGACTTTTAAATTGCGCAAACAAAATGAGTAAAATACTTTTTTGCTTTTGCTCCGTATAACTGTTTAAGCCATATTTTGCAATCCTGCCATTAATACTTCTTTCTTGCAATCCTGTTTTTAGATTTACATCAAGCAGCTTTGCAATATCATCCACTTTTTTTGAATACGTATGTTCTATTATATCTAGGGTATCGTTGAATGTTGTCATATATGAGTGCTATTATTTCTCCTTTAAGATAAATTGCGCTGCAATAGACAACTTTCTAAAAAGTCGTCTATTTTTGAAATTATTTTTACGGCTTCTACTTAATATATTTTGTAATGTTTTAAGCACTTCTACGGTATGTCCGCCCTTGTTAATCATGACACAATCAGCTTCAGCAGCGTGTGCAGCATCTGTTATTTCGCTACGAGTAGCCAATCCATGCTTATTCATACTTTCCAATACTTGGGTAGCCCATATTACCGGTGTATGTGCTGCTTCACAAATCCATAGAATCTCATCTTGTACCTCACTCATTCTTTCAAAACCAATTTCCACAGCGAGGTCTCCCCTAGCAATCATAATGCCTATTAGATTATGCTGCATTCCCTGTAAAATAATAGCGGGAAGATTATTTACCCCTTGGTTGGTTTCAATTTTTGCCACGATGGGAAGTTCAGGTTTATTTAACCGACTCAACCGCTCTTGCAATTCCTTCATATCCGCTGCATTGTTTACAAATGAAAAGCCGATCATATCTGCATACTGAACAATGAAAGGCAGACACTTCTCATCATAATCGGTAATGGGGTTTATACGAAATATGGTATCTGGAAAATTTATACCTTTTTGACTTTTAATGACCGGTTTCTTTTTAGAAATACGAACAATTTCAAGAATAGCCTGCACACCAGAAACGCTCTGTACCACGGCTTCAAATAATCCGTCATCAAAATAAACACGCTGGTCTGGTTTTAATTGTTCTACAATACCCGGCAGCGTACATCGTATTATTTTTTCTCCCTTTACCCCTTTTTGCTTGGTATCAGTCAACGTAATTTTATCACCTAATTCTACTTTTAATTTGCCCTGTTTATTTTTTTTGTTAATAATTTGTGTCCGTATTTTAGGACCGGCCAGATCCATATAAAGTTTACACGGCAAATTCATTTTAGCCACTGCCTTTTTAAGATTTTCAATCATTTTTTTCCAGATCAATTCATCATCATGGGCACAATTAATTCGGGCTACCTGCATACCATTTTCCAACAGCTTGCACATCAATTGAAAGTCCTCTCCAAAATCCTTGCTAAACGTAACCATTATCGGCGGCGCATCACCTATTCTCCCTTTTCCTAACAGTGTGGTTATATTCTGATGTAATTGCTTAAACCCCGTAGTGGCATTTAGCTCATAAGATGTCGTTTTTTCGTAGCCAAGCCATTCCATAACATTAATAACTTGAGTCTTTATATGGCTCTCGCTGCTAGCAAGGGATGACAAGCCCATAGTATGAAGTTGTTTTTGAAGTAGCTCAATATTTTCTGAACGCAAAGCTAAATAATCAACCAAATTAATTGCGCTATTACGAAACTGTGCTTTTACTCCATTGATATGCACTTTTTTAAGATCCTCAGCTTTTAGCATCCGATTATGAATTTCTGACAATTTTTTAAGTACATTTTCTTTTGCTTTCATCTTATATAATTTTAGCACAGTTGTTTACTAAAATTATACTATAGTTTGATCATGTTAAATGATAAAGATCATGCTGTCTTCTTTCTATTAATTTGGTCTGTTTAAATGGGAAGAATACGGGTTAAATAATGGTCGATTTTCAAAAGTTTATAACGTATAAAATAATTGCGTATTTAAAATTGTATGCGCAATAAAACAGATGGACAGAAATCTACACACCAAAAAAACTTTTCGAAAGAAGGAAAACAATTAGGTTGCTTTTTGCGGATCAATTGATCATGAACCCTTAGCTCCTTGCTTATTAGAAAGTAGCATATATCTAAAAGCAAAAAAACACTGACAATCAAAAGATCATCAGTGTTTATACTAGGGCCTATTTCTAGGTTTTGGTCGGGGTGGCAGGATTCGAACCTGCGACCTCCGCGTCCCAAACGCGGCGCGATAACCGGGCTACGCTACACCCCGAGAATAGTTTTAACACTATCTCTATTCTTTATTTAAAAAAAGCGGAGAGACAGGGATTCGAACCCTGGGTACACTTTTGATGTACGACGATTTAGCAAACCGTTCCTTTCGGCCACTCAGGCACCTCTCCAATAATTTCAAATATCACACATTAAAAATGCGGTTGCAAATGTACTTTTTAGAATACGATATCGCAACTATTTTTTTACTTTTTTTTAAACTATTTTATACTACTCTGGATACTCGACTCTTAGATGATAAATATTTGTCAGTTTTTGCTTCATCACCTTCTTTATTGCTTCAATTTCCTTAAAAGTAATATTGGCATTCAAAAACTGTTTGGCATTCATTTGCCCACTTATAATTTTATCAACGAATTCATCAATAATTAAAAAAGTAGGGTTTTTTAAACTTTTGGAAGCAGCCTCTATAGAATCTGCCATCATCAAAATAGCGGTTTCTTTAGAGAATGGTGTAGGTCCAGGATACCTAAAGTCTTGCTCATTTACTTGATCGTCTATTTCTTGTTGTTTTTTGTAAAAATAATACACAAGTGTAGTTCCATGATGTACACGTATAAAATCTATTATACGGTCTGGAAGATTATTTTTTCTAGCAAGCTCAATACCACCAATAACATGATCTATAATAATTTTAGCACTATCTATAGGTGCTAATTCATCATGCGGATTAACATTGGTTATTTGATTTTCTGTAAAATACGTTGGGTTATTCATTTTCCCAATATCATGATATAATGCTCCTACCCTAACCAGCATTGCATTAGCACCTATTTCATTTGCCGCAGCTTCTGCTAAATTAGCAACCTGCAATGAATGATGAAATGTGCCTGGTGCTTTATTGGCAAGTTCTTTCAACAGCTTAGAGTTTGTATCTGATAATTCTAATAGAGAAACATCAGAAACTAGGCCAAATACTTTTTCATAGATATAAATTAAGGGTTGTACAAATAAAGTAATCATCCCATTCAATAAAAACAAGCCAAAAACCAACCATTGTACGTTATCTAAATTCCCCTCATGAATGATATGAAAAGCAAAATACCCAACCACATAAATTAATATAATTTGTCCTACGGAAATAAAAAGATTAGCTCTTTTATATAATTCTGAAACCGTTAAGATAGTGACGATACCTGTGATGATTTGTAAAAAAACATATTCAAAGCTATTGGGCACTACAAAACCTAAAATCAGCACCGCTAAGACATGCACGAATAACCCTAAACGGGCGTCAAAAAAGGTTTTTAATATTAAGGGTAAAATACATAGGGGAACTACAAACACGTAGGCTTCATTATACTTAACAACTAAAGTTGTTACGAACACCATGAATAGAATATTGAAAAAGATAAAAGTAACTTTGGTGTTGTTCCTATAGATATCTTTTCTATATTTTTTCAAGAAAAGCAACAGCATCATTAAAACCAATGCCACAAGAACTGAGTATCCAAATAATATAAAATAATAGTTATTTGAGGTCCATAAATCAGATTCGTATTCGCTCTTTAAAGAGGAAAGTATTTTATAATTTTCAGCCTCAACAACCTCCCCTTTAGCAATAATTAGTTTTCCTTGATCCACTGTTCCCCGTGTATAGGAAAGTTTAGAATAAGCGTCTTCTAATACTTTTTTTGATAATTCACTATCATAAAATACATTTGGCTCTACAATCTCATAGAACAATCTCTGGTATTCCTTATTTAAACTGGAGATTCTATTCTTTTTAAGAACAGTACTAATTAAACTGTCTAAATCTTCCTTTGTATAAAGCTGATTGCTATTAATCCTAATTTCTTCATTGTTTTTAATAAGGTTTAAACTGTTTGATGTTGACTTTATCGCTACATCACTTGCCACCCCCTTATTATACAAAACATTTAAAATATTCTCTCCAACAACATAAAGCTGATCCTTATTTTTAGGAACTTCAGACAGACCATCTATCAGCCTATTAAATTCTGAGGAGTAGGCATCATAAACCCCTTTAGCAACTTCTTTATCATAAGAATAATAGGGAATTTGTCTATTTTTTATCGCTGCTTTATCTTTTTCTATCTCATCATCTGATTTTTTTATAGAAAAATCTACGGGAGCATAATAGTTTTCATACTGCCATGGTTTTCCCTTCTGAAACTCATATTTAAACTTTCCACCTTTTGGAAAGAAGAAAACAATAAGTACTGTGGAGAGTATATAGATAAAATATTTATATACTAAAGATTGATTCTTATAGAGATTATCTAAAAATGTACTCATTAGGAATTGTTAACGTGTTTCAAAAATAGAAAATATAAGCTTAAAAAAAGATTTTAGCCGTATTCATAAACATCACATCGGCAAATAAAGCAAAATCATTGAAGAATAAGTAAAGATTAACAATATTCAAGTCCTTTTTTTAAAATCATCACAGCCCATTGCACTTAAATTTATTAATTTCGCACAACTAATTATTCGACAAAATGAAAAAGGTAGTAATCGTATCTGCAGTGAGAACTCCAATAGGAAGTTTTATGGGAAGTTTATCCACTGTAACAGCTCCAAAATTAGGCGCAACCGCCATAAAAGGGGCTTTGGACAAAATAAATTTAGATGCTTCATTAGTAGAGGAAGTTATAATGGGTAATGTTGTTTCTGCGGGAACAGGACAAGCTCCTGCAAGACAAGCGGCAATATATGCTGGGATACCAAATACAGTACCTTGTACGACGGTTAATAAGGTGTGTGCATCAGGAATGAAAGCTGTAATGTTAGCTGCACAAGCTATTGCATTAGGAGATGCTTCTATTATTGTAGCCGGTGGTATGGAAAACATGAGTTTAATACCTCATTATGTGCACATGCGTACTGGTCAAAAATTTGGCCCTACTACGTTAATAGATGGCATGCAAAAAGATGGTTTAGTAGATGCTTACGATGAACAAGCAATGGGTGTTTGTGCCGACGCATGTGCTACGAAATATGAATTTTCTAGAGAAGACCAAGATACTTTTGCTATCCAATCCTACAACAGAGCTTCTGAAGCATGGGACAAGGGTAGATTTGCTAATGAAATTGTTCCCGTAGAAGTTCCACAACGAAGAGGAGAACCCCTTGTAATTAATCAAGACGAAGAATATAAAAACGTAAGGATGGACAAAATTCCATCGCTTAGACCTGCTTTTTCAAAAGACGGAACAGTAACGGCTGCAAATGCTTCAACAATTAATGATGGTGCGGCTGCACTAGTATTAATGAGTGAAGAAAAAGCTAAAGAATTAAATTTAAAACCGCTAGCAACTATTGTAAGTTTTGCAGATGCCGCACATGAACCAGAATGGTTTACTACAGCACCTTCAAAAGCGCTTCCAAAAGCACTAGCTAAGGCAAATTTAAAAATAGATGATGTAGACTATTTTGAATTTAATGAAGCTTTCTCTATTGTTGGTTTAGCAAACATGAAATTACTAGGTCTTACAGATGCCAATGTAAATATTAATGGTGGAGCTGTTTCTTTAGGACATCCTTTAGGCTGTTCTGGAGCAAGAATACTTGTTACCTTAATCCATATACTAGAACAACAGAAAGGTACGATTGGAGCCGCTGCAATTTGCAACGGTGGTGGTGGTGCTTCTGCTATGGTACTTAAAAGAAATTAACTTTCAGCAAACAAAACCATGCAATACGGCATATGCCCTCTTAGTGTTGTTCCTGTTCGGTTAAATCCTGAAGATACCAGCGAATTAATAAGTCAATTACTTTATGGTGATCACTATAAAGTAATTGATACTCGTAAATTTTGGAGCAAAATAAGAATTGCTTATGATGGTTGCGAAGGCTGGGTGAGCAACTTGCAACTAAAATTGATTACCGAAGAAGAGTACAATGCGATTGTCACTACTAATGATCCAGCGTATTCTAATGATCTCGTCTCTTTTGTTGCATCCCCTGAAAACACGTTAATTCCTATAGTAATAGGCTCTACAGTAAGTAACGCCAGCCTACTACAACATACTTTTGAAGGGAGTGCTACCGTAAAATCTAATGAGAAGAATAAACTTATTGAAGTGGCGCTATTGTATTTAAATGCACCATATTTATGGGGCGGCATGACCCCATTTGGCATAGATAGTGCCGGCTTTACCCAATTGGTTTATAAAATTAATGGTCACAATTTACTACGCAGTCCTGGACAACAAGCAACACAAGGTGAAGCTTTAAGTTTTATTGAAGAAAGTGAACCCGGTGACTTGGCCTTTTTTGATACCAACGAAGGAATTATAAATCACGTAGGGCTCATCATGCAAAACAACTACGTAATTCACGTTAGCGGAACGGTACGAATAGACCGAATAGACCACACAGGTATTTTCAATACAACATCTAAAACATACACTCACAAGTTACGTGTGATCAAGAAAATATTTTAAAGTAGCATTTTTAATTTCTTTAAATTACACCAACAAAAAAGCCTTTACAAAAATGTAAAGGCTTTTTTTATACTATTTGATAGCGTGAATTATTCTCCTATCAACTTCTTTAATCTCATGAAGTTATCATTATCACCTAATGCTCCGTAGATATTTTTTAATTGCTCTAAAATACCTTGATTATCAGGATTTAATTTTAATGCTTGCTCTAAAATATCTGCTCCTTTTTGAAACAAACCATCTTTCTTCTTTTTAAGCTCGTCATATTTTGCAATATCTGATCTAGAATTCCCTAAAGCATTCATAGCGTCTATTAAACCATTTCCTTCATTAACATATGTTGTAGAAAGGTTTAATTGTGCGTTAACATAACCAGGGTTAATCTCTAAAGCTCTTGTATATGCCGCTCTAGCATCTTCAATATTACCTTGCTCCATATTAACAACACCTATATTATAAAACAAATCTGCGTTATCTGGTTGCAATGCTGTAGCTTCTGCCATTAAAGACTTAAACTTATCTTTATCTCCTAATTTGAAATAAAGGTTAGCTTCATTTAAAATTAAGTTTACATCTTCAGGATCATTTGCACGTGCATCTTTATAAGCACCTAAAGCTTTATCATCTTGACCTAATTGCGTGTAAATTAACGCGATGTTTTTAATAATTTCTGAACTCTTAGAAGGACTTTTTTCTTCTTTAGGATCCTTATACGTCTTAGATTTAACCATAAGATCTCTTTGAGTCTTATCCATTTCTTCCGTTTCACCAGAAGCAACATTAACTGCCGTATACTTCACTTCAGAGCCGTCATATCCTAAATCTTTAAGTTCGTTGTAGTAACTTAAAGCTTGTTCATATTCACCACCATTCACAGCACTACTTGCTGCATAATATAAATAAACGGTATCTTTTGGACTCAATTTGTAGCCCATATACAATTTATCTGCTGCTGGCTTATATTTCTTATTGTTGTTATCTTCAACCGCAGCATTAATTAAATCAGCAGTCATTGCTGATAATTTCTGCTTCGCTTCTGGAGTATACTTTACTTTCCCTGAAGTTTCCTCTGTTGCAATAGCCTCGTTGTAAGATTCAATTGCTGTATTAAATGCACTTGCATCTCCTTTTTTAGCAAGCATTGCAAAAGTTTCTCCTTTTAAGAAGTGAAACTGTGCTTTCATCTTTGCATCTGCACCATCTATTAGAGAAGATGCACTGTCTAATGCTGTTTTAGCTTCTGTAGCACTACCTGCTTTTAATGCTTTCTCCGCACTTTTCAATTCGTTCTTCTGTGAGAACGCTACCATTGTGCAAGACATTGCCGCTGCTATAAATAATCTAGTTTTCATTTTTATTATAATTTTAATTTAGTGTTTATTCTTCTGTTTCAGTATCTGTAGTATCAATTGCCGTGCCATTCTCTGGATCCACAGTCAAGTCACTACCCTCTTCCAACTCATCTACAGCGTCTTCGTCTTTCATAACTTTTGCTACAGCTGCGATAGAATCTTTACCTTTTATATTAATTAAACGAACCCCTTGAGTAGCTCTACCCATAACACGTAGATCTTCAACACTCATACGGATTGCTATACCAGATTTATTAATAATCATTAAATCATCAGAATCCGATACGTTTTTAATAGCGACCAAACCTCCAGTTTTATCGGTAATAGAAATTGTCTTAACGCCTTTACCTCCTCTGTTCGTTATTCTATAGTCTTCAATACTTGAACGCTTACCATATCCTTTTTCAGAAACTACTAAAATTTCTTCTTCAAGATTATGAACAGAAACCATTCCAATGACCTCATCATCATCATTCGCTAAAGTAATACCTCTAACCCCTGAAGCATTTCTACCCATTGGTCTTGTTTTACTTTCTTCAAAACGAATTGCTTTACCAGATTTAAGACCTAGGAATATTTCACTAGTACCTGTGGTAAGTTTTGCTTCTAACAACTCATCATCTTCTCTAATACCAATAGCATTAATACCGTTTTGACGTGGTCTAGAATATTGTTCTAGCGATGTTTTCTTAACGATACCCTTTTTAGTCGCCATAATCACATAGTGACTATTCACATATTCTTCATCTTTTAAATCTTGTGTACAGATGAATGCCTTTACTTTATCATCACTTTCTATACTAATCAAGTTTTGAATAGCTCTACCTTTAGAAGATTTACTTCCTTCTGGAATCTCGTAAACACGCATCCAGAAACATTTTCCTTTTTGAGTAAAGAATAACATGTATTGGTGGTTGGTACCTACAAATAAATGTTCTAAGAAATCTTCATTACGTGTAGATGATGCTTTTTGACCAACTCCTCCTCTATTTTGGGTTTTATATTCTGAAAGTGCTGTTCTCTTAATATATCCAGCATGAGAAATAGTAATCACTACTTGCTCATCAGGAATCATATCTTCCATACTAAGATCTCCACCAGCAAAGTTAATTTCAGAACGTCTTTCATCACCATATTTAGCTTTTACTTCTGCTAATTCTTCTTTGATGATTTCCATTCTACGTTCTTTACGCGCAAGAATATCTTTTAAATCTTCGATGAATTTTAATATTTCATCGTACTCTGTACGTAATTTATCTTGCTCTAATCCTGTTAACTGACGCAAACGCATCTCAACAATTGCCTTAGCCTGAATTTCTGACAGCTTAAAGCGCTCCATTAAGTTTGCACGAGCTTCATCTGCATTAGAAGATGCTCTAATAATTGCAATAACCTCATCAATATTATCCGAAGCTATAATAAGTCCTTCTAAAATATGTGCTCTATCTTCAGCTTTCTTTAACTCAAATTCCGTTCTACGAACAACAACCTCATGTCTATGCTCAACGAAATAATGAATCATTTCTTTCACATTCAACATTTGAGGTCTTCCATTGACCAATGCAATGTTATTTACACTGAAAGAAGTTTGAAGAGATGTATACTTATATAAGGTGTTTAAAACAATATTAGGAATGGCGTCTCTTTTAATAATATAAACGATACGCATACCGTTTCTATCAGATTCATCTCTAATCGTAGAAATACCTTCTATTTTCTTTTCGTTAACAAGATCAGCAGTCTTTTTAATCATGTCTGCCTTATTCACTTGATACGGAATTTCGGTAACGATGATACATTCACGACCTTGAACTTCTTCAAAAGAAGCCTTAGCACGCATAACCACACGACCTCTACCCGTATGAAAAGCTTCTTTAACACCATCATATCCGTAGATAATTCCTCCTGTAGGGAAATCTGGCGCTTTAATATGGGTAATTAACTCATCTATCTCAATATCATTATTCTCAATATATGCAATGGTACCATCTACAACTTCAGATAAGTTATGAGGCGGCATGTTCGTTGCCATACCTACTGCAATACCAGACGCTCCATTTACCAATAAGTTAGGTATTCTGGTTGGCAATACTTTAGGTTCTTTTAATGTATCATCAAAATTCAGCTGATGATCTACAGTATCCTTATCTATATCTGCCAACATGTCGTCTGCAATTTTACGCATACGTGCTTCAGTATAACGCATTGCTGCAGGGCTATCGCCGTCAATAGAACCAAAGTTACCTTGGCCATCTACAAGCATATAACGCAAACTCCATTCTTGTGCCATACGCACCATAGAGTCATATACAGAGGTATCTCCGTGCGGGTGATACTTACCTAAAACCTCACCCACAATACGAGCAGATTTCTTATGAGCACTTGTTGAACGAACACCTAATTCGTACATTCCAAATAAAACTCTTCTATGTACTGGTTTTAAACCATCCCTAACATCAGGTAATGCACGTGACACAATGACCGACATTGAATAATCAATGTAAGCGGATTTCATTTCATCATCTATGTTGATAGGAATTAATTTTTCTCCTTCTGCCATTTTAAAATCTTATATTATTTACTAGGTTAAAAAACATGCCAATATACAGAAAATCGAAGCTTTCCAGACAATTCTTTCATAGTTTATTTAAGAATTTATCAACATTAAAAAGTATATCGTTATTCATAAAACGAATTGGCTTAAGTGGATTATCTTTGTTTTTTACGTCAATTAGGTATTATTTATCGAATATAGGAACAGTATTTGTTATTGTTTGAGATAGATTTACTATTTTTAATGTTGAAAGGAATATATATGGATGATAATTTTTCACCTAGAGTAAAGGATGTAATTGCTTATAGTAAAGAAGAAGCTTTACGACTTGGTCACGATTTTATCGGTACCGAGCATTTAATGCTTGGGCTATTGCGTGATGGAAGTGGAAAAGCAATTAGCATTCTTGACGCTTTAGATGTTGACTTAAATCACCTTCGTAGAAAGGTCGAAATTTTAAGTCCCGCAAACCCCAATGCGACTCCAATGCAAAAAGATAAAAAGAATTTGCACCTGACTAGGCAGGCGGAACGCGCACTAAAAACAACTTTTTTAGAAGCAAAGCTTTTTCAAAGCTCTTCTATTAATACAGCACATTTATTGTTATGCATTCTTAGAAATGAGAATGACCCAACGACTAAATTGCTACATAAATTGAAAGTAGACTATGATGGAGTTAAAGAGCAATTCAAATCTATGATTACAAGTGATGATGATTATGTAGATTCGCCAACGTCAGAATCTTTCCCTAATGATGCAGATGATGCAGCAGAAGGTAAGGAAGGAAATTTCGGAGGAACAACGGGTCAGAAAGGAAATAAAAAATCTAAAACTCCTGTTTTAGATAATTTTGGTCGCGATTTAACGCAAATGGCCGAAGAGGATAAATTAGACCCTGTTGTAGGTAGAGAGAAAGAAATTGAACGGGTTTCTCAAATTTTAAGTAGAAGAAAGAAAAACAATCCTTTACTTATAGGTGAGCCTGGAGTTGGTAAAAGTGCTATCGCAGAAGGATTAGCACTCCGTATTATTAACAAAAAGGTTTCTAGAATACTTTACAACAAACGGGTAGTAACCCTTGATTTAGCTTCTTTAGTAGCGGGCACAAAATACCGTGGGCAGTTTGAAGAGCGTATGAAAGCGGTCATGAACGAACTTGAAAAGAATGATGATATTATTCTTTTTATTGATGAAATTCATACCATTGTTGGTGCAGGTGGCGCAACAGGAAGTTTAGATGCTTCAAACATGTTTAAACCAGCATTAGCCAGAGGAGAAATACAATGTATTGGTGCTACAACCTTAGATGAATACAGACAGTATATTGAAAAAGATGGTGCTTTAGAGCGTCGTTTTCAAAAAGTAATTGTAGAACCTACTACGGTAGATGAAACTATTGAAATACTAAAAAACATCAAAGGAAAATACGAAGACCATCACAATGTAATTTATACGGATGAGTCGATTATTGCTTGCGTAAAGTTAACCAATAGATACATGACAGATCGTTTCCTTCCAGATAAAGCTATTGATGCTTTGGATGAAGCCGGTTCTCGTGTTCATATTGTAAACATGGATGTACCTAAGCAAATTCTAGAGCTAGAAAAACAGCTCGAAGATGTTCGTGAACTTAAAAATACCGTAGTTAAAAAACAACGCTATGAGGAAGCTGCGAAATTACGAGATGACGAAAAGAAAATTGAAAAAGACTTAGCAATAGCCCAAGAAAAATGGGAAGAAGACAGCAAATTGCACCGAGAAACGGTAACCGAAGAAAATGTTGCTGATGTAGTTTCTATGATGAGCGGTATTCCTGTAAATAGAATTGCGCAAACGGAGATTACTAAATTATTTGAGCTACCTAACCTTATTAAAGCCAATGTAATCGGTCAAGATGAAGCGGTTGCTAAAGTAGCGAAAGCGATACAAAGAAATAGAGCAGGTTTAAAAGACCCTAATAAGCCTATTGGATCCTTTATTTTCTTAGGCCAAACAGGGGTTGGTAAAACACAATTGGCTAAAGTTTTGGCTAAAGAATTATTCGATTCTGAAGATGCATTGATTCGTATTGACATGAGTGAATACATGGAGAAATTTGCTATCTCCCGTTTGGTAGGAGCACCTCCAGGATATGTTGGTTATGAAGAAGGTGGTCAGTTGACTGAAAAAGTTCGTCGTAAGCCTTATGCTGTAGTTCTTCTAGATGAAGTAGAAAAAGCGCATCCAGATGTGTTTAATATGATGCTTCAAGTATTAGATGATGGCTTCCTAACAGATAGCTTAGGCCGTAAAATCGATTTTAGAAATACCATTATCATCATGACCTCCAATATTGGAGCACGTCAATTAAAAGATTTTGGTCAAGGTGTTGGTTTTGGTACTTCAGCAATGAAATCGCAAACAGACAGCCACCAAAAAAGTGTGATAGAAAATGCCTTGAAAAAAGCATTCGCACCAGAATTCTTAAATAGAATTGACGATGTCGTTGTTTTTAATCCGTTAGAAAAAGAAGATATTCATAAAATTATTGATATTGAATTGCGTAAATTATTGTTACGTATTAAGGATATAGGATATGAATTAAACTTATCTGATAAAGCTAAAGACTATATTGCTGAAAAAGGATTTGACAAACAATACGGAGCTAGACCATTAAAACGTGCTATTCAAAAGTACATTGAAGATGCATTAGCAGAAGAGATTGTTAGTTCTAAATTACAAGAAGGTGATACTATTTTTATGGATCTTGATGAAGAGAAAGATGAATTAACTATAAAGATTGATAAAGCTAAAAAAGAATCTGAAGCATAACAACTTCTAAAATTCAATTAAAAAGAGAGCCAAATGGCTCTCTTTTTTTGTTTTCACTAGAGATAGAAAAATATGAAAGGTATTTAGGACAATAAGGCTATAATCAAACACTTAAAAAGTACTACAACAATACAATTAGCAACTAAAAAAAATGTAATCGTTTTCATTCAATAACATTTCCATATTCATAAACTTTAGTTACTTAAGCGATATATAAGCGCTTTATCTATTATTTTTTAACAGTTTTAAGCTTAGTAGTATTTTCGTCCGCGAGACACACTATTTAAAATACGAAGAATGAGTATTGAACAATCGAAGAAAACCGTCATCGTTCAAGAGTATCATCTTGAGACAGGCATGGTTCAAGTATACGATGACTACATGGTTGCTATTTTCACCGAAGGAGCAACCATCACCTTAGAAAGAGCGTATCAAATCATAGGAATTGCAGAAATACACTTTAGGGAAAAAAACTTCGGATACATAAGTTTACGAAAAAATTCTTACGCTTTAGACCCTACCGTTTACAGCTACATTCGTGAAATTGAGAATTTAAAAGCATTTGCTGTTGTTTCTGTTAAAGAGATTGATATGCATAATTTCAAAATAGAAAAGCTATTCTACAAAAATTCCATGAAATTTTTCATTGAATTTGATAACGCACTCGCTTGGATCAAAAGACGTGTAAAAGCTAAATAAAACAGAAGAGCCTTTCATTTACATGAAAGGCTCTTTTTTTATCGAATCTATTAGTATACCAGAAAGAGCTAAACTGATTATTCGTTATGTAAATCAGTATTTTTTTTCATTGGCTTAATCTTTCCACTTCTGTTTTAAGTATTGCCCTAGCATACTCCCCACTACCCCTAAAAGAATAACTATCACCAGCTCTACCCAGTTAAAACCGCTATTCGGAACGTTAGTGGCTCTTGAGTAGATAATATACCCAACTACAGGACCGTATGCCACTAAATTAATTACCAACTTTTTCATAGTTATTCCTTATTAAAATTACTTTAATTAATCTCGAAACTGATTGCGTTTTTCTTTCTTCTCCTGAACCTTAATTACAAAACCAGCTTTTTTAATACGCACAGTATCATAAACTGGTTTATCTAAAAGAATTTCATTAATCTCTGGATCTTTGCTAGAGTATTGCACTTTAAAATGCTTGCCCACCCAACCTGGATAGACTATACTTCCTAATTGAATTGAGCCATTAATTCTTTTACCATCAACATAAAACTTATAAGCAGCATAAGTATTTGTATTTTGGATTTCAATTTCAGTACACTCCGCTATTCCATATACAGTATAAAGATTGAAATGATAATATTCTTTGCCATTAGTATAAATAGCATAGATAATAGCAAATAACAATATATACTTTAAAGGAGTTTTAGAGTTAAGAAAACTTTCAAAGTTATTCATGCGACTTACGATTTGTATCTACTTCCCTTTTAACCTTTTTGGCAGTAGCTGTTTTAGTGGAGTTAACGCCTAATCTCATGGTGTGCGTCAAAAAACCACCCATACTATTATTAAACTCTATAAGTCCAGAGCTTCCTATAGTTTTATTTACACTTCCACCCAACATTCCAAAAGTAAAATCAACAGCAGCTGCATTAGGATTACTGAATCTTAATATATAATTCTCATCGCTTCTGGAATAAATAGAAGACCTTAATAAAACTGAGCTCGGATTGAACTTAAATACTCCAGTTACTGCTGCTTTATATGGATCAACCTTGGTATAATCAAAACCATTACCCACATACTGAGCTGCAGCATCACCAAAACCAAAAGCTAAACTCGTTTGAAGACTAGAATTCAATGTTAATCCCATATTATAGGTAGAAAACATATTTTTTATATAAGATACAGAAGAAGCTATTAATTCACCCTCTGCTACTAGCGCAGGAAAAAGTTCCACACCTCCGATTATAGCTAGAGGAATACCAATAGTAACCATAATTATTTTTGATTCATCAACGGTATCGTAAGCTTTCCAAATTTTAGCATCTTCTTTTTCACTAACAGTAACTTCAAGCATTTTTGCGAAAATTGCAGCAGAACTAGATATTCGTTTTTTTATTTCTTCATCTGAAATAGGTAATTCTCTTTTGCGCTCTAGACTAACAAAAGTCGCCAAACCATCTAAATTAACATTTACATAATCAACTATAAAATATCTATTTTTATTTAAGTCATTTCTATAACAACGCAAACTACCTATAGTATCAAAAAAATACCAATCATATGTTTTTACTGAAACTTTTTTAACTTCTTGATTTATAAAATTATTTAGTGTTAGGGCTAATTCTGTTTTAATAGCTCTCTCTAAGCCCAATCTTGAAGCACGTTTATTCTTACTAACAACTTTATTAGCATTAATTTGCAATTGCTTTTTTAGGTTCTTTAATCGCACATTATCTACAAATTTTTCCATTTAGCCTAAGTATAAAAAGTATATTTTCTATACAATTTAGATAAAAAAAAACTTAAAACTAAATTTAATCGTTAACTTGATCTTAATTTAATTATAGAAGCTGATTCAAAAATCAATTATAGCTACTGATTTTTTAAAGTTAAAAAAATCTTTTAACTTATCCATTCCCTATTGCTGTTGTTGTTCTTCCACTTGCGGAGGCTGTTCTGGCTGCTTAAATAAATCAATATAGGCATTACCCAAACTATCTATGAGCGCACTAGCGGTTAGTGATTGATAGCCATAACGCTCCACCGCAATATCTCCAGAGCTACCATGTAAATACACCCCGAAAATTGAAGCCGTTAAGGCTTCATAGCCTTGAGCAATTAATCCTGTAATAATTCCGGTTAACACATCACCGCTTCCCGCAGTAGCCATACCAGGATTTCCTGTAGTATTTATATACCCTTTGCCATCATATACCGTTATGGTATGCGCCCCTTTGATCACTAAAATACAATCATACTTTTTAGAAAATGCTTTTGCTTTTTTTAATTTATCAAAATCGTCCTTCCACTTTCCTAACAAACGTTCCAATTCTTTAGGATGTGGCGTTAAAACCGTTTGCGCAGGCAAATTCTTTAAAAAAGCTTCATTTAGTGCTAAAATATTGATAGCATCAGCATCTAAGACTAATGGTTTTTCATTGCTTTTAAGAAATTCCCCTAAAGCTTTCTGCGTTTCTTTTGCTGTACCTAAACCTATTCCTATTCCGATAACCGTTGGAGTAATCTCAAATTTTATTTTAGTGATAAATTCTTCATGTGCATCTGTAAGCACCATGACTTCTGGCAATGCAGTTTGCAAAGGCAGATATCCGCATTTAGGCAAATAAGCAGTCACTAAACCAGCTCCAGAGCGTAAACAAGATTTAGAGGCTAATTGAACTGATCCTATTTTACCGTAACTGCCTCCTATAATTAAAGCGTGACCATAAGTACCTTTATGTGCGAATTTCTCTCGAGGAATATAAGAAGGTAGTACTTCTAATTTGCTTATCAATTCATAGTCGACTTCCGTATTAGCTATAAATTCAGCATCAATACCAATATCCATAACCTCCCACTGATTGACATAAATACCCGTTTCTGGGAGAAAAAAGACCAATTTTGGCGTTTGAAAGGTTAAAATATGATTTGCTTTCACCACTCCATCCTCCTTCTTTACCGTTTTATTTGTGAATAGACCAGAAGGTAAATCTACTGCTAAAACAAAAGCATCAGAAGCATTTATTTTTTGCATCAATTTAATAACCCAAGCATCTGGATTTCTATTTAATCCAATACCGAAAATAGCATCTATAACAATATCTTCTTTGCTAATTTCAGGAAAATCCGAATCGCTATTAATAAAGTTAGGCCAAATTTTGCGCTCTTTTAATCGATTTAAATTCAGCAAAAAATCATCAGAACGTTTCTCACTATAGTTTACAATATGCACTTCTATAGCATAGCCATGTTCTTGTAAATGTCTTGCAACAGCAACACCATCTCCTCCATTATTACCAATACCACAAAATAGTTGAATTTTTACAGGAGCACCTTGAAGTCTAAGATGTAACCAATTAAAAATTTGAATCGCAACGCGCTCCATAAGTTCGTCACTTTTTATTTGCTGTTTTTCTATTGTATATTTATCAGCTTGGTAGATTTGTTTTGCGCTAAAAATCTTCATTTAATAATAATATTTAACATTAATTGCTGATTCCGTAATAATTTCGGAAATCGTTTGATAAGGAAATCAAAAATACTACATTTGACTATATCTTTAAAAGATATAAAGATCAAATAATGGATAGTCAATTTAACCTTTCTACATTTTATATTGCGCGTGATACTACTATCACTTTCAGCACCACTACCCCATTGGGGTAATCTGCTATTAACTCGTCCGTTTTCGCATATTCATGCATTTTTATTTTTATTACCACAAAACTATTTCTCATAATGAAAGTTCTAAAATTTGGAGGCACTTCTGTTGCTAACGCAAAAAATATAGCCCTTGTTAAAAACATCGTGGCTAATTCTAAAGCAAATAAAACTATTGTCGTAGTTTCCGCCTTAGGCGGGGTAACAGATTTACTGTTAAACACGGCTACACTAGCTTCTGCTCAAGATAACAGCTATAAAAATAGCCTTAAAGAGATTGAAGAAAGACACTTAAATACGATTAAGGAACTAATTCCTGTTTTACAACAAAGCAAAGTTTTAAGCAAAGTAAAAAGCGAACTTAACACCTTAGAAACACTGTTAGAAGGTGCTTATTTAATTGGAGAAATCACACCAAAACTATCTGATAAAATTGTTAGTTATGGCGAACTTTTATCGTCATACATTATAAGTGAATATTTCAGGGCTGAAAAGCTTAACTGCACCTATAAAGACAGTAGAGAGCTCATAAAAACAAATTCTAATTTTGGTAAAGCTATTGTTGATTTTAAAGTTACGAACCACAATTGCAAAGAATTTTTTACCGCTGTTCCTGAACAAATTACTGTAATGGCCGGTTTTATAGCCTCCTCTATTTCTGGAGACTCTACAACTTTAGGTAGAGGTGGGTCTGATTATACGGCAGCCATTATAGCTAGTGCCATTGATGCTGAACTATTAGAAATTTGGACTGATGTTAGTGGAATGTATACCGCTAATCCTAGAATCGTAAAACAAGCGATGCCTATTCCACATATTTCTTATGAGGAAGCTATGGAACTATCACATTTTGGAGCCAAAGTATTATACCCTCCAACAATACAACCCGTACTTGCTAAAGGAATTTCTATTGTCATCAAAAATACTTTTGATGCTGAAAACGAAGGAACATTAATTACAAAAAATAAAAACGAACAAGGAAAAACTGTTCGCGGTATTAGTCATGTTGAACATATTGCACTGCTGTCTTTAGAAGGGCCCGGCATGGTAGGTATCCCTGGAATTTCCAAACGTTTTTTTGAAGTATTATCACAAGCAAATATTAGTGTTGTTTTAATCACCCAAGCTTCTTCTGAACATTCTATCTGTGTGGGCGTTTCTGATAATGATGCTTCCAAAGCGGTGGCTATTGTAAATGAAGCTTTTGAATATGAAATATCCTTAGGTAAAATAAAACCTGTCATCGCAGAAGAAGATTTAGCTATTATAGCCCTTGTGGGCGATAATATGAAGCGTCATCAAGGATTAAGCGGTAAAATGTTTAGCACCTTAGGGAAGAATAATGTTAATATTAGAGCAATTGCGCAAGGTGCTTCTGAACGTAATATTTCTGCCGTTATCGTAAAAGATGATGTAAAGAAAGCTTTAAATACGCTACATGAGGAATTTTTTGAAGACAACACGAAACAATTAAACCTATTTGTAATGGGTGTTGGTAATGTGGGTACAAAATTCTTAAATCAAATACAGCAACAACGTAAATTTTTAAAAGAGAACCTAAAATTAAATATCCGTGTTATCGGAGTTTCTAATTCTAGAACTATGGTTTTTGATGAAGACGGCATCAGCCTAAAAAGTTGGGAAGAAAAGCTTAAAGACGGGGAAAAAGCTGACAAACAGAAATTCTTTGAGAATATCCAAAAACTAAACTATAGAAATAGCATTTTTGTAGACAACACCGCCAGTGCAGCAGTATCTGAAACCTATGCTTCTTATTTAAAAAACAGCATTTCTGTGGTTACTTGCAATAAGATTGCATGTTCTTCTGAATACAACAACTACAAACATCTTAAAGATCTAGCCCGTCAATACAATGCACCATTCTTATTTGAGACCAATGTAGGAGCGGGATTACCGATCATAGATACACTTAAAAATTTAATAGCATCGGGAGATAAAATATTAAAAATACAAGCAGTACTTTCAGGTAGTTTAAACTTTTTGTTTAATAACTTTAATGACCAATCTACCTTCCACGATATCGTAAAACAAGCGCAAGAACAAGGTTATACTGAACCAGATCCAAAAATAGATTTGAGTGGTATTGATGTGATGCGTAAAATTTTAATATTAGCCCGTGAAAGCGGTAACAAAATAGATATAGAAGAAATTGCCAACAAACCTTTCTTACCAGAAGAAAGCCTTGCTACTACAAACAATGAAGACTTTTTTGCTTCCCTAATTAAGCACGAAGCTGGTTTTCAAAAAATGTATAAAGAGGCCAATGATACAGGAAGTAAGCTAAAATACGTAGCGCAATATGAAGATGGTAAAGCTAGTGTAGGTTTACAACATATTCCTAAAGGGCATGACTTTTATAATTTAGAAGGCAGTGATAATATTGTATTATTTTATACCGAAAGATACCCTAACCAACCAATGATTATTAAAGGTGCTGGTGCTGGTGCAGATGTTACCGCTTCTGGTATATTTGCTGATATTATAAGAATAGGTAACTTTTAATCTGTAGGCTATGAATGCAAATGAAATTAGGGTTTTCTGTCCAGCGACTATTGCTAACGTTTCTTGTGGTTTTGATGTTTTAGGACTAGCATTAGATGCTGTGGGTGATGAAATGGTGGTTAGAAAAACAACCCAAAAAGGCATAAGAATCACCAAGCTTACAGGCCAAGACTTACCTACAGAAACCTTACAAAATGTAGCTGGAGTTGCCGGTTTAGCACTATTAGCACAAAGTGATTACGATGGTGGTTTTGATATTGAAATTTATAAAAAAATAAAAGCAGGAAGTGGAATTGGTAGCAGTGCTGCCAGTTCTACCGGTGCTGTATGGGCAATGAATGCTCTGCTAGGCAATCCTTTTTCTCCATTAGAACTCGTGAAATTTGCCATGGAAGGCGAGCGTTTAGCAAGTGGCGTTGCCCATGCAGATAATGTTGCCCCTGCCCTATTTGGTGGTTTCACTTTAGTACGAAGCTATAATCCGTTGGATGTCATTAAAATTAATACACCCAAAGAATTATATGCCACCGTTATCCACCCGCAAATTGAAGTAAAAACATCAGATTCTAGGCGTATTCTAAAAACTACGATCTCTCTAGAAGATGGCATCAAACAATGGGGAAATGTTGGCGGATTAATTGCCGGTTTATTTACGGAAGATTATGAGCTGATTGGCAGGTCATTGGAAGACCACATTATAGAACCTATACGTTCTATATTAATACCAGGCTTTGATGCGGTAAAACAACAAGCGCTAGAATCAGGAGCACTTGGTTGTGGAATCTCAGGTTCAGGTCCTTCTGTATTTGCGTTAAGCAAAGGCATAGAAACTGCAAAAAATGTAGCTAAAGCGATGTCTGATGTGTATGACAAAATAGGAATAGATTATGATATTCACGTATCAAAAGTAAATACTGAAGGAATTAAAATTATATAAAAAAGTGTTTCATGTATTGTTAAAGTAAAGGATTTTGAGATTAGATCAATTAACATTTTCTAGATTCATAGCTGCAATAGCAGTTGTAATATATCATTACGGCCTAGAAGTGTACCCTTTTAATTTAACACCAATACAAGGTTTATTTAAACAAGGAAACATTGCGGTAAGCTACTTTTTTATCCTTTCCGGATTTATCATGATTATAGCCTATCATAAGTATAAAAAAATAGCCTTTTTAGCATATATAAAAAAACGTTTTGCGAGAATTTATCCCGTATATTTCTTAGCCCTAATCATCGTATTGGCGTTTAAAATATACTACCATAAAGACAGCCAACTCGGGGATCTGCTTTTGAACCTAACGATGATTCAAAGTTGGATACCCGGAAAAGCCTTGTCTTTTAATTATCCTGCTTGGTCCTTATCTGTAGAATTATTTTTTTATGTATTATTTCCATTCTTATATAATACATTTTATTCCAAAATAGCTTTTAGTAAATTGGTAGTCCCTATTCTAAGCATCTTTGCAATTAGTCAGTTACTCTTTCATTGGGGAATATATTCAGCATCTTACGAAGGGTTTCCTTCTAAATTTCATGACTTTTTATTCTATTTTCCACCGATGCATTTGGCAGAATTTTTAATCGGAAATTTAGCGGGAATATATTTTATTAAAAAACTTTCAAGCAGCGAGAAAAACTATGACCTTATCATTTTTATACTCTTTGGACTAATTCCTTTCGTTTTGTTTTATAATACTGATTTTATTTTTCACAATGGATTATTAGCCGTTTTATTCCTTCCTATAATTATATTAATGAGCGCTAATAAAGGATTACTTACGACCCTCTCAAAGTACAAACCTTTGGTGTTTTTAGGAGAAATAAGTTATGGGATTTATATTTTACAGAGTCCAATATTTGCATGGACTAAAGCATTCTTAAAAGACAACCAGTTTACAAACGAGACAAGTAAATTTTATATCGCAACAGCAGTATTAATTCTAAGTTCTGCACTTTGTTTTATTTATATTGAAACACCATTGCGTAAAATTCTTAAAAAAATATAACCATGAAGAAATTAATACTACTTTTTGCACTAATTTTATTTTCTAATATAGCTCTTGGACAAGAAATACGAAAGGAAAGTTTGTTTGAGGGGACTTATAACAATGAGCCTATCCAAATTTATATTCAATCTTTTATGCAAGAATGCACAGGAGTTATTTATTACAAGAGTATTGTTCGTTTTCTTGATGCCGATAGAGATGAAACGAAATGGAGAAAATTTGTAGTCTATGCCAATGACAATAATGGTTTTTTATTAGTAGATGATTACTGGAATTCTGGCAGGTATACCAACTACCTTTTTATTGAACAGCATGGATCTGAATTTAAAGGATATATTAAAAATGAAAAAATTCCAAAAAAAGAAGTTTCCCTATATAGAAATACAACACTATTAGATTTTTCTGAACTAAGAGAAGAGGTTCAAAACTTTGAAGATACAGATGATTGCTAATCAACATGACAACACACTATAAAACAACTCAAAAACTCCAAATTAAAAGAAAATGAATTTTTACAGCCTCAACAAAAAAGCCCCAAACGTAAGTTTTAAAGACGCGGTAATTAAAGGAATTGCACCAGATCGCGGCTTGTATTTCCCCGAAAAAATTACCCCGTTACCACATGATTTTTTTGAACACATAGAAGATGTATCACCTATAGAAATTGCACAAAAAGCTATAAAACAATTTGTCTCTGATGATATTGATGATGAAAAACTAAAATCTATTTTAGAAGATGTTTTAAATTTTGATTTTCCTGTAGTAGAAATCAATAAAAATATTGGAACCCTAGAGTTATTCCATGGTCCTACATTAGCATTTAAAGATGTTGGCGCAGGATTTATGGCAAGATGTTTAGGACATTTCTCTGAAGGAAGTAAGACTGAGGTAACAGTACTTGTGGCCACCTCAGGAGATACCGGTGGCGCAGTTGCTAATGGCTTCTTAGGAGTAGAGGGCGTAAAAGTCGTGATCCTATATCCTACAGGAAAAGTTAGTGATATTCAAGAAAAACAATTGACTACTCTTGGAAAAAACATTACAGCCTTAGAAGTAGAGGGCACTTTTGATGATTGCCAGACGATGGTAAAAACGGCATTTTTGGATGAAGAAATTACTTCAACAAAGCAATTAACATCAGCAAATTCTATTAATGTAGCCCGTTGGTTGCCACAGCTTTTCTATTTCTTATTTGCATACAAACAAGCTAAATCTCAGGGTAAAGAAATTGTATTTTCTATTCCTAGTGGAAATTTTGGTAATATTTGTGCTGGTATTGTAGCACAACAATTAGGGATGCCTGTAAAGCATTTTATAGCATCCACGAACGTAAATGATGTTGTTCCTCGTTTTATGACCACTAAAAGTTATGATCCAAAACCATCTATAGCGACCATATCTAACGCTATGGATGTTGGTGACCCTAGCAATTTTATTAGAATAAGACACATCTATAACGATGATTTTAATACCATTGCTAAAAACATATCTTCTTATTCATTTACAGACGAACAGACGAAAGAAGCCATGTTAGAGCTGTACAACGAGTATAATTATATTGCAGATCCACATGGAGCAGTTGGATATTTAGGTCTTAAAAAGTATCAAGAAACACACCCTGACACCTACGGTATTTTCCTAGAAACTGCACATCCTGTTAAATTTTTAGATATTGTAGAAGATACTATCAAAGAGAATTTAGATATCCCTAAAAAGATTATCAAACAGATGAATAAAAAGAAAAAATCTATTAAAATTTCAAGCTATGAGGAGTTGAAAAAATTTCTAATAGATTAATTCACAAAAATTTCAATAAAAAAGGGTATTCATACGACATGAATACCCTTTACTGTTATCAACTAAATAACAAAAAATTATCGTTTTTCTAAAAGTGTTTTACAAAGAAGTCATAAACAACAACTTCACCATAATTTAAAGGATCATCAGTATCGCTTCCCTCTTTCTCAGAGTTACTTTGGGTATAATTACCAACTTTAAAATAAGATTGATCATAATTTTTATCCATTAAAATAGTACTACTACCATCCAAAACTAGGTATTCTGAAGCTGTACCATTTTCATAACTAGCTTTTAAATCTCCATCTTCACTGTAGTAGCAATAATGCTTACCATCTACCACTTCAAAAATTACTTCATGGTTAGTTCCTAAATTATAGTCTGTTTTAATCGTTAAGTTACTTCTAAGTACTCCTCCATTAAAACTTAAAAATAAATGTGAACCTTCTAATCTTAAGACCATAGCATCATCAATCCCAGCTTCTTTATCGCCATGAATTTGCGTTCCTACTATATGACTCTTATTTATTGGCAAATGTGTAAAGGCTTGTTTTACGTAAATTACATGAGTCCCTTCGGTAGTCCAGTAAATATCAGCGGTACCATCTTCTGTTCGCTCTCTTAATTCAGATCGGATATAGGTAGAATTGGTAGTTGTATTATTTGTACTTCTAATAGGTGCTTTAAATACAATTCCGTTTTTAGCTTCATTCACATAGAAATATTCGTTGTTATCTTCATCACAAAGGGTCTTATCTTCTTCCCCATCAGGATACGTAATTTTCCATTGTGCACAATTAGCCATCAAATCTGCCGGAATTTTAGCGGTGCCACTCGTTTCCTCAGGGGTAGTGTTATCTTCTGGGACTGTTGGATCCTCTGGTTCAGCTACCTCTTCTACCGGAGTCTCCATTTCTTCAGATGCATTAGGATCTTCTTCTAGTGAACTTCCTTTATCTGAGCAATTTAAAGTTGCACCTAGGATTGCAACAACTATGAAAAATTTAAAAAAAGTACTACAGATAGTTTTTAACATGCTATGAAATTAGAGTTTATTCGTTTGTTTTTGGTAAACCAAATTGGTTGACCAATTACAAATATCGTAAATTAATAGCACTTAATTATGCTATAAACTAACTATTTCGTTGAATGGTTTCATTTTTACAAAAATTAGCACCAATAAAAAAGGGCATTCACATTTCTGCAAATACCCTTTAATCTTAACTAACTCAAAAAAAAACTATTATTTAATCATGATCTACGAAAAAGTCATAAACCACTACTTCACCATAATTATTAGAATTTCCGGTAGAACTACCTTCTTCTTCTGCATTACTTTGTGTATAATTACCAATCTTGAAATAGGATTGATCATAATCAATATCCATTAATACACTATTACTACCATCTTTTACTAAGTAAGAGGAAGCTGTACCATTAAGATATTTACTTCTTAGATCACCATCTTCACTATAGTAACAATAATGCTTACCATCTTTAACTTCGAAGATTACTTCATGAACTGTCCCCAAGCTATAGTTAGATTTTACCGTTACATCACTTCTAAGTTTATTACCATTAAAACTTAAAAATAAATTAGAACCTTCTAAACGCAATACCATTGCATCATCAATACCTGCTTCTTTATCTCCATGTATTTGTGTTGCTACTAAATGATCTTTTTCAATTGGTAAATGTGTAATTGCTTGTTTTACATATACTACGTGTGTACCATCCGTTGTCCAGTAAATATCAGATTTACCATCTTCTGTTCTTTCTCTAAGTTCAGATCTTACATAATCAGAATTAGGAGTAGTCCCATTATTACTACGAATTGGAGCTCTAAACACTAAACCGTTCTTTGCGCTATTCACATAGAAATATTCGTTATTATCTTCCCCACAAAGTGTTTTATCTTCTTCTCCGTCAGGATATGTAATTTTCCATTGGTTACAGTTGCTCATTAAATCTGAAGGGATAGAAGCATTACCTGTTGGTGGGTCTACTGTACCTCCACCATCACTTTCTCCACTAAACACCTGAACTTCTGCTAATGATAACGCATTTGTTCCTTTTAATTTAATACGAACTCTAGATCCTGTTACCCCACCTGTACTAATGGTTACTGAAGGACTAGGTGTGCTAGTTATTGTTGTTTTATAAACCTGAGTTCCTGCATCATTATATACAAAAACATCAAAATCATTTAATCGTGAAGAACAACAGCTATCTGTTCTGTTCCAAATAACAATATCACCAATGGTGTAATCATCACCTAAACGAACTTGCCACCAAGGAGAAGAACTATTTGATGTATGTGTTACACTACCTTGACTCCAAGCTCCTGAAGTATTCCCATCTACAGCAAGACCAGGAAGACCTGCATTAGAAGAGTAATTAGAAGATTGTTCTGCCGTTTTACCTAAGGCAAGGTTATCACTTACGCTAATCTGGCCTACACTTACCGGAGTAATTTTAATCCAGTTAATGTTCCATCCACCACCTGTTGCAAGCAATTTTAAAGTACTAGTTCCCGCAGATAAATCAACTGTTTTAGAAGTGGTTACCCAACTTTGGTATCCACCAGTAGCCGTTTTGTTAACATTAGATAATTTTGTATTACCTTGATAAAAATCAAATTTAGAAGTATTAGACTTAGAGGCCACTCTAAATTCAAATTTATAACTTCCTGATGCTGGTACGGTAAGATCATACTCTAGATAATCTCCTGCATCTATCCAACCAACATTACTTCCTCCTCCACTATCTGAAGTAGATTCTGTATTGATTCCGCTCATACCATCAAAATTTTCTGCTTGAATGGTCTGTGCGCTCGTTGAAGAAATAGTCACATTAGGCGACACTAATAAATTGTCGTTTTCTGTAAGATCGTTCTCTGCGCAATTAAAAGCCAAAGCTAAAATTGGCACTGTTAAAAGTCTCAAAACTGTTTTTGATTTCATCATTTTTTGTGTGTTTTTCATAATACTAAAAGTTGAGTGTTTCAATTGGTACTCCAATTTGGATTACCAATTTGGTTGACCAATTATAGAGCTGTATTATTTAAATTCCTAATTAATTGTCACTTAATCGATGAAATCCACCTTTTTGTCTGATTTTATTAAAGAATTGATAATCTCGAGGAGAAAATATGTGTTGTTCCTATATAAATATTCTCTGCTATTAAGGGGACGTATCTAACATATTTTCAATAATTTTGAACGACTAAATAAATTAGAAATGAAAAACACCGCATTAACAGAAATACACAAAGAATTAGGCGCAAAACTTGTTCCTTTTGCAGGATATAATATGCCTGTATCTTATGAAGGCGTAACTATTGAACATGAAACCGTAAGGACTGGTGTAGGTGTTTTTGATGTGTCTCATATGGGCGAGTTTTTAATTAGTGGACCAAATGCACTTTCCTTAATCCAAAAAGTAAGTTCTAATGACGCATCTAAGCTTACCATAGGTAAGGCTCAATATAGTTGCATGCCTAATGAAACAAGTGGTATTGTTGATGATTTAATCATTTACCAAATTAAAGATGCCCAATATTTATTGGTAGTAAATGCTTCTAATATTGAAAAAGATTGGAACCATATCTCTAAATACAATCAAGATATAAATGCAGATATGCGTAATCTTTCAGAAGATTATTCACTTTTAGCCATCCAAGGGCCAAAAGCTGTTGAAGCAATGCAGTCTCTTACCGATGTAGATTTAGCTACTATTAAATTTTACACTTTTGAGGTGGCACCGTTTGCAGGTATTGACAATGTTATAATTTCTGCTACAGGTTATACTGGTTCTGGAGGTTTTGAAATTTATTGTAAAAATACTGAAGCAGCACAAATTTGGAATAAGGTATTTGAAGCGGGTAAAGCTTTCGGAATTAAACCTATTGGATTAGCCGCGAGAGATACCTTACGTTTAGAAATGGGGTATTGTTTATATGGTAATGATATTAACGATACGACCTCTCCTATTGAAGCTGGTTTAGGTTGGGTAACTAAGTTCACAAAAGACTTTGTGAATAGTGAAAACTTAGCCAAAGAAAAAGCAGAAGGTTCTACAAGGAAACTTATTGCTTTTGAGTTAGATGAAAGAGGAATCCCCCGTCATGATTATGACATTGTAAATACAAATGGAGAAAAAATTGGTATTGTTACTTCTGGAACTATGTCGCCCTCTTTAGGTAAAGGAATAGGATTAGGGTATGTTCCTAAAACACTTAGTGCTGTAGGTGAAAAAATTTACATCCAAATTAGAAAAAAAGCTGTTCCTGCAACTATAGTTAAATTACCTTTTTATAAAAATTAATGATCAAGTACCCAGAAATACTTCAACACATACAACAAGAAATTAAAAAAGTTTCTGATCGAGGGCAAGTAGCTCGTTATATTCCGGAGCTCTCAAAAATAGATCCTAAAAAATTTGGCATGCACATTATTGATGCAAACCGAAATGAATTTTCTGTGGGCGATTCTCAAGAAGCTTTTTCTATTCAAAGTATTTCTAAAGTATTGTCCCTTAGCCAAGCTATTGGGCTTATTGGAGAAGACCTTTGGAAGCGTGTTGATGTAGAACCCTCTGGCGATCCGTTCAATCATTTATCCTTATTAGAATTAGAAAATGGTATTCCAAGAAATCCATTGATTAATGCTGGAGCCATTGTTGTCGCAGATGTTTTAGTATCAAAATTAAAAAACCCGAAAGAAGACTTTTTAACATATATACAAGACATATCAGGAGATAAAAGTATTAAATTTGACCCTGAAGTTGCAAAATCTGAAAAGGAAACAGGATTTAGAAACTATGCAGCTGCCAATCTTTTAAAATCTTATGGAAATTTACACAACGATGTAGATACCGTACTTGATTTTTATTTTCACCAATGTTCTTTATCCTTAAACTGCAATCAGCTTACCAAGTTATTTTTCGTTTTTATGAATCGAGGAAAATGTTTGCAAAACAAAACCTATTTAACCACTAGCCAAGTAAAACGAATTAATGCATTAATGCTTACCTGTGGCTTCTATGATGAAGCCGGGGAATTTGCTTTTGAAGTAGGCTTACCTGGAAAAAGTGGTGTTGGTGGTGGCATTATTGCGCTATTGCCTGATAATTACTGCGTTGCAACTTGGTCTCCCGGTCTAAACAAAAAAGGAAATTCTAAATTAGGCATGCTAGCATTAGAAATGCTAACTACTGCTACAAAGCAGTCAATTTTTTAATAAGTGGACAAAAAGAAAATTCTTATTCTTGGAGCCAGTGGCTTTATAGGTAATGCTATATATAAGGAGTTATGTAACTACTTTAATACGTATGGCACCTATTTTACCGCGCGCAAAGGGTTTGATAAAAACAAGCAATTTTACAGTTATAATTTAGAAGAAGATGATATTCATGAGATTTTAGAAGCAGTGCAACCAGATATCATCGTGTCTGCCCTACGCGGTAATTTCCCAGCCCAAATTATTGCGCACGAACACTTAGTAGAGTATGTTATGCAAAACAACTGTAAACTCTATTTCATTTCTTCTGCAAATGTCTTTGACTCCTATAGCAAGTACCCTTCTTATGAATACGACAAAACTTTATCTGAAAGTATCTATGGTCGCTTAAAGATTAAAATAGAAAATATGTTGCTACGTATTCCAAAAGAAAAAATGGCGATTTTGAGAGTACCTATGGTATTTGGGAATGGTTCCCCAAGAATAAAAGAGATGAAAGCAAGCATTTTGAACAACGAACCTGTAGAGGTTTTCCCTAATCTTGTTTTAAACGTTACCCATGATTTAAAGCTAACACAGCAAATACACTATTTAATCAGTAAGGATAAAAGTGGAATTTATCATTTGGGGAGTAATGATTTAGTACACCACGATGAGTTTGTACAAGAAATCTTAAAACGCGTCGGCAATTTTACGCCATTATTTAAAAGTGTATATACCACCAATGAAGAACGGTATCTGGCTGTTTTACCTAAGGATAATAAACTCCCGAAAAATTATCAAACAACCTACGAAGAAATCATAAATGATCATGTCATAGGCTAAAATATAATTATAAAAAAAATAGATATGGAAGCATTAAGTTTACTAGAAATAGAACGAATTTTAGAACAATTAGAGGGTTGGGAATACATTGATGGAGCGATTGAAACCTCTTTTCAATTTGAAAATTTTAAAGAAGCCTTTACCATCATGACGCGTATAGCTTTTGAATGTGAAGCACAAGGGCACCACCCAGATTGGAGCAACGTATACAATTCACTACATATTCGTTTAAACACACACGATGTAGAGGGTGTCACAGAAAAAGACTTTCGATTAGCAAGGGCTATTGAGAGTATTATTGATAGTGAATAACGTAACTTTAACTTTCACTTGTTAAAAATGCAAATTGTGTTAAATTTGTAAGTACTAATATTATAATCAGATTAGAAATGGGAAGAGCTTTTGAGTTTAGAAAGGCACGTAAAATGAAAAGATGGTCCGCAATGTCTAAGGCGTTTACACGTATTGGAAAAGATATTGTAATGGCCGTAAAAGAAGGTGGTCCTGATCCCGATACCAATTCAAGATTAAGAGCTATAATACAGAATGCAAAGGCAATTAATATGCCTAAGGATAATGTGGAGCGTGCCATCAAAAGAGCTAGCGACAAAAGTTTAGGCGATTTTAAAGAAGTCCTTTTTGAAGGCTATGCACCTCACGGAATAGCAATTTTAGTAGAAACCGCTACCGATAACAACACTAGAACGGTTGCAAATGTTCGTAGCTATTTTAACAAATGCAATGGAAGCATGGGTACTTCTGGTTCCGTAGAGTTTATGTTTGACCATACCTGTAATTTTAGAATTCCTGCAGACGGCATTGATCCTGAAGAACTAGAATTAGAAATGATTGATTTTGGTGCGGAAGAGGTTTTTGCGGATGAAGATGGTATTTTAATCTATGCCCCCTTTGGAAGTTTTGGTGCAATTCAAAAAGAATTGGAAACTAGAGAACTAGAAATTTTATCTTCAGGTTTTGAAAGAATTCCTCAGGTTACCAAAGAACTCAATGAAGAAGAAGCTGCTGATGTTGAGAAGCTTTTAGAAAAATTAGAAGAAGATGATGATGTACAAAACGTATATCACACAATGCAAGAATAGTCTTAATTTGATTTTACGTCTTATAAAAAAACCTGTTGACACCAATCAACAGGTTTTTTATTATCAGAATAAAACTATAATGATGAAGCTCTAACCGCGGCGTTGGTCATAGTCATTGCCATAAAATTTATATAAACAACCAGTTCAGCATTTTTTTCTAGTTTTCCATACTTCCGAGAAATCTATATAGAGGGGTGTTAAAAAATAAAAACACTATTCATCTATATAACTTTTCTTAGGAATTCTACCCAATACGCCTTTAAAAAAAGACTTATACAGTTTAAAATCAGCTTCTTGATCATCAGTAGTAAAATATGCTTTTGATATTCTAATTTGCTTTTTACCGTAATCAAAAGCCACCATAACTACAGGTACTTTTGCAGCTTTTGCAATAAAATAAAATCCTGTTTTCCATTCCGTCACTTTATTTCGCGTTCCTTCTGGCGACAGAGACAATCTAAATTTTTCTTTTGAATTAAAGATATCTACGATAGCTGAGACGGTATCGCTATTTTTATTTCGAATAATTGGTGCTCCCCCTACTTTTTTTAGGTACCAACCAATGGGCCCTACGAACAAACTTTTTTTACCTATAAAATTAATTTCTTCATTCCATATTCTCCGCACTAAGAGTCCTAAGAAAAAATCAGTATAACTGGTATGTGACACTACAATCATGACACACTTTTTAACATCGGGAAAATCACCAACAAGTGTCCACCCCATTAGTTTAAAATAAATAAATTTTGCAATAGCCTGAATCATATGGCAAATTGTTTTTAAATTATATCTTTTTAAAAAGTTGTAATAGACGATCGTACGTCATAATTTCTTTCCAATTATCTCCTAATGCATTTTCCCAAAGCGGAACCAACCCGAATGAGACATGTATCATAATATCAAATTGTTCTTCAGTAAGATTTGCACAAATACCCGTAGGCATTTTAATCTGGTGCTTTTCTTGCATCTGTTTAAAAACCTTTACACCCTCAGGATAAAATTCTTCTAAATATTGAAAAACCAAACAGTTTCCAATACCGTGCTTCACACCAAGTAAGTATGATAAGCCATAGCTCATCGCATGAGCAATACCCACCTGGGAATATGCAATACTCATACCGCCATGCCAAGAAGCCATCATTAATTTATCACGAGAGTGTTCTTTAGAAATATCCGTCAGATATACTTCGTGACACAATTCTAAAGCTTTCTCCCCATAACTTTGACTGAACGCATTTAAATATGTGCCATTTAACGACTCTATACAGTGAATATAACAATCCATTCCAGTATAGAACCATTGTTCTTTTGACACTCCTTGGGTAAGTTTAGGATCTAAAAGTACCTGATCAAAAGGCGTATGATCAGAATTAATTCCTAATTTCTTTTCTGGCCCCATTAATACGGTGGTTCTAGACACTTCTGCACCAGTACCGCTAATGGTTGGTATTCCTACGTGATAAATAGCAGGCTTTTTTATTAGGTCCCAACCTTGGTATTCTTTTGCACCACCCTCGTTGGTAAGCATTAAAGCCACCGCTTTGGCTAAATCTAATAATGTACCACCTCCAATACCGATAATACCGGAAGGCATTTCAGAAAAGCTTTCTTTTATTTTTGCGACCAAAACATCTACCTGCTCTGTTTTAGGTTCTTCTTCTGATGAAATAAATATTATTTGATCGTTAAAAAGTAAGGGGACTTCTGCTATCAAGGCTTGCCCCTCAAAAATATCATCTATAAGAAATATAAATGGCGCTTCAGAATTCTTACGTTTTGGCATTAAAATCTCTCCCAATTGAAGAAAACTTCCATTGCCAAATATCACTCTAGGTACCATCGGAAAATTCCTGTATCTCATTACCTATTTTTTATATGAATTTAAAAATTCTTGAAATTTATCAAAAAAGCAACTTAGATGGTACCCATCTATTAAGGCGTGATTTACACTTGCTGCAATGGTCATTTCAAAGACACCATTCGTTGCTACGGCTTTCCCAAATGCAAATTTAGGAACGGACTCTTTAACCCCCTTCAATGGCTCTTTATGGCCCTCTATAGGGATCCAAGGCATGGAAGAACAATAGATACAATCTAGCGTATTTTGTGGCGGAAATAAAGCATCACTATTAAAAATACGTTCTTTTTCTCTGTTTAAGTTATTGGTGAACGTCAAGAGGTCTTCACTAAAATGAATAAAAGAAAAACCAAAAGTTTTATTAGGTCTTAATATTGTTGCAGACGCATGTATGGTATCATGTACGACTACCTTATCTCCTTCTATTCTATATTTAAAATTCTCTACGGAATTTATTGCGCGCATACACGCATGTAAATAAATAGCAAAAAAAGAAAAACTATACTCCTTAGCATAGGCTTTAGCTGCCGTCACATCTACTTTTGTAGTTACTGAAAAATAAGGATCTAAAAAGGTATTAAAGAAATGAAAATGTTCTTTTCTTTCCCAATTGTCTATATCTAAAAACTTCATAGCTATACTAATTTCAATAAGTCTTTAAGTCCGCTTATCGTTTGATATTCTTTTCCATTTGTCTCGTGATCTTCTACTTGTTCGTGTTGCCACGTAGTATGAAAAGGCACATGTATTGCTTTCGCGCCAAGCGTAATTAATGGCAACACATCTGACTTTAAAGAATTGCCTATCATTAGAAATTCATGCACATCAATCTCTAAATGATCTAAAAGATGCTGATAATTAGACTCTTTTTTATCACTTAAAACTTCTACATGATGAAAGTATTCTGATAAATTAGAACGTTCTAATTTACGTTCTTGATCCAGCAAATCTCCTTTAGTTAATACAATTAATCGGTATTTTTTGGATAATTGCTTCAAAACTTCTTCTACACCAGGCAGTAATTCTACAGGGTGCGAAATCATTTCTTTTCCTATATCTAAAATCTTATGCAAGGTTTCATGCGACACTTTATTATTGGATAATTCAAGTGCAGATTCTACCATAGAAAGCACAAAACCTTTTATTCCGTAACCATACAATTCAAGATTTTTAATTTCCATTTTAAAAAGGTCCTGATCAATGGTGTTCTTTGTTTCATACCCTTCTAAAAGACTTGCAAACTTCTCTTCTGCTTCTCTAAAATAAGTTTCATTTACCCACAAAGTATCATCAGCATCAAAACCAATAACTTTTATTTCGTCGTACTTTACTTCCATGCTTTTTTTGCTCTTTCTAGATCCTCTGGCGTATCTATTTCTATTCCTGAAACGGTAGTTTCTACCATTTTCAATTTTTTACCATATTCTAAATACCGAATAGCTTCTATTTTTTCGGTCGCTTCTAACTGTAACATAGGTAGGCGTTGAAAATCCATTAAAGCTCTTTTTCTAAAGGCATAAATACCTTTATGCTTATAATAAATACTGTTTACATCTTTCGCTCTTGGATAAGGTATTGGGGAGCGAGAAAAATACAATGCAAAATTATTAGTATCTACAATTACTTTCACCGTATTAGGGTTGCTAATTTCATCCCAATCGGTAATTTTCACCATTAAAGATGCTAGATCTATTTCTTCATTGGGATCATTATCAAAAACATCGAGCACACTCGCTAAGCTTTCCTTTTCGGTAAAAGGTTCGTCTCCCTGAACGTTTACAATAATATCAACATCCATATTTTCTACTGCCTCTGCAATACGATCACTCCCACATTCATGATCCTTGATGCTCATGATTGCTTTTCCTCCAGCAGCTTCAATAACTTTAAAAATGACCTCACTATCGGTTACGACAAACACATCATCAAACAAATGTGTATTGACAGCCGCTTCATACGTACGTAAGATTACAGGTTTCCCTTGTAAATCTTGCATTAATTTAGCAGGAAAACGAGATGCTGCAAAACGTGCAGGTATCATTGCAATTCTTTTCATGTATTAAATATAAAATTTTTAATTAGGCTCTTCTTGGTCGAATTTTCCTGTAAATCCAGAAAATTACAGCTAAGATAATCACGACTAAAACACCCGCAACTATTGGAAAAAAAATTGATGCTGTAGTCACGACGATTGCGGTACTGGTTTCAACACTAGAAACGATTGGATTTGCGAGTCCGCCTGTCGTTGATGTAGATGCTAATCTTGTGGTTGCCGAAGCCCCTTTAATAGCTGTAGCGGTACCCCCACCAGCTATAATTGCTAATGACCAAGTAACAACAGGATCTAGATTGGCCACGGTAGAGACCATAACAGCAGTACCTGCAATTGCGGCTAATGGCACCGCAACACTATCTAAAATATTATCTACCCAAGGAATAAAGTAAGCAAATATCTCTACCACAGTGGCGACTCCTAGCGCTATCACTGCGGCTAAACTGCCTATCCACTGCCAACTATCATTTAATTCCCAAAGGTTAAAATAGGAGGCTAAACTCAATGCAAATAAGGGAAGAAAGACTCTAAACCCTACAGAAGCTGCGAGACCTATACCTAGAAAGATACTTAAGATTGTTTCGGTTGTCATAGTGCGAAATTAGGAATCTAAATTAACCTATTCTGAATCAAGAAAAAAATCCTTCTTAAATCCGATTAAATACAACTTATTTTTTGCCCTTGTAACTGCGGTATACAACCAACGCATATTTTCTTTATCCATACCATTAGGCATATAGGGTTGTTCAACAAATACAGTATCCCACTGGCCACCTTGAGATTTATGACAGGTAATTGCATAAGAGAATTTTACTTGTAATGCATTAAAAAATGGGTTGTTTTTTACTGCTAAAAACTTTTTATATTTTGAGGTTTCGTTTTCATAATCTAAAAGTACTTCTTGATACAAGCGGTTCCCATCTTCATAAGGCAATGACGGTGCTTCTGCTTTTATAGTATCTAAAAGCAATACGGTATCAAATGGTTTTTGATTGGGATAATCGACCATTTTCACACTAACTTCAGCAAATTTGAACGAATACAGCTCCTTTATAGAATAAATTTCTAATATCTCAATAATATCTCCATTCGCTATAAATCCAGCTTCGGTTTCTGGTTTCAACCAAAAATAATTATTCTTAACCACCATCATATAATCCCCTACTGAAATTTCATTTTCTAAATATAAAATACGTTGGCGGATGTTTTCATTATATAAATTGGCACGTTTATTAGAGCGCACAATAAAAGCCGTTTCCTCTTTTCCGTTCTTAGTATAAGAATCTTCTATGGCTTCCAAGATTTCATTTCCTTCTATCAGTCGGACAATATCTTTATAGGGAGCAACATCAAATTTAAAATCATCATAATACTCGCTTTGCAATTGCTCACGTAAATTAGTCGCATTATATAAGATACCAGAATCTCCCGCTTGCCTTACCACTTCATCTAATTCTAAAACAGAAACTTCCTTATTATAGTTTAAGCCTAACTTTCCGGCATCTAAAGCCGGACTAATATCTAAACGCACTGGAGGCAACTGCGCGGTATCTCCAATTAATATAAGCTTACAGCCGTGGCCAGAATACACATATTGCATTAAATCATCTAACAGAGAACCATTTTCAAATAATTTAGAATCTGCAGGAACATCAGGAATCATAGAGGCTTCATCAACAATAAAAATAGTATTTCTATGCTTATTAGGTGCTAAAACAAATTTAACACCTCCACCACTTTCCTTTTTGGGAAAATAAATTTTTCTATGAATGGTTAATGCTTGTGTCTTAGAATAATTAGACATGACTTTTGCCGCTCTACCTGTAGGGGCCATCATTACCGTTTTCATATTGGTATTCCAAAGGTTCGTAACAATGGTACCAATTATGGTGGTTTTTCCAGTCCCAGCAAACCCTTTTAGGAGATAAACGCAGTCCTTTTCCTTAGAAAGAACAAAGTCTGACAAATCTTTTAATGCATGACTTTGAGCATTTGTAGGAACATGCGGAAATTTTTCTCTTAAAATCTTGTAAAAAGAAGCAGAATCGATAGCTTTCATATATGCTCAAAGATAATGATGATTTTTAAGCCCAAATACTTTTGTGATTAAAAAAAAATTGTAGATTTGTCGTAACCACTTAAATTAATTAACACGAAAAAAAATGAAGATCGTTTTACAAATTATACTTTGGATTGCATGTATTGGCCTTGGGTATTTAATTTACAGTTCTGTAAATGCTCCTATCGAATTCGCTAATGTTAAACAAGAGCGTTACCAAAAAGTAATTAATAGCTTAAAAGATATTAGAAATTCTCAAGAAGCATATAAAAGTGCTACCGGAAAATACGCTAAAGATTTCCCTGCGCTTATTAATTTTGTTGAAAACGGAAAATATACAATTACCCAACAAAGAGATACTTCTTTCTTAGAATTCAATAAGCAATTTGGTATTGACATGCTTACGGAAAAGAAGATTATTGATACTTTAGGATTTGTTTCTGTAAAAGATTCATTATTCAAAAAAGATAATCGCTACAAATCTCTGATGAATGTACCTGCTTCTGAAGCTAACACTAAGTTCACCATGACAGCTGGAACTGTAGACAAAAGCGGATTTAAAGCAGCGGTTTACGAAGTTTTTGTTGAAAAAGAAAAAGTTTTATTCGACCAACCAAAAGATTTAGTTGCTAGAGAAAAAACGTACGTAAACGTTGAAGAAGTAAATGGCCCAACAATAAAAGTAGGTTCAATGCAAGAGGTAAGTACCAATGGTAACTGGCCACCGATATATGACAAAAAAGACAGAAATTAATAGTACAGACTCTGAATTGAGTTATAAAAAATTGTCCATTCAGATTAGTTTGAATGGACTTTCTTTTTGTGTCTTAGATTCCGTTGAAAATAGTATTATAAAACAAGAACAAGTTTCCTTCAAGGAAGAAGTTATTCCTTTTCAACTGTTAAAAAACCTGAAAGAAGCACTTGAGAAATTTGACATTACTAAAATGTCTTTTTCTCATATTACCGTAGTTCATAGAAATCCGCTTTTTACACTTGTTCCTAAAGCGCTTTTCAATGCTGATGAATTACCGAACTACCTAAAGTTCAATGCTAAAATTTTAGCGAATGACCATATTGCTTACGACGAAATTAAAAACTATGACATTGTAAACATTTATGTTCCTTTTACCAATATCAATAATTATATCTACGAACTTTTTGGAGAGTTTGAATATAAACATAGCGGAACAATACACATTGAAAGTTTACTTAACAACTTTACAGGTGGGAAAGAAACTATTTGTTATGCTCACATAACAGCGCAACAAGTAGACATTACCGTTATTTCCAATAAAAATTTAGTATTCTATAATAGCTTTACTTTTAATACTAAAGAAGATTTTATTTATTACCTCTTATTTACTATTGAACAATTAAAGCTAGATGTTGAAACTATTAAACTTAGGTTATTCGGCGCTATAGAAGAAGGAGACGACCTTTATAATTTAATCTATAACTACGTTCGGAATGTGGATGTCTTCATCCCATCAAACCTCTCTCAACATATAGATACGCAACATACAAAAACAATTGATTTCACCACACTAAGCGCTTTTTAATGCGAATAATTTCAGGAAAACACCGAGGAAGAAGATTAACAGCACCATCTAAATTACCTGTCCGACCAACTACGGATATGGCAAAAGAAGGCTTGTTCAATATTTTAAATAACACGTATTACTTACCAGATATCTCTGTATTAGACCTCTTTTCAGGAACAGGAAATATCGCTTTTGAATTCGGCTCTAGAGGATGTAATTCAATTACCGCAGTTGACGCAGATCAAGGTTGCGTAAAATTTATAACCGAAACTACGACGAAATTAGAATTGTCTATTTCTGCTATAAAAAGCGATGTATTTAACTATTTAGAAAAGACAAATACGAAACACGATATTGTTTTTGCCGATCCACCTTATGATTTACCCATGGAAGAATTTGAAAAAATTCCTGAATTAGTGTTTTCTAAAGGTTTACTTCTGGAAGATGGGCTACTAATTGTAGAGCATTCTAAGCATACCGATTTATCAAAATTACCCAACTTTAGCAAACAAAGAAAATACGGAGGTAGCGTATTTAGTTTTTTTGAAGCAGTTTCTTAAAAAAGAAATACCATTTTTAAGATAATTCCGTTTGTCTATAAAGTATAATAAAAAAACCAACCAATGAAAGACCTTAATTTTCCAATTAAATTTGTTTTCAAAATATCTTCTTTTGCAAATGATTTTACCGCTACAGATGCCTCTGGACAAACTGTAGCTTATGTAAAACAGAAAATGTTTAAGTTAAAAGAAGCTATTTCTATTTATGAAGATGAATCAAAAGCCAAAGTCAACTTTAAAATTAATGCTGATAAGTGGATAGATTTTTCTACAGCTTATAGCTTTACGGATGCTGAAGGGAAAGAATTAGGTAAAATAGCAAGAAAAGGTTGGGCTTCTATTTGGAAAGCAAAATATGAATTGATAGACCAACAACAAAAATTACAATACCATATTCGTGAAGAAAATGGCTGGGTAAAAGTATTTGATAGTATGCTTGGCGAAGTTCCTGTTCTTGGAATGTTTACAGGATACTTATTTAACCCATCCTACATCGTAACAGATTTAGATGGAACTAAAGTGGCTCGCTTAAAGAAAGAAGCCTCATTCTTTGGTAGAAAATTTGAAGTTTCAAAATTAACAGATATTGATACGGACGATGAGCAACGTATAACTTTAGGATTAATGATGATGATTCTTCTAGAAAGAAGAAGAGGATAAAAAAATAATTTTAAATACCCAGGATAGGTAGTATTGGATTGTTAGTTTCAAAACTATAGCCCCTCCAAAAACTACCTTCCTCCTTATATTTCCAAACAATTTCGCCCTCTACTGTTACCTCCCAAAAACCATAATCACCTTCACAAATTAAAGTATTACCATTCAACAAACGAACGGCTCCAGAAACTCTTTCGCTAAATAAATCTGCATCTGTAAAACCCCAAACTATTATAGGCTCATTATCAGTATTCGCCTGAAGATTAAAAACTTCCGGCATTTCCAACTCATAAACAGTAGATTGACCTGATGTTCTTCCATTATTATAAATCATTAAGTTTCCTTCTCCTGGTAAGCCTTCAGCTATTATATTAGGAAAATGATTACGATCAAGAATCGTATTTCCATTTAAATTATCGTAGGCCTCTGGATTTCCAAAACGATATACTAGATCACCTCCTAAATTATAATTTCCACCCACAGCACCAGAAGCCTCAGAAGTCGTAGTACTATGATCTAAAACCCAAACCTCATTATAATAATTTACACTTAAATAAATTATATCTTTAGATGCATCATACTCAATAGCATTCGCATGCATTATATCTCCATTAGGTTCATCATAATAGTTAATATCTATTTTATTTGGATGCTCTGAAATAGCTGCAAATGAATCAAAACCCGTATTTACATCCTGAATTATATGATCCCAAGCACGCCATTGCCAAACGATATCTTTCGTTTCAAAATCAACTTCAATTAATTTTTCAGGATATAAATCATGATCTACAAAAACTCCGAATGAAGCCGCAGTTTCCATTGAAATTCTTTCCCAAGCCAATATTAATATATTCCCATTAGGTAAAATCTCAATATCATGATGCGCTATATAATCTTCTGAAGAATAAATAAACTCCCACGCAATAGAAGAGTCTGGATTGATTATCTGAATAACACCCCCATAACCACCAAAAGTAAATGATGGTGCCTCTGATTTAAAAATACCTAAAATTTGCCCAGTGGGTAAAAGTTGCAAATCATTGCCTAGATTAAGCTCAAAATCCCAAGTATACAATTTAACTCCTTCTTTATTCAAAAAATAGGCACTTTTCGCTCCATTTTCTATGACTAAGACAAGGTTATCAGAGACTAATTCAGCATCATAAACCTCGATATTTTCCGATAATTCTAATACAATATCCGTATCTACATCTTCAATCTCCTCTACCGGAACAATAGGTTCCATTTCTGTATCTTTCTTACAACCAACTAGTAACAAAAGAATGAGTATTGAAAAAGTAAAAATATATTTCATGATCACAAAAAGATTAAATCCAAAAAAAAACTTAGGAATGAGGATAAAAAAGCAGGTCGTAAGCCGGATTCTGTGCCCCTTAATAATCATCAAGGGTTTCTTATCATTTATCTAGACTCTTAGTTACCTAAAAGCTCAAACCGCCTACCCTTCAGCACGAGCGTGCAGCCCTTAAAGCTGATATACATGACGTTTCACCGTATAGAGTTTACCTGGTTTCACTACAGCATTACCTGTACATTCTTTCTGTTGCACTTGTCCTCCTCTAGCGAACTAGAGTGACGGGCATTACCCGCTATACTGCACTATGGTGTCCGGACTTTCCTCGTTTTGCATAAAACAAACCGCGATAAGATGACCTGCTGCCGGCAAAGATAATTTAATTGTTGATAAATTAACTGCTAATAAAATATAAATAGTACTTATTCTCCTAAGCTATTTTTATATTTGTAACTACTGTGCTAAACAGTAGCATAATTTATAAAAAGCAATACGTATTGGAACCTTTTGTAGTATCGGCACGAAAATATAGACCCCAAACATTTAAAGATGTAGTTGGGCAACAAGCCATTACCAATACGTTATTAAACGCTATTGAGAACAATCATTTAGCACAAGCATTATTATTCTGTGGACCTAGAGGTGTAGGTAAAACTACTTGTGCTCGTATTTTAGCAAAAAAGATTAACGAAAGTAGTACTCAAAACGCAGACGAAGACTTTGCCTTTAATATTTTTGAGCTAGATGCTGCTTCCAATAACTCGGTAGATGACATTCGTAGCTTAACAGATCAAGTACGTATCCCTCCTCAAGTTGGAAAATACAAGGTGTATATCATAGATGAGGTTCACATGCTTTCACAATCAGCATTTAATGCTTTTTTGAAAACATTAGAAGAGCCTCCTAAGCATGCCATTTTCATATTAGCCACAACAGAGAAACATAAAATTATTCCAACAATTTTATCGCGTTGTCAAATTTTTGATTTTAAAAGAATTACGGTTAAAGACGCTGCTAATTACTTAAAATACATCGCTGAAAATCAAGGAATTGAAGCCGAGGATGATGCATTGCATATCATTGCCCAAAAAGCAGATGGCGCCATGCGAGATGCTTTATCCATTTTTGATAGAGTCGTTAGTTTTGCTGGTAAAAAACTTACTAGAAAAGCGGTTACTGAAAACTTAAACGTTTTAGATTACGATACCTATTTTGGAGCTACAGATTTAATTCTTGAACATAATATTCCCGGATTATTAGTCCTTTTTAACGATACCCTTGCTAAAGGTTTTGATGGACACCATTTTATTACAGGCTTGGCGTCACATTTTAGAGATTTAATGGTATGCCAACACGCATCAACTATCGAATTATTAGAAGTCGGTGAAGATGCCAAAAAATTATATCTAGAACAATCCAAGAAGACCTCTAGTAGTTTTCTAATGAAAGCTATAGACATTGCTAATGATTGTGATATAAAATACAAGTCCAGCAAAAACCAACGCCTCTTAGTAGAACTTTCATTAATGAAGTTATCCTCTATCGATTACGATGGAGAAAAAAAAAACCTAATTCCCTAGCGAACGCAGATTACATTATTCCTGCTTCTTTTTTTAAAAGTGAAAACTTTAAAAAAGGCAACACAAGTGTACCCAACAAAAATACAGAGGCATTATTAAGCTCACAGGAATTACCCGAAATAGTTACTGAAAAAATTGACGCCACCAACACTTCGGCAACACCCACTGAGCTAGAAAAAAAGAATACAATTCAAGAGCCTGCCAAACATTCTGAACTTAAATTAGAAGAACCTACACCAGACAAACTTGGAAATAACACTCCTGATGCTTCACAAGAACAAAAGCAAGAACCTGAAAAACCAGCTATAAACATCCCAAGTAAGCGTGTTTCTGGCTTATCATTATCTAGTCTGCGTTTAAAAAAAGAGCATCAACTAAACAAAAAGGAAACAGTTATTGATGAAAGCAAACTGCCAAGGTCGCCTTTTACTGAGGAGGAAATGCAAAAACATTGGGCAGATTTTGTCCATCAGATTGATGTTGATGGACGAAAAATATTAGCTTCTAATTTAAATAGCGATACCCCTAAATTAAGAGATAATTTTACTATTTGGATTGAGCTTCCTAATGGTACCATGAAAAAAGAAATTGAACGCGAACAGTTTGATTTAATGGAGTACTTGCGTTTGAAATTAAATAACCATTTCGTTAAATTACAAATCACTGTAAACGAAACTACTTCTACAAAATTTGCATTTACTCCTGAAGAGAAATATGAAAAATTGAGAAATAAAAATCCCGCTATTGATCTTTTGAGACGCGAGTTTGATTTAGATTTATAGCCGTTCGCTGAAATAAAAAAAATACTTCAAGCATATAGAGTTCTTTTGATGTTCACTATAGCTTCTACTTAATACTTAAAAAAATGCTAGGATTAAAATTACCAACGGACCCGAGATGGGTAAATATTGTTGAAAAAAATATTGATGAAATTTTAATTGACCATGCCTACTGCGAGCAAAAGGCTGCTGCAACAGCAATATCCTTAATTGTTTCTTTTCCTGAGTATACAGCCTTGGTACAAGAAATGATAGCCTTAGTACGGGAAGAAATGGGACATTTTAAAATGGTTCACGATAGGATTATTGATCGCGGTCAAATTCTTGGGCGCGACCGAAAGGATGAATACGTACTTCAGCTACTGAAATTTTTCCCTAAAGGAGGTAGCAGAACCACTCAATTAGTACATAGGCTACTCTATGCCGGACTTATTGAAGCTAGAAGCTGTGAAAGATTCCGATTACTCTCTGAAGCGTTAGAAGACAAGGAATTAGCCGACTTCTACCACAAATTAATGATTAGCGAAGCAGGCCATTATACCATGTTCTTAAAATTTGCTCGACAATATGGAGACCGAACAGAAGTTGACCAAAAATGGGAAGATTTATTGGTTTACGAAGCAAGTATCATGAAAGATTTAAGCAAAAGTGAAAGTATTCACGGTTAAGGTTTTTTCACATTAGTATCATAATACAAGGTTTTAATAATACCATCCGACAACCCAATTTTAGGAACGTGTATTTTTTTAGCACCACTCCATTTTGCTGCAGATAAAAATATCTTTGTGGCAGGAATAATAACATCTGCCCTATCTGGATTTAATCCAAGTTCAGAAATACGTTCGTCATACGTAAGACTTTCTAAAAAGCTATACTGCGCCTTTAACCAAATTGAAGACAAAGGCTCTCCTTCTTTTCTACCTGAAATTTTATGCAACTTGTTAATGTTACCTCCAGAACCAATAATAGATACATCTGGAATATTTTTAACATGTTCTTTTATCCAATCTTCTAGTTTTTGCCATGTAGCTTCGCCCACCATATTATTAAGTAGACGCACAGTTCCTAGCTTAAAAGATTTTGAAACTTGAATTTTGTTTTCAGTGAATACCGTAAACTCTGTACTCCCTCCTCCTACATCAATATATAAATAAGATTTATCTTTTTGCATTAATTGCTTAAGATCGGTAGACGCAATAATTGCTGCTTCTCGTTTCCCATCAATAAGCTCAATGCTTATATCTGCCTCATCTTTTACTCGCTTAATGATTTCCAAACCGTTGTTTGCTTCACGCATTGCAGAAGTAGCACAAGCCATATAATTTTCTACACCCGCAACTTCCATTAATAACTTAAAAGCTTTCATCGTATTAACAATCCGGTCTGCATTGCGATCAGTAATCTCTCCAACAGTAAAAGAGTCTTCCCCTAAACGTACTGGAACCCTTACCAAAGCACTTTTGCGAAAAAGCGTAGGCTTATTCTTTTCTTCAATAATATTATGCGTTAGCAATCGGATTGCGTTTGACCCAATATCTATTGCTGCAAATTTTCTTACTTTCAATAGTTCTAGTATTTTAAGATTCTAGTTTTGCTTTGTAATAATCATATAGCGCAAATTGAGAACGCACTTCTGGACCTTTTATTTTTTTATACGCGTTATCCTGCTTCTCTGAAAATACTCTTGCTTTTAAATTGTCACTCCAAGAAATTTCAAAAGTATCCATAAGCTCTTGCTTAATATCTTCATCATAAATAGGGCAACCCACTTCTACTCTATAATCTAAATTTCTAGTCATCCAATCTGCAGAAGTAATAAATATCTTAGGATCTCCATTATTGGCAAAGATGAAAGATCTTGGATGCTCTAAAAATTTATCTACGACACTTATCGCTTCAATATTTTCGCTCATCCCTTTTACTCCTGGAATTAAGCAACAAATACCACGGATGATCAATTTAATTTTAACACCTGCATTACTTGCTTCGTACAGTTTATCTACCATCTTATACGATGTAAAACTGTTCATTTTTATTTTGATATATGCCTCTTTTCCTGCCTTTGCATTTGCTATTTCTGTATCAATAAGCTTTTTAAATACGTTTTTAGTATAATGCGGAGAAACAATTAAATGCTTGTATTTATTTATTTTATAGGTTGTTTCAAAAAAGTCGAACACTTTATTTAATTCCTTTAAAATTTCATCATTAGCCGTAAACAAGGTATAATCTGTATAGATGCGAGAGGTTGCTTCATTAAAATTACCCGTACTCACAAAACCATATCTTTTAATAACATCATTTTCTTCACGTTCAATTAGGCATATTTTACTATGCACTTTTAAACCTGGAACGCCAAAAATTAACTTTACCCCTTCTGCCTGTAATTGTTCGGCATATTCAATATTCGCTTGCTCATCAAAACGCGCTTGTAGCTCTATTTGTACCGTAACTTGTTTTCCGTTTTTCACAGCATTTATTAACGATGCTGCTACTTGAGAATTATTCGCCAAACGATAAACCGTTATTTTAATCGTTTTTACTTTTGGATCTAGCGCCGCTTCTCGTAAAAATTTAATGATATAGGAGAAGGTGTGATAAGGTGTGTATTGTAAAAAATCTTTAGTAGCGATAGGCTCAAACAAACTGCCCTCCATACTTAAACCTTTTATTGGCAAGGGTTTTATTTTATCATATAATAAATCTTGTCTGCCCAAACTAGGGAAGCCCATATAGTCTCTACGATTATGATACCTACCGCCCGGAATGACACTATCCGTGCCCTCAATATTCATTTTCTCCTTTAAAAAGTTAAGCGTGTCTTTAGCGATACTTTTATCATATACAAAACGAACAGGATCACTTGTTTTACGGTGTTCTACACTGCTAGATATTTTTTCGATAAAACTCTTACTCAAATCATTATCCATATCTAGCTCTGCATCACGCGTAATTTTTATCATGTGTGCAGAAATAGATTTGTATTCAAACATATTAAATATGCTCCCTAAGCAATAACGAATAAGGTCATCTAAAATAATAATATAATTTTTCCCATCCTCCTTAGGCAAAACCACAAAACGATCTATCCCTTTTGGAATTTCTATTAAAGCGTATCTATTTTCTGAATTTTTATGATCTGTCTCGGGCTTTAAAACCATTTTTATGGCTAAATACGCCGCTGTATCTTTTAAAACAGGGAACTCTCGCAAATCATTTAAAATGATTGTCATCAAGACTGGACTTACTTGATTGGCAAAATAGGTTTTTATAAATTCGGATTGTTTCTCTGAAATTTCCTTTTCATTGATGATATAAATATCTTTAGTTTCAAGCTCTTTTTCTATTTCACCTAAAATTTTTAAACTTTCCGTTTGTTGTTTAATAACAATATTGGTAATCTGCTCTAATAAATCTTTCGCGATCTCGCCCCCTAAAACACTTTTACCTGTTTTACCAGCCTCAACAATACGTTTAACAGTTGCATAACGTACCTTAAAAAATTCATCTAAATTATTAGAGAAAATACCCAAAAAACGCAACCGCTCTATTAAGGGCACTTTTTTATCTGCACTTTCTTGTAATACACGCTTATTAAATTGCAACCAACTAATTTCACGATTTATATATTGATTCTTACTTTTTATCATTTTCTAAGATATTTTGGAAATAAGGTCTTTTCAGTCTTCCCTTTTGTAATGGCTTCCCAATTTTTTGCATCAAAACTTAACTGAACAAAACCTGCTGTTGGCACATTTTCTATAAACTGACTCCCCAATGAATTTGCAATTTCGGTAAAGGCGTGATTATGACCAAAAATAAAAACACTATTCAGGTCATTATTTAATTCTTTTATAAATTGAAGTACAGATTCTCCTGAAAAATCATATAAATCGTTTGAAATTTCAACTTTATGCAATGGAAAATTCAAATCATTTAAAACAATCATCGCTGTATGCAAAGCACGATTTGCTGGACTTGAAAAAGCAGCATCTATCTTCAAATTTAATTTATGTAAAGCTTCTGCTACCATATGCGCATCTTGAATTCCACGCTCTTTTAAAGGTCTATCTCTATCCGAAACTGCGTAATCCCAAGTAGATTTACCGTGGCGCATTAAATATATAGTTTTCAATTTTTCATCAAATTTAGTCGGTTAAAATTGTGATTTAAGGCGCGAGTCTATCAATTTTCCAATCAATATCTTCTAAAGAGAACCTGATGCGATCATGCAACCTATTTGGTCTCCCTTGCCAAAACTCCATCGAAACAGGTTTAACAATATAGCCTCCCCAATTTTTAGGTCGCAAAATTTCTTTGGTTTCGTATTCTTTTTCCAGCTCTTTGAGTCTTTCTTCCAAGACTTCTCTTGAATCAATCACAGCACTCTGTTCTGAAACAATAGCTCCAAGCTTACTGCCATCAGGTCGTGATTCAAAATAGCCATCTGATAAATTTTCTGGAATCTTCTCTGCTATCCCTTTTATAATAATTTGACGCTCCATAAAGGGCCAAAAAAATGAAATACAAACATTAGGATTATTCGCAATAGCTTTACCTTTTTCACTGTCGTAATTCGTATAAAAAATAAAACCTTCATGGGTGTACTTCTTTAACAATACCACCCTACTCTTTGGAAAACCATCTTCGCCAATTGTAGCTACCGTCATGGCATTTGGCTCATCTACACCCTCAGATGCTTCAGTTTCATAAAACCATTTTTGAAAAAGCTCCATCGGGTTGTCTGAAATACTACTTTCAGTAAGTTCACTTTTTGCGTATGTTTTTCTATAATCTCCTAAATCTTTTTGCATCTTGTTCTACCTAATTTCAACGAATACAAAGTTCTGAAAAAGATACTAAAAGATAAAGATTCTCCAGCTTATTTATACACTAAATATTCAGGGTATTAGAAATTAAATACCTTGCCATCATCTGCCAACAAAACATGATCAAAAACCTCCAGAGCTTCTTCCTGAAACAAGTCTATTGATTTGTATCGTGTAGAGTAGTGCCCAAGAATCAATTGACCTACATTGGCCTGCTTCGCTATTAACGCAGCTTCTTTAGCCGTTGAGTGTTTGGTCTTAGGTGCAAGCGCTGCTTGTGCTTCTAAAAAAGTAGATTCATGATACAGAACATCTACATTCTTAATCAAAGGTACAATATCTGGTTTGTAGGCTGTATCACTACAAAAGGCATAACTTTTGGGTTTTGGAGGATCAAAAGTCAACTCATCATTTGGTATTACTCGGCCATCATCTAAGGTGATATCGCGCCCGTTTTTAATATTCTGGTAATAACAAACCTCAATATCGTAGCTTTCTGCAGCTTCAACATCTAAGGTTCTAGCTGCTAATTTCTCTTGAAAGAGAAAACCATTTGTATACACTCGGTGATTTAAAGGGATTGTTTTAACCGTTACTTTATCATCCTCATAAATTAGTTCAGATTCTTTTGACGTCAATTCATGGAAAATAAGCTTATAATTTGTCCACGAGTTCCCTAACTTAAGGAGAAGATGTATTGCTTCTTCAATTCCTTTAGGTCCGTAAATATGCAACTCGGCATCCCTTCCTAACAAACGAAACGTTGACACTAAACCTGGTAAACCAAAAAAATGATCTCCATGCAAATGTGAAATAAAAATATGGTTGATTTTAGAAAATCTAATTTTATGCTTTCTTAATTGCACTTGAGTGCCCTCACCACAATCTATTAAAAACATGTGGTTTTTTATTTCAAGAACTTGAGACGTAGGATTCGTCATCGTTCTAGGTGTAGCTGCGTAACAACCAAGTATGGTTAATTTCATGAAATGCGCTCTAATTTATAGAATATACTTTTTAGCTTCTTCTGCCGTAAATTTGCTCTTAAACGTAAAAGCATACGGCGTCTCTCCGTGCTTTTGAAGGTATAGCAAGCGTTCTTTTGCTTGTTCTGGCGTTGGTAATGTATCTTCCTGCATGTACCAAAATGCCATATGCATTTCTTTCATCTTATGAAACCACTCTTTTTTTCGCTTAAAAATCTCAACGTGTTCTGATGAATAGGTAAATTTAAAAAGTGCCTCCATATTTTGCCAGACAGACATATTTACGATGATAAAACGATCATCAAAAACTTGAATAGACGTAGCGTTATTTTCGCCCTCAATTAAACGCCAAACAAAACCTTTACTACGTTCTGCTAGTGCATTTATTTTATCTAAATTACCAACAAAATCGGCCATTATAGGGCTATCAATTTCGTCAATCATCTTCGCTATGTTTATTTGAGCGAGATAGCTCATATACCTAAATCCCGCTCTATTTCTTCCATTTCAATGATATCCTTTGCCTCCTGTATAGTGGGCGCTATTGAAATAGTATTAGGCACATCATTATACGAAACAGCATCTGTAACCAAAACAAAAGATTTCTTTGCTTTCTTATGTGTATTTGAAAGGTCTAAAAATTCCAATAAATCATTTTTAGTGATTTTAGAAAAAGAGAAAAGATTAATAATGATGTGATCATTCTTTATCTTTTCATATCCATTTGAAAGGTTCTCTAAAAAGATTTTTAAAGTGGCCTTTTCCTGAAAAACAATCGTTATATTTTCATCTTTATCAAAAATCATACGTTCTATTTTATTTTTGAAGCTAGTAAATAAATCACTGCCATACGAATAGCTACACCATTTTCTACTTGGTTTAATATTATAGACTGGTTAGAATCTGCCACATCACTAGTAATTTCTACTCCTCGATTTATAGGTCCAGGGTGCATAATGACAATCTCTTTATCTAAGCCATCTAACAACTTTTTATTTACTCCAAATTGTTGTGTGTACTCTCTTGTTGTTGGAAAATAACTGATATCTAAACGTTCATTCTGTATCCGAAGCATATTGGCAACGTCACACCATTCTAAGGCTTTCTTCAGGTTTGTTTCTACTTCAACCCCCAATGAGGCTATATGTTTTGGAATTAATGTTTTAGGACCACAAACTTTTACGTTAGCACCCTGTAATTTTAGCGCAAAAATATTAGAAAGCGCTACTCTGGAATGCAAAATATCACCGACTATAACCACATTTTTACCAGCAACATCTCCTAATTTTTCTCTAATTGAATAAGAATCAAGTAGTGCTTGCGTAGGATGTTCATGCGCACCATCACCCGCATTTACAATAGCTGCCTTTACATGTTTAGATAAAAATATTCCTGCTCCGGGATTGGGATGACGCATCACCACCATATCTACCTTCATGGCTAGAATATTGTTCACCGTATCGATCAAGGTTTCCCCTTTTTTAACAGAAGATTGCCCTGCCGAAAAGTTAATTACATCTGCAGACAAACGTTTTTCTGCAAGTTCAAAAGATAGTTTTGTACGGGTACTATTTTCAAAAAAAACATTAGCAATGGTAATATCTCGTAAAGAAGGTACTTTTTTAATAGATCTATTGATCACCTCTTTAAAATGATCTGCAGTTTCAAAAATAAGCTGAATATCTTGTTCTTTAAGATATTTAATTCCTAATAAGTGATTTACACTCAACTCGCTCATATGCTTATTTTTGCTATTCTATATTAAACTTTATGCTGTAGTATTGATTAAATAGACTGCATCTTCGCCTTCATTTTCTTTCCACTTGACCTTTACCTTTTCATTATTGATAGCATCTACCTGTCTGCCTCTATAATTGGGCTGTATTGGCAAATGGCGACTAAATCTTCTATCTATTAATGCCAGTAACTCTACCCCTATAGGTCTTCCAAAAGATTGTAAAGCCGTTAATGCTGCATTTATACTTCTTCCTGTATACAATACATCATCAATAAGTACAACATTTTTATCTTCTATCAAGAAATTGATGTTTGTTTTATTCGCTTCTAAGGTTTTATCTCCTCTACGGAAATCATCACGATAAAAAGTAATGTCTAAAAATCCTAGGTTTATATTTTTTACCCCATATTCATTTTGAAGAATATCTGTAAGCCGTTGTGCTAAAAATATTCCTCGAGGCTGAATACCTATAAGTACAGTATTCTCAAAATCTAAATGATTTTCTAAAAGCTGACAAGCCAAGCGATGCAGGATAATATTTATCTCTTTTGAAGAAAGCAATACTTTTTGACTCATGCTAAAATTTGTGTGAATACAAAAGTATCAAATTATCTTTAAAAATTTGATTCAAACGGAATAATCATTTTATACATATTCAAAATTAAGCATAAAAAAAGCCCGAACAAATGTCCGGGCTCTTTTAAACCTACTATTGCAGGTTAAGATTATGGTGAAAAAGACTATTTAGTCTTACCTTCCATTTTATCTTTTAACGCTTGTAACGCTTCGTTAGCATCTCCTAAAGTAGGTTTTGCTTCATCAGCTTGAGCAGCAGCTTTCTTAACAGCAGCTTTTACATTACGTTGTTCTTCAGCTTTGAATATAGCAGTATGACTTGCTACAACTCTCTTGAATTCTTTATTGAACTCAATGATTTTGAATTCAGCAGAATCACCTTTACCTAATTTAGAACCATCTTCTTTTTCTAAATGACGTGTTGGTACGAATGCTTGAATATCCTCGTTGAAATCAATAGTTGCTCCTTTATCAACAACCTCACCGATAGTACCAGTATGTGTTGTATTTAAAGCAAATTCAGTTTCGTATTTATCCCAAGGATTATCCGTAGTTTGTTTGTGACCTAAAGATAATTTACGTCCTTCAACATCTAATTCTAATACTTCAACTTCTAATTTATCACCTACAGTTACAAATTCTGATGGGTGCTTAATTTTCTTAGTCCAAGATAAATCAGAGATATAGATTAAACCATCGATACCTTCTTCTAATTCAACAAAAACACCAAAGTTTGTAAAGTTTCTTACGATACCTGTGTGCTTAGAAGCAACTGGGTATTTCGTCGTAATATCAGTCCAAGGGTCTGGAGTCATTTGCTTGATACCAAGAGACATCTTACGATCATCACGATCCATAGTTAATACTACAGCTTCAACCTCATCACCAACTTTTACGAAATCTTGAGCAGAACGTAAGTGAGTAGACCATGACATTTCAGAAACGTGAATTAATCCTTCAACACCTTCAGCAACTTCAATAAATGCACCGTAATCAGCAATAACGACTACTTTACCTTTAACTTTGTCACCAATTTTGATCTCATCAGATAAAGCTTCCCAAGGATGCTTCTCTAATTGCTTAAGACCTAATTGAATTCTTGATTTGTTATCATCAAAATCAAGGATTACAACGTTTAATTTCTGATCTAATTCAACAACCTCGTTCGGGTGGTTAATTCTAGACCAAGAAAGGTCAGTAATGTGTACTAAACCATCAACGCCACCTAAATCAATAAACACACCATAAGAAGTAATGTTTTTAACAACACCTTCTAATACTTGTCCTTTTTCTAATTGACCAATGATTTCTTTTTTCTGTTCTTCGATATCAGCTTCAATAAGCGCTTTATGAGAAACAACAACGTTTTTAAATTCGTGGTTAATTTTCACTACTTTGAATTCCATAGTTTTACCTACGTACTGATCGTAATCTCTAATTGGCTTCACGTCAATTTGAGAACCTGGTAAGAATGCTTCGATTCCGAAAACATCTACAATCATACCACCTTTAGTTCTACACTTAACAAAACCATTAACGATTTCTTCTTTATCGTGAGCAGCATTAACTCTATCCCAAGCCATGATAGTTCTGGCTTTTCTGTGAGATAATACTAATTGACCACTTTTATCTTCACGAATGTCGATAAGAACCTCAACTTTATCACCAACTTTTAAATCTGGATTGTAACGAAATTCATTCAGTGAAATAACACCTTCTGATTTTGCGTTAATGTCGATAATAGCTTCACGATCTGTAATGTAAACTACAGTACCTTGAACTACTTCTTCATCCATAGTATCTACAAAGTTTTCAGCTACTAATGTTTCAAACTCTTTAAGTTTTTCATCATCAACTTGCTCAATACCTTGCTCGTACTTTGTCCAATTAAAGTTTTCTAAAAATTCTTGAGGGTCTTGTACAGGTGCCTGTACTTTTGCTTCAACAGCTTCCACTGCTTCAGCTTGTTTTTTTTCTTCAGCCATTGCTGATTAATAATTTGTATTCTATAGTACTTCCTAAGAGTTAAAACGTGTACTACAAAAGATTATACATTGTTTTTTTTAAACATTCCTTTTTCCTCTTAATATCACTAGCTTAAAAAAGGTGTGCAAAATTAATCATTTTTTCAAAAATACGCAAGCTAATCCGCTAACATAAAATACGATAGCCTAAAACAATATTTTTAATGGGCAATTTTGATGTTTTTTATACTAATTTTTGTATATTTAAGTTATTACATTAACTATTAAAATAAATAAACATGAGCGTAAAAGCTAAATACCAAGGAGTTTTAAATCTTGGAGAAGAATTAGGAATTAAAAATGGTGACGTTTCTGAAGAAGGTGGCGTTTTAATGATAAAAGGAGAAGCAAATACTCCTTACGAAAAAAACCTTATTTGGGATAAAATCAAGGAAATTGGTGGTGAAAATGCTGCTGATGTAAAAGCAAATATTTCTGTTGCTGATAGTTCTGTATTTCACAAACACACTGTTAAAAGTGGAGAATCTTTAAGTAAGATTTCAAAACAATATTATGGTGATGCTATGAAATACACGAAGATTTTTGAAGCAAACACTGGTATTTTAAAGAGTCCAGATGTTATACAACCAGGTCAAGTATTAGTTATTCCTAACTTATAGTAGGAAACTATTTTATTAAAAAAAAGGCGCTCAATGAGCGCCTTTTTTATTGCTTATCAATCACCCTTTTTGAGTAATTTAAAATTCGTTCAAATTGCTCTTCAAGCCCCATATCACTATTATCAAATTCAATAGCATCATCGGCTAATTTCAAAGGAGAGAATTCTCTATGAGAGTCTATATAATCTCTTTGCTCCACATTTTTAAGCACTTCTTCAAAAGTAACTTTATCCCCTTTATCTAATAACTCCTTATATCTTCTTGTTGCTCTTTTCTCTGCTGACGCCGTCATAAACAGTTTTAATTCTGCATCTGGAAAAACCACAGTACCAATATCACGACCATCCATCACGATACCTTTCTCCTCCCCCATTTTCTTTTGCATATCTACCAATTTGTAACGCACCTCTTCAATGGTTGCAATTTGGCTCACATTTCTAGAAACTTCTAGGGTTCTAATTTCGTTTTCTACATTTTCATTATTCAAATACATCTCTGCAAAACCTAAGGCTTCATTGTAGACAAATTTCAAATTTATTTTAGGAAGTAATTTTACCAGCGCACCAATATTACTTTCTTCAGTACCAATAAACTTATTGCGCATTGCAAATAAAGTTACTGCTCTGTACATAGCCCCAGTATCTACATAAATATACCCCAGAGCTTTTGCTAATTGTTTCGCTATAGTACTTTTCCCTGTAGATGAAAACCCATCTATTGCTATTGTGATTTTTCGCATGGAATAAAATTAAAAAGAAATGTTTAGTTCTCTCGTTATGTTATGAATTATTTTAGAAAAAAAAGGATGGTTATTTTTTACATAACCATCCTTTATACTTTAATAGCTACAAATACCTTTATAGCTTTTTAGCATTTTTCACTTTCTGATTTGTGATGGCTAACTCTACTACTTCATGCATTTCTGTAACATAATGAAAAGTCAGACCCTTTAAATATTCTTCTTTAATCTCTAGAATATCTTTTTTATTTTCTTCACAAAGAATAAGTTCTTTAATACGTGCACGTTTTGCTGCTAAGATTTTTTCTTTGATTCCACCTACAGGTAACACCTTTCCTCTTAGTGTAATCTCCCCAGTCATCGCTAAACTTTTCTTTACTTTCTTTTGTGTAAATAAAGAAACAAGAGAAGTTAACATCGTAACACCTGCACTTGGTCCGTCTTTAGGTGTTGCCCCTTCTGGTACGTGAATATGCACATTGTATTTTTCAAAAACGTCTGCATCAATACCAAATAGCTCACAATTAGATTTAATATACTCCATGGCAATGGTCGCCGATTCTTTCATCACTTTACCAAGGTTTCCAGTAATCGTTAAAAGCCCTTTACCTTTAGTTAAGATAGATTCTATAAATAAAATATCTCCCCCAACGCTGGTCCAAGCCAATCCTGTAACAACTCCCGCAACATCATTATTTTCATATTTATCGCGCTCCATACGGGCAGGACCTAATATTTTAACAATGTCTTCATTGGTAAGTTTTAGATCATGATCTAGTTCCATCGCTATATTCTTAGCGGTATTACGCACCACCTTAGCTATTTGCTTCTCTAAACCACGAACTCCAGATTCTCTAGTATATCCTTCTACAATTTTTTCAAGTTGCGGTTTCCCTACTTTAAGATCTTTATCAGAAAGGCCGTGCTCTTTCAGTTGCTTTGGCAATAGGTGTCTTTTTGCTATTTCAACCTTTTCCTCAATAGTATACCCACTTACAGGAATCATCTCCATACGGTCACGCAATGCAGGTTGTATATTACCAATATTATTTGCTGTAGCTACGAACATTACTTTAGAAAGGTCATACCCCATTTCTAAGAAATTGTCATGAAACTCACTATTCTGTTCTGGATCTAAAACCTCAAGCATTGCTGATGAAGGATCGCCTTGATGGCTGTTTGATAACTTATCTATCTCATCAAGAATAAAAACAGGATTAGATTTTCCTGCCTTTTTTAAGCTTTGAATAATACGTCCTGGCATGGCCCCTATATACGTTTTTCTATGTCCGCGAATTTCAGCCTCATCACGAAGGCCACCTAAAGACATACGTACATATTCTCTTCCTAAAGCCTCTGCTATAGACTTCCCTAAAGAAGTCTTACCCACTCCAGGAGGTCCATAAAAACATAAAATTGGAGATTTCATATCATTTCGCAATTTTAATACTGCCAGATACTCTATGATTCTACGTTTTACATCTTCTAATCCGTAATGATCTCTATCTAATATTTTTTGTGCTCTTTTTAAATCAAATTTATCCTTTGAAAAATCATTCCATGGTAATTCTAAAAACAGCTCTAAATAGTTACGTTGAATACTGTATTCCGCTACTTGCGGATTCATGCGTTGAATTTTAGAAAGCTCTTTTAAGAAATGTTCATTAATTTTTTTGCCCCATTTCTTCTTTTTCGCCTTATTACGCATTTCTTCAACCTCCTCTTCATACGAACCACCACCCAATTCTTCCTGAATAGTTTTCATCTGTTGGTTTAAGAAATACTCCCGTTGTTGCTGATCTAGATCGGTTCGAACCTTGGACTGAATATCATTTTTCAGTTCTAACTTCTGAAGCTCCACATTCATATACTTTAGCATTGCTAAAGCACGTTCTTGTAAACTTGGAATCTCCAACAATTCTTGTTTTTTCTCTACATCTACACTTAAATTAGAGGAAACAAAATTTACAAGAAAAGAATTACTTTGTATGTTTTTAATTGCAAAAGAAGCATCGCTAGGGATATTAGGATTATCCTTAATTATCCTCAAGGCCAATTCTTTTACCGATTCGATGATAGCCAAAAATTCTGGATTCATTGGATCAGGACGTTCTTCTTCCGCTTCGCGAACGGTAGCGGTCATATAAGGCTTTTCTGTAAGCACTTCTGCTACTTCAAAACGTTTTTTACCCTGAATAATTACAGTAGTATTACCATCTGGCATCTGTAGTACCCGTAAAATTCTAGCTACAGTTCCTAAAGTATTAATATCCTTTACGCCCGGATTTTCTACATTCTCATCTTTCTGAGAAACAACCCCAATAACTTTGGAGCCATTATTTGCGTCTTTTATTAACGCTATTGAAGAGTCTCTACCAGCAGTAATAGGAATTACAACCCCTGGAAACAATACCGTATTACGCAAAGGTAAAATTGGCAATGTTTCTGGCAGTTTTTCGCTACTCATCTCTTCTTCGTCTTCCGGCGTTAAAAGAGGTATTAACTCAGAATCTTCATCGATACCTTGTAACGACATATTGTCAAAATTTGAAAATTTAGAATTTCCCATAGTTATATTTCAGTCATTCTGTCACCATAGTGCAGAAATCTGTTTAGTATTTAATTTTTAAAATAGCCTAAAAACCTCAATAACTTCACGAGTTATTAAGGATAGCAACTTTTTTTCAACTATAAAAAGCAATTCTTATGCCAACAAATAAAAAATAATTTAAAAAAAGTGTAACATTACACAAAGAGAAACATCATTACTACAAAACAACCATTTTTTGAGCCACAAAAAAGAACATATTGATACATTGTTGCAATTGTGTTTAAACGGAAAACAAAGTGCACAACTAGAAGTTTACAATAGATATTACAAGGCAATGTTTAACACTGCGGTAAGAATTGTAAAAGATAGTGCCCTTGCAGAAGACGTCATGCAAGAATCGTTTTTAAGCGCATTTACCAAACTAGAGTCCTTTAAAGGAGAGGTAGCTTTTGGCGCCTGGTTAAAACGAATTGTAATAAACAACAGTATCTATCAGTACAGAAAACAACTAAAGAAAAATGAAGTTGCTCTGGACGATGTACTATATAAGGTCGAGGATAACGACGGAATTGCCTCTGATTATGTGTTTACAGAACAAAAGGCTCAAAAAGTGATGGAAACCATGAAACAGTTAAAAGACAATTACAGAATTTCTTTGACCTTACATTTAATAGAAGGGTTTGATTATGAAGAAATAAGTGCGATTATGGATTTAAGTTATGCGAATTGCAGAACAACCATATCAAGGGCAAAAGAAAACTTACGAAAAAAATTAATGGCTAATTAAGATGAAGAAGGACAATATAGACGATTTATTTGAGCACCTCAAAGGTGGCTGGGATACAGAAGAGCCAAAAAATGGACATGAACTACGGTTTCTAGAAAAACTAAATACAATTAACGATGTAAAAAGCCTACCGGTTAAAAAAGGAAACAGCTTTAAGTTTCTTTTTATTGCAGCAAGCTTACTGCTCGTCTTTGGACTGGGTTTTCTATTTGTAAACCAAAGTTATTCTATCAATGAACAGGTAGTAGCACTATCACCAGAAATATCAAACACAGAATTTTATTTTGCCAATGTTATTGAACAAGAAGTAAAAAAATTGCAAAATGAAAATTCACCAGAAACAAAAAAAATAGTTGATGACACCATGATTCAACTATCCAAATTAGAAAAAAATTATAAAAGCATAGAAAGAGACTTAATCAATGGCGGCAATAGTAAATTAATACTAAGCGCAATGATTGTCAACTTTCAAACAAGAATAGATTTATTAGACGATGTTTTACAGCAAATCGAAGAAATTAAAAATATCAAAAAAAATAAACATGAAAATACAATTATATAAATACACCCTAGTACTAATGTTTCTATTGCCTTTTAGCCTCTTAGCTAACAATGGCATTAAAGGCAAACACACCAGAGAAAAGACGATTAAAAAAGAGTTTACTGTTAATAGCGATGCCTTATTGAAAGTATCTAATAGTTATGGGAATTTAAACATTACTTCATGGAATGAGAACAGGGTGGTTATTGAAGTACATATCACCGTAAATGGCAATAATGAAGAAAAGGTTTCTAATAAATTAGATGAAATCACAATAGATTTTGACGGCAGCAGTAGCCTCGTATCTGCTAAAACCATATTTAACGAAAATAAAAGTGGTTGGAACTGGGGATGGGGAAACAACAGTAGTGTAAATATGCAGATAGACTACAACATAAAAGTTCCGATTAAAAATAGCGTACACTTAAGTAACGATTATGGCAGTATAACCTTAGATAGGATAGATGGTTATGCAAAAATATCTTGTGACTATGGTCGCTTAGAAATTGGAGAATTACACGGAAGAAATAACGAATTAAATTTTGATTACACTTCTAAATCTACTATTGGGTACATTAAAAGCGGAAGAATTAAAGCAGATTACTCAGGGTTTACTATTGATAAAGCTGAAGATTTAGATATTAATTCTGACTACACAAACGGCACCATTACTAAAATGCAAAATTTAACCTATCATAATAATTACGGTAAAATTGAGGTCAACGAAGTAAACAACGTAGAAGGCAATGGAGATTACATTAATGTAAAATTAGGAACAGTACATGGCAACGTAAATATCACCTCTGATTACGGGGGCATACAAATAGCAAATATGGCTGCAGATGCAAATAATTTAAATATCCGTTCTGATTATACGGGTGTAAAAATTGGCTATAGTCCAGAATATCATTTCATTTTTGAAATAAATACAGACTATGCAGGCGTAAGCGGAAAGGATGATTTTGAAATTAATGTCAGCAGAGAAGAATCAAGCGAAAAATTTTATAAAGGATATTATGGGAGTTCATCTAGTCCCAATAGAATGAATATTACCAGTGATTACGGAGGAATTTCATTTACCAAAAATTAATATACAATCAATCATAAAAAAGAACAAAAATCATGAAAAACTTATTAATTGCAGTCTTATCACTATTAACGATTACCTCCTGTTCTGCGCAATGGGGAAAAAAAATTAAAGGAAATGGTGTTTTTAAAACCATAGAGAGAACTACTGATGATTATGATTCTGTATCCATATCTGGATGGTTTGATGTAGATCTAGTAGATGGAAATGAAGGTAAAATAACAATTACAGGAGAAGAAAATCTTTTAGAATATATCATCACAGAAATAAAAGATGGGCAACTTGTGATTAAAGTTGAAGATAATAAAAACCTACAGCCTTCTAAATGGAAGAATAGTATAAAAATCATTATCCCAGTAGAAGAGATTGAAGCCCTTTCTCTTTCTGGCTCAGGAGATGTTGTTGGTAAAAAAATATTAAAAACAAATCGATTTGCAATGACTATGTCTGGATCAGGAGATATCTCATTAAGCCTAGATGCCAATACCATTTCAGCAACGATGTCTGGCTCTGGAGACATGGAATTAAAGGGGAGTACGGATGATTTTAAAGCTACGATTTCTGGTTCGGGAAATATAAAAGCGTATGAATTGAAAGCAGATAATGTTAAAGCAACTATTTCTGGTTCTGCAGATATGCAAGTGGTAGCCAATAGAAGTCTTAAAGCACAGGTTTCTGGTTCTGGAGATATAAGCTATCGCGGTAATCCTGACAAAATAAACACCAAAATATCTGGTTCTGGCAGTATTTCTAAAAGATAAGCATCAATCAAAAATCGAATCGTCTAAAACCTCTTTTAACTAAGAGGTTTTTTTTATTTTATCCCCGTCTGTACATTTGTTTTCCATTTATTCCAATCGTCTAAAATAATGGAACAATCTGAGGTGTTAATTTTTATATCATTGACATGAATTACTCAAATGCATGTAAAATATAGTTTTATATTATTTTTTTTCCACTCTAAACAAGAGAAAAATCCCTGCCAAGAAGAAGACAAATAAGAAAAGAATAGCGTAACGCATATTACTTACTTGATCTACAACTGCAAAAATGACCATCCCGATAACAATACCAATTTTTTCCGCAACATCATAAAAACTAAAATAGGAGGTCGTATCTTCTGTCTCTGGTAAAAATTTAGAATAGGTAGATCTTCCCAAAGACTGCACCCCTCCCATCACTAATCCCACGAGTCCTGCAGCAATATAAAATTGCATAGGAGTAACCATGAAAAATGCGTAAAAACACAAACAGAGCCAGATAAAATTGACGAAAATTAATGTTTTTATATTTCCAAATTTAGCAGAGGCTTTTGAAGTTACATAAGCACCAAGCACAGCGACCAACTGAATTACTAAAATACTAATAATAAGACCAGTTGTTTTCTCTGAATCTGTAGCCCAGCTTATCTCTTTTTCCCCAAAATAAACCGCCATTAACATAATGGTCTGTACTGCCATACTAAAAACAAAAAATGCTTCTAAATACCGCTTAAGCCTTCTGTCAAGTTTTAAATTATGCCAAACTTGTTTCAGCTCTTTTAATCCATTAAATACTACATTTCTAGTGATTTTATGTCCTGTTGATACTCCTTTTGGAAGTACATAAAATGTATATTGACTAAAGAGCGCCCACCAAACACCAACAGTAATAAAAGAAATTTTCATGGCTTCAAATTTTGCAAGGTTTAGAGATTCTTCTGTTTCACCAACATCAAATCCAAACAATTCTGGCATCATGACCATAGCCAAATTTAAAACCAATAAAAGCACACTTCCTATATACCCCAAAGAAAACCCTTTGGCACTAATACTATCTTGTTGATGCTCAAAAGCAATATCTGGCAGGTAAGAATTATAGAACACCAAACTACCCCAGTACCCTATCAATCCCATAAAATAAAAAAACATACTTAGATGAATATATTCTAAGCTAAACCAATACAAGCCCATGCAACCTATACTGCCCACATAACAGAAAAACTTCATGAACATTTTCTTATTTCCTACATAATCTGCTACTCCCGATAATATTGGCGACAATATTGCTACCGTTAGAAAAGTAAAAGCCGTGACTATTGAAATTAGCACAGTTGGCTTCATATCATATCCAAATGCGGTAACCAGTTGATCTGAAGAAGCAAAAAGAGCTGAATAAAAAATAGGAAAGATAGAAGAGGCGATTGTTAAGGTATATACTGAATTTGCCCAATCATAAAATGCCCAAGCATTTAATAATTTTTTACTGCCTTTAACTGCTTGAATTTTTGCCATGGTTGTAGTGGTGGTTGTTTTATTTTTTTTACATAAAAAAAGCTGTCCTTTTAAAAGAACAGCTTAATATATTACTTAATAATTAAAATTCACTACTATTATTTAAAACTAGTAACACCAAATTTAGCCGCTTCAGCTTTTGCCTCTGGCGCCCAAACTGTTAGATTATTAATTCGCGTGTCATTAGAAGGGTGTGTACTCATGAATTCTGGAGTAGATGATGCACCACTATTTGCTTTCATTCTCTTCCAAAGCTCTGCAGCTTCGTCTGGGTTGTAGCCTGCAATAGCCATAATCTGCAATCCAATTTTATCAGCTTCTGTTTCATGTCCTCTACTAAAAGGCAGCATTCCTAAAACATTAGAACCCACACCGTAATATTGATTAAACAGCCCTAAAGATTTTTCATCCTTAAGAGCCACATTACCAACTACGGACCCAATTTGCTGACCATAACTAGCGGTCATACGTTGCGCTCCATGATCTGCTAGTGCGTGAGCAACTTCGTGCCCCATAACCACAGCTACTCCTGTTTCGCCTTGGCAAATAGGGAGTATTCCGGTGTAAAAAACAATTTTACCTCCGGGCATACACCAAGCATTTACTGTTTCATCTTGTACTAAATGATATTCCCATTTGTAATCATCTAGATATCCAGGGTATCCATTTGCAGTTAACCAACGTTCTGCTGCAGATGCAATACGTTGCCCTACCGTTGTAATCATTCTTGCATCAGCTGTGTTTTCTACTGTTTTATTTTCAGTCAAAAATTGATCGTACTGAGCGAAAGCTGTCGGAAAAATTTGACTGTTTGGAAATGCATTTAGCATTTTCTTACCTGTAAAAGGATTTGTTTTACATGCAGATACCCCTATGAATATCGCAAGAATTAAAATAATTTTTTTCATAATTAATAATTTCAATAGCTTAAAGAACTAATTCTTAAATATTTACAAATAAGGTATATTCTTTAATATAGTTAATGTTTAGAGGTTAAAATTACGAAAAATTAACTCCCTAATAATTGTAATGTTGTAAATTCTTTATTGACCTCAATACAATTATTTTCTAGAAGTTTTACATCATCTAGACTTACTTTTTCACTATCAATTAAAACTGATTTAATGGTAAAAGGCAAACCATGTAATTGCATTTTTATAGTTTCATAAGAGGTCGTAAAAGTACCGTCTTTAAATTGCTGGATGATCAATTCATTCTCCTTACCATTTAATTTAAAGTTTCGCAGACTATACCTTCCTTTTTTATAGTCAAAACCATCTTGAGCATCTTCATACACTGTAGAATTTTCTACCCCTAATTTATAATATACATCAACCAGTAATTCTAAAACTTTTAGTTCACCAACATACTGTTGTACAGGATACTTAGGGATCATGGCGCCTTCTTTTATAAACATAGGAATCTTGTCTATATCTGCCACTACCCATTTTTCCATTCCTCCGGTAATCATTTCACCAGTCCAATAATTATACCAGTTTCCCCTTGGCACGTACATTCTACGCCCCTTAGAATTAGGCTCTTGTATTGGACAAACTAAAATTTGTTCTCCAAATATAAACTCATCTGTTCTAAAATGTGTTTGAGGATCTTCTTGATCGTACATCACTAAAGCGCGAAGCATTGGCAAGCCTTCTTTAGAATATTTATAAAACATGGTATATAAATAAGGCAGCAATTGATACCTTAATTCTATATATTTCCGAACGATATCTGTAATTTCTTCTCCAAATGACCAAGGCTCCTGATCGCCGTGATCGCCACTAGAATGTACTCTACAGAAGGGATGGAAAATACCAAGTTGTACCCATCGCGCAAATAATTCGCCATCTGGTTGTTCTGCAAATCCACCAATATCAGAGCCTACAAATGAATAACCACTTATACACATGCGTTGCATTTGTACGTTTGCTAGCCATAGATGTTCCCATGTCGCAACATTATCTCCTGTCCAGGTACACGCATAACGCTGTGTCCCGGCATAGGCCGCTCTTGTTATTACAAAAGGACGCTTTGGATACACATGCTTTTTAACGCCATTATAGGTAGCCCTAACCATTTGCATACCATACACATTATGTGCCTTTCTATGGGTGCTTGGGTGGCCATCATAATCATGACGGGTATCTAAAGGAGCAGTTTTAGAAGGCACCTCCATTACTGCAGGTTCATTCATATCATTCCACACCGCATGTACTCCCATATCTGCCATAAACTCTTTATATAGCTCTGCCCACCATTTTCTTACCTCAGGATTTGTAAAATCGGGAAAATTACATTCCCCTGGCCAAACTTTACCATGCATATATGGGCCATCACCTCTTTTACAGAAGTAATCATTTTCCATCGCTTCTTGATAAATCCAATAGTCTCTATCAATTTTAATTCCCGGATCAATCATAACCACTGTTTTGAAGCCATCTTCGGCTAAATCAGCAATCATTTTTTTAGGATCTGGAAATAGTTTTTTATCCCATGTAAAACACCTAAAACCATCCATATAATCAATATCGAGGTATAAGCCGTCACAGGGAATTCTAAGATCTCGGAATTTTTTTGCTATTTCTTTTACTCTGCTTTCTGGAAAATAACTCCATTTAGATTGCTGAAAACCTAAGGCCCATAGGGGAGGTAATTCTGGCGTACCTGTTAAATCGGTATACAAACGCACCACTTTCTCCATCGTTGGTCCATAGATAAAATAGTAGTTCATCTCACCACCATCTGCCCAAAAACTAGTCACATGTTTCTTTTCGTGCGCAAAATCAAAATGCGTTTTAAAAGTGTTATCAAAGAAAATACCGTAGGCCTTATTATCTGTTAGTCCTACATAAAAAGGAATAGCCTTATATAGTGGGTCTTGATCTTTACCATAAGCATATTGATCGGTAACCCAATTTTCTACACGCTTGCCTTTTAAATTTGAGTGCGTAGCTTTATCACCCATACCATAATAACTTTCGCCAGTACGGGTTATTTTACTCATTTTCACAATATTACCCCCATATTCATAATTCTCTTCCCAATGAAAACCCAACTCATCTTCACAGATGATATTTCCTTCAGGATCGGATATTTGAGTACGTAGCGTTTTTTTATCAACCAGAATATTCATTCTTACTGTTGAAACTATATATTCCGTAGGCGTTTCACGAACATCCAGTTCATTATAGCCCTTTAACGCATTTTTATTTAAAGCATAGGAGAAATCTGGTTCAAAATTATGATCTGTTGCATACCTAAAACGGACCATACTATTTCTTAGAACTGTAATCTGAAGGATCACTCCATTTGCAGTTGTAAAATATATTTTATCTGTATCCTGGTTGAAATCTACAATTTCATTCGGATATAAATTTCCTTTATATTCAAGCTCCGTATTCGTAATCATAGCTGATCGAAATTATTTATACTGGCAAAAAAAAGATATTATACGCGAATAATAAAACTATACTTTATCCAATTTCAAACTATTACGTTATAGTTATGTTTTTTTATTGTAAAATAACAATACCGAGAGGAGGTAATGTTATTTCTATGGAATTCTTATAGGTATGACTCGCTATTTTTTCTGTTTTAATTTTAGAATTTAATACTCCTGAACCCCCATATTTTTTAGCATCACTATTAAAAACTTCTTTCAATTGGGTTGATTTTGGAACACCCACTCTGTAATTATCTCTTTGTACTGGAGTAAAGTTACAAAGTACAAGCAAATCATTTTTAGCATCATGCCCTTTTCGAATATAAGCAAGTACAGAGTTTTCACCATCTCCATAATCTATCCACTGAAAGCCTTCCGGACTAAATTGCTTTTCATACAAAGCTGGATAATTTTTATAAAACATATTTAAATCTTTTACGGTCTCCTGTATTCCCGCATGAAAATTATATTGGGTTAAATGCCAATCTAAGCTTTTTTGAAAATCCCATTCTGATGATTGCCCAAATTCTCCTCCCATAAAGATAAGATTTGCTCCTGGATGTGTAAACATGTACCCAAATAACAAACGTAAATTTGCAAAACGCTGCCACTCATCTCCAGGCATTCTATTTAAAAGTGATTGTTTGCCATACACCACTTCATCATGAGAAAAAGGAAGCATAAAATTCTCAGAAAACGCGTAGGTAAGACTAAACGTAATATCATTCTGATGGTGTTTTCTGTAGATTGATTCCTTTTTAAAATATTCCAAGGTATCGTGCATCCAACCCATCATCCATTTCATCCCAAAACCTAAGCCCCCTAAATCTACTGGGCGGGATACCCCTGAAAAAGCAGTAGATTCTTCTGCGATGGTTTGTATCCCATCAAAACTGGCATATAATTGCTGATTCATTTCTTTTAAAAATGAAATCGCATCTAAATTTTCATTATTTCCGTAAATATTTGGTTCCCATTCTCCTTCTTCCCTAGAATAATCCAGATAAATCATAGAGGCTACAGCATCTACACGTAAGGCATCTACATGAAACTGATCCATCCAAAACATGGCATTGCTAATTAGAAAAGCACGTACCTCGTTTCTTCCATAATTAAATATTAAACTTTTCCAATCGGGATGATACCCTTTTCGCCTATCTGGGTGCTCATATAAATGAGAACCATCAAAAAATCCTAGACCATGTGCATCTTCTGGAAAATGTGAAGGAACCCAATCTAAAATAACTCCAATATCATTCTGATGTAATTTATCTACTAAAACCTTAAACTCTTCAGGATTTCCAAATCTAGAAGTGGGCGCAAAAAAGCCTGTTAATTGGTACCCCCAAGAAGGATCATATGGGTATTCCATAATCGGCATAAATTCTACATGCGTAAAATTCATTTCTTTTACATACCGAACTAATTCTTCGGCTAATTCTAAATAACTTAAAAACTGATTATCTTCTTTACGTCTCCAAGATCCTAAATGCACTTCATAAACAGAATATGGTTTATCTAAACCATTTTTATCTTTTCGATACCCCATCCACGCATTGTCCTGCCACGAATAATCGCCATCCCAAACAACAGAACCCGTTTTGGGTGGTTTTTCACAGTAACGTGCAAAAGGATCTGCTTTCTCTGTTCTTATTCCGTAATTATTAGATCTAATATTATATTTGTACAGCGCTCCCTTTTCTATCTCTGGAATAAATCCTTCCCAGATCCCACTATCGTCCCAACGTACATTAAGCTCATGCTCCCCTACTTGCCAGGAATTAAAATCGCCAATAACACTAACAGAATTTGCTGTTGGAGCCCAAACAGCAAAGTAGGTGCCTTTTATACCATTTAAGCTTATTAGGTGCGATCCTAATTTCTCATATAATTTAAAGTGTTTACCCGCTTTAAATAGATTTATATCAAATTCTGTAAATAGGCTATGTACTTCTACGTTTGGCATGAGGATATTTTATTTACTGCAATATAATCAAGTTTGAATAATAGTTCATTTAATAAAACGTTACTTTTTAAACAGTTTCTATTATATTTATAAAAATAATTAAAATGGAATACTTTTTGATTCTATCGTTTCACGTGAAAAACAATATTTAAAACTTAAATAAAATAAAATGAAAAAAGCAATACAATTACTAGGAATGTTTTCAATAATACTATTTGTTTCTTGCTCTGGGAATGATGGATTTGATGGAAGAGATGGTGTAGATGGAAGAGATGGCTCAGACGGTTTAGATGGTATAAGTGCTCAAGTTTTTGAAGTTGATGGTGTAAATTTTGATTTTGAAGCGGACAATAACTGGTTTGCGACAAGATTAACATTTAATGATTTTACAAATTTTGAAATTCTGGAATCTGATGCTATTCTTGTTTATAGATTTGATGGTGAAGTAGAGTTGTCTGACGGCCCTGCAAACAATTGGAGCTTAATTCCTCAAAATTTCTTTGTAAGTCAAGGTACATTACAATACACTTTTGCACACAATTTCGTAGATATGGATTTATTTATTGATGGAAATTTTGATATGGCTACATTAAGTGATGATTTTACACAAAATCAATTTTTTAGAATAGTAATATTACCTGGTGATTTTCTAAGTTCTAAACTAGATAAGTCCAATATGGCTGCTGTATTAAGTGCAATCAATGTTGACGAAGAAAGTATTGCGCGTATTTCTATGAAATAGTTGCTCTTTAAAATTTTTATAAGCTCCATTAGAATATGATCTAATGGAGCTTTTTATTTATAAGTACTTGTACATTTATCAAAATTTTAACGACCAATTAATTCTGAGCTACGTAAATTAGAGTGAAAAGAAAATTTAATTAAAAAAAAAGCTATGATTAAGAATATCCTATTAGGTGTATTATTTATCGTCACCGGATGCAATGGTGTTTCTCAAGAGAAAAAAGTTGCGATGGACGATAATACCAAACAAGAAGAAAATTTTGAAGTAAGCCTTTCAAAAGATGAATGGCGTAAAAAATTAACGGCTACAGAATATTACATTCTTAGAGAGGAAGGAACGGAGCGCGCTTTTTCTAGTGAGCTTCTAAAGATTAAAGAAGCTGGTATTTACTCTTGTGCTGCTTGCGGAACGCCCGTTTTTAAAAGTGAAAACAAATTTGATTCAGGAACAGGATGGCCTAGTTTTGATGAAGAGATTAAAGGAAATGTTGCTTTTGATGTAGACTACAAAATTGGTTACGAACGCACCGAAGAACATTGCGCTGTTTGTGGCGGACATTTAGGGCATGTCTTTAATGACGGTCCTAGAAAAACCACAGGCAAAAGACATTGCATTAATGGCGCCGCACTAAATTTTACACCCACAAAAAAATAAGTGTAAGGCATTTTATAAACACCATTATTTTAAAAAATTAAAAGGCTATTTAAAAAAATAAATAGCCTTTTTCTATTTGTAACAAATCTATCTTGTAATTTTCAAAAACTAGTTACCCCTTTGCTTTCGATTTTGTAACTTTGCAACTTCAAATTAAAACATCAAAAAAAATATATACATGAGCAATTTTGATATTATTGTTTTAGGAAGTGGCCCAGGAGGCTATGTAACTGCGATTAGAGCGTCTCAATTAGGATTTAAAGTGGCTATCGTTGAGAAGGAATCTCTTGGTGGGGTTTGTTTAAATTGGGGGTGTATACCTACTAAAGCATTGATAAAGTCTGCTCAAGTTTTTAATTATTTACTGCATGCCGAAGATTACGGTTTAAAAGTAAGTGATGTAGATAAAGATTTCAGTGCGGTCGTAAAAAGAAGCCGTAATGTTGCTGAGGGTATGAGCAAAGGTGTTCAATTTCTTATGAAAAAGAACAAAATTGAAGTTATCAATGGTTTCGGTACTTTAAAAGCTGGGAAAAAAGTTTCTGTAAAAGACGCAGAAGGCAAAGTAACAGAATATAGTGCTACTAATATTATCATAGCAACTGGTGCTCGCAGTAGAGAATTGCCTAGTTTACCTCAAGATGGTAAAAAAATAATTGGCTACAGACAAGCAATGACTTTAGAACATCAGCCTAAAAAAATGATTGTTGTAGGTAGTGGTGCTATCGGAATTGAGTTTGCTTATTTTTACAATGCAATGGGTACGGAAGTTACTGTTGTAGAATACTTACCAAATGTTGTTCCTGTTGAAGATGAAGATATCTCAAAACAATTAGAACGTAGTTTCAAGAAAGCAGGAGTTAAAATTATGACTTCTTCTGAAGTGACTAAGGTTGATACTTCTGGTGAAGGCGTTAAAGTAACGGTGAAAACTGCAAAAGGTGAAGAGCATTTAGAAGCTGATATTGTACTATCTGCTGTAGGTATAAAAACAAACATTGAAAACATTGGTTTAGAAGATGTTGGTATTATTACCGATCGTGATAAAATTTTAGTAAATGATTTCTACCAAACTAACATCCCTGGTTATTATGCTATTGGTGATGTTACTCCTGGACCTGCTTTAGCACACGTTGCTTCTGCAGAGGGAATTCTTTGTGTAGAAAAATTAGCGAACCTACATGTAGAACCGCTAGATTACGGTAATATCCCTGGCTGTACGTACAGTACTCCAGAAATTGCTTCTGTTGGTTTAACAGAAAAACAAGCGAAAGAAAAAGGATTAGATATTAAAGTTGGTAAATTTCCATTCTCAGCGAGTGGTAAAGCAAAAGCTTCTGGAACTCCTGATGGTTTTGTAAAAGTTATTTTTGATGCTAAATATGGCGAATGGTTAGGTTGTCATATGATTGGTGCTGGAGTAACAGATATGATTGCTGAAGCGGTTGTAGCTCGTAAATTAGAAACTACAGGTCATGAAATATTAAAAGCAATTCACCCACACCCAACAATGAGTGAAGCGGTTATGGAAGCCGTAGCTGATGCTTATGATGAAGTAATACATTTATAATATAATTCCAAAAAGTAAATAAATAAATGCTGTGTTAACCCACGGCATTTTTTATACTATACACTATAAAAATATGCTGAAACTATTTAGTCTTACCGCAATTTTAGAGGGAATATCTTACTTGCTCTTATTTGGAGTAGGAATGCCCTTAAAATATTTAGCAGACATACCAGAACCTAATATTTATATAGGTTACGCACATGGCTTCTTATTTATCGCTTATTGTGTGTTAGCGGTATTGTTTTGCTATGAAAGGAAATGGGGATTTAAAAGGTTACTCATTTTACTGGTTGCCTCACTACTCCCATTTGCTACGTTTTATATTGACAAAAAATACTTAAAGCCATTGGAAGCTTAAAAAAAAAAGCAGCATATCACCCTAAACCTTATTTTAAAACCCCTGTTATCAGGGGTTTTCTCTTTTAATAAATACAACATCTTTGTTACAATGAATTAAAAGAACACGTTATGTATTATAAGGTTACAGAGTACCACGATCCGGTTGGAAAAAAACAAATACCGAGTAAATGTCCTGGTTGTGGAACTTCTAATTGCTTAGAACTCCTTTTTTATCAGAAAAGAATAGAAACTTCATTTTCAAAAAAAATAACCACTAAAGTTAGTGGCATACTTTTCTGCGATAATACACAATCAGAAATTGCTCCCGTACTATGGACCGATGAAATTGATCAGTATTACCTCACCGAAAAAAGCAACCTAAAACTAGAGCCTAAAAAGCTAAGCTTCAATAAATGGTTCTATTCTTTAATAATTCTACCCCTTATACTTATCTCTGCTGCCATAAGTTATAACTTGTATGAAGAGGAGAGCTATATTGACGAAACAAATGCTATTGAAAAAGTACATGTAGGGGAAAAAGTAATGGTCTTATACACCACTACAGACAGCAATAATGTTATCGATAATGGTACCACTTGGTTTTTAGTCAAAAAAATTGAAGCTGATTCTATTTGGGTACAACGTCATGAAATTTTTGCTACAGAAGGCGATGCTAATTTTGATTTAGCAGCATCTAAGTTTACCCGAGAAACGTTAAAAGCATCTCTAAAACAATTTAAAACCAGAGGATTATTTGCACACGATTACCCTTCTCAGAAATTTTCAGGATACATAACAGAAATTAAAAAATAGCTCTGAAAAATATGTACAGCGCTAAAACCTCTAGACACTCCTATACCTTTTTACATAAAGCCTTCGTATAAGGAATCGGCTTTATTGCCTTTGGTCACTATTAATAAGTTGATTTAACCGTTTGGGAGAATTTTACTAAAGAAATAAACCTACATGCATTATTGTAGTTTATTTAGGACTACGCTGCTAAAATAGGTGCTACAGGATTCTATTCTACTATAGGGTTTATTATTATTTTTTCTGGCTATAAAAAAAAACTAGTGACTACAAAAGGCTCATCAAAGCTACTAAAAACAAAGGTGATCTATAAAAAACTCTGTATGGCTAAATCATAGCTCTGTAAACCAAAACCTAAGATAACACCTTTGGCAACCGGTGATATATAAGAAACATGTCTAAATTTCTCTCGCTTATGCGTATTAGAGATATGTACTTCTATAACAGGTGTGGTTACTGCTTTTATAGCATCGCCAATTCCTATAGACGTATGGGTATAAGCAGCAGCGTTTAATACGATACCGTCGTATGAAAAACCTACTTCTTGGATTTTTCCGATAAGTTCGCCCTCAATATTCGATTGAAAATATTCTAACTCTATATCCTTAAACTTAAACTGAAGCTTAACAAAATAATCTTCAAAAGTATCCGAACCATATATTTCTGGTTCACGTTTGCCTAAGAGGTTTAAATTTGGACCGTTAAGTATTAGTATTTTCATCAGGTAGTTGTTAGTTGTTTTTTTATTGGTCTGAGGTAATTCGCCAATCAACAATAAAGCTGCTAGTGCTTTTTGCCTAGGTTCATTTCATTCTGCTAAAATAATAATTAAAAAGGCATAAAAAAAGCAGAAGAGTATCTTCTGCTTGTTAATGCATATATAGGGTCATATTCTAATGAACTACGATCACCGAAGTATATTCGTCTTTTTTTAAATTGCTCAAAAGATCAATTGTTTTATCCCCTAAAGTAATTTCAATTTTTGCAGTATTAGGTGCTATTTGCCCTACATTATCTGCTCTAAACTTTAGTAAGTTTTCTCCTTTTTGTAATTTTAAGGTAATGACCTTTTTGTTCTTCTGTATGGCATGGTTATTAATGATATTCTTTCCATTGTAGAATATAGAAATTTTATCTCCGTCTAACTTTCCCGCATCCCAAATAGTTACTTTCATTGATGCGTCTTTAGAAAACATGGTGGTTTTTTCATCTGCCTTTAAAACATTCAAACCATTTAAATCAATAAGATTCATGACATCAATCTTTTGCTTTATGCTATCTGCTATTTTATTGGAGCGCTGAATTTTTTTATCTGCTTTTTTTGCAATTTTTTCAATCTTCTCCATGTTTTTTACCATAATATCCCCATTAATGCAGGCTACACCATCACTATACTTCCCTAAAAAAGGCCCTTCTAACATTTGCTGCCCATTAGAATTCTTAAGTTTTCCTGTAAAATGAACATAACAAAAATCATACGTTGTAATATCAGATTTTGTGTATTCAATTCCTGTTTCATTAAAAGTTAATACTTTTTCTTTAGCATCATATAAGCCTTCTACATAAGATTTAGTTTCGTGCGCACCTCCCATATTTGTCACTGAATAGCCTTTTACCGTATTATCTTTTAGGATTTCAAAATTTAATCTATAGGATATAAAAGAACTATCATTCAGTTTAAGAACGCCTAAATACTCTTGTTCGTCTTGGGCTACGAGCAAACTTATAGAAAAAAGATTCAAAAAAATTGTAAGAAAATATTTATACATCTTTTAAAATATTATATTTGAGGAAACCAAAAATATACTTAAATATGAGATTAAAATTATTTTTACCAGTTTTCTTTTTCTTAATCGCATTTTCTACAGTTGAAGCATCTTTTCCTGTAAAAAGAGCTGCTACTACAGAACAAAGCACGACGATTAATAATGATTCTGAATCAGAATTATTTACTCCTGCAGCCGCTGCAGCAGGTTATGACAAATGGGTAGCAGTAGCATTTTGGTTCTTTTTAGGAATTTTTGCTGCACACCGTTGGTATGCAAAGAAACCAGCTGGTTGGAACATCCTATTTATCCTAACATTAGGTGGATTAGGAATTTGGGCTATTGTTGATTTAATTAATATCCTTACAGATAATTTTTAATCACAATATAAAGCATAAAAAAGCCGAGGGTATTTCTACTCTCGGCTTTTTTTGTTTAATCAATTTTAGTCTAAAACGTATCTAAATCCTAGACCGAATCTAGCAGCTTCAAATTCACTACCATCTCCGTTAAAGCCTAAAGCAGGCCTCCAATCAAAGGTAAGCGCTAAAGGAACTGTATTAAATTTAAGATCTAAACCTACCATCGGGCGTACTAAAAAATTAGATCCTCCGTCATATAAAGTAATCCCTGGTCCTACTCCTGCATACCATTTTAAACCATCGGCACCTTCTATAGGTCCATGATATTCATAGAATGCCTGAATCAATGTAGAGCCACTTGCGAATAATACATCAGCTTCAATAGCCGTATCGGGAGCTAAGAAATATTTAGCACTAGGACCAACATAAGTTTGCCCTGAACCAAAATCTATTCCTAAGCCTACCGCCGTTTTATAATCCGATTGTGCATGTAATTGCGACCATCCGAATACACATACTACAAGTACAAATGTTGCTATTCTTTTCATTATCTCTAGTTTTCCATTAAGAAATCAAAGCTATTTTTTTTAGCCAACACTGCAAAATTTATCCTTCAGTTTTATGTAAAAAAAAGGAAGCCAATTGGCTTCCTTTACTATTTAAACTCGTGTATTCTTAAAAATGTAATGCAAAACCAACGTTGAATTGTAATGCATCTTCATAAAAATCATTCAAAGCAACGTTGTAACGTAGACCTGGCTCGATGCTAACATTCTGACCTAAAAAGATAGCATAACCACCTTGTAAACCAATATAACTAGGGTTTTCATCAGCATCTTTAATACTTGAACCTGCATAATCAACCTGAACAGGAATCATACTTGAGATATAGTATTTAGCGCCAATTTTGTAATTAAAAGAACTATAATCTAAAAGGCCAATAGTAGTATCTGAATAACCAAGACCAACTTTTACCGCTAGATCATCTGCAACAAAATAACCACCTTCAGCACCAATAGACCATGAGGTATCTCCATCAACTGAAGTTAAAGAGAATGCGGTATTTGATCCTGCAGCTGCTCCGAAACCAGTATTCGCTTCAATTAACCAACTACCCATGTCTGTTTGACCGCCACCATTTTCATCTTGTGCCTGAACACCAAATCCAAATAAAGCCATAGCAGCAATTAAAAACACTTTTTTCATAATTTTAAGTTTTTGTTTATGTTATATTTAAAAGTAAAAACGATGAGAATTACATTTTATTTTAAAGTATTTTCTACGAAATAGACAAAATATCTAAATTATTTTATCAAAATACACAAAATCAAGTCATTAGATGCTAAAAAAAAGTTTGTTTTTAACCCAATTTTTCAGGTACATTTAACGTATGAAATGGAACAATGCATTGAATGATTATCAAAACTATTTAAAAATAGAGCGTGGCCTTTCTGAAAATTCTATCAGTAGCTATTCTTTAGACCTACAAAAACTACTTTTATTTTTAGAAACGAATAAGATTGTTACTTCTCCTATTAAAATAGACAAGCACATTGTTCAGCAATTTGTTTATGAAATTTCTAAAGATGTAAATCCACGTTCTCAAGCTCGGATAATTTCGGGCTTGAAAAGCTTTTTTAACTACTTAGTTTTTGAGGACTATAGAACAGACAACCCGTTAGAGCTGATAGAGTCTCCTAAAACGGGCAGAAAATTACCAGACACCCTTTCTGAAGATGAAATTAATGATTTGATAGCAGCTATAAATCTGTCTACCCCTGAAGGAGAGCGGAACAGAGCTATTCTAGAAACCCTGTATGGTTGCGGCGTTAGGGTATCAGAACTCATCAACCTTAAAATTTCTGATTTGTTTTTTGAAGAAGACTTTATCAAGGTTACGGGTAAAGGTGATAAGCAGCGTTTTGTACCCATTAGCGACATCAACAAAAAATACATCTCCTTATATAAAAATGAAATTAGAGTCCACTTAAACATTCAAAAAGGATTTGAAGATATCTTGTTTCTTAATAGAAGAGGAAAACAATTGACTAGGGCCATGATTTTTACCATCATAAAACAACTAGCTGTAAAAATAGATTTAAAGAAAACCATTAGTCCGCATACCTTTAGACATTCATTTGCTACACATTTATTAGAAAATGGAGCAGATTTGAGAGCTATTCAACAAATGTTAGGACACGAAAGTATTACGACTACGGAAGTTTACATGCATGTAGACCGGTCTCATTTGGCTCAAGTACTTAATGAGTTTCATCCAAGAAAGTAACTTTAAAATTTTAAGGTTGTTCCTAGCTTTATTAAACTGCTATTGTAATTATTATTAAAATTCTGCTTCCCTATTATAGTTTCGCTCATGAGTTCTATCAATAAATTTTCCTGTACCTCATAACTTAGGCCATTCATAGCACTAAAGTTCATGGTGCTGTTTGCGCCACCCACAATATTACGCTCCATAATCATTTCCGCCCCTGTTAATATACTAAGCTTTCCTAGAATAGGCTTACGAAATAGCAATTGAGGTTTAAAAACGTCTCCCATCGCATTGGTATCATAATACCCTCTTAACATCAATGCATTTTTTTCATTAATCTTCCAGTCCATAATAAAACTAGAGTGCTGTTCATCATTGGCGAAATTAGCATACCCGATAGAAGAAATAGAAAAACTGCCTAAACTATTGGGTATTGTTTCTTCCTGAGCATGTGCCCAAATTACACCTAACAGAAAGGTAAGAGGTAGTAATAATTTAATCATTGTAGTAGTTTTAGGAAACATAACGCAAGAAAAGTAACTAAAAACCACTAATAATCATAGAGCTATAGAGAATATTACCCTAACATTAACATAGTATATCGAAAAAAACCAATCAACCTTAGTCTTTAAACATGGTATAATCTCTCTTGTAAGGCCTAATTATTAAACGTGCTTCCCGATCAAAACGCACATAATTGTATACCCAATTGATAAATACTACCATACGGTTTCTAAAACCTATTAAAAAGAATAAGTGAACAAACATCCAAACAAACCAGGCAAAGACACCTTGAAACTTATATGCATCTAAATCTACCACTGCTTTATTTCTGCCAATAGTAGCCATACTTCCTTTGTCCTTATAGACAAAGGGCTTTAAAGGTTTATTCTCTAACAAATATGTTAAGTTTTTACCTAAATTTTTACCTTGCTGCATTGCAGGTTGCGCCATCATGGGATGCCCACAAGGATAATCGGGTAATTCCATTCCTGCAACATCCCCTACAGCAAATATATTGCTGTGTCCAATGACTTGATTAAATTCATTCACTTTAATACGATTGCCGCGCATTAACAAATCTTCTGCATCGAGGCCTTTTATGGCTGCCCCTTTTACGCCAGCCGCCCAAACAAGTGTTGCAGCTTCAAAAGACAAATCAGTTTGAGTAGTCGCTAATTTTCCGTCGTAACTTTTTACACGAGTATTCTTCCATACTTGCACGCCTAATTCTTCTAAAAAATCTTCTGCCTTCTTAGAGGCTTTCGCACTCATCTCTTTTAGAATTCGGTCTCCAGATTGCACTAAATTTATCTGCACTCTTCGCGTATCTAAATCTGGATAATCTTTTGGTAAAATGCCTTTTTTAATTTCTGCCAATGCTCCTGCTAACTCCACACCCGTTGGACCACCACCTACAATCACAAAATTCATGAGTGCATCTCTTAGATGAAGGTCATCGGTAAGCAAGGCTTGCTCAAAGTTTTCTAAAATTAAACTCCTAAGATTCAAAGATTCCGGGATGGACTTCATCACCATTCCGTTTTTTTCAATCTCTTTATTCCCAAAAAAATTAGTTTCAGAACCTGTAGCCATGACCAAATAATCATAATTAATGGCTCCAATATTGGTAATCAACTCATTCTTCTCTGGAATCACTTCTTCTACATTTGCCAAACGAAAGAAGAAATTTGGATAATCTTTTAAAACTTTACGAATAGGATATGCGATGGAATCTGGTTCTAAACCACCTGTAGATACTTGATATAATAAAGGTTGAAAAGTGTGGTAGTTATTTTTATCTAAAAGTAACACTTGCACTTCTTTCTTACTTAGCTCTTTAGCTAAAGAAATACCTGCAAAACCTCCTCCTATAATTATGATACGGGGGAAACTACTTTTTGGAATGTTCATTGCGCTCATAAAAGTAAAAATAAACAATCGGTGGTAGCTAGCATAAAAGAAAATGCTATTTTTATAGGGATCTTTAATAGAAAAATTATTTTCCCATGATGAAACAATTACTCCCTGCCTTTATTAGTCTTTTTTGTGTGTCCTTTTTAATGGCCCAAGAAACGAAAGAAGATGTTCTAAAGGAATTGGAATCTAAAAATGACGAATATACTGCTATAGCGCAAAACATATGGAATTATGCAGAGATGGGGTACCAAGAAGAACAAAGTAGTGCACTTCTGCAAAAGACACTTAAGAAGAATGGGTTTACCATTAATAAAGGAGTCGCAGGAATCCCTACCGCTTTTATAGCTGAATATGGCAGTGGTTCTCCTGTAATTGCTATTCTTGGTGAATATGACGCATTACCGGGACTTTCACAAAAAGCGATCTCAAAAAAAGAATCTTTAGGAAAAGTTGCTGGGCATGCATGCGGACATCATTTATTTGGCACTGCTTCTACTGCTGCTGCTATTTCAGTAAAAGAATGGATGCAGTCTAATGCCATAAAGGGTACTATTCGTTTTTACGGTTGCCCTGCAGAAGAAGGCGGATCCGGAAAAGTATATATGGTAAGAGAAGGTTTATTTAATGATGTAGACATTGCTTTACATTGGCATCCAGGAAGTCAGAATGCAGCTAGCGCTGGTGCAGCCTTAGCCAACAAATCTGCGAAATTTAGATTTTATGGTATTTCGGCACATGCTGCAGCATCTCCTGAAAAAGGACGTTCTGCATTAGATGGCGTAGAAAGCATGAATGCTATGGTAAATATGATGCGGGAACATATTCCTCAGGAAGCTAGAATACATTATGTTATTACTGATGGAGGAAAAGCCCCTAATGTAGTTCCAGATTATGCTGAAGTTTATTATTACGTTAGACATAACAATAGAGACGTTGTTATTGATCTGTTTGAACGCCTTAAAAATGCCGCAGAAGGAGCTGCATTGGGTACTGGAACCACAATGAAATATGAAATGATAGGTGGTACACACGAATTATTGCCAAATTTAACTATTCAAAAAATTATGTATGATAATTTGACCGAAGTAGGTGGATTCACGTATACTCCTAAAGAGCAACAATTTGCAGATGAAATATCGCTTACCTTAGGATTTGATAAGACGGATATGAGTAAAGTAAACACGATAGCACCTTATACTACAGAAGGAAGAGCTTTTGGTTCTACCGATGTTGGTGATGTTAGTTTTACTGTGCCTACTGCAGGCTTAAGCACCGCTACTTGGGTTCCCGGAACAGCGGCTCATAGTTGGCAAGCTGTTGCCGCTGGAGGTACATCTATTGGGTATAAAGGGATGATGAATGCAGCGAAAACATTGGCATTAACCGCTATTGATATTTTTAATACTCCCGATTTAATTGTAAAAGCAAAAGCAGAATTAGAAGAAAAGAGAGGTGAAGATTTTAAATATATTCCTCTTTTAGGAGATAGAAAACCCGCTTTGGACTACAGAAATTAATGATTTTCAACATATTAACACATGCTATAAAAAACCGATATATTATTTATCGGTTTTTTTAGTTTTAAGTGTAACAAATTTATAGTTTACGCTACTAATAAGCATCAACCAACCACAACGTGAGTAAAGAATTAGAGCATTCATTTGTAACTGAACTTGAGAACAATCAGAATATTGTTCACAAGGTTTGTACGCTGTACACAAATGATAGGGATGCTCATAATGATTTATTCCAAGAGATTACCATTCAACTCTGGAAAGCATATCCAAAATTTAGAGGTGATGCCAAATTTAGTACATGGATGTATCGTGTTGCTTTAAATACAGCGATAACGCTATATCGAAAGTCAAAAAAGAGTGTAAGAACAATTGATTATGATTCGGTAATATTTAAAATAAAAGCCGACGAATATGATGCAACGGAAGAACAGCAATTAAAACTAATGTATAAAGCGGTAAAGCAATTGAATGATATTGACAAAGCTTTAGTTTTTCTGTATTTAGAAGATAAAAATTATACAGAAATTTCTGAAACATTGGGGATTTCTGAAGTAAATGCAAGAGTGAAGATGAACAGGATCAAAACAAAATTAAGAACCATACTTAATCCATAAGATTATATTTATGATGGATGAACTAGAATTATTAAAAAGAGATTGGCAAAAGAAGGAAGTAGCACACCCTAAATTGACCTATGACGAGATATATAAAATGCTTTGGAAGAAATCCTCTTCTATTGTAAAGTGGATTTTTGTGATTAGTATTTTAGAATTTGTTTTACCGCACCTACTCTACTTATTGCCTTCAACAAGGAACAATATAGACCTTTTTGGAACCACTGGTTTTGATAACTACTTTGTAGGGTTTTCTGTGTTTTACTATACGGTAGTTTGTTATTTTATCTACCAATTTTACAGTCGCTATAGAGAAATTTCCGCCCTTGATAATGCCAAACACTTGATGTCTAAAATATTAAAAACAAGGAGAACAGTTAAACACTATATCATCTTTTCTTTATCTATGGTTTTTGTAATGATTTTGATGTTTATGTTGGGTATTTACTTGAACAATGACTTTTCTTCTCTCATTACAGATATGAGTGCTAATGCAGAAAATATAAACCCTATTGAATTAAAAACAACCTTAATTATTACCATTGGAGTCTTTGGTCTAATTATGATTGCTGTAATGGGTGTTGTGTATTTTTTACTTTATGGATTACTTTTAAGAAAACTAAATAAGAATTATGCTGAACTTAAAAAATTAGAAATTTAAATACGCCATTTACGTTGTTTATTTTCTTCTTCTAAAGCCACTAAATCTTTCTCAGAAAGTACTTTTAAGAAAGATGGGTGTTGCTCAATAGCATATTCAAGTTTTTCTATGATAGCGTCAAAAGATTCGTTCTCATAATCTATATCTAAAGGTTCTTTAATCACCATAGATTGAAGGATTCCTTTTTTCTTAACGCGTAATCCTTTTTTATCAAAAGAACGTCTAAAACCATCGATAACTACAGGAACTACTATAGGTTTGTATTTTTTAATAATATGAGCTGTACCTTTTCTTAGTGGTTTCCAAGGAGTTGTTGTTCCTTGTGGAAAAGTTATTACCCAACCATCATCAAGCGCTTTACCAATATTGGATATATCGCTCATTTTAACTTGTCTATTTACATCTTTACCTTCTGCTCTCCAGGTACGTTCTACACTAATAGATCCTGCATAAGCCAAAATCTTAGTCAGTAAACTTTTCTTCATAGTCTCTGCTGCTGCAACATAATACATGTTCAGCTTAGGATTCCAGATATAGCCAATATTTTTAATATTATTATCTCGCCCACTCAAACTAGCATTGAATACGTGAAACATAGCAACCACATCTGCAAAATAGGTCTGATGATTACTAACAAACAATACATTAGTCTCTGGTAAGCTGCGCAGAATATCTGCGCCTTCTATCTCTAAGGTATTAAATCCTTTATACCTTCTATGAGAAAGTATGGCTAAAATACGAATCAACCATTTCTTTATAAATAAAATATGTCCAAAAGGATTTTTCTTAAATAGGGGCATCGTAGTTAATTTTGTAGCTACAAAATTACGAAATAACCGTTATAGTACTTGCTTTAATAACTCTTTTACTTCACTCAGCATCATTGCGGTAGCTCCCCAAACCGTGTAACCGTTTAATTTAAAGGCAGGTACCTCAACATTTTCAGCGTAAGATGTTGTTAAATTTTCATTAAAAACAGCGTGGTCGTCCATAAAATCTCTTAATGATACTTCAACTAGAGCTGCAACTTCTCTCTCTTGAAGAATAAACGGACTTGGATTTTTGTACAATCCAATATATGGTTGAACTTCAAAATTACTAGGTGGGATATATAATTCTGTAAGTGATTTTATAACTTCTACTTGCTCTGGAGGAACACCTACCTCCTCATGTGTTTCTCTTAAAGCAGTATGCAATAAGTCTTCATCAAATTTTTCTGCCTTCCCCCCAGGGAATCCAATTTGGTTAGAATGAACACCTTTATATGTTTTCCTTAGAATTAATAATAGGGTAGTTTCTTCTTTTCTAGGATAGAAAAGAGACATCACTGCTGCCTTACGGGCATTTTTCAATGTCTTCTCTATGTTTCGTAATTCTTCTATACGAATATCCGGCGCCATTTTATAGTGCGAATCTACGCCTGGAAGCGGTAGATTTTTTATTTTTGAAATCCGTTTAGAAAAATCATCAAAATTCATGGTACAAAAACAGTTCTATTTTTTAGCCTTTATCACTCTTATTATGGCTTCTTCTTGTAAAGATACGCCAACGAAAATAACTCCGAATAATTCTGCCACGGAGATTAAAAAAGATACGACTATTAAAGTCCCTAAAAAAGAGGAAGCTGAGAAATTTGTTTTAGATGAAGAAAATGTAATTCCGTTTTTCTTTGAATATTCAAAAACCCTGAAAGAGGATAAAGTAAAAATTACAACTAATCTAGGTAGTTTTACCATTCAACTTTATGATGATGTTCCTTATCATAAAGCCAATTTTATCTACCTCACTAAAAAAGGGTATTTTAATTCCACTTATTTTCATCGTGTGGTGAAGAATTTTATAATTCAAGGGGGGAATTCTGACAATGCAGAGACAGGTAGAAAGCGTGGGGAAATAGGCAGGTATTTATTACCTCCAGATACCAAAAAAGGGTATAAACACCATCGGGGAACTATCTCTATGCCCAGCAGTGAACTAGACAACCCACATAAACTAGCATCGCCTTTCGAATTTTTTATCGTAGTTACCAAGCCAGGCTCCTATCATTTAGATGATACCTACACCCCTTTTGGTAAAGTTATAGAAGGTATGGATGTGGTAGATTTAATCAATAGCCAACCTGTAGAGGAAGGTGATTGGCCCGTGCAAAACATTCGTATTCTTAATGCAGAGGCCTTTTAAAGTTAAACACAAAAAAAGTATAAGAATCAATATTCTAAAAAATAGCCCAAATCAATTTTACAACGATTAATCTTTATCTAGAGTCGTAATACCTTAGATCAATGCACGCTGTTTTCTAGACACATCTCTTACCCTCAAAGCACCTGAACCGACACTCTTTTCAGTACTACTTATAAATATGTGCTTAACAATTAAAGTTTTACGCTTCTTTTGGAGCCTTATAGATATTAGGCAACGTAATCTTAAATAGAACGGCTAGCAAGCGAACTGTAATTACAATAATAATACCTCCAACATAAGGGTAAGCATCTTTTAGGGGTAACTTTTCTAGTAAAAAATAACCAATTCCCCCTAAAATACAAGCGGTAGCATACACTTCTTTTCTAAAAATAACCGGAATTTCATTACACAAAATATCACGTATAACCCCTCCAAAACTTGCAGTGATGGTTCCTAAACCAACGCACATAATGGGGTGAAGCCCTATCGCTATTCCTTTTTGGATACCCACCATAGTGTATAGGCCTATCCCAATAGTATCAAATAAAAACAAAGACTTCCGAAGGTATTTCAATTGACTTCTAAAAACAACCGCTACAAATACAGTTGCTAAAATAGTCGCCAGATAAACAATATCTTCCAACCAGATTACAGGAGTACTCCCAATAAGGATATCACGTAAAGTACCCCCGCCAACCGCAGTAACAAAAGCAATAATAAAAACACCAAAAATATCTAGCCTTTTATCCATAGCCATCATAACGCCAGAAATAGAAAAGGCAATAATCCCTAAAATATCAATTGTAAAATAAAACATATGCTAATCCTGTGTGTAATAACTATAATCTTTAATAACGATATCTACAAATTCAATAGCCATAAGATCTGTTGTAATTACGGCTACTCCTTTAATTTTTTTACTTAACTCTACAATTACATTATGATCTCCTTTTCTACGCGCATCATCATACATTTGCTTAATCGTTTGCATCTCACGGTCACTAAAAACGGTTACTTGCGGAAATCTTGGCACATAATCCTCGGGTAATTCTCTTAAAACAGTATCGCTAATACTTATCCTTTTTTTCTCACTAATCACAGTTGTTCCTGCTGCCATATCTCCTACCCGTTGTCCGTTTCCTCTAAGTAAAATTGTCAATACAGCGACTCCGCCAGAACTTAATGATATATCCAAAATCCGCAATATCCATCGCACAAAATAATTTGCAAATGTAGGGTTTGATCCGTCAAGTTTCACCACTCTAATTTTCAAAGCACTTTTTCCTACCGTTTTACCATTATTAAAGGTTTCTAATAATAAATAATATAAAAAAGGAGGCAATGAAAATAACATATACATCGTCCAAGAATCTCCTCCATCTAAATTTAAGGAGACCATAAGGATGATGACAAGAATATAATATGCGACAATTATAAGGGTGTCGATTAAAAACGCCAACATACGATCACCTAAATGTGCCGTATTTTGACTAATACTAATATTTTGAGCGGTTTCTATTTGAAATTGTTCCATATTTTACTTTCTTTGGATAAATACCCAAGGTTAATGCGCGAGGCTGCTTTCGTTAAACAAAATAAAGACAAATGGACAACTTTTGAAAATGTCCTTGCAAAGAAAACAGAAATAAATCCTGATGAGCTTTCTGACCTTTATATTGAAATTACCGATCATTTAAGTTACGCCAAGACCTTCTACCCACAAAGCAATACTGAGTTTTTTCTAAACGCACTCGCTGCCCAAGCCCATAGGCAAATCTATAAAACAAAACGAGAATCTAAGAACCGTATTGTACGCTTTTGGAAAACAGAATTTCCTACCATGTTTTATCACCATCAAAGAGAACTTTTAATTGCTTTTCTTGTGTTTGGTTTTTTCGTGGCCGTTGGTGTTTTTTCTGCCGCAAACGAAGGAGATTTTGTCCGTTCTATTTTAGGCGATGGCTATGTAAATATGACTTTGGATAATATTGAAAATAACGACCCCATGAAGGTGTACAAAGAACAGGGAGAATTTAATATGTTCCTTGGTATTACCATCAACAATATTCGTGTAGCACTAATGGCCTTTGTTTACGGAGTTTTACTAGGAATAGGCACCTTGTATATATTACTCAGCAATGGGTTGATGTTAGGGTCTTTTCAGTATTTCTTTTTTGAAAAAGGTTTGGGATGGGAATCTGTAAGAACCATTTGGATTCATGGTACTATAGAAATTTCTGTAATCATCATTGCTGGATGCGCCGGCTTAGTTTTAGCCAATGGCATGCTATTTCCCGGAACCTATCCCAGAATAGAGTCTTTTAAAATGGGAGTCCTTAATGGTTTAAAAATTGTAGTAAGTACCATTCCATTTTTTGTCATTGCAGGTTTTCTAGAAGGTTTTGTTACCCGGCATACCGAAATGCCAGATTGGTTAGCTATTTTTATCATCTTAGCCTCATTATCATTAATTGTTTTTTATTATATTATTTACCCCATTCAACTCCACAAGAAAAACCAACCACATGAATAACCAATACATAGAATTTAAGAAAAAACGTGAGCTAGGCGATATTTTAACAGATACTTTTGCTTTTTTGCGGACCCAGTTTAAACCATTTTTCATCACGTTCTTTAAGATTGTAGGTCCCTATTTAGCAGTTTTTTTAATTAGCTATGGCTTTTATTTTTCCAGTTTCTCATCAATACTAGATTTTGATCCTAATGCTAATTTTGAATCCAGCCCTTTCGCTGTTTTTTCTAGTATTTCTTTTGTCCTTGCGGCAATTGCTTTACTACTTTCGGGAATAGCCACCTATGTACTTTCGCAAGCAACCACCCTATATTATATTCAATCCTACACGGAGAATAACGGAATTGTTAATATGGCTGAAATCAGAAAAAATACCTATAAAAACTTTTGGAGTTTTATTGGCTTAGGTATTTTAGTTATGCTGTCTGTGGGAATCGCTTTTATATTTTGCTGTATTCCTGGAATATTTTTATATGTACCACTTTCCCTGAGTTTTGCGATTATGGTATATAGTAAACGAAGTGCTACTGATTCCTTTGGCTATAGTTTTGATTTGGTTAAAGACCATTGGTGGATGACTTTTGCTACTATTTTCGTAGTAGGGCTCATCGTTACTTTTGCCTCCTACGCCTTTAGCATTCCAGCTGCCATATACCAATATTTTAAGATGGGTGTTTTTTCGGGAGAACTTGATGCGGAAAATATGAGTGTAAATTTTATAGACCCCATTTATATTATACTTAATTTAATTTCTACGCTTGCACAATTCTTATTTAATATTATATCGCTCGTTGCCATTGCACTTATTTATTTTAACCTAAATGAAATTAAAAATAATGAAGGAACTATGGAGCGTATTCAAAAATTAGGAGGAGATTTAGACTCATAAATTCTATGAAGCAACTTCTATTCATTTTTTTCTTTTTATCTCGTCTCCTGATGCCTTTACAGGCACAGCGGGACACTCTTGTGGTGCGCTATGATGATTCACAATTAAGTACTCAAGAGATTACTGAAGACGACTTGAGTACTTATAAGGATGATGCCGCCTTTAATTACGAAGAGAAAGTGAAAGAACCTACTTGGCTCGACGAAGTGTGGGCATGGTTCCAGAATATTATTACCCGAATATTTGAGTGGATTTTTGGTATTGATGCTGCTGTAGGGCCATTATCCTTTTTTCTAAAATTACTCCCCTATTTACTAATCGTTTTTCTACTATTTATACTCATTCGCTTTTTTATAAATGTAAACTTACGCAACCAGAAAAATACCGCTACAAACGGGAATATTGTTGGGTTATCTGATGAAGAAAACATTATTAAAAATGAGAATATTGATGATCTTATCGCAAATGCTGTTGCTAATAAAGACTACCGCTTAGCCATTCGATATTCCTATTTAATGATTTTAAAACTGCTAAGTGAAAAAGATATTATAGCATGGGAGTTGCAAAAAACAAATTCTGATTATCTCAATGAAATAAATAAAGAACAATTAAAAATACCTTTTAAAGCAAGTACACGCCTCTATGAATATATATGGTATGGTGATTTTACGATAGATGAAACCAAGTATCAAAAAGCAGCAATTGCTTTTTCTACGCTTAAAAATAACATCCATGAGAATTCGTAAAAATAATATTTTTTATATCATCCTAGGGCTACTTACCTTCGCGCTAATATTGTATTTAGAATACAATAAAAAAGAAGAACTTAATTGGTTTCCGTCTTATGTCGCACAGCACAAAATTCCCTATGGAACGAAAGTCTTAAATGATATTTTTGAAAAGAAATTTTCAACGACTGAAGCCGTTACTGTGCCTCCATTCGAGTTTCTAAATTCAAATGATAATATAGAAGAAAGCACCTATATTTTTATCAATAATTCCGTTTCATTTTCAAAAGCAGAATTGGAAACACTTCTGGATTGGACCACTAAAGGAAATACACTTTTTATTGCATCTTCTAATTTTGAAAAAGAGTTATTAGATACGCTACATTTAAAAACCAAGAGCCTATTTGGTGATGAAGGTTTAGAACATCAATTTCAGCATCGTTTAGTAAACCCTCAATTAAATTCAAAAATAAAATACACCTTTAATAAAAGTTATAGCACTATGTATTTTAGCCAATTAGATACGCTAAATACTATTGTAATTGGTGAAGTTTCTAATGCATCTGGCAATGCTACAGATTTTGAAACACACCCAAATGTCATCCAACAAAAATTTGGTGAGGGCAATATAATTCTAACCACCTTTCCCATAGCATTTACCAATTACTTTATTTTAAAAAACAAAAACAGCACATACACCGCAGGATTATTATCCTATTTAAATAACGAAAAGCCCATATATATTGATGCCTATTATAAGAGCGGTAAAAAATTCTACTCCTCTCCTATGTATATCTTTTTAAATACAAAAGAACTAAAATGGGCATATTATATGATTCTTATAGGCGCCTTCGTATACGTATTGTTTGAAGGCAAGCGTAAACAAAGAGCGGTGCCTATTGTAAAACCATTACAAAATCAAACCTTAGCATTTACGAGAACCATAGCAGAAATGTATTATGAAAAAGGCGACCGTAAGTCTATTGCACATCATAAAATAGCTTTCTTTTTAGACTACATTAGGTCGCACTTTTATTTAAATACTTCAGAGATTAATGAAGATTTTTTTCAAAATCTTGCCGCAAGAACACATCATGAAACGCATGAAATTAAAGACTTATTTTTAATATTCAGCAGTCTAAAGCATAAACAACATATAACCGACGTAGAATTAATAAAACTTAATACTGCGATAGAAAATTTTAAAGCAAAAGCCCATGGAAAATAACGAAACAGATCTGAACGATTTAAATTTTGATAATAGAATACCATTAGACGATTTAAAGAATGCGGTAGATGCCATAAAAGCAGAATTAGCCAAAGTAATCATTGGCCAAGAAAATTTTATAGAACTACTTATTGTTTCTCTTTTGGTAGACGGCCATGTGTTAATTGAAGGTGTTCCTGGAATTGCAAAAACAGTTACGGCAAAACTTTTTGCTAAAACCTTAAAAACCAATTTTAGCCGTATCCAATTTACACCAGATTTAATGCCTAGTGATATTTTGGGCACGTCTATCTTCAATGTAAAAACATCTGAATTTGAGTTTAAAAAAGGGCCTATTTTTTCTAATATTGTTTTGATTGACGAGATAAACCGTGCTCCTGCTAAAACACAAGCCGCCATGTTTGAAATCATGGAAGAAATACAAGTGACTATGGATGGTACCACCTATAAAATAGATGCTCCGTTTATGGTTTTAGCGACTCAAAATCCTATTGAACAAGAAGGCACATATGCACTACCAGAAGCACAATTAGACCGCTTCTTATTCAAAATTAAGGTAGAATACCCTACGCTAGAAGAAGAAGTGAAAATTATACAAACACATCATGAACGTAAGGGTAGCAAACCACAAGGGTTAATTGATGCGGTGATTTCTCCTGAAAAACTAGTAGACTACAAGCAAAAAATTCAAGAGATTGTAGTGGAAGAAAAAATTATTAAATACATCGCTGAAGTAATTTCTAAGACTCGTAACCACCCACATTTATATTTAGGAGGTTCTCCTAGAGCTAGTATTGCTACATTAAATGCAGCAAAGGCTTTTGCAGCTATTGATGGGCGTGATTTTGTAATCCCGAATGATATTAAAAGAGCATTAGTTCCTGTATTAAATCATCGTGTGATCCTAACACCCGAACGAGAAATGGAAGGTATGAGTACGGATAGTGTGATAAAGATGATCATGGAATCTGTAGAGATACCGAGATAATTGATGGTTGACAGTTGATGGTAAGATTGAATTAAAACCAAGTACACATCTAAATATAAAATAGCACCTTGCCTGTTTTTCAATTGGAAAATGTATAGAGAATTATCTGATTAAATAGGTTGAGTTTAAACCTTATCATACGAAAGAACAAAGCTAATTAAGCGCAAATGAATTTTTTAAAATCGTTTTACATACATAATTCCTTTTTTAGGTATATCGCGGTATTGGCTGCGCTGTTCATTGTATCGTATTGGATGAAATGGATTTATCCTATTGCTTGGATTACAACATTCTTACTGCTAGCTACATTTTTCTTAGATCTCTTTTTGTTGTACAGGACAAAAAATGGTATAGATGCTAGCCGAATAACACCTCAAAAATTATCCAATAGTGATCATAATACCATCACGCTATATTTCAGAAGTTTTTATCCCTTTAAACTTCTCATTTCAATTATTGATGAGCTCCCCGTTCAATTTCAAAAGCGTGATTTTGAATACACGACAACTCTTGTAAAAGGAGAAAAAAAACAATATGAGTATACCGTGCGCCCCGTGGATCGCGGAGAATATGTATTTGGAAATTTAAATATTTTTGTTTCTTCCAATCTTAAAATGGTAAAGCGCAGGTATATATTTCAAAAAGATGAAATGGTGCCTGTCTACCCAAGTATTATTCAAATGCAACAATATGATTTTCTTGCAATGAGTAATAACCTTACGGAGTTTGGACTTAAAAAAATCCGCAGAATTGGCCATACCCAAGAGTTTGAACAGATTAAAGATTATATCCCTGGAGACGATTTTAGAACTATAAACTGGAAAGCTACCGCGAAAAGAAGTCAGCTTATGGTAAACCAATACCAAGATGAAAAATCGCAGCCTATTTATTCCATTATAGATACTGGAAGAGTCATGAAAATGCCTTTCAATGAGCTTAAATTATTGGATTATGCTATAAATTCTACCTTAGCATTTTCTAATGTTGCTTTAAAAAAGAACGATAAGACAGGTATGATTTCTTTCTCTAAAAAGATTGAAATTTTTCTACCTGCTATACAAAAAATCACCTACCTAAATACGATCTTAGAGAAACTCTATAATATTACCACGGCGTATACAGATTCTGATTTTGGCTTGTTGTATGCACATATTAAAAGAAAAGTAAACCATAGGAGTCTCTTACTTTTATACACCAATTTTGAGCATATTTCTGCCATGCGCAGACAGCTTCCATTTTTGACGGCTATTGCCAAAAAACATGTCTTGGTGGTTATCTTTTTTGAGAATACAGAACTTAAAGAACTTATAGATACTAATGCTGAAGACATCCAAAGTATTTACCACAAAACTATTGCAGAAAAATTCTCTTTAGAAAAACGATTAATGCAAAAGGAGTTACAACAGTATGGCATACAAACCATACTAACAAAACCAGAACACTTAACCATTAATACCATTAATAAATATTTAGAAATTAAAGCTAGAGGTCTGTTATAGCCTCCATTCTTATTGCTACAAGGAACGATTATCTATTCATTAGAAGAGTTTAAAATCTACTTTATCGATAGAAAATAGTATTAAAATTGAGGATATTAATTATTTAGCTTTATTTTTAGAACTTACTAATGAATACCTACCACCATGAAAAACACCCTTTTAATCCTATTACTTTTAATTGCATCTACCCTACAAGCACAAGAGACGTATTTGATGTGGAACGATGTAGACACCCAAAGATTTGGAAAAGAAACTATTTTTAAAACAGATGACAAACCGCTAGAGGGCGCTTATAAAATTGCAGAAAATAGTGGTGCCTATACCCAAGCTACTTTTAAAAATGGTAAAATGATAGGTACTAAGAAAGATTTTGATTTCACTGGAAAATTAGAACAAGAAATTACCTTCAATGAAAATGGGCAAGCAGATGGCAAAAGCACTTCTTACTACTCCAATGGTAAAGTATATGAAGATTTTACGTATAAAAATGGCCTCAAAGAAGGTGAATGGAAAACATACACTAATAAAGGCATTCTTCAAAAAGTAGAATCTTATAGTAGTGATTTAAAGAATGGTAAATGGGTAGCACATCTTAAAGATGCAAGTATCGGAACAAAACTTGTAGAAACATCTTATTATAAAGATAATGAAGCTACGGGCAAATGGAATCAAAAAACAGAAGACGGCCGTTTAATCTGGGAAAAAAATTACTCCGATGCTAAAGATTATTCTAAAAAGGAATATTTCTCTAATGGGAAATTAAAATCAGAAGAACTTTACAAAGACAATAAATTAGATGGTATTTGTAAATATTACAGCTCTGCAGGAATCATCCTCAGCGAGAAAAAATATGAAGCTAGTTACTTAAAAAATCTAGTTAATTTTTATGCTAACGGTACCAAAAAAGAAGTGGCAGATTCTAAAGATGGACACCGTAATGGTCCTTACCAACTCTATTCTGAAGATGGAATACTTGTTCTTGAAGGACAGTTTACCATGGGCTACAAATCTGGTGAATGGAAAAGTTATGCAGATGATAAAATGCTAAAAGACATGTACACTTTTGAGGACAGTAGAAAAAAAGGTCCGGCTAAGACGTATAATGCTGCAGGTAAAGTTGAAAGTGAAGGTGAGTATCTAAACCATGAAAAAACCGGTCTATGGAAGTACTATAAGCTTAACGGAAAGGTTTCTAAAGAAACAGAATACAAAAATGGAAATGTTGTTTCCGAGAAAAAATACAATTAATACAAAAAAAGCAACCACTAAGTGAAACAATAAGAACACTTAGTGGTTTTTTTTTGCTTTAAAAATACTAAAGCAGGCGAATTGTAAGTTATCTGAAAACAGCTATGGAATATTTAGAAAAAATAGATTGGCCTTTTATTTGGAGTATCGTAAGAGATACCGTAATTCCACATTCGGGCACTTTAATTTTTAACACCCTCTTATTTCTATTCCTAGGCTTCGCTATTTCACTCACCTACGTGATCCTTATTGCCAAAAAAAAGCTCCTAAAAAGAAAACCTAAATATTATAATTGGGCCGTAAAATTATACATCCCTATTGTCATACTGTCTTTCTTATATATTTTTGGACAGATAGGTCTTATCCGTGGCATTTATAAATGCTTAGAAAAGGAGAAAACAAACATTGTTTCTGGAATCTACACCAACACCCTAGGATTTGCTTTTGAAACCGAAGAAGCTAAAAACAATTTCATCGGCAAAATACAAGCCACTGCCATAGATACCAAAGACCGGTCTGATGAGTTTATCTTTCAATTGAGAAAAGAAGCAAAAAATCACAACTCTGGCTATTCGCTCATAGATTCAGGAAAAAATAAAATAGCGGGTTATTTAATTACAAAATATGGCACAGATATTTATAAAGCGGGAGTGTATGCCATGCTTAATCTTGCCGTTGCAAAAGCTGCTCATACCAATTTAGATGATATGATCGCGTACGATGATTTTAGTGCAGGAATGGATTTTCTTATCTCTGTAGGTCATAAAGATATTGAAGTAGCTGTTTTAGAAAAATTAGATACTTGGTTTACTTCTTTGCTCAGTAATCAATATTGGGCTATGGTAAAGTCATTATGTATTTTGGCAGTTCTGGTGTTACTTTTTCCTATTGCTGAATTTTTTATTTACAAGAAGTGGATAGCCCCTAAACTCCTTGAAAAAGAACGTGTTGCAGCACAGGTAATTAATTCTAATATTGCAAGCACATCAGCAGAATAAATTATTGTCTATTTTCCATATTAACTAAAGAGTTAAGATGAGCTCTAATTTCAATAAAAAAAATGGCCATTGACCCTATCTATTCCGTCGCTTTTATTCTAGCTACCTCCATATTTACTATTCTTGTTGTAAAGAGACTCGGTTCCCAAAGTGGTTGTATTACCTATGGCTATATAGGCTTAATTTTATTTAGTATTAATATTTTTTTTATCTTCTCAGGGAGCATTTTCATAAGCACGGTTAAAGACACCTTTACTATATTAATATCTGGCGAAAATTATACAGCAACTGTTAGTAGTTACACCAGCGAAGAGGTTTATGATTCTGACTCGGATGAATATGAAACAATGTACACTCCAACAGTAAGCTTTCTTACCCAATACGGTCAGACTATTGAAAGAGAGCTAGAATTCTCCACAACAGATGTAAAACTTGGAGATACCTATAAAATTAATTACAATAAATTAAATGACAAGGTTATTACTTTAGGATTTACATTATTTATTAAACTTGCAGGAACTTTTATTTTCTGCTTTATTTTTACTTTTCTATTTGTTGGCGAATTACTTTATGCATTTAACAAAAACATGGATAAGTACTATTCAATGGTAAAAAAAGCTGGCTTCTATTTCTTTATTCCTTTTTTAATGATTGGTTTTGATGCGCTGCTCATTTATGGCCTTTTAAATGGAAATGAGGTTCCTATTTGGGTATCCCTAGTATTAGTATTTTTTATTGTTGTACTAACTTTAGCCATAGTAGGGTACTTAAAAACGACGTACGCAAAAGGGATTCCTGTTATGGAACAGGTAGCTCCCAATCGATGGGTTGGAGATTGGAAAGAAGAAGAAGAAGAAGAAGAAAATAACAGTTGACACATTAAGTGATTGTTAAAAAATGAAAGTAGCGCCCCATTCTTAAGAAAAGTCAAGGCCGCTTAATGGTTAGGTGATAAGCTAGCTTGTTTTCTACTATAGTTGTCATATATTTAAGATTCAAGCTTTATTTAAAAAAATTTCTAAATGAAATCAGTTGGTACGTACCCAAGTTTTGATTCAAAAAATGACAAAAAATATAATCTATATTTTGAAGTTCTATTAGACCAAAAAACTCTCTATATAAATACCAAAGGCGATAAATTTCTTCCCAAAAAATATAATTAAGCTAAGCTGTCCGAGTAAAAACACCAAGTGTATGTCTAACAAACTCATGGACTTGCTGTCTAATTCTCAATTAGTCTTATAATTATGTTATATTCAAACTATAAAACCAAACATACGAACTGAAATGTTAGCGGTACATCCACACGAACTTTTCAAATATTTAAATTATTTAGAATTAATGAAGTATCAAATATTAATACAGCATGCTATACTAAAGAAACTGTTCATTCTCTCCATATTATTTTTGTCATCCACTTCATTAAGAGCTGAGCATTTTTATGATTTCTATATTCAAGATTTAGATTTAAGTGAATATCCCTTTATAAAAATAGAAGGAGGAGTTTTAGAAATTGAAAGTGGAACACTAATAGCAGAAAGCGTTTCATTTCTAGAAAATGGAAAAAAAGTTAATATTGATGTAACCTTTGAACAACTTCAAAAGAATTTTCAAATTATAACGATAACTTATAAGACGTCTTTGGCTATAGATGCCATAAGAAAATTCCATTTAAGTTATGACTTAAATGGTTTCCATAACGGATCGCAAGGTCAGTTTTTTGAATATAACCCAAAAAAACATAAGTATATAAAAGAGATCGATGAATACGGGGAAGAATATGAAGAATACACGGATAGATTTAATTATATAAATAATATTTTATTAAACTATAAGAGAAATGGACTTGAAAAAATGTATGTCCTTGCATTAAATGGATTACTTGTTAGAGAAAAACCTGAAACCTCTTCAAAAGTTATAGGAAAACTTGATTTTGGTGCACTAGCAGAAGCTGGCATACAGCAATATGGGGAAGAAATTAAAGTAACTGAGAATGAAAACTTGAAATTACACCTAGAAGGAAAATTCAGGAAAATTAATTTCGAAGGAAGAGAAGGATATGTATTTGATGGTTATCTCACCACCTTTTCTTTCTTTAGATTAAAAGACAAACAAAGTTTTTGCTATACTATTTATGATAGTCAAGATCAAGAAGAAAATAATCAAGAGTATAGAATACGGCTAGATCAAGATGAATATGGTGAATTCTTATTGCTTAAATATACTTCAATAGAAAAGACATACCTTATAGCTCAAGCTATTTTCAAAGAATTAAATACTTTAAAAATCACAGAGCACCAAGAATATGGAGAAATTTACAATGGATGGAAACATTACAAGTTTGATGATGACAATTTTATGTTCAAACTTTTTAAATACAAAGGGTATTTTAATGAATTTGGTTACCAAAAAATCTACTTTGAGTGTTATTAATAAAAAATATTCAAAGTAAAAATTAGATAAAACTGCTTCCAACTCGGCAAATGAAAATAAGCAATATGGCTAAATGTGCGCCATTCAAGCAAATTAAAAAAAACACTGCATACGTAGTGCAAACGAAAAGTTAACTTACCCCCTAACTACTATTGACTAAAATAGGATCATAAATTTTAAAAATGAAGAAACTACTTATACTAATCCTTTTACAGACCCTTTTTTTTAGCTGTCGAAATAACAATCAATCTGCAAAACTAGAAATGGAAATTTTGATATTAAAGAAAAGTAATGATTCCCTGGAGAGCATTGTGAATGAAATTAAAGATAAATATGTTTTTGATAGTTTGACCATTAGACAGATACCTAATGCTACAAATACCAAAAAAATAAACTCAGTTTACAAAGAAGAATTTGTATTCGTTGGTTATAATACGAACGGAAAAACATCTGTAGTCATAGGAGATACGCTTATTTCAAAGAAAGGTGGATTTCTACATGAAGTGGAATTAACTCAAGATAGAACTTCATATATTGGAATTTTTAAAACGGAGAATGATTACGGAAAAACATTTGAAGCACATTTAGGTTCTAGTATTGAAGTAAAGAAAAACTAACGACCACAAAATCTATGCGTAATGCGGACTTTAGAGCTAAACAAAAAAGACGCTCTATATACATCAGGTCGCTAAATCATGGGATTAGCTTTGAACTAGAATACTTAAAACCAAAGTTTTACAACAAGTGAGCAGTCAGAAAAAAACCTTTCAAACCGCTTCCCTAGTCTTTACTATACCTTCAAAGACAAAGCAATGCAACATTTAAAAAACTGATCCGTCTTTATAGGAAATTAGAAATTCATGAGATTAATTCTTTCCCTTCTAGCAACTTTGGTCTGTATTTTTAAAACATCGGCTCAAAAAAAGTATTTTGAACATAAATTTGCCCATTTTACAATTGTAAAAAATAAGGATACCATTAACTATCATACTTACTCTAATGGAGATTCATCTTCAAAGAAAACTATTCTCCTGTACCTTCAAGGCTCTGGCAGTGACCCTTTTTACAGATCTTTTAAACATGTGGACACCACTAAATTTTCAAAAAACAAAGAATTAAAAGTTAAAAAGTATGTCGAGATTCACAGAACTCTACCCTTTAATTTAAGTACGCTTCCTAAAGATTATTTGTTAGTTGCCATATCTAAAAAAAATATTCCTTTTGAACTAGTGGGAAATGATTTTGAAGTTCCAAAATCATTCTACGAAAATGACAACCTAATGTATAGAGTATGGCAAGCTGATGAGGTAATCAATTACCTCGCAGATGGTATGGTAAAAAAACCACATAAAATTATCGTTTTAGGCCATTCTGAAGGTACGGAAGTGGCTGCTAAACTAGGAACTAGCAATGCTAACATTTCAAATATTGGCTATTTTTCAGGTGGTGGTAATGCACAGTATTATGATTTTATACTTGATGTTAGAAAAACGGTGCAACGGGGAGAAATGACCGAGGAGGAATCAATTTTAGAAATCGAAAAGGTGTTCAAGGAAGTCAAGGATATATACCAGCATCCGAATAGTTTAACAAAGAAGTGGCTTGGACATCCCTATAAAAAATGGAGTTCATCTGTAGCGCCTGCAATACATAATTTACTAAAAATTAATATTCCCATTTATGTTGCGCACGGAGCAAAAGACAAGGCTGTTCCCATAGAATCTGCATATTTAATACCCATTGAATTCATTCGAAATAAAAAAAATAATCTAACTTTTAAAGTATACCCTAATTTAGACCATTCGTATTCTATACTTCCACAATCTGAAAAAGAAGAATATATAGAGAAATGGGATGATGTGCTGACAGATTTTTTACAATGGTGTGAAAAAAATTGAAGAAAATAGTCATGATCTACTAGTATCAAAACAATCCAATCAACCTATTAAACTATTTAAAACCTCTGCATCTCAATCATATGACTTGGTTCTAATAAGGGTTGGCTGTTCAATATTTCTTTTTAATAAAAAATTTACTATGCGCTCAGGTACTAAAATTTACCTTGTATACCCAAATCGAAAATAATATCTTGGCTACCTCAACTTCATAACCTCAACATAACAAAAACAAATAGAGCAAACCTTTAAGGCCAACAATTTGAAAAAAGAAATCTTAGAAAACATCTGTTATACAAAGCTTGTTTATGGAAGAATTAATAAGAAGCTGAATATAGAACTTTCGATAGACAAAATTGAACAGCTTATTTTAACAATTATCTCAGAAACAGAAGAATCTGAATTTAAGAAAAAAGGTAAGAATATTTATATCACAAACCACAAAAGAAATATGAGACTTACTATTAATTCTTATACCCATAGAATTATCACCGCAGATAAATTGGATAAAAAAGTGCCGATTGGATTCTCTAAAATTGATAGCACTGCCCTTCACTAATGAAGCCGCTTTCTTTGTCTAGCTATAGGCTTATATTATTTCAAATAACTCTATACTAAAGTGCATCATTTTACGCTAGTATAACCAAACAATAACAACATGGAAAAAGTAATCAAGCATTTAGTCGACTATTTTGAAAATACGTCTGAAGCTGTACAACAAATCTTGTTTGTACCGGAAGCAAAACATCCTATTTGGGAGGACTATTTAACAATTATAGAAAAAGCAACCCAGCAAATTGCAACACCGCTAGGGCTACTTCCTAATGAACATATTGTAGCTTTTATTGGAGTACATGCCAAAACCCGTATTACAGGAAAGAGAGATAGCATAGGTTTTTTGATAACCAACTATAGAGTTTTATCACAAACGGATATGCCGGGTTTACTAAAAGCGGAAAAAGCAGATATCAATGTATTTACTCAGACTAATGTACCTGAAGAAATAAATAACAGTGTATGGGAAAATTTTGTAATCAAAAATAAGTTATCTGTACCGCAAGAACAATTAACCGCAATGCAAGATGCGCTGAAAGATATTTTGAGCATAGCCTTACCTCAACTACAAAAACTAAATTACCTTCCAGAAAAGATTATAAAAACCTCTAATATCCAAGATAGGATTAAAGAATTAGGACTAGAAGATGTTTTAGTAAGTTATATGAAAAATGAAAAGAAAATGAAGAAATTTTCAGAAAAGTATACTGTTGCTACTATAAAATTTGGAATGGTTGATAAACCCTTATTCGGGGGTGTTTATGGTTTGGTTCTTACTCCAGAAGGTATTACAAGCCGCGAAGTAATGGAAGATAGCGTTTCCAGTAGCTGGGAGGCTATTAGAAGTGATTTGGCTGCTGTTTCTGAAAAAAAAGATGTCATTAGTGCAGGAAAAGAAAGCCATATAATTCCCCCATATTATGCTGAATTTGTAGCACCCTTGATTACTTTAATTAATGAAATTGCTAATGGAGATGTTTTAATATAAAAAATTGCATCTTGTTTTATGAAAGTAGTGATTGATAAAAACAGATTCAGAATAAGAATAATTCCTAAGTAAATGCTAAAAAAAGCCAGCATCACTTTTAAAATTATTCTTTTATTCTTAAGGTGTAATGGATTTGCTTAATACCCAAACAAAAGCGTTGGCCAAAAAATAGATAGCTTGTTTTCGGAGTAGCATTTAAAGACACTTGGGGTTGCAGTAGCTGTTATAAAAAAAGGTGTTTTTAGAAATAATTACATTGCCTCGAATGGAGAAAGTAGAAATGATGTGTACTTCAGTAGTAGAAGCGATGAACGCCCATTATTAAAACAAAAACAGTTTAAAGAGTTCCTTTAATTTTGATTATGGATTACAATAACAAAAAATTTAGACCCATTAAAAACTCCGCAAACGGAGAAACAACAGAAGACACCGTTTTTCATTATAAACAAAACGGAACTATTTTAACTTCTGAATATCATGGTGCGAAAATTCTAAAAGGGCACTTAATAGGCTTGGTCGGTAAAGATGGAACGATTGAAATGCGTTATCATCAGGTTAATAAAAAAGGGGAGTTAATGACCGGAATTTGTTTCTCTAAACCTGAAATAACTACAAATGGAAAAATAAGACTTCATGAATCTTGGGAATGGACATCCGGAGATATGTCCAAAGGAAAATCTATCTTAGAAGAATTGTAAAAAACACAATCAAAAAAAATTAGCCTATTGCCTCCACTATAAACCCCCTACCTCCTTTGAATACATTCATCAAGATATGCTACGTACTAATCAGCCTTATTTTTATTAGTGGCGTTATAGTATCATTTTACGAGTATAGTTATTCAGGATATTATACCCCTAAAATTATTGCCTGGATTTGGTTATGCTTTACAAGCTTGATACTATTAAAGTATTGGAAAAGAAAACCTATTAAAATTTATTTCTTCACATTATTAGCTTTACTTATATTAAGTGTGTTACCCATGGCTATTCCATTTTTCGGAATTGTACATTATTTTTCAACGCTCAATGATTATCAACAGTTAAATTTAAACGATACCTATAGAATTGAAAGAACAAAACATCAAGTACTGTCTGCACAACGAGTTTATATCTATGAAAAATCGGGTATTTTAAAGAAAAATATAGCTAGACCTACATATTCAAGTATTCTAGAAAAGATAGGCATAAATAACAGTCTAGATGATTTTAGAAAAATGCCTATTCAGGATGCTACGCTAATAATTGTAAATAAGGATAGTATTGGAATTCTATACAAAATAGCCGACGAAAAAAAATAATTTATCACAAACGTACTATTATAGAGGGTTTTTAAGCTCATCCAAGGGGGCTATAAACACTTCGTTTACTACAACTATAGAATGCTAATAATGCAAACTCCTTCTAGTTTGTAATTAGCCATGGGTAAAATAGTGAACTTATAAATGCTATTAGGTACTAAACGACCCTACATATACGTTCTATTTTCTCAATATCCTTTTATAACCAAAAAAACTCATTTTTTTTAGATCACTCTGAATAAAAAATGATTCTTACAAAATTATTTATAATGAAAAAAATAAATGCATTAGCTTATTTAGGACTCGCACTAAATTCTTTAATCTTAGCCTATACTGGATTTTCAGAAGAGTACAACATGCTTTTTATACCTACATTAATAGCCTTCCTTTTTTGTATTCTAGGTATTGTTTTAATGATTCTAGACAAAACGAAAGTAGGCAGTATCATTTTTTATATTGGAAGTATTTTATTTATTCCACTAGGGATGGTAGGAATAATGGGCATAAAAAAAACAGTCAACGACTTAGAAGAAACGAAATTTAATAAAGAAAACTATGGATAAAACAATTGAAGAAATAGGCTTAAGCTGGAAAGCTAGAAACAAACCCTTTATGTTAGCAGGAATTTTCCTTGTTGGAACATTGGTGTTATCTGCTATGACAAAAGCACTAGTGCTAATGCCATTGGTATTTGGAGTACTTTTTTTGTTCATTGGTTTCTTAAACATGAATATAAAAGCATTTCTGTTTCATGAAAAACATTTTGTTTTTCAGGCTGGTTTTATGAATAAAAAATTGGTTTTGTACAAGGATCTAGAAGGATATGATATTGAGAATCGAAAAATAATTATCCATTATAGAGAAGTGGGTAAGTTAAAGTCTATTAAGTTCTTAAAAGAAATCATTGCCGATGAAGATATTGCTGTCTTAGAAAGAAAACTAGACCTTTTAAAGATAAAATAACTAAAGCAAAAATTGTATTTGCTGAAACTGTTATTATACGCCGAGCATCAGTATATTTTAAAAATATAGGTGGAGTATTTTAAAATTTTAATGATACCTCTTAATTTTCCTTTACTCCTCTTTAGCAACTCCTCTCCTTCATAAGGATTGTTTATTATGAAATATAATCAAGTAAAAATTAATCCTAAACAGAATAATGAAAAGAGTAATTTGATTCTCTTTGCGTTTGTAATTTTTATTTCCTTTGGATTGTATAAAACGTATACAAATGAAGTTTCGCTACTAGAAAACAAAAGCATTACGCGAGGCAAGCTTACCAAAGTATCCTATGGTGAAAGTGGCACCTTTGACTATCGGTTTTATGTTAACGGCATATTATATGAAGCCCGTGATCCGGATGATGCTGGATGGCCCGATTATGTTAGAACTGCAAATCCTATAATTAATGGTTTTTACAATGTAGCTTATGACCGTAAGAATCCTTATAATTCTAAAATAATAATTGATGGATTTCCAAAACATGAATCTGAACTTTTAGCATACGCAGCCACTATAGAGGCTAAAGTAACTAAGGCTTTTTCTAGCTCTGAGGGCTATGCCGACTTATATATTAAGTATACCTATCAGTATCAGGAGTTTTCATTTAGAACTAGGCTTCATAAAGACAGCCTTCCTTGTGGTCGTTTAGAAGCTTGTATACCCCTTGTTGTTGCCAAACAATACCCAGAAATAAGCAATTTATATATTGGGAGTTATGACCGTCGTGCCATGAGAAAAGCCAAATTAAACAAAAGGAATCAATACTAAAAGCAAACAAACGCCTCCGTTTAATTCTCCCTTTTTCTATATTTACTAAATAGCATCAATTTACGTGTTCATCATAAAAATAATACATGCCTAAAATACTTGGTTTCATAGCTCTTTTCTTAATTTTCATACCAAATACATCAGCCCAAAAAAACGGTACTTCATTAGAAGAAGCGCTACAAACTCCGGAACGTATTGAATACTTAGATTTATCCTCTAAGAACCTAAAGGAATTACCTAGCAGCATTGGAAAATTAATATACCTTAAAACGCTAGACATAAGCAACAATCAGTTGACTAAACTGCCTGAGGAAATAGGAGATTTAAAACATCTTGAAAAACTAGTTGTAAATCAAAATAAACTGACCGAAATACCAGAATCCATTTTTAATTTAAAAGTTTTAAAGGATCTTAGATTAAACAAAAATCAACTTTCTACGCTTCCTAAGAAAATAGGAAAGCTCTCCATGCTTGAAAATTTAGCTTTGAGAGATAATCAAATTACAGCGCTTCCTACATCTTTTTACAACCTACTCAACTTAGAAAAATTAGACCTAACAGCAAATAAAATTACCCAAATCTCTAAAGACATAGAGAAACTAAGCGCCCTGAAAGTCTTACAATTGCAATTAAATCCGTTAAAAGAATTACCGGAAGAATTAGGCAACTTAGCCTTTTTAGAAACACTTTGGCTAAATAAAACGGAGCTTTCTGTTCTGCCAGCTTCAATAGGTAAATTATCTAATTTAAAAGATTTAAGTGCAGGTTATAATCATTTAAAAAGTGTTCCTGCGTCTATAACAGCACTCCAAAACTTAGAAGCATTAAGCTTAGATAAAAATCTGATTGCGAGCTTGCCTTCCGATATTGGTTCGATGACAAAACTCAAGCGTTTGAATTTAAATACAAATAAACTTACTAGCATACCTCCCTCTTTAGGTGATTTGAAGCTTAGCAGTCTATATATTAAAGAAAACCTTATTAATGAACTTCCTGAAGCTGTTATTGCTATGGGATGTTTTGATGTTGAAAAAGACGCTCAAGTGTATTACCCATCAAGAGCAGAATTAATGGTAAAAGACAGAGAACGAATAAAAGCTAGAAGAAAAAAAAGAGAAGCAGAGCGCAGTGTAGAAGAAAAAGAGCGTTTTGCTGAACTAGAAAAAATACGATTAGAAAAATTAAAAGAGGCCAAGAAGTTTCGTTTATACCATGATGTTTTAACAGATGCTCTACGTATAAAAGCATTTGAATTAAGCCAATTAGCGCCCTTTTCTTCAAATAAAAAATATACAGAAGTAGTCACTAGTTTAGACACTAGTATTGATAGGTATAACGTTTCTGAATACCTTACGCAAATAAATTACTTGATGTATCTCTCTGAAATTCCAACTGATTTTAAATCCAAACATACGCTCTCGGATACAGAAATTATAAACTTCAAGAACATAAGCCACCTTGCTGCTCATGCTTTGGCAGATGCTTATCTATCTGCTAAAAACTACCCAAAAGCCATTGAATATTTTAATTTAGCTTTGGTTGATTATTCCTATCAATCTTATAGTGGCACAACAGTCAACAAAGACCGTTTGAGAATTAGAAGAGATCTTGCAGAAGCATCTTATTTGTTAGAAAATAAAAATGAAGCTTACATCTATTTATTGGCTAATATTATCAATAGGGCAGATTTTAGTGATCATGAGAGGCTCTTAATAAAATATTTAGAACATGAAGATATAGCCCAATTTAAAAGAGATGTTGCAGCTGCTTCACATACTATACAAATAAATGCAGATGGATCTTATAACATAATTTTTAGGGGTAATACGTATACATTTTTTGATGGCCCCTATAAAAGTTCGGTAGCCGACATGAAAATAACATTAGCATCTATTTCGTTAGAATAACTAAAATGGTCTGATTTATTACTAACTATTAAACTCTTTGTATACTATTACATAAAATGGAAATGCTAAAAAAAATAATGCTAAGATTTGTAATCATTGCATCACCCTTAGTGATACTCTATTCCTATTTTCAAATGGAGTCCAAAGCAAACAGCACTAAAGAACACCCAACAGATGTAGGTTTAGGCATTGCCATTATGTTATTTTTTATCCTCGTCGTTTTAGCTATTGGTTTTAGTATTGATTTAATTAAAAGATGCTCTAAAAAACAGTATAAAGTTGCCTTTATAGACCTCTCTTTTCTATCACTATTGGTACTTCCTATTTTATACATAAATTGCCAAATGGGAGGTTGTTGTGATAATTTTTGTAATGAGTATATTAATTTTATAAGAAAGGTATTTTAATCTAAAGCCTAGAACATTCCAAAAAAATTCTGAGATAAACTTATCATCCTAGAACAACGATTTAAGAATTTATAAGAAATATAGAATGACATATTTTAAATTTTTTTTAGTAGTACTGTTCTTTTCCACGAACCTATGTACTGCACAAACCGAAAATAAAAGTATTCAGGGAACTCAATTTCAATTTGAGATTACCTCTACAGATGCAGGAACACAGACTGAAATGCTAATCATATTTAAGAATGGTGAAAAACTATTATCCCATATTCTTTCAGATTTTGATGGGGATTGCAGTAGTGAGAACATTGAACTAGGCACTTATAGCATAAAAGAAAATAACATCATTTTCTATTCCTATTGGGCAAGTGCAGATCGTATGGAAAAAAACATCTACCCTTATGGATTTAGGAAGGAAGTTTATACGGTCAATAACAAAGGAGAATTCCATATAAAAACAACAAAACTTTATATAGAAAGCTATATTGATGATTGGACTGAGCATCAGGGCATGAAGTATTTAAATTCGGCTCCCAAATTGGGAAGTGAAATTATTTTAATGAATGATTATATTTCTAAATCCGAAAAAATGTACCATAGTCATTTTGTCCTAGGTAATGAAAAACAAAAACTAGAACAGGAAGTACGAGATGTGTTGAAAACCAAAATAAAAGAAAACACAGGGTACTGGAAAGAAGTGTATGGTGAAAATCGGAAGCAATAAAACAACAGGAGTAATCATAAAAAATAAAAATATGACTATAATTATTTTTGGACCTCCTTTTACTAGAAAAGGCACGCAAAGTAAAAGAATGCTTAATGATTTTAATTTAACTCACCTTTCTACGGGTGCTGTATTAAGAGCAGAGAAAGTTACAAAAACAGCTTTAGGAGTAGATGCTTCTGCATTTAGTAATTAAAAAAAGTCAACCCTATTATGTACTCATAGTACTAATTCTTTTATTCATAATTTAGGGTATTTTAATTATTGGAGGTTTTGTATTAGGACTCCTAACACATAAAATAGTCAACTCATAACGTAAAAAAGAATATTGAAACACTTTAATCTTATACTAAACGACTTAAAAAGAAAATAGTACTTCTCTTAAAACGCCAATCCTTACAGTATCATCATAATTAAAAGACATGAATCTAAAATATATTTTAGGAGCAATCATCAGCATTCCGCTTTTACCCCTACTCTATTTTCAAGGAAAAAAAATAAAGAAAAATGTCCCTAGGCTACCAGAGGCAAAAGGACCAATAGGCATTACTTCTGTGGCCACTAAGAAAGTTCTCCGTATGCTCACCATAGGAGAAAGCACTATTGCTGGTGTAGGTGTCGCTACACACCAAGAAGGCTTCACAGGTAGTTTAGCGTGTGAATTAGCCATAGCGTTAAATACAAATATTGATTGGAAGGTTTATGCCAAAAGTGGCTACACGGCAAAGCGAGTTTGTGACAAAATTATAGGTTCCATTACGGAAGAATCGGTTGATTTTATTGTGATTGGACTTGGAGGAAATGATGCTTTTGAATTAAACTCTCCTAAAAAATGGAATAGAGATATTCGTGCGCTGATAAAAAGTATTCAATTAAAATTTAAAGGAGTTCCTATTATATTTACAAATATGCCGCCTATCAAAGAATTCCCCGCGTTTACATCTTTAATAAAGTTTACCATTGGTAATCTCGTTACGATTCTAGGAAACGAATTAGAAGAAATTGTAAAAGATTATGAGGGTGTTTACTTTTATACGCGCCAAGTAAGTTCTATAGATCTTATTAAACGTTACAAGCTTAAAATAAATCCGTCTGATTTTTTTAGTGATGGAGTGCATCCCTCAAAAACTACCTATCAAATTTGGGCGAAAGATATTTCCAATTTTATAACGCAATCTCCCGAAATAAAAAAGGCTGTAACGCGATAAAACATCGTAGATGATTTCAACCAATTGCTTTTAATTTTAATTTTCAAAGAAAACCACAAGCTCCTATAAAAAATAACTGTTACTTTTATTTTTTAAGATTGTAGAAAAATTTAGAAATCAAATGAATATAAAAGAACAATTAAAAGGGGTTGAAGATTTCTTTTCTCCAAAAATAGTAGCAGAAGTTAACGATCAATATGTAAAAATTGCCAAGATTAAAGGAGAGGATATTCCTTGGCATAATCATGAAAATGAAGATGAACTATTTTTTATTATTTCTGGAGAACTTTTAATGGAGGTTGAAAATGAACCGAATAAAATCATGAAAACGGGAGATTTATTTGTGGTACCCAAAGGTATTAACCATAGAGTTTCGTCTAAAGAAGAATGTTCAATACTGTTAATAGAAACTAAAACTACGAAACATACTGGAGAAGTTAAATCTAAGGTCACTAAATCAATCCAAGAACAGTCCTACTAATTTTGGTCCCTATTCTTAAAACAGATCATTGTTAACCCTACTGCATAACTTTATAAAAGCATAAGATAAATTTAATCTGTTATTAGCATCAAAATAAACTAACAAACTAAAACTAGACAACATGCCTGTTTTTTGCGCGTTCCAGTTGTATTGCGCAGTAAGAAAAGCATATGTCTTAAGGTTTTATTTTAAAAAAACGTATGCTACTTTTGAAAATCAAGACCGTAGTGCTACACTCAAAGATAATGCTTGTTATGCATTATCACTTAAGCACTAAAAGGAAGAGTACTTTTTAATAATGATCTGAAAAATAAACCGAAAAATTTTGATTGAAGAAAAAGATTTTATCCTACGGGAAGTACAACGATTAACAGAGCTGCTTAAAAATCTTATCCGGAAGGTTAATGATTTTGAAGCTGAAAACGAGCAGCATTCCTTGGAGGATATTAATACCGCATTGAAAAGTGAATTTAATCTTTCTATACCAGAAATTTCAGAAATAGGGACAGATGATTTCCTTATCCTAATTCAAAATATGAACGAAGATCATCTTGACAAAATAATAACATTAGTATTTAATCTTATTAAAAAGAATAGACAATACAATGGAAATTTACACCTGAATGAATCTGAGTTAATCAAAAAAAATATACTGATGATAACTTTATTAGACCAAAAATCTAAAACATTCTCCATGGAAAGAATGCAAATAAAAAAAACGCTACAACAGTGGGCATAGTTCAGCGCGCATAAACAGTATCTTTATAAGACCTTCAAATATTTGGATTGGTTTTGAAACTTAAATACACAAGCTTGAACGAAATAAAAAAACCGAAACAACGTGGGCCATTAAGACAACTTTTAGGAAAAGAATATTTTATCTTTAAGCGGAGGTATCATTGGATTTTTACCGATCGTAAATACGCGAACACTACCAACAAAACAGGCTTTAAGCATTCTGTATTTAAACATAGATCTCTTGTTCTAAGACCTCTTAAAGATGTGGATATGTACCTTCAGGAGAACAAAAGAACAAACCTTATTATTGCTATAAAACATTTACATGAGATAGAGATAAAACCCAATGAATATTTCTCTCTCTGGAAACTTGTAGGCCGCCCCACCAAGAGAAAAGGATATTTAGAAGGCTTGGTTTTAAAAAGCGGAACCATAGCTCATGATATTGGGGGTGGACTCTGTCAACTAGGAAATCTCCTTTTTTGGGTTTTTGCACATAGCCCTCTTACAATTATAGAGCGATACAGACATGGATTTGATGTTTTCCCAGATGTGAATAGAAAAGTACCCTTTGGTGCGGGTGCAACACTCTCCTATAATTATATTGACCTGCAGATAAAAAATGAAACAAAAAATAGTTTCATAATTAAACTCTGGTTGGATGAAACACATTTAAATGGCGAGCTGTTCTCAAACAATGTAATTAAAGAATCGTATAAAATTGAGGAGCGCAATCATCAAATTAAACAGCAATATTGGGGAGGTTACTCTAGGCACAACCAAATATTCAAAATAATAAACACTGGTGAAGCGGAAACCGAATCAATGATTGTAGAAAACCATGCTATTATGATGTACAATCCGTTTCTTCAAAATAAAAAAGAATAGTGGCAAGTCCATAATTCCTTTATAAAAGTACCTCTTTCCTATGGTCTGATAACATGCAATTGCAATGTAAAACAGAATAAGGGAAGAAAATAATGTTATGACAACCGTTAATCTAAATCGCTCTTAGCCTGGGTTACATGATGAAATGAAGGAGGAGTTTCGGTCATACTACCGACACCTTTTCTATTTATTTTGAATATAATATCCTTTGTTGTAGTGAATAACAGCACCGATAAAAAAGACTTCCTAAGGTGTGGTTTTAAGACCACTAAAGCCTCTTCTAAGGTCAGCATTTCTTCCTGATCCTCAGTTTCTCTAGACCTGTAGCGGTATTTAAGTAAGACTTTAAAGCCTTTATCAGAATAGACAGGTCTTAAAAATATATTTTTTAAATCAGGCTTTCCTATGGTCTTTGCCATAGTTAACTTAGCAAAGCGGCCTTCTTGAACACTTTCTTTTACTTGTTCCCAGAAAAGAACAAACATATCTTGATACGGCATAAACTAAGGATTATTGATGAAGTTTTTTTTGAAATTCAAAAATACTACTAATAATTCAATTCAAAAATCTGAATCTCCCTTAATAAAGCAATTTATGAGATAACCCGTACTAAATATGGTTTTAATCTGGTATCCTTTTTACAATATTGCTTCATCTATAAATTAAAACCGCACAGCAGATATATGATCGTTTACCTAATTCCAAGAATTTTATTAAATGTTCTTAATTCACATTGGTACAACCGAATGAATTTCTGTCTAAGTACTTGTAAATGATTACGCATATTAAAATTGTTTAGGTATTTATAAATAGGACGCTAAAAACAAGGAATTGTTACAAACTAAAAATTATGGTTCAAGATTTAGTACAAAAGCAGCCCTATTAATTTTCTTAGTATATTTAACCTAAGAGGAAAAAACGTTTAGATATGAAAAAGTTATTGGTTGTATTATTTGGTATCATATGCCCTCTTGGGGCAGCAGCGCAATCTCTTGAAGGAGCTTGGGAAAGGTATTATACTGCTACAAATGGAGATCAATTAAAAAGTGTGGTTATTTTTTCTAACGGATATCAAGTATTAACCAATTATAATGCTAAAACAGGAGCATTCATAGATTGTAATGGTGGTACTTGGCATTTGGATCAAGAAACGATTACTGAAGAAGTTGAGTTTGATTCCCAAAGACCGACACGGATAGGTACTGAAGTTAGTTTTAAAGTGTCAATAACCAATACTACACTAACTAAATTAGAAGGGAACATTCAATTTACTAAAATAGATGATGGTACACCTGGAGCTTTGCAAGGAGCTTGGTTAATGTCTGGAAGAATTAAAAATGGTGAAACACAAGAAAGAGACACTACCCTCCCAAGAAAAACCATGAAAATTTTATCGGGCACACGTTTCCAATGGATTGCCTATAACACCGCTACCAAACAATTTATGGGAACTGGTGGTGGCAGCTATACAACGGTAGATGGAAAATATACAGAAAATATTGAATTTTTCTCTAAAGATAATTCTAGAGTTGGCGCTAGCCTAAATTTTGATTATAAGTTGATGAATGGCGATTGGCATCATTCAGGAAAATCGAGTAAAGGAGATCCCATTTATGAAATTTGGAGTTTACGAAAGTAAAAGGAATAAGGCTATTATGTAATTAATTTGTTTGATGTACAAATTTGAATCCTATTTTATAACCAATCAGAATCTTCCAAAGTAAATAGTTGGCTTATTTCAACTTTAAAAACTTCAGCTAATCTAAGCGCTAAAACTGTTGATGGAACATATTTACCAAGCTCCATCGCATTGATTGTTTGCCTACTAACTTTTGCTAATTTAGCCAAATCGGCTTGTGTAATATTTTTCTTGGCCCTTTCAATTTTTATATTATTCTTCATAGAGAGCTGCTTTTTTAAGTTTAGAAATCTGCCAGTTAAATCTGATGATAAAAAAAAGCAAGATGGTAAACATATTAAATATCATAACCCATAAAAAAGAAAAGCCGTAAATAAACGCAAAAGAAAACAGAAGTATTCCATAGTTTGCATAAACAGACCAAACTAGAGATTCTAATCTGATTTTTGAAATATACTCATCTTCTAATTTTTCTTTGGAGAAAGCAACAAACAAAGAACTTACAATAATCAAAATTCCAAAAATTTCATTTAAAATGTTATTGTCTACCATTCCGAACACTACCTTGTTTTCAAATATATCGTCTAAAAAAATAGCTGGAACATTGAAATCTAAATAATTAGGTTCATATTCAAATACCAGTGCTAGAAATCCTAGAATAGCTGATGGAATAAGCATAAAAAAGCCCATTTTTTTAAACTTATGAGGAAGGAGGTAGTTATTATTCATATAAAAATAATTTAAAATCAATCAAATGTAAAACAAACTTTACTTTTAGACAAGTATGATTTACATTTTATAATTTATTATCTATAAAAAATAATTCATAAGTGAGAATATATAATGCTTCGGCTCGCTAAATACTATAATAGTCATAAACAGGTCAATGCAAATGAAAACAATTGTAGATGAGGCAAACAGACATGGAATAACAGTTGCGGCACATGCACATGGAATAGAAGGAATTTTAGCCGCTATAAAAGCAGGTGTGACATCAATAGAACATGGAAGCTTTCTTAATGATGAGGCAATTCGTCTAATGAATGAAAAGGGTACTTATTTGGTCCCAACTATTGCGCTTCAGCAACAAATTGATCTTAAAAAACTACCACAGATAATCGCAGAAAAAGCAAAAATTGCTATAGAGAGCTCAAAAATAAGTAATGTAAAGGCCGTAAAAGAAGGAGTTAAATTTGCTTTTGGTACAGACGCACCTATTCTTCCACATGGAAAAAATGCCCTTGAATTTGAGGCTTTAACAAGCATAGGAATGACGCCCCTCAATGCCATTCAAACTGCCACAATTAATTCCGCTCAAATGTTAGACCTTAGGGATAGAGGTGAAATAAAAGTTGGGCTATTGGCTGATATTATTGCTGTTGATCTCAATCCTATTAAAAATATTCAAACCCTTGAAAATGTTGTGTTCGTCATGAAAGGGGGCATTGTGTATAAAAATGAGACTACCTATCATAGTAAAAGTTAAAAACATAGATTAGCTAGCGATGGTAACATCTAAGCCTATCGTATAATTATTATATATATTTATTAGCTTCTCAATTGTATCGCATGTTTTTTATAACATCCATAAAAGAAATAGATAATCAAATTCAAAACCTGTCAACTAGGTCTAATTTCATTATATTTAAAGAGCCAATACAAACTAAATATAATGTTGAAAAAATTATTCTTTTTGATACTACTTACCAGTACCACAATTCAAGCGCAAGATTATTTCCTTAAAAAGTTTCATCCTTTTAATGCAGCTATACCAAGCCCAGAAGAATTTCTAGGTTATGGTATTGGTGAGCACCATACTCGCCATGATTTAATTGTTGCTTATATGACTAAATTAGCCGAAACATCAGACAGAGCTACCATCTATGAATATGGCAAAACACACGAAGGTCGTAAGTTGGTTATTTTAACGATTACCAGTCCTGACAATTTAACTAATCTAGACAAACTAAAAGAACAACATTTAGCCTTTACTGATCCATCACAAAATGTATCAAATTACGAAGCTGTTCCTATATTTATCAACTTAGCCTATAATGTTCATGGAAATGAACCTTCTAGCTCTGAAGCAGCTTTACTATCTGCCTATACTTTTGCTGCATCTAATAGCCCCGAAATATTAAAATACCTCGATAATTCTGTTATTATGATAGATCCAACCATTAATCCAGATGGTCGCGATCGTCATACCCAATGGGCAAATGCCTATCAAGGAACACCTAAGGTTTCTGATCCCCAAGATGCTGAACACAATGAATATTGGCCAAGTGGAAGAACCAATCATTATTGGTTTGATTTAAATCGTGATTGGTTATTAGCTATAAATCCTGAAAGCAGAGGAAAACTAAAGTGGTATCATGAGTGGTACCCGAATGTCGTAACCGATTTTCACGAAATGGGAAGCCAATCAAGCTATTTTTTTGAACCAATGAAAGTCAACGCTTCCTTTGATCCCATCATGCCTAAAGAAAATTATGAAGACCTTAATACGATGTTTGGTGTTCAATTTGCAAAGGCATTAGACAGTATTGGATCCTTGTACTTTACTAAAGAAGTTTTTGATGGAACCTATCCCGGTTATGGGTCTTCCTATCCTGATTTACAAGGTGGTTTAGGGTTACTCTTTGAACAAGCAAGTTCACGCGGACAAGAACAAACTACTGCTTTTGGCAAAATCACTTTCCCATTCACTATTCGCAATCAATATACTTCAAGCATTACAACTGTAAAAACGGCAGTAGCAAATAAAGGGTACATGAGAAAGTATCAACAAAATTTCTTTAAAAGTGCTTTCACTAATTCCTCAAAAAGTAAAATTAAAGGATATTCTTTTGGAGATGATTATGATAAGAACCGCACCAAGGCTTTTATAGACAAACTTTTAATGCATAAGATAACGGTGTACAAATCTGAAAATCGCTATGTAGTTCCAACGAAGCAACCTCAATATCGTATGGTACAAACTATGTTTGAAACCTATTCTAAATATCGCGATAGCGTATATTATGATGCTTCTGCTTGGTCTGTTGCTAACTTCTATAACATGAAGTACAAACCCGTAACAAGTCTTAAAATGGGTGAAAAAATAGAAAACACGGATAAGCTTATCAGTGTCTCTCCTATTTCAAAATCAGAGTATGCTTATGTAATAGATTGGGATGATTACAATGCTCCAGCAGTACTTAATTACCTACAAAAAAATGGAGTAGTAGTTTCTTCTGCTTTCAAACCATTTTCACTAGCCGTCGCCAAAGAGGCAAAACCTTTTAATTACGGATCATTAGTCATACCTGTATCAAACCAAAAGAAAACCAGTCAAGAAATATATGATTTAATCCAAAAAGCACAAATAAAATATCAAGTTCCAATGTATGCCATTAATTCTGGGTACAGTTTAAAAGGTGTTGATTTAGGTAGCAGCACTATTAAACCTATTAAAAAAGTAAAAGCGGTTATGTTAATAGGAGAAGGTACTACTTCCTATGAGGCCGGAGAAGTTTGGCATTTATTAGACACCCGTATGAATATGCCTATAAGTAAAATACCTATGCGCAATTTTGATCGAAGTAATTTAGACAAATACACGACTATGGTTATGGTATCTGGCCGATACAATTTAAACAAAAAGCAAGTAGAAAAAATAAAAGCATGGGTAAGTAAAGGAAATACTTTGATAACGATTGGATCTGCTTCTAAATGGGCAATTGACAAAAAATTGGTCCAAGAAAAATTAACAAACAAAGAGAGAGATTCTTTGAAAAAAGATAGTCTCAAAATCGTTGAAAGAAAACCTTATGTATCCTCTGGTGAAAATATAGGAAAAGAGAGTGTGGGTGGTATTATTTTACGGGTAGATTTAGATATTACACATCCCCTAGCTTTTGGATATCACGACAACTCTATTCCCGTTTATAAAAATAATAATGTTTGGCTTTCTCCGAGTAAAAACGAATATGCTACAGTAGCTAAATATTCTAAAAATGCACATATTGACGGATTTATTACCGAAAAAAATATGAAAGAGAACGTACAACCTTCAGCATCCTTGATTGTAAGTAAAGTAGGCACTGGTAGGGTAGTTTTATTTGCTGATAATCCAAATTTCAGAGGAAGTTGGTATGGTACAAATCGTCTTTTCTTAAATGCACTATTTTTAGGTGATAAAATTGAAATTCCACAAGGACTGAGACAAAATGAATAAGAAATTGATGCCATAAAGAGAACACTATTATTCTAAACAGGAACAGTTACTCTAGAAAAATTTAGATTGGTTTTTTAACATCCTCCTAAAAAAAATAATGATTAAAATTGATATCCGATAATAAAATTGATTTGAATAATGCTGTAGAAAGATATTGTAGCTAAAGAGCGGGCAAAATATATTGAAGAAATTAATAATGGCTTAGAAATACCTAAAACCAAACTATTGATGGAAAACGCTGATTATAAGGAACTTTAAAAATTCACTTTAAAATTAGACATATCTTTAGAGAAATATTCCTATATTGAAGAACATTACCGAAACTCAATTAATACTTATTGATATAATAACAAAACCAACAATTGAGCTAATTGAATGTATATTAAAAATTAACAAAGAGAAATATTAGTGCTAAATTAAACACCTTTAACCTGAAAATCAGACACAAAACGACACCGATATCACTTATTAGTAGGCTCCTAACGGCATCTATAGGTATTTCCATAATTTGCACACTTTTTTTTATCATTAACCAATTTCAAGAAGAAAGTCTAGATCCCGGATATATCCTCACTACTCTAGGAGTATTAGCTATGCTTATTTTCTTTAGCTCTGACATGGATTACATTGAAAGTTCTTCCGATTATATCATAGCTAAGAATTTGGTAATCCCTTTTAAAAAAAAAATAATACCAATTGAACTTATTAAAACAATAACCCGAAAAGAAATAGGTAGTGGTAGATCTCACAGAACTCTTTTAATTATTCAAATCGTTGATCATAAAGATTATAAAATAAATATTGGTCTTATAGGCAAGAAAAGAACTAAAAATATTCTTAAACAAATCAGAAAATCCAAAATTTCTTTCAATGATCAATTAAACTAGTTCCTATTTTTTTCCCAAAGGATGAATTGTAAACTGGAGCATTTGATGCAAGTACAATATTATAAGTTTTGTTCATCTATTTAGCGCTATAGTTTTTAGCCCCAAAGTGCCTACAATGCAATCCTATTTATTCACAAGTGAACGGAGTATTGTTTATTTCACACTTAAGAAAACACCCTTAATGATTAAAAAAAAAGCACTTTTTTTCTGTTTTATTTTCCTAGTAAATTACACCAATGCTCAAGATAATTTTCCATCTTTTGACCAAGTTGCAAGCACCTTTTTTACAACCTATGATTTAAGAACAGGACAAGATTCTGATTCCATACGATTTGTTAAACAAAAAGAAGGATATTATATTGAGGAATACGATTACAACACTGATGAATTCCGTAAAAAAGAACTTTTTTGGACGTCTGATGAAAACACCTATAAAAAATTAAGTTTTCCTGAAAATAGCAATTTAGATACCCAACATATTGAATATTACTTAACTGATTATTATAAAGAGAGATTTAATACATTGCCATTTTTCGGTTACGTAGGTTGGCCAAAAGATGTTATCACATTTTTAGAACAGAAGTCTATCCTCAAAGAAATTGAATATTATGCTCTCGGAAGAGCTTATAGCAGCAGAGCCAGTCATTTATTAAATAATAGTTCTGAATTTGCTGATTCCAGCGTTCAATTTACTTTACAAGAATCAGGAAAGAATCAATTTTCTCAAGAACAACTCAAAACATATAAAAAGTATGTAGAAAAGGCTATCGAAAATTATACGCTTCTCTGTAAAAAAAACCCTAACTACCCCACTATTGTTGGCGGTATCTGCAATAAACTTCACAATGAATATGTTGCTGCATACCTGAACCTTAGCCTTTATCAAAACGAAGAAGAAGCTTTAGCATTTTTACCAGAAGGCCTTTATTCCGACTTTTTTTTAGATTACGCCAAAAACCACCTAAATTCAGTAGCACCAAATGCTATTTTATTTACCACTGGCGATAATGATACCTACCCATTTTTGTATGCTCAAGCAAAATTAAAATACCGCCAAGATGTTACTATCATAAATACCAGTTTATTAAATCAGAACAGCTATGTAAATCATTTGAGAAATGATGTAGTTATGGGTACCTCTCCAATTAAATTCACCTTACTACTAGAAACATACGCAAAGGAAAAGCTTGATGTTATTATTATAAATAATGATACCTCTACCAAGGAGTACCTTGATTTAAACAGTGTATTAAAATTAATGAATTTCAATGACCCTACTACCGTATATGAACCAGACAAAGAATATTCTCAATTACCTTCAAAACAGATAGGTATGGAAATAACGAACCAAGACACTTTAAAATTAAAATTTAAATCACAATATCTATTGCAGGGCGAAATGCTTGCATTAGATATCATACAAACCAATATAAAAAATAGACCCATTTACTGCGTATTCAACGAATTGCCAATTCTATCCAATTATTTAGAGCTATCTGGTTTCGCGTATAAGTTGACTGGTAAACCAAAAAACAAAATTGAAAATAACGCTTATCTAGCAGGAATCGATGCTGACAAAACATATTCTGTTTTGATAAACGATTTTGAATTTCATAAAATCACAGAAAAGCATTTAGGAACAAAGTTATCTGTGGTAATAGAATATATCTCAAGCTATGAAATTCTTATAAACCACTATTACACTGTGGGTGACCTAAAAAAATGCAGAGAATTACTATCAAAATTTATCGGATTTTATCCTAAAGACACCTACTTACGGGGAAACTATTGGGTTATGCATATGGCCGAAATAGCCTATACGATTGACGCTACCGAAAATGGAGATGTAATGCTTGATTATTTGTTAAAAAATTTAGAGCATGAACAAAAGAAGAATGAAATTGCGAGTGCCACCCCTACTATAGCACAATTATTAAAGAAAAATATTTTTGGAGAAGAACTTGAGAAACCACTGAGTAAAGAAAAATTAGAAGAATATTTCATTCTCCTACATAAAATGGATGCTATCAATAACAAAAACAGGAACATAAAAGAGCGTATAAATGCTTTACAAGTTTACTATGGTTTTGAAAAAACTAAATAAAAAGCATAGCAAAATGAAATATATTTCAATACTCCTCCTAGTAACAACTCTAATTTCCTGTTCAAAAAAAAAGGCAATCAGCATTACATTACTTCCTAATGAGAATAGTGTTTTTCTAAATTCCTATGGTAAAGAAAACATTGATGGCTTTTTTCCTTACAAAATTGAGGTTATAAATAATAGTTTTAATAAAGTCAGAATTAGAAATATAACAGGTTCAGGTAATTTTAGTTCCTCAAGATCTCGATTATTTTTAGAGAATGGTGAAGAAATAACACATACTAATAAGTCAATACCAGTACTTGGTTCAAAGGTAATTATAGTATTTATCCCTTTTAATATTTCAAAAAAAAATAATCTTTCTTTGAATTTTACACGAAGTTTAAATAGAACAATAAAGTTGAAGAAAATAGAAGGAATTGAAATCGACAACTATAATTATTTGAAAAACAAATTTTTGAACGACTCGATAGCCTATAGCTTTGAAGATAAAGAATACAACTTAACCTTTTTAAAGGTTGGTAGAATTTTCGAAAACAAGTATTGCAATAGAACTATTGACGAAATGATTATTGATGCGAAAAATGGAAATCGCTCCATATTCGACCCCTATAACTGTAAATAATATAGTAACGCTTTATTAGCAAAAGAAACGTCCTTTAAAAATGCAATGCGCTATTGAAGTGTATATATAAAATCAGCTCAGTAACACAGGTTTGCAAAACAGTGAAAGGCCTAATTTTGTATGCTGATATAAAAGATTTATTTTAATTTTTAATACATATTGTAAGGTACAGACGCTTTACTTTATAACATTAAATTAAAAAACACTACAATTTGGAAACAACTAAAATACCATTACTAAAATTACTTTTTTTGTTTCTTTTTTATAGTTTTTGTTGTAACAGTGGTAATGCCCAAGATAGTTTGTATTCGTTATCCTATACTGCAAACCAGCGAAATTATACTGACTCTTACTGTTCACAATACTATAGACTTGAAAAAGAGGGTAATCAATATATCTTAACTAATCCCAAAAAAATCAATGTCCTGAAAAAAAAATATGACACTATTCTGTATACCCCTAATTTTATAAAAGCAATTCTTAAAGATTCTATTTCAATTTATAGAACTTGTACACTTGAAGAAATTAAAATACCAGAATTAAAAGAGGTCTATTTTATGAAAGACGGATTAGAAGTACTCACTAGTACTGGACCTCAATATTATGATAATTCCATATCAAAAATTAATACCTTTCCCGAACCAGATCTATTCCTATGTGGCACAGTATATTCAACTACTTATTCCATTAAATTTAAAAAAGATACTAAAAAATATATTCTCGTCATCACTAAAGGCCATTTTGGATCAGTAAAGGATGAAATAACACTTAACTTTAAAGGCATTCCGGATGCTATTGATGATTTAAGTTTTTTAGACGGAAGTAATTATATTTCTGTAAGTGTAAATACTCAATATCAAAAATACCCCAATCATATTAAGATTATAAGGTACGGCAAAAGTGAAATTTATTCTTATGATTTTGATAAAGCCGTTTACCAAAAGGCTGCAAAAGAAAAACCCGCTTATTTTATTAGTGAAAGAACTAAGGATACTATTTTCCTTCTCCCTACTAGACCCCTAAACTTTTCTAAAAAAGGAAATGTAACTCTTCATCGAGTTTTACCTGAAGTTTATGAGCTGATTAACCAGAATTCTAAGGACGGTTTAATATATCTCTATAATAACAATCAAATCGGAATTTACCCTCAACACATAACTCCTGATTTTGATCAGTTTAAACAGAAAACAACTTCATTTTATCAGATTACTAAAAATGGAAAAAAAGGGTGGATAGATATTAAAACGTTCAAAGAATTCTTTAGTAAAGAATAATTAACTAGCCCACTTTAATAAAAATAGTTTAAGCCTTGCCAATAGAGCATTGAATCCTGTATTACAATATCGCTACTAGAAAAAGTAATCATCGTTTTATAATTTACATCAGAAGAATAAAGTATTGGCGAAAATTATGATTTTAAGATTCCTGTTATATACTATCCTGTTACACCTTACGTTCCATACATAACTTATCCTAAATAAAAAATTTATGGAAAATTGTACTCTTTACAGCCACAAACTAGAATTTGAAAAAATTGTACTATTGCTCAAAAAGCACCTACCAAAAGCGCATATTGATGTACAGGATCAAGAAGACAATACATCTATTATAGCCACACTTAAAGATGGTTTTTTCAGCAAACCTAAATCATTAAAATTAAATTATCGTCAAAGGAAAAACCCTTCGTACACTCTAGATAAAGTCGAGTGTGGCCTTACACAAAACTTAGAGGGCATGGTAAATTACATTCAAGCATTTCCAACCGAAAATGAAGCGATAAAAAACAAATTCCTACACAAGGTTAAGGCTGCCAATTGTGAAATTGCTTTTATAGCAGAACCAGAAATAAGCCATGAGTTTGAAACTTTTTTACGGGATTTAACACTAGAGTTAGATGCTTTTATTTTTGCCCAACCCAACAAATTATTCACAAAATCGCAAAGCCAATATTTTACGGATAAATACTTAAACCTAATTATAGATCATACCGGTGCCTGCGATATACAAGAATTAGAGGTAAATGTTGATGCAAAATATCACGATCAACCAGCAGAAAGTTACACTAAGGAACAAATAGAACGAAAAGTAACATCTGAATCCTTTTTAGAAAAGCATGGAATAAAAACGAATAAGAATCTGCCCTGCGCTATGGATGCTGCAGCTATAGAATTAAGAACTGAAAAAGAAATTATTGATAGAGCTTATGCTTTGCTAGTTATAGCTGCTAAAGGCGAAGGTGTAGCACAAGAGCATTTGATAAAAACTGTTGAAGCCAAGCAAATTGATAGTTTTTCTCCCTACGAGACATTTATATACACCACAGCAACTTTAAGCGATCAAGAAAGAGCTTATGCAACTTGGCGTTACGAAAGTTTGTATGTAGCCTTATGGGCCTTGGGGATAACAGAAGAATTAAAATATCCTGACGAAATTTGTGATGTAAGTGCTATTGTAAGTGCCATTTTTCAACCTACAAGAGAAGATTTTGAGAAAATGGTTGACGTAAAAAGTACGTCTGAAATTCTAGATGAATTGGATAAGACCTACCGCATGAATTGGGCTTGCGTAGATGCAAGAATCAACGGGAACGAAGTTACCGGAGCCATAAATTCAAGTGTAGTTTATGAAAGACATTATGCTTTAAATTGGCTTACGAACCACCAAAATCAAGATTGGGATACCATTCAAACCAATACTTAGCAACTATTTTTCTAAATAATAATTTCAAGAAAAAATAGTCTTCAATATCTGTAAAATTTAAATCCTTCATAATTTAGAATAACGTATATTTACTCTTAACAATCAAATTAAAAAGACCTACAATGCTAAAAAAAACACTTTTAAAACTTAGCCTATTTCTAGTCACAGGTTTGTTAATTACTTCTTGTAATAAAGACAATTCAGAAAACAAAGTCTTAAGTGCAGAAGAATTGAGCGAATTACGACCCGAATCAACAATTGTTTTAACTGAAGCGTCTTCAAAAACATGGAAAATAAATTCTGCAATACTTTCTTCTTCTGGTAATATATCTAAAAACGGTAAGAACAGTAACGGTACTATTCAAAAGGATGGTGATATTGATATTTCTGAAAATTTCAATGTTGTAGATGATGAATTCATTTTTAGTGGCAATGGAGAAACTGGAACTGTTGAATGGAGAAAAGGATATGGTATTGAAACTAATGCTTCTGATCCTTCAGAAACTTTATTAGACAAATATGTATCTTCTGTTTTCTCCACTTTCAAGTACAATGAAAGCAGTGCTACTATTATTGAAGCGAATGATGGCAAATGGATTTTTGAAATTGTGGACGATAACACATTAAATGCCACTATAACAAATGATGATAATTCCATTTTAAACATAAGTCTGTCTAAAAAAAATGAAACTGATTACATATCTGTCCCTGCTAATGGTCTGAGTTTTTCTAAAGCTTTCACTTTTACTAGTACTGCTATCGCCTGTTGCTCTCCCGGCATGATTGGTTCTTACAAAGAAAATGCCATTTTTTTAGTAACTAGAGAATGGGAATATGATATAGACTCAACCCTATCAATACCCGAGAGAGTTCTTAAGTTAGACATTAATACTAATGAAATTACAGAACAGCGGTTCAATAATCCGGATAAAGTTTCTAAACAACTACATCTTATCGATGATCAATTAATCGTAATTGGTGGTCAATATGTCAATCAATATAACGTCAACCTAACTGAAAATCCCGTTTCTACTTTGCATGGAAAAAGTCTTAGCCGCTTTGGAATATCTGTTATAGATAATAATGCTTTTATGATTGGAGGAGATATAGATAATTTAGAAAGTGACAAGATTTTTAAATGGAATATAGACTCTAAAACATTATCCGAATTTGCAACTCTTCCGGAACCAAAAAGTGGAGCCAGGGGTACGACACTGCACGATAATCTATATGTTTTTGGTGGTAGCGAAGCCTTTTTTGGTGACTTGCCTTCCAATTTAATATACAAAATAAATATTAAAGATCCCACTAACATTTCGGTTTTTGAAATGGATCAAAAAGCAGATTTCACATTCGTCGACAAATATGAAAACTTAATATATGTTGCTAACAGATTTGATTCAAAAGATGAAAACGGAGATATTATTGGTTCAGATTTTTCTATTGGAGTATTTAATACTGAAGACAATACCTATAAAACTATAGACACAAACTTGATAAACTCAAATGGATATGACGTGATTCATCAAATGTGTATTTTTAATGGAAAAATGTATATTATATTTAGTGATGGTCAAATAAGAACCGAAGATTTTGCAGTTTCTAGGGAATGGGAAATTTTAGTAAGTGATTTAAATTAAATTACTACCCCATATAGACATAGCTGAAAAATAAACCTATTATTAGTGAAAATTATTAATGGGTTTATTAGTAGTTACATAGCCAAAATCATCAATAAGCCTATCCCTCAACAACCACTTCCGATGGGCCTTGTCTAAAAGATAAGAAAATAAGTAAGGCTAGTATTCCACATCCACTAAGGCCAACAAACAATGGCAGTACCGTAATAGTCACATATCCTCCTATAAAAGTTGCTATAGGAATGGATACTACCGTAGAAATAAAACCTGTAATAGCTGCACCAATCCCTGCAATATGGCCTATAGGTTCCATAGCAATAGAACGCATATTTCCCCAAATAAATCCTAAACAAAAGAATATTGAGGATAAAAAAATCATCAATACAATAACGCTTGGGTTTTCGCTGCCCCAAAATAATACCACATAAGTTATAGATAATGTAGTAAACGTAATTAAGGCTATAAAGGCCAATTTTCGCATTCCGAATCGCAATACTAATGTTCCGTTTAAAAAAGTAGAGGTTCCTATTGAAACTGCTAATGCTGCAAATAAATAAGGAAAGGTTTCTTTTAAATTATATTGATCTTCAAAAACATGTTGAGCAGAACTTAAGTAGACTAAAAAAGCTCCAGTTATTAAACCCGAAATTGTGGTACACGCTAATGTTTCTTTATGTTTTACCAATTCTTTTACGCCGTTTATAAAAACGTGACTGGTAAATTTCACTTTATATTCTGGATGCAAAGTTTCCTTTTGCCTTCTCCAAAACCATATTCCAATGACTATTGCAAAAAATACTTGCATATAAAAAATTGCTTCCCAGCCCATGCTTTCTAAAATAATTTTCCCAAATGCCGGCGCAATTACAGGTACCAAAATAAAGAATGCCGTAACAAAAGACATTACTTTAGCCATATAATTACCCTCATAAGTATCTCTAATTATAGCAATTGAAATAGTCCGTGCTGCAGACAAACCAATACCCTGTAAAATTCTACCAATAATCATTACTTCTAATGTGGTCGCAAACACGCAAATAAAACTTGCGATGATATAGATAAAAAAACCTATGTATACTATGGGTTTCCGTCCAAAGCTATCTGATAATGGTCCGAAGAACAATTGCCCTACTCCCAACCCTAAAAAAATCATGGTAATTAAAAGCTGATGATCTGTAGAGTTTACATTATTAATAGCAACACCTATATCAGACAATGCCGGTAATAATGCATCTATAGATAAGGCTACAATAGACATCAAAGATGCCATTAAAGCAATAAATTCAAAATTAGGTTTGGCACTCACTTTTTTCATCCTGCAAAAGTAGCAATAAGCGCAGTCTAAGAAGGTTCTTTTACTTAATCATTTCTGTTAAAAAAATGTTTAATTAGTAGAATTTTAAGATGCTTTTATTTTTATATGCTTTAAGCTATTATCCATAATCCAATTTATCATTTCGTACTTTGTATTCTATTTCAAATACCTATTTTTGTCACAAAATTCATTGAAATGCTTATAATTGGAATTGCGGGAGGAACTGGCTGTGGAAAAACTACGGTTGTAAATCAGATAATTAACGAACTTCCAATAGGTGAAGTCGGTGTTATTTCGCAAGATTCGTACTATAATGACTTATCACATTTAACCCTTCAGGACCGTCGTAAAACAAATTTTGACCATCCTAGTTCTATAGATTTTGAATTACTAACACAGCATTTGAAAGATTTACGGGAAGGTAAATCTATTCAGCAACCCGTATATTCTTTTCTAGAATGCAATAGAACAGATGAAACCGTACCTACACATCCTAGAAAAGTAATGATTGTTGAGGGCATCTTGATTCTTACCAATCCCGAAATTAGAAAAATGTTCGATATTAAAATTTTCGTGCATGCCGATTCCGATGAACGATTAATTAGACGATTAAAAAGAGATGTTAACGAACGTGGATGGGATCTTGATGAAACCATAAGCAAATACCAGTCGGTAATTAAACCCATGCACGAAGAGTTTATAGAACCTTCTAAAGAATATTCGGATATCATTATCCCTAATAATAAATATAATACTGTTGCTGTAGAAATTGTAAAGAGTATTATAAACGAAAAATTGGTGTAAATTAGTAACCTCACGATACACACTCGATGAAAATTAAGGAGTTAAAACAGAAAAAGTGGTTTTCTATAGCCACCAATATGTATGTATTGGTGCTAACGGTATTTTTTATTTGGATGCTTTTTTTTGATACGAATTCCTTTTTGATACATCTTGAGCTTAAAAAAGAAAATAATAAGCTAGAGAAAACCAAAGAGTATTTACAAAATGAAATTGTAAAAGATAAAATAATTATAGAAAAACTATCTGATACAGACGAACTCAAAAAATTCGCAAGAGAAGAATACTATCTAAAAAGAAAGAACGAAGAAATCTATTTAATAGAATATCAGGATAGCCTAAAAACTGATCAAGATGAGTAATACCAAACTTTTTAATGAATTTACCGATGTTTCTACCCAACAGTGGAAGCAAAAAATTCAATTTGATTTAAAAGGTAAAGATTATAACGAAAGTTTAGTTTGGGAATCTCTAGAGGGTATAAAGGTGAAGCCGTTCTATAATTCTGAAGATAAATTTATTGAAAATGCCATCTCGAAACCCTTAAAACCATGGCAAATTACGCAAGCAATTTATGCCGGTAATGAAGAGATAGCAAATAAAAAAGCACTTAAAGCGCTAGAAAAAGGAGCAGAAAGTATTTTATTTACCATTCCGAATGAAGAAATTGTATTCGCAAAACTTCTTAAAGACATCGATTTAAAAAATACCGTTCTTTATTTCGATTTTCAATTTCTATCAGCATCCTACATTACAAAAGCAAACGAGCTGCTAAACGCTGCAGATTCTGAATTTTATTTTAATTTTGATAGTATTCATCACCTCACAAAATCTGGCAATTGGTATACAAATTCTGAAGAAGATTTTATACAGTTTGATGCCATTGCAGCTACCACAAATGCAATTACACTTGATGTTAGCCATTACCAAAATGCAGGAGCAAATCTTGTGCAGCAATTAGCTTATACCCTAGCGCACGCTAATGAATACCTAAATAGAATCCCTGAAACTAAGATTTCCGATTTTAGTGTCAATTTTAAAATAGCTGTAGGTAGTAATTATTTTTTTGAAATCGCAAAAATCAGAGCCTTACGTTTACTCTACAAAACGGTAGCAGCTGCGTATGGCGCTCCTGAAAATTGTCATATTTTAGCCGTTACCACCAAAAGAAATAAAACCATTTACGATTATAATTCTAATATGCTCCGCAGTACCACCGAATGCATGTCGGCCATATTAGGCAGTGCCGATGCAGTGTGTAATGCACCTTATGATGCTATTTATCATAAAACCAATGACTTTGCTGAACGTATTGCTCGCAATCAATTAATCGTTCTTAAAGAAGAAAGTTACTTTGATAAGACTAGTAATCCTGCAGACGGTTCTTACTACATAGAAAGCTTAACGAAACAACTCGCTGAAAAAGCCTTAGATCTATTTAAAGAGCTAGAAAAAGCAGGCGGATTCTTAAGTCAGTTGAAAGCGAATACCATTCAGAAAAAAATTAAAGAAAGTGCACAGAAAGAGCAAGATTTATTTGACAGCAAGAAATTAATTCTTGTAGGAACCAACAAATACCAATCTAGCTTAGATAAAATGAAAGGTGATTTAGAATTATTTCCTTTCATGAAAAATAAACCTCGAAAAAGTAGTATAGAACCTATTTTAGAACGAAGGTTATCTGAAGAATTAGAACAAAAAAGGTTGGAAAATGAATAGAAAAGACCTTCAACATATCACGCTAGACACTTCTTCTCTACAGGAAACAACTACTCCACCGAGTGCATTTGAAACAGCAGAAGAAATTGATATACAATCATCCTACTCAAAAGACAATCTCAAAAATGTAGAACATTTAAATTTTGCAGCAGGTATTCCACCTTATTTAAGAGGTCCTTATTCTACAATGTACGTTTTAAGACCTTGGACAATTAGGCAATATGCAGGGTTTTCTACAGCAGAAGAAAGTAATGCATTTTACAGACGAAATTTAGAAGCAGGCCAAAAAGGGCTTTCTGTAGCTTTTGATTTGCCTACCCACAGAGGCTATGATAGTGATCATGAACGGGTGGTTGGTGATGTTGGAAAAGCAGGTGTTGCTATTGATTCCGTAGAAGACATGAAAATTTTATTTGATGGGATTCCGTTAGATAAAATGTCTGTTTCTATGACCATGAATGGTGCTGTTTTGCCTATTCTAGCCTTCTATATTGTTGCGGCACAAGAGCAAGGTGTTTCTTTAGAAGAATTATCCGGAACCATTCAAAATGATATCTTAAAGGAGTTTATGGTACGTAACACGTACATCTACCCTCCCACGCCCTCCATGCAAATTATTGCAGATATTTTTGAATATACGAGTCAGAAAATGCCAAAATTTAATAGCATTAGTATTTCTGGCTACCACATGCAAGAAGCTGGTGCTACTGCAGATATAGAGTTGGCGTACACTTTAGCAGACGGCTTAGAATATATAAGAACCGGATTAAAATCTGGCCTTAAAATAGATGAATTTGCCCCACGACTGTCTTTCTTTTGGGGAATTGGCATGAATCATTTTATGGAAATCGCTAAACTAAGAGCAGGAAGAATGCTTTGGGCGAAATTGGTAAAACAATTTGATCCTAAAACCGATAAATCATTGGCACTTCGTACCCATTGCCAAACCAGTGGTTGGAGCCTAACAGAACAAGACCCCTTTAATAACGTTGCCAGAACTACTATTGAAGCTATGGCTGCCGTTTTAGGAGGCACACAAAGTTTGCACACTAATGCCCTTGATGAGGCCATAGCGTTACCTACAGATTTCTCGGCAAGAATAGCGAGAAATACACAGTTATATATCCAAGAAGAAACCAAAGTTACTAAAACGGTAGATCCTTGGGCTGGCAGTTATTATGTAGAAAGCTTAACCCAAGAGATTGCAGAAAAAGCTTGGGCACTTTTAGAAGAAGTTGAGGAATTAGGTGGAATGACTAAGGCTATTGAAGCCGGAATTCCGAAAATGCGTATTGAAGAAGCTGCGGCTAAAAAACAAGCTAGAATAGATAGCAATAGAGATAAAATAGTTGGTGTAAATAGTTACCGCTTAGAAAAAGAAGATCCACTTCATATTTTAGAAGTTGATAACCAAGAAGTACGTAGACAGCAACTCGAGCGTTTGGCACAAATAAGAGAAGACCGTAATGAAGCTGCTGTAACATCTGCTCTCTTAAGGTTAACCAATGCCGCCGTAGCAAAAGCAGATGGTAAAGGACAAAATTCTGAACCTGATAAAAATTTATTAGCTTTAGCAGTAGAAGCTGCTAGGGAACGCGCCACATTAGGCGAAATTAGTGATGCCTTAGAAGCCGTTTACAATAGACATAAAGCAGTTATTAAAACATTTACAGGCGTGTATTCTAAAGAAATTCAAAATAATGAAAGCTTTAAAAAAGCTAGGGAACTTGCTGATGTTTTTGCAAAACAAGACGGTAGAAGACCACGTATAATGGTTGCAAAAATGGGACAAGATGGCCACGATCGTGGAGCAAAAGTAGTTGCAACCAGTTATGCAGACCTTGGTTTTGATGTAGATATTGGTCCACTATTTCAAACCCCAGCAGAAGCTGCAAAACAAGCGGTAGAGAATGATGTACATATTTTAGGAGTATCTTCTTTAGCTGCCGGACATAAGACCCTTGTTCCTCAAGTATTAGAAGAATTAAAAAAATACGGCCGTGAAGATATTATGGTAGTTGTTGGTGGTGTAATACCTAAACAAGATTACCAATTTTTATATGATGCAGGTGCTGTTGCTATTTATGGTCCAGGAACTAAAATAAGTGATGCCGCAATAGAGATTTTAGAGATCTTGATTGATTAAATATTATTCCAAAGCCTTAAAATATTATTTAGTTTTTTTGAGTAAAAACAAGGCTATGATCAAAAAAGAGATAATCTATTTTTAAAATTTTAAACCACTATAGTTTTTGCAATACAAGGCTTAAAGTCAAAAACAGAAAATTTGGTTATAAAGAAAACACCAAAAGCACCAATTAAATAAACTTACCCTCTTATAAATAAAGAGATCAAGAATTACACATCCATCGTTATATTTATTTCAAAAGCACCTGATTATCAGTTGAATACATTATTTTATTTATTAAATTCTAAGATATTGTATCGTTCACACTAAAAATATTAACTTTTTTTAACGCAATTAGCCACGTTTATTCACGAACTGTTAACAAAATACATTTTTTAGCATTGTAAATAATCGTATTTTAGCCCCTAACTTACTTTATATTATGGGCAAAATAATAGCCATAGCAAATCAAAAAGGTGGTGTAGGCAAAACCACTACAACCGTAAATCTTGCCGCAGCCCTAGGCGTGCTAGAAAAAAAAGTACTTTTAATAGATGCTGATCCCCAAGCAAATGCAACATCTGGTTTAGGTATTGATGTTGACAGTATCGAAATAGGTACTTACCAATTATTAGAGCATACAAAGACAGCAGAAGAAATCATCATTGAAACCACTTCTCCTAATGTAGATTTAATTCCAGCGCACATTGACCTAGTTGCGATTGAAATTGAACTCGTAGATAAGGAACAACGGGAATACATGATGAAAAAAAGTATTTTATCACTTAAAGAAAAATATGATTACATCTTAATTGATTGTGCTCCTTCTTTAGGGTTACTTACACTAAACGCCTTAACGGCTGCCGATTCTGTAATCATTCCTATCCAATGTGAATATTTTGCATTAGAAGGTCTTGGTAAACTATTGAATACTATTAAAAGTATACAACGTATTCACAATCCAGATCTGGATATTGAAGGGATGTTATTAACAATGTATGATTCTCGTTTACGCTTGTCTAATCAAGTTGTAGAAGAGGTTCGAAAGCATTTTAGCGAAATGGTTTTTGATACCATCATCCAACGTAATGTTCGATTAAGTGAAGCTCCGAGTTACGGAGAAAGTATTATAAAATATGATGCCTCAAGTAAAGGAGCTGTAAATTATTTAAGCTTAGCACAAGAGGTACTGAATAAAAATAAGGAAAAAGTATAATAATGGCGAAAGCAACCCAAAAACAAGTATTAGGTAGAGGTCTATCTGCGTTATTAAAAGACCCTGAAAATGATATTAAATCTGCATCAGACAAAAATGCAGATAAAGTTGTTGGTAATATTGTAGAGTTAGATTTAGTGGCCATTGAGGTAAACCCTTTTCAGCCACGTTCTAATTTTAACGATGAGGCTTTGCATGAATTAGCTTCATCTATTCGAGAATTGGGCGTTATTCAGCCAATTACAGTACGTAAATTAGAATTCAACAAATACCAATTAGTATCTGGGGAACGAAGATTTAGAGCGTCTAAATTAATAGGTTTAGAAACTATTCCTGCGTATATCCGGATTGCTAACGATCAAGAATCGTTAGAAATGGCTTTGGTAGAGAATATTCAAAGGCAAGATTTAGATCCTATTGAAATTGCATTATCCTACCAACGTCTTATTGATGAAATTCAATTAACGCAAGAAAAAATGAGTGAGCGTGTTGGTAAAAAACGGTCTACCATTACCAATTATTTACGCTTACTACGTTTAGATCCTATCATTCAAACCGGAATTAGAGATGGTTTTTTGAGTATGGGGCACGGTAGAGCGCTAGTAAATATTGATGAAAAAGATGATCAACTTGCTTTGTATGAAAAAATTATAAGCAATAATTTATCTGTTCGAGATACCGAAAAAGCAGTAAAAGAATACCAAAATCCTAGTGCCAACCAAAAAGATACCACCCCTAAAATAACTAAAACCCCTGGTTTTATTGAAAATAGTTTGAATGATTTCAATTCATACTTATCTGTAAAAGTAGAGGCTAAAGCTACTGATAAAGGAAAAGGAAAATTAACAATCCCTTTTAATTCTAAGGCGGATTTTGAGCGTATTAAAAAATTAATTCTTGGTGAATAGGAACATATTTTTACTACTGATTTTTGTAGGCTTTACTTTTGCGACATTCGCACAAGAAGAGGAAAAAACTACCCAAAAAGAAGATACACAATTAGACAGCATTCAAACTGATTTAAAAAGTCAGGGTATTGTAGTGCAAGACTCTGTTTTTGAAAAACGAGTTGAGATAAATCCATTATCTCCAGCTAAGGCTGCGTTTTATTCTGCCATTATTCCTGGACTTGGACAGGTGTATAATAAAAGATATTGGAAAGTACCAATTGTATATGCTGTGTTAGGAGTAACAATTTACTCCTATGACTTTAATAACACACAATACAAGCGTTTTAGAACGGCTTACAAACGGAGGTTGGCGGGCTTCACCGATGATGAATTTTACGATTTAGCACCTTTTAGCGACACCGAACTTACAGAACCAGAATTTTCTACAGATGCATTACAAGATGCTCAAGAAAATTACCAAAGAGATCGCGATTTAATGTTACTAGTAACTATTGGCATGTACGTACTTAATATCATTGATGCCAATGTAGATTCGCACTTAAAACAGTTTAATGTTGATGATAATTTAAGCGTAGATTTTCAGCCTTACTTAGACTACAACGAAATTACTGCCCAACCAAATTATGGTATGGCACTCACAATAAAATTTTAAAGATCATGAGGATTGCACTATTCGGTTATGGAAAAATGGGGAAAATGATTGAAGCCTTAGCTTTAAAAAAGAACCATACCATAGTAGCAAAAATAGACATTGATGATACAGAAATTGATTTTTCTACTTTTGATGTCGCGATTGATTTTAGTCAACCTTCAGCTGCATTTAATAATATAAAAAGGTGCTTAGAAAACAAAACACCTATTATTAGTGGTACCACAGGTTGGTTAGACCGCTATGATGATGCAGTTGGTTTGTGTAATGAGAATAATGGTGCCTTTATATACGCCTCAAACTTTAGCTTAGGGGTAAATTTATTTTTTGAACTCAACGACTATTTAGCCAAGATGATGGCAAACTTAAGAGACTATCATGTTTCTTTGGAAGAAATACATCATACACAAAAACTAGATGCTCCGAGTGGTACCGCAATTACATTAGCAGAAAGCATTATTAAAAACACCTCATATACCAGTTGGGAATTAGATGCGACTAAAGAACATGTCTTGCCTATAATAGCAATTAGAGAAGCTAGCGTTCCAGGGACACACAGTGTCACCTACGAAAGTCACGTAGACAGTATTGAAATTAAACACACCGCACACAATAGAGAAGGTTTTGCATTAGGCGCATTAACTGCAGCAGAATGGATTATTGGTAAGCACGGAGTTTTCTCTATGAAAGACGTGTTACACATCGATTAAAATAAAATACAGCATTAATTAAAAACATATAATGAACGGAACACAGTGGTTAATATTCATACTAGTTATTCAAGTAATTCATTTTTTAGGTACTTGGAAATTATATATTAAAGCCGGAAGAAAAGGTTGGGAAGCAGCAATACCTGTATATAACGCAATCATATTAATGAAAATTATCAACCGTCCTAAATGGTGGGTAATTTTATTATTTATTCCTATTATTAATCTTTTAATGTTCCCTGTAATTTGGGTAGAGACTATCCGTAGTTTCGGAAAAAACACTTTATTAGACACTTGGTTGGTCTTATTAACTTTAGGTTTTTATACTTACTATGTCAATTACGCACTTGATGTAACGTATATTGAAGATAGAAGTTTACAACCAAAAACGGTAGCTGGAGAATGGGTAAGTTCAATCGTTTTTGCTGTGGTAGCCGCTAGTATTGTACACACTTATTTTGTACAACCTTATGTTATCCCAACAGCTTCTTTAGAAAAAACGTTATTGGTGGGTGATTTCTTATTTGTAAGTAAATTTCATTACGGCGCAAGAACACCCATGACCACAGTGGCCGCTCCAATGGTACATGATACACTTCCTGTGTTGGGCGTAAAATCATATTTAACAAAACCTCAATTGCCCTATTTTAGATTACCTGGGTTTAAGAAGGTGAAAAAGAATGATATTGTAGTTTTTAGTTGGCCTGCAGATACGGTGTATCAATTTTTTAAAAAAGCTAAAGGGGTTATAAAGCCCGTAGATAAAAAATCTAATTATGTAAAGCGCTGTGTAGGTACTCCTGGAGATTCGCTTTCTGTTATCAATGGAGATGTATATATCAATGGTGAAAAACTCGTCTTATCAGATAGAGCAAAACCACAATTTTACCATACGGTAATTGCTGATAAAGATATAGACAAGACTATAATTAATTTAGCGGGTGGGATGCAAAATTACGTTGATGGCGTCATCAAAATCCCTAAAGAAGTCTTGTTGCAAGATAAAGCAAGAGAAATCTTAAAGACTAGAACAACTCTAGAACTTATAAAGTCTGATGCTACCTACAATTACTATACTGGTCGCTTTTCTGCCAACAATGTCGCTTCGTTCTTGAAAGCTGAGAATGTAAAAAATATGGCGTTGTTTAATATGACGGATGCTGAAGCAGCAGCTTTAGTAGGCAAAGCAGGCATCATTGAAGTAAAACGCTTTAGCGAACACAATAAGAACATGGGGGTTTTCCCTCAGAACAAAAACTTAGAAGGCACAGTTGATAATTTTGGTCCTGTTTACCTTCCTGAAAAAGGGCAAACATTAAAACTGACTCTTGAAAATTTACCGTATTATAAAAAAATTATCCGTGATTACGAACATCATACCCTTTCCGTTTCTGGAAATCAGATCCTGATTGATGGTGTTAAAACAGATCAGTACACTTTTAGCCAAGGGTATTATTGGATGATGGGAGACAACAGACATCGATCTGAAGACAGTAGAATTTGGGGCTACGTACCTGAAGATCATATTGTAGGTACGCCTATTTTTATCTGGATGAGTATTGACCATTTTACAGAAGGGTTTAAAAATTGGAATATTCGTTGGGAACGAGTATTTACTACCGTTAGCGGCGATGGTGAACCTACCTCCTATTTCAAATATTTCTTAATCCTTTTAGTTGCTTATTTCGGATTTGATTATTTCAGAAAAAAGAAAAAGGCTAAAAAAGAATAATACACACTTATGAAAGTTTTAATGCATCCAGGTTATTTTCTGAACCTGACCAATTTTGCAGTAATCGCCCAAAAAGATATTATTTGGGAAGTATCTGGGAATTATCAAAAGCAAAGTTTCAGAAACCGTTGTAATATTGCGAATGATCGTGGCTTTCATACTTTAAGTATTCCTATCAAACACAACGGAAAGAATAAAGGGGCAAACGCGTATGCAGAGGTTTTAATTGACAATAAGTATGCATGGCAACGTCAGCACTGGCGAACCCTACAAACCGCTTATAGAACATCTCCGTTCTTTGAGTTCTATGAAGATGAAATATCTGAATTATATACTAAAACTTTTGACTCACTACTAGAATTTAATCTTAGAACGATAGAAATTGCTTGTGAATGTTTACAACTAGACATGCCAGCAATTAAAACAAAAATCTTTCACAAGACTCCAGAAGATGACAGTCATGATGGCCGCTACCTCATAGATGCCAAAAAACAAGTAAACATTCCTCAAGAACCTTATGTTCAAGTATTTGGAGACCGAAATGGCTTTATTGATAATTTAAGCATCCTAGACTTACTCTTTAATGAAGGTACCAATGCCCTAAGCTATCTAGAGCAAATGCCACTTGATTTTTTAGATGCTTAGGTTTATAGCCCATTACGGAATTCATTTTGTAGTCCCCATTCTAATAGGCATCCTATTTTTTAAAAGAGAAACTAGAGCTAGGGCCATTATTATACTTTTAGCAGCTATTATAATTGACGTAGACCATCTTTTTGCTGCACGTATTTTTGATCCCAACAGGTGTAGCATCAACTTTCATTTCTTTCACCAATATTGGGCTATTGTTATTTATTTTGGCTTGTTATTTTTTAGAAAGACGAGAATTTTTGGGATTGCATTATTGCTACACATGGTCGCAGACGCAACAGATTGCTATTTAATGCAGTTAGAAGTTGAATGAGGTCATGACCGGAAAATGATCTGATAGTTTTACATTGTAATTTTTATGGGATAGCACTTCAAAACTATCATCCAACAGAATAAAATCTATACGAACAGGGTAGTATTTAAAATTGTAGGTTCTCCCGTATCCAGACCCTTTTTCTTGAAAAGTATCCTGCATATCGCCTCTAATGGTTTTATATACATTAGAATATTGTGTACCATTGAAATCGCCACAGATTATAACTTTATAAGGAGAATCTTCTTTATGCTTCTTAATTATTTCTGCTTGCTGTTGTTGTTTTTTAAAAGAATTGGCAAGTCTTTTATATAATTTCATAGACTCTTCTTGCGCTATAATATCCTTATCAGGAATTACACGTAACGACTCTAAATGAAGATTATAAATCCGTACAGTATCATTTTTCACCACGATATCCACGAAAGCAGCATTATTAGGACTTTCGGGAAAATTTATCAAACCTTTATTAATGATGGGGTACTTAGAATAGAAGCCCAATTTAACTTTACCCGGATTATTGATATACTCTAGGTAGTTGTATTTGTAATTCTTAAAATCCTTCAGCTTTTTATAATAAAACTCTTGAAAACAAATTACATCTGGACGCTCTGTCGTTATTAAATCTAAAGTTTCTTCAAAAACTGCCGTATTTTTAATATTCATATTTCTATTAAAACTACGAACGTTAAACGTCATGATTGATATATCTGCAGCGGTATCCGTATCACTAGAAAAACGCAGTTTAAAGAATGAACTCAAAGACACATAACTAATCAATAAAACAAAAAAAGAAAAAAACGCTCTTTTGTTTCTTCCAAATACGTAAAATAGTAAAAACAATAAATTTGACAATACCAAGATGGGAATGGTAAGACTAAAAAAGGCAACAAAAGGAACTGTTTCTAAAGAAATATAAGGTACTAAACAAGACAGCAGAAGTAGTATTCCCAGAAGAATATTAAGTCCAAAAAAAATCTTGCTAAAAAAAGTTTGTATCCGCACCTAGTTATTCTTTACCTGCTTTGAATAAGAAGTCTTTTTCTGCTTTAGAAAGACTCTCGTAGCCAGATTTACTAATCTTATCTAAAATAATATCTATTTGCCGTTGGTGTTTTTCTTTATCTGATGCTGCATTTTTATGTACAGTCGTACTACTAGGTTTCCGGTATACTGTTTTTAATGGCGCTTTCTTTTCTTTTTTAAATAAGTTTTGAATGCGGTCTAATAAATTAGAAAATCCTGATCCAATATCGCGCCCTTGTGTTAATTGGCTTGCATAAAAATACCCCAAAAAAGCACCACCAAGGTGCGACAATCGTCCGCCTATATTCACTCCTCCTCCAATAAAAAACAAATCTATCAGCACAAAGACAACGCCTACGTGCCAAAGTTTTACATTAAAAAATATGACTCTCACTTCTTGGTTTGGCGTATAAGTACACACAAAAATTAGCACTGCCATTACTGCAGCAGATGCACCAATTAAAGAATTATTTAAACCTATTAGCGCTGGGAATATATTGTAGCTTACGATAAATAATAGCCCCCCAAATATAGCTCCTAAGAAATATACATTTACAAATTTACGTTCCCCAAAAAGGTTCATAAATATTCTTCCTGTAAAATACAGCATGATCATATTCCAAAAAATATGACCAAAATCACCATGAAAAAAGGCATAGGTAACAATAGACCACGGCTGCATTATAAAAGTACCAAAATCTTTAGGGAGTTCAAACCAATGCACAATAGCATCTACATCTATCCTAAAAAGAACAGCAACCAAACGCGTAATGATGAATATTAGCACGTTCACCACTATAAGCTTTTCTGCAATATTTAATCGTGCAAACTGATACTTTAAATTTACTGCCATATTAGTCCCAACGATTCTTATTAAATGAATTTTTCTTCCAATACCACATCATAATAAAACCAAATATAGCTCCTCCAACGTGGGCCATAAATGCAGTATTACTAGGACTAAAATAAGATTTTCCTGAAAGTGCAGAGAAAAGATCTAATAAAATAATTCCAGGAATAAAATATTTCGCTTTTATAGGAATGGGTAAAAATATCAACATTAATTCAGCATTTGGCTTCATTACCCCAAAGGCAGCCAAAACACCCATAATACAACCAGAAGCACCTACCATAGAGGAATTGTACACAGGAAACATCTCTTGCAACTTAAGGCGTTGTGCATCACTTACTGTTTCTAAAAGCTGATTAGAACTCAGCATTTGTACAATTTGATCTCCTGAAAGTCCAGAACTAATTAAATCTGAATAAGCAGGTAAGTATTCATAATAATAAAAACCCAACTGAAAAAGTACCGCTCCTAATCCTGCAGAAAAATACAAGAACAGAAATTGCTTCTTTCCCAAATACTCCTCAACTGGGGAGCCAAACATCCAAAGTCCAAACATATTAAAAAGAATATGCGACACACCTCCATGCATAAACATATGAGTAACTAATTGCCAAATTTGAAAGTTCTCATTCTTTGGAAACCACAAAGCAAACCATTGATACATTTGATCTCCTACCATTAAAGTAGCCACAAAGAACAATACATTTATGATAATTAAATGCTTTACAGTGTCTGTAATTCTAATCATTTAAAAGAATTTTTTATCTATATCTTCACCGGTAAGGGTAATATATATTGGTTTATTAAACGGACTAATCTTAAATTCCTTACACGCAAATAAATTGTTAACTAAGGCCAATTGCGATTCACTATCTAATTGTTCTCCTGTTTTTACTGCTAAGGTTTTACTTAAGGTTTTAGCCACTATATCGGATTGTGAAAAACTATCTTCTGGGGTATCCATTTGATAGTCAGAAATAAGTTGATCTAACACCATTCCTACTTCACTTTCTGGTACCAATAAAGGTACGCCAGAAATTAAAACATTTCCTTCTTCTATGGCATCAAAGGCAAAACCTAAATTTATTAAGCTATCTATTATCTCCTTGATGATGTTTACCTCTGTTGTAGAAAAATTTAATTGCAAAGGAAAAAGTAATTGCTGACTCACCCCTTCTTTAATCGTGATATTTTTTAAGAAATTTTCATACAATACGCGTTGGTGCGCTCTACTCTGGTCTATAATAATCATTCCAGACTTAATCGTAGTAACGATGTACTTACGTTTTAATTGAAATGTGGTAGACACGGAATCTATCGTTTCTGTGCCGGTATCAAAAATAGACCCTGTAATTGTTTCCGATTCAAAGCTTACGCTACTAAAATCTGCTTCTTTACCTACTTTAGACTCCAAACCAACATACAAATTCTCCCACCCCTTGGTACTAGGCTTCTCGTAATTAGGCGTTCTATGTGCCGTTTTAGGAGTATCATCTGCAAACGGATTAAAACTAGCATCTACAGATACTCTTGGCACTTCCGCAAGCTTTGCTTTATAATTATATGGGGTCTCTAAATTTTGGTCTGCCTCAAAATCTAAAGCAGGCACTACATTAAATTGCCCTAAAGCATGTTTAATCGCCGAACGCAATAAGGCGTATACCGTGTGTTCATCATCAAACTTTATCTCCGTTTTTGTAGGGTGTATATTAATATCTATCGAAGCCGGATCTACCTCTAGATATAAAAAATATCCCGGATGGTTTTCAGATTTTATTAAACCTTCAAAAGCACTAACCACAGCATGGTGTAAATATGGGCTCTTGATAAACCTATTATTCACAAAGAAAAACTGCTCTCCTCTACTCTTCTTAGAAAATTCTGGCTTGCTTATAAATCCAGAAATTTTAACCACTTGCGTTTCCTCTTCTACAGGTACAAGTTTTTCATTGGTTTTAGATCCAAATACGTTGACAATCCGTTGTCTGTAATTAGATTTAGGAAGATGAAAAATTTCACTCCCATTGTTATAAAAATGAAATTGTATATCTGGATGTGCTAAGGCTACACGATGAAATTCATCCGTAATATGCCGAAACTCTACTTGATTAGATTTTAAAAAATTACGCCTGGCGGGAATATTAAAAAATAGATTCTTTACGCAAAACGACGTTCCTTTAGGTGTTACTGTAGGCTCTTGAGAACTTATTTTACTGCCTTCTACCTTTAATTGCACTCCTATTTCATCTGTTGCTGTTTTAGTAAGCAACTCTACATGTGCAATAGCAGCAATGGAAGCAAGTGCCTCTCCTCTAAATCCTTTTGTATGAAGACAGAATAAATCATCGGCACTTTTTATTTTTGATGTTGCATGGCGCTCAAAACTCAAACGTGCATCTGTAGCACTCATGCCCACCCCATTATCTACTACTTGGATCAAGGCTTTACCCCCGTCTTTAATAATCAATTTTATAGCGTCTGCTCCTGCATCTATGGCATTCTCTAGCAGCTCTTTTACAACCGAAGCAGGTCGTTGCACAACCTCGCCAGCAGCAATTTGATTCGCAACATGGTCGGGTAAAAGTTGAATGATGTCAGCCATTAAAATCTAGTAAATAGGGATAAGTCAAAATCAAAAAACCACCAAACTATAAAAACCAAGACAGCAATAATTGCTATTAGCCTAAAGTTAATATCTCTATTCCCTTTGGTTCTTCCAGCTTTTCTTGCTTCTCCCCAACTGCCGCGAAAATCGCCACTTACGGATGCATCTTTATATTTGGAAAATTTAGAATCAAATTTATAAGGATTCTCCACACCATCGTTCTCCATGTAACGTGGCACATATTTAAAACTAGTATTTGTTCGAAGTTTAAATCCTTTTAATCTCAAGATAAGAATGTTATGATTCAGCATCAAAAATACTACAAATACAGGACTTCACCTGATTTACAATGCTAAAAATTGTTAACAATCACATCAAAAAGTTACGGGTACAGCATAGAAACTAGCGCATAATACACCTTTACACATGCACAACAAGCAGTATTTCACTGCACAGCCATAGTTTAGAAAGTATTGAACACCCAAAGTTTAGGACTGTAAAAGTGAAGCTATAATCTAAAAATCAAACTATCGTTTGCTGTTAGGACTTAAAGACACACTCCTCAATATCCAAATTAGATATTTAAGACTTGATACTTAAATACTATTTTCCTAGGGCAGCCATTTTAATTGCTGCAATGGCACCTTCAGTACCTTTGTTACCGTGAATACCACCACTACGGTCAATAGCTTGCTGAAGATTATTATCTGTCAATACACAAAAAATAACAGGAGTATCCGTCAGGATATTCAAATCTTTTATGCCTTGTGCTGTAGCCTCGCATACAAAATCAAAATGTTTTGTTTCGCCTTGAATAACACTTCCTATAGCAATCACTGCATCAACATTTTGCGTTGCAATCATTTTTTTGCTTCCAAAGGTTAACTCAAAACTACCAGGAACATCCCAACGGATTATATTTTCTTCTAAAGCGCCACAATCTAATAAAGCTTCTTTAGCACCGTTAAACAATCCTTCTGTAATATTCGTGTTCCATTCAGAAACAACAATCCCAAATCGAAAACCTTTCGCATTTGGGATTGTAGCTTTATCGTAAACCGATAAATTATTATTGGCTGTAGCCATACTTATTTGTTTTTAGCCATTGCAATGTAAGCATCTACCAAACTAGCTTCTGGAGATTTTGCAAATTCAGTTTTAATTCTTTCGAAATATTTTAAAGCTGCATCATTTTTATTCAATTCTAAAGCAACGATACCTGCTTTTTGTAAAAACATTGGGGTACTATACTCATTTGTATTAGCACTCAAGGCTTTTTCATAATACCCTAAAGCATCTTCTGGCTGATTTAATTGCATGAATGCATCGCCAATACCACCTTTGGCAATGGCATCTGTAATAGCATCATGAGCCGTATAATCACTTAAGTAATCTATAGCTTCTTGATATTTTTGTGTGTTTAAGTAAGACATACCTGCTGCATAAGAAGCTAGGTTTGCACTTTCTGTACCACCATAGTTTTCAATAACTTCAATTAAGCCATACTTACCATTAGCACCTTCTAAAGCCATGTTGTACAATGAATCTTGTGCTACTGGGTTTTGTAAAGCCTCATTAAAATGTTGCATTGCGTAGAACATTTCGTTACCAGCATCTGCCTCTTGAGGTTTTTTCACAAACTGATCATAGGCTAAATACCCTAAAACCCCTACTGCAATTGCACCAATAACGCCAAGAATATAATTCTGATTGTTAGAAACCCACTCTTCAGTTTTATTTGCACTTTCATCTAAGGTACTAAAAACCTCAGCCGTTGTACTGTCTTGTTCATTGAACTCAACTTCGTCTGTAGAATCAATATTTACTTCTTTTGCTTTATATCCGCGCTTCTTGTATGTAGCCATTATTTAATTTTAATAATCGGGCAAAAATAAAGTTTTTATTCAAAATTGGAAGCTTCTTATTCGTTATTTTTCGATAATTTGCACCTTCATCTACTATTCAATCTAAAAATCAGGGTTACAGAGCATGTTTCTGAAGAAATTATCACTTATAAATTACAAGAATTTTAGTTCCGAAAATTTCGAATTTGACAGCAAAATCAACTGTTTCGTTGGTCAGAATGGAATTGGAAAAACAAATATCCTCGACGCCATTTATCATTTATCGTTCGGCAAAAGTTATTTTAACCCCATAGCCACTCAAAACATAAAACACGGTGAAGATTTCTTTGTAATCGAAGGAAACTTCGAAAAATTAGACCGAGAGGAAAAAATAGTCTGCAGCCTTAAAAAGGGCATGAAGAAGATTATCAAGAAAAATGGCAAAGCATATGACAAGCTTTCTGACCATATTGGATTCTTACCTCTTGTTATTATTTCGCCTTCCGATAGAGATTTAATTACAGAAGGAAGTGATACTAGAAGAAAATTTATAGACGGTGTCATTTCTCAGTCCGATAAAGAATACCTGCAAACTTTACTTAAATACAATAAAATTGTAAGTCAGCGGAATTCACTTTTAAAATATTTTGCAGTAAACCACACTTTTGATAAAACAAATTTAAGTGTCTACAATGAGCAATTAGCGACCTATGGAACCGTAATTTTTAACAAGCGTGTTGCTTTTTTAGAAACCTTTATTCCTATCTTTAAAGAACAATATCAAGTTATTTCTGGCGGAAATGAAGAAGTCTCTTTGGTCTATGACAGTAAGTTGTTAGATTCAAATCTTTTAGACCTACTAGAGAAAAACATAGAGAAAGACAGGGCTTTACAATACACGAGTGTCGGTATCCATAAAGACGATTTAAATTTTGACCTCGGCGAGCATCCTATTAAAAAATTTGGGAGCCAAGGACAACAAAAATCATTTTTGATAGCCTTGAAGCTAGCACAATTTCATTTTATAAAAGAACAATCTAGCACTACTCCTATCTTATTACTGGATGATATTTTTGATAAGTTAGACGAAAACAGGGTGAGCCATATTATTAGTCTAGTTAATGATGAAAATTTCGGTCAGCTTTTTATTAGTGACACCCATGCAGATAGAACGGAAAATGTAATTAAAAACATTCATCAGTCTTATAAGATGTTTAAGTTAGGGAGTTAATTGATGGCAACTCAAAAAGTTCAAGCTTGAAATTCAAAATAAAAATACCCTGTCAGTTCGAGTGATTTTTGTGCAGGGCAACGAAACAAAAATAGTATCGAGAACAGCTGACAAATAAAAAAGTTCAAGCGCAAGAAGGAAGTTCAAGTTCAAAATAAAAATACCCTGTCCATTCGAGTGATTTTTGTGCAGGGCAACGAAACAAAAATAGTATCGAGAACAGCTGACAAATAAAAAAGTTCAAGCGCAAGAAGGAATTTCAAGTTTAAAATAAAAATATCCTGTCAGTTCGAGTGATTTTTGTGCAGGGCAACGAAACAAAAATAGTATCGAGAACAGATTAATACGTAAAAAAATAGTACTAGAAAAAGCAACGCAATGATAAAAAATATAAGCGCCATATTATTCCTATTTATAGTAACCTCCTGCTCTCAAAAAATAACCGAAGAGCAGTTAAGTGATTTAAATGGGTATTGGGAAATAGAGAAAGTAACGCTTCCTGACGGGCAAAAGAAAGAGTATACGGTAAATGAAACGATAGATTACATTCAGTTAGACGGATTAAAAGGATTTAGAAAAAAAGTAAAACCCACTTTTAGCGGCACTTATATTACAAGTGATGATGCTGAGACCTTTACGCTTTTCAATAAAGAAGACACCTATTTACTAACCTATAAGACGGAGATTAGTGAATGGACAGAAACCTTAAAATCTATTTCTAAAGATCAGTTTTCAGTCACTAATGAAGATAATATCACGTACTTTTACAAACGCTACGAACCGATAAACATTAGCAAATAATGGCTAAAAGACGCAGAGAAAACATTCCATTAAGTGAAGCTTTACAAGATTTTATTGACACCAACAAGCTCCAAAAAGGCATTGATAGGGTTGATGTAAGAGCAGCTTGGACCAATCTTATGGGGAATGGCGTTAATAACTACACAACGGCCATAGAATTACGAGGAGACACCTTGTTTGTATCGCTCTCTTCTTCAGTTCTACGGTCAGAATTAAGCCTAGGGAAATCTAAAATTATCACCATGCTTAATGAAGAGTTGAAAAAAGAAGTGGTTAAGAAGTTAGTGTTGCGATAGATTAAAAATTTAAAAAAATGAAAGAGATAGAAGTTGTTGCTGCAATAATCTATTTTGAAGATAAGATTCTATGTGTTCAAAGGCCTCAAAACAAATTGGCATATATTTCCAAAAAATTTGAATTCCCTGGAGGCAAAGTAGAAAATGGGGAAACATTAAATAATGCACTGTATAGAGAATTAAAAGAAGAATTAAACTTCACACCAATCTCAATGGGTGAATTATATTTAACAGTTAATCATCAATATCCAGACTTTAAATTAATAATGCATGTTTTTAAATGTATTTCTGATAAAAGTGAAATTCAATTAAATGAACATATTTCTTCTCAATGGCGCTCTTTAGAAAATTTAAAAAAATTAGACTGGGCAGCAGCAGATATCCCTATAGTTAATAGATTAATTGAGAATGGATAAAATATTTAATGATGATTTTAAAGATAGCCTATTAACTGGGTTCATTGATAAATCCTTAGAATCCGACGCTTTATACCAACCAGAACTACTTGTCAATCGAAAAATCCCTAGAAAGAAAGTTCTAACTACTATTATTAAAGAATTAGAAAACTGCGAAAGCTTTTATATATCTGTTGCTTTTATTACAACAAGCGGTGTAGCTACTTTAATAAACACATTTAAAACTCTTGAGAAAAAAGGTATAAAAGGAAAAATTCTTGTTTCTCAATATCTAAACTTCACACAACCCGAAGCATTAAAAAGACTTTTACAATTTCAAAATATAGAATTAAAAATAATAACTAAAGAAGACTCACATTCAAAAGGTTATATTTTTAAGCACTCTAAATACTACAACTTAATTATTGGAAGTAGCAATTTAACTTCAGCCGCATTATCTACAAATAAAGAGTGGAATATGAAGGTTTCAGCAAGAAACTCAAGCTCCTTAGTAGATAAAGTGATTAACGAATTTCAAGATGATTTTGAAATAGGTGAAATTGTAAATAAAACTTACATCAAAAAATATGAAGAGATTTACAAAAAGCAATCACTAGTTTACAAAAAAAGCGAAGAGGAATTATCTAAAGAATTTAATTTAGAAATAATTCCAAACTCTATGCAAACTGAAGCATTAGAGAATTTAAAAAACTTAAGAAAACAAAGCAATAAAGCGCTTATAATTTCTGCAACCGGAACAGGTAAAACCTATTTAGCTGCTTTTGATGCCAAAGCTTTTAATCCTAAAAAACTGCTATTTGTTGTACATCGATTAAACATTGCTGAAAAAGCAATGGAAACTTTTAAAACTATTTTCGGTAAGTCTAAAACAATGGGGTTATACTCAGGAAAACAAAGAGAACTAGATAAAGACTTTGTATTTTCAACTGTTCAAACAATTTCAAAATCAAATCATTTAGAACAATTTAAAAAAGATTTCTTTGATTATATTATTATTGATGAATCTCATCGTTCAGGAGCAGATTCATATATTAGATTAATAAAATATTTCAATCCGAGATTTCTTCTTGGTATGACTGCAACACCAGACAGAACAGACGATAAAGACATTTATAGTTTGTTTGACCATAATATAGCTTATGAGATTAGACTAAATAAGGCAATGGAAGAAGATATGCTTATTCCTTTCCATTATTATGGTGTAACAGATTTATCAGTAAATGATGAAATACTTGAAAAAGAATCAGATTTCAAACTTTTAACAGCAGACGAAAGAGTCAATAAAATTATTTCTAAAATTGAATTTTATGGTTCCGACAATGGAATAACAAGAGGTCTAATTTTTTGTTCTAAAAAAATTGAAGCCAAAGAATTATCAGACAAATTCAATCAAAAAGGCTACAAAACAATTGCTTTAACAGGAGATAGTTCAGAACAGGAAAGAACAAATGCCATAGAACTATTAGAAAGTGATGATTTAACAATAAAATTAGATTACATATTTACTATTGACATTTTTAATGAAGGAATTGATATACCAAAAATCAATCAAGTCATAATGATTCGCCCAACCCAATCTGCAATAATATTCATACAGCAATTAGGACGAGGATTAAGAAAGACAGACAACAAATATTATTTAACAATCATTGATTTTATTGGCAACTATAAAAATAATTATTTAATTCCAATAGCTTTATATGGGGACACCTCCTTTAATAAAGACAAAATAAGAAAATTAATTTCAGAGGGTAGTAGTATGATTCCAGGAGAATCAACTATTAATTTTGATGAAATCACTAAAGAAAGAATCTATGCTTCCATTGATTCAGCGACAATGCAACTGTTATCTGATTTAAAAATAGATTACAATAATTTAAAAAGTAGGATTGGACGTATTCCCATGATGATGGACTTTGTAAACAATGAAGCCAGAGAGCCTTTCTCATTCATTGAATACTCGAAGTCGTACTTTAATTTCATCAACAAAGTAGACAAAACATTTGATAAATCTTTAGACAAAAAGCTATCTGAATTATTAGAGCTTTTTTCCAAAGAAATTAACAACGCAAAAAGAATTGAAGAAAGTATTATCCTAAAGGAACTACTAAATAATCACGAGTTAAGTATTTCAAATTTAAATGAATTAATATTTGAGAAATATCAATATAAACCAAGTGCTGAAACTATAAAATCCTGTATTTCAAATATCAATTTCAGCTTTATCCGAAAGGAAGAAAAAATCATCTTTATTGAAAGTAACAAACTCAAATTTCACGATGAATTTGTTAAGTTACTTTCAAACACTACTTTTAGTGAGTTCTTACTTGATTCTATAACTTACTCAATACACACCTTCAATAAAAATTTCAACAAAGATAATTACAGAGATGGACTATTACTTTTCAACAAGTATAGTCGTAAAGATGTTTGTAGATTATTGAACTGGGAAAATGATGTTAGTAGTACTGTTTATGGTTACAGAACAAGAAATGAAATTACTCCTTGTTTTGTTACTTATCATAAATCTGATGATATTGAAGACACCATAAAGTATAATGACTACTTCGTTTCCCCATCGGTTTTCGCTTGGGAATCCCGGTCAAACAGAAAATTATCAAGTCAAGAAATAAAAAATGTAGTCGCTTCAAAGCGAATATTATTATTCGTAAAAAAAGAAGATGCAGAAGGGACTGACTTCTATTTCATGGGAGATGTATCGATTATAAAGAATTCTATTCAGCAAGCAGAAATGCCTGATTCTCAAAAACCAGTTGTCCACTTTAAGTTTCAATTAGAACAACCAGTAAAAGACGACTTATACAATTACATAACAGCCGTTAACAGAGAGAAACTTGCTCCAAATAATTTTAAAACCGCAGTAAAATCAAAAGTAGAAGAAAAAGTATCTGAATTTACAGTTCCTCTATACAACTTTTACGCAGCAGCTGGTAGCTTTAGTGAAATGCAAGATGAAAAAGAATATAAACTAACATCTGTTCCCCAAAGATATGCATCAGATGATTATTTCGCTTGTAAAGTAATTGGAAAATCAATGAATAAAATTATTCCAAATAACTCAATATGCTTATTCAAAAAAAATGTAACAGGTTCTCGCACTGGGAAAATTTTACTAATAGAAAATAGAGATGCCTTTGACCCTGATTTTAATTCTGCATTTACCGTTAAAACATATATAAGTAAAAAAACTATTACAGATGAAGGTTGGCAACATGATTCAATTATATTGAAACCTAACTCGTATGACGATAGTTTTAAAAGTATAATAATCAATGAAGACAATAGTAAAGAAATGAGAATTATTGGCGAGTTTGTTGAAGTTCTAAAATAAAAAAAAGGCCACTCATCACTGAGTAGCCTTTCATATATCTTGTGTTGTTTTCCTTAGAAAATCTCTCTTCCAGAAAAATGGAAAGCTCCTTCTAAAGCAGCATTCTCATCACTATCAGAACCATGTACTGCATTCTCACCAAGAGATGTAGCAAACATTTTACGGATAGTACCATCTGCAGCCTCAGCTGGGTTAGTTGCACCAATTAAAGCTCTAAAGTCTTCAACAGCATTATCTTTTTCTAAAATAGCAGCAACGATTGGTCCTCTAGACATAAAGTCTACCAATTCTCCGTAAAAAGGACGCTCACTATGAACAGCGTAAAACGCTTGAGCATCTCTTTTGCTTAATTGCGTATATTTCATAGCTACAATCTTAAAACCAGCAGCATTAATTTTGTCTAGAATAGCACCAATATGTCCGTTTTGCACAGCATCTGGCTTAAGCATTGTAAATGTTCTATTTGTCATTTTCTTTGAATTTTGTGCAAAAGTACTATTTTAAATACATTCTACAATAAATTAATACAAAACCGAAGGTAAGTTAACGATTATTTAAACCCTTGTGCTAAGATACCCAAGACTTTACCTTCATCGCCTATCATTTTGAATGTAATAGTAGCTGTTTCAAAATTAAAACTCAAGGTTCCAAAACTTACCACAGAAACTACCTCCCCTACCCGGTACGGATTAGGTTCTCCCGAATACGAAGAATACACATGGGTAAGTCCGCTACTCGTAAAATCTATCAAAGGATATGCTACCCCCTCAATAGTCGTTTTTGAAAATTCAGAGATATGCCTGTCTCCTGATAACACCACTACACCTTCTGCTTTAGACGTGGCAATTAGTTTTTCTAATTTGTCTACTTCATGCGGAAAATTACCCCATGTTTCAAAACCATGCTCATTAGACAATACTTGTATGCTACTCACTAAAATATTAAAATCTGCCGTACTCGTATTCAATTCATCCTCCAACCATGCCCATTGTGCTTTCCCTAAAACAGTACCTTCCCCATAGCTATTTGGTTTCGTCCTTTTTTTAGTAACCGTATCTTTAGTTAATGCTGTTCTAAAATAACGCGTATCTAACACCAATACTTTTACACTTCCTTTAGGCGTATCATATGTATGTGCCGCATACACGCCTTCTTGCGTTCTACGCGGGCTATCTTTTGCTACCTTAAAGAAATCTAGAAATACTTGCTGACTTTCTTTTTTAAAGATATACTCTACACCTCCATCGTTTAGTCCATAATCATGATCATCCCAAGTACCAATCACAGGAACTTGTGTTCTTAATTTCTGATAGCCTAAAACACTGTCCTGGCTTTCATAAAACTGCTGAAGCTCTTGCATGTCATTGGTATCTGCATAAACATTATCGCCACCCCATATCCATACATCAGGATTAGTGTTTAAGATATCATCCCATAATAAGTTTGGAATAGCACTCTTGTTACAGGAACCAAAAGCAATGGTAAAATCGGCCCTCTCAGTCGTAGCCTCGTCAGTTGTAGCTGTTTGAGCATACCCTAGGGATAGACCGAATAAAATAAACACCGCATTGAATACTATTTGTAATCTCTTCATTTTTAAATATTGTCTCCTTACAAAAATAGCAATTTCCACAGTACCACTATAGTATAAAATAGTATCTTTGCCGCCATGAATTCAGAGGATATTAGTAAAGTTAAGGAGCTACTTAGCGTTCCGCAAAAAATTGTAATTATACCACACAAAAACCCTGACGGCGATGCTATTGGTTCTACCTTAGGGCTTTGGCATTACTTAAAAAACAATGGGCAAGACGCTACCGTTATTAGCCCTAATGATGCGCCAAAATTTTTAAAATGGATGCCTGGTAGTGCTACTATTCTAAATTTTGAAGCAGAAAATTCACAAGCTAAAAAAGCAATTACAGAAGCAACCCTAATTTTTACTTTAGATTTTAATCATTTAGGACGCGTGGGTCAAATGCATTCTTTTCTAGAAGAAGCTGCTGCTACTTTTATCATGATAGACCACCACCAAGAACCTTCTGACTATGCTTTAGTAACTTATTCTGATGTTACGATGAGTTCTACCTGTGAGATGGTTTTTAATTTCATAGATTATTTAGGTGATACCGATAAAATTACGCCAGAGATTGCAAATTGCCTGTATACAGGGATTATGACAGATACTGGTTCGTTTAAATATTCATCGACCACGAGTAAAACGCATAGGATAGTAGCAGAGCTTATTGATAAAGGTGCAGAAAACACCCGCATACATAATCTTGTTTATGACACCAACTCCCCAAGTAGACTACACCTATTAGGCTGTGCACTTAAAAATATGGTGATTCTTGAGGAATTTAATACGGCATACATTACCCTTAGTCAAGATGAATTAGATACGTATAAATACCAAAAAGGTGATACAGAAGGGTTTGTAAATTATGGTCTTACCTTAGAAGGGATAAGGTTTGCTGTTATTTTTATTGAAAATAGAGAGGAAGGAATTATAAAAATATCATTTAGGTCTGAAGGCGATTTTTCTGTGAATGAATTTGCACGTGCTTATTTTCATGGAGGCGGACATAATAATGCTGCTGGAGGAAAAAGCGACCTTTCATTAAAAGAAACTGCAGACTATTTTGTAAACTTGTTACCGAAACATTTAAAAGAATTGACCAAGTAATGAAGTACCTGTTTTATTTAAGTGCGTTTTTTTTACTTTTCATTAGTTGCGAAGAGCCTATTGCGCGTAGACCTGTTCGTGTCTCTTCTCCAAAACTGATAAAATCTACAGTAGAACGCAATAAAGATCTTTTAGCGTTGGAAGAAAAAATCATAAACGGATTGGTAAAAAAAGATACCATACATACGTATGAACCTACAACTACGGGGTCATGGTTTTATTACGAAACTAAAAACGATTCTTTACCGTACCTACCGCAAGAAGAAGATGTGGTTACCTTAACCTACAATATCATGACGCTTACCAATGACACCATCTATTCTGCCAAAGAAATTGGAGTACAACATATAAAAGTAAATAAACCTAGCTTGTTTAAAGGCTTGCGAAAAACATTTACACTGTTAAGAGAAAATGAAAAAGCTACTTTTATTTTTCCATCTTCCTTAGCGTTTGGATACCACGGGGACGACAATAAGATTAACCCGAATACTCCGATTAAATCATCAGTAGAAATTATAAAAATCGATAAATTCAAAACAAATAAATAGTCTTAAAAAAATGAAAAATATTCTTAGTTTATTTCTTATAGCAACTGTTTTAGTAAGCAGTTGTAAGTCTAGTAAAACGGCAGATTTAGGTGATGGTATCTTTGCGGATATCCAAACCACACAAGGAGACATCATTGTAAAATTAGAATACGACAAAACACCAGTTACCGTTGCTAATTTTGTAGCTCTTGCCGAAGGAAAAAACCCTTTTGTAACGGATAGCTTAAAAGGAAAAAATTATTATGACGGACTTACATTTCACCGTGTGATGAAGGATTTTATGATTCAAGGTGGCGATCCTACAGGAACAGGAACGGGAAATCCTGGATATCGTTTTATTGATGAATTTGCAGATTCTTTAAGCCACAGCAAAAAAGGAATTCTATCTATGGCTAATTCAGGACCTAAAACAAACGGGAGTCAGTTTTTTATCACCCATAAAGCTACGCCTTGGTTAGACAATAAACATACCGTTTTTGGTGAGGTTGTTACCGGAATAGAAGTAGTAGATAGTATTGCCAATGTAGCAGTAGGCCAGAATAACAAGCCTGTTGATGCGGTGATCATGAACAAAATAAAAATTATCAGAAACGGTAAAGACGCAAAGAAATTTGATGCTGTTGCCGTAATGAAACAATATTTTGCTGATGAAGAAGTAAGAGAAAAAGAAGCAATAAGAATAGAAGCAGAACGTGAGGAAAAATTAAAACTAGCACAATCTAGTTTCGTTGAAGCCTTAGAAAATCAGAAAAAAACAGCAAAGACACTTGCATCTGGTTTAAAAATATTTACACTAACAGAAGGAACAGGCGAGAAACCTAAGGTAGGCCAGACTGCTAATCTATATTATGCGGGATATTTTGAAGATGGCCGTTTGTTTGACAGTAATATGGAAGAAATATCTACTTTAAACGGTCAGTTTAACTTTAACAGAAGAGATCAAGGTGGCTACGAACCAATGCCAATGTTAGTGAGTATGGATGCACCAATGATTGCAGGTTTCAAAGAAGCTGTAATGACTATGAAAGTAGGTCAGAAAATACGTGTTTTTATTCCTTCGCATTTAGCGTATGGCGAATCTGGTCGTGGTCCAATACCAGCAAGCACCGATTTAGTTTTCGATTTAGAAATGGTAAGTATTGGCGAATAATTAAAATTAGCCTTTTACCTGAAAATAAAAACACCTGCTTTATGCAGGTGTTTTTATTTACTATACCTTTAGACCTTAACCTATATAAATAATGATTATGAGAATTCCCCTTTTCAAAACAGTACTTTTAAGCCTATTTTTTTTAGTCTCCTGTAGTTCTGATGCAGAACCAGAAATTAATGACCCTGTAGATACAGAAGAAACAGCTACTCCAGAACCGGAAGTAGAGCCAGAAGCAGAACCAGAGACTGAACCCGAAGATAATACCAACAGTGAAACCGCTACAAACGTTGTGGAAGCCTACGGACAATTAAGTGTTTCTGGAACTAAAATTGTGGATAAAAATAATAATCCTATTCAACTCCGAGGCATGTCTTTATTTTGGAGCCAATGGATGGGACAGTATTATACCACAGAAACTGTAAACTGGTTGCATACAGATTGGAATGCCACAGTAATTAGAGCTTCTATGGGTATTGAAGATGCAGATGGATACATCAGTAATCCTGAAACCGAAAAGGCAAAAGTATTTACTGTGATTGATGCTGCTATTGAAGCTGGTATTTATGTGATTGTAGATTGGCATAGCCACCATGCCGAAAACTATCTTACGGAAGCCAAAGCATTTTTCGCTGAAGTAGCTCAAAAATATGGCGACCAACCCAATATTATTTATGAAACCTATAACGAGCCTTTAGATGTTTCTTGGGCTGGTGTTTTAAAACCCTATCATGAGAGTGTAATTGCAGAGATTAGAAAATACGATGCTAATAATATTGTAATTTGTGGCACAAGAACTTGGTCTCAACGTGTAGACGAGGTGGTAGGTAATGAAATTGATGATGATAATGTTGCCTATACATTGCATTACTACGCATCGAGCCATAAACAAGAACTAAGAGATATTGCGCAAATTGCTTTAAATAATAACCTAGCCATTTTTGTTACAGAATACGGTGTTACAGAAGCTTCTGGTAACGGGTATATTGATGAAGCTTCTGCCAACACTTGGTGGAGTTATTTAAACGACAACAAAATTTCTTGGTGTAATTGGTCTATAGCCGATAAAGATGAGAGTGCCGCAGCTTTAACACCTGGTGCCAGTGGCACAGGAAATTGGGCAGAAAGCGAGCTTACCGTTTCAGGGAAATTAGTTCGTGCAGAAATGTTAGCCAAAAATCCTACCTACTAGCCCACAGCTAGGAACACATAAAAAAAAGCTCCTTACAAATTAAGTTTGTAAGGAGCTTTTCTATAGTATAAATCTATTCTTTAATTCTTAGCATCTTGTTTTTCAGCCCATTCCTTAGCTCTTTCAGAACGTTTTGCAGAACCTGGGTGAGAAGAAGTTAAAGATCCTTTACCTCCATTATCACTTAAGGATGCTAATTTCTGAAAAGCACCTTCCATAGCGTGGTAATTTAAATCATGACGTACTAAAAACTCAAATCCGTATTTATCAGATTCAGATTCATTCGTCTGAGAAAATTGTGCATTTAATACATTTTCTACAAAACCACCAATTTCACCGTCTGCTAATACTTTACCAGAATTTGTATTGGCAACCGCCAAATCTTTAGCTGCAGAAATTTTGTATGCAGATTTATAACGCTCTTTTGAGTGTCCTAATTTAACATGTCCTATTTCATGACCAATAACACTTAAGATTTCATCATCCGACATTAAATCCATTAATCCAGCCATGACACGTACACTACCATCCGGAGTAGCAAATGCATTAATATCGGTAACTAAATACACTTTATAGTTCAAATCTAAACCGTCTTCACTTTCAAAACCTTTTACTAAGTTTGCCAAACGATCTGCATATGGATCACCAGCTTCGCCTACAGGGTTATTTTCATCCATCCAAACAACAGATTCTAATGACAATTTTGCCATATCTTCATCTGTTAAAGATGCTGCAGCGACCATTTTTTTCCCCGCATCAATATTCCCTTTTTTTAAAGCTTTACCGAATTGTGCTTGCAAACTAATTGTTCCTAAAGCAAAAACAGCCATTAAAATACTTGTTTTCATTATGTATGGTTTAATTATTTAAGTTTCAAATTTAATTTTAAAAGTGCAAATATGGTTTATTTACTCCGGAATATTTTCAAGAATATCTAAAGTAAACTTCCAAAACTTCTGTACAGATGAAATACTAACACGTTCATCTGGAGAATGCGCCCCTTTAATTGTTGGTCCGTAACTAATCATATCAAGGTCTGGATAATTCTGTCCTAGAATTCCACATTCTAAACCTGCATGACAAGCCACTACCTTTGGCTCTTCTTTAAAAACAGTTTTATATTGTACTTTTAACACCTCTAAAATAGCAGAATCTGGATTAGGGTTCCACCCTGGATAATCTCCACTTAAAGTTACTTTACAGTCCGCCAATTCAAAAGCAGATTTTAAAGCATATGCTAAATCCATTTTTGAAGAATCTACAGAAGAACGTGTTAAACAACCAATATGTATATTCCCACCTTCTACTTTTACGCGCGCCACATTATTAGAGGTTTCTACTAAATCATCAATAGCGGCACTCATAGCATATACACCATTATGTGCAGTGTATATTGCTTTTAAAAGATCTGATTGTGTTTTAAAACGCATAACCGATTTTGGTTTTTTAGCCTCAGATAAGCTAATCACCATATTAGGCTCTGTACCTAATTTTTCAGCCTTAATTGCATTCGCCCAAATCTCAAAGTCTTTTTTAAAATCTTGAACATTAGATTTTTTTAAACAAACAATGGCAACGCTTTCTCTTGGTATAGCATTCCGGAGACTTCCGCCATTAATTTCTGATATTCTAAGCTTATATTTTTCTGAACCTAAATACAAGATTCGGTTCATTAATTTATTGGCATTGCCCAAACCTTTATGGATATCCATTCCACTATGCCCACCAGTAAGCCCTTGAACTTTTACCTCAAAAGAAACAGCTCCCATTGGTGTAGAGCGCTCTTTATAGCTACGTTTCGCAGTCACATCAATACCGCCTGCACAACCTATGTCTATTTCATCATCTTCTTCCGTGTCTAAATTAAGTAAGATAGCTCCTTTTAGCACACCTCCTTTTAAACCCATAGCACCGGTCATCCCCGTTTCTTCATCAATAGTAAACAATGCTTCTAAAGCGGGGTGCGGAATGTTTGTACTCTCTAATAGTGCCATTATTGTAGCTACTCCCATACCATTATCTGCACCAAGGGTAGTCCCTTTTGCTTTTACCCAATCCTCTGCTATAAACATTTCTATACCTTGCGTATCAAAGTCAAAAACAGTATCATTATTTTTTTGGTGGACCATATCTAAATGAGATTGAAGCGTTACCATCTTACGCTTTTCAAAACCCTTAGTTGCTGGCTTTCTAACAATCACATTCCCTACGTCATCCTTAAAAGTTTCAAACCCTAAACTTTTCCCGAAATCTAACATAAACTCAATAACCCGCTCTTCTTTTTTAGAAGGTCGTGGTACCGCATTTAAATCTGCAAATTTATTCCAAACAGCTTTAGGCTCTAGTTGTCTTATCTCTTTACTCATATTTTTTTTATCTTCTTCAAAAATACGGATACTTAAAGAATACCGTATTTTTGAGACTAGAAATTTTTAATTTGATGCATGAATAATAAATTTAAAAATGCAATTGCATTAAGCTTACCACTTCAGTTTCTTCTGGTTCAATGGCTAAGCAACTATCCTGAGCTTATTGAAAAATATTTCAGCACAGGCATCTATTTATATTCCTCAAAATTTTTTCGTTTTCTTTTAGGATGGGTTCCTTTTTCCGTGGGTGATGTATTATATGCCTTGCTCATTCTATATGCACTTAGGTATCTTATTGTAAAACGAAAACACATAGGAGCTCATAAACTACTTTTCTTAAGAAATGTAACTGTGGTTCTCGCGGTCGCCTATTTTACTTTTAATATATCATGGGGCCTCAACTACCATCGGGAACCTATTTCAAAGAAATTAGCGTTGGAAGAAAAGACATCAAAAAAAGAGCTCATTTCTTTTGTTGAAACTTTAATCCTAAAAACAAACCAAACACAAATGACCCTTGTGGGCGATTCCACTAAAATGGTGAAAATTCCCTATTCCAATAAAGAAATTTTTAAGAAAACTATTGAAGGATACAAAAGCTTAGAAAAAATTCATCCTTTTTTAGGGTATCATCAAAAAAGCATAAAAGAATCTTTGTTCAGCTATCCCTTAAGTTACATGGGGTATGGCGGATATTTAAATCCGTTCACGAATGAAGCACAAGTAAATGGGCTGATCCCTGCATTTCGTTTTCCTGTTATTACAGGTCATGAAATAGGACATCAACTGGGGTATTCCGCAGAAAATGAAACCAATTTAATCGGCTATTTAGTCACCTTAAATAATGACGATATACAATTTAAATATTCGGCATATGCGTATGCATTGAGTTACTGTTTAAGCAATATTAAAGAGAATGATAATGCACTTTTTAAAAGATTAATAGCTAAAGTAAACGCTGGTGTATTACAAAATTATCAGGAATTAAACACCTTTTGGTTGCAGTATGAAAACGTAACAGAACCCCTATTTAAAGCAGTTTTTAATTCCTTTCTAAAAGTAAATAAGCAAGAAGATGGCATTAAGAGCTACAGCAAAGTTGTTTTTTTGCTAGTAAGTTATCATCAAAAATACCCGCTCTAAAATACCTATCTTCAATTTAAAAGTAGTTTTTTTTATAAGTCAATATAAGCTTGCCAATAATCTGTTAAAATCAAAGTAATACTTTCCATATACTACCAATTTAACTTATTTTTAAGACAGACTAATTAACTAAAACTACATATATGAAAATGCGATTACTCGTGCTCACCTTCCTATGGTGCAGCAGTTATCTATTTGCGCAAGATTATTTTCCCAAAAATGATGGCGTTAAATCTAAAAACAACAACTTCACTGCTTTTACCAATGCTAAAATTTATGTGACGCCAACTCAAATCATTGAGAACGGAACACTTTTAATCCAAAATGGTAAAGTAGTGCAAGCTGGTAAAACGGTAAGCCTACCAAAAAACACGGTGACTATTGATTTAAGCGGAAAATCTATTTACCCTTCTTTTATTGATATCTACTCTGATTTTGGTATTGAAAAACCCAAACGACCTGCAAGAGGTCGTAGAACCGCAGAATATGAACCTTCAAGAGAAGGTTTTTATTGGAATGACCATATTATGCCCGAAAATAACGGCATCAGCACATTTAAATATGATTCTAAAAAAGCTAAAGAATTATTAAAAGCGGGCTTTGGTGTTGTAAACTCACATCTTCAAGATGGTATTGCTAGAGGCACAGGGGTTTTAATTGCGTTAAATACAGAGGGTACCGATGCTAACCGTGTACTCGATGATAAATCTGCTCAGTATTTCTCTTTTGAACGTAGTGTAATTAAAAATCAATCGTACCCAACTTCATTGATGGGAACTACTGCCCTACTGCGTCAGATGTATAGTGATATGAATTGGTATGCTCAAGGAAAATCTGATACTAAAGACCGGTCTTTAGAAGCGCTGATTGCCAATAAAAATTTAGTCCAAATTTTTGAAGCTAAAGATAAAGGCAATGATTTATTAGCTGATAAAATTGGTGATGCAAATGGAATACAATATGCAATTGTTGCGGGTGGTGATGAATACGAAAGTATTGCCGACATAAAAGCAACTGGTGCCAAATATATTTTGCCTTTAAATTTTCCTGATGCTTATGACGTATCTAACCCTTACCAAGCAGGATATGTTTCTTTAGAGGATATGCGTTACTGGAACCAAGCGCCATTAAATCCTAAAATGATGGCCGATAATGGTATTTCTTTTTCCTTTACAATGCATGATTCTAAATCATCTGCAAAGTTTAAAGAAAATCTAATGAAAGCTATTACTTACGGACTTTCAAAAACGAAAGCTTTAGAAGCGTTAACCACTGTTCCTGCTTCAATATTAGGCAAAAGCTCAAAAATAGGTTCACTACAATCAGGTAGTTATGCCAACTTCCTAATTACCTCTGGTGATATTTTTGAAAAAGGAACCACATTATATGAAAACTGGGTCCAAGGCAGTAAGACTATTGTAAATGACATCAACCTAAAAGATATTAGAGGTGATTATAGTTTAAATACTGACGGTACTGCTTTTGCAATTTCAATTAGTGGAGAAGCTAGCAAACCTAAAGTTGAAATCAAGCAAGACACTGTAAAACTAAAGTCTAAAATTAGTTTTGCGAACGACTGGTTGGATTTATCTTTTTCTACGGATAAAGGTGAAAAAATATACCGGATGACTGGTTTAGTGACTACAACTGATGAATTATCAGGGCGACTCATTTTGCCAAATGGAAAAGAAACTACTTTTAAAGCGAATAAAACAAAAAGCTTTGAAGACAAAGATAAAGATGAAAAGGAGAAAAAGACTCCTAAAATTATGCCTATAACCTACCCTAACATTGGATACGGTTATACTTCTATACCACAACAAGAAACGCTTTTATTTAAAAACGCTACCGTTTGGACGAGTGAAGATGCAGGAGTTTTAAAAAATACTGATGTTCTTATTAAAAACGGAAAAATAACCAAAATTGGTACTAATTTAAATGCAGGCAGTGCAAAAGTTATTGATGCTACTGGTAAGCATTTAACCGCTGGAATCATAGATGAACATACCCATATAGCGCTTTTAGATGTAAACGAAGCAGGGCAAAACTCCTCTGCTGAAGTTACCATGGAAGATGTGGTGAATATTGAAGACATGAACATTTACCGCAACTTGGCGGGTGGTGTTACCTCTGGTCAACTCCTTCATGGATCTGCTAACCCAATCGGTGGCCGTTCTGCAATCATTAAATTAAAATGGGGAGAATCTGCAAAAAACATGATCTATGACAACAGTCCTAAATTCATAAAATTTGCTTTGGGTGAAAATGTAAAACAATCTAACTGGGGTAGTTTTAGTCGTTTTCCTCAAACAAGAATGGGTGTTGAGCAAGTATATATCAATTATTTCCAACGAGGAAAAGAATACGATGCACTTAAGAAAAGTGGAAAACCGTATCGTTACGATGAAGAGATGGAAGTTATTGCAGAGATTTTAAATGGCGAACGTTTTATTAGCTGCCACTCTTATGTACAAAGTGAGATTAATATGCTAATGAAAGTTGCCGATAAATTCAACTTTAGAATCAACACCTTTACTCATATTTTAGAAGGCTATAAAGTTGCGGATAAGATGAAAGAACATGGTGTTGGTGCTTCTACATTTAGCGATTGGTGGGCATACAAATACGAGGTTAACGATGCAATACCTTACAATGCAGCTATTATGCACAGTCAAGGTATTACAGTTGCTATTAATAGTGATGACCGTGAAATGTCTCGTAGACTTAACCAAGAAGCTGGTAAAATTGTAAAATATGGTGGTGTTTCTGAGGAAGAGGCTTGGAAAATGGTTACCATTAATCCGGCAAAACTTTTACATTTAGATGGTAGAACAGGAAGTATAAAAGAAGGTAAAGATGCGGATTTAGTATTGTGGTCCGATCATCCTTTATCCGTTTATGCGAAATCTGAAAAAACGTTAGTTGATGGTGCTGTTTATTTTGATATTGAAAAAGACAAGCTACAAAGAGAAGCCATTGCAACGGAACGAAACGAATTGATTCACATGATGCTTCAAGAAAAAGAGGGTGGTAAACCAACTCAAAAACCTACAAAAAAGGACAAAGAAGAATTTCATTGTGATAGTTTATAAAATGGTTTACAGCTGCTTGTTGCTTGTTATTTATTTTCAAGAAAATACATACATAACAACTACATAGCCTGCTGTTCTTAAAAGCTTAAATTAAAAAAATACAGAAATGAAAAAAATAACATATATACTCGTATTACTATGTGCCACATCACTCAGTTTTGCACAGCAGACTCCTGCACCTGCACAAACTGAAGCGATTACTATTGAAGGCGCTACCGCACACTTGGGTAATGGAAAAGTGATTGAAAATTCACTGCTAATGTTTGAGGATGGTAAAATTACATTTGTAGGTGATGCCAAAATGAAAATTGCCCGTAAAGGAAACGTAATTAACGCTACAGGAAAACATATGTACCCTGGTTTTATTGCTCCTGCCAAATCTTTAGGTTTGGTGGAAGTAGATGCCGTACGTGCCAGTGATGACCAAGATGAAATAGGAGATATGATTCCTCACATCCGAAGTCTAATTGCCTACAATGCAGAATCTAAAGTAATTGAAAGCATGCGCCCAAATGGAGTACTTCTTGGACAGATTGCTCCACAAGGGGGCCGTATTTCAGGAACTTCATCTATCGTGCAATTTGATGCATGGAACTGGGAAGATGCTGCTGTAAAAGTAGACGATGGAATTCACATGAACTGGCCTAACTCCTTTAAGCAAGGTCGTTGGTGGATGGGTGAAGAACGTGGTTTTAAGCCCAATGAGAAATATGCTGAAGAACTAGATGAGATCGCTACATTCTTTAAGAACTCTATGGCGTACGGTAAAGCTCCTGCCCCTGAAATGAACCTAGCTTTTAAAGCAATGAACGGATTATTTGATGGCAGTCAAAAACTTTATATCTATACGGATGGTGAGAAAGAAATTATTGATGCAGTAACATTGGCTAAAGCTAATGGGGTAAAAGAAATTGTAATCGTTGGTGGATACCAGGCTTATAAAATTACCAATTTCCTGAAAGAAAACAACATTGCTGTTTTAATCAATTTTACCCACAACAATCCAAATTTTGAAGATGATGATTATGATCTACCTTACAAGAATCCAAAGTTATTATTTGACGCTGGAGTATTAGTAGGAATTCAAAATGCTTCTGCTGCAAATTTTCAAACGAGAAACTTACCTTTCTATGCAGGACAAACCGTAGGGCAAGGTTTAGATAAGGAAGCTGCTTTGCAATTAATCACGGGAAACAATGCTAAAATATTAGGTATTGATGCTGATTATGGAACTTTAGAAGTAGGTAAAAGCGCTACTCTTTTTATCTCGGAAGGAGATGCCTTAGATACGCGAAGCAATCAATTAAGTCACGCCTATATTGATGGACGTGATTTATCTTTAGAAACGCACCAAACAGAATTATGGAAACGTTACATGGGCAAGTACGAAGGAAAAAAATAACCTTTTATCGCCCTATATAAAAAAAGCGTCTAGAGAAATCTAGACGCTTTTTTTATAGTTTTATTTTGAGGGTATAAAATGAACCTGATCTCCTTTTTTATAGCTAGTTTCCCCAGGGGGCAAACAAATAAACCCATCTATTTCTGCCAAAGAAGTTAAATCTCCTGAACCATTATTTTGGATAGGTCTCGCCATTAACGTAGCGCCTTCCCATTCTAAAAAAACAGGAATATAAAGCGTGAGCACCAAATGCATTTCTACATCATCAGTTAAAATAACAAAACGATCTCTTACCCCTAATCCCATAGAATTTTTTAACCAAGGAGAAAAGTATACATAGTAGTTAGAAAAAGTAGATACTGGGTTCCCTGGAAAAGAGAATACAATGGTTTCATACTCCTCATGAACACCAAACCAAAATGGTTTACCCGGTCGTTGCAATACTTTATGAAAAACCTTTTCTACACCTAATTCATCCATAACTTCAGGGATAAAATCAAATTTCCCTTTAGATACTCCGCCACTTAATAGGAGTACATCATACTCTTTAAGTGCCTCCATAATAGCACTTTCAATAACTGCTTTATCATCATTTAAATGCAAGTGCGTAGCTGCTATATTTTCTTTAATTAATGCTGCTTTTAAGGACAATACATTAGAGGTGCGTATTTGATGTGGTTTAGGCGTTTCCGAAACAGAAACCAATTCATCGCCTGTAGAAATTACACAAACGGTGGGTGTCTTTTGTACCTCAACATTAACTTTACCTACAGCAGCTAAAACACCAATCTCAGAAGCTGATATTCGTATTCCTTTCTCCAATAAAACAGTACCTTCCTTCTTATCACTCCCTTGAACATGGATATTTTGGCCTTTTGTAGGTGCGGTATGTATTGTTGCATAGCCGTCCTTAATAATAATGTCCTCATACATCACAACAGTATCTGCATGTTCTGGCAATACAGCTCCTGTCATAATTTCCAAGCAAGATGTTGGATGCTTTAGACGTTGTTGCGGAATCCCTGCACCAATAACCCCTTCTATTTTAAAAGTTTGCTCATTTGTTTCAAAGGCACTATGTTGTAATGCTATACCATCTTTAGTAGACCTGTTAAATGGCGGAAAATCTCTATCCGCATGAATAGTTTCTGCCAATACACAATTTACACTTTCCATCAATGGCACGCTAACCGTCCCAAAATCTTTAGTGTATAACATTACGCGCCTAAAAGCCTCTTCATATGTAATCATAGTACGTTCAATCCATTTTTAAGTAAAACTCGTATTCCAACAATAAACACTAATAAAGCCGTCAATCGCTTTATGTTATTGGGCGTTAATTTTTTTAAACTTAATCGTATTCCTAATTGCCCGCCCAGAAAAACAGCTATTACTAAAAATAAAGTTTCTCTCCAAGGCAAAGCTATTGTTCCGCTATTTAATAATCCTAATAAACCAGAAATAGAATTTACTAAAATAAAAAAACTTGCCAAAGCTGCAATTTTCAGTGCCGTATTCCATTTAAAATGATTTAACACTGGAGCTAAAAAAATACCTCCACCAATGCCCACCAAACCCGAAAGAAAGCCAATGACACCCCCCATGATATAACTAAAATAGCTTGAGTATTCTTTTACATCTTTCGCTTCTTTCTTTTTAGTAAAAGTCTGCCCAGCCAAAGCTAAGGCAGAAAGCACTAGAGACAGTCCTAGAATAATAAAAAAAACGCGCTCATTCAACTTAAATGATGCTCCAATAAATGCTAAAGGTATGCTTGTAATTACAAAGGGAATAAAATCTTTAATTTTGGCGTGACCATGTTTAAAATACAAATAAGTACTACCACTAACTACCACCAAATTACAAATCAAAGCAATAGAACGGATGGCAAAAAAACTAGGTAAGAATAACGTCAATAAAGCCAAATAACTAGAACCTCCACCAAAACCAACGGAGGAATATAGCGTTGCAATGATAAAAAAACCTAAACAAAGTAGTATAAGATGTGTACTATCTAAGAGCATACCTATTCAGTTTATTAATACCACCTTCTACATTAATAAGCGTAGCATTTGGTTTAATGGCTGCAATTAAATGTATAGCTTTCTGACTCCGGATTCCAGATTGACAGATAACATAAATTTCTTTTGAATAATTAATAGTATCTACCTTACTTTCTAAATCTGCTAAAGGAATATGTATGGATTCTTCTAAATGAAATTGGTCATATTCTGCTTCGGTACGAACGTCTATCAATTGTAAGTCTTCGCTCTTTAGAAGTAGTGCTAATTCTTGAGTAGAAATCGAATTCTGGCCTATTTCACAACTAAACTCATAGGCGTCTTTTAACTGCGTGATGGCATCGTTACCTGCTACTTTTTTAAAGTTTATTTTTTGATAGTTCTGAGATAGCCCATCAAATAATAAAAATTTACCAGAGAGCACTTCACCAATTCCAGTAATAACTTTTACTACCTCTAAAGCTTGCAGATTTCCTATAATTCCAGGTACTACTCCTAAAACACCATTTTCATTACAATTAGGAATCTCTGCTGGATTTGGCATTGTTGGAAAAATACATCTGTATGTTGGTCCGTCTTGAAAATTAAAGACACTAACCTGCCCTTCAAAGCTATGTAAGGCGCCATACACAAAAGGCTTTTTAAGAATAACGCAGGCATCATTTACCAAATAACGGGTAGGGAAATTATCAGAAGCATCAAGAACTAGATCATACTGAGCTATAAGTTCAAGGGCATTTTCTGTTGTAAGAAAGGTATGATGCGCTATTAGATTGGTTTCTGAGTTTTGGGCTTGTAATTTTTTAATTAGAGAAGTTACTTTAGGTTCCCCTACTTCATTTTCATAATAACTCACTTGCCGGTGTAAATTAGACAAGCTTACCACATCACTATCTACAATCCCTAAGGTGCCCACTCCCATAGCATTTAAATAGGTTAATGCAGGAACACCTAAACCACCAGCTCCAATTACTAAAACTTTAGCAGTAGAAAGCTTCTTTTGCGCCTCTAAACCAAATTCTTTTAATTGTGTTTGTCTTGAATAGCGTTCTAAACTCATTACTGTGCAACTATTTTTAAAGCTTCTTCGTATTCTGTTTTAGAATTTGCATTAAGCAATACTTTTTCATCTGAAGGAAAAACAAGTGCAACTTCATTATGTATTAGAAATTTTCGTGGACAACTCCCTTGCTGTGTATTCATATAAAGTACAGATGCTTTTAATCCTTCTGCCTCCCAAATGGCACACAAAGGTTCTGGAAGCGGATTTTCCCTCAATGCAAATGCCGTGGCTAACCTTGTAGTATCTCTAGCTGTTATTAATTCTTTCAAAGACGGAACATCAATTAACGGCAAATCACACGCGAGCACCAACCAAGCTACATCGGGGTACTTTTCATGCGCGGATAAGATTCCGTTAAACGGACCTTTAAACGTATCTTCATCAGTAATGACTTGAAAATCTTCTGAGATTTCATCAGCCTGATCTTTTCGGATACTCATAAACGTTTCATCACAAACCTCCGATAAGCGCTTATAAATATACTCGCGTTGTGGAATTCCGTGATAGGCAATGACGCTTTTATCATTTCCCATTCGGGTACTTTTCCCTCCTGATAATACTAATCCGTAAAGTTTACCTTTTGAAGTCATTTTTCCCTCCTGTTTTTTTAGCTAATTGTACATTGGTAATAGTAATATCTTGAGACAATGCTTTACACATATCATAAATGGTCAGGGCACTTACGGTAACTCCAGTTAATGCCTCCATCTCTACACCTGTACGTTCGTTACATTTTACGGTACATGATATCTGTAAACTTGCACCCTTAGGTTGGATATCTATAGCTATTTTTGATAATGACAACTGATGACAAAGTGGAATTAAATCTGCTGTTCTTTTCACAGCTTGAATTCCTGCAATCACTGCGGTTTGGATAATACTGCCTTTTTTACCCAAAAAATCTTGTGCAGACAGCGTATTAAACACCTCCTGCGGAAAAACAACTTCTCCCGTGGCTATAGCAACTCTTGTTGAAATTTCTTTTTGAGAAACATCAACCATTGCTGCATTTCCTGAATCATCTATATGCGATAATTTATTTTCCATTATCCTCCTATTGAAGTCATAGAGTTTGAAAAAACTCCTTTATATTTTTCTTGTGCTTCAAAACCAGTTTTAGCTCTGCTGCCTACCGCTTTTAAAATATTTTCTTTTACTTTTTCCTCTGAATTATCACCCCGCAAAGCAGCAATTAAATTACTACTGGCTTTAGCGTACAAACACGTAATGATATCCCCTGTTGCAGAAATCCTTAATCGGTTGCAAGACCCACAAAATGTTCTAGTAAAAGACGGAATCACTCCAAAAGTTCCGACAAATCCAGGAATCTTATAATTAACTGAAGTTGATGTTTTTGGTGATTCTAATTGATAGTAATCCGGATACGCTTCTGCTATATGCGCTAAAATTTGCTTGTAATCCCAAGTAATGGCCGTAAATTTTTTAGATCCACCGTTAAAGGGCATTTCTTCTAAATACCGAACACAAACATTATGGTGTTTTGCTAAATCTAACATTGGAATAATCTCGTCTATATTCTGACCTTCTAAAGCGATACAATTGATCCGAACATTAAAGCCTTCTGTAATTAAACGGATAATATTTTCATACACAATATCGTATTGCTTACGTCGTGTAATTTTCTCGAAAACATCTTTTGTAATCGCATCCATGCTTACATTGATATTTTTAATACCTAATGTTTTTAACTCTGAAATATAGGGGCCAATTACGGTAGCGTTCGTGGTGATTGAAATATCCTCTAGCGCATCCATTTTAGAAAGTTCTCGAAGTAAAACCATTAGATCTTTACGAACAAAAGGTTCTCCGCCGGTAATTCTAATTTTTGTTATGCCTTGCGAAACTAAGATCTGACTTAGTGTAATTAATTCTTCAATAGTAAAAAGCTTGTCATTCTCCGCAAAATTTATCCCTTCTGACGGCATACAATAATTACAGCGTAAGTTACAACGGTCTGTAACCGCCAATCGCAGGTAATTAATAGTTCTATTGTGATTGTCTACCAACATAAGCCAAAGGTGTATTAAAACACCAATAAATTAAACGTTAAAAAAAGTACTTTGCTAACCACTCTAAAGGACTAGCCCCCACTCACTGGAGGAATTATAGCAATCTCATCATGAGAATTCAAAAAAACATTCTCGTCTGCATATTCACTATTTACCGCGATCGCAAAAGAAGATAGTTTGTCAAATTCCGGAAACAAAACAACCAAAACATCCTTTAACTCTTTTACGGTTGAAGGTTGTTTTGGTTGTGCAGGAACTTCAAACTCAGAAGCTCCAATAATGTCTTTTGCTATCCCGAATAATAAAACTTTCATTTTATAATTTTTGAAGCAGAAAGTTACGGATAATCACTCGCAATAAAAATCCTAAGCTGTTATATTTTTAAGATTCCTTACGGGTAACATAGGTAGCAGATTCTGGCTTAGCATAATAGCCATTTTCCATTCCTTTTTCTGAAAGGGTAGCATTGTCAAAAACTACGGTTTTAGCCACATCCATAATTTTATTGCCTTCGGCTTTATGCCAAGAAATAGATTTTGGTAGTTTTAATCCTGAAACCTCTGTCCAATCATTATAATGAATCCAACTGATTTTATCAGATTTCTCTCCTGTTCTATAGGTTACCGTATATCCCAGCCAAGCCATTTGGTTTGTTGTTGGATCATAATGCAAATAGTAATTATCTTTTGGCGAAGTACCTACACCTTGATCAAAGCTAACTTTTACACCTGGGTAAGACACCCCGTCTACTTCTAATGCTTCTGTATTCGTATAATTAATCCCTTTATCCGCCAACACAAAAGGCATCGCGTAAAAATAAAAATATAAGTTCTTATAAAAAACGGCATCACCTTTAAAATTATTCTCAGGATCTAAAACCCACGTTTTATCTCCCTCATTTCCTCTTTCTACTTCTTCAGAAACTACTTTTTCATTTCTAGTATGCAAATCAATAGTATAGTGCTCAAAACCTTTATCATTTGGCTTAACAAAAGTCAAGGTCTTTTGAGCTTTCCATGTAGCAATACCGCCATGTGCTTCTAATACTTTCATGAAGTCTTCTGGATAATCCATCTTACTTTCTGTTGCAGAAACTTTTTCTGTAGTTTCCTTTACGGGTTCGGAAGTTTGTTCTTTCTTTTTAGTGTCTTTACACGAGAAAAAGAGAGTTACAACTAACGAAATAAGTACTAAGCGCATATTATGTATTTTATGGGTTGAAATGCTAGGTCGGTAAAAACATGTCTTCATTACAAGCGTTACTGAAAATAATTGCATTAATTTATCGCAAATTAACTTAATACATTTTAAGGACGATATATTAAGATTAGTTTATTTTTGCAGCAATGAATTCAACCAAACACATTAGCAGTCTTCAAAATGCCCTCATTAAGAATGTTCTAGTTTTAAAAGACAAATCACGTGAGCGAAAAAAAACAGGGGTTTTCATCCTTGAAGGCATCCGAGAATTTGAATTGGCTCTTAAAGGTCTTTACACTATTGAAACTGTTTTTTATGCTGAAGATTTATTTTCCGAAGCCAAAATAGAAGCCTTAACAGCGACATTAAATCATTCCCCGGAGTTAATTAGTGTTTCTAAAGAGGTCTATCAAAAAATTGCTTATCGTGAAACTACAGAAGGTATCTTAGCACTAGCCAAAGCCAAAGTTCACAATTTAAGTGAATTGAAATTCAAAAATAAAAACCCGCTTATTTTAGTAGCAGAAGCGCCAGAGAAACCTGGTAATATTGGGGCTTTATTGAGAACGGCAGATGCCGCAAACCTTGACGCTGTAATCATAGCAAACCCAAAAACCGACTTATACAATCCTAATATTATACGGTCAAGTGTAGGCTGTGTTTTTACAAATGCTATTGCCATGGGCAACACCACAGAAATTATTGCGTTTTTAAAAGAAAACAACATTAATATTTTCTGTGCAGCATTAACCGCTTCAAAGGCATATACGAGTACTAATTTTAAAACTTCTTCTGCGATTGTGGTAGGCACGGAAGCTACGGGACTCTCTGAAGAATGGTTAGAAAATGCTACTCAGAACATTATTATTCCTATGGAAGGAGAAATAGACTCTATGAATGTTTCTGTTTCTGCTGCTATTTTAATTTTCGAAGCCAAAAGACAAAGAGGTTTGTAAAAACAAAGCTAACAACCAATATACCAAATGACCGCCAACCTATTATTTTATCTTATAATTGCCATTGTAAGTCTTCAGTTTATACTTGAAACTACTTTAGACTACCTAAATGCCAAACGCTATAAAGATCCTATCCCAGCAGAACTGAATGATGTCTTTGACGCTGAAGAATATCAAAAATCTCAAGATTACAAAGCAACCAACTATAAATTTGGACTTATAACTTCTAGTTTTTCAGTTGTTCTAACCTTATCATTTATAATTTTTGGAGGTTTTGACTATATCGATACTCTTGCTCGAACATTCTCCAACAATAACATTATTATTGCTTTACTCTTTTTTGGCATCATAATGATTGGAAGTGATATCATCACCACTCCTTTTAGCTACTATTCAACATTTGTGATTGAAGAGAAATTCGGATTTAATAAAACTACCCCTAAATTATTTTTTTTAGATAAATTAAAAGGATGGTTAATGACAACTGTTTTAGGAGGTGTCATAATCTCTTTATTTATTTGGTTTTTTAATTGGGCCGGTACTAATTTTTGGATATATGCCTGGGGATTAATGGCTGTTTTCGCCTTAGTTATGAATCTTTTTTACAGCAAATTAATTGTTCCGTTATTTAACAAACAAACGCCATTAGAAGAAGGTACCTTAAAAACTAAAATTGAAACCTATGCACAAAAAGTAGGTTTTGAACTTAATAATATTTTCGTGATTGATGGCTCAAAAAGATCTACAAAAGCAAATGCCTATTTTTCTGGTTTTGGCAAAGAAAAAAGAGTAACCCTATATGACACCCTAATTAACGATTTAAACGAAGATGAAATTGTTGCCGTTTTAGCGCACGAAGTTGGCCATTATAAGCGCAAACACATCATTTTCAACCTAATTAGCAGTATTTTATTAACAGGATTCACCTTATTTATATTATCCTTTTTTGTAAATACCCCTGAGGTTTCTTTGGCTATTGGCGTTAGCATTCCTAGTTTTCATGCCGCATTAATTGGCTTCGGAATTTTATACAGTCCCATTTCTGAAATCACCGGGTTAGTTATGAATATTTTATCTCGGAAATTTGAATACCAAGCAGATGATTTTGCTAAAAACACGTTTTCTGCCACCCCATTAATTACCTCCCTTAAAAAATTATCAAAAAATAGTTTGAGTAATCTTACCCCCCACCCTGCCTATGTTTTCATGCATTATTCCCATCCTCCATTAATTGCCAGAATTAAAAACCTAAAGGCATAGTTTTTGTAGGATAGTTAAAAGGATTGTATTAAATTTAAGATATGATGACAGAAGCTGATATAGAAAAAGAAAATAAACAGATTGCGAAGCAGTATAAAGAATTGCTCCGTATCAGTTATCAAACGCTTACCGATGAGGATAAAAAACTTATCCGAAGTGCATTTGATACTGCTGTTGATGCTCATAAAGATCAGCGAAGAAAATCTGGTGAAGCCTACATCTTTCACCCTATTGCTGTTGCTAAAATTGTCGCTTCTGAAATTGGCTTGGATGCCGTTTCTATTGCTTCTGCTTTATTGCATGATGTAGTAGAAGATACGGAATACACTTTGGATGATATTGAACGGATGTTCGGCGAGAGTGTTGCTCGTATTGTAGATGGCCTTACTAAAATTGCCCACCTGAAAAAAGATATGAACATATCGCAACAGGCAGAAAATTTTAGAAAGATGTTATTAACGCTTAATGATGACATTAGAGTAATCATTATTAAAATTGCCGATCGTTACCACAATATGCTTACGATGGATTCAATGCCAGAGTATAAGCAAGTAAAAATAGCTTCCGAAACACTTTACATATACGCTCCTTTAGCACATAGAATAGGACTATATAATATAAAAAATGAACTTGAAGATTTAAGTTTAAAATATACAGAGCCAGAAGTCTACAATGACATTTTAGGTAAAATTGAGGAAACTAAAGAGGAACAAAAAGAATATATAGAAAATTTCTCCGGAGTAATTAGTGATTCTTTAGATAAAGAAGGACTTAATTACACGATAAAAGGACGTATGAAATCCATTTATTCTATCCGGAAGAAAATGGTAGCGCAGAGTGTCACCTTTGATGAGATCTATGATAAATTTGCCATTCGTATTATCTACAAGTCAGACAAACCAAACGAAAAGTTTTTGGCTTGGAAAATTTATTCTATTGTAACAGATCACTTTACCCCTAACCCCGTACGTTTAAGAGATTGGATTTCATCTCCAAAATCTACAGGGTATGAAGCTTTACACATTACCGTTATGGGACCAATGGGCAAATGGGTAGAAGTACAGATTAGAAGTGAGCGAATGCATGAAATTGCAGAGAAAGGCTATGCTGCGCATTATAAATACAAGCATGGAAATCAAAAAGAGATAGGGATTGAAGATTGGCTAAACAAATTACAAGAAGCATTAGAAAACGCAAACACTAATGCCGTAGATTTTGTTGAAGAATTTAAACTGAATTTGTACTCAAAGGAGATTTTTGTTTTTACTCCGAAGGGAGAATTAAAGTCCTTACCTAAAAATTCTACCCCATTAGATTTTGCATTCAATATACATACAGAAGTTGGCATGCACACTCGTGGGGCAAAAGTCAATGGAAAACTTGTCCCTTTAAACACCACATTAAATAGTGGTGATCAAGTAGAAATTATTACTTCCGAAAATGCACAACCCAACCAAAGTTGGTTGGATTATGCGACTACTGCCCGCGCTAGGTCTAAAATTAAATCTACTTTACGCGAAGAGAAGAAGAGTGTTGCATTAGAAGGGAAAGAGATTTTAAGAAGAAAATTAAAATCACAAAAGATTAATTTTTCGGAAGACACTATCAATAAAATGGTGCTTTACTTTAAATTAAAAACAAGTTTAGATTTATTTTACAGAGTAGGCATAGGCGCTATAGACAATCAGAAGATAAAGGACTATAGTGCTTCTGACAGCAATGCTTTTATTAACTTTTTTAAGAATAGAATTCGTAGGCCACAAACTTTAGACGACGTAGACAAGGACGAGATTACCTCTAAATATGATTTGCTTGTTTTTGGCAAAGAAGAGGAAAAATTACCTTACAAAATGTCGCCTTGTTGTAATCCTATTCCAGGTGATAATGTGTTTGGTTTTTTAAGTATTAATGAAGGAATTAAGGTACATGCTAAAACATGCCCTAATGCCATTTCTCTTCAATCTAACTATGCATACCGAATTATAAGTGCAAAATGGATTGATTCTAGTCAGCAAGAATTCACAGCAGAAATTAACCTCACAGGAATTGATAATTTAGGTTTAGTAAGCGATATTACTGAGGTTATTTCAGGGAACATGCACGTGAATATGCGTAACATTAATTTTAGTACAGACGGCGGCACGTTTAAAGGAAAAATAACAGTTGTCGTTAAGAATAACGAAATATTAAAAAAACTTATCAACAATTTAAAGGGCATTAACGGTATAGACAAAGTAACTAGAATTTAAATTTTAGCTGTACATTTGTAACCTGAATGATGCAAAAGTTCTTATGAGCAATAACAAGAACCAAGACATCGTAAAAAATGTCTTTACAAAATTTTTAGAGGAAAACGGGCACCGAAAAACACCTGAACGATACGCTATACTCCAAGAAATTTACGATAGCGAAGAACATTTTGATATTGAGAGCTTATACATCAATATGAAAAATAAAAACTATCGGGTAAGTCGCGCTACTTTATACAACACCATTGAACTTTTATTGGATTGTAAATTGGTACGTAAACACCAGTTTGGGAAGAATCAAGCGCAATATGAGAAATCATATTTCGATCGGCAACATGATCACGTAATTCTTACGGATACTGGTGAAGTGATGGAGTTTTGTGATCCACGTATTCAATCTATCAAAAAAACCATAGAAGAAGTGTTTGATATCAAAATAACGAATCATTCGCTCTATTTTTATGGGGTTAAAAATAAAAAAGTAGAAAACAACGACGATAATAAAAACAACTAACGAAATACACTAATGGCAGTAGATTTACTACTTGGGCTTCAATGGGGAGACGAAGGAAAAGGAAAAATTGTTGATGTACTTACTCAAGATTACGATATCATAGCTCGTTTTCAGGGAGGTCCAAACGCAGGGCACACGTTAGAATTTGATGGTATTAAACATGTTTTACATACAATACCATCAGGGATATTTCATAAAGGTGCAATGAATATTGTTGGAAATGGTGTGGTAATAGACCCTGTCATTTTCCAAAAAGAACTCGACAATTTAAAACAGTTTAATCTTGATATTAAATCTATTTTATTAATCTCAAGAAAAGCACATTTAATATTACCAACGCACCGCTTGCTAGATGCAGCTTCTGAAACAGCTAAAGGAAAAGCAAAAATCGGTTCTACATTAAAAGGTATTGGTCCAACATATATGGACAAAACTGGTAGAAACGGAATGCGTATTGGCGATCTTGAATTTGCAGATTGGAAAGAAAAATATCGTGCACTTGCTGACAAGCATGAAGCCATGATTGACTTCTACAATGTAGATATTCAGTATGATTTACCTGAACTGGAAGCAGATTTTTTCAAAGCCGTAGAAGCTTTAAAAGAACTTACCTTTATTGACAGTGAAGAATACTTGTTTAAAGCACAAAAAGAAGGTAAAAAAATATTAGCTGAAGGAGCTCAAGGATCGCTGTTAGATATTGATTTTGGTACCTATCCATTTGTGACCTCTTCTAACACTACAGCCGCTGGTGCTTGCACTGGATTAGGAGTTGCTCCAAATCAGATAGGTGATGTAAAAGGTATTTTTAAAGCGTATACCACTCGTGTGGGTAGCGGACCTTTTCCTACTGAATTATTTGATGCTGATGGTGAAACTATGGGTAGAGTTGGTAATGAATTTGGTGCTACTACAGGTAGACCAAGACGTTGCGGATGGCTAGATTTAGTCGCTTTAAAGTATGCCGTTCAAATTAATGGTGTTACCGAGTTAATGATGATGAAAGGCGATGTACTTAGCGGTTTTGAAAAACTGAAAGTATGTACAGCATACAATTACAAAGGAGAAACTATCACCCATTTCCCATATAATATAGATGCAGAAAATATAACGCCTATTTATAAAGAAATGAATGGTTGGAATGAAGATTTAACGAAAATGACTTCTGAAGATCAATTCCCTAAAGCGTTGAATGAATACATTGACTTTTTAGAAAAAGAATTAGAAGTGCCTATAAAAATAGTTTCGGTAGGTCCAGACAGGACACAAACGATACACAGATAAATTTAAAAGCCACTTTCGAGTGGCTTTTTTTTTAGTTAATCTTGTCATAGGCTACCTATTTATATACTGTATTCTAAGATTAAAGGAGTTTGTTTGACTTAAAATATGCACATACTCGTAAACAGATCCTTAAGGATCATTGTCAACGTCTCATTAGTTAATTATTGATTAGCTGTCTTTATTATTTTAGTTATAAATTTTATTAATTCGCCAATAATACTAAATTTATGCTAATGGGCTTTTGCCTGTATTAAAAATCCCTATTTTTGAGCAAAATTGTAAACCTAGTGCAAAAACTCTTTGTTTTATTTTTAGTCCTATTTAGTTCAGCCTTCAGTTTTGCACAGCAAGACACACTTGCTGAAAACAAGCAAATAAACATCGTTTACGGGGGTACCTTCACTAAAGACGAAGCTAGAGCTCCTGGCGCTTCCATATTTAGTATGGATGACAGGCAAGTGCAATTTGAACACCAAGGTGCCGATTTATGGTGTGATTATGCTATATTTTATCAGAAGGAAAACCGACTCAAAGCCGTGGGTAATATTCGTCTTCAACAAGGAGATTCTGTTCAAATGACCAGTGGGAAAGTTGATTACGACGGAAATACAAAGTTAGCGAAAGCATGGCAAAATGTTATTTTAGAACAAAACCCAGGCATGCGACTAGAAACAGACACCCTACGTTTTGATCGTGAAAAACAAGAAGCATACTATAAAGATTTTGGTACCGTAATAGATTCAACCAACACCCTTACCAGCCAGATAGGTCGCTATTATATGGAAACCAAAAAATATCAGTTCCTAGATAGCGTACATATAGATAACCCCGAATACAAAGTAGATTCTAAACAGTTAGACTATTATACCTCTTCTAAGAATGCCTACATGTACGGACCTTCTACAGTAACTGGGAAAACGTATAAAATTTATTGTGAGCGTGGTTTTTATGACACCAAAATAGAAAGTGGTTACGGAATTAAAAACACACGGATAGATTACAACAACAGAATTATTGTTGGTGACAGCGTGTATTTCAACAAAGCAAAAGAATATGCTTCCGCAACAAATAATATCGTCATAACAGATACTGTTAACAATGGTATTATACGTGCTCATTATGCAGAAGTTTTTAAAGCCAAAGATTCTGTATTTGCTACAAAAAGAGCCGTGGCTATAAGTTTAGTAGAAAAAGATTCCCTCTATATACACGGAGATACGCTTATGATTACGGGAAAGCCTGATAAAAGAATTATGCGGGCATTTAAAAATGCTAAATTTTATAAAACCGATTTAAGTGGTAAGGCAGATTCTATTCACGTTGAAGAAGCTACAGGGTTAACCCAACTTATTGGAAAAAAAATTCCTAAAGACGTAAAAGAAATATCCTGGCCAAAGTATTATCCCGTAATATGGAATGGTGAAAATCAAATGACCGGAGATAGTATTCATTTGATTTCAGATTTAAAAACAGAAAAACTAGATTCTTTAAAAGTAATAAAAAATGCTTTTATTGTCTCTTCGGATACCATAGGAAAAACAGGATACAATCAGGCAAAAGGCATTGATTTATATGGTAAATTTATTGAAAACACTTTAGATGAAGTAGATTTAATTGGGAATACCGAAGTGGTCTACTGGATGTATAATGATGATCAAGAACTCATTGGTATCAATAAAACTATCTGCAGTAAAATTAACATCACCTTTAACGAAAATGAGGTAGAAGACCTGACGTTCTACGTAGATCCTGATGGAAGTATTTTTCCTGAAAAAGATTTAGAAGAAGAATTAAGAATCTTAAAGGGTATGGTTTGGCGTGGTGATGAACGTATCATGACCAAAGAAGATATTTTTGATGAAGATGATAATAACGTTAAGCTTGTCGTGATTCAAGGGATTGAAAATCCTATTGATATAGATGCAGAAGAGGAGCAGCGCAGTAAGAATTCATCAGACCCTGTAAATAACCTACCTACAAATACGACCATCTCTACTACTAAAAAGAAAAGTGCTAGTAAAGCCGCGCTAAAAAAGTCTAACTAATTTTATGAAAGAGGACTTTTACAAACATCAAACACAGACAACACCGCATCCATTAGCTTTGGAAGTTTCTCATGCTAAAGGCAGTTATATTTATGACACAGACGGTCATGCTCATTTAGATTTTGTTGCTGGAGTTTCTGCTTGTAGTTTAGGCCATTGTCACCCGAGGGTTTCACAAGCCATAAAAGACCAAGTAGATAAATATGCTCACGTGATGGTATATGGAGAATACATACAAGAACCTGCGGTTGCCTACACCAAACTATTAGCTTCGCTATTACCAGATAACCTTGAGACCACTTATTTAGTGAACTCAGGTACAGAAGCTATAGAAGGTGCTTTAAAATTAGTTCGAAGAGCAACAGGTAGAACTGAAATCCTCTCAGCGAATAATGCCTACCATGGAAATACTATGGGAAGTTTGAGTGTTATGGGTTATGAAGATCGTAAGGGAGCATTTAGACCCTTAATTCCAGATGTACGGTTTTTACAATTTAATGACGAGGCAGCTATTGCAGCTATCACAGAAAAAACAGCAGGGGTTATTCTAGAAACCATACAAGGAGGTGCAGGATTTATAGAACCAAAGAATAATTTTTTAACTAAAATAAGAAAACGCTGTACCGACGTTGGTGCGCTTTTAATTTTAGACGAAATACAGCCTGGTTTTGGTAGAACCGGAAAATTATTTGCCTTTGAACACTACAATTGTATTCCTGATATTCTTGTAATAGGAAAAGGAATGGCTGGAGGTTTACCCGTTGGTGCTTTTGTTGCGTCTTACCAACTCATGCAAACGCTACAAGACGCTCCAAAATTGGGCCATATTACTACTTTTGGAGGAAACCCCATTATCGCTGCCGCAAGCTTAGCCACCTTACAAGAAATTACTGAAACAAATTTGATTGCCGAAACTTTAGAAAAAGAAATCCTTTTTAGATCCTTATTACAACATAAACTTATTAAAGAAATAAGAGGAAAAGGCTTAATGCTTGCATTAATTCTTGACGACTTAGATGTTGCAAACCACGTAATATTAACAGCAGCCAAAGAAAAACTGATCCTTTTCTGGCTTTTATTTGAGCCTCGGGCAGTCCGCATCTCTCCTCCCCTAACCATTTCCAATCAGGAGATTACAGCGGGTTGCAAGCAAATTATATCCATTTTAAATCAATATTAATTTCCTTTTGTTAACTATTTTGTTAATAATACAGCCGTACAACTTAACTAGAAATAAGTAGTATGCACTATATTTAAGATATTAGAAAAAAAAAAGAAAGGCCTATGGCACTAGATGCAGAGGAAAGACCAAGCCAACCAATCACCAAGTTTGAATCCATGTTAAAGACAGATGATGTCTATTTTTTTGACTCAGAAGACTTTGAGGATATTATACATCATTATCTAAACAATGGAAAGATTGCTTTGGCAAAAAAGGCCATTAAAATAGGCTTACAACAACATCCAGGTGCAATTGAAATAAAACTCTTGCTAATAGAAGTTTTTGTTTTTGAAAACAAGCTGGAAGAAGCAGAAAAAATGTTGGATGAGTTACAACAACTAGATCATCACAATGAAGAAATTTATATTCAACGTGCCAATATTTTTTCTAAAAAAGACGATCATTTAGGGGCTATAAATTTATTAAATAAAGCACTAGACCTAACTGACGACGGCTTTGACATCTATTCCCTATTAGGTATGGAGTACCTTTTTATGGATGATTTTGAAATGGCTAAAAAGAGCTTTATGAAATGTGTTGAGTTTGATGATGAAGATTATTCATCCTTATACAACGTAGTGTATTGCTTTGAGTTTCTAGAAGATTACGATGGTGCTATTTTTTATCTCAATGATTATTTAGAAGATAATCCCTATTCTGAAGTGGCATGGCACCAACTAGGAAAGCAATACTTTTCTAAAAAAATGTACAAAGAAGCCTTAAGCGCTTTTGATTTTGCTGTTATTTCAGACGATACATTTATAGGGGCTTATTTTGAGAAAGGAAAAGTATTAGAAAAACTTGGCTTATATAATGAAGCTATTGAAAATTACGAGACCACCATCACTATAGAAGACCCTACATCACATGCCTATTTACGCATTGGCAAATGCCATGAAAAATTAGGCAATGTAGAAATGGCTAAATATTATTTTTACCATACCGTACATGAAGACCCATTATTAGATAAAGGTTGGTTGGCTATTACTGACTTTTATTACCGTTTAAAAGATTATGACAAAGCTGCTTACTATATAAATAAAGCAACAAGCATAGATAGTGAAAACCCTGTTTACTGGAAAAAAAGTGGTAAAATTAATGCTGCCTTGCAAAGATATGACGAAGCTGATTTTGCTTTTAAACAAGCTGTAGATTTTGGTAATTATGAATTGGAAACTTGGCTTCAATGGGCGGATGTTGTCGAAAAAAATAAAAACTATGAATCTGCCATAGCCATACTGACACAAGGAAAAGAATTTCATCCTGAGGAAGCAGCGCTATTATTTAAACTATCTGGCAACTATAGTCTCTTAGGAGAGATAGACATGGCGCGAAAACATATAACAGAGGCGATGATTTTAAACACAAAAGGCTTGGCGGCTTTTCAAATAAATTATCCAAATTTCTGTACAACAGAATGGATGCAAAACATATTAGAACAATATAAAAACGCTTCCAAATAAAAAAACTATTTTTGTTTTTTTAGCTTATGGAAAATCGCAATTTTTTACAGTACTTTTTTATCACCTTAAAAGGCATGGCTATGGGAGCTGCAGATGTAGTCCCAGGGGTTTCTGGTGGTACCATCGCATTTATTTCTGGTATTTACGAAGAGTTAATTGATTCTATCAACAATGTAGACTTATCACTTTTTAAAACCCTTAAAAAAGAGGGATTTAAAAGTTTCTGGAAACAACTCAATGGTAATTTCTTAGTAGCGTTATTCCTAGGTATTGGCATCAGTGTACTTTCACTAGCAAAAGGAATTAGTTGGTTGCTCTTAAATGAGCCTGTTCTTTTATGGTCTTTCTTTTTTGGACTTGTCGTTGCTAGTATATTATTTGTAGGTAAATCTGTAGAAAAATGGAACCTAGCTGCTATCATTATGCTAATTATTGGTACCGCTCTTGCTTATTACATTACAACGCTCCCTCCTTCTGAAAATACAGACAGTTTACCCTTTTTATTTTTATCAGGAGCACTAGCTATATGTGCAATGATTTTACCTGGTATCTCTGGCGCTTTTATTCTGGTACTTTTAGGATCGTACAAGGTTATTCTAGATGCTGTTCACGAATATGATTTAAAAATTGTGGGCACCGTAGGTTTAGGCGCAATTTTTGGATTGTTAAGTTTTGCTAGACTCTTAAAATGGATGTTTAAACATTATAAAGATTTAACCTTAGCCGTACTTACAGGCTTTATTTTAGGTTCATTAAACAAAATATGGCCTTGGAAAAAAATATTGGAGACGAAAGTTTTTGGCGATAAAATTATCACTGTAAGCGAGCAAAGCATTTCTCCTTTTTCTTATGAAGGTGATAACCAATTAATGTTTGCTATCCTTTTAGCCATTGTAGGCTTTTCTTTAATTTTAATTTTAGAAAAATTAGCTACTAAAAAGTAAACAAGCCAATTATGGAGTCACCTAGAACATTTTCCGATAAGTTTTGGCTTATCATTAAAGGCTTGTGTATGGGTGCTGCAAATAAAGTACCCGGAGTTTCTGGTGGTATCGTTGCATTTGTCGGCGGCTTCTATGAAGAGTTTATTTATTCCCTTCAGAAAGTAAATACCAAAGCTTTCAAATTGCTTTTCAATAGGAGATTTAAAAGCTTCTATCGGTATATTAATGGGCAATTTCTAAGCCTATTAATTTTCGGAATGCTTGTGAGTTATTTTAGTATTTCGAAACTTTTAGATTACTTTCTAGAACATAAAGAGCTATATGTTTGGTCGGCCTTTTTTGGTATGATTATCGGCTCTATCTATTACATTTCAAAAGATTTTAACCATTGGAATAAAAAAACCATTGCTGCTGGTGTATTTGGTTTACTCTTAGGTATAGGAATTAGTTTTTTAAATCCTGCTACTGAAAATGACAACCTATTTTTCATTTTCTTTTGTGGTATCATCAGTGTTTCTGGTATGACCTTACCGGGTTTATCTGGATCTTTTATTTTAATCTTATTAGGAAATTATGTATTGCTACTCGTTGATTCTGTCAATGCCCTTTTTGATACGTTTTCTGAAGTGATACGTGGCGATTTTAGTTTTTATTATAATGAAAATAGAATTAAAACCTTAAAAATATTGGCCGTTTTTACCGCAGGTTCCACAGTAGGTTTAGTCACATTATCGCACCTGTTGACCTACTTACTAAAACATTTTAAACATAGTACCAATGCCATTATCATCGGCTTTATTACTGGATCACTAGGGGTGGTATGGCCGTGGAAAAAAACAATTTTAAAAACAGCTATAGATGGCACCACACTGGTAGATTCTAATGGCAATGATATAATAGTTAATTATGAAAGATATTTACCCAATTTATCAAGTGCTGATACTTGGTGGGCATTTTTATTTGTCTTAATGGGGATCTTTCTTTTTTTAGGTTTAGATTGGTATGGAAAAAACAGAAAATAAAAATCGTTTTGGATTAATTGGAAAAGATATAGCGTATTCTTTTTCGAGAGCATATTTTACACAAAAATTCAAAGACTTAAAATTAGAAAACTATTCCTACGAGAATTTCGATTTTCAGGATATCAGTGAGCTAAATAAGGTTTTAGAAACTACTACTAACATTAAAGGTTTTAATGTAACTATACCCTACAAAGAAGAAGTGATTCCTTTTCTAGCGCTGATTGATGAAAAAGCGAAAGCAATCGGCGCGGTGAATACTATAAAATTTACAGAAAAGGGCTTAAAAGGATACAATACTGATTTCTACGGGTTCCAAAAGTCCATTGAACCTTCTATAAAAGAGCATCATAAAAAAGCTTTAATTTTAGGCACAGGGGGTGCATCAAAGGCCATCGCTTTTGTTTTTAAAGAACTAGGTATAGCCTACACGTTTGTGTCTAGAAGAAAAAAAGAAAACCAATTTACTTATCAAGAACTAACACGACAAATACTAGAAGAGTATACCGTAATTGTAAATTGTACCCCCGTAGGAACTTTTCCCGATAGTACAGAAAAGCCGGCACTACCTTATGAGTATATTACAAAAAAACATTTGTTATTTGATCTTATTTACAATCCAGCAAAAACAGCATTTTTAGCCGCAGGAGAAGCACAAGGCGCACAAATTAAAAATGGTGATAAAATGCTAGAGCTTCAAGCCGAAAAAGCTTGGGAAATATGGAACAGCTAATCCGATAGCTCCTAGAGGTCTAAACTGAAAATATTTAGAATTTCTGCACAACTTTTTTACATTTTTTTTGGTATTCAAGTGGTTGTTACTATCTTACCAATGAATTAGGCAAAAAAGCCAAATACGTACATAATGTTGGACGAGAAAGACGAGAAACTATCTAATGATAGTAGTAATGAAAAATCAGTAGAATTGAATGAAGTTGTAGATACGACTTCGGAAAATAAGGCTGCTGAGGATACAGAAGTAACTTCTAAAAGCACTCCTGAAGAAAGCAAGGAACCTAATGAAGAGGACAAACCTGATGAAGATGTTCTTAATGAAATTGATGATTCTAATGCTGAAGATGCTGAAGATACCGACAATCACCAAAGGCATGTAATTCCTATTTTAGACTATCACTCGATGTCTATGGAGAATTTGGTGGGCGAATTACAACGTCTGGTTAAAAATGAAAAAGTACAAGCCATCAGAAAACATGTTGATGGAATTAAATACGAGTTCGATTTAAAATTTCAAGAATTTTTAGAGCATAAAAAAGAAGAGTTTATTAGTAATGGTGGAAATGAAATTGATTTCAAATATAATTCTGTTACGAAACGACAATTCAACGAAGTTTATTCAGAATATCGAGATAAAAAAAATCAATACCACAAGAGTCTTGAAAATAGTTTGAAAGACAATCTTGAAAATAGACTTCAAATTATTGAAGATTTAAAAGGTTTAGTTAATGTTGAAGAAGATATTAACACCACCTATAAAAACTTTAAAGATTTACAGGAAAGTTGGCGTGTTGCAGGGCCTATACCTAGAAATAACTATAATGATGTTTGGCGCACCTACCATCACCACATTGAAATATTTTATGATTTCCTTCATCTTAATCGCGAATTAAGAGATTTAGATTTTAAGCGAAATCTAGAAGAAAAAGAAAAACTTGCAGAAAGAGCGGAATCCCTTGAACATGTTGCAGACTTAAACACTGCTTTTCAAGAATTACAAACTTTACATAAAATCTGGAAAGAAGATATTGGTCCTGTAGACAAAGATCATAGAGAAGCAATTTGGGAACGTTTTAGTAATGCTACAAAGGCATTACACAATAGAAGACAAGGTTATTTTGCTGAACTAGAAAAAACCTATGAAGTAAACTTAATCAAGAAACATGAAATTATAGAAGGTATTAAAGCCATCACTACAAACGTTTCTAAAAATCATAAAGGTTTACAACAACAAATTAAAGAGATCGAAGCACTACGTGAGAGTTTCTTTAGCGCTGGAAAAGTACCACAGAAGGTAAATGAAAAAACTTGGGCGTCTTTTAAAGATAGTGTCCGAGATTTTAACAGACAGAAAAATGCTTTTTACAAAGACCAAAAGAAAGAACAACAAGATAATTTAGACAAAAAGAGAGCATTATTAGAATTAGCATTATCTCTAAAAGATAGTGAAGATACTGCAATGGCTACGTCTGAAATGAAACGCATTCAGAACGAATGGAAAAAAATTGGTCATGTACCTCGTAAATTCTCTGATAAAATCTGGAAGCAATTTAAAGATGCGTGTAATCATTATTTTGATCGATTAAATGCTAGCAAAAATGAAGCACAAAAAGACGAGCTTGAAAATTTTGAACTTAAAAGTACTTGTTTAGAGCGCTTACAAGGGTTTCAATTATCTGGCAAAAGAAATGAAGATTTAGATGGCATAAAAGGATTTATTGCAGAATGGAAAGCTATAGGACGGGTACCGTTTAATAAGAAAAGTGTTAATGCTAAATTTAATAAAATATTAGATGCTTTATTCAAAAAGCTAGACATAGAACGTCAAGAAGCTGAAATGATGAAGTACGGGAATAAAATTCAGCAAATTACCAACGGAGAAGATACTGAATTTGCATTACAGAGAGAACGCACTTTTATTCGTCGCAAAATAGACGAAAGCATGAGTGAAGTTCGTCAGCTAGAAAACAATTTACAATTCTTTTCAAATGCCTCTGAAGATAGCCCTGTTGTTAAAGATGTGATTAAGAAAATTAATGGTCATAAAGAAGATTTAGCAACTTGGAAAGCAAAATTAAAAAAGCTAAACATTCTTAAGAATAACTTAAACAAGGAAGTTGAAGAAGAAAGTGAAGATAGTTCTGAAGATGAAGCTGAAGCTTAAATAAAATGCATTCCACGCAATAACACCTTTACTATTAGGCAGTATTGGCGCTGGCAAAACAACCTATTCCCATCAACTAAAAAATATAGTTGATGGGATTTTGTTTTCTATAGTAGTCTGGAAGACATCCCTCTTTCTCTTAGACAAAACAGAAAAGGATGGCTTGGAGTGATTTTTAAAACGAATTGACCATGCACGGAAATCAATATAAGAACAAATTTTACAGTTAGAAAGTAGTGCTGTAGGTTTCAATTTAGGGTTCTTCAAAAAAGATCCCCAAAAACATTTAGAGCCTTTAGCTAGGGGAATGCAATTACAAGTGACGCTTCATTATTTGAACCTCATTAAAATTAAACGAAAAAAGGGGCGAAATACACGAAATATAGAAAAAGCAAACAGCTATGTTTTTTGAGGTTAATGACGAAAAATTTGAATTCACGGAAAATTGGTTTGAAAAGCCAACCTTTAAACACTAAAATAACGCCACAAAACTCACATATCAACTTCTTACCAAAATGAATATTGAAAATTTATGGTCGTTATATTGCTAAAAATTAGTATCTTATAAGGAAGACTCAACGACACACTTTAAAAAAGAATGCTATGAAAATCAATACGAACAATTCATCTATAAAAATCTGGGTAGTACTTCTATGTATGCTAGTAAGTATAGGAGGAATACAAAAAATTAAAGCAGCGAACGTTCTGCAAGAAGAACAACAAGAAGTTTTTAATAAATATAAAGGTAAAATAATTGATTCCAATACTAAAAAAGAACTTGTATTTGCAACCATCGCTATTGAAAATTCTAATATAAGTACGGTAACAAATACCGAAGGAGATTTTGCCTTGAAAGTCCCAAAAAGTATGGAAGCTTCATTGGTTACTATTAGCTTTTTAGGATATAAAACGAAAACCATAAACTTAAGCGATATTGATAATACCAACAATAAAATTTCACTAGAAACTGCGGTAACCGCATTGACTGAAGTAAATATTGTAGTCCCAAAGAATGCAGAATTATTAGTTCGTGAAACCTTGCAAAACAAAGGCGCTAATTATTTCGAATTTCCAACACTGATGACTGCCTTTTACAGGGAAACCATAAAAAAAAGAAAGAAGAATGTCTCTCTTTCTGAAGCAGTAGTGACTATTCACAAAGCACCTTATACTACCAAACAATCTGATGCTGTTGAACTCTATAAGTCTAGGAAAAGCACAGATTATAGTAGGTTAGATACTTTAACTTTAAAGTTACAAGGTGGCCCCTTTAACACCTTATTTATCGATTTAATGAAATATCCAGAATATGTATTCACCGAACAAACAATACCGCTGTATACCTATACCTTCGAACGTTCTGCTAGGATAAACGATCAGCTTATCTATGTTATTAACTTCGCTCAAAAAGAAAATCTAACGGATCAGCTCTATAAAGGCCAATTATTTATAGATGCCGAACATAAAATTTTAACTAGTGCTATTTACGAACTAAATATTACAGATCAAGAAAATGCAGCGCGCATGTTTGTAAAACGGAAACCGGCAAAAGCAAAAGTTTATCCTACGGCCGTAGCCTACCGAGTAGATTATAGAGAAAAAGATAATAAATGGTATTATGGCTACAGCAATGTTATGTTAGAGTTTAAAATTAATTGGGACGATAAATGGTTTAATTCCGTTTATAGTATGACCTGTGAAATGGCTGTCACAGATTGGGAAAAAAATGTAGGTAAAAACATAAGAGGAAAAGAAAAGCTGCGCAAAAATATAATTTTGAGTGATGAAGCTTTAGGGTTCTCTGATCCCGATTTCTGGGGAGAATACAATATAATTGAGCCCGAAAAATCAATCGAATCTGCCATCAAAAAAATTCAAAGACAAATTAAAAAAAATAAGATAGGCAGTAACGCAGCCGTACCAAAACCTTAAAAAATAATTGATATTTTGGACGTATATTTATCTTTTAAATTAACACTGTTAAATTAGTGTTTGCATACAATTATACAGCAAGTGTTTCGTTCTCCATATTGTAATATATTTCTCACTTTACAAAATCGACATCATGCTTGCTCCAAAAGCACACAAAGAAGAAGAAAAAAGGTTAGCAGAGTTACAATCTTATAATATTTTAGACTCATTACCTGAAGAAGATTATGATAATCTATCCAAAATAGCTTCCGAAATATGTGGCACCCCTATTTCTATGATTTCATTAGTTGACGAAAAGCGACAATGGTTTAAATCATCATACGGTATAGATGTGAAGGAAACAGAACGTGAAATTTCATTTTGCGGTCACATGATTAATGATTCCAATGATATCTTTATAGTACCGGATGCTCGTAAAGATGCACGTTTTTTTGACAATCCTATGGTGACTGGTGACACTAATGTTGTATTCTATGCTGGTGTTCCATTAATGACTTCAAATAATTTACCTATTGGTTCACTTTGCGTCATAGATAATAAACCTAAGAAGCTAAATAAAAGTCAGATAGACTCTCTAAAGGCATTATCAAATCAAGTGATGAAGTTAATAGAACTTCGTAAAAATGAACAGCTATTACAACAAGCATTATCCAATCAAAAAGAAAAAAACACGGAATTAGAGCGTTTCGCATATATCGCTGCGCATGATTTAAAATCGCCTTTAAACAACATTTCCACACTAACAGCCATCTTTATTGAACAATATGGATCAAAAATTGATTCGCAAGGAACTGATATTTTAGATATGATTGTGACTTCTTCTAATCGATTAAAAGGATTGATTGAAGGTTTATTAGACTATAGTAAAAGTGACACTCTTTTAAAAGAAAAAACTATAGCCGTTTCTGTTGAAAAAATAAAAAATAACATCAATGGTATATTTAGTAGTAATCCTCACATACACCTAACTGTAGCATCGGAACTAAAAACCGTTAAAATTAATGAGACTGCATTAGACCAAATACTTATTAACCTCGTAACTAATGCCATAAAATATAATGATAAAGCGGAGGCAGAAATAAAAATAGGAATTGATGCTTCTAAAACGCATTATCTATTCTATGTTGAAGATAACGGTCCTGGCATTCCCGAAAATAAATACAATAGCATCTTTGATATATTCACTATACACAGTCCTCAGGATAAATTTGGTGTAAGAGGTAATGGTATTGGTTTAGCCACTGTGAAAAAAATTATTGAAAAATTGGGTGGTGAAATCGCTGTAAAATCTACTTTAGGCACAGGCTCTAGATTTAGTTTCACCATTAAAAAATAATCTTTAAATTAAATACATTGTATTCATTCTAAATGAATAATAGTTACTTTTAACCTAACAAAGAGCTATTTAAAATGTTTATACCAAAGTATTACGAGCAAACAGATTTAAAAGAAATTAAACAATTTTTAGTTGAAAATAGTTTCGGGATTCTTATTAATCAAGTTAATAATAAACCTTGGGCTACCCACATTCCATTAGAATTAGCCATAGACGAGGATGGTTCTGATATCCTAGTTGGCCATATCGCCAGAGCAAATCCGCAAGGCAAATACTTTTCAAAAGACAGTACTGTTCTTTGTATTTTCAATGGTCCCCATTCTTATATATCTTCTTCATGGTATAAAGAAGAAGAGGTGCCTACTTGGAATTACATTGCGGTTCATGTCTATGGAAAATTAAGCATTCTTAGTGAAGAAGATGTAATGGCATCTATGCATAAGCTGGTCAATAAATATGAGAAAATATCTAAAAACCCTATTTCTTTAGATGATATGTCTGATAAAACACTTCGGCAAGTAAAGGGTGTAATCGGGTTTAAAATAAAAATAGAAGATATTCAAGCTACCTATAAATTATCCCAAACTAGACCAGAAGATCATGAAACAATTATTGATGAATTAGAAACCTCTAAAAATCCAAACGCTTGTGCCATAGCCCAGGCAATGAAAAACCAAACATCAATTTAAATGATAATCAACTAAATTATTTATACCCTTATAATTGTTCAATGTAATAGGGCTACCCATTCACAATCTTGCATTCTTTTTAAAGAGGCTGCAATAAATTTCACCATACAAGAAACTAAAGGTATGGTACATTGGTTAGAAAATAGAATTGGGAATTAGATCGTTCTTATACAACTCAGCTATAACATGCTACAGTTGAGTTTTTAGGATTTAGCATTACTGTTTATTTTTTTCAACTTTGAAGTATTAATAACCACTACCCTAATTTATAGGTAGTACAATACCTCATTTAAATGAAAAATTTAATAATTACTTCAATGTTTATTTTAAGTTCAATCTTAGGTATGGCTCAAGAAAATGAAAGCTATACCCTTACCGTTATTATTGATAATATCTCTAATGACAATGGCAAAGTATTACTCTCATTACACACTGCAGATACCTTTATGAAAGGTTCTGGCATACAACATAAAGAAAGTGAAATTGTAGCTGGAAAAATAAAGCTAACTTTCCAAAATGTACCACTCGGAACCTACGCTATTATGGCGCTTCATGATGAAAACGATAACCAGCGAATGGATTATGAAACCAACGGAATGCCTAAAGAAAGTTATGGTATGTCTGGAAATGAAATGTCGTATGGACCCCCGAATTTTGAAGATGCAAAATTTAAAGTTTTAGATCAAAATTTAGACTTCAACATTCGTTTTTAATACTAAAAAAGCCTCTTAACATACTATGCTGAGAGGCTTTTTATTTAATAAATTAGACTATTATATTTCTTCTGTTAACCAGGCTTTCATCATCCAAACTGTTTTCTCTTGTTCAGCGATAAAATCACTCATCATAGAGTTAGTTCCTTCATCGTTCGCATCACCAGATGTGTTCAAAATTTTTCTTTCTAATACAAGTAATTTACTTAATGAATCTACAATTAAATGGATTGCAGCTTCATCTTTATTGACATTTTTACCCACTTGAATCGTTGAATTTTCAATATAATCTTCAAAAGTATGTAATGGAAGACCGCCAAGAGTTAATATTCTTTCTGCAATCATATCTACTTTCTCATTAGCATCTGTATACAATTCTTCGAATTTAATATGCAAATCGAAAAAACGTTTTCCTTTAATATTCCAATGAATACCTCTTAAATTTTGGTAATATGTTTGAAAATTAGCCAATAAAGTATTTAAGTCGTTACTTAATTGTGCAGATTTTTCCTCGTCTAATCCTATGCTATTTAGTTTCATAATAAGTGCTTTTAATTTCATAACAAAATTACAAAACATATACCTCCAAAGGCTATAAGATTCATTGATAGTTTTTATATTTTTATAGCCTAAAACAATACAGATGACTATAACGCAATTGCAATATGTTTTGGCTGTTGCCGAATACCAAAATTTCACCTTGGCTGCCGAAAAAAGTTTTGTAACCCAGCCTACTTTAAGTATGCAAGTTCAAAAATTAGAAGATGAATTAGATATTCTAATTTTTGACCGTGGAAAAAAACCAATTGCGGTTACTGAAGTAGGAAAAAAAATTGTGGCGCAAGCAAAGAATATTGTCAATGAAGCCAATAGGATAAAGGATATTGTTGATCAAGAAAAAGGATTTATCGGAGGTGAATTTACATTGGGAATCATACCTACCGTAATGCCTACACTTTTACCAATGTTTTTAAATACATTTATAAAAAAATATCCAAAAGTAAACCTTATCATTAAGGAGCAAAATACTGAGGATATGATACGAAATATTCAAGATGGCCATTTAGATGCAGGAATTGCTGTTACTCCTTTAGAAATTGAATTTATCAAGGAACGTCCGTTGTACTACGAACCGTTTGTAGGGTACGTACCAAAAAATCACCGCCTAAGTTCAGTAAACAAACTTAAGACAGAAGATTTAGATATTAATGACGTACTTCTTTTAAGAGATGGTCATTGTTTTAGAGATGGTGTGATAAACCTATGTAAAGCTTCAAAAGATGCAAATGGTGAAGCATTTCAATTACAAAGTGGTAGTTTTGAGACTTTAGTGAATTTAGTAAATGAAGGAATGGGGATGACCTTGCTACCTTTCTTGAATACATTAACGCTAGACGAACGAAAAAAAGAAAATTTAAAATATTTCGAAAGTCCTTCACCTGCTAGAGAAGTGAGTTTAATTTATCACAAAAGCGAATTAAAAATACAAATCACAGAAGCGCTAAGAGAAGTAATTTCTAGTATTGTTAGAGGAGCAATTGCTTTTCAAGACGTAAAAATTATTAGTCCGCTTAATAAAAAATAGATTCAACATTAAAAACAATAAAAAAAGCCACTTTAGAAGTGGCTCTTTTGTTTTATGTCAAATAAATTAAGCTCTGTTGTAATTCTGGCTTATCGTATATAAATTTTTCTAACCAGAGTTTTAGTTCTTCTACTTCTTCAGGTAATAAATTTGAAAAAGCTTTTTTTACTTCTTTACAAAATAACTTTGTATCAAAACTAACTTTATTCAGTACCATTTTAGTGTACTCAAGCATTGATTTAGCCATATTAAAATGTGTATTAGTTGATTTTACTAAGTTAACCATAAAAAGATGATATCTATTGCTTTGCATTAGTTAAAAAATAGATAAATTGTTGTTAATATACACAAAAAGCCTAAATTTCAATTTAAATAACTACTATTTAGAAATGCAGAGAATATTATATTCACTATTGATTATCAGCCTATTATGTAGCTGTTCAGCTACAAATATTAAGAAAATTAAGAAGGAAACACAACAAACACTTGTTGCGCCTTTATTCGATAATCAGTTCCTAGGAGTATTCATTTACGACCCGTCAAGTAAGGATACTATTGTCCAATACAATAGCAAAAAATATTTTACACCTGCTAGTAATACAAAAATTGCAACCCTCTATACGGCACTAAAAATACTCCCTAAAAAAATCCCTGCGCTAAAATATTACACCACTGTAGATACGGTTTATATTGAAGGCACTGGCGACCCTAGCTTTTTACACTCCTATTTTAAAGATAGTACCGTTCTTAAATTTTTACAACCGTACCATCACATCAAACTTCACTTAAATAATTTTGATGCTGCTGCATATGGTCCTGGATGGGCTTGGGAAGATTACGATGCTTATTTTCAACCAGAACGTTCTCCTTTTCCTATATATGGTAATGTAGTGTCTGTTTTTAAAAAGGATTCATTAACTGTTATTCCTCCATTTTTCAAAAAAGACGTGAAGGAACTATTAGCACCAAAGGCTCGTGAACACTATCAAAATACATTTTATTATAATCCTGATAAAAAGGACACCCTAGAAACTCCTTTTATGGTAGATTCTACATTGGTTAGAACACTTTTAGAAAAAGCAATAAACAAGAAAATAAATCTTGTAAATACATTTCCAAAAGTTGAAAAACAAATTCTATTTAGTGTCTCTACAGATTCTGTTTTAAAAAGAATGATGGCCGTCAGCGATAATTTTTTAGCAGAACAACTTCTTGTTTTAGTAAGCACTACCCTATCTGACACTTTAAGTAGTAGAAAAGCACAAGATTATATTTTAAAAAATAATCTTTCCGATTTAAAACAACAACCGAGATGGGTAGATGGTTCTGGGCTCTCTAGATATAATTTATTCACCCCAGAATCCTTAGTACATGTCCTTCTAAAAATGTATCATGAGGAACCACAAGAGCGCTTGTTTAACCTATTCCCTGTAGGCGGAGTTTCTGGCACCCTCAAAGGTTCGTATGCAGGAACCAACCGACCTTATATGTATGCAAAATCTGGATCCTTAGGTAATATCTATTGTTTGAGTGGTTATTTACTAACCAAATCTGGTAAAACTCTAATTTTTAGTTTTATGAATAACCACTACAAACAACCTTCTGCAGAAATAAAAAAACAAATGCAGCTCGTATTCGAAAAATTAAGAGATAATTACTAATTGCTATTAACCCTTAGAAAGATGCTGAATTTTTAAATATTGTAACAACATGATGGACTTCCCATCCACAATTTCTCCTGTAGCAATCATATCATAAGCCGAAGAGAATGGAATATCTAACACTTCTATATTTTCGGTTTCATCTTCTGCGCCACCACCTTTACTGACCTTCATTGTATCATCAATATAGCCTGTGAAAAAATGAACTTTTTGCTTTACCGTTCCTGGTACCATAAAGCTCCCAAAAACTTTACTGACATCAGAGATTTGGTATCCAGTCTCTTCTAAAACTTCTTTTCTAATACAATCTTCTGGGGTGTCTCCATCTAGAAGACCAGCGCAAACCTCAACCAGCATTCCTGTAGCCACTCCGTTTTGATACGCAGGCATTCGAAACTGTTTGGTTAAAATTACTGATGCTCTTTCTTTATGAATCAAAAGAATAGCTGCAGCATCGCCACAATCATATACTTCACGCTCTTGTTTTTCCCAAGTATCATCTTCCCTTTGATATTCAAAAAAATATTTATCTAACCGATACCAGTTATCTGATAAGAGTTTTTTTGTTATGTTTTTTACAGTACCGTTTTTCAAATTATGCTATTATAAAATTAATTATCACCATCTAACAAATCTCCTATTCCTCCAAGAATACTTCCTTCCCCTTTAGTTTTTCCACCTCTAGGGATTGCCGCTAGAACACGCCCTGCTAGCCTACTAAAAGGTAAAGACTGTACATATACGGTTCCGGGTCCACGCAGCGTTGCATAAAATAATCCTTCCCCACCAAAAACAGTATTTTTAATTCCGCCAACAAATTCTATATCATAGTCTACCTGTTGCGTAAACCCAACAATACACCCTGTATCTACCCGCAAGACCTCTCCAGACTTTAATTCCTTTTTCGCTAAAGTTCCTCCGGCATGTACAAAAGCCAAACCATCGCCTTCTAGTTTTTGCATGATAAAACCCTCTCCTCCAAACAAACCTCTTCCTAAACGTTTTGAGAATTCAATTCCAATAGAAACCCCTTTAGCTGCACAAAGAAAAGCATCTTTCTGACATATAAATTTACCTTGCGTTTCTGATAAATCTATAGGAAGTATTTTTCCAGGATAAGGAGAAGCAAAACTAACTTTGCGTTTTCCTTGACCTATATTTAAAAAAGCCGTCATAAATAAACTTTCACCTGTTAGCATCCGTTTTCCTGCAGAAAATATCTTACCCAAAACACCCGTATCTTGATTAGATCCGTCTCCAAAAATAGTATCCATTTTAATATCAGAATCCATCATCATAAAACTTCCCGCTTCAGCCACAACTGCTTCTTGAGGATCGAGTTCTATTTCTACAAACTGCATTTCTTCTCCAAATATTTGGTACTCTATTTCATGTGCATTCATATTTCTATTTCTTTTTGATTGATGATGATTAGTTTACAAGTATATCATTATGTTACATTTATTTTACTTTTTTTATTAAGATTTTGGCCAGCTCAACAGGGTTTTGCGTTCCAATCATTATCTTCTTACCATTTTTAAGATGAAGAGCTAAGCCTTGGTTCCCTTTTATATTATACACTGTTCCATATTTTAAACTCAACCTAATTCCGTAACCAACAAAGCTATAAGTAACAATCTCAGCAGCAGTAATGTCTGTCCAATTCCATTTTTTAGAAAAGAGAGGAAAAAAAGAAATTTTTATATATTCTTGCGTTACTGTAGTTTTTAATTTTAAAAGAATAAAAAGTATCAAAACTAAAAGCATAATCACCAAGGAAATCCAAAAATCTATAGGTGCTACTAAACTAAAAGAGAAATTACCATTGGCCTGATTAGAATCTTCTAAAATAGGTTTAACCAATGTATACCCTAAAATTAGGATAGGTGACAGCAATAACAACCATAACCACCATTGTGTAAACTTTTGTTCTTCGTAAAATAAAGGTGCTTCTTTCATAATGAACTACATAACTATAATATCCTAAAAATAAAAAACAGAAACTACAATTCTGTAATTTCTGTTTTTTAGTTTTAACTAATTGCAGTATTCATAATCTACTTTTGACTTAATATGGACTTTTAACTTTTGACTTTTTATTTAAATTGTATTTCAATCCAAAATTATAGTAGGCCCCATTCTCCATGTCAAAATCATAAATCTCATCCGTATCATAATCCTGAACTTCCATGGTATTAAAAGCGGAATATCCCACTTTGGCATTAAACTCAAAGTTATTAAGGAATGTTATGTTATACCCTAAGCCGCCCACTAAATAAGTGTTTTTTAAAGTACCTACATAATCTGTTTTATAAATCTCCACATCATCATTAATATTACCAGCAAAACCATCTAAAGTAGTAAATGCTTCGAAATTATGATTTTTATGTAAAGTCCATTTTAATCTTGCATCAGGAAACCCAATTTTGTAGGCCCATTTTTCATCCAAACGTTTTGTGTATGCAATTATAGGGATTGGAAAATTTAAGCCATTTTGAGCATCATACTCCACCCCAAAACTCCACATGGATTGTTTTTCTTCGTTTAATTTATCAAATAGTAAAGTTCCATTTATAAAAACATCTCGACCATCAATCTCTTGAATATCGAAATTTGAAGATATTTGCGGCGCTAATTTCAAAGAAAAACCCCAGCCGTTTTCAAGAATTCTATCATACAAAAGACCTAAACTAAAGGTTTGAAAGTTGTCAATTTGATAGGTTTCAAAAGGCACATCTTTATCCACATAGCCAATATTTAAATTTTGATATTCTCCAAATAAGCTAATTGTTTCTTTACCCGTAATGGTCTTTAAAGGAATATCAAAACCTACTTTATTTTTTTTTATAGTTCCTACCTCAGTATTAGGTAAAATTTCAGAATCAATATAAACACTTCCCATTTCTTGAGCGAAGCCTACTCCTACTGAACTAAGAATAAAGATAATTACCAATTTTCGCATTTTCATTTCTTTTATAAAAGTTATGGGTTAGATTTTAACTGTTATACAGCAGCTATAGGTCTAATCCCAAACGAAATTGGTGAAAATGTAAAAAAACAACAAAGCAAATAGATATGCGCGGGGTTTGAATATACCAACCCTCCATATTCATCTATAGAATGAAGAAATGAGGTTAATTTTATTTTTTTCTTAACTTTATGGTCCATTCAAAGTTAAAGGTAGATACGACTACGCCATCTGTATTTACTCCAACGGACTTCATCCAAATAGTTTGCCCTTCTCCCGTAGCTACCGTTTTATCAATACCCTCTTGAATTAGATGACCATCTTCGCAAGTAAATGTAATTTTGCCTGTAGCTTTTTTTGTAAAACTAGCATTGTTATTTGCTACTAACATAGAAATTTTATGTCCGCTCTCTTTAATTTGATCAATCATCATGGCTCCAGTAGTTAATTCTGCTGCCATACCTTGAACTGCCCAGAACATGGATTTAAAAGGATTTTGATTCACCCATCTGTGCGTTACCGTTACTACTGCTTTTTTTTGATCTATATGACGTAAACGTACGCCACACCACCAAGCAGAAGGCAATTTAAAAAATGTAAACGAATTAAACTTACTTGCGGAAACTCCCATAATTACTCTAAATTTTTTATAAAAGTATTGAAAAATAATGAGCTTACAATTGTTAATAAAAAGTTAATTTTCAGTACTATGTGTAGCATAGTACCTTTTTTTAACCATATATTTGCATAAGAAATTACTAAGCCATGACAGATACCTTATCAAAACACGAAAAAAACCTCTCTGCGATTTTGCATGCATCAACGTTTTCAAAGTTTTTTATTCCTTTTGGAAACTTCATTTTACCCTTGATTCTATGGACCGCAAATAAGAATGAATATAAGTATGTGGATTATAATGGAAAACAGGCGTTAAACTTTCAATTGAGTTTATTACTGTATTCTTTTATCCTTGGAATTATAAGTATTCCTTTTTTTATCGGTTTATTTCCAAGCGTATTTGATTTTGGTAATTTTTCATTTGGAAATTTAAATCACTTTAATACTATGAATTTTCACTTTGATAGTAGTGATTTTAGGTTTGGCTCTTGGTTAATTCCTTTTGGAGTTACAGGTTTATTGCACGGAGCTTTATTTGTCTTAAATATCGTATATACCATTTTAGCTGTTATAAAAACCAATGAAGGTCAGCCCTTTGCATATCCATTAACCATTCAATTTATAAAGTAAAAGAGGTCTTAATCACACCTTTTCGGTATAGGAGTTTATTCATTAATCACAATCAAAAATCAATCCGGATGTTTATTCATCAATCAAAAAACGAACCGTTAATCTATGCAAGAAGTTAGTTCTAAAACAGAAAGAATTTCGAGGCTAAAAAAGCTGCATACAAAGCACAACGAAATTATGAATGTAGAAAATACAAAGGCGCAAATGCGAAAAGGTGTTCTGGAATATTGCATCCTCTCTATCCTAAACGGAGAAGATAAATATGCTTCAGAAATTCTTGAAACGCTAAAAAATGCTAAAATGCTAGTTGTTGAGGGTACTATTTACCCTTTACTAACTCGACTAAAAAATGCAGGCCTATTAAATTACCGTTGGGAAGAGTCTACTTCTGGACCACCAAGAAAATACTATACCTTAACTGAAACCGGTAAACTATTCTTAAAAGAATTGGATACCACTTGGGATGAATTGCGAAGTGCTACGAACCTAGTGACCAACAACAAAAACAACTAACGATGAACAAGACTGTAAATATAAACCTCGCTAACATACTTTTTCATATTGATGAAAATGCGTACAACAAAATGCGACGCTATTTGGAATCTGTAAAAAGATCATTTGCAAATACCCCTGGAAGCGATGAGATTTTGGCCGATATTGAAGCTAGAATTGCAGAACTCTTTCATGAAAAATTAGCCAATGAACGTCAAGTAATTACGACGAAAGAAGTAGATGAAGTCATCGCTATAATGGGACAGCCAGAAGATTATATGGTGGATGAGGATATTTTTGATGATGAACCTGTAGCCGCTTCTAAAGAACCTAAAAGGGTTAAAAAATTATACCGAGATATTGAAGCAAAATATGTTGCAGGTGTATCTGCCGGTATTGGTCATTATATAGGCCTAGATCCAATATGGGTTCGCATTCTTTGGATTATTTTTACTGTTGGATCTGGAGGAAGTTTTGCGCTTATTTATGGACTACTATGGATATTGATTCCTGAGGCCAAAACAACCGCTCAAAAATTAGACATGCGTGGTGAAGATGTAAACATCAGCAATATTGAACGTAAAGTAAAAGAAGGTTTTGATGAAGTTGCAGACCGTGTAAAAAACGTTGATTATGAAAAAGTAGGAAATAAGGTTAAAAGTAGTGGCAAAACTTTTTTTGATACCCTTGGAGAAATCATCATGTTTTTCTTTAAAATTATAGGAAAATTTGTAGGTATCTTACTTATAATTACCGGAGGCGCTGGATTAATTGCCATGCTGGTAGGTTTCTTTACTGTAGGTGTTTTTGATACTGTTCATCTTGGTCCTTTAAACTTATATGAACTGGTAGATGCAACAGATACCCCTTTTTGGATTGTAGCACTATTCGCATTCTTATTGGTGGCTATACCGCTGTTCTTTCTAATGTATCTTGGTTTAAAAATTCTTATCACCAATTTAAAATCTATAGGATCTGTTGCTAAGTTTACCTTATTAGGCTTATGGTTAATTTCATTAATTGCCATTATGATACTGGGAGGCAAACAAGCTGCTTCAAGAGCATTTTGGGATAGTGCAATAACAGACAATGAATATTACTTAAATAGCCCTAACGACACTTTAAATATCGCTTTCGCCTCTAATGATTTACATTGGAATAGAAGAACATTAAATATTGGTGATATGGTAGTTAGTTATGATGATAACGGACAAGAAATTTTATCTTCTAAAGACGTCGAATTTAATTTCAGAACTTCTAAAGATTCACTCATTCATATAGAAATTCAGAAAAATGCCAACGGAAAGTCATTTCCAAATGCTAGAGAAACTGCAGAAAAAATAAATTACAACTATACTTTTGAGGGAAATACCTTAGAACTGAATGAATTCTTAACGACAAGAAGAGAAAACAAATTTAAAAATCAAGAGGTTCGTGTTTTTATCTACTTACCAAAAGGTATGAAAATAAAATTTTTGAATAATGCTGATAATTGTTGGAGAATTAACACCAAAAACAATTCGGATGTTAACGACTGTGATGTCTCTGATTTCAAATGGATAATGGGGAACAATGGAACGCTAAATTGTTTAGACTGCTTGGAAGAAGAAATAGATAATCCTGAAGGGAATAACCGAGTGAAAATAAATGAAGACGGTATTAATATTAACATCAATGACAATGGAGAAAAGGGCAAAATAAAAATAGATGAAGACGGTATTGATATTGATGTGAACGATAATGGCGAGTCTTTCATTTTAAAAATTGATGAAAATGGAATCCGAGTAAACACTAATGAAAATCAATAATCAGTAGGACGTTTAAAAACTAAACCACTAGTGAACGCCTATCATTTACAATACATTACAATTCATCAATTAAAATCAACAGTTGAGTTTTAAAAGTTATAAAGCAACCTCAATAAATAACATCTTTACATCAATCATAAAAACAACAATCATGACAACTTTAGTAAGAATTGCACTCACACTAGCACTAAGCATATTTTTAACCTCCTGCGGAATGGATATAAAAATAGGCGAATTTGGCTCTGGCGTTAAAGGAAACGGAATAGTAACCAAAGACATTAGACCCGTAAATGAAGATTTTACCGAAATTTCTGCATCAGAAGGTTTAGAAGTAATTGTAACCCAAGCAGATGTTTTTGAAATAACGGTAGAAGCAGATGAGAATATTATTGATTTAATAGGAACAGATATTAATAACAACGTCCTTAAGATTCATGCAATAGAAAACATTGGTAATGCTACTAAAAAAGTATATGTTTCTTTACCTAATATATCAGAATTAAAAAGTTCTAGTGGTGCAAATGTAACAGCAAAAAACACCATTAAATCAGACAAATTAACTATAGATTCAAGTAGTGGTTCTTTAGTTGACGTAACCATTGCAACAGATGATTTAACTATTGATGCCAGTAGTGGTGCTAATCTTAAAATTCTAGGAGAAACAACGCATGCAACTATTGATGCTAGTAGTGGGTCAAATGTGAGCGGTAAAAAGTTAGCTGCAAAATTTTGTAACGCAGAAGCAAGTAGTGGTGCGAATGTTGACATCAATGTTTCAGAAACATTACATGCAGATGCTAGTAGTGGAGGGAATATATCTTATTCTGGCAAAGCACAAGTAAATTCTAATAAAAGTGTTTCCGGTAGTGTAACTTACAACGATTAACTACCAAACGTAAATAGATGAAAAGCCATTGAAATTTCAATGGCTTTTCGTTTTTTTATATTTTGTCTTTGCCTATTTTCGTAGGAAAGATTTACACCATGGAGCTTCAATTAAAAAAATACATTTTACCTTTAAAACATACTTTTAGTATTTCTAGAGAATCTCATGATTTTCAGGATACGTTAATTGCAAGCTTAAGTTTAAATGGCCAAACGGGATACGGAGAAGCTACTTCCAATCCTTACTATAAAATTTCAGTAGAGAGTATGATGGCAGAGATAAATGCCATACGATCAGAAATAGAACAGTACACATTCACCACCCCTGAAGTATTTCATGCCTTTACAACTAGTAAAGGTCTTTCTAATTTTGCCATTTGTGCTTTAGATTTAGCAGCTCATGATCTTTATGGCAAACTAAAAGGGAAGCCATTATATGAAATTTGGAATACAAACTTAAACCACTACCCTACTACAAATTACACCATTGGTATTGCAAGTATCGAAAAAATGGTAGCCAAGATGCAAGAAACACCATGGCCTATCTACAAAATAAAATTAGGAACAGATGATGATGTTAACATCGTAAAGGAATTGCGCAAACATACAGATGCTATTTTTAGGATTGATGCCAATTGTGCTTGGACCGCAGAAGAAACTATTTTTAATGCTCCGCTTTTAAAAGAATTAGGTGTAGAATTTTTAGAACAACCCCTAAAAGCTGATGATTGGGATGGTATGGAAAAAGTAATGCATCATAGCGTTCTACCCATTATTGCTGATGAAAGTTGTATTTTAGAACGTGACGTAGAAAAATGTAGTCTTCATTTTAGTGGTATCAATATTAAATTAACAAAATGTGGCGGATTGACCCCTGCATTACGAATGATTAAGGAAGGAAAAGAATTAGGTCTAAAAGTAATGGTGGGCTGTATGACCGAGTCTTCTGTAGGCATCTCTGCAATTGCCCAATTATTACCGCAATTGGACTATGTGGATATGGACGGTTCTATGCTACTAAAAGAAGATATCGCAGATGGCATTATTATTAATAAAGACGCTAGTTTAATATATCCTACACTTGGAGGTAGTGGAGTAACACTTAGATAATGATAAAATATATTGATTCATTCCCGGGAAAAAACCTTCAGGCAGACCATACCAATTATTTGTATTTTGGTGGCACTGCGTATTTAGGTTTGCAAACGGATATTGAATTTCAAGATTTATACATTAAAAATATACGAAAATACGGTACCAACTATGGTGCATCTAGAAAATCAAATATTCAGATTAATATCTTTAATCAAGTAGAAGACTATTTTGCAAAATTAGTAGGTAGTGAAGCTTGTGTAACCTTATCTTCGGGATATTTAGCGGGACAATTCATAGGTCATTTTTTAAATAAAAAGGAATTCAAACTCTTCTACTCCCCCAATACACATTCTGCGCTTTATATTAATAATCCTGAGGAGAATAAACCAAAATCATATATTACTTTTTCATCATTAAGCATCGCTATTCGCGATCATTTAGAAAAACAGAGCACAATAACACCTGTAGTATTTCTTGATTCCATAGATTTTTCAGGTGCCAATTTTCCTAATTTCAAAGGACTGCAAGCACTACCCTTAGAAGATGTTATACTCGTCGTCGATGATTCTCACGGGATTGGAATTACAGGTAAAAATGGGGCTGGGGTTTTTAAAACTATAGACAGTTTAAACCCTAAAGAATTGATTGTGTGCTGCTCCTTAGGCAAAGGTTATGGCGTACAAGGAGGTGCCATTTTCGGAAGTACTGATCGAATTAAAGAACTAACAGCTACTACTTTTTTTGGGGGAGCAAGTCCGGCTTCTCCAGCAAATCTTGCCAGTATTTATCAAGCTGAAGTTTTATTAAATGCAAAACGCATTTTACTTCATCAAAATATTGAATTTTTTATAGATAACGTTGATGCGATAACCAAATTTAAATATATGATTGGCCACCCCGCATTTACTTTTTCGGACGAAAAACTAACAAACTACTTAGAAGAACATTATATTTTAATCACCAGTTTTCGGTACCCTAATGAGGACGCTAATCTTATGAGTAGAATTGTGATTAGTGCTGCTCACACCAAAGAAGACATAAGAAATTTATGCGCGCTTATTAATAAGTATTATATTTTTTAATAATTTTCCTACATTTTAATAAAAATTATCGTAACTTATTGGTATCTAACAATTTAAAAATACATGATCATGAAAAAATTAATCGGATTGATTTTCTTGATGTTATTTTTAGTTTCTTCAACTAATGTTACACCTCTTAAATCTTTAAAAAACTCTTCTTTAGAAGGTACTTGGGAACTCGTTAACCGTTTTAACTACGACGGTATGAATGTAACTGACACGCTATCCAATATGAATGGTTATCGTCAGGTAAAAATTTACAGTAAAGGCAAAGTGATGTGGACGCGTTATTCTCCTAATGATCCATCAGAATGGTTTGGATATGGTTCGTATTCAAATTCAGAAAATAACTTGGAGGAACAACTAGAATTTGGTTCTGAAATGATGATGAAAATTCAAGATACCGTTCAAGTATTCAAATTTGAGTTGCAATTAGATAAAGATTCCTTTAAACAAATTACAGTAGACGAGGAAGGCAATAAAATTTCTTCAGAAAACTATAAACGAATAGATTAATACTATTTTTCAAACTTAACCTTAAAAGACGTGGGGAATATTAAAAAAAAGAGCCGCTAAATAGCGGCTCTTTTTTAATTTAAGCCATTGAGGCCGGTGTTTCTATTGCCGCCAAATAACGTTCGGCATCTAAAGCTGACATACAACCTGTTCCTGCTGCTGTAATCGCTTGTCTGTATTCTTTATCTTGAGAATCTCCACAAGCAAACACTCCTGGAAGGTTCGTTTTAGTAGATTTTCCCTTTGTGATTAAGTAGCCGGTTTCATCCATATCTAACTGACCCTTAAAAATATCAGTATTCGGTTTATGACCAATAGCAATAAATAATCCTGTAATGTCAATTTCTGATTTTTCACCAGTAACATTATTTACCATTCGTAAACCTTCTACCACTTGTCCTCCTAATACTTCATCAACTTCCGTATTATATAAAACTGTAATATTTTTTATATTATGAACCCTATGTTGCATCGCTTTTGAGGCTCTCATCTCGTCCTTACGAACTAACATGGTAACACTTTTACAAATGTTTGCCAAATAAGAAGCTTCTTCTGCGGCAGTATCTCCTGCCCCAACAATAGCTACATCCTGGTTTTTATAGAAAAAACCATCGCAAACAGCACATGCCGAAACGCCTCCGCCTCTTAATTTTTGTTCACTAGGAATATTTAAGTACTTTGCAGTTGCTCCCGTTGAAATAATAACCGTTTCTGCTTCAATCTGGATAGAATCATCAACCGTAGCTTTATGAATACCGCCCACTTCTGTGCTTAATTCTACCGCAGTAATCATTCCTATTCTAACTTCTGTACCAAAACGTTCTGCTTGAGATTGCAATTGCATCATCATCGTTGGTCCATCAATCCCTTCAGGGTAACCAGGAAAATTATCAACCTCTGTTGTTGTCGTTAATTGTCCGCCTGGCTCCATTCCTGTGTAAACAACAGGCTTTAAATCTGCTCTTGCAGCATATATAGCAGCTGTATAACCCGCAGGTCCTGAACCAATAATTAAAGTTTTAATTCTTTCAATTTTATCTGACATAATCTAGTACTTCATATTTGTTACTTCAAAAGTAGGTTTTTTGTCAAAAAACTTACATTAAAAGTTATCAAAAGTTGTTATAGTTTAATAGTAGCATCCTGTACCCTACTTTTTTCTAGGAAAAATATTAATTCTTAACGAGCATATCTGGAGTAGCCACCGTTCTAAAACCTACGTGTTCTGCTCCAGAATCTGGGCTTGATCCCATTCGTGAAGAGATTCTATAACTAGCACAATATGAGGCACTGCATAAAAAAGAACCTCCTTTAATTACTTTTTCTATAGCGTACGGGTTGTTAGGATTATATGTTTTTGATGGCCCCTGAGGATTTCTTGCCAATGCAACATTATTGGCTACTTCTTTAAAATAATTAGCGCTGTACCAATCTGAAGTCCACTCCCACACGTTACCCGCCATATCATACAAACCAAAATCATTTGCAGGATAAGACATTACCGCTGCTCTACGTTCAAAGCCATCTAATTTTGAATTAGTTACAGGAAACTCGCCTTCCCAAGTGTTTGCCATTGACGCTAACTTACTAATATCATCACCCCAGAAATATATGGTTTGCTTTTGGTGACCACGCGAAGCATGCTCCCATTCTGCTTCTGTTGGCAACCTTCTTCCTGCCCAAGTACAATAGGCCATAGCATCTTCATAAGAAATTTGAACCACAGGTTCTTTGTCTTTACCTTGTATCGTACTTTTTGGTCCGTTTGGATGTTTCCAGTCTGCTCCAATTTTCCATTCCCACCATTGAGAAAAATCATATAAATTAGGAACTGAGTTTTTTGTTTTCTTGAATATTAATGCTCCCGGTTGTAAAATAGAATCATGTGGCTTTGGAGTACCTTCTGGCAGTTGTGCTTTCATTTCTTCCCAATCAATTTCTCGTTCTGCAACAGTAACATATCCAGTTTCGTTTACAAATTTTGCAAATTGGGCATTGGTAACTTCCGTAATATCCATAAAGAAACCATCTACCTGTACTTCATGCATTGGTTTTTCATGATCCATTGCCATTTTATCTTGAGGCACTGCTCCTTGATTAAAGGTTCCTCCAGGAATCCAAACCATACCTTCAGGTGCAACTATATCTGTAGGTTGTGCAACTAAAATTTCCTTTAAAGCTTCTTTTTTTGAAATTTCAACCGCAGCCTTATCTTCTTCTTTAACTAGTTCTTCTTTCTTTTGTTCTTTACATTGGGTATTCACTAAGAGTAGCGCAAAAAGTAATGGTAACAAGAACTTCATTGGAAAGGGTTTATCGGTTAAGTGTCAAAAATACAATTCTAGTCTAATCGAATAAAACATTTAACTTTAAATTAATCCATAAAAAATCAGTAAATTATTAAACTAATGAAAGTACAAATAGTATACTTTTACTTTGATTTAAATTTGATCAACCCATGAAAACCAAATCAATTTCTACTTTTATTCTGTTTTTATTCGCCGCCACCTTATTTTCTCAAAAGCTTAGCAATGAAAAGATTACAGAACAAATAAATACCTATAAAAACGATATAAGAGGACCTTATAAAGATATTCGTTGGTTTTGTACTGACGGCAGTATTCGCCAACCAAAAGATCCGTGTCCTGAGAATGTTGGACCAGGGGTCCAACATGCGCGTTATAAAGATGCTGTAGTTGCTTTAGGAGAGAGCAATCATATTTATTTAGGACAGATTTTAGCATATACAGATGTAAAAGAATTTTGGGATTTAGAGCGCAATCACTCCCGTTTAAAACAATATCAATTAGATAAGTATTTAAGAACTATTGATGACGGATGGATTTTACAAAAAGGGCAATTTTACAGAGGTTCCATTCAATCTGAAGATGAGCAAGCTTGGGGTATTGAATTTTATAAATGGCTATTAGCCGATAAAGAGCGTGTGGCTCAAAATTATTTCTTAATCCGACAATCTTTAAAAGATATTCCGCATGAGGGTGATGATAACACCTCACAATTAATGCGCAGCCAGTCTAAAGTAATTTCTGATGCCTATGAACCTTTTATGGATCTTAGGGTGAAAATCCATAGTCAACCAGAATTTGTAGACATTCAAAAAGTAAAAGATTTTAAACAGAAACATACTGCAAAACTAACTACAAGCCTTAGCAAACAAATTGATGCTTTGATAACTACCATGCAAACCTTTTATAAACCTATAGATGCTTCTACATTTTTAGCAAATGCTCCTCTTGTAAAAAAAACAGCCATAGGAAAGAAAATTGATGCGTATGCGATTACTTCCGCAACGGATACTCCAAAGAGTATTATCATTAATTCTTCTGATTTACTTTTGGAATTGAGAGTTGCTATCTTAGAAGAAACAAATCCTGAGATTAAATTACAATTGCTTGATATCTCTTTAAAAGTTGAAGATATCCTATTTAAAAATGCTCCCAAATGGGAACCGGAATCAGTAAATGTTCTATTAGAAAAAATCTGCTATTTAGGAATGGCAACTGCAGGCGCTGGCTATGCTGAAACATGGGAATGGGAACAGTTGATGGGGTCGTTAAGCAAATATCAAGCTCCAAAAATGACCTTAGGCGAGCTTACAGCTGTTTTAGAAAATGCCCGCAGAGAGGTGGAATGGAGCGCAGCTATGGTAAAAGCTACGTATCAAGACATTGTTAATGAGTACACAGGTTTTGAGCCTAAAGCTTATGGTTTTATAGATGACAAAATCAGAGGATCTATAGCCTTATATTTAGGTAAAGCTGTAGGTGATTTAGGCGATTTTATTGCAAAAGAATCTTCTTTGAGTAACAAGGTATTAGACGTACAAAACCAAAGCACGTTTAGAGGATTAAACCCCGGCTATGCCTATGGAGAATTGGTCGTGGTTGATGGTTCTCCTGATGAGATAGAAGTAGCCTCTGATAAGATTTATATTTTTCAACGCCCTCCAGCAGACTTAAAACCTGTTGCAGGAATAGGAACTGTTGCAGAAGGTAACATGGTTTCTCATGTTCAATTATTAGCCCGTAACCTAGGCATCCCAAATACCGCATTATCCGATGAAAATTTAAAAGATTTACTGGCTTATAATGGTCAAAAAGTATTTTATGCGGTCTCTAATAAGGGAAATGTTATTCTAAAATTAGAGAAAGACATGGCTGCAGATGAATTAGCCTTGTTTACTAAAAAAGAACGGAAGGAAGAAAAAATTGCTGTGCCTGTGGCTAATATTCGTTTAGACGAAACTGCAATTCTAAATATGCGTAGTGTTGATGCGGAAGATTCAGGAAAGCTCTGTGGACCAAAAGCGGCCAATTTAGGACAGTTAAAAAAGATGTTCCCTGACAATGTTGTAGAGGGATTAGTGATTCCTTTTGGGATTTTTAGAGATCACATGGATCAGCCTATGCCAGGACAAACGGTTACGTACTGGAAGTTCCTTAACAATATGTTTGCGGAAGCAGATAAAATGCGAGAAACTAATGTTCCTGAAAAAGAAGTAGAAAACTATCAACTCCTGCAATTAGAAACTTTAAGAACGGCTATAAAAATAATGCCGCTAAAAGATAGCTTTACCTCTTCCTTAGAAAAAGAATTCTCAACAGTTTTTGGTGAAAATTTAGGAGCTGTTCCGGTATTCTTGCGCAGTGACACCAACATGGAAGATTTAAAGGATTTTACGGGAGCCGGACTTAATTTAACCATTTTTAATGCGGTAGCTAAAGAAAAAATTATTGCAGGTATTAAAGATGTATGGGCTTCGCCTTACACAGAACGTAGCTTCAAATGGAGACAGAAATATTTATTAAACCCAGAAAATGTTTTCCCATCTATTTTGGTTATCCCTAGTGTAGATGTAGATTATTCTGGTGTTTTAATTACCAAAGGATTAAATTCTGGAAATGAAAAAGATTTAACCATAGCCTTTAGTCGTGGTGCTGGTGGTGCTGTTGACGGTCAATCTGCAGAAACTTATGAAATTAAGAACTCTGGGGGCTATGACTTATTAGCGCCTGCACGGGAACCGTACCATAATACCTTACCTGTTACGGGTGGTACTGGTAAAAAATTAGCAACTTTTGAAAAGTCGGTTTTAAATGAACAGAATATAGAAGAGATACGCCTCCTTGCTGAAACGATTCGAAAAAGAATGCCTACAGAAACAAACACAGATTACAAAGGTGCGTATGATGTAGAATTAGGCTTTAAAGACAATAAATTATGGTTGTTTCAAATTAGACCTTTTGTAGAAAACAAAAAAGCATTGAGTTCTGCCTATTTAGAATCCATCACCCCAAAAATAAATACAAACAAAGAAATACCCCTATCAATAAAACTATAACCATGAAAAAACTACTTATCCTCGGAATATTAATTAGTTCTTGTTTTGCATTTACTACCCTATTGTTTTATCCTATAGACGGGTATGAGCAAACAGGAATTAGACGATTGCTTCGATTAGAATTAATCAACAGTGGCGAATTGAAAGAAACCACACCTCTACCTGAAGGGGCTAAAAAATCATGGAGTGACATTAAATTGAATTTAATCTCAAAAGCTTCTGATAGTGTAGGGAGTTTTTTACAAGTCGACGAAGATTTCCAGAAGGAAATTAGTGGTTTATTCAGAGGTTTAGATAAAAGCTACTCGCTTACTGTTCTAGATATTTCAGATTTAGATAGCATTCGGTATGCTAAAAGAAATGAAACTGCCGGGTATCAACCAGGTAGTGTAGGTAAACTGGCGGTATTAAATGCCTTGTTTACGCAATTGGCTAAGATATACCCAGATTCATGGGAAAGTAGAACAAGTTTATTAAAAAATAAAACCGTTAAGGCCGGTGTTTGGGGCCTAACCGATGAGCACACTATTCCCATCTACAATGTAGAAAAGAAAACCTTAGTAAAGCGCCAAGTCGTCGCTAGTGATGTTTTTTCGTTGTATGAATGGACAGACCATATGTTGTCTGTAAGTAATAATGGCGCAGCAAGTATTGTGTGGCGAGAAGCTTTATTGATGGCTGCTTTTGGAAAAGAGTATCCCGAATTGACAGAAGAAAAGGCTTTAACCTATTTTAAAACAACACCTAAAAAAGAACTAACAGATTTAGCTAATGATGTGGTAAATTTACCCCTTCGTGATTTAGGCATCACTCATGAAGAATGGCGTTTAGGGAGCTTTTTTACAGGCGGCGCTAATACCTACGTGGGGGATAAAGGAGGCAGTACAGGAACTCCTATTGGATTGATGAAATTTTTAATACAACTAGAACAAGGGAAAGTTGTGGATGAAAATAGTAGCTTAGAAATGAAGCGCCTTATGTACATGACAGATCGTAGAATTAGATATGCACAATCTCCTGCATTGAAGGATGCTGCCGTATATTTTAAATCTGGAAGCTTGTACAAATGCGACCGTTCTAATGGTCAAGTTTGTGGAAAATATATGGGGAATGTTTCAAATTTCATGAACTCTGTTATCATCGTTGAACACCCAGATAATTGTACGTACATGGTTGTTTTAATGACCAATGTATTGCGTAAAAATTCGGCTTCGGATCATATGTATTTAGCCTCCGCAATAGACAAAGTCATTAAACAATAATAGTTAAATTCTTCAAAGCTGTTTTAATAAGTATGGACAAATAACGTCATAATTCAATGTTAATTAAGTAAATTTAAAAACATACTACCTAGTATTTTATTACTTTTACGACATGGAGCAAAAGCAGAAATCGGAATTCACTAAACAATTAATCCTAGAGGAATCATTTAGACTATTTTATTCCAACGGTTTTAAAAGTACCAGTGTAGATAAAGTTATGCTCGCTACCAAGCTTACAAAGGGTGCCTTCTACCACCATTATAAAAACAAAAAAGAATTAGGTCTCGCTGTAATTACCACAAAGGTAAAAGAGCGTGTTTATGACGGTATGGTTGCCCCTTTATATCAACCTGGTAATGCTTTAGACATTTTAAAAGCCACTTTTATTGATCGTCTAAAATCATTTTCTATCCATGAAAAGAAACATGGTTGCCCCATGAATAATTTAATTAATGAGATTGGAGATGAAGAAATTGCATATCAAATCGCATTAAAAAAAATTATAGAAGAATGGCAAGCAGCGCTAATTTTCTTAATTGATAGAGGTAAATTAGAAAAGAGTATCCAACAAAATATAGAAAGTAAAGCGGTTGCTATTTATTTAATAAGTGCTTTTGAAGGCATTCGAGGCATACGAAAATTATACCAAGACGATGCAATTTTAGAAGCATACATCTCTGGGCTTTCTTTCTACCTGCAAAAATTAGAAGTTTAATTTTTTTTACATAAAAACATACTACTTAGTATGTTTTAAAAAACATCCATTATTATGAGTCAACAAAACGAACAAAGAAGAAATTTCGTAAAAAAATCTGCCTTATTAGGTTTAGCGGGTATTGCTGCCCCACACTTAGGTTTTTCTGCGAATGATACCAAAAAAAACATAGAACCTACCCTTTTGACAGACCGTCCTAAAGTAATTTTCTTTGATGTAAATGAAACCTTATTAGACCTAAACGCAATGAGAGAAAGCGTAGGGAATGCTTTAGGAAAAAGAAGTGACTTATTATCCTTATGGTTTACCACCATGCTACAATATTCATTAGTAGACACGGTAGCAAGGCAGTATCACGATTTTGGAATCGTAGGCGTTGCTGCGCTACAAATGGTAGCCTCAAACAACGGAATTACAATCTCTAAAGACAAAGCCACAGAAGCCATTCTAAAACCATTACGCTCGTTACCTGCGCACCCAGAAGTAAGATCTTCTTTAGAAAATTTAAAAAAGGCAGGCTATACATTAGTCTCTTTCACCAATTCATCAAACATAGGTGTAAAAACACAGTTTGAAAATTCTGGATTGATAGATTTATTTGAGGAGCGCTTGAGTGTAGAGGATATTGGAAAATTTAAACCACATACAGATGCCTATGATTGGGCTGCCCGAAAAATGGGTGTAAAACCACAAGAATGTTTATTAGTCGCTGCCCATGGCTGGGATATTGCAGGTGCACTCTGGGCAAATTGGAGAGCCGCTTTTATCAGCAGACCTGGCGCACAATTGTATCCCCTAGCACCTAGTCCTGAATTAAATGAAGCCAATTTAAAATTGATCTCCGACAAATTGATTGCCTTAAAATAAGCGCAGTATGAACGTCATTAAGGAAAATATTTTAAATGCTATCACCGTCATAATCATGTCATTTTTTGCGATTCCTAAATTAACAGGAATGCCTCGAAGCATAGAAGGCTTTAAGCAGTTTGAAATTGCGTTAGGTATACCTGCAACTTTTTTTAGAATATTCACGGGAATTTCGGAATTAGCTTTAGCAGGTCTTTTAATATTCGCATTTGTCTATGAAAAACAAAAGATCGAGAAAATTGCTTTTGCTTTTTTATTGGTTACGATGCTAACCGCTATTTTATTAGAACTACTCGCTAGGCCCGAACCTAAACTTATCCTTGTAGCAATAGCAATATTCTTAGCTATTGGCGCTATTTATAAATTAAATAAAAATTCTATAACAACAGAACATGATACATAACAAAGTAATTATCGTAACCGGATCCTCTAAAGGGATTGGGAAAGAAACAGCTCTATTATTGGCTAAAAATGGAGCAAAAGTTGTCATAAATCATTCAAACAGTGAAAAGGAGGCGGAAGAAACCGTTACACAAATAATTGACAACGGCGGAACTGCATTTTCATTTAAAGCTGATGTGAGTAAAAAAAAGGAAGTAACAGTCTTATTTGATGCTACTCTTGAAGCTTATGGTAAAATTGATGTGCTCGTAAATAATGCAGGAACTATGGTTTCTAAATTATTGAAAGATAGTAGTGAAGAGGATTTTACGACCCTTTTTAATGTCAACGTTAAAGGAGTATTTAATACGATGCAAGAAGCCAATTTTAAATTAGCCGATAATGGTATAATCATCAATTTTTCATCAAGTACTGCAAAATTGATGCTCCCTACCTATTCTCTTTATTCTGCTACAAAAGCTGCGGTAGAACAAATGACACGCGTATTTTCTAAAGAAATAGGAAGAGGAATATCTGTAAATGCAATTGCTCCAGGAGCCACAGAAACAGATATGTTTTTAAATGGAAAATCTGAAGAAACACTCACAAAACTTAGAGGCATGAATGCCTTTAATAGATTAGCAAAACCATTAGATATTGCTAAGGTAGTATTGTTTTTATCTAGCGATGATTCTAAATGGATTTCTGGTCAGGTAATAGGAGCTAATGGAGCTTTAATATAACAAGGCTTGGGTATAGCTTTCTTTAAAATTAGAAAGACAGCTATACCTATATTTTATATAACTCTTCTAGAGCTTCTTTTGCAAAAGATTTGATTTTGAAATTCTCATCTTCCAAATACTTTTCGAGCAAGGGAATATATTTTTTATTTTGTTGTTTTCCAATCAAAAAGAAAACAGCAAGTTTTAGTTTCTGATCATTAGCTTCTAATAGCAATTGAAAGCATTCTAATTCTGTTAATATTTTTTGCTTAAATTGATGTATTACTTCTTCAGAAGTTACATCTATAGCACTACTCTCTATAATAGGAAGTAATTTTCGTTTTAATTCTCCTGAAAGTAAATTATCTAAAAATTCTATAGCATTGGTTCTTGCCTCCTGTTTTTCACTCACCAAACCAGCATAGGCAATGGTAATATCATTCTGCTTATATTTTAAACCTAATAATTTAAAAATACGCTCTAAACCTGCATCTAGTCTACGCTCTAATAATTCCAATAAACTTGCACGGGCATCTCGCTCTGATTCAGAAACTATTTCTTTTGTTTTTTTCCTATTTCGATAAGAAACAATAATCTGCGTATGCATAGCAGATAAGGTATTATGATACAATTTACATTCCTCATAAATACTAGAAACAATTTTAGCATTATTAAAATGAAGGTTCGGAAAATCGGTCTTTAAATCACTTAAAGCTCTAATTGCCGATAGCCGTACCGCCAGATCTTTATCTTCTAATAAATGGAAAAGATTGCGGACTGAATCTTGAGAATGAAACGCTTTAAATACTAGTGGAATAAACCGAGCTATTTCAATAGAAACCGTATGCGCCTTGACCATGTCTAACAAAGTAGGCTGTATTTGCTGGCCGTAGTTTTGAAGCGCTAACACTGTTGTATTCCTTAAGTTTTTATTGGGCAAAAAACCAACAAGTAAAGGAATAAACTCCGGACTTAAAGTTTGTCCTGCGGCATAAATGGCCGTTTTCTGTACCGCTTCCGAAGAGTGCAATAGGTATTCTTTTAGGATGTCATGAAAGCCTGCAATATTAGCAGCCCCTATTGTTTTCAATAGAATCTGCAATCGGTCTATAGCTGCTTCATTTTCTTTAACCGCTGCAATCTCTCTTGCTATGCGCTCCGTAAGCTTATAAGTAGAACGTAAAGAGTAATTATCTCTAGACTCACGTGCCAAACACAGCAATGCTGTAGTTGCTATTAATGAATTTTTATCATCCAAATAAGCATCAAACACAATAGTTTCATTTTTCTGAGCGTGCAATAACAAGTATGCCAATGTAGCTTCTACTAAATCCTCATCCTCACTTTTGAGTAACTCAGGTATTTGAGAAATCATACTATTACTATTCAAAAAATAAAGGCTTTGGATTGCTGCTGTTTTTACTTTAAGAGAAGGATGGTCTACTAATAGCTCAACTTCTTTTATAAATCGCTTGTCATTGATTTCCTGAAGTTTTTGTAACATAAATAAGATCTGAGATTCTGATCCTGATTTAAATACCGTCTTCATACCTTCTACTACAGAAACATTCTTTACAACGGAAGTATCTTTTATTTTAATATTGGCTAACTCGGCAAGGTTTTCTCTAAACGTTTGAAAGTATTCTTTTCTAACTTTATAAATAAAAAACATCCAAATCCCTACAAGAAGTATAATTATTGACGTAATATAATATATGGGTAAATCGAGTCCCTTGATGGCGAAAATTAAAATAAAACCTGCAATACCGGTAGCTACACTATCTACAACAACATCAATAAAAGACTTTGTTTTGTTTTTAAGATCAAAGGGCAATGGTAAGGATAACAGTTCCGTAGCACTCTTATGAATAGATTGTTTTAATGTACCATCTACAGCTTTAATAAAAATGATTACCGACAATTCTGGAACAACAAAAAATAATGCTGCTCCCATGAATATTCCTAAAGGCAACAACATCAAAGAAAAACCAACACCCCAAATACCTACGACTCGTTGAGTAAAAAATAATTGAATTAATAATGACAATAAATTGAAAGTGGAAAACCAAAAAGCAAAGAAAGAAGTCAGCTCATCTGGGTCTGGAATACGTGCAGAAGCAAAATCACTGTACAAATAGTCTACCAGTTTAGCAACAATAACACTAATCCCCACAATACCGGCTAGATAGGTTAAGTGCTTAGAATTTTTAATTAATGTAATTGGTTTTACTTCCCTTACTCCAGTGCGCTTCTTCTGCTTAAATGTATTTAGTTTAATAATTCTGGCTTTCCATATTTTATTTAGCAAGGCGATACAAATTCCTAAAAATAAAGCGGCAATGAATATCACATTTTCATTACCAATAAGAGGCGCTAATAAAGACGTTAAGTACCCTCCTAAAATTCCGCCTAGAATAGCTCCAGAACCAATAAACCCAAACAAACGCTTGGCTTCTCTGGCATTATATACCAAATTTGCCATGACCCAAAACTGTGATGCTGAGAGAACGGCATGAATGGCTACCCACACATAAAAAAAGTAGAGTGCCCATTTATTTAAATAATGAAACCTCAGCAGTAATGCAAGAACAATACTAAGGATTATAGAAACTGATAAAGTAAATCTAATTATTTTTTTAAGTGAAAAGCGCGCTAAGGCTCTAGAATACCCATAGGAACTTACAATGGCAGTTGCGGCAACTAAAAGAAATGCTAAAGGAAGATTTTCTACGCCTAATTCCGATAAAAATAAAGCATTTACTGTTGGCTTGATAATTAGCAAAGAAGCTATTACCAAAAATATATACGCCAACATATAGAAAGAAATTTTAAACTCTCCTTCTCTTATATCAAATGTTTTCTTAATTAAGTTTAGGAGCATGAAAGGTTTAAAATAGTGCTAGTTACTAGCCAAAGATATTCTCTTTTTTAAAACTTTTTCTACTGGTTTCACTAAATCTCTAATAATCTGTTCTCCATTAGCATCATCTATTAATGCTACTAAGATATAACGGCGGTCAGGATCATCTCCCCAAACCAATATAGAATCTGAATGAAAAGTACGCCAAGAACCAGATTTTCTGAACAAACGAGCATCAGGAGCAATTTGATCTAGGGTATTTACAAATTTGTGATGCAAGTCTGGATTTTCCATAATGGCCAACATTTGCTTAGAACGATTTTCGTTCACTAATTTCCCATTAGCTAGTAAATAATAATACCTACAAACTTGCGTAACCGTAGCTGCATGACTTAAGTTTTTTAGGGGCTCTCTATTCGTATCACCACCACCACCGTAGCGTTTTCCTACCCAAAGACCTCCTCCTTTATGCTCATCATAAAACGCATATTTAGGATCTGTCATGACATCTTCAATTTTCTTATACCCCACACGATCTATCATTCTAGTAGAGGCTTGGTTGTTAGATTTACTAATCATTAAACGCATATCTGCCTTAACTTCCTTAGTTTCTTTTAACTGGCCTTTTTCAATAGCATCCATAGCCGCTAAAAGAATGGCAATTTTAGGCAAACTAGCAGCATACATCATATGATTTCCGTTGATTCTTGCGAATCTTGTATTCCCTGGATTGCTTAAATCTACGACACCAACAGCCATTTTCTTTTCTGCGATTAATTTCCTCCACTGCGGATTCAATTTTAATTCTTTTTCAAGGTTAGTTTGTAATGATTTATTGAAGACACTAGGAAGACTTTTAATTTCTGTATCTGGAATACGAATAGGCAGTTCATCTTGCGCAAAAAGTGAAGTACTGATGAGTACTATTAAAACTACAAGTAGTGAGTTCTTCTTCATAATTAAAACGCAAATTATTGCCGTGTCAAATGTATTTTTTTTATTGGTTCGCTGTGTGTTAAAATTTCAATAGGCTGTAAAAAAATAAATCCCATATAACACAATAGCTTACAACAAATTACAGCGCTAGATATGTTAAAAAAAGTAATCTTCCAGAGCGTAAAAAAATAAAGTTACGCATTTTCCAGCACCTTAAAAAATAGGAAGTATCCGTTGATAAATTTTTAAAGCATACAATCCTAAAAATGAAGCACTTCTATTTCATCCTTACTGGTTATAATTATTTCAAATTTATACGTAGAAAGATTAGCTTTTAGTTGCACGCTATCAAGACCTTTAACCCATGAAATATCTAACTCTTGCTCCGCAGTTTCTGCAATCGCCATTTTTCCCGTAAAAGCAACATTTGTATTTCTCAAACGCAACAACTTCAATTGTTTTAGTACTACTGGTTTTTCTAAACCTTTATGAATAGCTTCAAGAGATAAGGTCGTTCTATTTATTTCTTTATGACCTCCACTGCCGCCATGATCAGCAGCTTCATAATTATTTTTACCAGCAAATAAATCTAAATACCAAATCTGAGGAGTCCCTGGCATAAATAGTTGAATGGCCCTTGCCAATACTAATTTCTGATCACTTTCTCCTAATGCACTGTAAAAAGTAGCATTGACTTGGTAGTAAGAAATTTTCTTCCCTGATGGATCATAAAGGTTTTTAACTCTGCCACCGCGCGCAATAATGGTGTCCATAATCTCTTCTATTTCTTTATCTAATAATAGGCCTTCTTGATAAACACCCTGTACTTCTTTTCCTTTAAGGTCTAGCACAGGAATACCATCATGGCATCCTAACATGTTTACGGTAGTATAATTTTTAGCAACTATCTCATTCGCCCATTTTAGAATAGCCGTATTCGTACCTTTTTCTAACGCATGAATTGTTAAGCCTGGCAAGAAAAAATCATAAATAACGTATCCTTTAGCTGCTACCTCATCATGAAGATGTAATCCGTATTCCGCATGGATTTCTGGTAAAAGTTGTAACTCATTTTCTTGTGCAATTTTATTAATGCGCTCTAAATAATCCCAAGTTCCTGGAATATTAAAAAAATTAGTTTGCCCTACTTCTTTATGCAAATATGCAAAAGCATCTAGCCGAAGTACTTTACACCCATAGCTTCGTACTTTCTGCAAGGTTTCTTTATAAAACTCCCATACTAAAGGCGACTTTGCATTTACATCCATCTGCCCTAAATACGAGCGCTTCTTTTCTATAATTGCTAGGATCTGGTCTTTATATATTTCTGCTGTACCTAAGTCAAGAATTTTAAAATCTTGTTGGGTCGCTATCGCTGCATTGATAGTTTCACAAATAGCTACTGCTACTTTCTCTGATACATTTAAATTAGATAAATCACCTATTGCTATTGGCTGATACTTAATTTCTTGATAAAAGGTATTCCAATAGGGTTTTTCTGTTCCGTCTGGGAAAATAACTTTGAGAATAGGAAGTCCAGATTTACGCATGAATAACTTATTCAAATGTCTAGGATCAGGTATAATCACTCCATTTTCGGCTAGCTCACCATTGCCCTCCCAAAACTGATTCCAATCAATAAAAAAGTCCTTGTATTTTGATGCCTTACCGTGCTGCAACATATCTTTAAATTGAGGGGAAGCCACGGATAGGTGATTCAAAACAATATCAAACTTGAGCATAATGCGCAATGCGTCTAAAGCTTTAAGGTCTTCTTTGGTAACTAATGCTTCATTAAAGTTATAATCTATAATAGAAAAACCGCGATCTAAATCACTATTAAAAAACGTTGGCAACACATAGAATAACGAAAAAACATCTTTAAATTCTGGCATTTGCAACACTTTAACGGTATCGCTTAGTTTGTTTCCGATGCTATCTGGGTAAGCATTTAACATTACACCATTTCTAATATCTGTCATATCTGGGTTTTATGATAACTAGTTGCATTTTTATTTAATGGGCTGATTATAATAATTCTGAAATAATATTAATATTATCAGGAAGTCGCCCTACATTTTGAAGCTTTAATGCCGCCAATTTAAGAGCCACTTCTAAGCACTTTTCAATAGGCTTTTCATTGATATAAGCAAATAAAAATCCTGACCAAAAAGCATCTCCTGCACCGGTGGCATCCATAATTTTGTCTACCTTAATTGCCGGTAAAGTGATGACACCATAGCCTTGTTTTGATAGCTTAACGCCTTTACTTCCTAAGGTTAAACAAACTGTAGCAACACCCTCAGAATGAAAGAAATTAAAAATTTCATCATGTGGTACTTCTTTCTTAAACAAGCGAAGCATATCGTCCTCACTAATTTTAACAAGTGGGTTAAATTTGCAATAGGCTTTAATAACCTTTAGTGCTTCTGCCCTACTCTTCCAAAGTTTTCTTGCGTAATTCACATCGATACTCAATTGACACCCCAATTCAAAAGCTTCTTGAGCTTTTTTAAGAATCGTAGCTTGGGCAGGGTTTTTACTTAGGGCAAAACACGTGGTATGAAATATTTTACTATCTAATAATAAGGCTTTACTTAATTGGCTTTCTTTGATTTCTTTATCGGCTTGTCTAAACGGAATAAAATCTGGCGTACCCGCTGTTCTCGAAACAAAGATGACACTGGTGGGTTTGTTCTTTTTCTGACTGATGTATTTTGTCGAAATCCCCACCTCATCTAATCGTTTAAAAATATAAGACCCAAAACCATCATCTCCAACGGAAGCCACAAGCGCGGGGTTTAGTCCTAATCGTGCTGCATTCATCGCTACATTGGTAGGAGAGCCTCCTAAATATCTGTGGTAATCTCTGGTATTATCAATACCCATTCCGGATTGATGGCCTATAAAATCTATAAGAATTTCACCTACACAGAGAATGTCTATCGTTCTTGGTTTTGTTTTCAAGTTTTTGGTTTTAAAATACTATGTTATTTAGTTTAGTTTTAAGACACTGACTTATAGTAAAATATAGCCACTTTCTCCGAATTGATTACCAAGATAAATGATAATTAACTTGTTATACCATTTTAGGTTCCGAAATTGATTTCGTAATGAACTAAAACGATTTCGATTTTTATTTCTAACTTACTTTAAAAAGCAAAACCTACATTTAGCTTATGAAGCCAGTAACATTAAAGGAAATAGCTCAAAAATTAAACATATCTGTATCTACAGCTTCAAAAGCGCTGAAAGATTATCCTGATGTTAGCAAAAAAACAAAAGCATTAGTTCATGAACTCGCTAAAACTTTAAATTACAAGCCTAATAGCTTGGCCGTTAATTTACGTAATAAGGAGACTAAAACCATTGGTTTAATAGTACCCGAGGTAGTGCATCATTTTTTTTCTAGTGTCATTAAAGGGATTATTTCGCAGGCAGAAAAGAAGGGATATTTAGTAATTATTTTACAGTCTAATGAATCGTATAAATTAGAAAAAAAGCAGCTTAATTTGTTAATGCAGCAACGTGTAGATGGTATTCTTATATCCTTAGCTAATGGTACGGCAGATTTTATGCACCTCAACGAAATTGTTGCTCAGGACAAGCCACTAGTCATGTTTGATAAAATTGCAAAATTAGTACGCTGTTCTAAAGTTATTATTGATGATCGTAAAGCTGCATATGAAGCTACGCAACATCTAATTGATATAGGCTGCAAGAAAATAGCGCATTTTAGAGGTGCTTTATTACCCCAGAATTCCATCGATCGTTTTTTAGGCTACAAGAAGGCCTTGTTAGATAATCACATGGATTATGATCCTTCTCTAGTTTACATCTGTGAATGTGGAGATAAGAGCTTTGAGGAAGGCAAAACCAATGCGCTACAACTATTAGAAGACCACAAAAATGTTGATGGCATCTTTATAAACACAGATCTAGTTGCCATTGGTGCTTTAACAGCGTTTCAAGAAAAAGGAATACAGGTCCCTAATGATATAGCTGTAGTAGGATTTAGCAATTGGTTTATGTCTTCGGTCATATCTCCTAGTTTAACCACAATAAACCAACCTGGATTTTTAATGGGTAAAACAGCCTTTAAGCAATTATACAAAGAAATTAAAAGCAAAAAAAAGAATAAACCCATTGCTCTAAAAGAGATTATTTTACAAACAGACCTGATACAAAGAGCATCTACAACCCTTAGCTCTTAACCATTAAATCTTTTGTAATTTCTCTGGCTAACATTCCTTCAGAACAATTTTTAAATGACTTAGCTAAACTCTACTAAACTGTAGTATAGGCAATATCCATTCACACTCAAGTCTAATGCTAATTAACAATTTCCTGAAGCTCCGATGTCAATTCGTTATAAATCTCCATCTCCGCTTCACTTAATGCATTATCAAGTAAGTTCGTAATTTCAAGAGGATCTAAGTCTAGATTATAAAGAGCTTCAGTACCATTTCTAAATAACATATACTTGTACGTTGCAGATCTAACCGTATAATCAAGCGTATCGTCATTATAACTAACCTCTGAAAACGCATATTCTCTACTTCCTACACCTGAATCTGTTAGAACATTTTTAAAACTCTTACTATCTGTATTTGAATTCGTTGAATTTCCTGATAATTCTAAAATGGTGTTATATAAATCTGTAGCATTTATGATACTATTCTCTTCTATGTTTGTTCTAGTGATACCTTGACCGGATAATACCATCGGAACATTTATACCACCTTGATAAATAGATCCTTTTGCCCTAGACCTATCATATTCTTGCGCAACTTGGTTTGGCGACCCATTATCGCCTATAAAAATAATAACGGTATTGTCTCTTACCTCAGCACTCATTGCTCCTAAAAGCCTTCCTATTTCAGAATCCATAGCCTCTAACGCCGCTAAAAAATAAGGCAATGGATTGGCATCAATACTTGCCTGGTCTATAGGCAAATCTCCTTGGCTATGTAAATTTGATGGTGGTACATGAAACGGAGTATGAGGTGCATTATAAGCTAACCATAAAAACCAAGGATCATCTTGAGCATTCACCCAATCTATAGATAAATCTGTTAATTTTGAGGTCACATACTCGGTACTTGTAGCTGAATTTGAGTTTTCTACAAGGCTCCAATTGTAATAATCTTGAACGGTACCATTTAGTATTCCTGCAAAATAATCTATTCCCATTGTTGTAGGCTGGCTAGCATCGGTTGAAAGATGCCATTTACCAATTAGTGCGGTGTTATAATTAGACATATCATTTTGAAGAATATGCTCTGAACTTACAAGGGTCTGCGCCACTCTTGTGATACCTGTCTGAGTACCGTATTTACCTGTTAGCATTGTTGCTCTGGTGGGACTACATAAAGGATTTGCCCAAACATTATTAAACTTAATCCCATTTGCCATTAACCCCTCTAGGTTTGGCATATTTGGTTTTATACTCCCAATAGGATAATTAGGCGTCGCGTCTAAACCCATATCATCAGCTATAATTAAAAGAATATTAGGAGGGTTATCATCTTCAGTGCCATTATCTGCAATTTCTTCTGTAATTTCTTCCGCTGTGGTTTTACTGCTACACGAAAAAATAAAAAGTGTCATGACTGAATATGTAAAAATAGATAGTAGTGATTTCATAAGGAATTAATTTTTATTACTTTTTGTTTTAAGCATGAAGTATTAAAAATCTTCGTTTTTTAAAATATCAATATGCCGTATAAGACGTTTAATATCTAATGCAATAGTACCATTATAAACACCACGTATATAGCCGCTCTTATCTACCAAAATAAAATTTTCTGTATGTATAAAGTCATCTACATCGGTAGTTTTCGTAAAGTCATCATCTGCAAAATAGCCATCTCTTGCAATGGTATAGAGTTCCGTTTTATCCCCTGTTACCAAATGCCATTTTTTTGCATCTACATTTTTTATCCTGCTATATTTTTTTAGCTCCTCAACTGTATCAACCCACGGCATAACCGTATGTGACAATAGCATAATAGCATCATCTTTCTGGTAAACTTCTTGAAGACTACTCATGTTTTCCGTGAGTTTTGGACAAATCCCAGGGCATATAGTGAAGAAAAAATTAGCCACGTAAATATGCCCTTTATAGGTTGCATTGGTAATCGTATCTCCGTTTTGGTCTAGAAATGAAAAAGACGGAATTTTATGTATTGGTGTATTCCATTGAGGTGTAAAATCTGCTGTATTAAAATATGGCAAAGCACTGATCTGTTTCCCATTTTTTAGTGAGTCTGTGTTTATTTTCTTTTCATTTTTACATGAACTTAATACTAGGAATAAACTTAATATTAGTACTATCTGCTGCATTTATTTATTTTATATTTTTACTATCAACCGTAACTTTGTAGCATTTCTTAAGACCAATTAAACCAAAACGTTCCCCATTGATAGTTTCAAAATTCGCCCTTATTTTACCTGAAGCATACCACATTTTTTGACTCCCCGCTTCTTTTCCTTTTGAATAATTAAAGTCTTTAAATAGCGTTCCTGTTTTATACCATTCTTTGAGATTTCCATCATAGGCTCCCTTAGCATTAAAATGATACGCAAATTTTGGAGTACCCGTGTCCCACCATCCTTTGTGAGTCCCTATTTTTAAATTATTAGCATAGGAACGCTCTGAGGCTTTTACCCCATTTTGATGCCAAAAAGATTCCAAACCTTCTTTCTTGCCCTTGTCGTAATTGATTTTAGATTTTAATTGACCATCCTGATGATACGCTACTAATACACCTGTGTACGGAATATTTTTATATAGTAACACTCCATTTTCCAAATTGAGGTTGGCATCAGATTCATTAAGATTTAATTGATCTTCTGAACATCCACAACTAAGTATCAGACATAAAATGCAACCAATAAGTTTTGTAAATAATTTCATTGTACAGCATAATGAATTAACTCATGCAATCTTTTGTAAATAGCCTTTTGCTGTTTAAATTAATTAGTGATATTTCCTGGCGTTCCAAAAAAGCCATTTCCATTAATATATGGATCATCAGCTGTCACGTGATAATGGTAAATTCCATCCGGGAAATCTGCCGTTACCCCTGTGTGCCCATGAAACTCATCTAAATCGGCAGATATAATTATCTCACCATCCTCTAGAGGCCCGTAAACTGGAAATCCATCTGCTAACAAGCCTATAAAGGCATCTTCTCCAAACTCTTGAGTAAGAAAAGTAGGTTCAATATGATAGTGATAGGTACTTTGGCCTTGTGGGTGCCCCAACCATTGATCGAAGCTATCAATTTCATTAGTTAATGGTTGATCTGGTCCTGCATATTGATTATAGAGAACAATCCCGTTTCTTGCAATGCCTATAGTACCTAAAGAAGTAGCCTCATGAATAGCCGCTTCTTCGGGATTTAATGTAATCGTTAAAGTAATATTCTGAGTCGCAATTTCATTAGGGTTTTGATGAAAGGCCGTATTTGTTCCATTATATTCCTCATACAAGTCATTTGATGTTGGCCAATATGGGCTTGTATGATTTGGTAAATCTTCTGTTGTAAATGTTACTGTACCATCATTAACGGCATAGGATAAACCTGTGGCATCAAATTTTGAAAGTAACATAGATATATCGTTTATTGTATCTGGAGTTTCAGGTGTTACTTCATCAGCTATAGTATCATCAACAGCATCATTAGTACTAGAACAGGCAACAAATAGCGCTAGTATACTTATTGTAGCTATTGATTTTAATTTCTTCTTCATTGTAATAGGTTTTGGGTTTTCTATTTATTTAGATGCCAATTAAAAAAATACCTTGCGTTTATTTTAAAATAAAATGAAATTGCAGGAATACTACGCTACTATTCGTCTTTATGCTCAAAGAACTTTGGCCTTTCGTGTGTTGCTTCACTCTTATTTAATGCCTCTTTAATTATTTCCTGTAATTTCAATCGTTGCTTTTTAGTACAAATACGTTCAACATCCTTGAAATAATAAAAAGTCTTTTGCTCTTTCTGTTTTTGAATTTGCCCCATTAATGAGGTTATAGCATCTATTTGGTTTTCTTTTTTTGTTGAATCTGCCAAACTATTCCATAATTGCTTTTTTAGACCTCTGTTTTCCATAGATAATTCTCGGATGGACCGTCTATGCTTTCTCGTAATTTTTCTAAATTGCTGTAATTGCCCTTTGTCAAATCGTAATTCTTTAGCAATAAAATTACTGGGTTGTTCTGATGCTGTTGGTTGTTTTTTATTGCCATCCGTCATATAGGTAACTAAAAAGAAACCATTCACTGCGATCAAAAAAAATAGCAATATATATGTTATTAAATTTTTCTTCATTTTATCTATATCATCCGTCCAATAAAATTTAAAATAGCCAAGAATAGACAAATTATAAAATTGTATTGGTCGTATTTATTTTAGTTAATTAAACAACGCTGTTTCCTTATTACCTGATAAATCATAGGCTTCCACAAACTGTTCAAGGTTATCATTGTAGCTAATTTTTTTCATTTTAGAAAAGGCTAAAGTATTTAAAACAAGTATTAAAATTAGTAGTGCAAATTGAACTCTTACTGTTAACCATGAAAAAAATACTTTTTCATTTTCAGCTTTATGAAACAAGGTACGTATTACTTTTTCTTTAAAAAAAGGGGACACGGTTACAGGTTTAATCGCTGTTGTACTCTCAAAAACCTCCTGTACGCTATTCTCTATGTTACTGTCTTTTCGCTTCATACTATTTATTTAGATGTGAAAAAAAATAAAATCTCTCGCTAAATTTCATTTTTATAATAATTAACTAATAATTCCTGTAATTTCTTCTTTGCTCTAAACATTAGGGATTCTATTGAAGAAATACTTTTTCTCGTTAAATCATTAATTTCCTGATAACTTTTCCCTTCTAATTTATGCAAGGTAAAAACTAGTCTTTGGCTTTCTGGCAATTGGTTTATAGCATAAAAAAGCAATTTGGTTTTTTCTTTATTTTCTAGGATAATACCTGGATGATTCACCTCCGTAAAATAATTAGAATTAGTTAAAGAAATATCGTTTCCATTTATAACTTGCAGGAAAGCAAAACGCTTTTTCGTATTCTTTTTTCTAATAAATTCTAGACATTTATTCGTGGCTATTCTATAAATCCACGTAGATAAAGCTGAATTTTCCTTAAATTTTTTGATGGATTTAAATATTTCTATAAAGACCTCTTGCGCTATATCTTCAGCATCTTCTTTATTTGGAACAAAAGATAAACAAGTATAAAATATTTTATCTTTATATACATCAATTAGCTTACTATAGGCCGCTTGATGCCCGCTTCTTAATTCATCAATAAAATTTGAATCTTCCAATTATAAAAGCTGCATTAGTATTAAAGAGCACAAAAGTAAGTTTGTAATTCTCGGTATCGGTAAAAAGTTACGTTAAGACTTCCTCTTTTTTTTGTCTACTTCCTTTAGTTAACTAACGATATTCGCCTTAATTAATTGCAAGTCTAGACTTATGAACCTTTCCTCATACTAGAAATAGTATATTTATATCTTTGTATTAGACACAAGCTCAAAAATCAAGGTTGGAATTTCAATATTATATTCACGAAGATACATTTAGCACGAACAAACAAGGTTTGAAAGTTGGTACTACAATATCAAAGGTTCCTACCATTTACCAAATCAAATACTCAGAAGATAAAGATGACGGACCTTTTAAAGATATTCCAAGTCTTCGAAAAGAATCCAAAATCTTTCAACAACTTCTAATAACAAATCCAAAAAGAGCTCAACAGATTTGTTTAGAAAAGAATATCCACGAAGTAAAAAATTTCGGTATTACAGATGAAAACAAAAGTGTTTCACCTGATTTTATAGAATTGTTAGAGCATTGTAGTAAAGGAAAAATTAAAAATGGATTAATAACTGGAATTCATTTTTACGATAAAGAAGTAGTGAAAATTAAAAAAATTCTGAAAAAAAATAAGTTCGGAGTGTTTGAAGCAAAGATAGAGTATTATGACTCTGAAATGAATAGATGGACAAGAAAGGAAAAACCTAGCACCTTCTTCCCTTCAACATGGACCTACAATCAGTTATTCCATGAATGTTTATTTGCAGTAAAAAATAAAAATAAAAAGTTTGGGACTTTAAACGTTTACAGGTCTAAAATGGAATCTGGAATAAAAGTAGAAATTATAATTAAAAACGGACTGCTTAAATCAATTTATCCCTTGATATAAAAAGCTTGTGCCTTACAATATCTATGAAGCAATACAGATTATGGTGTTTAATTTAATGTTTTACGTACATTTACTACGTCTGCAAAATCTTCCCGATTTTGCTCTGGAAACTAAAAATAAATCAAAACAAAAAAGCTTTTGATAAGTGCTAAAGCGGAAACGAAACAGTTTCCTTGCCCCCGCACTACTCATAGCTGTAGTTTTATCGATTAAATCAAGAGCACAATTTCTCATAAATACAGAAAGGCGCATGTAGACCCTTTCTTTTAAGTCTTTCTATGGCAGCATTATTTATTCTAGTTTTATTTTTAGTACTCATATTATTTCTAGTGTGGCTTGTGTTAAAACGTTCTAAAATAACAGCAAAACCTAGTGAGCTTATTATTGGTTCTGTATATATATTTACACTCTTCTTATTTCTTGTAGGCTTATTATTTCATAGTAATCCATATTACAAAGCTGTAGATCCTGTTGATGGAGAATGCTACAACCCTTTCTCTGAACAACACATACTCACCCTAATATTTTATTTTATAGCCTATAATAGTTCACTTTTTTTGGTATGGACAAGAAGTAAAAAACTCCCTCCTTTAAGCTTAGTACTTTCTATGGTATTCATCCTGATAGGAATTGTATTGAATATCGCCATTATATACCAAACCTCAACGCACGATACCACTAGCTTAGATATGTACATAAGTGATACGGAACACATCTTACTACTATTTGCCCCAGTTGCAGCATTGTGTGTGGGTATTTTTCTAGTGTATAAAGTAGTTACGGAACAGCTAACAGAAACCGCAAATAGAACTTATGCTAATCCCTATTTAAATAAGATTCAAGTTTTTCTCTTACATAAGTGCAGAAATCCACTTTGGATACTTGTATTCCTATTTCCTGTATTTTTCATTTGTACGCTAGTCCTCATATTATTTGGTCAAGCGCCAGATGCTATTATTAAAGTATTTACAGAAACTACCACCTGGAAACTATCGCAACAAATGCACCCGCCCATACTCGATCATAAAGGACATTACTTGTGTACCGTAGCTGCTTCTGGTCATCCTAATATTGTAAAACCAATACGATTAGGGCAGCGTAATGGCAGGCCTATCATTGTAAATAGACAATTACTTATTGCCAATGCTTTTGAGGAAATGATTCAAGATTTCTCACCAAAACTACACCGCATGATTCGTAAAAATTACGATCGATATGGATACAACCTCTCTAAAAAAATAAATACCCCAAAATTGTCTAGTATAACCTACATTATTATGAAACCCTTAGAATGGTTTTTCTTAATTGCGCTATATCTCTTCTGTAACAAACCAGAAGTAAAAATTAGAAAGCAGTATGCTTCATGATGATAACAGGTATACTTAGTAAAATATATAAAGGTAAGCGACCTTTAATTTAGCGTATACTCCAAAGTAAGCGTATATTTACTCTGTTTGAAAAATTATGTATATTATAAAGTAGCGCTAAATTTTTAATTTAACCAACAGACCAAATGAAATACTTATTGCCCCTTATTTTAGCTTCAATTGCAATACTCCTATTTTCTTTTAATAATTTTTCTGATGCTGAAGAGATCAATTGGAATAAAATTGATGAAGGTTTGTACTATGCAGAATATGATGCTCCAAAAAAATCTAGTCTTGGAGACAGTAAAATCAATATTTTAAAGATTTCTCCAAAATTATACAACCTAAATTTATTGAGCGCTAAACAAAATGGGGAGCGCATTAAAACTGCAAAAAAATGGGCAGAAGACAAAAATCAAATTGCAGTTATTAATGCCGGCATGTATATGCAAGATTTCGCTACGAATGTGGGCTTTATGAAAAATTTTGATTTTACAAATAATGGCCGCTTAAACAAAGATAATACTATTGCCGCTTTTAACCGAAAAAATGATAGTGTTCCAGAGTTTCAAATTATTGATAGAACCTGTCAAAATTGGGATCAATTAAAAGAACAATACAATTCTTATACACAATCTATACGTATGGTAGATTGCAATCAGAAAAATAAATGGGGGCAGCAATCTAAAAAATGGAGCATGGTCGTTATTGGAAAAGATAAGGAAGGTAATGCCCTTTTTATTTTTACTCGTTCTCCTTATTCGGTTCATGATTTTATTAATATACTCTTAAATTCTTCTTTGGAAGTATACAATTTAATGTATTTAGAAGGCGGACCCGAGGCTTCATTCTATATGAACCATAATGAAACCAAAGTAGAAAAGATGGGAAGTTATGAAACAGATTTTAATGAAAATGATGATAATAAGGTATTTTGGTCTATTCCAAATGCCATTGGAATCTCAAAAAAATAAATAATAACGTCAAAAACTCATTTTTTATGAAAATTAAATTAGCATGTACACTCTTTTTGTTTACAAGCCTTTACAGTTTTTCCCAGATTGATTATAAAGCGTTAATCAAGAATTTAGAGAACGTTACTGCAGAAACAGATTTAAATACGTTTTTTAAAGGTATTCCTAATGATGAAACATATTCTGGAGATCTTATGTTTGAAGATGAACGTTTTTTAATGTTTTATAATGTCCCAATAGATAAAGTTATTTTCTCTCATGGATGGAGCAGGTTTACAATGAAATTGGAGCCATTTGATGAGAAAGAAGATTTTGAGACTATTAAATCTAATCTAATTAATAGCTATGGCGAGCCAGAAATTGATGATAATGACACTAGTATTTACTATGAATGGGAGACAGCATCATTACAAGTACAATTAGGTATCCGCAAAGAAGAAGGTGAATTCAAAGCTTTTGAAAATTTAGAGATACAGTTCAAATAAAACCATTCAAATTTCAACCCATGAAAAAATTTATTATTTCACTTATTTTACTCACGGGAATTTCCGTTACCTCCTGTGGCCAAGAAAAATATGACTTTGCAGAAATAACCCAGAAATCAGATATAAATACATTCCTTAATAAAATACAAAAAGAGAATGAAGAGGTGAAAATTGACACCGTTTATAATTTCAATGAACTTACTATCGCAGGAATGCACTACGCCGGAATCCCCATTAAGGAAGCTTTAGTGACCAATAACTATATGATTCTGACCACTGATACCCTAAACTATTCGGGGGAAAAATTATTAGAAATCGTAGAAGCCGAATATGGCTTAACAACTATTTCTGATGGTTATTCTAACGACATAAAATTTGATTGGAAGAAAGAAACCAAAGACATTAGTTTAGCTGTAAAAATTAACAATGGAAAACACTTGGCTGCTATGGGAGACAAGGATAATGCCGAATTAACTATTACGTTTAAAATCCCTTATGATCTACCAATAGCAAACCTCCATAAAGAAATAAAGACGTTTGCCAATGAGCCAAAATATATATTAAAAATTAAGGAGCAGGATTGTGATTATGACATTGTAGTTAATGGTATAAAAATACCTAATGCAGCGCTTTATAGCGAAATATTTTTAAACGAATATATTACCAGTACAAGATCTAGTATAGAACTGATCGTAAAGCCAAATACAAAAAACGAAAATAATTCTAGGGGAAGTTTTAGTGAGGATTCTCAATTCTCAGCAGTACTATATGATTTTGATACCGAAGAAATCTATACACAAATAAACGACTTAGAACTGTCTGGAACAACACCAGTTCATTTCAGTAAAGAATATGATTTAGTACTCCCCTTTTACCCAAAGGCTTGGACTGATGGTGTTGATTTACGGAATGATAAAAATTTAGTATCTAAAATTAATGCCATTTATACTAAAATAGGAGAAGCAGTATTAGCTAGTGATGAACAAGCTATTAATGACCTCTTTTATGTGTCTGACCTAGAATCGCAACAAGTAGCTTTTGATACTGATTTTGAAACTGCAAGAGAAAATTGGGAAGAATATCTATCATGGGCATTCAACAGTTATAAATATACCATAGCTAAGGACATTGATATTCAATTTTATGCTGGTGGTAAGCTACTATATGTATACCCTAAAGATAAAGATGCCATGCTGATATTGACAGGAAAAAAATATAGCAAAAAATTAAACTATTTCTTATACCAACCCAAAGGAACCAACGAACTTAAAATAATAAGACAATGAATAAAGTACTATTTATAACTCTATTATTGATTATAGCCGGATGTAAAAATGTACAAACGCAAACAAAAAGTAATGAAGAATTAGACGAATTTATTTCAGCTTTGGATGACAAATCGTTGGATGACATAAAGGAAGAAATGAATACTAATATTAAACAGTTTGAGGCATTTTTAAATTTCTTCGATGGTTCTTTTTCAAATAAAATTAAAAGTATAAAAAAAGAGGACGAAAAATATGGCGAAGAATTTAAGGTAGATACCACAGGTATTCATAATGCTTTAAATCAGTTTAATGGTGTCGTTTTTGATCAGTATTTTGAATCTTATGAGAGTAATCTTAAATTTTCATTTACTAATCCTGACCAAAGAAGACCTTTAGAATTAGGTCAAGGTATTACACAAAATTTTAGCCCTACTAAAATCTACTATCACGCTGGTGACGTTAAAATAGACAGCGTTGAAAACTATATGGTAGATTTCAGTTTTGACAGAGATGGTTGGGGTGCAGCCAAGCCTATAGATAGTATTGCTATTTCTTACGAATTAGAATATATAAAAAATTATGATAGTGTAGCGCTATCTAATAAAAATCCTAAAGCGAAATATAAAGGAGGTAAGATTGAATTAGTAAATACGAATGAGAACTATGCTTATATTACCCTCACAGACACTATAGAATCCCCATTTGTAGTTCAAGGCTATAATGAAGAAGGTAAACTTATAGAGAGAAGTGGCTCCTCTAGCAATGCAATGGCTCCTGGAGATTCCGAAGATATATTTAGTGAAATGTTGAAGTACTTAAAAGTAGTACAAGAAAAGCTGAATGACGGAGATTTTAAAGATACCGCAGCGTTTCAAGAGTATTTGCGTAAAAACTTAAACAACATTGATTATTTTAATGATAAAGATGGACTATTCCACCGAGAATACTATTTCTATGGAAATGTAGCTGCTATAAAATTATTATTTAAAAAAGATACCGAAGTCGAGAATGTAAAATTTACAGCGCGTAACACGCATTCTTTTAACGCTACAGATGAATTATTTGATATGAGTACAGATGATGCTCTTATATTTCTAAATGCGAAAGGAGAGCATAAAATAACTATAAAAAATGACAACATAAGTCTTGTGAAAATTAATGGTGATTATTATGAAAATAATGACTATTACTACCATTTAAACAGAGCGAACAAAAGCTTAGACACCCTATTCGTTTATAGTCTTGAAGCTTACAAGAATGGATTAACAGGTATTCAACCAGAGGATGAAAATGACGCCATTCAACTGTTTTCATCTAGCTATAAACTTATTAGTCAAAAAAAATATGATCATCTAATTGAAAGAGGAGAAATACTTTTTGGAAATAGAAATAATTCATACTTCATTATCGATACAATTGGCAACGAAATTCCGGTACCTAATGTTACCAAAATTTATGACGGATTATCGGATGATAGAATTTTAATAAGTAATGACGATCTTATTGGATTTATTAATTCTAAAGGAAAAACCGTTATTCCTGCAAAATATGATATTGGAGAACCTTTTGAAGATGGTGTAACCGCTGTTCGCCTAAATGGAACATATAAGCTTATAGATACAAACGGAAAGGTTTTAGTAGACACCGAAGAATCCTATATGAATTTTCTAACTGAAGATGAGCAAGGCAGAAGAATCTATACGTTTGATTATGGAAGTAAAACGTATAATTACAAAGGAGACCTTATCCCTAAATAAGAAAAAAGCTATTAAATTCTATTTTTACCGCAACTTCTATGTCTTATTTGTGAAGTAAAAAATAAGACATAACTGCTCTTCTGGTAGCCGAAATAAAAAATTATAAATTATCATAAATACCAAAACTCAGGCCTTTTACGTTATAAGTTCAACCAAACAAAATACCAACCAACACACCACTTATAATGACTCAAAACAAAAGACTAAAAATAGGCGAAGGCAAAATTAGTGGGTACATTTCTATATTTTTAGCTATAATCTGCTTCGGAACCACTATTTGCGCTTACTATCCTGAATATTTAACTACGGCCGATTTTCGCGCGCTTTACGAACCAGGTTATGTAAAGTGGGCTTTTTTAATAGTCCTTACGTTATCTTTTGCTTTTGCATTGACCAGTTTTATTCTCAGCAAAAAAACAAAACTTGGTTTCTATGCGATAATGCTCATCGCTGCCTCTATATTTCTAGCCAATGGATTACCAGAATATCAAGAAATAGATGCAAAACGTTTTACGATTGGTATGGATTGGCTCTTACTCGATATTTTAATTTCCGCAGTAATATTCATTCCAATGGAATTGTTTTTGCCAAAACGATTAACACAAACAAAATTTCATGACGAGTGGAGAACAGATTTAGTCTACTTTATTATAAGTCATTTACTCATTCAGGTAACGGGAGTATTGGTACAGTTACCCGCTGTATTGGCTTTTTCAAACATTGGTTTAACTGGTTTCCAAGAAATTATACAAGGTATATGGTTTATACCTCAACTTTTCTTAGCCTTATTGGTATCCGATTTATTTCAATATACCGGACATTACTTTTTTCATAAAATTCCGTATTTATGGCGTTTTCATTCCATACACCATTCTACCAAAGATATAGATTGGTTAGCGGGTTCTAGAACCCATTTTGTAGATTTAATCGTAGTGCGTGCGGTTTCTTTTTTACCTTTATATGTATTTGGTTTTAGCCCTGCAGTGTTTACTACCTATATTGTAATTGTTTCTTTTCAAGCTGTTTTAGCACATTCTAACACGCGTATAAATTTTGGTGTGTTGCGCTACGTTTTTGTTACGCCACAATACCATCATTGGCATCACTCAGACGACCCTAAAGCATATGATAAAAACTTCGCCATTCATTTTCCGTTTATAGATATGCTATTTGGCACGTATTATCCAATAGGAACAACTTGGCCCGAAAGTACTGGATTAGGCGATGTGAAATTCCCAAAAGGGTTTGCGCGGCAATTTGCGTTCCCCTTTACAAAAAACCCTGCAGAGAATAACGAGATAGAAAACCCTAGCGAACGGTAATAAAAAGTAAGTCTACTAAAATAATATCCTGCAAAAGCTTCATATTTTTCTAGTTTACAGTAGTAATAACCTTCAACATGAAATTGAAACTCCTTATATTATGCTTCATTGCCATACTAGGTAGTGCTTGTTCAAAAAAGAATAAACCATTCCATGCACCAGAAATTGGTTGGACCATTGATCTTATCAATGATTGGAACATAGAAAGTACAAGAAAAATAGATAAAGATCTTGAAGAAGGCTTAGAGATTATTGAAAGATCGGGAGAACACCTTAACATAAGTGGACAAGAAATTGGGCTTTTTGTGATTCGTAAAAATGAATTAACAAAGTTTCAGGCAACCATTATTCCATTTAAAGAAACCTACGAAAATGAATGGGATGATAAATACCCACACCTAAAAAATGTTATTTATTCTGTATTTGCTGCTCAAGGCGTACAAGTAGATTCTACTTCAAGTAAAGAAACCATAGCTACTATTGAATTTGAAGTTTTTAATCTTAAACTGTCCCAAAATGGCAGAACATTAATGGAGCAGAACATGTACAGAACCTACTTAAATGGGTATGATTTTATCATCAATATGAGTCACAATAGTTCTAAGGATAAAGAGACTATGCTGACATTATTAAGAGCATCCAAATTCAATAAAAAGGACTAATGTATTTCATAAAGAACAGCACGCTTTATCAGTTTTTAGTCCTATTCTTTTTCATATTTATAGCCTATGCAGCTATAGATATATTTTTTAAAATACGGGAACAAAAGAAGTATGACATGGAAAAAATACTTGTCAACATTAAAAAAAAACACCCGAAAGCAACATTAACTTTTCAGAATATTGAAGTAAAAATAAGAACAAAATCACCTTCTCAAGATAAGTTTTTCGAAAGCGAATTTGATACCATGTACTTTTATATAAAAAATAATCAATTTGAAAAAGAATCTGATTTCAGTTTGAATTTTTATTTACTCCCTGTACTTTTTTTCTCAGTAATTTTTATCAACCCAAAAAACTTAAAAATAAGAGAACTACATAAAAAAATACACCCTGCATTAATTATTATTTCAGGAATTACAATCTTATATATTTTAATAATTATTAATCCATTTGAAAAAAATAAATATTCCTACGCTAGTCTATTTAAACATCAGACAACTTTATTACTAAATGAAATGAGTTTAGATAGGTATAAAAAATAGAAGATGCTTGACGTATATCACTCCATAAATGCAGAAGAAGTTAACCTAAACTATATTCTATTGAATCCTACAAAAAATAGAATGTTCACGTTTGACACTTATGTCTTGTTGCCACTAACTTTTGTTTTGCTCCTACTAGTAAGCACCTACAATCATCAAGGAATTATACAGATGATTTTCACATTAATCTTATTATTAACTGTAATTATTCTTAATGTTTACAAAAGAAAAATTTGGCATAAAACTGTAAAATTCAATAGAGTAAAAGGCACTATAGAATTTAAAAGCAATTTTCCACGGTATAAAGAAATATTTAATTTTTCTACCATTGAAATAAGGTATGAAGATGTGAATATTAAAAATGGTGAAGATGGCAATAATTACTATACAAGATATACGTTAAAATCACCACATTCAACACGGGAATATGATATTTGTGATACAAGTCAGGATTTTAGTTTTGATCATTTTATTAATAATTACATGAATTCTGATCCATCCACAATTGACAATTTAATTCTTTACAAAAAGAATAAAGATGAAGAACTTAAAAAAATATTCCGTTTTTAATACTTTATATTTAAATACAATAGCATTTCATATTGTTATATTTTATCTCATCTCAAAAAAATAATTACATTATACATTCTAAAATGAGTATAAATTCGATGAAACACATCTTGTTTCAAGAAATATCATGGATGATTTTTCTATATTTAAAGGATATATCTTAAAGTATGGTAAAAGCTAAGTTATTGATTGACGGTCTTGACATAAATGTATTAAAATTTACTTATCGCTTCAATCAACAATTAGATCCTTATGGGCAACCCCATCAAGAACCAGTTTTCTTAGGAATTACATTGACCGTAGAGAGTCAGACTAATCTAAATCTAGGTAGTTGGTCTGCTGATCCGGATTTAACAAAACAATTAGAGTTACACATTCCTCCAGTAGACGAAAGAACAAAAATTCGTAAACTTTACTTATTTGACTGCTACCTCACCAACTGGTCAAATAATTTTTCTTCTTCAGGTATAGATCCTAAAACAGAAACTATTCACATAAGTGCTGGAGGTGTGAAAGAATCAGGTTCCACTACTGAATATTCGGCACATTGGAGAGTAACATTCCCTCCACCTGAAACGCCAAAAGTACAAGAAGAAATAACAGAAGAAGAGGATGAATTAGATTTAGTGTTTATAGCTAAACTTGAAAGATTGAGCAATTATCAAGGAGAATTTGGATTTGATTGGATGCGAAAATCTTATGAAACAGAAGCTATTTCTGAAAACTACGACAAACTTAAGAAAGAATACAATCCACTAGAAATAAATGGTTTAGAATATTTTACTCCATGGCTAAGTATGTTCCCTAAACAAGAGAATGTAAAGCTAAAACTGAATATCATAGAATTATTTAGTACGGTCAAAGATACGGACATCATAAAATTTCAAGAAAAAAAAGGAATAAAATTTGAACCCAATGAATTAAAAATTTCGGAAGCACATGGCGCTGAAATAACGATAAGTTGCAATTCTCCCTTGACTCAAAACACAACAATTTCATTTTTAGACAAAAATGATAACGAGGTGGGAAAAATTAACCTATTTAGAAATGCGAACCACGAACAACTACATTTTAATATTACTCCAATTCGTATTTTAAGAAGTACTTCTATAGAAATTGATAAAAATATTATAGAAGATAAAATAGACTTAGGTTTTGGCGATGTAAATAAAAATCTAGAAGATGATTTAGAAAATCTTGAAAATTATCTTAATACCAAATCATTAAATCAAGCATTGCTACAATGTAAAATTGGGGAAGTAGTTGATATAATTATAGATGAAGAAAATTGGATTGCAAATGATTTAATAATAACAAATGGAACTGCTTTCAAAGGAGATAATTTACTAACCTATTTTGAAATAGAATTAAAAGAACAACAGCCTATAGCTTTTAAAAATAAAGGAATTTTTATTTTTCTTTGCCCCTTAATAAATGTTGATGATGATGAATCAATAGAAAAGGGTGCACCCGCTTATGCGAATCTAAGAGATATTGACTCAAAAAACTTAGTTATGTTTGAGCCTAATTTAGGAAATAAGGAATCATTTGCTCATGAAATTTCGCACGTTGCAGGATTAGAGCATTCATTTAAGGAAAGAAGAGATCTAACACCTCTTGAAATAATTAAATATAATAAAAGAAAAAATGCAATTGACACAAATTTTGATACAATTATTAAATCAGGAAAGCACACTAAACAAGAAATTGCAGCACTTTGGAAACCATACAGTGTTGAAATGAGAAGGATAAATTCCATGTTATATACTTTAAACCGAAATCAATATAAATTTAAAAAAACAGAAACAGAAAATTTTATGGATTATGCCAATAATAGAAAATCTTTTTGGAAATTTCAATGGAAAGCATTGCAGGATGATATAATCAAATTTTATATAAAATGAAAAATATTTGTTTTAGTATTCTAATGTTTGGCACTAGTTTATTCGCATACGGCCAGGGAAGCAGTCCCATTCTTCCTCCTTTATTTTTGAATTCTTTATTTGTAGAAGTTAAAATAACTAATGGCATAATTATTTACAACTATAATTACAAAAATAAAAAAATAGAGAATAATGAATACTCCATATATCTTATCATTGATGATAAAGAAAATGAAGAAGTTACAGATATTCTTGAGGAGGAATCAGACTTTACCTTTGGCAAAATGACTGATTATATATCAACTGGTTACTTTCTCAATAATCGGAAAAATGGCATATGGAAAACAACTTTTAATGAAAAAATAGTTAAAAAAGAAAATTGGAACCATGGCCTTATAACAGGTGATTATCAGGTATACAATACCAAAAATAAAATACTATACAGCACATCATTTGGTAAATCTGGAAATGGCGTATATAAAGACTACTATTACAAATCTGGTAAATTGAAAGAAGAGGGGCGCTACAAAAACGGTAAAAAAGAAGGAGAATGGTGTACGTATCTAGAAAATGGTACATTACTTAAGCAGATAGACTATACAGACGGAAATCCAGATACCGAATAAATAACTATTGAAATTCGAGACCAGCATTGCTACAGTAGCTCTCAGAATATCGCTATCAACAAAAAGTTAAATGCCTGTACTTATTATTTCAGTATCTAGTTTATCAATATATTTAATGTATCAAAAATTGGTAGGATATAGCGTCTAAGGAAAATATAGTTTTCGTGCGCTACATTCACCTTTAAATAGAGGAATTACATGAAAGAGATACTATTAAATGACGGAAATAAAATACCAATTGTAGGTTTTGGCACCTACAAAGCAACGGAACAAGAAGGCATTGAAGCTGTAAAATTTGCATTAGAAAATGGCTATCGCTTACTAGATACTGCCGCAAAATATAACAATGAAGAAGCCGTTGGTAAGGGTATAAAACTAAGTGGTGTTCCTAGAGAGGACATAAAAGTGACCACCAAATTATGGAGAGAAAATCTCTCCTATGAAGAGACAATGTCTGAATTTGAGATCTCTCTAAAAAAACTACAATTAGAATACATAGACCTTTACTTGATTCATTGGCCTGCAAATGCTAAAAATTATGATAATTGGCAGCATGCAAATGCCGAAGCATGGCGCGCTATGGAAGATTTACAAACTGAAGGAAAGATAAAGTCTATTGGGGTCAGTAATTTTTGGCCAGAACATTTAGAAGCACTTTTTAAAACAGCACGGGTTTTACCTGCCATTAATCAGATAGAATTTCACCCTGGATATTGGCAACCAGAAGTAACTTGGTTTTGTAAAGTAAAAAATATCACGGTACAATCATGGTCGCCTCTTGGCAGAGGTGAAATTTTAAATAATAACACGCTGAAATCTATTGCTCAAAACCATAATACCACTGTGGCAAAAGTTTGTTTACGCTGGGTAACACAACATAACGTTGTTGTCATCCCTAAATCCACTACAAAAGAACGTATCATAGAAAATATTGATATTTTTGATTTTGACTTAACCCTTGAAGAAATTCAACAGATCAATGAAATTCCGAAATTAGGGTATAGCGGTGAACATCCTAACTTATGGCCCGAAAGAGAAGAATAAATCATTGTTTTCCGAATACCATACAAATCATCTTTAATTAATTAAATGAAATCTCGCAGAAACTTCTTCACTAATCTCTTAGGTATTTCAACAGCCTCGCTCCTGCCCTTTTCCGTTTTCGCGAATGCACGGCAACCCAAGATAAATCTGACCGCTATAAAACCCAAACGCCTTAAGAAGGGAGACACCATAGGTTTAATAGCTCCTGGTTATGCGGTGAAACCAGAAGTACTGGAAAAAGCAAAAGAAACGCTGATTAAAATGGGCTTTATTCCGTTTCATACAGCACGTATTTTATGGAATCACGGTTATTTTAGCAATACCGATGAAGAACGCGCTGCTGATGTCAATGACATGTTTGCCAACCCAAATGTAGCTGGAATTTTATGTGCACGTGGCGGGTATGGCTGCACCAGAATTATGCACCTTCTGGATTACGAGTTGATTAAAAACAACCCGAAAGTGCTTATTGGATTTAGTGATATTACTGCTTTAGCAAATGGAATATATTCCGAAACAGGACTTATTACTTTTCATGGCCCGGTTGGGAGTACTTTAGACGATGACTATTCTATCCAACAACTAGAAAATGTTATCATCCATCCTGAAAATCAGCTTTTAATTAAAAATGCTGTCCTTAAAGATGACGAACTTCTAAACAATCCGGAGTTTGATCGGTACAACATTACTTCAGGAAAGGCTACAGGTAAATTGGTTGGCGGAAGTTTAACGCTCATAATAGCTTTAATTGGTACTCCCCAGGAAATAGATTTCACCAATGCCATTGTCTTCATAGAAGATGTGGAAGAAGCTCCTTACCGAATAGATCGTATGCTCACGCAATTAATTGAAGGTGCTACATTTAAAAATGCAGCCGCTATTATGATTGGGGTTTGCAATGGTTGCGATAAACCTGCTGCATCAGGAAGTTTTACACTGAAAGAAGTTATTTTAGACCGCCTTAAACCTTTAAATATCCCTGCTGCATATGGTATGAGTTTTGGCCATGTGAAAAATAATTTCACACTGCCTATTGGGATCAATGCCACTTTTGATGCTGATAAAATGACGGTAAAGTTACTTGAAAAAGCAGTTCTTTAAGTTAAGAATAGGCTTTATCCCAATCTTTAAAAACAACTTCATATCCTTGAGATTGAATCATAGATTTTATTTCTGCTGTAGAGCGTTCATCTGAAATTTCAAACTGCTCTAACGATGCCGGCTCCACACTATACCCTCCTGGGTTGGTTTTAGATTCTGCACTAATAGAAGTGATGCCTAAATTGATAATATTATCCCTAAACTTTTCACTTTCTCGTGTAGACATAGATAACTCTACATCTTCATCAAGCAAACGATACGCACAGATTAATTGTACCAAATCAGCATCTGTCATTTCTACTTTCGGAGCTACATCACCTTCAAAAGGACGCAATCTTGGAAAAGAAATAGAATACTTCGTTTTCCAATACGTCTTTTGCAAATACCGTAAATGCAAAGCCGTATAAAAACTATCTACACGCCAATCTTCTAATCCAAATAAAGCACCGATTCCTATTTTATGAATACCCGCTTTTCCTAATCGATCAGGAGTATCTAAACGATAATGAAAGTTTGATTTTTTTCCTTTAGGGTGATGCACTTTATAGGTGGCTTCATGATACGTTTCTTGATACACCAAAACAGCATACAAACCTGCATCAATCAAAGTTTCATATTCCTCTTGATCTAGAGGCTGTACCTCCATACTAATGTTCGAGAAATTGTTTTTTATTAATTCAATAGCGTGTTTGATATATGCTACACCTACCGTTTTATTTGCTTCTCCTGTAACCAATAAAATATGATCATACCCCAAGCTTTTAATCTTTGCTACTTCTTTTAAAATTTCAGGGTCCGTTAAGGTTTTTCGCGGAATTTTATTCGTCATACTGAAGCCACAATACGTACAAATATTCTGACATTCGTTTGATAAATACATTGGAATGTACATTTGCATGGTATTTCCAAAGCGTTTTTTAGTAAGCTGATTGCTTCGCTGTGCCATTTGCTCCAGAAAAGGCTTTGCCGCAGGAGATATCAAAGCCTTAAAATCTTCTAATGCTATCTTTTCCTTCTGAAGTACTAGCGCAACCTCAGCTGTGGTAACCTGGTAGATTTCCTTTTCTAAGGTACTCCAATCGTATTGCTCAAATATGGTTTTGAAAGACATAGAATTAGTTTTAAAGTTCGTTCAAGAAGGATGTTAATGGGCTACTTGCTTCTGCTTGTTCTTTGATAGGTGCAAGTTTTGCTAAATAGGCCATTCTCCCCGCCTCGACTGCCATTTTAAAAGCAATCCCCATTGCTACAGGATTCTGCGAAACTGCAATTGCTGTATTTACTAAAACAGCATCGGCCCCCAGTTCCATAGCATACGCCGCATGTGATGGTGCACCTATTCCTGCATCTACAATCACAGGTACATTACTTTGCGCGATAATTATTTTTAAAAAATCTTCCGTTTTTATTCCCTTATTACTACCAATAGGCGCCCCAAGCGGCATTACACATTGTACTCCCACATCTTCTAATCGTTTGCATAAAACAGGATCGGCATGAATATAAGGCATGACTACAAAACCCAATTTCACTAATTCTTCGGCTGCTTTTAAGGTTTCTATCGGGTCAGGCAATAAATAACGGGGATCTGGGTGAATTTCTAGTTTTATCCAGTTTGTCTGCAAAGCTTCTCTAGACAATTGGGCAGCAAAAATAGCTTCTTTGGCCGTACGGACTCCAGAAGTATTCGGTAATAAATTAATGCTATCATTGGTTAAATAACTCAAAATATTATCAGATTCACTTTCAAAATCCACACGTTTTAAAGCTACCGTTACCAGCTCACTCTCAGAAGCTATAATCGCCTCTTTCATTTTCGTAGCACTTGAAAACTTCCCTGTACCAGTGAATAGTCTTGAAGTAAATGTTTTATCTGCTATTTGAAGTAAATCAATCATACTTATAAGTTTTGCTTTGGTTTCCACACCTGTTCTTCAATATCAGAATTTTCTAATATTTTTTTAAAAAGTGTAATGGTATTGAAGTCGTTGGTAATTGCTGTTGCTACAGCAACACCATAAACTCCTGTCTTTAAAATTTCAGGAACATCATTAAGCGTTATACCTCCAACAGCAATAATTGGAATACTTGTTTTTAGATTCTTAAGCAGCGCTACGTAACCTTCAAGCCCAAGAATAGGACTCAAAATTTCCTTTGTTTTTGTAAAATGATAAGGTCCTACACCGATATAATCTACCCCTTTTGCAATTAGCGTATTACAATCACTAATCGTATTTGCTGTGCCACCTATAATTTGCCAACTTTCTAAATACTTCCGCGCTATAGAAGGGCACGTATCTGTTTTTCCTAAATGAACACCATCTGCTTTTATTTCTTTTGCTATTCTATAATGATCATTAATGATTAATCGCGTTTGGTAATGATCTGTGATCTCTTTGGCTTCGCTTGCAAATTTTAAAACCTTCTTAGGACTTAAATTTTTTAACCTTAATTGTACCAAAGCTGCTCCTGCTGTACAAGCACTTTTTATATTTTTCAAATGCTCTTGTGGTGTTTCTCCTTGAGATATGTAGTGTAAACTGGGTAATTGCATCGGTGATCTATTTTGTATTTATATATTATTTTTATTTTTGCTATAATATGCTTGCATTGCTTTAAACGCTGTTACGGGTGATACGCTATTCCAAATTCCTCCTAAAACGCCCACACCTTTAAAACCCAACTGATGTATTTCCGCAATATTGTCTTTAGTAACACCGCCCATACCTATGATTCTTTTTTCAATAGAATTCACATCAAAACCTTTGCCTTCATATCCTTTTTTAGAGATGGAAGAAAAAACGGGACTCAGCAAATGATAATCAAACTCAAACCCACAAGCGGCTAACACTTCAGGATCATGAAAAGAAGAACTAATCGTTTTCCCATACATATCAAGCGGTTTAAAATACTGTCCGGGGTTATCAATATGATCTATTCTTTTTTGCTCCTGAAAGTGAATACCTTTTAAATTATAGGCATTTACTAATTCATGAAAATAATGCACGACGATACGATTGTGATACTTCTTCTCTACCAAATCTAAATAATCACAATGCTCTTGATAGCTTTTGTTAGGCTTACGAAAATGAAAATAGGCTAAACCCTCCTCAAAGAGCTGATGTAAAATTTCAATTTCATTAGCAATATCTTCTTCTGGTGCTATAAGAACTATCATAGTGTTTTGGGTTAGGGATTGCAGTGGCATCCTTTTGCTAGCTGTTGGTGCAAATTTATGGCGTAAAACAGCAAATTCACATAAATAAGCAAAAGATATAACGGAAAGCCCGACTACGCCTTTTTTCAAGGCGTAGGAACCTCCTAATTATGTTACAAATACACTTCTGATCCTTTTTCTTTAAATTCTTTGGACTTTTCATCCATTCCTTTTTGAATCACTTCGTTGTCTACAATATCATGTTCCGCAGCAAAATCTCTTACCTCTTGCGAAATTTTCATGGAACAAAATTTTGGTCCGCACATAGAACAAAAATGCGCCACTTTTGCACCATCTGCTGGTAAGGTTTCATCATGGTATTCACGCGCCAATTCGGGATCTAAACCTAAATTAAACTGATCTTCCCATCTAAACTCAAATCGTGCTTTTGATAAAGCATCATCTCTATGCTGCGCTCCTGGGTGTCCTTTTGCTAAATCGGCTGCATGTGCCGCCAACTTATACGTAATTACTCCCGTTCGTACATCTTGTTTATTGGGTAATCCTAAATGTTCTTTTGGCGTTACATAACATAACATTGCACAGCCGAACCAGCCAATCATTGCAGCACCGATACCTGAGGTAATATGGTCATAACCTGGAGCAATATCCGTAGTTAAAGGTCCTAAGGTATAAAAAGGAGCTTCATCACAAAGTTCTATTTGCTTCTCCATATTTTCCTTAATCATATGCATTGGAACGTGACCAGGGCCTTCTATAAAGCATTGAACTTCATGCTTGCGTGCAATTTTCGTTAACTCTCCCAAAGTTTCTAATTCTGCAAATTGCGCTTCATCATTAGCATCTGCAATAGAACCAGGGCGCAATCCATCTCCTAAAGAAAAAGCGACATCATATTGTTTTAATATTTCGCAAATATCTTCAAAATGGGTATATAAGAAACTTTCTTTATGATGCGCTAAACACCATTTTGCCATAATAGATCCACCACGAGAAACAATGCCTGTAACACGTTTAGCAGTCATAGGCACATAGCGCAAAAGAACACCTGCATGAATGGTAAAATAATCTACCCCTTGCTCTGCCTGCTCTATAAGCGTATCTCTAAAAATTTCCCAAGTAAGATCTTCTGCGACGCCGTTTACTTTTTCTAGTGCTTGGTAAATAGGCACTGTTCCTACCGGTACTGGTGAGTTACGAATAATCCACTCTCGTGTTTCATGTATATTTTGTCCCGTAGACAAGTCCATAATATTATCTGCTCCCCAACGGCATGCCCAAACGGCTTTTTCTACTTCTTCTTCAATAGAAGAGGTAACGGCAGAATTACCGATATTGGCATTTATTTTTACCAAAAAGTTACGTCCCAATATCATTGGTTCTGCTTCTGGGTGATTGATATTTGACGGAATTACAGCTCTACCTCTAGCTACTTCTTCCCGCACAAATTCTGCGGTAATCTTATTGGGTATGGATGCACCGAAATGTTCGCCTTTATGTTGTTTTGCTATCTCCGTCATTTCCTCCATACGCTGATTCTCACGAATAGCGATGTATTCCATCTCCGGGGTTATAATTCCCTTTTTAGCATAGTGTAATTGGGTAACATTTTTACCCTCTTGAGCGCGCATTGGTTTCTTCAATAGCGAAAAACGCATATGGTCTAGGCTCTTGTCATTTAAGCGTTGGTTGCAATATTCAGATGTAAAACTATTCAATTGCTGTACATCTCCGCGGTCTAAAATCCACTGTTCACGGATTCTATCAATACCTTGATGCACGTTAATAGATTTACTCGGATCAGTATAAGGTCCGGAAGTATCATAAACAGTAACCGCTTCATTTGGCCTAAGCTTGCCTGTAAGTGAGTCTTTGGTATCACTCAATGCAATCTCTCGCATGGCCACTTTTAATTGTGGATGCAATTTACCTGCTACATAAATCTTTTTTGAATTTGGAAAAGGTTGTGTCGTTAGCTTTTCGTTTTTTGGTGCGGTGTCTTTGCTTTTCATATTTTGTGAGAATTTAAGTCTTCGTGATATAAATAAGAATGTAGTGTGTAGTTTTATAAATTATCCGCCTTGTGTTGCTTTGATAAGCAGAACTACATCATTCTCAAAAAGAATTTCGTACTTCCAGAAATCTTTAGAAATAACCGTATTATTAATAGCGACAGCAATACCATCTTGAGTGGCCTTGAGGTGATTAAGGAGGTGAATAAGATTCGAATTTTCTTCGATGTCCACTCTTTTTTCGTTTACAACAATAGAAATCATGTACAGGATATTTTTAAATATGCTGTAAAAATTAAAAGATGAGAATATTCTTTGAAAAAGGAGGTGTTTAAGAACAAAACACACACATATGAAAAGGTTGCAAACACCCATTTCAAGGTGCTTTTCAACTTTTCCCTTCGGCGGTACTAACCGCATCAGGTTCAAAGGGTATGTCTCAGTTCCAAAATAGGAACACCCCTAAAGTTTACTCCGTAAAACTATAAAAAAACAATGGAACTAAAGAAGATTTGATCTATAATAAATAAGAATTAACAATTTAGTAATAGGGCTATAAAAAAATAACACTCCTAAAACTAGGAGTGTTATTTAAAATTTTAATTATAAATGAATGCTTAATTGGCTACTTCACTAATAAATTTAATACGATACAATCGAAGCTCTTCTTCTTCATAATCGCCCTCAAATTCATTCAAGGCCAAATCTATATTATCAGAATCTGCTTCTAAAAAATAATCGTGCAACTCTTCTTGCTGATCTTCATCTAAAACATCATCTACCCAATAGGAAATATTTAATTTGGTACCACTGTAAACGATCTGTTCCATTTCCTTTATCAATTCAGGAATGGCTATCCCTTTTGCAGAAGCAATATCATCTAATGGTAATTTGCGATCAACATTCTGAATGATATATAATTTTAATGCAGAATTGGCTCCTGTACTTTTTACGATTAAATCATCTGGGCGGGTAATCTCATTATCCTCCACATACTTTTTAATAAAATCTACAAATGGCTTCCCGTATTTTTTTGCTTTACCTTCTCCTACTCCATGAATATTTACAAGTTCTTCTAGGCTAATAGGATACTTTAAAGCCATATCATGTAGTGATGGGTCTTGAAAAATTACAAAAGGAGGTACTTCTAATTTCTGACCTTGTCTTTTTCTCAAGTCCTTCAATACTTTAAGTAACGCCTCATCTATTACGCCACCGCTACTTTTTGCAGCACTGACAATAGCATCATCAGCCGCTTGATTGTATACATGATCTTTAGTCATCATAAAGGAAACAGGATTTTTAGCAAATTCCGCTCCTTTATCCGTTACATGTAGTATTCCGTACTGTTCTATTTCTTTACGTAGATACCCCGCTACTAAACCTTGGCGCACTAATGCCATCCAATGTTCTTTGTCTCTGTTAGCTCCTATTCCAAAAAATGGTTTTTCATCTGTTTTATGAGAAGCGATAATCGCATTTACTTTTCCTGTAAGTACTTTTACGATTTCTTTAGATTTAAATTTTTCCATGGTACCCTGTACCACTTGAATCACTTTAACTAAATCTTCTTTAGCTTCTTCTTTGTCTTTCGGGTTTTTTGTGTTGTCATCCATGAGCGCTCCGTCTCCGTTTACATCATCAAAATATTCTCCGAAATAATGTAGAATAAATTTTCTTCTAGACATAGAAGTTTCCGCATAAGCTACCATTTCCTGTAACAAGGCATTACCAATTTCCTGTTCTGCAACAGGCTTACCAGACATAAATTTTTCTAACTTCTCAATATCTTTGTAGGAGTAAAAGGCCAAACAATGACCTTCGCCACCATCTCTACCTGCTCTACCCGTTTCTTGATAATAACTTTCTATACTTTTAGGAATATCATGGTGAATAACAAACCTTACATCTGGTTTATCAATCCCCATTCCAAAAGCGATCGTTGCCACCACAACATCTACACCTTCCATCAAGAACATATCCTGATATTTTGATCGTGTTTTGGTATCAAATCCGGCATGATAGGGTACAGCGCTGACACCATTTACCTGTAGTACTTGAGCGAGTTCTTCTACTTTTTTTCTACTCAAACAATAAATAACACCAGATTTACCAGAATTTTGTTTGACAAAACGTATGATATCTGCTTCTATATTTTGAGTTTTAGGACGTACTTCATAAAATAAATTAGGTCTATTAAATGACGCTTTAAATAAATCAGCATCTGTAATTCCTAAGTTTTTTATAATATCCTCTTGTACTTTTGGCGTTGCTGTAGCGGTAAGCCCTATAATAGGAATCGTATCGTCTAAGCGACTAATAATATTTCTTAAATTTCGATATTCAGGTCTAAAATCATGTCCCCATTCGGAAATACAATGCGCTTCATCAACGGCAACGAATGATAATTTTACAGATTGTAAAAACTCAACATACTCGTCTTTAGTTAATGATTCTGGCGCCACGTAAAGTAATTTAGTGATACCACTAGTAATATCACTTTTCACCTGTTTTATTTCTGTTTTGGTCAATGAAGAATTCAAAACATGAGCAATACCGTGCTCTGAAGAAATACCACGAATGGCATCTACTTGATTTTTCATTAACGCAATAAGTGGGGAAACTATAATTGCAGTACCTTCTTGCATTAATGCAGGAAGTTGGTAACAAAGCGATTTTCCACCGCCAGTGGGCATTACTACAAAACAATTTTTACCTTCAAGAATACTTGTAATAACACTTTCCTGAAGTCCTTTGAACTCTGAAAATCCAAAATATTTTTTTAGTGAGGAATGCAAATCAATTTCACTCAAACTCATAATTTATTTTACTATTAATACTGATGCTAAGTTCGCATATTCAATACGATTTAGTTAGTTTCTTAGCAAGTTTAAAATTAGCACAAAAAACAAAAGTTTACTTTAAAGAATTTAAAATATCTTTTAACACTAAGTTTATGTAATTTTGTAACTAAATATAAGACATTCTTTTAGGAATACAATCAGATAATTGAATTAATTGATTTGAAAAATAATACTGCGATACTTGACATAGCTAGAAGAACCATTGAAAATGAAGCGAATGCCATTCAAAATTTATCTTCATTACTAGATGCTAATTTCTCGAATACCGTCAATCATATATTAAATTCTCCTGGACGAATTATTATTTCCGGAATTGGAAAAAGTGCTTTAATTGCTTCAAAAATAGTCGCAACACTTAATTCTACCGGAACACCTTCGATATTTATGCATGCTGCGGATGCCATCCATGGAGATTTAGGAACCATTCAAGAAAACGATACTGTAATTTGTATTTCTAAAAGTGGAAACACTCCTGAGATAAAAATGCTGGTTCCATTAATCAAAAAAACTGGAAATACGCTTATTGCTATGACGGGTAATTTAGATTCCGTACTGGCAAAACAGTCCAATTTTATCTTAAATACTTTTGTAGAAAAAGAAGCGTGTCCAAATAATTTAGCACCGACTACAAGTACAACCGCACAATTAGTAATGGGTGATGCTTTAGCTGTTTGTCTTTTAGAATTACGAGGATTTAGCAGTAAAGATTTTGCAAAATACCATCCTGGAGGCACTCTTGGCAAGAGGCTTTACCTACGCGTATCCGACATTGTAGAAAACAACATGAAGCCACAAGTAACTATTGATTCTGACGTGAAGCAAGTAATTGTAGAAATCTCGGCAAAAATGCTAGGAGTTACAGCTGTGTTGGATAACAATAAAATTGTAGGTGTAGTTACAGATGGTGATATTCGTAGAATGCTTAACAAGCATGACGATATTAAAGGGCTTACGGCGCAGGATATTATGACCGTACATCCTAAAACCATAGAAAATGATGCGTTAGCCGTTAAAGCGTTAGAATTAATGCAAGCTAAAAATATATCACAACTTATAGCAATTGAAAATGGTACCTATATGGGTATTGTTCATATTCATAATTTAATCAACGAAGGAATTATATAATGGCAAAGAATAAAGACGCCGCAGATATGTCATTTCTAGACCATCTAGAAGAATTACGCTGGCATTTAATCCGTTCAACTTTAGCAATACTAATTGTAGCTGCAGTAGCTTTCGCTTTTAGCCGTTATATTTTCGATTGGGTTATTTTCGCCCCTAGCAAAATGAACTTTGTAACCTATGAGTTCTTTTGTGATATTGCAAAGTTTTTTAATTTTACTTCTGATTTCTGCGCAGAAGAATTACCCTTCACTATTCAAAGTAGAACAATGGCAGGGCAGTTTTCTGCTGATATCTGGACCGCTATTTGGGCCGGAATTATTATAGCATTTCCTTATATTTTATTTGAAATGTGGAAATTTATTAGTCCCGGACTTTACGAAAAAGAACGCAAGAACTCTAGAGGTTTTATTTTCATAGCCTCTTTCTTATTTTTCCTAGGCGTATTATTTGGCTATTACGTAGTAGCTCCGCTATCTATTAACTTTTTAGGTACCTATTCCGTCAGTGATGTGGTTAAAAACGAATTTGACCTTAGCTCATACATTTCAACACTAAGATCGTCTGTTATTGCCTGTGGAATTATTTTTGAATTACCAATCATCATCTACTTCTTAACCAAAGTTGGATTGGTTACTCCTGAAATATTAAAAAAATATAGAAAAATAGCTTTAGTCATTGTTTTGATATTATCTGCAGTAATTACGCCTCCTGATGTTGCGAGTCAAATTGTAGTTTCTATTCCAATTATTATCCTATACCAAGTAAGTATTTATATCTCCGGATATGTGGTACGAAAAGATTTAAAAAAAGAAGCAAAAAGAAAGAAAAATGCCTAATCAAATAGAAGAATTTAATGCTTACCGTTCTAAAATGAACGAAAAGCTCCTAGCTGACAATAACAAAATTATTAAAAGGATATTTAACCTAGACACGAATGCTTTTGCTCCTGGTGCTCTTGATGTTAAAACTAAAGAACTACTGGGACTTGTTGCTTCTGCTGTGCTACGTTGTGATGACTGCGTAAAATACCATTTAGAAAGCTCTCATAATGAAGGTGCTACGAAAGCAGAAGTTATGGAAACCTTAAGTATTGCAACACTTGTTGGTGGTACTATCGTTGTTCCACACTTGCGAAGAGCGTACGAATATTGGGAGGAATTGGAAACGCAAGACAAAGAATAGGGTTAAATATTCACTAATTAATTGAGAGGTAGCACATTTTCCTTTAGTTTTGAAACAGGAAAATAAATAAAAACCAACAACGAACTAGCATTTATGAAGTTACGTGCAGACAATATAATGAAGTCCTATAGAGGTCGTCAAGTAGTAAGGGGAATTTCATTAGAAGTGAATCAAGGCGAAATTGTAGGTCTTCTTGGACCCAATGGTGCCGGAAAAACTACCTCGTTCTATATGATTGTTGGCTTGGTAAAACCTAATGGCGGTAATATTTATTTAGATGATAAAGATATTACCAAATTCCCGATGTACAAAAGAGCACAAAACGGAATAGGATATCTTGCACAAGAAGCTTCTGTTTTTAGAAAATTAAGTATTGAAGAAAATATCTTAAGTGTTTTGCAACTGACTAAGTTGAGTAAGAAGGAGCAAGTCATGAAAATGGAATCGCTTATTGAAGAATTTAGCTTAGGCCATATCCGAAAAAACCGCGGAGATTTACTTTCTGGTGGGGAGCGTAGAAGAACAGAAATTGCTCGTGCTTTAGCCACCGATCCTAAATTTATTCTACTAGATGAGCCTTTTGCTGGAGTAGATCCTGTGGCAGTAGAAGATATTCAACGTATTGTTGCGCAATTAAAAGACAAAAATATCGGTATTTTAATTACAGATCATAACGTACAAGAAACATTGGCAATTACAGAACGTTCTTACTTAATGTTTGAAGGTGGTATTTTAAAATCGGGTGAACCTGAAGAATTAGCTGCCGATGAAATGGTACGTAAAGTCTATTTAGGTCAGAATTTTGAACTACGTAAGAAGAAGATATTTTAGAAATTCTAATGCTTCTTCCCATAATTACGAGCTGAGCTAAAATAAAAACCTCTTAAAAGGCGATTAATAAAGTCATTCTATTACAAAATATAGGCTCATACAACGTTTACTTTTGTTGTGAGTAGGTTTTAACTTAACATTGCCATAAGAATTTAGCCGTTTTTCCTTCTTCACAATCAAATAGATAACCAACTCCAGCACCCCCAAAATTCATTGCGGTTTTGTGGTCAGGACCTTCTTCTAATTGGGAAACAAATCTCATTCCTTTATTACAACAATCACAATTTGGTGTTTCATCATTTTGTATCCACTCAGGTTCTCCAAACAAACTCCCTAGTATCTCTCTTTTGTTTCCTTTCCAATTTTCTCTAGCTTCATCGTAATTCTCACCCGCAGTTTCTATAATTTTAACTCCATATTCAGTTTCCCTAAGTCCGATTTCCTTATTTTCTGGATTAAAATATTCCAAACTTTCATTGTTTACTATAATCACTTTATTTCCTCCTTCATCTGGACTCCATTCATCGCACATTCCCGGATCATTTTCACACATAAATATTAATTCAAGTCCAATATTTGTTTTTATTTTGCCTTGATATTTCATCTCAGAAGTACAGCTTTTACATTTAGGCCATTCCATAATACTATTTATTACTTTTACAGGTAAACCACCAAAACTAGTTTCATTAAGTAGTCCTTTTTGTTTACTGTCATTTATCAATAGTTTAATCATAATTTTTTTCTTGGAGCTTAAACACAAAGCGGTTCAGCGAAGCGTAATGAGGTGGCTAGGAAATTTTTAATATCTCTCACAAGGCTGTCTGAATAACTTGAAAATTCACTAGCCAATTTGATCATTAAACTTTCAGAATTCTTGTAGGAACTTTCACAGAACCAACTTTCATCATTTGGAAGTAATTCAACTGCTTGCTTTTTAATTTTTGCCAGTTTAACAGCACCTATTTCAACTAATGATTTCAAACAAAGCAATTGAAAAGTCATAGTTATCTTTAAGAGAAAATAGACTTTCAAAATCTTCATCACTTACAATATTATCTCGTTTCCACAAATTTCATCTTTCATTTAATCTGTCATCCATGAAGGTCCATTAAAAGAATCATTTTTCAACATTTAAAGCTTTTACTATGGGTGTTTTAGCTTACCAACAACAATAAAATATAGTGAACTAGTAAAATGTGTACACAACATGCTACAAAAAACCGATTCAATCAACGCTTCTCACCCATTGCACTTATCACCGAAATCAGAATATAAAAAACAATGATTGCTGGTACTGCCATAAATTTTAAAGTAACCAATAAAACTAAACTTATAAACAAAAACACGTATCGAATCGCATTATCTTTAAAGCTCCAATTTTTAAATTTTAAAGCAAATAATGCTATATTAGAATTTAGCAAGTAGGCACTAACGAAGGTTAATCCTATTAAAAACCATTGGTTAAGAATGATGTTATTCAATATTTCATTATTCTGATACAACATGATCAAAGGCAACGAAATAATCAACAAGGTATTTGCTGGTGTTGGCAAACCAATAAAAGAATTGGTCTGATTTTCATCTATATTAAACTTCGCTAATCGATAAGCAGAAGCCAAGGTGACAATCAATCCTAAAAGTGGAATTAATTCTTGAGGACTGAATTTAAAAGAATGCCACGTAGTCAAGGCAGAAGATTCATACACTATACCACTACTCCAACCGCCTGTTGATGACATCTCTAAAAGCTTAAACATTACAATACCAGGCACAACGCCACTTGTAACCATATCCGCTAGTGAATCTAATTGCAAACCTAATTCGCTTCTCACATTAAGTATTCGTGCCGCAAATCCGTCGAAATAATCAAAAATTATCCCTAGAAAAACAAACAATGCTACCATTTCAAAAACTCCGTGTACAGCAAAGAAGATGGCAACACATCCACAGAATAAATTAAGTAAAGTAATAAGGTTTGGTATGTACTTTTTCATTTGTTAAGCTTTTGGTAAAAATAGGATATTTTTATCGGAACTAATTATCTCAAATAAATTCTTCGCATATTTGTTTACAGAAAATATTTACCCCAAATTATGCCATTTAAAAAATACATTCTAAGTCTCCTTTTTGCTTTTTCTTTATTTGGTTTTTCGCAACCAGTGCTCTCCCCAAAATCAGAAATAAGCATCTTAACAGTGGGCACAGCAGATGAACTTTACGCTAAGTTTGGCCATAGTGCTATTCGGGTGCAAGACCCAGCTTTAGGAATAGATGTTGTTTATAATTATGGGCATTTTGATTTTAACACCCCTAATTTTTATCTAAAATTCACCCAAGGAAAGTTATTATACCGCTTAGCACGAGAATCTTTTGCCGACTTTCTATATGGTTATGAATTAGAAAATAGATGGGTAAAAGAACAAGACTTACAACTTACTCTAGAAGAAAAAAATGATTTTCTGAAATTCCTAGAAAACAATCACCTCCCCGAAAATAGGTATTATAAATATGATTTTTTATTTGATAATTGCTCTACACGATTACCAGAGGCATTGAAGACAGTCTTAGGTGATAAATTAGTATTTGATTACAAGCATTTAGAAAACCAGTATACCTTCAGAGAATTAATACATCAAAACTTAGAAGTAAATTCGTGGTCTAATTTTGGAATAGATTTAGCATTAGGCTCCGTAATAGATAGAGAAGCAACACCTTGGGAACATTTATTCCTCCCAATATATGTATACGAACAGCTAGCGTATACAACATTAGATGGGAAAAAATTAGTCGCTAAAGACCGAACATTACTAAAAGAAACGCCTGTAAAAAAAGAAAATAACTTCTTTTTATCCCCTTTATTTTGGCTTTCTATATTATGCATACTCGTATGCTTCATCACATTAAAAGACTATAAATCTAAAAAACGATCTAGATATTTAGACTTTACTTTATTTCTGATCACTGGATTAGCCGGACTTTTAATCGTTTTTCTTTGGTTTGGAACAGACCATCACGCTACGGCAAAGAACTTTAATTTTTTATGGACCTTCCCATTAAATAGTATTGTAGCCTTTATCATATTAAAAAAGGGCATTGCTCCAAAATGGATGAATACCTATTTAATTATAGTACTAGTTTGCATCTGTGCCGCAATGCTCCTTTGGGTTCTTAAGGTGCAAATATTCAGCATTTTAATCCTTCCCATTATAATTGCATTGGTTGTTAGATATTCCTTTTTAATTTATTCGCTAAGGTCTGCTAGAGTTCACTAACTTTGCCAGTTCTAATACGAAAATTACATGAATCTATTATCAGTAGAAAATATTGCAAAAGCCTATGGCGAACACGTTTTATTTTCTGATATATCTTTCGGAATAAACAAAGACCAAAAAATAGCACTAATCGCTAAAAATGGGAGTGGAAAAACATCCATCTTAAATATATTATCAGGATTAGACACTCCAGATTCTGGACAGGTTAATTACCGAAAAGGAATTCGAGTATCTTTTTTAGATCAAGAACCTAATTTAGATCCAAATTTGACCATCGAAGAAACCATCTTCGCATCTGATAATGAAGTATTGAAAGTAATTAGAGCCTATGAACATGCATTAGAAAATCCTGAAGAAGCAGACGCGTATCAAACGGCTTTTGAGGGAATGGAACGTTTTCAAGCTTGGGATTTTGAAACGCAATACAAACAAATTTTATCAAAACTTAATTTAAACGATATTCACCTTAAAGTAGAAATACTTTCTGGGGGGCAAAAAAAGCGTTTAGCTTTAGCGAATGCCCTGATTAACAAGCCAGATTTATTGGTGCTTGATGAACCTACCAACCATTTAGATTTAGAAATGATTGAATGGTTAGAGGAGTATTTTGCTAAAGAAAACATGACACTTTTTATGGTAACGCATGATCGTTACTTTCTAGAACGTGTATGTAACGAAATCATAGAATTAGATGAAGGCATTATGTACCCGTATAAAGGGAACTACTCCTACTACCTAGAAAAGAAAGAAAACAGAATAGAACAAGAAGCTACAGAGCAACATAAATCTAAACTGTTATTCAAAAAAGAATTGGATTGGATGCGCAGACAGCCAAAGGCTAGAACCACAAAATCTAAATCCAGAATAGATGATTTTTACGAAATAAAAGATAAAGCTAGCAAACGTAGAAATGAGAATGAGGTAGAATTGGAGATTAATATGGCACGTATGGGAAGTAAAATTCTCGAGCTCCATAAAATTTCAAAATCATACCCCGGAAAACCTATACTCGATAAATTTGAATATAATTTTCTTCGAGGAGAACGCCTTGGTATCATTGGTAAAAATGGAACTGGAAAATCTACCTTCTTGAACATTATTAGCGGTAGGGACGAACCAGACAGCGGAAAAGTTGTGGTGGGAGAAACTATAAAATTTGGATACTATACACAAAAAGGAATCAACATAAAAGAAGGCCAAAAAGTTATTGATGTCATTCGTGAATTTGGAGATTATATTCCATTAATGAAAGGCAGGCAAATATCTGCACAACAGTTACTGGAACGCTTTTTATTCGATCGTAAAAAACAATATGATTTTGTTAGTAAATTAAGTGGTGGTGAACGGAAACGTTTGTACTTATGTACTATCCTTATTCAAAATCCAAACTTTTTAATTCTTGATGAACCTACCAACGATTTAGATATTGTAACGCTGAATGTTCTTGAGAGTTTCTTAATGGATTTCCCTGGCTGTTTACTTGTTGTATCTCACGACCGTTATTTTATGGATAAAATTGTAGATCACCTTTTTGTTTTTAGAGGCGATGCTGTTGTGGAAGATTTCCCAGGCAACTACTCAGATTTTAGATCTTATGAAGATAGTGCCGTTTTGGAAAGCAGAGCTGCTAAAAAAGAAAATACGATCACAAATGCAGATACAAATTCTAAGAAAAAAGAGGACAAAAAGAAATTAACTTTCAACGAACAAAAAGAGTACACTAATCTTGAAAAAGAGATTAAAAAACTTGAAAGTAAAAAAGAAGCAACGCAACATAAATTTACAGACGCTTCATTGAGTGGAGAACAGATAGACAAACTATCTATTGAACTAAAGGAAATAGGAGAAGCAATTGAAGCCAAAACAGAACGTTGGTTTGAACTTTCTGCGCTTATAGAATAACCAATAATGCATTTTTTTAGGCACCTATCTTTTATATTATCCTCCACCAATCAGCATGGGGTTCACTCCCCTTTTGTTTATGCTCTGGTAACGAAGTGTTTGTATAAAAAGAAAAAATATACTCGGGATAAATCCTTAAATACAGTTTTAAAACTATTGGATTATTTCAATAGCACTACAGTCTGCTTTAAGGATAGGAACAACGCTTTAGAGGAATTAATGCAACAAAAATTTCCTGAAATAAGTAGTGATGAGAGTTCCCGTGATTTTATTTATTTAGATCATCTTTCTGAAAAAAACTTAGAATTCTTAAAAAAAGTGGATGGTTTAAAAAACGATACAATCATTTTTGTTAACGCCATTCATAAGAATTACAATCACTGGAACAAGCTTATCGCTTTAAAAAAAGTAACCGTAAGTATCGACACATTTTACTGCGGTATGTTATTTTTCAGAAGAGAACAAGCAAAGGAACATTTTAAGATTCGGATATAAACCTTTAATTTTAGTTTAAATTCTATTAAAAAATGAAATACATCATCTACATCTCATTTGCCGTCTTGGCTGTAATTTTTGTAATGAATCTTCTTAAAAACAAAAAAAGAACAAAAGAACGAAAAGGCCGTAGATTTATGGATCGTGATAAACGCTAAAGGTTTAAAAGAAGTACGCATACTAAAAAAAGAGGCAATGAAGATTTATACAAAAACAGGAGATAAAGGCACAACAGCACTTTTCGGAGGCACTCGCGTAGCAAAACATCATATTAGAATTGAAAGCTATGGAACTGTTGATGAATTAAATTCTTGGATTGGATTGATTAGAGATCAAGAAATAGATTCGCATTCTAAAGATATCCTTACTATAATTCAACATAAATTATTTATTGCCGGTGCAATTTTAGCCACAGCCCCTGAAAAAGCTGTGCTAAAAAACGGAAAAGAACGCTTAAATATTGATAAAATTAGCGCTAATGATATTTTACTTCTAGAACAAGAAATGGATGCAATAGAGGCTAACTTACCACCTATGACACATTTTATTTTACCTGGAGGCCATACAACGGTGTCATACTGTCATATTGCCAGAACGGTATGTAGAAGAGCCGAGCGCATTTCATCCCACTTAAATGAAAATGAACCCATTGAAGCAAATGTTTTACGTTACCTCAATAGATTGTCAGATTATCTCTTTATGTTAGGTCGCGGTTTATCTGCACATTTAAACGTTGAAGAAATAAAATGGATTCCAGAAAAAAAATAATCACAAATTACTGTATATCAGTAGAATAACTTATTATGAAAAAAATAATTTATTAATAACTACGAAAAAACTTGGATATATCATTTTAAAATTTAGTTTTGCAAAAAAATTAAAATAATACCACTAACATGTATTGGACTTTAGAATTAGCATCTTACTTAAGCGATGCACCTTGGCCAGCTACCAAAGACGAATTGATCGATTACGCAATTAGAACCGGAGCTCCACTTGAGGTTGTAGAAAATCTACAGTCTATGGAAGAAGAAGGCGGTGAAATTTACGAATCTATCGAAGAAATTTGGCCAGACTACCCAACGGAAGAAGATTACCTCTGGAACGAGGACGAATATTAAAATATTAACGCAATAACATTAAAAAAGTCTCATATGAGGCTTTTTTTTTACTTAATTTTGAACTTCATTGACAGCTTTTCTGATTTTGCTGTTTATTTTAGTTCATTCTGTCATGTTATTCCGGTAAAATACCTTTGGTATGGTTATAGCATAGATTAAAAAAAATAATTTACCGTATGAGTTTTTTAAATTCTGTTTTAAAAGTTTTTGTAGGCGATAAGGCTAAGAAAGATGTCAAAGAGCTACAACCTATCATAGATAAGATTCATTCTTTCGAAGAAGAGCTTGCTACTTTAAGCAATGATGAAATTCGAAATAAAACACTTGCGTTCAAAGCTCAAATTAAAAATGACACACAAGTCATTAATGATAAGATACAAGCACTTGAAGCGGAAGTAAAAAACTCAAAAGATATTGACAAAAATGAAGATATCTACGCAGAGATAGACGGACTCAAAAAAGAGGTTTACGAAATTTCTGAAAAAACACTAAAATCTATATTACCAGAAGCATTTGCTGTTGTAAAAGAAACATCAAAACGTTTTGCAAATAACACAACAATAGAAGTAACAGCCTCTGAATACGACAGACAACTTTCTGGAACTAAAGAATATGTTTCTTTAGAAGGTGATAAAGCTATTTGGCTTAATTCTTGGAATGCCGCAGGAAAAGAAGTAACCTGGGACATGGTTCATTATGATGTACAACTTATTGGTGGTATAGCATTACATGAAGGTAAAATTGCCGAAATGCACACAGGTGAAGGTAAAACTTTAGTAGCAACCTTACCGCTATATTTAAATGCACTAACAGGTAATGGAGTTCACTTAGTAACGGTAAATGATTACTTAGCCAAACGTGATAGCGCGTGGATGGCTCCAATATTTCAATTTCATGGTATTACTATAGAATGTATTGATAACCATCAACCCAATTCTGATGGTAGACGTGCAGCCTATAATGCAGATATTACTTATGGTACAAATAATGAATTCGGTTTTGATTATTTGAGAGATAATATGGCGCACACGCCAAGTGATTTGGTACAACGTCCTCATAATTTCGCTATTGTTGATGAGGTCGATTCTGTTTTGGTGGATGATGCACGTACCCCTTTGATTATTTCGGGTCCTGTACCAAAAGGAGATATTCAAGAATTTGATCAGTTAAAACCAAAAGTAAATGATATTGTAACGTTACAAAAACATTACTTAACAGGGGTTTTAGCGGAAGCTAAAAAATTAATTACTTCTGGCGATACAAAAGAAGGTGGTTTTCAATTATTAAGAGTACATCGCGGATTGCCAAAAAATAAAGCATTAATTAAATTCTTGAGTGAAGAAGGTGTAAAACAACTACTTCAAAAAACGGAGAATTATTACATGCAAGATAATAACCGTGAAATGCCAAAAGTAGATGAAGAACTTTGGTTTGTTATCGATGAAAAAAACAATCAAATAGAGCTTACTGAAAAAGGTGTAGAACATATTTCTGGAGAACAAGACCCTACATTCTTCTTAATGCCAGATATTGGTGGTGAGATTGTAAAAATTGAAAATCAGAATCTTGATGTAGAAAAAGAAGCTGAACTCAAAGAAGACCTTTTTAAAGAATTTGGTATAAAAAGTGAACGTATACATACCTTAAATCAATTATTAAAAGCATATACCCTTTTTGAAAAAGATGTGGAATATGTTGTTATGGAAAATAAGGTAATGATTGTCGATGAACAAACGGGTCGTATTATGGACGGACGTAGATATTCAGACGGATTACACCAAGCAATTGAAGCTAAAGAAAATGTAAAAATTGAAGCCGCAACACAAACTTTTGCAACAGTTACCTTACAGAACTACTTTAGAATGTATAATAAGCTTGCCGGTATGACCGGTACAGCGATCACTGAAGCAGGGGAATTCTGGGAAATCTATAAGCTAGATGTTATGGAAATCCCTACAAATAGACCCATTGCTAGAGATGACAAAAACGATTTAATTTATAAAACGAAACGTGAAAAGTACAATGCGATAATTGATGAAGTTACTAAACTTTCTGCCGCTGGAAGACCTGTCTTAATAGGTACAACATCTGTTGAAATTTCTGAGCTTCTCTCTCGTATGCTTAGTATACGTAAAGTTCCACACAATGTCTTGAATGCTAAAATGCATAAAAAAGAAGCTGATATTGTGGAAGAAGCTGGTAAAGCTGGGATTGTTACTATTGCTACAAACATGGCTGGTCGTGGTACAGATATCAAATTATCAGATGCTGTTAAAAAAGCAGGTGGTTTAGCAATTGTAGGAACCGAACGCCATGATTCTCGTCGTGTTGACCGTCAGTTAAGAGGTCGTTCAGGACGTCAAGGAGATCCAGGAAGCTCACAATTCTATGTATCTCTAGAAGATAACCTTATGCGTTTATTTGGTTCTGATAGAGTAGCAAAAATGATGGATAGAATGGGCTTAGAAGATGGTGAAGTTATTCAGCATTCTATGATGACCAAATCTATTGAACGTGCTCAGAAAAAAGTTGAAGAGAATAACTTTGGAGTTCGTAAAAGATTATTAGAATATGATGATGTTATGAATGCACAACGGGAGGTTGTTTACAAGCGTCGTCGTCATGCATTACAAGGTGAGCGTTTAAAGGTTGATATTGCCAATATGATCTACGACACTTGTGAAGTAATTTCTGAAACAAATAAGAACGCTAGTGATTATAAGAATTTTGAATTCGAATTAATTAAATATTTCTCTATTACTTCTCCTTTAACCGAAGAAGAGTTTGCTAAGAAAAGTGTTCAAGAAATAGCTTCATTATTATATAAAAATGCATATGAACATTATCAAGATAAAATGGAGCGCAGTGCTACCGTTGCTAATCGGGTAATTAAAAATGTGTTTGAAGATGATGCAAACAAATTTGAACGCATAGTAGTTCCTTTCTCTGATGGAATAAAAACTTTTAATATTGTTACCAATTTAAAAGAAGCTTACGAAAGTGAAGGAAAACAATTGATTACAGATTTTGAGAAAAATATCACCTTAGCAATTGTTGATGATGCATGGAAAGTTCATTTACGCAAAATGGATGAATTAAAGCAATCGGTACAACTAGCGGTTCATGAACAAAAAGATCCATTGTTAATTTATAAGTTTGAAGCTTTTGAATTATTTAAAGGGATGATTGAAAAGGTGAACAAAGAAGTTGTAGCATTCTTGTATAAAGGAGAAATCCCTAACGGTAATGATACAAACATTCAAGAAGCTAAAACAATTAGCGAACCCAAAGAAAATTTAAATATTAGTAAAGAAGAAGTCTTAAATAGTGATGAACTTGCTGCACAAAACCGTGCTGTAGGTCAAAATCAAGGAAGCAGACCTTCAATAACAGAAACAATAACACGAGAAGCTCCTAAAATTGGACGTAATGATCGTGTAACAATTAAAAATGTGATGTCTGGCGAAAGTAAAACGGTGAAGTTTAAACAAGCCGAACCTCTTCTCTCTAAAGGAGAATGGGTGATTACAGAACACTAGTTTTTTCCAAAATTTATTTAAAAAACGACAGTCTATACAGGCTGTCGTTTTTGCTTTTATCCAAAATACATATTTAGATTTACATAAGATTCTTTGTATTTTGATGGTATTATACAGAAAATACTTATCTTAATGCTTGGAAATTCCACCTGTTAAGGAAAATTATTAGCAGTAAAACTAAATAAATGGCTCACCAGCAACGCCTTAAAACCAAAACAAACCTAATTCTAAGAGTAAATTACATCTCCTCCACACTATCCTTAGTGTTTGGTTTCATGTGTATTTACTTCCTAAAAATTACAGAAGTAATTCCGTACGTGTTTTTTTTATTTTCAATATTGAATTTAGCGAACACCTTTGCGTACAAGTCTTTTAAAAATTTATCATTGATGTATAATATTACATCACTTTTAGCTTTAATTTGCTGTATTGTAATTACACTGTTTAGTGGAGGTATTAACAGTGCCTTTATTTTCGTTTTAGGATTAGTTGTTTTTGCCGGCTATGTCACTACAAAACGGTACGGTGAAGTTTACCTCTATTGCGCATTCATTATTGTTACCTTAATTTATTTTCAGTCCATTATAGATCTTCCCTATGTTAGAAATGTGGTCCCGGAATCTTCCCAGGACCTTTTTAATTTCATAAGTGTTCTTTTCTCCTTATATATACTTGGTGGTGTATTTGGTAAAATATTGGTCAAAACCCATTATAACCTGTACAAATCTAAAATGGAGGTCGAGCAAAAAGTACGTGAAAAAGAAACACTCATTAAAGAAGTACACCATCGCGTAAAGAATAATCTTCAAACCGTATCTAGTCTTTTAAGTTTACAAGCGAGAAACATGAAAGATGAGGAAATGAAAAAAATGATTAAGAGTAGTCAGAACAGAGTAAACTCTATGGCTATGGTTCATGAAATGCTATACATGCGTGAAGACTTATCAAAAATTGAATACAAGTCATATGTAGAAGAATTAAGTGATTACTTAGTACGTTCTATAAAAGGAACTGATAATAGAATAAAGGTAGCTATTGATATTATTGACATTAATCTTGGAATAGATACTGCCATCCCATTAGGACTACTTATCAATGAAGCCATTACAAATTCATTAAAATACGGTATCAAAGACAATGGAGAAGGCGAAATAAGCATCGCGCTTAAAAAAGGCCAAAAAGACCAGGATTATGTTTTAAATATTGGTGATAATGGTGATGGATATGAAGAAAGTATAACACCACAAACAACAACATCCCTAGGATTAAAACTTATCTACAACCTTACAAGACAACTGCAAGGTTCTATACTAAAAGATGGTTCTAAAAAAGGAACTAATTATATTATTACATTTAAAGAAATTGGTCAAAACTTCCAACCAATCGGATAAGCAACTCCTCGCTTAGCGTTTATTCACTCTTACCTTTATCGGCTTCAACTTTTTGCCCGTATTTTTTGTAGCTACCACTAAAGCAACAACGATAGATAAAGAAAATACTAGTACTATTGTAGATATACTCATAATTACGCTAATTTAGTTTTGTTTGCTTTTGTATAAAAAGATAATTCCTTTTTCACTTTATAGTTTCTATCCATGTATAAGCGAGCAATTTTTGTTTCATTACTATTTAAAGTAGTTTCAACCGTTGGAGCAACCAAAACAACATTTTCTGTTGCTGTAGCTACTTTCGCTTCTTGAGCTTGAGCGAATAAACCGATAAAAAGAACAAATAAAATAGTTAAAATTGCTTTCATGACTTGGGTATTACACTGTAAAGATACTTCCTAACTAATGTGTATTTCGTCGATTTTCGCCCAACACCATTTATCTATCGGTGAATGTAAATTATCTAGATGTAAAGAACTTTTTGTCCGATAACGGTAATTCACTTAAAAATAGGTCATCGTGTTAATGGGTACTTTATCGGTATTTCCACCCTACCCTATTACCTTGATCAAATTTAAAAAACACCCGAAATAGTTTTTCAGTAAAGCCTTTTAGCGAGAACCTCAAATAAGAGTCTTTACCTTATAACATCAAGCATAGTACAATAGCTAGATTAATAATGAACTAGAAGTGCTTGATAATGCAAATTAGATTAATTTTTGAGCAACCAATACCGACATTCCTTAAACCAAAAAAGATTCCTTTGAAGGAATCTGGATACTATCAATTAAAATAAAATTTTGAAGCTATTTTATGCGTAATGGCTGATGCTATTTTTTCTTTCCAAGAAGCATTTGCTTCATTTTTGATGAAGTCTGTATATTCATTCTAATAATGTTAAAAAGAGTAAATACGATGACGACTATTAAGGATACTTCCATAATTACGCTAATTTAGTTTTGTTTGCTTTTGTGTAAAAAGACAATGCTTTTTTTACTTTGTAATTTCTATCCATGTATAAACGAGCAACTTTAGTTTCAGTACTATTTAAAGTAGCTTCTATTGTTGAAGCAACTAAAACAACACTTTCTGTTTGTGCAGCAACCTTCACTTCTACTTTAGCATCTTGTGCTTGAGCAAATAGACCGATAAAAAGAACAAATAAAATAGTTAAGATAGTTTTCATGACTTGCGTATTACACTGTAAAGATACTCCCAAGCTAAAGTGTATTTCGTCGATTCTCGCTCGATACCGTTTATCTATCGGTGAATGGATATTATCTAGATGTAAGCAGATTTTTGTCCGATGACGGTTTTTAAGTCCAAATTCCGTTACCGTAATTATTGGTATTTAAACGATAGCTTAAAAGCCTAATTATCGCCATAAACTGGGAAATAAGCTTAGTTTAACGAGCAATTTCTATGTATTTGAATACAATATGGCTCTAGTAACCGCTTAATAATCGAACAAGGGTTAATTCTAGTGGAGCGTCACTTCAAAATAAAGTAGAGCACAGAAATAATTTGAAGTTAAAGGGAATATAAAAGAAGCTGGTAAATGAGGTAAGGTAGGTTGTAAAAAAAGTCAGTAAGAATAACAAAACTAGAATTACGCTAATTTAGTTTTGTTTGCTTTTGTATAAAAAGACAATGCTTTTTTTACTTTGTAATTTCTATCCATATATAAACGAGCAACTTTAGTTTCATTACTATTTAAAGTAGCTTCTATTGTTGAAGCAACTAAAACAACACTTTCTGTTTGTGCAGCAACCTTCACTTCTACTTTAGCATCTTGTGCTTGAGCAAATAGACCGATAAAAAGAACAAATAAAATAGTTAAGATAGTTTTCATGACTTGCGTATTACACTGTAAAGATACTCCCAAGCTAAAGTGTATTTCGTCGATTCTCGCCCAATACCATTTATCTATCGGTGAATGGATATTATCTAGATGTAAGCAGATTTTTGTCCGATAACTGTTTTTAAGTCCAAATTCCGTTACCGTAATTAATGGTATTTAAACGATGGTTTAAAAGCCTAATTATCGACCCAAACTGGGGAATAAGCTTAGTTTAACAAGCGATTTCTATGTATTTGAATACGATATGGCTCTAGTAACGGCTGAATAATCGAACAAGGGTGAATTCTAGTGGAGCTTCACTTCAAAATAAAGTAGAGCACAGAAATAGTTTGAAGTTAAAGGGAGTATAAAAGAAGTTGGTAAATGAATTAATGCAGGTTGTAAAAAAAGTCAGTAAGAATAACGAAACTAGAATTACGCTAATTTAGTCTTGTTTGCTTTTGTATAAAAAGACAATGCTTTTTTTACGTTGTAATTTCTATCCATGTATAAACGAGCAACTTTAGTTTCAGTACTATTTAAAGTAGCTTCTATTGTTGAAGCAACTAAAACAACACTTTCTGTTTGCGCAGCAACCTTCACTTCTACTTTAGCATCTTGTGCTTGAGCAAATAGACCGATAAAAAGAACAAATAAAATAGTTAAGATAGTTTTCATGACTTGCGTATTACACTGTAAAGATACTCCCAAGCTAAAGTGTATTTCGTCGATTCTCGCCCAATACCATTTATCTATCGGTGAATGGATATTATCTAGATGTAAGCAGATTTTTGTCCGATGACGGTTTTTAAGTCCAAATTCCGTTACCGTAATTATTGGTATTTAAACGATGGTTTAAAAGCCTAATTATCGACCCAAACTGGGGAATAAGCTTAGTTTAACAAGCGATTTCTATGTATTTGAATACGATATGGCTCTAGTAACGGCTGAATAATCGAACAAGGGTCAATTCTAGTGGAGCGTCACTTCAAAATAAAGTAGAGCACAGAAATAGTTTGAAGTTATAGGGAATAAAAAAGAAGCTGGTAAATGAATTAATGCAGGTTGTAAAAAAAGTCAGTAAGAATAACGAAACTAGAATTACGCTAATTTAGTCTTGTTTGCTTTTGTATAAAAAGACAATGCTTTTTTTACTTTGTAATTTCTATCCATATATAAACGAGCAACTTTAGTTTCAGTACTCTTTAAAGTAGCTTCTATTGTTGAAGCAACTAAAACAACACTTTCTGTTTGTGCAGCAACCTTCACTTCTACTTTAGCATCTTGTGCTTGAGCAAATAGACCGATAAAAAGAACAAATAAAATAGTTAAGATAGTTTTCATGACTTGCGTATTACACTGTAAAGATACTCCCAAGCTAAAGTGTATTTCGTCGATTCTCGCCCAATACCATTTATCTATCGGTGAATGGATATTATCTAGATGTAAGCAGATTTTTGTCCGATGACGGTTTTCAAGTCCAAATTCCGTTACCGTAATTATTGGTATTTAAACGGCGTTAATGCGACGCTATTTTTAAGAGTAGATCAGGATTAGGACAATTGTTGCTATAAAATTCTAAATCTTTGCCATTACATACTCCAGGATAATCCCCCAAATAAGCTCCTATAGAATTTATAATTTGAAAATGTAGGTGTGGTGCATAATTCACATTAATATCTGGTGTTCCTAAATAACCTATACAATCTCCTGCTTTAAAAGCAGCACCAACTTCTAGACGCGCTATAGTGTCTAAGGATAAGTGACCGTATAAGGTATAAAAGCTTACCTTATTAATGGTATGCTTCAATATAATTGTAGGTCCATAATCGCCCACAGTATCATTATTCTTAAAACTATGAACTGTACCGTCTAGAGGAACTAGCACTTTAGTACCTGCAACGGACCAATAATCTATTCCTAAATGAATATTTCTTGCAATATGTTGTTCTTTAGAAAAGCTGGACTTATCTGCATAAAGGTTTCTCTTTTCTAAATATCCGCCATAAGCAACCATGCCATCATTTGAAGAAAGAACCGTATCAATATACTGTTGACATTCATTTGGATCCGTAATAGCTATGCTAGCTAAAGACTCATTGGAACTAGATAGATCTAAAGTACAATACTTACCAAAGGGTATTTCTTTATCGAGAATAGAAATACTAGTTTTAGAATATGCCATCAATACGTTCTCTAATTCACTCATATCGTTAAATGCAAAAATCTATTTTAATCCTGGAAGTATTAATTTAATAATTAATTAACAACTTGCACAAGAGGTAATACGTAAGTAAATTTAAAGGTATCCTACTAATAATAAAAAAACAATATGAACTATTTGAAAATTACTTTTATTGGACTCTTAGCGCTAGCGACCACGAGTTGCCAATCTAAAACAAAAGAAACTAAAAATACTCCAATACATACTGAGGTTCCCGTTCAAGATTTGTCTTCTTATGAAACTGCATATTTTGCCAGTGGCTGTTTCTGGTGTGTAGAAGCTGTATTTGAAAGTGTAAAAGGTGTTAAAGAAGTTGTCTCTGGTTATTCCGGAGGAAAAGAAAAAAATCCTACGTATGAGGCTGTTGGTTATGGTAGAACCACTCATGCAGAAGCAGTTAAAATATATTACAATCCTAAAGAAATAAGTTTTGAAACCTTGGTAAAGGTCTATTTTGGCTCTCATGATCCAACAACTGTAGATGGTCAACGTCCAGATATGGGAAAACAATATAGATCTATTGCCTTTTATAAAAATGATAATGAGAAAAAGATTATTGAGGCTTACATGACTAAATTAAAAAATGATAAGGTCTACAATAAGCCATTAGCTACAGAGGTCACTAAATTTGAAATCTTTTATGATGCAGAAGATTACCATCAAGATTATGAAAAAAAACATCCTAATAATTCTTATATAAAAGGTGTATCTGTTCCACGATTGAAAAAATTTCAAAGTAAATTTCCTGAACTAATAAAGAAAGACGCTCATTAAACTACTCTAACACTACTTCACTGTATTTCGCATGAATAGTTAAGGTCTTACCAGTATTTTTAGAAATATGATAGCCTTTACTTAAGGTTGTCTTATCATTTTTGGTTTTCACTAAATGTAATGCGGTGGGCGCTATTAACTTAGAATTCTCCCCATTTACAGTAATTGTAAATGGGGATTTTGGGATCTCACAGCGAAGTGTTCCGTTTTGCACAGAAACGTCTATAGCCGTAAAATCTTCATTTACTTCATGAATAGCTAAAGATCCAAAATTATTTTCAGCAAAAATATTCTGTAACAAATGCCCTATAGAAACTTCTGAAGATGATGCATTTAAGGTTAAATTCTTAGCGGTAGCTATAGAAACCTTATCAGAATAGCTGACTTTTAACTTTCCATAGTTCCAATTTTGAATTGTAACTGGAGAATAAGAAGCATTAATCTGTGTTTGATCACCATCAATACTATTTGCGTACAATCCTGCATAGGCAAAAGTTCCTTGAATATTTTTAGTGTTTTCAGCAAGCTTAACTTCCCCATGACGTACATTCAATTTGAGGGTTACAGACTTGGGCATTTTTATCTTTATGTACTTCTTTACTTTTATTTTAGAATTACCTTTTGCACTAGAGGACTGGTAATATACATTAGGAGAACTGTTATACCACATGATTAATGAATCATTGATCATGGTATCTATTCGCTTAGACAATAAATGAGCTACACGTTCTTGAGAATTATTTTTTAAACGTACAGATAATTCCTTACGTCTTTCTTCTAGTTGGCTTTTACGTCCTTCTTGAGCCGCTCTCAAAGCGGTACTACGTTGCTCAAAAGCAATTGCTTTAGCATTCATAGCCTCATGTCGTAATTCTTCAGCTTTTTGGTGTTGCTCCTCTACTTTTTCTTCTAATTCTTTAAAAGCTTTCCTGTCTTTTTCAGAGAAACCTGCATCTAATTCTTTTTGCCACTTTTTCATATAGGCATCTCCACCTTTTTTAAATGCTTCAAAATCAAACTCAGGTACCGTAATCCTAGGAATTTCAGGAAAATCAAGAGAGTCTAGCATGAACGTTAATTGTTCAAACTCTGGCATTTCCCCAATTTCTGGTAATTCAAATTCATTAGAGTCCCAAGAACTTTTAAATCCGCTTATTGCATGATTAGACGACCATGAATTCTGTGCTCCCGAAGTAATAGATATTTGACTACTATTCCCCGTAATATTTAATTCATTTTGCTTGAAATACTTTTCCATATCTTTTGGAGAAGCCCCTTCTATCGCTATAACTACCTCTATTTCTACTTGGTCTTTATTCCACGTTTCAAATTCAATATCCGTATGCGATGTGTTTAGATTTACTACGGCATCCTTATTTACATTATAGTTTTCAATATAGGTTTTAGTTTGCTTTTGTGCCGTTGCAGAAGCAATTGCAAAAAGAAACACTACTAGTAATTTATATGCTGATTGCTGTTTCATTTTTTGATGATTTTAATTCGATTAATGTATCTTTTAGTTTTTGCAACAACTGTAAGCGCAACTGTAGATTTTGAATTAGTGCAGAAATAGTTTGATCATTTGGCCCTATGGTATTTAATTCTTTATTCAACCGCTGATATTCTGTATTCAAATCTGCCAATCGTTCCATAAATCCATCTACAAGATCCTTGTTCTCCTGAGAGACTTCTAATTTTGCCAATTCTAAATTAATGGTAGCCAAGTAGTAATTCTCTACTTTTTTAAGATCTGGCGATAAATCACCTAATGAGATTTCTTGACTTTCTGGTTTTTGATCTACATTCACTATGCTTGGGTTTTCTACAGGAACCCCTGCCCTATTACTAACATAGAAATAAATACCTACACTGATCATGATTAACACAGTGGCCGCAATTTTCATAAAAAAGAAACTGAAAGAAGCTGCCTTTTTAGGCAATTCTTGATCTAAGCGATTAGAAAAACGCTCCTTATGACCGGGGTTTAAGGTATACTTCTCCTTTTCAGGCGTTTCTTTAAAGAGATTTCTAAGATCTTGATTCATACTTCTTTTTTGTTAATTTTTCTTTTAAATAAGCTTTACCTCTCATAAGTTGCGTCCTACAGGTGGTTTCTTGAATATTCAATATCTGGGAAATTTCAGAATGATCATACCCTTCTATTAAATAGAGTAGTAAAACATACCTGTATTTTTCGGAAAGAGTATCAATAGCGACTCTAACTTCTTCGATGGTAATTGATACTTCTACATTCCAATCCTCATCTTCAACGAGATGCTGTTCATTCTCTTCTAAAGGAACGTGTTGCTTGCGCTTGGCCTTCAGATAATCTATACATTTATGAATAACAATTTTTTTTAACCATGCTCCAAATGTAACTTCCCCCTTAAACTGGTCTATTTTTACAAATGCTTTAATAAATGATTCCTGCAAAACGTCTTCTGCATCATCACTATTTTGCAAATACCGCATTACTACGCAAAACATACCATCACAATACTTATCATAGAGTTTCATTTGCGCTCTACGATCGTTAGCCTTACATTGCTCAATTAAGTCTGTTTGGAATTTTAACAATTTTTCCAAGTTGGTTTATAGTTGTTGTTATCTTAAAGACGATGACTTTATTGCAGTGTTGCAAAAAAGTTTAGATTTGTTTCTTAAAATTTTCTGTTTTGATTCAAAATACAATTAAAAATGACAAAATTGAGCTGACGGTTCTTGATTTTGGTGCTATCATTCAAAAAATAATCGTAAAAGATAAAAATGGTCTCCCTACAAATATGGTAGTGGGTTTTGATGGGCCAGAAGATTATCTAATCAACCCAATGTTTTTAGGTGCTTGCATAGGGCGCTACGCAGGGAGAATCTCTCAAGGAAGTTTTTCATTAGACGGTAAAACATTTGCTATTCATAAAGAAGAGGGCGTTCATTTACATGGCGGCACCAGAGGTTTTGATAAAAAATATTTTAAGGTTGATGAAATTAATCACGGCGCTAAACCTTTCATACAACTTTCTTATTTAAGTGAACATTTAGAAGAAGGCTATCCCGGAAATTTAAAAGTAACCGTTACCTATACTTTAGATGATGATGCTTTAATCATTACACATAAAGCAACAACCGATAAAAAAACTGTAGTTAATTTAACAAATCACTCGTATTTTAAATTAGACAACGCAGCAGAAATAAACCATTACGATTTACAATTAGACTGTTCTAAAATCCTAGATACGGATAAAAACCTTCTTCCTTCAGGAAAATTAACTGAAGTTGCGTATACTAATTATGATTTTTTAGAAAAGAAAAAAATAAACACTACACGATTGGATACTCCCTTTGTTATTTCTAAAAGTAAAGATATCTGCGCATCCGTGCACTCCGGAATTTCTGGAATTACTTTAGAAGTAACAACGAACCAACCTGCGGTAGTCATTTACACTCCTGAAACTACAGGGTCTATCTGCTTTGAAACACAAAATTATCCTGACGCCCCAAATCATCCTAATTTCCCATCGAGTGTATTAAGTAATGGAGAAAAATATTTCAATCAATCTACCTTTCGATTTAAAGCATAATAAAAGCCCGAAAATTCGGGCTTTATTTTTAGTATCGTGACTTTTAAGAATTTACTCGTCTAGAAGTAAATTAAGATTTACGGTGATATTATCTCTTGTTGCTTTGCTGTAAGGACAAATTTCGTGAGCAGCATTAATTAGCTCCTCTCCTTTTTCTTTATCTACCGTAGGCAAATAAGCATCTAAAGTTGCTTCTATATTAAAACCATCATCATCTTTTCCAAAACCTATAACAGCGGTTACACTAAAATCGCCTAAGTCATCTACTCCATTTTCTTTTGCTACAGCTTGCAATGCACCCGCAAAACAAGTAGAATATGCTGCAGCAAATAATTGTTCTGGATTTGTATATTTTTCTTCGATAGGGTCTTTCCCATTCGGCATTTTCACATCTAAATCAATTAGTCCGCCTTCCGTAGTTACATGACCAGACCTACCACCTGTATTTGTTGCACTTGACTCGAATATTGTTTTCATTTCAATTTATTTTAATGTTTAAGACCATAATATACTAATAGAAGAATCGCTGACGAAAAATGAATTATTAAATTTGTGTGAATGTTTCATAAAAAACCTTATTTTTCTATAAATCATCTAGTATCTCTTTGAAAAAAAATAATAAAAAATCAGCCTTAGAAGAAAAAGAAGGAATACATCTTGATGCTATTTCTAATAAAGCTTCTATTGCTAAAATTAAAAGTTTTAGAAAAAATCAGCCTTCTGTATCCAGTTTAATTCAGGGTATTCACAACGGAGATAAAATAGCATTGAGTAGAGGAATCACTCTGGTTGAGAGTAAAAGCAAACCACACGCAATACAAGCTAATCAAATTATTGAAGCTTGTATTTCAGATAAAAAAAATACCTTACGAATAGGCATCACAGGAGTACCGGGTGTAGGCAAAAGTACTTTTATTGAAGCTTTAGGAAAACACTTGACCAATATTGGTAAAAAAGTAGCTGTTTTAGCGGTAGATCCAACGAGCTCTTTGAGTAGAGGAAGTATTTTAGGCGATAAAACAAGAATGGAAGCTTTGGTTAAAGATGAGAATGCTTTTATTAGGCCATCTCCTTCTGGAGATTCCTTAGGAGGCGTGGCTAGAAAAACTAGAGAATCTATAATTCTATGCGAAGCTGCTAATTTTGATGTTATCTTAATTGAAACCGTAGGCGTTGGTCAAAGTGAAACCGCAGTGCATAGCATGGTCGATTTTTTCTTATTACTAAAACTTGCCGGAGCCGGAGACGAGTTACAAGGTATTAAAAGAGGTATTATGGAAATGACAGATACTATCGTCATTAATAAAGCCGATGGTAAAAACAAACAAGCAGCAAAATTAGCACGTATAGAATTTACTAGAGCCTTGCACTTTTATCCACCTAAAGAAAATGGATGGATTCCCAATGTACTAGAATGTTCTGCCTTAGAAAACGAAGGTATTTCTGAAGTCTGGCAAACTATCTTAAACTTTAAAGAAGCTACAGCAGCTTCTATGTATGAAAACCGAAAACACCAAAATAAATTTTGGCTACTACAAACAATAGAAGACAATTTAAAAATACGTTTTTACCAAGATGATACCATTCAAGAAAAACTAAAAGAACTTACTTCTCTAGTAATGAATGCAAAAGTATCCCCGTTTGTTGCTGCGGAGCAATTGTTAGCCCTACATCAAAAAGAACTTAAATAAAAAGCATAAATTTGCAGCTTGAATTTAATTGCTATGACTGTTTTAACTGACGCGCTTCTTTCTATTGTTGTTCCTTTATATAATGAAGAAGACAATGTTGTTTTACTTACGGAGAAAATCCATGAAAGTCTTGTAGGCTATACCTATCAGATAATATATATAGATGATTTCTCTACAGATGCAACACGCATGGTAGTTAAAAAAATGAACGATAGTAAGGTTCATTTGATTGAATTAAAGAAAAATTACGGTCAGAGTTTAGCCCTAGCAGCAGGAATAGATTATGCAGAGGGAGAATACATTATTACCATGGATGGGGATTTACAGAATGACCCAAGTGATATTCCTCAAATGCTTTCTTACGCTATTAGTGGTGAATATGATTTAATTACGGGTATTCGTCAAAAGAGAAAAGATTCTTTAGTTAAAAAAATTCCTTCTAAAATCGCAAATTTTTTAGTGCGCCGTGTGACCAAGTTAGATATAAAAGATAATGGGTGTGCTCTAAAGGTTTTTACAAAAGATATTGCTAAGGATTTAAACCTATATGGCGAAATGCATCGCTTTATAACGTTGCTAGCCTATTTAGAAGGTGCACAGATTAAGCAAGTACCCGTAAAGCACCATGCTAGACATGCTGGTGTCTCTAAATATGGTTTAGAAAGAGTGTTTAAAGTGATTGCAGATATGATGCTCCTTTTATTCATTCGAAAATATTTTCAGCGACCAATTCACTTATTTGGAATTTTCGGAGTTTTACTCATTCTTTTAGGTGGAATAATTAACATATACCTATTAGTTGTAAAATTAATGGGTGAAGATATTGGCAACCGCCCATTGTTAATTTTTGGATTGATGTTTATTTTAGCAGGTATTCAGCTCTTTACTATAGGAATTGTGATGGAATTATTAATTAGAACCTACTATGAATCACAGCAAAAACGACCATACCGAATTAAAAAAATTCTTATAGGTGATAAAGCCCAATAAAAAGCTAGTAACAGCACTTAAAATTATAGTTAGTGCTGTTTTACTTTACTTTGTTTTTACTAAAATTAATTATAATGATGTTTTTGATATTTTAAAAAAAACAGATCCGTTATACTTAAGCTTAGCAACACTATTCTTTATTTTATCTAAGGTTATCTCTGCTTTCAGAGTTAATTTATATTTCCATCAATTAAATGTATTTCTAACCCATAAGAGTAATTTGAAGCTCTACGCCTTAGGTATGTTTTACAATTTGTTTTTACCAGGAGGTATTGGAGGCGATGCCTATAAAGGATATATTATTAAAAAAGAGTTCCCTGTAGATACGAAAAAAATTGTATCCGTTTTGGTTTTAGATCGCTTAAGCGGACTATTACTACTTTTTATTTATGCCTGTCTTCTTATTATTTTTATTGATGTAACTTTCATAAAAAATATTGAATTTTATGCTATTGCGGCAATAGGCTTAAGTACCGTAGTTTTCTGGTTTTTAACTAAAAAATTCTTTAATTATGTACTTTCTATTTTTTGGAAAACTTTTGGATACTCCGCTTTAGTTCAATTATCACAACTAGTTAGCGTGTTATTTATTTTGAAAGCATTAGACTTTGATAGTAATACGGTAGCGTATCTTTTTATATTCTTGATATCTTCTATTGTCTCTGTCATTCCTTTAACTATAGGCGGAATAGGAAGTAGAGAATTAACCTTCTTTTATGGTGCCGAAGTATTAAATTTAGACGAGAATACATCCATAAGCATTAGTATGATGTTCTTCTTAATCACCGCAATGGTTTCCTTTATTGGAATCTACTATCACTTTAAAAAACCGAAGTTACAGACGCGACCTTAATTTATCAGATGAATTAAGTATTTATGCTTAATCACTTTTTTGCGCGTAGCAGGATTTAAAAATCTAGCTTGGAGTCTCGTTATTCTAAAATCATCCACCTCAAATTGTTGGTCCCAATCCAAACCAACATCTCTTAACTGCAATAACTCATCTTCAGAAATATACACCCATGAATCTTTAATATCTTCTAAGGCATCTATTTTAGTAATTTGCACAGGTTTCTGATTATAAAAATCTAAAGACCAAGTATGCTCTTCACTTAGTTTATAAATTTTATCAACCGGAATATTATTCTTAGCTACTACATTCGCCATAGCAGAACCTGCTTGGTACTCTAATAAATTAGGGTAAAAATGAAAATTCAATACCGCGTTTAATAGGATAGAAGACAAGGATGCGATTGTTAAAACTCGTATTGCATAAGCTTCGCGTTTTAACGTAAAATAAATACAAATAGCACCAGCCACAGCAAATAAGATATAAGAAATCATGGATTCAAATTCAAACACATAAAAACAGAATAATGAAATCACGACGAAAATCAATCCAAATATAAAGTATTGAATTCCTAGGAGAATTTTAATGGCTCTGTCTTTTGAGTATACCTTTAAGCTGTATAAATAAGCTGCAGTAAGTATCGCAAATAATGGAATTACAATATTTAAGTAGTGCGGTAATTTAAACTGTGCAAAACTGATGATTATAAAAATTAAGGTGATACCCCCAAGCGTTAAAAATTCGTATTTAGGATTGTATTTAAATTTAAGCTGTATAAAAGTTTTTACTTTACAATAATACGCGACTATCCCTATTACCGTCCAAGGTAAGAAAACCCATAAAAAAGTATGAAAAAAGAAGAAATAGTCACTACTATTTTTCCCGATCCCTTCCCCACTCATACGTTCAAAACTCTGCTCCCAAAGAATAAAAAAGATACCACTTCTATGGCTACGTCCGCGAATTATTTTTTCTGGATGCAAATCAAACTGTAGGTAGTATGCATAAAGAATAGGCGTAATTGTAATTGTAAAAACTAAGATAGCAACAAGAACACGCCAATTAATAAATTGCATCCATTTACGCGTATATGCCAAATGACATAAAAGAGGCAATCCTAAAACAACCAATGCAATTTGACCTTTTGTAGAAAAAGCAATACCCGCCCCGAAAGCGCCTAGAACAATATTTAAAAGAGAATTTTTATTGATATAGCTCGTCAATTGCCAAAGCGCAAAAATTGTAAAGCCTGTTAAAACAGCATCAGTTCTAACGTCTATTACAGACAAAACTATAGTTTGTGAGCTAAGAAAAATTAAAGCGGCTGTTTTCCCAACATATTCGTTGTATAATAAACGTCCTAAACCATAACAACTATAAGCCCCTAAAAATATCGCTAACATTCCTGGAATACGATAAGCCCAATCATGTAGCCCAAAAATTTTGAAAGATAACGCAGCAAGCCAATAATGCATATGCGGCTTATCTAGATATTCGCCAGTTCCCTTTATTAAGTTTATAAAATCGTTTTCTTGGGCCATTCTCATAGCCATCACTGCAAATTGGGCGGAATCATTTTCAAACAACGTAGAAAATAGTCCAGCTATATATACGACACATATAAGAAATAATAAAAGCCAATACCTTGTATTAGATATCATAAACTAAACTTCTGAGTTGCAAATATATACAACTTTATAAATAACCAACTAAAAATGAGACCAATTAGGGCACCTGTTATCACATCTAAGGGATAATGCACTCCAATGTAGATACGACTATAGGCAACCAAAAGTGCCCAAAAAAGTAGTAAATAAACTATATTTTTATATTTTTCTTTCAATAACTGCCCCAAAAATAGGGCAACTGCAAAGGAATTAGAAGCGTGTGCCGAAAAATATCCATACTGACCACCACAAGAGTTTTTTACCAAACGAACCAATGCTCCTATTTCTTCATCATGACAAGGTCTTAAGCGTTTAAACCCATACTTAAATAAATTAGCAACTTGATCGGTAGCGGTAATCATTAGTGCAATCACAACAAATAACAGTAAGGTTCTTTTTAAACCAAAACTTCTATAAAATAAAAAAGCCAATACAATGTAAAGCGGAATAGCACTAAACTTATTGGTTATAAACAACCAAAAACCATCCCAGGTAGAAGACCCTAAATGATTTAAAAAAAGAAAAAGGTTTTTATCGTGTTGTAAAAGCTCTTCTAACATGAGCGTTATTCTTCGTAGCGAGCTACCTCTCTATCGTAAAAAGCAGTTGCTTGCTCTATAAGATTTTCGGCTTCTGATTCTAATTCATTTTCATCATCCGCAGTAAAATCTTCTAACCATTCTACCTCATCGTTCTCAAGGTTGATGATAAATCTTGGATACTCCGTATGTATTACGAATATTGCGGTTGGGTAATCTGTATTATCGCCTAATAAGAATTTAGGAAACTCCATAGTTAATTTTTTAAGAGGGCTAAAAATACAATTATTTGATTGAAATTGATCAATATATAGCTTCTAAAAAGAAAATTATACTGCTGCTATTTTCTTTTTTGTTTGCCCATTGAATCGAATATATAATAATATTGCCGAAGCTGTTAAACCTACTAACAATCCTATCCAAATACCTGTACTTTTTAATTCTGTGTGCAAGCTTAAATAGTAACTTGTTGGAAAACCAATCAACCAATACGCAATAAATGTAATAAAAGTTGGCACTACCACGTCTTGTAACCCTCTTAACGCACCCAATATCACGACTTGTAAACCATCAGAAATCTGAAATATAGCAGCAACAATTAATAATTGGGCTGCTATAGCAATCACCTCCATATTATCCGCTTTATTGGCAACATCATCTACATTTAAATAGATGGTTGGCAACCATTGGTTATAGACAAAGAAAATAAGTGCAAAGACAATTTCTAACAACAGGGTGAGGAAAAATATTGAAATTGCAATACGTCTTAAGGATTTAAAGTCTGACAACCCTTTTTGATTAGCCACACGAATCATAGCCGCAACGCCTAAACCCATACCTACCATAAAGGTCATACTAGACAAGTTTAAAGCGATCTGGTTTGCTGCCTGATGATTTTTTCCAAGCACTCCGCTTAACCATACCGCAGAGGTAAATATACCTACTTCAAAAAACATTTGTAGTGCTGATGGAAAACCGAGACTAAAAATTTTTTCAATGACTCTACTTTCAAGTTTAGCAAAATTAAATCCAGTAACATAATCATGGAATTTCTTTTTACTCCTTAGAAGTAACCAAATAAATAATACCATAATTACCCGAGAAGCTAAAGTACCTATTGCCGCCCCTACGATTCCCATTTTAGGAAATCCAAAATTACCAAAGATCAAAAGGTAGTTTAAAGTAATGTTCACCACATTGGCTAAAATTGTGGCATACATTGGATATTTTGTTTGTGACAAACCTTCTGAAAATTGTTTGAAGGCTTGAAAAATAATAAGCGGAACTAAAGAAAAAGCCACTAAATCTAAATAGGGCATTGCTAATGCTACCACTTCTGGTGGTTGTTTCATTAAATGCATGACCGGTTTGGCCAACATAATGACTCCAAATAAAAACAAACCTAAAACAGTGCAGAGTAACAAACCGTGTTTTAAGGCGCTTTTCCCCTCTTGCTTTTTCCCTGCGGAATCTGCTTCCGCTACTAAGGGAGTTATTGCGGTAGAAAAGCCAATCCCCAAAGACATCGCCACAAAAACAAAACTGTTTCCTAATGATACCGCTGCTAATTCTGCAGTACCCAATTGCCCTACCATGATGTTATCTGCAAGTTGTACAAATGTATGCCCAAGCATCCCCATAATAACAGGAACCGCAAGGGTCAAATTGTATTTAAATTCTTTGGTATATTGTTGTAACAAAAGGTTATTTATTTATTGGGCGGTAAAGATACGCGCTTCCACTTTCTTAATCTTTCAATTAAAATTCTTTATTTAATTTTTAATGTTTTTTAGCCTCTTCCCAGAAAATATCCATTTCTGCCAAGGTCATATCTTTTAATTCTTTTCCTAATGTTTTAGCTTTACTTTCAAGGTATTGAAACCTACCTATAAATTTCTTATTGGTACGTTCTAAAGCATTTTCAGGATTTATTTTTAAAAAACGGGCATAATTTACCATCGAGAAAAAAACATCCCCAAACTCCGCTTCCATAGCATCCTCGTCTTTCTTTTCAACTTCTTCGTGTAACTCTTGCAATTCTTCTTGCACTTTCTCCCAAACTTGTTCTGGTTTTTCCCAGTCAAAACCAACTGCAGCAACTTTATCTTGTATTCTACTCGCTTTCACCAAAGCAGGCAAACCTTTTGGAACGCCTTCTAAAACACTTTTTCTACCTTCCTTAAGCTTTAACTTCTCCCAGTTTTGCTTTACCTCTTCTTCATTTTCAACCTTAACATCTCCATAGATATGTGGATGCCTATGAATGAGTTTATCACAAATTTCATTGGCTACATCGGCAATATCAAAGTCATTGGTTTCACTTCCTATTTTGGCGTAAAATACAATGTGCAACAAAACATCTCCTAATTCCTTTTTTACTTCTTGTAAATCATTATCAAGGATAGCGTCACCTAATTCATAGGTTTCTTCTATCGTTAAATGCCTTAAGGTTTCCATGGTTTGTTTTTTATCCCATGGACATTGCGCCCTTAATTCATCCATTATTGTTAGTAGTCTATCAAAAGCCTCTAATTGTTTTTTTCGAGAATTCATGTCCGTGTATTCTTTAAATGGTCCTTACTCTTTCTTTTGCTGCTTCAAATTCTCGAACCATATCTTCTACAATATTTTTCGCTGGTTTTATATCATGAATCAGCGACGATACTTGACCAATTTCTAATTCACCCGCTTCCATGTCTCCTTCAAACATCCCGCGTTTGGCACGCGCTCTTCCTAAAAGAGCAACTAAATCAACTTTGGTAGCGCCCTCTGCATATTTACGTTGCACCTCTTCGTAAAACGCATTTTTTATCAAACGTACTGGCGCTAGTTCCTTTAAAGTCAAATGTGTTTCTCCTTCCCCTATCGCTACCACTTTCTCTTTAAAAGCTTGATGTGATGACGCTTCCGTACTTGCTACAAAACGACTTCCCACTTGCACTCCATCTGCTCCCAAAATCATAACGGCAAGCATAGCACTACCGGTAGCTATACCACCTGCGGCAATTATTGGGATTGAAATTTTTTCTTTTACAGAAGGAATAAGAGTTAAGGTAGTTGTTTCATCTCTTCCATTATGACCACCCGCTTCAAAGCCTTCGGCTACAATAGCATCTACTCCAGCTTCCTGAGCTTTCAGTGCAAATTTTACGCTACTCACCACATGGACTACAACAATACCCTTCTCTTTTAAAAAAGGCGTCCAAGTTTTAGGGTTCCCAGCAGAAGTAAATACAATTTTTACTCCCAACTCAATAATAATATTCATGAGCTTATCCAAATCTGGATATAGCATAGGAATATTAACGGCAAAAGGTTTGTCTGTTGCTTTCTGACATTTAAGAATATGTTCCCGCAACACTTCAGGATACATAGATCCGGCACCAATAATACCCAACCCTCCAGCGTTAGAAACAGCAGAAGCTAATCGCCATCCACTGGCCCAAATCATACCCCCTTGAATAATGGGATATGTTATATTAAATAATCCTGTAATTCTATTTTGCATTGTTTATGAAATAACACCTGAACCTATAAGTTCATCCTTTAAATACCAAGCTACAAATTGACCTTCTGTAATTGCTGATTGCTTGTCTTGAAAATCTACATAAATACCACCTTCCATTTTATATAAGGTTGCTTTCTGTAATTCTTGACGGTACCTAATCCGTGCCATTACTTCTAAAGATTCATCTATATGGATTGCCAAATCTGGTCGTACCCAATGCAACTCTTCATCAGAAACAAATAAAGTTCTTCGAAACAAGCCAGGATGATTTTTACCTTGACCCGTATATATTACATTCTCGTCAACATCGGTTTCTATCACAAATAAAGGTTCTTTGGTTCCCCCTACATCTAAACCTTTACGCTGTCCTTTGGTAAAATAATGTGCCCCTTGATGATTTCCTACAACTTTACCATCTGTTAAATGATAGATTGGTTTCTTAGCAAAATAGGCTAATTCCTCATTTTTATTTAAAAACTCAGTAGGCGCTTCTTCAAATTGTATTACGGTTGAAGGAACTTCTACAATCACCCCTTTTTTTTGTTTTAATTTTTGTTGTAAAAAATCTGGCAAACGTACTTTACCTATAAAACAAAGCCCTTGCGAATCCTTTTTATCGGCAGTAATCAATTCATTCTCTGCAGCTATTCTACGCACCTCAGGTTTTAACAACTCCCCAATAGGAAAAAGGGTCTTTGCCAATTGCTCTTGTGATAACTGACATAAAAAATACGATTGATCTTTATTAGGATCTTCTCCCGCTAAAAGCTGATACGTTTCTGTGCCGTCACTATTTTCGATGATTCCCTTTCTGCAATAATGTCCTGTAGCCACATAATCTGCTCCCAATTGCAGTGCAATCTTCATAAAAACATCAAACTTTATTTCCCGATTACAAAGTACATCTGGATTTGGCGTACGCCCTTTAGCATATTCATCAAACATATAATCAACAATACGCTCTTTATATTCTGTACTCAAATCTACGGTCTGAAAAGGAATCCCTAATTTTTCTGCTACAATCATAGCATCATTACTATCTTCTAACCATGGACATTCATCGGATATCGTAACAGTATCATCGTGCCAGTTTTTCATAAAAAGACCAATCACTTCATAACCCTGCTCTTTTAATAAATAAGCAGCAACACTAGAATCAACACCACCAGAAAGGCCTACAACAACTTTTTTCATTTTTTTAATAAAATAGGAGTACAAAAATACAAAAATAGATATTCAAAACACTTAGTCGCACCCTCAGATAATAATTTCATTAGCTGCTATTTTATTTTAAAAATGAGGTTTTGAACTTATATCCTTCTTTTGTTTTGTTAAACTTTTATTAAAATACATTAAACAAACGCAACCTTTTATAATTATCATATCTTTATATTGTTTAACAATTAACTCAAAAGATTAAACATTATTAACTTAAAAACAATGATTATGAAAAATTTATTGCGATTAAAAAGTGTTCTATTAAGTTTTATGCTACTCTCATTCGCACTATCGTGTGATAATGATGATGATGACAATAACAATGAACAAAAGACCGAAACAACGATTGTAGAAACAGCACAAACTACGGATGCGTTGAGTAGTTTAGTTGCTGCATTAATTCAAGCGGATGAAAACACAAACGCAAATTTGGTTACTACCTTAAATTCAGATGGTCCTTTTACGGTATTTGCACCAACAAACGATGCTTTCACTACTTTCTTCGCTTCTTTAGATGGCTATGATTCCTTGGATGATTTTGATACTGCTGATGAAAAAGCATTATTAGCAAAAATCCTAAGCTACCATGTTGTCAGCGGATCGGCTAGATCAACGGCGTTAAGTGATGGCCAAACCATAGAAACGATACAACAAGAGGAGGTAACGATTCGAATTTCTAATGGGAGCGTCTTCATACAAGACGCTACTGATGTAGATGCTGAAGTTATTAGTGCCGATGTAGAAGCCAGCAATGGCATTGTACATGTTATCAATAAAGTTTTGGTCCCACAAGAAGTATTAGATTTATTAACGGAAATGGCAGAAGAGCAAACGACCCTAGTGGAGATTGTTGTAGCTACAGATGCGCTATCTATTTTAAAAGATGCGGTTGTAAAAACTGAATTGGTAGATACACTAAACAGTGCTGGTCCATTTACCGTTTTTGCACCTACCAACGATGCATTCGTCGCATTGCTAAATGCACTCGGAGATGATTATACCAGTTTAGATGATTTTGATACCGAAGCTGAAATCGCATTATTGAAAAACATACTATTATACCATGTATTACCCGCTAAAGTGCTAGCAGCAGATTTAGCTGCAGGGTCTGTGGGTACAGCTTATGCTGATAACTCTATTGAAATTATCGCCTCAGACGGATCTTTTGTTATTGGTGACGCGTCTTCAGTAAATGCTACTATTACAGGTACAGATATTATGGCATCAAATGGTGTAGCACATACCATTGATAAAGTATTATTACCACAGGCAGCCATTGATTTTGTTGAGGGATTAACGAATGGAACATTAGTAGACATTGTAGTAGCTACCGAACCCTTGTCTATTTTAGAAGCTGCAGTACTAAAAACGGATTTAGTAGCTACACTTAATAGCGCTGGACCATTCACCGTATTTGCTCCTACAAATGATGCCTTTGTTGCTCTTTTAGATACACTCGGAGATGATTATAACAGCTTAGATGATTTTGATACAACAGGTGAAATAGATGTACTAAGAAATATTTTATTATACCATGTAATTCCTTCAAAGGTAATGGCAAGTGCTTTAGCTGCGGGAAATATTGAAACAGCATATGCTGATAATTCTGTAGAAATAATAGTCTCAGGAGACACCTTCGTTATTGGCGACGATACAGATACTAATACGAGTATTACAAGTACGGATATTTTTGCAACAAATGGTGTTGCCCATACTATTGACAAAGTATTATTGCCACAAGCTGCATTGACAGCATTAGGGCTTTAATGCCTAAATTGGTCTCAAACATTACCTAAACCATAAAAGCTGCTAATTAAATTTAGCAGCTTTTTTACTTCCTACAAATTCCTTAAGACAACACGATAAGATTATTTAATATACATAATTGCGCGTTTGGCAACTATTATTTTAAAAAACTAGGTCTTTATCGCATCTTTGAAGTCCCAAATCTTACCAAACCAACCTCAATAAAAAAGCTCCTAAGCAAGACTTAAATCTTGACAAAGGAGCTTTTTTTATTCTAAAGTTCTTTAGGCTTATTTCTTAGCGTTCTTTTGAGTTTCAGCCTGTTCCATCATTTCACGCATTTTACGTTGAAACTTATTTTCTTTTTTAGGCTTCTTCTTATTTTCTTGAATTTGCGCATGAATTTTAGCATCATCAAGAATAAAATTCTTTATCGCTAACATAATAAATATGGTAATTAAGTTAGAGATGAAATAATACAAACTCAATCCACTAGCATACCCGTTGAAGAATACCAACATCATAAGTGGAGACAAATACATAATAAACTTCATGTTTGGCATCCCTGGTTGTTGTGTCATATTCTGACCCGTAGTCATCATCATATAAAAGAAAATTGCAATAGATGCTAAAATCGGGAACAAACTCACGTGATCCCCATAAACAGGTATTGTAAATGGCAACTGCGCTATTACATCATAAGACGACAAATCATCTGCCCATAAAAATGGTTTTTGACGCAATGCAAAAGAAGTTGGAAAGAAACTGAAAAGTGCATAAAAAATAGGCATTTGAATTAACGCCGGGATACAACCACTTAGCGGACTTACGCCTGCTTTGTTATTCAGCTTCATTGTTTCCTGCTGTTTTTTCATTGCATTATCCTTATACTTTTCGTTAATCTCTGCAATTTCAGGTTTTAATACCTTCATTTTAGCTTGAGATAAGTACGATTTGTACGTCACCGGAGACATTGCTAAACGTACCATTATAGTCATAATGATAATTGCGATCCCCGCAGGTAACATTCCGCTTAAAAAAGTAAATAACGGCGTAAACACATACCTGTTAATCAATCCAAAGATCCCCCAACCAAAAGGAATAGAATCTTCTAAATTTAATTCTTTGTACTGTGCCAATACTTTTACATCCGTAGGTCCATAATACCAATTCATTGCATAGCTCAACTCACCACCTTCTAATTCCAAGGGCATATCAGAAGCATAATCTTTCATATACTTTTGCGTATGCGATTCTTCTTCCACCAAATTCCTAGAAAACAAATTTGCTGTTTTAAAAGGCGTATCTGTAACCAAAATAGAACTAAAGAAATGCTGACGGTAGGATAACCATTTTACGTTTTCTTCTGTTTCTTCATCCTCATCACTACTATCTGATAATTTACTTATTTTCCCATCCTCATGACTATACGTTAGTCTCGTATATCTGTTGGAATATTTGATGCTTTTAGAATGGCGAATCGCTTTTAATTTCCAATCTAAATTAATAGGCTTGGTATTATTTATAACACTACTTAGTCCTTGAGATTTAATAGAAAAATCTAATAAATAATCATCCGGTTTCATTTCATATCGATATTCTAAAAACTGGTTTTCAGAAATTTTGGCTTTCATAGAAAGCACTTGATTCTCTCCACTCGTAGTTAATGAAGGTTCAAAGAATAAATCGGCAGTATTTAAGGTGCGATTATCATTTGTAGAAAAATTTAATGCAAAAGAAGCATTCCCGTCTTTTACCAAATAAACAGGTATTGAATCATAGGTGGTAAAATTTTTCATTTTAGCCTCTATAATTTGCCCTCCTTTATTGCTAATTTTCAAATAAACCAGACTGTTTTCTAAAACTGTCGTTTCTTCTGATGGTTTTGTAAATGCAAAAGCACCAATGGTTCCTTTATAGTTAGCTACTGCAGTAGAATCTTGTAAATTTAATACAGGTGCTTTTTGTTCTGTATTCGCTTCAACTTTTTCTTCTTTTGCTTTAGCATCAACCTGTTCTTGCTCTACTTTTTTTGCTGCTACTTCTTCGTCTGATGGTTGGTTTTGCCAAAACATAAAAAGCAAAATTCCAAAAATCAATACAAAACCAATTATTGACTTGACGTCTAATTTCTTTTCTTCCATTTATCACTATTAAAAAAACCTTATGCTTTTATTGTGCATTTCTAGGTTCGAATCGAAGCAAATATAGCCCCAATTCTATTGTTTGTGCCATAGTGGCAGTAATCTTAAATTTTATGGTCTAATGCTGCTTTTACAAAACCCACAAATAAAGGATGTGGATTTAATACTGTACTCTTATATTCAGGATGATACTGAACACCTATAAACCAAGGGTGTTTAGGAATTTCTACAATCTCCACAAGACCCGTATCTTTATTTACTCCTGAAGCAATCATTCCTGCCTTTTCAATTTCTTCTTTGTAATCGTTATTAAACTCGTAACGATGACGGTGACGTTCTGAAATTTCTGCGGCACCATGGTAAATTTCACTTGCAAGACTTCCTTTTTTCAAGGTACAGTCCCAGCTCCCTAAACGCATAGTTCCACCTTTATTTGTAATATTCTTCTGAGCTTCCATTAAATTGATCACAGGATGCTCTGTGCTCTCTTGCATTTCTGTAGAGGTTGCATCTTTATATCCTAGCACATTTCTAGAAAATTCTATAACCGCCATTTGCATACCCAAACAAATACCTAAAAAAGGAATATTGTTTTCTCTTGCATATTGTACGGCTCTAATTTTACCTTCTATACCTCTTTCTCCAAAACCGGGAGCAACTAAAATACCATTCAAGCCTTTTAATTTAGACTCAAAGTTTTTATCATTGATATGTTCTGAATGGATAGAACGTACGTTAACTTTAACTTCATTAACCGCACCAGCATGAATAAATGATTCTAAAATAGATTTATAAGAATCTTGTAATTCTACATATTTACCTACTAAACCAATAGTAACCTCATGCTTAGGGTTTTTATGTTTATTCAAAAACTGATTCCATTGATCAAGATTGGGTCTAGTAGTATCTGGCAATCCCAAACGTTGCAAAGTTACCGTATCTAATCCCTCTTGTTGCATTAAGATAGGCACATCGTAAATTGTAGAAGCATCAATAGACTGAATAACAGCTTCTCTTTTTACATTGCAAAACAAGGCTAGTTTATGTTTTATTTCATCCGAAATTTCGTGTTCTGTTCTACAGACAAGAATATCAGCCTTAATTCCGCTTTCCATTAAAGTCTTCACAGAGTGTTGTGTCGGTTTTGTTTTTAATTCACCGGCAGCAGATAAATAAGGAACTAAGGTTAAATGTATTACAATTCCATTATTATCACCCAATTCCCAAAGTAACTGACGCACAGCTTCTATGTATGGTAAGGACTCAATATCGCCTACGGTACCGCCTATTTCTGTAATAACAATATCATAATCTCCACTTTTCCCTAAAATTTGGATTCTTTCTTTGATTTCGTTGGTTATATGCGGCACAACCTGAACTGTTTTACCTAAAAACTCCCCTCTACGCTCTTTTTCAATAACACTTTGGTAAATTCTACCCGTAGTTACATTATTTGCTTGAGAAGTTGTTGTATTTAAGAAACGTTCGTAATGTCCAAGATCTAAATCGGTCTCAGCACCATCATCTGTTACATAACATTCCCCATGTTCATAAGGATTTAATGTACCTGGATCAACATTTATATATGGATCTAATTTTTGAATGGTAGTTCTATATCCTCTGGCCTGTAATAACTTGGCTAGAGAAGCAGCGATAATACCTTTACCGAGTGAAGAAGTAACCCCACCGGTTACGAAAATATATTTTGTCTGTGACATGAAGCGTTAGGTTGTTTTCTTAACGCAAGCAAAAATACAAATTGCTACCACATATATTGCTTATTGTTTAGGAAAATCTTTCTGAATTTTATAGATAAGCCCTTCTAGGCCATTTATTTTTATCTCCGTCATAGCTTTTAGCAAGTCTCCCAACTTCCCTTCTGGGAATCCTTTTTGTTGAAACCATATTAAATAGGGTTCTGGAAGCGCCACCAAATAGCGTCCTTTATACTTTCCGAAGGGCATGCGATAATGCGCTAATTCAATTAACTTACGTGTATCTGGTTTTATTTCCATGAAAATAATTAGTATAAAAACCCGTTTGAATTTATTGCCATAAAATTATTCATTTTAAAAGTAGAAATGCTTAGATTATACATCTAATTTGATGAATCGCTAAATAGTGCTAAATTAATAGCCTTATTAATTGAGAAGCTACTTGATTTTATTAAATGTCTAAATTACATTTATTCGATAAAATAATTTATATTTGAAACTCATCTGCTAAAAAATTTGAAAATGGAAAGACGTAAATTTATTGGAACTGCTGCTATAGGATCATTAGGCATTGTTTCTTGTAAAGCCGCAACTGCTTCTATAGATGATTCCCAAAACAAAGATTTTGTGTTAAAAAACAATATCAATCACAGTGTTTGCCGCTGGTGTTTCAATAAAATTCCATTTGAAGACTTCTTAAAAACATTAAATGAGCTCGGCATTAAGTCGATTGATTTGACTGGGCCAGAAGAATGGCCATTAATGAAGAAATACAATATTCATGCAGCTATGTGTTGGGGCGCTGGAAAAGGGATTATGGAAGGCTGGAACGATCCAAAATTACATGTAGAGTTAATTGCAGATTACAAAAAAATAATTCCTAAAGTAGCAGAGGCTGGCTACACCAATCTAATTTGTTTTAGTGGAAATAGAAATGGTATGGAAGATAAGGTTGGTCTTAAAAACTGTGCAGATGGTCTAAAAAAAATTATGCCTTTAGCCGAAAAACATGGTGTTGTACTCCAAATGGAACTCCTTAATTCAAAAATTGACCATAAGGATTACATGTGTGATACCTCCACTTGGGGGATTGAATTATGTAAAGAGATTGGTTCTGAAAATTTTAAGTTGCTTTATGATATTTATCACATGCAAATTATGGAAGGTGATGTTATTCGGAATATTGAAGATAATCATCAATACTTCGGACATTACCACACTGCTGGAGTCCCAGGAAGATATGAAATTGACGAAACACAGGAATTATATTACCCTGCAATTATGCGTGCCATTTTATCGACAGGTTATACGGGGCATGTAGCTCAAGAATTTATTCCAAAAAAAGATGATAAAATTGATTCTCTAAAGCAAGGGTTTCTAATATGTGATGTCTAGTAAACCACACGTATTAGTCCTTCAATAGAGTATCAAGCTTAATTTCCCATAGCTGTTGTTGCTCTCGGTTGCGAGAAAAATTAGTTTCAGAATCGTATAGGTTCTGATATTCATTAAGCTCTTTATTAATTTGATTATAAACTACCTTCACTTCTGACTTTGCATTTGTGGTGAATGTAGTTTTATTTAATCGGTCTAAAAACTTCCTAGCATACAGTTCCGTGATATCAAAATGTAGCTGTTCATGTTTTAAAATAATTGCATCACATACTTCTGAACGGTACCACGATTCATTGGGATAAAAATGTGATAACACTGTAAAATTCACCTCAACAACGTCATCATTTTTCCGAAGTGTTGAAAAGCTATAGGTTAAACCACTTGCGGTTACAGCAGCTGCTCTGGTATTTGTAGGTTCTCCTTTAAAATCTGCCCAACTCAATTTTGCACCTGCATCCCATAGTATAATCTCTTCATCTTGAGCCGATAACGGCAAGATAAATAAGAAAAGAAAAAATGGTATTTTTTTTATAAATCCCAATGGAACGTAATTACTTTTTCAATATCTGGATGTAAACTAAAATGCACAGGGCATGTATTTGCAGTATGTTCTAAGATTTTTCTGTTTTTGTCAGAAATAGCATTAGGCAAATTTAGCACAACTTCTATTTTAGAAATCCTTCTAGGTTCTGTAGCCATGTGTTTAGTTACGCCTGCTGTAGCTCCCTTTAGCGCTACCCCCAAACCGTTAGCCTTAATTCCCATCATAGTAATCATACAACTTGCCAAGCCCGTTGCTACAGTATCTGTAGGAGAAAAAGCCTGACTTAACCCATTATTGTCTATAGGAGCATCGGTAGTAAAGGTATCACCTGAAGCCAAATGCTCACAACTATTTCTCAATTCCCCTAAGTAGGTAACTTTTGCTGTCATTTATTAATCTAATTGTTTAATCCACATTTCATCATAAGCCATTATATAACTTGAATGGTTACGATATCCCGTTGCACCATCCCTTGTATAATTAAACTTATTAGCACTATATTTTGTTTCTCCAACAAACTTTGATGCTTCAAAAAGATTCTGTTTGTAGGCCAATTTCAGTAAAATATCAAAAGTAATATCAAAACCTCTACGTGCAAATTTATCCGGAGATTTCCCCTTATTCATTCTTTTATAAGCTGATTCGAATGAATCATTTTTATCTTCTCCATCTACAGAAGGATAAGTAAATGACAAGTAGGATAAATGTGTATGGTTTATTTTATCACTATCAAAAGCTTTTCCTTTGTTGGTTGTAAATACACGAATTTTTCTTTTATCGGTAATGGATGAATTCAAAACAGAAATTACACTATTAATTGTATTTAATTGATCTGTTTCTAAGAAAACCCAATTCTCTTCAGTTGAAGATAACAATGCAACAATTTTATCTTTCATTGCATATTTTTCTACTAATTGCAAGGATTTAGCTTTTGGAAATTCTTGGACAATCAATTGTTTTGTTGCCTTGTGTTCATCATCAGCAATAACTACAATATTTTCTGTCCCTCTATTTTCTTTAACATACGCAAACATATGCTTCATCAAATCATTATCTGAAGGAACGGTATAAAAAACATTAGATAAACTAATCTCACTTTTAGCAGGTAAAGGGGCTATCACTGGAACTTGGTTTTGTCCAACACGCACCGCCACTTCTTGCAATGATTGAGAATCAAGAGGACCTATTATTGCATCAGCATTTCTAAATTCTGGCTTTAATAGTAATGCTCTAGTTTTTTCAACGCTCTTTTCCGTATCATAAACAGTTACATTAACGGTAAGTCCTAATTTTTTTATAGAATCTAAAGCTACTAATGCTCCACTATACAAGCCTAAACTATAGTTCGCATCTTTTCTCTTAACGATAGCATCACTAGCGGATGTTTTATTACTAACATCAATCATATCCAATCTAAAAGGCAACATAATTACCAAATTAGGCTTCGTTGTAAGATTCATTTTACTAACAAGATCTACATTTTCTATAATTAAGGAGTTTTTTACTTCAAAATCTCCAGCACTATCTTTTGGAATTTTTAAAACCATTCCTGCTTTCAAACCATTTTGAAGTTCAGGATTTAGCGCTAGTAATTCTTTATAAGAAAGCCCTAATTTTCTATTCAAAGAATATTCTCCTTCACCCTGTTTAACTTCATAGAAATTAAAATTCTCAGTATTCACAGATTTTGTATCTGTTTTTTTCTGTGGTATTCTAATTACCATCCCCTCTTGCAAGCCTCTCTCTTTAACCTCTGGATTCAACGCTTTAATTTCCGCTTCCTTAGCTCCAAATTCTTTTTCAATAGAATAAAACCCTTTTTTTGCAGGAACTGTATACGAAATAAACAGCTGTGAAGTTTGATCCGCTATTGTACTCCCCGCTTTTTTAGGCAAACGTAATTCCTGACCAGAAGCTAAATAGGTATCTTCTTTAGATAAATCTGGATTAAGCACTAAAAGACTGTCAATGGTAATTCCGTATTTGTTAACGATAGACCATCTTGTTTCCTTTGGTTTCACCGTATACATTTCAAAAAGATCATTATCAAAAGGATTTTCCTCTGGTTTCATCTTTTTATACTTAGGAATTTTCAAAGTCATTCCTTTTTTAAGTTGTACAGAGTACAACTCTTTATTGTATTTTTTTATAGCATCCTGACTAACGTCAAATTTTTCTGACAAACGAAAAAGATTGTCTTTCCTCTTCACTTTATAGGATATAAAGCTCGTTGGTTCTTGTTGCACTATGACAACACTTTGATCTGCCCCGTTACCACTAGTTGTTTTTACTGCAACCCCAGAAGATTCCGCCGCTTTCGCATCTAAAGGAATAATCAAAATTGTATTCGGTTTTAATTCCGTTACATTTTTTATTTCCTTATTCAGGTTTAGAATACTCTGTGGTGTTGTTTTATACTGTGTAGAAATACTATGAATGGTTTCCCCTTTTTTCACGGAATGAGTTGTGAATTTTTGAGCAACTGCCGAAAAGCTTACCAACATAAACAATAGGGTTGGTAAAAAGTATTTCGCGAATGGTCTCTGCATCTTTATATATTTTCTTTAGTATTGAATTTACACCATTGAAATAACAACTATACGTTTATATAATCACTACGACATCAATAGTTTTAATATCAAATTATTTTAATTATTATTTTTCAAAATTACTCCCACTCAATTGTTGCTGGTGGTTTTGAACTAATATCATATACCACTCTATTTACGCCTCTAACTTTATTTATAATATCGTTAGAAGTTTTTTGCAAAAACTCATATGGTAAATTTACCCAATCCGCAGTCATACCATCAGTACTTTCTACTGCGCGTAAAGCTACACATTTTTCATAAGTTCTTTCATCTCCCATTACCCCTACACTATTTACGGGTAAAAGCATTGCGCCGGCCTGCCATACTTTATCATAAAGCCCTGCACTCTTTAATCCATTTATAAAGATAGCATCTACTTCTTGTAAAATTGCCACCTTTTCACGCGTAATATCTCCTAGAATTCTAATAGCAAGACCAGGTCCGGGAAAAGGGTGCCTTCCTAACAATAGCGGATCTAAGCCCATACTTGCTCCTACTCTACGTACTTCATCTTTAAACAACATACGTAATGGCTCTACCACACTTAATTTCATAAAATCTGGTAAACCACCAACATTATGATGACTTTTTATAGTTGCAGATGGTCCTCCTGTTGCAGAAACTGACTCAATAACATCTGGATAAATAGTTCCTTGTGCCAACCATTTTGCATTTTCTACTAAATGTGACTCATCATCAAAAACTTCTATAAATACACGTCCAATTATTTTTCGCTTTTTCTCAGGATCACTCTCTCCTGCCAACTCATCCAAAAAGCGTGCCGAAGCATCTACACCTTTCACATTAAGTCCCATTCCTTCGTATTGCTCCAATACACTTGGAAACTCATCTTTACGAAGCAATCCATTATTTACGAATATACAGTGTAAATTTTTCCCAATTGCTTTATGCAATAACATAGCAGCCACAGAAGAATCTACACCTCCCGAAAGTCCTAATATAACCTTATCTGTCCCTATCTTTTCTTTTAATTGTGCTACTGTAGTCTCTACAAAAGAATCTGGTGTCCATGTTTGTGCTACTCCTGCAATATGTACTAAAAAGTTTTCTAGTAATTGTTTTCCATCTTTAGAATGATATACTTCTGGATGAAACTGAATAGCGTACGTATCTTCACCTTCCAATCTGTAAGCCGCATTTTCTACATCACTGGTGCTTGCTAAACGCGTTGCATTTGCAGGCAATTCTTTTATGGTATCAGAATGACTCATCCACACTTGACTCCCTACATTAATACTCTCAAAGAAAGGCTCGTCCGATTTTACAAATGATAAATTAGCTCTCCCATACTCTCTAGTATTTGATGGCGCTACATTACCTCCTTGAAAATGTGCTAAATACTGCGCTCCGTAGCAAACTGCCAACATTGGTTTTTTACCTTGTATCTGAGATAAATCGGGATGCGGAGCATCTTCTGCTCTCACTGAAAAAGGAGAACCAGAAAGTATCACTGCTTTATAGGTTGATAAATCTTCTGGAAGTTTATTGTAAGGCTTAATCTCACAAAAAATATTAAGCTCTCTAACTCTTCTAGCTATGAGTTGTGTGTACTGAGAACCAAAATCTAAAATCAGGACGTTATTTTGCATCCGCAAAAATAGTAAAATGTAAATTTTAGAAAAGGTTCTTTTCGTTATATTTATATAAAAATTTCCAACACCCTTTTTTATAGCCCCTTAGAACCGTTTTTTTTTATGGGATAAATCATTTTTGAAACAAATAAATACCGAATGACTTTAGCACTATTTACCGAGATAAAAGAAGAGTTAAAAAAAGGGATTACCGTGTTTGGCCACCCCTTCCGATTATTCACCTTAGGTACCGTAGGATTAGATAAAATGGCCCGATTGCGTACGGTAGTATTACGTGACGTTTCAGAAAATTTAGACCTGAGTTTCTTCACAGACAAACGATCTAAAAAAGTAATCCATATAACAGAAAACCCTAAAGTCAGCATTTTGCTTTACCATCCTGAAAAAAGAATACAGTTAAAGATTGAAGGCAATGCTTTTGTTGTAAAAAGTGATAAAAAAATTGCCAAATACTGGAATCAGATAAAAGACGATGCTAAAAATGACTACACAACAACGCTCGCCCCGGGAAGTACTATAAATAGCCTAGCAGAAATATCGTACTTAAACGAGGACAATCACTTTTGTTTAATAACCATTGAAGCGCATAAAATTGAGTATCTAAAATTAGACCAACCAAATCACGTAAAAATTAGATATTCTAAAGAAGAAAACAATTGGAAAGGCGAATTTTTAGTACCTTAATGCATGGTAGCTAAAATATCAGAAATATCTTTTTGTGTAGTGTCTGGGTTGATAAAACAAAAACGAGCTACGGTTTCAAACTCGTCTCCCTTTTTCCATTTTGTCGGTGTCACTAAAGCAAAACCCTTTCTGTGATTTTCATAGGTCCAGTTTCTATAATCTTCCGGAGTCCAGCCTTTTCTTCTAAAAAGCACACAGGACAAACTAGGCTCACGAACTAATTCTACATGCTCATCTTTGGTAATTAAATCACCCGCAGTATTTGCTAAAGTGATACCACATTCTACCGCCCACTTATACTTCTCTACACCATGCATTGCTAATGAAAACCATAAAGGCAAGCCCCTTAGTCTTCTTGTTAACTGAATTTGATAATCGGACGGGTTAAAACCATGAGCCCCTTCATCTTTAAAAATTTCTAGATAAGACCCTTCTTGGGAATGTGCAGCCTTTGCAATTTCTGGATTTTTATATAAAATAGCACCGCAATCGTATGGAGAGAACAACCACTTATGCGGATCTATCGTGATACTATCTGCTTTTTCAATCCCTTTAAATAAATGACGAACAGAATCTGCTAACAAAGCTCCACCACCATACGCACCATCTACATGAAACCAAAAATTGTGTTGTACACAAAAATCTGCAATTCCGTCTAAATCGTCTATAATACCCGCATTAGTAGTTCCAGCAGTTGCTACTACAGCGAAAACCCTACTTTGCTTATCTCCGAGTAGGTTCTTAAATAAGATTTTCAAATCCTCTGCATCCATTCTTTCTTCAGAAGGCACCAATAGAATTTCGGCATCCATAACTTTAGCCATGGCTTTTACAGAAGAATGTGCTCCCACAGAAGCTATAATAATTCCTTTTTTATCGTTATTTATTGGATCTTGTCTCCAGTTTTCACGTGCAGCTACCATTGCTGATAAATTTGCAGCAGTTCCTCCACTGGTAAAAACTCCGAAAGATCCTTCTGGCATTCCTGTCAAAGAAACCAACCAATGCATTGCTTCATTCTCACAAAAAATACCTCCCGCACCTTCCATCCAATAGGCCCCATGAATACTAGACGCAGAGGTAACCAAATCAAACATAATAGCTGCTCGCGTAGGAGATGCTGGTACAAAGGCCAAATGTCTAGGATGATCTATAGGCACTGTTGCTTTCACTAGAACATCACGAAATAATTGAAATGCTTTTTCACCACCAATACCTTCAGAAGTAATTGTTTCCCCTACCAAAGCTTTTAACTCTTCTTCTTTTTTTGGTTGCCCAAGTTCTGGAGATGTTTTTGTAATCCGATTGATTACATATTTCATGACATCCAATGTCATTTCAACTAATTCTATATCTATATTGTGCACGCTAAAAGTATATTAACATTAATAAAAAGAATCCTTTTCCCTAAAATGAAAAGAACCTAAAATTTATAATAATCTTTTTGATTTGATAGTTGGGCATATCTCTCCAGAACTTTCACACAAAGTAAATCTTCTAGCTTTTTATTTTGAAAACGCTTAACATGTTCATGTGCATTATTAATAATTGCTTGAGCTTCTTTTTCATTTTCTATGTAATATTGAATTTTTTCTTCCAGATCCGAACAATCACTGGCAACTTCAACATAATGAACACCCGCTTCTAAAACACCTTCCATAAACCAAGTTTCATAATTTGGCTTCGGCATAATACATAAGGAATTTGAAGACATAACCCATTTTAGACTCGTAGCAACATCATTCCCTTCTGGACAAAAGATAAATTTATATTTTAATTGCTCCTCAACGGATAAAAAATCTTTAACCCAAGGCTTCGGGGCATCCAATTTATTTATCTGACCCACATTACAAAGTGGATGATCATGGAAATTTTTAACAAAATCTGTTCTTAACGCATGCCAAGCTAAGCCTCTCCACACCATTTTATCTTTCTTTTTAGAAAAATCTAGCGTATCATTCACCCATCTAAAATGCCTTCTTTTATTTAATTTATATAAAATGGAATTCGCATTATTTCCATATATCGGTCTAGCCTTAAATAACGTAGGGTAGTCATTTATATGAGTTTCGTCTCCAAAATAATAGGCAAATTTTATGTGTGAACTAAAAAAATTAATAAACTCTTTAAAGTCTAAATAATAGGTAGTACTTTTTGTTTTTCTAAAATCTTGAACTGCGACAGCTTCTTGTGGGACTTCAAAAACGGTATCTACTTTAAAATAATAATCTAATCTTGCATTCAATTCCTTTTTATCACATTCTAGCTCATATTCTTTTAAAGAATTAAAAAGCTTCTTAAAGTAAGAATCAGGTAATGCATTCTTTAAAAAATTCTTCAGGTAATAAAATAACTTGATGTCGTCTAATTTCATAGGAAACAAAAATATTAAGATAAATCGGAATTTTCCTAAAGAATAATTTAATATTCAAAAAGTATCTCATGCAGATTAACATTTTTAATCATACCACATCCTACAAAGCATTTTAAAAAATTAAAATCTCAAAATCTTTAGATAACGGCTTTAAACTCTTTACCAAAGCAGGAATTAATTGATCCCCATATTCTAAATAAAATTGCGAAAAATTCTGTTGCCTTTCTTGCAAGGATTTATTCGGAAATAAATCATTTTGAAGTTCCGTAATTCTTATTACATGGTCTTTTAGTTTTCGCTTCTGCGCTTTCAATAAACGTTTTTCTAAGTATTCCAATCCTTTTATTTGCTTTACCTCCTGTGCTTTTACTGCTCCTAAAAAAGATTTATCCGTTTGTGTTGCTAAATCATACAAGGCTTCAAATTGAACTTTCAAAAGGTCTTTTTGGGGAGAAAAATCAATATCTATATTAGAAATAGCTCTAACCCTCTTATTAATAAATGTATTCTGCTTTAGAAACAAGTCAGAAACTTTTAAATCTAACTTCGCAATTTTCTCGCTTTGCTTACCAGGTATCAAAAGTGCAGAATTCCGTAATAAAAGCATCGGAAAGGTAATAGCTACGGCATCAAAATAAGACTTAAGCTCTAACCAATATGCGAGCTCTCCTCCCCCACCAATATAACACAAATTAGGCAAAATAACTTCTTGATATAAAGGGCGGCATACCACATTTGGTGAAAAACGCTCTGGATGATTTTCTAACTCACGCAGCACCTCATCTTTTGTAAACGATATCTTAGTATCATTCACGAAATAAGTGCCATGTTGTTCTATAATTCGTTCCCGAACCCCATCTATCAAATAAAAATAATTGATTTCTCTGGGATTTACTTGAATCCCATAATTTTCAGGTAAAGTATTTAAAGCTTCAATACTTTTAGTAACGGCTTTAAACGATTTTTCCTCAAGTAAATCTGACTTTACATAAGGAATAAGTAATTTCTTTAAGGCTATATCATCTCCATCTACAATAACCAACCCATACTCTTTAAATAACTCGTTTGCTAAAAAACGTGTAGCATCAGTTAAATTGGTATGTTTTACATATGCATTTGTAAAAAGCTCTTTTAAAAATTCAGCATTTTTACTCCCTCCTAATTCTGCAGCCAGTGTTTCACTCAATACTTCTAATCCCTGAGTATCTAAACGCCCAACACCTCCAGAAGCTTCTTTATTCCACTGAATTTTTTTACCGTTGAGATTAAAATAATTAATCTCATCAAAATCGTGATCTTCGGTAGCCATCCAATACACGGGCACAAAATTATATTGCGCATGTTTTTCCTTTAATGCAACCGTAAGATTTATAGTAGCTATAATTTTATACAAGAAGTATAAAGGCCCTGTAAATAAATTTAGCTGATGCCCCGTTACAATCGTAAAGGTATTTTCTTCTTTTAAAAGTTGAATGTTTATTTTGGTTGCAGTACTAGAATCAACCCCTTTATATTGCTTATTTAATGCTTCTGATAGAACTGCGCGATTAATTTTTGGAAAATTTTTCTGCTTTTCAATGATTTGCGCTTCAAAATTCTCAAAAGCCGGAAATCTATTATAAAAAGGTTTCAGTGAGTCCGCTTCTTCTAAATAATCACACATTATTTTTGAAAAATACCCAGTTTGTTTGAATGGAATACCATCAATCTTCATAATTCTATTTAAAAATGGTTGTAAAGGTAAAATTCTTAAAGCATACCAGAATCTAAAAATACGTTAAGAAGTTAAATTTTCTAGCATAAATTAAATTTTATATCCCTTATATTTCTTCCTGATATTATTGTTAAATTTGAGTAAAATCAAACTAACACCACATGAAAAGAATTTTAGTCGCACTTTTTCTTACTGCTTACATTGCAACCAACGCTCAAAACATAAAATCTCCCTCAGAATTTCTAGGGTATGAATTGGGAACAGAATTTTCTAGACACCATGAAGTTGTAGATTATTACACTTATTTGGCGAACACAGTTTCAGACAGAGTTTTACTAAAACCTTACGGAAAAACAAACGAAAGAAGACCATTAGTACTTGCCTATATCTCTTCTCCTGAGAATATTAAAAATATTGAAGCCATACGCACCAACCATTTAAAAAACACAAAAGGTGAAGGCAATGCAGAAATTGCCATTGTATGGTTAAGTTATAATGTACATGGTAATGAAAGTGTGAGCACAGAAGCTTCAATGCAAACGATCTATGAACTTTTGACGAATAAAGCATCCTACCTTGAAAATACAGTAGTTATTATAGATCCATGTATTAACCCTGATGGCCGTGATCGATATGTAAATTGGTATAACGAAAATAGGAATACACCTAATAATGTTGACCCAAAAAGTAAAGAACATCACGAAGGTTGGTTAAACGGTAGAGCTAACCACTACATGTTCGATTTAAATAGAGATTGGGCATGGTTAACTCAAGTTGAAAGTCAGCAACGCTTGAAAGTGTATAATCAATGGTTGCCTCATGTTCATGTAGATTTTCATGAACAAGGAGTTGATTCTCCGTATTATTTTGCTCCTGCAGCAGAACCTTACCATGAAGTGATTACTAATTTCCAAAGAGATTTTCAAGTAACCATTGGTAAAAACCATGCGAAATATTTTGATGAAAACGGATGGTTTTATTTTACCAAAGAGGTGTTTGATTTATTCTACCCAAGTTATGGCGACACCTACCCGCTGTACAATGGAGCTATAGGAATGACCTATGAGCAAGGAGGTAGCGGAAGAGCAGGATTAGGTATTTTAACACGAAGTGGAGACACACTAACCCTAAAAGATAGAATTGATCATCATTTCACCACAGGAATATCTACTGTTGAAGTTGCATCAAGTAGTGCAAAAAAACTAAATGAAGAATTTAAGAAATTCTATACCAATAAAAATTTTAAATATAAAAGCTATGTACTCAGCGGTTCTGATGACAAAGTAAAGGCGTTAATGCAATTATTAGAAAAACATGAGATTGAATACGGATGGTCTGATGCTACCACAGTAAAAGGTTTTAATTACGCTAGTGGAAAAGTAAAAAGCAGTAAAACAAAAGGTCAAGCTTTAATTGTTTCTACGGACCAACCTAAAGGAACTTTGGTAAAAGTATTGTTTGAGCCAAATGCCAAACTAAGTGATTCTTTAACCTATGACATAACCGCTTGGTCCTTACCTTATGCTTATGGACTTGATGCCATTGCTTCTGAAACGAAAGTAAATGCCATGAGCAATACTATCAAAAAAGAGAACGCTAAAAATATTATTTCGGAAAATACCTATGCCTATGTAGGTGATTGGAACAGTATGAACGATGCGCGTTTTTTAGCAGCTTTATTAAAAGAAAATATTAAAGTGAAATTTGCTAGAAAACCTTTTACATTAGAAGGTAAAAAATACGAACGTGGTAGTTTAATCATTACAAAGTCTGATAATAGAAACAAAAAAGATTTTACAACTAAACTTTCCGAAATTTCAAGTAATCACGATAAACTTTTAACAGGAACTTCTACTGGATTTGTAGATAGAGGTGATGATTTTGGTTCAGATTCTGTTCATTTAATTAAGAATAGTAAAATAGCAGTTCTTACCGGAAAACCTACTAGCACCTTACAGTTCGGTGAAGTATGGCACTTTTTTGAAAAACAATTAAACTATCCGGTTACCATACTGGAAAGCGATTATTTAAACGCTGAAGACTTAGAAGAATACGATATTTTAATATTGCCAGATGGCCGATATGGACGTTTTATGACGAACAGCACTAAGAAAGAACTAAAAGAATGGGTAAAGAATGGTGGTAAACTAATTGCAATGGGAGGAGCTATTGAAGGACTTGAAGGCGACAATGGTTTTGGAATAAAAAGTAAAAAAATCGAAAAAGATACTACTAAAACAGAACGTTTAATCACTTTTGAAAACTCCGAACGAGAAGGGATTAAAGATTTAATTACAGGTGCAATTTTTAAAACTAAAGTTGATAACACAAATCCATTAGCTTTTGGGTATGACGACACTTATTTCACCTTAAAATTAGGCGATGATGCCTTTGATTATTTAAAAGAAGGTAATGCCGTATATCTAGAAGACATCACTATTCCTGTTGCAGGATTTGCAGGAAGTGAAGCACAAAAAAGAATCGCAAAAACTTTAGTATTTGGCACTGAAAACTATGGCCGTGGTCAAGTCGTTTACATGGTAGACAATCCATTATTTAGAGGGTTCTGGGAAAACGGAAAATTGTTTTTTGCGAATGCTTTGTTTATGGTTGATTAAATAAAGGTATCCCTGATAAAAATAAAAGAAAAGAGCGTTGCAATGCAACGCTCTTTTCTTTTCTAAGCTAAATTTATTTTAATATCTAGCGGTATCTAAATTAGATTCCTCACCATCTTTAGTGATTAGTTTTACCTCATCAAAGCCCATCAATTTAAATTGTTCAAATTGTGTTGCAGCATCACCCACGACGATATAAGCCATTTTGTCTTGATTGAGTAGTTTATTCGCTAAAGTCTTATGCTCCTCTAAAGTCATATTTCTAATAACATCTTCTTCCTTTTCTATATAGTTTGATGCCAACCCATATTCACTCATCTCTTGCAACATCCCTAATAAAGAACCTTGAGTTTCAAAACGACGCGCATTGGATTTAATCAACGCATTTTTAGTAAAGTCTAGATCTTCTTGAGAAATTCCTTCTTTATATTTTGAAATTTCATCTTTAAAAATTTGAACAGACTCTCCTGTAGTATTTGTACGTACACTGGATGAAGCCGTAAATGTTCCCGGAATTTTACTTCCACTAAAACCAGAACGCGCACCATAAGTATACCCCTTCTCTTCTCTAAGAATTAGGTTTACATTTCCAGAGAACGAACCTCCCAATTTATAATTCATTACTTCTGCAGGGAAGAAATCTTTATCGGTTCTTGATAAGCCTATATTACCAATACTAATAACAGATTGTTTTGCATCTGGTATATCCACAAAATATAAAGAAGCCTTATCTCTATTGTTTACGATAGGATATTCTGGGATGGTCACTTCTTTTGTTGCCCAACTATTTTCTAATCCTTTTAAGGTTTCTAAAACAGCAGCCTCATCTATTTTACCTACCACATGCATACTACTAATAGAGGGTGAAAAGTTTTTAGCGTAAAATGCCTTCAAATCTTCTATAGCAATTGCTTCTACAGAAGCGGCAGTACCACTCGTTGGGTAACTAAAAATATGATCTTCTCCATAAAGCAATTTTTTATACACTCTATCTGCAACGGTATTTGGGTCCGCATCTGAACGCTTTATACCATTTATGGTACTCGTCTTAATACGGGCAAACTCCTCTTCATCCCATCTTGGCTCTAGAAGAATCTCCTTTACCAATGCCATTGTTTTATCAAAATTACGAACCAATGTATTTCCTCTTATAATAATAGCTTCATTGGTAGTATACATATTAATACTAGCTCCAAGCATTTCAATCTCTTCTTCTAATTGTTCAGGAGTCTTATTTTTAGTTCCTTCCATTAGAATATCCGTCATTAAATTTGCCACACCATTCTTTTGCATATCATCTAAAAGGTGACCTCCATCAATGCGTAAACTAAAATTAACTGTTGGAATTTCATTCTGTTCAATTCCGTAAACTTTCAATCCATTTCCTAAAGTAGAGGTCCAACTTGCAGGAACATTTAACCCCGGAGATGCTCCTTGCTGTGGTTCTATAGATCGGTCTATTTTAGAAGGTGTTTTTACAATTGCTTCTGTAGCTTCTTCTATTACTTTTGAAACATTCTCTTTAATCTCTTCTTCAACAACTGCTGCTTTAGTAGAATTCTCCGCAATTAATTCCATCTGACCTTTAGGAACAAAACTGGTAATTACAAAAGGTTTATCCTTTATATACGTTTCGTAAACACGCATAACATCTTCCTTTGTAACCTTTTTAATATTTTCAATATCTTTTTCAATAAACCCAGGGTCTCCGGCAAAAGTATTGTACTGTGCTAATTGAAATGATTTTCCTAAAACACTACTGATGCCATTATAGAAATCTGTTTCTAATCCTGCTTTAATACGCTCTACATCACGATCTGTAACGCCTTCTTTTTCAAAAAGCGCAAAGGCTTCAAACATTCCTTTTTCAATATCATTTAAGCTCTTACCGCTGTTTGCCGTCACTGTAACGTGAAATTCTCCGGCTAACACCTGTGATCTATTATAGGCATAATATCTTGAAGAAAGTTCTTTTTCCTTTTCTAAAACCTTAAACATTGGCGCCTTTTTTCCACTAGAAATTAATTCTGATAGAAAATCTAATGCATAGGCATCATCAGTATATTGGTTCGTGGTGGGCCATACCATATTTAATTGTGCTGTATTTGCAAAGTTGTCTTCATGATACAAGCGGACAGTTTCTGCAATAGTTACCGGCTGTGGCTTTAATGGTTCTACTTCTTGTCTTCTCTTGATTTCTCCGAAATATTTCTCTACCAAAGCTTTTGCGTCTTCTTTTTCAAAATCACCTGCTAAAACTAATGTAGCATTATTTGGTCCATAGAACTTATCATAAAACTCTTTTACATCTTCTACTGTCGCACTTTGCAAATCTTCTAATTCTCCAATTACTTGCCAATTATAAGGATGTCCTTCAGGATAAATGTTTTTATCTAAAACCCAACCTTCGTGTCCGTAAGGATTGTTATCCACACGTTGTCTTTTTTCATTCTGCACTACTTCTTGCTGATTACTAAAAGCAGAAGCCGTAATGGTATTTATTAAATACCCCATACGGTCACTCTCCAACCATAACACTGTTTCCATTGCATTCTTAGGCACAACTTCATAATATATGGTACCATCTTTCCAGGTACCTCCATTTAAGGTTCCGCCGGCATCTTGAATTTTCTTAAAAAACTGGTCCTGAGGAACATTTTCAGATTCTTGAAAAAGCATATGCTCAAAAAGGTGAGCAAAACCTGTTCTTCCTGTTTTTTCACGATTAGATCCCACATTGTACTGTATCGCTACAGAAACAATAGGGTCACTTTTATCTTGGTGTAGGATTACATCAAGTCCGTTTTCTAATTCATACTTTTCAAATTCTACAGATAAAGCTGCAGCATCTTCTTCTGGAACCTCCTGTTTTTCTTTACACGAGGTAAATGTTAATGCTGCAGCAAATACTACAAACATGGAATAATTAAAGAGTTTTTTCGTTGTCATTATAATAGTTTTTAGTCTCTCTAAAGATACAATTACAGGTCTTTTAAATTCTAAATATTCTGTTAAAACACATAAGAAACATCTGACTATAGGTAAGTTATGGTCATAAAAAAAGCGAACCCTTTAGAGGTTCGCTTTAAAATTATACTGTAAATTAATTTCTATTTGGCAACGTTCACCGCTCTAGTTTCACGAATAACGGTTACTTTAACTTGACCTGGGTAGGTCATATCTGTTTGTATTTTTTGAGAAATTTCAAAAGACAGCTCTGCAGCTTTATCATCCGTTACTCTTTCTGATTCTACAATAACACGTAGTTCTCTACCTGCTTGTATGGCATATGCTTTTTGCACACCACCAAATCCAAAGGCAATATCTTCCAAATCCTTAAGACGCTGTATGTATGAATCTAAAACTTGTCTTCTAGCTCCTGGTCTTGCTCCACTAATTGCATCACAAACTTGTACGATTGGAGCGATTAAGGTTTTCATTTCTATTTCATCATGGTGAGCTCCAATAGCATTACATACATCTGGTTTTTCGCCAAATTTCTCTGCCCACTGCATTCCTAAGATAGCATGCGGAGTTTCCATCTCTGCTTCTGTATTAGGAACCTTACCAATATCATGTAGCAAACCAGCTCTTTTAGCCATTTTGGTATTTAAACCAAGTTCTGCAGCCATTACGCCACAAAGTTTTGCAACTTCCCTAGAGTGTTGTAGTAAGTTTTGTCCGTAAGAAGAACGGTATTTCATTCTACCAACAGCTTTTATTAATTCAGGATGTAATCCATGAATTCCTAAATCTATAACAGTACGTTTCCCTATCTCAACAATTTCTTGTTCAATTTGTTTCTCTGTCTTTTTAACGATCTCTTCAATTCGCGCTGGGTGAATACGACCATCTGTAACTAATTTATGTAATGATAATCTCGCTACTTCTCTACGAACAGAATCAAAACAAGAAAGGATGATAGCTTCTGGAGTATCATCTACTACGATCTCTACTCCGGTAGCAGCTTCTAAAGCTCTAATATTACGTCCTTCACGACCAATAATTCGACCTTTAACATCGTCTGACTCTAAATTAAATACAGATACACAATTTTCAACCGCTTCTTCTGTACCGATACGTTGAATGGTATTTATTATAATTTTTTTAGCTTCTTGTTGTGCTGTTAATTTCGCCTCTTCCATTGTCGCTTGCATGTACGACATTGCATCTGATTTTGCGATTTCACGAAGTGATTCTAAAAGTTGTCCTTTTGCCTCCTCCGCAGACAAACCTGAAATTACTTCAAGTTGTTGTACTTGATTTTTATGAAGCTTATCTAATTCTGATTGTTTTTTATCAAAGAATTCATTTTTATGAGCAACTTCTTTAATTTGATCTTCTAACTGATCGCTAAGCTTTTTATTTTTAGCAAGCTCACTGCTTACTTGAGATTCTTTATCTCGTGTTCTCTTTTCAGCTTCACCAATTTTTTTATCCTTGCTATTGATTACTTTTTCATGCTCAGCTTTAAGTTCTAAAAATTTTTCTTTTGCTTGAAATATTTTATCTTTTTTAATATTCTCTCCCTCTACATTCGCATCTTTCAGTACGCGTTCAGCCTCTTTCTTAGCACTTTGTATGGTTTTAGAGGCTTTCCCTTTTTCCATAAATTTTGCAACAGCAAAGCCAATTACTAAACCAATTAACACTGCTATTATCCCTATTGTTGTACCATCCATAATTTTAACTATTTATATAAAAAAACCCACATTGGGTCGAAGTTTTGTACAAACTCCAAAATAACAAGTTTAGGGCTAACAAATTGCTCAAGGATCCTGGACTAGCAGGCATGCTTTTACAACTTAAACTCACCCTTTTTAAACAATTTAACGTTGAGTTTGTCAAAAATAATCACCAATGTGGGTAGTAACTTTATTTATTTTAAAGAACGTATTTAATCTATTTTACACTTAGCTTTTCAGAAACCAAATCATCCAGGGCCTTTAATTTAGCCGTGACTTCAGTGGTGTCTTCATTTTGTTCAATACTTCGTTGTTCTATTTTTGAGGCAAACTGCAAGGCACACATTGCCAATACATCTTGTTTATCTCTTACAGCATAATTACTCTCAAAATTTTTCGCAAGCTGCTCTATATTCTTAGCTGCCTTACGCAAACCTTCTTCCTGATTAGGATCTATCGTTAATGGATAGACTCTATCAGCAATAGAAAGTTTTATTTTAAGCTTTTCCGCCATTGTATTTTCACGTATTATTCAGATAATTGTGCGATACAATGATCTAATTCTCTGATTAATGTATTTATTTTAAGCTTAGCTTCAGTTTTATTCGTATTACTACCCAGCATCGAATTTGCTAGTTTAAGAGCGTTATATTTCTCCTCCCAAACTACGAGTGTATCTTTAGCGTTGATTTTTTCATTTTCAACAACGGCAACCTCTTTTTGTAATTTAATGTTCTCTTGCTGCAGAAGTTCTAACTTGTGCAGTAACTTACTGATTTTGTTTTCTAAAGAGTCTACTATATCTACTAATTCACTCATGTGCAAATAGCAATGCATTTTACACAAAGTTAACACACATCTTAGGACTTCCCAATTCTTTTTTTAAATATTATTCTTTTTACTTCTTTTTTCTAAAAAACAGCATTCTCTATTTTTTAACACCACATTGTTTTCCCGTTTTAAAATGTATTAATTACTTTCGTACCACAAGTTATCTTAATTATGAAAGCAACCATATTTGGTTTAGTATTCCTATTGTTTAGTACAGCATTTTCTCAAGAAAATTATCCTAAAGACGCCTTTAGATCTCCTCTTGATATTCCTTTAGTTTTAGCAGGAACTTTTGGCGAGCTTAGAAGCAACCATTTTCACAGCGGTATTGATATAAAAACGCAACAACGTGAAGGCTTAAAAGCTTATGCTGTTGCTGATGGAACAGTGACTAGAATAAAAGTATCTTTATGGGGATATGGTAAGGTAATTTATATTGCTCACCCTAATGGTTATACTTCTGTATACGGGCATTTGCAGAAATTCTCTCCTAAAATAGAAGAATACATTAATACGTTGCAATACAAAAAACAGGCTTTTGAAGTAGAAGTTTTTCCTGATTTCGGAGAATTGAAAGTCGAAAAAGGAGAACTGATAGCTTATACAGGGAATACTGGTGGATCTTCTGGGCCGCACTTACATTTTGAAATTAGAAGTAGTGTTTCCGAGAAACCAACAAATCCTTTATTATACGGTTATGACATAAAAGATAATACCGTACCTGTTTTAGCGGGCTTATATGTATACCCACTTAGCAAGGATAGCCAGGTAAACCAAAGTGCTAATAAATTAGAATTGAAATTTTCAAAACAAAGTGACGGGACTTTTCTTGCCGAAAAAGTATATGCTACAGGAACAATAGGTTTTGGTGTAAATTCTTTTGACAGACAAGACTTAGCCGCAAACCAAAACGGATTGTATCAAGTACAACAGGTAGTCAATGGAAAAACATATACTGATTATGACTTAGAATCTTTCTCCTTTGGTGAAAGCAGATATATTAACACCTTAATAGATTATCAACATTTTGGCCGCCACCGTCAGCGCATTCAAAAATTATTTAAAATGCCTCGTAATAATATGAGTATTTACAATGAGGTATATAATAACGGTGAAATAGATGTTTCTGAAGGTCTTAGTTACAACGTTGAAATTCTAATGAAAGATTTTGAGAATAATACCACCAAAGTAATTATTCCCGTAGAAGGAAAAAAAGAAGCTTTAAAGATTTCAAAAAAAGAAGATAAGACAGAAAACTATTTAGTAGCAAAAAAACCAAATACTTATGACTTAGGGGGTGCTCAAGTCTACTTTCCTGCCAATACATTTTATGAGGATTTTTATATCGATTTAAAAAAGGGAACAGATACCGTTACTATTCACAATAGTACAGTTCCTGCACACCAAAACTTTACGATTACTTTTGATAGCTCAAAATATTCTAAAGAAGATAGAAAGCAACTATTTATTGCACGTCTAGATAGTAAATTACGCCCTAGCCATATGACGACTTATAAAAGAGGGAACACCTTCTCTACTCGTACTAGAAACTTAGGTACGTACACTATTGCTAAAGACAGTGTTGGGCCTAAAGTGCGGGCTACCAATTTTAAAGAGAAACAATGGTTGAGTAATTATAAGTACTTGAGTTTACATATTTCTGATGACTTGAGCGGTATAAACACTTATTCTGCTACTTTAAATGGAAAATGGATTCTAATGGAATACGAACCTAAGAAAAATACGATTACCTATAATTTTGATGCTCAGATCTTAGACCAAAAAGAATGCAACCTAGAAGTTATAGTCACAGATAATGTAGGAAATAGCACTACCTTTAATAGTTCATTCTATAGGAAATAGGTTTTGAAATGTATTAAATTATTTTATTTTCTTTTATTCCCTGTTGTTATACTTGCCCAAAAAGCAAATATAACTGGGGTTATTCTAGACACTAATCATTTACCTATTTCTAATACTACTGTGCACACTTCCTTGCATGGCACAGTTTCCGACAGCAATGGATTTTACTTTTTAGAGATTGATGCAGACCAAGAAATTAACATCACATTTTCACACCTTGGACATAAGGATGTTGTTTTAAATAAATTACTCCTTAGCACAAACGAAACCTTTGAATTTAATCCTGTTTTACGGAGAGATATTATTCAAATAGACGAAGTTACAATTACCGCTTCTGGCGAAAAAACTGTAGCCGCCATTACAACGGTTGCCCCTGAAATAATTAGATTAATCCCCGGTGCAAATGCAGGCGTAGAAAATGTATTGAAGTTGTTACCCGGAGTATCATCAAATAATGAATTAAGTACGCAATACAATGTGCGCGGAGGTAATTACGATGAAAACCTAGTCTATGTGAATGAAATTGAGGTTTACAGACCATTCTTAATACGGTCAGGGCAACAAGAAAGCCTAAGTTTTGTAAACAGTGCAATGATCCAAAATGTAAAATTTTCTTCTGGGGGATTTCAAGCAAAATATGGAGATAAACTTTCATCTGCTTTAGATATCACTTATAAAAACCCTGTCTCATTTGGTTTAGAAATAGATGCTAGTTTATTAGGCGCTAATGTAACTTTAGAAACCAGTAGTAAAAACAAGAAGCTAAGTTCTATTTCTGGGCTTAGATATAGAGACAATAGCTTACTGATAAACTCACAAGAAACAAACACCAATATTACGCCTATTGCATTTGATTTTCAGACGTATGAAAGTTACAGCATATCAAAAAAAATAAATATTGGCTTTTTAGGAACGTTATCTACTAATGAGTATCAAAACAATCCAACATCAAGAACCACAAATTTTGGAACGTTAAACGAGCCAAAGTCTTTAACTATCTATTACGCTGGTCAAGAACACAATAAATACAATGCGGTATCAGGAGCACTAAAGGCAACATTTCAAATTAATGAGAACACTACTCTCAAACTAATTCCGTCCATATACCATACCATAGAAGAAGAAGCATCAGATATTATTGCACAATACCAATTAGGAGATATAAGTTCTGATTTGGGTGATGTTTCCAATAGTAGAAGATTGGGTACACAGTTTAATCGGGCAAGAAATACCTTAGATGCGTTAATTTTAAATATTGAACACAAAGGTATTTACTCAAAAAATGACGGTAAATTGGAATGGGGCATAAAGTATAGTCATGAAGATATTAGAGATCGACTAATGGAGTCCGAATTTCTAGACTCTTTAGGATACTTGGTAAGACCAAGCACTATAGATTTTGCAAACAACCAACCCGCCACTCCTTTTGACGCCCCTATTGTGGCTCTTGAGAGTGCAAATGCCACGAACTATGTACAAACAGATAGAGCATCTGCTTACCTGCAATATAGCAAGCAATTAGGATGGAAATCTAATACCCTTTATTTTAACATAGGAGCTAGAAGTCAGCATTGGTCAGTTTCTGGCAAGAATATTTCAAGCAATTCTCAAACAGTATTTAGTCCCAGAGCGCAAATAGCATTAAAACCCAATTGGGAAAAAGACATGTTTTTCAAAATTGCAGCAGGTGTTTACCATCAACCTCCGTTTTATCGCGAATTTCGTGATGTTAATGGTCTTGTAAATCCGAATGTAAAAGCGCAAAAATCTATTCATACTGTGCTTACAAACGAATATAGCTTTATCCTTTGGGACAGTCCCTTTAAACTCGTCAGTGAGGCTTACTATAAAGACTTAAGTTCTATAAACACCTATACAGTTGAGGATGTTCGCATTCGTTATGCAGCCAACAATAATGCGACCGCATATGCCTATGGTGCCGAGTTTAGATTAAACGGTGCTTTTGTTCCTGGCACAGAATCTTGGGTTAGCCTAGGATATATGAAAACTGAAGAGAATAGTGAGAAACGCGGGTTTATCGCAAGACCTACTGACCAACGTATTAAGGTAGGGGTTCTATTTCAAGACTACATTCCCTCAATACCAGATATTAGAATGTATTTAAATTTGATTTATACTACTGGACTACCAGGCGGTTCCCCTAATTATGCAGATCCTTATTTATTTAATAGTAGATTAAGAGATTATAAACGGGCAGATTTAGGAATTTCCTATACTTTTGTAGATGAAAACAAAAGAGCAGCTAAAAATAGTTGGTTTAGCGGATTTAAAGAATTGTCAGGTGGATTTGAATTGTTCAATTTATTTAACAATCAAAATTCCATAACAAATACTTGGGTTCGTGATATAGATACCAAACAACAATTTGCAGTGCCTAATTATTTAACAAGTCGGATTCTAAATTTAAAAATTCGCATGAGATTTTAGAACATAGTACCATGAAAAAATTAAGCTTCATATTTTTAATATTTATTACGCAATTCTCTTTTTCACAAAAAGACATTTATGAAAGTCCAAAATTTAATGAACTTTCAAAAGATCATAAGGAGTTAGCAATTTTACCTTTTTTTACAAATTTAGATTTAGAAGAAACGCTATCTAAAGAAGAGAAAAAAGCCTTGGAACAAAAAGAAGGTTATGCGGTGCAAGACGCTCTCGAAGTTTATTTTTTGCAACCTAAAAAGAAAAAGAAATTTACTGTAGAATTTCAAAATACAAAAAACACCAATGCCATCCTTGCGCAAAACAATATCAATTATGATAATATTGATATCTATAGCATAAAAGATTTGTGTAAAATTTTAAATGTCGATGGAATTATTAGTGGAAACACCCATCTAAATATTTTGCTATCTGACGGAATCCCTACAGAGTTTAGTTTTATGGATTATATTTTAGGGGAAGCAAATTATGGAAGAATAGGGATAAAAATTAGCGATGGCGAGACAGGAAAATTACTTTGGCGTTACGAAAAGAAAATCAATAAAAAATCTGGTAAAAACACTAGAGATCTCATTGATTTAATGATGAAACAAGCAACAAAGAAATTTCCTTATGATACCGAAAGAGTAAAAAACAAAAAACAGAATTAATTTTCTGAAAAAGTTTTTAATTCTTGAATCACGTAGTCTAGATCTTCTTCCGTTGTAAATGTTGAAAACGAAAACCGAATGGATGGTTTTTTCATTTCTTCTTGGTCTAAAATCTCAGAAAGTACATGTGAACCTAAATCACTCCCTGACTGACAGGCACTACCTTTAGAACAAGCAATACCTTTAATGTCTAATTGAAACAATAGCATTAAAGATTTTTGTGCATCAAAAGGTAATCTAGCATTTACCAAGGTATACGTGCTTTTTTCCAAATCTCCAGAGTGACCATTAAAAATAACTCCTGGTATAGCCTTTTTTAAGTTCTCTATGAAATAGGTTTTTAAGCCTGTAACATAAGCTCTCTCTTTTTCAAGATTATCATACGCACAAACAAAGGCCTCTTCTAATCCTACAATATTATGAAAAGCTTCTGTTCCTGCTCTAAAACCACGTTCTTGTGACCCTCCAAAAATCATAGGTTTAAGTCCTGAATTTCTTCGAACAAAAGCAAAACCAATCCCTTTAGGTCCATGAAATTTATGCGCAGCGGCTGTTAAAAAATCTGCAGAAATCGTTTGAACATCAAAAGGCAAATGCCCTAAAGATTGCACTGTGTCAGAATGAAACAGCGCATTATATTTCTTACATAAGCTTGCAATTTCTGCTATTGGAATAATATTTCCAATTTCATTATTCACATGCATTAAGCTTACTAACTTTTTAGAATCATCAACTTCCAATAAGGATTCTAAATGTGAAAATTTTGGATTCCCAAATTCATCTAAATCTACATAAGCAATAGTAATACCATACTCTTTCTCTAGTTCTTCCACGGTATGAAGTACCGCATGATGTTCAATTTTTGTAGTAATAATTGTAGTTACATTCGCATCGCGAACAGCACAGCGTAAAATCATATTATCCGCTTCTGTACCCCCGGAAGTAAAAATAATTTCAGAAGGATGTGCATTGATATATTTAGCAATTGTTTTTCTAGTTCTTTCTATCGCTGTTTTAGCAGTGCGCCCAAAACTATGTGTAGAGGAAGGGTTTCCATAGCATTCTGCTAAAGCTTCTTGCATTTTTTTAATTACAGATTCTCTAACCTGTGTTGTTGCTGCATTATCTAAATATACTTTTCTCATTCCCTAAAAATCTAATAAGAGCGCTAAATTAAAAGATTTAAAACTTATTACACCCCAATTAGCAAATAATTAGCGTGATAAAGAATTCATTTCTTTTTTTTAAAAATAAACATCACAGAATAATTTTTATGCTTTTCATAAAATGAACATAAACCACTAGGTAATTAGCAATTAAAACTTGTAAATTTGAAACAGAATTATAAATTTAATCTTAGAAATGAAGAAGCTCTATATTGTTTTTATGTTAATATTCATCTCTTCCTGTGATGATGGTGATTTACAAATTGAATCTCTTGATTTTAATGATGTTGATATAGAGACCTGTAGTACTATTGATATTGCTCAAGCGAATACACTTTTCAAAATAAATGATGATGAAGCGCTAATTTTAATTTTAGGGGCAGATGTTCTTCAACAAGAAGAAGGTACGATCACTGTTGAAATGACAAGTTCAACATCCTCAACCATTATTTACAGATTATTCTCTGACACCGTAACGAGCGATTATTTTTGCGATGACATACCTCCTAGCACACCTACAGTACTCGATGAAATTACTGCCACAGAAGCAACTATAACCATTACAACAACGTCTACTGGAACCGTTGATGTTCCTGAATACGAACACTATATAGAACTTACAAGTATTACACTAGAAACCAGTACTGACCAAAGAATTACAGACTTAAGTATTGATGAATATGGGACTATTACGACTAATTAAGCATTCTGAAAAATATAAATTTCAGTGGCTCCTAATCCATATTTTTGATAATCTGCATCATAATATTTCACATTATCATAACGACCAAAAAGGTAGTGTAATTCTTCTTTAAGAACGCCTTGCCCTACCCCATGTATAAAAACTACTTTCTGTATTTTTTTTCGAACAGCAAATTCTAGTTGTCTTTTGGCTGTATCTAATTGTATGTTTAACATGTCATAATTAGACATTCCTCTTTGAGAAGGAACTAAATTATGAATATGTAAATCTACTTCCATTTTAGGGGCTGTACGTTCTTTGGGCCTAACAATTTGTGAATTTCGCCTTTTAGGAATCGCTTTTTCAGATTTAATTTTTGCTACCTCAAAATTGGAAACTGTCAGGTTACGGTCGTTTATAATTTTTATAAGTTCTGACGGATGGTAGATCAATAAAAAACCATCATCACTTAATACGGTAACCTTATCTCCCTTTAATTCTGTAACAATACCTGTAATGGTATCATCCATAGCCTCTACTCGATCATCAACCTTAAAAGTCATACTAAACATCTTTTGATTCTGGCTCAGATTTCTTCCAAGAAGTACTTGCCTTATATACACCTAGCATTAAAAGAATAATACCTCCTGCTAAAGCATATTCCTTAGCTACAAACAAACCGCCGTAACCCATGATAAGAGCTCCAGAAAGAATTAAGATAAAATAAATGATTTGTTTTATTTTCATTGGTTAAAAATAATAGTAATTTTCGGCAAAAGAATTTAATTCACACAAAAAATGCAGCTTGTTATCTTTTTTTTAAAATTAGAAGAGTATATGCTACCTTGTTTTAGCAAAAAAATATTTGGTATGGATTGCCCTGGTTGTGGGATTCAACGTTCTGTATCTTTAATTCTTCATGGAGAATTTGGAGCTGCTTTTAAAATGTATCCAGCAATTTACACCCTACTTTTACTTTTTGGTTTTTTGCTTGTCAATAACTTTTTCACCTTTAAAGCTGCTAATAAAATTATTATTTCCCTTACTAGTATTAGTGTCCTACTAATATTAACCAATTATATTTTAAAATTTTTATAACTAAACTGCATCACTATGGAACAACAAAAATTACCCAATGCAACACTAATAATTGTTTTAGGGATATTAGGATATTTGTGCTGCTGTTTTGCTGCACTAGGAATAATACCTTCTGGAATTGCATTTTTCATGGCGACGAAGTCGCAGAAACTCTATGAAGAAAAACCAGAAGTTTATGATAACTATAATATCATTAAAACAGGTAAAATCGTTGCATTGATTGCATTGATCTTGAATATATTGATGATAATTAACGTTATTTACGTCTTATCTACAGTAGGCTGGGAAGCATGGTCCACGGAATTTTCAAGAAGATGGACTGAAAGTATGGAATCTGGAGGTAATTATTAATACTAATTTATAACTAAACTTTTAAAACAACTAAACAAATGGAACAACAAAAACTACCTAATGCAACAATGATCATCGTTCTTAGTATTTTCGGATACTTATGCTGCTGTTTTGCAGGACTTGGTATAATACCATCAGGAATTGCATTTTTCATGGCAACTAAAGCTGAAAAACTAAATAATGAAAATCCCGAAATTTATGATAATTATAGCACCATTAAAACGGGTAAAATTGTTGCAATGATCGCTGTTATATTAAACATTTTAATGGTTATACGTTATATCTACCTTTTCGCAACTGGTGGTTTTAGCGAAATGCAGGTGCAATGGGATGAAATGATGAGACAAATAGAAGAAGCTCAATAATATGCATCAACAATCTTTACCAGGGTAAAGTGAAGCGCTAACTTATGGGATTTTATCTATTGTTTTAACTTTATTTTGTTGCGGACCTTTTGGCGCTATCTTTAGCTTCTTAGGTATTTCTAATGCAAATAAAGCACATAAGCTTTACATACAAAGCACTGGAGAATATACAGGGTATGAAAATTCTAAAACAGGTAAGATATTATCTTATGTAGGTTTAGCTATAGCAGCCATCTATTTATTATTTTTTCTTTTATACTTTAGCGTCATTATCGCGTTTTTCGTTGCTGCAGCAGCAGACGGAAATTTTTAAAAAAAGAAAACACTTTAAATTAAAAAATCCCTAGGCAGAAGCCTCGGGATTTTTTTTATTAAACAGTGAAAATATTATTTTTCAAACTTCTGAAGTGTATTGGTAATAATAGCAACACAATCTAATAACTGCTCTTTAGTCATAACTAAAGGCGGTGCAAAACGAATGATGTTTCCATGTGTAGGCTTTGCTAAAAGTCCGTTTTCTTTTAAAGCCATACAGATATCCCAAGCCGTAGAACTATCTTCGGTATCATTGATTAATATAGCATTTAACAACCCTTTACCTCGTACTGCGTTTACAATAGAACTTGTAGGTATAAATTTATTCAATTCTGCTCTAAACAATTCACCTAGGTCAAATGCATTTTGAGCTAATTTTTCATTTTTAATCACTTCTAAGGCGGCGATTCCTACAACAGCTGCAATAGGGTTCCCTCCAAAAGTAGAACCGTGGTTGCCCGGCTGTATTACATTCATAATAGCATCATTAGCTAATACTGCAGAAACAGGGTAAGCACCACCTGATAAAGCCTTGCCTAATATTAAAATATCTGCTTTAACCTCTGGAGTACCACTACAATGCTTATCAGAACAACTACAGTTACCACAAGTAGCTAAAAGTCTCCCTGTTCTAGCAATTCCCGTTTGTACTTCATCTGCGATAAACAATACATTGTGTTTTTCACAAAGTGCTTTTGCATCTTTTAAATAATTATCCGAAGGCACATAAACTCCGGCTTCTCCTTGTATTGGTTCTACAAGAAAACCAGCTACATTTTTATTTTGCTCTAAAACCTCTTGTAAAGCTTTTATATTATCGTATTCTATTTTTAAGAATCCGTCTGTATAAGGTCCAAAATTCTTACGAGCAACAGGATCATTAGAAAATGAAATGATCGTAGTAGTTCTCCCATGAAAATTATTCTCGCAAACTACAATCTGTGCTTCATTTTCTGGAATTCCTTTTTTCTCATATGCCCATTTTCTACAAATTTTCAAAGCGGTTTCTACTGCTTCGGCACCTGTGTTCATTGGAAGTAGCTTATCAAAACCAAAGGTTTCTGTTGCGTACTTTTCATACTTACCTAATACATCATTATAAAATGCTCTAGATGTTAATGTAAGTGTTTGTGCTTGCTTGGTCATTGCCCCAACAATTTCTGGATGACAATGCCCCTGGTTTACTGCGGAATAAGCAGATAAAAAATCATAATACTTTTTACCTTCTACATCCCAAACAAAAACACCTTCTCCTCTACTTAATACTACAGGTAATGGGTGATAATTGTGTGCTCCATGCTTTTCTTCTAATGCGATTACATCCTTAGAAGTCATAGTTTCTAAAATAGCCATTCTAATAAAATTTAAATATGAATAAAATAACCATTCCTCCTCTACCTTTATCTTTTCGAAGTTTCGAAAATTCAGCGTGGGAGAGAAATCACCCCTAGAGACCGCAAATTACTGAATAATAAAATAATACTAAAGTTTTTTATTTAATTCGTAATTACATCTAAGAAATATCTCTTTTAAAAGGTTATAAAATTATAAACTTATATGTACTTACATAAAAACATTCTATTTTTGCGGCATGCGTAGAAAAAAAAATAAAACAAGAACTGTTTTTGAAAATGTAACTGTAGTTGATGCAGGTGCAAAAGGCAAAACTATTGGCAAAGCTCCAGACGGTCGTGTTATCTTTTTAAATAACACCGTCCCTGGTGATGTTGTCGATGTTGAAACTACAAAGAAAAGAAAAGCTTATTTTGAAGGTACTGCTATAAATTTCCTTACACTTTCCGATAAGCGAGTAGCACCTGTATGCCAGCATTTTGGTACTTGTGGCGGTTGTAAATGGCAAGATATGGGTTATGAACATCAACTTTTTTACAAACAAAAAGAAGTTGAAAATAACTTAATACGTATTGGACATTTAGAGCTACCTGAAATTACTCCTATTCTAGGTTCTAAAAAACAATATTTCTACCGCAATAAAATGGAATTCTCTTTTTCAGATAGTCGTTGGCTATCTTTAGATGAAATAAAATCTGATGAAGAAATAAAAGACAGAAATGCATTAGGCTTTCACATACCAGGAATGTGGGATAAAATCCTTGATATAGAAAAATGTCACTTACAAGAAGATCCTTCTAATGCCATACGCTTAGAAACTAAGGCATTTGCGTTGAAAAATGACTTGTCCTTTTTTAATCCAAGAAATCAACATGGATTATTAAGAACCATGATGATTCGTACTTCATCAACAGGAGAAATAATGGTATTGGTTCAATTTTTTGAAAATGATAAAATTAAAAGAGAATTGCTTTTAAATCATTTACAACTTAAGTTTCCTGAAATCACAGCGCTATTATATGTGGTAAACGAAAAACAAAACGATACTATTTATGATCAAGAAATAGTATGTTTTGCAGGACGTGATCATATCTTTGAAGAAATGGAAGGCTTAAAATTTAAAATTAATGCAAAATCTTTCTATCAAACAAATTCAGATCAAGCCTACGAACTTTACAAAATAACAAGAGATTTTGCTGGTTTAACGGGTAATGAATTGGTCTATGATTTATATACCGGAACTGGAACTATTGCGCAGTTTGTTGCTAAAAAAGCAAAGAAAGTAGTTGGTATTGAGGCGGTCCCAGAAGCCATCGAAGATGCCAAAGCAAATGCGATTTTCAACAAAATAGAAAACACTTCTTTCTTCGCTGGCGATATGAAGAATATTTTCAATGCACAATTTATTAGCGAAAACGGCACTCCTGACATTATTATTACAGACCCTCCAAGAGATGGAATGCATAAAGATGTTGTAGCACAAATTTTAGCTATTGCACCTCAAAAAGTAGTATATGTAAGTTGCAATAGCGCTACACAAGCACGCGATTTAGAACTCATGAAAGACGAATACAAGATTACAAGAACACAAGCCGTAGATATGTTTCCACAGACACATCACGTTGAAAATGTTGTACTTTTGGAAAAGCGATAATAACCTAGTGATGATCCAATAATTTATGAATAAGTTAAAGTATTTAATTCTCCTAGCAGGCTTGGTCTTTGCTTTCAATTCCTGCGAAAAAGATGATATTTGTGTAGATGGTGATACACCACTTTTAGTGATTAGGTTTTATGATGCAACGATAACTACAGATTTAAAAGCACCAAGCAACCTACTAGTTAAAGGGCTTTTGGATAGTGGTGAATATGGAGATATCATTACAAATGTGGGTACTGATTCAATACAGATTCCATTGCGCATCGCTAGTTTATCTACCACTTATAATCTATCTACAAACGCTACTACCGATACCGAAAATGCAAATGAAGATATCTTGGTTTTTGATTATACGACTAAAGAAGTTTTTGTTTCCAGAGCCTGTGGATATGTAGTTAATTACGAAGAATTAACAGATGAGTTAACTACGGATACAGATAATTGGATTAAAGATATTGAAATAATAAATACTACTGTTGAAGATCAAACCACTGCGCATGTTAAAATATATCATTAGTATTAGTTTTATTCTTATATCCTTAATAGGATGGTCTCAATCTAAGCCTATAGATCTGCAGCCCAAAGACACCATTCAGAAAACCGATAGATATGGTTTACGCGTTGGTATAGATTTAAGTAAAATTATATTGTCTACACTAGATGATGATTACACGGGCATAGAATTAGTGGGGGATTTTAGAATCAAACCTAATTTATATCTTGCGGCTGAATTGGGGAATGAAAAGAAAACCAACCAAGAAGACCTCTACAACTTTACCACTTCTGGAAGTTATTTAAAACTGGGAGTTGATTATAATACTTACGAAAATTGGTTTGGTATGAATAATATAATTCATCTTGGTGGGCGTTATGCCTATAGCACCTTTAGTCAGACCTTAAATAATTATCAAATTTTTAGCTCCAATCGCTATTTTAGTGAAGATGATTTTGTCATGGGTTCAGAAAACATTGGAGAATACTCCTCACTTAATGCCTCTTGGATAGAAGCTGTATTAGGATTAAAAGTGGAATTGTTTTCCAATATCTACCTAGGAGCTAGTGTTCGCTTAGGGTTATTGGTAAGTAATAAAGAACCTGATAATTTTCAAAATCTATGGATTCCAGGCTTTAACAAAGTAACAGACAACAGTCGCTTTGGTAGTAACTTTAATTATTCCATTACGTATTTTATTCCTCTTTATAAAAAGAAAAAGCAAGCTCGTAAAAAATATGTAGATGAAAGTGGAAGACAAGAGCCACCACCTCCACCAAAAAATTAGATTACAATTCTTTTATTCTTTTAGAAAAAAGCCATTTCATTACAATTCTAGTACCCTCATTGTTTTTTAGCACCGCAAATTTTGGTGCTAAAATCATTGTAATTAATGCAGAAACTACAGATTTTACGATTCTATTATCGTAGAAATAGTCCATTACAAAAAATCGGAATACAGCGAATAGAATCGCAAACGACAGAAAATTAAAGAGTAAAGCTTTATTTTTTAAAGACATATTTTAGGATTCTTGATTTTGAAATTTGGTTTTCTTACTTCCCTCATACATCACATACTTCACCAATCTTGATTCTAAGTGACTGTTAAAGACTTTAATTTTACGAGAAGGTCTTAGTCCAACAAACTTTAAAGCTTCTAAATTAGACGTTATTAACCACGCATCTGTACCTGCATAATGCGTCTTCAAGGTATCGCCAATGTTCTTATAAAAATCTTCCATATCTATATCCAAACGCTCCCCATAAGGAGGGTTAAATAAGATATGCAAATGGCTGTCTACAGATTTTTCTGTTTCGAAAAAATTAAATTGCCCAACTTTTATATATTCTGATAAATTAGCATTTTCAATATTGTCTTGTGCTTTTCGTATTGCAGAGGGTGCCTTATCATAACCTGCGATTTTGAAATGGAATTCTCTCGTTTTATTTAAACAGCTTTCCACTATTTTATCAAACAACTCTTGATCATAATCTGGCCATTTCTCAAAAGCAAATTCTTTTCTATTGATGTTGACCGGAATATTGCAAGCAATCATTGCAGCTTCTACCAAAATGGTTCCACTACCACACATTGGATCTAAAAAATCACTTTGACCATCCCAACCACTCAATAGTAAAAGTCCTGCAGCCAGAACTTCGTTAATGGGTGCAATATTGGTTGCTGTTTTATAACCACGTTGGTGTAAAGATCGACCAGAAGTATCTAATGAAACATTACAGTGTTCTTTCTGGATGTGTATATTTATTCGAAGGTCTGGAAATTTAATATCCACATCGGGACGAATACCATCCAAATCTCTAAACTTATCTACAATAGCGTCTTTAACCTTTTGTGATACATAAAGAGAATGCGTAAAATTCTCAGAATTAACGGTAGTATCAATTGCAAAAGTAGTGTGTGGTGTTAAATATTCCGTCCAATCAAAAGCATAAATTTTCTTATATAATTCCTCCTCATTCTTTACAGAAAAAGAGTGAATAGGCTTTATGATTTTTATAGCGGTACGTAAGCACAAATTAGCTTTATACATAAATCCCATATCACCTTCAAAACTAACGCTTCGAACACCTTCTTCAATATTTAAAGCCCCAAGCTTGCGTAGCTCTTTAGCTAGTATTCCTTCAAAACCAAACATTGTTTTGGCAACCATTTTGTAATTCTCCATACCTATCTAAAACATTACGACAAAAATACATTAATTTTACGGCCTCAGGTTACATTTTAAAAAAACCTAATTCTGGCATGACCTATTTATTACCAATTTTAGCTGTATTAGTAAGCTTCCTATTTGTTTATTTCATAAAACCCAAGAAAAAAGAAAGCATAAAACTCCTATTAGCATTTAGTGGTGCCTTCCTTTTGGCGTTGACTATATTTGAGCTTTTGCCTGAAATATATGAAGGAACAGATCAAAAAAAAGTGGGTGTATTTGTCATGTTGGGAATATTGTTACAAATATTTTTAGAATTTTTTTCTAAAGGAGCAGAACATGGACACATGCATATGGACAGTAGCAAGACTGAATTCCCTTGGCTATTATTCATAAGTTTATCTGTTCACTCCCTTTTAGAAGGTGTTCCTATAGCCGATCATCATTCTATGTTATATGCCATATTGGTACATAAGATTCCGATTGCCATAATTTTAAGCATTTTCTTGATTGCTTCAAAAATGAGTAAAATAGCTGCCTTTTTCTTTATTTGCTTATTTTCAATAATGACACCTTTAGGAACATATTTAGCAGCAAATATTGATATATTTTCTACAATTAAACCAGAATTAAACGCTGTAGCCATTGGTGTATTTTTACACATCTCTACTGTAATTTTATTTGAAAGTTCAGAGGGACATAAGTTTAATTTAAGTAAGTTATTAGTCATTATCATCGGAATAATAATCGCATATTTTTTATAAATGTTTAGTAAAAGTGAAGCTAAAAAATTAAGAGAAGATTACTGGATATCATTCGGAAAATCCTATCCCAAAAAATGGATTTTATACCATACCAAAATAAAAGATTTTTCTTTTAAATTTTACTTTGATACATCTCATGCACTGGTATCCTTAGATATAGAAAACAAAGATCTTGAGAAAAGGATAGATTTATGGCAAAAAATGACTTCTTTAAAATCTGTATTATTAGAAGATTATCTACCCGATGCACAATTTGAAGAATATACTTATTTAGAAAATCAAACTGAAATATCTAGAGTCTATGTAAAATTAGACCATGTTTCTATTCACAATAAAAATACTTGGCAAGAAACTATGATTTTCATGAATGAAAATATGAAAAAGTTTGAAGATTTTTTTGAAGATTTTGAAGCTGTTTTGTCTAATTGATGTTACACTACATCTAAATAGATAAAAAACCAATGACTAATACTTCCTCCTAAAACAAAAAAATGCCATATAACATGATTGTATGGAATTTTTCTGATGGCATAAAAAAGAATCCCTACGGTGTAAAACCCTCCACCTAACATTAATAAATTAATTCCTAGAGGCGTTGTAGCATCCACTAAATGCTGAAAATCAAAAACAATTAACCAGCCCATTACTAAATATAAGAGGAGCGATAAGATTTCAAACCTACCGGTGAAAAATAATTTAAGGATGGTTCCAATAAATGCTATACTCCATACTACGATAAATAATAGCCAACCATTTCCATTAATTAAAGTAATAAGTGCTACCGGAGAATACGTACCCGCAATAAGGAAATAGATACTAATATGATCTAAAACTCTAAACTTGCTTTTTAATTTAGGTACAGCTACGGCGTGATATATTGTTGAAGCAGTGTATAGAAGTATAATAGAAAACGAATAAATACCGATTCCTAAAATAGCATATTCACTCTTGTTCGTATTTTTAGCAAGAAGAAAGTAGAGCCCTATAAAACCCAAAACAATTCCTATTCCATGGGAAAGGGTATTGAGTAGTTCTTCTTTTTTGTAATTTGAAATTTTTTCCATGGAGTATAGAACTGTACCTATTCTTTTCAAAAGTAATAATAACAAACATTCAAACCTTCTATAAACAAAAAAAGTCCTCAATATTTCTATTGAGGACTTAATTAAAAAAAGGCGACGACCTACTCTCCCACTTGGTATAGCAGTACCATCGGCGCTGATAGGCTTAACTTCCCTGTTCGGAATGGTAAGGGGTGGACCCTATCGCCATGGTCACCTTAAATCTTTGTACTACACCTATGGTATAGCAACTAATATTGTTAACATATTAAAGGGACAAAATGGGTGGTATAACCACTCACATAAAACACTTGTATATAATTAAAGTAAGCTACGATTTACGGCTTATGTAATGTAAAAAGGAAGTCCGCCCCCTAATCAAAGGGGGCAAGTTGTGCAAGCCTATGGGCTATTAGTACTACTTGGCTACAGACATTACTGCCCTTCTACCTATAGCCTATCAACGTGGTCATCTCCCACGGCCCTTTAAAGAAATCTCATCTTGTGGCTGGTTTCGCGCTTATATGCTTTCAGCGCTTATCCAATCCCGACATAGCTACCCAGCAATGCTCCTGGCGGAACAACTGGTGCACCAGAGGTCAGTCCAACTCGGTCCTCTCGTACTAGAGTCAGATCCACGCAAATTTCTAACGCCCGCAGTAGATAGAGACCGAACTGTCTCACGACGTTCTGAACCCAGCTCGCGTGCCACTTTAATGGGCGAACAGCCCAACCCTTGGGACCTTCTCCAGCCCCAGGATGTGACGAGCCGACATCGAGGTGCCAAACCCCCCCGTCGATATGAGCTCTTGGGGGAGATCAGCCTGTTATCCCCGGCGTACCTTTTATCCTTTGAGCGATGGCCCTTCCATGCGGAACCACCGGATCACTATGCTCTTGTTTCCAACCTGTTCGGCCTGTATGCCTCTCAGTCAAGCACCCTTGTGCCATTGCACTCTACGTACGATTACCAACCGTACTGAGGGTACCTTTAGAAGCCTCCGTTACTCTTTTGGAGGCGACCACCCCAGTCAAACTACCCACCACGCACTGTTCCCTAGTGTTAGGGTTAGGCCCTAGATAAGCAAAGGCTGGTATTTCAACAATGACTCCACAACGCCTGGCGACGCCGCTTCAAAGTCTCCCAGCTATCCTACACATTACTTACCCAGAACCAATACGAAGCTATAGTAAAGGTGCACGGGGTCTTTTCGTCCCACTGCGGGTAACCGGCATCTTCACCGATACTACAATTTCACCGAGCTCATGGCCGAGACAGTGTCCAGATCGTTGCACCATTCGTGCAGGTCGGAACTTACCCGACAAGGAATTTCGCTACCTTAGGACCGTTATAGTTACGGCCGCCGTTTACTGGGGCTTCAATTCAATGCTTCGCCGAAACTAACATCTCCTCTTAACCTTCCAGCACCGGGCAGGTGTCAGGCCCTATACTTCATCTTTCGATTTTGCAGAGCCCTGTGTTTTTGATAAACAGTCGCCTGGACCTCTTCACTGCGGCCCTCCTAAAAGGAGGGCGACCCTTCTCCCGAAGTTACGGGTCTATTTTGCCTAGTTCCTTAGCCATGAATCTCTCGAGCGCCTTAGAATACTCATCCCAACCACCTGTGTCGGTTTACGGTACGGGCTGCTTCACTTGTTTTTCTCGGAGGATGTTACGCTGGATTATCGACGCAGCCGAAGCTTTATCGTACTATCGGGGTGTCACCACTCCCTTCAACGCGCTATTCCGTCAGCGCGCACCAACACCACATCCCCGTCACTTTTAGCGTGAGCAGGTAGCAGAATATTAACTGCTTGTCCATCCACTACCCCTTTCGGGTTCGCGTTAGGTCCCGACTGACCCCCAGCTGATTAGCATAGCTGGGGAAACCTTGGTCTTTCGGCGTGCGGGTTTCTCGCCCGCATTATCGTTACTTATGCCTACATTTTCGTTTCTATGCGTTCCAGCAACCCTTACAGATCACCTTCAACACCCATAGAATGCTCCCCTACCCCTCTGTACCGAGTACAGAAGCCATAGCTTCGGTGGTATACTTATGCCCGATTATTATCCATGCGGAATCGCTCGACCAGTGAGCTGTTACGCACTCTTTAAATGAATGGCTGCTTCCAAGCCAACATCCTGGCTGTCAATGCAATTCCACCGCGTTATATCAACTTAGTATACACTTGGGGACCTTAGCTGATGGTCCGGGTTCTTTCCCTCTCGGACATGGACCTTAGCACCCATGCCCTCACTGCTGTGAAACATTTTATAGCATTCGGAGTTTGTCAGGAATTGGTAGGCGGTGAAGCCCCCGCATCCAATCAGTAGCTCTACCTCTATAAAACTATCACAACGCTGCACCTAAATGCATTTCGGGGAGTACGAGCTATTTCCGAGTTTGATTGGCCTTTCACCCCTACCCACAGGTCATCCCAAGACTTTTCAACGTCAACGGGTTCGGTCCTCCACTTTGGGTTAACAAAGCTTCAACCTGCCCATGGGTAGATCACACGGTTTCGCGTCTACTACTACTAACTATGGCGCCCTATTCAGACTCGCTTTCGCTACGGCTCCGATCCTTAAAATCTTAACCTTGCTAGTAAAAGTAACTCGTAGGCTCATTATGCAAAAGGCACGCCGTCACCCCTAAAGGCTCCGACCGCTTGTAAGCGTATGGTTTCAGGATCTTTTTCACTCCGTTATTCACGGTTCTTTTCACCTTTCCCTCACGGTACTGGTTCACTATCGGTCTCTCAGGAGTATTTAGCCTTACCGGATGGTCCCGGCAAATTCATACAAGGTTTCACGTGCCCCGCACTACTCAGGATACCACTATCAATAACGTCCTTTACTTATACCGGGCTATCACCGTCTTCGGCCTATCTTTCCAAATAGTTCTAATTCATCGCGCATCAAATATCGTGGTCCTACAACCCCAGCATTGCCGAAACAATACTGGTTTGGGCTAATCCGCGTTCGCTCGCCACTACTAACGGAATCACTTTTGTTTTCTCCTCCTCCGGCTACTTAGATGTTTCAGTTCACCGGGTTTGCTTGATCTTACGATCACGACTGGCCTTCAACCAGACAGGTTGCCCCATTCGGATATCCGCGGATCACAAGTTGTGTGCACCTCCCCGCAGCTTTTCGCAGCTTATCACGTCCTTCATCGCCTCTGAGAGCCTAGGCATCCCCCATACGCCCTTTTCTAGCTTGTCACTAGTCCTTTTTATTCTATTATATAAATTACTACTGTATAAATACAGCAGTACCTCTATCGTACTTTACTCTATTTTTAAATTTGTGTTTTCTTGTGATTACAATATCCCTGAAGATAATTGTAATTCACTTTGTCCCAATATGTCAATGAACTTGTGGTGAGTCACCACTGACAATAAAATTATCAATGATTCCTCCTCAATACCTGAAGATATAAATATCTCCAGGCATTGCCTGGTGGAGAATATCGGAGTCGAACCGATGACCTCCTGCGTGCAAGGCAGGCGCTCTAGCCAGCTGAGCTAATCCCCCGTCTTTTAGTGATCAGTTAACAGTTATTAGTTAACAGTACTTATAACGGCTATACTCAACCTCTAAAATTTCCTTTCAAGTGATACTAATTTAAATTAGTATCCTCAATTTTAATGAACGTATCTTGATTAAATAAATAACCAAACTTTAAGCTTGTAGTCTCAGGCAGACTCGAACTGCCGACCTCTACATTATCAGTGTAGCGCTCTAACCAGCTGAGCTATGAGACTCTCACTTAGCGAATCCTTTAACAGACTCTATCAATATTATAATAACATAATTATAAGACAGCAATTTGAACAATTAATAACTTAAAAATACAAGGACTAGAACTCTTTCGTATTTTATCATTGAGATGTTTTTCTCTAGAAAGGAGGTGTTCCAGCCGCACCTTCCGGTACGGCTACCTTGTTACGACTTAGCCCTAGTTACCGATCTTGCCCTAGGCCGCTCCTTACGGTGACGGACTTCAGGCACTCCCGGCTTCCATGGCTTGACGGGCGGTGTGTACAAGGCCCGGGAACGTATTCACCGGATCATGGCTGATATCCGATTACTAGCGATTCCAGCTTCACGGGGTCGAGTTGCAGACCCCGATCCGAACTGTGACCGGTTTTATAGATTCGCTCTCTGTTGCCAGATGGCTGCTCTCTGTACCGGCCATTGTAGCACGTGTGTGGCCCAGGACGTAAGGGCCGTGATGATTTGACGTCATCCCCACCTTCCTCACGGTTTGCACCGGCAGTCTCGTTAGAGTCCCCATCATTACATGCTGGCAACTAACGACAGGGGTTGCGCTCGTTATAGGACTTAACCTGACACCTCACGGCACGAGCTGACGACAACCATGCAGCACCTTGTAAATTGTCCGAAGAAAAGTCTATCTCTAAACCTGTCAATCTACATTTAAGCCCTGGTAAGGTTCCTCGCGTATCATCGAATTAAACCACATGCTCCACCGCTTGTGCGGGCCCCCGTCAATTCCTTTGAGTTTCATTCTTGCGAACGTACTCCCCAGGTGGGATACTTATCACTTTCGCTTGGCCGCTCAGTCCGAAAACCGAACAGCTAGTATCCATCGTTTACGGCGTGGACTACCAGGGTATCTAATCCTGTTCGCTACCCACGCTTTCGTCCATCAGCGTCAGTGTATAGTTAGTGACCTGCCTTCGCAATCGGTATTCTAAGTAATATCTATGCATTTCACCGCTACACTACTTATTCTAGCCACTTCACTATAACTCAAGACCGCCAGTATCAAAGGCAGTGCATACGGTTGAGCCGCAGCATTTCACCTCTGACTTAACAGCCCGCCTACGGACCCTTTAAACCCAATAATTCCGGATAACGCTCGGACCCTCCGTATTACCGCGGCTGCTGGCACGGAGTTAGCCGGTCCTTATTCTTACAGTACCGTCATCAATCTACACGTAGATCTTATTCTTCCTGTATAAAAGTAGTTTACAACCCATAGGGCAGTCTTCCTACACGCGGCATGGCTGGATCAGACTTCCGTCCATTGTCCAATATTCCTCACTGCTGCCTCCCGTAGGAGTCTGGTCCGTGTCTCAGTACCAGTGTGGGGGATCTCCCTCTCAGGACCCCTACCCATCGAAGTCTTGGTGTGCCGTTACCACACCAACTAACTAATGGGACGCATGCTCATCTCTTACCGTAACCTTTAATATATAAGTGATGCCACTCATATACCACATAAGATATTAATCCAAATTTCTCTGGGCTATCCCTTAGTAAGAGGTAGATTGCATACGCGTTGCGCACCCGTGCGCCGGTCGTCAGCGGAGCAAGCTCCCTGTTACCCCTCGACTTGCATGTGTTAGGCCTGCCGCTAGCGTTCATCCTGAGCCAGGATCAAACTCTTCATCGTTGTTTTGTAAATATTATATAACATCCTAAACCAACAACAAAATCATCCGAATCCTAGCCCTTAATATTCTTTAAGCTAATTCTTTAATTCAATTTATTTAATTACCGTTTCCAGTAATTAAACGCTGTCTTACAATATGTCAATGAACTTTTATTTCGTATTCTTAACCGCTTATCTCAGTATCGTTGTTTCCCTAAGCGGCTGCAAATATACACCCTCTTTTGAAACCTACAAGCGTTTTTGAAAAAAAAATTCAATCTTTTTTTTGACGTTTTTATAACACCCTAGAAACAAAGACTTAACACTCAAAAAAAGATTAATTTATTTTTAATAGAACATACTATTCTTTAGTAATGAATAGTTGTAGCTAAAATAATATGCTTTCCTAGAATCACAAGGGCATCCTATATAAGTAACTATACACTTATAATATAATCCTTTTCTTTTACGGTATCATATACATCTTTACTAAAGACATAGAGTTTAGATGGCTTTTTAGAAACCCCTTTCCTTTTTTCGTTTAAAGGAACTATGTAGGGCTTCCCTAAAGACTTCTTTCTAAAATTCCGGTTATCAATCTTTATACCTAATACTGACTCATATGCAAATTGCAAATCATTCAATGTAAATTTCACCGGTAGAAAATTAAAAACAATAGGTTCTGTCATTATTTTCTTCTTTAGATCCTCATAAGCATCAACTAGTATTTTTTTATGATCAAAACCCAATTCTGGCAATGATTGATATTTAAACCACTTAAAACCGTCATGCTTAAGATTCACTACCTCCAAAGGCAATGCATAATAATACCCTATAGCCATAGTTTGAGCTTGCACTCCCCTACTCCGCACCCAGAGCAAATCTTTTTCTGACTTAATTCTACTTGGATTCCCATACGTTTGGAACTGAATTTTATCAGCCTGCGAAACCCCAGTAATTTCCTTAAAAATAAGATCTGCGGATTCTTCTAACGTTTTACTCTTAAAAACATAGTACCCTGTGATTACCCAGTCATTAATTTCTAGAAAATCATCATCATACATATTTAAGGTTCTATTACGCAACAACACATGAAGGCCATTTGCATCTAAAGCAAAAACCACACAATCTACCGTAACATTATCTCTTTTTCTAAAATCCATATTCCACCATACTGTGATTAACAAATATAAGAATTAAAACATCCAACACGATGATAGAACCAACAGAAGCAGCCTTGTTTTAGCTACAAATTGAAACCCCTTGATTTCAGTTTCTTTTTTAGTAAATTTATCAGCTCGTTAAACTTAGCAACATAATAAATTTAATACCTAAAAAGGAATAGCTAATTTCACCTTTTAATATATATGAAGTATCTATGTCAAATTTGCTCTATTTAAATACTGAAAACTCACATTCCTTAGCTAACAGTATCCTGAAACCTAAAATAGATCGTGATAAAATAAAGACAGGTATTGCTCATATTGGATTATCTAATTTTCATCGCGCACACCAAGCCTATTACATCCATGAACTCATTGAAAAACATGATGAATTAAATTTTGGTATTTGCGGTATTGACTTATTAGAATCTGATCGAAAAATATATAATATCCTTAAGGATCAAGATGGCCTTTACACCCTAGTAACAAAAAATGCCGATGGCACTCAAGAGTATAAAATTATAGCATCTATTATAGAATACTTCTACGGCCCAGAAAACCCTTTAGCTGCGATTGAGCGATTAGCAAGGCCAGACATCAAAATAATTTCACTCACCATTGCCGAAGATGGCTACCACTTAAACGAAACAACAGGAGAGTTTAACTTAACTCATCCTGAAGTTGAAGAGGACTCGGTGAGTAAATTTAATCCCAAAACAGTATTTGGTTATTTGACCCAAGTATTTAAGTTAAGAAAAGATAGAGGTTTACCCGGTTGCACCATACTTAGTTGCGACAACATAAAAGCCAACGGAGATACCATAAAAAAATCTTTCTATACTTATGTAGAAAAAACAGAGCCTACCTTATTACCTTGGCTAAAAGAAAATACTAGTTTCCCTAATTCTATGGTAGACAGGATTACTACCGTTACAAGTAATAAGGATATAGAGTTACTTAAAAAAACCCATCATATTTACGATCAGTGGCCTGTTGTGTGCGAACCTTTTAGTAAATGGATTATTGAAGATGATTTCATAGCCGGAAGACCCGATTGGGAAAAAGTAGGGATACAGTTTGTAAAAAAGATTGAACCTTTTGAAAACACAAAGCTTCGCATTTTAAATGCAGGGCACTCTATTTTAGGTATTCTAGGAGCATTAAACGGATATAAATATGTTCACGAAGTAGCTAATGACGAAGATTTTATTCTTTTTCTAGAAAACTACATAGATACTGAAGTTACCCCTAATTTAAAAAACACTGACCAATACAATCTTGAAGCATACAAGGAAGAAGTCATTGACCGATTTAAAAATCCTTATATCCACGATAGACTATCTAGAATCTGCAAAGAAAGTTCATCAAAAATTCCGATTTTTGTTTTCCCTACGCTCACAAAACAGCTAAGCAATCAACAATCAATAGAATACGCAACCTTTGTCATGGCTGCTTGGTGTAAATATTACGATGGAATTGATGATTTTGGAAAATCTTTTGATATTTCAGACAGTTTAAGCAACCAACTTATTAGAACCGCTGCACTTTCACATCAAAACCCTCAACTATTTTTAGAAAAAAATGCCATCTTCAAGGATTTAGTTGTTCACGATTTATTTAGAAAACGATTTAATTATTATCTCTCTAAGTTAAGATCGTTACCTATAAAAGAATGCTTAGTCTTAATGAACAAAAAGATGCTATAAAAAAAACGCACTTTAACCATGCCATGATCAAAGTGCGCAACTCAACAAAAAAAACAACTCCAACTTTAGGAAGTCATCATAACTTCAATTTCCTTTTGACTTATTTCAGGATTTGCTCCTGCTTTACTTGCCACCAAGGCACCAATAGCACAAGCAAAATCAATTGCATCCTGTGGCTTATTTTTTTTCAATAACTTATCGATTAATCCTGCTAAGAAAGAATCTCCCGCACCAACAGTATCTACTACATCTATATGATAGCCACTGTTATGATAAAATACACCTTTTATATAAAGGACAGCTCCATGCTTACCTTTAGTAACACATATGGTATCTGTATTTGTAGCTTCTGCCATAAATTGAATGGTATGCTCCAAACTAATAGACTTTGAACCTAACATTTCACTGATTTCATAAATTTCATCATCATTGAATTTCACGAAATCTGCTTGAAGCATTAAATACTCAAGAACTTCTTTTGTGTAATACGGTTCTCTTAAATTAACATCAAAAATTTTATAAGCAGCAATCTTAAGCAACTCATGAAGTGTTTCTTTTGACTTTTCATTTCTTGCTATTAAACTACCATATATAAAAGCCTCTGAGGATTTAACCGTTTTTATTGCAGTAGAAGACAATTCTATATTATCCCAAGCCCTAGGAAACATGATGTCATAAGACGCAGACCCTTTTGAATTCAACACCACCTTAACGGTTCCTGTTTTTAAGGTATCATCTACCTGCAGGCCATTTCCATTAATTCCGTTTTCTTTGATATACTCATAAATTCCTCTTCCATTAGCATCTGCACCAATTCTACTAATCACAGACACATTGTTTCCTAAAGAATTTAAACGAATCCCAACATTTAATGGCGCTCCTCCAATTTTTTTATGCTCGGGAAATTCATCCCATAGCACTTCACCAAAACAAGTTATATCACTCATTATATTTTATTTAAGATCTCATTATTTAAATCTAAAACACATCTCTCAACACCATTTTTCAAGATATCATGATATGATTTACGGTATGCATCAACAAAAACCTCAGATTTTTTTAAATCCCCAAAAACAGATTCTATTGATAAAAATTCTTTTGGTTCTTTTTTAGCTGCTATAGCTTTCTGATGCAACACATCTGCTAATGCATCTTTGATTACTAATGGATTACCATTCTCATCTAATCCTAGGGAATAAATAGCCCAAGCCGCTATGACAAATGCGGCAAATTTAATCTTCCCATTTCCTTTTAATTGCGCATTAATTGTAGGCAATATAAAAATAGGAAGCTTCGCAGAAGTTTCTGAGCAAATTCTATCAATTTGATCTTTAATATACACATTACCGAAACGCTCAAGTAAAGACTTTTTATAACTTTCTAAGTCTACTCCTTCCAGGTCCCCCAAAGTAGGTGTCACTTCTTTATCCATATATAATTTCAGAAAATCAGCTATATTGGAATCTGACGCTGCTTCATCTATAGTAGCATAACCTCTTAAAGCCCCTAAAATTCCTAAAACAGAGTGTCCTGCATTAAGTAAACTCAATTTCATTTTTTCATATGGAACTACATCTTCTGTAAATTGAGCACCAACTTCTTCCCAAGCTGGTCTTCCATTTGCAAAATGATCTTCAATAACCCACTGTTTGAAAGGCTCACAAACTACTGGCCACGCATCATCAATACCTGATTCCTTCTTTAAATTAAGAATATCTGCCGGACTTGTTGCTGGTGTGATCCTATCTACCATACTATTAGGAAAAGAAACTTCTTTCTGAATCCACTCCAACAAACTAGGCTCAGCTTTTTTTACAAAGCTTAACAGCATATTTTGCAACATATGGCCGTTTCCTTGAACATTATCACAAGATTGTAATGCTACTCCCTTCTGCCCTCTTTCTTTTCGAAGCTTTAGAGCCTGTGTAAGATACCCAAATATTGTTTTTGGTTTTGTGGGATGCTCCAAATCTTGCTGCACTAATGGATTTGAAAAATCAAACTGCTTCGTAGCTTCATTATAATTATAACCCCCTTCTGTTATTGTAAGTGTTATAATCTTAGTGTTTAAGCTTGCCATCTTCTCAATTACAGCACTAGGGTTTTCTGGTGCAAATAAATACTCTACGATAGAACCAATGACTCTTTTCGTTAACGAACCGTCCAATTCTTTTACAATAAGCGTATAAAGTCCGTCTTGATCTTTAAGTGTATTGTATATTTTCTGATCAAATTCTAAAAGTGCTACCCCACAAATACCCCAATTTTCATTGCCACTTTTATGCAATAATTGATCGGTATATAAAGCCTCATGGGCTCTATGAAACCCACCTATTCCTACATGAACAATTCCTGCCTTTACTAAAGACCTATCATATGTAGGAATAGCAACTTTAGCTTCAAACTTGCTCAAATTCTGAGCGTTCAATTTTATACTTTCCATAAATTTTTTATTATTTATTTTCGAAACGTTGCAGCAATACTGCAAATATGATAATACCACCTTTTACTATTTGTTGTGGATAAGACGGCACATTTAAAAGATTAAGAATATTACTAATCAACCCTAAAATTAACACCCCCATTAAAGTGTTAATTGCAGAACCTCTACCCCCATTTAAACTAGCACCACCAATTACGACTGCCGCAATAGCATCAAGCTCCCAAGATATCCCCATATTCGGAGAACCTAAGTTTGTTCTTGAAGCTACAATGATTGCCGCTATTGCCGCTAGTGTTCCAGAAATAGCATACACTAAAAATTTATATTTACTTACTTTAATACCTGATAAACGAGAAGCCTCCTCATTACTACCAATTGCTATGATTAATCTACCAAAAACATTATAACGCAACATTATAAAAGCCGCGGCTACAATAACAAAAAACACAATTGCTATATTAGGAATGCCTATAATTGAATTATTAGCAAAATTTGACATAAACAGCCCTCCATAAGTTTCAAATGTCACAGGAGAACCTTTTGACAACATAAATCCTGCGCCTCTTGCAACGGTCATTAATGCAAGGGTTGCTATAAATGGCGCCATTTTTTGATAAGCAACTAAATAACCCGCCACACTACCTAAACCAAAACCAATTACCAAGGTCAAAAGAATTGCAAGTGGTAATGCAAAAATGTTTACGAAAATCGCAAATGTTACCGCCAACAATGCCACCATTGAACCTACGGATAAATCTATTCCACCTGTTAGAATAACGATAAGCATACCTATACTAATAATCCCAATACCCGATACTTGCTTTAAAAGGTTACTAAGATTTACGGATGTGAAAAATACATCTGAAATAAATGCTGAAAATAGTACCAGCACTAAAAAAATGAATATTGTATTGTACTTTATTAAAAACTTTAATATCCCTCCTGGGCTACTAAGTTGCTGTTTTAGAGTTAAAGCCATTTGTTTGATTTTTTGTTATTAAATTATTTTAAAGGTTTTCCTATAGCGTAGCGAAGTATGTTTTCTTCTGAGAACTTTTCTTTTGGTAATTCCCCATACATAGTTCCTCCATGCATCACTAATATTCTATCTGCAATTCCCATTATTTCTGGCATATCAGATGAAATAACAATTACTCCAACCCCTTTTTTAGCCACCTCATTAATAAGACTGTAGATTTCAACTTTTGCCCCAACATCTACACCACGTGTGGGCTCATCTATTATTATGACTTTACTATCTATACTCAACCATTTAGCTAAAGCAACTTTTTGCTGGTTACCTCCACTTAAGTTTTTAACCTCAACTTCAGATCCTGGTGCTTTAATACTCAATTTTTTCATTAAAGCATTAACACCGTCAAACTCCTTATCCGTTTTAATAAAACCTAGCTTACTTGAAATTGATTTAAAATCTGTTACACTTATATTTTTTCGGATAGATAGTGGCAAAAAGACACCTTCTTCTTTTCTATTTTCAGACACTAGACCTATCTGATGACCAACAGCTTCAACTGGCGATTTTGTTTTTATCTCTTCTCCATTTAAAAAAATACTTCCAGACTTCTTTTTATGTGCTCCGAAAATTAATTTTGCAGTCTCCGTTCTTCCACTACCACCTAAACCAGCAATACCAAGAACCTCTCCTGGTTTAACCGAAAATGAAACATCATGAACCAAAGTATCTTTTGCCGTTAAATTTTTTACTTCAAAAATTGGATCTTTACCTACAACCACATCTCTCAGTGGATACAAATCCTTTAATTCTCTACCAATCATTAAACGTATAATACCATCCGTATCTATTTCAGAAACTGGCATACTACCCGTATCTACACCATCTTTAAGAACAGTTACCGTATCTGCTATTTTGAATACCTCCTCTAAATGATGAGATATGTAAATGATTGAAATTCCCTTTTCTTTTAACTTAAATAAGTTATCAAATAATTTTTGAGTATCTGTAGGATCAAAGACTGTCGTAGGCTCATCTAAAACCAAAATTTTTGTGTCTTCAGAAATAGCTTTTGCAATTTCCACTACTTGTTTTTGAACAATACTCAAATCTCTTACAGTAGCTGAAGCATCAATATCAAACCCTAAAGAATCTATTAACTCCTGAGCATCTTTAGTGATTTCTTTCCAATTCATCCAAAATTTATTTGAACCTAACTTGTGCAAATAAATATTTTCAGCTACAGATAAATCATTTACTAATGACAACTCCTGATATACCACATTAATACCCAAAACTTGACCGTCATGTGTATTTCTAGGATTTATTTCTTCACCGTTCAAAAGAACTTTTCCTGTATCTTTTTGATGTACTCCACTTAAAATTTTCATTAAAGTAGATTTTCCCGCTCCATTCTCCCCAAGTAACGCATGAATTTCTCCATGTTTTACTTTTAGATTTACATTTCCCAAAACCGAAACAATTCCGAAACTTTTAGATATTCCAGACATTTCAAGTCTATATTCACTTTTATTATTTTCCATATCCATCGCCAATTTTAAAATAATGCATTAGGATTATAATATTGAGCAGCATTTTCTTTCGTTATAAGTAATGGTGCCGTAAAAGATGTTTTAGGAAAATCTTTTTTACCATTCATATGTTGAATAGCATATTTAACAGCATTTTTACCAATTTGTACTGGACTATTCATAGCCGTACAGCCGTAAAAATCAGTATCCATAATATATTTTATTGCTTCTTTTTGGCCATCAGCACCCGCTACAATTAATATATCATCTGTTTTCCCCGCTTGCGCAATAGCCTTAATTGCCCCCAATACACATACATCAGATTCTGTAATCACAACATTAACATCAGGGTGCGCAACTAAAATATCCTCCATAGCTTTTAAACCTCCTGCATAGGACCACTCTGTATACATTTGAGTTTTAATATCTAAATCTATATACCCTAAAGTCCTTAACTGTTCTTCCGTAATCCCTTGCAACAAACCTTGTTTACGTGTTCTACCTACAGGATTCCCCGCATTACCACTTAACAAAGCTATGTTCATTTTTTTCTTACCAAACTCTTTAGCCAACCATTCTCCTGCTAATTCCCCATTTGCTAAGTTGTTTGATTGAATTGTAGTTACATACTCTGCAGAAGGATCTATAGAACTATCAATAATAAACACAGGAATACCTGCAGCCTTTGCTAATTTAGTTACCCCAACCAATGCATCAGGATCTTTAGGATTCAATAATAACACATCTACTCCTTTAGTAATCAAATCTTCAACAGCAGCAACCTGTTTATTTATATCATCTTGACCATCCGCTGATAAAAAAATCATTCCATTTTTTTCGGTTGTTTCTTTAATACTCTGTAATAATGCCTGATAATAAGGACCATTTAATGTTGGGGTACAGTAACCAATAGTTTTCCCTGAAAGATCAATTGAACTTTCTATAAGCTCATCTCCGTTTGTCCCGCTTTCTCTTTTCCCTTTTGAGTCTTGGATAGGCTCTGCACATCCAATAACACTAAATAAGATCATACACATTACAAAAGACCTAAGCAAGTACTCGGTAGTTTGATTAATTTTTAGTTTCATTTGTTTTTGTTTTTGTTGAGATTTAATTTTTTTTAAAATAAAGTAATATCTAATTGAAGTACTGTTTTTTCCTTTTCAGGGTTCCACATAGCAGTAACTTCTACTGGCATTTTATAGTTTCCGAAATTAATGTCCTTACCTAAAGTCGCACCTACATTAATAATATTACTAGAACCTTCTGTATAAAATGTTTTATCTGTAAAAAATGACCAAGCACCACCTGCGAAAAGAGACAAACTGTAATCATCTTTTTGCCATACTTTAGTCTTTACTTCAAAATAATGCGTCCAAGAATTTTTCAATGAAGCATCGTCCTGCACTTCATAATCGCCAGACCCACCACCTAATATTGTAGCGAAGTATAATAAGGTATTGTCAGAAATAGTATATCCGAAGTTTAAATCTACAAAATTATATCCTTGTGTTTTATCATAACTCCAATACTCCAACTTATCCCCTCTTTCTTCTACACCCGTATAATTATTATGAGAAACCGCCTCTATAAAGAATTTATCCGAAAAACGATATAAGGTATAGATTGAAAATTCTTGGTAATTAGCACCTACATAATCTCCGGTCTCTTTATTAACAACATCTACACTTGTTAAACTGGCTCCACCCCAAACACCAAAAGTAAACTTCTGATCTCTAGTTTTATATTCTAAACTTGTTGCAAAGACGGCACCAGGATGAACAACAAAACCATGCCATGTATGCATGTTTTTTATATGTCCACTTGCATTAAAAGCTTTATAAGTGTCCTTTTCCATTTCACCCTCTTGAGCGGAAGAAATATTTACTCCCATGGTTAGTAAAATACTAAATAAAGCTATAGGCAACGTTTTCAAGCGGTTAACTTTTACTAAAGAATGAGCCGAGGTCAATGTCTCATGTACTAGTGTTTTTCTTATGTTTTTCATAATTCAGGGCATTACATAGATCAAAATACTTATTAAACGTACTTATAACGTTTTTTCAAAAGTAAAATAAAAATTGACATAACAATAAATTTTAACATATTTAAATCACTATATACCAATTTATAAGGTCTTTTTTTATCAATAATCATTAATTTGAAAAAAATATAATATATATCAAAGCGTAATATAAACGCTTGAAAAAAAAGTAACAGATAAACTCCATTGGACAGCTAGTCCTATTTCTAATTACACCCACCCCTTACCCCAAAAACCGGCAACTATTATATTTAATTATCAGAACAATCACATTATTTAGAATTAGCTTTATAAAAAAGTATCTAAAATATTATTGAAAGTATTTTTGATGCCCTTATCTTTACAGCTTATAATTATTTTCAGTATGATTAAGATTACATTACCAGACGGTAGTATTAGAGCGTGCGAAAAAGGAAGCACACCAATGGATGTGGCTAAAAGCATTAGTGAAGGATTTGCAAGAAACGTGATTTCTGCAAAATTCAATGACACAGTACTTGAAGTGACCACCCCCCTTTTAGAGGATGGTTCTCTAGTATTATATTCTTGGAATGATGCCGCAGGTAAAAAAGCTTTTTGGCATTCGTCATCCCACGTCGTGGCCCAGGCCATAGAAGAATTATACCCTGGTGTAAAATTAACCATAGGACCTGCAATTGATAACGGATTTTATTATGATGTTGATTTAGGTGATAAAACTATCTCTGACAAAGATTTCCCCGCCATTGAAAAAAAGGCATTAGAAATTGCCAGAGGCAAGCATAACTTTAAAATGCATCCTGTTTCAAAAGCAGAGGCATTACAAAAATACAAGGAACAAGGCAACGAGTACAAGGTTGAACTTATAGAAAACCTTGAAGATGGCACGATCACGTTTTGTGATCATGATACGTTTACAGATTTATGTAGAGGTGGTCATATTCCCAACACTGGAATCATAAAAGCTATTAAAATTTTAAGTGTTGCAGGAGCTTACTGGAGAGGTGACGAGAATAAACCACAACTTACTAGAGTCTACGGTATTTCTTTCCCTAAACAAAAAGAACTTACTGAATACTTAGAATTATTAGAGCAAGCAAAACAGCGAGACCACAGAAAGCTTGGAAAAGAATTAGAACTTTTTACTTTTTCCGCTAAAGTAGGTCAAGGTTTACCACTATGGCTACCTAAAGGTGCTGCGTTACGGGAACGATTAGAAAACTTTTTAAAGAAAGCACAGAAGAAAGCAGGGTACGAAATGGTGGTAACGCCACATATTGGCCAAAAGGAACTATATGTCACTTCAGGTCACTATGCTAAATATGGAGCAGATAGTTTTCAACCTATCAAAACTCCTAAAATGGATGAGGAATTCTTATTAAAACCAATGAATTGCCCACACCATTGTGAAATTTACAATTTCAAACCTCATTCCTACAAAGACTTACCGAAGCGATTTGCTGAGTTTGGAACTGTTTACAGATATGAACAAAGTGGAGAATTACACGGTTTAACTCGTGTTAGAGGATTTACACAAGATGATGCTCATATATTTTGTACACCAGATCAATTAGATGAAGAGTTTAAAAACGTAATTGACTTATCGCTTTATGTATTAGGTTCTTTAGGTTTTGATAATTTTACAGCACAAGTATCTGTACGCGATTTAACAAAACCAGAAAAATACATTGGTTCTGTAGAGAATTGGGAGAAGGCCGAAAATGCAATTATCAATGCAGCGAAGGAAAAAGGACTTGATTTCGTAATTGAAAGCGGCGAAGCTGCATTCTATGGTCCAAAGTTAGACTTTATGGTTAAAGATGCCCTTGGCAGACAATGGCAATTAGGTACTATTCAAGTAGATTACAACCTACCTGAACGCTTTGACCTTACCTATAAAGGTAGTGACAATGAACTCCACAGACCTGTAATGATTCACCGTGCTCCATTCGGTAGTATGGAACGTTTTATCGCTCTTTTACTAGAACACACAGGAGGTAATTTCCCGCTTTGGTTAATCCCTGAACAAGCTATAATTTTACCTGTCAGCGAGAAACATGAAAAATATGCAGAAAAAGTTTTAAAATCGCTAGAAAAACACGAAATTCGCGCACTTGTTGACAAGCGTAACGAGACCGTCGGCAAAAAAATACGAGAAGCAGAGATGAACAAGTTACCGTTTATGCTCATCGTAGGAGAAAATGAAGAGGCTGAGGAAACCATTTCTGTACGTAGACATGGAGGCGAAGATTTAGGCTCAATTACAATTTCTGACTTTAACGAGTTGGTAACTAAAGAAATAAATAGTACCTTAAAGTCGTTTTAAAAAAAATAAGTTTAATTAAAAAGATTTAGTCATAGCAATAAGAAAAAGATTTAAGCCCCAACCACGGAGGGAAAACAAAAACCCTCACAAAATCAACGAACAAATACTTTCTCCTAACGTAAGGTTGGTAGGTGATAATGTAGAAGTTGGTGTTTACCCTATAAGGGAAGCACTTAACAAATCTGAGGAATTAGAATTAGATTTGGTAGAAATATCTCCAAATGCTGATCCGCCTGTTTGTAAAATAACAGATTATAAAAAATTCTTATACGAGCAAAAGAAGCGCGAAAAAGTCATGAAGGCTAAAGCGACGAAAGTTATCGTAAAAGAAATTCGTTTTGGACCACAAACTGATGATCATGATTATGAGTTTAAAAAGAAACACGCAGAGAAATTTTTAAAAGACGGTGCTAAATTAAAAGCATACGTATTTTTTAAAGGACGTTCTATTGTATATAAAGATCAAGGAGAAATACTTTTATTAAAGTTAGCTTCTGAATTAGAAGATCTTGGAAAAGTAGAACAAATGCCTCGATTAGAAGGAAAGAGAATGACGATGTTCATTGCTCCGAAGACGAATAAGAAATAACACCAATACTGTTTTAATACAATATTAAAATAGTAAGATCATAAAGAACTTGCCAGCTGAAAAGCCGGCATTTTCAATAATAATAATAAGCGAGATAAATTAATAAACTAGGAACAAGATGCCTAAACAAAAAACAAAATCCAGTGCTAAAAAGCGTTTTAAGCTTACAGGTTCGGGTAAAATCAAAAGAAAGCACGCTTTTAAGAGTCACATTTTGACGAAAAAATCTAAAAAGCGTAAGCTAGCGTTAACACATTCAGGGTTAGTTCACCAGGCTGATGTTAACAGTATTAAAGAGCAATTACGTTTAAAGTAATTTTCTCTTTACCGGTAAATTAATTATTAACCATGGAGTTAGGCCTTAAAAGTGTCGATCATCGACCGCCTACTACAAAAAACAATTTAAAAGTATGCCAAGATCAGTAAATTCAGTTGCTTCAAGAGCCAGAAGAAAAAAGGTAATGAAGCAAGCCAAAGGTTACTTTGGAAGACGTAAAAACGTTTGGACAGTAGCAAAAAATGCAGTTGAAAAAGCAATGTTATATGCTTATAGAGACCGTAGAAATAAGAAAAGAAATTTCCGTTCATTATGGATCACACGTATTAATGCAGGTGCTCGTTTACACGGAATGTCTTACTCTCAGTTTATGGGGAAAGTAAAAGCTAACAACATCGAATTAAACCGTAAGGTTTTAGCCGATTTAGCAATGAATCACCCAGAAGCTTTTAAAGCTGTCGTTCAAAAAATAAAGTAACACTAACAATATATCTCGCTTATAAAAAATCCGATTCTAACGAATCGGATTTTTTTTTATCCTATCGTATACTTATCCTCTATTTAAATACGTTACCTATTTTCAGTAAGAATTATGAAAATGAATGAATACAATTTAGTTGAAAAGCCTACAATTGAAAATACGTTAAAAGAAGATAACAGCACATTAGCACTTCTACATTACAGTCAATTATTAAATTTATTTGGTTTTTTTGGTATTATCGTACCCGTAATCTTATGGGCAACAAAAAAACAAGAAATTCAGGGAATGGACGAACATGGCAAGCATGTTATCAATTATCAATTAAGTATGCTTTTATATGGTGCTATTTTCGCCATCTTATTTTTTGTTTCTATCATACTAACCTTTCTACTAATAGGGTTTGTATTCCTCATTATACTCTGTATTATAGGAATCCCTCTAGCATTGCTATTAATTATCTATCCTATTATTGGTGGCATTGCTGCTTCAAAAGGAGAATTTTACAAGTACCCATTAACCATTAAATTTATTAATTAGTTTCCAAAAGCAGTAATAACAATAGTTCTTCCAGAAGCGCTATCACGATGTTCACATAAATATATACCTTGCCAGATTCCTAAATTCAACTGGCCATTTGTAATTGGGATTTGAACAGAAGCCCCCATTAAAGAAGATTTAATATGCGCAGGCATATCGTCAGAACCCTCATAATCATGTTTATAATACGGTTGATCTTCAGGCACCATAACATTCATATGACTTTCAAAATCTAGGCGTACTGTTGGGTCTGCATTTTCATTAATGGTTAAACTAGCCGAGGTATGCTTTATAAATACCTGAAACATACCCACCTTAATATTCTTTACCTCCGGAAGTTCTCGCAACACGTGTTCTGTAATTAAATGAAAACCTCTAGAAAAACTTTTTAACCTTAATTCCGATTGATAAAACATCATTTCCTTTAACATTTATAAACTAATATTAATACAAACTTATCTATTTAAACACGAATGTTCGATGCTTATAGAATAACTTTGCAGCTTTTAAATTTTGAAACTATGGATCTATCAAAAATAAAAATGGTTGTTACAGATATGGACGGAACACTTTTAAACTCCGACCATCAAGTTAGCGACAAATTCTTTTCATTGTTTGAAGCCTTAAAAAAGAGAGACATAAAGTTTGTCGCTGCTAGCGGAAGACAGTACCATAGTATCATTGACAAATTAGATTCCATAAAAGATGATATTATTGTCATTGCTGAAAACGGTGGATTTACCATGCAAAATGGAAAAGAACTTTTAGTGACTCCTTTACCCAATGCTACAAAAAACGAAGTTATTAATCTATTAGACGGAGTGAAAAATGTTCACCCTGTACTTTGCGGTAAAAACACCGCATACATAACAAACCAATCTACTTTATTTGAGCATAAGTTAAAAGAATACTACACAAACTATAAGGTACTAGATACCTTAAATGATTTTGATGCTGAGATAGTAAAAATTGCTATTTATCATTTTGAAAGCTCTGAAAAGTACATTTATCCGAAGGTATTCCATTTAGAAAATGAATTACAGGTTAAAATCTCTGGTGCTAATTGGGTGGATATTTCTAGTAAAAATGCTAATAAAGGCTATGCTTTAGAAAAAGTCATGCAACAAAATAACATTGAACCCCATGAATTATTAGTATTCGGAGATTACAATAATGATCTTGAAATGCTAGCGTTAGCAGACTACAGTTTTGCAATGAAAAATGCACATCCTAAGGTATTAGAATTAGCCAATTACCAGACTGAAAGTAATGATAATTTTGGAGTTGAACGAATCCTAGAACAGCTAATCAACTCAAAATAAAGCACTTCATTCCATAATTTACAATTAAAAGTTAAAAGCTTTTTTTATTTCAAAGCATCTGCTTAGTTTTGTAGCGTAGTTTAGAACTAATGGCACGTAAAAAACAATATAACGAAGAAGAAGTAATCAATAAAGCAATGCGGCTTTTTTGGAAAAATGGTTACGAAGCTACTTCCGTGCGTATGTTAGAGAAAGAAATGGGCATCAACCAATTCTCTATCTACTCTAGTTTTAAAAATAAACAAGGTGTTTTTTTAGAAAGCATTAAAAATTATAAGAAAGAAATTAATGGAATTAAGGAAATACTGAGACAATCTAATAACGGTGTCACAGGCATTCAACAATATTTTTATAATTTTTTAGAATTTTCAAAAGAAGGAACACTAAGAAAAGGTTGTTTGGTAACCAATTCTGTCAACGAAATTAAAAACGATGCAGATCCTGAGGTTATGGTAGAACTTAAAAAGTTCGCAAATGAAATTAGAACTTTATTTGTAAGTAATCTAAAACAAGACGACCAAAGAAAGGAAATAGAATGTAAAGCAGATTTTTTAATGAATAGTCTTTTGGGTTTATCCATAGCATCAAAAGTATTTGATAAAGATCAGCTAGAAAATATAATAGAAGTTACATTTAAAAACCTGTAACTTTTTTTTGCCACATAACTAAGCGTATGCTTAGTTATTATTTAAATAAAACGAATAAATAATAATATAAAAATTAAAATTATGACAACTTTAAAAGTTCACAATATTGAATCTGCACCAGAAGCTGCAAAACCATTATTAGAAGGTTCTAAAAAAGCATATGGAATGATTCCTGGCTTACATGGCGTTTTAGCTGGAGCTCCTGGATTATTGAAAGCTTATCAAGATTTACATCAATTATTTACAGAAACATCATTTAATAATGAAGAACTTACTGTAGTTTGGCAAACTATCAATGTAGAACACGCTTGCCATTATTGTGTACCTGCACATACCGGAATTGCAAAAATGATGAAAGTTGATGATGCTATTACCGAAGCATTGCGTAATGAAACTCCTTTAGCAGATGCTAAGTTAGAAGCACTACGTACTATGACCTTAGCCATTACTCGTAACCGTGGGAATGTTTCTCAAGAAGATTTAAATGCTTTTTATGCGGCTGGCTACAGTGAGCAACAAGTATTAGAGATTATTTTAGGCCTTTCTCAAAAAGTAATTAGCAATTATACAAATCATATTGCAAATACTCCAGTAGATGATGCTTTCAAGAGTTTTGCTTGGTCTAAAAAATAAAAAGTATAATGCCACATGTAGATAAATGATGCAGAAGAGTGGCATATTTAAACCTTCCGTTTTAAAATCGGGAGGTTTAATTTTTTGAATACTATCCTGTTTATGGTTCTATTTACTGCAACGCATCTATTATAGAAGATCTGGCTATTAGGATTCATATGTATATAGTTTTTATAGTATGCTAGAATTACATTTCAGCTGATGGACACCCCTAAAGTTCATACCTTTAAGTGGGATAGTTTTCCCCTATCAAACATCCGTCCTTTTTTAGATAAAAAGAAAAGTGGAGACAGAAAGCCCTAATATTAGTTTTAAATTAAAAAACAACTAAGATCAATATGGAAATACAAAGCATCAACATAAAAAAGTTAGCAAAGTATTCTGTAGAAGAAGTACTTAGAACAAATACAGATGCTCCTGGATTCGTTTTTTTAGATTTTGGAAAAAGCCTAAGCTCTTACAAATTAAGAGAAATTATGGTGAATTTAAAAAAAGAGTTATCTAGTATTACTATAAACAAATACGATAAAAAATTAAGTTACCATTGGCTTGTGCGTTTTGATCAACAGGAAAATACCCCTTTCCATATAGACAATGCAGAAGATGAATCTTTTTTAATGCTAGGTTATGAACCTAGTGAAATAACAAGCGAATTATACATAGCCGATTATCATAAATTTGCTACTAATAATGAATTTGCTCCTACAGATTATTTAAGAAATTTTACGCCTGTATTCAAAGAAGAGGAATCTTTATTACTGCCATTTATTACTAAAATAGCGTCATTTCATAAAAATACTTACAAAATTGTTTTAATAAACAATAGTAAACCAAAACCTGTAGCTAAAACTTTGGGCGTATTTCACAAAGCACAAATTGTTCGTCAAGATTTAAAGAAGAGTAGAATAGTAAATTCTATGATTATTAATATGATTCCAACTAACAAAATTATAGATAATGAGCCAGATGAAAATGAATTTTTAAAGACAGCTATAATAAGTAAATAAAAACTATTTTATATGGAAACTAAAACAAGACCTAAAGTATTATTTTTTGATGTAAACGAATCTTTACTAGATTTAAACGTAATGAAAAAAAGCGTTGGCAAATCATTAGACGATCGGGAAGATCTATTACCACTGTGGTTTTCTACCATGTTACATTATTCTTTAGTAACCACTCTTAGCGAACAATTTACAGATTTTAGTGCTATTGGAGCCGCAGCTTTACAAATGGTAGCAGCAAATAATGCTATTACTATTTCAGAAGAAGATGCAAAAGAAGTAATGACCACATTTAGCGCATTACCTCCGCATCCAGAAGTTAAAGAAGCTTTAACGGCTCTAAAAGATGCAGGCTACACACTCGTATCTTTGACTAATTCTTCTACAAAAGGAGTAGAAACTCAATTTAAAAATGCCGGATTGACACATTTTTTTGATGAACGTTTAAGTGTTGAAGCGTTTGGAAAATACAAACCTGCCAAGGATGTTTATACTTGGGCTGCAAATAAAATGGGCGTAGCACCAAAAGATTGCATAATGATTGCTGCCCACGGGTGGGATATTGCGGGTGCAATTTGGGCAGGTTGGAGAGGTGCATTTATAGCGAGACCAGGAAAACAATTATACCCTTTAGCACCACCTCCAGAAATTAATGAACCTAATTTATTATTAATTGCAGAGAAGCTTATTGCTCTTAAAGCATAATTAACACCTGCTTTTCTAGGACTTAAATAAAAATAACACACATGAACTAAGTAAGTACTTAGTTGAAACTAAAAACAAATAAAAAATGAGTATTTCAATAGAAAATAAAATTGCTTTAGTCACTGGAGCAAATAGAGGAATTGGCAAAGCCATCGTGGAATCCCTTATAAATCACGGCGCAAAAAAAGTATATTTAGCAGTACGTGACATAACATCAACTAAGGAACTAGAAGAAAAATTCGGAGCAAAAGTTGTGTCTATTAAAGCCGATGTTTCTAGTACGGCCTCTATAAATGATTTAGCCAAACAAGCAACAGATGTTGATATTGTAGTAAATAATGCTGGCGTAGGAACACCACAAGCTACACTTGGCAAAGATGTAGAAAAAGATTTTGCGCATCAATTAGAAGTTAATGCTTTTGGATTGCTTCGCGTAGCAAATGCTTTTGCTGAAACATTAATCGAAAATAAAGGGGCATTGGTGCAATTAAACTCCATCGCCTCTATTAAAAACTTCGCACATTTATCTACTTATTCCGCTTCCAAAGCAGCTTCTTACTCTTTAACACAAGGGCTGAGAACAGAATTAGGAGCAAAAGGAGTATCCGTATTAAGTGTGCATCCAGGACCTATCGCCACAGATATGGGTGCTGCAGCTGGCTTTGATGATGGTGCAGCTACAACAGTGGTATCAGAAGGTATTATTAATGCACTTGAAGCAGGAGACTTTCATTTATTTCCAGATGAAATGGCGAAACAAGTAGAAAGCGCTTACCAAAGCTTTTCTGATGGTGTAGTCTTGGCAGATTTTACAGCATAAAACAAAAACAATTACAAATTTAAATAATATATAAAATGATAAAATTAACAGTACTTTATCCAAATACACCAGAATTAAAATTTGATAAGGCATATTATATCAAGGAACACGGGCAATTATTAAAAGATTTATTAGGAGATGCTATACGCTCCTCTGACGTAAATATGGGCCTATCAGGTGCCAATCCAAATACTCCTGCTCCTTATGTTGTAATTGCAAATATTATTTTTGAATCTTTGGAGTCATTTCAGGAATCTTTTGGTGCAAACGCTGAAAAGATTTTAGGTGATCTTCCTAATTTTACAAACGTAAAACCAGAAGTTCAGATCAGTGAAATTATGTAACTTTTTACGAGTTTTATATTCAAGAGAAGAAGTCTATAAACAGGGTTTCTTCTCTTTTATCTTTAAAAAATAATAAGATGGCAGAAAAAATTAAAATAGATGTAGTTTCAGATGTTGTATGTCCTTGGTGTGCTATTGGATATAAACGTCTTGAGCAAGCCATTACAGAAATGGGCATCCAAGATAAAGTAACCATAGAATGGCAACCCTTTGAGTTGAATCCTAATATGCCTGTAGAAGGTCAAGATTTAGAAGAACATATCTCAGAAAAATATGGCTCTACGATAGAACAGCAAAAAGAATCTCAAGAGCGCATGACCGATTTTGGTGCAGAACTCGGTTTTAAATTCGATTATTTTGATGGTATGCGTATGGCCAATACCTTTGATGCGCACGTACTTTTAGAATATGCTAAAGAACAAGGGCTGCAAACTGAGTTAAAAATGCGATTAATGAATGCTTTTTTTGGAGCGCATAAAGATGTATCAGACAGAGCTATCCTAAAGCAAGAATTAGAAGCTATTGGTTTAAATGCTACTAAAGCTTTTACATTATTAGATAATGAAGAGATACGTGCTAAGGTAAAATCTGAAGAAGAGTACTGGAAAAGTTTGGGAGTAAACTCTGTACCTACTGTAGTCTTTAATAGAAAAAGCGCACTTACAGGTGCACAACCTGTAGCTGTATATAAACAAGTGCTAACAGAGCTTTTAGAAGCAAAATAACACTTAGGCAGCAAATTAAAAACTAAAAAAAAACTATGAAAAGAGTAGTCATTACTGGTTTAGGAGCGTTAACTCCAATAGGAAACTCCGTAGATACATTTTGGAAAAATGCTATTAACGGACAAAGTGGTGCATCAAAAATCACCAAATTTGATACCTCCTTATTTAAAACAAAATTTGCTGCTGAACTTAAAGATTTTGATCCTAAAAAATATTTAGATCGCAATCAAATAAAAAGAAGTGATCTTTTTACGCAATACGCACTATACAGTGTTGCCGAAGCAATGGAAGATAGTGGCTTGGATATTAGCAAAATGTCTCCTTTTGATATTGGCGTTATTTGGGGAACGGGCCAAGGAGGCATGCAAACTTTCGAAGATGAAGTTAAAAATTATGTAGAAGGCAATAAAAACCCACGCTTTAGTCCGTTTTTTATTCCGAAGCTATTATCAAATATGGCTTCTGGATTAATTGCGATGAAATATGGTTTAATGGGTATTAATTATACGGCTGTTTCTGCTTGTGCATCTTCTAGTTCTGCTATTATGGATGCTTTTAATTACATCCGTTTAAACAAAGCCAAGGTTATGGTTACCGGGGGTTCAGAATCTCCCATAACTGAAGCCTCTATTGGAGGATTCAACGCAATGAAAGCTTTATCTACTGCTAATGATAATGCAGAAGGAGCTTCTAGACCATTTGATGTAGACAGAAGTGGTTTTGTCATGGGCGAAGGTGCTGGTGCCTTAATCTTAGAAGAATATGAGCATGCTAAAAAACGTGGGGCTACCATCTATGCTGAAGTTGTTGGTGCCGCAATGACGGATGATGCTTATCATATATCTGCAACACACCCAGAAGGCTTAGGAGCTATTAAAGCCATGCAACTGGCAATGGAGGAGGCTAACATAAACCCTGATGCTGTTAATTACTTAAATACGCATGCAACCTCTACTCCTGTTGGAGATATTAGCGAGGTTAAAGCTGTAGCGACTACCTTCAACAATAGTTTTGATACCCTTAAAATAAGTGCCACAAAATCTATGACGGGACATTTACTTGGTGCTGCTGGTGCAATAGAAGCTATATTAGCAATAAAAGCTATACAGCACAATATTATACCTCCTACCATTAATACAACAACATTAGATCCTGAAATTCCCGCAGGTATGCCAATTGTAATGAAGGAAGCTATCCCCCATAATGTTACCATAGCCATGAGTAATACCTTTGGATTTGGTGGTCACAATGCGACTACAATTTTTAAGAAAATATAATTAATCACAAATTAAAATCAAGACAATGAAACCCATTCTTTATCCATTTTTAGCCGCTCTACTCTTCGTTTCTTGTAAGCAAAGCACAAAGGAACCAAAGGAAATATCAAGTACAACTAAAACTCCAGAGATTACAGCAGTAGCTTCGTTTACAGGACAGCAGGTTACAGGTGTTACTTTGAGCGATACGGGGCGAATTTTTGTGAATTTTCCGAGATGGAGAAAAGGGGTCACAAATTCAGTGGTAGAATTAAGTAAAGGTATTGAAACCCCGTTTCCTAATAAAGAATGGAACTCTTGGGAGATTGGGGATAAGGTAGAAGCGCAAAAATTTATTGGCGTGCAATCTGTAGTTGCCTTTGAAGATAAAGTATATATTTTGGACACTAGAAGTCCGCTTTTTCAAGAAGTACTGGATGCTCCTCGAGTATTTGTTTTTAACCTAAACACAAATGCATTAGAACATACTTATGTTTTAAGTGAATCGGCATATCATCCTAATTCCTATATCAATGATTTACGCGTAGACAAAAAGAATAATAAAATCTATTTTACAGATTCCGGAAATTCTGGTCTTGTCATCTTAGACTTAAAAACAGAAACGTTTCGTAGAGTTTTAGATGACCATACCTCTACAGCAGCAGAGCAAAGTTTTTTAAATTTCGCCAATGGTAAATGGACAAACACCGTAAATTCTGATGGCATAGCTTTAGATACAAAAAATGACAAATTATATTACCACGCCCTTACCGGGTATAGCTTATATAGCATACCAACGCAAGCATTAGTTTTTGAGGATGAACTTGATCTTGAAAAAGCGGTTACCTTAGAAGCTAAAACATCTGCTCCTGACGGGATGATTTTTGATGAAAATGGCAATCTATATTATGCCGATTTAGAAAATAATAAAATCATGTATCGCAAGACAGATGGGAGCATACATATTCTAGTTGAAGGTGATAAGGTAAAATGGGCTGATACCTTTAGCATTTACAACAACCAATTATATTACACCAATTCTAGAATAAATGAAGTTACAGCAGACATATCTGAGATGGAATTTACAGTAAACCGAGTAGATTTACCAGAGAAATAGCAGCTCGTATTACTTGAATTTTTTAGAGATTTTAAATCTACTAAGCCATTAAAATAATCTATTAAGATTTATTTTAATGGCTTTTTTATTACGCTCAAAAAAAAACATCAAGACTCGTTATTCGTAGCAAAAAATTACGTCCACTACTCCACCATAAACATCTTATTTAAAGCAACTTAAAATTAAAAGAAGCCAAACACATCTTTAAATGTTAAAAATTTTTAGATTTTATTTGGAATTAGTCTAAATAAATGAATAGTTTTACATTATTATTTTTAATTAGTCTAAATAAATGCGCATACCAACTATTGTTTTAACTTTTTTATTTTGTCATTTTGGGTTTTCCCAAACAGGGGAACTATCTGGACTAATTCTATTAGAGGATAATACACCCGTAATCAATGCGCACATCAAAGTTGTAGGTACAACTTACAGTGCCATAACCGATTTTGATGGAAAATTTGAAATAGAGTACCTAAAATATGGCACTTACGACATTCTTATTTCTACTATCGAAGCGTATAAAAAGACGGTCTCTATTACTATAACTCAAGAAAAAACTTCAATGACCACCACTGTCACAAGAAAAACTAATGAACTGAGTGAAGTGGTGGTAAACGGCCAAAGCAAAGAGACAAAGTTAGAAACGGCAGGGTATGCCGTGAACGTTGTCAAAACAGAAGAAGCCAGTATCCGAAACATTCAGACCAACGAATTGTTAAATACTACCGTTGGAGTAAAAATTCGTCAAAATGGAGGTTTAGGCTCTGATGTAACTTACAGTCTAAATGGATTATCGGGTAGCTCCATAAGAATTTTTATAAATGGTATTCCTAGTTCCACTTATGGTTCTTCTTTTAATTTAAATAGTATTCCGCCTTCCATGATTAAAAACATTGAGGTCTATAAAGGCGTAGTTCCTGGGCATTTGGCTGATGACGCCTTAGGTGGCGCCATCAATATAGTACTGCATGATGAAATTAAAAATCACCTTAATGCATCAGCGTCATATGGTTCTTTCAACACTTTACAGACTAGCGTCAATGGGGTATATCGTTTTGATAAATCAGGTTTTACTGTAAAAGGTTCATTTTTTCATAATCATTCTGATAATGACTATAAAGTATCTGGAAGAAGTGTTTTAGTTACCGGTATTGGAGGTGTACAAACACCTATCACCGCTAGAAGGTTTAATGATGCGTATAGATCTACAGGCGGAATGGTGCACTTTGGTTATACCAATGTGTCATGGGCCGATCAGTTTTTTATAGGATTAACAGGTTCTGATGATTATAAAGAAGTGCAACACGGTGCTTTTATGACCATTACTCCCTATAAAGATAGATTTCTAGAATCAGATGCTCTTCTGGCAAACCTAAGCTACCAAAAGAAAAATCTATTTACAAAAGGATTAGCACTAACTATAAATGGATTGTACGGAAAAAGAAACCGTGCGGTAAATGATACCGTAGCCTGGGCATATAGTTGGGCTGGAGAACGAGCAATAGATTTTAGAGGGAATGAATATCAATATACTTGGGGTTCACAACAAGAGGGTGGCCCCACTTTATCAAAAATAAAAAGAAAAGTAGCTGCCATCAGAACTGGATTATCGTATAGTATTACAGACCATCACAAAGTCTTATTGAATCATGTGTATAGCGGTATAGACAGGGAAGACAGTGATGCCCTACAATCTGTTTTAGAAAACACCTTTATAGGAACAAGAGATTTACATAAAAACATCTTCTCTTTAACGTATGAATTAACTGCCCTTGATGACCAGCTAAAAGCAAGTGTATTTGGTAAACACTACCAGCAAAAAACAATTAGTATTGATCCCGAAATTGAAGCCGATGAAGATGGTAATGATAGGGTAGTTGATGAAACTATAACTAGTATTAACGCCTACCAAGGCTATGGTTTCGCATCGTCTTATGCCATCGCTCCTAACATAACACTATTAGCTTCTGCAGAAAAAGCCATTCGGTTACCTGATGAAACAGAAGTTTTTGGGAATGATGGTGATAATGTAGTTGCCAACCCAAATATACGACCAGAAATAAGTAACAATTACAATCTAGGTTTTCGCTTTGGAAGCTTTAAAATAAAAAAACACGAGTTTACTATAGCTACAAATCTATTTACGAGAAATATTAAAGATAGAATTGGTTTGCCTATTGAAACATCTCTTAATGTTGATGATGAATTAATTGTATATGTAAACCAAGGAAATGCAAAATCTAAGGGAATTGATGCTCAATTGAATTATAGTTACAATAACAATCTAGGCTTTAATTTCAATATCTCTCGGTTTGATTTAACCACAGAAACAACCGCCGGAACAGCATTTGATATTCCCAACACTCCGTTTTTCACTATGAATGGGAGTTTACGCTATTCATTCAAAAATTTCATACAACAAAAATCAAACCTTAACCTCTTCTACACCCTATACTTTACGGATGAGTTTTCATACTTGGTATCACAAGGATCAAATACCGTTGGAGATGATTTTTTTAAAGTACCGCAACAAGTGGTCCAAGACCTTGGTCTTAGCTACGCTTTTCCAGGTAACAAATTTGTAGTGAGTTTTGATATCAAAAATATAGTTGACAAACCTGTATATGACAACCTATCCGTTCAAAAACCAGGAAGAGCTTTTTACTTGAAAATAAATTACACACTAGATAAATTATAATCATAAAAACAGACCTAAAAATGAAACATAATCTTTTAAATTTTAAAACTTTAGCTACAATTTTATTAACCATTGGCTTCATGAGTTCTTGTAGTGATGACGACAATTCTGTAGATCCAGAAACAGAAACAACTCCTGAGACTGGAGCTGAATCTAGATGGATTACAGTTGCAGGAGCACGAATGGGTGATAATCCTGGCGATGGAAATGGTGGCACATTAATTTATTCCGTACGTAGTGAAGATGCTAAAGACCCAAATACATCAATTAATGTTTTTGACAATGGATTTATTGCTCCTTCCAACAGAACGGCTCGTTTACAATCGTCTGAAGACGGTTCTACCATATTCAACATAAGTTATGCCGGCGATACCGGTGGAAACTACACCAAGTACATGGTAGAAGGTGGACAGGTTTTTACCCAAACAGGAACTGAAATAAGTATTGCTCCCTATGTTGGAACAGCTCCAAGATGGATTAAGTTATATGATGGTGATAAAACAGGAGCTGCTGTTTATGTTTCTACAGAAAATGAATTTGATGAAAATGAAAAATACACACGTACAAATGCAACTATTGGTGTAGTAACCCTAGATCTGGAAAATTCATTAATTAATGAATTTCAAGAACACAGTGTTGCTTTGAGTCCGGAAGAAGAGGCCTTAGGATACTATATTTCAAGAATAGATATGCCTGTATTAAATGAGGCTGGAGATAAATTATATATTGGAGCTCGTTTAAGCAAATTAGACCCAGCAACTACAGAGAGTGATAGTGATTATGAAATATTAGGTTCTAAAACCATTGTACTAGATTACCCATCTTTATTAAACCCATCTGTAATTACTTCTACTGTAGGATATGGAAATACAAATGGTTACCGAAGTATTAATGCCTTTCTTTATAATGGAAGTGTGTACCAAGCGAACCAAAGTGATCCTGAAGGTTCTCACATTTTAAAGATTGATGCAGATAACCAATATGACGATTCTTATGTATTTAATTTGGATGATGCCTTAGGTATCGAAGGTGCCTACATTCTTGCCTGGAAACCTGCTGCCAATGGAAAAGCCGTTATTGCTTACCGTCATGACGCATCTCAAGAAGGTGTTGCTGGTGCCCAAGGATTTTTTGCTCTTGCTGATTTAAATACAAAAATGGCCACAAAAATTGATGCCATTCCTTATGACGCCGATTTCTACTTATTTCAATACCAAGGTTTTGTTGTTGATGGTACGGATATTTACATAACTCAAGCTCCAGTAGGTCAAAATGGAAATATTTATGTTATAGATACAGCAACTGGTGAGGTAACTAAAGGTGCTGAATTAGTTAATGCTGAAGGAAGTCACCTTATTGGGACGTTCTAAGTTAAGTTTATCTCCATGAATTTAAACATTAGTTGAGCTATATAATAGATGCCACTAACAAAAAAAACCGCTAACAGAACAATAGTTTTGATAGCGGTTTTTTATATTAAATGCGCTACTATAAAATGATAACATAGAATTAAAATAGCATTTATTTTCGTAACCACCCGAGTATACGATCATTATCAATACCCCATTTATCTTCTTCATGAAGAAGGTCATACGTTTCTCTGGATTGTCCAAAAGGGCCTGGATTCTGTTGGATAATTTCAATCTCGTGTTCTGTTACTTTTGAAATAATAGCTACATGCCCGTATTTGTTAAATAAGGTTCCAGAATACACTACTAAATCATTTACTTTAGGCTTAGAACTGCTTGGGTTTGTAAATTGATTAAGGTTACGATTAATATTTAAGCCACCATCCTCTAAGGTTTTACTGAAGAAATCTTTTGCATTGCCATAACTATCCGGCATTTTATGATTTAATGCTTGATAATAGTATCTTTTTACAAATTCTACACATTGATATTTTAAACCTAGATTATACCCATCTTCGGTTACTTCACGGCCAGCTACATTACCCACACCTCCATTATAGTAAACAACTACACCATTTAAATCGTCAATTTTTTGTCCAACTTCAAAATTAGAGTTCAGGTTAATTTTCCTTGACACAAAAAAACCGATCGTAAATATAATCAGTATTCCAAGTATCAGTACCATTCGCTTTTTCAATGTCTTATGTGGTGTTTTTAAGTTTTTTGTTTCTTCTTTTTAGCTGCAGGAAATAACACGTTATTTAAGATTAGCCGGTAACCGGGAGAAGAAGGATGTAACTCTAATTCTGTTTTAGGGTCTCCTACTCTGTGCTGATAATCTTCTGGATCATGACCTCCGTAAAATGTAAAAAATCCTTTTCCCTTAATTCCATGAATATAGCGGGCTTCGCCATTTACTTTATTCTCTCCTAATACAAGAACAGTTGGCTTCACCTCTGAACGTTCAAAAGAAGTAGTTTGCCCCATAAATCCTTTCACCAAACTTGTATGGTTCTGACAAAGCATTGTAGGTATAGGATCCCATTTTGCTGAAAAATCCATTAAAGAAAAATAATCACTCTCTTTATTAATATTTCTCTTCGTGGTCATATCTATAGATGAAAACTCATAGACCAATGGATTACGTTCTAAAGTAAAGTCTTTAAACGCAAAGGTTTTTTCATAATTTAATTTAGACTGATAATTTGCATCCGACGGATCACCATCAAACATAGCCTCGCAAATATCTACATCCTCTGAGGCAGACAAAGCGATATCAAAACTATCTGTTGCCGAGCACATCGCAAACATGAATCCGCCTCCAATCACATATTTTCTAATCTTTAAAGATACGGCTCTTTTTTCTTCAGATACCTTGCTATACCCCAGTTTTGAAGCCAATGCTTCTGCATCTTTTTTACTTTGCAAATACCATGGCGCAGCTTTGTACGCCGCATAAAATTTACCATATTGTCCTGTAAAATCTTCATGATGCAGATGCAACCAATCATACAATACTAAGCCATCTTCTAAAACCTCTTCATCATATACTGTTTCGTACGGAATTTCAGCATATGTTAATACCATGGTTACTGCATCATCCCATGGTAATGTTCCACTAGGAGTGTATACGGCAATCTTTGGTGCTTTCTCTAAAATGACTGCTTCTTGATTTTTAGATGGACTAGAAATTTCTTCTAGAATTGCATTCGCATCATTATCAGATATGACCTCAAAAGAAACACCACGAATCTGGCATTCTTTGCGGATAGCCTCACCATCTGGCAATAAAAAAGAACCTCCTCTATAATTCAAAAGCCATTGTACCTTTTGTTGCTTCGCTAAAATCCAATAGGTAATTCCGTATGCTTTTAAATGATTTTTCTGTGATTCTGCATCCATAGGAATTAGGATTGCAGAGGCAAACATTGATGTAGAAAAAAGAAAGAGAATGCCTATTAAAAGCATCCTCTTTATATTATTTTTAAATGTAATAATTTTAAATTTAGAAAGGGACATCACTATCATCAAAATCTGGCGGTGTTTCATTCATAGAACTTCCAAAAGCTTGATCTGCATTTGGAAGGTTTTTAGTGGCAAATGGATTTTCTTCTCCATCATTCATCTTAGATTGAAACTCAAAAGGAGAATCAAAGTCATCTAAATTATCAAATTTACCTTGATTACCAATAAACTTTAACCTAATATTCTCTAAACCACCATTCCTGTGTTTTGCTACAATAAATTCTCCTTGACCAGCAGTTGGTGAGCGTTCGTCATCATCCCATTCATCAATCTTATAGTATTCTGGTCTATAGATAAAAGATACAATATCTGCATCTTGTTCAATTGCACCAGATTCCCTGAGGTCAGAAAGTAATGGTCTTTTAGTACCCCCTCTTGTTTCTACCGCACGAGAAAGCTGCGATAGTGCAATTACAGGTACACTTAATTCTTTTGCTAATGCTTTTAAGTTACGAGAAATCGTAGAGATCTCCTGTTCACGGTTACCACCACCTTTCTGGCTTCCCCCAGCGGTCATTAATTGCAAATAATCTATCATGATCATTCGGATGCCATGTTGGGATGCCAAACGTCTTGCTTTAGCCCTTAAATCGAAGATGGAAAGCGAGGGCGTATCATCAATAAACAAAGGTGCTTTTTCAAGCGTCTTTACTTTTACATTTAATTGCTCCCATTCGTGCTTCTCTAATTTACCTGTACGCAGTTTTTCTGAAGACAAACCTGTTTCAGAAGAAATTAAACGCGTAATTAACTGTACGGAAGACATCTCCAGAGAAAAGAAGGCTACAGGAATATTAGAATTAACAGCCATGTTTCTTGCCATAGACAAAGTTAAAGCTGTTTTACCCATACCAGGACGTGCTGCAATAATAATTAAATCACTCGGCTGCCATCCAGAAGTTAGTTTATCTACTTTATCAAAACCTGAAGGCACACCACTAAGGCCTTCTTTATTTGCAATTTCTTCAATTCTCTTTTTTGCTTGAATTACCAAATTCTGAGCAGTTTCTGCAGAACGTTTTAAATTCCCTTGGGTAACATCATATAATTTAGATTCTGCCGTATCTAATAAATCAAATACATCCGTTGCTTCATCATAAGCAGCTTGAATAATTTCATTTGAAATTTTAATTAGACTACGCTGAATATATTTTTGTAGAATAATACGTGCATGGAACTCAATATGTGCAGATGAAGCCACTTTTTGAGTCAATTTTATCAAGTAAAAATCTCCGCCAGCAGCTTCTAATTTACCATCCTTCTTTAATTGCGAAGAAACGGTTAATAAATCGACTGGTTCAGAGGTTTCAAACAACTTAAAGATCGCTTCATAGATAAATCGGTGCGCATCTTTATAAAAAACTTCAGGGTGAAGAATATCAATAACCTCATCGATACCTTTCTTATCAATCATCATTGCCCCTATCACAACCTCCTCTAAATCAATTGCTTGAGGCGGAATTTTCCCACGCTCTAAGCTTATTAAATTAGACTTGTCTACTTTGTGACCTACTATCGGACTCGGTTTCTCCATAATTACGAAAGTATGTAATTAACCTTAGGTTAACTTTAAAATTGGATTTTGGATGTCAACAGTTCATTAACAATTTATATGTTAATAAGTTACGTTTTTGTGTTGACAACAAAAAAAATCTGAAGAATTATATCTTCAGATTTTATAATTGTATGATAAATCAGGAATTAACCATTAAATACACCCATATTGGCGTACTTGTCCATCCTTTTATTTACTAAATCTTTTGGTGATAACTTTTTAAGCTCTTCAAAATTTGTTAAAATTTTGTTTTTTACAATTTCGAAAGTTTTATCTCTGTAACTATGAGCACCTCCTACTGGTTCTCTTACAATTTCATCGATTATTTTTAACTTTTTCATATCTGTAGCGGTAAGCTTCAATGCTTCGGCTGCAATTTCTTTATATTCCCAGCTTCTCCATAAAATAGAAGAACAAGATTCTGGCGAAATTACCGAGTACCATGTATTCTCTAGCATTAAAACCTTATCGCCTACACCAATGCCTAAAGCACCACCAGAGGCTCCTTCTCCAATAATCACAACGATAATTGGAACTTTAAGGCGTGTCATTTCCAGAATATTACGCGCAATGGCTTCTCCTTGTCCACGCTCTTCTGCCTCAATACCGGGGTATGCACCAGGAGTATCGATAAAACATACTACAGGAACATTAAATTTCTCTGCAGATTTCATTAAACGTAAAGCTTTGCGATAACCTTCCGGGTTTGCCATACCAAAATTCCGGTATTGACGGGTTTTAGTATTGTATCCCTTTTGCTGTCCAATAAACATAAAGCTTTGGTCTCCAATTTTACCTAGACCCCCAATCATTGCCTTATCATCCTTAACATTACGATCTCCATGAAGCTCTAAAAAAGTTTCTCCACAGATGGCATTAATGTAATCCAGTGTATAAGGTCTATTTGGGTGCCTTGACAATTGTACACGCTGCCAAGCAGTTAGATTTTTATATATATCCTTACGGGTATCAAAAAGCTTCTTTTCTATTTGTTTACAGGTTTCTGTAACATCTACATCACTCTCTTCACCAATAATCATGCACTTATCTAATTGTTCTTCTAGTTCCTTTATGGGAAGTTCAAAATCTAAATATTCCATGAGTATTCCTGTTTAAATTATAATAGTTGACAAATATAAAACATTAAATAGGTATGCCTAACTCCTATTCCGTTTTTTTAATTTTCCTTTATTTTTTATTAATCCATTTGCTACTACTGTGCTTAAAATCAGTAGTGCTCCGAAATAAAATAGTGGATTCATTTTTTCACTATCACCTAAAAATATAAACGCTAAAAAAATCCCGTACACAGGCTCCAAATTTACGGTAAGCATTACGGTATAAGGCGTTAACACCTTCATAACCCGTACTGAAGCAATAAATGCGTAGGCAGTACAGATAGAGGCAAGAATAAATAAATAGATCCAATCATTTTTAGAAACTTGAAAAAAACCAGCATCAAAATCGCCACGTATGGCTAAATAAACGGTAATAAACAACACCCCTGCCGTTAGCTCATAAAAAGAGATTACACTAGGCCTATGTGCCTGAATTAATTTACCATTTGCAATGGAAAAAATAGCGGCTAATAGTGCTGATATTAATGCTAAAACTATCCCCTCTACATACTGTGTTTCTACATTAAAAATAATATACAGCCCTACCATTACCACCACACCAAAAACGATCTCATACCAGATCATCTTCCGTTTATATATAAACGGCTCTATGATTGCCGTAAATAACGCTCCAGTAGACAGGGTAGCCAATGCGATAGAAACGTTGGATACTTTTATCGATTTAAAGAATGTTAACCAGTGTAAAGCAATGACAACCCCAACAGCAGCCATAATGGCAATCTGTTTTATCGGAATTTTTAAAGAAAATTTATTTACTGCAATAAATACAGCAATGAGTAGCACTGCTATTCCCATTCTATACCACACCAAAGGCAAAGCATCAATAGTTATTAGCTTTCCTAGGACTGCTGTAAACCCCCAGATAAAAATAATAAAATGTAAATGAAGGTAATTCTTAAGCCTATCTGTCATTGCGCTAATGTAATAGAAAGGGGATTATTTTACTAAATTATCTTTTGGCTTTTTGCAATAAATAGAATGCTAGAAAACCAAATAATACATTGGGCACAATTACCGCTAACAAGGGTGAAAAACCTGATTGTTCCGCTAAAGTCCCAAAGACACGATCGAAAAATATATAAACAAAGGCTACTAAAATACCAAAAGCTAAATTTACGCCCATACCACCTCTACGTTTTTGAGAAGACACTGCTACAGCAATAAGCGTTAATATAAATGCGGTTATAGGCATAGCCCATCGCTTATATTTAACCAATATATAGATATTGATATTAGATGCCCCCTTACGCTTCTCATTAGCTATAAACGTATTTAATTCAAATAAATTTTTTGTCTCCGCTACGTAAGACACCGGTGTTAAATCGTTTATTTTAAAAGGAAACACGGTATCTAATCTCCTCTTTGTTTCTAAAATTTCAGTATCTCCATTTAATGTTCTCTTCACATACGACGTAAGTCTGTAAATAGAATCTGCAGGGATCCACCTAATATTTGCTGCAGACAGTTTGTATTCTAGTACATTATCCTTATTAAAATGCTCCATAGAAAAATTATAACCTATATCTCTAGCGGGATCAAACCTACTTACATAAATAAAATCCTTAGCATTTAGTTGGTTGAAGATATTTTCAGTGACTCGGTCTTGTTTTCCTTTTTTAAGGTATTTGAACTTAAATTCATTGAAGCCTTTACTAGCATTTGGCACAATAAACATTCCCATTAAAAGCATGAATATAGCCACAATCACAGCACCAATAAGATAAGGCCTTAGAAAACGGCCATAGGAAATACCGGAACTTAGCATCGCTACAATCTCTGTATTACTTGCTAATTTTGAAGTGAAAAAAATAACGGAAAGAAATAGAAAAATAGGCAACAACATACTTCCTATATAAATAGAAAAATTACCTAAGTACATTAATATTTCGTCTAATGGTGCGTCATTATCTTGCATTTTATTATACTGCTCAGATAAGTGAACCATTATCCCAATTGGGATAAACAATAGTAACATTACTGAAAATGTTACTAAATAACGCTTTAATATGTATCTATCTAAAATGGTCAAGGTTACAATCTTTTATCCATTTGTTTTACCATTTTGTTTTTCCATTCTGTAAAATCGCCTGCTAAGATATGTTTTCTTGCCTCACGAGTTAACCACAAATAAAAACCTAAGTTATGGATGGTAGCTATTTGTTTTCCTAAATATTCATTGGCCGCAAATAAATGACGTAAATATGCTTTTGAATATTCTGTATCTACAAACGTTATTGCCATTTCATCCACCGGAGAAAAATCATCCTCCCATTTCTTATTCTTGATATTAATGGTCCCGTGTGCTGTAAATAACATTCCATTTCTCGCATTACGCGTTGGCATTACACAATCGAACATATCAATACCTAAAGCTATATTTTCTAAAATATTTATAGGCGTACCTACCCCCATTAAATATCTAGGTTTATCTTCTGGAAGTATTTCACAAACCACTTCGGTCATGGCATACATTTCATCTGCCGGCTCTCCTACTGACAAACCTCCAATTGCATTGCCTTCTGCTCCTACTCCCGCAATATATTCTGCAGATTGACGTCTTAAATCTTTATAGGTTGATCCTTGTACAATCGGAAAAAAAGATTGACTGTAATCATACTTGTACGGTACTTTCTCTAAATGATTAATACAACGCTCTAACCAACGGTGCGTCATATGCATGGAACGTTGTGCGTATTTATAATCGCATGGATATGGCGTACACTCGTCAAATGCCATAATAATATCTGCTCCAATGATTCGCTGAACCTCCATCACACTCTCTGGAGTGAAGGTATGGTACGAACCATCAATATGTGATTTAAACTTTACGCCTTCCTCTTTAATTTTTCTATTAGCAGATAAAGAATACACTTGATACCCACCACTATCTGTTAAAATATTTCTATCCCAGCCCATAAACTTATGGAGTCCACCTGCTTTTTCTAAAATTTGAGTTTTAGGACGCAAGTATAAATGATAGGTATTCCCTAGGATGATATCTGGGTTTATTTCTTCTTTAAGCTCTTTCTGATGCACTCCTTTTACAGAGGCAACAGTACCTACAGGCATAAAAATTGGCGTTTCAATCTTTCCATGATCAGTGATCATTTCTCCTGCTCTAGCTTTACTATGTGGATCGGTATGCTTTAGTGTAAATTTCAAATCGTCTATTAAATTAGCGCAAATATAGTTAACTCGACAAGGATATTACTTAAGAAAAAAATAAAGTTGAAATTATTGAACGTAAAATCAGAATCTACTAAAATTAAGCATTTAAAAATTTAACAAGGTCTTATAATTTCAAAAACAATAAAGCCTCTTGCATATCGTTGAAGGTGATGAGAACAAACTTGAATTGGTATTATTATTGATACTATTCTTGTTTTTAAACTATAGAAAACATGAGAAAAACAATTTTAACAGCAGTATTGGCCTTAATAGGCGGTATTGCAATGGCACAAACAGAGCCTGGTTTTGGAATTAAAGCAGGGCTAAACTATGGCGCCAATGGCGATTATTTTGATTCTGCAGAAGATGCATACAAGAGTCCAGATGGCAATGTTGGATACCATGTGGGTATTTTTGGGAAATTTGGAGAGCAAATTTACTTTAGACCAGAATTAGTCTATACCAAAACAAAATCTGATTATGAGAATAATAGTTTGGACATGTCTAAATTAGATGCTCCACTATTAATCGGTTTTAATGTTATTGGCCCCTTGACCGTATTTGCAGGTCCATCATTACAGTACATACTAGATACAGATTATGATGGCATTACCTTTGGTGATGTTAAGAATGATTTCACTGTAGGTCTTAATATAGGAGCTGGGGTTAATCTTGGTAAGTTGGGTATTGATTTACGTTACGAACGCGGTTTTTCTGAAAATGAAATAACTGCTATTAACAATAATAACCTATTAAGTGTAGATAGAATAGATACTAGACCAGATCAATTAATTCTGAGTTTATCTTTAAAAATCTAAGACTCCAAAAGAAATAGGAACGCATAAAAAAACCTGAAAGCTACACGTAGCTTTCAGGTTTTTTAATTTAATCTATTTTATTTTATTTTGTATCTGGATCTAAGTGATCTGGAATACCGTCATTATCAGTATCTCTAAAAACTACTTCCCCATTTACAATATCTATCTCTTCACTAGTTGGCGTATTATCACCATCATCATCTGCATCTAAATAATTAGGGATAAATGTAAATACATCTGCTTCATCTTCTTCATCTGTATTATCATTATTCAATCTACCATCTCCGTCTACATCCTCTAAATAAGAAGGAATACCGTCATTATCATGATCTGCTTGATTGACTGCAAATAAATCTATTTTAAAAAGTATAGGAGAATATGCCGGAATATTTGTTTGCGTCGCTGAATAGTATGCAAGAGCAGAAGGCATAAAAATAACACCAATACCATAATCCTCAATATTTACAGTACCATCTTCATTTATACTACCTGGCCCACCACCTTTAAATTCCGTAATACCTTGCGCAAAGCCTGTTACCAATGAAGGCAAACTAAACCAAATTGGAGCTGCTGAAGAATCAAAAATAGTTCCGTCCAACAATTCGCCTTGGTACCTCACATAGGTTGAGTCGGCAAAAGTTGTTGCAGCACCTATACCTTCTCTAGCTACTAAGTAATATAATTTGTGATCTATTTCTTCATCGCCATCTGTAATACCAACATTTTCAGATTTAACTTTAATTGTTTTAAAGCCAAAACCGTCACTATTTAATAATGAAATCTTATCACTATTATCTCCTGAAATGGTATCAAACACAATTTGATAATCAAAATCTTCCGCTGGGCTTTCAAAATCTTCGTAGTTGTAAAAATGACTTGAAAAATACGCTTGAAGCGCTGCTTCGTCATCTACTATTATCTCGCTAAGATCTGTTGGAGGAACAACTACAATATCGTCATCATCTTTATTACAAGAAATGAAAAGTAAAGTAATTGCTAAAAAATAAAATATGCTTTTGATATTCATCCATTTAATTTTAAGTGTCGCAAGATACAATTTTCCCCTATTTTTGTAGAAAAGATTAAGAAAGAATTATAACTGTTTATGCGTATAGATAAATACCTATGGTGTATTAGATATTTTAAAACAAGAAATATTGGAACAGAGTCCTGTAAAAAAGGACATGTAAAGCTCAATGGCGCTACCGCGAAACCATCAAAGGATGTTTTACCGATGGATAAAATTATTGTGCGTAAAAATCAGATCAACTATGAATTGACGGTTCTAGATATTCCTCCAAACAGAGTTGCCGCTAAACTGGTTGATATTTACAGGAAAGACACCACACCTGCTTCTGCATTTGAAAATAATGAACTGCTAAAGTTCTCTAAAGATTATTATAGAAAGAAAGGAACCGGCAGACCTACTAAAAAAGACAGAAGAGACATTGAAGATTATATTGATGATTCTTCTGAAACTAAAAATAGTGAAGAATAAAGAAGGGTTTCTTTATCTTTGATATGAAAACTTAAACCGAATGCAACATCAAATTTTATCACACAAAGAAATACAATACAAAATTAATAGAATTGCATACCAGATCTATGAAGCTAATGTTGATGAAAAAGAAATCATCATTGCAGGAATAGAAGGTGGCGGTTTAAATTTCGCTAAAAAGATTGCAAAAGTACTAAGAGCTATTACTTCTTCTGAAATAAACATTTGCAAGGTTAGTATGGATAAAAAAAATCCTTTACAATCCGGTGTCTCTACTTCTATAAAAGAAGAAGATTATGCCAACAAATCTATTGTTTTGGTTGACGATGTATTAAACTCAGGCACTACACTTATTTATGGTGTTCATCATTTTTTACGTGTTCCTCTAAAACAGTTAAAAACAGCAGTACTCGTCAATAGAAACCATAAAAAATACCCTGTCAAGGCAGATTATAAAGGAATATCGCTATCAACTTCTTTACACGAGCAAATACAAGTAGAATTTAAAACCAATAGCGACAAGGTGTACTTACTTTAATTGCTGCATAATTTCAGCTACAATTTCTTCAGGGTTTTTATTATCACAAACAATGATAGTATTGGCTTGCAGGTAAAAATTATTTCTTTCAAATAAATGCTTCCCTATAAACTCTGGCAAATCATTTTCTGCGATGTTTTGAACTAATGGTCGGCTTTCTTTTTCATTTATTAAACGTTTTACTAAACTAGGAATTGATAATTTTAGGTAAAAATCCTGTTTTGTATGCGTTTGAATTAATGCTAAATTATTCGCATAACAAGGTGTTCCTCCCCCTGTAGATAAAATAAATGATTTTTTTTCTTCCATTAGTTCTTGAACATATTTATGCTCCATTTTCCGAAAATAGATCTCTCCACGGTCTTTAAAAATATCTGAAACGCTTGTATTTAATTTAGATTCGATATGTTCATCCAGGTCTATAAAATTGATATTCAATTTCTTAGAAAGCAATTTTCCAATTGTTGTTTTTCCACTTCCCATGTAACCGATAAGTACTATTTTCATTTTCTTATTTTGTGTAAAATTGAACCAAAATAAAGTGATTTCAAAAAAAAATAATTTTTTTTCAAAATAGGCTTGGATATGTGACTAAAGGTTGTATATTTGCACCCGCAAACAGGGAATATTTCTCTATAGCAAATCATTGAAATAATGACCTGGTAGCTCAGTTGGTAGAGCATCTCCCTTTTAAGGAGAGGGTCCTGGGTTCGAGCCCCAGCCCGGTCACAGAAAAGCCTTTTGAATCATAGATTTGAAAGGCTTTTTGCATTTATAGCATCTTCAGTATCGTTTAATCCTTTTCTAAATATATAAGGACTTTTCTTGCTTGGATATGTGACTAAAGGTTGTATATTTGCACCCGCAAACAGGGAATATTTCTCTACAGCAAATCATTGAAATAATGACCTGGTAGCTCAGTTGGTAGAGCATCTCCCTTTTAAGGAGAGGGTCCTGGGTTCGAGCCCCAGCCCGGTCACAGAAAAGCCTTTTGAATCATAGATTTGAAAGGCTTTTTGCATTTATAGCACTTCATTAAATTTTTATTATTTAACAAATGCAACACGTCTTTTGTTGTGATATAAGTACTAGCACCGATTGAATGCATACGTAAAACGCATTCAATTCTCACAGACCCATTTTAAGGGGATGTGGCTCCCTAATTTTTTTCGTTTAAGCTCCAATCATATTCCTTATAATCGATTGCAGCCTTGGAAGCAATTTCTATTTTGGTAAACGGCTTGAGGTATGAAATAAGTTCGCCATTAGAAAAATCGCCTTTATACCATTTAAAAATCCGTGATAAGATTAGCTCATCTTGTGTAATTGTATTATTACCTGAAATAATAAAACCAAGAGCCGCTTCTTCTAATTGATCTTCTATATTTTCTGGAGTATAAGCTTCATTTAACAACTTTGGGCAAGAGGTGGAAGCACAATTGATCGCAAAATGAATGCGTGGTTCGTTCATTTTTCTTAGAATACTATGTTCCAAAGCACCAAGAGAAAGTTCCTTATCTCCAATCTTTACAAAATCTGTGGTCCAAGGACCATCTATGTCCTGAATACTTTTAAGTGGATAGTTCCTTAGTACTAAAGCTACTGTATGCGCATTGTAAAGATTGATATAATACGCCAATAGTTCTTGAACCGACCAGTTATTTGTTGGAACTTGTTTTGACAATACATCCAAATAATCTTCTAATCGATTTCTATCTTGTAAAAACCCCTTATAATTTACTTGACCATTGTCGTCCACATATTTCTTAAGTAAAACGGTCCATTGCGAATGGTCTAATGTATTATTTGAAATTTGATGCTCCACTGCCAAGTTCCCAGCCACTTGTTTCGTAGGAAGCCCCTTCCCATTAAGACCAGCCATAGATAGAAGTCCGAAACGCTTGTTTAAATAAACCACCCCTAACAGCAGGGCAACAACACTTATTATAATTATTTTTCTCATAGTCTTATATCTTTTAAAATTATTTGCTTTGAGTAAACTCAGAACAAGTTCTTAGTAAAAGAGACGAATAAATCATACAACCTGACAAATTGAATTGATTTTTTTAAAGTTTTAAAAAAAAGAAACCGACCTTAACCTATTGAAAATTAGTTTTATGAATACTACCCCCTTCAGGTTTAGAAATTAACACCCCAATCAGAAGGTAGATCAAAACATTACGCTATTTCTTTGTCAGTTACCTACTTTTATACGTCTACCTAAACAGCTAACTTCAAAACAATACAAATTATGAAATCTAAAATCACACAATCCTTGGTTGCTGGAATTGCCGCAACTGTAGTTATGACTATTATAATGATGATTGCCCCTATGATAGGCCTGGCAAATATGAATCCACCTGAAATGGTTTCTGGTATGATGGGAATGCCCATCGCAGTAGGTTGGATAATGCATTTTATGATCGGAATCGTTTTTGCTGCTTCCTATGTTTTCTTTTTTAGTTCTAAATTACCCATGGAAAGCAAGGTTTTAAAAGGGATCGTTTTTGGAATTATCATTGCTATTTTAGCAAAAATTGGTATGACGATTATGGGGACAATAGCCGGTGGCGCTACTCCAGGACCTGAAGGCGCAATGATTCCCATGATTATGGCTTTACTTTTAGGCCATATCGTTTTCGGGATTGTTGTTGCATTTATTGCAAAGACACCAAAGATTGCCTAATTAAATAGCTTTTATAAAGCTTCTAAATTATTATATTAAAAAGGGGATAGAATCAACCAATGATTCTATCCCCTTTTTTAATGCTGTTTTTTAAAATAAATCTATGCTATTGCACTCTTGTCCAATATTGTGTTCTTCCTAGTAAAGAAAAACCAATAAAGCCACGAACTTTTAATTTATTTGTTTCTTCTAAAGTAATATAACATTTATACACTTTACCAGATTCAGGGTCCAAAATAGTTCCATCTTCCCATTCATCATCATCTTTCTCAAGATCTTTAATAATGACCATACCTAAGATAGGTTTGTCCTTATTTGAACCACTACAGGCGTCACAAAGACGGTCTTGTCTAGACTTATCCGTTATCTCTATAATTTTACCAAATACCTTTCCATTGTCTGAATAAATTTCTACAACAGATCTTACCTTTCCTGTTTCATCATCTATAGTTTGCCATTTCCCTGTAACACTTTGTGCATGCATGCTAATCGTGAGCACTAAAAAAATTGAGGCTATTAAAAATTTCATATGATTGTTTTTTATTTAAAAATACAGAAAGCATATGAAATCGCATAATAAATACCTAAATTAAAAATTTCGCTTCATTAGAATTGAAAATCCTTAATTTTCTTCCCACCAAACGTCATCCATTTCTTCTAGTGTTTTACCTTTAGTTTCGGGTACAAATTTCCATACTATAAACATGGCAATTAATCCCATTACACCATAAATCCAATACGCAAAACCATGATTAAATTTTTCTAAGAGGTAACTATTTTTATCCATCATTGGAAAGGTCCAAGAGACTACATAGTTACTAATCCATTGTGCAGCTACCGCCACCGCTAAAGCTTTATCTCGTATTTTATTCGGAAACATTTCAGACAATAGCACCCAAGTTACGGGGCCCCAACTCATGGCAAAACCAGCAACATATACCAACATACAGATTAATGCTAGAATCCCTACCGTTTGCGAATAGAACGTTGCTCCTAATGCAAACATGGCTACTGCCATTGCTAAAGCACCTATAATCATTAACGGTTTCCTACCATATTTATCTACAGTAAAAATTGCTAAAACAGTAAATAGTAAGTTTACACCCCCCACAATAATAGTCTGCAGTAAGGCAGTATCTGTACCAGATCCCATATTCTTAAAAATCTCAGGAGCGTAATACAAGACTACATTAATACCTACAAATTGCTGAAAAACGGATATTAAAATACCGATAACCACTACAGCTATTCCAAAAGAAAATAGCTTGCCCGATTTATGAGATACCGTGTTCTGAATATCATGTAATATTTTTTGAGCTTCTAACTTCCCATTTACTTTCTCAAGAACCTGTAGTGCTTTTTCTGGTTTATTTTTAAGCACTAAGGACCGTGGAGTATCTGGAACAAATAATAAAAAGGCTAAAAATAATGATGCGGGAATCACTTCTGAAGCAAACATCCACCTCCATCCAACAGTATTTAACCAAGTATCATCTCCTTGACCTGCGATGTAATAGTTTACGAAATACACAATCAACATCCCAAAAATGATCGCAAACTGATTTAATGAAACTAATTTACCTCTAATTTTAGCAGGAGCTATTTCTGCGATATATAAAGGGGATAGCATAGACGCTAAACCTACACCAATACCACCTATTATTCTATAAACAATAAAAACATAAATAAAAGTATGGTCTCCTGCTCCAATAGGTTTCATAAACAGCTCTGGCATTGCAGAACCCAATGCTGAACAAAGAAAAAGGATTGCTGCGAGCAACAATCCTTTTTTTCTTCCTATTTTTTTACTGATATAACCTCCAGAAATTCCTCCAATAATACAACCGATTAATGCGCTAGATACTAAAAAGCCTAATCGAGAATTGGCCGACATTTCATCTAAACCAAAAGGCAATACAAAAAAACTATCTAATGCACTTACGGTTCCAGAAATTACCGCTGTATCATAACCAAAAAGTAATCCGCCTAATGTAGCAACCAGCGTTAGTTGCATTAAGTATTTAGAATTTCTAGGAGTTTCCATAGATCTGGCTTATATGTATTGGTTGATGATATTTTCAAACAACTCTTGCTTCCCGCTTTTTAATTCTAGTTCGCCATTTTCTTGAGCTATTTTATACAAGTCTTCCAACCTTAACTTTCCTGCTTCAAAATCTTTACCTTTTCCAGCATCAAAAGAGCTGTAACGTTTTGTTCTCAAATCATCATAAGCCGAAGAAGTAATAATTTTATCTGCTGTTAACAATGCTCTGGCAAAAGTATCTGCACCACCAATGTGTGCTAAAAATACATCTTCCATATCTGTAGAGTTTCTTCTGATTTTTGCATCAAAATTAACACCACCACCTTGCAAACCGCCAGCCTTTAAGAAGACCAACATAGCTTCTGTAGTTTCTTGAATGTTGTTAGGAAATTGATCTGTATCCCATCCATTTTGATAATCTCCACGGTTGGCATCTAAACTACCTAACATCCCTGCTTTAGCAGCTGTAGCAATTTCATGTTGAAAAGTATGTTGTGCTAAGGTGGCATGATTTACTTCTATATTAATTTTGAAATCCTTCTCTAAACCGTACTCTTTTAAGAAGCCAATTGCTGTAGCAGAATCAAAATCATACTGATGTTTCATTGGCTCCATTGGCTTTGGCTCTATAAAGAAATTACCCTTAAACCCTTGTGCTCTTGCATAATCTCTTGCCATTGTTAGAAACTGTCCCATATGATCTAATTCACGGCCCATATCTGTGTTCAATAATGACATATACCCTTCTCTACCGCCCCAGAAAACGTAATTTTCACCATCTAAAGCCATGGTAGCATCTAAAGCCAATTTCACTTGACCACCTGCTCTAGAAAGCACATTGAAATCTGGATTTGTAGCAGCACCATTCATATAGCGCGGATTAGAAAAACAATTCGCAGTACCCCAAAGTAATTTTACCCCTGAAGCAGCTTTCTTTTCTTTTATATATTCTGTTATTGTTGCCAATCTCTTCTCTGATTCAGCAAAAGTTGATGCTTCTTGAATTAAGTCATAATCATGAAAACAGAAATAATCAAAGCCCATTTTACTAATAAATTCAAAAGCAGCATCTGCCTTGTCTTTTGCAGCTTGGATAGGGTCTGAAGCTTTGTCCCATTCAAAATTTTGAGTTCCAGGGCCAAATGGATCTCCTCCTTGTCCACAGAACGTGTGCCAATAAGCTATAGAAAATTTAAAATGCTCGCGCATTGTTTTTCCTGCAACTACTTGCTCTGGATTATAATATTTAAATGCTAAAGGATTATCAGAATCCTTACCTTCAAATTTAATCTCCCCAATACCTTTAAAATATTCTTTATCTCCTAAGATTGCCATGTTACTTAATTTTAAGTTGTTATTTTATTTATTATTTAAAACGAGTTCTAATTCTTTTTTCCAATTTTGATAGGCCTCTTGATACGGCTTTTTATCCTTAAAGGGCATAAAAGTCATCACGTGATCATTATCCATGATTAATTTACCATAGGTATCAAAATCACCCTCATGTAAACCGGCAGCTCTTGCTGCTCCAATGGCGCCCGTAGTATTATATATTTCTATTTCATACCCTATTAAGGTGGCCACTGTATTTGCGAAAATTTCTGATCGAAATAAATTGTCATTTCCTGCCCGAATTACATGTACATCAATGCCATCAGATTTTAAAATTTCCATGCCGTAGACAAAAGAAAAGGCGATACCTTCTAAAGCAGCTCTACATAAATGCCCTTTATGATGGTTGTTAAGATTTACGTTGACCAACCTTGTCCCAATATCTTTATTATTAAGCATACGCTCTGCACCATTCCCAAAAGGAAGCATACAAACCCCATCTGAACCTATTCCTATTTCTGAGGCTAGCATATTCATCTCTTCATACGAGTTAACTGCTAGGTTATTTAACAACCAACGGTATTGTATTCCTGCGCCATTGATATTTAATAACTTACCAATACGCGGATCTGATTTTTTATAATTTACGTGTGCAAAATTATTTACGCGTGTGCTTTCTTTACCAGACAAACTATCTGTTACCGCGTAAACCACACCAGAAGTCCCCCCTGTAGCAGCTACTTCTCCCGGATTAAATACATTTAAAGACAATGCATTGTTGGGCTGGTCTCCTGCTCTATAAAAAACTGGAGTCCCAATAGCCAAGCCACTCTCTTTAGCGCCTTTTTCATCTACCTTAGATTGCAAACCAAAAGTATCTACTATTGTAGGTACAAGTGCCTCTTCTATTCCGTAGTAGTCTAAAAGAAATTGAGCAATACTATCGGTTTTAAAATCCCAAAAAATACCCTCAGACAAACCTGAGATGGTCGTATTTATTTTATTGGAGAATTTATAAGCGATATAATCGCCAGGCAGCATAAACTTGTGAATTTTAGCATATACATCTGGTTCATTTTCTTTAACCCATCTTAATTTCGAGGCTGTAAAATTAGCGGGGGAGTTTAGTAAATGAGCAGCACACTTTTCTTCCCCTAGGGCTTCAAAAGCGGTATTACCAATTTCTACTGCTCTACTATCACACCATATTATACTTTTCCTAAGTGGTTTCCCTTCCTTATCTACAATGACAAGCCCATGCATTTGGTACGAAATACCAATCCCTTTAATATCTGCTTTAGAAACAGCATACTTTCTTTTTAAGCGCTCAATAGCTTTACAAATGTGTTTCCACCAATCATCAGGGTTTTGCTCTGCCCATCCATTTTTCAAGGCAAGCATGCTCATTTCTGTCTCTGGTTCTTGAACGACACCTAGACTTTTTCCTGTTTTAATCTCTACTAAAGCCGCTTTTATAGACGAACTTCCTAAATCGAATCCTATGTAGTACATATTGTTATAATGAATCTCTTACTATAATTTTTGTGGGCACATAAACTTGAAGTGGTTTATCTGAATTGATAAATTTTGCGGCACTTATGCCCAACTGCTCAAAATCAGTAGTCACCACCGTTATTCCTTTATAAATAAATTTTTTCATGGGGGTATCGTTATAGGACAAAAAGCCTACATCTACGCCTGGTTCAAAATTTTGTTTACGACACTGTTCTAAAAAAACACCCAATACGCGGTCACTCACACTAATGTAAGCTATCCCTTTTTCTATGTTATATTCCTGCGGATTTGTTTTAATCTGATAATCGAAGTTGTTGTCCTTACAATACCTCTCAAAATAATCTACCGTTTCCTTGGCGTGATTAGTATAGTTTGGATACAGGAAATGAAGCGCTGTATACTTCTTAAAGTTTTCTGTAATAGCTTCTAATCCTTTATAAAAAGAGACTCCAAAATCTTGAAAAACATAATTATTTTTTGGACTTGAATTAATATTCCAATCTATTAATAACAAATCATTGTTCGGGATTTTAGCTAAGGTTTTTGACACTTGTTTATGATCGAAGCCCATTACTACGTACTTATAATATTTTCCTAAACTATTATTAAGTATGGTTTTAAAATTTTCAATATTATAATGGTGAAATTGAACATCGGTAATAATATCATCTTCCATTTCATTAATAAAAGAATGATACAACACTTCTTTATACGCCTTAAAGGTGTCCAAAACTAGTAGTACTTTTCTGTTTTTACTCGCGATATAATACCCTTTATTAGGAACAGATTTTATAACCCCATTCTCTTTCAGAATTGTATACGCCTTAAAAACGGTATCTCTTGATAGATGATGTTCTTGACAAAAGGAGTTTACAGAAGGCAAAGAATCACCAATAGCCAAAACATCCTTAGCAATAGACTGGTTGATTATATCAACAATTTGCTGATATTTTGGCACATCACTATCGTGATCAATAATAAAACTAAAGCTATTTTGCATAATCATCAACCGTACTGGTCTGTTCTGGTACGTGTCAAAAATATGGTATTATTTTAAAATACCAAAAAAAAAGATCCCTTTTTATAAAATAAGTTTTGAATAAAAAATAAAATGAGGTTGAAAAAAGTTTAGTAAATTTGCAATCTCAAAATGCCCACGTGGTGAAATTGGTAGACATGCCACCTTGAGGGGGTGGTGTTCGCAAGGACGTGCTAGTTCGAATCTAGTCGTGGGCACATAAGTCATTTAAGAAATTATTTCTTAAATGACTTTTTTGTTACGCGCATATTCCCACCTAAAATAAACTTCTTTCATTTCTCTTTTAAAAAAGAGACCAAAAAAAAACATTTCAATCATTAAAAAGGTTAAATTTGTTTAACCTTTTTTCAAAATAAATGAACAACGTGAAAAAATACTTTAGTATTAGAGATTTGGAAAATTTATCTGGAATAAAAGCCCATACGATTCGTATCTGGGAAAAAAGGTACAATTTACTGGAACCAGAACGGACGACAACCAACATTAGAAATTATAGTCTTAAAAGTTTACAAAAGCTTTTAAACATTACGTTACTTTATAATAACGGACATAAGATTTCTAAAATTGCTCAAATTCCTGATACCGAAATTCCAAACTTCGTTCAAGAAGTCATTGAAAAAAAAACAGTTAAGAACCATGCTATAAATTCTTTTAAAATAGCCATGGTAAATTTTGACTCCAATTTATTTTATAACACGTACAACAGCCTATTAACAGAAAGCAGCTTTAAAGAAGTATTTTATGAAGCTTTTATTCCGCTCCTCAATGAATTGGGTTTGCTTTGGCAAAATAATGCTGTGAGTCCGTCTCATGAGCATTTCATAACCAATCTCATTAAACAAAAGATTATACTAAATACAGAAAAATTATTAGTTAATAAGCCTACAAAAACAGACAAAACATTTGTGCTTTTCTTACCTGATAATGAGATTCATGATATTGGTTTACTCTATTTAAATTATGAAATAACGTTAAAAGGGTACAAAACAATCTATTTAGGTCAGACCGTTCCCATAGAATGCTTAAAAGATTTACTCGGCTATTGTGAAAATATTTATTTCTTATCCTATTTCACTGTTGAACCCAATAAAGGGAAGCTCCGTAAATACATTGAGAACTTCCATCAAGAACTAGGCATTGACAACAATTATAAATTTTGGATTTTAGGACATCAAGTACAACACATACAAGCAGACATGCTCCCTAAAAACATAAAAAAATTCAAGTCCATAGAAAAACTTGTAAGTGAATTATAATATTCTAAAAAGTAAATGAAAAAAAAGGTAATAATAATTGGCTCTGGATTCTCCTCATTGTCAGCTGCGGCTTATTTAGCTAAAGACGGATTTGAGGTTACTATTTTCGAAAAAAATAGTACCGTTGGTGGACGCGCACGTCAACTAAAAAAAGACGGATTTACTTTTGACATGGGTCCGAGTTGGTATTGGATGCCCGATATTTTTGATAAATTTTTTGGTGATTTCGGTAAAAAAACATCAGATTATTACCAGCTAGCCAAACTTAATCCTGCTTATAAAATATTTTTTTCAGATGATGTAATTACCATTGGCGATTGCATGGATAAAATATGTGAGGAATTTGAACGTATCGAAAAAGGCAGTGCTATTCAGCTGCGGAAATTTATCGCCATAGCTCAGGAGAATTATGATATCGCAATTAACAAAGTAGTTTTACGTCCAGGACTGTCCCCATTAGAATTAGTTACTCCTGAGACCATTACCAGAGTAGATCAATTTTTTAAAACCATAAGCTCAGAGGTTAGAAAAAGATTTAAGAATAAAAAACTGGTATCAACCTTAGAATTTCCTGTTCTCTTTTTAGGAGCTAAACCTAGTAAAACACCATCATTTTACAGCTTTATGAATTTCGCTGATTTCGGTCTAGGAACATGGCACCCAAAAGGGGGTATGTATGAAATTATCTTAGCTATGGAAAGCCTAGTAAAAGAGCTGGGAGTTAAAATAAATACAAATAGTCCCGCTTCTAAAATACTCGTTGAGCATAAAAAAGCAATTGGAATAATCACAAATGGAGAAACACATTTAGCCGACTTTGTACTTAGCGGAGCAGACTACCATCATTCTGAAACCTTACTAAAAGAGGAAGATCGGCAATTTACCGAAGCGTATTGGAGTAAAAAAACATTCGCTCCATCTTCACTTTTATTTTATGTAGGTTTTGATAAAAAAATTAAAAACGTAGAGCACCACAACTTATTTTTTGATACTGACTTTGAACTGCATGCCGAAGAAATTTACGATGAACCCAAATGGCCTAAAAATCCATTATTCTATGCCAATTTCCCATCGGTGACCGATAAAAGCATGGCACCAAAAGAGAATGAAACAGGCTTTTTCTTAATTCCTATTGCGCCGGATTTAAATGACACTGAAGAAGTTAGAGAAGAATATTTTAATTTGATTGTTAAAAGATTTGAAGAAAAAACAAATCAAAAAATAAAAAACAATATTATATTTAAAGAGTCCTTTTGCGTAAATGATTTTATTGAAGAATACAATTCTTACAAAGGGAATGCTTATGGTTTAGCAAATACCTTAACGCAAACTGCATTTTTAAGACCAAATCTTAAAAGTAAGAAAGTGAAAAATTTATTTTTTACTGGACAGCTCACCGTTCCAGGACCTGGAGTTCCCCCTGCATTAATTTCAGGGAAATTAGTCTCTGAATTGATTACCAAATCAAATAATTAAAATTATGAAAAGTATTTTTGACCAAGTTTCTTACGGCTGCAGTAAAATAGTTACTGAATCATACAGTACATCATTTTCATTAGCTACAAAAATGTTGCATTCTTCAATTCGCGGAGACATTTACAATATTTATGGCTTTGTACGTTTTGCAGATGAAATCGTAGATACGTTTCATGATTATGACAAGGAGATGCTTTTCAATAAGTTTGAAAATGATTTAAAAGATGCATTAACGCACAAAATTAGCCTTAATCCTATTCTAAATTCTTTTCAGTACACCTATCACACCTATAATATTCCGTATCATTTGGTAGATTCTTTTATGAAAAGCATGCGAATGGATCTTCATAAAACAGTATACAAAACAGATACTGAATATAAAGAATACATCTATGGCTCTGCAGATGTTGTGGGACTAATGTGTTTAAAGGTTTTTGTTCAAGGAAATGAAGAAAGCTATGAAAGCTTAAAAACCTCTGCAATGGCATTAGGTTCTGCTTTTCAGAAAGTAAATTTCTTACGCGATTTAAAGGATGATTTTGAGGGCTTAAACAGAACCTATTTTCCAAATACAAATCTAAAACAGCTGGACGAGGCATCAAAAAAAAGAATTGTAGACGAAATAAAAGCCGATTTCCAATTAGGCTATGAAGGGATTGAAAGATTACCACACACAGCAAAGTTTGGGGTTTATACTGCCTACAAATACTACTCAAGGCTATTGACCAAACTTCAAAGGACACCGCCTTTAGAAATACAAAACGCAAGAATTAGAGTACCGAATTATGAAAAATTTGGACTCCTTGCAAAATCATATGTAAATTACAAACTTAATTTAGTATAACATGAATACGCTTATCTGGATCCTTATATTTATTAGCACATTCGCTTTTATGGAATTCATGGCCTGGTTTAGCCACAAATACATAATGCATGGTTTTTTGTGGGTGTTGCATAGCGATCACCACCATAAAGACCACGATTCCTGGTTTGAACGTAACGATGCTTTTTTTATCATTTACGCGGTAGTCAGCATGTCATTTATATTAACAGGAGTAAACTCTTGGTTTTGGTATGGCTTACCTATAGGCTTTGGTATTATGGCGTATGGTGCCGCTTATTTCTTAGTTCATGACATATTTATCCATCAACGATTTAAGCTTTTTAGAAATGCCAATAGCCGATACGCTAAAGGAGTTCGAAGAGCACATAAAATGCATCATAAACACACTGGAAAAGAAGATGGGGAGTGTTTTGGAATGTTATTCGTTCCTTTTAAATATTTTAAAAAATAATGTTATTGCAAAATTAGACGGTCTAATAACTTTCTAATTTTCTCGCTATTCCAATTAGCTGAACCTGTTTTATCTACTACAATTTCTCCATTCTTATTGATGATGAAGGTTGCGGGGATAGCAGTAGACTGCAGTAAATCTGGTGTTGTACTTTTTGGGTAATATACAGGTAAGGTATATTGCTTTTTTGCCATAAAAGCAGCTACCTTCTGCTGATCATCATTGGTAACGAATAGAAAGACTACCTTATCCTTATAATCCTGATACAGCTCCTGAAATTCTGGCATTTCTGCTACACAAGGCGGACACCATGTGGCCCAAAAGTTCACGATGATAACACGATCTTTATAACGTTCAAAGTTTAACGTATGATGATCTAAGGAATTTAATTTCCAATTATAATCAGTGAGCTTCAATTGCTCACCCTTATCAACTTCAGAAGGAGCAAAAGAAATAAGTTTATTCACAAATACTTTAACAGGAAAACCTAGGGGTGTAAACAAAATAATACCTGCAGCAATAAGTACCACAAAGTTTATAATTTTATCCCTAGTGAATTTCATTATTTTGCTAAAAGTCTGTCAATTAAGTCATAAATTTTAGAATTATCCCAATCCGCAATTCCTTCCTTATGAATAACAATATTACCTTCTTTATCAATTAAATAAGAAGTTGGTGCTTTAATATCTGTTAAAGGCATTTTCTCTCCAATGAATAAGTAGGTAACAGGAAAGTTTAGGTTTTGTTCTGCCATAAAAGTTTCAACAGGCGCTCTTTCTTCGTCAGAAATAATATAAAAATCTACTTTACCTTCATATTTATCATATAATGTTTGAATACTTTGCAATTCTGCCTCACAAGGAAGCACCCATGATGCGAAGAAATTTACAAATACAACTTTTCCTTTTGATTTTTTAAAATTGAAAAAATTCCAGTTTTCATCTTTTAGAGTCCAATTATAATCTGTAATCTTATTTCTATCGGATTCCTCAGTAACTGAAGGACTGAAAGAGAAAATTTTATTCAATAGCACTTTGCTATAATCCCCTAAAGGAGTAACAAAAAATGAAAGAATAAATGCAAACAATAAAATATTTAATACTGTTTTCTTGGTAATTTTCATACGTATTTACGTTTCCTCAAAACTAAAAAACTCCTGATGAATATCAGGAGTTTTGCTGAATTAATATTAATTAATTTTTAACTAAATTTTAATACTCAGTTTTTACTATGCTACGTTCTCTTTTTTGATCACGTTTAAAGCAGAACCTTCTCTATACCAGTCTATTTGCGATTGGTTGTAGGTATGATTTACTTTAATCACATCTTTACTTCCATCTGCATGAACAACTTCAATTGTTAATTGTTTGTCTGGAGCAAACTCTGAAATATCAATAAAATTGAATGTATCGTCTTCTTGTATTAGGTCATAATCACTTTCATTTGCAAAAGTTAACCCTAACATCCCTTGTTTTTTAAGATTTGTTTCGTGAATACGAGCGAATGATTTTACTAAAACAGCGGCAACACCTAAATGTCTAGGCTCCATTGCAGCATGCTCACGTGAAGATCCTTCACCATAGTTATGATCTCCAACAACAATACTTCTCACACCTGCTGCTTTATATGCACGTGCTGTATCTGGTACACCACCAAATTCTCCTGTCAATTGGTTCTTAACAAAATTGGTCTTCTGACCAAAAGCGTTGACAGCTCCAATTAAACAGTTGTTTGATATATTATCTAAATGCCCACGGTAACGCAACCAAGGACCAGCCATAGAAATATGGTCAGTAGTACATTTACCAAAAGCTTTAATTAATAATTTAACACCCATTAGACTTTCGTCCTTTATAGGCGTAAAAGGCTCTAACAATTGTAATCTTTCAGAATCTGTTGCTACTTTAACAACAACGCCAGAACCATCTTTGTCTGGTGCTAAATACCCGGCATCTTCCACTTCAAAACCTTTAGGAGGTAATTCCCATCCTGTTGGCTCATCAAACATAACTTCTTCACCATTTTCGTTGATTAATTTATCCGTCATCGGATTAAAATCTAAACGACCCGCAATAGCAATTGCAGCTGTAATTTCTGGCGAAGCTACGAAAGCGTGTGTATTTGGATTACCATCGGCACGTTTTGCGAAGTTTCTATTAAAAGAGTGAACGATACTGTTCTTTGGTGCATTTTTTGGATCACTATATCTTGCCCATTGACCAATACACGGTCCACAAGCATTCGTGAATATTTTAGCATTTAAGTTTTCAAACACTTGTAAGATTCCATCTCTATGTGCCGTAAAACGTACCTGTTCAGAACCTGGATTAATCCCTAATTCTGATTTCATTTTCAATCCTTTATCAATAGCTTGTTGTGCGATAGATGAAGCTCTAGATAAATCTTCATAAGAAGAGTTCGTACAAGAACCTATTAACCCCCATTCCACAGCCAATGGCCATTCATTCTTAGTGGCTTTCTCCGTCATATCTGAACCAACTTTGGTAGATAAATCTGGCGTAAAAGGACCATTTAATAATGGCGTTAATTCTGATAAGTTAATTTCAATAACTTCATCAAAATATTGTTCTGGATTTGCATAAACCTCTGGATCTGCAGTTAAATGTTCTCTAACTTCATTTGCAGCATCAGCAATATCTGCTCTATCTGTTGCTCTTAAATAACGTTCCATAGAATCATCATAACCAAATGTAGATGTGGTAGCTCCTATTTCTGCACCCATATTACAAATAGTACCTTTACCAGTACATGATAATGATAACGCACCAGAACCAAAATATTCTACAATTGCTCCCGTTCCACCTTTTACAGTTAAAATTTCAGCAACTTTAAGTATTACATCTTTAGGTGCAGTCCAACCAGAAATTGTTCCAGTTAACTTAACTCCAATTAATTTTGGAAATTTAAGTTCCCATGCCATTCCTGCCATAACATCTACAGCATCTGCACCACCTACTCCAATAGCAACCATCCCTAAACCACCAGCGTTTACTGTGTGAGAATCAGTACCAATCATCATACCTCCAGGGAAAGCATAATTTTCTAATACTACTTGGTGAATAATACCAGCTCCTGGTTTCCAGAAACCAATACCGTATTTATTAGAAACAGACTCTAAAAAGTTAAATACTTCCGCACTTGTGTGGTTTGCAGATTTTAAATCTACTGCCGCACCACTTTTCGCTTGTATTAAATGATCACAATGTACGGTAGTTGGTACCGCAACTTTAGGTTTACCTGCTTGCATAAATTGCAACAAAGCCATTTGTGCTGTTGCATCTTGACAAGCGATACGATCAGGTGCAAAATCAACATAATCTTTTCCTCTAACGAAAGCTTTAGAAGCAGTTCCATCCCAAAGGTGGGAATATAAAATTTTCTCAGAAAGTGTTAGTGGTTTTCCAACTAAATCACGTGCTTTACTCACACGATCAGACATATTGGAATATACCCCTCTTATCATATCTATATCAAATGCCATAAGATTTATATATTTTTTTTAGTATTTTATTTTAAGTACTACAAGGTACAAAATATAGAAAGACTAAAGAAAAGTAAACGAAAATATAGAATGATTATAAAAAAGAATTTCTCGATTTGAGCAAATTCAATACAAACATGACGGGAATCATGATCATAACCGAAGAAATTTAGACGAATCACCTAAAACTCCAACCGATGTATACCCCTTGAACGAATCAAAAGTGTAAGTCCTATTTATTAATTTTTTTCAGAATATCATTTGAAATACACTACAACCCAATTGGACTTCAAAATATATTTAAAAGAATTTTAATGCCTGAATTTTTTTACACGCTCATCTTCTACTCTAAAAACAGCGCGTATGCATTCAGGATAAGAAATACTTTATCCTGTAAAACAGAAAAAGCCTGAATCTAGGACTCAGGCTTTTTAATTTATTATGCAGTTATTCTTTTACGCTCTAACCAACAGTTTATGTGGCGGTGTAAACTGAGTAAGGTTAATCCCTTTTACTGCAGCTTTGTATTCCTCCATAGTTGGCGTTCTACCTAATATTGTAGACAATACCACAACTGGCGTTGAAGAAAGTAATGATTCTCCTTTTTTCTCACCGGAATCTTTTACAACTCTACCTTGGAACAAACGAGTTGAAGTAGCCATTACCGTATCTCCCGGCTCTGCTTTTTCCTGATTACCCATACATAGATTACATCCAGGACGTTCTAAATATAACATATTTTCATATCCAGTACGTGCTACCGCCTTAGGTGCATTATCATCGAATTCGAAGCCAGAGTATTTCACTAAAACTTCCCAATCACCTTCAGCCTTTAATTCATCTACAATGTTATACGTAGGAGGCGCAACAACAAGAGGCGCTTTAAATTCTACCTTTCCATACTGCTCCTCAACATTCTTAAGCATTTGAGCTAAGATTTTCATATCCCCTTTATGAACCATACAAGATCCTACGAAACCAAGATCTACTTGCTTTGTTCCTCCATAAAAAGACAGTTGTCTAATGATATCATGTGTGTATCGCTTAGAAACATCATCATTATTTACATCAGGATCTGCAATCATTGGCTCTTCAATCAAATCAAGATCAACGACAACTTCTGCAGAATATTTAGCATTTGCGTCTGGAGTCAGCGCAGGCTTCTCTCCTGATTTAATCTCTGCAATTCGTTTGTCAGCAATAGCAATCAGTCCTTTAAGGACTTTCAATTTATTGTCCATACCCTTATCAATCATGATTTGGATTCTACCTTTTGCGATTTCTAAAGACTCAATTAAGGTAGCATCTTCAGAAATACAGATAGAAGCTTTTGCTTTCATTTCTGCAGTCCAATCCGTAAAGGTAAATGCTTGATCTGCTGTAAGCGTACCAATATGCACTTCTATGATTTTACCTTGGAACACGTTATCTCCACCAAATGTCTTAAGCATCTGTTGCTGTGTAGCATGAACAACATCACGGAAATCCATGTAAGGTTTCATTTCTCCTTTAAAAGTAACCTTAACAGACTCTGGAATTGGCATTGACGCCTCACCAGTAGCTAGCGCAAGTGCAACTGTTCCCGAATCTGCACCAAAAGCAACACCCTTAGACATTCTCGTATGAGAATCTCCTCCGATAATAATAGCCCAATCATCAACAGTAAGGTCATTAAGTACCTTATGAATCACATCGGTCATTGGTTTGTATTTATTTTCAGGATCTCTAGCGGTAATTAAACCGAAATCGTTCATGAATTTCATCAATCTAGGAATATTCGCCTTAGACTTATTATCCCAAACTGAAGCGGTATGACAACCAGATTGGTAAGCACCGTCTACAATCGGTGAAATAATTGTTGCAGCCATCATCTCCAATTCTTGAGAAGTCATAAGCCCCGTGGTATCTTGCGAACCCACAATATTTACTTCTACACGAACATAAGAACCTGCGTGTAACGTTTTACCTGGCGTTGTACCAACGGCATTTTTATTAAATATTTTTTCTACTGCTGTAAGCCCTTGCCCCTCATTGGAAACTTCTTTTGAGTTTGCATAAACAGATACGAGCTCTACACCTAGAACTTTGGCCGCAAATGCTTGAAGTTTTTTACCAAATACAATGGCGTATGATCCACGAGCTTTTATAAATTCTAGCTTCTGAGGTGTTAATGACGCTGAAATATCCATTAATTCCTTATCGACATTATAAAGCTTCTTTTCTTTTGTATTCACTGTAAGAACAGTTCCTGTAGCTACAGAGTACGCTTCCTCTAAAACAGGCTCTCCTGCCTCATTTCGGATGGTATTTCCGTCTGCATCTTGCTTTTTAACCCAGTTTTGAAGGTCAATTCCGATACCACCAGTAACACTAACTGTGGTTAAGAAAATTGGTGAAATACCGTTTGTACCTGCAATAATTGGAGCTATATTAATAAAGGGAACATACGGACTAGATTTGATACCTGTCCATAAAGCCACATTGTTTACACCTGACATTCTAGAAGAACCAACCCCCATTGTACCTTTCTCTGCAATTAACATTACCCTTTTGTCAGGATGTTGCTTTTGCAAGGCAATTAATTCGTTTTGTTGTTCTTTATTGTGCTCAAACAGACACTGACCATGTAATTCTCTATCAGATCTTGAATGAGCATCTCCCCCAGGAGAAAGTAAATCCGTAGAAATATCACCTATACCCGCAACAAAAGTTACGATTTCAATTTCTTCTTCAATTTCCGGTAATTTTGTAAAGAATTCTGCCTTAGCATAACTCTCTATAATATCTTTAGCTGTTTCATTGCCACTATTAAATGCATTTTCTAAACGATCCATATCTGCTTCGTAAAGAAAAACCTGTGTCTTTAAAACAACTCCAGCTTCTTTAGCAATAGCCACATCATCACCCAGAGCTAAATCTAATAACACCTCTATAGAAGGTCCGCCTTTCATATGAGATAATTGCTCAAAAGCAAAAGAAGGTGTAATTTCTTCAACTATAGCTTCACCTAAAATAATTTCTTTTAAAAATTTAGCTTTAACAAAAGCAGCACTGGTAGTTCCTGGTAAAACATTATAGATAAAAAAGTTAAGAGAATCTTCTCTATACTCATTAGCTACATCTTTAATTTGCTCAATAATTTTACTCAGCAATTCAGCACCATCAATTGGTTGCGGATGAAGTCCATTATCTTTTCGTTCTTCTATCTGCTTAAGGTAATCTTTATAAATGCTCATATATTTAGAAAATCTACTTTTTAGGTTATTGCAATCTTGCAAAATTACTAAAATATTGAGGCTAAATAAAAGAATTGCGAATTGATTCGATTGAATTTAAGAAAAATTTTAAAAAGTGGATCCAAAAAAACGAATACCTCATTTAATTGCACTTTTTTATAAAATATCTCTTACGAAAACGTTTGAAGTAGATGAAGTTTCTACAATAATTCACGAATTATAGCATCTTCTGATATGCCTTCAGCTTCTGCCTTGTAGTTTTTTATAATTCGATGTCTAAGTATCCCTAAAGCAACTGCTTTTACATCTTCAATATCAGGAGAGTATTTACCTTTAATTGCAGCATGAGCCTTTGCTCCTAAAATTAAATTTTGTGAGGCTCTTGGACCAGCTCCCCAATCAATATATTGTTTCACATAATCTGAAGCCCCCTCTAAATTAGCACGTGTACTATTCACCAATTTTACGGCGTAATCTACCACATTATCAGGAACAGGAATTCTTCTGACTAATTGTTGAATTGCTATAATTTCTTCTGCACTCAGCAGTGCATTAATTTCGTTTTTAACATCTGAAGTGGTTGCTTTTACAATAGCAATCTCCTCACGTATAGATGGGTACTTCAACTCAATGGCAAACATAAAACGGTCTAATTGCGCTTCTGGCAAAGGATATGTCCCTTCTTGCTCAATTGGGTTTTGTGTTGCTAAAACAAAATAAGGAGCAGGTAATTTATAATTTACACCTGCAATAGTAACAGAACGCTCCTGCATGGCCTCTAGCAATGCAGCTTGCGTTTTTGGAGGAGTTCTATTTATTTCATCGGCCAAAATAATATTAGAGAATATTGGACCTTTGATAAATTTAAATTTTCTATCCTGATCAAGAATTTCACTCCCTAGAATATCACTAGGCATTAAATCTGGTGTAAACTGGATTCTTTTAAAATCTAAGCCTAATGTTTGTGCAATGGTATTTACCATTAATGTCTTTGCCAAACCCGGCACTCCTATTAATAAAGAGTGACCACCTGTGTAAATAGAAAGCAAAATCTGTTCTACCACTTCCGTTTGCCCAACAATAATTTTGGCAATTTCTTTTTTTAAAGCAACATGCTTTTCTACAAGATTATTGATTGCTGTAACATCAGACATGTAATTACTCTTTTATCCAGTTATTAGCAAACTCACACCCTTTATTCGTTTCATTTACACTTATGTATGTTTCTTCTATGTGCTCCGCCATCCATTTTGCGATAGCATCTGCTTGCTTTTGAGTTTTAGCTAACTCTTGAATCTTTATATAATCTTTAGAAAAATCTGCCACATGTTCGTCATGACGGTTGGTAATTTTCATGATTTTAAAACTTGTCCCTTCACGAGCATCGTCTTCTAATATTGGCTGAGAAATTTCATTATCCTTTAAATTACGAATCTGATTGTAAAAAGTAGGATCCATATTGGTAAGCTCAAACCTAGCACTGTAATCCGCAGGGTTACGCAACTGTCCTCCATCAAATTTTGTTTCTTTCTGATCAGAGAAATTTAATGCCGCTTCTGCAAACGTATACTTCCCTGAAACAATTTGATTACGAATGGTATCTAATTCTTGTTTTGCCGCATCTAAGGCATCTTGTGGCACTTTAGGAATCAAAAGAATATGACGAATTTCACGATCTTGACCTAAAATCTTTTCCACCGTAATAATATGATATCCATAAGTTGTTTCAAAAGGCTCAGAAACTTCGCCAACATTTAAGCTAAATGCAACATCTTTAAATTCTTTTACAAAACCTGTTTGTTTATCAATTTTATAATACCCACCGTCCTGCTTAGAACCAGGATCTTCACTATTCAAAATTGCTTTAATAGAGAAGCTTGATCCTTTTTCTAAGACATCTTCACGAATCCTATTTAAACGATCTACTACTTTCTGCTTTTCTTCTTCTGGAGCAACAGGTTTTTTTACAATTTGAGCAATCTCTAATTCCGAACCAAAAACGGGACGTTGGTCTTCTGGAATTTTATTAAAAAACTGACGTACTTCTTCTGGTGTAATTTCTATCTCATCAACAATTTTACGCTGCATACGTTCTGAAAGCATACGAAGCTTATTGATTTTATAAAGTTCTTCTCTAAAGCTTTCCTCGTCCGTTTTCTTGTAAAAAGACAATACTTTTTCCATTGAACCAACTCTAGTTACTAGTTGTTGAATTTGAGCATCACTCGTCGCATTTACCTCATCATCGGCAACCAATATACTATCTTGAACTGCCTGGTGTGCATACAAACGGTCCTCCATTAATTTCCCTAACAAACCACAACGAGAGACATCATCAGCAGATACCCCTTGATTACGCAAGTCAATTAATGTTTTATCAATATCTGATTCTAAAATTAAATAATCACCCACTACCGCAGCAACACCATCTAATTTAATTTTTTTGAAAGGCTTCACAGAATCTGTAGTCGTAGCTACCACCGCAACATCATTCACTTCTACTTCCTCTACAATAATTTCTTCTTGTGCGCTTAGTATTCCAACAAAAAGTAGGACTAAAAATGTAATCGTGTTCTTAATCTTTAACATAAACTTCAAATTCTTTATCTTTAATTGCATCATCAATAATTTCGGTTTCTAATTTCCTAATTAGCGCCAACCGTCTCCTATTTAATAAAATTTGTTTAATTGATGGCTTGACAAATGATAATGGAGCAGTATCATTCGTATTTAACACATCAGTAACCTTTGCCAAATATACCCCTATTGAATCCTGTAATTCAAAAAATTGTGATTTTTTTAAGTATCTATCCTCATTTTCAAAGGTTAAGGGCGGAATTTCATTGACAATTCTAGATGCTTTTACCCAAATAGAATCATTAAAATTTAAGTTTTTAAATTGTATTCCAACAGAATCTAAAAACTTCACATCTTTCGTATTGAAACGATTTAAACGTGTTGCAACTTGCTCTTTATCTAGAAACTGTGTAGAAAGCTCTATAAACCTAAGTTTCACCAATTTTTCTTTCAGCATAAAATTCTCTTTCTCGTTTTCATAAAAACTAGTCAGTTGTGCTTCTGTAACAATGGTATCTTCTGTCTGGCTCACTAATGCTTCTTTATAAGCTCGCGTGTACAAATCTGTCTTATAATTTTCTATAAGTTGATTAAATTCTTTTAATTGCTCTTCTGGTAAGTTTATTTTAGATTTGGATAAAAGCAATTGCTTCGTCGCCCAATTATTAATATAATTGGTTACAAAGGAGGCACTATCCTCTTTCGAAACATTATCTTTTAGCAATGCCTCAATATCATCTTTATATAAATATGATTTATCTACACGTGCTAGAGGCTCTCTATCTTCTTCTTTCTTCCAAATTGAACTGCATGAAATAAATGAAGTAATAAGGGCAAAAACGGATACAAAGCGCACCTTTTTATTTAAAACTATGTTTTGTAACTGCATCTTGCAAAAATAACAAATAACGGATGTTGTGCAAGTTCCTAATTTCTAACAAATTTCAAGTACTTTTAACTTTCCCTTTAGAAATATCACTGTATATAGGGATATAATAGATCTAAAAACCGATTAATTTTACACTATGAGCTCCAAAAAAATTAAGTTGATTTGGGATTTTCGAGGTCCTGCAGCTGCTAAAACCGCTGAACATCACGTAATTCACTTAAAAGAATTTATTGCCACGGAAAAGCTTCAGCTAAATATTACAGACGTCTTACACCTAAATGACATGTATAGCTTAGCTTTTTTAGTTGTGGAAGAATCTGAAATGCTAATCGTTAGAGATGCCTTAAAACCACACCGAGGAGAAATTTACAACCCTTAAAAAAAAACCAATGCTTTCTAAACCAATTAGCATTATCTTCTTTCTATTGCTTATCATTAGCTGTAAAGAGAAATCTAAAATAGAATTTTCGCATCCCATTGAATCTGCTTTAAAAGCTACTTCTCCCAAAATTAAAAACGTTATAGATAGTATTAATGCCTATGAGGTACAAATAAAATTCACTCAAATACGCAGGGAAAACAATGAGGTGTTTTTTACTGATTATGATTTTCAAACAAACAAAAACAATTACTTCTACCCTGCAAGCACTGTAAAATTACCTGTTGCTATTTTAGCTTTAGAAGAAATTAATAAAATACCGGATGTAAGTCTACACACCAAATTTTACATTGAAGGAGATACTATTGAAACGACTGTAGCCAAAGAAATAACTAAAATTTTTGCAGTTAGCGACAATGACGCTTACAACCGATTGTTTGAATTTTTAGGCCAAGATACTATAAACCAATCATTACATAAAAAAGGGATAGAAAATGTTCGTATTTCTCATCGACTGTCCATAGATGATGCGGACAATATTACCACCAAACCAATTGTCATTTATATGAATGACAGTACAACGCGAATACGCGAAAGACGAAGTAATGCAACCATCAAACCTCTTGTTCTTAACAACCTAAAAAAAGGGAAAGGCTATATAAATGAGGATGATGAACTTCTAAAAGAGCCCTTTGATTTTAGTTTTAAAAACTATTACTCCATTGACGCACAACACGAGGTATTAAAACGAATAATTTTTCCGGAGAAATTTAAAAAAGAAGAACGATTTAATTTAAGCGCTACACAAAGAGACTTCCTCCTTAATGCCATGCATACATTACCTCGAGAAGCAAGGTATGACTCTACTGAATATTATGACAGTTATGTAAAGTTTTTTATGTTTGGTGATCACCAAAAACCAATACCTAATACCATTGAGATTTATAATAAAGTAGGCTATGCATATGGTACGCTTACAGATTGCGCATACATAAGGGATAGTACCAACACTATTGAATTTCTACTTACGGCTACAATTTTAGTAAACAACAACCAAATATTTAATGACAACACCTACGAATATGACACTATCGGAATTCCTTTTTTAGCAGAACTCGGCCGACAATTGTATGACCAAGAACTTCAACAAAAAAAGCAATAAGTAGCCCTAAAGAGGAGTTATCCTTACGTTATACCTTAGTTTTTATATAAAACACATGAACAACCAACACGACCAGATAAAACTACTTGAGCAAAAACTTGAAGAACTTTTAGCCAAGCAAGAAAATTTTGCCAAAAACCTAATGGCTGCTTATAGAGAAATTGAACAACTCAAAAAAGAGCAACCCCAACAATCTACCCCTATACACGCACCAGAAGAAACTGCTGTTGTTCAAAAAAATACGGAAGAACCAGAAACTACAGCAAAAAACGTCATAGCATCTGCGGAAATCTCAGAAGAGCACATCCAATCGGAGAATATTGCATCGCCTATAAAAAAAGAGCCCATACAAGAAGTAACTGATAAAATTTTACGCGAACCTCAAAAAGAATCTCCTATAAATACGGATGCTGAAAATGAAAGAATTAGTGCAAGTACGCCCAAAAAACCAGAAACAAAATCGAACTTAGAAAAGTTCATTGGCGAAAATCTAATTAATAAAGTTGGTATTCTTATTACTATTATCGGGGTTATAATTGGTGTAAAATATAGTATTGAAAATAATCTTATAAGTCCACTTACGCGTATTATTTTAGGCTACTTACTTTCCTTTGGAATATTAGGCGTTGGTTTAAAACTAAAAGAAAAATACTTAAATTTTAGTGCTGTTCTAGTGAGTGGCGCCATAACAATGATGTATTTCATAACTTTTATGGCTTATAATTTTTACGGCCTATTCCCGCAACTCGTCGCCTTTGGACTAATGACATTACTAACTGCTTTTACAGTAGTGGCCGCCATAAATTACGAGAAGCAAATTATTGCTCATTTAGGATTAGTAGGCGCCTACGCAATACCATTCTTACTAAGTAATGACTCAGGAAATGTAACTGCTCTTTTTAGTTATATGAGTATTCTTAATATCGGTATTTTAATAATTTCATTCAAAAAATACTGGAAATCACTTTACTATGTCTCCTTCGGATTTTCCTGGATCATCTATTTAGCTTGGGTTATAGATGACTACTTCCCTGAAGAAGATTTTAAACTTGCATTTGCTTTCTTGAGCATCTTTTTTGTCCTCTTTTATTGTATGTTTTTAGCCTATAAAACAATAAGAAATGAAAAATTTCAAGCAGCAGATATTGTTTTGCTTTTCATTAACTCATTCTTCTTTTACGGTATAGGTTTTTATTTACTAGAATCACATTCGGCCTACAGCCAAGAATTCTTAGGGCTCTTTACACTTGGGAATGCTATGATACATTTTATTCCGACTGTTGTTATTTACAAGAAGAAACTAGTCGATAAAAAATTATTTTATTTGATAGCCGCATTGGTACTAACTTTTATTACAATTACCATCCCTGTTCAATTAGATGGAAGCTGGGTGACTATACTGTGGTCATTAGAAGCGGTAATACTTTTCTGGTTTGCTACCACAAAAAATATAACAATTTACAAGAACTTAGCATATCTATTAATGGCACTAGCTTTTATTAGTTTACTAGAAGATTGGTCCCATGCTTACAGCATGTACACAACTACAGAAAGGTTCACACCTATATTCAATAGCAACTTCTTAAGCTCCTTCCTTGTCATGGGCGCATTCGGATTTATTATTTGGTTAAATGAAGCTAAAAAGTATCAAATTACAGCTGTTCCAAAAAAAGCTTTTGATAAAATGATGGCACTACTAATCCCTATTGCACTACTTCTAATTTGCTATGTAGCATTTGCCTTGGAAATAGATACCTATTGGGAGCAACAGTATATAGACTCTTTTATTAAATACAGCTCTGAAGATGGCGCGTTAACCAACACCGGGAATTATAATTTAATGGACTTTAAAAGCATTTGGCTCATAAACTACACCCTTTTATTCTTCTCTATTCTAGCTATCCTTAATATTAAAATTATAAAAAGTAAACTCTTAGCGGTCTCCAACTTTATAATAAACACCTTACTTAGTTTCATTTTCCTAATTGGAGGCTTATTCATTATAAGCACACTTCGGGAAAATTACATCGCACAATATCTGGGTGAATATTATGAAATTGGAAGTGTTTATTTATACATAAGATACATCTCTTTAGCCTTTTTAGCATTCCTAATTTATACCCTATACCTATATAGCAAACAAGAATACCTGAATTTGAAAATTAAAAAAGCTTTTGAAATATTTCTATATTTAATAGCCATCTGGGTATTAAGCAGCGAACTTTTACACTGGATGGATCTTGCCGGATCTTCGGGATTATACAAAATGAATTTAAGCATCCTCTGGGGAGCTTATTCCTTATTCATGGTTGTTATTGGAATTTGGAAAAGAAAAAAGCACATACGTATCAGTGGAATTAGTCTATTTGGACTTACTCTTGTAAAACTTTTCTTTTATGACATAGCAGATTTAGATACCCTATCTAAAACTATTGTATTCGTATCCTTAGGATTACTTTTATTATTAATTTCATTTTTATATAACAAATACACCAAACAGATTGAAAATGACCCGAAAGACTTATAACCTTTTATTTGCGCTGTTTTTAGTGAGTACAGGCCTCCTTGCTCAAATGAAAACCTACCAATACAAACGAGAAATAAAGGATATTTCAGAGCAATGGCACAGTATAGAAATACCTGAATCTCTTTACGGAAAGACGAAAATGAATCTTGCTGATATTCGGATTTATGGTATTTCAAAAAAGGATACTATAGAAGTGCCTTATGCCTTGAATACGAAAAAGAGTATTGAAAAAATTAATGATGTAGCTTTCAACTTATTAAATGAAAGCCATACGAAAGACAAGTATTTTTATACGTTTAAAGTCGATAATGATTCTAAAATCAATGAAATCTATTTAAATTTTAATAAACTTAATTTTGATTTTAACATCAAAATAGAAGGAGGACATGATGAAAAACAGTGGTATACTATTGAAGAAAACTACCGCATGCTGTCTATTGAGAATGGATTAACTAGTTTTAAATTCACTACAGCTAAAATTCCAACTTCTACCTATAGTTACTACAGAATTACAGCAAATACTTTGGAGGATCCAGAATTAAAAAGTGCTAAAATTTTTGAAAATAATACCATTCCAGCGGAATACAATTCCTATGTGCCGGTTAAAACAGAAGTAACAAAAAATCAGAAAACAAAAGAAAGTATCGTTCTTGTAGAATTAAAAAACGCAGTACCGCTAAGTCACATAAAAGTAAACATCTTAGATGATGTAAATTACTTAAGGCCAATTCACATAAGTTATATTACAGATAGTACCAAGACCGCCAAAGGATGGCACTATGATTACCGAAGTTTATCCTCAAGTATTCTGAGTTCTATTAATAAGAATGAATTTAATTTTATCAGTACTAGAGTTAAAAAGCTGAAAATCACCATTAGCAATCAGGACAACCAAGCCCTTAAGATTGGTACTATTGAACTGAAAGGATATAAACACGAATTAATTGGACGATTCAATGAACCCGCCCAATATTTTTTAACCTATGGAAACCCAACAGCCTCTGAACCCATTTATGATATTAATTTAATGGATAATGTGGTTCCTAAAACCGCCAAAGCAGTGGTATTAGGAAAAGAATTAAGCAGTGAAGCTAAAATACAAGAGCCCGAAGCTAAACCTTTATTCGAAGATAAAAAATGGCTTTGGGCTATTATGATTTTAATAATTACACTGATAGGCTACTATACTATTAAAATGATTAAGAAGACCTAAACAGGTTCTCCATACAAATCAAAATCGGCCGCTTCTGTGATCTTTATATTCACAAAATCGCCCACTTTTAAATAGTATTTTGCAGCATCAATAAGCACTTCATTATCTACATCTGGAGAATCAAATTCTGTTCTACCAACAAAATGAGGTCCTTCTTTTCTATCAATAATACAACGAAGTGTCTGTCCCACCTTTTCTTGGTTTAACTCCCAAGATATTTGGGATTGAATTTCCATAATTTCAGAAGCACGTTCTTGTTTTACGTCTTCAGGAACATCGTCTACCAAAGTATAAGCATGTGTATTTTCCTCATGACTATAGGTAAAACATCCTAAACGTTCAAAACGCATTTCTTCTACCCAACTTTTCAACGTCTGATAATCTTCTTCTGTTTCTCCTGGATACCCAACAATTAAAGTAGTTCTAATTGCCATTTCAGGAACCAAAGCTCTAAAATCGCGCAACAACTTTGTCGTTTTTTCTTTAGTAGTACCTCTGCGCATACTTTTCAAAATTGAATCTGAAATATGCTGAAGCGGAATATCTAAATAATTACAAATTTTTGGTTCTTTTTTCATTAATTCCAATACATCCATTGGAAACCCTGTTGGAAAAGCATAATGCAAACGAATCCATTCAATACCATCCACCTTTACTAATGCTTCAAGAAGCTCGGCAAGGTTTCTTTTCTTATAGATATCTAAACCATAGTACGTTAAATCTTGAGCAATTAAAATTAATTCTTTAACTCCGTTTGCCGCTAATTTTTCAGCTTCTATAACCAAATTTTCTATTGGTGTACTTTTATGCTTTCCACGCATGATAGGAATGGCACAAAAAGAACAAGGTCTATCACAACCTTCTGCTATTTTCAAATAGGCGTAATTCTTAGGAGTAGTTGTTAATCTTTCTCCTATCAACTCATGTTTATAATCTGCTCCTAATGCTTTTAATAAACCCGGTAATTCCGTAGTACCAAAATATTCATCTACATTCGGAATTTCCTTTTGTAAATCTGGCTTATAACGCTCACTTAAACATCCAGTTACAAAAACTTTATCTACAACCCCTGCTTCTTTTTTTTGCACAAATTCTAAAATCGTATTCACGCTTTCTTCTTTGGCATTTTTAATAAATCCGCAGGTATTAATTACGACAATATTTCCTTCTCCTTCATGTACAACGTCCTTTTTATTGGCTTTTAGTTGTCCCATTAAAATTTCCGAATCGTAAACATTTTTGGAGCAACCCAATGTTACGACGTTAATTTTATTCTTCTTAAGTGTTTTTGTGCGCATAGCTTTAATTAAAGTGCAAAAATACAACAAGGAAAAAGATCACACTTATTTATATTCATTTTTATTGATGTTGCGTTATGTTAGTATTAAACCATTACAAAGCTTAAGGGTCCTACCACAAAACCAGTATTATGACACATAAAACATCCTTTATTTATACATTTTTAATTTTGTTTGTTTTTTCATGTTCTACGGATTCAGAACCTACAGATACCGAAGAAGGAAGTACTGAAAATAGTTATTTCCCTACAGTTGGATCTGACACTTGGCAAACTAAATCTCCAGAAGAACTAAACTGGAATACAGATGAAATACCCACTTTACTAAACTATTTAGAAGATACCAATAGTAAAAGTTTCATGATATTACATGAGGGTAAAATTATCATAGAACATTATATGAACGAACATACCCAATCTAAGATATGGTATTGGGCAAGTTCAGGAAAAACATTAACATCAGCAACCACCGGTATTGCCCAAGAAGAAGGACTATTAAATATTAATAACAAAGTTTCAGACTATTTAGGCACGGGTTGGACGAGCACTCCCCTAGCTAAAGAGAATGTAATCACTCTTAAAAATTTATTGCAAATGGATTCTGGATTAGACGATACTTTAGGCGACGATGTAAGCACAGAAAATTTGCAATATATTGCAGATGCTGGCTCAAGATGGGCATACCACAACGTTTACGTTAAATTACAGGATATTATCGCAACAGCAAGTAACAGCACTTGGAAAGAATATTTTAATACTTCATTGAGAGATAAAATAGGAATGACAGGAAATTGGACAAACCTAAGCAATCTTAGTGTCTATTGGAGTGATACAAGAAGTATGGCCCGCTTTGGGTTACTCATTTCCAGAAATGGTCAATGGGAAGGCTCACAAATAATTCCTAATGATTACCTACATAGCGCCATAAATACCTCTCAAGACATCAACAAATCATACGGCTATCTATGGTGGTTAAATGGAAAACAACGTTATCATTTACCACAATCCCAATTAGAATTTGACGGTTCTTTAATTCCAAATGCTCCTAATGACATGTATGCTGCCCTAGGTAAAAATGATCAAAAAATCTATATCATTCCCAGCAGAGACCTTGTAATTATTAGAATGGGCGAAGCTGCTGCGGATGAAAATTTTGCACTTTCTACATTTGACAATGACCTTTGGGCGCTAATAAATAATGTTATCAATTAATCAAATCCTTTAGGCATTTTCCTAAGCTTTGTTGCATTTTCAAAAGCAGCACCAAGTTGCAACAACTTATCTTCCTCAAATTGTTTCGCTATAAACGTTAAACTGATGGGCTCTCCTGTTGTTTTATACCCCATTGGCACCGTCAAAGCTGGATATTTTGCCGCAGCGGCATAACCCGCATGATAATTATTGATACTTAAAATAGCATCCAAGTTATCTCGTTCCAATACCTCATCAAAATAAATTCTACTTTTCTGTTCCAAATCAGCAATGATAACCTTTAAGCTTTCAGAAGAAGTGGTATCTGCAACTATTCCTTCAAACAAACCCTGACCATAAGGAATTCTAGTGAGTGAATCTTGTTTATTAAACAAGATAACATCTTCAATAGAAGTTACTTTAACGACTTTTTTATTCTTTACATTTTGCTCAATATAGCTTGGCAAATCATTCTTCATGTCAATATTCAAAATACTTAAAAAACCAGGCAACTCTAATTCTTCTGGAGTAAAAACAACAACCGTAGCACCTAGTGACCTTATCGTCGCAATAGTTGCTGCATAAATAGAGTCGGACGCCATTAACGTCTCAAAAGCCCCAAAGCGCTTACCTTCCAATGAAGCAGGTTTAATAAGCGCCTCCGTATAATTTTTAAAGGTATCTACTGATTTTACGTCTGAAAGATCTTTACCTGTCATTGCAGATAGCAGGATGGCATTATCTATCGTGTTTTTAGTCATAGGTCCAGGCGTATCAAGCGTACTTGAAATAGGCACAATGCCACTTCTACTCAACAAACCAATGGTAGGCTTTAAACCTACTACAGAATTCTGACTTGAAGGAGAAAGTATTGATCCTGAAGTTTCTGTACCTACTGCAGCTACGGCGTAATTTGCTGCTATCGAAGTACCACTCCCTGCACTAGAGCCACCAGTTTCAAAAACTTTGCGCCCATAAGGGTTCAACGTTTGACCTCCAACAGCACTATACCCTACTGGACAACCTTTACATAAAAAGTAAGCCCATTCACTTAAATTTACTTTACCTAAAATTAAGGCTCCATGCTCCTTTAAACGTTCTACAATAAAAGCGTCATCAGTTTCATTCGCCATTAAAGCTATAGCACCCGCAGTAGTATTCATACCAAAAGTATCTATATTATCTTTAAGCAAAATTGGCATTCCATAAATAAGATGTCTACCCGAATTTGGATTTCTAGCCAGTTCCTGATCACATGCTCGCGCCTCTTTTAAAATATCTTTATTTAAGGCTAGTATTGTGTTTAGCGTGGTTTCATTATTTAATTCATATTTATAAATACGATACAAATAAAACAACACAAGGTTTTCGTAGCTTAAATTTCCATCCTTTATATTGGCTTGTATTGTTGGAATGTTTTGTTCTAAAACAAAAGGCTTCCATTTTTCATAATCTAGTTCAGAAATTTTTGAAACTTCATCATATAATGGAAGAAACACATCATTCTTATCTAAAACCTTAGATTGTATCAGCTTGTATTGCATCCGTGCAATCTTATGATTTGCATTCCCTGCAATTTCCAATGAATCATTATAAGGATGCCAAATAACTTGTGCTTTTTCCGTCACATTTTTCTCTTTACAAGAGAACACAAAAAAGAGCATAAAGAGTACAACAAGGTTTTTCATATATTCTATAATTTTTATTTTAAAAATAGTAAAAATGTATAACAAAAACATCACAGCCGTCCTAAACAAAAAAAATCTCTAAGCTTCCATAGAATAGAATGCTTAGAGATTTTCGATAAGAGTAACTATTCTTATTTATTACTGAAGAAAGAATCTACAAATTCATACTTATTGAAAACCTGAAGATCTTCAATTCCTTCACCTACTCCAATATACCGAACTGGAATTTGAAACTGATCTGAAATACCAATTACTACGCCGCCCTTTGCTGTACCATCTAATTTAGTTACCGCCAAAGAAGTAACATTTGTAGCTTTCGTAAACTGTTTTGCTTGCTCAAAAGCATTCTGACCGGTAGAGCCATCTAAAACTAAGAGCACATCATTTGGAGTGTCTGGAACAACTTTTTGCATGACCCGACTCACTTTTGAAAGCTCATTCATTAGGTTTACTTTATTATGAAGCCGACCTGCTGTATCAATAATAACAATATCAGCATCACTCTTTACAGCAGAACTTAGGGTATCAAACGCTACAGAGGCAGGATCACTCCCCATCTGTTGCTTAACAATAGGAATACCGACTCTATCTGCCCATATTTGCAATTGGTCTATAGCTGCCGCTCTGAAAGTATCTCCTGCTCCCAAAACAACTTTATACCCTTGTTTTTTAAATTGATATGCTAATTTTCCAATAGTTGTGGTTTTACCTACTCCGTTGACACCAACAACCATAATCACATAAGGTTTTTTACCCTTAGGAATGGTAAACTCTACATCTTCTCCAGAATTTGTTTCTGAAAGCAAACGTGCAATTTCCTCCCTTAAAATTTCATTAAGCTCATCTGTACCAACATACTTATCCTTAGCAACCCTTGCTTCTATTCCTTTGATAATTTTCAAAGTGGTAGCTACACCCACATCGGAAGCAACTAAAACCTCTTCTAAATCATCAAGAACATCATCATCTACCTTTGATTTACCAGCTACGGCCTTACTTAATTTTCCAAAAAATGAAGTTTTGGATTTCTCAAGACCCTTATCAAGTGTTTCTTTCTTTTGAGAAGAAAATATCTTTTTGAATAAACTCATAGTGTTAAAAAATTCGTTGTATCAAATATATGAAACATACTTGATTAATACTTAAACAAAATAATTGAATGCCCCGATAGGATCCTTGTTTCGATCACAGATTTAAAAGACGAATCGACCCTAATTACTTCAGTTATAAAAACAAAAAAGCCACTCTCTTTACGAAAGTAGCTTATATCAATATAAAATTGAAATGTCTTATTTTTTAGTCAACCAAGCACTAACCTCTTCAGGTGCCATAACTGATTCTGTAAATGTATAAGCACCAGATTTAGGTGACTTAATCATTTTTATAGCCTTAGTCAATCTTTTAGAACTGGTTTGTAAACTTGCTACCGTCTTCTTTGCCATGTTTTATAATTTTTATCATTCCCGTAGAGACGGAAAATTACTTAATTTCTTTATGAACAGTCATTTTCTTTAGAATTGGATTGAATTTCTTAAGCTCAATTCTATCAGGAGTGTTCTTCTTGTTTTTTGTTGTAATGTATCTTGAAGTACCAGGTTGTCCTGATTCCTTATGCTCTGTACATTCCAAAATCACTTGGATTCTATTGCCTTTCTTAGCCATTATACTAGATTATTTTTTCGGATTACTTAGTTAATCCATTTGCTTTAGCTTCTTTCAATACTGCACTTATACCTTTCTTATTGATAGATTTTAATGCACGCGCAGATACCTTCAAAGTAACCCAACGGTCTTCTTCTTCAATATAGAAACGCTTTTTAGAAAGATTTACGTTAAATCTTCTTCTTGTTTTATTGATGGAAAACGAAACGTTGTTTCCAAACATAGCTCTCTTTCCGGTAATCTCGCAAACTTTTGACATATCGCTAGGGTTTGTGTTATTTTTAAACAGGATGCAAATTTATATCTTTTTTATCGGACGTACAAAATTCTTTTTTAATATTTTAAAATTTCTTTTTGCAGCATCTCAAGTGCCTTATTTACAGACCTTTGCACAACCCTTTCTCGCTGACTTCCCATCATAAACTTCTCAGAATACACTCCTTTTGGTGTTGCGATTGCAATAAACACCGTTCCAACCTCCTTATCGGAGTCTCCTTTTGACGGTCCAGCGTTCCCCGTAGTAGCTATTGAAAAATCTGTTTTTAGGATTTCCCGAACATTAATTGCCATAGCTTCGGCTACTTGAGCGCTTACCACCGAATGCATCTCAATAACCTCTTTTGAGACTTTTAAAACGTTAATCTTAGCTTCGGTAGCATAACTTACCACACTTCCTTTGAAATACGCAGACGCACCTGGCATGGCCGTAATAAGTTCCGCTATCGTTCCTCCCGTAAAACTTTCAGCAGTAGACAATGACATTTTTTTAGAAGTTAATAATTTCGCAATTACAGCTTCAATAGTTTCATCATCTTCTTCACCATAAACAACATCATCAATTAGACCGTAAAGCTTCCTAATTTCTTGTGCCATAATACCTTCCACAATTTCCTTAACAGGTCCTTTACTGCTTAAGCGTAAACGCACTTTCCCTAAACTTGGAAGGTATGCTAGCTTAATACTTGAAGGCAATGCACTCTCCCAATCTGAAATACGATCAGCCAGAGCACTTTCTCCTATGCCATAGGTAATTATTGTTTTATGAAGAATAAAAGGCCTCTTAAACTCTTTTTGAATTTTAGGAATAACCTCTTCCAAAATAAGGTGCTTCATTTCAAAAGGAACCCCAGGTAGCGAGACAAATACAGTATTGTTTTTTGTCATCCACATACCAGGCGCTGTACCATTTGCATTTTGAAGGACCGTTGCCGTACTTGGCACCAAAGCCTGATCAATATTTACTTGCAAAAGAGGAGCAGTGGATAGATATTTTTGAAACAATTCTTTGATATGAACTAAAACCATATCATTCTGGACCAGGTGGTCTTCAAAATATTCACATAGAGTATGCTTGGTAATATCATCTTTAGTAGGCCCTAACCCACCTGTAATTAAAACAATATCTACGCGTGACTCTGCATCTTTTAAGGCTTGAAGAATGTGCTTTTTATCATCTTGAACAGATGTAATCTGATAAATTGAAACACCAATTTTATTAAATTCCTTCCCTATAAAGGCCGAATTTGTATCCACTATCTGACCGATAAGAATTTCGTCACCAATGGTAATTATCTCTGCATTCATTTTAAAGAGCAAAGTCTTTTTTAAGTTCCGATATTACTTGATGGATGTCTTTTTTTAGAATAGGAAATATTTGATCTAACGCTGGGTTTTCATCCCCAACTTTACCCATATTCTCTATATCTAAAGCTGCTGCACGAGTCTGCTCCATTCCTAACAAATCTACATTAGGCTTAATTTTGTGTGCTAATTGATATATATTAGAATAGTTCTTCTCATTTATAGCAACCTCCAACTGCTCTAAATCTTCAGGAACCTCATCGAGAAAAGCAGAGACAACGGATTGAATAAAGTCTTCATCACCATCTGCTAACTCATTAATTTTATCCAAACTGTAAATCATTTTTTTATTTAATATTTACATTAAACATTTCTACACCTTCTAACCTACCTGAAAGGTAGTCATTAGTTTTAACACTTCCAACACCTGCCGGAGTACCTGTGAAAATTACATCTCCCTTTTTTAAAGTAAAAAATGTACTCACATATGCAATTAACTCATCTATCTTCCAGAGCATCAAGTTGGTATTTCCATCTTGAACTATTTCATCATTCTTCAATAATTGAAAACCTAAATTATCAATATTTTCAAACTTTTCTTTAGCCACCCAAGCTCCAATTACAGCTGCTCCATCAAACCCCTTTGCTTTCTCCCAAGGCAAACCTTTCTCTTTTAGCACTTGTTGCACATCTCTTGCCGTAAAATCTATTCCCAAGCCTATTTCATCATAATAATTAGATGCAAATTTTTCTGAAATATGCTTTCCAACTTTTTTTATCTTAACCAAAACTTCTACCTCATAATGAATATCATTAGAGAATTCTGGGATATAGAAATCTTGTTCCTTAGGTAAAACGGAAGAATCTGGCTTAATAAAAACCACAGGATCTTTGGGTTTTTCATTTTGCAATTCAGCAATATGCGCCGCGTAATTCCTTCCGATACAAATAATTTTCATACGAGAATTTTATTAAATTTACTTTTTTGATAATTTTAAACTCACTGCGGGTATAAGGTTTCCTGTTTTGTTTTTAGATTTAACTACAAAATCTGTCCATTCGCCCATACCATATACCATAACTTTAAAGTTCTGATTTTTATTGTAAACCCCACCAAAAGTAGGCGCAAATCTATCCTCAACCAGCAAGGCATTCGTAATATTATGTTTTCCTGTATTTTTATACCAATTACTTGGCACAAACAACCACTCTAACCCTATATAAACACCAGCTCGAGGCATTTGTATCTGAAGCGCAGATAAGTCTAATGAAACATAGTCTCTATCCACGTCTGCCTCCAAAACAAAACTTTTTCGCAACAAATCTTTAGTCGGCTTTTTAGTTTCCTTATCTACATCATAAACCCGCACCCTAAATTTTGAAGCTTCTCTTTTAAATTCAGAATTGTTCTGGAAAAATATAGTAACCTTATCTAGATATTTTTTTTGCTGTCCTATATTAGGATAATACAAAGCCAATACCCAAGGGGTTGATGACGATGAGAATCCGCTTTTTATGCTATAACTACTTATTGGATTCAACACATCTGAATTCCCTAAAGTCTCCGAAACAACAACTTCGTTAAGCTCAAATGATTCAGGAACCAGATCAAAGCGCTTGGCTTTAAAAATCTGCGCAGCATTTACAATCGTATCTTTATAGCCTAAAGAGGAAATATGAAGCTGCTTCTCTAGGAATGACGAAGACAAATCCATAAAAAAATGACCTTCTTCATCCGAGGAAGTCCCTTTCAATGTGTTTAAAAAACTTAAATTCACAAAAGGAATTGTCTCCTCTGTTTTGCTATCATAAACAACACCCTCAAAATAAATATCTTGCGCCGTAACCAGATTTAAACCTAAAATAAACAATAAAAAATAGCGCAACATTAGCCTAGTTTATTATTCAACTTACTCAACTTAATCTGAGTTAATATCTTTTTAGTATACAAAGGAAAATCAGCATTTAAGATCCAACTAAAGTACCCTGGTTCTTTAGCCAATACATCATGAACCTTTTTACCCTTATGCTTCCCAAAAGAAAACACTTCTTCTTCATCTTCATCGAGGATTATAAACCCTGCAAAATCTACTGTTCTTTTATGTGACGAAAATTCTGCCAACATTTTCATGTTATTCTCTAATTCTGGATAACGATCTAATTGCGACAATAAAACCTCATAGGTAGCATTTGTATCTGCCGCAGCACTATGCGCATCTATCAAATCTTTATCACAATAGAACTTATAAGCAGCTCCAAGAGTTCTCTTTTCCATTTTATGAAAGATGGTTTGCACATCTACTGCAACTCTATTTTTCATATCAAAATCTATCTCAGATCGCAACATTTCTTCCGCCAATAATGGAATATCGAATCGATCAGAGTTAAACCCCCCTAAATCACTATCCTTAATCATATTGTAAATATCCTTAGACAACTCTTTAAAAGTAGGCTCATTAGCAACCTTTTCATTTGTAATACCATGAACAGCAATTACCTCATCAGGAATAACCATTTCTGGATTTACCAACCAAGTTTTACTTTCTTTATTTCCGTTAGGATGAATTTTAAGAATCGCTATTTCTACAACTCGATCTTTGGCTACATTGATACCTGTTGTCTCTAAATCGAAAAAACAAATAGGACGCGTTAATTTTAATTGCATTTTTAAAGAATTTATTCAAAGATAGTTTATTCAAAATTTAAGAAAAAAACTAGGGCAAATTAAATATGTGTAGAACAAAAAAGCTTCCAAAAAGGAAGCTTTTTTTATTATTTATATTCCCTTAATTAAACTTCTCTGTTCACATCCCAAGCTTCTAAGAAATCTGCTACTGCTTTCACAAACATACCTCCTAGCGCCCCATTTACAACCCTATGATCATAACTGTGAGATAAAAACATTTTACTTCTAATACCTATAAAATCTCCTTCAGGAGTTTCTATCACAGAAGGCACTTTTCGTATTGCTCCTAATGCAAGAATTCCTACTTGTGGCTGATTGATAATAGGTGTACCAAAAACACTTCCGAAAGTACCTACGTTTGTTACGGTGTACGTACCATCTTTTATTTCGTCTGGCTTCAATTTATTATTCCTACTTCTAGCTGCCAAATCATTAACCGCCTTAGCCATACCGACTAGATTTAATTGATCTGCATTTTTAATTACAGGCACAATTAGATTTCCATCAGGCAAAGCTGCCGCCATCCCTATATTAATATTTTTCTTTTTAACTACTACATCACCATCCAAAGATATATTCATCATTGGATATTTCTTTAGCGCAAAAGCTACTGCTTCCATAAAAATAGGAGTAAACGTTAGTTTCTCTCCCTCTCTTTTCTCGAAGCTAATTTTATTTTTATTTCTCCAATTAACAACATTGGTAACATCTACTTCAATAAAACTTTGCACGTGTGCCGATGTAGAAATACTTTCGCGCATATACTGAGCGATAAGTTTCCCCATTCTACTCATAGGAATTACCTCATCACCATTCGTCGTTTTTGGGTTTGAAGAAACTTCATTAGCAGCAACCATATTCTTAGCAGGTGCAGAATTTGGCACAGGTGTTACTTCACGATCCGTATTCATAGAATTTCCTGATGTACGACTTGCTACATAATCCAGAATATCGTTTTTAGTAACTCTACCATCTTTACCGGTTCCTGCTACTTCATCTAACTCCGCTACAGAAACACCTTCTTCTTTCGCTATATTTTTCACCAAAGGAGAATAGAACCGATCTGTACCACTATAATCTGATACAGATGCACTAACACCTTCTTTAACAACATCCATTTCTTGTTCAATGGAAGTCGCTTCTTCTTTCGCTGCAGCAACTGGCTTACTATCCTGAAGATCAACAGCTTCAGGTGCATCCCCTTGAATTTCAATTATTGCAACTGTTTGTCCAACCGATATTACATCATCGATGTTAAAAAGCTTCTCTACCAAAACACCTTCCACTTCACTAGGCACTTCGGAATCTACTTTATCTGTAGCAATTTCAAAAACCGCTTCATCCATTTCAATAGTATCACCCACTTCCTTTAACCAAGTGGTTAGTGTTGCCTCTGCAACACTCTCGCCCATTTGGGGTAATTTTAATTCAAACTTTGACATATCATCAATTAATATACTTATTCAGAATAATTTTTTGCGAAAATAATAAAAATATAGTCTTTTACTTAAATTTAGTACAACTATTTTATTTATGCTTTCATAGAGTTTTCGAATGGAATTCGGTTTAAAATACTACGTCCCAAGGTAATTTCGTCTGCATATTCCAGTTCATCACCCACAGCAATTCCTCTAGCAATAGTAGATGTTTTTATAGCCGCTCCTTCTATTTGCTTAAAGATATAAAAATTAGTAGTATCCCCTTCCATGGTAGAACTTAGCGCAAAGATAAGTTCACTTACGCCACCTTTCTTTACTTTATCAACCAATGAAACAATGGTCAAGTCTTGAGGACCTACACATTCCATCGGTGAAATTTTACCACCCAAAACATGATACAAGCCCCTAAACTGTCCTGTATTCTCTATAGCCATAACATCCCTAACATCTTCCACTACACAGATTACTGTAGCATCTCTTTTGGTATTTGCACATATTTCACAAAGCGCAACATCAGATATATTATGACAGTTGGAGCAAAATTTTATCTGCTTTCTTAACTTTTCTAATGCACTTGTTAAATGTGATGTTTGCTCTTCTGGTTGTTTTAATAAATGCAATGCCAAACGCAATGCCGTTCGCTTTCCGATCCCTGGCAATTGTGAAATTTCATAAACTGCATTTTCCAATAATTTTGAAGAAAATTCCATAGTTGTAAAATTACGACATTATGAGTTTTATTTCTTACTTATAGAAGAGAATTTAAAATTGATTTGTAGCCAACAAAACTAGTGTGCAAGCCACCTCAACTTCAATATTATTCTTTTCAAGTAAGGTATAGAAATCTGGATTCTCTGTTCCTGGATTAAAAATTACACGCTTAGGGTTTAAATTTATTATTTTTTGATAATACTCTTCTTGGGATTTTGGATTTAAATACAAAGTAACCGTGTGTATATTTTGAAAATCGACAAAATTAGTCTTAATTTGCACTCCGTAAAGAATACCTCCTTTTAAGCCAAAAGCTTCTGTTTTAATGGATTTTTCTGTTAGTTTTTTTATAGCTACATTACTATATCTGCTTGATTTTAACGAAGCGCCTATTACGAGAGTTTTTTGCATTTTACCGAAAATGATGTTAAAAATTGTTAATTAATGTAATTATTATATGAATTTTGCGTCTATTAGTAAACTAAAGATATTATGAATTTGTCGTTAATGCTGTATTTTTATAGTTAATGGTTAGTGTTTAGTGCACATTATCGATAATAGAAACCCTCATGTAAATGAGGGTTTTGTTTTTTATACCCCCCAGATCACTCTTTTCCTTCCTTTCCAAGAGCAAATAGCACACTGCAAGATTAAGAAAATTAAATATTAGATTTTAACCTCAAATTTGAGAAAGATTCTTCTATCCATTTCAAATATGTTAAAAACTGTTAAAATAAAAATGTATTGTAACAATTACAGCATAGTGTCGTCCTGTAAGTAGCATTTCATCAATCAATCAATCAATCAATCAATCAATCAATCAATCAATTAAATTACAAAACGAACATTCATGAAAAAAGCAATCGTATGTATTGCACTGCTCATCAACGGTGCATTATTCGCAAACACAAAACCCTCTAGCCCCGATGCTGTATTAGGCACAATCACTGGCACAATCTTAGACCAATCTTTACAAGAACCGATAGCGTTTGCTGCTATTGTCATTAAGTCTGAAGATAAGTCTACTATTATTACTGGTGGTATTACTGAAGAAAACGGAACTTTTGAAATTAAAAATATTCCCGAAGGAACACTTACTTTTTTAGTTCAATTTATAGGATACAAAACCTACTCGAAGCTAATTACCATTGACAAAAATCACCGAAAAATAGCCTTAGGAACAATTTATCTTGAAGATGAAACTCAAGAATTGTCTGGGGTAGAAGTGGTCGCAGAACGCACTACTATTGAACAAAAAATAGATAGAAAGGTAATTAATGTGGGGAAAGACCTTACCACCGCAGGTGCATCGGCATCAGACATCATGAATAATATACCTTCTGTAAATATAGACCAACAAACAGGTGAACTCTCTATGCGCGGAAATTCTAACGTAAGAGTTATGGTAGATGGAAAACTGTCTAATGTTCCCGTGGCACAATTATTAAAACAGATTCCGTCTAGCTCCATAAAATCTATTGAACTAATTACCAACCCCTCTGCAAAATATAATCCTGAAGGCATGAGCGGTATCATCAACATCATACTTCATAAAAATGCTAATAACGGATTTAATGGAACCATAAGTACCGGACTTACCGTAGGTGAAGAAGCGAAGTTTAACAGTGCTATTGACCTTAATTATCGTTCAGGAAAATTTAATGTTTATGGCAACTATGGGAATAATATAGGTAAATACGTAAACAATGGAAACCTTTACAGACCTGATGATAACTCGGAACAGCAATTTAGTTTTCTCAATAACAACAAATCGCACTTATATAAAATAGGCGTCGATTTTTATTTAAATGATTACCATACTATTTCATTTTTTACCAATCAAAATTCATTTGACGGTAAAGGAAAAGGAGATACTGATATTTTGTATTATGATGATGCCAGCAGAAATTCTAATCAGATCTTTGATAATTTTCAAGACAATCTGAGCGAGCAGTATAATTTTGATTATAAAATGAAATTTAAAAAGGAAGGTCATTCTATAGAGTTGGAGGTTGATTACAATGAATTTAATCAAAACGAAGACGCCTTTTTTAAGTCTTCTGGTGCTACTGTTTTTCCAGACTATGTAGACATGGTGGATACAAAACGCAAGCAAAGCATTGCTAATTTAGATTATGTAAACCCTATAGATTCTATATCTAAACTAGAATTAGGCGTTGAATCTAGAATTTTTGAAACCAATGTAGATTATACCTCTACAGGGTTATCTTTTAATGATACGGGAAGTTTAATACCAACTCCAGACACAGATTTTGTTTACGGTATGGATATCTATTCTGCCTACGCTACTTTTGGTCAGAATTACAAAAAATGGTCTTATCAGGCAGGACTGCGTGTAGAAAATGTGGAAGTGAAAGCCGATACTAATAACATACGATCGTTTTCTGACAAATATACACAGCTATATCCTTCTGCATACGTTACCTATGCCCCCAATGACAAAAACCAGCTTCAATTTAGTTTAAGTCGCCGTGTAGACAGACCAGGATTGCAACAAGTAAACCCTATAAGAGAATGGTCTACTCCACTAATATCTTCTTTTGGAAACCAAAGTTTAGTGCCGCAGTTTACCAATTCTTACGAAGTTAACTACACCAAACGCTTAGAAAAAGGTAGTATTACTACAGGTGTTTTCTACCGCCAAATTAAAGATGAAATCAACCGGGCTGTATATGTAGACCGTTTGGATTTAAACAAACTTATTTTAACCTATGATAATTTTGACAATACCACCGCCTACGGAATGGAAGCATCTTTAAACTACAAACCTTTAACTTGGTGGAGTATTAATGGTAGTTTTGATTTATTCTCACAAACACAAAGAGGCATTACAGAAACATTACCTACAGAAAACCCTGATGCTACCGTTGATGACATTGTGATAGAAGAAGTTCAAGTAGAGAATACAGCTTGGAATTTTAGAATGAATAACAGCTTCAATGCGACTAAAAACTTAAGCTTTCAGGTATTTGGCTTTTATCGTGGTGCTAATAAAAATATACAGTTTGATGTAAAGTCTATGTATTTTGTAAATACAGGAGCTCGCTACAGTTTTGCTGAAGGAAAAGGAACGTTTAGCTTAAACTTCAACGATGTATTCAACACCATGCGGTTTGCTTTTGACAGCACAAGACCTTACGCCTCTACTGGAGAATTTAATTGGGAAAGCAGAACCGTATACGCGGGCTTATCCTACATGTTTGGTAGCGGGAAAAATAAAGCTAGCAAACGAAAAAATAGAGACAACAATACCAAGGAAGGTGGGGGCGGAATTTTATAATATGAATCCGGTCATCATTTAAAAGAATTTTTGGTTTAAAAAAAACCAAGCTTAATGAAAAAGCCCCAACAGTTATGTTAGGGCTTTTTTTAAAGTATAATTTTATAGATATTACCAGCGGATAATAACACTACCCCATGTAAAACCACTACCAAATGCGGCTAGTACAACTAAATCTCCTTCTTTTACTTTGCCTTGTTCCCAAGCCTCAGTTAAAGCAATTGGAATTGAAGCGGCTGTAGTATTCCCGTAGTTCATAATATTATTAAAAACTTGATCATCTGATAATTTAAATTTCTTCTGAATGAATTGAGAAATTCTCAAATTTGCCTGATGTGGCACCAGTAGGTCAATATCTGTTGGCGCTAATTTATTTGCTCCTAAGCCTTCCATAATCACTTCACTAAAACGGACTACTGCATTTTTAAATACAAATTGACCGTTCATATATGGAAAATAAGATTCATCATTAGGATCATTATCTGCTATAATATCTGTCACCCATCTTTTTCCCATTCCTGGAGCTATCAAAGATAATTCCTCTGCATGTTGCCCTTCAGAATGCAAATGTGTAGATAAGATTCCTTTGCTGTTATCTTCTTCCCTTGATAAAACCGCAGCCCCTGCTCCATCACCAAAAATTACAGAAACACCTCTACCACGTGTAGACATATCTAAACCATGAGAATGCAATTCTGATCCAATAACTAAAACATTCTTATACATGCCTGTTTTAATATACTGATCGGCAACAGAAATAGCGTAAACAAAACCAGAACACTGATTTCTTACGTCTAAGGCTCCTACTGTTTTAATACCTAAATCTCGTTGCACTAAGACACCTGGGCCAGGAAAATAATAATCTGGACTTAAGGTCGCAAATACAATAAAATCAATATCATCTTTATCTATACCTGCTCTTTCAATAGCGATTTTAGCAGCTTTAACCCCCATTGTAGTGGTAGTATCGCCATCGCCTTTTATAACATGACGTCTTTCTTTAATACCTGTTCTTTCTTGAATCCACGCATCATTAGTATCCATGACCTTTGATAAATCATCATTAGTCACAACGTTTTCAGGAACGTAATGTCCTAAGCCTATAATTTTCGAATTATACATACAGTTTAGTTATCTGATCTGTTTATTATACATTTATTTAAGTTACGAATTAAATAAACAAGAACGCAATTTAAGGATTATTCTACAATGTTGTAAAATCAATATAGAATTATATATTTAGTTTGTATCGTAACAAATTAAACGTCAGAAATATGATGAACATACAACTGACATTTACATCTAATTTGGAGCTTATAACTTATCGTTTTAATCTAAATACTGTCTAAAATTATTCACCTCAACCTTAGCTTTTAAATCGTGAAGTAAATTAAAGAGTCCGAAGAACGTTCTATTCATGTATAAGAAATGCTTTGAACCTCTATTGCCATTCATTTTTCTTATCTGATCATCTTTAGAATACCGCTGACTCAAATCAGCTATTTGAAGCCAAAAATCATCAGAACCAAAATTAAAAGTATCTCCATTAAAAGGCGATGTAAACAACAGTAACATCTCTTTAAATAAGGCTTTGAAAAATGTAATTTCTTCTTCAGAATCTGTAGGGGTCAGAATCTCCAATTCGTACAGTTTTTCCATAAAGTGCGAATCATTTTCAATAACCTCTTTCTTTGCAAGTTCAAAATAAGGAATATAGAACTCATCTGGCACTTCTTTAATGCAACCAAAATCTATAGCAATAAGTGTATTGCTCTTACTTACTAGAAAATTTCCTGGATGCGGATCTGCATGAACCTTTCTAAGTCCATGAATTTGGAACATATAGAAGTCCCATAAAGCCTGCCCCAATTTATTTCCTTCTGCAGCAGTAAAACTTGTTTTAGCAAACTCACTTAAATGCAAACCATTCATCCAATCCATGGTAATGATTCGTTCACTAGACAAGTCTGGATAATATTCCGGAAATTCCATATTCGGAATTACAGCGCATGCTTTTGTAATTTCCTGACTCTGTCTCATTTCAAGAATATAATTGGTCTCTTCTACCAGTTTATTCTCTACTTCTTTAAAATATTTATCTGAATCTTTCCCTTTTAAGTTGAACATGCGTATAGCTATAGGTTTAACAATAGCCAAATCACTAGATATACTTTCTGACACTCCTGGGTACTGAATTTTTACTGCCAAGGTTTTTCCATCTTTGGTAGCCTTATGCACTTGACCTATACTCGCTGCATTTATAGAATCTTTATCAAAAGTATCATAAACCTCTTCTGGATATTTTCCTAAATATTTTTTAAACGTTTTACGCACTAAAGGTGCAGATAGTGGCGGAACAGAAAATTGTGATAATGAAAATTTCTCTACATAAGCACTTGGTAGAATATTTTTCTCCATGCTTAACATTTGAGCCACTTTAAGCGCGCTACCCTTTAAACTTTTGAGTCCGTCATAGATATCACCCGCATTATCCTCATTCAATTCATCTTTTGACAGCTCAGGATTTACTAACTTTTTGCTGTAATATTTTACATAGTTACCACCAATCTTAACGCCTGTTTTCACAAGCTTTCCTGCTCTTTCTATCTTACCTGTTGGAATTTTATCTAATGTTTTCATAAAGTACTTTTAGTTAAAAGTGTTCAAAACAGTATATGGTGGTTAGGTTTAAAAATAAGAGTTAAGCAAATTTTTCCTTATACAAGAATTTGCCAAAATCTATGATACTCTCTAGAGGGGTATTTTCAAAAACATCAAAAATTGTTTTTACAGATTTTTCAATAGCTAAATCCGTTTTCTCAAACCCTGCACTGGTATCTTCCATCCAAAATTTCAGCAAGAATAAAAATTGCACCCAAGTACCCTCAGCATATAATTGTGGACTTTTCTTTGTGATTTTAAACGATATATCTGCATTAGCATCTTGTACTAGTTCTGATGCAAATATTTTTATATTAGAACGTAAGCCTTTTAACTGGCTTAAGTTCTTTAACATGCTATCATGTTCTCTTAATGCAAAAAGAACATAACTCCTATTCATGGTAAGTAATTCAAACATAGAGAAAAAGAAAGTGAGCATTTTATCTTGATTAGAAAATGACTCGTAATCCTCGTTTTTAGCCATAACGCCCACAGTATTGGTGTAAAACTTTTCCCATATGGCCGCTTGTAGCCCTTCTACTGAACCAAAGAAGTTATAAAACTCTTCTTCTTTGATAGCATTTGACTTACAAAACTTATAAATAGATTTAGGTACAGTTTCATGTTCTAAGACATAGTCCATGTACATTCCTATTATTTGATCTTCTGTAATTTTTTTTGTTTCTGATTTTTTAGCCATGACGTTTATAGTTTAAGAGTGACAAAGCAATTTACTATTGGTACAAAAAAACGTATCTCCTAGAAGACGGAAATACGTTTTTAAACAACCTAACCAATAATGGTAATCGATTAAAAAACTAAATTCTTTTTCATAGCAATTAATCTTCCTCGATTACACTTCAAAGATACAAAAATGTTTAACTATTTTAAAAATTAATTAAACAAAATTTTTGTTAATCTTTTAGATGACTTTAAAAAGATGCAAATCACCACACTTATTTAGTCGAATAAGTAGACAGGAACTAACAATTTTACTGAAAAAAATAAAAAAAGTGCCAGTTTGTCATTTTCTGTCAGATTGGTATTTTTTTTGACTGTTAAGAATCATATTAATAATTATAAATTTTAATTTACATATGGCGACAGGTAAGATTAATGTGTCCGTTGATAATATATTTCCTTTAATAAAGAAATTTCTTTACAGCGATCACGAAATATTTTTAAGAGAGTTGATTTCTAATGCGACAGATGCAACTTTAAAATTAAAGCATTTGACTTCTATTGGGGAAGCATCTGTAGAATATGGTAATCCAATTATCGAGGTAAAAGTTGATAAAGAAGGAAAGAAAATCCATATTATCGATCAAGGTTTGGGAATGACCGAGGACGAAGTAAAAAAGTACATTAATGAAGTAGCTTTTTCTGGTGCAGAAGAATTCTTAGACAAGTATAAAGACAGTGCAAAAGATTCTGGAATTATAGGTCACTTTGGTTTAGGATTTTACTCTGCCTTTATGGTAGCTAGTAAAGTAGAAATTATCACTAAGAGTTTTAAAGATGAGCCAGCAGTTCATTGGTCTTGTGATGGTTCTCCTAATTTTGATTTAGAACCTTCTGACAAAACAGATAGAGGTACTGAAATTGTACTTCATGTAGCTGATGATTCTACTGAGTTTTTAGAAGACAATAGAATTAGCGAGCTTTTATCTAAGTATAACAAGTTTATGCCAGTTCCAATAAAATTTGGAACTAGAACTGAAACATTACCAAAACCAGAAGGTGCTAAAGAAGAAGATGAAGCTCCTACAGAAGAGGTAGATAATATCATAAACAATCCTACTCCTGCTTGGACAAAACAACCAGCAGATTTAGAGACTAAAGATTACCAAGAGTTCTATAGAGAATTGTATCCAATGCAATTTGAGGAGCCTTTATTTCATATTCACTTAAATGTGGATTATCCTTTTCATTTAACTGGTATTTTATACTTCCCTAGGTTAACGAATGACTTAAATAGTCAGAAAGATAAAATTCAGTTATATCAGAATCAGGTGTATGTAACAGATAATGTTGAAGGTATTGTGCCTGAGTTTTTAATGATGCTTCGTGGTGTTGTAGACTCTCCAGACATTCCTTTAAATGTTTCTCGTTCTTACTTACAATCTGATGGTGCTGTAAAGAAAATATCATCTTATATCACAAGAAAAGTAGCTGATAAACTTTCTTCTTTATTTAAAGATAACAGAGAAGATTTTGAAGCAAAATGGAATGACATTAAAATAGTCATTGAATACGGTATGCTTTCTGAAGATAAATTCTTTGAAAAAGCAGATAAATTTGCACTTTACCCAACGGTAGATGGTAAGTTCTTTACGTTTGATGAATTGCAAGAGAAAATAAAAGCAAACCAAACAGATAAAGATGGTAAGTTAGTTATTCTTTACGCATCAGATAAAGAAGCACAACACAGTTATATTCAAACTGCAAAAGACAAAGGATACGAGGTGTTACTTTTAGATTCTCCTATTATTTCGCACTTGATGCAAAAACTAGAAACTTCTAAAGAAAATATTTCTTTTACACGTGTAGATTCTGATCATATTGAAAACTTGATCAAGAAAGATGAAGCGCAAATTTCTAAACTTTCTGATGAAGAAAAAGAGACCCTTAAAAAGGTTTTAGAAGAAACAATAGCGAATAAATCATATACGATTCAGTTAGAAGCTATGGATAGTGCTGCTTCTCCTTTTATCATTACGGAGCCTGAGTTTATGCGTCGTATGAAAGAGATGCAACAAACCGGTGGTGGCGGAATGTTCGGAATGGGGAATATGCCAGAAATGTATAACCTTACAGTGAACACAAACAGCGAGCTGGTATCTGAAATTTTAACTACAAAAACAGCTAAGAAAAAAGAACGATTAATTAATCAATCTTTAGATCTAGCGCGTTTATCAAAAGGACTATTAAAAGGTGAAGAACTTACAAACTTTATCAAGCGTAGTTACGAGATGGTGAAATAATAATTACCGAACCGTTATTGGTTGATTATAGAAACATGATAAAAGCCGCTTCATTTATTTGAAGCGGCTTTTTATTTTTAGAAAAGTTAGTATCTTTCAGCAAACAACCACACCAATGAATAACGATTATCGCAGCCCTTCCTTTAAAAGATGGTTAGACAAATTGCAGCAAGAAAGTTGGCAATTAGAATTAATTATTTCAGGTTTTGCCATTTATGCTTTGATATTGGCTTATGAGCCTTTAAAAGTTGCTTCGTTAACAGCAAAAGAAATGAATCTTGACTTTTTCCACACTATGTGGGAAGCAGTGACTATAATATGGGGTATCTTAATATTCAATTTAATATTACATGTTATTTTAAGAGGCTTATGGATTGGCGCTGTTGGTTTGCGCTATGTTTCTGGAGATATCGATTATAACGCCTTAAAATACTCAAAACAATTTACCACTTATCTAAAAAAAAATGTTGGCTCTTTTGATAAATATATTGGGCAATTAGAAAAGTATTGTAGTGTATTATTTGCTATTTCTTTTTTATCCATTTTCTACACGCTATCCTTATTCATCTTTATATTAATCCTAGCAGCAGTAGCTTATTTAATATTTGAAAACCCATACTTGTCAGGAATCATGTGGGTTGAGATGGGTTTTAGTGTAGGTTTAACTATATTTATTTTATTATCAATTATCGTTTTTATTGATTTTATTGGGCAAGGAATTTTAAAAAAAAATAAATGGATTGCTAAAATCTACTTCCCTATTTACTGGCTATTTAGTTATTTGACGCTATCCTTTTTATACAGACCAATAATTTATAATTTCTTAGATAATAAATTTGGTAAACGCATTGTCTTTTTATTATTACCACTATATATCATTACTTCCTTTTTATTTAATATAGATTTTAAACATTCAAACTATTTAGCAAATAAGCCAACTTCATTGGAAAACTATGCTAGCAGTTACAATTATGAAGATTTAATGCTAGACAATAAAGATTTTATAAAAACGGCCTCCATACCTTCTAAAATAATTAAGGAAAATTATTTAAAGGTTTTTATTTTATTTAAAAAGAATATTGAAGATCAAATATTTAAAAAAAACGAAGCATTAAAACCTAAATTTGATCAAAGAGGAATTAGTTTTAGTAATATCAAAATTCAAACAAAAAACCATCTTAACGAACTTGATTATTTAAGCACATTCAAAGAATTATATTATATTCAAATAGATTCCTTAAGATTTTCCTCCGATTACATCATTACTACAGACAAACACAAAAGACTAGGTTTTGAAACCTACCTCAACATAAGAGATTTAAATGAAGGCAAGCATATCCTGCGTATCTTAGCGCCGGCCGAAGATAGTACTCAAGTAGAAAATGACACCTTAGTCACTATTCCGTTTTGGCACTTTAAAGACTAACTATGAATTACCCGTTTCACTTATACCTATTGGCCGCGATCTATGTGTTTGCGGGTGTTATGCATTTTATAAAACCAAAAACCTATCTGCGCATTATGCCCAGATACCTACCTAATCACAAGCTGCTAGTATCTTTAAGTGGTATAGCGGAAATAGCACTAGGCATAGGCCTCTGTTTCCCTGCTACAAAGAATTTATCCATTTACGGAATTATAGCCATGCTCACTGTTTTCTTATTGGTTCACTTCTATATGCTTTCGGGAGAAAAGCAAAGTGCAGGAATCCCAAAATGGATCCTGATCCTGAGAATCCCGTTACAATTCGGATTAATGTATTGGGCGTATTACTATTTAATATACTGATTAAGAGCATAATCATGCATTGAAAAGTATTTTTTTAGTACAAAAATTTGAATATAAAAAAAGACTAAGACACTGATGATTCCATAGAATGCTACGTCTGAGGAAACAAAATTTATATTAAAATCTAGAAAATTTGGAACTCTTAAATTATTTAGAAATTTAAAATCAGCACCATTTACTTTAGTTTCTTCATCATATAGTAAAGCAAAGCCTATTAAAGCAAAAACTCCAAAAGAAATTAGGAACCACACAAAATTAGAAATTAATGGTGGTTGACTACTTATTGATCTTTCTTGAACCAAAGGTAGCCTTGAGAGAATAGATTGGTTAAAATCTTTACTTGGCTCTTCTACACCTACTTCTTTTATTGCTTTACGCAAAAAGGCATCAAAATCGTTTCTATTATTATTTTCTTCCATAACTTTTAATCGCTTCTGGGGTTAATTTTTTTTCTAGAATACCTGCTAATTTTTTTCTAATTCTATATAGGCGAACCTTAATGGTATTTGCTGGTATATTAATAATATCAGAGATTTCTTGTAATGATAATTCTTCAAAATAATGTAAGGTAACCAATACTGACTCTTCTGCTCCCAATTGATCCAGAGATTCTTTAATACAATTTTGTCGGTCTTTCAACTCAAGCTCATCCAATACGTTTGTAAGCTCTGATAGATTAATATCGTGGTCCGATTCGATTGTACTTGTTTTAATTCTCCTATTATTTTTCTTCAAATAATCTAATGCGCCGTAGTACGTTATCTTATAAATCCACGTAGAAAATTTTGATGCTCCTTTAAAGGTAGCTAAAGAATGGTATGCCTTCACAAAAGTATCTTGAGCAACCTCCTCTGCATTTTCTCTATTATTAGTTATTTTTAATGCTACGGTAAAGACCATATGTTTATAGGTATTAATCAATACAGAAAAAGCTTGAGCATCACCTCTTAATGTTTCATCTATGTAATGTTGGTCGTGGCGCTTGTTCATTTAATTGATTAGACGAATAAAAAACAATCAGGGTTACATAATTCATAAAAAAAATAATTTATGTAACCGCGAGGAATAATTATTCGTCATATACTTGAACGTATTAAATTAATCAATTAAAAAACAATCAGCATGGCAGTAGCAATTTTAATCCCAGTTAGTTTTTTCTTAGTAGTTTTCGGAATTACTTACCTCTATTATTCAACGCGTAACAGAGAACGTATGGCTCTTATTGAAAAAGGAACAGATGCCAGTATTTTTAACAAAGGTAGAAGTGAAAATGCTTCTCCTGTATGGAAAATATTTATCTTAAATTTTGCCTTATTATTAATTGGTATAGGCTTGGCAATATTTATAGCCTCCGTTTTGGTTGCTACTATTGGAGTGCTTTCCGAAGTTGCTTATCCTGGCACTATATTTTTAATGGCGGGTATTAGTCTTTTAGTAGGTTTCTTCGTTAGTAAAAAACTATCAAACTAGGCGCTCAAAAAAAATATCTTAATTTAAAAAACCATCATACTAATCTATGATGGTTTTCTATCTTTATAACATGAAGGTAATTTCAACCAACTTAGGAAAGTCTACTACTATTCAATGGAATGGTAAAGAAGAACAAACAGGAATCTACAAATACCCAACTTCAGAGGCTATACAGCTTTTGAAAGAAGATGTTGCCAAGGACACGGTAATAGATAGAAAACACCATGGTGGTACCAACAAAGCTTGTTACCTGTACTCCGCAGATCAATATCCGTATTGGAAAAACCTGTATCCAGATTTAACATGGGATTGGGGAATGTTCGGCGAAAACTTAACTATTGAAGGTCTCAATGAGTCTGAATTAAGAATTGGTGACACCTACAAAATTGGTACTGCACTAGTCCAAATTACACAGCCCAGAGAGCCATGCTACAAATTAGGGATACGATTTAATGATTCTAAAATCATCAAACAATTTGTACAACACAATTACCCTGGCACCTACATAAAAATTTTAGAACCTGGAGCGGTTACCGCAGGTGACGAAATGGTACTCATCTCCCAATCTGAAAATAGCTTAACCATTAATCAATACTATCAATTTTTGTTCTCAAAAAACAAAGACCCTGAAGTGGTCCAGTTAATTTTGAGCAATGATGCTTTACCAGAATACAAAAAAGAAAGATTACGAAACTCACTAAAAACACAATAATATTATGAAAAAAATTCTAATAATTAGTTTGTGCCTATTCGGCCTATACTCATGTAAAGAAGAGGCTAAAAAAGAACCTGCTGTCGCCATGCACAACACCGAATTTGACACTGTACTTGAAGACTATTTTGAAGAGAGCCTAAAACTATATCCTTTAAATGCTACCTCACAAGGAGATGCCCGTTACAATGATATTTTACCCAATTTTTTAAGTGATGAATTTATAGCCTCTGAAAACAAATTTTACTCTAACTACAAGCAAAAGCTAGCCGAAATAAAGGAAGAATCGCTTACGCCTAGCCAACAAATGAGTAAAGAAATTTTACTTTGGGAATGCGACCGTAATTTAGAACGTTTAGGTTTTAGAGAAGAACTACTTCCTATAAACCAAATGTGGACCATGCAATTAATGATGGGACAATTAGCCAGTGGCGCAAGCTCGCAGCCCTTTAAAACGGTTGCCGATTATGACAATTGGTTAAAAAGGTTAGACGCCTACACAACATGGTTGGCTAGTGCTAAAACAAGAATGGAAGAAGGTATAAAAACAGGTCATGTACTGCCAAAAGCGTTAGTAACTAAAGTTACACCACAGCTAAAAGATATGACAGAAAGTGATTTGGACAAACATTTGTTCTTCTCTCCTATAAAAAGTATTCCGGAAAGCTTTTCAGATGTAGACACCGACCGTTTAACAGAGGCTTATTCTGCTATGATTTCTGAAAAAATTATCCCTGCATACCAAAATTTGTACGACTACATGAATTCAGAATACATGGATGCCGCTAGAACCACCAGTGGTATTGAAGGCATTCCTAATGGGAAAGAATATTACGACTATTCCATAAAGTTATATACAACAACAGATATGACTGCTGATGAAATTCATCAATTAGGATTAAGTGAAGTAGCACGTATTTCTTCTGAAATGGAGAAAATTAAGAAGGATGTTGGTTTTGAAGGTGATTTAAAAGCCTTCTTTGACTTTGTACGTAATAAAAAGGAATTAATGCCTTTTACATCTCCAGAGCAAGTTATTGAAAACTTCAATAAAATTCATGAGAGAATGAAACCTCAAGTGGATAAACTTTTTGGAAAACAACCCAAAACACCTTTCGAGGTCAGAAGAACAGAAGCGTTTAGAGAAGCTTCTGCAAGCGCAGAATACAATCCTGGATCTATTGATGGCACGCGACCAGGTATTTTTTACACCCCAATACCAGACGTTACTAAATACAATATGTATTCTGACGAAGACTTGTTTTTACATGAAGCCATTCCTGGGCATCACTTTCAAATTTCATTGACACAAGAAAATGAAGATTTACCTAAGTTCAGAAAAACATTATGGTATAGTGCTTATGGAGAAGGTTGGGCATTATATACCGAGTCTTTAGGTAAAGAACTAGGACTATACACAGATCCGTACCAATATTTTGGAATGCTAGGAGCTGAAATGCACAGAGCAATACGTTTAGTTGTTGATACAGGTTTACATTCTAAAGGATGGACCAGAGAAGAAGCAATCCAATACTCTTTAGACAACGAGGCAGAATCTGAAGCAGGTATCACTTCTGAAATTGAACGCTATATGGCCAATCCTGGGCAAGCCTTATCCTACAAAATAGGACAACTTAAAATTATGGAGTTGCGTGCTAAAGCAGAAAAAGAATTAGGCGATAAATTTGATATTAAAGCATTTCACAACCAAGTTTTAGAAACCGGTTGTGTTCCCTTAGCTTTATTAGAAAAAAAGATTAATACGTGGATTTCAAATTCTAAATAAAGAATTACAAAAAATTGTAAAAATAAAAAGGGGAGCTTTCGCTCCCCTTTTAGGTTTAAAAAAATTAACTCAACTTAACTTAAAACCAAATCTTAAATATTATATACTTATGTTTTCTGTATAAACTCCATTAGCATTTTTCACTGCAATAGTATAATCACCTTTGTGAGCCGATTGAAAGTTTACTGCTTTTTCAACAATTAAAGTATCAGATATTTTTTGAGTGAATAAAACTCTTTCGTTAGAATCGTATACTTTAATCTCAACATCTTTCTTCTCTACGTTTAAAAAGTTAATGTAAACCATATTATCTTTCATTCTAAATACAGGCTTAATTACTTCATCCTTATTAAGGATACTGATAGAATCACCATCAATCATTATAGCATAGGTAGTTACTTGCGTAGCATCATCTACTCTAAATGAATAGATACCTTTTTCTAATTTACTTAAATCGAATTTTTTACGAAGTGAACTACTTTTTAAGTTACTATTAGAATAGATAACATTATTCTTACTATCTATAAATTGAATTTTTGTGTCTTTAGAAACAATGTCTAATTCAAAAATTAAACTTTTAGCATCCTTATCGGTTGCAACATTTAATTTCAGTTCATTGGCCGAAGCTGTAAAAGTGCTTAACACTAAAGCTGCCATTGCGGTAAATTTTAGAACTTTTTTCATAACTATTTGTATTTGGAGGATTTCTCAATTATTTACATGACAAATGTATGACCGATATTCACATTAAAATGATGCACATTTCTCCAATTTCTATGCTATTTTAACATCAATACAATTCTAACATGACCTTAACGTTAATATAACATACATTATAGGTAACTTTGCACTATATAAGTAAAATGAAGCATATTTCTAATTGTATAAAAACTTAAAAGCATGATACTACAAAAACCTACATTTGAAGTCATTGCTCCAGATTTTGGACATTCCTTTACCTATCAAAAGTTTGATGAGGACAAACCTAATATGAATACGGTATGGCATTACCACCCAGAATTAGAATTAGTCTATATTAATGGCGGCTCTGGAAAACGACAAATTGGAAGCCATGTATCCTATTATAATGATGGTGACCTTATATTAATAGGATCTAATCTTCCTCATTGCGGTTTTACTGATGGAGCAACAGGCAATAAGGCAGAGACGGTTGTACAGATGAAGCAAGACTTTCTTGGATTTGATTTCTTCAACATTCCCGAAATGAAAAAAATCCAAACCATTTTTGAAGCTTGCAAAGGCGGAATTGCCTTTTATGGTAAAACAAAAAAGAAAATTGGTGAGAAAATAGAAATTTTAGAATATCAAACAGATTTTCAAAAGCTGCTTTCTATCCTTAATATACTAAACGAACTAGGAAACTCTGAAGAATTTAAGCTATTGAACGCAGAAGGGTTCTCTATGGAGTCTTCTATGAAAGATAATGACCGTATTAATATGGTGTTCAATTTTGTGAAAGAAAACTTTAAAGAAGAGATTACTTTAGAAACCATTGCAGATTTAACGAGTATGACGGTTCCTTCATTTTGCAGGTATTTTAAAAAGATTACTAAAAAAACCTTTGTACAGTTTGTTAATGAATATCGATTGGTACATGCATCAAAGCTTCTAGCAGAAAAACCTATGAGTATTGCTGATGTTGCCTTTGAAAGCGGATTCAATAATTTCTCACATTTCAATAAATCATTTAAACAGTTTACAGGACAGAACCCCTCTGAGTACAGAAATCAATTAAAGTCGATCATACAATAATGGCAAATCTTTTTTCTGAAGCGCTTCATTTAAATCTTCCAGATAGTGACCTTATATACTATCCTAATTTCTTTGATACCCATTCAGCAGATAGTTACTTTGCATTACTCAAAGAAAAAACACCGTGGCAACAAGATGATATTACGGTATTTGGTAAGAAATATGCGCAACCAAGGTTAACAGCATTATATGCTAATAACGATAAGGCATACGCTTATTCTAATATTACCATGCACCCACATGTATTTACCAAAGAACTGTTGCAGATTAAAAATCAAGTAGATAAGCTTGCTGAAACAGAATTCACCACCTGTTTGTTAAACTTATATAGAGATGGCAAAGACAGTAATGGTTGGCATGCAGACAATGAAAAAGAATTAGGAGAAAATCCTATAATTGCTTCAATTACTCTAGGCGAAGCGCGTTTTTTTCATTTAAAACACAGAACCAACAAAAATTTAAAACATAAACTTTTGTTGGAACATGGTAGTCTCTTACTTATGAAAGGAGCAACACAACATCATTGGTTGCACCAAATACCTAAAACTGCTAAACCTATTCAAGAGCGAATAAACCTAACCTTTAGGGTGGTTTATTAAATTTTACTTATTCAAAAACTTCATTTAAAACTTTTGCTAAACGCAATCCGCCTTTTTGCAATTGCGTTTCTACAAGTCCCCAGTACTTATAACTATATGCATAACCAAGTTTTTCTCCAACCTCAACAGACGCATATAACTCTGTTGCTAAACCTTTAGATTCTTCCACCCAGTCAAAAACATCGCCTTGTTGAATTTGCTTCTCCTCATCCTTTGTTAACTCTGGTAAATTATCAGCAATTTCAGTAAAACTCATGCCGTAATCATCAATCATATTGCTATCCCATAGTCGGTGTAGATTAGATCCTTTTCCAAACCACTGTATTTGTATATCATTACCACCTTTATCTTCTTGCCTTCCAACATGCATAGGTTGGTGTAAGTCTCCTAATAAATGTACTAGAAATTTAAGATAGAATACTTTATCTTCTTGCGAGCTGTTTTCATCCTTTACGATAGCTGCACATTTCTGAATTCCCACAACAATATCACCGTAAGGGCTAGGTGCTACTTCTGTATATTTTTTATCTGCCGGATAGTTCACATAATGCCAAGCACTAAATTCTCTGTACTTTTTATCAGACTTTATATCATCTGCATACGTAGAAACCAAGGCTAAACTTTGCCCGTCTAACAATTTAGCAATTGCCTTCTTTGCTTTTCTGCTTAAGTGACGTTGTGCAACTTCACCGGTTGTTCTATGCCCTGTTTTAGACCACTCCCCTTCTGTTGAAAAAACAAATTGAATGGATAGGGTTAATAATAAAATGGTAATTTTCTTCATCAATTTAAAATTTGCGCAATCTTTACATTTTTATACACTCAAAAATAAACAATACAACCTTAATGTATCATTAAGTCGTATATAGTTTTAACTATTTTAACTAAAAAAATTACCCGCGTGATTTTCAAAAAAATTAAATCTCCAATTCTAAGATACCTACTCCTTGCAGTTCTAAGTGTATTGCTGTTGTTTATTCTATTTATAGTAAGTATTCGAGTAGGACTATGGGGAGAATTGCCTAGTAAAAAAGAATTAGGCAATCTAGAATATCAAAAAGCTAGTGAAGTATATGCTGCAGATAGCACGCTAATTGGTAAATATTATTTATTTGATAGACAACCCATTGCTTTTGAAGAATTTCCTGAAAATCTTTTAGACGCTTTAATTGCTATTGAAGATGAAAGGTTTTATACACATTCCGGAGTTGATTATCCAAGTTTAATGCGTGTGGCATTTAAATCTATTCTAATGCAGGACAAAAGTTCTGGTGGAGGAAGTACCATCACACAACAATTGGCAAAAAACCTATATCCAAGAGACGAACGAAAAAACACCAATATTGCGGTAGATAAAATTAAAGAAATGTTTATTGCGTCTCGCTTAGAAGACATCTATAATAAGGAAGAACTTTTATATCATTATTTGAATACAGTAAGTTTTGGAGATAATACTTTTGGTGTGGAAAGTGCCTCTTTAAAATTTTTTAATAAGAAAGCTAGAGATTTAAATACCGAAGAAGCAGCTGTATTGGTGGGGATGTTAAAAGCCACCTATGGGTACAACCCCAGAGTATTCCCTGAGAATAGTTTAAAGAGAAGAAACTTGGTCCTACAAGCCATGCAAAAAAATGACTTCCTATCAGAAAAACAAAAAGATAGCCTAAGCGCATTGCCTTTAAAACTAGATTATAAAGAATTTAATTATAATGATGGACTTGCACCTTACTTCAGAGAGGAAGTCCGCAAGCAACTGTTGGCTTGGAGTACTACCCAAAAAGAGAATGGTCATGAGTATAATATTTACACTTCTGGTTTAAAAATATATACCACCCTTGATTATAAAATGCAACAACTGGCCGAAGAAGCTATGGTTGCACATTTGTCTAATTTGCAAAAAGATTTTGAAAAAAGTTATGGTAAAAATGCCCCTTGGCTTACCAATAAAAAACTCTTAGAGAAGCTACTTAAAAGAACAAACGCTTATAAAAAACTTAAAAAGGAAGGCCTTTCAGAAGATAAAATAATAGACTCTTTAAGTATCAAAAGAAAAATGACGCTTGCCGGTTGGGAGGGCGAAAAAACAGTTGAAGCCAATACACTAGATAGCTTGCAACATTATCTAAAATTTTTAAATACAGGATCTTTAGGTATTGACCCTACTACAGGAGCTGTAAAAACCTGGATTGGTGGTGTCAATTTTAAATACTTTAAATACGACCATATTTCACAGAGTAAACGCCAAGTAGGTTCTACTTTTAAACCCATTGTATATACTGCAGCTTTAGAAAATGGGATAGCACCCTGTACCTATTTTTCTGCGCAAGAGGTAGCCTATGAAAATTTAAAAGGATGGTCCCCAAGTAATTCGGGAAGTAAAGACGAAGCTTATTTAAATTATTCTATGGAGCAAGCTTTGAGTAATAGTGTAAATACTGTAGCGGTAAAAGTTTTAGAAGAAGTTGGCGTATTAAACGTAATCCGGCAGGCTAATAAAATGGGTATTTTAGAAAAGTTACCTAGCGAACCTTCTTTAGCTTTAGGAACAGGAGAAATAAAAATCACAGAACTTGCGGGAGCATACGCTTCTTTTGTAAATAACAGTAAACCTGTAACTCCTTTTTTAATTCAGACTATTACAAATAGTAAAGATTCTATCTTAGAAACTTTTAAGCCTAAGATTGCCGATAACGAAGCATTTTCTACAGAAACCAGACAAACCATGATAGAAATGATGAAAGAAACTATCAATTCTGGTACCGCTTCAAGATTAAGAGACGCTTATAATTTACCGAATGCTATTGCGGGTAAAACAGGGACTACACAAAATAATAAAGATGCTTGGTTTGTGGGGATTACCCCAAAGCTAGTGCACATAACTTGGGTGGGTTTAGACAATCATGAACTTGGATTTAAAAGCACCAGTTTAGGACAAGGAGCAAATGCTGCACTACCTATGTTTGCTTTGTTATTACAAAAACTAAACAAGGACAAAGAATTTAATGCGATTACTAAGGCTCAGTTTGAAACACCATCTAACGACGTATTGACAAACCTCAACTGTGATCCTATAAAAAAAGACGGTTTCTTAAAACGTTTGTTTAAAAATCCTGACAAGAAAAAGACTAAAAAGTTTAAATCTAATTAATTATAAATAATAAATTATTAAACTTTATTTAGTTTTGTTTTAATTTTATTAATATTTTTTATACTTTTGTTGCTAAACAAACCTGTTTAGTATATGAAAAAGTTACCTGTGTTCTGTCCTAGTTGTGAAAGCAACTTATTAGTAAGTGAACTTTCATGCTCTAATTGTGACACTGTTATTTCTGGAAAATTTGACCTTCCTCAAATACTTCAATTATCTGCTGAAGATCAAGAATTTGTATTGCAGTTTGTTTTAAATAGTGGAAGTCTAAAAAAGATGGCCATTCAAATGAACATCAGCTATCCTACGATGCGGAATAAGCTAGATGAAATCATTGCATCCTTGCACCCTAATTCAAATTCTTAAGTATGAAAACAGTTTTATTCAATCCTTTTAAAAGGTATCAAGAAAATCATTTGTTCCTACTGGGAATAGCAGTTACACTTTTAGGTTCCTATCTCGGTTATCTTTTTAATGTACGCTTTGATGGAGTTTTAGATGTACATTTTGCAAATAGCACTTCCTCTTGGCAACCGGCCTTAGACAATTTAATTGATAGCTCTATATTAGCTATCCTATTATATGCCTTAGGCATGTATATCAATAGAAAGACACGATTTATTGATATTCTGAACATCACATTAATTTCTAGAATTCCCTTCTATTTAATTACCTTTTTTAATGTAGGAGGTGCTATGGAGCGTATAAATTCAGAGGTATTAAATACTTTATTAACGCAGAAAATTCCTGATCTATCTACTCTTCCTTTAAACTCAGTAATTGCCTTAGGGGTATTTGGGCTTATCAGTATCCTTTTCCTCATTTGGAGTATTTCACTATTATTTAATGGCTTTAAGATTGCAACAAATGCAAAAAGTACAGTACATATCATTTTATTTTTCACATCAATCATCATCGCTGAAATTCTTTCTAAACTATTCCTTAATACGCTAACGAACTCATGAAAAATCTCCTTATTGCAACTTTACTCTCCTACAGTATGTTTTCTTTTTCTCAAATTATAGAAGAAGAAATTAACCTTAGTAATGCAGAAATTGCTATCCCTGGAACATTAACGTATCCTGAAACAAAGAACAAGGTACCTCTAGTAATTTTTATCCATGGTTCTGGTAATCCAGACCGCGATGGAAACCAAGAAGGAACACCCATGCAAAGTAGCTACATTAAAGCATTGGCAGATAGTTTAAATAATCATAAAATTGCTTTTTACAGGTATGATAAACGCTCCGCTCGGTCTGAAAATTTTGACAAACTAGAAGACGTAACGGTTCTAGATTTTGTAGCGGATGCTAAAGTAGCTATAGCCCATTTTAAAAACGACCCACGTTTTAGTGGCATTCATCTCATAGGACATAGCCAAGGATCATTGATTGCTATGTTGGCCGTAAATGAAGATATAACTTCATTAATATCTATGGCAGGCGCGGGACAAACTATTGATAAAATAATGGTGCAACAAATTTATGCGCAAAATCCAGAATTTGGGAAATTAGTTGAAGAGCATTTTCAAGAGCTAATGACAAAAGGTAGTATTGCCACAGTAGATCCTAATTTAGTCACCATGTTTCCACCACAAATTCAAAATTTCTATAAAACTTGGGCTTCAATTGATCCTCAGAAAGAAATTAAAAAACTACAGATTCCTATACTCATCCTTAATGGTGATAAAGATATTCAGGTGGATATTACTAACGCTCAAAACTTAAAAGTGGCTCAGCCAGAAGCAACTTTAATGATTATCCCTAACATGAATCATATCATGAAAGAAGAAGATGATCAGGTTACAGGGCTAGAAAGTTACTTTGACCCTAAATATCCTATTTCACCAAAAATGATAGCGACGATACTTCAATTTATTTCACAATAACCAACAGAAAATGAGCTTTTCATAACTATACGAAGTCAATTTAGTATTTTTTCACAAATTAATGGCTTAAATTTGAGAACCAACGAAACCAACCCTAATGTTCAAGTTCTCTATATGTTGCTTCTTTTTCCTAATATCACTATCTGTTTTAGGACAAAATGAAGACAAACACATTAGCATTAAATACATTCCAGAAATTCCGCAGATAGACGGTATTTTAGATGAGCGCGTTTGGGAGAAAGCAGAAAGTGCCACAAAATTTCAACAATATTTTCCATCAGATACCATACTTGCTCAGAAAGATACCGACATCAGAATGTTTTATGATGGTACTCATTTATATGTTGGTATTCGTTTAGAAACTTCAGGAAGCAACTACGTAACTCCATCTTTAAAAAGAGATTTTAGAGCTGGCGGAAATGATAATATAAGCTTGTTGTTTGATACCTTTAATGATGGCACCAATGCTTTTCTGTTTGGTATAAATCCGTTTGGAGTCATTCGCGAAGCCCTAATTTCTAATGGTGGTGGCAGTGATGGTGGTTTTAATACTTCGTGGGATGTAAAATGGAAGGGAGAAGCCAGAAGCTTTGAAAATTATTATACTGCTGAGCTAGCAATACCATTAACCTCCTTCAAATTTAAAGAGGGAGAAACCAAATGGCGATTTAACAGCTATAGGTTTGATACACAAAATAACGAAACAAGTACTTGGGCTAAAATTCCGCAAAACCAGTCTATTTATAGCTTGGCTTTTATGGGAGAAATGACGTTTGAAAAGCCTTTAGGAAAATACAGAACGCCAATTGCCATTATACCTTATGTAAATACGCTTGCACAGAAAGATTTTGAAACCAATGCCAGTAAAACCAATCTCAAATTTGGTGGAGATGCTAAAGTAGCTATTGGTAATGGGATGAATTTAGACATCACCTTAAATCCAGATTTTTCTAATGTGGAAATAGATAACGTCTTTACTAATCTTACTCGCTTTGAAGTATCCTTACCTGAAAAGCGGCAGTTTTTTGTAGATAATAGCGACCTCTTTTCTAGCTTTGGAGGTAGCCAAGATGCAAATCCGTTTTTCTCTAGACGTATAGGTATAGCCAGAGATAAAGATGACAATTCCATTGAAAATAAAATTATTGGTGGTTTTCGTTTGAGTGGTAAACTTAGTAATGACTGGCGCTTGGGCTTTCTAAATCTTCAAACTGCCGAGGATTTAGAAAATGAGATTCCATCGAACAATAATTCCATGTTTGCCCTACAACGCAAACTATTCGCTAGATCTAATATTGGCTTGTTTTTTATTAACAGAGAAGCGTTTAAATCGTATGATTTTGTAGCACCAGAAGATCGGTACAATAGAGTTTTAGGAGTTGATTATAATCTAGCTTCTGCTGACAATACTTGGAACGGTAAGTTTTATATGCATAAATCTTTTCAGCATGATTCAGATACTAAAGATATCTCTACCGGTGCTTACCTCTCCTATAACAGTAGAACGTTTAATATATTTTCTGATTGGGTATATATTGGAGATGACTTTAGGTCTGACCTCGGATTTATACGGAGAACAAATATTTTTAAGTTCGTAACGGGCTTTGAGCGCGTGTTCTGGCCAACCGCTAGTAAAATTAACAGCCATAGCTTTGAAGTCTTTCCTATTTTTACGTTAAATCCTGAACTTGATTTTAAAACAACCGATTATACGATACGCGCATCTTGGGGAGCAGAATTTGTAAATCAAACCGACTTTAATTTCAGTGTAGATACCAACTATACCTACCTTGTCAATGGTTTTGATCCTAGCAGAACTACAGATGCAATTGCATTACCCGCAAATTCTGAATACACGTATTCTAGTGCTGCTATGAATTATAGTTCTGACTCTAGGAAAGCTTTTTCCTATTCTTTGGAGCAATCCTATGGTGAATTTTTTAATGGAACAAGATCTTCTTCTGCCGCAGAAATGACTTTACGACTACAACCAAAAGCTGCTATTTCTTTTTTGGTGAGTTATGATAAGATAACACTCCCTGCACCCTACTCTAGTGCAGATTTCTGGCTAGTAAGTCCTAGTTTTGAATTTACGTTTAGTAAATCAATCTTTTGGTCTACCTTAGTACAATATAGTAATCAAAGAAATAATTTAGGATTTAATTCTCGGGTACAATGGCGTTTTGCACCACTGTCCGATTTATTTATCGTCTATAATGATAATTATATTGTAAATAATTTTGAGCCAAGAAATAGGTCAATAAACTTAAAATTCACATATTGGCTAAATATTTAAAAAAATCAATTTGAGGTATAAGATACTTTGCTCCGATTTAGATGGAACCTTACTTTCTACAAAAAGTGATGTTTCTGAAGTAACCATATCAGAAATTAAACGAATTAAAGACGCTGTAAAAGTATATTTGGTTTCGGCAAGAATGCCTAAATCTATGACCTATCTACAAAAGAATTTAGGAATAGACAACCAACCTATTGTGTGTTATAATGGCGCATTAATACTACACGGAAATTCAATTTTAGATTCAGTAACCATTCCCCTGAGACTCTTAAAAGAACTTTATAGTCAAACAGAGCAGCACGGAATTAAACTAGGCCTTTATTATGCTGATGAATGGTATGTTGAGGAAATTTCTGAACGGGTACAAAAAGAGATTAACTATACCAAAGCAACTCCGGAATTTAGAAAAACACCAACTACATTTCAAGATTGGCGTTCAAGAAAAATTGACGGAGCACATAAAGTAATGCTCATGGGAACAAAAGATTCTTGTGATGCTATTTTTCCTGAATTACAAAGCAAGTATGGTGATGCTATTGCTTTATATCGATCTAATGATACTCTAATTGAAATTGCACCTAAAAGTGTAACAAAACTTTCTGCAATAAAAATATTATTGAAGGCTGATGAAAATTTAGCGGATGTCATTGCTTTCGGAGATAATTATAATGATATAGATATGCTTCAAAATGTAGGTTGTGGCGTTGCTGTAGGGAATGCAAGAAATGAAGTCAAAAAAATTGCTAATTACATTACCGAGGAGAATACAGAACACGGCGTAGCTAAATTTATTAAAGAACATCTTTGCGATTCATTATATTTATAAAAAAATTACCCTTGATATTTTAATGTATGAGTGAAGTTTTAATTACGAATGATGCAGTGGTATTTGGACTCTTAGCACTTTGCCTTGGATTTATATTTTATACCTCTTCGTTAACTACCGGTTTTTGGTCTAAATTTTACAGTATAGTCCCTGCTGTTTTAATGTGTTATTTACTGCCTGCTATCTTAGCAAGTTTTCACATAATTTCAGATGACATCTCACAACTCTACTTTATGGCTAGCAGGTATTTATTACCGGCTGCACTTGTGCTTATGACCTTAAGTATAGACCTTAAAGCCATCTCTAATTTAGGTTCTAAGGCCTTGATCATGTTTTTAACAGGATCTGTCGGAATTATTATCGGCGGACCAATTGCGATATTACTGGTGTCTATTTTTTCTCCAGAAACGGTTGGCGGCAATGATTTTGATGCCGTGTGGAGAGGACTTTCTACGATCGCTGGTAGTTGGATAGGTGGTGGTGCCAACCAAGCTGCCATGCTAGAAATTTTTAAATACAATCCAGATGAATACGGTAAAATGGTACTGGTAGATATTGTTGTGGCTAATGTATGGATGGCCGTTATTTTATTTGGCGTAGGCAAAACAAAAGCCATAGATAAATGGTTGCAAGCAGACACATCTGCGATAGAAACTTTAAAAGTAAAGGTGAGTGCCTTTTCTGCAAAAATAACACGTGTACCTACGCTCAAAGACTATATGATGATGCTGTGTTTTGCTTTTACAGCTGTTGGAGTATCACATTTCTTTGGGGATTATATAAGTACCTATCTTACAAAAAATAGTGCTGCTGTTGCAGACCCAAGTAATTTTCTATCTTTCTTAGGCTCTAATTTCTTTTGGATGGTGGTTTTAGCTACTGCTTCCGGAATACTATTATCTTTTACAAAAGCCAAGAATTATGAAGGTGCCGGAGCTAGTAAAATAGGAAGTATTTTTATTTATATTCTAGTAGCCACGATTGGAATGAAGATGGACCTTACAAAAATATTAGAAAATCCAGGATTATTGGTTGTAGGTTTCATTTGGATTACCATACATGCCTTATTACTTATTTTAGTAGCCAAACTCATAAAAGCACCCTACTTTTTCCTAGCGGTAGGTAGCCAAGCTAACGTGGGTGGTGCTGCTTCTGCTCCCGTAGTAGCTGCAGAGTTTCACTCCTCCTTAACCTCTGTTGGGGTTCTATTGGCTGTATTTGGCTACGTAGTGGGCACCGGTGGTGCATTACTTTGTGCATATCTTATGGAAATAGCTTCTAAAATGTAATATTGTGTATAAATAATTCAAGTACACCTGTATTTATACCGAATTGAAATAAAAAAATAGTGATATTTGCCCACCAAAATTAATACCATGAAGAACATTTTCTTACTGTCCATAGTCGGACTTTTCTTGATTTCCTGTTCGGGAGATTCTAAAAATTCAATGACCATAAACGGAACCATTAAAGGTTTAAAAAAAGGAACACTTTACCTGCAACAATTACAGGATACTGTTTTAGTAAACCTAGACTCCTTAGAAATAAAAGGACATGGAGATTTTAGCTTTAACACCCCTATTGAAAATCCAGATATCTATTATTTATATCTAGTAAAAAATGATCATAACGATATTAATGACCGCATTACATTTTTTGGAGAACCTGGAATAATTACGGTAGACACTGCCTGGGATACTTTTGATACTTCCGTAAAAATTACGGGTTCTAAGACGAATGAAAAATTAGAAGAATACAAAAAGGGAATGTCAAGGTATAACACTAAGAATTTAGAAATTCTTCAGATGCGTTTTGATCCTAAAGTAAATAAAGATTCTTTAGCTTTAGATTCTCTGATAAAATTATCTGATAAGAATATTTATCGCAGTTACGCGTATGCATTGAACTTTGCTCTGAACAACAAAGATTCTTATATAGCACCTTATATTGCTGTGAAAGAAGTAGCAGATGCTAACATGAAGTATTTAGATTCTATCAATAAAATGCTTACTCCTGAGGTTGCTGCTTCTAAATATGGAAAGGAACTTCAAAAATATCTTGAAGAACTAAAGAAAGAAAAGTAATTTTCAATCGTATACAAAACAAAAAACCATCCAATTACTTGGATGGTTTTTTTTATTGAAGTTAAGTATGTCTTAACCTAATTTATTAAGTTTTTCAACTAGAACTGTAGCTTTTTCTTCTAATTCAGATTTAACACCATTTAAATGCTTACTTCTGTTTTCTACACTTTTCATATTTACTTTAGCGATTAATTCATCAAAAACACTAATTGCATCATCAATAAGAGCAGAACCTTCTGTAGAACTTTTCTTACCGTTTGAAGCTTCCCAGAAATATACTGCTTCTATAATATCTCCTAGAACGTAATTAATATCTTTCTTTAAATCTTGTATACTTGCCATCTTACTAATTTTATTTTTTGCAAAAGTAATCTTTTTCCAAGTATATCAACACATTAAAGCATTTTTATATCGTAACTTCCAAAAGTGTAGCTCCTTTAGATTTTAATTCGATTGATTTTGAATTAGCTGAAACCAAAACAGTTTCTCCTTTTTTAACGGTCGCTTCTCCAAATTCATTCGCAACTATTGCTTCACCAGACACACACATGTAGATAGTAAAAGAATCTCGATTTGCAACATCTTGTTTTAAATCCTTTGTTAGTTTAATGTAGTTTGTTTTAAAATAAGGACAGTCTACCATTTCATTTACAGTATCAGTATTCTTATCGTACCCTACTTTAAAATCATCCTTTTTATCATAATCCATTGCATCTAACGCTAATTCTGTATGCAATTCGCGTAAATTACCCGCTTTATCTTTTCTATTAAAATCAAAGACACGATAAGTAACATCTGATGTTTGTTGAATTTCTGCCAAGACCACCCCTGCTCCAATAGCATGTATTTTTCCTGTGTTGATAAAGAAGGTATCGCCTTCTTTTACTTTCTCATAATTTAATAAATCTAAAAGCTTATCGTCTTCTATACTTTTTTGATATTCCTCTTTAGTAACATCCTTGTTAAAACCAACAATTAAATCTGCCCCTTCATCGGCATCCATGATATACCACATTTCGGTTTTACCGAAAGAATTATGACGTTTTTTAGCCAATTCATCATTAGGATGCAATTGAATGGATAAATCTTGTTTTGCATCAATAAACTTAATTAAAATAGGAAATTCTTTTCCAAAACGCGCTACCACACTTTTCCCTAAAAGCGCTTCTGCATCACTATCAATTAAATCTTGAAGCGATTGTCCTTTTACCTCACCACTAGATACTACAGAGACATCGCCTTTAACTGTTGATATTTCCCAGCTCTCACCTGTAATATCATTCTCGATAGGTTTACCAAAAATATCGCCTAATTTGGTTCCGCCCCAAAGACGTTCTTTTAGAATAGGATTAAATTTTAAAGGATATAAATTCATGATTTCAATATTAGGTTGTTCTATTTTATCTATTCGTCATTACCGGTGTAAGTAACAAAATTTCTTGGAGTCTCATACAAAACTACTTCCAAATCTTTATCACTAGTAAAATGTGGTCTCAATTTATCATATATAACCACGGCAATATTCTCTGCTGTAGGATTCAAATTTGCAAACTCAGGTACTTCTATATTTAAATTTTTATGATCAAAAGCATTTTCGATTTCACTTTTGATTAAATCTTTTAGGATTTTAACGTCGATTACAAAACCGGTTTCAGGATCTATTTTACCAGTTATACTTACAATTAATTCATAATTGTGACCGTGAAAATTAGGGTTATTACACAGGCCAAAGATGGCGTCATTTTTTTCGAAACTCCAATCAGGATTGTATAATCTATGTGCAGCATTAAAATGTGCTTTTCTACTTACTTTTACTTTCATGATTCAAATTTATGTTGGGTAATGTAACTATAGAATTTTTCAAAAATAATCTTAAACCAGGCGGTATAGTTCTCAGGATTTTCTGAAATATCCTTCTTAACATCTTCAGGTTTCATCCATTTCCAATCGGCTACTTCATCTGGATTAATTTCCGGAGAAGCATCAAAATAACCCACCATTACATGATCGAGTTCATATTCTGTTAACCCATTATCAAAAGGTGCTTTGTAAATAAATGAGAATAATTCTTTTAGCTCCGCTTCAAAACCCATTTCTTCTTGGAGTCTTCTTTTTCCAGCTTGAATATTTGTTTCTCCCACACGTTGATGACTGCAACATGTATTGGTCCATAATAATGGCGAATGGTATTTATGTGCTGCACGTTGTTGCAACATAGTTTCTCCATTTTTATTCATGATAAACACTGAAAAGGCGCGATGTAAAACCGCTTTTTCATGTGCCTCCATTTTTGGCATTGTGCCTATTTGTTCATCAGATTGATTTACAAGGATTACGTGTTCTTCTTTCAATTTTCTTTTTTTTTAATCTTAGCAATGATGACGTATGCCATCCTTACAAAAATAACATCTTTATAGGATATAAAAAGTTTAAGAAAAAAAATAAATAAGAAGATAGTGAATAAGACGTCTGTCTAAGTCCAAAAAAATAACGAAGCTAGATTTAGAAGAATCTAGGCGATTTCATATTTCCTTTTGTTCTAATGAAGTCATATCGGAATACAATTTCAAAAGATCCATCATTAAAACTAGTATTCCCTAGATCTGTAGTTTCGCGATCATAAGCAATACCAATTAACAAGCCTTCTGAAACATAAAACCCAGCCATACCACTCACGGCAGCACTCCAACGGTAGGCAGCTCCTAATATCAACTTATCATTGAACATAAAATTAGCCGAAGCATCTACTTGTAGCGGTGCTCCTTGCACTAATTTAGTTAGTAATGCAGGTTTAAATTTTAAATTAGGGTTTAAATCCCAAACATAACCTGTAATTAAATAAAAGTTCATTTGTTCTTTAGCTGTTGATAATGAAGATTCATCAAAATGTGAAGTTTCTAAAAATCGAGGCACAGATAAACCTGCATAAAATTTATCGGTATGATAATACACCCCTGCGCCTATATTTGGCGACAAACGATTGCTTATATCCTGTTGCAAGGTTTGATCTGAAGCATATTGATTAAGTTCAGAATATCTTATATCTAATAAATTAGCACTTCCTTTTAGTCCAAAACTTATTTTGGCATCTGTAGAAACAGGAATAGTATACGAAAAATCTACATCAAAATTTGTCTCAGAAGTGGGACCAATTTTATCATTAACTATAGACAATCCTAAACCTACTCCTCTATATCCTATTGGAGAATGCACATTAAATGTTTGTGTCGTGGGCGCACCATCTAAGCCTAACCACTGAGATCTATGTAACAAACCAACACTCATATGCCCTCTAGAACCTGCATAACCCGGATTTACACTTATGGTGTTATACATATATTGGGTGTATTGTGCATCTTGTTGCGCAGTAAGACTTGTGGTATTTAAGAAGCCTACTAAGCATAGTATGCCAAAAACCCATTTGTAATAAGAGGTAATAAGATTTAAGGTTTTCATACTATCTGTTTATATAAATATATCCTGATTTTGATTTCATAGTACCCGATGCATCTCCATAATCTAAAATATAGAAATACGTACCTACAGGCAACATATTGTCTTTTTGTACCGTAACACGGCCGTTAGAACTTCCTGTAAAAATATTCCCTTGAGTGTTATACGCTTTCGTTACAAAAACTAACACACCCCATCTGTTGTAAATTTTGATGGTATTGTTCGGGAAATTTTCTAATCCTGAGATGGTCAAGTAATCATGTACTCCATCTCCGTTTGGCGTAACCACATTGAATACTTCTACTTCTTCATCTGTTGAGAATTCTTCTAAATCTAGATCTAAGTAATTAGGTATTCCATTACCATCGGTATCATCATTAGCATAATCACCATCAAGATTTACATCTTCATCTGCTGTAAAAATTCCATCATCGTCATCATCCGTATCTCTATAATCTGATTCATCGTCATTATCCGTGTTTGGTAAATCTGCCCATGGATCGTTTACTTCATCATTAACGTCAATATCTATGGTTGTATTGCCTTCAAAACCATCATCTAGACCATCATTATCTTTATCAGAACCGATAAATACCACATCTGGAATACCATCATGATCATGATCGTGTGCTTCTATATAATCTGGCACATTGTCATTATCACTATCATCATCTAAATAATCTGGTAAATCTTCAAAGTCTGTGTTTACAGGAATTATTCCAAGATTTCCGTCTTGCTCATAGGCGTCATCTAAGCCATTACCATTGGCATCTATTCCGCTAGGTGCCATATAATCTGCAGTAGCTTGTGCTTCTACGTTATCCGGAATTCCGTCGTCATCACTATCAATGTCTAAATAATCTGCGATACCATCCCCATCTGAATCCGTTGGGTTTGTAGCAGGATCATTATCATTATCGGTATTTAGATCTTCCCAAGCATCTAAAATTCCGTCATCATCACTATCTAAATCTACCTGATCTGTTGTAATTACAGTAATCGTAGCAGTACTACAATTCCCTAAAGTATCACAAACGGTATACTCAAAAGTATCTGTTCCTGAGAAATCGGTATTTGGTGTATAAGTGATCACATCATCCGATGGATCATTTGGCGTACCATTATCGTCTACAACCAAAGTACCATTGGTAGGTGTAGTTACCGTAAGCGTACCCACTGTTGGTAAATCGTTATCATTAGCTTGCCAATTGTCTATGCTTATAGGCATGTTTTCTTCTGTGGTCACCACATCATCAAAGGCATCTACAATAGGCAGAACATCTACTGTAACCGTAGCTGTACTGCAATCTCCGAACGTATTACAGATGGTATAAGTAAACGTATCCTCACCATTAAAATCTGGACTAGGAATATAAGTTAGTATATCATCCGAAGGATTATTTGGCGTACCATTATCATCAATAACAATAGTTCCATTCGCTGGATCTGATGTTGTTAAGGTTCCTGCGACAGGCAATTCTGTATCATTATCAAAGATAGGAATCATTACTGAGTCGTCTTCATCTACTGTGGCCACATCATCTACTAAATTAGCAGCCTGACTCATACAAACTACGGTAAAAGAAGGCAGATTCTTAGCATTACCCGCTTTTACTAAAGTCGCCAAATATTTAACAACATCTTTAGTTGCTGTAATTTGAGGTGCTATTTGATCTCCTGTTAATGCGGGAGACCAGCTAATATTTGCACCAACCGGAACGTTTGCTGTGATGTCTAATGTCACCTCATTATTAGGTGCTTCACAATCGGTTAATATAAAATAACTGGTTGCATTTTTACCACATGTAGTTCCATCATAAGTTGCAAAATATACGCCTGGCTGACTTACTTCATAGAAGAAGTCTGTACCTAATACGGTACTAGTATCAGAGGCATTATACCATTTATAATTATTTTCGTCTGTACTATTCGGTGCTTGCAGTAAGAATTGTGCACTTGCCCAATTAGAACATAGCAATCCGATTAGGATGGCGAATACAAGCTTATATGTGTTGATTGCTTTCAAACTCTTATCTTCTTATTTATTCGCTTAAATTATTTTACTACAAATACTACGTTGATTAATGAATTGTAATCGGTTGGTTGACTTTGAACCTGATAGGTTAAATTTCCATTAGCATCAATAGACATTCCAGATACCGCTGTACCATTCCCAAAAACTGCTGGATCTGCATACGTAACATAGTAATACAATTCTGTTCTCGTATAAGTTGGCAAAGCATTTGGTGCACCTGCACTACCTACCGTTGGAGAGCCATATTGTTGGATATACTCATCATACAAATCAATTGTAAACGTACCATTGGTAGATGCATCTACTGCGATTGATGGTGGATAGAAAATTCTAGCTGCTTTAGACGTAATTGGCGCGATTGCTTGAATTACTTCTTGAACAGTTGTTTCTAAAGTTGGAGATGCTTCTCCACCCTCATCAACATCAATTGGAGTGTCTAATAATACTTCATTATCTTTTTGATCGTCAGTACCTAACGATGCTAAAGACACATCTCTATCTCCTCCGCCATCGGTAATTCTCAAATTAGCACCCACTACAGCAAAAGCTGTGTTGTATTCGTTGCCTATAACCTTATCTAAATCGGCTGCATCACTTGCTGATACCGCTGCTGTTACTTCTGCATCAGTAGCAAAACTGCTAAAATTAACTGTTTTCTCTACTTCTCCATCATTTTGCAATGAAAGACTCAGTGTTGTTCCCACAAGAGAAAAGACATCTGCCTTTTGATTATCTGTATTTACACTGCTTAAGTTAACAGTTTTTGCTGTATTACCACCTTCATTTAAAGTAAGCGTGGTTCCATTAAAGGCTAAACTTGTTACCGTTTCATTTCCAATAATTCTATCTAAATCTGCAGCATCAGAAGCGGCAAGTTGAGCATCTGTAGCAAACGTTCCATCTAAATTTATAGTTCTATCTGAAAGTCCATCACGGATAAGGGATAATTCTAGAGTTGTTCCATTTAAATTAAACTTATCAGGATATTGATTATCTGTACCTGCTGCGGCTAATACTGCTGTGAAATCTACAGTTTCTGTTCCGCCATCTTCCAACGTTAAAGTCAATACATCTGTAGTATTGTCTAACTCAAATGTTGTAATGGTTTGATTATCTGTATTATCTAAAAAGGAAGTTAAGTTTACGGTACCACCATCCTCTAAAGTTAATATGTTTCCAGTTTCTAAGCTTAATGCTTGATCATCTGTACTGCCTATTGCTAATTCCGCTAAAGCACCTTCTACATCAGTTGCTGTAAAATTATTTGCTGTATCAGTAACAACTACTTCTGTAGCTGTTTGATCATCTGTACCTGCTGCGGCTAATACCGCTGTGAAATCTACAGTTTCTGTTCCGCCATCTTCCAACGTTAAAGTCAATACATCTGTAGTATCGTCTAACTCAAATGTGCTAATGGTTTGATTATCTGTATTATCTAAAAACGGAGTTAGGTTTACTGTACCGCCATCTTCTAAAGTTAATATATTACCTGTAGCTAAACTTAAAGCTTGGTCATCTGTCCCGGCTGCAGCTAAAACTGTAGTGAAATCTACAGTCTCTGTACCTCCATCTTCTAAAGTCAAGGTCAATACGTTTGTTGTATTGTCTAAACTAAAAGCTGTGATTTCTTGATTATCTGTATTGTCTAAAAACGGAGTTAAATTTACTGTACCACCATCTTCTAAGGTTAATATATTGCCTGTAGCTAAACTTAAGGCTTGATCATCTGTCCCTGCTGCAGCTAAAACTGTAGTGAAATCTACAGTCTCTGTACCTCCATCTTCTAAAGTCAAGGTCAATACGTTTGTTGTATTGTTTAAACTAAAAGCTGTAATTTCTTGATTATCTGTATTGTCTAAAAACGGAGTTAAGTTTACTGTACCACCATCTTCTAAGGTTAATATATTGCCTGTAGCTAAACTTAAAGCTTGGTCATCCGTACTTTCTAAAGCTAATTCTGCTAATGCTCCTTCTACATCCGTTGCTGTAAAATTATTAGCGGTATCTGTAACAGCTACCTCTGTGGCAGTTTGATCATCTGTATTATCTAAAAACGGAGTTAGGTTTACTGTACCACCATCTTCTAAGGTTAATATATTGCCTGTAGCTAAACTTAAGGCTTGGTCATCTGTCCCGGCTGCAGCTAAAACTGTAGTGAAATCTACGGTCTCTGTACCTCCATCTTCTAAAGTCAAGGTCAATACGTTTGTTGTATTGTCTAAACTAAAAGCTGTGATTTCTTGATTATCTGTATTGTCTAAAAACGGAGTTAAGTTTACTGTACCACCATCTTCTAAGGTTAATATGTTTCCTGTAGCTAAACTTAAGGCTTGATCATCTGTACTACCTATTGCTAATTCCGCTAAAGCACCTTCTACATCAGTTGCTGTAAAATTATTTGCTGTATCAGTAACAACAACTTCTGTAGCTGTTTGATCATCTGTCCCGGCTGCAGCTAAAACTGTAGTGAAATCTACAGTCTCTGTACCTCCATCTTCTAAAGTCAAGGTCAATACGTTTGTTGTATTGTCTAAACTAAAAGCTGTGATTTCTTGATTATCTGTATTGTCTAAAAACGGAGTTAAATTTACTGCACCACCATCTTCTAAGGTTAATATGTTTCCTGTAGCTAAACTTAAAGCTTGGTCATCTGTACTTTCTAAAGCTAATTCTGCTAATGCTCCTTCTACATCCGTTGCTGTAAAATTATTAGCGGTATCTGCAACAGCTACCTCTGTAGCAGTTTGATCATCTGTCCCGGCTGCAGCTAAAACTGTAGTGAAATCTACAGTCTCTGTACCTCCATCTTCTAAAGTCAAGGTCAATACGTTTGTTGTATTGTCTAAACTAAAAGCTGTGATTTCTTGATTATCTGTATTGTCTAAAAACGGAGTTAAGTTTACTGTACCGCCATCTTCTAAGGTTAATATGTTTCCTGTAGCTAAACTTAAAGCTTGGTCATCTGTACTTCCTGAAGCTAAAGCTTCAATTGCCTCCTGAACATTTATTGCTCCTATTGAAGAGGTAGCATCATCATAGCTAACTTCTGATGCATCCTGATCATCGGTACCATCAAAAGATGTTATTGTATTATTTTCTGAAGTATAGGTATAAGTTACATTATCAGAGGTAGCTAATGTTGTGACTATATCTGCCGCTGGTGTCGCACTTCCGCCTACTTGTTTCCAAGAATCTTCATATACATACATTTGCCCTGTATCCGTATCTACATATGTAGAACCATTTACTGGACTACCTGAGGGGCCTCCTGATCCTGTCTGAGTTAATTCATTCGTAGAATCTTTATCTCCATCAACATAATCAACTGTAAAATTCCCTGCTCCATCGTCCGTTACGGTAATATCATTTATACCAGATACAGTTTCTCTATAAGCTGATAAATCAATTGCTGTTGCTGTTGGATCGTTTGTTAATGTAAGATCATCGCCTGTTAAACTTAAATCTTGACTATCTGTCCCTGCTGCAGCCAAAACTGTAGTGAAATCTACAGTCTCTGTACCTCCATCTTCTAAAGTCAAGGTCAATACGTTTGTTGTATTGTCTAAACTAAAAGCTGTGATTTCTTGATTATCTGTATTGTCTAAAAACGGAGTTAAGTTTACTGTACCACCATCTTCTAAAGTTAATATATTACCTGTAGCTAAACTTAAAGCTTGGTCATCTGTACTTTCTAAAGCTAATTCTGCTAATGCTCCTTCTACATCCGTTGCCGTAAAATTATTAGCGGTATCTGTAACAGCTACCTCTGTGGCAGTTTGATCATCTGTATTATCTAAAAACGGAGTTAGGTTTACTGTACCACCATCTTCTAAGGTTAATATATTGCCTGTAGCTAAACTTAAGGCTTGATCATCTGTCCCGGCTGCAGCTAAAACTGTAGTGAAATCTACGGTCTCTGTACCTCCATCTTCTAAAGTCAAGGTCAATACGTTTGTTGTATTGTCTAAACTAAAAGCTGTGATTTCTTGATTATCTGTATTGTCTAAAAACGGAGTTAAGTTTACTGTACCGCCATCTTCTAAGGTTAATATATTACCTGTAGCTAAACTTAAAGCTTGGTCATCTGTCCCTGCTGCAGCTAAAACTGTAGTGAAATCTACGGTCTCTGTACCTCCATCTTCTAAAGTCAAGGTCAATACGTTTGTTGTATTGTCTAAACTAAAAGCTGTAATTTCTTGATTATCTGTATTGTCTAAAAACGGAGTTAAATTTACTGTACCACCATCTTCTAAGGTTAATATGTTTCCTGTAGCTAAACTTAAGGCTTGGTCATCTGTACTTTCTAAAGCTAATTCTGCTAATGCTCCTTCTACATCCGTTGCCGTAAAATTATTAGCGGTATCTGTAACAGCTACCTCTGTGGCAGTTTGATCATCTGTCCCGGCTGCAGCTAAAACTGTAGTGAAATTTACAGTCTCTGTACCTCCATCTTCTAAAGTCAAGGTCAATACGTTTGTTGTATTGTCTAAACTAAAAGCTGTGATTTCTTGATTATCTGTATTGTCTAAAAACGGAGTTAAATTTACTGTACCACCATCTTCTAAGGTTAATATATTGCCTGTAGCTAAACTTAAGGCTTGATCATCTGTCCCGGCTGCAGCTAAAACTGTAGTGAAATCTACGGTCTCTGTACCTCCATCTTCTAAAGTCAAGGTCAATACGTTTGTTGTATTGTCTAAACTAAAAGCTGTAATTTCTTGATTATCTGTGTTGTCTAAGAACGGAGTTAAATTTACTGTACCACCATCTTCTAAAGTTAATATATTGCCTGTAGCTAAACTTAAAGCTTGGTCATCTGTACTTTCTAAAGCTAATTCTGCTAATGCTCCTTCTACATCCGTTGCCGTAAAATTATTAGCGGTATCTGCAACAGCTACCTCTGTAGCAGTTTGATCATCTGTACCATCAAAACTTGTAGTCGTATTATCCTCGGATACATAATCAAATACACCATCTGAATTTGCATCACTTAATGTAGTTACTGTTTCATTAATATTTACATCCGTAATTCCTGGCTCTGAAATCGTTGCTATAATATGTCCTGTTACCGTATTAGCAACACTAATATCATCATCCGATAAACTGGAAGCATCAATCAATTCCCAAGCTCCCAAGGTTGAATTCCACTGCATTAACTGCCCATCAGTAGTACCATCGGCTAATTTTGAAAGAGTAACGGCATTATCTGCTAATTGAGTAGCAGTAATTCCTCCATCAGAAACGCCTAATGTATAAGGTACTGCTTGAGAACCATCTCCAGAACGAGTTAAAGTTGTGTTTGTAGCCCCAACAACCTCATTACCTACAATACCATCATTCTCTGTTACGGTAACTGATCCTAAATCTACTAATTCCCATGTTGAACTAGTATTATTCCATCTCATTACTTGACCATCCGAATTACCATCAGCCAATTTTTCTAAAGTAACTGCTGTATCTGCAATATCTGCACTTGCAATAGTACCATCTACAATCTCTGTAGTTGTAATAGCATTATCTGCCATCTTTGCATTCGTAATAGCATTATCTGCTATCTCTAAAGTAACATCATTTAATGTTGAATTGGCTCCACCAGAAACTACAATATCCGAAGAAGAAATTGTTCCATCACCTATTATATCTGTTGGATCTACTGTTACGGTATATTCCGTATTGTTGCCTGTTGTAGTATTCGTAATATTTACACCTGTTCCTTCTACAACTGAAGTTGTTTTTTGATTTGCGACAATGGTCGGTTCTAAGTCTAACGCTGTAGAAGCTTCACCATTTATGGTACTTACTAATTCATTATTGATATCTAAGGATAATTCATTACTATTTATAATAGCAACGCCCACACCAGTAACCCCATCTACAGTCGTAGATAATGTATTTACTGTACTTGTATTGGAAACCGTCGTTGCCGGAACTAAAGTAGCTTTGTCTATCCACTCTACCGCTCCTGCAGCATTTGTAACCAATACACGGTCATTTCCTCCTGAAGCAATATCTTCCGTTAAAATTGTACCGTTTACTATGTTTTCTGTTTGAACAGCATTATCTGCTAACTTTTCGTTAGTTACTGCATCTGCAGCTAATTTATCTGTTACGATAGCTAAGTCTTCTACCTTAAAAGGATCCGCTACAGTTCCTAAACCAGTAATAGTTACTTGATCAGCAATAGCGTCAAAATCTGACTTATCTATCCACTCTACAGCGCCAGTTGCATCGGTAACCAATACTTGGTCATTTCCTCCAGAAGCAATATCTTCTGTTAAAATTGTACCGTTTACTATGTTTTCTGTTTGAACAGCATTATCTGCTAACTTTTCGTTAGTTACTGCATCTGCAGCTAATTTATCTGTTACGATAGCTAAGTCTTCTACCTTAAAAGGATCTGCTACAGTTCCTAAACCAGTAATAGTTACTTGATCGGCAATAGCATCAAAATCTGACTTATCTATCCACTCTACAGCGCCAGTTGCATCGGTAACCAATACTTGATCTAGGCCACCTGAAGAAATATCTTCCGTTAAAATTGTACCGTTTACTATGTTTTCTGTTTGAACAGCATTATCTGCTAACTTTTCGTTAGTCACTGCATCTGCTGCTAATTTATCTGTTACGATAGCTAAGTCTTCTACCTTAAAAGGATCCGATAGAGTTCCTAAACCCGTAATAGTTACTTGATCAGCAATAGCATCAAAATCTGACTTATCAATCCACTCTACAGCGCCAGTTGCATCGGTAACCAATACTTGGTCTACGCCACCTGAAGAAATATCTTCCGTTAAAATTGTACCGTTTACTATGTTTTCTGTTTGAACAGCATTATCTGCTAACTTCTCGTTAGTCACTGCATCTGCAGCTAATTTGTCTGTTACAATAGCTAGGTCTTCTACCTTAAAAGGATCCGATACTGTTCCTAAGCCAGTGATAGTTACTTGATCGGCAATAGCATCAAAATCTGACTTATCTATCCACACTACAGCACCGGTTGCATCGGTAACCAATACTTGGTCATTTCCACCTGAAGAAATATCTTCCGTTAAAATTGTACCGTTTACTATGTTTTCTGTTTGAACAGCATTATCCGCTAACTTAGCGTTAGTCACTGCATCTGCTGCTAATTTATCTGTTACAATAGCTAAGTCTTCTACCTTAAAAGGATCCGCTACAGTTCCTAAACCCGTAATAGTTACTTGATCCGCAATAGCGTCAAAATCCGACTTATCAATCCACTCTACAGCGCCAGTTGCATCGGTAACCAATACTTGGTCTACGCCACCTGAAGAAATATCTTCCGTTAAAATTGTACCGTTTACTATGTTTTCTGTTTGAACAGCATTATCTGCTAACTTCTCGTTAGTCACTGCATCTGCAGCTAATTTGTCTGTTACAATAGCTAGGTCTTCTACCTTAAAAGGATCCGATACTGTTCCTAAGCCAGTGATAGTTACTTGATCGGCAATAGCATCAAAATCTGACTTATCTATCCACTCTACAGCGCCAGTTGCATCGGTAACCAATACTTGATCTACCCCACCTGAAGCAATGTCTTCCGTTAAAATTGTGCCGTTTACTATGTTTTCTGTTTGAACAGCATTATCTGCTAACTTTTCGTTAGTTACTGCATCTGCAGCTAATTTGTCTGTTACAATAGCTAAGTCTTCTACCTTAAATGGATCCGCTACAGTTCCTAAACCAGTAATAGTTACTTGATCCGCAATAGCGTTAAAATCCGACTTATCAATCCACTCTACAGCGCCAGTTGCATCGGTAACCAATACTTGATCCACGCCACCTGAAATAATATCTACTTCTACATCTCCTAATAAAGCATTAGCATCTCCAGAAATAGTAATAGTACCATTTGGCGAAGTAATATTACCATCACCTTGTAACATAGAAATAGCAACACTAACGGTACCCCCATTTTCTAACTGTAAGGTTAACTGATTCGTCAACTCATCGAAACTAAAGTCCTGAATTTGCTGGTCATCGGAAGAGGTTAATTCCCAAGAATCTCCATCCCAAAAATAAATTGTTCCGGTATCCGTGTTTACATAAACATCGCCAATATCTGCTCCTGTTGGAGTTGTCATTCCTGGACTAGTAACATCCGTTCCGCTTAACACTTCGCAATTACACTGATCTTCTAGTGTTACTGTGGTTTGTGAAAAGGCAACAGTAGTCATTAATAGGAATACTAGTAAAAAGAAATTTTTAATCATGGGTGTGGGTTAACTTAAACTTCAATAATGATTAATATGTATGGTAAACCTATTTCTTTAAGTAAATTAGAGATACTTACACTTTACAAAATTAACATTAGGTTATGTTTTGGAAAATAAATGTTGTGTATGTATAAAATACCAAGGTCTGGGAAGTAATACCTGAGGTTACCGAATAAAAAAAATGCATTTTATCGAACTACTTAGTAAAAACAGTGCTTGAGAAAGATTGATATTTTAAGAAAACCGACTAATTGGTTTGTTTTACGCGCTACGTAATTCTTCTGTTTTTGATAACTGTGTGTATTTCTCATAATACCAAATGGCAAAAATTCTGAGCTTGAATTTTATACCGTTGTCGTAGCAATATCAAAATTACTCGTGGTAAGAACCTTCGCCATACACAACATTTTATACGTTAAAATATGCTATTTAATTGTACTCTAAAAAGCGTATTATACGAGCTCTTTTATCAGAATAACCGTTTTTTTAATTGGCTTTAACTCTATAAGTTATCCTTCTATTTGTAATTATTGTCTTTGCTTTTATATTTAATAAGGCTTGCTGAGATGTTCTATCAATAGCACAGGCAAAATTGTTAGTAACTATAACACGATACAACTTACCATTATCCGCTATAGTAGGTGTATTAATAGTTAAAGTAGAAGTCTGGCTACCAGAATATTTTGTAGTATCTGCTAATAGTAAAAATAGTACTCCACCATCTGAACTTTCATACCATTGGTATGAATTTGCATCATTTGCAATTACAGTAAAAGTGGCTGGCGTATTAACAAATATGGTTTGATTCGTCGGTTCTGATGTAATCGTTGAAGATTGACCTATTTCTAAAAAGTCATAGGTACTATTATTATCGGCATCCGCTGGTTCTTGATAAGAAGCTGCAATAACGGTTCCATCTGAATTTACCGCAGGCGATCCTGAACCATACATTCCATTATTATCTAAATCTGCGTCTGGATCAGCAAAGGCTTCATCAGCATCATTACACCCATCATTGTCTGAATCAAATTCTAAAACATCCGGTATCACATCTAAATCAGCATCTGATAACGTATAATTCACGGCCTCACTATTTGGATTATTTTGAACATTATCTGGCACACCGTCTGTGCCGACTGCTCCAGGAACAACTCCGTTAATATGGGCTTGATTATGACCAGCTTCCACAGCATCATATATACCATCATTATCACTATCCAAATCAAAAACATTTGGAACTCCGTCATTATCACTATCTAAACATTCTGTACTGGATGAAACACTTACTAAATCTAAAGCAGCTCCATTTGAAGTCCTATCAGGAGTTGCATAAAATTGAATGGTTGTTTCCGTGGTTGTAGCTACAAAACTGTGTTCATAATAAAACCATTTTTGAGGACCTCTTATACCCTGGACAAGACCCTCTGCGGTGTAATTTAGCGTTTCATCAATAATATGCGTATTCCCAGAATCTATTACGTCTACATCTAATGTTACTTGTGTTCCTGTCTCATGCCCTATATCTTCACCCCAAAAGAATGAAAACAGGTATGTTTTACCAATTTCTGTGGTGATGATTTGAGAAAGCGTGTTGTTCACTCCACTTGTTACATCATTGTTACCTGTAACATCTATATATTGGTTGCCATGGTATGCTAGAGCATAAACGTCTGGAGTCCAAGATGGACTTCCTCCGCCTACCCAGCCATCTAAATTAGTCGTATAATTCCAACCTGCTAACGCATTTGTATTGTATGTTGCGCCTATAAATGTACCAGAACCATCTGTAAATCCATTTGGAAAAGTTGCTGGATCAGTAAAATCTTGTTGTTCAAAAGAAGGGTTCATTATTAAATTCCCACAACCTTCGTCAGTATCTAAAATTCCATCATTATCATCATCAAAATCTAATATATTTAAGATCCCATCTGCATCTGTATCTTCGTCTACAAACAATATAACTTCATTTGAATATTCATCAGTACAAATATGAGCTGAATCATAAACTGAAACTCGAAATTGTTTTTTATGATCTGCCATACTTACGTTTGATACTGTATAGCTGCTATTGGTTGCTCCAGAGATATTTGTAAAAGTAGCACCATTATCTATGCTTTGCTGCCATTGATACGCTAAATTACCACTAGCACCACCTGTTGCTGCTACAGAAAAAACAGCATCATCTCCAATAATCGCGTATTGATGTGTTGGCGCCGTATTTATAGTAACAGCATACACCTTTATTTGTTGGGTGACATTAATAGCGTTACTACAATCATCAGTAACCGAATAGGTTCTCGTAATTGTTTCAGGATTTGAAAGTCCATCACTCGAATCACTAATAAAAGTGACTACGGGGTTACTCGTACAATTATCTGATTCGTCATCTACTACGGTACTGTCCGGTACTGGAAAATCTGAGCGACAATATACAGTTACATCATTTGGGTTACTGGCAGTGGGTAGCGTATTGTCATTAACCGTTATAGTCTTTACAAACAAAGAACTCAAATTACCATTAGTATCTGTAGCCTGATAAGAAATTGTTTGCGTATAATTATTGGCACAGCCATTATTAACGGTAACATTACTTACTTCATCTATTGAGGCTATAGCACAATTATCTGTTGCCTCTGGCATGGTTGGAGCGGCTGAGCCACAGTAAATAGAAATACCGTTAGATGTAGGGGTAAAACCAAAATTAACTCCTGACCATTCTATATTTCCACCTGGAATACTACTATAGGCTTGAATAGCACTTGTTCCCGTCAAAATTAAATTATAAGTTCCATTGCCATTATCTACTTCTGTGTAGGTAAAAGCAGACTGATTGGATAATTGCGTTGGGTTTAATTGGTAGTTGGCATTGTTTATACGTACTTCCCATTCCGGAACTATAGTCCCCGTAGAGTTTTGAAGTCCAAAACCCCAAGAATATTGTGCTTGATTGAAATAGGTTGTCCTTAAATCAGTACAAGATGGCACTGTTGCAATTTCACTTGCACATTGATAAGTTTCATCGAGACTGCCACTTACAGTAATCCAAGTAGGTGCTTCAGAGTCTAGTTGAATTGATGTGGAAGCTGATATATTTATTGTAGGGTCTCCTGCTGATCCACCATACTCAACAATATATCCTTTTGGCTGATATGCTCCGCTCCCTGACCCTGTATTACTCAAATCATTCCAAGAACCAGGACCTCCAGATCCTCTAACTACTGAAGGGTCTGTAATATGCGCATAATCTTCATTACCTGATTGATTAGGTTCGCCTCCATTCCAATAGGCAAAAAATGTAGGTCCTACGGTATTCCCTGAACTTGTTCCACTCCAAAAAGAGGTACCTGCTTCTGGCCCTGTTACCCAACGCCAATCACCCTCAACAGCAGCATCAGAAGCGCCAATCCAACCTGTACCTTGAGCCTGAGAGCCAGAAAAATCTGCTTCTTCTTGCGAAGTTAATGTAGCTAAATAGCCCTGCAACCCATAATAGGTTCGTAAAGCTGCCGCATCTCTAGCCGCCGTCCACGTTATTCCGATACTAGAAACAAATTCGTAGTAATGATCCATAGATGGTAAATAATTAGGATCTCCCACCGTAATGGAAAAATTTCTAGAACCTGTTGGATTCGTAGAACTACTCGAATAGCGTATAGCAGCAACTGCATTTTCAAATTCGGTTAACGTAGCCGGACCAGCTAATGTAAGTTTCCCTTCAACAGCGCTCCATGTTGTTGTTATTGAAGAATGTGTACCAGTCAATGTTAATACATCTTCTCCATTAAGATAACCTGAAGATATTTGTACTGCAACTGCTTCCGCTGTCGTATCATCAGAATCAGTAATACTTATAGACTGGACTACGGGTATATTTGTTGCTGTACAATATTCCTCATTGCCCGTAGCGGAAATGACAGGCGGTGCATTGGCTGTAACGATATTAAAACTTACTGTACTTGAAGAGCCACTACTTAAGGTTGATTGCGTAATTAGATTTCCGTTTTGAAACACGCGTACATAGGCACCAGAACCGTTCCAACCATCTCCAAAACTGTCTTCTAGCACTAATGAATATCCTGTTCCGGCAGTTAATCCTGAAAAAGAAGTTGGACTTGCTATATTATCGTAAGAGCTATCTCCAACATTATTAACATAACAATTTGAAGGGTTGCAAACAGAACCAATCTGATTAGCTGCGGGATTTCTTAAAATTACTCTATTTTGAGAAGACCAATTAGGCCAATTTACCTCGATTGTAATCGTCTCTTGGCCATAAGTACTAAAACCAGCCAAAATAAAGAATAAGGTAAATACTATTTTTTTCAATAAATCCATATATACTGTTAATAGTGCTTAATAAAACATATGTTAAACCGAATATTCTATTATTGATGTACATCTGCGCGCCACATTGCCAAAAGTACCCCATGTATTTTGAATGAAAATTTGCATTGCTGTTCTTCCATCAGTACTAATAGCTCCCGAAAAAGCTTGCCTCTCAGCCCAATCACCAATCAGTCCAACTGCGAAAATAGCTTGCACATTGATCAATGTATTATTACGTATTAAAAAAAAAGTTTTGGAAACATGATTATTGTTCTCTAGAACGAGAACATCTGAAACTTCATGACTGTAAAAATCTGACCAAGCAGATCTACCGCCTTTTGTTTCTATTAAGTGTAAACTACTATAAGTAGCCGCACTTTCTGTGAAAATGCTTTGAAAATAAATAGCTTGTGCATGAAACAAGCTAATTAGCAAGATGGTGAAGGCTATAAGTTGTCTACTGCTAAAGTTTGCAATTTTAATCATTGGCTGTGGCTGTCTATTCTATTGCATAGAATAGTTGGGTTGAATTATTGATAGTACGTCTACTTATCAAAAATCTACCTTTAGCCTTTAAATAGGAAATAAATGTTGCAAAAGTGAACTATACAACCGTAAAAACAAATAGTTCTGTTGTTAGGTATTGATTACCAACAAATCCTATCCTTTTTTCAACTTAAAAACACTACACTTCATCCGATTATTAATTTTTCTTTACCCGATAGGTTATCCTTCTATTTGTGATTACCGTATAATTTTTGATCATACTAAACGGTGAGAATTCTGAAGTAGAATTTGAGATTGTTGCTGTTGAAGTAATAAAATTACCCGCAGCAATAGTAAGCGGTCCAGGTATCACAAATTTAAATTTATTTGAATTATCTGTATTACCATCTACATCTGTGTAAGGACTCACTGCTGCGGATACATCTGCAGCAGAACCTTCGGTCACTGTAGCGAGATATGTTTGTCCTTCACCATAATCTGTAGAAAGACCCAATTGATTATCTCCTGTAACAGCACTACCTTCATTAATATCGGTTAAAAACACTTCAATTGTTGCTCCTGGTCGTGACCATCCTTCAATAACTAAATTTGCTCCAGATATAAATGCATTGGAAATCACAGGGAAATTTAATAATCCGTTAGGACCTGAATCTCCATCACTGGAGTCATTAAGTGTTATTCCATCTCCTATTAAATCTGTTGCATCTAAATCTATTCCTAGCGCGGGGGCTGCTGTTCCATTCGCAAAAATGGAATTCTGTGATATTAAATTCCCAGTAGTTGTGCCACCAGAAATAACAATTCCTGCCCCTCCATTAGAAGCTATTATATTTTTTAAAATTATTGAATTATTACCGTCTAATTTGATTCCTGCATTCTCTATTGAACCACTACAATCACCACCATTTTGTCCAGAATTTAGTATTGTGTTTTCACTAATTACTAAATTGCCAGCATAGCCATCTGTATCAATACCAAGTGCACCTGCTTTTTCAATTAAATTACCTGTAATATTAATACTAGAACCATTTTGAATCTTTATATTATCAAAACAAGCCCCTGTACCATTTGCTGTAATTTGATTACCTTGAATTAATGTACTGGTACCTCCATTAATTAATATACCTGCATCTGATGTCGTTGCAATATAATTATCACGTATAACAATTTCACCGCCAACAACTTCAACACCATAATCAATATTCCCTGAATTATTACCTTGAGCGTTAACACCTATAAGATTTTCTGTAATTAAAGCAGCTCCTGAATCTAAACGAATTCCGGCATTATTATTTGCATATATTGATACATTCCTAATTACTGTATTCAGCGCTTGAATTCTTATTAAATCTCCTGCATTTCTATGAATCTGAATTTCAGGATTAGCAAAAGTTGTTAAAGTATTTACAGAAACACCAACATTAGAGCCACCTAGCCCAGTAGTTCCTGTATTTGTATCTCCAGAATATGCCGTTTGCGTTCTGCCATCAATACTCGTATTGTCATCTGTAATAACAGCTAAGGATTTAGTATTAGGAATGAAGATATCAAAAATACCTGATGAATAATTTGTATCCGCCGTTCTTCCCTGAGCATCACCCGTAGGAGGAATCATAAATATGGAAATATCTTCTCCAGCAGCAGGATCAAAAATACTATTGGCAGCGATATCTAAGCCTGTTTCATCTAAATCATTGGAATTTATTATAAATTGATTTAAAGATCCTTGTCCATCCTCATTAGTATTAACTATTGTATTAAAATTAAAACCAAAATCGATATTAGCTTTTCCATTATTTGCAAGGGCAACAACACTTATACTCTGCGCACCCGTAAAAACACCTGGATTGCTATCTTGTAATGAAGGATTGGCACCACCTACTTCGTTAACTATTTCTGACAATCCTGTACTATTTTCTACCCTAAAAGTTTGCACTCCATAGCATGTGCTACAGGTAGCTCCGCCACCTCTAGTTGATATTACGGTTGAATTTACAACTCGTATAGAATAATTGCCATTGACCATACCAGCAAAAGAATAATCACCACTTAAATTGGTTGTCGTAGTCTCCATTAACGTATTGAAACTGTCATAAAGTTCAACGGTAACATTAGATATTCCAACCCCTGAAGCATTGTTTAAATTACGACCTGACCCGCCCGGATAATTGACATCTTCAAAAATATTTCCAGAAATTAAATTGGATGGCACTTTTAGCACTACTGCATTCAAGAGCACAAAATCTCCTCCCATTTATACATTTGCAGTTACTGAAGATTCTGCAGGAGCAATAAATGTAGAAATATCGTAGGTGTCTAAATCTAGGCCAAAAGTTGTGGTGTTATTAATATTTGGCACAACAGTATTGTCAAAAATGGTTCCATTAAAAGGATTGTCAACTGCACCTATATTATCACCATCACCAGACAATTCATTAGTTCCCAAAGAAGTAGTTAGTGATAATAGTTCACCACCACTAGATGGATCACCTTCCCAAGATAAGAAAGTTGCTTTGGCACCAACGGTAGAAATAGCATAGAAACCATCTAAAGCAAAACTAACCGGTGTAGAAGTATTTTGATACCCGATAAAACCTTGATAGAGATTAATAGACACTGCCGGTAAGGTTGGCTCTTCATAAAAGATCATCAAACTCCAACCACCCAAGGTAACATTTCCACTTGCGTAACTGCCCGAGTTATCAACATTTAAATCTGAAAAATCAAAAGTGGTACTATTTAAATTGCTCACTCCTATACCGTTAATCAACGTTGTAACATCAGCAAATAATGCATAAAATGATAAACTACTAATAACATATTGATTCGCATAATCTGCAGCAACAGTTTGATTTTCAAATGTTATAGAAAGATCAGGGGTAGCGCCAGAATGAGTCCAAAACAAATATGCCTTTTTAATTTGTGCAGTTGCAGGAACTGCGGTTGTTAAGGTATTAGAAGAACTAGCCACTATGGAAGTAGTAGGATTAGACGTATCTCTTAAACTCCCTCCTGTTAATGCATAATCAAAATAGCCATTAAATTCTGAAAACAATGTTAATGGTGTATTTGCTGGGATATCATTATCGTTAATTGTTCCAGTGGCTGTATCTGTAATAACTACTGATGCATCTGATACTGACGTAAAACTTATAGTATAGGTCTCCGGACCTTCAAAATCTAAATCATCGGTTATTAAAACGGTTATTTGTTCTGTATCTCCACTGGTACCATTAAAATTTAGGGTTCCTGTATATACTCCAGAACTTGTGGTATAATCTACACCCGCTGTTGCGGAGCCTGCTGTTATAAGATAATTTACAGAGAAACTTCCTGCAGTGGCTGACCCATCATGAACGGCATTAAAAATTGCAGAACCTGAATTTTCTGAAATTGAAACATCATCAACTAAAATATTTGGGTCATCTGGAGCACAGTAACTGATAGCATCTACACTAAATGTTTCTCCATTATTAGAATTGCCTAGAAATAATAGGTATTCTATAGTACGGTTTGCTGTATACGTTACATTTATTGTTGAACCTAGCGCTGTGTTTGTTGAGTTATATTGGGCTAAATTATTATAACCGCTCGCTTCTTGATCTGAGTTATAAATTAATAACCCTGCATTATTGGTATTTCTACGAAGTCTTATAGTAATTTGAGTACCCACCAGAACTGGATTAGCTAAACGAACAACTAATTGAGAATTAGCGCCAAAAACAGTAGATTGATTATTGGGAGCACCCAAAATATTATTCGTATTGGTAATATTTGCTGCAAAACTAGTAGCTATACCATATTCAGTATTTGAACATTGTGCCCGTACCATCTGTACTGCAGAAAATAGCAGTATAAAGGTTAGTATTATTTTATTTATCACGATAGAAACTTTGGTTAGTGCTAGAATGAAATTATTCAACACCCAAAAGTATGTATCCGCTAGTCTAATTCGAAAATTTTGTTGTGTACTTAGAGAAAAAAAGATGTAAAATCCTACAAAAATATTGTTAACAAATGGATTTTGATTGTTAAATCAGCAAAATTTACTTCCCGTAATTGATAAATATGTAAAAAACTAAAAGGCAGCTACCAGTATAGTAGCTGCCTTTTTTATGTAATTTTAAGAGCTGTTATTCCCTAATAATAAATTCTGATCTTCTGTTTAAATCATGCTCCTTAGAAGAACATTTAGAATTGTTACCGCAATTATTTACCAGTTTGGTTTCTCCGAAACCTTCACCCTCTAATCTATCTGCAGCAATTCCTTTTGAAACCATATAACCAACCGTAGATTCTGCTCTTTTTTGAGACAACCATAAGTTATAAGCATCTTTACCACGACTATCCGTATGAGAATTAACTTTAATTTTCAAACTAGGATACTTCTCCATGGCTGCAATTACTTTCTGAATCTCAATTTCTGCATCTGGTCTAATATTATATTTATTTAGATCGAAATATATCGTACTCAATTGCAATAACTTCGCTAAATCGTCACCAAAACCACCTGAAACCTTATCACGTTCTAAGTAAAAATCAATTACTTTAGGCTCGCCATCAGATTCTCCCATATACTCTTCTGACGGAATATACCCATCTGTCATAGCACGAACAAAATTTCCTTGATCACAATCAATTAAAATTTCATAATACCCGTTAGCATCCGTAAGTGTTTGTAAAATTTCAATATTGTCTTCGTTGATCACTTTTACAGTAGCTCCTACCAAAACCTGATTCGAAATTTTATCTCTAACGACACCTGAAATTTCCTGTCTACATTCTAATTGTAATGGGATGTTTTCTACAAAACTATAGATATCATCATTTCCTAAACCAGTAGCTCTATTAGATGCAAAATACCCCGTTCTGTCATCTTCATTAAATATAAACGTAAAGTCATCTAACTGCCCGTTTATAGGCTCCCCAACATTTTTTACGTTACCCGTATAATCGTTATCCCTAATTTTAGTCGCAAAAACATCTAAGCCTCCTAAACCCGGGTGGCCTTCTGAAGAAAAGTATAATACATCTTCACTTGATACAAAAGGAAATGTTTCTCTTGCTTCAGTATTTATTGAACTCCCAAGATTCTCAGGCGTACTAAATGTTCTATCATCGTTGATTGTTACTTTAAAAATATCTGATTCACCCAAAGTACCAGGCATATCTGATGCAAAGTACAATGTTTTTTCATCAGGACTCAACGCCGGGTGCGCAACAGAATAGCTATCACTATTAAAAGGAAGCTCTTCAAGATACGCTACTATACTATCTTGGATAATAGCTCTAAAAATCTTTAAACGAATTACTCCGTTTTCATCTTTTGTAGATTTACCTTCTTTGAAATTGTTTCTCGTAAAGTATATTACACTGCCACCTCTAGTTGCTGCTACTGTAGATTCATGCAATCGGGTGTTAATGTTTTTATTCATTTTAACAACCCTACCCATAGAAAGACTATCTGCATTTACTTTATAGATGTCTAAGAAATCTTTAGAATTCCAAGTATGTCTATATCTCGCTAAGTTACCTGTATCTCTATCTGACGAAAACAACAAACCTTCTTTATAATATGCAGGTGCAAACTCTGAATATACCGTATTAAATTCAAATGACTTAAGGGTATATCTCCCCGAATTTTCCTTAATCTCTTTTCTATAATCTCTATCCGAAGTAAAGTTATTAGCTCTATAATCTTCGGCAGAAGTGATCTCTGAAAATTTCTGCATTAAATCATCCGCCGCCTCATATTCTCCTAAACTTCTTAAGGTCTGTGCGTATCTAAAATAATAATCTGGAGTTACCTCCGATTGATATTCCGTTACCAGCCTTTCATAAATTTCAGATGCATTTTTATATTCAGCATTGAAGTAATAAGAATTTCCTAACTTCTTTAATAGTTCTGCTGAAACAAAACCTTTATCAAGAACCTTCTTATAAATATCGATAGCAGGGCTAAACGAGAATTCGTCATATTTGGTATTAGCGCGTTCAAGACTTTTTTCTTGTGCGGATAAACTTCCAATTGAAATAAGTAGTAGACCTACTGTAAAAAGTATTTTTCTAACCATAATTGTAATTTAGAAGAAACGTGGTGATACTAATTTTTGGAATGATTTCATTAACTCATATCTCAAGAAGATTTCAAAAGAACCATCATTAAATCTTGTAGATCCTAATTCTGTAGTTTCTTTATCATAAGCTAACCCAATCATGAACTGATCAGATACTTGAAATCCAGCCATCGCACTTACCGCTGCATCCCATCTATATGCTGCACCAAAAGTGAATTTATCATTATACATAAAGTTAGCAGAAAGATCTACCTGTAAAGGTGCCCCACCCACAACTTTTGTTAAAAGTGCAGGCTTAAATTTGAATTCACTAGACAAATCAAATACATAACCAGTAATAGCATAAAAATTGATACGTTCTGTTGATAAGAAAGTTACCGAATCTGCGTCTCGTTCAGAATTATCAAAATGATCGGTTTCTAAAATATTTGGAGCAGATAAACCTAAATAAAACTTATCCGTATGATAATACAATCCTAATCCAAAATTTGGAGAAAATTTATTTTCGATATTATCTCCTGTAACTGTTTCACTATCAAAATTTCTAAGTTTATTAAAATCTAAATTCAATAGGTTACCCCCTGCTTTCAAACCAAATGACAACTTTGCGGTTTGCGAAACGTCTAGTGTATAAGACAAAACTCCGTCAAAATAGGTTTCTTGAACAGTACCATTACCAATTTCATCATTCACAATAGATACCCCGTATCCTAATCTACTATTCCTAATAGGAGAATGTAAATTTAAAGTTTGTGACGTTGGTGAACCATCTAAACCTACCCATTGCGATCTGTATAGCGCCGTTATACTTAACTGTCCACGAGATCCTGCATAGGCAGGATTTACACTCATGGTGTTAAACATATACTGGGTATATTGTGGATCTTGTTGGGCATTTGCGTTTTGAAAAAAAAACGATGCCATTACTACGGATAATAAAAAAATTAGTTTATTCATAATATATAGTGTTCTCAATACTATTATTTACTTACATAGATATAACCACTATCGGTTACTCCTTTATTGTTAATATCTTGATATTCGAATATGTAAAAATATACTCCTGATGGTAAATATTCATCTTTAGAAACAGTAGATCTACCTCTTGAACGTCCGTCGAATACATTGTTCTGGTTGTTATACCCTTCACCTTCATATACTGCTATTCCCCATCGATTGAAGATCTTTAGTGAATTATTAAAAGCTGAATCCACATTTCTAATGAACAAGAAATCATTCTTACCATCACCATTTGGAGTTACCATTTGATTCACTTCAATCTTTTCATTCTCTGGTGTATCGTCCGTTGGATCTAAATAGTCTGGAGTACCATCTCCATCTGTATCATCATTGGTTGGATCACCATCACCATTTGCATCTTCATCTGGCGTATTGATTCCGTCACCATCGTCATCTAAATCTCTATAGTTAACATCTTCGGTACCGTCTGTATCTGGTAAATCATTTGCAGGATCATTGATCTCATCGTTTACATCGAATCCGTCATTAACATCTGAACCTTCATAACCATCATCTAAACCATCTCCGTCTGTATCTATTCCTGTATACGTCTGATCAGGAATACCATCAAAGTTAAAGTCATTTCCTTCATTAAAATCGGGAACTAAATCATTATCACTATCTAAATCGATATAATCTGGAGTATCCTCACCATCATGATTGTTTGGTGTTAACCCATCAGGATAAGCACTATTCAATCCATCATTTGCAGCATAAGTCGCTTCGTCATCCTCGTTAGGTGCAATGTACCCTTCTGTTGTTTGCGCTTCTACATTATCTGGAATACCATCATCATCAGCATCAATATCTAAATGATTTGGAATACCATCGCCGTCTGTATCTGTTGGATTTGTTAATGGATCATTATCTCCATCTATATTCTCATCTTCTACAGTATCTAAGATACCATCGTTATCATCATCTAAATCTACACTATCAGGAACACCATCTCCATCAGTATCGATACCTGGTGTATCATTAATAGGATCTAAATAGTCTGGAGTACCATCACCGTCGGTATCATCATTGGTTGGGTCACCATCACCATCTGCATCTTCATCTGGCGTATTGATACCATCACCGTCATCATCTAAATCTCTATAGTTAACATCTTCTGTACCGTCTGTATCTGGTAAATCATTTGCTGGATCGTTGATCTCATCATTAACATCAAAACCATCATTTACATCTGATCCTTCATAGCCATCATCTAAACCATCACCGTCTGTATCTACACCGGTGAATGTCTGATCTGGAATACCATCAAAGTTAAAATCGTTTCCTTCGTTGTTATCTGGAACTGAATCGTTATCTGAATCTAAATCGATATAATCTGGAGTATCCTCACCATCATGATTGTTTGGTGTTAACCCATCAGGGTAAGCACTATTCAATCCATCATTTGCAGCATAAGTAGCTTCGTCATCTTCATTCGGTGCAATGTACCCTTCTGTTGTTTGCGCTTCTACGTTATCTGGAATACCATCATTATCAGCATCAATATCTAAATGATTTGGAATACTATCGCCATCTGTATCTGTTGGGTCTGTTAATGGATCATTATCTCCATCTACATTCGCATCTTCTACTGTATCTAAGATACCATCGTTATCATCATCTAAATCTGTTGCATCTGGAACACCATCACCATCGGTATCTATTCCATCTGTAGGATCTAAATAATCAGGAGTACCATCACCGTCTGTATCATCATTGGTTGGGTCACCGTCACCATCTGCATCTTCATCTGGCGTGTTGATACCATCACCGTCATCATCTAAATCTCTATAGTTAACATCTTCTGTACCGTCTGTATCTGGTAAATCATTTGCTGGATCGTTGATCTCATCATTAACATCAAAACCATCATTTACATCTGATCCTTCATAGCCATCATCTAAACCATCACCGTCTGTATCTACACCGGTGAATGTCTGATCTGGAATACCATCAAAGTTAAAGTCGTTTCCTTCGTTATTATCTGGAACTGAATCGTTATCTGAATCTAAATCGATGTAATCTGGAGTATCCTCACCATCATGATTGTTTGGTGTTAATCCATCAGGATAAGCACTATTCAATCCATCATTTGCAACATAAGTAGCTTCGTCATCCTCGTTAGGTGCAATGTACCCGTCTGTTGTTTGCGCTTCTACGTTATCTGGAATACCGTCATTATCAGCATCAATATCTAAATGGTTTGGAATACCATCGCCGTCTGTATCTGTTGGGTCTGTTAATGGATCATTATCTCCATCTACATTCGCATCTTCTACTGTATCTAAGATACCATCATTATCATCATCTAAATCTGTTGCATCTGGAACACCATCGCCATCGGTATCTATTCCATCTGTAGGATCTAAATAATCTGGAGTACCATCACCGTCAGTATCATCATTAGTTGGGTCACCATCACCATCTGCATCTTCATCTGGCGTGTTGATACCATCACCATCGTCATCTAAATCTCTATAGTTAACATCTTCTGTACCGTCTGTATCTGGTAAATCATTTGCTGGATCGTTAATCTCATCATTAACATCAAAACCATCATTTACTTCTGATTCTTCATAGCCATCGTCTAAACCATCACCATCTGTATCTACTCCTGTGTAGGTCTGATCTGGAATACCATCAAAGTTAAAGTCATTTCCTTCGTTGTTGTCTGGAACTGAATCGTTATCTGAATCTAAATCGATATAATCTGGAGTATCCGTACCATCATGATTGTTTGGTGTTAACCCATCAGGGTAAGCACTATTCAATCCATCATTTGCAGCATAAGTAGCTTCGTCATCCTCGTTAGGTGCAATGTACCCTTCTGTTGTTTGCGCTTCTACGTTATCTGGAATACCATCATTATCAGCATCAATATCTAAATGATTTGGAATACCATCGCCATCTGTATCTGTTGGATCTGTTAATGGATCATTATCACCATCTACATTCGCATCTTCCACTGTATCTAGGATACCATCATTATCATCATCTAAATCTGTTGCATCTGGAACACCATCACCATCGGTATCTATTCCATCTGTAGGATCTAAATAATCTGGAGTACCATCACCGTCAGTATCATCATTAGTTGGGTCACCATCGCCATCTGCATCTTCATCTGGCGTGTTGATACCATCACCATCGTCATCTAAATCTCTATAGTTAACATCTTCTGTACCGTCTGTATCTGGTAAGTCATTTGCTGGATCGTTGATCTCATCATTAACATCAAAACCATCATTTACATCTGATCCTTCATAGCCATCATCTAAACCATCACCGTCTGTATCTACACCGGTGAATGTCTGATCTGGAATACCATCAAAGTTAAAGTCGTTTCCTTCGTTGTTATCTGGAACTGAATCGTTATCTGAATCTAAATCGATATAATCTGGAGTATCCTCACCATCATGATTGTTTGGTGTTAACCCATCAGGATAAGCACTATTCAATCCATCATTTGCAACATAAGTAGCTTCGTCATCCTCGTTAGGTGCAATGTACCCTTCTGTTGTTTGCGCTTCTACGTTATCTGGAATACCGTCATTATCAGCATCAATATCTAAATGGTTTGGAATACCATCGCCGTCTGTATCTGTTGGGTCTGTTAATGGATCATTATCTCCATCTACATTCGCATCTTCTACTGTATCTAAGATACCATCATTATCATCATCTAAATCTGTTGCATCTGGAACACCATCGCCATCGGTATCTATTCCATCTGTAGGATCTAAATAATCAGGAGTACCATCACCGTCAGTATCATCATTAGTTGGGTCACCATCACCATCTGCATCTTCATCTGGCGTGTTGATACCATCACCATCGTCATCTAAATCTCTATAGTTAACATCTTCTGTACCGTCTGTATCTGGTAAATCATTTGCTGGATCGTTAATCTCATCATTAACATCAAAACCATCATTTACATCTGATCCTTCATAGCCATCATCTAAACCATCACCGTCTGTATCTACACCGGTGAATGTCTGATCTGGAATACCATCAAAGTTAAAGTCGTTTCCTTCGTTGTTATCTGGAACTGAATCGTTATCTGAATCTAAATCGATATAATCTGGAGTATCCGTACCATCATGATTGTTTGGTGTTAACCCATCAGGGTAAGCACTATTCAATCCATCATTTGCAACATACGTAGCTTCGTCATCCTCGTTAGGTGCAATGTACCCTTCTGTTGTTTGCGCTTCTACGTTATCTGGAATACCGTCATTATCAGCATCAATATCTAAATGGTTTGGAATACCATCGCCGTCTGTATCCGTTGGGTCTGTTAATGGATCATTGTCTCCATCTACATTCGCATCTTCTACTGTATCTAAGATACCATCATTATCATCATCTAAATCTGTTGCATCTGGAACACCATCTCCGTCCGTATCCGTACCATTATCATCTGTAGGATCTAAATAATCAGGAGTACCATCACCGTCAGTATCATCATTAGTTGGGTCACCATCACCATCTGCATCTTCATCTGGCGTGTTGATACCGTCACCGTCATCATCTAAATCTCTATAGTTAACATCTTCTGTACCGTCTGTATCTGGTAAATCATTTGCTGGATCGTTGATCTCATCATTAACATCAAAACCATCATTTACATCTGATCCTTCATAGCCATCATCTAAACCATCACCGTCTGTATCTACACCGGTGAATGTCTGATCTGGAATACCATCAAAGTTAAAATCGTTTCCTTCGTTGTTATCTGGAACTGAATCGTTATCTGAATCTAAATCGATATAATCTGGAGTATCCTCACCATCATGATTGTTTGGTGTTAACCCATCAGGATAAGCACTATTCAATCCATCATTTGCAACATAAGTAGCTTCGTCATCCTCGTTAGGTGCAATGTACCCTTCTGTTGTTTGCGCTTCTACGTTATCTGGAATACCATCATTATCAGCATCAATATCTAAATGGTTTGGAATACCATCGCCATCTGTATCTGTTGGATTTGTTAATGGATCATTATCTCCATCTACATTCGCATCTTCTACTGTATCTAAGATACCATCATTATCATCATCTAAATCTGTTACATCTGGAACACCATCACCATCGGTATCTATTCCATCTGTAGGATCTAAATAATCAGGAGTACCATCACCGTCAGTATCATCATTGGTTGGGTCTCCATCACCATCTGCATCTTCATCTGGCGTATTGATACCATCACCATCATCATCTAAATCTCTATAGTTAACATCTTCTGTTCCGTCTGTATCTGGTAAATCATTTGCTGGATCGTTGATCTCATCATTAACATCAAAACCATCATTTACATCTGATCCTTCATAGCCATCATCTAAACCATCACCGTCTGTATCTATTCCTGTATACGTCTGATCAGGAATACCATCAAAGTTAAAGTCGTTTCCTTCGTTGTTGTCTGGAACTGAATCGTTATCTGAATCTAAATCGATATAATCAGCAGTATCTTCTCCGTCTGTATTTACTGGAGTTAATCCTTCATTCCCACTACCTTCATAAGCATCATCCAAACCATCCATATCTGAATCGTTTCCGCTTGGTGCTTTATAATCTTCTGTTGTTTGTGCTTCTACGTTATCTGGAATACCGTCGTTATCAGCATCAATATCTAAATGATTTGGAATACCATCACCGTCTGTATCTGTTGGATTTGTCAATGGATCATTATCTCCATCAGTATTTGGATCTTCAACAACATCTAAGATACCATCGTTATCATCATCTAAATCTGTTGCATCTGGAACACCATCACCATCGGTATCTATTCCATCTGTAGGATCTAAATAATCCGGAGTACCGTCACCGTCAGTATCATCATTGGTTGGGTCACCGTCACCATCTGCATCTTCATCTGGCGTGTTGATTTCGTCACCGTCATCATCTAAATCTCTATAGTTAACATCTTCGGTACCGTCTGTATCTGGTAAATCATTTGCTGGATCGTTGATTTCATCATTAACATCAAAACCATCATTTACATCCGATCCTTCATAACCATCATCTAAACCATCACCATCCGTATCTACGCCTGTATACGTCTGATCTGGAATACCATCAAAGTTAAAATCGTTTCCTTCGTTGTTATCTGGAACTGAATCGTTATCTGAATCTAAGTCTCTGTAATCAGCAGTATCTTCTCCATCTGTATTTACTGGAGTTAATCCTTCATTCCCACTACCTTCATAAGCATCATCCAAACCATCCATATCTGAATCGTTTCCACTTGGTGCTTTATAATCTTCTGTTGTTTGTGCTTCTACGTTATCTGGAATACCATCATTATCAGCATCAATATCTCTAAAATCAGGATTAGTATCTGTGTCCGTATTAACCGGAGTTAGACCTTCACCCGAACCAGGAGTGTTTTCGTACTGATCATCCAATCCGTTTCCATCAGAATCTTGCCCATAATAAGAAGTATAACTCGAGGAATTTTGAGCTTCTACATTATCAAGAATACCATCGTTATCAGAATCTATGTCTCTATAATCCGGAATTTTATCACCATCTGTGTCAACTGGAGTTAAACCTGTACCTGAATAATTTTCATAATGATCATCTAAACCATTACCGTTTGCATCTAAAGGACATGGTTTGATATAATTGGAATCATTTTGTGCTTCCACATTATCTAAGATGCCATCATTATCAGAATCAATATCTAAATAATCTGGAACACCATCACCATCGGTATCAATTGGAGTTAAACCTTGTTTAGGGCAATGCTCATACGCATCATCAAGACCATTCATATCGCTATCTACGCCAGTTGCTGGAATAAAGCCATCGGTAGACTGTGCTTCTACATTATCTAAGATTCCGTCATTATCAGAATCTATATCTAAATAATCTGGAACGCCATCGTTATCCGTATCTCTTGAAGCATAAGCACTGTAGCCTTCAACAGTATCAAGTATACCATCATTATCAGAGTCTAAATCTTTTGAATCGGGAATTTTATCTCCGTCTGAGTCTACAAAGTAAACAGCGAAGTCTAATCCTCTACCATAACCACTAAAAGAAGATAGGGCCGTAAATACAAAAAGTAAAAGAAAAAACGTATAGGAAAATTTCTGTAGTTTCCTATAATTATTTAGTAAAGTAAAAATATCCATATGAGTTAGTTTATAGTTGAACTAATCACCATGGCATTTAGGTTATAACATTTTAGTAAGAAGATGGGGTCTTCTGGTCTTTAGAATTATGGTGCAAGATATAGCTTATAAATATAATTGATAAACGACAACAAGCACGAACTCTCTTAAATCTTTAAACGGCAAATATACTCGATGAATGACACTAACCTAAAAAAATTGAACTGTTTTAAATACGGATAAACGATAAATATAGACGTCGGGTAATTTCCTACAAATGTAGGAATTATACCGTTTACCGATGTTTTAAACAATTTTAAAACCTGATTACCAATACTTTAGTGAATTTAAAAATCATGAAAAAAGTCTAAAATATTTTAATTTTTTATTAAAAGAACAAGCCAATAATTTTATCTTATTTTTGCAAAAACATTGAATATGAGTTTTGAAAAGGAAATTCAAAGAAGAAGAACATTTGGTATCATTTCGCACCCAGATGCAGGAAAAACAACACTAACCGAAAAATTATTGCTTTTTGGTGGTGCAATCCAGGAGGCTGGTGCTGTAAAAAACAACAAAATTAAAAAAGGGGCTACAAGTGATTTCATGGAAATTGAAAGACAACGTGGAATTTCTGTGGCTACTTCCGTATTAGCCTTTATATATAAGGACAAAAAAATAAATATTCTTGATACTCCTGGACATAAGGATTTTGCAGAGGACACTTTTAGAACACTAACCGCTGTAGATAGTGTTATTGTAGTTATTGATGTTGCAAAAGGGGTAGAGGAACAAACCAAAAAACTAGTAGAAGTATGTAGAATGCGTAATATTCCTATTATTGTATTCATTAATAAAATGGATCGCGAGGGTAAAGACGCTTTTGATTTACTAGACGAAGTTGAACAAAAATTAGGCTTAAGAGTTACTCCTTTAAGTTTCCCTATTGGTATGGGGTACGATTTTAAAGGAATTTATAATATTTACGAAAAGAATATTAATCTTTTCAGCGGAGATAGCAAGAGAAATATTGAAGATGTTATTGCTTTTGATAATATTGCCAATCCTGAACTTGAAAAAACCATTGGTGCTAAAGCTGCAGCTGATCTAAGAGAGAATTTAGAACTTGTACATGGTGTATATCCTGAATTTGACCGAGAGGCCTATTTGGCTGGTGACTTACAACCGGTATTCTTTGGTTCTGCTTTAAATAATTTTGGTGTTCGAGAACTATTAGACTGTTTCGTAGACATTGCCCCTACTCCAAGACCTAAAATGGCTGAAGAGCGCTTGGTAAAAGCAAATGAAAAAGGGTTTACTGGTTTTGTATTTAAGATACATGCCAATATGGACCCAAAACATAGAGATCGCCTAGCTTTCATTAAAATTGTATCTGGAACTTTTGAGAGAAACACTCCATATTTGCATGTTCGCCATAATAAAAAACTAAAATTCTCTAGTCCCAATGCCTTTTTTGCTGAAAAAAAAGAAATTGTAGACATCTCGTATCCTGGTGACATTGTTGGTCTTCATGATACTGGAAATTTTAAAATTGGTGACACTTTAACGGAAGGCGAAAATCTTCACTATAAAGGCATACCTAGTTTTTCCCCAGAACATTTTAGATATATCAATAATGCAGATCCTTTAAAATCGAAACAATTATTTAAAGGAATTGATCAATTAATGGATGAAGGTGTTGCTCAATTATTTACACTAGAATTAAATGGACGTAAGGTTATTGGAACTGTAGGCGCCCTTCAATACGAGGTCATCCAATATCGTTTAGAACATGAATATGGTGCGAAGTGCACCTATGAAAACTTTCCTGTATATAAAGCGTGTTGGGTAGCTCCTAAAGACCCTAAAAATGACGAATTCAAAGAATTTAAACGTGTAAAGCAGAAATTTTTAGCTAAAGATAAAAGAGGACAATTAGTTTTCCTTGCCGATTCTCAATTTTCATTACAGATGACGCAACAAAAATACCCAAGTGTAGTTCTAAAATTCACTTCAGAATTTGAATAGACTTTCACATGTGTCGTCCAAAATAACCGATACAGATAATTAAAGGATTAAACGTTATAATTTAAAGCTGACCAATGCTATCATTGGTCAGCTTTTTTATTTTATACTGTTTTTTTCTCTTAAGTTATCATATTAACACCTTTATATGAGAGCTAACATATGCTGTAACAAATGTGGTTTTTAATGGTTGTATCATTCTATCGCATTTTCATCAAAGCTTTGGTTCTTGTCAATGGGCCAGATTCAAGTTTAGCAACTATTTGTAGCGCATAAGAAACGAAGTAATTTTTTGGGTACGCTTTACATACCCGGTGTTTTTTGATGGTTTAATACGCTAAATGTTTAGCTTATCGCCATTTCAAGAGGACAAAATAGTAGGCATAAAAAAATCCCGTGATTTTCATCACGGGATTTCTTGTTTTTATGCTTCTCCAGTTGGTCCAAAATTAATTGGAATTGGAGGCTGTTCGTAATCCTTAATAGTACCATGAGCACTTTCAAACCTCTTGACATTATCGTTTAATGCTTTAAGGAATTTCTTAGCATGTTGAGGAGTAAGAACAATTCTACTCTTCACTTTTGCTTTAGGTGCCCCAGGCATCATACTTATAAAATCAACTACAAATTCTGACACAGAGTGATTAATGATCGCTAAATTAGAATAAATTCCTTCAGCCATTTTTTCATCTAACTCTATATTGATTTGTTTTTGGTTTTGATCACTCATAAATACGCTATTATTTAGAATTTAAATTCTTCCTTACGAGCCATTATCTCATCATACTCTTCCTTAGATCCTACGATGATACTATCGTAATCTCTCATTCCTGTTCCTGCTGGTATTTTATGACCTACAATAACATTCTCTTTCAAGCCTTCTAAATCATCAATTTTACCAGCTACTGCTGCTTCATTTAATACTTTAGTCGTCTCTTGGAAAGAAGCTGCTGATATGAATGATTTCGTCTGAAGTGAAGCACGAGTAATACCCTGAAGTATTGGCGTTGCTGTAGCAGCAATTGCATCTCTAGCTTCTACTAAAGCTTTATCATTTCTTCTCAATACAGAATTTTCATCTCTTAACTGACGTGCTGTAATAATCTGACCTGGTTTTAATACTTCAGAATCTCCTACTTCAACTACCACTTTTTTCCCGAACATTCCATCATTTTCCGTAATGAAATCATCTTTATGTGCCAATTGGTTTTCTAAGAAAATAGTATCTCCTGGATCTTGAATTCTTACTTTACGCATCATTTGACGTACAACTACCTCAAAGTGCTTATCATTAATCTTCACCCCTTGTAGACGATATACTTCTTGAACTTCATTTACCAAGTACTGTTGAACAGCAGATGGGCCTTTAATTTTCAAGATATCCTCAGGAGTAATAGATCCATCAGAAAGTGGCATTCCAGCACGAACATAATCATTCTCTTGAACTAAGATTTGATTAGAAAGTTTTACTAAATACTTCTTAACCTCACCTAATTTAGATTCGATAATGATCTCACGGTTACCTCTTTTAATCTTACCAAAAGAAACAACACCATCAATTTCAGAAACAACAGCTGGGTTAGAAGGGTTACGAGCTTCGAATAATTCCGTTACTCTTGGAAGACCACCCGTAATATCTCCAGATTTTGCAGATTTACGTGGAATCTTAACTAAAATTTTACCCTCTTTAACATCTTCACCATTATCTACCATAATGTGTGATCCAACTGGTAAGTTGTAAGAACGTAACACTTCATCCTTATTATTTTTAATAAGTAATGTTGGTATTAATTTCTTATTTCTAGATTCTGAAATTACTTTCTCTTGGAATCCTGTTTGCTCATCAATTTCTACTTGATATGTTACCCCTTGATCAATATTTTCATAAACAATTTTACCAGGGAATTCTGTAACGATAACACCGTTATATGGATCCCACTGACAAATCACTTCGTCTTTCGCCACTTTAGCACCATTCTTAATAAATAACTGAGAACCGTAAGGGATGTTATTTGTACTTAAGGTAATACCTGTTTTAGCGTCAACAACTTTGATCTCAGAAGTTCTAGAAATTACAGTTTCAAATGCAACACCTTCATTATCTATAGAAGTAACCGTTCTTAAATCTTCAATTTCAGCAATACCACCAAACTTAGCAGATAGCTTATTATCTTCAGAAATGTTCCCTGCAATACCCCCTACGTGGAAAGTACGCAATGTTAACTGTGTTCCTGGTTCACCAATAGATTGCGCAGCAACTACACCTACAGCTTCACCTCTTTGTACCATTTTATTGGTTGAAAGGTTTCTACCGTAACATTTACCACAAATACCTTTAGCAGCTTCACATGTAAGTGCTGAACGTACTTCAATTTTATCAACAGGAGATGCTTCAACTAATCTCACATCTACTTCTAATATTTCTTGTCCAGCTTTAAGAATTAACTCTTCAGTTAAAGGATTGAATACATCATGTAAAGAAACTCTACCTAAGATACGCTCTCCTAATGATTCTACAATTTCTTCATTTTTCTTTAAAGCCTCTACTTCAATACCTCTTAACGTACCACAATCTTCTGTGTTTACAATAACATCTTGTGATACATCTACTAAACGACGTGTTAAGTAACCAGCATCTGCAGTTTTTAAGGCTGTATCCGCAAGACCTTTACGCGCACCGTGAGTAGAAATAAAGTATTCAAGAATTGAAAGTCCTTCCTTAAAGTTAGAAAGAATAGGGTTTTCAATAATTTCACCACCACCGGCAGTAGATTTTTTAGGCTTAGCCATCAAACCACGCATACCTGTTAACTGACGGATTTGTTCTTTAGAACCCCTCGCACCAGAGTCAAGCATCATATATACCGAGTTAAACCCTTGTTGATCTTCACGAATACGTTTCATCGCTAACTCAGTTAACTGAGCATTCGTAGAAGTCCAAACATCAATTACTTGATTGTAACGTTCGTTGTTTGTAATAAGACCCATATTATAATTGGCCATAATACCTTCAACTTGCCCGTTAGCATCAGCAATCATTTCATGCTTTTCAGGTGGGATAATAATATCTCCTAAACTAAATGAAAGACCACCTTTGAAAGCGAACTCATACCCCATTGTTTTAATCTTATCCAAGAAATCAGCAGTAGTAGGTACATCTGTAGCCTCTAAAATTCCACCAATAATATCTCTTAAAGATTTTTTATTTAATACTTCGTTAATGTAACCAGCTTTTTCAGGTACCATTCTATTAAATAGCACTCTACCTACTGTAGTTGGGATAATTTGATATACCAATTCTCCAGCTTCGTTGAAGTTTTTAGCTCTTACTTTAACACCAGCATTTAAATCTACCATTCCCTCGTTATGCGCAATAACTACCTCTTCCGCAGAATAGAAAATTAAGCCTTCACCTTTTACAGGAACTTCAGGAGTTGATTTACGCTCTTTGGTCATATAATAAAGACCCAAGACCATATCCTGAGATGGAACCGTAATTGGAGAACCATTTGCAGGGTTTAATATATTGTGAGAAGCCAACATTAATAATTGACATTCCAAAATTGCTTCTGGGCCTAATGGTAAGTGAACTGCCATTTGATCCCCATCAAAATCCGCATTAAATGCAGTACATACTAATGGGTGCAAACGAATAGCTTTACCTTCAATTAATTTAGGTTGGAATGCTTGAATACCTAAACGGTGTAATGTAGGAGCCCTGTTTAATAAAACTGGGTGACCTTTCAATACATTTTCAAGAATATCCCAAACTACAGGTTCCTTTTTATCTATAATCTTCTTAGCAGATTTAACTGTTTTAACAATTCCTCTTTCAATCAATTTACGGATCACGAAAGGTTTGTAAAGTTCTGCAGCCATATCTTTAGGAAGACCACATTCAAATAATCTTAATTCTGGTCCTACAACAATTACTGAACGTGCAGAATAATCGACACGTTTACCCAATAAGTTTTGACGGAAACGACCTTGTTTCCCTTTTAATGAATCAGAAAGTGATTTTAACGGTCTGTTAGATTCTGTTTTAACAGCAGAAGCTTTTCTTGTGTTATCGAATAAAGAATCTACAGATTCTTGAAGCATACGCTTCTCGTTTCTAAGAATTACTTCAGGAGCTTTAATCTCAACCAATCTTTTCAAACGGTTGTTACGAATAATAACTCTTCGGTAAAGATCATTTAAATCTGAAGTCGCAAAACGGCCACCATCTAAAGGAACTAGAGGACGCAATTCTGGTGGAATAACTGGGATTACTTTCATAATCATCCACTCAGGTCTGTTCTCTCTATTTTCTTGAGACTCTCTTAGAGATTCTACAACCTGAAGTCTTTTTAAAGCTTCAGTTTTACGTTGTTTAGAGGTTTCTGTATTTGCTTTATGTCTTAATTCATAAGAAAGCACATCTAAATCGATACGTGCTAAAATATCTATTAAACACTCAGCACCCATTTTAGCGATAAACTTATTAGGGTCAGAATCTTCTAAATATTGATTTTCTACTGGAACTGATTCCAATATATTAAGATACTCTTCTTCAGTTAAGAAATCCATTTTACTGATTTCTTCACCTTCAGGACCTTTAGCAATACCTGGTTGAATTACAACATAACGCTCATAATAGATGATCATGTCTAATTTCTTAGAAGGCAATCCTAATAAGTATCCTATTTTATTTGGTAAAGAACGGAAATACCAGATGTGAGCAACAGGAACAACTAAGTTAATGTGACCTACACGATCTCTACGTACTTTCTTTTCGGTAACTTCTACCCCACAACGATCACAAACGATACCACGGTAACGAATTCTCTTATACTTACCACAAGCACATTCATAATCTTTAACTGGGCCAAAAATACGCTCACAAAAAAGACCGTCACGCTCAGGTTTATGCGTTCTATAGTTAATAGTTTCAGGCTTTAAAACTTCTCCTCTTGACTCTGCCAGAATAGATTCTGGTGATGCCAAGCCTATTGAAATTTTATCGAACCTTTTTATTGTGTTATTATCTCTTTGTCTAGCCATAACAATATGGTGATGATAAATTAAAATTGTTTTACTAAATAGTGTCTCTCAAAAACCTATTCTTATTACTCTTCCAGTCTAATATCTAAACCTAATCCCTTAAGTTCATGCATTAATACGTTGAAAGATTCTGGTAAACCAGGTTCTGGCATTGTCTCTCCTTTTACAATAGCTTCATATGTTTTCGCTCTACCAACAACATCATCAGACTTAACTGTTAATATTTCTCGTAAAGTTGCAGATGCTCCATATGCTTCTAGTGCCCAAACTTCCATCTCTCCAAAACGTTGACCACCAAATTGTGCTTTACCACCTAATGGTTGTTGCGTAATTAATGAATATGGTCCTATTGAACGTGCATGCATCTTATCATCTACCATGTGTCCTAATTTCAACATGTAGATAACACCAACAGTAGCCGGTTGATCAAAACGTTGTCCTGTACCACCATCATAAAGATACGTATGTCCAAATCTTGGAATACCTGCTTCATCTGTATATTCATTGATTTGATCAAGACTAGCACCATCAAAAATTGGTGTTGCATATTTCTTGCCTAATTTAAGACCTGCCCAACCAAGAACAGTTTCATAAATCTGACCAATGTTCATACGAGAAGGCACCCCTAATGGATTCAACACGATATCAACTGGTGTTCCATCTGCTAAGAAAGGCATGTCTTCATGACGTACAATTCTTGAAACAATACCCTTGTTTCCGTGACGACCCGCCATTTTATCACCAACTTTTAATTTACGTTTTTTAGCAACATAAACTTTAGCTAATTTCATAATCCCAGCTGGCAATTCATCACCTACAGAAATTGTAAACTTATCTCGTCTTAGGTTACCCTGAAGGTCATTAAGTTTAATCTTGTAGTTGTGTAATAAATCTGTAACTAAGTTATTATTATCCTTATCCGTTGTCCAACTTCCACCCACTAAGTGAGCAAAATCGTCAACAGCATTAAGCATTTTCATGGTATATTTCTTTCCTTTTGGAAGTACTTCTTCACCAAGGTCATTTAATACCCCCTGAGATGTTTTACCATTTACTAGGTTAAATAATTTTTCAACTAAAACATCTTTCAGTTGTTGGAATTTAACTTCGTATTCTAATTCTAATTTAGAGATTGCTTCTTTATCTTCTGAACGTTTTCTCTTATCTTTTACAGAACGAGAGAATAATTTCTTATCAATAACAACACCTCTTAATGATGGTGATGCTTTTAAAGAGGCATCTTTTACATCTCCAGCTTTATCACCAAATATAGCACGAAGTAATTTTTCTTCTGGAGTAGGATCAGATTCTCCTTTTGGAGTAATCTTACCAATTAAAATATCACCAGGTTTAACTTCTGCACCAATTCTAATCATCCCATTCTCATCCAAGTCTTTTGTAGCCTCTTCTGAAACGTTTGGTATATCATTAGTTAATTCTTCAGCACCTAATTTAGTATCTCTTACTTCTAAAGAATATTCATCAACATGAATAGAGGTGAAGATATCTTCACGAACTACTTTTTCAGAAATTACAATAGCATCCTCAAAGTTATACCCTTTCCATGGCATAAAGGCTACCTTTAAGTTTCTACCTAAAGCTAACTCACCATTTTCAGTTGCGTACCCTTCACAAAGTACTTGACCTTTCTTAACTTTATCACCTTTTCTTACGATAGGTTTTAAGTTAATACTTGTTCCTTGGTTTGTTTTTCTAAATTTAACAAGCTCATACGTTTTAGAATCATCTTCAAAACTTACTAAACGCTCCTCTTCAGTTCTATCATACTTAATAGTAATCTTTAGAGAATCTACATATTGAATAAGCCCGTCTCCTTCAGCATTTATCAATACTCTAGAATCAGAAGCAACTTGACGCTCTAATCCAGTACCTACAATTGGTGCTTGAGGTTTTAATAAAGGAACTGCTTGACGCATCATGTTTGATCCCATCAATGCTCTGTTCGCATCATCATGTTCCAAGAAAGGAATAAGTGATGCAGAAATAGATGCAATTTGATTAGGCGCAACATCTGTATATTGTATCTCAGAAGGATCTACGACTGGGAAATCCCCTTCTTCTCTTGCAATAACTTTTTCTGCTGTAATATTACCTTCAGCATCCATTGGAATGTTTGCTTGCGCAATTTTCATTCCTTCTTCTTCTTCTGCACTTAAATAGCCAAAGTTTTCAATATCAACTTTACCATTCTCTACTTTTCTATATGGAGTCTCCAAGAAGCCCATAGAGTTTACTTTAGAGAATACTGCTAATGAAGATATCAAACCAATGTTTGGTCCTTCAGGAGTTTCAATAGGACAAAGTCTACCATAGTGTGTATAGTGCACATCACGTACTTCGAAACCGGCTCTTTCTCTTGATAAACCACCTGGCCCAAGAGCAGATAATCTTCTCTTGTGCGTAATCTCAGCTAATGGATTCGTTTGATCCATAAATTGAGACAACTGGTTGGTACCAAAGAAAGAATTAATTACTGAAGACAAAGTCTTAGCATTAATTAAATCGATAGGAGTAAACACTTCGTTATCACGTACATTCATACGCTCACGAATTGTTCTAGCCATACGCGCTAAACCAACACCAAACTGTTGTGATAATTGCTCACCTACAGTTCTAACACGACGGTTAGATAAGTGATCAATATCATCAATTTCAGCTTTTGAATTAATTAACTCAATTAAATATTTAATTATAGTAATAATATCTTCTTTAGTCAAGACCTGCTTGTCCATTCCGATATCTAAACCTAATTTTTTATTCATTCTGTAACGACCAACTTCACCTAAGTTATAACGTTGATCAGAAAAGAATAATTTATCAATAATACCTCTTGCTGTTTCCTCATCTGGCGGCTCAGCATTACGTAATTGACGGTATATATGTTCTACTGCTTCTTTTTCAGAATTCGTAGGATCTTTTTGTAGTGTATTATGAATGATACCATAATCAGATTGTGCAGCACTTTCTTTATGTAAAAGAACTGTTTTAACATCAGCATCTACAATCTGCTCAATATGTTCTTTTTCAAGAACAGTATCACGATCTAAAACGATTTCATTTCTTTCGATAGAAACTACCTCACCGGTATCTTCATCTACGAAATCTTCATGCCAAGTATTTAATACTCTAGCCGCTAATTTACGACCTAGCACTTTTTTAAGTCCTGCCACAGAAACCTTAACCTCTTCAGAAAGGTCAAAGATCTCTAAGATATCCTTATCACTTTCAAAACCGATAGCTCTGAAAAGTGTAGTAACAGGTAATTTTTTCTTTCTATCAATGTAAGCGTACATAACGCCATTGATATCTGTTGCAAATTCTATCCAAGAACCCTTAAAAGGAATAACTCTCGCAGAATATAATTTTGTTCCATTCGCATGGAATGATTGTCCAAAGAAAACACCTGGTGATCTATGTAATTGTGATACAACAACACGCTCAGCACCATTTATAACAAAGGTACCACTTGGTGTCATATAAGGGATAGTCCCCAAATATACATCCTGAACAATAGTTTCGAAATCCTCATGTTCCGGATCCGTACAATATAATTTTAATCTTGCTTTTAGCGGAACGCTATGGGTAAGACCACGTTCTATACATTCTTGTATAGAGTAACGAGGAGGATCAATAAAATAATCAAGAAATTCTAAAACGAACTGATTTCTAGTATCTGTAATAGGAAAATTTTCTTGAAATGTATTATATAGTCCTTCATCTCCCCTTTCGTCAGATTTAGTTTCTAGTTGAAAAAAATCTTGAAACGACTTAACCTGAATGTCCAAGAAATCCGGATAGCTCGGAATGTTCTTAGCGGATGCGAAATTTATTCTTTCAGTCTGATTTGTAATCATCAATGGACAAAATTTTGATTATGAATACTTACTATAAATTTGTACATAACTCAAGGCTACATACATAAATAGGTTTAGGTCTAGACACGAAAGTGAATAGACCTAAACCAAAATTATTATGGTTGCTTCTACTATTTAAGCTCAACTTCTGCTCCAGCTTCTTCTAATGACTTAAGAATTCCTTCTGCTTCATCTTTAGAGATACCTTCTTTAATAGCTTTTGGTGCGCTATCAACGATATCTTTAGCTTCTTTTAAACCTAAACCAGTTAATTCTTTAACCAATTTAACAACTGCTAACTTAGAAGCACCAGCTGCTTTTAAGATAACATCAAATTCTGTTTGCTCTTCAGCAACAGCAGCATCACCACCACCAGCAGCAACTGCAACAGCAGCAGCAGCAGGTTCGATACCGTACTCATCTTTTAATATATTAGCTAATTCATTAACTTCTTTTACTGTTAAGTTAACTAATTGTTCTGCGAAATCTTTTAAATCTGCCATTTTTCTATCGTTTAATAAATTTTTAAAATATAATTGTTTTTAGTGCGTGCGTTTTATCTTTCTGATAAAGTTTTAAGAATACCAGCAATTTTACCTCCACCAGACTTAAGACCAGAAATAACATTCTTAGCCGGAGACTGAAGTATAGAAATAATATCACCAATAACTTCTTCTTTAGATTTGATATTAACTAAAGCTTCTAATTGATCATCACCAATATAAACTGCTTCTTCTACAAAAGCACCTTTTAATAATGGCTTATCTTTAGTTTTAGCTCTAAAAGCTTTTATCAATTTTGCAGGACCGTTACCAGTTTCTGCAAACATTAAAGAAGTACTACCCTTAAGAACATCAGGAAGTTCCCCGAAGTCTTTATCAGAAGCTGCCATTGCTTTTGCAAGCAATGTATTTTTAACTACGGCTAATTTAATATCAGCTTTAAAACAAGCTCTTCTTAAATCTGAAGTAGTTACTGCGTCTAAACCAGATATATCAGCTAAGTATATTGTAGTAGCATCACCTAATCTTGCAGTTAAATCTTCTATTACGTTTAATTTTTCTTCTCTTGTCATCTTAATATGAATTAAACTGATTTAGTATCTAATTGCACACTAGGACTCATCGTACTAGACATGAAAATACTCTTAATATAAATACCCTTTGACGCCGTTGGCTTCAACTTATTTAAAGTATCAATAAGTTCTTTTGCATTTTCATAGATCTTATCTGCAGAAAATGAAACTTTACCAATTGCAGCATGAACAATACCAGTTTTATCAACTTTAAAGTCAATTTTACCAGCTTTAACTTCAGCTACAGCTTTCGCTACATCCATAGTTACTGTCCCAGTTTTAGGGTTAGGCATTAAACCTCTAGGACCCAATACTCTACCTAAAGGACCTAATTTACCCATAACACTTGGCATAGTGATGATCACATCAACATCTGTCCAACCGCCTTTAATTTTATCTAAATACTCATCTAAACCTACAAAATCCGCACCAGCCTCTTTAGCCTCTGCTTCTTTATCTGGAGTTACTAAAGCAAGAACTTTAACATCCTTACCAGTACCATGCGGTAAAGTAACAACACCACGTACCATTTGATTCGCTTTTCTAGGATCAACTCCTAAACGAACCGCTAGTTCAACAGATGCATCAAATTTTGCATTTGTGATTTCTTTTATTAAAGCAGACCCTTCAGATACAGAATAGATTTTATTCTTATCAATCTTAGAAAGCGCTTCTTTTTGATTTTTCGTTAATTTTGCCATTATATTGCTTTTAAGATATTAAAAAGGTCTAGTTCCTGAAACCTTTAAACCCATTGATCTTGCAGTACCAGCAACCATGCTCATCGCAGAGTTAATTGTAAATGCATTAAGATCTACCATCTTATCTTCAGCGATAGTCTTAATTTGATCCCAAGATACGTTTCCGTTTTTAACTCGGTTAGGTTCACCTGATCCTTTTTTAATCTTAGCCGCTTCCATAAGCTGAACTGCCGCCGGCGGTGTCTTTACAACGAAGTCAAACGACTTATCCTTGTATACGGTGATAGCAACAGGTAAAACTTTACCCTGTTTGTCCTGTGTACGTGCATTAAATTGCTTACAGAACTCCATGATGTTAACACCGGCAGCACCTAAAGCGGGTCCAACCGGTGGCGACGGATTCGCTGCACCTCCCCTAACTTGTAGTTTAACTACTTTACTAATTTCTTTTGCCATTGTCTTAAATTAAATTAAATTGTGTCAATTGGAAGCAACACAACTTTTATGTAACAGTTCTAAATTTATACTTTTTCAACTTGCATATAACTCAACTCTAATGGAGTTTTTCTTCCGAAAATCTTAACCATTACCTCAAGCTTACGCTTCTCTTCATTAATCTTTTCAACTGTTCCGTTAAATCCATTAAAAGGCCCGTCAATAACCTTAACCGTTTCTCCCATTACAAAAGGAATAGCAACATTTTCTGTTGTTACAGTTAATTCATCAACCTTACCTAACATTCTATTCACCTCTGCTTTTCTCAAGGGAACAGGATCTCCTCCTTTTGTTTCCCCTAAAAAACCAATTACATTGGTAATAGAACGAATAATATGAGCTACCTCACCTCCAAGGTTAGCCTTCACCATAATATAACCAGGAAAATAAACTCTTTCTTTATTTACCTTCTTACCATTACGGATTTGAATTACCTTTTCAGTAGGCACTAAAACCTCATCTAAATAATCACCAAAACCTAAACGAGCTACCTCTGATTCGATGTAACCCCTAATTTTGTTTTCTTGACCACTTACAGCCCTAACTACATACCACTTTTTATCCAATACTTCTGACATAGATCTTTTCTTAATTTATTAATTTATCAAAATAAATTTGAATCAACTCACTAAAAAGACTATCTACACCCCAAGTTGCCAAAGCAAACAAAATAGAAAAAACAGCAACAATTACCATCAAATTTGATGCTTCAGATTTGGAAGGTAATGTTATATTAGTTCTAAGTTCCTCTAAGGATTCCTTGATATATGTTAACATGCTGCGAAAGATTTACTTTATAATACAATAGGTCTTTAACCAATTTCTCGCTTAATAACCTCTCTTTATTAGCACGGGAGGGGAGACTCGAACTCACGACACCTGGTTTTGGAGACCAGTGCTCTACCAACTGAGCTACACCCGTTTCTATTTACATCGAAAGGTATCCGTTAGTAACGGACACCCTTGATGAAAATACTTTTATATAATCTTATTAATGATTAATCTGTAATCTCAGTTACTTGACCTGCACCTACAGTTCTACCACCTTCACGGATAGCGAAACGTAAACCAACACTCAATGCAATTGGAGATAATAATTCAACATTAATAGTAAGGTTATCACCTGGCATTACCATTTCAACTCCATCAGGAAGTGTAATTGTTCCTGTAACATCTGTAGTTCTTACATAGAACTGAGGACGGTAGTTGTTATGGAATGGTGTGTGACGACCACCTTCTTCTTTTTTAAGAACGTAAACCTCTGCTTTAAACTTAGCATGTGGAGTTACAGAACCTGGCTTACAGATTACCATACCTCTTTTAATTTGAGACTTTTCAATACCTCTCAATAAAAGACCTACGTTATCACCAGCTTCACCTCTATCTAATATCTTACGGAACATTTCAACCCCAGTAACAGTAGAGTTCAATTTTTCAGCACCCATACCAATAATCTCAACAGGATCACCAGTGTTAGCTACTCCAGTTTCAATACGACCAGTAGCAACAGTACCACGACCAGTAATTGTAAATACATCTTCAACTGGCATTAAGAAATCTTTTTCAACATCTCTTTTTGGTAATTCGATCCAAGTATCAACAGCTTCCATTAAAGACATTACTGTATCAACCCATTTTTGCTCACCGTTCAATGCTCCTAAAGCTGAACCAGCAATAACAGGACCATTATCACCATCATACTCATAGAAAGAAAGTAATTCTCTAACTTCCATTTCAACAAGCTCTAACAATTCTTCATCATCAACCATATCCACTTTATTCATGAATACAACCATTCTAGGAATACCAACCTGGCGACCTAAAAGGATATGCTCACGTGTTTGTGGCATTGGACCATCAGTAGCAGCAACAACAAGAATAGCACCATCCATCTGAGCAGCTCCAGTAACCATGTTCTTTACGTAATCCGCGTGACCTGGACAGTCAACGTGAGCGTAATGACGGTTAGCTGTAGAATATTCTACGTGTGATGTATTAATAGTAATCCCTCTTTCTTTTTCTTCAGGTGCATTATCAATTGAGTCGAAACTTCTCATTTCAGACAATCCTGCGTTCGCTAAAACTGTTGTAATAGCGGCAGTCAATGTAGTTTTACCGTGATCTACGTGTCCAATAGTACCGATATTTAAGTGCGGTTTAGAACGATCAAATGTTGCCTTAGCCATGTTTATTGAATTTTAATCTTAGTTTATATTAGTGTACAATTTATGTCTTGTTTGAGCCAATGATGAGATTTGAACTCATGACCTCTTCCTTACCAAGGAAACGCTCTACCCCTGAGCTACACCGGCCTATCTGAGTTCATAATCCAAATACTAAAAAGAAGATTAAAACCCAAAAAAAACAACCTTTTAAACTCAAGGTTTTATTAGAGCGAGAGACCGGGTTCGAACCGGCGACATTCAGCTTGGAAGGCTGACGCTCTACCAACTGAGCTACTCTCGCAATTATTTGCTAACTTCAAGAGCTAACAATATTTCAACATTTCAAATTTAAGAACAATTTTTTCAAATTACCCTTAATAACTTTAAAAAAATTCTTTAAAGTGGGGAGAGCAGGATTCGAACCTGCGAAGACGTAGTCAGCAGATTTACAGTCTGCCCTCGTTGGCCGCTTGAGTATCTCCCCAAATCAATATTTTAAAGAACTTAAGAGCCGATGGAGGGACTCGAACCCACGACCTGCTGATTACAAATCAGCTGCTCTAGCCAGCTGAGCTACATCGGCTTTTACTACTTTTTTTTGGCTTTAAAAAAGTCCGCTTTTCTAACGGACTGCAAATGTAAAGCTATTTTTAGTTTATCAAAATTTTTTTGAATAAAATTTTACGCAATTTTAATATTTTTTTCATTTTGACTTATCAAAGTCCTTTTCAACCAATCACAAGCGCTATTAGCCACCCCCTAAAAAGACACATATTGCTTTTTTACAATAAATTCATTTTTAAGCACATACCATTTAATTTCTGTAATTTCACACTCTTTAGTGCTTGTTTTTTTTACTTTCAGACGAACATTAGAACTATTTACCTCACCAAGGCACTGATTTAATTTATTTATTCGATTTTATTTAAAAATATTCAAATTAGCACTTGGTTTAATACTTACCGTTTACACATTTGCTTTTACAGATGAAAAATTTAAAGGACAATTAACGACAATCCAAACTAATTTTTATTCCTAGGATGCGCACGTAAATGAACTTTTTTTAACTCCGCTATACTATTATGGGTATAGACTTGAGTAGAAGCCAAACTAGCATGACCCAATAATTCTTTTACAGAATTTAAATCTGCACCCTTATTTAATAAATGCGTAGCAAAAGTATGCCGAAGTATATGAGGACTCTTTTTTACCTTACTAGACACTAAACCGAAATAATGATTGATAACCCTATACACAAGTGTTTCATAAATTTTATCGCCTGATTTCAACAAAAACACAAATTCATCTGAAGTAATTGCCGGCAAAGAATTGCGCTCTACAAAATACGCTTCAAACAAAGACATTAAAGAAGCCACCAAAGGAATAATACGTTCTTTATTTCTTTTCCCTAAAACCTTAATTGTTTTCTGTCTCAAATCAACATTAGTCACTTTTAAATTTACCAATTCGATACGACGAATTCCTGTAGCATAAAACAACTCAATAATCAACTTATCCCTAAGTCCTTCAAAATCTTCAGAAAAAGTCATAGAACTAAGTACTTCATTCATTTCGGCTTCCGAAAAAGGAATTTCAATTTTTTTAGCCGTTTTTAAAGCTTTATGTTTTGCTAGCGGATTAACAGCTATCGTTTCTGTTTTTAATAAAAATTTATAGTATGCCTTTAAAGAAGCTATTTTTCTATTAATAGTACGGTTGGCTATTTTCCCGTCTACCAAAGCAACAATCCAATTTCTAATAATTACATAAGAGACTTCATCTACATTGTCTTCCGCACACCCCTCACTACAGAACAAAATAAATTCATTAAGATCTTTTTCATAAGCCTTAATTGTATTTACAGAATACTTCTTCTCTAATGATAAATAAGCGACAAATGCTACTATAGACATATATCAAAAATACAAAAGTTAACACTCAATCCATCTTTAAAAAAAGCCACAAAAAAAGCCTTGCAAAAAAATGCAAGGCTTTACTATATTATAAACGTTTAAATACTATATCTCTTCTTGATCTCTCAATCCTTGAATATAATGAGCTTTTTGAAACTGAGCTCTACGTGCTACTGAGGGCTTCGTAAACTGTTGACGCTTTCTCAATTGACGCATTGTTCCAGTTCTATCGAACTTACGCTTAAAACGCTTCAATGCTCTATCTATGTTTTCTCCTTCTTTTATTGGTATAATTAACATGGGCTAAAACCTCCTCTCTTTAGTGATTAAGACTGCAAAGATAAAAACTATTCTCTAATTAGCAACCTATACCTTGAAAATTCAACTAAATTAATTCTATGTAACTAGAAATCAGCTTTATAAAACAAAAAACTATTCTACTTTTGTTGCCTTATATTCCTTTTTATCAATCATAATTTTAGCTAAGATCTCTCTTAGTATCTCTGATGTACCTCCACCAATAGGCCCCAAACGACTATCTCGAAGTAACCGTGCCATTGGATAATCTTCCATATACCCGTATCCACCAAGAAATTGCAAACAGTCATAAATTACCTCATCTGCCATTTTGGTTGACTTCAATTTAGAAATAGTTGCTTCTTTTACGACATATTCCCCTTTATTTAATCTATAGGTGACCAAATAATTATATTCACGACACATTTCCATATCTGCCTGCAAGTCTACAAAACGATGACGTAGCGCCTGATATTTATCTATAGATTTACCAAAAGCTTGTCTTTCTGACATATATTGCAAAGCATAATCTAAAGCATATTCTGCTCTTGCATGCGAATTTACTCCCATAATTAAGCGCTCTAAAGCAAAATGCTCCATAATATAAGAGAAGCCCTTATTTTCTTCCCCCATAAGATTAGTAGCAGGAATCGTTACATTATCAAATGCAATCTCACCCGTATCTGAAGCACGCCATCCTAATTTGTTTAATTTAGTAGCAGACACTCCAGGCGTCTTTTTATCTACCAAAAAGATACTAATACCTTTATTCCCTAATTCTGGACTGGTCTTAGCCGCAACTATCATATAATCGCAATACACGCCATTAGTTATAAATGTCTTAGAACCATTTATAACATAGGTATCTCCTTTTTTTTCTGCTGTAGTTCTCATTCCTGCAACATCACTCCCACCAAAAGGTTCAGAGATACATAAACATCCAATTTTTTCTCCTAATACACTCGGTGTTAGATATTGCTTTTTTAGTTCATCATCTGCCTCTTTATTCAAATGGGTCATAGCCAAATATGCATGTGCCCACATTGCCGCAGCAAAGCCACCAGAATTTATTTTCTGAAGTTCTTCTAAAAAAATAATGGTATAAAATAAATCTAAACCTAAACCCCCGTCCTTTTCAGGCGTAGCGAGACCAAAATATCCCATCTCCCCGAACTTAGCCCAAATAAAACGCTCAATGGTACCTGTACTTTCCCATTTCTCTATATGAGGAACAACTTCTTTCTTTAAAAAATTTTTAAGGCTTTCTCTAAACAATTGATGCTCTTCTGTGAAGTACATACTTTTCATCTATATATATTTTGAAAATTAATTTTTAAGACGAAAATACCACACATATCAAAAGTGAAATATGGTATTTTTCATAGCTATTTTTTTATAATGCCAAATATAAAGATATTCTATTGATTTTTTCGGAAGGAAATCCCGCTATATTTTTTAATTCATCAAGGGAGTTGATTGTCCCATTTTCTTCTCGATAGCGAATAATCTCATTAGAAACAGTATAATTTAAGTATACCAATTTTGATATTTCTGAAGCTGAAGCTGTATTGATATTTACTTTGACAATCTCTGGCTTTGACAAAACTTTAAATTTCTCAGAAATTCTTTGAAGGACTGCAGTTTCTAGCCCATAAACTTCAGAAACCTGTTCATTATCTACAAAGCCCCCTAACCGATCTCTGAATTTAATGATTCGCGCAGATAGCTTCTCTCCTATCCCATTTACAGTTCTTAGTTCTGAAGCAGTAGCCAAGTTAATATCACTCACCAACGACTCTATTGCTTTAGTATTTTCTGGAATAGAAACGGATGCTTCCCTTTCTTTATATTTTTTCTTATTTACCCAATCAGGAAATTTAAAATAGGGCGAAATTTTATGTAATAAGGAATCTGAAACTAAAGTTACCTTTTGAAAGTCTTGCACTGAATTTACAAATTTCCGGCTTGCTCTAAACCCATGCAATCTATCAATTTCAGAAACAGACATACCTAGAGTATAGCCTTTGTAATCTGTGATGTAATTTGGATTAAAAGGAAAAAGTACAGTGCTATCTTTACGTTGTGCATTTTCCTTAAGCGCATTTATCTGAGCCTGAACATTTTTGTCTACGATAAAATGATTTGAAGCTTTCTCATCTACCAGGGTAGCATATACATAATGTCCTAGTTGAAGACAAACAATAATAGCGAGTAAAAAGAAAATCCCACTTCGTTCTTGTTTTGAGAACCTGAAGTGGGATTTAAATAATTTCATTACTGTACTATTTAATTATCAATAGCATCATACTTAAGCTTAATAGCATCAAGATACCTTTTCAATTGCTTTTTAACTACAGGGAAAAGGAAAAATAATCCTACCATATTCGGGAAAACCATTGCAAAAATCATTGCATCTGAAAATGCCCAAATAGACCCCATACTTGCTGCAGCACCAATAACCACAAAAGTTAAGAATAAAAATTTATACGTTAAATCTGCTGCTTTTCCTCTACCGAATAAGAATTTCCAAGATTGTAATCCATAATAAGACCAAGAAATCATGGTAGATACTGCGAATAAAACCACCGCTATAGTCAAGAATACGTTAGAGTAAGGTATGTATGCTGCAAAAGCTTTAGCTGTAATACCAGCACCCTGAACAACATCTGCTCCTATCTGAACAGCACCACTACCATCTGTACTTACATCTAATCCGTACTCAAAGTAACCACCGAAATTAAAAATAACAATTACTAAAGCAGTCATTGTACAGATTAACACTGTATCTATGAATGGCTCTAATAAAGCTACCAAACCTTCACTTGCCGAATATTTTGTTCTTACGGCTGAATGGGCGATAGACGCAGAACCAGCTCCCGCTTCGTTAGAAAAGGCTGCTCTCTTAAATCCAACCAGCAATACACCTATGAAACCACCTACAGTAGCTGCTTTAGGATTAAATGCTTCTGTTACAATAAGCGAAATAGCATCATCAACTAAACTAAAATTAGCGAATATGATATATAGACAAGCAACAACATACATAATTGCCATAAACGGAACTACCTTTTCCGTTACTTGAGCAATTCTTTTAATACCTCCTATAATTATGATCCCTACTAAGATAGCAAGTCCCAAACCTACAATAGCACCGGCGGCTGTACTTTGCCAATTAAATAATTCTTTTAATACAATGGTAGCCTGATTAGATTGTGCAGCGTTACCACCGCCAAAAGAACCACCAATACAGAAAACAGCAAATACCACTGCTGCAACTTTACCTAATTTTTTAAATCCTTTTTGTTTTAATCCTTTACTTAGGTAATACATTGGACCCCCGTAAACAGTACCGTCTTCACCTACATCACGATATTGAACTCCTAAAGTACATTCTACAAATTTTGTAGACATTCCTAAAAGTCCACATACAATCATCCAGAACGTAGCCCCAGGACCACCTAGCGCAATTGCCAATGCTACACCTGCTATATTTCCATTCCCAACAGTACCTGATACGGCTGTTGCCAAAGCTTGAAAGTGACTTACTTCTCCGTCTGAACTTTCATCTCTAATTGTATCTATAATATCGCCGTTTACTGCTAGATCGTCTTCTAAACCTACCATGTGCTCTTCAATATCTACATTAGATAAATCTTGCCCTTGAGCAATACCATCTTCACCATATAATTCTTTAGCCCCGTGCTTTTCTATATCTTCATACTTACCTCTAACAGTACTAATAGCTTTTCCGAAGTATCTTACATTTGGAAACCCGAAGTATATCGTAAAAAATAATGCACTTGCTACTAATAGAACTAATACAAACGGAATGTCTGGATTATGCCAAACATTGAAGAATATTACTGCGGAAAAGAAATCGGAAATAGGCTTAAAGGCTTCATCAATTTTTTCATCTAATCCCTTTTCCACAACCTCCTGAGAAAAGGTAATAATAGGTGCCATTAATGCAAACAGCGTAAGAAGTCTATACTTCATAATATTTAAATTTGTTTTATAATTAGTCTAGTCGACAGCAATATCCAAAAAAATAACTACGCAATCAAGGAATATTATTTAAATCTCTTTAAACGATGTGAAACATTTCGTTTAATTTTCGGATTTGTTCTGGCCTTCCCAGCACAATTACTTTGCTTTTTGGCTGCAATTGCAAATCTGCTTCAGGATTAATGATATAGTCTCCTTCTGGTGATATATACCCTATTATGGTACACCCTGTTTTTCTTCTAAGATCTAAATCACGAAGTGAATTACACTCCATTTGATCCGTAAAATCTTCGATAGAAACCTCTTCTAAGTTAGTGGTATGACCACCTACTACAGATAATTTATCCATAAAAGTTATTAAATCTGGCATCACCACTAAAGAAGCCATATGATCACCACCAATTTTATCTGGCATGATGACCTTATTTGCTCCCGCAAACAACAATTTTTTTTGCGAATTTAATAAAGATGCTCTACTAATAATAAACAGGTCTTTATTTAATTGTCTTGAAGAAAGTACAACAAATAAATTCATAGCATCGTCTGGTAAAGCTGTAATTAAAAACTTAGCACGTTCAATTCCTGCTTCTAATAATATTTCATCATCATTTGCATCACCCTCTACAAAAAGTAAATTTTCTTCAAAACGCTCTATAATTTCTTTGTCCTTTTCAATTATTACGAAGGGACGTTTATAGGCCTTTAAACGTTCTGCAGCTTGCGTACCATTTCTTCCATAACCGCAAACAATGACATGATCAGTTAGACTATTAATTTTAGATTTCACTTTTTTCTTTTTTAATATTTGAAGAGAATTTCTACCTAAAACATATTCTGTAATCACAGATATAGCAAAGGCAAATATAAAAACACTCGAAACGATTAATGATATGGTAAAAAATTTAGACTGCGCATCTAATGGCCGCACCTCTGAAAACCCAACAGTGGTAACCGTAATTATGGTCATGTAAATAGCATCTACCCAATCGTAATCTGAAATATAACGATACCCTAACACCCCAAACAACAGTACCGCCGTCATCAGAAATACTGCAAAATAAATTTTAGATCTAAAAAGTCTTAGCATAGGGTTATAAGTCAAAGACTGATGTTCTTTTTGTGTATACCAAATCTTTAATTTTCAACCAAAAGGCTACAAACAAATACAAAGCAAAACCAAAACCTAAGGTTACAAAGGTTAGATAAATGAATGATGTTCGTACTACACGTATACGAATACCTAAACGTTCTGCTATACGTCTACATACCTCAAAACCATGCTTTTGAAAAAAGTATAATAGTTGATATAAAAAATTCATGTGTTAAAATTAGTCATTTCCTTTTAATAAACTATTACCGATGACACATTGCAAGCATTTATTTTTGCTACAATACTCATTGTATAGCTGTAGTAAAGACTGACTTTCCATTGCATTAGACACACGCATCTTTAACGCATCAAACTTATGTATAATGGTATTTTCTTCTTTTTTAATGCCAGATATTACATGAACGACTACCTCATCAATAGATTTCCCATGGTGATGCGCATGACAAAACTTTAACGGCAGCACTGTGTTAATTATTAATAGGTCCATGAATTTTTTCGTAAGTCGTTTTTTACTTTTTTTAGATTCTTTTCCAAATGTATAATGAACATCCCAATAAGCACTAGCGTCTACACCAAGAATAGTATACATTTCTTCTATAGAAGTGGCATCAATAAGTTTACTGAATAAATTATGCTGATTTGCATATAAATTGGAAAATTGGGATAATCTGATTGTCGGAAAATTGGGCGGTCTCAATTTAAAAAATGCAGGCTTTAATACGCTAGGCTCACGACATTGAAATTTATGCTTCACATAGTCATATTCCTTTTTTAATTCATTAAAATAGATATCACTACTATTTTCTTCTAATAAACCAGCATGACCAAATAACAAACTTTCTAATTGCAAAGTGTTCGCGCCTATTTTACGTACAGTAGAAAAATCTATACTTTGAGCCAAACTCAAAAATGCATCACCATTTATTTTTAATCCAAAGTTTTTCAGAAGCATCACAAACAATACCTCTTCCCAGTTGTTGTTTGAATCTTGTAAAAGCTTTAAAATAGGTACTGATTTCTCTTCTAAACGCTCAAAATACAATCTCTCCAACCAATTTTTAAATATAAAGGTATCCAAGTCATCAATTTGCTTTTCGCAATTAATAAAATTTTTACCGCTTTTCGAAAATAGTTTTTCATAAGACAAAACTAAGTCTTTCGATAAATAGGGTTTTAGCGCTAAGGTAGGAATAGGCTCATTATCTTTTCTAAAGATATTGGAATCATCTTCCCACACTACATGTAAAATTACATTATCATAATTTGCATCAAGTTCATGATTGTGCACGTACCAATCAGAGGCTTTTATGTGTATCTCTACATTCCCTGCCCATAATTGAGTACCAATTCTAATTTGAGCATTGAAGAAATCTGGTCCTGCTAAATGATTGTGCGTACCCACTTGAACTATTTCAATAGCTTCATTATTGGTACTTATCAAGTTCGTTAGTGGAATTTTCTTATGTTTCCATATAAAATGAAGAAAGTCTTCGCGCATGTAATCGTATCATTAACAAGGCATAAGATAGTAAATAAAAGCAAAAAAGACCTTACTTCTGATAGAATCAGTAGCAAGGTCTTCACTTTATAAAGTTTATATCTATGATGTAAGCTTCTCTGATTTACTCAGCAACTTCGCCTTCCCAATTCATAAAACCACCCAATAAATTATAGGCATTTTCAAAGCCTACACTATTCATTATAGCACATGCTTGTCCGCTTCTTGCTCCAGAACGACAATACACATAGTAACTTTTATTTTTGTCAAGTTTTTCAATTTCATCTAAAAAACCTTGCCCTAAATGAATATCTATATTTGTAGCCTCTGGAATGTAACCGCCTTCTACTTCTTCAGGTGTACGCACATCTAAAATAAAAGCATTGTCATCATTGTTTAGTTGCTCTACCCATTCTTCTTGTGATAAATCTGCCATTTCTTTATGTATTTTAAGTTCTCCAAAAATAGTGCATTATTTAAATAAAACCTTACACTAGGCCTAGAGATTAGAACCTACAATTTAATACTCTCAACGAAAAGTATTCAACCAATGTTTTAAAAAGAAGCATGTAGATTTCTAAAAGCTATCTAAATTGTCTTACCAAAGCCACCAAATAGGGAACGATAAAAAAACATCAGAAATTGCCGTACTTGTGTTTATAGTCTACCAACCATAACCCTAAGGTTAAAAATTACTTAATTTTAGCATCGAAGACACGCATAACCTCTTTATATGTTTTTGCCTCATCTAAGAATTCTTGTATAATATTTACGGGACCAAGTGGAAGCCATTTTTTTGGTTTCTTTTTTATAATTTCCATAATAGTTGTTTTTAGCTCAGATACACTCATGAAACCAACTTCATCTTCAACAACAGATTCAACATAAACCATCTTAGTTAAATATACAATACTATACCATAAACTAATTCCACCTGTTTGTTTCTTGCGTATTTGAGTATAAACATTTCCTTGCGAATCTATGATGACAACATTTTTTTGATATGTTTTGACGTGCTTTTTATCTCTTAAAAAAGATTCTGCTGCAATTCTTTTTTTTCTAATATAGACACCAATATCGCCTGTCATATGATTCACATATAAAGCTGGGAACACTATACTATTATTCATCCCTCTCGATATTTTGATATAAACGACCACCTGTCGAAATTCCACCTAATCTAAACCACCATGGGGTTGAAGATATAGGATAAGCTAATTTCCAGTAAATTATGCGTGGTAATTCTTCACTAGGAAAAGCATTCCCATGCCCCCAACGCATGTGGCTTGCATTACTGCCAAAACGTTTTAAATTCCAGGTCTGATTGCCTATCTGCTTTAGCAAAGGTTGTCGTTCCATTAATTCTTGACTTATCGCCCAATGATGTTTTTTTCCACTCATATCAACACCCAATCGTTTCCATCTTGCAACGCTTGCACCATATTCATGCGACATTCCGTAACCAAAGTACCGCTTAGCGCCACCAACTACACCTTTTGACAAAACAGCTTTCCCTAAACCGCTAAATACAGACTTCACCAAAAACACATCAGAAATTGCCATACCTGTGTTCAATGCTCCCCATTAATAATCGCCGTCTTGAATAAAATTTTTGCTCATTGTAATGAACCATCAATTATTTTGTAATAATTTATATAATTCATCAAAGGTATATTTCGAACTCTCAAAATTTCCAATAATCATCTCCGCTTTTTTATTGTTTAAAAAAGGAATTACTACCAAATCGATTTTATCACCCTTGCAATTAACTTCCATATTAGTAGCGTATCTATATGTACTATCAAGATAATACTCAAAAATACTGGTTGGAAATTCCTTGCAAAAACTATCTTCGATGTTGAGTAAGTAAAAACATTTCCCTGTTTTTTTTTCAATTAAATATATGGTTTCTCCCTTTGGGAAATCCATTACCTTCATTACTCTTTTTGGTTCGATTACCATCATACTTAATAAATTTTTTTTCTTAAAATTGATTAAAGTAATAACCTCTTTTTTATTTTTCCTATTTAATTCAAAGTAGGATTCAATATACATCCAAATTGCCATAAAAGAGATTACGATACCCCATTTGGAAGGCAAAGACCAATTAGAATCATCATATTCATAGATATGCCATCCAAACAAAAAAACAGCTAACAATAGTCCTAATATAACTTCAAATCTAAGCCTGACTTTTGTCTGCTTTTTTTTTATTGCAGCATCTATCTGTTTTATTTCTTTCGCAGACAATTCGCGTTCTATTTCTATCATAAATAAGTTACAGATTTAATAGCAGTTTCATTAATTTTTCAATAGAATCTGCCATCTTTATACGGCACAACAATAAGTCATAATCTTCGTTTTCTTGCCAAAAATCTATATTGGTTTCAAATTCATCTAAAATAATCTTTTTAACAAATTTAATATTCCTTTGTTGTCCATAATCTAAATCAAAAACAGGTTGTATTCGAATAAAACGGGAACCAAAAATATAAGAAAATGATAAACGAGGTTTTGTTTCATTTTTAATTTTAACTGCACTAATTATAAGATACTCTTTTCCCTGTGTATCAATCAAGAGTAAATTGTTATAATATTTGTTTTTTAATGCAGCGACTGTGCATAAGGTCAGCATATTTGCATCCTTACAAATAAAATAGTCAACTGATTTGGACTTGTACAAGAGAACTGGGAAATTTAGTTTCTCGACCATTAATCCCTAGTTTGATTTAGACCTCTAAAACCATAAATGCCTAAGGGATATAAATAATTTGGAGTTCCATAATGAAACCTTTCTAAGCTATTTAAATATAGAGGAGATGTTTTACCTTCTATAGCGCGGTGTATCTGATTCCAATCATATCCTGCTTCAAAGAATTTTTCGGGTAAAGGATTTAAATTCCACATTTGATTTTTAGCTTTCCATCCTAGACCTGACCCATTCTTAGCACCATTCCTTTCCAAGAGCCAATGATGCAAATGCTGTTCTTTCTTGGCAAAACCATTTTTACCATAAAATCTGCGATAAGATGACCAACTACCATAATTTTTATTCATTACACGTAAACCTCCTTTTGAAATACCTTGATAAATAGATTTTATCAAAAACACATCCGAAATTGCCATACCTGTATTCAATGCTCCCCAACCATATGCACCATCTTGAAAATCATAATAGGCTTGTTTACCAGAGCCCCAAATAGGTACAAATGATTCTCCTGTGCCAACTTCTGGATAATCTTCTTCATTAAAAGCTTTATCATTATAATAAGCTCCACCAAAGCTCGTAACCCCACCAGTACTTGCGTCAAAATGGCTGATGGTATACTCGGGCATACCATTACCAATTATTACACTTAAATAGGCATTGGGGTAACGTACTTGTACGTTCATTAATTTTCTGTAAGCTTCTTTTACATACCTTGGACTACGTTTGCCAATCAAAACATCACCATTTGAACTATATATGTTATTGTAAACATCATAATATAATTCTTCTCTGTAGTCCCAAAAGTATTCTTTATCCTCTACTTTAATTCCATAAACTGCCCCATCATCATTAAAATAAGAAATTTCACCTTTAGGCACATATACAATACCCCCATTAGGAGTTTTATAAAACTTATTTATAACTAAGGCATGATTAAAAGCTTTTGCCCATTTTGCATTGAAATAATTACTCGCAAGATCCAATGCCCCCTTTTTATTTTGAAAATTTGTCTTATTTGAAAAATAAATAATATTACCTGCTTTTCTTGCATAATTACTTATTAAAAGATTCATTCTTAAAGTAGTATTTTCTACTTTTTCATTGTCTTTGAGAGCATTTATCGCATGTTTAACACTACAATCTAATTGCTTCTTTAACGGTCTTTTTAATAACTGCAATTTGGTATTATGATTATAAGATTTTTCCATTTATTGAGGGATTAATAAGTATTTTCATTGACAGAATTTAGTATCTATTTATGATTTACTAAAAATAAGTTTCATTTTCGGCATATCAACTTCAAGGTACTAAATAATTGTATTTAGAAATTATTTTTGAATATATTTTCGACACAATACATTTTTGATTCATGCAATTATTAATATATTTTATTTTATTAACTTTCAAAATTTCCAAAATTGTATTCTGGCTTGACCCAAAATATAAATCTATTGTTTCAAACAATTAACAAATAATTAATAACTACGTCAAAAAATAAACATACATTTGTATATACAATTATTGTACAGACATGAATGTAGAAGCGATCATAAAAACAGAAAAAGAAATTCCGTTACGTCAAAGGACTCTTATTCATTTAAACCTAGTAAGTAATAAAGTTACAGAGGTTACCATGAATAAGCTAAAACCTTTTGATGTTTCACTTCAGCAATTTAATGTTTTGAGAATTTTAAGAGGGCAGAAAGGTAAGGCGGCCAACCTAAGTACACTTAATGACCGTATGGTTACTAAAATGAGCAATACCACTAGACTTGTAGATAAGCTTATTACTAAAGGATACGTGTTACGCACTACTTGCGAGAGCAACCGCAGAAAAGTGGAGATCTATATTACACCTTCTGGTTTAGAAGCTTTATTAAAAATGGATAAAGCCATGCAAAACGCTGACGAGACTATTCTTGAAAAATTTACAAACGAAGACTTACTAGTATTGAATAAATTATTTGACAAATTTTAAACCAAAACATGAGCAATTATATTAACAACTTAAATTGGCGTTACGCCACCAAAAAATTTGATGCTACAAAAAAGGTTTCAAAAAAAGATTTTGAAACTATTTTAGAAGCTGCATCCTTAACGGCATCTTCTTATGGGCTACAACCTTACAAAATACTTGTAATAGAAGATCCTACTATCCGTGAACAATTAAAACCATTTGCATGGGGACAATCGCAAATAACGGATGCTACTTATTTAATAGCTTTTGTGCATGACACCACCTTTAATGAAGCATTAATAGACAGCCATTTAAAGGATATAAGTGAAATCAGAGGTATCCCTTCTGAAGCATTAGCCGGTTATTCAGATTTCATGAAATCTAAACTAATGCCTTTATCTGATGAGACTAAAGCTATTTGGGCTGCTAAGCAAACCTATATTGCGTTAGGAAATGTATTATCTGCTGCGGCCGATTTAAAAATTGACACCTGCCCCATGGAAGGTTTTGAACCTACAGAGTTTAATAAAATTTTAGGTTTAGACGCTCAAAATTTAAATACCTCTCTATTGGTAACTATAGGGTATAGAGCAGAAGATGATGAAACGCAGCATTACAAGAAAGTTAGAAAATCTCAAGAAAAATTAATTCAATACATATAAACAACAATTATTAATTACTAAATTTTAAAAACATGAAAAAAAATATTTTAAGTGCCGTATTTGCAATAGTAGTAGCAACAGCAGCAACAGCAGGAGTTAATCCAATTGATGGCGAAAAGAAAGCCATTAAAACCAGTGAAAGTACTGTTACTTGGAAAGGGTATAAATTTGCTGGCTCACATACTGGTAAAATTGCCTTAGAGTCTGGAGAACTACTATTTGATGATGATAAATTAACTGGTGGTGCGTTTGTTGTAGACATGACTAGCATAACTGTTGAAGATTTAAAAGCAGGAGAAGGCAAAGAAAAATTAGAAGGGCACTTAAAAACTGCTGATTTTTTTGGGACAGAAAATCACGCAACATCAAAACTAGTTTTCACGAGCGTAAAAGCAACTGGTAAAAATTCTTATGATGTAACAGGAGATTTGACTATTAAAGGCATCACAAAAGCAGTTACTTTTGACATCTCTATATATGGTAGTAAAGCAACAGCTACATTAAAAGTAGATAGAACTAACTATGATATACATTATGGTTCTACAAATTTCACAGATACTTTAAAGGACAAAGCCATTTATGATGAATTTGATTTGGTCGTAGATTTACAATTCTAAATCAATCAAAAAAATAACAAAACCCCATGGTACTGTTAATTCGTATTACGGGGTTTATTTTTTTACACAATGCTGTTTGAAATCTTAAAAATGATTTCTATCTTTGGAGTCAATGAAAAATTTAATTGTAAATACTTGGTGGTGGAATAACTTACGAAAAAACGCGTGAGCAGAGCACCATTGTATTCAACATATATATAAGGCTTGTCATCACGACAAGCCTTACTTATTTTATAGCATTAAAGATGACGTACAAACTACATACCCATTACAAGAAAATACTTGCCGACACCATTACCCCGGTGAGTGTATACCTTAAAATTCGCGACCGCTTTCCTAACAGTATTTTATTAGAAGGAAGTGATTACCATGCGAATGACAACAGTTTCTCTTATATCTGCTGCAATCCTATTGCATCTATTAAAGTAGAAAACGAAATTATCACCCAGCAATTCCCAGATGGTAAGGTTGAAGAAATAACTATTGACGCTTCTACGGATGTGGTAAGCATCATTGAAGATTACAGCAAGAGATTTATTGCCGATGAGAACGATTTTAAATTTATTGACAACGGTCTCTTTGGTTATATGGCCTATGACGCTGTTCGTTATTTTGAGGATGTAAAGGTTTCTAAAAAAGAAAATTCTGTTGCTATTCCGGATATCTACTATGCGGTATACAAAAATATCATCGCTATAAATCATTTTAAAAATGAAGCCTACATTTTTTCTAACTGCTATGAATCTGAAAGTAATGTATCAGAAATAGAGCAGATATTAAACGTTAAAAATTTTGCATCCTATAACTTTACCCTAGATGGCGCAGTTGCTTCAAATTTAGAAGACGATGATTTTAAAGAACATGTGAAATTGGCTAAAAAGCATTGTCAAAGAGGAGATGTATTTCAATTAGTACTCTCACGTCGTTTTTCTCAAGGGTTTAAAGGAGATGAGTTTAATGTATACAGAGCCTTACGCTCCATCAATCCATCACCCTACTTATTCTATTTTGATTATGGTGACTTTAAAATTTTCGGAAGTTCTCCAGAAGCACAATTAATCGTTAAAGATGGTTCTGCAGAAATTCATCCTATTGCAGGTACATTTAAACGTACCGGAGACGATGAAAAAGATGCGATTATCGCCAAAGAATTAACGGAGGATGACAAAGAAAATAGCGAGCATGTAATGCTTGTAGATTTAGCCCGAAATGATTTGAGCCGTAATGGAAATATGGTGAGAGTAACCAATTACCGCGAAGTACAATTCTTTTCGCACGTTATTCACCTTGTATCTAAAGTTGTGGGTCAAAAGAAAAAAGATATTCCTACCATGAAAGTCGTAGCAGATACTTTTCCTGCAGGTACCTTAAGTGGTGCACCAAAACATAGGGCGATGCAACTGATAGAAAAATACGAAAAAACAAGTAGAGGGTATTATGGTGGTGCTATTGGTTTTATGGATTTTAACGGGAATTTTAATCACGCTATAATGATTAGAACCTTCTTAAGTAAAAACCACAACTTATACTATCAGGCTGGAGCGGGAATTGTTGCAGCTTCTAATCCTGAAGATGAATTACAAGAGACCTATAATAAACTTGGTGCTTTAACAAAAGCACTTGAAATTGCTGAGACCATATAATCATGAAGAAAATTTTAGTTATAGATAATTACGATAGCTTCACCTATAATTTAGTTCATTATTTAGAAGATCTAGATTGCGAAGTGGTTGTAAAAAGAAACGATCAACTTTCTTTAGAAGAGGTTGATGCTTTTGAATACATCGTTCTTTCTCCAGGACCAGGAATCCCTGAAGAAGCTGGTTTATTAAAAGAGATTATTAGCACCTATGCTCCTACTAAGAAAATTTTTGGAGTGTGCTTAGGGCAACAAGCGATTGCTGAAGTTTTCGGTGGTTCATTGATTAACCTTGAGCAGGTATACCATGGTATTGCTACGCCTATTACTATTACACAAGAGGATGTTTTGTTCACCGATTTGCCTAAAGAAATTAAAGTTGGTCGCTACCACTCTTGGGTCGTAAATCCTAAAGATTTACCGAATTGTTTGATCGCTACATCTTTTGATGTCAACGGGCAAATTATGTCACTGCGCCATACGACCTATGATGTATCTGCAGTACAATTTCATCCAGAGTCTGTATTGACTCCTGACGGGAAGAAGATCTTACAGAACTGGTTATTATCCTAAGTTGCAAAAGAAACACTTAATTATAGGAGAATCAAAAAATAAAGTAATAACACACTAAAAACTGTTCCGCTTGGAATGGTAACGAGGAGATTATGAAAGATATATTAAACAGACTAATTAATCATGATGCGCTATCTAAAGAAGATGCAAAACAGGTATTAGTAAATATTGCTAAAGGAGATTATAACACGAGCCAAATTGCCGCTTTTTTAACGGTTTATATGATGCGGAGTGTCACCATTGATGAGTTAGAAGGTTTTCGTGATGCCTTACTAGAACTTTGTTTAGCTATAGACCTGTCTGCTTATAATCCTGTGGATTTATGTGGTACTGGCGGTGATGGTAAAGATACTTTTAACATCTCTACGTTGGCCTCATTTGTAACTGCCGGGGCTGGTGTAAAAGTTACAAAACATGGTAACTATGGTGTTTCTTCCAAATGTGGAAGTAGTAATGTTATGGAATTTTTAGGGATTAAATTTAGTAGTGATGCTGGTTTTCTGGAAAAGAGTATTGATGAAGCCGGAATCTGCGTATTACACGCTCCCCTATTTCACCCAGCCATGAAAAACGTAGCTCCCATCCGCAAGGAATTAGCGGTTAAAACATTCTTCAATATGTTAGGCCCTATGGTAAATCCTGCATTTCCAAAAAATCAAATGGTTGGTGTTTTTAATTTAGAACTCGCTAGAATGTATGGATACCTTTATCAGAATACCGATAAGAACTTTACAGTACTGCATGCCTTAGACGGATATGATGAAATTTCATTAACAGGAAACACAAAAACCATATCTAACAAAACAGAGAGCATGTTAAAACCCTCTGATTTTGGAGTACGTGCTGTAACCATGCAAGAAATTGCTGGCGGAGACAGTATTGAAGCATCTGCTCAGATATTTTTAAATATTTTACAAGGTAAAGGTACTGAAGCGCAAATTAATGTGGTTTGTGCCAACGCAGGGATGGCCATTGCCACAGTTGACAACTTAACACCTTTACAAGGTTTTGAAAGAGCAAAAGAATCTTTAGTGAGCGGAAAAGGTTTAGCCGCCTTAAAAAAATTACAAGCATTGAGCGCCTTATAAATAATAAGATGAACATATTAGATAAAATAGTATTAGATAAACGCAAAGAAGTGGCACTTAGAAAAGCGCTAATTCCCGTTTCGCAATTAGAGCAATCCGTTTTATTTGGCAGGCCAGAAAACTCATTGGCACATGCGCTACGCAATAGCGCCTCTGGCATCATTGCAGAACACAAAAGAAGATCGCCTTCAAAATCAGAAATCAATCAAAGTCTAAATGTACAAGATGTGGCTACCGGTTATGAAAATGCAGGAGTATGTGGAATGTCTGTCTTAACAGATGCCAAATATTTTGGTGGTTCTCTAGATGATTTAATTATCGCTAGAGCAGCTACAAAATTTCCATTACTACGTAAAGAGTTTATTATTGATGAATATCAACTCTTAGAAGCAAAAGCATACGGCGCGGATGTAATTTTATTGATTGCTGCTATTTTGTCTAAAGAAGAAATTAAAAATCTTTCTGAATTTGCAAAAAGCCTAAACCTAAACGTGCTTTTAGAAGTACACAATGAAGATGAGTTACACAAATCTATCATGCCAAGTTTAGATATGTTAGGCGTAAACAATCGAAATTTAAAAACGTTTGAAGTAAATTTAGATACGAGCAAGTCATTGTCTAAATTAATTCCAGATGATTTTGTAAAAGTTTCTGAAAGCGGAATTAGTTCTATTGATGCCATTAAAGATTTAAAAAAATACGGGTATCAAGGATTTTTAATTGGCGAAAATTTTATGAAAACAGAAAATCCAGGAGAACACGCTAAACATTTTATCGATCAATTAGAAGCAAAATAATATAAACATGACTGCTGATAAATACACCCTTGAAGATAAAGCCCCAACTACGTTAGAGCATCATCAATTAAAGTTGAAAATCTGTGGTATGAAATTTAATACTGCCAACGTTGCTGCTTTACAACCTGACTATTTAGGGTTCATCTTTTGGGAAAAATCAAAAAGAAATTTTGGCGGTATTCTTGAAGCTATTCCTCATAACATTAAAAAAGTAGGGGTTTTTGTTGATGCCACCATAGCTGAGATCTCTAGAAGAGTTCAGGATTATGATCTTTTAGCGGTACAGCTACATGGTCATGAATCACCTGATTTTTGTAAGGCCCTTAAGGAGGAAATTAAAACCATTGAAATTATAAAAGTATTTTCTATTAAAGATGAGTTTGACTTTACTGTTTTAGAAGCATTTGAAGAGGTAGCAGATTTCTACCTATTTGATACTAAAGGAAAACTCCCAGGCGGAAATGGCTATACTTTTGATTGGGATGTCCTAGAAAATTATCCATCGAAAAAGCCATACTTCTTAAGTGGTGGTATTGGGTTGGAGGAAGTAGAGCAATTAAAATCATTCTTAAAAATGCCAGCGTCTAAATACTGTCATGCTATAGATGTCAATAGTAAATTTGAAACTTCACCTGGTCTTAAGGATATTGCTCCCTTAGAAACATTGATAAAAAAATTGAAAAAAAACTAAAAATAAAGTTGAGTCTTGAGTATTCTGGATTAAAATAACAGCTTACTTTTTACGCCATACTAAATACTAATTCATATGAATTATAACGCAACTGAAAAAGGATATTACGGAGAATTTGGTGGTGCATACATTCCAGAAATGCTTTACCCTAATGTAGAAGAATTACGCCAGAACTACCTTAAAATAATGGCTGAACCAGATTTCAAGAAAGAGTTTGATCAGCTTTTGAAAGACTATGTAGGCAGACCTTCGCCTTTGTATTTCGCAAAGCGACTTTCAGAAAAATACAATACTAAGGTTTATTTAAAGCGTGAAGACTTAAACCATACAGGAGCTCACAAAGTAAATAATACGATTGGCCAAATATTGATGGCCAAACGCTTAAACAAAACCAGAATTATTGCTGAAACTGGCGCAGGACAACATGGTGTAGCAACTGCTACGGTTTGTGCTTTAATGGGAATGCAGTGTGTGGTGTATATGGGTGAAATAGATATTGCCCGCCAAGCACCAAACGTAGCACGTATGAAAATGTTGGGCGCTGAAGTTAGACCCGCATTGTCTGGTAGTAGAACCTTAAAAGATGCCACCAATGAAGCGATTCGTGATTGGATTAATAATCCAGTAGACACCCACTATATCATTGGTTCTGCTATTGGTCCGCACCCATACCCAGATATGGTTACGCGTTTTCAATCCATAATTTCTGAAGAAATAAAATGGCAATTAAAAGAAAAAGAAGGTCGTGAAAATCCTGATTATGTGGTTGCTTGCATTGGCGGGGGTAGTAATGCTGCAGGAACATATTATCACTTTCTACATGAACCAGAAGTTGGTATCATTGCAGTAGAAGCTGCTGGAAAAGGTATTAATTCTGGCGAAAGTGCCGCAACATCTGCCTTAGGTAAAGAAGGTGTTATTCATGGCTGCAAAACTTTATTAATGCAAACAAATGACGGACAGATTACAGAGCCGTATTCTATATCTGCAGGATTAGATTATCCAGGAGTTGGTCCGCTGCATGCGCACTTATATAAAACAGGAAGGGGAGAATTTTATTCCGCTACAGATGACGAAGCAATGACATCGGGCTTAGAACTAACCCAGCTAGAAGGAATTATTCCTGCTATAGAAACCAGTCATGCTTTAGCCATCTTTAAACACAGAACCTTTAAACCAGACGACGTTGTAGTCATCAGTCTATCTGGTCGTGGTGATAAGGATTTAGATAATTATATAAAATATTTCAATTTGTAAAAAAAAGTATCAATGAACAGAATAAATCAAAAAATGCAAGAGGACAAAAAACTCTTGTCTATATATTTTACTGCAGGATACCCTTCTTTAAACGATACGGTAAAAGTTATTCAAGACCTAGAAGCTAGTGGTATTGATATGATTGAAATAGGACTACCATTTAGTGATCCCCTAGCAGATGGCCCAACCATTCAAAACAGCTCTACTGCTGCTTTAAAAAATGGAATGACCACAAATTTACTTTTTAAGCAATTGAAAGACATCCGTAAATCGGTTTCTATTCCCTTAATCTTGATGGGCTACTTTAACCCCATGTTACAATATGGTGTAGAAGCCTTCTGTAAGAAATGTGCAGAAATAGGGATTGATGGGCTAATTATGCCAGATTTACCTTTAGATGTGTATCAGGAAGAATATGAAGCTATTTTCAAGAAATATGATTTAAAAAATATCTTCCTAATCACTCCACAAACAAGTGATGCCCGTATTCTACAAATTGATGCTGCTTCTGATGCTTTTATTTATATGGTGAGTACCGCAAGCGTAACAGGGTCTAAATCTGGGTTTGGTGAAGCACAAACTACTTATTTTAATCGTATTGGTGCTATGAACCTTAAAAACCCTCAAATTGTAGGTTTTGGAATTAATAATGCCGAAACATTCCAACAAGCAACAACACATGCCAAGGGAGCCATTATTGGTTCAGCTTTTATAAAACATCTGACAGAACATGGTGTAGCTACAATTTCAGAATTTGTGAGTAACATTAGATAACTGACACCATGAAAGAATTTTTAAACAGTTGGAAACTAATTATATTAGCCTGCTTTACACTTGGCTTAGCACCCTTTTTCCCTGAACCTCACTTATGGGGAAAACTAAAATGGATTGCTGGTGGAGCTATTGGTATGACTTTTAAGGACTGGTTTGATGTAGTTTTACATGGTTTACCTTTTATACTTTTAATACGATTAATTCTGATTGCATTATTTAAGAAAGAGGAACCTAAATAAAGCTAGTTTCTGATATAAAATCGATACATTTAATCTTACTTTTCAATAGAAATCAAAATTAGAGAATGAAGAAGATTATTATTTGCCTTTTAGCTATGGCAAGTGTAGCAATCAATGCGCAAGAAAAAGCCCAATTAGAATCTCAAATCAGACATAGTATTGACGAAATAAGAGATTTTGTTTCTATACCAAACAATGCTTCAGACCATGCTAACATTAATCGAAATTTAACTTGGTTAACTAAAAAATTTACGGAAAGAGGCTTTAATACTTCTATTTTACCTACCACAGGCGAATCCTTGTTTTTTGCAACACTACCAATAGTAGAAGGCAAACCAACAATTCTTTTCTATATGCATTTTGATGGTCAACCAGTAGATGCCTCTAAATGGGATCAAAAGGACCCGTACCAAGTAGTATTAAAATCTCAAGATGGCGAAACCTATAAAAATGAATTGTTTGAAGATTTAAATACTGATTTAAATGAAGAATGGCGTTTATTTGGGAGGTCCACATCAGACGACAAAGGCCCAATTGTAATGTTCCTTAATGCTTTCGATTTATTAAAAAAGAACGATACCACATTACCCTTTAATGTTAAAATCATTTTAGATAGCGAAGAAGAAAACGGCAGTAAGCCATTACCTAAAGCAGTCAAAGAATATAGAGAGTTACTAGAAGCCAATTTTTTAATTATTAATGACGGTCCTGTTCACAGTTCAGGGAAACCAACAATTGTTTATGGATGTAGAGGAATAACCACAATGAGCCTTACTACATACGGCCCTATAACACCTCAGCATAGCGGACATTACGGTAATTATGCACCAAACCCTGGGTTTCAACTTTCAAAATTGTTAGCAAGCATGAAAGACAAAGATGGAAAGGTGACTATAGCTGGGTACTATGATGGTATTACCATCAATGAAGAAACCATGAACATTCTTAAAAATGTTCCTGATGATGCTGCAAGTATCAATAATAATTTACAAATAAAAGCGCCTGAAAAAGTAGGCTCTTTTTATCAAGAAGCTTTACAGTACCCTTCATTAAACATTAGAGGTTTATCTTCTGGATGGACAGGTGCAGAAGTTAGAACAATTATCCCTGAGCGCGCTACAGCAGAATTAGACCTACGTCTTGTTCCAGAATCTGATGGGATTAAATTAAAAGAATTGATAAAAAAACATATTCAGAATCAAGGATATTTTATCACTTCAAAAGAGCCAACTAAAGAGGAGCGTTTAGCCTATAACAAAATCATAAAAATTACGGAAAGCGGTGTTACCGATGCATTTAGAACAGACCTTAACAACACTTATGGGAATTTTATTTTAAAAAATCTCAAAGAAAAATTTCAAGAAGATGTGGTTCAAATTCGTATTATGGGAGGTACGGTACCTATTGCTCCTTTTATTAATGAATTAAAGATTCCGGCCTTTATTGTTCCCGTGGTAAACCCTGATAACAACCAACACAGTCCGAATGAGAATTTAAAAATTAGTCAGATCGGCTATGGTATTCGCACATTTTACAGTTTGTTATCTACTCCTTTAGAATAGCCTTAACAAGACTATAACAAAGCTTTACAATAGCCTTAACGGAGAATAGAGCAGCTTCTCTATACCTTGTAGTTCAACATATAAAAGATAAAACTATGGGAGTTATAGATGATAAAAGATTAAAAAGAAAAGTAGAACAAACAAATCCTACGAACCCAACAGGGAATACGAGCCAAACAACAAATAGGTTTGATATTGAAAAGGATACCATAAAAGAACAGCAAAACAAGAAATAACAATAGTTCACTTGTTTTCAAAAGCCACAAATTCAAAATTGAATTTGTGGCTTTTTTTTATGCCTATTCAGATCTAAACTACTCAACATCAAACCTCCAAACAATCCTTACAACTAAAATTTAAGACCATAATTCTTTCTTTATAAATCTGTGATAATTCCGTGATTTCTTACCTATAAGTTTGCACCTGTAGAATCGGAAGAGCTAAGAACTCAAGGCGATTGTCGTAAATCAATTTAAATAATTAAAAATCAAATTTATTATGAAAAAAGGAATCTTATTAATTTCAAAAGTAGCATTAGTATCTGTATTTATTTTAACAACTAGTTGTTCTAGCGATGACGACGCAGAAACAATCGTTGAAACGGTAACAATAGATTCATCGTTACCAAACGGAACTTTAGTAGCTTCAAGATCAGGTTCATTCGTAGCAGAAAGCGGAACACCAACTGCGGGAACTGCCGAATTAGGTATTGATGATGATAGCACTAGCTTTATCCATTTTGAAAATGATTTCACAACAGAATTAGGAACAGGTACCGTTGGTATCTTTTTATCTACATCAGCTGTATATACTCCTGATCCAGCAAATGGAAACCCAGAGCTTATGCTAATTGGTAACGTAAATGCCAATGGTGAAAAATTCATCAAATTATCAGAAGCTCCAGAGGCGAAATACACGCATATAATTCTATGGTGTGCTACTGCTAATATTCCTTTTGGTAACGCAGAATTAAACTAATTACAATTTTTAGGTTGCACCTTTGTCTGGCTACCGGAAATTATTCTTGTAGCTCTTCAAAGGTGTTCTTTTAAAAAATAAAAAAGCAGCTATGAAAAATATACTATTAATAAGCTTTATATTATTCTTGATAACATTTAAAAGTAACGCACAAAGTGGTTGGACTAGGGAAGCTAAAGGGTTTTATGGTCAAGTTACTGCTTCTACTTTTTCTTCACACGATTATTACACGACCACAGGAGCCCTCTCTGATCAAGGTAGTACATTTAACAGCCAAAGCCTTTCATTATATGGTGAGTATGGTATAACAAATCGTTTTACAAGCATCTTATCCATCCCCGCACTTGTTTTAAATAATTTCAGCACCACGGAAACCGTTGCAGGTGTAGGAAGTATTAAACTAGGTTTTAAATATAAAATATTCAAAGAAAGTCCCATTGCTATACAAGTTGATTTTGACATCCCTACTAATGATGGCGTCAACTTTGCGACAGCAAAAGAAGCTGATGATTTTGGACAGATAAACACTATAAACCTACCTACTTCTGATGGTGAGTTTAACATATGGACAAATATCATTGCCTCACATTCTTTTCCAAACGGAAAAACTTATGGTAGCATTTATTCTGGTGTAAACTTTAGAACTGAATCCTTCAGTAATCAGTTTCAAGCTGGAGCAGAATTGGGTCACCTATTTTTAGATAAATTTTATCTTATCGGAAAACTAAAAATTCAAGAAAAATTAGATTCAAAAGATAATGGCAATCAAAACGCATCGTTCTTATATGGCGAAGGAACTACATTTACCTCATTTGCCTTTAATGGTGTATACAAACTAAACGAGAAATATAGTGTAGTTGCAGAATACTCTGATTATACAGACCTATTAGTAAGTAGAAAAAATATTTATGATGGTGCCACTTTTTCACTTGGCCTATCTGTTGAATTTTAATATAGCACGTGATAGATTTTATACTAAAAACCCCAAAATTAATACTATTAAATTCTGGGGTTTTATAGTTATAACGGCCTACCTTATTGATCCATTTAAAAAAATAATCTATTTAATTATTTGATTATCAGCAATTAAAATATCCCGAAAGTATCACAGTAAGTTTAACTCCGCGTGATTTTATAACCGAATAGGTTCACTTCATTTGTATTAACCTAAAAATATAAGAAAAATGAAAAAAATCTATTTAATTACAAGCATGATTCTCGCCTTGGCATTTACTAGTTGTGATGACGATGATGACAATCAAGAACTTCAGATAATTCCTGCAGCCGGTTCTATCGCCGGTGGTCCTTTTACCTTTTGTGTAGATGGTGTAGCAGATATGGTAAGCGGTATAACTGTAGACGACTCCGATGCCATGGGGACCAATAGTACTTGGGTTATTACAGATGATCAAGGAAATATCTTAGGCCTACCACCAACCGTAGCGGATGTAGAAGGTGTAGATTTTGACGCTGCTGGAGCTGGTGTATGTTTTATCTGGTATTTACGCTATGAAGACGGCTTAACTGGCGCTGAAGTAGGCATGAACACAGCTAACTTAAACGGAACGTTTGATCTTTCTAATTCAATAATGGTAACTAGAAATAAAACGAACGCAGGTGTATTAACTGGTGGTCCTTATGAATTTACCGTGGACGGAACACCTGATATGGTTACAGGGTTAAGTTTAGATAGTAGTGATTCTAGCGGAAGTAATAGTATTTATGTAATTACAGACGCAGATGGAAACATCCTAGGAATGCCACCAACATTAGAGGCTGTAGAAGGAGTAGATTTTGATGCTGCAGGTGCTGGTGTTTGCTTTATTTGGTATTTACGCTATGAAGATGGATTAACAGGTGCTGAAGTGGGTATGAATGCAAATGATCTAGAGGGATGTTTTAGCCTTTCAAATTCAGTTATGGTTACTAGAACGCAAGGAGTTAATGCAGGAGTACTAACTGGTGGCCCTTATGAATTTTGTATTGATGGAACTGCTGATATGGTTTCAGGAATCTCTTTAGATAGTGCACATGTATCTGGTGAGAATAATTCTTGGATCATTACAGATGATCAAGGAAATATCTTAGGATTACCGCCAACTCTAGAAGCTGTTGAAGGTGTCAATTTTGATGGTGCTGGTGCTGGGGTTTGTTTCATATGGCATCTAAGTTATAACGGTAGCATTACTGGAGCAGAAGTAGGCATGAATGCAAATGATTTAGAAGGAGATTTTGACCTATCTAACGCCTTATCGGTAACTAGAAGTAAGACAGAAGCTGGTGTGCTTTCTGGCGGTCCTTATAACTTTACCATCGATGGAACATCAGATTTCGTTTCTGGGATTACCTTAGACGCTACTGATGTGAGTGGATCATTGAGCACCTACGTGATAACAGATAGTGATGGCAAAATTTTAGGCATGCCTCCTACATTGGAAGCTGTTGAAGGTGTCGATTTTGATGGCGCAGGAGTTGGCGTATGTTTAATCTGGTATTTACGTTATGAAGACGGATTAACAGGTGCCGAAGTTGGCATGAATGCAAATGATTTAGATGGATGCTTTGATTTATCTAATGCAATAACGGTAAACAGAACAATGCCTTAAACATCGTTTTTTAAAAATTGTCTATACTGTAAAACCCGGAAATCAATGGTATTGAATTCCGGGTTTTTACTTTTCATCATTTTATAAGCATCCAAACCACCCACAGCTCTATTGGCTGCTCCTGATGGTGCCGTTAAGGATACTGTTTTAATACATCTTTCTCCCAAATGAAACTGATGGATGCGCGGCACAATATCAGACAAGACTTCAAACTTTAATTGCTGCTCTTTTAAGTGCTTTCTAAAAAAATATTCTGGTCCGTTTTTACTATTTCCTCCTGTAAATAATAAGGTATCTACATTAGGGTATTGTTTTAGATACCCAATAAGATTACGTAATTTAATGTTCTGCATTCCTAAATCGGAGGCATCAATCTTTATGCGCTCTGCACTTTCTACAATATCACAAATGCCTATTTTTTGTCGTCTTAAAAATTCTTGTCTTTGTTGTACTGCTGTCTCCGAATTTTCAAACAATAAATCCAGTTCAAAAATTCGATCTAAAATAGGCCATAATTGCCCATCTCTACTACCATAACAAAAATTTACATCTCCTTCTTTTAACGCTCCCATCGTAAACCTTGGTGGAGGCAATGTACCCACAATTAGCTTCGTTGCATCTTGAAACAGGAAGGGTTCATAGGGATGGGTGTGAAGAAATACTTTTTTAGACATGGCTTAAAGATAAAAAACCTGTACCCTTTAAAAGGCTACAGGTTTAAATAAAATTATAAATCAGTACGATTAAGCTGAATTACGACTCGCATTAATATTTCCATAAAGCGAACGTGTTACTATTTTTTCATACAATTCCTTAAATGTAGATTCTTCACCTATTTTTTGTAATGCATACTGCTGGATCACTAACAATGGCAACACAATATTCTCACGAATTTTAATAGATTCGCGTGAAATAGCTTCTTTTTCCATTAAAATTTCCATCCCTGAAATTTCTAAAAGCATCTCTTTAGAAAGGTCATATTCATTTTTAAGAATGATCCAGAAATCGCCATATTCCTCATCTTCTCTCATGTACGCCGTTAATTCAAAATAACATTTAGATAAAGCCATCATACTATTAGACATTAAAGCTCTAAATACGGGTACGTTTTCATAAAGGCCTTTTACCTCTTCCATCCTACCTTTATCTTTCATAGTCTTAATCGCCGTTCCTAGTCCAAAATATCCAGGAACATTTTGTTTTAACTGACTCCAAGAACCTACAAAAGAAATAGCCCTAAGATCTGAAAGTTCTAATTTAGCTTTATTACCACGTTTGCCAGGTCTACTTCCTATGTTTGCTTTAGTATAATATTTAAGCGTGCTCATATTCTCTAAATACGACATAAACTTATCGTGATGCTTAAGGGCATCATACTTTTCAAAACTTAAATCAGATAGTTGCTCAATAAGCTGTCTTTGATCTTTAGTGATTACATTTTTATCACCATAAAAACTATTAGACAACCCTGCAGTTAAGAGCTGCTCACAATTATAAACAAACTGTTCTTTGGTACCATAGGTACTTGTAATTGTTTGCCCTTGTATCGTTAATTGAATTTCATTATTAGCAATATCTTTAGTTTGTGCTGCGTAAAAACGGTGTGTTTTTCCTCCACCACGTGCTGGTGGGCCACCACGACCATCAAAGAAAATGGCTTTAATGTTGTTTTTAGCACACACTCCGGATAAGCTTTCTTTTGTTTTCAAGATAGACCAGTTGGCTTTTAAATACCCACCATCTTTGGTTCCATCCGAAAACCCTAACATCATGGTTTGTTTTTCTGAACGTTGTTTCACATGTGCCATATACTCTGGCATATCAAACAAGCGCTGCATGATTACTTCAGATTCTTCCATCCCTTTCATTGTTTCGAAAAGAGGAACAATATCAAAACTTATTTTTTTCGCATCCCATCCACACCATCTAAATAATGCAAATACAAATAATACAGAAAAAATATCTTCAGAGTTACTGATGATATAACGATTACAGCCATCCTCACCATTCTTTTCCTGAATAGATTTTAGTTGCAAGACATTCTTAATTGTTTCTTGGGTAATATCTTCATTGTAATCAAAAATCTTCAACTTAAGCTTTTCATGTAAAAGAATATCGATTAGTTCTTTCTCAGAAAGCTCATCTAAACTTTCTTTAATTAAACCGTTTCTTGTCAATATTTCTGTAATCACCGTAGTATGCATGCTGTGATCCTGACGGATATCAAGTGTAGCAAAATGCGTTTTAAATATCTTCACTTTATCTATAAAATGATCAAGCTCCTCTAGATATAAGGAATGATACCTTTCTACTAAAACAGTTCTTATGTGTGTTAATGGAGAAATGATTTCTTGATAGCCTACCCGTTTCTTTGGGTTAAACATGGCAGTATACAGACTAGCTCTTAACTTATTAATATCATCTTGAAGACCACTAAACGTAAGTTTCTTTTGAAGCTTTTTTAAATCGTTGTAATAACATTTCATTAATGTAATACGCAATTCATCTGCTACATCATTAGTAATATCTGCTGTAACGAATGGATTACCATCACGATCACCTCCAGGCCAGAAACCTAATTTCATGATGTTGTAGTTCTCAAATTCTGAATTATTGATATTACTTTTTAAGTATGCATATAGCTCTCCTACGGCATCATAATACACATTACGTAAGATATAGATGATGTTTTTAGCTTCATCTAACGGCGTAGGCTTCTTAGAATTAATTAAAGAAGTAAGTCCCAATTGCTGCAGGATGATATCAATATCATCTATTTTATCTTCTAGAATAAGTGTTCTTAGTTCTGTAATGATATCTAAAATAGCGGGAGTATAAAACTGTGTCGGGTGCGCTGTTAATACTAAACGCGCACTAAAATTAGACAAATGATCTGAAATTTTATCCCAACTCTTATTCTTATCAACCAACTCAAAATAATCCTTAATTGCTAGATTATTGCTATGCTTATATATTTTCGGAAATGCTGCATCCTCAACACTATCATACAATACCACTTGACGTTCTACATATTGAATGATGCGAAACATAAAATCAATTCGTTCTTTTTCTGAATCTATCGCCATAAAATTCTCAAAGAAAGCCTCTAAAATTTCTTTCGGATTCTGCCCAGATTTCAATCCTTTTTGACATTGATCTAACATTAAAGGAAGAACCATGCCCACATTTTCTATATTTCGGTAAGGCAAGTTTAAAAACAAACTATTGTAAACATTAAACTTATTGTTTACCGATTTCTTAAATTCTTCTAAGCGCTGTACTTCTTTCATATATTATAGCTAACTAAACGTAAAAATTCTTTTTATCACTTCATTTAAATCTGCCCTCATTTTAATTGGCAGACTTAGAAAATTCCCTTTAGCTAAAGTAGAGAAAGGGAATTATACTTTATACTTAAACCTTTATTTTAATGTTAAGACCAAATCTTCAGAATTTACCAAAGACCCCCCTGACAATTGAACACTCTCTACAACTCCTTCTTCTGTAGCCGTAACCGTAGTTTCCATTTTCATGGCTTCAATAACAAATAAAGGCTGGTTCCGTTTTACTTCTTGTCCTTTCTTTACCAAAACAGTAGATAATAAACCTTGCAAAGGTGCACCTATTTGTTTAACATTTTCAGCATCTGCTTTTGTATTTTCAACTTTCGTAACTTTTACAGAAGTATCTTTTACCACCACATTACGCAATTGCCCATTTACTTTAAAATAAATACTCACATTACCAGATTCATCTGGTTCTCCTTTTAACATTAAAGAGATAAGGACATTTTTACCCCGATCTAATTCTACCATAATCTCTTCTCCAATTTCCATCCCGTAGAAGAAATTTTTGGTAGGTATATTCATTACGTTACCATATTTTACATGATTATTATATGCATCTGTAAATACCTTTGGATATAATTTATAAGATAAGAAATCTGTGATCTCAAGATCTCTACCCATTCCTTTTTTAAACTTTCTTTTAAAAGATTTAAACTCTTTATCAAAATCTATAGGTTCTAAATGAGCGTTTGGTCTTTCGGTATACGGAATTTCATCTTTTAGGATGATTTTCTGTAGCTCTTTTGGAAACCCACCAACAGGTTGTCCTAAATCTCCTCTAAAGAAACTCTTTACTGATTCTGGGAATGAAATATCTTCTCCTTTGGTCAATACATCATCAACAGTTAAACTGTTACTGATCATGTATTGCGCCATATCACCTACTACTTTAGAGCTCGGCGTTACTTTGATAACATCACCAAAAAGCTGATTTACTTCACCATACATTTTAGTAATCTCAGGGAATTTATCTTCCAAACCTAAAGCAATGGCTTGTCCTTTTAAGTTGGAGTATTGCCCTCCAGGGATTTCATGCGTATACACTTCTCCTGTTCCTGATTTTAAACCTGACTCAAAAGTATAGTAGTAATTACGTACCGTCTCCCAATAGTTAGAATACTCCGCTAATTTTTCCGTATTTAAAATATTTGCTCTTTCTGTAAAACGAAGCATTTCAACCACCGAATTAAAATTAGGCTGTGAGGTTAAACCTGATAATCCACCTAAAGCAACATCAACAACATCTACACCCGCTTCTACTGCTTTTAAATACATTGCCGCTTGTGTTGATGATGTATCGTGGGTATGTAAATGTATTGGGATATTGATTTCAGATTTTAAAGCAGAAATCAATTCATAGGCAGCATAAGGTTTTAACAAACCTGCCATATCTTTTACGCCTAAAATATGCGCCCCAGCATTTTCAATATCTTTTGCTAATTGAACGTAATATTTTAAATCGTACTTCGTTTTGGATTTATCTAATATATCTCCAGTATAACAAAGAGAACCCTCTGCCAGTCCATCTGTTTTTGTTCTCACATGTTCAATGCAAGGTGCAATAGATTTCATCCAATTTAAGGAATCGAAAATCCTAAACACATCAACTCCAGTTTCCCAGGATTGCTCTACAAACTTCTGAATTAAATTATCGGGATATGCGGTATACCCAACTCCGTTAGAGCCTCTAATCAGCATTTGCAATAATACATTTGGCATTGCCTTACGTAAACTCGCTAAACGTTCCCAAGGGTTTTCTTGTAAAAAGCGCAAGCAAACATCAAAAGTAGCACCACCCCAAACTTCCATACTGAAAATTTCTGGATGATTTTTAGCATAACCTTCTGCTACTTTCATCATATCAACAGTACGCATCCGTGTTGCCAACAAACTTTGGTGTGCATCGCGCATAGTCGTGTCTGTAAAATGAACTTTCTTTTCATTTTTTAGCCACTCCGAGAATTTCTCTGGTCCTAATTCCGTCAATAAGTCTTTTGTCCCTTTTGGGTACGGATCAAATTTTGGGTATGCAGGAATTATAGGTTTTGAAAATACATGCTTAGGATCTTTCTTTTTTACATCAGGATTGCCATTGACAATAACATCACCTAAAAAGTGTACTAATTTATTCGCACGATCTCGAGGCTCTACAAATTCGAAAAGTTTGGGTTCATTTTTAATAAAATTAACCGTAACATCACCATCTCTAAAGGTCTGATGTTTTAAAATATTATCTAAGAAAGCCATATTGGTTTTTACACCACGAATACGGAATTCTGCTAATGCTCTACGCATTTTTCTACAAGAGCCATCTAAAGTTCTACTAATTGCAGATACTTTTACCAACATAGAATCAAAGAATGGAGAAATCACCACCCCTTGATATACGCTACCTGCATCTAAACGAATCCCCAGACCGGATGCACTACGATAGGTAGTTACCACTCCATAATCTGGTTTAAAGTCATTTGCAGGATCTTCTGTAGTAATTCTACATTGCAACGCATACCCCGTTACTTTTACAGATTCCTGACTTTCTATTTTTATTTGTTGATCTGATAATTTGTAACCGCCAGCAATAAAAATTTGCGTTTTAATCAAATCGATATTAGTAATCATTTCTGTTACCGTATGCTCTACCTGAACTCTTGGGTTTACTTCAATAAAATAGATGCTACCATCATCATCTACCAAAAATTCTACCGTACCAATATTATTATAGTTTACCGCTTTACAAATATTAATAGCATACGTATACAGGCTATCTAATGTTTCTTGCGGCAATCCAAAAGAAGGTGCAAATTCTATTACTTTTTGGTAGCGACGTTGCACCGAACAATCCCGTTCATACAAATGCACTATGTTCCCATGTAAATCGGCTACAATTTGTATTTCTATATGCTTCGGATTTTCTACAAATTTTTCTAAGAAAACCGTGTCATCGCCAAAAGCATTTAAGGATTCTCTTCGAGCTTCAGGAAATCCTTTTATTAATTCGTCTTCAGTTCTAATTACCCGAATTCCGCGACCTCCACCACCAGACGCAGCTTTCAACATTACAGGAAAACCAATACGTTTGGCTTCAGACAGTGCAATTTCAACCGTTACTAAGTCTTTATCACTACTTTGTATTACCGGAATATGATTAGCAACAGCAACCTCTTTTGCCATAATCTTATCTCCTAAAGCTTTTAAAACAGAAACTTTAGGTCCTATAAAAATGATCCCATTATCCTCACAGGCTTGCGCAAATTTGGCATTTTCAGATAAAAAACCGTAACCAGGGTGAATGGCATCAATATCATTGTCTTTTGCCACTTTTATAATGGCATCAATATCTAAGTATGGTTTTAAAGGCTCGTTCTCTTCTCCAATTTGGTAGCACTCATCTGCCTTATACCTATGTAAAGAATACCGATCTTCATAGGTGTAAATCCCAACTGTTTTTATACCTATTTCTACACAAGCTCTAAAAATACGAATTGCTATTTCTCCCCTATTTGCTACTAAAACCTTTTTGATTTCCATGTAATTCTCTGTGGTTAGTTTTTTTTAATAAAAAATGTTTAGATTTTACGTGAAACGCAAACATCGTAAAGTTACATTTTTTGAATGTGCATTACAATTAATCCAACGCATATAATTAACCCTTTTCATTCTAATTTGACAGCAATTTAAGTACGAAAAAGCAAATCTATTATGTAAATTAACTTTTGAAACAAATTTTAAATAATTGCTTATAAAACTATTCTAAAGTTCATGGTCTATAGATTTCTTTACTAGCCTTTAAAGTTGTAATTTTAAGAAAAAGAAGTCATGGGAAAAGGAGATAAAAAATCTAGAAAAGGGAAAATATCCAATAATTCTTTTGGAGTAAGAAGACCTAAAAAAATTAAAAGAAGACCAACTGTTGAAGAAAAAATTGCCATTAAAAAGAAAAAGTAACTACGGCTGTAGTTACTTTTTCTTTTTTAAAATTTAGACCTTGATACTTAGCGAATAAATACAGGCTGATTTTCTTTTAAGGTATGCTCTTTACTAAATAGATATCCATCTAAATTAAAGCCTCGTAGTTCTTCAAGAGAATTAACTTTCTCATCTATAATATACCTTACCATAGAACCTCTTGCTTTTTTAGCATAGAAGCTTATTATTTTTAGTTTATCGTTTTTCCAATCTTTAAATACTGGAGCAATTACAGGCACTTTTAGACTCTTCACATCTACTGCACTAAAATATTCATTGCTTGCTAAGTTCACGAACAACTCCCCTTCTTCCAATTCGGAATTTAAAGATGCTGTAATGTCTTTCTTCCAAAACTCATACAAGTTTTTGGCACTCCCAACTTTCAAACTCGTTCCCATTTCTAATCGGTACGCCTGCATTAAATCTAAGGGTTTTAAAACACCATACAAACCAGATAAAATACGAAGCTGGTTTTGTAACTCAGCTATTTTAGTTTCTTTTAAACTATAGGCATCCAACCCTTGGTACACATCACCACTAAAAGCATACACGGCAGGGCGTGCATTTTCTGGAGAGAAAGGCAATGAAAAATTCTGATTTCGATCCCAATTTAATTGCGCCAATTTATCAGATATATGCATTAAATCCGACAAGTCTTTTGGCTTTTTCTTTTTTAAAACTGCGTTTAATTTTTTAGAATGATCTAAAAACGCAGGTACTGTATATGTTGTTGTAGGTAATTTGGTATTAAAATCTAAGGACTTCGCTGGAGAGATTACAATTTTCATCTGATGCTTTTTAATTTTTCACTAGGTGAGCTATTTCTTCCCAACAAAATTACAGAAGATAACCTGTATAAAACCCATCTTTCAAGATGGGTTTTCAATAACTGTATTTATAAAATCTATCCTTCTGAACTTTCTGCACTATGCTTAGCATAAGCGCGCCACTTATCGATACAATTCGCCATGTCTTCAGGTATTTCCGAATCAAAGCGCATAAACTCCTTCGTAACAGGGTGCACAAAACCTAGTGTCTTAGCATGCAATGCTTGCCTTGGTAAGATCTTAAATGCATTATCTACAAACTGCTTGTATTTTGTAAACGTCGTACCTTTTAATATTCTTTCTCCACCGTAACGTTCGTCGTTAAATAAGGTATGTCCTATGTATTTTAAATGCACACGAATTTGATGTGTTCTACCCGTTTCTAACTTACAAGAAATTAAAGTTAAATACCCTAAACGCTCTATTACTTTAAAATGAGTCACAGCATCTTTCCCTTGTTCTCCATCAGGAAATACGGTCATTTGCAAACGGTTCTGCGGATGCCTTCCTACGTGACCCTCTATGGTTCCTTCATCTTCTTCCATATTCCCCCAAACAAGCGCAACATATTCGCGCTCACTGCTTTTATCAAAAAACTGTTTTGACAAAAAGGTCATCGCTTCATCTGTTTTCGCGATAACGAGAAGCCCTGAAGTGTCTTTATCTATTCTATGGACCAGGCCTGGACGTTCGTTACTATTTACCGCTAAGTCTTTGGTATGATGTAACAATGCATTAATAAGGGTCCCGGAATAATTACCATGACCAGGATGCACGACCATTCCAGGTTTTTTGTTTACGACCATTAACACGTCATCTTCGTAAACAATATCCAAAGGAATATCTTCTGGTACCAATAAAAATTCATGTGGTGGATGCTCAAAAAGAACCCGAACTTCATCACCTGCTTTCACACGGTAATTCTGTTTTACCTGAATATCATTGACCCAAATATGACCATCTCTCGCTGCTTGTTGAATTTTATTACGAACAGCATTTTCAATAAAATTCATTAAAAATTTATCAACACGCAATGGCTCTTGCCCCTTAGAAGCAACGACTTTATGATGCTCAAAAAGATCATCTTTTTCTATTTCTGAGCGCTCTTCTGGTTCCATCATATTATTCTGAATCTGATTTGATTTGATTGCTTTGGCTTTCATTACCATTACCGCAAACCAGTTCTATTTTTGAAGTTTTAGGAAGCTTATACCCTTCCTCTATGTATTTTCCTTTGTATTTGATACGGTATACCATATCTTTTCCAAACTCATCAATATAGGTTACGCGTTGCACATCTAAACCTACAGCTCTAAGTTTTGCAGTAGCATTACGTAACGTTACCTGAATGATATTGGGAACACTTACTTTTTTATACCCAGATGGGTTTACAGTAACATAAATTTTTCTACTCTGTTTTACTTTATAACCTGCTGGTGGATTCTGCTCAATAACAGAAAACCTAGGATAGTCTGGGTTATAATTTGCGGAATCTAAAACCTCAAAACGTAAATCAGAATCTTCCACGACTTTTCGCATTTGAGTTACAGACAATTTTGCTAAATCTGGAACTTCAACAAATTCCCCATGATTCGTAGAGTTTCTTAACCACTGTAATACTCCAAACACAAAAAGCACCACTACCAAAAGGGCTAACCCTAATTGTATTAAAAAAACTTTGCTTTTCAGAAAGTTTAAAAAATTTCTCATCTTATTTCTTATTGTAACGGCAAATATAAGAAATGGACCCTAAGAAACGAACAGCCGTTTCGTAAAATCGCGTTATATTTATAGTTCGCTAGAAAAAAATTGAACACAATGAATCAAAACATGCCGTTTTTTCTTTTCTTTGACTTACAATTTCAGTTTGTTTATTTCTAATATTAAGTTTTAATAATGAAGAAAAATATTGCCATAATAATGGGCGGATACTCCAGCGAGTATAAGATTTCGTTAAAAAGTGGAAGCGTTGTTTACAAGTATACTGACAAAGAAAAATTTAACCTCTATAGCATTCATATTTTTAAAGAAAAATGGGTCTATGTAAATAAAAACAATGAAGAGTTCCCTATAAACAAACATGATTTTTCCATTGAGGTAGACCATCAAAAAATAACCTTTGACTGTGTATTTAATGCTATCCATGGCTCTCCCGGAGAAGACGGTTTAATGCAATCCTATTTTGAATTATTAAACATTCCGCAAACCTCTTGTGACGCTTACCAATCTGCTTTAACATTTAACAAGCGAGATTTCTTGAGTGTTTTAAAACCTTATGGCATTAAATCTGCACCATCTTATTATCTAAATTTAGGCGATGCCATAGACAAAGAAGGTATCGTAGCAAAAGTTGGCCTACCGTGTTTTGTTAAAGCTAATAAAGCAGGCAGCAGCTTTGGAATAATGAAAGTATACAAAAAAGAAGAATTAGATACTGCTATAGAAAATGCGTACAAAGAAGATGATGAAATTATTATAGAGGGCTTTCTTGATGGAACAGAAGTTTCTGTTGGGGTACTAAAATATAAAGGAGAAACAAAAGTACTTCCTATTACTGAGATAGTTTCGGAAAACGACTTCTTTGATTATGAAGCTAAATACGCAGGGAAATCTCAAGAAATAACACCCGCTAGAATTAGCAAATTACAAGCACAAAAAGTAAGTGACATCGCTAAAAAAGCATATGATGTTCTAAAAATGAAAGGCTTTTCTAGAAGTGAATTTATATTTATCAATGACGACCCTTTCATGCTTGAAATGAATACTACCCCCGGTCTAACAGAAGAAAGTATTTTACCGCAACAAGCTAAAGCAGCAGGCATATCATATTATCTGAACTTTTTGAGAATGCAATTAACGAAGCTTTAACTGTAAAATAAGTACCTTTAAACACCACTAAAATAAATTTTTATGAGACGCGCAATTTTCCCAGGCTCTTTTGACCCACTTACTCTAGGACATTATGATATTATACAAAGAGGTATTACACTTTTTGATGAACTTATCATTGCCATAGGTGTTAATTCTGATAAAAAATATATGTTCTCGCTAGATGAGCGCAAGCACTTTATAAAAGAAGCTTTCGCCAATGAACCCAAAATCAAAGTGCTAACTTACGAAGGTCTAACCGTAGATTTTTGTAAAAAAATAAATGCAAATTTCATCTTAAGAGGATTGAGAAACCCAGGGGATTTTGAATTTGAAAAAGCCATTGCTCATACAAATAGAAAATTGTCTGAAATTGAGACTGTATTTTTACTTACCTCTTCAGGTAAATCCTATATTAGTTCCTCTATCGTACGAGATGTAATCAAAAACGGAGGAGACTACACGGGCTTAGTTCCAGATTCTGTACGCGTTAAATAAACACTCATAATCCCCTCCCAGCTACAGTGAAAAAAAGGTGGGAGTACCTGCTCTTATTTTAGTTTACTACCCCCTAGGTATCATTTATCGCATTTATCACCACTCTTTTATAAGAATTCACAACAATTGCTGTTCTAGTTATATAATTACTTTCTACTTTAGTAGGAAATTTATTACTAGTCTTGAGGCAAAAAATAAAACATAACGATAATTATTTAATAAAACAGTTACCAAAAGCAACCGCTTATGTTAACGTGGACCTCTCTATTGCCCATATTTCTGATAGTTGGTTGAACGAATTTAATTTTTCTTCAAAAGATTTAGATAAGAATAATATACTTGAACTATTTCCTACGTTAACTACCAAATGGAAGCAAGATATTGATTACGCTTTTTTAGGATTTAAAAACACCCCAAAAACTGATAAATATTTTAATAGCGATACAATTAAATGTTGGTTAGAATGGACTATTTCTCCATGGTACGATGAAGAGGAAAATGTAATTGGCGCAATTATTCAAGTAGAAGATATCACAGAGAATTTTCTTTTAAAGCAAAAACTAGAAAAACTAGAAATTCTAGTCTCTGTTAAATCTCAGATTGCAAAAATTGGCAGTTGGGAATATAATGCCATTAATGACGAATTACATTGGTCAGATATGACAAAATTAATCCATGAAGTAGCAGACGATTACACCCCTACCATAGATAACGCTTTAAGTTTTTATAAGCCGGGAGAAAATCAAACTAGAATTACAGAACATCTAGATCAAAGCTTAAGAAATGGCACTCATTGGAATGATAAATTTCAAATAATCACAGAAAAAGGAAAAGAAATTTGGGTAATTGCAACAGGAAAACCACTATTTGAAGATAAAAAATTCGTAGGAATAATTGGCACTTTCCAAGACATCACCGAAGACGTAAAGGCGGAACAAAAAACCAGAGAAAATGAAAATCTATTACGAACTTTAATAGATCATTTGACCCTTAATGTTTTTGTAAAAGACCTAGAGTCCAAAAAAATATTAGTAAACCAGTCGGAATGTGATTATCTTAATTCCACAAGCGAAGAACTTATAGGAAAAAGTGATTTTGATTTATATGATCTAGAAATTGCTCAAGCATCAAGAGATGAAGATGTAAAGATATTAAATACTTTAGAACCTATGCTTGGTGTAGAAACCATCAACAGAAAAAAAGATGGTCAAAAAACAAACTTCTTGACTTCTAAAATCCCTTTATTTAATGAAGAAAATGATGTTGTCGGTCTTATTGGTTTCAGTTTAGACATCACCCCAATAAAACGAAAAGAAGAACAACTTAAACACCTTATACGCGTTTCTGCATTACAGAATAAAAAATTATTAGATTTTGCACACATCGTATCCCATAACTTACGTTCACACACTGCAAACTTTTCCATGCTTCTTGGCTTTTTAATTAAAGAAAAGGAAGAAGAAGAAAGGGAAAAATTACTAGGGATGCTTATTGGCGCTTCTGATAATCTCTTAGAAACGATTGATAATTTAAATGAGGTACTTGAAATTAATAGTAATCCATTACAAGATAAGAAGAACATACGTGTAAATACCGAAATAAACTTTGTACGGAAAAACCTTAAAACTTTAATAAAAAATAAAAATACCAATATTTTAAACCACATCACAGATGATATATTTATTAAAGGGGTGCCACCTTATGTAAGCAATATTTTCTTAAGCATCATATCAAACGCTATCAAGTTTGGCCAAGATACTACAGAAAATAAAATTGAACTAAATGCCCACAAAATAAAGGGATATACAATTATCACCATAAAAGACAATGGTATTGGTATTGATCTTAAAAAAAATAAAGATAAAATTTTTGGGATGTACAAAACATTTCATCAGCTAGAGAATTCAAGAGGTGTAAGCCTATATATCTCACGAAATCAAATAGAAGCTATGAATGGAAGATTTGAAATTACAAGTAAAGTAGGACAAGGCACTACATTTAAAATATACTTTAATGAAGATGATTGATCATATTTGTATAATAGACGATGACACTATCACTGTTTTTGGCATAAAAAAGTTGCTTACAAGCACTATTGAATGCAACAACATTGATGCTTTTTCTAACGGAAAATTGGCGCTAGAATATCTTTCAGAAATTGTTTCTAACAAAACAAAACTACCTGATTTAATATTTCTAGACTTAAACATGCCTATAATGGATGGCTGGGAATTTTTAGAAGAGTTTTTAAAACTCCCTATAACGAATTCTATAACCGTAAATATCGTGACCTCCTCAATCAACAAAGAAGATCGAGATAAGTCTGATTTTTACAAGTGTAGAACACACCATAATATCACCTATAATACAAAACCGTTAAATAAAGTTGAAATTGAGAAAATCACAAACATAGTGTAACAAAGACACTTTATTTTCATTATTTTTGAAGCTTAAATTCGCAAAGCAATAGCTTTCAGTGAATTGATTGTTATCCATTTAAACGCACCCATAGATAGCTGATCATTACTGAAATTATCGTGCTCAATAATACTTCCGAAACCAATGAAATTTCTACCGTATCTTTTTTTTATAGTACTGATGACCTCTTGTGAATCAGAAAAAGAGGACAAAACAATTGATTACAAAACACATTTTGAACTTTCTAACGGTGAAGAAACAGCTACCTATCAAGAAACTATTGACTTCTATATAAAGCTTGCCAAAGAATTTCCTGAAGTAAATATTCAAACGATTGGAGAAACAGATAGTGGCATTCCATTGCATTTAGTAACCTACAATTTAGATGCTGACTTCAATTTTAAAAAAATAAAAGAGTCCAAATCCATTCTCTTAATAAACAATGGCATCCACCCAGGCGAAAGCGATGGTATTGATGCTACTATGCTTTTATTCAGAGATTTAGCTACTGAAAATATTACTCCTCCCGAGAACACCGTGATTGCAACCATACCAATTTACAATATAGGAGGAGCTTTAAATAGAAACACCACGACGAGAGCCAACCAAAATGGACCTAAAGAATACGGCTTTAGAGGGAATGCAAGAAATTTTGATTTAAATAGAGATTTTATAAAATCTGACACTAAGAACGCAGAAACATTTGCGACAATTTACCATTTAGTAAAACCAGATATTTTTATTGACAACCACGTGAGCAACGGTGCTGATTACCAATACACCTTAACACACCTGTTTACCCAACACAACAAACTTGGTTTAGAATTAGGTGAATATCTAAACCAAGATCTAATGCCTAAATTAGAAGCTAGTTTAGCAGAAGACAAATGGGATATCACTCCATATGTGAACGTTCATAATGCTGTTCCTGAAAATGGGTTTTCACAATTTATGGACCACCCTAGGTATTCTACAGGGTATACTGCTTTGTGGAACACCTTAGGATTAATGGTCGAAACTCACATGCTTAAGCCTTACAAACAAAGAGTTCAAGGCACCTATGAGCTTATGAAAAAAATGATTGAGATCTCGGAAACAGACGGTCAAAAAATCAAAGAATTACGCAAAAATTATACTGAAAACGTTCAGAATTTAGAATACTATCCTCTAAAATGGGAAATTGATTCTACACAAACAACTACTTTAAATTTCAAGGGTTTTGAAGCTGACACTATAATTAGTGAAGTAACCGGTTTTCCTAGACTAAAATACAACAACGACAAACCCTTTACCAAACCAACAAAATATTATAATTATTTTAAGGGCTCTGAACGCATAAAAATACCTAATGCTTATATCCTTAAAAAAAGTAATTTTAAGATTATAAGTCTTTTGACAAAAAATGAAATTGAATTTACAAGAATTAAAAAAGACACACTAGTCGAAGTCCAATCCTATAAAATTAAAGATTACAAAACATATACCAGCAGTTACGAGGGCCATTACCCGCATTACGACACGGAAATAAGTAAGAGCACCCAAAAAGTGCAATTTGAACAAGGTGACCTATACATCCCTACAAAACAAAAAGGAATTCGTTATATTATAGAAACACTAGAGCCTGCTGCTACAGATTCTTTTTTTAATTGGAACTTTTTTGACCCAATATTACAACAGAAAGAAGGTTTCTCTCCTTATGTTTTTGAAGACATTGCTGCTGAGTTATTAAAATCGAATAGCTTATTAGATGAAGCATTTCGTTTAAAGAAAGCTAGTGACGAAGATTTTGCCAAAGATTGGTATGCACAATTAGAATACATTTACCAACGATCAGAATATTACGAAAAAGCACACAATCAATACCCTGTATACAGAGTATTTAACAGTTTTGAAGTAGTGCCTGATTAATCATTAATCTTCAAAAAGAATTTTAATATTAGTATAAGAATTTTGAAGGGCCTTAGCTATTTTCTTAGGTCCTTTCCATTTTACTTTTTCGATACCTTCATCTAATTGACCAATAAGCTCACCTTTATATGAAGTTTTCATAGCAAACCAATGCACTTCTTTAAGTTTATATTTTCCATTTCTTTTAAAAACATGATAGGTTGTTTTTAAAATATTTTCAATTTTCAAACCTTGAACTCCAGTTTCCTCCTCTACCTCCCTCAATGCACATTCTTCCAAAGTTTCACCCTTGTCTAATTTACCCTTAGGCAAATCCCACTTATCATTTCTATAGATAAACAAAACCTTTCCTGCCTTATTGGTTACAACACCTCCAGCAGCAACTACTAAAGGAATTTTAGCCGTAAATTTGTTTAAAATTTCGTCAACATTTGGGTGATAGATATACGCAACGCTGATTTTATTAGTAGATAGCAACTCTATTGCTTCATTTATTGACTTTTGGTTCAATAAAAAATATTTATTATTAGCTATATCCGACAGTTTATTTGTCAAAATCAACTGAGACTCATTAACAAAAACTTTATACATTTGCAATATGGTTTTAAATAAAGACACCGCTAAAAAGACAGCAGAACTTTTGTTGCAAATTAATGCAATTAAGTTGAATCCTGAAAATCCTTTTTCATGGGCTTCAGGATGGAAATCTCCAATCTATTGTGATAATAGAATAATTTTATCTTATCCTCCTATACGTAACTATGTGCGTGAGGAAATTGCTAAGCAAGTAGAACACCTATACGGCAAGCCAGATGTTATTGCTGGTGTAGCCACGGGAGCTATTGGAATAGGCATGTTAGTTGCAGACTATTTAGGACTTCCTTTTATATATGTTCGCCCAGAAGCAAAATCTCATGGCAGACAAAATCAAATAGAAGGTGCTCTAGAAGAGAACCAAACAGTAGTGGTTATTGAAGATTTGATAAGTACAGGAAAAAGTAGTTTAAATGCGGTAAAAGCACTGGAAGCATCAGGCGCAAAGGTAAAAGGCATGCTCGCTATATTCACTTATGGTTTTGATATTGCTAAATCAAATTTTGAAAAACACCATCTAGAGCTTCACACCTTAAGTGATTATGATCATTTAATTGAACAAGCAACAGAAACAAATTACATAAAAGAAGATCAGTATAACACATTAATTGAATGGAAGAAAAATCCATCAGAATGGCAACAATAACATTATGCATATAGAAACTCAAAAAAAAACAATAAAAAAAAGTAGTCAGGAAGTTTATGATTTTTTAATAGACATCAAAAACTTTGAGCAATTAATGCCCGAAAACATAAGCAAGTTTGAGCTAATTAGCGAAGAACGTTTCTTGTTTGCATTGAAAGGAATGCCCGAAATAGTGCTTCAACGTAAAGAAATGACACCAACAAGCAAGGTAGTATTAGGTGCAGCTAGTGAAAAATTACCCTTTACATTAACCGCTAATATTGTAAAATTAGGTGCAAATGAAACGGAAGTTATTCTAAGTTTTGAGGGAGAATTTAATGCAATGATGGCAATGATGATAAAAAACCCTATTACCAACTTCATTGGTACTTTATCAGATAATTTACAGAAAATTTAATACAGTAATTTAATTTCTTTTAGCGCATATTCTTTAAAGATTTCATCTTCCTCTTCTACCAATAACCTACCCTCATTGGTTACATTTCTAATGATTCCGGTAAACATGGTATTTGAGACATTCATGAAAGTAGATGCTTTGTCTTTTCTAAAAAGTTGCGCTAAATATTCAACTTTTAAATCTTGTTGATTTACAGTAAAATAATAGTCAAAAACTTCTGAAAGGTTTTTGGCTATTTTTTTTAAAAGCTCATCCAAATCATATTGAATACCCGTAATTAATTTTAAAGAGGAAACATTCGGCAAATTATTAAATGAAATTTGGTTCACATTTAATCCAATTCCTATTATTGAAGCTTGAATTTTACATCCAGAAAGTATATTTTCAATTAAAACACCACAAATTTTGTGGTTGCCTGACAAAATGTCGTTAGGCCACTTAATCTTTAAGTCAGCTATTTTCAATTGATTTAAACTGCGAAAAATAGCGAGTGAAACACAAATATTTAAATCAAATTGATCACGTACTTCAAAAGTATCGAATTTTTTCAATATACTGAATGTTAGATTCTTACCGCCTTCAGAAACCCAAGTTGTACCCATTTGACCTCTACCACTTGTTTGCCTCTCAGCAACCACAATGGTATTATCCGAAGCTTGTGTATTAAACACTAAATCTTTCAGGTAAACGTTTGTAGAGTCTATGGCATCAAGTTTGATTATTTGCATTTGTTAACTATTATATAAAAGTTAAATCTTATTACTTAAAACAATAGCTAAGAAAACAAAAAAATAATAACTTTGCGAAAATTAAATTTATTTAATGCAGAAAAAGCAAACAAGCGTAGATGAGCTCATCAGTTTTATTCTAGAGGGAATAGAAGAAGTTAAAGGAAATAACATAAGCTTACTTGACCTAAGAGAAATTGAAAATACGGTTTGCGACTATTTCATAATCTGTAACGGTACTTCAAACACGCATGTAAATGCGATAGTAGGCTCAATTCAAAAAACAGTAAGTAAGAAACTCAAAGACAAACCTTGGCACGTAGAAGGCTCGGATAACTCTGAATGGGTTTTAATGGACTATGTAAATGTCGTTGTACATGTATTTCAAAAACAAGTACGCGAGTATTATGATATTGAAGGACTTTGGGGAGACGCAAAAGTAACCATGATTGAAAATAGTTTTAAATAAGAAAAAACAAAGATGGCAAAAGACAACAATACGAGCCCCAAGAAACCAAAGTTTAGTTCGTGGTGGATCTACGGAATAATAGCAGTATTATTAATTGGATTCCAGTTTTTCAATAGCGCTAGCTTATCTAGTCAAAAGAAAACAACTACTTCTGAATTACAAGAATATTTAAGAAATGGTGATGTAGCCAAAATATTGATTGTAACCAATACAAGACAAGCAAAAGTCTTCTTAACCCAAGAAGCTTTAGAAAAAGATGTTCATAAGGATGTTGCTAAAAAACCTTTCGGACTATCTGGTGGCGAATCTCCACAGTATGTTTTAGATTATGGTGATCCTCAAAATTTTGAGAATGATATAAAAAACACAAAAGTTGAATACAACTTAGATACTGTCATTGATTACACCACAGAAAACAACGTTATACTTGATATTCTTTTAAGTGTATTACCATTTATTCTTATTATAGGTATTTGGATATATCTTATGAGAAGAATGTCTGGTGGCGGTGGCGGTGGCGCTGGAGGTCAGATTTTCAATATTGGAAAATCTAAAGCAAAACTTTTTGACGAAAAAACAGACACAAGAACATCTTTTAAAGATGTTGCTGGTTTAGAAGGAGCGAAAGAAGAAGTTGAAGAAATTGTAGACTTTTTAAGAAATCCAGATAAATATACCTCTTTAGGAGGTAAAATTCCTAAAGGAGCCTTATTAGTGGGCCCTCCTGGAACAGGAAAGACATTATTAGCTAAAGCAGTTGCTGGTGAAGCTAAAGTACCTTTCTTCTCGCTTTCTGGATCAGATTTCGTAGAGATGTTTGTAGGTGTTGGAGCTTCTAGAGTTCGTGATTTATTTAAGCAAGCGAAAGAAAAATCTCCTGCAATTATATTTATCGATGAGATTGATGCAATCGGTAGAGCTAGAGGTAAAAATAATATGACAGGTTCTAATGATGAACGTGAAAACACCCTAAACCAATTGCTAACGGAAATGGATGGTTTCGGAACAAATACGAATGTAATTGTTTTGGCCGCTACGAACAGAGCAGATGTTTTAGACAAAGCTTTAATGAGAGCTGGTCGTTTTGATAGACAGATTTATGTAGACTTACCAGACATTAGAGAACGTAAAGAAATTTTTGAAGTTCACCTTAAGCCAATTAAGACTGCTGAAACATTAGATACAGAATTTTTAGCAAAACAAACTCCTGGTTTTTCTGGAGCTGATATTGCTAACGTTTGTAATGAAGCCGCACTTATTGCTGCTCGTAAAGAAAAGAAAGCAGTTACAAAACAAGATTTCTTAGATGCTGTAGATCGTATTGTTGGTGGTCTAGAGAAGAAAAATAAGATTATCACTCCTGGTGAAAAAGAAACTATTGCTTATCATGAGGCTGGTCACGCTACAGTAAGTTGGATGTTAGAACATGCCGCGCCATTGGTTAAGGTAACCATCGTACCAAGAGGTCAATCTTTAGGTGCAGCTTGGTATTTACCAGAAGAAAGGTTAATTGTTCGTCCAGATCAGATGAAAGACGAAATGTGTGCTGCCCTAGGGGGTAGAGCTGCTGAAAAAGTAATCTTTAATAATATTTCTACAGGAGCATTAAGTGATTTAGAAAAAGTAACTAAACAAGCGAGAGCTATGGTTACTATTTACGGACTTAATGACAAAATTGGAAACTTAACATATTATGATTCTTCAGGGCAAGATTCTTATGGCTTTTCTAAACCTTACAGTGAAGAAACTGCTAAGACTATAGATAGAGAAATTTCTATTCTAATTGAAGAGCAGTACCAAAGAGCTATTGAACTTTTATCGAACAATAAAGATAAGCTTACTGAACTAGCAACACGTTTGTTAGAAAAAGAAGTGATCTTTAAAGACGATTTAGAGAAAATATTTGGCAAAAGACCTTTCGATAAAGACGTCGCTGAAGCAGCTGCTGCAAGAGAAGAAGAAGCCTCTAAAGAAGCGGATACCGAGAACAAAGAATAAGTTAATTTTAAGCAGAAGTTTATTAAGATAAACTTCTGCTTATTTTTATATTAAATAAGTAGTAGAAGTTTTAAAGATAAGAATGGGTCTATTTGAGAAACTATTTGGAGGTGGCAAAAAAAAGGTTTCTGCAGCGCAAGAAGAAACCAGAGGTATGCATATGCCCGACCTAGATATTCCTATTGATGAAAAATTTACTATTTACTTCAAAAAAAATGGAGGAAAATTCATCTATTGTGATAGCAACCAAGACGTCAGTGATGCACTAAAAAATATCCGCCTAGAAAACAGCTGGAATAATACCGCTTTTTTCTCAATGGATACCAACTTAGAAGAAAAGTTTAAGCTAGAAGCACTTACTTTTACTGACGACCCTAAAAAAAGTGAAATTTTCTTTACCACTTGCGAACACCTAGTAGCACAGAACGGCTCTATACTTATTTGCTCTAACCAACTTAGAGATCGCAAACTAAATGAGCTCCCTGAAAATTTTATAGTTTTCGCAACCACCAGCCAATTAGTAAATTCTATTGGAGAAGGCCTAAAAAAAATTAAGAAAAAACACCTGAATAGTATCCCTACTAATATTACGACTATTAAACACTTTCAAGCCATATCAGAGGACAAAAAAGATTTCCTTACTTACGGGAGTAGCTCTAAAAATTTGTATCTTATCCTTCTGGAAGACTTATAATATGGGAGAAATTTTCAGAAGATTACTTACGGGGATCGTATATGTGGTAATATTGCTATCTGCAATATTTTTAAGTTCAGACGCTTTTGACTTTTTATTCATGGCTTTCGGGCTCGCTTGTCTCTATGAATTCAAGAGGATGACCAAATTACCTGGCTACTATATTTTCGCAGCTTACTTGACACTTTGGTGGGCTTTCATTTATCTTATTAATGATTATTCTTACGGAAAATCAATTATAAATATTTTGATGTTCATTACAATAACCATCAACATCGGACTTTTATTTTACTTATTTTCCCCTAAAGAAAAAAAGTTCAAAAGCCTTCAAAAATTTTTAATTGGATTGTTTTATATTGGAGGAGGTTGTATATTTTTGACCATGATACCGTATCAACAAAATAATTTTGCGAAATTTTTAATCATGGGTATTTTTATACTCATATGGGTAAACGATTCATTTGCCTACCTAGTTGGAAAAACCATTGGAAAAAATAAACTTTTCCCTAGTGTATCTCCTAAAAAAACTTGGGAAGGCACTATTGGTGGTTTAGTTTTCGCTTTAATTGCTGCATATTTTTTATCTAAATACGAAACCCACATTAACCTCATACAGTGGCTTATTCTAGCTGTTGTTATTGTAGTTTCTGGTAGTTTAGGAGATTTAATAGAATCAAAATTTAAAAGAGCTGCTGGTGTGAAAGATAGTGGCGCTATTTTACCAGGTCACGGTGGGATGCTAGACCGTTTAGACAGTTTAATTTTCGCAGCACCTTTTGCGTATTTAACCTTAAATATTTTCAACCATGTTTCATAAAGAAGGGCAAAAAATTATTTTAATCTCATTTTTCTTAGTGGCTATTACAGTTCTAGCTGCCCATTATTATATTGATTTAAATTGGTTAAAACTACTTATTCAAATTACGGCAATAGTTTTTTTAATTACTATTCTCCAATTCTTTAGAAATCCAAAACGTAAGGTTCTAAAAAGTTTCGATGAAATTTTAGCTCCTGTAGATGGTAAAGTTGTGGTTATTGAAGAAGTGCAAGAAAATGAATACTTTAAAGACAAACGTCTTCAGGTTTCTATTTTTATGTCGCCTATAAATGTACATGTTACTCGGTATCCTGCAAGTGGTGCTATTACCTATTCTAAATACCATCCTGGTAAATTTCTAGTAGCTTGGCATCCAAAAGCTAGTGAAGAGAACGAAAGAACCACTATTGTAATTAAAACACCAAAATTTGGTGAAATACTATACCGTCAAATTGCTGGAGCATTAGCAAAACGTATCGTCAATTATGCAAAAGTAGGAGATAGCGCACATCAAGGAGAAGATGCCGGATTTATTAAATTTGGTTCTAGGGTAGATTTATTCCTACCTTTAGATTCAGCCATTAATGTAAAACTTAATCAGAAAGTTATTGGTGCAAAAACCTGTATAGCTAGCTTACCAATAAAAGATGAAGAAAGATAAACTTCAGACTGAATTTGCAAATGCAGTTACCTTCGTAAATGATTACACCAATCCTTTACCTGCAGATTTTCTGCTTAAGCTATATGCTTATTATAAAATTGCAAATGAGAATTTTGAGAATCCAGGAAGCAGTACTCCCTTGATTAATGCTTTCAAAGCAAATGCTTTGTTTCAAGCAAAAAATCTATCTAAAAAGGATGCTATGAAAAAATACATAGCTCTAGTAAGAAAAGATTTAGGTGATTTTTAGATCCTGAAAATCTAGTATTTCGGCTTTAAATACCTCAGCGTTTATCACACCTGCTTATTATCAAATAACACGAAACCCTTTCTATGGATATTTTCAATTTTTATTGAAGTATCTTGACTTAAATATTTACGTAAATGCGAGATAAAGACATTTAAGCTTTTGCGATTAAAATAATCATTCTTACCCCAAATGGTCACGAGAATATCTTTATGCGAACACAATTGGTTCTTATTTTCCACTAAAAATTGAAGTAACTCCGTTTCTCTGCTTGTCAGTTTCACAACAGTATCGCCGTACTTTAATTGCTGATTAAGCACATCAAATGAATAAGCTCCTACAGAACGTGTTGCAGTAAGCTTAATCCCTATAACATCTTTAGGGACTAAACGTGACAATAAAATAGTAATTCGCACGACGAGCTCTTCTTCATCAATTGGCTTCTTTAAATAATCCACAGCACCCAATGAAAAGCCTTTCAAAACATCAATCTTTAAAGATTTTGCTGTTAGAAATATAAAAGGCAACGCTGTAAATTGACTTTTAATTTTTGATGCCAATGTAAAGCCATCCATTTCTGGCATCATAACATCTAAAATAGCAAGTTGAAAAATATCTAACTCAATACATTTTAAAGCCTCTAAACCAGACTTAGCCCAAGTTATTTTAAAACCTTTCATTTTTAAATATTCAGAAAGAAGATATCCTAAAGATTCATCATCTTCCACCAATAAGATAGAATGTTTATCTGTATTAACCATGAGACACTAAAGGTAATTCAATTATAACTGTTGTTCCTTTTCCTAATTCGCTTTCCAAAGAAATAGTACCCTTATGGTTTTTAATAACTTTTTTAACATAACTAAGCCCCAATCCATATCCTTTTACTTTATGCAAATCACCGTCAAAGACGCGGTAATATTTCTGAAAAATTAATCGTTGTTCCTTTTGCGCGATCCCCGTTCCGTTATCTGTTATACGGATTAAAAGTTTTTTATTGCATACCGTAGCTTTCAAAGATATTTCTGAATTATCGGAATATTTCTTAGCATTATCAAGAACATTATTTATAGCATTTTCTAGATGAGAAGCTTCCGCTTTTAAAATATAGTGCTCTCCTTTCAGATCATATTCAAATTGCGCATCCTCTAAGTTTGTAATCGCTTCAAATTCTTCACAAATCTGTTTCAAATTTGGGTAAAAGTCTAGAGCTGTTAATGCAAAAACACGCTTACGCTCTTCTAGCTTTGCCAAATCTAGCACTTTATCAATATGGTTCTTTAATCGATCTACCTGCGCTCTAATATGCTTAATAACCGGTTTCTGAGAGGCTACATCCTCATGTTCCAATAACTTCGTTGCTAAGCCAATGGAAAATACAGGTGTTTTTAGTTCATGAGTTAGATTATTTATAAATTCATTGGTCGTTGTTATAACTTTCCGCTGCCAATAAAAAGATTTCAACACCCAAACTACCACGAGAATAATTGCCAACATAAAAATAAGACTAGGAATGGTAAGTCCGTTTAATTGATACAAAAAAAAGGTATTCATATCCTTAAATTGTAACTCCAGAGAAAGACGTTCTCCTATTAATTTTGGCAGATACCCCTCCAACTCTAAAGGAAAAATCAATATACTATCCTCTTTTTCAAAACGCTTGGGAGAATGTAAATAAAAGGTAGAATCCCTTGAAATTAATTGATAGGTAAAATCAGAAGTTATTCCATGAACAGCTAGCCTATCTATTAAAAAATCATTTAAAAAATGACTTGATGCATCTTGAACACTGTCAAGACTAAGGCTAAAATAGGAGCCATCTTTAGTAATGGATTTGCCAATTAGAAAAGTAAGTTCATTTTCAGTTCTAAGGTCATTTTTAATAAGGCTACTCACAGCCACAATATTCTTATTGAACTGAACCTTTGCGAGATTTAATCCAATTTTCAAATATTGATACTGTACAATGAATAAACCAAGTACAGAAATTACGAATACAATGAGATATAGTTTCCTTCTAAGTAGCACGATAACAAAGTAAGCTAAAAATCAAAATTAAACAGACTAGTTCCTATTTTATTAATCAAATTAACCTTTCATTAATCTTTTTGACTTATCGTTAATCTTATTGTATTTAAATAATAGTTACCTTAGTAACCGAGTTAATATAAGTACAAAAAAACTATTTTATGAAGCCAACCTATTTTTATGGTTGGCTTTTAATTTTAGCACAACCAAACCTTCGCTACTATGAAATCTATTATTAATAATGTAGCTGATAAGATCAGCGCATTAAACTTCCTAGCTATTTCAATAGGATTGGTCTATCTATTTTTTGGAATACTAAAGTTTTTTTCATCTCTAAGCCCCGCGGAAGACCTTGCAATACAAACCATCAATAGCCTTACATTTAATATTATTCCTGAAAAAACTTCAATATTTCTTCTTGCCTTATGGGAAACATTTGTTGGCGCCTGTTTACTTTTCAATTTTCACAAAAAAGCAATCTTAATTTTAGCTTTAGTTCACATGTTTTTCACCTTTACACCTTTAGTTCTAGCTCCCGAAATTACGTTTTCAGAGGCTAGTTTTGCCCCTACTTTGCTGGGACAGTATATTTTTAAAAATGTCGTAATTGTTGCTGCTTTAGCAACTCTTTTAAAGGATGTAAATAAAAAGAGAAAGCTTACCCTTATTACCAATCAATAGGCCTATAGTCTTTTAAAAACTTACCACACCAGTGTTTTCCTGTATTGATCCCATCTATTAATGGATCTAATACTCGGGCAGCACCATCAACAATATCTAAAGGAGGCTGAAAATCGTGAACTTCTTGTTTCTTTTTTGATAGTTCCGCAGGGTCTTCATCCGTAACCCAACCGGTATCAACAGCATTCATAAAAACACCATCGGTAGCAAAATCTAATGCCGAAGTATGGGTCATCATATTTAAAGCTGCCTTCGCCATATTGGTATGCGGATGCCTATCTTCTTTATAGAAACGGTGAAATTTACCTTCCATAGCAGAAACATTGATAATATGTTTTTTACCTGTATTTTCTTGACGCATAAGTCTAGATAACCTATTACATAATACAAAAGGTGCTACCGCATTTACTAATTGTACTTCTATCATTTCAGGAGTTTCAATCTCCCCTAATTTCAAGCGCCAGCTATTGGTTTTCCGCAAATCTACTTGTTGCAAATCAGCATCCAACTCCCCTTCTGGGAACACTTCTTTTGTAGCCAATGAATTATCAAAGCTATATGGTATTTGAGATAATTTAGCCGAAGCACGTATACCAATTCCTGGTTCAGGGGCATGCCAATTTACAGGCAAAGTATCATTTTCTTGACTAGAAATATTTTTACCTAAGGCATTCAACTCATCCAAACAGTATAAATGATCTGCTAGTACTTCTTTTGCCGCTTTAGGCAAAGCCGCAACTGGCATCTCTTCATTTTTCATCAAATGCTGATAAAAACCTGCTGGTCTTCTAACCGTTTGCGCAGCATTATTTATCAGAATATCTAAACGATCGTACTGTTGTTCTATGAAATTACAGAATATTTCTACACTTGGAATATGACGTAAATCTAAACCATGTATTTTAAGGCGATGTCCCCATTTAGAAAAATCGTCCTCTTTAGAAAACCGCAATGCAGAATCTACAGGAAAACGTGTCGTAGCCACAACGGTTGCCCCTGCACGTAATAATATTAAAGTAATATGATAGCCTATTTTTAAACGAGACCCAGTAACAATAGCTACTTGATCTGTAAGATCTGCGGTTTGATAGCGTTTAGCATAATTAAAGTCTCCACAATCTTGGCACATGGTATCATAAAAATGATGCAGTTTTGTATACACTGTTTTACAAACGTAACAGTTGCGAGGAGATTCTAATTCTTTTCCTTCCAAATCATTGAGCTTTGCAGCCTCTAACAATATTGGCGCCTTGAATATCACAGATTCTCGTGCGCTACGAATCCCCGTTTCTTTACGGGCATGCTTATCACGTTCAATCATTTTACGCTTTGCCGCTTTTGCAGCATCTTTCTTGCGTTGCTTAAATTCATGACGACTTGGTCTAGACAATAAGCCCGCAGCTTTTAGCAAGGCTACCCGTTTTTCTTCGGGAAGCTCTAATATTTGAAAAGCATTTTCACCCAACTTATCTAAAATGGAAATACAGGCATCTACTTCTTCAAGACTAACATAATTAGTTTTCTTCTCTCCAATTTCCTTTTCATTTTCAGAATTCATACAACTACTATTCAATGATTTTAACGCTGCAAATGTACAGTTAAAAACAAACACCCTTAAAAAAAAGATGAATCTGAATACCGTAGCTCCAACGCTAAAAAATCAAATAATATAGATAATGAAAAAAATAAGGTACTCTGTTATCTAAGATAAGGGCCTTACTACGGCATAAAAAAAAACTCCATGTATACCTATTTAGATACACATGGAGTTTTATATGTTTTTAATGCACTCGCTAATTTCTTGCAAATAAGAAAATTATTCTAATCACGATCAAAATTATTCCCAGAACACCCCAAATCGAAATTGGACCTGATTCTTCTTGAGGCACAGATTGCGCTGCATATGATTTTGCTGCTATTTTAGAGGCTTCTTTTGGGTCAATACTAAAATCATTACAATTTGAAACAAAATCTGGTTTCCGCTGACTGAGCGAACAAACGATTCCTACATTAGGGTCAAAAGTTCTTTTTTCGCACTTTTTACAAAATGCAAGACGCTGTGTTAAATCCATATGATAAAATTTGGTTGGTAAGAAAATAACGCCATATTTAACTATGTAGTATATCGCTTACAAAAAAACCAAACGCCATCTCAAGCATTTACCCCTATAAAAAGGGCTATTTTACTTTTGTCTCTAAAACCTTTTTCCCTTCTAAATAACCAATCATAATATCTCCAGAATTAACTTTACCTACTCCTTTTGGAGGCGTACCTGTTAATAAAATATCTCCCGGATTCAGAGTCATTATTGAAGAAACATATACCACAAAGTCTACCAAATTGGTAATCATATGCGAACTATTTCCTTTTTGCACCTCGACACCATTGACTTCATATGAAAAATTAATATTTGCAACATCTGGGAAATCCGCTATTGGATAAAAAGGAGCAATAGGTGTAGCACCATCAAAACCTTTGGCTAATGCCCAAGGCCCTTTTGTTTCTCTACTACTAGCCAATACATCTTTTGCCGTTAAGTCATTAGATAAAGTTACCGCATCTATAAAACCTAAAGCGTTCTCTGTTGTAGCTGCTTTACATGTTTTCCCTATTCTAAAAGCTAATTCAGCTTCGAACCATACATCATTTGAAAAACTAGGAAGAATTAAATCTTCATTATTTTCTAAAAGTGTGGTGTCTGGTTTGGTAAAAACTATTGGTATCACCTTCCCTGAAGGCATTTCACTCAACTCATTTACATAATTTTTCCCTACGGCTACTATTTTCATTATCTATTCTATTGATTAATTATTTTAAACTTGCTAAACTTTTTTGCAGCGTTTCAATTTTAGCTTCTGCATCAGCTTGCTTTTTACGCTCAATCGCAATTACTTGCTCTGGTGCATTACTTACAAAACGCTCATTAGATAATTTCTTTTCTACAGACATTAAAAAGCCTTTTGTATATTTTAATTCTTCTTCTATCTTTTTAATTTCTGCATCAACATCAATAGCTCCGCTTATCGGAATAAAATACTCATTACTTTTTACTCTAAAAGATAAAGCGCCATCTACAGCTTCGGATACATAAGAAATTTCAGAAACATTTGTCAATTTTGTAATAACAGTATCCCAATCTTTTGCAATATCACCTTCATTTAAAACCGAAAGTTCTAAATATTCTTTCATCGGGATATTCTTTTGCTTCCTGATGGTTCTTACCCCAGCAATAACCTCAGCAGCAAAATCAAATCCTGATATCAAGGCTTCATCAACAGCAGTTGCTTCTGGCCATTTTGCAATTACTAAAGCTTCTTCTGGCGTTCTCTCTGCAATATGCTGCCATATTTCTTCCGTTAAGAATGGCATGAATGGATGCAATAGTTTTAAATTATTTTCAAAAATTGCGACTACTGCATCAAACGTAGTTTTATCTATTGGTTGTTGGTATGCCGGTTTTACTATTTCTAACAACCAAGAACTATAATCGTCCCAAACTAATTTATAAATAGCCATTAAAGCATCTGAAATACGATATTTGCTAAAGTGATCTTCAATTTCTAATAGTGTTTGATTGAATTTGGCATTATACCATTCCAAACCTAATTTTGAAGCTTCTGGCTGTGGTAAATCTTCCACTTCCCAACCTTGCACTAAACGGAAGCCATTCCATATTTTGTTTGCAAAGTTTTTTCCTTGCTGACAAAGAGATTCATCAAACATCAAATCATTACCTGCCGCTGCGCTTAACAGTAAACCTACACGCACACCATCTGCACCATACTCCTCAATCAATCCTAACGCATCAGGAGAATTCCCTAATGATTTAGACATTTTTCTTCTTTGTTTATCTCGCACCAAACCTGTCAAGTAAACATTTTCAAAAGGTGGCTTATCACGATATTCGTAACCAGAAATAATCATACGTGCTACCCAAAAGAATAAAATATCTGGACCGGTAACTAAATCATTGGTTGGGTAGTAATATTCTATCTCTTTATTCTCTGGCTCTAGAATTCCGTTAAAAACGCTGATTGGCCATAACCAAGAAGAAAACCAAGTATCTAGTGCATCTTCATCTTGTTTTAAATCAGAAATTTTTAAAGCTGAATTTTCTGTTTTTACAATTGCTTTTTCAAGCGCTTCTTCTTTACTTTCTGCAACTACAAAATCATCTGCACCTTCTCCGTAATAATAGGCAGGTATTTGTTGTCCCCACCAAAGTTGTCTAGAAATATTCCAATCCCGAATATTTTCCATCCAATGACGGTATGTATTTTCAAACTTTTTAGGAAACAATTTAACGTCTCCTGTTTCTAAAACTGCTTTTATTGCAGGTTCAGCAAGATCTTCCATCTTTAAAAACCATTGATCTGATAACCTTGGCTCTATTACTGCTTTTGTTCTTTCTGAAGTCCCTACTTTATTTAAATGTGTTTCCGTTTTTACTAAAAAGCCTTTTTCTTCTAATTCTTTTGAAATTTCTTTTCGCACTACAAAACGATCTTTTCCCTCGTAATGTAATCCATGATGATTTAAGCTAGCATCAGCATTTAAAATATCTATTACTTCTAAATTATGCTTCTCTCCTAGTGCCTTATCATTAATATCATGTGCAGGAGTAACTTTTAAACATCCAGTACCAAATTCTATATCAACATAGTCATCTTCAATAATAGGAATGGCTCTACCACTTAATGGTACAATAGCCTTTTTCCTTTTTAGATGTGTATAGCGTTCATCATTAGGATTTATACAAATTGCAGTATCTCCTAAAATTGTTTCCGGTCGCGTCGTAGCAATGGTCACTTTTTCATCAGAACCTTCTATTTGATATTCTAAATAATAAAGTAATCCTTGCTTTTCTTCATGAATTACTTCTTCATCAGAAAGTGTTGTTTGTGCTTCCGGATCCCAGTTTACCATTCTAAACCCACGATAAATCAGCCCTTTTTCAAATAAATCAACAAAAACTTTTATCACAGATGCGGACATGTTGTCATCTAAAGTAAATTTAGTACGGTCCCAATCGCAAGAACATCCTAGTTTTTTAAGTTGCTCTAATATAACACCTCCATATTCATCGGTCCAATCCCAAGCGTGTTTTAAAAATTCTTCACGGGTTAAATCTGCTTTATCAATTCCTTGTTCCTTTAATTTTGCGACTACTTTAGCTTCGGTAGCAATAGAAGCATGGTCGGTACCCGGCACCCAGCAAGCATTTTTACCCATTAACCGTGCTCTCCTGATCAACACATCTTGAATTGTATTATTAAGCATATGCCCCATATGCAATACTCCGGTTACGTTTGGCGGAGGTATTACAATGGTGTATGGCTCTCTTTCATCTGGTGTAGAATGAAAATAACCATTACTCATCCAGTACTCATACCAATGCTTTTCTACTTTCTGAGATTCATATTTTGATGCTATTTCCATATTTTGGTATAATTTTTGTTTTAAATGATATGTATCTTCTTGAAGAATACTACAAATGTTAAAAAAATAAGTTTTTAGACTTCTTGAAATACGAAACAAAAATAAGTAACGTTATCAGATAACAAAAGAATTTTGAGGTTCATATCAAAATAGTTACATTTGAATCTCACCCAAAACTAAAAATGATGAAAAAAATTGTACTAATTTTATTTATTGGTCTATTAGGAATTAGCCTAAACGCACAAGACAAAGCCGCAAAAATTGAATTTAAATCAGATACTGTAGATTACGGTACTATTGAGAAAGGTTCAGATGGTAATCGTGTATTTTTATTTACAAACACAGGAGATGCGCCATTAATAATTAGCAAAGTAAGTTCTAGCTGTGGATGTACAATCCCAAAAACACCGAAAGATCCTATTTTACCAGGTAAAACAGGTGAAATTCAAGTAAAATATGACACGAACAGAGTTGGAGCTATTAGAAAAGCGGTTACCGTTATTTCAAACGCAGCTACACCTACCGTTGTATTAAAAATAAAAGGAGAAGTTAAAGAGACTGTTGTTCAATAGTTTTATTTACCTCTAAAAAATTTAAGCCTAACACATTGTGTTAGGCTTTTTTTATTTAAATAATTTTTTAAGGACAAATGATAATTGCATATCGCGATTAGCACGTTCAATAACTAATTTGATTTTCTTTCCTTCTCGTTCATTCAAAAACTCCAGTACCTCCTGTAGCTTATACCGATGAACACTTTTTCCATTTACAGACAACAACAGATCTCCTTCTTGCAAGCCTGCTTCATGTGCTGGGCTACCAATGCGTATAGCAGAAATAATAATTTCTGGCACTAAGCTTAAGCGAGTTGTTCCCTCAAATAATATCTGAACATCGCCAAATGAATTTTCTTTCTCCCCACTTTTCACGACCCCTTTTCCATCCGTAATTTGGTCTGCTACATACCGCATGCCTGCATGGATTAGTGCTATACCACTCATATTGTATTTAAAAGGCTTTTTAAAATAGCTATTTTCTTTTAAGATGATTTCTCCTTTTGGATAGTTAAATACGATATTAAATCTTTTTAGGACCTCTCCTCCTATACTGCCGTTTCTATCTCCTAAATTACTAATAGAATTAAATGTTTCCATTTCTGGAAAAGCAACTTTAGCACCATGTAATTCACTTGTTCCTAGTCGGAACCCATCAACTTTAGTTCTCTTGCCAAAAATATTCCCATTTAGCCCTTTCCCTAAAAAATCGTCATAATTTAAAAGAGGAACATCAATTCCTTTTTCACGATCTTCAAAAAGCCAAATAGCATCAGAACTCCCAGTATCAACCAACAACCTCACAGGTGCCTGAATCGTATCATTAAAAAATACATCACATTTTAAATACCCGCGTTTATTTTTAATATCGAGAGGCAATACTTGATGTCGTTTGCTAATTTTTGAAGGGTACTGTTTTGGATCGTAGAATTTTATAATTTTCTTGGCATAATTAATATCTACTACAAAATCTCTAAACAAATCATAGCCAATAATACCATGTATAGGAATACCGAAAGTGGTAGAGAAATTTATATCCTTATCTAAGACAACAAAAAGGTTTTGTTGGGCATTTTTTATATTTTTTATAGTAAATACATTTCCTTTAGAACTTAATGCCAAAATAGATTGCGCTGCTCCTAGCCCTTTTATTTCAACCTCCGTAACATCATTAATTTGTATAGAATCTTGCCCCGATAAATTAAAAAGAATTGGCGTACTAACTCCTGAGTCTAAAATAAAAGAGAGCGAACTACCATTTACTTCTATGGGGATAATAACAACATTATTAATCAATTGAAATTTTAATTTTTGAACATGCTTCCCTTCTTCCAACTCAAATTTTTGCGAAAAGCAAAAAAACGGAAGACACATGCCAAAAATCAGAAAACACTTAAAAAATGGACTCAATTTTATTGATTTGATAAATATTAAGCTATAATTTACGATTTTAATCAACTACAACATAATATATTAACAATAATCTGATGCTTTGTAAATTAAAATTATTCTATTGCTTTGTACCTATTGATTTCCCATTTTTGCAAAAAAAATACACTGATGCCTAATATCTCCACCAAGGGCCTATCCATGCCAGAGTCTCCAATCCGTAAATTGGTTCCGTTTGCAGAAGCCGCTAAGAAAAGAGGTGTTAATGTGATTCACCTTAATATAGGCCAGCCAGATATTAAGACTCCAAAGGTTGCCTTAGATGCCGTAAAAAATAATACGATAACTACTTTAAGTTACAGCAAAACTGAAGGAAGCGACATTTACAGAACTAAACTTGCTTCTTATTATTTGAAACATGGTATTGAAATCACTGCTGATGATATTTTAGTTACCACCGGAGCTTCTGAAGCGTTATCTTTCGTTATAGGAAGTATTGCAGATACTGATGATGAAATTATTGTTCCTGAACCCTTCTATGCGAATTACAATAGTTTTTCTATTGCATTTGGTGTAAACGTAGTGCCTATTGTTTCTAAAATAGAAACTGGATTTGCACTTCCTAATATATCTGATTTTGAGAAAGCAATTACAGCCAAGACAAAAGCAATTTTAATTTGCAATCCTAACAACCCTACTGGGTACTTATATAGTAAAGAAGAAGTAGAACAATTAGCACATCTTGTAAAAAAGCATGACCTATTTTTTATAGTAGATGAAGTGTACCGCGAATTTGTGTACGACGGAAAGGAGCATTATTCTGCGTTGAAAGAGAAAAATATTGATGAAAATTGTATTGTTATAGATTCTGTATCTAAAAGGTATAGTATGTGCGGAGCCCGTATAGGTTGTGTTATTACAAAAAACCAAGCATTAAGAAACACAATTCTTAAGTTTATGCAAGCCCGACTCTCTCCTCCTTCTTATGCGCAAATTGCGAGTGAAGCGGCATTGGATACTCCTCAAGAATACTTTGACGAAGTAATAGCCGAATATGTTTTACGTAGAAATACGCTTATACAAGGCTTAAACAAGATAACAGGCATTAAAGTGATTTCTCCTCAAGGAGCTTTTTATTGTATCGTTGAGCTTCCTATTAAAGATTCTGATACTTTTGCACAATGGATGTTAGAACATTTTAATCTTAATAACGAAACGGTAATGGTTGCCCCTGCTGCAGGTTTTTATGCTACAGAAGGTTTAGGAAAAAATCAGATTAGAATTGCTTATGTGTTAGAGAAAGATGTTCTTAAAAGAGCAGTACATATTTTAGAACAAGCATTAAAAGAATACAGCCTAAATGAAAATTAAAAAAAATATATCTTTACTACCCTACAACACTTTTGGCATTGATGTCACGGCGCGTTTCTTTTGTGAAATCAACAGCATTGAAGAATTAGAGTCAGTATTAAAGCTTAAAGATTATCCAGAAAAATTTGTGATTAGCGGAGGCAGCAATATGTTGTTAACTAAGGATGTTGACGCGCTAGTATTGCATTTAAATCTAAAAGGTATTCAAATTATTTCAGAATCTGAAACAGAAGTAATTATTAATGTGATGGCAGGTGAAAACTGGCATCAATTAGTGCTTTGGACCTTAGATCACAATTTTGGGGGCCTAGAGAATATGTCTTTGATTCCAGGGAATACAGGAACATCTCCTATCCAGAATATTGGGGCCTATGGGATTGAATTAAAAGATACGTTTGAATCTTGTGAAGCCATGGAGATAACTTCTCAAACACTCAAAAGCTTTAGCAAAGAAGACTGTCATTTTGGGTATAGAGAATCGTACTTTAAGAATGAGGGTAAAGGAAAGTTTATAATCACCTCCGTAAATTTAAAATTAACAAAAAAAAATCACACGCTTCATACCGCGTACGGCGCTATAGATCAAGAATTAATTAAAATAGGAATCACAAACCCTACGATAAAAGACATATCAAATGCCGTTATTGCAATCAGAAAAAGTAAACTACCAGATCCAGCAGAATTAGGAAATAGCGGAAGTTTTTTTAAAAACCCAATTATAAATAAAGCTGATTTTCTTCGTTTTTCTGAGAAGCACCCGGAAGCCCCATTCTACAAGCTGTCAGAAGAAAACTACAAAATACCCGCAGGATGGCTTATAGAGCAAAGTGGATTTAAAGGAAAAAGATACGGTGATGCTGGTGTTCACAAAAATCAAGCTTTAGTTTTAGTTAATTACGGTGCAGCAACTGGAAAAGAAATAGTAGATTTGGCGCACAAAATTATAGATACGGTTTATGCAAAATTCAATATTCGTATCTTGCCAGAAGTTAATATTGTTTAAAAAAAATAACCCTGATAATAAATATCAGGGTTATACCAAACCAAACTAACCAAAAATTAAGCTTACGATAACCAGTCGCAAACTTATTCTATTATTCAAAATTTAAAGTGTAACAATCAATTTTAAAATTTTTCGTTACATACTAATTACGTTGTAAAACTGAATTTAGATTTTTTTAAACTGTATTTTTTTAAACCTTAACCTTTTCATGAGCGCACTACTCGAAAACCATATTGTTGAATTACTGCATGAACGCAATGAAAAAGCCATTTCTCTACTTTATGAGAATTATAGCGATACTTTGTATGGCGTAGCTTATAAGGTTGTAAAAGATGAAATGCTTGCACAAGATGTTTTACAGGAAAGTTTTGTTAAGATCTGGAAGAAAGCAGATAGCTATGATCCTACAAAAGCAAAACTTTTCACCTGGTTATTTAGAATTACAAGAAATACCGCTATAGATAAATTAAGAAGTAGTAAAACTAAAACGGACAAAGAAATCCAATTAGATGTTTCTGACGTATATAAGGTAGGTATTGAAGGTATAAATCCCGATTTCATAGACATGCGAGAGAATCTTTTAAAAATAGATTCTAAATATAAAATTGTTCTTGAAGCTTTGTTTTTTGAAGGAATGACACAACAAGAAGCTAGTGATGAATTGGAAATTCCGCTTGGAACTATTAAATCTCGATTAAAAATTGGACTTCGCGAGTTGCGAAAAATTTATATTGAGCCAGCAATGCTGCTATTTTTATTAACCTTAATAGCATAAGACTATGAAAGAAAAAATTAAACTATTTTTAGATACTGATCTTCTTGAGAAGTATTTATTGGGGACTACAACAGATTTAGAAAAGCTTCAAGTGGAGCGCTATATTGCCATGTATCCTGAGGTTAGAAAAACGTATAACGAATTACAAGACAATTTAGAAGAATTTGCTAAGTCCTATGCGGTAAAAACACCTGAAGGATTAAAAGAGCAAATTTTAAGCAGAATTAAAGCACAAAACTCCACAAAACGCAAGTTTATGAGTTATGCCGTTGCGGCAAGTGTTGTTGCTTTATTATTTGCTGCTGCTTCTTATTTCTTTTACAACCAGAATTTAAACTTACAGGAAGAAAATTCAATGGTTACGAATCAGATTAAGCTTTTAGAGGCTGATATGAAAGAACGATTAGAAGATGTAAGAAATCAATTCATTGTACTTAACAATCCAGATACAAAACAATACAAACTTAAAGGGAACAAGAAAGCAAAAGATTTAAAAGCTGTTGCCTATGTAAATCCTGTGAAAAAATTATCTTATATCAATGTACAAAACCTTCCTCATTTAGAGCCTGGTCAATGTTTACAGATGTGGGCTGAAGTTAATGGGAAAATGTTAAATCTAGGTGTTATTAGAGAAGCTGGAGCTAAAGATAATTTATTAGCCATCCCATATTCAGAGGATGCAGTAGGATACATCACTATAGAACAAGAAGGCGGAAACGAGACACCAACAGTGGATAATATCGTAGCCAATATTGCCTTTTAAGGAATTTTGATTTTTTTCCATTAAAACATTCAAAAGATAAAATATTTGTACCTTTGTACAAATATTTTATCATGAAGTTAGTTTTATTAACCATAGGATTGTTAGCACTTGCATTTGCAGGTATTGCCATTAAAATATGGTCAAAAAAAGATGGAGAATTTGCTGGAACCTGTGCTAGTCAGAGTCCATTTTTAAACAAAGAAGGAGAAGCTTGTGGTTTCTGTGGCAAACTGCCTAATGAACAAGATTGTAAAAAAGATACTTCTTCAGAACTTAAGTAAAACACCACTGCAGTTCATTAACAAGCTAATTTGGACAAAACCAAAGACACGTTACAAGAATCCATAGCAAAGGCTAAAGCAGGAAATCAGATCGCTTTTAGTTTATTGTTAGATTCCTTTTGGAATGATGTCTATAGCTTTCAACTACAACGTACTAAAAACGAAAATGATGCTGAAGACATTACCATTCAGACATTTTCTAAAGCATTTGATAAAATAAACACCTACGACGAAAGCTATCAATTTAAAACTTGGTTGATCGCTATTTCAAAAAATATTCACGTAGACCTTATCAGAAAAAGTAAGCGTAATATTTTAGAAAAAACAGATAGTAGTGCCGATGCTATTAAAAAAGTATTGGACGATAGTCCGTCTGCTGAAGATCAGTTAATTAATCAGCAAAATTTAGCAACTCTTTTAGAGCATATTAAAAGTTTGAAACCTCATTACCAGAAGGTAATAAACTTGAGGTATTTTAATGAGCTTAGTTACGCAGATATTGCTATTTTACTCAACGAGCCTATCAACAATGTAAAAGTTAAACTTCTAAGAGCAAAAAAACTTTTAGCAACTGCAATTAAAGGAGCTAAATCTTAAGAGCTATAAATCTATAGGCGCCTAAAACTTCCCTTACATCAGCATTTTCAAATACAAAAAGAACCTAAAATTGTTTGTATATTTGCATAAAAATTGACGATGAGCGATAGCGCAGTAAAAAGTGTTTTACCACCACAAGGAAAACCTAAATGGTTACGCGTAAAACTACCTACAGGAAAAAAATACACACAACTTCGAGGATTAGTAGACAAGTACAACTTACACACTATTTGCACATCCGGTAGTTGCCCAAATATGGGGGAATGCTGGGGAGAAGGGACTGCTACTTTCATGATTTTAGGTAATGTTTGTACTCGCTCATGCGGCTTTTGTGGCGTAAAAACAGGAAGACCTGAAGATGTAGATTGGGAAGAACCCGAAAAAGTGGCACGTTCTATTAAGATAATGGAAATCAAACATGCTGTTATCACCTCTGTAGATCGCGATGATATTAAAGATATGGGATCAATTATCTGGGCAGAAACAGTGAAAGCTATTCGCAGAATGAATCCTAAAACTACACTTGAAACCCTAATACCGGATTTTCAAGGCATAGAAACACATTTAGACCGTATTATTGCTGTTCAACCAGAAGTGGTTTCACACAATATGGAAACGGTAAAAAGGTTAACTAGAGAGGTTAGAATACAAGCTAAATACGAACGTAGTCTTGAAGTACTTCGTTACTTACGTGCAAATGGCATTAACAGAACAAAATCTGGTATCATGCTTGGGTTAGGAGAACTTGAAGAAGAGGTAATACAGACCATGCAAGATTTAAGAGACGTAAATGTAGATGTCATCACTATTGGACAATATTTACAGCCTAGCAAAAAACATTTACCCGTGAAAGAATTTATCACTCCAGATCAATTCAAAAAATACGAAGAAATAGGATTAAAAATGGGCTTTAGACATGTAGAAAGTGGTGCTCTAGTTAGATCTTCATATAAAGCGCATAAGCATATCCACTAATTTATTTTATCCGATCTACTCTCATTTTACACTTTTTTAGAGACTGTAAAATAACATAGATCCAGTATTGTCGTTATGAAACAAATTAACATAGGCATCAATGGTTTTGGTAGAATTGGCAGAACATTCTTTAGATTGCTTCAAGCGCATCCTAATTTAAATGTTGTAGCCATAAATGACTTAGCAAATACAGAAACTTTAGCACATCTATTAAAATACGATAGTATTCATGGTGTGTTTCCTTATAAATTAAGTCATACTGAAAATACCATTACTGTAGCTAATGGCAATACCATACAGATCCTAAACCACGCTTTACCCGAACATATAGATTGGAGCAAGCATCAAGTAGATATTGTTGTAGAGGCTACAGGAAAATTTAAATCAAAGGAACAGCTCAAGATGCACCTAAAAAACGGAGCAAAAAAGGTTATCCTATCGGTGCCACCAGACGATGATAGCATTAAAATGATTGTTTTAGGAGTTAATGATCATTTACTGACCGCTGAGGATCAAATTATTTCTAATGCATCCTGTACAACAAATAACGCGGCTCCGATGATAAAAGTAATTAATGACTTGTGTGGTGTAGAACAAGCTTATATTACAACTATTCATTCCTACACGACAGATCAAAGTTTACACGATCAACCGCATAGGGATTTAAGGAGGGCTCGTGCTGCAGGACAGTCTATTGTTCCCACCACAACAGGAGCCGCAAAGGCACTGACTAAGATATTTCCGGAGCTAGACGGACTTATAGGAGGTTGTGGTATCCGTGTTCCCGTTGCTAATGGATCACTGACAGATATAACATTTAATGTAAAAAAAGAAACGAGTATCGAAGAAATAAATAATACATTTAGGGAAGTTTCTGAAAATTCCTTAAAAAATATATTGTATTATACCGAAGATCCAATAGTTTCTATTGACGTAAACAATAGTTGTTATTCCTGTACGTTTGATTCACTAATGACATCAGTGCTTGGTAAAATGGTGAAAATTATCGGCTGGTATGATAATGAAACAGGATATAGCAGCAGGTTAATAGATTTAATTAAATTGATGCAAGACAAATCATACATTTGAAGATAAAAACCCTACATATAAGCCTCAACTTTAGAATGTTGTTCGTGTTTGCGCTATTATTCTGGCAGACCACATTTTCTCAAGATTCTACTGCTACTTACAAACAAGTAGAGGATTATTTTACATTAGCTAGAACCTATAAAAATCAGGACAAACTAGACTTATCCCTAGAATCAATCTACAAAGCCTTAAAAAAAGCCGAAAAATTAGAAGACTTAAAAACAATCATTGATTGTTATCATGAATTGTCTTTGCTTTATTTAAAATTAGATAAAACCGATCAATCCATTCAGCTTTGGCAAAGGGCTGATGTGTTATTGAAAGATTCCGAATACCCTTACGGTAGTGCTACTCACAGATATATAGATGCTCTACATTTAATGAAAGAGCAGAAATATTATCTTGCAAACCATGAATTAGACAAAGCCGATAAAATGACGAATGTTAGAAATTTAACATTACACATTTTATTAGCAAAAGGGTTTATCTATTTAGAATTACCAAAATATAGCGAAGCTGAAAAAAACTTCAACTCCCTGATCGTAAATAATGATACCAACGAGAAGGATTATATTGCTTCCCGCGCATTTTTAGGACTCGCTTTATTAAAGTCAAAAAATAACGAACCTGAAAAAGGCCTTCAATATGCTCTTCAAGGATTAGCTATTGCAGAGAAGAATAATTTTTTTAATGAAATCTTAGAGTTCAATCGCTATCTGGCACTCACCAATGAAAATTTAGGACAATACGAAAAAGCTTTGGTTTTCAGCAAAAGTCTTGTACAGATAAAGGATTCTATTTACAACGAAACCAAAATAAAAACTGAAGCCAAAAAGGCAGATAATATTTATTTTGAAACGCAAAAAAATACCATTGCTAATCTTACCAAAGAAAACGAGCAGTTAAAGGCCTCCAGTAGTAGAACAGAAATAACAGCTATTTTAACTTCAGCGTTTTTAACTATAATTTCGCTATTGGCGGTTTCATTATATAGAAACAATCAAATTAAAGTAAAAACAAACGACTTATTACAAACCAAGAATAATGAATTGGAAGCTTCCCGCGATGCGGCTGTTAAAGCCATGGAAGCTAAAACTAATTTCTTATCTACGGTAAGTCACGAACTTAGAACACCACTTTACGCCGTAACAGGCCTTACCCACTTACTTCTTGAAGAGAATCCTAGCGAAAGTCAGAAAGAACACTTAAAAGCTCTTAAATTCTCAGGAGACTATTTACTTAGTTTTATCAATGACATCTTACAATTAAATAAGATAGATGCCGATAAATTGGAACCTGTAAATACAGAATTCAGTCTTAAGAAAGTGCTTTCAGAAGTTATTAGCTCTCTACAACAGAGTGCAAAAGAAAATGAAACTAAAATTTCACTTGAATACGATGAAAGTATTCCAAAAATACTTTTGAGTGATTCTATGAAACTTTCTCAAATTTTAATTAATCTTGTTGGAAACGGATTAAAATTTACAAAGAAAGGAACCGTAACCGTTATTACTAAACTAGTGCAAAAAGTAGATGATGATGTTACCATTTATTTTGAAGTGAAAGATAACGGAATAGGCATCTCTGAAGATCAAATTACAAATATTTTTGAAAGCTTTGAACAAGGGTCTATACAAATAAACAGAGAGTATGGAGGTACTGGTCTTGGCTTAACAATTGTAAAAAGTTTACTTGGCTTATTCAATAGTAAAATTGATTTAAAGAGTGAATTAGGAAAAGGAAGTTCATTTTTCTTTGAATTAGAAATGAAAAGCAAAATTAGCACGAGTGAAGACATGCCACAAGAAGTAGCTCCTCAAGACTATAACTTTGAAGGTTTACATTTACTAATCGTGGAAGACAACAAAATAAACCAAGTCATTACCAAGAAAATGTTGATCAAAAAAGGAATGACTTGCGATATTGCGAGCAACGGTACAGACGCCGTAGAAATGGTATCACAGACAAAATATGATGCTATATTAATGGATATTCATATGCCCGGAATAAGCGGAGAAGAGGCTACCATCCTGATTCGCAAGTTTAACAGGCACACGCCAATAATAGCATTAACCGCTATTTCACTGGACGATAGTTTAGAAAGTTTTTTTGCTGCGGGTTGTAATGAAGTGGTCACAAAACCATTTAAACCAGAAGTATTTTATCAAAAAATTGGTGAGAATATCTTTAATCCTAAACCCCTTGCCTAACTATAGCCGTAATGGCTTCTTTTAATGTAGCTGCACCATTATTTAAAAACTGATGCTCAATAGAAATATAATATAAATTGTTAAGCTTACCGTTGAGCCTCACATAATCTTTCTCTGTAGTTAGTATAAACTCTTTCTTATTAAAACTCGCTATTTCAGCATCCGAGAAAAAATGGTGATCACGAAAATTCAAATGCTCAACGACGATTCCCTTCTCCTTTAAAAACAACACCAAAGGCTTAGGATTAGCTATACCCGTAACGAGCGTTACGTTCTTATCTTTTAGGTCTGCAACACTCAAACTTTCATCTAAACCACTCAGCGCATCTTTATAATGCAAATAGCTAAACAATACTTGCTGATTGTTCGTTGGTTTTATCTCACTAATGATTTTTTGCTGTTGTTCTGCCCCTAGCTCTTTAGGACATTTCGTTACGATAATTAAACCAGCTCTTTTCGCTTCCTTTTTACTATCGCGAAGATTACCCGTTGGCAAATACCAATCGTTAGTATAGCGATTATCATAAGCCGTTAGCAACAACGAAAAGGTTGGTTTCACTTTTCTATGTTGAAAGGCATCATCTAATAAAATTAAATCTGGACCAGTACTTTTTTCAAGTGTTGCAATCCCGTTTTGACGATCAGCATCTACCACAACAGTTACTTCAGGAAATTTTTGTGCAATTTGAAAAGGCTCATCTCCTAAAACCTCTACAGTGGTAGTGGTGGTTGCTATTTGATACCCTTTAGATTTTCTTCCATATCCCCTACTCAATACAGCTACATTATATTCCGCCTTAAACATATGCAACAAAAACTCTATCATAGGCGTTTTTCCAGTCCCACCAACACTTAGGTTTCCCACACAAATCGTCGGCGTATTGTATTCTTTGGATTTAAAAAACCCTGTATCAAATAAAAAATTCCGAAGATATATTACGAAAGCATATATCAATGAAATTGGAAAAGCTAATATTCTTATTACGCGCATCAAGAACGAAAATATAATATTTTATCTTTGGATAATAGATAAACTTAGAAAATGATTGTAAAACAAGTAATCGAAATTTTAGAAGAATTAGCACCATTAACCTATGCCGAAGATTTTGATAATGTTGGACTTTTAGTTGGAGACCATCAAAATGAAGTTTCGGGTATTCTTGTTACCCTAGATACGTTAGAAAATGTGGTCGATGAAGCTATTGCCACCAATTGCAACTTAATCGTTAGCTTTCACCCTATCATTTTTAGTGGATTAAAGAAACTTACCGGTGATAATTATGTGCAACGTGTCGTTATTAAAGCCATCCAAAATAATATCTCTATTTACAGTATGCATACTGCCTTGGACAATTCTAATCAAGGTGTTAATGCAAAAATTTGCGAAATTTTAGGCTTAGAAAATACCAAAATATTAATCCCTCAAAAAGGGACAATAAAAAAATTAAGTACGTATGTTCCAAAAAATGATGCGGCACAACTAAAAGAAATCTTGTACCAAGCAGGTGCAGGAAATATTGGCAATTATAGCAATTGTAGTTTTACCGTTGAAGGTACTGGAAGCTATAAGGCGAATGAAAAAGCTACTCCTGTAAAGGGCGAAATTGGCAAAACTCATTTTGAAGAAGAAACCAAAATTTCCATCACCTTTGAAAAAGCTGTAGAGAAGCATGTCATAAAGGCGCTTTTAGCACATCATCCCTATGAAGAAGTTGCTTACGAATTAATTACGCTTGAGAATACAAATCAAAATATAGGCATAGGAATGCACGGATCGCTGGCAAAAGCAATGCCTGAAAGTCAATTTATGGACTTCTTAAAAGAAAAAATGGATGTAAAATGTATTCGTCATTCTAATTTCTTAGGCAAACCAATAAAAACAATTGCCGTTCTTGGTGGTAGTGGCTCTTTTGCAATAAGTACCGCAAAGGCTGTAAACGCTGATGTTTTCATCACAGCAGACTTAAAATACCATCAATTTTATGAAGCTGAAGGCAAAATACTCTTGGCTGATATCGGACACTATGAAACTGAGCAGTTTACAAAAAATTTATTAGTTGACTATCTTACGAAAAAAATTCCTAATTTTGCAGTCCGTTTATCGGAAAGCAAAACAAATCCCATCAAGTATTTTTAAAATATGGCAACAAAAACAGAAACAACAGTAGAGCAAAAATTAAGAGCGTTGTATGATTTGCAATTAATTGATTCTAGAGTTGACGAAATACGCAATGTAAGAGGTGAATTACCTTTAGAAGTTGAAGATTTAGAAGATGAAGTATTAGGTCTTAAAACTAGAATGGAAAAGCTTAAGACTGATGTTGAGACTATCAATTATGAGATCACTGCAAAGAAGAACATGATTGATGATGCTAAAACATTGATGAAAAAATATACTGAGCAACAAAAAAATGTTCGTAACAGTAGAGAGTTTAACTCTATCTCTAAAGAAATTGAATTTCAAGAATTAGAAATTCAATTAGCTGAGAAAAACATCAAAGAATTTAAAGCTCAAATTGATCAGAAAAAAACCGTAGTTTCAAGTACTAAAGAACGTTACTCTGAAAGAGAAACACACTTGAAGCATAAAAAAAGCGAATTGAATGCTATTTTAGCGGAAACTGAAAAAGAAGAAAAAGCACTTTTAGCGAAATCTGAAGATTATCAAAATGATATTGAAGATCGTTTAGTTATTGCTTACAAACGTATTCGTGCTAATGTAAAAAATGGTTTAGCCGTTGTGCCTATCGAAAGAGGTGCTTCTGGAGGTTCATTCTTTACTATTCCACCACAAGTACAAGTAGAAATTGCTTCTCGTAAAAAAATTATTACAGATGAACATAGTGGTCGTATTTTGGTTGATCCTGTTTTAGCTGAAGAAGAGCAAGAAAAAATGCAAACACTATTTTCTAAACTATAAACTTAGAAAACTTTATTTATAAAAAAGCCATCTGCATTGCAGATGGCTTTTGTGTTTTATACTATGGCATTAAATAAATTCGTAATTTAAAGCAAAAAACAATGAAGCATATAAATAAATATTTAATGATTCTTAGTTGCTTTTTCTTTTATTCACCTATTGCCATGGCTCAAGACATATCAGATTTCAAATGGGAAAATAGGGTTTTACTGCTCGTAGATACAGATTTAAACAGTGAAAACATCAAACTACAAATCAAAGCCTTTGAAGGGCAGCATAATGCTTTTCAAGAAAGAGATATCATCTATTTCATGATCACCCCAAAAGGCAGCTACGATAGCGATAAACAGCTACTAGCTCTTAGTGGACTTGAAACGTACCAAGAAAAAGATTTTAGCGGATTGATTTTATTAGGGAAAGATGGCGGTATAAAATTAAAAAACGCTTTTATTGTCCCTGCAAAGACTATCATTTCATTAATAGATGCCATGCCTATGCGGCAAAGTGAAATGAATTCGCCATACTAAAATTACAACAAGCTAAGAATTAAATTTTCTACTTCCTGGCTATCCCATTTTTCTTCAATATTTGGTAACTTCATTACTTCATGCATAATAGCTTCTTGTGCATCTCCCTCTGCCAAGGCTTCTGCATAAGGTCTGTCTGAAAAAGTTACTCTGGAGTACACTGGAACCCATTTGTCAGGATATTGCGCTGCAAAATGCTTTTCTATTTTCTTCTGTAGTAAAAACTTAGGATCTGCTGTTTTGCTACTCATTTCCATGAAATTGCGATAGCTTAATTCCGCAATAGCATCTGCGTTAGGCTTACGTGCTGTTTCATAGGCTTCAAAAATAGCATGCCAGTCATTAGTATGTTCCTTGATTAAAGAATCCAGTATAAAGATATCCTCAAAGCCTGCATTCATTCCTTGTCCATAGAAAGGCACTATAGCGTGTGCAGAATCACCCACAAGAGCAACTTTATCCCAATAGGTCCATGGAAAACATTTCATCGTTACCATAGCGCTAGTTGGGTTTTTAAAGAAGTCTAACAACAGGTTATCCAAATCCTGCATCACATTAGGGAAATAGGTTTTAAAGAAGTCCTTAGCGTCTTCATTTGTTTTAATGTTTTCAAAAGAAACATCGCCTTCAAAAGGCATAAACAAGGTACAGGTAAAACTACCATCAAGGTTAGGCATTGCAATAAGCATAAACTTACCCCTTGGCCAAATATGAAATGAATGTCTGTCTAACTTGTGCGTACCATCTTCATTTGCTGCAATGGTTAACTCCTTATACCCAACATCAATAAAATCTTGAGAATAATCAAACCTACTTCTACGTTGCATTTTATGACGAACACGCGAGAAAGCACCGTCACACCCAAAAATTAAATCGTATTGGTATTCTTGCCACGCTCCTTTTTCGGTTTCCCCGGTAAATAACTTCCCTTCTGGTAAATCTACATCCCAAACTTTTTCTTCAAACTTAAAAACAACCCCTGCTTCTTCAGCAAGATCAATCATTTTACGGTTGAGGACGCCACGTGAAATAGACCAAATAGCTTCGCCTTCTTTACCATATTTTTGATAATATTCTGGCTGACCTACCACATGCATGGCACGTTTATCTAAGGGAATTGCAATTTTCTTAATCTCTTCTTCGATACCTACTTCATGGAGTGCATTCCACCCCCTATTACTCATGGCTAAGTTTATAGATCTCCCCGAAAATTCTACATTCCGAATGTCTGGTCTACGATCAAATACCGTAATGTCATGGCCATATTTTTTTAAATATATCGCTAATAAAGAACCAACTAAACCTGAGCCGATAATGGCTATCTTTTTTTGAGTTTGTATCATGTATTCCTATTTCTGGGAAAGTATATGCCCACTAAAGTAACAACAACTAAAAAATCCTTCACTTTTACTCGCGAAGGATTTTTAGTTTTATAGGTGTAAAAACATTATTTATTCTAAAATACCATCTACTATTCCGTAAGCAATAGACTCTTCTGCTCCCATCCAATAGTCACGATCAAAATCTTTCATTACGCGATCGTAATCTTGACCACAGTTTTCTGCTAAAATACGTGCACTAAGTTCTTTTGTTTTGATTATCTCTTTCGCCTGGATTTCAATATTAGAAGCTTGCCCTCTAGCACCACCACTAGGCTGATGAATCATCACCTGAGCATGTGGTTGAATAAAACGTCTTCCTTTTTTACCAACAGATAATAAAATAGATCCCATAGATGCTGCCAACCCAGTACAAATAGTTGAAACCGGACTCTTAAGCGATTTTATAGTATCATACATTGCAAAACCAGAAGTTACATAACCACCTGGACTGTTGATGTATAATTGAATTTCTTTATCGTTTTGCATATCGAGATACAATAAACGATCAATTACATGCTTTGCAGAATCGTCATCGACCATTCCCCAAAGGAAGACTTTACGCTCTTCTAACATTTTTTCGTCTATAGCCTCTTGTATTTTTCCTTTTTTTGAACTCATTTTTTTATTTCTTATTGAATATCAAAATTAATCAAAATATCGCTAATTGTTACACTCTAAAACCTAAGGATTTAATTTAAGTAGCCCCAAAAGCCATTATCTTTGTTAAAAAGTTCAAAAAATGAAAAAATACATAGGCATTACCGTTGTTCTCATTCTTCTATCCATGAGTTGCAAAACCGACAAAAAAGAAACGACAACAACTATTCCCGCTCCTGAACTCACTATTTTGGAACAAGTAGCACAGGCCAATGGGTATGAAAATTGGAAGAAAGTAAATGAATTAAAATTTACATTCAATGTAGATAGGGATACAACACATTTTGAACGCTCTTGGATCTGGAAGCCAAAAACGAATGAAGTTACTGGTAGTACCGAAAAAGATACCATCACTTACCTCAGAAAAAACAGAGACAGCACGGCAACAAAAACTGATGCAAGCTTTATCAATGATAAATACTGGCTGCTAGCGCCTTTTCAACTGGTTTGGGATGCCAAGAGTTTTGAATTTACACATACTGCAGAAAGCGAAGCACCCATCAGCAAAAAACCAATGCAAAAGCTCACCATAGTTTACGCGAATGAAGGTGGCTACACTCCAGGAGATGCTTATGACTTTTATTTTGGAAATGACTTTATCCTTCAAGAATGGGTATTTAGAAAAGAAAACCAAGAAGAAGCTTCCATGACGACTACTTGGGAAGATTACTCCACCATTAATGGCATAAAAATTGCGAAATCTCATAAAATGGAAGGTCAAAATTTTGATCTAAATTTTACGGAGATACAAATCAATTAAACATCATTTCAATGAGGCTCGTTTATATCATATTATTCGTTAGTTCCCTTAGTTTTAGTCAACACCAAAAAAAGGGAATCGTCTACGATAAAGATAATAACGAGCCTCTTGAATTTGTTAGCGTGTATAATAAATTAAACCATACCACTACCAATAAGGATGGCAAATATGGATTTACCTCAGTTACAGATTCTATTTATTTTCACAAAGTGGGTTATGACAAATACGCTACTATTATTTCTAATTTAAGAGATACTATTTTTTTAAACAGAAGTGTTTTTCAATTAAATGAAGTGGTTGTTTCTAATGCCAAAACAATTTATCAAAAAATAAAAGATTCTATTTCTAATAATTATTTGTTGAAACCACATTCTGAATCTTTCTTTTTGAGAGCGATCTTAAAAAGAAATGGAGCGATTATTAGATTGCAAGACATGCAAGGAAATCTACATCGGAAAACATCCATATATGGAGGCGGTTTAACACTTATGGATGACGATTTTAGTGTTGCTGTTAAAAATATGCGCCAAATAGGTCTTCCTAAAGATGAAAATAACATCTATTTTGAATTTCCTTCTCTATTTAATATTTTAAGTGAATTTGTTCGTATAAATGCAATGGGACCAGATTTTGAAGTCATTGAAAAACCCTATGAAAACAGTACTAGCACCAAGGTTGAATTCACTTCTTTAAATTCCGACACGAAGACCAAAAGCTATGGCCATTACATCATTAATACGAATGATAATGCTATTTTATCCTTCAATAGCATTGTTAAACCGTTTTACCCTGAGGAATTATTTAAAACTCCTAAGTACAGTGCTATAGCACAGCAGGACATAACTGTGTTTTTTAAAGAAGATCCGTCTGTTAAGCGTTACTTCATGACCTTAGCTAAACGTACTGCTGTTCTAAATGTGAAATTAGAAGATGATCCGATGGTTCATAAATTTGAAATGGAAATAGTTCTTTACACCAAGGAAAGTTTCGGGAATGAAGACGTAAAGAGCAACGTGAATGAACAGAAAGATATTTTCAAAATTAAAATGAAGTACGATAAAGACTTCTGGAAAGAACAAAATCAGCTTTTACTAACTGATGAAATGGAGGCTTTTATCAAAAAACTGACACAAGATGATACAAAACGTAAAGTAAAAAGCAACATTAAAGACTAACATAACTTAGTATTAGAAAACAAAAAACCGCTCTTTCGAGCGGTTTCTTTTTATCTATTTAAAACACAAATGTGTCCTAAAAAACTTTAACCCCGTTTTAAATTAGTTACAGCTTTTAATAAAGGTCCATCTTGTAAAATCTCTTTCGTATAAACTGCCTGCATACGTCACACGGTCTCCCACAGCGTATCGCTTAGAACCAGACCAAGCCGAAACTCCATCACAAGAATCTACTACAGGCACATCAGTACCACCACCATCAACAGCTGGGTAAATAGAATTGGTTCCTGAAATATCAAGATCAGAAACTTTTGCTTGACGTTGCGATAATACATTACCATTAAGATCTGTAATTGTAGGTTGTCCGTTTTTAGAAAAAGTGTAACTACCATACATCATCGTAGAGTTAATATCAAATTCACTCGTAACCAATGTTGCAGAATTACTTTTGTAAAATTGATCTATAGCATCCTCCTGAATATTTTGGGTATTGATAATAATATAATTATCTCTATCACTTCTATTCTGCTCGTGAATATACCCTAGAGTATGACCAATTTCATGGATGATCACTACTGCAGTAGCACGTGTTCCTAAACGAATAAAACCTGAAGCGCCATTCATTCCTAATGTTGCTACACCAGAATTACTATTAGATCCCGAAGACGAGATGGTCACATAATTTGTTTCGTTAGTACGCTCTTTAAAACGAACATTTGTTTTACTCGTCCATTCATCAAAAGATTTCTGTAATTCAGATTGTACTGATGCACTTAATCCTTGAGTAGTGTAAACAACGGTACTATTGGTCCATTTTCTAACACCGCCACCTAAGCCTAAACGAGTAAGACCTTCTTCTGGATTTGGGTTTTCATTAAAATCATCAGCGGTATCCGTAAGTTGATCTTCGAACAAGCGAACATCACTCCCTGCTAAGCTATACGTATCATCATCTTCTAGTCTTACTTTTACTTCAGTACCTAAGAAATACTTCGTTGTAAAATCGGTTTCTTGATTGATCACTGATTCCTGATCTTCTCCTGTTGTTTCTGTCTCTTTTTGACAAGAAGTTAAGCATAATGCAAATACCAAACTTGCCATAGCCGCTTGGTACATTCTTTTTGTTTGTTTCATTTTTTCAATTTTAGTGTTCATGTTCATTATAAGTTTTGGGGCTAAAACTCAAGACTATGTACGACCAGAACTAAAAAAATAGCGATGAACAGCTCATATTTTCGATGAACTACACGATTTAGAAAATAACTTTAACACTTAAAACCACACAAATAAAAACTAAAACACGTGCTAAATAATTGATACAATGAATTTTACAAAAAATCATTTCCTAAAAATTTTGAATTCTTTGCAAGTAGCTAATTTTCACTAAAATGGAATATATAGAGGAAGTTTTCTTATAAATTTTGAACCTACTGATACACTGCAGGAAAAAATACGAAAGCGACACCCTTTATGCGCCCCTTTTTTGTTTTAATAATAAAGACGCTGCTAAGACAGTTATAGAACAGACCAGCAAAAGCATAAAGCTAATCCGTAAGGAATAAGATTCTGCCAAGAAACCCAAAACAACAGGACCTAATAAGAATCCAGACACCCCAGTTCCTGCAATAAATGCAATTCCCTGAGAAGATGCTACGCCTTTTACCTTACCTCCTATTCTAAAAAGCTCTGGAATAATTGCAGAAAAACCTAAGCCTATTAATGCAAAACCAAGAATGGTTACCACAAGAATTCCTGAGAGTACTAAAAAAAAACCTCCAATGGCCAGCAAAGTGCCCAGAATAACAATCTTAATTGATCCAATCTTTGCACTGATACCATCTGCCAGAAACCTACCTAAAGTCATCATTACAGAAAAAGCCAAAAACCCTAATCCTATGTATTTTTCTGGTGCCAAATTAATTTCTTGAAGATAAATTCCGCTCCAATCAATAATAGCCCCTTCACTTCCCATAATCACAAATGAAATAACCCCTAGGAGAAACAGTGGTTTAAAATTCTTTATTTTAAAAGCTTCTTTTTCAATTGGCGGCGATATGATATGAATATAATTTTTACGTAATAGCGCACTTGTCACTACTAATAGTGCCGCTACACCACAGATATGTAGCATCCTGTTATCTACAATCACTATTAGAAAACTACCGATTCCCGCAATGACGCCCCCTAAACTAAAAAAACCGTGTGCGGCGGACATAAAGTTTTGATCGTCTTCTTTTTCTATTTCAGTAACCAAGGTATTCATAGAAATATCCAGAAAGCCATTGGCAGCACCATAAAAATAAAGTCCCGCTATTAACGTATAATAATTAAGGGCTATAAATGGTAAAATTGAAGACAGACAAATTAATAGTAAACCATACCATACAGACTTACCAACCCCAATCTTATTAATTAATCTTGATGCTACCGGAAAAATTGTAAAATTACCTAGAGACAGGAAAAAAATAGCAAAACCTAAGCTTGCTTTATCCAAACCAATATCTTCTTTAATTTCTGGAATATAAGTAGCCCAAGTACCAAACAAAATATTTAAGGTCGCAAATGACCATGCAGGTGCAAAGTAACGCGGATTAAACAAAATTAGCTTAAGTGATTTCATTTGGTGGTTACTCTAGCATTAGCGTTAAGAATTTTCTTTTTCTAAAGCCAAAATTCCTTTTTTTAATAACTGCCCAAAACGATACATGTCTTCATAAGAACAGTAAAATGGCGCCGGAGCTAAACGGATTACATTGGGTTCTCTCCAATCTGTGATTACTCCATTTTTCATCAAATAATTAAACAAAGACTTTCCTTGTCCATGAAGAAGAACAGATAATTGGCATCCGCGATCTTCAGGAGTTATTATTTCAAAACTACTAGAAACCTCAGCATCTATTTCGTGTAATATATATTCAAGATAAGCGACAATGGTATCTCTCTTTTTAAGTAAAGCAGGCATCCCTACTTCCTCAAACATAGTTAAAGAGGCTAAGTAAGGAGCTATAGCTAAAATAGGCGCATTACTTATTTGCCATGCATCTGCATTTTCCATAGGCTCAAACTCAGGTTTCATTAAAAAACGAGTTTCTTTCTTTGTGCCCCACCAACCTTCAAAACGCGGAATATCAGGGTTGTTTAAATGTTTTTCATTAATATAAACTCCAGAAGCGTTTCCTGGCCCACTATTCATGTATTTATAACTACACCATGCTGCAAAATCAGCATTCCATTCGTTTAATTTCAATTCAACATTCCCTGCCCCATGCGCCAAATCCCAGCCCACAAAAGCACCAGCAGCTTTACCTGCTTTGGTAATATTTTCCATGTCAAAAACCTGACCGTTATAATAATTTACGCCTCCGATTAACACTAAGGCTAACGCATCTCCTACTTCATTAATTTTAGCAATAACATCTTCGGTACGCCAATGATGTTCCCCCTCGCGTTTCTTTACCTCAACTATGGCATCTTTAGGGTCAAATCCATGAAATTTCACCTGACTAGTAAGCATATATTGATCTGAAGGAAAAGCTTTCTCCTCACAAATAATTTTAAATCTTTTTTGCGTAGGCCTATAAAATGAAACCATTAGCAAATGTAAGTTTACGGTAAGCGTATTCATCACCGAAACCTCTGCTGTCTTTGCTCCTACCACTTTAGCTAAAGGTGCCGCCAAGCGCTCGTGGTAATCCCACCAAGGCTTTTCTGCGTAAAAATGTCCTTCTACTGCTAATTGCGCCCAATCTGTCATGACCTCATCTACAATTTTCTGAGTTCTTTTTGGTTGCAAACCCAAAGAATTTCCCGTAAAATAGATTACAGGCTTACCATCAACTTTAGGAAAATGAAACTCCTCTCTATATTTTTTTAACGGATCTACTTGGTCTAATTTTTGAGCGAACTCCAAAGAATTTTCAAATTTCATAAACAGCTTTTTTTTTTCAAAATTACGACTTCCAATTGTATTTGTTATCCCCTGTAAGAATTGTGGTACTTAAACTAATCTCATTTCTATGATATGTTTTTTAAACCCTACTTTCTCATACGCCTTAATCGCAGGTATATTATCTTGATACACTGTTAATCTAATTTCTTTGATGTCCTTACGATGTGCCCATTCTTTTAAGGTATTCATGATTAATGCATTTACACCTTTACCTCTATACTCTGGATCTGTATACATAAAATGCAGGTTAACGTATTCTTCATGCGCCAAATAGTTTTTTGCTGGCAATATCGTTGCAAAACCACTACCCGCTATTTTTTCTCCAACACAAGCCACCACCACTTTACTAGCACTGTCTGTCATTAATTTCTCAATATTATAATAGCTAATAGGATCTTCGGCCAAGGTGGGATCAAAGGGTCTTTCTGCACTAACAATACCTTGTTCAAACGCTAGCAGAACAGGTAAATCTTTTTCTACAGCATCACGAATCGTTATATCCTTCATCTAAAAATAGTTTTTTTCAAGATACTATTAATATCTACTTTTGTGAAAAGTTTTTACATGCATTTCTTATCTCCTTTACTTGAAAATTATATTGCTGACAATTCTCAACAAGAACCCGAGGTTTTACAAGAGCTCACAAAAGAGACACATTTAAGAGTCATTCAGCCCAGAATGATTACGGGTCATTTTCAAGGAAGAGCTTTGAGTTTACTCTCCAAAATCATCCACCCTAAAACTATTTTAGAAATTGGCACCTACACGGGCTATTCTGCTATTTGTTTGGCTGAAGGATTACAAAAAAATGGTACACTACATACCATTGATGTCAATGAAGAACTGGTAGATATGCAGCGTAAATATTTTGACAAAAGCGGATTTGGAAATCAGATTATTCAACACACTGGCGATGCGCTTGAGATTATTCCAGAATTAAACGAAACCTTTGATTTAATTTTTATTGATGCCGAAAAAGCAAGCTATGATTATTATTTTGAGGCCGTCCTTAAAAAAACAAAACCTGGAAGTGTTATATTATCTGATAATGTCTTGTGGTCTGGAAAAGTGGTAGAACCCCTGAATCCTAAAGACAAAGTGACTAAAATATTATTAGATTATAATAAAAAATTAAAAGAAGATCCTAGAGTTGAAACGGTATTATTACCTATTCGTGATGGTTTGACCTTGAGTAGGGTGCTATAAATTTTAAATAAATTCCGTAAAATAAATCCCCAGAAAGTATACCTACGATGGCACCTGTTATTAAATCTACAGGATAATGCACTCCTACATAAATACGGCTAAACGCCAAAAATATAGGCCATATATAAAATACCCAGCTCCACTTAAAAATATCTTTAATAAAGAGCACTACAATTGTGGTTAATGCAAAGGAATAAGCAGAATGCCCTGAAAAGAAACTAAAGCCATTAGAACCTTTTATAATACGAATTAAGGTATTTATTTCAGCATCTGAACTTGGGCGTATTCTCCCAACTAATTCTTTTGTTACTCCCGTAAGAAGTAAAACAAAAAGTAACATTAAAACAGCGGTAAGTATTTTTTTAATTTTTTCTTCTTTGCTTCTCTTGTACATCACAAGAAAGAGGAATAGCACATAAAGTGGAATCCAAGTAGAGATATTTGTGGCAATACTCCAAAATTGGTCGTATTCTTCAATGCCCAGACTATTTAAATAAATAAAAGTTTCCCTATCCCAGGTTAACAATTTATCGAACATAGTTACTTTCTCTTAATGGTACCCGTAACGTCGTTAATGTTCTCCTTAACTTTATCTATTTGGTTTTTTATGTCTTTAGTGAAGTCGGTATTGATGCCTTGCTTATCAGCGCTTTTCTGAATTTCTTGTTTAATATCTTCAGTAGCATCTTTCAATTGACGCATCCCTTTACCCAAACCACGGGCAATATCTGGAATTTTATCTGCTCCAAATACCATCACCACTATAAAAAGTATGAAGAATATCTCCCCACCACTTATAAATAAAAAATGTGTCGTTAACATGATACAAATATAATGAGAAGTTTGTCAGTCGCATAAAAAAAAGAATAAAACATAATTCTACTTTTCAAACATTTAACATATTAGAGATAAACCATCTATAAAGTGCTAAAATGAAAAAAGCCAAGAACAAAAACATATCGTTTTCATTCTTGGCTTTTACTACTATAAACCCTTAATACGCGTAGAGATTAATCTTTATCGTTTTTAAACTTATCAAAATCTGATTGCTCTTCTTTTTTAGGCCAAGAGTTGTTCGTCGTATCTATATCTGCAGTTTCTGCTTTTGGATCTACAACAACACTTGTCAATTCTTTTTGCAAAGAAAGCATGCGTGTTACTTCTTTAGGATTCTTTCTCCAAATTTCTGGAGGATACGTAATGTTTTCTTTAGAACCATCTGCATAGGTGTATTCTACAATTAATGGCATTGGAATACCACCTGGCTTGGTGAACGTTACTTCATAAAAGAATTTAGGTTCCTTAACGGCTGCTCTTTCTGCAGGCGTCATATTATCCATCATAAATTCTTTTAATGGTGCAGAAATTTCGGATGCTACTTTACCTTTTAGAGAAGCGTCGTAATCTTCTGACCCTTCTTCTGCTAAGTATACTAACGGTGGTAAATCTTTAATATCTTGATTTCTTGCCGCAGCATATTCTTTCATTTTTGCTGTTGGCTTATCAGTAACAACATATTTTTTAACACTACCAACACCTATATCCACAAAATTAGTGGTGTAGAACCAACCTCTCCAGTACCAATCTAAATCTACTGCCGATGCATCTTCCATGGTACGGAAAAAATCTTCAGGAGTAGGGTGTTTAAACATCCATCTGTGAGAATATGTTTTAAACGCATGATCAAACAATTCTCTTCCCATTACCGTTTCTCTTAAAATATTAAGAGCTGTAGCTGGTTTGCCATAGGCATTATTCCCTAATTGGTATACATTTTCAGGATTAGACATAATTGGCGAAATATAATCTTGATCGCCACTCATGTAAGGTACAATTTTAGAAGGTTCTCCTCTTCTAGAAGGATATTTATCATTCGGCGCAATTGCTGCAGGAAACGCTTCACCAAATTCTTGTTCTGCCATGTATTGCATAAAAGTATCTAAACCTTCATCCATCCAACCCCACTGACGTTCGTCAGAGTTTACAATCATCGGGAAGAAGTTATGACCCACTTCATGAATAATAACACTAATCATCCCGTACTTCACACGGTCTGAATATGTCCCATCTTTTTCTGGTCTTCCGTAATTCCAGCAAATCATAGGATATTCCATCCCTTGATTTTTAGCATGTACAGAGATTGCTTTTGGATAAGGATAATCAAAAGTATGAGCAGAGTACGATCTTAAGGTATGTGCTACTGCTTTTGTAGAATATTCTTCCCATAATGGGTTTCCTTCTTTAGGATACATCGATACTGCCATAACATCTTTGCTACCCACTTTAACAGCTTGCATGTCCCAGATAAATTTTCTTGAGGTTGCAAAACCAAAATCACGCACATTTTCAGCTTTTAGCTTCCATGTTTTTGTTTTATCAGAAAAACTTTTCTCAGCTGCTTCTGCCTCTGCTTGTGTTACTATGATTACTGGCTTGTCATAAGATTTTTTTGCCAATTCGTAACGCTTCATCATTTCTTTAGAGAAAACGTCTTTTGTATTTTGAAGTACTCCTGTACCATCTAAAATATGATCTGCAGGAACTGTAATATTTACTTCGTAGTTACCAAAAGGAAGCGCAAACTCGCCATTCCCCCAGAACTGATGGTTTTGCCATCCTTCTACATCACTATACACTGCCATTCTAGGAAAAAACTGTGCAATAACATAGGCACGGTTTCCATCTTCAGGAAAATACTCGTATCCAGAACGCGCTCTATTTACAGTATGATCTGGAATGTTATAGTTCCATTTTACTTTAATAGAAATTTCATCTTTACTTTTCAAAGCTGTTGGCAAATCTACACGCATCATTGTTTGGTTAATGGTGTATGGCAATGCTTTACCACTAGCGTCTTTAACATACTCAATATTAAACCCACCATCAAAAGGCTCGGTCATAAAAGTACCAGAAAAACGTTCTACTGTACTTGCGAAAGGTGCTTCAGATCCGTTTCTTAAATCGGACTTCGTATCTTTCGTACGAACGTTCTGATCTAATTGCAACCATAAAAACTCTAAATTATCTGGAGAATTGTTGGTATACGTAATCGTTTCTTCACCAAAGATTTTTGCATTTTTATCATCTAGGGTAATGTCCATCTTATAATCAGCTTGCTGCTGGTAGTAATTAGGACCTGGTGCTCCAGATGCAGACCTATACGTGTTTGGAGTTGCAAACTCTTCGTACATCTGTTTAAATTCATTAACATTGCCATGCGGCGCTGATTTCTCTTTAACTTCTGTGTCTTGTGCGCTTAGAGTACTCGCTAACACAAACAAAAGTGCTGTAAAATAGTACTTGATTTTGCTCATTTCTTGAATTAATTAATTTAGTCGCTAGAAAATTAAAGCTTTTTTAAGAAACTGTTAACGTATTATTCCAAGTTTAACATTCCTTTATTATTATCACGAGTGAGAACAAAACTCTTTTTCGCTCCTAAAAGTTTAAAATGAACCACATTCTGTTGCTCATCAAACATATCTGTTAGCATTTCATTTGTAGCCGAAATAGATTTCATTTCAGGATAATTTACCTCCGGAACTTCTAGATAAACCACGATGATGTCATTATCGTACTTCTTACCGATATAGGTATATTCTCGTTGTTCTTGGTTTATTGTAATGATAAATTTTGACCTAATGTATTTTTCAATATACACCTCAATATCTTTCAGTTCATTTTCAGTCGCCATTCTACCTTTAATTCCGTAGCGTTCATTAAGCGTTTTCTCCAAATCATCAATAAAAATACGCGAGGTAATTTGCAAGGCTTTGTCTTTTTCCGAATACGCAATATTGGTTACCGTTACATAAAACTTATGCGCAGTAGTAAATGCTAACAAGGGGAATAATAAAATTAAAAAAACTTTCTTCAATGATTTCATAGTATTTAGTGTTCTTCTTTTCATGATTTAATGTACCAAAGCTTGTGCCAAAGGTAAAACTAATCTCGTTTATTATTCTTTAAGAATATCTTGCTCTTGTTTTCTATAAACTCCCAAATAATCAATTGATTTCCAGATTTCATTAGCGCATTGAAATCATCATCTACCTCACAGAAGTATATAAACTCATGTAGTTGCAGGTCTGGAATTTTCAGGTTCTTCGTAATAATAGAATCCGGATAATAAGCCAATAATTCCTCTACTACATTATTTTTCTCCTCCCTAATTATACGTTCTTTAAGCATTTTCGTACGACCCGAAATTCTGTTTAAAATTTTATGTGTATTTATGGCAAAGCCTAGCGGAAGAACTTTAATCATAGTACCACGGTCTGCTTCTAGCAATTTACGCTCATTATACGTCATTTTTACCACATGCGTGTTGGGCAAGCCTAAGGTAGAAGAGGAAACCACAGATGGCTTTAAACCAGATGCATCTTTCGATAAATCTCCCGATAAGTTATAAGGCATAACCACCACCTCATCCAATTCATTTTCAACTTCCTCTAAAGGAACTATAAGCCGCTTGCTTTTTAAAATAGCTTGGGTAATTATAATTTCTTTCTTTTTCAACTGTACGGACGAAAACAACACCGTATCATTTAAATGAACCGCAAGGGCAAAGAAGCCATAACCGTCTGTAATGGTTGCTTTTTTGGTAGTAACATTTTGCACATGAATACCTGCTAATTCTGAATTTGAAACCTGTATATTCCCTTCTAAAGTCGCTCCCTTTTCTTGCGCTTGCACCCCTACTGCCAGGAGTAGCATTACTGTAACAAGATATTCTTTAGCGCCTTTTTCCACGGTTGAATAGGATTAAATTACGGTATTTCTATAGTATTATTTTCCCGGTACACCTTGCTTTTTTTTCGTAGAAATTCCCATATTCTAATTTTATCGTGGGTATCAACGATACTCGAAAAAGAATCATCTACTTCACAGAAATACAAAAAATCATCAATCTTTAATGCCGGAATTTTTAATTCTGTTACATACAACGTATCAAGATAAAAAGCTCTCACGCGTTCTGTTCTGGCATATTTTTCATCGCGCTTTACACGATCTTTAAGCATTTTGGTTCTCCCTGTTATAGCATTAATTAATGGGGTTACAGCAATCAAACCACCCCCCGAAGTAGCCTCAATGAGTTTACGCTCACTTTGTGTTTTCTTCTTCACATACGCGTTAGGCAACCCTAATGTAGCAGCAACTACAACAGGCTCACTACGCATATCTTGAGCTAGATTACCTGTTAAGTTATATGGCATAACGACCACTTCCTTCAATTGGTTTAATGCAGGCGCTAAAGTGATATAAATGGTCTTGCTCGTAAGAATCTCTGCGGTTACTACAATTTCTTTTCGTTGGTATTGAATAGCAGAAAAAACGAGGGTATCCATTAAACTGGCAGAAATTGTAAAAAAGCCGTCTATATCTGTGATGGCTGCTTTTTTTGTAGAAATATTCATGACATGCGTTGCTGCCACATCCCCATCTGCACTAGAAACTTTTCCTTCTATCGCTTTAGAAAAATGACTTTGCGCCTGTCCACAAAAGCTGGCAGCGAAAAGTATAAAAACAACAGTATTTTTTAAATGTCTAATCAAAGGCAAAGAATAATTGTTAGTTTAAATTTGTCATGAAATAAGGATCAATCTAATTCATAATTTTTTCGGTAGGCAAAACTCTTCTGCAGCATAAATTCCCAAATACTTAAGTTATCTTTCTTATCAAGTGCTGCAAAAGAGGAATCTACCTCGCAGAAATACATAAAATCATTGATTTTATCTACAGGTATTTTCAATTGCTTCACATATAAAGAATCATGATAAGCTTTTCGAATAAACTCCGTACGCGTATATTTTGCCATACGCTCACGAATCAGGCGCAATCTTTTTGCTTCACCAGAAACTGCATTAAGTATAGCTATCAAAGGTCCTCCTGATCTTGCTGAGAAAGCCTTACGTTCTGCTTGGGTCATCTTCTCAACAAAAGCATTCGGCAATCCCAGACTTGCTGCTGTCAATGGCGGATCTACCTCCATTTTATTCATATCTCGCCCCAGCGCTCCACTTAAATTAAAAGGCATAACCACAACTTCATTTAAAGCATTTTGCGCAGGATCTAAGGTAATATAGAGGGCTTTACTCGCTAGTATTTCTTTAGTGACTACAATCTCTTTTCGTTGAAACTGTACTGCAGAGAATACAATCGTATCATTTAGACGCGCCGATACCGTAAAAAAACCATCTATATCTGTAATCGCTGCTTTTTGAGCGCTACTATTTAGCACATGAGTAGCGGCTACATCTCCATCTTCACTAGATACCCTACCTTTTATTTCTTTAGAAACAGTGTTTTGTGCCTGCAAGTTTGCGGCACAGATAAAAAAACAAGCGGTATAAAGGCTAGTTTTTATCATCTAATTCTGCGCGAAAATCCTTGCTTGCATTCACTAAAAAGTCAATTAGTTCAAACTCATTGGTCTTTTTAAGTAGTGATTGTTCAGGCAAGCGCGTATCGCAGTAATATAAAAATTGATTAATCTTATCTTGTGGCAATTGCAAATCAGACACAAAGAATTGATCATCATATACCTGACGAAGCACATCACTCACTTTTAATCTAGGAGCTGCTTCGGTTGTGGTACCGTCCTCATTTTTAATTCCTTTTTTGATGGCCTTAAAGATATTCACAAAGTTTATCCCGTTGGTCATCCCTCGTTCCTGATCAGACAAAGCAATGTTTTCTACTCTTGAAGTCTCATCAATACCGTACTCGTATTTTTTAAACTCTTCATTTTTTACAACAAGAAAAGCTTCTTGATTTTCTGGACCCACGACTACTTCATCTAATTCCGTTACCTTTTCATTCACCTCAACGACAAGTCTATTGTTCGCTAATATTTCGGCCGTAATAATGACACGCTTCATTTGATAGTTCAATGCGGTAAACACCAATTCATCGCCCTCTTTAACATTGATAGCATATTCTCCATCAGAATTGGTTATCACCCCTAATTCCGTAGTTACATTAATTACATTTTCATTCTGCACATTACTATTGCGGTACATTACTTTACCACGTAATAAAGTACGGTCTCCATTCTGAGCAAAAATTTGAGCGGTTGAGAAAGCAATAAAAAATACAAAAAGTATAATTTTTTTCATAAGGTTATTTTTATCTAAGAAACAAGTAGAGTAAAAACCCTCCTAGTTTCACATCTATACTACTGTTTGTATTAGTACAAGTTAAAGTTAAGTATAAAGGAAATATAAGTTACCCTCAAAAAAAAATAAAGCACCATTAAACTTTTGTTAATTTAGCAGATCAAAAAATACTACAAATTGAAAAATTTACTGCTTGCTAGCACATCTACATTACACGGGGAGGATTATTTGGCCTATCTTTTAGAAACGCTAGAAGACTTTTTTAAAGATATAGACACCATAACCTTTATCCCTTATGCCAGACCTGGCGGAATTTCCCATGATGAATACACAGCCCTTGTTGCAAAGGCATTTGGGACCATAGGTAAAAAAGTTGTGGGGCTACACACCTATGAAGATGTAGCAAAAGGAATCTCTGATGCTAAGGCTTTTTTTACGGGTGGCGGGAATACCTTTCTCCTAGTAAAACAATTGCATGAATTGGAATTAATGGATGTATTGAAAAACAAAATTTTGGCAGGAACACCCTATTTTGGAACCAGCGCAGGAAGCAATATCGCAGGTATAAACATGCAAACTACCAATGATATGCCTATTGTGTACCCTCCTAGTTTTAAAACCTTAGGCCTTGTACCTTTTAATATTAATGCACATTATCTAGATCCAGATCTAAAAAGTAACCATAATGGAGAAACAAGGGAAACTAGAATTAAAGAATTCCATTGCTTCAATACAACGCCAGTAGTAGGCTTACGTGAAGGAAGTTTCATTCATATTAAAGGTAAAAATAGCACATTAAAAGGAGCTTTCAAAGCGAGAATTTTCGAGCAAAATAAAACCCCGTATGAGGGAATAAACCTACACTTTTAACCCTAATTAGAAAGTAAAAAAAACTGTTTATTTACAGAGCTATTCCTTAACTTTCAATCAGTTAAACTAGAGCAATTGCATTTCATCCTAAAAAAGGGGTGAAATCTTTATATAATTGTAGTTTTATAAAAAATAACCCCTAATAAGTTCTTACACTTATGCGCAATTTTAATTTCAAAACAGTTGTAATTATAGCATTTCTATTCCTTGGAACCGGACTTCTTCATGCCCAAGTTAAAATAGGAAGCAACCCACAAACTATAAACCCAGCATCCTTATTAGAATTAGAAAGCATTGATAAAGCTTTTGTAATTAACCGAGTAAATACGGTTCAGATGAATGCTATTCTTCCCTTAGAAGGTGCTATGGTCTATAATACTGAAGAGCAATGCTTACATTATTATGATGGAACGCAATGGATTAATATTTGTGAAGCCTTTGGTGATGCATTAACTTTTACTAGTGAGGCATTAGAAAATCCAGGTAATTTTGAAACAATTACCATTACTAAAACTACAGATAGCAATTATAATTTTGAAGTAGGCCTATTGAATGCTACAAACATACAAGATGGAACCATCAGTAGTATAAAATTAGTAGACGGTGCTGTTACTCAGAATAAATTAGCAGATAATGCAGTAAGCAATGCTAAAATACAGAATGGAACGATACAATTTGGAAAGATGGCTCCCGGATTACCAAATACTATTTTGCAAACCAATAATTCTTCTTTTGTAGAATGGGCTCCATTAAATGTAGATAATGTTTCTGGAAAATTACTTTCAAATGAATTGGTAGCAGGTACAAGCGCTGATAACTCTATAATTGTAACCAATGGAGACGGTGCTACTTTAAAAGATACCCAGATAAGAGTCGCTGATGCAGGAATCACCAATACAAAACTTGCTGTAGACGCTGTAACTAACGATAAGATTTTAAATGAAACCATACTTTCGGAAGATATTCTAGACGGTACTATTGCGGAAGCTGATGTCGCTGATGATGCGATTACGAATGCAAAACTTGCAAACAATGCGGTAAATACTTTAGAACTTGCAGATGATGCCGTAACTACAGATAAAATAGGAACTACTGCAGGTGATGAAAATAAAATTTTAGGAACTAGCGCTACTGGAGATCCTGAGTGGCAAGATGCTGCAACTTTAGCCACCAACTTAGGCGAAGATGTTACCTCTACAAACGGTTCTATTACAGGTACTACTCTCGATGCTGCCTTAGTTGCTATGGATTTAGGTATAAAAGCAGATGATATCACTATAGAAGTAAACCCTGATAATGTTACCGGAATTCAAGTAAAAGATGACGGAATCACCATTGATAAAATTGGGGCCGATACTACTACAGATTTAAATAGACTATTAGGTACAGACGCACTGGGTGATGCTGTATGGTTAGACAAAAGTACTGTAGCTATTAGCGATTTTGGAGTTGCTACTGCAGATATAGATATGGGTACATTTGCTATCACAAATTTAGCAACCTTACCTTCAACTAATCCATTGAGCACTCCTTTAGATGCTGCTAACAGGGCATATGTAGATGCTGCTGTTGGTGGTTCTGCTCAAATTATAGTTAGCGGTGACACAGGAAACGCTATATCTACAAGCGCAATAGATGGCGGTGCATTTTATGACGCATCAGTTAAAGAAGATACCGCAAATAAATCAAATGACGGAACTTTGATAGCTAACTCAGCTATTCTGTTTCCAACGGAACAAGCTGTAAAAACTTATGTTGATACTGAAGTTTCTAATCAAACTATTGTAAGTCTTGATGCAAACAATTCTATAACTGCAAGTGGAACTGACGGTGGCGCTTTTTTTGACGCGGCAGTGAAAGAAGATACCGCAAATAAATCAAATGATGGTACTTTAGCAACTAACTCAGCTACTCTGTTTCCAACGGAACAAGCTGTAAAAACTTATGTTGACACTGAAGTTTCTAATCAAACTATTGTAAGTCTTGATGCAAACAATTCTATAACTGCAAGTGGAACTGACGGTGGTGCTTTTTTTGACGCGACAGTGAAAGAAGATACCGCAAATAAATCAAACGACGGTACTTTAGCAACTAACTCAGCTACTCTGTTCCCAACGGAACAAGCTGTAAAAACTTATGTTGATACTGAAGTTTCTAATCAAACTATTGTAAGTCTTGATGCAAACAATTCTATAACTGCAAGTGGAACTGACGGTGGTGCCTTTTTTGACGCGGCAGTTAAAGAAGATACTGCTAATAAATCAAACGACGGTACTTTAGCAACTAACTCAGCTACACTATTTCCAACGGAACAAGCTGTAAAAACTTATGTAGACTTTCAAATTACGGGTTCTAATGCCTTAGCTGATGCCAATATATTTATTGGTGATGGTTCAGGTATTGCGCAACCAAATACCATTACTGGTGACGCCACATTAACAAACACTGGTATTCTTGAAATTGAAGACAATGTGATCACAGCTACTAATTTAAATGCAGATGTTGCTGGAGCTGGTCTAGAAAATGATGCTACAACAAATGCTTTGGATGTTTTAGTTGATGGTACAACTATTGAAATTGATGCTACAAATGGATTACAAGTTGTAACCAACAGTATTGGAACTAGTAAAATAGAAGACAATTCTATTGTTGATGCTGATGTAAATACAGGAGCCGCAATAGACGGTTCAAAAATTAACCCAATATTTACAGATGACGTTTCTACATCAGGAACATTAACCACAACAGGTACAGCAACTATTGGTGCAAATACTATTTCAAATACGCTTGGAGGTAGTGGGCAGATCTTAACTACCGATGGTGCAGGTCTTGCTACTTGGGAAGATCCTGCAACCAGCATACCCATGGGTACTGCAGGTTCAATCTTTTTCTCTGATGGAGCAAGTGGATTACTAGAGAATAATGCAGAGCTTTTTTGGGACAGTACAAACAATAGATTTGGTATTGGAACAAACACGGGCTTATTAAATAAACTTACAGTAGACGGATCAATCAGAACTTCTGGTTTAACCAACTCAGATGGTACACCAGGACAACCTTCTTATAGATTTACAGGTGACGCTGATACAGGCATGTACAGTAACGCAGCTGACCAACTAGCGTTCGGAACAGGTGGTACCGAAGCACTTAGAATAATAGCGAATCAGAACGTAGGTATTGGTACGGCTACTCCTAATGAAAGTTTACACGTTGCAAACAACATGCAATTAGACGGCAGCTTTAAAGATAAAGATGGCGATACAGGAACTAACGGTCAAGTATTAACCTCTACCGCAACAGGAACAGATTGGAAAGCTCCTGCTGTTGTTGCTATGGGAAAGGTTGCCTCAGGAGGTTCACCAGCAAACGTCAACGGAGCAATTGTTACTCGCTTTTCCGCCGGCAGATACGATGTGAATTTTACAACAACAATGCCTGATGAAGACTACATTGTTCAACTAACACTTTTAGGATCACTAGCAGGAACTAATATACAAGTTTCTCGAAATCCATCCGTACCATCAAACACAAGCTTTAGAATAGACATTACTAGAACAACTTTTGATAGTACAGCTAATAATTTGTCTCTTAGTTTTGTTGATGCTTCTTTCTACTTTACCGTAACAGACTTTTAATATGAAGTACCTACACTACATCCTATTTTTATTTGTTGGTCTGGCAAGTCATGCGCAAACGGCATTAAACCATACCGGTGGCATGCAGTTGCATGATGGCGCCGAGGTGGGTTTTCACACCAACTTTATTAATAATGCCCCCTTTGATCAAAACTTAGGTTTGGTAGGCTTTTACGGTTCCCGTTTTTTAAATATCCAAGGAACAGTTTCTCCTATCTTTTATGATTTTGAAATATTTGCAGATAGCGGGGTCACCTTAAACATTGCAGCCAACGCTACCAACAACGTAAATTTTATTGGTGGAGATATCATGACCCAAAAATCATTGCAAGACATTTATTTTGGACTCTTAGACAATGCCATGCACAATGGCGAAAGCAATATGTCTAAAGTAAATGGGTATGCTTTAATGACCAACCAACAGACCTATCAATTTCCTATTGGAGACGAGTTTCAATTGCGTCCATTAATTTTAAATAGTAATAGCGTAAACTTAACAGCAAAATGTGCATACTTTTTTGAGAACCCTAATGCACCCTTATCATTCACTCAAACTTTTGACACTGGAGATAAAGACCGACAATTAAGTTTAATCAACACACAAGAATTTTGGCGTTTAGAAAGTAGCGTCCCTTCTACCGTAACCATATCATGGAATACTAGAAGTGCTATAAATACATTAACAGAAGTCACCGAAAACTTACTGGTTGTAGGTTGGAGTAAAGCAGAACAAAAATGGGATATTCTAGGCAATGCTGCAGTAAGTGGTGATGCTGAAAATGGTATTATCACTTCAGAAGAATTTCTACCTGATGATTATGAAATTATTACTATTGGTAGCTTGCTGGTACCACAAGACCGTTTAACCATTGATAATTTCTATTTATCTCCCAACGGTGATGGCATTAATGATGTTTTAGTCATTGAAGAGTTAGAATTATCTGATCAGAATGAATTAAAATTATATGATCGGAATGGCCTTTTAGTCTTTAGACAAGAAAATTATACGAATGAATTTGCAGGAATTTCTAATATAGATAACAACGTGATTCAGAGAGACGCAGGTTTACCATCAGGCATCTACTTTTATATTGTAAATATGTATGATTTAGGGTATGAGTTTCAAGGTTTTTTATATTTAGCACAACCTACATTTTAGTAACTTGAACCAAAAAAGATTAAAATTGCGAAAATTTAACATATAAATTCTCACTAGTTCAAAAGAAAACCTAAAACCAACGTAGTACAGATAAACAAGATGCTTTGAGCTTGTTTGTAATATTAATCCTACGTATTACGTAATCTATATTCCCACGCTAGTACCGTGTATTTTCTAAGTTTCACAACAATTTGTTTGACTTAATCGGCTGTGGTTTCTAACTTTACGGAAACACACACCATTAACATTATGAAAATCACGTTTCCCCTAGCTGTATTTCTGCTTTCCATAGGCATGTCCTATGGGCAAGTAAAAGTTGGAGATAATATTAATAGTATAGACTCCAATTCTATCCTTGAATTAGAAAGCAATTCCAAAGTTTTAGTAGTCACTCGTATCACAAACATCGAGATGAATGCAATAGCACCTATGAACGGAGCATTAGCTTACAATACCGACGAAGACTGCTTATACCAATACAGAAATAATACATGGACCAGTTTATGTGTTGATGTTACAGGCGGTCAAACAATCACCACCATTACAGATAACAACGACGGCACCTTCACTTATACCAACGAAGCAGGTATTGATGTAACTATAGAAAAGGCAAATCTAGAAGACAATAGTGATGGCACCTACACTTTCAGCAATAGCACTACTACTCTTTTAATAGACACAGCTGCAGATAGCAATAGTTATAACAATAGTATTTCACGTATTACCGCATCAAATGTACAGGACGCTATTGACTTCTTAAAAACAGAAACCGACAACGCGATCGTTGCATTGCAAAATGATATCAATACAAACACCACCAATTTCACCAGCTTATTGGATGATAAAGAAGATACCGCCAATAAATCTACGGATGGTACTTTAGTGGATAATTCTGATGTAGACTTCCCAACAGAACAGGCTGTAAAGACCTATGTAGATGCACAAGTAGGTGCCGTCAATCAAGATGATGATATTACCGCTGCTACTTTAGATGCCGCAACAAATATCTTAACTATTGAAGAAGGAACAGCTACTTCCATAGATGTGAACCTATCCAGTTTAGAAGAATCAGCAGACATCACTGCAAATACAACATTAATAAATAACGAAGTCACTAGAGCTACCCTTGCCGAAGCAGCAAATGCAGACGACATTACTGATTTACAAACCGACAAAGAAGATACGGCTAACAAATCTACAGATATTACCTTATCGGATCCAACCAATGTTGAATTCCCAACAGAACTAGCGGTGAAAACATACGTAGACACCCAAGTAGATGCGGTCAATACATTAGCAGATGGCGCTATTTACCTAGGCGATGGGACCAATACAGCCCAAGAGGTAATTATGAGTGGTGATGCTACTATTGACAATACAGGAATCATTACTATTTCTGATGATGTGGTAAATGCTGCTAATTTAAATCCGGATGTTGCAGGAACAGGTCTTTCACAAAATGTAGCAACTGGAGCCCTTGAGGTAGATGCCTTAGAGGTAACTGATGTTATTGCAGGAAATAGAATTGCAACGATTACTGAAACAAATGGAACCTCTGTAGAAATTGATGAAAGTATAACGTCACTCTCTGTGCAAGCAGGAGCCGAATCTACCTTACGCTTTACGAATGAAGCCGGTGGTTTTAATGACATTCCTAATATTGTTCGGAGTGTAAATGGAGTAACACCCGCTTCCAATGGTAATGTAGCCGTAATTCTTTCAAGTACTTCTACAGGTATAGAATTAGACAGACCAGCAACCGCGGTAGATTCTGATATCTATATTGTTTCGGGAGAAGTTGCACCAAATGCAGACCGGAATGGCGTAGCCTTTATTTATGATGATGTAAATGGCTGGCAAGAGGTTACTACTGATTTATCTACCAGTGATGCCCGCTATGTAAATGCTAATGGTGATGCTATGGTGGGCCCCTTAGCAATGGGAAACTATAATATTACCAACCTTAGTGACCCAGCAAATGCACAAGATGCAGCAACAAAAAATTATGTAGATACCGAACTATTAGCTATTGAACAGGATGATGATATTACCGCGGCCACTTTAGACGCTACCACTAACATCTTGACTATTGAAGAAGGTACAGCTACTTCTATCGATGTAAACCTTTCTGATTTAGATGACACTGCTGCCATAGCAACTGAAACAGCAAGAGCAACAGCTGCCGAAACTGCAAACGCAACGGCAATTAGCGATGAAGAAATAAGAGCAACAGCCGCTGAAACCGCAAACGCCGATGACATTACAGATTTACAAACCGACAAAGAAGACACGGCTAACAAATCTACCGACGTCACTTTAGCAGATGCTACCAACGTATTGTTCCCAACAGAACTTGCTGTAAAAACGTATGTAGACAATCAAATAGGCAACGTAAATCAAGATGACGATATTACCGCTGCCACTTTAGACGCAACCACCAACATCTTAACTATTGAAGAAGGTACAGCTACTTCCATTGATGTAAACCTTTCTGATTTAGATGACTCTGCTGCCATAGCAACTGAAACGGCAAGAGCAACAGCTGCGGAAACTGCCAACGCAACGGCAATTAGCGATGAAGAAATAAGAGCAACAGCCGCAGAAACGGCAAACGCCGATGACATTACAGATTTACAGGCAGACAAAGAAGACACGGCTAACAAATCAACAGACGTCACTTTAGCAGATGCTACCAACGTATTGTTCCCAACAGAACTTGCTGTAAAAACATATGTAGACAATCAAATAGGAAGCGTCAATCAAGATGATGATATTACCGCGGCCACTTTAGACGCTGCCACTAACATCTTGACTATTGAAGAAGGAACAGCTACTTCTATCGATGTAAACCTTTCTGATTTAGATGACTCTGCTGCCATAGCAACTGAAACGGCAAGAGCAACAGCTGCGGAAACTGCCAACGCAACGGCTATCAGCGATGAAGAAATAAGAGCAACAGCCGCAGAAACGGCAAATGCAGGCGACATTACAGATTTACAAAACGATAAAGAAGACACCACAAACAAATCTACAGATATCACTTTAGCAGATGCTACCAACGTATTGTTCCCAACCGAACTTGCTGTAAAAACATATGTAGACAATCAAGTAGGCGCTGTTAACCAAGATGATGATATTACCGCTGCTACTTTAGACGCAACCACCAACATCTTAACTATTGAAGAAGGAACAGCTACTTCTATCGATGTAAACCTTTCTGACTTAGATGACTCTGCTGCCATAGCAACTGAAACGGCAAGAGCAACAGCTGCAGAAACTGCAAACGCAACGGCAATTAGCGATGAAGAAATAAGAGCGACAGCCGCAGAAACTGCAAACGCCGATGACATTACAGATTTACAGGCAGACAAAGAAGATACGGCTAACAAATCAACAGACGTCACTTTAGCAGATGCAACCAACGTATTGTTCCCAACCGAACTTGCTGTAAAAACATATGTAGACAATCAAGTAGGCGCTGTTAACCAAGATGATGATATTACCGCGGCCACTTTAGACGCTACCACTAACATCTTGACTATTGAAGAAGGTACAGCTACTTCTATTGATGTAAACCTTTCTGATTTAGATGACTCTGCTGCCATAGCCACTGAAACGGCAAGAGCAACAGCTGCGGAAACTGCAAACGCAACGGCAATTAGCGATGAAGAAATAAGAGCAACAGCCGCAGAAATGGCAAATGCAGGCGACATTACAGATCTACAGACAGACAAAGAAAACACCGCAAACAAATCAACAGATATTACTTTAGCAGATGCTACCAACGTATTGTTCCCAACAGAACTTGCTGTAAAAACGTATGTGGACAATCAAATAGGAAGCGTCAATCAAGATGATGATATTACCGCTGCTACTTTAGACGCAAGCACCAACATCTTAACTATTGAAGAAGGAACAGCTACTTCTATAGATGTAAACCTTTCTGACTTAGATGACTCTGCTGCCATAGCAACTGAAACGGCAAGAGCAACAGCTGCCGAAACGGCAAACGAAACGGCAATCAGCGATGAAGAAATAAGAGCAACAGCCGCAGAAACGGCAAATGCAGGCGACATTACAGATTTACAAAACGATAAAGAAGACACGGCTAACAAATCTACAGATATCACTTTAGCAGATGCTACCAATGTATTGTTCCCAACCGAACTTGCTGTAAAAACGTATGTAGACGATCAATTCAATTTAATCAGACAGGATGATGATATTACATCAGCCGTGCTAAATGGTTCTAGTCAATTAACCATCTTTGAAGGGACTTCTGCGGTAACTGTTAATTTAGCAGCATTAGAAGAATCTACCGAAATTACAGCAAATACTACCGCGATAGCAAATGAGGAAATTAGAGCTACTACAGCAGAAACAACAAACGCAGATACGATAACCGCAGAAGAAGCTAGAGCAACTGCCGCAGAAACAGCAAATGCCAGTGACATTACGACTCTACAAACTGATAAAGAAGATACAGCTAACAAATCTACTGACGTCACTTTAGCAGATGCAACCAACGTATTGTTCCCAACAGAATTAGCTGTAAAAACCTATGTAGACAACCAAATATCTACCGTAAACACTTTAAATAATGGCAACATTTTTATGGGAGATGGGTCCAATACAGCTCAAGCTGTAACCGTAAGCGGTGACGCAACGCTGAGTAACACCGGCCTTTTAACCGTTGAAGATGATGCAATAACCGCAGCTAAAATAAATGCAGATGTAGCCGGCACGGGACTTTCCCAAAATGCAACTACAGGAGCACTAGAAGTTGATGCTTTAAGTGTAACCAATGTAATTGCAGGAAATAGAATTGCCACAATTACAGAAACCAATGGTACTAGTGTTGAAATTGATGAAACCATAACCTCATTAAGTGTAGCTCCTGGAGATGATAGTATTCTTCGTTTCACCAATGAAGCTGGTGGCTTTAATGATATCGCCAGTATGGTAAGAACAGTGAATGGCGTAGCCCCTGCTTCTAATGGTAATGTTGCTGTAATTTTATCAAGTACCAGTACAGGTCTAGAGACGAACATACCTACTACAGCCGTAGATTCTGATATTTATATTGTTTCTGGGGAAGTAGCTCCAAATGCAGATCGTAATGGTGTAGCCTTTATTTTTGATGATATGACAGGGTGGCAAGAAGTTACCACAGATTTATCTTCAAACGATGCGCGCTATGTAAATGCTAATGGAGATGCTATGGTAGGACCTTTAGCCATGGGAAATTTTAATATTACTAATTTAAATGATCCTACAAATGCTCAAGATGCAGCAACAAAAAACTATGTAGACAACTTATCTAGTGGCGCTATTACCTCTACTGATATAGATGTAACAGGCGGGACCAATGCAACCTTTACTAATGTAGGTTTAACTATTGCAGATAATGCTATTACGACTGCAAAAATTGCTAATGGCGAAGTAACTACAGATGATTTAGCTACAGATGCTGTAACAAGTATTAATATCACTGATGCCAATGTAACGACCACCAAAATTGCACCAGGAAGTAACAACCAATCTTTAATTACAGATAATACAGGTACCGTTACTTGGGTAGATGCAGATGCTTTAAACCATACAGGTACAGAAGGATCTTTATTCTTTGCCGCTTCATCAGGAGCCCCTACAGAAGATAACAATCAACTCTTTTGGGATAGTAGCAACGATAGATTGGGAATTGGGACAAATACGCCAACCCATAAATTACAGGTAAGCGGACAGGTAAGGGCTACTTCATTTGCTAATGCTGATGGAACCGCTAATGCTCCATCGTATCGTTTTAATGATGATGCTAATACGGGTATGTTCAGAGCTGCCGCAGATCAATTAGGTTTCTCTACCGGGAGTATCGAAGCAATAAGAATTGATGCTTCTCAGAATGTAGGTATTGGAACTTCTACTCCAGACGAAAGTTTACATATTGCAAATAACATGCGATTAGATGGATCTTTTGAAGATAAAGATGGGGATGCAGGAACTACGGGACAAGTATTGAGTACTACTGCAACAGGAACGGACTGGATAGATCCTGCACCAAGTGCTACAGTAAGTACTGACGCAAACAACAGTGTTTCATTAGGGACAGATTCAGGAATATTTTACGAAAGTCCAATTAAAGCATTTGGTAAGATAGCTGCTAATGGTGCTATCTTAAAAGCAACAGCAGGAATTACGATAACGAAACTTACAGGAGAAGGACACTACCAAGTAAACCTGCCAGCCGGAACAACTTCAGACTCTAATTACATCATACAAATATCGCAACCAGGACGCGGAGGAGACGGCAATGATGATCCAGGAATCGCCTACACCAACCAAACTACAAATACCTTTGAAGTTATTATGGGTGATAATGATAATGGTGGAACAGATAGAGCAAGATTTGATTCTGAGTTTATGTTTACAATCTTAGACTTCTAAAAATAACACCATGATTATGAAACAAAACATAGTAGTATTTTTAGGTGGCTTGTTACTCGGTATTGCACCTAGTAACGCTCAAGAACAAGCACAAAATTTTGGTGCCTTAAAAATACACGAAGGCGGGAGCTTAGGCTTTCACGACAACCTGATAAACAACGGATCTTTTGACGAAAACACAGGATTAGTAGGGTTCTATAACACGAACGACCTTACTATCTCCGGAGCTTTTAGACCTATATTTGAGGATGCAGAAATAGTCGTTACTAATCATTTAAATTTAGAAATTGGTGTAGGTATAACTAACAATAGTAACTTCATTATTGGCAATGTAGTAACCCCCAGAAATCAATTAGATATTACCTTCGATTATATCAATGATGCTTTTTACACAGGGGAGACAGATTTAACTAAAGTAGATGGCTATACGGCATTAACGAACAAACAAAATTTTCTATTCCCAACCGGAATTATAGATAAATTACGCCCAATAGAATTAAGATCTAGTAGTATCAATGCTTTAGCCAAGGCCGCCTATTTCTATGAAGACCCAAATGTTCCTTCAACATTTACCACCAGTTTTAACACCGATGAAAAAAGTGATATTTTATTGCGTATAAGCAGTTATGAGTATTGGGATGTAGATAGTGATGTACTATCAAATGTTATTCTCACATGGGATGCTGATAGTAGTATTTCAAATATTGTAGACCGTATAGAAGACTTAAGAGTGGTAGGCTGGGACCAAGCAGAAGGTATTTGGGTAGATTTAGGAAATACTAATCTTTCAGGAGATTTTACATCAGGAAGTATAACCTCTGCCACATTTTTACCGAACACCTATGAGATAATTACTTTTGGAGAAAGCCTAAGTACAGAAAGTATCACTTTAGACAACTATATCCTTACTCCAAACAATGATGGCGTAAATGATTATTTGGTTATTGATGCCGTTACTCTGTCACCCAATAATAAAATAGAAATATATAACCGATGGGGGCGTATTGTATATACCGTAGAAAATTACGAAAACCTTTTTAACGGAACTGCTAATAACAAATTCACAATCAGTAAGGACAAAGGACTTCCTGATGGAATCTATTTTTACATTGTAAAATTATTTGATATTGAAGTTACCCACCAAGGATATCTTTACTTAAATAATTAATTTTATCGTATGGAAATAAGAACGTGTATCTTTAATTTAGCAATCCTAAAAGACAATAATGGGCAAAAATACCGTTACTACTTTAGTATCTAAATTAATAACAGCAGAAGAAACCTACCCTGTGCGTCATTCTGTTTTAAGAAAAGGGCGACCTATTGCCACTTGCATGTTGGATGGTGATGAACTATCGGAAACATTTCATGTAGGCGGATTTTTAAACGATAAGCTGGTAGCTGTTGCGTCATTTTACAATGCAAACCATTCAGACCACAGCTTCGTAGAGGCTGCGCAATTAAGAGGAATGGCAGTTTTAGACGACTACCACGGACTTGGCTATGGTAAGCAGTTATTACAATTTGGAGAAGAATTATTAAAAAAGAAAACAAAAACTACCGTTTGGATGAACGCTCGGGTTTCGGCTGTTGGCTTTTATACCAATCTAGGATATCATAAAATTGGCGCGATATTTGAAATACCTTTGGTAGGGGAACATTATGTTATGTTTAAAAAAATATAGAAATGCAAAGAAGATCATTTATAAAAAAAACAACAGCTACAGGAATCGGGATAGCATTAGTTCCCTCAATTACATTAGGTCAATCTCAAGATGTAGAATATTCTATTTTAGAATTGATGGGCAAAAGTGATATTGAGCTGTATGGCAAAGGTATCAACTTAAGAAAAGAAGCTCACGATGCATTCATTGAAATGAAAAGAGCGGCTTATACGGGTGGTATCGATTTAAAAATTGTTTCTAGTTACCGTAGTTTTAATCGTCAACAGGTAATTTTCGAAAATAAATTTATCAAATATACTGATGCAGGCATGGATCCGCTTGCCGCAATATCTAAAATCATAGAATATTCAACTATTCCAGGAACAAGTAGACACCATTGGGGTACAGATATTGATGTTATAGATGGCTACCAAAAAGTTAATGGTGATGTTTTAGTTCCATCAAAATATGGCGAAGGTCAGCCTTTTTCGGATTTCAAAAAGTGGATGGATGAAAATTCAGAGAAATTTGGTTTTTACTTGGTCTATACCGATGACAAAAAAAGAAGAGGATTTAAATATGAGCCTTGGCATTTCAGCTACGCCCCTATTTCTATTCCTATGCTAGAAACTTTCCGTAGCAAAAATTTATTGCAAATTTATAAAGAGGAAGATTTTCTTGGAAGTGAATACTTTACATCTGGTTTTTTAAGAAGCTATATTACTGATAATGTATTGGACATTAACTCAAAGCTTCTTTAAGCTTTTCACGTATTAAAAAATTACTAAAACACTAACCATGAAAAGAGGTAATTGGAAAATTAGAATATTTATAGGCTTAGCTATTGTAGCTTTTGCCTTTATTAAAAAATGCAGTAATACCGAGGAGAACCCGTATACAGGCCGCGAGCAACATATTACCATGACGTCCGATCAAGAGATTGCTATTGGATTGCAAAGTGCACCTGAAATGGCGCAACAACATGGCGGTTTATACCCTGATGAAAAACTACAAGCTTTTGTTAAAAAAGTGGGGAATCGTTTGATTAATAATAGTATTGCTAAAGAGACACCTTATCAATATGACTTTCATTTACTTGCAGATGATCAAACCATTAATGCTTTTGCATTACCTGGCGGACAGTGCTTTATTACCTATGCCTTGTTTTCTCAATTAAATGAAGCACAACTAGCAGGCGTAATGGGTCATGAAATTGGCCACGTTATTGGTCGCCATTCTGCTGAGCGTATTGCAGATTCACAAACATGGCAAACCGCAACAATGGGCGCGACTGTAGGTGCGGGAGACATGGGAAGCATTGTGGGGAGCATTGGGCAAAACACATTACTAAAGAACGGAAGAAATGACGAACTAGAAAGTGATGACCTAGGTGTTCTTTTCATGATCAAAGCGGGCTATGATCCTTACGAAATGATTAAAGTAATGGAAATTTTAAAAGCTGCCGGTGGACCTAATCGTGCTCCTGAATTTCAAAGTACACACCCAGATCCAGTCAATAGAATTGAGAAGATAAAGGCCGCTATTGAAAAATACCAAGAATAAGAAGAGTGCATTTCATCTAATATATGGTGATAACATCGTATTTGTGCAATATTTTATTAGCTTTGTAAAACCCAAACTTTTACACTACGCTTGATCCTTATAGCTTTGATTTATAAACATTTAAATGAAACTATATGGGTACACTCACACATTTCAGGAATGTTTACTTAGAAGCTTTTGAAAATTGTAGACCTATGTTTATCGTAGTTTTACTTAAGATCTATTCATTATTCTCTGTATTAATGATTTCTATGGCTCTTTATGCGTTTGCATATCGTGCAATAAACGGATTCAGATTTTAAAAAGCAGCTCTTTTACTTGAACACTAGAAGAAGTAAACTTAAAAAAAGCCCTCTAAATTTAAATTTAGAGGGCTTTTTAAATGCTAAGCATTTCGTTTAAAACTATTTTTTCTTCCAGTGCGCTTCAATTACCTCTAAGGCATCAACGGCTCTAGATTGTTCCGCATGCTTCTTGATACTTCTACCTCTATCACATTTAATAGTGATGTCTGCTCCGTTTTCAATAAGCACTTCTAAAATATCTGCACGGTTGTAACGCGCTGCAAAAATAGCAGGTGTCATTCCTAGTGATTTTTCGTTCACATCTTCCCCTAAAGAAATCATGCTTTTAACGGTTTGAATATCCCCTTTTAAAATAGCATTACAAAAAGAACTTAATCCTGTAATTTTTTTAATGTTGATCGTTGTTTCCGGAGAAGTTTTTAAACTTGTTTCTGCTTTAACGCTTGTACTGATTAATGTTAGCCCTAGAACTGCAATTACAAATGATTTTTTCATGATGTTGATTTTTTGATGTTGATGAATTATGATTATACTAAAAGAGACGACGTTGTTTTCAATTTGTTTCACCTCAAACCCCTAAATAACAATTATTTAACATTAAGCAGCTTTTAGACTGCTATCATTTAGACAATTTTAACACTGTAAAAAGAAGTGCTATTTTCTAGCATATACTGGCTTTTCATCTTATTTTTGAGGTAACAAATAATTAGTCCGATGAATAAGAAAGTAATATTGATGATTTTGGATGGTTGGGGTAAATCGCCTAATCCAAAAGTTTCAGCTGTAGATAATGCAAACACGCCTTTTATAGACCGAATTCAGAAAGAATATTCCAATGCGAACTTACTTACTGACGGTATGAACGTTGGTCTTCCTGAGGGACAAATGGGGAATAGCGAGGTTGGTCATATGAATTTAGGTGCAGGTAGAATTGTATACCAAGATTTAGCCAAAATAAATAAAGCGGTAAAAGAAGATACGCTTAAGGATGAAAAAGTATTAAAAGAAGCTTTTTTATACGCAAAAGAAAACAACAAGCCTGTGCATTTCGTAGGCCTGTTGAGTGATGGAGGTGTTCATAGCCATACCTCACATTTAAAAGGATTAATAAAAGCTAGTGAGGCCTATAATCTTGACAAGGTATATATTCACGCCTTTACAGACGGTAGAGATGTAGATCCAAAAAGTGGAAAAGGATATGTTACTGCTCTTAATGAATTCTGTGCCGACAAAAAAGCAAAAATAGCTACGGTTATTGGCCGTTATTACGCAATGGATAGAGATAAACGTTGGGAGCGTATTAAATTAGCCTATGATCTTTTAGTTAATAACATTGGGACTAAAACAAATGATATTGCAGCAGAATTACAAAAAAATTACGATGCTGATGTTACGGATGAGTTTATTAAACCAATTGTAGCTACCAACGCGGATAATACACCTATTGCAAAAATTGAAAACGGTGACGTTTTAATCTTTTTTAACTTTAGAACAGACCGTGGTCGTGAACTTACCGAAGTATTAAGTCAAGTAGATATGCACGAACAAAACATGCATAAGCTAGATTTATACTATGTAACTATGACCAACTATAACGATGCCTATAAAAACATCCATGTAGTTTATGACAAAGATAATATTGAAAAAACTTTAGGTGAAGTTTTATCTGAAGCAGGTAAAAAGCAAATTAGAATTGCCGAAACAGAGAAATACCCGCACGTAACCTTTTTCTTTAATGGCGGTCGTGAAACACCTTTTGAAGGCGAAGAAAGATTACTTTGTCCCTCTCCTAAAGTTGCCACTTACGATCTTCAGCCAGAAATGAGTGCGTATGAAATTAGAGATGCTATTATTCCTGAATTGGAAAAAGGCGATGCTGATTTTATATGCTTAAATTTTGCCAACCCGGATATGGTTGGACACACTGGAGTGATGTCCGCAGCTATTAAAGCTTGCGAAGTTGTAGACAGTTGTGCAGAAGCAGTAGTTACTGCCGGTTTAAAAAATGGATACTCTAGTATTGTTATTGCGGATCATGGGAATTGCGAGACAATGATTAATCCTGATGGGAGTCCGAATACAGCACACACTACAAATCCAGTTCCATTAATTTTGGTAGATAAGGATCATATTAAAATTAAAGATGGTGTTTTAGGAGATATTGCACCAACAATTTTAAAATTAATGGGCGTTGCACAACCTGCACTAATGACCCAGAAACCATTGGTATAAAATGTACCAAAAAACGTATATTTGCACTCTATGATTATAGTAAAAAACACAGAAGAAATAGAATTAATGCGCGAAAGCGCATTAATCGTTTCAAAGACTTTAGGAATGCTTGCTAGCGAAGTAAAACCAGGCGTTACTACCTTACAATTGGATGCTTTGGCAGAAGCTTTTATTCGTGACCACGGAGCTGTTCCAGGCTTTTTAGGCTTGTATGATTTCCCAAACTCACTTTGCATGAGTCCTAATGCTCAAATAGTACACGGAATCCCTAACAATACCCCTTTAGTTGAAGGTGATATTATATCTATTGACTGTGGGGCTTTTAAAAATGATTTTCACGGAGACCATGCTTATACCTTTGAAGTAGGTGAAGTAGCTCCAGAAACCAAAAAATTATTAGACGTTACCAAAGCATCACTGTATGTTGGTATTCGAGAATTTAAATCTGGCAATCGTGTTGGCGATGTTGGCTATGCGATTCAAAAATTTACGGAAGATCACGGCTATGGTGTGGTACGGGAATTGGTAGGCCATGGTTTGGGACGTAAAATGCATGAAGATCCTGAAATGCCCAATTACGGCAAAAGAGGACGAGGTAAAAAATTTATTGAAGGAATGGTAGTCGCTATAGAACCAATGACCAATCTAGGAACGCATAGAATAAAACAACTTAAAGATGGTTGGACTATTTTAACGGCTGATGGAAAACCAAGTGCGCATTTTGAGCATGATATTGCCTTAGTAAACGGAAAGCCTGAACTTTTATCTACCTTCAAATATATTTACGAGGCTTTAGGTATTGAAAGCAACGAAGAAGATGAGTTTAGACAAGTAAAAATCTAAACGCCTTAAAAAATAGCAGCGTCACCTACATTTTCACTAGCGAAAACCCCATAAATTAGTGTCAAAAATTTTCAAGTATATTTTAAATACCATACCTAGACCAATCCTTATTAAATTAAGTTATTTGGCGCGACCTGTATTGGCTTTCTCCATGCAAGGTGACACGTATACAGATCCTATTGACGGCAAAAGTTTTAAACAATTTTTGCCTTATGGATACGAAAGCCCTAGAGAGAATGTACTATCCCCCTCTACCCTATCCTTAGAACGCCACAGACTTCTATGGCTGTATTTAAAAGAGGAAACAGATTTCTTTACTAAGAAGTCTAAACTTTTACATTTTGCCCCTGAACAGGCATTTTTTAAACGTTTTAAAGCGCTAGAAAATTTAAATTATACAACAACAGATTTAGATTCACCACTTGCGGATATAAAAGCTGATATATGCGATCTTCCTTTTGCAGATAATAGCTTCGATATTATATTTTGCAATCACGTATTAGAACACATTCCAGATGACACAAAGGCGATGCAAGAGCTCTACCGGATTCTAAAACCTAATGGCTGGGCCATTCTACAAATTCCTCAAGATCTAAAGAGAGCAGCTACTTTTGAAGACAATACGATAACCAATCGTAAAGAACGCGCAAAAATATTTGGGCAATACGATCATGTTAGAATATACGGAAGAGATTATTTCACAAAACTTAGAGCCATAGGTTTTCACGTAGATGAAGTAGATTACACTTCAAAATTAACACCTGCCGAAATAGATAAGTATCGTTTAGCTTCTGGAGAAATACTACCTGTGGTTAGAAAACTTATTACTTAACATACAATTTCTCAAAGCCCTTCGTAACAAATTGCTTCACAGCTCCATTGCCATCGATATAAACGATTAAAGCTTCAAAACCTTCCTTGTCTAAAATTAAACTCGTAGATTTTTCTAGATCCATAGCCATAAAAGCGGTAGCATAAGCATCTGCTTCTGCACAGGACTTGCCTAAAATAGTTACCCCCAAAACGTTAGAGTTTTTTGTATACCCTGTTATAGGATCTACGGTATGTACATACTTAACACCACTCATTGGGTCCTCTCTAAAATGTCTGTAATTACCCGAAGAAGCAAGCCCCTTGTTTACTAATTTTATTTTAGCAATTGGCTTACTGCGGTCATTAGCTTGTGGATCATCAATACCCACTACAAAATCTTTATTTTTAATTTTATTTTTCCCTTTCGCTACTAATTCTCCACCCACTTCAATCAAATAATTTGATATTCCTTTTGCTTCTAACAAAACCCCCAAACGATCTACTGCATATCCTTTTGCAACAGCGTTAAAATCAAAAACGATATTAGGGTTCATTTTGGATATGGTATTATCATCATTCAGCCGTACTTTACCAAAACCAACAAAATGCAACAAACTATCTACACGCGTACTGTCTAGTTCTATTTGCTTTCCAGGACCAAAGCCCCAGGAGTTCACTAAAACCCCAACTGTGGGATCAAAATAACCTTCTGTACGTGCGTTTATGTCTTTTGATAAGTTAAATACGTCTTGAAACATTCCATCTACCACAATGGTACTATCTCCAGCATTAATTTTAGAAATATCGGAATCAGGAATATAGGTAGACATTGATTGGTTGATTGCTGTAAAAACAGAATCAACTTCTTTTTCAAAATTACGCTCCATAGTATCGTAGAACAAAATAGAATAAGTAGTCCCTAGCGCACTACCTGATTGTCTATTTTCAACGATAACATCTTCACAAGAAAATATGATCAATGCGAAGCTTAGTACAAATATTCCTTTAAACACTCTAAATTTTAACAAGTCCATCATAATCAACTATGTAATCTTCATTTAAGTAAACAGGCAGGTTGTAGTCTTTTGCATTTACCAAGCCAACACCAGCATAATAGGTTAACGCCTCAAACTTCTCCGCATGTTCCTTCATTTTTGTTAAATTATGCAAATCTAGATCATTAGGATCATTAGGATATGCTATAGCCTTAACGACCACAAAATGAAGTACTTTTTCTTTAACACAAACGAATTGTGGATTCTTTTTAAGCGTACTATTTACTGACAAAAACTCGAAACCATCTGCCTCTAAATGTTTGCCAACAATATTCATTGCTAAGTTATGTAATTCTTGTTCAGAAAGCTCTTGCATACTAAAATTAAGGAATAAAAAAACCGATATAAAAATATCGGTTTTTAGTATAAATAAAAATATTATTTGAACTTTATTAGCTTTTACCCTCCGAAATCATCGAATCTAATGTGCTCATCTGGGATACCAAAATCTTCACCCATTTTCTGAACAGCTTTATTCATCAAAGGAGGTCCACAGAAATACAACTCTATATCCTCAGGAGATTCGTGTAAGCTCAGATAGTTATCAATAACACAGTTGTGAATAAATCCAACAAAACCATCGCCAGGAGCATCTACTGATTCTTTAACTTTCCAATTATCTTCTGGTGCTGGCTCAGAAAGTGCTAAATAGAACTTAAAGTTAGGGAAGTCTTTTTCCAACTTGAAGAAATGATCTAAATAGAATAATTCTCTTTTAGAACGACCACCATACCAATAAGACACTTTTCTACCAGTTTTTAAGGTTCTGAATAGATGGTATAAATGAGATCTCATTGGTGCCATACCTGCACCACCACCAACGTAAAGCATTTCAGAATCTGATTCGTTGATAAAGAATTCACCGTAAGGTCCTGAAATTACAACATCATCACCAGGTTTAAGGTTAAAAATATAAGAAGAAGCCACACCTGGATTTACATCCATCCATCCGTTTTTAGCTCTATCCCAAGGTGGAGTAGCAATACGAACGTTAAGCATAATTTCTCTTCCTTCAGCAGGATAAGAAGCCATTGAATAAGCTCTTTCTACTGTTTCAGGATTTTTCATCACTAAAGGCCATAAGTTAAACTTATCCCATTCTGCTTGAAACTTATCTGGCGTTTCATGTTCTTCTGGGTGAGCCGTAATATCTATATCAGCATATTTTACTTCACATTCAGGAATCTCAATTTGAATATACCCCCCTGCTTTGTAATTCATATCTTCTGGAATCTCTACAACAAATTCCTTAATAAATGAAGCTACATTATAATTACGCACCACTTTACCTGGCCATTTTTTAATTCCGAATACCTCTTCAGGAATAGTAATTTCCATGTCTTGTTTCACTTTTACCTGACAAGATAAACGTGCTCCATGAAGTAATTCCTTTCTTGAAAAATGAGGGGTTTCTGTTGGTAAGGCTTCACCACCACCAGAGAGTACGTGACATTCACATTGAATACATGTACCACCACCACCACATGCAGATGGCAAGAATATTTTTTGATTTCCTAAAGTAGATAATAAAGATCCACCTGAGTTAACTTCTATCTTCTTTTCCCCGTTAATTGTTATGGTAACAGGCCCTGAAGGTGATAACTTTTCTTTTGTAAATAAAAGTAATGCAACTAATACTAATAAAAGAATCATAAAAGCAATCACGGTAATTGCTATTGTTCCACCTGTACTTGTAGCTAAAATCATTCTTATTTATTTAAAACTTCGTTATAAGAAACCTCTTTTTCTGAAATTTCTTTATTTATTTTCTTTTCTTCTTTAACAGCAGTCTCAGTAGCTACTTCAGGAGCAGCATCATCACCACCTGTTAACATACCACCAAAACTCATAAAACCAATTGCCATTAAACCAGTGATAATAAATGTAATCCCTAAACCTCTTAAAGGTGCTGGTACATTTGAATACCTGATTTTCTCTCTAATAGCCGCAATTGCTAAAATCGCTAAGAACCATCCAATACCAGAAGACAAGCCATAATTAAAAGCCAAGCCTAATGTTTGAATATCTCTAGATTGCATAAATAAAGATCCTCCTAAAATTGCACAGTTTACAGCAATCAAGGGTAAAAATATACCTAGCGAGTTATATAATGATGGGGAGAATTTTTCTACCACGATCTCTACCAATTGTACCATTGTTGCAATGGTAGCAATAAACAAGATAAAAGATAAAAAACTTAGGTCATAATCCGCATATTCTGGACCCAACCAAGCTAATGCACCGTCTCTTAAGATATACTGATCCAACAACCAGTTTAAGGGTACAGTCACCGCTAATACGAAAATTACAGCAGCACCTAATCCTACCGCAGTGGTAACCTTTTTAGATACCGCTAGATAAGAACACATCCCCAAGAATGTGGCAAATACCATATTATCAATAAATATGGATTTAAAGAATAATTCTACATGTTCTAACATAATACTATTTTCTTGGAATGACTACTTAATTTTCTTCTACTAAAGCTGGGTTTCTTGAACGTTGTACCCAAATGATAATACCCACCACTATTAATGCCATTGGCGAAAGCAACATAAAACCATTGTTTTCATACCCTATAGCATACAAACCAGTTTTAGTAATTGGATCTCCTAAAACCTTAAATCCTAATAACGTACCTGAACCCAAAAGTTCTCTAAAGAAACCAATGATAATAAGTATTAAACCATACCCAGCTGCATTACCAATACCATCTAAAAACGATCTCCAAGGGCCATTTGCTAAAGCGAATGCCTCAAAACGTCCCATGATAATACAGTTTGTAATAATAAGACCAACAAACACGGAAAGTGTTTTACTTAATTCATAAGCAAAGGCTTTTAATACCTGATCTACAATAATTACCAAAGCTGCAACAACTACAAGTTGTACAATGATTCGGATTTTGGAAGGAATAATATTACGCATCAATGAAATAACCACGTTACCCATTGCGAGAACAAACATTACTGAAACCGCCATTACAATAGACGCCTTTAATTCTGCCGTAATTGCTAGGGCAGAACAAATTCCCAATACTTGAATCGTAATTGGGTTATTATCTGCTAGAGGATCTAAAATCAGTCCACTATCTTTTTTTGAAAGTAATCTCATAATTTAATTAACTCTAATAGTTTTTAAATAATCTTCATAAAACTTCATGGTCTCTGAAATCATTGCAGAAACACCATTACCTGTAATTGTCGCACCAGCAAGAGCATCTACCTTGTTGTCATCTTTTCTTGCGTTAATAGGATCATTATTTCCTTTTGCCACACTTATACCAGAATACTTAGTCCCTGACATAATGCTTTCTCCAGTAAAATCATCCATAAAATAACGCTGCTTAATGTTTGCACCTAATCCAGGAGTTTCTCCTTTATGGTCAAAATAAACACCTTGTACAACCATTTTATCATCTAAAGCAATAAATCCCCAAATAGCATCCCAAAGACCTTTACCGTACATTGGAATGATATAAAACTTTTTACCATCTTTATCTCCTATGAATAAAGGAAGTTTTGCTTTTTCCCCTTTCCTAGCTAAAGTAGTTTGCTTTTTTACATCAATTAAATAAGCATTTTCATCTTTTAAGACTTTACCGTCTTCTATAACTAATTGCTCTTTAATATATTTTGTAAATTCAGCTTCTACCTTATCTGCAGGAATAAAATTTACACTACCCTCATCAACATTTTCATTTACGCCCATTGCGTAAAGAATATTCTGCTGTTTTTCAAAACGTTGATTTTCTTTAATCTTATCACTTAAGCCAGAAGCTGTAAGTGCTAAAACAGAACCAACTACTACTACCATTATAGCCGCAAAAACAACGGTATAAAGATTCTTATCTGTGTTAACTGCCATAATTAAACTGTTTCGGCTTTTAATTTTTCTGTTTTACTACCGCTGTCGTTTGGTAAAACTGTAGCGTTCTTTAATCTTTTCAAACGTTTATTAATGTTTCCACGAACCACATAATGATCTATCGTAGGTGCAAATACATTCATTAGTAATATTGCTAAGAAAACACCTTCTGGATATGCTGGGTTAAATACACGAATCATCACCGAAATAAATCCGATAAAGAAACCATAAAACCATTTACCCTTATTAGTTTGCGAACCAGTTACTGGATCTGTAGCCATATAAACAATACCAAATGCCAATCCTCCAACAATTAAATGTTTCCAGAAGGTAAAGCTCATTAGTCCGTAAAATTTACTTGTATCTGTAATCCAACCCGCACTAACAACACCGTTGAAGATTAAACCCATTACCAAAGCACCTAAAACAGCACTTAACATAATTCTCCAACTTGCTATTTTACTGAAAATTAAAAATAGTCCTCCTAAAATTATTAAGAATGTTGACGTCTCTCCAACAGAACCAGGAATAAACCCGAAGAACATATCTGAAATAGAGTATGTCATTTCAGCTACTCTATTTTGAGCCAGAAACCCTAGAATAGTTTCTCCTGAAATTGCATCTGGAGTACCTGCTAATTTCACAGCATCATATACCCAAACCTTATCACCACTCATCCATGTTGGATATGCAAAGAATAAAAATGCTCGAATAGTTAATGCCGGATTTAAAATATTCATTCCAGTACCACCAAATACTTCTTTTCCTATTACAACACCAAATACAACTGCAATAGACAACATCCATAATGGCGTATCAATCGGAACAATAAGCGGTACTAACATACCCGTTACCAAATACCCTTCTTCTACTTCATGTCCTTTTATAACGGCAAAGATAAATTCAACCAAAAGTCCAACACCATAAGAAACAACCACTAAAGGAAGTACTTTTATAATTCCGATCCAAAAATTATCCCAAGTCAAGAAGTTTCCAAAAACAGAAACCTCGCGAATAACACCCTTTGCCGCATCTATTGCTGCAAAATGCTGATATCCCGCATTGAACATTGAAAACAGTAAAACTGGAATAAGCGCCATAATTACCGTATTCATGGTACGCTTTAAATCATCTGCACCTCTTATATGACTACCCGAATGTGTAGTTTCATTAGGAGCATATAGAAAAGTATGTATTGCATTAAAGGCTGGCGCCATTTTCTTGCCTTTATACTCCTCTTTTAAATTGTGTAATTTATTTTTAAGGCTCATAGTTATCCTATTTCTTTTTGTAATAAATCTAATCCTTCACGAATAATTTGCTGATGAGGTTGCTTAGAAATACAGATAAATTCTGTCAATGAAAAATCTTCCGGAGCAACTTCATACAATCCTAATTGTTCCATTTCATCTAAATCTTTAACCATACACGCTTTTAACAATTGCATTGGAAAAATATCTAATGGAAACACCTCTTCATATTGACCTGTAACCACAAATGCTCTATGTTCGCCATTCGTATTGGTGGTAAGATCATATTTCTTCTTAGGACTTAACCAAGAAAAGGTTAACGCTCTAGTAGTCGAGATTTTATTAAAAACTGGCTTATTCCAACCAAAAAATTCATAATCATTTCCTTCAGGAATCGCCGTTACAGTATTGTTATAAAAGCCTAAATAACCATCTTGACTAGCTATAGATCCTGTTAAAACATCACCATTTATAACTCTAAAATTCTCTCCATTTACTCCACTCGCATAAAGGAATGTTGCAATTTCAGATCCAATTTTAGTGATATAATATTGAGGTTTTTTTACCGAAGAACCCGCTAAAGCAACAATACGCTCTGCGTTAAATTTACCCGTAAGTAATAATTCTCCAATAATTACTAAATCTTGAGGTGTAATTACCCAAACTACTTCTCCTTTATTAACAGGATCAAGTTTATTAATTTGTGTACCTACAAGACCAGCAGGATGCGGACCAGAAACCTGATGCATTTCAGCATCTTTTAACCCCGCTAATGGAGAACTAGAATCACCATAAGAAACATGTACTTTACCTGGCGTAAGTTTAGAAACCGCAGAAATAGCTGCTTGTAATTCTTTTTCTCTACCTTTTAAAGTATAGTTCAGTTCTGCTGCCAAGGGAGCGGTTACATATCCTGACACAAAAATTGCTTTTGGCGTCGTTTCAGGATTTGCAATCACATCATAAGGTCGTTGTTTGATAAACGGCCAGCTACCAGACTTAAGCAATAATGCTTTAATATCTGCAGCTGATGCACTACCTAGATTTGGAACTTGAAGTTCTATTGATTCTTGAGTTTTACCAGCCAAAATCTTAAGTGAAAGGATTTTTCTTCGATCCCCTCTTTTAATTTCAACTAATTCACCACTCACAGGAGAAACAAAAAGCATTGATTCATGATTTTTGTTGTAGAAGAGCGCCTCACCTGCTTTTACTTCCGCGCCTTCTTTTACAAGCATTTTAGGGGCAACCCCATGAAAGTCTTGTAAATTTATAACATAAACATTACTATTTGGAGCCTTAACTGTACTTGTATCAGCCTTACCCACCAAATTAATGTTTAAGCCTTTTTTAATTCTGATGTCTTTAGACATATTAATGTAGACCTTAGGTTAACAAAATTTGATGCAAATTTAAAATTTTAAGAGTACATTTCGCTACTAAAATAAGCAAGAATATACTATTTATATTTATTCTAAATAATAGCAGAGATAAAACGACCACAAGTTTTTTAGGCATAACTTTTGCTTATCTTTGCCAAACAACCGCTTACAATGAAAAAATATTTTTTATTATTCTTATTACTAGTTAGTTATTTAAACACTACCGCTCAAGTTCAAGAAGAAATAAACCCTCCTGAAAACATTAAAACTATTGTTTTTAAAGGCGAAACCGAAGATCAATTTCCAATTATTCTACTTGGAGACCCCATCTATTTAGAATTTGATGACATCACCGCAGGTGAATATGATTATTATTACAAAATTACACACTATAATTATGACTGGACACCTTCCGATTTGCTAAAATCGCAATACTTAAACGGAATTGACGATCAAAGAATTACAGACTATGATAATAGTTACAACACATTACAACCCTACTCTAATTATAAACTCACCATACCTAATGACAATGTAAGGTTAAAGATTAGCGGTAATTATATGTTAGAAGTTTATGACAGTAATTACGAGATTGTTTTTTCAAGAAGGTTTGTAGTCTACCAAGACCTAGTCACAGTTGGGGTTACTCCAAAAAGAACCCGTGATTTCGAATTCATTAATGAGAAACAAATAATTCAAATCAATATAAACTACAGTAACTTTTCGGTGGTAAATCCAAAAAAAGAAGTAAAACTAGCCATTATTCAAAACTATTATTGGCCTACCGCTATCCACAATATTAAGCCACAATTTACACTAGGCAATGAGTTGATTTATAAATATGACAACGAAACAAGCTTTTATGCTGGAAATGAATTTCTAAACTTTGACACTAAAGATTTAAGATCTGCAACTGCAGCAATTTCTTCTATAGAATTGACAGATATATACAACCACTATTTATTCACAAATCGATACCGCAACAACACCCCTTACACTTATTTCCCAGACATTGATGGCGATTTTGTAGTTCGCACATTACAAGGAGATGATTCTTCTAGAGAAGCAGAGTACACTAAACTCCATTTTAGCCTACCTTATAAAGAAGAACTCGGTCTAGATGACGTTTATGTTTTTGGAAAGTTTAATAATTATGCGATCACTGAAGAAAATAAAATGACTTATAATTCTGAAAACGGACTTCTAGAAGCAACGCTTCTAATGAAGCAAGGTTTTTACAATTATAAGTATGTTACCAAACAAGGAGAAACAATAGATCTAAACAAAATTTCAGGAAATTTTCACAACACCGAAAATCATTATCTAGTTTTGGTCTACTACCGAAATTTTGGAGATTTATATGACAGCATTATCGGTATCGGATCTGCAAACTCTATAAACATTAGCAACTAAAATTCTCCTATTATACCCTTTAAAAAGCTTATTACATCGAAGTTCTAAATTATCTCAACTAAAAAAGCAAAAACTTTTATATATTGCTTAAAATTATAAGCTTGCTATGAAATTTTTATAAAATTTTAGCGTTTTATAAATGATAAAAATTTATAAAAATTTAAGTAAAGCTGTTAGTTATTTCTTAGTTTTAAGACTAAAATACCGAACATTATTCGTCGTAAAAAATTAGCATTTGAAAACAATGACAACTCAGATAACAAAAGGGATAAAGATTTCTGTAAGCACAAGTTTTGAAGGTACGTTTTTTAAAAATTACAAAACGCACTATGCTTTTGGCTATACCATTACTATTGAAAACCAAAGCAAAGATTCTGTGCAGCTCACTTCTCGTCATTGGAAAATATACGACTCTTTAAATGAATTAGAGGTGTTAGATGGCGAAGGCGTTATAGGCAAAAAACCCGTTATACTTCCTGGAGAATCACACACCTACAGCTCTGGATGTCTATTAACTTCTACCATAGGTGCTATGAAAGGTCACTACAACATGGTGAATTTCACTACAAATGAAAAATTTAGAGTATACATTCCTACTTTTAAATTTAGCACTCCGTTTACCTTGAACTAATACTTTTATACTTTTTATAGCTATTAACTTTTAGTACCTTTACCTCGATTTTTAAATTTAAAACAAAATAAAATGGGTAAAGGATTTTTTAAAGTTCCGACAGCTATTAACGAACCTATAAAAGGATACGCGCCAGGATCTCCCGAACGTGAAGAGGTATTAAAACAATACAAAGCTTACTTCAATGGCACTGTTGATGTACCCTTATATATTGGTAACGAAGAAATAAAAACAGGAAATACGAAACCAATGTCTCCTCCTCATGATCACAAACATGTTGTGGGAACTTACCATTTGGCAGAAAAAAAACACGTAACACAAGCGATAGATAATGCTTTAGCGTCTAGAACTGCTTGGGCTACTCTTCCTTGGGAACAAAGAGCTGCTATATTTTTAAAAGCCGCTGAGTTACTTGCAGGACCTTATAGAGCTAAGATTAATGCTGCCACAATGATAGCACAATCTAAGACAATACACCAAGCTGAAATTGATGCTGCTTGTGAATTTATTGACTTCCTACGTTTCAACGTACAGTACATGACCGAAATATATCAAGAGCAACCAGCATCTGCCCCAGGTATTTGGAACCGTGTTGAATTTAGACCTTTGGAAGGTTTTATTTATGCCATTACACCGTTTAACTTTACTGCCATTGCTGGAAATTTACCTGCAAGTGCAGCCATGATGGGTAATGTTGTGGTTTGGAAACCAAGTGACAGCCAAATATTCTCTGCTAAAGTTATTGTAGATGTTTTCAAAGAAGCAGGTTTACCTGATGGCGTAATAAACGTTGTTTACGGCGATCCTGTTATGATTACCGAAACCGTTCTAGATAGCCCTGATTTTGCAGGTATTCACTTTACAGGTTCTACTCATGTATTTAAAGAACTATGGAAGCAAATTGGAACTAATATTCACACGTACAAAACATATCCAAAAATTGTAGGTGAAACTGGAGGTAAAGATTTTATCGTAGCGCATAAAACGGCTAACCCAAGTCAAGTTTCTACGGCAATAGTACGAGGATCTTTTGAGTTTCAAGGACAAAAATGTAGTGCTGCATCTAGAGTATATTTGCCAAAATCAATTGCTACAGAAGTTTTAGAAAACGTAAAAGCAGATTTAAAAACGATCAACAAACCAGGTTCTCCTGAAGACATGTCTAACTACGTAACTGCTGTTATTCATGAAGGTTCTTTTGATAAATTAGCAAAATATATTGACCAAGCCAAAGCAGATAAGAACGCGGAGGTCATTGCAGGTGGTAATTACGACAAATCTAAAGGGTACTTTATAGAACCTACAGTTATCTTAACTACAGATCCAAAATATACCACCATGGAAACTGAATTATTCGGACCTGTTGTAACAATTTATGTATACGAAGATGAAGATTGGGCTGAAACTTTAAAACTAGTAGACAGTACATCTGAATATGCATTAACAGGAGCTGTTTTAGCTAGAGATCGTTATGTTATTGAAGAAGCCACTAAAGCATTGCAAAATTGTGCAGGTAACTTCTACATAAACGACAAGCCAACTGGTGCCGTGGTAGGACAGCAACCTTTTGGTGGTGCAAGAGCCTCTGGTACTAACGATAAAGCAGGATCAGCACAAAATTTATTGCGATGGGTTTCTCCAAGATTAATTAAGGAAACATTTGTAACTCCTGTAGATTACAGATATCCATTTTTAGGATAGTAACTTTATTATAAATACAATTAGATCCCGAAGATTAATTAATTTTCGGGATCTTTTTTTGCTTAAAAAGCATTAAAAAAAGATAAAGATAGGTCACAAGCATGATACCACTAACTATCGTTTAAAGCGAAAATCACATAAACCCTTACATTCAGTAAAGCAGACGACTGAAACCCGTAAAGAAATTTGAATAAAAAAAGATTATTTTTACAAACAACAATCTAAACACCAACACTTTAAATAAAAATACATGAAACTAAAACTAGCATCACTTATCGGAATTTTCCTTTTAGCGACATTTTCTTATGCCCAAAAAGCACCCAAAATGCAAAAAATAGAAAAGCCACAAGAGAACTTAGCACAAACTACCATTCACGATGTGCTAATCGGCAATCAACAACAAGTCATTCAATTAGCAGAAGCTTTCTCCGAAGAACAGTATGACTGGAGACCTATGGACGGCGTAAATTCTGTTAGCGAAGCCCTTTTGCATGTCGCTAGTGGAAATTACTTTCTAGCCTCAAAAATGGGATTTGCACCCCCTGAGAATGTAGATGTCATGGGATTAGCTAAAATTAAAGGAAAAGACGCTATTATTGCTGCATTAAAAGCATCTAACGCCTTTGTCCTTTCAGCAATTTTAATGGTAAGAAATGAGAAGCTGACAGAAGAAGTAGATTTCGGATTCGCCAAAATGAGCACCCTAGCAGGACTACTAGCTATCATGGAACACAATGGAGAACACAAAGGCCAGTTAATTGCGTACGCACGATCTAACAATGTAACACCACCTTGGAGTTTAAATTAAGAAAACATCTTTATGAATAAGCAGTCGCTAACAGATTTCGTTAGCGGCTTTTTTTAACTTAAAACACATTACTTGCCTTTGTAAAGGAGCTAAAATATTCCTGAAAATTAAAAAAATAGAAAAAAAGTTACTTTCAAATATACTATTAATGTAAATTTAACGTTAATTAATTGTAAACAAAAGGCATATGAAGTAACTTTGCCTTTATTAAAACGGCGGATTATGAAAGAAAGAACTTCGGAAACACAGGAAAAAACACAAACTTTTAGCATTCAAAGCGTAACATCATATGTTAAAAGATATGCAAAAACATGCAGACAATCTTACTTAAGTTTATTAAGTATCTAAAATTGACACACTCCATTTTAGAAAAAAAGGCTCGATTTATCCATAAATCGAGCCTTTTTTTATCCTCTATATTTTAAAGGTAAATACACTACCTTTTTAGTTTCAAAGAACTCGTAATCATAATAATCTGATAAGTTAAAAAGTTCTACGGTTTTATACCCTTGTAGCTCTTCTTCTAAGTCACCACCCTTCAAGTATAGGATTCCGTTTTTACGTTCATGAAGTGAATCTTTCTTTATTTTTCCTTTAGTCCAATGGACAAATGTAGGCATAGCCGCAACCGCTCTACTCACAATAAAATCAAACTTACCTTTGACATTTTCAACCCGATCGTTAATGGTAGTTACATTGGTAATTCCTAAGCCTGCGACAACCTCATCAACAACCTTTATTTTTTTTCCAATTGCATCCACCAAGGTAAAATGTGTTTCAGGAAATAAAATAGCCAAAGGAACCCCTGGGAACCCACCTCCTGTACCCACATCGAGCACCGTCGTTCCCGGTAAAAATTCTTGTAATTTTGCAATACCTAAGGAGTGTAATACATGTCTAATATACAATTCATCAATATCTTTTCTAGACACCACATTAATCTTCATATTCCAATCCTTATACAAGTCGGCCAAAAGTGTAAATTGTCTTTTTTGCGCTTCAGTTAAATTAGGAAAGTGATTAAACAATATAGTAACATCCATAAACAAAGTAATTTTTATGCAAAAATAACACTTTAAAAATCATAATTATTTCCTTTTTAAGAAGGTATTTTGAATTACTAAAAACGAATTAACTTATCTTTGTTAAAAACAATATCATGAATAAAGAAACCGTTCGTTTTTCTAGAAAGGATTCTACCCAGTTTTTCAAAACACTAAACAAAAGGGTAAACGATTACTTCAAAGAAAATAAGATAAAGAAAACAGGGGACTGGAGATTGCACTTAAAGACAGCTGTAATGTTCGCCTTATTTCTTGCACCATACTTTTTAATATTAACTTTAAACTTACCTAATTGGGCTAACTTATTACTAACCATCCTTATTGGAATTGGCATGGCTGGAGTAGGTATGAATGTAATGCATGATGGAAATCATGGTTCCTATTCAAACAAAAAATGGGTTAACAAAATCATGGGAGGAAGTATTTATATTCTTGCCGGAAATGTTTTCAATTGGCAAGTACAACACAATGTATTACACCACACCTATACAAACATTCACGAACATGATGAAGATTTAGAAGCTGGAAGGATTCTTAGATTTTCAAAACATGCGGAATGGAGAAAACATCATAAATTTCAGCATTTTTATTCTGTATTTTTATATGGCTTATTAACCTTTAACTGGGCAATTACTACAGATTTTCAGCAAATGTATCGCTATACAAAACGTAAATTATCGTATGGCGAATTACCAAATCCGTTTGTAAACTGGAGTAAACTAGTCATTACAAAAATTATCTATCTAACTATTTGGATCGTTTTACCGATGGTCATTTTAGATATCTCTTGGTGGAAAATATTAATAGGCTTCTTTGTGATGCATTATGTAGCAGGAGTTATTTTAAGTGTAACTTTTCAATTAGCACACGTGGTAGATCAAGCAGAAACTCCTTTACCAGATGAAAATGGTAATATGAAAAATACTTGGGCCATACACCAATTGTTCACGACCGTTAATTTTGGTACCAAAAACAAAATTGTAAACTGGTTTACTGGGGGATTAAATCATCAAGTTGAACACCACATTTTCCCTAACATAAGTCACGTACATTACACAAAAATTGCTAAAATTGTTAAAGAGACAGCAAAAGAGTTTAATTTGCCTTACAACGAATACAAGACAACAAGAAAAGCTATAATTTCGCACTTTAGTCATTTAAAAGAACTAGGCAAAAAGCCGTCTATACAGTATTAGAAAATTATATAATATAATGAGTAACCAATTATCTGAAAGAGTTAACAATTTAGCAATATCAGCCACTTTAGAAATGGCTGCGAAAGCAAGAGAACTTAAAGCCGCAGGGAAAGACATTATTGGTCTTAGTTTAGGAGAACCAGATTTTAACACCCCTGATTACATTAAAGAAGCTGCCATACAAGCTGTAAATGATAATTACAGTTCTTACTCTCCTGTAGATGGGTATGTAGACTTGAAAGAGGCTATCATAACAAAGTTTAAAAGAGATAATAACTTAAGCTACACCTTACCGCAAATTGTGGTTTCAACTGGCGCAAAGCAATCGTTGTACAATGTAGCGCAAGTATGTCTAAATAAAGGCGATGAAGTTATCCTACCTTGTCCTTACTGGGTAAGTTATAGTGACATCGTAAAACTTGCAGATGGCGTTCCTGTTGAAGTAGGAACTTCAATAGATACTGATTTTAAAATGACTCCTGAGCAATTAGAAGCTGCAATTACACCAAAAACAAAGATGTTATGGTATAGCTCTCCTTGCAATCCTACAGGATCAATCTATAGCAAAGAAGAATTAAGAGCGCTTGCTGATGTTTTGCAAAAGCACCCTCAAATTGTTGTTGTAAGTGATGAGATTTACGAACACATCAATTACGGAGTTACTGCTCATGCATCAATGGCAGAGTTTCCTGATATGTATGATCGTACAGTTACCGTTAACGGAGTAGCAAAAGCATTTGCTATGACAGGATGGAGAATTGGTTATATTGGAGCTCCTGCATATATTGCTAGAGCCTGTAATAAACTTCAAGGACAAGTAACTAGTGGCGCTAACTGTATTGCACAAAGAGCTGTCATTACTGCCTTACTTGAACCTGTTAGCCGCATTCAATATATGGTAGACAAGTTCAAAGAACGTAGAAAATTAATCCTAGGATTATTACAAGATATTCCAGGATTTAAATGTAATGAACCAGAAGGAGCATTTTATGTTTTCCCAGATGTCACAGCATATTTTGGAAAAACCTTAAACGGCGTAAAAATCAACAATTCATCTGACTTTTCTATGTACTTATTAGAAGCTGCTAATGTAGCTACAGTAGCAGGTGATGCCTTTGGAAACAACAATTGCATACGTATCTCTTACGCTGCAAGTGAAGCACAAATTATAGAGGCAATGGCTAGGATTAAAAAAGCTGTTTCTTAATAAAAGTATTTATTTACAATACCAAAGCGCCTCGATATACCTTGAGGCGCTTTTTTTATTTAAAAACCCAGCACTCAAAACCACCTTACAACAGTTCATCTTTACATCAAAAATAAATGCCATGCCCCAATGTTAGGTAGCTCTGTGTCTATACTGTTCAATAGATAATAGGTATGAGCGAACACAGAATGATCTTTCATTCCTTGAAGCCAATTTGTACAATCGGGTTTGTAACCTATCACGAAAGTATCAAGGCAGAGAAAGTAAATTACAGATTTTAAAAAGGAGGCATTAAAAATAACGGAGCTCCTTTCTACTTACCAACAAAAAGAATAAAGCCCTGCACAACGAATTGATCACAGGATATAGAATTAGAGGACGACATTATAGACTGCACCCCTTACTACGATGGTTCTTTAAAAAATAGCTCAATTACCCGATCTACCCGTCTTTGAATTAAATAACGAGCAATTTACTTGCAATGATAAATCTCTGAACTTCACGGTCTTTAAAATAACAACTGAGGCCCCTACTAATGAATTAGTACAAAGAAAATCTTCCATCATTTTTTTAGAGTACGCGCTACTTGTGACGATTTCCAAAACAAGTATTGCAATTGAAGTTTTTAAATTAAACTTTCTTCCAGAAATATGGAGTAAACAGAATTAAAACGGTAAAAAGTTCTAAACGCCCTAAGAGCATTAAAAACCCACACCACCATTTGCCTAAATTAGGCAAACCATTAAAGTTACTTAACGGATTTAAACTCCCTAAACCAGGGCCCACATTACCTAATGAAGAAGCAGCACCACCAATAGCAGATTCAAAATCTAAACCTAAGGCCCCCAACACTAAAGACCCAATAATAAACATAAGCATGTACAGTACAAAAAAAGCAATGATATTATATACAATATGTTCGCGTACCGTTTTATTATTATAACGTACTGGGATTACCGCATTCGTATGAAGTGTCCGTTTAAATTCTAATAATCCGTTTTTAATAATTAACAAATGTCGCATTACTTTAATACCACCAGATGTTGAACCAGCACAACCTCCAAGAAAGAATAAGCCAAAATAAAAGATGGTTAAAAAATGGGTCCAATTTGTAAAATCTGCCGTAACAAATCCAGTTGTAGTAATCACCGACAATACTTGAAATAAAGAATGCCTAAATGCACTTTCTGCTTCTCCCCAGATCATTGGATGGTATTCCGAAACCGCCACATTAGCACCTAAATACACTACCAAAGCGGAAATAAGCGTAAAGGCGACAACAAATATGGTATAAAATTTAAATTCCTCGTCAAAGAGAATCTTTTGCACTTTCCCTTTAAAGGCGTAATAACTTAACACAAAATTACTCCCAGCAAGGAACATAAACAAAATGATTATATACTGAATCATCGGTTGGTCATTCCAATATGCGGTACTCAAATTTTTAGTAGAAAAACCTCCTGTAGATAAGGTAGCCAAAGAATGATTTATAGCATCAAAAAAGGACATCCCCGCTAATTTTAATAAGATGGTTTCTGCTACCGTATACCCAAAATAGATTAACCATAATCTTTTCGCTGTATCTGTAATTCGAGGATGTAACTTATCACTACTCGGCCCCGGAGCCTCTGCAGCAAATAATTGCATGCCTCCTATTCCTAAGAGCGGCAAAATAGCAATCGCTAAAACGATAATCCCCATCCCACCAATCCAATGCGTTAAACTCCTCCAAAAGAGAATTCCTTCAGGTAAGGCTTCAATATCATCAAGGATTGAAGCACCTGTAGTTGTATATCCTGAAATAGTTTCAAAAAAAGCATTGGTAAAATCCGGTATAGCACCAGAAAATAAGTAAGGCAACACCCCAGATAGCGACATTACTAACCAACCTCCTGTTACAATAATATAGCCCTCTTTTCTTTTTACTTCTTTTTTATGACCGCGGGTTAGAAACATGGATAATGTCCCGACAATCATCGTTACAATAGCTGCCAAAGTAATATCTAAAGTAGCGCCATCATTATATATACCACTAAAAATAGCAGCAAGAATCATAAACCCACCATTACAAAGTAACAGGAGCCCCATAAGATGAAAAATAATTCTGTAGTTCAATCCCATTAAAGAAACATTTTTTCAATTTTAGGAATAGAACTCGGCAAACAACATACCACTACCCTATCACCCTGTTGTATTTTAAAATCTCCTAACGCAATAATTCCTTCGCCATTTTTGATAACACCACCAATGGTAGCTTCACGCGGAAAGTCTAATTCTTTAATAATTTTTCCATTAACGGCAGATTGTGGTTTCACTATAAACTCTAATATTTCCGCATTCAAATTATTCAAACGCGTTAAAGCCACTACTTCACCTTTCCTAATATGTCTAAATATATTATTTGCAGCAAGTAATTTTTTATTGATCAACGTATCAATCCCAATAGAGTGAGACAATTGAAAATAATCCATATTTTCAACCAAAGCAATCGTCTTTTTTATATTTTTTGATTTGGCCACCAAGCACGACATAATATTAGTTTCAGAATTTCCTGTTACCGCGATGAAAGCATCCATAGACTCCAAATTTTCTTCTTCTAACAACTCTACATTACGGCCGTCACCATTAATTATCAGTGCATCTGGCAATTCATCTGCAAGATCAAAAGCTTTTTCCTTATTTTTCTCAATAAGTTTTACATTAAACTTTTTTCCACAAAGATCTCTAGCCGTTTTATACCCAACTTTACTACCGCCAAGAATCATCACATTCTTAATGTCTCGTTTCACCATACCGGTAAGCTTATAAAGCTCATCTACCCCATCTTTACAAGTGATAAAATAGACTTGATCGCCTTCTTTAAAAACGGTATCTCCACGAGGTATAAGTGTATATTGGGTACCTGTACGCTGCAAAGCTATAGGCATAAAATGAAGTTCCGGGAATATCTGAGCAGCCTCCTTTACCGATTTCCCCACAAAAGGAGCAGCTTTAGGCAAAGAAACACCTACCATTATCAAAGCTCCGTTTTCAAACTCATAAGTATCGTTGAAAGCAGATTTATTCAACAACAATTGTATTTCTTGCGCTGCAAGTTCTTCTGGAGAAATTAATTCATCTATTCCTAATTTCTTAAAATCAACAACGTCTTTAAATTTTTTAAACTCCGTATTTGAAATTCTTGCAATGGTTCTTTTACAACCCATTTGCTTTGCCATCAAACACAACGTAATGTTTGTAGTTTCTGATGACGTTACTCCAATTACCAAATCTGACTTCCCTACTTGCGCATCTTGCAATACAGAAATAGAAGTGGCATCACCTTTAAGAACACGTATATCTAAATGCGTATCCGCATAAGACAAACTTTCCTTCACTGAATCTATTAAGGTAATATCTTGAGATTCATAGGATAATAATTTTGCTAAATGAAATCCTACTTCACCAGCCCCTGCAATAATAATTTTCATGAATTAAAAAAATTGTTTTCCGTTAATTTAATCCAAGCCGTGGCTACGATTGGATTTGTTTGTATTGGAATATACTAGAAAAGCAAAATTGCTCCTACAGCCCATGTTTTGAAAAGTTCGCAAAATTTTGAAGCACAAAATTACATAATTTTATTTTGTTGTAATTAAAAACCCACAAGTAAAAAACTGAATAACACCGAGTTTATTGTACAATTTAGCTATGATAAAGCAAATTCGAAATTGTATCTTTGCAAGAAAATTGCACCCATGAGTAAAAAAGTTACTCCTTATAAAGATTCTGATTTAGGAAAAAAAGAACAAGTCACCCAAATGTTCGATACTATTTCTACTAATTACGATGGTTTAAATAGAGTAATCTCTTTTGGAATAGACATTAAATGGCGAAAAAGAGTTGTCGCTATACTCAAAGAAAAAAATCCAACTTCTATCTTAGACATAGCAACAGGCACAGGAGATTTAGCCATAAATCTTGTTGAAACTGGAGCGAGTAAAATAGTAGGTTTAGATATTTCGCCAGGAATGTTAGCCGTAGGCAAAAAAAAGGTAACCCAGAAACATTTAGACAATACGATTGAAATGATTGTTGGCGATAGTGAGAACCTTCCTTTTAATGAAAATACTTTTGATGCGATAACCGTTGCATTTGGAGTTCGAAATTTTGAAAACTTAGAATTAGGACTTGCAGAAATATACAGAGTACTAAAAAAAGGAGGCACTTTAGCTATCTTAGAAACATCTGTACCTACAAAAACTCCATTCAAACAAGGCTATAATTTTTACACAAAACAAATTATGCCTAAGATTGGAAAATTATTCTCAAAAGATAATTCTGCCTACGAATATTTATCAGAATCTGCAGCAGTTTTCCCTTATGGTGAAAAGTTCAACAATATTTTACGAAAAATTGGGTTTATAGATATAGAGAACAAACCCCAAACACTTGGGGTAGCATCTATATATGTAGCTACAAAGTAAGGTATGAAAAACATTTTTTTTCTGTTTTTAGGTCTATTTATATGCCTAACTACACAAGCTCAGTTTAATGAAAGGCCTATTCTTAATCTTCAAAACGAAGATGAAGCGCCTTTAAATTGGGGTTATTTTTTAGGATTTAATTCATTAGACTTTAAATTTGATTACATTGACGTTCCTGAAGATGGAGACAATCTAGTTTCTACAAGCACAGGTTTTAATGTAGGTTTAATAAGTGAATTACGTTTAAATCAGTTTTTTGACCTTAGATTTGAACCTGGTTTATTTTATACCCAAAGAACTATTGGTTTTAGAGGATTTACTACCGAAAACGAAGCTTTAAGAATTGTAAAATCTACTTATATTAATTTTCCACTTTTACTAAAAGCCAGCACAAAAAGAATTGGCAACTGGAAACCTTATATTGTTGGCGGTGTATCTTACTCTTTAAATTTAGGAAGTAACGAGGACAGTTTAGACGACAATAGTACAGGAACCTTTAGAATGACCAAAAACAACTACAATTGGGAAGTTGGGTTTGGGATAGATTTTTATACGGAATATTTTAAATTTTCCCCATCAATTCGCGGTGTTTTTGCAATGAATAATGAATTGGTGCCGGACAATGATCCTGACAGCCCTTGGACAGGAAATCTTTCTGGAATTAGAACTAGAGGTATTTTTGTAAACTTCACATTTGAATAAAACCTAAACTAACTTCTCCTTATTTCATTTAATAAGATAGCAGTGGCAGTTGCCACATTTAAGCTTTCTGCCGTTTGAGCTCCAAATTGTGGTATGGACACTCTTTTCGTGATAAAAGTTGCTACCTCAGACGAAATTCCGTTAGCTTCATTCCCCATCACAAGAATTCCTTTTGAAGAAATTTTTGAATCATACACCCTTTCACCATCCATAAAAGCGCCATAGATGGGCAGTTCTGAGGTTTGCAAAAAATCGGTTAAATTTAAATAGGTAACATTCACTCTTGTAATAGAACCCATGGTCGCTTGTATCACTTTCGGATTATAACAATCTACGGTCGTAGCACTACACACTAAATTTTTAATCCCAAACCAATCACACAGCCGTATTATAGTTCCTAAATTCCCAGGATCTTGAACAGTATCTACCGCGACAATCCAATCATTCAGCTGAATGGCACCTACTTTTGACATTTTAAACACTCCTAAATACCCATTAGGGGTATTCAAAGAGCTCATCTTCTTTAAATCAGCCGCCGAGATTAATTCTGAAATTTCTTCATTATCTGAAACAAAACCTGCATCTGTACTAAACACCTTATAAACTTCAAAAGAAGATTTTAAAAGCTCTTGAATCGTTTTTAAACCTTCTACTACAAACAATTGATGTTGAATTCTATTTTTTTTAAGCTGAAGGCTTTTTATAAGTTTTATTTGGCTTTTACCAACCATACAAATAACGTATTTTTGATTTTCTTAGAATCTAAATTAAGTTTGAAAAATAACAGCACAAAAATAGTCTTATTATTTTTAGGTTTAATCATCGTGTCTTGCAATGCGTTAAAAAGAGTAGAAGACGATGAGCTTTTACTCATAGATAACACAATACTTGCAGATGGTGATAAAATTAAAGACGAGAATGTAAAAAGTCTTGTTATTCAAAAACCCAACAGTTCTTTGGCGGGATACCCTTTGCGCTTAAACCTGTACAATTTAGCAAAACAAAATCCAGATTCTTCCTACCAAGCTTGGCTTCACAAAAAAGACAAACGCGAGGAAAGGTGGCGCAAACTTATTTCACAAAAACAACTAGACAGCCTTGGCGAATCTTTCATGGTCAAAGGGTATAGCGAGTGGTTTAAAAAAATAGGAGAAGCTCCTGTTATTATAGATACAGCAAAGACCACCAAATCTTTAAAACGGATAAAAGCGTATTACGGCAATAGAGGCTATTTTAATGCCACAGGAAACTTTACGATAGACAGCACTAAAAGAAAGAAAAAAGCGGCCATTACTTACGACTTACAATTAGGTAAACCCTTTATGATTGACTCTACGTATAGCGTCATCGCGTCGCCTGCAATAGATTCTATATACCAACTTAATAAGACAACATCTGCTGTAAAAAACAAAACTCAATTTGATCTTTCTAACTTTACACAAGAAAGAGAACGATTAACAGAGTTATTTAGAAATAAAGGGGTTTATAATTTTCAAGAGAGTTCTATTAGTTATGACATCATTACAGACACCATAGCAGCAAAAGACGATCAAGAAATGATTATTGCTTTAAATATTGACAATTTAAAAACAAGAGGGGACTCTACTAAAACAGCATACAAAGTTTATAAATTTAGTAAAGTAAATATTTTTGCAGATCATCTCTTTGCAAACAATCCTAAAGAACTAGACTCTGTAAATTTTAAAGGCTTTACCATTTATTATAAGGATAAACTCAACTACAAACCCAAAGCCCTTACCGATGCAATTTTCATGGAAAAAGATAGCGTCTACAGAGATATTAATAGATTACGTACTTACAGGCAAATAAATAACTTAAATAACTTCAAGTATCCTAACATTGAAATCATAGCAGATAGCAGCAATGCATCATTAGCATCTAACATTTATTTAACCGCGCGTGATAAGTATTCCTTGAGTTTTGATACCGATGTTAGCAGATCAAACATTCAAGACTTTGGTATATCCTTCACCCCAGCGTTGAATATTAGAAACCTATTTAAAGGAGCAGAAAATCTAAGCATTTCAGCCACTGCAAATATTGGCGCATCAAGCGATCCTAATGTATCAGACCGTCAGTTTTTTAATGTACAAGATTTTGGTGGTGATATTGCATTAGATTTTCCACGTATCTGGTTCCCGTTTATCGATACCAAAAAAATTATACCTTATTACATGCTTCCAAAAACTAGAATCTCCATTGGAACGAGTTTTCAGCAGAATATTGGTTTAGACAAGCAAACATTAAATAGTGTTTTGGGGTATAGTTGGTCTCCTAACACACAATTAAAACACAACATTGAACTTCTTAACATTCAATATGTGAAAAATGTAAATATTGATCGGTATTTCTATGTTTATCAAAGCTCTTTTTCTAGATTAAACACTATTGCTGATCAAGATATCTATGAAACAGACACCAATTTATCGCAAAATTATGAACCTGTAGGTGAAGATGGTGATTTTAGACTTACTATACCTGAGGGAACTACTGGTTTTACAAAAGCAATACTGGACGAGGAAGTAACCTCATCAAGCGATGATTACGAAGAGGTACGTAGTATTGAAGAAAGGCGCGAACGTTTAACGCAAAACAATTTAATATTTGCCACCAACTATACGTTTTCAAAAAACAATCAAACGAGTTTAACAGACAATAGCTTTCATCAATTTAAATTTAAAATAGAAGGCGCTGGTAATTTACTATCCCTTGCAGCTACCGGCATTCCTTTTAACGAAGATGAAGATGGCAACAAGCTTGTATTTAGTGTTCCTTACTCACAATATTTAAAAACAGAATTTGACTATATTAAACATTGGGATTTATCTGAATCTAAAGTTTTAGCTTTTAGAAGCTTTATGGGTATCGCTATTCCTTACGGCAACTCTAATAGCATTCCGTTTTCCCGTAGTTATTTCGCTGGTGGTTCTTATGACAACCGCGCTTGGAGCCCTTATACATTAGGACCTGGAAAAACGGATAATTTAAATGATTTTAATGAAGCGAATTTCAAATTAGCGTTTAACCTTGAATACCGATTTCCTATCGCTGGAAATATAAAAGGAGGTCTGTTTGCAGATGCAGGTAATATATGGAACGTTTATGATAACGTTGAAAATACCGATGCCACGTTTAACGGAATAAGCTCCTTGCAGGACATTGCATTAGGGACAGGTTTTGGTATCCGTTATGATTTTACTTACTTTGTTTTTAGAGTAGATTTAGGTTTTAAAACATACAATCCCGCTGAAGAACTATCAAAAAGATGGTTTAGAGACTATAATTTCGCAAATTCTGTGTTACAAATCGGTATTAATTATCCATTTTAAAATACAGGTATAACAACTAAAACGTTATCGCGAGAGAATAAGAACCTCAGCACACTGTTTGAAGATAAAAAGGAGACACTCTCTTAAATATTTTATTACTTTTGTTATTCAATATTTCAATTACTAATTCAAGAAAATAATAATTATGGCTCATAATATAAAACCAGGCGTTGCAACTGGAGACCAAGTACAAGAAATTTTCGACTACGCAAAAGAAAAAGGATTTGCTTTACCAGCAGTAAATGTTATTGGTTCAGATACTATTAATGCAGTTCTTGAAACGGCAGCAAGTTTAAACGCACCTGTTATCATTCAATTTTCAAACGGTGGTGCTCAATTTAATGCAGGAAAAGGCTTATCAAACGACGGTCAAAAAGCAGCTATACAAGGTGCAATTGCAGGAGCTAAACATATACATCAATTAGCAGAGGCATATGGTGCTGTTGTAATTTTACACACGGATCATTGCGCTAAAAAACTATTACCTTGGATCGACGGTCTTTTAGATGCTAGTGAACAACATTATAAAGAAACTGGAAAATCTCTTTTCAGCTCTCACATGATTGATTTATCTGAAGAGCCTCTTGAAGAAAATATTGCTATCTGTAAAGAATACCTTACTAGAATGGCAAAAATGGAAATGACTTTAGAGATTGAATTAGGGATTACTGGTGGTGAAGAAGATGGTGTTGATAATTCTGATGTAGATGATTCTAAACTATATACACAACCAGAAGAAGTAGCTTATGCTTATGAAGAATTATCAAAAGTAAGTCCTAGATTTACAATTGCTGCTGCATTTGGTAATGTCCATGGAGTATACAAGCCAGGGAACGTAAAATTAACTCCGAAAATTTTAAAAAATTCTCAGGAATACATCACTAAAAAATATAACGTAGAGCACAACCATATTGATTTTGTTTTTCATGGTGGTTCAGGATCTACAGTTGAAGAAATTAGAGAAGGAATTAGTTACGGTGTTATAAAAATGAATATTGATACAGATTTACAATATGCATTCTTAGAAGGTATTCGTGATTACATCCAAGATAAAAAAGACTACTTGCAAGCACAAATTGGAAACCCTAATGGTGCTGATGAGCCTAACAAGAAATTTTACGATCCAAGAGTATGGTTACGTGAAGGCGAAAAAACATTTGTTACGCGTTTGAAAAAAGCATTTGCTGATTTAAATAACGAAAACACGCTATAGTGTACAGTTTAACTAACTCAAAATAATATCCGTTTAACTAAATATTCAATGTATGTCGTCTTGGTTTAAAAGAAAAGAAAAAGGAATACAAACTGCAACGGAGCAAAAAAAAGATACCCCAAAAGGGTTATGGTACAAATCACCCACTGGTAAAATAGTTGAAGCTGATGAATTAGCTAAAAACTTTTATGTAAGCCCAGAAGATGATTACCATGTAAGAATAGGAAGTAAAGAGTATTTTGAAATTTTATTTGACGACAATAAGTTTAAAGAAATTGACAGCAAATTAACGTCTAAAGACCCTTTAAAATTCGAGGATACTAAAAAATACGCAGACCGTTTAAAAGCAGCACAAGCAAAAACAGGTCTAAATGACGCTGTTAGAACCGGTATCGGTAAATCTTTCGGGAAAGATGTTGTCGTTTGCTGTATGGATTTCGCTTTTATTGGCGGATCTATGGGAAGCGTTGTTGGAGAAAAAATTGCACGTGGTATTGATTATGCTATCAAAAAGAAATTACCATTTGTAATGATTTCAAAATCTGGTGGTGCACGTATGATGGAAGCAGCACTTTCATTAATGCAATTAGCAAAAACATCTGCTAAACTAGCACAGTTAGCAGAAGCCGGTTTACCTTACATTTCATTATGTACAGATCCTACCACTGGTGGAACTACCGCTTCTTATGCAATGCTTGGTGATATTAATATTTCTGAGCCAGGTGCTTTAATTGGTTTTGCAGGCCCAAGAGTTGTTAAAGAAGCTACAGGAAAAGAATTGCCTGAAGGTTTCCAAACTGCCGAATTTGTAATGGAACATGGCTTTTTAGACTTTATCGTTCACAGAAAAAATTTGAAAAAGAAAATTAATCTGTATATCGATTTAATTCAAAACAACCCAGTTCGCAAAGAAGAGTTGAAATCTGCTTAAAAAAAATATCGCTATTTGTAATGATTTATTACAAATAGCGATTACTTTTTATAACGCAAAAATGCTCGCTCACTACACGTCTTAAGCTTTTTTGTAGCCATACTTTAGCACATTAGCAGTACTCAATTTTGCAAAACATCTTTGATGTAAAACTAAATTTATCACTCCTGCGCTCTATTAATTTCAAAAACACCTACAACCTCTTTTGACTTAGAATTAGGTTTTTTTTGATACTCATAAACTTCTAATTCTCTATAACCCTTTGTTGCTAAGATTAAATCTTTCTTTGAAAGCCTAAACACTTCTTTAAGACCAAAGGTATAAGTACTATATTTTTTGTCTTTCAAAAACTCAAAACCTACGGAGTCTCTTGAAATATAATTTACGCTATAATCTATTTTACTTGATGAAGAAAAATGTGACGGTTTATAGTTCACAAAATAACCATTTTCATCAGTAACTTTATCAAGGTAAATAGTTTTAAACGTATACAAATCATTTATTTGAGGATTCTTCACTAATTCCTTTTTTAAATCCACACGATTATTTTTCACAATATCTCCTTGAACTTCATCTATAATTTTATCTACACTTAGATACACACCAAACATAAAAAACACCAAGAAGGGTAACGTAATCAATATCAATCCAAAATAACTCCAAATCGGAGTGCGTTGTTTGATTAACTTTAAATCAATTGCAGCGCGCATCGTTGACGTAGTTTCTGTAATTTGCTTGCCCGTATGACTATCTTTTATGATCCAAAATTTATCTACTGGAATTAACGGGACAAACCAAAAATGAAGTATTTTTTGAAAAATAATGAATGTCATGTTAGCATGCGCATCTTTTAATCCAACCTCTTTAGCTGTATAAGATTTAATCTTAAGAGAATACGTTCCAAATTTTACAATAAACATAACTTATTTTTATATTTAACGCTATATTCATCTATTCTAGTACTTTACTTCCTTCTGGTTTTAAAAATCAACTCAAAACACCCCTTATCCGTAAAGAAATATTCAAATCCGCATACATACACCAATAGCTTTGGAGGTTGATTACGATGATGATTTAAATTTTCTATTTTCTAGAATAAGATTGTCGTAAAATAATTCTATATTTGCAAGCTGATTGAAAAAATCAATCATATACATAAAAATCATTTAAAAATAATATTGGAATGTATTTAACAAAAGAAGGAAAAGCTGAGCTTTTCAAAAAACACGGTGGCGAAGAAAAAAACACTGGTTCTGCTGAAGGGCAAATTGCATTGTTTACACATCGTATTGAGCACTTAAGTCAACACTTAAGAACTAACCGTAAAGATTATAACACGGAACGCTCTCTAGTAATGTTAGTAGGTAAAAGAAGAAGCTTATTAGATTATTTAATTAAGAAAGATATTGTAAGATATCGTGAAATAATTAAAGAATTAGGCATTAGAAAATAATTTTCGAAGGGGGAAAGCTTAGCTTCCCCCTTTTTTAATACAACAAATTAGTTTTTGATGTATCTTTACAAAAAGTCCTTAACTAACAATTTAAGGCAGCAGACAAAAAGCTTGCATATAGTTTTTCATTGGTCACACCACTACAACAGCACAACAACTGTCCGTCTTATATAAAAGACAAAAAGATCAAAGTTTAACTAACTTGTAAAAACAAGTTGCAAATCAATTTTATGATTCCAAAAGTATTTAAAGAGGTTATTGACCTTGGGGACGGTAGAGAAATTTCTATCGAAACCGGAAAATTAGCAAAACAGGCACACGGTTCTGTTGTTGTTCAATCAGGAAACTGTATGTTATTATGTACTGTAGTTTCTAATTACAAACAAAGCGATGTGGACTTTCTTCCACTTACTGTAGATTACAGAGAAAAATTTGCTGCTGCAGGTCGTTACCCAGGTGGTTTCTTTAAAAGAGAAGCAAGACCAAGTGATGGAGAGGTATTAACAATGCGTCTAGTAGACCGTGTTTTACGTCCTTTATTCCCAAAAGATTACCATGCAGAAACACAAGTAATGATACAGTTAATGTCTCATGACGAAAATGTTATGCCTGAAGCTATGGCTGGTTTGGCTGCTTCTGCTGCAATCCAATTATCAGATTTCCCATTTGAATGCGCTATCTCTGAAGCTAGAGTTGGTCGTGTTAATGGCGAATTTGTAATTAACCCAACAAGAGCACAATTAGCAGAATCTGATTTAGAGATGATGATTGGTGCTTCTGCTGATTCCGTAATGATGGTTGAGGGTGAGATGGATGAAATTTCTGAAGAAGAAATGGCTGATGCTATCAAATTTGCTCACGAAGCTATTAAAGTACAAATTGCTGCACAATTACGTTTAGCTGAAGCTTTTGGAAAAAAAGAGGTTCGCGAGTACGCAACTGCTGAAGCAAATGAAGAATTAGAAAAAAGAATACACGATTTAGCTTACGATAAATGCTATGCTATTGCTAAGAAGGGAACTTCTAAAGCAGAACGTAGTGCTGCATTTGCTGAAGTAAAAGAAGAAGTAAAAGCCTCTTTTACAGAAGAAGAAATGGCAGAATTTGGTCACCTTGTAGGAGGTTACTATAGTAAAGCTGAAAAAGAAGCTGTTCGTGAATTAACATTAAGCGAAGGTTTACGTTTAGACGGTCGTAAGACTGATGAAATTAGACCAATCTGGTGTGAGATAGATTATTTACCATCTACACACGGTTCTGCTATTTTCACACGTGGGGAAACTCAAGCTTTAGCAACCGTAACTTTAGGTACTTCTAGAGATGCTAACAAAATAGATATGCCATCTCACGAAGGTGAAGAAAACTTCTATTTACATTATAACTTCCCTCCTTTTTGTACAGGTGAAGCTAGACCACTAAGAGGAACTTCTAGAAGAGAAGTTGGTCATGGTAACTTAGCACAACGTGGATTAAAAGGAATGATTCCTAGTGATTGTCCTTATACTGTACGTGTTGTATCTGAAGTATTAGAATCTAATGGTTCTTCTTCTATGGCAACTGTTTGTGCTGGTACAATGGCTTTAATGGATGCTGGTGTTAAAATGAAACGTCCTGTTTCTGGTATTGCTATGGGATTAATTTCTGATGGTGATCGTTACGCTGTATTGTCTGATATTTTAGGAGATGAAGATCACTTAGGAGATATGGACTTTAAAGTAACTGGTACTTCTGAAGGAATTACTGCTTGCCAAATGGATATTAAAATTAAAGGATTATCATACGAGATTTTAGTGAATGCACTAAAACAAGCGCGTGATGGTCGTTTACATATTTTAGGTAAAATTACTGATACGATTTCTGCTCCAGCTGAAGATGTTAAATCTCACGCTCCAAAAATGGTAACTAGACGTATTCCTAATGAATTCATTGGTGCTTTAATTGGCCCAGGTGGAAAAGTTATTCAGGAAATGCAGAAAGAAACTGGAACAACTATCGTTATTAACGAAGATCCAGTAACAGAAGAAGGTATTGTTGAGATTTTAGGTGTAGGACAAGAAGGTATTGATGCTGTTTTAGCAAAAATAGATTCTATTTTATTCAAGCCTGAACTTGGTAAATCTTACGAAGTGAAAGTAATAAAAATGTTAGATTTTGGTGCTGTAGTAGAATATGCTGAAGCTCCAGGAAACGAAGTTTTATTACATGTATCTGAACTAGCTTGGGAACGTACAGAAAATGTTTCTGACGTTGTTAATATGGGTGATGTTTTTGAAGTGAAGTATTTCGGTGTAGATCCTAAAACTCGTAAAGAGAAAGTATCACGTAAAGCTTTATTACCAAAACCAGAAGGGTATGTAGCGAGACCACCAAGAGATGACAAACGTTCTGGTGGACGTGACAATAGAGGTAGAGATAATCGTGGACGCGATGACAGAAAACCTAGAGAAGATAAAAAAGAAGATTAATTCTTTTAACGCTTTATAAGTACAAAACCTCATAGCTACAAAAGCTATGAGGTTTTTTTATTATAGGCACCTTTAAATTTATTTTATAGAGGCTGCATCAATGATATTACTAAAGTGCGCTCTTTCTCCCGTAGCCGTCCAAAAGTTATACGTACTCTCTGAACTAGGGATACCTTGCTTAAAAAAGTCTTCTAGAGACGTTACAACTTCCTCTTTTTTAGTATCATCTATAGCGTTTTCAGGGCTAATAATTACCGTTAATGCCGTAAATTCCTTTTGAGCATCTTCATAAGAAGGCACCCTTTTACCATTTGCAGCTATTAATTCTTGTGCTGTATATGTTTTTATCTCATCTGCTGTAAATTCACCCGCTCCATTACCTGCAACCGGATTTATAGCCACTTGAATAGATGCTAATTCATTTTCAGGAATTAATCCCATTAGATATAATTCTACATTACTATAAGGAATACTATTGCCTCCATTAGCAAAAGTCCCAAAAGATGTTCTTCCAGCAACCGTTCCTTTATACGTATTATCACCTAAATCTTCAAGAGCATCAAAACCTCCTAACTGCCCACCCGTACTCGCATAGCCCCAATGACCACTTACCGTTGTCGCTATAAAACCTTTGTTCGCCCATAAATGAGCAATTTCATGTAAAAAAGGTCCAGATTGAACAAATTCTGTTCTAGGCATAAAAATTACTCCGTTTAGCCTACCCCCAGATCCGAAACTAGAAGTAGCATCAAATACACTCCCACCAAGTCCTTGAATGCTATTTTTAGCAGGAGTATTAATACCATAAGCAGTATCCTCTGCTTTTACGGTTTCTACCGCAAGAATAACAATTAGATCATAATCATCATTGAAATGATTATATATTTCTTTGGTGATGTCACGAACATCTCCTTCTTCATTAATATACTTCTCATAGTCGGCCGCTGGAAGTGTGTAATTTACAAAAGCCTTGCTGGCATCAACGATAAGATTATCGGTCAAAAAAATAGTTCCAGCATCATCAACAGTATCATCCTCATTAGCTGTATCCCCATCTGCACCTATTTCTTCTTGGGCTACAGGTTCATCCATTACATTTTCCCCATCACTACTGCATGAAAAATTAAACAACACAACAAGCAAAATTGCTGATAAACGTGTAAAATAAAAATTTAGAACTCTCATAAAATAGTGTATAAATGATAATTTTGTTACGCTCAATTTTGAAAATCGAAGGACTATACCACAACGAGAACAGAACTATTTTATTTCTTCATTACGGAAATTAACCTAAAATAATATGGTCTCTTAATTTGGTTTGATAGGCTTTTTCTATATTGCATTAATTTCACAACCATAACAATGCATTACCAGCACCATAAAAGATTTATAAGCAGAAAAACATACCTCCTATTTGTATTTCTTATCATAGGAATACATATTTCTACAGCACAGACACAAGAAGAGGTAGCTAAACATCAGCAGATAGAAGTACTATTACAAACATCTAAAAAATTAGCTCAAACTGCCATAGACAGTTCTTTCTTCTATGTTGATAAAGCACTACAAACAGCAAAATTAATTGGCAATGACACTTTACTAGCAAAAGCCAATATACAGAAAAGTAGCCTCCATATTTTTAAAAAAGAATTCAGTAAATCAGACGCTCTTTTACAAGAAAACCTTAAAAAAGAACTTCCTAAACATTTAAAGGGATTAACACTACACAATCTTGGTACCATACAGTATTACAAACAAGACTTTGAAAAAGCACTAAGGCTTTATTTACAAGCTGCAAAAATTTTGGAGCAGACAAAAAACAACCAACAATTAGTAAGTACTTATTCTAATATTGGGGCAATAAATGCTTCTTTAAAAAATTATAAAAATGCACAACTCTATTTAGAAAGAGCATTAACACTGAGTGATTTTAACGAAGTAATAAAACTTCAAATTCTGGTGAATCTCTCCAATATTTATTACAGTCAAGAACTTTTTGAAAAATATAAAGCGTCAATTTTTCAGGCAGAAGAAATTGCACTAAAACATAATTCTAAAAACATCCTTGCCACCATTTATACCAATTTAGCCATGTTTTATACGGATGAAGGTTCTGATTATGACCTTGCGGCTACCTATGGTAAAAAAGCTATCGCCTTAAGAAAAGAGCTTAGCACCACTAACGCACTTAACATAACTTACAATAATGTTGGACATGCCTATCTCAAAAAAAAGGAATACCATAAAGCGATTAGCTATTTAGATAGCGCAAGCATCGGAGCAAAAGGAATTGTAAAATCATACATCTATAACAATCTTAAAGAATCTTACTTAGGTTTAGAGCAATACAAAACAGCGCTATATTATGCCGATTTAAAAGATGCCATTAAAGATTCTATTACCAATGAACAACAGAAAGAAAGTGTTGCAGAATTGACCGAAAAATATGAATCAGAAAAAAAAGAACAACGCATTAATATTCTAGACACCCAAAATAAATTACAAGCCCTTACGATTCAACAGCAAAACTACCTACTCACAGGTTTAGCCGTCTTTGCATTACTCATCGTTGTTTTAGGGTATTTTGGATTTAAGAACTATAAGATCCAGCAACAATTAGACAAGGTCTTACTGCAGCAAAGATTAAGAAAAACGCAATTAAATCCACATTTCTTATTCAATGCTTTACAAAGCATTCAAAACTTCATACATCAAAATGATAAAGAAAAATCTAGCGCTTATCTTACCAGTTATTCTAAATTAATACGATTAGTTTTAGAGAAATCTGATGATGATTTTAGTACGATTGAAGATGACAGTACAGCCTTAGAATCTTATCTAAAATTACAGCTCTTAAATTATGACAACAAATTTGCATATACAATAAACATTGAAGATTCTGTCACTGAGGATTTTGATATACTCCCAACATTGATTACACAGCCTTTTGTAGAAAACGCCATCCTTCACGGATTAAAGGACAACACAAAAGGACTTATCAACATAACATATTTCAAAAAGAATAATATATTATTCGTTACCATTACGGACAATGGAAAAGGTTTTGAAATAAAAAAAGAAGATGCTAAAAGATTGCATAAATCTATGAGCATGGAGATTATTCAAGAGCAATTAAAAAACCTCAATAAAACTTCTAAAAATTTCAAAGGGACTATTGATATAGATAGTTCTTCTAAAGGAACACAAGTTACTTTAAGCTTTACTACCACTTAATTACAGTATATTTGAATTCCTATGAGCGCTATCTCTTGTTTTATTGTAGAAGATGATCCACAAGCATTTGCCTATGCTTCGTCTATTGTAAAAAGCTACCAAAACATAGCACTAATTGGCCATTCTGATAATATCAAAGAAGCATCTTTTTTAATAAAACAAATGAAGCCCGACTTTATAATTTTAGATGTTTTCCTGACCGATGGTACTGCTTTTGAATTTCTTAAGTTGTTTGAGGCGATCCATTTCAAGATTATATTTACCACTTCTTTTGCTAAATATGCCATAGAAGCATTTAAGTTTAGCGCTATAGATTACCTGCTAAAACCCTATGAAGAAAAAGAATTGATCTTAGCCGTAGACAAAGTAATTGCAGACATTAGTAAAACAAACTACCAGTCGCAGTTAACTACCTTACTCCATAATTTTTCTCATAATGACCAATCAAAAAAATTGGTACTTAAAAACACAGATGCTATTCATGTGATTACCATAGAAGATATATTGTTTGCAAAATCTGATAACAACTACACCTCTTTTCTTCTTACAAGTGGTAAAAGTATTTTAGTTTCTAAGCCGCTTAAATCATTTGATGAAAAACTTAGGAATCACAATTTTTTTCGGGTACATCAAAGTTTTCTCATTAACTTAACTTACATAACTTCTTTTGACAAGCGCAATGAAGAAGTTGTTCTAAATGAACAACACGCTATTCCGGTAGCACAAAGTAAAAAAAAGAGTCTACTTAACTATATTGATGCACTTTTTTAAAAGAGTTGTTTTTAGCAACACAAAGCATCACATCAAAAATAAATTCTCTTTGAACAAGGGGTATTACTAAATAGCTATCGTCTAATTCTCATTATCGAAAATAGTTCTAGCTATTAGGTCTAATTTTAATTTTTAGAAATGGTAATCCCATTTCACCTCTCAGAATATCACATTACAAATAATCTGAACAGCAATAACCACTATCTATTGAGAACTAGAGCAAATGGTTATTTAAATAAAAAAAAGGAACACTAAACGCTAATCACTAACAAAATGAAAAAATTTTTAACAAGTTTAACGCTACTACTATTTTGTACACTCCTTACCTCCTGTTATGTAGTAAAGAAATCTGATGATTTTTTCGGTATCGAAACATCTACTCGCAACACCTTGTACCTTATTGATATTTCCGGCAGCATGGAAGGCATAGATGAAGGCTCTATAAAGGACCAAGTTGTAAGAGAAGTTGGCGATGAAGCAGGCAACCAAGTAAGTAAAGTAATAGGTGGAAAAATTGGAGGTCTCCTTGGAAAACAAGTCTCTAAAGAAGCGACTAAATTAGGTGCTGTAAAACGCAAGTTAATACCTGCAATAAAAGGGCTCCCTGATGGCAAAAAATTTGTTGTCTTTTCTTTTAATAATGATGTAACCAAACAAGCCACTTCATTTAGAATAGCAGACAACACCACAAGAACCTCATCAAATATATTTGTAAAAAACTTAAAAGCCAATGGAGGCACCAATACGCTAGAGGGACTTCTAGAAGCCTTATCTACTTATGAAGTAGAAGAAATTGTATTAATGAGTGATGGTTTACCAAATAGTGGTCCAGATGCCGTACTTGATGAAATACGCAAAGTGAATACTAATAACATTATTATACACACTATTGCTTTTGGTGATGATGCCGATTTAGATTTTATGCGAACTTTGGCTCAAGAAAACAACGGCACTTTTATTACCTCTAAAATATAATGAAGCGAGCAGCAATAACCGCATTAAACGGTGGACGCTCTTATTAAAAGAAAAAGCGCAATACATAGAGTATTGCGCTTTTGCTTTTATAGCACACTAGTATAATTATCCTTTAAATTGCCAATTAATAAATGGCAATGAACGTTTAGAATTCTTATTCCACAAACCCAATTGAAGCCCCCTAAAATTAGTTGCTGAATTAAAAAGACCAATTTGCAAACCAGTTCCCTTTTCAGAAATGAAATTAGCGGCACTTATTTGCAATCCATTAAACGTATTGGTTGCGTTACCAAAGAGCGTACCTAGCATCATTCCATTCCCATGATACACATCATTACCACCATACGCTATCATCAATCCATTCCCTCGTTCAATGGTATTTGTTACTCCTGCAACTGCTATCCCATTATGTTTTCTACTATAATGTAAGAAAAGTGTGGTAGAAATTCCATTAACATCAATCTCTTCAAAAGAGCCTGTTGCAATATTTAGACCATTGATATGCTCAGAAGCGTTACCTTTTAAAGTACTATAATACTCTTCATTATAGGTAGACAAAGGACTTTTGGGTGCCATAAAATAAAAGAAAGACAAAGGAAAAGCCTCGACTCTTAGTCCATAGGTTCTAACAAGAGATTTATCCTTAGTCAAATCTCTAGGCACAAACCCAAAGGAAGCACCAACAATATCTACATCAGTATCGTGCGTAGTCCATAATGGCGCTCTAAACTTTCTATTTTTCAGCTCATTTTGAGCCTGAGCCTGTTTGCCTATCAAAAAAATTAAAACTATCAGAATATACTTCATAATTTCAAATATTAGTTACCGTCCAAAATTATTGCACATACCACAAATAAATTAGGTATATTCACATATACAGAAATTAATATTTGCGATAATCACAAATTTATGTTTCAAAAAGAACTGCTTACTCATGTTCAGGAGGTCTTACCTCCCCACGAATCTTTAATAGAAAGTATTGCTACAGCCTTAGAAATTAGTTACGATGCCGCCCACAGACGCACCAGCTTAAAAAGTAAATTTTCTTTGGACGAAACAATCATTTTAGCAAAATACTTTAATATCTCACTAGACAGCTTGTTTGGAAATGAAAAATCTAATTTCGTAGTTATTGAAAAAACAAAAGGAATTGATAAAGAAGAAGAACTACAACTGTACTTTGAAGATTCATATGCCTCTCTAATACCGTTATTAAAGCAAAAAGAGAGTAGAATTTTGTATTCTGCTAAAGATATACCCATATTCTACAACCTTTCTAATGATGAATTAAGTCGCTTTAAACTGTTTGTCTGGCTAAAGCTTTTAGACAAAACATTTAGCAATAAGACTTTTGAAGAATTTATCCCTACGCTCTCCCTTATCCAAGCCGGTAGCAAATTAGGAAGTTTGTACAACGACTTAAATATCACAGAAATATGGGACATCACCACGATAAACAGCACCTTAAAACAAATACACTATTACCACAAAGCAGGAATTATAACTACAGAAATTGGTTTAATTTTATGTGATCAACTTAAAAAATTAATTCAAAGTATTGCACATAAAATCACTTCAACGGGTACTAATTTTATGTTTTATTATAATGAACTCCATTTAATGAATAATACCATTTTGGTAACTGCTCCTAATCTAAAATCGCTCTATGTTCCTTTTACATTACTCTCTTATTATAAGACAAATGACAGAAACACCTGTGATCAAGCAGAAAAATTTATGATGCGTCAATTACAAATGTCAAAACTATTAAACAGTACAGGAGAAAAGGAACGGAATATTTTTTTCAATAAACTTTACGAAAAAATTGCTGCTCTAAAAAACCTAATTAAAGCCACACAACTCTTAGATTTTGAATAATAAACCCTTAAAACGGGTATTTTATCCAAAAAAATTAAAATAATCCATCACGTTTGTAACATTTTTTATTTTTCAACGTATAATCTAATGCAGCTAATGCATAACAATATAATATTAGAAAGGGATATTTAGATGAGACAGCTAAAGATTACAAAACAGGTAACCAACAGGGAGACCGCATCGTTAGACAAATATTTACAAGAAATTGGTAAGGTAGATTTAATTACCGCCGATGAAGAAGTAGAATTGGCTCAACGAATAAAAAAAGGTGATCAAGCAGCTTTGGAAAAATTAACCAAAGCAAACTTAAGGTTCGTGGTATCTGTTGCAAAACAATACCAAAACCAAGGACTTACGCTTCCAGATTTAATTAATGAAGGTAACCTTGGTCTTATTAAAGCCGCACAACGTTTTGATGAAACGCGTGGTTTTAAATTTATCTCTTACGCTGTATGGTGGATTCGTCAATCTATCTTACAAGCATTAGCAGAACAATCTCGTATTGTTCGTTTACCATTGAACAAAATTGGATCTATAAACAAGATTAATAAAACTTTTGCCTTCTTGGAGCAGGCGCATGAACGCCAACCTTCACCAGAAGAAATTGCAAAAGAATTAGACATGACTGTTGAAGATGTAAAACAATCATTGAAAAACTCTGGTCGTCACGTCTCTATGGATGCTCCTTTAATTGATGGTGAAGATTCTAACCTTTACGATGTATTGCGTAGTGGTGAGTCGCCTAATCCAGATAGAGAATTATTACATGAGTCTTTACGTACGGAAATAGAAAGAGCACTAGAAACCTTAACTCCAAGAGAAGCAGATGTCATTCGTTTGTATTTTGGACTTGCAGGGCAGCATTCTATGACCCTTGAAGAAATTGGTGAAACATTTGACCTAACAAGAGAACGTGTACGTCAAATTAAAGAAAAAGCAATCCGTAGATTAAAACATACGTCTAGAAGTAAAATATTAAAAACATATCTTGGATAATACTTCCAAGCATAAATTACTGTAAAACTTTTCCTAAATTGGAAATTTGGTACAAAAATTGTAATTTGTGAACTGTAACAACAGTTATCATGACTGTTCGTTTTTTGATTGATGAATAAACTCCGGCTGATTACCGGAGTTTTTAATTTTTAGGAGACAATATTATTCTTACTTGCCCATTGTATAATATCATCTTTTCTAATCGCAGCAGACATTAAGTCAGGAAACTTATCGGGCGTACATGCAAAAACTGGTATCCCTATTTCTGAAAATCGTTTCGCATTACCCGTATCATAATAAGGGCTTCCTTCATCATTCAATGCCAATAAGCAAATTACCTGCACTCCTGATGCCACAAGCTCCTCGGCTCTTCTCAACATTTCCTTTTCATTACCACCTTCATACAGATCAGTAATTAATACGACTATTGTTTCACTCGGTTTAGAAATAACACTCTGCACTTTCTGAAGGGCCAAATTTATATCTGTACCACCACCTAGCTGTACACCAAACAACAAATCTACAGGATCTGTCAAATCTTCTGTTAAATCGGCTACTTGAGTATCAAACACAAGCATTCGCGTCGTTACATTGGGAATAGAAGCCATTACTGCTCCAAAAATCCCAGAATACACAACAGATGTTCCCATGGAACCACTTTGATCAAGACAGAGAACAATATCTTTCATGGAACGTTTTGATTTTCGCCCATAACCAATACGTTCCACAGGAATTATCGTTTTATATTCTGGTAAATAATGTTTTAAGTTTTTACGAATTGTAGTATTCCAATTAATTTCTTTATACCGAGGACGTCTATTAATGGAAGCTCTATCAATAGCTCCTGTGATGGAAGATATGGTTTTCTGCTCCAACTTTTGCATTAACTCATCTACCACTTTTTTAACAACTCCCCTTGCCGTCTCTTTTGTTTTGTCCGGAATCAATTTTCCTAACTCCATTAATGTTGCTACCAAATGAATATCTGCTTCTGCTTGCGCCAATATCTCAGGTTCAAACATCATTTTGCGTTTGAGCTCTGGGTTTTTCATGGCATCATTCTGTAAAACCTTGACTACAGATTGTGGAAAATATTTTCTTATATCGCCTAACCAACGAGCAACTTGTGGATTAGACGTTCCCAAAGAACCTTTTCCTTTTACCTCATCGTAATCAAAAATTTGTTTTTTATCAAAATCATACAAAGCAGTTAATGCAACATCAATACTACTTAATTGATCATCTAATGACACTCCAATACCATCTGCTTCTCCGCTTCCGAGAATCATTCTCCATTTTTCTAGTGTTTCTTGATTTGGTTTCATAGTATATTTAATTATCCTTATACTCCTAAAAAATCTTGAATAGCGGGCAATATTGAAGAAGCCAACTCATCATCAAAATTTGAATTTACCACTTTAACTTCTGTCTGTTGACTATCATAACCCTTCTTTGCCTTATTCCCAATTTGTCTACGCTCCCCGTATTCAAATTTTGAAAATGCTCTTCTTAATGTTGGCAATAAAGCAATAAAGACATCTCTCCCTAAAGTTTCAACCCACTCATAAAGCAAATTCCATATCAAATGATCATAGATTAATATCAGGCCACTTCCTCTTAAAAAACCTTCTAACCAAAAGGCAACTTCTTGCGCTTCGTTTGTTGCCGTTAAATAATAGGACAATAATTTTCTTGAAGCATCTTCTGTCAAACGTTGATTATCTAACAATAGGCGCACCGTACACCCTACGATAACAAAATGTACACCGTCTTTCTTTAACACACTTTCCAATGCCTCGCACCATTGGTCTTCCTTATCTAAATCTTCTAGTATTTTAATTCCATTATGGACCGCTCCAATATGCTCAAACATCGCATTAGAACTTTCTTCGTCTAACCCATAACATGAATTTGCTAACGTCAAACATGTTTTATGAAAGAGCCTATCCAATATACTTTGTAGTTCACCAACATCTGATTTTCTTACATCACCATATTTTATAATTTGAATCATCCCTGGTAAGGCAATCATAATATCTCTTGTATCTGTTGCCAAGGCAGATTCGTCACTAATTCTATGAAGAATAGCATCAATTGCAGAAAAAAGTTCTGCAGGAATACAATCATTCAATAATTTAGTGAGACCGGAAATGAGTTTTTCCTCCTGTATAGACTGTACCACTTTCGCATTACAGGCAAGTGTTACCGTATTTCCAAAATAAGCATTATCTAAAATGGTAATAAGCATTTCTGGATTCCAAATCAACTCCCAGCTTTCTTTAAACGTTCCCTTGGTTCTACTATATGTAGGTCTTGCCCAAGTTATCCCTAGCAATTGCAATTGATGAAAGAATATGCTCCTTTTTAAATCTAATGGCTTTCTTAAATCTAAATCGTACTTTTTACTAAGATTAGTAATGTTTAATCGAAGTGATTTAGCGCGACTTTCAAAATCCAATTGTAGAGGAATTTTAGGTACATCATCCGGAATAGCACCTATTTTGTCACCTACTATTATGTGTTCTTCAATTAACTTGAACAGTATAGGTTCTCCCATGCACATAACTGTTTGCACGGCTTCGTTTAGTTCATTTAATGTAATTCGCGATTTTTTTCGAAGAGCAGCTAATGCTTCTGCCAGCCGATATGTCTCCATGATATGAGCTGTAGAAATATCTATTCCTTCTTTCCGAAAGGCCTTAGCCACCTTGGTTAGCCAACTTACCTCTATATTTTCTTGAGTCAACCACCTATGTTCATACCAACCAGGGGAAGTTAACCCTGCTCCATATCCAGAATATAAGGAAAGCCTTGAATTTGTCCAAGGTATCCAAGCTACCCCTACATTTGTTTGAGACTTTGGCAGCTTATTTAAAATCTTAGTATCTTTTTCGTCCCAACTACTTATAGCTTCCAAAGCTGGTCCATGCCATGCTCCACAAACTACCACAATAGTTTCATACATGTCTTGCTGTGTCTCACGTATAATTTGGCGCATATAAGCTTCCCGAAATTCATTTTCCTGATCTAAATGAGAAACAATTCCTTCATCCCTTAGAGATTTCATCACCAGTTGAACTGCTTCAAAATGTTGTACTGCAGAACCATCTATAGCACCGCTTTGCTCAAATTGATACTCCCACCATGCTTCACTATCTGCAAAACCAGCTGCCTCAGCAATGTAAGCCATTGGATTTACAAAAACAGGAGATGCTATTTCTTCTTTTAAAGGCTCTTTCTCTTCTCTTTTACTTTTTAACTGAGCCTGCTTCATACGTATCCCTGCAGGTAAATCTATAGCTTTGACGGGGATTCTATTTTCACTTGCATATTTAATGGCTATCAATTCTGGAGAAAATTCTGCAAAGGGATAAAAGGTAGCATTTGAGGGCTCATTTTCATCATAAACTAAAATAGCAACAGGAGGTTTCAAATCTTTATGAGAAGCCACTGAAAAAAGCTCAGTGAGTTCCGGAGGACCTTCTACCAAAACCATATCTGGCTTTAATTCTTCTAAGCGTTGTTGCACTCTTTTTGCAGAGCCCACTCCATGATGCCGTATTCCTAAAATATGTACCGCCATGTATTGTTTTCTTTATTTAAATAATTAAAGAGAAACCTCTTTGCAAGCTCTATAAATATCTTTCCACCCTTCACGAGGTTTTACAACTGTATCTAAATAATCTTCCCAAATTACTTTGTCCTGAATTGGGTCTTTAACAATAGCTCCAATTAAACTAGAGGCTATATCATGAGAATTTAATTTTCCGTCTCCAAAATATGCGGATAGAGACAAACCGCTATTCACTACAGATATTGCTTCGGCGGTACTCATTGTACTTGAAGGCGATTTAATTTTTATTCTACCGTCTTCTGTAACCCCCATTCTTAACTCTCTAAAAATAGAAACAATACGTTGAATATCTTGCAATGTGGGAAGTGCAACAGGAAGCTCTAGACTTTTAGCCATTTTAGCCACTCGTGTTGTCACTATATTAATTTCCTCTTCTGCTGTTTTAGGAGTAGGAAGGATGACCGTATTAAACCTCCTTTTTAATGCCGATGACAAATCATTTACACCCTTATCCTTGTTATTTGCAGTTGCGATTACATTAAAGCCTTTTTGGGCTTGCACTTCTGTATTAATTTCAGGTATGGGCAATAATTTTTCAGAAAGGATTGTAATTAAATTGTCCTGTACATCAGCAGAAATACGGGTTAATTCTTCTATACGAGCAATTTTGCCTGTTTTCATAGCCGCCATTAAAGGAGTAGATACCAAAGCATCTTCCGATGGACCTTCCGCTAATAACTTTGCATAATTCCAACCATATCGTATAGATTCCTCACTGGTACCGGAAGTTCCTTGGATTAAAAGTTTTGAATCACCAGAAATAGCTGCTGCTATATGTTCTGAAACCCATGATTTTCCAGTACCAGGAATGCCATAAAGTAAAAGTGCCCTATCTGTAGTTAGTGTCGCTACAGCTATCTCCATTAATCTACGATCACCTATATATTTTGGCGTCACGATAAAACCATTCGCTAGTTTTTTTCCCATAAGATAGTCTACCACTGCCTGTGGTGACAATTCCCAATTTGTAGGTCTACTTTCTTTATCTATTTTTTGAAGGGCCTGAATTTCTTCAAGAAACTCTACTTCTGCATGTTCTCTAAGTGTACTCATAGGGTTATTTTTGTTGAAAAGGATTTAACAGTTGCCTAATACTAGCGGTTTCATGAATAGGATCGTATAAATGCTTATCCCAAGACTGTTTATTAGTTAATTCGTTTGAAAGTTCTATATGTTTTTTTTCTAGTAACGGTAATGAATTGAAATTAAAAAATTTAGGTACTATTGAAGCTAACTGATAATTGAAATTAAACTTTTTATCAAAATTTCTCAAACTCCAACGCAACCATAATTCCGAAAATTCTTGAGACCAAATTCCTTTTGCTATCGGAAATGTATTTAAATAGTGGGGATCTAAATACAGCTCATTTTTTTTTATGTAATGTTCCCATTCCTCTTGTGGAATATGATTTAAAAGCATCAAAACATCATCTACATGTAATTGTTTTAACGTCAATAACTCTCTACTCACAAGAATATTTGGATATTTAATTGATGATTGTAATAAAGGACGTAATAAATAACTATTCGTAACACCCTTAATCGTATTTTGAAATTGTTTGTCGTTTACAAAAAAATCAATAACCTTAGGTATTGGAATATTTAAAATAGCTGCCCAGTTTAAAAGCGAGATATTTTCAACATAAAATGCCATTAGATAGGAAATTGAATTAGAAAAATAAGCAATATCAATACTAGTATCCGCAACACCATAAGACTTTAAAAGTCTTGTACTATTCCAAAAACCATCCTCTTCTGAAGGAAGCAATAAGAGACTATTAGAATCCTTAAACATTTTAGCCAATAATCCTTTTGGCGTTTTTATATATCTTCTTAAATTTTGACTTACTTCTGCATGTAATTTTGAATCTTCCAACGCAAGTAGAGCTCCTGCTATTGTTTGACGACAAGCACCATATGTTTTCTTTTCTTTCTCTGCATAAGCAAATTCATTTTCGAACACGTCCTCTAGGAATGGTATGTCGGTACTCACTAAAGTCGCAGCTATTATTTTTAGATATGCTAATTTATGAGTAATAGAATCTCCGTTCCATGTAGACAATAATAAAGCCAGTCCCCTTTCAGGATTCTTTTTTCTCAATGTTTCTAAATACTGTTTTTTAGCATCGAAACTCCCTTCATCCCATATATCTTCTGAACGAATCAAAACAGATTTCTCCTCTAATAAACTTCTGCCCTTATTCCCTATTACTTTTTTAATTTTATGCTGATTTTTTTTATTGGTAAGATTGTACCAAATAACAAGATACGGTATGGTAGGTTTGCTCGCCATCCAATTGTGTTGATGAAGTAGCTGTAAATATTCAACGAATAAAAATTCTTTTAAAATTTCGTTTTCTAAAAAATTATTGATTTTCAAAAAAACATGATGTAGTTCATCGGGTGCATACGTTTGTTGTTCTGTTATCCCTTCAAAAACAGGACTGCCATCATGCTTTAAAGGCAGCGCACCTGCTTTTTGGTAATACGTAATTATAGATAATAGACTTAAGAAAGCTGTCTCATTATTTTCAAAATCATTATCCTTATAAATCTGAGCGATATTAGGAGGTAAAAGAGAAATATCTATCTCTCTTTTTTCTGTGCCCAATAAGGCTACATCTTTTAGATGTTGCAATAGATGACTCATAATGGGTAATACTTTTGTTGGTTAAAAACACCTATGGGGTACACGCTATTTTCTTTTTCAATTACGGCGATATGAAAAGGCGATTCTCCTAAGAAAAGTGCTTTCATTAGCTTATCATTTGGAAAGTTTTCTATAATTGCTCTATAATTTTGTTCCTGATCAGAAACAATCCATTGATCATTTAATTTCAAAAAATAAACATTTTCAACAAGACTTATTTTATTATTTACCCAAGGATTAAGTTTAAGCCACGCTACTTTTTGGTGATGCGCAGCAATCCAGTTCAATTTAAATTTTGGAATTTTTATCAATTCTTGAGTTGTAGCCACCTGTCCTGTTATCACGGCTCTATGAGGTACTGGATCAGGATAAAAAACCAATTCTGCCTCCAAAATACTTCCATTAAATAAGGTTAGTTCAGTTGCCGTATTAAAAGGGGTCTCAAAAGCAATTAAAATAGCATCTTGATTTGTTTCTAAACCTAAAAGCCACGTATACGCTACAACTAATCTTTCTTTTTCTAACGCTTCTTTAATGGACCCTAACACCAACCATTGATCCTTTACGTGTAAAGCGGTTTCGTCTTCTAACAACTCCTTAGTAGAAAGGTTTTGCCCTATTAACCCTTTGAGCATTCCCTGTAAAGGTTTTTGTTTTTTTTGTAATGAATTTTGATAAGATTTTAAAAGTAGGTATGTTCTTCCAATACTTTCAATAACTTCATTTTGCCATTGATCTCCTAACGAATAATTAATAGCGGAAAGTTCACGAACTCTGCCTGCTAAACCAGAAGCCTTAGCATCAACCATTCTTAAAGCTACATTTTCAAAAAAACGATAGTCTTTATTTGGCAGGTCTAATATCCCTAAACGGACAACATCTCTAAGCCAAAGAATTAATTCCTCAATTCCTGAGTTTATAAATTTCTCTCTGTCTTTCTGACGTTTTACTTTTCCTTTTGCTCTTTTTTCAATTTGATCCTCCGTGAGTTCATCATTAGATACCTCCTTTGGAACTAGTTTAGCATCGCGCTTACCCAACCAGGCTTTAATATCATCTGGTTCTTCCTTAATTACAAAATCTCCTTTTTCTTGCACATACAAAAACAACAATGCTAAACCATGCTTACAAGGAAATTGACGTGATGGGCAACTACATTTATAGGCTAAATTTAAAATATCAACCTGTATGGTATATGGATTTTTCCCAGATCCTTTAATTGCACCCCAGATTACCCTATCACTTTTAGCATAAAAATCCCAACCAGATTTTGATGTTAATTTTTTGCCTGCCTTTATTGCCGCTGCATTCGCTGCTAAACCTTCTATTTGTTCTTCTGTAAACTGCAATTTTGTAAAGATTAAATCATTTAAAAATAGCTGTTTGTCAATGACAATTTATGCAGCTTAACGTACCATTAAAAATTACTCTTCAGCTTTTAAAACCAAAATTCTAAGATAAGCATTCATCACTATAATCGTTAATTTTCTCCATAAAAATAAAACGGAGACTATTTAATTTATAAAGTTGAAATAGAATATAGTGTTTTATACTTTTTGTTCTTGTCCTGATTATTAATAACTATTTTTGTAGTAGATGAATTCAGACGAAAACAAACAAGAACAACCCAACAATCCACTTCACGGTGTAAAACTTAAAGATATTCTTGAGTTTTTAGTAGAAAAATATGGCTGGAAAGAACTGTCCTTACAAATAAACATCAATTGTTTTAAAAGTAATCAGACCATAAAGTCTAGTTTAAACTTCTTAAGAAAAACACCTTGGGCTAGAGAAAAAGTAGAACATTTATACTTAAAATCGATTAAAAAATAATGCCGTTACATATCGTATTATTCGAACCAGAAATCCCTAATAACACCGGCAATATCGGACGTTTAAGTTTAGCTTCTGGCAGTCACCTGCATTTAGTAAAACCATTTGGATTTGAACTAAGTGACAAACGGGTAAAAAGAGCTGGATTAGATTACTGGCAGCACATCTCCCTAACCATATATGAGAGTATTGAAGATTTCTACCTAAAAAATACAGATAAAGAATTCGTATACTTTTCTAGCCATGGAAATAAAACCCATTGGGATATTGATTTTAAAGAGGACATGTTTTTAATTTTTGGCAAAGAATCTAAAGGGCTTCCAGAAGCAGTAACGACAAAGAATACAGATAAATTATATAAAATTCCTTTACACAGCAACCATATTAGAAGTCTTAACCTGGCAAACGCAGTAAGCGTTGTGGTATATGAAGGTCTCCGACAGCTAAGCCTTTAAATTGTTTTATTTACAAATGCTATGCACCCATATCGTTTATAAACACTTTTCACTTTAAAGTTCCCCATCAAATTCACTATTTTTGTATAAACAGAAAAGGATACATTTCAAATGGGAGATATAAAGATTGCACCTTCACTTTTAGCTGCGGATTTCGGCAACTTACAACGCGATGTAGAAATGATTAACAATAGCAATGCAGATTGGCATCATATTGATATTATGGATGGTGTTTTTGTTCCTAATATTTCTTACGGTATGCCTGTTGTAAAAGCAATTGCTAAATATGCTACAAAACCCCTTGATGTACATTTGATGATTGTAGACCCTGACCGCTACATTAAAACCTTTGCAGCACTCGGCGCTACGAACTTATCTGTACACTATGAAGCTTGCACGCATCTACACCGCACACTACAGGCTATTAAAGCCGAAGGTATGAAAGCGGGTGTGGCCTTAAACCCACATACCAATATTATGCTCCTTGAAGATACCATCAAAGATATTGATGTCGTTTGCATAATGAGTGTAAATCCTGGTTTTGGCGGACAGTCTTTTATTGAAAATACCTATGATAAAATTAGAGCTTTAAAAGCTTTGATAGACCGTAAAGGAGCCAAAACACTTATTGAAATTGACGGCGGTGTAACCGATAAAAATGCAAAAGCTTTAAAAGATGCTGGAGCAGATGTACTAGTGGCTGGTAGTTTTATTTTTAACAGCAAAGACCCTATAAAAACAATTCAAGAATTAAAAGATATTGCAGGATAATGAATAAATTTGATGTTATTATTGTTGGTGGAGGTCCTATAGGAATAGCCTGTGGGTTAGAAGCTAAAAAAAAAGGCCTTAGTTATTTAATTATCGAAAAAGGACCTATTGTAAATTCGCTTTTCCACTACCCTAGCAATATGCAATTTTTCTCATCCTCAGAAAAATTAGAGATAGACGAAATCCCTTTTATCAGTAAAGAGCCAAAACCAAAACGAGATGAGGCACTAGAATATTATCGAAGAATTGTAACCAGCAATCATCTTAACATTCAACTTTTCGAAAAAGTTGAAAATGTGGTAAAAACTGATACCTACTTTGAGGTTACCACCAACAAGAAAAGTTATTCTGCAAAAAACGTTGTTATTGCCACAGGCTTTTATGATTTACCAAATACCTTAAACATTCCGGGAGAACAATTAGAAAAAGTAAAGCATTATTATGACAATCCTCATTATTACGCACAGCAAAAAGTAGCTGTAATTGGCGCTAGTAATTCTGCCATAGATGCGGCCTTGGAATGCTATAGAAAAGGTGCTGAAGTAACCTTAATTATTAGAGGTACAGAAGTGGGGCAACGCGTAAAATATTGGGTTCGCCCAGATATTATAAATCGCCTTGAAGAAGGCAGTATTTCTGTATTTTACAATGCTACTCTTAAAGAGATAAAACATAACGAAGTAGTAATTAACACTCCTGAAGGAGTTAAAACCATTGAAAACGATTTTGTTTTAGCACTTACTGGCTACAAACCTAATTTTGAATTTCTTGAAAATCTTGGTGTTGCTTTATCTAACGATGAAAAAAGATTGCCAAATTACGATCAAGAGACCATGGAGACTAATGTTCCTAATTTATACCTAGCCGGTGTTATTTGCGGCGGTATGGAAACACATAAATGGTTTATAGAAAATTCTAGAGTTCATGCTAAAATGATTATGGATTCTATTTTAAAAAAATAAAAACCACTAACTCATTACAAATCACGGAATTCAGGGAGTGACCCAATAAAAAAAGTCAGTAGTTTTATCGTCTTTAAAAATTGAAGGTATTGATTTCAATTTTTGATAGTAACCCTCAATTATGCATTCAAATTATCAAGGTTTCACTGGCCAATCTCTATTTTTATTTTTTAGTCTATTATTTTTAAATGCTGCGATAGGTATATCTCAGGGAAAAAATAAAGACACTTCTAATATAGCACCGCTGGTCTATTTTGGATGGGCGCAGCGAACAACACCTAAATCCCTTGACCCTTATTATAAGGAATTAAAAACGGCAGAATATGGTATACAACGGTTTTCAATTATAGACCAATTATTAGATTTTCATATTAGAAAAACAAATACAGATTCTGTTGTTCACTATGCCAATTTATATTTAAAGGAGGTAAACAACTGGAGTCAGACCCCCAAAATAAAAAAAAGATATTCTTCTAAAGCCAATTATTATCTAGGGAAAGGTAATTTAATGAATGGCTTGTATGATAATGCCATAAAATGGTTTTTACAGGGACTAAAAGAGGCAGAAGAAACTAATTATACAGAGTTTAAATACAAGCACAAACTTGGACTAGCGAGAAGTTATATTTCACAAGGAAATATAGATAAAGGGATTAGCCTATTAGAAAAATCACTTTCGGAATTTACTCCTGAATTTCCTTCTTTAAAAACACAAAATTTCATTTTACTGGGTAAAGCATATCGGTTTAATGAAAACTACACGCAAGCCCAGAGGTATTACGACGAAGCATCTAAATTATCTAAAACTTTAGACGATGAAGAAACACTGCTTACCATTCGTTTAGAAATTGCCAAATTAAAAGAAGCTCAAAATGATTTTAAAGGAGCATTCCCTGAGTACGAAACCACGAGAAATGAAGCAAAAGAAAAGGGTTTTGACGCTATTTATTTTGAAGGTTCTCTTTTAATATCTCGTTTATATTACAAACAAGGATTTTACGACATTGCAGTTTTAGGTTTAACCACGGCATACATTAATGCAATAGATAGCGACAATCTGCAGTTTCAAAGAGAGTCTTTAATTCTTCAATCGCGTTGTTTTCAAGAACAGGGTGATTTTGAAAACGCTTATGCTTCCATGACGCAACTTTTTAGCGTTATTGGTGAGATTAATGAAAGGCAACAAAAAGCAATCATTAAAGAATTAGAAGTGCAATATGAAACCATAGAAAAAGAGAAAGAAATAAACACCCTAGAAGAAGATAAGCTTTTAAAAGAGGCAGAATTAAGTCGCCAAAAAACAATCAAAAATGCCTTTTTAATTGGATTTTTAATTATTCTAATTCCGATTATCGCATTACTGTTCGTGTATTATCAAAAATTACAAACCCAGAGTGAGCTTTCTAAAAAGCAAGAAGAAATAAATACGCAGAAAGTAAAATCATTAATCCAAGAGCAAGAATTAAATTTAATAAAAGCATCTGTTGAAGGGCAAGATGAAGAACGTAAACGTATTGCCCAAGAACTACATGATAGTATTGGTGGTAACCTCGCGGGTATAAAACTACAGCTCTCAAGTTTGGCAAAAGATTCTGATGCATTAAAAACAATTAATATTCAGATTGACGAAACCTATCAACTAGTACGCGATATATCACACACCTTAATTCCTAAAAAATTCAAACAAAATGTATTTACCGATTTGGTGCAAGAATTTGTAAATTCCATATCAAGGACCAATACAATTCAAGTAGCTTTTCACCCACATCCAAAAGAAAACATCAATAAAATTGATGAGAAAATACAGGTTGAGCTATTTAAAATTCTACAAGAGTTAATGACGAATACGTTAAAACATGCGAAAGCTAAAAATGTAGATATTCATTTAAATCTCATCGGGGACGAGTTATCTTTACTCTTCGAGGATAATGGAAAAGGATTTAATACGTTAGAAAAGGAAACGGGTATTGGTCTAAAAAATATTACCAGTAGAATTAAAAAATTAAAAGGAACTTTACATATTGATTCTTCTGAAAATAGGGGGACGGTAATTGCTTTAGAAATTCCTGATTTAAAAAAAACAGTACATGAACTATAATCTAATTATTGCCGACGACCATAAAATGTTTATTGATGGTTTAATCAGTATTCTAAATGAAGCTCCTGAATTTTCTGTGATTCTTACCGCTAAAAACGGGGCGCAAGTCGAAAAATATTTAAGTATCAATGGTGCTGAAAATATTCATTTGTTAATAACTGATTTAACGATGCCAGAAATGGGTGGTATTGAATTAAACAAAATAGTTAAAAGCAAATATCCTGCTTTAAAAACACTAGTGGTGAGTATGCATATTGATGGGATGATGATAGATAAACTCATCAAAAACAATGTAGATGGTTATGTCCCTAAAAATGCAGAAAAAGAAGAATTACTAACAGCTATTCGCAGTATTATCAAAGGCGATAAATATTTTTCTCCAGAAATAAAGAAAGCATACACTGATGCGATGTTTGAAAATAAAAAAATGGAAGAAATTTCATTGACTGATCGCGAGAAAGAAGTCCTTAAACTTATTGCTGAGGAAAATACAACTCAAGAAATTGCTGATAAATTATTCTTAAGCAAACATACCATTGAGAGTTATAGAAAAAATCTAATTTCAAAACTAAACGTAAAAAACCTTGCTGGCCTAACAAAGCATGCTTTAAAAATGGGCCTTTTAGATGAATAACATCTAATTTAAAAAACAATTTCTTGGCCTTATAAGTTAGGCATCCCTGAAAACAGGGGGTATCAATTTCACTTTTTTAGGTGTAAAAAAGAGAGTGCAATCGCTTGACCTTTGTATTGAACAAACAACAATACAATTATGAAGCACAAAATTATTTTAATCGCACTTACTACTTTATTTATTTCTTGCTCTAACGATAAGAAAACTTCTGAAACAGCTAAGCATGTAGCTATTATAAAATCTGACTTGCTCTTAACTAACAGTGCCGTAAAAGCATTTTCTGGTCAAAATAACACAGACACCTTAACCATCTTAATAAATGGAAAATCTCTTTTACAAAGCACCGCAACCTTAAAAGTTACGAATGATAAAGGAGAAGAATTACTATGTGATACCTTAGCCACAACACGATTATTAAACCCTGACTACCGAACTGCAAATTCTGCTTTAAAAGATGCTCAGATTAGAGAAACTGTTTCTAATTTATTTACCACAAACGAGTATTTAAAATATTTCAAACAAAAGGAAATAGCCAGTAATCAAATCAAGTAATTAACCGTCAACTTTATTCACTATGATCATCTACGGTACGCGTTCAGCACATTTACATTCCGTTCAAAAAGCAACCCCAGTTTGCCCTAATTGCGAAGAAAAAGGATCTTTATTGATTAGTATTTACAGGAAACATGCACATATTTTCTGGGTTCCAATTTTCCCTATGGGAAAGTCTGGCGTATCTCATTGTAAGAATTGCAAACAAGCATTACGCTCTAACGAAATGCCTGAACCGTTAAAAAAAGAATATCAAATAATTAAAAACGAAACTAAGGGCCCAATTTGGCAATTTTCTGGTGTATTCATCGCATTTTTCTTTTTAATCTTCGCAGGATTCACAAGTCAAAATAATAAAAAATTAGAACAAGAGTATTTGAATCAGCCTATGGCTGGAGACATTTATGAATACAAAATTGCCAATAAGCAGTTTTCTACTATGAAAGTAATTCAGGTAGATAGTGATAGTCTTTTTATTGCACTTAACGATTTTGAAATTAGTGAGGCATCTCGAATTTATAAAATAGACACTCCAGAGAATTATCCCAATGTTGTCTACGGGTATTCTAAAAAAGAAATTACAGCTATGTATACGAGCGGTAAAATCTTTGACATCAACAGAAATTAGCTTTAGTTACTTTAAGATATCACTTAAATTAGCAGGCAAACTATCTAAAACAGTTGAATCTGTCTTAATCGTTGCTGGAACAATCCCTTGTAGCGAATCTATAGGCACAGGTAATTGCGATAATATTTTTAGGGAATCCTGAATTCTTAAATTTTGGAGATATAAGGTATCTGCTTTAGCAAACTCAAAAGCTTCTTTAGCATTCATCTCTAAATAAGGCGGACAAGGGAAATGATCAAAATCATATTTAAAATTGGTAAGTATAGGTCTTTTCCAAGTGCTTAAATCTCTAAAAACAGAAGCTACCATAGGTAATGCTGTATTAGATCCAGACCCCATTCTTGTGGTTGAAAACTGCACTCGCTTATCATAGGTACCCACCCAAGCACCAATAACCAATTCTGGTGACGCTCCAATAAACCAACCATCTCCATTGTTTTGTGTCGTACCTGTCTTCCCAATTAAATTGTAAGGAATTCCGTAGCCCATTAAACGCACCCCCGTTCCACTAGTCACCACACCCTCCATCATTTTTTGCAATTGCTTAACATGAGTATACCCAGCTACGCGTCCTTGATATTCTGGTTTGGCCTCATATACAATAACGCCGTCTTCGTTTATAATTCGTTCTATAGTAAAAGGTTTTATCTTATTACCACCATTAGAAATGCTCGCGTAAGCAGTTGCCATTTCTAAAAGGCTAATATCTGCCGTCCCCAAAACAATAGAAGGAACTTCTGGAAGTGGTGCTTCAATACCCATTTTCTTCGCTTGCTCTAATACACGTTCTACCCCAACTTTTAGTTGTATGTTCACAGAAACTGTATTGACTGAATTTGCTAGCGCGCCATGCATACTATAACTCCCTCCATAGCCCCCAGAAGCGTTTCTAGGCTGCCAATCTTCGTATTCAGCATAAGTAACCAAGTTGTTATTATAATAACTACAAACGTCTTGCCCAACTTCTAAAGCGGCGAGATAGGTAATTGGTTTAAATGTTGAGCCTACTTGACGCGGGGTACGGATATTATCCGTCTGACTAAAACCATAATCAATTCCTCCAACATACCCCATAATTCTCCCAGAAGTAGTGCTCATGACAAATAAACTTGCATGCAATCTATTGATACTTTTTGCTATAGAATCTTCTAGAGACATCATCTTTTCTTCATAGCCCTTGCCTATCTCCCAATAGTTTCTTTTTTTCTTTTTATTTATAAAAGATGAGATTTCCTCCTCATTCTTTCCTTCCGCTTTTAATCTTTTTACTTCTTTAGTTTGATCTGTAATCTGTTGGAGCAAAGCTTCTTTACCACCCTCTATAGTTGCAGCATCCCAATATTGATCCATCAATTTTTGTAAACTTTCAATCTGACGGTTCAATGCTTTTTCAGCATATTCTTGAATTGATGTATTCAAAGTCGTATACACACTTAATCCATCCGCTTCTAAATCATAAATATGACCGTCTTCAGCAGGGTTTAACTCTGCCCATTGGGCAAATTCTTCTGCTACTAAATCTTTAAAATAAGATGAAAAAGCAGAGGTTTTCTTAGGCAATTGATAATCTAACACCAAAGGCTTCTTGGCCGCTTCCATTTCTAATTCAGTGATATAGCCATACTTTGCCATTTGACTTAATACTACATTTCTACGATTGGTTGCCCTTTCTGGGTTTATTCTAGGATTGTAGTAAGACGGCGCTTTCAATACCCCCACTAAAGTAGCACACTCTTCTAAGGATAGCTTTTCAGGAGGTTTATTAAAAAAACGATATGCTGCCTTTTCAATTCCATAAATATTTTCTCCGAAGGAAACTGTATTAAAATACAACAACAAAATTTCGTCTTTACTATAGATACTTTCTAAACGCTTAGCAATAAATAACTCTCTAATTTTATTTATTGGCGTTGAAAGGAAAAACTGCTTTTGCCTCCCGAATATATTTTTAGCTACCTGTTGTGTTACGGTACTTCCGCCACCAGCATTCTGCCCAAGCACTATTGATTTTACAAAAACACGACCATAACTTTTATAATCTATTCCGCCATGCGTATAAAAACGACTATCTTCTGTAGCAACCAAAGCTTCTTTTAAATGCTTAGAAATTTGAGTGCTATCTGCATTAGATCTATTTTGAAGAAAGTAGTATCCTATTGGCTCATTATTTGAAGCATAAATTGTAGAAGTAATAGGATTTTCTAGCTGCTTCAGATATTCCTTAGTTGGCAACTTCCCGAAAGCGCCAAAATAAATTAAAAGCAAAAAAACAAGTCCTAATAAAAACCCTAGTCCCATGAAATAAAAGAAGCTTTTAAAAGGATGTTTACGAGCAAACCTGAGCACTTTCTTAGCTTTTGCGGTTAGTGTATTTTTCAAGGATGTAATTTTTTCCATAGGCTTTGTTAGTAGCAACACTAAAAAAATTGAGCGCGCAAAATTAACTTTTTTTAATCATCTACATACAAATAGTCTAAAATACTATTGTTCATATGCTTACGACAATTAGAATACATGTGGAATTTACAAAAATAGAACAAGCAATAGCTTTTAAAACAAAAAAACCATTGTTTCGCAACAATGGTTTTTAGTGAATTACAAACTAAAATTAAGCTACTTGCTTAACATTATTTTCAGTGGTAATTAACTGATGAATAAGCAATTTCCATTTTTCAATTCTTTTAACCTCAAAATCTTCTGAATAATTAAGCGTTTCATCATAAAAATTAAGCTCAAAATGTTTGCCTGATTTAAGTGTTATTTTCAAGTCTAACTTCTCTAAATGAGAATCTTTTTTGTCTTTTACTTTAAAGAATTTTCTTTGTTCTAGAATTGTACACTCTTTAATAGCAGAAATAACCACCATACGCTCATACATCTCTTTTTCGGAGAATTTTAAAAACAATAGTTTTCGTTCATTTTCATCAATTCCAATATAAGAATTGCCCCAAAGCTCACTTTGAGAGATATTCAATTGGTTTTTTGCACTTACTGCTTGTGCCGCTTCTTTTACTTTTTTTGAAGTGGACTTACCTGATATGTTAAATAAAAAAAAGGGTATAAAAATTATGCCTACTAAAATTAGACACATGATTAAAACTGAAGTATCCATACTATATTATATTTTTAAAATGATATTATAAAAAAGCTATTAAATCGCTGTTATTACTACAGATTGATTTAATAAAGCCCATGAAAACACTAGTAAATGCCCAGTGCGTACTAGTGAAATAAAATCATTTAAAAATTATGGAAAAGAGTGAAAATGATACGCAATTCTATGGGTATCAAACTTAAGATCTATAAAACCACTTGAAGAAATGTATAGTAAAGCAATTTGATTCTTGCGAGCACATAAATATTGTATTGGATTTAAAGAAGAACCAAAAACTAAATTTACCGTGGTATCTGCATTTGAGGAAGTTGTATTTTCCCAAATAACATTAAGCCCATCAGCATTAATAGTAAACCTATCCTGTACTGCAGTTTGGTCAAGAATGATAGCTACATCTAAATTGTCATGCTTTGCCTCGATTTCAACAGCCGCAAAAGACCCTTGAAAACTGCTACACAACAGAATAAATAATAAACTTCTATACCACAACATCTTGCTCATCTAAAAAGATAAATTTAATGTACTTATTGCACCACAAAGGTACACTAATATTTAATCCACAATATTTTTTATAATTCATTTAACGAAACAATTATTCTTCTACATTTACGCGACTTTTTTTAGAAAAGATATTATTTTAATTCCTATATTAAATGAATGAACTTATAGTGTGTTTAGGCTTTTTTATTGCCGCCTATTCTGTTATTGCTAATGATGTTATACAAACACTGGGTACTTTTATTTCATCAAACAGTAAAACAAAATGGTGGTATCTATGGGCTTTTGCCGGTACCATATTAACAGTAACCTTATTTTTTGGCTGGTATTTTAATAATGGTGATGTCTCTTATGGTCGTCTTTCCCAAATACCACTCCCTGACCCCTTACCCTGGTGGTATCTTCTAGCACCACTAAGTTTATTAATTATTACTCGCTTTGGAATTCCTGTGAGTACCACTTTCATGATTTTAAGTGTATTCTCCTCCGGGCAATTAATTGAAAAAATGATTTTAAAATCTATTTTTGGGTATGTACTAGCCTTTGCAGCTGCATTAATACTATACCTGATTATTGCTAAGAAATTAGAATCCAAAGCCGCTATCCGATTAATGGATAAGAAAAAGCAAAAACCCTATTGGTTAGTTGCGCAATGGTTTTCTACTGGGTTTCTATGGTCGCAATGGTTAATTCAGGACTTTGCCAATATTTTTGTCTTCTTACCTCGACAATTAACTATTTCCGAATTGGGGATAGCCCTTATTGTTATTTTAAGCATCATGGCCTACATCTTTAATGTAAAAGGAGGAAACATACAAAAGATCGTAAATCAGAAATCTAACACACAGCATATCCGCTCTGCAACGATTATCGATGCTTGCTACGGGGTATTACTTTACCTATTTACTATTTTGAATGATGTTCCTATGAGTACCACTTGGACTTTCGTAGGTATTTTGGCAGGTAGAGAAATTGCCATAAAATATCTTTTAGAGAAAAAACAACTAAAGACAACCTATACCCTTATCATTAAAGATTTGGCAAAAGTGAATATAGGGCTTATGATAAGTATTTTGATTGCGTACTTAATTCAGTTTTTAAAAGCATAAATTATATTCATTGGTATTTACCGTTTTTAAACTTTAATACTTGATCTAGATTTGTAATCTTTTTTTCTTCAATGCAATCACCATTTGAAGCTTCTTTTCTAGTTGTTGTTTTCACAGTGCTTTTTACTAAAATATCAAAATAGCCATTTGTTTTTGTTTCCTTAAGGATTAACACTTTTTCAACGCCACTTAGGTCTGCTTCGCATTCTGAGTTCACTTCGCCACCATAGCTCATCATTTCAAAATTTTTCAAAACCTGTTTTAGGGTATTATTTTCATCAAAATATAACGAAATTGTTTCATGACTGTACGGATTCGGATGTGAGTTATTGTAATAATAAACCCGGATACCGAATGCCCTAGTGTCTTCTGAAAGAAGATAAGGAGCCGTATCAATCTTTATTTCTGCCAATCTAACTGCATCTGAATACCACTCGTTCGTTAATGAACCTTCAAAATATCTGGATTTTATTTTCCCTGTATTAGTTTCTATAATTAAAATATGGCTATTAAGCTCAAAATAATCCTCATCTTCTTGGACAATTTCTGGTATAACAACGATAGTTTCTTCTGAATTATCAGGCTTTACCTTAGCTACAATTAGATCTGTTTTACATTCAGACAAGTCTAATTCTAGCTGATTTAATATTGTCTCTAAATGTGGTATTTCTTGAGAAGCAACAATTATAGAACAAAAGAAGGCTATAAATACAGTAAGCAGTTTTATACTATCCTTAAAAAAATGCATCCCTCTAAACATCTATTTCATATAAAATTTCCTATCATTAAGAACTTAAGATAGCTATATTTATGCTGATGTTGAGAATAATACGTCTAAATAATTAATAATGTAAACTAAAAAACAAACTGCGTTGATCCATCAAAGCTCCGCTTTGAAAATAAAAAGTCTCATAAAATATACGCAAGTAAACATTAAAACCATATTCAACATTTTCACGAATAAAGGATGAACTGCGTTGATCCCTTAAAGCTCCGCTTTGAAAATAAAAAGTCTCACAAAATATACGCAAGCAAGCTTGTATATTTTATGAGACTTTTTATTTATTCGTGACCGCGAAGGGATTCGAACCCCCAACCCTCAGAGCCGAAATCTGATATTCTATCCAGTTGAACTACGCAGCCGTTACTATTTTCTTTAAAAATTCTCTACCACTTCCGGTTTTGAAATACTTTTCTCTTTTTCACTTTCTAAAACATAAACATAGTACTTCATACTATACTTGATATTCCCTGCCTGCCGGCAGGCGGGTATCCAGTTGAACTACGCAGCCGTTACTATTTTCTTTAAAAATTCTCTACCACTTCCGGTTTTGAAATACTTTTCTCTTTTTCACTTTCTAAAACATAAACATAATACTTCATACCTATACTTGATATTCCCTGCCTGCCGGCAGGCGGGTATCCAGTTGAACTACGCAGCCGTTATTATTTTCTTTAAAAATTCTCTACCACTTCCGGTTTTGAAATACTTTTCTCTTTGTATAGCTTCTTTCCTTGTTTCAAATAGTTCAAAATAAACCAATCTCCAAGGAACAAAACCTTTAGTTGATTTAGTCTTTCCTGAATTATGTTCCTTAATCCGTTTATCCAAATCTGCAGTATGTCCTTTATACCACCTTTTATCTTTCTCACTCTCTAAAACATAAACATAGTACTTCATACCTATACTTGATATTCCCTGCCTGCCGGCAGGCGGGTATCCAGTTGAACTACGCAGCCGTTACTATTTTCTTACTATGCCAATTTCTTTTTTACAATCATAGAAATGGTTTTACCATCTGCTTGACCTGCAAGCGCTTTAGATACCATTCCCATAACTTTACCCATATCTTTCATACCATCTGCACCAGTAGTTTCAATAGTTTGCAATACAACTTTCTCTATTTCTTCTTCTGTTAATTGCTCTGGCAAGAACTTTTCTATAACTGCCACTTGTGCCAATTCCGGCTCCGCCAAGTCTTCTCTACCTTGTTCTATAAAAATTGCAGCACTATCCTTACGTTGCTTTACCAACTTCTGAATTAACTGAATTTCTGCCTCTTCTGTAATAGCTTCTCCTGAGCCATTATCTGTTTGCATCAATAACAACGCAGATTTTATTGCTCTTAACGACTCTAAAGCTACTTTATCTTTAGCTTTCATCGCTGTTTTAATCTCGGTCATTACCTGATCCTGTAAGCTCATAACATTTTATTTTAGCGGCACGAAGATAAAAAAATAAACCCAAAAATACAGTGTATTTCTGGGTTTATACTATTCTAAAAACAATGTTTAATCTACATTATCATGTAAAAAAGAATTGTTAGTTCTTATTTGAATATCATCATTACTATCTTCACTTAATGATGTTCTAGAAATTTTGTTTTCTCTATTTACTTCATTCAAATGAACTCCCTGACGTTTGTACGCTGGGTGTTTTTCAATTTCATCAATATGCTTAGCATTATTGTTTTGAAATTTGTAATTGAAATCTTTTAACTTACGTTTTCTTTCTTCAGATCTACTTCTAAGAAGTTCCTCTAAAGGCATATCCATAGGGTCTACATGAGCAGCTTCTTCTACATGCTTAGTTTCCTTCTCAACCGTTTTTTGCTCAAAACGCATTTCTTCTTCTAAAACTTTAGGCTCCACTTTTTCTGCTTTAGACTTCGCTTCATTAAGTTTTCCCTCTAGCTCCATATAATCATCAAGACTATAGCGCTTTTCACCATCTTTATTATATTCTACTACTGGAATAACTTCGATAGGATCTTTTACATCCATATCTCTTACTTCATCATCCAAAGAAAACATCACGACGTTATCTTTCTTATTTTCTTTCATTTTTTCTGCCTCAGGGCCATCAAAACTGAAAAGAAATTGATCGTCTTCAATTTTTACTGAAGAAACAGTAATCGGATCGATAACTTCAAAATTATCTATCTGTGTTTTTGAATCTACGATAATGAAATCATCCCCTACATTTTCAGCTATTACTTCATCGTAGAATACATTAAAGTTCTTGATATAGCTAGAAGTCGGAATTAAATCCATCTCTGGCTTATCTTCCTCTAAAATATGTTTTACAATTTTAGGCTCTTCTTTTACTACCTCTTTTACTTTTTCCTCTTCTTCGACCAACTGAAAGACTACATTCTCCGAACCCATTAACAATTGCTCTGCCTTTTGGCTATCTTCAAGTGTATGGATTATTTTTTTAGATTCTGTATTTACAATAGTATCTTGCTGGTCTATATTAAAACCCGTAGCGATCACGGTTACAGCAATAGCTTCCCCCAGTGTTTCATCTTCACCAACACCCATAATGATGTTTGCACTATGGCCTGCTTCGCTTTGTATATGATCGTTGATCTCCCCTATTTCATCAATAGTGATTTCTTTAGTACCAGAAACGATTAATAATAACACATTTTTAGCTCCAGAAATTTTATTATCATTCAATAACGGCGAATCTAAGGCGCTCATAATAGCTTCATTTGCTCTGTTTGAACCTGATGAAGTTGAAGATCCCATGATTGCTGTACCACTATTAGATAGTACTGTTTTAGCATCACGTAAATCGATGTTTTGTGTATAGTGATGTGTTATAACTTCTGCAATACCTCTAGCAGCTGTAGCTAAAACTTCATCTGCTTTTGAGAAACCTGCTTTAAAGCCTAAATTTCCATAAACTTCTCTTAGTTTGTTATTATTGATAACGATTAGAGAATCTACATTGTTACGTAACTTTTCAATCCCTGCTTGTGCTTGCTTGGTTCTCATTTGACCTTCAAACTGAAAAGGAATTGTAACAATACCAACCGTAAGGATATCCAGTTCCTTAGCTTGCTTTGCTATCATTGGTGCCGCACCTGTTCCAGTACCACCGCCCATTCCTGCAGTAATGAAAACCATTTTAGTGTTGGTACCCAACATATTTTTTATTTCTTCCATGCTCTCAATAGCAGACTGCTCCCCAACTTCTGGGTTTGCACCAGCACCAAGACCTTCAGTTAAGGAAACCCCTAATTGAATTTTGTTGGGTACTGTACTATTATCAAGCGCTTGGGAATCTGTATTACAGATAATAAAATCAACGCCATTTATTCCCGCCAAATACATGTGGTTAATTGCGTTACTTCCGCCACCACCTACCCCGATGACTTTTATTACATTACTTTGATTTTTGGGCAAATCAAAGGAAATACTTCCAAATTCGTTACTGTTACTCATACGTTCTGTATTACTGGTTATACTGTGTTCTTCGTGCTTTTTTATTCCGCGTTATCCAAAAAGTCTTTTAACTTATCTGACCATTTGTCAAATATAGATTTACGTTCTCTATGGATTTCCGGTTGTACTACTGTAGTTTCTCCATCAGTAGTATCATCATTCATTTCATTTTCTGGCAATTGACTTTGCAGTTCTTCCTCCTCAGCCTCAATTGCCTCACTCTTAGCTTTTGTTTTCAATGCATTCATTAAAAGCCCAACTGCTGTTGCATATAATGGACTCGCAATTTCCTCATCAGAATCACCAGCTAAGTGTTCGTTTGGATACCCAATTCTGGTATCCATACCTGTAATATATTCTACCAATTGCTTTAAATGTTTTAACTGGCTTCCACCACCCGTTAATACAATCCCTGCAATTAATTTTTTCTTCTGCTCGTCATGACCATAATTCTTAATCTCAACATATACTTGTTCTACAATTTCCACAACTCTTGCATGAATAATCTTAGATAAGTTTTTAAGCGTTATTTCCTTTGGTTCTCTCCCACGTAATCCTGGTATCGAAACAATCTCATTTTCTTTATTCTCGCCAGGCCATGCAGAACCAAATTTTATTTTCAATAATTCTGCTTGCTTTTCGATAATAGAGCAGCCTTCTTTGATATCTTCCGTAATAACATTTCCCCCAAATGGGATTACTGCCGTATGGCGAATAATACCATCTTTGAAAATAGCCAAATCTGTTGTACCTCCTCCTATATCAATTAAAGCTACACCTGCTTCTTTTTCTTCTTGACTCAATACCGCATTAGCTGATGCCAATGGCTCCAATGTAATGCTCCCTAAATCTAAGCCTGCACTCTTAATACAGCGTCCTACATTTTTTATTGAGGACACTTGACCTACAACTACATGAAAATTAGCTTCTAAACGAGCGCCATACATTCCCATTGGTTCTTTTATCTCTGCCTGACCATCAATTTTATATTCTTGTGGTAACACATGGATAATTTCTTCACCAGGAAGCATGATCAGTTTATATACTTGATTACATAACTTATCTACATCATCCTCATTGATAACCTGTTCAGAATCATCCCTGGTTATATAATCGCTATGCTGTAAGCTACGGATATGCTGACCTGCGATACCTACAACTACAGAACCAATTTTTAATCCTGAATTAGATTCTGCTTGCTCTACAGCCTGCTGAATAGATTGTATCGTTTGCGTAATATTATTAACAACACCTCTATGCACACCAAGACTTTTAGATTTTCCAATCCCTAAAATCTCAATCTTCCCATATTCATTCTCCTTACCAATAATGGCAACTATTTTAGTAGTTCCAATATCTAAACCAACTGAATATTTACCTTGTTCCATATCTTAAATTTTGGTGCACACTACTTGATTATTATACTCTAAGCTCACTAAACTATATTGCGCAAGCGAATTATCTTTTTTCCCTTTTTTATAAAAAGCTCTAAATTTGTTAAACTTCTGACTTAACTCCTCTGCTTTTCCAAGGTTTACTACAAAACTTTCTGTTCTAAATTTTAACTGATATTTTCGGTTATTTAATACCTGAATACCTATTACATTTTTATGCAAAAAATCATCTCCATTGATATAGTCTAATATAAAATGTACTTCTTTTAAACTATCGTCGGTAATGTTTCCTGTAATAACAGGTACCCTCGCGGAATGATTTCTAGATAGCGGCATACGCTTTCCTTCATCATCCAGATAATATATTGTACCACTTTCCACACGACCAATGGGGTTACGTTGAGCGATTTTTGTCGTCAATTTTCCATTTACCGTGAGGTATACTTGTGCCTTTTTAACCATTTCATTGGCCTCAATGGCCTTTTCCATGTTATTCAAAACTAAATTTTCTTTAGGTACCATATCAAACCCTTGGAAACTTTGTATTAACAATTTATTAACCATGCCCGTAGTCACGTATAAATTATTCTCATCTGTGAACATTACATCCAGTTCTGAAATTGGTTTTTTGCTATGTCTATTATTAGAAAATGCAAAAAGCCCTGTTACCGTGAGCAATAAGATTATTGCCTTTACAATGTTCCAATTAATTTTCATTTGCTATAGCTTTTTGAATTTTCACAACTTCTAAACCTATATCACCAGCACCCATAACTATTAATACTTCCGGAGCTTGTTTCTGTATCTCTGTAATTAATTCTGTTTTCTTTATTACTTTTTTATTCTGACACGTTATCTTTTGCAACAACCATTCCGATGTAATACCCGTTATTGGCTTTTCTCTCGCCGGATAAATATCCAACAACAAAACATTTGCAAATTTCGACAAACTTTTAGCAAAATCATCAGCAAAATCCCTCGTTCTTGAAAATAAATGTGGTTGAAAAACCGCCAATACTTTTTTATTCGGATGCATTTCTGTAACCGCCTCAAATACAGCATTTATCTCGGTCGGATGATGCGCATAATCATCAATAAACACAAAATTACCATTCTTTATTCTATAGGAAAAACGACGCTTAACCCCTTTAAAACTTTCTAAGGCTGGAAATAATTTTTCTGGCTTTGCATTTGCCTCTAAGGCCATCCCTAAAGCTACAATAGCGTTTAACAAATTGTGTCTCCCTGGTTTCTTAAAACGTATCCCTTTGTATAAAACTGTAGGCGTTTGAAGATCAAAAACATAAACACCATTAACTATAGCTACATTTTTCGCACAATAATCAGCATCATCTTCAATACCATACGTAATACCCTCAATAGGCAATCCTTTTCTAATAAATAATTTACCACCTACTTTTAATCGAGCAGCAAATTCTCTAAAAGACTTCTCTAATTCTTCTCCTGTGCCGTATATATCTAAATGATCTGCATCCATAGACGTAATACAAGCTATATCTGGCGATAATCGTAAAAATGAACGATCAAATTCATCTGCCTCTACCACCGAAAATTCAGCTCCTTGAAAATAAAAATTACTCCCAAAATCTTCAGAGATCCCTCCTAAAAAAGCGGTCATTGGCAATTGCGCTTCTTTTAAAATATGCGCTAAAATACTAGAGGTTGTTGTCTTACCATGTGTACCCGCTACTGCCAAACAAAAAGTCTCATTGGTTACTAGACCCAAAACTTCTGAACGTTTCTTTATTTCAAATTTATGATCAATAAAATAATTTAATTCTGAATGATCTTGAGGAACCGCAGGCGTATACACAATTAAACAAGTCTCCTTATCTAAAAAATTAGGCGCTATTAAGGTCACATCATCTTCATAATGAACAGCCATACCTGCCGCTTCCAATTCTAAGGTAAGCGGTGAAGCCGTTTTATCATAACCACCCACAATCTTACCTAAATACACAAAATACCTAGCTAAGGCCGACATTCCTATGCCGCCTATCCCTAAAAAATATACGCTATGTATCTGATTCATGTTCATAATTATTACCCAAGTTACCTTAAGGCCTATTTTATTTTTTTAATAATTTTTCAATTTCATCTACAATATCACTTGTAGCATTTGGCATCGCCATCTTTTTACTATTTACACTCAACTCCTTTTGTTTTTCTTCGTCTTTGAAAAGGACGGAAAAAATACTTTCAAATTGTGAAGCCAAATCACTTTCTCTAACCATCAAAGCAGCATCTTTCTCTACTAAAGCCATGGCATTTTTAGTTTGATGATCTTCTGCTACATTCGGCGAAGGAATATAGATGACTGGTTTCCCAACAATACACAATTCAGACACCGAACCTGCTCCTGCTCTACTAATCACAAAATTAGCTGCCGCATATGCAAAATCCATTCTATTTAAAAAATCAAATACTTTTACGCTATCTGATTGATATTTTTTATACTCTTCATAATACAACTTACCACATTGCCATACCAATTGTATTCCTAATTCTTCAAAGAATCTTAATTCCTTTTCAATAAGCTGATTTATTCTTCTTGCTCCCAAGCTCCCTCCTAGGACGACTAAGGTTGGTTTAGACTCCTCTAATCCAAAGAAAGCCAATGCTTCTTTCTGCGTTGCTGCCATAGTTACCAAATCTTCTCGAACAGGGTTTCCTGTTTTTACAATTTTATCTGCTGGAAAAAATTTTTCCATGCCATCATAGGCTACACATATTTTCCTAGACTTCTCTGCCAATAGTTTATTGGTAATTCCTGCAAAAGAATTCTGTTCTTGCAATACACAAGGCACTCCTTTTCCTGAGGCTCTTTTTAAAAGCGGTCCACTTGCAAAGCCACCTGTTCCAATGACAACATCTGGCTTAAATTTTTCAACTATGCCACCAGCTTTTACCAGACTACTAATTAACTTAAAAGGAAACATTAAATTCCTAAAAGTCAATTTGCGTTGTAACCCAGAAATCCATAGACCTTCTATTTTGTACCCCGCATTAGGCACTTTTTCCATTTCCATTCTATCTTTTGCACCCACAAATAAAAACTCAGCACTAGGGTGCCTGCGCTTTAATTCATTCGCGATTGCCACTGCCGGATATATATGTCCGCCTGTGCCACCTCCAGATAGTATAAATTTATAATTGCCCACTCAATACTTCTAAAGGGTTCGTATCATCTATTTCTGCACTACTTGATTCTTCAATCGTTTCCTTATTACTCGCACTTAATATAATACCTATAGCCAAACACGTCATCCAAGTAGAGGTTCCTCCACTACTAATAAGCGGTAATGTTTGCCCTGTTACAGGAAACAATTCTACAGCCACAGCCATATTTATAAATGCCTGAAAAACGATAGGCAATCCTACACCAACGACTAATAACTTTCCGAAAATTGTTGTATTTCCATTAGCAACTACCACAATTCTAAAAAGCAATAACAGGTAGAAAAAAACCAAAACCATTCCTCCTACAAGCCCATATTCTTCCACAATAATGGCAAAAATAAAATCGGAAGAACTTTGTGGTAAAAAATTCTTTTGAATACTCTTACCAGCACCTTTACCTATTATTCCTCCAGTAGCAATAGCAATCTTTGCTTTTTCAATTTGATAATCAGCATCACTATCTTCGTCATTTGCAAAATTTTCTATTCTATTTTGCCATGTGTTTACACGGTTAGGAAATAAATCTGGAGCCGCTTTAGCGACTAAGATAAAAAGGGTTAATGTTAAAATACCACTCCCTATAATCCCTAATAAGTACTTAATAGGATATCCTCCTAAAAAACACAGGACCATTACCATAAAAAAGATAATTGCCGCGGTTGAAAAGTTGGCCGGCAATATTAATATTAACACCAAAAAAACCGGCAACCATAAAGGCAAAATACTTTCCTTAAAGCCAATTGTCTTATCTTTTATTTTCGTCAAATAACGCGCTACATAAGCCATCAAGACCACAGCGGCTAAATTTGATGTTTGAAACGTAAAACCTACTAGCGGCAAACGAATCCATCTACTTGCATTTGCTCCTCCTATAGTTGTTCCCTGCGCCAAGGTATATACCAATAGCAATAAAACGATAGGCATTGCAATTAACGAAAGTCCTTTAAAGAAGTGCGTCGGAATTTTATGTACACCATAAATAATTCCGAAACCTAATGCCAATAAAAGACCATGTTTAAATAAAAAGCTTAACGTAGTACCTGTACCATTCCCAACAACGTATACCAGATTACTGCTTGCGCTGTAAACTGGTAAAAAAGAAAACAAGGCAAGTAAGGCTACTATAGCCCAAATTGCTTTATCTCCGCTTATTTTGTTGAAAAATTCCATCTGTTATTATAAGTTTTTTACTGCTGCTTTAAATTGATTTCCACGATCTTCATAATTATCAAAAAGATCAAAACTTGCACATGCTGGCGACAACAAAACAGTGTCACCTCTTTCCGCCATTTTATAGGCAATTTTTACGGTTTCCGACATATCATAGGCTTCTACAATAAGGTCTACCACATTACCAAAAGCTTCAATTATTTTTGTATTGTCTTTTCCAAGACAGATAATTGCTTTTACCTTTTCACGAACTAAAGGCATCAATGATTTGTAATCATTACCCTTATCTACACCACCAACGATCCAAACTGTTGGAGTTCTCACACTATCTAAAGCATAATAGGTTGCATTTACATTCGTAGCTTTAGAATCATTAATGTATTCTACATGATGAATCTTTAATACCTTTTCTAAACGGTGTTCAGCACCTTGAAAATTGGCTACACTGTTACGAATAGTTTCTTTTCTAATACCAATAAGTTTTGACGCTGTAGAAGCTGCCATTGTGTTTTTAAGATTGTGTTTTCCTTCTAAGGATAAAGAATCTGTTTTCATTTTCAGTGTGTCGTTGTTAGTTGTAATCGTTATGTCTTCGTTTGTACTAAATGCGCCTTCTTCTATCGTTCTCTCAATGGAATAGGGCATTAATTTTGCTTTAACAGGGTGTTTTTCTAACCAATCCGTTAAGTCTTTATCATCCGCATCATAAATGAAATAATCATCTTCTGTCTGGTTTTCTGCAATTCTAAATTTTGATGCGATATAGTTTTCATACTTATACTCATACCGATCTAAATGATCTGGCGATATATTGGTAAGAATTGCTATATGCGGCTTGAAATCTACAATACCATCTAATTGAAAGCTACTGATTTCCAATACGTAATATTCAAAATCATTTTCCGCCACCATTTTCGCATAGCTATCGCCAATATTACCTGCCATTCCCACATGCAAGCCTTCACTTTTTAAAAGATGATTAACTAACATTGTCGTGGTAGTTTTCCCGTTGCTACCTGTAATTCCAATAATTTTTGCATCCGTATATTTATATGCAAATTCTATTTCCGATATCACAGGAACGCCTTTCTCTTTTAATTTCTGAATCAACGCAATCTTATCAGGAATACCTGGACTTTTCATAACCACATCTGCATTCAGAATTTTTTCTTCTGTATGCTGCTGGTCTTCCCATTCAATTTCAAAATGCTCAAGAACTTTTCTATAGTTATCTTTAATTGTCCCTTTATCAGAAACAAAAACTTCATATCCTTTTTTCTTCCCCAAAATGGCGGTTCCTACGCCACTTTCTCCTCCACCAAGAATTACCAGTCGCTGCATCTTATCGCACTTTTAAGGTTACCACAGTGATTACCGCAAGTAAAATTCCAACAATCCAGAAGCGCGTCACAATTTTACTCTCGTGATACCCTTTCTTTTGATAATGGTGGTGCAATGGAGCCATGAGAAAAACACGCTTTCCTTCTCCAAATTTCTTTTTAGTGTATTTAAAATACCCCACCTGTAACATCACAGAGATAGATTCTGCGAAGAAGATTCCACATAAAACAGGAATCAATAATTCTTTACGGATGATAATTGCAATTACGGCAATTACTCCTCCAATCGTTAAACTGCCTGTATCTCCCATAAATACTTGAGCAGGGAATGCATTGTACCATAAAAACCCAACCAAAGCACCCACAAATGCAGCAACAAATACCACGAGTTCACCTGCTCTAGGAATAAACATAATGTCGAGATAATTGGAGAATATAATATTCCCTGAAATCCACGTAAAAATCCCTAAGGTGAGGACAATAATAGCCGATGAACCTGCGGCTAAACCATCAATACCATCTGTTAGATTGGCTCCGTTTGATACTGCCGTTACAATAATAATGACTACAGGAATAAATATTAACCAAGCATATTCTTTAGCACCATCACCCATCCAACCAATGAACGACGTATAATCTAACTCGTTATTCTTAAAGAAAGGAACGGTAGTTCTTACGGATTTGACTTCTGCACCTGCCACTTTTTCTAATGTGTATGCTGTTGTAATCACACTCTGACTACGTTCTTTCATAGTCACTTCTGGATGGAAGTACAGTGTAGTCCCTACAATTAGCCCCAAAACAACTTGCCCTAAAATTTTGAATTTTCCTTGTAAGCCCTCCTTATCTTTTTTAAATATTTTAATATAATCATCTATAAAACCTATGATTCCCATCCAAATAGTAGTAACTATCAAAAGAATGACATAAATATTATCAAGCTTAGCAAATAATAGTACCGGAATTAAAGTAGCTAAAATGATAATTAAGCCACCCATTGTAGGCGTACCTGCTTTTTGCTTTTGCCCATCTAAACCTAAATCACGAACAGTCTCTCCTATTTGCTTTTTTTGAAGAAAAAGAATTATTTTTTTACCATACACCGTTGCAATCAAAAGCGAAGTTAATACCGCTAATGCTGCCCTAAAAGTGATAAACTGAAACAGTCCAGCACCTGGTATTTGGTAATTTTTTTCTAAAAATTCAAACAAATAGTATAACATACTCTAATTTGTGTCTTTTTGGTTTACAATTACTATACTAGTAATTCTAGTTGTTTTATTTATTTAAGTTCTTCAATAAACTTTGAACCATTTCGTAATCATCAAAATGAGCTCTCACACCGTTAATCTCTTGATAGGTTTCATGACCTTTTCCTGCGATTAAAATAATATCATTGGAATTAGCCAATTGACAAGCGGTTTTTATTGCTTGCTCTCTATTTTCAATAGTCAATGTTTTTCTAACATTTTGAGCTTCTACCCCTGCCTCTATCTCTTTTAGTATATCTTCTGGCTTTTCTGTTCTTGGATTATCAGAAGTAAAAACCACTGTAGTACTCATTTCTGAAGCAATACGCCCCATAACCGGACGCTTAGACCTATCCCTATCGCCACCACACCCTACAACAGTGATTACGTTTTCATTTCCTGTTCTCAATTTATTAATAGTATCAAGCACATTTTTAAGTGCGTCTGGCGTATGCGCATAATCTACAATTGCCGTAATTCTTTCTTTAGAAATAAAGTATTGAAATCTACCATCAACATTCTCTAATTCACTCAAAAGCCGTAATATTTCAAGTTGCTCCAAACCTAAAAGGTGTGCCGTACCATAAATTGCCAACATGTTATAGGCATTAAAATCTCCTATTAATTTTGACCATACTTCATGACCATCAATTTTTAAAAGCTGTCCATTAAATTGATTCTCTAATATTTGAGCTTTATAATCGGCATACGTTTTTAGCGCATAGGTATACTTTCTTGCCTTTGTATTCTGCAATATCACTAGCCCATTCTTATCATCAATATTGGTAAGGGCAAAAGCTTTTTTAGGAAGATTATCAAAAAGTAATTTTTTAGTATCCCTATACTCCGCAAAGGTTTTATGATAATCTAAATGATCATGAGATAGATTTGTAAAAATAGCTCCTTCAAAAGCTAAACCTTCTGTACGTTTTTGGTGTATCCCATGAGAACTCACCTCCATAAAACAGAATTCAACCCCCACATCATTCATCAATTTTAAATGATGATTTATTGTCATAGCATCTGGCGTCGTATGGCTCGTTTTATATTCAGTATCGTCTACCATGATTTTTATGGTAGAAATAAGTCCCACCTTAAAACCTGCTTTCTTAAATAGTTGATACAACAAGCTACTTACCGTTGTTTTCCCGTTTGTTCCTGTAACACCAACTAGTCTTAAATTTTTAGACGGATTGTCATAAAAATTAGACGCCATAATTGCCAAGGCTTTATTTCCATTATCTACGGCGACATACGTAACACCATCGACAATAGTTACTGGCATTTCCTCACAGATAATTGTCTTTGCGCCAAGCGAAATAGCCTTAGCTATATACTCGTGTCCATCAGTAATAGTTCCTTTTATTGCAATAAAAACATCATCTACAGTTACGATACGCGAATCGAAGCAAATAGAATTTACCACAACAGAAGTAGAACCGCTAACCGCAGTAATACTTACCCCAAACAATATGTCTTTAAGTGCTCTCATGATAATTCCAATACAATTACTCCTGCTGCGCTAATATTTACGCCTTTTGCAGACTGTTTTTTTACTTTACCGTATCCGGTAACTCTAACTTTTAATCCTAAATTTTCTAAAATTGCAATAGCATCCATGCCACTCATACCTTCTACATTTGGCACTTTGCTATATTTTTTTGACGCTTCAGCATAATACTGCTCGTACTTTTTCTCCAAACCAGGATCACTAATTTCTAAACCATCTACCTCATCTACTAAAGGAGAAGTGGTATATATTTTTTGAGCGACAGATTTAAATACTGGACCGGCAACATCTGCCCCGTAAATACCTACTTTTCTATCTGGCTCATGAATCACTACGATACAAGAATACTTAGGGTTGTCCGCAGGAAAATAGCCTGCAAAAGAAGAGATATATTGTAATTTATCAGGATCTTTAGCTACATAATTCTTCTGTGCTGTTCCTGTCTTACCGGCCATAGAAAAGTTTGGCGAATACAAGCTGTGGCCTGTACCATACTTTTTCTCTACCACATTCTTCAACATTTCTTTTACCTTTCCTATCGTTTCTTGCGAACAGATAGATGGATTTATTACTTCTTTATCAAACTTAAAAATACTTTTATCCCACTCTTTTACCTCTTTTAAAAGTCGCGGTTTAACCATTTCCCCATCATTTGCAATCGCATTATAAAATGTAAGCGTTTGCAAAGGCGTCAGCGAAACTTCATACCCATGAGACATCCATGCCAAAGAAATACCAGACCAACCTTTATCACCTGGATAGCGAATTACAGGAGCCCCTTCTCCTTTAATAGGAAGATCAAGCTTTCTATTCAGCCCCATATTCATTAAGCGATTGACATATTTTTCTGGGTTATCCTTATAGTTATTATAAATGATCTTAGCGAAAGCGGTATTTGAAGAAACCTCAAAAGCTTTAGCTGCAGAAATTTTCCCATAACCACCCCATTTAGAATCTCTTACTGTTTTATTGTACACTTTAAATAAGCCTTTTTCCGTATCAATAACTGTACTGGTATCTATAACATTATCCTCAAGCGCCACTACCATGGACATTAATTTAAATGTAGACCCAGGTTCATGTGACTCTCCTATAGCATAATTTAAACGTTCGTAATATTTATCACCCTCTGTTTTCCCTAGGTTTGAAATTGCTTTTATCTCACCTGTCTTGGTTTCCATAACAATCACACAACCATGATCTGCCTTATACTTTTCTAATTGCGCCAATAAAGCATGGTGGGCAATATCTTGTATATTTACATCTATAGTAGAATATACATCATACCCATCTTTTGGTTCTACAATGTTATCCATCCCAATAGGTTTCCATTGGTTTTTTGCTATTTTCTGCTTAAGACGACTTCCTTTGATTCCACTTAAATATTCTGTAAAAGCGCCTTCTAAACCAACACGAGTCGCATAGCCATTTTTATCAAATCTTTCATACCCTACGCTCCGCTCCGCTATCTTACCTAAAGGATGCTCGCGAACCGTATTTTGTTCTACAACAATACCACCACGGTTAGGTCCTTTTTCAAATAACGGAAATTTCTTAACCTGTATATAATCTGAATAATCTAGGTTCCTAACCACTAATGCGTACCTATTTTTATTTGCTTTTGCTTTGCGAAAAATCTGCTCGTAATGTGCTGCAGGCTTACCTAATAATTTTGATAAGGACTGGCATAAGGGTTTAATATTTTCTTTAAAATCCTTATCCTTTACGGTTACCGCATCAAAACGAATATTAAAACGAGAAACAGAGGTCGCTAATAAACTACCGTCTGCAGAATATAAATTTCCACGGTTAGGAGTAATCGTAAAAACCCTTTCCGTACGATCTTCAGCCAATTGACGGTACTTATCCCCATCTACCAACTGAATACTAAAAAGCTTTACAACCACTGCAACAGCGAATAGCAGCAGAAATACCGCTACTACATATAGTCTTGTTAATATTTTTTTATCTGTAACCGCCATTATTCAGCCGATTTAACTCTTATTTTATATGGTGGCGTTTCCGAAGGATACAACCCATCTTCACGCACTGTTTTTAATATTTCCGATTCAAGCTTTAATTTCTGAACATCTGTTTGCCCATCAATAAACTCACTTCGCAATTCTTTTACCTCTTCATTCAAAGCTGCTATTTGATGCACCTTACTATCCGCACCATGAGAACTAGCAATCATCACTGCTGCTAAAAAAGAAGTGAAAATGATAAAAATCCAATTTTTAGGAGCGTCCCCACTCACTAAAAACTTTCCTTTTAAGATATCTAACAAGCCCTTTCTCATGACTATTTTTTTGCTTTTGCTTTTGCCGCTATTCTTAATTTTGCACTACGCGCTCTATTATTGCTAGCAACCTCTTTTTTTGAAGGAACTGTTAATCCCCCTATTTTTTTAAGTGGTAGATTCATGTTTCCATAAAAATCCTTATCCGGCTCCCCTTCAAATTTTCCAGATCTAAAAAAGTTCTTTACCAATCTATCTTCCAAAGAATGATAGCTAATAACACTCAACCTACCTTCTTCGTTCAACAAATCTGGTACTTGCAACAAAAACTCTTTAATTACCTCAATCTCCTGATTCACCTCGATACGAATCGCTTGATAAATTTGAGCCAATATTTTATGCTCAACACGTGCTGGCAAAAACTGCTTTAATCCAGATTTTAACTGATCTGTAGTCTTTATTGGCGCTTCTTCTCTGTTTGCAACAATTGCAGTTGCTATGGCATTTGCATTTCTTAAATCACCATATTGAAATAAGACTCTACGCAGATCATCATACGTATAGTTGTTTACCACCTCAAAAGCAGAAACTGCATTTCGCTTACTCATTCGCATATCCAGATCAGCATCAAAACGAGTAGAAAACCCACGTTCTGCAACATCAAATTGGTGCGATGACACTCCGAAATCGCCTAAGATTCCGTCTACTTTTTTCACACCGTAAAACTTCAAAAACTGTCCAATGAATCTGAAATTTTCATGAATTAACACAAACCGTTCATCATCAATAGCATTCTTAAGCGCATCTTCATCTTGATCAAAAGCATACAACTTTCCTTTCTCACCCAAACGGCTCAAAATTTCTTTTGAGTGACCTCCACCACCAAAAGTAACATCCACGTAAATGCCGTCACTTTTAATATTTAGCCCATCAATAGACTCCTTTAATAAAACTGGATTATGATAATTCATCTTCGTCTCCTCCCATTACTTCTTCTGCCAACTCCGCAAAGTCAAGAGTGGTATCCTCCAACACTTTTTCGTAGCTGTCTTTATCCCAAATTTCAATAATATTTATAGCTGAACTTAACACTACCTCTTTTGCTATATTTGCAACATCAATTAAGTTCTTAGGAATTAATAATCTTCCCGTCGCATCAATCTCTACCACTTTAACACCCGCAGAAAAACGACGTATAAAATCATTGTTCTTTTTGATGAAGCGATTTTTTTTATTCATTTTCTCCATTAAAAGATTCCACTCTTTCATTGGATACAATTCTAGACAAGGCTGAAAGACAGAACGCTTGATTACAAAACCATCTGTTAACACCGGAGACATCTGGTTTTTAAGCGCAACAGGCAGCATTACCCTACCTTTAGCGTCCGCTTTACAATCATATGTTCCAATGAAATTGATCACTTTATTGTCCTTGTTTCAAATTATAACTCAAATATATTGATTTTATTACCACTATTTACCACTATTTACCACATTGTTAATAAATTCTAATATATTAGAGGTCTAATAACTTCTGAAAAAGACTCAAAAACCGACATTTAATTTTCAGAAAACAATAATTCAAGGCATAAAATTGGATTGTTAAATGACATTAAAACAAGTATAGATGTATTATTAGGAAATGTCTATATTTGCCATTACAGAATACAACCTACATTAATGGAAGAAGAGTTAATCACGGAAGGCAAATACAAGTATATTGAAGTAGGCGAAGGCACTCCAATAATCGTTTTACATGGGTTAATGGGTGGTTTAAGTAATTTTGAGGGAGTTCTGAATTATTTCCCAGATAAAGGATACAAAATTTTAGTGCCAGAATTACCGATATACGAGAAACCCCTTTTAAAAACTACAGTTAAAAGTTTCGCTAAATTTGTTGATGAGTTTATAAAACACAAAGGACTAAAAGATGTTATTCTTTTAGGAAATTCTTTGGGTGGGCATATTGGTTTATTACACACAAAATTATACCCAAAAAACGTAAAAGCCTTAATCATAACAGGAAGCTCTGGATTGTATGAAAGTGCAATGGGAGATGGCTACCCAAGAAGAGGTGATTATGAATTTATAAAGAAAAAAGCCCAAGATGTTTTTTATGATCCTGCGGTTGCTACGCCAGAAATTGTCGATGAAGTTTTTGCGACTGTTAATGACCGAATAAAGCTTGTAAAAACCTTGGCTATTGCAAAAAGTGCAATACGCCACAATATGGCAAAAGATTTACCTAAAATGACAACACCTACGTGTATTATTTGGGGTAGAAATGACAATGTTACACCTCCTGATGTAGCTGTTGATTTTCATAAATTATTACCTGATTCAGATTTATTCTGGATTGACAAGTGTGGCCATGCAGCAATGATGGAACACCCTGATGAATTTAATACCCTATTAGAAGCTTGGCTAAAAGCCCGAAAATTCTAAGAGAAAAAAAATACTCCATGAAAGTAAAGTCTGCCGAGTTTGTAATGAGCAATTCCAATGTGACCAACTGTCCTAAAGAAGCTATTCCTGAATATGCTTTTATAGGAAGGTCTAACGTAGGAAAATCTTCATTAATAAACATGCTAACCGACAAAAAGAGCTTAGCAAAAACATCAGGTAGGCCTGGAAAAACACAGCTAATCAATCATTTTAAAATCAATGATAGTTGGTACCTGGTAGATTTGCCTGGGTATGGGTATGCAAGAGTATCCAAAAGAGATAAAAAAACATTCCAGAGATATATTACTGATTATTTTAGAGAACGCAAGCAATTAGTTTCTGCTTTTGTGCTCGTAGACATTCGCCATGAACCACAAAAAGTAGATCTAGAATTTTTAGAATGGATGGGTGAAAACCAGATTCCGTTTTCCATTGTTTTCACAAAGGCGGATAAATTGAAACCAAACGTAATTCAGAAAAACGTTCAAACCTATATTGACCATTTACTAGAAAGCATGTGGGTAGAGGCGCCAAATTACTTTATTACTTCTGCTTCAAAAAATATTGGACAGGATGAAGTTCTTGATTATATAGATCTTATGAATGAAAATTTCAAAAAAGACAACTGGGCAGATTTCATCTAATCACCCTTAATTTAAAGTAGCCAAAACTTCACTCATTAAACTTTCAACGTTTTTCAGTGAATTCATTTTCTCAGTGGTCACAACCACTTCAAAATCCTCATCGGTCTCTGCAAGAACAATTGGAAATGTATATTTTTTGCCAAATTTAGAACTGTACATCTTCAAAAACTCATCTCTGTGAAGAAACTCCATTGGCGTAGTTGATTGTGCTCTAAATTTTCTCCAAACCTTGTTTTCTGTAAAAATACCAAAGGTGATATCACACAAGCTACATTCATAGGTACTTGGACTAAAAATTTTGTGCGCTGTATCTAATACCGCATTGTGTGTTCCTGAATTTGCATTATAAACAAAAATCAACTTTTCTACACTTACCTTTTCCATACTTCAACAACATTTATCTGTAGCCCAACAATACATTTCATTATGAAAAAACTAGACTATATATTATTTTCACAATCTTTATTACTGTACTTAAGTCTCAAAAATAAATTATTGCTTACAGCTCTGAAACGTTAAAAATAATACAACTACCGAAAAACACCTTCAATACATTACTTATATTGAAAACAATGATTATAAAAAATTACTTACCTAGTGAAGCAATGCTTTTTTTGGTAGCTGTACGCTAAAAAACTTGAATGACACCAAAAGGAATCATGGTGATATTAATCTTAAAGAATGGAGTAACACGATACCGAAGATGAAACAAAAGTATCCTGATTTAAAACTAATAATTCCTGGTCACGGAGATGCCGGTGGCCAGGAATTATTAAACTATACTATTGAACTATTTAAATGATCTTATTTTTTAAGCTCTAATTTTTCTGCAAAATAGTCGCAAAAATCTTTCATGGTTGCCGTCATTTTCTCATCCTGAGTAGCTTTCATAAAAGTATCAGACAAAGAAACTAAGGTTTGATGAAAAAATGTTTTCATTTCATCTACAGGCATATCTTTTGTCCATAAATCTATTTTAAGCGACTCTTGATTTTTACTATCCCAAACAGATAATAACATTGCCTTTACTTCTTCATTTTCAATACCGCCATCTTGAGCAGACCAATTAAGCGTTTCAGGCACCCTGTTTTCATCTAAACCTACGCGTAAAGTTATTTCTGATGTATGTAATTCTGCCATTATTTTCTAGGTTTGTAATTTGATTTATTAAAAATTTCTTCTGTAGGTATGGTTAGTAATTGCTGTAAGGTTATATCATTATTTGCCATGAACGCACGCACTATTTGCCACCCCATATACTGTCCTATACGACCAGGTGATTCATTATCTAACTCTAATTGAAATTTTGAAAATGGAGCCGGTTCTATAAATCTTGGTTGCAATTGTTTTTCCGTACTATACAGGAGTTCTCGCTCCACAAAATAACGCCAAATTTGCTCTTCATTAGCTTCTGCCCATTCTAATTGCTCTTGAGAATACCCAATACGTTGCGCTTCTGACTTAAAAGGCAATAACTTATCTTTTAAGTACAATTCTTTACCGTAATACACCAATTGATCTAAAAAAGTTCTTCCTATCTGACGCGGCATTACTGTGGCACTAAACTCTGAAGCTACATCACTGATAATATATTGCTTATCTAGTCCGTTTGAAATATAATTCTGAAAGCCTTTATAAAATTTATGTTCCTTGCCTAAATAGTTATCCAACCCAATTAACAACAGCGTATCTGCTAAAATAACCCTACTACCATAACTAACATCTGAAGTTAAGGTAACCACTCTTGGAATTGGAAACTTTGGAAAATAATACTTTACATGTTGAAAAAAGCGTGTTAACTCTTCTGTTTCCGTATCAAAGTTTGGAAATACTTTTTCTACTTCTGTATTTAATTCTATTTGAATCGTATCCTGCAATTTTAACATCCAAACACTATCTGCATATTGCTGCGGAAATAAATAAGGATATTTAGCTTTGGTTGCCCCCAGGTTTTCTACTGTTGTTTTCGCAAACTCCTGATCAAAACGATCTACTTGAACATCCACCGATATTTTATCAATCTCTTGAGCTACCTTATCTTCTTCCTCACAATTGTAAAAAAAGAATGATATAACTATTAAAAGAGCAAAAATTAACTTCTTCATATAAAGTAATTTCTATTAAGTTTTATTTATTAGTACTTAGGTTTTATTTTTACGAAGCAAAGTTAATTGTTTTCAACTTAAAAAAATAGCGCAATGCAAACGGAAAAAGTAATAAGTCACATCGTAGATTGGTTAAAAGATTATGCAACAAAGGCTAATATGAAAGGATTTGTCATAGGAATATCTGGCGGAATAGACTCCGCTATAACATCTACCTTATGTGCAAAAACAGGGCTAGACTTACTTTGTTTAGAAATGCCTATTCACCAAGCTGAAAATCAAGTAGGAAGAGCATCACGTCATATATCATGGTTACAAGAGAATTTTAATACTGTACATAGAAAAGAAATAAACCTTACTCCTGTATTTGATAGTTTAGTTGCCGCGATGCCAACTGTTGAAAATGAAGAAGAGCGGTTTATGTCTTTAGCAAATACGCGCGCCAGACTTAGAATGACCAGTTTATACTATTTTGCGGCCTTAGAAGCATATTTGGTTGCAGGCACTGGAAATAAGGTGGAAGACTTCGGTGTAGGATTTTACACCAAGTACGGAGATGGCGGAGTAGATTTGAGTCCGATTGCTGATTTGCTAAAAACAGAAGTTTGGGAAATTGCCAGAGCTTTAGGAGTAAACGAAGAAATAATCAACGCAGCCCCTACTGACGGCTTGTGGGGTGATGACCGTACGGACGAAGATCAAATTGGAGCATCATACCCTGAGTTAGAATGGGCTATGGAAATGATAGAAAAAGGTAAAACTGTAGATGATTTTACTGGTAGAAAAAAAGAGGTTATTACCATCTATAAGAGATTTAATACTGCAAACAAGCACAAAATGCTCCCCATCCCAGTTTGTAAGATTCCAAATGCATTAAAATAACCACTCACCTTATAATCAAGTGAATAAAACGAAAAAACCTGAAAAAATAGGGTAGTTTCATAAAAAAATATCAAATTTACACTAGAAATCAGATAAATAAACTTTACATTGCATGTCAGAAATTATTGGCTTTTACGTGTAATAAGTTGAATATCAATAAAAAATAAGGAACATGATCAAAGTATTAATTGCTGATAACCATCCAGTTGTAAGAGCGGGAATTAAGTTTGTATTAGATACAGCATCGGATTTTGAGGTTATTGCAGATGTCTCAACGACAACAGAATTGTTTGAAAATTTAGAAAGAATAAGCCCAGATGTAGTCATGTTAGAGATGGACATACCCGAAATTAACGGTATTGCCACTTTAAGAAGAATTAAAGCTGAGTATCCTGATGTAAAAGTTCTTATTTATAGTGGTCAATCTGAAGACGTTTACGCCCTTAGCACTATTAGAGCAGGAGCATATGGTTACTTATCCAAAGCTGCTGATTTAGATTATATTATTTCTGCTGTAAGAAAAGTAAGCAAAGGCGATATGTTCATTACCAATGAACTTGCACAGAGACTTGCTTTTGACGAAGGCACAAAAAAGCCAAGAAGATTTTTCAGAAAACTATCTACTAGAGAAGTTGAAGTTTTAAAAATGTTAGCTAGTGGTAAACGTAACAAAGATGTTGCTATTGGCTTAAACTTAAACGAAAAAACAGTTAGTACCTACAAAGCACGTTTAATGCGTAAACTTAATGTAGACAACTTAGTAGATTTATTACAACAAGCAAAAGCCTTGGAGTTATATTAATTCTAAAAACACATTATATATCATAAAAAAGCCTAGCATTGCTAGGCTTTTTTATTTTCAAATAAGTACCTTTTAAGATAAAACTCTATTTAACTTCTTATTCAACAATGTATTTAAATGAATGTAATTCATAATCTCCTCAAGGATTTCTCTATGATCATTCTCCAATTTCGTTGTTTCGCTTTGCAAGGCATTAATTCTGCGTTTAATTAAAAAGCAACGTAGTGTTAAAATAGTTTCATTGGTTAACTGCGCTATAGAAACTTCTTTCTTCTTTGGATAAATCTCTTTACGCGCCCAATCATGCAACATGTATTTTTCTTCCTCCATTAAAATGGAAGATATCTCAGAAACCATTTCCTGATCTAAGGGAGCAATGAATGTATTAATACTGAAATTATCATTTTCGTTAAGTTCTTGTATTAACTTGCTATAGATATTTCTAAACTTTTCATTACTCAATTCTATTTCATCATCTTGAAGATCTAAAAATATTTTCTCATAGACTTTTGATTCAATTTTTTCTGGCTCTAGCTCTAAATCTCCTTTTTCATTTTCTTTTAAAATAAGATCTTCAAACTCTTGAGGAGAATTCCCGTAGAGCAATAATATTTCAATAATTTTTCGCTCCAATTCAAATTGCACATCCACTTTCTGTCCAACCTCTTCATCCTTTACAACATTAAAGACTTGCGCTTTTTGTTCTTCCTTTACTTTCTTATGGGAATCGGAAACGTCTTTTTTATCAATCTGAGCTAAGGTGTTAAAAAGTACAGATTCAGATATGTTCATGATCTGAGCACATTCTTGAATGTAAATTTCTTTTTGGATGCGATCAGGGATTTTCGAAATACTATTAACGATATCACGAACAGTATCCGCTCTCTTTACAGGATCACTCTCTGCTTCTTTTATCAACAAAGAAGCTTTGAACTGTATAAAATCTTTTGAATTAGTCTTCAGGTACTCCAGAACCTCTTCAAGGGTATTAGCTCTAGCAAAGCTATCTGGATCTTCTCCTTCTGGAAACGAACAGATTTTTACATTCATCCCTTGCTCCAGAATTAAATCAATTCCACGTAAGGATGCTCGTAATCCTGCCGCATCACCATCAAACAAGACTGTAATATTCTTTGTCAGCCTATTTATCAAGCGAATTTGCTCTGGAGTTAATGCTGTCCCACTAGAGGCCACTACATTCTCAATTCCTCGTTGATGAAACTGTATTACATCTGTATACCCTTCTACCAAATAACAATTATCTTCTTTCGCTATCGCTTGCTTTGCATGGTAAATACCATACAACACTTTACTCTTATGGTAAATATCGCTCTCGGGTGAATTTAAATATTTAGCAGCCTTTTTATCATTCGTTAAAATACGTCCCCCAAAACCTAACACACGGCCGCTCAAAGACTGAATAGGAAACATGACACGCGCTTTAAAACGATCAAACTTCTTAGAATTCGCTGGGTTAGCAGCATCTTCCTTTACAATTGTGAGCCCTGTACCCGATAAATACTTTACTTGATAACCTTTCTCCAATGCCGCATTGGTAAAAGAATCCCAATTATCCAAGCAATATCCTAAAGCGAATTTTTTTATAGTTTCATCTGTAAAACCCCTTTCTTTAAAATACGAAAGACCAATTGCCTTACCTAATTCTGTGTTCCATAGAATATCTGTAAAGTATTTTTGAGCATATTCCGAAACCAAGTACATACTTTCCCGTTCATTGGCTTGTTCTTTTTGCTCATCATTCTGCTCTGTTTCCTCAATCTCTATATTGTACTTCTTTGCTAAGTGCTTAATAGCTTCAGGATATGTAAAATGTTCATGCTCCATTAAAAAAGCAACCACATTACCCCCTTTACCACTACTAAAATCTTTCCAAATTTGTTTTACAGGACTTACCATGAAACTAGGTGACCTTTCATCTGTAAAAGGACTCAAGCCTTTAAAGTTAGAACCTGATTTTTTTAATTGTACATAGTCGCCAATTACCTCCTCTAAACGAGCAGTTTCATACACTTTATCAATGGTAGATTTTGATATCAATTTTCAGTAGGGTTTATTTCAATGCTTTTTACACACTGGTTAAAGCACAAAGATAACAAACATATCACTGTTTTCAGGGGTTACTTTTTAGCTATCAATAGGGTTAAAAAACCTTCATAATTGCCGCAACTTTGTACCAGAAATAATAACAAATAAATAATTAATCTTTTTAAAACTAAACATTATGATCTGGGGAATTACACTCGTATTATTAAGCATCATCGCAGTACCATCTTTAATCTTATCAAAAAAACCAAACGCTAAAGAATTATTAGAAAAAATTGAGCCTTACCAAGCATGGATCGGAATGGTATTCTGTTTCTGGGGAATTTGGGGAATAATAAGTGCTGTATTAAATATTGGATGGTTAACAGTAGCGCCAATATGGTGGATTACTTTCTTAGCAGGAAATATAGTTTCTGCTGCACTAGGGTTCATGTTAGGATTTGGATTGATAAACAAATACGTCCTTTCTAAAAATGAAAATGCAAAAGAGAAAGCAGATAAAATACGTGCTAAAATTGCTCCGAAACAAGGAAAATTAGGCGTATTAGGCCTTATTGTAGGTGCTTGGATGATTGTTGCCTCTTTTCTTTTCGCTGTCTAACAACAGCATAAACTGCTGTAAATAAAAGCACTATGAAAAAATATATTATTCAAACCTTTATTTTACTATTCACTATGACTGCAATGGCTCAAACGACCCCACCAAGTATAAGTGTTAACGGAACAACAACATACACCATTAAGCCTACATTTATTGCTAAAATGATTCTTAGCTTAAACAACGTGTATTACGATGCTCCTGGGATGACTTTTCCAGAATTAAAAGAAAGCTACTTCGCTGCTTTAAAAAAGCACGGTATTGACCTTAAGGCATTGAAAGAAGACAAGTTTGCATATGAGCTCTTACGCTTTGAAAAGGAAGGAACTTACTTTGAGTTTGAAACCAACTCTAAAGAAACGCTTGAGAAGTTTATTTCTATAAAAGCATTTGGGGTGTCACAATCTGATTCTAGCTTTGAGTACACCTTAACTGATGATGAGATCGCTACGTATGCAAAAGAAGCGTATGACAATGCTAAAGCAAAGGCAGAGGCTATCGCAAAGAAAATAAATCGTAAAGTGGGTAAAGCATTATATATCCACGACAATAGTTCAAATAAAATGTCTGAGTCACTTTATTATGGTGCTGATTTCTCAAAAAGAGACTACCAAATTTCGGTTTCTTTTGAATTGCTATAAACCTTTAGTTGGTTGTTTGTAGAGAAGACCTTGCGTACTATTACCGGTATTGTTTTTAGGAAACTTGCGCAAGGTTCTTCTTATTTTTAAAATAAATAGTATGCTATTTTTTATCTTTGAGTTTAAAACTAAAGCATGATTCTATTTTTTGGAACAAGAACAGGAAAAACAATTCAAAGAGAATTGAAAACAAGTTCTTGTACCTTCTGTCAACAGAGAAGCACACTACACTTTTCTGAAAGCAGCACTTATTTTCATCTGTTTTGGATTAAACTTTTCAAGATAGCAACCACAAAAACAATAGCTTGCTCGCACTGTAAAAGAGTGTATTACGAAAATGAATTCTCAGTAGAAATGCAGCAAGAAATTAATTTAAATTAAAAAGCCAAGACTAAGTCTTGGCTTTTTTGTTTTAATCCAAATCAAACCGAAGTCCTAAGGAAATATTATGCTGATCTACAAGTGCATCTTTAAAAATAGGATTTAAATCATACTTTACATATAACTGCGTATTTCCAAAACCTGCATAGGCACTAAGTCCATAAATTAAATTACTGGTATTATAATCTCTTTTTAATTTATCTTTTACGTTCTTCCCATCAACTTCATATTTCAATTTTTGGCGTGTCCCCAAATTAAAACCTCCATATCCCCCAATACCGAAACGGAATTTCTTGTACACATCATATCTTATCGTTTTATCCGTTTTTGTCAATTTAGACGGACCAAATTCAAAATGAATAGGGAATACCAAATTATCCATCCGTAGTTTTGCCTTATCTAAATCGTACTGAAAATCCTCCAGTGTTGTTTGCCCATCATTAACCACAAAATATTGATTATTCTTAGCTTTTAACCCATTGAATTGGAAAGAAAATCCATAATTAAAGCGCATAAAATTGCTATTCTTAAATACACGTGTTCTCCATTGCCAACCCATCTCAAAAAAACGACTCCCTCCTATTTTGTATGGAGAATCTTCTAAAGATTGATCCTCAATAATAGCATTATTTAGACCTACAGCGATAACAAAATCTGAATAGGTACGTCTATCATATTTTAAATCTAACTTTTTCTTATCCGTATCTATGTTGATACCGAACAACCGGTCTTCGCCATCATCCTTTGAACCCCAATTAATTTCCACCATAGAACCACTGGTACCTAAGGAGTCTAAAGCCAATACTTGACCGCCATTACGTTCTAATAGCGCAATTTCATGATCTATAATACTTAATCTATTTTCAATATTCAAAGCACGTTTTTTTGCCGCATCTTCTTTTAATTGCTGGGCTTCTATTTCTGTAATTTCTTTAGCATCTAGCTGCTTCATAATCGAAGCAATTTCTACCTTAAGGGCATGTTTTTCCTGTACTGTTATTTCTGATTTCAACTGATTTAAGGAAACAACTTTGCTCTTATAGTCTTCTTGCCCCAACACGTTTTGTGCCAAAAGACCAAAGTATAATATTGCGATATATAGTATAGTGATTTTCATGTGATGATTATTTTTTTGATTATTAATTAATGAACAAACTCCTCCCTGTTCCTTTTCTAAATACAGCTGATATCAGAAAAGAAAAAATAATATTATAAATAGGTGTTGATTTTTAGTTATTACGATCTGCGACTGCAGTTCTTACTTTAAAAAAGCCATCTTTTAAGGTATCAAACAAGTGATCTCTAAAGGATGTATCCAATTCATTTTCAGCTTCATCCAATAGTGCCATTGCATCTACCTTGTTTGATGTTGATTTAAAAATTTTATCCGCTAATATTTCACGCTCTGCTTTTCTTAATAATGCATCTATCTCTGCATCGGAAACTACCGCATTATTGGATTCTAAAGCATCTACCTGAGCTACAAGATCTTTTATTTTTGAATTGATGATTTCATCTTTATTGAAAACATTTTCATTAACCTCTTTAATACTGTTATCTTCTTTCAATACTGTTTCTGCAATTTCAAGATCGGAAGCAACAACAGTAGTCGTTGACTTATGGAGCGCATTTTTTAATACATCCGCTTCCTTTTCTTCTTCTAAAGCAACTGCATTTAAAGAATTCTCCTTGCTTTTATTCGCTACAGGCGGTAAAGCAAATTGTTCTATTGGCGCTTCAAGATCTTTCCTTTCATCGCTATTTGTGTTTACAATAGTCGTTTCAGGAAGAACTGCATTGTTTTCTGTGCCTATAAAAAAGACAAAAGATGCAATTAGCAACCCAATAAGGCAAGCTGCAACAGCATACCAAGCAAAACCTTTTGATTTTTTTACTGGAGCAGATGCTATCTGTCCAGAAATTTTATCCCAAGCATTTGCAGATGGCGTTATCATACGCTCATCTAACTTTTCTTTTATATGTTCTTCAAATTTAATTGGTGCCATAACTTACTATTTTTTGTTCCTTCATTTGCTCTTGGAGCGTTCTTCTTGCTTTAAATAATTGCGATTTTGAGGTGCTTTCAGAAATATTCAACATTTCCGCAATTTCGCTGTGTTTATAACCTTCTACCGCATACAACACAAAAACCATCTTGTATCCTTCCGGAAGCTTATCAATTAGTAGCTGTATTTGTTCTGCATCTACTTCTGATGAGAACGAAATTTGAGATGTCGTATTTCTCTCAAAAACATCATCATCAAACACTACAAATTGTTTTTTACGTAAATAGGTAATTGATTCTCGAATCATGATTCTACGAATCCAACCCTCAAAACTACCTTCAAATTTAAAAGTGTCTAAATACTTAAAAACTTTTACAAAACCAGTCACCATAACATCCTCTGAAAAAGCAGAATCTTTAACATATTGCCGACAAACACTGAGCATTTTAGGCGCATTCTTCTCATAAATATGCTTCTGAGCTTGCGCGTTTCCAGCTACAGCTTTTTTAATCAGAAGTTTTTCGTTAGTATAAAAAGAAATAATCTTCAACGTGTTATAGTTTTAGTTTCTATAAAGATAGACGAGACAGCTTTGGAAAAGGTTGCCTAGGAATTGAAAAAAAATGAAAAAAAATTCTAAAATACTGATTTACAGCTAAATAAAAATATTATATTTTTCTATCCACTACATAATTCACCATGAGTTGCAGTGAATTTTTATAATCCGAATCTGGATACGTGTCCAATATTGCTAGTGCTTGATCTTTAAACGCTATCATTTTTGTTACCGCATAATCAAGTCCACCGTTATCTTTTACAAAATTGATAACCTCTTTTACGCGTTTTTTATCTTTGTTGTGGTTCTTTATGGAGTTAATGACCCACTTCTTGTCCTTTTTAGAACAGTTATTTAACACATAGATTAAAGGAAGGGTCATCTTTTGCTCTTTAATATCTATACCAGTAGGTTTACCGATAGCGGCATCCCCATAATCAAACAAATCATCTTTTATTTGAAAAGCCATTCCACAATATTCTCCAAACTTCCTAAAAACCTCAACCTCTTCAGAATCGGGTTTTACAGAGCATGCCCCCAAACTACAGCAAGCCGCGATTAAGGTTGCAGTTTTCTGACGGATAATTTCATAATAAATATCTTCGGTAATATCTAAGCGACGGGCTTTTTCTATTTGCAGTAATTCTCCCTCGCTCATCTCACGTACGGCTACAGAAATAATTTTAAGCAAATCAAAATCACCATTATCTATGGAGAGCAATAATCCTTTAGACAGAAGGTAATCCCCAACCAAAACCGCTATTTTATTCTTCCAAAGTGCATTGATAGAGAAAAACCCTCGGCGTTTATTACTTTCGTCTACCACATCATCATGTACCAATGTAGCAGTATGGATCAGCTCAATAACAGAAGCCCCACGATAGGTCCTTTCATTTACCTCGCCATTATTAATCAATTTAGAGGTAAGAAAGACGAACATTGGTCGCATTTGCTTTCCTTTTCTATTAACAATGTAGTGGGTAATTCTATTTAGAAGTGCAACTTTAGAAGTCATGGATTCATAGAACTTCTTTTCAAAAAGTTCCATTTCCTCTATAATGGGTTCTTTTATTTGGTCTACAACTTTCACAAATAATAATCCTGTAATTAGGGTTTGGGTTAGTTCTTTGTAAAATTAGCTAAAAAATACAAGCAGGCTAATCTGCACGGCTTTAATTTATAGAGAAATAAGTCAGAAATGAATTTTAGAACGTCACCCCTGAAATCAGGGGTGAAACTTTCACTAACACTAGGGGGTTGCATAGGGAGTATTATCTTCTATATTTGCCAAAGGAAATAATAATTAAACATTTTAAAATGAAGAAAAAATTTATTGTATCGTTAGCTATTTTATTAGTTGGAGGTTTAAGTGCTACACAAGCTCAGAAATTAAAAAAATTCGGTAGCTCTGTTGAGAAAAAGGTTGGGCCAAAAACTATTAAAGTTCCTTATACCGATGTCATTTCGTATTTAGGATATGCTGAATCTGGCAATGAAGATGAAGTTAAAGACAACAAAAAGTTTTATTACATCTATGTATGGGTTCCTTTAGCTGCTCCAGAATTAGGAGTACGTATGGTTTCGCCAACAGACGGAAAAACTAAAGGTGCTACAGCATCAAAAGAGTATACTGAAAATGCAAGCTCTGAAGATTTCTTTGACACGTATATTACCTTAGAGCGTTCTGATATTATTTCTAGTGACGGACTTACAGATAGCAGTGCAAAAGCAGCTAACTGGGTTACTTTAGCTAGTAATGACGATAGTTCTGAGATGCCTAAGCAACCAAGTGGAAGCAGCTACAACTCACTTTTAAGATACAAAAGTGAAATGAGTAATCCTGCAAAAGCAATTACCGCTGGATTATACAGAGTTGGTTTTACTACGTACAAAACAGGTGAAGTAAAAGGAACATTTATGGCTGAAGTTGCTGCCCCTATTAAATTACCAGGAGTAGTAATGGCTAAAACAATTGAAGAATTAAATGCTAAGATTGCAGAATAATTTAAATTGTTTAAAGTATTAAATAATAAAAAGGGGGTTGTTTTAAAACAACCCCCTTTTTTTATGATTTATTTGCTAATTGACCGCAAGCGGCATCAATATCTTTTCCTCGAGATCTACGTACTGTAACAGCAATATTATGCTGCTCTAAAGTATTCACATACATATCAATAGCGGCATTTGAAGCTTGCTGAAATTCGCCATCATCTATAGGATTATATTCTATTAAATTTACTTTAGAAGGCGCAAACTTGCAAAAATCGACCAAAGCATCAACATCTTTCTGACTGTCATTAATCCCCTTCCAAATTACATATTCGTAAGTAATTCTACTTTTTGTTTTTGCATACCAATATTGTAACGACTGTCTTAAGTCCGTAAGTGTAAAATTAGCATTAAACGGCATGATAGAAGTTCTAATTTCATCAATAGCGGAATGCAATGAAACCGCTAATTTAAATTTAACCTCATCATCTGCCATTTTACGAATCATTTTTGGCACCCCTGAAGTAGAAACCACAATACGCTTCGGAGACACCCCTAATCCTTCGGGAGATGTAATCTTATCTATTGCCTTTAAAACGTTATTGTAGTTCATTAAAGGCTCTCCCATCCCCATGAAAACAATATTACTCAAGGGGCGATTGAAATACAATCTACTTTCATTGTCTATTGCCACTACTTGATCATAAATCTCATCGGGATTTAAGTTACGCATACGCTTTAAGCGTGAGGTAGCACAGAACTTACAATCTAAACTGCACCCTACTTGACTAGACACACAAGCTGTTGTTCTTGTTTTTGTGGGAATTAAAACGGACTCCACAATTAAATCATCATGTAAGCGCACCGCATTTTTTATAGTCCCATCATTACTGCGCTGCATGACATCTACCTTTATATGGTTGATGACAAAATTCTGAGTTAACATGTCTCTAGTTTCTTTAGAAACATTAGTCATTGCTTCAAAAGAGTGCGCCCCTTTTTGCCAAAGCCATTCATAGACTTGATTGCCCCTAAAAGCTTTGTCACCATTGGCAACGAAGAACTCTCGCAATTGCTCTTTGGTTAAGGCACGTATATCTTTTTTTTTAATTGTATCCACGTAATAAAGGTAATTATTTTTAAAAATTGCATTAAAAAATAAATCCCGCCAAGACTAATTAGCTCAAGCGGGATTCATTTAACAAATAAAGGATCGTTATATGATTAACATTGCATCACCATAAGAATAGAATTTATATCCTTCTAAAATAGCTTCTTTATATGCTTTTTTCATTAAATCATGGCCCATAAAAGCAGATACCATCATCAACAAAGTAGATTTTGGTAAATGAAAGTTGGTTACCATACAATTTGCAATACTAAATTCATAAGGAGGGAAAATAAATTTATTTGTCCAACCTTCGTATGTGTTTAATGTATGTTGTGAAGAAACACCGCTCTCTAGACCTCTCATCGCTGTAGTTCCTATTGCACAAATACGTTTTTTATTTTTCTTAGCATTATTAACTATTTCCGTTGTTTTTTCGTCAATAATTAATTCTTCACTATCCATTTTATGTTTCGATAAATCCTCTACCTCAACTGGGTTAAAAGTACCTAATCCTACATGTAATGTTAATTCCGCAAAATCTATTCCTTTAATTTCTAAACGCTTTAATAAATGCTTAGAAAAGTGCAACCCTGCTGTTGGTGCCGCTACTGCCCCTTCATGCTTTGCATAAATAGTTTGGTAACGCTCAGCATCTTCTGCTTCTGTTTCTCTTTTTATATATTTTGGTAATGGAGTATCCCCAAGTTCTTTTAGTTTTCTCCTAAAGTCTGTGTAAGAACCGTCATATAAAAAACGAAGTGTTCTACCTCTAGAGGTTGTATTGTCAATAACTTCTGCTACCAAAGTATCATCATCACCAAAATACAATTTATTACCAATACGAATTTTACGTGCAGGATCTACTAAAACATCCCAAAGACGTTGCTCTTCGTTTAATTCTCTTAATAAAAATACTTCAATACGCGCACCCGTTTTTTCTTTATTCCCGTAAAGTCTTGCCGGAAAAACTTTGGTGTTATTTAATACCATGACATCACCTTCATCGAAGTAATTAATCATATCCTTGAACATTTTATGTTCAATTTTACCTGTTTCTCTATGAATTACCATCAACTTGGATTCGTCTCTATTTTCTGCAGGGTATTCTGCTAATAGCTCCTCTGGTAATTCAAAATTAAATCCGGATAATTTCATGTATCAATTATTTGTTATTGTTAATGCGGCTGCAAAGATACAATCCTGAATAGGGCGTTGTCAAGTAAAACACCTTTTATATTTTCAAATAATGAGTACTAAAGTCTCTTTACTAGTGATTTACTAGTAAAAGCACCAAAAAATTCATCATTTTTTTAATTGTAATGCTTTCTATTGCTCGTGAACACCAATTCCTAAAGTAGCCATGTCTTTCCAAAAATCTGGAAATGACTTAGAAACTACTTCCGAATTGTTAATATAAACAGAAGTTTTTAAGGCTAAAGGGGCAAAAGCCATCGCCATGCGGTGATCGTTATATGTATCAATCGCAACATCCGCATTAATAGTCGTAGCCGTATCTAAAGTTAAAGTTTTATCTGTAACAGAGATCATAGCACCAAGTTTAGACAGTTCTACATCTAAGGCCTCCAATCTATCTGTTTCTTTAATTTTTAATGTATGCAAACCCGTAAGATGACAAGACATTTGCAAAGCGAAACAGGTCACTGCAATTGTTTGGGCAATATCAGGGGCATTAGCTAAATCCCACTCTAAGATTTCAATTTGTGGCTCCTTTACTTTATGAAGTTCAATCTTATTGTTTATAAAAACAGTATCTACACCAAATTTCTTATACACCTCTGCCAAAACACTATCTCCTTGTAGGCTATCTTGTTTATAAGAGGATAATCCAATTTTAGAGCCTATTTCTGACAAGGCAGCGATACTATAAAAATAGGACGCAGAACTCCAATCTGACTCAACTACTAAAGTTTGATTTTCGACCGTTTTTTTTGGAGCTACTTTGATGCTATTTCCTTCAAATGAATTTTCTATCCCCAATTGAGTCAAAAGTGCCAATGTCATTTTTATATAAGGAACAGAGGTAATTTTACCTAGCAACTCTAAGCTTATACCATTTTCTAAACTTGGCGCTGTTAACAGTAGCGCAGAGATGTACTGACTACTAATATTTGCAGGTAAGGAAACTTCATTTTTAGTAATATTTTTTCCTGTAATTTTTATTGGAGGATAACCCTCATTACTCACATAACTTATTTCGGCTCCTAATGCTCTTAAAGCCTCTACCAAAACACCTATTGGGCGCTCCGTCATACGCTTAGACCCAGTTAAAACAACTTCTTTCCCCTCTTGCGTTGCAAAATAAGCAGTTAAAAAACGCATTGCTGTACCCGCATGATGAATATCTACTTCACCACTTTCAATACTTAATCCTTTTGCCATTACTTGGGCATCATCAGAATTAGAAACGTTTTCTATCTTAATATTTGGATACAAAGCTTGTAATAATAAAATACGATTAGACTCACTTTTAGAGCCTGTAACTTTGATATTTCTTAAGATATGATTACTCTCTGGAGGTGTTAAATGTAATTTCAATATAGTATGATTTAGAAATTTTCTAGACTGGAAAAATTAAGCGGTAAAGATACTACTATTTCAATTTTTTATTGTCATGATGTCTATCGTGATCACGCTTTGTTTTGAAATCTAACTTTTTATCAAAAGCTTGTTGCAAATCTATTCCTGTTTGGTTTGCCAAACATAGAACAACAAAGACAACATCGGCTAATTCTTCACCAAGGTCTTTATTTTTATCAGATTCTTTTTCACTTTGCTCACCATATCTACGAGCAATAATACGCGCTACCTCACCAACCTCCTCTGTTAATTGAGCCATATTTGTTAACTCGTTAAAGTAACGAACTCCATGTTCTTTAATCCAAGTATCTACCGCTTTTTGTGAATCTGAAATATTCATGATTTATATATTTATTCTTTATTTTTTGTATCCATACAAATGGTTACCGGACCATCATTCAAAAGTTCCACGTTCATGTCTGCTCCAAAAACTCCCGTTCCAATCTTCTTACTTAAGTCTTGCTCTAGCTTTAAAATAAATTGTTCATAAAGTGGTACCGCAACTTCTGGTCTTGCTGCTTTTGTATACGAGGGGCGATTCCCCTTTTTGGTCGCAGCATGTAGGGTAAACTGACTAACCACCAAAGCATCCCCTTCTACTTCCAAAAGAGACCTATTCATAACACCATCAGGATCATTAAAAATACGAAGATTTGCTATTTTTCTAGAAAGCCATTCTATATCCTCCTTGTTATCTGCGTCTTCAATACCCAAGAGAATAAGTAATCCAGCATTAATCTTAGAAATTAATACCCCATCTACGCTTACACTAGCTTTTGTAACCCTTTGTAATACTGCTCTCACTTTTTCTCTCCGTAAATATCTGTTCTATAATTTTCTTCTTCACCTTTAACCATTTGCACATAACTACGATATCTGCTCCATGCAACTTCATCATTATCTAAAGCATCTTTCACAGCACATTTAGGTTCTTCAATATGCAAACAATTATTAAATTTACATTTTTGTTTTAATGCAAAAAATTCTGGGAAATAATTTCCTATTTCTTCTTTTTCCATATCAACAATACCAAACCCCTTGATTCCAGGTGTATCAATAATTCTAGCACCAAAGTCTAAATCGTACATTTCAGCAAATGTTGTGGTATGTTGCCCTTGAGCATGCTGTACAGATATCTTTTTAGTCTTCAGGTCCAATTTTGGTTCAACCGCATTGACTAAGGTAGATTTCCCAACACCTGAATGGCCCGAAAACATACTGGTTTTACCCACCATGAACTCTTTTACTTTATCAATATTTTTTCCAGTGGTAGAAGAAATACCGATACAGGTATATCCAATACTTCTGTAGAGCGCAGCTAGATATTTAATTTCATCTAACTCCTCGTCTTTATACGTATCTATTTTATTGAATAAAAGAATAGCCGGAATATGATATGCCTCTGCGGTCACTAAAAAACGATCTATAAAACTTGTAGAGGTTGGTGGGTTGTTTAACGTAATCATCAAGAATACTTGATCTAAATTTGCTGCAATTATATGCGTTTGTTTAGATAAGTTTACAGATTTACGAATAATGTAATTTCTACGAGTGGCAATATCGTTAATAATCCCAACAGTTTCATCACCAATAGTTTCCACTTCAAAAGTAACATTATCTCCAACAGAGACTGGATTGGTACTTTTAATTCCTTTTATCCGGAATTTTCCTTTAATTCTGCATTCGTAAAAGCTACCTTCTTCGGTTTTTACAGTGTACCAACTCCCAGTAGATTTATATACGACTCCTTGCATTTACTTCTTTTTCGATTTTGAAACACAAAATAACAACTTTTATGCGTAACACAGCACAAGAAACCAAGTTGCTTTTGCTCTTATCAAATGTAATAAAGATATTTACAAATGCTACTGTTATTCCATTATCCGAACTCTACCCCCGGCAAATGTATTTTTATTTACTTGATCTGGGTTTCCATAAACATCAACATCTCCTCCTGCTTTAATTTTAATATCGATTTTTTTAGAGGCATAAACTTCTGCTTCTCCTGCTGCGGTAATTTTTACCGTTGCCGTTTCTGTTCTTAATTCTCTTCCTTCAAAGATGCCTCCCGTATTTAAAACTATCTCTTGATTTTTCGCCATCCCTGAAGCATTAATACTACCGCCAGTAACGGCACGCACCTTAAGATAATCAACATCTAGCCCCACTTTTATTTGAGCACCTTCTTGAGTCTTAAGCTCAATCATATTCTGCTCTATAGTCGCGTTTGAAGTTATTTTAGCGCCTTCATTCCCATCAATTAAACTCAGGTCTGTATAATACACCTCTACGAATGTATCTTCTCCATGGAATTTTTTTTCCAATTCCATACGAACTTTAAGCACTCCATTGTTATTCACTAATTTAATATCGTCTACATTTTTCCCTTTGATCAACACTTTATTCTCTTCAGATTTTATAAGATTCACCTCAATAAGATCAAAAACCTTTATCTCATGGAAACTCCCCATATCTCTATCTACAATTCGTTGCGAGAAAGCACTAAGGGTCATTATAAAAAAGGAAGCGAGTAGTAAATTTTTCATATCGTGATTATTTTAATTTTTATAAAGACAAGAACTTCTTTCCAATGTTACACTTTTAACACTGAAGTTGTTCAAAATTATTCTATTTCAGCGAAAAGCTTAAATTAATTCCATAAAAAAACCCACTTAAAGAAGTGGGTTTTGATTTTATAACTTGAGTAGCACTTAAGAGTTTATAACTTTCTCTTGGTGATTGATAGATTCTTGATGAATTGCTTTAAACATTTTTAAGACAAACTCTTCACTTAAGCCTTTAGATTCTCCTTCTAGAATCATAGCTCCTAAAATTTGGTTCCATCTGTTTGATTGAAGAACAGCAACGTTTTTTTGTTTTTTCAATCCTCCAATGCCGTCAGAAATTTTCATTCTCTTCCCAAGCATTTCAATTAATTGAGCATCTACAACATCTATCTGAGCTCTTAAATTACTCAATTCGCTATTATATTCTGCTTCAGGATCAGACTCTTTTCTAATTTTCAAATCACGCATGATCTGAATTAATTTTTCTGGAGTCACTTGCTGTGCAGCATCACTCCATGCATTTTCAGGATCAAAATGTGTTTCAACCATCAATCCATCAAAATTAAGATCTAAAGCGGTTTGACAAACATCAAAAATCATTTCTCTATTTCCTGTAATATGAGATGGATCATTAATTAAAGGTAAATCTGGAAATTTATTCTGGAACTCAATCGCTATTTGCCATTCTGGAATATTTCTATATTTTGTTTTCTCATAAGTAGAGAAACCTCTATGAATTGCTCCCAAATTTTTAACACCAGCAGTCTTTAATCTTTCAATACCACCTAACCAAAGCGCTAAATCTGGATTTACCGGATTTTTTACCAATACAATTTTATCCGTTTCTCCTAAAGCATCAGCAATTTCTTGCATGATAAAAGGACTTACAGTAGAACGTGCACCGATCCATAACAAATCAATATCATGTTCTAAAGCTAATTTTACATGTGCTGCATTAGCAACTTCTGTACAAGTTTTCATACCTGTTTCTGCCTTTACTTTTTGTAACCACTTTAAACCTAAAGCTCCTACACCCTCAAACATTCCAGGACGAGTTCTTGGTTTCCAAATACCAGCGCGGTAATAATTTACATCAGTATCTTTTAATTGATGTGCAATTTTCAGTACTTGCTCTTCAGTTTCCGCACTACATGGCCCTGCTATTACTAGAGGATGATCTAGTTTCATATCATCCAACCATGTTCTCATTTGTTTTGAATTCTCCATCTCTTCTTGTTCTATTTTTTATTAAGTGGTATTCCGTTTAATATTTCTTTTATTCTATTGGTACTATTCATTTCATTGTAAATACCTTCAAAATCATCTTCCAAAAGCATTTGCTTAAAGGCTTTCAAATTTTGTATGTACTCTTCTAATGTCTCAACAACATTAGCTTTATTATGTTTAAAAATCGGCGTCCACATTGCCGGTGAACTTTTTGCTAAGCGGACCGTACTTTCAAATCCACTGCCTGCCATATCAAATATATCTCGCTCGTTTTTCTCTTTCTCTATTACCGTTTTTCCCAGCATAAAAGAACTGATATGCGACAAATGTGATACATAGGCAATATGCTTATCATGCGCTTCCGGATTCATATATCGAATTCGCATTCCCAATTGCTGAAAAATAGCCAATGCTCTTTCTTGCAATTTGAAGGCTGTCTTTTCAACCTCGCAAATTATATTTGTTTTCCCACGATACAAATCATTAATTGCTGCCGATGGTCCAGAAAACTCAGTTCCAGCTATAGGATGACATGCTAAAAAATTTCTTCTTTTAGGATGTGATGCTACAGCATTACAAATTAACGCTTTTGTAGAGCCTGCATCCAACACAACTGCGTCATCATTTACGACATCCAACACTTTAGGAAGCTCCAAAACCATAACGTCTACAGGCACTGAGACGATTACGATATCCGCTATTGACAAATCATCATAAGTGGCTTTTTTATCAATTAAATGGATTGCCAAAGCTTCTTCGATATGTTTTTCGTTAGTATCGATACCATAAATGACTGCATCAGGATTATCTGCTTTTATATCCTTAGCCATTGATCCACCTATTAATCCGATACCTACAACAAATACATTCATTTTATTCTGATCACTATTTTATTTCGCTCTTACCTTAAAACCGACTAATTGCTTCTTTTATTTTATCCTCAGTTACACAAAGTGAAAAACGAATATACCCTTCTCCATTGCTCCCAAAAATAGTTCCTGGGGTGATGAAAATATTTTTCTTATAAAGTATATCATCAATAAACTCCTCTGCAGAAACTGCTCCTACCGGTAATTTTGCCCAAACGAACATGCCCACCGCATTTTCATCATACGTACACCCTAGCTTATCTGCTAACTGTAACATTAAACGCTTGCGTTTTTCATAAACCTTATTCAATCCATCAAACCAATCTTGACTACTTTTCAATGCTGCTATAGCTCCTTTTTGTATGCCGTAAAACATACCAGAATCCATATTACTTTTCACTTTTAAAACAGCACTAATATGCGCCTCACTCCCTAGAACTACACCTACACGCCATCCAGCCATGTTAAAGGTTTTACTTAAAGAGTTTAGTTCTAAAGCCACATCTTTTGCCCCAGCTATATTTAGAATACTTTCTGGAGTATCATTTAAAACAAAACTATACGGATTATCATTTACCAATAAAATATCATTGTGCTTAGCAAAAGCAACCAGTGCTTCAAATTGTTCTTTGGCAGCTGAAGCCCCTGTAGGCATATGCGGATAAGATACCCACATTACTTTTACTTTAGATAAATCTTGTTTCGCTAAGGCTTCTAAATTTGGAAACCATTTAGAAGCAGCAGTTAAATCATAATATTTTGGCACCGCTCCTACTAACTTAGTCACCGATGTATAGGTAGGATACCCAGGATTTGGTATCAATGCCTCATCTCCAGGATTCAAAAATGCCATGCTAATATGCATGATTCCTTCTTTAGAACCCATTAAAGGAAGTACTTCTGTTGAAGGATTAACTATAACACCGTAGTACTTATTATAAAAATTAACAATAGCCTCACGAAATTCTGGCAATCCTTGGTAACTCTGGTATTGATGTGCACCATCATCCGTTACAGCTTCTTGTATTGCTTTTATGACCTCATTTGAAGGTGTTAAATCTGGACTACCAATGCCCATATTGATAATTGGCTTTCCCTCTGCCATTAATCCCCGAACTTCTCTAAGTTTTTTTGAGAAGTAGTATTCTTCTACGGTATTCAGCCGATCTGCAGTTGTGATCATACTCTAGCGTTTTTGTATTCCCCTAATATTTTAAATTCTTCCGTCATTATCTCTAAAAGCGATTTTGCCTTCGTAAAATCCTGATATCCATCAAAAGTGACGTCCACAAAAAATGCATATTTCCATGGGCGCTCAATAACTGGCAAGGATTGTATTTTGGTTAAATTTAAATTACAATCACTCATCACATTTAACAACGCCGCTAAGCTACCACGTTTATGATCTGCAATAAAACGAATAGAAGCTTTATTAATTTCTTCTGGTGGTAATGCTTTAATTTCTTTATTTAAAATTAAAAAGCGTGTAGAGTTATTTGTAATGGTTTGAATTTCATTCGCTATAATTTCCAAATCATATAACTCCGCTGCGGCTTTAGGAGCAATTGCAGCGATATTCATTAATTTTTTTTCTTGAATTTGCTGCGCAGTTTCTGCTGTATCTACCGCTTCTACCAATTTAATATGTGAGTAGGATTTTAAAAAATCTTTACACTGCAACAGGGCCATAGGATGAGAATGCACTTCCTTGATATCTTCAATTTTCTGACCTGGCAAGACCATTAAATGATGATGAATATTTAAAAAATGCTCTCCAATAACATGTAAGTTGTTATGATGAATTAATGCGTAATTTGGAATAATAGAACCTGCAATAGAATTCTCTATGGCCATAACAGCCTGATCTGCTCTTCCTGATAAGGTTTGACACACCAACTCGTCAAAAGACATGCATTCTACCAATTCAATATTCTCACCAAAGTAATCCTTAGCCACTTGATGGTGGTTAGAACCTTTTACTCCTTGTATGGCTATTTTTAATTTCATACCTAAACTCCTAATTATTTACACATTACAATACCCCCTGACAACTCAAAAAAAATCAAAAAAAAAGCCCCGTTATATACGGGACTTTTTTGAAATATATATTTTGAAATATACTACAACAGTCCCGCACCTCTCTTAAAAAAGAAGTAAAAAAAGAAACCGTTCCAGAAATATTGTTTTGTCATAATTGTAATAAACTTTGGCTAAAGTAATACTTATATTCAAAAATCAAAATATAGTAGGTTCTTTTTTTTAATCTTTTATTTTTTAAAACAATAAGTACCGATACTGTGAGATTATACCCCTTTTGTTATGAATAAATGATATCTAGAAAAGCAATAGTACTCTTTTCTTAACCTAGTGGCGGTTGTGAAGATTCTAAAATCTCATGAATTACCTCATCTAAGACTTCCTGAACATTAGGATTGGTGCAATTAATTAGAATAGAAATAACTATGCTCTGCTCTGGATATACAAAAAAATTAGAGTAGCCTCCTACACCATTACCGATATGGCCATAATAAGATCTTCCCTTAGCATCTTGACTCACTTGCCATCCCAAACCGTAATACGTTAGTTCTTCATGAAGCGACTCACTAGTTATAAATTGTTCTAAAATAGTGTCATCTAACACTTTCTTATCTAAATAAGCTTGCCCTAACTTAGTAATATCTGTTGCCGTTGCTAAATACCCACCCCCTGCTAACTTATAATAATTATTAGCAGCTACTGCAGGTTTAAAGCCTATGGCACGCTTAGAATAAAAAGTGGTAAGCGCTAATTCATTCGTTTCAATCCGATCTATTCCGGAAGGATCTGCAGGGAAAATACTTTTAAGCCCAAGAGGTTGCAATACCTTTTTAAAAACATAATCCTCAAATGGTATTCCGCTGGCTTCTTGCATCGCCAATGAAATTAATACCCAATCGTAACTATTGTAATGATATCCTGTTCCTGGCTCAAAAAGTAAATCTGAATCTTTAAACACCGCAATACTTTCTTTAATAGAATGGGGTTTATTCAAGGCATATTCTTTCCCTAAATACCCTCTAATGCCTGCCGTATGGCTCGCTAGTTGACGGATTGTAAAATCCCATTTCTTTTTTGGATAATAGGGTACATACTTATAAAATGATGCATCTAAATCTATACCCCCTTCTGAAACCATATGCGCTAGAGCAGTTGCCGCGATAGGTTTAGAAACACTCGCAATCCTAAAAACCGACGTTTTAGGTTGTATTCTTATCTTTTCTTCAAGATCTGCAAACCCGTATCCCTTTTGAAAAAATACCACTCCATTTTTCAATACAGAAATGGCTAAACCTGGAACTTTTTGGGAAGCAATTAACGTAGACAGCAAATCATCTGCTTTAGCCAAACCTCGTACCTGAACATCATCTCCAACCACACGCTTGAAAGCAAAAAAATCTTTAAAATAAGATAGTAAAGGCTTTTTCAATATTAGTTTCTATAAATAAGTTCCCCTTTATACAATTCCTCAACTTCAACAACCGCTGGTTTGCTATAACTTATAACATCACCAGTACTTAGTAATTTTCCTTTTAAGGATTCTTGCGGATTTACCAACATATCATTAGACCCTCTATGGTTTATATTGACATTGTTTGCTATTAAATTTTCTGCCTCTAATCTAGAGTCTCCTGCGGCAAAGACCACGCTTAAATTATTTGTAACCCCAGAAACCTTAAAAAATGCAATACCGTTAGAAACAATATTAACCGAAGTATTATTCACTTCAATATCAAATTCGCCATCTGTAGTTTCGGCTTCCGGTACACCAAAACTTTCGGACAATAACGATAATGATGGGTATTCTAATGCCCCATCACTTTTAATTAAGAAGCCTGTACTACTTCTAATCTCAGAAATATTTGGTGAAGAAACATACAGTGTGGTTAGTCCATAATCGCGCACTAGATTACAGCTGTTATCATTATACGCCACTAATCTGTTATCAATTACTTCTACACGAATATCATTAATTAAATTCTCACCGGTTTCTAAAACAACCTTTTGTTCATCAGCCTGTTTGATTACTAATTTTACCCCTTCAAAAATAGTTATTTGAGAAAAATCTTCTAAAGACAATTCCTCCTGAATGATATCTCCTGATTTTTGGAAACAATCCGATGCGTTTTCACTATTACACCCTAATAGCAGTGAAAATACCAAAAACAATATGCTATACTTTTTTATCATTTAATTTTCTATAATCGAATCCCAATACCAAATTCTACCGCTTCGGCCTTTGCTCCGTGTGACTTTAAACTTAAAACACCATACATCTTATCTCCAAAATAGCGCTTTAAACCCATTCTATTATACATTCTTCCTTCAAAATCAAAAGGATAATACACGTAATATCCTAACTGACTGATGACAGACATTTTATTGATAAACAATTCATGCCCAATAAAAACACCTACACGCCTATAATCATCGTCAGCATTCACATTATTCTCAGGGAAAGCAATGGACTGGTATTTAATAAGCTCTTTTAAAAATTTAGAAAAATATACATCTGCCCCTACTTGAATGGCGCTTAGATCTGACACACGTTTATCTGCATAGCCAGAAAAAATATAAAACGGATACTGACCTAAATTAATAACATCACTCTCATTAACTCCTGTTCTAAAGGCTAAATTATACTTTAAAGGTTCTGTTATTTTTTGTTTTTCCCCTTTCAAATACGGTTCCTCTTCTCCTGCATATAAATCATAGGTGATCCCCGCATTTAAAGCAAAAGTATTGGTAGAAGTATTGGGTGCTTTTACATTCGCATTAGAATAATGCATTACTGAAAATCCCGCTTTGAAACCAACACCTTTTACAATATTTTCCTTATGAAAATTCAACATTAGATACGTAGTACTCAAAAACTGAGAACCGAAAGCATTGTTTCTAAAATTAGTCTCTTTATCATACGGATTGGTCATATATGCTAATCCTTGACCAATTCTAAATTGCAAATTGCGATTTAAAAAATAGAAATTATAATGCGCATAGGCAGCATAACTTTTCCCTAAGGTCTCATTATTATAATCCTGATAAATAAACGAATATCCTAGATCCGGATAATTATAACGTTGTTGCCAGTATTCTTCTCCGTAAGTTTTACGGTTTAGACTAAGAATAACACCTCCGGGATGCGAATCTATGAGGTGCGTAATGTCTGGATTATGCCGTAATATTGTACCGTAAAACTGACTAGCATCTAGTGTATATTTTTTATTCTCCTCTACATTTTGAGCATAGCACCCTAGAGTTAAAAAAATAAAGTAAACAGAAAATTTTAATTTCATTGGTTGGTATAATGGGTTCAAATGTAAGAATTCACTTTAAACCCATAGCTAATTTAAAGCGTATAATTAAAAAACTTCTTTTGCTATCGCTCTTATATTATTAGATTTTCCCATAGAATAATAATGCAAAACAGGAATCCCAGCAGCTTTTAATTCTTTTGATTGTTGAATTGCCCATTCCACTCCAACTTGTCTTACCTCAGCATTATTTTTACAAGCTTCAACAGCCTCTACTAAATCGTGTGGTAAATCTAAACTGAATATTTGTGGCAATAATTGCAAATGACGCTTCACAGCTATTGGTTTAATCCCTGGAATAATAGGTACGTTGATCCCAATTTCTCTTGCCGCTTCTACAAATTGAAAGTACTTCTGATTATCAAAAAACATTTGTGTTACTACATAATCTGCACCAGCATCTACCTTTTGTTTTAATCTAATTAAATCCGATTTAAAAGATGGAGCCTCTAGATGCTTCTCTGGATATCCTGCAACACCAATACAAAAATTAGACCTGTCTTCTCCCTGCACATCATCATGAAGGTACCGTCCTTGGTTTAGGTTCTGGATCTGACTTACCAGTTCTGAAGCAAAGCAATTTCCGTCTTCCGTAGGCTTAAAATATTTCTCCTCTTTCATGGCATCACCACGCAAGGCCATCACATTATCAATCCCTAAATAATGACAATCAATTAACATATACTCCGTTTCTGCTTTGGTAAAACCGCCACAAATTACATGCGGAATAGTATCTACATCAAACTTATGTTTTATAGACGCACAAATACCAACTGTACCCGGTCGCATACGTGTAATTTTCTTATCGTAAAGTCCGGCTTTATCCACATAAATATATTCTTCCCTTGAGGTGGTCACATCAATAAATGGAGGATTAAATTCCATCAAAGGCTCAATATTAGCATATAATTCTTGAATACTATTCCCTTTTACTGGTGGAACAATTTCGAATGAAAACAAGGTGTTTCCTTTGGCATTTTTTATGTGGTCTGTTACTTTCATAATCCCCTCCTGTCCTCCCCAAAGGGGACTTCACTTTTAATATTAATATTCTTAATCTGGGCGTTTTAACAGGCTATCCGCTGTATCTTTTCTTGCATTTTCAAGCAAAAAAGGATGCCGCTTCTATCCTTAACGCAGCTTATCTCAAGCTTAACAATTTTTCTTTTACCGCAGTATAATCTTCTTCATATTCCCAATAGATCCAACGTCCATCTACATAATCCGTCAAGATATATTTCTCGCTTAACGATTTTATTCTGTTTACCGCCACCAGCTTTTTGGCAAAACCTTGAACCGTACAATGTGCTTCTATTTCCGTATTATTTTCATCATACCCATGACTAATCATAAAACTACCTAAGCTAAGTTCTATAAAATTTTCCATGCTAATCGTCTGCTATATTTGTTGCCAACCAACGTGAAGCATCTTCTAAAGGAATTCCCTTCCTTTTCGCGAAATCTGCCACTTGGTCTTCTTTTATTTTTCCAAGGCCAAAATAACGTGCTTCAGGATTAGCAAAATAATAACCACTAACGCTTGATGCTGGCCACATAGCTAAACTCTCCGTTAATTTTACTCCTATTTTATTTTCCACATCAAGCAATTCCCAAATGGTTAATTTCTCTAAGTGATCTGGACAAGCAGGATACCCAGGAGCAGGACGAATCCCTTTGTAAGTTTCATTAATTAAATCTTCGTTACTTAAAGTTTCATCTGAGGCATAACCCCAATGTTTTATTCGCACTTCTTTATGCAAGTATTCCGCATAGGCTTCTGCCAAACGATCTGCTAATGCTTTTACCAAAATGGAATTATAATCGTCTAGGTTATCTTTATAGGCATCTGCCATTTCATCAGCTCCAAAACCTGTGCTTACACAAAAGCAACCCATATAATCTTGTATTCCTGAATCTTTAGGGGCTATAAAATCGGCCAAAGCATAATCAGGCACCCCTTCTCTTCGTTTTAATTGCTGACGAAGGGTTCTAAAAATCCTCCTCTGCGCTTCGGGCATCTCCTCCGAAGGAGAAGAAGAAACAACTTCAATATCATCATCGTTGATAGAATTAACAGGAAATAATCCGAAGATACCTTTTGCTGTTAGGCGTTTTTCTGAGAATATTTTTTTCAACATCTTCTGAGCATCTGCAAAAAGCTCTACTGCTTGTTCACCTACCACATCATCTGTTAATATATCTGGGTACTTACCATGCAGTTCCCATCCTCTAAAAAATGGAGACCAATCTATAAAAGGTTCTAATTTCTCTAACGCTACTTCTTCAAAAACCTGAATTCCCAATTGATTAGGCTTTGTGATTTTAGCAGTCTCCCATGCTATTTGAAACTTATTTTCACGGGCCTGAGCTATGGTTTTATATTCTTTCTTTTTTGTTCTGCTTAAAAACTTATCTCTGAATGATTCGTAATCAAGTTTTATATCTTGTTTATAATTAGATGCTGTTTCTTTCTTCAATAAATCTCCTACAACCGTAACTGCTCTAGAAGCATCGTTTACATGAACCACTGCTTGGCTATATTGCGTATCTATTTTTACTGCAGTATGGGCCTTACTCGTTGTTGCTCCACCAATTAATAAAGGCACTTTAAAATTTTGGCGTTCCATTTCTTTCGCTAGAAAAACCATTTCATCTAAAGACGGAGTTATCAATCCGCTTAAACCAATAATATCAACATCATGTTCTATAGCTGCATTGATAATTTTTTCTGGCGGCACCATAACCCCCAAATCAACAATCTCGTAATTATTGCAGGCTAGAACTACACTTACAATATTTTTTCCAATATCATGAACATCTCCTTTTACGGTGGCCATTAATATTTTTCCAGCTCCTTTATCGTCTCCCTCTTGCGGGTTTAGTAGTTTTTCTTCTTCAATATACGGCAGTAAATAAGCCACTGCTTTTTTCATTACTCGGGCAGATTTTACTACTTGTGGTAAAAACATTTTTCCGCTCCCGAATAAATCTCCAACAACATTCATTCCTGTCATTAAATTTCCTTCAATAACCTCAATAGGCTTATCGGCAGCTACACGAGCTTCTTCTATATCTTCAAGAATATATTGATCAATACCTTTTACCAAAGCACGCGTAATTCTATTTTGCAAAGGTTCTTCCCTCCAAGATAAATCTACTTTACTTTCTTTTGCCGTACCTACTACGGTTTCTGCAAAATCTAAAAGCCGCTCTGTAGCATCATCTCTTTTATTAAGAATAACATCTTCTACCCGTTCTAATAGATCTTTAGGGATATCATCATAAACACCCAATAAACTAGGATTTACAATCCCCATATTCATCCCTGCCTGGATCGCATGGTATAAAAACACCGAGTGCATAGCTTCACGAACAGGATCGTTACCTCTAAAACTAAAGGAAACGTTACTTACCCCACCACTCACACTACAATGAGGCAGGTTTTCTCGCACCCATTTTGTAGCCTTTATAAAATCGATAGCATTCAATTTATGCTCATCCATTCCTGTGGCTACGGGAAATATATTTAAATCGAAAATGATATCTTCAGGCGCGAAATTTACTTCATTTACCAGAATATCATAAGAACGTTTTGAAATCTCTAATCTGCGTTCGTAGTTATCTGCCTGACCAGTTTCATCAAAAGCCATGACGATAACTGCGGCACCATACCGCTTAATTAATTTTGCATGATGTTTAAACTGCTCTTCTCCTTCTTTAAGACTAATGGAGTTCACCACACATTTACCTTGTACTACTTGTAAACCCGCCTCAATAATCTCCCATTTAGAGCTATCAATCATGATAGGCACTCTAGAAATATCTGGCTCTGCTATCACTAAATTTAAAAACTTAACCATGGCTTCTTTACCATCGATAAGTCCGTCATCCATATTAATATCAATGATCTGCGCACCACCATCTACCTGATCACGAGCCACACTTAAAGCCTCTTCAAATTTCTCCTCTTTAATTAATCGAAGGAATTTTTTTGAACCTGCTACGTTTGTACGCTCACCAACATTTACAAAATTTGTATTTTCCGAAAGCACTAAAGGCTCTAAACCTGAAAGCTTCAGGTACCGTTTTGGTTGTCGATTGTTAGTTGATGGTTGTTTGCTCTCTTCTATCATAATTACAACCCTTTGTAATATTTTATAAATCCGTTTAATAGCTTTTTACTGCTACAAATCTGATTCATTTTTATTTAAAAATTATCTTCCTCTATATATTCTTGATCCAGCGCTAAAAACACAACAATCAATTATTGACCTGCAACAATTCTAGGTTTTATATCTTTCACTACATTAGCAATAGCAGAAATATGTTCGGGTGTGGTACCACAACAACCCCCAACTATATTTACTAGGTTCTTTTCTACATATTCTTTTATTTGCGAGGCCATTTGCGCTGGCGTTTCATCATACTCACCAAAAGCATTCGGCAAACCTGCATTTGGATGTGCAGATACCGCAAAACCTGTTTTAGCAGATAACACTTCTAAATGTGGCACAAGCTGACTGGCTCCTAAAGCACAATTAAAGCCTACTGATAAAATTGGAATATGTGAAATAGAAATTAAAAAAGCTTCTGCTGTTTGGCCTGATAAAGTTCTACCAGAGGCATCTGTAATAGTACCACTGACCATGATAGGAATATCAATACCGCGTTCATCTTTCACTTCTTCAATTGCAAATAGGGCTGCTTTCGCATTTAGGGTATCAAAAATGGTTTCTACCATTAGTAAATCAGAACCACCATCAATCAAAGCCTCAACCTGTTGCTTGTACGCTATTCTTAATTCATCAAATGATACCGCTCTATATCCTGGATCGTTTACATCTGGAGACATACTTGCCGTTTTGTTTGTTGGTCCAATACTGCCTACTACAAAACGAGGCTTATGTGGCTCTTTTGCTGTAAACTCATCAGCTACTTGCTTTGCAATCTTTGCAGATTCATAATTTAATTCATACACCAAGTCTTCCATATAATAATCTGCCATGGCGATTGTTGTACTCGAGAATGTATTGGTTTCAACAATATCTGCTCCTGCGGCAAAATATTGGCGGTGAACATCTGCAATTGCTTCTGGTTGCGTTAATGACAACAAATCATTATTACCCTGTAATGGGTGTTCCCAATCTTTAAAACGCTCCCCTCTAAAATCTTCTTCTGTGAATTTATGACGCTGAAGCATAGTCCCCATAGCTCCATCTAGCACTAAGATTCTCTCTTTAAGTATCTCTTTTATGTTCTTCATTTCTCTTTTCTAAAAAACTGCTCTGCATTAGTGATAGCAGCGACATCCTTTTTTACTTACGCAAGTAAAAAAGATATAGCGGATAGCACGGTCATTTGCCTTTTTTTTTGCAAATGAAATGCTCTAATATTAAAATATCAAGTAAAGTAAAAACTAAGACGAAATGTTTCGCTTTTGTTATCTATTTCAAAAATGAATCTACTTTTGAATAGAACTTAGCACCTTCTTTTTAAGTAAATCTACTTTCAAAAGGGTTGCCAAGGCTTCATAGGGTCTAGTCCCTCCACCTTTCTTGATAACTATTTTTCAATGTTGCAATGAACTGTTTGAATTGATTACAAAGAAACACCACATCACAATTAAAACCAAATAAACTAAACAATAAAAGCCTTCTAACAGTAAAGTAAGAAGGCTTTTAATATATGAAAAGGTTTAAAATTTAAGAGATACTTTGTATCACTTCTTTTTTGGCTTCTTTTTTAGTACCGTCAAATCCTTCTACACCACCAACAGTAGTATATTTCATGACATAACGTTTTCCTGGATTGACAATTTGATATGCGAATTGACACATAACAGCTGCCTCATGGAATCCTGAAAGAATTAATTTCAATTTACCTTCGTAGGTGTTTACATCGCCAATAGCAAAAACTCCTGGGATATTTGTTTGATAATCTTTAGCGTTATTTACTTTGATTGCATTTTTATGAATTTCCAAGCCCCAATCGCCTATAGGACCTAATTTTGGAGAAAGACCAAATAATGGAATAAAATTATCTACCTCTAAATTGGTTTCTCCTTTTTCCTTATCGTTATGTTTGATTATTACAGATTCAATTTTACCATCTCCAGCAACACCAATAACCTCAGCTTCTGTAAATAATTTAATTTTACCAAGCTTTGCTAATTCTGATGCTTTTTCTACTGAATCTAACGCACCTCTAAATTCATTTCTTCTGTGTACTAAAGAAACTTCTGATGCAACATCTGCTAAGAAAATAGCCCAATCTAAAGCAGAATCTCCACCGCCAGCAATCACTACCTTTTTACCACGATATACTTCTGGATCTTTAATAAAGTAATTTACTCCTTTATCTTCAAAGTCGATAATATTTGGAATCAAAGGCTTCCTTGGTTCAAAAGAACCTAAACCACCCGCAATAACTACTACAGGGGCATGGTGCTTCGTACCTTTGTTCGTGGTTACAATAAAAGAACCATCTTCTTGCTTATCTAAGGTTTCTGCACGTTCACCTAGCGTATAACCCGCCTCAAAAGGTTTAATTTGCTCCATAAGATTATCTACCAATGTTCCTGCTAAAATTTCTGGAAAAGCTGGAATATCGTAAATTGGTTTCTTTGGATATATCTCTGAACACTGCCCGCCTGTTTGTGGCAATGCATCAATTAAATGGCATTTTAATTTTAATAATCCTGCTTCAAAAACGGTGAACAAGCCTGTAGGTCCTGCTCCAATAATTAAAATATCTGTTTTTATCATCTCTCTACTAATTCAAAAAATTCTTGTGTTGAAATACCTCTAAAATACTACTGCAAATTTACGACAGTAAAATAAATTAATCATGCACTTCGCTTACTTGTTTATACGATTCTATTGCACTTGAAAGCGCTTTTCTATGGTTAACTACTGCCCCAATTATTATAATTGCCGGATTTGCTAATTGTTGTTTATCGACTTCTGATTGAATAGTCGAAATAGTTGCTATTCCTATCTTTTCATCTTCTCTTGTACCATTCTGGATGATAGCGATTGGCGTTTCTGCCTTTCCTTCTTTCTCAAACAAAGCTACTATTGCGGGTAATTTTGACATTCCCATTAAGATCACTACGGTAGCATTTGATTTGGCTGCCAAAGCTACATCTGAAGAAAGCTTATGCTCTTTTGTAGTCCCTGTAATGACCCAAAAACTTTCTGCAGCTCCTCTTTTCGTTACTGGAATGTTTTGAGATGCCGGTACCGCCACAGCTGACGATATACCCGGAACCATAGCTACCTTTAAACCATGGGTTGCCGCATATTCCATTTCTTCTGCACCACGACCAAAAATAAAAGGATCTCCTCCTTTTAAACGAACGACATGTTGTGATTGACCACGTTGCACGATAAGCTCATTGATCTGCTCTTGTTGATACGCGTAACACCCTTTGCGCTTCCCTACAAAGATGAGCTCTGCATTTTCTGCATAGCCTAACAATTCAGGATTCACCAGGGCATCATACAAAACAACATCTGCTGCCTGCAATGCTTTTATAGCCTTCAGCGTAATTAAATCCGGATCGCCAGGACCCGCACCAATTACTGTAAGCAAACCCAAGTTGCTAGCATTAGTATGTTTTGTATTCTTAATCATGATTAATTTACTTTTGCTAGTTCAGCATTTCTATACTCTTGAACCTTTCCTAAAAATACTTTCGTATCCTTTAAGTAGTCCTTAGCAAATACTTCTGTAGGTTCGTTTTTATTGATTTGAAGAATAAATTCTTCAAAACCTTTATTCAAAGCGATGGTACCATTCGCAACGAATTTTTCATCAAAATCCTTAATGATTCCCGCATGCGTATTCGTTTTCTGATTTTCTGAAGTAAGGATTGCTTTAGCGGTATTTACCATAGAAGAATAGGAGTGATAAATACTAGCGGCCCATTTCCCTTCATTAAAGGTAGTTTCTGCCGTTTGTATTTTCTCTTCACTCTCAAATAATAATGTGGCAATCAAATCAATTACTACCCCTGCACACTCACCTACTCCAATAGCTTGAATATATTCTTCAGAATTACCCCAATCGATAAAATCATCAGGCGTTAAATTTTCAACATCTGTTAAATCTTTCAAGAAATCATAGAAGTACATTTGCTCTTTTTCTGCATAGTACTCTGGAAATGATAATCCATTACCATTAGCATCAAAATCATTTAAGATCAAACGCAACGCTTCAGGACCTCTTTTACTTGGTATTTTCACTACTTTATCTGCAAACCTACCTTCACCATTACCCATATTACCACCTCCTAAAAGCACTTGTAATGCCGGAGCTACTAATTTTGATTTGGTACGCACAGACATTCCTTGAAAACCAATATTTGCCATATTATGCTGTCCACATGCATTCATACACCCACTAATTTTAATCACCACATCTGGGTTATTAATATAGTCAGGATATTCTTCCTTCATTACACGCTCTAACTCTTCTGCAATACCTGTACTACTTGCAATCCCTAAATTACAGGTATCTGTACCTGGGCAAGCGGTAATATCTATGGCCTTATTATAGCCAGCTTCTGTAAAGCCTAATTTTTTTAATTCTGAATAAAAGAAAGGAATTAGTTCTTCTTTTACATAAGGAATTACAATATTCTGACGCAGGCTTAAACGAATTTCGTCTGCTGCATATTTTTCTATTAAATCTGCTAAGGCACGTGCTTCTTTAAGATAAAAATCTCCTAATAAAACTTTTACTCCTATAGCCACATAGCCCTCTTGTTTTTGAGGAATTATGTTGGTAGATTTCCAAGCATCGAAAGCTACCTGATCCTCAATAACTACATTTGGAACAGCAACTTCTGCTATTTGAGTTTTAGGATAGGCATCTGCATCAATCGGAAATGATTTCATTGGAACCGCAGTTTGCTCTTCTTCCAATAATTTTTTGAATCCGTCTAATCCTAAATCTTTCAATAGGAATTTTAAACGTGCTTTTGCTCTACTCTTACGTTCTCCGTATCTATCAAAAACACGAACAACACCTTCCATTAAAGGAATAATTTTATCCGTTGGCAAGAAATCATACAACAACTCTGCATGACGGGGTTGTGATCCTAAACCACCACCTAACATTACCTTAAACCCTTTTACACCCTCTTCAATTTTGGCAATAAAACCTAAATCGTGCATGTATGAAAGTCCTGTATCTGCATCACTAGAAGAGAAAGACACTTTAAACTTACGTCCAAGCTCTTGACTTATCGGGTTTCTTAAAAAATACTGAAACAAAGCATGTGCGTAAGGAGAAACATCAAAAGGCTCTTCTACATCTATACCAGCAGTTTCACTAGCCGTTACATTACGAACGGTATTACCACAAGCTTCACGAAGTGTAATATCTGATTTTTCAAGTTCTGCCCATAACTCAGGCGTTCTGTTCAAATCTACGTAGTGAATCTGAATATCTTGACGCGTAGTGATGTGCAAGCGACCGATAGAGTACTCTTCAGAAACATCAGAAATGGTTCTTAATTGCTCAGAAGAAACTTTACCATATGGCAATTTAATACGAATCATTTGTACGCCTTCTTGACGCTGACCGTAAACACCACGTGCTAAACGTAGGCTACGAAACTTTTCTTCGTCTAGTTTGCCATTATGGAACATATCAATTTTGTTTGCCAAATCGATAATATCTTTTTCTACAACTGGATTTTCTATTTCTGTTCTAAAACTTTGCATATGTCTTTCCCTCCTAACCTCCCCAAGGGAAGGAATTCTTACTCGGTTGAAATAAGAATATTGTTATTAATTTTTTATCTACCTTCTTACTTACGCCTACTTTGGTCGCCAGAAAGATTTACTGGATAAATCCAGCTCCTACGGTACTATTGGTTTTGGTATCGATGATGATAAACGAACCATTTGTTCTGTGATCTTTAAAAGCATCAAAGAAAATTGGCTTGTTTAATTTAAACGTAACCCTAGCAATATCATTCATCCCTAAACCATCAACATTCTCTTCAATTCCAGAGTAATCAGGATTTATTTTATGGTGAATTTTATCAACTTTAGCTAATACTTTATTCACACCATGTTGAATCACATATTTACCTCCAGTTTTTAATTGATCAGAATCCATCCAAGAAATATTAGCCGTAAACTGCTTATCTATTTGAGGTAAATCTCCCACCTTTACAATCATATCTCCACGACTTACATTAATCTCATCTTCTAATGTGATGGTAACCGACGAACGTCTTGATGCTGTTTGATATTTTTTATCGTAAGCGTAAATTTCTTTTATTCTTGATTTTGTTTGAGACGGTAAGGCCACAACCTCATCACCAACACTTAACTCCCCACCATAAACTTTACCTGCGAATCCTCTAAAATCATGAAAATCTTCTGTTTTAGGACGGATTACATATTGTACTGGAAAACGAGGTGTTCCTGCATTGAAAATATCTTTTCTATCTAAGTTTTCTAAATGTTCTAATAACGTCTGACCAGTATACCACGGGGTATGCTCCGATTTATTTACTACGTTATCGCCTTTTAAAGCACTCACAGGAATAAAAGTGATTTTCTGATCTTGGTAATCTCTCTTAGCCATTAATTCAGAAAAATCTGCTTTAATCTCATTGTATCTTTCTTCAGAGAAATCAACTAAATCCATCTTATTTACCGCAACAATAACATCTTTTACACGCAATAAATTATTGATAAAGAAATGACGGTTTGTTTGTTCAATAACTCCTTTACGTGCATCTATTAAAATAATAGCTGCTTGTGATGTAGAAGCTCCAGTAACCATGTTTCTCGTATACTCAACATGACCCGGAGTATCTGCTATAATGTAACTTTTCTTTGCTGTTGAAAAATAGATATGTGCGACATCAATAGTAATCCCTTGCTCACGCTCCGCTACCAATCCGTCTGTTGCTAAAGAAAAATCTAAATAATCGTATCCTTTTTGCTTACTTGTTTTTTCGATAGCCTCTAACTTATCACTAGTAAGAGATTTTGTATCGTATAGTATTCTACCAATTAAGGTACTCTTACCATCATCTACACTACCTGCTGTTGCTATTTTTAGTACTTCCATCCCATCCTAACCTTCCCAAAGAGAAGGATTTTTTTTTAATTTGTATATTCTATTATCGCTCACATTTCCCCTTCAGGGACTAAGAGGTCTCTAGAAATATCCTTGTTGTTTTCTTTTTTCCATCGCAGCCTCAGAACGCTTATCATCAATACGTGCTCCACGCTCAGAGATACTAGAATCTCTAATTTCACTGACTACTTTATCAATACTAACTGCATCAGAAAGTACTGCTGCAGTACAAGACATATCTCCTACCGTACGGAAACGCACTAAACGTTCTTGAACCACCTCATCTTCATCACGGAAAACAATATCGTCTTCAGCAGACCAAATCATTCCGTCTCTTATAAAAGTCTTACGCTGATGTGCAAAATAGATAGAAGGGATTTCAATTTCTTCTTTTTGGATGTAAGACCAAACATCTAATTCTGTCCAGTTAGAAATAGGAAAACAACGTACGTTCTGACCTAATTCTATTTGACCGTTTAACATATCAAACAATTCAGGACGTTGGCTTTTTTCATCCCATTGACCAAAATCATCACGAACAGAAAAAATACGTTCTTTAGCTCTTGCTTTTTCTTCATCTCTACGTGCACCACCGATACAAGCATCAAATTTAAATTCCTCAATAGCATCTAATAATGTGGTGGTCTGCAAAGAATTTCTACTTGCGTATCTCCCAGATTCTTCTTTTACTTTACCTTCATCAATAGAATCTTGCACATTACGAACAATAAGCTCTAAACCTAGTTCTTTTACCAATCTATCTCTAAATTCAATAGTTTCAGGAAAATTATGCCCGGTATCAATATGCATTAAAGGGAAAGGAATTTTTGCTGGCCAAAAGGCTTTCTGTGCCAAACGCACTAAGGTTATAGAATCTTTACCACCAGAGAATAATAAAACTGGCTTTTCAAATTGAGCAGCCACCTCTCTAATAATGTAAATTGCTTCGTTTTCTAATGGATTTATATCTGATGTATCTTTCATGTTACTTTTTAAGTGTCAAGGTTATTTCTGCACTGCTAAACAACCCTATTTACTACTAATTTTATGATGCTTACTTGGTTATTATATTAAGTATGCAAACCACACTCACGGTTTTCTAACACCTTGGTTGGATCAAAATATTTATGTTCGTTTGGCAATTTGTTCTCCTTTAAATACGTATCTAATTGTTCGTCTGACCAATGATAAAAAGGACTTACCTTTAAAACACCATCTTTACTTACACTAAAAATATCTAAAGAGTTACGCAACGCCGTTTGCCCTTTTCTAAGGTTGGTAAACCAAACTTCTGGTTTATGTTCTGCCATTGCTCTACCAAAAGGCTCCAATTTAACCTGCGCTGTAAAAATCGCATGGTTAGGATCCTCAATTCCTGGTATACCCATAACCGCATCTCTATGTGATGATGTTTGTTTAGGCACGTATAATTTCACATTAAGATTTAAACTTTTAATTAAATCTTCTGCATGTTTGTACGTATTTGGCGTATTGTACCCTGTATCACACCAAATAACTTTAATATCATTAGCTACAGCCGTAACTGCATGTAAAATATTCACCTCGTAAGGTCTGAAATTAGTAGTCACTACAGCATTTGAATTTTGCTTTAGCACAAATGCTACAATTTCTGCTGGACTTGCCGAAGCAAACTCAGTATTCCATTTTTGTATATCGTTTTCTGTAAAAGCCATATGCTTATTTATTTTCCCCATTTAATCTTATTCCACATTCTCTCATGGAAAAAATATAATATCATTTTCGTAAAAAGCTCCACAACACCTATTGAAAAAGCTAGTTTTAAAGTTCCTGTCACAACCCAAGAAATAATTACGGTATCTATGGTACCAATAATTCTCCAACTAATAGACTTAACGATGCTCCTTCTAGGATCCTCAGATTTGCTATCTTCCTTATACGTTGTTTTTGTATTTCCCTTATCTAAAATCAATTGATCTGCAATCATGTGATTAATTTTTCTATTACCCTATCGATTTAATAGAGTAAGCAAAAATAAAAATATTTTGCTAAGTAAGTCGGCTAAAGATTATAAAAATTACCTTTACCCTATAGTTTTAGTAGATTTTTAAAAAAAGAAGGAAATTGTTATCAATTTGATAATGAAAAAGGAGTAGTACTAAAATTAAGCTATTAAATCTGCTAAGCTTGTATTTCTATATACTTCAAGGTTACTATCCCGCACTTGTAGCATTAATTTGTGCACTCCACATGCTGCTTCATCAGGACAATCATCACATTTCTCATAGAAATTGAGACTCACACAAGGCACCATAGAAATAGGTCCTTCTAAAACGCGCATCACAGAAGCCATTTGTATTTCTGCTGGATCTTTTATTAAATAATACCCGCCACCTTTACCTTTTTTACTTCCTAAAAAGCCAGTTTTTCGTAGCGATAATAGGATTGTTTCTAAAAACTTTTGAGAGATGTTTTCAGCATTTGCTATTTCAGAAATCTGTACCGGTTGCCTATCTACTTGTTGCGCCAAGAAGGTAAGTGCCTTTAATCCGTATTTTGTCTTTTTTGATAGCATGGCTGCTAAGATAAATAAAATTAAAGAATGTTGTAATTCTAATTTAACTCCTATTAATTAAACCATTTTCACATTAAGCGACTTAAAAATAAAATTTCACTGAGAGAAAACGGTCATTCACTGAATAGCCCAAAAACAATAAAATTTAATATCCACTTTTGAGTTTGATATGAAACGAACATTAATACTTAAGAAGATGATAAAAAAAAGAAAGTATGTAAATTTTTTATTTCAAACATTGCTAGTAGCAACATTGATAACTTTTAGCGCTTGTAGCAGCGATAGTGAAACCAGCTCTTCCTCTACAGATGAAGAAACCTCTGAAGAAGAATCTATTGATACCAATTCTTATATTTTGGTAGCCGACACAAATAGCAATGGTGCTTATTTAATAAACCATGACGGAGACCAATTATTTAGCTGGGAATTTGATAGGAGTTTAGGTAATGACGTAAATCTTTTAGACGACGGTAGTTTAGTTGTTTGCCTTAAAGCCGATAATGCCGGAATAACTTTTGGGGGATATGGCGGTATGTTTAGAAAAATAAATGCTGATCAATCTATTGACTGGGAAGTTTCCTATACTTCTGGTGATGATTACATGGCTCATCATGATGTGGAATACCTATCTAATGGGAATATCATTTTTCCTGTTTGGGAAAAAGTAACCGCGAGTGAAGCCGCTGAGTTAGGCTTTTCTGAAAATAACGATATTTTCCCTGATGCCATTGTAGAAATGAATCCGTTGACGGAAGAGATTATTTGGGAATGGCATGTAACAGATCATTTAGTTCAAAACTACGATGACACAAAAGCCAACTTTGGCGTCGTAGTAGATAACCCTAATAAGGTTGACATTAATTACAATAGCAGTCAAACAAATGGAGATCTAATGCATTTTAATGGTCTTACGCTAGATGAAACTAATGATATCCTATACATTACTGTAAATAATTATAGTGAAGTTTGGGTTTTAGATCATAGCACAACTACAGAAGAAGCTAGCGCTAGTACTGGCGGAAATTATAATTTAGGAGGAGATTTAGTCTATCGTTTTGGCAACCCTCTTGCGTATGACAATGTGGGAGAGGTAACTTTAAAAAATGTACACTACCCTAATCTAATAGCAACTGGAAATATGATTGTGTATGCTAATGATATTTATGACAACCAGTCTGAAGTAGTGGAATATGAATTGAATCCTCCTTATGAACTTGTTGCTGGAGAAGATAACGAACCTGAGGTTGTGTGGAGTTTTACGGATGCCGAATTATATAGTTCAGGCCTAGGTAGTGGCGTACGCATGAGTAATGGAAACACTTTAATCGCCGAAGGGAGAGATGGTACTATTTGGGAAGTAACTGATAGTGGCGAAGTGTTATGGCAAAATACAGATTATACAACTGTTTGGAGAGCCTATGCTTACGAAATTGATGACCCCGCAGTAGTAGCTTTGGGTTTATAAACCCCAAATAAACAATTTTAAAGAGCCTCAATAATTTTAATTATTGAGGCTCTTTTAGGTCAGCCACTTTATAGTACAATACAACCTTTCTACCATCCGTGACTATTTAAGCCTATAGAAACATAGAAGACACCTACGATACTTAAAAATCACCTTCGATTTAATAAATCTAATCCGCATATACTTTTTAGTTTTTAGATTCGTTGTACCTTACAATCAACTAATTATAAAAATTAATTATGATTAATAAATATTTAGTATCAATTCTGGCCGTTTTTACGCTACTCATCACTGCTTGTTCAGATGACAATGATAACCCCGTAATAGCTACAAATGCCTCTTTTGTTGGCATCTGGAATCTTACAGCTGTTGAAACCAACAATGGAACATCAACGTACTCTTTGGATGGTGAATCTATAGTCACTGAGTTTGAAGCAGTCGGTAAAGATTTTGACGCTACTGTTCTTTTTTCTGAAAACCCCAACACCATTATTAGTGAAGGATCTTACACTACTGTTTTAACAACCAACACCTTGGGAGAAACCAACACTGAAGAGCAAGAAGGTGAAAATTATTTTGACGCTAGTGAATGGCGAGCAGAAGGCAATACGTTATATTTTGGATCAGGTGATGAAGAAGTAAGTTTCACGATTACCTCGCTAACGGATACAAAAATTAATTTAAGCTTCGAAATGAATACTACTCAAGATTTTTTTGGAGCAGATATCCATACGGTAGCAACATATTATATGACACTTACAAAATAAAAAAGCGCCTTAATGCCAAGGCGCTTTTTTTGTGTTTAAAATTTGCTACTATGATTCTAAGGCTTGCTTTATATCTGAAATAATATCATCAATATGTTCTAAACCAACGGAAACACGTACGGTACCATCGGTTATATTTACTGCTTCACGTTCTACTGTGGTTAATTTACTGTGTGTTGTAGATGCTGGGTGCGTTACAATACTTCTAGAATCTCCTAAATTCGCAGAGAGTGATAACAATTTAATCGAATCAAAAAACTTTCTTCCTGCTTCTAATCCGCCGTTAACTTCAAAAGCAACTATGCTACCCCCTGCTTTCATTTGCTTTTTAGCAACTTCATACATGGGATGCGATTTTAAAAAAGGGTATTTTACCCAATTTACTTTTGGATGATTTTCAAGAAACTCAGCCAATTTTAAGGCATTTTCACAATGACGATCTACACGAACAGCTAAGGTTTCTAAACTTTTCGAAATTACCCAGGCATTAAAGGGTGATAGTGCAGGTCCCGTAATGCGAGAAAAACGATAAACCTTATCTATTAATTCTGCACTTCCTACAGTAATTCCTGCCAAAACACGTCCTTGACCATCCATTAATTTTGTTCCTGAGTGAATCACCAAATCCGCACCAAATTTAATAGGTTGCTGTAAGTAAGGCGTTGCAAAACAGTTATCGATAATTAAAAGTACATTATGCTTTTTAGCAATTTTACCCAACTTTTCTAGATCTAAAACATCTACTCCCGGATTGGTAGGCGATTCTGCATAGATAAATTTTGTCGTGGGTTTTATCAATTTATCGATACCCTCTAAGTCATCAATTTCAAAATAATCTGAGGTGATATTCCATTTGGGTAAAAAGTTCATAAATAAACTATGCGTAGAACCAAAAATATTCCGTGCAGATACCACATGATCTCCACTATCTAAAAGAGAGGCAAAAGTAGAAAACACTGCAGCCATACCAGATGCAAAAGCAAAACCAGCTTCTGCTCCTTCCATTTTACATACTTTTTCTATAAATTCATTGGTATTCGGGTTAGAATATCTAGAATAAATATTACGTTCTTTTTCTTCACTAAACGAAGCGCGCATATCTTCAGCGTCCTCAAATACAAAGCTGGATGTTACATACATTGGCGTAGAATGCTCCAAAAATTGTGAGCGCTCTGTTTGCGTTCTTATAGCTTCTGTTTCAAATTTGTTTTTCATAATCATCATGTTAATCAGAGATTCCTCTACTGATTCTTCGTATCTATTTACCTTTTTCTATAATCCTCAATATATCTCCAAAAACACCACGAGCTGTTACTGCTGCACCTGCTCCCGCGCCTTGGATAACTAACGGGTTCTCACCGTATGATTCCGTATATATTTCTATAATAGAATCTGAACCTTTCACTTGCCCTAAAGCACTTTCTTTAGGTACTGAAACTAATTTTACTTCTAAATTACCTTTTTCTTTTTGTAAATCTCCAGACAAATCACCTACATAACGAAGTACATGGTTTGGTTTCTGATCTTTTTTAATCTTTTCAAAAATGGAATCTAGTGAGCTTAGTTTACTTTTAAATTCATCAACCGTTACATCATGTAATGCTTCCGGAATTAAGTTCTGAATACTAATATCCGAAAACTCATTACTTAAATCTAGTTCTCTAGCTAAGATTAAAAGTTTTCTCCCTACATCATTCCCAGAAAGATCTTCCCGAGCATCTGGCTCTGTAAATCCTTTTTCCATGGCTTCTTTTAAGATGGATGAAAAGGACCTATCTACCTCTGAAAAGGTATTAAATATATAACTCAATGACCCCGAAAACACCCCTTTAATACGCGTAATATTCTCGCCTGATAAATGCAGCAACTTGATGGTATCTATAAGTGGAAGCCCTGCTCCTACATTCGTTTCATACAAATATTGTTTCTGACTTCGTTCTAATTCGGTCCTTAGGTTCTGATAAAAATCAAAACTCAAGGTATTTGCGATTTTGTTTGAAGACACCAAATCAAAACCATTTTCGATCATATTTAAATAAGATGCTACAAAGGTTTTGCTTGCCGTATTATCTACGGCAATTAAATTTTCTAAATGGTGTGCTTTTGCAAAATCGAAAATGGCATCTAATTCAAATGGCTCGCCATTTTTATCTAAATCAGCTTTCCAATTTTCTGTAATTCCGTTTTTATTAAGCACTACTTTTTTAGAATTCGCGACTGCAAAAACCTTTAATTGAATCCCTTTACGCTCCTCTATGTTTTGTGCCGATTTTAATATTTGATCGATTAGTGTTCCTCCAACATTTCCGTGTCCAAATATAGCAAGATTCACTTTTTTACTAATTCCAAAAACTTGACCATGCATTACGTTCAAAGCCTTGTACAAGTCGTTACGTCTTACCACTAAACTTACATTTTTACCGGTAACGGTATTGTTAAATAACAAGGGTACAATTTGGTTTTTAATCAGCTCATTAAAGGGTTTATGAAACGAACTTAAATCTTGTCCAACGATTGAGATTACCGATACATCTTTGGTCACCGTAATCATGTTCACATCTTTCGTTTGAAAATCTGAACTAAATTCATCAATCAACACCTCTTTCGCTTTTTCTGCTTTATCCGCATCAACCACAAAACCAAGACCACGTTCTGAAGATCCTTGCGATATGATGTTCACACTTATATTATTTGCTCCTAAAGTTTTAAATACACGTGCATCTACTCCTACTTTCCCTAACAACCCACGTCCTTCAAAATTAACTAAGGCTACATTTTCAATTACAGAAAGTGATTTTATCCCCTCCTTACTGGTCTTAGCGCTAATTAAAGTCCCTTCATTATCTCCATTAAATGTATTTAATATTCGCAATGGAATATTCTTTTCAATTAAAGGAATAATTGTTTTGGCATGTAATATGGTTGCTCCAAAATTTGCCAGCTCATTGGCTTCCCCATAAGATAGTTCCGCAATACGCTTTGCATCAGCTACATAATCAGGATTTGCGGTATAAATTCCATCTACATGGGTATAATTTTGCAATTCTGCCGCATCTAAAAAGTTTGCAATTAATGCTGCTGAATAGTTACTGCCATTTCTTCCTAAAGTAGTCGTTTCGTTTCCTTTATTCGACCCAATAAACCCAGTAATAACGGGAACTACATTCGCATCTAATTTAGAAATAACCTCTAAAACATTTTCTTTTGACAAGGCCTCATATACCTGAGCATCCCCAAAATTACTATCTGTTTTTATCAATTCACGGGAATCGATAAATTTAGCTTTTATGCCAAGATCATTCAACAATTGAGTTGTTACTTTTCCTGAAATTAATTCACCAAAAGACAACACTTGATCTTTTATTTTCGCACTGTAATCTCCTAATAAAGAGACTCCCTCAAACAGCTTTTCTAAATCTGAAAATTCTTTAGATAGCGCTATATTAAAATCAGATTGTTGATATTCTTTAAAAGCTTCAAAATCTTTTGAATATTCTTTTCCTTTAGACGCTCTCTTAAGTATCGTTTCTAATTGATCAGTAGCTTTACCACGTGCAGATAAAACAATACCAATATTTTCACCTCTATTGACTTTAGTCGCTACAAGCTCTAAAACTCGGTCTAAACCATCTCCATTCGCCAAAGACTTACCTCCGAATTTTAATATCTTGATCCGTTTATTTTGTCCATTTTGATCAAATATTCCTTTTAGCAATTGTTCCATTTGTTGAAACTCAATTAAAAAAGCATCATGCCCATGTAGTGACCGTATCTCACCATAGGTAACATTACTGTTTACCTGCGCCAATTGCTTAAAAGTGTCTCTATTTTCTTTTGCTGTAAAAAATAAATCAGAATCAACGCCTATAATATGAATGTTCGTTGCACTTTTTTCAATCGTTGAAAAAGCATCTTTATTATCTCTAGTAATATCTATAGTTTTCAAGAGCTGATTCATCAACTTATACGCAGACAATTGAAAACGCTCTTGCAGTTTTGCACCATGATGTGTTAACCAACTTTCTACATTAAACACATGTAATTCTTCATTCGTGCTTCGCTTAAACCGCTCTTTAAAAGATTCTGGCGTTCTATAACATAACATAGCATGCATACGGGCATCATGTACAGGCTGACTAGAATTCAATAAAAATTGCTCTTGAATTTGACAATTAGCAATCAGCCAATCTGTAGATTTCCAATCTGATGCTACAGGAATTAAATTCTCCGTTAGATTAGGCTCTAAAGCGATCATTTCCCAGGCAATACCGCCACCCATAGAACCTCCAATAAGGGCAAAAAGACGATTCACTTCTAGTTTTTTAAGTCCTATCAGAAATAGCTTTGCGATATCTTGGGCTACAAAATCTTTATAGTTTTCAACCACAAAACCATCATGACCATTCCCTGGCACATTGAATACTAAAATGGTGTATTTCTGTGTATCGATACATTTTCCATCCCCAATTAATGCAGACCACCAACCATTTTCGCCTGCCACATCAGAGCTACCCGTTAAGGCATGATTTACCAAAATAATTGGTGCAGTGTGTAATTCAGGTCCAAATAGCTGGTAGGATAAATTAATATCTTGAGTAGTACCGCCGTGATTGGTATAATTAGGTATCGTTAAATGCTGTAGCATAGTATATTTTTAATCAATCAAGCCTAAAAAGGCCAAATAAAATGTGTAATTAAAGTAAGCTCTGCGAAAATTAAAGCGATTCAAAAGCCTGAACTAAATCTGCTTTTAAATCTTCAATATCTTCCAAACCAACAGACAAACGTACTAGGTCTTGCGGTACTCCCGCTGCTTCTTGTTGCGCTGCTGTTAATTGTTGGTGGGTTGTACTTGCTGGATGAATAATTAATGATTTTGTATCCCCAATATTAGCTAATAACGAGAATATTTTAGTGGCATCAGTTACTTTCTGAGCCGCTTCAAAACCTCCTTTAATTCCGAAGGTAACTAAGCCGCTTTGTCCTTTAGGTAAATATTCTTTTGCTAAACTATAGTACTTACTACTTTTTAATCCAGGATAGTTTACCCAAGCAACTTCTTCTCTACCTTCTAACCACGTAGCTAACGCTAATGCATTTGCACTATGTTGTTTGATACGTACTGGTAAGGTTTCTAGTCCTTGAATAATTTGAAATGCATTAAACGGACTCAAAGCACCACCAAAATCACGTAAGCCTTCTAAAATTAGCTTAAACGTAAATGCAGCTGCTCCTAAAGCTTCGCTATAGACCAACCCATGATACCCTGCAGAAGGTTCTGTAAATTCAGGGAATTTTCCATTCGTCCAATCAAAGGTACCTGCATCCACAATAGCGCCTCCTAAAGAAGTTCCATGGCCTCCAATATATTTTGTCAAGGAATGAATCACAAGATCTGCACCGTGTTCAATAGGATTTAATAATACGGGAGAAGCTACGGTATTATCTACAATAAAAGGCACTTGTGCCGCTTTAGCATGTTTTGAAATTGCTTTCAAATCTAAAACATCCAATTTTGGATTTCCTAGAGATTCTACAAAAAAAACTCGTGTATTATCTTGTACTGCCTTACCAAAATTATCCGGATCAGATGCATCTACAAAGGTGGTTGTAATCCCTAATCTAGGTAAGGTTACATTCAATAAATTAAACGTCCCCCCATATAAACTGCTCGAAGCAACAATATGATCACCTGCTTTTAATAAAGTTAACAAACCTGTTGAAATTGCTGCGGTACCTGAAGCAAAAACTACTGCCCCCACTCCACCTTCTACAGCTGCTAATCTATCTTGTAGAATTTGATTGGTAGGATTATTTAAACGCGTATAGATAAACCCTAATTCCCCTAAAGAAAATAATTTTGCAGCATGATCTGTATCTCTAAAAACATAAGATGATGTTTGATAGATAGGCACTGCTCTTGTTCCTCCAGTTTGTGTAGTATCATGCCCTGCATGTAAAGCGTTTGTTGCTAATTTTTGTGTACTCATGATCTTTTTGTTTTTTAAATTTGTTATAAAATAAAAAGCCAAACTCTAGTAGCAGACGTATACGACTGGCATAGATAAAAATCAAAAAGTTATTAAGAAGAAATATTCAATTGCTAAGAATAGCAATTAATTTTTTCGTTATCTGCCGCCAATGCATAAAGCAATTTTTGGTAGAATTTAGCACCTTCATTGTTCTAGAAAAAGAACAAAGGGTTGCTAAGGTTTCAAAGGGTCTATTCCCTCCACCTTTCTTGATAACTATTCAATACGTGTTTGAACTTGTGCGGTGCAAATATAACGTCGGAACTTTTTAAATTCCTAATTATTCACCAATAATTATAAAATGTCACTTTTTTGTTAAGTTTCTAGCGATCTAATGTCACTACTAATATTGACCGCTAGAAACTTTCAAAAATTTATATTCCAAATGCTGCTTTTACTTCATCAAGCATGTCTAATTTCTCCCAAGTAAATAACTCCACTTCTTTCTCAACTCTACCGTTGTAAGGTGATTCAAAAGTTTTTGTTACTGTTATTGGTTCTTTCCCCATGTGACCATAGGCTGCTGTTTCTAAATAAATAGGGTTACGTAATTTTAAACGGGCTTCTATTGCGAACGGACGCATGTCAAACAATTCTGCTACTTTTTTAGCTATTTGACCATCGTTCAAATTCACTTTTGAAGTTCCATAAGTATCTACATAAATAGAGGTCGGCTCCACTACTCCAATAGCATAACTAACTTGAACTAAAATTTCATCAGCCACTCCTGCAGCTACTAAATTTTTAGCAGCATGACGCGCAGCATACGCCGCACTTCTATCTACTTTACTTGGATCTTTACCACTAAAAGCGCCACCACCATGAGCACCTTTACCACCATAAGTATCTACAATAATCTTACGACCTGTTAAACCCGTATCTCCATGAGGGCCACCGATAACAAATTTTCCTGTTGGATTTATATGGTACGTAATTGCATCATCAAACAAAGCCTGAATATGTACTGGCAATTGTTCTTTTACTTTAGGAATTAAAATAGAAATAATATCTGTTTTAATTTTTGCTAACATTTTTTCATCATCAGCATCAAATGCATCGTGTTGAGTAGATACTACAATAGTGTCTATACGTTGCGGCACATTTTCATCACTATACTCTATAGTTACTTGTGCTTTTGCATCTGGTCTTAAATATGAAATCTCTTTACCTTCTCTTCTTAAGTCTGCTAAGATCTGTAATATTTTATGCGAAATATCTAAAGCCAAAGGCATATAGTTTTCCGTTTCTTTGGTCGCATACCCAAACATCATCCCTTGGTCTCCTGCACCTTGCTCTTCTTTAGAACCACGATCTACACCTTGACTAATATCTTGAGATTGCTCATGAATTAAAGAAATAACACCACAAGAATCTCCACTAAATTGATATTCTCCTTTAGTATATCCAATCTTATTAATAACATCTCTTGCTATTTGCTGAACATCTAAATAGGTATCACTCTTAACTTCCCCAGCCAATACAACCTGACCTGTAGTTACTAATGTTTCGCATGCTACTTTGCTTTCTGGATCAAAAGCCAAAAAATTATCTAAAAGCGCATCACTTATTTGGTCTGCTACTTTATCTGGGTGCCCTTCACTAACAGATTCTGATGTGAATAAATAAGCCATAAATGGTTTTATTTTCTAGAATAGACTTGACAGAAAGGTTAAAAGAAGTTTATGAACCGAAAAGAAATTTCAGTCACAACTGCTTTAGCATTTTTTACGAGGTTGCAATCAGTCAAATCCGTCCTCAATTAATAATAGCGCAAAAGTAAAATAAAAGATGGGATCTGAAAAATGGTTTAACAACAAATTGCAATTTTACAGATCATACTTAATTTTAAACATTACATATCGTGGTTGTACCACATACGAGGAGGTTCTATAAAACAGCTCATTAAAGCTATCTTGATTTAACTCTGTATTATTAAGTAAATTGGTTACTTCTACACTATACTCCCACTTACTATCTTTTTTTTGGTAGGATATACTGGTATCTAAATTTCCATATTCATTATTAATTGAGTCCGCCTTATCACGATAATGGTAGTAATCTAGATCCGCAAGAAAAATAAAACTTTTTAAGAAAGCTGCATCAACTTTAAGAAAAGGTGTATCTGTATAATACGTAGATGAATTTCCTCCGTTATCATAATTATTAACCGCATAATTATACCCTACCTCAACATTAGGCGCATCTTTAAAACTCGTAGCTAATGAAGCTCTATAACTCTGTGTTAGCGACTCAGAAACACTAGGACTATCATTGACAATATTATTTAAATTGGAATAAGAAAGCGACCCTCTTGAACTTACCTTTATTTTTCCAAATGTTCTTTGAAAATTGGCAGAACCAGATAATACTTCATCTTCCAAATTAGAATTAATGGTTGAACTCACCTGATTAATTCCGATAATAGAACTATTATTTTTAAATGCATCTACACGCTTACTATAATTAATATTAGCAAAAATGTTTTGCATATTGAACATACTAAAACTGAAGAAATTAAGTGATAAATTATGAAACAACGCACTTTCTAAATCACGATTTCCTTGATACATGGAGTTGTAATTACTAAAAATATACGCTCTAGAAAATTTATCTATATCTGAAAACTGACGATTTACAGTATAATTAAAACGAATGCTTTCTGATTGCTTTAATTGAAGATTTACAAAAAGATCTGGAACAACATTGAATAAATCATCTGTAACCGAAGTAGCCAATTGTGTGTTCTTAGCCTTATAGTCATGCACTTTAAAACCAGGGTTAAACGTAAATTTCCCTACAATTAATTTATAATGAAACCCAAAGAAAATATCAGAAAAATTATATTCCACATCATTCACTAAATCAGCATCCGTGAATTGCAATTCTGAATTGCCATCTAAAATTTGAAAGATGTTTGAATTGAATTCCTGACTACTTTGCGTAGTACCTAAAGTGAAATTAATATTACTTTTAGCTCCCGTAATAAAATAGTAATCGGTCTTAAAATCAAACTTATTTGTTTTTATTTTTCGATCTTGATTGATGTTGTAATTAGATTGATTTTCATCTAAAGGAAGAATACTCTCAAAAGGTTGGATTTCACGAATTGCATTATAAAAAGGATCTTCGTTTTGTATTAAATATTGCGCTTCAAAAGCCAATATATTCTTTTCATCTACGGTATAATACGCATTTGCATTTTGATTAAAACTAGAAGGTGTTTGCTGTTTATTCTCGAAAATCTGATCTGTAACATCCGCAACAGACAAAATAGCTACATCTTCATTTTCATCAGAAAATTTTGCTAGTGCATCATATTCTACTTGTAAATTTGCACTAGGTTTATATGCCGCACTTAATTTAAACAACCCTAAATTAGACGTTTGTTCTGTACCTGTTGTGGTTATTTCTTGTTGATTACTACTAATATAGGTACGCGTTGCTACTGTTTGCAAGTCTGTATTGGCATAGGAATAAATTGCGAAGCCACTTAAATCTAATTTTTCTGTTGGTGCATAACTAAAATTCACTGCACCAAACCTTGTATTTATTTCTTTAGCACGGTTATTTTGGAGCTGAGATAAGCCCAAACCACCATCTCCAACACTAAAACTAGTTCCTGTATTTCCTGTTCTACTCCTAAAGCCACCCGTAAAATTTCTATAATCTCTTGACGTAAAAGGCAATTGACCAATATTATTAAGATCCGTTAAGATATTGATACTGTATTTAGGACTATAAAAAAACAATTTAGGGTGCGCTAAATACCGATCATCCAATCCTAGGCCCGCCGTTATTTCACCAAACCAAAACTTCTCTTTTCCTGATTTAAGCTTAATATTTAAAGCTACATTATCTTGATTGTTTGTGACTCCACTTAATTGTGAAACTTCACTGTAGTTTCTAAGAACTTCTATCTTATCAAGGGCATTTGCGGGAATATTTTTTGCGGCTAATTTAGAGTCTCCGTCAAAAAAATCTTTTCCATTGACCATTACTTTGGTAACGGTTTTTCCTTCTACCTCAATTTCTCCATCCTCATTAATTTCTACTCCGGGAAGTTTACTCAGTACATCTTCTAATTTTTTTTCGGTTCCAGTAACAAAAGAGTCTGTATTGTACACAATAGTATCCCCCTTAACTACAACTGGCATTTCATAAACCACCTCAACCTCATCTAAACTTTCTGCTTGCTCCTCTAAAACTATATCGCGTTGAAGATCCTCTTCTTTTGTTTCAATTAGAAACTCTCTAGGTTGAAAACCTATATAGCTAAACTTTAAACTATACGTGCTATTCTGATTAACATTGACTTTATATTTACCATTAGGATCCGTAATTCCGAATCCATCCAAGCTTTTCGTTTCTTGATTTACAGCAACCACATTTGCCATTTCTAAAGGGCTCCCTGAAGCATCTTTCAAAATTCCCGTTATGGTTATTTTTTGAGCATTGACAACCCCAACAAAGGTTATAAGAAAAAGAAGTAGTAAGGTCTGCTTTTTTATAAATAAATTTCTCATTAGTTTCTTCCTCTATTTGAGTTACCACCTGAACCTCTATTTCCACCTCTGAAACGCTCAGACATTTCTTCCATTTTAACCAGAAGAGTTTCATTGTATTCTTGTTGAGAAACCACCTTTCCTTTTGTTGGTGCTTTTATTTCTGTTTTTTCATCTGCATTAAGAACTATCTTAGTACAAAGGAGTACTGTATTCCCTGCATTAACTTCTAGAATTAACCCCGGCAAACCCCAATATTCTCCTGGACCTTGACTTACAGGTATTTCAGGTGTAAACCAAGCTGTAATTTCAATTTCTTTTGGCTCTTCTTTGTCCTTAAACATGCTGACATTATTTTTTGTAGAATCCTTTTTCACAGCATTATCAGAATCTTCTTTTTTTCTATCGCGATCTCTTTTTCTTCTTAAACTATCAAAATTTGTAGAATCAATAGCTTTTATGGCCGTTGCTTTATAACAGGTATAGTTGCCTATTTTTTTTGTTTCAGAACCCATGGTCCAATTTAACTGCTGCAGCTCATCTTTAATTAAGAATACTTTCCCGAACATTTCCGATTCTTTGGAATAATTTTGGTCTTTGATGTTTTTATACAATTTACCCCCAGAAAAATCTCCAAATCTGAATCTACCTCTTCCTCCACTGTCTTGACCAGGAGTTTCTAATTTTTCTTCTTCCTCATAAATCGCCGCTGCTTTATCAAATGTGAGAACAAATGTTTTCTCAGACTGCTCTTTCATGCGCTCCATAAATCTTTTCTTTTGTTCTTCTGATACTTGGCGTCCTCCAAAATTAAAGTCGGCCACAGAGGTTTTAGAGAGGTAAATTGCCTTCCCTTGAAAGTCTTGAGCCTGTATGCTTGAGAAGTGAATAAAACAGGCAAAAATAAATAGCAGTATGTTTTTCATGATTGTATCGGGTTATTGTTCCTATGTGACTAAAAAAAAAGGAAAAGGTTTAAAGGTGATGCCTAAAATAAAATCACATTCCAATATTGATTTAAAAAAAAGGATAAAAAACATTTATGCATTTCAGCAACTATTTTTCCTACTACCCAAGAATCGTTGTATATTGTGTGCCCCTTAGAAATTAAAAACCATTAAACACAAATTATACTATGCATGTTGCTGTTGCGGGAAATATTGGTGCTGGAAAAACAACATTAACCAAATTACTTTCAAAACACTTTAATTGGGAACCTCATTTTGAAGATGTAGTTGACAACCCTTATCTTGATGATTTTTACAATCAAATGGAACGTTGGAGTTTTAACCTTCAAATTTATTTTTTGAATAGCAGATTTCGGCAAATTCTAGAAATTAGAGAAACGGGGAAAAATATTATTCAAGACCGTACCATTTATGAGGATGCCTATATTTTTGCTCCGAACTTACATGCTATGGGCCTATTGACCAATAGAGATTTCAATAATTATTCTAGCCTTTTTGAATTAATGCAAGAATTGGTACAACCACCAGATTTATTAATATATCTACGGAGTTCTATTCCTAATTTAGTAAAACAAATACACAAAAGAGGTCGTGATTACGAGAATACCATTTCTATTGATTATTTAAGCAGACTTAACGAGCGCTATGAAGCATGGAGCCAGAGTTATGAAAAAGGTAAGCTTTTAATTATTGATGTAGACAATTTAGATTTTGTGGATAATCCTGAAGATTTAGGAACAATTATTAACAGAATTGACGCAGAAATTAATGGCTTATTTTAAGCCATTAATTTCTGTAATCGTTTCCTTAAAAAGCTACTCCATTAATTTACCAATAGCTTAAAACTCTTTAAAGTTTTACCTAACTTTTCACGGACAACTATTAAATACATTCCATCAGCTAGTCCAAGTGTTTCTAAAGTAAAGGAATCTGAATCACTTACCAATTCACTTCCTATAAACTTACCATCTAAGCCATAAATAGCGATAACAACATCTTCACCTATCCCCGTAACTTGAGGATTTATTCCTGTAGTGGGGTTTGGTGAAATAGCCAATGCTTCTTCAGAATCATCCCCTTTATCTATACTTACTGAATCAGAAACTGAGTTAACCCCATAACCACCAATTATTACCTTAACATCTGTAGGAAAGGTACATTGGATTGTGGAAGAATGATCGCCCACATCATCATACGCAAAAGCATATGTTTTAGAATCGTAACTTATTTCATCGTCATGAAAATACTTCACATATTCATTAAAAGGACTATAAATAAAATAACGAGAATCGTCATGAGAATACTGAACCGTATCATCTGTAATATTTGTATAAATAGCATGCCTAGTAATTGCTGCAGATATTTGTGCCTGAATCATTAAATCTTCATTATACGCCTCAACATCTATGCTTGCATCATAAGGTGTATATGCCAAAGAACCTGAACCTTCTAATGCATTAACAGTTGTTGGTTTCCAATAAATAGTTGCTGTACTACCATCGGCGGGATCCGTAAATTTAAACGCGCCATCTTCATTAATAGTGCCAACCCAAGTGCCCCTATCTCCTATATTGATATTTAAATTATATTGACTATAAACACTCCATATTTCATCAATATAATCTTCTAAAACGTCCTTTGGAAATTCTGCAACTTTTGAAGGTTGTTCAATTATTGGACCCCCATCATAAGAATGCTTTTTAACAGTTTTAGCCACCAAATAAGCCTCACTAACTTCTTCATCCCATTTAGCAAGAATGTCTTCATGAGACAAAAGCTCTCCTATTTTCTTAAACGCTACTGTTCCATCTCCATTTATAGCATTTGCATAAGATTCAGAGTAATTTGCACCTGTTAAACCTCCAGAAAAACCATTAACCTCTAAAGCCATCGGATACTGATAGGCATCTACCCGGCTGGTATTTGTCCATAAACCAGAATCCCCCCAAGTTAATTCTACCAATTCCCAACGAATACCATCATTTGGATCGGTGTCTGAATTTAAATTCGCTCCAGCGTATCCTCCCGTTTCATGAAAACGCAAATACATTGGAGATTGAAATGAAATAAAAATTCTACAAGCATATAAACCTTGTGGAATTTGTATCGTTTTATCAGCAACATCACTCAATTTAGTAAAAATATCAGGATACAACCAATCAGATGGTGTGCTCCATTCTGGTCCTGAAATGGTATTGTATGATGGATCCATTTCCTGAATAGTACTATTCGTAAGCTCCATCCACACATCACCAGTTGATTCTATTTTACCAACTAATCCAATATAAATTTCATCATCACGATATCCTGAATTATTCTCAAAAGTATAGGGAATAGTCAATTGTGCGATTAGTTGATAGCTTACAAAACTCAATAGGCAGCAGAGCCTAATTTTTACCATATTCATAGCTTTTAATTTCTAAAATTATATATTCAAAAAAATAAATCGCAAAAGTATTCTCGGTACATTTCACACTGTTATAACACAAATGCTATGAAATAATTTTCTCATTTCATGAACACAGTAATCATAACTTTAACTTTATAGATTTATTGTTTAAATAGCATTTTGAAGTAGACCGCTAAATAAATCCCATTTTTTTTGCGTGTGCAACTGCTTGATCACTATTTTCTACAAATAAAATAGGTGTTGTTTTATAGTCATCAAACAAGCTTTTTACGCGAATCATTCTTTTTTTATGATTAACACTCCTAAGATAGATTGCTAAAATCCGGTCCGGGAATAGCTCCGCAACCTCTTTATAAATATCTGCATCGCGCTCGCCACTATCTCCTATTAAAATTATTGGCAATTCTGGGTACGTATTTAAAATACCGAAAATCTCTATTTGCTTTTGTGGCTTATGACCATCTTTCTTTCTTTTAAAAAAAGAATTAAAACTACGCAAGAGAATAGGCCCTTTCGGAAAATTGTTCTGCTTTAAAAATAATTCTAGGTAGCGGTATAAATTCCAAGGACTATGACTCACATAAAATATTGGGTTAGAACTTTTACCAGATTTTCCGCGATGTAGTTGATTATAAAGATCCGGAGCACCTTTTAATGGCAAACGTTTTTTTACCGTTTTAAATACCGTATTAAATAACACCCTCCATTTTAAAGTAGATACCACTCCTGTATGTAAAATGGTATCATCAATATCAGTGATAACTCCAAAAACTGCTTTTTTAGAGGGAATTAAAATTTTACCAGGAAATCTATTTTCATTAGTAATTCTACGTTTTATATTGGGATTTGAATACGAAACTTCAAAATTTACCCAGTCCTCCTCATTAATTAATTTTTGCAAATCACGAATTTCTGTCTCTACTTTAAAATACCCGTGATTATCTGTTGAGGTTTGCAAAACTTGACCATTTGGCAAGGTTATATCAAGATTTGTATGCTTAACCTCGTCTGTTTCTAAACGCTTCCACGTGTTCAACATAAGGTTAAACCACCCTTTATCGTCTAAGTTAATAGACTCATCTTCAAGCGCTCTTCCTCTTAAATAGAAATGAGAATCGGTGCCATAAGCATCAAATGTAATTATTTGTAAAGGATCTTTCTTAAATAACATCACACTAAAATACCATAAAAAAACCTGCTAATAATAGTTATTAGCAGGTTTAAAAATAAAATTTTAAAATCTATTTTACAATGGCTGCTTTTCAATCTCAACTTCTATTTCAGAATCATTAGAATTAACGCTTATCTCCTTAAAAGCTTCTACTTGTGCTTTCACTTCTTCTGGCGTTCCGCTAAATATCTTTTCATCAGTTTTAGACACTCCATTTATAATAGTTGTGTACACTATTGTAGCTTCTGCCAAGTCCGTATTGGTAGCATTTACCTCTATATTTATTTCTTCTTGAACCTTAGTAACACCTTCTTCTGCATGGCCGCCTAATATTGGAGCAATTACTAAACCTATTAAACAAGTAAGTTTAATTAGAATATTCATAGAAGGTCCTGAGGTATCTTTAAAAGGATCACCCACAGTATCACCAGTAACAGCCGCCTTATGCGCCTCACTGCCTTTAAATGTCATCTCCCCATTGATTTCAACACCCGCTTCAAAAGATTTTTTAGCATTATCCCAAGCACCACCTGCATTATTTTGGAATATTGCCCAGAGTACACCAGAAACGGTAACTCCTGCCATATACCCACCTAACATCTCTGCGATTGCCAAATTATTCATTCCAAAAATCATTGGAATAAAGGCTATTGCCAAAGGAAAACCTATGGTTAATACTCCAGGTAACATCATTTCTTTTAGAGACGCCTTTGTAGAAATTGCCACACACTTATCGTATTCCGGTTTTCCAGTACCTTCCATAATGCCTGGTATTTCCCTAAATTGTCTACGAACTTCTTCCACCATTTCCATAGCGGCTTTACCTACTGCATTCATGGCTAAAGCAGAAAAAACTACGGGCACCATACCTCCAACAAAAAGCATTGCCAAAACAGGTGCTTTAAAAATGTTAATTCCATGTATACCGGTAAAAGTTACATAAGCCGCAAAAAGTGCTAATGACGTTAATGCTGCCGAAGCAATAGCAAAACCTTTACCTGTTGCCGCTGTAGTGTTCCCTACAGAATCTAAAATATCTGTACGCTCTCTAACTATTGGCTCCTGCTCACTCATTTCTGCAATACCACCAGCATTATCAGAGATAGGACCAAAAGCATCAATTGCTAATTGCATTGCGGTTGTAGCCATCATTGCAGAAGCTGCTAATGATACTCCATAAAAGCCCGCAAAAGCATAGGAAGACCAAATTGCTGCTGCGAATAATAATACAGAAGGAAAGGTAGAAATCATACCTGTTGCTAAACCTGCTATAATATTAGTTCCTGCACCTGTACTAGACTGTTGTACAATTTTAAGGATTGGTTTTTTACCTAAACCTGTATAATATTCCGTCACTGATGATATTACCGCACCCACAATTAAACCAACCAATGTTGCGTAAAATACACGCATAGATGATATTTGTTGCAAACCTTCACCAAAAAATTCCATGGTCATCGTTTCTGGCAACATCCAAGTAACTAAACCAAAACAAGAAACTGCTACTAAAACAATAGCCGTCCAATTACCTATATTTAAAGCTCCCATAACTTGGGACTCTTTAGCTTCATTATTTTTAATTTTCACAAGCATGGTACCTATTATAGATATAATAATACCAACTCCTGCAACTGCCATAGGTAATAAAATTGGTCCTATGCCTCCAAAGCCATCTTGGATAGCACCGCCCATATCCTTTATCACATAATTCCCTAATACCATTGCGGCCAAAACCGTGGCCACATAGGAACCGAAAAGATCTGCTCCCATACCTGCTACATCGCCAACATTATCACCCACGTTATCTGCTATTGTCGCAGGATTACGAGGATCATCTTCTGGGATACCTGCTTCTACTTTACCAACTAAATCTGCTCCTACATCTGCCGCTTTCGTATAAATACCACCGCCAACACGAGCAAATAGCGCTATTGATTCTGCCCCTAGAGAAAAACCTGCTAATGTTTCAAGCACAATAGTCATATCCATGGTATTCGTCCAAACTCCTCCCATAAAAAAATAAAAAAATCCTATAAAAAAAGCGGTTAATCCCAAGACTGCTAAACCGGCTACACCAAGTCCCATAACGGTACCGCCACCAAATGAAATTTTCAAAGCATTTGGCAAACTTGTTCTTGCAGCTTGCGTTGTTCTCACATTGGTCTTGGTTGCAATTTTCATTCCTATATTCCCAGCAAAAGCAGAAAATATAGCTCCAAAAATAAACGCTATTACAATTAACCAGTGCGTTGTTGGCACAATAAAAGAAACAATAGAAAGCAACACACTAACCACTACTACAAAAATTGCCAAAAGCTTGTACTCTGCATTTAAAAAAGCAAGGGCGCCTTCATAAATATGGTCTGAGATTTCTTTCATCTTCCCATCTCCTGCATCTTGCTTTAATACCCACGATTTCTTGATAAGCATATAAAGTAAGCCTATGATCGCCATTACTATTGGCATATAGATTATCATTGATTTCATAAATTAGTCCGTTAATTATTAATTATTTCTCAAAAAAACGCATAAAATTTAAACATAACAAAAAAAGTCATGCTTTTTAATGGCATGACTTTTTTTAATTGTATTAAAATAGAATATTATATCGTAAAAGTGCGTTTCTTTTTATGATCACTTTCATCGTAACGCTCTACACATTGCTCATAAATTTCAATAGCTTCTTTTGCGTCTCCCCAACCACCAACATCAACTTTTTTCTTTTCTAAATCTTTATAGACTCTAAAAAAGTGTTCAATTTCTTTTAACCTGTGTGGATTAAGATCACTAATGTCATGATTATTTCCCCAGATAGGATCTGAAACTGGTACACAAATGATTTTTTCATCTGGTCCTTTTTCATCAGTCATATGAAATACGCCAATTGGCCTAACTTCCATAACCACCATAGGATATGTTGGCTCATGACCTAAAACTAGTACATCTAATGGATCACTATCCAACGCAAGAGTTTCTGGAATGAATCCATAATCACCAGGATACATCATTGATGAAAAAAGCATTCTATCAAATCTTATTTTGTGTAATGTAAAGTCGTATTCGTATTTATTTCTACTTCCTTTTGGAATTTCGATTAGAACATCGAAAGTTATTTCTAAATTTTCGCTCATAATAATACTGTGATTTGTATACAAAGATACTTGAATAATTTATTTTACCCTGAATATTGATTGAAATATCTAAGGTTTTAGTAGAGAATGTCAGGTATTGTATTACGAAAACGGTGTAGTAAATTTATAATTTTTAATTAGAAATTAAAGCCAAATGATCCAGTTACACTAAAAGGCCTTGCCTCTGGACTGTCTAAATAATTTCCTCTAAAATTAAAATCAATTCTTAAAATCTTAAATATATTACCTACCCCGAATGAATATTCCCAATACATATTATCGCTTGGCGCTTGCAAAGGAATGTTTGTAGGACTATTTATTAAGATATTTCCATCGGAAAGATCCCCCCAAACTCCTCTTAAGCCAACTATCTCTCTTAAATTCCACTTTTTTATTATTGGAATTCTAGAAAATAAACGACCGTTAAAATTTTGCTCTAAATGCACGGAAGCATAAGTATCTGTCACAAACTCATAAAAATCAAGGTTAGGAAAAGTCCCATAAATAGAGAATAAGGTCTGATTTCCTGGAATAACATTCAATAAACCTAAAGGAACTTCCCCAAAGGTTTTACCTAATTCAACAGTACTCAACAACCTACCAAAGCCTCCAATTTGCCACGGTTGGGTATAAGAAAATTGAATTTTCTCGTAATCAAAATCACTCTCTAAAAAGTCTTTTACCCCTTTAGTATAGGTCAAAAACAAGGTACTATAATTATCATTAATCTTTCTTCGCTCTACGCCATACCCAATGGTTCTTTTTCCCGGAGTATATATTAAAGTGGTATTAAAATCAAACTGCTTTAATTCTGAAGAAATCCCAGTTGCAGATTCAGGATCTAAGTAATCTAAACTAAACGCACCTGGCAATGCAGAACTCAAAGTACGCAAAGAACCACCTACTCTAAAAACAAAATTATGTAAAGGCTCTGCTTCCACCTGAAAAGTAGATAGATTTATATTTGTCAAACGATCATTAGAACCCACCGAAAATAGTGAAGATGAGGCCGCACTCCTCCCTAAAACATCTGTAGTCGCCGTAAGGCTTAAACCTAATTGCTCAATATCTCGCCTATTCCCACCTGAAATAATTAAACGCGACTTCTTATCCAATAAAAACTTACCTGAAATACCGTGTTTAAATTTATGATCATCAAAACCATAGGCTGTATACGCTTCAATTCGCCAAGGATCGTTTTGTCCAAAATAGGTACGCGCACCTGCACGAACCCGAATACCTTCAGCATCATTATATCCAAAAGTACTATATACATCTCCGATATCTAAGTTCCATTTATCAATCTCAACATACCCTGAGCCTAATATACTTGCTATATTGTAAAAACTTTTAAATTTAGGCACTGTCTTTAGCGTATCCAACAACTTATAGACTCCAGATTCGTCTTTATTAAGAGCTTCTAGTCTATTATTTTTCCAAAAGGTAGTATCCCGTTCTACAATTCCTGAGTTAAACTGATTGGATAGATTTTTATAAAACTTGGGATCCTTATATTGATCAAAAACATAATTGTTGTAAACAGTGGTACGCTTTCCATAGACTCCCTTAGATTCCTCTTTCTTATTTAAACTAAAATCACTTAACATGTAATCTCTTTTCAAAAGAAAAACCGAATCATTAAGTACCTCAAAATCTTGCTCTATATAAATTTCTTTTACCCAGTTTATATTTGCACTTTTTGTTACTTCTAAATTTATTTTCTTGATCGCATAGGTAGAATCATTCACCCAAAAGTTCCCTTTAAAAGTCAATTCATTCTTCCTTCTTGGATAGTAAATAATATTATAACACCACTTATTATCAATAAAACTACTATCGGCTAATACGTAATTGTATACATCTATACCTGTTTTAGATAATGGGCTGGTAAAACTTTTATCAAAAAACTTTAAATAATTATTATAGATATCATAATCGGAATATAAATCTTCAACAAATGCAGTTAATGCTTGATTGTTGCTAAAACCTGAATTCTTGGTCCCCAACAACTCTTCTTTTTCTTCACCTTTTAAATTATCACCATAAACTTTAGAAAACGTTTCATTTAAAAAGATAGGTAAATACGTTTTCCCTGTAATTCTTGAAGTATCGAGATCTTGAAAAACAAATTCTAAGCCTTTAAATATTTTACTTTTAATGAGCGCACTATCAATTGTATTTAAATCGAATTCTACTTTTTCATATTTATCATAATTGTATTGCTTGTAATGCTTTACTCCATTACTACGCTTACGTTCCCAAATTTTTCGAAGAATGTCTATTGCCGGATTATTCTTTTTTGATTGTTTCCCAAAATAAATAACAACCTCTCTTAGCTGCTCTCCGCCTTCCACAAGTACGACCTTCATTTCGTAGTTTACCTTCTTATCCAAAAATATATCCTTGGTTTCATATCCCACGAAAGACACTTGAAGTGTCTCATAGGTATTGTCCGATTCCATATAAAAAACTCCATCGTCGTTGGTGATTGTACCCTCCGAAGATCCTTTGAAAATTATATTTGCAAAAGCAACAGGAATACCCATTTCATCAATTACGACACCACTAACTTTTGTTTGAGCTAGCAATGCAAATGAATATAGCGAGAAGAAAAATAGAAGTAATTTTTTCATTAAAAGATGGGGTGCTACAATTACACTATGTTATACAAAAAAACCAAAAAAGCTTTACCGACCGGGTTAGTCAGTAAAGCTACTTTAATCTTACAAAATATATTTTATTTATATAATACTTTCTTTACTGATTTAATTACATCCGTATAATTTGGCAACCATTCTGCCAATAAAACTGGAGAATAAGGTGCTGGCGTATCAGCTGTATTAATTTTTTCAATTGGAGCATCTAAAAAGTCAAATGCATTGGATTGAATATGATATATAATTTCTGATGCAACATTACCATAAGGCCATGCTTCTTCAAGAATTACTACTCTATTTGTTTTCTTTACAGATTTAAGAATTGCTTCATAATCTAAAGGCTTCACGGTACGTAAGTCAATAATCTCACAACTAATACCTTCTTTCTGCAACTCATCTGCAGCTTTGTAAGCTTCCTTGATAATTTTACCAAAAGAAATAATAGTAACGTCTGTACCTTCTCTTTTAATATCAGCAACACCTAATGGAATTAAATATTCTCCTTCAGGCACCTCCGCTTTATCGCCATACATTTGTTCCGATTCCATAAAAATCACTGGATCGTTATCACGTATTGCTGCTTTTAGTAATCCTTTAGCATCCGCTGGATTCGAAGGAACCACAACTTTTAACCCAGGACAGTTTGCAAACCAGCTTTCAAAAGCCTGTGAATGCGTTGCACCTAATTGACCTGCAGAGCCCGTAGGTCCTCTAAAAACTATAGGACAATTAAACTGACCTCCAGACATTTGACGAATCTTCGCAGCATTGTTTATAATTTGATCAATCCCTACTAATGCAAAGTTGAACGTCATAAATTCAATGATAGGTCTGTTTCCATTCATTGCAGAGCCAACTCCAATTCCTGCAAAACCAAGTTCGGATATAGGAGTGTCAATTACTCGGTCTGCACCAAATTCATCAAGCATTCCTTTTGAGGCTTTGTAAGCTCCGTTGTACTCAGCGACTTCTTCACCCATTAAATAGATGGATTCATCTCTTCTCATTTCTTCGGACATTGCCTCACAAATAGCTTCTCTAAATTGTATTGTTTTCATTAAAACGGCGTTTCTTTATAATTGTATTCCCAAAAGGATAGCAAAAATAGGAAATTATCCGTCATAATAAACGTTGTATTTCGCAAAAAAAGTTATAAAATTTACTATGCACGCATAGTAAATTTGAAAAATATTGGCTATCTTAGCATTCTTTAGAAACATAAAATTCCATAAATAATGAAAATATTAGTTTGTATAAGTAATGTTCCAGACACTACGTCTAAAATAAACTTTACGGATAACGATACAAAATTTGACACTGCTGGTGTTCAATTTGTAATTAACCCTAATGATGAGTTTGGCTTAACTAGAGCCATGTGGTTTAAAGAAAAACAAAGTGCTACGGTACATATTGTTACCGTTGGAGATGCAACAGTAGAACCAACAATGCGAAAAGCTCTTGCCATTGGCGCAGATGAAGCTATACGTGTAAACGCAGTACCTACAGATGGTTTTTTTGTTGCACAACAATTGGCTAACATCGTTAAAGAAGGAGCATATGATTTAGTAATTGCTGGAAGAGAATCTATTGATTACAATGGAGGAATGGTTCCTGGAATTATGGCTAGTCTTTTAGATATGAACTTTGTAAATACGTGCATTAGCTTAGATGTTGATGGAACTAGCGCTACCGCATTGCGTGAAATTGACGGAGGAAAAGAAAAATTAGCGACTAGCCTACCTTTAATTATTGGAGGTCAAAAAGGACTTGTAGAAGAGAGTGATTTGAGAATTCCAAACATGAGAGGAATCATGATGGCACGTCAAAAAAAATTAACCGTAATTGAACCCGTTGACGCAATAAATGCTACTCAAGACACTAAATTTACGAAGCCTGCAGCAAAAGGAGCGGTAAAATTAGCTACTTCTGTAGACGAATTAATTAACTTATTACATAACGAAGCAAAGGTAATCTAACCGATATTTCTTATTGAAGTCTAAACTAGTCTCCCTTCATTGGGAATAAAAAAATAAAATTATTATGTCAGTATTAGTATATACAGAATCTGAAAACGGAAAGTTTAAGAAAAATGCTTTTGAGGCTGCTTCTTACGCTGCCGAAGTAGCAAAACAAATGGGAACTACAGCAACAGCGGTTTCTTTTAACGCTAATGAAAATGAAAGCCTAGGAAACTACGGCGTTTCTAAAGTATTAAACATTAGCAATGACAAATTAACAACATTTAACGCCAAGGCTTATGCAAGCAGCATCCGTCAAGCAGTAGAAAAAGAAGGCGCTAAAGTTATTATATTAAGTTCTAGCACCGACACCAAATATTTAGCCCCATTATTAGCGGGTTACTTAAAAGCAGGTTATGTGCCAAACGTTGTAGCAGCACCTGAAAGCACTGCTCCATTCACGGTAAAAAGAACAGCTTTTAGTAATAAAGGATTCGCCTTTTCTGAAATAAGCACGGAGATTAAAATTGTTGGCGTTTCTAACAACTCTTTTGGTTTGCATGAAAACAAGACTACAGCAACTGTAGAAAGTTTTGATGCTGCCGTTAGTGATGCAGATTTCTCTACAAAATCTGTAGAAATTGATAAAGTAGTTGGTAAAGCTACTATTGCTGATGCCGATATCGTGGTTTCAGCAGGTAGAGGAATGAAAGGTCCTGAAAACTGGGGAATGATAGAAGAGTTGGCAGATGTTCTAGGAGCAGCCACCGCTTGTTCTAAACCAGTATCTGATTTAGGATGGAGACCACATGGAGAACATGTTGGACAAACAGGGAAGCCTGTAGCAAGTAACTTATACATCGCAATTGGTATTTCTGGTGCAATTCAGCATTTAGCCGGAGTAAGCTCTTCTAAAGTAAAAGTGGTGATCAATTCTGATCCAGAAGCACCATTTTTTAAGGCAGCAGATTACGGTATTGTAGGTGATGCTTTTGAAGTTGTGCCTCAGTTAATCGAAAAATTAAAAGAATTTAAAGCTCAAAACGCTTAATTTTTGTTAAATTGTGCCTCTTAAAAGGGCTGTTTAAATACATAGGTCTAACCTTTTATTTAAACAGCCCTTAGTGTTTACATGATATTTATGAGCTTAGTTAGATTAAAAATAAAGGGGATATCTTACAGTCAGACGCAAAATGGTGCGTATGCCCTGATATTGAATGAAGTTGAAGGTGATCGGAAGTTACCTATTGTTATTGGTGCTTTTGAAGCTCAATCCATAGCTATTGCTTTAGAAAAAGAAATAAAGCCTCCTAGACCCTTAACGCACGACCTATTCAAAAATTTTGCTGATAGGTTTGACATCGTGGTCAAACAAGTGATTATTCACAAACTTGTAGATGGTGTTTTCTATTCTAGCATTATCTGTGAACGCGATAAAATCGAAGAGATCATTGATGCAAGAACTAGTGATGCTATTGCTTTAGCACTTCGTTTTAACGCTCCAATTTTTACCTATAAAACTATTTTGGACAAAGCTGGTATTTTCTTGAAATTTTCAAACAAAGACAAAGAAAATGAAACGGCCGATGATAGCATCATGGTTAATGAAATTTTACAAGAAGGAGAGACCGTAGAAATTACAGGATCTGCCTCCGACGGCTATTCTGAGCTTTCCATAGAGGAGCTCTACAAAGAATTAGACAATGCAGTGACCAGTGAAAATTATGAGAAAGCTGCCAAATTAAGGGATGAAATTTCCAAACGCCAATAATTACTTTATTTTAATTTTATTTTGATGAAAAAAAGCCTTTGGTTAACGCTAATCTTAATTGTACTAGCTCTCCCTGTTTTTGCTCAAGACATTATACCGTTAGACACTATTACAGCTTCTGCGGATACAAGCACCATAAATGATCTTTCTTCTTTTGAACTTGTTTCACCTAAAATACTTCCAAATGAAGGTTTTACGCTTAATAGCTTTTTAAGAGGAATTTTAGGAATGGTCTCTTTAATTTTAGTTTCTTTTCTTTTTAGCTCCAACAGAAAAGCCATTAATTGGAGAACAGTATTGATTGGTTTAGGCTTGCAATTAATTATAGCTATTGGAGTTTTAAAAGTGCCTTTTATTCAATACATATTTGACAAAATTGGCAAACTTTTCGTAAAAGTTTTAGAATTTACAACTGCGGGTAGTAAATTTTTATTTGAAGGTTTAGTGGTTGACATGGATACTTTCGGATTCATATTTGCATTCCAAGTGCTTCCTACCATTATCTTCTTTTCGGCATTAACCTCTGTCCTCTTTTATTTAGGAATCATTCAAAAAGTAGTAAAAGTTTTAGCTTGGCTACTCACCAAAACTTTAGGCATTTCTGGAGCAGAAAGCTTAAGTGTTGCCGGTAATATCTTTTTAGGCCAAACAGAAGCTCCGCTTTTGATAAAAGCCTATTTAGAAAAAATGAATAAATCAGAAATTCTTTTAGTCATGATTGGCGGTATGGCGACCGTTGCTGGTGCAGTTTTAGCAGCATATATCGGATTTTTGGGGGGAGATGACGAAATTCTTAGATTACAATTTGCAAAACACCTTTTAGCAGCATCGGTAATGGCAGCTCCTGGAGCCATTGTAATATCCAAAATATTATATCCACAAACGGAACCAATTAACACAGATGTACATGTGTCTACAGAGAAAATTGGATCTAACTTTTTAGACGCTATTGCTAACGGAACCACTGAAGGCTTAAAATTAGCGGTAAATGTTGGCGCGATGCTTCTTGTATTCGTAGCTTTCATTGCTATGATTAATTCGGTTTTTGCAGAAATAGGAGATTTCACCCATTTAAATGGTTGGATTGCCGAAAACTCATCTTATGGAAAACTATCTCTTGAATCTATATTAGGTACCATTTTCGCACCACTTATGTGGCTTATTGGTATAGGAAAAGAAGATGTTATGCTTATGGGGCAATTGCTAGGAATAAAACTTGCGGCTAGTGAATTTATAGGCTACATACAATTAGCAGACTTAAAAGATGCTGCCAATGGAGTACATTTTACCTATAATAAATCTGTTATCATGGCAACTTATATGCTGTGTGGATTCGCTAACTTCGCTTCCATTGGAATTCAAATTGGAGGTATTGGATCATTAGCTCCGGGCCAACGTAAAACGTTATCTGAATTTGGTCTTAAAGCAGTATTAGGTGGCTCCTTAGCCTCTTTACTTTCCGCTACCATTGCAGGGATGATTCTAGGGTAATTCGCTACGGTAATAGCAATCTCCTTTTAAATATATTACAAGCACATGAATTCTATTTATTTTAAAATAGAATCACATTCCATTTGATTTCTTATTTTTGATCCTAGATAAGCTTTCACACCATAAACATAAGCTACCTTACTATTATGAAACAATATCACGATTTATTAAACCACGTATTAGAAACAGGAAATCAGAAAGGCGACCGTACAGGTACGGGAACTAAGAGTGTTTTTGGGTATCAAATGCGATTTGATCTAAGTGAAGGGTTTCCAATGATTACTACCAAAAAATTGCATTTAAAGTCTATCATCTATGAATTGCTTTGGTTTTTAAAGGGTGATACCAATATTGCTTATTTGAAAGAAAATGGCGTACGTATTTGGAATGATTGGGCAGATGAAAATGGCGATTTAGGTCCTGTTTATGGCCATCAATGGCGTAATTGGAACAGTGAAGACATCGATCAAATAAAAGACGTGGTTGAAACGTTAAAAAACAACCCTAATAGCAGAAGAATGCTCATCTCTGCATGGAACCCTAGTGTATTACCAGATACCACTAAATCCTTCTCTGAAAACGTTGCCAACGGAAAAGCCGCGTTACCTCCATGCCATGCTTTCTTTCAGTTTTATGTTGCAGACGGGAAATTATCTTGTCAGTTATACCAACGTAGTGCAGATATATTTTTAGGGGTCCCTTTTAATATTGCTTCCTATGCTTTATTTACAATGATGATGGCGCAAGCTTGTGGCTATGAGGCAGGAGATTTCATTCACACTTTTGGCGATGCACATATATATAACAATCATATGGATCAAGTGGAACTGCAATTGAGTAGAGATCCTAGACCACTACCAAAAATGCTTTTAAACCCAGAAGTGAAGAATATCTTTGATTTTACATTTGAAGACTTTACCTTAGTAGACTATAATCCGCATCCACATATAAAAGGCGTGGTTGCTATATAACCACACCATGAAAAAAATCTATGTAATCGCTTTCTTATTTCTAAGTTTTCAAAACGTAGCAACAGCACAACAAGAGATAAGTATCGAAGAAATTGAAGATGACACCCCTGAGGTTCCTTTTATGATTTTAGACCAAGCTCCCATTTTTCCAGGTTGCGAAGGTGAAGAAATAGAAGATAAAACAGCATGTTTTCAAGAAAAATTGATGGACCATATTAATGCAAATTTCAGGTATCCGGAGGAAGCGAAAAAAGAAAACATTCAAGGGAGGGTTTTTTGTAGATTCTTAATCGATGAAACAGGAAAAATAACGAACATATCTGTTAGAGGATCTCACGAGTTATTGGAAAATGAAGCTAGAAGAATTACGGAGTTAATCCCCAATATGCTACAACCCGGCCAACATGGCGGCAAAATTGTTAGAACCCCATACTCACTTCCATTTACCTTTAAACTTTAATATGAAGCACATTTTCACATACCTCTTAGTACTAATTTCTAGCACAACACACCTTTACAGTCAAGAAGATACCGCAATAACTTATTTTCCTGCAGAACAATTGATACATCAAAATTGTAAAAATTCTAAAGCCCCCAATCAGTGCTTAGAATCTATTATTTTAAAAAAAGTAGAAACAGCATTATCCAACATAGAAAATCCCACTAAAACCTATAAAGACACCTTAAACATTTTTGTAAATTTTAATACAAACCCAGTAGGCGAAATTATTGAAGACAACATATTGACTTTTGCAAACGATTCAATCATTAGACGGAAAATTGGAGATTCGCTAAAAAAGTCTATTGCCAAAATTCCTGCGTTCAGAGTAGAAAATAGAAAAACGGAGAAATACGCATCAGTACACGCATTTAATTTCTATTTCAGACAAGGAGCTCGTCATAACTTCATACCAATCAACACTCCAGAAAATGAAATTTATCAAGGCGGAGAAATTACAAGAATCCCCATATTTGAACATCAGACATATATAGATCAACGTACGGATCAACGAAATTTTAATTCAAAAATAGCTAATCACATTAGAAAACAATTAAGATATCCTGAAATAGCCCTAGAAATGGGCATACAAGGAGTTGTCTATGTAAATTTCAAAATTAATAAAGAAGGAGAGGTAGAAAAAATGAGAGCAAAAGGACCCGCACCTTTAATTGAAGAAGCTCTATCCATTATCTCTAAACTTCCAACATTTAGACCTGGAACACTAAATGGACAGGCAGTTAGTATTGCTTTTACAATTCCAATCTCATTTAAATTATGAGTCGTCCTAAAATAGGTTGACAGTTTTTAAATAATTAATATTAAACCAGAGAAGCTAGCTTCTCTGGTTTTTTGTTGTGTATAAAGTTAGGTGTTTTATATTTTAGACTCAAGTGTGGTCTTTTGTTATTATACGTTCTTATTGATTCTGCTACGAGCTTTTTCAACTCTTTGCCACTGTTACATTTATAGATTAAGAATTCCCCTTTCAATATGCCGTTCATTCGTTCTGCCAATGCATTTTGGTAGCAATCATACCCATCTGTCATTGATGCGGTCATATTACTTAGCTGTAGTTCTTTTTGGTATATGGCCGAGCAATACTGCAATCCTCTATCGGAATGATGAATTATATCTTTGTTCGTTAATCTATTGTTGTTCGCCATTTTTACTGCCTTTACCACATTCTCGGCACTCATATCGTCACTAAGATGATACCCCATTATTTTTCTACTATAGGCATCGGTCACCAAGGATAGATAATGTGTACGCTCCCTACTTTTAATGTATGTAATATCACTGACGAAGTATTCCTCTGGTCTAGAAACTTTGATTTCTTTCATCAGATTAGGATGTTTTCTAAGCCAATGGTTAGAGTTTGTTGTCTTGGTGTAATTCTTCCTTGGCTTTATAAGCATTGATTCTGAGCGTAAATATCCAAACAGGGCATCTCTTCCTATTTTTAATTTGTGCTTTGCGAATTCATCCTTTAACAAATAATACAACTTTCGTGTACCGAGCCTGGGCATATCCTTACGAAGACCTTCGACCAAGTTCTTTACTTTTACTAACTCTTGATCTCTTTTTATGATACGTTTTTCTGCTTGGTAGACAGCTTGTCTACTTATCCCAAACAATCGACAACAACGAGATAAACTTAATCGTTGTTCTTGTCGGATGCGCTGGATTGAATGGGCAAATGCTTTTTTCTAATAGCAGTACCATACTGTTTATCAGAGATGTCGATCATAGTGTTGAGAATTTTATTCCTCAATTTTTCATCGGAAAGCTCTCTCTCCAAGCGTTTGATTTTCTGTGCAGGTGTTTCTTTTGATTTTGGCATTTGACGGCGTATAGGTTTGCTCCAATCTAATGTACCATGTTTTCTCAGCCAAACCAAAACAGTACTTCTACCTTGAATACCATAAGCCTTCTGCGCCTGCTTATAAGTCATCTCGCCTTTTTCAACCTGATGGACAACACTTAATTTAAAGCCCAGATTATAATCGCGCTGGGTACGCTTGTTTACTGTAATAATTGTACGTTTCATGAATAAGTCGATTTTATGTCAACTTATTTCAGGACGAGACATTACAATAAAAAAAGCCGAAACAATTTGTTTCGGCTTTATATAGGATTTAATACGTTCAATTATAATTCTAGCACAGCATTCTCTGCTCCTGCAAATTCATTCCATTGATAACGATCTGCCTCCGCTTCATTAACATAGGTATCATCAATAAGATATCTAAATTCGTATGACGCCTCTTTAGGTAAGTCCATAGTACCTTTAAAAGTACCATTCTTTAATTTCCTTAAAGTTCCTTTTTTAGGATTCCAATTATTGAAATCTCCTACTACATAAACTTTAGAAGCTTCTTCTGCTGGTACTGTAAAAGTTACTTTACATACCGGCTTACTTTTTAAATACTGTTTTGTGATGGCCATAGCGTTATCGTTTAAATTCATTACAAAGCAAATCAATATATAATTGATAAACAACTAGTTAACATCGATTTGTCAAATTGGTAAATTTACATTTACAAAAAATTAGAATTCTCAATTAAATATAAGATTTTTTTGTATATACGAAGTCTTTAGCTCATTTTTTTTATGACATTTATAACTTTAGCAACATTTTTGGTGGTATTAAAGAAATGAAAACTAAGTCTTATGCCATCTCCTCGTTGCGAACATATAATGTCATTATTGCGTAAAGCATCGAACATTTTCTGATCTCCCCTAATATTAAAAATAGTACTATGCTTTTTTCTTTTTAAAACAACATCTTCTAATAAATTTAATTTAGAAAACTCTCTAAATGCCAATTCACCCAACGCTTTATTAGTATCGCCAATAGAATCCATTCCTACATCTTTTAGGAAATCAAGAGAACATTTTAAACTTCCAAAACTCAATGTATCTAAATGTCCTGGTTCAAAATGTTTAATAAATTTTATGCTCTCAAATCCATCAACCATACCGTCCGCAGAATTAAAGCCAGCACTCTTTAAATTAAAATGATTTTTAACATCCTCCTTAAAAAGCATAAATCCATTACCACTTCCTGCCAATAACCATTTATAGCCACTGGCTCCCAAAACATCTATGGCAGAATTTTCAAAATCAAAATCTTCCGTACCACAGTATTGCGTACCATCTGCAATAATTATTAATTCAGGAAACTCCACCTTTAATTTTTTTAAAAAATCTAAATCAATTTTAATTCCATTTAACCACTGCACAATACTAAGTGCTAAAACCGTGATTTTTTTTGTTTTAATTTCTTTAAGTATTTCGTCCTCTAGATTATCTTGTTGTATAGACACATAATTAACATCAAACCCACGGCTCACAAATGGCCATTTAAGCGATGGATAGTCATCATCTAACAATAGTACCTTATGCTTTGCATCTAAGCCCTCTAATAACATATTAATCCCCAGTGAAAAATTCTGGACTAAAGCCACATTATCCGTAGAACAGTTAAAAAAAGAACCTACAGTTTCTCTTACGCCCTTTAATAATTTAGCTGCCTTAAGTTTAAAGTCGCTACCCACAATCAAATAATCTAAATCGTGTTCTTGACGCCAATCTAATAAGCCATCATACATGATACCGTATGCGGCTGTATTCGCATAAATGGATTGATCTAAAATTGGAAACTCTTTAATTATCTTTTGCATGATGATATGTTAAAATAGGATTATACTATCTTTGTGAGTAAAGATACTAATTGAGATGTTTTCAAAAGCAAAAAAAGAAACGGATATAAATTTAGAGCAGCATGAGCTATTAGAACATGCTCAAGTACGTATCAAGCAAAAGAAACGTCTTTACGCACATTTTATCATTTTTTTAGTTGGGAGTGTCTTTTTGGTGCTCATTAATAAAATACTTAAATACGGCGAAGCGTATGACTGGTTTATTTGGGCAATACTGTTCTGGGCATTTTTATTTGTAATGCATCTTATAAATGTATTTGTTACCCAAAAATTTATGGGTTTAGATTGGGAACGTAGTCAAAGAGAGAAGTTAGTTAAAAAACAAAAATTGCGAATTGCAGAACTTCAAAAAGAAATAGAGACTGAATTTCCTATTTCTCAAATAAATAAAAAAAAAGAAGATTGAAAACAGTTACTCTAATAGCAGCTGCAGCTGAAAACAATGCCTTAGGAAAGGATAATGACTTGCTTTGGCACCTTCCTGATGATTTTAAGCGATTTAAATTGCTTACGACTGGCCATCCGATACTCATGGGGCGAAAAACCTTCGAAAGCTTTCCTAAACCATTACCAAACAGAACACACATCATCATCACCAGAGACAAAAACTATACGACCGACTTTGAAAATTGCATCGTGGTACATTCCCTAGAAGACGCATTGAGTGCTGGCACATTACTTCATGATGATGTATTTATTATTGGCGGTGGTGAAATATATGCTTTAGGTTTAGAAAAAGCAACTCACATAGAACTTACAAGAGTGCACGCAAATTTTGAAGCCGATGCTTTTTTTCCTGATTTTGATAAAAATAGATGGAAATTAATCAAAGAAACTTACCATCCGAAAGATGAAAAGCACGATTATGATTTTACTTATATGACGTATCAATTAAAAATTTAAAAAATCTACAGACACCTCATAATCCATTAAAAAGTGTTTTAACTCTTCCGAACTTTTATTGCTATAAAACTTGTGTTTTGGTCGCTGATTATTTGCAGATAAATTAAATTTTTCTAGGATACTTTTAGTTTGCTTTGCTACGGCCTCTCCTGAATCAATTATCGTAACTTTATCTGACACTATATCTTGAATTACGGGAATTAAATAAGGATAATGTGTACATCCTAAAACCAAATAATCTATCCCTTTTTCTATCATAGGAGTCAGGTATTTCATCAAAAGCGCCTTAACTTCTATACTATCAACTTTACCTGCCTCAATTAAAGGCACTAAGCCCTCCCCATCTTGATCGAGAAGCGTTATCCCTTCAGAATAATTTTTGGAGGTCGTATTAAAAAGTGCACTGGTCAAAGTCCCCTTTGTTGCGAGCACTCCTATCGTTTTTGATTTAGAGTTCAATGCCGCAGGTTTAATCGCAGGTTCTATACCTATAAAAGGAACATCATAAGTCTCTCTAAGGTAGGCTATCGCATTGGTTGTGGCGGTATTACACGCGACAACTATTATCTTACAGCCTCGATTTAAAAGAAACTCTGTATTCTTAATGCTTAGTCTTAAAATTTCTTCCGCAGATTTTTCTCCGTAAGGCGCATTTTTACTGTCCGCTAAGTAAATAGTTTCCTCATGAGGTAATAATTTGTGTATTTCTTTCCAAATAGAAGTGCCACCCACACCAGAATCAAAAATACCTATAGGCTGTAAACTCATAAGATTAACAAAAATAATTATAGTTTAAAGTTACATTAAAAACACAATCAAAGAAAACAAGTACTACTGTAAATAAAAAAAGCCCACATAAAGTGGGCTTTTAAATAGTTTAAGTTCTTGTATTAGAAACCTAATTCCTTTTTTACTAATGGTAATAAATCTGTTCCTTTAGCAACGATAACACCGCTCCCTTGAGAAGAATCTAATACATAGTTTACACCTTGAGCTGCTGCTACTTTTTCGATAGCCGCTTTAGCTTTATCTGAAATAGGACCTAACAAAGCAACTTGCTTAGTTTGTAATTCCTGACTTGCTTTTTGCTGAGCGCTTTGAATATTTTTTTGAGCTTCTTGTAACTCTAAAGTTCTTTTTTGATTTTCTTCATCTGACTTACTTGGCGCTTCACTTTCGTACTGCTTAAATTTCCCTTGAAGAGAAGTCATTGAACTTTGAATATCTGCACCATACGTTTGCTCTAATTTCTTAAGCTCAGCTTCGGCAGCTTTCATCTCTGGCATTGCAGACATTAGTTCTGTTACGTTAATATGAGCCATTTTATTTTGTGCGTTAACAAAACTTGTAGCTGCTACAAATAAGACTACTGCTACTACTATTCCTTTTAAATGTTTCATGATTTTCAAATTACTTATTTTGAGTGTTAAATTAATGGTTTATTCCCGCTTGGGAGCTTTTTGAATTTAAAATTATTTAATTATTTTCTTTTTCCTCTTCTTCTTGAGCTGCTTTTTTCTTAGCCTCACGATCTTCTAGTAATTTCTTACGCCTAGCCTCATACGCTTTTTTGCGATCCTCACGTAACTTTAACTGCTCTGCACGCTTATCATCTGCTAATTTCTCTCTAGTTTCCTGAGCATCTTCCGCTTGTTCTTTTCTTTCTTTTAAAGCATCAGTCATTTCTCTTTCCACTGGCTCTAAATCACGCTTATTAATTTTCTCTCTTGCTGCACTAACTTTACGTGTTCTTGAAATAGCTTTTAAAACCAAATCACTAATATCTAATCTCTTCTCAGCATACAACATCACTACATCAGCAGATTTATCAAAAATCATATCGTAATTCTTGCTCTGACCAATTTTCTGTACTTCAGTAAAAACCTGATCTTGTATTGGCTGTATTAATCTTTGTTTTGATAAAAATAAATCGCCCCCTGGTCCAAATCTATCTTGCTGATAATCGAACATTTCCTTTTCAAGGATATTAATTTCTTCTTCGCGCTCTTCGATAAGCTCAGCGGTCAATAAAACTTTTTCAGCCATCAGATCCTTTTTCATTTGATCTACAGCACTTTTCTCTTGTTCAATTTCAAGCTTCCATTTCTGAACTTTATTATCGAGCTGCTCGTTTGCTTCTCTATACTCTTCAACGTTTTCTAAAATGTACTCCATATCTATATACGCTATTCTCACACCACGAGTTTGTGAGAAGCCATTTACAGACAGAAGAATTGCACTAATAACTAAAAGAACTTTTGTTTTCATTTCGTTTACATTTACTATAATAGAAAATATCGTGCCAAAATAATTAAATTATTTAAGAAAGCTATAAGATTATACAATTTAACTGCAAAAAACAGTTTTTATCTCACCAATAACAAAAAAAACACGTATTACTATCAAAATTAATAGAATTATTAATTAGGATGAAGGTAATACGTGTTTTTATATTTTTTATTTAAAACTGCTGACCAATAATAAAATGTGTCTGCCAACCGCTTGGTCCTACTGAACCTGGATTTAAATCGCTATCAAAGCCATATCCAAAGTCAATACCTAATAAACCAAAGGCAGGCATAAATATACGCAACCCAGCACCTACAGATCTTTTTATCTCAAAAGGATTAAATTCTTTAAAGCTAGAGAAAGCATTTCCCCCTTCAGCAAATACAAGACCATAGATTGAAGCAGATGGCTTAAGTGTTAAAGGATAACGTAATTCCATAGAAAATTTATTGTAAATCACACCCCCACCTTGCTCAGTACTTCCGGTAAGTTCATTCGTAACATAAGGAGTTATCGATTGATTCTCATACCCTCTCAGCGCAATATTTTCACGACCATCTAAGGTAAAGTTCCCCATACCATCTCCACCAACATAGAAACGTTCAAAAGGCACATCACCAACACTACTGTTATAATTACCCAAGAAACCAAACTCAGCATTGGTACGCAACACTAAAGATTTATTACTCACATTACCAATTAAGGTAGTATACCAATCTCCTTTAAAGTTAACTTTATAAAACTCTAGCCACTTAAAACGTTCACGTTCTATTCTTTCAATTTCATCAGCATCAGAATTTTCATAAGCTGCAATTTCATCTTCATTTAATTGATCATAATCTGTTCCATTAAGCAAAGACCATGGCGGCGTAAATTTTGCTTTAATCTCAAAGTTAGATCCTGATGTTGGAAAAATTGGATTTGTACCTGCCGATCTTCTAGAGATCCCCAAGGTATACGCCAGAGAATTTACTTTCCCATTTCCAAAATTAAATAGGCCTAAATTATAATCTTGAAAATTATATAATTGATATCCTACAGAATGAGATATCGTAAAGAAATCATCTGGCCATTGCACACGTTTTGCAATCCCTAAAGTAATACCTGTAATGGAGAATTGTTGATCTTTATCCACATCATAACTACCACTACTATTATAAGCAGCCGCAAACTGTTGTGTTCTTGATAAAGACATATTAAAACCTACTGGTTTTCTTCCTCCCAACCAAGGCTCCGAAAAGTTTAAGCTATACACTCTATACGTCTGACTTGCTTGTAAACGCAAAGCAAAGGTTTGACCATCTCCCATAGGAACTGGCTTATAAGATTCGCCATTAAATAAATTTTTAATAGAGAAGTTACTAAAAGACAATCCTAAAGTACCGATGAAACCACCACCACCATAACCACCTTGTAGTTCTATCTGACTTGAACCAGACTCTACCAAACTATAATTTAAATCTACAGTTCCTGAATTAGGATCCGGATTTAAAACATCTGGCTTTACATTCTCAGCATCAAAATATCCTAAAGCACCAAGCTCACGGATACTTCTAATAATATCTGCTTTATTGTATTTCTGACCTGGTCTTGTACGTAATTCACGATACACTACATGATCATTTGTTTTATCGTTACCATCTATAGTAACATGGTTAAGGAATGTTTCCTTACCTTCTATAATTCTGATTTCAAAATTAATAGTATCATTTGCTGCAGACATTTCTACAGGATTAATACTAGAAAACATATAACCATTGTTTTGATATAAGCTCGTTATATCATTTGGATCTGGCTTTGTATTATCTGCAATTCTCTCCTTAAGCAATACCCCATTATAAGTATCGCCTTTTCTAATTCCTAAAACAGTACTTAATTGTCTATCAGTATACACGGTATTACCAACGAAATTAATTTCTCCGAAATAATATTTATCACCTTCTTCTACCTTAATGGTAATATCAATAAGATCCTCCCCGTTTTTAGAAATAGAATCTGAAATAATACGTGCATCTCTATACCCTTTTTCCGCGTAGGTTTCTACTAATTTCACCAAATCAGCATCATACTCCTCAGGAATATATTTAGACCTTTTAAGTGTTAAAATATTTTTAAGTGATTTTTCTTTAGTCTTTTTTAGAGCTTTCTTAAGTCTCTTATCAGATAACTTCTCGTTTCCTTCGAAATTAATATTGCTGATTTTTACTTTGGTTCCTTTCTTAATATTAATTACCATGCTTTGTGCATTGGCTTCAGAAGTATCAACCGCTGTAGCAATAGTAACCTTGGTATTTAAAAACCCTTTCTTTTTGTATTTATTCTGAAGGTAATTTTTTGTATTAGAGATCAGGTTTTCAGTAATTTTCTTACCTTTCTTAAGGTCGGTGTCTTTTAAAATATCATCTACCTTACCTTTTTTTACACCATATACTGTTACATTAGAAAGTGTTGGTCGCTCTAGAATACTTAATTCTAAAAAAATACTCTCCCCTTCTATTTTTGTAATATAAAAGCTTATATCACTAAAAAGCTCTAAGTTCCACAACTTATTAATTATGGCACTAATTTCTTCACCAGGAACCGTAATTGGTTGCCCGTCTCTTAAACCGGTATAGGTTTTTACCGTTTGCTCATTGTAACTTTGAAGCCCCGTTACTTCTAAACCACCTAAAATGTACTTTTTACCTTCCTCGTAAGATGAATCATCTTGGGCGGTAGAAATTAGTGTGGATAGTAATAAAATAAAAGTAAGTGCTAATTGGGGAGAGGTGATTTTTTTTACACCTCTAGATAAGTTGTTCGCTAGTTTTTCCAAATCTTCGTTCTCTATTTTGGTAATTTAAAATTGCTTCCACCAAATGTTGCTCTGTAAAATCGGGCCATAAGACATTGGTAAAATATAGTTCAGCATATGCAATTTGCCAAAGTAAAAAATTACTAATCCTATGTTCTCCACTTGTACGTATAAGCAGGTCTACATCAGGTAAATCATGCGTGTAAAGATGGGTATTAATAATGGTATCGTCAATGTTTTCTGAGGAAATTATATTATTTTTAACTTTGATACTTATCTCTTGGATCGCATTTCTAAGCTCTTCCCTAGCACCATAACTAAGTGCCAAAGTCAAAGTCATACCTGTATTATTGCTAGTTTTCTGTATTACATCTAACAATTCTTTGTGCGCTCTTTTAGGCAAAGAAGCTATGTTTCCTATGGTATTTAGCTTAATACCATTTTCCATAAAGCTTGGCAACTCTTTTCGTAGTGATGAGACAAGAAGTCTCATTAAAGTATCTATTTCAAATTTTGGTCTTTTCCAATTTTCTGTAGAAAAAGTATAGAGTGTTAGGTAAGGAATTTTTATTTTAACACAAGATTCAACAACATCACGCACGGTTTTTACGCCATTCTCATGACCAAACACCCTCATTTTACCGTGTTGTTTAGCCCATCTTCCGTTACCATCCATTATGATAGCAAGGTGATCCGGCACTTTTGTTTTATCAATATTCTCTATAGTGTTCATATCTATTAATCAAAACAATCGGAGCAAGGTTTTCTCTTAAAGGTATACGTTAATGTTAACCCTGAGAAAACGTACCAATCGTTACTAAAAATATTTCCAAATTCCACATCTAAGGATTCAAGATTTTCATCTTCAGGATTACTAAAATCTAAGTTATCCGTAAAAGTATATCTTGCTCCTATTTCTCCTCCTAAGATAAGAACCTGGCTAATTCTATATTTAAATCCAATGGTCATAGGAATCGCAAAAGCTCCATCCCTTTGATCATCGTAATTTATCACCTGATTCGCATCTATATAATTGTAATCATATCTAAAATACGTTATCCCTGTATATAAATAAGGAGTAAATGCTGGCCCTAATCTATGCAAGTTATACTCCACAAAATTAAGTTCTAAACCCGCCGAAAACTCCAATATACTATTATCTACCACATAACCTCTTTGTTGCCTAGAGGTCATATCAGATTTTGTGTCGTCTGCAGTAAACTCGCCATACAAGATACTTGCACGCCAGGCATACCGTTTACTCTTATTCCATTTAAAAATACCTCCAAATGCTGGACCAGAGGGTAATATATAATTTGTACGTCCTACATCTCCTATATTATTTAATCCACCAGCCATTACTCCAACCTCGAACGTTTGTCCTTTCATTTCAAAAAAAGAAAAGACAATTATTAGCACCAAAAATGTCCTCATGTATTTTAAAAGTTTGCAAATATAACAATTTCAACAGTTTATAAAACTGAAATTATTAGATTGATGTTCTCTAAGTGATAAACAACATTTCGCAATATTTATTGTTTCAAAACCAATCAATTACGCTTATCCTCACCCCACAATAATTTATTGCGAAGTGTTTTCAAAAAGCTTTCAGAAGTATATTCTATCATTTTAACCGTAATTGCAGATTTCTTGATAATTATTTCTCTACCATTTTCCACGGTAGCAATCCGAGAATCTAATGAGACCAAATGATTTTCTTCTCTCCCGGACACTTTAAGTCTAATCTCTGTATCATCTGAGATCACCAAAGGCCTTGCGTTTAAATTATGTGGCGCTATTGGCGTTAAAATCAATGATTTCACAGATGGCGCTATGACTGGACCTCCGCAGCTTAAAGAATATCCCGTAGACCCCGTTGGCGTAGCAATGATAAGTCCATCTGCCCAATACGAGGTTAAATACTCATTATTTAAATGCGTTTCTACCGTTATCATAGAAGTAGTATCCTTTCTACTCACGGTAACTTCATTTAATGCAAAGTTTAAATTTTCAAATTCTGGTAATTGAGGCTCTGTATGCACCTCCACTAAACTCCGCTCTACAATAGTATAATCTCCAGAAATAAACTCCCTAACAACTTTACGAACATCTTCTTTTTTAAAGGTTGACAAAAACCCCAACCTCCCTGTATTTACACCTACAATAGGAATATTTAAATCGCGAACATAAGTAATTGCACGCAATATTGTCCCGTCTCCCCCAAAGCTGACAAACATGTCAAATGAATCATCCAATCCACTTTCTGCCGTGAAGACTTTAAAATCAGCTACAGTTCTAAAATTTTTCAACAAGTGATAAAACTCTTCTTCAAAATAAACTTGAGCAGGAATAGTATTTAACTCCTCTAATAATTCAACAACATATTCAAGTGCGTTGTCAGAATAGGTTTGTCCATAAATGGCAACTTTCATAAGTACTAAACGTTTAAATATTTATTTAAATAATCAGATCTTTCTTTCAAATCTTCTAAAAATTGATCGTCATTATTACCAAATAAAATGGTGTAATTATACCTTCTAAACGTTTGTATAATTTCATTCAAATTAGAAGCCCCAATTTTTAAAGTTACCTGAATTACATCATTTCTAGAATCTGTAATGAACCCCCCAATTAGTTTAGCATTATTACTTTCTACTATTTGAGCAATTTCACTAAACGAATAATCCTTCACCCCTTTAGCTACTACAAGAATTCCACCAGGCTCCGTAAAAAATGGAGTATCAATAAAAACAGTAACAATATCTGTCAATAAATAATAACCTATCACTTGCGAGTTTTCATCTAAAACAGGTAATATATTCGCTTCGTTTCTAGCAAAGGACTCTAAAACATCTAACCAAGAAGTTTCTTTAGTAACAAAAACAGATTCAAGACTATATCGATATGATTCAACTTTATTCGAAACATCAAAAACCGCCATATCATTTTCTGCTATAACTCCTTGAAACTTTTCATTATCTACGACAGCGACATGAGAATGTGTGGTGTCTTTAAAAAACTTTACAACATCTTTCATAGCACCATCCAACTTAAAGACAGGGAGCGTAGTTATTATATGCGATTGTATATTCATATTCCTTATTATTACTGCAAATTACTAATTATATATGGCAAAAAGCATGCCTTATTTGTATTTTTGTTTTTAAGAAAAACGAAATAATGACAAAGTTAAGTGTTAATATAAATAAAATTGCAACGCTAAGGAATGCCAGAGGAGGCAATGTACCTAATTTATTAAGTGTAGCTAAAGACATTGAAGCGTTCGGAGCTCAAGGCATTACCATACATCCAAGGCCAGATGAGCGCCATATTAGGTATGCAGATGCACGTGAACTAAAGCGTATTGTAACAACAGAATACAATGTAGAAGGCAATCCTAACCAGAAATTTATAGATTTAGTTTTAGACCTTAAACCAACACAGGTTACGCTTGTCCCTGACGCAGAAGATGCCATTACGTCTAATGCCGGCTGGAACACTATAAAACACCAAGATTTTTTAAAAGACGTTATACAAACATTCAAAGAAAAAGGAATCAGGACTTCAATATTTGTTGATCCCGATACTACTATCATAGAAAATGCTGCCAAAACGGGCGCAGACCGTATTGAATTGTACACTGAAAGTTATGCTCACGATTACGGTTTGGCAAAAAATACGGAAGAAAAAGCAGCAGCCGTAAGCCCCTTTACAAAAGCAGCAAAAATAGCTACTTCTGTAGGGCTTGGAATAAATGCTGGTCACGATTTAAGTCTAGACAACATACTTTATTTTAAAGAAAATGTTCCCAACTTACTAGAAGTTTCCATTGGCCATGCTTTAATATGCGAAGCGCTATATTTTGGACTAGACAATGTCGTTAACATGTACTTACACAAATTGAAATAATGCAAATTTTACACTCTCAAATACTAGGTAGCGGAAAGCCTTTAATTATTCTCCATGGTTTTTTAGGCATGTCTGACAACTGGAAAACCTTAGGTAATCAATATTCGGAAAACGGATTTGAAGTACATCTTCTAGATCAAAGAAATCACGGCAAAAGTTTTCAAAGTGATGCTTTCAATTATGATGTATTAGCAGAAGATTTAAAGCTATACATGAATCACCATCAACTTGACAAAGCAATCATCTTAGGGCATTCTATGGGTGGAAAAACAGCAATGCTTTTTGCATGCACCTATCCAGAAAGAGTTGAAAAATTAATTGTAGCAGATATCGCCCCAAAATATTACCCGCCGCACCATCAAAGCATCATTAACGCATTAAATTCAATACAATTAGATGCGCTAACCTCTAGAACCGATGCAGACACAGCTTTAAAAAAACAAATCCGTGATTTCGGAACACGTCAATTTTTATTAAAGAATCTATATTGGAGAGAGAAAGGAAAATTAGATTTTAGATTTAATTTGAAAGTGCTAAGTGAAAAAATGGAAGAAGTAGGAGAAAACATAAACAATACCGCAAGTTACTCAGGTCCTACTTTATTTTTACGCGGAGACAAATCAGAATACATTGCTCTAGAAGATTACCCTGAAATAAAAAGACACTTTCCTGAAGCACAAATAAAAGATATTGAAAATGCAGGGCATTGGCTACATGCCGAAAATCCGAAGCAATTTTATGACATCTCATTTGCTTTCATGACTACTTAAAAAAACATGGTTCCCTCTTAAAGGCATTTTAATTTTTAATTTAAAATTCTATCAATTTATATTCCTAACTTTAAACTACTTATAAACAAGCATCTTTTTTAATATATAAATCTAACTACTATGAAATTTATACTCCGAATATTACTAAGCGCCATAGCTGTAATCATCTTATCTTATCTATTACCTCATGTAACTGTAGACAATTATTACACGGCAATTATTGTAGCTATAGTACTAAGCTTACTCAACTTCATTGTAAAACCAATTTTAGTAATCTTAACGCTACCCGTTACTATTTTAACACTAGGCTTATTTTTGCTAATTATCAATGCGATTATCATCCTTTTAGCCAGTAATTTAATTGACGGTTTTAGAGTTGACGGTGTGCTATGGGCCATCCTATTTAGTCTTTGTTTATCCTTTTTACAATCTATATTTTTCTCCTTATTGAATGATGACAAACAATAAGAAGTTATACTTTTGAAATTCAGCTGTTTAAAAATTTGTCAAAATTAGCAAAATGTAGTACTTTTGCAGCCCATTTTATTGAAGCAAAATTAGATATAGAGATGAATATCACTAAAGAACAGATTAACGAATTAAACGCTGTTGTAAAGGTTGCCGTTACAAAAGATGATTACCAAGACAAGGTAGAAACTATCCTTAAAGACTACAGGAAAAAAGCAGATATTCCTGGATTCAGAAAGGGACAAGTACCAATGGGTCTTATCAAGAAACAATACGGTAAAGCCGTATTAGTTGAAGAGGTAAATAAATTAATACAAGACAATCTTAATAAGTACCTTACTGAGGAAAAATTAGATGTTCTTGGCAATCCTTTACCAAAACAACGTGATAATTTCAATTGGGATGCTGAGGATTTTGATTTTGAATTCGAATTAGGATTAGCACCTAGTTTTGAAGTAGATTTAAAATCTAAAAAAGCAATTACACAATACAAAATTGTTGCTGATGATAAAATGATCAACGAACAAGTTGAACGTATTCAAAAGCAATATGGCATCCTTACCAATAAAACTGAAGTAAGCAAGAAAGACGAAGTTGTTGGTATTTTCAAAAACGAAGAAGAAGAAATTGAAAATAAAGCTACTTTAGAAATAAGTACCTTAAAAAGTAAAAAAGCTACAGATGCCTTAGTAGGCGCAAAAGTTGGTGATGTTATCACCCTTTCTACTAAAGGATTATTTAGTGAAGATCAAGAATTAGCTTCTGCACTAGGAATTCAAGCTGATAAAGCAGATAAACTTGCTGTTGATGTTAGCTTCACTATTGAAGAAATTAACGAAAGAGAGCCTGCTAAATTAGATCAAGAGTTATTTGATAAACTTTTCGGAAAAGATGTTGTATCGACTGAAGAGGAATTAAAAGCAAAAATAAAAGAAGATTCTGAGCAGCAATTTACGCAACAAGCAGATCAAAAATTATTGAATGATATCACTGAAAATTTCATTGATACTACAAAATTTGAATTGCCTGCAGATTTCTTAAAAAAATGGATTCAGGTAACTGGAGAAAAAGTTTTGACAGATGACGAAGCTACTGCAGAATATGAAAAATCTGAAAAAGGCTTACGCTACCAATTAATTGAAGGTAAAATCATTACAGAAAACAATCTTCAAGTTCAGTTTGATGAATTAAAAGAATTTTCAAAAGGATTTATCAAAACTCAGATGGCTCAATTTGGCCAATTAAACCCTGCAGAGGAAGAGTTAGAAAACATCGCAGGTAGAGTTTTATCTAACCAAGATGAAGTAAAGCGTTTGTCAGAGCAGTTAATGAGTCAAAAATTATTAACACTTTACAAAGAAAAAGCAAATCTTAAAACTAAAGAAGTTACTTACGAAAACTTCGTGAAGGAAGTTTACGGGTAGTTTTTGAAAGATAAAATAAGTATCTTTACGGTGTTGGAAATTTGTTTTCAACACCTTTTTTTTTATTTAAAAACATATCTAAATATCTATGGATTACGGAAAAGAATTCAAGAACTATGCTATAAAAGACCAAGGTATTAGTAGCATGTATTACGATAAAATCATGAGTAACATGTATCCTTCGAACATGACTCCCAACATTATAGAGGAACGTCAATTAAATGCAATTGCAATGGACGTATTTTCAAGATTAATGATGGATAGAATCATCTTTCTAGGTACTGGTATCAATGACCAAGTAGCAAATATTGTTCAAGCGCAATTATTATTTTTAGAAAGTGCTGACGCTTCAAAAGACATTCAAATATACATTAACTCTCCAGGAGGAAGTGTGTATGCTGGTTTAGGTATTTACGACACCATGCAATACATAAAGCCTGATGTAGCAACAATTTGCACTGGAATGGCAGCATCTATGGGTGCAGTACTTTTATGTGCTGGCGAAAAAGGAAAACGCAGCGGATTAACACATTCTCGTGTTATGATACACCAACCAATGGGAGGAGCGCAAGGCCAAGCTAGTGATATCGAGATTACGGCGAGAGAAATTTTAAAGCTTAAGGATGAATTATATGAAATCATCGCTTTACACTCTAACCATGACATTGAAAAAGTACGTGACGATAGTGATCGTGACTACTGGATGAAAGCTGACGAAGCTAAGGCCTACGGGATGATTGATGAAATCCTTGTAAGAGACACGAAGTAATTTCGACAAAATATAAACTACCAAAAAGGTAGTAAAATAAAAAAAGTAAACTAAAACGACCTATTTGAGCGTTTTAGTTTACTAATGGTATTAAAATTATGGCAAAAGAAAGTTTAGAATGCTCTTTTTGTGGACGAAAAAAACCAGAGACGAACCTCTTAATTGCTGGTTTAGACGCCCACATTTGCGATCGATGTATTGAGCAAGCTCATGGCATTGTTGCAGAAGAGTCAAAACAAACTAAGAATGAAGACTTATCTTCAGAATTAGTACTAAAAAAGCCTCTTGAAATAAAAGACTTTTTAGACACTTATATTATTGGACAAGAGCGAACAAAAAAAGTGATGTCTGTTGCGGTTTACAATCATTATAAGCGCCTTTTACAACCCTCTTCACTAGAAGATGAAGTAGAAATACAGAAGAGTAATATTATCATGGTTGGCCAAACAGGTACAGGTAAAACATTGATGGCTAAAACCATTGCCAAAATGCTTAATGTTCCTTTAGCTATCGTAGATGCTACTGTTCTTACTGAAGCTGGATATGTTGGAGAAGATGTTGAAAGTATCTTAACAAGACTTTTACAGGCAGCTGATTATAATTTAGAAAAAGCAGAACGCGGCATCGTATTTATTGATGAAATCGATAAAATTGCTCGTAAAAGCGATAATCCTTCCATAACAAGAGATGTTTCTGGAGAAGGTGTTCAACAAGGTCTGCTTAAATTATTAGAAGGCACTGTAGTTAACGTTCCACCAAAAGGCGGCCGTAAACATCCTGATCAAAAATTTATAGAAGTAAATACTGAAAATATTCTTTTTATTGCTGGTGGTGCCTTTGATGGTATTGAACGTGCAATCAATAAGCGTTTAAATATGCAATCTATTGGGTATAGTGCTTCTAAAAATGAAGACAGACCAGATGAGAATAATATTTTACAATACATCATACCTCGAGATTTAAAAGAATTTGGTTTAATTCCTGAAATCATTGGTAGACTTCCGGTATTAACCCACATGAATCCTTTGGATACAGAAACACTAAGAGCCATTTTAACGGAACCTAAGAACGCAATCATCAAACAATATGAAAAATTGTTTAAAATGGATGATGTTACGCTTACCGTTACAGATGAAGCTTTGAATTATATTGTAGAAAAAGCTATTGAATACAAACTTGGAGCACGTGGTTTGCGTTCTTTATGCGAAGCTATTTTTACAGACGCAATGTTTGAATTACCTAGTAGCGATGAAAAGCAACTAAAGGTATCTAGATCTTACGCAGAGAAAAAACTATCGTTTGATACGATTAAAAAATTAAAAGCAGTTTCTTAATCCTGAAACTGCTTTTTAATTACTTTATCAAGCAATTCTAAACAGACTTGCTTGATAATTTTTTCATCTGAATATAACTCGTGTCCAAAACCCGAGGCTTCAGTCTTTGAAATCTTCATTGCTTCAAACCACTCATCCGAAGGTTTAAAACTATCATTTGATCCAAATAATAATTGGAAAGGAAAAATAGGCTTCTCTTTTTCTAAACGGACTCTAGTAGGTGAAATTGCATATAATGATTTTATCGGTAGGCCCTTCAAACCCGCCTTATACACTATAGTACCTCCTGTACTAAAAGCCAAATAATAACTAGAAATTTTCTCTCTTTTTACCAAGTGCGCCACTGCAGTCTCAATACCTCCATTTACAAATTCACTATGTAAGGTCTCCTGAGTTTCTACCGTTAAATTAATATTTGCCAATTCTTGACAATCGTAAAAAACGATATCAAAATGCTGTTGGAGGTATCCTAAATAAGAGGTAATCCATTGCCCCTTTTTAGTCCCCCACATATCAGATATTATTACTAATCTTTCCGTCATATGTATAGTTAATTTTATGGTTTGGTTAGTTTTTACTATAAATGTTAACGTAAAACGGAAGAAAAACTATTTTATTGGTTCATTCCCAACAATTCCTCGACATAGTCCCTTTTATTAGACAGTCTAGGAATCTTGTGTTGCCCTCCAAGTTTATCTTTTAACTTCAACCAATCATAAAATAAATTATTACGTGCTATATGCACTTTAGGCATCTTTAATGTGATGTTATTATAACGCTTTGCTTCGTAATCTGAATTAAGTGATTTTAGCGCATTGTCCAAAATTTCTGTAAAATAAGCGATTTCTTTTGGTGGCTTTCTAAATTCTATAATCCACTCATGTGCTCCTTTTTCTGTTCCTGCCATAAAAATAGGACCTGCAGTATAATCTTTTATTTCTGCATCGGTTTTTAAACAGGTATTTCGCAACGCCTCTTCTGCATTTTCAATAATCAGCTCCTCTCCAAAAACATTAATATGATGCTTGGTTCTCCCTGTAACTTTAATGCGATAAGGACTAATGGAAGTAAATTTTATGGTATCGCCAATTTTATAACGCCACAACCCAGCATTGGTAGTAATGATTATTGCGTAATTTTTATTCTTTACTACTTCCCATAGTGGCACTATTTTCTGAACCTCATCATAATAGGTATCCATGGCAATAAATTCATAGAAAATACCATAATCCAACATTAACAAAAGTTCATCTGAATTATTCCGGTCCTGAATTGCAAAAAAGCCTTCAGAAGCATTATAAATCTCATAATAATTAAAACTTTTTCGTGGTAGTAATTTTTTGTATTGCTCCTTATAAGGGTTAAAACTAACGCCCCCATGGAAATATACTTCCAAATTTTCCCAAACCTGAAAAAGATGATCCTTACCCGTTTCCTCAATGACATTATTCATTAAAACCAGCATCCAAGAAGGAACACCTGCCAAGGAAGTTACATTCTCTTGAGTACTCTCTCTTATAATTGCTTTTAACTTAGATTCCCACTCACTCATTAAAGAGACCTTATTGCTAGGCGTACTACTTAACTCTGCCCAAAAAGGCATGTTATCAATAAGTATGGCCGATAAATCCCCGAAAAAAGTACCATTATCCTCGTACAATTCTTTACTCCCACCTAAACGCAAGCTTTTCCCTGTAAACAGTTGAGAATTCTCATTATTATTCAAATACAAACAAAGTAAATCTTTACTTGATTTATAATGACAATCCTCCAAGGCTTCTGTACTAACAGGAATAAATTTACTCTTAGCATTTGTCGTACCACTACTTTTTGCAAACCACTTAATACTCGTAGGCCAGAAAACATTCTGCTCCCCCCTTCTGGTACGCTCAATATCTGGCTCCATTTCCTCATATGAGGTAACAGGCACACGATTAGCAAATGTTCTATAACTTAATATGGATCCAAATTCATGCGCCCTCCCAATTTCGGTATCTTTCGCAAAAGTCAACAATTGCATGAGCACTTCTTGCTGTACTTCCTCAGGGTATTTTAAAAAAAGTTCTATTTGATGATAGCGTTTTTTCAAGAGCCAAGAAGCTATAGAATTGAATAATGGTATTGACATTTTAGGTATCTTTAAGCTTTATTTGGTTTCGATATTTTAAGTTTAACAATTTAAGAAATCGTTTTATATTTTAAGGTTTTCGATTAAAAATTTACAAAGAAATATTTTATGCAGTACGAAGGTGTTTTACGAAAAATGCAAACTGAAATAGGACACCCTATTCAGTATTATATGATTTTTGAAAATGATTTTCTAAATGTAAATCAAATATTAAACAAAGAGATAACTATTAATTTTATAAAGTACCAATGTTTAAACTGTGGCCTTGACAAACCTATCTACCGTCAAGGTTTTTGCAAGAGTTGCTTTTTTGATATTCCATCTGCGGGAGATTGGATTATGCGCCCAGAGTTAAGCACAGCACATTTAGACCAAGAAGATCGAGACCTTGCGTACGAGAAGAAAGTACAACTACAACCACACATTGTATATTTAGCCAACTCTAGCAACGTTAAGGTTGGTGTAACAAGAAAATCTCAAGTCCCCACGCGTTGGATTGATCAAGGAGCTCATGAAGCTATTGAAATTGTAGAAGTACCTAACCGTTATATAGCCGGTATTACAGAAGTTGCTTTAAAAAACTATGTAGGCGACAAAACGAATTGGAGAACGATGCTTAAAAATGAAATAGTTGATGAAAATCTAATCGATTGGAGAAACAAACTGAAACAATATATCCCGGAAGAGGCCTTACCTTACTTTATAGACAACAATATAGAAACACACTTAGATTTTCCTGTTTCTCAATATCCTAAAAAAGTAAAAAGCCTCAATCTCAGCAAAACTCCTAGTTACACTGGAACTTTGATTGGGATTAAAGGCCAATACTTTATATTTTCAGACGATACCGTTTTTAATATTCGCAGTAACGAAGGACTCTACGTTTCTATGACAATTAATTCGTAGTATCCTTTTTCTTCTTACTTAGAAACCCTCCTAAAACTGATTTTGCCGCATCTTTAACTGCAGTATTTTTTGTAGCCGCTGCTGTAGAATCAGTTTTAGTTGTTGTAGTTGTAGTCGTTTCCTTTTTATTAGATAAAATTCCTCCTAAAACATCCTTTACTTGTGTTTTTGTATCTACTGCTGTAGCCGACGAATCCTTCTTTGCCTGATTACCAGACAACAGACCTCCAATAAGATCTGTAGCCTTATCTTTTCCTTTAGCGATAAGTTTCTGCTTCTCAATTTCAATTAGCTTAGACGTTAAATCCTTCACTCCTGAAGTTAAATCTGTAGTTACAGTAGGACTTGAATAATTACCACCTATGGAAGCCGTTACTGGGACTGTTAAATTATCTAAGGATTTATCATCAATTTTAGAAATTAAACTCGTGATATCTTTTCCTAAATATTTCGAAGGAACATTAAGTACCGCAGCATAATTCATTTTTTGATCAAACGTATGACTTCCGTTCACTGTAACTGCTATATCCTGATAATTCACTGTAAAAGGTTTTACTGTTACCGTTCCATTGTCAAAAGTTAAAGCTGTTTTTAATCCTTTTAAGTCCAGCTTATCTAAAGACAAGAAGCTAAGCTTACTATTTAATGCGGATAATACTTTCGTCTGATTAGGATCTACTTCTGTTCCAAAAATTTCAGCTAATAAATTTCCTGATATAGTGGCTAAATTTGGTGTAAAGTCATTGTTTAGCATTCCCGATATAGAAATATCCGAATTTAATTTACCCTGAATTGCATTTGCAACAGGCGCAAGGACTTTAAACAATTCCAGCGATTTAAAAGTTTCGCTAATATCAAAACCATTCATTCCCAACTTCATATCAAAAGTAGGCGTCTCATTTTTAGTAGAAACATCTCCATTGAATGCTAGTTTCCCACCAAAAATAGCAGAGGTCATATTTTGCAAGGTTGCTTTTTCATCTTTAATAATCAAGGTTCCCGACACATCTTTCAAACTAAGATTATCATAAAGAACAGTCCCTGCAGAAGCATTGATTGTTGCATCCAAGAAAGATGGTATTTTTATTTGCTCTGAGGTTGAACCTGTCGTTACTGGTTTAGCATCTTCTGTATTTTCCGCAACAGCTTCTTCAACCATAAAGTCATCTACTGCAAAAGTGTTCGACTTTAAATTAAAATTACCTTCAACATTCTCATCATTAAACATGAAACCCAAAAGATTATTGATAGTTCCCGTTGCACTGAAATCCGTTTTACCTGTAACCCCACTTAGTTCATTTAAAGTAACTGTTTTCGGATTGAAAGTAACTGCTGTGGAAGTAATTTTAACGGGATTCTTAAGCTCTTCAGAATTATAAACAAAATTCTTTAAAGTTAGGTTTCCGTTTATATTGGTATTTTCATATTTTTCACTTTCTATGGATGCCATATCAAAAGCAGCATTTACATCTGCTGTTAAGATTCCTTCAAGCTTCAAATCTATCGGAACAGGATATGCTTGGGCGATATTTGCTAAATTCATTCTACCATCAATATGAGACGTCACTTTCGTATTCCCCATTAAATCTTTAATATTGGCAACCATGTTAAATTTATCTTCATCAATCATAAAAGATAAATTTCTAATATCAACATACGTGTCGTCTACAATCCCTGTTTCATTGGTTATTTCTGTATCTATAAATACATTACGTACTGATTTTGGTAAATCAGGATATTTAAAAGAAGCATTTTCAGAATTAATATCAATCTTAAATTTTGGAATATGTGTATCATCAACAATTCCATTAAATTTTCCAGCAATACTAAAATTCCCTGTTGTTGTTACGTTTTCTATATTCTTAGAATATTCAGCTGGGATTACTGCTAGAAAGTTTTTAAAATCTGAAGACGGAGTTTTAAAGCTAATATCAATTTCTTGACTATCATCATTCAATTTTATAAAACCATCAAAAACCAAAGGCAATTGATTTATCAAAGCCTCATTCTTTAAAAAACTATAGGTACTAGTTGCCAAATCTACACCGATTAAAGCATCTAGTTTAATTGGATTTTTATTCAAATAATTAGTGCTATCCATTTCAAAAGATACTAAGCCGCTTGTTTTTGTATCTAATTCAGATTTTTCAACTGATAAATCACCAGAACCAGAATGATTCATATCTACCAACTCAAAACGCATTCCCGAAGCTTTATCTAAATACTTTATTCTTGTATTCGTAATAGCATAAGATTTCATAGATAAGGTAAAATTACTAGAGGCATCCGTTTCTTCAGCAGCAGTTTCTGTTGAAGGCACGGCAATGTCATAATTCGCAGCACCATCCTCGTTTGCGATTATATTTATTAAAGCATTGTCTATTGTGAGGCTAGATATTGCAATAGGCTCATCTGCTCCTTTGAATAATTCTTTGATAGACATTTCTAGAGCCACCTCATTTGAAGAAAATAATGTATCGCCAACAAATGGTGCTTTATTTACCAATGAAATAGCATTCATGGTAAGCTTTGCATTAGGAAAGGAAGAAAACAAGGTTAAATCTGCATCCTCAAAATCGAAAGTTGCCGTTATACTATTATTCACCTTATTTTTAATAATATCTGCTATTTTGCCTTTTAGAAAAAATGGCGCTGCAATTAAAGTAATTACAAATAGTAGTAAAATAATACCGACAATCTTTAATATTTTCTTTTTCATCTAGTTAACATCTTATGATTCTTATTCTTATATAATTCCTACGCATTAAAAACGAAGGACAAAATTAAGGGCAATCTACCCTCTTAATTAATTGAATTACTAATTGTTATAACTCAATCCCTCTCAGATTATTTCAATATTCAAAAACTATTTCTTCACCAAGCTTCAACTTGAATCGTTTTCTACATAGATAGACGCAAAAATATAAGAAAGGAGTATCTAGAAATGCTATAATTATCTTAAAAATAAAACCACTAACCACAAGACCTTTAAACATACTCCAAGGCAAGACTTTAAAAATGCACAATAGACCAACCACCACAAAGGTGTCTATAAATTGAGAAAGAAAAGTTGAAAAATTATTTCGAAGCCACAAGTGCTTGCCTTCTGTTAGTTTTTTCCAAAAATGATAAATCGCTACATCAATATATTGCGCTAACAAATAAGCGATCATAGATGCTAATACTGCTATCGGCGATAATGCAAACACCTGACTAAAGGTGTCATCCTTAACAGGAGAACCTTCTATTGCTGGGACATAATTGGCAAGCAATACAATCCCCATAGAAAAAAACGAAGCGAAGATACCAGCAGTAACCACTTGATTCGCCTTTTTCTTCCCATACATTTCTGAAATAAGATCTGTAATTAAAAAAGTTATAGGATATGGTAAAATACCCACCGAAACTTCAAATAAATTAGCACCAAAAACAGTAACATCACCAAAAGGTTTCCAATAAAAAAACTTTTGAAAAATTAAGTTAGACACTACTAATGAGGTGATAAATAGTGCTGCCAAAAATAAATAAAGCTTAAAAGCGAACTTTTTATCTGCTGTAGTCATCTAAAAAATCTACTTTTATTTTACACTCAAAACAAAAGGCATTCTAGCCTGCACCCCTTCTTGGTCCATTGTTGCTTTTACTTCTTTAAAGATAGTATATGCTTCTAAACCAATTTCTTCACGAATAAAATCTTGCTTAATTTTAGTACTTGCTCCTCCGTAATCTTCCATAAAACGTTCGAAGCCCGATTTATATTTTGGAAATATTTTTACTCCAAAATCTCCAATTTCGGCTAATGCCGCAGCACCTTTGATAGCATCGTCTAAACTCCCTAATTCATCCACTAATCCTAATCTTTTAGCATCAAGACCACTCCAAACTCTACCTTGCGCCATGCTATCTGCTTCAGCAACGGTAATTTTTCTTCCTTGTGCCACACGCTCCAAAAATGTATTATAGGTACGCTCTACTCCCTCTTGAACCATACTTCTAAAGCCATCTGACATAGGCTCGAATAACGAATAGTCTACTGAATTTTTATTAGTCCCTACTTGCTCTGCATTTATACCGATATTTTTAGCTAATTCTGTTGCATTAGGTATGGTTCCAAAGACACCTATTGATCCGGTAATCGTTGTTGGTTCTGCAAATATCTTATCTGCACCTACTGCAATATAATACCCTCCAGAAGCAGCTACATCTCCCATAGACACAACAACAGGCTTGATAGCTTTCGTTAATTCTATTTCTCTCCAAATAATATCTGACGTTAAAGCACTACCTCCTGGAGAATTAACACGGAGTACAATTGCTTTTACAGACTCGTCTTCTCTCGCTTTTTTAAGCGACTTATTAATTATTCCTTGACCAATTACATCTGGACCACCTTCACCATATAAAATTTCGCCTTGCGCATAAATTACAGCAATTTTATCGTCGCCTTTATACAGTTTTGTTTTATTAGCAGTATCAATATAATCTTCAAGAGACACATAATTAATATCCTCATCTAAAGCTATTTTTACTGCATTCTTAAGTTTGTTCTCGTATTCATCAAAAAACAAAACATCATCAACTAAACCAGATTGCTTTGCTAATTGCGGCATTCTACCTCCTAAAGTATCTGCAATGACATTTAAATTTTCTGGAGTCATCCGTCTACTTACTGAAATCTCATCAACCATAGAACCCCAAAGTGAGCTCAATAATTCTTTTATTTGAGTCCTGTTAGCCTCGCTCATCTCATTCGCTAAATAAGGCTCAACAGCACTTTTATATTTCCCATGCCGGATCACTTCCATTTTAATGCCTGCCTTTTCCTGTAACTCTTTATAGAATAACACTTCCGATGAAAGGCCTTTAAAATCTAAAGTTCCTACTTCATTTATAAACAAGCTATCTGCTACGGATGCCAAATAGAAATCTTTTTGCACATATAAATCTGCATAGGCGTAAACAAATTTGCCAGAGGTTTTAAAATCCTCTAATGCCCTACGAATAGCTTGTGTTTGTGACAAACCAGCCAATATGAAATTATTATTTATACTAATCCCTTTTATTTTGCTATCATTTTTAGCCACTTTGATGGCGTGAATAATTTCATTTAAACCTTGGGCTTGCTGAAACAAGCCTGCAAAAGGATCAGATTCATCACGGCCAACGTAATCTTGTACCGGATTTTGAATTTGAATTTCTAAAACAGCGTCACTTTTAATTGTTTTTTCATCATCTTCGCCACTCAAAAGTGCCAGAAATATTAAAAACATTCCAAATAATACACCAAACGCAATTAAGCAACCAATAATGGCTGCCAAAAGATTTCTCAAAAATTTCATTAAAATTTCGTTATAAATTCCTCACAAAGATAACTAATGTTAAATTGTTTTATTTATTTTGTTCCGCTATTATGAACAACCCCAAAATAATATATTTATCCTTAGGTAGTAATCTTGGCGACAAGCTCTACAATCTACAAAGCGCTATTTTCAAAATTTCTGAAGATATAAGTGCGGTTACCGCTATTTCAAATGTGTACGAAAGTCCGTCTTGGGGCTTTGAGTCCGAAGATTTTTACAATTGCTGCATTGCCATACAATCAACTATGGAACCTGACCTTGTACTTCAGAAAATACATATTATTGAAAAAAGCTTAGGTCGCATTAGAGAAAGTACAGAAGGCTATGCTGCAAGAAGTATTGATATTGATATTCTTTATTATGAATATGACATCATCAACTCTAGCTCCTTAACACTTCCGCATCCCTCTTTACAGGACAGAAAGTTTGTTTTAAAACCGTTAAGTGACATTGCTCCGCAATTCTATCACCCTATATTTAACAAAGACACTCGAAACATGATACAGATGTGTCGTGATAAAAGTACGGTTACAAAAACTAATTTAAAGCTTTATAAAACCCGTGAATTACTTTTCTCTAAATTGAATTTTATTGCGATTGAAGGTAACATTGGTGCAGGAAAGACAACTTTAGCTAGCAAAATTTCTGATGATTTTAATGCGAAGTTAATCTTAGAACGTTTTGCCGACAACCCTTTTCTTCCTAAGTTCTATGAAGACCAGGCGCGCTATGCTTTTCCTTTAGAAATGTCTTTTTTAGCAGAACGATATCAACAGTTTACCGATGACACTTCTCAATTTGATCTTTTTAAGAGTTTTATGGTCAGTGATTATGATATTTTCAAATCACTAATTTTCGCAAAAGTAACCTTACAGGAAGAAGAATTTAAATTGTATCGAAAGGTTTTCAACTTCATGCATAAAGAAGTTAAAAAACCAGGTTTATATGTATATCTATATCAAAATACAGAACGTTTATTAGAAAACATAAAGAAAAGAGATCGTGATTATGAACAAAATATTCCTTCAGACTATTTAGAAAAAATTAATCGCGGGTATTTAGATTTCATAAAAAGTGCCCCCGATCATAATACCTTAATCATTGACATTAGCGAGTTAGACTTTGTAGAGAAAGAAAAGGACTACAAATTTATTGTAGACCAAATTACCAAATACAGTGTAGGAATAGAAAATTAAGACAATATTCACAGTAATAGTTGCATAGTTAGAATGATTTTCCTTAATTGCATCTATTAAAAGTAACTATTAAGCATTGTTTAATAGCTGCTTTTAGAACTAACTAACTCAAACTATACAAAAAACCCTAACTGAAAAGTTAGGGTTTTTTTATGAGCCAAATCTAATTAAAAAAATTAGGCGTTTAACTTTGCCCAAAAATCCCAGATCACGACTCCCGCACTAACGGAAATATTTAAGGAATGTTTTGTACCATATTGCGGAATTTCAATAACGTTAGCACAATTAGAAACCACCTCTTGAGAAACCCCTTTTACTTCATTCCCAAAGATTAACGCATATTTTTGGTCTGCAGAAACCTTAAAGTCATTTAAAAACACGGCATTTTCAGCTTGCTCAATAGCAATCGTAGTTACACCATTGTCTTTTAATAATTGAATAACATCCATAGTATTCTCTACATATTCCCAAACTACACTTTCCGTTGCACCTAAGGCTGTTTTATGAATATCTTTATGTGGAGGCTGTGCTGTGATTCCGCATAAATATATTTTCTCGATTAAAAAAGCATCTGCAGTTCTAAAAACAGAACCTATATTATTTAAACTTCTTATATTATCTAGAACTATTATTAAAGGAGATTTTTCTGCTTCCTTAAACCCATCAACATCTAAGCGATCTAGTTCGCTATTCTTTAATTTCCGCATGTTTCTTAAATCAAAAACTTATTTCAAAATATCAACAATAATGTATATTCCCTAAAGAAAATAGTACATTCGTTTTTCATTATTTTGATGCAAAAATAGGTTAATTATATAGCTTTTGGCAAAGACAGAAAAAAAGAAGGTAACTCCTTTAATGAATCAGTACAATACCATCAAGAAGAAATATCCTGATGCCCTCCTACTGTTTCGCGTTGGTGATTTTTACGAGACATTTGGAGATGATGCTATAAGGGCCTCACAAATATTGGGGATTACCTTAACTCATAGAAATAATGGTGGCGAAAAAACCGAACTAGCAGGTTTTCCACACCATTCAGTAAATACTTATTTACCTAAATTGGTCAAAGCAGGCCTGCGTGTTGCTATTTGCGATCAATTAGAAGATCCTAAACAAACCAAAACTATTGTAAAACGTGGTGTTACAGAATTGGTAACCCCAGGTGTTGCCTTTAATGATGATATTTTAAATGCAAAAAGCAATAATTTTCTTGCTGCCGTACACTTTGGAAGAAAAGGTATTGGGGTTGCTTTTTTAGATATCTCTACAGGAGAATTTCTAACTTCTGAAGGTAATGAAGACCAAGTAGACAAACTACTACAGAACTTTGCCCCTAATGAAATTTTAGTTTCCAAATCCAATAAAAAAGAATTTTTAGAAACTTTCGGAAAGCAATTCCACACTTTTTTTATGGAAGATTGGGTTTTTCAGGATGATTACGCTGTAGAAACGCTCACCGATCATTTTAAAACTAAAAGTTTAAAAGGTTTTGGCGTTGATCATTTAAGTCTCGGAATCACCGCAGCTGGCGTAGCCTTGCATTACTTAACTGAAACTCAACATCGCAAACTGCAACACATTAGTAAATTAGAGCGTATTGCAGAAGAAGAATATATTTGGATGGATCGTTTTACCATTCGTAATCTTGAATTATATCACGCAAATAATAGCAATGCCATTACCTTACTTGATATCATAGACAAAACAATATCTCCCATGGGAGGTAGAATGCTTAAGCGCTGGCTAGCATTACCATTAAAAAATATTGAGAAGATTAAAAGAAGACATGAGGTGGTTTCCTATTTAAAAGCAAATGAACCTACACATGCTAAATTTCAAAATCATATTAAACAAATTGGAGATTTAGAGCGATTAATTTCTAAAGTTGCTACTGGAAAAATAAATCCAAAAGAAGTCATACAATTAAAAAATTCTTTAGAAGCTGTTGTTCCTATCAAACAACTCTGTATCCACAGTGAAAATGAAGCCGTTAAATTTATTGGAGACCAATTACATGCTTGTGACTTATTGCGTTCTAAAATAAAAGAGATGATTCATGAAGAAGCTCCCGTAAACATGCTCAAGGGCATTACTATTGCCAAAGGGTATTCTGAGGAATTAGATGAACTACGAGGACTGGCTTTTTCTGGAAAAGATTACCTAAATAAAATGCTAGAACGAGAAACGGAACGCACTGGTATTAGCTCTTTAAAAATAGCTTCAAATAATGTTTTTGGATATTACATCGAAGTTCGCAATACACATAAAGATAAAGTACCTGAGGAATGGATTCGCAAACAAACCTTAGTAAATGCAGAACGCTATATTACGGAAGAGCTAAAAGAATATGAAGGTAAAATCTTAGGGGCAGAAGAACGTATTTTAACTTTAGAGCAACAACTCTTCTCGCAACTGATCATGTGGATGCAAGAATATATAGCTCCTGTTCAAAATAATGCATTCCAAATTGCACAATTAGATTGTCTTTGCGGATTTACTCAATTAGCTAAAGAAAATACCTATGTATTACCCAACATCAATGATTCTACAGAAATTGAAATCACGAATGGAAGGCACCCTGTTATTGAAAAGCAACTTCCTTTGGGAGAAATTTACATTGCAAATGATGTTATTCTAAATAGAGAGGAGCAACAAATCATCATGATTACCGGTCCAAATATGAGTGGTAAGTCGGCTATATTAAGACAAACCGCACTTATAGTTTTACTGGCACAAATGGGAAGTTTTGTTCCTGCTGAAAGTGCTAAAATAGGTTTTGTAGATAAGATATTTACTCGCGTTGGCGCAAGCGATAACATCTCTATGGGAGAATCTACATTTATGGTTGAAATGAATGAAACCGCTTCTATCCTAAATAACCTCTCTGAACGTAGCTTAGTGCTATTAGATGAAATTGGCAGAGGAACTAGCACCTATGATGGTATTTCTATTGCCTGGGCTATTTCTGAATACCTACACGAACATCCTGCGCGCGCAAAAACGTTATTTGCTACCCATTATCATGAAATTAATGAAATGGCTACCACGTTTGAACGTATTAAAAATTACAACGTTTCTGTAAAAGAACTTAAGGACAATGTACTTTTCTTACGCAAGCTTACGCCAGGCGGTAGCGAACATAGTTTTGGAATTCATGTCGCCAAAATGGCTGGAATGCCGCAACAAGTGATAGCGAAGGCAAATAAAATCCTGAAAAAATTAGAAAAATCGCATTCAAGCGAAGAATTAACAGGAAAATTAAAAGATGCCCAAGAAGAAATGCAATTAAGTTTCTTCAATTTGGATGATCCTTTGCTGCAGCAAGTGAAGGAAGAAATTACACATTTAGACATAAATACCCTTACTCCAGTGGAAGCTTTGATGAAATTGAATGAAATTAAACGTCTTTTAACTAAAAAAGAAAATGCTTAAGTAAAAAATTAAAAAAGCTAAATAGCTGTATTTTAATACATAGCAAACACACAAAAGCAGTTAATTATTTTTTTTTATTCTTTTCTGCTTTTTTCCTTTGGTTTTTATAGAATTATATTAAATTTGCATCCGCATTTGGAACGAATGTGAAGTTCTTTTAAATAAAACATCAACTGCGAAAGTAGCTCAGGGGTAGAGCATCACCTTGCCAAGGTGGAGGTCGAGGGTTCGAATCCCTTTTTTCGCTCTGTATTAAATAGTATATTTGTATACTGTTTAAACAATGATCCTAGCCATAGCGGCAAATAGGCTCGAGTGGTGGAATTGGTAGACACGTTGGACTTAAAATCCAATGGACATTAGTCCGTGCGGGTTCAAGTCCCGCCTCGAGTACAAGAACCCTTGTTAATCTTATGATTTTCAAGGGTTTTTTATTTTAACTAATCAACATTTAGTCAACCAATTAAATATAATGTATTTCTAGACAAGGTAAATAGCAAATAAATTAACACAAACACTCAATCTTACTATACCCAATATTTCATGTTAATATATTAAGAATATAATCGACCAATTCCCGTAAAGCATGATTAACTTTAAATAATAATAGAAGGAGAAAAAAAATTATATTTGTTAAATACAAAATAAACAGGATGAGTCAGTATAACGAAACTAAATTTACTCTAATAAAAAAATGGTTCAAAAGAAACTTGACTTGGGTGTATTTTACAATAGCAATCATCTTTATTCTATTTCCAAATACAAGCTTCTCACCTTTCTCTAATTTATGGAATGGAGTACTCGAAAAAATTGGATTTGTTGGATTAACTTCAGGAGTATTTGCTAGTGTTCTAAAATCAATTCAGTTTACTGGTTTATTTCAAGAGGAATTAACAAAAATAATATCGGGAAGTGAATTCCTGAACAACAGGAAAGATCTTCCTGAGTTGTGGAAAAAAATATCAAAATCAATTTGTGCACAAAAATTTCCCGAAATCAGTGATTTACTAGAGGACAGAATACTGACATCGTATTTTCCTTTGAATAAAAATCACTACAACGAAGACTTAATCGTATCAATTGTAATTCATGATATAAATGATGATTTTGTTATTAACTACACGCAGACTATCGAATATAATGCAATATTAGACTCCGAGAAAAACGAATCGACCATTGCATACACAGACACTATAACTGACAACCAAGGGGTAGAAGAAAAAAATGAATTGCTATCTTTTAAAATAGATGGCATAGAATCTAATCTAGATGAAATAAAAAAAGAGAAAATAGAGGAAGGTAAAAAAATTTACTTCCATGAAATCCCAATAAGCGGCAAAAAAAAATTTAAAATTTTTCTTAAGGTAAAGAATACATACTCCCTAAAAGGTGAAAATGTAAAATTATTGAGATTTAACACCATTACTAGAAATGTTGATGTTATAATATCACACAATAAAAATATAGATGTTTCGTTTTTCAATGTAGGACTAGTAAACGATTTTGTACCAATACATACAGATTTAGAAAACACCATAAGCAGAAGACATAGAGACGACTTAATTTTACCAAGACAAGGTTTTGGTTTGAGTTTTAACAAAAGATAAATAGTTAATAAGTATTTATATTATATATTTGTTACATAGAATTACAAATTTAGTTAATCAACAAAAGAAAATAGATATGGCAACACAAAGAGCAATTATCAACGGTAGTGATGGATTAATAGGTTAATTAAGTCCTAAATTATATAAAAAGCCCAATAAAATTAATTTTATTGGGCTTTTTCATTTTCACACATTATTAACTAATATAATAATTTATGCATTCAAATGTTTAATACATTTCTCTTTCGAATTATTGAATAGCCTACTAATCAATTTATGAAATATTTCATTCGAAAATTCACCAATTAAAAGCTTTTCAGAACCATGCCGGATATCGTTTAAAAACGGCATGCACCCCTTGATTTGCCCTTCTATTTTCTTAAAGATTTCTCGATTCTCAAAAATCAATTTTCTTTTTTCTATCTCCTTAATATTCATGATTTCATGATTTATAATATTCCATTTACAATGTCCTCAATATCATTTTTTTGTGTTTTTTATATTTTTTCATAAGTCAAAGAATTCACAATTCTTTCAATTTCTTCTTTACTGACTTTTTCTGATTCCTTCATGATTATTACTGTTATTAAGATTTTTTTTATAGCTTGATTAGCATCTCACAATTCAGACACAGTAATCTGCTATATTTTTAAACTAGAATAATCTCTATATTTTCTATAGTGCGCATAATGTCACATACCCACTTTCAAAAACTTAAATTTCATATTTATCGAGATCGATACCAAGTCTTTCTGCCGTCTTTCTTCTAAATTCATCACTTGCCCCTGATTGGTCTGATTGTCCTGAACTGTTATTTGATTTTTTTTCATTTGCTTTCATAATTAATTGATTGAACTTTTCACGCAACTTTGAAGTTGAAAGGATGTTTGATTTCCAAAATTCACCTTCATTGCTTTTTAAAAAATTAAAAACAATAGTCAATTGATCTTTTGAAACACTATCATTTTCCATCATCAACCGGATAGGATTTACATAAGCTATGAATTTTGCTTTTTCCTGATTTGAAGCAGAAGCACCTTTTTCTTTTTGATTTTTAATAAACAAATTTCTGTAAGTGTTTTGACCCCTATAAAACAAGAGTAATCTTTTAAATTTCGATTATAGCTTAAGCTGTTATTTTTTTCATTAGAATTAGGTGTTTATCAGCGTTCCATTTTTCCATTGGTGTAATACGCCCTAAGAGCCCATGTAACCTAGTATTGTTGTAAAAAGTCACATACCTTTTTAAGATTTGTTCAATTTGCCCAAAACATGTGTAATCCACTCTTTTAAAAATTTCTTTTTTTAGTATTCCATGATAGGCTTCTATATGCGCATTTTCTTCTGGTGTGGCTATATGTGTAAATTCTTGCTGAACCCCAATTAGTCCAAGGTATTCACGTACATTATTTGCAATAAACTGACTACCGTTGTCACTTCTAATAACAACGTTATCAGGGTATTGGTATTCTGCAAACAACTCTGATAAAAACGCTATCACCTTATCCTGTTTAATAGAAAAAGAAAAATAGTCTTTTAATATTCTACGAGTATGTACGTCTATGATGGATAATAAATAAGCGTTTTTACCCACATTAGGAATCCATACCATCTTTATATCCATCTCTAAACATTCCATTGGTCTTGAGGTATTTACTTTTCTGAATTTTACAAATTTACGCCCAGAACCACTCCTGTTTATCCGATTCTCTAGTTTTAGCATTCCCTGTTCTTTCATAATTCTGTAGAGCTTTTTATGATTAATCAGGTATGCTTCTTTTTTTAAGTAAGAAGTCATTAATCGGTAACCACAATCTATAAATTCATGACTTAAAATCTCTTTTATAGAAGCAATAAGAGCGTCTTGATTAACCCAACCTCTAGATTTATGATAGGTGAGTTTACTAGGAGTATTACCCTTTTTACCAAAACTGGGAGTACGGTAATAGCTACTATGAACCATCCCTACCATATTAATTATGTTGGTTTTACTAATTTTATGCTTGCTATAAACAGCATTCACTAAATCTTTCTTGGATCGGACGTTCCAAACTTTTTTTTTAAAAGTTCTCGTTGTACTTCTAATTCAATTTCCTTATTGCTTAGAAGCTTACGTAGTATTCGGTTTTCTTCTTCTGCCTGCTTGTGTTCTTTACTTTTAGTATCATAGATGACTTTTAAGCCTGCTTCTCCTTGACTCTCATGTTTCTTCTTCCAACTATAAAAAGTACCTGTACTAACTCCGTATTTACGACAGGCTTCTATGATGCCGATCTCTTCTGAACTAGAGAGAATTTCTAACTTCTGATCTAAGGTCCATTTCTTGTATTTCATATCTCAAATATATTAAGTTTGAAATTTAAAAGATCACTCCGAACTTATTAGGGGCTAAACTAGTAAGCTTCAGCTATTTGAAAATAAGACTTCAATTTTTCTTCTTCCAAGTCTGAAATTTTAATTTCTGACATAAGAGAATTGTTATATTGTTCTTTGTTATATTGTTCCTTGTTCTTTTGTTTATCTATTATGGTAGTTTCAACAGCATTTTCAAAAGTATATTCATTGGTAACTGCATTGATATTAGCTTTGTCAATAGCACTGGTATTTACGTTGGTAATTTTTCCTAATGCTATTTTCCTGCTTACATAAACATTTTTAGATTTTTGAATTTCAATGATAAATTCATGTTCAATTAATTTGTCCAATGCTTTTTTATAAGTCTTGTAACTATTAATCTCTAAAGCCTCCATGGTAGCGTCAGTTGGTAATCCAAAAATTTCTTTCTGACCAACCCTATTCCATAAATCAACTATGTAGAAGAACATTTCTGCATGAATGGATCTTAATTGCATTGGATTATTGGATTTGTAGTTAAACCAACTTCTAGTGAGATTGTAACCATTGAGGACCGACTTACTTGCGTCATTTTTTTTATTACTTGCCATTATCGGTATTATTTTTAGTTATTAAGAGTGCGTTAGCACTAAGATACCAGGCACTGAATCCTGTAACTTTACAAGGCTTCTTCTCAACTTCATAAAGTAATCCCTTTAATTCAAGATCACGCTTGTAGCGGCAGACGGATTTTTGAGGAACTCGCGTTGCCTCAGAAACCATTGTTGCAGTTGCAACATTATTTTGAAGATAGTGAAAGATGGTTTTTAATTGTGTGGTTTTTTCTATAGCTTTGTTCATAGCTAAATTTGTCATAAATTGTCATAAAAGACGAAATATCAAGAACCTCAACTGTTGCTCAATCAGTTGAGGTTTATTTTTGTAGTGAAGTCATAGCTTCTTCAATTTCATGAAGCTTATAGTAAATTCGACCTTCTAATTGGTATGATTTTAATGTTCCTTTTTTGGTCCAATTAAAAACTGAACTTACATTTATCTGCAGCAAGTTTGCCACATCTTCTCGAGTGAGGTATTTAATAGGTTCAACGACTTCAGGAGGCTTTACAACCCCTCTGATTTCAATAAGGATTGCTTCAAGTGAGGTTATTTTTTGATCGAGAATTTGAAATGGATTATCCATTAGACACCTCCTTTTTGTTTGAAGCAATCTGTTCAATATATTTTTTACAAAAAATATATCCAGTTGAATGTTGAGGATTTAAAGGCTTCAACTTTCCGGTCTCAACCCTTTTTGCAATTGTTCGTGCAGTTACACCCAGTAGCATTGAAACTTCCTTCGTATTTAAATAGGACATTTTGAAATAGCACTATTGCTATGTATTGTTGCGCAACTTTAAAAAAGATGCTGAAATATTCAGTACCTGAGTATGTAATTCAGGATTTTAGAAGAACTCTAATTATTTAGCAAAACTAAAGAATTATAATATAAAACTCTAATTTCGGAAGCATATTTATTCGCTTATTGCATTTTTAACAACCGTCATATTACCCTCTTTTTTCTCTCTTAATGTTTGTAAAGTATAGAAATCTGCTATTTGCTGTGCATAATCAAGTGATCCTTTACCAATGTAATTGAGAAACATTTTTTCTGTACTATGGGCCGTAATTCGCATTATTAATGCCGTTGGCAATACACCGTATAAGTTTGTAGCAAATGAGCGCCTACAAACGTGTGATGTCATCAGTTCATACTTAGGATAAAGTCCATTGACTTTCCGCTTCACCCCTTTCTCGAGATAATTACCATTAACATCTTTCAAAATCTCTTTACCATTTGAATCAACCATCATAATCTTACCACCTTTTACAAACTCATCAATACTCGCTAATCTGCACACTTCCTTTATTTTTTCATTCAGTCTTTGTAAGGAAATTTGATGAGGCAACCCACTTTCAAGTATTTCTTTGGTAGTAGGCAATACCGGAATAGTAACATCCTTACCTGTTTTTTGCTGTTTCAACTCGATAACATCTAAACCATTTCTATTGATGAAATTATCATTTGATAGACTTAATAGATCTCCTCCTCTTTGGCCAATGCTACACCCAAGAAGAATCCATTTACTGACATTTATTAAAGATTCATGCATGAAAATTGTACTCTTTATTTTCAATAATTCGTCAGGGTTTAAATAAAGAATATTTTCATTTTTTGGTTTACCTCCTTTCACCTTTTTCAATTGCAAACTAGTTTCAATACCATAAATACCCGCATCACTACATACTGTTTTCAAATCATCTATCTTTTTTCTAGCATAACCTTCAGAATAATTTTTTTCTGTTAGCATCCAGTTTAAGAAATCTTTACCAAATTTTATATCCACATCTTTGACTTTAAAAAACTTATTGCCCTGGTAAATTTTAATAATGTTAAGTAAATTTTTATATGAATTTATTCTGCTTTTTGAAAGACCTATACCCTTTTGAGAATTTTCTCTAGTATTAGCAGTATCAATTACGTTGACAATGGAATCTGTAAGCAACTCACTTATACCGTTTTCAGATTTCCTCTTGAAATATACTTCAATGCAGTGTTGCAGCCATTCTCCGTTGATTTCAGCACCTTTGGCATTAGAATCATTAAACTTATCTATAACTACTACAGCAAGTTTTTGCAGCTGACTAGATGTATTTTTATTACTTGGAGTAGTTTGTTTAGGCAAGGATGTATTGGAACTCCAATCAGAAAAATTAATAAATAGGCCAGTTTTTCTTCTGATCACTAAATTTCTATTGATTGACAACCTTAAATAAATTGGTGAGTTATCTTTTTTACTTTGGAGTTGAAATTTAACTGTAGCCATTATTAATAAAATTTGATTGTACAAAAATAAGATCAAAATAATATTTAATCAACATTTAGTCAACCTATTTTAAGATCATTTAAACTTTATTAGATGTCGTTATGAGATTTCACATATTGAAAATATACAAATATTTCTTATTTTAATAAGCTTACCAGCATTTTTTAAAGAGTTTGAAGAAATATTAAATTCAATACCTTCAAGTCCCGCCTCGAGTACAAGAACCCTTGTTAATCTTATGATTTTCAAGGGTTTTTTATTTTTATACTATGATATGATGGACTATTTACCTTCCTTTAATCGAGAAAGCATTAACTCCATTAACTTATTTGCACTTACTTCTCCTTTTTCTTTAATAAAATCTCTAGGCGTATTATCCCCTATTTCAAACACTAAAGCTTCTGCCTCATGGGCTACAAAAAAATAATTTTTAGACACTGCCGTGGGTTGTAGTTTGTCGCTAGACTTAATGTTTGGGTCATAGCCTGGTAAATCTGCTTTTACTGCAGTTAGCCAATCAGGGACTAAACCTGGCATATTCCCTTCGTATTTAGAATCAATAGTATAATAAATATCATCCCAAGTGGAATGAAAGTCGATACCAAAATAAAATTTACCTTCCGTTTCTTTTTCTTTCGCTACCATAAAATCTCTAACCGCACTTGTTTCTGGCTGATTAAAATTAGCCCAATCTCTATTTAAATCTATACCCCCTAGATTGTGCCTCCAATGTCCATTATCTACACCATCTGGATTCATTAATGGAACCACAAATACGCCGAACTTTTTTCTGAATTTTTGGGCCAGCTTACTATCTGAAGTAAGCGTTTCTACAAAAGCTTTCATTGCCAAATACCCCGTTACTTCAGGAGGGTGTTGCCTAGAAATAATCAGGATCATGTTTTTTGAATCTGCCTTCCCTATAGACAAAAGCCCCATATCCCTTCCTTCTTTACTTTTTCCAATACTGCTATAAGTAATATCCTTTTTAGTAGTTAAGTCCGTTGCCCATTCTCGTACGCTAGCAGAAGTTTCCAATTCTTGACCTGCAACCCATAGCGGCTTATTGCTAACACTCAACTTTAAAGTTACCGATAACGGCAAGGAGCCCATACCAAAATCAGCATTACCTTTTTCGTAAGCGGTATAATTAGTACTGTCTAAAACCTCCCAATTCTCACCATCATCACTTAATTTAGGGTAATACCTATGCTTAATACCCTCTTGATAGGTAAGTGTAACATTTATTTGTTTTGGCTCCTTAGAGGCTACTTTAAACGCATACCACGGACTAATATTTATAGGTGTATTCTCTGAAGTAATTAAAGCGATAAACGTACTATCATTTTCTTTAATGATTCCGTTCAATCGCGCTCCATCGAAATCATTAGAAAAAATAACATCACTATCTTTAAAAGTGAAGTTTCCTTTCCATTGTTTTTGGGTTGGCTTAGCATCTGTGGGTACAATTACCGTTTCTCCCTGTCCTGCATATACTGTTGCTTTTTTTACATCTTGTGCCTGAAGAAAAATAGTGCTGATACAAGTAAATAGAAAAATAAATTTCCTCATTTTTAAATAGTCTTAAAATTATTTCTTCTTAAAAATACAAGAAAAATTACGTAAGCATCCATTATATCACCTGAATTCAGAATAAGATAATTAAAGGAATTTTTATTTCAATAATCATAAATACACACAAGGATAAAAAGTAAATCCCGTGCCTTACATTATTCACGACAACATCTATCAAATACAATCAATTTCACGTATTACTAGATCCATTTATTCACTTTAAGTTCCTACATATACAAGTTATCTTAAAAAAGAATTGAAAATGACAGGGCGAACTATTATTTTTGCCAATTACAACCTCATCATATTATCATTTAAAAACATATGCTAAATCAAGAAACCAATAAGGTTTTTAAAATAATTCCTATTTTACTTTTCTTACTGGGAGGCTTTATTCATGCGCAAGGGCAAAACCTAACGCTAGTTCAAACGCCAAATTTTTCAGATACCACAGCAACTAATTGGCAGTCTTTTAAATATGATTTAGGCAGCGTTTTTGGAGGGGTTGGCTATTCCTATACAAGACCGTTGCATTGGAAAGGAAAACAATGGGGAACTTTTGGTACCGTTATCGCCGGAACAGGTGTATTGTATATTTTTGATAAGGAAACTTCCGAGTTTTCTATAAGGCAAAAAGAAGGGATTCCACAATTCATAAGAGATTATGGCAGTGAATTTGGAAGTCCGCAATACAATTACATGTTTACAGGAGGGCTATACCTAACAGGCTTATTTACTAAGAATGAAAAACTGAGACGTACTGGAGTTTTATTGATTGCTTCTGCCACTTCTGCAGGATTGCTACAACAGTTAACTAAATCTCTTGTGGGTAGAGCACGCCCTGTAAGTGGAAAAACTAAAGATACTTTTGACCCCTTCAATCCAAGCAGAAATTTCCATTCTTTTCCTTCTGGCCATACCATGTTAGCTTTTACAAATGCTTACGCTATAGGTAAACAGTTTAAAAATCCATGGGTAAAAGCAGGGATTTACACGGTAGGCTTAATTCCAGGAGTATCTAGAATGTGGGACGGACAGCATTGGTTAACCGATGTTGCTCTAGGTGTCGCTATTAGTATTTTTACAGTAGAGTCTATTGATCGTTACTTAGACAATCGATACAGTGAAAAATATAATGATCAAACAAAAAAGGTAAGTTGGAACTTAGATCTGGGGCCTGGAACTCTAGGCGTTGTAGCACGCTTCTAGTTTTACTAGCTATAGAAAGCCTTTATAGCTTTGGATTTATGACCAATATATTTTATACGCTAAAAATTATCAAATAGTTTTACTGCCCTATGCTGGAAGAACTTATTAAAATAGATAAAGAGCTTTTTTTATACCTAAATGGGCTGGGCACACCTGTATGGGATGGATTTTGGGTGTATTTATCGCGTACTTTAAGTTTTATCACCATCCCCATTTATTCTTTGTTATTATTTTACACGTATCGAACGTTTGGACTTAAGAATACCGCTTATATTTTAGCTGCACTTATCCTATTACTCCTTGGCACAGAACAATTATCCATAATTTTTAAAAATAGCGTAGCACGATTAAGACCTTGCCATGATGATGCGATAAGGGATCTAGTAAGGAATGTAAAAAATCATTGTGGAGGCAAGTTTGGTTATTTTTCGGCACATGCTGCCAATTCATCTGCACTCGCCAGCTACTTTAGCGTTGTTTTTTTTAGAAAAAATAAGCTAGTGCTCTTTCTTTTAGCTCCATGGAGCTTACTTGTTTGCTATAGTCGCATATATCTTGGAGTTCATTTTCCGTTAGATGTCCTAACAGGCTTAAGCTTCGGTGTATTTTTCGGTTGGTTATTTGCAACTTTGGTTCAAAAGCTAAAAATATTTAAAAACGTATAATGATTATTTAACGCGTCAGAAATTAGCCTTATATTGAAAATAAAAAAACTTAAAAGAGTATTCATTTAAAGTTTTTTATAGCTACCTTATCTGAATTTGCCTTTAGCAAGGTTTAGAAACAACAAACTAATTGCTCTTAAAGACTACATTTGACACCAGAAACAATTGATTGCAAAGACTACAAAAATAGCCAACAGACGCAAAGAAACATCCCTTATCTTCATACTCGCATCGAGGTATTAAGTAATGCTATCACAATTCCATATATTTAAAACTCATACTGTTTTAACTATTAAACATATTCCTTAAATTTTAAATTATATACCAAAGAAACTAAACATGAAAATTGTAATTCTATCTGCAAATCAAAACTTATATTCCACAAAAAGACTTGTTGAAGCCGGTGAAAAAAAAGGCCATGAAATGCTTGTCATTAATCATACAAAGTGCGACTTGGTCATTGAAAAAAAGAAACCTGGCATCATTTACAAAGGAGAAGAGATCACCAATGTAGACGGAGTCATCCCTAGAATTGGCGCTTCAGTGACATTTTACGGAACCGCAGTTGTGAGACAATTTGAAATGATGAAGGTCTTTACTGCTACAGAATCTCAAGCCTTGGTTAGGTCAAGAGATAAATTAAGAAGTTTACAAATTTTATCTAGAGCTGGTTTAGGCTTACCAAAAACAGTTTTTAGTAACTACTCTAAAGAAGTGAGTGGTATTGTAGACAAAGTAGGGGGCGCTCCTTTAGTCATTAAATTATTAGAAGGCACTCAAGGACTAGGAGTCGTTTTAGCAGACAACCGTAATTCTGCAGAATCTATACTAGAAGCTTTTAATGGATTGCAAGCAAGAGTTATTGTGCAAGAATTTATAAAAGAAGCAAAAGGCGCAGACATTAGAGCCTTTGTAGTCGATGGTGTAGTCGTAGGCGCTATGAAAAGGCAAGGTAAAGAAGGTGAGTTCAGGTCTAATTTACATCGCGGTGGCTCTGCCAATATTATTGAGTTGACAGATGAAGAGGAAAATGCCGCATTAAAAGCTGCCAAATCATTAGGATTAGGAATTGCTGGTGTTGATATGTTGCAATCTGCTCGCGGACCGTTAATTTTAGAAGTAAATTCTTCTCCGGGATTAGAAGGAATTGAAACTGCCACAGGAAAAAATATTGCAGGACATATTATTAAATACGTTGAAAGAAATGCCGAATAAAAAAGTAAAGATTTTAGGCCAAGTAGTCTTACCAGGTGAAACACACCAATTATCTTTAAACATAGCAAAATTACATACAGGATCAACTATAGAAGTCCCCGTTATTGTATCTAGAGGTAAGCAAGCCGGCCCAACAATACTACTTACAGGAGGTATTCATGGCAATGAAATTAATGGCGTTGAAATAGTCCGAAAAATTATAGCTGAGAGATACCATATTCCAACAGCTGGAATGGTCATCTGCATCCCTGTTGTAAACGTATTCGGATTTTTAAGTCAGACGCGAGAATTCCCAGATGGTCGAGATTTAAATCGGGTATTTCCAGGTAGTCTCCGGGGTTCATTAGCTAGTAGATTTGCCTACCATATCGTAAAAGAAATTGTGCCCAACATAGATTACTGTATTGATTTTCATACCGGAGGCGATCGTCGTTTTAATGCACCTCAAATCCGAATTGGTAAAAATGACATAAAGAGTCTTGAACTAGCAAAAAAATTTGGTACTCGTTTTATTATTGCATCAGCTAAAAGAGAAAAATCTTTTAGAGAAACACTTTACAAGCTTAATAAAAAAGTATTGCTATTTGAAGGAGGTAAGTCTTTAAACATAAACAATGAAGTTTCCAAAATTGGACTAACAGGAACGCTTAGAGTTATGCAAGAATTAGGGATGCGTAATTTTCAAAAGGAAATAGCCCTCTTAAAATCCCCTGCTGAGACAACGTATTTGGTCGAGGATTCAGCATGGATTAGAGCGAAGTTTTCTGGACTTTTCCACCCAACAGTTCAACTGGGTCAATATGTAAACATAGGTGATAATCTAGGGAGCTTATCAGATCCTTTCGGGTATTTTGAGAAAAAACAAAAAGCAACTTTTGCAGGTCACGTGATATGCGTGAATCAATCTCCTATTGTAAACCAAGGTGATGCCATTGTTCATATAACCAAAAGTGAAGTGAAGTTAGACTAACTTCATTCTAAAAATATTCTTAGACACAATAAAGGCTCAAGAAAAAATTTCTTGAGCCTTTATATGTAAATACCGAAAAATTGTTACAACACAAGCTTTCCATTTAAACGTTTATCAATTTTACGCTTAATTACGGTCAAACGTTTCATAACGTCCATCAACTCAGTATCCTTACTTTCCTTGTATATTTCATTAAGTGCTAATATCAAGGTTTTAACTTCTCTTGAAGCTTCTACTCTATCGCTCGTTGTCATTCCTGACATCTTTCGCCCTTCAAATTCTAATGCTTTTTCTAATACATCCATAGCTACATTTTTTAAATCTACCTTGTCTATAAAATCATTTTGTTTCAAATACAATAACAATTAAAGACCCTTTCTTTTAAAATTCAAACATATTTTAGTTCCACAATTAATGCAAGTAAATTAGTTAAAAAGTTTAAAATCTTATAAACAAATCTACAAAATACCTAAGTACACTAAACTCTAATTTTTACAATTAGTAATACTATAACCCTATTTAAATATAAGAAGTTCTTATGAATCTTAGGTAATTTAATAAACTTAAAAACAAAAGTATTATTGTTTCACTTTTTCTATTATCCATTCTAATTCTGGATCCTCGTTATTTAATCTATTTTCTTCAGTTGGAACAATAACCACCTCAGGCTTAATACCATAGCCTTTTTCTGAATTCTCATAAGGTGATTGTATGTGCAATAATCCAAAACTTATCGTAACCTTAGAATTTGGTAATTGAATAAATTTGCTAATCCCTGCAACTGTTCCGTTATAGTGACCCCCCGTCTCCTCCCCAACAAACGTAGCCCTCTTTGATCCTTTCAATGCCGTTGAGAGAATAGAAGATGCCGAAAAAGAATTGCCATTAATTAACACATAAATAGGACCTTTAAAATTAAGCTCCTTTGGCTTTCTATTTTGTTTAGATGTTCTAAATTTATAATACAATACACCATCTTTTCTATGCGTTCTGCTATACTCCAAAGGAATGGTAATTGGAGCTACAAGAACCCCCAATGCATTAAGGGCAAAAGGATTTCTACGAGATAATAATGCTTTATGAAAAGGAAACCGTGTCATGCTCTCTCCTTTTTTAATAAATTGGTATTTTTCATCGGTCAAGTAAGAATACAAAAGTGCTATCTCATCTAACCTACCTCCAGTATTATCCCGGAGGTCTAAAACCAGTGTTTTTGCATTTGCTGAGTCTATTTTCTGAAAAGACTCCTTATAAAAATCTGAATATTTCCCATTAGAAAACCCCCTAATTTTCATGTAAGCAATATCTTGGTCTTGCTTTAGAAATCTAAAATTACGGGTAAATTGCTTTTTCGTGTTTTGGTACCCATACTTTTTATTGTTTTTCCTTTTAATTCTATCCAAACGTTTTTTATCCTTTTTTTCTAGCTTGGTTAACACTGGCTCTTTTACCGTAGAATCTTTTGGCATCTTCTTTACATTTGAAGAGTCTTTTGGAATAGTCCTTAGCATTTTCGTAAAAATAGAATCTTTATGTTTTAGTTTTAACTCCAAGCTATCTAGGCGCCCTTTATCGCGTAAATAAAAAGTTGAAAATCGCAAGGCGACAAACCTATCTTTAAAAGTAGTATTATACCCATCTGAAGAAAATACATGCTCATAATTAGCGAGCAACTGTTCTATAGGCTCCCCATTTACTTCTAAAACTTCCGAACCAACGATGGTGCTATCTAGTCCATAATTGTCATGAATTAAAAAAGCATCGTTAACCTGTTCAAATGCCAAATCATAAAATTCAAACTTATTCTTTCTTCGTGATTTTCGTTCTTTTCTTGTGAATTTTGAAAATGGTGGACTAATAGAAATATGTCCCTGCCTAACTTCAGAGACCACAGGAGCTAACATCCTATAGAAATCTGTACTAGACATCGGCGTGTTTATCGCTATTTTTAAACTATCAAACTTGTCATCTAATTGTTCTTTTGTAATAAATTGATATAATCTTGGATGCAACTTTATCAGTTTATAATAGGCAAAATCTACATCTTGGTGGAGTTCTTCTACCGAATGCAATTCTGCAATTTGATTGTTATAGTTTTTTACACTTACACAAGAAGTAAGAAATAAAAACAACAAGAAAATAAGAAACCGTTCTTTCATAATTATATTGATAAATGCCACTAAACTTAAAAAGGCTAGAAATAAAGTATTAAAACCTGAAAATACTATTTTACTAGAAAAGGACTTATAGAATAAGGTTTTAATTATCTTTATTCCTAAGTTTAGAAAATATGCTTAAAAAAATTCTTAAAGTAATTGCTGTCTGCATGGTGCTATTCTTAGGCACTTTGTTTACCTGTAATTACGTAATTAATGCTGCAACAATAGGACAAACCTATACTTCCGTAGAAAAAACACCTACAAATAGAGTTGGATTAATTTTAGGAACTGCAAAAAAACTTACCACCGGTCATCCAAACCCTTATTATTCGAACAGAATATTGGCTACTGTAGCCCTGTACAAGGCTAAAAAAATTGAATTCATACTTGTGAGTGGCGATAACGGAAGCATCTATTACAATGAGCCTGAAGCTATAAAAAAGGATTTAATGAAAGCAGGAATTCCCGCAGAAAAAATATTCCTAGACTATGCTGGTTTCAGAACATTAGATTCCATGGTAAGGGCTAAGTATGTTTTTGGATTAGACAAAGTAACTGTAATTTCTCAGAAATTTCATAATGACAGGGCCATTTATCTTGCGCGTAAAAAAGGACTAAAAGCAATAGGCTTTAATGCTAAAGACATCTCTGGAAGAAATGGGCTAAAAGTGCAATTAAGAGAATATTTTGCTCGGGTAAAAGTATTCTTAGATTTACTCACGAACAAGCAACCTAAATTTTATGGAGAAAAAATAGTTATAAAATAAACCATAAGAAATCCATCAGTTAAGCGCTAACAAAAAACAACACTCTTAATATATATTTTGTTTACACCTCTTAATTTAACTCCTCGTAATTAAGCACTGTAATTAAGGTTCTATCATTCTGATTGTGTAAAAATTCTAAACAATAAACACCATTCTTACATTGGTTCAATACTAAGTTTTCTCCGTACCCGATGTACTCCACGATGTTTTTACTTAAAACACCTTTACTTAATAAATATTTTCTAACCGCACTAGCTCTATCTTGAGAAAGTGATAAGTTTTTTACACCGCTACCACGACTATTGGTATGCGATTCTACTTTCAGTTCTATTTCTGGAAAATTAACAACAATTGCTGCAACCTTATCTAACTCTTTAGCAATTGCGGGAGTAATTGTACTAGACCCTTTGCTAAAATAAAATTTCTGAAGTTTAATAACGGTTTTGTCTTCTTTTTCTTCAACCACATCCTGAATGAAAGGCAAACCAATTTTTAAATGCTCAGTGATTGCCTCTGCATCCTGATCGTTCTGAAACGCGGCGTAAAAACGCCCATGACCCTTCTTAAAAGCCTTTACAGAATATCCTTTACGAAATGGTATTTCAAATTGATAATTACCCGCTACATCACTTAAAGTTTGTTTGAGTATATTTTCATTTTCATCAAATAGTGTAATACTTGCTTCTTCAATACCTCGATTATTTGCAGGGTTCACCACTAATCCTTTGACAATTATCGTTTTTAAACCTGGCTTTTCATCGACTTTAAATCCATAAATATCGTCATTACCCTTACCGCCTTCTCTATTGGAAGAGAAATAACCAAGATAGCTACCATCAGTGTCATTTTTTCTTAAGACAAATCCGAAATCATCATAAGTACTATTGATTCCTCTACCTAGATTTACAGGTGTGCTAAACTCGTCAACAGACATATTAGACGTATAAATATCCATTCCTCCTAGACCGTAAAAAATATCAGACGAAAAAAACAAACTCCCTTCAAAAATAAAAGGTGCTATTTCATTCCCTGAAGAATTAATTTTTGGACCAAGATTTATTGGTGCAGACATAATTTGTCCGTTACTCGTATGTACATAATAAATATCTGTTCCTCCGAATCCACTTTCGAAATTTGCAGCAAAATAGAGCTTACTTGTTGCTGCATCATAGTATGGATAATAGAAAGATGTACTTAAGTCTCTTAATAAATATTCAAAATTTCCTTTTTCACTCACCAAGCCAATGGCTAATGTATTCTTTCCATTTTCATCAAAAAGCAGGTTGTCTCCATCCGCGTTCGATAGCATGTAGATGATACCATTCAATGCTTCAGAAAAGTAAGGTGTTGCTTTATGATACTTAGAATTTGACACCTTCTTAAATACTTTGGGCACAGTCACATCGCCATCGGCTTGAATTTTACCAGAATAAATATCTAAATAAGATTCCCCAGATGGTGCATAAATCTTCCCTTTCTCTTTAGTACGCCCACTCGTGAATAACAATTCATCTTTGTAAAATGCTGGAGAAAAATCGGCTTGTGGACTGTTTAAATAACAATTAAAAAGTAAAAATTCTTGATTCTCAGCAGTATTATTCTCTAAAATTTCAAAATTAAATTCTGAATTATCTATCAATTCTTTGGAGAAGAATTTTGAAAATTTTGAAGTATAGCTCTGAAACTCTTCCCTATCTTTTGTTTTACTACTAGCTAAGAGTAATTTATTTATATACGGCGTCGCTAAAGTGGTATCTTTTTGATATTGCTTTTCATAAAGCGCTGCTGCTTTAGAATAATTACCAGTTTTTAAATATGAATCGGCAAGGTTTAAATACTGCTGATTGGTTAAACTTTTTTTAACTTGCTCTTTGGTATATTCTTTAATAGCATCTTTGTAAGCATACTCAAAAAAGAAATTATCTCCTTTAGATTTATTTTGCGCATAGCTAAATACACTAAACATCAGTAGAAATAATAGGATGGCTTTTAGTTTCATTTTCATGCTTTATAGTTAAAAGAATCTTGGTGTATCTATCTGTTTTGGTTTCCCTTTGGCTTTTCCGTTATTTTTATTCTTATTATCTCCTCCTCTACCTAAGAAAAACTTAAGAACAACTTCATGAGACCCATCGTTATAACTTGAAAAACCATTGACAGAATAATCATAAGAATACCCTACATACATGCTATTGGAAACTTGTACTCCTGCCAGACCACTCACGGCATTATCAAATCTGTATGCAGCTCCTAACGTAACCACATCATTAATTAAAAAGTTTGTAGAAAGATTAGCATTTAGAGGCAGTCCTTTTAAATAGTTTAAAAGTATAGCAGGCTTAAATTTAAGTCCGTCTGATAAATCAAAAACATAACCTCCTATAAAATTAAATTGAGGTTTATCTTCAATAAAAACAGAAACCTCATCATTGTACACGATATCCGTTAAAAAATTTGGAATAGAAACTCCTGTATACCAATTGTCTCCATATAAAAATACTCCAGCACCCACAGTTGGGTAGAATTTATTTAATGAGTTTTCTGAATTTAGAAGCGGTTCTCCTAAAACTTCAAAATTACCTTTTGTATAGTCAACATTTAATAATGCTCCTCCTGCATCTACTCCAAAGGAAAGCTTTGTATTATCAGAAACTTTAACTTGAAATGAATAGGCTACATCAAAATACGTTTGTGTTGACGGGCCTAACTCATCATTAATAATATTTAACCCTAGTCCGTTTTTTTTATTCGAAAAAGGTAAGTTAACACCTAAACGCATTGTTTTTGGTGCACCATCAACAGAAATCCATTGCGCTCTATAGGAACCTGTTATTTCTGTATTTTCAACAGTACCCACATATGCGGGGTTAAAGCTACCTATATTATACATGTATTGTGTATACTGCGGCTCTCGCTGCCCATAGGAAAAATTTATTATTCCCAATAAACATGCAAGTACCGTAACGATTTTTATATTCAAATTTTTCATTTTAAAAGTGCTTTGCATATTATCTTATAATTTGAATCCAACCTTTGGTTATTGGTGTGCCATCACCTAAATTCAAAACATAATAATATGTTCCTTTTGGAAGATCTCCATTCTTACCCGTCCCATCCCAGTTATTTTGATAACGTACTTCTTTATATACTTGATTCCCGTAACGGTCAAAAATTTCTATGCTATTATCAGGGTAGCTTTGGATACAACTAATGGTCAGAAAATCATTAACACCATCACTATTTGGCGAAAACTGATTAAAGAGAATTCCACATTCACTATCACAAGCACCTGCTGCAGTATTTGGGATACAAGGATTAAAATTCGCAGGGTCTAATTGATCTACCACACCATCCAAATCACTATCAAGAACATTAGAATCTAAAGCATCTATAATTCCGTCACTGTCTTCATCTAAAGGATTATCCACATCATCACCTACCTCAACAGCATCTAAAATACCATCATCATCAGAATCATCATTATCTGGGTTTGTACCTAGTGTATTTTCCTCCGCATCTGTTAATCCATCTAAGTCTGCATCTAAAACACATGCTACCACTGTTACCGTGATGGTTACTGAAGCATCTGAACAAGGTGCTACTGCAGTATCTGTTGTAAATGTAAATGTGTAGTTACCCTCTGGAGCATTAATAAAATCTACCGTATCTGTTCCAGAAATTGTTAATGCACTAGTAGGATCAGACGCTATTTCCCATGTCCCTGATACATTTTGAGTAAGTCCTGAATTTAAATCTATTACTGTTGGGAAATCTGCATCGGCAACATTACATACATTTAAAGGCGTTGTTGATGCTTGCACTACAGGCTCATTACTAATTGTTGCAATTACAGGTATACGATCAGATGGGCAATTACCTAATACCGCCTCTGCATAATAGGTTGTAGTTTGTGTTAAGTTTGGCGTAGTAAAACTACCCGTATTTTCTTCTAAAGGTGTTGTACTTGTTTCTGTTGCATACCAGTTAATAGTACTCCCATCTGTTGCAGTAGCTTCTAAGGTCATAATCCCCTCCGAGCATAATGCATTTTCTGTCGCCGTTATTTCTGGTTTTTCATTGATTATAATTGACACAGATAGAACAGGACTTGCACAATCGTCATCACTATCATCTGGAGTTCCTTCATCATTTAAAAAGAAGGCATAAAAAGTTCCTTCTTGAGAAACCACTGTAGATGTTAAGTACACATCCATTCTCGTATAATCATTGCTTCTACTCCAAACCAATCGGGTCCCTGATGGAGCTGTGCTGTCTGTATATAATGCTAAATCTTGACTTATAGTCTCCCCATCGACGACACAAAATTCTGTTGGCACGTCAGTATTTAACTGAGGAGGCGTGTTTCCTGCATCACATGGGGTACATTCTGTAACAAAAATAGTAACCTCAATACTTTCAACCGGACACGAAGGTGCTCCAGCATAGTTTGGAGTATAAGTATATACGTACGAACCAGAAGGTTGCCCGCTATAATTGACTCTATTGCCACCATTTATAGTTGTGGTCTGCCCTTCTGGGCTATCGATCAAATTCCATACACCACCCAGAGTTTCTCCTGTAAGTGCTAAATCTAAATCCAAAGTAGTACCGCTAAAACCTTGGTTACACGCTTGGTTATTACTACTTAAGCTACCTAAGGAAGGTGCTGTATCAAAACTAATACTTGGCAAACTTAAAACAGGAGAAATACACGTTCTACCATTTAAAACCTCATAATAAAATCCATAAAAATCTCCATCAGTTGATATAATTGAAGAGTCTAAAAATGAAGCCTCATCGTCTGGATCTGGATTTGCATCTGTACTCCAACGTAATGTTGTCCCAGCAGGGGTGGCACTATCAACAAAACTAGATAAATCTACCTCAACTCCAGAACAATAATTTGTTAGCGTACTACTATTAAGTCTTGGAGCGTCATCTCCTGCTCCGCAACCATCATTATCTATTAATATAATCAGAGCACTACTACTTGAGTTTCCTGCTATTGTAAAATCTCCGTTGTCCGTACTTTCCAATCTAATCTGCACACTTTCATTCCCTTCAAATGAAGCATCATCTACAGGAACTACGGTTAATTGAGCTGTTCTTGCTCCATTTACAATACTAACACTAGTTCCTAAATCTGCATAATCTGTACCTGAAGTTGCAGTACCACTGAGAATAAAATTTACCGTTACAGTACTGCCTGTATTATTTACAGCACCCAAATCTATTTCAAAAACACCCGTATCATTTGCTGGTGTCCCTTCTGTAGCGATTGCATCTGTTGCGGTAACTACTACTGTAGATTGACCCGACATAAAGATTGGTAAACATATAAATCCGATTACAAGCATTACCTGCGTCAAATAATTTGCGCACCAGAGTTTATAAGTTGGTTGGTATAGGGTATTCATGGTTATAGTATTTTATTTCTTAAAAAACAAAATTACATACAAATTTTGCGGCATTTAAAATAGACCCCAATATTACTCAAAATATCGATTATTGAACCGATAAAAGGGGTGAAATACACCTTTCATCGGTATAACCATGCACTCTAAAATCGTTTAAACAATTTCAGCAGACTTAGCTTCAGCACCTGGATGAATCTTCTTAACCAAACCTTGTAAAACTTTCCCAGGTCCTACTTCAATAAATTGAGTAGCACCATCTTCAATCATATGTTGCACGCTCTGTGTCCATTTCACAGGAGCTGTTAATTGAGAAATAAGATTTTTCTTTATTTCATCGGCATCCATAATTGCTGTTGTACTTACATTTTGATAAATAGGACAAGAAGGAGTATTAAATACTGTGTTTTCAATAGCAGCTGCTAATTCCTCTCTCGCAGGTTCCATTAATGGAGAATGAAAAGCACCACCTACAGGTAACATTAGTGCTCGACGAGCACCCGCTTCTTTCATTTTTTCGCAGGCAATAGTTACTGCTTCTACTTCTCCAGAAATAACTAATTGACCTGGACAGTTATAATTTGCAGCAACAACTATTCCGGGTACTTCTGCACATATTTTTTCTACAACGTCATCTGCTAAAGCTAAAACCGCAGCCATGGTACTCGGTTTTAATTCGCAGGCTTTTTGCATGGCTAATGCTCGTTGTGAAACTAGCTTGAGTCCGTCTTCAAAATTTAAGGTACCGTTTGCCACTAAAGCAGAAAACTCACCTAATGAATGGCCCGCTACCATATCTGGTTTAAATGTATCTCCCATTACTTTACTCAATATCACAGAGTGAAGAAAAATAGCTGGCTGAGTTACTTTAGTTTCCTTTAAAGCTTCAGGCGTACCTTCAAACATAATATCTGTAATACTAAAGCCTAATATTTCATTTGCTTGTTCAAAAAGTTGCTGAGCAATAGGATATTTTTCATAAAGGTCTAACCCCATTCCTACAAATTGTGCTCCCTGTCCTGGAAAAATATATGCATTCATCGTTTCAATTCTTTTAATTATGCGGTAAAAATAGTGATAATATTTATTTTGAATCTAAAGTCGCTATTCCTTAAACCAACCAGAGTACATCACATAACTTTCCGCAATCCTATCTATTTCCCCTGAACTTAATTCAGGACTAATATCTTTTATTTTTTTAGCAGGCATTCCAGCGAATATTGTACCACTAGGCACATGAGTTCCTTTTGTTAGTACTGCTCCTGCTGCAATTATACTATTACTTTCTACAATACAATCATCCATAACAATACTCCCCATTCCAATAAGAACATTATCATGTATGGTACATCCATGAACAATAGCATTATGACCTATAGATACATTATTACCAATTGTAGTTGGCGACTTCTTATAAGTTGCATGTATCACCGCACCATCTTGAATATTAACCTTATTCCCCATTTTAATATAATGCACATCGCCTCTAAGGACAGCGCTATACCAAACACTGCATTGATTGCCCATGGATACTTCTCCCACAATCACCGCATTTTCAGCGATAAAGCAATCCTCACCTATCACTGGTGTATTTCCGTTTATTGTTTTTATAATCATACTATTATTTTTATTCATTTAAAATACCAATGCCTATTCAAAATAAGCTAATAAATCTTTCTTTTTAGATGCAGAAACCAAAAGTTCTTTTCCGTTAGAAAGCAGCACGCTACCGCCTTTTCCTTTTACGTATTTTACAACTTCATTTACATTAACCACGTAAGATTTGTGAATTCTAGCAAAAGAAAATTCAGATAAGGCCTCTTCAAAATACTTTAGAGTTTTGCTCACCACTATCCTCTTGTCTTTTACATATATTTCGGTATAATTATCATCTGCCTTACAATACATGATATCTGCAACATTTAAAATTTGAAAACCATCTTGTTGCGGTATCGTTATTTTGCCTTCTACCGTGTTTAACTTAGGCTTTAAAATTTTATCTTCTAAGGCATTTTCTTTTAGACGAATTTCCTTAACATAATCAACTGCTTTAATCAATTCATCTATACTTATAGGTTTCATTAAATAATATGCCGCATGATTATTTAATGCCTCAATAGCATAATTATTATACGCCGTTACAAATACAGTTTCAAAAGTTCTATCTGGTATTTGCTCTAGTAAATCAAAAGCATTACCAAAAGGCATCTCTACATCTAGAAAAACAAGATCTAATTCGTTTTTATGAATTAAATCCAAGCCTTCTTTTATAGTAGATGCTTCGCCAACAAGAGTTACTTCAGGACAATATTTAGCTAAATAATTACGCAGAATCTCTCTACTATTGGCTTCATCTTCTACTAGAATTGCTTTCAATTTCATTTTAATTATTTTTTTATAGATTGATTTTCCCTATTGATCTTTCTTTAGTAAAAAAATCACTTTTGTTCCTGTCCCATCTTCGTTATAATCAGAAATAAAAACGTCGACCTTATCCTTATACATGTCATTAAGGATATCTATTCTCTTTTTAATATTGCCCATACCTTTGGACTTTTGTTTTTTCTGATTGTTTGTTTTTAGTTCCGTAGATTTTTTACGCCCAATTCCATTATCTGAAATAGTTATTTCGATGCTACTTTTGGTTTTATTTTTAACATCAATCATTAAAAAGCCTTTTTCATCCTTATACCGAAGTCCATGCCAAATGGCATTTTCAATGTAAGGTTGCAACAGCATAGGAGGAATTTGATACGAAGCTACATCTATATCCTTATCAATTTTTATTTCATAATCAAATTTATCCGCAAACCGAGAATGCTCCAATTTTGTGTAAAGCTCTAGTAATTCAATTTCTTTAGTTAACGGAATAAAATCTTCTTCTGAGTTTTCTAAAACGGCACGCATTAAAGTAGAAAAATCACTCAAATACCTATTGGCACTTCTTTCATCGCTTTTAGCGATATAATTATTTACAGAATTCAGCGCATTAAAAATAAAATGCGGATTCATTTGTGATCGCAAAGATTTTAACGCTAATAAATTGTTCGCTAATTTTTGCTGTTTGTTACTGCGATAGAAAAAATAGGTTGTTAAGCCCAATAAAAGCATTCCAAAAACTAGTGAATAGATTAACCATTTTTGGCGTTCTACTAATTGTTCACTGGTTAATACCAAATCATACTTACTCTGGTACAACTCTCTTTCTTTCTCTAATCCTGAAATTCTATTTTGTTTCGTTGCTATCTCTCTATTCAAACGTGTTGCTCTAGAAATCTCTTGTTCCTTCCGCACATACAACGTATCTACAATACTTACATATTCTTGGTAGGTTTCTAATGCTTTATTAAAATCTCCTTGATACTTATATACTTCAGAAAGCTTTCGTGTGGCATCTTTTTGTACTACTAAATCATCATCTACACTAGCTTCATCTATACTTTCTTGCAAATAGGGTATTGCTTGATCGTACTTGCGCTGCGACAATAAAGCATTTCCAATTTTATATTTGATACGTTGTGATGAAATAGAATCAGACCCTGTGTTTACACCAGAGGTCTTCGCTACTTTTTGCTGAGGTGAATTCAAGCCTTTTAAATCTTCTAAACTCTTTTTACGAAGACTAACTTCTTTATCATATTCATTTCTTTTATTGTAAAAATCGGCCACTTTTTCTTTCTCCTGAACAGCCCTTTGTGGTGCTTCATTCTCAGAAAGTTCTAGCGAATTATCATAATAAACCTCAGCTTCCTCTAGTTGATTATCATCCGCATAGGCATCGGCAATTTTAGAATTTAAATCCGTTATCTTAGGGGTTATAGATTTATTTTTAGCCAAGTTCAGACCTAATGAATAGTTCTCAATAGCTTTATCCGTAGCGCCCAATCCTTTATTAGCATCGCCTAGTCCTTCATACACTTGTGCTTTTTGAAAGCTTGAAAGTGACGTTTTTTTTCCTAGCGTTAAAAATAATGATTGTGCATTTCTATACTCCTTATTCGCTAAATAACTCTGAGCCAATAGCAGCTCTGTCTTAATCGCATCCGCTGCCAAAAGTGCTTCTTTAAAGCTATTTACCGCTAAATCATACTGTTTATGATACTGGTAGATTTCGCCTAGCGTAGTGTATGATTTTGAAAGTAAATTTTTATTTCCATCCTTCCCGATTTGAACAATTGCTTTTGTAACGAAATCAATACTTTTTTCAATATCTGTTTTTTTATAATAGTTTGCTGAATCTAATAATTGCTGAATAGACGTAGAGCTTCTGCTTTTTGATGACATCGAAGAAGTTTTACTCTCCGGAACATAATCTCTTACCCGAACATCTACATCTTCGGAGGTTTTTACGGTATGAATGACGGTTTCAAAGGAAGAACTTTCAAACATTAATTGATCTCCTATGATTGCTTTAATTTTAAATTCTCCCAAACCGTTAGTCACCGTGTAACCCCCACTACTTGTAGTAACCGAGACACCAGAAATGGGTTCTCTATTTTCTTCACCCTGTACAGAACCCTTTATTTCAAAACTAGACCTTTGACTTTGCGCTTGTGATAAAGCCACAAAACAAAATAAGAAAAACGTAAAAAATAGGTGCTTACTTTTATTCATTATCCATTAAATAGAGGATAAACTTAGTTGTTTTTCATGGTATTAAAAAATGCTATAATTGTTGATTCCTATAAACTTAGCACTGATAAGTAGGCTTTACAAATTTAGAAAACAACTTCACTCACTGAAATGAGTACTTCCCTCATTCCTTATTTTATCTAAATAAGTTTGCTTTTAGTTTTACAATCGGAATAAAACAATTTAAACTTAGAAAAAAATGAAAAACATGAAAAGAATTATCGGCATAGGTTTTTTAGCGTTTAGCGTTACAACAATGAATGCTTGTGAAATGATTAAAAAGAAAGACGTTATAGCCCCAATCATGGCGCAAGCACATACGAACGAACATAAACACATAAACAATACGGTTAAAATTGCCTTACTACTAGATACTAGCAATAGTATGGACGGACTCATTGACCAAGCTAAAGCACAATTATGGGACATCGTAAACAAATTTGCTTATGTAAAGGCTCGCTGTGGCAACGACGATAATCATGATTACATAAGACCAAACTTAGAGATTGCTTTATACCAATACGGAAATGATCATTTATCGTCTCATGAAGGTTACATACAACAAGTACTAGGCTTTAGTGGAGATTTAGATGAAATTTCTGAAAAACTATTTTCACTGCGCACTAACGGTGGCGAAGAATATTGTGGCCAAGTGATACAAACCTCCTTAAATCAATTAGATTGGGGTAAAAATGCAGATAACTTAAAAATGATATTTATCGCAGGAAACGAACCTTTTACACAAGGAAAACTAAACTATAAAGACGCTGTAACAAATGCAAAAGAAAAAGATGTGGTGATCAACACTATTTTTTGTGGCGGATACCAACAAGGTGTTTCTAGCCAATGGAAAAACGGCGCACTTTTAACTGGCGGAGATTATATGGCAATTGATCACAACAAACATATAGTGCATATAGACACACCATACGATGCAGGTATTGTAAAACTAAATGCAAAACTAAACACAACCTATATTGCTTACGGTAGTTTAGGACAAGCTAATCTGCAAAAACAATATACACAAGATTCAAATGCCATGGAAGTAGAAGAAGCCGTGGCTGTAAAAAGAGCGGTTAGTAAGAGTTCTAGATTATATAACAATGCTACTTGGGATTTGGTTGATGCCGCAGATGAGGAAACCTTTGATACCTCAACATTAGAGAAAGAACAATTACCTGTGGAATTAAAAAATAAGTCTGACAAAGAAATTAAAAATTACATCAGTAATAAAAAAGAAGAACGTACTGCCATCCAATCTGAAATTAGAGAATTAAATAAAAAACGTGAGCAGTTCATAGCAGAAAACCAAACAGATCAAAATCAAGGCGAACTTGAAAATGCGATGTTATCTGCTATAAAGAAGCAAGCAGAAATGAAGAATTACAAGTGGGATGAATAAATTAATGATATAATGAAAAGCAAAAAACCTGTAGCATGAGCTACAGGTTTTTCTATATATTTTCTTAGGTATTCTATTAGTAATTAGCTGCTGGGCATTTACAGTCGTATCTTTTTTCTGTTTGCAAGAAATCATACCCTAAGGTAATTTGATGAAAACCTCCATTATCAAAACGAATATCTCCCATCTGATAAGAATAATTATAGGACACCATAAAATTCTTGTAATTAACACCTACTATTGGCGTAATTAACTGTAAACGTTGTTCGCCAAAATCATCTGTGGTAGCATACTGTGCCCCATCAAAACTTCTTCGGTATGAAATACCACCCCATACTTTACCAAAATCTACATCTTTATATACCTTAGCATTAAAGTCCATCGATTTTTCTTGGGTAAAATCTGTCATCTGAAACATTACAGAAGGCTCTATTTGCCAGTCACTACGACCAAAAACATATCCTACAGACAATAAATACCTTCGTAAATTATCTACTTCTGGCACTTGAGGATTATCCGTTCTATCTTTATAATATAAATTACGCTTGCTGCTCATCAAATTTAAGATGGATGCGTGCGCATAAAATTCTAAATAATTGTAAGACATTCCTAAGTCTGCATTAAAATAAGTAGCACTTATTTTAGAACCTACAATTGCAGGATCTGGTGTTACTGACCTAAACTCCGACTCATCTAAGCTACTTTGCAACATAGTACCACTTAATCCGAAAGACAATTGGTTTAAACTACGAGCATCACCACCGAACCTTAAATGATGTGCATAGGTAAATTTTACACCTGTTTGCGAGTGATACCCATTGGCGTCATTAAAAATTATAGCGCCAACACCACTCTTTTCACTTACTCTAACATGTGCATTTAACGTTTGTAAATTAGGAGCATCATCTACGCTAAACCATTGTTTTCTCGCAGTAAGCCTTACTTTACCACCTTCTCCTATACCTGCCATAGAAGGATGCACTAAATAATAATTATCTGATAAGTAATCAAAATAAACAGGGATCCCTTCTTGAGCTCTAGAAGGAGCAACAAAAACTAACAGGAGGAGTACTATAAAATAAATCCTTTTCATTTTTATGTTTAAAAGTGTGGTGTGTTCTAATTTTTCTAAATATAAAGTATAACGATAGAAATACAACATTATTATATATAGCTATAGTGGCAATTACTTTGTATTTTTGCTCGTAAAATTAAATCAAGATGAAAGAGTTCACGATAACTATTGTAGAAACTAATAATCCCGCCATACTTAAGTTCGATACGAACCACTTTATTACCAAAAGTAACAACTACGAATATAAAGATATTGACGAAGCTAAAAACTCACCTTTAGCACAACAATTATTTTATTTACCCTTTGTAAAAACTGTTTATATTTCTGCAAACTTTATTGCCTTAGAGCGTTTTAGTATTGTAGAATGGGACGATGTAAAAGACGAAGTTGCTCAGCAATTAGTTGAATATTTGAATAGTGGAGAACCTATTATTCATGAAGATAAGGATCCTAAAAAAGTACCCGCTACAGTCTATGCGGAAAGTACTCCAAATCCTGCGGTAATGAAATTTGTTTCTAACAAAACAATTGTACCTACAGCATTTGAATTTAAAAACATTGATGAAGCTAAAGATTCAGAATTAGCGAAGCAATTATTTCATTTACCATTTGTAAAAGAGGTTTTCTTTGATGAAAACTATGCATCTGTTACAAAATACGAAGTAGCTGATTGGAATGAAGTCACTTTTGACATAAGAGAATTAATTAGAAACTTCATAGGAGATGGCTTAGAGGTTGTTTCTGCCGAAAGTGTGGTAAAGAAAAAAGCGGAAGCTCCAAAAACACAACTTCAAGATGAAAACTTAGACGATACTTCAAAAAAAATAATTGATATTTTAGAGGAGTATGTAAAACCTGCTGTGGCTAGTGACGGTGGTAATATTATGTTTAAATCATACGATAAAGACACTAAAACAGTAAACGTAATTTTGCAAGGCGCTTGTAGCGGATGTCCTTCATCTACATTTACTTTAAAGAATGGGATTGAAAACATGCTTAAAGATATGATGGCAGATCATGTAGAGAATGTTGTAGCTATCAATGGCTAAGAATTGCAATCACTGCATTTTTTTCCTACATATATTCGCTAATTACTTTGAAATTTCTTACTTTTAAGGAAACACAAAATTAAAATCATTATGGCAATTTTAAAAGTAATTGAAGTATTAGCAAATTCAGAAAAAAGCTGGGAAGATGCAACTAAAAAAGCAGTAGCTCAAGCATCAAAAAGTGTGAAAAATATTCGTTCTGTATACGTTAACGAGCAAAGTGCTTCTGTAGAAGACGGCGAAGTAAAAGATTTTAGAGTGAATGTAAAAATCACCTTTGAAATAAAATAGTACCTATTTTAAATAATAGTATTAAAAGCGCATTTTATGCGCTTTTTTTATGCTTTGAAATTACATGAACCGTATAAATGACGCTAATAAGACAACTTTTGCCGTAATACAACGATATGATAGGATTTTAAACTTCTATTAAGTTACTTTGCCAAGACAAATAAATTACAATATATTAAAACAGTACTATGGAAAAACTTACAGATTATCAAGAACATATAGATAATGCCATTAATTGGATCTGGGCTGCACTCCCTAATTTAATTCTTGCTATAGTGATCTTTATAATTGGTTTATGGCTGATTAAAGTAGTCAATAAAATGGTCCGTAAATTTTTCATAAAACAAGATTATGATCCCTCTTTAGAAAGCTTCTTACAAAGCCTTATAAGCATTGGATTAAAAATAACCTTATTTGTTCTTGTTATTACGCAATTAGGCGTGCAATCTTCTTCTTTAGTGGCTATAATTGGTGCTGCGGGACTTGCTATTGGTTTAGCACTGCAAGGTTCTCTAGCAAATTTTGCCGGCGGAGTATTAATTCTAATATTTAAGCCTTTTAAAGTTGGCGATTTTATTGCTGCTCAAGGCGTAGATGGTACCGTAAAAGAAATATCGATATTCACTACCAAATTAAGCACCTTCGGAAATCAAATTGTAATTGTTCCTAATGGGCAATTATCCAACAACAACATTACTAATTATAATGCTCAAGAAACCCGTAGAGATAAAATTTCTATTGGTATAGGATATGGTTCAGATTTGAAAAAAGCAAAAGAAATTCTTTTAAAAATTTGTGCGGATTACGAAACTATTTTTGAGGATCCTGCTCCTGCAGTTTATGTGGATGAACTGGCAGAAAGCTCTGTAAATCTTACCTTGCGTTTCTGGGCTAAGAATTCAGATTTCTGGGAAGCACACTTCTACGTAATGGAAGAAACAAAACTTAGGTTTGATGCAGAAGGTATTGAAATTCCATTCCCACAAGTGGTTCAGTATAACAAATAAATTTAAGCTTTCTTCTTTAGTAGAATAAAGTCTTTTAAATAATAAGGTTCAAAGTAAGCAACATTCTCAACGTTGTTTTCTTTGAACTTTTTATAGGAGAGCATTGCCATTTCTTTTGCTGAAGGCACTACTGTAGTATCAAAACTAAAATTAGGGTGAATTAAAGTCTCTTTACACTTCTGAGCTCCATTCCCTAAAATTAGCACCTTACCTTTTACTGCATAATCCTGAAATGAATTTTCATCAATAATTTCAGCTTTGGTTTCTCTAATCTCCTCTAAATTTTGATTAAAAACACTAGAGTACACTTCCATACGGCGCGCATCTAAAACAGGAATCACAAAACTTACCTCATTGGTATTGGCTTGACAAGCCATGCTTTCTAACGTAGGAATCGCGATCAAAGGAAGATCTAGTGCAAAACACAAGCCTTTTGCCGCAGAAACACCTATACGCAAGCCAGTATACGACCCAGGTCCTTTACTTACCGCTATACCTTCTAAATCCTTTAAATTCAATGACGCCATTTCTAAAGCCTCTTCTATGAATACATGCAATTGTTCTGCATGAGAATAATCTGCGCTGTCAAACTCCTTGATTGCTAAAAGCGTTCCATTATCCGCAATGCTTACGGAACAATTTGTAGTTGCTGTTTCTAAATTTAAAAGTATTGCCATAATACTTGCAAAGATACATGCAACTACGAAATTTAAAACAAAAAAAGATCCATAATGAATTATGAATCTTCTACTCTATTGTTTTGTCTCTCTTTTAATCTAACGTAATAGGTATTCCAAAATAAAATTCTAAAATTTTAAGCCTTAAAATATAATCATACTTGGTACGTACTAACTGGGCCTCTGCATCATCTACTCTAGATTGTGCTTGGCTATAATCAAAAGCATTCATCAACCCTACATCAAAACGCTCTTTAGAATACTCAAACGCTAAGCGATTAGCCTCCACTGTTTTTTCCGCTGCTTCATAGGCCTTAGAAAAACTCGTTACATCAACATAAGCCTGATTAACGGTAGTCTCCAACGCTAATTTATCTTGTTCTAATTGATTTTTTGCGCGGTCTACACCTATTTTTGATCGTTTAATATTGTTTTTTACAGTAAAGCCATTAAATATAGGAATGCTTAATTGCGCTCCATAAGCCAAACCGTCAAAAATCCAAAGTTGATCCTTAAAAGATGGGTTATAAAGATTATTGGTTCCATCTAAAAGTTGTGTAGCATCAGAATATCTAGAGCCATAATTAAAAAAACCGCTTAGTGTGGGAAGTAATGCTCCTTTACTAATTTTAAGATCTTTTTCGGCTAATTCAATATCCATTTCTGAAAATTTAATATCATTCCTAAACGTTAACGCTTTCTCGTAAATTACTCTAGGTGTGTTTGTTAAAACTTCTGACGGTGGAATCTCAAAAGTTTCATCCGCAATATCAAAGTTTTCGTAATCGGTAATTTGTAATAATTGTGCTAAATTAATTCTGGAAATTAAAATTAGATTTTCAGCGTTTACGATTTGTTGTTCTTGCGTAGCTGCAGTTGCTTCAATTTGCAGTAAATCTCCACGTGCCACCACACCAGCATCTACTAATTCTTTTGTACGCAATAAGTCTTGTTGCGTAACTGAATATTGCGCTTTAAAGACAATTAAAGACTCTTTGTTAGACAATACCTGCAGATAAGCATTTACTACACTTAAACGAATATCGTCCTTTAAATCATCTAAACGATATTGAAAGGAAATAGCATTTAATTTTGCACGATTATAACGATGTACATTCCTTAAACCATTAAACAATGTTATGTTAGACGACAAACTTCCGCTAACATTAAACGTAGTGGTATTCGTTGGTAAATTATTCGTTGGATTAATAGAGAAACCTGTATTACTAGACAAGGTACTCGATGCATTTAAATCTGGCAAGAAATCACCTAAGGCATCAGACTTTTCTAGTTGCACATTTTCTAAATCTAATTCAAACTGCTCTATGGTCAAGTTATTCTCTACGGCATATTCTACACATTCTTGAAGTGTCCACTTCTTAGATTGTCCTGTCGCGATTCCTACTGTGCACAAGAACACTATTAATATACTATTAAATTTCATGCGATTTATTTTTTGATTGTTACGTGATTGATGATGGCTTATTCTTTTGTCTCCTCTTCTTCAACATTCTTTTTTATAGGCTCCGTTTTATTCCAAATTTTAACTTGATCCTCTTCCGTAATTCCAGAAAGTATTTCTACATTAACACCATCTGATATTCCTATTTCAATATCTTTTCTTTCAAACTTTTGATCTCCAACTGAAACCTCTACGTAAGGTTTATCTGTATCCTTATCAAACTGCAATAATGCTTCAGGAATAACCAACACATCCTTCTTACTTTCCAAAACTAAGGATGCATTTGCACTATACCCCGCTCTAATTAAGATATCATCTTCAACAGCTACATCTCCTTCTATTTTAAACTGAACAGCCCCAGATTCCTCCACTCCCTTTGGTGCAATAAAGCGAAGTTTTGCATTAAACGTTTTACCCTCTAAAGCTCCCAAGCTTATTTCTAATGGAGAACCCACTTTTAATTTTGCTACTTCCCCTTCATCAACCTTACCTTCAAAAATCATTTTACTCAAATCTGCAATAGTTGCAATGGTAGTACCATCATTAAAATTGTTACTTTGTATGACTTGATCTCCCTCTTTTACTGGTATTTCTAAAATTGTACCTGAAACCGTAGCCCTGATATTTGTATTTGCCGTAGAAGAGCCACCCGCAGAGCCTTTTCTAATAATTTGATAATCTGCCTGCGCATTACCCAACTCCTGCTGTGCTTGATTGTATTGTAATTGCAACGTGTTAAAATCTTGACTAGAAATAACGCCTTTATCAAAAAGCACTTTATTACGATCAAACTCAATTTTAGTATTATTTAAGGCTAATTGTGCATTTTTAACTCTTCCCCCTGCTTGATTCATGGATTGCTCATTAGGAACAACTTTTATTTTTGCAATAAGATCACCAGCTTTTACTTTAGCTCCTTCTTTTAAATAAACCTCTTCTATAATTCCAGAAATCTGAGGCTTTATTTCAATTTCATCTTCAGGAATTACTTTACCAGTAGCCACCGTTTTTTTCTCTACATTAGAAATAAATGGTTTTTGGGTATCATAGGTAATCGATGATTTTTTATTGGTTCGAATAAAAAACATTGCAGCCCACAAAGCAGCTAACACTAATAGACCTATTACTACGTATTTTATTACTTTTTTCATTTGATGATATATTTACTTTTTATGTTGGTTTTACTTTATTCTTCTCTTAATGCATCAATTGGTTTAATACTCACTGCTCTTTGCGCTGGTATTAACCCTATTAAAGTTCCTAAAATTATCATTATTGCCAAGGCCCCTAAAACATAAGGTATGGGCAGTGTAGGGTTGGTATACGGTAAATCTGTTCCCTTTGTAAAAATATCGACTATCTTTAAAACACCCGCTCCCAATATTATTCCTAAAACACCTGCTACAACTGTTAAAAAAACAGACTCTAATATTATCTGATTTCTTACTTCAGCTGGTGTAGCTCCTAGAGCTCGTCTCACTCCTAACTCTTTGGTTCGCTCTTTAACAGAGATCAGTAATATGTTACCAATACTAATAACACCTGCTAAGATTGTCGCTATTCCCACAATCAGAGACAAGAAAGTCAAACCCTTTGCAAAACCTGTAATTCTATTAAATATCTCACCTAAGTTAAATGCTCCAAAAGCTCTATCATCCTTAGGGTTTACTTTATGAATACTTTTCAAGACACTTTTTACATCTTCCTCTGCCTTAACCACATCTGCGTCATCATACGCAGCAATAGTTAACCAGCTAACATCTTCGCCTGTATTGTATAATTTCCTAAATGTAGTATAAGGAATATAAATATCTGTATCACTCTCAAATCCGCCGCCAGGAACAAACTTATGTACCCCAATTATTTGAAAATAAATATTATCTACTCGTATATAAGAACCTATCGGATTTTCTTCTTCTTCAAACAATTCTTGTTGGGTTCTTTCACCGATTACTGCTACTTTTCGAGCTTGATCTATATCTCTATCATTTATAAATCTACCACCATCATAAATCTTTTTAGTAGCAATTTTAGTATAAACAGGATAATCGCCATACACTGGAGAAGAGCTAGATTTCATTCCACGAACTACAATTGCTGGTTCGCCATCAAAAACGCCTTTAGCATTACGGGGTGCTATATATTCTATTTCCGGAAGCCTATTTTTTAAGGTTGCAACATCAGACAGCTTTAACTGCAACTGTCGATCTGTTTTGTACCCTTCATAAGGCATACTTGTACTTTGTGCCCAAACAAACATACTGTTCATCGCAACACTCTCAAAGGCTCTTTCAAAACCATTATCTAATCCTTTTGCCGCACCAGCCAAAGCGATGTATATAAATATCCCCCAAAGCACACCAACTATGGTAATGGCTGTTCTAGTTTTATTTTTCCCAATAGAACCAAAAATCTCTTGCCAAGTATTACTATCAAAAATAAATTTCATATTACTCGTCTCTTAATGCTACAATTGGTTTAATTCTTGCTGCTTTTCTTGCGGGCACATATCCTGCTATGGCACCACATACAATTAATATAATCGTCGCAAAAATGGCAACGCCCATATCTATGTAAGGATCCGTTATAAAATATGCATCTAATGATTTCCCTAAGGAAGTGAGCACTCCTATTCCTATCATCATTCCGATAAAACCAGAGATCGTTGTAATAAATACTGATTCTAAAAGAATGGTTCCTATGACAGATTTTGGTGTGGCCCCCAGTGCTTTACGGATACCTAGCTCTTTAGTTCTTTCCTTTACCACAAAAACCATAATATTACTTATCCCTATTATACCTGCAATTATAGTCCCAAAAGCAACCAAGGAAACAATCCATTGTAAGACCACTGCTAGCTGTTGATTTTGCTTTAGTTGATCTGCCACATTACGAACAAATATTCCATTTTGGTCTTTAGGACTTATAAACTTTTTACTTCTTAAATATTTTTCCAAACTTACTTGAAAAGCCATAGCTCCAGCATACCCTATCTGTGGTTTAAACCCAATAACAATCTGATCTATTTTATCTGTATTCTTTTCAATAAGTTGCCTTGTTGTATAAGGTATATATATTTTTCTTTCTTCATTATCGCCGCCATCATCCTGAAATACACCAACAACTTTAAAAGAACTACCTGTAATATCAATAAACTCTCCTATCGGATTTTTACTTTTAAATAAATCTTTAGCTACAAGACGCCCTATAATAGCAATTTTTGCTTTTTTCTCAATATCATTTTCGTTGATATAACGACCAAACATTATAATTGTTTTTTCGTTTAATTGATGTGATGGCCCTACCGCTTGAGTTGTGTAATTATTAGATTCATTATTGTATTTAACCAAACCTCCTCGCGATATTCTTGGGGTTATATACTCCAAAAACATTGGAAAATCTTTTTTGATATCTTTTAAGTCGCTATTATCAAATTCTATACTTCTATTTGCTTTGTATCCTTGATATGGAACCGTAGTTCTCCCAGGAAATACAAAAAAAACATTGGTAGCATCATCACCGAAAAATTTGTTAAAGGTATTTGTAAGTCCATTCCCAAACCCGAACAGAACTACAAAAATAAATATACCGATAGCCACAGTAAACCCAGACAAAAAAGTTCGGAGTTTATTTTTCTGAATGGTTTCAAATATTTCTTGCCAGTTATCTCTATTAAACATATTGCGATGCTCTTACTTGCTCTATCTTTTTATCTTCTACTATAACCCCATCTTTTAAATGTACGATACGCTTACACATATCTGCAATATCTGGCTCATGAGTAACAATTAAAATAGTATTCCCAGCATCGTTTATTTTTTGAATCAAATCCATCACCTCATACGAGGTTTTACTATCTAGCGCTCCCGTAGGCTCATCTGCTAATAATACTTTTGGTTCTGCTGCCATGGCTCTAGCAATTGCGACACGCTGTTTTTGACCACCAGAAAGTTCACTTGGTAAATGTGTTGCCCATTCTTTAAGACCTACACGCTCTAAATACTTTAAAGCTTTTTCGTGACGCTCTTTTCTACCTACTTTTTGATAGTATAAAGGTAACGCAACATTCTCTGCTGCTGTTTTGTAATTGATAAGGTTAAAAGATTGAAAGATAAATCCTAAAAACTTATTGCGGTATTGCGCCGCTTTTGTTTCATTTAGATTTTTGATAGGAACACCATCTAAGGTATACGAACCTTCATCTAACTCATCCAACATACCTAAAATATTTAATAAGGTAGATTTACCAGAACCTGAAGAACCCATAATAGCAACTAGCTCTCCTTCTTCTACAGAAAAATTTATTCCCTTTAATACATGCAAGGAATTGCTTCCCATTTTATATGATTTGTGAAGATTTTTAATTTCAATCATAGTTGTTTTGTTAGTTGTTTGGGTTTTTACTCCGCTAGTTAGACTTGGTACACTAAATATTGTTACACTTGGAACTCTAAAAATTATGTTAAAATAATTTTTAGGCTTTTTAAATGCTTAGTTCGTTACTAAACATTTAAAATTAGTTGTCTTCTTCCTCTATTTCTATCTGATTCCACACCTTTATTTCATCAGATAAACTAAGACCAGATTTAACCTCTACATTGATCCCATCACTTATACCTAGTTCAATATCTTTACGACTAAACACCTGATCCCCAGAACTAATTTCTACAAAAGGTTTTTTTGTCTTATCATCATACTGCACTAAAGCTTCTTTAATAGAAATTACGCTATCTACTTTTGCTAAAATAATAGACGCATTTGCACTTAATCCTGCTCGTATAAAAACAGAATCTTGTTTTTTTAAAGTTCCTTTAATTTCAAATTGTATAGCTCCATTTTCTGCTTTTCCTTTTGGCGCTATGTAATCTAATACTGCAGGGAAAATTTTATTCTCAATAGCACCTACTGTTATTTCTAAAGGTAAATTCTCTTTTACTTTACCGACTTCTGATTCATCTATTTTTCCTTCAAAAATCATTTTATCTACATCTGCAATGGCTGCAATGGTAGTTCCTTCATTAAAATTATTACTTTCAATCACTTGGTTACCTACTTCCACAGGAACCTCTAATACCATACCGCTTACTGTGGCCCTAATCAGCGTATTGGCAGAATTACCAAAACCTTTGGTAGTACCCGTTTTAGCAATATCGTATCTTTTATTAGCAGCGCCATAAGATTGCCTCGCTTGATCAAAAGATACCTGGGCCCGTTCTAAATCTACTTTAGAAATCACCCCTTTTTCAAATAATGTTTTTTGGCGTTCTAAATTTCTTTTTTGATCATCTAATCCTATTCTAGCCCCGTCTATAGAATTTCTTGCATCGTTTAATGCATTTAAATTAGGAACTATTTTAATTTTAGCTAACAAGTCTCCAGATTTTACATAATCTCCTCCTTCTACATAGATCTCTTCAATAACACCAGAAATATTAGGTTTTATCAGCACTTCTTCTAAAGGCAGAATACTCCCTGTAGCCACCGTTTTTTTAATGATAGTTTGTGTCGTTGGAGTTTCCGTTTCATAAGTCACAGGATTTTCGGCATTTTTTTGATACAAATAATACATTGCGCCCCCGAAGCAAACAACTATTAAAACTAAAATAATAATGGTTACTCGTTTTTTCATGTGTTCGTTTTTTGATTGATGATTTATTATTTTATTCCGCTCTAAGAGCATCTATAGGTTTTACTTTTATTGCACTTTGCGCAGGAATAAAACCTGCTAATAAGCCAGATATAATTAATATCAGTAATGCGATAAGCACAACACCGATACTAACACTAGGGTTTACAAACATATCTACAGGCCCAACCGCATCTAGTAATAGATTTATTCCAAAAATAAACAAGGCTCCAAAAATGATACCTGCCATTCCGGATATAATGGTTAAAAAGATTGATTCCATAAGAATCTGTATTTTTATAGACCTAGGATCCTCACCAAGTGCACGACGAATCCCTATTTCTTTGGTACGCTCTTTTACTACAATTAACATGATGTTACTTACGCCAATGATTCCAGAAATTAACACCAAAATCCCTACAAAATAGGCTATCAAGCGCATTGCAATAAATAAGCTTTCTACTCGATTGTATTGCTCATACAAATCAAAATTACCAATGGCTCTATTGTCCTCTGGATGAATCTTCCTATTTTTTTTCATTAAAGTAATGATACTTTCCTTTAAGCTTGTAATTGAAGCGCCATCTTTAGCTGTGATTGCCATCCAACCTACATCATTACCTTTATTGAATGCTTGTGAGAATGACGAGAAGGGTACATAAATTTCCTTTTGTCCTTCTTCTCCATCTCCATCATTACTTTTTTTCTTATACGTGCCTACCACCATAAAATTGACCCCTTGAATTTTTATAAAGGAACCTAATACTGCTTCTTCTTTTTCAAATAAAGTAGATTTCACACCTTGCCCTATAATCGCAATTTTACGTTTTTCAACAATATCAGAATGATTTATAAAACGACCAGAAGTAATGGTCATAGGATCTTGTTTGATAATTTCCGGATAATCACCATATACATTAAATGCACCCAGTTTTATTCCTCGAATAACATTATTCCCGCCTTGGAAGCCATCTAATCTATTTCGAGGTGAAACAAAACGAAGCTCTTTAATGTTTTCTTTCAAGGAAGAGACATCTTCAATTTTAAATTCAAAGCGTCTTCCTTTTGGCAAACCTTCATATTCTTTTGAAGTGGCTTGAGACCACATGAACATGGTATTGGTAGCGATGTCCCCAAAGTCACTCTTAATTCCATTTTCTAAGCCTTTCCCTGCTGCCAAAAGAATAATTAGGATAAGTATACCCCAAAACACTCCAAATGCAGTAAGAATGGTTCTGAACATATTACTTGTCAGCACCTCTATAATTTCTCTCCAACGATCTCTATTAAACATTTAGTTTTTATTTATTCGTCTCTTAGTGCATCAATAGTATGTATACTTGCTGCGCGCCATGCCGGAAAAAAACCTGCTATAGCACCAGCTACAACAAGTAGCAAAACAGTAGCCATAGCCACATTAAAATCTACCGAAGGATTTACGATATAGTCTACTTCTATATTGGGGCCAATGAGTTCCAGAAGTCCCATACTAAAAATAAGACCTGTAAAACCAGATATTGCCGTTACAAAAACAGACTCATGTAAAATCATTCCAATAATAGACCAAGGTTTAGCCCCCAAAGCTTTACGAATTCCTATTTCCTTGGTACGCTCCTTAACCACGATAAGCATAATATTACTTACCCCTACCACCCCAGCAATTATGGTACAAAGGCCAACAAACCAAAAGAAAAGTTTAATGTTACCCGTTAAGGAATAATATCTTTTTGCATTCTCCATTTGGTTATTAATACCAATACCTCCTTCATCATCAGGAGCAATAGAATGCGCTTGCCTTAGATAAGTGTCAATTTTAGTTTTTAATGTGATTGATTGCTGTACCGCTTCCTCAAAGTTAGCTGCTGGTGGTGACGAGAAAACAAGGTTATCTAATTTATCTGCACCATTAAATACTTTTTGTGATGTTGTGATAGGAATAAAAATACGATTCTCCTCACGCTCCCCTGCTTTATCCTTATATACTCCTATAATCTTGAAGGGGATATTCGAAATTTTTATATATTCTCCTACTGGGTTGTCAATAGTAGTAAAAGATTCTCTCTTAATTTTAGCGCTTATCACAGCAACTTTGGTAACTTGAGAAATGTCTTGCCAGTTTAGAAAACGGCCTTGTAACATATTCTGATTCTCTAAGAATTGAGCATCACTTGTAGTACCCATCACCCGATAAATTAATGCATCATTCTTATAGGTAGTCGTAATATCTCTTGGCATATAGAACATGGATTTGTTTTCTAAATTCAGATCCATTTTATCTACTAGTGTCGCGTAATCTTCATTTCTAAATTGAATTTCTCGACCAGGGTTAAGTCCCTTATATGCATTTTGTGTTGATTCTGTCCAAATCCAAATACTCGATGCCGCATCACTTTCAAACTCTTTAGCGATACCATTTTGCATGCCTTGTCCAAAACCCAATAAAATAACAAGAATAAAAATACCGGAGGCAACAGAGAGACCCGTAAGAAATGTTCGTAATTTGTTTTTACGAATGGTGTCAAAAATCTCCTGCCATCTTTCTAAATCAAACATTTAGTAGCTTTTGGTTGGTTTGAGCTTTGATAAAAAATACAAGCTCAATACAATAGACTACTACAGACTGACTTTTGTTACACGAAAAATCTTAAAGTAATGTTAAATTTATGATTTGGGACTCTTCATCTTTCTGTAAACAAAATAAAACACCCCAGCGACTAAAACATAAGGAATAGCCATAAGGTATACAATACCATCATTAATTCCTTTCGCTGTAGACTTTCCTTCCTCACTTTCTAATACCGCACGACACATTGCACATTGGGCATCTGCCAAATTAGGAAGTAGTAAAATGAAAACTAATAGTAATAGAAGTTTTTTATAATCCATAATTGTTCGTAGTTAGTATGCGTAATACGGTGCGATCATTAAGTACACTACAACCCCTGTAATTGCAACATACAACCATATTGGAAATGTTATTTTAGCAATCTTCCTATGAGCTTCAAACTTTTGCAAATAAGCTCTGGAATAGGTGATTAGCACTAAAGGTATTATGGCAACGGATAATATAATATGGGTAATGAGTATAAAGAAATACACATATTTTATAGCACCTTCTCCTCCAAATGTGGTAGAATCGGAAGTCATATGATACGCTACATACATTACTAAAAAAGCTAATGACAAGCCTATACAAGTTACCATGATCTTCTGGTGCAGCTTTTTATTGCCGTTTTTAATAGCGATCACTGCCACAATTAATAAAATAGCTGTTACACCATTCACTGAAGCATAAATTGGAGGCAAGAAGCTCAAAGGCTCTACGTTGGGCAGCTTTACACGAAACAACACAATGACCACTAAAGGAATCACTATTGAGATAACTGTAATAAATATATTAAACTTACGCTCTTTTTGATCCACCTCACCCATTATTTCTCTGCTAGTAATTTCTTAATATCTTCTTTGAGTACTCCAATTTGTTCCTTTTCACCATGATCATTGACACCTTCTTCCTCAGAAATTGCACCTCGGTAATAGATAATTGGATTTCCATAATCATCAACTCTTGATCTCATAAAACCCTTTTTATCTACCAAAGCAAACATACCTGCATGTTCAAAACCACCAGGTGCATTAGGAACCTCACTTGCAAAAATATTAAAGCCTGAATTTGCTAGGTCAAAAATACCTTGCGCATCTCCAGTCATCAAGTTCCAGTTTAAATTACGCACGCCATACTTTTCTGCATATTCCTTCAATACCGTAGGGGTATCGTAGGTAGGGTTAATGGTAAAAGAAGCCACACCAAAATCTTCAAAATCTGTAAACTCATTTTGAATTTGAACCAAATTTTGATTCATAATTGGACAAATGGAAGGGCAAGTAGTAAAGAAAAACTCTACTAAATACACTTTACCTTTATAATCATTATTTGTAATTAACAGACTGTCTTGGTTTATAAACGCAAATTCTGGAACTTTCCTTTTTTCCCCGTTTACAACAATATACGCCAGATCACCATTATTTGTTTTAACACTCATACGATCACTTTCCACAACAGTACCATTGCTTATTCTATCTATTATTCTAGGAATAAATATTATGCCAAAAATTAATATAATAAGTGAAACCCAAACGTACGTATATTTATTTTTCTCCATTAGATTTCTCTGTTTGCACTATTCTTTTTTAAAGCCATTCTATATTCTGCCAATAGAATGCGAACATCATCTATCATTTTATTGGTTAATTCTGCCACCGATGTCGCATCAAAGCCGTAAATAGTTTCATGTTCCTCATCCTGATTACGACCACGAAGGGAAGCATCTTTATCTATAATAAAAACATAGGGTGTACTATAATTAGCGTCTAATTGCAGATCGGTTTTTAAGCTACTAAATAATGTTTTGATTTGATTTGGATCTGCAAAGACAAATTTCCATTTATCTACATCAACTAATTCCGATAATTCTTTTTTAAGTATTTCCACATTTGCCTCAGTACCCTTTGGCATAATCATTACAAATTGAAAATCATTGAACTTATGAAAGTCCTTATAAATTTTCTGATTCAGATTTAAAGCGTTCCCCTTTTTAAAATCTACATCACTCCCTAAAAAACCTAGAATTGAAATTTTATTTTTAAAAGTAATATTCGGATCAACAAGGCTTACATCGGAAACCTTTTCTGTTAACACAGGAAGCTTTCCAAAGTTGTGTACACCTGATGCAAAAAATAAATAGGCAACTATAGGTAATACAAATAGAACGATAAGAACAAATGCTTTTTTCATAGCTAAGAAGTATTGTGCAAAAATAAAAAAGACGGTTGTAAAACCGTCTTTTTTGTTTGTTAAATATTATTTAGAATTAGAAATTCCACTTTACGAATCCCTCTTTATATACTTCATGAATATAACTACCCTCAAACAATAAAATGAACATTAAATAACTCACCAAAAATATTGGTGTCCAAACTATTGTTCTTCTCAATGCTGGTTTCTCATCACGAAGGTGCATAAAATCCCAAGCAATATAATATGCTTTAACTAATGTTAGAATGATAAAAATCCAGTTCAATAAGTGCATCCCTAAAACCGAGGTTTCCACTAAAGCAGATGGCCTAATTATCCCTAAAACAACTTCAATGGATGTAATTAAAGATAAAAATATAAGTACTCCCCAGATTTTACTAATATTAGATTTGAACTTAACTAACCCTCTGAATATTTCTAATTTATGTTCCTGTGCCATTTTGTATTTTTTTATTCTTTTTAATCCTTTAGGTGATGAAAAATTAATTTAAAATTAAACCAAGTAGAAAAATGTGAATACGAATACCCAAACTAAATCTACAAAGTGCCAGTATAAACCAACTTTTTCTACCATCTCATAGCTACGTCTTTTTTCGTACGTACCCAATACCACGTTAAAGAAGATAATAATATTTATTACTATTCCTGAGAAAACGTGAAAACCGTGAAATCCAGTAATAAAGAAGAAGAAATCTGCAAACAATCTGCTTCCGTATTCGTTATGAATTAAGTTAGCTCCCTCAACAACTTGAGAAGCACTTAATAATTTCTTTAGAGAATCTTCTCTAGACAATACTGTTTTATGCCCGTCCTCATTTTTCAATTCTGTACGAACTAATAAATTAGGATGTTCTTTAAAACCTTCTACAACTTCATTTACGCTATATGTTGGCAAAGTACCTTCGCTCATAAACCATATACCGCTTCTATTTTCATGTTTCGTACGTTCGCCTGCTATTTCTTTAGAGAAATCTGCAATACCAACACGTTCACCAGACTTAGCATCTACAAATTGTAAAATTCTACCTCCTTTTGTTTCAATTGCTCCATGATCTCCTTTAATAAAGGTAGCCCATTCCCAACCTTGTGACCCTACGAAGATAATACCTCCGATAATGGTTAAAAACATATACCAAGTAACTTTGGTTTTTTGCATTTTATGACCTGCATCAACAGCTAATACCATCGTCACTGATGACATAATCAAAATAAAAGTCATGAACGCAACATAAATCATTGGAAAGTTGCCATGAAAAAACGGAACGTGTGTAAAAACTTCATCGGCAATTGGCCAAGTTTCTATAAATTTAAATCTTGAGAAGCCATATGCTATAAGAAAGGCTGAAAAGGTCAAAGCATCTGACATGATAAAAAACCACATCATCATTTTCCCATAACTCGCACCTAGTGGTTTATTACCACCACCCCATACATTTTGTTCCTCACCCGTTGTTACCGTAGTATCCATAAATATATTATCGCGTTAATAAAATTTTCACAAATTTACATTTTTTTTAACCAAACAAAATTTTTGGTTTTAAAAAAATCAAAAAATCGACATTTCTTTTCAATCTTTTGGCTAATTGCCAAATATTAAACCTTTTATACGTGTATTTATTACTTATAAAAGTAAAAAAACAGCATTAAATACACCCAAAGTAAATCTATAAAGTGCCAAAACGTTGCACCTAACTCTATCCCTAAGAGATTTTCAGGTGAATATTTCCCCCTAAGTTGATTTACAATCACCACTATTAATGTAATTAACCCTGCAACAACATGAAAAATATGCACCATAGCGATCAGGTAAATATACGAAGTTGTTACACTACTAGATTCTCCTGTAAAATAAAATCCTTGCGCTACAATTTCTGAAAAACCTCTAAACTGCAAGACAATAAAAGTAATTCCTAATACAAAAGTTGCCATTAAGAAACCTGTACACAAAGAAGATTTATTTCCTCGCATTGCTTTCTTCGCTAGAATGAAAGTTAAACTACTTAGCACTAATACACAGGTGCTAAAAATAAAAATAGTTGGCAGTTGAAAATCTGTTAGCCAATCTTCTCTAGTGCTGCTTACAATATAAGCACTTGTCCAACCTGCAAAGGTCATTAGTAAACTAACAATACCAAACCAGAGCATCATTTTTTTTGCTCGTCCAGTCTTCTCTGCTATTGTTCCTTCTGTTAAATCCATTTAATTGTTATAAAAATTTATCTACTACATATACCACCTGCATCAATGTAATATAACTGACACTGGCCAACATTAATTTTTTTGCAGAAGGATTATCAAGCTTTTTATATAATCCAAAAGCATATACTAACATTACCAATCCTAAAATAAAAATTATAATTGCTGCCGGAATTGAAAGCTTTAACGCTCCTGTTATTCCAAAAACTGGAATCACAGAAACCACAATCATCCAAATAGTATACATAATTATTTGTAAAACGGTACTTCTATCTTTTTTTCCGGTAGGTAACATTTTAAACCCTCCACGTTTGTAATCTTCATCAAGCATCCACCCTAAGGCCCAAAAATGCGGAAATTGCCAAAAGAACTGAATCATAAACAAAGTTCCTGGTTCTACGCCAAATTCATCGGTTGCTGCAACCCAACCTAACATGAAAGGAATTGCCCCTGGAATTGCACCCACAAAAACAGCTAATGGTGTTTTTGTCTTCAATGGAGTATAGGCACTAGTGTATAAGAAAATTGAAATAGCCCCGAACATTGCTGTTTTAGGATTTAAAACATATAATGTTGCAATACCTATAACGGTTAGTACAATAGCGATCACCAAAGCGGTACGAACAGAGAGTCTTCCTGCGGCAATAGGCCTATCTTTAGTCCTATTCATCAGCGCATCAAGATCTTTCTCAATAATCTGATTAAATGTGTTTGAAGCTCCAACCATACAGTACCCACCAAAAGCAAGTAATAAAATTGGATACAATTGAATTTCTGGAGCACCTAAAAAATAACCCGCAATAGCAGAAAAAACAACGCTTATAGAAAGCCTTGCTTTAGTAATTTCTTTAAAATCAGCAAAAATATGGGTCTGAGACCCTTCTTTTACCGAGCTTACTGCCGTTTTCATTCGGAATTTTTATTGGAGTGCAAAGATAAGTCCAGAATGCTATTTGTGCAACGAAAATGATATGTTTATGTAATATTTATAAATGATAGACGACTAATTCACAAATATTTAAATTAAAAATAACTACACATGCAAAGTCTTAAATTTTTCGCACTCCAAATACTTTTATTTTCTTCGATTTTAACTGTTAAAGCTCAAGAAGCAAAAGTTCAAATAATACCCGAAAAATTAACCGAAAACATATACATGCTCACAGGACAAGGTGGCAATATTGGGATCTTTATTGGTCCTGACAACATAATTATGATCGACGATCAATTTAACCACTTGAGCAGCCAAATAAAAGAGACTATAGCAACATTAAGCAAGAAGCCAATTGCCACCTTGTTTAATACGCATATGCATGGCGATCATACCGGTGGGAATGCAAATTTTAATACACAAGAAATTACACTCATTGCTCAGGACAAGGCTAGAGAAAGAGTGAGCGAGAACAATCTGAAAAAATTAAAAGCACAAGAAATAGACAGCATTTATTACAATAAGATGTTACCCGAAATTACCTTTTCTGAAGACCTAACACTTTACAAAGGAAATGAAACCATAATGGCTTTTCATGTACACCATGCCCATACCGATGGAGATGCAATGGTTTATTTTGTAAACAACAATGTACTTCACATGGGAGATACTTATTTTTCAACAGGCTATCCGTTTATAGATTTAAAAAGCGGCGGTAGTGTTAGTGGTTATATAGATGCTCAAAAAAGAGCTTTACTTTTAATTGATGACCAAACTAAAATAATCCCAGGACACGGAAAATCATCGAACAAAAACGAGCTCGAAACCTACGTGATAATGCTGGAGGACATCAAAGAAAACGTCCTTAAAGCCATTGCAAATGGCGCTACACTTGAAGAAGTTGAAACAAATACTGAAATATCTAAGAAATATGACGCTAGCTATGGTGGCGGATTTATAAACCCAGAACGATTAAGAGCTACATTCTACAGTAGTTTAAAATAAAAAAAATGTTTGCGGTGTTGATATGCACCGCAAACATCTTTTACAAGTCATTTAATACCGACTATTGCAACTTAAAGTTGATAGGAATACTAAATGAAACTTTCACTGGCTCCAGACGTTGCATTCCAGGTTTCATTTGCGGCAGCTTACTAATAATACGAGCCGCTTCTTCCTCTAAAATCTTAGCAGGGCCTTTCAATTTTAAATCTTCAATGTTACCATCTTTACCAATTGTGAACATTACATACACCTTTCCTTGAGTATGTGTCTCTACAGCGGCCTCAGGATACCTGAAATTTTTTAAAATATGCTGCTGCATGCTTTTCTCAAAACAAGTTTGTCTTTCAGATTTAGCAACCGATTCACATCCTGGAAATACAGGAACATCCTCTAAAGCTACAAATGCAAAAACCTCATCAATAATAGGTTTTACAACTATAATATCACTTGGCTTAAGATTAGAGGTATTTTCCCTTACAGGCTCACTTTTAAACTCCTTGGTATCTGGAACCTTAAAATCATCAGGAACGACCTGCAAATCCTGAGGCTCTACTACCATAACTACTGGTTCTGACTGTGCTTCTGATTTTTCTACCTCAAAATTTTTCAACTCCGGATACATTTCAAACGTCTCCACAATACCAGAGGATTGCACCAATTCCTTCTGTTGAAACTTATCAAATGCCATTTCTAATCCAAAATAAACGAGAAACATTGCAGCTATTAATCCAACTTGGAAATAGATAAAACTGTTTTTTCGTAGATTTGCATCTTGTTTACTCCCTTTGGAGTTTGCAGATTTGTACGCTTTACTGCTGTTCTCATTCCCGTGAGAACCTGCAGTCCTTGTGTTACTTTTTTTCATAATAGTAAATATTTATGTTGTTACTATTTTGTTAAAACACAAGAAACGTACCAAAAAAAAATCCAGAACCTAGGTTCTGGATTTTTAATTATAAATAATATTTTTTTATTGTAATTTGAATGTAATTGGAATACTAAAAGGTACCCTTACAGCTCTACCTCTTTGCTTACCTGGAGTCATTTTTGGTAACTTTCCGATAATTCTTGCTGCTTCAGCCTCTAAGTTTTTATCTGGACCACGCATTCTAACACTACCAATACTACCATCTTTTTGAATAACGAACATTACATTCACTTTTCCTTGAACTCCCATTTCTTGAGAAATTTCTGGATATCTAAAGTTTTTATTGATATGCTTAAACATCATCTTTTGAAAACACTCTCTTAAAGCATTTGCTCCTTTACTTTTTTCACTTTCACATCCTGGGAAAATTGGAACATCTTCAATAACAGAGAAAGGAATATCTAAATCTTCTTCTACTTCCGCAACTTCAATTTCCGCAACCTCTGCAACTTCAGTATCTTCATTTGCTTCAGTAGCCTTAATCACCGTTTCTGGAACATCAGCTTCATCTTCTACCACTTCAATAATTTCTGGTGCAGCTGGTGGTGGTGGTGGTGGTGGAGTTTTTATTTGCTCAATCATAGGAACCTCCTCATCTAACATATCATCAATATTCTGAGAAAGGTCATAATCTGTAACGTCATCGTATTTCTTGTACTCCAAAGCTTGCCATGTAATAAGCATAACTAAAGCAAGTCCTGCTACGAAATACAGACCACTATTTCTACCAACATCCGCCTTTGGATTCTTTTTTAATTCCATAATTCAAAAATTTATCGTGAGCTAATTTAATTATTTATTTATAAAAACGGTAATATTTCTTTCATTTTTGAGCAACTCTTTTAGAATAATAGGTTTTAACAGCTATAAACCCACAAATTGCGCCAAAAGAATTGGCTAAAAAATCTAAAAAATCTGCATTTCGAGTTGTTGTGACAACATATTGAAGTATCTCAATAATCATACCATACCCAATAGCAAGAAAACAAAAACGTAATGCTACTTTTTTAAAATCAATTTTTACGTCTTTATATTCTAAATAAGATAAGCTCCCGAATATTGTAAAAACAAAATAAAAGGTAAAATGGACGAGCTTATCTAGATGTGGAATATCTAGCCCCTCCGTTGATACTTCTTTAAATGAAAATAAGCTGAGAAATGTTACACACATTACCCAGCCTATAAAAATTATTGTAAACTTATATTCTTTAAGCACCTATTAATTCCTTATAGTCCGCATCACTTAATAATGCTGCTACCTCAGAGGCGTCACTTATTTTAATTTTAATCATCCAACCTTTTCCATAAGGATCACTATTTACATCTTCTGGAGCATCTTCTAGCGCTTCATTGAACTCAATAATCTCACCAGTTAATGGCAAAAATAAATCAGACACCGTCTTAACAGCTTCTACTGTACCAAAAACTTCATCTTTATCAAGGGTCTCATCTAAAGTCTCTACCTCAACATACACAATATCACCCAACTCTCCTTGAGCAAAATCGGTAATACCAACTGTTGCAACATCACCTTCTATTTTAACCCACTCGTGATCTTTTGTGTACTTTAATTCTGACGGTATATTCATAACATTTATTTATAAAATTCTATAAAACAAATGTAAAATATTAATATAAGGTATTCAAGAAAAAGATGCTGTGTTTAATTCCCAAAATTATATCGAATAGTAAATCCTGTATTAATTGTCGTTTGTGGAAAAGCAGTAGACACTGCAAATTTTGTAAAGGAATGATCATAGAAAAATAAAGCATTCAAATTTTTACTCAAAGCATAGTCTATACCCAATTTGATTGAAAATAAATTTTGCCCAGATGTAATTTGATTATTATCCAAATCTAGATTTCGTATATAGGTAATATTATCCCGCATGGTTGCGTCTAGCTTAATATTTAAATCGCCTTTCAATCTTGTCTTTTGCCCACCAATATTGGTCACCATTTGCACATCTTTAAAACGATACCCTAAACCTACGGTATAATCTTTACCATTAATTTCGGTAAGCAAGCTATTATCAAAACTTAGGGATAGTACGCGGCTTGTTCTAATTTCCGCAAGTACGCTCATAGAGTTCTTCATCTCAAAATCTACCTTAACTAGCGGATTAAACTCATCCGTTAAAACAACATTACTAATAATGTTATCTGGTAAAATATCTAAGGTTTCCGAATTAATTGCCGGTAAGCCTTCATTTTGTAATTGCACCTTCTCTAAATTGGTTTGGAAGGAGTTGATACTATACGATGCTCTATACCCATGACTTACAGAAAAACGCTTAAATTTTTTCTTAAACCATTTACTGTTCATCAACCCAGTATATTTCAAGTTCCAATTTGGAATTGGAATATCCCTAAAAGCATCTAAATTTACCCTATCTACTCCCTGACCTGTATACGCAGCAAAGAATGCAGGAAGTAACACTTCTTGATTAGATTTTCCATATTGCTCAGGAAAATCATCTTCATCTAAAGGACCTGGTGTTTGCCCTCTATCCTCAATAAGTCTATTTGCAATAGTAATTCTGTTTTGCTTGAAAGTTTCAAAAGCATCGGAAGTAAACTCATCACTTTTACCAAAAACAGTTCCAATCATTACAGTAGAAACACTAAAGTTACCATAATCATTACCTAATAAGTTCTGATAAGCGTATTGACCATCTCCAAGATCACTTACGGTAAAGTTTTCTTCATACCTATTCTGATATTGTCTGTCTGCAGAAAGATCAATCGTTAAATCTTTCATTGGTTGCGCTGTTGCCGTAATATTTAATCTCTTATTTACATTCTGAACATATTGATCATTAAAATCATCAAACGTCGTCAACCACCCATTTCTAGCAGCTTCATAACGAATATCTGCCTGTTGGCTACCAAACACATATCCCAAAGAAGGTCTCGTTGTTCCAATAAAGCCAATTGATTGTGTATATCCTGGTAAAACAGTCCCGCTATTCTGAGTATAGTTAACATTTAAACGCTTCACCATAGTTACGATATCTACAAACGTATTAAACAACGGACTCGTTTTATTAGAATCTTCTTCTTTACCTGTTTTTACATTTCTACCGCTAGCAGCTTTAGCTCTAGCACTACCTGTAACCTTTTTAAGTCCTATTAAATCATACAGCTTTTGCATGTTCATATTCGCAGATAATGCATGCGTTCCTGAGTTTTGTACCGTATTGATATTCTCTCCCGCAACCTCATTTAAGGCATCGCCTCCTCGCTGCCAATCAAAATTACTAGTATAGGTATACTGAGATGAAATAAAATCTAATGCAGGAATTAATTTGAATGGCAATTCATAGTTCAAGGTCATCTGCTGTGCATGCCTATTAGGCTCACCAATGTCCCAAAAACCATCCCACAGTTCTAAATCTTGATTTATTTGTGATGCAGAATTCTCATCTTGATTAAAGTAATTCCGAACAATATTATTGTTTGATGCCTGTAAGTTTACCCGCAACGACTTAGTCAGGGAATAATTTAAAGCATATTGCCAATTGAATAAATAATTACGTTGTTGCAATAATGGCAATTCCAAAGCTTCTACTCCTGGTTCTAAAACATCTCTAAAACGTTGCTGATTGAATGCTCTATTAATGTTAGAATTTATAGAAACTGAGGTTGGCAATAAATTTAAGTTTAATTCTTTCAACCATTTCCAATATGCACCTGTAAAAATAGAATCTTTATTAGCAAGAGGCGCAACAGTTAATGGCTTAAAATTGTGATTGTATACAAAACCAGTGTTTACCGTTTGCTCCCTTAGGCTTGCGATTTCAAAATCTCTATGATCTGTTTCATTGTACGAGTAATTAAAGGTGAAATTTTCAATATCATAAAAATTCTCTTCTGACTCATCGCTTCTATTTTTACGAACACCTATAAAGTTGATACTTGTTCTCTTAGTATATTCTTCTGCCTGTTCTAAAATAGCATCTTTCTCTTCTGTTGACGTCGCTGCACTAATACGATCATCTAATTTCAAATCATCATACACAGGGTCATATTCTGGAGTAATAATCTCTTCAGAAATTCCGTAATTGAAAGGCAATTGCACCCCCCATTTAGTAGGAAGCAATTGTCCTAAATTAACATTCGTAACTATGTCATACGAAGTAATATCTTCCAAAGATCTTTCTGTCGTAGTTTGATCAACTGATCCAAAACCAGAAGTACTCTTACTTCCCGTTGCAGAAACATTTGCGAAATCTGCCATATTTAAATCTACCGCACCTACTGCAGCCCAACCACCTTCACTGTTTATCCCAGCCAAACGCAATTCATTAAACCAAACCTCCCCACGTGCTGGTTGGCTGTCTTGATTCTTCACCCCAACCATCATACTTCTAAGGCTTCCTAAAGAAGGATTTCCTTTAATACCAATACGCGTCACTCCTGGTGTTCTTGCTGCAAATTCCTCAACACGAAAAACAGTACCATCAATAACTTCGTAATAATTGACATCCGCTAAGGTCTGATTCGCTATTCCGAATGATTTTACTTTCCCTAAATCACTTAATGTTATACTTAGTTCATTGTTTTCTGGCCAAATATCATCTGCCGAAGTAGCATTATGTGGTGTAAACTCTAATGGGATTTCTATCTGATAAAAATTCTGCGTAAAATCTGTTCCAAATCTTAAGAAACCTACTAAAGGAGTTTCCCCGTCTAAATAATCAGCTTCAAATAATTCTTCGGCATGCATGAACATTTTTAATTTCTCATACTGACGGATATCTATGTTGATATTTTTATACACCCCTCTGGAATCCTCGGCCTCCAAATTTTCTATATAAAAAGAAAGCGATTGTTCATTCTGATTGATAATAGTATTGTTATTATTCAATTGCTCACGAATTACGCCTGGAGGTAATACATAAGGAATAGGTGCTCTATTTTCGTTTTCTTGAATGTTTACCGTATTAACATCTACAATTGTATTATCATCAGTTGGTTCATCATCTACATCTGGCTGTAAAGATTTTGTATATGAACGCCAATCTCCACGTACCAAATCTAAAGTTGCAAAACGCAATGATACATCACTAGAGAACCCCGTTAAATACATTCTCATAAAACTCATTGATCTAAAATCAGATATCCCACCAATAGCATCTGTAAAATCTGCCAATGGAATTTTGTACTGAATCCAACGGCTATTGACCACGGTACCATCCGGTATTTCAGTACCCGAAAGTTCGTTCACACGAATATCAGTCACATATTGATCATTTACTGTTGTGTTTGGTTTTATTTGAATACGATATTCATAGTAGCTATTAATCGTGTTCATTGTTAAATCACGATCTATATCTTCTACATCCGGTAAGGTTGTAGATCCACGGTTTGTATCTGTTACTTGTACTGGCGAATTCCCTTCTGGGTTGTTATAATCAAAATAACGTTCTAATACATTACCATCTCTATTTAGGTAATATTGATAGTTATCTAAAGCAGGATCATTTCCTGAATTATTACTAAATATTGACGCTTCTGCTGTATCTGATAATCCATCAAAACCCACATCCTGTAGCCCCCTATTGGTCTCACTTACATCAAAAGCATATACTAAGGATTGTGTTGATGGCACTTGTCCCCAAGAAGTTTCTGATACAAGGTCATTACTATCTACTCCTGGCAAACCATTTTCATACTGTTTTTTACCATCCTTTAGTACATCTTCTGAGATATTACCAAGGTTAATCACCAACTCACCTGAGCTAGTCGCATCACCATCTACATAGGGATCTAATACCCAAAATTGTACATATTCTACATTTGACTGCTCAAAATTAGTACTACTTAACGCTCGCATAATACCACCCCACTTTTCTGTAGGCTGCTCCGTTGTAAAATTAGGATTGTTGTTATAGGGTCCTTTTGCATTTGGGTAGTAGGCTAAATCTAATGTTGTTTGCACACTCGTTTGCCCAATTGCCTGATCCGTTTCCGGAAAAACTTCATCTATAAAAACCCTACGTGTTGAATTCTTAGACACATCACTATCTGAAACCCCTGAAGGCCTTTGGCTAGTGTAAAATATTGGATCAATAGAATACCAAGCCACTTTTGCCCTACCGTACCCATTCTCTAAATTTAAAGGATCACTAGGCGAACTTCCTGACAATTGACCACCATCTGCAAACTCTAAAGGAGCACTTGCAAGTGACCAACCCAAAGAAGATCTAATATCTATGGAAGATTGTGCACCTTCAAAATCATCAATATACGTTGTAGACTCGCCATCAAAATCATCATTCTTAGGCGTACTAGGATTTAACATGGCCACCTCTGCACGTACGGATAAATTAGATGGAACATCGGTATCAATATTTGGCAATTTATTCACCAAACGTGTTAGAAATGGAACTTCTGTTGAGAAATTAGTATTTAAACCAAAAATGGTATTATTCACCGATTCTGATCCGTAATTTGCCTTCTGCGTTTGCGGACGCTCATTAAGATTTATTAATGTACCACCAATTAAGAAATTCTTATTTACTTGATGTTCTATATTTAAACCCGTATACCTTCTTGATTGTTGCCCGAATACCGCCGTGTTTTCTACAGATATATTTATAGGTGTATTAGAAGCTTGTAAAGACGGATCAATAATTTGTACCGTCCCCGCTTGGTAATTAACTGTGTAATCTACGCCTTCCTGAAGTTGACGCCCACCTGCAGTTACCGTAACAGACCCTTGAGGCACATTAAAGGCACCAATAGAAATACCATTACTACTTGTAGATTTATATTCTCCTTTTAATAAAAATTTATTTTTATCAGAATCTTCTAAGGCCGCTGCTTTTGTAGATGCATACATATTTCTGTATACATATTTTTTTTGGTTATCGTTATACCCTTGATCATTGTCTACATCATATGCACCACCCCCAAGTGTTTCAAATAAATACTCCCCAAAAGGTTCTACTTTAGTAAATATAATACTACCGTTTCTAGAGTTTATCGTTATTCCTTCATAGAAATCGAAAAAACCATCTCCTCCAGACTGTACATCATTATAGACATTTAATCGGTCAAAATTAAATACATCTAATAAAATACGCTCTTCCAGATTAGTAGGCCAACCAATATCATTTACTTTAGTAATATAATTTCGTGAGGTTGGATCTGTATAAAGGATATTCATTTTAAAATCATCCTGACTTAAACTATATGCTCCTGTAGCATATATATTCTTCATCATTAAATCCCAAATAGGATCACTAACTGTAGTTATATTACTTTTTAAAAGTTTCAGCACTAAAGTATTGTTATTAACCTCAGTAGTAGTCCCTGTCGTTGTTGTCGTTGTTGCATCACTACTCGTAGCAAATTCCCCTACTTGATAAACTTGACCTTTATAGGTATACTGAAAAGCGACAGCTAAAACCTCATCATTACTCAGTTGTTGGTTTAAAGAAATATATCCTAATTGCTGATCAAATTGATAATCTGTGCTTTCGGTTAATTTTCTTGCATTTTCCAATATAGCATAATCAAACCCTTGATTAATTTGATAGGCTCCAGAAATATTAAAACCAGCTTCTACAGTTGCAATATCTCTAACAGAAGCTGTTAAAGCACCGCCATCTCCAATAAGTGCTGGGTCAAAATCATTGGCCCCGTTTCTAGGTAAACTACCTGCACTTGAAGTATTGAAAAAGCCCGACGGAGCCCCGTTCATACTGCCTATTCTTGTTTTTTCAGATTCTGCCTCCCCTAAATCCTGAATAGCAACTACGTTTCTAACATTAAGAGTTTGCTGGCTTCTATTAGTCACCCAAACTTCTAATCTTGTAATTTGTACAGATGTATTTTTGTAAGGATAATTCTCTAAAGACGTATCATAAGTATCTCTAAAATATTGTGAGAGGAAAAAATGCTTGTCCTCTTCATAATCTAATGCGGTAATTGAAAAATCATTAATAGCCCCACCACCTTGAGCAACAACAGTATTATTTTGAGATTGTTGGTCGGAGAAGACCGCAGTTACTGTTGTTTTCCCAAATTGTAATTGTGTTTTAACCCCGAACAAACTTTGAGCACCTTGAATCAAAGAGCTATTAAGCGGCATACTCACATTACCTATTTCTATTTTCTGAATAATATCGTCCTCCGTTGGCGTATAGTCTAATTTTACAATGTTCTGAAAATCAAACGTAGCTTCGGTGTCGTAATTGGCATTTACGGTTAGTCTTTCTCCAATTTTACCTAGCATACTTAAACTGATACGCTGATCAAAATCAAAAGACAAATTTGTTCTGTTTCTAGGAGAAAGAGATGGGTTGTCATTTTTTTGCCAAATAACACCTAAATCCATGGCTACAGAACCTTGAGGTATTACCTCAATAGTATTCCCACCAAAAACCGACTGAAAAAAACTATTGTTGACATAAAAGTTAGGTAAAAGATTTTTCCTAGCTTCTTCACTACCTTCTTTTTTACCTACATAGGCATCCATCTTATCTTTGAAATAAGATTTCATGGTCTCTTTTCTAACCAGTTCTTGAAATTGCTCTGGTGTTAGGATGATTGGATAACTAATATCAAAATCGCCAACAGTTTCAGAATAAATGTAGCGATCTAAATCAGGATCATACGAATATTTTGAAATAATACTTTTGGGGTTCTCCATTTTAATACGCCCAAGTGAATACCCTGTTTTTACAGAATCTACTTCTTGTTCGTTAGTATCTTGCGCATTGGTTTGCTGCGATACTCCGAAGAAAATAATGAATACGATTAGTAGCTTAAATCTCAAAGATTTAAGAGTTGGTTTTGCCCTATTTTTCAAACTCTTTACAAATTTTTAAGCGAAAGCTTTATAATGTCTTCCACGCTTAGTGAAGCATCTTGAGCTAAAACTTTGTCTACAATCTTTTCTGACTGTTTACGTATAAAGCCAAGAACTTCTAAAGCAGATAACGCTTCATCTTTATTTGTATTGTTTGAAACTGACGAAACTTCATCAATATCGTAGATTTTTAATATTTTATCCTTTAAATCAAGAATAACTCGTTGTGCCGTTTTAGCTCCAATACCTTTTATCGATTGAATAGCGGAAACATTACCCGTCGCAATTGCATCTCTAGTTTGCATAGGAGACATAGAAGACAACATGGTACGTGCTATGCTTGCTCCAATTCCTGAAACCGACACTAATAAACGGAAAATTTCACGTTCAGATTTTTCTGAAAATCCGAATAAGGTATGACTGTCTTCTTTTACCTGAAGATGGGTAAATAACTGAATGTTTTCAGCGTCCGTAATTTTTGAAAAGGTATGCAGTGAAATATTTACAAAATAGCCTACACCAGCACATTCTATCACCACATGAGTAGGATTTTTTTCAACTAATTTTCCTTTCAAATGATGTATCATAATGGCTTTATTTAATGGTAATAGGTTTGTGTTATTCAGATATTAAAAAACTAAAGTCAAAGTATTACGCTTTGACTTTAGTTTGATTTTTATGGTATACTATTTAGATTTTTTACGTTTCTCACGTTGTTGCGCATCTATAACTGCAATAGCCGCCATATTTACAATTTCATCAACACTAGCACCCAATTGAAGAATATGAACAGATTTTTTAAGTCCCAACATGATTGGTCCTATACTGTCTGCTTTATTTAATTCTTTCAATAACTTATAGGTGATGTTTGCCGATTCTAGATTTGGAAAGATAAGGGTATTCACCTTTTTCCCTGCTAATTTAGAAAACGGGAATTTCCCTTGATTTAATTCCTTATTTAAGGCAAAATCCATTTGAATCTCACCATCAACAATTAATTCTGGATTAGATTCATGTAATATTCTTGCAGCCTCTCTAACCTTGGTTGCATGTGGGTGATTTGAAGAACCAAAATTAGCATAAGACAATAATGCCATTACGGGTTCAAAACCAAAAGTAGTTGCTACATTGGCCGTCATTTTTGCAATTTCAGCAATCTCCGCTGCAGAAGGGTCTATATTTATAGACGTATCTGCTAAGAACAACGGACCACGGTCTGTAATCATAATGTTGACCGTTGCTACTTTTTTCACATTAGCCGCACGGCCAATTACTTCAAAGATTGGTTTTACTACTGTTGGATATGCTCTTGAATAACCAGAAATCATTCCATCTGCATCACCTTCTAAAACCATCATTGCGCCAAAATAATTACGCTCCCGCATTTTAGATTTAGCGCCATAAAGAGTTACCCCACTTCTTCTTCTCGTCTCAAAGTAACGTTCTGCATAGTGTTCTCTTTTTTCATTAGATTCTTTATCCTTAGGATCTAAAATAAGAACATCTGCATCAAACTCTATTTCTTTTTTAAGCTCTAGGATAACCTCTTTATTTCCCAATAAAATTGGTGTTGCAATCCCTTCCTCTAAAGCAATTTGGGCTGCTTTTAATACATCTAAATGCTCCGCCTCTGCAAACACAATTTTCTTACTGTTGATTTTTGCTCTATTGTGCAATAATCGAACAACTTTATTATCGTTTCCTAAACGCTGTAATAACTCTTCTTTATATTTATCCCAATCTTCAATAGGGTTTTTAGCTACACCACTATCCATTGCCGCTTTAGCAACTGCAGGAGGAATCTCTCCAATTAAACGTGGATCTACAGGTTTCGGAATAATATACTCTCTACCAAAAGTAAGTTTCGTTTCCCCGTAAGCAATATTTACTTGCTCTGGTACAGGTTCTTTAGCTAGATCTGCTATTGCTTTAACCGCTGCCATTTTCATAGCTTCGTTAATTTTAGTAGCTCTAACGTCTAATGCACCTCTAAAGATAAATGGAAAACCTAACACATTATTCACCTGATTAGGATGGTCTGAACGGCCCGTAGCCATGATGATATCTTTTCTTGTTTTGATCGCTAAATTATACTCAATTTCTGGATCAGGATTTGCCATTGCAAATACAATAGGATCACTAGCCATAGATAGTAACATTTCAGGAGTTACCACATTAGCAATAGACAAACCAACAAAAACATTGGCATCTTTCATTGCATCAACTAGCGTATCTATTTTTCTATCGGTAGCAAATTCCAATTTTTCAATAGATAAGTTTTCACGATCTTTTCGGATCACCCCTTTACTATCTATCATGACGATATTCTCATCTTTAGCACCAAAGGCTTTATAAAGTCTTGTACATGAAACTGCTGCTGCACCTGCTCCACTTATCACTATACGAACTTCATCAATCTTTTTTCCTGTGATCTCTAATGCATTTAATAATGCAGCTGCAGAAATAATTGCTGTTCCATGCTGATCATCATGCATTACAGGAATATCTAATTCCTCTTTTAACCTACGTTCTATTTCAAAAGCTTCAGGCGCTTTAATATCTTCTAAATTAATCCCTCCAAAAGTTGGAGCTATCATTTTTACTGTTTGAATAAATTTTTCAACATCTTCAGTATCTACCTCGATATCCATTCCATCTATATCTGCAAAGATTTTAAAAAGTAATCCTTTGCCTTCCATTACAGGTTTAGAAGCTTCTGGCCCAATATTACCTAAACCTAATACCGCTGTACCATTAGAAATTATCGCTACTAGATTACCTTTTGAGGTGTACTTATAAACGTTTTCTTTATCTTTTGCAATCTCTAAACATGGTTCTGCAACTCCGGGAGAATATGCTAAAGCCAAGTCGCGCTGGGTAGCATAAGGTTTTGTCGGGACAATTTTTATTTTTCCGGGTTGAGGTTTCGCATGATATACTAATGCTTCTCTACGTTTAGATTCTGTGCTCATATTCTAATTAATTGAAAAACAAATTTACACGTATTCTTTTTAAGTGCCCACGTATTTAGAATAAAAAAAAGGCATTAACATCTATTAATACCTTTATAAAATATCCTATGTTTCTTATTCACGATTAAGAATCTATTTCAGTTTTTGGAACTTTCAATCGCAATGCAAAAATTGCAGCTAAAATAAAGAACACACCACCAAAAAGTATTGCATTTACTGCACTACTGCCTAAAAAGTTCTTAAATATTGGTCCAAAAGTTACAGTTTGAATTCCCATCGGAATAACAATCATCATATTTAAAATACCCATATATACCCCTCTGCGATCTTGTGGTACAATTTTAGAAACCATTGTATACGGTATGCCCATCATTGCTGCCCAACCAATACCAAATAAAACCATCGGTAATAAAACTAAAAGAGGATCAGATATATAAGGGATTGCAAATAAAGCCAAGCCAGTACCAAATAAACTCAAAGCATAAATTTTCTTCCCTCCAAATTTTAAGGTTAAAGGCACTAAAACTAATGCTACCACAGCAGTTACGATATTATAAGTCAGACTCATTTTCGCGGACTGTGATGTTGCTGTAGAGATGTCAAAACCCATTGTTGTTTTAAACAAAGGGGTTATAAATTGCCAGTATATAAATAAGGCATACCACTGAAATAGGTAAACAACAGAAAGCATCCACATAAAACGTGGCATTTCTTTAATTGCTTTACTTATTTCTATAAATGGCATTTTTACACGCGCTACAAAAGACAATCCTCTATGCGCATTTATTTCTTTCATTTCATCTTCAGATGGTGGAATTTCTGGAGTTTTCAATACAGACCATAAAATGGTTGTTATCGACAAAAATGCCCCAATAAAGAAGGAATAATACAACCACTTTGGTATAGTTCCTTCCACTTCAATAGCTCCACCAAACCATTGTTGAAATAGCACAATAGATAAGGTCGCTAATAAAATACCTCCACCCACAAACAAACTTTGCATTTGGTACCCTAAGCTCAATTGCTTTTCAGGTAATTTATCGCCAACGAAAGCGCGGTAAGGTTCCATAGCCATATTATTACCTACATCTAAGAGCCATAATAACCCAACAGCAAACCACAATGTTGGACTAAAAGGAAAGGCAAATAAACAAAGACTTCCTAAAATTGCCCCAATTAAAAAGAAAGGTTTCCGTCTCCCCCATTTTGGAGACCACGTTTTATCTGAAATTGCCCCAATTATAGGCTGTACAATTAATCCTGTTACAGGACCCGCGATATTTAAGATAGGAAGCAAATCTTCTGGAGCTCCTAAATATAAAAATATAGGATTTATAGCCGTCTGTTGTAACCCGAAACTGTATTGAATTCCTAGGAAACCAACATTCATATTAAAGATTTGCCAAAAAGTTAAGTTTGGTTTTTTTATTTTCATAACGTGTAGTTAGGCCACTATTGAAATTATGTTATTCTGAAAATACTTCTAGAATTTTACATATTTCCTATTATTCGCCATTGAAGATAACACTTTATTAAAATACCGGAAGTTTTAATGCTGAAAAATACAAGAATAAAAAAACGAAATCGTTATAGTTTTTCCAAAATTATTTTAGGAAATCAATATTTCGGGTTAATCCAGCGTATTTCGTTCTTTTCACGGCTGATTTTTGAAAGACTTTTTTAAAAACATCATCTGTAATTTCCTCCCAATCTTTTTTAGTTAAGGACAGTAAATCAGGATGCGGATTAAACAAAGGTTCACTATGTGGTTTTGAAAACCGATTCCAGGGACACACATCTTGACAGACATCACAACCAAACGCCCAATCATCAAACTTACCTTGAAACTCTTGCGGAATCTCATTTTTCAATTCAATGGTAAAATAAGAAATACATTTGCTTCCATCAACGACATAAGGCTGAACTATTGCTTGTGTTGGGCATGCATCTATACACGCTGTACACGTACCACAATGATCTGTCACGGGATGATCGTAAGTCAAATCTAAATCTACAATTAATTCTGCAATAAAATAAAAAGAACCTGTCTTTTGGGTCAGTAAATTACTATGCTTTCCAATCCAACCTAAACCACTTTTTGCCGCCCAAGCCTTATCAAGAACCGGAGCAGAGTCTACAAAAGCCCTACCACCTACTTCTCCTATCTCTTCAGAAATAAATTCTTGTAGCTGTTTAAGTTTTCCTTTAATCACATGGTGATAATCATGACCATACGCGTATTTAGAAATTTTATACGTATCATCAATTTGCTGTTCTTCTGGATAATAGTTTAAAGTTAATGAAATAACAGATTTAGCATCTTCAACTAACAAACGCGGGTCTAGTCGTTTGTCAAAATGATTCTCCATATACTGCATTTCTCCATTCCTATTATTTTTTAACCATTTTTCTAATCGAGGTGCTTCCTCTTCTAAAAAATCAGCTTTAGAAATACCACAAGATAGAAACCCAAGTCGTATGGCTTCGGCTTTTATCAAATCACTATGCTTTTCCCTTGTATTCATTTAATATCTAATAGTATATGCCTTTCTAATTCAGCTCTGAAAAAAAACCCTTAAGTTTGATTTTGCGATTTATTTCTAAAAAATAGAGATTTACTGTAACAAATAAACTTTTTACACACTAACTAAGCGTACCAAATTAAACAACTAAGATGATACATATTGAAAATCTAACCAAATCTTTTGTCGTTACTACGAAAAAAGGATTTAAAAAAGAGTCCACCACAGTGAATGCTGTGAATTCTATTTCTTTTGATTGTAAGCCAGGAAGAATATTCTCACTGCTTGGCGCAAATGGCGCAGGAAAGACAACCACACTTCGTATGATTGCTGGAATTATCAATCCTACGTCAGGAACTGCCATTGTAGATGGTATTGATATTTCAAAAGGAAATGATGAAGTAAAAAAAAGAATAGGGTTTTTAACAGGCTCTACAGGTTTATACGAACGTTTAAATCCTGATGAGACTATTGAATTCTTCGGGAAACTATATAAAATTCCAAATGCACAACTTTCAGAACGCAAAGAATACCTATTTGAAAAACTCGGAATTAACGAATTTAGAAAAAAAAGAATAGGACAAATGAGTACAGGTATGAAACAAAAAGTTTCTATTGCACGTACGCTAATTCATGATCCCGAAGTTTTAATCTTTGATGAACCTACTTCTGGTCTTGATGTTATTACTGCAGAAAGTATTATTGATTTAATTCGCGAATCCAAAGAAAATAACAAAACGGTTATATTTTCCTCACATATTATGAGCGAAGTAGACTTACTCTGTGACGATCTGGCTATTATTAATAAAGGATCTATCATCTACAATGATACTTTTGAGAATTTCAAAGGTGAAATGAAAGCTGCCAATTTAACTCAAGAATTTATTAATCGCGTAAAAGAAGCTTAAGATGAACGACTTATTTATAATTATAAAAAAAGAACTAACAGAGCTTCTTAGAGATAAGAAAACAATTATTAATTCTATTGTTTTACCCACACTATTAGTTCCTATTTTAATTTTCGGCGCGATGAAAGTGACGGAAATGATTGAGAAACAACAACAAGAAAAAACAGTTGAAATAGGTCTCGTTAATGCCCCGGCTGAATTTTCTGCTCTTATTGCCGCAGATACTTTAAACAAAGTAACCACTTATAATAAGGTTGAAGATTTTAAAGCGTTAATAGCCGATGAAAGTATACAAACCGCTATTGTTTTTCCTGCGGATTGGAGTACACAAATGGATCAATTAAACACAGGCGAAGTGCAAATCTTCAGAAATGGATCTAAAGAGAATGTAAACAATAGGATCACCAAATTAATTGAAACTTTCAATGCTAAATTAAAAGAAGAACGGATTGCTATTCTACACATTCCAACACAGAAAATGACCCCTTTTACAGAAAATTATATTGAGGTCGGCGAACAAAAAGAAGTTATTGGAAAAAGAATAGGTGGCTTTATCCCTTACCTTTTTATCCTAACTATGTGGGGTGGTTGTTTGCTTGCGGCTGTAGATTTAGTAACGGGAGAAAAAGAACGAAAAACTATTGAAACAACCTTATCCTTACCTATTTCAAAATTTAAGGTATTACTAGGAAAAGCTATTGTAGCCTCTCTACTTGGCTTTATCCCTGCGCTATTAAACTTAATAGGACTTATCGTTGGACTGAAACTTTTTGATGGAATTCCGGATTCGTTTAAATCGGTAATTAGTGAAATGCTTAATTTTCAATCGATAACCTTAATCTTATTATTATTGATCCCGTTTTCTTTATTCTTATCTGGTTTCATCATTGCTTTGGTTGCTGGTGCTACCTCATTTAAGGAGGCACAAAGTAAAGCGTCGCCAATCATCATACTTATCATTATTCCTTTGGTAATGGCCATGATGCCTGGCATAGAATTAAACTGGACCACTGTATTGATTCCTGTTTTAAATATTGGCTTAGGGGTTAAAGAAATTATGGCAGGAACCATTGATATGATGCAATATTTCGTAATATTAATATCACTTATTGCTTTTGCAATCGGAGCTGTTTACTTCAGCTATAAAAAATTCTCTGATGAGAATGCAATTCTAAAATAACTTAGAATTTAGATGAGATTAAAAGCCACAGGAATCTGTGGCTTTTTTAGTTTCTAGCTGTAAAACTAATTAAGACGTTTTCTGGCTTTAAAGAAATTAACGGATTAATAGTAACCGCTGTTAAAGCAGTAGTCATTTTATATTTTTGCAGCAGTTCTGTAACCGCAATGATCATTTCATACATTGCAAAATTATTCCCTACGCACATTCTAGGACCTGCCCCGAAAGGATAATAATACTCTTGATATTCTTTCTTCTTTGAGGCTTCAAAACGGTCTGGGTTAAATTCGTTCGGTGCTTCCCAAAAATCCTCATTTCTATGTATCTCGTAGATACTCATTAAAATCAAAGAATCTTTAGGAATACTCAACCCCTCAAATTCATCATCGGCTATTGCTACACGATCTATAATATACGCTGGCGGATACAAACGCATTGCCTCTTCTATACATTGCTGAATATATTTCAGTTCTAAAACCTGCGTTAATACATCATCGCTTTCTAAAGAAATATTCTTAATCTCTTGGTAGGCTTTTTCTTGAATTTCTGGATGTTTTGCAAGTGAAAATATTAAAAAACTCAATGCATTTGCTGTTGTTTCATGACCTGCCGTAAATAAAATAAGCACTTCATCTATCAATTGCGCTTTAGCCATTGCCGTACCATCCTCGTATCTGGCCTGCAATAACATGTCTAATAAATCGTCTTTTTCTACTGCCGAGTTTCTACGCTCTTCAATCAGTTCATGCAAAATAGCTTGCCCGTCTTTGGCTAAATTTAAGTGCTTTTTTATTTTCCCACTTAAATGAAACCACCAATTTAAATACGGCTGTCGCATCTCCTTGATCAGCATTCTCTGATTGGTTTCCGTGATGTATTGCAGCTGAGACATTTCTTCTTGAATATCATCACTACTAAACAGTGATTTAGCAACTACTTGAAAGGCCAAATTACTCATGATAGGGTATACATCTATAGGCTCAGCTATTGGTAAATCTTTTATTTCCAATAAGATGGCTTCACGGATAGTTCCCATTAAATTGCGCAACTTCTTTTTATGAAATGCAGGTTGCACCATTCTCCTATGTGTACGCCAATGCTCTCCGTTTGAAGTTAAGATTCCATGCCCAATATACTTGGCTAAATCTTTAGTTTGTAATGATGACTTATGGTATTTACGATGTTGCTTTTGAAGAATATGCTTTATTAATTTTGGGTTACGTGTAAATGCAAGCTCACCACTAAATCCAACTGGCACACGAAATGTATTTCCAAGCTTTTCAAAATTTTTACGATGGAATGGCAAAGGATTCTCTAGAATTTTTTTACTATTCCTGAGTACTTCAAACCATGAGATTATTGGTGTATTTTGCATTAAAATAATCCTCCTTGAACACTTCCTTTTATACGTCCTAAATGTTTATACGCTAATTCTGTTACTTCCCGACCTCTTGGGGTACGCATAATAAAACCTTCTTGAATTAAAAAAGGTTCATAAACTTCCTCTATAGTTTCTGCACTTTCAGAAACTGCGGTTGCCAAAGTAGAAATTCCTACGGGGCCACCTTTGAATTTATCAATCAAGGTTAAGAGAATCTTATTATCCATTTCATCTAAACCATGAGCATCTACATTCAAGGCTTTTAAAGCAAAACGAGAGATTTCTATATCAATTTTACCATTTCCTTTAATCTGAGCAAAATCCCGAACTCTTCGCAACAAAGCATTACAAATACGAGGTGTTCCTCTACTTCGCCCAGCAATTTCTGCTGCAGCCTCACTAGTAATAGGCATCTTTAAAATTTCGGAACTTCTGGTCACAATGGTAGCTAGGAGTTCTGAAGAATAATACTGTAATCTACTCTGAATTCCGAAACGCGCACGCATTGGAGCCGTTAGCAAACCAGAACGTGTTGTTGCACCAATTAAGGTAAACGGGTTTAAATTTATCTGTACAGAACGCGCATTCGGTCCTGTTTCAATCATAATATCAATCTTATAATCTTCCATTGCAGAATACAAATATTCTTCTACAATAGGGCTTAAACGGTGTATTTCATCAATAAAAAGCACATCACGTTCATCTAGGTTCGTCAATAACCCGGCTAAATCACCTGGTTTATCTAAAACAGGACCAGAGGTAATTTTTATTCCTACACCAAGTTCATTAGCAAGTATATGTGCTAAAGTAGTTTTCCCTAGTCCTGGAGGGCCATGAAAAAGCGTATGATCCAAAGCTTCACCACGTAAGTTAGCTGCTTCTACAAAAATCTTTAGGTTCTCCAAAATTTGATCTTGACCCGTAAAGTCAGAAAAACTTATGGGCCTCAGCGCTTTGTCTATATCTACTTCTTCAGGAGTAAAGTTTTCATTTGTAGGGTCTAAATGCTCATTCATAGACCACAAAGATAGCGCAAAATTAAGACACTTCTAAAGCTACTATTTCTTATTATTTATGAATAGAAAATCGTATTTTCATCGTATGAAAAAGAACAATTATACCTTAGGTGTTTTACAATATATTCCCTTCTTCTATGTAATCTGGTCTGATAATCTACTTTCTGCATCAGAAATTAATATCGTTAAAGCAGCATTTGAGAAGGATGAAGCTTTAACATCTGCTGATAAAAAAACCTTAGCAGGTTGGTTAAATAAAAATAATAAACCCTCAACCGAGCAGATTAAATCGTGGAAACATACGATTGACAGTGCCGATATAAAATTGATTGAGCAAGATGCATTCCCTCTGGCTAGCTTATCTAAAAGACTGGCTGATTATTATTTTTCAGAGACTCCAGAGAACAAACAGTTGCAACATATTGAATTAAACTTAGGCATTCAACCAAATCATTACCATCATTTATTTAACATTGAAGTCCTGCATGAAGCAACATCTACTTATTACCAAGCCAAAGAACTTGATGCGATACTTAAAGGTGAATTTGCAACTAGTATTACTAAATTTCATGAGGCCTTAAAAAACCCTATTTTTAATTGGGAGGTTCTCCGAAAGAAAGAAGATTTCAGAACGAAAGTCTTAAACCAAGTAAAGCACCTAGCTGCAGAAAACTATGGCGCAATGGCTTACCCTGCAGCATATGGAGGAATTGAAGATATGCCCGGCTATGCTTTTATCTTTGAAAATATCATGTATGTTGATGGGAGTTTAGCGATCAAGTTTGGCGTACAATTTGGACTCTTTGGAGGTAGTATTCAGAAATTAGGCACTAAATACCATCATGACCTCTATTTAGAAAAAACAGGAAAAGCAGAATTACTCGGGTGTTTTGCAATGACTGAAACTGGTCACGGATCCAATGTACGTGGTATAAAAACCACAGCAACATATGAAAAAGAAACAGATAGCATCATACTTCATACTCCTGGAGAAAATGACAATAAAGAATATATAGGCAACGCGCTTGATTCTACTATGGCTTCCGTTTTTGCACAACTTATTGTGAATGGTAAAAATGAAGGCGTGCATGCTATTTTAGTTCCCATCCGAAACGAAAATCATGAATTGCTTCCTGGGGTAAAAATTGAAGATAACGGATATAAGCTTGGGTTAAATGGTGTTGACAATGGTAAAATATGGTTCAACCAAGTACTTGTTCCTAGAAAAAATTTATTAAATAAATATGGTGACATTAAAGAGGATGGTACCTATCATTCAGAAATAGAAAACCCTAACAAACGCTTTTTTACCATGCTTGGCACTTTGGTGGGAGGAAGAATTTGTGTTGCAAGAGCAGGCTTGGGTGGTGCCAAAAAAGCATTAACCATTGCCGTTAAACATGCTTTAAAGCGAAGACAGTTTAATGACAATAAAAAAATACAAGAAGATTTATTGATGGACTACCCAAGTCATCAATTGCGATTAACACCACCCATTGCAAAAGCCTATGTATATGATGTAACGCTACAACATATTATGAAACTGTATAGTGACGATACTAAAACTGATAAACGTGAAATTGAAACACAAGTTGCTGGTCTAAAATCTATCATCACTTGGTTTGCAAATGACACCATTCAAGAATGTAGAGAAGCTTGTGGCGGCAAAGGATACCTCATTGAAAATCGCATTGCCGATTTAAAGGGTGATGTAGATATTTTTACCACATTTGAGGGTGATAACAATGTATTACTGCAATTAGCCGCTAAAGGCGTCCTGTCAGATTTTAAGGCTGAATTTAATAGTGCTGGTTTTGCATCAGTATTAAAGCTATTAACATCCCAATTAAACGACAAATTAACAACGATTAATCCTATCTATAGCGGGAAGACCGATCCTGAACATTTGTACAATCCAAAATTTCACAAACATGCGTTTGAATACCGTACAAGAAGATTAACCTACACACTCGCCATGCGTATTCGTGAATATATTAAAAACGGAATCCCTTCCTACCAAGCATTTTTAAAAGTACAAACACATTTATTGGCTTTAGGTAAGGCATATAGTTGCCAACTATCCTATGAGATATATTCTAATTTCACAGAAACAATAGAGGATGAGAAAAACAAGATACTTTTTCAAAAACTAGGAACATTGCATGCCTTACATGAAATTAGAACAGACGCCAGCTGGTATTTAGAACAAGGGTATATTGGAGGCAGCAAATCAAAAGCCATAAGACAACGTGTAGAACGCATCTGTACGGAGTTGCGGCCTCATGTAAACGTTCTCGTAGACGGATTTGGAATTCCAGACCATCTAATTACTGCACCTATCGCAAAATAAGCTATCGTTTATTGAGTTGAGAGGTGTTTAAAAAATCAGTTATAGTGATTGCTGCAGGCCCGTAAAGATAAGTTTTACCAGAATCCTTAGAACTTAAGGTAAAGTTGTTAAACACGTTGATATAAGCACTAGAAGATGCTTCTAGTGCCAAACTAACGTCACCCGCATCTAACTCATTAGCTTTTAAACTAGCATTCTCAAAAAGATGAATGCTCATACTTTCAGTATTCCCATTAATTTTCAACTGAGCATTTTTATACATATCTAGATTTTGAGCTTTTGTTGTCGCAAATATTTCAGCATCAACTCTGTCTTTAAAAGACATATTTAAAGTGTCTGCCACAACATTTAATTCGGCAAAACTATTATCTAACATCAATACATCCACAATTTGGGCATCTACATTTAATTGAAGCTTAGAAGATCCATAGGTATTTATAGACAAGGCATCTGTAGTAATAAGATCTTTCATCTCTATCTTTCCATCCACCATTGTAAGCGCATTTAGTGTGTTATAAAACACCGTAATCTCCATCTTCTTTTTAGCAGCTATATTATAGAAAGAACTTATTTTTAAGGTTTCATCTTCAACCCTGAATTTTAATATATCTACCAAATTATCATCTATAATTAAGTTATAGCCACAATCTGATGCTTTTCTTAGAACAATATCTAGGTCATCATTTAATTCTATAGCAGTAAAAGGCTCTAATTCTTGGGTAGTTTCTATCACTACTCTACTCCCTCGTATTTTTGGTTTACGCTGACCGAAAGAAAAGTTAATAAAAAACAGGCAAATGGTAAGTGTTACTAATCTAAATTTCATCTTTGGTTTATGTTTAATAATGCGTTTAAATCAACTATAAAGAAATTCAAAGTGCTTGAACCACTTCGTTACGTCTAATATATAGCAAAAATGAAACCATTTTATAGTTGAGTTAAAATTATAAAAAAAGCCCTTTGTAATTGAACAAAGGGCTTTAAATATTTTATAATGTTTTCTAATGACTCATTTCCTCTTCATCATCCTGTAAAGGAACTGTTTGAGGCACAAAATCTTGACCTGGAATTACATATTCCCCATCTTCTCTTGTTTTGCTATAATCATAAGGCCAACGGTGTACTTCAGGAATTTCACCTGGCCAGTTACCATGTATGTGTTCAATTGGTGTTGTCCATTCTAATGTGTTTGATTTCCAAGGATTTTGAGGTCCTTTTTTACCATAGAATATACTGCTGATGAAATTATAAACAAATACTAATTGTGTAAATGCCGCAACAATAGCAAACATGGTTATTAATATTTGAACATCTGTTAAATCATCAAACATTGGAAATGCTGTATTTTGATAATATCTCCTAGGAACCCCAGCCATACCCACAAAGTGCATTGGGAAGAAAACGCCATACGCACAAACTGCAGTAATCCAGAAGTGAATATATCCTAAATTTTTATTCATCATTCTACCATGGAACATTTTCGGGAACCAATGATAAACACCTGCAAAGAAACCGTACAATGCAGAAATACCCATTACCAAGTGAAAGTGAGCAATAACGAAATACGTATCATGTACGTTAATATCTAAAGTACTATCTCCTAAAATTATCCCAGTTAAACCACCACTAATAAATGTAGAGACCAAACCTATTGAAAACAACATGGCGGGGTTCAATTGCAAATTACCTTTCCACAAGGTCGTAATGTAATTAAATGACTTTACTGCAGATGGAATAGCAATTAATAAGGTTGTAAATGTAAATACCGACCCTAAGAATGGATTCATCCCAGAAATAAACATATGGTGACCCCATACAATTGTCGATAAAAATGCGATTGCAATAATAGAAGCAATCATCGCTCGGTAACCAAAAATTGGTTTACGTGCATTGGTAGACATAACTTCTGAAGTAATCCCTAATGCAGGCAATAATACAATATAAACCTCTGGGTGTCCTAAGAACCAGAATAAGTGCTCATATAATACTGGTGATCCTCCTTGATAATGTAAAACTTCTCCTTGAATAAATATATCTGATAAGAAAAATGAAGTGCCAAAACTTCTATCCATTATTAATAATAATGCAGCAGATAATAGTACTGGAAAAGAGATTACTCCAATCACAGCTGTTACAAAGAAAGCCCAAATTGATAATGGAAGTCTAGTCATAGACATTCCTTTAGTTCTTAAGTTAATTACCGTTACGATATAATTTAATGAACCCATTAAACTTGATGCAATGAAAATAGCCATTGAAACCAACCATAACGTCATACCCATTCCTGAACCTGGTTGCGCCATAGGCAATGCACTTAATGGAGGATAAACCGTCCAACCAGCTGCAGCAGGTCCTGCTTCAAGAAATAAAGATCCGATCATTATTATAGCTGATAAAAAGAACAGCCAATAGGAAACCATATTTAAGAAACCAGAAGCCATATCACGTGCTCCAATTTGCAAAGGAATAAGTAAGTTACTAAACGTACCACTAAGACCAGCCGTAAGTACAAAGAATACCATGATGGTACCATGTATAGTTACCAATGCTAAGTAAATATCAGCATCCATAATTCCGTCTGGAGCCCATTTGCCCAAAACTGCTTCAAAAACAGGAAAAGATTCTCCTGGCCAAGCCAATTGCATTCTAAATAAAATAGACATTGCAATACCAATTGCACCCATGATCAAACCAGTAATCAAATACTGTTTTGCAATCATTTTATGGTCTTGACTAAAGATATATTTTGTTACAAATGTCTCTTTATGATGATGATGTCCATGATCGTCATGTGCGTGATCATCCTCGTGTGCATGTACTGTTGCTGACATAATCGAATTCTTATTTTTTTTATATTAATTTTCTTAACTAGCCTAATTTATTTAGCCGAAGCCACCATAGTTTTACCAAACGTCTGTTGTTCAGCTAACCATTTATTGTAATCCTCTTCAGATTCCACTATAATTTTCATTTGCATGTTATAGTGAGATTTTCCACAAATCTTATTACATAACAAAATATAGTCAAACTCCCAAGGATCAGAGTTGTCTTCACCTTTCGCAGCTCTTTCTGCTCTGATAGCATTTGTTCTTTTCACCTTATCAATAATGTCTGGCTTAGAACGCATTTCTTCAGTAGTAAATATTGGAGTATAAGAAAACTCAGTAATCATACCAGGAACACAATTCATTTGAGCTCTAAAGTGAGGCATATAAGCAGAGTGTAACACATCCTGTGAACGCATCTTAAAGTTTACTTTTCTACCAATTGGAAGGTGTAATTCTTTAACAATGATATCATCAGTAGCATTAGGGTCTGCTTCATCCAATCCTAATACATTAGCACGATCAATATCAATCATACGAACATTAGCTTCACCCAAAACATTATCACTACCTGCATATCTAGCCGTCCAGTTAAATTGTTGTGCATATAATTCTACAACAACTGGATCATCATCATCATTTACATCCATGATGGTTGTCCAAGTATATAATCCCCATAGAATTAAACCCGCCAATACAATTACAGGAATAATGGTCCAAATAAATTCCAAACGATCATTATCTGCATAAAATAAAGCTTTGTTCTCTTTTTTACCTCGGTATTTAAAACCGAAGTAATGCAATAAAGCTTGCGTTAGCGTTTGTACAATGAAAATGATAACCATTGACCAAAGCATTAAGCTATCATATTCTACACCATGTTCTGAAGCCGCTTCCGGCAATAAAACTTTTGTATACTTCCAGAAACTGAAAATAGTAATTCCGTAAATAAATATAAGGAAACCGAATAATAGATATCCATTATACTCATTGTCTTTATCGTTAGCAATTTGTGAAGTTTCTGCCTTAATTTGAGAAAGTTCAAAAATTTTGGTCATTTGCCATATCGCAATTGCCACGAATACTAAAACAGCTATAATTAAAAATGCAGTCATTGTATGATTTAATGTTATTTTTTATACTAGTAATGAAAATGCTTACTCTCTTCAATAAATGGATTACGTGTGGGTTGTAAAGGCACTTTTGACAGTGCTCTGAATACCCAAAAGGTAAATAATCCAGCAAAAAACAATACTGCTCCAATTTCTGGAATACCAATATACCATTGATCACCCACTGTAGAAGGCATTATTGCATTGAATATATCTAAATAATGACCGGCTAAAATTACGATACCCGCCATCACTACAAACCAATTTACTCGTTTAAAATCACTATTCATTAATATCAACAGTGGAAACAAGAAATTCATAGCTACCATACCAAAGAAAGGCAATTTAAAGTCTGCAATCCTAGTAATATAATAAGTAACTTCCTCTGGAATATTTGAATACCAGATTAACATAAATTGTGAGAACCATAGGTACGTCCAGAAAATACTAATCCCAAACATGAATTTTGCTAAATCATGAATATGACTATTGTTCACTTCTTGTAAATATCCTTTTGATTTTAGGTAAATAGTAACCAATGCGATTACTGTAATACCAGATACAAACATACTTGCAAAGATATACCATCCAAACAAAGTAGAGAACCAGTGTGGATCTACACTCATAATCCAATCCCAAGACATCATAGACTCAGTAACAAGATAAAATACTAAGAACGCTGCAGATAATCTAAAGTTCTTTACAAAATTCGTATTATCAGTAGCTTCATCCTGGGCTAAGGAAAGTTTACGTGAATATTCACGATAGAAAATCCAACCTCCTAAAAATATTGCTGCTCTAATTAGGAAAAAAGGACCATTTAAGAATCCAGCTTTACCTTGTAATAATTCATCATGAGCAACAACTTCAGCATCCATCCATACGAATAAATGATTCATATGAGCTACAGACAACGCCAAGATTACAAATACAATAATACCTCCCGGTACCAAGTACGAAGTAATCCCTTCCATTACTCTAAAAAGTATTGGAGACCAACCTGCTTGTGCCGCTCTTTGTATGGCATAAAAGGCTAAAACACCTAGTGAAATCATAAAGAAAAAGAAAGCAGCTACATAAAGTGCAGCCCAAGGTCTATTTTGTAATTGATGTAACAAATGCTCATCATGTGAAGCATCATGAGTTTCACCGTGCGCTTCAGTAGTAGCACCATGCTCATTTACATCTTCATGATGTTCCGCTGCCACTTCATGTCCACCACCGTGACCATCATCATGACTCGCTACCATAGCCTTAGCTTCTTCAACTGTTCCTGGACTTGAAACAAAACCAATTCCTATGCCTATAGCACCAAGAACCATTAATACAATTGAAGCAATTTTTAATCTATTTGAAATAGTGTACATATCTAAAATCTATGTATTATTTTGTTAAATCTTCTTTTAATTTCATCACGTATTCAGCTACCAACCAACGCTCATTTTCGTTGAGTTGATTTGCGTATGAACCCATTGAGTTTAATCCGTAATAAATAGTATGGTACGTACTACCCACCGTAATATTTCTACCAACATCTGAATAACTAGGTACCCCTAATATCTTTTCACGATCTACTAAAGTACCTTTACCATCTCCTTTAGAGCCATGGCAAATAGCACAATAAATACCAAACAACTCAGAACCAGCTGCAATATTATCATCACGCTTTAAAGAATCTAGAGGGCTTGCTTGAAGTCTCGCTAATTCTTTTCCATCAAGACCGTTTGCATACATATAAGGCATCTTTCCACGTGGAATAGTATGGTCAACAGGTTGTCCTGCCTCAGAACTATTTGGTAAGAACTCTACTTTTTGGTAGGTTTCATACCCAATAGACTTGTACATGTTAGGCATGTATTGATAATTTCTACTGTCCTTGTTGGAACAAGAAGCAAAAGAAACCAAAACCAAACCGATTGCTATAATTTTTATAAAACTCTTCATAACTCTTAGACTACTTTTCTAAAATATTAATTTCAACTGCTCCTGATTCAGCTAACAATTGTCTTAATTCGTCTTCATTATCATGGATTTCTATTTCCATTAAAAAATGATCGTCTGTTGTTCTTTTATCAGGGTTCTCAGCTTCTTTAAATGGCCACAACCTACTTCTCATATAAAAAGTAATCACCATTAAATGGGCTGCAAAAAATACTGTAAGCTCAAACATAATCGGAACAAAAGCCGGCATGTTTTCTAAATAACTAAAACTTGGCTTACCACCAATATCCTGTGGCCAGTCTTCAATCATGATATAATTCATCATCACAGTTGCTACTGCAAGACCAATACAACCATAAATAAAAGCTGTAATAGCTATTCTAGTTGGTGCAAGACCCATTGCTTTGTCTAGTCCATGAACAGGAAAAGGACAATAAATCTCTTCAATATGATGCTTAGCTTCTTTTACTTTCTTTACAGCGTGCATTAGCACGTCATCATCTGTATAAAGCGCATGTATAACTTTAGATGCCATATCTACTTATTGTTATTTAAAATCTTAGCTTGACCTGCCCAATCATCTCTTTGCGCTCTTCCAGGGAAAGAACCTGTGATTGAATCTAACAAGTCATATTCTTTTTCGGTCATTCTACTCACTTGAGAAAACTTAAATATACCAATCTGGTTTAATGTTTTCTCCATTTGAGGACCAATGCCTTTTACTTCTTTCAAATCATCCGGAGTTTCCTTTGTAGCATCAAAGACACCTAAAGAACTCAACAATGAGGAAACCTGTTCTTTTTCAGCGTCAATTGGTAAAGACTTATCTTCAACAATCGACTTCTTTATTTGAATGGTCTGCTTAATTTCATAAAGCGGTTTACCTGCATCTCGAAGTAATTTATACTTCTCACCTGAAGCCTTCATAATAGACTTAACTTCTGCTTGCGCGATTACTGGGAATGTTCTTGCATATAATAAGAATAATACAAAGAAGAAACCAATGGTACCAATAAAGATACCTATATCTACAAACGTAGGAGAGAACATGGTCCAAGAAGATGGTAAGTAATCACGGTGTAACGATGTTACAATAATAACAAAACGTTCAAACCACATTCCTATGTTTACCACTATCGAGATAAAGAAAGAGAACAAAATACTAGTACGTAATTTTTTAGACCACATAAATTGTGGTGAAAACACATTACATGTCATCATTGACCAATACGCCCAAGCGTAAGGACCAGTTGCTCTATTCAAGAAAGCATATTGCTCATATTCTACCCCAGAATACCAAGCCATAAATAACTCCGTAATATATGCACACCCAACAATAGAACCCGTTAACATAATAACAATGTTCATTAATTCAATATGTTGTAATGTAATATAATCTTCCATATTACACACTTTTCTCATAATAATAAGAAGTGTATTCACCATTGCGAATCCTGAGAAAATTGCCCCAGCTACGAAATAAGGTGGGAAAATTGTCGTATGCCATCCTGGAATCACAGAAGTAGCAAAATCAAAAGATACAATCGTGTGTACAGAAAGTACCAATGGTGTTGCTAAACCAGCTAATACCAATGAAACTTCTTCAAAACGTTGCCAATCTTTAGCACGACCCGTCCAACCAAAACTTAATAAGCTATAAATCTTAATTTGAAAAGGCTTAACAGCTCTATCTCTAATCATTGCAAAATCTGGCAATAAACCTGTCCACCAAAACACTAAGGAAACAGATAGATATGTTGAAATAGCAAATACATCCCAAAGCAAAGGTGAGTTAAAGTTTACCCACAAGGATCCGAATTGATTAGGTATTGGTAACACCCAATACGCCAACCATGGACGACCCATGTGAATAATTGGAAACAATCCTGCTTGAACTACCGAAAAGATAGTCATTGCTTCAGCAGATCGGTTAATTGCCATCCTCCATTTTTGACGGAATAGTAAAAGTACTGCAGAAATTAATGTTCCTGCATGACCGATACCAACCCACCAAACGAAGTTGGTAATATCCCAAGCCCATCCGACTGTTTTGTTTAATCCCCATGTACCGATACCAGTAGATACGGTGTAAAGAATACAACCAATACCCCAAAGGAAGGCTACTAATGCAATAGAAAATACAATCCACCACTGTTTGTTGGCTCTACCTTCGACAGGAGCTGAAATGTCCACTGAAATGTCATGGTAGCTTTTATCTCCAAGTACAAGTGGTTTTCTAATAGGTGCTTCGTAATGCGACGCCATATTTTATATTATAGTTACGTTGTTGATCTTAAATTAACTTTTTATACTTCTTCAGTATTCCTAACCTTAACGTGATAGAAAACATTAGGCTTAGTTCCAACATGCTCTAACAAGTGATACATACGATTGCTTTCTTTCAACTCAGCAATCTTACTTTCCTTATCATTAACATCTCCAAAAACCATTGCACCACTGCTACATGCAGAAGAACAAGCTGTTTGAAACTCTCCATCCTTAACCACTCTACCATCTCTTTTGGCATCAAGAATAGTTTTCTGTGTTTTTTGCATACACATAGAACATTTCTCCATAACACCTCTAGAACGTACAGTAACATCAGGATTAATAACCATTTTACCTAAATCGTTATTCATATGATAATCAAACTCGTCGTTATTATTATATAAGAACCAGTTAAATCTACGTACTTTATAAGGACAGTTGTTAGCACAATATCTTGTACCTACACAACGGTTGTAAGCCATATGATTCTGACCTTGACGGCCATGTGATGTTGCGGCAACAGGACAAACAGTCTCACAAGGAGCATGATTACAGTGTTGACACATTACAGGCTGGAAAGCAACTTGAGGATTAGAAGAAGGATCTTCTAACTCTCCAAAGCCTCCTAAAGAACCTTTTTCACCCGTTAAACCATCAAATTCATCTTTCTTAACATTATCACCTTCAAAAGTATCTTCCGAAGAGTAATACCTATCAATACGCAACCAGTGCATATCTCTAGACAAACGAACTTCATTTTTACCTACTACAGGCACGTTATTTTCAGCATGACATGCAATTACACATGAACCACAACCTGTACAAGCATTTAAATCAATAGATAAGTTAAAGTGATGCCCGATTGAACGATCAAAACTGTCCCATAAATCTACAGATGTAGCAGCAACTTCTTGGTGATCTAAAGAAACAACTGGTTGAATATTCCAATCAGCAGCATCTTTAGTATTAAATATCTCTAAAGTAGTTTCTTTAATAATATCTCCTCTACCCATCAGCGTTTTATGCAACTGCACACAAGCAAACTCGTGATTTCCAGCTGATTTTTCAATACTAACAGATTGGGTATTGGTAAAATTCTGATACAACGCATAGGCATTAACACCCGTTTGCATCTCTTCTTTTAAACCTTCTTTCTTCCCGTATCCAAAAGACAAACCAATAGAACCAAGTGCTTGACCCGGTTGAATGATTACTGGCACATTATCAACAGAAACACCATCAACAGTAATCTTAGCATAACTACCATCTAAACCACCGTTTGCAACATTTTCATTTACAAACCCTAGTTTTTCAGCATCAGCTTTAGAAACGGTTACATAGTTATCCCAAGACACACGTGTAATTGGATCCGGAAATTCTTGCAACCATGGATTGTTCGCCATCTGACCATCACCCATACCCGTTTTAGAATACAAAGTCATCTCCATACCAGAACCATCCGCAGAAGCTAAACTTCTTAACGCAGATGCCAAAGGAACAGCCTCTACTTGAGGAGCTTCATCAACAGGCGCTTCAGTCTCAATAACTGGAGCAATAACACCTTCCACAAATTCTTCAATAGGAGAAGAATTAGCTACATAAAATCCATCATGCAATGCTTGATTCCAATCACCAGAACCTAAAAGCGAAGAAGTCCATGTATTTTTAATATAGTCATAATACGTTTCATCACTTCCCATCCACGTCAACAACGAAGACTGAAATTGACGCGTATCAAATAATTCTTTTATTGCAGGCTGTACTAAACCATAATGTCCTTTTTTCATTTGAACATCACCCCAAGACTCTAAATAATGAGGCGCTGCAGCAACATAATTTACATTTGCTGTAGTTTCATTATTTGTAATAGCGAAACTCAATGACAAATCTACATTCTTAAGTCCTTCTGAAAAGTCAGCTGAATTTGGCAATGAATACACAGGATTCACACCATCCATGATAAGAGCACCTACTCTACCTGCTTTCATTTCCGAAATCAAAGCATTTACAGCCGTAACGTTACCTTGACGAATGTACCTAGGAGCAGTTGCATCAAACGCAACACTACCTAACAGTTCATTTATAGCCAAAACTACTGCCTGAGCATTCTCATCATCTAAACCAGTTACAACAACTGCTTTAGATCTTGATTTATTTATTTGAGCTACCGCTAAATCCAAAGCTTTTTCAACACTAGCACTAACTTCTCCACCAACTGATGAATTATTAAGCTTAGCATATAATTTAGCCAAAGCAATTTTTTGCTGACTAGGCTTTAACGCTATTCTATTATCTGCATTTGCACCCGCAAGAGACATATTTGACTCAAACTGAATGTGCTTAGACATTTTTCCTTTTTGAGGAACTCTTCCTTTTGAATAGCCACTATCGTAGCCACCACCCTGCCAATCTCCTAAGATATCCGCACCGAAAGAAACAATTACCTCTGCTTTAGAAAAATCATAATCAGCTAAGGCTCTTTCACCATACTTTGCATGAAAAGCATTTAAAGCTGCCTCTTGAGAAATTGCATCATAAGTAACATGATTTACATTTCCATAAGCCTCTTTAAATTCCCCAACTAGTTTTGAAGTAGATGGACTCGCATATGTTTGAGTCAATAAAGCAATTTGCTTTCCTGAATTCTTTAAAGCATTAAGTTTACTTTTCACAGCAGCATCCAAATCTCCCCAACTAATAGCTTCACCATTAGCAACAGGACCTTGCAAGCGCGTGCTGTCATACAAATTTAACACAGAAGCATTAACTCGTGCGTTAGCACTTCCGTTAACCGCCGCATCTGCATTATTATGTATTGAAATAGGACGACCCTCTCTAGTTCTTACTAAAACACTAGCAAAATCAAAACCATTGGCAATAGTCGTCGCATAATGATTAGCTACACCAGGAATAATACTTTCCGGTTGCACTATATAAGGAATAGACTTAACAACTGGTCCTTCACAAGCTGCTAAAGTAGCAGCAGCGGTACTAAAACCAACATATTTCAAGAAATCCCTTCTATTTGTTGACGAAGAAGCTAAATTATCTTTATCTCCCAAAAACTCATCAACAGGAATATCCTGAACAAACTCATTATGTCTTAGCGTCTCAACAATGGAATCGTTAGGATTTAACTCCGCTTCGCTTTTCCAATATTTTTTGTTTGATGCCATACGTATATCTCTGAAATTATCTCTTGTTTGTTAACCCTATTAATAGTGACATTTACCACATTCCAAACCACCCATTTGAGCAGCCGTAAGTGACTCTACACCATATTTTTTCGAAAGTTCAGCATGAATTTTATCATAATACTCATTCCCTTCTACTTTCACATTCGTTTCTCTGTGACAATTAATACACCAACCCATTGTTAATGGAGCATACTGTTGCATAATTTCCATTTCTTCTACCGGCCCGTGACATGTTTGACACTCAATACCCGCAACAGAAACATGCTGAGAGTGATTAAAGTAAGCAAAATCAGGCAGATTATGAATTCTTACCCACTCTACTGGTTTACTCTCACCTGTATAGCTTTGATTTTCTTCATCCCAACCTACAGCTTTATATAATTTTTTAATTTCACCCGTATAGAACTCATTGGTATACCCATTAGCAAGATCTTCTTGAGAAGGCCCTTCAGCATTTCCTGTATACTCTGAAATTGATTTATGACAATTCATACATACATTCAAGGAAGGTATCCCAGAATGCTTAGAAACTCTAGCAGATGAATGACAATATTTACATTCTATTTTATTATCACCAGCATGTACCTTATGAGAATAATGGATAGGCTGAACCGGAGCATATCCTTGATCAACACCTACCTGCATCAAATAACCATACACAAAGTAAGCACCACCAAGTAACAACACCAACACAGAAACAAGTACTAAAAATTGATTTTTAGCAAAAGCCTTCCAAATAGGTGTTCCTTTTTTCGCATTATCCTTTTCAAGAATCACCCCATTAGCTTCCGCTATTCTTCTCAATGTCTTATTCACCAAGAACAACATCATCACCAACAAGCCAAAAACTAGAACAAGCGCACCAAGTACAATCTCATTAGATAACCCACCAGACTGAGAAGCACCACCAGAAGTAGCTGTAGCAGCTGGTTGAACAACAGGTGCAGGAGGCGGAGCAGCAGTATACGCTAAAATATTATCGATATCAGCATTAGACAATGTAGGGAAAGCTGTCATAGCAGCCTTGTTATACTCATTGTAAAGCTTATTCGCATAAGCATCGCCAGAAGCAATAACACCAGAGCTATTTTTTATCCAAGCATAAATCCAATCTTTACCCAAACCTTCTTCAGACAAACGCTCTTCAACATTTGCCAACGCTGGTCCTGTCATCTTCTTATTCAAGGCATGACATGCAGCACAGTTTTGATTAAATAAAGATTTACCCTTTGCAGCATCACCAGCAGACACAGTTTCTTCCTGCGAAAAAAGACTTGTAGAAAACAAAAGTCCAATTAACAAACTGACACCTAAAACTTTAGAAAATTGATTGCGGTACGTAACCTTTTTCATATTAAAATTATTTCTTTCAAGATTTTGGCATGATTATTACAACAACCATTTACTGTAACAAATATACACCTCAAAACCGATTGCAAAAATACGACATAGACTTTATTTGCGAAATGTTAAGTTATTTATAATTTACAATTTATACTTATTCTAAATAAAAACACAATGCACAGCTTCGTAATTAAAAAATTACTTTTGCAAGACAACAATAAATATTCAAACAAACAAGAATGAAAAACATATATTACAGCGCACTATTCCTCTTATGCGCATCCTACACACAAGCACAAGACGGAAGCATTACCATACAGCAAGATGGAAACATTGAAAAACTATTAGACATCTATAAGACCACCGAAGAAGATTCTGATGATTTCCAAATTCAAATCTACAATGGTTCATTATCGGGAGCCAACAGCAAGAAGTCTAACTTAGATTCTGATTTTCCTAGTTGGAAAACAAAAATTGATCACGTAGATACCGATTATAGAGTTCGCATAAAAAATATTAAAACTGCTTTAGAAGCAGAACGAAAATATCTTGAAGTAAGAAAAAAATATCCTGCTGCAATTATCATTACTCCAAAATAAGCAAAACACTCCAAAGTATATCAAACAAAAAAAAGACCCAATTGGGTCTTTTTTTTGTTTAATGTTTATGTACTATTATTTCAACTTTTTCTTCACTGCTACTTCTTGGAAACCTTCTACAATATCCAACTCTCTAATATCATTGTAGTTCTTAATTTGAATACCACAATCATACCCTTTAGCAACTTCCTTAACATCATCCTTAAATCGTTTCAGAGAAGTCAACTCACCTGTGAAGACAACTACACCATCACGAATTAAACGTATTCCTGAACTTCTAAGAATCTTACCACTAGTTACCATACAACCTGCAATAGTACCTACTTTAGAAATTTTGAATGTTTCTCTAATTTCTGCAGTACCGGTAATCTCTTCCTTCATTACTGGAGAAAGCATACCTTCCATTGCATCTTTCAAGTCATTAATAGCATCGTAAATAATAGAGTACATTCTGATATCTATTTCTTCATTGTCAGCTATTGTTCTTGCATTACCCATCGGCCTAACATTAAATCCGATAATAACCGCATCAGAAGCCGAAGCCAATAACACATCAGACTCTGTAATAGGACCTACAGCTTTATGTATAATATTTACTTGAATTTCTGCCGTAGATAATTTCTGGAACGAATCTGTTAATGCCTCTACAGAACCATCAACATCACCTTTAAGAATTATATTCAATTCCTTAAAGTCTCCTAAAGCAATACGTCTACCAATTTCATCCAATGTAATATGACGTTGCGTTCTAACAGATTGCTCACGTAATAATTGACCACGCTTGGCAGCAATTTGCTTCGCTTCACGCTCATCTTCTAATACATTAAACTTATCACCCGCTTGAGGCGCACCATCTAAACCTAATATGGAGATTGGTGTTGATGGAGCAGCGATTTTAATACTATTCCCACGTTCATCATGCATGGCTTTAATCTTACCACTACATGTACCCGCAAGAACATAATCACCGATTTTTAAAGATCCAGCCTGAACCAAGACAGTAGAAACATATCCTCTACCTTTATCCAAGAATGCTTCAACCACTGTTCCAGTAGCTAATTTATTCGGATTTGCTTTAAGCTCTAACAATTCAGCCTCCAACAATACTTTTTCTAATAATTCTTTAACACCTTGACCCGTTTTAGCCGAGATATCATGAGACTGAATTTTACCACCCCAATCCTCTACCAAGAGATTCATTTGAGCAAGACCGTCTTTTATTTTCTCAACATTAGCCGTAGGCTTATCCACTTTATTTATCGCAAATACAATTGGAACTCCCGCTGCTTGAGCATGGCTAATTGCTTCTTTTGTCTGAGGCATAATATCATCATCTGCCGCCACAACAATAATAGCAATATCTGTAACCTGAGCACCACGCGCACGCATCGCCGTAAAGGCTTCGTGACCTGGTGTATCTAAGAAAGCCATCTTTTGACCACTTTCTAAAGTTACTCCATAAGCCCCTATATGCTGAGTAATACCACCACTTTCACCTGCAATAACATTTTCCTTACGGATATAATCCAGTAAAGATGTTTTACCATGATCTACGTGACCCATTACCGTAACTATAGGTGCTCTTTCCTGTAAATCTTCAGGAGCATCTATTTTCTCTTCTATAGCTTCTTCAATTTCAGCTGAAACAAACTCAACTTCATATCCAAACTCATCAGCAACAATAGACAAAGTCTCAGCATCTAAACGCTGATTCATGGTAACCATTATCCCCAATGACATACATGCAGAAATAATTTGAGTAGTAGAAACATCCATCATCGTTGCAACTTCATTCGCCGTAACAAACTCAGTAACCTTTAAGATTTTACTTTCTGCTTCTTTCTTCTCAAGATCTTTCTCTGTCTGCTGACGGTGTTGATCTCTTTTATCTCTTCTATATTTTGCTCCTTTTCCTTTTTTAGATTTCCCTTGAAGTTTTTCTAAGGTTTCTCTAACTTGCTTTTGAACATCCTCTTCAGTAGGCTCAACTTTAACTACAGGTGCAAAACGCTGTACAGGACCTCTTCTATTCCCTGGACCACTACCTGGAGGTCTACTAGGGCGACTTCCTGTATTACCTGATCCAGTTCCTGAACCAGTAGTATTATTACTTACAATTCTTCTACGACGCTTCTTTTTATCAGCAGCATCGTTTCCTTTTGGAGCTTCTTTTTTCTTCTTAGGTTTTTCAAACTTAGAAAGATCAATTTTAGCACCTGTTATCTTAGGACCAGTAAGTTTTTTGTATTGTGTAGTAAGTGTCTCAGATTCCGCAGGCTTTTCTACCTCTTTCTCTTTAGGAGCAGCTACAACCTCTTTAGGTTTAACTTCCTCTTTCTTAACTTCAGTTTTAGCAACTGGAGTAGGTGTTGGCTTTGGAGCCGGAGGAACAACCTTAACAGGTGGTTTCACTTGCTGCTTAGGTTTATGTTTCGGCGCTAGATCAATTTTATCTACCACTTTAAACTTAGGCCTATCAGACGCAGAAGCTTTAACCACTTCCGGTTCTTTCTTAACCTCAACTTCAGGAGCTTTCTCTACCGGTTTTTCAACAGGCTTCTCAACCTCTTTCGGTTTTTCTTCTTCCTTCTTTTTGTTTTCTAAATCTATTTTCCCAACAGTTTTAGGACCAGACAATTCAGCCTTACCCCTGATTACCTGTTCAGAAGCGGCTCTTTTCTCTCTTTCAACTCTTCTTTCCTCTTGCTCTTGTTCAAGCTGATGACGAATTGCTTCTTTTTCTTTCCGCTTTTCTTCCCCAACTTCCTTAGATGCAACTTTTTTGCTCATGTCCGTCTGGAACTCATCCAAAAGAACTTGATACACCTCATTAGAAATTTTAGTGGTAGGCCTTGCGTCCACATCGTGACCTTTGGAACCCAAAAAATCTACCGCCCTGTCGAGTGAAATGTTTAGTTCCCTTAGGACTTTATTAAGTCTTATTGTTGCATTATCTGCCATAAATACTTGTTACTATACTTATAAATTTCTTGCTAATATATAGCTTAATCTGCTAATTCCTCTTTTAAGATACGCACAACTTCTACAATTGTCTCTTCTTCTAAATCGGTACGCTTCACCAAGTCATCAACATCTTGCTCTAAAACGCTACGAGCAGTGTCCATTCCTATCTTCTTAAATTCTTCTATAATCCATCCCTCAATTTCGTCAGAGAATTCTGTTAACTCAACATCTTCCTCAACTCCTTCACGGAATACATCAATCTCATAACCAGTCAATTGACCCGCTAATCTAATATTATGACCTCCACGCCCAATTGCCTTAGAAACCTCTTCAGGTCTTAAATAAACTTGAGCTGTCATTTTCTCGTCATCTAACTTTACAGAAGAAACACGAGCAGGACTTAACGCTCTTGTAACTAAAAGTTGTGGATTGCTAGTCCAGTTGATAACATCAATATTTTCATTTCCTAATTCTCTAACGATACCATGTATACGAGAACCTTTCATACCCACACAAGCACCTACTGGATCAATACGATCGTCATAAGAATCTACAGCAACTTTTGCTTTTTCACCCGGGATACGCACTACTTTTTTAACCGTAATTAAACCATCAAAAACTTCTGGAATTTCCTGAAAGAATAATGCTTCCAAGAAAGCAGGTGCTGTTCTTGACATTACAATTACAGGTTTATTCCCTTTTAACTCAACACTCTCTATGATACCACGAACATTATCGCCTTTTCTAAAGAAATCTGAAGGTATTTGTTTATCCTTTGGAAGAATAATCTCATTTCCTTCATCATCTAACAAAATAACAACCTTGTGTCTAATATGATGCACTTCAGCCGTATATAGATCTCCTTCTAATTCCTTGAAATGCTTATATATCGTTGTATTATCGTGTTCGTGTATTTTAGAAATTAAATTCTGACGAAGCGCCAAAATAGCTCTTCTCCCTAATTGAATTAATTTAACTTCTTCTGAAACATCTTCACCAACTTCAAAATCTGGTTCAATCTTACGAGCTTCTGTTAAAGATATCTCTTCATTAGGCTCTTCCACTTCACCATCTTCAACAACGATTCGATTTCTCCAAATCTCCAAATCCCCTTTATCAGGATTGATAATGATATCAAAGTTATCATCAGAACCAAACTTCTTTTTCAGAGCGTTTCTAAAAACATCCTCCAAAATCGCCATTAGCGTTACTCTATCAATGAATTTATCGTCTTTAAATTCTGAAAAAGATTCGATCAGCGCTATATTTTCCATGTTGACCTACAATTAAAATTTTATAATAACTTTTGCTTCTTGAATATCAGAAAAAAGAAATTCTTGTTTTTTCTGAACTGTAACTTTACCTTTCCCTATCGGTTTTGGCTCTCTAGCTTTCCATTCTAAAGTAATTCCTTGATCGTCTGCTGCCGTTAAAATTCCTTCAAATTTACCATCTAAAGTTTTTACTTCCAACTCTCTACCGATATTCTTTTTATATTGCCTAGGCATAATCATCGGTGTAGTTGCTCCTACAGATGCAACTTCCAAAGAAAAATCTTCTTCTTCTCTATCTAAATTCTGCTCTATCACTCTACTTATCGCAATACAATCCGTTAAATTAACTCCGGTATCACCATCTAGAGTAATATTTATTTTGTTTGCAGGTCCAATCGTAAAATCTATCAAAAAAATTGATTTATTTTCCTCTAAAGCACCTTCTAACAATCCTAAAACTTTCTCTTTAAACATAAACTTAAGCAATAAAAGAGGGGACAAATTGTCCCCTCGTATATACTATTGATTCTTACAGCGTTGCAAATATATAACTTTTTTAAACATTAAGCACATATACTTACGATATAAGATTTAACAATTAGACCTTTTTTAAACAAAAATTCCCTGCTCTTTTAAAAAGCAGGGAATTTGTTAAATTTCTGTTGGTCCACAAGGACTCGAACCTTGAATGTCGGTACCAAAAACCGGAGTGTTGCCAATTACACCATGGACCATTACCTTTAAAAGCGGTGCAAAATTACAACAAAGTTTTACATTCGCAAACATTTTTTAAAAAATATTTAAAAATAATTTTCCTGAAGGTGTTAAACCTTTATAAAAAAATGAATTACATATCTATATTAATTACTAAATTCGCCATAATTGGTAAAATAATATATACATGTTTTCTAAAAATTTTGAGAAATGGGACTCCATTTTAGGATGGGCTGTTTTTTCTATTGCATTAATAACCTACTGGATCACTGTAGAACCTACAGGGAGCTTCTGGGATGCAGGAGAATACATCACCACATCAGCAAAACTACAAGTTGGCCACCCTCCGGGAGCACCGCTACTACAAATGATAGGAGCGTTTTTCTCAATATTTGCCTTTAATGATGTTGAAAAAATAGCATTGATGGTAAATTATGTCTCTGGAGTTTCTAGTGCATTTACCATCCTTTTCATGTTTTGGACCATCACCAACCTCACAAGAAAAATTATTTCTAAAGATGAAATAATCACAAATAGTAAAGCAATTGCAATTTTAGGAAGTGGACTTGTAGGTTCTTTAGCATTTACTTTTTCGGATAGTTTTTGGTTTAACGCAGTAGAAACTGAAGTTTATGCCATGGCTAGTTTTATCATGGCCCTATTGTTATGGTTAGGATTGAAGTGGGTAGATAATTTAGACCACCCAAGAGGTGATAAATGGCTGGTTGTAATCGCATATGTTGTAGGGTTAACTTTTGGAATACAGTTTATGGGATTTTTAGCTATCCCATCAATAGGCTTACTTTATTATTTTAAAACGTACAAAACAACCACTATAAAAAACTTTTTATTAGCAAATATTATTGTCATTGCCATACTAATGCTTGTTTATAAATTCTCTCTTACCTATATTTTAGTTGCTTTCGGGTGGAGCGAAGTATTTTTTATTAATACCATCGGACTCCCTTTTAATTCTGGTTCGATCATCATGGGAATCGTTTTTATTTCCGTTTTCTATTTTGCATTAAACTATACACGCAAAAACAATTTCAAAACAGCAAACACTATTGTTTTATGTTTGATGTTTTTATTTTTAGGATTTTCCTCATGGATTATGCTCCCAATACGTGCAAATGCTAAAGTAGTTATTAACGAAAATGATCCTTCTGATGCACGTTCACTTTTAGCCTATTACAACAGAGAGCAATATCCTGGAGTGGATAGTCCTTTTTACGGAGCCTATTACTCCAATGCCTTTGCTGGCGCTGGCGAAGACAAAGATGACAAACCAAAATACGAAAAAGACGAAAAAATAGGCAAATATATTATTGTAAATAAATATAAAAATGCTACTCAAGGACCTAATAAAAAACACGTCGGATTACTACCAAGAATGTGGAGCGAACAGCATGTTGATAATTACATGCGCTATTTTGGCCCTTTAGAATTTACCACAAAAACAAACAGCCCAGAACTAGCTCAAGCCGTAAAACAATTGCGCGAAGGCTATTCTAAAGGTGAAATAGACGAAACACAATACGCTCAGTTTTTAAATAGATTTAGCGAATACATAGACGTACAACCCCCTTCTATTTGGAAAAACATAGAATACATGGTTGAGTTCCAATTTGGCTATATGTACTGGCGTTATTTTATGTGGAATTTTACCGGAAAACAAAATGATAAACAAGGTAGATATGACGATAATGGAAATTGGATTAGCGGAATAAACTTTTTAGACTCTTTACGCCCATCTATTGGAACTCAAGACAACTTACCTAGCGATGTGTTAAACAACAAAGGAAGAAATGTCTATTTTTTCCTACCCCTCATCTTAGGTATTATTGGGATATTATTTCAAATAGGGAAAAATCCAAAACAATTTTGGGTACTGCTTGTTTTCTTCCTCTTTACAGGATTAGCCATACAGTTTTACACCAATCCATATATTTTCCAACCCCGTGAAAGAGATTATTCCCTCGTGGGTTCTTTCTACATATTTGCACTCTGGATAGGGATTGGCGTATACGGAATATTTGACGCCTTTAAAAAACTGATTACTCCAAAAATCTTAGCACCGGCAGTAACTGTGATTTGCTTATTAGCAGCACCCTTCTTAATGGCCTACCAAAACTGGGATGACCATGATAGATCAAACAGGTTTACTGCTAAAACAACGGCAAAAGCATATTTACAATCTACACAAGAAGATGTTGGAGCCATCCTATTTTCCATTGGAGACAATGACACGTTCCCGCTTTGGTATGCACAAGAAATTGAAGGCTACCGTACCGATGTACGCGTAATAAACACAAGTTTATTTGCTACAGATTGGTATATTGATCAAATGAAACGCAAAGCTTACGAGAGCGAAGCTATACCATCACAATTAACCCACAAACAATACCGTGTTGGTTCAAGAGATGCTGTTTACTACCAAAATGTAGATCAGTTATACAATAAGAAGATCTCGGAATCTAGATGGGACATCAAAGCCTTTATGGAGTGGATTGCTAGTGACGAACCTAGAACAAAACTTAGAAGCGTCATAGAAGCAAATCCTGAACAGGATATAAGTATTTACCCGGAAAACACACTTGATCTTGTATTCTACCCTACTAACCACATTAGAATTCCAGTAAACAAAAAGAACGTTTTAGAAAGCGGCCTAGTAAAAGAAAAAGATTCTGCTTTGATTGTTGATTATATTGACATAGAACTTCCTCAGAGCGCACTGCCTAAGAATCGCTTATTAATGCTAGACATCATTGCAAATAATGATTGGAAAAGACCAATTTATTTCTCCGGTGGTAGTTTTGATGATGGCGAATATATTTGGATGAAAGACTATTTACAGTTAGATGGTTTGGCCTACAAGCTTGTTCCTATAAAAACGGATTACGACAAAAGATCGTATGAAATGGGCAGAATAGATAGCGACCTTATGTATGATATTGTTAAAAAATGGGAATGGGGTAATTCTGGCAGTCCCGATATCTACCATGATACACAAACCCGTATTCAAGGATTATCATTCCGAGGAAATATTGCACGTTTGGTGGAAACTTTATTAAACGAAGATAAAATAGAAAGAGCTAAAGAAATGATTGACATCGCTGTAAAAAACATGCCTGTTGATTCTTATGAATACTATGCTTTTGTAGAACCTTTTGTAGACGGATATTACAAAGTAGGTGAAACTCAAAAAGCAAGAAAATTGTATACGCAACTGAAAACAAAATATCAAGAACACTTAAATTATTATGCTGCACTACCATTAAATGAGCAATACGAAAAGTTAAACGATATTCTCACCAACATGGAGGCCTATAACCGTAATGTAGATATTTTAATACGAAACGGGGACCGCGAACTGGCAGAAAAAGAAACCATTGTATTCAATGAATATGTTGATAAATTCAGCCGATTTGTAAATGGTAGTGAAGATCCAATTCTTAGGGAAGAAGCGCCATCTACAAACAATCCTGATCTAATAGATAGTAGCCAAATAGATACTACCTATAGGCCCGAAGCTGAAGATATACCGAGTACTAAGGAATAGACATAAAAAAAACCGAGATTTACATCTCGGTTTTTTTATGCGTTATTTTTACTTTTAAATGTATTCGTTTAAAATACCAATCAATGTATTTGCATCCTGTTCGCCACTTTGGCGCCAGACCATTTCGGCATTTTTATAAATCATCAATGTAGGCAAACCTTTTACCCTTAAAGCCTGAGAAAGTTCTTTATTCTTATCTACATCAATTTTAATAACCTTTCCTTTATCACCTAAAGCTGCCGCTACATCTCGCAGCACAGGATGCATTGAAGTAGATTGTTCATTCCACTCCGCATAAAAATCTAACAACACAGGAGTGTTAGAATCTATTAATTCACCAAATTTAGACATGCTTAAATATTAGGATTCGTAAATCAAATGTAAGAAAAAATGTTAAAAAATGGATTTCTTATCATTTTTTGTGTTTTCCTTAGGAGTATTATATTTAAACCTAAGATTTCTTTTTAAGTGTAATCACCGTAATTTCGGGCCATATACCTACCCTACCCGGATACCCTAAAACTCCAAACCCACGGTTAACATTTATAAACTGACCTAGCTCTTTATAAATTCCTGCCCAATATTTATAGCGCCATTTTACTGGACTCCATTTTATCCACCCAGGAATCTCTATCCCAAATTGCATTCCATGCGTATGCCCACTTAAGGTCAAATGGTAATGATAATCATCGTGAATCACAACATCCTCCCAATGACTAGGATCATGACTCAACAATATTTTAAAATCGTTTTCATTAATTTTTTCTGATGCCTTTTTAAGATCACCCGCTTTTTTAAATCCTCCTCTACCCCAATTCTCGACACCAACTAAAGCTATTTTATCCCCATTTCGTTGCAAATACCTGCTTTCATTTAAAAGAAGATCAAACCCGATTTCTTTTTGAAGTTTTTTTAAATCTTCTAAGTTCTCCTCTTTCTCTTCTTCCGTATCCCAATCTACATAATCGCCATAATCATGATTACCCAAAATAGAAAACTTACCATCTGCTGCCTCTAATCTGGAAAACAACACCTTCCAAGGCCCCATTTCCTCCGCTTTATTATTAACCAAATCCCCTGTAAAAAATAAGACGTCACTTTTCTGCTTATTCACAAGATCAATTGCATAAGAAATCTTCTCTTCATTATCAAAACTACCACTGTGCACATCAGAAATTTGCGTTATCGTATACCCATCAAAACCGCTTGGAAGGTCATCAAACTCTAAAGTATACTTCAGAACTTTAAAATTATACTTCCCCCTATACATTCCATACAATAATGACCCAAAAGGGAGCGCAGCGATACCTAAAGCTATTAAACTTAAAAAACGTCTGCGTTCTGGAAAAGAAAACTCACGATCAACACCAAATAATTTTTGGTATGATCCTGATAAAAATCGAAATATATCTTCAGAAAAAAGAAAAAGCACGGTAATTAATTGAAATGACATCAAAGCCAGCAAAAAACCAAAAGCATAACTTTTGGGTCTACTTAATACCCTACCATCTGACGCCCCAAAGGTAAATTGATAAATAAAATTACCAACAATAAGCAACATAAGGGCGATAAAAGTATAATAGAGCCAAGGGTGTCTTGATGCAGTCTTTATGGATTGTAAAGAATAAAAACCTAAAACGATGTAAATGACAACAAAAACAATCCAACGTAACATAATGTATTTTTTACAAAGGTATTTTTATTTCTATGATGCAGTAACCCATTTAAACATTATTTAACCTTGTTCACTATTTCTGAAATTATAGCCGCACTAGAAGTAACATGTTTACGCTCATCTAAATACGGAAGATAACTCATGGGTACATTTTCTTTAACTAAATCAACATCTTGCATTATTGCTGCTGACAAATGAACACTATCAAAACCCGCGGACTTAAAAGTCAATACGTTCTCTAGATTTATCCCACCCCCCGGCATTATCTCACAATTACGCGACATCGATTTTAAAGTAGCAAGCAACTCGATACCTTGTAATGCTGATTTTTGCTGACCAGAACTAAGTATATGCTGTACCCCCAAATCTTCCAATTGCCTGAAAGCCAATAAAGGATCGGCCACCCAATCAAATGCGCGATGAAAAGTAAAGCTTAAACCTGAAGTAGCCTTCACAAGCAATTTTAAGCGCTTTAAATCTAAAGTAAAATCTGGGTGCAAAATACCTGAAACAACCCCATCAAAACCCAGAGTCTTACAAAGCTCAATATCTCGTAACATCACTTGAAAATCTGAATTAGAAAAACAAAAATCACCGCTTCGAGGCCTAACAAGCACGTGGATAGGAATGGAGATATGCTCTAGCACTGTCTTTAGCATTCCATAAGATGGCGTCAACCCTCCTACCCCAAGCTCCGAACAAAACTCAATCCTATCTGCCCCTGATTTTTCCGCATTTACAGCTGATTCTACAGAATTAGCACAAATTTCTATTAGCATATACTTATATTTAAAACTCTAAAGTAATCAACATACCAGTATCATGCAAAGAAGAAAATTTATCAAAAATGCTACAATTACTGCTACAGCAATTATTTCTACACCCTTAGCAGCCTCTTACTCCAATGAAGAAGCCATAACCACTTCAAAAGGAATTAAACCCATTGTTATAGCCACATGGAACGTAGAAAAAGCAACCGCCAAGGCATGGGAGGTTCTTAAAAATGGAGGCAATTCTTTAGATGCCGTTGAACAAGGAGTAATGATAGAGGAAGCAGACGAAAACAACCAATCTGTAGGCAAAGGAGGAAGACCAGATCGTGATGGCAAGGTTACGCTAGATGCCTGCATTATGGATCACCAAGGAAATTGCGGAGCAGTACTCTGCATTCAAAATATTGTACACCCTGTTTCCATCGCACGAAAAGTGATGGAAGAAACACCACATGTCATGCTAGCCGGAAAAGGTGCCGAGCAATTTGCTTATGAAAAGGGGTTTAAAAAGGAAAATTTACTTACTGAGAAATCGAAACAAGAATGGATGGAATGGAAAAAAACCTCACAGTATAAACCCATCGTAAATATAGAAAACCACGATACTATTGGCATGCTTGCCATTGATAGCATCGGAAATATTTCAGGAGCCTGCACAACTAGCGGCATGGCATACAAAATTTCTGGTCGCGTGGGCGATTCCCCCATCATTGGCGCAGGATTATTTATAGACAATGAAATAGGTGGAGCAACTGCAACTGGCGTTGGCGAAGAAGTAGTGAAAACTGTAGGTAGTTTTTTAATTGTTGAATTAATGCGGCAAGGCAAATCTCCCCAAGAAGCCTGTGAAGAAGGTGTAAATAGAATCATTGCCAAAAACAAAGGCAATTTAAATTTTCAAATTGGGTTTATCGCCATAAATAAAAAAGGAGAAACTGGAGCTTATTGCATACAACCAGGATTCACCTATCGTACCTACTCAAATAAAGGCCATCTTAACAACATTCCAGATTCATATATTAAAGCATAATTACAAAGATAGAATTAGATAATCTTCGTAGTTTTGAAATTCTTGAATTCAAAAATAAAATGGCAGAACAAAAAAGACTCTTTCTACTCGATGCATATGCATTAATATTTCGTGGTTATTACGCTTTAATAAAAAACCCAAGAATAAATTCCAAAGGCATGGATACCTCTGCTATTATGGGGTTTATGAATTCATTGCTTGATGTTATCAGACGTGAAAAACCCGATCATTTAGCAGTATGCTTTGATAAAGGCGGAAGCGCAGAACGCACCGAGTTATTCCCTGAATACAAAGCCAATCGCGATGTTACACCTGACGCTATTCGTATTGCCATACCTTATATACAAGATATTTTAAAAGCGATGCACATCCCTGTGGTTGTTTTAGAAGGTTGGGAAGCAGATGATATTATTGGGACCCTAGCAAAACAAGCAGAAAAAGAAGATTATAAGGTATTTATGGTAACGCCCGATAAGGATTTTGGTCAATTGGTATCTGAGAACATTTTTATGTATCGCCCAGCTAGAATGGGAAATGGCATAGAAATTTGGGGCATTCCGGAAATACAAAAACGCTTTGGCGTAGAACGCCCTGAGCAAGTTATAGATTACTTAGGGATGATGGGTGATGCCAGTGACAATATTCCTGGTCTACCAGGCGTCGGTGATAAAACAGCAAAGAAATTTATCGAACAATTTGGTTCCATGGAAAATCTTTTAGCAAATACCGATCAGCTAAAAGGGAAAATGAAAGAAAAAGTAAGCGAAAATGCAGCACTAGGTCTTTTATCTAAAAAATTAGCTACGATATGCATTGATTGCGATGTAACTTTTAATGCAAACGACTACGAACTAAGTATGCCTGATGCAGAAAAAGTGCAGGTATTATTTGAAGAATTAGAATTTAGAAGGTTAAAAGATCAATTTTTAAAGTTATTTACCACCGCAGAAGAAACCCCAGCTACTGAGTCAAACGCCGACCCCAAAACCAAAACTCCAGCAAAAGAAGCAGGTGTTGGTCAGTTCTCATTATTTGGAGGTGACCCAAGTACCGCGTCCGAAACTGTAGCTGATTATTCTAGCCGAAAAACAATAAAAGACATTCCACACAGCTACCAGAGTGTTGCTCCTGGAATGGCAATGAAACTTTTTCTTCAAAATGTATTAAAACAAACTTCTGTTTGCTTTGACACCGAAACCACTGGATTAAATTCGCTTACCGCTGAACTTGTGGGTATTGCTTTTTCCTGGGAAGCCTCCAAAGGGTTTTATATTCCTTTTCCTGCCGATAGAGACGAAGCACAGGAAATTATTGAACAATTACGTCCATTTTTTGAAGATGAGGCTATTGAAAAAATAGGTCAGAATTTAAAATATGACATCAAAGTACTAGATAAATACAAGGTTAAAGTTAAAGGGAAATGTTTTGACACCATGTTAGCACATTACTTAATTAACCCTGATATGCGCCATAATATGGATGTATTAGCAGAGACCTATTTAAATTATACCCCGGTATCAATTACAGAATTGATTGGAAAAAAAGGAAAGAATCAATTAAATATGCGCGATGTTCCCTTAAAGGACCAAACGGAATATGCTGCAGAAGACGCTGATATTACCTACCAATTGGCTCAAAAATTTAAACCTGAATTAGAGGAAGCAAAAACACAAGGATTATTCAATGATATTGAGATTCCGCTTTTACACGTCCTAGCTGATATGGAACTAGAAGGTATTAATCTAGATACCAAATTTCTAAATTCTCTTGCTGAAGACCTAAATAATGACATCCAAAGTTTAGAAAAAGAGATTTACAAAGAAGCTGGCGAAGAATTTAATATTGCATCTCCTAAACAGCTAGGAGACATCCTTTTTGACAAATTAAACCTGGTTAAAAAGCCTAAAAAGACAAAAACAGGTCAATATTCTACAGCAGAAGATGTACTGTCTTATTTAGCCAAAGACCACAAAATAATTGAAAATGTATTATCTTATAGAGGTTTAGCAAAACTAAAAAGCACCTATGTAGATGCGCTACCCTCACAAGTAGATGAAAGCACAGGTAGAGTTCATACGGATTATATGCAAACTGTAGCCGCAACAGGTCGCTTAAGCAGTAATAACCCTAACCTTCAAAACATCCCTATTAGAACAGAAAGAGGAAGACAGGTACGTAAAGCTTTTGTTCCTAGAAATGAAGAATATATTTTGGTCGCAGCGGATTATTCTCAGATAGAACTCAGAATTATTGCCGCATTGAGCGAGGAAACCACGATGATTGAAGCTTTTAAAAACGGAGAAGATATTCACGCATCAACCGCATCCAAAGTATTTAATGTACCTTTAGAAGAAGTTACTAGAGAACAACGTAGCAATGCAAAAACGGTGAATTTTGGAATTATTTATGGTGTTTCGGCATTTGGATTGAGCAATCAAACCGATTTATCTCGAGCAGAAGCCAAAGAACTAATAGACACCTATTACAAAACCTACCCAAAACTTAAAAGTTATATGGGAGGACTAGTAGATTTTGCAAGAGATAATGGGTATGTACAAACCGTATTAGGCAGACGTAGATACTTAAAAGACATTAATGGAAGTAATGCTATCGTAAGAGGGGCTGCAGAACGTAATGCTGTTAATGCACCTATACAAGGTAGTGCAGCAGATATCATTAAAATTGCCATGATTAACATCCATAATAAGTTAGAAGAAGGCAAATACAAAACTAAAATGTTACTTCAAGTACACGATGAATTAGTTTTTGACGTTTATAAACCAGAACTTGAAGAAATGAAAACACTTATTAAATCAGAAATGGAAAACGCTTACAAACTAGAAGTCCCTTTAGATGTAGAAGTAGGAGTGGGAGAAAACTGGTTAGAAGCACATTAATAATAGAAGAGAATATCTATCTAATTTAAACAGAAAACATTACAAAAATAAGAGTGAAAAACAAGGCGGTTGAAAAAATAAATAAAATATTTAGAAACAACCATTTGTTATTCAAGTTAATAATTGTACATTTGCACCCCATTAAACGGGATTTAAGTGTTTAATAAATAAAAAATTACTGTGGACACATTAAGTTACAAAACAATTTCCGCGAACAAAGCAACTGTTGATAAGCAATGGGTGTTAGTTGATGCAGAAGGAGAAACATTAGGTCGTTTTGCTTCAAAAGTTGCAAAATTACTAAGAGGAAAATACAAGCCAAGCTTTACACCACACGTAGATTGTGGAGACAACGTTGTTGTTATAAATGCTGAAAAGATTAATTTGACAGGTAACAAGTGGGAGAGTAAAACCTACGTACGCCATACTGGTTACCCAGGTGGTCAAAGATTTCAGACAGCAAAAGAGGCAATGGCTAAAAACCCAGTGAGCATTGTAGAGCGTTCTGTAAAAGGAATGTTGCCTAAAAATAAATTAGGTGCTGCAATCTTCCGTAACCTTAAGGTTTACGAAGGTGCTCAACACGGTCAAGAAGCTCAGAAACCAACCGTAATTAATTTAAACGACCTTACATAATGGACGTAATTCACAAAATAGGAAGAAGAAAGACTGCAGTTGCACGTATTTATCTTTCAGAGGGTAGCGGTAAAATTACTGTTAACAAAAAAGATTTAGAAGTATATTTCCCAACAGCTACTTTACAATACAAAGTAAAACAAGCTTTCTCATTAACAAATGTAGAAGATGTTTACGATGTAACTGTAAATGTATTTGGAGGTGGTATCACTGGTCAAGCTGAAGCAATTCGTTTAGCATTATCAAGAGCAATGTGCGAAATTGATCCTGAAAACAGATTGATTCTTAAACCAGAAGGTTTATTGACTAGAGATCCTAGAATGGTTGAACGTAAGAAATTCGGTCAGAAGAAAGCTCGTAAAAAATTCCAATTCTCGAAACGTTAATCGTAAAGAGAAATATCTTAAACTGTTTATTCAGTTTATACAAAAGTTCATTGAAAACCCTGAAAAATATTTTTTCAGGGTTAAATTTTAAAATCAAGTTGTTGTTGTCCAAGAGTATAACAGCTTTTGGAAACTAGTTTAGCATCTAAATATTGGAGGCCACAAAATAGCGTGCCACTTCATTATTGCTAATTCAACAGAACGTAAACTAAGTACAAAAAAATGGCAAAAAAAATCGTAGTAAAAGACTTACTAGAAGCAGGTGTACACTTTGGTCACCTGACAAGAAAATGGAACCCAAACATGGCTCCATACATTTACATGGAGCGTAATGGCATCCACGTAATTAATCTTTACAAAACTGCTGCAAAATTAGAAGAAGCTAATGAAGCTCTTAAAAAAATAGCAGCATCAGGTAGAAAAATACTTTTCGTAGCTACCAAAAAACAAGCAAAAGACATCGTTTCTGAAAAAGTTTCTAATGTAAATATGCCTTACATCACTGAAAGATGGCCAGGTGGTATGTTAACTAACTTTGTTACTATTCGTAAAGCTGTTAAAAAAATGGCTTCTATTGATAGAATGAAAAAAGATGGTACTTTCTTAACTTTATCTAAGAAAGAACGTTTACAAGTTGATCGTTTACGTGCAAAATTAGAAAAGAATTTAGGTTCTATCTCTGAAATGACTCGTTTACCAGGTGCATTATTTATTGTAGATACAATGCGTGAGCACATTGCTGTAAAAGAGGCTATCAAATTAAACATTCCAATTTTCGCTATGGCAGATACAAATTCTGACCCAAGATTATTGGATTACATTATCCCTTCTAATGATGATGCTTCTAAATCTATTGAAGCAATTTTAACTCACGTTACTGAAGCAATTGCTGAAGGTTTATCTGAACGTAAGTCAGAAAAACAATCAGGAAAAGAAGGTGATGATTCTGCTAAACCTGCTCCAAAAGCAAAGAAAGCTGTTGAAACAAAGACCGAAGAAAAAGTTGAAGAGAAAACTGAGGCTAAAGTTGAAGATAAAACAGAAAGCGTTGATGATTTAACTAAAGTTGAAGGTATCGGCCCAAAAATATCTGAAATCTTTCAAGCATCAGGAATCAATACATTCAGTGACTTAGCTGGAAAAACTGAAGAAGAATTAAATGTAGTTTTAACTGCTGCTGGTTCTAAATTCGCTTCTAAAAATCCTGCTTCATGGCCTAAGCAAGCTAAAATGGCTGCCGATGGTAAATGGGATGAGCTAAAAGAATGGCAAGATAATGTAAAAGGTGGTATTGAGTAATCAACCCTCTTAACATTAACTTAGTATAAATAAAATTTTTAATTAACACTATCGGCTAGAACTAATCTTTTTAAAGTTTTAGTTTTAGCCTAGTTTTTAAAATCACATATAAGATGGCTAAAATTACCGCCGCGGAAGTAAATAAGTTAAGAAAAGCTACTGGAGCTGGAATGATGGACTGCAAAAACGCTTTAGTTGAAGCCGAAGGAGACTTCGACAAAGCTATTGACGTACTTCGTAAGAAAGGTCAAAAAGTTGCAGCAAAAAGAGCTGACAGAGAAAATACAGAAGGTGCTGCAATCGCAAAACTTAATGCTGATAGTACTGTTGGTGTTGCCATAGTTTTGGGCTGTGAAACTGATTTCGTTGGAAAAAACGAAAACTTTATAGCACTAGCTAATGAACTTGCAGACAAAGCTATAAATTTTGATACTAAAGAGGAATTTTTAGCATCTGATTTTGGTGGAATGACTGTAGCTGAGAAGCTAGTTGAACAAACTGGTGTCATTGGTGAAAAATTAGATATTACTGCTTTTGAAAAATTAGAAGCTCCTTACATTGGTAGCTATGTTCATATTAACAAAATTGCTGCCTTAGTAGGTTTAACTTCTAAAAACGAAGAAGTAGGTAAAGATGTTGCTATGCAAATTGCATCTATGGGTGCAACTACGTTATCTTATAAAGATTTTGATCCTTCTTTTGTTGCTGCTGAAACAGAAGCTAGAATTGCAGTTATAGAAAAAGACAACGAAGAATTAGGAAGATTAGGTAAAACGCTTAAAAACGTACCTCAATTCATTTCTATGAGCCAATTATCTCCTGAAGTTTTAGCAAATGCTGAAGAAGCTGCTAAAGCAGAATTAAAAGCAGAAGGTAAACCAGAAAAAATCTGGGACAAAATACTTCCAGGTAAAATGGAACGTTTTATCTCTGACAACACAACGCTTGATCAAGAGCAGTGTCTTTTAGATCAAAACTTCATTAAAGATGAGAAAACAAATGTTGGTACATATGTATCATCTGCACAAGATGGCTTAGCTGTAACTTCATTTAAGCGTGTTACTTTAGGGTAATTACAAAACACATATAGTAAAAAAGGGTCACAAAGCAATTTGTGACCCTTTTTTTTATGTCATACTCAAGACAAGACTCAACCTTTTTATCAAAGGTACTCTTGCTTAAACCAATGATTAGCAATACGATTGCCATAGGCGAGTAAAAGGAAATTTAAAAAAATATACAAACAAAAAAGGAACGCAATTGCGTTCCTTTTTTATTTAAGATAAGATGCTACTTTACTAGCCCTTCATCCACAATTGTCTCAATTTCAATTCAGCATCAGAAACATTCTCTTTTGATACAATTTTTTCTACCTTAACTACAGGAATTCCAGCAGTACCCGATAAAGTAATTTCTTCACCAGCACGATCTACAACGATAGTAACCAATTTATCTGCTGGCCAACCAAAACTCTGTCCTATAATTGGTCTTAAACTTTCTAAAGTAATTTCCGTACCGTCAATAGATTTGAAAACATCACCACCTTGTAAGCCTATCGCTTCAAAAAAGCTATTTAAAGTAATACCTTCTCTAACAAACACCGCATTATTATTTTCTGGATCTACATCAATAAAAGGAACATCACCTTTTAAGAAATAACCGCTTGGCTCCTCAACACTTCCTTTTTCTAAACCAACTTTAGCTAAATAAACACTATAATCAATTGGTGTTGCACCAACCACATGAGCAGCGAAAAACTCCGAAATTTCAGGATAGGTCATGGCCACAATCTCATCAATTAAAGCATCATCTTTAAACGGAATTGCATCTCCATACTTTTTAGATAATTCTTTCAACAACCAAAGAACACTCTTTTCCCCATCACTTAAATCACGCAAAGTAATATCAAGAGCCATATTAATTAAAGTACCCTTTTCATAAACATTACCATAGTTCTCCTTGTAAGGTTCGTCTAAGATATTTTCACTCATCACCGTAAATGACATTTCATCATCATAGCTCTTAGCATTATTTATCTTATCTACAATACGCTCATAAAACTCATCATCGGTAATTAAGCCTTGTTGAATTTGAAATAAATTAGCAAAATATTCCGTGGTTCCTTCATACATCCAAAGGTGTTTAGACATTTTAGGATTGTTAAAATCAAAATATTGAATTTCCTCAGAGTGCACACTCAAAGGAGTTACAATATGGAAAAATTCATGGGAAACCACATCTACCATTGCTTGCTCTAATCTAGCTTGATCCATTTGTTCTGGCAAAACAACAACTGTAGACGTATGATGTTCTAAAGCGCCAAAACCATTTGCATCATTTTCCAACTCCGACAAATACAATAAGATATTATATTCTTTAGTACTATTCACAGCTCCTAAGAATGTTTTTTGGGCAGACATCATTTTAAACATTCTTTCTTTAAGATCCGAGGCACTATACAATCCATTAGGAGAATACACACTTAAATTAACGGTAATACCATTTACTTCAAATGTTGCAACATCGGACTTCGCATAAAGAATTGGGTTATCTGTAACTTCAAAATAACGACTAGCATAAAAAACATCTAAACCATCAACTTTTTGCGCATTGTTCTCTTTCAGTGATGTTGTTGCTAATAAATTAGCAGGATGCGTAATAGCCAACTCATAAGGAATCTCCTTTAAATCATTAAAATACCCAACAAAACCATGAAGATTAAGCATAAAGTTTTGATCTTTCAGAATGTTTGTTCCTGAAGGAGAAAAAACCGCATCATCAACCTCTGCCTCAGTATCATACGTATCATTCACGTAGTAAGAAACTCTATCCAAACTAACTCCATTAGCAATCACCCAAGTATTATCGTCTCTTTTAGAAAACGATAATTCGTTTCCTTTATAATCAAAAGCTTTAAAACCTTCAATATATTTCCCATAGTCATCAGTACTATACGTTCCTGGAACGGTTTTAGGAATAAAAAATAAAACTTCATCAGCAGTAAATGCTCCGGGATCGATAGCCACTAAAACTTTATCCTCAACCACATTCACTAAATCTATCTTCACCTTTACAACACTATTATCTGCAGCTACTAAACTTTTAGAAGAGCCACAAGCCTGTATTAATAAGGTCAACGCTATTAAAAATCCTACTTTTTTCATTTTATTTATATTCATTTTCACCATAACCTTCAGGTTATTATTTGTTATTTTAACAAGATTATTAAAATAAAATAACAGTACAGAATGTTTTTGGAAATAATTAGGATGGTAATTAATTATTATTGGACTATTCTCGTAAAATATTTTGATTATTTTTGCACTAGTTTAACAAAATCCGAACCATGCAGTATAAAAGAATTCTTTTAAAATTAAGCGGCGAAGCCTTAATGGGTGAACGACAATACGGAATTGATCCAAAAAGATTAGCAGAATATGCTGAAGAAATAAAGGAAGTAATTGACAAAGGTATTGAAGTCGCTATCGTTATTGGTGGTGGAAATATATTTAGAGGTTTAGCTGGCGCAAGTAATGGCATGGATCGCGTACAAGGAGACCATATGGGAATGCTTGCTACAGTAATAAACGGCTTAGCCTTACAGAGCGCTTTAGAAGAGTGCGGGGTTCAAACTAGATTACAATCGGCCATTCAAATAAATGAAGTAGCAGAACCTTTTATCAGAAGAAGAGCTATGCGTCATTTAGAGAAAGGAAGAGTTGTAATATTTGGAGGAGGTACAGGAAACCCTTATTTCACTACAGATTCTGCAGCTGTATTAAGAGCTATAGAGATTGAAGCAGATGTAATTCTGAAAGGAACAAGAGTAGATGGCATTTACACCTCTGATCCAGAAAAAGACAAGAACGCTACCAAGTTTGATACTATTACCTTTAAGGATGTATTGACAAAAGGTTTAAAAGTAATGGATACAACAGCATTTACATTAAGCCAAGAAAATGAATTACCGATAGTTGTTTTTGATATGAATAAAAAAGGTAATTTACTGAAACTTGTTTCAGGAGAAAATATTGGAACTGTTGTTGATAATTAAAAAATCGGCATATTTAGATACAGCAGCTATTAAAAATTAAATAAAATGAACGAAGAAATTACTTTTATACTTGACAGCACTAAAGAAAGCATGAATGGTTCTATTGACCATTTAGTAAAAGCATTTGCTAAAATTAGAGCAGGAAAAGCCAGTCCAATTATGCTCTCTAGCGTAATGGTAGATTATTATGGGTCTCAAACCCCACTAGCTCAAGTTGCAAACGTTACCACTCCAGATGCACGTACAATTACAGTACAGCCATGGGAAAAAAATATGCTTCAGCCCATTGAAAAAGCTATTATGATTGCCAATCTTGGATTTAATCCCATGAATAATGGAGATTTTATCATCATTAGCGTACCGCCATTAACAGAGGAACGTAGAAGAGATTTAGCGAAACAAGCAAAAGGAGAAGCAGAAGATGCTAAAGTAGGTATCCGTAATGCAAGACAAGAAGCGAATAAGGATATTAGAGCCTTAGATGATGCCTCTGAAGATTTGAAGAAAAATGCCGAAGGAGATATTCAAGAGCTTACCAACAAGTTTTCAAGAAAAATAGAAGAAGTTTTAGCCGTCAAAGAAGCTGAAATTATGAAAGTTTAATTTTAATTTTTTTTAAAATTGATAGGAGGGCAACAAAATAGTTGCCCTTTTTTTTATAGTAATTCATAAATTTTCTAAAAATCGCAATAAAAGTAACTATTACCTTAATAGATTACTGTGATTACCCGTAATCATTTTCTACCTTTGTGCCAATTTTTAAAAAATAACATGGTTGCGAAATTAACTACAGGTTTCTGGGCAAAAACCGCTAATATTATTCTTAGAAATAGAATATTTATTTTAATTCTAATTACTGCTCTTACTGTGTTTCTGGCACTACAGTGGGATAAAATGCGATTTTCTAGCTCGCAAGCAAATTTACTACCAGACCATCATCCAGTAAATGTACAGTACCAATCCTTTTTAAAAACCTTTGGTGAAGAAGGAAACGTTATGGTTTTGGCCGTAAAAGACTCCACTCTTTTTACACCCGCAAAATTTAATAGATGGAACAAGTTTAGCAAACAATTAGCCGCATTCCCTGAGGTAGATTTTGTTTTATCAACAGACAACCTTCAAGAACTCGTAAAAGACACTACAAAACAGCAATTTGTATTACAACCTTTTATTAAAAAAACACCTACAACAAAGGCTGAAATAGACACGCTAACCTCACATTTATTTAATAACCTCCCCTTCTATCAAGATTTAATTTACAATAAGGAAACTAAAACAATAAGAACCATAGTTTATTTAGATAAAGACATTGTAAATACCTCTGCTCGAAAAGATTTTATCTTAGAAGATCTAAATCAATTGGTGAAAAATTTTGAAGATGATACTAATTTAGATGTACACGTCTCCGGAATGCCCTATATACGCACCATGAATTCCCAGAGTATTATAAATGAAATTGGGAAATTTATTCTTGCGGCCTTAGGTGTAACCTCCCTAATTTTCTTTTTCTTTTTTAGGAGTTTTAGAGCAACACTGATATCAATGTGCGTGGTAATTATTGGCGTAATGTGGTCTTTTGGCGTCTTGGGTTTACTACAGTATGAAATTACCGTTCTTACCGCATTAATACCTCCATTAATTATAGTCATCGGAATTCCTAACTGTATTTTCTTAATTAATAAATACCAACAAGAAGTCAAAAAACATGGCAATCAAGCCCTTTCGCTACAACGTGTAATTTCTAAAATAGGAAATGCCACCTTGATGACAAACATTACAACGGCCTCTGGATTTGCCACTTTCATTGTTACCGATAGTCAACTCCTAAAAGAATTTGGTATTGTTGCCTCCATTAATATTATAGGTATTTTCATACTCTCTCTTTTGATTATTCCAATTGTATACAGTTTTATGTCTTTGCCCAATACAAAGCATTTAAAGCATTTGAACAAACGTTGGATAGATACGTTTGTTAGTTGGATGGAAAACATTGTTCGCGAGAAAAGAATTTCTGTTTATATTGTATCTATTTGTCTTTTGGTTATCAGTATCATTGGTATTTATCAAATTGATATTTCAGGAAGTCCAATAGAAGACATGCCTAAAAAAGCCGAATTTTTTAAAGATATTCGCTTTTTTGAAGAAGAATTTGATGGCATTATGCCTGTTGAAATTGTTGTAGATACAAAACGAAAAAAGGGGGTTCTAAAACCATCTACCCTAAAAAAAATGGATCAATTGAGTGATGTTATTCATGAGATTCCAGAATTATCTAGACCAGTTTCCGCAGTTGATTTAGTGAAATATTCAAAACAAGCTTTTTATAGCGGTATACCAAAATACTATCAACTCCCCACTTCACAGGAGAATACTTTTATAATGGATATTGCCCGAAAATCCTCGACGGACGGGAATCTATTAAAAAGTTTTGTGGACAGTACAGGGCAAATTGCACGTATTACCACCTACATGAAGGATGTGAAAACCATAAGGATGGAGGCTATTGAAGGTAAACTAAAGGAAAATATTGATAGAATATTCCCTTCAGATCGTTACACGGTTTATATGACAGGTAGCGCTTTAATATTCTTAAAAGGAACAAAATACCTTGTAAATAATCTTGTCATGTCATTAGCTCTGGCGATTGGATTAATAGCATTATTCATGGCGTATTTGTTTAGGTCATTTAAGATGATCATCATATCGTTGATACCAAACCTACTCCCGTTGGTTATTACAGCCGGATTAATGGGCTTTGTAGGCGTACCCATTAAACCGTCTACAATATTAGTTTTCAGTATTGCCTTTGGTATTTCTGTGGATGACACCATACACTTTCTCGCGAAGTACCGGCAAGAGTTAACTGCCAACAATTGGCGTATCAAAAAATCGGTTTACGCTGCCCTGAAAGAAACAGGTGTGAGTATGTTTTATACTTCAATAGTCTTATTTTTTGGGTTTTCTGTATTTACCATTTCAAGTTTTGGGGGTACTGTTGCTTTAGGAGCGTTGGTTTCTGCCACACTATTATTTGCAATGTTAGCCAACTTAATATTATTACCCTCATTATTATTATCATTGGAACGTAATATTGCGAATAAAACCGTATTGAAAAAACCACAGATAGACATCTTACCAAAAGACGAAGACACTTTTAAAGATTAAGAATAAAATAAGAGTTTTATCGTTTTAACTTATAAAACCTTTTTTAGCAAAAAGGCTATATTTGTTATTTAAAATAAAATATTAAACCTGGTAGCCTTAGGATACAGCCAAATAAACAGCTTAGCCCCTACCATAGCAGATACAAATAGCAACAAAATTATCAAATGAAATCATACAGCATTAAAGAATTACTTTCTTCAAACCTTTCACTACAAGAAGTTACTGTCAAAGGATGGGTAAAAACGTTTAGAAGCAACCGATTTATTGCCTTAAACGATGGCTCTACTATTAACAATATTCAATGTGTTGTTGATTTTGAAAATTTTGATGAAGCGCTATTAAAAAAAGTATCGACTGGAGCTGCACTAGAAATTTCTGGTACTCTTGTGGAAAGTCAAGGAAGAGGGCAAACTGTAGAAATTCAGGTTAAAAAATTAGAGGTTTTAGGAGTTTCTGACCCAGATACCTACCCTATTCAACCAAAAAAACACTCTCTAGAATTTCTAAGAGAAAAGGCACACTTACGAGTGCGCACCAATACATTCGCTGCCGTAATGCGCGTACGTTCTTCATTATCATTTGCAGTACATAACTATTTTCAGAAAAATGGTTTCTATAACGTACATACTCCAATTATTACAGGATCTGATGCCGAAGGTGCCGGAGAAATGTTTAGAGTATCTACCCTAGATCAGAAAAAACCACCTTTAAATGAGGCTGGAGAAATAGATTTTAAGCAAGATTTTTTTGGCAAAGAAACCAACTTAACTGTTTCTGGCCAATTAGAAGCTGAAACCTATGCTATGGCCCTTGGAAAAGTATATACTTTTGGTCCTACTTTTAGAGCCGAAAATTCAAATACTTCCAGACATTTGGCTGAATTTTGGATGATTGAACCAGAAGTTGCCTTTAATGATTTAGATGCAAATATGGATCTTGCAGAAGATTTTATTAAGGACGTCATCAACTATATTCTGGAACATTGTTCAGAAGATTTGAAGTTTTTAGAACAGCGTTTAATAGACGAAGAAAAAACAAAACCTCAAGCGGAACGTAGTGATATGCCACTTATTGAGAAGTTAAAATTTGTAGCTGAAAACAACTTTAAACGAGTAAGTTATACGGAGGCTATAGATATATTAAAAAGCAGCACCCCAAATAAGAAAAAGAAATTTAAATATATTATTGAAGAATGGGGAGCAGATTTACAAAGTGAACACGAACGCTTTCTAGTAGAGAAACATTTCAAGTGTCCTGTAATTTTGTTTGACTACCCAGCTAAAATAAAAGCATTTTACATGCGTTTAAATGATGACGGCAAAACAGTAAGAGCTATGGATATATTATTTCCTGGTATTGGAGAGATTGTCGGAGGTTCTCAACGTGAAGAACGTTTAGATGTCTTATTAGAAAAAATAAAAGAATTAGGCATTGACGAAGAAGAGTTATGGTGGTATTTAGACCTTAGAAAGTTTGGTACAGCTGTACATAGTGGTTTTGGATTAGGTTTTGAAAGACTAGTTCTTTTTGCAACTGGAATGGGGAATATTAGAGATGTAATCCCTTTCCCAAGAACACCACAAAATGCAGAGTTTTAACGAAATAAATATATTATTAAAAGCTATATAGCACATCATTTTACATGCTGAAACAACATTTATCTTTTAAATTATCGCAGAAGCTTTCTCCTCAGCAAATTCAGTTGATGAAACTGATTCAATTGCCTACGCAGGCATTTGAACAACGTTTGAAACAAGAATTAGAGGAAAATCCGGCCTTAGAAACCGGAAAGGAAGAATTGGACGATTTTGAAGACGAATACGATGATGAGTTTAATGACGAAACAGACAGTGAAAGCATCAATGCTGAAGATATAAATATTGATGAATATTTAAGCGATGATGAAGTTCCTGAATACAGAACGCAGGCCAACAATTACAGTGCTGATGATGAAGAACGCACGATACCTTATGCAGCGGGAACATCGTTTAATCAATATTTAATAAATCAATTAAACACCATATATCTTAGTGATGATGAATGGGCAATTGCAGAATTCTTAGTAGGAAGCGTTGATGAAAGTGGCTATATACGTAGACCTATAAACGATATTTTAGACGACTTAGCTTTTACACAAAATGTGTATACTGAAGCTGCAACCATTAAAAAGGTGCTAAAAACTGTTCAAGAATTAGATCCACCTGGTGTTGGCGCCACTTCTTTAGAGGAGTGTTTAATCATACAATTAAAACGAAAAGAATTAACACCGAGTATTGAACTTGCCATTGCAATTTTAGAGAAATCTTTTGATCAGTTTACAAAAAAACATTATCAAAAGTTAATTCAAAAACACAATATAACCGAAGAAGAGCTTAGGCAAGCTATTTCCGAAATAGAAAAATTAAACCCCAAACCAGGAGGTTCTTATTCCGGAAACACCCGAATGATTGAACATATTGTTCCTGATTTTTCTATAAAAATTGTAGACGGAGAGTTAGAACTAACATTAAATGGCAGAAACGCTCCAGAGCTCCATGTATCTAGAGGCTATAACAACATGCTTGAGGGGTATAAAAATGCCAAAGAGAAGTCTAAATCCCAAAAAGACACCGTTCTATTCATAAAACAAAAATTAGATGCTGCTAAGTGGTTTATTGATGCTATCAAGCAGCGGCAACAAACTTTATTCATAACCATGAATACAATTATGCATTATCAAGAAGAATATTTTCTGACTGGTGATGAACGCAACTTACGTCCTATGATTCTTAAAGATATAGCAGACACCATTCAGATGGATGTTTCTACTGTGTCAAGGGTTGCTAATAGTAAATACGTAGATACGCCTTATGGCACAAGACTGATAAAAGAATACTTCTCTGAATCTATGAAAAATGATCAAGGAGAAGATGTTTCTACGAAAGAAATAAAAAAAATACTCGAAAATGTTATCGGGGAAGAGGAAAAAAGAAAACCACTTACAGATGACAAGTTAGCTGATATTCTAAAGGAGAAAGGCTATCCAATTGCAAGAAGAACCGTAGCAAAATACAGAGAACAATTAAGCATCCCAGTAGCGCGAATGCGAAAAGAAATTTAATTCTAAAGTAAAGTTTTCCGCCACAATCAATGCGCTAAAAGGTTTTTCAATTTCTCATAACTTAACCCAACAAATGAAAGCTTTTTTAAAGATCTTTTCTTACTTATTTCACCCTGTATTTATTCCTCTTTACGGAAGTCTAATTTACTTTCAGGTTACAAGAAAATACACCTCTTTAGAAATGCAGGTAGGAAATCTTCTTCCTATTTTCATATTAACGGTAGTTATACCTATTATAAGTTTTCTAATTTTACGCAATATTGGCATAATCAAGTCAATAGCAATGTCTACCATAAAGGAACGTAAGTACTCCCTCTATATTAGTATTATTTTACTTTTTATGATTATCTATAAAGTAATCCCAAACAATTACACTATAGAGCTCTATTATTACTTTATAGGGCTTATTATAGCGCTATTTACCACTTTAGCACTTCTGATAGCTAAATTTAGTAATAGCATCCATATGGTAGGCATAGGAAGTTTGCTAATGTATCTGATAAATTTAAGTGTTCATTTCGAAATAAACTTAACACTATCTATAAGCATCCTTGTACTCCTAGGCGGAATATTGGCATCCTCAAGATTATATTTTAGAGCACATTCCAGATTAGAAGTTTTTGGAGGTCTACTACTCGGAATAACTACCCAATTTATAACCTTAAGCTATTGGCTATAATATATAAAATATAAGCCCTACTCTAAACGGTGTTATTGCAATTTCTTCTCCTGTATCTAAATAAGTATCTTCCTTTAGAAGGTCAGATAAAGAATAATATAAGTGTAAATTAAATGTATTGTAGCCTAAATTTAAGGTTAAGCCATATTGTAAGCGTTCTAAATCTGAATTTGAAAATCCATTTCTATCGGTGTCGGTAACTAATTTTGAACGAGCACTAAAGTTGTAAGCAAATTTCACTCCTGAATACACACGGAAAAACTTATATTTTGTTGCGCTAGAATTACGCCAACGAAACTCAAAAGGCACTTCTAGACTATGCATTTCAAACTTACTACGTTTATACAATGATGCATCACTTTCTGCATAATAGGTGATGAGATCATTTTCATTCGTCACAATTAAATTTGAATAATAAGAGTTCACGGCATACCCAAAACCAAGCCCCAAAGCTATTGTACGGCTTTCGTTTAACGGCAAATCTTTTATAAAGCCAATTTGTAAGCCATAGGAGAAATTACGCTTAAAAACGTCCTCAGGCTTCTTTAGCATAAAATTATAATTCACTCCTAAATAAAATTGATCTTCAAGATAGTTGGTATCTACAGAAGTAACAAGAGGCGCTTCTTGAGCGGAAGCTAGTAGTGGCACTAAAAATAAGCCTAATAAAAATTCTTTTACCATAAACTAAAGGTAGAAAAAGCATAAGTATAAAAAAAGCGCTTCAAATAAATTTGAAGCGCTTATATACTAATTTTGAAAGAAACTAATCTTACTATCTTAGGTTATCAAATGCAATACCCTCGTAGGTAGTGTAGTTAACCTTTAAAGCATTTACTTTACGTAATTCTTCTTTAATATCAGAAACAATACCCATGTTTGCTTTTCTATCAACTTTTAATGATGTAGTTAATACATTTTGCAAATCTTCAGATTTCTTTGCTCTTTCCTGAAGTATGTAAGGACCTACTTCAGACGGATTAGAAAACTTATCATTTAGTTGAATTTTCGCCTCAGTACCAAAAACTTTTTGGTATTCTTGAGTTGGTGATCCAACATAAATAGTAATTACACGGTCTTTCTTCTCTAACTTCTTGATTTCACTCGCTTTAGGAAGTTCATTCTGAACATTCACTGAAGTGTCTTTCATTACCGTAACGGTCATAAAGAAAAATAGAAGCATAAAAACAATATCTGGTAATGATGCAGTTGAAACTGCAGGGATATCACCGTCTTTTTTCTTGCTAAATTTTGACATATCTTTTTAACTTTTACGATTAATTACCACTTGAAGTTTGAGCTTCAGAGAATTTTTGAGGAAATAAATCCTGTATTTTTCTCACTCTCTCCTTTAAAACCTCTTTGGCTTCAGGAGTAGTTTCTGGATTTAAATACTCAGCTTCCATATCGGTGAATTTACGCTTATAAAGCCTTTGAGCTTCTCTATTACGCAATTCATTATATGCAGCTACAATTTCATTCTGAACCGTTATATAAACGCCATATTGTGTTTCTCTATCATTTTTTAATGAAATAATAGCTTTTGTAGGGTTATCAGAAGATGTTTCATCTCTCTTTCCTTTACAATAGTTACAATATTCTTCAGAACCATTTTTCAATCCTCCATTATCAAGAAAAGCAATTGCTTGTTCTTTTAACTTTTTAATATCAGATAACTCATCTTCAACTAAAAGCTGTCCATTTTTATTGATGTTAACAGTAAAAATATTCTTTTGCTTAATAATGACATCTTCCTGTTCGGTATCATCCAGGGGTGGCAACATACGATCTAAACCTGCATCTGTTTCAATAGTAGTAGTTACTAAGAAAAAAATTAACAGTAAGAAGGCGATATCTGCCATAGAACCGGCGTTAACCTCTGGTGGTGCTCCTCTTCTTGCCATAGTTTTTAATTTATTTATTAAACATTTTTTTCACACCTGGCAAAATCATTGAACCAACAGCAATTATCGTTAATATGAAAAACATATTTAAGAATGTACCAATAGTTTTAATAGTACTTACATCTGTAAGAATACCAGTCTTCTGCTCCATATCCTCTATATTAACATCTGTTCCGCTTGCGAAAACATATGACAATATTGCCACAACGATAAGGCCACCTACACCAATTGCAGTTCTTTTAAGGCCTTCTGGTGAAGAAAAAACATTTTTAAACCCGAAGAACAAACTTGCTAATACTGCTATTGCAAGTAAGATAAATGTAATAATGAACATAAAATTCATTGATCCATTACCTACTGTAACTTCAGATTCCTTTACAAGCATTACCCATAAGACAAGTCCTATGACGCTGAGTGCGATTAATATAATTTTAATTATCTTATTCATTTTACTTAAGTATTAAGTGCGACTTATTTTTTGTGATCTACCAACATATCAATCAAAGAGATTGATGAATCTTCCATATCATTTACAATACTATCGATCTTAGCGATAATGTAATTATAAAAAATTTGAAGAATAATAGCCACAATAAGACCAAATACCGTTGTTAATAACGCTACTTGAATATCACCTGCAATAAGAGAAGCACTTAAGTTACCTACCGCTGCAATTTTCTCGAAGGCAGCAATCATACCAATTACGGTACCCATGAAACCAAGCATAGGAGCAATCGCGATAAATAAAGATAACCAAGAAACATTCTTCTCAAGTTGTCCCATTTGAACACCACCGTAAGCTACAACTGCTTTTTCAGCAGATTCGATGCTTTCGCCAGCTCTAGATAAACCTTGGTAATAGATAGACGCAACAGGTCCTTTTGTATTTCGACAAACTTCTTTAGCAGCCTCAATACCACCAGAAGCTAGTGCATCTTCAACTCTTTGTTTTAATTTTGTAGTGTTTGTTGTTGCCAAGTTTAAGTAAATAATTCTTTCAATAGCAACTGCTAAACCAAGTATCAAACATAATAGTACGATACCCATGAAGTCAGCTCCACCTTCAATAAATTTTTCTTTTAATACTTGAACAAAACCTCTTTCTTTTGCTACTGCTTCTGTTGCATCTTGAATCATTGTTGCTGCAGTCGCGATAGTTGCGGAAAGGTTTGAAGTAATTGCATTTGCATTTACTTGTGCGTTAACAGTATTTGTGTTACAAACAAATAACCCAGCTACTGCCAGGATAGAGAATAATCTTTTCATTTCTTTCAAACTTAAATTAGATTAGTTAATGGGTTAAAGATAAAAAATTTTTACAATTAAAAAATTAAAAATTAAATGCAGAGAGGAAGGGATTCGAACCCTCGATACCCTTTTGAGGTATACACACTTTCCAGGCGTGCGCCTTCGACCACTCGGCCACCTCTCTATTATTCAATTTTTCAAGACGTCGAATTAACAAAAAAAAAAGTATTAAATAAAATTTCCAACGTTAATTTTAAACCATCTCTCCACGCAAAGAGGTCTCAAAAACGGTTTTAAAGAGCTTATTAGAGATTCCGTTTCCCAACAAATACATTAGCTTAGTAACGGCAGCTTCCGTTGTAATATCCTTACCATTAATAACTTGCAACTTCTGCAAATGCTCACTTGTTTCATATTGCCCCATAATTACACTACCCCCAGAACACTGTGTAACATTAATTATATGAATGCCTTTTTTTATTGCTTTTTTTAAATTTTCCACCAACCAAGAATCTGTAGGAGCATTTCCAGAACCGTAAGTCTCAATAATCACAGCTTTTAAATTTGGTGTTTCTAATACAGCCCGCAATAAATGTTCATTAAATCCTGGAAATAATTTTAAAATAGCCACATTATTATCTAATTTTTTATGGACAATTAACTTTTTTTTCTTCTTTGGCCTCAATAAATATTCATTATACACCTTTAAATGTACGCCAGATTCTGCTAACGGAGGGTAATTTAAGGATCCAAATGCCTGAAAATGTTCCGCACTAAACTTAGTTGTTCTATTTCCTCGGTATAATTTATACTCAAAATACAACCCTACTTCTTGAATTACAGGAACCCCTTTTGCTTGCAAAGCTGCAATTTGAACGGAAGTAATTAAATTTTCCTTGGCATCTGTTCTTAAATCTCCTATTGGTAGTTGAGAGCCTGTAAAAATTACCGGTTTTGTTAAATTCTCTAACATATAACTTAGGGCAGAAGCAGAATAACTCATCGTATCGCTCCCATGAAGCACCACAAACCCATCATATAAATCATAATTATTTTCAATAGTTTCTGACATATACACCCAATGACTAGGATGGATATTTGAGGAATCTATCGGCGTTTCAAAAGAATGGCTAGTAATCTCACAATCTAATTGTGCTAATTCCGGTATGTTCTTTTGTAATTTACCAAAGTCAAAAGCCCTTAATGCTCCTGTCTTATAATCTTTAATCATTCCTATAGTTCCTCCTGTATAAATCAAAAGAATTTTAGTTTTTTTCGTCATAAATAGATTGTCTTAAACTCCAAAAACTTCTTTAGAATTATTTGTTGTAATTTCTGCAATATCAGCAATGGATCGATCATAGATACGCGCCAATTTATCCGCTACATTAATAAGGTAAGCACTTTCATTTCTTTTCCCTCTATATGGTGTTGGCGCCAAATAAGGCGCATCGGTCTCTAAAACAATATGCTTAAGGTCTATTTCATTTAGAAATTGATCAATCTTACCATTTTTAAAAGTAGCCACTCCTCCAATACCCAATTTCATATTATAACTAATTGCTTTCAATGCTTGCTCTTTTGAACCCGTAAAACAATGAAAAATTCCAAATAAGCTATCTCCCTTCTCTTTTTCCAAGATTTCAAATACTTCATCAAATGCATCCCTACAATGAATCACTATAGGTAGTTTTTCTCTTTTTGCGATCTGTATTTGCATTCTAAATGCCTCCTGTTGTTGTTTAACATATGATTTATCCCAATATAAATCCATACCTATTTCTCCAATAGCATAATACTTGTGCTTTGTAAGCATTTCTTCGATATGCGCTATCTCTTCTAAGTAATTTTCTTTCACATGTGTAGGATGCAACCCTGTCATTAAAAACATATGCTCTGGAAAGTCCTTTTCTAAATTTATCATTGATTCGGTATATGTAGAATCAATTGCAGGTATAAAAAATCTTTGAACACCAGCATGAATAGCATTTTCTACTACTTGCTTTCTATCATCATCAAAGGCCTCGCTATATAAATGCGTATGTGTATCTGTAAATATCATGGTACAAAAATAGCCTTATCTTTATCAAAAAAATACGTGAAGAGCCTCAAAACATTTTTAAAAGAAAAAAAATACCTTAAAATACCCCTTTACCTAACTTCTACCAATCACTTTGAAATCAAAGCAAAAATCAACAATGCAGAAGGACGTTTCATACTTGATACAGGCGCCTCCAATACTTGCGTAGGTTTTGATAAAATTGAAGTATTCAATTTAACATCAAAAGAATCAACCATAAAGGCAGCAGGAGCTGGCGCAACCAACATGAAAACCTTACTTTCTACAAAAAATACAATTGAATTAGGCTCATGGAAATTCAAAAAACTCAAAATTGTACTCTTTGATTTAGTTCATGTAAATGAAGCATTAACCAATCATAATGCGCAACCTGTTGATGGAATCATTGGTGCCGATATATTAAAAAAAGGAAAAGCTATTATAGATTATGACAAAAAAGTACTTTACCTAAAGCAAAAATGAAGAATACCTAAATATTAAGCAGATTACCTAAAAACAACTTTATTAATAAAAAATCTTATCTACTTTTACCTCAAATATTTAACCCTACCATTACTATGCCTACATTATTCCCTGTAAAGAAAATAGGTTTTCTTTTAGCATTTAGCCTGCTCGCAAGTTGTGCATCCGAAAATGATTACACTGAAATTATCATAGGAACAGAAGACCAAGAATTAAAAACAACACTAGTTAGTCTTTCTGGAGATCTATCCTATTACATACTACCCAATAGTACTGATTACGCTAAAATTCCTGCCGACCCGAAAAACCCAATCACTGAAGAGAAAGTTTTGTTAGGTCAATTATTATTTCACGAAACAGGTATTGGCCTGGAAGGCAACTCAGAAACAAATAAGGAAACCTATTCTTGCGCAAGCTGTCATCATAGCGCTGCAGGTTTCCAAAGTGGATTACAACAAGGTATAGGAGATGGAGGAATGGGCTACGGTATTGCCGGTGAAGCTAGAATCATAGATCCTTTATATACTGAAGCTATGATTGACGTTCAACCCATAAAATCTCCTACCGTATTAAACTCGGCCTACCAAAAATTAATGTTATGGAATGGTCAGTTTGGCGCTACTAGTCGAAATATTGGCACTGAAGTCAATTGGACCGAAGGAACACCTAAAGCCGTAAACCACCTTGGATTTGAAGGTGTAGAAACACAAGCTATTGCCGGGTTATCTGTACACCGTATGGCTTTAGATAAAACTTTTTGCGACACTAATGACTACAGTAATCTTTTTGACCAGGCTTTCCCAAATGTAGCTAATACCGAAAGATACTCCCTTATATACGCAGGTTTAGCCATCGCTGCCTACGAAAGAACACTATTATCAACCGATACAAATTTTCAAAATTGGTTAAAAGGAGATTTTGACGCCATGACTTCCGATGAGAAAAAAGGAGCTTTACTATTTTTCGGAAAGGCAAAATGCTACCAATGCCACAACGGCCCCGCATTAAATTCTGAAGAATTTTACGCCTTGGGCATGAATGATTTAGAAGGACCAAATGTTCATGGCATTATAGATGACGTCACTAAAAAAGGTCGTGGAGGATTTACAAATAAACCTTCTGATAATTATAAATTTAAAGTACCACAACTTTACAACTTAACCGATGTTCAATTTTATGGACACGGAGGAAGCTTTACATCTGTTAAAGAAATCATTGCATATAAAAATATTGCTACTAAAGAAAACAATGAAGTTTCATCATCTGATTTATCAGGGAAATTTGCTCCTTTACATTTATCCGATGAAGAAGTAGACCTTATTGCTACTTTTATAGAAACAAGCTTATCTGACAAGAATCTGAACAGATACGTACCTACTTCATTACCTACAGGACTATGCTTCCCTAATGCTGATCCTACTTCTAGAGAAGATATGAACTGTGATTAAGAAATTAAAAGCAACAAAAAAGCCTGAAGATTATTACAATCTTCAGGCTTTTTTAGTAAACTTAAATAGTATTGAATTACAATTCTAACGCTTTGTTTAGATTGCCATCCATTAATAATTCTACTGGATTTTCTAAAGCTTCTTTAATAGCTACTAAGAAACCTACAGATTCTTTACCATCAATTATTCTGTGATCGTATGATAATGCAACATACATTATCGGTGCAGCTACTATTTCTCCATTACGAACGATAGGACGCTCAACAATGTTATGCATTCCTAAAATAGCACTTTGAGGAGGATTAATAATTGGTGTAGATAACATAGAACCAAATACACCACCATTTGTAATGGTAAAGGTACCACCCGTCATCTCATCCACAGTAATTTCACCTTCTCTAGCACGTATAGCTAATCTCTTCACTTCAGATTCTACCCCTCTAAAAGTTAAGTTTTCTGCATTTCTAATTACAGGAACCATTAATCCTTTTGGACCAGAAACCGCAATACTAATATCGAAGAAATCATAAGTAATCATCTCTTTTCCATCAATCATAGAATTCACAGATGGATAAAGTTCCAAAGCTCTAACTACGGCTAAAGTGAAAAATGACATAAAGCCCAAGCCAACACCATGCTTGTTTTTAAAATTATCTTTATGTTGTTTTCTTAATTCAAATATAGGAGACATGTCAATTTCATTGAAGGTAGTCAACATTGCCGTTTCGTTCTTCACAGCAACTAAACGCTCTGCCACTTTTCTACGTAACATGGACAATTTAGATCTACTTTCTCCTCTTTTACCACCAGTAGGAGTTCCCATTGAAGGCACTCCTTGAACTGCATCTTCTTTAGTAATTCTACCATCTTTACCAGTACCTTTTATAGCACTAGCCTCCATACCTTTTTCTGCTAATATTTTCTTAGCGGCAGGAGATGCTACTCCTGATGCATAAGTTTGTTTTGCTTGTACAGGTTGTGGTGCTTTTTTCTCTTCTTTTGGAGTTTCTTTTACATCCTCCTTCGGAGCAGCTGCTTTTGATTCGCCTGCAGGTTTCTCTGCACTTGTATCAATTAAACAAACGACTTCTCCAACTGCAACAGCATCACCCTCTTCTGCTTTTAAGGTGATAATACCACTTTCTTCAGCAGGCAATTCTAAGGTTGCTTTATCTGAGTCTACTTCTGCAATAGCTTGATCTTTCACTACATAATCTCCGTCTTGAACTAACCAAGCAGCAATTTCAACTTCCGTTATAGATTCCCCTGGTGAAGGAACTTTCATTTCTAAAATCATTATTGTATAATTTTAATTTTTAACCTGTATCTTTTTTATTGTTCTTAACAAGATTACTTACGAATCATGTTATCTTTTGTTTTATCAAAAACATAATCAATAACTTCTTGATGACGACGTTTAGAACGTACTGCACTACCCGCTGCTGGGGATGCATAAAAACGTCTTGAAGCTACTCTTAACTTATTTGCTTCACTAAAATGCATCATAATATAACTCCAAGCACCCATGTTTCTAGGCTCTTCTTGTGCCCAAACAACATCATCTGCTTTAGCATATTTCCGCATTATTGCTTTCATTTTACTCGTTGGCAATGGAAATAATTGCTCTACACGAACTAAAGCTACATCTTCTCTAGCATTTTCTTCACGAGCTGCTAACAAATCATAATAAAATTTACCCGTACAAAATACTAGTGTTTTTATTTTTTTAACATCAGCAGTACCATCATCAATTACTTCTTGAAAACTACCTGTAGCAAACTCTTCTACTGAAGAAACTGCTTTTGGATGACGCAACAAACTTTTTGGTGTAAACACCACTAAAGGTTTTCTAAAATTCGCCTTCATTTGTCTACGCAACAAATGAAACATATTTGCTGGCGTTGTTACATCTGCCATAAACATATTATCACTTGCACAAAGCTGCAAGAAGCGCTCCATACGGGCAGAAGAATGCTCTGCACCTTGACCCTCATAACCATGAGGCAATAACATTACCAATCCATTTTGCAATTTCCATTTATCTTCTGCTGCAGAAATGTATTGATCGATCATGATTTGAGCACCATTACTAAAATCGCCAAATTGCGCTTCCCAAATAGTAAGCGTATTAGGACTTGCCATGGCATACCCATAATCAAAACCTACTACTCCATACTCAGAAAGGTGTGAATTAAAAATATGAAAATCGCCCTTTTTCCCTTCAACTAAATTTAAAGGAACAACTTCTTCTTCACTATCTTCAACTTTAACAACAGCATGACGGTGAGAAAAAGTACCTCTTTCTACATCTTGACCAGACATTCTAACTCCGAATCCTTCTTGTAATAAAGATCCGTAAGCTAAAAGCTCTCCCATAGCCCAATCTAGCTTATCATTTTCAAAGAACATTTTTCTTCGATCTTCAATAAGCTTATCTACTTTACGTAAAAACTTTTTACCTTTTGGAAGGCTAGTAAGTGAATTAGCTATTATAGTAAGTTTTTCTTTTGGATAAGAAGTATCAATTGGCTTCGCCATTTCATCTTCTTGAACGCGAACGAAACCTTTCCATTCATCTGCCATAAATGGGGTGATGATTGTTTTAGCTTCCTTACGAGAATCTTCTAATTCCGTTTCTAAAGAATCTTTATATTCTTGTTCTAATTTACCAATATAATTCTCATCAATAATACCTTCTGCAATAAGTTTTGCTGCATATATGTCTCTAGGACCTTCATGCTTCGCAATCGCCTTATATAATTTAGGTTGCGTAAAACGAGGCTCATCACCTTCGTTATGCCCATATTTACGATAGCCTAATAAATCAAGAAATACATCTCGTTTATAACGCATTCTATACTCTAATGCGAACAAAGAGGCATGAACCACAGCCTCAGCATCATCAGCATTGACATGCAAAACTGGGCTTAAAGTTACCTTACCAACATCAGTACAATAGGTAGAACTACGAGCATCTAAGTAATTTGTTGTAAACCCTATTTGGTTATTCACTACCATATGGATTGTACCACCGGTTTTATAGCCATCTAAATTAGCCATTTGAATAACTTCATAGACAATACCCTGGCCTGCAATAGCAGCATCACCATGCACAACAATTGGCAACACTTTAGAGAAGTCATCTTTGTAGTGTGCATCCTGTTTTGCTCTTGTAATCCCTTCAACAACTGCTCCAACAGTTTCTAAGTGAGAAGGATTAGGAGCAATGTTCATTTTTATTTTGTTACCATTATCAGACATCCTTTCAGAAGTCCAACCCAAGTGATATTTAACATCACCATCAAAAATTACTTGTTCGTAATCTTTACCATCAAATTCGCTAAAGATATCTTTCGCCGCTTTACCAAAAATATTGGTAAGTACATTAAGTCTACCTCTATGAGCCATACCCATAACAAATTGCTCTACACCCATTTCGGCTGCTTGCTCTACTATAGCGTCTAGTGCTGGTATCAAAGATTCATTACCTTCTAATGAAAAACGTTTTTGACCTACATATTTTGTATGCAAAAAGCTTTCAAAAGAAACGGCTTGATTTAATTTTTTAAGAATTTTTTTCTTTCGTTCCTCATCGAAATTAGGATGATTATCATTGACATTTAGCCAATCCTGAATCCATTTAATTCGCTCAGGACTTCGGATATACATGTACTCAACACCAATAGCGTCGCAATAGATGTTTGTCAGATGAGAAATAATTTCAGTTAAGGTGTTTGGGCCTATTCCTAAAATCTCTCCTGCAGTAAAAACAGTGTTTAGGTCTCCTGATGATAATCCAAAATTTTCGATAGCTAGAGTAGGCTCGTATTTTCTTCGCTCACGAACAGGATTTGTTTTTGTAAACAAATGTCCGCGGGACCTATACCCATCTATTAATCGAATAACCTGGAATTCTTTTTGCAACGATTGTGGCATTTCAGAACTACCAGATGGAGCAGCAACATTGTTTTGTGCTGGTAAGTCAAGTTCATCTAAAAGACTCTCTTGGCCAAAATCAAAACCCTGAAAAAATGCACGCCAACTAGGCTCAACACTATCAGGATTAATTAAATACTTGTCATATAACTCTGCAAAAAACGAAGTATGCGCAGCGTTTAAAAAGGAATATTTATCCATAAATAATTTTCTCTTCCCTGTGAATAAAATTTAGTCAAAAATACAACATTTCAAAAATCTAGTCCTATATTAGGTGGTAATATTAAAGAAAAATAACAATTATGAATTTTTTGACTGATTTGTGCTTAAAAAAATGGCAATTAATTTTATTTTTTGCGTTTTCATCAACGCTAACGTTTTCGCAACAGACAAATTCTGGAGAATTTTGGGATAATGTTCGGTTTGGAGGCGGAATTGGATTAGGGTTTGGTAATAATTATTTTAACGGTTCTATTGCTCCAAGTGCAATTTACCAAGTCTCTGAACAATTTGCCGCTGGTGTACAGTTAAATTTTAGTTATGCAAAATTTGATGATGATACTCTTACTGCGTATGGCGGAAGTTTAATTTCATTATACACTATAATTCCTGCCATTCAATTATCAGGCGAATTAGAACAGTTGAGAATAAATAGAACCACTTCTTTTATAGATGGAGATTTTAAAGATAATTATTGGAGCCCTGCGTTATATTTAGGAGCTGGGTATGTAAATCGGAATTTTACAGTAGGATTAAAATACAATGTACTTCATGATGATAAAAGTATTTATTCTGATGCGTTAATTCCTTTCGTAAGAATATATTTTTAAGCATATTTCTGCCTAAACCATACTTTTTGAAATTCTCTTTGCAGTATTAAAAAAGCAACTTGGTTTGATATGTCTACCACATCTGTTTCCTGAATACTTTTTACTTTCTTCTCCGGAACGTCTATAATGTATAATAAATTAAGATATTCTGCAAAGCGTTCCATCATTAATCTATAGATTTTTTGATGTAAAATGGTTTTTAAATTCTTAGGATTCACATTAAAAGGCAAGTCAATATCAATATTTGCCAAACCAAAATCTTTACCCAATTGGGCAACAAGATTTTGATAAAGACCACTATCGACTGATTCAGTTAAAAGCGCGTTGCTATCTGTAAAATTAAGCATCATACCTTATCTACGAAACAGAAGTGGTTTTTGGTTCTAGCAGACTAGGGTTTTAACTCATTTTTATAAACTTGACCATCTTTCATAACAAAGGTCATTTTTTCTAATTGTGATACATCCTGAAGTGGATCACCTAAAACCGCAACAATATCTGCAAAATAACCCGCTTTAATCAATCCTACCTCATCTTCTACCCCTAATAACTTTGCATTCGTAACCGTTGCAGATTGCATTGCTTCAATGGCCGGCATCCCTGCCTCAACCATGTACCCAAACTCTTTAGCATTTAAACCGTGAGGAAAAACACCTGCATCTGTTCCGAAAGCAATTTTAACACCTTTTTTATACGCTTTCGCAAAAGTCCCTTGTATTAACGGTCCAATTTCTCTTGCTTTTACCGCGACTACTTCTGGGAAATAGCCTTCTATCTCAGCTTTCTCTGCCACTTGTTTCCCTGCCGTAATTGTAGGCACCAAATACGCATCATATTGCTTCATTAATTCCATTGTTGCATCACTCATATAACTGCCATGCTCTATCGTCTTAATGCCGCCTTTTATCGCTCTTTGCATACCTTCATCACCATGTGCATGTGCCGCAGTTAGCATTCCGTAATCATCGGCAGTTTCCGTAATTGCTTTTATTTCATCAATTGTAAATTGTGGATTTTTACCATTTTTAGCCACGCTTAAAACACCACCTGTTGCTGTAATTTTAATAACATCAGCCCCATCTTTATAGCGTTGTCTAACCGCTTTTCTACCTTCATCAGGAGAATTTACCACCCCTTCTTTTGGACCTGGATCTCCTGTAAATTCATGACTTCTTCCATTTGTAGGATCTGCATGCCCTCCCGTAGTTGCAATAGATTTACCAGCCGTAAATACTCTTGGACCATCTACAACACCTTTATTTATTGCATTCCTAATTGCTATATTTACTCCAGAACCCCCTAGATCCCGGACTGTAGTAAAACCAGCCATTAATGTTTTCCTAGCAAAAACAGTAGATTTAAAAGCGATATCTGCTTCATTATCTGTAAAGCGTTCTACATAGGTCTTAGGATTAGACTCATTTTCAATATGAACATGCAAATCTATAAAACCCGGCATCACAGTACTTGTTCTTAAATCGATCACCACATCTGCACCATCCCCTGAGACAAATCCCTTTTTTATCTCCTTTATTTTAGCTCCGGAAACAACTATTGTTTTTTCTGACCATACTTTGCCAGACTCCATGTCTATAATTTTACCACATTGCAGATAAGTATCTTGTGCATTTAAAAATGACGTCAAAGCTAAAAAGAGAATAAGTGTAGTGATTTTTTTCATTGCAGGAGTTTTTATAAACAAATAGAGCAGAAATATACATATATTTCTGCTCTATTGTTAAAATTTATAATTTATTATCAGCCTAAGCCCTAACCTTTTGCTCCCAATCCCAAGCAGATTTCATAGCCTCATCTAATGTAGATTCTGCTTTCCAACCTAATTCATTGTTTGCTTTTTCAGTATTGGCATACGCTTCTGTAATATCACCAACTCTACGTGGCACAATTTTATAATTTAATTTCTTCCCTGAAACCTTCTCAAAACTTTTAATCACCTCAAGAACAGTACTCCCTGTTCCAGTTCCTAAATTAAAGACTTCATAGTTTTCTTTGTTTTTAGCTTCAAAAAGCCGTTGTAAAGCTACCACATGCGCTTTTGCCAAATCTACTACATGAATATAATCACGTACACAAGTACCATCTGAAGTAGGATAATCATCACCAAAAACAGATAACTGCTCACGCAATCCTATTCCTGTTTGTGTAATAAAAGGAACCAAATTCTGAGGCACTCCTATTGGCAATTCTCCAATTTCTGTACTCGGGTGTGCACCCATTGGATTAAAATAGCGCAACGCAATTGCGTTTAACGAAGGAACCACTTTACAGGTATCTGAGATAATCTCTTCCCCCATTTGCTTTGTATTCCCATAAGGAGATTCTGCCGTTTTCACAGGAGCATCTTCTGTAATAGGCATCTTATCTGCTTGCCCATAAACCGTACAAGAAGAACTAAAGATAAAGCTAGCTTTATCCTTTTTTGCTAATTCTTTTAGAAGATAAACCAATGTTCCTATATTGTTCTCATAGTACAACAAAGGCTTTTCTACACTTTCTCCTACAGCTTTAGAGGCTGCAAAATGAATTACCCCTTGAACATCTGCATGCCTTTTGAAAAAATCTTCAACTTTTGATTTTTCCTTCAAATCAATTTTTTCAAATAAGGGCTTTTTGCCAGTTATAGCAACAATACCATCCAGTACTTTTTCTGTTGAATTAGATAAATCATCAATGATGACCACTTCAAATCCTTTGTTTTGTAATTCTACAACGGTATGAGAGCCAATAAAACCCAATCCTCCGGTAACAAGTACTTTCATTTATATCTTATTTAATGATTATAATTTTATGAAATCAAATTTACTACCAATCTTTATTTATGCATTAACAAAATCGATAACGGTCTTTGTTATAAAGTTAATCTGTTCCTCATCAAGCTCTGTATGCATCGGTAATGAGATAACTTCTTTCACCAATTGATTGGTTACAGGAAAATCAGCATCATTATAACGATCATCTACATATGCTTTTTGCTTGTGTAATGGAATTGGATAATAAACACCACAAGGAATTCCTTTTTCTGCTAAGTGTTTTACCAAATCATCCCGTTTGCCATTGGTGATTTTTAAAGTGTATTGGTGAAAAACATGACAGTCACAAGTATCACAAATCCCATCACAACCATTTACGGTAACTGGGGTAACGATCGCCGATTCATTTTTAAATGCAGCAGAATACTTACGTGCAGTATCTCTTCTTTTAGCATTATATTGATCCAGCAATGGAAGTTTAGCACGCAACACTGCCGCTTGCAAACTATCTAATCTAGAATTTACTCCAACCACATCATGATGGTATCGCTCATACATGCCGTGATTTACAATACCTCTTAAGGTATGTGCTAACGCATCGTCATTTGTAAAAATAGCCCCACCATCTCCGTAAGCTCCTAAATTCTTAGAAGGGAAAAAAGATGTTGCCGCGACATGACCAATACCGCCTGCTTTTTGTTTTGTTCCATTTTTTGAAGTGTATGTTGCACCTATAGCTTGAGCATTATCTTCGATTACATAAAGGTTGTGCTTTTCTGCAATTTCTAAAATTACATCCATATTTGCACACTGCCCAAAAAGATGAACTGGCACAATAGCTTTAGTTTTTGGTGTTATAGCACGTTCTATTGCCGCAGGATCTATATTAAAAGTATCTGGTAAGACATCTACTAAAACAGGCGTTAATTGCAATAAAGCAATTACCTCAACGGTAGCTGCAAAAGTAAAATCGGCCGTAATCACCTCATCTCCTGGCTGCAACCCAAGACCCATCATCGCTATTTGCAAAGCATCTGTTCCGTTTGCACAAGGAATAACATGTTTAACCCCTAAATAATCTTCTAATTCTTTCTGAAAACTATGAACTTCAGGTCCGTTTATAAAAGCTGAAGTTTCTAAAATTGTTGTAAATGAAGCATTTACTTGTTCTTTGATGGCTTCGTATTGACCATTTAGATCAACCATTTGAATTTTTCGCATCTTATATCATTAGAACTGTAAAATTACAAAAAGTCACTAAAGCACCCAATGTATTTATATAAAGAAGCGTAATTTAGCCAAAAACAATTCTAAAGTGCATTTTATTTATAATTGCTCCGTTTATATTGCCGGCTTTTTTCTTAAGATTTTAGCTTTGTTTAGTCCAAAATTAAAGCTATTTGTAACTGGAAGAAAACATGTTTTTAACACGCTAAATGCTGGCGTATCTAAAGAAGCTCCCGTAATTTGGATTCACACAGCATCTCTAGGTGAATTTGAACAAGGACTCCCTGTAATTGAAGCATTAAAAGAACAGTATATCAACTACCAAATACTAGTAACTTTTTTTTCTCCCTCTGGCTATGAAGTAAAAAAAAATGCTACCGCAGCTGATTTAATAACCTACCTACCTATAGATACAAAGCATAATGCAGCGGAATTCATAAAAATAGTACATCCGGCGCTTGTCATATTTGTGAAGTATGAGATTTGGCCCAACTACCTAAAGGAATTAGAAAAAGGAAAAATTCCAACGCTATTAATCTCTGCTATCTTCAGTAAACGACAAATTTTCTTTAAGGGTTATGGTAGTTTTATGCGAAAAAGTTTATCTGCTTTCTCCCATTTTTTTGTTCAAGACCAAAATTCAAAAGACTTATTAAGGTCTCTTGACCTAGAAAACTCAACTATTAGTGGTGATACCCGATTTGATCGTGTATTAAAAATTCTAGAACAAGATAATACACTAGACTTCATGGAAAAATTTAAGCAAGACCAACACTGTTTTGTTGCTGGTAGCTCTTGGCCAGAAGACGAAGCTATTATTGTTGACTACATTAATACCACAAACGCTAGTTTAAAATTTGTTTTCGCTCCACACACCATCAAAAAAGAAGCGATTCAAAAACTAGCATCCTCAATACAAAAGAGAACTATTTTATATTCTGAATTGGCTCACAAAAACCCTTCTGATTATGAAGTTTTGATTATTGATACCATAGGGATACTTACCAAAGTATATCGTTATGCTGATGTTGCTTATGTGGGTGGTGGTTTTGCAACGGGCTTACACAATACTTTAGAGCCTGCTGTTTTCGGAATTCCAGTATTGATTGGCCCAAAATATGCTGGATTTAAGGAAGCTGAAGATTTAGTTACCCTAAAAGGTGTCATTTCTATTTCTGACCAAAAAAGCTTCACCCTTGCGCTTGATCAATTGATTTCTTCTCCAAAGTATTATGAAGAGACGGGAAAAATTAATACCCGATACATTACAGAAAGGAAGGGTGCAACAGGTCTAATTATGGATTATATCAAAACGTTGCTCTAACTAATCTTTTGAAAAGAGACTGCATACCGTTCATCGATTATCACCAGTAAATAATTGAAAATTAGATATTTATTTGCTACATTTAAACAAAACAAGATCATTATGGAAGATGTTACGATTAGTACGAGAGTACTCAACGGATTCCTAACTCTTATGGTTGGTGTTTTAGTATTAATTCTTATAGGTGTGGTTGTTTGTTTAATTTTAACAGCACTGGGAATCCTATAAAAAGTACTACTACAAATATGAATTATATACCTACTTAAAACTATTTAAAAATTAATCAAAAGCTCTTTTTCGGGGCTTTTTTTTATTTTGAAAAAAATGTGTTTATCTTTAGATTACATAATCAAACAATAACACCTCAATAAAACTAACTTCATGCTGAAAAAAATATTAATTGGCCTTGGGCTAATCTTTGTAGTACTTCAATTTTTTCGTCCAGAAAAAAACACTTCTAATGATATGACTCATGATATTTCTACAGCCTATGAAATTCCAGAAGATGTAAATCATCTATTAAAAGTATCTTGTAATGATTGCCACTCTAACAATACAGAATACCCATGGTATGCAAATGTTCAGCCGGTAGCATGGTGGTTAAATGATCATGTAGCAGATGGAAAAAGACACTTAAACTTCTCAACATTTACAACACTGCCAATAGCGGTTCAAAACCATAAATTAGAGGAAACCATAGAGATGGTAGAAGAAAAAGAAATGCCACTAGCCTCTTATACTAATTTCGGCTTACATTCTGAAGCCGATTTAAGTGATGCGCAACGTGAAAAAATAATTCATTGGGCAAAAGCACAAATGGATGTTTTAAAAAATAATTATCCTGCAGATAGTTTAATTATGAAGCGTAGAAAGAAATAAGAGAAGTCAAAAAATAAAAGAAGCCAACTTGATTAAGTTGGCTTTTTTATACATTATCTTTTGTCTTTCTTTGAACTGCAAAAAAATAGCTTGGCCACCCAAGATTAATCTTGTTTCCCCCAAGGTTTTAAAATCGATATTTATAAAAGAACAGAACAAAAACAAAAAAAGCCTCTCGATTTCTCGAAAGGCTTTTTACGTTGTACAGGCGGAGAGACTCGAACTCTCACACCTCGCGGCACTAGATCCTAAGTCTAGCGTGTCTACCAATTCCACCACGCCTGCATTTTTTATTCCAGTAGGTTTATATCTCGATATTTTGAGACGACGCTACCTTCAAAAAACTTCCTTTTTGCTCTAAAAATATTTCCATTTCTTTCGCTAAAGGAGTGCAAATATAAAGTAAAAATTCAATTTAGAAATACTTACTTGAAAAAACTTCTTTTTTGTAGCTTTATACTCGAATAAAAATAACAAATGGAAGCAATAAAAAATTACATTTCTGAACACAAAGAGCGTTTTATTTCTGAACTTATAGACCTATTGAAAATCCCGTCAGTAAGCGCAGACACTGCGTTTACACAAGATGTGCTAGATACTGCTGATGCCGTAAAGAAAGCTTTAACAGCTGCTGGATGTGATGCTGTAGAAATTTGTGAAACAGATGGCTATCCGATCGTTTATGCTGAAAAAATTATAAATCCAGCCCTTCCAACCGTACTTGTTTACGGTCATTATGACGTTCAACCGGCAGATCCAATCAATTTATGGACCTCTCCACCCTTTGAACCTGTCATCAAAAAAACAGACAAACATCCTGAAGGAGCAATTTTTGCTCGTGGCGCTTGTGATGATAAAGGGCAAATGTATATGCATGTAAAAGCAATGGAATATATGGTGAAAACAAACCAACTTCCTTGTAATGTAAAATTCATGATTGAAGGAGAAGAAGAAGTTGGTAGTAGCAACTTGGCCATTTTTGTAGCTAACAATAAAGAAAAACTTGCTAATGATATTATTCTAATATCAGATACTGGAATGATTGCTAATGATGTACCTTCTATTACTACGGGTTTACGTGGCCTAAGCTATGTTGAAGTGGAGGTTACCGGCCCCAATCGCGATTTACATTCTGGTTTATACGGTGGTGCTGTTGCAAACCCTATCAATATTTTAACTAAAATGATTGCTAGTTTACATGATGAAAACAATCATATTACTATACCGGGCTTTTATGATAAGGTAGAAGAGCTTTCTAAAGAAGAGCGCGCCGAAATGGCGAAAGCTCCTTTTAGTCTTGAGAATTATAAAAAAGCATTGGATATTGATGCTGTTTATGGTGAAAGTGGCTATACGACCAATGAACGTAATTCTATTAGACCTACTTTAGATGTAAACGGAATTTGGGGTGGTTATACTGGCGAAGGTGCAAAAACGGTTATTGCAAGTAAGGCTTTTGCAAAAATATCTATGCGTTTGGTACCCAACCAAGATTGGAAAGAAATTACAGACTTGTTTAAAACCCATTTTGAAAACATCGCACCTAAAGGTGTAAAAGTTGTTGTAAAACCACATCACGGTGGTCAGGGATATGTAACACCTATTAACACTGTTGGCTATCAAGCAGCTTCTAAAGCGTATGAAACTACCTTTGGTAAAAAACCAATCCCCCAACGCAGTGGTGGTAGTATTCCTATTGTAGCGCTTTTTGAAAAAGAACTAAACAGTAAAACTATTCTTATGGGCTTTGGCTTAGATAGTGATGCCATTCATTCTCCTAACGAGCATTTCGGAGTTTGGAATTATCTAAAAGGTATAGAAACTATTCCTTATTTTTATAAGTATTATACCGAATTATTTAAAAAATAGAACACAGAACAAGTAAGTAATACCGTAAAACACGATACAATGGATTCAAATATAAATTTAGCAGTGCTAATTGATGGCGATAACATTCCTTCTGCTCAAGTAAAAGAAATGATGGAAGAAATTGCAAAGTATGGCAATCCAACCATTAAAAGAATTTATGGCGATTGGACCAAACCCAATTTAACAAAATGGAAGAATCTATTGTTAGAAAATGCCATTACTCCTATTCAGCAATATGGGTATACTACAGGTAAAAATGCAACAGATTCCGCCATGATTATTGATGCTATGGATATTTTATATTCAGAGAAGGTAAATGGTTTTTGCCTTGTTTCTAGTGATAGTGATTTTACCAGACTTGCGACACGTTTACGGGAGGCTGGAATGAAAGTCATCGGGATTGGAGAAAAGAAAACACCAAATCCGTTTATTGTCGCTTGCGATAAATTCATATATATTGAAATTCTAAAATCGAAAATCGAAAGTCCAGAAAGCGATACCGAGAAAGACGATGCCAAAGACACGGTAGATAAAATCACTCGAAAAGACATACAACTTATAAAAACAACCATCTCTGATGTTTCAGATGATGATGGTTGGGCTTTTCTAGGCGATGTCGGGAGTTTGCTTCAAAAGAAACAACCTAATTTCGATTCCAGGAATTATGGCTTTGACAAGCTTACCCCATTAATTAAGTCTATTGATATTTTTGAATTAGAACAACGTGAAAATTCAAAAAGTCGAAATAAATTAATTTTCGTACGGATCAAGCAAAAGCACAATCCTAAGAAAAAATAGTTGAAAATAAAAAGTCCGTTCTCTTATGAAAACGGACTTTTTTTTATGGCGTTACCTAAAGGTCGGGCTATATGTTTCAAGTCCTCGCCGAAAAAACGGCTGTGGGCTTTTCACTGCTATCCCTAACGCAAATTCAGCAATCTAAAACTTTCCTAATTCAAGTGATAACCCGATAAATAATTTCGTTTTTTTAAATGAAAATAAATATATCTTTATACAACGCTACACTCTAATCTAGTAGCACTTAACGTATGAAAAATAATTTTTATTCCTTATTTTAAAAATGAAGAAAACCTTATTCATTATCTTAGGCATGCTACTAAGTACGCAACTAGGATATTCTCAAGAAACTGCTAAAGTTTACTTTATGAGAACTACCGGATTTCAAGGTTCCGCACAAGGCTTTACAGCTTTTATTGATGGCGAATTAACCTGTAAGCTTAACAACAAACGTTATTCCGTTCATGAAGTCGCGCCAGGAACGCATCTTTTTTCAGTACAATTCGCAGGGAAAAAATCAAAAGAAAAAGCAGCAAAAGAACAAATAACTATTTCCGTAGAAGCAGGAAAAACGTATTATATTCAAATGCTCTTCCAGACAGGAATACTTGCAAATAACTTGTATTGTCAAGAAGTAACAGAAAACTCAGCAAATACAATTTTACCAAATTTACAAGAAGACACAAAATGCTTATAGTCTAAGAATTATTTACTGAAACAAAAAAAAAGAGATTACACCATTCAAATAGATGTAATCTCTTTCTTTTATCTTAAAACAGGACCTTATAGTTTTTTCACATACTTAGTAACAATTACAGTCATCGTAGGACCTACTTTGCCTTCTATAAATTCTGCATTCTCACGATCTAAAGAAATTCTACGAACTGCTGTTCCTTGTTTTGCCACCTGACTAGAACCTTTAATTTTCAAATCCTTAATCAAAACAACACTATCCCCATTTTCTAAAATCACCCCATTCACATCTCTATGGATAATTTTATCCGCTTCCGCCAATCCTTCGCCGGTAGCTTTGGCAAACTTTAGTGTTTCATCTTCTAAATAAATCATTTCAAGTAAATCTTTAGGCCAGCCCTCTCCTTTTAAACGAGATAGCATTCTCCATGCTACTACCTTAACTGTGTCATACTCACTCCACATGCTATCGTTTAAGCATCTCCAATGATTAGGATCTGTATTCTCTGGATTTTCTATCTGATCTACACAAACACCACAGGCTAAAAGACTACTATCTACACCGCTTATAGAAACTGGTGGAACTTCATATACCTGCAAATCATCTGTTGATGTACATAATTCACATTTGTTTCCGCTTCTTTCTATCAATTCTTCTAGTATGCTCATGTTTTTAATTTTTATCCCTGCAAACTTAAAAAAATTGATGAGAGTAGGCATACTTTATAACAGTCTAATACTACAAATACCCTTTTATTTTACTCACATGAAATAGATTACAGCATATTTTCGATGAAATACCCATTATTTTATACTATAAATCAAAATTTTACGATTACATAGGTATAGATCTATAACAATTTTATAAATAACAAACCAATGAAATTAACCACATTACTTACTGTCGGACTTCTATTTTTAGGAATAAATGCAGCTATTGCTAGAGCAAGAATTCCTATTCCTTATGGAGAAGCCCAAAAAATTATAAAAATTACCGACTTACCTGATACCGAAGAATTTCAGTTAGAAGACGGTAGATATTTTGATATCGGAAAAATGTATACTATTAGCCACATTGTTTGGTTACCCTACAGTAATACAGATGCCGTTATTACAGGGTATGTAGATGATGAAACTTATGTGGAGTTATCTCCTGAAGAAATAAAAGAAATTGCAGCATTTGCAAAAATTGAAATTCCAGAAACTGTGTCGGCATCATTTTTTGACCGTCTAGGAGGGAAAATAATTTTAGGCTTAGTTGGTCTTGTTATCCTTTATGGGATATATGCTTCCTACTTTGGAAAAGATAAAGATGAAGAAGAAGCTACTGAAGAAAAATTAGAGGAATAATAACTAGTATCACTTTTTTAAAATCCATTCTTAAACGAATGGATTTTTTTTTACTTATTATTTAAACCTCTACACTTGTAGAATTAAAATATTTATTCTATGTTTGTAGAACACAGTTAAAGAATCAAGGATGCAACTTTCAAAATCAGAAGAAGAATTAATGAATATACTATGGAAGCAGAAAACAGCTCTCATGAAAGATTTGTTAGCATCTTATGACGATCCCAAACCTGCTACCACCACTATAGCAACACTGCTAAAAAGAATGACAGATAAAGGGTTTATAGCCTATAAAACATTAGGTAGGTCAAGAGAGTACTATCCGCTGGTAAAAAAGAAAGATTATTTTTCTAAGCATGTAAACGGACTCATAAAGAACTTTTTTAACGACAGTGCTAGTCAGTTTGCCTCTTTTTTTACACAAGAAACAGCACTTACCAAAGAGGAATTGGAAGACCTAAAAGCTTTAATTGATAGTGAACTGAAAAAGAAATAAGTATGGGACTATATCTTGTAAAAGTAACAGCATGCCTAGCCATCTTTATTGTTTTCTACAAACTCGTATTAGAAAATGAAAGCATGCACACTTTCAAACGGTTTTATTTAATCAGTTCGCTGATTGCTGCTTCAATAATACCTGCTATATTATTTACGGAATACATATATATAACTCCAGAACCTATACTGAATACATATGTATCAGAAATCAATTCAGACGAAATACCTGTGTTTTCTCAAAAAATAGATTATTTAACACCTACTCTTTGGACAATTTACGGACTTGGCGTCTTAATTTTTGGTTGTAAATTTTGTAGCAACCTATTTAAAATAGGTACCCGCATAAGAAGAAACCCTAAAATTAAATACCAACAAAGTATTCATGTATTGTTAGAAGAAAGACTATCGCCACACACGTTCTTTAATTTTATTTTTTTGAACAAACAAAAATTTGAAGCACAGGAAATCCCAGCAGAAGTGTTGTTGCATGAACAAATACATGCCGCTCAAAAACACAGTATAGATGTGCTTTTTATAGAAATAACACAAGTAGTATTATGGTTTAATCCTTTGATCTATTTGTTTAAAAGAGCTATCAAATTGAATCACGAATTTTTAGCAGACCAAGCAGTACTACAAAAAGGTGCTGAATTATCAAATTACCAAAAAATATTATTGGCATTCTCATCAAATGCTACCGAAACCCAATTGGCAAATGCCATCAATTATTCATCAATCAAAAAACGATTTACCATCATGAAAAAAACAACATCAAAAAAAGCCATTTGGCTCCGCAGTTTATTAGTATTACCTCTTTTAACCCTTGTTCTCTATGGTTTTAGTGAAACTCAAATTAAACAAATCAATATAACTAAGGATTCAGTAGAAATTAAAAGTCAAGAAAAAAATGAATCACACAAAAGACATCTAATCGTTCCAACAGCACCTACCGAAAAGAATCTAAATGATTGGAAAAATGGAAATAAGTTTTCTATTTGGATTAATGGAGCATCTGTAAACAACTCTCAATTAGAAAAATATAAAGCTTCTGATTTTTACCATTATATTTCACGTTTCATATATGATAATGCACGAAGCAAACATTACCCTCAACCCTATCATGTCCATGTGTATACTAAAAGCGCTTTTAATGAACAGTTTACTACAAATGACAGAGAAATAAATATTCTAATTAATAAAGACGGTCAATTTTTGATTCAAAATGAACTAGTTTCTGCACCTGATTTAAAACGACACCTATACATGTTAAATACAGACCTTTCAAAAGAAGAGAAATCTAACCAAGTTAGCGCATTAATACATATTAGCCCCAATGCACCAAGACAAGCGGTTAATAACGTAGCTACAATTTTAGAAGAATACGGTTGTGCTACAATTGATATTGTTGAAAAAAAAGAACAGCAAGACGGTGCAACGAAAACGCAACTAACAGCATACAATAAATTAGCCAGGAAGTACAATGGTATGGATGCATCTACCATGCGAATAAAAAAAGGAGAAGTAGACCGTATGGAATATCTCTATAGCATCATGACCGACAAACAAAAAAAGAGCGCAGAGGCTTTTCCTGAATTACCACCGATGCCCGAACCACCGATGCCCGAACCACCAATGTCCGAGCCACAGATGCCCGAACCACCAATGTCCGAGCCACAGATGCCAGAACCACCAATGTCCGAGCCACAGATGCCGCCATCAACACTAAAGGTTGGTAAAGGCGAAGTCAGTACTATTCCGCTACCGCCAGCACCACCTAAAACACCAAATGATGTAGTATCAGAACATGAAAGGTTAAAGAAGGAAGAAAAAAAGTTAAACCAAAAAGAAAAGATTTTGGCTGAACAAGAGAAAATCCTGGTACAGCAAGAGAAAGCATTACAAAAACAGGAAGAAAAACTCCTAAAAAGCGAACTAGCTGTGGTAAACGAACCTGCTCCGCCAGCACCACCAAAGAGTCCGTTAGACCACGTTATTGAAATGGCTAAAAAAGATGCCAACTTCTACTATGAAGGAAAAGCAATAACTTCAGACGAAGCTATTGATTTAATCAAAAACAATAATAATTTAAACATAGATACTAGAAATACGGGAAGTAAATACCCTAGCGTGAAAATTTCAAAAGAGCCCATTGTCATTAAAAACTAAAAATATTGATTCCAAAAAAGCCTCCTAAATGGAGGTTTTTTTATACTTAAAATATTCCTGATGAAACGCCTGCAGTACGATAGCGCTAGTTTAACATAATTTTTCAAATAGAATTTGTACTTTAGTTACTCATCAATCAAAAATAAAATCAATTATGTTACAACGTTTTTTTATTCTGTGCTCAGGAGCAGATTCTGAAATACTCGCTGAATGTTCTCAAGGGGAACGCAATAAATATGCAGGAATAGGTGCTACGGTATTCTTTACTGCTGTAATGGCATTTATTGCTAGTAGTTATGCTTTATATACTGTATTTGACAATGTCTATACTGCTGCTTTCTTCGGACTCGTGTGGGGATTACTAATCTTTAACTTAGATCGCTTTATAGTTTCTACTATTAAAAAAAGGGATACGTTTAGTAGTGAGCTCTTGCAAGCAACACCAAGAATTATTTTGGCCGTCATTATTGCCGTTGTAATCTCTAAGCCGCTAGAAATGAAAATTTTTGAAAAGGAAATTAATCAGGTTTTATTAGCTCAAAAGAATGAACTTACCTTAGCCAACAAAGATCAAATAGCACTACAATATAACCCTGCAATTGAGGGGTTAAATAAAGATATTGACGCTTTAAAAACCGAAATTATTGATCAGGAAGCAGAAACCAATGCGCTATACGACACTTACATATCTGAAGCAGAAGGCACTGCAGGAACAAAGCTTTTAGGGAAAGGACCCGTATATAAAGAAAAAAGAGACAAACATGATGCAGCACTAAAAGAGCTCTCCGATTTAAAAGAAACAAATGCCAATAAAATAACCGCAATAGCATCAAAGATTACAGCACTTGAAACAGCATACACTACTACGGTAAAAGATTCTCAACCTATTATTGATGGTTTTGATGGGCTTATGGCTAGAATCACCGCATTAAATAAATTGCCATGGTTGCCCTCATTCTTTATTTTCTTACTTTTTCTTGCCATAGAAACTTCGCCTATCATTGCGAAACTTCTATCGCCAAAAGGTACTTATGATTATAAACTTGAAGAGGAAGAAAGTGTTGTTAAATCTTGGGTGACTCAAAAAGTGAAGCAGCGCGATTTACTTGTGGCTACAGATGAAGCATTAAATAATAAAATTTATGCGGACCTTGCTGAGGAGCAAGCCATCTACGATTATAAAAAACAAAAAGTAGAAGAATTGCTAAAGCTACAGGCAGATTCATTTCATAAACTGCAAATGAAAAATCTTTAGAAGCGAGACGCTTTGTGTAATAAACACATCAGTATTAGTTTCCTAAGATTCGGTTCCAAAGTTCTCGCATTAACTTCTTAGCATCCCCCACATCTTTGGGGGTTTCTTTTATTTCCAAATCCCCGTCTTTATTCGTGAGTTGATATTTGAACGCAAAATTCTGCTCTTTAGGATCCATACTCATCAAACCAAACCTAAGGTCATTGAAAAATAATTGTCCGTTATCTTTTGTTATGATATACCACCCTTCTGCGATACGCTCTAAACGATTTACTTTATCATTATTCTTTAAATCTCCTAAAAGCTCATGGTGTTTTGGGTAGGACTCAAAAGAAATAGGTTTCGTATCAAAAAACGAATAATTGGCAATTAAATAAGCATCTTTAATATCAACATTTGCGGTCCAAAGAATGGTATTAAACGGACTCGGTCGTGTATCTATCTCTGTATATGAAATACCTTGCGCTGTTAAAGCGGTTGTGAATTTCTGATAGGTCACTGCTTTTAATACCAGCGATAACAACAAATAGGCAGAACTAATGATTAATCCCCAGTTGTTGTATTTTCTGCGTTTTACAGAAGTTCTTTTTTGAAACATAGCCAATACCAAGAACACTAAAAAAGGTAGTGTATACAAAGGATCAATAACAAAAATATTTTGAAACGCTAAACGGGTTTTAAACGGCCAAAAGAGTTGTGTGCCCCATGTTGTAAAAGAATCTAGTATTGGATGCGTAAAAAGTCCCCAGAACATTAACCAAGACCATTCTTTCCAGCTTGCTTCTTTCTTGGGTAGTAGTTTAAAAACTATCCAACCAAAAATAGGTGCAAATAGGATTGAAAAAAAGATAGAATGGCTAAAGCCACGATGCCATTCTATAGCAGAAATCGTATCTGTAAAAAAACGTGTAAAAACATCTAGGTCTGGAATTGTACCTGCAATAGCTCCAAAAAGCATAGCTTTATTGCCTACTTTCTTTCCTAAAACAGCCTCTCCTACAGCAGCACCTAATACTATTTGCGTTAATGAATCCATATAAACTTACGATGACTAATTTAATCTACAATCTGCATTTTCTTCAATAGGAAAGAGGCGTTCATATTCTGGCAAATTCCATCTTTAAATTTATAATCAAAGTGCAATTCATCAGCTATGATTTCCGCATCAAAATAATGATTCTTCACTTGTGGTAAATCATTAGCAGCCTCACATAAACTTAAATCATGCGTAGCAATAATACCCGTAGCTTTCCCTCCAATAAGTTTTTCTACAAATTTTCGAGACCCTATAGCCTTATCGGTACTATTGGTTCCTTTTAAAATTTCATCTAGTACAATAAAATAGCGATCTGTTTTTATCTCATCTACGATAAACCTAAGCCTCTTTAATTCTGAAAAGAAATACGATTCATCATCTGTTAAAGAATCTGTAGTACGCATGCTCGTAATTAACTTAATAGGAGAATAGGTAACCGATTTTGCGCATAAAGGCAAACCAACGTTGGCCATGACAATTTGCAACGATACTGTTCGTAGAAAAGTACTCTTACCCGCCATGTTGGCTCCTGTAATAATAAAAAACTGTTCGCTGTCTATCTGAATATCATTTAAAACACTTTTTTCTGGATTTAAAAGTGGATGTCCAGCCCCTTCAGATTTTAATACTTCACGAGAAACAACTAGTTTTGGAAAGACATATTCAGGATGGTTGTATGCAAAATTGGCTAGACTATTATAGGCATCAAAAAAGGCAATGGTATCAAACCAACCTTCTATCTTTTCACCATGTTTAGAAATCCAATCCTCAATTTTATAAGATTGATACACATCCCAAAGCATAAAACCATTGGCAAAAATACCGAATAACATATTATTGCGTTGATCTAAAGCATCCAAAATTTTAGAAAACTCTTTCAGTATATCTGATGTTTTTTCAGATTCGTTTAAAATGGCAGCACGTTTTTCTTTTAAAAGTTTCGTCTTAAACTCTACCTTCTCTATTTCTAGAATTAATTTTTGATATTGATGAAATGTGGTTTGAATTTTACCAGTATCATTTGATAGTTTATTGACATGCTTTATATAAAAACTAGTAATGATAAGGCCCACTACAAAAACAACCAATAAAGCAAGAATCGACAAAGGAATTATAAAATAACCAAGAATTGTTAAAATAGAAATTCCCCAAAAAATTGGAGGTAAGATTTTTATAGACTTAGGCAGAAAACGTTTGTATTCTTTAATCCAATCAATAATTGCTTGGTAAGGGGTTTCTGTTTTTACCAATGATGCTACTGCCGTGAACTCCTGGCGCCAATCTGGTAATTGAGAAAGCTCTTTGATTGCTTCCTGCTTTTCCTCGATCCCCGTAATTTCATTTGCTACAAATAAAGAAGCTAAGCGCTCACTACCTTGAGGTAATGCTGTTCTATTTAAATATTGGTAAAAAGAACCTTTACCAAACAAATCAATATCCTGACTAAAATAATGCAACGGATCTTTAAACTCACTCCCATCTGGCTGTTCATGAAAATCCCGATCTAGTATTTTGATTTCTGTCTCGTTGATATGTAAAAGTGCTAAAATTTTATCACGTTTATATTGTAAATTAGTATGCCTAGAAACGAGTATAAGAAATAACACTATTGAAACCAAAACAACCCCTATTACTACTTGTGGATTGTCATAAAAAAGAACTATACCCACAATCATTAGAAGAAACACCACTAACCTCACCATACTTGATCGCAATAATTGTGCTTTGATACCCGACAGTTGTTTGTTTAACCCTGTAATCTTATCAGAATAAAATGACTTTAAAACCTGCATTGAAAAATTATAAAATGAAGCACAAAGATAGGCTATATTAAAAAATAAAAAAGACCAGCTTTCGCTGGTCTAATCACCTATAGTGCTCGGGGGGAACTAGCTACAAGTAAGATTTGGAATTTCTTATATATTTTTAGTGTTTTGCTTCATTACTGGTGTAAAGGTATTGAAGCACTACCTCTAAAATTTTAGAAAACCGACCATTATCTTATGAAGTGTAGACGAACAGCTAATATCTGTAGACAAACGCTTTCTCAGAAAGTATTTTATTAAAGAGAATTTAACGTTTCTTTCGTTTTTTTGGTAAGTTTAGAAACAACTAAATCATAAGAATGATCTATAAGTTCTTTCAATAATTCTGGTGGAATATGTTCTAAATACAATGTATTCCAATGTACTTTACTCATATGATATCCAGGAATGATCACCCCATCATGCTCCTCTCGAAGTGTAAGGGATCTATCTGGGTTACATTTTAAATTTACTTGGGTGGGTTGACGTTTTAATGATGTCAAGGCAAACATCTTACCCATGACTTTGAAAACTAAAGTATCTTCATCAAAAGGAAATTCTTCTGTAACCCCTTTTTTAGCAATACAATATTCCCTAAATACCTCAATATTCATTTGTATAGCGCTTTGATTATGATTAATTATGTCGTCAAATAAAATACAACTGTTTATCAGCTAGTTGGAAATTTCTATTCCACAACTATCAAATAACCATCAAATAAGAATTATGCCCAAAAAGGTATGTATTTTTTATACTTCCTTGAGTTACTTTCGGGATCATCTTCTTTTATAACGTTTGCTTTTAAGGCTTCTTTAATTATTCTTGATGCAATTGCTGCGTTCTTGCTTTCTATCATAAACCTATCTCTTAAAGACTGATTAGTCATTTTATCATTAGATACATATTTTAAACAACAGTGTTGATAACAAGCTCTTATTTTGTCTTTTTTATCCATTTGATTTAAAGTCTTGTATGAGTACATTATAACTTTAGTATGTTTTTCTTGAATTAAAATATCCGGTGCTGGTAATTGATACATTTCATTATAAAAAATTACTTTATCAATTCCGCTTCCTTTTTCTTCACAAATACCTAACCTCCTCATTAAATCTGCAAGCACGTCATTTCTAGACTGATATTCGTCAATAAAGCGTTCAGGTGTGATAAGAGGTATTCCTGGATTAGTAATTTCAATTCTATCAGAAAATATTTCAACCATTGGAAAGCCTTTTTCTTCGAAATCTTGATGAATTATAGCATTTGCCAATAATTCACGGACTGCAATTTCTGGGTACATTCTTTTATCATCTCTAAATGCTTTTCCTATTTCTTCATTAGCTGGTAATTGACTATTTACCCAGTCTATTAATCCTTGGTATCCCGAAACATAGCCTTTCCCTCCTATTTGCTCTCTAATAGTTTGAATTTTATTATTATGTTTATAAACAATAACTCTAATTGCTTTTCTTTTTAAATCGGGAAAATCTTCTAGATTTTTAGCAAATAGTATTGCACCTAAATTTGTAATGGAAAAATTAGGCGTTTTTTGAATAATTAAATTTTCTGAAATAAACTTATCAATAACACCTTGTCTATTTGAAGGATAAGGTAGTTTTAATAAATCAAAATAAGCTTGAGTATCTAAAAGAGAAACAACAGAATCAGCATCAATATTAACTTTAGCTAATTGAAGTTCAAATTTGATATTATCTTTTCGATTCCAAATTTTGGCTTCTTTTTCAGGAAACTCTTTGAGTAATCTTGTGTAACTACCTATTCTAATATATGCTTGATTTATAAATTTGACAGGCCTATTTGCTGCTGCAGGAATTACATACATGCTGATATTTATACCTTTTGAATATTCAAATTCATAAGTTTTAAAATCAATTTTAGGGTCTAGTCTTTGAATTAACCAGTTCTCTAATTCTTCTTTTCCTTTAGTAGCAGATTTAACTTTAAAAGAAGTCCCTTTAATATTATGTGTCCTGTCCTCGACTCCAAAAATAAGAAATCCACATTGCTTTTTACTTAGGCAAGCTCCATTCGCTAAAGCTGATATTCTTTCGCCTATTTCTTCGGTGGAATGAAAGTTCAGTTTAAATTCAAGCCATTCAGTTTCTTGAGAATAACTTACTAGTTCTTTAACAAGCGATTTTAGTTCAATTTCTGTCATTTATCAAATAAGAATCAAATAAAAACAATCTGATTATCAGTTATTTACAATCCCAACTAATAAATATACAATGAATCTATCAAATAAGATTATAAGGTTTAATTTAAATTACTGGCAACATTTATAATATATCCCTAAAAGCCTAGTCTCACTAGATACCTATTTCTATAAACTTGCATCTTTAGAATCATAGACAATCACTTTATCCCACAATTTACTAGACTCTTCTATAAATAATAAATGAGGTGCTTCTTTTTGATATGCCGCTTGTGCTTCTGCCGATTCAAATGTCACCACTAAAGAATACGTAAAAGAACCATCGACAACCTCTCTACTTGCTCTTGGTGGCTTCCCTATGAATTTTGTTTTAGCATATGCTGAATGGTCTAGAAACTTACGTAATGACGTTTCAAAAGCCTTACAGTCTTCTTTACTATCTGGATGATGTAACCAGAAGAAAACGGTATGTGCATAGTTGGGATCGAATGTATTCATTGATTTTTCTGTTTGTCCGTATGTATTAAATGAAAATACTAAAAATAAGCTAATCGCAAAGAGGTTTCTTAATTTCATGATTCTAAAAATCTAGTTAATTTACTTTTTCGTTCGGATAATTGTTCCTTGGCATCAATCTTTAAAGAAGTATAATCTAATTTCCACCCAATAGTTTCCACAATGGTTTCAATTAACAAAATGGCCTCTAAAGCTTCACTTCGTGCCGTATCCATTAATCCGCTTTCAGGAATTTTATCGCGAATGTGTTGCTTTGCCTCTTGGTTTAAAACGGTTAAATCATCTGGAGTAAACGCGTTGAACATACCGTTTTTAATATCGTAAAAATCTAATTCTGGTTCTATAGAAAGTATTTCAGGTTCTGGAAAACTCTTAAGCAGTATTATTTTACGTTCATTATCCGCATTCAAAATCAACTTCTTTAAATCATACCCAATTTGGGCTTTCGCGTTAATTACAATTAATGCTTTTTTCTTACTAGAAACTAAGCTTAAAAAACGTTCTTTTGTATTCTCATACCTGTAAATTTCCGCAAAATCTCCTTCTACCGTAACCAGCTTGCAAACACTTTTAATTTTTTCTAATAACACGTGTGACTGAACTTCGGTAAGCTCTTTACTTTTCTTTTTTCGGAATAAACTAAACAACCAATAGGTTACAATAGCACCCAAAATAAGCCCTAATATAGTATCAAAAATATTATCCATCTGTTTTTCCTATTTCACCCAAATGAGTGTATTTAAATCCTTTTTCATATTTTAAACCATAACCAAAAACACGATCCATAGCTGCGTGAGAAAACAATATCACACCCACTAATTGCCACAAAGATATGGCAAGATAGATACCTAATAAATATATTGCAATGGCTATTCCTTTATGATGAGAAATATTATAAGATAGTGCTCCTATTTTAGCACCAAACAAATAGCCTAGCATACCAATATCCGGAATTAAAATTAATATTAAAAACCACCACCATTCATAATTAAGCAAGCCAAAGAGATAAATGCCCAAAACGAACATTGCTAATTCTTCAACTTTTATGGTGTTCTTCATTACTGAATTATTTTAAACAACACTGGTCTACTTGGGCTCGCATCATTCTCAAAAGGCGCTACTTGTAAATTCAGAAAATACAATCCATCTTTTATGGTATTAGCAACAAAAACAAATTCTGTTATCGTTGCATGCTTGCGCACAAGACCACTCGTATTCCAAAAAGCATTGTGCCCTAATAGCGCTCCGCCGTCTTTTTCTTTATCAATAGATGGCAAATCTACTAACAAATGATCAATCCCTAATTCTACAAGATAATTAACTGCTTCTTCTAGCAAATAAGGTGGATTAGAATTAGAATATTGGCGACTCATTTTTTCTTTCAAATTAGGCAATGTTCTAATGACTAAAGCATCTCCCACAAAGTTCTTTAAGGCATATTGCAATTGCTTTTTAGAGATTACAAAATCTCCATCTTTTTTTTCTGGTGCTATGGTTATGACTGAGGCTAAAAAAAAATACTCCTTTAAATTTTTATTTACGGAATGAAACTCCGCTGTAATATGCCCAACACATTCTGTATGTGTTCCATGGGCATGCGGATTAAACCAAATATCATTAAAATTGGTCGATGCACCTTCTGTTACTTTCCCCACAAACTCGCCCTCCGTATGTGGTGTTATTTTTGGTGGCTGAGTATACCATGCATTTACATTGGTAATTTCTCCCCGAAGTGGAATTGAGATATCTAAAGGTTTAGAAAAATCTATGGAATAAGATTCTTTTTTATGTGTAATTATAGCTTTCAAAAATGGTCGTGTTTACTCTGACAAGTTAATCATAAAAAGGTCAGAGGCAATTCCATCCGCTAAAAATTTTCCCTTTTTTGTTGTTAGTATCGTATCATTTTCAAGAACCAATAGGTCTTGTTTTATGTGCTTTTCTGCTTGTTGCAAAAGATATTTGTGAAAATTCGCACCAAAATCTGAATGTATTTTAGTTAATGAAACGCCCCAGATCGTACGCAAACCTGTCATAATATATTCATTATAACGGTCAGATTTAGAAAGCACCTCAACCTCCATAGGAAGTTCATCGATTGCCAACGACTTTATATATTTTACATTATTATTGATATTCCATCCTCTACGGATTCCGTCATAAGAATGTGCCGATGGACCAACACCGATATATTTTTTACCCAACCAATAGGCCGAATTATTCTCTGAATAAAAACCAGGTTTTCCAAAATTTGATGTTTCATAGGCATCAAGGCCATTGGCTTCCATTTCTCGCAAAAGAATATTAAAATGGGCTGAAGCAACTTCATCATCAACAGGTTTAATCACTCCCTTTTTTATAAAATTAGCTAATGCTGTTTTTGGTTCTACGGTAAGTGCGTAACTAGATATATGCGGCACACCAAATGCCAAGGCTAGTGCTATATTCTTTTCCCATCGTTGGTTGCTCATACCAGGTAATCCATAAATTAAATCTATAGAAATATTAGAGAAATACTGCGTCGCAATTTCTAATGATTTTTTTGCTTCTTCAGCATTATGTGCACGGTTCATCATTTTTAAATCTTCTTCAAAAAACGATTGAATTCCTATACTTAAACGATTAATCGGACTTTTAGAAAGTGCTATAATTTTATCTTCTGTAAGATCATCTGGGTTAGCCTCTAAAGTTACCTCAGGATGGTCTACTACATCATAATGCGTATAAACTGTCGCAATAATTCCCTGAATTTCTTCTGTGGTTAATACAGATGGCGTTCCTCCGCCAAAATAAATAGTAGCTACTACGTCATTTTTAAACTCGCCTTTTCGGAGTACTAGTTCTCGCTTTATCGCAGTTAACATAGCATCCTTTTTTCCCATACTGGTCGAAAAATGAAAATCGCAGTAATGGCAGGCTTGTTTGCAAAAGGGAATGTGAATATAGATTCCGGACATTTGTTAGTCTTCAGTAATTAGTAGTAGTTAACGTTTAATTCTTTTGGGCTTCAAAATTGAGAACAAGCTTCTTTAAAAAGAAGATTATGACTATTTACTTTTTTACTCTTTTTTCATTTTGCTTTACAAAAGCATCCCAACCCGTGTAACTTTTACCCACTTCTATTCTGCCTTCATTATAGAAATGGCAAACTGCAGCAGCCAAACCATCAGTACTATCTAAGTTTTTAGGAAGTGTTTTAAGCCCTAATACACTCTGTAACATTTTGGCAACTTGCTCTTTACTGGCATTACCGTTACCTGTGATTGCCATTTTAATTTTCTTAGGAAGGTATTCTGTAATAGGGACCTCACGAGATAATCCTGCTGCCATAGCCACACCTTGAGCACGACCTAGCTTTAACATAGACTGTACATTTTTACCAAAGAAAGGGGCTTCTATAGCTATTTCATCTGGATGGTAGGTATCAATCAGCTCAATGGTACGCTCAAAAATAAGCTTAAGTTTTACGTAGGGATCAGTGTATTTTTGCAATAACAACTCGTTCATTTGCAAAAATTCCATCTTTTTATTCACCACTTTTATGAGTCCAAAACCCATTATAGTAGTACCGGGATCTATCCCTAAAATAATTTTTTCGTTAGCCAAGAGTTAATTTATTTGGTATTAAGTACAATCGGGATTCTAAATTTTGCACGTATTGGAATTCCTCTTTTTAAAGCAGGTGACGCTTGTGGCAAGGTAAGTAAGCACCGTGTGATGACTGCATCAAACTCTGGTATTTGCTCTTCAACGATGGCATTATGTTCAATATCTAAAACAGAAACAGTCCCCATTTTATCCATTAAAAAATCGACATACAGCGTATCTAAAACTTCTTCTTTGAGTACAAACTCAAAACCTTCTAAAGAAGTAGAAAAATGCCTTAGTAATGTTTCTTTAAAACATTCTATATTTTCTTCTTTAGAATCCGTCTCATCGCAATTTTCAAAAAGTGGAAATTGATCCACTTCATTGAAGTTAATTTCTTGCAACTCGCGTGTCACCAATTGCTGTGTTTTCTCTTCTTTTGATGTGAAGAGATCACAAGAAACAACTAGAAAAAATATACATAAAATTAATACTATACGCATGTGCGCTATAAAGTTTGTGGAAAATTACGATATTTTGAGTTATTTAATTGACTGTAAAGCGGATTTCCTTTTTTGGAGCTCATCATTGTTTGTTTTTTTGAGCAACAAAAAAGCCAAAGAAAATACTTTGGCCTTGATGTTGTCTTCTAACTTAAGTGCTAATTTTACTGCAACTTAAAGGAAATAGGAATAGAAAATGGTACACGAACTACTTTCCCGCCTTGCTTACCAGGTGTCATTTTTGGCAATAAAGAAATGATACGTTCGGCCTCGTCTTCTAAGATTTTATCTGGACCACGCATTCTTAAACCCGCAATATTTCCAGTTTCATCAATTATAAACATAAGGTTTACTTTACCTTGAATATCTTGTTCCTGAGCTTCTTCTGGGTATCTAAAATTCTTATTTATATGTTGAAACATTTTTTCTTTAAAACAAGCTCTTTGGTTTTCAGCATCTTCACAACCAGGAAAAATTGGGACCTCATCTACAACCATAAATGGCACATCTGTAGCGTTATCATAATCAATCTCTTCTTTAGAAATCGCAGAATCTCCTTTGATAACATTTACAGACTCAATACCTTCCGTATTTGTCTTTATCATAATTTCTTTCCCTTTTGTATCTTTTACAATAAAAGTTGCTACCTGTTTGCTGTTTTCTGCTTTATTTAAAAACTCAGTTCGTTCTTTTTCTTCCTCTTCAGATAAATTATCCAAGTCCCCTACTTCCAAGAGAAACTCATCAACAGAAGACATCTTTAAAGAAGAGCTTTCTACCTCATCTGTCTTTACCTCACTTTCGCAGGAGGTATAAAAAAGCATTCCTAAAATTAAAGGGACTAGTACTACATACTTTAACTGAAATACGCGCTTTGATTTTGATTTTTGTAACATAACGATTCGTTTTTTGATTAATGATGATTTAAAAAATGGATTGATAAATGAAATATTTTCTGTTTGAAAAACTTGAGACAACAACAGTTGGTATTGTTCTTTTTTGTGGGTTTTAGAGACCTGAGCATCCGCTATAAACTCATGTAATTCTGATATTCTATTTTGGTATACATATACTAAAGGGTTAAACCAATTGATAATGCGAAGCAGTTCAAAAAAGACCAAGTCATAAGAATGCCCTTGACGAATATGAACCAATTCATGCGCTACAATGCTCTCATAGTCCTTATCCAATACTTTATCTCCTAGAAAAACAGATTTAAAAAAAGAAAATGCAATTTCACTGTTTCTGATGACGATTTGTGTAAAATCATTTAAATATTGAATGGTGCCCTTATCCTTTAATTGTTTTAACTGATATAATTTAAATACAAAGATGAATGCTGCGAGGACCATCCCCGCGATTAATACTATTGTAAACCAACTTACTAAATCATTAGTTCCCGAAACCCCAGAGACCTCAAGATCATTTCTATTCCATAAAAACTCTGGATAGCTAAAAGTAGTTTCTGATACTTTCGTCTTTAAGGCTTCAATTTTTACCCAAGGCAAAACTAGCGACAAAACATATGTGCCAATAAGGTACACTCTGTTCCATTGAAAAAAGGTTTCCTTTTTTAGAAAAAGATCATAAACGATTAAAAACAAAAGCTGAAAAGCGATGCTTTCTAAAATATATTGTATCATTTTTCCTCCTTTTTAATTTCTTTTAATATCGATTCTAGTTCGGATAAATTCATATCATTCTTTTTCATGAAAAACGACACCATACTCTTAAAAGACCCTTGAAAATAACCATCTACTAGCTTGTTGATAGATTGATTGCTGTAGTCTGCTTTCTTTAATAATGGAAAATATAAATAGCCTTTCCCCTCTTGTTCATGATTTACAAAACCTTTACTCTCTAAGATGCGTACAATAGTAGATACTGTATTGTAAGCAGGTTTTGGTTCTGGCAACTCTTCAATAATAGCCGCAACATTGCACTTTTCTAATTGCCACAATACCTGCATTACCTCTTCTTCTGCCTTTGTCAATTGTTTCATGTATCTTGAACTTGTTTCAGTATCTATTAACACTGGTTAAACACTTAAATTAGTATCCTACTATCGAACTAAAAATAGCTTTCAACTAACTTATTAGTTCAAATATAACTAAATAATTAGTTCAAACTAATAAATTAGTTGAAAAACTTAAAAAAAATTATGTTGATGTAACAAAGCATCGTAATTTTCGTCTCACTAAACAAACACCCTTAAATGGATATTGCGTTACTACTCTTTGGTTTCATTTTTATGCTTGCAGGTATCATCGGAAGCTTTTTACCCGTGCTACCTGGCCCACCTATAAGTTGGTTAGGGCTTCTACTCCTATTTTTAACAAGCGCTATTCCGCAAGACTGGTGGTTTTTAGGCATCACTCTGGCTATTGCACTATTTGTTTTTGCTTTAGATTATATTATCCCGGCTATGGGAACAAAGAAATTTGGCGGTAGTAAAGCGGGGATGATTGGTACCACTTTAGGACTTCTTGTCGCATTACTATTTCCTGTATTGGGTGTATTCGGAATTATAATTTGGCCTTTTGTGGGTGCTTTTATAGGAGAGCTATTAAATAAAGCCGACAAAAAAACCGCTCTTAAAGCGGCTTTTGGATCTTTTTTAGGATTTATTACAGGAACCTTTTTAAAATTTATGGTGTCTATTGTATTTATAGGACTCTTTATAGCTAAGGCTTGGGAATACAAAGAAGCACTTTTTCCTTACTTTAAATAGTACTACAACCAAACAGTTTTATCTTCGATAGGACCCCTAGCAGAATCTGGTATTTCTTGATCATAATTCCCCATATAGAAAAAGCCTAAACATGCTTCTTCATGGTTCATTTCAAAAAAATCTCCCATATGCTTTACTAAGGCTGGAGAACTCCAATAGGCTCCAATACCCAATTCCGTACATGCCAACCACATGTTTTGAACAGCCATAGCTACCGCAGCTACCTCTTCCCATTCCGGAACACTTTTCATAGGGTCGCGTTGCATACAAATGACTATTATAGCAGAAGCTTTTTTAGGGTTTTCTATAATTTTCTTTGCTTTAAATTCTTTCGGACTCGGATCTGTCTCCAAATATTTTAAAGAAAGGAACAAGCCTAATTTCTCTAGTGTCTCCCCCTGCATCACCTTAAATCGCCATGGTTCTGTTTTTCGATGACTAGGTGCCCAATTAGCCGCTTCTAATACTTTTAAAATATCCTCCTTAGCAATAGGTGTGTCATTATATTGAACCGGAAAAACCGATCTTCTCTTTCGTATCACATCAAATATCATAGCTTTTTTTTTCTTTATCAAAGTTAGCCCTAAAGGGATGTATTCTTGCTTTGCTTAACAGAATTTTAAAATAAACTCCTATGCTAAGACTCGAATTCTGCTTTAAATTGGGAGGGACTTTTTAAGGTATGACGTTTAAAGAAGCGTGAAAAACTACTTAAAGATTCAAATCCGAAATAAAATGCCATTTCTTTTAAGGTGATCGCGTTTTGCTTTATCATCCTTTTTATTTCTGTTACTTGACGCTGTTGAATCACTTGTTTCGCGGTCAATTCTAATTTATCTTTCAATATTTGATTCAGCCTTTTCTCACTAATTCCCATTTGCTGCGCATAATACCCCCCTGACGTTTCTTGCAAATAGTGACGTTCCATTAACTGTAAAAAAAGAAGTACCCGTTTTTGATGCACATCTTGCTTTAAGTAGCCATTATGTAGTTGCCTGATTAACTTTAATAGCAAAACTTTCAATAGTGATTTAAGAATTAGATACGCATTCTCCTGTGTATTATATTCCTCCTCTATTAACCCTAATACCGTTCTAATTCCTGGAAATTCTTTTGCAGCAATCTGGAAAACACCTTCTGATGAACGTTTAAATAAACTTAAAATATCTAAAGCATATTCTTCGTCATCCTCTTCAATAAATTCCCTCTCAAAATATAGTAAAGTACCCTTACTATTTTCGTGTAGTGAAGATGAAAAAGATTCATTTAATGGTTTAAAATAGACACATCTATCTTTATCCATTTCAAAAAAAAGACCAAAGGCATTATCAGAAACAAAGAGGGGTTTACTTTTAAAAGTAGTATTCATATGGATTTTATCTTTCCAATTTTTCATCGTTGAAAAGATATAAAACAATTTACAAAACATCACATGAGCCTTACTTTTTTAAAAGCGAAAAAGAAAAATAATGCTATTACTAAGGCTAAACCAGAGGCTACTCCAAAAATAAGTCGGGTATCATCAGAAACAAATTCGATAAACGTAGACAAAAACTGGCCAGCAAAAATACCCATAGAGGAAAGTCCTAAATTCTTTCCTTGTGTTTTAGTTGTGCTTGCCTCTACAATCATGTGATTAAGCAAAGGGATGGTAAAACCAAAACCAACACCTATACACAAAATACCTGCAATTAAAAGAAACATTGAAGACGCCAAAGCAAAACACACATAACCCAACACAAAAAATGCAAATCCACTGATAACAGTATTGTATGAATTTAGTTTATCGGTAACTCTTGGCATTTGGCTCGCAGACAAAACCGCTATTAAAGAAATTGAGGCCATAAAATAACCCACTTGACTATCAGAAAAATCAAACACTGTGGGTAAATACTGAGGTAAACGAACAAAACTAACAAAGAATAATGCCATAGCTAACAACGATCCCCAAACAATTAGTTTAACTTCTTTCTTCTGTTTAGGTGTTTCGGTTATATTTAAATCTGCCTTCTGATTATTATCTATTTTACTTTTATCATCCTTCGGTAAAAATATAAACACCAAGACCAAGCATACAAAGGCAACCAAATAAATAGCAAAAGGATAACGCCAATTCCAATCCCCTAAAACACCACCGAGAGATAAGAAAACAACACCACCTAATTCTATAGACATCCCTTGCCATGCAATTAATTTCATTCGCTCTTTACCTTTAAAATAATCTGCGATATATGTAATTAAAGCAACTTGTATAGCAACCGCTGCAGGACCTAATAAAAATCGATCTAAAATTAATAAGTAAGTATTGGTAATATACCCGCCTAAAAAACCGAAAATAGCATAGGGAACTAAGCCCAAACACAGTAGTTTGAAGGCGCCTATCCTGTCTATTAATTTACCTACTGAGGATGCAAAAACTACCACTCCCAGGGAAGGCAATGTAATTAACCATCCAGGGCTATATGAAAAATTTAAATTTTTAGCAATTTCAGTTAATGATGGAGCAATGGCAGTACCCACCATAATGGTGAGTGTACTCGTGAAAAGGATCACTACAATTCCAAAATTATTAATCTTATTCATTCATGTATCGTTAAGAACGCAAAATTCTATAAGATTGTTGAATATGATGTTTCCGTTTTTATAAATTGTTATACCATTATGGAAATTTTATCCTTAAGATTTTTTATGCAACACTACATTTAAACAATGTTTAAGAGTAGGATTTCGGTTGTCTTTTTTCCAAATAACAGACAGCTCAGCACGTTGCTTTATTTTTTTTAATTCGATAAATTTCACCCCCATATCAAAACCATATTGAAGTGATGTAGGTACAATAGCAATACCCAAGTTATTCTCCACCAATTTAAAAATGGTTTGTGCATGTACCGATTTGTGAGAAACGCTAGGCGTAAAACCAGCATCTTCACAAATACTCATGACGGTATCAAAATACAAGGCGCTATAATCCTGTGAAAACAGTATAAACTCTTCATCAGCAAACTGATTCATCTTTTTAAAATTATCCGAATTAATAGGATGCTCTTTAGGAAGCACGAGAGAAAAAGTGTCTTGCATAACTGTTTCAATACCTAAACCGTCTGGCACTCTCGCCAATCTTACAAAACCAATATCTAAAGTATCCTTTAAAATGGCATTTACTTGAGCCGTATTTGAAAGTTCTTCTAGCGTGGTCTTTATCTGCGGGAAACTGTCGCGTAACTTAATCAACAAATCTGGAACTACGGTTTGCATGGCCGACCCTAGAAATCCAATCCGAATCTCTCCAAAATCGCCATCCGATATCAATTTTAATTGCTTTTTAGTAACTTCTAGATGGTTTACAATAAACTCTACTTCTGCTTTTAAATAGTCTCCTGCGGGAGTCAGGCTTACTTTTTTCTTGTTCCTAATAAACAAGGGAGTCTCTAAAATTTCTTCCATCTGTTTAATTTGCCTGCTTAATCCAGGTTGAGAAATACACAGCTTTTCTGCAGCTTTTCTATAATGTAATTCATCGGCCACTGCCAAGAAATAGTGAAAATGACGCAACTCTAGTTGATAACCCATAGTTATTGAATAGTGATATATATGATATTGGTAATTATCAAACTTAATCAATAGTTTTATAAGAATGAAATTCTGATTTAAAACTATGATACCTAAAGAGATTTTTAAACTTGGCGAAGACTGGCTTACTGCAAGCATCACACTTTCTATTGCAAAAGGAGAAACCCCTATTGAACTCTCTACAAATGCAAGAGAAAAAATAAATGCAAGTGCTCAAATCGTAGCCAATATTGTAGCAAAGGGCAAAGCAGTATATGGCATAAATACAGGATTTGGGCCTCTTTGTACCACCAAAATCTCTAAAGAAGAAACGAAAATATTACAATCCAACATTCTTAAAAGTCATGGTGTAGGTGTTGGTGAGCCTATTGCTACTGAAATTGCAAAGTTGATGTTGATTTTAAAAGCACAGTCTTTAGCTAAAGGGTATTCTGGTATTTCAGAAACTACCTTAGACCGAATCCTTTGGCATATAGAACATAACGCCATTCCTGTTGTGCCATCACAAGGATCTGTTGGCGCCTCGGGAGATTTAGCACCCTTATCTCATTTGTTCCTGCCATTGATTGGTTTAGGAAAAGTAAACTATAAGGGTACGGTTATGGAAACTTCTGTTCTTTTTAAGCAAACGGGTCTGTCTTCCGTAACATTAGGACCAAAAGAAGGTTTAGCGCTTATTAATGGAACACAGTTTATTGCTGCACATGCGGTTAAGGTGGTTGAGAAGTTACACAGTTGTCTATCTCAAGCAGATATTATTGGCGCTATGATGATTGAAGGTTTGCAAGGTTCTGTGAAACCTTTTTTTAATGAATTACATGCCTTACGCCCCTATAAAGGAAACATTCACGTGGCAAAACGTATTAAACGATTATTAAAGGGCTCAGAGATTATGGAGGATCATATTGATTGTGATCGGGTTCAAGATCCTTATTCTTTACGTTGTATGCCTCAGGTACATGGCGCTTCAAGAAATGCTTGGTTGCATTTAAAAGAATTAGTAGAAGTTGAATTAAATTCTGTGACGGATAACCCTATAATTATAGATGAAGAATTGACCATTAGCGGAGGTAATTTTCACGGACAACCTTTGGCTATGGCCTTAGATTACGCATGTTTAGCAGCTTCTGAGCTAGGGAATATTTCTGATCGAAGAATTTATTTGGCCTTAGAAGGCAATAGTCCTGGTGTGCCTAAACTGTTAATGAAAGAAACAGGCATCAATTCTGGTTATATGATTTTACAGTATACCACTGCAGCTTTAGCCAGTGAGAATAAAGGTTTATGTTTTCCTTCTAGTGCAGATAGTATCCCTACGTCATTAGGACAAGAAGATCATGTAAGCATGGGATCTATTGGCGGTAGAAAAGCATTGCAAGTTCTTGAAAATGTAGAAAAAATATTGGCGATAGAATTATTAACTGCCGCACAAGCTTTTGAATTTAGAAAACCGATGAAATCAGGGGTCTTTTTAGAGGCAATACATACAGCTATTCGTGAAAAAGTAGCTTTTGCAGATAAGGATCGTGTTTTTTCTGATGATATAGAAAAGGGAATTGAAATGATTAAAGACCAAACCATCATTCATGTGATTGAAAAAATTAGCAAGAAAGAAGGGATCTCTCTAAAAACAAAATTCACGCATGAATTTGAAGTATATTAAAATAGCTTTTTATTGCCCTGAAATTTAATAAAATACTGTCCATGAAAAAATTGAAACTTATAGGTCCCTTTAAGCAGTTGGTAACCATGACTGGCTTACCGCTAAAAGGCGCTTTGTCTGATGCGCAACTTACCATCGTTGATGATGCAGGAATGCTTATAGAAGATGGGAAAATACTGGCCATAGGATTGTTTAAAAATATGGTAGTAGACGCTGATAATGCAACCACAGAAATTACAACCCTGCAAGGAGATCATGTGTGCTTACCTGGTTTTATAGATGCCCATACACATATTTGTTTTGGTGGTTCTAGAGCTAAAGATTATGCCATGCGTAATGCAGGTAAGACCTATTTAGAAATTGCTAAAGCCGGCGGTGGCATATGGGACACTGTAACACAAACCCGTAAGGCATCTACCGAGGAATTGATTAAAAAAACCATCAAAAGAACCAAACAACATTTAAAAAATGGGGTTACAACGCTAGAAGTAAAAAGTGGCTATGGCTTATCTGTTTCCGAAGAATTAAACATGCTCCGTGCTATTAAAACTTCGAATGCACAAACTCCACTAGATCTTATACCTACTTGCTTGGCGGCACATATGAAACCTAAAGATTTCTTGGGGACAAATACAGCATATCTAGAAGAAATAAGCAGCACCCTTTTCCCCATTTTAAAAGAAGAAAATTTAAGCCATAGAATAGATGCTTTTATAGAAGAAAGTGCTTTTTCTAAAGAAGAGATTAGGCCCTACTTTAAAAAAGCTAAAGAGATGGACTTTGATATTACCGTACACGCAGATCAATTTTCTACGGATGGTAGTGCTGTTGCGGTAGAGTTTGGGGCAATTAGTGCCGATCATTTGGAAGCTTCTACTGATAAAGAAATAGAACTACTTTCAAAAAGCAATGTAATTGCCACTGCCCTACCCGGAGCTTCTATAGGTTTAGGCTGTGCTTTTACACCTGCTCGAAAATTATTGGACGCAGGTTGTTCCGTTGCCATTGCTAGTGATCACAATCCTGGTTCCGCTCCTATGGGCGATTTGCTAACCCAAGCTGCAATTCTTCAAACGTTTGAAAAATTGAGTAATGCCGAAGTATTAGCAGGAATCACTTATCGTGCAGCAGCTGCCTTAAACCTAACAGACCGAGGGCAAATAAAAGAAGGCCTTATGGCCGATTTTGTATTGTTTCATACTAATGATTACAATGAAATTTTATACAACCAAGGTTCTTTTAAACCTTGTATGGTTTTTAAAAATGGTGCCTTAATATTCGATAAACACAAAACACATTAAGATGACATTTAAAGAACAAATTCTTCAAGGCCTTCCGAATGAATTACCTGCTAAGAAAGAATATAATTCAGCCCTTAGTCACGCTCCAAAAAGAAAAGATATTCTTTCTTCTGAAGAGAAGCAATTAGCCATAAAAAATGCTTTACGTTATTTTCCAAAAGCTTGGCATGGAGAATTGGCCCAAGAGTTTGCCTTTGAATTGTCTACATACGGAAGAATCTACATGCATAGATTCAAACCCGAATATACCATGTATGCTCGACCCATTAATGAATATCCCTATACCTCAACACAAGCTGCAGGAATCATGTTAATGATTCAAAACAATTTAGATCCTTCAGTAGCGCAACATCCCGAAGAACTAATTACCTACGGTGGCAATGGCGCGGTTTTTCAAAACTGGGCACAATACATGTTAACCATGCAGTATTTGGCTACCATGAATAATGAACAAACCCTTCATATGTATTCTGGTCACCCGATGGGGCTCTTCCCATCTTCCACAGAGGCACCCAGAGTTGTAGCCACCAATGGCATGATGGTTCCTAATTATTCCAAACCCGATGATTGGGAAAAATACAATGCCTTAGGCGTTACACAATATGGTCAAATGACTGCAGGCTCTTATATGTATATTGGACCACAAGGAATTGTTCACGGAACCACCATTACTGTGATGAATGCTTTTAGAAAAGTATTGAAGGCTGATGAAAATCCGGCTGGGAAAATATTTTTAACGGCAGGATTAGGCGGCATGAGTGGCGCACAACCAAAAGCAGGAACCATTGCTGGTTGCATTACCATCTGCGCCGAAGTAAATGCTACTGCCGCAAAAAAGAGACATGAACAAGGCTGGGTAGATGTTCTCGTAACTAATTTGGATGATTTGGTGGCCAGGACTAAAAAAGCAAAAGAAGAAAAAGAAGTGGTTTCCATTGCATTTATAGGAAATATTGTTGCTGTTTGGGAACGATTTTATGACGAAAATATATTTATCCATCTAGGATCTGATCAAACTTCATTGCATAATCCTTGGGCAGGCGGGTATTATCCAGTTGATATTTCTTTTGAAGAGGTTAATGAACTTATGGTTGTTAATCCTAAGCTTTTTAAAGAAAAGGTTCAAGAATCATTGCGAAGACAAATTGATGCTATTAATAAACACACCGCAAAAGGAACCTATTTTTTTGATTACGGCAATGCTTTTCTACTGGAAGCTTCTAGAGCTGGAGCAGCTGTTATGGCCAAAAACGGAATCGATTTTAGGTATCCGTCTTATGTGCAAGATATTTTAGGACCCATGTGTTTTGATTATGGTTTTGGGCCTTTTAGATGGGTCTGTACCTCTGGTAATCCAATCGATTTACAAAAAACAGATGCCATAGCTCAGCGGGTTTTAGAAGGAATCAAGAACACAGCTCCCGCGGAAATTCAACAACAATTACAAGACAATATTACATGGATCAAAGAGGCTAACAGCAATAATCTTGTGGTAGGTTCACAAGCTAGAATTTTATATGCAGATGCGGAGGGGAGATCAAAAATTGCGGATGCTTTTAATACCGCTATTTCATCTGGAGAAATTTCCGCCCCTATTGTTTTAGGAAGAGACCATCATGATGTGAGTGGTACAGATTCTCCTTTTAGAGAAACCAGTAATATTTATGACGGCAGCAAATTCACAGCAGATATGGCCATACAGAATGTTATTGGTGATAGTTTTAGAGGTGCTACTTGGGTTTCTATTCATAACGGCGGTGGTGTCGGTTGGGGCGAAGTTATCAATGGAGGATTCGGAATGGTTATAGACGGCTCTAAGGAAGCTGCCAAGCGCTTAAAAAGCATGCTTTTCTATGATGTTACTAACGGCATTGCCAGAAGAGGTTGGGCTAGAAACACTGAAGCCTTGTTTGCCATTCAACGAGAAATGGATAGAAATCCTGAATTAAGAGTCACATTGCCTAACTTAGTAGATGATAACCTACTTAAGAATTTATTTTAATAAACATGTTGGCATACAAAAAAACACCCCCCGAATTATGGTCTGGCAGAACCTCTGAACAAAAACTCTACTTACACGAAAAAGTACACTGCAGTGCTATTGATGACATAACACGAGCAAAAAATCAAAAAACAATTGCCTTATTAGGCTATGCTTGTGATGAAGGTGTAAAAAGAAATCAAGGTAGAATTGGCGCTGCAAAAGGCCCAGACGCTATTCGTCAGTCTTTAGGTAAATTTCCAAATCATTTAGCAGATGACATGGAATTATTAGATTGTGGTACGATTCTTTGCCGAGAGGGTAAAATGGAGCAAGCGCAAGAAGATTTATCTCAAACCATAGCGCAATTACTATCCTTAAATACATTCCCTATTGTATTGGGTGGCGGACATGATATTGCTTTCGGGCATTACCAAGGCATAAAAAAACACTTAGGAAACAAAAAAATTGGGATTATAAATTTTGACGCACATTTTGATTTAAGACGGAATACTACCGGGAATACTTCTGGCACTCCGTTTTATCAGATTGCGCAAGAATGCCAAAAAGAAGGTGCCGTTTTCAATTATATGTGCTTAGGCATTCGCAGAGATGCAAATGATAAAACATTATTTGAAACAGCCGATTCATTAAACGTAAAATATCTAGAAACGGCACATTTTAATATGCACTATTTAGAGCATGTGCAACTCATCTTAATGCAATTTATCGAAGACGTAGATTATGTCTATACTACCCTAGATTTAGACGGATTTTCATCTGCCTATGCTCCAGGAGTAAGCGCACCATCTCCTATGGGATTTGCCCCCAATATTGTTTTAGAAAGCCTCAGAGTAATTATGGATAGTAAAAAACTAATTAGCCTAGATATTGCAGAAATGAACCCTACCTATGATAGCGATGGGCAAACGGCTAAATTAGCCGCCTCACTAGTGCACTTTGTGATGCATGGTTTTTGAAAAATCACATCAATGAATGATTTAAAATTGTGTTTCTTTACGTTATACATCAACATCTCTCACTTTGAACTCTGTAATCCAATCTGTTACGAATTTAATAAAGTCACCTATTGGCATTTCCTCAATTTCCTCCTCAGTATATGTCCCAGATAGATTAGATCCTAAATCGTCTATAAACTGATTATAAGCAATCCAAATAACACTTTGAACGACAAGAGTCTCTTCTGGAAAGTTAGCCGAAAACCAATTCCTAACCTTCGTAATTAGAGTTTTTGGATCATCATCATGATTTTCAATATCTTGTCCTGCTATATCCGAAATTACTTTTTGGTAATGATATTTTTCGGTTTCTAAAATTAAAATTTTTTTAGTCTTTAAATTTTTGCTACCGAATTCTAATGCTCCTATATCTAACCCTAATTCGTAAGGCATATTAAATCTAGGTAATTCACCAATAATCATAGCTTTACTCCTTGATAAATCGTGTATACCGAATTTACAAGTTCTTATTAAATTTTTAATTTCGTTTACTCTAATTGAAGAAGAGGAAAGAGTCTGAGATAATTTGGGTGAAAATCCTAAATAAATTAATTCAAAAACTAAAGCTTTAAGAAGAGGTCTAAAATCATTGTCAAAAGGACAATTTATAAAAACATTTTTATCAAATGCCATGTGGAAGTTTGATTATTTTGCTACAGAAAATCGTTTTTCGATTTCTCCAGTATTTTTATGAATTACAACCTCACCTTCAATTTTACAAGCAGTTTTCGTTGCAAATTCAATCGCTTTAAATTTTGTAGTAAATACTTTAGTTGGAAGAGTACTGCCATCTGCCACTACAGCCCATTTTCTACCAACACTATTAATCACGTGAAATTTCCGTAAAACATCTGGTTTCGCTGACACAGCTACTTTATTGCCAAGTTTCTTTGTATATATTATTTTTTTTGACATAAAATAAATATACGAATTTGTTTTGACTTTCTATTCTTTACTAAAACTATTTGCTAATAAATATACTTGCAAGAGAAAAATAATTTCTACATGAAAAGCAAAAAAACTCAGGCTTTAACACATCATTACTAACGAACTATTCCATCCAAGATTTATAATACTTACCATCATCAATATCTAGAGCCGCTTGCGTTAATTTCAGTGGCTTAAAGGTATCAATCATTACCGCTAATTCTTCGGTTTTAGATTTCCCGATACTAGCTTCGTAGGTTCCCGGGTGCGGACCGTGAGGTATGCCTGCAGGATGCAATGAAATATAGCCTTGATCTACACTCTTTCTGCTCATAAAATCACCATCTACATAATAGAGTACCTCATCAGAATCTATATTAGAATGATTATAGGGCGCTGGTATTGATTGCGGATGATAATCATACAATCTTGGCACAAAAGAACATACCACAAAAGCGCTGGTTTCAAAAGTTTGATGTACTGGTGGCGGTTGATGCACTCTCCCTGTTATGGGCTCAAAATTATGGATAGAAAATCCGTAAGGAAAATTATAACCATCCCAACCAACCACATCAAAAGGATGTGTTGCATAGGTTAAATGATGCAATTGTCCTTGCTTTTTCACTTTCATTAAAAATTCACCCTTTTCGTCATACGATTGTAGGTTTTCCGGCAGTTTAAAATCACGCTCACAAAATGGAGAATGTTCTAAATGCTGTCCGAAATAGTTACGGTATCTTTTAGGCGTATAAATAGGGTGATAACTTTCTGTCACCAAAAGTCGATTCTCCTCAGTATCAAAATGTATTTGATAAATCATCCCACGAGGTATGACCAAATAATCACCATATTCAAACGGAATTTCACCAAGCATAGTCTTTAGTGTGCCCGTACCTTTATGAATAAATAATAATTCATCTGCATCTGTATTCTTGTAAAAATACGCCGTCATCGATTTTTTTGGTGCTGCCAACCCTACATGTACATCGTTATTAAATAGCACCGTAACTCTACTCTCTAAATAATCATCTACAGGTTGTACTTGAAAGCCTTTTAATAAGCGCGACTTAATATTATGTTCTACTGCTGCTTTCGGAGAAATATCAATAGAATCACCCACCTCTTTTATCTGAGTAGGTCTGTGTAAATGATACATTAAAGAAGACATTCCGTCAAAACCAATGGTGCCAAACAATTGTTCGTAATGCAAAGTCCCATCAGGTTTTTTAAAAATAGTATGTCTCTTTTGAGGTATTTTTCCTTGTTTATGATACAGCGGCATCTTAGAATAGCTTTAATTTAATCTTTATAAAATTACGACATTTTTAAAACAAAAGAAGGGTGTCTACCTTCATTTCCTAACAACTCAGAAGCACTAATGGCTTGCGAAGCAATAATTAAACGAACTGCGTCAATTATTATGAGGAAGAAAATAGAACTTGCTAAGACAAATTAAAAACAATAAACATGGAAAAGAGTAGAAATAAAGACGTCGTAGCAACAGAAAAATATAATTCAAATGTAACTGAAGATGATTTACAAGCTTTAGGAAAAAAAGGCTTGAGCATGGATACTGGAGATGATTCGCTATTACAAGACAGAAAAAACCGTATTGATTTTTCTGGGGAGGACTTAGATGTTCCAGGAAGATATGAAGTAAACCTTACACCAAACCTTGGTTTAAAAGACGAGGAAAACACACTTTATAGTCAGGGTGGAGATAGTAAAGACAATCTTGAAGAGCCTGAGCGTGCTAACCTAGATAAATCTGGGAAATAGCAGCAATAACTATTTAATTGAGCTAGTTAACATACGCTAAAGCATTCATCTTTATGGCATGCCTTAGCGTATGAATACCCGTTTACTTTTACAAAAAAAATCTTTCTAGTTTTAGCTACACCCCACAAATTTCCCAACTTAGCGAAACAAACAAAGTATAAAAGCTATATTGAGCTCAAAACATGAAGTAATGTGGGTACGCGTGTGACACTCGCAGGAAATCAGAAAACCATCACTTAGAAGTTAAATTAGTAATAACATCATAAAGTGCATTCCAAACAAAAATTATTCCCGGAGCAGTAAAAACTATTCCAAACAAACCAAATAAAAGTGTTAAGCCCCACATATCTAAGAAAAAGCTAGCAATCCGAGCTTCGTTGCTTCTTCCTGTAATATAGCGTACTTCAACTTCGTCTCCTATTCTATCTGTAGTAAAAGAACTTGAACTGGAAGAGCGAATATAAACATTTGCCCCTCTATTATCAACGAACAACACTTGAGTGTACCTAGTATCAGAAGAACTATCACTAGTATTTGTATTATAGGCTACCTCAAACCCGCTAATGTATCCTGTTGTCAGTTCAGAGTTTTGAATAAAATTTACCGTTTCAATAGTACGACTTATAGAAAAATAAAGAAATGTACCCCCAGCAAGTAGAATTAAGCAGAATACACTAGTAGCTACTACGTCTCCTTTCATTTAAAGTTGAATTTATTATTCTTCATGGATATTTTTTTATTGTAAATTATAGCTTCAGGCAAGGGCATGAAACAGGAGTAAAAATAGTTTATTGTATTTTATTATCCTTTTGTCCTTGCTTTATATAGGCTAAGTATTGTTTTTACTATGGTTTACGACTCATTCACAAATATTAGCATGAGACTTTTTTACAACTTTTTTAGACTGAAATATGTTGAAATAAAAAATAGAACAGGCACGAGCGTGACACTCGCGCTAGCAGGCGAAGTGATTTTCAACTTTAATCCATTGTAATAGCCCCCAAACACTCTAAACCTATTGTAGGTAATCCTAAAAAGCTTAAATCAATAATAAAATAGCCTTCTTTATCTTTATTCTCTTTGAAGGAGTTTTGAATAACACCTTCAGCCGACATCTGTGGAATGTTACCACCTAGATATTGCTTTTCACTTAAATAAATTTTTGTAGTCTTTTTATTATAAAACCTCATCCGTAATGTAATTTCATCTAAAGGGATTTTCAATCTAAATTCATAGTCCTTTCCATTATAGGACAATGGAATATTAACTACTGAAAAAAAGTTTTTAACAGACTCCTGTCTAAACTTCCTTCCCATGGTAAAAATATTTTCCGATTGCAAATGCTCTTGGTACTTTTCAGGAGTATAAACGGTACCATACTCATCCACAAATTGCTCCTCTTTTCTATTAAAACCATCTACCACTAAATTATCTAACTGAATTGTTGAAAGCTCTTCTAATCGTATAGATTTTAATTGACCTCCACTTCTTATAATATTGGTTTTGTGTTTTCTAAAAAAGTAAACACAAATAAATAATACTACACTAAAAATAATTCCGATACCAGTCATAAAAATAAATCAGTTTTTACAATTAGAAAAGAGCCCTTTTTAGGGAGCAAAATTTTTGAATTGTATGAGTAAATATTGTCGCGCTCCATAAATTCTCCCGACTTAGCACAACGAACAAAGTCAAAAAAGCTACACTGAGCGCAAAACAGGAAAGTAATGCAGGATCGGAAGTGACACTCTCGCTAGCAAGTCTTTTTCTCCAAAATCTCTCTCCCTAAATATATAAATTTCTGCCCGCCAATATTTAAAAATCTAACATCTAAAAAAAAGAAATATTGTTTTAATGTATTAACATCCGGAATATCACTTTTTTTATTAGGGTCAAATTTTAATACGTAAACTACTAAATTTTCTCGTTTAGATAATAAATAACTAATCTTTGTCTCGTTAATGGGAAGACGTGGATAAAATTTATAAGCTATATTTTTATGGGTAAAGGATAATGTTAACTGAGTGCTAAAAAATGTAACGTTCCGCATCACTGAGTCATGGTCATTAGTATCTTCTTCAAAAAAGCGTTCTATAAAACTTTTCCCTTTTAGCCTACTACTTTCTTTTACTCTGCGTTGCTCTAAAATTTCAGAATTAGAAGTCCGATATGTATCAACATATTCAACGTTTCTAAAGCCATCAATACTTATGGTTTTAGTAGGTATTGCAAATGAAAAAGACTCCTTCAATAACCCAAACAACCTTCTATCGTTTCTTAAATTTTCTTTTCCCCTTTTATTCTTAACTATTTTATACCAAATAGATAAAAAAATGGAAATAAGAATTGTCATAAATAAAGTGTCCAAAACTCAAATTTTAAATTTAGTTATATAATAGTAAACAATCTTACACAACATTACTCAACAGCTATAGTTTCTCTTAAACCTAATTCATTTTCATAATTGTAAAAACTAAAGGAGAGATACCCTCTTATGTCATCAGTAATCTTCTGTTCAAAAAAACGAGCTGCTATTTCACTTTTACTAAGATCATACACTTTACGCTCTCTATTTTCTTCTAAAAAAACAGAATTTTTAAGAAGATCATTCTTCTCTAAATTTGTGATAAACATCTTATAACCAATATAAATATCGAAAGTCTTAATTTCGAAATCTGAAAACTTAACACCTCTAGGATAAGGAGCCAATTTTTCTTTGTCTGTAAAAATTAAGTATTTACCCAGATCAGACGCTCCATCATTATCAGGACCTATTGAAATCTCACTTAATTTTATGTCGTTAGAATAATTACTTTTTACCTTAACTCTATAAGGTTTTAATAAAGTAACATAAATACTATCATTCATAATAAAAGACTCCATTATCTTAAGGGGTGCATCGGTTTTCTCAAAACTTAATTCTACGTTTTCTGTTTGTGCTTTACAGCAGAGTAGTGTTAATACACTTAATATTAGGAATATATTTTTCATAAAAAAGTTTATTCTGAAAACATGATTAAAAAAAACTCGTATCATAAGCTTACCGAATCAAATTACAAGGTATTAGAACTCTTACTCCACAAGAATTTCAACAGTACCAATTCCGGTAGTCATAAAAACTTTTTCAAAAGCATTTTCGTTCTGCTTAAAAAATGTCCTTACTTTTTTGGGCAAACTATTATCTGCGAAAACATTGAATGTAACGAGTGTAATTGTGTTTTCTTTTGAGTCTAAAGAAAAAACTATTCCTCTTTTAAAATAGCCATGATACTTATCATAATTTCTATCAGTTTCTTCTAATTTATTTATTTTAGAGAAAACTTCAAATGATTCTAAATCCTTTCTATAAAAAATCTTAAAGAACGAATATTTACCACTACTTGCAGAAGAGACACACTTAATGTTTTCTCCATTAAATAAAGAGTAAACATCATTTTTTCTCGAAGCATAATAAAATTGCGATCCCGAGATATCCAAGATATCTATTTTTCTATCCTTTTTTAGCTTATCAAATAATTTAAAATCTTTCCTTTTAGAAATACATGTAGTAATTGTATCGTTTAAAATAATTTCTTCCTTAATTTCTAAATTTTCTATTTCTAACTCTTCAGTATTTGCGTGTTGCTTTATATTCTCTTTACAACTTAGTAAAGTATTTATAATTAGTAAAAATATTATTAAATTTTTCATTTTATATCTTTTAAATTAGCTGCGCTCCATAAATTCTCCCGACTTAGCAAAACGAACAAAATCGAAAAAACTATTCTGAGCTCAAAAAATGAAAGTAATGCAGGCACGAGCGTGACGCTCGCGCTATCGGTGACATCTCATTATTTATCTGATCACACATTACAACTTACTTAATTTAAAAAATTATTCAGAACAGTTGATAATATTGGAGTCCAAAATAATTAAAGCCTTTTCTATAAGTTTTCTATTTAAAAAAACTGGTGTAGTTATAAATATGCAATGATTTTTGTAGTAAGAAATAACTTTAGGTGGCTTTTCAAAAAAGGAAGATTCTAGAGCAGAATCTTTAACTAAAGTACAAGCCTCTTCAGCCTGTTCTTCATCCTCAAAAGACCAAATTTGAATTTCAAAATCCAGATATTTAGACTCTTTAGATACTTTCATTTTTTTTGAATATATCGTTGTGATACCATGTAAATCAATCTCTTTCTGTTTGAGTTTTTTAAAAAAAATGAGACTACTTTTATCTAGTTTAGCAAAAGACTCTGTCTCTGAACAATACCCTGCTGATTTCATTATATCAGAAATACAACGCTCTAGTCCAGTTTCTAAACCTTTTCCCGAAGCGGGCATAGTTACTAAAAATGATAACCCCATTAATACCCCTATATATTTTTTAAATTTCATCCTTATTTTTATTTGAGTGATTGTCGTTGTAGTTTTTCCTCGTTCTCCTGATGCATAGGAGATCTATAAGGAGCATATTCTAAGAGCCACTGATTTGTTTCAAAATGAGAATACCATCTATCCGTATTTTTAAGAACTGAACCATGATGAACAAATATATTATATTTTTATCACTGTATTATTTATCATAACACTATGAAAAACATCATAATATCATTAAAGCTATGAAAAGCATTCGCATTTTTGATAGATTTGGTTTTGATTAACCTAAAGAAAACACAAATTAAATGAGTTCTACCCAAATATTACAAGATGGAGAAAAATGGGAATTTAACAATAGTCTTTCTGATTGGGTAAATACAACAACTTACATTACTCTTAAAAGCTACCTGTCTTATTTTTACACCAAATGCGTATGATATTACCTTAATAGAACAATTTTACTTTTTCTATTTATTGCGATAATCGTAAGTATCCCAATTTTCAATTCTTAACCAATCCTGTTTTGTTTTATTGGTTAAGTCTACTTTTTTGTAATCAAGAGTATCTCCAAAAAATAACAAATAATCAGATGAACTGTACTCCTCTTTTTCATTTCCAAAACCAATAACATTATTAGTTCCTGTTACATTGATTTGATTTTTAATTATATACGATACATAGTATGGTCCAAAATAAGGCACATAGTTTATCTTTTTAATTGGCTTATAATTTTCGTCCACATAGAAAAATTGAGCATATTCTCTATATTTTTCAACTTTAAATGGTATACCATCTTCTTCAAATGAAAGGCGACCAATATTCTCTTTAAATTGAGTTTTTAAAACACCTGAAATAGGTATTTCATAAAGTCTTTTTCCTTCTTTCCATTTTTTAGGTTTACCATCTTTACAATTAAATAATATTGATATGTTTCCTTTTATTCCAATAGGAATATAGAATAACTCTTTATCAATATGGCTTCCTGACAAACAAGAATTAAAGATTACACTTAAAACAATTAATAATATTACTCTCGTAAATCTAGATCGTCTGCTGCTGGGCGTGATAAATGCATTGTATTCCATTCATTTATTGTTAAATTTCTAAATGTTTTATTTTGATAAGTTGGCTTTAGCTTATTCAATCCTTTGTGAAGATCTTCGTTGACTTTATCTCTGTATTCTCTTCCTCCTTCTGTCAAATGTATACCTATATTTTGGCCAAAACTGCCAGATAAAAGTATATTTCCTAATAAACTTCTTGATGATTCTTTATCTTTTTTAACTTCATTTTTCTCAATAGGTCTTCTAAAAGTATCAAGAGCTGAAAACTATATTTTTAAAAACAAGCTCACCATCTTTATTTTCTACTTGAATTTTAATTTCTATATCTTGATTGTAATAATTTATTGGCTATTCCTTTATTAATTGCTAATAAATCCCAATGTAGATTTTCATTATGATTCCATTTATTAACTGCTATTCTTATAGCTTCTAAACCTTCTAATTTGGCGGCATTTATTTCTAACTGTGCTTCTTCTTCCAATCAAAAATCCATCTCTGCTTTTTGTTCTTGTACTAATAATCCCGCTAATTCATTTAGTGAAGGTAATGGAGCCACTCCACGGATTCCTCTTTTTTAGCGGCATCATCATACACTTTAAACTATTTACCATCTGGATCTTTTATTGCTAAATGCTCCATGACTTCTTGCCACTCCCGTCCGTGGTTAATTGTATTTATAATGATAATTGCCGATTTTTTTTTCACAATTTTTATACAAATCTCCGCCCCAAATATCAGCTCCATCCCAATATTTATGTTCTACTATTTGGTCTATTCATTTGTGAACGCACGTTTTATCATTTCTCCGTCTTTGTACATTTCCGTATACAATAGAGCGCTTTTGGTGGCTGTTGCTAAATCTGCTTGCCCTTCCGAATTTCTTTTATACTTGAGTACAAAATAACTCCATTCACCTACAGGCTTCCCGTCCTCAAAATGAGCTTCTAAATAAGTAAAATCATTCACATAAGTATTCATTTTTTTCTCCACCCATGGTCCTTCTCTAGTATTATTTTTAACCAGTCCTTCTTCTATTTCATTTTTATAATCTCCATTTTTATCATAATACCGAATAAATTTACCATCAGAGGCTATTTTGTGCCTTTCTTCTTTTTTACAAAAATATTCACCTTCAATTGCAGAAAAATTCTTAGAAGAAACTATCATTTGATTATCCATAAATGAGAAAGTAGAATATGAGGAAACATAGTCAAATTCTTGCTTGTAAAGTATTAAATCATCAATTATTACACCATCTACTGATACAGTTACTATATTAATAAAATTATAGGATTTTAAAGCATTATCACTCGTGTGTTTACCTAACAACAAAATGAAATCCTTATCTCTAATCTTCCCTATAAATTCATAATTTTCTCTTACAATTTGCTTCCCAAAGTTTGAGTACATAGAATATTTTAAAGAATCTTCTATTGTAAGTGTATAGTTAAAGCCATCCGTATTCAATATCTTTTTCCAAGTATTGGTAATAGATTGTATTTTTTTTGTAAAATAATCGAGCTTCAAATTTAAATATGCTCCATCTTCATCAGTTTCCAAAGGAAGTCCAAACTTACTAGGGAAAATAGTTTTTAATAAATCAATATTCCCTAACGGTAATTCAAAATCTGGTATTTCAGAGATAAATTCTAGAGGTATGCGTTCTTCTTTTACCTGAACCAATGAATCATTATCTTGGATAGTTTGAGGTGCATTCAAATTCTTATTTCCACCTTTACAAGCAATAAATAAAAGAAATAGGATTAAAAAATTCTTTTTCATATTATATCCTGAATAAAATCATGAGTATTTTGACGGTTAAAATTTGAGCTCTATAAATGAGAATTATGAATTCCTCCTAAATTAACTGCATTAGGTTCTATGGGATTACAATCTCTCGTTCCATGCATATAATTTCGATTACAAGCAATGTAATGTAGGTTGAACCCATAATGCATTCCCACTCCACAAATTCTCCCTACTTAGCAAAACAAACAAAATCGAATCTTAAACTCAGCTCAAAAGCATTAAATAAGGACAACTTTAAAATAACCCAGGCACGAGCGTGACGCTCGCGGTAGCGGGGAACATTTACGCAGAAGGAAATAAAATTTTTAAAACAACGCATCTAAGTAAGAATAAAGATACTACTTATTGTAATTATTACTCTTTAATATAAATTAGCCTCAATTTTATCTATTTTTTTTATATTTAATTTACTAACATCTAATTCAAGTTCCAGATAGTTGCCGTTCATTTTAAGAACATTTTCTAAAATACATCCTTTATCTTCTTTTTTAAAGTCACTAAAAGAAGCATTGACACTATATTTAAAATTTAATTCTATGCCATTGACAACAACATTATAAGCAGTTAATGCATCTATGTTTGTAGTCTTAACAGTGAGTAAAATTTTATCAATAATATTATTTTTAGTCGATATGATATTATAAATAACATTTTTTTTTAAGAACGCTTTGTGATCTAAATATGTGTTTTGTTTGTCCACTAGAAACAGTGAATTATTATAAGAATATAAATTTGAAACTAACGTCTTTTCTCTTTCATTGCCTATAGTGCTTACTGCTATAAAATTAATAGTGTCTACTGCAACGCCTTCTAATGGAAATGTAACCATTACATTCCCATTAATTCCACTCTTTTGAAACTCTTTTGTATTGAACTGTTTCATAAAATAAGTTGAGTCTTTATGAATGTATCCAATATCTGCTACAATAAAATCTAAATTAAAATCTTCTTCATTACCAAAAGAACGATCATCTAATTTAAACTCCAAACGTAACGAATCTAACTTGCAGTTTTTATTATAGTAAAAATTTGTCTTTATTTCGTTTTCATCTGATATTTCTTGTAAAACATTAAAACTATTTTTAATACAATCATTACTTGTTTGCTTATCCTTACCAGATAGACATGAATTAAAACTTAAAAGTGTAACCAATAATATTTCAAAAAGCAATTTCATAAAATAATTATTTTAATTTTTGTTTATCGAATAAATTTTAAATATCCACCGTTTTTCCAATTTTAAACGCATTAGTTTATAAGTGTTTTTTTAATTGTACACCCATCGGAAAACTCCAACAAAAAAATCTTGCCCTAGTTCTCTAGAACTCTTATTATAATTTGTGTTTTACCATTATTATAAAGTCATAACACATGATTCTACTTCGAAGGAGTCACTCGTTATTTCAATTTTATTGGGAAACTGTGTTGTAATCACTCTATTAAGATTCTCTTTCGCTAATCTTAGTATTATACGTAACATTTGATATTATCTTTATACTTTTTTGGCTAGTTTTGCTGTTCAGACAAAAACTATTATAAAAAATAAACCCCTTTAGTTTATTCATTTTTAAACTCTCGATTTATCATTTCTCCGTCTTTGTACATTTCCGTATACAATAGAGCGCTTTTGGTCGCTGTTGCTAAATCTGCTTGCCCTTCCGAATTTCTTTTATACTTGAGTGCAAAATAACTCCATTCACCTACAGGCTTCCCGTCCTCAAAATGAGCTTCTAAATAAGTAAAATCATTCACATAAGTATTCCTTTTTTTCTCCACCCATGGTCCTTCTCTAGTATTATTTTTAACCAGTCCTTCTTCTATTTCATTTTTATAATCTCCATTTTTATCATAATACCGAATAAACTTTCCTTTTTCAGAAATTTCGTATTTGTAGATATTACTTATTGAAGCTATATTTTCTTCTTGTTTAAAATCTTGAATGTAGAGGACATTATTTTCATTTATATAAAAAAATCTAGAATTTCTAAGCCCAAATTCTCCTAAAAAATAAGAATAAATTCTCTTACTTGATATAACCTCATTACCTTTTAGTGTGACCAAAAAAATATTTTCTTGATTTCTATTTGGGTTGTTTGATTGTTTTTTTGTGAAAATAAAAGAATAGGATATATCACCTTGTTTTAGCAAAATATTATCTTTAAAATATAATTTGTGTAATTTATTTTTTAAAGGAAAATAGAATAAATCATCATCATAATACTCTTGAGTATAATAACTTTTTAACGTACCCATATACTCCTTAAAACTAAGTCCAGATATAAATTTTTTAAAATAATCTAATGCCTGTATATCATTATTGATATTTCCCTTTTCTAAGTCACTAAATCCAAAAGGTTTTTCGATAACCTTATCACCAAATACCGAGTCCGCTTCTAAATTATTAGAAACAAAATTTGGTTTATCACTGGATAACTCTAACTTTTCAGATATTAATATTTTTTTTTCTTTTTTACAGGATAATAATGAAAAAACTAAAAATAAATAAATAAGTGCTTTAATTACTTCCATCTTAAATTATATTTTCTATGCTTGTATTATTACAATTACCCGAATGCAAATGATTGTTATGTATTTGTCCACAATTTACGCAATTGTTATCAAGAGAAGAACATGGATTACAATCTCTAGTCCCATGCGTATAATTTCGATTACAAGCAATGTAAGGTAGGTTGAATACATAATGTATTCCCACTCCACAAATTCTCCCGAATTAGCAAAACGAAAAATCGAATCTTAAACTCAGCTCAAAAGCATTAAATAAGGACAACTTTAAAATAACGCAGGCACGAGCGTGACGCTCGCGCTATCGGGGAACATTTACGCAAAAGGAAATAAAATTTTTAAACTATCGCATTTAAGTTTACGAAAAACAGGTCTTTAGTCTCAATAAACATAATCCATTGCTATTTATAAAACGTTTTTCGAACTGCGTCCAAGGTTTTCTTAGGCAATGGTAAATTATTAAAACGTTCCAGATTCATAGGCTCAGCAAAAAAATAAATTTGCTTATTATCATGTACAATGGTAAACGGTTTGCCTTCTTTATCTGCTACTATTTTAGTAGTGAAAGAGTTGGCGTCAGCATTTTCAATTTCAAGACCTTTCCAATAAACTTTATTTAAATCTTTAATGTAGTCGGCATCAAGAATACGGGCATACTTTTTATTAATTTCTATTTGATAAAAAGGAGGGTAACAAACAGGGTAGTCTCGATAAACATACATGTAATTTTTATCATAAAAATATACATCACTATGCTCCAACTTACTAAAAGAACCTATATCAACCACATCTTTCAAAAAAGCAATAGAATCATTTAAGGTCCCCACAGATTTGTTAAAAGAAAATGGAAATTTTTGACACTTTGATAACTCTCCGCCAAATGGGCTTTTTATTATTTCACGTTGGCGCTTTAGAAAAATATCCGAATTATTATCTTTATATAATAAACCTGCAACCACTTCAGTATATACCGCTGGATCATTTTTACATTTAACTGTATCTTGCTTATTACCTATAGAAGTATGTTGATTTAATAATTCAACACTATCCTTAGTCTTATTTCGATTTATTATTAAGTAATCATTATGACCTGTTGAAAAAGTCTCTGGTTTATAAAAATTACTACCATATAATAAATGAAAAATAAAAGCGGAAAGTAATATTGAAAATAATATTATTTTCTTTGAATTCTCCATAATAATATATTTTAGCGTGCTTGCATTATTACAATTACCCGAATGCAAATGATTGTTATGTATTTGTCCACAATTTACGCAATTGTTATCAAGAGAAGAACATGGATTACAATCTCTAGTCCCATGCGTATAATTTAGATTACAAGCAATATAATGTAGGTTGAACCCATAATGCATTCCCACTCCACAAATTCTCCCGACCTAGCAAAACAAACAGAATCGCATCCTAAACTCAGCTCAAAATCATTAAATAAGGACAACTTTAAAATAACGCAGGCACGAGCGTGACGCTCGCGCTATCGGGGAACATTTACGCAGAAGGAAATAAAATTTTCAAACCAACGCATCTAAGTAAGAATAAAGACATTACTTATTGTAAGTATTACTCTTTAATATAAATTAGCCTCAACTTTATCAATTTTTTTAATATTTAATTTACTTACATCTAATTTCAATTCTAGATAGTTGCCATTCATTTTAAGAACATTTTCTAAAACACATCCTTTATCTTCTATTTTAAAGTTATTAAATGAAGCATTGACACTATATTTAAAATTTAATTCTATGCCATTGACAACAACATTATAAGCAGTTAACGCATCTATGTTTGTAGTCTTTACAGTGAGTGAAATTTTATTAATAATATTATTTTTAGTCGAAATTATATTATAAACAACATTAGTTTTTAAGAATGCTTTGTGATCTAAATATGTGTTTTGTTTACCTACTAAAAACAGTGAATTATTATAAGAATATAAATTTGAAATAGACATTCTTCCTTCTTCTACACCAACTGTTTCAACAACTAAATAATTAATGGAGTCCAATCTTGTATCTGTTAAAGGAAACTTTGCAATTACATTTAAATTTTTTTTGGAAAAAATAAATTTATCTAAAACAATTTGCTCTGAAAAATGGCTTGTATCCTCGCCAATATAACCCAGTTTTATTAATAAATTTTCTAATTTAAAGTTTTTAGAATTAGTGAAAGAGCGGTCATCTAACTTAAATTCCAAACGTAGTGAATCTACCTTACAGTTTTCATCATAATAAAAAACAGATCCGATTTCATTGTATTCAGAAGCTTGGTGAAGTTCCTGCAAATTACTTCTAGAACAACTGGACTCTTGATCCTTTTTTTGAGAATAACAGGAGTTGACTAAAATAGTAATTGAAAATAATGTTATATTTATCAGCTTCATCATTTTAATAATTGCTTGTCTATTAATTTAATAATATCTATATTTTTTCCTATTTCGACGGGGAAACTATTCTTTGAAAAAGAATAAAACTTTCCATTTTCTTGATCTCCCATCTTAGGGCCATAAATCATTTCTGGGGTAGTCGAATTACCTCTTGTCTAATTAACAACTGCAGCCCCGTCATTTACCATTCCTATGACCTTTGCACCCGATATATTTGCTAATTCTTGGGCAAAAGAATTTGTAAGTCCAGTACCAGAATTACAAGCACCTGAAAAGATAACACTTTCATTATTATAATGAATAAAGTCACTATTTAACATACTTTTAATTTCACTTTTTGAAATTCTGTCATCACTATCTCCAAAAATATTATTAAAATATCCTTGTGAGAAAATTGCAAAAAATTTAATTAACTCTCCATGAAAATCATTTGTGTCATCTTTTGAAACCTTTTCACTCTACTTAGCTAAATAGTTTCCTAGTTCAACATTACCAAAAGCAGCATTCTTGACTTTTAAAATATTCCTGCATAATTTAAAGTTGCTACTCCTAATATTTTAGTTTAGCTCCCGAATTAGCAAAACAAACAAAACCGAATCCTAAACTCAGCTCAAAAGCATTAAATAAGGAAAAGTTATTAGATAACTTTAAAATAACGCAGGCACGAGCGTGACGTTCGCACTAGCGGGAAAATAATGTTTTCATATTTTTTAACCTTAATACCAGATTTTACCACTCCACTGGCACAGAGATACGTTCACCAAATTTATTACCGTCTAAAAATTGCACAGAAATACTATCGTTTTTAGTAAGTCTTTCAAATAGTTCTTTATGGTTTTTTTTGAAATCTGAAACTGTACCTATATGTAAAGTATCTTTGTTTTCTTCTAACATTTCTTGCACATAAGGCTTAAACTGCTGTTGAATTGCTTCTGTTGAATCTACAAAATGCCTAGTGTAATAAACATATTCAAGACTTTTGTTACCAGGAATAGTTTTTCTACTATTATTAGTCGTTTTTATTAATATATTACCTTCTTGACTAAATAAGCCAATATGAAGATCTCTACCAATTGGAACATTATTATACTTATAATCTAATGTTATAAAATTTTCGCTTGAAAAAGAATTATTACTTATGGTAATTTTATTAGGAAATTGTATCCTTATAATTAAATTTTCTGTATCCTTTGTTTTCATTAAAATGACATTATAATTTGTAGTACCCTGTTTAAATTCAATGTCATTTCTTACACTTCCACAATTAATAAATAGTATACTTATTAATACAAATATTACTAGTTTAAAAAATTTATTCATTTAAAAAAATTGTTTCTATTATATAAACCCAGTTATTATTCCTATTTGTGTGTTTAATACTTCTCTAAAGCACTTCAATTTTAGAATTAAAAAAACAATTTGACTTCTAATATATTCTTTCATGTATTGTTTCTCTCTAAAAAAATAATATCATTTGATAGTATCTGTTGTATTGTTTTTATTTCCCAACTAGCACCATAATCTTTTATTTTGCCTCTATATTGTGGATTAATTATATCCATATCATTTAATAAAAAATACCAATTAAATTCCTCCCAAGTTTTTTCGTATTTACTTATCGAATAACTATCTAAAGTAACTTCATGTTCATAGGCAGTTGAAACTCCATTTTTACCCATCGTAAACGTACCTGCTTCTACAAAAACAAAATCAGCTTTTGCATCTTCTAAAATTTGCTCCTGTTCTCGGGTTGCTTTTCCTCTTCAAACTTATCACGTAATTCAATTTTGTAAAGCTTTAAAAGCTTTTCTGCGCGCTGGATAGATAACTCTTTTAATTCTGCATGTTGTTTTAAAACTAAACTACAGTCTATTATTTCAGTCTTCAAAGCTTTACTGTAGTCTTCTCGTATAACACTATTTAAATAATTTATTTTTTTATCAAAAACCTCTAACTCTTTAATACTCTTCGTGGCAGTTATACCAATATCCACATTCAACTCAAGGCTATATTTTTCATTATACTCTTTATTTAAACTCGAGGAATCTTCTTTTAATTCATCTGAAATATCTTCTAAATAATTCTCCATACCAATTACTTTTTCACAATCAGTCTCAAAAGGGTCAATATATTTATATCCTATCAATAAAATGGAAAAAATAAAAATACCAACTAAGAACGTTACTACTGGTTTTTTAAATTTTTGAGTGTATTTCAAATTATTTATAGCACTAAAACTTAGAAAACACATCACAATTAAATAGTTTAATAAAAACACAACTGTTATATCGTCATAATTCACCTCTATATCATCTAATGATGGGTTGGTAATAACATAACTGACAATTATGTTTAAAATAAATGAAACGATAAAAAAATGCAGGTAGCTAATTTCATTTTTTATATTCCAATATTTGACTATAAATAATAATCCCGAAAAACAAGCGATACAAAAAGCATAAATAGCTATAAATGGTTCATCATCGTATATATAAGGAAAATTACTTGCCAAATAAACTAAAAATTCACTAAAGAAAGCTGCTACTATTGCTACTAGAAACCAAATAAATAAAAATCCAAAAACACCTAATAGAATATGCTTTAAACTTGGTTTATTTACTAGTGAAAAAAAGATTGTTGTGATTAGCAAAATACTCAAACCCGTAACAGGAACTAGTTTGGACCAACCAAATGGTGTATCAAATATAGAATGGATTGTATCTTCTAAAAAAGGAATATTTGCCACATATAGTATTAGAATACATGAACTTAATAATAATCTATTTACTTTTAGCTGATTTGTATTCTCTAATTTAGTGTTTTGTAATTTCTTGTCTTTTAGAACAAGAATTATCACTAAAAAAATAAAAATAAAACCTCCAATTAATATTTGAATATTTGGCTTTACGTATTCAGTTTCCTCACCCTTGTGATACTTATCAGTGGATGACAGTGTGCCATCCTCATTATAATAGTTCCAAATACCGTCATTTAAACCTTTATAATAGTTTGCGGAAATGTGTAGATTTCCATTTCTATAATATGATTTCCATTTACCTATTTTTTTACCGTTTTGATAATTTCCTTCTTCCAGCACTCTATTTGCATAAAGTTCTTTATAAAGTCCATGTTTTACTATTCCATAATTATCATCACTATAGTCTGGCTTAATGTATTCTCTTTTTCCTTCCTCGTTTACTTTTTTAAAGTTTACAATTTTTTGTAGCTCGTTTGAATTGTTATTAACATAGAATTTTTTTTCAACACAGGTAGCTGAATCTTTAGTATATGTACATATAGCTTGATATTCAAACAAATGATCATTTGAACGCATTCTCTCTTCCCACTCTCCAAACTTTATGCCATGTACATATTTTCCTTTTTCTATGCATTTACCATCTTTTGTATATGCATAGAAATCACCATCTAATTTCCCATCTACATCATAACTCCCTTGTTCATTTAATTTCTTGTTGTCATAAAATACTTTATATGGACCAAACATTTTTCCATCTAAAAAATTTTGTTCATTAGAAAGCTCTCCATTTGGGTGATAGCGATATTGTATTCCTTCTTTTTTTCCTTTTACATAGTTTTCTACTATATATAGTTCATTATTAGAACCATATTCAAATTGTTTTCCTTCTTTTCTACCATCAATTAAATTTGCTGTACTTTTAAGTAAACCTTCACTATCATAAGTTGTATTTTTTTCTACTTTTAAACCCTCTTTATTTGTATAATTTTCAATTTTACGATAATAGTCATGATAAATCGTAGTTTTTCCATTTTTCGGATGTTTGTATTCTTCTGTCCATGAACCAAGGCTACCATCATCAAAATAATTAATAATATAGCTCCCTTTACCAAATTCTTTATTTTGGTATTCACCCTTTCCTACAAAAATATATTCTTCTAAATCTTTGTCATATATTTTTTTTAGCGAAATTTTCCCCAATACAGGATGTTGAACTGTGCCATTTCTAATGCTTTGCGCATTAATATAATAGGTACAAAATAAAACACAAAATACACTAATAATTATTTTTTTCATTTATAAATTATCATTTAAGGCTTAATCTAAATTGCTCAATTTCTTTCCAATCAGATTCTTTTTTATATAAAGTATTTTTTAATTTATTTATTGCCCATCTTCTAAACAATGTGGTATCTGTAATTATAGTATCTTTTCTAATAGGCTGCTCATCAAGAGCATTATCTACATTTAAACCAAACTCAAAAATCAATTCATTAAATTCTTCTAAATTATTAGTGCCAATTTTAATTAGAACTTTTGACCTATTAGTTAACACAGAATCAGGATAAACACTAAAATTCACTTCACTAAATGAAGCAAGTGTTGCTAAATATTCCGCTTTTACTTTAGGAGGAACATATCTTACCATTTCAGGATTTTCAGTTAAATTATCTACATGTCTATTTATTTTATCGGTCAAGTTTGGAAAGTTTAACCTCATAAACTCATTATCATCTTTCTTTTCTTCTTTACATCCTATAAGTAGTAGCACGAATAGAAGACAAACAAAGATTATTTTTTGATAAGAAATTTTTTTTTTCATAAAACCATTTACTTACTTTGACACTCAAAAACCATTACTCTATTTCTGTTTTTTGATTGCATACACAACGAAAACCTCCGCCAAAGCCATCTTGTTCAGGCTCTCTAGAGCTACGTATATACACAGAATTATTTAAGGAGTGAAACCCACGAATTACTTTTACAGTACCAGAAACTATGCTATCAAACCTAGGGTTTACAACAGGTTCTTTTGAATATAACGCTAACCAATCATTGGTCCACTCAGCTCTACCTCCAGACATATCGTAAATCCCTAAAGGGTTAGGCTGATAGGTGCCAACTGGTGTATCTGTCCCGTAATTATCATCCTCACCTACTTCAATAATCCCACTATCTGTAGCATGCTCAATATTTAATCCACGGCTACGTGCTGCATATTCCCATTGGGCTTCTGTTGGTAAATCTATAGGTAAATTAAGTTGTTCCCCTAACCATTGACAATAAGATTTAGCTAAGAACCATGTGTTTTTTTTAGCTGCATAATTAGGTCCATAATCTTTTATTTTACCTCGATGATGTGGGTTAATTATTTCTAAATCATTCATAATATGATACAAATCAAATTCCTCCCAAGTTGTTTCGTACTTACTTATCGAGTAACTGTCTAATGTAACCTCATGTTCATACGCAATTGAAACACCTTTTTTACCCATTGTAAACGTACCTCCTTCTACAAAAACAAAATTAGCTTTTGCTTCTTCTAAAATTTGCTCCTGTTCTGGTGTTGCCTTTTTTTGCGAGTTACAACTTTGAAAAAGTATGCAAAATAAGAGCAAAAACAATTTTACACGCATTACTTTATAGGTGTTTTTTGATTGCATACACAACGAAAGCCTCCACCAAAGCCATCTTGCTCAGGTTCTCTTGAGCTACGTATATACACAGAATTATATAAGGAGTGAAACCCACGTATAATTTTATCTTTTCTAACATCTATAGTATCATATCTAGGATTTTCGATAGGTTTATCTGGATAAATAACCGCCCAATCGTTAGTCCATTCAGGTCTACCACCAGACATATCGTAAATCCCTAAAGGGTTAGGCTGATAGGTGCCAACTGGTGTATCTGTCCCGTAATTATCATCCTCACCTACTTCAATAATCCCACTATCTGTAGCATGCTCAACATTTAATCCACGACTACGTGCTGCATATTCCCATTGGGCTTCTGTTGGTAAATCTATAGGCAAATCAAGTTGTTCCCCTAACCATTGACAATAAGATTTAGCTAAGAACCATGTGTTTTTTTTAGCTGCATAATTAGGTCCATAATCTTTTATTTTACCTCGATGATGTGGGTTAATTATTTCTAAATCATTCATAATATGATACAAATCAAATTCCTCCCAAGTTGTTTCGTACTTACTTATCGAATAACTGTCTAATGTAACATCATGTTCGTAAGCAATTGAAACTCCATTTTTACCCATCGTAAATGTGCCCCCTTCTACAAATACAAAATTAGCTTTTGCCGCTTCTAAAATTTGCTCTTGTTCTGGGGTTGCTTTTTTTTGTGAATTACAACTTTGAAAAAGTATGCAAAATAAGATTAAAGAGAATTTTACGCGCATTACTTTATAGGTGTTTTTTGGTTGCAAGCACAACGGAAACCTCCGCCAAAACCATCTTGTTCAGGTTCTCTTGAGCTACGTATATACACAGAATTATATAAGGAGTGAAACCCACGTATAATTTTATCTTTTCTAACATCTATAGTATCGTACCTTGGATTGGTAATAGGTTCTTTCGGGTACAAAACAAGCCAATCATTGGTCCATTCAGGTCTACCACCAGACATATCATAAATACCTAATGGGTTAGGTTTATAAGTACCAACAGGTGTATCTGTCCCGTAGTTATCATCCTCACCTACTTCAATAATCCCACTATCTGTAGCATGCTCAACGTCTAAACCACGGCTACGCGCTGCATATTCCCATTGAGCTTCTGTTGGTAAGTCTATAGGTAAATCTAGTTGTTCCCCTAACCATTGACAATACGCTTTAGCTAAAAACCATGTGTTTTTTTTTGCTGCATATTTAGGTCCGTAATCCTCTATATTTTTTCTATATTGTGGATTGATTATTTCTTTTTCATTTAATAAAAAATACAAATCAAATTCTTCCCAAGTTGTTTCGTACTTACTTATCGAATAACTGTCTAATGTAACATCATGTTCGTAAGCAATTGAAACTCCATTTTTACCCATCGTAAATGTGCCCCCTTCTACAAATACAAAATTAGCTTTTGCCGCTTCTAAAATTTGCTCTTGTTCTGGGGTTGCTTTTTTTTGTGAATTACAACTTTGAAAAAGTATGCAAAATAAGATTAAAGAGAATTTTACGCGCATTACTTTATAGGTGTTTTTTGGTTGCAAGCACAACGGAAACCTCCGCCAAAACCATCTTGTTCAGGTTCTCTTGAGCTACGTATATACACAGAATTATATAAGGAGTGAAACCCACGTATAATTTTATCTTTTCTAACATCTATAGTATCATATCTAGGATTTTCGATAGGTTTATCTGGATAAATAACCGCCCAATCGTTAGTCCATTCAGGTCTACCACCAGACATATCATAAACTCCTAAAGGATTGGGAGGATAGGCCCCTACTATAGTATCATAAGCAGGGTAGTTTCTTTTCTCTGTGAAACTCCCTTCTATCTTACCACTATCAGTAGCATGTTCAACATTTAAACCGCGGCTACGTGCCGCAAATTCCCATTGAGCTTCGGTTGGTAAATCTATAGGTAAACCAAGTTGCTTGCCTAACCATTGACAGTATGATTGCGCTTGGTACCAATTCATGCCAACAGCTCCAAAATTTGGTCCCATATCTTCTTGATTTCTATAATTAGGATAAATAAGCTCTAAGTTATTCAATGCTGTGTACAAGTCAAACTCTTTCCATGTTGTTTCATATTTACTTATAGAATAACTATCTAAAGTTACTTGATGCTCCCTAGCAATTGAAACACCATTTTTACCCATTGTAAAAGTACCTCCTTCTACAAATACAAAATTAGCTTTTGCATCTTCTAAAATTTGTTTTTGCTCTTTTGTAGGTTGTTGTTGTGAATTACAACTTTGAAAAAGTATGCAAAATAAGATTAAAGAGAATTTTACACGCATTACTCTATAGGAGTTTTTTGATTGCAAGCACAACGGAAACCAACACCTGAACCATCATTGTCTGGTTCTCTACTACCCCCTCTGCTATATACCGAATACCTTAAGTTATGCCACCCTCTGACCATTTTCTCCTCATAATTATGTATGGTATCATATCTTGGATTTACCAAGGTATCTTTACTATAACCTACTAGCCAATCATTAGTCCATTCGGGTCTACCTCCAGACATATCATATAAACCTAAAGGGTTTGGGGGGTAGGCCCCAACAATAGTATCATAAACAGGGTAGTTTCTTTTCTCTGTAAAACTTCCTTCTATTTTACCACTATCAGTGGCATGTTCAACGTCTAAGCCACGGCTACGTGCAGCATATTCCCATTGGGCTTCTGTTGGTAAATCTATAGGTAAATTAAGTTGTTCCCCTAACCATTGACAATAAGATTGCGCTTCGTACCAGTTCATCCATTTTGCACCATAATTACCGCTAAACTCTTTAACATCCCGATATTCAAATGCTAATTTTTCTTTATTGTTTAGTTTTGAATACACATCAAACTCTTTAAAAGTTGTTTCATATTTACTTATAGAATAACTATCTAAAGTAACTTGATGCTCCAGCGTAGTATAATGGTAATTATTATTCCCCATAATAAACGTGCCCCCTTCTACAAAAACAAAATTAGTTTTTGCAGTTTCTAAAATTTGTTTTTGCTCTTTTGTAGGTTGTTGTTGTGAATTACAGCTTAATGCAAAACTTATAAATAACACACTGCTTATTTTTCTAATAGGGTCTATAAGGGACATAAGGTTTTTCATTTTTTGGTTTTAATTTCCATGCTTCTCCTAAATGTGGTAATTTGTTTACGTGGCCGCAAACAGTATTCCAATCTTCAATATCGTTTAATAATTTTCTTAAAAACTGTGACCCGTCTTGTGGACGTAAAAAATTCCCTGGATCGTCTTTTTTAGCAGTTTCGTCATATACTCTATACTCCTTGCCGTCAGGATCTTTTATTGCTAAATGTTCTATAATTTCTTGCCACTCTCGTCCGTGATTAACTGTTTTTATAATAATAATTGCTGCTTGTTCACAGTTTTTATATAAATCACCATCCAAGATATCAGCTCCATCCCAAAATTTGTGTTCTATTATTTGGTATAGCATACGACCCTTTACACGTGGTGGTGCAAACCTAAGTGTTTTATGCTTTTCATCAGCAAATACATTATTTACTAAATTTTTAGTCGCTTTTTGATCTCTTTTGTACTCTTTAAATTTTCTAAGAAGATCATCAATATCTTCTAATAATGAAAAGGCTATAACTGCACCAGCTCCTATAAGTGCGGCAGCACCAGCTTTACCATATTCTTTGTCATTCCATAACTGGTGCATCCATGCTTCGTATACTTTAAATACATTAACGTTAGATTCCGTATCCGTAACATTATCTAATTTATATTTATTTTCGAAAATATCTACGAAATTAAAGTCATTTTCTTCTAATTTACTATACACTAATAGAATAAAATCATAAAGCTCTTCTAATCGTATATATTTTAATTGACCACCACTTCTTATAGTATTGGTTTTGCTTTTTCTAAAAAAGTAAACACAAATAAATAATAGTACACTAAAAATAATTCCGATACCATTCATAAAAATAAATCAGTTTTTACAATTAGAAATAAGCCCTTTTTAGGGGACAAAATTTTTGAATTGTATGAGTAAATATTGTAGCGCTAAGCAAAGTCTCCCTACGTAAAAGAAGAAACAGAATCAAGAAAAACCTCTGTAAATCCCCAATTCACAAAAAATTCTGCAAACTCTTCTTCGGAAGCACTATCATAATTATTAAGAAGGTCTGTAAGTAATAATCCTCTAACATTTGCCGTTCCTAGATAACGCGTATCAATACTATCACCGTTAAGATGCGGTATACTTGGATAGCTTGTGGTCTCGCCGAAACAGACACCGGTTGATTAAACGTTTCTGAAGCCATCAATACTTATGGTTTTTGTAGGTGTTGCAAATAAAAAAGACTCCTTCAGTAATCAAAACAACCTTCTATCGTTTCTTAAATTTTCTTTTCCCCTTTTATTCTTAACTATTTTATACCAAATAGATAAAAAAATGGAAATAAGAATTGTCATAAATGAAGTGTCCAAAACTCAAATTTTAAATTTAGTTATATAATAGTATAAACTATTGTACACCATTAATCTATGGCGATAGTTTCTCTTAAACGTAATTCATTTTCATAATTATAAAAACTAAAGGAGAGATACCCTCTTATGTCATCAGTAATCTTCTGTTCAAAAAAACGAGCTGCTATTTCACTTTTACTAAGATCATAGACTTTTCTCCCACCATTTTCCTCCAAATACACGGCATTTTCAAAAAGGCTATTTTTTTCTTTACTTTTAATAAACATCCTATATCCAATGTAAATATCGAAAACCTTAGTATCGTGACCCGAAAACTTAACGCCTGTTGGAGGAGGAGCTAATTTATGCTTATCTGTATAAATTAAATACTTACTGGGATTATGATATCCAGAACCACCTCCGGAATTCATACTAAGCCTGGTTGTTTCTATAGTGCTTGAATAATTACTTTTCACCTTAATTCTATAAGGTTTTAATAAAGTTACATATACACTATCAGCCATGACAATAGACTCCATTATCTTAAGGGGTGCATCGGTTTTCTCAAAACTTAATTCTACGTTTTCTGTTTGTGCTTTACAGCAGAGTAGTGTTAATACACTTAATACTAGGAATATATTTTTCATAAAAAATTATTGTATAAACATACGTGCATAAAACTCGTATCGTAAGCTTACTGAATCAAATAACATCGTACAACTCTTAATCTACAAGAATTTCAACAGTACCAATTCCGGTAGTCATAAAAACTTTTTCAAAAGCATTTTCGTTCTGCTTAAAAAATGTCCTTATTTTTTTGGGCAAACTATTATCACCGAAAACATTGAATGTAACGAGTGTAAGTGTGTTTTCTTTTGAATCTAAAGAAAAAACTATTCCTCTTTTAAAATAGCCATGATACTTATCATAATTTCTATCAGTTTCTTCTAATTTATTTATTTTAGAGAATACTTCAAAAGATTCTAAATCCTTGCTATAAAAAATCCTAAAGAACGAATATTTACCACTATTTGCAGCAGCAACACACTTAATGTTTTCTCCATTAAATAAAGAGTAAACATCATTTTTTCTCGAAGCATAATAAAATTGCGATCCCGAGATATCCAAGATATCTATTTTTCTATCCTTTTTTAGCTTATCAAATAATTTAAAATCTTTCTTATCAGAAATACATGTACTAATTGTATCGTTTAAAATAATTTCTTCTTTAATTTCTAACTTTTCTATTTCCAACTCTTCATTATTTGCTTGTTGCTTTATATTCTCTTTACAACTTAGCAAAGTATTTATAATTAGTAAAAATATTATTAAATTTTTCATTTTATATCTTTTAAATTAGCTGGGCTAATCAAAGTCCCTCTATATAGCAGAACAAACAGAATCAAGAAAAAGCTACACTGAGCGCAAAAGATGAAAATAATGCGGGCACGCGCCTGACGTCTGTACTAGTGGTTGATTTTTAATCTTTTCAACAATAAGGAACTGCTATTTCCTGATATTTATTTCGTCTTTTAAAATTATTTAACAATTAAAGTATAATAAAATGTTTGTAAAAATGGAGTAACACATTAATACTTATACCAAAAAGTAATATCACATTTTTATGTTATCTATTTCCATAAGAGCTTTACCATTATCTATAGTAATTAGAAAGAGTTGATTATTTCTGTAGATTAGATGTATTTTTATTCTTTCGCCTACCTCTACATCATTAGAGATTAAAGCCTTTTCAACTTTATCCTCTAATAAACTAATTTTAGTTACAGCAGCATTATCATTATTCGTACTTAAGAGAAAAATAACATCATCACTTTCTGTTGCACTAATTAATTCAGTATTTAAATGATAATTTATTTCTTCTTTTTCACCGTTTAAGCCCCAATAAATAACCGAAGTTTCTTTTGTATCTTTTACAAGAAATATCTTTTTTTTAGATTTTAGATAACCTAAATGCATAATAGAATTTGCATCAACATATTCGGACCATTTTTTGTTTAAATTTAGATCAAACATTTCTACTTTAAATGGAAATTTATCGGCTTCGAAGTAGGACATATTTGAAACGACAACCAAATATTTACTTTCAATCACCATACATTTTATAGGGTTGTAAGCAAAATCGTTATTCGCATTTTCAAACTTTTTTTGATTTAATATATTAAACGATTTATCAATTTCAGAAATGACTAATTTACTTTCACTTTCTGAGTTAGAATTAACACCCGAAAACCAATCAGATATGTAAAATAACCTCTCATCACTCTCTAAAAGGAAACACATTGCGTTAGGATATTTTGAAATACCCATGTCTTTCTTTAAAACAATCTTAAAATTTTTATCATATTTAGTTAATACATCTGTAGATTTAGTGTTTCCACCTAAAGTTCTCGGGATGGTATTAAGAACAACAAAACCAGTGTCTAATAGAAGAAAATCTTTAGAAAAAGTAGGTAATTTTATCTTCTTCTTATCAAAAAGTATATTATTATTTTGAAAGCTGAGAAAATCTACGGTACTAATAGAATCCCAATTCGTAGCTCTATCCAACAAAACATTTTTATTATCGTAAAATTCAAAGTAATGATTATCATTCAAGTATCTAGAATAATGATAAAAATCATTAGTTAAAGGGGTTATATCTTTTTTTTTCTTACAAGCAAAAAAAAGAAAAAAAAGAAAAAAAAGATATAACTTAAAGTTCATATTAATATTTTTTTGATTTTCTAATTTGTGAAATTTCCATTCTACCATCAGCACTTTTAATTCCAAAAACATCACACTTGCAATAAAATTTTTGCGAAGTATAATAATTATCTGTTACATTAAAAAACAATCTACCATCTTTGTCCCTTCCAGAACCTGTGATTACACCAAAATGATCTGTAGTTAAATCATCATTAGCGTACCCTTCTTTATAATTCAAGCCAACCATAACAGGTGTTTTTAACTGCATCGCTTGTTTTAAATAAGTAAGAGATTTTTTAAACATTTCCTTTTGAGGTCCTTTCTTCATACCTGCGACATCAGAATCTAGTTTTAATTGAAAAATGTCATCATTAAGTTCTTTCGTACCATCCCATTTTTTATTCCAGCGTTCCGATATAAGTGTATATCCTAAAACACGTAATTGATGTAATGCATAATGATAACATTCACGTTCAGTTCCATCAGGAAGCCATGGTATAATTGTTTTTGAACTATATCTCACTTTGTCTATTTCTAAAACCATATTATATAAAACTGGCCAATCAGCATCATCGCAGATACACGTAGCTTCTTTAATAATTTTTATCCTACCACAATGTATATTTTTTAATTTTCCAGTTTTATCATTAACGGTATAGCCTCCTATTTCCCAATCATCATCGTCATCATCTTTAGCATAAAAATCCACATAAAACATATTTCCCTCTTTACATTTTAATTCTAACTCTAAAGTATAATCAGTATCATATTTAACCTTAAACTCTTCCTTACTCTTTATTGTAACTCCTTCTATTTCTTCTGATAAGCGAACCGTAACTACACCATCATCATCATCGCTTTCTTTATTACCTTTAGTAATATATAAAGGAAATGTAACCTTTTCTTTTTTTGTAATACGTTCATATATTTTGTACCCGCTTGCTTGAGGATAAGAATTTATGTGTTTTGAAAGTTCACTATCTTCTTCTTTATTATAAGCAATAGTTTCGTTTTCATATTCAAAAATTAGTGCATAAGCATCCAAAACTTTCAAACCATCGTATATAAATGAAACTAGAGGCACAAATTCATCACTATCTAATCCTGAAGAAGTCAGTGAAATACTATTATTATCTGTATGTGTTGCAGTGGGCATAAATTAATTCTGTTTTTTTGTAATTAATTCCAATTTCATAGTGTTAGCTGTCACTTTCTGATTTAGCAATTGATCTCCTTCAAGTAATTCTCCTTTATATTCAAAATTAAAAGTGCTATCACTTAAATCTAAATCTATTGATTTACCAACCATATTAGTCGTCTTAATTATAAGGAATACCGATTTATTTTTCCGTAATCTAGTAATTCTCTTACCATCAGCATTTTCATAGTATAAATCGGAAATAGAAGCTTCCTCCTCCCCTTCCTGAAGTACCGGAGCCTCCGCAAACGGATTACTAGGGTTCCAAACTTTCTCAAAAATTACATCGCGCACACGTTGTATCCCTGGAGTAATCGTGAGTTCCATTTTAAGCGGATCGTGACCTGTAGCGCTAAATTGCTCTCGTAATCCTACACAATAGCAATTGGCGAATTCAAAATCAAACAATTTACTCAACCCATCTCTTTTAAAGAAACGGATATACCCATCATACATTTGGTAATCATCTAACATCCATAAATGAAATAAGGCATCATCTCCTGTAGACTCCACCACAAAATTTAATTGTCCGCCTTCTACCTTTGCTTTAGGCTTTCCCCTAGCATCAAGAAGTTGATGGTATACATAATTGCCATTGAGAACATTACGTTGTTCTCCGTTGATAAAGAGTTTTGCTAGAAAAGCCATAATCTATTTCTTAGAATTTTGCTGTGTACTCACAAATAGAACTATTTGTTGGGCACAAAATTATGCAGCAAGCTAAAAATAAAATAATTTAACATACCTTCTGTATTTTATTTGCTTTTTACGTTGAAATACATGTAAATTTTCTACACAACTCAACATTAAGTAGCAAAAGGAAAGAAAAATTTTGATAAACTTAAGGGGTAGAAACAAAAAAAGCCTCCCAAATTAGGAAAGCCTTTCATCGGTTTTCATATTCTTTTTGCAAAGAATAATTAACCACAACTTGTGCTTTTCACAAAGCACAACACAACAATGCAAATATAGAAAAGGTTTTCTAAATATTGTAACTTGTTTCCCTTTTTTAGTCCTTAGCAGAATACGGGCGTACGATTAAACGAGCCGCTTTATCGTAGTTTATATAATTGTAGGCCCAATTAAAAAAGACAATCACTCGGTTTCTAAAACCTACTAATGCCATAAGATGCACAAACATCCAAATGAACCAAGCTAAAAAGCCTCCAAATTTCAGCTTTTTTAAATCTACGACTGCCTTATTTCTACCTACCGTAGCCATAGTGCCTTTATCACTATACTTAAAAGCCTTTAAGGGTTTGTTTGCTAAAAGATTCTTTAAGTTTTTAGCTAAATTTTCTCCTTGCTGAATAGCGGGTTGCGCTACTTGCGGATGTCCTTTAGGAAAATCTTCTGTCTCCATATACGCAATATCTCCAATAGCAAATATGTTTTCAAAGCCTGCTACTTGGTTAAAAGTATTTACTTTGTACCTATTTAAACGTGCCACCAAACTATCCTCAGTCAACCCTTTTATAGACGCTCCTGTTACGCCTGCACTCCAAATAAAATTTTTAGTTTCTAAAGTCTTCCCATCTTTCAAGGTTACTGTTTTACCATCAAAATCTGACACTATAGTATTCAAATGAATTTGAACCCCTAATTTATCTAAAAATTCAGTTGCTTTTTTAGATGCAGTTTCACTCATTGGCGGTAGTACTCTTGGGCCACCTTCAAACAAATGAATCTGCATTTCTTGAATATCTAAATGCTTATAATCTTTGGGGAATACATTTTGCTTTAATTCTGCTAAAGCCCCTGCCAATTCTACTCCTGTTGGCCCAGCTCCTACAATACAAAAATTAAGTAAAGCTTTACGCTCCGACACCTCTAAGGTATCATCTGCTTTTTCAAAATTCTGCAAGATTAAACTCCGAATATTCAAAGCTTGAGGTACCGTTTTCATCGGCATCGCATTTTTAGCTATATTTTCATTATTAAAATAATTGGTTTTCGTCCCTGTAGCAATTACAAGATAATCAAAAGGTAAAACCCCTATAGCTGTGATAATCTCTTTCTTGACAGGATCAATATGCTGAACCTCCGCCAAACGGAAATAAAAATTATTTAATTCTTTTAAAATTTTTCGAATGGGATACGCTATGGAATCGGGTTCTAATCCACTCGTAGAAACTTGATATAATAAAGGCTGAAATGTATGATAATTATGACGGTCTATCATTACGATTTGAGCGTCTAAATCTTTGAGCTTTTTTACCAAAGAAATTCCTGCAAAGCCACCACCAATAACCACAATTCTTTTCTGATTGGTATTCGGAAGATTCATAATCTTAATTTTTACCAAAATTAGGGATTCTTATTTGTTTGATGCGCTAATTGAGTTCCTGTAACATAATTTTATGATGACACCAAAAAACCCTTTTTTTTAAGTAGGACCGTTCGTTATAGAATAAATTTAATTCTATCTAGCTAACTTAAAAAGCCTAGCACATAATAGTACTGTTAAAAGCACTAAAAATGATATTCCTAAGCACTATTTATCAATAACACCTACTTAATCTAAGCCTTACCTACAAACACGTGGATCATTATTTATAAAACAAAAACGTCCCTCAAGAGGAACGTTTCTGGTTTGAAAAATCTAAAAACTATTTAAGTTAAGGAAAGATCTTTATTTGATTGTTCATGTTTGTGTTTAGACGGATTACTCATTCCTAATTCAGGAATAACTAAAAGAGGAATCTGCGCATGAAACGCTAACTGTTTTACTACCGATTCTCTTGTGAGTTTCTCCATATAACTATGTTGATAATTTAGCATAGCCAAAAGGTGAATATCAAGTTCATTAGCAAATACTTCTAAAGTTTTTGATACCGAATTTAATTCTGACACCGTATGCACATAATGCGCTACTTCCTTAAAATATTTACGCAGCATATTCAAATTAAATTGCTGTAACTCTGTAAGCGCTTTGATCTCCTGTTGTACGTGTACAATTCTTAATACAGAATTAAATGTTTTTGCAAGACTTATAATGGGTTCTAATTCTGACTGTGAATAGAATCTATTAAAATCTGTAGCAAAAGCAATCTCTGTTGGAGTTTCAAATTTAAAATATTCTGGAATAGCCAATACTGGACAATTCCTCACCGCTTTAATTACTTTCACAGCGTTACTTCCCATAAATACTTCTGCTACTCCAGAGGCTCCTTTAGTTCCGAGAATTACGACATCAATATCAAATTCATCTACCATTTCTTTCACCTGATCACTTAACAAGCTAAATGAAGAGACTGTTTTAAAAGTGTGCAATGGATTTGTGTACTTTTTCTGAATTTTAGATAAAACAACAGTTAAACCTTCTTTAGAATAATCTTCTACCATTAAAGCCTCATCTAATAACGTACTCGCCATAAACCTACTATTTGAAATAGCTGGCGTATACGTATTTAGCAAATGAAAGGTACAGGCTTCGTCTTTATACAACTCAATAGCATACGTTATTGCATTCCAGGCATTGCTGGAAAAATCTGTAGGAAGAAGAATATTTTTCATTGGTTTATTTTTAATCTCGATGTAAAACTATAAGAAGATGAACATTTAAAATATGATAATTGTCAGTTTACTTATTTTCAACCATTTCACAAATACCAATCAACCTTTGCTACTTACACATTAAATCTAGTAAGGCTGGTTCATCAATAATGGCTATTTTTTTACCTGCGGTTTTAATAAGTTTTTCCTTTTTAAATTCTGATATAATCCTAATACAAGATTCGGTGGCTGTTCCCACGATATTCGCTATTTCCTCTCGGGAAAGTGATACATTCATAAACCCTTCGCCATCCACTCCAAAACTATTTTTCATGTATAAAAAGGCTTCTGCCACGCGTTGTTTTACCGATTTTTGAGACATATTGATAATGACATCATCTGCTTCCTTTAAATCGTGTGCCATATGCCGAAGCACCTCCACAGCAAAATTAGGATTCGTATTTAAGGTATCCATAATTCCTTCTTTTGGAATAAAACATACCTGAGTAGCACTTACCGCTGTGGCACTTAGATTGGCAGATTCTTCTGATATTACAGAACGCTGCCCCAATAAATGACCCTTGGTTGCTAATTTTACAATTTGATCTTTTCCGTTAGAACTAAGCTTCGATAATTTAGCAACACCATCACGAATACAAAAAACGCCATTAAGCTTTTCGCCTTCTTTAAAAATAGTTTCTCCCTTTTTAATGATCTTAGTGCTTTTAGAATCAGAAACTTTTTTCAATTCTTCCTTACTCATCGCTCGTAAAGCATTAAATTGCCTTATTGCACATTGTTCACATCTTAATTCTACATCCTCAACCATAACTCAATAATTACCTGATGGTACAAAATTAGCGCTAAACAAGAATTTTAAACATGACAAAAGTCATATATTTAACAACCCTTATTTTTCATCTTTGCATTGGGTATAAAGCAAATGATTATGAGTACAAATGATTGTTATCACTGTGGTGATGACTGCACTGCAACGCCAATACTTTTTGATGAAAAAACATTTTGCTGCAATGGTTGCAAAACCGTTTATGAAATTTTCTCTAGTAACGATCTATCCTATTATTATGATTTACAGTCTGCTGCTGGTAGTACTCCAAAAGCAATTGAAGGAAAATATGATTTTCTCGATACTGAAACTATTGTTGAAAGACTAACCGAATTTACAGATAACCAACTTCAAATAGTCAACTTATATATTCCAAATATTCATTGCAGTTCTTGTATCTGGGTGCTTGAGAATTTAAACAAGCTTAACCCTGGCATTAGTAATTCTCAAGTAGATTTCCCTAAAAAAATGCTTCGGATTACCTATTCCACAGAAAAGTCATCCTTAAAAGCTGTTGTTTTACTCTTAGCACATATTGGATATGAACCTTACATCTCTTTAGATGATTATGACAATAAAAAGAAATCTATAGATCGTAGTCTGCTTTACAAACTAGGCATTGCAGGTTTTGCCTTTGGAAATGTCATGTTTTTATCCTTTCCAGAATACTTTGATTTATCGAGCAATAAAACCAATGGTGGCGATTTTTGGTTGAACCAATACGAAGACCTTTTTAGATGGCTCATGTTTAGCTTTTCTTTACCTGTAGTTTTTTATGCCGGTAAAGATTATTTTATATCTGCCTATAAAGGCTTACGTTCTAAATTATTAAATATTGACGTTCCTATAGCTTTAGGTATTTTAGTATTGTTTGTACGGAGTACCCTAGAAATTATTTTTGATTGGGGGCCTGGCTTTTTTGATAGCTTAACAGGACTTGTTTTCTTTCTACTTCTTGGGAAATTTTTTCAACAGAAAACCTATTCTTTTCTTTCTTTTGAGCGTGATTACAAATCTTACTTCCCCATTGCAGTCACTAAAATTTTGCCTGACGGAAAGGAAGAAACTACCCAGATTCACACCATTAAAAAAGGAGATCGTTTATTGCTTAGAAATGAAGAACTAATTCCGGTAGATGGCATTCTAATCACTGGAAATGGCAAAATTGACTATAGTTTTGTTACCGGAGAGTCTGAACCGGTGTACAAGAATTCTGGAGATAAAATTTTTGCAGGAGGAAAACAATTACACGGTGCTATTGAAATGGAAGCATTAAAAACCGTTTCACAAAGTTACCTCACACAATTATGGAGTAATGCTGTTTTTCAGGAAGATAAAGCAAGTAAATTTCAAACCATTACAGATAGCATAGGGAAGCGTTTTACCATTTTTGTGCTAAGCATTGCATTTGCAGCTACTGCTTTTTGGTTATTTTATGATAGCAGCAAAGCGCTAAACGTATTTACGGCTGTGCTTATTATTGCCTGCCCATGTGCTATTGCGCTAGCATCTCCTTTTACCTTAGGAAACATGTTACGTATTTTTGGCCGGAACAAGTTTTACTTAAAAGACACGCAAACTATTGAGCAGTTGGCGCAAATAGATACGGCTATTTTTGACAAAACAGGAACCATTACAAGCGCTAAAAAAAGTACGGCAACCTACGAAGGCTTAGAACTCACAGAAGAAGAGGAGTCGTTATTAAAAAACACTTTGAGAGCATCAAATCATCCTTTAAGTCGCAGTTTATATGACCTGCTTTCTGCACATAACATTGTTACTCTTGACGAATTTGAAGAACATATAGGCAAAGGAATTTTTGGGGCAAGAAATAATAGCGAGATAAAAGTAGGCTCTGCTAGTTTTGTGGGTAAAGAGACTCAAAATGAAATAGAAAGTACCGCAGTGCACATCAGCAGCAATTCGGCATATAAAGGTTGCTATATTTTTAAAAATCAATATAGAGCAGGTATTTCAGCACTTTTTCAAGCCATGAGTGAAACCATACAATTGGCCATACTTTCTGGTGATAACGAAGGTGAAAAAAAACGCCTAGAAGAATTATTACCAAAATTGACCCCACTCTACTTTAATCAAAAACCAGCAGACAAACTTCAGTTTATAAAATCACTGCAAGAACAAGGTAAAAAAGTGATGATGGTGGGTGATGGCCTCAATGATGCTGGAGCTTTAGCACAAAGTAATGTTGGTATCGCCATATCTGAAAATGTAACCATATTTTCTCCCGCTTGCGATGGTATTTTAGATGCCACGAAATTTGAAGAATTATATTCCTATATTCTAGCCTCTAAAAAAGCAATGAAGATAATTAAATGGAGTTTTGTACTATCTTTAGCCTATAATGCAATAGGGTTGTATTTTGCAATCACAGGCCAGTTAGAACCTGTAATCGCGGCTATACTAATGCCTTTAAGCTCTATTAGCATTGTGGCCTTTACAACAATTGCCACCAATATTTTAGGTAAAAAATTAAAATAAAGTTAAAAACCTGACAAAAGTCATATTTTAGGCTTTGTCATCCACGTAGTTTTGCATAAGAATTCAAGTAGGTATGAGTGTTATTTATATTTTATTAGCCATTAGTATCAGTATTGCTATTGTCTTTTTTATCGCTTTTATCGTTTCGGTAAAAAGCGGTCAATATGACGATTCCTATACGCCATCAGTACGCATGCTTTTTGAAGATGAGTTAGTTAAAAAGACTCCTAAAGAAACCGAAAAATCAATCCAACTAAATAAAAGTTTAAACAATTAATTATGGAATTACAGCAGTTTTATTACGACAACAAAGTCGTTAAAAAATTCCTCTACGCAACCATGTTTTGGGGAATTGTAGGTATGTCAGTAGGGCTACTCTTAGCGCTCATGTTTCTATTTCCAAATTTAACTGATGGTATTCCATGGTTAAGTTTTGGTCGTTTAAGACCATTACACACCAATGCCGTAATTTTTGCTTTCGTAGGAAATGCAATATTCGCAGGGGTCTACTACTCTACACAGCGATTGCTTAAGGCGCGTATGTATAATGACTTTTTGAGTAATTTTAATTTCTGGGGTTGGCAACTAATCATTGTCGCTGCAGCAATAACATTACCATTAGGCTATAGCACTTCGAAAGAATATGCAGAATTAGAATGGCCAATAGATATTGCTATTGCCATAGTTTGGGTTGCTTTTGGTGTTAACCTAATAGGAACCATGATTAAAAGAAGACAACGTCACTTGTATGTTGCCATTTGGTTCTATTTAGCAACATTCGTAACAGTAGCGGTACTTCATATTTTTAATAGTTTGGCCTTACCAGTAAGTGCCTTTAAAAGTTATTCTGTTTACGCAGGGGTACAAGATGCTTTGGTACAATGGTGGTACGGACATAATGCAGTAGCATTTTTCTTGACAACACCGTTTTTAGGATTGATGTATTATTTTGTTCCTAAAGCTGCGAACAGACCAATATATTCTTATAAACTTTCTATAGTTCACTTTTGGTCTCTGATATTTATTTATATCTGGGCAGGACCACACCACTTGTTATATACCGCTTTACCAGAATGGGCACAAAATTTAGGTGTTGCTTTCTCTATAATGTTATTAGCACCATCTTGGGGTGGTATGATCAACGGTCTTTTAACTTTAAGAGGTGCATGGGATAAAGTTAGAACAGATCCTACCCTTAAATTTATGGTCGTTGCAATTACCGGTTATGGTATGGCTACTTTTGAAGGGCCAATGCTTTCTCTTAAAAATGTGAATGCGATTGCGCATTTTAGTGATTGGATTATTGCACACGTTCACGTGGGTGCATTAGCTTGGAATGGCTTCTTAACTTTTGGTATGATCTACTGGTTAGTTCCTAAAATGTTTAAGACTAGATTGGCCTCTATTGGTTTGGCTAATTTTCACTTCTGGATTGGCACATTAGGTATTATTCTTTACACCCTTCCTATGTACGTGGCAGGTTTTACACAAGCCTTAATGTGGAAAGAATTTAATCCAGACGGAACATTAGTATACGGTAACTTCCTAGAAACAGTAACAGAGATAATGCCAATGTATTGGATGCGTGCTATTGGTGGTACCATGTACATTATTGGTGCTTGTGTTATGATTTACAACGTAGTACTTACCATAAAAGCTGGTACTGATGTTGAAGATGAATTAGCAGAAGCTGCTGCATTAACGAAAGTTTCTAAGAAAAGAACATCTGGAGAAGGTTTCCACACTTGGTTAGAGCGTAAACCTATACAATTAACAATATTAGCAACAGTAGCTATATTAATTGGAGGAGCTGTACAAATAATTCCAACCATTTTAGTAAAATCTAACATCCCAACAATAACGAGTGTAAAACCATATACACCTTTAGAGCTAGAAGGCCGAGATTTATATATCAGAGAAGGCTGTGTTGGATGTCACACACAAATGATTAGACCCTTTAGAAGTGAGGTGGAACGTTATGGAGAATATGCTAAAGCAGGAGAATTTGTATATGATCACCCATTCTTATGGGGAAGTAAACGTACGGGTCCAGATTTATTACGTGTAGGAGGTAAGTATTCAGACAACTGGCACTTAAACCATATGTATGATCCACAAAGTACCTCTTCAGGATCTATTATGCCATCTTATTCATGGTTGATTAGAGACAAACATGACCGAAGTAATATCCAAAGTAAAATGGAAACTATGGTCACCCTAGGAGTCCCTTATACTGAAGATGAAATCGCAAATGCCGTAAAGAATATGGACGAGCAGGCCAGTAAAATAGAGAAGAATTTATATGCTGATCCTGACTTTGCGAAAACATATGAAGCAGACAAGAAATATGCAAAAGAAAACGGAGAGGATTTCACTGAAATGAAAGACCGTGAAATTGTTTCTCTTATTGCCTATTTACAACGCTTAGGTACAGATATAAAAATAAAAGAAACAGGAGAATTGATCCCTGACTCAAAATAATAAAATTGACAATTTAGAGGTAAGTAATCCGCATTAATTACCTCTAAATTTTCTCCTAAACTAAAAGAAATCATGTTCAAATTCGTAAAAGGTTACATGGAAACTATTGATGGTGTAGCGATCTACCCTATCATATCATTATTAATCTTCTTTATCTTTTTTGTAGTGCTTTTTGGGTGGGTATTTACCGCCTCAAAAGATTACATAAGTGAAGTAAGTGAATTACCATTAGAAAAAGACAACCAATAAAACTAAGTATTATGAAAAATAAATCACTTTGGTGGATAAGAGTCCCGGCACTATTCTTCCTCATCTTCGGATTGATGGAATATTTTGTTGACTCTGGAAAACAACCCGCAATAATAGCCTACCCAATCACTCAGTTCTTTATGGTATTGGTGCTTATTATTCTTATTGCCATAGAGCTTATTTTAAGCTCCATTGAAAATGTGATGTTCCAGACGCTTTCAGAAGAAGCAAAAGAGCGTTACCTAGTTTCTAAAACCACGAAATGGGAATGGAAATGGGGTAAAAACATTTACAAGAAAATGTTAGGTTCTAAACCAATGGAAGTAGAAAGCGAAATTGTTTTAGACCATAATTATGACGGAATTAGAGAACTAGATAATAAATTACCGCCATGGTGGGTATATATGTTTTATGCGAGTATCGTTTTCGCGATTGTGTATCTGTTACGTTTTCACGTTTTTAATGATTACAACCAAATTACAGAATACGAACAAGAAGTTGCTGATGCTAATTTAGCAATAGAAGAATATAAGAAAACAGCAAAAGATCTTGTGGACGAAAGTACTGTAGTATTATTAGCAGATGCCGGAGACCTTAGTGCTGGAAAAAAAATATTTGAATCTAACTGTGTTGCTTGTCATATGGCAGATGGTGGAGGTGGAATTGGCCCTAACCTAACCGATCAATATTGGATTTTAGGGGGTGGAATTAAAAATGTTTTTCACACTATATCTGAAGGTGGTAGAGACGGTAAAGGAATGATTGCTTGGAAGCAAACGCTTAAACCCGCCGAAATTGCCCAAGTTGCAAGTTACGTTTTACAAGAAATAAATGGGAAAACTCCCGCTAATCCAAAAGCTCCCGATGGAGATATTTGGGTAGACCCGAATACACCTGCTCCAGCCACTGAAATACAAGAGCAAGTTACTGATTCAACCAGCGTAGTAATGAATTAATTAATTGGTTAAAACAGTTTAAATACTAAGAGATGGCTCAAGACACTGAAAATTTTAGAGATTCAATAGGTACTATTAACGAAGACGGTAAAAGAGCTTGGATTTTTCCTAAAAAACCAAGCGGTAAATTTTATCAGTACCGTAAATATGTAAGTTATTTCCTTTTGGCATTTCTAGTTGCAGCTCCATTTGTGAAAATAAATGGAAATCAGTTTTTAATGTTTAATGTTCTGGAAAGACGCTTTAATATTTTCGGATTTCCATTTTGGCCACAAGATTTTCACCTTTTCGTGATATCTATGATTATTGGCGTCATCTTTATTGCCTTATTCACTGTTGCTTTTGGTCGTATTTTTTGTGGATGGATGTGTCCGCAAACCATTTTCTTAGAAATGGTTTTCCGTAGAATTGAATTTTGGATTGATGGAGATCGTGGCGCACAAATAAAATTAGAACGCCAAGAATGGAACGCCGAGAAAATAAAAAAACGGGTGTTAAAATGGATCATATTTTTTATTATATCCTTCTTAATTGCCAATGTGTTTTTAGCTTATTTAATTGGTAGTGACCGGTTAATACAATATGTAACGGATGGTCCTGGACAACACATAAGTACCATGATATCTTTATTGATATTCACGGCTGTATTTTATTTTATTTTTGCTTGGTTTAGAGAGCAAGTATGTATTATTGCTTGTCCTTATGGTAGAATGCAAGGCGTTTTATTAGACAATAAATCTATTGTTGTAGCCTATGATCACAAACGCGGTGAAAGTGAAAATGGACGTAAAAAATGGCGTAAAAATGAAGATCGTGAAGCATTAGGGAATGGCGATTGTATTGATTGTTTTCAATGTGTAAATGTTTGTCCAACAGGAATTGATATTCGGAATGGTACGCAATTAGAATGTGTAAACTGTACCGCTTGTATTGACGAATGTGACACAATAATGGAAAAAGTCAATCTTCCTAAAGGATTAATACGTTATGCTAGTGAAGATGAGATTGTTAAAAAAGAAAAGTTCAAGTTTACCCCTAGGTTAAAAGGATATACTGCAATATTAGTAATCCTTACCGGAGTTTTAATAGGGATGCTATTTTTAAGAAACGACATAGAAGCAAATATCCTTAGGTTACCAGGGCAGCTATATGAACACAAAGAGGGAAATATCATTAGTAACGTGTATACCTATAAGTTACTAAACAAAACCAATGAAGATATTGATGATGTTCATTTTAAGCTTATTTCTCACAAGGGTACTATTAAGTTAGTGCGTCATGAAGACTTTATAGTTCCTGCACAAAATTTAGCAGAAGGAACACTGTTTATAGAAATTAATAATAGCGCCATTAAAAGCGATAAAGAAAGAATAAAAATTGCCGTATATAGTGGTGATAATCTAATTGAAACTACGACAACTGCATTTTTAGCCCCTAGGAGTTATAAGTAAAATGGTTGGTAATCAATTTTCAGCTCAAATTAATAAAAGAAATTATGAAAATAAATTGGGGAACAAGTATCGTAATAGCTTTTGTTTGCTTTATAAGTTTTATTCTATTTTTTGTCATTCGCATGAATATAGATCATAAAGCAAATCATGATTTGGTTACTGAAGAGTATTATAAAGAAGAACTTGGTTTTCAAAAAGAAATTGATGCCGAAAATAATGCTAATGATGATAATAAAAATATCGAAGTAGAAAAAACAACCGAAGGCTTAGTGATAACATTTCCTAAAAACATAGATAATACTGTTGTTAAAGGCACAGTGTCCCTATACAGACCTTCTAATAAACATCTGGATTTTGACTTTCCAATACGTCTATCCGACTCACATTTGCTCGTACCTGACAAACGTTTATTAGAAGGCCGCTGGGACATTAAAATTTCTTGGGAATATAAAGACGAAGAATATCTTCACAAAGAAAAAATAACCTATTAAATGTTAGTATCAGCAATCATATTAGGCCTTATGGGTAGTTTTCACTGCGTAGGCATGTGTGGCCCAATTGCTTTTATGCTTCCTGTTGATAGAACAAACAACTTTAAAAAATTCTCGCAAATCTTCATCTATCACATAGGAAGATTATTAGCTTACGGAACTTTAGGCTTGGTTTTTGGCCTACTAGGCAAAGGCTTATTTGTCTTTGGAATGCAGCAAAAATTATCTATTGCCATTGGTATTCTAATGATCATTGTAGTAGTACTGCCTCACAAATTCATTAGTACTTACAACTTTTCTAAACCTATGTATCGCATCATAGGAAAAGTCAAGAATCGTTTAGGTAAAGAACTGAAGAAAAAAACAGCAGATACATTTATTACCATTGGTTTTTTAAACGGTTTTCTTCCATGTGGATTGGTCTATATGGGTCTTTTTGGAGCCATTGCCATGGGCAATCCTTTAGAAGGTGCGTTATATATGGTTTTATTTGGCGCTGGTACTATTCCTCTCATGACAACAGCCATCTATTTTAGTAGTCTTTTAAAAGGAGCTGCAAAACAGAAAATACAAAAGTTAATTCCTGTTTTTGTGGTCCTCATTGGTGCTTTATTTATTCTAAGAGGATTAGGCCTCGGTATTCCTTACGTATCACCAAAACCAGTGGCAGAAGTAGTATCTTCTAACCTAGAATGCCAGAACTAAACCTCACCTTGCCTAAAGAATAAAAAAATGCCACAAAAAGAAATAGAAAACAGAACTGATGTTAGTGTATTGGTGCGCAGTTTTTACGCAAAAGTGAGATTAGATAACGTTCTTGGACCAATATTCACTGGCATTATTACAGATTGGGAAAGCCATTTAGAGTTGCTAACAGATTTCTGGGAAACACAGCTGTTTCTAAAGCGTAAGTACCACGGAAATCCAATTAAGGCACACAATGAAATTGATGATAAGATGAACCATTCTATCACACCGGAGCACTTTGGTTTATGGCTTAATCTATGGTTTGAAACCATTGATGAGTTATTTACAGGAGATACAGCTTTCATTGCTAAAAACAGAGCGCGACAAATGAGTAGCATGCTCTACATGAAAATGTTTGAAAACAGATCTAAATAAAAAAGGAGCACTAATTAAAGCACCCCTTTTCAAGATTCACAAACAAATCAACATTATTAAATTTTAAACGTAACTACTGGTATTGTTGAATGATTAGCTACATCTTCTCCTATACTTCCCATAAAGAAGTGAGATATTCCTTTTCTACCATGAGTAGGTATTCCGATTAAATCAATCCCTTGAGTTTCTGCATAATTAATAACACCCGTCTCAACAGTATAGTCGTTGTAGATTTTTACATTGATAAATTCTTGCCCTACAACAGCTGAAAATTTTTCTATTTTTATATTGATGTCTTCTGAACTCAAGAAATTATCTCCTGGAGTATTTATATACACTATATGTAGCGCTACAGAAAATTGTTCTGCAATGTATTTAGCGCGCTGATAGGCATTCACATTTTCTTCTTTCAAATCGCAGGCAAAAACCATAGTTTTAGGTGTAAATTCATCTAATCTATGTTTAATTACTAAAACAGGAACCTCTGAATTACGGACTACTTTTTCTGTATTAGAACCTACAAAAATTTCCATAACACCATCAGTACCATGCGATCCCATAACAATCATGTCTGCATTGTTAGCCTCCGCAACTTCATTAACCTCACTAAAGACTTTAAAATGTTTAATTATTGGTTTTATCTCAACACCTTTTAAAAATGGTTTATTTAAAAATTCTGCAAAACGTTTTTCGGCCATTTTTAATAAAAAAACAGTCTGTTCTGGATGTGCGCCTTCAGTAGACGTAATATATGCTTGATTCAATTCTAGCATATGTAACGCAAAAATTTTAGAATTGTGTTTTTTAGCTAATGATACTGCAACTTTTAAAGCATTCTCCGATTGAATCGAAAAATCTATTGGTACAATGATATTCTTCATAGTTTATAATTAAGAGGTTAAATTTATATTGTCATGGAAAACAGCCTTGTTTCAGGCGCTTTTCGTTGTAAATGCATATCAAAAGCCATACAAATATTTCTAATAAATGGCCTTCCTTTTTCTAATACTGTAATTTTATAAGAATCAATCTGAAGTAAATCATCAGCTTGCATTTCCTGTAACTTATCAAAAGAAGCCTCCAAATCTAATAGCTGAATTTCTTCTGCTGTAAATACGGTTTCAAATCTGCACATTAAATTTAGAATATGTTTTCTTATTATCGTGTCTTCATCCGTTAAAATATGACCTCTATAAATAGGAATGATAGCATTTTCGACAAGATGCTCATATTCTTCCAGACCTTTTACATTTTGAGCAAAACTATACCAACTATCACTAATACTTGAAGCACCCAAACCAATCATCAATTGTGTTTTTGAAGCCGTATAACCCATAAAATTTCGGTGTAATGCACCATTTTCCATCGCTTTAAACAAACTATCAGTTTTTAATGCAAAATGATCCATACCTATCTCTTCATAACCCACTTGGGCTAATAATTTTTTTCCAGTTTCATACTGCAAACGTTTCTCTTCAGCTGTAGGCAAATCATCATCATTATAACCACGCTGACCATTTCCTTTTAACCACGGCACATGCGCATAGCTGTAAAATGCCAAACGGTCTGGCATTAATTCTTTTGTCTTTAAAATTGTTTGTTCTACATCTGCAATAGTTTGGTGCGGAAGACCAAATATGATGTCATGACCTATAGAAGTATACCCAATTTCGCGAGCAGCCTCTGTCACTTTTTTTACATTTTCAAAAGGTTGCACTCTATGAATAGCCTTCTGCACTTTTTCATTATAATCTTGAACGCCAAAACTTACCCGCCTAAACCCTACATTATATAAGGCTTGTAAATGCTCCCTTGTGGTATTATTAGGATGACCCTCAAAACTAAACTCATAATGAGCTGCCTTATCTGCTATTTTAAAAATTCCTTTAATTAAATATTCTAAATTTTCTGGCGAGAAAAAGGTTGGCGTACCTCCACCTAAGTGAAGCTCTTTTACCCTAGGTTTTTCAGAAAACAAATTGCAATACAATTGCCATTCTTTAAGTATGGTTTGTAAATAAGGCACTTCTACTTCATGACGTTTAGTAATGCGTTTATGACACCCACAAAAGGTACACATGCTTTCGCAAAAAGGCAAATGGATATATAAGCTGATACCTTCAGAACTATTACTTTCCTCAAAACTTTGAATTAAAGTGGATTGCCATTTTTTTCCAGAAAAATTATAAATATCCCAATAAGGAACGGTAGGGTAACTTGTATATCTTGGACCTGGAACGTTATATTTTTGAACTAATGTGCACATTGGAATTGTATTTAGTACAAACCTACTGTTGTATTAAAAGAAAAAATATGATAATTATCAGGTTAGCGCTGTATCCAATTTCAGCTGTAGACTTGTTGCTATTGTTTTAAGCTACACCAAAACTAGTATGCCAATTGGCATTTTCTTTCATACATTTAAAAGGCGCCATTGCACTGATGTTACTAATTGTTAATATAATATTTTGATACACTGCCTGGTAACGCTCAGCAACTTTAGCATAAATTTTTACAAAAAAATCATAAGTACCCGTTTTAAAATTTATTTATACTATCTCCAAAATTCGTATAAGTTGTAATAAAGTGCCTTTCATTTCAAAAAAAACTTAGAAATAAGGTTTAATACTCGTCTATTTTATATAATCAATATTTAATGTAGCTCCCTTATCCTTCATCTGGTTCATGAGTATGGGTAAAATCATAGTAGATTCAAAAAAGGGAATGGCATCAAAAAATTAAAACCATTGAATTAAAATCCAATTTTTAAATAAAACCTTGAAAATAATTCAATTATTATAAAAATAATATAATTATTACTTAACATTCACCCCAATACATTATTAAATTATTAATAGGACTGTAATTTATTTTTCAAATTCATAAAAGTACAATTGACGCTTATTTTATCAATCTATCATATTTTAGCTACCTAAATATTGGAAAACACAATAATTGATGGAATTTCTAAAAAGTATATAATATATGTTGATTTTTACCAAAATCATTACATTATAATCACTGATTTAAGTTATTTATTGATTTTTATTTATTAATAACTATTATTAATATTGGTAGTATAAAATTTAACATTTTTATACCATAGTGAAGTTTCCGGAACTTTCCTTTTTAGAATTTAAATAATGCCTTTTGCGTCTTCCGTAATTCATCGAGAAAAATTACAGAAATGGTATGGGTAGTATAATAATAACCAAAAAACCCTCTGAAAATGAAGAAATTCTTGCTAACATTATTTCTATTGAATGCCCTATTGGTAGTTAACGCCCAAGATATCGAAATCAAAGGTAAAATTATTGATGATATGGGCGAACCGCTATCCGGAGCGAACATTATTGTAAAAGGCACCGCTATAGGTGCTATCTCAGATTTTGATGGCCTATTTAACATCACAGCTCCAGCCAAAGGAACTCTTTTATTCTCCTCATTGGGCTTTGCTTCAAAAGAAGCCAAAATAAACAATCAAACATTTATCACCATACAACTTATTGCATCTGCACAACAATTAGAAGAGATGGTAGTAATTGGTTCTAGAGGACAAGCTAGAACAAAATTAGAAACTGCATCTCCTGTAGATGTTATTAGTATAGCAACCCAAAGCATAAACATGCCTCAATTAGGGTTAGCTGAAATGCTTGTTGCATCAGCACCATCTTTCAGTGCCTTTAAATCACAAGGAGGTGATTTATCATCATCTGTAGATCCACCCACACTAAGAGGCTTAGCACCTAACCAAATGTTAGTTTTGATTAATGGTAAACGAAGACATACATCGGCGTTGTTAGCAGCTTCACAAACAGGTAGCCCAGCAAATGCCGTAGATATGAGTTTTATTTCTCCTGAATCTATTGACAGGGTAGAAATATTAAGAGATGGTGCTTCAGCACAGTACGGTTCTGATGCCATTGCGGGGGTTATGAATGTGGTATTGAAAAAAGGAACAAACAAGTTCTCTGGTAGCTTAACTATGGGTGGCTATCCAAACAAAGCGCCAGACTTAAGCGGTTCTGATGTAAGTGAGACTGCACAAGAATTACTTCAAGATACTGAAGCGGATGGTATGAACTATCAATTATCTACCAATTATGGAGTAGGTTTTGAAAATGGAGGTTATTTAAACCTAACAGGTACTTACAGACAGGCTGAAAAAACAATTAGACCTAATGTAAGTGAAGCTACTCCTTATGGCGATGCTTATTTAAACAATCAAAGAACAGATACTCAAGGTAACGTTATCATAACGAACCCAGAATTAATTGCAGCTCAAGCCGCTGGAGATACTGAACTTGCAGCATCCTTAACAACCGATGAAGGCTTAATGGCCGCTAGAGGACTTACATATAAAGATTTTTCAACTTATGCAGGATCTGCTGGTTCAAAATTAGGTGTAATTTCCTATAACATGGCTTTACCTATCAACGAGAATACCGAATTTTATTCTTTCGGTGATTTTGGTTACAAATACACTGATGCCTATAGCTGTTTTTTTAGAAGGCCAGCCCAAGCTGATAGAGCAAATTATGATTTATATCCAAATGGATTTAGACCACAAATTGAAACTACTCAAACCAACATTGCTTTTACAGGCGGAATAGAAGGCAAACTAGGTGATTTTGATTTCGACTTTAGCAACACTTTCGGTCGCAACAAAATGACATTTGATATGTTCAATACTTTTAACTCAAGTTTACAATCTGCTTCTCCTACAGATATGAATTTAGGTACACACAGTTTTTACCAAAACACCATGAACTTTGATATTTCAAGATATTACGATGATATTCTTTCTGGTTTTAATATCGCCGTTGGTACTGAACTTCGCGTTGAAAATTATAAAATTATGGCAGGGCAAGAAGAGAGCTATGAAGCTGGTGATGCAGGTTTATATACGGCTTCAACAGACAATGAGGTCCTTGTAGGCCCAGATGGAGCACCTTTAGAAGACCTTGAATCAGCACCTATCGTTGATGCCAATGGTGATCCTGTTGTACTTGAATATGCAGGTGTAAGCCAATCGTTCAATAAAGTTTATAGCCCCAACTGTCAATGCTTCAGAGGCTTTGCTCCCGGCAATGAAAGTGATGCCTACCGTTCTGTAACTGCAGCCTATTTAGATATGGAGTTAGATGTTACTAAAAAATGGTTTGTTAGCACTGCATTTAGAGCTGAAAATTATTCTGATTTTGGTGGCGTATTCACAGGTAAATTTGCAACTAGATATTCCATTTTAGATAACTTTGCCTTCAGAGGTTCATTCAGTTCTGGTTTTAGAGCTCCTTCACTACAGGAATTGAATTACTCGCACACTTACACCTTCTTTATTGGTCTAACACCTTATGATGGTACATTATATCCAAATACAAGTACTGCAGCAAAAGCATTGGGAATTCCGCAACTTACAGAAGAAAAATCAACAAACTTTAGTATTGGTTTTACCACTAAGTTATTTAATAAGTTAGAACTTACTGTTGACGCTTACTCAATAGAAATTAAGGATAGAATTTTTGAAACCAGTGAATTTGATGCTAGTGATGCTCCTGTTTTAGAGCCAATTATCGGAGAAGGACTTGCTTCTTTCAGAATCAATGGTGGTGATGTTAGTACAAAAGGTATAGAAATTGTAGCCAACTACAATGAACGTGTGGGCGACGGAATGTTAGGCTTAATGGCTTCGGGAGTTCTAAGAAAAAATACCTTTAAAAATTCTACTATTCCTGATTTGAATACCGTATTAACTGATGCAGAAGTTGAAGAAAAATATGTAAACAGATCTAGTATCGGACAATTTGAAACTGGGACGCCAAACACAACTTTCATTGGTTCAGCGACATATTCTATAGGAAAATGGTCTGGTATGTTAAGAGAAACTTTCTACGGAGAAGTTACTACACTTGACAATACATTAGATGCTAATGGCTTATATGATGATCAAACCTTTTCTAGCGAATTTGTTACTGATATAGGTATTACTTATAAGGCAACTGAACACATTAGCTTAACTGTTGGTGGAAATAATATTTTTAATAATTATCCAGATATTCTTATCGCTGCAAATAGAGGTTTCTATCTGTATTCTAATTACCAACAAGGTTCAAATGGATCTTACTATTTCGGTAGACTAAGCTTTTCTTTCTAATTAATTAAAAAAATTGATATCATGATAAAGACCTATATAAAACAAATAAGCGCAGTATTTTTATTTCTAATAGCTACCTCATGCGAGTCTGATAAATTAGAAGCTGAATTAGACACTGCAGATGGAGGCGGAACACTAACTTCATATATTGCTTACACCATAGAAAGCACTGATCCGACAGGAACTAATGTTAGCGGAAGAATAGTTTTTTGGAAAACAAGTATCGATCAAACGCTCGTACAAATTTCATTAGATAGCCCAAACTATGAAACTATGTGGGAAGCTAGCACAACTCAGCTAGACCTCGCTTACCCATCTTCAATTATGACAGGGGCAATAGGAGATGAAACCTTGTTGACAGATTTGTATGACGTAGAAGTATTCCAGTTAGTTACTCAAACTGATAGTGATGCTGTAGACACTGATGATTACGACCGAGATGGCAATACTACTGAAGATTTACCAACACAACTCATTTTTTACGCTGAATTTGCTGTTAGTAAATTCTTTGTAATTAGTGATACCAATTTCTACGATAGCATTCTTGATTTAGATGGACACATTAACATTTATGACACTGATGGAACAACAATAATTGCAGCAGGAAATATTGGGACTAATGAAGACCCCGTAGAACAGAATTAATTTTTTTTAACTTAATAAGCACATAATATGAAAACAACAGTAAACAGAAGAGATTGGCTTAAAAGAGGCGTTCTCACAGCAGCAGGAGTTGTAGCAGCTCCTTATTTATCGTACGGAGCATTTTCATCGGAACCTCTAAAATTAGACACACAAGGCAATTTACCCTACACTCCATTTTTTAAAGAGTATTTACCTTATAACGTCACTAAACCCATAGAACTTGCAGCAAAATTAAATGCGAACGAAAATCCTTATGGACCTTCATCTAAAGCAATAGCAGCTGTAGGTGCAAATGCCTTTAGAGGAAATAGATACGCCTGGACAGAATTATTTGATTTAATGGAAAAAATTGCACTTGAAGAAGGTGTACAACAGGAAAACATCATGATGGGCCCTGGATCATCAGATATACTAGAAAAAACAGCGATGGTTTTCTTTCAGAATGGGGGGAATATAGTTTCTGCAGATCCATCATACATGTCACTTATAAAGGTAGCAGAAGCAACTGGTGCAACTTGGAAAGCAATTCCATTGAAATCAGATTGGTCACACGATTTAGCAGCAATGGAAGCCGCAATTGACAGCGAAACTAAACTAGTATATATCTGTAATCCAAACAATCCTACAGGAAGTATGACCGATCATACGGAATTACTAGATTTCTGTAAAAGAGTAGCTGATAAAGTTCCCATTTTTGTCGATGAGGCTTATTTAGGTTTTCTTGAAGATGGTGCTAAAAAAAGTATGGTGTCCTTAATCAAGGAAGGAAAAAATGTAATTATTGCCAGAACATTCTCTAAAATTCATGGTATGGCAGGCTTACGTGTAGGTTACGCAGTAGCCTTACCAGAAACTTTAGGTATTATTCAAAGAATTACGAGAGGCGGAATGGGTATTTCCTTTCCATCTATTTATGCCGCAACAGCAAGTATGGATGATATTGCATTCCAAACAAAATCGAGAAAACTCAATAAAGAGTGTAGGGAATATGTCTACAAAAATTTAGACAGAATGGGCTTTAAATATGTACCCTCTTCCACAAGTTTTATCATTTTCCCTATTGAAATGGATGGGAAAGAGTTTTTAGAAAAAATGACCGCTGAAAAAGTGGGTGTCCGTGCTTTTGAGTTTTATGACAAAAATTGGTGTCGCGTTAGTATGGGTACCATGGACGAAATGAAGTTGTTTACTGCAGCCTTAGAAAAAGTGCTTATCTAAGTTTTGAATTGGTCCGAGAGTTGGTTGTTAGCTGTGTTGCCTTGATACAATTACTTCCAACTCTTCTGGTCCAGTTCATTTTTAGATATTAAACAAACTATAAAAATTTTTAAAACCCTTGTATATGAATATTGCATTTCAGAAGACCTTAGAGCTGCTACTTATAATAGGAGTTGGATTTCTTCTACAGAAAAAAGTTGCAAAAAGTGATTTGAAAGGAATAAAGGTTTTAATCTTAAGTGTAGCATTACCTGCAGTTATCTTTGTTGCTTTATTAAAAATTAAATTAGAAAGCTCTCTTTTAATATTTCCTGTTTTAGCACTTGTCTTTAATTTATTGATGTTATTTGCATCAAAATATTATCTAAGCAAAACATTACCTAGTGGCGATAATGCTCGAAAAAGAACTATAATGATGTTATTACCATCATTAGCCCCTGGTTTATCTTGCTTCCCTTTTATTGCGGTATATTTAGGTGATGATTACCTTGCATTAGCAGCATTAGCAGATGTAGGGAATAAAATTTTTGTTCTTATATTATTATATATGCTTGCCATGCATTGGTATAACCTAAGGTCTATAAAAGATGCCAAAGCATCTATGAAAAACAAACTAAAAGGACTCGTTATCTCATTAATTAACGAACCAATAAATTTAGTAATGATTGCTGCTTTAATTCTATTAGCATTGGGATTAAACCTCTCAAGTCTTCCTTCCTTTTTAGGGAATACAATAACAAGTTTAAGTACTATAATGGCTCCATTGGTCCTATTATTTATAGGTATGGCAGTTAGGATAAATGCAAGTGAGTTTTCACTAATACTTAAACTCCTCGCGCGTAGGGCAGGAATTACTTTTTTACTATCTGCTCTATTTGTTTTTCTTTTCCCCGCCCTTGGCGCAAGCATGATTTTATTTTTAATCGTTTTCCCTCAAAGTTCTTGTAGTTTTTGGCCCTTTGCCCATATGAGTGCAATAGCCGGTTTAGAAGAAAAAGATAAACAAACAAAACCTACATTCGATATAGATTTTGCAGTTAATGTATTAGCCTGCTCACTGCCTTTTTCTACACTTTTAATTATTGGAGTATTTTCATTCAGTGAGTTTTTTATTCATCCTATGATTATTTTAATTTCTGGGATAACATTACTAGTACTATCTTACATTCCGAATGGACTCAGCATTTTAAAAAAAGCAAAATCAAAATCTGATGAACACATAGATGCCATGTCATTAAATTTAGAAACACAAACTAACGACAACAAAGAGTAACCTAGATTAAACCTTCCATTAGCCCCTATAGAAACAGTTGAAAATAGTATCTTTGAATTAGCTATTTTAGCATTTAACAAATAGCTAATTCTCTGATATTAAATTCACCATAATGGAACGCAACAACCTATACCCTGTTTTTTTAAAAGTATCTAATTTAAATATACTTATTGTTGGTGGAGGAAATGTGGCATTAGAAAAACTCACTTTTTTATTAAAATCTAGTCCAGACGCAAATGTAGAAATGGTTTCTCCCATGTTTAGAGAAGAAACTATAGCTTTAGCTGATAAGTTTGCTATTAAAATGAATGTTACCCCCTACTCTAAAAGCTACCTAAACAATAAACATATGGTTGTTGCTACTACAGATAATATCCCTGTTAATGAACAAGTATACCATGATTGTAGAGCACAAAACATTCTAGTGAATGTTGCTGACAACCCTCCTTTTTGTGATTTTTATATGGGTGGTATCGTTACTAAAGGCAATGTAAAAGTGGCTATTTCTACCAATGGCAAATCTCCAACAACAGCAAAAAGATTGCGTCAGTTTTTTGAAGATGTAATTCCAGAAAACATTGATGATTTAGTTAAGAATTTGAATGAGTTTAGAAAAACAATCAAGGGCGATTTTGAAGAGAAAGTAGAAACTTTAAATGAATTCACAAAAGGTTTGGTCAACAAGAAAGATGCAAAGTAAAGGCAAAACTCCCTTTAATCTAAAGGAATTATTTGTTGTGCCAATGCTTTTATTTTAACAGCTTTTTCAAAGTGATCTAATTTATGTTCCATAATCCACCAGTGCGCCACTTCTAACAGCAATTTTGGATTGTCATTTTTATTTGCAAAGAAAGCATAAAAAGAAAGCCCAACATTGGGGCCTTTTTTTTCAATCTTATCCGTACAAACCGTTATAATTTTTTTCTTTATGGTCTCTGTCATTCTATTATAGCTATCAAATTTTTTTTAAAGAATTAAAAGAAAGAAGCTAAGTCCGCATTTGCTTTAATATCTTCTACACACGCTATAGTAAGTGGTTTTTCTACAAATTTGAATACTTGTGCATGTTGATCTGCTTTTTCACGATCAGAGTAATCAATAGACGAGGTTAATATCACAACTTTAAATGCTGCTTTGCTAGGCGTTTTATTCAATGCTTCTAATAATTCCCACCCGTTCATTACAGGCATGTTAATGTCTAAAAAAATCAAAAATAAAATCTCTTGATCTTTTTTTTCCATAATATACTTTAATGCTAAAGCACCGTTTTCGAACATTTTTTGCCCAGATACATCACATTTATTAAGCATGCTATTATGCAAGTATTGTCCTATCGGATCATCATCTACTAGTAGTATCTCCAAAATCATACGTCGTATTGTTAATTTCTATCTTAGAAGCTTTTTCAGAAATACCCCTGATAATTTCATCTAGTTCGTCTGCAGACTTCAGCAGTTCTGTATAGACGAAATGTTTATCCTTTACAGGCACATCTTCATCACAGTCTAAAATCTTAATTAGTCCCATTAACCGAGCTAAAGGAGCCCTAACTACGTGAGACTGTATCCACGCAATTTCTCTCAATTTCTCGTTCTGATCAACAATAGCTTTAATATAGTTAAGTCGCTCTGTAACATCATTCGCTAAACTAATGCGTACCGTTTTACCAATTCTGGATATGAGATTACTCGTAATTTCCACTTCTATTACGGTCCCATCCTTTTTCTGGTGTTTAAAAAAGCCCTTAAACTTACCTTCTTTATCTACTGGATTTTCCTTTAAAATTTTCATGAAATCAACAACTTCCTCTTTCGGCCTAATATCCCGAATATTCATTGTTAAAAACTCCTCATAGGAATACCCATAATGAGCCGTTGCAGCATCATTCACATCTAAAAACATTAAGGTATCTAAGTCATAGATCCACATAGGTTGCGGACTTAAATGAAATAAATCAATATACCTTTTTTCAGATTGTTCTAACTGCAGTAAGTATTTACCCCGCTCAATATTATAACGCACACTTTTATAAAGTGTTAGTGCCGTAAGTTCATCTTTTATTAAATAATCTGAAACCCCTAAATGCAATGAGTCAATACTAAATTGAATATCTGCATACCCTGTAAGGACAACAATAGGCCTCTTTTTCCCTATTTTAACTATTTCATGAATGAGCGCTATCCCTTTTTTATCTGGCAATGATAAATCCAAAAATATAATATCTAATTTTTGAGTACCATCAAGTAAAACCTCGGCTGCCTCTTTAAAATTGGTTGCAGAAATAATGTTCGGATTTAATATTTGATCCCTCAAATATTCTTGGAAAATATAAAGATCTCCTGGGTTATCCTCAATAATTAGTATGGAGTACGTAGATTTATCTTTAATCATAAAAATTATTAAGGCAATTTTACAATGTTAATCCAAAAATTTTCTATCTGCGAAACTGCAGAAATAAACTCTGAAGGTTCAACTGGTTTAGTGATGTAGCAATTTACATAGTGCGAATACGCCTTTTTAATATCTAGTGCAGAAGAAGACGTCGTTAGCATTATAATAGGAATATGTTTATAGCTACTATCTGATTTTAATATTTGAAGCACCTCATGACCATTTTTCTTAGGAAGATTTACATCTAATAGAATTAGGTCTGGCGTTTTTTCATTTACAAAATTTTCTTTTTTGTAAACAAAATTTAGAGCTTCTTCCCCATCATTAACTACTTTTAAAGTATTGGTTATTTTACAACTTTCTAATGCCTCTGTAGTTAATAGTACATCACCTTCATTATCTTCCACTAATAATATAGTAATACTTTTCATATGGAGGTTTGATTAATTTTCTTCTTTTTTGATTGTAAAATAAAATGTTGTGCCAGCGTCTTTTTCACTCGTCACCCAAATTTTGCCTTTTAAATTTTCAATAATTTTTTTTACTAATGCCAAACCAATACCAGTACCGTTGTATTGGTTCCTACCATGTAAACGCTGAAATATAACGAATATTTTATCAAAATACTCAGAATCTATTCCTATTCCATTATCAGATACAGTAAATTTATGATGGGTGTCTAATTCTTCATAAGACACCTCAATAATAGGCTTGGCACCTTCTTTTTGATATTTTAAAGCATTGCCTATTAGATTCTGAAAAAGTTGCTGTACTAGCAAGCTATAACTATGAATTGTAGGAAGTGTAGGAATAATTAAAGTAGCCTCTTTTTCTAAGATTTCTTGTTGGAAGATTAAACGTACTTCTTCCAATATTTCATTAAAATCTACTGCTATTAATTCCTCTTCCGTTTTTCCGACTCTAGAGAAATCTAATAGGTCTAAAATTATTTGACGCATTCTTTTAGCGCCGTCAACGGCAAAATGAATGTATTTTTTTCCTTCATCCTCAATAACATGATTGTATTTCTTTTCTAACAAGGTTAAAAAGCTTGAGATCATACGCAAAGGCTCTTGAAGATCATGAGAAACCACATAGGCAAACTGTTCGAGCTCTTCATTATAACGCAAAAGCTCTTCTGCCTGCTTTTCTAAATCGTTATTTAATTTTTTTAAGGAAGCTTCAAATGTTCTTCTTTCCGTAATATCCTGCATGGCACCAACCATTCTTACCACGTTTCCCTTTTCATTTCTTATGACGCTACCATTATCAATGACATTTGCATACGTACCATCACTTTTTAAATAGCGATATTCTGACTTGAAATACGTACCCGTTTTTTCATTTAAAAGAACTTCTGTACTTGCTAATGCTTGCGCTAAATCATCTGGGTGCACATTATTTCTCCAAAATTCAAAAGTGAGGTCAATTTCTTCTGGGTTATGACCAAATAATGTTTGATATCCCTTGCCTTGATACAAGGTATTATTTACCAAATCCCAATCCCAAATTGCATCATGTGTAGCTTCTGCAATTTTTTCAAAACGCTCATTGGCATTTCTTATCTCTTCTGTATACTTTACTCTATCTGTGATATCTTGTGCAGCACCAACAATACGAATAACTTCGCCTAGTTCATTTTTCATGACGCTACCTCTATCACTTACATTAGCATACTCGCCATCACTTTTTAAGTAACGATATTCACAGTTAAAATATTCTTGTGTTTTAAATTCTATTAGATTATTTACTAGCTCTAATACTTTAGGTTTGTCCTCTGGATGAATTCTACTTATCCAGACAGCGGGATCTGCTTTTCCTTCATTTTTGGGATAACCAAACAATTCTTCATAACCAGAACCATAAAATACAACGTCATTAATTAAATCCCAATCCCAAATGCCATCATTAGTTGCTTCAGATACTTTTTCAAAACGTTCATTAGATCTTTTAATATCTTCAATAGCTTGAAGTTTTTCAGTAACATCTTGCATGGCGCCTACCATTCTTAAAGCCTCACCATAGTCGTTACGTACAATAAACGCTTTATCTATAACATTAGAATACTCCTTATTTACATTGATAAACCGGTACTCTTCTTCCCAGAAATATTCCCCTTTTTCAATTGAAGAATTAAAGGAATTAACCACTCTATCATGATCATCAGGATGTATATGCCGTTCCCAAAGACTAGTATCCAAACTGGACATATTCTCCTTAGAATAGCCAAAAAGTTTAATATAATTTTCTCCTCTAAAAATTTCTCCAGTTTTGAAATCTAAATCCCAAATTGCATCAGAAGTTGCCTTTGTAACTAAATTATAACGTTGTATTGTATCTTCTAAGCTTAGAGAAACTAATTTACTTTCTGTAATATCTTGGATAGTACCCTCATAAAATATTGCTTCATTATTTTCATTTTTGATAAAATTTCCAATTTGACGAATCCATTTTACAGAACCGTCTGATTGTTTTATTCTATTCTCTAAAAAAAACTCTTGATTGTTTTCAATTGCATTTTGTCTTTTTTCGATAACTGCAGGAATATCTTCCTCAAAAATTAAACTTGTTATAGTTTCTTCTGGCGTTAATGGAATACCTTTATCTAAACCAAAAATATCATAAACATTCTCTGACCAGTATTCGGTTCCTTTTTCTAAATCAAATTCCCAATATCCAAGACTTGCAATTTCTTGTGCCTGATTTAATTTTTTATTTAGAAGACGTAATTCTTCTTTTTTACTAACATGATCAGTAATATCTATAATTACCGTATCAATACTAACACTACCATTTTTATTTTTAATAGGATTACCTTGACCTTTATGCCAACGTGTACTGCCATCAGGATGTTGAATTCTCCATTCAGTTTCCCATTTCTCGAGAGTTGCTACAGAATTTTCTAGAATCCCTTTTAAGCGTGGTTTCTCTTCTTCAAGTAATAAGTTCCAAACTGGATCAAAGCTAGTATAAACTTCTTGATTTGTAAGTCCCCATAATTTCTCAGTTCCTTTGGTAAGATGAACAATTTCCTGACTCCCGTCTAGGAAAAAAATATGCCTAAAAGCTACACAATCTATATTATCAATAATAGAATTAAGTTGGAATTCAATTGTTTTAAAATCATGAATATCTAACATAGTTCCAGCCACAATCTCAGGATCACCATTAGCGCTCCATTTGGTAACCTGGCCGGTAATTGTCATCCAACTCCAATACCCTTTTTTATGGCGTACTCTAATGACATGCTCATAAGCTTCAATTTCTCTATTCTTAATTTGACTTAAATAAGAAAGCGATTCCTGAACATAATCTTTGTAAATAATTTTTAGAAAAGTCTTAAAACTAAAATCTTTGAAATCTTTCTTATGGTATCCCAAGGTATTGATGGATACCTCATTTAGTTTAAACTCTGAAGTATTTACATTTAATTCCCATAGACCAACTTTACTGCTCTTTAAACTATTTTCATAGAAAGTAGCATCATCGAGTATTAAAGATTGAAATTGATGCTCTGGAATTAGCTTATTTTCAATTTGCCGTGCTAAAGCTTTGAGGGCATTTAATTGCGATTCTTTAATTTCTACCTCCGTCTCATGCCACAAACTCAAAACTCCAAAAGAATTTTGATCTTTTGTTTTTAAAGGAATCCCTAAATAGAAATCAAAAACATTTGTTTTATCTGCTGCTCTTAAATTTGATTTTAAGAGTATTTCATCAGTGGTACTTAATAAGATATTTTGGTAAAAAGATGTAGCGAAGCCTGTAGCACCATGGTTAGACTTTACTTGAATTGTTTTACCATCAGAAAGTGTGATTAACGCTGCAGCACAATTTGAAAGTGAAGTTGCAATTATTGCAAAATCAAGTAATTCTGAATCAAGATTCTGAAAATTAAAGCTCACGGTTACTGATTTTAATTTAAAAAATAGAAAGTAGCACGTATCTTTAAGCGTATAAAACTATAAAAACTTAATACTTATTTCTTATTCAAGCAAACAAGAGTGCGTGACACTCACGCTTAAGAATACTCTTACAAAGTAAATTTAGGTGTTACAAATTAAAATACCAATTATTAGCTTTAAAATGTAGGAATTTAGCAGTTAATACGCGCTATCAAAGGCTAAAAACTAGTATCAAAGAACTTAATTAGGTTTAAAATATAGCACAGAATCTACTAATAAGGTCTTTTTAATTGAAGTGTATATAAAATACCAATAGTTACGGTATTCCAAGAGGTCTCTTCTAATTGAATTCCAGTATAAGAAAAGTTCAATTCTGTACTTGGTCCCATAAGAAATCCAAATTGGGGTCTGTAATAAAAACCACCATCATTACCATCATTTAGTCCTATTGCCATACCTATATCTCCTCCAAAAGAAAATGAATTAGACCCCCAAATACGCAAGGAGGCTGCTGCGGGTAAAAATTGAATACTTGGCAGTGTGATTAAAACATCTTCCGTACCATACTTTTCTGGGAAACCATGAATATAACCTGTCATTACACCAAGGTCAATGGTTTCATTTAGCGCCCACATATGGCCAAAATCGGCCCCTATGACAACACCTACTTGATCATTAAAATTCTCTAGTGGTAATCCTCCTTGAATTCCGAATTTTAGGCCTTCTTGACTATACATTGATCCAAGGCACATAAATGCTGCTAGTAAAAATAAATTTTTCATCTTAATTTAGTATGGTTGATTATTCACACAAAACTAATCCTGATATTGTATTATCTATTATTTATGTTGTAAAACCCTACAATTTGGTTGTAGAAGAATTAAATAACCGGTATACTGGATAAAAAAGTACTTCTCGACCCTTCGCTTCGCCATTTTAGCACTCATTTTTTTAGTCTAAAATTAGAAAACTTTACAACCTTGCGGAAAACCGCAAGGTTGTAAAGTTTTACACTAGTACCTTTGTATTTTTAAAGATAATAGTGCATAAATGTAGTATTCATTTTGCATAAGAGCATTTTATTGGCAAGAACGATTACAATAGTATAACTTATTTTGGCCTGCTTAATTATAAAAGAATCCGGGGGGAACTTTCTACATTTTTAAGTATGGCCATTATTTGTTCACTTTAGTATCAAGTGACCAATGATTATATTTAATGCCTAACAATAAACCAATAAATATAAGCGCATGTAGTAATTGAGAATCTATAATTCCCCAATTCTCAATCATAGTACTTCCAAAAACTAAGGCAATCATTATCATTGTACCTAATACTAAAGCCTCTTTTGTAAATAGCCCAATAATAAGTAATACTCCCACTACAAATTCTAGGATGGGTAATGTGTAGGCAAAAGGCGTGACCAAAATCTCTGGAATCATAGATTCCGCAAAACTTCCTACTATATGATTTTTGAATCCCTCTAATTTAGGTAATCGCACCAAACCATGGCCAAACATACTAACTCCTATAGCAATTCTTGCCAATACATACCCTAACCTATACTCCTTCATTTCTCTTGCTGTTAATTTGTTAAACACTATGATATATACATACAACTCCCTTCAAGAACTAACTTACATTAGCCGAAAACGAAAAGAATTAAAAACTCATAATTTATGAATCTAAACCTACATCAACGAATAGTATAATTGACGGTGTATATGGTTTGAACTTACAAAAAGTAACTCTCGAAAGCATCTTTATTCCATATTAAAAATAATAAGATTGCTTAACGCTTATAAGTAGTTAAAAATCAGGCGTCAAAAAATCTAACATGCCAATAACATCGACAAAAGTAGCTAAAATAGCGTTTGTTTATCGATAGTATTTGTACATTCAACGTACTACAATTGTCATTAAACTACAATCCCCTGATAATCTAAATACCTAGGCTACCTTTGTCCTTTAATGTGAGCCCAACTCGCCTAAGACCTACTTTAATGCTAAGAATAAGACCTATAAAAATACGGGACAGTTTTGTTTTATTATGTTTCGTCATGTTTTTTAATCTATACACTATATATGGTCAAAAAACGATAAAAGACAGCCTATATCAAAACATAGAGACCTTTAAATTAAAACCTAATTACCAGAAAGATACACTTTATATCAATTTGCTTTATACCTACGGGAAAGCTTATGGTTTTTATAATTTAGATAGCCTAAACATCATAGCTAAAGAATCTATTGCTCTGAGTAAAGCAATTGACTATACTAAAGGAGAAGCAAAAGGCTATATTATTTTAGGAAATTATTATTCTGAAACTGGCGAAAAAGAACTTGCCATAGAAAACTTTATTAAAGCGCGTTCTAGTGCAGAAGTAAATAACTATGTTGATGTTATCTTACTCTCAAAAAGTAGTTTGGCTACAGCGTATTTACATAAAGAAGAATACACCAAAGCACTCAACGAATATCTGAGCGGTATTGAAATAGCCAAACAAAATAAAGATGAAGAAACGCTAGCCATTTTATATATCAACATCACAGTTATTTATAGCTTACAGAATGAGTATAAACAATGTATTTATTTCCTAAACAAAGCTATGGAATTAAATAGAAGAACAGGTAATGAAAGAATAACTGCGGTAACGCTAATTAATTTAGCCGCAACATATATAGACAACAATGAGTTAAGAAAGGCTTCAGAAAAAATAGATGAAGGCTTACCACTTTTAGAAAAACTTGAATTACAAGAATGGTTAACCTATGCATATGAATTGAAAGGAAACATTTTTCTTAAACAAGAAAAGGCTTCTGAAGCCTTAAAATGGTTTCAAAAAAGTGAAAAAATACACAAAGATATTGCACAAACGAGGTACAAAATATCCTTATACAACGGAATGTCTAAAACGTATCTGAAACTCAAAGACTATAAAAAAACTGAGACCTATGGTTTAAAAGCACTAGAATTGAGTAAAAACTTAAACGTACTAGATGAGCGTGATGAAATTTTAAAAACACTTTATCAATTAAAAAAAGAAACACACCAAACCGAAGCAGCACTTTATTACTTAGAAGAATTTAAAGCTATTTCTGATACCATAAATAAAAAGAACAATCAAAAAGAATTAAAAATACTAAAATCCAATCTTGAGTTTGATCAAGAAAAAGAACGCTACATTTTGGAAAATGAGAAAGTAGCTGCAAAACAACGATTGTATTTTTATGGTGCTATTTTAATCATCATTGCATTCTCTATTATTATTTATATCCTAAAAAAGAATAACAAAACACAAGGTCTTTTAAACAGAAAGTTAACTACAAAAACAAAAGAACTACAAGTCAAGGAAAAACATTTATTACATTCTAATACTACTAAAACTAAGTTATTTACTATTATTGCTCATGACTTAAGAGGCCCCATTAATTCATTTAAGTCCATGTTTGATTTGTTTACTAGCAAGCAAATTAACGCTACAGAATTTATTGAACTTGCCCCTACAATGGGGGAAGGCATTGACTGTATTGCTTTTACCTTGAATAATTTACTTTCTTGGGGACAAACCGAAATGAATGATATTATTACCGAACCAGAAAACACCAATATAGGTACTTTAATTACTCAAAATAATGCGTTATTATCGAAAATGGCAGATAAAAAATCGATCACTTTTGAAAATAATATAAATGAAGAAGTGTTGACCTGGTCTGGTAAAAACCAAATTAGCATTGCAATCCGAAACCTTACTAGTAATGCTTTAAAATTTACTCCTGAGAATGGAAAAATCACATTTGGAGCTACAGAAAAACAAAACCATTGGGAAATTTATATAAAAGATACTGGGGTAGGAATAACAGAAGAAGCTTTAAACAAAATATTTAATACCCAAGAAACTTTTACTACATATGGAACAAACAATGAAAAAGGCACAGGACTAGGCCTTGTGTTGTGTAAAGAAATGATTGAAAAAAATAACGGAAGTATTTGGGCAGAAAGCACATTAAATATAGGAACCTGTTTTTATTTTACCCTTCCCAAAGCGAAATAATAAACTTTCCTATTTAAGTAAATCACTTTAGACAAGCCTAATTTGAAAGAAAGATTTTTAGTATTGGCACTTAGAAAAAGTTTCATAGCTTAATGAAAACGAATCAATCTCCAAATTACTGCTGAAATTAAATAAGATCTTTGCTTTAAAACAGGGCCACTTAAAGTTTCTCTTGCCAGAATTATTAATAATTCTCTTTGCCATAGCATAAAACGGAAGATGGAACACTTCAATTCTCTTATAAAAGAAAGAAATCCTGAGGAAGAAACACATCACAATTTAATAATACATGGATTTTGCAAAGAGATAATCGTTTGAGACTTTCCATTACGCGGAAAGTCCATTTATCTTTATAGTAGGTGTGGACCTTGGCTGGATAAGCACACTAAAGAAACAGCACGAGGCATTCACATGACCAAGGAGTTTACAGCTTAAAGTACCTGAGCCATACTAAAACTACAGAATGTTATATCATAGCTCCTTTTTTCAGGTATTACCAGAAGAAAACAAAGGAGCACATACTGAGGTTATTTAGACGAGTTTATAAACCAAAAAACACCTCACACCAAACAAATATAGATCTTCAACCAATATATAAGAAAACAGCTTTCCCTAGATGAAATGGCGCCTTCTAAAGAGGAAACAGTACATATTTATAAGCTAATAAATAACCAAGGGTAAAAAGGAGGTATTGAAGCCATAATATAAGAAACTAAGGTAGTACCTAATTTTGAACAATTTCCTGAAATACTAGATACCAAACACAATAAATGCAATAAAACATCCCTTGACAGGGCAGCCCTGTAAAGATTAATTCAAAAAAAGGAAGTCTTGAGCGGTGTTAAAGTATTAATAGAGTGCATTAAAGACGAATTATACACTAAAGGATTGTTCCAAGTCCTAAGAACATACTTCGATGGTGATTTAATATTAGGTAGAGCGCTATACTCCCGATTGCCTTGGGGAGGATGCAATACTACACAAACCTTTATAAACAAAAAAAAGTCCTCAATATTTCTATTGAGGACTTGATTAAAAAAAGGCGACGACCTACTCTCCCACTTGGTATAGCAGTACCATCGGCGCTGATAGGCTTAACTTCCCTGTTCGGAATGGTAAGGGGTGGACCCTATCGCCATGGTCACCTTAAATCTTTGTACTACACCTATGGTATAGCAACTAATATTGTTAACATATTAAAGGGACAAAATGGGTGGTATAACCACTCACATAAAACACTTGTATATAATTAAAGTAAGCTACGATTTACGGCTTATGTAATGTAAAAAGGAAGTCCGCCCCCTAATAAAGGGGGCAAGTTGTGCAAGCCTATGGGCTATTAGTACTACTTGGCTACAGACATTACTGCCCTTCTACCTATAGCCTATCAACGTGGTCATCTCCCACGGCCCTTTAAAGAAATCTCATCTTGTGGCTGGTTTCGCGCTTATATGCTTTCAGCGCTTATCCAATCCCGACATAGCTACCCAGCAATGCTCCTGGCGGAACAACTGGTGCACCAGAGGTCAGTCCAACTCGGTCCTCTCGTACTAGAGTCAGATCCACGCAAATTTCTAACGCCCGCAGTAGATAGAGACCGAACTGTCTCACGACGTTCTGAACCCAGCTCGCGTGCCACTTTAATGGGCGAACAGCCCAACCCTTGGGACCTTCTCCAGCCCCAGGATGTGACGAGCCGACATCGAGGTGCCAAACCCCCCCGTCGATATGAGCTCTTGGGGGAGATCAGCCTGTTATCCCCGGCGTACCTTTTATCCTTTGAGCGATGGCCCTTCCATGCGGAACCACCGGATCACTATGCTCTTGTTTCCAACCTGTTCGGCCTGTATGCCTCTCAGTCAAGCACCCTTGTGCCATTGCACTCTACGTACGATTACCAACCGTACTGAGGGTACCTTTAGAAGCCTCCGTTACTCTTTTGGAGGCGACCACCCCAGTCAAACTACCCACCACGCACTGTTCCCTAGTGTTAGGGTTAGGCCCTAGATAAGCAAAGGCTGGTATTTCAACAATGACTCCACAACGCCTGGCGACGCCGCTTCAAAGTCTCCCAGCTATCCTACACATTACTTACCCAGAACCAATACGAAGCTATAGTAAAGGTGCACGGGGTCTTTTCGTCCCACTGCGGGTAACCGGCATCTTCACCGATACTACAATTTCACCGAGCTCATGGCCGAGACAGTGTCCAGATCGTTGCACCATTCGTGCAGGTCGGAACTTACCCGACAAGGAATTTCGCTACCTTAGGACCGTTATAGTTACGGCCGCCGTTTACTGGGGCTTCAATTCAATGCTTCGCCGAAACTAACATCTCCTCTTAACCTTCCAGCACCGGGCAGGTGTCAGGCCCTATACTTCATCTTTCGATTTTGCAGAGCCCTGTGTTTTTGATAAACAGTCGCCTGGACCTCTTCACTGCGGCCCTCCTAAAAGGAGGGCGACCCTTCTCCCGAAGTTACGGGTCTATTTTGCCTAGTTCCTTAGCCATGAATCTCTCGAGCGCCTTAGAATACTCATCCCAACCACCTGTGTCGGTTTACGGTACGGGCTGCTTCACTTGTTTTTCTCGGAGGATGTTACGCTGGATTATCGACGCAGCCGAAGCTTTATCGTACTATCGGGGTGTCACCACTCCCTTCAACGCGCTATTCCGTCAGCGCGCACCAACACCACATCCCCGTCACTTTTAGCGTGAGCAGGTAGCAGAATATTAACTGCTTGTCCATCCACTACCCCTTTCGGGTTCGCGTTAGGTCCCGACTGACCCCCAGCTGATTAGCATAGCTGGGGAAACCTTGGTCTTTCGGCGTGCGGGTTTCTCGCCCGCATTATCGTTACTTATGCCTACATTTTCGTTTCTATGCGTTCCAGCAACCCTTACAGATCACCTTCAACACCCATAGAATGCTCCCCTACCCCTCTGTACCGAGTACAGAAGCCATAGCTTCGGTGGTATACTTATGCCCGATTATTATCCATGCGGAATCGCTCGACCAGTGAGCTGTTACGCACTCTTTAAATGAATGGCTGCTTCCAAGCCAACATCCTGGCTGTCAATGCAATTCCACCGCGTTATATCAACTTAGTATACACTTGGGGACCTTAGCTGATGGTCCGGGTTCTTTCCCTCTCGGACATGGACCTTAGCACCCATGCCCTCACTGCTGTGAAACATTTTATAGCATTCGGAGTTTGTCAGGAATTGGTAGGCGGTGAAGCCCCCGCATCCAATCAGTAGCTCTACCTCTATAAAACTATCACAACGCTGCACCTAAATGCATTTCGGGGAGTACGAGCTATTTCCGAGTTTGATTGGCCTTTCACCCCTACCCACAGGTCATCCCAAGACTTTTCAACGTCAACGGGTTCGGTCCTCCACTTTGGGTTAACAAAGCTTCAACCTGCCCATGGGTAGATCACACGGTTTCGCGTCTACTACTACTAACTATGGCGCCCTATTCAGACTCGCTTTCGCTACGGCTCCGATCCTTAAAATCTTAACCTTGCTAGTAAAAGTAACTCGTAGGCTCATTATGCAAAAGGCACGCCGTCACCCCTAAAGGCTCCGACCGCTTGTAAGCGTATGGTTTCAGGATCTTTTTCACTCCGTTATTCACGGTTCTTTTCACCTTTCCCTCACGGTACTGGTTCACTATCGGTCTCTCAGGAGTATTTAGCCTTACCGGATGGTCCCGGCAAATTCATACAAGGTTTCACGTGCCCCGCACTACTCAGGATACCACTATCAATAACGTCCTTTACTTATACCGGGCTATCACCGTCTTCGGCCTATCTTTCCAAATAGTTCTAATTCATCGCGCATCAAATATCGTGGTCCTACAACCCCAGCATTGCCGAAACAATACTGGTTTGGGCTAATCCGCGTTCGCTCGCCACTACTAACGGAATCACTTTTGTTTTCTCCTCCTCCGGCTACTTAGATGTTTCAGTTCACCGGGTTTGCTTGATCTTACGATCACGACTGGCCTTCAACCAGACAGGTTGCCCCATTCGGATATCCGCGGATCACAAGTTGTGTGCACCTCCCCGCAGCTTTTCGCAGCTTATCACGTCCTTCATCGCCTCTGAGAGCCTAGGCATCCCCCATACGCCCTTTTCTAGCTTGTCACTAGTCCTTTTTATTCTATTATATAAATTACTACTGTATAAATACAGCAGTACCTCTATCGTACTTTACTCTATTTTTAAATTTGTGTTTTCTTGTGATTACAATATCCCTGAAGATAATTGTAATTCACTTTGTCCCAATATGTCAATGAACTTCGGTGAGTCACCACTGACAATAAAATTATCAATGATTCCTCCTCAATACCTGAAGATATAAATATCTCCAGGCATTGCCTGGTGGAGAATATCGGAGTCGAACCGATGACCTCCTGCGTGCAAGGCAGGCGCTCTAGCCAGCTGAGCTAATCCCCCGTCTTTTAGTGATCAGTTAACAGTTATTAGTTAACAGTACTTATAACGGCTATACTCAACCTCTAAAATTTCCTTTCAAGTGATACTAATTTAAATTAGTATCCTCAATTTTAATGAACGTATCTTGATTAAATAAATAACCAAACTTTAAGCTTGTAGTCTCAGGCAGACTCGAACTGCCGACCTCTACATTATCAGTGTAGCGCTCTAACCAGCTGAGCTATGAGACTCTCACTTAGCGAATCCTTTAACAGACTCTATCAATATTATAATAACATAATTATAAGACAGCAATTTGAACAATTAATAACTTAAAAATACAAGGACTAGAACTCTTTCGTATTTTATCATTGAGATGTTTTTCTCTAGAAAGGAGGTGTTCCAGCCGCACCTTCCGGTACGGCTACCTTGTTACGACTTAGCCCTAGTTACCGATCTTGCCCTAGGCCGCTCCTTACGGTGACGGACTTCAGGCACTCCCGGCTTCCATGGCTTGACGGGCGGTGTGTACAAGGCCCGGGAACGTATTCACCGGATCATGGCTGATATCCGATTACTAGCGATTCCAGCTTCACGGGGTCGAGTTGCAGACCCCGATCCGAACTGTGACCGGTTTTATAGATTCGCTCTCTGTTGCCAGATGGCTGCTCTCTGTACCGGCCATTGTAGCACGTGTGTGGCCCAGGACGTAAGGGCCGTGATGATTTGACGTCATCCCCACCTTCCTCACGGTTTGCACCGGCAGTCTCGTTAGAGTCCCCATCATTACATGCTGGCAACTAACGACAGGGGTTGCGCTCGTTATAGGACTTAACCTGACACCTCACGGCACGAGCTGACGACAACCATGCAGCACCTTGTAAATTGTCCGAAGAAAAGTCTATCTCTAAACCTGTCAATCTACATTTAAGCCCTGGTAAGGTTCCTCGCGTATCATCGAATTAAACCACATGCTCCACCGCTTGTGCGGGCCCCCGTCAATTCCTTTGAGTTTCATTCTTGCGAACGTACTCCCCAGGTGGGATACTTATCACTTTCGCTTGGCCGCTCAGTCCGAAAACCGAACAGCTAGTATCCATCGTTTACGGCGTGGACTACCAGGGTATCTAATCCTGTTCGCTACCCACGCTTTCGTCCATCAGCGTCAGTGTATAGTTAGTGACCTGCCTTCGCAATCGGTATTCTAAGTAATATCTATGCATTTCACCGCTACACTACTTATTCTAGCCACTTCACTATAACTCAAGACCGCCAGTATCAAAGGCAGTGCATACGGTTGAGCCGCAGCATTTCACCTCTGACTTAACAGCCCGCCTACGGACCCTTTAAACCCAATAATTCCGGATAACGCTCGGACCCTCCGTATTACCGCGGCTGCTGGCACGGAGTTAGCCGGTCCTTATTCTTACAGTACCGTCATCAATCTACACGTAGATCTTATTCTTCCTGTATAAAAGTAGTTTACAACCCATAGGGCAGTCTTCCTACACGCGGCATGGCTGGATCAGACTTCCGTCCATTGTCCAATATTCCTCACTGCTGCCTCCCGTAGGAGTCTGGTCCGTGTCTCAGTACCAGTGTGGGGGATCTCCCTCTCAGGACCCCTACCCATCGAAGTCTTGGTGTGCCGTTACCACACCAACTAACTAATGGGACGCATGCTCATCTCTTACCGTAACCTTTAATATATAAGTGATGCCACTCATATACCACATAAGATATTAATCCAAATTTCTCTGGGCTATCCCTTAGTAAGAGGTAGATTGCATACGCGTTGCGCACCCGTGCGCCGGTCGTCAGCGGAGCAAGCTCCCTGTTACCCCTCGACTTGCATGTGTTAGGCCTGCCGCTAGCGTTCATCCTGAGCCAGGATCAAACTCTTCATCGTTGTTTTGTAAATATTATATAACATCCTAAACCAACAACAAAATCATCCGAATCCTAGCCCTTAGTATTCTTTAAGCTAATTCTTTAATTCAATTTATTTAATTACCGTTTCCAGTAATTAAACGCTGTCTTACAATATGTCAATGAACTTTTATTTCGTATTCTTAACCGCTTATCTCAGTATCGTTGTTTCCCTAAGCGGCTGCAAATATACACCCTCTTTTGAAACCTACAAGCGTTTTTGAAAAAAAAATTCAATCTTTTTTTTGACGTTTTTATAACACCCTAGAAACAAAGACTTAACACTCAAAAAAAGATTAAGAATAATCATTGTTCTATCAAAAAAAGCAATCAACAGACCTTATTACCCATAAACAGACCCCGCCCACATCTATACTATATTATGCAAATTGCTCCACAAGATACTCGTCATCCACCATTAATCTAATTCATCGGACCTTCAACACCTACAAAAACACTTTTGACTCACCAACCTAATCCCTTTGACTGAACACGCACTCTTTCCCGTTTCCGGTCTAGCTATTTCCAAGACCAATATCAACTCCTGATTTAAGCACTCAAAGGAACGTTCACCTCAATTACCTCAACAGAGGTAGGAAAAGAAAATTACAATAACGAAACCTGCAACCAATTACTATTTTTACTACAACGCATCTATCTATTATAATAATTTCAGAAAAATGCATCCCCATTCACCCCTCACAAAACAACTCCTACTATAAACCACAGTTTTAAAGTAACCACCAATACCTATATCAAACTCACCCTTATTCCTTTATCAATATATAGATGACACCTTTATATAGCAACCCACTTAATAAGTGACACTTATTTTGATTCTGTATTCCAATTATTCTAAAAATTATTTTCAACATAGGATCAGAAGGACACTTAAACCTTTCTCTTAAACTCATCCTCCTTTAAAAAGAACACCCCGAAACACTTCAAGCCATGCCGACAAAATATTGACAGAAAGCTAATGATCGAGAAAACGAACAGAATAAAAAGCTAAAGGAAAGAACAAGACACTTGTGTTAGAAGAATTAAAAATGAAAAAATAAGAAAACAACTTTTAAAAGAAGTAGACTCCTCTATACAAAGCCAATTACAACTAGACAGCTGCCGGCAGGGAAGACCAAAGCAAATCCTTGTTCCTTATACATCCTGACACCAAGATTCCTTACTAATAGTTTCAAGAAATGAGAAACCTATCCAATGCAGCGACTTCTCCACAACAAGCAAAAACAAAATCATCACATTGATATAAAATGTAAAAAACACCAGATTTAGAACATTCAACTCCATAGCCTGTACAAAAACAATAAACCATAAATTATTCCTGAATTATAATATGGACAGAAGTACGAATGCTTCCACAACATCCATTAACACAAAACAAAAGATTTTAGAGGTCAATTCAGAAGTTAGGAAAATGAAGAATTCTTCCTTTATAGATTGACTATCGTTTTTACTTAAACACTAGATTTAGTCATGACAGATCACAACCCAAACACAGACCAATCACTTAACTATTAAACAAAAAAAATCCTCAACTTGCGTTGAGGATTTGTTGGCGGTCCGGACGGGACTCGAACCCGCGACCCCCTGCGTGACAGGCAGGTATTCTAACCAACTGAACTACCGAACCGTTGCTTTTAGCGGTTGCAAATATACGCCGCTTATTTAATTACGCAAATTTTTTTGACTAAAAAATTCACTTTTTTTCAAAATAAATTACAAAAAAATCCATTGAACTTAGTTATCAGACACTTACAAAAAAATAAAAATTAAACTTTTCCGTCGTCTAAAAACAAAACGTGTGCCTTTTGACTAAATGTTTTAAAATCGTTAGCACTTAATTGATCCGGATACGGCACAAAAAAATGATTTTCAGAATCGTTTCGCCATAATAACACCCAAGCAATACCCATTTCTGCCACTGTATCATCTAAAATGGTACTCCACCATCGTGATTCTGAAACCTTATCTAATCCAATTTCAGTTAAAGCATATGGCTTTTTTAATGTTTCTGCTACCCTTTTTAAAACCTCCACATTAGTTTTTAGCGTTTTTTTAAATGCTTTACCAGTTCCATGTTGGTACAGATCTAAACCTAACATATCTACAACATGATCTCCAGGATAATTTAAAAGGTATTCTGCTTCCGTGAACACCAAATTAGGAGCATACACATACAGTAAATTATGAACTTCAAATTCTACCGACAGCAGTTGCAAGGTTTGCAACCACAAAGCTTTATACCCCTCAGGACTGCAATTTGGATTGCCCCACCAAAACCAAGCACCATTCATTTCATGAAACGGACGAAAAGCAACCGGAATCAACATTCCGTTTTCATCTTTTAAACGCAATAGGAAGTCAGCAACTTTTTTAAGCCACTCTTTATAGACTTGAAAATGGCTGCCACCCTCCAAAATATGTTTTACAGCAATCGTAGTTTCCCAGCTATCGCCTTTAGAAACAGGATTATCTGCATGCCAACTAATGGTGATGATCCCGCCTTCCTTATGTGCTTTCCGCATGAGAGTGCACATAGCATCAAAAGGCACATCATCTAAGTTTTTGTCTTTCCCATGTTCAATCTGGCCAATATCAAAACCATAAACTAAGGGAAAGTCACCTATTACTTTATATACATCACTTGTATACGCATCTTGGTCATGGCGCCACCCTACCCCGTAAGACGTCGTATCTTGATGACCAAAGGCATATCCTTTATCTGAAAGTTTTTCTATTTTTTGCTTTAAAGCAAAAACCTGAGGCAGTGCTTCGGTATCTGCTAAACGGAGTGTAGTCATTATCTTGAGGTTATAGAAATTTTTGCCTTTCAGTCATATAGGTATTTAGAATTTTAGAAAAATCGCCTCCTACATCCACAGGAACATATTTAATCTTATACTGTGCGCAATTCAACTTTAAGTTCTCTTTATATACATTGACACTTTTCTTATAGCCTTCCTTAACGGTATCTGCATAAATATCTATTTTTTCTCTTGTCTCCACATCAATAAATCGCTTAGGCGTATTGTCAAAATTAAAATCGACCTCATGTTCCGCATCTAGTACATGAAACAAAACCACTTCGTGTTTGTTGTATTTTAAATGACGTAAAGCATCAAACAATTTTTCATCTTCTGTTTCCGCTTGAAGCATATCTGTAAATAGAAAAATTAAACTCCTACGTTTCATTTTTTCCGCTATCAGGTGCAAATAAGTATACGTTTCTGTTCTATTTTCCGGATTTGAAGTTGCACTAACTTCATTAAGTTTCGCCAATAACATCTGATGGTGCCGCTCACTACCCTTTTCAGATGCGTAATATTCGTATTGATCGGAATATACACTTAAACCAACAGCGTCTCTTTGTTTCTTTAAAATAGCCATAAGCGCAGCAATAGCCAAAACACTAAAACCTATTTTATTAAGGTTATCTATTGCTAAATTCTTTACTTCTGGATAAAACATAGAAGCTGAGTTATCTAATATCATATGGCAACGAAGATTGGTTTCTTCCTCATAGCGCTTGGTGTACAATTTATCGGTTTTTGCGAATAGCTTCCAATCGATATGTTTTGTACTTTCTCCGTTGTTATAAATTTTATGTTCTGCAAATTCAGCAGAGAAACCATGAAACGGACTCTTATGAATTCCACTAATAAATCCTTCCACTACTTGATTCGCTAAAAGCCCAAGATTCTGAAATAAAAAAGATTTATGTAATTCTGATTGTACATTCATACCACTAAAGATAATTAAAACAGTGCTCTAAACTTAAATATACTCCCTTATAGACACAAAAAAATCCCGCTATAAGCAGGATTTTTTTATTCTTTATGCCCAGATGGACATTATATTATTTACTATAATGCCGCATCAATTGCATCTGTGTACACTTTCTTAGGAGAAACTCCTACTTGTCTACTTACAATTTCACCATCTTTAAAAACCAATACTGTAGGAATGTTACGCACTCCGTATTTAGCAGCAAATTCTTGATTCGCATCAACATCTACTTTACCAACTACCGCTTTACCATCATACTCAGTACTAACTTCATCAATGATTGGACCTACCATTCTACATGGTCCACACCATGCTGCCCAAAAATCAACTACTACTGGTTTATCACTTTTTAAGACTACTTCATCAAAAGTTGCGTCTGTTATCTCTAATGCCATTTTGTTTCTTTTTATTGTTATGCAAATTTAGTCAAATATTATTCTCTTTCCTTACTAACGTTACATTCGTTTTAGCTATTGCCCTATCGATAAACTTTATTAATTTAATTTAAATAAAATATCTTGCTTTTCAAGAAGCTGCAGCAATTCACTTGAAATTTGCACCTTTTGCTTTCTACTTACCAGACTAACCTTAATCTCTTCTTGCATTTCATACACCATAAAATTAAGAGAATGTTCTCCTCTATGGGCATCTATAGTTTGCTTAAGCTCGTAGATTTTTTCTTCTTTTAATAAATCTATATTCAAATTGATGGTCAGTTTTTTCGCATACGTTTCCATTACTTCCTGCAATAACATAAAACTATTGAATTGCATTCGCGGATCTCCTTTTTTACCAGTATCCCGATTTACCCAACCTTCACGCACAAATAATTTTACGTAGGCAAAGGAATTGATCATTAAAAAATGGCGGAACTTTAAATACTCTTCTCCGAATATCCTAAACTCAAAAGTGTCTGTATAATCTTCCATGGTGAACATTGCCCAACCTTTTCCATTTTTAGAAACCCTATGCTGTACATCTGCAATTACCCCGGCAAAAGAAACCTCTCTATTTACAATACTCTCCAAATCATTTAAATTAGAAAGACTTGCATTACAGAACGATTTTACTTCTGATTTAAAATCATCTAGAGGGTGCCCTGAAATATAAATTCCCACGACTTCTTTCTCCCGGCGTAATTTTTCCATGGTCCCCCATTCCTCACAAGGCGGAACCGTTGGTTCTGCAATCTGCACTTCACTAGCATCACCAAATAAACTTACCTGACTAGAGTTTTCATTTTCTTGAAATTTAGAGCCATATTTTACTGCTTTTTCCAAAAAAGTAATTCCGTCTCCTTCGTCTGCAAAGTACTGTGCTCTATGCGTATCCCCAAAAGAATCAAAACCACCAGCAACCGCTAAGTTTTCAAATGCTTTTTTATTCGCTGCACGCAGATCAATACGTTTTGACAAATCGAAAACCGACTTAAATGGACCTTTTTCTTTTCTATTTTCAACTATAGTTTCTACTGCACCACGGCCAACACCTTTTACAGCTCCCATTCCAAAACGAACCGCACCATAATCATTTACCGCAAATTTGTAATACGATTCATTTACATCCGGTCCTAAAACATCTAAGCCCATACGCTTACATTCTTCCATAAAAAATGTAACCTGCTTGATATCATTCATATTATTTGAAAGCACCGCAGCCATATATTCCGCAGGATAATGCGCTTTACAATAGGCGGTTTGATACGCAATCCAAGCATAACAGGTGGAGTGAGATTTATTAAAAGCATAAGCTGCAAAGGCCTCCCAATCCTTCCAAATTTTCTCTAATTTATCAACATTATGCCCTTTTGCTGAAGCCTGCTCAATAAATTTAGGCTTCATTTTATCCAGTACATACTTCTGTTTCTTACCCATGGCTTTACGCAAAACATCGGCTTCACCTTTAGTAAAATCCGCTAGCTTTTGCGACAAAAGCATCACCTGCTCTTGGTATACTGTAATTCCGTAGGTTTCTGCTAAATATTCTTCGTTAGCATCAAGGTCATAAATAATTTCTTCGGTACCATGTTTACGCGCAATAAAACTTGGAATATACTCCATTGGACCAGGACGATACAATGCGTTCATTGCAATTAAATCTGCAAAAACTGTAGGTTTCAATGCCCTCATGTGTTTCTGCATCCCAGGAGATTCATATTGGAAAACACCTACTGTTTCACCACGCTGGAAAAGCTCATATGTTTTTACATCATCTAGAGGAAAATTCTCCGGATCTAACTCAACTCCATGTTTCGCTTTAACAATCTTAACGGTATCCTTAATTAAGGTTAATGTCTTTAACCCCAAGAAATCCATTTTTAGTAGACCTGCATCTTCTACCACCGAGTTGTCAAACTGGGTACAGTACATTTCGGAATCTTTCGCTAAGGCTACAGGAACGAATTTTGTAATATCATCTGGTGTAATAATCACCCCACAGGCGTGAATACCGGTATTCCGAACAGAGCCTTCTAAAATATAGGCTTGGTTAAGGGTTTCTGCCTCAAGGCCGTCTCCTTCTGAAATGGCCAAAAGCTCATTTACCTTAATAAGCTCTTCACTATTAAATTTAGCTTTTAGAATTTTTTCATCGACCCCAATTATCTTTTTTAATTTAGACATATTAGGAATCAACTTCGCCATACGATCCGAATCACTCAAAGGTAAATCTAGTGCACGAGCCGTATCTCGAATAGACGATTTAGCAGCCATGGTACCATATGTAATAATCTGAGCCACTTGGTTTGCCCCATATTTATTAATTACATAATCCATAACACGACCCCGACCTTCATCATCAAAGTCAATATCAATATCGGGCATACTTACACGATCCGGATTTAAGAAACGCTCAAAAAGTAAATCGTACTTAATAGGATCTAAGTTGGTAATCCACAAACAATATGCAACAGCAGACCCTGCCGCCGATCCACGACCCGGCCCTACCGATACATCCATTGCCCGGGCAGCTCTAATAAAATCTTCAACAATCAAGAAATACCCAGGATATCCTGTCTTCTCAATTACTTGAAGTTCAAAATCTAATCGTTCGTCAATTGCAGGTGTAATTTCTCCATACCTTTTCTTAGCACCTTCATAGGTAATGTGCCGTAAAAATTTATTTTCACCACGCTTACCTTTATCTAATTTATCTTCTGCGAACTGAAATTCTTCGGGAATATCAAAAGCAGGCAATAACACATCACGAGCTAAAGTAAAGGTTTCCACTTTATCAATTACTTCTTGGATATTGATAATAGCCTCAGGAATATCTTTAAAAAGCTCCTTCATTTCATCAGAAGACTTAAAGTAATATTCTTGATTAGGTAAACCATACCGATACCCACGACCACGACCTATTGGAGTCGCTTGTTTTTCGCCATCTTTTACACATAATAAAATATCGTGTGCATGCGCATTTTCTTTATCTACATAATAGGTGTTATTCGTCGCAACTAATTTTACATCATGCTTCTTCGCAAATTGAAGCAACACTTGATTTGCACGGTCTTCATCTTCTTGACCATGACGCATGATCTCTATATATAGGTCATCACCAAAAGTTTCTTTCCACCACAGTAAGGCTTCTTCCGCTTGGTTCTCCCCTACATTAAGCACCTTACTTGGCACCTCTCCATATAAGTTCCCTGTTAAAACAATAATATCTTCCTTGTATTGCTCAACTACTTTCCTATCAATTCTAGGCACATAATACTTACCACTAACAAAGGCGATAGATGACATTTTTGCCAAATTTAAATACCCTTTTTTAGTTTTTGCCAGCATGACTATTTGATAGCCATTATCTTTTTGGGACTTATTGGTATGATCTTCACAAACCTGAAATTCGCACCCTATGATTGGTGTAATTTCTACTTCTGGTTCTGGCAATTCTTCTAAAGCTTCTTCCCCTTCTGCTAAAGTGCCATTTTTAGTAGCTTCAAAACGCTTTAAATTTTCTTCATTACGAGAAACCACCCCTTTATTATGATTGATAACCCCACTTACAAAATGGAACGCCCCCATCATATTGGCATGATCTGTCATTGCTACAGCAGGCATTTTTGCTTTGGCTGTAGCCGAAATCAAGGCAGGAATACTTATCGTAGATTGTAGTATTGAAAACTGTGTATGATTATGTAAGTGAGAAAAATTAGCACTCTCTAATGTTGCTAAATTTTCTTTTATCTCTTCTTGAGAAACACCACCGGTATCTTTATCCCAAAGTGCATCTGCTATTTTTTTAGATGCTTTTTTAAGGTTGATGTGTTTTAAACCGATTAATTGAATCACTTGCGGATTAGCCTCCGAGAAGTTCTTAAAATAATCTGGCTGAACATCTAATTTCTCAATCGTATACTGCTGTTTACGAACAAGCTCTAGGAAACAACGCGTAGTTGCCTCAACATCGGCAGTTGCATTATGCGCCTCTCCGAAAGGTTCACCGAATAAATATTGATGTAGTTCTGTTAACGTAGGCAATTTAAATTTACCTCCACGCCCACCAGGAATCTGGCAAAGAGCTGCGGTATGTTCCGTACACGTATCTAAAACAGGAAGTTCTTGTAAAGGGTTTTCTACGCCCATTCTATGAAACTCCGCCCCCATAATATTTAAATCAAACCCAACATTCTGCCCAACAACAAACTTTGTCTTTGCCATGGCTTCGTTGAACTTTTCTAATACAAAGGCAAGAGGCACCCCTTTTTGTTCCGCTAATGCAGTAGAAATACCATGAATTTGCTCCGCATCATAGGGTATATTAAACCCTTCTGGTTGCACCAAATAATCCTGATGCTCTATAAGGTTCCCCATGTCATCATGCAATTGCCAAGCAATCTGTACACATCGAGGCCAATTATCGGTGTCCGTAAAAGGAACATCCCAACGTTTCGGCAATCCAGTAGTTTCAGTATCAAAAATCAGGTACATAAATAGGGGTTTTTCTTTCTAAAAAAGCAGTTTGTAAAAATACAAAAAAGTGGTGTTTGATAGAAACATTGTTCCAAAGAGTTATTAACGGAACCAAACATATTTCATAATCAAAAAAAACTGTTGCACATTTACCAAAAAAAGGTATATTTGCACCCGCTTAAGTATAAGCAAATTATAAAGAATTAATAATCAAGGGTCGGGCACCCTACAAATTAATGTGATATGCCAGTAAAAATTAGATTACAAAGACACGGTAAAAAAGGTAAACCATTCTATTGGGTAGTTGCAGCAGATGCAAGAGCTAAAAGAGATGGTAAATTCTTAGAAAAATTAGGAATCTACAATCCTAACACCAACCCTGCAACAATTGATATTAACATTGATAACGCAGTAACTTGGTTACAGAATGGTGCACAACCTACTGAAACTGCAAAGCGTTTATTATCTTATAAAGGTATTTTAATGAAGCACCATTTATTAGGTGGTGTTCGTAAAGGTGCTTTAACTGAAGAGCAAGCTGAAGAAAAATTCAATACTTGGTTAGAAGAAAAAGGAAAAATCGTTGGAACTAAATTAGATGGTTTAGACAAAGCGAAAGCAGAAGCTAGAGCAAAAGCTTTAGAAGCTGAAAAAGTAGTTAACGAAAAGCGTGCTGCTGAAGCTGCTGCTGCTGCATTACCTGAAGAGGTTGTTGCTGAAGCTGAAGCTGCAACAGAAGAAGCTGCTCCAGTTGCGGAAGAAGCTCCTGCTGCTGATACAGAAACAAAAGAGTAATTATTTACAAACGATATGCAAAAGTCAGATTGTTTCTACTTAGGTAAAATCGTTTCAAAATATAGCTTTAAGGGTGAGGTACTTATTAAATTAGATACCGACGAACCCGAAGAATACGAAAACTTGGAATCAGTGTTTATTTCTTTAGGAAATAACCTGGTTCCATTTTTTATTAAAAAATCTAGACTTCATAAATCGACACTTCTACGTGTTCGCTTTGAAGAAATAGCTGACGAATCTGATGCAGACCGCGTCATGGGCTCAGAAATTTACCTTCCTTTGACAATGTTACCAAAACTTACGGGTGACAAATTTTATTTCCACGAAGTCATTGGTTTCACCCTTTTAGATAGTGTTCATGGTGATATCGGGATTATTGAAAGTATCAACGACAGTACTTCTCAAGCCCTTTTCGAAGCTTTAAAAGACGGTAAACAATTGTTGATCCCTATCAATGATGAAATTATTACCAAAGTAGATCGTGAAAATAAAACTATTCACGTAACCACACCTATAGGTTTGGTTGACTTGTATTTAGAATAAGTCATTATTCTAAATAAGCATTCCCTTAGTTTAGATCAATAGATTCATTTTCTAAGAAATTATCCAATCGCAATTGAAAAATTGTGCCACTGATTAAATCTTTTATTTTTTCCAATTCTGGGTACGTCATCGCAAAACTTAATTGCCCTAAAGGCGTTTGCAATAAATAGGACCTGCAGGTTTCTTTATTTTGACAATCATAGCAAACACACAAATCATTTAAAGTATCATTTACCTTCTTTGAAAAATGAATCAGTTCATTTGGAGTCAAATACATTCCAGTATCCTTAAATACTAACTGTACTTTTTTAAAATCCTTTCCCAGGTTTTTCTTCCATTGAAAAGCTATTCCAAAATCATTATAATAAATAGTGTCAATATCATTCATGGGGTTGTTTTTTATTTATATACATTCTAAATAACTAAATTATATAGAATCATTCTAAATAAAAAATGAATTCACTATTAATTTAAAAATAATAGGATTAATAACAATCTGATTTGATTAAGTGTTTAAATGATTCAACATCTGTATTATGAACTTTACACAATTGCTTTAAAACATTTAGCACCCCTTGATACATCGCTAAAGAACCACAGATCATTACATAACCCCCGGTAGTAAGTGTCTCAAAAACAAAATCAGCATCACGCCATAAAAGATCTTGAACATATGTTTTATTTCCCTCTTGTGAGAATGCTAGATTAAGTTTTCCTAAGCGCTTATCTGCTAAACTACTCTCAAGTTCTTGTTTATAGAGTGCATACGACTGCTCCGTTCTTAAACCCCCATACAGATAAGTATCAACACCTTTAATATTGTTATCTAGCATCCCTAAATAAGGCAGTATCCCTGTTCCATTTCCAATCATAATAACGCGACTAGCATTTTTAGGAAAATGAAAATTTTTGTTTGTTATAATTTTAGCCTTAAAACTGTCATTTACATCTAACGCATTCAAAAATCCAGACCCCAAACCATGCTCATGGAACTTAACACTCAAGTAAATATTTCCATTAAGTCTCCCGATGGAATACAATCGCTCTTTATGGTCGTTTTTAGGATAGATTGCCAGTAAGTCTCCTGAGGTAAATAGAAGTTTTCCTTTGGGCTTTAAAATAAGTTTAAACGTGTGCTCTGCGTTTTCATCTTTATTAGTGACAGCAACAACTTTCATAGTTTTTAACTGTGTAGGTTTCAGGTCTAAACTACTTGAAGGCACCGAAATTTGCAAACTGACCGCTTTAGACCACAGCCCAACCCATTGCTCAAAACTACCAAACGATTTATCGTTAATTGTAAAGGGAGCTACTGCCTGAATGGCATTCTCATGCTGCAAGGCTGCATCAACATCAAAAGCAAATTTGCAATATTCAGGATAAGAAAGCGAGCCAAAGCCCACAACCGCATAACTAAATTGATTGTCTTGTTTGACAGTTTTTAATACGTTCAAAAAATTATTCGCATTTACCGGAGCCTCTCCTTCGCCATAAGTGGAAGTCATTATTACAATATGTTCTACATTTTTATAATTGGTATAGGCGTTGAGCTCCGCTAAAAACACACTATTTCCTGATGCTACGATTTGGTCCTTTAGCGCATTTGCAAAAACTAAGGTGCTCCCGTTTTCCGAACCTACCAGAATAACATACTTGCATGCATTTTTTGAATACTTATTTTTAATTTTAGTCGATCTTCTCTTGAACATTATAGCAAACCCTGAATATATAAAAAACAGAATATTAATAGTTGCTACCGCTAAAATTAAGGACCACACTATACTGCCTTTACCAGTATGAAGTTTTATACTTAAGTCTGACAATAAAACCGTTACCGGACTTTTGATTTCGCTTAATATACCTCCCGTAAATTGATTGACTAAAAGCTCTTTATCTTCTAACTTTAGGGTATAATAATCCTCTACATCATTAGAAAAAGGAAATTCTACAGACTGAACTTCAGAAAGCTTAAGTCCTTTAAACGCCGGAAAATTATTTACTGTTAAAATTGGCGTAGCAGCAATGGCACTATAATCTACTTCGTGAGAAGTTCTAACATCAGGGAAGACATCAAATTTTTCTAAAGACAAGTAAACTCCTGTTACCGTAATGATTATAATGGGAATTAAAGACCACCTCCCTAAAACAACATGCCAGTATTGAGAAAAATTTTCGTTGACTATTTTAGCAAAAAACTTCTTTAAGCTCCGCTGCCGTTTTAAAACAAAGACTGCTCCAGAGATCGAAATTAAAAACAAAAGAAAAGAGCAAAATCCCACTAAAAAGCGGCCTGTGCTTTTTAAAAATAAAGAACGGTGTAAATTAGTTATAAACTGAAAAAACCTTGAAGGCTCTGGTTCCTCTCCTAAGAAAACCGCTGTTTGAGGATTAAAATAACCCGACAAAGATTCTCCTTCCTCTGTAATAACGTTTGCCAATACAAACTCATTAGCATCTACCTCCAGTTCTATTACTTCCGGATAGGTATCCTTAAATACTGTGATGGTTTCTGCCAGAGAAACTTGATTAAGATCAGTTGTTTTGTAAGGCTGTATTTGCTCCAAAATGGGCTCAAACGCCAATATAATTCCCGTAACCGATGCTAATAAGATAAAAACAAAAGAAGATATAGCCAGGGTAAGGTGGCTATATCTCCAGAAAGAAATTGTCATAAATTCTGTTTAATTAGGCAGTAAGCGCACATAACGTAAAAAACCTGCCCCTTCTACTTTACTCTTTACTGATGCCGTTGTAAGTTCAAACTGCACATCTTTAGTATAATATTCCTGATCTTCTACCGCAGTTTCAAAACGAATACTGTAACCGCTATTTATTTTTGAATCTTCAATTTCAATAACACTTACAATACGTTCTCCCCCAGCAATAGTCGCTCCCGTAATGGCATCAATGTTTGAACGTTTTTTTCCGTAAAATTGCCACCACTCTGCTAAATCATGGTACCATTCACTATCATCTCCTTGCACATAAAGCGTCTTCTCATAATCTCCTTTTGGGTTGATTAACGACACTACCACATAAGCGCCTTCACCCGTATAATTAACCATCTGCATCATACACTTATATTTTGTTGCAGCAGCTACGGAACTAAAAGAATATACAGATAAGACTACAAATCCAACCAATGTTATTCCTGCTATTTTAAAAACGTTTTTCATATTATTTTAAAAATTCAATTGATATATTATTTTCTTGCAACAATTCGTTCTCCGAGGCCAAATCATAAGCAGATTCCTCAAAACCTGTTACTGCAGTTTTCTTTGCTCCTATACTTAATAAGTATTTTAAAACCTCATCATCGTTAGCTTTCATAGCAGCTAAATGCAAAGGAGCTATACCTTCTTTATTTTTAGCGTTCACATCAACACCATACTCATTTACACGTTTTAATAAAGCAAGATCATCATACTCCAACGCTATGTGAAACAGAGTATTCCCGTTTTCTTGTGTTTTAGTGACATCAAAACCTTCTGCTTTTAATACGTTTAATTTTTCTTCAAAATCCGGTTTTTCATAAGATTTTAAGAGGTAATACGCTAAGGTATTTCCGTCATTATCAACACTAGAAATAGCTGCTTTATTTTTAAGCAAATAGGAAACAACCTCAGGTGAATTGTAAGCAACCGCCATAGCCAATGCAGATTCTCCTTTTTTATTCACGTGATTGACATCATTCAACATAGGTAGCAAATAAGCGATAACATCTAATTTATTTCTCCCAACAGCATTTAAAAAAGCGGTGTTTCCATTTTCATCGGCAGTATTCACATCAACTCCTTTAGCTATGAAATAATTGAATACCTCTTTATTCTCTTCATAAGTTGCTAAATTAAGCAAAGGCGTTTTACCTTCTGAATCTATAACATTAGGGTTTAAATCTAAAGATTCTAAAAATTTGTAAAAGCTCAACGGCTTAGCTTTAGCTCTACGCCCAGCCTGAGTAGCGAAAACAAATGCATTATCTGTTCCTTTTATACCTTTCTGATGTAACTTTTTTAAGTGGTCTACATCACCTGTTTTAGCTACATAGTTAAAAGCATCATTCCCATGTGCATCAATACTGTTGATTGCCAAGCCTTTTGAAGAAAAATAATCGAGGAGTTTAAATTCTGGATCGTTTTGAGATGACAACAACAAAGCATTTGCTCCATTAGGCGTAAGATCTTTTGTCAAATCCGCTCCATTGGCTAAGCAAATATCATACACTTTAGTATTTTGTTGCCCTGAAGCCGCTGCAAAATTTAATATAGTACTTCCTTTATCATCTGTAATTTTCGTATTTGCACCTTTAGAGATTAGATAGTTCATAATCTCTGTATTGCCTTTATAAGCTGCCCAGAACATATACGTTCTCCCATCATGGGTTAGCTTATTTATATCATTCCCTTCTATAGATTGAACGTATTTGATAATAGCATTATCATTTTCTTGCAAAATAGCATATACAACAGCATCAAAGTTGTTCGATGTTTTTGCGGTAATATCATTCCCTTCTTTAATTTTTAAATCGATACTTTTAATAGTAGGTTTACTATTCCAAAAATCACGCTCTAAAAAAATATTCTCTTGCGCACTTAATTGAAGTCCAAATAAAAGTACTAAACCTAGTAGTAATTGTTTTTTCATCTTTATTTTATTTTACAAATGATTCTATAACTGGATTTATTTGTTCTGCTGTGTTGTAATTCTCGTCATCAAACAAATATTTAAATAACACTTTATTGTCCACTTTTTCTTCTAATAACAAATCTTTATTCCTGGCAAAAACCTCATCCCATTTTAAACGCACTATTTGCCATTTAGCTTCATGACTCGCCCAGTACTCTTGTGCCGCTTTACATTTACTATCCGCTACCTTTACATAATTATTGTGTCCTTTTTCCTGCGCAAGTAAAACATCTTCCTTACCATCTTCCCGAATTACTTTGTTATTATCCTGGTCATGAACCCAACCATTGGCAACAATTTCCTGTCTGTTTGTTCTGGTCGTTACATTATAGTCACTACGCGTTGTGTATTCTCTTCTTGGTAATGGTGCATCAGTCGTATTTTCCCAATAGCTTTTACCATCTACATGAACCCAAGTAGCTGTGCCCTCATATCGCGGACTATCATCTACCTGAAATACTTTCTGTGACCATTGCCCTTCTACTTCCTTTTTTGGCAAACTAACAAATTTCCATTTATTATCATGGTCAAACTCGTACAAATTAGTATTCTGATATTCCCAATCTTGCCTCCAATGTTTTATGATATAAGGCTGATCTGACGGACCAACAATAAGCAAATGTTGTAACATAATCTTATCATTAGTATCCGCTACTAACTGCACCCATTCTAAACCTTTATCATGTTTTGTCTTAGAAGGCACGTAGGTAGAATCATTTGAATACTCAAAGGTTTCTGCAAAATTAAAGGCCACTTCATAACACCCGCACATACTTTTTATAGCCTTCTGGTCTTGCTTCTTTTTAGGTTGAGCCTGTAGCACCCCAACAAATACGAAGCTTAACAAGACAAAAGAGATAGATTTTTTCATTTCATTTAAATTTAAATTGATTTCTTAAAAAAATACTAATCTTATTTAGACTCAATTAAAATAAGATTCTATATTTGTCACAAATCTAATCAAGAATGAGTCTAAATAAAAATTATTGCTGCCTTTTTTTTACCCTAGTATTGACCGGATTTCTTTTTTCTCAAACTACAACGAGTGATTCTACGCAAATACAAACCTTAAACGAGGTTGTCATTACAGGACAATATAATCCCACGACGATAAATAAGTCTATAAATAATGTAATTGTCATTACCAAAACACAAATAGAAAACCAAGCAGCGAATAACCTTGCAGACGTCCTAAACTTTAATTTAAACCTTACGATCTTACCAAGTTCGCAGACCGGAAAATCTACCATTTCTTTCTTTGGCCTAGATGGTCAATATTTTAATATTCTAATTGATAACATTCCATTAGTAAGTGATAGCGGAATGGGAAATAACATAGACCTAACGCAGATAAACTTAGATGATATTGAACGAATAGAAATTGTAGAAGGTGCCATGGGGGTAGAATATGGAGCAAATGCTGTTTCTGGAGTTATCAATATTATTACTAAAAAATCTTCTGAGGAACCTTGGAAGATTCAATTCCTAGCACAAGAAGAAACGGTGAGCAATGAATATGCTTGGTTTGACAAAGGAAGACATATTCAGGGTTTAAATATATCTCATAACTTAAGTGATAAGCTATATGCACGAATAGGCTTTAACAGAAATGACTTTGCTGGTTTTTTTGATAACAAACAAGGACAAAGTTATTATCAAAATGATGGTTTAAGAGGCTATGAATGGCTACCTAAAATACAATACAATACCAATGCGTTTCTTACTTACAAAAGGGATAATTTCACGCTATTTTATAAGTTCGAATACTTCAATGAAACTTTAAGCTATTACGATGAAACGGTACGGTCCAATATTAATGTAGAAAACCAAACAAGCAACCCTTCATCAACAGACAAAATCTTCAGAACCAATAGGTATGTAAATAATTTAAGTGTCAACGGTACTTTTAATTCTGGAGCTAGGTATGACGCTTCTCTTTCTTATCAAGAGCAGAAAAGAGACTTAAATCAGTTTAACTATTACATCGTCACACAACAAAAAAGTGATGAAACCGATGAAACCTATCAATCTAGCAAAGTATTGTTCTCAAAAGGAACTATAAATAATCTGGTTAAGAATGATCATTACAATTTTCAATTAGGGTATGAAGCAAGATATAATATAGGATTTGACACACAAGCGTCTGGCGCAGTCACCCAAGAAGACAAAGAATACACGCAAAGCAACGTAGCGTTGTTTACTTCTTCTGAATGGAAAATAACAAATGCTTTATCTGCTAGACCTGGATTTAGGTACGAGTACAATTCAAAGTTTAACAGCAAACTTTTGGCATCCCTAAGTCTTAGACAGCAATTAAAAAACAGGCTTGAATTACGAGGAAATATAGGCACCTCATACCGCACACCAAATTTTCAAGAACTCTATTATTATTTTGTAGATTCTAACCATGACGTACGAGGGAATGAAAATTTAAATCCTGAAAAAGGATACACCGCATTTATCAACCTAAAAAAAACAACTGCAATCCCTAATGGGGTAGTGACAAACACGCTAAAAACAAGTTATATAGATATTAATGACAAAATAGATCTTGCCATTATCAACAGCACCCCTTTACAGTATGAGTATATCAATATTAATGCTTATAAACTTTGGGGAGTAACCACTGAAAACAGTATTAAAAAAGAACAATGGAATTTTAATTTTGGAGCCACCATACAAGGCATCTCTAGAATAACTGAAAACGAAGCAAATGCTTCTAATGATTTCTTATACTCCTTTCAAATAAATACAAGCGGCACCTATAGCTCCAAAAAATGGGACACTGCATTTAGTCTCTTATTTAAACATAATGGTGCACAATATGACTACACCGCTTCTGATGTAGATGAAGAAGGCAATTCTATTTTCTCAAAATCTAAAACCAATGCCTATAGCTGGATGGATGCTTCCATTAGAAAATCTTTTTTGGACAAAAAAATCCAAGCAACTATAGGCGCTAGAAATATACTAGATGTAACCAGTGTAGCCATCAGCAATACCACTTCTGGAGGCGTGCATTCTACGACTAACAACGGGCTTTTACTTGGTTACGGTAGGTCTTTTTATCTGAAACTATTATACAATCTAAACTTTTAAAAATTACACCTATGAAACACAATGCATTTACTTTTATTGCCGCACTAGCAGTCCTATTATTTTCTAGTTGCTCTGATGACGATACCTCAACAGCTCCTATTGAAATAGTGATTGAAGGCGCCGCTATTTCTCCAGAAGTTGGAGGGCCTAACGAACCTAACCAAGTCTATATAGACTTAAGTACCGAAACTAGTACCGTTGTAAAAAGAGACTCTTGGGATTTAGGTTTTTATAGCGGTTCAGAATTTCAAGTTACGATTAACGGCGCTATATACATGGCCGTCGCTGCTCTAACTACCACGGATATTGATGCCGTAAATAGCACCACCGAGGAGGTGCTAAATTTACAGCCACAAGTTGCCATTGGCACTTTTCAAGCAACAAATGCGGCCTATATAGACAATCCAAATGGAGCAATTACAGGTACCGCAATAGCCACAATAGAAGACACAGATGAAAATAACCCAGTATATCTACTTAACTTAGGTAAAGAGATAGGCACTACGCCTGCCACTACGGGTAGTGCAAATGTATCTGGAGACGATAGGGGTTGGAAAAAAATACGGATCTTAAAAGAAGGCCCTGATTATATTTTACAATATGCCAACTTAGAGGATACCACACACCAAGAAGTGACCATTACCAAAAATTCTGCTTATAATTTCTCTTACTTTAGCTTTACCACAGAAACAATAGTATCCGTTGAACCAGAAGCAACAAAGTGGGATTTAAATTTTACTGTATTTACCGACATTATAGAAGGTTTTGGCTCGTATGGTTATGCAGATTATGTGGTGAACAATACAAAAGCAGCTGTTAGTGTATATATGGTAGATACGGCAGAAGCTACTTTTACCTATGACAATTTTGCGCTGACCGACATAAACCCCGCTAATTTTTTAAATGACCAACGTGGTATAGGTAGCACTTGGAGAAATGGTGGCGGACCAAGCACATTACCTTCTTTAAAAGAAGATGTATTTTATGTTCTTAGAGATACGGATGACAATTACTATAAAATAAAATTTTTAGCCCTAACCAATGAAGCAGGCGAAAGAGGTAATCCAGAATTTATTTATAGCCTACTTCAATAGTAGTCAAGATGCCATAAAATTAATGTAATTAAATTTTAGATCCCTTAACGTAATTGTTAAGGGATTTTTTTATGCCCAACAAATAAGCCTTAATTTTGAAATTAAATTTCTTTTATGAAACCTTTTCGCTTCAAACAGTTTACCGTTAACCAAGATAAATGCGCTATGAAAATAGGCACAGACGGAGTGCTTTTAGGTGCTTGGGCAAGCGTTAACAACTCTATGCATACTATCTTAGATATTGGAACAGGAACAGGCGTTATTGCCTTAATGCTAGCACAACGTTCTATTGCAGATACTATTGAAGCTATAGAACTTGACGGAGATGCTTTTGAACAATGTACTGATAATTTTGAAGCTTCAGATTGGGGAGATCGCCTATTTTGTTTTCATGCTGGTTTTGATGAGTTTGTAGATGAATATACCGAAGAGGAACCTGAGGAAGCGGAGTTGTATGATTTGATTGTTTCTAACCCACCTTTCTACAGTGAAGAAGTTTCTAGTGGTAATGATGCTCGTGATCAAGCCCGTCAAAACTCCTCGCTGCCTTTTGACGAATTAGTTTCTGGAGTTTCCAAACTACTTTCTCCTACAGGTGTATTTGCTACTATCATACCTTATAAAGAAGAAGAAAATTTTATCGCTTTAGCTTCGGAAAACAATTTATACCCTAACAGAATTACACATGTTAAAGGAACAGAAAATACCGAAATTAAGAGAAGTCTACTTGAGTTTTCACATACAGAAAGTAAGTGCACTCCCAATGAACTTATCATAGAATTAGAACGAAATGTATACACCCAAGAATACATTGAGCTTACCAAAGACTTTTATTTAAAAATGTAACTTTTGATCATTGTCATGTTATAATTCTTTATTTATCTTTGGTAAAAACCCATAGCTATGCGACCAGATTTATTTGAAGCTCCTGATTACTATAACATTGATGATCTTTTATCAGAAGAACACAAATTGGTTCGTGATGCCGCCCGCCAATGGGTAAAACGTGCTGTTTCTCCAATCATAGAAGAATATGCTCAGAAAGCAGAATTCCCTAAAGAGATTATTGGTGGCCTAGCAGAAATTGGTGCTTTTGGTCCTTACATTCCGCAAGAATACGGTGGCGCTGGTTTAGACCAAATTAGCTACGGCCTTATTATGCAAGAGATAGAACGCGGCGATAGTGGTGTACGCTCTACAGCTTCCGTACAATCTTCTTTAGTAATGTATCCTATTTTCACCTATGGGAATGAAGCGCAGCGTAAAAAATATTTACCAAAACTTGCTTCTGGTGAATTTATGGGGTGTTTTGGACTAACAGAACCCAATCATGGCTCTAACCCAAGTGGTATGGAAACCAAGTACAAAGATATGGGCGACCACTATTTATTGAACGGCGCTAAACTCTGGATATCAAATTCCCCTTTTGCAGATATTGCTGTCGTATGGGCAAAAAATGAAGAAGGCCGCATTCACGGACTTATTGTAGAACGTGGTATGGAAGGTTTTTCTACGCCAGAAACACACCACAAATGGTCATTACGTGCAAGTGCTACTGGAGAGCTAATCTTTGATAATGTAAAAGTACCAAAAGAGAACATCCTTTTGGGCAAAACCGGATTAGGCGCGCCGCTTGGATGCTTAGATTCTGCTCGATACGGAATAGCATGGGGAGCTATTGGTGCCGCCATGGATTGTTATGATACTGCTTTGCGTTATGCCAAAGAGCGCATTCAGTTTGGGAAGCCTATTGCGGCAACACAACTACAACAAAAGAAATTGGCTGAAATGATTACAGAAATCACGAAAGCACAATTAATGGCACTCCGTTTAGGGCAACTTAAAAATGAAGGCAAAGCAACTACCGCTCAAATTTCTATGGCAAAACGCAACAATGTAGAAATGGCTATAAACATTGCTAGAGAAGCCAGACAAGTTTTAGGCGCTATGGGAATTTCAGGAGAATATAGTATCATGCGCCATATGATGAATTTAGAGAGTGTAATTACCTATGAGGGTACACATGATATTCATTTATTAATCACTGGAGCAGATATCACCGGTTTTCCCGCTTTTCAATAGCCCCACTATACCTTTAACAAAAACTTAGTACACTTGAAAAAGCAAGTAAACTAACTTTGTGCGTATATAGTTTAACTAAAAACTTAGAAAATGAAAACTTTAAAATACAGTATTCTTTTTTCACTTCTTTTTGTATTTGCTGGACAAGCACAAACAGTAAAAGATCAAAGAATAATTGATGATGGTATAGAAGCTAAAGGGCTTTTAATTAATGCCGATGATGGTTTAGCTGATTTCTTTCAAGACTCTGCAGGTTATGTTATTTTCCCTAATGTTGGAAAAGGCGGATTCATAATTGGTGCTGCCTCTGGAAATGGCGCTGTTTACGAAAGTGGCAACTTAATAGGAATGGCAGATCTTAAAAAATTAAACATTGGATTTCAAGCAGGTGGTCAATCAATTATCGAGGTTATCTTTTTTGAAACCAAAGAAGCACTGAATGATTTTAAAGAAGGGAAATTCTCTTTTGCTGCTGAAGCTTCCGCTGTAGCAGTCCGTTCAGGAATTGCATTTAATGCGAAGTACAAAGATGGCGTTGCTGTTTTTGCTTTACCAAAAGCAGGATTAATGGCCGATGCCTCTGTAGGTGGACAAAAATTTAAATTCACTTCTTTTGAATAAGTATTCAAAAAATAAATAATAAAAAAGGGAGCCAAATGGCTCCCTTTTTATTTACTTCACTTTTTCTACCGTGACCACTACAGATTTACTAATAGGTGTAAAACTCCTATCTGCAAAATGATTGTAAGGCACTAATACATTTGTTTCTGGATAATAGGCTGCAATGTCTCCTTTAGGGATGGCATAAGGCAGAACTTTAAAATTGAAAGCTACCCTTGGTGTGTCATCATAATTACTCCGTAGGTTCACCACATCAAGTTTATTTAAGCCTTTTTCCTTCATATCTTCAGCATTCATAAAAACCACACGCCGCTCATTATATACCCCTCTATAACGATCATCTAAACCGTATATAGTTGTATTAAATTGATCATGAGAACGGATGGTCATCAGCATAAATTCATCTGACTTTAAATGATGTTCTGGTAATTTATTTAAGGTAATCTGCGCTTTTCCATTAGGAAGCATGCTAAAATCTAAGTTCCGCACATTATTAGGCAAATAGTACCCTACACCTTTAGATTGCTCATTTGTATTTTCAAAACCTTTCACTACTTTATCCATAGTTTCACGCATCAAATCATAATCGGTTCCTAGTTTTAACCAATCTACAGCATGATTCCCTTTAAAGTAAGCATCAGCGATACCTGCAACAATATCCGGTTCACTTTGTAAATTCCCTGAAGCTGGTTTTAATACTCCTTTTGTCTGACGCACCCTACCCATACTATTCTCTACAGTAAAGAAACGTTGTTTCCCGTCTTTGATATCCTTTTCAGAACGACCGTAAGTCGGTAAAATTAATGCTGTTTTCCCCGTTACCAAATGACTTCTATTTAGCTTAGTACTGACTTGGACTGTTAAATTACAGTTTTGTATGGCTTCGGAGGTATATGTCGTGTCTGAAGCTGCCATTAAAAAATTACCACCTAAACACATAAATATTTTTGCTTTGCCTTCATGCATGGCTTTCATGGCATTGACAACATCATAGCCTTGCTTATCTGGAGCCGTAAAACCCAAATGTTTGTCTATACGCTCATTGAACTCTTTATCAATAAAGTGCATTATACCAACACTTCTATCTCCTTGAACATTACTATGCCCGCGAACAGGACAAGTACCTGCATTAGGTTTTCCTATGGCACCTTTTAGCAATAATAAATTAATAAATTCCCGTATCGTTTCTACGCCATTTTTATGTTGCGTAAGCCCCATAGCCCAGCAAACTACAATCTTTGATTTCTTCGCAAGAAAACTAACGGCTACATCAATTAATTTTTCACTTACTCCCGTTTGCTTAATTAAAGAATCAAGATCAAATTTATCAATATCAGCAAGTAAAGCTTCGTACCCATCTGTATATTGATTGATGAATTCATGATCAAAAACAGTAGCATCTAACTTATCTAAAACTGCTAATTTTTTAATAATTGCCTTCATTAAAGGAATATCTTGATTAATCCGTACTGGCAAATGTAAATCTGCAATATCAATAGCACTTCCTAACCAACCTCTAATTTCTTGGGGGTTTTTAAAATTTACAAGTCCAGATTCTTCCAAGGGGTTTATACTAATAATTTTACCCCCATTACCTTTACACTTTTCTAAAGCAGACAACATTCTTGGGTGGTTGGTACCAGGATTTTGTCCCGCAACGATAATCACCTCTGCTTCATATAAATCTTCTAATTTTATAGAACCTTTTCCTATTCCTAAAGTTTCGCCCAAAGCAACACCACTAGATTCGTGACACATATTAGAACAATCCGGCAAATTATTAGTGCCTAGAGCTCTTGCAAAAATGCCATATAAAAAAGCAGCCTCATTACTTGATCTTCCCGAAGTATAAAAGATAGCTTCGTTTGGGTCTTTTAAATCATGAAGTTCTTGCGCTATCAATTGATATGCTTTCTCCCAAGATATCGCCTTGTAATGTACGTTTCCTGGCAACAAAACTAAAGGTTCCGTTAAGCGACCAAATTTATTTAACTCAAAATCTGTAAGCTGGGATAATTCTTCGATAGAATTTTTAGCAAAAAAAGAAGCATCTATTTTGCTTGTGGTAGCTTCATCTGCTAATGCTTTTGCACCATTCTCGCAATATTCAGCAAATTTTGATGACTTTTCTGGATCAGGCCATGCACAACTTGGGCATTCAAAGCCACCTACCTGATTCATTTTCAGTAAAGTGCCCATAGCGCGCACTACACCCATTTCTTTAAACGTATGCTTCAACGCTTCTTTTACCCCTAATGCCCCTGCTGCGATAGTCACTGGAGCATCAACCTTAATATCACTAAATTCTAAACTACCTGTTAAAGACACCTTTCGTTGCCGCTTTACTTCTTCCATTACTTCATTTTTTTCACCTTCATACCAACCGATATACTCCAGTCATTTAATTCTAGTCTAAATTTAAGAATTTCTGCACCATGGAAAGAGGATATCATGACTTAAAAATTGACCCCATGAAAAAATATAGTAATTTTATCCTATTGACTCAATGCATCATTTATGAAATATTATATCTTACTGATTGCCCTACTCGTTTTAAGTTGTAAAAATGAAGTAAAAAAACGCTCTGAAAGCCCAATCGTTGAAGCTCCTATACCAGAATTTCAACTTATAAAAGCTCCTGATGAATTGTTAGGAGATTTATTCGTAAAAGTACAATTAAGTCAGGTTTTTGAAGATGGAAAAACATTTGTAGACTGCACCGCAAAATACCCTTATGAAGAAATTAAAAGCAATTACGATAAACAAAAAAACAAGCCTAATTTTGATTTAAAAAGTTTTGTTTTAGACCATTTTGAAGTCCCTCCCTCTATTTCCTCTGATTTTAAAGCTGACTCCACCAAAACAGCGGTTGAACACGTCACATCACTTTGGCCAATTTTAAAAAGAGCATCTGATAAAAAAAATGATCTTAGTACTCTAATCCCGTTACCTAAGCCATATATTGTTCCTGGAGGAAGATTCAGAGAAGTTTATTATTGGGACAGTTATTTTACGATGTTAGGTTTAGTAGAAAGTGGTGAATTTGAGCTTATAGAAAACATGTTGGATAACTTCGCTCACCTTATAAATACTGTGGGTCACATTCCGAATGGAAATAGAACCTACTACATTACCCGCTCGCAGCCTCCCTTCTTTTCTCAAATGGTAAAGTTATTAGCAGACCACAATGGGGATACTGTTTATCAGAAATACAAAGAAGCTTTAAAAAAAGAATATGAATTTTGGATGGACGGAGCTGCAACTACTTCTTATGCCGTAAACCATGCTGTATTAACACCTGTAGGTATTCTAAATAGGTATTATGATAAAGGCGACACCCCAAGACAAGAATCCTATCGCGAAGACTACACTCAAGTTGAAAAAACAAATGGAGGAACAAAAATGTATCGTGATTTACGTTCTGGAGCGGAATCTGGATGGGATTATTCTTCCAGGTGGTTTGCGGATGGAAAAACAATAGAGACTATTGAGACCACCGATATTCTTCCTGTAGATTTAAATGCACTTATGTACGGATTAGAAGAAGTTCTTTTAAATGCTTACGAAGGCGATTCCATATTTACAACACATGTAAAAAAGAGTATGGAAACTCGTAAAGAGTTTTTAAATAGATATAGTTACAATGAAGCAGCTGGTGTATTTGAAGATTACAATTGGGTAAAAAGCGAACAAACTGGCGTAATATCATTAGCAACAACATACCCGTTATTTTTTAAAATGGTTAGTCAAGAACAAGCAGATAAAGTAGCAAAATACATTGCCGAATATTTATTAAAACCAGGAGGGGTAGTAACATCATCTAATAATACAGGGCAACAATGGGATGCTCCAAATGGCTGGGCGCCCTTGCAATGGATGACTATTGTAGGTCTAGAAAACTACGGACATCATGAGTTAGCAAAAATCATCGCTACGCGGTGGATTACCTTAAATGAAAAAGTATATGAAAACACTGGAAAGTTTGTAGAGAAATATAATGTAGAAGATATGACCTTAGATGCTGGTGGCGGAGAGTACCCAGTTCAAGATGGATTTGGCTGGAGTAATGGTGTTTATCTAGCCTTAAAAAACCACTACAAAAAAGATTAAAACAAATTTTAAGCAGTTCACCACAAGTTTTACTGCTTACACATCAATTGTTTTAAAAAAACACCTAACAATTATACCTTTGACACGAGTTAGTTAGTTAATTATTTAGTAATAATAATTTTTCATTTTCATATAGTGTTCTCGTAAAAGAGCCCAATCTTTATAGATTTGGGCTCTTTTCTATTTAAGAAAAATTAGAATATTCATTATTTAATTTTCAACTTATAAAAAATAAACTACAGTTGTGCTTCGCACACCCAATAATACCGTTATTTTTACCGTTATTATTTTAATTTACCGATGCAAACATTTATCGATTTGATTTGAGTTAGTCACATTTACAAACACATCATGCTTCCGTTAAAAAACAGAATACATCATCCAATATTTGTAGTTCCATTGTCGTTATTTTTATCCGTGTCAGGATATGTGATCAGTGATTTCTTTGCGCATTGGCAAAAATTCTGGCTCGGTATGTCCTTAGCTGCACTACTACCTATAGTAATATCTTTGCCGCTAGCTTTAATAGTGGACCGCTATTTCAAAAAATTTGAGTCTCAAAAAAAATAGTTAGAGCATTTAGATACGATTAACAAAAAGCTTTTCCTCTTAATTTCACATGATGTTAGATCTCCGCTTGCAAGTTTAATTGGCACTATTGATTTAGTGACCGACAATGATTTAGATCCAGAAGAAGCCAAACACTATTTTAGCGAGCTTTCTAGTAAAATTAAAAATGTTAATTCATTTTTAGATGGCTTACTTAATTGGGCAAGGAGACAAACACAAAATAAACCTTTAGAATTTTCATTATTTGATAATAGTGACGTCATAAAACTTACTCATGATTTACTAGAACCTGTCGCCAAACTTAAAAAAATCAGAATCACAACCAAACTTGGCCATCATAAAATATATGCTGATAAAGAGAGCTATTCTTTTGTACTAAGAAATATTTTACATAATGCCATTAAATTCACACCTATAGATGGAGAAATTACCATTGAAACTTTTGTCAAAAACAAACAGATCTTCACCACTATCCAGGACTCTGGTATTGGAATCACTAACAATGAGATCAAAAAAATATTAGATGGTGAAAATTGGCATACGACCAAAGGTACCTTAAATGAAAATGGATCAGGTTTTGGGCTAAGAACCTGCCTATATTACTTAAAGCAAAATAACGGCGTATTATTAATTGATAGCGAAATAACTATTGGAACGAAAATAACTATTGGGCTACCCGCTCAAAAGTGAGCTATTTAAAACATATTTAGGTTTCACCACAAGTTTTGCTAGTTACACATCAATTGTTTTAAAAAAGCCAATACCCGCTATATATTTGAAACGAGTTAGTTAGTTAATAGTAAAATTTTCATTTTCATATAGTGTTCTCGTAAAAGAGCCTAATCTTAGTTGATTTAGGCTCTTTTTTTTGTTTACCCTTTAATGCCAAATTAAAACTTACAGAACTAAAACTTAGCTAGTTTGCTATTAATCTACACAAAAAGTATATTCAACGAGTGTTCAAAGCAATTCATCAAATTTGTAGGTTTTTTCTTTCTTCGTTAGTTTAATTTTGTACTTCATTAAAGAATAAAAATCATCTTAACCTACATTCAATAAATCCTTTTAAAAACCCAGATCATGTTCCCCCTAAAAAATAAGTTACACCATCCCGTAATAATCGTATTGATGTGCGTTAGTTTATCAACCCTTGGATTCCTTATAACAGATTTTTTTGCCCATTGGGGTAAATTTTGGGAAGGTTTATATTTAAGTATATTCCTCCCTATATTTATATCTACCCCTATAGCAATAATTATAGATAGCTATTTTAAAAAAATAAAATCTCAAAATATTGAATTAGAACAACTAGACACTATCAATAAAAAATTATTCTTATTAATCTCACATGATGTTAGATCTCCTCTTGCCAGTTTAAAAGGGATTATTAATTTGATAACTAATAATGATTTAGAAGAGCAAGAAAGTAAAATGTATCTTAAGCAGCTGTCTGATAAATTAGACAACTTGGATGTTTTTTTAAATGGGCTCTTAGAATGGTCACAAAAGCAAACACAAAACAAACCCTTAGATTTTATAAATTTTGATGCTTTAGAAGTCATTAAGCCTACAATAAACTTGTTAGAACATGCCATTGAAAATAAGAATATTATTACTACTTTAAAAAGTAATGGAACAACGCTCTATGCCGATAAAGAAAGTTTCTCTTTCGTTTTTAGAAATGTATTGCACAATGCCATTAAGTTCACAGGTATACAAGGAAGAATCCATGTAGAAACAAGTTCTCTTAATGGAGAAATACATATCATCATAAAAGATAATGGGGTTGGTATCTCCGAAGAAGAAATTCATAAAATCTTAAATGGAAGCAATTGGTATACCACCAAAGGAACTTCGGAAGAGAATGGCTCTGGTTTTGGACTACGCAGTTGTTTTTATTATTTAGAAAAAAATAATGGCCGTCTTAAAATTGAAAGTGAACTAGGAAGTGGCAGTACTTTTACGATCGTTTTACCAGAAGCTTCGTAAACCAAAGTGTGTAAGTACTATCTTTAAAGAGCGCATATAACAAAAATTAACAGCTACACCACATGTTCTGTTAGTTACACATCAATAGTTTTATAAAAGTGAATACTCGTTCTATATTTGAGAAGAGTTAGTTAGTTAAATAGTAAATTTTTCATTTTCATATAGTGTTCTCGTAAAAGAGCCCGGTCTTGATTGACTCTGGGCTCTTTTTTTTACGATTTAGCATCAGTCTTTTTTTGGACTACTAGGTAAAAATTTGTAGACATTTTTAAAAGCTACAATGCCTTTAAATTATCTTTAGAATTACATCATATTTTTAAAAATCAATCAATTCAAATACAAAAATACGAGCGTCTCATACTCACTTAGCTTTTATTTGCAAGACAATAGTTAGTATGAAATTCCTTTAACTGGTATTTTCTTTATATTTTGGATGTTCAACGGACTAAGCAGGACTACTATAAAGAGTGTTAACAATTCTGAATTCATTAGTTGTGCTATAAAGACCCTAATTGAAATTAAAAGAAATACAATAGCGATTAAACACTATAACCCCCGCTTTTTATGAAAAGAAAAATTCTTACCATTCTTGTAATTTTTATGTTGGGAAAAGTAGTTGCACAATTAGACAGTACTAGAGTAAACCCAAAGCGTACCCTGTTAAAGAAGAGTATTATACCCCTATCACTTATAGGCACAGGTATCATATTATCTGATAGTAGCCTTGAGAATTCATTCAATACGACCACTAGAAATTGGGTTGGAAACGACTTTGAAACAACCTCAGATGATTATATTAGATATGCGCCTGTAGCGACCTTATACCTTGCTGATATAGCAGGCATACAAGCCAAAAATCATTGGTTTGATCAGACTAAGAATCTTGTTATTTCTATGATTCTGACCGATGTTTTTACAAGAGCACTAAAAAAAAGTGTTTTCAAGCTTAGACCTGATGGCTCTAACGAAAATGCTTTTCCTTCTGGGCATACCTCTATTACCTTTGCCTCCGGTGCCGTCGTTTACGAAGAATTCAAAAACTCCAGTTCACTCTTGGCTTATTCTGGATATGGCTTTGCAACTCTTACTGGTGGATTACGATTGGCAAATAATAAACATTGGGTTTCTGATGTCTTGGCTGGCGCCGGCCTGGGTATTCTTGTCACCAAATTGGTCTATCACTTTGACTACCTATTTAAATGGAATCCATTTATGAAGTCACAGGACATGTCTCTAGTTCCAAGATATTCTGACGGAAACGTTGGCCTCTATTTGTCTAAAAAGTTTTAACCTAGCAAAATTCTTTATCCAAAAGAGCAAAAAACGCTTTTTAAAGGTGAAAAGATTGGCGGAAAAAAGTTAGCTCTAACAGAGGTTTTCATGTAGGATTGGATCATTTGCAGGTATATTTAGTAAGATTATGTAACACTTAAGCTTTCTTATTGCCATAGCATTACCGATAACAGGTACTTTAATATAGATTAATACGATAAAAAAAATAGCCACTAAATAATTATTTCGTTCTCCAGAACACCAAAGACACTAAAAATTAACCCCAATCAAATAAAAAAAACTCAAGATAAAGGTTCCAAACATGAACCTTTAAGCTTTTCTAAAAACATTTTAAACACAAAAAACCCCTGTAAATACAGGGGTTTTTTACTTTCGTACTCGAGGCGGGAGTGTCGCTATTTTTGTTCATCAGCCTATTTATAAGCCTTTCGAAAGATTGAATTTGGAGTGCAACCGAATTTGCAACCTTTAACATAACTTTATATTTTTCAACCAGCAAATCGCAGTAAAATGCCGTAAATAATATCTGTAATTGTAAAATCATAGCTATGAACTAAAGTGGGTCTTCAAAATTTCTTTCTACCCTACTCTGAAGATTTTTTAGATAGCCAGAAATTGGCGTGGTCAATTCTTGTTTACTTTCAATACCCTTATCGACAAACTTTTTAGCCTGCGCTTTCCAGTTTTTGATGTTTAGACCTCCTCGCAGTTTCCAATTTTTTGATTCATAGTAGGCATAGAATTTTCTACCTTCCGTTTCCTGCCAATTATTATCTCTAAAAAAAATTAAAACAGCCCGGCCATTTTTTGGTCTTGCCAGTTTATTTAAGTTTTCTTTTGTTTTATGTTTATAAGAAGGTACCAGATTTTGGCCAGGTTCCGGTACGCTGCTGGCCAAATTTTGACGTGAAAGTGTCCCAGAGGTTGTACCACTACTTATCCCGAAAATGGGAAGCCTTACTCTTGAGCCCCTTGCCGGATGAAAGGAGGGAAAGTAAACTAGATATCCCCAGTCGTTCAAATCCTTCAGATAATTGTGGTAGGTCGTTTTTGATTTGAATTTTGCCCTTTCCATTATGGCTGTCCTATTTATGGTCAAGGTCTTTTTAAAGTACTCCCTGTTCCATTTCTGGAAGAACGCCAGGTACAAGGTAATGTGCCCTTGTTTGACCCTATCGTCCTCGTTGAATTTTTCAAAGACCGCATTTAGGTGAATGATGTAATTTACTTTCTCCATCAGTTCTCGGGCATTTCGTTATAACTATTTCTTTCCCGATAACGCACTTGCGTTTTTTCCGTGCTATACTTTTTCTCTATAAGCAATGGCTTCTTTGTTGGTTCTGCTTGTTCGAAAAGCGAATACAACATTGCAGCTGTAGGCTTGGTCTGAGATTTTTCGATATCCTTTAGTATGGCGATCATTCCGTTCATCCGTTTTTTGATGAGCGTTGCCATTCTTGTTTCTAAGGTTTCCATTCGCGATCCCATAGATTCTGCAGGAGAAATTCCATTCTCCTCAAAAAAGTCCAACATGAGCATCAAAGTCATGGATTGTGATTTTGACATTTTCTTGCAGAATTTTCGAAACCGTAGCGCTACCGAAGTCTTTATTCCTAGCTTCTCAAATCGCTCTTTTTTTAATTCTTCATCCATTTTTTCTGAAATTTTATGCTTTTTTATTGGGCTGTAAGCGTTTTTTCTGAAAATCGGGCTCAAATGCTAAAATCCCCATAAGAGATAATACTCCCGAAACCCCTATTCTCATTGCTAATGGAGAAAAATAACAAAACGAAACATCGCGCCAGCGTGTTACCCTCTTGCTACTCCATCCCTTCATTTCATTTTGGGATTTCGAACTTTTTACCTGAAACTAAAAAGCGAATTAAAAAATATAATCCGACCGCTTTTTTTAGCATGACATATACCTGTTTTTTAATGAATCCTTAGTGTTCAAAAGAAAACGATGATATTTATTTAACCCCGTTCTTATTGAACTACCACAAAATCGAAGCCATATTTAATAGTTCTCTTTGGTGTCAATTAGTTGCCAAAATGGCATTTATCCAACTACTTATTATATCCAGAGCGTTTTCCTTTTCTTTCTTTTGATGGTAGATTGTATTTATCTGGCAGAAAGATCTTTATTACTAGCTAATATATAGGTTGGTTTTGAGCTATTCCAATTACTTCCCATAGAGCCTTCGCTGTTACCTTTTCTGTAACTGTATCTAAAATTTCGATTGCGTAAGGGCTTATAAAAATGAGCATGCGAATGGTTATGCAGTCCGTCTCAAGCTAAATTTTAAACCTTTGAGCAAGAAAGTAGAAAGCTTGCACAGTGGTTAACGAACGTAAAACTGAATTTTTACTTGGGAGTGTAGTGTTTCTTTCCAGCGCAGCGGAAAGAAGAAACGAAATGAAAAGTCAAAATTGAGGATTGTGTTCAAGACTTATTGTAGTGAAGCTCTTTTCCTATAATTGAGCTTTTTCTGCGAAATGGAAGGGAATGTGCTGAGGGTAAACTCTTATTTTCAATCCGTTAAAAGGGTGCGTCAAGTTTACCAAAGTCTAGATAATAGTAAAGTTAAGTTTGGTAAATATAGGTCTGCTTAAAAGATATCAGGACAAATGTAGTCCCGAAAAAAGTTCATATAACTGGACCATTAGCTTTTCTACCGATAAAATTTATTATTTAGATGTTACCAGTATGATAGCAGAATACCCTAGCTTATTAATTGGGAATAATTATAAAGTATTTACTTGGTCAAGGTATAGAAAAAAGTGTATTGCAGCATTTTTATATTAGGTATTAGCTTAATATTTTCTGTAAATTTGCACCCTTAACGCGGAAACCATTTTGAATAGAAAAAGTAAGAAACAAATCATTGTAGAAGAAGCTGCTGTTCTTTTTAATGAGATGGGCTATAGTGCCACTTCCATGAACGACATAGCCAGAAGATTGGGTGTTAAAGCACCAAGTCTGTACAATCATATTAAATCGAAACAAGAAATACTTAGCATCTTATTGCTATCTATTGCGAACAAGTTTTATAAGGGTATTCAAGAGGTTACAAGTACAGAAGATTCTTATCGTTTTAAACTCAAGGAAATTATTAAAATGCATATTAGAGTCGCTACAGAAAATCAGCATATTACGGCGCTAATTACACATGACTGGAAGCATTTAGAGGAACCATCGCTGTCTAAATTTGTAAAGATTCGATTGGATTATCGGAAAAAACTAAAAGAGGTAATTTTAGGAGGTATGAAAGCAGGTGAGCTCAAAACCGCTAATATAGAAATTACCCTGAACGCTATTCTTTCTTCTCTTCGTTGGATTTATAACTCGGAAATTTATGCGGACACTAGTAATGTTAGTCTTGACGAACTAGAAAAAACCCTATTGGATATTGTATTTAGTGGAGTGGATGAAAATTATTAGTTTTCTCTATTGATTGTTTTTTGGACCGTTATTAGGTTGCAGCCAGATAACAGTCCAATATGAAAACAAAATTACAAGCTTTATATTTTTAAATATTTCTATTTATTTACCCATAGCGAATTAAAGTAACTTTCGAATATCGGCTATCAATCTGTCAACCGATTCTTTATCCTTTCCATCATACATACCTCGCACGAAACCTTCACGGTCTACCAGTAATAATGCGCCACTATGCATTATGTTGTTCTTAAGCTTATTGTCGTCATTATAAACAACCGCGCCATAGCTAAAATTCGCTAGGTTATAAATTGCATCTCGGTTTCCGGTTAGCAAGTGCCAGTTTGAGACACTTTCAATTTCTAATGTATTCTCATAGTAATCCTTTAGTTTTAAAATTGTGTCATGTTCGGGGTCTATGGTATGCGAAAGAATCATAAAATTCGATTCAATCTCATAGGTTTTGAAAACACGTTTTAATTGTTTGGAAACTACCGGACAAATAGATGGGCAGCTCGAAAAAAAGAATTCAGCGACGTATACTTTACCTTTCACATCTTCTTGTGAAATAGTATCAGCATACTGATTGGTAAATTGAAAGGAGTCAATAGGCAAATACACCCCTGCCACCTTTGGCGACAAAATAGGTAGTTCTGGTTCATCCAATAAGGCAATACTCTTGTCTGAACGAGTTGAAAAAAAAGAGCAACTCGTACAAACAAAAGCCAAACTAACAAAGATTATATACTTAAACTTACTTTCCAATTTCTATGGCGGGATTACGGTCAAAACTCTTAGCGGGCCTTAGCGTTACCGAGTGCCAAAAAGTAGGCAAGACCGGCCAATCTTCAGGCAAGGTAATATGATGAAAGCCCATGGTGTACCAACAAACAATATCGGTATTATCAATAGACCTATCTTGCGCTATCCACTTTAAAATACCATCAGAACCATCACTTTGATTAGGGTATTTACCGGACGGATATAGTTCAGATTTATCATAGGGAGTTACCCATAATTGCTGTTTAGACCAAGCTGCCCTTTTCTGCGGATAGTCTTCATCGTCTAGAACCGAAAGATAGCTATGCCCTAAAATCTGATAGCTTTTATGTTGACCCAGACTGTTTTTCGAATTTTTATTTACCACTTTCCAGAAACCATCATGACCTTCTTTGTTTTCTGTAATGGCTCCTTCTTTTAATTCTGGATGCTCTACAACTTCCCAACCACTTTTTCGAGTGTTATTAGGGTATTTTACAGGAACAATTTCATCGGTAGCAAAAGAATTTTGAATGCCATCAACATCCAAATCAATTCTGAAGGATAAAAAATGGTCATGGTACACTCCGATTAGATTCGGTGCTACAAGATTACCCACTCTTGTTTCGGACATCGCAGTCGGGTCACTCATTGTTTTCGCTTTGGCTGCCTTAACAGCATCCATACCGGTTGCACCAACCTCAATGTTTAATATTCCCTTTGAGCTAAAAACATAGTCCACCACATAATCATAGTTTCCTACAACAGGAATGGTACGCACAACTAATTCTATTTCCGCCCTACTTTCATGAGTCTCATTTAAAAATTCAGCATGCCTCCATAATGGTCTACCCGTGTTCCGTTCAAAAATGCCTATAATCTTTTCATACAGCAAGGGTGTACCATCATCCATAGGGATAACAGCATTCAGTAATGTGGCATTATCTGGCACATCCGTTCCTTCCTGTAATGCGGAAGACAACAAGCCAAAGCCATATTCACCTATATCCATGTAAGAGCGATATTTCCAATCTTCCGAAGCATCTTGATAAGGGACGAACATCTCGTTGGCGGATATTTGATAGGCTACAGATTGCCCATCAAATTCTGCAAGAGAAACTACCGCCCCAAATCGTTTATCCATTCTCAAATGAAATTTCCATTTATCCCAAGTAATTTTTCCATCATCCGTAAATGAAAAATTATCACCTTCTGGTGAATTTAAGGTTACGGGTTTTAATTTATACGCATTGACCGAGGCTTCATCATAGTCATAAGTTGTATCATTTCGACCAACATTATCATCGATAAGTACATCAATGACTTCACCTTTGTTGATATCAACTACGGGAGTGATGCCGTTAATTGGTTTTGCGAATAAATTCCTTTTAATGTCCTTTATATCTAACAACCAAACTTTTAACAGTCTTTGATCTCTAGTTTCTGTGCCAAAAAAACCTGTAGTTAAAGGTGCTCCAGCAACATCTTCAATCTTATAACCACGCTCTTTTAAAGCGTCTGTTACACGTTTGTCAGTCTTCCATATTTCTCCGGCTTGCATCCATTCTTCGAGCATTAAAGAAGGTTGAACATCTTTAATTTCTTCCCATTGCAGAACCTCTTCTTTAGAAATATCAACAATAGCTTCATATGTTTTTTTATCATCTCTTATAATCAATGCAGCTTTTCTGGTTATATCATTACCACGACCCCAAGCATAAACTGATTCTTTAGAAGGCTCTAACAGAGTTATTTCAGGAAATCGAGTGGTTTCTGAAATTTTCTTTGAAGTCATTAAAATCTCCTTGACTTCTAAGATTTCAGCTTCGGTGAGTGCATCAAGGGGGTGTTGCACTATCTTTGCAGTAGTAGTCGTATCTGTAGAAGTTTTTATCGCTTCATTATTTTCTTGTTCGCACCCTATTAAAGTGAACAAAAATAGAAATGGTAAGATTGTTTTTTTCATGCTATGTATTATTTAGAAAATCACATCCATCAAAATTGACGGATGTGATTGACACTTAAACTTAATGGTTAGTAATAATTAACTATCAAAATTTAACCCTAAAAGAGGTGCCAATTGTGATTGGTCTACTCTGTGCATAACGAACTCGACCAGGTACTTCAGCACCTAAGGAAATAACATCGCCAAAGTTAGCATTTTCATTGGTTAAGTTATTGACAAACAGTGATATATCTGCTTTGTTTAATTGCAAACCTAGTCTGGAATTGACGATTGTGTATGCACCCAAGGTACGTTCAGGCGTTCTATCAAAACTACTAAAACGCTCGCCTGAATGTTGAATATCAGCTCTTATAAACATATTGCCTCCAAATGCATCCCAAGAGTATTCAGCATTACCAGCTGCTGTTACAGAGGGTACTAGTAAAATTTCGGCTCCTTCTTCAGCTTGACTAAAAATTTCATTTTCACCCAAATCTGTTATTTTAGAATCTATATAACCAAAACTGGCACCCAATGAAAGTCCTTTTGTCGGATATACAGTTGCATCGAACTCAAAGCCTGCACTTCTAGCAGCACCTACATTGGTAAGGAAACTGTATCCTGATGCTGGTAATAGACTTCTAAGCTGCAAGTCGTTCCAGTTGTTATAGAATACTGCGGTATTCAATACGAACTTTCTGTTCTTTGAGGCTAATTTACCCCCTAGTTCATAACTCCATAAGTTATCTGACTTATAGGTTTGCGGAACTTCGGTTGTACCAAAAAGTTCAATAGCCTCATCAACACTAAATGAGGGCAAATTAGCATTCACACCGCCAATTCTAAACCCTTTTGATACTGTGGTATAAATTAAGTTATTATCATCGATTTTATAGCTCAACCCAAATTTTGGATTAAAACCATCGTTATTTATGTCTGGCAATTCACCATCTAAAAGCTCATAATTTGATACCAAGGAAGGAAATGCGGTTCGCTCTCTCTCACTTTTTGCATCAAAATAACGCACGCCTAACGTACCTATTAATTTATCTGTTAAGTCTATGTACAATTCAGAGAATATGGCAATTTCGGTTATAGTAGATTTATTTTCAGTACGATAAATATCATCTAACGATGTATCACCCTCCTCGGCGGCTTCAATAAACTGACCTAAGCCAGGAGATTCGCTTATACTTATCTCATCAAGGGTCTCATTCGCGTAAAACACACCAGCAGCAAAATTAACTTTAGACTCCGTATCAGAAATATAACGTAATTCCTGAATAAACTTATTGTAGTCACCATCTCTTTTTATGGCTACAGGATAAGACAGGTCATCTCCATCAATCTCGAAAGCAAAGTTGAAAAATTCTGTAATATCTTCGGTCTCACTAAAAAATCTATCAAAATAAGATGTTGCTGAAACAAACTCACCTTTTCCTGTGTCGTGCTTAATGGTAAGCGATGTAGAGGTAAAGGAATCCTCAAAATCCTCATCGATATCGGCAGACCTAATAGCAGTAAAATTCCCTGGCTGAATATCGGCAAGGTTATAACCGTCAGCTTCTGTTTTCTGATAGATTAATTTTGGAAGAATAGTCCATTTTTCATTCGGAGTAAACTTTAAACTCGCATGAAAACCATAACTTCTTTCCTCATCAACATCTTCCTTTACGTCAGTTAGTACTGGATGATTACCATTCAAAGGAGTATAGTTATTAGGTGTCTTATCGAATATACCGCTCTTTAAATTGTAAAACCCTACCAATCTTAAAGCTGCTTTATTTTCTTTTAGAGGTACATTAAATACAACGTCTCCACCATAATTCACTCCACCTTCTTTTACTGTGCTCAGTTCGGTACCTACATTAGCATAAAAACCCTTAGTATTCGGTTCGTTTGTTAGTACCTTCAATGCACCTCCCATGGCACTTGAGCCATATAAAGTTCCTTGAGGACCACGTAAAACTTCAACTTGTTTGATGTCTACTAATTTAGGGTCAATAGTTTCTGGTAACGGAATCTCATCTAAATAAAAAGCTGTTGTTGCATTACCCGTGATACCCCTAATGGTAATGGAGTTTGATGTTCTGCCATCAGCAAGATCACCACCACCCCCACCTTTACCAAAAGAGAGGTTGGGTACTTTAGACGCGTAGTCTGTGAATTCAAAAGAACCGCTTTTTTGCAGCTCAACACCACCTATAGCAGTAATACTAATAGGAATGTCTTTAGCGTACTCGGCCTTTTTCCTTGAGGTTAATACAATTTCATTAAGCGCCTGTGCATTTTCTGCTAAAGATATATTGTAGGTGTTATTAGCGCCTACTGTAATAGACTTACTTGTATATCCTATATAAGAAAATTTAAGAACATTGCCCTCAGTTACTTCAATGGCATAATTTCCATCAAAGTCTGTAGTAGTACCTGTTGTTGTGTTCTTTATCAACACACTAACTCCCGGTAGCGGTTCTCCTAAATTGTCTTTTACGGTGCCATCAACCGTTTTTTGCGCTGATACCATTCCCATACTGAAAACGAAAATCAGGGCCGTTACTAAAAAGTTCTTCATAATTATTGATTTAGTTGTTAGTGATTATTTAGTTCTTAAATCTAAAATTCTTTTGAGCTTTCCTCCTTCACTTCTTGGAACACCACCTGGTGCTACCAAGGTGACTTTCATTGAAATTCCTATATTATCTTTGATTTTTTTGATAAAACCTTTTGATAAATCAACGTTATTAATGTCATTGGAATTTGAAGTTTCCACTTTAACTTCAACGCAATCCATTGCATTCTGCTTGGTTACGATAAGTTGATAATTTGGTGTGAGTTGCGGTATATTTTCTATGATACTCTCTACTTGAGTGTGGAATAGGTTAACACCTCTAATAATCAACATATCGTCTGACCTTCCTTTTAAAGCCCCCATTTTTATGTGGGTTCTTTTGTGGCTATGGTCATACGTGAGACTGCAAATATCGTTGGTCCAATAACGCAAAACAGGGAAAGCTTCCTTAGTAAGGGTTGTGAATACTAAAACACCTTCCTCACCATAAGGCAGTGGTTTGCCCGTGTCTTTATCTACAATTTCTGGAAAAAAATGATCTTCCCAGATATAACTTCCTGTACCCTGTTCTTCAAAATCTTCTTGAGAAACTCCGGGCCCTATAATTTCACTTAAACCATAGATGTTAGTTGCTTTTAAGTGTAGCTTTTGCTCTATTTCCTGACGGATAGCTTCTGTCCAAGGTTCTGCACCAAGAATAGCATATTTAAGGTTAAACCTTGAGGCAACATCAATACCTCTTTTTACACATTCATTGGCAATTGTTTGTGCATATGACGGTGTACAGCAAATGACCTCAGATTTGAAATCTTCTAGAAGGTCTAATTGCCTGTCTGTCATTCCTCCTGAAATAGGAATAACAGACATACCAAATTTGGTTGCACCAGAGTGCATACCCAAACCTCCAGTAAAAAGACCGTACCCATACGCATTGTGCAATTTCATTCCTGGTTTAGCACCAGCACAAGCCAAAGATCGCGCCACCACTTCATCAAAAACATCCAAGTCGTTTTTAGTATATCCCACTACAATAGGTTTTCCTGTTGTACCACTAGAGCAATGTATTCTTCTTAATTGGTCTTCTTTACAGGTAAAAAGACCGAAAGGATAGTGATCACGTAAATCACTCTTTTTGGTAAAAGGTAGTTTATGTAAATCTTCAACTCCTTTTATGTCTTCTGGTTTCAACCCTATAGCATCGAACTTATTCTTATAAAAAGGGACTTTATCGTAAATTCTCTTGAGCATCACAGCCAGCCGCTGATTCTGTAATTTTCGTAATTCTTCTAGAGGTAAGGTCTCTAATTTTGGATTATACATTTAAAAGATATTTCTGTTAGATTGATTGTATTATTTTTTAATGCTGATAACCCTTGGTTGTGTTACCGATTTTAAACCCTCAATACCAAACTCAACTCCGTAACCAGAATCTTTAACTCCTCCAAATGGAACCATTGGGTGTATTGCACCATGTTGGTTGATCCATACCGTACCAGATTCTATTTGTTGGGCTACTTTGGTGGCTTCGTCTATATTATCGCTCCATACAGAGGCACCCAAACCAGTTCGAGTATCGTTAGCTTTTTGTATAGCTTCCTCAACAGTTTTATATTTAATAATTGGTAACACTGGTCCAAATTGTTCTTCATCAACAATACGAGAACCATTATCTACATCAGCTATTAGTGTAATAGGATAAAAATAGCCTGCGCCACCTGTGGCTTTTCCGCCACGAATAACACGTGCTCCATTTGCCTTGGCATCTTCCACCAAATCAACTACTTTGTCAAATTGCATTTTATTCTGAATAGGTCCTAACAACACACCTTCATCCATACCATTACCCATAGCCATTTGCCCACTGACATCATTAAGTATATTGATTACGTTTTCATAGTCATTTTCATGTACGTAAAGTCTTTTAGCGCATGCACAAGTTTGTCCCTGATTTATGAAAGCTCCCCAGAATAAATCTCCAGCTTTAGAAGTCATATCTGTTCCTGGCAAAATAATAGCTGGGTCGTTACCTCCACATTCCAGAGTCAATCTGGCCATGTTATTTCCTGATGCCTCAATGATTTTTCGTGCTGTACTGGTAGAGCCTGTAAACATTATTTTATCTACGTCTTTACTTTCAACTAACATGGCCCCTACTTTACCGCCACCAGATATAGAATTTAATACCCCTGCTGGAAGGACCGTATTTAGCAAACGAACCATTTCTAAAGTACCAATAGTGGTATACTCCGAAGGTTTGATTACCACGGTATTCCCTGCACGAAGTGATGGCATAATTTGCCAAATGGCAATCATTAAAGGCCAGTTCCAAGGTGCAATGGCACCTACAACGCCTACTGGTTTTCTATGTAGCTCATCCCTTCTAGCTTCGTCTTCAAAGACTACTTCAACCGGTAAATCCAATGATGCTGGTACTTGTGTCCAACCCACACAGGCTTGCATTTCAAACATAGAACCTGGACCGGCCATGGCCTTACCTTGTTCTTTGGTTATCCATTGTGCTAAGTATTCGGTGTTATCTTCTAAAACCTTGGCAGCTTCCATAAGCTTGCCTTTTCTATATTCATCCGATTGCGCAGCCCAGTCTTTTTGTGCAGCTTTGGCAGCAGCGATTGCTTCTTTTACTTCTCCTTCATTCGAAATCGGTGCATAACCAATCACTTCATCTGTTGCTGGATTCTTTACTTCAAAGGTGTTCGTGCTTGCTTTTAGCTCTCCATTAATACTAACTTTATACGTTTTCATAAATATGTCTTTTTAGAATAGTTCTCAATATTAATGAACAATCATTAGTCAATAATGAACTATAAAACACAATTATTAATTAATAGTTCAAATAGTGTTAAATTATTTTATATATTCGAAAAAATATAATTATAATTCATTTTAATAGAATAATAATTCAATGACATGAAAGGTTCTGAGACTAGATTTATCGAAAGGGGAACGCATTATGAATTCGTTTCTGGTAATAAACTCTCGGTGTATGAAACCAATACGCCATGTAAGAATGTAAAGTTTTACTTCAACCGTTATGTAATAACATTGATGATGGTTGGACATAAAACAGTGAAATCTGAAAATGTACACATCGAATTCTATCCAGGTATGATTTTTATTCCCGAAAAAGGAGTTGAGCAGGAAGTAACTATTGCCAATGCGAGCTTATCCAATCCGACCAAATGTTTGGTTCTTGATATGGCCCCCGAATTCTTGGAATCTTTTTACGAAGAGTTATTGCTCGAACCTAACGGTTTTTTTCGAACTAAAAATAGTTCAATATCAAATACTTACAACCACATTTGCCTTAATGACGGGGCTAATATCGAGTGCTTTCAGCGATTATTTAAATCGGTTCAGTCAAGTACTTCAGATCAAAATAATATAATACATACCCTTATGCTCAAAGAGTTGCTATCAAGACTTTTTCAAACCGAGGCGGGTAAGCTCTTAAAGGAAAATTTCAAGAACAGAATTAAAGACAAAAAAGTAGCTTCTACAGTACACTACATCAAGACCAATCTGAACAATAAAATAACTATCGATGATTTGGTCGCTATTTCAGGGGTAGGAAAAACGAATCTTTTTACTAGGTTCAAAACTAGTATTGGTATTACGCCTGTGAGCTATATAATGAAAGAACGAATCGAATTATCGAAAAAGCTTATCGACAAATCAGAAGATTTGCGAAGTGTCGCTTTTCAGAGTGGTTTTAATACGTATGAGCATTTTTGTAATTCGTTTAAAAAAATAGAGGGAATGTCACCGTCTTCATACAAAAAAAGCAATGTAATCTGGTCGCTTTAATCGGATGGTAGCTGCTAGAATTCAAAAGATGAATTATGACCTAATCTTAGAACGCGAAGCGCTGTGGTCCACCACGATGAATTTCTTCACTTGCGTACGCTTCGAACTTTTTAAAATTCTCTCGAAAAGCATTCGCTAGTTTGAAAGCTGCTTCGTAATAGGCCTTATCATCGTTCCAGGTGGTTCTCGGACTTAAAACGTCTGTTGGGACACCTGGGCATTCACGTGGCTGCGCAACTCCGAAAACTGAATGAATATGATAATTATCGTAATTGTAAGCTCCTAGCTCACCATTGAGAACTGCATCTATCATAGCGCGGGTATACTTTAATTTCATTCGAGTACCTATTCCGTAAGGACCGCCTGTCCAACCCGTATTCACCAACCACACATTTACACCCGCCTTTTTCATTTTTTTACTTAACATTTCGGCATATTTAGCTGGATGCAATGGCATGAACGGTGCGCCGAAACATGCAGAAAAAGAAGGCATAGGCTCAACAACTCCCGCTTCGGTACCAGCGACCTTGGCGGTATAACCTGAGATAAAGTGATAAGCAGCTTGGTTTGGTGTTAACTTCGAAATTGGAGGTAACACCCCAAAAGCATCAGCAGTCAAAAAGAAAATATTCTTTGGATTTCCCCCTATTGAAGGCGATTGAATATTATCGATATGATGAATAGGATAACTTACTCTTGTATTCTGGGTAATGGATGTGTCTGTGTAGTTTACAATACCCTTATCATCCAATACTACGTTCTCTAAAATAGCGCCCTTTTTAATGGCACCGTAAATTTCAGGCTCACTTTCTTTAGATAGATTAATCACTTTTGCATAGCAACCGCCTTCGAAATTAAAAATCTCATTATCCATACTCCACCCATGCTCATCGTCACCAATAAGTTTTCGTTTGGCATCTGTTGACAAGGTTGTTTTTCCTGTGCCGGATAATCCAAAGAAAATTGCGGTATCTCCTTTTTCACCTATGTTAGCAGAACAATGCATTGGCAAGGTATTTTTCTCCGTCGGAAGTATGAAGTTTAACGCAGAAAAAATACCTTTTTTAATTTCACCTGTATAGCCAGTTCCACCAATCAAAGCTATTTTTTTTGTAAAATTTAAAATAGCAAAATTATGTTGGCGTGTTCCATCTGTTTTTGGATCTGCCATAAAACCTGGTGCATTTATCACCGTCCATTCTGGCTCAAAGGTTTTTAATTCTTCCTCCGTTGGTCGTATAAACATATTGTAAGCGAACATATTGGACCAAGGATATTCGTTTACAACCCGAATACTCATTTGGTAATTGCTATGCGCACATGCATAACAACTACGAACATAAAGTTCCTCTTGATTCAAATATGAAATTACCTTATCATATAGAGCATCAAATTTTTCTGGTTTAAAAGGGATGTTAATAGCCCCCCACCAAATTTTGTCTCTAGTAATATCATCTTTTACAATAAAACGGTCATTTGGAGAACGCCCGGTAAACTCACCTGTATTGATACATAATACACCATCCGAATTTTCCTGGCCCATATTTTTCTTAATGCTAATTGATTGTAGCACTTCTGGAGAAGTTTGAGTATTGATATTACTATGGGTAATTCCGACGTCTTTCAAAGAATTGGTCATTTGTATTTTATTGGGATGATTTATTTTTGATGTTGGTAAAGAGCTAAACTCCACAGGGCATTTTTTTGAGTTGGTAGTGACTCTATTGTCTTCAAATCACTTCTTTTTAAAACTTTCTCGAAGTGTTCGATATGCATCATCTTGTTTAGGAAGGTCTTTTGGAACTTCACGTAATGGAGCAACCTCCTTTAGACTTTCATGACATTCTTTGGGCAGTTCTTGATACAGTTTGGTGCCTTTTGTTTTCCAAGCTATCATCTCATCACTAACTTGCTTCACCACTTTTGCGGGATTTCCAACAACCAAACTTCTAACAGGAATACTTGTTTCAGCAGGCACAAATGCCATTGCCCCAATTATGGATTCGTCTCCAATTACCACATCGTCCATAATAACGGAATTCATACCGATAAGACAATTCTTTCCCAGATTCGCCCCGTGGATAATCGCCCCATGGCCGACATGTGCACTTTCTTTTAAAACTATAGATTTACCCGGAAACATATGCACCGTGCAATTCTCTTGAACGTTCACACCGTCTTCCAAAATAATTTGTCCCCAATCACCGCGAATAGCTGCACCTGGCCCTATATAACAGTTTTTACCAATGATTACATTACCGGTAACGGCTGCTAGAGGGTGAACGAAACTAGATTGGTGTACGACAGGAATATATCCTTGGAAACTGTAAATCATTTCAATTTCTCTTTTGTAAAATCAGAAAGCACTAATTCCCCGCTTATTTCTGCACGTACTGCTAAAAGTTTATCCCAATCTTCTGTTCCTTTCCAAAAAGTGGTTTTTAAGAGTTGCATGGCCTTAGGGTTATATTTTGCAAGTTTCAAGCTTAACTCAACAACAGCATTGTCCAATTCTTCAGTTGTATCAAAAATCTCGGTGTATAGCCCTTTTTCTCTTACCCATTCAGCAGTTTGAAAGGTATCTGCGTTAATAGCTAATTGCGACATTGCTGAGACACCGATTTTTCTTTCTACAGCAGGGCCTACAACGAAGGGACCGATACCTATGTTTAGTTCACTTAATTTTACAGAAGCATACTTAGTAGCTAGGCAATAATCAACCGCTGCTGCCAATCCAACGCCTCCTCCGACTGCCTTGCCTTGAATACGACCTATTATAAGTTTTGGGCATTTTCTGCAAGAATTGATGACTTTAGCAAAACCAGAAAAGAACTGTCGCCCCTCTTCAATACTATTAATTGCCAGTAACTCTTTAAAATTTGCTCCGGCACAAAACACTCTGTCACCAGCACTTTTTAAAACAATGACTTTTATGGCATCGTTTTTCCCCGCTTCGGTAATGGTTTGCGCAAGCTTTGCCAAAATATCTCCCGGAAGCGAATTATGTGAAGGATGATAAAAAGTTATCATACCCATACTATTGGCTACCTCTATGTTTACGTAGGGTTTATTTTCCATTGCTATTATTCTAAATCAATCCGAATTGTTCAAAGTGATGGTTCAAGTGCTTTCGTTCCAGTAAATACCATTCATATTTGTTCAGTTCCCCAAAAATCAAATTTTTCAACTTTGTTTCTGGGTTCTCCTTGAAATAAGATAAATAGCCATTTCGATTCTTAATAAGACTTTCAATAGCTGTCTGCAAATCGGGATATTGTAAAGGAGCAAGCGTGTCTTTTTCCAATAGCGGAAACTGACTATTTTTTGGAAATGGCTCATAATCATAGAGACTATTGTGTACTTTTTCTAATATCTTTTCTGGAGTTGCAATATCAAAATCCTGTACTTCTCCAGCAGCTATTTTGTAGGTGAAATCTAGATGCTCAATCATATGTTGCGGCGTCATGATGCCCCATTTTGGTTTTGAAGCTTCTGTCAACTTCGCTAAAGATTCTGTAATCTTATCTTCAGTCATTTCGACTAAAGTTTCCTGCTTCTTTTGCACCATGGTCAAAATAGTAGCAATAGCCACCAATTCATCTTCGGCATCAAAAACTTCAACAAACCATTTTACGATACCACTAGGATGCTCTGCACTCGCTACATCTCTATCTACTTTTTGCTTACATGTCAAGCGAACATAAACGGTATCATTGTGGTATAATGGACGAAGGAACCTGCACTCTTCTAATCCGTAATTGGCAGAAACTGGGCCCTTATTCGGGTAAACAAATAATCCCGCGGCAGCGGAAATAATGAAATAGCCGTGCGCCGTTCTTTTCTCAAAAATGCTGCCCTCTAAAGACGTAATGTCGGTATGGGCATAAAAATGGTCCCAAGTAACATTGGCAAAATTGATGATATCTGTATCTGTAAAAGTCCGCTTATGGGTCTTTAAAGACATGCCCGGTTGAATATCTTCCCAATGGTATTTAAATGGATGTTGAGCCGCCTCTTTGTATTTAGCATTTGGTTGGTAAATACCTGTTACTTCGGTTAGGGTAGTGGGAGAGCCTTGAATTGCCGTACGTTGCAAATAATGCTTTATGCCACGTAAACCGCCCATTTCTTCACCGCCACCGGCACGACCAGGACCACCATGTACTAAGGTTGGTAATGGCGAGCCATGGCCTGTACTTTCTTTAGCACTATCTCTATTTAAGATGAGAATTCTACCATGATATGCCGCAGCGTTAATGGTATATTCCTTAGCTATTTTATCATCATTAGTTACTATTGAAGAAACCAAAGAACCTTTACCCATTTGCGCTAGGGTAATTGCCTCTTCTAAATTTTTGTAAGGCATAATTGTACTAACAGGACCAAAAGCTTCAGTATCGTGTACCCTTAAATTTTCAAAAGGATTATCTTCTCTTAAGACTATCGGACTTAAAAATGCGCCGTCTTTGTAGTTGCCACCAATGATTTCATTTTTTTCAAAATCGCCATATATGATTTCAGCAGTTTTCGCTAGTTCAGCAACACGCTCTTTTACCTCGATTACTTGATCTTTACTTACCAAAGCTCCCATTCTTACTTCTTTAAGTCGTGGGTCACCAATGGTGATTTTAGCTAGTTCTTTACCTAAGGCTATTTGTACATCTTCTACCAATTTTTCAGGAACAATTACCCTCCGTATTGCAGTACATTTTTGTCCGCACTTCACGGTCATCTCTTTTCTCACTTCTTTTATAAACAAAGAAAATTCTGGTGTGCCAGGAATCGCATCTTCTCCTAAAATACAGGAGTTTAAAGAATCTGCTTCCATAGTAAAAGGAACCGATTCATTTATAATTCTAGGATTGGACTTTAACAATCTACCTGTACTTGCAGAGCCTGTAAATGTGACTACATCTTGAGAATCTACAGTTTCTAATATAGTTCTAGCAGAACCCGTAATTAATTGCAAGGCTCCTTTGGGTAAGATACCCGAAGCTATAATTTCTTTAACTACGGCTTCGGTTAAATATGAGGTGTTGGTTGCTGGTTTTACTACTGCAGGCACTCCTGCCATCCAATTACAAGCGCATTTTTCTAACATGCCCCAAATAGGAAAGTTAAAGGCATTAATATGAATGGCTACCCCTCTTTTAGGCACCATAATATGATGTCCCATAAAACGGCCTCCTTTAGATAAGTCTATAGGTTCACCTTCTACATGATACGATTGATTGGGAAACAATTTACGAAGGGATGCATTGGCAAATAGGTTACCAAAACCACCTTCAATGTCTATCCAACTATCAATTCTAGTCGCTCCTGTTCTATAACTTAGTTCGTAAAAGGCTTCTTTCTTCTTAGTGAGATGTAGTGCTAAGGATTTAAGCATATTACCCCGTTCTTGAAAGGTCATCTTGCGTAATACTTCACCACCAACCGTTCTACCGTGATGCAAAATTTCTTCAAAGTTCAACCCTTCTGTATCGGAAAGGGAAACTACTTCGCCTGTTACCGCATCGAACATGGGTATTCCTTCACCTTTACCTTCAACCCAATTATCTAATACAAAATTTTGTGACTTTTTCATACCTCTTTTCCTTTACTTAGACTCTTTCAATAATTGCGGCATACCCCTGCCCCACACCAATACACATGGTAATCAAAGCGTACCTCTTGTTTTGTTCGTGCAGTTCTAAAGCTGCGGAATAGGCAATTCTTGTACCTGTCACCCCAAGTGGATGTCCGATGGCAATAGAACCTCCATTTGGGTTTATTCTGGCATCATCATCAGCTAACCCCCAAGCTCTTATACAGGCAAGTGCCTGCGATGCAAAAGCCTCGTTCAATTCGATAACATCCATATCTGCCATGGTCAAGCCCGCTTTTTTCAAAGCTTTATTTGATGCTTCTACGGGTCCAATACCCATTATTCTAGGTTCTACACCAACCACCGCAGAACTTACAATTCTAGCGATTGGCTTAAGATTATATTTTCTAACCGCATCTTCAGAAGCGATTATAGTTGCCGCAGCACCATCATTTAATCCAGAGGAATTTCCAGCGGTTACACTACCGCCTTCTTTTTTAAATGCTGGTCTTAGTTTTGCCAAAATCTCAGGAGTTGTTGTTGGCTTTACAAACTCGTCTTTTGAAAATTGAATAGGGTCTTTTTTACGTTGTGGAATTTCAACGGTAATAATCTCTTTTGCCAAACGACCATTTTCCTGTGCTTTGGTTGCCTTCATCTGGCTACCATAGGCAAAGGTGTCTTGGTCTTCCCTTGAAATATTGTATTTATCCACTAGGTTTTCAGCTGTATTTCCCATGCCGTCCGTACCGTACATTCTTTGCATTTGCGGATTGATAAATCGCCATCCGAATGTAGAATCATACATTCTAGAATCACCACCAAAACCTGTTGAGGGTTTTGAAATGACATATGGCCCACGTGTCATATTCTCCACACCACCAGCAATAAATACATCACCGTCCCCTGCTTTGATAGCTCTATTTGCATGAATGATTGCGGATAGGCCAGAACTACATAAACGATTTACCGTTTCACCAGGAACACTAAAAGGCAATCCTGCTAATAAGGAAGACATTCGCGCTACATTACGGTTATCTTCTCCTGCTTGGTTTGCGCAACCCATGATAACATCGTCATAGGCTTCTTTTGGGATAGCTGGATTTCTTGATACGATTTCCTTAATCACCAAAGCCCCTAAATCATCTGTTCTTACAGACGATAATGTACCTTGATAACTTCCGATGGGTGTTCTAACGCCATCTATAATATATGCTTCTTTCATTTTATTCCCAATCTTTTTGTGTTCTGTATACGACACCTTTGAATAGTGCTACCAAATCATCACCTTTTTTTACTGCGATGATATTAAACCCTACTTTATTCTTTACTTTTTCTAAACTACATTCCGCAGTAATAAAATCGCCTTCCTCTAATGCTTCAATATGATTGATAGATGTTTCAATAGAGACCGCATATTTACCGTGGGTATTGCTGGTAAACCCAAAAGCAGTATCCGCCAAAGAGAATGTTATGCCACCGTGAGCTTTTCCCATGCTGTTCAACATTTCTCTGCGGATGGTCATACCTACCCTGCAATAACCTACCCTAGATTCCAGTATCGCTATACCCAACCAATTACTGAATGGATCCGCATCTAGCATTCTAAAGGGAATATCTTTTCCTTCCATTAAAAAAATGTTTTATTTTCCTTGCTCATACTTCGCAATAATGGGCTACATCGATATCTATCTTCATGATATTCATCATATAACTTATCCATCATTGTTACACACCAATCCGTTCCTTTTTCATCGGCCCATGCTAACAATCCTTTAGGGTAGTTTACGCCTTTGGTCATTGCATTATCAATATCCTCTGCAGTAGCAATTCCCATAAATAAGGTATCTGCCGCTTCATTGATAAGCATTGCCAGAACACGCTCCAATATTTGTTGCTTCAAAAATACATCGCTGCTTTTATATTTATCCTGATGCTTTTCTAAATCAGAGATGCTCGTATAATCGTAATATCCTCTACCCGATTTTCTACCTAGGTATCCTGCTTCTGAAAGTCTTTTTTGTGTAAAGGAAGGTTTGTATCGATCATCATAATAAAAAGAGGCAAAAACGGATTCGGTTACCGCATAATTGACATCGTTTCCTATAAAATCCATTAGCTCAAATGGTCCCATACGGAAGCCTCCCAAAGTTTTTAAACTATAATCTATGGTTTCGAAAGATGCAATACCTTCATCATATATTCTAAGAGATTCACTGTAAAATGGTCGTGCCACTTTGTTTACTATAAAACCTGGAGTGTCTTTGGCTACGGCTACCACTTTTTTCCAATCGGAAATAATCGCTACGGATTTTTGCACTACCTCTTTTGAAGTTTGAATAGCAGGAATCACCTCTACCAATTTCATTAATGGCGCAGGATTGAAAAAGTGAATTCCAATACAACGGTCTGGCTTTTTCAATGAAGCTGCTATAGAAGCAATAGAAAGGCTCGATGTATTGGAAGCGATAATACAATCATCGGAAACGTAACCCTCTAATTCTATAAATACTTTTTTCTTGATATCAAGATTTTCAATAATCGCCTCTATAGTAAGGTCTGAATCTGCTAAATCTTTTAACTGATTCACATAGGAGATTTTGTTTTGAATTCTATTTTTCTCCGCGGTATCTATTCGCCCTTTCTCAATTAAACGTAGTAGTATTTTTTCGAGAACTGCTTTAGCTTTATCCAATGCCGCTTGATTGGTGTCATACAAATTTACGGTGCAACCTGAAGTTGCCGCTACTTGTGCAATACCGCTGCCCATTGTTCCTGAACCTATAACGCCTACATTCATACTAGTTACCTTTGAATTCTGGTTTTCTTTTTTGAAGAAATGCCGTCACGCCCTCCTCGTAATCATTACTTTCTGATGCCTTCAATTGCAGCTCTGTTTCTAGTTTCAATTGGTCTTCGAGCGAATTTGTCATCGAACTGTTTAATGCTTGCTTAATTAGCCCTAGTGCCATCGTTGGCATTTGTGCCATTTTCTCAGCTATTTTTTGTACTTCTTCATCAAAAGCTTCAACAGTAAAAACTTTATAAATCATTCCCATACGTTCCGCTTCTTTTGCCTTGATTTTGTCACCCAACATGGCCAAGGCCGATGCTTTTTGAAAACCAATAAGTCTTGGCAAAAAGAAGGTGCCGCCACTATCAGGCACTAAGCCAATGCCGCTGAACGCTTGTATAAAGCTTGTTCTTTCACTAGCAACTACAACATCACAGGCTAATGCTATATTCGCGCCTGCCCCTGCAGCTACTCCATCTACGGCAGCAATCACGGGTTTTTTAAGGTTCCTGATTTTTTCTATTATCGGAGCGTAGTGCTCTTCTAGAATCGTACGAAACCCTGGGTTTAATTCTTTATCGGTCACCTCTTTCAGGTCTTGACCAGCACAAAACGCTTTTCCGTTTCCAGAAATAACCACCGCTCTGACCAAATCACTACTTGCACAGAAGTCCAGCTCTTTTTGCAATTGAAGCGCCATTTCCCTATTAAAACTATTATAGACATCAGGTCGATTCAGTCTTAAAAAAGCAATGTTGTTCTCTATATCTTTTTGAATAGTCGCCATAATCATTTTAGACATTTGAAATAATCAAAAGGTTCTTGACAGTTTTCGCATTTAAACAATGCCTTACAAGCCGTAGAACCGAATTGACTTACCAATTGGGTTTCCGTAGAACCGCAATTGGTGCATTTTACAATTCTTTTATTCTCTAATAATGCTTCTTTATCGGCATGTGCATCTAATGGTGCTGCAATGCCATAGTCTTCAAGCGCTTTACGTCCTCTTGGGGTAATCCAATCTGTTGTCCATGCAGGTGACAACACTAATTCTATTGTAGCAGTATACCCTGCAATTTTAAGTGCGGCTGTAATATCATCTCCAATCACATCCATAGCAGGACAACCACTATAGGTTGGTGTAATTACAACATGTACTGTGTCAGTATCAGAAATGACCGCAGAACGAACAACTCCCATATCCATAATAGAAAGTACCGGAATCTCTGGGTCGGATACCTTTTCTAAAATTGGAATTAATTGTTTGTCTATATGTTGCATTTCTATTACCATTCCATATTAGGGTATGTGCGCTGCATATACTGTAAATCACTCAATATGTATCCCATGTGTTCTGTATGGATGCCCTCTTTACCACCTTTTTGAAACCACTTTGATTCTGGAACGAAGAGCGTTGCCGCATCTAGTATTTCAGTAACCTTTTGATAGTAGCTATCTTTTAATTGAGTGACATCAACACCAACGCCTTCTTCAAGCATAGCCTTGTCAGCTTCCGTTTGATGAAAAAACTCGTCGGTATAGGTCCATAAAAAATCTATTGCGTTTTGCGTTTTTTCTTTGCTTTCTGTAGTACCGTCACCTAGTCTTTTTACCCAATCGGAAGAAAAACGTTCGTGGTAGCTTACTTCTTTAATCGATTTTTTTGCAATAGCCGATAAGGTCATATCGGTGCTGTTCTGCAATTGGTCTAAAAATAGAAGGTGGTACACATCAAATAGAAATTGCCTGCATATGGTATGTGCGAAATCTGTATTGGGCTGCTCTACCAATAGAACATTTACGTACTCACGTTCTTTTCGTAGCATGGCAATATCATCTTCCTTTCTGCCATCACCAGCGATTTTAGCGGCATATTGATAGTAGCTGCGAACTTGCCCCAACAAATCAAGAGAAATATTGGTACAAGCTATATCAGTTTCTAAACTGGGACCATGGCCACAGAGTTCGCCCAAACGTTGCCCTAGAATAAGACAGTTATCGGCAATGGCTAAAATATACTTATATAAGTTTTCTTTCATTACATGTGTTTTACTTCGTCTGGCAGCTCATAAAAAGTAGGGTGACGGTAAATCTTGTCTTTTGCAGGTTCAAAAAGCTCCCCACTATGCTCAGGGTTAGAAGCAGTAATATGCTTAGACTCTGTTACCCAAATACTAATACCTTCATTACGCCTAGTATAGACATCACGTGCATTATCTAAAGCCATTTCAGAATCTGAGGCATGTAGACTTCCCACATGACGATGCTCTAATCCGTTTTTACTTCTAATGAAGACTTCCCAAAGGGGCCAATTCTTATCCATATTAAACAGCTTTATCCAGTTTTCTATTTTCTTTTTTTTCCGCATGCGCCATAGCGGCATCCCGAACCCATCCACCATTTTCCCAAGCACTTACACGAGCATTCATGCGTTCCTTATTACATGGTCCGTGTCCTTTGACCACTTGCCAAAACTCGTCCCAGTTTATTTCTCCAAAGTCATAACTCTTACGCTCCTCGTTCCATTTTAAATCCGCATCAGGAATAGTCAAGCCTATTAAATCTGCCTGTGGCACCGTTTGGTCTATAAATTGTTGACGTAATTCATCATTGGTCTTTCGCTTTAATTTCCATTTCATGGATTGCGCTGTATGAACTGATTCCCCATCCGTAGGTCCCAACATCATTAGCGATGGCCACCACCAGCGATTTAAAGCATCTTGCGCCAATTCTTTTTGTTCCTGACTGCCATTCGCCAATTTTATCATGATTTCATAGCCTTGGCGTTGATGAAAACTCTCTTCTTTACAAACACGGACCATAGCTCTGGCATAAGGACCATAAGAAGTGTTACACAATGGCACCTGGTTGATAATTGCAGCACCATCTACCAACCAGCCAATAGCACCCATGTCTGCCCATGTAAGGGTAGGGTAATTGAAAATACTGGAGTATTTAGCCTTACCAGAATGCAATTGCTCATATAATTCGTTTCTAGAAATACCTAAGGTCTCGCAAGCGCTATAGAGGTATAAACCATGCCCCGCTTCATCTTGCACTTTTGCCAATAAAGCTACTTTTCTTCTTAAACTTGGCGCCCTGCTTATCCAGTTTCCTTCCGGCAGCATTCCTACAATTTCAGAATGTGCATGTTGAGACATTTGCCGAATATGCGTTTTGCGATATTTTTCTGGCATCCAGTCTTTTGCTTCTATTTTTTCATCGCGGGCAATTCGTGCATCAAATTGCTCTTCTAAATTTTTGATTTTTTCTTTACTCATAGCTATACGATTTATGTTTAAACGTCAAAATCAACCACTACCTTTTCTGAAGTGGGTACTGATTGACAGCTCAAGACCAGATTTTGAGCTACTTCACTCTCGTCTAAAGCATAGTTTATTTTCATTTCTACAGAACCTTCCAACACGCGACATTTACAAGTACTACAAACACCGCCCTTACATGCGAAAGGCAAATCTGCTCCTGCCGCCAATGCGCCGTCTAGTATATTATCGTGGTCTTCGGTCATTACAAAATGAAATTCTTTACTACCATCGATAATGGTCACTTCGGTACCTTCTACCTTTTGTTCTAAAATTTCAGAAATACGCTGTTGATTCTCTTCCGAACTTCCTGAAAAGAAAAGTTCATAGTGTATTTTATCTTTTGATAATCCAGCCGCTTGTAGTTCATCACGAATCAAGAAAATCATGTCTTGAGGTCCGCAAATAAAACAATCATCGGTGTTTTCTATTTGAATAAAAGAATTCGTTAATATTTGCAGCTTCTCCTTGTCGAAACGACCGTTTAAAAATGGAATATCCCGCTGCTCTTTGGTAAGGAAGTAGAACACCTGAAACCTATTGAAAAACAGGTTTTTCAATTCTTCTATTTCCTCTTTTAGTATAATGGATTTTGCTGTTCGGTTGACATAGAACAATTTAAAGGTACTATTGGGTTCTGCCTTTAAATGCGTTTTTATAATGGATAGAATTGGAGTAATACCGCTACCTGCAGCAAAAGCAATATAATTTTTAGTAGCTGTTGGGTCAATGCGTACATAAAAATCCCCCTTGGGAGGCATCACCTTTAAAGTATCTCCAGATTTCAATTTCGTATTGACGAAGGTGGAAAAAACGCCATTGTGAATTTGCTTAACGGCAACTTTCCATTCATCATCAAAAGGACTAGAACAAAGGGAATAGGAACGTCTTACATTTTCATTTTCAATGAGCGATTCTAAGGTGAGGTACTGCCCTTGCTTGAACTTAAAATGTTCCTTTTTCTCATTGGGAACCTGAAAAGAAAGTACCGAACAATCTTTGGTAGTTCTTTCAATATGGGAAATTATCAATTCTTGAAAGTCAGCCATTTGAATCAATCTTTGATACAAAACTAACTAACATTTGTTAGTTTCGCAAATGTATTTATTGAAAAAAATTAAAATTCAATAAAATAATTAGATATTATTACGTTCGGATACCGTCTAACAAGACACTTATCATATCTGCTTTTAGTTTGTCTTTATCCATCTCTTTTTGCCGAGAATACCATATATACAAAGACCTAAGTGTGGTAAGTATTGAAAAAAGCATTGTTTCAGAATCTATCTTTCTAATTTCACCAGAAGCTATTCCACTTTTTATAATCTGCCTGAAATTTTCTTCATATTGCTTTCGCATTTTTTTGAAGTAAATAAGGTCATCTCCCTCGAGGTACATCCAATCATTCTGCAAGGAAGCGGTGCCATCCGGATTGTTCAATGTAATTTCTATATGATGAATAATTATGCTTTTGATTTTTTCAACAGGGGTAGAATCATCGGCCATAACAGTATCCATACTATTGGTAAATTGTTCTGCCAATGAAATTATAATCGCAGAGAGTATTTCTTGTTTTGACGAGATATGATTATATAAACTGGCCGCTTTTATTCCTATTTCCTCAGCAAGTACCCGCATGGTTACATTTTTGTACCCCATAGTGTTAAAAAGTGAGGAGGCTGTTTTTACGATTTCTAGTTTTCGGCCTTTAAATTCTTTCATTTTGTTTTTCAACTAATAGCTGCAAGTTAATAATACGATATCAAAACCTCTTAGTGGTACTTTTAAGTAAGTTCCAATAATACAATAGTCTTCTTTTTTTCTAAGACCCGTTTATATTTGATAGTATATTTTCATTTTCAAACCTAATTCTAAGATTTTTCATATCCTCAGAAAGTTTAGTGTCCAAAATTTTCGCGTAATGCTGCGTAGTTTTCAAAGATTTATGACCTAACATTTTACTTACCGACTCAATGGGAACGCCATTGGATAAAGTTACTGTAGTTGCAAAAGTATGTCTAGCCATATGGAAAGTTAACTTCTTATTTATTCCACTAAGATCTGCTATCTCTTTTAAGTACCCGTTAGTTCTTTGATTACTATATACTGGTAGTAATTTATTATCAATCTTTGGTAGGCTGGCGTACTTATTTATAATTTGCTCGGCAATGGGTAAAATTGGAATACTGCTTAATGTTTTTGTCTTAGTCCTGTTCACTTTTATCCAAAGTCTACCATCCATACCAAGTACAATGTCATCTTCCTTAAGTTTTGCAACATCAACATAAGCTAGACCTGTATAGCAGCTAAAAATGAAAACATCCCTTACATGTTCTAATCTTGGGATAGAAAAATCACTCTGTATTAGTTTATCAAGCTCATTATTGCTTAAAAATTCTTTATCGATAGTTTGTGGTCGAAGTTTAAAATTGTAAAATGGATCTTTGTCTAACCATCCATTTGCATAAGCAACCCGAACGATTTTTTTAAAATAAGCAACATACTTCAGTGCTGAATTATGCGAAAGATTTTGTTCTGATTTTAAAAAATAGATGAACCCGTTGACGTATTTGACATCTATCTTCTTCACAGGATAATCATTAGAATCATAGTTAGTCCTCATAAACCTACCAAGATGCTTCTTAGTAGTCTTATATCGCTGTAACGTCCTAAAAGAAAAATCTTTCCCCACCAACCTTTCCATTCTTAGATTATGTTCTTCGAACAGTTCTAAAATTAGTTTCTGATTTTTATTTATACCTACATATTCGTCTCTTATACTGGCTGCGGATACAATGTCCATATCTTCATGTAATAGATTTTGATAAATCTCATAGATCCTATTTTTAATAACGTCTAGATGACGATTGGTTTGCCTAGCTTCTATGGAGTATCCTTTCACCTTATTAGCCTTTGCATTCCATCTAGATATAGCTACCTTCCTCATAGTACTCACTTCTGCTCTTTTCCCATTGACCGTAATTCTAAGGTAAATAGTGCCCATAGTAGGGTCACTGGTACCTTTTTTTCGAATATAAAACAATACGGATACCAAATCTTGCATTATTTTTAAATTTTTGATACTTAAATATAGGAAATAAATATCAAAACACAACAACGTAACATACTGAAAACAAGATTATTAACATCAATTCGGTTGCACTAAATTATATCTCGTTAGTGCAACCGAATTAGACACCTTTTAGATGTGTTTAGATGGTGTCAAATGATATGTCAGAAAATGAAAAACCCTATAAATACTGCGATTTATAGGGTTTTGATTCAATTTGATAGTTAATTAGTACTCGAGGCGGGAATCGAACCCGCACTCCAGAGGAACTGGATTTTGAATCCAGCGCGTCTACCAATTCCGCCACTCGAGCTCTTAAGGAGTGCAAAACTATAAAATAAATTTCTTTTTTTGACAAAAAACTTGAGAATAATCCTCTTAGACGACAAATAAATTTCTAAATTTGCACTCTCAAAAGAATTTAGAGGCCAATAAACTTAAAAACAGGAGATTAACAATGTCTTATCAAGTACCAGAACCTAAAATTTTTGCCTGTACTCAAAGTACAGCTTTAGCGGAACGAATTGCGAAGTCTTATGGTACGGAGTTAGGAAAAGTGCTGTTCTCTAGGTATAGTGATGGAGAATTTCAACCTTCTTTTGAAGAATCCGTACGAGGCACACGTGTTTTTATAATCGGTTCTACGAATCCAAGTTCTGAAAATTTAATGGAAATGTTGCTTATGCTTGATGCTGCAAAACGCGCTTCTGCTAGACACATTACTGCTGTTATGCCTTACTTTGGTTGGGCAAGACAAGATAGAAAAGACAAACCTAGAGTACCCATTGCCGCAAAATTAGTAGCAAAAATGCTCGAAGCTGCTGGTGCAACTAGAATAATAACAATGGATTTGCATGCAGATCAAATACAAGGTTTTTTTGAAAAGCCTGTTGATCATCTTTTTGCATCTACCTTGTTCTTACCTTATTTAAAAAGTTTAAATCTAGACAACCTTACGATAGCTTCTCCGGATATGGGTGGTTCTAAAAGAGCTTATGCCTATTCAAAAGCTTTAAAGTCTGATGTTGTTATTTGTTATAAGCAAAGAGAAAAAGCCAATATCATTTCACATATGGAATTAATCGGCGATGTAAAAGGCAAAAATGTTGTTTTAGTTGATGATATGGTAGATACTGCTGGAACATTAACAAAAGCCGCTGATTTAATGATAGAGCGAGGCGCTTTAAGTGTACGTGCAATTACCACTCATGGTCTTTTATCTGGTGATGCCTATGAAAAAATAGAAAATTCACAGTTATCTGAACTCATCATTACTGATTCTATTCCTTCAAGAAAAGATAGTAATAAAGTTCGTGTATTGAGTTGTGCAGATTTATTTGCTGACGTTATGGAAAGAGTACATAACAATACCTCAATTAGTTCAAAATTTTTAATGTAGCTTTGCAGCCGCAAAAAGCTAGAACTCAAATTAATAAACAAGATTGACTGAAGAAAGCTGAAGTCACAAATTTCAAGTAGAATAATTAATAGTTAAATATATATAATGAAGTCAATTACAATCTCAGGATCTAAAAGAGAAAGCGTAGGCAAGAAAGCAACAAAAGCCTTACGTAATGCTGGACAGGTTCCTTGCGTACTGTACGGAGGGGAAACACCATTACACTTTTCAGCGGATGAACCAGCATTCAAACACTTAGTGTACACCCCAAACGCTCACACCGCAGTGATTGAAATCGAAGGTGGCAAAAAATTTGACGCTGTTTTACAAGACATTCAATTTCACCCAGTTACAGATGCTATTTTACATATCGATTTCTATCAGTTATTTGCTGATAAAGAAGTTACTATGGATATTCCTGTACAATTGAAAGGTAATTCTCCAGGGGTAATGAACGGTGGTCGTTTATTATTTAGAAAACGTAAATTAACAATCAAAGCATTACCATCTAAATTACCAGATTTCTTTGATATCGATATTTCTAAATTGAAAATCGGTGGTAATATTATTGTTGAATCGTTATTAAAAGACGAATTCACAATCTTACACCCAGAAAATACTGTTGTCGTACAAGTTAAATCTGCTCGTAATGCAGTTCTTACTGACGAAGAAGAAGGTGAAGAAGGTGCTGAAGGTGAAGAAGGAGCAACAGAGGCTGCTGCTGAATAAACTTTTGACCAATAATCTTAAAAAGCATCTCAGCGTAATTGTTGAGATGCTTTTATATTTTTACCCAGTAACAATCTATACTATCTTAGATGTTTAATTTTATAAAGTTCTTTTTTGAAAAACCCAAAAGCTATCTAGAAGAGCAAAATACTATGAAAAAATATTTAATCATTGGTTTAGGAAATATAGGCCCAGAATACGCACAAACAAGGCACAATATTGGTTTTAAAGTTCTTGACAAACTTGCCGCGCTAGAAAATTTAACCTTTGAGACTGCTAAATTAGGCGCAGTAACTACTTTAAAATTAAAAGGAAGAAGTGTTTTGCTTTTAAAACCATCTACCTATATGAATCTAAGTGGTAAGGCACTTCACTACTGGATGGAGAAGGAAAATATTCCGCTAGAGAACGTTCTTGTTATTACAGACGATATTAACTTAGATTACGGTGTCATAAGAGTAAAAACCAAAGGCAGCAATGGTGGCCATAATGGATTAAAAGATATTCAAAACATACTAAACTCCTCAAACTATAACAGATTTAGGTTTGGAGTTGGAGCCGATTTTGGCAAAGGAAGGCAAGTAGACTACGTTCTTGGAAAATGGAATGATGATGAGAAAGCTGCAATGCCTGAACGCCTAGAACGATCTGCTGAACTTATAAAATCTTTTGTTCTTGCAGGTATCACCATTACAATGAACCAATACAATAACACCTAATCTATTCTAAAACTTTAAAGCTGTATACGCCCGTATTAGAACTATTACCCTCAGCATCTATTGTTTTTATACGCCAGTAATACACGGTATCTTCTTCTACAGAAACCTTGAGCTCATTTATCTCATTAGTTCCCATAGTTGTCCATTGAGTTGGCGGATTGCTTTCAGAAAAAAACACTTCGTAGGTCTCTATATCTGAATCTAAATCTAATCCAGACCAGGTTAGCGCTACTTCATTATTTATATCTCTTAATACTGTTTCTCCCGAGAGTGGCGACATAAGGTTCGCAGGAAACGGAATATGTGTACGTATGGTTCCTGCATTAAAAAAATTCCAAGTCTCACTTGTAGCAGAAGTAGTTACTTTTGTATTTTCAGAAACAACATGCCACGCATACGGAGTTCCTTTGGTGACTTCTACCTGCGCAGATGTTTGATTTGTACTGACTACTTGTGGACTGTTGGTTAGTAAGTTTTCCACGGTCAACTTATACGTTTGTGTATTATCTGATGCCTCCCACTGAAAAGTAATCAATCTAGCAGTTTCATTAATATCCACCCCCGTCGTACACTCTGAATTTTGTAACGGAAATACGAGTATTGCACTCGAAGGCCCCTTAACTTCATCTTTTGAGCATCCAAATACGAATAGAAAAACACCAAATACAATTATTTTTCTCATTGCTTAATTAATTTAAATGTCTCCTTTAGTACATCACTTTGAAGCTTTAAAACATAGACTCCTGGTGGCAAGTTAGCCACCGAAATTATCAATTCGGTTGTAGCACTTGCTATGCTTGACGTTTTTACTAACCTCCCATTCAAAGCAAAGATCTGAACTATATTATTGTTCGTTTCTACTCCCGTAAAAATACGTACCTCTTCACTTGCAGGATTAGGATAAATAAATGGTTTATCAAGCAGAATGTATTCCTCCTCAAAAGATCCCTGGCATGGTAAATTGGTTTCAACCTTTAAAGTATTAATGCCATTCTCTAAAGATATTTTATAGGAAGAATCGGTCACGATTACAGCTACACCATTAAGACTAACACTATATTCATCTGCCCCATTTAAATCTAAACTAACACTATTTCCGTCATTAGAAACCACTGCAAAAACCTCTAATTCGTCAGGTTGAGTAATAACCGCATCAAAGCAATATTGCTCGTAAGTAATACTACCATCTGTTCCAGTAATGCATACTTGATAGCTCCCTGACTCTAAATTACCTAAACTATAGGTTGTTGTAAAATTGGCGTCTTCATTAATACCATTTCCAGAAACGTTGACCGCATATGCTAAAGATGTAGTTGCGGAAACCGAAATTACGCCATCGTTATTTTCTCTACAAGACTCACTACTTAAAGCAACTTCAAAATTAGAAGCATCAAAGTAATAAAGCGGACATCCTTGCACATCTACTTCTTGCCCTTCTGGCGTTCCTAAACACATATCATCGCCATCATCAAAAACTCCATCATTATCTGCATCTGGTCTAAATTCACCCTCAACACATAATTCTAATGAAAAACCATTTAAGGAACCTCCATCTCCTCCTGCATTATCACTAATTTCTAAAACCCAATCTCCTTTTGAAGATTCTCCATTAAAAGAATTTAAAGAACCTAGAGGTTTTACTAGTCCGTTTATTGCAGGGTTCGTACCACAAACAAAACTATTTGCACTTTGGTCAAATGTGGCATTAACATTTCTATTTTCTCCACAAGAATTTGCCATTAAAACAACAGTAGTACCTTCTGGAGAAGTTAACTTAACCGTAAGGTCTGCTAGATAAGAATGCGTAAGGTCTAAAACAACATTAACATCTGAAAGTGGTAAATCTTCAATAAAAGAAATGGTAGAAAATATCGTAGGAGTACCAGATGAAGATATGGTTATTGGAAGGCTTTTGGCGGAAACAACCTTACAATCAATAGTTGTCGTGGTAAAACTAAAGGCATCACTAAAAGCACCTTCTCCACAATTATTTTTTGGTTTTATACGCCAGTAATAAACGGTATTAGGGGTTAAACCTAAAGAGGTATATGTAGTAGCTAACACACTCGCGGATTCCACAACACTTGCGAATGCCGCATCGCTGGCAATTTCAATATCATAAGAACTACTAGCGGGTTCGGCTACCCAATCAAAAACTTGATGAATACTCGTACCTATTTCAGCATCCGTTGGTGAAGTTAATAGCACGGGTGTAAAACTCGTATTCTCAACAGAAATAGTTAATGCAACTTGTTTTGTAACACTCGCGGTAGTTGCTAAAACCTCTATTTGATATTCGCCAGGAGAAACAGCACCGCTATTGGTAAAAGTTAGATCTACCAAAGTACCATCTGTTGTGGCGGTAACCGGCGAAAAGCTTGCTGCTAAGCCAGTAGGCAACCCGGACACACTAAAAGTAGCTGTTTCTGCAAACCCTGAATTTGCTTCGTAAACAAAAGGAATAACTAAATCTAGAGGCTGACAGATAAAATAGTCTAAGGCAGCAAAATTTAAAACGATAGTACTGCTGGTAATTGAAAAATTAGCATCGTTTACTGCAAAGAATACATTAGCACTTGCTTTCACCATTATTCTGGCTTGCGTAGTAACCACATTGGGCAACAAAACAGCATAAGAACCATCATTGACCACATCTTCAGCTAAGGTTGTTGCAAAAGTAAGTCCGCCGTCTGTAGACAATAATATGTCTACAAATTGAGCATTTACACTAGAATTTGTAGTATTAGATACATCCCATAAAATTTCTTGAGAGCTCCCGGCTTCATAGCTTGTTGCTACATTTTGCGAAAGCACTTGAAAAGGCCCCGCACTTTCAACAACATTTACTTGTATTAGGTCAGAGACTACTTGTCCGCCTCCAGAGGCGTTATCACGAACAGTTAAGGCAAAATTAAGATCTCTTTCTATGGTGGATAAAGTTTCCCATGCAGAATTAACGGTTGGATTAGATTGCGTAAGATCCCCACTAATTACACTAGATAATTTTGGAAAATATCGACTTGAATCTACCGATGGCCTTTGCGACCTAAACATGGCTCCAGAAGGATTTGTAGGGCCAAAAGTAGCACTAGTAACTACCCCGTCATCTATTTGTTCCCAGGCATACGTTAAAACATCTGCAGCATCAGCATCTGAAGCATTACCAGCAAGGACAAATGGCGTACCTATTGGAATAGTATAATCAGATACACCAACAATTACAGGAGGAACATCAAGAATTGGAATTTCGGTTGCGCAACTGGTTGTTGCTAAATTTTCTGAGATTTGTTTAATACTATAATAGTGAAAATAGTCTTGTCCGTTAGCAGCAACATTGTTTACCCCAGAAATACCCGCATACCCCATAATTGTAGAACCACTACCTGGTTCTGCTTGTACTTGCGTGCCTTCAGACTCAAAAGACCACGTATGATTAGCACCTAACTGATGCCCCATTTCATGCGCAACAAAATCTAAATCAAACAAATCTCCTTCGGGCGTAGTACCTGAAGAATAGGCACTTCCTTTTTGAGCATCCTTGCAGACAGAGCCAATAAAACCGGCATCTCCCCCATTAGAATCTTCATTAAACAAATGGCCAATATCGTAGTTAGCAGCACCAATAACACTAGTGAAAGTGTTTTGCGCTTGTGTATTCAAATTTCCAGTATAAGGATCAGTAGTTGCCGAAGTATAAATTACCGAATCTGTATTTGCTACTAATTCAAGCGTAACCCCTAAATCTGTTTCAAACACCATATTTATACGGGTTAACGTAGCATTGATAGCTGCCAGAGCATCTGCCTTTGTCCCTCCATGATATGCTGTATACTCTCCTGTTGCAGAAACAGCAACTTTATACTTCCTCAGTACTTGGTCCTCTACCAATCGTGCTGTAGAAGCACCTTTACTACTTAAACTAAGTTCTTTGGTTTCGCAAATAAAATTTGCATCTACAACATCATCAGACTTTCTCGTATACAAAATATAATCATCTCCATCCAATTTTTGCATGAACGTAGCTTCCGAAGATTTTTTATCTACCATCATACTCTGCACTCCTTTAGGAGATACACTGAAACGAATATTTTTAGACCTGTCAGAACTACCTACTCCTCTATACGATTTTATATTGGGGTACTTCTTAGCTAGCTCAGGCGCCATAACGGAAGATTCCTGAACATCAAAAGCTATTAATTCTCCATTCTCACCAGGAAAATAAAGAACATAATTTCCCTTAGCACTTACTTTTTTTTCTAGATTTGCTTTAAAATCTAAATCGTTTAACGTAAACGTTTTAGCTTTAAGAATAGACAATTTTTGTAATTTACCAGAAACATTAGAAGCATTCGCACTTGTTTCCTGCCAAAAAACATCTTGACTAAACCCAGAAAACGAGAGAAAAAATATGGGAATTGCAAAAAGTAGGCGTAAGTTTGTTTTCATTAAAACGAATTAACAGAGTATAAAAGTAAGGCTTTTTATTATTTAATTTTTGTGATAACTATTCAAAACATAAGTAAATTCGACGACCAACAACCTACGGCTGTAACTATTGGTACTTTTGACGGTGTTCATATAGGTCATCGAAAGTTATTAGATAGACTCATAAATGATGCCAAGCTTTTAAATTTAAAAGCTACCGTTCTTACTTTTTTCCCCCACCCTAGAATGGTTTTACAGCAAGATGCCAACATTAAGCTTTTAAACACCATTGATGAAAAAATAAAAATTCTAGAAAACATAGGATTAGATTATCTTATGATCTACCCTTTTTCAAAAGAATTTTCAAGGCTTTCTGCAACCGATTTTGTCGAATCAATTTTAGTAAAAGGGCTGAATAGTAAAAAAATAATTATTGGTTACGACCATCGATTTGGAAGAAATAGAAATGCCGATATTAAAGATTTAATTTCATTTGGTAAAACCCATAACTTTGAAGTAGAAGAAATTCCGGCACAAGAAATAGATGAAGTTTCTGTAAGTTCTACCAAAATAAGAAAAGCATTAGAAGAGGGTGATATTACTACCGCCAATTCATATTTAGGCTATAACTACATGTTAACAGGTACCGTTATTCACGGTAAAGGCCTAGGAAAACAGTTAAGCTTTCCTACTGCAAACATTCACATTGAAGAAGACTACAAACTAATTCCGTTGAATGGTGTTTACGTGGTTAAGAGTAAAATTGATAATACTACCGTTTACGGGATGATGAATATAGGCTTTAACCCAACAGTATCCGGAAAAGAGAAAAGCATAGAAGTACACTTTTTTGATTTTGACCAAGACTTATATGGTAAAAAAATTCAGATTGATATTTTAGAGCGTCTTCGTGATGAACATAAATTTAGTTCTGTTGAAGAGTTAAAAAAGCAGCTAGAGCAAGATAAAAAAACATCTCTAAGCCTAATTGCGCAACCATGAATTCTTTTTTTCTTAAAAAGATAGACAACATAAATTTAATTCTTTTCAGAATATTTTTTGGTATTTTAATAAGCTTAGAATGTTATGGTGCTATCCTGACGGGCTGGGTTAAAAGTAATCTTGTAACACCAAAATTTAACTTCTCTTTCATAGGCTTTGAATGGCTTACAACATTAACAGGTCCATGGATGTACGCCTACTTTATACTTATGGGCACCTTAGGTATTTTAATTTCTATTGGCTACAAATACACCTATAGCATGCTTGCTTTTGCACTTATGTGGTCTGGTGTATATCTTATGCAAAAAACATCTTACAACAACCATTATTATTTGTTGATGTTAATTTCTAGTATAATGGTCTTCTTCCCAGCCAATAAAGATTATTCAATTGATGCTAAATTAAATCCAGAAATCCGTAGCAACAAAATGCATGCGTATTTTAAATATATAATTATCCTTCAACTATTTATTGTTTATACGTACGCTGCCGTTGCAAAAGTATATGCTGATTGGTTAAATTTTGAATTTATACAGGTACTCATGCGTGGCAAAGCAAACTATTTTTTAATAGGCGACCTATTGCAAATTCCATGGATTCACCAATTCATTGCCATTTTCGGGATTTTATTCGATTTACTAATTGTACCCGCCTTACTTTGGAAACCGAGTAGAAAATTTGCTTTTATTTTTGCTGTTTTCTTTCATATATTTAATTCTATTATCTTTCAAATAGGAATTTTTCCTTATTTAGCATTGGCATTTACGGTGTTCTTTTTTGATCCAAAAAAAATTAGAAGCATCTTTTTTAAAAATACATTAGACTATAAACCTGCCAATATGGCAACCCCTAAATTCAAAACCCTAATACTGGGAGTTTGGATTGTATATTTTATCTTTCAAATTGGCTTACCATTACGTCATCATTTTTTTGAAGATGATGTTCTTTGGACAGAAGAAGGCCATAGATTAAGTTGGAGAATGATGTTGCGAAGACGAAGTGGCATTGTTCATTTCAATAGTATTGATAAACAGACCAACACCACAACAAACGTAAATCTAAATGATTATTTAACCAAAAAGCAAATTAGAAAAATTGGCGCTTATCCTGATTTTATTTGGCAATTTGCTCAACATCTGAAAAAAGAAGCTAAAAAGAATAATAAAGAAATTGCCGTTTATGCCAACGCTAGAGTTAGCATCAACGGAAAGCCCAAAAAGCAATTAATAGATCCTAAGGTAGATTTAGCACAGGAAAAATGGCAACATTTTAAGCACAACACCTTTATTTTGCCAAGTTCTAAATAGATGGATTGCTTAAACGCATCAACTTTTACACTTTCTCTTTTGCGCTATCCTTAATTACCATTAAATTTGAAATCAAAATTTAAGTAGATGTTACAGCTAAATGTTATCAGAGAAAATAAGGATGCTATTATTGAGGCTTTAAAAAAGCGGAATTCAGATGCAGCCTCCCTTATTGATGCTGTATTAGATCTTGATGAAAAAAGAAGAGCTACACAAACGCAATTAGATAACACTTTAGCAGACTCAAACAAACTTTCTAAAGAAATTGGTATCCTTTACAAAAGTGGAAAAGCTCAAGAAGCTAATGCACTAAAAGAGGAAACTGCCAACTTAAAAGAGGCATCAAAAGAATTATCAGAAGATCTAAATACGATTGCTGCTGAGCTTCAGAATGCATTGTACCAGATTCCGAATGTCCCTCATGATTCTGTTCCAACAGGAAAGTCAGAAGAAGATAACGAAGAAATTTTTAAAGAAGGTGCTATTCCTGTACTTGTTGAAGGTGCATTACCGCATTGGGAATTGGCCAAAAAATACGATATCATCGATTTTGAATTGGGTGTTAAAATTGCTGGAGCAGGTTTTCCTGTGTATAAAGGTAAAGGAGCGCGCTTACAACGTGCACTTATCAATTACTTTTTAGATAAAAATACAGCAGCTGGGTATAATGAAATTCAGGTTCCCCATGTGGTAAACGAAGCTTCTGGGTACGGAACCGGGCAATTGCCAGATAAAGAAGGGCAAATGTATTACATGCCTGCGGATGACTTATACTTGATCCCGACTGCAGAAATACCCGTTACAAACATTTTTAGAGATGTTATTTTAAATGAAAAAGATTTTCCAATTACACATACCGCCTATACGCCATGCTTTAGAAGGGAAGCAGGTAGTTATGGAGCGCATGTTCGCGGCCTAAATAGATTACATCAGTTTGACAAAGTAGAAATTGTTCGTGTAGAACACCCGAGTAAATCATACGAGGCATTAGACGGCATGGTGGAGCACGTAAAAGGCATTTTACGTGAATTAAAATTACCGTATAGAATATTGCGACTTTGTGCTGGGGATTTAGGCTTCACTTCTGCCCTAACCTTTGATTTTGAGGTTTTCTCAACCGCACAAGACCGTTGGTTAGAAATTAGTTCTGTTTCTAATTTTGAGACCTTTCAAGCAAATAGATTAAAACTTCGGTACAAGGATGAAGACGGTAAGAGTCAATTAGCACATACTTTAAACGGTAGTTCTTTGGCTTTACCTCGTGTTTTAGCCGGTATTTTAGAAAATTACCAAACAGCAGATGGGATAACCATTCCCGAAGTATTGGTGCCTTATTGTGGCTTTGACAAGATAGATTAAGAATCATATTTAAGCGCTATAGTTTTTCTATAGCGCTTTTTTTATGCGTTCTCCTAAAATTTTATTCACATTAAAAACAAATAAGTTTCTGCGTATCTTTGAGTAAAAAGCAGTCTTGAAAATTTTTCTATCCCTATTTATTTTTCTTTGCATACAAATGTCGTACTCACAAGAGTATATTTTGGCGAAGCAATATTTGAATGATGGCGAATTTGAAAAAGCTGTAGTGTATTTTGAAAAACTAGTAAAGCAAAATCCTTATCGCAACGATTATTCTGAGGATTTAATTACCTGTTATCAGCAACTAGAACGCTATGACGACGCAGAGAAAGTACTTATCCAAAAATTAGAAAGCAAAAAATCGCACCCCGTTTTAATTGTAGATCTGGGGTATAATTACACCTTGCAAAAGGAAGACAGTAAGGCTGCAGAAATGTATGAACAAGCACTAGCAGTGATCCCTAAAAATCCCAATTTTGCCTTTAGTATTGGTTCAAGGTTTCAGAAATATACGTTACTAGACTATTCGGAGAAGGCTTTTTTAAGCGGAATGGAAGCGAGTCCGGAGTTAGATTTCAATTTCCCATTGGCTAAAATTTACGGAGAACAAGGGAAAATTGAAGAGATGTATTTGGCCTTTATCAACCTTCTAAAAAACGGTAGTACTTCTATGTCTAGCGTTTTAAGAAATATAGATGACTTTGTTACAGAAGACGCGCAAGCCGAAAATAACATCCTATTTAAAAAGCTCTTATTAAAAAACGCACAAAAAGATCCCGATACGCTTTGGAATCAATTATTGAGTTGGCTATTTGTGCGTCAGTTACAATACAGAAGTGCCTTTACACAGGAAAAGGCAATCTACAAAAGATCTGAAGACAGTTCTTTATCACGGATACAAGATTTAGGAAAACTTGCTTTAGCACATAAAGATTATGAAACTGCAGCTGCTATATTTGACTTTATTATATCCAATACTAGCAATAGCGAGTATAAATTAGATGCCGAATTACATAAAATAGACATTGAACTTCTAGAGGCCGATGACAAAAAACTGAATGAACTAGAAGCTTTGTTTGAAAAAATGATAGAAGAATATGGGTTTAAAAGTAACACGCTACAATTACAAATTGCCTATGCTAACTTTCTAACCTTTCAGAAAAACAATCCAGAAAGAGCTATTGCTATCCTTAAAAAAAGCTTAGAACTCCCTTTAAATACGTATGGCAAAGCCTATTTAAAGATGGCCTTAGGAGATATCTTAGTGTACGACCAGAAATTTAATCAAGCCCTGATCTATTTTTCTCAGATTCAACAAGAATTAAAGAATGATGTATTAGCTCAAAATGCTCGTTTTAAGGTTGCCCAAACTAGTTTTTATAAGGGAGATTTTGAATGGGCACTGACGCAATTAAAAGTACTTCGCAGTTCTACATCGCAACTTATTGCCAATGATGCCATGCAATTGAGTTTATTAATTTCTGATAACTCTTTAGAAGATTCTACCCAAACTGCTTTGAAAATTTATGCAAAGGCCGACTTACTAGCCTATCAGAATAAAAATAAAGAAGCCATTGCTACACTAGAAACAATTCTAAAAGATCATAAAGGCGAAAAGATTGAAGATGAAGCTTTGCTAAAACAGGCCCAGCTCTTAGAGAAAATGAATGATTTTGATACTGCAAAATTCAACTATCAAAAAATAATTGAATTTTATGGAAACGATATTTTAGCTGATGACTCCTATTTTGCTATTGCACAATTGTATGAAAATCAATTTAACGACATTGAGAAAGCCAAAGAAAGCTACGAAAAAATTATATACAACTACCAAGACAGTTATTACTTTCCGCAAGCCAGAAAAAACTATAGGCGCTTACGTGGTGATGCCCTTGAATGATGGTTTAGGGATGAAAAAAATGCAATCAAAATCATTTTATAGTCCTCTAAATAGCCCAAAAACATTCTAAATCACTTAAAAACAAGTTTAAAATAAAAATGCTCCCATACATGTATTTGTGGGTGTACTATTTAACTTCTACCTTTGTTGCCAATACTTTACACTTAATAACAAAATCCTAATGTACATATACAACGTTACTTCAAACATAGACGAATCAATACATGAACAATGGCTTGGTTGGATGAAAGAAAATCATATTCCTGATATGATGGCAACGGGAAAATTTAGCGCTGCAAAATTATGTCGCGTTTTAATAAAAGAAGAAATGGGAGGCGTTACGTATTCCGTACAATACACCACAAGCTCAAAAGATGAGCTTGAAAAATATTACAAAGAAGACGCCCCTCGATTAAGGCAAGAAGCCATGAAACTTTTCGCAGATAAAATTTTAGCTTTTAGAACGGAACTAGAAATTATTAGTGAACACTAAAGCCTATCTTTCTCTTACGATATAGCCGTTTATCATGAGCTTGCGGAAGAAATCTAAAAGGCCGTAGAGATACTTTAAATAGGCAATGTTTTCTAAAGAAAATAGAACCAAAAGGTATCCGTCATTAAAAAATACGTTAGTTGAAGGTGTTGTTTCCTAAATTACAACTGAAGAATTATCGCAATAAGACGATTGTAAAGGTTAGGAATACCAAAAAACTTGGGTAACATTCACTGCTAGCAAAAATGCTTGGTGTGCTATAAATCCCAAATAAAAGTCTAAAAAAATGGCTCAGAAAGAATATAAAAAAAATAAAGCAATGTTTAATGCCCAAAAAGGGTCTAAACAAAATAGTCCGGTAAAAGCCAAAAAACATTTAGGACAACACTTTTTAAAAGACGAAGATATTGCAAAACAAATAGCAGAAACACTAACATTTAAAGGGTATAAAAACGCTATTGAAATAGGGCCTGGAACTGGTGTACTTACAAAATATATCTTAGAACAAGACGTTAATTTGGTCGCCATGGATTTAGATTCAGAATCTATTGTCTACTTAAATGATAGTTTCCTTTTAGAACACCCTAAATTTATTAGCCGAAAACAAGAGTTTAAAGTCATTGAGGCCGATTTTTTAAAATATGATGTTACCACTTTATTCGGCGATGAGCAGTTTGCGATTACGGGTAATTTCCCTTACAATATCTCTACACAAATTGTATTTAAACTATTAGAAATACGAGATTTAGTTCCGGAATTCTCAGGAATGTTTCAGAAAGAAGTTGCGCAACGCATTTGCGAAAAAGAAGGCAGCAAAACCTACGGAATTATGTCCGTTTTGGTACAAGCGTTTTTTGAAGCTGAATATTTATTTACAGTTCCTCCTACCGTTTTTAATCCTCCTCCAAAAGTAGAATCTGGTGTCTTACGATTAACGCGTAAAGAAAATCAAACCCTGGATTGTAATGAAAAATCGCTTTATAGAGTCGTAAAAGCCGCTTTTGGCCAGCGTAGAAAAACACTTCGTAACAGTTTAAAAACTTTTAACCTTTCTGATAGTCTAAGAGAAGACGTTATCTTTGACAAGAGACCAGAGCAACTATCGGTTACTGATTTTATTTCACTTACAAACAAAATTGACAATGATACCGTTTAAACTCACCGAAGAGCTAATCACCGACATTGAGAACTTTATCGAAACTAAAGACAATAGTGCACTACTATCGCTTTTAGAAGACATTCACTATGCCGATATTGCTGAGATCATCAATGAGTTAAATGAGGATGAAGCAACCTTCATTATTAAGCTTTTAGATAGTGATAAAACATCTGACATTCTTACGGAATTAGATGATGATGTTCGTGAAAATATTTTAGGGAATTTATCTGCCAAAGAAATTGCAGAAGAATTAGACGAACTAGATACCGATGATGCCGCAGATATTGTTGGCGAACTCCCAAAGGAGATGGTTCAGCAAGTAATCTCTGAGATTGAAGACAGAGAGCATGCTAAAGATATTGTGGATCTTCTTCGTTTTGATGAAAATTCTGCCGGAGGTTTAATGGCAAAAGAGTTAGTAAAAGTAAATGAAAACTGGAATGTACTTACTTGCGTTAAAGAAATGCGTGTGCAAGCAGAAAATGTTACCCGTGTACATTCTATTTATGTAGTGGATGATGAAGGTAAATTAAAAGGCCGCTTGTCTTTAAAAGATTTACTTACCACGTCTACAAAAACACACATTAAAGACGTCTACATCGCAAAAGTAGATTATGTAAATGTGAATGAAAAACCGGAAGAAGTAGCCAGAATCATGTCTAAATATGATTTAGAAGCTATTCCTGTTATTGATGAAATAGGCCGCTTAGTGGGCCGTATTACTATTGATGATATTGTAGATGTCATCAGAGAAGAAGCAGAAAAAGATTACCAAATGGCCGCGGGTATTTCTCAAGATGTAGAAGCCGATGATAGTATTTGGGAATTAACTAAAGCGCGTTGGCCTTGGTTATTAATAGGTATGATGGGCGGTATTGGTGCCGCAAGTATTATTAGTGGCTTTCAAGAAGCATTGACCAAATTTCCTGTTTTATTAATTTTTATTCCTTTAATGCAAGCTACCGCGGGTAATGTAGGTGTACAATCCTCTGCTATTGTAGTACAAGGTTTGGCTAACGATACTATTAAAGGAGCTATTTGGGGTAGACTTGGTAAAGAATTACTTTTAGGTTTAGTGAATGGTCTTGCTCTTGCTTTTGTTTTTCTCTTAATCAGCCATTTCGGATTTAAAACTTCGTATTTAGAGTCCATTGCTATTGGTATTGCCCTTGTCACCGTAGTAGTAAACGCAGCGGTAATTGGGACATTTATCCCTATTTTTCTAAATAAACGAGGAATTGATCCAGCCATTGCTACAGGTCCTTTTATAACGACCAGCAATGATGTTTTAGGAATACTTATCTATTTTTCCATAGCAAAGGCTATTCTCGGATTTTAAAGCCTAACAACTGGTTAAGTATCAGGTAATCAACTAATATTGCAAGAAATTTATACAAATAGCATTATTTATTAAATCTTTAATAAATACTATTGAAAAAAGTTGTAATCTTTGCGCAATAATTGCTTGCCTTATGATAAGAAATATAGAAAATATTGAATTAGAGTTCTTAACCATTGACGATTATCAAGCGCTGAAATCTGCAATGATTGAAACGTATCCCAATATGGAAAATGCCTATTGGAAAGAAAGTCTAATTCAGAAATTGATAAACGATTTCCCACAAGGTCAAGTCGTTATAAAAGTTAATGGAAATTTAGCAGGTTGCGCACTATCACTACGTGTAGATTATGCAGAATTTGATAGACCACATACCTACCGGGAAGTTACCGGTAACTACACCTTTAATACCTTAAAAAAAGATGGAGACGTACTTTACGGTATAGAAGTCTTTATTAAGTCTGAATTTAGAGGTTTACGTTTAGGAAGACGTTTGTATGATTATCGCAAGGAGCTATGCGAAAGAGAAAACCTAAGAGGGATCATTTTCGGCGGAAGAATTCCTAATTACCACAAATACTCAGATGATCTTTCTCCTAAACAATATATAGAAAGTGTGAGACGTAAAGAAATCCATGATCCTGTTTTAAACTTTCAGATTTCTAATGATTTCCACCCTTCTAAAATCATGAAAGGCTACCTTGAAGGAGATGCACAGTCTAATGAATATGCTGTTCTTTTAGAATGGGATAATATCTATTATCAAAAAACAAATACAAAGGCTGCAACGAATAAAAAGGTAATCCGCTTAGGACTGATTCAATGGCAGATGCGGAGCTATAAAAATCTAGAAGATTTAATGCAGCAGGCAGAATTTTTTATTGATTCTGTTTCTGGATATCGCTCAGATTTCGCCTTATTTCCAGAGTTTTTTAATGCCCCTTTGATGGCCGAAAATAACCACCTAAAAGAATCTGATGCCATCAGAGAACTAGCAAAACACACTGCCGAAATTGTTAAAAAATTCTCGGAATTGGCTATAACTTATAACATCAACATTATTACAGGTAGCATGCCTGAATTTAAAGATGACCGTCTCTACAATGCAGGGTATTTATGCAAAAGAGATGGAACAACAGAGCGTTATGAAAAATTGCACGTAACACCAGACGAAGCTAAAGTATGGGGCATGCAAGGAGGTTCTGAAATACGTACTTTCGATACCGATTGTGGTAAAATTGGCATCCTTATTTGTTATGATGTTGAGTTCCCTGAACTAAGCAGACTTCTTGCCGATGATGGTATGGATATATTATTCGTTCCTTTTTTAACAGATACTCAAAATGGATATTCACGAGTTCGCCATTGTGCACAAGCAAGAGCTATTGAGAATGAGTGCTATGTGGCAATAGCCGGTAGCGTAGGAAATTTACCTAAAGTAAATAACATGGACATCCAATATGCACAATCAATGGTATTTACCCCTTGTGATTTTTCTTTCCCTGCCAACGGTATCAAAGCGGAAGCCACACCAAATACAGAGATGATATTAATTTGTGACGTAGATATTGATTTACTTAGAGAACTCAACCAATTTGGTAGTGTGAAAAATTTAAAGGATCGTAGAAAAGATTTGTTTGAATTGAAGAAAAAATAGAGTGCATTAATTACATTACCATAAGTGTGTTGTAAAAAATAAGCAGTGCAAATAGCCGAATTATATCTGAACATTCAGATTTAATTCGGCTATTATTGTTACCCATAAGTCGAAAAATTCCCTTTTAACAAAGCCAAAACTATTGTATATTGTAATTCGAACCAATTTTGCCCACTAACAATTCCAGATTATTAATGATACAATTAGAGGATAATAAAAAAAATGCTGTCGACTTCTACAAAATGGCGTACGAAGGCAATCCTAAGACTGCTATTGAAAAGTATGTAGATAAAGAATACATTCAACACAATCACAAGGTAGCTAATGGAACAGAAGGCTTTATAAGTTACTTTGAAAGAATGCAAAATGAATACCCCGAAAAATCTATAGAATTAATTAAAGTTATTGCTCAGGACCATTTAGTTGCATTACATTCACACCAAATTTGGCCTGATAATGATGAATACGTTATGATGGATTTTTTCAGGTTTGACGAAAAAAATAAAATTTGCAAACATTGAGATACTATTCAACAAATTCCTAAAACTTCAGAGAATCCAAATAAAATGTACTAATTTATCGTTACATAATGAAGTACTAGGTTTTAGAATACACTCATTTAAAATCAAAAAAAAACCTAATTCTTACGGCAGTTGCTGAATACTGCTAGACACATTTTTACAAAACTGATTACTAAAAATATAACCAAAAATTAAGAATGCGCGTATTACATTTAGATAAGAATCACCCCCTAATCATTGAGCAATTTAATGAATTAGGATTTGTAAATGACGAAGATTATACGTCTACCAAAGAGCAAATAGCAGCAAAAATACACCTGTATGATGGCATTATCATCCGTAGCAGATTTAGCCTTGATCATACTTTTTTAGAAAAGGCTACCCACCTAAAATTTATAGGACGTCTGGGTGCGGGACTAGAAAATATTGATACTGATTATACTAAGGATAAAAAAATATTCTTAGCTGCTGCCCCTGAAGGCAATAGAAATGCCGTAGGAGAACATACTTTAGGAATGCTATTATCTCTTTTCAATAACTTAAATAAAGCAGACCAAGAGGTAAGACATGGAAAATGGGATAGAGAAGGAAATCGTGGGATAGAATTAGACGGTAAAACTGTTGGAATTATTGGCTACGGAAATATGGGAAAAGCATTTGCTAAAAAACTTAGAGGTTTTGATGTAGAAGTGCTTTGCTACGATATTAGAGGTGGTATCGATGATGAAAATGCACGCCAAGTAGGCATTATGGAACTTAAGCAAAAAAGTGATGTTATTAGTCTTCATGTTCCACAAACGGCAAGTACGATAAACATGATTAACAAAGAATTTATCGATGGTTTCAGTAAAAATATTTGGATTTTGAATACCGCTAGAGGTAAGTGTATTGTAACGCAAGATTTAGTGGAGGCCTTAAAAAGTAAAAAAGTTCTAGGTGCAGGATTGGATGTTTTAGAATACGAAAAAGCATCTTTTGAAAACATGTTTACAGAGAACGAATTACCGGAAGCTTTTAGCTATTTAATCAAAGCTCAAAATGTATTATTAACACCACATATTGGTGGTTGGACTGTAGAGTCTAAAATAAAACTAGCACAAACGGTTGTAGATAAAATTAAGGCAAAATTTAGCGTTTAGATTGTTTTAGAAACAAAATTTCTAGACCTATATGTACTATTAGCAAGAGAACATACTAGAGTGAAGCTCTAAAAAACACATAAGAATGAAAAATAGAGTTACAGGTTTAGGTGGATTTTTTTTCAAAACAAAAAACCCAGATGCCATTAAAAAATGGTACAACAACCATTTGGGATTAAACACAGATCAATACGGCTGCACTTTTTGGTGGAAAGATAAAGAAGGCAAAGATTGCAGTACGCAATGGAGCCCAATGAATCAAGACACGGACTATTACGAACCTAGTACATCATCATTTATGATGAATTTCAGGGTAGAAAATTTAGTAGAATTGCTTGCAGTTTTGAAAGAAGAGGGCGTAACCATTGTAGGTGAAATTCAAGAATTTGAATATGGAAAATTTGGATGGATTCTTGATCCAGACGGAAATAAAATAGAACTCTGGGAACCAAAAGACGCCGCATTTCTTTGATTTAGAAATTATTGCTACATTTAGACTAGTTTAATAACAAATAACAATTCAACCAATGTCAGAAGAACAAAAAGATTTAGGGGACAAAGCAGAAGATGCTTTCGACAATACAAAAGAGACCACAAACGATTTTGCAGATGATGCAAAAAAAACTGTAAATGAATTTTCTGAAGGTGCAAAAGAAGCATTTAGCGGTGCTAGTGGTGACAACAAGAAAGTTCTTGCCGGATTGCTTGCAATATTTCTTGGTTCATTCGGTATTCATAAATTTATATTAGGATACCAAAAGGAAGGAATTATTTTATTAGGAGCAGCTGTAATAGGAATGGCTACTTCGTGTATCGGGATTGGGTTTTTTATATTATCTGCCCTTTGGATAGTGGGTATTATCGAAGGAATTATCTATCTAACAAAATCTGATGAAGAATTCTACAATACCTACCAAGTAGGAAGAAAGCCTTGGTTCTAAACAGCCATGAATCATAAAAATAAAAAAAGCCAAATCTTACGATTTGGCTTTTTTAGTAGTATTAAAAAATCTTAACTCTCTGGCTCATTAGTTGTTAAATCTTGCCCTGCAGCCATTTTACGTTCTAACTCTGCCTGAAACTCTTCCATTACAGGTCTAACAGTATCCTCTGGTAAATCGGCTATCTTTATATACATCAATCCGTCTACTGAATTATTAAACAATGGATCAACATTAAAAGCGACAACCTTAGCGTTCTGCTTTATGTATTTTTTTATCAAAACAGGTAGTCGCAAACTCCCTGGTTCTACTTCATCAATTAACTTATCAAACTTATTTAAATCGGCCTGAGTTTCGTCAAAAACAAACTCTTTATCAGCATCCTTTAGTTTTACCTTAAATTCTTTTTTCGGTCTAATGTATTGTGCTACATAAGGATCCCAGTAATTAGATTTCATAAATTCAATCATAAGAGATTTTGAAAAGTTTGAAAACTGATTGCTAATACTTACACCTCCTATTAAATACTTATACTCAGGAAAACGCAGTGTGGTATGGACAATCCCTTTCCAAAGTAAAAACAATGGCATAGGTTTTTGCTGGTATTCTTTTACAATATAAGCTCTACCCATTTCTATAGACTCGCTCATCATTGCATAAAGCTCTGGCTCTACCCTGAACAAATCCTGCAGATAAAATCCATCTATCCCATACGTTTTAAAAATTTCACGTCCTAAGCCCATTCTATATGCTCCAACAATGGCCTTTTCTTGTTCATCCCATAAAAATAAATGGTGATAATACGTATCAAACGGATCAAGATCAATAGCTTTATTAGTTCCTTCCCCAATTGCTCTAAAGGTAACCTCTCGTTGTCTCCCAATCTCTTGTAAAATATTAGGCATGTCATTTTCTACCGCCAAGAAAACTTCATAATTTCTACTTTGTAATAATCTACAGCCCTTTTCTCTAAGTTTTAAGATTTCTTCTTCTATTATTTCTGGACTAATAGCCGAAGCAATTTTTCGAGGCGCTTTTGGTAGTTTTAATGACGTTGGTATTTGTTCCCGAATTCGCTCTGTCAAACCTTCCTTTTCGTAGGCATTAGAAAGCATATATGTTTTTCTGCGCAGTAAGTCTGTATACTCCTCTAAGCTCCCTTGTTCTTTCTGTGCTTTAACAGATATAGGTTGCCCTATTCTAATTTTTATTGGTCGGTTTCTTTGACTAAAAACTTCTGAAGGTATTTTCGCTGTTCTAAAGACACCATTTAATTTAGCCAAACGATAAAATAGTCGGCTATTTCTAGCATGAAAATAGATTGGAACAACAGGAACCTCCGCTCTTCTAATTAGTTTTAAAGCCGCCGGTTCCCAAGGTTTATCAACAAGCAGTTTACCGTCTCTTAAAGTGGAAACTTCCCCCGCTGGAAAAACACATAATGGATGTCCGTCTTTCAAATGTTGCAATGCCGTTTTAAATCCGGCCAAACTACTTCTAACATCTTTTCGAGATTCAAAAGGGTTCACAGGAATTATAAACGGAACAATTGGCTCCATACGCTGTAATAGAAAATTTGTCATGATTTTAAAATCAGGACGATATTCTGCCATCAACTTTATTAAAATAATCCCATCGATTGCGCCAAGTGGATGATTGGACACCGTTACAAAAGCTCCCTCTTTAGGTAATCTTTTAAAATCCTCTTCAGGAATGTTAAAATCTATTTCAAAATAATCTATTATAGCCTCTGCATAAGCCTTGCCTTCTAAATGCTTAATGGTATCATAAAAACGATTGATACCTGATATTCTAGTTACTTTCATAAGAACCCATCCTACAAAAGTTCCCAAAAAGCCATATTTATCAATCTTTATTGCTTGCGCAACTTCCTTCGCGGTTACTAAACCCATAGTGTCTTACCCATTTTCCTGTATGCTAATATAGGAAAATCGTTACTTGACTTTTACCTTTTAATTTCTTTTTTAAAAAAAGTTCCCTTTTATAGAAGTTTAGTATTGACAATCAAAAGATTACTTAACGACTAACTGTACCGTTTCTTTACCGCGTTGTTCCAATAGAATTTCTTTACCATTTTGTAAAGATGTAATGGATTCTGTATCAAAATGACGAATAGTATATAAGGAAACATCTTCTTGATGATTTACTTTAAACTTTCTTTTTAATATTTCTAACAACTCATTCAACCTGCCATATTTATTTTCTACACAAACTGAAAAACTAATTGCAGAATTCTGGATAAGATCAACCTTCATTTTATGATCATGCAACAACTTAAAGAGTTCACTAATGCTATCTTCTACAATAAATGAAAAATCTAAAGATGATAACTTCATTAAAACTTGATTCTTTTTCACAATAAAACAAGGCACTTTTGGCTCAATACCCACACCTTTACCTACTGTAGTCCCAGCATTTTTAGGCTCTAAAAAAGATTTTACAAGTAAAGGAATTTCTTTTCTTTGTAAAGGCTGTAATGTTTTAGGATGAATTACAGAAGCACCATAAAAAGCCAACTCAATAGCTTCTCTATATGATATTTGATTTAACAATTGTGCATTATCAAAATATCTTGGATCGGCATTTAATACCCCTGGAACATCTTTCCATATTGTTACAGCAGTAGCGTTCAAACAGTATGCTAATATCGCCGCAGAATAATCGGACCCCTCTCTACCCAATGTAGTTGTAAAGTTATTATCATCACTACCAATAAACCCTTGTGTGATATACAATTTGCTTTTATCGATCCCTTTTGTAATATTTTCTTGAGTCTTGTCCCAGTTAATGGCTGCATCTCTGTAATTATCATTCGTTTTAATATAATCACGAACATCTAACCAAGTATTGTTTATACCTACCTCATTTAAATAAGCACTTAAAATTGTGGTAGAAACTAATTCGCCGTATCCTATTACTTGATCATAAACAAAACTATGTTTTGGCGATTTATTCCAAGCTAAAAAACCCTGAACTTCATCGAACAAATCTTTAATTTGCTTAAAAATTGGGTGTTTGTCATTTTCAAACAGATCCATTAGAATATCATTATGATACTTAAGAACCTCTTGTATAGCAGAAGCAACTTCTGTTTTATCTCTGAAATAACTCGTGACAACCGTTTCCATTGCATTGGTTGTTTTACCCATTGCAGAAACCACAACTAAAGTATGTTCATACCCTACCTGCTCTAAAACACTCACTAGATTTTTTACACCATTTGCATCTTTTACAGACGCTCCTCCAAATTTAAAAATTCTCATATATTAGCAATATAATTTTTAATACCATTTTCATCTAATTGAACCACGTCCCAATCGCGCATCACATTTGCACCTTTACTTTCATAAAATTTAATCGCAGGTTCGTTCCAATCTATAACTTCCCAATTTATTCGTTTAACACCCAAACCATGACCGTACTTTACCACTTCATTTAATAATGCAGTTCCCATTCCTGTTCCCCGCATAGACGCTGTAACTATTAAATCTTCTAAATGAATAATAGGTCCCTTCCATGTAGAATATCTATTATACACTAATGCCATTCCTTTAATTTCACTACCAACTTCTGCAACGAAACAATGAAATAATATTTTAGACCCAAAACCGTCGCGAATTAAATCTTCAAGGGTCACTTCTACAGCATTTTCTTCCTTTTCAAAGATGGCAAGTTCGTTTATCAAGGATAAAACTTGATTCATGTCTTCTTTTTTTGCTTCTCTTATTGAAAATTTCATTCCCTTTTTTTTTAGATTTTAATAATCATAAGCTAGATTTATTTCTCCATTCTCAATATGAAGCCTAACTCGCTTTTTATTGTTACAAATATAACATGAAGTTACAAATTTAAAAAGTATAAATTAAACGAAAACGTTGTAGTTTCACAAAAAAGACGATATTTGTAGGGAAATAAACACTACAATCATGACCAAACAATACAAAACTCTAGGAGAGTTTATTATTGAAAATCAAGACTCTTTTAAGTATTCTTCTGGGGAATTATCTAGACTATTAAACGGATTAAGATTAGCAGCTAAAGTTGTAAATCATGAAGTTAACAAAGCTGGATTAGTTGACATTCTTGGAGAAGCGGGAGATCAAAACATTCAAGGGGAAAATCAGCAAAAACTAGACGTTCTTGCTAATGAAAAGTTTATCCAAACCCTAAAAAAAAGGGAAATTGTTTGTGGCATCGCTTCTGAGGAAGAAGATGATTTTATAAGCATCAACAGTTTTGATAATCAGCATCAGAATAAATATATCGTATTGATAGATCCGCTAGATGGTTCTTCCAATATTGATGTAAATGTCTCTGTTGGAACTATTTTTTCTATTTACAGACGTATTACGCCTGTAGGAACTCCTGTTACAATCGAAGATTTCCTTCAACCAGGTGTTAATCAAATTGCGGCTGGTTATATTATTTACGGAACATCAACCATGCTAGTATATACTACTGGAGATGGTGTAAACGGATTTACTTTAAACCCAGCTTTAGGAACATTTTATCTATCGCATCCAAACATGAGATATCCTGATACAGGAAAAATATATTCTGTAAACGAAGGAAACTATGTTCATTTTCCACAAGGCGTAAAAGATTATATCAAATATTGCCAAAAAGAAGAAGAAGATAGGCCTTATACCTCTCGTTACATTGGATCATTAGTTTCCGATTTTCATAGAAACATGATCAAAGGTGGAATTTATATGTACCCGAAAAGCAGTGTTGCTACGGATGGCAAATTACGCTTATTGTATGAATGCAACCCTATGGCTTTTATTGCAGAACAAGCGAATGGTTTAGCGAGTGATGGAAAAAATAGAATTATGGAAATTGATCCTGTAGAACTTCATCAACGTGTGCCTTTCTTTTGTGGTAGCCGAAAAATGGTTGAAAAAGCAGAGGAGTTTATAAAAATTGCGAATGCATAATTCAATAATTAACATATAAAAAAAGGGGCTAAAAGCCCCTTTTTTTTGTTCCTAAATTTCTTATTTCTTAACTAAGTAAACATAATCATCAAAATCTAATCGTCCACCAAAGATCTGTATAGAACGCTTAATTAATTTAGAAGCCGCCTCAGAAGAATATCCTAAACCAATAGCATACTTATTAATCAGAATCATTTCTTCTTCTTCAATTTCGTGATCTGCGTAAACAATTCTAAATAAATCAAACAAACGCTCTAAACGTTCCTCTGATGTATTTGGAGGATTAATAGGATACTTATTATTAGAACTCAAAACCTCAGCATATTCTACATCAGTAATATCTAATTTCCGAGCAAAGCGGTCTAATAAATCTTTTTCTTTAGGATTAACTTCACCGTCAATTGCCGCCAAAGACGCAATTGAGGAAAAATGAGCTAAATTTCTTCTATGCTCGCCACTGCTGTATAAATCTACAAAAGACATAATCTATTTTTTATTTGAGCACAAATATAATTTTTTAGGAGTCATTTTTTACAATAAAACCGATTATTTTGGCTCTTGATTAGCTACAAGGTTATTTCTATGAAAAATAACGATATACTGGCCTTTCAGAAGTTTCCTAAAAAAATCAACTCTTAAATAATTTTGTAATTTCACAAGGCTATGAAAAACCCACTACTACAATTTACCAATAAAGGTATATATTGCAGTGCCGCAAAAGTATATCTAGACCCCTGGAAGCCAGTTGATAAAGCTATTATTACACATGGCCACGCAGACCATAGCCGCTATGGACACAAGAGCTACATTACCCATCATAGAAATGTTCCTATTATTAGCCACAGGCTTGGTGAAATTAATGTATCTGGAGTAGCATGGGGAGAAACCTTTAGCATTAATAATGTAAAATTTAGCCTGCACCCTGCAGGTCATATTATTGGTTCTTCACAAATACGCGTTGAACATAAAGGAGAAGTTTGGGTGTTTACGGGTGATTATAAAACTGAGAACGACGGAATTTCTACACCCTATGAAGTGGTAAAGTGCGATTCCTTTATTACAGAATGTACTTTTGGATTACCAGCCTTTAAATGGACCCCACAACAGGAAGTGATGGAATCTATTAACAACTGGTGGCTTGAAAACCAAGCGGAAGGAAAAACATCGATACTTTTTGGATATAGCCTAGGTAAAGCGCAACGTTTATTAAAATATTTAAATCCTGAAATAGGCAAAATATATACGCACGGCGCCATAGAAAACATGACCGAAGTATTACGCCCACTCGTAGATTTCCCCGAAACAACACTAATCACCAAAGAAACTAAAAAACAAGATTTATTGGGCAACATAGTACTAGCTCCTCCTAGCGCACACGGCAGTACTTGGATAAAAAAAATGGTGCCTTATGTTACAGCATCTGCTAGTGGCTGGATGACTTTTAGAGGGGCAAGACGCAGAAGAGCAATAGATAAAGGCTTTGTACTCAGTGATCATTGCGATTGGACGGGTCTGCTAGAAAGTATAAAAGCTACTGGTGCGGAAAAGGTAATTTGTACACACGGCTATGCTGATATTTTTTCAAGATACCTACGCGAACAAGGGTATGATGCCAGAACTGAAGAAACACAATACGGAGACGAAGAAAATACAGAAATTGAAGAAAAAATAATTAGTAGTTAAAAGATAGATTGAATTTGAACCCATGAAAAACTTTGCTTCACTTATTAAAACACTAGACAGCACAACTAAAACAAACACAAAGGTTGCTGCCCTAGCAGCGTATTTTGAAAAAGCAAGTGATTCAGATAAGGTGTGGACTATCGCTATTCTTTCTCACAGAAGACCGCCAAGACCCGTAAACACAACATTACTACGACAATGGGCTTCAGAATTGTCCAATATTCCCTTATGGCTCTTTGAAGAGAGTTATCATATTGTAGGAGATTTAGCGGAGACGATAGCCTTGGTCATCCCATCTACTCCCCAACAAACCGATAAAACGCTTACAGAATTTTTAGAAGAAATGATTCTTTTAAAAAAGAAGCCCGAAGAAGAGAAAAAAGAATACCTCTACAGCAACTGGAAAGCATTAGATTATTATGAACGCTTTGTTTTCACTAAGTTAATTACAGGAGGTTTCCGGATTGGAGTAAGTCAAAAATTAATGACAAAAGCCTTATCTAAAGCTACCGAAATAAACGAAGATATATTAGCTTATAAATTGATGGGCAATTGGGACCCAAAAGCAATTACGTTCCAAGAACTGATTTTAGAGGAGAATGAAAACGATTACCTCTCAAAACCATATCCTTTTTATTTAGCCTACGCTATTGAGAATGAAGTACATGATCTGGGTGATGTGCAAGGATGGTCTGCAGAACATAAATGGGACGGCATACGATCGCAAACCATATTTAGAAATGATGAATTATTTGTATGGAGTCGTGGGGAAGAATTAGTAACCGATAAGTACCCGGAATTAGAAAAACTTGTTGGTGTTATTCCAAACGGGACCGTCATTGATGCCGAAATTTTGCCCTACGCAAATAACGTGATAGGTACTTTCAATGATTTACAAACCAGGATCGGAAGAAAAACGGTTTCTAAAGCACTACTGAAAAAAACACCGATAATCCTTAAAGCCTATGATATTTTAGAATGGGAAGGGAATGATATTCGGCAACTTCCTTTTATAGAACGAAGGCAGCTGTTAGAAGAACTATTTGACACTATTTCATCTCCGGAGGATATTCCTTTCCAAATTTCAGAAACAATTCACTTTAATTCTTGGGAAGAGGTTACTAAAGAAAGAGAACGCGCGCGCGAAATGCATAGCGAAGGTTTAATGCTCAAAAGAAAAGACTCTCCCTATTTAGTAGGTAGAAAAAAGGGCGATTGGTGGAAGTGGAAAGTAGATCCATTAACTATTGATGCGGTATTAACGTATGCTATGCGCGGCCACGGAAGAAGAAGTAATTTATTTACGGATTACACTTTTGCACTCTGGACTTCAAATGAAGAGGGCCAAAAAGAACTGGTCACTTTTGCAAAAGCGTATTCCGGACTTACAGACGCCGAGTTCCGTAAAGTAGATGCTTGGATTAAAAAGAATACCCTTGAACGTTTTGGTACTGTAAGGAGTGTTACCCCGCATCACGTTTTTGAAATTGCTTTTGAAGGAATTGCTTTGTCAAAAAGACATAAAAGCGGAATTGCCACGCGTTTTCCTAGAATTATACGCTGGCGACATGATAAAAAAATTGAAGAGGCCAATACCCTTGAGGACTTGAAAAGTTTAATCCCAAGTACGATTGTGGCAGCTAAAGAATAAGACAAATTACAGTACCCTAACCGTACAATGAATAGAGACGAATTATATACTATTGCCGAGACTTGGTTTCAAGAAAACAATTGGAAACCTTTTAAATTCCAAAAAGATACTTGGAAGGCTTTTTTGCAGGGTAAAAACGGATTATTAAACGCTCCTACAGGCAGTGGAAAAACCTATGCCCTTTGGTTTCCTATTATTCTAAATTATATAAAATCTAATCCCGCGTATAAAACCAAACATAAAAAAGGATTAAAAGCTATTTGGATCACTCCCCTACGAGCTTTATCTGATGAGATTAGACAATCTGCTGAACGGGTTGCGGCTGATTTGGGCACACAGATGACCGTAGGAATCAGAACAGGAGACACCAGTACCAAAGAACGGACCGCTCAGAAAAAACAAATGCCCGATTTATTGATAACTACCCCAGAAAGCCTACAGTTACTCTTAGCTACAAAAGGGTATGACAAACTATTTAAAGATTGTACGGCCATTGTGGTAGATGAATGGCATGAACTGTTAGGCACCAAAAGAGGGGTGCAAATGGAACTAGCCCTTTCGCGCTTAAAAACAGTTTCTAAAAATCTCAGAATCTGGGGCATATCAGCAACTATAGGGAATCTAGATCAAGCTCGAGAAGTGTTATTGGGTACCGATTCAAAAGCACTCGAAAATTCAGTTCTAATAAAAGCAAAACTTAATAAGAAAATTACCGTAAAAAGTATCATCCCAAAAAAAATGGAAACCTTTCCATGGCGCGGACATTTAGGCTTGCATTTATTAGAAGCTATTATTCCCATCATCAACAATAGTAAAACTACCTTACTATTTACCAATACCAGAAGTCAGTGCGAAATCTGGTTTCAAAAAATATTAGAAAAACATCCGGAGTATGCTGGCGAAATTGCCATGCATCATGGAAGCATTAATAAAGAAACTCGCCTTTGGGTAGAACAAGCCATCCGTAATGCAAACTTAAAGGCAGTTGTCTGTACGTCTAGCTTAGATTTAGGGGTAGATTTTGCCCCCGTAGAAACAGTAATTCAAATTGGAGGCCCAAAAGGAGTCGCTCGTTTTTTACAGCGCGCTGGACGAAGTGGCCACCGACCTGGTAAAGAAAGCGTCATTTATTTTTTACCTACTCACGCTATAGAACTTATTGAAGCTTCAGCTTTACAAGAAGCCGTGAAACATACGGTAGTAGAAGACCGGATTCCGTATCTAAATAGTTATGATGTGCTGCTTCAATACCTCACCACACTCGCTATTTCTGATGGCTTTTATCCGGATGAAATTTATCAGGAGGTAACTAAAACCTTTTGCTACCAAGCACTCTCCAAAGAACAATGGCAATGGTTACTAAATTTTTTAGTCCTAGGAAGCCAAAGCTTGCAAACTTATGATGAATATAAAAAAGTTGAGATTGAAGAGGATGGCAAGTTTAAAGTCCATAATAAAGGTATTGCCATGCGGCATCGCTTTCAGATAGGAACTATTGTTAGCGATGCCAATTTAAAGGTACGCTATCAAAAAGGAGGTTTTATTGGATCTATAGAAGAGTTCTTCGTTTCAAAATTATCTCCTGGAGATATTTTCACATTTGCTGGAAGAAATCTAGAATTTATTAGAATAAAAGACATGCAAGTACATGTGCGAAATTCTACTAAAAAGACAAATAAAATACCAAGTTGGATGGGTGGGCGACTCACTTTTTCTGCTCAAATGTCCGAATTGCTGCGTGAAGAATTATACAAAGCATCGGCAAATCATTTAACTAAAAAAGAAATAGGCCCAGAGCTAATCGCACTAGAGCCCGTATTTACCCAACAGCGCAAAGAAAGTATTGTTCCAAAACCCAATGAATTTTTAATTGAGACCTTTAAAACACGCGATGGATACCATCATATTTTTTACCCCTTTGAAGGTAGGTTTGTGCACGAAGCAATGGGAAGCCTTTTGGGCTACCGCATAAGTTTGCTTTCACCAATAACTTTTTCGCTAGCTTTTAATGATTACGGATTTGAATTACTCTCGGATCAAGAGATAGACCTACAGCAGGTTTTAGACAATGATTTATTCTCCACAGACTTTATGCTGAGTGACTTACAGAAAAGTTTAAATGCTACAGAAATGGCGCGTAGAAAATTCCGTGACATTGCGGTAATTAGTGGCATGGTATTCACAGGATACCCGAATAAAGGTATAAAAATGAAGCATTTACAAAGCAGCTCACAACTGCTTTTTGATGTCTTTAGAGATTATGAGGCTGATAATTTACTATTTCAACAGGCCTTTACGGAGACGTTTGAACACCAATTGGAAGAAGGTCGTTTACGATTGGCGCTAGAGCGCATTGCACAACAAGAGATTGTTTGGAAAGCGTGCCAAAAACCAACACCATTTTCATTCCCTATAATTACAGACAGATTGCGAGAAAAACTGTCTAGTGAAAAATTAGCAGATCGCATCAAACGTATGACCGCAATTCTAACTAAAAAGTAGAAAGCACTTCGCTTTTTCTTATTTTTGTTATGAATGACAGAAACTATACAATTAAACAATCAGACGTTTATCCTGCATTGTTCGGGTGCACTTTTTTGGGAAGAAAGAAGTACACTCGTTGTTAGTGATATTCATTTTGGAAAAGTCTCGCACTTTAGAAAACATGGTGCTGCCGTTCCACAAAAAGCCATTCAGAAAAATTTCACCCTCTTAGAGGCTATCGTAAATCAATTTGAACCTAAAAGTATTTGCTTTTTAGGCGATTTATTTCATTCTTCGCTGAATGCAGAATGGAATTTATTTGAAGATTGGGTAGCAAAAACAGCAGCAAAACTATTCCTAGTTGCCGGAAATCACGATATCATTTCACCATTAAAATATGAAGCTTTAGGTATTGAGGTGATCAATGAAATTGTAACTCAAGGTTTTTTGTTTACACATCACCCTGAAGAACGCGAAGGACATTTTAATTTCGCGGGACATATTCATCCAGCTATAAAACTAAAAGGCATCGGAAAACAGTTTTTAAAACTGGCTTGCTTTTTTAAATCGAAGAATCAAATGATATTGCCCGCCTTTGGAGAATTTACAGGTACATTTGTACTGCAGCCAACTAAAGAAAATGAAGTGTATGCAATTTCGAAAGACGAAATATTTAAAATAGACACAGCTTCTCCTATTATCTAAGTCCATTTTATATTGGATTCCATTAACAACTAAATTTTAAGGCACTTAATTTTATCTTATGGAAAAGAAATTAGCACTTTTAAACTCGGCCTCTGTACTCTTCGTGATTATCATTAATTATGTATCACAAGCCTTAAAATTTAACAATACCACTATTGGTGAAATAAGCAAACAATATGAAAACCTGTTTACACCTGCAGGTTATGCGTTTGCTATTTGGGGAATTATCTTTATTTCCCTTGTAGGATATGCTATTTTTCAAATACGAAGAGCTTTTTTTAGTACGAAATCAACCGATTTTATTCTTCAAACTGGGTACTGGTTTGCTATCGCTAATCTTTTAAATGGACTTTGGGTACTCGCTTTTGTTTACGGCTATACTGCATTATCCGTGTTTATTATGTTCGGAATCTTAGGTTCTCTGATAAAAATCATTTTAGATACAAATATGGAACGTTGGGATGCTCCCATAGAAGTTATTGCATTTGTTTGGTGGCCGATTTGTTTATATAGCGGCTGGATTACTGTAGCGACGATTGCAAATGTCACCGCATATCTAGCAAAAATTGGCTGGAAAGGCGGATTCTTATCTGAAACTACGTGGACCATTATCATGATTGGCATAGCAACCATCATCAACCTATTAATTACTTACAAACGAAACATGCGCGAGTTTGCATTGGTAGCTGTTTGGGCTTTTATTGCTATCTATGTTCGGCAGATAGCTTCTCATCCAATAATTGCTTACACAGCCGCAGTCGCTAGTGTTATATTATGTACATCTACTTTTTATCACGCATTTAAAAACAGAGCCACTGGCCCTGCTATTAAATTAAAAGAGCGATTAGCAAAATAATGTCGCGTCTGCTAGTTATAACATTCTATTTACATCATAGCCCCAAGAAGGATAGGTGAATACAATAGCCTTCATGTCCTCAATCGTCATCTCTTTTCGGATAGCCAATGAAAATAAGTTGATAGTTTCTCCTGCGTGCGGACCTATAATATGGGCACCAACAATTGCTTTTGTACGTTCATTAATTAGAACCTTATAAGCATATATAGGCGCATTTATTCGCTTAGCATTAAACCAATCAGTTGCAGACTCATAATTGACCAGCACATTTTTATATCTTTTCTTAGCTTCTTCTTCACTTAAACCAACACTGGTAAGATTAGGTAAGGTATATACCACAGAAGGAATTACGGGTGTATTTACCTTCGTTTTGTTACCCGCAATAATATTAGCTGAGACAGTATTAGCTTCTGGCCCTGTCATTGATGTTAAAGGCAATCCATGGTCTGTAACATCCCCACAAGCATATACATTTTTGTTTTTAGTGTTCTGAAGGTATTCATTTACTTCAATTCCTTTTTCACTAAAAGAAACTTTTGCATTTTCTAGGTCCAGCGTATCTATTGCAGGTACACGACCTGCGGTATTAAATACCATACTTGCTTTTATATGTTTTGTTTTTTCATTCTGCTCATAATACACTTTGAACTTCTTTTTCCCTTTTTTAACTTTATTTACTTTCGCATTAAACAGAAATTTAATTCCTATTTTTTTCGAATACTCAACCAGCATATCTACTAAATCAGGATCAAAACTATTTAAAGGCCTTTCATGAGAATGAATAACAGTCACCTTTGCTCCTGCTCTTGCTGCCATATGCGCAAACTCCATTCCTACATAACCCCCACCCACAAATACAATATGTTCTGGCAGTTTTTTTAGGTCTAGAAAATCGTCACTCTCTTCTAAATACTCAGCGCCTTCAATAGGCAGTGCTAGAGGTTTAAGACCAGTGGCAATGACAAACTTATTGGCTTGAATAACTTCATCGCCAACAGTGATGGTGTTTTCTGATAAAAAAGAAGCCGCTCCAGAAAAGGTAATCACTCCTAATTCTTTTAAACTATCTTCTGCCGCTTTCGGAACTGGCTTTGTAAACTTCTTTTTAAATTTTTGCATATCGCTCCAGAGTAATCTGGGCAATTTTACAATTCCGTTGCCATTCATATTTTTAGCGAATTCTAAAACTTCTGTAGCTGCCAAAAGTGCTTTTTTAGGATCACAGCCTCTTAATGGGCAAGTACCTCCATAATCTCTACGTTCCGTTATTGCAACTTTTAAACCTGCTTCAGCACAAGTCTTTGCTGTTGCTTGCCCTGCACTACCACCACCTATTACAAATACGTCAAATTTCTTGTTTGCCATCTTCTCTTTTTTTATTGAAATACTAAGTTCTTTACTTTTTAAGACAAAAAGTGATTCATATTGATTAAAAATGAACGCAATGCATTTAAGTGGTATGATTATATTTGCACAAAAGTTTTAAGTTGAGCCAAAAAATCATTCAACAACTCTACGAACAGTCTCCGCAATTGCAGAAACTGCGTACCGCTATTTCCAATTTAGAAAAAGAGAAAGGTATTATCAATATAAAAGGGCTTATAGGATCTTCCTTATCGTTTGTATTGACGGATGCTTTTAAGACAGCCAACGAGCCTTTCCTACTAATTTTTAACGATAAAGAAGAAGCAGCTTATCATTTGAACGATCTAGAACAAATGATTGGGGAGAAAGATGTGCTTTTTTACCCTGGAAGTTACCGTAGACCTTACCAAATAGAAGAAACAGACAATGCAAATGTTTTACTACGTGCCGAGGTTTTAAACCGAATTAACTCGCGGAAGAAACCTGCCGTCATTGTCACGTATCCCGATGCCCTCTTTGAAAAAGTAGTTACCCGAAGAGAGCTCGACAAAAACACTTTAAAAATAAAGATCGAAGATTCTTTATCGCTTGATTTTTTAAACGAGGTGCTTTTTGAATATAAATTTAAACGGGTAGATTTTGTTACGGAACCTGGAGAATTTTCTGTTCGCGGTGGTATCGTAGATGTATTCTCTTTCTCAAATGATGAACCATATCGTTTGGAATTTTTTGGCGATGAAGTAGAAAGTATTAGAACTTTTGATGTAGAAACCCAATTATCGCTTGAGAAATTAAATAAAATTACGATTATCCCTAATGTAGAAAACAAATTTTTAGATGAATCTAGAGAGAGTTTTCTTCAATATATTGCATCAAACACGCTAATTTTCAACAGTGATTTAGAGGTGCTTTTAGACCGTTTAGATTCTTTTTTCGAAAAGGCGAAAGAAGCTTTTAGCAAACTATCGAGTGATATAAAACATGCGGAACCTAAAGCACTATTTGTAGATTCTGTATTATTTAAAAAAGAACTTGATGCCTTTAGTTTGATTGTAGGTGGAAATCCTGGCATAAAGGAAATAGCACACGAAATTAATTTCAACACAAGACCACAACCTTCTTTCAATAAAAAGTTCGATTTACTAATTGATAGCTTAAACGAACAAGATAAAGCCGGCTTTACCAATTACATCTTTTGTTCTTCTGAGCAACAGGCACAGCGTTTTCATGATATTTTTGATGAAGTTGGAAAAAAAGTACATTACAAAACAGTGGTGTATTCACTTTTTCAAGGTTTTATAGATATCGATTTAAAAATAACGTGTTTTACAGACCACCAAATCTTTGAACGGTACCATAAATTCCATTTAAAAAACGGCTATTCCAAAAAACAAGCCATCACCTTAAAAGAATTAACTCGCTTAGATATTGGCGACTATGTGACCCATATGGACCACGGTGTTGGAAAATTTGGAGGTTTACAAAAAATTGATGTAGAAGGCAGAAAACAAGAAGCCATTAAGTTAGTGTATGGGGAGCGCGATATTCTTTATGTGAGCATCCATTCCCTTCATAAAATATCTAAATTCACCGGCAAAGATGGCACACCACCAAAAATATATAAGCTTGGTTCTGGTGCTTGGAAAAAAGTAAAAGAAAAAGCGAAATCAAGAGTTAAGAAAATTGCCTTTGATTTAATCCAAATCTATGCAAAAAGAAGAACACTAAAAGGATTTCAATATGCTCCTGATGGGTACCTACAACACGAATTAGAGGCTTCTTTTATCTACGAAGACACGCCAGACCAAAGTAAAGCGACTGAAGATATCAAACGAGATATGGAAAGTGAGCGACCAATGGATCGTCTAATTTGTGGAGATGTAGGTTTTGGGAAAACTGAAGTTGCTATCCGTGCGGCATTTAAAGCAGTTGCCAATGGAAAACAAGTAGCTGTTTTAGTACCTACTACCATTCTGGCTTTTCAGCATAACAGAACATTTAAAGAACGGCTAAAAGATATGCCGGTCACAGTAGATTATTTAAATAGGTTTAGAACTGCCAAAGAGAAAAAAGACACCTTAGAACGTTTAGCAGCAGGTAACGTTGATATAATTATTGGTACACACCAGCTCGTCAACAAAAATGTAAAATTTAAAGATTTAGGGTTATTAATTGTCGATGAAGAACAGAAATTTGGGGTTGCAGTAAAAGACAAATTAAAGTCTATTAAAGAGAATGTAGATGTCCTGACATTAACGGCAACCCCAATTCCGAGAACATTACAATTTAGTTTGATGGCTGCTCGTGATTTATCGGTTATCAATACAGCTCCTCCAAACAGGTATCCTATCCAAAGTGATGTTATTCGCTTTTCGGAAGAAACGATACGCGATGCCGTGAGTTATGAAATTCAACGAGGCGGACAAGTATTCTTTATTCATAACCGCGTAGAAAACATTAAAGAAGTAGCCGGACTTATTCAGCGTTTAGTACCAGATGCTAAAATAGGAATCGGACACGGACAAATGGAAGGTAAAAAATTAGAAACTTTAATGCTTGCTTTCATCAATGGAGAGTTTGATGTATTGGTGTCTACGACTATTATTGAAAGCGGACTTGATGTTTCAAATGCCAATACCATTTTTATAAATAATGCCAATAATTTTGGGTTGAGTGATTTGCACCAAATGCGAGGTCGTGTAGGGCGGAGCAACAAAAAAGCCTTTTGTTATTTTATAACACCACCATATGAAGTAATGACTTCTGATGCTCGCAAACGTATTGAAGCTTTAGAACAATTTACAGAATTAGGTAGTGGCTTTAATATTGCCATGAAAGATTTAGAAATTCGTGGTGCTGGAGATATTCTAGGAGGCGAACAAAGCGGGTTTATAAATGATATAGGTTTTGATGCGTACCAAAAAATATTAGCAGAAGCCGTTGATGAACTTAAAGAAAACGAGTTTAAAGATCTTTACGAAGAAATTGAAGGCCACACGCACGAAAAAGTATTTGTAAAAGAAACTCAGATTGATGCCGATTTTGAACTGCTTTTCCCTGATGATTACATCAATAATATTACGGAACGATTAAATCTGTACACGGAGCTTAATACAATTTCTGATGAAGAAGGCTTAAAGAAATTTGAATTAGACCTAATAGATCGTTTTGGCGAATTACCTATAGAAGCAGAAGATTTACTGAATTCTGTTCGCATAAAATGGATTGCGAATGCCATTGGTTTGGAAAAAATAGTAATGAAACAAGGTAAAATGATAGGGTATTTCATCGCTGACCAACAATCTGCTTTTTACCAAAGCGCTAACTTTACTAAGGTATTGCAGTTTGTACAAGCACACCCCAAACTGTGTAAGATTAAAGAAAAGCAAACGAGAAACGGATTGCGATTACTCTTAGTTTTTGAAAATATTAACTCCTTAGATAAAGCTTACTTAGCAATACAACACTTTGAAAAAGAAAAAACATTAGCTACAAATTAATTTTTGGAGTGGTTTTTGTAAATTTAGAAATATGAAAAAAATTATCTTGTCATTACTTGCGTTATTCGCATTAACTGTTAACGCGCAACACACCATATCAGGAACCTTTACCCCTGCCAAAGATTACACCTACCTAATAGCTTACCGATTAAAACCCGGCACTCAGGCTTACGCTGCAGACACCGCAATAAAATTTGGCAAGTTTACGCTAAATATGCCCGAAAATGCAGAACCAGGAATGTATCGATTGGTGTATGCTGTACCACAAGAAGAGTATAATTTTGATGTCATCTACAACGGTAAAGAAGATATTGTTTTGGACTTCCAAACTGATGAAGGTGTCACCTACAAAACATCAGAAGAAAACAGTGTTTTAAATTCTTATTTGAAAGAAATCAATGCTGCAGAAAAAGAAATAATAAGCTTTTATACAGCACAGAAAACAAATCAAAAAGAGTTTAAATCATTAACAAAGCACTTAGCAGGGATACAAAAAACTTACGAAGCGAAATCAGAAGGCCTGCTAGCCCATCATTTTATTTTGGGAAATGCGCCTTATATTCCAGAAAGCTATAAGACTGTAACAGATTATGTTACCTGTAAAAAAGAAAATTACTTTAAAGCTATTGATTTTAAAGATTCTATTTTACAAAGTTCTGTTTTTCTGACGGATAAAGTAGCGAATTACGTTTTCACAGCATTGCCACTTACGCTTTCTGACCCTAAAGAATTAGAAAAAGAAGTTATAAAAAATGTAGATGGAGTTTCCTCCCAAATTAGTGATTTAGGTGCTGATTTTAATTTTCACGTGTACAATGAGTTGTGGAATACCGCGGTAGCTTACAATTACAATACCGTATCTGATTACATATACAATAGCTACCTTAAAAACTTAGCGGTTGCCACAGAAAATACAGCAATCAAAAAAACAATTGAGGCACATAACAGGTTGCGATTAGGCGAAGTAGCACCAGAAATTACGTGGAAATCAGAGAAAGAAGTAAAAAAGCTTAGTGCTTTAGCACCAGCAAAAAATTATGTGGTAATTTTCTGGAGTAGTACCTGCGGTCATTGCTTAAAAGAATTACCTGCTTTACACAAAGAGCTTAGAGATAAGTCTAACCTTACTGTTTTAGCGGTTGGACTAGAAGACGAAGTAGAAAATTGGGAAAAAGAATCTGCAAAATTGCCTAATTTTCAACATGCAATTTCTCTAGGAAAGTGGGATAGTGAATATGCAGATTTATATGATATTCATGCCACACCAACCTATTACATTCTAGATAGCGAAAAAAGAATTATTGCTAAACCAGAAAATGATAAAGCAGCTGTAGAATTTCTTAATAAAATCTACTAACTGCCTTATTTTAAAAGTATACTGTTAAAGTGTTTTTAAATCCTTAATAGTTTTAAAAGCGATATCTACGTGTTCATCATCTACTAAGATGGTGAACTCATTGGTAGTAGAAATTACTTCATAAAGTACAATTCCTTCCCAAGCTAAACGTTGGAAAATGAAATAATAAATTCCTGGTACTGTTACGTTTTCCGAAGGTAACTTAACGGTAATAGAAGATAAATTTTCTGCTTTTTGAGTGCAACGCTCTCCTTCAAATAATGCTTCTACAGTTTTATCTAGACTGTTGCTTACTACAATGTTTAATTCATTTACACCTCTAGAAGAAGTATAAAAAACATCTTTGTCTTTATTCACTTCTTTCAACAACAGACGTTGGTTCTCTAAAAGACTATCAGAAAGTAAAAAAGTAAAATCAGTTAAGGAAGAACGTACTGTAATCTCTCCAATATTTTTAAGTACTTTAATAATTTTGTGAGTTGCCCTAAACTCTAAATCATCAGATAACCTTTTTAACGCCATTACAATTGCACCATTCCGAATATCTTTCCCTAATTCGGCTTCAATCTCTGGTTTAACAATCCTAGATAATGAGGTAAGGTTAATAATTCCTTGTGCTAATGCACTTTGTAAAAAGGGTTTTTTCTTAATGTAATGTTCTACGACAGAAGATATTGTTTTCATGATTCCGGTTGTGAAATGCAAATATAACAAATTGTTATAAATAAAACAAATATTTAGAAATGATAAAATGCATCTTCTATATGATTGATTGCCAGACCTCCTTTTTGCTTGATAATCGTAATAATATCAAACCTTACCTCTACATCTAAATCATTAACGGTTACATATTGATGTGCCGCAGCAATAAGGAGATTTATTTTTTTCTGATGTATTACATCAGATAATTCTGCAACAAAGCCAGTGCTTCTAGATTTCACCTCAACGATTACCAAAATATCCTTACTTCTCGCAATAATATCAACTTCTGCTTTTAAGTAGCGATAATTTTTTTCAAGTATAGTATATCCCTTTTTTTCCAAGTGTTTTATAGCTTGTTCTTCTCCTAATTTTCCAAAATCGTTATGATTTGCCATAAATTTTATCAATTTTTCTTATTAAATATGCACTTCATCGAAAATATGGGTACTTGGGCGTCCAAAACCACTACTCCTACGTAATTTTATTGCTATTGTTGAGTTATATGTAATATACATAACATTTTACATATATGAATTCCCCCAAAATAACCAATTTTAGAACTTCAGTATGGAATACTTTATAAATTGTAATACCGCTCCGCTTAGTCCTTACACAACGCCATTGGACAAGCAAAGAGCAGAACATTTTTACCGAAGAATAGGACTTAGTGCCTCAGTAGCAACTATTGAAAGTGCCGTAGGTCAAACTGCAGAGTCTTTGGTTAATGCTATTATTAATGAAGCTACTTCTATGCCAGAAAGTGCTGCTCCCGTTTGGGCAGATTGGACACGAGCAGATTATCCAGAAGATAATGAAACTCGGAGCCCTATTGTTAATGCACAATATGAGGAATGGCGACAAACATATACTAGAGCAATTTTATCTAATAATTTAAGAGATCGTTTAAGCTTTTTTTGGAGCAATCATTTTGTTACCGAATTAAGAAAATACGATGCTCCTACTTATTTATACCATTATACAAACTGTTTGCAACGTAATGCTATTGGTAACTTTAGAACGTTTACCAGTGAAATTGGCTTAGATAATGCTATGTTGTACTATTTAGATGGTGTGTATAATAATGGAAACAACCCTAATGAAAATTATGGTCGCGAGCTCTACGAACTATTTACTTTAGGAGAAGGAAACAACTATACGGAAGACGATATTATTGAAACCGCACGTGCGCTTACGGGTTACGTAGACAGACCAGATATAGGATGGTCTCCTGTAAATTTTGATCCAACTAAATTTGATGACACTCCAAAAACAATATTTGGACAGACGGCCAGCTTTGATTACGATGGCGTTATAGACAACCTGTTTACACAACGACCAAATGAAATAAGTTACTTTATCTGTAAAAAATTGTACGAGTTTTTTGTGCATCCAGATTCTACAGACCAAGCAGGAAATGCGCAAGTTATTATAGATGGGTTAGCTGCTACCTTTAGAGCTAATGATTTTGAAATTGCTCCCGTATTATCGCAGTTATTTAAAAGTCAACACTTTTTTGATGATGAGGCCATTGGCGTAATCATCAAAAGTCCTTTTGATATATTCTTAAGCTTAATTAACGAAACTGGTTTTGCTTATACAGATAGTATTATCGCAAATATGTATAGCACCAGTGAACTATTAGGGCAAGAGGTTTTTAACCAACCCGGAGTAGAAGGTTGGTACAGAAATAGACAGTGGATTAATAATAATTTTATGATTGGCCGTTGGTTATCTTGTGAAATGTTTTTAGAGTTGTTTTATACTGCTGATACAGAGCAGTTTTTTGATTTAGCCGTTTCGCTAGTTCCAAATGCTGTGTCTGTAAATAATCCAGATGACATCGCCAATGCCCTTTTAGAAAAATTATTTCCAAAAGGTATTGCAGAAGATCAGTTACAAAATGCATTAGATGTATTTAGAGATGCATCACTAGAACAGTATTATGCTCCTGATGGAGATGGAAGCTGGTCTGTTTACAATTATGCCGACTCTGCAAAACAACAACTTTACTTTTTACTACTCCACATCATTAGACAACCAGAATTTCAATTAAAATAAAAACCTACCACTATGTGTGATACTCATAATAAAACTCCCCATAAAGGAATAGAACATGAAGGTCATGATCTAGAGCATAAAGCTTGGAGCAGACGTTCTTTTTTACAAGCTATGGGATTAGCTGGTTCTGGTTCTATTTTACTGGGCAGTAATTTTGTAAGTGCCTCAGCTCCATCGCCATTAGCAAATGCTATAGCAGACACGGAGACTGATAAAATTGTAATTTTAATACGATTGGCTGGTGGTAATGATGGTTTAAGTACTGTTATTCCTATTGAACAATATGACTTGTATGCCAATGCAAGACCTAACATATACATTCCCGAAAGCAAAATATTACGCCTAACAGATGATTTTGGAGTTCCTACCTATATGAAATCTCTAGAATCAATGTGGGGAGAAGGCCAATTTAAGGCAGTACATGGTGTGGGATATGGAAACCAAAGTTTATCTCATTTTACAGGAGATGATATTTTTTCGAATACTGATTTAACCACTTCTGGATTTTCAGGAGAGCGTACCGGTTGGATGGGGAGACACTTTGAAGATATTTATGAAGATTATTTAATAAATCCGCCAGAATCTCCTGCCGCTATTCAAATTGGACAATATGGTAGTTTGGTTTTTCAAGGTAATGAGACCAACTATGCTTTTGTAACAAGTAATATAGATCAGTTAGAAAAAATCGCAGAAACAGGAGAACAATATGCCATCGCAGATCCTACAAATACCATCTTTGGTGATTGTATGTACGGAGATCAATTGCGTTTTTTAAGAGGCGTGGCCAATACCACTTATGAATATTCAGGTAGCATCCATGCAGCATTTGAACGTGGAGAAGCCTTAAGATGTGTAGAATATCAAGACAATAGTTTTGCAAAACAATTAAAGATTTTAGCTAGTTTAATCAAAGGAAATTTAGGTACAAAAGTATATATGATCTCAATGGGTGGCTTTGACACGCATGGAAATCAACCTTTAATTCACGAACAATTAATGTCTAATTTATCTATTGCCATTAATGATTTTTACGAAGATTTAAAGTGTACCAATCAAGATGACAAGGTTTTAAGTATGACCTACTCAGAATTTGGTAGACGTATTTTTGAAAATGGCTCTAATGGTACCGATCATGGTAAGGCAGCACCAACGTTATTCTTTGGTTCTGGATTAAATGGCAGTGCTTTTGTCGGGGAACATCCTTCATTAGAAGATCCTAATGAAAGAGGTAACTTAGAATACACCATGGATTTTAGAGATTTATATGGTACTGTTCTTGCAGAATGGTTATGTGTAGATAGAGCATTGGTAGAACAACATTTATTAGGACACCCTTACAAAGCCATTAATTTAGGCTTTAACTGTAGTGGTGAAGTTTTTGATGATATTGTATATAATGATGGTGAACCTATTCCACCAACTCCACTTGATCCGAGACCTGAAGATCCAGTTGCAGAAGCTCCTACTCCAGAATTGTTGGATGCTATTATACATAAACCCTATTATCCAACAGATAAAACACCACACATCTATTTAGAGATGCCATTTACTGCCCATGTAGATATTCAATTGTATAATATTATGGGACAAAATGTAGGTACTGTTTACAATGAAATAATGACCGAAGGGTCTTTAGAAATTAATATACGTGAGCGCATGAGTAACTTCATTGCCTCTGGAAAATACATTTACAGAATTAGAGTGCAAAATAAAAAAATGAGCAAATCCGTAATGGTTGCTTAATGCCATATTACACACCCCATTAACACCTACTTACTATGGCATCCATTTCATCCGTTTATAACAGATGAAATGGTTTTTTATTTTTATTAAGCAAGTTTAGGCTTATCAGCATCTGTTTTAAAAGCCAAGGCTTTTTTAGTTTCATAGTTTTGGTCTTTATAAACCCGTGTAACTTCTTCAGTTGCTGTTGATTTTTCAACATTAGAAGTGTCTAAGGTCATTTTTTTTAAAGGTTTTTGATTACTCATAGCATTATCTTTAGTTAATTAACGTAAGAAAAATCCTATAATTGTGATAACGAGGCAATTTGTGACTATAATCTCTTGTTACTTTAATTGAAACAAAGCATACCTCTCCATTTAAAATCTTTATTTTTGTGAGCTAATTACAGAAATAATGTCCGAGAATCAGAAAAATCCTTCTAGATATACAATTACCGCAGCGCTACCTTATACCAATGGCCCAATACATATTGGACATTTGGCAGGAGTGTATGTTCCTGCAGATATTTATAGTAGATATTTACGCCTTATAGGTAAAGATGTTGCTTTTATATCTGGAAGTGATGAACATGGTGTTGCAATTTCCATGAAGGCAAAGAAAGAAGGTATTACCCCCAAAGAAGTGATTGATAAATATCATGCAATTATTAAAAAATCTTTCGCTGACTTCGGAATTACTTTTGACAACTATTCTAGAACATCGGCAGAAATACATCATGAAACCGCATCTGAGTTTTTTAAAACGATGTACGATCAAGGCGATTTCATTGAAGAAACAACCGAACAATTATACGATCCAGAAGCAAAACAATTTTTAGCAGACCGCTTTGTGGTAGGCACATGTCCTAAATGTGGGTATGAGGAAGCCTATGGTGACCAATGTGAAAACTGCGGTTCTACGCTAAATGCTACGGATTTAATTAATCCTAAATCAACTATTTCCGGTGCTGCACCCACCGTAAAAGAAACCAAACACTGGTTTTTACCTTTAGATCGTCACGAAGCATTTTTAAAAGAATGGATCTTAGAGGGACATAAAAATGATTGGAAACCAAATGTATACGGACAATGTAAATCTTGGATTGATGACGGACTTAAACCAAGAGCGGTAACACGCGATTTGGATTGGGGAATTCCTGTTCCCGTACCAGGCGGTGAAGGCAAAGTATTATACGTTTGGTTTGATGCACCTATTGGATACATTTCTTCTACCAAAGAATGGGCAGCGAGAGAAGGAAAAGATTGGGAACCGTATTGGAAAGATGAAAACACCAAACTGGTACATTTTATAGGAAAAGATAATATTGTATTTCATTGTATTATTTTCCCTAGTATCTTAAAAGCGCACGGCGGATATATATTACCGGATAATGTGCCTGCTAACGAATTTTTAAATCTAGAAGGCAACAAATTATCTACGTCTAAAAACTGGGCAGTTTGGTTGCATGAATATTTAGAAGATTTTCCAGGTATGCAAGATGTGCTGCGTTATACCTTAACAGCTAATGCCCCAGAAACAAAAGATAATGATTTTACCTGGAAAGATTTCCAAGCCAGAAACAACAATGAGTTGGTGGCCATTTTCGGTAATTTTATAAACCGTGTTGTAGTATTAAGCAACAAATATTACCAAGGAATTATTCCTGCGCCTGCAGCATTTTCAGAAATTGATTTAGAAACGCTAGCGGAAATAAAAAAATATCCTGGAATTATTTCCAGTTCTATTGAACGGTATCGATTTAGAGAAGCGGGTCAAGAACTAATGAGTTTAGCGCGTTTAGGGAACAAATATTTGGCAGACGAAGAACCATGGAAAGTTATCAAGCAAGATGAAGAGCGTGTAAAAACGATCATGTTTGTAGCGCTACAAATCGCTTCTGCATTAGCAGTATTAAGTGAACCTTTCTTGCCTTTTACATCCACGAAATTAAAAAACATATTAAATACGAGTTCTGGCGATACTGTAAATGGTCCCACTTGGAATGATGTTACCACAAAAGAGGTTTTAATTCCTGCAGGCCATCAAATTGGGCAAGCAGAATTACTATTTTCAAAAGTAGAAGACGAGGCCATACAAGCACAATTAGATAAATTAGAAGCTACTAAAAAAGCGAATGAAAACGCAAATAAAGAAGTTATGCCACAAAAAGAAACCATCACTTTTGAAGATTTTTCAAAATTAGATATTCGCGTCGGTACCATCATCGAAGCAGAGAAAATGCCAAAAGCAAAAAAACTATTAGTTTTAAAAGTAGACACAGGTATTGATGTGCGTACTATAGTTTCCGGTATTGCAGAAAGCTTCACCGCAGAAGAAATTGTTGGTAAAAAAGTTACTGTTTTGGTAAATCTTGCTCCAAGAGCTTTACGTGGTGTAGATAGTGAAGGAATGATTTTAATGACCGAAAATGCAGATGGTAAATTAGTTTTTGTTAATCCTGATACTGAAGGTGTTGGTAATGGAGAAACCATAAATTAATTAGTAACTTTAAAAAAAAAGAAAAACATGTTATCAAAAACGATAGAAAACGCATTAAATCATCAAATAAAAATAGAGGCAGAATCTTCTCAGATCTATTTAGCCATGGCTTGTTGGGCTGAGGTCAAAGGTCTTGAAGGCGTTGCTGGTTTTATGTATGATCAATCTCAAGAAGAGCGTGACCATATGCTAAAACTAGTAAAGTTTGTGAACGAACGTGGTGGTCATGCACAAATATCAGAATTGAGTGCCCCGAATGTAACCTTCAATTCTTTTAAAGAAATGTTCGAAAAATTATTTGAACATGAAGTTTTCGTTTCTGGTAGTATTAATGAATTAGTACACATTAGCCTTCAAGAAAAAGATTATGCTTCTCATAACTTTTTACAATGGTATGTAGCAGAACAGATAGAAGAAGAAGCGATGGCACGCACTATTTTAGATAAAATAAATCTAATTGGCGATGATAAAGGCGGACTTTATCTATTTGATAGAGATATACAACAACTTACAATTACCTCTGCCTCAATAGATACCCCACAATAATTTAACATTTAATCTTATTTAGATTAAGTAAAAATAACTTAAGTTTGTCTCGCAGTATCTTATAGCATTTGTTGTGGGCAAAAAGAAGGAAAAAAAGAAAGAAGAAAAAGCATTGAAGAAATTATCGAAAATGACTAAGGTCAAGACCGATAAAGTAAAAAGTAAGTGCTGTTCTAAATATAAAAAATCAGAAAGCAAGCGTTGTAAAAAATGCCCTTGTTTTGATCTGATGAAAAAAGTTGCTTAATCTACTTATAAAAATTACTTAAAACCTATGCAGTTTTCTATCTTGCATAGGTTTTTAATTTATAGACTCCATGCAACTTATCCCCTACTTATTAAAGCATACCCAACTCTTAGAGAAAAATATAGCCAATACGGTAGAACTTTTAGATCAGGACTGCACCGTGCCTTTTATTTCTAGATATCGAAAAGAAAAAACTGGCGACCTAGATGAGGTTCAAATTGGCGAAATTGTTAAATACAAAGAACTGTATGAAACTTTAGAAAAGCGAAAATTGGCAATCATCAAATCTGTTGATGAACAAGAGTCCCTTACCCCAGAGCTTAAAAAGAAATTTGAAGATGCTCCAGATTTAACTTCACTAGAAGATTTGTATTTGCCTTTTAAGAAAAAAAGAAATACCAAATCTGAGGTAGCCATTAAAAATGGCTTAGAACCTTTGGCTAAGATCATCATGGCACAAAATAATGATGATATTGATTACATCGCATCACAATATCTGAATGATACCGTAGTCAATGAAGATGTAGCTATTGAAGGCGCCCAGCATATTATTACGGAGTGGATTAATGAGCGTACAGATGTTAGAAATCTAATCCGCCATCAATTAGAAAAATTTGCACAGATTACCACCAAGGTTGTTGGCACTAAAAAAGACGATGAAAAAGCTCAAAAATTTCGCGATTATTTTGATTGGAGTGAAGCCTTAAACCGTTGTCCTTCTCATCGTTTGCTTGCCATATTGCGTGCGGAAAATGAAAAGTTTATCCGCGTAAAAATGGTTATTGATGATGAACGAACCATAGAAAAAATTGAAGACCGAATTATAAAAAACAGAAGTTCTAGCGCTAAATATATAAAAGCAGCCATAGAGGATGCGTACAAACGTCTTTTATATCCTTCTTTATCTAATGAAACCCTAAAACTTGCAAAAGAAAAAGCAGACGCAGATGCTATAGATGTATTTTCTAAAAACTTAAAACAACTGTTATTAGGTGCACCCTTAGGAGAAAAACGCATTTTAGCTATAGATCCCGGTTTTAGAAGCGGCTGTAAGGTAGTTTGCCTAAGCGCTCAAGGAGATTTAGTTCATAATGAGAATATCTACCCACATGCTCCACAAAATGATAGCACAGGCGCTATAAAGAAAATTAGCAGTTTGGTAGATGCGTATAAAATTGAAGCCATTGCTATTGGTAATGGTACCGCATCTAGAGAGACCGAACAATTGGTGAAACGCATTATTTTTAAAAACCCAATAGAAGTTTATGTGGTGAGTGAGGCAGGAGCATCCATCTACTCGGCTTCTAAAATAGCACGTGATGAATTTCCAAAATATGATGTTACCGTCCGTGGGTCTGTTTCTATCGGAAGAAGACTAGCAGACCCGTTAGCAGAATTGGTGAAAATAGATCCAAAATCTATCGGGGTGGGCCAATACCAGCATGATGTAGATCAATCTAAACTAAAAACATCTTTGGACACCGTAGTAGAAAGTTGTGTAAATGCCGTGGGCGTAAATATTAATACGGCAAGTGTACCTTTGCTAAGTTACGTTTCTGGAATTGGACCAAAACTTGCAGAAAACATTGTTGCTTATAGAAATGAAAATGGTGCTTTTACCAGCAGAACAGGAATTAAAAAAGTACCACGTCTAGGCGGAAAAGCTTTTGAACAAGGTGCCGCATTTTTAAGAATTAAAGATGCCAAAAACCCGTTAGATGATTCTGCCGTGCACCCAGAACGTTATGATTTGATTAAAAGCATAGCGAAAGACAAGGGTATTTCTATCAAAGAAATTATAGGAAATAAAAGTGTCTTAGAAAGTATCAACCTCAATACCTACTGCAGTGAAGATATTGGATTACCTACTTTAAAAGATATTGTAAAAGAACTTGAAAAACCTGGTTTAGATACCCGTGAAAAAGCCAAGGTTTTCAGCTTTGATCAAAATATAAAATCGATTACAGATTTACATGAAGGACAAGTACTCCCTGGCATTGTAAATAACATCACCAATTTTGGGTGTTTTGTAGATATCGGAATAAAAGAAAGTGGCCTGATTCATATTTCAAACCTATCGGATACTTTTGTAAAAGATGTGAATGAACATGTAAGCTTACAACAACAAATAACTGTAAAAGTTATGGAGGTTGATGTGACTCGTAAACGTATTCAATTAGCGCTCCAGAAATAAAATTAAATGCTTAAAATTGCTTGTCACCCTATTTACAAACATCATTTGCCAGACGGACACCGTTTCCCCATGGCAAAGTATGATTTACTACCACAGCAATTAATGTATGAAGGCACCTGTACTAAAGAAAATTTCTTTGAACCAGAACTACCCAATGATAAATATATTCTAGCAGTACACGATGCGGAATATTATTATGATTTGTTGAATATTAAAATTGACCCTAAAGCGGCACGTAAAATAGGTTTTCCACTTTCTGAAGATTTGGTGGAGCGCGAACGGATTATTGCAGATGGCACTATGAAAGCTTGTGAATATGCATTAGTACATGGTGTTGCTATGAATCTAGCGGGGGGCACACACCATGCGTATTCTGATCATGGTGAAGCTTTTTGCATGCTAAATGATCAAGCCATTGGCGCAAGATATTTACAGGCGAAAAAATTAGCTGCTCAAATATTAATTGTCGATTTAGATGTGCATCAAGGGAATGGTACAGCAGAAATTTTTCAAAACGATAGTTCTGTATTTACTTTTTCCATGCACGGCAAAAGTAATTACCCATTTAAAAAAGAAGTGTCTGATGTAGACATTGCATTAGAAAGTGGCACTGAAGATGAAGAATACTTATCGCTATTAAAAAAGACATTACCAACATTAGTCGCAACAGTAAAACCAGATTTCATCTTTTACCTTTCTGGAGTTGATGTTTTGGCGAGTGACAAATTGGGTACTTTAGCCCTGACTTTAGACGGTTGTAAAAAGCGTGATGAATTTGTGCTCCAAACCTGTTTTGATCATAAAATACCGGTTCAATGTAGTATGGGTGGAGGCTATTCTCGGGATATAAAAATCATTATAGAGGCACACGCCAATACCTTTAGAATGGCACAACGCATATTTTTTTAACATTCTATTTAGATTTTAAACAAGGCTATACCTTACCAAAATAAGTATCTTAGTTTCCGAACTAATTAACGGGAACATTATGAAAACAAACAAACTATTTGCAGTACTGCTGTTACTCTTTTCTTTTACAGTAAGTAGTGCACAAACTACGGACGAAATTGTCGAAAAGATGGTGAATGAAGCCAATGACAATTCTCAACTAGAAGTATTAGCACATGAACTTATGGATGTGGTAGGTCCGCGACTGGTAGGAACTCCACAAATGAAAAAAGCAAGTGATTGGGCTATTTCCACCTACAAGAAATGGGGTATTGATGCTCGTATGGAAGAGTACGGCAAATGGCGCGGCTGGGAACGCGGTATTACCCATGTAGATTTAATTGCTCCACGCGTTGTAAGCTTAAGCGGAATGCAATTGGCTTGGAGCCCTAGTACAGGAAAGAAAGGAATTACGGCAGATTTAATTACGATACCGGAAGTATCAGATTCAATAGCTTTTCAAAAATGGTTGCCCAACGTAAAAGGTAAAATTGTATTGGTTTCTATGAACCAACCTACAGGAAGACCGGATTACAATTGGGAAGAATTTGCTACTCCCGAGTCTTTTGAAAAAATGAAAAAAGACCGTGATGCATTAGAAGATTCTTGGCGTGAGCGTATGCGCAAAACAGGATTCACCTCAAGAAACATCAATCAAGAATTAGAAAAAGCAGGTGCTGTAGGCATCATTCAATCAAGATGGTCTAATGGATTTGGTGCGAACAAAATTTTCAGTGCTAATACCAAAAAAATTCCAGTTGTAGATTTATCTCTAGAAGACTATGGACTAATTTATAGAATGACTGAAAATGGCGACCAACCTAAATTAAATGTGGTTGCCGAATCTAAAGAATTAGGAACGGTCCCTACTTTTAATACGCTTGCAGAAATAAAAGGAACAGAATTTCCTGATGAATATGTGATTCTTTCCGCTCATTTTGATTCTTGGGATGGTGCTACTGGAGCAACCGATAATGGTACAGGAACGATCACCATGATGGAAGCGGCTCGTTTACTGAAAAAGTTTTATCCAAATCCAAAAAGAACTATTTTAATCGGACTTTGGGGAAGTGAAGAGCAAGGCCTAAATGGATCTCGTGCTTTTGTTGAAGATCATCCTGAAATTATAGCAAATGTACAAGCTGTTTTCAATCAAGATAATGGAACAGGCCGAGTAGTTAAAATATCGGGTCAAGGCTATTTGCATGCCTATGACTATATTGGAAAGTGGCTAGAAGCTGCCCCTAAAGATATCACAAAACAAATTGAGACTACTTTTCCTGGCGTTCCTAGCAATGGTGGCTCAGATTATGCTTCTTTTGTAGCCGCAGGAGTACCAGCTTTTTCACTAAGCTCTTTAAGCTGGAGTTATTGGAACTATACATGGCATACCAACCTAGACACTTATGATAAAATTGTTTTTGATGATGTGAGAAACAATGCCATATTAACTGCTGTAATGGCATATATGGCGAGTGAAGATCCTGAAAAAACTTCTCGCGAAAAATCGGTTTTACCTATAAACCCAAGATCGGGAGAGCAACGCACTTGGCCAGAACCACGTTCTCCAGAACGCGATGGTGGCAAAATTGAATAAATTAGGGTATAAAAAAAGCGGTCTAAATAGACCGCTTTTTCATTCCTGAAATTAATTATAAAATTCCAACTCCTACACGTACAGATGGCACTCGCACGTTAGTTCTTACGGTTGTCCTATTCGAAGGACGGTAATAATTTCGATTGTAGCCATAATAGTAATACGTAGCATGACTGTAATAATGTGTGCTATGATGGCAATGATCATCACAATGGTTGTAATGTTCTGCATACGCATCACGTTTGCCTTTCATATAGGCCCGATAGGCTTTTCTATCGCGCTTTTTTAAATCTCTCTCATAAGCTTTCTGATCATCCCAAAAGGCTACTTCAGCAGTTTCATCTTCTGTCGCAAACTCCTGTTCGTATTTAGCATCTTCTAATGCTCGTTGCTCATAATAAGTTTTAGTAGCTATTTTTTCTTCTGTTTGTGCTTGTAACCCTAAAGTTGCGAATACCGCTAAAAAAGGTAGTAGGTGTATTTTTTTCATGCTTAAGTTATTTAAATTAAGAAATGGCTTAAGTTTCCTGTTCTGCTTTTAAAACAATTGAAGCCTAAAAAACCCTACTTTTTATCTCTCACTGATACAGATATGCAATAAAATAATAAAGGATTTGTTCTATGTTTATAGATTTATAAACTAGCGTATGGGATTGCCATAAATATAATATCACCTTCATCAATAATTTTCACAACTATGAGATTAATTCGTTTTTTAGCTATTATTTTATTATTTGTTTCTTGTAATAAAGAAAACTCAACTGACACCGTGCAAAATGATCCTATCATTGGAACTTGGACAGAATTGGGACGTGGAGATGTATTTGATGACGGTAAAGATGAATTTTCTGAATATGACTACTTTTGTGTAACACTTGGCCGCTTTGCTTTTGATGCAGATGGCACTTTTAGAATAGAGACTTTCGACGGACCAGATGATGGATGCTTTAGCACAGGAATATTAACTGGAACATGGGAAAATAATGTAACATTTTATTCATTCAAAATAGTGACAGACACATCTAGAGATCCGGAGCCCGATCAGGAATCTAGCCTTAAAATTGATTTTCCATCTTCAAACGAAATGCGTTGGATTTCACTAGAAAATAGTAATACTGAAAATATTGACTATTCCTACGAAATATATACAAGAGTAGAATAATATTTATATAAACTCATATGGACTTACTAACTTACTGCACTGCTTGTAAAAGAGACATCAAAATAAAATCTAATGCTGAAACTCGTCCAGATTTACAAATGGAGAAAGGAGATACATTTCAGGTAAATTGTAACAATTGTGGTACGTCCGAAAAGAAACATGTGAATGATGTCAGAGCTGAAAAAAGTAATCTAATTATTCTAATTGGAGCCGGAATAGGACTATTGGTTACCATTTTACTTTCTGTATATTTGGGGTTAATTGGAACGATAGGTTTGGTCATTCCATTTCTTTTCTGGAAGCAGCAAACAGGAACCACTAAATCTTTTAATGGGTATATGGTAAGGCGCAAATAGATAGTTACAATAACCTTAATAGATAATAACACATGGGACTACTAAATAAAATATTAGGAAACGCAAGTGAAGTTTCCGCTGAAAAATTAGAAGAAAAATACGGTCGCCTTCTAATAGATAATGAAGCTATAGAATTAGGCTTTAAACTCTTCCGAGACACTTTTATGTTTACCAACAAACGTCTAATCATCATAGATGTTCAAGGCTTAACAGGAAGTAAAGTGCAATACCAATCATACCCCTATAAAAGCATTTCTAGATTCTCTTTAGAAACAGCGGGTACGTTTGATTTAGATGCTGAATTAAAAATTTGGATTTCGAGTGAGGATATTCCTTCCGTAAGCAAAAAGTTTAATAAAAGCATTGATGTGTACGAAGTGCAGAAATATTTGGCTTCTAAAGTAATGTAACACCAAGTATTCGTATTTTGTTGAAAATATACTTTAAGACAAGTTTTTAAGCATCACTAAATAAACATACATGGCAGAATTATTCCAAGTTCAAAGTCGAAGAACAAATTCCATTTTTATTGATGCTAATGAAATGATTTTAACATTCAAGCCTATTTATGATATTGATAAGTTTATCAACATGTATAAATATCCGGAGATGTATGATACCTCCGAAATTTTTAAGTTCGATGAAATCCAAAGGATTCAGTTTCAAAATGGATTCATGAAATTTAAAGGGGCACAAAAAGCTAATGAAACCACGGTTAATATTGATGACATCCAATTTAAACTAGCGGAAGACCTGCCTAAGTTTATGTTAGCACTAGATAAAATTAGAAACCTAAAAGTTGCACACAAAAAGGAAACTAAATTAAAAAGCATTTACCGCAGTAGCGGCTTTTTTATTTCTGTATTTGGGTTATTATTTATCGCTCTAGCGTGGAGAGATAATATAGCTACTGGAAGTATAGAACGAAGATTAGCCGTTACATCTTTAAAAACTATTTTTGAAAGATTGGGTACTCCTCTATCTCTAACTCTTGGCATTATCATTATATTTATTGGGTGTTATTTAATGTGGAAAAAGACAACATCACGTGATACCGTAGTTAGTTATGAAAACATTCAAGGGTAGCACTAAAAAATGATCTTTATGATAGAATTACGAGCGTATACTTTAGACGTTGTAGAAGCTTATGCTACTTATAGAAATAACAGAACTATTTTTGATAATGGCTATGATAAAGTTCCTAATCCGTTTACGTTAAAAGATGCTGAAGATTTTATAACGCTTCAAACTAAAAAAAATATACCTGAACGGAAAATAATCTATTGGAAAGATCAATTTGTAGGCGAAATTGGGATAACGATCAATACGGATGTATTTAAATTAGGTGCTGAAATGGGGTATTTTATTGGAGCGCCTTTTTGGGGTAATGGTATCGCTTCAGAAGCTATAAAACTGATGGTAGAATACAGCTTTAAAAACTTTGATATCATTAGAATTGAAGCTGGAGTATTTTCATTTAACAAAGCATCAATGCGAGTATTAGAAAAAAATGACTTTTACCTCGAATCCATTAAAAAAGACGCTGTTATCAAAAACAATGTAATTCTCGATGATTATATCTGGGTGAAATTGAAAAACCCAAGAACATAAGGTATTTGGAGTCAAAAACGTGATGCTAATTAAAAAATGATGTAAGCTACATGCTCATGAAGCTAAAAAATTCTAACTAACATTTTACCTAACTTTAGCACTAATTTAGTAATACCCATCTAAACTGCATCGGAGTTTCTATCTTTAATAAAACAACAAGACATTAGTCTTATGTACCTCATGATAAAACGAATTTTAAAAAAGATAATGATTATCGTTTTAGCCGTCATCGGTCTATCAATCGCATTCTATTTTTTATTCACGAACTTTTATCCAAGTTTTGGAGGTGATGTTTCTAAGGCGCGAAAACTGATCTATCAAAAATCAGCACAATTCAAACAAGGAAAATTTAATAACACTAAGCCAGTACCGAAAGATTTAAATTTTTCTGAAACACTGAAGCTTAGCTATACGTTTTTAACCACAAAAGTGACTAACGGCCGACCTAAGAAAGATTTAAAAGTTCACAAACTAGATTCTGCAGCAGTTGCTAATTATACGAAAGAGGCCCGTTTAGTGTGGTACGGACATTCATCATTTTTATTGCAACTAAAAGGGAAAACTATTCTTTTAGATCCTATGCTAGGGAAAGTGGCAGCTCCTCACCCTTTGTTAGGAGCTAATCGGTTTAATACAGATTTTCCGTTAGCAGTAGAAAAATTAGGAACTATTGATGCGGTTATTTTTTCACATGACCACTATGATCATTTAGATTATGAAACTATTCTAAAAATTAAAGACAAAACCAAACAGTTTTATGTTCCCCTTGGTTTGGGAGTGCATTTAGAGGCCTGGGGAGTCTCAAAAAATAAAATAACAGAATTAGATTGGTGGCAAGAAACTCAATTTGAAGAACTAACTTTAGTCTGCACCCCCGCCCAACATTTTTCTGGTCGTAAATTTAATACTACTCAAAGTACGCTTTGGAGTTCTTGGGTGATACAATCTGCAGACGAAAACATTTATTTTAGTGGTGATAGTGGTTACGCATCACATTTTAAAGAAATAGGCAAAAAATATGGCCCTTTTGATATTGCTTTGATGGAATGCGGGCAATACGACGAAATGTGGCCAGATATACACATGATGCCAGAAGAAACAGCACAAGCAGGAATAGATATAAATGCAAACAAACTAATGCCCATACATTGGGCTGGCTTTAAACTAGCGTTACATGGTTGGACAGCTCCTGTAACGCGCTTAAAAATTGCAGCCCACAAATTAAACTTACCTATAATTACTCCAGAACTAGGGGCAGATATCAAGGTAAAGGACAGTATTAACACTACCTTTAACTGGTGGCAAGGTCTATAAAAAAAATGCCTTTTAAAAAACCCTAGGTCCTATAATTGAACAAAAATAAAGATAACTTTCTGGGCTTATGTGACTTTAGTCACTTTGTAAAACATTTCTATTCGTGATCTTTGATGTTAGATTAATCCACTAAATTTTATATCATGAAAAAGAATATGGGAACTACAGATAAAACAATCAGAATACTTCTTGCTGCTTTAATTGCTGTACTCTACTTTACAAATGTAGTTACAGGAACATTGGGTATTATCCTTTTAGTTCTTGCTGGCGTTTTTGTAGTTACAAGTCTGGTAAGTTTTTGTCCTTTGTATCCATTATTAGGCTTTTCTAGCTGCCCACTGAAATCAAAAAAATAACACTCCTATTAGTTTCAAATTTCGTATGAATTAACAGCTAATAATTTTATTCTACTTAAACTATAGGATTACTATTTTTATATACATTTACAGCTATATTTTAAATCGATGAAAATAGGAATACAGGGAATATTAGTAGCCATATTCGGCTGTTTTAATATCTTTTACGGACTAGCACAAAAGAACATCATTCGTCAGGATGTACTATGGACGAGCTATGCCTTAAAACTTAAGATAAATGACAACTATCAAATTAGGCAAGAACTAGACCAGCGAAACTATAGCAATCCTTGGCGACAACACCAGATGCTTTCTAGAACAAATCTTGAATACCAATTAGGAAACGGTTGGACTACGGCAGTTGGTGTAACAGGTATAGTACAATCACTACCAAACGACCCTGAGGTAAAAGAGTATTACACTCAAAAAGAAATTAGACCACAGATAGAACTTGCCTATAAACAAACAGTATCTGAGAAATTTACAGTGAATCATCGGTTTTGGTCAGAATTTAGGTTTTTTGAATTAGAACATGACGCCTATGCGTATGCAAACGTAAGACTACGGTACAAAATAGAAATAAAATATACGCCCCTCAAAAAAGTAAGCATAAAAGCTTTTGATGAACTATTTATAAATGCAGGAAATACCATTGTAAACAATGTATTTGATCAAAATAGAATAGGCAGTAGCATTCAGTATATGCCAATTAACCATCTTGGTTTTGAAATTGGCTATTTTAATATGTTTCAACAACAAAAATCTGGCATAGATTTCTATAGCCGTGACATTATAAAATTTACCATTCACCACACTATACTCGTAAAGAAAAACAAAGTCTAATCTGTGGTTGCAAACTATTTTTTGTAGTATTGTTTAAACAATAGTACCCTCATAAAATAATCATGACAGACTTAGTTATTGACACCACTTTTAAAGGAAAAAACTATACCATTACTAGATTGCCAAAAGCAGAATATGAGAATTGCACCTTTGAAAACTGCAACTTCTCTAAAGCAAACTTAAGCAATTGTACATTTTCTGAATGTGAATTTATAGACTGTGATATTAGCAATGCTAACTTTGCAGAAGCAACGTTAAAAGAGACGCTATTTAAAGACTGCAAATTATTAGGAGTTAATTTCCAGTATTGTAATACTTTTATACTATCCTTTAACTTTGAAAATTGCAACCTAGATTTCGCATCTTTTTACAAGCTGAAAATTAGAAAAACACGTTTTAATCATTGTAAGATGAAGCAGGTAGAGTTTACAAACACCGATGCTAGTGAGGCTATTTTTAATCAATGTGATTTAAGTGCTGCTATCTTCAGCAATACCATTTTACAAAAAGCCGATTTTTCTTCTGCTATCAATTTCTCCATAGATCCCGAAGCAAATGCTATAAAAAATGCAAAGTTTTCTCAAGACAATCTTGCTGGCTTACTTACAAAATATAGTATTTCAATTCATTGATATTCAACAAGTCAAATAAATTGTATATTAGATCCTAATATATAACACACCCTATGAAATCATTCTACCTTCTTTTATTAGTGACAAGTTTATGCACTGCACAGAATACACTTTCTCCTACGACGGATGAAACAGCCCCAAAAGCTACGCTTGCAGACGCTAGTTTTATGACTGGCCATTGGATTGGTGAAGCTTTTGGTGGAATTAGTGAGGAAATATGGACCAAAGCAGAAGGAGATTCTATGATGTTTTCTTTTAGATTAGTTATCGAAGGTAAAGTAGATTTCTATGAAATAGGACATATTATTGAAGAAGGTGAAACCATACATTTACAGCTAAAGCATTTTTCTGGGGAATTGGATGGTTGGGAAGCTAAAGATGAATTTCAAGACTTTCCTTTGGTGAAAAAAGAAGATAATGCCCTTTATTTTGATGGCCTTACCTATAAAAAAATAAGTGACACTGAAATGATTGCCTATATTCTTGCCGAAGAAGAAGATGGCAGTACGCAAGAATTTAAATTCATTTTTAAAAAGCAATAATCTTGGAGAAGCTTTGCCCTGAATGTGGAGAAAAAATCATTGGTCGGGTTGATAAAAAATTCTGCTCTGACTATTGCAGAAACTCGTTCAATAACAAGCTTAACAAAGATTCTAAAAATCTAATACGCAATATCAATAATCGGTTGCGAAAAAATCATCGCATTTTAGAAAGCTTTCCCCTAAAAGAGGGTAAAACAAAAACTACACGCTACAAACTTCTCGATAAAGGATTCGATTTTGAAATTTTCACGAGCATCTATACCACGAAAAAAGGAACCATCTATTATTTTGTCTATGATCTAGGCTATTTGCCTTTAGATAATGATTATTATATGATTGTAAAAAGAGAATAAAAAAACCTCACCAAAAAGAGTGAGGTTAATGTTAATGGTTAGATCATACTTTTACTTTACCAATTTTGCCCGCTTAATTTTAAGGCAGCAATTACAATATCTTTTCTACTAATTTGCCCCACTAATAATCCATTTTTTAAAACCGGGAGTCTACGCCTGTTATTTTTATGAAAAATTCCTGCAGCGTCAAAAATACTGATATCATTACCTATGGTTTCAACATTTTTAGTCATGTAATTATCTACCCTTTTATCTAATATAGGTTGGTTGAAATAGCGACTTTCTGAAATGGTCTTCATACAATCTGCTTCAGAAATAATCCCGACAAGAAATCCATTTGTATCTAAAACAGGCCCACCTGAAATATTATGCTTGGTAAATAATTCCATTACCTCTAAAATAGATTGTTCTGGGGAAAAAGAAACTAGTTTTCTGGTCATATAATCTTCGACCAAAATGGGTGCATCAAATTCTTTTTTAACGACTTTACGAATGCCCTGAAAGCTTTTGATTCCCATATGTAGTATTTTTAGGTTGATCTTAAATATAGTACTTATTCTTAACAAAACAACAACTAATTGATATATAATCGTTTAAATAATCATTTTTTTAAGAAATAGACTAGTAAATCCCTATTTATACTGCCTAAAATCACCGTAATAAACATCCCACTATATTTTTATACATTTACAATAATCTCAAGATAGCAATACAATTTACAACCAAATGAAAACAAGCACCGCTACCCTAACCCTTATTTTAATCCTCCTAATTATCTATTTTGGATTCAAATCATCCATGCCAAGTGATGGTATTGATAAAGAATTAACTAGCACTCAATTCGCTACGGAAAGAGCTTTAGTCCATGTAAAAAAGATTTCCACCCAACCACATTCCGTAGGTTTTCCTGCTCATAAAGAAGTTCGAAAATATATTCGTAGAGAACTAGAAAAATTAGGTTTAAAAACAAGCTTACAAGAAGGGTATACCACAGGAGATTGGGCTAATTTGAGTAAGGCCGTTAATATCATTGCCAAAATTGAGGGTACAGAGAAAGGAAAAGCATTAGTCCTTTTATCGCATTATGACAGCAACCCGCATTCTTCCTTGGGGGCTAGTGACGCAGGCAGTGGGGTTGCTACAATCCTAGAAGGTGTTCGTGCTTATCTAGCTGAAAATAAAAAACCTAAAAATGATATTATCATTCTATTTACTGATGCAGAGGAATTGGGTTTAAATGGTGCCGATTTATTTGTAAATAACCATCCGTGGAGTAAAGATGTAGGATTGGTTTTAAATTTTGAAGCACGTGGTAGTGGTGGACCATCCTACATGCTGATAGAAACAAATAGAGGAAATAGCAAGCTGATCAAAGAATTTACAAAAGCAAATCCAGAATACCCTGTTGCAAATTCATTGGTATATAGTATCTATAAAATGTTACCCAATGATACGGATTTAACTATTTTTAGAGAAGATGGGGATATAGAAGGCTTAAATTTTGCCTTTATAGATGACCACTATGATTACCACACAAAAAGAGATAATTACGAGCGATTAGATAGAAACACGCTAGCACATCAAGGCAGTTATTTGATGCCATTATTACATCATTTTAGCACAGCCGATTTATCAAATTTAAAAAGCTTAAGCGATTATAATTATTTTAATGTCCCGTTTTTTAAATTAGTATCCTACCCTTTTGACTGGGTTTGGCCTTTATTTGGGATAGCGTTAATATTCTTTATTGCATTAATGGCCTATGGTTTTAAGAAAAAATCTTTAAACTTAAAGAATAGTGCTCTGAGTTTTATTCCACTTTTTATAACCCTGTTTATAAACGGTATTGTCGGGTATTTTAGTTGGACGATTCTAAAAAGCATCTACCCTCAATACTTGGATATTTTACATGGATTCACTTATAATGGCTATACCTATATTGCGGCATTTGTACTTTTTTCATTGGCTGTTTGCTTTTTTGTATACCACAAGTTTAGAAAAATTAGCACTGCAGATCTATTAGTAGGGCCCTTAGTACTTTGGCTTATACTATGTGGTGGTATAAGTGCCTATTTACCTGGAGCAAGCTTTTTTATAATCCCTGTGTTTGCACTTTTAGCTGCTTTTTTAGTTGTTATCAATCAAGAAAAACCCAATGCATTCTTACTTGTGTTCTTAATCATTCCGGCCTTATGGATATTCACCCCCTTTATAAAAATGTTTCCAGTTGGTCTTGGGTTAAAAATGATGGTGGCGGCTACCGTATTAACCACTTTAGTTTTTGTATTGGCATTGCCTGTATTTTCATTTTATAAGCATAAAAACAGATTAGGGTTTATTATGATGTTGCTCTTTTTTGCTGCTATGATTTCTGCGCATTTAAATTCTGGTTTTACAGCAGATAATGCAAAACCAACAAGTTTAGTTTATATCCTTAATGCCGATACTAAAAATGCACAATGGGCAACCTATGATCATGTATTATCAGATTGGACAGCACAATTTGTGGGTGATGATAAAAAGGTTCCAGAAAAACTAAGTAAAAATACCATCAGCAGTAAATACAAGACAGCGTTTACCTATGTTTCTAAAGCACCTTTAAAAAATATAATTGCTCCTAAAGTTGAAAAAACGAGAGATACTATTATTGGAACGGAGCGCCTTGTAAAAATATGTATTACCCCTCAGCGAAATGTAAACAGACTAGACATTTTTACTGCGCAAACTAATATTTTTAAAGCAAGCGTAAATTCCGTTCCCTTATCTGATTACTTTCTTAGAAATAGACCTCCAGGAAAACTAGTTACTCATTATATTAGCAATAATGAATATACCGAATTAAGTTTAACCCTCCCAATAGATGAAAAGTTTGAACTGAAACTCTATGAAGCATCAAACGACTTACTGCGTAATTCGCAATTTACCGTTCCTGCGCGACCCAAAAATGCAATTCCAAAGCCTTTTGTACTTAACGATGCTATCCTTGTAACTAAAACTATCACTATTGAATAATACTGTCGGAATTTTAGGATGCGGTTGGCTTGGTCTTCCATTAGCCAAAACTTTTATTAAAAACGGGTATTCTGTAAAAGGAACTACTACATCAGAAGTAAAATTAAAAACCCTGAATGAAGCGGGGATTCAAGAATATAAAATAGTTCTCTCCGAGAACGGCATTTCAGGTCCTATTGAAGCGTTTTTGTCACATACAAAAACACTTGTGATAAATGTGCCTCCTAAATTACGCGGAACTAACAAGGAAAATTACGTGGCAAAAATGGATTATTTAGCTAAAGAAGTTGAAAAATCGGCTATTGAACATGTTATTTTTGTGAGCAGTACTGCGGTATATGGTGAAGTGGATGGTGTTATTACGGAAAAAACAATACCTGAACCAGCTACAGCATCGGGCATTCAGCTTTTAGCTTCAGAAAATATATTTAAAAACAAAAAGACATTTAAAACTACAATTATTCGTTTTGGAGGTTTACTTAGTGACGACCGCCACCCTGTTACTATGTTGGTTAAAAGACAGGCCTTAAAAAATGGGGAAATGCCAGTTAATTTAATTCATAGAGACGATTGCATCCGCATAATCGAAAAAGTTCTTGGAGAAAATTGGTGGAATGAAATTATTAACGGAGTGTATCCTGAGCACCCCACTAAAAAAGAATACTATACCGAAGTAGCTATACAAAGAGGATTAAAACCTCCTGATTATGAAGGCAATAAAGCTAAAAATGGCAAGATCATTAGTTCTGCCTACTTGTTAAATGTTAAAAATTTCCAATTTCTTACCCCGATAAAGAAATAACTTACAACACTTTTAAGTGTTTTGACAACAAAAAATAAGGTATACTGTTAATAAACTGTCAAATTCACGAATATAACAATACATTTACGATATAATCTTAAATCGATTAGTATGGTAAATTCAAGTTTAAAAAGGAGGATAATTTCCGAATTAGAAAACCTCATTTCTCAAAGTTGTCCAAATCGAAAAATTGAAAAAAAACATAATGACCTACATATTGCTTTATTAAAAAAGTATTATAACGCTTCTGAAGTTGCTATTGATTATTACCGTAGGAGAATTACATTAAATGTGGTAATTGATGACACTGTTTACGATCCTAAAAAAATAAATACTTATTTGCCTACGTTTCGCGCAGACATCCACTTTATCAGCTTAAAGTATTTTTTAAAAGAATGTGTAGAGAAAGATACTAGAAGCATCGCTTTTTATGCAAGCTTGCTACGAGGGTTCTCTAAGAAAGGTAACGAACAAATGGTTAATTGAAAAAAAATTATACTTAAAACAGAAAAAGATGCTTTGAAAGCATCTTTTTCTGTTTTAAACCTTTCCTTAACAGCACCCTATGATTAATTTTTATAGCTTAGCGTTCCTAAAATTCAAGAGAAAGAGAAATGAAAAAAATAGTATTTGCTTTACTTATCGGTTTAAGCTTTATTGGAACTGCACAAACCAAATCTGAATTACAAAACCATTACGAAGCATACTACAAACAAATGCGTTTGCAAGGAGATGTAAATGGTATTATTAATGCGTTAACGCATTTAAACATATTGAACCCTTCTGAACAAAGGAAAGATACACTCGCTTATATTTATGCTAATGACAATAAGCATATGCAGGCACTGAACACTATTGGTATAGAAAAAAAAGATTCCGATTCTGATCTTGCCGTTCAAGTCAAAGCAATATCTTTAAAAGCATTGAACCAACCGAAACGTGCCATAGAACAGTTTGAGGTTTTATATTTAAGAAACCCTAATCCATTTTTAGCTTATGAATTAGCTGATTTAAAAATACAAATTGGCGACCCTAATGCTGCCATGGGAAATATTGATTATGGTATTGCTAATGCCAAAGAAGACATGAAATATGCTTTCTATGAGCGTCAGCAACCGTATGAAGTGCCTTTAAAGGCCGCCTTTTTACACCTAAAGGGTTTAGTAACCTTTAATCTAGACAGGGATAATATTGACGGCGCATTGACGTATATGAACGAAGCTTTATTATTAGATCCAAACTTTAATTTAGCAAGCTTAAGTAAGCAAGCCTTGGAGAACAAAAAAAATCCTCCAGTAGCTGCCCCAGAACCTGAAGTTCCTGCAAAAAAAGGCAAGAAGAAAAAGAATTAAACTTTGCCGATATAAAACAAGAAAAGCGAGCCTAGGCTCGCTTTTCTTGTTTTATAATTATCGCTCTTACTGTTTTAATTGTACGGTGAGAATACTATCAGACTCTTTTTTCAAAGCGACCAATGCAGCTACCTTGTCATTAGGAACTGCTATAGATAATACGTAATGTGCTATTTTCCATTCGCCATTCGTCTTTTTAAGTACACCTGAACCGCGACAAATTTTCATCTGCGTATCAAGCAACTCATCAAACCAAGCAAAATTTTCGGCTTCATTTACATAAACATTACGCTCTAAAGCAGAAAAACTCCAAGCTTTACCCCGGTCAAAAAAGGGTTTGGAGAAAGTTTTAAAGGCAGCATTTTGCCAATTTTCAGTCGCATCGGTTCCAATAAAAACTCCGTCAGTAGTCATTAAATTAAAATAAGTGTCAAAATCGGCATCCGCAGCTGCTTTATGCCATGCGTCTACTACTTCATTGATATTTTGTTTCGCAGTATCATTTTGACCAAATGCTACAGTAACTACAAACAGGAAAAAAAAGGCTAGTTTATTCATCAAATAAAATTTCAGGTTTTAAAGTACTTTTAATGACTACTGAAAACTGGTTATTAAAAGCATTATAAGCTTTAACCATTTCAATAACAGTTTTTCTTGGGTTCTTATCATATTCCAAATCAAATTTTACTTGCAGTACTTTTGTTTTAAAGACTTTCTGTCTACTTTTTATATCGGCTCTATCAAATACTTCAGGATATGTAGAAGCCTCTAATAATTTTTGTTTCTCTACTAAATCCTCTAAAGCGACAATCAAGTCTTCCTTAGTATCTATATTGTAAATAGCGTTTACTGCGGCATTTAACGCATTATACTCCGTCCAATCTTTTAAAACTTCGACAGCCTCAAAACTTGGGTTTTCTTTTTTGGGAAGCTTTTTAAGATCTACCAGATCTGCGGTGGATTCTTTGATCACTTCTTCCGTTTTTTTTTCTCCACAAGAAATACACCCTATTAAAAAAAGGGCAATTAAAAATGATTTGTTCATAAAGCTAAGGTACAAATTTTAGGTATTGACAAACAGGTGTTTGGTCCATATAAAGTCTAACAAAATACTATAGCTATCTTAAAAAACACTAAACAACTGAAATACAATAAATTAAATAGGAATTACTAACCCCAAAAATGTATTTGCGTAATTTTTACACAATAAACTTGGTGGTTATTATTTTTCCGATTACATTTGCGTAACAAATACGCATATAAAAAAGTTACAAACGTAAATTTTAAACTATAGGAAGAAGGCAAGTCATTAAATAACAGCAGGTTCATTTAAAGAAATCAAATTCAATAGTTTGAAGCAAGTACTGGAAAGAAATACAACGGCAAACTGATACGCTTACCACATTAAACAGAGTGATACTCTGCCCAGAAAAAACAAAAAAATTAGTTAAGTTTTTATACGAAGAACTTGAAAATGAAAGCTATAGAAACGAGTATTTAATTGAATTGGATAATGCATTAATTTAAAGAACATCATCTACAAAGGATAAAATTATGAGCGAAGACCTAAAACCAAGATTTATAGAATCTTTAAAAAGAAATAATGATCAGATAAGAGAAGATAGAGCAAAAACTATTGGAGAAGATTCTGAATTAATTTACAAGCGCAGAATTGAAGACATTGAATTAAGAATTAAAAGACTTGAAAGAGAGCAGGAAGGTTTAATAGACATAAGCCCTTTAGACAAGAACAGTCTAACCTTTGCCGATTTTGAACCAGAAGCTTTTGTTCAAAAAGATATGGAACTAACAGTAACAATACGAAATCTAAAAATTCAACTAGAGGTTTCTATTAAGAGATATGAATATTTATTTGGAAAAACTTTTTAGTTATGGGAGGAACAAGATATAATTTAAGCGATAGATCATCAAGAGCAAAAGCTGCAGGATATAGCAGCAAAGCGATAAACGATATTTTCATTCAAAACAAAGAAAGAAGAGCCCACGATGCTATGAACCCAAATGGCGTTGCATTCAGAGAAGCTAGAGATTCTGAAGTACACCCAAATTCATTACCTATAATTTTAGGTTTAGATGTTACTGGTAGTATGGGGCACATCCCGCACGAATTGGTTAAAGAAGGTTTACCTAAATTAATGGGAGGAATTATTGAAGACGGGATGCCAGATGCTGCACTGCTTTTTATGGGTATTGGCGATCATGAATGTGACAAATATCCGCTTCAAGTGGGCCAATTTGAATCGGGAGACAAGGAATTAGACATGTGGCTGACGCGAACCTATATTGAGTCTGGTGGAGGAGGAAATGGAGGCGAAAGCTATTTATTAGCTTGGTATTTTGCAGCATTTCATACAAAAACAGATGCCTTTGAAAAGAGAAACCAAAAGGGCTTACTCTTTACGATTGGAGATGAACCAAACTTAAAAACATTACCGGCATCTGCTATCAAAGAAATCATGGGTAGTGGCCAACAGAGTTATACTGCCTTAGAGTTATTGGCAGAAGCTCAAAAAAAATATGAAGTGTACCACATTAGTGTCCTACATTCTCAAAGAGCAGAAAGTGCAGAAATTGGATGGAAAGAAGTCCTAGGTCAGAATTGTATTTCAGTATCTGACTACAAAACAATCCCAGATGTTATAAAATTTATAGTTTCAAAGCACACTAAATCTAGTTCTACAGTTAGGGATTCTACTATTGGAGGGTTTGACGATATACAGATGTTATAAGAAATGAAAAAAGCAAAAATTGTTATTGGTTTGGGTTTTGGCGATGAAGGAAAAGGAATTACAACTGATTTCTTGTGCAGTCAAAACCCAGAAGCCATCGTGATTCGTTTTTCTGGGGGGCAGCAAGCAGCACATACCGTACTCTTGGAGGGTAAAAAACATGTTCACTCTAGTTTTGCCAGTGGGGCGCTAAGAGGCTTACCCTCCTACTTTTCGGAACATTGTACGGTACACCCAACCCTGCTATTTAACGAGTTTCAAGAACTTAACTTTTTAGGTGGCAATACTACCTTATATATACACCCTTTAGCAAAAATTACCACTCCTTTTGATGTATTTCAAAACAGGAATAACACAAAGAACTTAACACACGGTACTTGCGGCAAAGGAGTTGGTGCCACAATGAAAAGAAACGAAGGTCCTTTTAAGCTTTACGCCATAGACCTCATAGGACCACGGAATTTATTGCTAGAGAAATTAAAACAAATTGGAAATTATTATGGTTTTCAATATGATGAAAATTTCAAGAATGATGTTGCTTATTATTTAGATTGTATTGATCATATAGATTGGAAAATTGAAGACTATACGTTTTTAAATAATTACTCTACATTAATTTTTGAAGGAAGTCAAGGTATATTGCTTGATATGAATCATGGTACTTTCCCACATGTTACCTATGCCAATACAAGCTCAAAAAATGCCATAGAAATATGTGACGCATTAGAGATTAAAGATATTGAAATGTATTATGTAACTAGGTGTTATAGCACTAGACATGGCAATGGTTACATGCCCAATGAACAAAAAATTGTATTGAAAAATAACGAAGAAGAAACCTGCACCTATAATGAGTTTCAAAAGGAACTAAGAACAGGACTATTAGATACGGACCTTCTTTTACACAGTTTAAAAATTGACCAAATTTATTCTAAAGCAACCCGAGCCAATTTAATTATAACATGCTTAGACCAATACCAGCACAAAATAGATTTTAAGAAATTAGCCCTAAATTTTACTAATATGTACGGTTCTTATTCTCCTTATGCTAAAGATTTCCAGAAAATTAACCCTCAACACTTACTAGATAAAGAGGCCTAAAATACACATCATTACCGCTACTAAATTTATAGTGACAATATGTTTATTTACTAATTGAGAACTTACAATATATTAGGGATTATATAAAATAAACCTCAATTTTTAAGGTCATTTTATCGTTTATGTAAAATAATTAGACTTCGATTAAAAATAACTCAATAGGAGTGCCTAAATATTAAAATTTCTTGCGATTTTTGCAGACCTAATTTCTATATAAAATTAGGCAAACTATAACTATAAGATGTATCAAATGCAGAAGTCTATTTTAATTATTGGCGCTTGTGGGCAAATTGGAACTGAGCTAACCTTTGCACTGCGCGAAAAACATGGAAATGAAAATGTCATTGCAAGTGATATTCGTGAAGGTAATGCCGATTTAATGGCTTCTGGCCCTTTTGAAATCCTAGATGCTACCAACTACGAAGCAATAGAAAATGTGGTAATGCATTATGAAATTGAAGAAGTATACCTCATGGCAGCAATGCTCAGTGCTACAGCAGAGAAATTTCCTATGCGTGCATGGAATTTAAATATGAATTCTCTTTTCAATGTCTTAAACTTGGCGAAGGAAAAAAAAATAAGTAAGCTATTTTGGCCTTCATCTATTGCTGTTTTTGGACCAAATACCCCAAAAGAGCACACAGAACAAAATACCATTATGGAACCTAGTACCGTTTACGGAATTAGCAAACAATCTGGAGAGCGCTGGTGTGAGTATTATTGTAATAAATTTGGTGTAGACGTACGAAGCGTTAGATATCCTGGTTTAATTAGCTGGAAAACTTTGCCCGGCGGAGGAACAACAGATTATGCTGTAGAAATATACCATAAGGCATTAGCCGAAAAAAAATATTCTTGTTTCTTAAAAGAAGATACCTTACTCCCAATGATGTTTATGGATGATGCCATCCGAGCTACCATAAATATTATGGAAACCCCTGCTGAAAAAATTAAGATACGCTCTAGTTATAATTTAGCGGCAATGACTTTTAATCCGTCAGAAATATATGAGAGTATTAAAACCCATGTTCCTGATTTTGAAATTAGCTATGCGCCAGATTTCAGACAGCAAATTGCGGACTCTTGGCCTTCTAGCATCAATGATGATAAAGCGCAAGAAGATTGGGGTTGGAAACCTGAATTTGACTTAGAAAAAACAACCCTTGAAATGCTGAAAAACTTAAAATAGTCATAGCGATTATACGAAAAATAAAACGCCTTAACAAAAATGTTAAGGCGTTTTGTTTTTTATAAATTTTTGCGCTTACTTGATGGTTACTTTTAGTTTGGATTCAATTGCCATTATCATGCTATTCGCGATATCTTTTCCTGTAGCATTTTCAATCCCTTCTAACCCTGGAGAAGAGTTCACTTCTAATAACAAAGGTCCTTTGTTAGAACGAATAATATCTACTCCTGCAACCGCCAAATTCATCACTTTAGCAGCTTTAATCGCTAATTTTTTCTCCTCTTGCGTAATTTTTATAATAGATGCTTTACCCCCTTGGTGGATATTGGCTCTAAATTCTCCTTTTTCTGCTTGGCGTTGCATAGAAGCAATCACTTTCCCATTCACAACAAAACAACGAATATCTTGCCCGTTTGCTTCTTTTATGAACTCTTGCACCAAAATGTTAGTTTGAACACTCTTAAAGGCGTTAATAACACTCTCAGCCGCTTTATTTGTTTCAGCCAGAACAACTCCTTTACCTTGTGTGCTTTCCAATAGTTTTATAATTAATGGTGCACCATTTACCATTTTAATAAGATCTTTTGTATCCATAGGCGATTTTGCAAATCCGGTAATCGGGATATGAATATCGTTCTTAGAAAACAATTGAGAAGCAAATAGCTTATCACGCGATTGTGTAATAGCTTCTGCAGAGTTTAAACAATACACCCCTAAATTATCAAACTGACGAATAAGTGCACAGGCATAAAAAGTAACTGCTGGTTTTATTCTAGGAATAATGGCATCAAATTCATTTAAAATATTACCACCACGGTATCTTATTTGAGGAGAATGTGCATCTAATTTCATATAGGCATGCTCTACATTAAGAAATACCATTTCATGACCGCGCGCTTCTCCTGCTTCAATTAATCTTTTATTACTATATAGCTCTGGATTACTCGCTAAAATAGCAATTTTAAGTCCTGTTTTTTCTTTAAAGTAGTTGGAGTATTTACCAGTAACATCTGTCGTAGTAAATTCTTGAACCAAGAAATTACTAGCTGGGTTTACAACATATCTATTGCTTAGGGCTTCTCTTCCTAAAAGCATTCTAAACTCCATAGTATCTCTACTCGCTAAAGTCAACTCAATATCAAAAGTATCCTCACCAAGTGTCATTGCGGTTTTTATCACATAACGCTCTTCTGATATTCCTGAAGAACTTTTTACCGTTCTTCTATCTACTAATTTTGCCTCACACTCTATCGTGATGCTTCTATTGTCTTGAATTGGATTAACCTCAAATTTAACCCACTCATGTGCCCCTCTGATAAAAACCTTAATATTAGTAGCTTGAATAGATGAGGTTTTGGCCCCTGAATCTACTCTTGCCTTAATGGCCGGTATTCCCAAACCTTCAAAAACACACCACTCTTCACTTCCTACTATTTTTAAATCTTCCAAATTACTTTTTTTTGCCTATTAAACTTACATTCAATACAAAAAACCAATCTTTAGAAGATTGGTTCTATAAAATGTTAATCAAAAGAATTATTATTTAATCCTCATCATCCATTTCACCCTCTTCAGGAAGAAGATCTGGATCTACAACTGCATCTGGATCATCCCCTTCAAAATCCTCATAATCGTCCTCGTCATAATTAGCCATTGTAGATTCTAATTTGGCACTAATTTTTACCAAATACTTAGTATCTTCCGTAGTTACCTCAACTGCTTCAATACGTTCTCCTTGTGCATTTTTAAACGAAATAATGTTTAAATCATCATAACCATCAGGATACTTCTCTACCAAAAGTTTTAATACTTCTGGCGTAAGCTTTTTAAAATCAACGATAACTCTTTTTAAATTGTCCATATAATTACTGGTCTAATAAGTATGCGAAAATTAATGGTGCCACAATAGTAGCATCACTTTCAATAATAAATTTTGGGGTATTTATGTCTAATTTCCCCCAAGTTATTTTTTCGTTTGGCACTGCACCTGAATACGAACCATAACTTGTGGTAGAGTCACTAATCTGACAGAAATAACTCCAGAAAGGAGTTCCTGTACGTTCCATATCTTGATATAACATTGGCACTACACAAATTGGAAAATCTCCTGCGATACCTCCACCTATTTGAAAGAAACCAATCCCATTCTCAGAATTATCAGTATACCAATCTGCTAAGAACGTCATGTACTCAATCCCAGATTTCATCGTACTTGCTTTTAATTCTCCTTTTAAAACATAAGAAGCAAAGATGTTCCCCATGGTACTATCTTCCCATCCCGGACAGATGATCGGCAGATTTTTCTCTGCTGCTGCATACATCCAAGAATCTTTCAAATCTATCTCATAATACTCTTCAAGAACACCTGAAAGGAGCATTTTGTACATATATTCATGCGGCAAATAACGTTCACCTGCATCTTCTGAATCTTTCCAGATTTTAAAGATATGTTCTTGCAATCTTCTAAATGCTTCCTCCTCTGGAATGCAGGTATCGGTAACACGGTTTAATCCTTTTTCTAATAAATCCCACTCATCTTGAGGCGTCAAATCACGGTAATTAGGAACGCGTTTATAATGTGAATGCGCTACCAAATTCATGATATCCTCTTCTAAGTTTGCCCCAGTACAAGAAATAATCTGAACTTTATCTTGACGAATAACCTCAGCAAATATTTTTCCAATTTCAGCAGTACTCATAGCACCCGCTAGTGACACTAACATTTTAGCACCATTGTTTAATTGGTCTTCATACCCTTTAGCGGCATCTACTAATGCTGCTGAATTAAAGTGCAAGTAATACTTTTCAATAAAATTAGAAATTGGTCCTTTAGTCTTCGTCATCTTCGAATTTTGAATTATTAGTAGTGCCTGCTTTCAAATCTACATCATACGTGTTATCGTAGGCTTCATCTGCAGCTTCACCCATAAATTTATAGCTTAACATTTTATAATACAACTTAGCCGCTAAGAAATCAGAGGTTTTATCAACCTCATTAGGACAAAGTTCAACAATATCAAAACCAACAACATTTTTTTCTTTAAAAACTCTCTTTAAAAATTCTAAAGTTTCATACCAAAATAATCCTCCTGGTTCAGGAGTCCCTGTTGATGATAATATACTAGGATCTAATGCATCTAAATCAAATGTAATCAATACGTTTTCAGTCATTAACTCAATAACGGTATCCATCCAATATTCATCATTAATTATATCATGTGCAAAGAATGTTTTTTCTTCGTCCATAAAACTTTTTTCAATAGCATCCATGCTTCGGATACCTACTTGAATAAGGTTTGTAGTTTGGCTAGCTTCATGAACAGCACACGCATGGTTACATTTACTACCATCGTACGACTCACGCAAATCTGCATGGGCATCTATATGCAATACGGTTAAATTATTAAAGCATTCATTGAAGGCTCTAATAGTACCAATTGAAATAGAATGCTCTCCCCCAAAAAGAGTTACAAATTTATTTCTTTTGATAAAGTCTTTAGTTACCGCATGTACTGCATCAACCATAGCTTCTGGTGAACTGTTTTCAGTTACAGCATCTGCCAAGTAAATACCTTGTTGGTATACTTCAGTATCTGTTTCGATGTCATAAATTTCCATGTTTTCTGAGGCTTTTAAAAAGGCTTCTGGCCCTTTGTCTGCTCCTTTTCTCCATGTACTTGTTCCGTCATATGGCACTGGTATTAAAACCACCTTTGCCGTTTCCAATTGCGCATACTTATCAGGTATTCCCGCGTAATTGTTAGTTGTCGTCATAGCCTAAAATTTTTAGCAGGTCTTCTGCTTTTTGTTGTTCGTTAAATAATTTGGTTGTTAATTTTCCATTTTCATCTCTGTCTATAAGAATATGTTTTGGTTGCGGTATTAAACAATGCTGCAACCCTCCATAACCTCCTATAGATTCTTGATATGCTCCCGTATTGAAAAAGCCGATAAACAAAGGTTTATCTCTTCTATATTTTGGTAAATAAATAGCGTTCATATTCTGTTCGCTATTGTAATAATCATCACTATCGCATGTTAGGCCTCCTAAGAGTACACGCTCATATTCATCTTGCCAACGATTAATTGGCAACATCACAAAACGTTTATTAATTGCCCAAGTATCTGGCAAGGTGGTAATGAAAGAAGAATCTATCATGTTCCATTTCTCACGATCGTTTTGTTGCTTTTGATATAATATTTCATAAATAGCGCCCCCACTTTCTCCTACAGTAAAGCTACCAAATTCTGTAAATATATGAGGTACTGGAACTTCCGCTTCTTGACAAGCAATATTAATTTGATTGATAATTTCATCAATCATATATTGATAATCATAATCAAAAGCTAATGAATTCTTTATAGGAAAACCACCACCAATATTTAAACTGTCTAATGAAGGGCACATTTTTTTAAGGCGAATGTAAACTTTTAAACATTTCACCAATTCATTCCAATAATAGGCATTGTCACGAATTCCTGTGTTTATAAAGAAGTGAAGCATTTTAAGCTCTACTTTATCATTATCTTTTATCTGATTTTCATAAAAAGGAACAATGTTTTTATACCCTATTCCTAACCTTGATGTATAGAACTCAAATTTAGGCTCTTCTTCGGAAGCGATACGAATACCAACTTTGAAAGTATCTTCAATGACATCTGACAATAGATCTATCTCTTCGTAGTTATCTATAATAGGAATACAATTATGATGACCCTCGTTAATTAACCTACCAATGTTATCTATATACTCGTCTCTTTTAAAGCCGTTACATATTACATAGGTATCGTCCTTAATTTTGCCTTTCTTCTTAAGCTTTTCCACGATGTTTATATCATAGGCCGAAGAAGTTTCAATATGCACATCATTATTCAGCACTTCATTTAAAACAGGTTGAAAATGTGAACTTTTTGTACAATAACAATAGTGGTACTTACCCTTATAATCATTCTTTTCCATCGCAATTTTAAACCATGCTTTTGCTCTGTTTATATTTTCAGAGATTTTAGGCAGGTACGTAAATTTCATGGGGCTACCATATTTCTCTACCAAATCCATTAAAGGAATGCCGTGAAAATTAAGGTTTTCGCCCTCTAAAGTAAATTCTTCTTGAGGAAAATAATACGTTTGATCTATTAAATTGATATATTTTGTATTCATTAAAATGGATTGTATTTGTTAAAACTAATAAACTGATTTTAAAAACACTGCTGTTTTTACCAAATAAATTAATACAATCCCTAGATAATGATTTGACGTTGGGTAGTAGGTATAAAAAAATAATCGTGTTGACTGCTCACGATTCTAGATTCTATAGAAGAAAATACTTTTATTCGGTTGCCTCTTTTCAAGACCGGCATTGGATTTGCCTTCCTATTTTCCAATCCCCCGAACATAAAATTAATACTCATTATATGTAGCTAAAAGCTTAGTTGCCAAACCGCTTATTTTATATTGGTTTGAGATGACAAATGAAAACAAAAAAAATGGAAAAACAAGAAATTATTTTAAAATTGAACGTTAAAAAATCATTATCAAAAAATTAAATTTATCTAACTGACAATCAACCTCTTAAATACAAGTAATGATTCTAAATTTCTTAGACAAGAAACAGCTCATCTACATTTTAAATGAAGTATAATTAAAGAAAAGAAGTTTTCAATACGACAAGAACCCTTAAAAAGCGATGATATTTATTTAAAAAAGCGATTTTTCCTACTCTTAAAAATTGGCTAATCTATTTAAATATGACTTTCATCGACAGTAAATGTCTATTCGTCTAACCACAACAATATAATTTAAGTAGGCGTAATACCTTTACAGTCAGAACCTTGAACCATTAATTATGAAAGACAGTATTAACCATCAAAAACACAGATCAATTGATTACAAGAGAATTGGGATAAGCTTACTTGTTACTATCCTATTTTTCATTATCGTTCTAATCTTTAGTTATTTTGCGGGACTTATTTTTTATCCTTAAGCTTAACAAAAGATAAGATTTAATTAAAAAAGCTAAAAATTACAACCTCTAAACTTAACAAAGCTTAGGGGTTTATTTTTTTCTAAATATGACATCTTGTTCTTGCATAGCGTTTACAACAAGTTGTACATATTCATCTATAGACTGGTCTATATTTTTTGGGTCTGTTAAATCTATACTTCCACGCCAAACCATAGATTGTTCTTTGCCCTCACAAATACAATACAATGTGGTTTCTGTATGGTACACTTTAAACTGGTCATAATATCCAGTACTATTATATATATCTTGATGCTGTAAATAATCATCTCTAAACTTACCTGTATAATTCCCCCAATCAGATATTTTCTTTCTTACGGTCTGCTTACTTTCTGAGCCAAGCACCTTTGCAAACAAAACCGCATCAAAATCTTTATCTAACAACTGTCTCTCTACCGCTCTTAATTCTTCTTCGGTCTTTGCCGATGCTGTAAAATTGACATCAAAAAGATCAATGCTACGCATAGATTCAATTTTTCTTTTATCAAACTCTTCTTTGAGTCGGCTTTCAAAGGCTACTCTAGTTTCCTCGTTAGGGGTCATGCCCACCAATAAAACTTTATAAGCTGTGAAAACTACATTTTCAGGATTCTTATAACTATCTACAAGCTTGGTACTCTTACAGCTAGCTATGGTAATTAAGATGATAAAAAGGAAAATTTTTTTCATGGTGGTTTGTTATTTAAAAAATCACCCTTAGAAAAGATGATACTACAAAAATACGCTTCACAAAACAGATCAGCAATGACTGATATCACCTTTTTAAAATGAATCTCACTTATTAAAGAAATATATTTATTGATACAGTTAAATTAATTAAAACTTCATAATTACTTTTACCTATAAATACAAAGTTTTAAAGCTAATGCTAGATAACAGCGAGAAAAAATTTAAACTTAAAGATTTACCTTCTTTAATTGTGGACACTTATAAAGCTTGGGACAAAGCTAACCCTTGGCGCCTAAGTGCCGTAGTGGCTTATTATGCGGTTTTATCACTACCCGCACTGCTTATTATTATCATAAATATTGTAGGTAGTATTTGGGGAACAGAAATTGTTCAAGGAAGATTAACCTCTGAAATCTCTACTGCTCTGGGCAGTAATGCGGCAGAAGCTATTGAAACCATCATTGCAGAAACACAAAACAAGGAAGAAAATTTAATTTCTACCATAATCGGGATTGGAACATTACTTTTTGGTGCTACAGGGGTATTTTATCAATTAAAATTATCCCTAAATGAAATGTGGCACATTAAGCCTAACCCCAACGCAAATTTCTGGAAATTGGTAACAGATAGAGCTAGAAGTTTTGCTTTTATCTTGGTCATTGGCTTTCTTTTGTTAGTTAGTTTTATTGTCACTGCAGGAATCTCTGCTTTAAACGAATACATAAGGAAGGTTTTTCCTGATATTCTAATTTACATTGCTTATTTATTAGACTTCACCGTCTCCATAGGCATCATAACGGTACTATTTGCACTAATGTTCCGGTATATGCCAGATGCAAAAATTCGATGGAAAACAGTTTGGATTGGAGCTTTAATTACCGCAGTCTTATTCGTCATAGGAAAATCGCTTTTAGGCTTTTATTTTGGTGAGGCAAATCCTGGTTCTACTTACGGTGCGGCAGGTACAATTGTTTTAATACTTCTCTGGGTTTCTTATTCTTGCCTGATTCTATTTTTCGGTGCAGAGTTCACCTATATTTACGCCAAAAGATACGGCCACAAAATTACACCAAGCTATGTTGCTTTGGAAGACAACAACACAAATTCTGAACAACCATCTAAATCTATAAAATCATGAAAGCAATAAATCCTAAAGTGATTAGGCAGTTATTTATAATACTTCTTATTCTATTAATGGCATCATTAATTTTCACAGAGATGCTCCCTTACTTATCAGGAGTTCTAGGAGCCATAACCTTCTATGTATTGTTACGCAAACCCATGGGAAAGTTAGTAAAAAGAGGTTGGAATTCTGATTTGGCTGTAAGCGTACTCTTAATTGGATCGGTCATAGGCATTCTAATTCCTGTTGGAGGAATAATATTGATGCTAGCAAATAAAATAGAAAATACTGTTGCACACTCAGAAGATGTAATCAAAGCAAGTAAACAACAATTAGGAACATGGGAAGATAAATTAGGATATGACCTAACTTCTAAAATAGATGCTTCGGCGGTTTCCAGTTGGATATCAGATAGCTTACAGTCTTTTGCTGGTGGCACTTTCAATATTCTTATTGCTTTGGGTTTAATGTATTTTATGCTGTATTATATGCTTACCAATCGCAGACAACTAAGGGAGTCTCTTTATGAATATATTCCTATTGGTAATGATAATTTGAAAATTATAGGTAAAGATGTGCAAGCAATGGTACGCTCCAATGCTTTAGGGATTCCGTTGGTAGCTTTTGCCCAAGGTATTGTAGCACTTATTGGTTTCTTAATATTTAATATCGAACAACCTTTCTTTTGGGCCGTTATCGTATTTGTTGGTTCTATGATTCCTTTTATTGGCACATTTATAGGAACATTACCCGTTTTTATCTTAACCTTAGCTTCTGGAAAAGATTTTCAGGCCTGGGGAATACTTATCTACGGATTGGTTGTTATTGGATCTACAGATAACCTACTCCGCCTAGTCATTCTAAAAAGGATTGATAATGTACACCCATTAATAACCCTAATAGGCGTTATTGTTGGTGTCCCTCTATTTGGATTTATAGGCTTAATTTTTGGCCCACTACTTATTAGTTTATTTTTAATTGTTTTACGTATTTATAAAGATGAATACGGACAAGAAGTCCATAGAAAAGAACAACTATAGTCCTAATTTTTAACACCTTGATTTTTAAAAGCATCAATCTAATATGGCTTAGCGTCAATAGCAAAACCAATGTAGGTGTACTTTTGTAGGTGAAAAAGAAAAGATTATGACATCACCGGAACAAATACAGTTAGAAAATATTGCTGAAAGTGATTATGAAATATTTGCACTTTTAAAGCAACGCTATAGTCCTAGAACATTTAAGGATGTCAGGATAAAAAAACAACATTTAAATCAGCTTTTTGAAGCCGCTAGATGGTCGCCTAGTAGTAATAACATACAGCCGTGGCGGTTTATTTATGCAGAGAAAAATTCAGAAGCTTATGAAAAAATAATTTCCTGCTTAAGTGATTTTAATAAAGAATGGGCTGTAAACGCACCTCTGCTGATGCTTACGGCATATCATGAAAAAACAAATGACCATCAAGATAATTTTCATGCACTACACGATTTAGGTTTTGCTGTAGGGAATATGACCACTCAAGCACAGTATATGGGAATCGCTTTACATCAAATGGCAGGCTTAGATTGGAAAAAAATAGAGAAGATTTTTAATATCCCAGAAGATTATCACATCAGCACAGCCATAGCATTAGGTTATTATGGTGGAGAATTAAACAAGTTATCTCCAGAACTGCAGAAAGCAGAATTGCAAGAACGACAAAGAATAGATCAGAGTCAGTTTGCATTTATGGATGAATGGAAAGCCATAAAACACGATGAAGATTAATAAATTAAAAAGGGTCACAAATTGTGACCCTTTTTAATTTATTGCACATGTTCTCAATGCTTAGAAAAAAGCACCGGACAGTACAACGCCAAGGATTAAAACCACTAAAAAAGCTATTATAATTCCTACTCCTAATTTTGTCTTTTTATTCTTCTGAAGTACATAGTGCTCAGTATCATCATCTGATTCTTTTATGAACTTTGTTTTTGTATCATTTTCTTTAATATCCATTTTATACTTTTTTAGTTGTTACGGACACAATTTACCCCTTAAACCTGGCAATGCTTATTGCAATCCAATCCATTCTTAACGCTTTCAAATAGCGAGCATTACAGTTAATCAATTTTTTAATTAAGACAACTTTTATGTTACTATTTGAGTAACTTTGGTGTAGATAATTGAGATACAGTTATCATAACAAATTTTAAAACATATAAAATGAATAATAACAGTAATACATTATTAGGAATATTAGCAGGTACTGCAATAGGAGCAGCTTTAGGAATCTTATTTGCTCCAGATAGAGGGTCTAATACTAGGCAAAAAATCGCAGATCAAGCAGCAACAACTAGAGATACTCTTGCAGAAACAGCTATGGATTTAAGAGATAGAGCAGCACATTCTGTAGCTTCTAAGAAAGAATCTTTAGATACACAAATAGAACATATTGTTTCTGATGTAAGCCACAAAACAGAAGATGTGATTACTACCTTAGAAAGTAAATTATCTGAATTAAAAGCTAAGAATAAGAAATTACAGAAATCATAACATGAGCATTTTAAAGTCTTTAGACGATACTACAAATAGTGCAGCCGAAGCAGGTGAAGCTTATGTGAAATCTACTAAAAAATACTATGAATTAAAAGTATTTCAACAGTTGACCACATTGTCTTCTTACGTGTTAAAGATTGTCCTACTAGGTAGTTTGTGCGTCTTAGGTCTAATTTTTATTGCAATCGCAGGAGCAACAGCCCTTGGGAACTATTTTAACAATATGGCTTTAGGGTATTTAATTGTTGGTGGAATTTTCTTTCTATTGGTGCTAATTATCTATTTAGTTAGAAAAAGTATCGATCGCATCATTATTCAAAAATTATCTAAAACGTATTTTGACTCATGAGAAATAAAAATTATACCTCATTCGAAGAAATTGAGCTTGACTTGAAGCTTTTGAGCTTAGAACGGAAAATTGCTATTGAGGAGTTGAAAGGTCTAAAGCACAAAGTTCAGGAAGATTTATCACCATTAAATTGGTTGCAAACTGGCTACAACATAGCTAAAAAATTTAGCACCCTTTTACTGGTTAAAAAAATACTTAAGTAAGAGAATACTATTTGTATTTAAAAGCCGTAACAGTTATATGTTACGGCTTTTTTTATTTGCACATTATTAAAACAATTGCAATAGCCTATCCTTATCTACTTCATTTGAAATATACTTTTCTATATCTTCCTTAAGAATAGAAAGTTCCAATAAAATATTCTCTTTATTACCTACAGAAATATTAGGATTGGTCAAACAATAACTTAATGCTTTTATTAATTGATACAACACTGTACAATCTTCTTTAGCATAAAAACGTATGGGTTGCACAATGATCCGCAATAACTCTTCTATAGCGACATTATGGGATACAACAATCCACTTCGTATGCGCTACAGCCTCCGAAGTAGCATTTGCAAAAGCTACCGCTTGATATAGCAATTTTCCTAATTTTGTAACTGCTTGAATAGCTGTACCGGGGTCATTAATTCCTGGAGACATTGCTTTTACGGCTATTTCCATTAGTTTTATCATACCACCAATTCCTTCATCTCCAGAACTCCTGTTTTTAGATAAACTAAATCCAAACAATAAATCGTCCATTTTTTCATCAGACAAACTCTTAGAGACTGTAGCAATAACATCTCCTTCCCACAAATGCTCATTTAAATAAGGCAATACATTTATCTGCAACTCGTCATTCTTATAAACGTCTGACAGTAAAGAAACATCAAAACCTAAATAGTACCCCGTTTCCTTAACGCGTAGCGGTTTAAAATTATCGGTTTCTAAAACACTTAAGGTGATTTTTTGATGTTGTGCATCATATGCCTTTTGTAAAGATTTTGAACTAGAGCTATAAATACGATCTATAATATTATTTATTTGAATCGCAGTAGATATACTATGGATAAAGTCCACAAAAAACACGATACATACGATACTAAAGAGCGCCGCAAGCATTGTTGAAAGACCAATAGCATTAGAATCTACTCCTTTAGCTCCTAAGGTAATGAGTGAATAAATACAGTAAAGTAGGGTGCCAATATAGAATCCCAAAATTAACTGATGCTTCTTATTTGATATTAAACTAGGCAAAACTCGAGGAGAAAAATTAGAAGAAGCTTGACTTAAAACCACCATTACCATTGAAAAACTAAACACAGTCAATGATAATATCCCTCCAACTAAGGTATTTAATATTGCCCTTGAAGTGTCATAATCAGAGATGAATAAATAGGGTATTTTTTCCTTTAGTTTAATAATAACATCCAAACTTTCGGCCCTATTGGTTGTTATAGCAATAATTAAAAAGAGAAGACTAAGTAAGACAGGATAAAATGCAATACTGTATAACACTTTGTAATACCACGTTTTTAAATATTTTCTTATAGATTTTATCATCGTTCCGTTTTTTCAAATCCTACAAAGTTCCCCTTTCACAAACACTTATACTATACACATCACTATTATTATTAACACTATCGTAAAGATTTAAAAAAGTTAATCAAACATTGGATATAGCACATTAACAAGGTTGTAGCTTTTTATCTTTGGGTACATTTTATAATGTTGGTTGGTAAAGCATGGTTTCAATATTAATAAAACATTGAGGCCATGTTTTTTTTCTTCATTTACATAACACCAACATACCAAAAGATAAAGTAAAACAAACCAAAGTGCAACACCAATGTATTGCATTTAAAAAGAATCTCATGAAAATACAATTAACTGATGCTTGGAATAAAATGGCCGATAGATTAGAATCGTGGTTGAATAATATAATAATCAACCTCCCAAATATTGCAATTGCCATAGTTGTATTTATCATTGTCATCTTTTTATCTAAATATATCAGCAGATTAACCTTAAAATTACTAAGTAAGAGTAGCCTTCAGAAATCAATGAAAAATGTGATTGCTAAACTCATTTCAGTTCTAGTAATACTTGCTGGTTTATTTCTGGTGTTAGGTATTTTAGACTTAAGTAAAACACTAAACACCATTCTCGCGGGTGCAGGAGTAGCAGGTTTAGCTGTTGGACTAGCACTTCAAGGTGCTCTTGCCAACACTTTTTCTGGGATTGTACTGTCCTATATTAAGCAAATAAAATTTGGCGATTGGATAGAGAGTAATGATTTTGAGGGTGAAGTTATAGATATAGATTTACGTGCTGTGACCATAAGGCAACCTGATAACAACTTAGTTTACTTACCTAATAAATTGGTGTTAGAAAACCCAATTAAAAACTTTTCATCCACCGCACAATCCAGAGTAATATTAACTTGTGGTGTTGGTTATTCTTCAGATTTAGAATTTGTACGTGACTTAGTCATAAAAACAATTGTTTCTAATTTTGAGCCTGTCGAAAAAGAAGAAGATGTCATCTTTTTATATTTAGAATTCGGAGACAGCTCTATAAATTTTGAAACTAGATTTTGGATTGATTCAACTTCCGCATTGGAAGTTGCTAAGGCTAAAACAGAAGCTATGATTTATATTAAAAAAGCTTTTGATAAAAATGATATTACTATTCCGTTCCCAATAAGAACTCTAGACTTCCCTGAAAATTTTAAGTTCGGCAAGGAACAAAAAGAAGCCTAACATTTTTTTAACGAAACAATTTTTTTTGCGGCAATCTAAACTTCTAATGGATTAATCGCAACGAAGCTAAGATTGTAACTTTGGAATATGCTAAAGAGGTAGCATTAAATTACCTCATCACATTAATACAATAATTATGAGTACATATACAGATAAAGTAGGAGATAAATTAAACGCATTATTAGAAAAAACTTATGATGCAGAAAAAGGATATAAGAAAGCTGCAGAGAACACAGATAATGCAGTTTTAAAAACATTCTTTACTAGGAAAAGCAAGCAACGCTATGATTTTGGTCACGAATTAAAAACTGAAATAAACAGTTTTGGTCAAAATATAGAGAAGAGTGGTAGTTTAGCTGCAGCTGCACATAGAACATGGATGGATGTTAAAGCATTTGTAACCTCCAACAGTGCAGAATCAATGCTAGAAGAAGCCATTCGCGGAGAGAAAGCTGCAATTGATGAATACAAAGATGTTTTATCAGAGACAAATTTGCCTGCTAGTACAATCACGCTTTTAACACAACAGATGAATCAAATTGAACTAGATTTATCAAAAGAAAAAGTGATGGAAAACATCAGTTAGATCTTAAAAGTCAACATTTTACCCAAAAAGGAATACTTTAAAGTATTCCTTTTTTTATTCCCTATAAATTAAAGAATATCAATTGTTTATGGAGCAACAAATTTATCGATTACGTTAATCCGAACTCTAAAACAGTTGCATCTTTGTAACAGACAGTTAGCAAAATGCTAGCTTCAATTTAACCCTTAAAAACAAACATTATGTTACGTTGGACAGTCACATTTATCATATTAGCAATTATAGCCGCAGTATTTGGCTTTGGAGGAATAGCAGCAGGTGCTGCAAGCATCGCAAAAGTATTATTCTTTATATTTTTAATACTCTTTGTTATTTCACTTTTGACCGGAAGAAAAAAGGTCTAGACACATAAATAATACACGTATAAACTTAAAATTAAAACGATGAAAAAACCCATAATAAATACCTTCTTAATCTTATTTTTAGGAGCCTCTTTAATGACATTTACAAGTTGTAGAGAAGACAAAACTACAGAAGATAAAATTGAAGAAGTAGGAGACGAAATTGACGAAGGCGTTGAGGAAGTAGGAGACGAAATTGACGACCATACAGATGACAATTAATACCTTCATCTGAATTGATATTATTATAAAAGGACAGAATTCAATGAATTGATTTTGTCCTTTTTTTAAATATAAAAAAATAGAACTTATGGAACATGCAAAAAGTGAAAAAGAATATATAGAAGAATATCAGGCGAAAGGATTCACTACTAATTTTAGAGCCAAGGGAGGCCTCTTAGTAGATTTAGACACAAAAAAGGAGTACAAACCTGAAGAAATTTACATCAAAAAAGAATTCCGGTTTGAAGGCATGAGCAACCCATCAGATATGTCTATCTTATACGTTATTGAAACTAATGACCATATAAAAGGCACGGTACTCGCAAACTATAGTCCTTCTAGTGATACTGTAATGGCAGAGTTTTTTAAAGAAATACCCAAAGATCATTTCAAGCATAACTAGTCAAATAGTTCTATAGTAGTGGTTAAATAAAACTTAAACAAAGAAAGGGTACAGGCAAAAAAATACGATATTTGTAAAGCTCACCAGAGGTTTCAATAAAGTTATTTTATGACAATAAATGTAAAGTTTGATTATAACCTTTTATGTAGAAAAGTGCTTTGTGAGCAACTAGATGCCATGGGTCTAGAATATTCTTTACTTGGTGTTGGAGAAATTGTATTAAACAAAACTCCAGATAGTGCTCAAATGCTAGTTATAACAGAAAATTTATCAGCATACGGAATAGAAATCATCAGTAACCAACAAACAGCTTTAATACAACGCATAAAGGATGCTGTTACGCTCGTTGTAAACGGTGATGAAGAAGCTCAAAAATATAATGTTTCTACCTATTTATCTGAAAAATTAGATTATTCCTATGCCTACCTTTCCAATTTATTTTCTGAGATAACACACACCTCAATAGAGAATTTTGTTATCTTAAAAAAGATTGATGTAGCTAAAACACTAATTATCGAGAATGATCTAACCTTAACCGAAATTGCGTATAAGTTAAATTACAGTAGCGTTGCACATTTATCAACACAGTTTAAGAAAACAACCGGACTTACTCCTTCTTCCTTTCAAAAAATAATAAAAAAAAGAAAAGAAAAAATAGGAAATAGAGACTAATAAATTACACATGGCATTCCAAACATTGAACATTGCATTAGCAGATGATGACGAAGATGATAGACTTCTGTTTAAAGATGCTATCGAAGAAATTAAAATAAAGACAAAATTATCGTTATTCACAAATGGTAAAGAACTTATGGATTATTTGGTATTGCCCAATGTAATACTTCCAGAGGTTATTTTTTTGGATTTAAATATGCCTATTAAAAACGGCATGCAGTGCTTAAAAGAGATTCGCGATCATGCCAAACTTAGAGATTTGTCTGTTGCCATATACTCTACCTCCTCTTCTGAAAGAGATATTGAAGAAACATTTGTGAATGGTGCTAATGTATACATTAACAAACCCAACAGTTTTGGAGAATTGAGAACGGTTATCGAAAAAGTGTTGCAGCTTAATTGGCAGTATGAAACGTCTGCCTTGAATAGAGAGAATTTTTTACTAAGAATTTAAGAAAAAAATCGTGGCTAAAAAGCTAATATTATCCCCAAAACTCTATATAGTTTTACTCATTATTGCAGCAGCTATGCTCACCTTTATTGGCAGCATAAGCTATAAACAAATATCGGAGTTTAAAGAAGCTGCCAATGCTGTAACTCATACATTAGAAGTTGAAACAGAAATAAATAATCTCTTTTCCATTTACTCACAAATGGAATCCGCACAACTCACCAATTTGTTGCGAAAAGATACTTTAGTTACTTCAATATCATTTCAAAAATATATTGATAATTCTAATGTCACCTTCAACAAATTATCAAATTTGGTGATAGACAACCCCATTCAGCAAACCCACCTAACACGTGTGGGAGAATTGCAAATTAATCTTTTAGCAGCCCTAAAAGCTATAGCTGTTTCACCTAAAGTGCGCCTTAAATATTCTACAAAAGAGCGCAATAAATTAGATGAGGTTGCCCGAATCATGGCAGAACTTAATCAGCGTAAGAATTTCATGTTAATTAAGGAACAAAAGATACTAACAGAAAGCAAAAAGGAGTTTAACTCCTATGCCTTTTTATCGCCATTTATGGTATTGGTATTAGGCGTTTTCGCCATGTTTGTCTTCGTCCTATCCTTTATTAAAATAAATAACGAACGAAAAAATAGAACCAAAGCAGAAGCTTTCTTATCCAGTGTAATGGCTAAGACCGAAAATATTGTAAACTTCTATGAGCCCATATATAATGAAGATAATGACGTAATAGATTTTAAACTAACGTATGCCAATGAGCGTAATAAAACAGATTTTGGTCTAGACCCCGAAACTATTGTGGGTAAACCCATTTCAAAAATATTCCCATTTACCGTTTTAAATGGCGAGTATGAGGTACTAGCGAAATCTTTTATAGAAAAGAAAGAAAGTCAGTTAAGCAGACAAGTACTTTTAAATGGTAAAAAAATATGGCTAGAGTCTGTAATGAGACCTTTAAATAATGGCTTATTGATTATTGCAAAAAACACCACTCATGAAAAAGAATCTGTCGCTAAACTAAATGCTTTAAATTTAGAATTACAGGAACAGTATGAAGAAATAAAAGAAACGGACGAGTTTTTGCAGAACGTTATTAAAAGTACCAATAACGTTATAAGTTATTTTGAGCCTATAATAGATAAGGAAGGAATTATCACAGATTTCACGATCTTATATACCAATGAAGAAATTACAAATACTACAGGTCAAAAACCAAATGAGGTCGTCCAGAAAAAAATATCAGAAGCTTATCCTTTTCTGATGACCAATGGGGTTTTTGAATTATTTTGTAAGGCGGTAGATACAGGAAAACCAGTAGAATTTGAACGAGATTATATTTTTAATAATGTTCATATGTGTTTTGATACCTATGCTATTAAAACAGGTGATGGAGTCTGTGTTACTTCTATGAATATTTCAAAACAGAAACAAGACGAACGAAAAATTTTAGAAATAAACGAACAACTCAAAAGACAGAACGCTATTTTAAAAGATGCTAAAACATTAGCCAAAATAGGTAGTTACCGCTGGAGCTTCTTAGATGAAAAAGAAGAAAGTTCAGATATCTCCGATAACCTATATATTCTATTAGATTGCAAACCTCAAGAATTTCCTCCTACACATGAAAATTATAAGAAGTTTATTCATCCCGAGGATTTGCCTGGCTACAAGGAAAGCATAAAAGAAGCTATTGATAAAAAGAAATCTGTAGATTTCTCATACCGTATCATAAACAACTCTAGAAAAATAAAACACTTTAGAACTACAGGACATTTTCAAGATGATGCTTTAATTGGTGTGATCCAAGATATTACCAATCAAGTAAAAGGCGCCCTTAAATTAAAAGAGAAGAATCAGGAGCTAAAAAGATCAAACGAAGAGTTAGAATCATTTAATAGAGTTGCCAGTCATGATTTACAAGAGCCTATCAGAAAAATTCAGATGTTTATTTCCAGGATAGAAGATACAGATTATGATAATCTATCAGAGAGAGGAAAAGAGTTTTTTGCTAAAATTACCTCCTCTTCTGAGCGCATGCGAATGCTTATTAAATATTTATTATCCTATTCGCGTATTAATAAAACAAAGAGCGAATTTACAACAGTAAGTCTTGAAGAGATTATAGAGAAAGTTCAAGAAGATTTAGAAGCACGTATAAAAGAATCTGGTGTCGATATTGTAATAGACAATCTTCCCACCATAAACGCTGTTCCTTTTCAAATGGAACAACTATTTAATAATCTTATCTCCAATGCTATAAAATATAGAGGAGAGGAAGCCCCAAGAATCATCATTAATTGCAAAAAAATTAAACGGAATGGTATTCCTGATAATTTTGTAAAAAAATACAAATCGTACTATCGCATATCTATCATTGATAATGGTATTGGTTTTGAACAAGAACATGCTGATAAGATATTTGAACTTTTTCAACGCTTACATCAGAAAACAGAATATTCCGGAACGGGTATCGGTTTGGCCATCTGTAAAAAAATCACTCAAAATCATGGTGGTCATATTTCTGCGGAAAGCATTCTAGGTAAGGGATCTACTTTTTGTATTTATTTACCAGCCTAAACGTAACAATAAGATGAGTACCTTATAATGATGTAAAACATAAATTATATTAAAAAGCCCTGTTTATAGCTATAAACAGGGCTTTTTTGATTTAAAAAATAGCGCTTTCCAATAATTATATAACACTATCAAAAAATTGTGTAACAAATGAAGTCTCCTCTTTACCGAAATTTGTCATGTACAAAACAACCATGTACAACAATTGTTAACGCAATCACTAAAACAACTACTATGAATCAGAATAACTATAAATATCAGACAAATTCCAGAGTTGGAAATATAAGAAGTGCAATAGGTACTACAATAGAGTCTTTAAATGATTACATATCAAACAACATTGGCAACAGTGTTTTGGATCAAAACATAGAACAAACAGATTAACATGCTTAAATACCTTAAAATTCTAGCAGCAATAGTATTAGCGCTGTGGGCCATAGGGTTTTTCTTTTTTGATTTCGGCCTAATAATTCACTTAGTATTAGTAATGGCAGCATTGCTTCTTATAATTAGTGTTTTGAAAGAGAACAATTATTAACGTAAAAACAGCATTATGAAAACGATACACCTTAAAACAAATACAATATCTCAAATGTTTAATGACCTACAGAATGAATTAGGTGGTAAATTAAATAAATCAAGTCAGGAATTTAAATTAGAACTAAATAGCGAATCAGCTGTTGGTTCTATCTCAGGGATCACTTTTAAGAACGATATTACTTTTATGAAGTATGATGTTACCTTTAAACAAGATACTATCATAAAAAGCACCGCGAGTACTACTAACCCTATTAATTTCATGTATTGTTCTAACGGGCAATTATCATATGGGTTTAGTGAAACGTCTATAAAAAAATCCTTGAACCAGTTTCAAACAGGAATTTTCTCAAGTGACCCTAATAGAGATTCTATTTTGTTCTTCAGAAAAGACCAAGCAGTGAAATTCACTAATATTAAAGTAGATGCTTTACAAGTATCTGATGACGAAAGTATTGATTTATTAAAAAATCAATTAGTAAAAAACTTTATGCCTAAAAACGGTGAGGAGATGTATACCTATGTTGGATCTTACAATCTAAAAATTGCTGAGAAAATACAGCAAATGGATGCTATCAGCCAGAAAGGAATTGTACGTAACTTATTAATAAATGGTACTGTACACGTAATTTTAGCACTAGAAATTCAACAACACAAAGAAGATCAAAAGAATATTAAAAACAACTTTGGCTCTTTAACTAGAGATGAAATGGAAGATATTAAAGAAATCTCTAGTTTCATTAAAAACTATCCAGAGATTCAATACAGCTTAAAATATTTAAGCAAAAAATCTGGTTTATCTCCATCTAAATTACAAGAAGGATTTAAATTGTTGCATGATAGAACGGTTACAGATTTCATTAGAAACGTACGTGTGGAAACTGCAGAGAATCTAATTAAAACAACAGACTTAAACATTTCAGAGATTGTTTATACTGTTGGTTTAACTAGCAGAAGTTACTTCTCTAAAATTTTCAAAGAAAAGTATGACTGTAGTCCAAAATACTACCAAGATAATCAAAACAGATTAGGCGTTACAGCGTAATCTAAAACATAGATTAAATTAAAATGCCAGCCTTACTACGCTGGCATTTTTTTGTGCTTTTTATTTAACTGCACAACCTACAGTAAAAAATGCCCACATGACTCTCATTCAAGTAGGGTTTCTTTGCTTTACAACATACTCCTAACAACTTCTCCATTGGTTGATGATTACAGCATGGAATTTTCACTTCTATAAATGAGGTCATAGAAATATACCAACGAAACGTTCACTTTATAAAAATTAATGGGAATATCTTATTTTACTTACCAAACACATGAGCATAAAAAAAGCGTTAAGACTACCGTCTTAACGCTTTTTTTATTTTTTTTAGTTCCTAGAACTTCTTAACTGATGCTCTCAACATCCAAGCCATTTCTTCATGTTGCTGTAAAATACCTGTGATAAAATCTGCGGTACCTTCATCCTTATGCTCTTCTGCATTTTCGCTAATACTTTTTCTGATAAAAGCGATTACTGTTTGATGATCTTCTAGCAATACTTCCATAAAACTGATGCTATCATTCTGTTTTGGACCATTTTCCTCTAGGTGAGATAATTCTATAAAACGTTTCATCGTACCTGGAGAATAGAACCCTAACATTCTAATACGTTCTGCTACAGCATCTAAAATAGTTTCTAACTTGCCATATTCTTCTTCAAAAAACACATGCTTTGTATGAAAGTCATGACCTTCTACATTCCAATGTGAATTTCTATATTTTGTATACATCAAAAATTCATCTGCTAATAGTTGCTCTAACATTTCAACTACTGCTTTTCTGTTTGATTTTTTAATTCCGATTTCTGCTGTTTCTGATTTCATTTTATATATGTTTTATGATTATTGTCTACCACTAAATTACGAGTTAGCCTCCATATTTATTAATGGTAACCATTCTATAATTGATTCAAATAGTCTAAGCAACTCCTCACTGCGCAGAATTGATTCAAAAGCTAAAATAATTGGCTTTATAAAAACATAAACCTTTGAAACATAGGATTTAATTGTACTTTAATGTACAAAAAGTAAAACATGCAAAAACCGAATAACAGACTCGAAAATCAAACCTGCATCGTTACTGGATCTAGTTCTGGTATTGGAGCTGCAATTGCAAAATCTATCGCAATAGAAGGCGCAAATATGGTAGTAAATTATCATAGCAGTAAAGAAGAAGCTGAAGAAGTTGCTCATTGGATTAACCAAAACGCTAGTTGTGCAGGTGTAATTGTTGTTCAATGTGATGTAGGTAAAGAAGGCGATGTGAAAAATTTATTCAAACAAGCCGTTTCTAAATTTGGCACTATAGACATTTTGGTAGGCAATTCTGGAATACAGCAAGATTATGCCTTACATGAAATGCCTTTGAGTGCTTGGCAACAAGTTATAGACACCAATCTAACCGGACAATTTTTATGCGCTAAAGAAGCCTTAAACGAATTTATGAGACGCGGCATGCGCCCTGAGGTTTCTAATTCTTTAGGTAAAATCATACATATAAGTTCGGTTCATGAAATTATTCCTTGGGCCGGTCATGCAAACTATGCTACGACTAAGGGGGGATTAAAAATGTTAATGGAAAGTATTTGCCAGGAATATGCCCCTAAAAAAGTACGCTGTAATTCCATTGCCCCAGGAGCTATAAAAACTGACATAAATAAAGACGCTTGGGACACGAAAGAAGGTCTAGAAAAAATCTTAAAACTCATCCCTTATGACCGCATGGGTCTACCAGAAGATATTGGTAGCGTTGCTAGTTGGTTGGCATCTGACGAATCTGAATATGTAAATGGCACCACTATTTTTGTAGACGGCGGAATGACGTGTTATCCAGGATTTTCTTCTAATGGATAATAAAAAAAGGGAGAATTACCTAAGTAATTTCTCCCTTTTTAACACCTAACAACTATACTTTAATTCTTTTCTTTTTTTAATTTTTTATCCACCTCTTGCTCCGCATCCTCAAAAGTAATGTCGTCATCTACGGTACCTTTAAAGGCTTTGATCCACCCATTTTTTATAATGTTTGTAAATGTTGGCCACACTTTAGACTTAACACTATTCAAATCGCCCTCCATAGGTATTTTAGTAGCTAAAGTATTATTCCCTTTATTCTTTAAAACAAATTTAAAAAAGCCCACAAAACCCTCCCACAGGGTATCAAAAAATTTATCTTGCTTCTTACTAATTAGTTTAGAATCTTTCAGCAGTGGTTTTACATATCCTTTCAAATAACCATCTGCAATAGCCATTTCACTAAAAATATTAAAATTACCTTCTGCAAAATCTATTCCTGCATAATGATTTGTAAAATCATTTAATGCTGTGATTGAAGCATCTTCCAATGAGAATGAAATATCCATATCAGGAATCTCCTTTACCAGGTTCATTTTTCCGTTAAGTGTAAAATTCCCATTTCCTATGGATACTGCTGTAGCATGTAAATCTGAAGGAAGCGTTCTGTCCTCCTGAACAATATTCCTTAGGTTGGTGGCTTGAAGATTTACATTATTCATATGCAAATCTATGGTTGGCTCTGCAGTAACCTCAACAAAGGCTACTTTTCCTTCTACAATCTCTAAATTATTAATAGCAATGGGCACCAAATCTGTTAAGGCTTTAGTCCAATCTTCAATATCCGGGTCCGCTACTTCACCGTCTTGTTGGTCTTCAAAAACATAAATAACCTCGGGCCTGGTCATTGATATTTCACTCACTATTTTCCCTTTTAAAAGCGACTTCCATTCTATAGAAATATCTGTTTTTTCAAAATTTAAAAAGGGTACTTCTGATCCTGCGTCGATCTTATTCAAATACAAATCATTAATTACATACGCGCCCCTAATCAACGAAATATCAATTCCCTCTACATGCCCGTAATATCCGGGAATATCTGCAAGAACATTATTTACATACTTTTTCACGAAAATTGGCAGAAGTAGTCTAGCAATAATCAAAACAGCGATTATAACTATAGGTACTACATACCTTTTCTTCTTATATACTTTCCTGTGTTTCGTTTGATTCAAAATGTTGTGTTTATTTTTTTTCTATTCCTGCGCTATTGGCTTCAAGATACTTTTTAAAATCGGCACCAGAGGTAAGCTGATAATAATTTTCGCCAAATATTAAAACAGGAAGTTGTACTAATTTGGGGTTTTTATCTAAAATTTTCATCCAATCGTGAGCTTCCATGTCTATATCTTTAGCCCCATATAGCTTTACAAAATCTGGATGTTCTGTATCTATGAGTTGCTTCACAGGTATTTCTAATTTCTCTGCGAGTTCTGCCCACTGCGTTCCCGTGATATTGGTTTTAGAAATATCTATTCCTAAAACTTCTTTATCAGAAGCTTGTACATAGCCATAACATTGTTTTCCGATACTGCTTTCTGAATTGTAGAACAGCGTAATTTTGTTTTTATCCGTTGAAATGACTCCCATATCTTCCATGTCTTAAGTTTTGATTAAAATTAGCCCAGAAGCCCCAATGACAGTGGCTTGTTCCATTTTATTATTAATCCGATTACTTTTCTTCTTTTTTACCGTTACCCGTAAACGTGTGTAAAATTCCGTCTTTTACATTTATCCATAGATAATTAAAAAAGGATTTTGTAGGATCTCTCTCTACTTTAATTTGGCCAAATCTAAATCCATATTCATCGGTTTTAGAACCATCATTCGTGAAGATATTTACGAGTGCCGTCAAAAGCTTGTTTACTCCCAATCGATCTTTTTTCAATACCACAAAACTAAAATCGGAATAACTCATCTTTAGATCTCCCGAGGAAACAAATTCATCTCCGCTAATGGTAAAGTATAAGGCATCAATTGTACCTTTTGCTTCTGCTCTTAAATTAGGTCTTAAAAAAGCATCTAATTCTTTGGTATTAAAATTAGAAATCACCCCAGAAGCTTTAAACAAATGCTTGCCGTTCTCTTCGTAAAAAGACCAATCTAATTCAATTGGGGCTGCACCCATAATTTTTGCTTTGTTCTTAATCGTCAATGGTTTTGATCCTACGCTAGAAATGTTTTTCATTACGGAAGTTACCTCCGTAAAAATTAGTTCTCCTGGTTTTGTCCCAGGCGCTACCAACTCTGAGTAAGAAACGCTTCCATTTTCTACCATCAAACAAGGAATGGTTAAACCAAAAGGCAAGTTTCTTATCGTTTTTCCAAACATATCTTTCAAGCTATAATCATCCGGCATGAGCTTGTTTCTATACATTTCTAAAGCCAAGTCTTTCAATACAACGGAAGGGATTTTTACATCAAATGAATCTTGTTCAATCGTAAAATCAAACTTAGAAAGTGTTACTTCGGGTATTTTTAAATAAATCCAATCGCGCTCTTTGCTAATATGCTTTTGCAGTGCTACTTTCGTATACTTTGTTTTTAACTCCACCCCGTTGATTACGACAGCACCGTCTAACTTAAACTTATCGATATACAGGTCTTCGTAAGGTCCCAAAGCTGTTTTAATAGCATTAGCCGCCAGTGTATAAGAAGAATAGGTAAAAGGAATTTTGTTCTGTACGGTATTAGAAGATACTTTAACATCTTGCAGACTCATAGTTATCGCTTCAGCAGAAAATTGTAAACTATCCGTTTTTCTATCTATAAGCCTTACGTTCGCATTGGTTAATTGAAAATTGTGAACCTTTATTTTTTCTTTGAAAGCTGATGTTTTTGATTTTTTTGTCTCCGTGGAATCCTTTGTATAAAATGCTGCTTTTACATCGTCTATTTTTATATGTTCTACGGAAATAGTGCCATGCCTCAGATATTCTAAATACCCAAAACCGTTTAGACTTAGACTACCTATTTTTGTAGTATTTAACACCGATTGATGCGCTAGCGTGATGTTCTCCAGACTGAGGTGATTAAAAAGTAAACTCAAACTCAACGCTTCATACTCCACTTGCAAAGTAGATGTGAGTTCTTCTTTTAACCCATGCGCTATTTTGTTTTTCACATAAAAATGTGCCGCACTATACAGGAGCACAATCAGAACAATTGTTCCGAGTGTCCATAAAATATGTTTCTTTTGTACTAATGGTTTCAAAAGTTAGGTTGTTTTTTCTTTAGACTGTAAACTTCCTAAATTAGCACCTTAAACAGCGCTCCAATCCAATTTATAATTAACTGAAATAGCGATGATACTATCAAATGTCATAAGAAATGGAGTACTTTGATTCAGAATTTAAATCAGCAACCGTTATATTATGAGAACAGTACTTTTAATTGCTTACCTATTATTGACCCTTTGGTCATTTGGGAGTATTGTTTTACATGGATCAAGACCTACAAAATCATTGAGTTGGTTATTAACTATTCTAGCCATCCCCTTTGGTGGTCCTATACTCTATTATCTTTTTGGGGTGAACAGGAGAAAATTTCGTTTTTTCAGGCTTAGACAAACAGAAAGAAGACGCTTGTATGATGAAACCTATAAAAGCCTATCAACAACAGAAGATGACATTCATGTTCATGACAATAAATACGAAAAACTATCTAACTTAAATAAGAAAAACACATTCTTTCCTTCATATAAAGGCAACAAGGTTAACGTCCTTAATGATGGCGAAGAAACTTTTGATGCCATTTTTGAAGCTATAAAAAACGCAAAGTCCTTTATACATTTACAGTATTATATTTTTGAAGAAGGCGAGCTATTAGAGCAGTTTTACGCCTTATTTAAAGAAAAAATAAAAGAAGGGGTAGAAGTGCGCTTAATCTACGATTCTGTAGGAAGCTTTTCTTTTAGAGGAAAAACGATAAAACGCTTTAAAGATATTGGTGTACAAGCTTATCCAATGATGCCATTACGTTTTGGCAGTTTGCTATTTACTTTAAACTATAGAAATCACAGAAAAATTCTAATCATAGATGGTTGCTTGGGATTTACGGGAGGTGTAAATGTTTCTGATAAATATGTAAAAAAAGAATCCCCCCTTGGTATTTGGAAAGATTTACATGTGCAATTAGAAGGTCCTGTGGTCAATAGCTTGCACCGTATTTTCATTAAAGATTATCATTTTGCGAGCAGCAAAGAAATGCTCATCAACGAGAAATACCTACCTAATCTTAAACCTATTGGAGAAAGTACAGTACAAATAGTGGCTAGCGGACCAGATTCTAGACAACCCGCAGTAATGCAGCAGTATATTTCTATGATCAATAGCGCTACGTCATCAATCTATATTGCCAATCCCTATTTTATTCCAGGCACAACGGTATTACAAGCCATCAAAATTGCGGCCTTGAGTGGCATTCAAGTAAGTCTTTTGATTCCGAATAAATCAGATTCGCTCATGGCAAAATACTCTATGTTCTCTAGGTTTGAAGAGCTTCTTGCCATTGGCGTAAACATCTATTTACGAGACGACTTCTCCCATAGTAAAGTTATATTGATTGATAATGAAATTGCCTCCATAGGATCTGGGAATTTTGACTACCGCAGCTTTGAACATAACTTTGAAGCAAATGCAGTTATTTATGATAAGGAGATTACCGAAGCTATTTGTAAAGAATTTACAGAATATTGTGAAATTAATAAAAGCTTAGATTACGAAACCTTTAAAAACCGCCCAGTTTACGAGCGTTTTATAGAAGGAATTGCCAAATTTTTCAGTCCGTTGCTATAATCCAATGATTTTCATAAGAGTTAATAAATTCGTTGAACTGAACAATAGCATATACAAGTTTACTATATATTTGTCCCGAATAATTTTTTAAAAAAACAACAATGAAAAAAATATTAGGTGTATTTGCAATCATTCTACTCGCTAGCATTTCAGCACAGGCACAAAGTATTTCTAAAAATGCTTTAGGTCTTAGATTAGGAGACAATGACGGATTTGGTGGAGAAATATCATACCAACGCTATTTGAAAGAAAACAACCGTTTAGAGTTTGATTTAGGTTGGAGAGATTCTAACAACGTAGACGCATTTAAGCTTGTAGGTTTATACCAATGGGTAATGCCTATTGAAGGAAACTTCAATTGGTTCGTAGGTGCAGGTGCAGGAATTGGATCTTTTGATGCAGGAGAAAACGATGGTACTTTTGTCTTAATTGCAGGTGATATAGGAATTGAATATAATTTTGATTTCCCTTTGATACTTTCATTGGATATGCGTCCTGAATTAGGCTTTAATGACAATTATTCTGACGATTTAGATTTAGATATCGCCTTAGGGATCAGATATCAATTTTAGATATATGAAAAAGAGAATTAAAAATAAAAAGTGGCAATTAGCCACTTTTTTGCTTTTAGCACTAGCCACACTTATACTTTACGAAAATATGATAGAAAACAATCCAGAACATATTATCCCTGATACTATACGTAAGGAAGCAGAATTTGCCTTATCTCATTATCCTGAATTAAAAAATACCCGAATTGAGTTCAAGTTTAAGAAGGATATTAAAAAATCTATCATGCAAGCGCAGCCTTCTTTCTTAAGCTTATTACGGCCCAAAAAGAAACGAAGTTATTATATTTTTATCAGTGAAAATTTTGAAATAGAAGGCCAAAAATTCGCTACCAAAGATATTCCCGAAAACGTCATGATAGGTTGGTTAGGACACGAGCTAGGTCATGTAATGGATTATAGAAACCGAAGTAGCTTAAACCTAATCTGGTTTGGAATAAAATATTACTTTTTAGACGCATCAATCAAAGAAGCTGAGCGAGCAGCAGATTCTCATGCAGTAGCGAAAAACTTAGATGGGTACATTCTAGACACCAAAAACTTTATATTAAACAACACTAATTTATCAGAAATTTATAAAGCACGAATTAGAAAGTACTATTTATCTCCTGATGAAATTATGATTCTTGTCGAAGAACGTGATAAAGCAAAACAATAGTTACTTACAACTATTGTTTTGCTACAAATTCTTCCCATGTTTTAAACTTTTCTTCATTCATCACACGTTCCATTTTTACTTGACCACCTTTCTTTTTATTAGTACCACTCCATTCATGAAAAACGGAAGGAGAAATAACGGCTACTTTTACACCTTTTAATGCTTTAGAACGGGCAACTCTATAATTTTTATTGGCTTCTTTTAAATGTTCATCTAAAGCAGCAACCACCTCTTCAATAACTAAATTGCTCTCACAACCTAAATACCAGCTGTGGTAAAAATCGTCCTCAAAACGTTTAGCACACAACGTATATTCAGGTATTTTTACATTAAATACTTCTTCTATATAATTAACAGCATCGTCCAATTTATTTACTGATAACTGAGAACCGACTGTATTTAAAAAGAATTTGGTTCTTCCTGTAATTTTAATTTCTGCTCGTTCTATATCTGTAAACTCAATAGTATCTCCAATAAGGTAACGCCACGTTCCTGAAACCGTACTAAGGATTAAGGCATAGTCTTGATCTTTTTCTACTTCAGAAAGTCTCAAGGTAGGGGCATTATTAGTCAATGATCCATCTTGATTGATGTATTCTGGTTTGAAAGGCACAAACTCAAAATAGATTCCGTTGTTCGTAGCTAATTTCATAGCAGCTGTTTCTGGCCTAGATTGGAAAGCTACAAACCCTTCTGATGCTAAATAGGTATCTATAACTGTTATAGGTTTCCCCATTAAAGCCATAAAGCTCTTTTCATAAGGACCGAAGGCTACACCTCCAGAAGTGTACACTTGAAGGTTGGGCCATATTTCATGTATGTTATTTAAATTATGGTCTGCTATTACTTTTCCTAGCATTAATTCTATCCAAGAAGGAATACCGCTTAAGGCTCCAATATCCCAATTTTTGGCATTATCAGATATTTTTTGAACACGTTCGTCCCAATCCTCAATTTGTGCAATTTCTTCTCCTGGTTTATAATAATCTCTAAACCAAAACGGAATATTACTCGCGCTTATCCCACTTATTTCTCCCTCCAGATGCGTGTCCTTATCTGTTAGATCTGTAGAACTCCCCAACATTAAAATACCTTTTTCAAAGAATTCTGCAGGTAAATCAAAATTTGCTAACGCAGCTACTTGATCTATACCTGTACTTTTTATAGCAGCAATCATGTCATATGTTACTGGAATTTTCTTGCTTGTTTTTCCCGTAGTACCTGAACTCAACGCGTAATAGTCTGGCTTTCCTGGCCACGTAATATTTTCGCCACCTTCATGCAGTTTATGCCACCATTCCGCATTCATTTTATTATAATCAAAAAAGGGAATAGTTTCTGAAAACTGCTTAGACGTATTTTCTGATGCTAAAAGTTGATCAAATTTATAATGAATGCCAAACTCAGTATCCTTTGCTTTATCAAGCAAATCTTTTAATACTTGTTCTTGTTCTTGAACAGGGTTGGATTCTGGGGTAAGTATATCTTTTAGATCTATGATGCCCTTTATTACTGCTCCTAAAATAGCCATGGAATTTAATGTATTATGTTGGTTAGAAAAAAATCGGCCTAGGAACTTTCCTGACCGATTGTATATTAGTTAAAGTGTGCTTATTTCCATTAAGAAGTTAAGCGTTAGCAACCTGCCTGTCATGTTTTCCCTCGCCAATTTCTTCAATTACTTTACTTATAAATGCGGGCAAATCGTCAGGATTTCTACTCGTAACAAGGCCGTTATCTACAACAACTTCTTTATCTAACCAAGTTGCTCCAGCGTTCAACACATCATCTTTAATACTTTTAAACGATGTTACTTCTCTATTTTCAATAACCCCAGCGCTAATTAGCAACCAAGGCGCATGACAAATAGCAGCCACCGGTTTATGACTCTTAAAGAAGCTTTGTATAAACTGTATGGAATCTTCGTCCGTTCTTAAGGTATCTGGATTAGCTACACCTCCTGGTAAAACCAACGCATCATAATCAAATTCTTTCGCATCTTTTACTAGTTTGGTAACTTCAATAGCTTCTCCCCAATTTTTATCTTCCCAACTTTTTATTTCACCTTCTTTAATTGAAATTATGTCTACAGATGCTCCTTCATTTTTTAAAGCAGTAAGGGGCTCAAATAATTCAGATTTTTCAAATCCGTCTGTAGCTAGAATGGCTACTTTTTTGTTTTGTAGTTTCATAGATATATTTTTTATTCATTAGTCTTTTACATACTACTCTTGCGAGTATACCACGTAAAATTACAACTGATTCGAATAAAAAATGTGCTCTAATACATGTATAATGAACGCATAAGCAAAGCGTTAGTACTCAAAATTTTTTTGTCACATGTGTAGTAATGGGTATTACTCCATAGGTGTCCCTCTTAAACCTTTAAACTGTTTATGAGCCTTATCTATTTGCTCTTGCGGAGCTTTCTCAAATTCTTTGTCTGTGACCTTATAGACTTTTTGAACACTATCTAATTTTTTGTGCATCATAGCACGCACATATCTGTAATTAATATCATCAATTACGTTATGAAGTTCTTTAGGGTCATTCTCAAGATCATAGAGTTCCCATGCATCTATATCGTCAAAAAAATGAATAAGTTTGTAGTTCTGAGTTCTAATTCCGTAATGTTTTTTCACCATATGAAAAGCCGGATAATCGTAATAGTGATAGTAAATCACCTTTCTAAAATCATCTTCATCCACATTCCCGGTTAGCAAACCTTTGAATGATTCTCCTTGCATTTCTGATGCATATTCTGGTATTCCTGCAAAATCTAAAAATGTGGGAGCAAAATCTAAATTCTGTACCATAGCATTAATAGTCGTATTGCCTTTTATCGTTCCTGAATATTGCATCAACAGTGGAGTTCCAAAAGATACTTCGTACATAAACCGCTTGTCAAACCATCCTTTTTCACCCAAATAAAACCCTTGATCAGAAGTATACACAATTATAGTATTCTCTTCTAGCTTATGTTCTTTTAGGTAATCTAATAACTGCCCTACGCCTTCATCTACAGCTGCAATCGTCGCCATATAATCTTGGAGGTACCGCTGTCCTTTCCACCTTGCTAAAGCTTCTCCGTGTAAATCTGCGGTATGGAGCGCATTATTTTTAGCAAGATAAGCTTCATCCCAGGCTTTCCTTTGCGCTAAAGTCATCCGGTCAAAATCTATAGGCCATGGATTGTGAGCTAATGTAGCACTGCCATATTCTTGCGTCATTTTTAAATCATGACCCTCATACATATCCTTATAAATGGTTTGCAATTGTGCTGCACTTGCCAATTGATTCTCAAAAGTTGGAAAGTATGTATCTGGAAGCGGAAATAAAACACTATCATATTTGTTTGCATGACGGAGCGCAGGCATCCAATTTCTATGCGGAGCCTTATGCTGTACCATTAGAAAAAAGGGTGTAGTATCTTGCTTCCTGTCTTTTAACCAATCTAAAGCATCATTAGTAATAATATCCGTAGCATATCCTTCTATACGGGTAGTATCGCCATTTTCAATAAAATCTGGATTGTAGTAATTCCCTTGATCCACAATTATTTTCCAATGATCAAAGCCTTCTGGATATCCATTCAAGTGCCACTTGCCAAATAAAGCCGTTTGATATCCCACTTTCTGCATCAGCTTTGGCAATGTAAGTTGGGCACCATCAAAATGGTCTCCGTTTTTTCTAAACCCGTTGATATGACTGTGCTTTCCTGTTAATATAACCGCCCTACTAGGACCGCAAATAGAATTGGTCACATAACTATGCTTAAAAAGCGCGCCATTGTCCGCAATCCTATCAATATTAGGAGTAGGTGCTATTTTACTTATAGGATGACCATAAGCGCTAATGGCTTGCATTGCATGATCATCAGACATGATAAAAATAATATTTGGCCTTTTCTTCTCTTTACTTTTTTCCTTATTAGCACAAGACACAAACCATAAAACTAAAAAAGAAAAGACCAAATATCTCATTAAAATACTTTTAGTTCAAGCTAAACGTAGCAGTTAAAGTAGCATCAGAATTAGTGCCCACATAGATCTCAAAATCTCCAGGCTCCGCTACAAATTCTAAATAAGAATTATAAAATTTTAAATCTTCTGGAGTTAATGTGAGGGTTACCTGTTTGGTTTCTCCTTTTTTAAGCATTACTTTTTTGAACCCTTTCAACTGTTTTACCGGTTGCGTAATGCTTCTTACCACATCTCTAAGGTATAGCTGCACCACTTCTTCCCCATCAAAATCGCCGGTGTTTTTAACACTTACCGTAACTGTTAAGGGTTCATTTTGGCGTATTTGAGAAGTATTTACCTTTAAATTACTATACTCAAATTCGGTATAACTTAATCCGTAACCAAAAGGTAATAAAGGAGTATTTGGAGCATCTAAGTAATTAGATTTAAACTTTTCAAATTCGGCCGTTGGTTGCGGTCTACCTGTGTTCTTTATACTGTGATAGATAGGAATCTGACCCACATTTCTAGGCCATGTAGCAGTTAATTTACCAGACGGATTGTAATCTCCGAACACCACATCTGCAATGGCGTTCCCTGCTTCTACTCCAGGAAACCACACTTGAAGAATACTAGCTGGTAAAGCAAGCTCTTCTTCTAAAACCAAAGGCCTACCACTCATTAAAACAAGCACCAAAGGTTTGCCTGTTGCTGCTAAAGCTCGTATTAATTTTTTCTGACTTTGAGGTATAGAGATGTCTGTTCTACTAGAAGATTCTCCTGTAAACTCAGTAGCCTCCCCTACTACAGCTACCACCACATCTGCTTCTTTTGCTAAAGCTACCGCTTCAGCAAGCATAACCTCCGCACTGCGTTTATCTATAGTTACGCGTTCTCCAAATACATTAATTTTCGTGGCAAGTGCAGCGTCATCCGTAATATTGGCTCCCTTGGCATAAGAAATTATTGCATTAGGAGCTACATTTTTAAAGCCTTGAAGAATAGAAACAGAGAGTTGCGGATCTCCAGTAGGGGCCCATGTACCTAACATATTGTCTTTACTATTTGCCAAATCGCCTATTAAAGCAATTTTGGCATTTTTTTGAAGGGGTAAATTTTTAGATTCGTTTTTAAATAATACGAATGATTTTTTTGCAGCCTCTCTTGCTAAAGCTCTATTTTCATCTTTCAGAATATCTTTAGCAGGTCGTTTTTTATCTATGTATTTATAAGGATCATCAAATAGTCCTAAATTAAATTTTGCCTCTAATATTCTACGGCAAGCAGTGGTAATTTCCTCCTCTGTAACTTTTCCTTCTTCCAGCGATTTTTTTAAGGTGGTTAAAAAACCTTCGCCCACCATATCCATATCTAAACCAGCTTTTAATGATAAAGCAGATACGGCTTGTAAATCTCCTAAACCATGAGCTATCATTTCATTGACAGAAGTATAATCTGAAACCACAAAACCGTTAAACTTCCAATCATCTCTCAGTAAATCTGTTAACAACCATTTATTTCCAGAGGCAGGAATACCGTCAATATCATTAAAAGAACTCATAACACTACCCACACCAGCATCTATAGCTGCTTTGTATGGCGGTAGGTACTCATTATACATTTTAAGTCGGCTCATATCTACAGAATTGTAATCTCTACCTGCTTCTGCAGCTCCATAAAGGGCAAAATGTTTTACAGTTGCCAACATGGTATTCTTGGCCATAAGGTCTTCACCTTGATACCCCGTCACCATTGCTTTGGCAATCTGAGAACCCAAATAAGGATCTTCCCCAGCGCCTTCAGAAATTCTTCCCCAACGAGGATCACGAGAAATATCAACCATTGGAGAAAAATTCCAATTAATTCCGTCGGCAGTAGCTTCTAATGCCGCGATCTGTGCTGTTCTTTTCATTAATTCCATATCCCAAGAAGACGATAATCCTAAAGGAATCGGAAAGGTGGTTTTATAGCCGTGAATAATATCAGATCCAAAAAAAAGAGGGATTCCTAAACGTGTTTTTTTTACGGCAAAATCTTGCGCTGTCTTAATTTTCTCCGGTCCGGAAATTCCGAATAAGCCTCCAACCTGACCGGCTTTAATTTTTTCCTCTACATTAGAACTTACCACAGAACCTGTAGCAATACCGCCACCTGGAGTAACTAAATTTAACTGCCCAATTTTCTCCTCAATAGTCATCTTTTTTAATAATGCTTCTACTTCGGGAATTGTACGCTGTGCCTGTATTGAAGGAGCTGCAAAAAATGCGGCTAGTGTTAAAATATGTAAGACTTTTAATTTCATTTTTACTATGCTATTTAAAATTGTAACTGACTTATTTTTTTTGTGCAAATAACCAAGGGAGTAATTCTGGCTCTGCGAATGCTGAATCCCAACTGTTATGATTAGCATCACTATAAATGGTAACATTTGGATGCCCACCATAGGCTATGATTTTCGAAGCCATTTCTAGGGATAATTTTGGATCTACGACATCATCCTTAGCGCCATGGAAAATCCATAAGGGTACTTTCTTTGCAAATTCTTCAGAACCTTTCTCATCACCACCACCGCAAATGGCAATTGCTGCTGCAAACGTTTCTGGCTTTCTATGCAAAATTTCATAGGTGCCCATTCCGCCCATAGATAAGCCCATGACATAGATTTGATCTTCTTTTACAAAAGGTTTTCCTACCAACTCATCTACTAATTGCATTACCATATGCATTGCCTGTGTTGGTTTTCTATGGTATTTAAACTTTAAAGAAACAGGTTTTGATTTTCTATTCACCTTAGCATTTGACCAATAATCTTCTTTTGGGCATTGTGGAAAGACAACAATCGCAGGGAAGTTTTCTAAACTTTCTTCACTAGCAAACAAAGCGCTACCATGGGTTAATTGCGTTTCATTATCTGCACCACGCTCTCCTGCTCCATGTAAAAAAAATACGATGGGGTATTGATTGGTATCTATGAAATCTTTGGGATACATAATGCGATACTTTAGCGTATCTGAATCTTGAATAAAACTTTCTTTTTGATAGTTTTCCTCTTGTGCTTGTGCATAAAATGCAACAAAAAGAAAGAGTACCGCGTAAGCTAATTTTTTAATTTCCATAGGTGAATTCTAATTTTGTTAAGCCAGCTTTTACCTCATCATTTTGCATGAACAATTGCCATAACAATCCTGATCTATAATTTTCTATCATGATAATTTGTGGTCCTTGATCTATAGCTAAATAAGCCTCTGCTACCCAATTGTATTGCGGACTAAAAGCGTCATAAAAACCAGCAGTTCCTAAGAGCTCCTCTTTTTTTCCGTAGAAGTAATGTAATGCTTGTAAAGACTCCTCAGGGGTATACACTATTGAACTAATTGCAGCCGTAGGAGAAATAACGCCTAAATCATTATTAGGTGCATGAGCTGCATATCCTAAGCTACCATCTGTATTTCTAGAATAGCTTGCCGTTAAACCCCAACAATCCTCGCCGTAGTCTTTGTAATTCTTAGGATTAGCAATGGCATAATTATAATTAATCTTACTATGATTTATACTTACCTCGCCATAGTTGACATAAGCATCTGCAAGGCCATTTGGGTTTAATCCTAAAAAGGAATAGTGTGAGAAAAAAAGCGGACCTCCTAACTGTTCTGCCCCAGCGTGGTTCACCAATAATGGGAATCCGTAAGCACTGTTGGAAGATGTAAACGTACCGTTGGTAGCCCATCCGCCATCATATACAGATTTTGATATGCTGTAATCAGGAGAGGCTGCGGCTAATACATAAGTAATTAACGTTTCGTTATACCCTTTTAAAGCGAGGTTAATAGCAAATCCGTTCGCGGGACTCCAATGCCAAAACAAGGCCTCTTCTGCTTGTGTGTACCAGTTCCATTCTACACCTTTCCAAAGTTCGTCTGCTTTATTCGCTAATGCTTGTTCTGCTTCAGAGCCGTCTTTAAAGTATTCTTTTACACAGATAAGTCCTTGTACTAAGAAAGCCGTTTCTACTAAATCTCCACCGTCATCTAGCGCACTAAAAGGCTTTACTTTTCCTGTATCCCCATCTACCCAATGCGGCCAAGCACCGTGAAAACGATCTGCTGTATCTAAAAAAGTAACAATTTTAGTTAAGCGATTTACAGCATCTGCTCTTGATACATAGTTTCGTTCAATACCCACTAAAATTGCCATTAAACCGAAACCTGTACCGCCAATAGTTACCGTATTTGCATCATTATCCGGATCATTAGGATGGTATCTTTCTTTTGCCCCTCCAGAACTTGGATGTGCATAATCCCAAAAATATTTAAACGTAGTCTCCTGTGTAACATCTAATAACTCTTCATCTGTAATTGAAATAACAGGTTCTTCTGGAGTTACTGGAGTTTCCGGTAATTCTGATACCCCCGTAGGGCCTTGAGAATCACTTTTGGAACAAGAGAAAACAACTAATAAAAGAGAAGATAAGAGGGTATATTTTATGTAATTCATCTGGATAAAATAAAAGTCTTAAAAACAATTCGTAGTTAGAAATGGAATACATTATAAATTTAACACTTATTCTTTGGGCATCACATAGGTAAACTCCAAAGCATTTAAGCCTTTATGTACATCTTCATTTTTCATGAAATAATACCATAACATGCCACTTCTATAATTTTCTATCATCACTGGAATTGGCCCTTGATCTATGGCCAAATACCTAGGCAAGCTCCAATTATCTGTTAAGCTATACGCATCATAAGGGCCATATTTACCTATAAGACTATCTTGTTCCGTATATAAATATCTTAAGAAGGCTAAACTCTCTTTTGGAGTATATGGCATTGAGGATAAAGCTGCTGTTGGCGAGATAACCCCTAAATCATTATCTGGACGGTGACCCGCATATCCATTCATAGAATAACTAGAGGTAAATCCCCATGCCTTTTCACCGTATCCTTTAAATTTATTTGGATTAGCAACGGCATGCTTATAATGAATCAAAGCATGATTTTGATTCAGTTTCCAATAATTTGCATACTTATCTGATAAGCCTTTTGGATTAAGACCTAAATATGAATAGTGGGCCCAAAATAAAGGCCCTACTGGCGACTTATCATGCTCATAATGATTTAATTCTGTTTCTAATCCATAATAGGTTGTATCCTTGGCTATATTCCCGTTTGATGCCCAACCTTGATCATACACTTCTTTTTTTATAGGATGTGTTGGTGATGCTGCCCCTAAAATATACATGATTAAAGCTTCATTATACCCACCTACTGGAAAGTTCATATCCCAACCATGGTTTGGAGACCAGTGCCAGTACAATACATTTTCACCTTTAGTATACCAATCAAACTCTACTTCTTCCCAAAGTTTTTGAATACGTTCTCTAATGGCTAATTCCTTGTCATTAGATAAATTGAAATATTCTTTAGCAGTAAGTAATCCTTGAATCAAGAAAGCCGTTTCTACCAAATCTCCTCCATCATCTTTGCTACTAAAAGGCGCTGTTTTTCCTGAAGGTTGCAACCAATGAGGCCAAGCCCCATGAAAGCGATCTGCCTTCTCTAAAAAGCTTAGCATTTTTTCATATCGCGCTACAGCTTGTTCTCTGGTGATAAAACCTCTTTCTACTCCTACAAGGATAGCCATTAAACCAAAACCAGATCCTCCAATAGTAATAATATTTCTATCATGAGAAGGATAAATACTATCTAAATGAATACGTTCTCTTGCCAAACCAGAGGTTGGTTCTGCACCTTCCCAGAAATAGTCAAAAGTTTGTCGCTGTATTTTGTCTAATAATTCATTGTCAGAAATTGTAGCTTCTTCTTTTTCTGAAGTCTTTATTTCTTTTTCATTCTTAGCCTTGCGGCCATTGCATCCCTCAACTACAGATACAACAGCCACTAAAACTAAACTCACTATCACCTTTACTAAAATCTTCATATGCACTATCAACGTATATTATTATCGCTTTTACAAAAGCGCTCTAAACCTACTTTTATAGGGTAATTATTCTAATTCGCATTCATCACTGCGGTTACTTGCTCTGGTGTCAAGGCTTTATTGAAAAACCGCAATTCATCAAAATAGCTGAGATCTGCACCATGACCCCATTCTGTAAATCTTGGCGCACCAGAACCTATAGAAACCAAATCGCAATTTGCCCAACTAATTCCTGTTTCTACAGTAGCAACGGCCACACCGTTAATATATACCACAGTGGTAGTTTCTGAGATTGTAAATGCTAAATGCACCCATTCTCCCGCCGCTGGATCAATATCTGCTGCTGTAACTCCGTCTGCCCATTCTTCTCCATCACCATTTCCAACATTAAGTTTAATACGTTGTAGGCCGTCTGCATTCTCCCTTAACAATCTAAACCCACTTGTACGCAAGTTTTGAATTTCTGGATAACCGGCATTTTCTGTATCTGGAGGGCCTACGGTAAGAATACCCGCTCTATCTGGAGTATCATTTACTTTATACCACATTGCAGCACTAAATTCTGGAGTAGTTAGTCCTGTTGTTGGCACTGTCAAATATGAATCTGCTGCTCCTGCATAAGCGTTGGTACCAACTTTAGCTTCGCCTGCAAAACCTGCGTTACCAACAATTGTAGCTTCATTGGTACTAAATAAATCTATATGATCACCATCAAATGGCATGTAAAACATTTCCCCATCAAAGGTACCGGTGTATGTATTTGGACCTACGCCAGAATCATCTTGAATAATAGTTTCAATTTCTGCTTGAGAAAGCGATTTATTAAAGATTCTAAGTTCATCCATAAAACCTAAATCTGATTTATGGTCCCAACCACTAAAATTAGGAGCGCCAGACATAATAGATAGTACCGCTACATCCGTCCAATCTATACCATTGAAAGGTACTTGCTTCACCAATTGCCCATCAATATAAACACTAGCCTCGGTGCCTGACACGGTAAATGCCATATTCACCCATTTACCAGCAGAAGGATCTACATCTGCAGCCTCACCACCATCTACCCAAGTATTATCTACTCCTGTACCAGCGTTTAATTTAAAACGCTGTAAACCATTGGCATTCTCTCTAAAAAAACGATATCCTGAAGTTAATACGTTCCCTCCAGAAGCATCTAATGGCGGACTCATAGCCAACAAACCTGCTCTGTCCGGAACTGCATTTACTTTCGTCCAAAAGACAGCACTAAATTCTTGTGTTTTTAAATCTTCTGCAGGAAAAGTCAAATACGAATCTATTGCTCCTGCATAGGCACTGGTTCCATTTAGCGCATCGTCAGTGAAACTTGGCGTACCTACTATAGTTGCAGATTGAAAACTAATTAAATCTACATAATCACCATCAAAAGGCATGTAAAGTACTTCTCCATCATACTTTTTAACGTAAGCAGGTACTTTTTCGAAGCTCACAGAACTTGTCGTATTTTTTCCTTCTATATCTGTTGCAGAAATTGTCAATACGTGAGTCCCATCTTCTAATCCACTATACACCAAATCATCAATTAAAACCCGACGATAATCTTTAAAAGAAGTAAACGTTCCAATTTCTACATCGTCTAAAAAAACCGTAATATCTTTGACTTCAATATCATCTGTAACTTCAAAATCAATAGTAATATCTGCCAACGCTGCTAATACGTTAACCTCAATGCCCTCTTTTGGGTAATTTATTTTTATTGCTGGAGCTGTTGCATCTACTCCAGGATCTACTTGCGTTATCCCGTCTATACCTTCATCACAGGAATACATAAAAAATACTGCAACCAAAGCCAATACACTATATTTTAATTTTTTCATGGTTTTTGTTTTTAGTTGGATTAGTTGCTTAAAATTGAGAATTGGTCTACTTGTGCTTGCGGATAAGGCAAGAATTTCAAGTTTTCTGAAAAGGTTCTACCGTCATAATTAAGCTCATCATAACGCTCTAATCTAATAAGATCAAAATAGCGCTTGCCCCATTCCATTCCTAGTTCAGCAAATTTTTCATCAATAACTTGATCTAGTGTAACCCCAGATAATGTAGGCATATTAGATCTTGCTCTTACAAGATTAACCGCTTCATCAGCCGTGATTGAACTTGCTGTAGCCCCTTGGGTAACTGCTTCTGCATACATTAAAAGTATTTCTGCATAACGAATAACATTATAGTTTTTATTACTGCCATAGTCTGTTCTGCCCTCTATTAATTGGTTAGAAGGTAAATAGTGCTTACCACTTGCAAATAAGGCACGAGAATAATCATTAATTACATCGTTATCTCTAGTTGTTTTATTAACAAAACTTGGTAAATTGGCATAATCAGGATCAGCTTGCAAGGCTTCAATTCCGCGATCTGTAAACAGAACACTTGTTTCCAAACGTACTGTTTCTCCTCTATCTAGCATAAATTTTATAAATTTTAGACTAGGCTCATAAAAACCCCATCCACTAGAAGAGCCTTCTACATCTGGCGTCCAGCCTTGTGGCCCATATGGTGCTAATAAATGGTTTGAACTATCACCTTCACCTTGTCCAAAATCTGAGAATTGCATCTCTAATAATGCTTCATCACTTAGCTTTCCTGGAGTCTTGAACAATTCATAGAAATCAGAAAACAAACTAAAAGAACCCGAGTTAATTATCTCACCTGTGGCATCCGCTACCGCTTGATAATTCTTTAATTCTTGATTTGCCATTGCCTTGATAGCCAAAGCAGTATTTTTAGTAACTCCCCCAGGGATATCTGTTCTTTCGTTAGGTCTACCAGCAGGTAAAACAGGAATAGCCTCATCCATTTGGTCTGAGATATGCTGCATCACCTCATCTTTTGTTGGTAATACCGTAACTTCTAATAAATCTCCCGTATTTGATGAGGTAGGAATAAATACATCTCCCCAAACTTGAGAAACTTGAAGCAACATCATTCCTCTAAGCACTTTTGCTTCAGCGATATATTGATTTCCTAAGGCCACACCATCTGGATCGGCAAATTCTTGGTAGCGTTCTATCTGCTCCATTGCGGTATGCGCTGTAATAATATCTACATACATGTTTTCCCAAAGAGAATTGTACATCCAATAATCTTTGTTATAGGTAAACAAATCTGTAGCAGCAAAATCTTGTTGATCGCCTAAACCACCAGAATTAACATCATCTCCTCTAACCGATAATAATAAAGGCTGCTCCCATCCTCTAGATTGAAAAGCGGCATACACTCCAATCGCAGAAAGCACCATGTCCTCTGTTTTTGTAAAATCTGTAGCTCCAGCAAAAGTATTATTGAGCTCAGGCTCATTTAAATTATCTGCACACCCACTTATTGCCAATCCAAAAAAGGCTAACAAGAGTGATGTCGTATATGTTTTAAACAATTTCATATGTCTTATTTTTTAGATTTTAATATTAACTCCAAAGGTGTAAATTGCAGGAATAGGATACGTTTCATTATCAACCCCATTAGAGACTTCCGGATTAAACCCATTATAATTAAATACCGTTAATGGTTTTTCTGCAGTAAGGTATATTCTAGTTTTTGGTAGTCCTTTGATACTATTATTTTTATTAATGGTATAGCCTAATGTGATGTTTTGGAGTCTAAAGAATCCCCCATCTTCCACGAAAAAGTCATTTAATTTTTGGTTCCACCCCTTACGGATTCCTGCAGCAGATGGATAGCTATTGGTAGTACCTTCACCGTGCCAACGGTTTACAGCAAAATCTCTATCGATATTCGTATCACTCGTAAAAATCACTTCTCCTCTTTTACGATTTAATATTTTATTCCCACCTTGACCTAAACCACTTGCAGAAAAATCAAAGCCTTTATACTCAAAACCAAGATTAAAGCCATAAGAATATGACGGTAAGAAGGAACCCAACACCACGCGGTCATCATCATTTATTCCTTCTACACCATCGGTATCTTTATATTTAAAATCTCCTGGAACTAATCCATTAGCAACAGCTACAGGGTCTGCTTGAATTTCTGCATCGTTTTGATATACACCTTCTATTTCTAAACCATAAAAAGCATATATTGATTCTCCTACTATGGAACGTTGGCGGAATTCTGCAGAGCCAGCATCTAGAAAATCTGGTCCGTCTAGGTCTAATACTTCATTGCTTAGTGTTGCAAAATTAGCGCCTATAGAATAACTGAAATCTTTAGAAACTTGCTTACTCCAATTAAGAGCCACTTCTAAACCTTGATTTCTTATTTCTCCAACGTTTTGTCTTGTAGTTCCTGGTATTAAAGGTCTCTCTACAGGAATTACGGCATCTTTAGTATCTCTGATGTAATAGTCTGCTTCAAGACTTAAATTATTATTAAAAAGCCTTGACGTAATTCCAAAGTTCAATTCTTCTACTACTTCCCATTTTAAAGCTGTAAAATCACTACCCGTGGTTAAGCCACTATATTGCTCATCACCTAAAGCTGTTGTTACTACGGTTGAAGTAATAGATCCTGAACTAGAGTCCACACTATCATTTCCTAATTTACCCCAACTTGCACGTAATTTGAAAAAGTCTAACAAGGTTACGTCTTCCATAAAAGACTCTTCTGAAACGACCCAACCAACACCAACTGTTGGAAAATAACCCCATTTTTCTTGGTACTTATTTGTTCCGTCTGCACGGTACGTACCATACAATAGGTATTTATTATCAAAATTATAAGAAACCCGACCAAAATATGAAAGGCCATATTCTCTTTCTCCGTCATCTATTACACTATTCTCAGGTGTAGTTAAGGATTGTGACAAATAGTAAGAAGCATCACCTGTAACTGGAAAATTTAATCCCGTAGCTCCTAAAAGCTCATACGACTCATCTCTGAAAGAAGTCCCTCCAAGAACAGTTAAATCATGCTTTCCAAATTTTTCTGTATAGGTTAACGTATTGTCCCATATTTGATTAGAAACTGTTGTATTTTTTTTAATAATCTCTGAATTTTCTCGTTGAAAATTATTTCCAATAAAATATGGCAGTCTTACTTGTCTACCTTCTATAGTTTCAAAATTATGGTTGTATGCTGTTTTAAACTTTAATTTATTAGGAACAACATCAATTTCCGCATAAAAATTAGCTAAAACGTTTCTAATTTTTAATCTGTTTTCATTTAAATCCATAATTGCGAATGGATTCTGACTTCCTCTATATCCTAAATCTTGTGCATTCGCATAATTATTAGGATATACATTAGAGTTGTTTAATAATTCCGGATCGTATACAGGTAATATTGGCACTGCAAAATAGGCCAATCTCCATGCTGAATCTTCCGCATCATAACGGGTAGCATTACTCAAAACCATATTACCACCAACCTTCAACCAATCATTAACTTGAAAATCTATTTTACTTCTAATATTAAAACGCTGGTATTCATTTTTCATCTTAAGAATACCTTGCTGCTCAAAATAGTTAACACCTATACTGTATGTGGCATCTTCACTTCCGCCAGTTACTCCAAAACTATGGTTCTGAATTGCTGCAGGACGCAAAATTTCATTGTACCAATCTGTATTTACATCTGGAACGTTTGGATTTACTCTACTTCTGCCATAGCGTTGCATTGCATTTAAAATAAACTGTGCGTCTGGAGCAGAACCAGATTCTAAAGCAATGGTTGTGAATTGTTCAGAATTTGCTAGAGGCAAAATATTCTGTGCCTTTTGGTATCCCGTATACCCATCATAGGTAATTTGCGCTTTCTGGTTTAATTTACCCGATTTAGTTTCAATCAAAACAACGCCATTTGCTGCACGTACCCCATAAATTGCAGCAGCAGATGCATCTTTCAACACAGAAACAGAAGCAATATCAGCGGTATTTAAAAAATCTATGTCATCAAAAAACATCCCGTCTACAACATATAAAGGAGATGAAGAACCGCCATAACTACCAATACCACGAACACGAACCGTTGGTGACTGCCCTGGAGCCCCATTGTTAATAATCTGCAAACCAGCTACTTTTCCTTGCAAGGCCTGCATAGCTTGGCCAGTTGGTGTAGCTGAGAGTTCTTCAGATTTTATTGTAGTAATTGCCGATGTTAAATCTTTAGTTTTCATCTCACCATACCCGACAACAACAATTTCATCTAATGCTTGCGCATCTTCTTGCAATGAAATAGTCAGCGTAGTTTGGTTGTTTACTGCAACCTCTTTTGACGTGTATCCGATAAAGCTAATGACCAAAACACCATCAGCAGAAACATTATCTAAAGTAAAATTACCATCAAAATCTGTTTGAGTTCCGGTAGCGGTACCTTTTAATACTACCGATGCTCCCGGCAAGGGTATATTATCACTATCTGTTACTGTTCCTGATACAGCAGAAGCCTGACTGTATAAGAGCGATTGAAACAGCAAAAACGAAATCGTCAATATTACATTGCTTATTTTCATAGTTCTTTATTAAATTGAGTTAGAATGATGCTAAAGTATAAAACAAGCCTTGTTGTAGTGTTTGTTTCTAGATACATAATAACTACATCAAACTACTTTACAGCGCTAGATGCAGTATTTACTGGGTAGGTGCAGTAGTACAATGAGCTATTGAAGTTAAAATTTTAACATAGTGATGTAGTAATGATGTAACTCAAAAAATGTAAATAAGGCATATTTAAAGCTTTATTATGCTATTTATAAATTTTTATGCGCTAAAAATTGAGGTATTGCTAATTTTTAGCACTAGCATTTACCAATTATCTGCCAATTCTTAAAAAGTGATTAAAAAGCTAGAAAGGTATTCTGATGTATCTATTTGTAGTTTTTTTCGCAATCGATACCTATGAATTTCTACTCCACGAAGTGATATCCCCATTAAAGGCGCAATCTCTTTAGAAGACAAATTCATTTTAAGATACGCACAAAGCTTTAGATCTTTGGGAGTAAGTTTAGGGAACTCTTTAAGCAATCTTTCAAAGAAATCTTCATGTAGTTCTTTAAAGTTAACTTCAAAACGTTTCCAATCCTCAGAATCGTTCACCGATTTGTCTAACTTTTTTATAAACGACCCGTAGCGTGATGAACTAGGGAACTTATCCTTATTCATGACTACCATGTTTTTCAACTCTAAAATAACCTCATTCTTTTTGGCAATATTTAAAGTTGTACTCGTTAACTCTTGCTGTTTTAGTTTTATTTCTTTCGCAAGTTTTTCTTTTTCTAGATTGGCTAAATGCTCTTCTTGCTTGCGGTCCATTTTTTCTTCAAAGCTCTTCTGTTTTCGCTCTAATTTCTTTCGATTATAACGTCTAACAAGAACGATAATCATCAGAAAAATTAATGCATAAACTACTTTACTCACTACAGATAAATACCATGGTGGAGCAATGGTAAACGAGATTATCTTTGGTTCAGAAATTTTACCATCAATACTTACTGTGGAAATATTAACCTCATAAAACCCATGTGGCAAATTCTGAAAATGAAGGGTACCGCTATCTATATAACTAGCTTGTTCCTTAGCACCTGACAATTCATAAAAATATCTAGGCTTTGTTAGATTGGGAGAAGCTACTTGAAAGCTTATATTTTGAGAATTTTTGTAATCAATCTGAAAATTTTCTTTCACTAAAGAAAAACGATGTTCTTCATCCTTAAAATAAGAAAGTTGTGGTTTAGGAACATTAAAATTATCGAGGTAGCTGTTTAATTTAGTTAAGTTTATTTTAGCAAACCCATCATTAAGCGTAAGCATAAAAATAGAGTCGTTTAACTTTACAACATTCTCCGCATCGGGCACCAAACGTTTCTTTAGTACATTCTCTGCAATAGAAAGATTTTTCTCTCTTAGGTTGGTATAAAAAATTTCTTTACTATTCTCATTATCTATGAACCAAAAGTAATCGCCATCATTATAAATAAGTTCATTCCCTTTATATTTTTCAAAATCTTCAAATACTTCAATTTTATTTAGAATTGCATTATACGCATACCAGATGCCATCTGCATATAGCACAATCTGATTTTTTACATTATATACCTTAACATTATAGTTATTGGGGATGGCATCATGAGTAAACTCTTGAACCTCCTCTACACTGTCTAAGGCTTCATTGAGTCTCAATCTAAAAAACCCTTTATAAGGGTGCGCTGCCCAAACAACATTTTTAGATTCAAAACACAATTGTTTTACAGGAAATTGTACGCCTTTAATAGGCTGAACCTCCCAGGCACCCTCTGTATTTTTTGAGAATTTAGAAATCCCTATATACGTGCCTTGAAGGTAACTGCTCTCTTCTTCCGGAACCTTTACAATCTGGTAGCCACCCGAAACCGAAGAAACTAATTCTAATGTATTTTTAGACACTTTAAAAGTCCCTGTATTATGGCCTGCAAATAATTCGTCATCAATTAGCTTTAAATCCCATACATGGCCTTGAGAATTTTCTACAAACTGCAACGCATCATCCTCAAAGAAATAAATTCCAGTATTGCTCCCTAAATACAAAACATCATCTACGTAAGCAATATCATAGGTAGTTCCTACAGCGCCTGAAAAATCTGTATAATAGGTAATTGGTGCATTTGTTCTTATCCGATCTATACCATTATCCAAGCCCAACCATAATTGATTATCATAGTGAAAAATAGACAATACCGTATTGTTTTGCAATCCCGTTTCTCTATCTAGATTGATGTAAGAATCTTGCATTTTATCATAAAGGAACACCCCTTTCTTAATCGTCCCAAAAGCAATCTTATCATTTGGATAAGGAACAATATCATTAAGCTGATGCTTTTTCAACTCTTCATTTATGACATGATCCCATTCCTGTAGCATACCATTTTCAAGTACATAGCATCCGTTAAGTTTTGTGCCAATAAAAAGCTTATTGTCAATACTCGCCATGGCTATAATGGTCTTACCCAAAAGTGCCTCCAAATTAGGAAGAGGGATGAGTTGAGTGTCTTGATATTTATAAATCCCCGTTCCACCACCCGCAATGTAGAGTTCGTTAGTATATACTGCTATATCTGTGACAACACCCTCCACATCAATAACCTCAATTTTATCATCTTTATACTTGTAAACCGTAGAAAAAGACCTGAAAAATATAGCATCATTAAAAGGAATTATTTGCCAAAACTCCTCATTGGTAAAGGTGTAATTTTTAATTAAGTGCGTTAAAGACGTATAATCCAAGAGACCAAACTCATTCTTCTGCCAATACCCAAACTCTTCGTAAGAACCTGTGAAAATTTTATCATCTAAAACACTAACAGCCCTTATAATGGTATTATTTGGCAGTTTATTAAGTACCCATTCTTCACCATTAAAATAGAGCAAGCCTTTATTGTTTGCGGCATACAGCGCCCCAGAGTCATCTACTGCCACATCCCAATTCTGACTAGCTGCTTGATAGTCAAATATTTTATAATTGTAAATTGGGGGCAATACCTTTTGTCCAAAAAGTGCATTGGAAAATGATAAAAGGAATATAATAATGCCGTAATAACACTTCATTTTGCAATTAAATTATTTAATGGTACTTCTAAAAATGGAGATAGGTACTGGTAACACCTTAGATTACAAAAATACTAAATCTACAAACGAAAAAAGACGCTTAAATTAATTAGCGTCTTTACATCTAAATGCTTCTTATTCGTTATTTAAATCCGAAGTTCTTAATCCCTTCATGACTAGTTTTAATTACCTCTAAAGGCTTCATTCCATCAAAGGTCATATCTTGTTCTACCATATAATATTCCATCCCTGAAAGGTCTTTCTTTGCTAAAATTTTAGCAAAATCTATTGTTCCTGTTCCAACAGGTGCAAACCTGCCTTGCTCATCCATATCTTTTACATGCCAGATTTTGAAACGTCCTGGATATTTTTCAAAATAAGCTAATGGATCTGCCCCGGCTTTTGTAACCCAGAAAAGGTCCATTTGAAAATTTACAAATTTAGGATCTGTATGTTCCAACATATATTCAATAGGCACAATCCCATCCGAATCTTTCTTAAATTCAAAATCATGATTATGGTATAATAACTTAAGCCCCGCAGCATGCGCTTTTTCACCTAAGGTATTTACAATTTTCGTTAAGTTTTCTGCTCCACCCGTCATACTCATAGTACTTGTGGCATCATCATAATGAAATAATCCCATTGGAGGAATTGGCACTACAAAATATTCAAAACCTGCGGCTTTTACATCAGCCATCATTGCTTCTGCATTTTCTAATGTCACATCACTATGGTGTGTGCTTATGGGAACAAGTTCTAAGCTATCTAATAATGCTTTAAAAGCTACTGGAGACATGTTGTAAAACTTACCTTCGCTGTATCCGGCTGCTTCAATATTTTTATACCCTGCATCTGAAACTGCTTTCAAGGTAGCTTTAGCATCTACTCCCATGTCATCTCTAACCGTATAAAGTGCTAAGCCTCCAAAATTGCTTTCGGCTACAACTTCCGGAGTACCTTCTGGAGTTTCTACTTTTTTTTCTTCCTTACAAGAGTTAAAAAATACGGTCAACGATAATAAAACCGTATAGATTGCTATTTTTTTCATGATTTAAATTTTGAGTTTATTTCTAAGTTGATAAACTAAGATAATTTATTATCAAGAGAACATGACGGTATTCAAAGAATAATCCCAGAATAAATCTACTACAACGATTGATTAAGGGTATGTGAATTTTGGAAAGGGAATGATATTTTATTTAAACCATCAAGAAATTTAGTTCAATAGTTTAGGAGTCCAAAAATGTAATAAAGAAGGCCCATACTATAAAACCAAAAAAGCCTCTACATTTCTGTAAAGGCTTTCTGTCGCTCTGCTCCCCCTCTTGGGCTCGAACCAAGGACCCTCTGATTAACAGTCAGATGCTCTAACCAGCTGAGCTAAGGAGGAGTGTACTCTATCGCGTTAGCGGCTGCAAATATAAATGTTTTTTCAAACTAGCCAAGCAAAAAAAATAGAATTTTTAATTTTTTTTTTAATTGACGTCAAATATTATAAAAATCGCTTGATAATATTCCAAATATCGTTACCAAAAACAACAGCCATTAAGCCCATAATAATCACAAAACCAATTATTTGACCACGTTCCAAAGTTTTTTCACTCGGAGCTCGTCCAGAAATCATCTCATAAAGTAAAAACATTACGTGTCCGCCATCTAAAGCTGGTATTGGTATTAAATTAACAAAAGCCAACCAAACCGAGAACATTGCTGTAAAACTCCAAAAGAACATCCAGTTCCATTGTGGAGGCATCATTTCTACAATACCTATAGGTCCTTTAAGCGATTTATAAGCCTCTGTCTTTGGTTTAAAAAGAATTTTAAACTGCTTGATCTGCTTTGTTAGCACATTAATAGTTTCATTAAATCCTGCAGGTATAGCCGCAAAAAAGCCATACTCATCGGTCACTATCAAATCATCTGCATTTAAATAAACACCTATAATACCTTCTTCTGGTACTATTAAGTTTAAGTTCTCTACACGATCAGCTCTACTTACAGCTAAAGCAATAGATTTTCCTTTTGAGCTTCTAATTGCTGTGGTAAAATCGTTCCAGTATTCACTAGGCGTATTATTTATAGATATAATTTGATCTCCTGAAACAATACCTGCTTTAGCTGCTATTGAATTAGGAACAACACTATCTATAAGTGATTTTTGTCTATACCTTAAAAAGTTTTTACCTTGGGTAGATATCACTTGCTTAATTCCTTCATCTGGAACAGGAAAGGTAACTTTCTGCCCTTCTCTTTCAACCGTGATCTCATCACCCAATAAAATATCTAAGGTTGCATCTGTGAATTTTTTAGACTTCACACCATCAATAGACAAAATCTTATCTCCAGTTTTTAATCCAATACCTTCTCCAATGGAATCTACCAAAATTCCGTATTTCAAATTATCGGCCGGAATATAACTATCACCATACGTTACTAGAAGCATTGTATAAATAATCCACGCAAGAAAAAAGTTTACGGTTACACCGCCCAACATAATAATTAAACGCTGCCAAGCTGGTTTAGAACGAAACTCCCACGGTTGTGGTTCTTTCTCCATTTGTTCTATATCCATACTTTCGTCTATCATCCCAGCCATTTTCACGTAACCTCCTAATGGCAACCATCCAATACCGTATTCCGTATCCCCTATTTTCTTTTTAAATAAAGAAAACTTGACATCGAAAAATAAATAGAATTTTTCTACTTTAACTTTAAAATATTTTGCTGTAAGAAAATGCCCCAATTCATGTAAAATAACAAGAATTGATATTATTAAAATAAAGGTAAGTATCTGTGTAACTACGCCCATCTAGTGCTAAATTTAACTTTTTGAGCGCCAAAAGTAAGCTTTTAGAAGGTGTAAAAAAAGTAAACTATATTTCGACAAAAATTTTTAAGAAATATTTAGCAGCAAACTCATAATATGGGTTGAATGGTTTCTAAAGCCTTAGTACCTTTGCATAAAAAATATGCGTTCCTTTTTTTCAAAATATAAATTATTCGGAATTGTTTTTCTCTGCTTGTCTGCCGTAATCATGTATTTGTTTTATAACGCCCTGCAACCACAAAAAATACTCCCCATTTACCAACCTGCAGATTTTAATCCAGAACTGGTAGACCCTTCATTACTCCACGTAAAAAAATACCATACGATTGGCGATTTCTCATTGACAAACCAAAATGGAGAAATCATTACCAATGAAACCTACAAGGATAAAATTTATATTGCTGATTTCTTCTTTACCACCTGCCCTACTATATGCCCAATTATGACAGATAACATGGGGACGATACAAAAAGAAATTTTAGAAGATGACGAAGTGATGTTACTCTCTCATTCCGTTACTCCCGAAATTGATTCTGTGGCACAATTAAAAGCCTATGCAATAAAAAAAGGAGTTGTAGATAGAAAATGGAATTTAGTTACGGGTGATAAAAAGCAAATTTACGATTTAGCCAGAAAATCTTACATGGCAGTAAAGACCGTTGGAGATGGCGGACCTTTTGATATGATACATACAGAAAATTTTATGTTGATTGATAAAAAGCGAAGAATTAGAGGCACTTATGATGGCACAAATCCTGAGGAAATTAAAAAGCTTCTGGAGGATTTAAAAATTCTGAAAGATTCTTATAAGGATAAATAAGCTGTAATTTGAAAAAAATGCTTTTTTTATGATTTTAAAGACATATTTTTTATTGATTTTCCCTTACTTTTGCTCTTAATTAAAATCAATCTAAATAAAAATTGATCAAAACAGTTGCACAATTAAAACACGGAGAACGAGGCATCATCAAAGAATTTGCAGATGATATCTTGCCTATCAAGTTACTTGAACTTGGTTGTTTGCCCGGAAATGAAATTGAATTAGTGCAAGTCGCTCCTTTTAAAGACCCCATTTACATCAATGTAAATGGATCACATATAGCCATCCGCAGAGCAATGGCAGAACTCATCGATTTAGAAATAATAGATAATACTACCTTTTTATAATGAGCAAACAGATTAAGGTAGCGCTAATAGGAAACCCTAATACTGGAAAAACATCAGTATTTAATCAGTTAACAGGATTAAACCAAAAAGTAGGTAATTACCCTGGAATTACTGTAGAAAAAAAAGAAGGAGTTTGTAAATTACCCAGAGGCGTAAAAGCACACATTATAGATTTACCAGGAACCTACAGCCTTAATACTACTTCATTAGATGAAAGTGTTGCTGTAGAATTACTATTGAATAAGAATGATAAAGATTTTCCTGATGTTGCCGTTGTTGTAGCAGATGTTGAAAATTTAAAGAGAAACCTTCTTCTCTTTACACAGATAAAAGATTTAAAAATTCCGACCATATTAGTTATTAATATGGCTGATAGAATGTCTAGAAAAGGAATTACGCTAGATATTCCCCTGCTCGAAGAGAAGTTAAATACTAAAATAGCTTTAGTTAGTACACGAAAAAATATCGGAATTGAAAAACTTCGTGAGCTTATCTTAGACTACAAGTCGCTTTCTATTGTACCTAATATAGATGCAACAGTAATTTCTCCAGATTATTTTGACCGATTACGCAGTGCGTTTCCAAAAGAAGATATTTATAAATTATGGCTTGTAATCACGCAAGACGTAAACTTTATGCCTATTGAAAAAACGCTATATCAGAATGCCGCATCGTTTGCAACAAAATCTAAACCTGAACTAAAACGATTACAACAAAAAGAAACTATTTTAAGGTATCAATTTATTAATGGCATCTTAAAACAAGCTCATAAAATAGATTTAAATGCCGCTAAAGGACTTAGAGCTGGCTTAGATAAAATACTTACACATAAGGTGTTTGGGTATGTAATTTTCTTTTTGATATTACTTACTATTTTTCAAGCAATCTATGTTTGGAGTGCCTACCCAATGGAATTTATAGAAAATTCTTTTGCGAGTGCAACGGAATGGGTAGAACATTCCCTCCCACCCGGTGTCTTCACTGATTTAATTGCAGAAGGAATTCTCTCTGGTATTGGTGGTATTGTTATTTTCATTCCTCAAATTGCTTTTCTTTTCTTATTTATTTCATTGCTAGAAGAAACCGGATACATGAGCAGGGTGGTTTTTTTAATGGACAGACTTATGCGCCCTTTTGGTTTAAGTGGTAAAAGTATTGTTCCCCTTATTTCGGGTACGGCCTGTGCTATTCCTGCAATTATGGCAACCAGAACCATTGAGAATTGGAAAGAACGACTCATCACTATTCTAGTGACTCCTTTCACAACATGCTCCGCAAGATTGCCTGTGTATTTAATAATAATTACCCTTGTCATCCCTGATGGACGCTTTTTTGGACTTAGTTATCAAGCGCTAACCCTAATGTTGCTTTATTTATTAGGATTCTTCACTGCCATTTTTTCTGCAATGATTTTGAATAAAATATTGAAAATTAAAAGCAAGTCGTTTTTTGTTATTGAAATGCCTAATTATAAGCTTCCACTTTTGAAGAATGTGGCATATACTGTTTTAGAAAAAACGAAAAGCTTTGTTTTTGGAGCCGGAAAAATCATCTTAGCAATCTCTATAATACTATGGTTTTTAGGATCTAATGGTTCTTCGGATGCATTTACAAATGCCGAAGAAATTATTGGAAATAAAATTAATACTTCCGGATTATCAGACTATAATCAACATGCTATTGCCACAGAATTAGCAAGCTACGAAAAAGCGTTAAACGATAGTATTATTAAAAAATCATACCGCATTAATCAAACTGCTTTAGCAGATTCTATTGCCATTAAATCTGTAAATTTATTTGAGCACGCCAAGAAGCAAGAAATATCTAGCTTTAAATTAGAAAACTCATATATGGGGTATATGGGTAAAGCCATTACACCTATTGTAGAACCTTTAGGTTATGACTGGAAGATTGGTATTGCTATTCTAACATCTTTTGCCGCTCGTGAAGTTTTTGTTGGAACTTTAGCCACCATTTATAGCGTGGGGAGTGATGAGGAAGAAACGATCACAAATCGTATGGCTGCAGAAATAAACCCAGTGACACAAAAGCCTTTATTTAATCTTGCTTCTGGAATATCACTATTACTCTTCTACGCTTTCGCTATGCAATGTGCAAGTACTCTAGCTGTAGTAAAAAAAGAAACAAATACCTGGAAATGGCCTATGGCACAATTAGTTTTCATGAGTGTATTTGCTTATATTGTATCTCTAATCGCATATCAAATATTAAAATAATATGGACGTACTGCAAAACATACTCATGTATACAACCCTAGCTCTAGCTGCGGGATACGTTATCAAGAAATATTTCTTGCCGAAAAGACTTTTTTCGTCAAAAAAACAATCCTCGAAAAGTTGTGGTAGTAGCGACTGTGGTTGTCATTAATCAAAAGAATTAAAAATAATTGCCTCTTGAGGCAACTATTCCTAACATAGTTGCGTCTATTGTTTTAGAGAAGATGACCAAAATAATAAAAGTCATCAAGCCTTCAAAACAGTTAAATAAGTATTAAATAGCTCATAAGAAAATCAAAAAGTTGCTTATTTAATGCCTTTCTATTCCTTGTTTTGTTTTGGCTCACTTAAAACAACACTATGATCAAAACTACTACACTTGGATTCTTTTTTATTTTAATATTTTCTGTGAACTATAACTTTGCACAAACTATTAGCGCAAAAGTTATAGATTCTATTACCCAAGAACCTGTACCATTTGCAACCATACAATTTGCAGATGACATGGGCGTAATTACCAATGGAGAAGGTGGTTTTAATATTCTCCTAGATGCCAAAAACAAAGAGACAGATTCCTTATTTGTTTCTAGTATGGGTTACAAAACGTTTAAAACTACCTTAGGAGAATTTAAAGACTCTATACTAGTGCTAAGTCCACAAAATATTGAATTAAAAAACGTAATTGTTTCTAACAAAAACTATTCTGCAGATGAGATTGTAGATTTTATAAAAGATAACGTAGATAAGAACTATACCAAATCATTTACCAAAAAAAGACTCTTTTTTAGAGAGCACTACCACCAATATTTAAACAGAACTAATTATTCAAATTTTGAATCTACCATTGATGCTTTCAATAAGAATTTTGTTGATGAAATCATAAGCTCTGTGCCCCGAAGTGATGATTATTACGTAGAAGTACTCTGTGATCTGTATGGAAATTACAACAACGAAAAACAAAAAATTGATGTCATCAAGGCCTCTAAAATGTATGACAAAAACAGTGAAATAAACCTTGATCAATTAGAAGAGCGCATGGAGAAAATTCTAAAAGAGAATGTAAAACCAGACTCTTATTTAAAAATTAAATCGGGCTTATTTGGAACTAAAATTGATAATGACGAACTTTTTAAAACACAAATAGATTCTAGTGACGTAGCCGCATTAAATAAGAAATTAGAGGAAGATAAAAAACGCAAAGAAGAACAGAAGTTACATTTTGCGGCAGGTAGAGCGAATAAAATATCGACCCTTTATGAAGATCTGTTTTTTATGGATGATTCCAAGCTTAATTTCTTGTCAAAATCTCGAAAGTATGATTTCTCCATTCGTGAACTCACATATCTAGGTCAAGATATTGTATATATCTTAGATTTTGTTCCTAACGGCAATGCCGATTATAAAGGAACTCTTTATGTAAATGCAGATGATTTTGCCATAGTACGAGTAGATTATGAAAACGTAAAATCTTTAAAATCATTTAAACTACTAGGGGTATTTATGAATGACTATTTAGATAAAGGCAAAATGATTTTTTATAAAGGAACCGATAACAAATACAACCTTAGATATATTGAAAAAGAACACGGCGGAATGGGTGGCGCAAAACGTCCTTTAAAAATAATTGAATACAATAAAGTAGTTAAAGGAAAGAATAGACAAAACGAATTATCATTAGATTTTGATTTTGCTGCGACAAACATTAATAGCTATGAAATTGTAATTTACAATACCGAAGAAATTAGCAGCAGTACTTTTGAAGGTAAAAATTTTGACAATAAAATTACGCCCACGTACTTAACCCGTTATGATCCTGAGTTTTGGAAGGGATACAACATCATAGAACCCAATCAAGCAATAAAAACATATACAGCAAAAGAAGAATCATCAAAATAAACTCCACATCATAAACGTTAAAAATATCTTAAAATACATACGCTCCTGTAACGATTAAAAATAGCATAAGTCTTTCATGCATAATCATCAATCATGAGAGCCACCATCACAAGTATTTTTCTAATCATTAGCGTGCAGCTGTATGTACATGCGCAAGATTCTACCACTGTTATTCCTAAACGGATATATACCACCAAGGCCTTAGTCACAGAGAACAGTCTTTTTATAGATGGTATTATTGATGAGGAAGCATGGAATACAGTGGAATGGGATAGTGCGTTTATTGAACAGCAACCCGATGAGAATACCGCTCCAGATCATCAAACTAAATTTAAAATTGTCTATGACAAAAATTACATATACGTTGCTATCCGGTGCTTAGACATTTCTCCTGAAAAAATTGTAAAGAGACTCTCCCGTAGAGATGGCTTTGAAGGTGACTGGGTAGGTATATTCTTTGATAGTTATAACGATAAACGAACATCGTTTAACTTTATAGTCACCGCCGCAGGAGTAAAAGGAGACGAATTTTCAACAAATAATGGGAATGATTCTGACGAAAGCTGGAATCCTATTTGGTATACAAAAACCAGTATTGATACTGAAGGCTGGTCTGCTGAAATGAAAATTCCGCTGAGTCAATTAAAATTTGGTAAATCTGAAGAACAAGAATGGGGCCTACAATTAATGCGAAAACTTTTTAGAGAAGAAGAGCGCTCAATATGGCAAAGGGTACCTCAAGACACTCCAGGTTGGACCAGTGAGTTTGGCACCTTAAAAGGATTACTAAATATTGAACCTCAAAAACAGTTAGAAATACAACCGTATACAATTGCAAAATTTGAGACTTATGAAGCGGAACCAGGAAACCCGTTTAAACAAGGAAATGACACAAAGTTTACAGGAGGCTTAGATGCCAAAATTGGAATCACCAATGATCTTACTTTAGATCTAACTATTAATCCTGACTTTGGCCAAGTAGAAGCAGATCCTTCTGCGATTGCTTTAGATGGTTTTCAAATTTTCTTTGAAGAACAGCGGCCTTTCTTTGTAGAGAACAAGAATATTTTTGACTACACAGTATCTCGCTCAGAAGCCGGGAATACGTTTGGCTCCGACAATGTATTTTATTCAAGACGAATTGGAAGAAGTCCGCAAGGATACCCGAATACAGCAGATGGCGAATTTGTAAATCACCCAGAAAACACAGAAATTATTGGTGCCGCTAAGTTTAGCGGTAAAACTAAAAGCGGATGGTCTATTGGCGTTTTAGAAAGTGTTACTGCAAAAAAATATGCAGTTATTGACAACAATGGAGCGCGTAGAAAAGAGCTGGTGGAACCACTAACAAATTATTTTATAGGGAGGCTACAAAAAGATTTTAATGATCGAAACACCTTCATTGGCGGTATGTTTACCGCTACAAACAGAAACAACTTACCGGATAATTTAAATTTCCTACACGAAGCGGCATACACCGGTGGTTTTGATTTTAAACACCAATGGAATGATAGAGATTGGTATGTAGGTGGCAATTTACTTTTTAGCCACGTTACGGGCAGTAAAGAAGCCATAACAAGAACACAGGAATCTATAACCCACTTGTTTCAGAGAGCATCTACTAGTTATTTAAATGTAGATGAGAATGCAACTTCCCTAACTGGTACAGGCGGTAATATGCAATTAGGAAAAGTTGGTAATGGTCATTGGAAATTTGAAACTGGCGCTACTTGGCGTTCTCCAGAATTGGAACTTAATGATGTTGGATTTCAAAGGCAAGCAGATGATTTAAGGCATTATACTTGGGTTGGGTACCAAACACTAAAACCAGACAATACTTTTAGAAAAGTAGGCATAAACTATAACCATTGGAGCGTTTGGGATTTGGGGGGTAACCATAATAACTTACGATTTAACACCAATAGCTGGCAGAATTGGAAAAACAATTGGTTCTCAAACGTAAGCTTCAACTATGCGCCTACGCAATATGATAATTTCGCATTAAGAGGCGGACCAAGGTTACGAAAGTCCTCTGAAATCAGCTATGCCAATGGGATAGAATCTGATGGCAGAAAAAAATTACAATTAAGCATTTTTCAATCAGGTACAAAAGGCGTAGACAACTCGTATAAAAATTATGAGATTGAGTTTGGGATAAGATACCAACCCATAAATGCCTTGAGTATATCTGCCTACCCTAGTTACGGAACCAATAAAGACCAATTACAGTTTGTAGATAACATAGCGTATGATGGCGGCACTAAATATATTAATGGAACCGTAGATCAAGAAACCATAAGTATGTCTTTGCGCATAAACTACACCATAAATCCTAATTTATCCATACAGTATTGGGGTCAGCCTTTTGTCTCTAATGGCGTCTATTCAAATTTCAAAGAAATTGCGAATCCTTTAGCCAAAAATTTTGAGGATAGAATAGCATCTTACACGCCTAATCAGGTTTCTTTTGACAATGGTAGCTATAGTATTGATGAGGATATTGATGGCACAACTGATTATAGCTTTGAAAATCCAGACTTTTCATTCACCCAATTTAGATCTAACTTAGTGGTACGTTGGGAATATAAGCCTGGTTCAGAAATATTTTTGGTATGGTCACAAGACTTATCTAGCGGCGGTAACCCTAATGATGGCTTATTTGCGACTTTGGATAAAAATCTTTTTGGAGACTTACAACCTAAGAATATATTTCTATTAAAAGCCACGTATCGCTTTGTCTTTTAAATTGAATGTTTTAATCCAGGAAGGAGAAACACATTTAAAATCAAATGACAAGTTAGGTGGTCTTAAGAAAATTTTAGAATTGTAGATGCGATAAAAATTTAATACTTTCAACACTCAAATTGAAAGAGATAGAAATATTGCATTTTCAATTCCTAAAAAGAATTAAAGTAGGATTATAGACTACCTCTTTTTGTTTCATTTAAAATGATACTAAACTAACTCTTTATGAAATCCTTTTATTCGATTAGCTTTTTACTAGCCACTTTATTTGTAAATGCACAAGGAACTCAATTACTAAGACAACCTACAATTTCTGATACAGAAATTGTATTTGTGTATGCTGAAGATTTGTGGAAAACAACTATAAACGGTGGTCAAGCTATACGATTAACTAGTAATGAAGGTTATGAATCTAACCCACATTTTTCTAAAGACGGTAAAACAATTGCTTTTACAGCAGAGTATGATGGAAATGTTGATGTATATATTATACCATCCACAGGAGGAGAACCTAAAAGATTAACTTATCATCCGTCTGCTGATTTTGCAGAAGGCTGGACTCCTGAAGGCGAAGTTCTATTTAGATCTGGAAGAGAAAGTAAACCTACAGTCACCAATAAATTATATAAAGTAACAACTACAGGTAGTTTTCCTGTGGCTATTGACATCCCAAGAGCTGCATATGGAGAATTTTCTGAAAATGGTAACTTTATAGCCTACACCCCTATTACTTCTTGGGATCCAGAATGGAGAAATTATAGAGGAGGGCAAGCAATGCCTATTTGGATTGTAAATATGGAAACCAAAGAGTTAATTACAACACCCCAGCCCACAAAAGAACGTCACTTATATCCTGTATGGTTTAATAATAACGTTTTTTACTTGTCTGAACGTGATTACGCCAGCAATATTTGGTCTTTTGACCCTGTGACAAAAAAAGAAAAACAAATCACTTTTCATAAAAAATTTGATGTTAAAAGTTTAGATGCAAGTACTACTTCTATCGTTTATGAACAAGGCGGTTATTTACACCTTGTAAATCCAGAAACGGGAATAACAAAACAACTTTCTATTATTATAAATGGTGATATGAATTTTGCAAGACCCCGTTGGGAAAGTGTTACTGCTAAGCAATTAACAAACCCAAATATTTCTCCTACAGGTAAAAGAGCAGTATTTGAACATCGTGGAGATATTTTTACAATCCCTAAAGAAAACGGAACTTGGAAAAATATTACAAATAGCTCAGGAGTAGCAGATCGTTCGCCTGTTTGGTCTCCAAAAGGAGATAAGATTGCTTGGTTTTCTGATGCCACAGGAGAATACGAACTAGTGGTAGCAAATCAAGATGGTGAACATAAAAAAAGCTACAAACTACCTAATACTACGTTTTATTTTAAGCCAGATTGGTCTCCTGATGGTAAACATATTGCATATTCTGATACTGACTACAACATCTGGATTATTAATTTGATGACAGGAAAATCGGAAAAGGTAGCTACCGATTCTTATGCGCATCCTACAAGAACCATGAATCCTATCTGGTCTCCAGATAGTCAATGGATTGCTTTCCCAAAACAATTAGTCAATAATTACAAAGCAATTTTCGCTTATAACAACACTACGAAAGAAACAATTCAATTAACAGATGGACTTGCAGATGCTATTAGTCCAATTTGGGATGAATCTGGCTCCTATTTATACTTTTTAGCAAGCACAAATTATGGCTTGCAGTCTGGGTGGCTAGACATGAGTTCTTATGATACTAATGTGACAAGAAGCCTATATGCTATTGTCCTATCAAAAGATACAAAGGCTCCTAATCTACCCAAAACTGATGAAGAAAATGAAGAGAAAAACACAATACCAACTAAAGCCATTTCTAAAAGTAAGAAGAAAGATGATCTAGAAACTCCAAAAATTATAGTAAAAATTGATGCTGACGGAATTTATCGCAGAATCGTAGCTTTAAAATTAGCCGATAAAAATTACACTAGCTTAGCAAAGGGTCCAAAAAACGTTTTATTCATTACGGAACAAGTTCAAAATGAAGACGGTCTAACACTTCATAAATATGATATTGAAAAAATGACGACCGAAGAATATGCCATAAAAGTGAATGAAATAATCGTTTCTAATGATCGCAAGCATATTTTAATTAATACTGATACTTCTTGGCTACTTTCCGAAACAACATCTAAACCAGATGTTAGTAAAGATAATTTACCGATAAACATCAAAATTAAAATTGATCCAACGGCAGAGTATGAGCAAATATTTAAAGAAGGTTGGCGCTATATGAGAGATTTTCTTTACGTTAATAATACACATGGAGCACCTTGGGACACTATTTACGAATGGTATGCTCCATGGATAAAACATGTACGTCATAGAGCAGACTTAAACTATGTAGTAGATATCATGAGCGGAGAAATATCTATAGGACACTCCTATGTTTCAGGAGGAGATATGCCTGATGTAGATTTTGTTCCAATAGGGTTATTAGGTTGTGATTTTACCATTGAAAATGGCTATTATAAAATCTCAAAAATTTACAATGGAGAAAATTGGAATCCTGATTTATATGCACCATTGGCACAACCGGGTCTTGAAGTAAAAGTAGGAGACTATATTACTGCAATTAATGGTAAACCTCTCAAAGCAACTGTAAATCCATTTGTATTATTAGAACAAACTGCCGGAAGAGAGACAAGACTAACAATTAACAATTCTGCTAGTTCTGGTGGAAAAGAAATTTTAGTAAAACCTATCAGCAGTGAACGAGGTTTAAGAACCTACGATTGGATTGAAGGTAACAGACGCAAAGTTGATGAACTTTCTGGAGGTAAACTCGCTTATGTTTATGTTCCTAATACCGGAAATGGAGGCTATGAAGCTTTTAACCGATATTATTTTTCTCAACAAGATAAAAAAGGAGTCATTATTGATGAACGCAATAACGGTGGTGGTTCTGCTGCCGATTATATGATTGATATTATGGCGAGAGAACCTTATGGTTATTTTAATAGTAAAACAGAAGGTAATAGACCATGGACATCGCCAGCCGCTGGCATCTGGGGACCAAAAGTAATGCTGATCAATGAGCGTTCTGGTTCTGGAGGTGATTTATTGCCCTATATGTTTCATATGAAAAAAGTAGGGCCTTTAGTAGGGACTAGAACTTGGGGTGGTTTAGTAGGTACATGGGATACACCACCATTTATAGATGGAGGTAGAATGGTTGCGCCAAGAGGTGGCTTTTATGATATTGATGGAGAATGGGCCGTAGAAGGAGATGGAATTGCTCCAGATATTGAAGTTATTCAAGAACCAAAACTTGTACTACAAGGAAAAGATCCGCAGCTAGAAAAAGGTATTGAAGAAGCCCTTAGATTATTAGAAACGCAAGAGTTTAAAATGAAGCCTGAACCAAAAGCTCCTATTCGCTGGAAACGACCAAAAGGGTACCAAGAAGAATAATATTTTCTATTAGAAGTAAGGTATCGCTTTGTCTTTTAAATTGAATGTTTTAATCCAGGAAGGAGAAAAGAAGTAGCCCCCAGCCTATTACCAAAAATAAGCCCCCAAGAGGCGTAATAGGCCCTAGTATTTTTATTTTTTTATTCTTAGCAGCACTTAGACAAAGGCCATAGATACTAAAAGAAAATAGCAACGTACCAATACTAAAACAATACACAACATACCGTTCTATACCAATAGAAAAATCAAAATTAAATCCTACAACAAGCAAAACAATGGCGTGGTACATTTGGTATTTAACGCCCGTTTCAAAACTCTTTAATTGTTCTTCAGAAAATATTTTTTTAAGGGCATGCGCACCAAAAGCACCAAATAGCACTGCAAGCATCCCATAAAGAGCACCAATCACTTGTGTAAATACAATCATCATATTAAATTTTAAACGAAGATAATGATTGTTATATTTTCTTCACACCTATTACTAGTTTAAGAGTTTCTAAAATAATTAGCTTATATTCTATGAAATAAAACAAAAAACTTTGAGTTTAGAATATAGTTACTATATTGAAGGAATTACCTTAAAATAACCTAAAACCATTTTATGAAATTTAAATTAGTACCCTTATCATTGTTCCTTTACGCAGGATTAGCATTCGGGCAGCGAGAACCAAGCAAGACAATAACTTTTGACAACAGAGTTGATGATTTAATTATTGTTCCATTTAATGGAATAGCCGTAGTGTCTGAAGGAGAAAAACTACATGGCTACAGCCCAGTTGATGATAAAATTCTTTGGTCTATTGATGCTCCAAAAAGATCTGCTTTAAACATTAGCTCAGAATTCTTAACTACAGGAGGTATAAATAGTATTCCAATAGATTTTGTAACCATTGAGGATACGCCATTTGTACAAAAATTTTTTGATGATCAATTGTATATTTATAATAGTATCACAGGAGATCTTCTTTTCGAATCTCAGGATAAAGAACGATATTTTCAAGCAGAATATTTGTTTGATGAAAATGCACTTTTATTAAGAGGATTAGATGACAAAAACTTAATTATTGCTAAATATTCTTTATCAAAAAAAGAAATGCTTTGGAAGACAACAGTATCCACTACTTACGGAGCTTTCATGCAATCTTTAGCAAAACTTACAGGCAACGATGCCCAAGGTTTTAGAGATGTAATGGAATATTCTGAAGATAAAATATTTGTCTTAGTAAAATCTAAATTTTATGTTTTAAACAAACAAAATGGATTATTACTTTGGAAAGATGAAGAGAATAAGATTTCTGACTTTAGAACTTCTTTAGATGGTGAAAAATTAATCTCAGTAATTACTAAAGGATTGTTTGGAACTAAAAGTGAAATTGATTTGTACAACGCAGAAACTGGAGACAAAATCTGGAAAGATCCAATTACCACTAAATACTTAGTTTTATTTGAAGACTGGCAAGACAAAATGCTTTTAGCGCATTACAAAGGTTTCAATTTTTATGATTACACGACAGGTGAGAAGAAGTGGGAAAAAGATCCTAAAGGAAAAGGGATTAAATCTGTAATTCCGATAGATAAGGATTTCCTATATGTCTATGATGACGAAATGATGTTAATTGATAAAAATGGGGAAAAGAAATGGAAGAAGGATGTTAAAATTTGTGATGACGAAGAAGATCCAATTTTCTTTTTAGAAAAAACAAACAACAATAGAGTACTTTATGTAACAGCTACGTATGCTAATATGGTTGATTATACAACAGGTAAAAAAATCTGGAAAGGCAATCTTAAGCTAAATGAAAAAAGGCCTACAATTGCAAAATATGATGAAAAATCAGGTGATTTTATTGTGTTCAATGATGAAGAACTATATCGTTTCAATCAAACGAGTGAAGAAAAACCGAAGCCTTATGCTAAACTGAAATTAAAGAATGAAAAAATGATTTCTAGTATGGAGCTATTCCCTAACAATGTTTCAATTTCTGGCGAAAGCGAAGTTGTGGGTGTTGATAATACTGGTGCTGTAATTTTTCACAACAAGTATACACAACCAGGCGAATTTGGCAGAAGACTTTTAAAAACTACCGCTATAGTAGGTCAAATTGCAGGGAGTGTTGCTGCGGCAGAAATAACTGTGGGATCACAATATAAAGACAGCGACGGTAATCCAGCAACTGCTGAAGGTTCTTATTCAGTATTTGGAGATAAGACCAGAGCAATAGGAGAAGCTGGTTTCTTAGCTGGATCTATTGGCCAAACTTTTGTACAAGATCGCTATTTAGCAATGCAAGAAACAGATAATTATAGTTTAATATTTGCTAAAGGAGAAACTGGTGAAAAATTATTGATTAAAGTAAATAAAGAAACCGGAGAAGAAATAGATAAAATTATTTTAGAAAACAATAAGCCAATATATGATGTAGATTATGTTTCTGATGATATTTATTACAGTAAAGGTAAAGAAGTAAGAATCTTTAAAGGAGAATAATTTCTTCAAATTTATATAAAAAAGGGGTGCTACTAAGCATCCCTTTTTTTATTACAAGAGCCACTACTATTTTATAGCCACTATTATTTCTTTATCTCCTTGCAACACAAAAGAACATTCCTTAAAACTAGGCGGACCAAAGGTTTTCATTTTAGAATTAGAAAAACCAACATGTTCTTTAGGAATTCCTAAAAAGTTAGTGTCTAATTTCTCGTTAGAATTCTCGTCATGAAAAACAGCCAAGGCATAAGTGCCTTCTAAAATATCATCAATTACAATTACAGTAGTGCCGTGCACTGCAACGCCAGTTTTTGAAGTATACACTTGATCAAAAGCTAAAAAACCATCAGACGAATTATACATCGCTATTCTAATATGCCCGTTAGAATTTGTTACATTTTCAACATGCACCTTCAAGGTATGTTGTGACCACATCATCACTGGTAAGAATAGAAGTGCATATAAGATTTTATTCATAAGGCTAATTTCTAATTAAATATGATACCAACAAACAATAGTCTTGCCAAATTTGAAATTAAGGAAATTATCTAGATAACTCTTATTCTTTTACAATCAATACCGGAATAGCAACCTTATGCCGCACAGCATCTACCGTGGTGCCTAACAAAATATCTTTCCATAATTTATGACCATGAGCACCCATGATTAAAAGATCAAAATTTTCTTGGTTTACTATTTTAGATATTCCCTTTTTAGGATTACCAAAAGCTAATGAGATTAGAACAGTATACCCCATTCCTGTTAATTTCTCTTGGTACTTCTCTAAGTAACTACGGTCGCTTAAAGTTTCATAATCATAGGCATTACTGCCATGTACCAGTGATCCTGCTGTTTCTACCACATGAATTAAGGTATAAGTTGCTTCTGTACCGCCTAAATTTAAAGCTGTTCGGATTGATTTTTCGTCCATACTTGAAAAATCAATAGCAATAGCAATCTTATCATAGTTGATTTTCTTAAGATTTTCATTTAAAAAAATTTCTTCGATATGAGGAACATGCTGTACGTGTCTAGAAGTCCTATTTAAAATTGGTTTTATAATAATATAAATTAACAAGACCACCGCACCCAATGCTATTGGAACCACAAATACCCATATATAAATAGGATTTGAACTACTAACTAACCATCCCGCTATTTGATCATAAACTAATTTTGCATTTAGGATAACAATCACCAAAGCTACTACCCAAGAAGCAATTTTGGTTAGGGTGCCAATAGCAAAATCCCCCATTTTCTCCTTATCGCTTACAAAGTGAATTAATGGAATTATAGCAAACCCTAATTGCAAGCTTAATACTACCTGACTTAAAATTAAAAGTTCTCCTGTAGCCCTTTCGCCATAATAAATAACTGTAAACAAAGCAGGGACTATCGCTATAATCCGAGTTACTATCCGGCGCACCCATGGTTGAATTCTTAAGTTTAAATAGCCTTCCATTACAATTTGCCCAGCCAAAGTACCTGTTATCGTACTACTCTGCCCTGCAGCAATTAAAGCCAAAGCAAATAGTATGCCTGCCCATTTTGATCCTAATAATGGTTCTAAGAGCTTGTGTGCGTCCTGTATTTCGGCAACCTCAAACATTCCATTTTTATAGAATGTGGCTGCAGCTAAAATTAAAATCCCTGCGTTTACGAAAAAGGCAAGATTTAAGGCAATTGTAGCATCTATAAAATTATATTTTATGGCCTGTTTAATCCCTTTTTTGCTTTTATCAAACTTTCTAGTTTGAACCAAAGAAGAATGTAAATATAAATTATGAGGCATTACCGTTGCTCCAATAATTCCTATAGCAATATATAAAGCGGCACTATTTGGTATGGTTGGCACGAGGCCAATAATCATTTCGCCTACATCTGGTTTTGCAAAAAGCATTTCAACAAAGAAAGAAATACCTATAATTGCAATCAAAGAAATAATAAAAGCTTCCATTTTCCGGATGCCTTTATTGATCAGAAATAAGAGTAGAAAAGTATCTAATACCGTTATACAAACACCCCAAGTTAGGGGAATATCAAAAAGTAACTGTAAACCAATAGCCATTCCTATAACCTCGGCTAAATCGCAAGCTGCAATAGCGATTTCTGCCAAAACATAAAGGACAAAATTAATAGGCTTAGAATACGTTTCTCTTGAGGCCTGCGCTAAATCTTTTCCCTGAACAATACCTAACCTAGCACTTAAACTTTGTAGTAATAATGCCATAATGTTCGACATTAATAAAACCCATAGTAGCTGATATCCAAATTGACTACCACCTGCCAAATCGGTTGCCCAATTTCCGGGATCCATATAACCAACACTGATAAGATAAGCTGGTCCGAAAAAAGCAGCAATTTTTTTCCAAACAGAAGTATTTTGAGCTACTGAAACAGACTCATTTACTTCTTCAAGTGACCGTTTATTATGCTTAACTTCTTCTTCCATTATATAAAATTGACATAAAATCGTCTGGAGTTATTCGCATTTTACATATAAATTTGAAGCTATTTGATGAGATATTAAAATAGACTTATCATTTATACTAATTTGTAAAGAGCCGTCAAAATCTTCTTTATCAAGTACTGTAATTTGATCGCCCAGAGCAATACCGTGCTTGTCTAAGAATTTTAAAAATGGTGCTGAAGAATCTTTTACCCCTACACAAATTCCGGTTTTTTTTAATTCAACCTCATTCAACAATCTCTTAGTCGTTTTAGTAAGTTCCCCATTTTTAGAAGGTATTGGATCGCCATGTGGGTCAAATTTTGGGAAATTCAGATGCTCATCTAAACTATCAATTAGCTTTTCACTCTTAATATGTTCTAATTGCTCTGCAATATCATGAACCTCATCCCAAGCAAAATCTAATTTATCAACCAAAAAAACCTCCCACAAACGGTGCTTCCTAATTATTGATAATGCTTTTTCTGTACCATCCGCAGTTAAACTTACACCCTGGTATTTCTTATACGAGACGTATTTTTTTTCTGAAAGTTTGCGAATCATATCAGTCACCGATGAGGGTTTTGTATCCATCTGCTCCGCTATGGCATTGGTAGATACTGTTTCGTCCTCAATACCCCCCAAATGATAAATCGCTTTTAAATAATTCTCCTCAGAATGTGTCATCAAATAAGTTTATACAAAAGTACATTTTTATTTAAGACACTAAAATAAAATTTTGTAATCATAAATATATTTTTAGCTTTGTCTAAATTTTAAATTAGTCTGCAATAAATATAAGTTATGACACTATTAAAAAATATCTTAATTGTTCTTTGTTTTGTAACCTCCTCCGCTGCAATAAGTCAGGAGTCAAAAATATCAGGAATTGTCCTTGATAAAAATACAAGCGTTCCATTTGCGAATGTTTTAATAGCTGGTTCTACTCAAGGAACCTCCTCTGACGAAAATGGAAATTTTACTTTTAACCTAAAGCCTGGCACCTACACCCTAAAGATTTCAGCTATTGGATATCAACCAAAAAATAAAACAATCACCGTAACAGAAAATAATAGCACAAGTGTGAAAATTGAACTTAGTGCACAATCAGAACAATTAGAAGAAATGGTAGTTACGGGAACCTTAAAAGCAGTGCGCAGATCTGATAGCCCTGTTCCCGTAGAAGTATACAGCCCTACTTTTTTAAAACAAAACCCTACCGCCAGCATTTTTGAAGCGTTACAAAACGTAAACGGAGTTCGGCCACAAATAAATTGTAATGTATGTAACACCGGTGATATCCATATTAACGGCCTCGAAGGTCCTTATACTTTAGTTTTAATTGACGGAATGCCTATTGTTAGTGGTTTAAGTACGGTTTATGGTTTATCTGGTATACCAAATTCACTTATTGAACAGATAGAAATTGTTAAAGGTCCTGCTTCTAGTTTATACGGAAGTGAAGCCGTTGGTGGTCTTATAAACATCATTACTAAAAATACTTTACAGGCACCAAAATTATCCATCGATGGTTTTGCTACAGGCTGGGGAGAATATAATTTAGATGCAGGTGGTAAAATTAACATCGGCGAAAAAACAAACGTTTTACTGGGCATTAACTACTTTAATTTTAACTCCAAGATTGATAATAATGGAGATAATTTTACAGATCTGACATTACAAGATAGAATTTCCATATTCCAAAAGTGGAATTTTCAACGGGATGAAAATCGGGTCTTATCACTTGCAGGAAGATTTTTCTATGAAGACAGATGGGGAGGAGAGTTACAATGGACTCCTGAATTTCGTGGCGGGGATGAAATATACGGCGAAAGCATTTATACCCGTAGGTTTGAGCTATTAGGAAAATACCAATTACCCATAAAGGAAAAGATGATGCTTTCATTTTCATATACAGATCATGATCAAAATTCTGTTTATGGTGATGTTGCTTATTTAGCCAAACAACGTATTGGTTTTTCTCAATTAACTTGGGACTTTACTAAAAACAAACACGATATTCTCCTAGGTACTTCGGTACGCTATAATTATTATGATGATAATACTACTGCCACTTCCGAACTAGATAAAAACAATCCTGATGAAGTAGTAATACCAAGTGTATTTGCCCAGAATGAAATTGCATTTTCGAAAAAACAATCACTTTTATTAGGGTTACGCTATGATTATGATGAGCGACATGGTTCTATTTTAACTCCTAGAGCAGCGTATCGTTGGAAAATAACAAATAATGACATCTTGCGCTTAAACGCCGGCACAGGGTTCCGTGTAGTAAATATATTTACAGAAGAACATGCCGCACTTACAGGGTCTAGAGATGTTGTCATTGCAGAAGAACTAGACCCTGAAAAATCTTTTAATGTAAACCTTAATTATTTAAAAAAAATATATAGCAGTAGTGGTTTATTTGTCGGTTTAGACTTATCTGTATTTTATACCAACTTTAGCAATGCCATCATCCCTGATTATGATACCAACCCTAATCAAATTATCTATGACAATCTAGACGGAAAATCTGTTGCTCAAGGTATTAGCGGAAATGTAGATATGGTTTTCCCAAATGGGATAAAGGTATTATTGGGCGCAACATTACAAGAGGTGACCGCTACTGAAAACGGAATTAAAACACCACAGATACTTACTGAAAAATTCTCTGGTACTTGGAATATATCCTACGAGATAGCCAAAATTGATTTAAGTATTGATTACACTGGAAATATTTATGGGCCTATGCGTTTACCACTTTTAGGCAATTTAGATCCTAGAAGTGAATACTCCCCAACATGGAGCATACAAAACATACAACTTACATATAAAGGAATTGATAAATTTGAATTCTATGGTGGAGTGAAAAATTTATTAAATTGGACACCTAACAAAGGAAATCCTTTTATTATAGCGCGAGCAGATGATCCTTTTGATAAAAATGTAACTTTTGACCCTAGCGGAAATGCCGTAGCAACAACAGACAACCCATATGCATTGACTTTTGACCCAAGCTATGTGTATGGACCCAATCAAGGTATTAGAGGATTTTTTGGACTACGTTATAGAATAGATTAAAATGCATAGCGCATTGTTAATATATCACAGATAGTTTAAATTGGTATCTTTGAAAAAAATAGCTGATAATGAAACCTACATTTTACCTAATTATCTTTTTGATCGTTTTTACAACCCAAGCACAAACGTCTAACAGTGAAATTTTAAGTATTGCATCCAATGAAGAAAAGGAGGTTCTAATTCCTGCTTATGAAAATGACGTTATTTCAATAACGATAACTCCAAAAAGTAAAAAAGCAAAAAAGAACAATTTTCTTCTGTATCAATACCCAAATAAACTACTTGTAAAAGTAGAAGAGCAGAAAATATTTTCTAAAGTTATTACCATTTCTAATGATGGCATCTACAAACTAGTCATAAAGAATACGAATTCTAAACCTAGCGATTACCAGTTAAATTATGAAACGACTTCCACTAGAAAAAAGAAACCTCAAATAGGGTATAAAGTTAAAAAAGATACCACGTACGGATTTCCTACGGAGCAATTAGTAGATAAAAAAATATTGGAATCCAGATCTATTCAGAATGAAAAATTTTATTTAAACAGTACATCTAATGCCTTGCTAAAAGGAGGTAAAAACAGAATTATTGTTCCAGTAAGTTTACCTAAAAATACGGTAGAATGGTATTATGTATTTACAGCCTCTAGAGAGGAAAATGATATTAAAAATACCTTATCATCTTTTAATTTTGCATCTCAGCTCACGAAATTCATAAAAGAGGACGATGAAATACAGGGCGCAGTGAGCAATTTGAATCCGCCTCCAGGAGCAAATATTTGCGATATTTACGTGCTAAATTCTGATCAAGATGCAGAATTATTCAAAGAAAAAGAAGATTTTAAATCAAATTTAGAAGGTACTCGTGAGAATTTCAAATCTGGTATCGTAAAAATTAGCTCAAAAGACAAAAGTTATTTAGGAATTAGAAATCCTGACAATATATATGGTATTCATATTGCCATTGAAATTATCGCCTTAGTTGAAAAGACTGAAAAAATAAAAAAAACCGTTAACATTCCGATAATTAAAAGTTATCAAATTCCATATCTGATAGAGTAATGAAGTCCTTTGACTATATAATTATTGGCGCTGGTGCTGCCGGTTTATTATTAGCCGATGCCATGGGTAAAGATTCTTTTTTTTCTAAAAAATCTATCTTACTTCTCGATAAAAATGCGAAGCAAAATAACGATAGAACCTGGTGTTTTTGGGAAAAAGGGCAAGGTGCTTTTGATGACATACTCCACAAAAAATGGAATACCATACGTTTTGCAGGCAAAGAGATCAATGAAAAATATGCCATAGCTCCTTATCAGTATAAAATGATCAAAGGAATAGATTTTTATGCTTCTATTTTAAAAAAACTAGAAGGATATTCCAACATTACTTTTATAACCGAGGAAGTTATTTCTGTTAGCAATTCTCCAGAAGAAAACTTGGTAAAAACAACCAATAAAACCTTTATAGGAAAGACCATTTTTAATAGTATTTTTGATCCTCAATATCCCTTACAACAAAAGAAATACCCTGTTTTACAACAGCATTTTATAGGTTGGTTTATCAAGACAAAACAACCTCTTTTTGATGCTAAAACAGCCACATTCATGGATTTTTCTATTCCTCAAAAAGGGAATACACGATTTATGTATGTATTGCCTACTACAGAGAATGAAGCTTTGATAGAATATACCTTGTTTTCAGAACATCTTCTTAAAGAACAAGAATATGAAGAAGCTATTCAAGCGTATATCACCCAAAAGCTAGGTATTGACAATTATGAAATTATAGAAAAAGAAAGAGGTAGCATCCCTATGACATGCTATAGTTTTACGCAAAAAAACACAGCTAATTTACTTTATATAGGTACTGCAGGAGGCTGGACAAAAGCAAGTACAGGCTACACCTTCAAAAGCACACAGAAAAAAGTGGTACAATTAATCCAACATCTAAAAGATCAAAAGCCACTTCAAAATTTTGGAAAAAGAGATAAATTTTGGTTTTATGACCTTTTGCTTCTAGATATTCTATACCGCAGAAATGATCTAGGCCAATCTATATTTGAAGCCCTTTTTAAAAATAGAAATCCGCAACTAATCTTCAAGTTTCTAGATGAGGACACAACCCTCTTCGAAGATATAAAATTTATCAGTGCATTGTCGCCTATGCCATTTATTAAGGCCCTCTTTAGGCGTTTATTTTAATTATACTTTTCGTTGCATTAAACTTTCTCCAAATTTCTTAAGAAGTAATTTTTTCTCTTCAGAGATTTCTAATTTCGTTAATACCACAAAAGCCTTTTCGGTATAAATTGCTATTTCTTGTTGAGTGCGTTCTGCAGCTCCACTTTCCAAAAATATACTTTTTACAGTTTCAATTTTACCTGTAGCATCTGCCGGTTGAATAGAAAACAAATGCTCTAACTCACTAACCTGCTCAGGAGCAGATTGTTCTAAAGCTTTTAAATATAAGAACGTTTTTTTATTCTCGATGATGTCTCCGCCTACTTGTTTCCCAAAAGTTTTAGGATCTCCAAAAGCATCTAAATAATCATCTTGTAATTGAAAAGCAATTCCTAAATTTCTACCAAATTCATAGATATTTTCTTGCCCTTCCATAGAAGCATTTGCAATAATTGCACCCATTTTCATAGCCGCTCCTACCAAGACTGCTGTTTTGTATTCAATCATTTTTAAATACTCAGGGATAGTTACATCATCTCTAGTTTCAAAATCTACATCATACTGTTGCCCCTCACAAACTTCAATAGCAGTTTTACTAAATAACTTTGCTAAGTTTCTAAAGACCTCTCCTTCATAATTTTCAAAAAGCTGATAGGCATTAATCAACATAGCATCTCCTGAAAGAATCCCTGTATTAATATCCCATTTTTCATGAACCGTTGCTTTCCCTCTGCGTAGTGGAGCATCATCCATAATATCATCATGAACTAATGAAAAGTTATGAAAAACCTCAACCGCCAATGCAGCGTCTAAAGCTTTCTTATAGTCAGATCCAAAGATATCTGCTGTCATTAAGGTTAAAATAGGGCGCAAACGCTTACCTCCTAATGATAAAATATAAGTAATAGGCTCGTATAAATTAATAGGCTCTTTGAGCGCTAAATTTAGTTCTAAATAAGCTATAAATTCTTTACGGTAATCTTCAATGCGTTGCATGTGGCAATTTTTTTTCAAAAATACATTAAACCTTGTTAATAGCACAAAAGTGTTTCTTAAATGAAGCGTGTAAGAAATCAAATGTTAAATAATCGTAAATACTTTGGAAACTTTTTTGGTGTTTAAAGTTTCCGAACTACATTTGCACCCAATATGAAAGAAAAAGTTTTAGAAAAAGCAACTGAAATGTTTTTAACTTTAGGGTTTAAAAGTGTTACTATGGATGATTTAGCCCAGGAAATGGGTATTTCTAAAAAAACCATTTATGCTAATTATGAAAATAAGACAAAATTAGTAGAAGAATGTATGCTTCAACTTTTTTGCTCTATTTCTACCGGTATTGATTCTATTTGTGCTTTACAAAAAAATCCTATTGAGGAACTTTTAGAAATCAAGAAATTTGTAATGCTACACTTAAAAGATGAAAAATCGTCTCCTCAATACCAATTGCAAAAATATTACCCAAAAATATATTCCTCATTAAGATCCAAACAATATGATGCGATGCGTCTATGCGTCATTAACAATATAAAAAAGGGTATTGATATGGGGATTTATAGACCAAATTTAAATATTGAATTTGTTTCTAGAATCTATTTTACCGGAGTGACTAGTATAAAAGATTTTAGTTTATTTCCACCAGATTTATTCCCTGTTAACAAATTACAAGATGAGTATTTAGAATATCACCTTAGAGGAATTATCACACCAGATGGAAGAAAAATTTTGAATCAGCTTATAAATTCAAATCACGAGTAAAAAAATATTAAAAAACTAAATATAACACGCAACAGATGAAAAATTATTTTTTAACCTTCCTTGCCCTACTATGTGTTTCTATAGGTATAGCTCAGGAGACCCAAAATAGCTATACCCTAGAGGAAGCTATTAATTATGCGCTAGAGCATAATTATAGTGCCATAAATGCTGGCCGAGATATAGATGATGCTAAAAAACAAAAATGGGAAACAATAGCAGATGGTTTGCCACAAATAAGTGGAGCAGTTGGCTATCAAAACCAGTTAAAACAACCAGTGTCTCTAATCCCTGCTGAATTTTTTGGAGGAGAAGAAGGTACTTTTGCTCCCGTAATTTTTAGCGAACCTCAAAGTTTAACTGCAACGGCTACGCTTAGTCAACAAATTTTTGATGGCTCTTACATTGTGGGTGTTCAAGCCACAAAAACTTTTATTGCCTACAGTAAAAACAATCAAGAGAAAACCAAATTAGAAGTCAAAAAAGCAGTAGTACAAGCCTATGGCAATGTTCTTTTAGCAGATGAGAGTGTAAAAATCTTAGAAAACAATATTGCAACATTGGAGAAGAACCTTTATGAAACTCAAAAAATTTTTGAAAATGGTTTGGGTGAAGAAGAAAGTGTTGAGCAATTGCAAATAACATTATCTACTGTTGAAAATCAGCTTAAAAATGCAACTCGTTTAAAAGTGATAACACTTCAAATGTTGAATTTAACCATGGGTATTACCACTGATAACCCAACCTTATTATCTGATAATCTTGATGATTTAGCAAAACAAGAAACAGATTTAGCTTTTGCAGACACCTCATTTAATCTCAATAACAATGTAGATTATAAAATAGCATTGAACTTAAACGAGCAACGTGCTTTAGAGTTAAAGTTACAGCGCAGTAAAGCTTTACCAACATTAAATGCATACATCAACTACGGTAGCTCTGCATATAGTGACAAGTTCAATTTTTTGGGTAATGAGTCAGATTGGTATGATTTTTCAATTATTGGAGTAGATCTTAGCATTCCTATTTTTAGCTCACTAAAAAGAAGTGCCAGTACGCAACGTGCAAAAATTGCATTAGAGAAAGCAAAAACGCAATTAACAGAGGCCGAACAACAAATAAAACTTCAGCTTAAAAAAGCACAAAGTGATTACATTTTAGCTGTAGAACAATATGCTACATATAAAGAGAACTTAGCGCTAGCGGAACGTATCGAAAACAAAAATCAGATTAAATATTCTGAAGGAATAGCCAGTAGTTTTGAACTAAGACAAGCACAGCTACAATTATACGACGCGCAGAATACCTACTTACAATCTATGGTAGATGTTATCAACACCAAAACAGAATTAGAGGTAGTTCTTAATAACTAAGCCAATTACAATTAAACAATCAACTAGAAAAAATATACAATGAAAAAATTATTAATAGCAAGCGCAGCCGCCATCATACTTGTAGCATGTGGTGGAGATAAAAAGAAGTCAGTAGAAGACGTTATAGCAACTACTAATCCTGAAGATATTAGATCTAAACGTGCTGAATTGGTTGGAGAGCAACAAACAATTCATGATAAAATTAAACAGCTAGATGAAGCTTTAGCGCAATACGATACGGTTAAAAAGGTTCCTTTAATTACCACAATCACTGCTAAAAACGAAGTATTTAATCACTATTTAGAACTACAAGGAAACGTAACTACTAAAGACCTTTTGGTAATTACTCCTGAATACAATGGTATTCTAACAAACATTTACGTTAAGGAAGGCCAAAATGTTCGTAAGGGTCAAATCTTAGGAAAGATTGATGATGGCGGTTTAAGTCAGCAAGTTGCTCAATTAGAAATTCAAACAGAATTGGCTAAAACTACATTTGAGCGTCAAAAACGTTTATGGGATCAGCAAATAGGTAGTGAAATTCAATTTCTACAAGCAAAATCTACCTACGAAGCACAATCTAGAGCAGTAGCACAATTACAACAACAGATAGCTAAAACAGTTATTAGAGCACCTTTCTCCGGTACTATTGATGATGTTATTACAGAACAAGGTAGTGTTGTAGCTGCAGGGCAATCTCAAATTATGCGTATTGTTAATTTAGACAATATGTATATTGAAACAGATGTTCCTGAAAATTACATCACCAATGTTTCAAAAGGTAAAAGCGTAGAAGTGGAGTTTCCTATTCTTGGAAAAACAATTAGCACTAAAATTCGCCAAGCAGGAGATTTCATCAATCCATCAAATAGAACGTTTAAAGTAGAGGTTGGCATTCCATCAAAAGAATCTGGCGTAAAACCAAATTTAACAGCTCGTTTAAAGATCAATGATTATACGAATGAAAATGCTGTTCTAATCCCGCAGAGTATTATTTCTGAAAATGCAGATGGGGAACAATACGTTTATTTGGTTAGTGATAAAAATACGAACGAGGAAGGTGTTGCCAAGAAAGTAATTATAAAAACCGGTAAGACCCAAGATGATGTTATTGAGGTCTTAGAAGGTTTAGAAAATGGTGCGGAAATAATTAGTGAAGGTGCACGTACCGTAGAAGATGGACAAACAGTTAAAGTAATCAATCTTTAAATTAAAACAAACAACTAATGACTGATAAAAAAAATAAAAAGCAAGTCGATAAGGAGTTTGCTTGGTCCTCTTGGGCCATAACCAATAAGACGACCATGTATGTGCTTATTGCTGTAATTTTCTACTTAGGTATTGCTGCATTCTTTAGTATGCCCCGAGAAAATTTTCCTGAGGTAAATGAAACTAAAATATATGTAAGCACGGTGTTTCCTGGGAATACCGCTGAAGATATAGAAAAACTGATAATTGATCCCCTAGAAGATCAACTTAAAACGGTTAGTAACGTCGTAGAAATAACGTCAACCTCGCAAGAAGATTACGGAATGCTCGTTGTGGAGTTTGATGAAAATATCACGGTAGATCAAGCGAAGCAAAAAGTTAAGGATGAAATTGACACAGAAACAGCTGGAGAAGACTGGCCTAGTTTTAATGGTGCTAAAGTAAAACCTGATGTTTTTGAACTCAGTCTGTCTGAAGAAATGCCTATTTTAAATATTAATATTTCTGGAGATTATCCAATTGATAAATTAAAAGAATATGGCGAATACCTTCAGGATAAAATAGAGAATTTACTTGAAATTAAGAAAGTAGATATTCGAGGAGCCCAAGAAAAAGAAGTTGAGGTTGCCGTAGATATTTACAAAATGATGGCCGCTCAAATCACTTTTAGTGATATCATTGGTGCTATAAATAATGGTAACGTTACGATGTCTGCCGGTAACTTAATTGCAAGCGGTCAAAGACGTACAATTCGTATTATTGGTGAAATTGACAAACCATCTGAACTAGAAAATTTTGTAGTAAAATCTGAAAATGGTGAAGCTATATATTTAAAAGATGTCGCTGCCGTAAAATTTAAAGAAGAAGATAAAACAACCTTTGCTCGTGAATATGGCGAACCTGTTGTAATGCTAGACGTTAAAAAAAGAGCTGGTAAAAACATGGTTATTGCTGTTGAACAAATTAGAGTAATTGTTGATGATGCTATTGAAAACGAATTTCCTAAAGATTTAAAAATAAGTATTGCTAATGATCAATCATCTGTAACTATTGGTCAAGTAGATGACTTAGTAAACAACATCATTTTTGGAGTTATTTTAGTGGTAACCGTATTAATGTTCTTCTTAGGATTTAAGAATGCCATCTTTGTTGGGTTTGCTATTCCAATGTCTATGTTTATGTCTCTAATGATCCTGGAACTTTTGGGGCAGAGTTTAAATACCATGGTATTATTTGGACTTATTATGGGGCTAGGTATGTTAGTAGATAACGGTATTGTCGTTGTAGAAAACGTATACAGGCTTATGGATGAAGAAGGTATGAGTAGGCTCGAAGCTGCTAAAAAAGGAATTGGAGAAATTGCTTTCCCTATTATCATATCTACAGCTACAACAGTTGCTGCCTTTATACCTTTAGGATTATGGCCTGGTATTATGGGAGAATTCATGGTAATACTACCCATAACGCTCTCCGTTGTATTAGGGTCTTCTTTATTTGTTGCTATTTTCTTTAACTCAGTATTGGTATCTCAATTTATGAGTATTGATGATAAAGACATGCCTATAAAACAAATTATAAAAACAACAGCTATTATGGCTGGTATTGGTGTTCTTATTTTAGTATTTGGTGGTACTTATAGAGGTTTAGGTACCCTAATGATATTTACAGCTATTATGCTTTGGGTATACCGTATGTTTTTACGTAAGTGGGCTAATAGCTTCCAAACTAAAGCATTAGTAAAGTTAGAAAATTGGTATGAAGGTCGATTGAGAAATGCACTTTCTGGAAAAAAACCAATTTTATTAACCATTGGAACTTTTGCTTTATTGATACTTTCTTTTATTGCCTTTGGAGCATCATTAAGTACGCAACGTACTAAGGTTGAATTTTTCCCAGACAATAAACCGAATCAGATTATTGTATATATAGAATACCCACAAGGTACAGATATAAAGAAAACAAATACAATTACCAAAGAAATTGAACAACGTGTTTATGATGTTGTAAATGCTAAGGATTATAGAGATGGAGATTACAACTTTTTAGTTGAAAGCGCCGTATCACAAGTAGGTGAAGGGGCTGGAAACCCTAATACAGATGGTGGCTCTTCTGCTGAAATGCCACATAAAGCAAAAATTACAGCTTCAATGCGCGAGTATAAATTCCGTCGTGGAGAAGACAGTGAGTTACTGCGTCAAAAAGTGCAAAAGGCTTTAGTGGGTATCTATCCCGGAGTATTAATCTCTGTTGAGAAAGATGTTGCTGGTCCACCTGCAGGTTCCCCGATTAACATTGAAATTCAGGGAGATGATTATCTTGAATTGATTACCACTGCTGAAAAAATGCGGGAGTTTATCAACACCAAAAATATTGCGGGCATTGATGAACTAAAAATCGATGTAAATAAAGATAAGCCTACCATGCGTGTGGTTATTGATCGAGAAAAAGCTGGAGAATTAGGGATTAGTGCCGCTCAAGTTGGTACACAATTGCGGAACTCTATTTTTGGTTCTAAAGCAGGCATCTATAAAGAAGATGGAGAGGATTATGACATTTATGTGCGCTTTAATAAAGAAGACCGCTACAACACTAGTGCATTATTCAATCAAAACATTACGTTTAGAAATACAAAAGGACAACTAATAAGTGTTCCTTTATCTGCTGTAGCAAAGAAAAGCAACAACTCTGGTTACAGTGCTATTAAGCACAAAGACACCAAGCGTGTTGTAACAGTATATTCTGCTATGTCTCCTGGACATACCGATGCTGGAGCAATTGTTTCTAAGATTCAAAATGAAATGAAAAGTTTTGAAGACACCCCAAAGGGCGTTGAGATTGATTATACGGGTCAAATCGAAGAACAAAATAAGCAAATGGCCTTTTTAGTGGGGGCATTTTTTACGGGTCTTGGATTAATATTCTTTATTCTAATTTTTCAGTTTAACTCTATTTCTAAACCAGCAATAATCATGATTGCTATATTTTTAAGCTTCATCGGAGTATTTGGTGGTATTGTTATTTCTGGTAGTGCCTTTGTTATTATGATGACCATGGTAGGTATTATATCACTTGCCGGAATTGTAGTAAATAATGGAGTCGTATTACTTGATTATGCACAATTGCTTATCGATAGAAAGAAAAATGATCTTGATTTAGAAGAAAGTGATTATTTATCTGAAGATGACTTATTTGAAAGTATTGTAAAAGCTGGTAAAGCACGTTTACGCCCTGTATTATTAACTGCAATCACTACAATTTTAGGACTTATACCTTTAGCCATTGGTCTAAATATTAATTTCTTTACGCTTTTTGCAGATTTTGATCCTAATATTTATATGGGTGGAGATAATGTAATTTTCTGGGGACCTTTAGCTTGGACTGTAATATACGGACTGTTAATAGCCACCTTCTTAACTTTAATCCTTGTCCCTGTTTTATTTTTCTTAATCATGAAGTTTAAAATGTGGTTACGAGTTAAGTTCGCAAGCAATTCAGATCGTACTGTAGCAGAAAGTAATAGCTAAGAGAAAAACTAATCCTCATTTTATAAAATAACCCCTCAAAAGCAGCGCTTTTGAGGGGTTACTAGTTTTAATACCTGGTAATGCCTTTGCCTATCCTAGCGCATTATACGCCCTTACAAAAAGAGATTCCATAGGAAATTAACACAACCGTAAGCTTATATTTTATCCGTGGGATTTTAACACCAAAAGGAAATATTTAAAACTAAAAAAGCCCTGATAAAATTTATCAGGGCTTAACGTTATATTTTAGGTATTGTTATTTATTACTAACCACAGCTCCTTTAGCATCTAGAGTTGTAACACCTACAATTCTACTATCTTCAAAATCTACTTGCTGTAATTCTTCACCTTTCCAGAAAAACCAAGATCCAGTTTTTCTTCCATTTAAATATTCTCCACTAGCTACTTTTTCACCAGCTTGATCAAACATAGTCCATTCCCCATGTAATTTACCTTTTAAGAATTCTCCAGTTTGGGCAACTGCTCCATTATCATGGAAATACGTCGCGATAACTTTATTACCCTCTTTAGTAAATGTTGGGGTCGTTTCTTGGGCAGCTATTGCAATAGTTAAAAAAAGTGCTAAAAATAATGTGATAGTTTTCATGATATATATTTTAATATTATTATTCCTTTGAGTATGCTAACATATCAAATATACAAATATTTTACCTTAAATACGCATTTAATTAACATTAACTTTACATTGAGTGCGTAAATACTTGTTTTTCAAGGAAGAAACAAGTATCACATTCCTCATTTCAGATAAAATACTTATAAATGAGTACTAATTAATTAGCATTAAATAGAAGATACTTACTAAATTTGCCACCAAAATAATTAGGCATGTACAGGAGTCATAATTGTGGTGAATTAAGAGCTGCAAACAATAATCAAGAAGTTGTTTTATCTGGTTGGGTACAAAAAGTACGAGATAAAGGATTTGTAATCTGGGCAGATTTGCGCGATCGCTACGGCATTACGCAATTAATTTTTGATGAAGAACGTACTTCTGAAGTATTATTAGAACAAGCAAGATCACTTGGAAGAGAATTTGTTATTCAGATCAAAGGAACGGTAATTGAACGTGCTTCAAAAAATCCGAATATCCTTACAGGAGATATAGAAGTTTTAGTCAAAGAATTAACGGTTTTAAACAAAGCCTTAGTTCCTCCTTTTACAATAGAAGATAAAACCGATGGTGGTGAAGATATTCGAATGAAATATCGCTACTTAGACATCCGAAGAAATCCAGTAAAGAACAACTTAATTTTCAGACATAAAGTTGCTATGGAAGTGCGTAAGTTTTTATCCGATGAAGGTTTCATTGAGGTAGAGACCCCGTATTTAATAAAATCTACCCCAGAAGGAGCTCGTGATTTTGTGGTTCCTAGTAGAATGAATGAAGGGCAATTTTATGCTTTACCACAATCTCCACAAACTTTTAAGCAATTGCTTATGGTTGGTGGAATGGATAAATATTTCCAGATTGTAAAATGCTTTAGAGACGAAGATTTAAGAGCAGATAGACAGCCAGAGTTTACACAAATAGATTGTGAAATGGCCTTTGTAGAGCAAGAAGACATTCTAAATGTTTTTGAAAATCTCACGAAATACCTTTTAAAAGAAGTGAAAGGATTTGAAATAGAAAGCTTTCCTAGAATGAAGTATGATGATGCGATGCGCACCTATGGTAATGACAAACCTGATATTCGTTTTGGAATGAAATTCGGGGAGTTAAATAAAGTAGCACAACACAAAGAATTTGGTGTTTTTAATGATGCGGAATTAGTTGTAGGTATTGCGGTACCTGGTGCTGCCACCTACACAAGAAAAGAAATTGATGCTTTAATTGATTGGGTAAGAAGACCACAAGTTGGAGCAAAAGGAATGGTTTATGCCAAATACAATGAAGATGGTAGTTTTAAATCTTCCGTAGATAAATTTTATGATCAAGAAGATTTAGCAAAATGGGCCGAAGTTACTGGAGCTCTACCCGGGGATTTAATTTGTGTACTCTCTGGTGATGCCAATAAGACTAGAGCACAGTTAAGTGCTTTACGTATGGAGCTCGCAGAACGTTTAGGTTTGAGGAATCCTGAAGAATTTGCACCATTATGGGTAGTTGATTTTCCTTTATTAGAACTGGATGAAGAAACAGGGCATTATCATGCCATGCACCATCCTTTTACTTCTCCAAAACCAGGGCAATTAGAATTGTTAGATTCTGATCCAGGTGCTGTAAAAGCAAATGCATATGATTTAGTTTTAAACGGAAATGAGATTGGTGGCGGATCTATTCGTATTCACGATAAAGAGATGCAAGCAACCATGTTTAAACATTTAGGCTTTACACCAGAAGAGGCAAAAGCACAATTTGGTTTCTTAATGGATGCGTTCCAATATGGCGCACCACCACATGGAGGTTTAGCATTTGGATTAGATAGATTAGTAGCTATTCTTGGGGGTCAAGAAACAATTAGAGATTTTATTGCATTCCCTAAAAACAATAGTGGACGCGACGTCATGATCGATGCGCCTGCAAAAATAGATAACGTTCAATTAAAAGAATTGCATCTAAAATTAGATTTAAAAGCGTAAAATATAATCCTGAACTATTTCGGGATTCTTTATATAATGGAAAAACTTAAAAAAACTTGGTTTACCAAATTTTTGATATGGAGAGTTAAGCATATCTCGGAACGCCAGTTTATTTATATTCTAAGTATTTTAGTTGGCTTTACCTCAGGTGTTGGGGCGGTCATACTTAAAAACATAACGCACTTTTATCAACATTTGTTAGAGGGAAAGCTCGTTAATGACTACCATCAAGCTTTTTTATTTATATTTCCATTGATAGGACTCATACTGGTATTTTTAATGATCAAATTCGTCATTAGACATAAAGTTAATCACGGTATACCCTCTACCCTTCATGCCATATCACAACACAAAGGAATCATACGCAAATATCAAATGTTTGGTTCTCTACTAACAGCACCACTTACTGTAGGTTTTGGAGGATCCGTTGGTCTTGAGGGGCCAACAGTAGCAACAGGAGCAGCCATAAGCTCCAATATTGCGAGGATGTTTCACATGAACCAAACCAATCGGAATCTTTTAATTGGTTGTGCGGCCGCGGGAGCGTTATCTTCCATATTTAAAGCTCCTATTGCTGCGATAATTTTTGCCATTGAAGTGTTTAGCTTAGACCTAACTATAGCCTCAATGCTACCTTTACTCCTAGCATCAATTTCAGCGATAATTACCTCGTATTTTTTCTTTGGAGATGATGTTTTACTTCCCTTTGAAATTGAAGACAACTTTAAATTAGGTGATGTCCCTTTTTTTATACTTCTAGGCATTATAGCTGGATTAACTTCCATTTACTTTACCGAAGTATATGATAGAATACAAAAGTATTTTGACAAAATAGGATCCCCTATAAAACGATTATTTATTGGAGGTATCGGTATTGGTATACTCGTTTATTTTATTCCCCCATTATATGGAGAAGGTTTTGATGTCATCAACAGCTTGGTACAAGGAAACCCTGAGAAAGTATTGAGAAATAATATTTTTGAATTGGATTTAACCAATGTTTGGATGGTCGTAATTCTTTTGATCGGATTAATCCTCTTTAAAATCATTGCCAGTGCCCTAACTTTTGGAGCCGGTGGTGTAGGTGGTATATTTGCCCCTGTTCTCTTTATGGGCAGTATTATGGGAAACTGCCTTGCAAAAATAATTAACAATATCGGAATTTTTGGGACAAAGGTTTCTGAGAGTAATTTTACTTTAGTAGGTATGGCTGGTCTTATGGCGGGTGTATTACATGCACCATTAACAGCAATATTCTTAATCGCCGAAGTTACCGGTGGCTACGACCTTTTTATTCCCTTGATGATTACTGCAGCAATATCATATTCCATCACCAAATATGTACAACCCCATTCGGTGTATAATATGGAATTAGGAAGAAGAGGAGATTTAATAACCCACGACAAAGATCATGCAGTATTAACCTTAATGGATATTGACAAAGTCATTGAAGACAATTTTGCCATTATTCACCCAGAAATGTCTTTAGGAGATATGGTTCACGGTGCTGTAGTAAAGTCTAATCGAAATATATTTCCTGTCGTAGATGAAAAAGACAACAGTCTATTAGGAATTATATTACTAGACGATATTAGAGGAATAATGTTTAACCAAAAACTATACAATGAAGTTTTTGCCAGTGATGTAATGCATACACCGCCAGAAATCATTGAACTAGATAAGGATAAAATGACAGAAATAATGCGTAAATTTCAAGATAGTGGCGCCTGGAATTTACCCGTGATAAAAAATGGCTCTTACGTTGGGTTTATTTCTAAATCTAAACTACTCACCGCATACAGGCGAAAACTAATAAATTTCACAAAATAACAGATCGCTATGAAATTAAAATATTTTATATCCCTTGTTTTATTAACTTCTTTAGCTTCAATTATTTATGGTTTCTATGTAAAAGAAGTCCAAACAGCATTTGCACACAAATGTATTGGCTCTGGTACCGTAGGAATTTTTCTAGTAGCAATGCCCTTATTCCTTATTAAAGAAAGTAAAGGAAAAAAAGTAAAAGACTATATGCTCACTGAAGAAAATATTCTTAAAATGCAGGGTAAAAAACCCAAAAAGACTGATAGCCAGTAAACTATAACTCTAATTTTTTGTTTCAAATCCTAAGAAATTCGTAAAAAAGTATACATTTGTAAATAATATTATTTTAATTTTTATTCAAATGACTGGAACAGTAAAATTTTATAATGTATCTAAAGGCTACGGATTCATTACTAACGACAACACAGGAAAAGACATTTTTGTTCATGCAACTTCACTGAATGGTGCTGAACTTAACGAAGGAGATCAAGTAGAATATGAAGAAGAGGATGGTAAAAAGGGCATTGTAGCAGGACAGGTACAAGTACTTGGCTAAGCCTCAATATCATTAAAAAATCAATAAGCTCTAAGTACCTAACTTAGGGCTTATTTTATTTAATTAAGGTTCCGCTTTTGATTAAAAAAACGCTTTAACATAGCGGATGCTTCCTCTTCTAATACCCCGCCCACTATTTTCGTTTTAGGATGCAAAGTAGTCCCCATTGCTCCACAACCGCGATCTAAATCTTTGGCTGCGTATACAATTTTTGATATTTGACTCCAATATAAAGCTCCTGCACACATTTGACAAGGCTCAAGGGTTACATAAAGGGTACACTCTTTTAGGTATTTGCCGCCTAAATAATTTGCGGCAGCCGTAATTGCTTGCATCTCTGCATGTGCTGTAACATCATTTAACTGTTCCGTTAAATTATGAGCTCTGGCAATTATCCTATCTTGGATTACAATAATAGCCCCAACCGGAACCTCTCCTTTATCAAAAGCAAACGCTGCTTCCTGCAAAGCTTTTTTCATGTAATAAGTATCATCAAAAGGTAGTATCATGGTCCAAAAGTATTAAAAGTTAATTGTTCATGACGAATTAGAAATTAAAACCTGAAAAAAATAGAAAAAACATCAATTTTGAACATATCGTGCATAATTGAATGAAAATCTAACCCTAAGAATATCTCAAAATAGGTATTTTTGCTTGATTTTAGATTTCATATGAATAGCTCCATTTTGCAACATATTAATTCTCCGAAAGAATTAAGAAAACTGTCTCTTGAACAGCTGCCTACACTTGCTCAAGAATTAAGAGCATTTATCATTGCCATTGTTGCCGCTAAAGAAGGTCATTTAGGAGCCAGTCTAGGTGTCGTAGAATTAACTATCGCCCTACATTACGTATACAATACTCCTGTAGACAATTTAATATGGGATGTAGGCCATCAAGCATACGGCCACAAAATACTCACAGGCAGAAAAGAAATTTTTGAAACCAACAGGCAATTAAACGGTATCAGTGGCTTCCCCAAACGAAGTGAAAGTGAATACGATACTTTTGGAACAGGCCACAGCTCTACTTCCATATCCGCAATTCTTGGAATGGCACTGGCTGCAAAATTAAATGGCGATTCAGAAAAAAATCACATAGCAGTTATTGGCGATGCCTCTATTGCTAGCGGAATGGCTTTTGAAGCCTTAAACCATGCAGGAGCAACAGCTGCTAATGTGCTCATCATTTTAAATGATAATGCCATTGGAATTGATCCTAGTGTTGGCGCCTTAAAAAAATACCTAACCAATGTAAAAAAAGGTACTGCAAAAGATGAGAATATTTTTGAATGCTTAAATTTTGAGTATACAGGCCCTATAGATGGGCATGATATTGAGTTGGTGATTAAAACATTGGAAAAATTAAAAAATAAGAAAGGCCCTAAGTTATTGCACCTAATTACCACAAAAGGCAAAGGCCTGAAACAAGCCGAAGAAAATCAAGTGACGTACCACGCTCCTGGGAAATTTAATAAAGAAACAGGAGATTTGCTTCCTAAATCTGAAGAATTTCAACCTGCTAAATATCAGGATGTATTTGGACATACGATTGTAGAACTCGCAAAACAAAACGAAAAAATTATTGGCATCACACCAGCAATGCCCACAGGAAGTTCTTTAAAATTTATGATGGAAGAATTCCCTGAAAGAGCTTTTGATGTGGGTATTGCAGAACAACACGCTGTTACATTAGCCGCTGGAATGACTACCGAAGGTTTTATTCCGTTTTGCACGATATACTCTACGTTTATACAACGAGCATACGACCAAGTTATTCATGACGTTGCCATACAAAACCTACCCGTAATCTTCTGTTTAGACAGGGCCGGACTTGTTGGTCAAGATGGCGCCACCCATCATGGGCTATATGACATTGCTTTCTTAAGGTGTATTCCAAATCTGATAATTGCAGCTCCAATGAACGAAGTAGAGCTGAGAAATATGATGTATACAGCCCAGTTAGGTTTAGATCATCCTATAGTGATTAGATATCCTAGAGGACGTGGCGTTTTAAAAGAATGGAAACTACCTTTCGAAAAAATTGAAATAGGAAAAGCCCAAAAGCTTAAAAATGGAACGAAAATTGTGGTGCTTTCTATCGGTCATATAGGGAATATGGTTACTGATGTTCTCAAGGAATTTGAGGAAAAAGAAAAAATTGGCCATTATAATATGCGATTTATAAAACCTTTAGACCTTACGGAATTAAAGCGAATATTTGACGCTTACGAACATATCATCACCATTGAAGATGCCAGTAAAATAGGTGGTTTTGGAAGTTCTATTGTAGCATTTGCTAATGAATTCTCTTACCATAAACCCATAACGGTTTTGGGTGTAGACGACAAAATTATAGAACACGGAACAACCGAAGAGCTTCATCACATCGCTGAAATTGATGCTGCATCATTGAAATTGAAAATCAACACCATATTACATGCAACCAAATAGATTAAAATTATTCACTTTCTTATTCCTGTTTCTCTGCTTATCCAAAGTCACTGCACAGGATAGCATCCCTGAGCCCAGAGAAATAGATTCTATAGCCATAGATACTATTGTCATCCGTTCATTTCAAGACCATATTAAAAATATCCCTAGAGGAGCAAATTTAACGAACCCCGTAATATCCTTTAAAAAAACAAAACCTTTAAAAAATAAATATCAAAGATTTAAAATTCCTTCGTTCTGGGATATTGAGAATAAAGTAGGTTTTAATTTTAGCGAGGTTGCTTTTGTAAATTGGAATGCTGGGGGAAATAATTCTATTTCTGGAGCTGCAAATGCAAAATTTGTTAGAAACTACAAGTTTAGATACATCCAGTGGAATAGCGATTTAGAGGTACGTTATGGTCTAAATGCACAGGAAGACCGCGAGTTAAGAAAAACCGAAGATGTTATTCGTTTAAGCTCAACCTTTGGTTATAGAAAAGATACCATCACCAATTGGTATTATTCTGTAAAAATGAACTTTAATACACAATTTTCTAACGGATATAAATATCCCGATACGGAAAGTCCTATTTCAACATTTATGGCCCCTGGGTACCTATTTCTGGGTGCTGGTACTTCATACATTCCAGAAGGGGAAAAATTTAACCTTTATATTTCTCCAGTTACCCAAAAGGCTACTTTTGTTTTAGACCAAGATCTTGCCAATAATGGTTCATTTGGGGTAAAAAAAGCAGTTAAAGATGCAGATGGAACGATTCTAGATAAAGGTAAAAATGTGTATATGGAACTTGGTTTTTTAATTACCAATACGTGGGAAACAGAGATTATGACCAATGTTCTAATGAATCACCGTGTAAGTTTGTATACTGACTACTTAAATAGCTTTGGAAATATTGATGTGGATTGGGAACTTAACTTTAATCTCAAGGTCAACAAATACATTACAAGTACCATAGGAACACAAGTAATATTTGATGACGATATTTTATTTGATGAAGTTACAGATGACAATGGTATTGTTACTCAAAAGGGAGTACCCAAAATTCAATTTAAGCAAATTTTGGGCGTAGGGTTATCCTATGACTTTTAAGGTTTTTACAATTGTTTGCCCATAATTTTATTATGAATATGTACCGCTGCACTGTCTGACAAACTAGCCACATAACAACAGGTATTCAATAAAATATCATAAGCAGAACCATCTGTAATTTTATAGTTACCTGGAAGGGTTTTTATCAAGAGCTTGTCATAATTAGAAGCGCTATCTTCTTTTTTATTCATTAGAGCTGTGGTGTAGACATTCAGTATATCTGAAATAATCTTATACCCTGCAATTTCTTTTTCTATCACCTCTTGAGATTGATAAATTTTGTCAATGCTAATCTTAATAATATCATCAATTTGCGCTTTATAGTCGCTTTTATCTAGTAATGCTACATGAAACTCACCTGCTAAAATAGCAGTTTCATTTTCAACAAAAATCCGCACAGCATCTGTAATAAGTGTATTAATTGCCAAGGCTCTTAAATAGCTTAAACGGTCTTCCATATGTGCCATGGAAGTATACTTTTTAGTATTAATACTATTTTTAACCAGCTTTATTAAATATTCTAAAGCAAACTCTTCAGAGATTAAACCTAAATTAATTCCGTCTTCAAAATCTATTATTGTGTAACAAATATCATCTGCAGCTTCTACTAAAAAAGTCAAAGGATGTCTTGAATAGCTAATGGATGCTCCTGTACTTGTCTGCACCAAGCCTAATTCTTGGGCTACATGGACAAATTCATTCTTATCTGATTGAAAAAATCCGAATTTCTTATCCGCAATATGATTTGTTGGTTTTTTAGGTAGTGATTCTTTAGGGTATTTCATAAAAGCCCCTAAGGTCCCATAGCTTAATCGGAGTCCACCTTCTACCCCTTGCCTAGAAGCGGTTAACAATCTAAAACCGTTGGCATTTCCTTCAAAATCAATAATATCTTGGTACTCTTTATCAGAAAGTTTTCCTTTATACTTTTGCCCCCCTCCTGTCTTAAAAAATTCTCCAATAGCTTTTTCTCCACTATGGCCAAAAGGTGGATTCCCAATATCATGAGACAGGGCAGCAGCAGCAACTATAGCACCAAAATCATTCATTTGATAACCATGAACTTCACTTAAATAAGGATGTTTTTCAATAATTTTTTTACCTGCTATTCTTCCTAAGCTTCTGCCCACAACAGAAACCTCCAAACTATGGGTAAGCCTGGTATGTACAAAATCAGTTTTAGAAAGAGGTATTACTTGAGTTTTATCTTGTAGCGATCTAAAAGCTGAAGAAAATATAATTCTATCATAATCTACTTCAAATCCTAATCGTGTTTCATCTTGTTCCTTTCGTAATCTTTTATGATTATCTCCTTGTCTTTTCAATGATAGTAACTGCTCCCAGTTCATATGCCTAATAATTTCGTGCAAGATACATTTTTTTCAAAGGTAGTAAGCTTTCAAATTAAGCGCTTTGCAACCAAAAAGATAACCTGTTGGAAATATATCTTTAACCTGATGATAACTTTAAGTTTACATTGTGTCTTTTAATTTGCATTGCAATTTAAAAGCATTCAATCAGCTATGAATAAAGCATTTAGTATCATACTTTTCTTTTTTACAATAGTTACCTTTTCACAAAATAAGGGAACAATTATGGGCAATGTTTCTGATATAGAATTAGAAAATGAAGCGTTACTATTCGCTTCTGTTCAAATTAAAGACACCCAAAATGTTGCGCAAACTAATTTCCACGGAAATTATGAGTTTAAAAATATTACCTCTGGAGACTATATTTTGGTATTTAGTTTTCTAGGGTATGAATCAAAAGAAATTGCTGTTTCTGTGAAAAATGATGAAATCTCTAAAATAAATGGAGCGTTAAAATCTAAAACGATAGCGATTGATTTACTTTCTGATGAAGAAATTGTAGCTACCGAAAAATCAGAAAGCACCATTTCTAAAAGAAATCCTTCTTTAAAATAAGCCCCTAAACGATTAGTTTTTGAATTTTGAACGACATTTAGGGCATTACAATTCGATTTTGCATATTTTAGCTCTAGATTAGGGCATGTCTTATATCATAACCTTATATTAACTTTAATACCAGATTTTAATGGCACTTTTGCCGTTTAGATACACGAATTAATGGGTGAAAATATTTATTTGTTCATGATTGTTGCCCTTGCGGTATTAGCAATCACGGATTTAGTGGTTGGCGTTAGTAACGATGCAGTGAATTTTCTGAATTCAGCAATTGGTTCTAAGGCCGTTTCTTTTAGAACTATCATGATTGTTGCTAGTGTTGGTATTGCTCTTGGAGCGGTTTCTTCAAGCGGAATGATGGACATTGCAAAAACAGGTATTTTTAATCCAAATAATTTTGTGTTCTCAGAGGTCATGATCATTTTCATGGCAGTGATGATCACTGATATTCTTCTCTTAGATTTTTTCAACACACTAGGGATGCCTACTTCAACTACAGTTTCTATTGTATTTGAACTCTTAGGAGCCGCTGTTGCAATTTCTATTCTAAAAATCCTTGATGCAGACGGAAGTTTATCTACCCTAGGAGAATATATTAATACAGATAAAGCCACAGAAATAATCATAGGAATTTTACTTTCAGTAGTTATTGCATTCACTGTTGGAGCTATTGTACAGTTTTTCTCTCGTTTGCTTATTACTTTTAAGTTTGAAAAGCAAGCAAAATGGGTTGGTGCTGTTTTTGGTGGGTTTGCTATTACTGCAATTATCTATTTCATAATCGTAAAAGGATTGAAAAGTGCTTCTATACTAGATGGTCCTATTTCTGAATTTATTGCAACTCAGACCAATGCATTCATCCTTTTAAATTTTGTGTTTTGGAGTTTATTTTCACTTTTACTTACAAGCGTTTTTAAGACAAATATTTATAAATTAATTATTCTACTTGGAACCTTCGCTTTAGCTATGGCCTTTGCAGGTAATGATTTAGTAAACTTTATTGGAGTTCCTATTGCTGCCTTACAATCGTATCAGGATTGGACTGCTTCTGGTATTTTACCAACGGAATACGGTATGTCTGGCCTAACTAACGCTGTACAAACACCAATACTACTGCTTTTACTTTCAGGAGCTATTATGGTCTTAACCATTTGGTTTTCTTCTAAGGCAAAAAATGTGGTTAAAACTAGTGTAGACCTTTCTAGACAAGATGAGGGAGAAGAACGTTTTGAGCCTAACTTTTTATCGCGCCAAATTGTACGTTTATCCGTAAAAGCCTCCGAATCTTTTTCTTCTATAATCCCGAATAGCGCACAGGGTCATATAAATACTCGCTTTGAGAAACTAGCACCTTCTGTACTGAAAGTAAAAGAACAAGACAAACCCGCCTTTGACCTAGTAAGAGCAGCAGTAAACCTTATGGTTGCTAGTATTTTAATCTCATTAGCTACCTCAATGAAACTGCCATTATCTACAACTTATGTAACTTTCATGGTCGCTATGGGTTCTTCTTTAGCGGATAAAGCTTGGGGCGCAGAAAGTGCTGTATACAGAGTTGCAGGTGTTTTAAATGTTATCGGTGGATGGTTTTTTACTGCAATAATAGCTTTTGTAGCTTCTGCAATCATTGCTATATGTATTAATTACGGTGGCACTATCGCAATAGGTATTTTCTTAACCTTGGCTTTTCTAATGATTTTTAGAAATTACTTCAAACAAAGTAAAAAAGCGCAAGAAATTAAAGCTGAAGATAGCCTTAGAAAATCTGAAAGCAGCTCTATACAAGGCGTGATAGAAGAAAGTGCTAATAATATTTCTACAGTAGTTAGACGCAGTAACAAAATCTACACTATAGCCATTGACGGATTGGCTCGTCAAGATTTAGACGCGCTAAAAAAGAACAAAAAGCAGGTTAATAAGCTCTCCACAGAAATTGACGAATTACGAGACAATATCTTCTATTTTATAAAGAATTTAGATGAAGCCAGTATTGGTGCCAGTAATTTCTACATCAGTATTTTAGGATACTTACAAGATATGGCACAATCGCTAGAATACATCAGTAAAGTAAGCCATAAGCACATTCACAATAATCATAAGAAACTTAAATACAACCAAATTAAAGAATTAAAAGAGATTGATTCGAAGCTAGAAAGTGTTTTTAATGAAACTAAGATTGCTTTTGAAACGAGGTCTTTTGAAAAGATTGGAAATATTATTAAAAATAAGAATGAAGCCTTTGATTTAGTATCTCAGAAAATAAAGAAACAAGTAGAAAGAACGAGAACAGAAGAATCTAGCCCTAAAAATACTACCTTATACTTTTCTCTACTACAAGAAACTAAAGACCTCCTAATGGCTTTAATGAATCTTTTAGAATTGTATTACAATGAGCATGATAGTTCTGTAGAACCTGCTAAGGTTGATTTATCTAATCAAATCACTAAATAAGAAACCTCATAGCGGTTTGAATAGTAATAAAAACTGAAGGAGAAATTAGCTATAATTTCTCCTTCAGTTTTTTATTTTCCAGAAGTTGTATCAAGGAAATCATTAATACGTGCAACGGCATCGTCATAATGATACTTTGTCACTGTATTTACTCCTGAGTTTCTAGCACTTTTAAGTCGAGAGCGCAATGTAGTTAACTCACCTCGAACCAATGCTCGCACATCTGATGTGGCAACATCATAATTAATTGCTCCTTCAAATCCTGATCTACGAGAGCGTCTTGCCGTATTTTCTTCGATAAGTAAATAGCCCATTCTATCTATATAAGAACGCTGCAAGTTTCTTCTATAAATTGACACATTCTTAGCACTATTTGCTTCACTCCACATACCAGAACGCAAATCTCGTAACATTTCTAAAGCACTGTAATAATTGATATCTGTTGTCTCTGCATCAATTAATCTACCTAATCGATCAAAACTCAATAATGAATTTAAATGACGCTCTTGCAACTTTCGCACCTTTTCAAAATAACCTGCATGATCAATATTTTGAAGAATCGCTTTATTAATTAGCCATTCTGGAGTATCAAATATATTTTTTTGCAACCATTGCATCGATGCTTTTTGAGATTTCTCATCAAGATGTGTGTAGATGAACCCGCCTTGTTCGGGAGTTTTTAAATCTTCAAAAACACCGCCAATATTGGTTACCACATGACCTACATAACGACTATAAACACCTAATAATTCTCCATACAACTCTTCTAAATCATCATAATTATTAGTTTTATCAGAGGTCCATGCTGGCAAATTAGCCGCTACATATTTTAAATTTTTTAAACCATAAGTACTTGCTGCAACAGGATCATCACCTACCCCTTCAGTTTGTGATTGTGGATCAAAAGTGCTAGACTGCCTTCCGAATTTATATTTGGGATCATTCGCTTTTTCTAGAATCCATTTATTTAATACTGGTACCTCTTCCGCAGCGGAACTAGCATTTGCAATATACCGATAACCCCAATTGGTAGCATAATGATCATAAGGTCCCATTTGACGAATAAAACGAACATTCTTATCACCGGGCTGGGCAACATAGTTATACCGTGTATAATCCATTAAACTTGCTGCTAAGCCAAACTCTTGCGTAAACGCACCATCTCTTAAAGATGCTACAGGGTATGCGTAACTTGCTGCCATATTATGAGGGAAACCTAAAGCATGCCCTACTTCATGAGCAATAACCATACGCATCATTTCTCCTATTTCAGCTTCAGGAGTATCCAAAGTTCGTGCCGATGGATTTGCTGCTCCCGTTTCTAATAAATATCGGTTTCTATAACTTCTTAAATGGTTATGATACCAAATAATATCACTTTCAATAATTTCTCCACTTCTTGGATCTGAAACACTAGGGCCTACAGCATTCCTTGTTGTACTTGCTACGTAACGCACTACAGAATACCGAATATCTTCAGGGCTAAATTCAGGATCTTCCTCTGGTGTTGGTGCATCTTTTGCTATAATGGCATTTTTAAACCCTGCTGTTTCAAAAGGCTTTTGCCAGTCCTCTATACCTTGCTTCATATAGGCTTTTAAATTCTCTGGAGTACCAGGATCTAAATAATAAACAATTGGCTTTACAGGCTCTACCAATTCCCCTCGTGCATATGCCTCAGGGTCTTTTGGCTCCAACCTCCAACGCCTGATATACTTTTTCTCGTCTGACTTTAATGCCGTACTGCCATAATCATTCTGGCTCACCGTAAAAAATCCTACTCTTGGATCATACAACCTTGGCTGCATTGGTTCCTCAGGCAACAAGATCATTGATTGATTCATTTGAAGACTAATAGCTTCCAACTTAGATTGTGTTGGTGGCTCTGAAGCAGAGTAGGTAAAGTCTTGCTTCACCTCAATATTTTCAGGAAAACTCTTAATACTATTAACGAAACTTCTAGAAGCATCTAATTTTTTTACTTTATATTCTTTACGCAATCTGCTTGATAGCCCACTTATGGCAGGCACATCTTCAGAAAAAAACTTCGTTACATTAATAACCACAGCAGTAGAGTCCGTATTAAATGCTTTAATATCAAAAGCATATAATGTAGGTTCATAATTATTCACCAGAACAGATTTCGAGATTGCTTTTGCACTCGAAGCAATATTAGAAAATGATTTGATTTTTAATAAGACCTTATCTTGAAAACGTACCCAATGCACCACTTGTTCATTAGTCTTAGAACCCGCATTCATATAGCCACCACCTAAACCACTAGGTATTTGAGCAATTCTACTTACCCAAAGCATGTCTCTATTTAATACATTAAAAGGTATTTCATAGAAGTACTCTTTTTTTACTTGATGCGTTTTAAATAAACCATCGTCAGTAATTGCTTCTTTTGTAATTACAGCTGCATACTCTTTAATTGCACTTTTGTCTTTTGGTTTTGTCGTGGTTTTTTCAACTGATTTAGATTTTTTGTTTTTCTTTTTCTGTGCTTGGATACCTTCAAAAGAAGTCATAGAAAGGCAAATAAGCAGTACTAGTAGTTTTTTCATAGAATAGGATGGATTTTATAACTTCCTAAATTAGAAAAACAAGGTGCAACAGATCGTCTTTTTAAATAATCTTAACATTTTTTTAGTAGCTCCATGTTGAGTTAGCGTAAAATTCATGGCATTTTCTACATAGTATACAACATTTTGACTCATATATACATTTTAACTGATTCTATATAGACCTTTTTATTACCTTAAAATGAGTTTTAAAAAGCAATTATGACGTCTCAATTAAATAGAACACTAGTAAAGAAGTACCAGCTTTCTGTTGGGGTGTTCTATTTTTATGAAAATTACATCATCTCTGAAGTTAAGGAGGGCATTGCATTATCTTTTGAGAATTCACAAGAAGCAATACAATTAGTAAAAGAACATTATGGCAAGCATACACCTTTTGTTTTTATATCAAACAGAATAAATTCTTATTCTTTTAACCCAACGACTCATTTTAAAACAGTACCCTTATTCCCTAATTTAAAAGGGTTTGCAGTTGTCGTATATGATAGTATTAATAAGGAAATTGCCGAAATGGAACAATCTTTTGTCCATAAGCCCGTAAGTATTTTTGATGATTTAAACGACGCCATAACTTGGGCTGAAAAACTCATCGTTTCAGATTGAATTATTTTTTATAAAAATTCATTTCATCTATATATTTCCAAACTTCTAAAGGTAGCATGGGCTTAACATTTTTACCTTCCTTGTGTTTCTGACGAATAAATGTGGAAGAAATCTCCATAATAGGAGCATCATCAACTCTAAATATTTTAGGGTGACCCAAAAATTGATGTTCTATTTTTCCATCTGAAAGACGAGGGTATACATGAATAGAATAATTTTCAAGTATAACCTCGTAATTCTTCCATTTATGAAAGCTCTTAAGATTATCTTCTCCCATAATCAAAGAGAAATCATATCCACTCGGGTATTTCTCAGAAAGATAAGCTAATGTAGTTACTGTATAATTTGGTTGCGGAAGATTAAACTCAATCGTACTAGGTTTTAGCTTATCATAGGCCTCTGTGGCTTCTAAAACCATTTGATACCTATGTTGGTTGTCTAATAGCGATTTTTTTGTCTTAAATGGGCTTTGTGGTGTTATAACAAACCAAACCTCATCAAGATCCGAAAACTCTACCATATGATTAGCAATAATCAAATGACCAATATGAATTGGATTGAATGTACCGAAATATAAACCGACTTTTTTCAAAACTACTCCTCCTTTTTAGATGCCAAAAATTCTTGAACCAATTTGTATGATTCCTCCAAAGCAGTATCCAAGTCGTAATTTTTAATGATTCTATCAAACTGTGGTGCTGTCGCTAATTCTACAGATGCTTTAGCAATACGCATGTTTATTTTATCATCACTTTCTGTGCTGCGTTTTTTTAATCTTATTTTAAGTTCATCTACACTCGGCGGTTTTACAAATACCGCTAAAGTTTGCTCAGGGAACTTCTTTTTTATTCTTAAACCTCCAACAACATCAATATCAAAAATTACATTTTTACCTTCTGCCCATAAACGCTCTACTTCCGTCTTTAGTGTTCCGTAAAAATTATCTCTGTATACTTCTTCCCATTCTAAAAAGTCATCATTTTTAATATGTCTTTTAAATTCTGAGAGTGACATAAAATAATAATGCTCTCCATTTTTTTCTTTTCCTCTTCTCGGCCTAGACGTTGCTGAAATTGAAAAAGCGAGATTTAAATCGTTTTTCTCTAACAAGTGCCTGACGATAGTCGTTTTTCCACTTCCTGAAGGTGCAGAAAATATAATAAGCTTTCCTCCCTTCATTACAATACGTTTAACATTTGTTCTTTAATCTTTTCTAATTCATCTTTCATTTGCACGACCACTTGTTGCAAGGGTGCAAAATTAGCTTTAGAACCAATAGTATTTACTTCTCTACCAATTTCTTGGCAAATAAACCCTAATTTTCTTCCGTTAGAATCTACTGATTTTAATGTCGTCAAGAAATAATCTAAATGATTATTTAAACGTACTTTTTCTTCCGTTATGTCGTATTTTTCTAGATAGTAGATTAGTTCTTGTTCAAATCTATTCGCATCCAAGTTTACGGAAAGATCAGCAACTGCTTTTTCTAAACGCTCGCGAATAGTTCCCAAACGATCGATATCTAATTTTTCTACTTCGGTAAGTAAACTTTTAATCGTAGTGATTCTGTTTACAAAATCATCATCTAAAACCTGACCTTCTTCCGATCTAAATGTATTGATTTCTTGCAATGCAACCACTAAAGCTTCTTCTATAGCCACAAATTCTTTAGCATCTATATCTTCACGCTCCGTCTTCATCGCATCAGGCATTCTAATCGCCATTTCTAACAAATGAGCATCTTCAACAGTAGCAATCGCCCTAAGTTGCTTCATATATTGCCGTACAACAACTTCATTAATTACTGACGAAGTTTCATCTCCCGTATTTTCTAAATACAAGCTAAAATCAATTTTACCTCTAACTAAAGCTGTAGCTATTGTTTTTCTTAATTGTAGTTCTTTTTCTTTATAAGAAGATGGTATTCTCGCATTTAAATCTAAACTCTTACTGTTTAAAGATTTAATTTCGATGGTTATTTTTTTACTAGGAAGTTGTATCACATGCTTCCCAAAACCCGTCATAGACTGAATCATAAATAGCTATTAATTTAAGCAAAGGTAATTAAAAAATCACCTTTACTTATTTCCCATCATTGCAAACTTATAATCCGTTTAAAAAAATAGACTACTTTAACTCTCTTACCCATATATTTCTAAAGCTGACACCGCTATCATCTCCATGATCCTGAAGAACAATAGGCGCTTTACCATGTGCTTCATTTTTTGGCCAACCAATATAAGGAGTAGTCCCTTTTATCTCAACATGATCCTGCACTAAGATACCGTTATGTAAAACCGTAATAGTTGCGGCAGTAGTCTTCTGCCCTTTTTTATTAAACTCTGGCGCATGATAAATAATATCATATGTATTCCATTCTCCACTAGGCACAGATGCTTTAGCTAAGGGAACGTGTTGCTTGTAAATTGAAGCTACTTGACCATTAACATAGGTGTCATTATCATTATTATCTAAGATTTGAACTTCATAGCGCCCTTGAAGAAAAACACCACTATTAGCTCTACTTTGGTTCCCTCCTTTAATAGCTGCAGGAGATTTCCATTCTAAATGCAACTGTATATCTCCAAACTCTTGAACCGTCCTAATATCTCCAGCCTTATTTTTTACTGTAAAACTGCGATCTGCATTAATAATCCAATCTGCCGGTTTATTCTCGTTTTTAACACTAACCCATTCATTAAGGCTATTATTATTAAACAATACAATAGCATCACTTGGCACACCATCATTTTGTGCTGGTTTTACTACCGGAGGAACGGGAGCATAAAACTCTGTCTGTTCAGGTTTAGTTGGTTCCTCCCCAGTATATTCATTATAGGTAATCACAGCACTATCTTCTGTTTTTTTAACTTCTCTAGTTTGTGCTTTACATGAAAAAGAAGCAAATAACATAATTATATAAAAATATTTCATTGGTACTGATGTTACGTTGAGTATTCTTTAAAGTTCTTTAATCTTAATATTTCGATAAGACACGCCATCACCATGATCTTGCAAGCCAATTTTACCCGTAGGATACTTCCCGAAATGTTCCCAATCTGCAAATTTCGATTTTGCAACCATTTCACTCCACTCCGGATCATTCACAGGAAATTCTACAACTGTAATGCCATTAAGCATCACAATGCCGGTATTGGTCCTATGATTAATAGTGACTTCACAGGTATTCCATTCTCCTACTGGCTTTGTAACATCTTTAGAAGGTGCAATCATATCGTACAACGCACCCGCCTGATGTGTAGTTCCTGCTTTAGCATCGGGATGTTTGGTGTTATCTAAAACTTGTATTTCAGGGCCAGTTTGGTAGGCTTCCGTAAGAGTTGAGTCTTCTTTTACACCCCAGAAAATACCGCTATTACCTGCTTCAGTTATTTTCCATTCTAAGGATAAAACAAAATCTGTAAACTCATCTTTTGTTACTAAATTATAGGCCTCACCAGCCTCCCTTTCCTCAGGAGGATAAAATACCATGGCACCATCTTCAATTTTCCAATGATTAGAAACCCCCTCCTTCGCGTATTCTTTCCATTGCTGAAAATCAGTACCATCAAAAAGAACAATCCATTCATCGGCAAGCTCCCTTTCTTTTGAAATTGGATTTTCTGTTGTCTCCTCTTCAGAATCAGGCGTTTTTTTCGCCTCTTCTTTGCAACTAATAAAAAAAGTTAAAATGGCAACTATTACAATTTTATTCATCACTTAAAAATTAAATTCCTAAAATTTTCTTTAAAACCTCTTTATCAATCTTTGCTCCCGCAAAGTCATCAAATGTTTTTTCGGTCGCTTCAATAATATGATCTTGAATAAATTTAACCCCTTCTCTTGCGCCTTGTTCCGGACTTTTTATACAACATTCCCATTCCATAACTGCCCAAACATCACAGCCGTATTGTGTTAGTTTAGAAAAGATAGTCTTAAAATCAATTTGTCCATCACCTAAAGATCTATAACGCCCTGCTCTATCTCCCCAATCATTATACCCTCCGAAAGCACCTTTTTTTCCGGTTGGATTAAACTCAGAATCTTTTACGTGGAATGATTTAATAAATTCATGGTAATGATCTATGTAAGCGATATAATCTAACTGTTGTAAAACAAAATGACTCGGATCATAAAGGATATTTACACGCTTATGATTATTTGTTGCTTTTAAAAAACGTTCAAAAGTATCGCCATCATGTAAATCTTCACCTGGATGAATTTCATAACACACATCAACGCCTTGCTCATCAAAATGATTTAAAATTGGCGTCCAACGTTTTGCTAACTCTTCAAAACCCATCTCAACCAAACCAGCAGGTCGCTGTGGCCATGGGTGCATCGTATGCCAAAGTAGCGCTCCAGAAAAAGTTGCATGCGTATTTAAACCTAATCGTCTACTAGCTGATGCTGCTTTTTTTACCGTTTCTATAGCCCATTCCGTACGTGCTTTCGGATTATTTTTTACTTTGTCTGGCGCAAAATTATCAAACATTAAATCATAAGCCGGATTCACAGCAACCAATTGCCCTTGTAAATGGGTTGAAAGTTCTGTAATCTCTAATCCGTACGAATTAACTTTCCCTTTAAGTTCATCACAGTAAGTTTGGCTTTCAGCAGCCTTATCTAGATCTATTAAAAAATCTACCCAAGTCGGAATTTGAATTCCTTTATATCCTAAATCAGCCGCCCATTTACACATTCCGTCTAAAGAATTAAATGGCGCTTTACTATCTACAAATTGTGCTAAAAAAACTGCAGGTCCTTTTATTGTTTTCATGATTATTTTATTAAATATTTAAAAAATTACAGTTGGAATGATTTGATTACTAAAAAATTAAGAATTAATCTCTTATATTTAATGTTTGTATTCAATTTCCATTTTAAAATTGGCAATGACTAAATATACTAATTACAATAGAATAATAACACATATACAGCAATGAATCAGCACGAAGAATATGACGCAATCGTTGTAGGAACAGGAATTACAGGAGGATGGGCGGCAAAAGAACTCTGTGAAAACGGATTAAAAACATTAGTTCTTGAAAGAGGTCCAATGGTAAAGCATATTAAGGATTATAAAACCATGAATGATGATAATTGGGATTATGATTTGAAAGGTGAACTCTCTAGAGAGGACAAGAAAAAATACCATGTACAAAAGAGGGTCGGCTGGGCACCCACAGAAGATTCCAAACATTTTTTTGTAAATGATTTAGAGCACCCTTATGTTGAAACAAAACGTTTTGATTGGATAAGAGGATATCAAGTAGGCGGAAGGTCACTTACTTGGGGAAGACAAACGTACCGTTGGAGCGATTTAGATTTTGAAGCAAATAAAACAGATGGTCACGGTGTTGATTGGCCCGTACGCTACACTGATATTGCCCCATGGTATGATAAGATAGAAGAATATATTGGCGTAAGCGGACAAAATTTAGGACTAAAACATTTACCTGATGGTAAATTTCAACCCCCAATGGAATTGAATTGCGTGGAAGAAGATCTGCAAAAATCAATGTCTGAAAAATTTGATGACGGTCGCCTTTTAACGATAGGTCGCGTTGCACATATTACCAATAAAGACGCAAGTATTGAAGGCAGACAACCTTGTCAATACAGAAATAGATGCTGGAGAGGCTGCCCTTTTGGAGGATATTTTAGCAGCAACTCTTCTACATTACCTGCCGCTGAACGCACAGGAAACATGACATTAAGGCCAAACTCAATTGCTTATGAAGTGATTTATGATGACACTACCAAACAAGCTACTGGAGTTAAAATTATAGATGCAGAAACAAATGAAAAATTAATTTTTAATGCGAAAGTGATTTTCTTATGCGCTTCTTCAATGGCTTCTGTCGGCATTTTATTGCAATCAAAATCTGAACGTTTTCCAAATGGATTAGGGAATGATTCTGATGCGTTAGGCAGAGGGATTATGGACCATCATTATCAACTTGGTGCAACGGCAAAAGTAGAAGGCTATTTAGATAAGTACTATAAAGGAAGAAGGCCCAACGGTTTTTACATTCCTCGTTTTGTAAACTTAGATACATCTTCTGAAAAGAAAGATTTTATAAGAGGCTATGGTTACCAAGGTGGCGCAAGTCGTGGTAGTTGGACCGACTCTGTTGCCGAAATGGGATACGGAGCAGACCTAAAAGAAAATATTTTAAAACCAGGAGCTTGGCAAATTGGTGTCACCGGTTTCGGAGAGTTTTTACCTTATGACGACAATAGAGTTACCTTAAGCCCTACTGAAAAGGATAAATGGGGCTTACCACAATTAGCTTTTGATGTAGCGTTCAAGGAAAACGAATACAAAATGCGAGAAGATATTAAAACGCAGATTGCAACGATATTGACTAAAGCTAATTTTGAAGAGGTAACCGTTTACGATAAAAAAACTGGTCCAGGACTTGGAATACATGAAATGGGTGGTGCTAGAATGGGTCACGATGCAAAAACATCTATCGTAAACAAACACAATCAAGTTCATAATGTGCCTAATGTTTATGTTACGGATGGTGCTTTTATGTCTTCCTCTAGTTGCGTAAACCCATCCTTAACCTATATGGCTTTTACAGCAAGAGCGGCAAACCATGCGGCAGAACAGTTCAAATTAGGTAAATTTGCATAAGTAATAGACAAGAAATTATGGACAATGCTTCAGCCCGAAATATGTGGGGCGATTATTTAGACAAACATTTAGAAGACGCTTTCGTTACAGCGCCGAAAAGTATTCATTTTTGTGACAATGAAAAAGATGCCAATGAAGGTGCTGAATTAGTTTTAAAAGAGATAAAAAAAGCGACCTCCCCTTCACTCTTAGGGCTACAATTACGCAAGGAGCCTTTACCTAAAATTGGCGACTTTCTTGTGATTACCGATTGGGAAGGAACTGCAAAATGCATTGTAAAGACTACAAGAGTAAAACTAAAACCATTCTTTAGTATTAATGAAGAATACGCTAGGCAAGAAGGTGAAGGTGATAAAAGTCTAAGCCACTGGAAAAAAACCCATTGGGAGTATTATACACGAGAACTAGCTCCTTTTAAAAGAGAGGCGCGAGAAAGTATGATTATTGTTTGCCAAGAATTTGAAAAAGTATTTGGATAAAAAAAAAGCCGCATGATGCGGCTTTTTTTTTATGATTATATCTTAATCTAAAACTACCCATGTATTCCCATTTTTATGGGAAGCCACAGTGCTTTCTATAAAGTTTAATCCTCTTACTCCGTCCAACATGGTTGGAAACTCACCATCGTTATATTCTTGCCCTCTAATTGCTTTTGCAACGCCTAAATAAATATTAGCCATAGAATCAAAAATGCCTTCTGGATGTCCTGGAGGTAATTTTGTTCCATCTAAAGAAAGTTTAGAATTATAAGCATGACCCGGTTTGTATACTTGTAGCGGCTTATCATCACTCATCACATATAAGTAGTTGGGATTTTCTTGTTCCCATCTAAATCCGCCTTTATCACCATAAATGGCAATTGCCAATCCGTTTTCTTCACCGGTTGCAATTTGACTTGAACGTAGCACTCCTTTTGCATTTCCATCAAAACGAACCAATACCGTACCATCAATATCCATTTGATTGTCGTCATACAAGTAATTTAAATCTGCTAGAATAGACTTTACCTGAAGCCCAGTAGTAAATTCAATCATATTAAATGCATGCACTCCTATATCTCCCATGCAGCAGCTAATTCCTGCTTTCTCAGGATCTAATCGCCATGTAGAAGACCTCTTTTCTTTATCATGAATTACTGGATTCAACCACCCTTGGTAATAACGAACATCTACCTTCTGAATCTTACCCAGAGCACCTTGCTTAATCATTTCACGCATTTGACGTACCATAGGATATCCGGTATACGTATGTGTTACTGCGAAAATTGTTCCTGCTTTTTCTAAGGTAGCTTGCAAAATTTTAGCTTCCTCATAGGTGGTCGTCATAGGCTTTTCGCAAATAACGCTAAATCCGTTTTCTAATAATTTCTTTGCCATTGGAAAATGCAAAAAATTTGGTGTTAGCACAGAACACACTTGAATACGGATAGCTTCTGGAAGTTTCATCTCTTCTTCTACCAAAGTATCAAAATCCTTATAAATTCGATTTGTTGGAATATCTATTTCTTCAGCGAATGAAATACTATCCTCGAATTTGGGATTGAAAACTGCACCAACTATTTCGTAATTATCATTTATCTGCGAAGCAACTCTGTGTAATATTCCAATAAGAGAGTCCCCTCCTCCTCCTAAAATTCCTAATCTAATTTTCTTTGCCATTTTTATATTTTAATCTTTATATTCAATTTTTTCATTTTTAAAAAACACCATAAAAAGAACTAAGACACCCAAAGCAAAAATTGCTGGATAGGTCCAAATAGTTTTCCAATCATGTAAATTTTCTGCAACTAAATAAGTATCCGTAATTTTACCAGCAACCCAAAAACCAATTAACATACCAATGCCATAAGTTGCTAGGGTTATTAGACCTTGAGCAGCACTTTTATATTTTTCTCCCGCCTTAGAATCGGTATATATTTGACCAGAAACAAAAAAGAAATCATAGCAAATACCATGAAGGCCAATACCTAAGATTAGCATAAATGCAAATTCTCCTGCATTACCATAAGCGAAAAGCATATAGCGCAATGTCCAAGCTACCATTCCTGCTAAAATTGTCTTCTTAAATCCAAATTTTTTAAAGAAATAAGGCAATAATAGCATGAAGAACACCTCAGAAGCCTGTCCTATTGTCATCTTCCCTGTTGGATTATTAACTCCTATTTCAGACAAAAATGGATTCGCATTTTGGTAATAAAATGCTAAAGGAATACAAATAAATATTGAAGAGATAAAGAAAATTAAAAAATTCTTGTCTTTTAACAATCTTAATGCATCAAGCCCTAATATGTCTGCTATTTTAACTTTCTCTCCTTTTGCTACTCCTGGAGGAGTTTTAGGAAGCGTAAAGCTAAACAAACCTAATACTACAGAGGCAATAGCTACCATCAAAAAGGTGTTTTTAAGCATTCCAACCTCACGCGATTCTGGTGAATCCCAGAAAAATACAAAACTAATAATTAAGCCTGCAAGTATCCAACCTATAGTCCCAAAAACGCGAACCAAAGAAAATTCTTTTGCAGGATCTTTCATTTGTTTAAAAGATATAGAATTAACCAATGCCAATGTTGGCATATATAAAATCATATACCCTAATATATAGGGATAGAAGCTAGAGAAATCTGTGGCACCATACATTTGGTACATTAAAAAAGCACCCGCTAAATGTAATACTCCTAATATTCGCTCTGCATTAAAATACCTATCGGCAATAAGCCCTATAATAAACGGTGCGATAATAGCGCCCCATGACTGCGTAGAAAAAGCCATCCCTATTTCAGCGCCACTTGCATTAAGGTTATTGCCTAAAAAAGTACCTAAGGTAACAAACCACCCTCCCCAAATGAAAAACTCTAAAAACATCATAAAGGACAACTGAATCTTCACTTTTAATTTCATTCTATATTTTATATAATTATAATTAATGTGCCGATTGCGCAATTCTTTGTGCTTCTATTTTTTTACGGATAACAAATAGAATCCCAAATAATACCACTAACGCAAGTGGAAAGTAGACCATAAAACCTAATACTGCTTTCCCTGCTGCAACTTCAGCAACTTCTCCTATTAATCCTACAGCAATTGCACTTTCTTTTTCAGTATCTAATCTTGAGCCAATAATTGGATTCCATATAGAGGTTGCAAACATTCCTGCGCCACCCAATAATGACATTCCAAGCGCCCCAGTTTTAGAAGTATATTCAGATACAAACCCAATCATAGTAGGCCAGAAATAACACACTCCTAATGCAAATAATGCTGCGGCTACATAAATCATAGCACCATCTGCAACACTCATAAAATAAATTGCTGTAGCGGTAATTATTGCAGACATAAGCAACACCCCTATTGGGTTTAACTTATGGATTATTGGCCCTGCAAAAAAGCGACCTAAAGCCATTATACCTGTAACTAAAGCTAGAACAAGCATAGGGCTTGCTCCTGAACTACCTAAGATAGATTCTATCCATTGTTGCGGTATAAATTCTGAAGTTGCTGTTAGTGTCATACATACCATCATGAATAAGAATAATGGATTTGCTAGTGCTTTAATGTTAGCTGATGTATTGGATTCAATATTTTCACTTTGAGGAAATTTCTGAGTAAATATCAAAAAGCCATAAATAGCTGTTGGAATTAACATCGTAGCAATTTGTAACTGCCAATTTAAACCCCCGTCTGTCATAAATTTAGACACTAAAGCCCCAATTACAAGACCTCCAGGAAACCAAACATGAAATTTATTCAACATAGCAGTTCTATTATTGGTGTACATATCTGCAATCATTGGATTACATGCCGCTTCTACAGAACCATTTGCAAAACCAATAAAGAAGGTTGATATAATCAAAGTCCAAAAACCACCAGCAAATATGGTAAGTACCAATCCTAGTATGTGGCAAACAAAAGCAACAATTAGTAGCTTTTTAGCCCCTAAGGAATTAAACAAAAGTCCCCCAAGCAGCATTGCCAATGGAAACCCAAGGAATGCCATACTATTGATCCAACCCAACTCTTGATTGGTAATTCCAAAATCTTCTCCTAACTGCGTTAAAATACCTGCTCTAATGGCAAAAGTCATAGAGGTTACAATTAATGCCATACAGGCAGCTAAGAAAACTTTACGCTTATTCATTTGTTCCATGTTGATAATATCTAAATTGGTTGTTTGTTCCGTTGTTCTCCTTTTTAAGGTTATCCTTATAATTTTTGTATCAAAATTCTCTGCCTAAGTAATACTATCGAAGGTAGTTCTTTGATTTTTGATAATGAATCTCTTCCAACCCATCTAATTCATCTATCTAAATACATAGACAATTAGCTTTTATAACTCCTTAGCCACCTTAAGCAATAAATCTCTAGTCGCAATAATCCCTTCTTCCTCCGTCAAGACATCTCCTTCATACTCTACCCCTACAAAACCTTCATAACCCGCATCTTTTACGATGTTCATCATTTTTGAAAAATCAATTTTAGTTTCATTCCCATCAGCATCAAAATTATATGATTTTGCACTTACTCCTTTTGCATAGGGCATTAATTCACTTACACCTTTATACATGTCATATTCCTCTGCACATTCTCCATTATATATAGAACCATCTTTTCGCTTCATACAAAAATTTCCAAAATCTGGAAGCGTACCACAGTTTGGCATATTTACTTTACTCATTACCAGTGCCAAATCTGCCGCATTTGAAGAGAAACCACCATGATTCTCAACAATTACATTAACATTTTTATCTTTAGCATATGTTGCCAATTGTGTTAAACCGTCTACAGAACTAGTAATCCATTCTTCTGTACTTGTACCTCCTGATAGATTTACACGGATGGAATGGCAGCCCATTGCCGCTGCGGCATCTACCCATTTATAATGATTTTCAACAGCCTTTTTACGTTCTTCTGAAGTCTCTGCAGCAAGATTACCCTGCCCGTCAATCATGATTAATAGATTAGTCATTTCATGTTTCTTACTCTCTGCATTACATTTCTCTACAAATGCAGCCATCGCCTCTTTAGAAAAATTTTCTTTCTCTAATTCCTCATAATACATTCCACTTACATATTCCAATCCAGAAAATCCCCAGCTTTTAGCTTTTTCGGCAAAGGTGTACGGGCTAACTTTATCATCAAAAACCATCTTGTGCATTGACCATTGTGCCAATGATAATTTAAAAAAAGGAGCTACAACAATTGTATCCTCAACCTTTAATATGTTATCTTCTTTTTTCTTTTCATCCTTACATGAAAAAAAGAATAAAAAAATCGCAAAAAAAGCAAATAGTAATCCCCGTTTGTTGAAAATAGAATCTTTCATAATCTCTTAAATAGTCAATTGTTAAATTATCACCATACTACAACGTTATAGTAAGATATCGTTTTATTCTAAGCGTTTAAATGTAAAAAATTAATTTTATATTTAATAAATTTACGAAATAAACAATTTTACTGCATGAGCAAATTTTTTTACAACGAAGAACAAGAGTCGTATGATGCGATTGTTGTAGGTACAGGAATAAGTGGTGGATGGGCTGCTAAAGAACTATGCGAAAACGGTCTTAAAACTTTAATTTTAGAACGTGGAAGAATGGTAACACATATTAAGGATTACCCCACAGCTAATATGGACGATTGGGATTTTCCAAATAATGGTGAATTAACAAAAGAAGATAAAGACAAACAACTTAAGCAAGCAAGAACAGGCTACACCGTCAAAGCACCACAAAACTTCTGGTTTGTAAATGATTTAGAGCACCCTTATAACGAAACAAAAAGATTTGACTGGATGCGTGGTTATCACGTTGGTGGTAGATCTATTATGTGGGGTCGTCATAGCTATCGTTGGAGTGATATTGATTTTGAAGCTAATAAAAAAGATGGCATCGCAGTAGATTGGCCCGTTCGTTACAAGGATATTGCCCCTTGGTATGACAAAATAGAATCTTTCATAGGTGTTAGTGGTGAAAATTTAGGCTTGGAACAATTGCCTGATGGCCAATTTGGACCCATGATGGATTTGAACTGCGTAGAACAAACCCTTAGAGATAAAGTTTCTGAGAATTTCGATGGTAGAGTAATAACTGCTGGTCGTGTAGCACACATCACAGGAGACAAAAAATTTGACGGAAGAACTAAATGTCAATTTAGAAACCGTTGTATAAGAGGGTGTCCTTTTGGAGCTTACTTTAGCTCTAATTCTTCTACCTTACCTGCAGCAGAAAGTACAGGAAACTTAACACTACGACCAGATTCTATTGTATCTGAAGTTATCTATGACGATGCTACTAAAAAAGCTATTGGAGTTAAAGTAATAGATCGTCTAACAAAAGAAGAATTTGTATTTAAAGCAAAAGTAATTTTCTTATGTGCTTCATCCATGGCTTCTACTCAAATTTTAATGCAATCTAAATCTGATCGTTTCCCGAACGGATTAGGTAATGACTCTGACCAATTAGGCAGAAACATTATGGACCACCAATTAGGCGTAGGTGCAAATGGAAAGTTTGATGGTTTTGAAGATAAATATTATAAAGGCCGCAAACCAAACGGGGTATATATTCCACGTTTTAGAAATATAGGTGGCGACACAGACCGTAAAGATTATATTCGAGGTTTTGGATACCAAGGAGGTGCAAGCAGAGGAAATTGGGAAGAATCAATTGCTGAATTATCTTTTGGTAAAGAATTAAAAAACAGTATCTTGAAACCGGGTGGTTGGACAATAGGCATCATGGGCTTTGGAGAAGTTTTACCTTACGAGGAAAATAGAATGACTTTAGACTATGATAAATTGGATGGCTGGGGATTACCAACGATTACTTTTGACGCTGAGTTTAAAGAAAACGAATGGAAAATGCGTGAAGACATTAAGCAACAAGCCGTTGAAATGCTTGAAAAATCAGGATTCCGTGATGTTAAATCATTTGATAACCCTGGAGCTTTAGGTTTAGGAATTCATGAAATGGGAACTGCACGTATGGGTAGAGATCCAAAAACATCGGTATTAAACGGAAACAATCAAGTACATGCAGTACCAAACGTTTATGTTACTGATGGAGCTTTCATGACTTCAGCTAGTTGTGTAAACCCTTCATTAACCTATATGGCATTTACTGCAAGAGCTGCAAACCATGCCGCAGAACAAATTAAAAAAGGAAACTTATAATGGATAGAAGAATCGCCCTCAAGAATTTAGGATTATCACTTGGTTATGTGATAGCTACCCCGACATTGATTAGCTTAGTACAAAGCTGTAAAGATCAAAACGTTATTGAATGGACTCCAGATTTTTTATCTAAAGAAGAAGGTTCTGCGCTGCAAAAATTAGTCGATATTATTCTACCTAAGACAGACACACCTTCTGCATCTGAAGTAAACGTTCATGTTTTTATAGATAAGTTTGCCAACGAAATTATGGAAGTTGAAGAACAGAATTTCCTTAAAATGTCCATGACTAAATTTTTAAATAAAGCGGTAGCCGATTCTGGAAAGGAAACTGTTGCAGATTTAAGTGCCGAAGATTTAGAACCTGTTTTAGCTAGCGCTTTTAAGGTGACTAAAGATGATGAAGCTAAAAATTTTAAAATGATTAACAGCTATAATGAAGCTATCAAAAATGGTGAAACTGAAGAATTAGACGATACGGTATCTAGATTTGCTTTCGCAAATAACCTAAGAGGTTTAGTTATTTGGGGCTATAAAACATCTGAATATGTGGGTGAAGAAGTTTTAGCTTACTTACCAGTACCTGGTGAATACATCGGCTGTGGAGATTTACAAGAGTTAACTGGCGGTAAAGCCTGGTCTATCTCTTAAAGGCAGCATGTAAAATAAATATAAGCCCCATAGTTTTTAGATTTCTAAAAATTATGGGGCTTTTTGCAACGTGTTCATTTTTAATAATTTATTGAAATCCAAATTAGAATACCGGCTCGTATATCTATTAGAACATCATTAATAAGCTACGACTATAGATAATCATTATATACTTTTAGCGATCTATAGTATTGCATTGATATCTATGGCCGTATTAAAGCCTTATTTTAAAAAGTAAACACACACAATCACTAGTTATAAAAAAAGCCCTTAGAATTACTTCCAAGGGCTTTTTTAGTATGCCTAGGTAGGCAATTAAGAGCCACACATTAGACAATCGTCATCTGCCTGGCCTTCTTTAGCTCTTGCAATCATCTCTTTCATCTCTTGAGGCGTCATTGGCTGTATATCTACTTCTTGTTGCGCAACGGCCTTAACATCTGCTTTAACCTCGGTTTTAACCTCTGCCACAACAGTAGCAGCAACTATTTCTGCATCCGCAGCTACAGACACAGGAACCTCTTTTTTCTTTGTATTATCTAGTGTAAACTTAATAGCATCTACTGCAGATTTAGTTCTTAGATAATACATTCCTGTTTTTAAACCACTCTTCCATGCATAAAAATGCATAGACGTTAATTTAGAAAAGTTTGCACCTTCCATAAATAAGTTAAGTGACTGACTTTGATCAATAAAGTATCCTCTTTGTCTAGACATATCTATAATGTCTTTCATACTTAATTCCCAAACTGTTTTATATAATTCTTTAATATCTTGAGGAATAATATCTATATGTTGAATAGAGCCATTTGCTCTCATTAACTCTTGTTTTAAACTCTCATTCCACAAACCTAGATTCACTAAATCTTCTAACAAATGCTTATTCACAACAATGAACTCACCAGACAGTACTCTTCTCGTATAAATGTTAGAGGTATAAGGCTCAAAACATTCATTATTTCCTAAAATTTGCGAGGTAGAAGCCGTTGGCATTGGCGCTACTAATAAAGAATTACGCACGCCATTTTTCTTCACCTCTTTTCGAAGTTTATCCCAATCCCAACGACCAGATAATTCTTCATCTTTTATACCCCATAAGTTATATTGGAATTCTCCTTGAGAAATTGGAGATCCTTCATAGCTAGAATAAGCACCTTCTTCTTTCGCCATTTCCATTGAAGCGGTTACTGCTGCAAAATATAATGTTTCAAAAATTTCTTGGTTTAGTGCTTTTGCTTTATCACTCGTAAATGGCAAACGCAACATAATGAAAGCATCGGCTAAACCTTGCACCCCTAAACCTATTGGTCTATGACGCATATTAGAATTTTCCGCTTCTTTAACAGGGTAATAATTTCTATCGATCACCTTGTTTAAATTTCTTGTGACACGCTTGGTAACTCTAAACAATTCTTTATGATCAAACTCGCCATTCTTAATAAACATTGGCAAGGCAATAGACGCCAAATTACATACCGCAACCTCATCAGGAGAAGTATACTCCATAATCTCAGTACATAAGTTAGAAGAACGAATAGTCCCTAAATTCTTTTGATTACTCTTACGGTTCGCTGCATCTTTATACAACATGTAAGGTGTACCAGTTTCAATTTGTGATTCTAGTATTTTTTCCCACAGGTCTCTTGCTTTTACGGTTTTACGTCCTTTATCTTCAGCTTCATATTTTAAATACATGGTTTCAAAAACCTCACTATGATGCTTAAATAAATCTGGACATTCATTAGGACACATTAGCGTCCACTCTTCATTAGCCTCTACCCTTCTCATGAATAAATCTGGAATCCACATGGCGTAGAATAAATCTCTAGCACGCATTTCTTCTTTACCATGATTCTTTTTAAGATCTAAAAACTCATAAATATCTGCATGCCAAGGCTCTACATAAATTGCAAAACTACCTTTACGTTTTCCTCCACCTTGATCTACGTAACGTGCAGTATCATTAAAAACTTGCAACATCGGAACAATACCATTAGAAGTACCATTTGTTCCTGCAATATAAGATCCTGTAGCACGTACATTATGAATAGATAAACCAATACCACCCGCAGATTGAGAAATCTTAGCGGTTTGTTTTAGTGTATCATAAATACCATCAATACTATCGTCTTTCATCGCTAAAAGAAAACAAGAAGACATTTGTGGCTTAGGCGTTCCGGAATTAAACAATGTTGGTGTAGCGTGGGTAAAAAACTTTTTAGACATTAACTCATAAGTCTCGACAACGGCATCTAAATCATTTAAGTGGATCCCTACAGATACACGCATGAGCATATGCTGAGGACGTTCTGCTATCTGACCATTAATTTTTAACAAATAAGAACGTTCTAATGTTTTAAAACCAAAATAGTCGTAGCCAAAATCTCGGTTATAAATAATAGTAGAATCTAAGAACGCAGCATTTTCTGTAATTACTTTAAAAACCTCATCAGACAATAGAGGAGACTCCTTACCATTTCTAGGATTTACATATTCATAAAGGTCTTTCATGGTATCTGCGAAAGATTTCTTCGTGTTCTTATGTAGGTTAGAGACCGATATTCTTGCTGCTAATTTTGCAAAATCAGGATGCGTTGTTGTCATTGTTGCCGAAATTTCAGCCGCTAAATTATCTAACTCAGAAGTTGTTACCCCATCATACAACCCTTCAATCACTCTCATAGAAACTTTTATAGGATCTACGAGCTCATTTAGTCCGTAACAAAGTTTACGAACTCTCGCCGTAATCTTATCGAACATCATTGGTTCTTTTCTTCCGTCTCGCTTTAGTACATACATGGGCTACAATTATTTTTAGTGATACAATGGCCTGATCATGCCTTTTTCAAAGCACAACAAGTTGTGTTTATAGTTTATTATTTCTATAAGAAAACCTTCCCGAAATAATAATGATTTATAGTTTAATTTTAGAAATCTGCGTCGAAGCTGATTTGAGAATCTCCTTCTTTATCTGAATTCAAGACACCCGCTTTTTGATATTCTGAAACTCTTTTTTCAAAGAAATTTGTCTTTCCTTCCATTCCAATCATATCCATAAAATCGAATGGATTTGTTGAATTGTATACTTTATCACATTCCAATTCAACCAACAATCTATCTGTTACGAACTCAAGATACTGAGTCATTAATTTAGAATTCATCCCAATTAAACTCGCAGGTAATGATTCTGTGATAAATTCTCTTTCTATATTTAAAGCGTCTACAAGGATCTCTGTAATACGCTCTTTAGGAACTTTATTTACGATATGTTTATTATGAAGATGTACCGCAAAATCACAATGCATTCCTTCATCACGGGAGATCAGTTCATTAGAAAATGTCAACCCAGGCATTAAACCTCTTTTCTTCAACCAGAAAATAGAACAAAAAGAACCAGAAAAGAAAATACCTTCTACTGCTGCAAATGCGATTAGACGTTCCGCAAAACTTGGCGAATCTATCCATTTTAAAGCCCAATCTGCTTTTTTCTTAATTGCAGGAAAGTTTTCTATTGCCTGAAAAAGAACTGTTTTTTCTTTATCATCTTTAACATACGTATCAATTAATAAAGAATATGTTTCCGAATGAATATTTTCCATCATGATCTGAAAACCGTAGAAAAATTTAGCTTCTGAGTACTGTACCTCATTCACAAAGTTCTCTGCTAGATTTTCATTAACGATTCCGTCTGATGCTGCAAAGAATGCCAAAATGTGTTTAATAAAATAACGCTCATCATCATTCAGCTTATTATTCCAGTCATTCGCATCCTCACTTAAGTCAATTTCTTCTGCTGTCCAAATACAAGCTTCTTGTTTTTTATACCATTCCCATAAATCATTATGTTGAATTGGAAAAATAACGAATCTATCTTTATTCTCTTGCAAAATTGGCTCTATTGCTGACATATATCTCTTTCTATATTTTATTAAAAATTCGCAAGTGGAATGACTCCCCAGACCGGTTAACAAAGATTGCAAATAATCAGTTGTAAAGAAAGCATGTTTCGTGTTTTCTGATACAAAGTTTTTAACACAAATTGTTGAAATGTACCCTCAGAAGTGATGTTTGCTGCGCTTAGACAGGCTTTAGATTTCCTTAGAAAAACACTAAGAATTACACAAGTCTATACCCCATAAAAAAAGACCGAAAAGTATTAAAAAACATACTCTTTGGTCTATTTCTAAAATCCTAAGATTTTAAATAAATCCTGTCTAACCCAGCTACCCCTAAGGTATTATTTTACAACAAATAACTACTTGTTTGATTTAGGAAGTTCCCCCCGAAACCTAAAAATCCAACTAAAACGGAATTAAAACTCTGCTTTCTTTAATTAATTGTCGTCATAAACAACACCTATGCGCCGAAAAAACGGCAACACATATCCTAACTACTGATATGCATTAATAGGGTAGCGTCATGGTTTGACAGTTTGTTATTCCTCTTTTCTTACATCGGCATTAAAACTGCCGGAAATCAAAATTCTTTTATTTCGAAAATTTTCTAAGGTTAAATGTACAAAACCTTTGATATTATTCTCATTTATTTTAGAAATAATTATTTTTCCCTCAGTTGCATAGTACGGAAGATCATTTGAATCTACAATATTAAAAAAACCCAAAGCCCCTTCTTGCCGGTACACAGACTCCTCATTATTATACGTAATTTTATACACTCCTTTATCAATGGTATCACTTTCTAATTTTTGAGAAATTAAAAAAGAAAACATACTTTTTTCAACATCTTTAACTTCTGCCGTAAGTGTAACAAAGTTTTCACCTAGACTATTTTTTTTAGAAGAGGTTTTAAATATCATTTCACCGGAAACATCACCCGTATAATGACCACTGGCTTTTAATACATACTCTGAATCTATTTTCATTGTATTTGCCCCCAAGCTATCTAAGGGCAAGTATGACGTAAGTAGTAACATCGCAAATAGTGCACCTATCACATACTTATAATTAACAATTATATGTCCTGAAATTTTCATTGTCGACATCTTTTAGTTTCCCTTTAATTGCACATTTGATAATGACACAAAATCTTCATTTTGATCGTAATTAACTTCACGTTCTATTAGTACGGCAATAGTGATAACAATAATTAAAACAACAAATAGAATAAATGATTTTTGCATGATTTCTGTTTTTAATTTAACGCTTATAAATCTTATACTTCAATTTAATGAACCGAATAAGGATACTTTTCAAATCCTTAAGGGGGTCTTCGTTTTATTAAACAACAGGACTAAATTAGGACAATTAGACACTGGTCTAATCTGTAATGTACCAATGGTGAAGAAAACTGTATAAATGGTATATTTAGCTTTTCATCTCTTTTTAACATAAAATAGAACAACCACAAAGCCTTAATGCTGAGTATTAAAAAACAGGTCATATTATATATTTCAGCCCAAATGCACTTAAAAACGAACCATTGATACATAAGCACTTTAAAAAAAAAATATTTACTTGTATTTTTGTTTACATTTAATATCCTATGCTCGAAGCCGTAATTGTAGATGATGAAATTAAAGCCCTCCAAAGTTTAACTTGGGAATTGACGAATTTTAGTGATGAAATTAAAATAGTAGCGTCTTTCACGAACCCTATTGAAGCATTAGCATACCTAGAAAAGAAAGAGAATACTCCAGATTGTCTTTTTTTAGACATTGAAATGCCCACCATGGATGGCTTTCAATTTATTCAAAAATTAAAAAACAAAGAATTTCCCGTAGTTATCACAACGGCATATAACCAATATGCTATTAAAGCAATGAAGCACGAAGCTATAGACTATCTTTTAAAGCCCATAGATTCTGATGATTTAGGTGAGACCATCGAGAAAATTAAAAAATTCAATGCCAGAACAATTACTACAGAAAAATTAGAAAAAATATTATTGAATTTCAACGCTTCTTCTATTCAAAAAAAAATTACAATTAATACCGACGGAAAATTGGTTTTCCTACAAAGTGATCAAATTTTATATGTTGAATCTGATGGAAACTACAGCACTATTTTTCTAACAGATGGCCACAAAATTGTTCTTACTAAAAAACTAAAAGAAGTTAATGAAATCTTACCAAGTGATTGTTTTTACAGAATTCACAACTCGTATATCATTAATTTAAATAAAATAAAAGAATTTATCAAAACAGATGGATATATTATATTAGAATCTAATCACAAAATACCAGTATCACGACAAAAGAAATCCGACTTTTTAGATTTAATATAACATGATTTTATGCAGGGGACAAAAACAAGTGCACCTACTTCCTTAAGATATTTTTACTGGTTTACATTTAAAGTAGTAGTCCTTCTTTTAACCTGCCTACCTATTTCATCATACAGCCAGGATATTTCTGAAAAGTTTAAAAAGACTACAGATAGCTTAATTTTTAAAGCACCTTCCGCCTATTCTGAAATAGACCATGTACTAAGACCAAACAGAAGGGACACAGTATTAATGCGCTACTTTGCAAATAGTGCAGTGCAAAAAAATTATCTACACGGACAAGCCTACGCCCTAAACCAAATTGGAACAAAATACCGAAACATATCTAAGTTTAACATTGCGATTAAAAATCACAAAGAAGCATTAGAAGCGGCTAAAAAAGCAGACAATTTAGAACTTAAGGTCTATAGCCTTAATATGCTTAGTGTTGCTTATAGACGTATGGATGCCGTAAAAACAGCATTAGATTACGCGCAAGAAGCTATAGCGCTTGCAGAGTCTGCCCCAGAACTTACAGAAGGGCTAAAACGAAGTAAAAATGTGTCCTTAAACGGCATAGGAAATATCTATCAAAATTTAAAACAATACAATGTTGCTATAGAAATTTTTAAAAAATCTTTAGCACTAGAAGAAGAATTACACAATAAGTTAGGACAAGCGATCAATAATCAAAACATAGGGGAGTGTTATGAAGAACTTGGCGACTTAAAAAATGCTCTTAATTACTACAGAAAATCACTTGCATTTAATGAGGAAATGGATAATGACATGGGGCGTGTTATCTGTAACAATAGCATTGCACAAGTATTTATAAAACAGAAAAAAACGCTAAAAGCGCAACAAATACTTAAAACCACCTTATCTAAATCTATAGCACTAGGAGATCATTTTATAAGTTCTTCCGTATTTATTAATTTAGGCTGGGCGCTCATGGATTTGGGAGAATATGAAAGTTCTGAAGAAAATTTAGTTGAAGGTATTCGCTTATCTGTAAAGTATGATTTACCACGTTCTCAGGCCGTTGGCTACAACCATCTTTCTAATCTTTACATTAAAAAAAATGACTATAAAAAATCCTTAGAATACTATAAAAAATCTAAAGAAATTGAAGATGAAATTACCAATGAAACAAATGTGAGGTATGTGAATGACGTTTTATCTCGGTATGATATCGAAAAGAAAAACAACCAAATTGAAGCACTGGCAAGAGACAACGAGCTTGTGCGCCTTAAACTAAGAAAAAACGAGAATACACTGCTTATCAGCACTCTTTTACTCGCCCTTTCCTCGTTAATTCTTTACATTCTATACCGCCAATTTCAACTTAAAAACGAAAAAAAGTTATTGACCTTAGAACAAAGCATGTTGCGAAGTCAAATGAACCCGCATTTCTTATTTAATTCTTTAAACTCTATTAAACTTTACATCATTAATAATGAAAAGAAAAATGCGGTATACTACCTCAATAAATTTTCAAAATTAGTTCGCAAAATTTTAGAAGCATCTTCCTTAAAAGAAATTTCACTTGCCGAAGAATTAGAAACCATTGAACTTTATATGAACATTGAAAACATTAGATTTTCAAATGAAATAGATTTTCAGATAAAAATAGAAGACGGAATTGATACCCACGACATAAAAATACCATCTCTAATATTGCAGCCTTTTTTAGAGAATGCCATTTGGCACGGCCTATCTACCAGAGAAGAAGACAAAAGCATTATCATTGATATTAAGCAAGAAAACGACTATTTTACCACCATATCCATTACAGACAACGGCATAGGACGTGCTGCTGCCGAAGTTATTAAAGAGAATAAAGTACTAAAAAGGAAATCTATAGGTATCGACATTACAAAAGAACGATTAGCCAATTTTTCTAAAGATTTCCAAAATACTTTTGAGGTTCAAATTATAGACCTTTATGATGCCAACAAGAAAGCCACTGGAACCAAGGTAATTGTTTCTATCCCTACTATTTAAGGTACTCCGCCGCTGCTATTTCTAGTTCATCATACCATTTCGCTCCAAATTTTCTTATCAAAGCTTCTTTTAAAAACTTGTAAACCGGTACTTTTAATTCTTCTCCCAAAGAACATGCAGGATCACAAATGTGCCACTTATGATAATTTACTGCCGTGAACTCAGAATATTCGCGAATACGTACGGGATACATGTGACATGATACTGGTTTTTTCCACTTTGTAACGCCAGCATTATAAGCTTCTTCTAAACCACATTTTGCCGTTCCATTATTTTCAAAAACTACATATGCACACTCGCTACCATTCACTAAGGGGGTTTCCCATTCGCCATCATCACCTTTAACAAAAGCACCCTCTTCTTCAATTACCGCAATACCCTCTGGTCTTAAAAACGGCTTTACTTTTTGATAAATATCAACCAGTATTTCCGTTTCCTTTTCTTCCAAAGGGGCTCCCGCATCACCATCAACACAACAAGCACCTTTACAAGCGGTTAGATTACAAACGAAATCGTTATCAATTATTTCTTCAGAGACTAAAGTTTTTCCTATTTGAAACATATCTATATTTAAAAATTCAAAGATACCCTTATCTACATTTATTTTTCATTAAAACAGCTAATACTTGATTTAAACCGTAAATTTGCAAATATTTTCAAGTTATGGAATTTCATTTCGATTTTAAAGAAATTGCTACAGCAACAATGGTTTTATTTGCTGTAATAGATATTTTAGGAAGCATCCCTATTATTGTTGGCTTACGGAACAAAGTAGGTCATATTCAATCTGAAAAAGCATCTATTGTTGCCGCTGTTATTATGGTGGCTTTCCTTTTTATTGGTGATGAAATTTTGAGCTTAATTGGCATTGATGTCAATTCATTTGCCGTTGCAGGTTCTTTTATTATCTTTTTCCTTGCTATAGAAATGATTTTAGGCATTACCTTGTATCGTGATGACGCTCCCGAAAGCGCTTCAATAGTCCCAATTGCATTTCCACTAATTGCTGGAGCGGGTACCATGACTTCAATCTTATCTTTACGAGCAGAATATTACGTAGAAAACATCATCGTCGCCATTATAATCAACATCATCTTTGTATACCTTGTTTTAAAATCTTCTAAAAAAATAGAAAGGTTGTTAGGTCAAACAGGATTGAGTGTCATTAGAAAAGTTTTTGGTGTTATCTTACTGGCTATTGCTGTAAAATTATTCGCAGCGAATATTAATCAACTTTTTTAAATAATTTTCAAAATACTGAAATATGACTAAAATCGTGAATATTGTATTAATCGTTATTGCTGTTGCCTTAATTATTTATAATGCAACTGTTATAGATTTTAACAATCCAATGCAAGGAGATAGCGTTATTGCCTTAATTGGTATAGTTGCTGCGCTCTGTGCTATTGTTTTGATTGTTATCTTTATGATGTCTAAAAAAATTCAGAAAAAGGTAGAAGGCAATTAATCTAGGTTGTCTAACTCCTCTTGGCTTAGCACTTTATTAGGGTTATCCAATTCTAAGACTTTAAGGAGCATACTATCATCTTGACCTTTTATGATGGCATAGGCATTAGGATTAAATATTTGCTCTGCAATAGAGGCCTTAATGTATAGTTTTATCTTATTTTCAAAATCTGAATAATTAAAGGTGCTATATCCTTGTGCTCCAAACTGAAGCATGTAATCAATAAATTTCTGAAAAAGAATATCGTCTACTCTAAAGTTTTTGATAAATTGATCTTCAGTATAATCTTTATAGCGCGTTCTATCTTCTTCTAAATGGTTAAATGCAAATCTTGATAGAATACCTACACTCTCTAAAGAAGAGATTGTTTCTTCATCATAATCACCTATAGGAACAAAAACATCTGGGATAATACCTCCACCACCATACACTACTTTACCCTTAGGCGTGGTAAACTTTAAAGAATCTGCCACTTTTATGCTATCTACAGACACTAATTCCCCACTAGAATAGCGATCTGTAAATTTCTGATAGTAATCTTTATGACCCTTCGTATAATCTTTCTGAATAGAACGACCCGTTGGCGTATAATATCTAGAAATAGTTAAGCGTATAGCAGAACCGTCACCCAATTCCATTTCACGTTGCACCAAACCTTTCCCAAAAGAACGTCTGCCTACAATAGTCCCCACATCATTGTCTTGCAACGCTCCTGCGATAATTTCACTTGCCGATGCAGAGCGTTCATTGATAAGAACGTAAATTGGTTTATTTTCAAAGGTTCCTTTATCCGTAGCAAAAGCCTTATCTATTTCACCTTTTTTATTTTTAGTAAATAAAATTAACTTACCATCCACTAAAAACTCATCTGCCATTTGTTCGGCAATACCCAAGTACCCACCAGGATTATCACGCAAATCAAGAACTAATTTTTTAGCCCCTTGCTTCTGTAAATTCGCCAATGCACTTTTAAATTCTTTAAAAGTAGATTCCGCAAACCTATTCACTTTTATATACCCAATATCATTCGTAAGCAAATAAGCCGCCTCTACACTTTTTAAAGGAATATTGTCTCGTTTAATCGTAATTGAAAACGTTCTATCGTCTTGTTTGCGATAAATTTTAAGCTGCACTGCTGTACCTCTTTTCCCTTTTAGTTTTTCGATAATTACATCATTCGGAATATCTTTACCAAACAAGGTATCATTGTCTGCCATTAAGATACGATCTCCTGGCTTTATTCCCTTATTGAAGCTTGGACCATCTTCAATAGTTCTAACCACTGAGATTGTATCTTTTTCCATAAAAAAACTAATCCCAATTCCCACAAAATCACCCTTCATATTCTCAGATACTTTTGCCATATCTTCTTTTGGAATATATACGGAATGAGGATCTAGTTTATCAAGAATATTATTTACGGCAACATCAACAATACTATCCGTATTAATATCATCTACGTATTCATAATCGATATAATCGATCAATCTGTTTAATTTATCTTTTTTTGAATTGGTTGAAAATAGCTTTTCAGGAGAATCGTTAAAATGAAGTTTCCCTCCAACAAAAACACCTATTGCAAGTGATCCGGCTACTATAATAGGCCATAAATACTGTTGTTTCTTCTTCATTTAACAAATTGTTACTACGATATATTCTCTTTAATTTCAGGCAAATGAACTAATTCTACTCCTGCTTTTTGTAAAAATTGAAGTCCAGAATCGTCTTTATATCCATTTTGATATACAACACGTTTTATGCCAGATTGATGTATTAATTTACTACACTCTTTACAAGGTGATAATGTAATGTATAAAGTAGCTCCATTACAAGACTGTGTTGATGCTGCTACTTTTGATATTGCATTAGCTTCTGCATGCAAAACATACCATTTTGTATAGCCTTCTTCATCTTCACAATGGTTTTCAAAACCTGTTGGTGTACCGTTATAACCATCGGAAATAATCATCCTATCTTTTACAATTATAGCACCAACTTGTTTTCTTTTACAGAAAGATAATTTGCCCCACTCACTGGCCATTCTCAGGTAGGCCTTATCGTATTTTTTTTGTTTACTATCTTTCATAAAAGCGACAAAGCCTATTTAAATAAAGTACTAAGATACCTGCTTTCAGCTATCTCTACAACCACTTAGGGTTAATTTTAAGAGAAAATCAAAAAGGAAAAGTATTCATCAACATTGGAATTGTGATTAAAAGCACAACTATAGATGCGATTATAATATATAATGATTGTTTAAGCTTGAACATATTTTGTAGCACCCAAGCCAAAATTAAAACAGTCATTACAATCACCAATTGAGAAAGTTCTATCCCTAAAGCAAAGCCCAATAAGGGCGTTACCTTATCATCTTCTTCCGCCATCAGCATTTTAAAATAATTTGAAAAGCCAAATCCATGGATTAGACCAAAGCAAGCCGTTGCTACGGCGTGCAATAGAATGCTTTTATGGTGTAGGTCTGATTTTACATAGATTAAATTAAAAATTGCCGTAAGAAATATAGTTACTGGAATTAAGAATTCAATAAAACCCACATCAACCACAACCACATCAAACGTAGATAAAGCCAAAGACAAACAATGGGTAAACGTAAAAATAGAGGCCAAAATTAATACTTTCTTCCAGCTTTTAAAGGTAAACGGGATTGCTAGAGCTGCTAAAAATAGAATGTGATCATAAGCAGAAAGATCTAGTACATGATCTAATCCCATTTTTATATAAAACCAAAAATCTTCCATAAAAAATTCTTTTACAAGCCCTTAAAATAATACCATTTTTGTAAAATTTTAAAGCATTAATACTCCTTTTTAAAAAGTTTAACCTTAATTAATCCCACGTTCTTTCTGTATGGTTTCATAAGCAATCTGGACTTCTTTAAACTTCTCTTCCGCGCCTTTCTTAATCGCTTCATTATCTGTAATAACACGGTCTGGATGATACTTTTTAGCCATAGTTCTATAGGCTTTTTTAACTTCATTATCTGTAGCAGATTTTTCTATCTCTAAAATTTTGTACGCATTATCAGCAGACTTAATAAACATCGCTTTTATGCTTTCAAATTCATTGCGACCAATTCTTAAATAGCCTGCAATTTCCTGTATTTTATTTATTTCAGCAGTACTAACAGACCCATCTGCTTGTGCTATTGCAAATAAGAAATGAATTAGTTGTAAACGCACCTCTACTCTTGTACGTTGATTCATGTAATCGCAAATACGTTGCGCAGATATTTCTCTCTTTTTTATAACCTCATTAAACGTTCTGAATATTGCGTTGGCTTTATCCTTACCATAGGTGGCCACAAAATAACGCTGCACATATTCCATTTCACTCTGGCTCACTTTCCCATCTGCTTTAATAACAATGGAACAAAGCGAAAGTAAATTCAGTTCAAAATCTTCTGGGCTTACCGATTTAGCGTTTTGTGAAAAATTTGGTTTTTTTGTTTTACTAAATACTTTTTGGAGTATATAAAATATAACGAGAAGTAAAATCCATTTCATGCTTTAAAAAATTTAGGCCAAAGATATAATTTTCAATTACAAAAAATGCTCTAATGAAAAGTTAAGGAGTAGAGATGAACTAAGACAAATTGGTTATCTTTGATAACTTATATAAATTGATTAAAAAAAAAGACTATGTATCCTGCAGAATTAGTAAAACCGATGAGAGAAGACCTAGCATCTGCTGGGTTTGAAGAATTACATACCGCTGAAGCAGTGGAAAAAGCTGTTAATGCAGAAGGAACAACATTAGTTGTTGTAAATTCTGTTTGTGGTTGTGCCGCAGCAAATGCAAGACCAGCAGCAAAATTTAGTTTAACCAATAGCAAAAAACCGGACCATATTGTTACTGTTTTTGCTGGTGTAGATTTTGACGCTGTTGATAAAGCTAGAAGTTTAATGATTCCTTTTCCTCCATCATCGCCAAGTATGGCTTTGTTTAAAAACGGAGAATTGGTTCATATGATTGAGCGTCACCACATTGAAGGTAGACCAGCAGAAGTTATTGCAGATAATTTAATGGCTGCTTACGACGAATTCTGTTAATTTTAAAACCTAGTACATTTGTACGTTTTAAATGAAACAATAAAATTTTTATTTTAAAAACCGTTCTATATAGAGCGGTTTTTTATTTTTGTACTATGCAAAAGATTCTCGCATATCCGCTCAGTGCAGTATACCTTGTTTGTTTTGGGTTAACGCTTTTAATTTTTCACCCCATTCAGTGGTTGGCTAATACGATATTTGGCTACCCTGGATTAAAAAGGGTGGTGAGCGTGCTTAACTTATCTTTAATGCGATGTTCGCTTATTATTGGAACAAGATATAGTTTTAATAACCCTTACAAAATTCCTACAGATAGACCTTTAATTATTGTTGCAAACCATCAGAGTATGCTTGACATTCCACCATTAATTTGGTACATGCGTAAAAACCATCCGAAATTTGTCAGCAAAATAGAGCTTGGAAAAGGCATCCCTAGTGTTTCATACAATCTTGTTCACGGAGGTTCTGTTTTAATTGATAGAAAAGATAGCAAACAGGCACTAAGTCAGATTATAAAATTAGGGCAGTATATTGAAAAACATCATAGAAGCGCTGTAATTTTCCCTGAAGGAACAAGAAGCCGAACAGGGCACCCTAAGCCTTTTCAAACTACAGGCTTAAAACTATTGATAAAGAATGCACCATCCGCGTTAATCGTCCCCATTAGTATTAACAACTCTTGGAAAACGCTTCGCTACGGAAAATTCCCTAACGGTTTAGGAAGTCATATTACCTTAGATGTACATCAACCCATAGAAAACACTGGTGATCTTGATGCATTAACGGCACAAATAGAAAAAGTAATAACCACTGGAGTACATATTTAAATGACAAATACTGCTATTGTAGAAGAAACAATTGCCTTTGTAAAAGAAACTTTGCAAGGCGCAGAAGGCGGTCATGACTGGTTTCATATTCAACGCGTATTTAGAAACTCATTATTAATTGCTAAAGACGAAAAAGATATAGACCTTCTCGTAGTAAGCCTTGGTGCTTTACTTCATGATATAGCCGATGCAAAGTTTCATGATGGAGACGAAACCATTGGCCCTAAACTGGCGCAGGAGTTTTTGAATTCTTTAAATGTTGACAAAAATATTATTGAACATGTTGTCTTAATCATTGATAATATCTCTTTTAAAAAGACTTTAGAAAAAGAAGTCGCAAAATTCACATCCAAAGAATTAGACATTATTCAAGACGCAGATCGTTTAGATGCTCTTGGAGCTATTGGTATTGCGCGGGCATTTAATTATGGCGGTTTTAAAAATAGGGAACTCTACAATCCCGCTATAATACCCAATCTAAAAATGACCAAAGAAGCCTATAAGAAATCTAGCGCACCTACCATAAATCATTTTTACGAAAAGTTATTGCTCTTAAAAGATAAAATGAATACCAAAAATGGGAAGATTCTTGCAGAACAACGACACCAGTTTATGCTTGATTATCTAGAGCAATTTTACAAAGAATGGAATCCGCAGTCCTTATAACGCTGCATAAGCTGTCGCTACTAAATTTCAATTCTAACCCAGAACTCCCTTACATACTTACCTCATATGGTGCATAATTAGCAAAATATCGTGTATTTTTAATACACATACTCAAACTAACTTATTATGCAAAGAAGAAAATTTATTAAAAATTCAGCTGCAGCCACAGCTGTATTCTCCATTGTACCCAACTTTGTTCTTGGTAAAAATCATATTCCACCTAGTGACACCCTCTATATGGCTGGCTTCGGTATAGGAGGCCGAGGCGGAGGAGTAATTAATGACCTTACCAATACCAAGAAAGTAAAATTTATTGCCTATGCCGATGTAGATTACCGTCAAGTTAAAGACAGTAAAAAACTACATCCTAAAGCAAAACTATATAAAGATTTTAGAACAGTTTACGACAAGCATCTTAAAGATATTGATGCCATCATGGTCGCAACACCAGATCATACCCATGCCACAATAGCCTTACCTTTTATGCGAGCAAAAAAGCATGCTTATGTAGAAAAGCCATTAACACACAATATTCATGAAGCACGTTTGATGACGAAAGTTGCTAAAGAAAATGGCATTGTTACTCAAATGGGAAACCAAGGTGCCTCTAGTGACGGCAGTAGACAAGCAAAAGAATGGATAGATTCTGGTTTTATTGGTAAAATACAAAAGGTAGACTGCTGGACCAATAGACCCGTTTGGCCCCAAGGAATTCCCCTACCAAAAGGAGGAGATCCTATTCCAAAAGAATTGGATTGGAATTTATGGCTAGGTCCTGCAGCAGACAGACCGTTCTACTCAGGGTATTTGCCTTTTAAATGGCGTGGCTGGTGGGATTTTGGCACAGGAGCTTTAGGCGATATGGGGTGTCATATCATGGAAACCCCTTTTAGTACCTTAGGACTAGGCTACCCCACTGAAGCAGAAGCCAGTTGTACCACAAATTGGGTGGGCGATTTTGTAGAGGCAGATTACCACCAATCTTGCCCAGCATCATCTATTGTACGTCTAAAATTTAATACGGAAGCACATGGAGATATCGCTTTGAATTGGTATGACGGGGGGCTAAAACCAGACCTACCTGACGAATTAAAAACTGGTGAAACCATTGGGGATAATGGTGGCGGAAGTATATTTTATGGCACTAAAGGAATTCTTGTAACGGATACCTATTCTAGAAATGCACGTTTACTGCCTTCTGAAACCATGAGCATGTTTAATCCGCCAAAACCAAGCTTAACAAGGATTGAAGGAGATACTGCTGGACATGCTATGAATTTTGTAAACGGATGCCTCAAAGGCACGACAACCTCATCAGATTTTTCTAAATCAGGACCCTTAACAGAAGCTGTTCTCATGGGCAACTTGGCCATTAAAGCATATCAATACAAAGAATTAATTCCTGGTAAAAAAATTGGCGATTGGGAACCTTTTGCATATCCCGGTAGACGTAAAATTCTATGGGATGGAGAAAACATGCGCGTAACCAATTATGAAAAAGCCAATGAATGGGTAAAAGGGACGTATCGTAAAGGTTGGGAATTAAAATAATAGGATGAGTCGTCCTAAAATAGGTTGACAGTTTTTAAATAATTAATATTAAACCAGAGAAGCTAGCTTCTCTGGTTTTTTGTTGTGTATAAAGTTAGGTGTTTTATATTTTAGACTCAAGTGTGGTCTTTTGTTATTATACGTTCTTATTGATTCTGCTACGAGCTTTTTCAACTCTTTACCACTGTTACATTTATAGATTAAGAATTCCCCTTTCAATATGCCGTTCATTCGTTCTGCCAATGCATTTTGGTAGCAATCATACCCATCTGTCATTGATGGGGTCATATTACTTAGCTGTAGTTCTTTTTGGTATATGGCCGAGCAATACTGCAATCCTCTATCGGAATGATGAATTATATCTTTGTTCGTTAATCTATTGTTGTTCGCCATTTTTACTGCCTTTACCACATTCTCGGCACTCATATCGTCACTAAGATGATACCCCATTATTTTTCTACTATAGGCATCGGTCACCAAGGATAGATAATGTGTACGCTCCCTACTTTTAATGTATGTAATATCACTGACGAAGTATTCCTCTGGTCTAGAAACTTTGATTTCTTTCATCAGATTAGGATGTTTTCTAAGCCAATGGTTAGAGTTTGTTGTCTTGGTGTAATTCTTCCTTGGCTTTATAAGCATTGATTCTGAGCGTAAATATCCAAACAGGGCATCTCTTCCTATTTTTAATTTGTGCTTTGCGAATTCATCCTTTAACAAATAATACAACTTTCGTGTACCGAGCCTGGGCATATCCTTACGAAGGCCTTCGACCAAGTTCTTTACTTTTACTAACTCTTGATCTCTTTTTATGATACGTTTTTCTGCTTGGTAGACAGCTTGTCTACTTATCCCAAACAATCGACAACAACGAGATAAACTTAATCGTTGTTCTTGTCGGATGCGCTGGATTGAATGGGCAAATGCTTTTTTCTAATAGCAGTACCATACTGTTTATCAGAGATGTCGATCATAGTGTTGAGAATTTTATTCCTCAATTTTTCATCGGAAAGCTCTCTCTCCAAGCGTTTGATTTTCTGTGCAGGTGTTTCTTTTGATTTTGGCATTTGACGACGTATAGGTTTGCTCCAATCTAATGTACCATGTTTTCTCAGCCAAACCAAAACAGTACTTCTACCTTGAATACCATAAGCCTTCTGCGCCTGCTTATAAGTCATCTCGCCTTTTTCAACCTGATGGACAACACTTAATTTAAAGCCCAGATTATAATCGCGCTGGGTACGCTTGTTTACTGTAATAATTGTACGTTTCATGAATAAGTCGATTTTATGTCAACTTATTTCAGGACGAGACAGGACAAAAAAAAAAGGCTTGGAATAAACTCCAAGCCTTTTTCATTGAAACATAAAAAACACTTAACTACAATTTCCCTCTACATCACAAGAACCACCAGTTTCACCAACAGGTAAAACAGTAAGTTTCTCTTCTGTGTGCTTTTTCCATGCATTATCTAATGCTTCAGCAAAAACTTCGGTAGGCTGTGCTCCCGATATTCCGTATTTATTATCTAAAACAAAAAACGGAACACCATTAATTCCAAGATTTCTAGCTTCTAGTTCATCTTGTCTCACTTCATACGTAAAATCGTCAGAATTGAGCATCTCCTTTACCGCATCACCATCCATTCCGATAGTTTTTGCCAAAACAATAAGATTTTCTTTATCATCTATATTCTCTGCATCTATCAACTGTGCTTTTAATAAAGCCTCTTTTGTAGCATCTGCATATCCTTCCTTTTTTGCATAATGCAATAATCTATGTGCGTTTAAGGAATTGGCAATTACGCCATCTTTAATATTAAAATTTAAACCCACCTCATTCGCCATAGTCGTAACATTAGCAAACATGGCTAATGCACTATCACGATCTACATTCTTATGCTCTATAAAATATTCTGTATAATCTACTTCTGGTTTTGTTTCTAAAGAAGGGTCTAACTCAAAGCTTTTCCACTGAACCGTTATCTGGTCTTTATGTGGGAAACTTTCTAAAGCTGCTTCAAACTTTCTTTTGCCGATATAACAGAAGGGACATCTGATATCTGACCATATATTTATTTCCATAGTATCTAATTTTAGTGCTACAACATTAGACGCAAGGAACTGTAAAAACTTTCTAGAGGTCAATGCTAAATTTGTCTTAAAACAATGTCAACTGTCCGTTTTTATACTCCTCATGGAGTTCTGTATTTAAAGGTTGGCTCACTTTATTCTTAAAGTAGGTTCTTTTTGCTACACGCATTAAATCATGAATTTGAGTAGCTATAACACCTTCCCCTTTACTACGTATCCCAAAACGACTATCGTTTAAAGTCCCCCCATGACATTCCTCAATTTGATGCAGCACTTTTGCCGCGCTATCTGGCATTGTTTTCTCTATCCAATCCGTAAATATTTGTCCAATGGCGCCATTCAATCGTACGACCGTAAAACCAAAAGAAATTGCTCCGTTTTCTGAAACCGCTTTAGCAAGCTTCATAATTTCATGACTATTTATTCCTGGAATAATTGGAGCAAGCATAGCATTCACCGGAATTCCGTGTTCACTTAAAATTCTAATGGTCTCCAATCGTTTTTTTATGGTTGCTGTTCTGGGTTCTAAAAGTCTTCGCGTTTCTTCAGACAAAGACGTTATAGAAATATTTACGCGAATTAAATTATCTTCCGCTAATGCTTTTAACACCTCCAAATCACGAAGGATCAGCGCATTTTTAGTAATAATTGCAACAGGATGTTTGTATTTCAAAAACAGTGCTAAACATGCTTTTGTTAGTTTAAACCGCTTTTCGGCAGGTTGGTAACAATCTGTATTTCCAGAAAGAACAATAGTTTGAGCTTTCCAACTTTTACTTTTGAGTTTTGCTTCCAAAAGTTTTGGCGCATCTTTTTTGATTAAAATAGTACGTTCAAAATCAAGACCTGGACTATAGCCCCAAAATTCATGCGTATTACGCGCATAGCAATAGATACAGCCATGCTCACACCCTTGATAGGGATTCATACTATATTCCATCCCAATATCAGGACTGGTCACCTTATTTACAATAGTTTTTGGAAAGATAGGAAGGTACTGCGTTTTATTCGAGTCGGCATCCTCCCCTTCAATGCGACAAAATTCCAAAAAATCATCACGTGTTTCGTAGCTGAATTCTGAAAATTTGTTCGTGTTGTTCTTTTGCGCACCTCGCCCTTTAATGTAGTTTTCGGAATTCAATGTATTGGATTTAATCCAAAAATATGGAATAAATCCAATACACAATCCCGTTTCATGTTAAAGTTAGTTTCTAATCAATTCTTAGAAATTAACCTTTACTAATTGTTTCTTTGTGCCTCGTTTTGCGTAGAAAATTAAATTTTCTTGGGCCGCATTAATCAATGGCATAGACACCATTAAAGGCAAACGGACTTCTTGGTTATCAATTACTTTTTCATAACTCATTTTACCTTGTGTATCTAATTTGATCAGAAAAATGTTTCTGTTTCTCCCCAGACCTTGCTTAAACATAATTCGTTCATCACTCAATAATTGAGGATTTTCACTGGCGGTACTGATAAAGAAAAAAGTATCACCCTCTTTGGTATAGGAGCAATATGAAGTATACGCTGGATCTCCTTGTGTAACTTCTGTTTTATTAATATTTCTAGCCCATAACATCTCGCCATCTGCTGCAAGTTTTACGCTTACGATATCATTATAATGGTACCGACTTATTTTTACACTAGACCCTGTAGGATCTCTCTGTATGCTAGAGGTTACAAAATACTCTTCTGCATTAAATAAAATATCATTCTCTTTGGTTACCTCTACCCCTTTAAAAACTAAGTTCTTAATATCTTTATCTTCATCTCTACCAAATTTATCTAGCATAAACTGTTCAGAAAATGCATGGTATTTATTCGTATTAATTTCCATGGTTTCCGGATCAATATCAAAATATACAATCCCATTATAGCGGTTGTCTCTCCTATTGGAATAAAAACCTACACAAACCACCTTATCTGCAACAAGTAATGGCGTTAATGCTTCAGGAAATTTTCCAGGATCTGCAAAATTCTGAATCTTACCCCCTTCATTGGTCACCTGTAATAATTCATATTGGAACTTACGTTCATTTGCTGCAAAACGTTTCTTTTTAAAATACGCCTTGGCAGTTAAGTACACTTCTTGCTTGTCTTTTGAAATCACCAAATTTTCAAAAGCATAATTTTTCTCTTCTATCTCACTAGAAAAATCATAATGCATAAGCTCTTTTAGGTTCGTATCAAACACATAGATATTATGCTTGTTATCTTTTCCTTTTTTGTGATGTGCACTGATTGCAAAAGCCGATTTATCTTTATCAAAAAGTACTGTTGTCGTAAAACCAGAACCAAAATTTCTATTATAATAATTACGATCTAAAGGTTCTTCTACAGGGTCAGATTCAATCTCTAATATTTTTTGCGTCTTAAAGTCAAAATTTTCATAGGAACTTTGATGCACTACATACTCGTAAGATTTCTTTCCGTAGTTATAATCTAAAAATAAGAGATAAACCTGTCCATTTTTTACAAATGCATCTACATAACTTGCATCTTTAAGCTTATAATTATACTCAGAAACCAGTTCTAGATTGGCATTGTAATGCGCTATAAAATACCCTCTTGGTTTTAAGATAATTCCTGTATAATAAGAACGCACCAAAATACTACCACCATTACCATCGGGGGCAATAGTCAGTAAGTTAGAATACTTGTAGCGATCATGATACTTTTCCCCGAAGGTGTATTTCACAGGCATTTCCTGAGCATTCATAACACTAAAGAAAGCGAAAAAAAGCAATAAAAATATATTTCTAGTAGGCATACTATATATAATTAAGTTATTTGATACACAGCTATTTACTCGAAATTTGCTTTTCGTTTTTCTAAGAATGCAGTCGTTCCCTCTTTAAAATCATCGGTTCCAAAACATTCTCCAAAAGCTTTTATTTCTTTATCAAAGCCATCGGTATCACTACTAAAACCAGCATTTACTGCTTTTATTGCATAAGCAATCGCAACAGACGAGTTATTCGTTATCTTACCTGCTAACTTCTCACAAAGTGGTATTAATTCTTCCTGTGTTACCACATAATTTACCAAACCATAAGAGAGCGCCTTTTGAGCATCTATCATTCCTGCTGTCATGATCATTTCATTCGCACGGCCTTTACCCACTAATTGCGGCAAACGTTGTGTGCCACCATATCCCGGAATAACCCCAAGAGACACTTCTGGAAGCCCCATTTTAGCATTATCACTAGCCACTCTAAAATGACAAGCCATTGCTAATTCCAATCCACCACCCAAAGCAAAACCATTCACCGCAGCAATTACAGGTGTTGCCAAATTCTCGATATAATCAAATAGTGATTTTTGCCCTTTTGCTGAAAGCTTAGCACCTTCCTTTTCTGAAAAATCTGAAAACTCTGCAATATCTGCACCCGCCACAAATGCTTTTTCTCCGCTTCCAGTTAGTATAATAACTTTAACCTTCTTGTCTTTATTTAAGGCTTTAAATGCATCATGCAATTCCTGAATGGTATCTCGATTTAAGGCGTTTAATTTATTCGGGCGGTTAATAGTCACCGTCGCTATATTTTCTTGATGATTTACCAGTATAGTATCAAATTTCATAGGTCATTATTTTAAAAACTATTTAAAGATAGTTGCTATAGCGCATATGATGCAAATTTAAAGCAACAATTCTGTAATAGATGTGAGTCATGGTTGAAAGCCTACTAACAACACTAATTTATATGGCATACCTACGTATTGAAGCCCCACTAAAGCGGCTAAGAAACTCCGCTTCACCGCTACAAATACACTAACAAAATCTTAACGTTCTATTTTAGGAATTCGTTTGCTTTATGTTATACTAGAAGCCTAATCATTATAATTTTATGAAGTTAATACACATTAAAAGAGAAACAAAAACGGAACAACGACACACTATAAAAATGGGAAGCTTACAAACTAAAGTCACCTATATAAAGAAATACTTTTTAGGTGTTCCCATCAAGACATTACATAAATATAGAGAAACCTATTATGGTGAGGTAAAAAGTTGTGAAGACTGCATGCTTTTTATTTAATAGCCTAAAGGATCAATCAATTTACATAAAAAAATAAAAAATGAAAGTACTCGTAATAGGAGCCGGAAACATGGGCCTTACCTACGCAAAAGGCATGTCAAAATCTAAGCTCTTAAAAAAAGAGAATATCATGGTTCTTGATACTTCTGAAGAAAAACTAGATGAGGTAGATCAAATGACTGATTTTGATGCCTATCGAAATTTAGAAGATTGTGTGCCAGAAGCAGATATTATTTTTATAGCTGTAAAACCCTATCATGCAGAAGATTTATTTAGAAAAATAAATAAGTTAGTTACAGCAGATCAATTACTTATTTCTATTATGGCTGGTGTTACCATTGATACAATCAAGGAAACAACAGGCTTAAATAAGATTATACGTGCAATGCCTAATTTACCTGCACAAGTTGGCAAAGGACTTACTTCGTATGTTGCTTCTCCCGAAGTTTCTAGAATAGAATTACTAGCCATAGAAAGTCTACTAGACACCACCGGCAAGTCTATTTTAGTGAAAGACGAGAATTTTATAGATGCTTCTACCGGAATTTCAGGTAGTGGTCCTGCATATGTATTTTATTTTATGCAGAGTATGATGGAAGCCGCATTGCAAATGGGGTTTTCGCCAAATGTTTCAAAGGTATTGGTTGCTCAAACATTCACAGGAGCTATAGAACTGTTCAATCAAAATACTTTATCTCCAAATTCATGGATGGAAAAAGTAGCAAGTAAAGGAGGTACAACACGCGCCGCATTAAATTCTATGGAAGACAACAATGTGGGAGAATTAATTAAAGAGGCCGCTTTTGCTGCTTTTGATCGCGCCGTTGAACTAGGAAAAGAAAAACAACATGTATAAACAAAAGATTGTCATAAAAGTCGGAACTAATGTGATGACGAATAAAGATAACCGAATTGTAAGGCCTGTACTCAAGAAATTGGTGAAACAAATTGCGCAATTATATGAAAGGGGCATCATTACTATTTTGGTTTCTTCTGGTTCTGTAATTGCAGGAATGGAGGTTTTAGGAAAATCTAACATTAAAGATAAAACACAAAAAAGACAAGTATACTCCGCTATTGGACAGCCTAGAATGATGCGTTTGTATTATAATATATTTCGTGATTACGGTATGAAATGCGCACAAGTACTCCCTACGAAAAGAGATTTTAGTCCCGGTGTACACCGTCAAAACATGATAAATTGTTATGAAGGTTTACTAGCGGAAGGTGTTATCCCTATTGCTAATGAAGATGATGCAGTATCGCTAACCATGTCTATGTTTTCTGATAATGATGAACTTGCTAGTCTTATCGCACAATTGGTTAAGGCAGACAAACTCATCATACTAACAGATATTGATGGTCTTTATAGTGGTCATCCAGACGAAGAAAATAGTTCGCTTGTTGATCATGTTAGCCCAGACGAAAATTTAAATAAATATATTCAAGATAATATTAAAGGAGAAGCAGAGGGGCGTGGTGGCATGGGCTCTAAATTAGAATACGCACAACAATCTGCCGCAAATAATATCCCAACATTTATTGCCAACGGAAAAAAAGACCATACCATAATAGATATTATCGACGGAAAAAAAGTGGGTACTAGAGTTGCCCTTGAAAAAGAAATAGAAGTTTAGTATGAAATTGATACCAACAGAAATTAAAAATAACGTGTTAAGCTCCATGATTCAAATTTTAAATGAGAATCGAAAGGAGTTACTTAATGCTAACGAAAAAGATCTTGAATTATTTACTAAAGAAGATCAAGCCATGTATGATCGATTGGTGTTGAATGATAAAAAGATTGATGAAATGATTCTGGCGGTCACCAAGGTTAAATCTCAAAATGATCCCGTTCACAAAGAAATATCAAAAAAGGAATTGGATAATGGTTTAACAATTATCAATAAAACAGCTCCTTTCGGTACCATCATGATTATTTATGAATCACGACCTGATGTTACTATAGAAGCTGCAGTTCTTGCCTTTAAGGCGAATAATAAAATTTTATTAAAAGGAGGAAAAGAAGCCATCTATAGCAATAAGATTCTTGTTGATTTTTGGCATCAAGCTTTAATAGAAAATGATTTACCAACACACTATATCCAGTTATTGGTAATGAATAGAGAAGAAACTCAAGCATTCCTGAAAAACCCTACTGAGAAACTTGATTTAATTGTTCCAAGAGGCGGAGAAAAGTTAATTGCCTTTGTAAAAGAGCATGCAAAATGTGCGGTATTGGTAAGCGGAAGAGGAAATAACTTTTTATTTGTTGATGAAAATGCAAATTGGGAACAAAGTATACAAGTTATTTTAAATGCTAAAACCGATAAAATATCTGCTTGTAATGCCCTTGATAAAATTCTGATCAGCACCTCGATTGATAATTATCAAGAAAAGCTAAATAATTTAGAAACTATTTTAGAAAATAATGGTGTTTCTATTCTTGCAGATACCGATATAAGAAAGGTTTTAAAGGATGCCACACCAATACCCAATGAAGAAGTCTGGAAAGAAGAATTTTTAGCTTTGAAGTGTTGCATTGGCGCTGTCGATTCTGTGGACCAGGCGATTATTAAAATAAATAAGAATTCTGGTGGTCATTCTGCTACCATTATGACAACGGACCCTAGCAAAGCTCAAGTTTTTATGGAGCAAGTAGATTGTGCTGCTGTATATCAAAATGCTTCTACACGGTTTACGGACGGCGGACAAATGGGTGTTGGTGCAGAGTTAGCAATAAGTACCGATAAATTACATCATAGAGGCCCCTTAGGGCTAAATGAACTGGTTACCAACAAGTATTATTTCTTTGGGGACGGTCAAATTCGAAATTAACAGCATCATTAAAACTATATAAACCAAAATGTTCGATACCATTGAAAAAATAGAAGGAGCCGTATTACGTCATGGAAAAACGCATAGTCGTTTGTACTTAACGCAGTCCACCGAAAATAATTGGGACGCACTCATCCCAAAAATGAAAGACCTAGCGCATAAAAAAAAGTATGATAAAATTATTGGCAAAGTTCCAGAACAAGCCATTGGGGTGTTTGAATCTAATGGCTTTCATATTGAAGCAAAAATACCAGGTTTATATAATGGCAATACAACGGGGTACTTTTTATCGGAATACCTAAACGATAAACGCCGCCAGAATGATGAACAAGCTTTAAAAACAATTGCTTCTGTAAAAGCTATAGCGCAGGCTGCTAAAAGTTCTTCTGAAGAGGGTTACATGAGTTTGCCTACTAATTTTACGGTCCGGAAGCTTACTGTAAATGACTATGCTACCTTAGCTAATTTACATAAAGAAGTGTTTAAAGCACACTCACTTCCTATCCATGAGGAAGCCTATCTTCTAGAATTAGCAGAACAAAGTCATGAATTTTATGGCCTTTTTAAGGAAGAGGAACTCATTGTTTCTACTATCCTTCATATTCATGAAAAAGAATTGAATATTGAGATTGTAGATTTTGCTACGCATCCTGATTATAACGGACAAAACTTATCGTATTATCTTCTCCAAGAAATTAAAAAGAAGAGTGATAAAGGAGCCTATAAAACTATTTATGCTTTGGTTAGAGCAACTTCCTACGGGCTAAACATTACTTTTAGTAAGCACGGCTTTCATTTTGGAGGTACGCTGTACAACAATACGGTAATAAGAAATAGTTTAGAGAGTATGAATGTATGGTACTCCAATTAAATTGGGTTACTGTACTGTTTTCTAAACACTTCCTAGTCTGGACCCCTTCCACTAAGTTTTATTACAAGTGTGCGTTTAATCGACGTTCTATTTTGTTTACTTTCGGCAAAAATGCCACCAGTTCATATCGCGAGTTAACTGATATCCTATTTTTCATACAAGGGTATCGCCGCATTTCCTTTTGTAGTGTGTAGGATGGAAAGCTTACAAACGAAAATTATCCTTATACAACCAAGAACATTTTAGGCGTTCCCGTTAAGACTTTACACCAATAAAGAGAGACCTATTATGGGAAATAAAAAACTGTGAAGCCTGTTTTTTATTCGTCTAAAGGTTTCGCAATAAAACCAAAAAAAGCCAAGACACTTTAGTTTAAAGTATCTTGGCTCTTTTATATAAATTAATGATCAATTATTTACGGATATAGATGCTTCTTTCTGTTTCCGTCTCTCCATTCGACTCATACTCATTGATAATTGTAAGTGTATTCCCATCAATGCTGTACATTCCCTGTTCTACATCTCCTTCGCTATATGTAATAGCTAACAAACCTTCAGAGAGAATAGCCCAAGTTCCAGTATCGCTATCACTATCCTTTTCACATTCATCGGGATCTCCTGTAATACTTCCGTAAGCTTCAAACTCAAAAGACATATCTTCTCTAAAAATCAATGTGAATTTTTTAGAACAATCATCCACTTCTTCTAATTCTCCATTATCATTTTCATCTTGAAAAAAGCCCCAGGAGCCTATTAATGGGTTTCCAGAATCATCATCATCGCTACTACAAGATGTAAAGAAAATACCAAGTAATGCGGCTGATAGTACTAATAATTTTTTCATGTGTAAGTTGTTTAGGTTTGTTATAAATGCCTACTTCTCTTTAAGGTCTTTTTCAGCTTATTCAGACCTTAAAATTCTTTATTTCGCAACAATAATTCGTCTAAAATCATAAGAACTTTAAGTCTATCTAACGCAAGTACCCTGAAAATATTCTATTATAAAGTAGCCTAAAGTTTCAAAAAATGGTTCCGAAAATTACATCCGAAACATTTTGCCACAACAAGGTTCTCAGAATCACATTATTACGCAGTATCTGAGATAAATTGAAATATGTATTTGCTATTTTTTTTATTTACGGGAAAAATGCCACCAATTCATATCCCGAGTTAACTGATAACCTAATCTTTCATATAAGGGTATTGCCGCATTTCCTTTTGTAGTGTGTAGGATGGGTTTCTTATTATTTTTTAAAATTTGCTGAGTTACATGGTATACCAATTGCTTAGCCAACCCTCTTCGTCCGTAGTCTGGATGCGTTACTACTGCGCTTACCTCTACGAAATCATCAGTTTGCATGCGCTGCCCTGTGACCGATACTAATTTACCTTCTTTAAATATCCCGTAGTATTCCCCCATTTCAAAGGTTCTTTTGCGGTAATACCCAGGCATTACAAGCCATACTAGATTGTAAATATCCTCCATATCATCGTCTGTAAGGCGCACTATCGTCTCAGTTATTGGCGTTTCAATCAAAGAATTGAGTACCATCTGGCAGCCTTCTATTTTTCGATTTAAGATAATACGATTGCTATCATAGGAAGGAACACCAAACTCAGAAACCAGAAAAAAACTATCACACGATTTCGCATAGGCATTTAAGGCTTCGGCTGTGTTGGCAGCACCTGTAAAAGCCCCAAACGGACAAACTTCTGGATTATAAAACTTAACTCCGTTATACGTAACCAAAAACTTTTCATGTGTTTCGCTAAGCGCAAACCATACCGGATTCTTCAACGTTTCTTTAAAATGACTCATGATAATAACAAATAAGAAACAAATATAGGTATAGCAGAAAACACTTTAGTCTCACTATACCTATACTTCGCTTAAAAAACGCCAACATCTTACCAAAATTTCACTGCCGCAACTACACCACTAGATTCACTCAAGAGGTGGAATTACTTCTTCGTATTCCAATCCCTAATTTCGGTATGGATTTCTTTGGGCGTACGCTGTCTTCTTTTTGCTAGGTTTTCTATAATCGTATTAAAACTGCCTTTTTCATATTCGGTATCTTCATCTAGTACATTTGGATAATGTGCTAAATACTCATCACGAACGGCTAACCACTGTTCTTCTAGATCAAAATCAAGAGCAGAAGCTTCTACTCCGCCATTATTAACAGGGTGCTCTATCTCTTCATTCGCATTTTTTGTAGCTTCTAGATCTCGAGGCTCTTGATCTAAACTGTGATTTTGCTGGACCGTATTGTCCAAACCTCCGTACTTTCTATCCTTATGTTGATTTTTATTATCTGTAATCATATCTTTTTATTTTAGTTCTGAAAGAATAAAATTACAAAACGACAACCCCGCTACTTGCTCTATCGGGTTTATAACTACCCTAAAAGAGTACGGATTGAGAACTAGCAGCTCTCCTTGTGCTAAAACATAAGGATTTACTCATGCATGTGCTACGCTACCACCCACCAATTTTCTTGCGTACTGCTTGTTGTTCTTTTGTAGCTTCAGGAGTAGAAATATAACTTGGATATAAGGGTTTAGGAAAACCTTCTGCTTTTCTGCGTTCAAAATCTTGCTCGCGGTATTCATCAAAAGCTTTTGCAGGTGGTAAGGGTCTATTTTTATCCATATACCACACATAAAAACTCCACCATTCTTCTGGGTCACCATCTGCTAAATCGTAATTACCTCTGCCAACTCCTGAATCATATGGGTTACGAGCTGTTAGTTTTGCTCCTGCTAATGTAGCGTCAGCACCACTCATAATAACCCTGTAAACCGTAGCTCTGGTAAAGGTAGTTGTAAAATGCGGATAAAAACCATAACTAGGGTAGGTCATTATACCCGTAAAACGGTTTAACGTAAGTATCTTATTAGGTATTGCAAAGCTATACAACCAAAATAAAGCGCTAATAATAAAAAAAGTAGCACATCCCCAAAAAAAATTTATATCAAATACTGCCACATCTGAAAATAAAGTAGTTACAGTAAAAATTATAGTAACAAAAACACCTAAAACAAAAAAACAAAGTGCACCTATACTTACTCCTTTTGAAGCTAATAAAAGTTGAAATTGTTCCTGATTAAATGTTTCCTTTTTATTATCGCTTTCTTGCTCAAACCATTTCGTCACCTTATCCTCTGTTGGATAGGTAAGTATTTTAAAGGGTAATGGAGCTTCCCTCCACCAACTCTTTTTTGTCATTTTATTGTAGTATTTACGCTATATATTTAAAAGTAATACAATATTACCAACCACCAATCTCTTTACGTTGTCTATGCTGTGATGGAGTGCGTTCTGGTGTGTGAAATGTACCTGGAATTAAAGGTTTAGGAAAACCCTCAGTTTTTCTGCGTTCAAAATCTTGCAACCTGTATTCATCAAAAGCAGTACCTGGAGGTAAAGGTCTGTTTTTATCCATATACCAATTCATAAAACACCAATCTTCCAAAATATCTGCACCCATGACATCTGTACTTGTAAAACCATTAGGGTGCATTAATGACAATCTTGGCGGAGTAGGAGATACACCTGAATTTTTAACGGACCATGCTACTAAGCAATCTTCAAAAGGCATGGTGAATGGTTTGAAATAAAAATAATTTGGGAACGTGATCATCCCATTCATTCTATCTAAAATTAATTCTTTTTTTGGGTGATTATGATAATAAAAAATTGATAAACTGCCGGCTAAAACAAGTAAGAATGAAAATCCAAAACTTATCTCTTTATTAATGCTGAATCTTCCTATAATGTAAAGTAATGAAATACCATATATGAAAAAGCCGATATATTTATAGCTATCAGTTATGAGTGCCTCATTTAATATGAAAAACTTATCATCTACTCGAATATAATATTCAGGATTATTTGCCTCTTCTTTTTTAATACGTCTAATAATATCTCTGTCCACACAATGGGGTAAATACCCACCATATTTACCATATCTTTTTTTTATTTTCATTTAATGACGATTTAAAATGCCCTTAGCCCGCTTAGCGCTGCTGATCTCAATTACTAATTTTAAGCTTACTGTTGTTGTTCCACTTTAACATCCCCCACCCTGCGGGCACCCCCTTCAAAGAGGGAATTGTAGGTGTTGAAAATGTATTCTTTTTTGTTCTCAGTTGTGTATGGTTCCTTATGTTATTTGTTATAATTAATAATTACCACCCACCAATCTTTTTGCGTTCTGCTTGTTGTTCTTTTGTAGCTTCTGGCGTAGGTATATTACTTGGGTATAAGGGTTTAGGAAAACCTTCTGCTTTTCTTCGTTCAAAATCTTGCAACCTGTATTCATCAAAAGCTTTTGCGGGTGGTAAGGGTCTATTTTTATCCATATACCATACATAAAAACTCCACCATTCTTCTGGGTCACTATCTGCTAAATCGTAATTACCTTTGCCAACTCCTGAATCATATGGGTTACGAGCTGTTAGTTTTGCTCCTGCTAATGTAGCATCAGCACCGCTCATAATAACCCTGTAAACTGTAGCCCTGGTAAAGGTGGTTGTAAAATGAGGATAAAAACCATAACTAGGGTAGGTCATTATACCCGTAAAACGGTTTAACGTAAGTATCTTATTAGGTATTGCAAAGCTATACAACCAAAATAAAGCACTTAAAATAAAAAAAGTAGCACAGCTCCAAAAATAATTTATATCAAATTTTACATTTTCGGAAAATAAGGCTAGAAGTGTGAAAATTATAGTTACAAAAATACCTAAAACAAAAAAGCAAAATGCACCAATACTTATTCCTTTTGTTGCTAATGCAGTTTTAAATTGTTTATCATTTAAAGCTTCATCTTTACGTTCACTTTGTATTGCAAACCATTTCGTTACATTTTCATCTGTAGGGTAAGTAAGTATTTTAAAGGGTAATGGAGCTTCTTTCCACCAACTTTTCTTTGTCATTCTAATATTGTTTTTAGTCTTTAACCAATATAACTTGGTAAATAATTACTTATTTCAGAGATGTTATTTAATTTCTATATCAACTCATCGCATTGACATTTTTATTCTTTATTTGTCTATCCCGCTAGAGGTAAAATGCCTCATTAAAACGCCATCTTTCTCTATAAATTCTTCTTTCCAGAATCTTTCTCTTTCTTTTTGTTGTTCCGGAGTAGCTTCGGGTGTTGGTACATTGCTCATATAGAGTGGTCTCGGAAAACCTTCTGCTTTTCTACGTTCAAAGTCTTTTTCTCTAAAAGGATCAAAAGCACTGCCAGGTGGTAAGGGTCTATTTTTGTCCATATACCACGTAAAAAAAGAAACATCATGATAACAATCTTTATCTCCTGCATTAAGCATAGCAAAAGTATAATTATTGGGGCGTATGACTTCTAATCGAAAAGCTCCTAAACCATTTTCACCACCAGTACTGTAACAACAAATAACATCCTTAAACCGCATAGTAATATTGGGTTGGTATAATGCTCCTTCTATGGTAATTAAACCATCTCTGCGGTTTAGAATGCTTTCTTTTGGAGGCTTTGTAAAATAGTAAATAATAGAGAAAATTAATGCTGTAACAGCAATACAAACATATACCGTTCCAGGAGTACCCAATTCTTCTTTTAGTAAAAAAAACAATGCTAATAAACTGGAAAGAGAACCTCCCCCTACAATAAAAGGTAGGCCATTAGAAGTATCAGGTGAAGTAATAAATTCATCCGATGAAAAAGTAAAGATTCCACCTTTTTCCACTTCTTCTTTCGTTAGTTTCATTGGTGTATGGTAAATTATCTTTTCTACCTTATGATAATATTTTTGCAAGCCACTTTCTGCCTTTCCATAATTTTCATGTGTAATAGCTCTTGTTAAATCTTTTGCCAATGTATTTAGATAATTGTTTGTTTGTCTATTTTAGTACTATAGTAATTGAAGATACTATTATTTTCTATTTTTAAACTAACTAATTACCAACCACCAATTTTCCTGCGTACTGCTTGTTGTTCTTTTGTAGCTTCAGGAGTAGGAATATTGCTTGGATATAAAGGTTTAGGAAAACCCTCAGCTTTACGTCTTTCAAAATCTTGGTCGCGGTATTCATCAAAAGCTTTTGCAGGTGGTAAGGGTCTATTTTTATCCATATACCACACATAAAAACTCCACCATTCTTCTGGGTCACCATCTGCTAAATCGTAATTTCCTCTGCCAATTCCTGAATCATATGGGTTACGGGCTGTTAGTTTTGCTCCTGCTAATGTAGCATCAGCACCACTCATAATAACCCTGTAAACTGTAGCTCTAGTAAATGTAGTTGTAAAATGAGGATAAAAACCATAGCTAGGGTAGGTCATTATACCCGTAAAACGGTTTAACGTAAGTATCTTATTAGGTATTGCAAAGCTATACAACCAAAATAAAGCACTTAAAATAAAAAAACCTGAACATCCCCAGAAATAACTTTCATCAAAGTTGAGAACTTCATTTGTAAGTTCCAGAAGAGTTAAAATTATAGTCATAAAAATACCTAACACAAAAAAATAGAGGGCACCAATACTTATGCCCCTTGTTGCTAATGCAGTTTTAAATTGTTTATCATTTAAAGCCTCATCTTTACGGTCACTTTGTGTTGCAAACCATTTCGTTACATTTATATCTGTAGGGTAAGTAAGTATTGTAAATGGTAATGGAGCTTCCCTCCACCAACTCTTTTTTGTCATTCTATTATTGTTTTAGGTTCACACACTTTTAGAACGTTTAGCGATAAACTACATTATATTTTTATAATTTTTATTTATAATGATGTTTTATAAGTGTTTAAAAATAACCTAATCTTACCATCCACCAATTTTCTTACGTTCTGCTTGTTGCTCTTTTGTAGCTTCAGGTGTAGGTATATTGCTTGGATATAAAGGTTTAGGAAAACCTTCTGCTTTTCTGCGTTCAAAATCTTGCTCGCGGTATTCATCAAAAGCTTTTGCGGGTGGTAAGGGTCTATTTTTATCCATATACCACACATAAAAACTCCACCACTCTTCTGGGTCACCATCTGCTAAATCGTAATTACCTCTGCCAACTCCGGAATCATATGGGTTACGGGCTGTTAGTTTTGCTCCTGCTAATGTAGCATCCGCACCACTCATAATAACCCTGTAAACTGTAGCTCTAGTAAATGTAGTTGTAAAATGCGGATAAAAACCATAGCTAGGGTACGTCATTATACCCGTAAAACGGTTTAACGTAAGTATCTTATTAGGTATTGCAAAGCTATACAACCAAAATAAAGCACTTAAAATAAAAAAACCTGAACATCCCCAGAAATAACTTTCATCAAAGTTGAGAACTTCATTTGTAAGTTCCAGAAGAGTTAAAATTATAGTCATAAAAATACCTAAAACAAAAAAACAAAGTGCTCCAATACTTACTCCTTTTGAAGCTAATAAAAGTTGAAATTGTTCCTGATTAAATGTTTCCTTTTTATTATCGCTTTCTTGCTCAAACCATTTCGTTACCTTATCCTCTGTTGGATAGGTAAGTATTTTAAAGGGTAATGGAGCTTCCCTCCACCAACTCTGTTTTGTCATTTTATTGTAGTATTTACGCTATATATTTAAAAGTAATACAATTTTACCAACCACCAATTTCTTTACGTTGTCTATGCTGAGATGGAGTGCGTTCTGGTGTGTGAAATGTACCTGGAATTAAAGGTTTAGGAAAACCCTCAGCTTTTCTGCGTTCAAAATCTTGCAACCTGTATTCATCAAAAGCAGTACCTGGAGGTAAGGGCCTATTTTTATCCATATACCAATTCATAAAACACCAATCTTCCAAAATATCTGCTCCCATAACGTCTGTACTTGTAAAACCATTAGGATGTAATAATGATAATCTTGGTGCTGTAGGAGATACCCCTGAATTTTTAACGGACCATGCTACTAAGCAATCTTCAAAAGGCATGGTGAAAGGTTTGAAATAAAAATAATTTGGGAACGTGATCATCCCATTCATTCTATCTAAAATTAATTCTTTTTTTGGGTGATTATGATAATAAAAAATTGATAAACTGCCTATTAAAAAGAAAATAAAAGATAAAAAGAAATTTATTTCTTTACCAGCACCTAGCCTTAAAATAGTAATAAATAACAATAATCCATATATAAAAAATCCTATATGTTTATAGCTATCAGTTATGAGTGCCTCATTTAATATGAAAAACTTATCATCTACTCGAATATAATATTCAGGATTATTTGCCTCTTCTTTTTTAATACGTCTAATAATATCTCTGTCCACACAATGGGGTAAATACCCACCATATTTACCATATCTTTTTTTTATTTTCATTTAATGACGATTTAAAATGCCCTTAGCCCGCTTAGCGCTGCTGATCTCAATTACTAATTTTAAGCTTACTGTTGTTGTTCCACTTTAACATCCCCCACCCTGCGGGCACCCCCTTCAAAGGGGGAATTGTAGGTGTTGAAAATGTATTCTTTTTTGTTCTCAGTTGTGTATGGTTCCTTATGTTATTTGTTATAATTAATAATTACCACCCACCAATTTTCTTACGTTCTTTTTGCCAAGCAGGTTTAGCTTCAGGAGTGTTAACACCACTAGGGTATAAGGGCTTAGGAAAACCTTCTTCTTTACGCCTTAAGTAATCATTTTCACGGTATGGATCAAAAGCGCTACCTGGTGGTAATGGTCTGTTTTTATCCATATACCACACCATAAAACTCCAATATTCTAAACATTCATTAGATTCTAAAGTCCAAGTATAGTTGTATTTACGGTCTTTAATAAATATTTTTTCACCTGTTATAGCAAAATCACCAGAGGTAGTTAAGGTTCTATATACATGTAAAGAATCAAACTCAATAGTTCTATGTTCTTTATCAATAAAAGTTTTTGGATAGGTGATTTTACCATTTAAACGATCTAACACTATTTCTTTAACTGGTGCCATTATATGAATCATTAGAAAAATAAGTGCAATCAAAAAGGGGAAAATTGGTAAAATAAATACCTCTAATTCTACATTATCTTGCGTAAAAAGAATAATTAAAAAAAAAACTAATAATAATGACGCCAAAAATATGCTTGTCCAAAAATAGGTTAAGCTTATGGATTCATTTGTAACAAAAAATAAGTCATTAGCTTCTTGTATATTTAATCTTTTTCCTGGTCTTACCTTTTCTGCCTTTACTTGATGATACTCTATCTTATGCCTTATAACTTTTTCTAAAGGGGCTGCTTTCCAAAAACTGCTCATAAATCTATATTTTGTAGCGGATAAAAGAAGTTATATATAAATTACACTATCCTAGGAAACTTCACTGTAAAAACAGTTCCTTTTCCCGGTTGCGAGGTAAGATCAATAGACCCATTATAGGTTTCAACAATTGTTTTAACCATCCCTAAACCAAGACCCATTCCGCTAGATTTAGTCGTGAATTTTGGTTCAAATATTTTTTCTTTAAACTCATCTTTTATCCCAATTCCATTATCTGCAACTGAAATTTTTACAAAATTATCTTCCGATGAAACGGTTACCAATATTCTTGGAGATTCCACTTCCGGTACGGCCTGAATGGCATTTTTTACCAAGTTGGTAAGCACTCTAATTAGCTGTGTACGATCTAATTTGGCAATAATTTCTTCTTCATCGGCAATAAAATGAATGTAGCTTTCATTGAAAATATCTAATCCTAATTTTACAATTTTAACCACATTAAGGGTTTCATTTTGCTGTGCAGGCATTTCGGCAAAATTAGAAAATGCACCCGCAATATTACTCATGGTATCTATTTGCTGAATTAATGTTTTTGAATATTCTTTTAATTTATTTTTAACCTCAGGATCTGCAGGATCAAACTTTCGTTCAAAACTCTGTACGGTTAATCGCATGGGCGTAAGCGGATTTTTAATTTCATGCGCTACCTGTTTTGCCATTTCTCGCCATGCTTGTTCCCGTTCACTCTTTGCCAATTTTACAGCGCTTATTTCCAGTTCATCAATCATGGCATTATAGGCATTAATCAACTTTCCTACTTCTTCAGAAGGATTACCCACACTAATTTTTTCATTCCGTTTGGTTAAAAAAGTGGTATTCATTTTATCAGAAACTGTTTGCAATGACCTCGTAATATATTTTGAAATAATATAGGATAAGAGAATAGCAATGAGCAACATAAAAAGATAAACACCACCTAAGCGCAGTAAAAACTCTTTTAGCTCATGATCGTTAAATGAATTGTCTTCAAAATAAGGTAAATTTAGAATTCCGATAGGTTTAAACCTACCATCGGTAATGTAGGTGTATGAGGCTTGGTATTTATCTCCAGCGGCAGATTTCTCTTCTAAATACCTAGAATTGGCACTATTTTTTAGGTTATTTAAAACCTCTGGTGTCAAACACATCGAAATAGAATCGTTCTGAAATTTCGATTTTGGTCTAGAACTTTTTACTAACCCGCCTTCTAAATCATAAATATTAAAATTTACATTAAGCACATCGGCTATTTGATAAATTTCATCTTTAAAAATAAGGTCTAAATTTTCTGTTGTCGCTACGTAAGTAGTCCGTTGCAACGTATACCGTATATTTTCCTTTATCTGCTCCTCTTTACGCTCTAAACGGTCCTCATGATAATCTTTAGATTGTTCTCCATATTGATAGATGGTAACCCCAGCAATTAATACCGATGCTAAAAGCACCAAGACAATCATTGAAATAAATATGCGGGACCTGAGGGAAACTTTATTGAACACGCTTTATTGTTTGAATTTTCTGAATTCTAAAGGTAGCAATAATCACACCAAAAGATACTGAAACACACTTACTACTAAGCATTGGGGTTTTTATCGCGGATACGTTTGTAAAGTTTAATGCCTAACATAAGTAATACCCCTAAAGCTATGATCCCTACAACGCCATAAACCCAGCTAATAGTACTTTTTAATACCACTAAAAAAACTATGGCAAATAAAATAATAGTAGCACCTTCATTCCAAATACGCATAAATTTAGACGTATACTTTATTTCATCGCGCTGCAATTGCTTAAATATCTGGTGGTTTTTAAGGTGATAAAAAATTAGCAGCACAACAAATCCTAATTTTACATGCATCCATGGTTGTTGCAACCAAGCAGGAAATAGTATTAGCAACCAAACCGCGAATAATATGGCTAAAATGGCCGAAGGCCAGGTAATGATATACCATAGCCTTTTGGTCATTAATTTAAATTCTTTTGTTAAGATCTCTTTTTCTGGAGACGGTCTTAATGCCGCTTCTATATGGTTTATAAATAGTCGTGGAACATAGAAAAGGCCCGCAAACCAAGTGATTACAAAAATTAAATGCAATGCTTTTATATACCCGTATAGTTCTGTCATTATTCCTCTACAAATAAGTAATTAAGTTTTAGCTGATTGAATTCTTCATTAAAACCTTTAATCTCCTTACTAATCAGCGCATCAAAAGTACTTAATTGTGCATTTATTTCAGCTGTCAATTCATTTTTAACTACAATATCTTGTGCGGTAGGCGGAAAATCATCAATAGCCACCAAACTATTTAAATGCCCGAGCTTATTTGTTAATTTAATCGGGAAATTTAAAGGATCTTGTCCGCTTCTATTTTGTGTTTGATACAAAGCCTTCTCTACGGCGCCAAACTTCTCTTTCATTGCTTTTGCTTTCTCCAATAAAACCTTCGTTTGTTCATTGCCTTTATATTGCTTTGAAAAAGCATCTAGTTGCTTGGTAATATTTCTGATTTTCTCAATAGAGGTATGCGCTTTATCAATGGTCGTATTAATATCGGTGATATAATCAAATTGCTTTTGCATAGCTACCACGGAAGCCTCTGCTCTAGGATCTGGTAAAATTTTAAATGCTTCAGTGCTACTTTTTCCATTCACCGACAAACTCACTTGGTACGCTCCAGGAACTGCTTTTGCTCCTTCTAAATTTGCCCACCATAAAATCATCCCATCTAACTTTTTAGCACCTTTACCACGGGTATCCCAAACATGGGTATTGCCCCCTTTTTTAAGTTCTAATTTCTTGTCTTTATCCTTCGCTGTATTTGAAAAAGAAGCTAGTGTATCTCCTTTCATACTTAAATACGTTAAGGCGATACTGTCTTTTTCATTTACTGTATTCAAATAGAAATGGGTAACCACTCCGTTAGGATGGTTTTGACCAGCTGTTTTAGACGGTTTTTTACTTGCCCGTCCTTTAGTTCTGTAACTGTCTTTAGGCTGAAATAAAATAGTCGCTTTATCTTTATCAGAAGTATTGAGTTGATGCAACACTGTTAGATCATCAATCATCCATAAACTTCTACCCTGTGTGGCCACAATTAAATTATCATCCTTGATCGCTAAATCTGTAATAGGTACAATAGGCAAGTTCATTTGAAACGGATTCCAGTTTGCTCCGTCATCAAAAGAAATATACATTCCTGTTTCAGTACCAGCATAGAGTAACCCTTTTCTTTTAGGATCTTCACGCACTACTCTAGTAAAGTGTTCCTTAGAAATACCATTGGTAATTTTACTCCACGTTTTACCATAATCTGTCGTTTTATATAAGTAAGGCTCAAAATCTCCTAATTTATAACGTGTTGCAGCAACATAGCATGTTCCTGCATCAAAAGCCGAAGGCTCAATACTATTGATCATAGCCCATTCTGGCATATTCGTAGGCGTTACATTGCTCCAAGAGGCACCACCATCTTTGGTGACATGAACCAAGCCATCATCACTACCTACCCAAAGCAAGCCTTCTTTTAGCGGACTCTCATTCGCTGCAAAAATGGTACAGTAATATTCTACACTTGTATTATCTTGTGTTATGGGTCCACCACTAGAACCTAGTTTTGTAGGATCATTTCTAGTTAAATCTTCACTTAAAAGTGTCCAGCTTTGCCCTTCATTTTCTGATACATGCACATGGTTAGAAAATGTATATAATTTCTTCGGATTATGTTTACTGAAAATAATTGGAAAATTCCATTGAAAACGATATTTCATGGCTTCTGCACCAGCTCCCATAGGATTATCTGGCCATACGTTAATTCCGCGAACCGTTTTTGTTTTATGGTTTACGCGTGTTAGAAAACCATCATAACTACCGCCATATACGATATCATCATTTTTAGGATCTACAGCAATCCATGCAGATTCTCCCCCAGCTGTTTCTTCCCAATCATTTTCATCAATACTGCGTCCGTCACTTCTGTGATTGATGCGAATGGTAGAATTATCTTGCTGCGCTGCATAAATACGATACGGAAATGAATTATCTGTAGTCACCCTGTAAAATTGTGCGGTGGGTTGGTTGTAATACGTACTCCATGTTTCGCCACCATCATATGATATTTGTGCACCACCATCATCGCCAATAATCATTCGGTTAGCATTTTCTGGAGCAATCCAAAGATCATGATGATCTCCGTGAGGAGCATTAAAGGTTGAAAATGTTTTACCACCATCACTAGACTTATGATAGTTTACATTCAGTACATACACCACATCTTCATCTTCGGTATCGGCATAAATACGCGTATAGTACCAAGCACGCTGACGCAATTTACGCTCATCGTTTACTTGCGTCCATTTTTTACCTCCGTCATCACTGCGGTACAAGCCTCCTTTTTCTTTGTTTTCTACAATTACCCAAACGCGATCAGAATTTTTTGGAGAAACAGTTACCCCAATAATCCCTACAGTATCTTTTGGGAAACCTTCGTTTTTAGAAATTTCCGACCATGTATCACCACTATCTGTACTTTTCCACAAGGCAGAACCATCACCTCCACTACTTAAACTATAGGGCGTACGTTCTGCGCGCCACGTAGATGCATATAAAATTCTAGGATTATTAGGATCAAAAACCAAATCTACAGCACCAGCCTGATCATTTACGAAAAGTGTCTTTTTCCAATTTTTACCCCCATCTGTACTTTTATAAATACCACGTTCTTGTGTAGGTTTATAAATATTTCCTAATACGGCAGCATAAACAATATCAGAATTTGTTGGATGCACCCGAAGTCTAGGCACGTGTCTACTTTTATCAAGTCCTACGGACGTCCATGTTTTACCTGCATTTTCAGTTTTCCAAACGCCATAACCAGAAGATACATTCCCACGCAGCGTTTTTTCGCCACCACCCACATAAATTACATTTGGGTCGCTTTTAGAAACTTCAATAGCGCCAATGCTACCGCCAAAAAAGCCATCAGAAATATTTTCCCATGCTCTACCACCATTTGTAGTTTTCCAAACACCACCACCCGTTGCGCCAAAATAAAATAAGTTTGGCTGATTGGGCACTCCCGTTACGGCCGCAGAACGACCCCCGCGAAAAGGACCTATTAGCCTATAATCCAAACTAGAATATAAAGCTTCAGGAATTTGAGTCGTTGTTTGTTTAGATTTTTTTCTTTTTTGCGCAATTGCTGTTAGCGGCAACACACAAAGCAATAGCATAATCATGCCATTTTTGAGGTAGTTGGTGGTCATAGTAAGTTATTAAAATTAGTCGTTTGTAAATTAAGGAGTTTTGAACGTTTATGAAAATATAATTTCCTTTATAGCATGAACTTTCTAAAAAAGATGTAACAATTGAGTACTTTTCACTACTCATACTATAGATTAAACAAATTCCTGAATTCATGTCTAAACTCACCTCAAGTACTAAATTAGCCGAAAGCGATTTAAAAATTCTAACCCATGCGAAACAGCAAATGGAAGAAATTGGCTGGGCGATGAAAGGTTTAAACAGTGTTGGGAATATCATTCAGAATAAAGTAGAGCTACTCCCACAAAAGCAACAAAAATGGTTGCAAGAAGCTAGCTACAGTGCATTACAAAAAGTGGTGAAAACCAATTTGCTTTCCATGAAAACAAACAAGGTAATTTCTTCTCCATTAAACAATACCTATAAGGCCGTTGTAACTTCTTCTGGTATTTTAGGCGGAACTTTTGGGGTCATTGCTTTTTCTGCAGATTTAGCCGTTGCCACAAAATTTATGATGCGTTCCATAATGGATATCGCTCGAAGCGAAGGGGAAGACCTAATGGAGTTAGATACCCAGTTGGCCTGTTTACAAGTTTTTGCCTTAGGAGGAAAAAGCAAACATGATGACCATCTTGAAACTGGATATTATGCCACCCGCATTACACTAAGTACTACGGTTAAAGGAGCTACAAATGGCGCCGGAAAATTAGTAGGCAGTATGCTAAAAGGAAGTTCTAACCCATTTCTGCAAATATTAGGTGCTATTGCATCTCGATTTAGTATTCAGGTTTCTGAAAAATTTGTTGCACAAGCCATTCCTATCTTGGGTGCTGCTGGCGGAGGTGCTATCAACTTAGCATTTATACACCATTTTCAACGCATGGCACATGCCCATTTTGCTATTAGAAAATTAGAACGCAAGTATGGAGAGGAATTAATAAAACAGTCTTATGAAGGCATTATATTAAGCTAGAAATCAGCTTAATTCTTTCTTCATTTCCTTTCTTAAATAATATCCAGTAACAATCGTCGCTAGCACATCTGCAATAGGAAATGACAACCAAACGCCTAATTCGCCCATATAGTTTGGTAAAATTATAATCAACGGTATAAAAAAGAAACCTTGTCTCGTTAATGTCAATAATAATGCTGGTGTTGCTTTTCCGATTGCTTGAAAATACGCCGCACCTATTAACTGCAATGCAATAATTGGAGTAGCCGCAAACACTAAACGCATAGCCATTGGGGTGTGTTCTAAAACATAGGCATTCATCGCCAGTTCACTTGCAGAAATACCTTCCTTAGAACTCAAAAATAAAGATGCTATTTCCGCAGGAAAAATCATTAACCCAACAAATACAACGCTTGCCATGATTGCTGCATATTTTATTGCCGTAGAAATACTTTCTCGTACCCTTTGGTATTTTCCTGCACCATAATTAAAACCCGCAATAGGCAAAAACCCTTGAGTAACTCCAAATACAGGAAAAAGTGCAAACATCAACATCCTGCCTACAATAGCGTAAACGGCGACCATTGCTTCGCCTCCTAAACCAAACAGTATATTATTCATCAATAAATAAACAATACTCGTCGTTGCCTGCCTTGCCAAGGTTACAAACCCTAAAGAACCTATTTCCTTTAAAATAGGAAGATGAAATTTTAGGTGCGACCATCCGATTTTAAGTTCTGAGTTTTTCGAGATGAAGAAATAGAGCACATATGAAAAACATAACACGTACCCAATAGTAGTTGCCCATGCGGCTCCAGCCATTCCCCAATCAAAAATATAGATGAAGATATAATCCATCACAAGATTTCCAATAGAAGGAATAATCATCGCAATCATCGCAAATTTTGGCTTCCCTTCTGCCCTAATAACGGTATTGCCCATCATACAAAGGGCTAGAAAAGGCACTCCGTATAAAACAATGGTGTAGTAGACTTTTGCGGGATCAAATATTCTACCCTTTCCCCCAAATGCCGGGATAATAGAATCAACATACGTTAACCCTAAAATAACCATAATGATGGTTATTAAAAGGGTCAGCGCTATTTGATTTCCGAATGTTTTTAATGCTTTTTCTCTGTTATTTGCCCCTAAGGCACGGGAGATAATACTAGACCCGCCAATCCCGACGGACATCCCCAATGCTGCAATAAAAAAAGAAACAGGTAATACTACATTTATTGCCGCAATAGCAATAGAACCAATCCAATTCCCAACAAAGATGGAATCTACCAATACATTAAGAGACATCACTAAGATACCAATGGATGCAGGTACAGCTTGTTTTACAAGTAATTTACCTATAGATTCAGATCCGAGTTGATCAGCGGAGACTTTTGCCATTATACAGGCAGTTTTTCAGTTTTTTCCCAGTTGTTTAACCATTCTGCCATCACAGAAACCCATGAATCATCATCATTTAAACAAGGAATATGCTTATAGGTATCTCCTCCTGCTTCTTGGAATTGCTCTTTACCTTCCATAGCGATTTCCTCAAGCGTTTCTAAGCAATCTGAAACAAACGCAGGTGTAATCACAGCCAAACGCTTCTTTCCTTCTTTCGGGAAACGCTCAAATTCAAAATCAGTATACGGTTTCAACCAGGGATCATTTGGTAGTCTTGACTGAAAAGACACACTTACTTTATCTTCTGGCAAGCCTAAATATTTCTTTACACTCTCCGTAGTGTCATAACATTGATGACGGTAACACGTGTTATGTGCTACAGAATTTGTCTGGCAACAGCTTCCGTCTATTTTACAATGAAATTTTGTTGGGTCTGATTTTCGGATATGACGTTCAGGAATTCCATGATATGAAAACAAGATATGATCATACTCAAAGCCTTCTAAATGTTTTGCAATGCTTTCGGAAAGGACTTTTATATAGTCTTCATTTTTATAAAAAGCAGGCAAGGTGGTTATTTTCATCTCTGGAAAAAACTCATCTTTTACTTCCATGGTTTTCACCACAACAGTTTCAAAGGAAGACATGGCATAATGCGGATACAGAGGCACTAAAATAACATCATCGACACCCTTGTCTTTCAACTCTTGCATTGCCTTTTTAATGCTCATTTTACCATAACGCATTCCTAAGGCCACGGGCATTTGAATTTGGGTGCTCACTTTTTTAGCAAATCTTTCAGAAATAACGACCAATGGAGAACCTTCATCCCACCATATTTTAGCATAGGCTTCAGCAGATTTCTTAGGTCTTGTTTGAAGAATAATACCTCTTACAATGATATTTCTAAGAATATTTGGAACGTCAATTACTCTTTCATCCATCAAAAATTCGTCTAAATACGGCTTAACATCTTTAGCCGTAGGACTTTCTGGCGAACCCAAATTAACCATTAATACTCCTTTCATAATCTTTAAATTTTCTTTTTCAGACTACAAAAATACTACATGCTAATTTTAAATCCTTTAAAACCACCAATTAGTTTATTTATGATATTATAGTTAAATTCAATTTTCACAGCGATTTAACATAGAAAAAGTATTGTTTTCTTATGTTGCAACTACAGTAATTTAAACCTAAAAAAATATGTTTAAAAATCTATTACAAAAACCAAATGTCTTGGTCTATATTGTTGCCGCACTTTTAGCCTTAGCTATTTTACAATACATTACTGTAAAAATTTTACGGCATTTTGGGAAAAACCCTAAATATTTAATAGATAAAAAAAGTATTTCAAGACTAACAAAGCCCATATTTATCCTTTTTATCGCTATTCTAATTAGAATTAGAGTCATCCATGATACTTTAGGAATTAGTGAAGTTACCTATGCGCTTCAAAAAATTAGTACTCTTTTAATCATTTGTGCTATTACCTGGTTACTAATTGCAATTATTAGAATTATTAAGCAAAAGGTGATAGAAAATTACGATGTTAATGCCTCCAACAATTTAAGAGCTCGAAAAATATATACCCAGTTTAATATTTTAGAGCGTATTGTAATCTTTATACTCATCATTTTTGCTATTGGTATTGCGTTGATGAGTTTTGATAGTATTCGTGAAATTGGTGTAAGTATTTTTGCATCTGCCGGGGTCGCAGGAATTATACTTGGTTTTTCTGCCCAAAAAATGCTGGGTAGTATTTTAGCTGGAATTCAAATTGCCATTGCCCAACCCATTAAAATTGATGATGTTGTTATTGTTGAAGGAGAATGGGGACGAATAGAAGAAATTACACTCACCTATGTGGTCGTAAATATTTGGGACAAAAGACGCCTGATTGTACCCACGACCTACTTCATTGAAAAACCTTTTGAAAACTGGACCAAAACTTCATCAGACATTTTAGGGACCGTATTTTTATACACGGATTACACGGTACCATTTGATGAAATTAGAACTGAATTGACCAAAATATTAGAAAGTACAGATTTGTGGGATGGTGATGTAAATGTTTTACAAGTAACAGACTCCAAAGAACAGAGTGTAGAAATTAGAGCCTTGATGAGCGCAAAAGATTCTCCCACCGCTTGGGATTTACGTGTTTTAGTACGTGAAAAATTGATTTCATTTTTACAGAAAAATTACCCCGAAAGCCTACCACATACTAGAGTATTCGTGAAAAATTTAGATGATTTAAAAATACAATCAAAATAGTACCGTTATACATAGTAACCATAACGCCTACAAACCTATTTATACCAAGATTGCCAATGCGTTTATCATTTAGTTTCGTTTTTTTCTTATGCTATTTTTTGAGTAGTGCTCAAGAAAAAAATAGTCTCCTTTGGGAAATATCTGGAAATGGACTAAAACAAAGTTCCTACCTCTACGGTACCATGCACGTAAGCAAAAAAATTGCGTTTCGTTTAGATGATGTTTTTTATGAAGCCCTTAATAACAGTGATGTTATTGCATTAGAATCAGACCCAAATACATGGTTAGATAATGAGGACAGTATGGGCTTTGCTTTTGGAGAAAGCTTTATGACCAAAGGGTTCTACACGAGTGCATTTAAAATTGAAAACCCCAAAAAAGAAGAGATCTCTAGTTACTTAGGTTTTGAAGATCAAATGATTAACAGTATTTTATACCGATCGGATGAAAATTCACAAAACTTTGAAGAGGATACGTATTTAGACATGTTCATTTATCAGGCTGGTAAGAAATTTAACAAACCCGTTATTGCATTAGAAGACATAGAAGAGTCTACCGCCCTAGTTGGTCGTGCTAGCTTTAATAGCATCAAAGATAAACCAGCAGAATGGCTCCAAAAGAAAATGCAACAACAAGAACCTTTGCAATTGTTGCAAGATGCCTACCGAGAACGAAACATTAATCTTCTAGATTCTATTGATAAGGGCATGTATACTGAGTACTATTTGCAAAATATGCTTTACACCCGGAACATTAATATGGCTACGAAGCTAGACTCTACAATTAAACACTCAAAGGTATTCGCCGGAATCGGCGCTGCTCATTTACCCGGAGAACACGGAGTTATAGCGTTGTTACGTAAGCAAGGATATACCGTAAAAGCACTCACCTCTAAATCAAGTAAGAAAGGCGTGCACTTAAAAGAAGTATTTGAGGAAAAAATTAAAGAAAACAAGTATTTATACCAATCGGTAGACGACTCGCTTTTTACAGTCTCTCTCCCAAACAAGCTATATCCCATAGCAGAATTCTCTAATACCTTTTATGTATCACCAGATTTGGCAAATGGTAGTTTCTTTACGGTAAATAGAATTCCGACCTATTCTTTTCTAAAAGAAGATGCAGTATACTCTATAGAGGATATAGACAAATTGTTATTTGAAAATATCCCAGGAAAAATTATTGAGAAGACGAATATCTCAAGAAATGGATTTAAAGGAATTGACATTAAAAATCTGTTAAAAAATGGAGAGCACCAGCGCTACCAAATCTTTGTAACCCCATTAGAAATTATTATTTTTAAAATGGGCGGGCATGGTACCTATGTAAAACAATTTTCCGATACTATTTTTAATAGCATACTCTTTAAAGATCTTAAAAACACGCTAAAAATAGTATCTTCTAGCTATGATGATTTTGAGGTAGAAATGCCCGCTAATTATACATTTACCAATACGCGTAGAACGGGAAATAGATTTATTCAAGGCGTAAATAGCAATTATAATACCTATCGGTTTTTAAAAAAAGTTACACTGCATGATTATAATTACATTGAAGAAGATAGTTTTGAGCTAAAACAAATACAACACCGTTTCTATCAAGACTTAAAACTTAAACCCACCTACAAAGAGTTTAAAAATAATAGTTTAGAGTCCGTTGCTGTAACCGATAGTTTAAGTGATAAACAGCTTCATTTAATGACAAAGATTAAAGGAGAGGACTATTATTTGCTAGGTATCTTAACTCCAAATACAGAAGAAGCCACTGCGTACTTCAATTCATTTAAAATAAAAGCGGCAAAATATCCTGAACCATATTCCATGGTAAAAGACACCGCGTTATTTTTTACTACTATATCTCCTGTAAAACCACCAAAGTTTGTAGTGAATAGCAACGGATACAATAAAAAAGAAATAAAACCTTATAATGCTTACACGAAGAGAAGCGTTTATCAAAATAAAAATAATGAAGCTATTACCGTACAATTAAACAAATCTCATGATTTTTTAATGTTTACGTCTCTTGACTCCGTTTGGGCTCTTAGAAAGAAATTATATGCTTACAAAAGGTTTAACACTACTCATGAAAAAATTATTCATCACCCAAAGGGATATAGCGAATTACAATTAACCCTTACAGACACTGCTAGTACACGAGGGATCATGATTAAAAACATTCTCAAAGGCGGAGCTTTATATGAACTACAAGCAGTCATCGATACGATTCGCAAACCCAGCAAATTTGTTCAAGAATTTTTTGACAACTTTCAACCCTTAGACACCGTTATTGGAAAAAATGTTCTAACAGATAAAACCAATCAGTTTTTTAAAGCACTCCGAAATAATGACAGCATTGTTTTAAATGGCTATCCTTTTATTCAATTTGAGAAAAAAGACATTGATTCCCTGAAACATATTATAACTGAATTTGATTTTAAAGAAAACCAGAAAAACATACAGAGCTATTTAATTGAGCGTTTAGCAGCTATTGACGATTCTGAAACTATTGCCTTTTATAGTGATTTCTACCAAGATTCTTACAATAACTCATCATCACAAACTAAAATTCTGCAAGCGATTGCTAAAAAAAGTACCTCAGAATCTGCAGAACAACTTTTAAATTTAATGTCCGTAGACCTTCCATTGGTATCTAGTTCCTATGAAATTTTTCAAATATTTAAACCGTATATGGATAGCTTGCCACTAGCCAAAAAACTATACCCTGAAATTCTGGACTATAGCGCAATTGAGGAGTATAAATCTTCTATCTTTTCGCTTTTAGCAAAACTAAAAGCAGAAGGCCTCATAAAGAAAAATAGCTATAAGAAATATAGAAAGCAGATGCTAAATGATGCTAAAATTCAATTAAAAAGAGAACTAGGAAAAACTAATAATAAAAATACCAATCAGTATTATAATAATTTAAATGTAAATAAAAAAAGTTCTGTTCTAGAAGATTATATTCAGCTTTTACAGCCTTTTGCTAAAGATAAAGAAGTACAATTGTTTTTTAAAAAATTAGATTTACTTAAAGATCCAGACATTCAAACTACTAAAGCAGCATTATTAGCGTCTACTCCGAATGCCCTAAACAAAGAAGAACTCAACGAATTGGCTAAGGAAATTAATAGTCGAAATTTACTGTTCTTAAAATTAAAAGAAGTTAATAAGTTACCCTTATTCCCTGCCAAGTACAAGACACAAAAACTATTAGCCGAGGCACAATTATTTGAACGAAAGAATTTCAAGGAAGAAAATGACTCCATATTGTTTTTAGTACAAAAAGAGATCACCTACCGTAATAAAAAATACATAGGATACGTTTTTAAACATAGAGATGGCGATGACTATGATAAGAATTTTAAAATGTACCTAGCGGTATATGAAGCGACCGGTGAATTAAAAACAAAACCTTTTTATAAAAATAGCGGATATAGAATTGAAGATACAGATACAGATGATGAAATGGTAACTGTCGTCATTGAGGAATTTTTATTAAGAGAAAGACCAAGAGCCGAAGTATACAGACCCAACCAAGTAAATAACTTTGGATACCATGATTATTAAAAACACTTATCTTTAAGCCCTCAAAAGCAATGTATTGCTCATGACCAACAAAATGAACCAAGACCACGATACTATTACGCCTGAATTTATTGATGTACTAAGAAAAGAAGGGAATAAAGCCTGGAGCATCTGTCTTTCTTTAAATTCAGATCACAAATATAAGAGCGCTTTAAAATCGATCACCGATGAGAGTTTTTCAGGAACACAATACAAAGCGGAACATTTGTTATTGCGAGATGTAGTTACATTGTACAATACCTTTGCTTTAACGTACAACGCAAAATCAAGAATACCCAACAAAATAAAATTTACCCTTATTTTTCTCTATGAAAAACTTCAAGGTAAAGATCTTGCACAATCTTTTGATATACAAAAATTAGCAAAATTACCTTTAGCAAAACATTTTGATGCCAATGTTCAACTCATTCAAGACACTTCTTTTTATCAACCCAAAGAAGAACTAAAGTCAGAATACATTTCCACTTTAGTCTTAAATAAGATAAAGAGTAACGAATTTGATGCTATTGCTTCTTTCTTGAATAGAATTGCTTTATTAATGGCACAAGCGGACGGTGTGGTTGCAGAAAAAGAAGAACAATTACTGAAATCTATTTCTAAAAAAATAAACAATCCCAAAAGGAGTACAGAAAACTCAACCTATATTGAAGTTCCTGAAGATGACACCATGGAAAAGGTGTTAGAAGAATTAAATGAACTTGTAGGTTTAGAAGAGATTAAGAAGAATGTAAATGACCTTATTAATTTTTTGAAGGTTCAGAAAATTCGAGAAGAGAAAGGATTAAAAGCAAACAAAACCTCACTTCACTTTGTTTTTATGGGACCTCCTGGAACTGGTAAAACTACCGTAGCCAGAATGCTAGGGCGTATATTTAAACATTTAGGCTATTTAAAAAGAGGCCATTTAGTTGAAACAGATAGATCTGGAATGGTTGCTGGTTATGTGGGGCAGACAGCACTTAAGGCCGATGAAATTATTAGTGCAGCCTCAGACGGAGTACTATTTATTGATGAGGCTTACTCACTTACTTCTGGTGGTTTTAATGATTTTGGATCTGAAGCCATAGAAGTACTTTTAAAGCGAATGGAAGATTTAAGAGATAGTCTTGTAGTCGTTGTAGCAGGTTATCCTGACGAAATGGAAATTTTCATACAATCTAACCCTGGATTACAATCGCGTTTTAATCGCTATTTAAATTTTGATCATTACAAGCCAGGCCCTTTATTAGAAATATTTAAATTGATTTCTAAAAAATCTGACTTTACACTTACTGCAGATGCAGAAGACAAACTTTCTGAAATCATTATAAGTGTTTATGATAAAAGGCACAAAAGTTTTGGTAACGCTAGAACCATGCGAAACCTTTTTGAAAAAATAATTCAAAGGCAGGCAAATAGAATTGTCAACATAACCCCGATAAGCGAAGAAATATTAATTACCATAACGGAAGAGGATATTCCGGAAATAGCTGCAGCAGTAAAAGAAATTAGTGTTTTTGATACCTCTGAAAATATTTAAACAACCTATGAGCATACAAGATATTATTTCATGGTTTAACAACAATCAATCTGGAGTATTGTACTATTTCATTGCGGCCTTAGTGCTAGCCATTCTCAGTACGCTTATTGTAAATGCAAAAAACATTGGCGCTATAAAATACATCATGTCTTTTTTAGTATACTCGGTCTGTATTCCTGGCGTTTTGGCATTATTCTTATTGCTATACAATATATTATTTCTAGGATCAAGCATCCTACAACTCGGTTTAGTGACCTATTTTGTACCCATTGTGGCTATGATTTTAATCCTTCTAATATTAAATAGAAAAATTAAAATGTCTAAATTACCGGGCTTTACACGATTATCTAGCTTAATTGTCATGATCGGAATATCATTTATTCTATTGTTTGTACTCCAAAGATCCTATTTTGGCGTTGTATTCTTAGGAGGGTTTACACAACTTTTACTCGTGTTTGCAGTTATAATGGTAGTATTAAGAGTGGCATGGAATAAATTTGTTAAATAATTTGTAACAAAATTGAAGTATACAATACCTATAAATAAAGAAGAAATTAGCATTTAAAAAGTAGTAAATAAGCTATAATTGGTAAAATTACCTAATTTTATAGCCTGTTAACAGAAACAGAACATATTTTAATAGTAAAGACAACCAACTTGCCATGGCAAAAGAAAAATTTAATTGGAAATCACTTTTTGTAAACGATGGAGCGCAAAAGGCTACTACATCAAAACCGGAAGAAAAAATTGATTTTCCTAGTGAACCAGTAGCTTCTACCACTAAGTTTCCAGAAACTACCAGAGCTACCCCTACTCCACAACGTCAAGTTGATTCTTCATCTATAGATAATTCTGTTTTAAACAGTGTTATTGACATGTATGAATCAGGGTTTGAATCTTTGAATTTACCTGGTTATGACTTTTATGAGTTCTTTAAAGCGATAAAGGCCGTAGGATCAAATGATCCTAATGTGTACAAAATGGCTTATACGATGGCACAAAGTGTTGATCCGAAAGTAACCAAAGACTCCCTTTTAGATGGTGCAAATTTTTACATCAAAGAAATTAATGATGTGCATGAAAAATACCACTCTAAAGGAAATGCTAAAAAAGAAGAGTTTCAATCTAATTTATCACATCAGAGAACAACCTTATCCAAAGAAGTGTCTGAATTAGAAAAACAAATTCTTCAATTACAGACGCAAGCTAGCGATAAAAAAAATCAGTTAGATGCCCTTGATAATGGTACCTCCTCTGAAATGGCGGAAATAGAGCAAAAAATAGTAGCGAACGATATCGCAAAAACCAAAATTCTAGAGATTATTACAACAGTAGCCGACGGAATAAAAATCAACCTATAAAAAACCCTAAATGAATACTGAAGAATCAAAAAGTCATATCCTAGACTTACCTATTTTAAAGCATTTTGATGATGAAAAGGGTGAAATTTCTTTAAACCCTAACAACTGGAGAAATGGTGAAAAAGGTTTAAATACTGCCATTAAACTTGCGCTGTTTGCTGCTGTTGGTTACGGAGCATGGGTTTATATTTTACCACCACTTTTCACAGCATTAGGGCAAATCATTGCTTTAGCGGGTGTTGCTATCTTTGTTGTGTTCTTTATCCTTATGCTTCCTGTGATATTTAAAGGCTTGCGTAGGCTTACAAGGGCGCTTCATAAATCGTTAATAAAATACGATCCTTTTGGAGAGCTACAAGAGCAGAAACAAAAAATGCTTAGCAACCGAAAGGTGTTTAAAGAATCTAAGGCGAAAATAAAAGCTTTAAAAAGTAATATGGAAGCTGAATCTTATAAGGCTGAAAAAGAAGCCAAAGATTATCAAGACCGGGTAGTAGCTCTTCAAAAACAGGCGCAAAAGATAAAATCTGAAATGGAGCGTTTAGTAGGCGAAAAAGGTTCTGCAGGAAAAGATACCGATGAGTATGTTGAATTACACAGTGCGTTGGCCAAAAAATTATCAGAGTCGCAGCGCGTAACACATCAATTGGAGCAGAGTAAAAGTTTTATCCAGAAATATGGCAGTCGTGCTAATGTAATGGGCAAACTAGACCGTAAACTTACTTTGGCAGGAACAGCCATAGACATCAAAATATCAGATTTTGAAGTTACTATTCAGATGTTAGAAAAAGAATACGCGTTTGCTAAAACAGCAAGAGAAGCTACAGAAGGTGCTAAATCTGCTATGCATTTCACCAAAGATTGGGAGTTAGAATATGCGCTAGATGTTATTACAGAAACTATTGCTATGGATATTGCCAGAACGCAGGAAAACTTATCAGATATAGATATGCTTACCAGCAAATATGATATTGACAGTGATGAGTTATATGCGCAACTAGATACCTTGGCTGATAAAATTAAGACCGGGAAAGATTATGTTCCTGATTCTAAAAAATACAAAAATCCAAACTATAAACTAACACAAGAAGACAAGCAAGAAAGTGGTGGTTTTGGAAATATGTTTGATTAACTTTTTAAATACTAAATAACTAAACACAATAACAATGGGTAAGATTTTACGAACAAAGAAACTCACTACCTTATCAGAATTATTAATAGTAGTCGTATTACTAGGTGGTATTCTAGGTGCTGTATATTACTTTGCACCAGGATTACGAGTTGGTGAAGCAAAAACACTAGACGAACTTAATGTGGATAAGAATGAAGTAAACAATGTAATTACTTCTGCGAAATTACCATTACCATCTACCAGTACCTCTAGCGATGTGAAAAACAAACCTTTGGTACGTATTGCTGCGTATGCATGGAATGCACAATCAGGAATTATTGTAGCGAACGGGGGGCCTAAAACAACTAAAGGTTCTTTGATGGAGCAAAACGGTGTTAATCTTGAAATTATTCGTCAAGATTGGTTATCAGAATTGCGTAACATGCAAATGAAATTCGTTGAAGAATTTGACCGTGGTGAAGAATACCCTGATGCAGACAAAAGTGCTTTTGCCATTATTATGATGGGAGATGGTGCTCCTTTTTACATCAGCACCATGCAACAAGCTTTAGACGATAAATTTGGGAAAGATAAATATCACGTACAGGTAGTTGGTGCTGTAGGTATCAGTTACGGTGAAGATAAATTAATTGGCCCACCAAGCTGGAAAGTAGATCCAAAAAGCATGAAAGGGGCTTTAATTTCTACGGTTTTAGGTGATGGTGACTGGGTGACTGCACTGAACTATGCTTTTGCAAACGGACTTAAAGTAAATCCAGATTCTAATACTTACGATCCTGAAGCTGTAAACTTCTACCCTTCTCAGGATGATGATTACATCAAATCTGCAGAAGAACTTATTAAATCTCAAAAATCTGGCTGGACGGTTCCTTTAAAGGAAGTTAAAAACGGAAAACTTACAGGAAAAACAATCAACAAAAAAATTGATGGTTGTGCTACATGGACACCTGGAGATAAGATGGTATTTGATGCCTTAAGTGGATTTACAGATGTTGCCTCTACCAAAGAATTTAACAACCAAATGGCAACTACGGTTATTGCTGTTAAAGAATGGTCTACACAACACCCTCAAATTGTAAGTAATATATTGAAGTCGGCTTTAACGGCTTCAAACCAAATGAAACAGTATGATGAATGGCAAGTAAGAGCTTCTGAAGCTGTTGCAGACACTTATGACTTAGAGAGTGCTAAATACTGGTATGACATGTTTAAAGGTCAGAAAGGAAGTAAAAACGGTATTGATTACAACATGGGTGGGTCAAGAGTTTTTAACTATTCTGATGTGATGCAATATTACGGTATTACCGATGGAACAAACCGTTATAAAGCAGTTTACAACCAAGTATCTACCTATTTAAAAGAATTGAATCCGTTTGGTTTCAATGAATCTGTAAAACGTATTGTTCCTTATGATGAAGCGGTAAACCTTTATTTCATTAAAAACATTAATGACATTGAGTCTGGTACGGCGTACAAAGCAGATTATACGAAAGAAGCTAGTGAAGTAATGGCCTCTGGAGAATGGAATATTAGTTTTGATACGGGTAGCGCAAATATTTCTGCGTCTTCTCAAAGTACTTTAGAAACTATTTACAACCTTTTGATACAAGCAGAAGACACGAAGTTAAGCTTAGAAGGCCATACAGATAATACAGGTTCTAGCGAAGCAAATTACGATCTATCGCAACGCAGAGCACAGGCTGTTGTCAACTTTTTAAGAACTAAAGGTATTCCTCAATCTCGTTTCCAAAACGTAATTGGTAAGGGAGAAGATGAACCTGTTGAAAATAATTCAACAAATTCTGGAAGAGCTAAAAACCGTAGGGTAGTTATTGTTCTATTAAAATAAAATAAATCTTAAAACTCAAAAAACCGCTCCAATTTTGTAATACTATTTTGGTGCGGTTTTAGGTTTATACTAATTTGTAATCATCATGAAAAACATATTTACACCTTTTGAAAATGTAAGCAAGAATACAAAACTTGTTATTGTCCTGGTATGGATTGTAGCGCTTTTCGGAATCTGGTTTGCTTCAAGTATGGGCGATAGACATTTATTCCCTTCACCTCAACAAGTTCTGCAAGGTTTTTCAGAACTTTACAATGAGGGTTTGGTTGTACATATTGGAAATTCACTTTTATTGTGTTTTTCTGCCATTATTATTGCCATCTTCATTTCATTAACATTTAGCTACTTGTCTACGGTTCCTGTAATACAACCGGTAGCCAAAACATTAAGTAAATTAAGGTATTTACCGCTTACAGGAATCACCTTCTATTTGGCTATTTTGATAAGTGATGCTAGAACCATGCAAATTTGGGTTTTGGTAGTTTTTATGAGCACCTATTTAACCACGTCATTATTGAGTATGGTAAATAGCATTCCGCAAGAAGAATTTGACCATGCTAGATCGCTTGGCTGTAATAGATGGGAAGTATTATGGGAAGTGGTGGTTAAAGGAAGAATAGATTATGTTATTGATGTTATACGTCAAAACCTTGCCATTGTTTGGATGATGTTAGTTACGGTGGAATCTATTTTGGTTGCCGCTGGAGGTTTAGGTTTTTTAATCAAAAACTCAGATAAGTTTATGAATCATGGTAGAATTATTGCCTTGCAAATTGTGATCTTAGCACTAGGCCTTTCTATTGATTTTGTATTAAACTATTTAAGAAAAAGCTTTTTCAGATATTCAAAAATATAATTAGAGATGAATTACAGCAGTGAAAATACATTACTCTACGTTGAAAACCTAAGTGTTGCTTATGGTGATAAGACAATCATAAAGGATATTAATCTTGTAGAAAAGGACACCATTAGAACCGGTGAAGTTACCGGCCAAGTAATTGCCGTAGTTGGACGATCTGGAACAGGAAAATCTACCTTCTTTAAAGCCTTAACAGGCTTAGTAAAGCCTACATCAGGGAAAGTATTAATAGCCGATACAGCAACTGAAAATGCTGAAAACGATGCTAAAGAGGTTCACGAAGGAGATATAGGATTTGTAGACCAAAAGTATACCCTATTTAGAAACAAAACGGTTTATGAAGCACTGTTATTTGCGCTTCGGAAGAAGGAAATGCCCAAGGAAGCTAAAAACGAGAAAATTCTAACGTATTTAAAAGAATGGGGCCTTGAAAAAGCAAAGGATCAATACCCTTGTGAACTTTCTGGTGGACAACGCCAAAGGACCGCGATTATAGAACAGATCTTTTCATCAGGACATTACATGGTTTTAGACGAGCCTTTTTCTGGTTTGGATGTAGGCAATATTGAAGATGTAAAAAAAGCATTTAAATTAATTACAGAAAGCCATGAATACAATACCATCATTTACTCTACACACGACATAGAACTGGCTGTAGAATTGGCTGATAGCATCTATATTATCGGGTATCCTGAAGTGGACGGTAAGAAAATGACTTACGGTAGTATTGTAAAGCATTTTGACATGAAAGAGATCGGGTTGGCATGGAAAGAATTTGGTCTTGGCCATTTAGATATTGTAAAACAAATAAAAGCCATCATGTTATCTTAACTTACAGGAATGAGACCTGTTTCAAGACAAATTAAGGACATCCTTGCTCAAGCAGAAATAATTATTCAGGACAAACCGAATATCGTAGCCATTGAAAATTTTGCGAAATATTCTACAGCACTAAAGACATACCTAATTACGAATATAGATGATACTTTTATCTTAGATCAAGTTAAGTAAAATGATAAATTTGAAACTAGAAGCAGTTAAAGAGAGTGGAGATATTTTCACACTATTAGGAGTTTTAACAGGTGGATTGTTTTTAATGTATGAAACAAGAAGGAAAACAAAAGCAATTGAGGTTGTTAAGGACAATAAGAAACAAATACGCTTCTGCATCGGTAATGTTGAACAATTATTTTGAATAAATCAGCACAAACTATGAAGTTAATATACCTTGTAACACTACTATTTGCAAACCTGAGTTTTGCACAACAAATAACCTGTTCCCCTCAGAACAGGAAAGCATTTGAAGCCAAAATTAAGGAAATAAAAACGCTAGAGAAATCAGAAATAGGCAATACCCTTGTGGCCATTGGGAAAACATTTCTAGGAACTCCGTATGTTTCAAAAACATTGGAAATTGGAACCACAGAATCCTTAGTGGTGAATTTAGAAGGCTTAGATTGTACCACCTTTGTTGAAAATGTTTTAACCTTTTCGCTCTTAAAGAGAAGTGATAGCACAAGTTTTGACGCCTTCACCAAAGCCCTTGAGACCATTCGGTATAAAAATGGATCACTAAACGGTTACTCCTCACGTTTACATTACTTTACAGAATGGATAGCAAACAATCAGTTTAAGGGATTGGTAACGGATATAACTGCTGAAATTGGCGGAACTCCTATACAAAAGGAGATTAATTTCATGAGCACACATCGAGATTTGTATCCTTATTTAAAAGATAACGATGCAAACCTAAAAGAGATACAAGCTTCTGAACAGTATTTAAACAATCAGGAGTTTTGCATTTTAGAAAAGAACACTATTGCGGCTAATGAGCATTTAATACAATCCGGAGATATTATAGCGCTTACTACTTCCATCAAAGGATTAGATATAACACATACGGGTATTGCCACCAGAGAAAAAGATGGTCGCATTCACTTATTACACGCTTCTACTTCTGGAGCGGTTAAAGTATCTGAAAAGCCTTTAGCAGATTATTTAAAAGGGATTAAAAACAATACTGGGATTATGGTTGTTCGGGTCAATTAAAATAAAGCAACCTGGCACATTATTAATCTCATTTAAACGAATAACTGTTTGCTCTTTTTAATTATTTAACCCAAAACACAATTATAAATCTTCCTGAAAAATAAAATTCGGCATACCAATTAAAAAACCAGTATACCGAATTTATACATTGTAGTAAATACTTAAAGCCTTATCGCTTTAAGCACCATTCTATTCCACCCAATACGTGTTGTCTAAAATTAGCATCATCAAAAGCAGCATCGGCGTGACCTAAACCGGTATAAAAAGCTCTACCGCCATCAAATTCATGAAACCAGGCAATAGGATGATTATCTCCATTTTTACCACCTTCATAACTCGTTTCATCTAGCTTAAGCAATACATTCATATCGGGATTAATATTTTTGAAATTGTACCACTCATCAAAATGGCTCCAAGTGCTCTCTAAATGTTTTGTAGCTGCGTGATTTCCATTGATAATATCTAAAGTTGCTTGTTGCTGTTTTGGATGGTTTAAAAAATAGGCTCCTACTAATTCTCCATACCAAGGCCATTCATATTCCGTATCGGTAGCGGCATGGATACCCAAGTAACTTCCGCCACTCTTAATATAATTCTCAAAAGCGACCTGTTGTTCATCTCCTAAAACATCGCCAGTAGTACTTAAAAATATAACCAATTGGTATTTTTTAAGATTTGCAGCATTAAATTGTAATGAATCACTCGTTTCAACAACTTCAAAATTATTCTCTGAACCAAGTTCTCTAATTGTTTCCACTCCTTTTTCAATAGAACCATGCCTATACCCTGCTGTTTTAGTAAAAACCAAAACTTTAGGATTCAAAATCACTAATTTAGATGTTGAAATTTTTAAGGGCTCTGGATGATTTAGCACCACTTGCTGATCGACAGCTTTTGTCGTGACACAAGAATTTAATAGTACTAATGCAAACAAAGATAAGATTCCTGAAAAAACGGATTTCATAATATGTGTATTTAATGAGATCTAAATATCGGTATTTATACCTGATAAGACTATAACTAATGTCCCAAAAACGAGCAAAATTGTGTTTATCCTGCTAATGACATTAAATATTTTTTGGGGGTAGTGCCGTATTTCTTCTTAAAAGCAGCTATAAAGTGACTAGAGGTACTGTACCCCACTTTAAGACCTACTTCATTTACGTTATGTTGGCCGCTTTCTAACATTTTACGTGCATATTCCATTTTGTAATCAAAAAGAAAACTAAAAACAGAATCGCCATAAATTTGCTTAAATCCCTCTTTTAATTTTTTCAGCGGTAAACCTATTTCATCAGAAAGTTCATTTAAAGTAGGTGGCTCTGCCATTCTAGCAATAATAATTTCCTTTGCCTTACGAATTCTTCGCACATTATCTTCATCAACCAAAAAAGGACACTGCTCTAAATCTGCATCTGTACTCTTATTAAAATACAAAGAGATAAGCTCGTAAACTTTCCCTTTTATATAAAGTTCTTTTATAGAAGGATGCAAGTTATAATTCATCATCTGACTTAAGATAACAGCAATTGCAGGACTAAAACCTTCTTGACTATAATACTTCTTATCCTTATTGTCTTTATTCAAAAAAGGGATGTAATCCGCTTCTTTGGAAAATAAGGAATGAAATTTACGAATAGTCATCACAACAGAAACCATCCATGAATTAGGACTCAGTTCAAGATTAAGCGGAAGGTCTACTTGAGTGTTATACAACAGCAATGAATTCTCCTCTGGCACTTCTAAGGCATACCGACCATCATTAAAAATAAACTTAGCACTGCCCTTTAAACAAAAATGAAATTGAATGAACGAACTGTCTATTTCCTTGCTAACTTTTTGAGTATCAACACCATCATTCTGAATTTTTAGTGCAAAAAAACCTTCATCAATCAACACCTCTTCAAATGAACCTTGAGCGTCATTTATTTCATCCATACCTGTATAAATTATCTTTATCATCAATTTAGAATACTTCTAAATTAATACTGTTGTAGTCTTATATTCCCTATAAAAATAAGCTAAATAGTAGAATAAATATCGAAAAAGGTTCTAAAAATCTTGAAACGACACTATTTGTTCCGCTAGCGTTACTTTTATCAAAACCATGGGAGTACTTTTGCTCACGATTGCAAAGAATTCATGAAAGATTATCATATTTCGAAACACAACTCGTTTTACACCATAGGTCTAAATTACAAAAAGGCAGATGCTGAAATTCGCGGTAAGTTCAGTTTAAACGAATCATCTATAGATAGTTTGTTGGTTGAAGCTAAGAGCCAAGGTATTGATGGCTTATTGGTCACGTCAACTTGTAATAGAACCGAATTATATGGTTTTGCACAACATCCCTTTCAACTTATAAAATTACTTTGCGACAACACTTTAGGTACTGTTGAAGAATTTCAAGAAGTAGCTTATGTCTATAAAAACAATGACGCTATTAGTCATTTATTTAAAGTAGGCACAGGATTAGATAGTCAGATTCTTGGCGATTTTGAAATCATTAGTCAATTACGTCAAAGTTTTAATCGCTCTAAAAAACGAGAAATTGCCAATCCATTTATAGAACGCTTGTGCAATTCTGTCATTCAAGCAAGTAAAAAAATAAAGAACGAAACAGAGATTTCTTCTGGCGCAACTTCGGTTTCTTTTGCTTCTGTTCAGTACATTATGAAAAATGTACCTGAAATTTCGAACAAGAATATTTTATTATTCGGAACAGGAAAAATTGGAAGAAACACTTGTGAAAATTTAATTAAGCATACGGCTAATTCTCATATAACACTTATCAATAGAACTAAAGATAAGGCAGAGAAGGTAGCTGGAAAATTTAACTTAATTGTAAAAGATTACGGAGATTTACAAACAGAAATCAGAAATACTGATGTATTGATTGTAGCTACAGGTGCACAAACACCCACAATTTCTAAGGAATTAATATACACTAAAAAACCTTTATTAATTTTAGATTTATCCATCCCGAAAAATGTTGCCGATGATGTTACAGAGTTGCCGAACGTAACCTTAATTCATCTAGATCATCTTTCACAAATGACGGATGAAACTTTAGAAAAAAGAAAGCAATTTATTCCTGAAGCTGAAGCCATTATTGAGCAAATAAAAGATGAATTTATTCAATGGCTAGAAACCAGAAAATTTGCACCCGTAATAAAAGCATTAAAAAAGAAGCTTAAAATAATGAAAGATGAAGAACTCAACTTTCAAAGTAAAAAGCTATCAGATTTTAATTCCGTTCAAGCAGATATTGTCTCTGAACGCATCATTCAAAAAATAACCAAACAATTCGCAAATCACTTAAAAGGCGATGATATTGATGCTGATAATAGTTTAGCATTAATTCAAAAAGTGTTTCAATTAGAAGTAGAAAGTAAATGAGTAAGATAATCCGCATTGGAACACGTGATAGTGAACTGGCACTATGGCAAGCAAAAACTGTACAAAAACAATTAAAGGAACAAGGATACCAATCGGTATTAGTACCTGTTAAGTCTATGGGTGATTTGGTTTTAGACAAACCTCTTCATGAGTTAGGCATTACCGGTGTATTTACCAAAACCCTTGATATCGCCATGCTTAAAGGCGAAATTGATATTGCCGTACATTCCATGAAAGATGTACCAACGGTTTTACCCAAAGGTATTGTACAAGCTGCCGTGTTAAAACGTGGCAATTACATGGATATTCTTGCTTTTAAGAATAATGAAGAATTTCTTAGCCAAAAAGAAGCTGTTATTGCAACAGGTAGTTTGCGAAGAAAAGCGCAATGGCTTAATAGATACCCAACCCATGAGGTTGTAGATTTACGTGGAAACGTTCATACAAGAGCAGAAAAACTAGAAAATAACGATTGGAATGCTGCTATTTTTGCCGCCGCAGGTTTAGAGCGCGTTGGTTTAGAATTTGAAAACACCATTGGGTTAACATGGATGGTACCTGCTCCTGCTCAAGGCGCAGTAGTTGTCGTTGCGCTAGAAGATGACGAATTTTCAAGAAATGCTTGTGCTGAACTGAACCATAAAGAAACTGAAATTTGCACCACTCTTGAACGCAAATTTTTAAACCTTTTAGAAGGTGGCTGTACTGCTCCCATCGGAGCCTTAGCGATAATTAAAGACACCAATATAAGTTTAAAAGGAGTTTTACTTAGCGTAGATGGTAAGAAAAGAATTGAAGTTGAATTCACTTCGAAGCTCGGCAAACATGAGAATCTAGCAGAAGCCTGCGTAGAACGTGTTTTTAGTCGCGGCGGAAAGCTACTCATGAGTCAAATTGCAGGGGTAACAAAAAACCCAGAAGTATTTTCTACCAAAAAACTAACTACAGAACAAGTAGAACGTTTTACTACTGATATCACGGTAGCCTCAGAAGACTTTATTCAAATAAGCCTAAATAGAATTCCAAGGTTAAAGCTTAAAGCAAGCCACAAAAATGTTATTATTACTAGCAAAAATGCCGTTGAAGCACTTATAGCTAGCATTAATCCTGACGAACTTAAATTTGAAAATATCTATTGCGTAGGTCGCAAAACCAAACGTTTAATAGAAAAACGTATCGGGAAGGTAACTCATTTTGAAAATAGCGCTAAAGAATTGGCAGATTACCTTGTAGACAACATAGAAGGAACCACAGCAACTTATTTCTGTAGCAACTTACGTCTAGACGATTTACCAACTATTTTAGCAGATCATAAAATTGAACTTACAGAAATTGAAGCGTATAGCACCAAAAAATCGCCAATGAAAGTAGATGCATCTATAAAAGGCGTACTGTTCTACAGTCCTTCTACTATAGAAAGCTACCTTCAAGAAAATACAACAGATGTTGTTGCGTATTGTATTGGTGATACTACGGCGGCCGAAGCTAAAAAACATTTTTCAAAAGTTCATATTTCAAAAATGCCTACCTTAGAGTCTGTTATTGACCTAGTCAATAAAGACTACCAGTAATTTTATACTGTTTAACATGTGGAATAAAGTTAGATTATCTAGCCTTGCCGTTCTATTTTTAGATCTTGGCTTGGTAATCTTTTTAATTTACGACTTTGGTTTTAAAGACTATCAAGATTTAAGACAGTATAAACTAATTGTACTGCCCACACTAGTATTAGCCTTAATTCTATTTAACCTCTACAAATACAGACTCTTCAAAAGGCAACGTGTATCTAGCATTAGCCCCAAAATAAATCTATATTACCTTTCTATCTTAGTTATTGTAGAGATTATTACGATCATAAGCGATTTTGAATATTCCTTATTTGATAGTTTCTTTAATGTTAGGTACGTTATAGAATATGGGCTTTTAATCTACTTTTTTATTCGCGTTTCTTTCTTAGTTCGAAAAATATATGCCATTTACTTTAACCCTGCTATTCTATTTGTAGGAAGTTTTGCTATTATAGCTCTAGGCGGTACCTTTTTGCTGATGTTACCCGCCTCTACTACTCATGGAATTTCATTTATAAACGCACTATTTACTGCAACGAGCGCAACATCGGTCACCGGTTTAATCGTAGTTGACACAGCGAAAGATTTTACCTCGTTCGGCCAAACCATACTGATGTTTCTTTTTCAGCTAGGCGGATTGGGAATGCTCACATTTACCTCATTTTTTGCTTATTTTTTTAAAACAGGATCATCTTTTAGAGAAAGCCTCTATATGAAAGATATTATGGGGAATAACGATGAACTTGGGGGTATCATGAAAAGGGTAATGCAGGTTGTTGCATTTTCTTTATTTATTGAATTCTTAGGTGCTGTATTAATTTACACCTCATTACCAGAAGTAGAAAAAATACCAAACCAGATATTCTTTTCTGTATTTCATGCCATATCTGCCTATTGTAACGCAGGCTTCTCATTAGAATCTATGGGGTTGAACGATATCAATCTTAGATTTAACTATTATTTGCAATGGGTGGTTATGGGACTTATTATTTTTGGAGGATTAGGTTATCATATCGCATATAACATCATACAATACCTAAAACGTTTTATTACGAACCTATTTCGGTCGAAAAATAAAATATTTATTTCAAGAATTATTCTATTGAATACTAAAATTGTCCTGTACACGTCACTAATTTTAATAGTTGCAGGAACCGGGTTTTTCTTAATATCTGAACAACACACAAACTTAATAGAACATACCACTTGGTTTGGAAAAATTACAACCTCATTATTTTCATCTGTAACTGCAAGAACTGCAGGTTTTAATACTGTAGACTATGCCCATTTTAGCATTCCTGGTATTTTATTTATGATTTTTCTAATGTGGATTGGTGCATCGCCAGCCTCTACAGGTGGTGGTATAAAAACAACCACTTTTGCCATCGCAACGCTCAACGTATTTTTTGTCGCCAAAGATCAAACTTATATTGAAATAGGTACTCGAAGAATTGCAGCACAATCGGTGCGAAGAGCATTTGCAATTATGGCTATTTCATTAGCCAGTATTGGATCAGGAATATTATTTTTGCTCATATTTAATCCAGAATTTTCTCTAATTCAGATTGCATTCGAAGTTTTTTCTGCCTTTAGCACAGTTGGGGTTTCCATGGGGATCACATCGTCATTATCAGGCGCCAGCAAAATTATCCTTATTATGCTCATGTTTTTGGGCAGAATAGGACTTTTAAACTTAATGATTGGGCTCTTGAAAAATGTGAACCAGGCTGATTATAGTTATCCTGAAGAAAATATATTAATAAATTAACCAAAATAGCTCGCATGAAAATAATAGTAATTGGACTTGGGAATTTTGGAATGGCAGCTGCCATCAATCTATCAAATACAAATAATGAAGTGATTGCGGTAGATATTGATCCCGAAAAAATTACTCAAATAAAAGATCAAGTTGCTCATGCGGTAGCTTTTGATGCTAAAAAGGAATTGGTTTATAATTCGCTACCCCTTAAAAATACAGATCTAGTAATTATAGCCATTGGAGATAGAAACGGTACAGCTATTATAAGTACCGCTATTATAAAAAAATTAACCAAAGCAAAAATAATTGCGCGGGCCTCATCCCCTATTGAAGACACCATTCTTCAAGCAATGGGTGTAGACCAAATTATACATCCAGAACGAGAGTTTGCTGAAAAATTTACAAAAACTATTAATTTAGATGGGAGTATTGATAATTTTGAGGTGGATGAAGATCATTTGGTTTCAGAAATTGAACTTCCAAAAGATCTAATCGGTGTCTCTATTTTGGAATCTAAATTTAGAGAAAACTATGAATTAAATATTATCACCATCATTAGAAAACAAAAAAAGAAAAATATCTTAGGAAGTATCTATATTAAGAAAGACGTATTAGGAACACCAGACCCGAGTACCATATTACAGGAAGGCGATATCCTAGTAGTTTTTGGTAAAGACAAAAACATAAAGCGCCTATTAAAATAAAACATACCAATGGTTATACTATTAAAACCACTGGAAAAAATTTAACAAAAAATAGCTTACAAAATGATAAAAAACGATTTATTCTTACGTGCATTAAAAGGAGAAACAGTAGAACGCCCACCCGTATGGATGATGCGCCAAGCTGGTAGGTATTTACCAGAATTTATGGAAATTAAAAAAGAGTATGATTTCTTTACAAGATGCCAAACTCCAGAATTAGCTTCTGAAATTACTGTACAACCAATTCGCAGATACGGAATGGATGCTGCTATATTGTTTTCTGATATTTTAGTGATACCACAAGCAATGAATATAGAAGTCCAAATGAAACCAGATTTTGGACCTTATCTTCCAAACCCTATTCGCACCCAGAAAGATGTAGATGCCGTTATAGTTCCTAATGTAGATGTAGCGCTAGACTATGTAATGAAGGCAATTAAAGCCACGAAAGAGAAATTGAATGATGAAGTGCCTCTAATTGGGTTTGCAGGCTCTCCGTGGACTATTTTATGCTATTGCGTACAAGGGCAAGGAAGTAAGAATTTTGATAAAGCAAAAGAGTTCTGTTTTATGCAACCTTTAGCCGCCCATCAGTTATTGCAAAAAATTACAGACACAACAATTGCTTATTTAAAAGCTAAAGTTAAAGCTGGCGTAAATGCAGTACAAATATTTGATTCCTGGGGAGGAATGCTTTCACCTACAGATTATACGGAGTTCTCTTGGAATTATATTCAGCAAATTATAGATGCCTTAAAAGAGGAAACACCGGTGATTGTTTTTGGTAAAGGATGCTGGTTTGCTTTAGGTGATATGGCAAAATCTGGTGCAGCAGCTTTAGGTGTTGATTGGACTTGCTCTGCTAGAAACGCACGTTACTTAACTGGTGGAAACATTACATTACAAGGGAATTTTGATCCTGCGCGTTTATTATCTCCGCCTGCAGACATAAAAAGAATGGTCACACAGATGATCAATGAATTTGGAAAAGATAAATACATTGTAAATCTTGGTCATGGTATTTTGCCTAACGTACCTGTAGAAAATGCAAAAGCATTTATAGATGCCGTAAAAGAATACAAAAGCTAATATACTATTTCAAGCTTCTAAGTGTTTTATTTATAACCTTGACCCATAAAGACCAAGCATATGTTTAAAAATATACTACTAGGTATAAAATCGTATTCAGGAACGTTTAAGCTAATGAAAGAGCTTAAGCTTTGGAAATTCTTTTTTATTCCCATGATTATTAGTCTCATCACAGCCGCCCTCATTGGAGTTGCAGCATGGAGTCTGTCTAGCAGTTTTGGTGAATTTATTGCAACATTATGGGTTTGGGATTTTGGTAAAGAAACATTTACTTCTTTATCTACATTATTTAGCGGACTTATTATTCTGGTTATTGGGTTCATTCTGTACAAGCATATCGTAATGGCACTATCTGCACCTTTTATGAGTCCTGTTTCAGAAAAAATTGAAGCGCACTTAACAGGTATTGAAAGTCACGATCACAAGAAAACCTCCTTTAACGAACAATTATGGCGTGGAATTAGACTCAATGTCCGGAATCTTGGAAAGGAGCTTTTATACACCCTTCCGCTACTGTTATTGAAACTGATTCCAGTAGTAAACATATTCTCGGCCATCGCATTGTTTCTATTACAAGCCTACTATGCCGGCTTTGGAAGTATGGATTACACCTTAGAACGACATTTTAATTATAAAGACAGTATTAATTTTGTTCGGAAAAATAGAGGAGCAGCAATTGGCAATGGTATAATTTTCATGCTATTCTTATTTATTCCCGTTATCGGAATCATTTTAGTACTGCCTCTTTCCGTAACAGCAGCCTCAATTAAAACAGTCGGTATAATTAAAAGCGAGGAAGTGGACCTAAAAATAAAAAAAGACATAATATCCTAAATTACAACAAGATAATATACTTTATTTAAATTTTTAATTAAACATGTTTGAAAGCGATATTTGCACCATAGAACCAATTACCCTCAAAGATTCTTGGCGGCTTTGCAATTTTTCTATAGCAAATGCAGAACGATTAAAAAGATATTTTCCAAAAACACTTGAGCTAAATTTAACGCCAAATCTTTCAGAACTATTTGTTAATCAAAAAGTAAAGCAGTGGAATGCTAAAACAGAATTTCTTTTTACGTTAAAGGAAAAAGAAAATAGAACTATTATTGGTTTGGTCTATGTTAAAAAAATTGATAAAGCCCTAAAGCTAGCAGAATTGGCCTACTGTATTGATTATAACTTTGAAGGCAAAGGGATAACTTCTAAAACCGTACGGTATATTTCTGATTGGGCACATCGCGAATTAGGATTAAATACCTTGCAAATTATAGCACACAGAACGAACATTGGCAGTGTAACCGTTGCGACCAACAGTAACTATAAATGGATTAAAACACTTCCCAAAGAACATACTCCGCCTAACGAAACTCCGTTAGATATGGAGCTCTATGAATTACATTATGAAAGATAAGTTTTACGCATATATCCAAGAATTACAAGACACTATCACCTCACAGTTAGAGGAAGTAGATGGTTCGGTAAAGTTTCAAGAAGATGTTTGGGAACGACCAGAAGGTGGCGGTGGCAGAACCCGTGTTATCGAAAATGGCGCTGTTTTTGAAAAAGGCGGAGTAAATATCTCTGGAGTACATGGGGCCTTACCAGAAAGCATGCAAAAATATTTTGGAGTTAAAGATGCTGATTTTTTCGCATGTGGCTTAAGTCTAGTGCTCCACCCCAAAAACCCGATGGTTCCAACAGTTCATGCAAATTGGCGGTATTTTGAAATGTACGACAAAGAAGGGAACATCGTAGACCAATGGTTTGGTGGCGGTCAAGATTTAACGCCCTACTATCTTTTTGAAGAAGACGCCATTCATTTTCATTCTGTTTGCAAAAAAGCTTGCGATGCACATGATCCAACCTTCTACACAAAATATAAAAAAAGATGTGATGAATATTTTTGGAATACACACAGAGATGAAGGTCGTGGTTTAGGCGGACTCTTTTTTGATTATTGTAAAGCTACTAACGAAATGCAAATGCAAGATTGGTTTAATTTTGTAAGCGAAGTAGGAAACAGTTTTCTAGAAGCTTATGTACCTATCGTTTTAAAACATAAAGATGCCCACTATACCTCAGAACAACGTACTTGGCAAGAGATTCGTCGTGGTCGTTATGTAGAGTTTAACTTAGTACACGACAAAGGCACTTTGTTTGGTTTAAAAACGAATGGACGCATTGAAAGTATTCTTATGAGCTTACCACCACACGTTCAATGGGTTTACGATCATCATCCAGAAGCGGGTAGTGAAGAAGAAAAATTGATAAATGTGCTTAAAAATCCAAAGGATTGGGTTTGAAAATGATATTTTTATACGTCAAAATTAAAATACATGCTTGAAAGTTTACTAGAAGCCTTAAATTTTTCTCCAAATAATATTCCCTTAAAATTACAAATTGCCAAATTGTATATGCAAAATGGCGATTTTGATAATGCCGAGAAACAACTTTATGGGTGTATTGATTTAGATAGCACACATAAAGATGCCAAATACGAATTGGCCAATTGCTTTTATAAGCAAGGAAAAACACCAGCAGCAGAAGTGCTTTTAGAGGAAATTACCAAAAACTCTAATAACATTACTTACCTAGAATTACTGTGTTATTGCCAATTAAATCAGTATAATTATAATGATGCACAAGACACTTATAAAGATATCCTAACAATAGATCCTTCCTATTTAAATGAAGATTTTGATCGGAAACTAAAAATCACAACAACATCATCGTTTGATGATATCGATGATGAATTTGCAGATAACGATGCTATTTCCTTTATGAAAAAGCCAGATGTTAGCTTCAAGGACATTGGAGGTATGCAAAATGTGAAAAAAGAAATTTCGCTGAAAATCATAAAACCTCTTGAACATAAAGATTTATACAAAGCGTACGGGAAAAAAATAGGAGGCGGAATTTTACTTTACGGGCCTCCAGGATGTGGTAAAACACATTTAGCCCGAGCTACAGCTGGAGAGATTAACGCTAACTTTATCAATGTAGGGATCAACGATATTCTTGATATGTGGATAGGAAGCTCTGAACGCAACCTACATGAAATATTTGAGACGGCACGAGAAAACACACCCTGTGTTATATTTATTGATGAAATTGACGCCTTAGGTGCCAATAGGAACGATATGAATAAAAATTCTGGACGAACGGTAATCAACCAGTTTTTAGCAGAGTTAGATGGCATAGATGCCGATAATGACGGTATTTTGGTCATTGGCGCCACCAATGCACCATGGTACTTAGATCCTGCGTTTAGAAGGCCTGGTCGTTTTGATCGTATCATTTTTGTTTCTCCACCAGATGTTGAAGCAAGGGAAGAGATTTTTACAATTCAATTAAAAGATAAACCGATAGAAACCATCGATTACTCTTCTTTAGCAAAAGTTACCAAAGAATTTTCTGGTGCAGATATTAAAGCTACTATAGATGTTGCTATTGAGAGCAAATTAGAAGAAGCCTTCAAAGACGGTATCCCAAAACCCTTGTCTACAAAAGATATTTTAAAGGCAGCTAAAAAAATGAAATCAAGCACCAAAGAATGGTTCAGCTCTGCAAAAAACTATGCTTTATACTCCAATGATGGAGGGCTATATGATGAAATATTGACTTATTTAAACATCAAAAAATAATGGAGTCCGTACATAGAGATAGAGCGATTCAGTTATTTGAATTAGGGCGTATAAAAGATGCCATTGATTATTTTAAAAAAGCTATTACCGAAGATCACGAGGATTTAACTAGTAAGTTTTATTTGGCTATTTGTTATTTGAACGAAAAACAATTAGACGAAGCAGAGTCAATTGCAGAAAGTCTTTTGCACGACAGCCCAAACGATGCGAATGTTTTTTATTTAAAAGCAAAAATCAAGTTACAACAAGATAATTTTTCGGAATCTCGTAAGTTTATAGATATGGCTATTGCCATAAACCCCTATGATGCAGATCTCTTTGGCCTTAAAGCCGGCTTATTACTTCAAAAGAAAAAATTTGAAGAGGGTTTAGAATCTGTAAATGAAGGCTTAAAGATTGATGCTAAAAATGCCTACTGCCTAAATCTCAGAGCACAGATACTCACCAAACTCAATAGAATCCCTGAAGCAGACCAGACGGTTGAAGATATTTTATATGACAACCCAGAAGACAGCTACTCACACGCCAATGTAGGTTGGGTAGAATTGGAAAACGGAAATCATAAAAAAGCACTAGAACATTTTAGACAAGCGTTACAGTTTGATCCTAATTTTGAATACGCTAGAGAAGGCATGACAACCGCCTTGAAAAGCAAAAATCCAATTTACAGATGGTATTTAAAATATTCTTTTTGGATGGCAAAACAGTCATCAAAAAACCAATGGGTATTTATTATAGGATTATATATTGCTTATAGAGTAGCTGTTAGCCTGTTGGATAGCGCAGGTTTATCTTATGTAGCCATACCGTTAATTGTAGCCTACCTGCTATTTGCCCTTGGCGGATGGATCATGGAACCACTTTCTAATACCATTCTTAATTTTGATAAATATGGTAAGTTCTTACTCAATAAAAATGAAAAAATAAGCGGTTTTGTTTTCGGAGGATTAGCGTTATTAGGCCTAATCTCTATCACTTTATTCTATGCCTTTGGTATTCAATATGGGCTAACATTAGGCATCGCATTTATTTGCGCTTTAATTCCGCTACCAGGAGCCTTATTAATTCAAAAAAAGAAACCAAGAGTCTTAGGAATTGCTTACGGATGTACCATGATCCTTGTAGCTTTTATCGGTCCTTTATTTACCACATTACTATTCACGCAATTAATCATCTTTATGATGATGGTTGCCTATACTTGGATTGGAAATATTGGCAAGTAAACAATAGCCCCATTAAAAGTATGGAAGACAAAAAACAACATTACACCCTCTTCTTAGGTTTTACATTAATAAAAACTACTGATATTAGAATAATAAGAATCCCAAGCCATTGCAAACGACTGATCTCTTCGTGTAAGATTAAATAAGCACTTAGTACGGAAATAGGGATTTCTAACGCGGATATGATACTTCCTAAACCAGTACCGATTATAGGAATTCCCTTATTGAATAATATGGGAGGTAAAATGGTGCCAAAAAAACCTAGAAAAGCACCCCATTTTAAAAACACCCACCAATCAAAATCAGAAATAATCTGAACATTCCAAAATAGTATAGTGACTATTAAACCCCCAAAAATTAAATACTTACTCCTTGTAAATAGTGGAAGCTCTAATGCTACACTACTCGTTGCATATAATGTTCCCGTATAACATACTGCAGCAAGTAAACCAAAAACCAATCCTTTAAGATTTAAAGCAGCATCTACTTCAAATATTTTAGCGGCTAACAATGTTCCAATAATTACTGCACCGGCACCAATTATTTTCTTTTGAGTTACTAGTTTTCTATTCATAAAAAACTCGAGCACAACACCCATCCAAATGGTTTGCATTAAAAGAATGATTCCTACAGAAACTGGAATATACTGAATGGATAAATAATAAAAACTGCTAGTAAGCCCCAAGAAAGAACCAAAAGCTACCAGTTTAAGCTTATCGTTTTTTAATGCCTTCCTATCTACTAATTCTGTATTTTTTTTTGAAAATATAAAGGATAATAATGACAGTACTAATACTCCGAAGAAATATTGCGCAAAAGCAAGACCAGCGGTTCCCGAACCATTGTTATTGGCAAACTTTACAAAAGTGGCGAGTATTCCATAACTTGCAGCACCAATACCAACATAAAACACCCCTTTTAAATGGTTATTCATTCTTATTTTTTTTGAGGATGCAAATCTCTGAATAATTACACGAATTAAACCAAACAAAGCAAACATTATGATAAAATGTCCATGTGGCTCTAACAAATCATACAACACCTGCTGCGAGCGCGCACATAACAAGCTTTCTACGGTAGAGACAGCTGAGCAATTAATGCGATCAAGGTATACCGCCTTTACCATGGCAAACGGGGATTATTTAATGAATAGTCACCATAGTACTACTCGACCTACTAAAGAGAAAAAGGCTATTGAAAAGTGGGCAAAATCTGTGAATTGGATTCGGCTTGAAGTATGCGCTACCAAAAAAGGAAAAGCAACCGATACAGAAGGGACTGTAACTTTTAATGCGTATTATTTTGATCAAGGAAAAGTTGAAGTAATCCATGAAAAATCTGCATTTGTAAAAGAAAATGGGAATTGGATGTATTTGGGCTTAGCTGAAGACTAAAAAAGCAAGGAACCTGTCCTTGCTTTTACTAAACTATAACATTAAAATTCTTATTATTCTTCTACCGTTAATAGGTTGTCGTCTGAATTACGATCTATTAGTTTATTGTAAGGGTCAATACCTGCTTTTAGTGGCTTTTCATCTGTGATAACTGTAAATGTATTGTCGCCCGCTTTTAACCAATCTAATTTGAAGTAAAATGGGTTCTTAATCGTTACACCGTCTTCATTAGTGATGTCTTCACCAAATAAACCAATATCTACTAAGTTCTTTTTATCATCTATTTTTTTCTCTTTACCATTATCATCATAATAGATTTTTTTAGAATTTACAATAAAGGTAGTTTCCCACTTACCAGTATCTAACTTCTTCGTTTTAGCTTCCATCACCCTATTTTCATATAAAACAATCTCTTTAAACCCATCATCAACTTTATATTTTAAAGAATCTGGTGTAACTGCATATAAAGCTTTATACAAATCTTCTGAGCTAGCATAATATCCTTTTTGATTATACTTAAATTCTTCAAGAAAAGATTTTAGCCCTTTATTCACAACGTTTTCGCCTAAAACATCTTGTAAATCATACATAATCATAGAGCCTTTTTCGTACCAAATATACTGACCGGTTTCTACGTTAATTAAAGAGCGTTCTGGCTTGAAACTAAACTGACGATCCCGCAAATATTTATCTAAGGAATTTTTTAGAAATGATTTAATTCCGTTTTCCCCATACTCTTGTTTCATGGTCATTAATGAAGCATACTCTGCTAGCGTTTCTGAAATTATATTTGCTCCAGAAGTTTTACTAGGTGTTACAATATGACCCCACCATTGGTGTGCTACTTCATGGGAAGTAACTCTAAATGCATAATTATAGTCTTCTGCCTTTGAAAAATCTGCCACGAATCCAAAATCTTCAGAATAGGGTATTGTCGTAGCAAATGATTGCGCATAATTAGAATGTGCCGGAAACTCAATCACCCGAATTACAGAATATGGATATTCATAGAAATTCTTTGAATTGTAGTCTAAGGCTATTTTCACTCCTTTTATAAAATACTCTAAATTCTTTTTATGCTTTGGAGAATGATAAATTTCAATAGTCACTTTCTTTCCACTTGGCGCTGTCCATGTATCCTTTTCTACTTCATAGGCAGCAGAAACAAAACTGAAGAAATAATCTGTTTTTTCTTCCAATTTATAATTGAAATAGCTACGCTCATTTTCTTTCCATTGTTTAATCAAAGTTCCAGGAGCTACTGCAATTTGATTACTACTGGTACTTACCGTAGCCTCAAAAGTCATATAATCACTGTCTTCGTTAAATAAATTTTTTCTTAAAGCGATGCTATCTGTTCGCGGAGCATATAAATAGTCTAATTCTTCTAGTCCATACTTTTTTCTAACTCCATTGTCACTTAATACACGATCATAATGAAATGATGGGAAAATAGCATCTGTAAAGAAAGAACCATTGTTTAATAGAGCCGTTTCTCTATCATTTGAAAAGCCATGCGTATTTGCTGATGTTTTCACCGTTAAATATGCTGTATCTTTAGGTTGCAAGGTCGTTGGTAATTTATAGATGAACATGCGGTACTCTTCATCCTTTAAAAAAGGTTTTAATTCCTGCCCGTTATACAACACTTGATCAATTTTTGTATCAGCAATTGGGAATTTCAATTCCATCAATAATGTATCAATAGGAACGTTAAACTTATTCGTAACAGTAAACTCTCCTTTAGCTTTTACACTCCGTTCTTCAGGATAGATATCTACAAATGCTTTTAAAGCAATGACTTGTAAATGCGGCTTATCAATATATTTACCGTATTTTTTTTCTGCTTCTGCATTTAGATGCTCACTATAGTTCCCGTCTTCTAATTGGTTTAATACCTTAAGGTTATAGTACGCATATGCCCCCACAGAAACAAAAGATAGTACAAAGAAAAAAGTTAACCCAATGACTTTACCAGAGAAACGTGATTTAGCAATACGCAATCGCTCTTTAGCGGAAGAATAGAACCCTCTGTTCCAGAACACGATTCCTATGGTCGCTAAAATACACGTAAATAAAACCCAATATAGGTTGATCCAGAATTCTCCCACCATATAATGGCCAAAGCCATTTAAATCACTTAAAAAACTACCTGGCGTATTTCCAAATATTAATAACGGATTAGACGTTTTAAAGGCTAAACCAAATAATAAAGGCAGACCAACATAAATTACAATCACTAAAAAGTGACCCAAAAATTTATTATTAACCAAAACATGGATGAAGAAAGCCAACAATACCGTCATTAAATATGTTGGAAAAATTTTTGTAAAATTATACGTCAAATACATCCCTAACTCATAGTTAAAATACCCATTAAATGTCTGGTACAACATACCCACTACTACATTTAAAAGTGTCAGCACAATAGCCACTCCTATTAGTGCAACAATTTTTGAAACATATAAGGTTAAATTACTTACGGGTAAGGCATCATAAAATTCAAAGGTTTTGTTTTTACGAGTTCTGTGTACCGCTTCCCCCGCATAAAGCACCAAAATAATAACAGAGAACAAAGATATTCCACTAGATATCTGCGAAACCATGTAGCGTGTTAATGGCAATGATGGCGTTCCATAAATCTGATTGGACTGAAAGGTTATAAACCCTGCAACAATAACCCCCATTACAATTAAAATAATGAAAACTGTTTCTTTTACAATAGAAAGGAATTCTATTTTACTTAAGGATAAAAGGTTTTCCCAACGTGATTTTTTCGTAAAAACCTGAGTAATTTTTTCCGAAACAAATGTGGGCGCATATGCTTCGCCACTTTCAACAGATTTTTTCTTTTTAGACGAGTTTAAAAATCCTTTATATGAAAAGCGAAATAAGGTAGTAAGGAATATAACTAATGAAATACCCAACCAAAGCAACCTGTTTATCGCTAGTTTCCCTGTAAGTGATAATTGCGTTGTATTGAGCTCATCAATAGACCAATATTTGGTCAAATACCCATGCGCAGTTTCTCCAAACGGATCTACATAAACACTTAACCATTCTGTATCTAGACTAGATAATAACTGAGCAGAAGCAATGGTTAAAATAAGCAATACAATACCCCCTAAATATAAAATTGACATGCGCTTAAAGAAGGTCATCAAAGAGAAGAATAGGCTTCCGATGAAAAACGCATTAAACATCATAAAATATAAGAAAGGCCAAAAATAAGATGCAAAATTAAAAGCCGTATAAGTTCCATAGTCGGATCGGTCTAACAATGAACCAATCACAAAACCTACCATTGCACCTAGCATTGCCCCAATGTTCATAAAGGTTACAATAGTAAAACTACCAAAGAAACGACCTAAAATATAACTCTTCTCTGTAATAGGAAATGTAAAATAGGTTTGTGCCGTTTTATGATCTTCATCCCTGAACACTGCAACCCCCATTATGGCCGCATAAAAGAATAATCCTAAAACACTCATCCCTCCAAGAACTCCTATAATGGCATTAGGACTATTGGTAAATTGTGCTGTTGATGAATCTGCAAATACCGCCATGAGTAACGGGATAATGAACATCAAAAAAATATAAATGTAAGTAGCCGGTCTTCGTAACCGATATTTTAGTTCAAATAAGAATATCTCTTTCATAATTACACCGTTTGAGGTTGGTTAATACTGTAGAAATAGAAATCTTCTAAGTCATTATTCACAGGTTCAAATCCATCACCAAGAGGTACATCACTAAAAACATTTACATTCATATTACCACTGCGTAAATAGGTAGATAATACTGAATATTCTGATTGGTATTTTTCGACCTCGCTTTTATCAATACTCTTGCGAAAGACTTTTCCGTTTAATGAATCTGATAATTCTTGTGGATGTCCTTGCACCACTACAGCACCCTCATTAAACACCGCCATATTTGTACAAAGGTTGACTACATCATCTACAATATGTGTTGAAAGTATTACCACAGCTTCTTCACCTAATTCACTTAACAAATTATGAAAACGGTTGCGCTCTAAAGGATCCAAACCTGCAGTAGGTTCATCTACAATAATAAGTTTTGGACTCCCAATTAATGCTTGAGCAATTCCAAAACGCTGACGCATACCCCCAGAATAATCTCCCAAGTTTCGTTTTCTGAACTTATAAAGGTTTACTTTATTTAATAAATCAGATACATATGCTTTACGATCGCTTGTAGTATGAATGCCTTTAATCTTTGCAATATGATTCAGCATCATTTCTGCAGATACTTTTGGATACACGCCAAAATCTTGGGGAAGGTACCCGAGTACTTTACGCAATTCTTCTGGCTGACTGAAAACATCTATTCCATTAAAATCTATAGTCCCACTATCTGCCACTTGTAACGTTGAAATAGTACGCATTAAAGTAGATTTACCTGCGCCATTTGGCCCTAGTAAACCAAACATACCCTTACTAATTTCAAGGTTTACATTATTTAACGCTTTTGTTCCGTTCGGATAGGTTTTATTCAAATTTTTGATGGAAAGCATAGTCTTCTGGTTTTTCTTATTAACTGTGATTGTATCGTTAGTAGCCTCAATGTAGATTTTGTTACAATATTCATCATTTTTTTAAAACTTAATATCGTGGGATTTTTTTATTGGTTGCTTTATCTTTGTCTGTATTCTTAAAATTATCATACAATGTACCCATTAATACGAAATAGAAGACTTAGAACATCAGAGGCCATACGAAGCTTAGTACGCGAAACTATATTAACGCCGAGTGACTTTCTTGTGCCGCTTTTTGTGGTAGAAGGAAAAGGTGTAAAAGAAGAGATTGCTTCAATGCCAAATTATTACCGACTTAGCTTAGATATCTTAGAGAAAGAAGTAAAAGAACTATGGAGCATGGGTTTATGTTCAGTGTTACTTTTTGTAAAAGTACCAGATCATTTAAAAGATAATAAAGGAACAGAAGCAGTAAATGCCTCAGGATTAATGCAACGCGCCATTAAAACAGTAAAAAATGCTTGTCCAGATATGTTGGTCATGACCGATGTAGCTTTAGATCCCTATTCTTCTTTTGGCCATGATGGGATTGTTTCCAATGGGCAAATTTTAAACGATGAATCTGCTGAAATTTTAGCAGAAATGAGTGTTTCACACGCACAAGCGGGAGCAGATTTTGTTGCCCCTAGTGATATGATGGATGGTAGAATACTTACTATTCGTGAAGCTTTAGAAGACGAAGGTTTTATCAATACGGGTATTATGAGCTATAGCGCCAAATATGCAAGTGCTTTTTACGGTCCTTTTCGTGATGCTTTAGATTCTGCACCTGTGAATCAAGAAAATGTTCCTAAAAACAAGAACACGTATCAAATGGATTATGCCAACCGTTTTGAAGCCATACGGGAAACACAAATGGATATTGAAGAAGGCGCAGATATTGTCATGGTAAAACCGGGATTGTGTTATTTAGATATTGTTCGTGAAATTAAAAACGAAGTAGATGTTCCAGTAGCGGTATATCAAGTAAGTGGTGAGTATGCAATGCTTAAAGCTGCTGCTGAAAAAGGCTGGTTAGACCACGATGCAGTAATGATTGAGCAATTGATGGCCATGAAAAGAGCTGGAGCAAACATTATAGCGAGCTACTTTTCAAAAGATGCCGTAAAATTAATGTAACAAAATTGCAATTTCTCGTAGTGATAAAATTAATTTTATCCTTTTTTAAGCACCATTGAGTTTTTAAATAAATGGTATCTTAGTCATTCAAATATAGTTTTATGGGTCTTCTGGTTTTTTATGCAGTAATATCAATCTTCTTTTCATTCTTATGTTCCATTTTAGAAGCGGTATTGCTGAGCATTACCCCTACATTTATCAATGTCGCGAAAAAAGATGGAAAATCGTATGCGGAGACTTTTGAAGAGTTAAAAAAAGATGTAGATAAGCCGCTTATTGCAATTCTTACTATAAATACTATTGCCCATACGGTAGGTGCAATTTTAGTTGGGGTACAGGCAAAAGTTGCTTATGCTGAATTATACGGCACAACGCAACGTTCTATTTTAGGCATCACTTTTACCGAAGATCTTATGGTAGGTATTGTCTCTACGGTTATGACCATCCTTATTTTAATTGCTTCAGAAATTATCCCAAAAACTATAGGCGCAACCTATTGGAGACAACTTGCAAATTTTACAGCTAAAACATTGAAAATAATGGTTTTAGGATTAAAATGGACAGGCTTACTTTGGGTGCTTCAATTGTTCACCAAATTGGTTGGCGGCAAAGGACATCACGGCAGTGTACTAAGCAGAGAAGATTTTACAGCCATGACCGATATTGCTCATGAAGAAGGGGTATTTCTAAAATCAGAATCGACCATAATTAAAAACTTACTTCGTTTTGATGAAGTTTTAGTTAAAGATGTAATGACACCAAGAGCAGTCATGAAAATTGCTTCTGATAAAAAAACTATTCGTACTTTTTTTGAAGAGAACCCTAAGTTAAGGTTTTCACGTATCCCCGTATACACAGATAATGTAGACAACATCACTGGATTTGTCCTTAAGGATGTTATTTTAGAAGAAATTATAAATAAGAATGATGATATTCCATTATCTGAAATTCGAAGAGATCTTTTAATTACAAAAAGAAGTACACCTATCCCAGAGCTTTTTGAAACATTTATAGCCAAAAGAGAGCATATCGCTTTAGTAGTAGATGAATATGGTTCTGTGAGTGGCTTAGTGAGCTTAGAAGATGTTATTGAAACGTTATTGGGACTTGAAATTATGGATGAAAGTGATAATGTAGCGGATTTACAATCACTCGCCCGTAAAAATTGGGAAAATAGAGCAAAACAAGCGGGAGTATTAGATCCCGAAAAAGATAAATAAATGGAAACTGCCTACATTAAAACTCCCCTAGGAATTGCAAAATTAGTAGGCAACGAAGAAGGAATATCCGAATTTATAGTCCTCAATTCAGAGGAAGTAGTTACCGACGTTATTCCAGAGGAACTGGAAGATGCGGTCTATCAAATTAATGAATATTTTGAAGGGAAACGTGAAGTTTTTAATTTGGACTTAACCCCAGAAGGAACAGACTTTCAGAAAAAAGTTTGGAAGGCTTTAGAAGAAATACCTTTTGGAAAAACTACATCTTACCTGGAACTTTCAAAAACATTAGGAGATGCAAAAGCAATTAGAGCCGTTGCCAATGCCAATGGTAGAAATCCGTTATGGATTATCGTTCCTTGCCACAGAGTTATTGGTAGTGACGGATCACTCACGGGTTATGCAGGTGGATTGCACCGCAAACAATGGCTCTTAGAACATGAGAGTCCGTTTAAACAGACCTCACTGTTCTAAACCAAACAAACTAACGGGTTTGTACATCCTGAAATAATACCCCTCGAAATAAAAAAGATGTATTTCATCGATGCATAGCAGTAAACTAGCGACACCATCAATGGAAAGAGACCAGTAGATAAAACAAAAAACCGACTAGCTAGTCGGTTTTAATATTTATAAGACGGTATATCAATCTCTTTAATTCTTACACGTAATTACGCTTTTGCTAACCATATCTGAAGTAGCATCAGCCAAAGAAAACGTATCATTAAACAACACAAATTCATCAATTGCATGTCCTGAAGAACGTGCAGATATTTCCATAGTATAAGTTCCTGCTGCATTAAAAGTTACAAAAATATCGTGCGCATTATTATCAAAAGTACTTGATTGCCATTTGAAATCTAGATTACTACCACTTCTGTAAATCTTAAACCAACCATTTTTAGTAGCACCCTCTGGGATAGGCGTTTTTCCAGAATCTGCTGGATACACAATACTTTCTCCTTTTTGAGCAAAGAAATCGCTCGCATCATCAAAACGCAACCAAGTATCGTTATGATCAGAACCACTATCTCCTGTTTTTACAGCAGACTTCCAAACAAATCTATAGGTTCCTGGTACGGTAACCTGAAGCGCATAAGTAGCTAATCCATTTCCTGGAGTACCTAAAGATTGGTCGCCTTCCCATACCATATATCCTTTTCCAGAAGCTGCTTCATCATCATTCTTTAATTTCCAATCGCTATCAAAAATAGCATCTTCAAACTCAATTCTTATCAAACCCTCCTTTTCATTAAATACATAATTAGCGACATCTGTACACTCTACTGCGCTATCCTCTGGATTATCTGGAGAAATAATATCAATATCTTCCTCATTATCAGAAGAATCATTTGTACAGGAAAAGAAACCCATCGCTAAAAATATAAAGGCAATATTCTTAAATTTCATTATAATAGATTTAGGTGTTTTCTTCATAACTTAAATCTCAATCAAATATTGAATAACATCTACTGTTTTCGACAAAATACCAGATATTTATGAAAGAACATTATTTCGCCGGTGTTAGAACTCCCAATATACAGGGTAGCACCATGCTATTAAGATTCATAATTTTGACTTATATTTAACAGAACTAAGCTTATGAAAATACCCTCTATATCCGAAATAACTTCTAAAGCCCAAAATGCTATTCTTCGTTTTCCGCTAACACTGCTCTGGGCGGTCGGCGGTACTACATTTTTCATAAAAATTATGGAAACTAGTAGTTACGACTATTTTAATAAGCATAATGATGAGCTATTAACTTTAATTCTAGGATTAAGTTGGCTCATAGGAATTCAATTTTTCATTGAACAGTTTAAAAAGCCTAAGAGATGGCAATGGCTTAAATTACTTGTTCTAGCTTTATTAGGGCTGTTTTATTGGTACCTACCAGCAATACATCATTATGAAGATTCTCCCCTTTATATCGCCCGCTTTTTCCTCTATTTAATTGCAGGGCATTTATTTATACTTTTTGCACCTTTTATTTTAAAATGGGATAAAAATGCATATTGGAATTACCTTAAAAACACGAGTATTGCCATCATAAGAAGCTTGTTCTATTCTGGAATTCTTTACCTAGGACTAATCTTAGCTTTAGCAGCGATTGGTGCGCTATTTGAAGTTCATATTAAAAGCAGAAGATATGGGCAATTATTTATTTTCTGCCTAGGTATTGTAAACACTTGGATATATCTATCAGATTTTCCAAAAAATATCTTTAAGGAAACTACCATCTATTTTGAAAAAACCCTAGAGGTTTTGGTAAAGTTTATTCTAATCCCTTTAGTCATACTCTATATCCTAATTCTTTACGCGTATAGTGGTAAAATAATCATAGAATGGGAGCTTCCTAAAGGCTGGGTATCCTATTTGGTCATTGCGCTATCCTTCTTAGGGTATATCATTCAAATCATTATAAACCCTGTTCAGAAAGAATTAAAATCTTGGACTATTAATAAATTTTATCCTTGGTTTTACATCCTATTAATTCCCTTAAATATTTTGCTTTTCATCGCTATTTTACGAAGAGTTAGTGATTATGGAATTACAGAAAATAGGTATTTTGTATTAGCAATTGCACTCTGGAATGTGGGAATTATTCTTTATCTCTTACTCAGCACAAAAAAGGCGCTAAAAGTACTTCCCATCTCTTTATTTATCATAGCGCTACTTTCGTCTGTAGGTTTCTGGGGGGCTTTTTCTGTTTCAAAAGAAAGTCAAGTAAGGCAATTTAATGACATATTTACTAGTGTAAAGAATAAGAACAATGTTGCTACAAATGATGAAATGGAACGTTTACATGATATTATGAATTATTTAGAGAAACGCAAAAAGGTCTCTAGCTTAAATAACATCACGAAATTAAATTTAGAAAGTTTCAGAGATACTCCCATAGATCAAGATTATGAAACAGCTTGGTTAAATACCGAAAAAATATGGGACAGTATTGCTTTTAAAATAGATGCAAAAACAATACCCGAAGATGAGTATGACACTTACTACTATCTATATTCTTCTGACCTTAAAAACACCTATACTTCTATAAACGATTTTGACTCTTTTACTTACTTGAGTTTTTATATGAATTCTGAAAAACGCTTCCAAATGGACTCCTTATACCTAGAACTCTATCCGGAAAACCAAAGTTTAAAAATTTATTTTGCAAAGGACAATACTGTTGCCCTAGAAATACCTTTAACAGAAAAACTAACAGAACTATCTAAATACGGAAACAATTTAAATAAGGCCCCTATAACCGATTTAACGGTAGAAATTACTGCAACTGCATTATCCTGTAAATTAATTTTTTCTGAGTTAAGTTTTAGAAAAACTGAAGAGGGTATTGTATTGCAAAATATTGATGCCTTTTTATTTTTAAAGCAAAACTAACATGCTCCAGAAACTAAACTTAGAACATATTTTGTTTTTAGACATTGAAACTGTTCCTGAAAAACAAAATTTTAGCGACTTAGACGATGAAAAAAAAGAGCTATGGGATCATAAATCGCAATACCAACGAAAAGAGGAATTTACGGCCGAAGAGTTTTATGATCGTGCAGGTATTTGGGCAGAATTTGGAAAAATTATCTGCATTTCTGTTGGATATTTTAAGTTTAATGGGGAGACAAGAACCTTTAGGGTTACCACATTTCATGGGGACGAAACTGAACTTTTAAAAGAATTTAAAAATTTATTGGATGGTCATTTTAGTGCGCCAAAATATATGCTTTGTGGGCATAATGCAAAAGAATTTGATTTTCCCTATATCGCTAGACGTATGCTCATTAATAGGATAGATCTGCCCGATAAGCTAAATCTGTTTGGGAAAAAGCCCTGGGAAATTACCCACCTAGACACCATGGAATTATGGAAATTTGGCGACTATAAACATTATACCTCCCTAAAGCTTATGGCTAATGTATTAGGCATACCCTCTCCTAAAGGTGATATTGATGGAAGTATGGTGAGAAGCGTGTATTATCAGGATAAAGATATAGACCGTATTGTTACCTATTGCGAGTTAGATGTAGTAACAACGGCACAAGTATTTTTACGATTAAGAAATGACGCACTATTAGAAGATGAAGAGATCAAGAGAATCTAAAAAGAAAAGGGAAGCATCTTACTAAAAAGCTTCCCTTTAACTCCATATCCAAATCTAATTCTAATTCTAATTCTTTATAAACTTCATTGATTGTTGTTCACCATCTTCAAAAATTGTAAGCGAATAAAAGCCTGAAGACAAATCATCTACCTGAATATCATTATATTCTGCTTTTCCTTTTTTAAGCAAGGTACCTGTACTAGAAACAATGCTATAATAAGCATTGTCACTTAGTGGGCCGTCAATCGTGATTTGATCTGTAGTAGGATTAGGGTGAACTGAAAACTTCAATTTATCTGTAAAAACAATAACCTTCTGTTCTTCTTCTTTAAAAGGGTCATCAGTAAGCACACCATCAAAAGTAAATTTAAACGCTTCTGTATACTCTGAGAAAATATTTGTTGTACAGTTTGTTCTTAATTGCACCATATATGTACTGCCTATCGCTAAGTTTTCTAAGGAAACATTATTAGTATCTGAAAATTTAGTATTCCATTCTACATCACTTTCCTTTTTATACTGAACTTCGAAGAAAGAATCTGCAATAGCTTCCCAACTGATGTCTATAGCATCTGAAGAAGTAGAGTTTACTGTAAATTCTGAAGGAGCAACTGCATTACATTTAGAAGTTGATGCACCAGAAACGATTAAAGAAAACACCTGATTCTCATTCGTTAATGTCCCTTTATGAGAAATAGTAATGGTATATGACCCTGTAGCATTATCTATTTGAATTTTTTCAAAAGGATCTACAAGATTATCTCCTTTTACCGCAGGAGCATTGGCATTTCTTGGATCTAATTTCCAAGGCAAAGAAACCACATTATTTTTTGTAACTCTTATATCTAAATCATTCACCAACGCAGGAGTCATGCTGTTTAACTCACCCTTATTTACAAAATCACCAACAGGATCTGTCCAAGATACAGAAGCTAAAAATTCTTCACCAACTCTAGCATCAACAGTGATGCTATACGTCTCCCCCTGTGCTAAACTTTCTTCGATAATTAAAGAAGAATATTCATTATTTACAATTAACTCAGCAGCTTTTTTAGTATTCATAACACCCCAGCCCATTTTGTAATCTGGTCCCGGTGCTGCCACATCATCAGCACTATGAAGTACCAAACCTTTTAAGGTTGATGCTTTCATAAAGTCACCATTAAGTCTGTCATAATACTCTTGTAACAATAGCATTGCACTCGTAATACCTGGTGCGGCCATTGAAGTACCTGAATACGTATCATAATTTTTCTCTCCGCTAGATTGTGTAGATAAGATATTTGCACCACAGCCTGCTATGTCTGGTTTAATACGACCATCATCCGTTGGTCCATGACTACTATAACTTGCTACAGCAGCATTTACTAATTTTCCGTTATTATCGATTTCTGATTCTACAGCCGCCACGTTTATTCCGTTTTTAGCTGTTGAAAAACCTAGCAACAAATCAAACCCATCGGTAGTCTTACCATAAATAGGCGCATCGTTAAATTTTAATTTTTGTGAATTTCCAGCTGCAGTTACCATTAAATAGTAAGGAGCATTATACATTATTCTATCCCAATCTTTAGATACTTGAATGTAGGCACCAAAATACCAATCTGGCACAAAATCAGGTCTAATACCATAAGAATGATTCGACAATAATAATCCATCTGCCGCAGCAGCAATTACTTCAACTTTATCTGCTTTCCAATCACTAGAAATGGCTGTGGCATTATAAGCAACACCTTTAGCTTGAGATTTAATTCCTTTTGCAATCATACTTCCCAATACCATAGTGGCATGAGCACTAATTGAGGAAGTATTATCTCCTTGCGTTGCTCTAGAATTATATTCCTGGTGTGTAAGTAATGCTTTCCCTGAATCCCATACACCAACTTTCATCCCTTGTCCGCTTATGTCTAAATCTAGCAATCCTCCTTCATATAAAGCATTCGCCCTAGAAACTATACTTGAATTATCGCTAAAAGTACTGTAATACAAAGGAGTACCATCTGCACCTATATCTACAAGCTCTATTTGGTTACCATCTTTTAACGTTGAAGAAATCTTTAAGCCTCTATCTTTTGCAAAAGCTTTAAGGGTGATGCTTTTATTTGTAAAATCTCTAGAAAATTCTTCTTGCACTGTATTTAAAGCGCTCTTATTATATTTAGATTGAATATGTTGGATTTTGGATTTTGACTGCGCCTGAATCGTTGACACACTCAACATCGTGATGGCCATTAAAACACACGAATAAACCCGGTTTGGGAAAAGTTTACTGTAGTCCATGATAATTAGTTTCGTAAGATTTGGACTACAAACATACATCAAACAGTGAGAACTATCGTTAAGGAACCCTTTTTATTCGACGAAATACATTTAGCTAATTTTAATTATGAAGCTTCTTACCTATTAAATTTTACCTGTATGTAGACTGGAAAATGATCACTATAGCCTCCCATATAACGTCTTCCTACATAGGTTCTAAAGGGGCTCCCTTTAAATTTACCTTTAAATTCCGTTAAAAAATGATCATCAAAAATATTAGAAGAATTAAAACTATGAGTCTTTTTTTCATAATTCAAAAAACTATGCGAAATAAGGATTTGATCAAAGAGTGACCACTTAAATTTGTAATTAGCACTCCCCCTTTTTGGAGTTAAAAGTTTTTCCATAGGATTAAAAAGCATCTTTTCTCCTACAAGTTTTTTAACACTGGCCATTTGCGGACCGTCATTAAAATCGCCCATTACAAAGTAATTAGGTTCGGTATACTTTTCTTCAAGCACACTCATGAAATTAATGATGGTATCTGCAGCTTTTATTCTTTTATATTCTGTTTCATCGCCACCATCTCTTCGAGACGGCCAATGATTCACAAAAACATGTACTTCTTCTCCGTTTAACTTTCCATGGACATATAAGATATCTCTAGTCATATCTTGCTGTCCATCTAAATTATAAACCTTTAAGGGTATCGCTTCAGAATGTAGCACTTGAAAAAAACGTTTATCAAAAACTAAGGCATTATCAATACCGCGCTCATCAGGAGAATCATAATGAATAAAATCATACTCATTTGATGCCAACACAGGTTGTGCCAACAAATCTTTTAAAACCCTTTTATTTTCTACTTCTACCACACCTATTAATACAGGAGCTTTTCCAATGGAATCAAAACCAATTTTAGATATAGTCGTGGCTAATTTAAAAAGCTTAGAATTGTAGCGTTCGGTCGTCCACTTTAATTTTCCATTTGGGGTATAATCCGTATCCAATTTATCGGGATTGTCCTCTGTATCAAAAAGATTTTCTAAATTGTAGAATGCAATAGTATGCAAACTATCTTTTACTTTTTTCTTGAAAAATTTTGAAAGGAACATAAAATAACTAATGAAGTTTTTTTTCCTAAATCTATATAGCCTAATTTAGTAGACATGGCTAAATACAAAAGGAATAGGCTATTATTAAATTAATAAGCTCTTTTTCAAAAATACAAAATAGCTACACTAGTATTCCGTAAATTTGTACTTTAATTTGACATATGTTAGAACAAAAAGAAATAGATTATGAAAGAACGGTACTTATTGGTGTTATCAATAGGGACCAAAGCGAAGCGAAGGTTAAAGAATATCTAGATGAACTAGAATTCCTTACCTATACTGCGGGTGGTGAGGTTTATAAACGATTTGTTCAAAAAGTAGATTTACCAAATCCAAAAACATACATTGGAAGTGGTAAGATGAATGATGTAGAAGCTTATGTTGAAGAACACGACATTGGTTGCGTTATTTTTGATGATGAACTTTCTCCTGCACAGCAACGAAATATTGAGAAACAACTAAAGTGTAAAATCCTTGACCGTACGCACCTTATTTTAGATATTTTTTCACAAAGAGCACAAACAAGCTATGCCCGCACGCAAGTAGAGCTGGCGCAATACGAATACTTACTACCACGCTTAACAGGTCTATGGACCCACTTAGAGCGACAAAAAGGGGGTATTGGTATGCGTGGACCTGGTGAAACAGAAATTGAAACAGATAGACGTATTGTACGTGACCGAATTACTTTATTAAAGAAGAAGCTTCTTAAAATTGACCGCCAGATGGAAACGCAACGTGGAAACCGCGGCGCTTTAGTTCGTGTTGCCTTGGTAGGCTATACCAATGTGGGAAAATCTACATTAATGAATGTGGTTAGTAAAAGTGATGTTTTTGCAGAGAATAAATTATTCGCAACTTTAGATACTACCGTACGTAAAGTAGTTATTGGCAACCTGCCATTTCTATTAAGTGATACTGTTGGATTTATCCGTAAGCTCCCTACACAATTAGTAGAAAGCTTTAAAAGCACCTTAGACGAAGTTAGAGAGGCAGATTTATTACTACATGTTGTAGATATCTCTCACCCTCAGTTTGAAGAGCATATCGCTTCTGTGAATAAAATTTTAGGTGAAATAGGTAGTGCTGATAAAAAGACCATTATGGTTTTCAATAAAATTGATCAGTTTACCCATGAAACTATTGAGGACGATGATTTAATCACCGAGCGAACAGAAGAACATTTTACTTTAGATGAATGGCGAAAAACCTGGATGCGTAAAGTAGGAGACAGAGCTTTATTTATTTCGGCACTGAATAAAGATAATTTAGACGAATTTAGAAAAAGGGTTTATGATGAAGTAAGAGATATTCATGTTACTCGCTTTCCGTACAACAATTTTCTTTATCCTGAGCATTTGGACGAATACTAGTTTAATTTTCTTACATAATAGAGATAATGAAATAGGTATTTAATCGAAGAAATAACCCGCTTGACATTTTCGCAACAAAATTGTAGGGGTTGACAACATAAAAGAGGCACTCACGGTAATTGCTAGTATCTTTGAGGTGTAGTTAACATGTAGTGTTTACCCCAAGTTTCATTCCATGAATTAACGTAAAAGCATTAAGATTCCCAAATCATGTGCTTGACCTACGAAAGCTTACAGAAAATTATTAGTCCCCCAAGACTAGCCAAAAATGTAGCCTGTTCTGTTTAAGAAATTAAACTCAACAGGCTTTTTTATACCTACAACTTTATATTTTAACACGTTAAATTTGTAGGAAAAAAAGACCTCATAACACCCCTTGTCGAGAAAAATATACCATTCGTATGTCATACCACAAAATAGGGTAGCTTCACAACAAATTTTACACAAAAACTCGTCTTCCGAGGTACCTTTACATCATATTTAATAACGGAGTTTTTCCCCAAATTAATGAAGTTATTAAATTAAAAACCCGTGTGACGGTTCCCCAATCGAAGCACAAGATTAACAATAAGTATTTTTCCAAATCACCAAAACCTACTTAACAAAGCAAAAAAAACGCCCTTCTAAAGAAGGGCGTTTTTTGCTATATAATGTTTTAAGATATACTAGCTTAGAACGAATAGTTTAAACCAGCCATCCAGTACGTTTGCAACTTATTATCTACTGTATCAAAAGTAGTTGTTGTTTCTTCTAAAGTATTGATTGCATAGTTTAATGCTTCTTGCTTATTACTTCTTAAACCAAAGTCAAAACCAACTCCAATACCTTTCCATAAAGTATAACCGAAATTGTTTGTCCAAGTTAAGTTAGAGTAATCAGCACTCTTATAACTCTGAAACATAGATAAGTTTGTCTTAAAGTTTATTGCGCCAATTTTTCTAGTATAATCTGCAACAATTTTAGCACCTAAAGAAGATTCAAAAATAGAATCATCACCTTTACTAAATACAAAATTGTAGTTTAAAGGGTGAATTACAACCACTAAATCCTGAATAGGAGTCCAAGTAGCACCAATACCCAAGTCTAAGTATCCTGGATCGTTAAAGTTATTTAATACCGTTGTTCTATAATCTACCAAAGCAGAAGCTGCTAAAGTCTTTGTTATATTACGACCGTATAAAGAAGTAAGTTGAAATACATCTGAAGTTGCTTGAAAACTATCATCATCTGTTGGATCATTCTTGTCATCTAATTTTACCCATGCAAAATTTACGTTTGCAGAATTTCTCCAGAAGAATTTTTCTTCTTTAAGGTTTGCAAAAGCATTAACGGTAAAGCCAATGCTTCCAGAACTATTATCTGGAGTACCTTGTGCGTACCAGTTGCTAAAGCTAGAGATACTACCACCGATAGTACCAAATGCGCCAATTTTCCAACCTGGCATACCATCAATTTGAGCTTGAATGGCATCTACTCTTCCTTGAAGAGCCGCAATAGAATCCTTTTTTGGACCTTGCTCTGCTTTAAGTTCTTCGACAGTTTGCGAAAAACCTGCTGTGATTGCAAAACTTGCAATCATTGTGAATACTAATTTTTTCATAAATTTAATGTTTAGTGTTTAAAATTTTGAAGCGCAAATTTACTAATAGAATTGGTAAATTAGGTTGCAAACACCTATTTTCTTTTAAATAGTGGCACTGAAGAACATGCCTCACCGTACATTATACTCTTCGCAACAGTCTGTATTTTAGCTGTTGCCTGCAAATATGCATTCGCTGGAACTGGTTTTTTACTACATCCTTTAATAATCACAGGACGATCTTTAAAAGAAGAAACATCTATATTTTCTATAATAGTTTGATAGAGGGATGTTTCTAAATCTTCTAAACTACCTACTACCACCTTTTTAACAAAAGGCTGAAGCCTAGTAGTAAGGAGCATATATGCCCAACCGGGAATAATAGCGTCTGTAGAACAGGTTAGTGCTACGAACGTATCTTGATATTGACTCCAATCGTGTGATGCTACGACTTCTCTAAAATCTTTTTCACGAAGAATAAAACCTTCATAAAGCCAATCTTTAATATCTAAAACCACACGCTCTCCTTTTGGATAAAAATCTTCCAAATCAAAAGTAACAAGCTTACTCTCAGAAACCTTATTTATTATTTCATCCATAAAACTGAATTTAATACAATCAAAAATGATAAAAAAACGAACTAAATGATTCGTATTCCTATAACATTCCCAATTCTAACTTCGCTTCTTCACTCATTAATTCTTGTGTCCAAGGTGGATCAAAAGTAATTTCTACCTCTGCATCTTTAACGGCATCAAGTGATTTTACTTTTTCTTCTACTTCTGCTGGTAACGATTCTGCTACTGGGCAGTTCGGAGATGTCAAAGTCATTAAAATCTTAACCTCATTGTCTTCGTTTACAAAAACATCATAGATTAAACCTAACTCATATATATCTACTGGTATTTCCGGATCATAGATTGTCTTTAAAACAATTACTATTTTTTCTCCTAACTCTGCTGTATCTATTGTTGCTTCTTCGCTCATCTTTTAAATTTTTAAGGTATTGTAATTAACCTACCTGAGTTTGATACGCTATCGCGTATAATTTTATTTGTTTTATCATACTCACTAAACCATTGGCTCTTGTAGGCGATAAATGTTCTTTTAACCCTATTTCGTCTATAAAGGCAGTATCTGCGTCTATAATATCTTTTGGCTTTTGATTGCTAAAAGCACGAATTAGAATAGCGATAATTCCTTTGGTAATAATAGCATCACTATCGGCTGTAAACACTAATTTATTGTCCTCTAAATCTGCATGCACCCAAACTTTACTCTGGCAGCCTTTTATAATATTATCATCGGTTTTATATTGTGCTTCAATCAAAGGCAATGACTTGCCTAGATCTATCATATATTCATAACGTTGCATCCAATCATCAAACATTGAAAACTCGTCTACAATATCGTTTTGTATTTCTTTTATACTCATTTTTTAATATTTCATTTGCCCTACTCTTAAAAGAGTACATTAAACTATTGTACAAAAATACAATAAGTATTGATTGGATGTAATTGATTAAGAAAATGATTAAAGTGGCCTAATAATTACACTACTCTAGCATAGATTTAGCTTTTTTAACAGCTGACACCAATACATCTACCTCTTCTTTGGTATTATAAAAACTAAAGCTAGCCCTCACAGTACCAGGTATTTTGTAAAAATCCATAATTGGCTGTGCACAATGATGGCCAGTACGAACCGCAACACCTAATTTATCCAATATTGAACCTATATCATAAGGGTGTATCGCTCCTACATTGAAAGAGATCACCGCTGTTTTTTCTTTAGCTGTACCGTAGATTTTCAATCCTTCTATCGCTAACAATTTTTCCGTAGCATACTCTAGAAGCTCATGCTCATAAGCTGCTATTTCATCAAAACCAATAGCATTCATATAATCTAAGCCTGCTCCCATAGCAATACCTCCACAGATATTAGGAGTTCCTGCTTCAAATTTATGAGGAAGATCTGCATAGGTGGTTTTCTGAAAAGTTACCTCAGCAATCATTTCGCCACCACCTTGATACGGAGGTAATTTATTTAACCACTCTTCTTTTCCATACAAAATCCCTGCACCGGTAGGTCCGCAAATTTTGTGTGCAGATACGGTATAGAAATCGGCATTTAATGCTTGCATATCTGCTTTAATATGTGGTGCTGCTTGTGCCCCATCAATAAGCACTGCTGCACCCACCTTATGCGCTGCATCAATAATTTCTTTTATAGGGTTTACCGTACCCAAAGCATTTGAAACGTGGTTACAAAATACGAGCTTTGTTTTATCTGACAGCAAGTCATGATACGCACTCATAATTAGTTCACCATCTAAATTCATAGGGATCACTTTTAGAATAGCTCCGGTGCGCTCACACAACATTTGCCAAGGCACAATATTAGAATGATGCTCCATGGCCGAAACAATAATTTCATCTCCTTTTTTTATTAAAGAGGAGAAACCATTAGCTACAATATTAATACTGTGGGTTGTTCCTGAAGTAAAAATAATCTCGTGAGACTTTGCAGCATTAAAATGCTTCTGAATTTTTATTCTTGCTTGCTCATATTTATCTGTTGCTTCTTGCGATAAAGCATGCACACCGCGGTGAATATTTGCATTATAGTTGCTGTAATAATCTACAATAACATCAATTACCTGTTGTGGCGTTTGTGATGTTGCCGCATTATCAAGATAAACCAAGGGTTTTCCATTGACTTCCCGTTTTAATATTGGAAAATCTTTTCGAATTTTAGTAACGTCTATCATAGCTCAAAGAATTGGATACAAAGATACCGACTAATGCTTAGAATGCATTGAAATTTAACCGCTTTATAGGAATCATTCCCATAAAAAAGGGCCCAAGTAAATAACTTGAGCCTTTTTAAATTATTGTACTAATTATGTTTAAAATCTAAAGCCTACACCTAATTTTATAAAGCTTAAATTTTGTTCAATTCTAAAATTATTACCCTCAAATTCACTATCAGCAGAGTCTCTGATATAATCGTATTGTGCTTGTAAAAAGAATTTTTCAGTTAAATCGTACGTAAGTCCAAGATTAACATTCAACCCTCCACTAGAAAAATTATCATTGACTGATTCTCCTGCAAACAAACCTTTAGCTTTAGACTCTACAAAAGTATAGCCCAAACCAAAACTAGGGCGTAATTTATCTACGCCAGGTATATCAAACTCCGCAAAAATTTTAGGCTGAATTAACCAATACGTTTCATCAAAATCCACGCTAAATTCCTGTTCTTCATTACCAACATTTTGTGTAAATACTCCAGTATTAATACCTGCACCTATTTTTACGATATTTAAATCTAAAAAACGATACTTTAGACCCAAATCTAAAATTGCAGGCGTATCATTGCCTAATTCATCACCTACTGAAATAGGATAATTTGCCTCAATACTCCATTTTTTTTCAGAATTATCTTGTGCCGTTAAAGAAATTGAAACCAATGCAAACGAAATTAGTAGTAATAATTTTTGTTTCATGATTATTGTATTTAAGTTGTTTATATAGTTCCCAAATTTGAATAATAAAACAATATAAATAGATTCTATGCGCTATAAAAAATTGTTAATTGCCAAATTTTAAGAAAAAAAGCCTCGTATCTTAAAATAAGATACGAGGCCTATAACGTATTATCTACTAAACCTAATTACAAATCAAACCCAAGATTAACCCCTAGTTTATTAGCAATTAGCTTATTAATTCTTGTTTTTAGTTCTGGAATACGAACGCTTTCTAAAACATTATTTGCAAAAGCATACATTAACAAGGCTCTAGCTTCCTTTTTAGGAATACCACGAGACTGTAAGTAAAATAATGCATCTTCATCTAGCTGACCAATAGTACACCCGTGAGAACACTTAACATCATCTGCAAAAATCTCTAATTGAGGTTTTGTATTGATAGAAGCCTTATCACTAATCAGTATATTATTGTTTTTCTGAAAAGCATTGGTTTTTTGCGCCAACTTTTCTACAATAATTTTACCATTGAAAACCCCAGTAGAACTGTCCCCATAGATCCCTTTGTAATCTTGGTGACTTTCACAATTAGGCTCTATATGATGCACTAAAGTATGATGATCTACATGTTGTTTATCACCTAAAATAGTAACCCCTTTCATGGTAGAATCTATATATTCACCGTTTTGATAGAAATTAAGGTTGTTTCGCGTTAATTTTCCTCCAAAACTAAACGTATGTATTTTTACGAGACTTTTATCCTTCTGATCAATATAAGTATTGTCAATTAATGACGCATTAGCTGCATCATTCTGAACTTTGTAATAATCTACAATAGAACTTTTAGCTGCAAAAATTTCAGTAACACAATTTGTCAACACTTCATTTGAAGTTAAGCTTTGATGACGTTCTATAATTTGAACCTCAGCATTCTCTTCTACAATAATTAAGTTACGCGGTTGTAACATTAAAGAAGCTTCATTACCTGTTGCGAAATGCAATATTTCAATAGGCTTTTTAGGCATTTTGTTCTTCGGGATATAAATATAAGCCCCCTCTTTACTAAATGCAGTATTCAATGTGGTAAGCGACTCGTCTTTTGAAGCTACCTTATTAAAATACACATCGATAATTTGCTTGTACATTGGCTTATTAAGCGCAGAACTCATCAAACAAATATCAACACCATCATGCGTTGTTTCCGATAAATTAGAGCTAAAAATACCATCTATAAATACAATTTTATAGGTGTCAATTTCATTGATAAAGTATTTTTTAACATCTCTATACTCTAAAGCATTTACTTCTTTAGGAAAAATACTGAAATCTATTTTCTGCAAGTTATTTAAAGAAGTGTACTTCCAAGCTTCTTCCTTTTTAGAAGGAAAACCTTTTGCTTCAAAATTCTTCATTGCTTCTGAGCGTACTTCATGAACAGGATGATCTACATCAACATTGTTCTCAAAAGCCATAAATGAAGAAATTAATTTATCTTTTAAATCCATTATTATAAGTATTAAGTATGGAGTATTAGATAGTAAATGTAAAACAGTTACTACGTTATACTATTTACTTTTTTAAACTACCGCTTCATTTTTAATCCAATCGTATCCTTTTTCTTCTAGTTCTAGCGCTAATTCCTTACCACCAGATTTTACGATTTTACCATTGTGTAAAACATGAACAAAATCAGGAACGATATAATCTAACAAACGTTGGTAGTGTGTAATTAAGATTACCGCGTTGTCTTTACTCTTTAGTTTATTCACCCCATTTGCAACGATACGCAAAGCATCAATATCCAAACCAGAATCAGTCTCATCTAAGATGGCTAATTTTGGTTCTAACATTGCCATTTGAAAAATCTCGTTACGCTTTTTCTCTCCACCAGAAAAACCTTGATTTAATGATCTTGACAAAAACTTACGGTCTATTTCTAGCATTTCAGATTTTTCACGAATCAATTTCAGCATATCTTTTGCTGGCATATCTTCTAATCCTTTAGCTTTACGCCCTTCGTTAATGGCAGTTTTCATAAAGTTAGTTACCGATACTCCTGGAATTTCTACAGGATATTGAAAAGAAAGAAAAATACCTTTATGTGCTCTTTCTTCTGGAGAAACATCTTCTAAATCTTCACCTTCTAAAATAACTTGACCTTCAGTAACTTCAAACTCTTCTTTACCAGCAATTACAGAAGACAATGTACTCTTACCAGAACCATTAGGTCCCATAATTGCATGAACTTCTCCTGCTTTAACTTCTAAGTTAATTCCTCTTAAGATTTCTTTACCTTCTACACTTGCATGTAGGTTTTTTATTTGTAACATCCTGATTGTGATTTAATATCTTTTTCTAATTATTTTTTATCCTACCGAACCTTCTAAACTAATTTCCAACAGTTTCTGCGCTTCAACAGCAAATTCCATTGGTAGTTTATTTAACACCTCTTTACTAAAGCCATTTACAATTAATGCAATTGCTTTTTCTGTAGGTATCCCTCTTTGGTTGCAATAGAACAATTGATCTTCGCCAATTTTACTGGTTGTAGCTTCGTGCTCTATTTGCGCAGTTTTGTTCTTTACTTCTATATATGGGAATGTGTGTGCACCACATTCATTCCCCATTAAAAGAGAATCGCACTGCGAGAAATTACGTGCATTATCTGCCCTACTATTTACCTGAACCAAACCACGGTAACTATTTTGAGATTTACCAGCAGAAATACCTTTAGAAATAATAGTACTTCTAGTGTTTTTTCCTAAGTGAATCATTTTAGTTCCCGTATCTGCCTGTTGGTAGTTATTGGTAACTGCAATAGAATAAAACTCCCCAATAGAATTATCTCCTTTTAAAATACAAGAAGGATACTTCCATGTTACTGCAGAACCTGTTTCTACTTGTGTCCAAGAAACTTTTGCATTTTTCTCACACAAAGCTCTTTTAGTCACGAAGTTGTACACACCACCTTTACCCTCTTTATTACCAGGGAACCAGTTTTGTACGGTAGAATATTTAATTTCAGCGTCATCTAAAGCGATAAGCTCTACGACTGCTGCGTGTAATTGATTTTCATCACGTGATGGAGCAGTACAACCTTCTAAATAAGAAACGTAACTACCTTCATCTGCAATTACTAAAGTTCTTTCGAACTGACCAGTACCCGCTTGGTTGATTCTAAAATATGTTGATAATTCCATTGGGCAACGTACCCCTTTTGGAATGTAACAGAAACTACCATCTGTAAATACAGCCGAATTTAAGGCAGCATAAAAATTATCTGTAGTTGGAACAATAGAACCCATGTATTTTTTTACCAATTCTGGGTGCTCTTGAATTGCTTCAGATATAGGCATAAAGATAATTCCCTTTTCACCTAATGTCTTTTTAAACGTTGTAGCCACAGAAACTGAATCTACAACAATATCAACAGCAACATTTTGCAATTTTTTTTGTTCGTCAACAGAAATCCCTAATTTCTTGTACATCTCTAATAACTCCGGATCTACATCATCCAAAGATTTATTTGGATCATTTTTTTTAGGAGCTGAATAATAAGATATTGCTTGGAAATCTGGTTTTGTATAATGAACATTTGCCCATTCTGGTTCTTCCATTTTTTCCCAAACACGATACGCCTCAATACGCCAATCGGTCATCCATTGTGGTTCGTTTTTCTTTTTTGAAATAGCACGAACAATATCTTCATTTAATCCGATTGGGAATGTATCTGACTCTATATCTGTATAAAAACCGTATTCATACTCTTTGGTTTCTAATTCTTTCTTTAGCTCTTCTTCTGTATATGCCATAAGCCCGTTTTACTTCCCCGAAAGGAAATTTATTTTTCTAATCTATCTATTCTAAACTTAGTCTATAATGAAAAACTTTCGCCACAACCGCAAGTACGCTGTGCATTAGGGTTGTTAAAAACAAAACCCTTACCGTTTAGTCCTCCTGAATATTCTAATACTGTTCCTGCTAAATATAGAAAACTTTTTTTCTCAACAATAATTCTAACATTATTGTCTTCAAAAACTTTATCTGTTTCCCCTATTTTATCATCAAATTTTAGCTCGTAAGATAGTCCGCTGCAACCGCCACTCTTTACGCCAACGCGTACATAGTCTTTAGTTGCATCAAAACCCTCATCTTCCATAAGCAAAATCACTCTTTTTTTTGCCGTCTCCGATACTTGAATCATATTAATTGGATTAATTCTAAATAATTTACAAATATAAGGTATATGTCGCTTTTTTCCATGTTAACTAACATTAATATAACGTATGATAATATAATAGTAATCTATAGTACATTTTATAATCTATTATATCTTACTACTTTATCCCTAAAGCATTTCATTTTAAGGGAATACTATGTATTTTTGCAGCATGATAGAAGATAAAAATCAGAAGAAAACTTCGTTAGAAGAATTGGGCGAATTTGGTTTAATAGAACATTTAACAAAATCGTTTGAAAGTAAACAAGAATCAACACTTAAGGCAATTGGTGATGATGCTGCTGTTCTTGATCTAAAAGATAAAAAAACCGTCCTTTCTACTGATTTATTAATTGAAGGTGTACACTTTGATTTAGCGTACATGCCCCTAAAACATTTAGGCTATAAGTCTATTATGGTTAATTTGTCTGACATCTATGCTATGAATGCAACCCCTACGCAAATTACGGTTTCGGTAGCGGTTTCAAACAGATTTCCTTTAGAAGCATTGGAAGAACTTTATGCCGGAATAGAATTGGCAACAAAAACATACAATGTAGATCTTGTAGGCGGAGACACCACGTCTTCTAAAACAGGTTTATTAATTAGTGTAACTGCTGTAGGAACTGCTAATGAAGCAGATATTACTTACCGAAATGGCGCAAAACCCAATGATTTATTGGTGGTTTCTGGGGATTTAGGCGGGGCTTATATGGGACTTCAAGTGCTTGAGCGTGAAAAAGAAGTGTATAAAGTGAACCCTAACAGCCAGCCAGACTTAGAGCCGTACTCCTACATTGTGGAACGACAATTAAAGCCAGAAGCACGAAAAGATATCGTGGAACTTTTAGTACAATTAGAAGTTAAACCTACTTCTATGATTGATATTAGTGATGGACTTTCTTCTGAAATACTGCATATATGTAAGCAGAGCGAAGTTGGTTGCGATTTATATGAAGATAAAATACCTCTAGATCCTACTGTTATCTCTTCTTGTGAAGAATTTGGGATGGACAGTACTCTTGTTGCTTTAAGTGGTGGCGAAGATTATGAATTACTTTTCACAATAGATCAAAAAGACTTTGATAAAATAAAGGGTAATCCTAATTTAACGGTTATCGGTCATATGACAGATAAAAGTTTAGGTGCAAATATGGTGACGAGAAGCGGATCAAAAATTGGGTTAACGGCACAAGGCTGGAATTCTTTTAGCGAATAGTAAAAAGAAGAATTCCCGAGAATAAACGACATACCTTTGCTAAGTCTTAGGGCACAAGACGAAAAACAAAATATCGAATACAATCAGGAATTACTTTTAAATTTCTAAGCCATTAAGGGCTGAAATTCATTTGCCAAGCATAAATTACGCCACTTGCTGGTGTGACGCTCGATGTCTTTTTTGATATAAATTTTCTAAAGTTGCATTAATATCTTTCATTTCTGGTGTTAATCGTGCCAATTTTCCGTTAGCATCTGTAGTCACCTGTTTTTCACAATGAAGACATTTGTATTCTTTAATATGAGAAGTTACTTTTCTTGACATGGTATAATGATGTCCGAAAATAGTACAGCAAAAGGCGTTAAATTTGGAGCCGCAGCTAGAAATTACTTTCTTCATAGTTTAGGTTTTTTATGATGCACGTAAGCCTTGGGAACTTATAGTATTGCAAATGATTGTTATAAAATTGGGTCGCAAAAACATTTTGTAATTGCTCTGTAGTTAGAACGATGTTCTTAGTGTTTTATTGAATACCACGCTATTATTTTTTTACGAAAATGATAAACAGCACATTTATTCGTTTAAATACTTAAATCATCGATAAAATACACGTGCTCCTCGTGATATTTTCTAGTATCTTTCCTCCTTATATTTCCTACGTATGCAAAACACCAAAGAAACCTTAGTAACAGCCTTTGCCCTTTTTTCTTTATTTTTTGGAGCTGGTAATTTAATATTCCCCCCTCTTTTAGGATTTCAATCTGGAAACATGTGGTGGCTAGTAGCTTTAGGTTTTTGTTTATCTGCTGTTTTAATTCCTCTTTTCGGAATTTTGGCACACGCTAAGATCCAAGGAACCATATTCGATTTCGGAAAAAAAGTGTCGCGCACCTTTAGCCTAATGTATTCTATATTAATATATGCTATCTCCGTAAGCCTACCCTCTCCTAGAACAGCATCTGTAACCCATGAAATAGCTGTACAGCCATTTTTTGACTCACCCTATATAGTGACTAGCATTATTTACTTTTCTCTAGTATTTGTTTTCGTCATGAACAGATCTAAACTATTGAATATCTTAGGAAAACTCTTAACTCCGGCCATCATCCTTATATTATTAGCCATTATAGGTATTACTGTCTTTTATTTCGATTCCAATTTTGGAAATACTCATTTTGATAGTCCGTTTACCCACGGCATTTTAGAAGGCTATCAAACGTTTGACGCTATAGGCGCGGTTGTGGTTGGAGGTGTAATCATCGTCTCAGTAAACATTAGCAACAAAGAAAAGACCTTTGATGAAAAAAAATCTCTAATTCGAAAAGCAGGGTGGTTAGCTGGCCTTGCTCTTTTTGTTATTTATGCAGGCTTAATATTTACTGGAGCCGTAATGCACAATCAGTTTGATGCAGACATTACACGAACCGCACTTTTAAATGGCATTAGCATAAAAACCCTAGGAAGTACAGCAAACTTGTTTTTGAGTATTTTGGTAAGCCTCGCATGTTTTACTACTGCCGTAGGTATTGTCACAGGAACATCTGATTTTATAAGACATTTGTTTAATGATTCTCAAGTAGCCTATATCATTACAGCAATACTTGGTTGTGTGTTGGGTGTAGCTATGGGGCAATTTAATGTGGCCTATATTATTACTGTAGCCTTACCTGCATTAATGTTTATCTACCCTATTACCATAGTATTAATCTTACTAAACATTCTACCTGATAAATATGCATCTACACTAGTTTTTAGAAGTGTTATCATCGTAACTGCAGTTTTCAGTATTCCAGATTTTTTAAGCACAATAGGATATGCTAATGAAGTTATTAGTCTAAAAGAATACATCCCCCTTAGTGAATACAATATGGGTTGGGTAATACCCGCATTTTTAACTTTTGCTATTGTAAATGTATTAGGAAGTAAGAAACCTACCCATGAATAGACTCTGACTTGCCATAGTTTTTAATGATTTCACCCTCTGCAACTAGCAATTCTTTCCAAAGTGCATCTACATCAATACCGCCACCATACTTACGTGCAAAACCCAGGAATGTAGTATAATGACCAGCCTCACTGATCATTAAATCTTTATAGAATTTAGATAATTCTTCGTCTTTAATATTTTCAGATAACACTTTAAAGCGTTCACAACTGCGCGCTTCAATCATAGCAGAGAATAATAACCTATTTACTAAAGCTTGTTGGCGGCTACCGCCTTTCATTTGCACTTTAAACAATTCATTCACATAACTATCTCTACGTTCTCTTCCTAAAGTATATCCGCGTTTTTTAATAATGTCATGTACCATTTGAAAATGCTCCAACTCTTCTTGTGCAAGCTTCAACAATTCGGTCACCAATTCTTCATGCTCAGAATTTAATGAAATTATCGTAATTGCGTTTGTAGCAGCTTTTTGCTCACACCATGCATGGTCTGTCAATATTTCTTCAATATTGGTCTCAACTAATTTGGCCCAACGCGGGTCTGTTGCTAACTTTAAACCAAGCATAACATTGTTTTTTTAATTTAATACTATAACAAAGGTACGCTTTCAAGAACAGAACCCCATTATACAAAATATCACAGATAAACGGAAACAGTCAACGACAGCATTGACAATACTGTTAAAATTAAAAGTAATGGCCATACAAATTTCAGCCATTTATTATATCCAATCTTAACTACAGAAAGCGCCGCCAAGATCATGCTAGTTGGATTAATAAAATAAAATAAACCAATACCATACAAATAAGAATTTACCACCACCTCACGCCCAACACCTACCGTATCTGCCAAAGGAGACATAATTGGCATGGTCAATACTGCCATACCTGATTGTGAAGGAATAAAAAAAGCCAAGCCAGAATAGATAAACATCAATAGGTTTGCAAAAACTCCTTTATTCATTCCCTCAGTAGCGGTACTAGCATAATACAATACGGTATCACTGATTAATCCATCGTTCATAAGAGTAGTAACCCCACGTGCAATCCCGATGATGAAGGCAACACTCAATAACTCTCCTGCTCCTTTTGCAAAAGCCTCTACAAATTGATGCTCTTTAATTCTCCCAATGATTCCAATAAGTATTGCCGCTACTAAAAACGTACTGGTCATTTCTATAAACCACCAATCTAAAAAAGACACCCCGATAATCATGACCACAAAGGATAATGAAAAAACGATTAATATAAATTTTAATCGTGGCGAGAGCACTAACAATTTTTCTGTTTTCAGGCCAAAAGCCGCATTCATTTCTTCCTTCTGGTCATAAATCAAGGACTTGGTAGGGTCCTTTTTTACCTTTTTAGCATATTGAAGAATATAGACAATGCAGACAATTAGACAGAGTAACAACATTACGGAACGTCCCATCATCCCTGTTGTCCAACTTATTCCCGCAGCATCAGAGGCAATAATTGTAGCAAAAGGATTGGTGATACTAAACAAACAACCAACAGCTGAACCAATAAAAATTGAAGCCAGTCCCACTAATGCATCATATTTTGCTGCTAAAAAAACAGGAATTAAAATAGGGTAGAAAGCCATGGTTTCTTCAGACAAACCAAAAGTTGTTCCCCCAATAGCCACCAAAGTGGTCACCACAATAATCAGAATATATTCGCGACCGTTTAGTGTTTTTGCCAAACTGGCTATTCCTGCATCGAAAGCACCGGTATGATTCATAATCCCAATTAACCCTCCAATGATTAAAACAAGAAATATAATATCTGAAGCCTCTATAATCCCCTTTATTGGTGCTTGTACAAATTCTGAAAATCCCTGTGGGTTTGCCGTTAACTGCGTGTAAGTATTCGGGATGTTAATAGGTTTATAAATGGCCCCACTGGTAAATTTCTCTAATGGAATTTGAATATTTAGTTGCGCTAAACGCTCTTGGGTAGCAGGGATAGTTTCTGTTTCTGTGGTACTACTTATTTCAAATGTGTTATTGGCTGCATTATATTTTAATGAGTCATATTTCCCTGCTGGTATAAACCAAGTTAAAATAGCCACCAATAAAGCGATAACAATTAAGATGGTTTGCGCTGTCGGAAATTTAAATTTTTTCATCTTGCTCACAAATTAATGTAGTATAGTAAAGAACTCTTTTAAACCTGTTAAAATACTTTGGATAGCGTAAGATGCCAAGATCAGCCCCATTACTTTACTAATCACTGTAATCCCATATTCGCCAACTTTTTCCTGAACTACATTAGCAGCCAATAGCAGTAAACATGTCAAGGCTACCACAATTAACACTAAAATTGTAGTTATGGCTTGTTGCTCTACCGAGTAAATATTATTGTTTGTCATTAACACTACCGCCATAATTGCTCCCGGCGATGCAATGGAAGGAATCGCAATCGGAAAAATGGAAACATGCTTATAATCTTTAATCTGATTTTTTTCATTTTCGGGTTTTCCATCACCAAAGATCATTGTTAAAGCAAATAGAAAAAGAATAACACCCCCAGAAATTTGAAATGCATCTAAAGAAACTTCCATTCCTTCTAAAATTAATTGACCAATCCCGATAAAAAAAAGTAAGATTACAAAAGCTATTAATGATGCTCTTACCGCTATTTTTCTTTTATGTTTTTTATCAAAATTTTTGGTTGCTTCTAAATAAACAGGCACTGAGCCCAAAGGGTCAATAACTGCAATTAGAAAAAATATCGTTGTAATTATTTCTTTCATATGTTCGTTTACAATAGAATAAAATCGGATTTCTGGGCGAAAATATCTATTTTAGATAAGGCGTCAAAGTAAAAGTGCGCCCCGTATTTAGTTAAACTCTTCATAAAGGTAATTTAAAAGCAAACCTTAAAGAGGAAAACTCCGTAGATATGACATAATCAAACAAAGTAGTTCTTCATGATAACCAATGCATTTTTAAAATCTATATCCTTATCAGTCTTTATCCTAGCTGCAAATTTCTCTTTTGGGCAAGATATGTCAACGAAAAAGGATAAGGAAATAGAAGAAGAAACAAAAAATATTGAAAACCTAGAGACACATCCCTATAAAGATATTGTTTCCAATACACAAAATTCTAAAGATCATACTCTTTTATCGGCCGCTATAATTGCTGCAGATCTTAAACAAACATTACAAGGCGAAGGACCTTATACCGTCTTTGCTCCAACCGATACTGCTTTTGAAAAATTATCAAAAGGCACTCTAAACGGATTATTAGAGAATGAAAATAAAGAAAAACTGCAATCCATATTAACATACCATGTTTTGGTTGGAAAATATACCTCAGAAGATTTAATCAAAGCGGTAAAAAAAGGAAAAGGAAAAACAGAATTTAAAACGTTGAATGGCAAAATTTTAAAAGCGATGTTTGACGGTAAAAACCTAAAGCTTATAGATGAAACAGGCCACATGGCCACTGTAACTATTATTGATGCTAAGCAGTCTAATGGCTTTATACATGTTATTGATACGGTATTGTCTCCTGGACTATAAATTTTACACTTTTATAAAAAAACGACCCGCTATGGGTCGTTTTTTATTTTTTCAACTTAGAAATATCAATCTTATACAATTCTGCAGCGTTCTGCCAAAGAATTAATTCTTTCTTATCTTCAGGAATATTCAAGTGCTTCATGAATTTTAAATATGATTTCATATTAGAGATGGGCCAATCTGTACCATAAAGTAAATACTTTGGATTCCCTGCATACGTAATCATTTCTTCGATACCTTTCTTCATGTATTTCTCAAATTTGGTAGAAAAATCACCCAATACCAATCCAGAAATATCTGCATACACATTCTTATTCTTATAGACTACTTCCATACAATCTTTAATCCACGGATTTCCTACATGGCAAATAACAATCTTCAAGTCTGGATAATCTACAGCCAAATCATCAATATGAATAGGATGAGAATATTTAATTCTACCCGTTGGCGCATAGGTATCTCCTGAATGAAACATTACTGGAACATCATACTCTAATGCCATTTCATACACCACTTTTAACCGAATATCGTTCGGATAAAAAGGCTCATATCCAGGATAAAATTTCAAGGCCTTTATCAGTCCTTGCTCCAAATAATCGCCTATTTCTCTTAAGTCTCTATACGTATAATTAAGGTAGCTTATACCTGCTACAACCCCCAAATTATCTCTCCCACTTATGGCCTCAACGACTTGCTTTGTACTTGGCCTGTGTTCATTTACCTTATAGGAGGTTAGAACCAAAGAATAATCTACGTTATTCTCAATCATGGTCTGTGTAAGCTTATCTAAACACTCTTCAAGAGAAACTACACGATCTTCATGGTAGTTATTTATATGCGTATGAACATCTATAATCATTGGAAAACATTAGTTTTTATTCATTAAATTTTCAATCTCGTCTGCTTCGATAGGAATGTTTTGCATCAAATTAAAGGGAGCTCCTTTTTCTTGAATTACGACATCATCTTCTAAACGAATTCCCATATTTTCATTTGGAATATAAATTCCTGGCTCCACCGTAAATACCATATTTGCTTTCATTGGTGTTTTTAACGCACCGTAATCATGGGTATTTAATCCTATATGGTGACTCGTACCATGCATGAAGTATTTTTTATAAGCTGGCCATTCTGGATTTTCATTTTTCACATCTGCCTTATCGAGTAATTTAAGTCCGATTAATTCCGAAGTCATTATTTTACCCACTTCTTTATGATATTCTGACCAGATAGTTCCTGGAACCAACATATTAGTTGCTTCATTTTTAACACGTAGGACAGCATCGTACACTTCTCTTTGTCTTGGCGTAAATTTTCCACTAACAGGAATGGTTCTAGTCAAATCACTTGAGTAGTTGGCATATTCCGCTGCGACATCCATCAAAATTAAATCGCCCGCTTTACATTGCTGGTTGTTCTCTATATAATGAAGTACATTGGCATTATTTCCTGATGCTATAATTGGGGTATACGCAAAACCTTTAGATCTATTGCGAATAAATTCATACAAGAGTTCTGCTTCAATTTCATACTCCCATACATCTGGCTTAACAAAACCAAGCAATCTTCTAAATCCTTTTTCTGTGATATTACAAGCCGTTTGCATTAACGCCAATTCTTCCGGTTCTTTTACGCCTCTAATTTCCTGTAAAATAGGATTGCTTTTTGCATATTGATGTGCAGGGAATTGTAATTTACATTTCTGAATAAAACGGTCTTCTCTGGTTTGCGTTTCTACCGCTTGGCGGTAATGCTCATTAGTATTAAAATAGATTGTACTTGCTTCCGTCATCAAATCGAAGAAAATCTTTTCAAAATCGGACAACCAGTATACTGTTTCTATCCCAGAAACCAAAGTTGCCTTTTCTTTCGTCAGTTTCTCTCCTTCCCAAACCGCAATATGCTCATTTGTTTCACGAACAAAAAGTACTTCGCGGTGTTTCTTATTTAAGGCATCAGGAAATAAAACTAAAATAGTTTCTTCTTGATCTGCTCCCGAAAGGTAAAATATATCTCGGTGTTGCTCAAAAGGCATTGTGGCATCTGCACTTATAGGATACACATCGTTAGAGTTAAAAACAGCTATACTTTTAGGAAGCATAGCTGCCATAAATTTCTTTCTGTTTTTTATAAAAAGTGAATTTTTTATTAAATCGTATTTCATTTGTAAAAGATATTTTTTTATTAAAATCAGCTATACATTGCCGCGACATATAAATCGTAAGAATTGCGAATTAAAACGCCTATAACTTTTAATCACTTCAAAAGTAAGAATTAATACACACAAGCCCCTGTTAATAGAAAGGTAATATTTTCTCATTTAAAGTCAAGTCCTTGTAATCTTTACGCTAGATTTCTTAACTTTCCGATGACTAATTACAACCAACACATTATGAACAAATTTTTAGGCTTACCCCTATTCCTTTCTGCTACGTTTATTTTTGCACAAAACGCTCCTTCAAGCTCAGAAGATATTGCAAATGCATTGCGCCAAAAAGAACAATTAACAAATAGTTCCATTGTAAAAAACATACCTTTTACCAATGTAGGCCCTACTGTAATGAGTGGGCGCGTCGTAGATGTTGATGTGAACCCCAAAAACCCTACAGAATTTTACGTAGGTTATGCCTCTGGAGGCGTTTGGCACACGAAGAACAATGGCACCACCTTTATTCCTATTTTAGACAATGCTCCCACTCAAAATGTAGGTGATATTGCTGTAGACTGGAATAATGGTATTATCTGGGTAGGTACTGGAGAAAATAACGCTTCCAGATCTTCTTATGCCGGAATTGGTATCTTAAAATCTACAGATCAAGGAAAAACATGGGAAAATGCTGGCTTATTAGATTCTCAACATATCGGAAGAATACTTATAAACCCTAACAATGCAGACGATGTAATTGTTGGCGCTACCGGTCATTTGTATTCTGACAATGAAGAACGTGGAATTTACAAAACAACAGATGGCGGTAAATCCTGGAAAAAAACCCTATTTGTTAATACTACGACAGGTGTTATAGATGTTGCTTTTGCTCCTAATAATTTTAACATCATGTACGCGGCCACATGGGAAAAAGGTAGAAAGGCATGGGATTTCATAGGGAATGGCAATGGTTCAGGAATTTACAAAAGTACCGACGCAGGTACTACTTGGACAAAAGTAACTACACCTACAAGCGGCTTTCCTACTGGCGAAGGTGTCGGCAGAATTGGTCTAGCTGTTTTTGATGAAAATACCGTTTATGCTGTTCATGACAACCAATCTAGAAGAGAAAAATTAGCATCATTAAAAAAATCTGAGGGATTAACGAAAGAAGATTTTAAGTCGATGACCGCCGACGATCTTTTAAAAATAGAAGACAAAAAACTAAACGAGTACCTGAAAACTAATGGTTTTCAAGAAAAATACCGAGCAGATAATGTAAAACAATTGGTGCGTAGCGGAAGTGTAAAACCAATAGATTTAGCGAAATATTTAGAAGACGCCAACTCCATGCTTTTTGATACCCCAGTAATTGGCGCAGAAGTCTACAGAAGTAATGATGGAGGAATTACATGGGAAAAACAAAACGAAAATTACATAGATGATTTGTTTTACAGCTATGGATATTACTTTGCTCAAATAAATGTAGACCCTAGCAATGTTGATAAAATCTATCTTGCTGGAGTACCTATCATCAGGTCCGATGATGGCGGAAAAACCTATATTTCTATTAATGGTGATAATGTTCATGCGGATCATCATGCATTATGGGTAAACCCTAAAATGTCTGGTCATTTAATAAATGGAAATGATGGTGGCGTAAATATCTCCTACGATGATGGCGCCAATTGGATTAAAAGCAACACTCCTGCCGTGGGCCAATTCTATGCTATTAATGTCGATAACGAAAAACCCTATAATATCTATGGCGGTCTTCAAGACAATGGCGTCTGGAAAGGTCCGAATACAGCAGAAGAAAGCACAGCTTGGCATCAAACTGGAGATTATCCTTGGAAATCTATTTTGGGTGGAGACGGTATGCAAGTTCAAATAGATAACCGGAATGCGAATATTATATATACTGGTTTTCAGTTTGGAAACTACTTTCGTTTAGATTTAGAAAACAAAAAACGAGATTATATTCAGCCTAAACACGAATTGGGAGAAACACCTTACCGTTTTAATTGGCAAACTCCTATTCTACTATCTTCTCACAATCAAGACATACTTTACTTAGGAGGCAATAAATTACATAGGTCCCTAAACCAAGGAACAGATTGGGAAACCATATCTACAGATTTAACCAACGGAGGCAAAGAAGGCAATGTAGCTTTTGGAACTTTAACTACCCTATCAGAATCTCCATTTAAATTCGGCTTAATCTATACGGGTAGTGACGATGGTTTGGTATATATGACACAAAATGGTGGCGGTAGCTGGGATAACATCGCTAACTCATTACCAAAAAACCTTTGGGTGACACGAGTCCTCGCTTCCAAACATAAAAAAGAACGCATTTACGCCACTTTAAATGGATACCGAAGTGATGATTTTGAGGCTTATATTTACGTAAGTGACGATTTTGGAAAAACATGGCAAGACATTGCCAATAATATCCCTTCTTCTCCTGTAAATGTTATTATAGAAGACCCTGAAAACGAAAATTTATTATTTGTTGGAACAGACAATGGCTTATATATATCCTTAAACAGAGGTGAATCTTGGGAAGTTTTTCAAAACGACATCCCCAATGTTGCGATTCACGATTTAGTCATTCAACCCGAAGCAAAACATTTAATCGTAGGTACTCACGGGCGTAGTATTTATAAGGCCGATATTAGTAATTTACAGAAAATGACTTCTGAGATACTCCTTAAAGAGATACATGTTTTTCAGCCAGAAAATATTAAGTATTCTACTAGATGGGGATCTTCTTGGAGTACTTGGGGCGAACCACAAACACCAGGTTTAGATCTTAGTTTTTTCACAAATACTCCAGAAACCTTAGAAGCGAGCATACTTGCAAGCAATGGTGTAGAAGTAAGCAACACTTCAATACAAACAGATAAAGGGTTTAATCTATTGTCTTACGATTTAGCGTTTTCTAAATCTGGAAAATCAGCATATCTAAAGAAGGTGAAAACCGAATTAAAAGAAGCCAATAATGGTAAAACATATTTGCCAAAAGGAAAATACACTGTTAAGTTAACGGGGAAAGGGATAAAAGAAGTAATTGCTTTCGAGATTGAATAGTAAACAACAGAAATGAAAATATCTAAAACTACGGCACTACCAGAACTTGGCGTTTCTCATAATACAGAAATCAAAAAGAAAGTATTTATAGCTAAGGGAGAAATTCCTCAGCTTATGATGTATGGTAGTGCCGTATTTACACCAGGACAGTCTGTAGAATTACACAAACACGATACCATGTTTGAAGTATTCTACATTCAAAGTGGTAAAGCAGAATTTACAGTAAATTCTAAAAAGTTCATCGTAGAAAAAGGAGACTGCATCACTATTGAACCTGGTGAAATTCATGCACAACACAATCCTTTTGACGAAAATGTAGAATGGCTATATTTTGGAGTCGCCACCGATTAATTATTGAATTATGGATTTAACATTAGGTATTCCTGCTTTACTTTTCCCAGCAATTTCACTAACCATGCTAGCATACAACGCACGGTATTTAGCCATTGCTGCGTTGATAAGACAACTGCATCAAAAATATCAAGAAACGGCATCATCATCTGTTAGTTTACAAGTTCAAAAACTTAGAAAACGTCTAGTGATCATTAAAAACATGCAAGCAGTGGCTATTTTCAGCTTCCTTTTAGCAGTAATTAGCATGTTTTTAATTTATGTTCAACTAGATTTTTGGGCAAAACTAGTTTTCGGAATAAGCCTTTTAGCCTTAATGACCTCGCTTATCTTGTCATTTATAGAAGTGCAACTATCAACCAAAGCATTGTCTATTCAATTGAAAGATTTGGAGTGATTTGCTGTATAGGCAAGAGCGGTACTCGCGCAGGTAAGTCTACTTTTTAATTTTGAGAAAAATAGTAGGCAAAAGTTAATTTTCTCTTGCTATTCGTTCGCCATTAATAGAAAAGGTTTTTAATAACTATACTTACTGTTTTTTCTGATTTATAGGAATTAAAATTAAGGTCAATTGATTCTACCCAACTTTAATTGCAAATAGTCAAACAACCAAACAGACGACCCAAATTTGTTTTTTTAACTTTGAAATCCTATATCTTAAATTCAAAATTGGTTTTAGTGTAAATTTTATCCTTAAAAACACCTCTTGCGCATCAAATTAAGCAATTAAAAAACCTGCAATAGATTATTCGCTTTGTTTTTTGGAAGAAGATTTTCGTTGCGAAGCATAAATTTCAAACGTTTTAGTAGCATTTAGTAATAAATCTCCAAAGTGGTCAACCAATTACTTATTCTGATTCTAAATAAGAGTAGGATTTATTAGTAAAGTTTGTTAATAACTTGTCAGTACTGTAAATTTGTAAAAAAAACTAACAACTAATGAGCGGATTTTTCAAATCTTCGATTGGTAGAAAGTATGCCATGGCACTTTCTGCTTTCTTCTTAATGTTTTTTCTACTTCAGCATTTTGCAATTAATATTTTATCGGTTTTTAGTCCAGATGCATTTAATGAAGCATCTCATTTTATGGGAACATTCTGGGCGGTACAATATCTATTGCAACCAATTTTAATTTTTGGAGTGATGTACCATTTTATAATGGGTTTCATTTTAGAAATTAAAAACAGAAATGCTAGAGTAGCAAAATACGCTAAGAATAATGGAGCAGCTAATTCTAGCTGGATGAGTAGAAACATGATTTATAGCGGATTGGCTATTTTAGCCTTTTTAGTGCTTCACTTTATTGATTTCTGGCTTCCAGAAATTAATACTAAATATATTCAAGGCGATATGTCTGGATTATTAGCAGATGGTGAAGGTTTCCGTTATTATGAAGAATTAACGCATAAGTTCGTGAATCCACTAAGGGTTGGCGCTTATGTTATTGCATTTGTATTTTTATCGTTACACCTTATGCACGGTTTCAGTTCTGCATTCCAATCTGCAGGTGTTTCGTCTATGAGAAAAGAAAAATTACAAATTTTCGGTAAAGCGTATGCTATTATAATTCCTTTAGGATTTATAATAATTGCCCTTTTTCATCATTTTAATCATTAATACTATTACTTATGTCTGTATTAGACTCAAAAGTACCAAAAGGCTCATTAAAGGATAAATGGACCGATTATAAAAATCATATTGATTTAGTTAACCCTGCAAACAAGCGTAATATTGATGTTATTGTTGTTGGAACGGGTTTAGCTGGTGGTTCTGCCGCTGCTACTTTAGCAGAGCTTGGCTATAACGTTAAAACATTTTGTTACCAAGATTCTCCACGTAGAGCACACTCAATTGCTGCACAAGGAGGTATTAACGCAGCAAAAAACTATCAAGGAGATGGCGATTCTACCTACCGTTTATTTTATGACACGGTAAAAGGTGGAGATTACCGTTCTCGTGAAGCTAACGTGTACCGATTAGCAGAAGTTTCTGGAAATATCATTGACCAATGTGTTGCACAAGGAGTTCCGTTTGCACGTGATTATGGTGGATTATTAGACAACCGTTCCTTTGGTGGTGTATTAGTTTCTCGTACTTTTTATGCAAAAGGACAAACTGGACAACAATTATTATTAGGGGCATATTCTGCAATGAATAGACAAATTGCACGTGGTAAAATTACCCCGTTCAACCGTCATGAAATGCTAGATGTTGTTAAGGTTGACGGTAAAGCAAGAGGTATTATTGCACGTGACTTAGTTACAGGAAAAATAGAACGCCACTCTGCACATGCGGTTGTTATTGCTTCTGGAGGATACGGAAATGTATATTTCTTATCTACCAATGCAATGGGATCTAACGCTACCGCAGCTTGGAAAATACACAAAAAAGGAGCATTTTTTGCAAACCCTTGTTATACGCAAATTCACCCAACGTGTATTCCACGTTCTGGTGATTATCAATCTAAATTAACCTTAATGTCGGAGTCATTACGTAATGATGGTCGTATTTGGGTTCCTAAAAATTTAGAGGATGTAATGGCAATTCGCGAAGGAAAGAAAAAGCCAACAGATTTATCTGAAGACCAAAGAGATTACTACTTAGAGCGTCGTTACCCAGCGTTTGGTAACTTGGTACCACGTGATGTGGCATCAAGAGCTGCGAAAGAACGTTGTGATGCTGGATATGGCGTAAATGCAACTGGCGAAGCTGTTTATTTAGATTTTGCAACTGCCATACAACGTTATGGTGTTGAGCAAGCAAAAATCCATAATATTGAAAATGCTTCTGCTGAAAAATTATATGAATTAGGTGCAGCTATTGTAAAAGCTAAATACGGAAACCTTTTCCAGATGTACGAAAAAATCGTAGATCAAGATCCGTACAAAACACCAATGATGATTTACCCTGCTGTTCACTATACTATGGGTGGTGTTTGGGTAGATTACAACTTAATGACTACTGTTCAAGGTTTATACTGTATTGGTGAAGCTAACTTCTCTGATCACGGTGCAAACAGACTTGGAGCTTCTGCCTTAATGCAAGGTCTGGCCGATGGATATTTTGTATTGCCATACACGATTGGCGATTATCTTTCTCACGAAATTAGAACAGGAAAAATTCCAACGAATACTCCTGAGTTCGATGAAGCGGAAAAATCTGTAACCGATAAAATTGATTTCTTTATCAATAATAAAGGGTCTCACTCTGTTGATTATTACCATAAGAAATTAGGTAAAATCATGTGGGATAAATGTGGAATGTCTCGTAACGCTGCAGGTTTAACAGAAGCCATGGCAGAAATTAAAGCTTTACGTGAAGATTTCTATAAAAACGTAAGTGTTCCTGGAACATCAGACGAACTAAATGCCGAACTTGAAAAAGCTGGTCGTGTGGCTGACTTCTTAGAATTAGGAGAGTTATTTGCTAAAGATGCGCTTGAGAGAGACGAATCTTGTGGTGGACACTTTAGAGAAGAGTCCGTTGAACTAGATGGCGAACAAAAAGGAGAAGCGAAACGTAATGACAAAGATTTTGCATTTGTTTCTGCTTGGGAATTTAAAGGCGAGCCCTCTGATGCTGTTTTACATAAAGAGCAGTTAGAGTTCAAAGAGATAGAATTAAAACAAAGAAGTTATAAATAATAGTATTGAGCTATTACACGTGATACCTATCACTCTATAATACTCATTACTCAATACTTAAAATATGAATCTGACATTAAAAATTTGGAGACAGAAAAATGCCCAAGCTAAGGGTAAAATGGTCGATTATAAAGTGACAGAGATATCTGAACACATGTCTTTCTTAGAAATGATGGATGTGTTAAACGAACAATTAATCAATAAAGGTGAAGAGCCTGTTTCTTTTGATCATGATTGTCGTGAAGGTATCTGCGGAATGTGTTCTATGTTTATTAATGGCGAAGCACACGGACCAGATAGAGGTGTAACTACTTGTCAATTACACATGCGTATGTTCAAAGATGGAGACACTATTACTATAGAGCCATTTAGAGCAAAAGCTTTTCCTGTAATAAAAGATTTAGTTGTTGATAGAAGTGCTTTTGACCGTATACAGCATGCGGGTGGCTATATTTCTGTAAACACATCTGGAAATACTCAAGACGCTAACGGAACTCCTATTTCTAAGCATGCAGCCGATGAAGCTATGGATTCTGCTACTTGTATTGGTTGTGGTGCTTGTGTAGCAAGTTGTAAAAATGCTTCTGCAATGCTTTTTGTTGGTGCAAAAGTATCTCAATACGCTTTATTACCACAAGGCCAAGTAGAAGCCACAGATCGTGTTAAAAACATGGTTGCACAAATGGACTTAGAAGGTTTTGGAAACTGTACAAATACTGGAGCTTGTGAAGTTGAATGTCCTAAAGGAATTTCTTTAGAAAACATTGCACGTATGAACAGAGAATTATTAAAAGCGAACGTTTAAAAAAAGCTTTTTTTTACATACAAAAAAACCCAAGCATTACTGCTTGGGTTTTTAATTACGCTATTTTTAAGTTGTATTACATTTTTACAATTATAAATTCTGATCGTCTGTTTAACTCATGCTTCTCACGAGTACATTTAACGCTACCATCACAATCATTTAATAACCTATCCTCACCATACCCAATTGCACTTTCTATACGGTCTGCATCAATACCCTGAGATATGATATAATCTCTTGATGATTTCGCACGCTTATCCGATAAGTATCTATTATATTCACTAGCACCACGACTATCCGTATGGGATTCTATTTTAATAACCATTTCTGGGTATTCCGTCATTACTTCAACTAATTTATCTAACTCTTTTGAAGCATCGTCTCGAATAAATGATTTATCAAAATCAAAATAAATCATATCTGTCTTAAGTTTTCTTATTCCGTCATCAATTACTATAAGTTCTTTTAGCTTTTTCAATGAAACATCAACCATCTCTGTTTCATTTAATGTAGTCATGACCTCCTTAACATCTTGAAAAAATTCTTTTCTATTTGTTTTGATACTATATTTCTTATTCCCGTCAAGATCTTCAAAAACAAAACTACCATCTTCAGCTGTTTCTACTTCCTTAAGCTTAATATTGTTTTCGTCCAAAAGCATCACTAGAGCTTTAGGCATAACATCACCTGTCACCAATTCTGTTACCACACCAGCAATAGCTGTATGGGTTACCTCTTCCAGCGCTAAACGTTGAAAGGAGTAAATATCATCATCACCTTTTCCACCCGCACGGTTAGAAGCAAAATATCCTTTCTGACTCTCCTCACTGACAATATAAGAGAAATCATCTTTATTACTGTTTACAGGAACCCCTACATTCTTAACTTCCTGAAAACCATCAACGTCATAAGAAGCTTCAAAAACATCTAGACCACCAAGTCCGGCATGCCCATCTGATGAAAAGTAAATTTTCTTGTCTGTAACAAATGGAAACATTTCTCTTTTCTCCGTATTAATTTCAGGACCTAAATTTCTAGGGGTAGAATAAGTACCATCTTCCAAAACATCAACAACAAAAATATCTGAAGCACCTAAACTCCCCGGCATATCAGAAACGAAATACAATAATTTACCATCAGGACTTAAGGCCGGATGCCCCGTAGAATAACTATCACTATTAAAAGGAAGTTCTTTAGGTTCTGCCCAATCATCACCAACCTTAACAGACGTATAGATTTTCAAGTGATTAACACCATTTTTATCTCGCTTTAGCTTTTTACCGTAATTATTACGTGTAAAGTACATAGTTTCATTATCTGGAGAAAACGTAACAGAAGCCTCGTGATATTTAGAATTTATCTTTTTGGAAAATTTAATAGCACTTTTTAAATCTGCAGACTCCTCGTTTATCTTAGAAACATATAAATCTAAAAACGGCTGATCATTCCATTTATACTTGCGCGTAACAAAGACCGATGAATCTAATGAAGAAGAAAATACCACCTTATCATTATCATAAAACATAGGCGAAAAATCTGAATATTCAGAGTTTATAGCCACATTATCTATCGTAAAACGAGCATCACCATTAATGATTTTATCTAAGGCAACCTCTTCCCTTGGAGCATTAAAAGCATATGTATTTTGAGTATCTTCCTTTTGCATCTTTTCATACAAACGCATAAACCTTTTAGCTTTACTATATTTACCATTACCTTTTAGTGTATGGGAATACTTAAAGTAATTATCTGCCGTCATCTTACTTTCGTATTCATTATATAGAATATTATACCAGTAATAAGCCTTTTCCATATTCGTATTGAAATAATAAGAATCACCAATTTTTTTTAGCAAGATTGATGAGTAATTATTCTTATCTGACAGAACCTTTTCATAAGTTTCAGCGGCCTCAGCATACCACATCTTATTAAAATAGTAGTCTGCTTTTTGTACTAACCTACTATTATTTGGAAGATCTAATTTCTCGCTATCTTCTTTCAGAGAATTGAGCATTTCAATATTTACAGCTTCTATTGGAACAGTAATATTTTGAGCAACACTGTTGCCAGGACTACTAATCTCTTGCGCATAGCTAGCAAAATGAAATAGCATTGTTAAGGATATAAGTAATTTTTTCATAGTAGGTTAATTAGAAAAATCTTGGGGATTTTAAAATTGTTTGTAAGGATAAAAACTGATATCTCAAGAATATTTCATGCGTACCAGAATTATACCGCGTTAAGTTATTGGTCGTAAAATCATAGGCATAGCCCATGCTGAATTGCGGAGTAATCTGAAAACCCATCAAGGCACTTATAGATTCATCCCACCTATAGTTAACGCCAAAATTAACTTTTTCGTATAATAAGAAATTTGCTGATGTGTCAACAGTAAGAGGCGCTCCGTTAACATGTTTAGCAAAAACAGAAGGCTTAAACTTTAATTTCCGATTCAGATCAAAAACATAACCAGCGATGAAATAATAATGCACTTTTTCAGAAGCTTCTTCTTCTTCAATCTCATCATAACGTAAATTAGTGATTATATTTGGGACTGAAACTCCTAAATAAGATCTATCAGTATAGTAAAAAATACCAGCTCCTATAGTAGGCAATATTTTACTATTAACATTTTGATTGAACACCGCATCTTGATCTCTATACAAACCTTTTGACCAGTCCAAACTAAACATCCTTATACCAGCTTTCACACCAAGCCCAAGCCTATCTCCTCTCCTATTTAAAATTAATTGATGCGCATAATTTCCATCAATAAATGTTTCTTGGGAAGGACCAATATCATCTTGGATTACTGAAAGTCCAATTCCATCAAATAGACCTATAGGTGAATCTATACCTAATGATATTGTTCGTGGTGCACCATCAATACCTACCCATTGATCTCTATACAAACTTAATACAGCCATATGTCCTCTTGAACCCGCGTAACCGGGATTAACAGTCATTGTATTATAGTTGTAAAGCGTAAATTGCGGGTCTTGCTGACCTTGAACACAATACACAAACAACAATAGTGCAACAGTTAATATCTTATTTCTAATCATATTTTTCTAAATTTTTACAGCAATTATCTGATAATGTATAACCATCCAGTTCTCGTTTTTTCAGTACCATCACCAAGGTTCAACAAATAATAATAAGTCCCTGAAGGCAATTTTTCTTCTGCACCAAGTCTAAGTCCTTTTTTAGAAGTTCCAGTCCAAGTATTATCATAATTTTTTGCCTCGAAAACCTTAGCTCCCCATCGGTTAAATATTTGTAGTGTATTATTAGGATAGTTCTCAATGCATTCAATAAAAAAGATATCATTTGCGCCATCATTATTTGGAGAAAATTCATTAAAAACAGTCAAACATTCTTCTTGAGTAACTGTCGGGGTAACTTCATCTCTGTCATTACCAACATTTAAATCCAATTGGTCTACATAAACCAATTCTGCTACGTTAGTATAGTCATCAATTTCGGTAACTCCAACGGTCACTTGCAGAACAGCAGTTTCTCCTATTTGCAACAAAGGAATATCCCACATACCCATGTTTTCATCATAGGTACCTAAGCTTTCCGTATGATTAATAGGGGTATATCCATCAGGAAGCATATCTTCAATACCAATATTCGTTGCATCATAGGCGCTATTATTTAACACCGTAATCGTAAATACCACTACATCACCCGAATAAGTCTGATCTTTATCAATTGTTTTATTCACTTCAAGATCTACAGTAGGTGAAGCAATAGTAAAAAAGGCTTCATCATCTTCACTCTGATCACCGTCATCATTATTTGGTGAAGAATCAGGATCGAATTGATCTGTAGAAGTAATCTGCACCGTGTTCTTATATTCATCTAACACGTTAGATGGCGCATTAACGGTAACTTCATAACTAAATGTTTGACTTCCAACTGGCACTGTAGCTATCTGCCACTCAATAGAATTACCAGTAATTACTCCACCATTATTAACATTATTGAAAGTGTAACCCACTGGTACAACATCAACAATGCTAACATTTGTTGCTAAACCTGGTCCGTTATTTTCTAAAATAATTTCAAAAGTTAAAGTATCACCCGTATTAGGACTAGCTACTGAACCACCAACTAAAGCTTTAGACAAGCTTAAGTCTGCTGGAATTAAATCTAGAGACACATTATCTTCATCATCTTCACTTTGATCCCCATCATCATTATTTGGTGACGAATCTAAATCATATTGTGCGACCTGAACAACTTGTGCGCTATTGAAATATTCATTTGAAGTATTCGTAGGTAGATTTACAAGAGCGTCAAACGATAATACTATTGAAGATCCTGCACTTATTGTAAGACCGTTCCATCTGATAATATTTCCTGACTGTACACCCCCATTATCTATTGAATTAATAGCAAAACCAATTGGTATATAATTTTCAATTCCAATATTGGTGGCGTCGAAACTTCCATTATTAAAAACCTCAACAAAAATTGTGATGAGCTCACCTGGATTGGCGGTTTCTTCTGAAATAGTGGTTACGAGCTCTAAATCTATAACCTGAGGATTTACTGTAACGCTTGATTCATCATCTTCACTTTGATCACCATCATCATTATTAGGGATACTGTCTGGGTCGTAGTTGATAGTATTTGTAATTTCTGCAACATTTATATACTGATTAATGTCTGAACTTGGCTCGTTTACTATTGCTACGATATCTAAAGAAACTGATGAACCACTCATTAAAGCAGGAAGGATCCAATTTCCTGATGATGCTTGGTAAACTCCATTAGATACACTAGAATCATCACTTACAAAAATATATCCTGATGGTAATAAATCCTTTACAATTATCCCTGCTGGGGAATCTATTGGCCCATCATTTGTCACTGCTAATGTAAAAGTCACATTTGATCCAACATTTGGGATAGCATCATTAACAATTTTTGTTAAACTTAAATCGGATGTAGCCGAAACATTTATAGTTACGCTATCGCTATTATCACAAGAATTGCTATCTGACCCCGTAACCGTGTAAGTTGTGGTTACCAATGGCGATACTGAACCTCCATCAATTGCTCCATTGTCCCAAGTATAACTTGATGCTCCCGATCCAGTTAAAATAACACTTTCACCTGCATATATAGATGTTGCTGATGCGTTTGCCACGACTGTCGGCAAAGCATTTATGGTTATTCTAATTTCTGAACGTAGGCCTTCACAGCCATTGGCATTGGTCTGACTTACATAATAAGAAGTACCCCCAACTGATGCTGTACTAGGGGTTGGTGCTGTTGAACTACCCGTTCCACCACTCGCAACTGTATACCATAATAAATTTGTGCCTGATGCTGTTAAGGCACTTGCTGTATCATTCTCACAATACTCAACATCACTCACTGTGGGTGCTGCCGGCAATGCATTTTGCGTGATACTTACAGCTCTTCTTATACTACTCCTACAGGCTGTTGTTATATTTCTTGACTCTGCATAAAAAGTAGTTGAACCACTTCCTAAACTTGCTGGCTGATAACTCAATGATCCAATAGATAAAGCAATACCTCCACTAGCGCTTGAGTACCAGTCTACAGTTTCTCCTGAATTAACTAAAACAGAAATTGTTGGAATACTTTGACCCGCACAATATTCTTGATCTCCATTGTCTGCTACTGGTTCGTCAACTGGTGGACAGCTGCAATCAGGAGCTGTAACATTTAATGTATTTTCACAAGATGTTGTTCCGTTTGTTACCGTAAGTACAATGTTATTTCCTGAAGTAACTCCAGAAATGGTCCAATCATTACCACTAGTATTTACCACTGTACCTTCAGTACTCGTTAACGTACCTGTACTAACCGATACCGAAATTGAGTATGTTGTTAAATCTGCAGAACAAGTTGGTGCGCTTGTTGTACTTATTGTTGGTAATGGATTAATGGTAACTATAATTTCTGAACGAGGTCCTTCACAACCATTTCCATTTGTTTGGCTAACATAATAAGATGTATTCCCTACAGCAGTTGTGCTTGGAGTCGGCGCTGTTGAACTATCAGTTCCACCAGATGCCACCGTGTACCATAACAAATTTGTACCTGTCGCAGTCAATGCGCTTGGTGTATCATTTTGACAATAAACAACTGGACTTGTTACCCCTGGTGCTGTTGGCAAAGCATTTATCGTTACTTCAATTTCTGAACGTGGACCTTCACAGCCATTTCCATTCGTTTGACTTACATAATAAGATGTACTCCCAACTGATGCTGTACTTGGGGTTGGTGATGTTGAACTACCCGTTCCACCACTCGCAACTGTATACCATAATAAATTTGTGCCCGATGCTGTTAAGGCACTTGCTGTATCATTCTCACAATACTCAACATCACTCACTGTGGGTGCTTCCGGCAATGCATTTTGCGTGATACTTACAGCTCTTCTTGTACTACTCCTACAGGCTGTTGTTATATTTCTTGACTCTGCATAAAAAGTAGTTGAACCACTTCCTAAACTTGCTGGCTGATAACTCAATGATCCAATAGATAAAGCAATACCTCCACTAGCGCTTGAGTACCAGTCTACAGTTTCTCCTGAATTAACTAAAACAGAAATTGTTGGAATACTTTGACCCGCACAATATTCTTGATCTCCATTGTCTGCTACTGGTTCGTCAACTGGTGGACAGCTACAATCAGGAGCTGTAACATTTAATGTATTTTCACAAGATGTTGTTCCGTTTGTTACCGTAAGTACAATGTTATTTCCTGAAGTAACTCCAGAAATGGTCCAATCATTACCACTAGTATTTACCACTGTGCCTTCAGTACTCGTTAACGTACCTGTACTAACCGATACTGAAATTGAGTATGTTGTTAAATCTGGAGAGCAAGTTGGTGCGCTTGTTGTACTTATTATTGGTAATGGATTAATAGTTACTATAATTTCTGAACGAGGTCCTTCACAACCATTTCCATTTGTTTGGCTAACATAATAAGATGTATTCCCTACGGCAGTTGTGCTTGGAGTCGGCGCTGTTGAACTACCAGTTCCACCAGATGCCACGGTGTACCATAACAAATTTGTACCTGTCGCAGTCAATGCGCTTGGTGTATCATTTTGACAATAAACAACTGGACTTGTTACCCCTGGTGCTGTTGGCAAAGCATTTATCGTTACTTCAATTTCTGAACGTGGACCTTCACAGCCATTTCCATTCGTTTGACTTACATAATAAGATGTACTCCCAACTGATGCTGTACTTGGGGTTGGTGCTGTTGAACTACCCGTTCCACCACTCGCAACTGTATACCATAATAAATTTGTGCCCGATGCTGTTAAGGCACTTGCTGTATCATTCTCACAATACTCAACATCACTCACTGTGGGTGCTGATGGTAAGGCATACACTGTTACTTCAATCTCAGATCGTGGACTCTCACAACCACTAGAATTTGTTTGTGTTACGTAGTATGAAGTTGTACCTGCAGTTAAAGTACTTGGGGTTGGTGCTGTTGAATTACCCGTTCCGCCAGTTGCTACAGTATACCATAAAATATTTGTACCACTTGCTGTTAACGCACTTGCAGTACCGTTCTCACAATACTCAACATCACTCACTGTGGGTGCTGACGGTTGTGGGTTAATAGTTACTATAATTTCTGAACGAGGTCCTTCACAACCATTTCCATTTGTTTGGCTAACATAATAAGATGTATTCCCTACGGCAGTTGTGCTTGGAGTCGGCGCTGTTGAACTACCAGTTCCACCAGATGCCACGGTGTACCATAACAAATTTGTACCTGTCGCAGTCAATGCGCTTGGTGTATCATTTTGACAATAAACAACTGGACTTGTTACCCCTGGTGCTGTTGGCAAAGCATTTATCGTTACTTCAATTTCTGAACGTGGACCTTCACAGCCATTTCCATTCGTTTGACTTACATAATAAGATGTACTCCCAACTGATGCTGTACTTGGGGTTGGTGCTGTTGAACTACCCGTTCCACCACTCGCAACTGTATACCATAATAAATTTGTGCCCGATGCTGTTAAGGCACTTGCTGTATCATTCTCACAATACTCAACATCACTCACTGTGGGTGCTGATGGTAAGGCATACACTGTTACTTCAATCTCAGATCGTGGACTCTCACAACCACTAGAATTTGTTTGTGTTACGTAGTATGAAGTTGTACCTGCAGTTAAAGTACTTGGGGTTGGTGCTGTTGAATTACCCGTTCCGCCAGTTGCTACAGTATACCATAAAATATTTGTACCACTTGCTGTTAACGCACTTGCAGTACCGTTCTCACAATACTCAACATCACTCACTGTGGGTGCTGACGGTTGTGGGTTAATAGTTACTATAATTTCTGAACGAGGTCCTTCACAACCATTTCCATTTGTTTGGCTAACATAATAAGATGTATTCCCTACGGCAGTTGTGCTTGGAGTCGGCGCTGTTGAACTACCAGTTCCACCAGATGCCACGGTGTACCATAACAAATTTGTACCTGTCGCAGTCAATGCGCTTGGTGTATCATTTTGACAATAAACAACTGGACTTGTTACCCCTGGTGCTGTTGGCAAAGCATTTATCGTTACTTCAATTTCTGAACGTGGACCTTCACAGCCATTTCCATTCGTTTGACTTACATAATAAGATGTACTCCCAACTGATGCTGTACTTGGGGTTGGTGCTGTTGAACTACCCGTTCCACCACTCGCAACTGTATACCATAATAAATTTGTGCCCGATGCTGTTAAGGCACTTGCTGTATCATTCTCACAATACTCAACATCACTCACTGTGGGTGCTGATGGTAAGGCATACACTGTTACTTCAATCTCAGATCGTGGACTCTCACAACCACTAGAATTTGTTTGTGTTACGTAGTATGAAGTTGTACCTGCAGTTAAAGTACTTGGGGTTGGTGCTGTTGAATTACCCGTTCCGCCAGTTGCTACAGTATACCATAAAATATTTGTACCACTTGCTGTTAACGCACTTGCAGTACCGTTCTCACAATACTCAACATCACTCACTGTAGGTGCTGACGGTTGTGGGTTTACGGTTAATACTCTCTCTTCTGAAAATGCATCGTCACAAGTTAATGTTGCACTCGAAGAAACTAATCTATAAGTAGTATTATTTAAAGTTATAGGCGCAGCTGTAATTACTAGTGAAGAAGTTGACGTATTACTATATGGACTCGCATTAGTTAGGTTTACCCAGTTTGAACCATCAAAAATTTGCCATTGATAGGTGCTAGCATTGGAAATTATTGCAGTGAAAGTAGCGTTTTCGAACTCACAAATCTCAGCATTTAGAGGTTGGCCCGTAACCATAGGAGGATCATTTACAATTATTCTCAATCTTCTTCTAGTACTTTCACAAGTAGAGGTTGTTTCAGTTTGAGTAACCCAATAATCCGTAGTACCAGCTGTAGTTGTTTCAGGAATGGTAGTTCCTACAAGTTCATTTCCACCCGTAGCTGCATCATACCAAGTTAAGTTTGATCCTGACTGAACATAGTTATCTAATTCTTGGGCAGTATCTCCTAGACAATAAGTAATAGTATTTGCTGTCAAGGTGGGTCTTACCGGCAAAGCATTTATAATTACCTCTACGGCTGTTCTTGAGCTAATGCAACCTGTATAAATATCCGTTTGTTCAACATAGTAAAAGGTACTTCCTGCTGTTGTAGTACTGGGCGTAGGGTTTGACGTATACATAGTGCCACCTGTAGCTGCATTGTACCATTGCAAAGTATTCCCTGAGTCTCCAGATGCTTGTAAAGGAACAGGAGCATCACCTACACAATATTCAATGGGAGATTTGGCAGTTGGTGCATCTGGCAAAGGAAATTGATACAAATCGATAGAAATGAATGTATCACTTGAACATCCATTTACGTTTTGCGAATAAACCGAATAATTTCTAAATAACTCAGTACTATCTGGTGCTGTATATGAAGTTGTATTAGATGCGACAAGATTTCCTAAAGAATCATACCAGTTAGCGGTCTCACCTACTGATTCATCTACAGTGACACTCATTTCTGGAGGTAAATTTCCTTCACAATAAGTATATTCTGAGGATCCAGTTGGTGCATTTAAATCATTCTCAACAGTAATTGTGAATGACCTTGTTGTGAATTGATCATTAGCATCAAAAACCCGATACACAATAATTGTCGTTCCAATTTCAAAATCGTCACCATTTAGCTTTCCATTTCCGTCGGTTCTAATGACAGAATATTCAGCTAACTCACAAGCGGTATCCGTTAAATTTGTAACAATTGTGCCTGGCAACAGTAAATCGTCTAAATAAGCAATTTGTGCCGTATTATTAAAAACAGTGGAAGAATAGCGAATTCTAATATTGTAATTCCCAGTTAGCGTAAAAGGAATGTTTTCCTGATGAACGGCTGTATCTGTATAGACTTTACTAAAAAAATCGGTTTGGACAACTGCCATTGAACTATCTAAAATATCTACATGAATTTGTGCATTATTTGCCACGGTATTTATCGAATGGGAAAATGAAATTTCACCTTCACCGTTAAAATACATAGTAGGTGTAACAATAGTACTCGTATAAAACGGAGCTAAAGATAATGAGTTTGCTATCAAATTTCTACTTCCATTTATTTGCCCACCACTATCAATAGATGTTTTGGTAAAAACGTAGCATTGATTCAATGCCGATTCAAAATCCTGAAGAACAGGCGCCTCACCCTCGCCCGCAGGACAGTTATCTGAAACCGTTGGTTCTACCCATGTATGAGTAGCTGTGCAACTATCAGGATCGGCAGTTAAAGTAACATTAGAAGGAAAAGTGTCAAATAACGGTTTTTCATTATCCTCAACTGTAACGTTAAAAGTACAGATACCCACTTCTCCAGCAGCATTCTCCGCACGGTAGACTATAGCAGTAGTTCCTGGCAAAATGTTGTCACCAGGTTGATAATTACTTGTCACTGTTACTGCATCCACTGAAGCAATAGGCGCATTCCAATTTACAATACCACCACATTGGCCGGCAGTGTAAGTTACTTGAACATTTAAAGAAGCCGTATCGCAACCTGTAAAAGTTGGTGGAGCAAATTCGAAACTATTTATAAAGGATTCATTACTTCTTTCAGAAAAGAAAAAATTTAAATCAGCTTTTGCAAAAGCAAATTGAATTGTCGATAAAAATATGAGTAGAATAAATTTATAATTTATGGTACAACTGTTCATAAAAATTAGGAATTACTACCTGGTTTTTTAACTACACGTAATGAGATAAATGAAATGCAGTTAATTGGTTAATTATTAGGTTATAACGCAAAAATAGATTTACAGATATGAAATGAGTTCTAATTTGTTGTGAATTATGATAAAATGTATATGTAAGCTTATAAAGCTGTTGTTTCCTACAATAGTCAATCTCTAAAAGCGCCCCACCATGCTATATCTATATGAGTTATCGATCAAAAACACTTTTAAATAGATTACACTTAAGGAGAGAAAAACTTAATTCTTGAGCATAAAAAAAGCCCTTAATAAAATTAAGGACTTAGCTATTTTTTAAAAAAAATAAATATTCTATTTTTCTTCTATCTTATCTGGTGTATCCTCTTCTTTCGAGGCATCTTTAAACTCTTTTATACCGCTACCCAAACCACGCATTAATTCAGGAATTTTTTTCCCTCCAAAAAGTAATAGTACAAGCACTACTACAACCGCAATTTGCCATGGCCCGATTATTCCTAAAAAAATATTTGAAACTATCATAGATTAGATTTTAGAACCACAAATTTACTAAAAAAGTATTACACACAGTGTTAATATTTATTTAGTAAAAGAAAAAAATGAAAAAGTCCATAATAATTTGCTAAACGTATACTACTTACAGTTTAGTATTTATAAATTCGATGTAATTTTAAAAAGTATTTTATACCAATAAGATTCTAAGTTATATTTGTGAAGTATGGCAAAAAAGAAGAAAAAAAGAAAAGACATTAAAAAAAAATTGCTCCATAAGTATCGTTTAGTAATTCTAAATGAAAATACTTTTGAAGAAAAAATATCTTTTAAACTTAGCAGACTTAATGTTTTCATTACTGGCTCTTTATTTATTGTTTGTCTAATAGCGCTTACTACTTTATTAATTGCATTTACACCATTAAGAGAATACATTCCAGGGTATTCCTCTACGAAACTAAAAAGGCAAGCCACAGAACTTACATATAAATCAGATTCTTTAGTAACCGTTTTAAATTACACCAATAAATATTTAGACAATATTAGAAAAGTATTGAATGGGGATATTGCGAACAACCAAATGAATAGAGATTCATTATTTGAACAATTTAAATTAGACCCTGCAAGTGTAGATTTAACGCCCATAAAAGAAGATTCAATTTTAAGAGCACAAGTAGAATTGGAAGATAAATACAATTTATTTGAACGAACAGCTAAAAATGTCAATCAAATTTTATTCCCACCAATCAATGGGAGTGTTTCTCAGGATTATGATCCTAAAACAAAACATTATGCAATAGATATTGTAGCCACAAAAGGAACTCCGGTAAAATCCGTAGCAGATGGTACTGTCATATTTTCTGAGTGGACTTCTGAAACGGGCTATGTAATTATTGTTGAACATAAAGACGGGTTACTATCGGTTTACAAACATAATGGTTCATTGAGTAAGGAACAGGGAGATTTAGTAAGAGCAGGAGAAGTCATTGCCTCCGTAGGTAATACAGGTGAACTCAGTACTGGTCCGCATTTACATTTTGAACTGTGGAACAATTCAAGCCCTGCCGATCCAAGAGATTATATTGATTTTAAATAATTCTACATGTCTATAAAGTCTTTAGCTGCCAAAATTTTCGCAAGAAGAATTGCAAAAAAAACTCAAAAGTGGGTAGATAATCCTATCGTCACTCAAGAAAAACTATTAGCAGGCCTCATTGAAACCGCTAAAAATACGGCGTTTGGAAAGGATCATGGTTTTGCAGAAATAAAAAACCATGCTGACTTTATAGAAAAAGTGCCTGTAAGAGATTACGAAGAGCTAAAACCTTATGTAGAAAAAGTTGTAGCTGGGGAGTCTGATATTTTATGGCCAAATAAACCTATTTATTTCGCCAAAACTTCAGGTACAACTTCCGGAGCAAAATATATTCCAATTACAGAAACCTCTATAAAACATCAAGTAGAAGCATCGCGAAATGCCATCTTAAATTACATAGATGAAACAGGCAAAGCCGATTTTGTAAATGGTAAAATGATTTTTTTACAAGGAAGCCCTGTATTGACAGAAAAGAACGGAGTTAAATTGGGTAGATTATCCGGCATATCTGCGCATTATGTACCCAATTATCTCCAGAAAAATAGATTACCTAGTTGGGAAACGAATTGTATTGAAGATTGGGATACCAAAGTGAATACCATCGTTAACGAAACGATTCATGAAGATATGACCGTAATAGCAGGCATCCCTTCTTGGGTACAGATGTATTTTGAGAAATTAAATACCGTTGGAAATAAAAAAGTAGGCGAACTTTTTAAAAACTTTAACCTCTTTATTTATGGCGGCGTAAACTACGAACCCTATAGAGCTAAGTTTGAAAATTTAATTGGCAGAAAAGTAGATAGTATTGAACTGTTTCCTGCAAGTGAAGGATTTTTTGCCTACCAAAACTCCCAGACAGAAAAAGGAATGTTGCTTCTCCTAAACTCCGGAGTGTTTTATGAGTTTATTAAATCTGATGAATTTTTTGAAGCAAATCCAAAGCGTCTTACTATTAAAGATGTTGAAATTGGTATTAACTACGTGATGATTATTTCCACAGATGCCGGTTTATGGGCGTACAACCTAGGAGATACCGTTCAGTTTATTTCCTTGAAGCCTTATAAAATTATAGTTTCTGGAAGAATAAAGCATTTTATTTCTGCCTTTGGGGAGCATGTAATTGGAAAAGAAGTAGAATCTGCGATGCAGAAAGCCATTGAAGAAACAGATGCTCGCGTAAATGAATTTACGGTTGCACCCCAAATAACTCCAGAAATAGACGAATTACCCTATCATGAATGGTTTATAGAATTTGAAAAAGAACCTTCTGATTATTCTAAATTTATTTCGATTTTAGACCAAGAACTCCAGCAACAAAACAGCTATTATTTTGATCTTATTGACGGAAAAATACTCCAAACGCTAAAGATTACAAGCATCAAAGAAGGTGGTTTTAATGAGTATATGAAATCCATTGGAAAGTTGGGTGGTCAGAATAAAGTACAGCGCTTATCCAATGATCGTAAAGTGGCAAATGAGTTAAATACCCTTAAACGCTAGGTTAGCTTAAAGTTTTCATTCGGATAAGAATTATAAATCTGAATAATAAATCGTAGTTTTACAAGAATTTTTTAATACATGAGCAAGACAACAAATACCACTAGGGCGCAAGAATCTACGAATGCTATTGAGCGTTTGTACATTACGATGCGTCATTTATTCAATCGTGGTTTTTATAAGCCTATGGGGGTTTCTGGCGAAACCCTACGTAATGCATTACTTCAATTAAGACCAGAAATTTATGGGACTATTGCTGAAGAAAAAGGGGAATTAAGTGGATTAATATACGTTTTAGAACGATTACCGGAAGGGATAGAACAGTGCAAATTTATAAACCTTACTTCTGATGAAGGGTACGGAAAATCTCATTTTGAAGCAATTGTACCACCAAAAAGAAGACGTAATTGTTATCGTATAGATGACGAACAAATGAATATCGAGATTACAAGAGGGAGATCTGATATTTATGATATTCTAACACATTTAACTTTTCTATTCATAGAATCTTACAAAATTGCTACCCGTGTAATTATTGAAGATACGGGTACTACAATCCGCGATTGGGGGAAATTAGAAAATGCAATTAGCAAATCTAAGCTCACACAAGCAGAACGTGAAATTGCCATAATCCATACGGCAAATATTCTTGGACGCTCTTTTGCAGAGATCATAGAAGTCTATGAAAAATTTGCGACGAAAAAGAATCCAGATCGCTTTTTAAAAATCATCTATTGGTTAGGAAAATTGGCCATTGAAGAAGAATTAACAGGAGACAAACGTGCTATAACCTTTACTCCTCTATTGAGAGAGCGACTAGGACACCATATTCATGGAGAGCGTTGGTCTGATGCGATAAAAGAGATCTTGAATACTGCAGGTTTGCTAGACAGACCTATTCATATTATCAGTGCCAACATGCACAGTGTCATGAATTCCTTATTTGCGAGAAAAGCTTTGAGGAAAGAATTTCCGAATAATGATTCGCTAGAGATTTATGAAAAATTAAGCTCTTCAGAAAACTCAGCACTAAGAAACAAAGTAACAGCCGTTGCAGTTAAAAATGGAATGATTGCCATTGATGATATGTCCGGAACTAATATTGACGTTCAAATATTTGACACCGCGAAGTTTACTGATGATGTTTGTAGTTACGCCTTTAGCAAAGATATTCCAGGGGAGAAGAAACCTATTATCTTTGTAATGGATTATGCTTTTGGAGAACAAGCTTATGAAACTATTGACGAGCTTTTAAAGCCGTATAAGGTTAAAAAAAATCAACCCGTTTTTATCGACGTTCACTCTATTTCAATTATGGGTAAGGCAGGAATTCTAGAAGGCGGAAAAGGAGATTTAATGATCCCTACAGCTCATGTTTTTGAAGGAACAGCAGATAACTACCCCTTTAAAAACGAATTATCCGCAGATGATTTCAAGGGCAATGGATTGGAGGTTTTAGAGGGCGCTATGATTACTGTTTTAGGAACTTCGTTGCAGAATAAAGATATCTTGAAGTTTTTCCACGCCTCTACGTGGAATGTTATTGGTTTAGAAATGGAAGGTGTACATTATCAAAAAGCAATACAATCTGCTTCAAAAGTGCGTAAAAGCATTCGGGAAGATGTTAAAGTGCGTTATGCATATTACGCCTCAGACAACCCCCTTGAAACAGGAAGCACTTTAGCTTCTGGCGGATTAGGCACTACTGGTGTAAAGCCAACCTACTTGATCACCGATAAAATTTTAGAACAAATATTTAAGTCATAAGTAAGCATGAACAACCAAACACCACAGCAACCTCCTTCTAATTCTGACGAAGTAGATTTAGGACAATTATTTCATTTAATTGGAAATGGTTTTAAGAAACTGTTTCGATTTATTGGTGATATTTTTAAAGGAATTTTTGGAGCAGTCATAATTTTTTTACAATTCATACAAAAACACTTTATCAAGTTTGCTATTGTTGCTGTTATCGGAATAGCAATCGGTATCTATCTTGACATAAATAAAGAGCCCCAGTATCTCTCAACTATGGTTGTAGAACCCAACTTTAATAGTGTTCAGCAACTCTACAATAATATTAATTTTTATGATGAGTTGGCTAAATCTGAGGATTCCATTGCCTTGGCGGAAGCATTAGACATTACTTTGAAAGAGGCTGGTTCTATAAAAAAATTCACAGTAGAGTCGTATTCAGACGAAAATCAGAAAGTTCAATTGTTTGATAAGTTTGTAAAAAGTTTAGATACTACCACACAGAAAGCGATAGATATGGAAGCATATCTTAAAAATTTTAATTCATTGGATGCGAGATTTCATACCATTGCATTGATAGCCACGAACAATGGTGTTGGAAAAAAAATTCAAGACGCCATTATCAATTCAATTTCAAGAAATGATTATTTCAATCTACAGAAAGACATTAGTGATATAAACATTAAGTTACAGGACAGTTTAAATAGCAAACAAATCACCGAAATAGATTCCCTACAACTCTTATACAAGAGAGTGATGCTAAAAGAAGCAGATAAACCTATGCAAGGGACCAATATAAGTCTTGGGGAAGGCGGAAATAAGGACAATAAAGAACTTTCGTTAATTAATAAAATGGAAGAACTTAAAGAAAGTCTTGTACTACTTAATGAGGAGAAAGCGAATAAATCTAGTATTTTAAATGTAATCTCTGCTTTCCCGAGAAAAGGGGTGGCCATCAAAGGAATTTGGAATAGCTATAAGTTTATAGTTCCTTTAGCGTTACTAAGTATAACCCTATTTATACTTAGCTTATTATCACTGAATAGATACTTAAAAAATTATAAAAAAAATTAACTCATGAATATTCTTATTACAGGAGGAGCAGGTTTTATTGGTTCACACGTTATCAGAAGAATGGTTCAAAATTATCCAAATTATAACATCTATAATTTGGATGCATTGACGTATGCTGGTAATTTAGAAAACTTAAAAGATATTGAACATTTAGAAAATTATACATTTTTAAAAGGAGATATTACAGACGCTCCTTTTATAGATTTAATCTTCAATAAATATAAATTTGACCGAGTAATCCACCTTGCTGCAGAATCACATGTGGATAGATCTATTACAGATCCTCTTTCCTTTGTGAAAACAAATGTGATAGGAACAGTGAACTTATTAAATGCATCTAAAGAACTATGGAAAGAAAATCTAGAAGGAAAACTTTTTTACCATGTTAGTACGGACGAAGTTTATGGGTCTTTAGGAGCAACAGGCTTATTTACGGAAACAACTTCTTATGATCCGAATTCACCCTATTCCGCATCAAAAGCAAGTTCTGACCACTTTGTACGTGCTTATGGTGAAACCTATAATTTGCCTTTTATAATTTCTAATTGTTCCAATAATTATGGACCAAATCATTTTCCTGAAAAGTTAATTCCACTTTTCATCAATAACATTATTAATAATAAGAGCTTACCCGTCTATGGTGATGGAAATTACACAAGAGACTGGCTTTATGTTGAAGACCATGCTACAGCAATAGATTTAGCCTTTCATGAAGGAAAAAATCACGAAACCTATAATATTGGTGGGTTTAATGAGTGGAAAAATTTAGATTTAGTTAAACTGCTATGCAAATTAATGGACAGTAAGCTGAAGCGTCCTACTGGTGATAGTGAAAAATTAATCACTTATGTTAAAGATAGACCAGGTCATGATTTACGCTACGCTATTGACGCTTCCAAAATAAATAAAGAATTAGGTTGGAAACCATCAGTTACTTTTGAAGAAGGTTTATCTAAAACAATAGATTGGTTTTTGAATAACAGAGATTGGCTTGAAAATGTTACTAGTGGTTCTTATAAAGACTACTATACTAACATGTATCAATAATATAAACATAAATCAATCATAAAATGAAAGGAATAATTTTAGCAGGAGGTTCAGGTACACGCCTACATCCTTTAACTTTGTCCGTAAGTAAGCAATTGATGCCTATTTATGATAAGCCAATGATTTATTACCCTTTATCTACCCTGATTTACGCTGGAATAAATGAAATATTAATTATTTCAACACCAAAAGATCTTCCATTATTTGAGGATTTATTGGGTGATGGCAGTAAATTTGGTTGTAGATTTGAATATGCTGTCCAAGAAAATCCTAATGGACTTGCTGAAGCCTTTATTATAGGTGAAAACTTTATTGGGCAAGACAAAGTAGCGTTAATTTTAGGAGATAATATATTTTATGGTTCTGGCTTAGCTAATTTACTACAATCCAACAACGATCCTGATGGCGGTATCATCTATGCGTATAGAGTACATGATCCTGAGCGCTATGGCGTTGTAGAGTTCGATAATAATGGAAAAGCAATATCTATCGAAGAAAAGCCCCTAGAACCAAAATCAAATTTTGCTGTACCAGGAATCTATTTTTATGACAATGAAGTCGTGAAAATTGCAAAAAATATCGCACCTAGCCACAGAGGCGAATTAGAAATTACAGATATCAATAAAGTGTATCTAGAGAAAAATAAATTAAGTGTTAGTATTCTAGATAGAGGAACTGCCTGGCTAGATACTGGCACCTTCCAATCACTTATGCAAGCATCACAATTTGTTGAAGTTATTGAAGAACGTCAAGGATTAAAGATTGGAACTATTGAAGGTGCAGCCTACGAAATGGGACTTATAAACGAAGAACAACTAATAGAATTAGCTAAGCCATTAATGAAAAGTGGTTATGGTAAAAATCTTCTTGGTATACTAAAAAATAAATAATGCAAGTAAAAGAAACCTACTTAAAAGGCTGTTTCGTGCTAGATCCAAAAGTTTTTGAAGATGATCGTGGCTATTTTTTCGAAAGTTTTAACGAGAACCAATTTACCGAATTAACAGGAAATAAAGCGCACTTTGTTCAAGACAATCAATCCTACTCAACTAAAGGAGTCATAAGAGCTATTCATTACCAAATAGGACATCATGCTCAAGCAAAATTAGTACGTGTTATTAAAGGAAGAGTTCTAGATGTTGCAGTAGATTTAAGAGAAGGCTCTCCAACATTTGGAGAACACTTTGCAATAGAGCTATCTGAAGAAAATAAAAAGCAATTATTTATACCAAGAGGTTTTGGTCATGGATTCTCAGTTTTAAGTGAAACAGCTGAATTTTTTTATAAATGTGACAACTTTTACAACAAAGAATCTGAAGGTGGAATAATTTATAATGACCCGACTCTACAGATAGATTGGAAAGTAAGTGTAAATCATATTAATGTTTCCAAAAAGGACCTGGAATTACCTACATTACAAAATGCCAAACTTTAATGAGTAACAAAATATTACATATTTTAGTAACAGGAGCCAATGGGCAATTAGGAAAATGTTTAAAAAACATTTCTATCGAATATCCACAATATAAATTTTACTTCAAATCATCTTCTGATTTAAATATTACAGATGCAAAACAAATAAATCATTTTTTCCAAAAAGAAAAATACAATTATTGCATAAACTGTGCCGCTTATACAGCAGTTGATAAGGCTGAAAATGAGCCAGAAAAAGCTTACTTAGTAAATTCAGAAGCTGTTAAACACTTAGCAGAAGCTTGTAAGCAATTTAAAAGCACCTTAATCCACATTTCCACCGATTTTGTTTTTGACGGGACTAATACAACCCCTTATACCGAAGAGGCCAACGGTGCCCCATTAAATGTATACGGCTCATCAAAATTAAAAGGAGAAAACTACATACAAACCACAATAAGTAAATATTTTATCATTAGGACATCATGGGTTTTTTCAGAACATGGGAATAATTTTGTTAAAACCATGTTGCGTTTAGGAAAAGAAAGAAATGAATTAAGTGTTGTAGATGATCAAATTGGATCCCCAACATATGCAGCAGATCTAGCTAGTTTTATACTGCATATAGTAACAAATAATTCAACCAATTATGGAATTTATAACTATAGCAATGAAGGAGAAATAAGCTGGTATGATTTTGCTAAAGAAATATTTAAACAAAAAAATATAATAATTGATTTAAACACTGTTAAATCAAAGAATTATATAACTCCAGCTACCCGCCCACTATATAGTGTTATGGATAAAACAAAAGCTAAAAATAATTTTAATGTAAAAATCAATAATTGGAAAATTAGCTTGAAAGAATGCTTAAAAACATTTAAAGAATAACCATGAAAATTTTTAAAGTTAATTTTTCACAAGAACGAATTTTCGGATTAGATCTATTACGTTTTTTAGCAATTATAATGGTAATTTTATCACATGGCAGACACCTTCTAAATTCATTGAAAATACCCACTGAGTTTATGTCGATTGGTGGTTTTTGGGGTGTTGAATTATTTTTTGTTTTAAGCGGTTTTTTAATAGGAGGTATTTTAATAAAAATATATGACAATGGGGAATCCTTCAATAAAACTGTACTAATCAATTTTTGGAAAAGACGATGGTTTAGAACCTTACCAAACTACTATTTAATTTTACTCTTAAATATAATCATAGCAATATCACTAAAATCATTTGATTTTAGTGATTGGAGAAACTATGCATTTATAATTTTTTTTCAAAATTTCGTTACTCAACATCCACATTTTTTTGAAGAAGCCTGGAGTTTAGCTGTAGAGGAGTGGTTTTACTTAAGTTTTCCAATAATACTCTACTGCTTAACCAGATTTATTAAGGGGATAAAAAACAAAAAAAACCTTTTATTAGTTTCAATATTAAGCATTTTTATAGTTTGCCTTCTTCTACGTATATATTCAGCATTAGAACTAAATCCTAATTGGGATTCAGGAATAAGAAAAATAACTCCATTAAGACTAGACTCTATATTGACAGGAGTATTTTTCGCTTGGTTAAAATTTTATTACAGAACGAAATTTAATAAATACCGATTACCAATGCTGTTTTTTAGCTTTTTTCTCATTATTTTTTCTTGTTATATATATTTTAACGACGTAATGAATAATGGACTAAATTATTCTTCAATTTTCAGCAAGACATTTTACTTTTCTATAACAAGTATTGGGTTTGGTCTATTATTGCCATTTTCAAGCTACAACAAAGCAAAAAGACCTACAACTTTAATAAATAAATCAATCACACTTATATCATTAATATCGTATTCAATGTATCTAATACATTTTTCTTTTATTCTAAAGGGTATGAATCTATTTACCAACCATAATACAAACCTTTTTACAGGTATAATTTACTTTATTTTTTATTTATCTTCCACAATTCTTTTATCCATACTTCTCTTCAAATATTTCGAAAACCCAATGACCTATTTAAGAGACCATACTTCTAATGAGAAAAATCTGTTCTTAAAAATTAAGGATTTTTATAAAATGGCGGTTATTGAACTAAAAAAAAATATTAATTAATAAAATGTCAAAAAGGGAAGTCTAAGCCTAAAATTGATAGAAAATTGTTTAACTTGTTTATAAAGAGAAAATATTATGTCAATAAAAAATAAAAAATTTCAGATTCTTGATTGCACTTTGAGAGATGGGGGTTATTATACAAATTGGGACTTTGACAGATCGTTGGTAGATGATTATTGTACTGCCATGGAAGATTTGCCAATAGACTACGTTGAAATAGGTTACAGAAGTACTACACTCAATGGTTATCTAGGAGAATATTTTTATTGTCCCGATTATTTAATGAAGGATCTAAAATCCAAAATGCCAAACAAAAAACTAGTAATAATACTAGATGAAAAAAACATAAAAGAATCAGATATTAATAAACTAATGGAGCCTTGTAAACCATACATTAGTTTAGTTAGGTTAGCAGTAAGTCCACTAAGGGTTAAAAATGCCGTAAAACTTGCCATTGCAATTAAAAAGTTAGGATTTGAGGTTGCTTTTAATGTAATGTATATGTCAGACTGGAAAAACAATCCAGAATTCATTGAATCACTTCATGAACTGAATGATCACATAGACTATTTCTACATGGTCGATTCTTTTGGTGCTGTTCTTCCTAATGATGTTATAGATATCCTAAATATAATTAAACCTAAATTAACAGTTCCTATTGGTTTTCATGGGCACAACAACTTAGAAATGGCACTGATCAATTCCTTAACAGCAATAGAAAATGGGGTCGAGCTTATAGATTGCACAATTACGGGAATGGGAAGAGGAGCAGGAAATCTAAGAACTGAACTATTCTTGACATATTTAAATAGTATTGATAACAAAGACATTAAGTTTTTTCATTTAGGTAAAACAGTATCTAATTTTGAAACACTTAAAAAAAGCTATGAGTGGGGAACAAATCTTCCGTACATGTTCTCAGGAGCTTATTCATTACCTCAAAAACAAGTTATGGAATGGGTTGGAATGAACAGATACCCGATTAGTAATATTGTAAATGCTTTAAATAATCAGAAAGAGGATGTCAAAGACAATTTAAAATTACCAAAACTAGATACTCAGCATAAATTTAAAAAAGCAATAATACTTGGTGGAGGTGATTCTGTTATTAAAATAGATAAGGCCTTAGAAGCCTATCTAAAGCAATCAGAGAATACTTGTATTATACACGCAGGTGTTAAACATGTTGAAAAATATATAAATAATGAAATTAAACAATTTTACGCTTTAGTTGGTTTTGAAAGCGAAAAACTACTTAAACAATTGGGAAACAAGCAACTAGTTTCGCAGATTTGTATATACCCACCATATCCTAGAAAAATGGGAACAATAATTCTCGATAAGATAAAAAATATTAGTTTCGAATTAGATAAATTAAATTTTACACAAAGTTCAGAAGATTCACCAATGGTTGTAGCGGTCCAAGCAGCCATAGACTTGGGGGTAGAAGAAATACTATTAGCAGGATTCGATGGCTATAACATGGATAAAATTGATCAAACTCAATTTAATTTAGCTAATGAAAATCAATCCATCATAAATGACGTGGTAAAATTGGAGAAAATAACCACAAAATCAATTACCCCGACAAAATATAAAAATTTAGAAACTACATCAATTTTCAACTATTTATAATGATTACAGCATTTTTACCTTGTAGGGCTGGTAGCGAAAGAATACCCAACAAAAACACTAAAGATTTTGCCGGGATTAAAGGGGGACTTCTTAAAATTAAGATAGAACAATTAGTTGAGGTTAAATTAATAGACAAATTATTAATATCAACCAATGATACGCAAGTAATTAAAATAGCGCAATCCTTTAAAAACAAAAAAATAATCATTGATAAAAGACCAGAACATTTAACTTTGTCATCAACTAGCACGGATGAAGTAATTAATTATGTTCCAAATATAATTAATGCTGGACATGTAGTTTGGACACATGTAACTTCCCCTTTCTTTAACACTGATAATTATACAAGTGCAATTCAAGAGTATTTGTCCGGAATTGAAAACAAAACCCACGACAGTTTAATGTCTGTAAATAAAATTCAGAACTTTCTATGGGGTGAAAACGGAAGTTTTAATTATGATAGTAAAATAGAAAAGTGGCCAAGAACACAAACTCTAAATAAATTATACGAAATTAATAGTGGTGTTTTTATAAATTCAATTGAGAATTACGTAAAATATCAAAACAGAATTGGCAATTCTCCAAAATATTTTGAATCACCTGGATTATCTTCATTTGATATTGATTGGCCCGATGATTTTACACTTGGAGAATTGATTTTTAAATCATTGAATAAATGAAAACAATACTATGGGATTTTGATGGCGTAATTCTGGACTCTATGAAGATCAGAGATCTAGGTTTCGAAATAATTTTTGAAAGTTACGAGGCAAAGGATGTTAAAAAATTGCTTGAATTTCACAGAATAAATGGTGGACTATCTAGATATGTTAAGATAAGGTATTTTTTTGAGGAGATATTGAAAAAAGAAGTTTCTGAGAATACTATCATTAAATTTGCAAGTAAGTTTTCAGAATATATGAGGGCAGAATTAACACAAAAGAAATATTTAATAGAAGAGACTGTTAACTTCATAGGACAAAATTACAATAAATATAATTTTCACATTGTATCAGGATCAGATCAAAACGAACTACGTTTTCTGTGCGAAAAATTGGAAATAAATACTTTCTTTTTAAGCATTCATGGCTCACCTACTCCTAAAATTCAGTTAGTTAAAGATTTACTAACCATCTATAAGTACGACAAAAAAGAGGTTTTCCTTATAGGTGATTCTATAAATGATTACGAAGCAGCTACAATAAACTCAATAGACTTCATAGGGTATAACAATGAAGATTTGGAAAAATTAAATACAATTCCAACTATTTTTTAATGTCTGAAACAAAAAAAACTTATTTTTTCAATTCAGCCTGGATGCTGGCCGAGAAATTGATAAGGATGATAGCTGCAATCTTAACTTCAATACTGTTTGCTAGATATTTGGGTCCGTCCCAATTTGGAAATTTGAACTATGCAATAGCCTTTGTATCCATATTTATTCCATTCTCAGAATTTGGCATGTCTTCAATTTTAGTCAGAGACTATATAATTCATAAGAACAAAAAAAAAATAATTTTAGGCACTTCATTTTACTTGTTGCTATTGTTTTCTTTTTTATCATTTGTAGTTTTAAATATCATAAACCTAACCATTGACGAGGATCAAACTATTAGTTACTGGATATTATTATATTCCTTTATACTATTTGCTAAGCCACTTGATGTTATAGATTTCTACTTTCAGTCAGAAGTTAAAGCCAAAATTTCTTCTATATGTAAAACAATTTCGATACTGATTACATTACTTTTAAAATTTATCATTGTTGCATTCAACTTTCCAATAATATATATTGTTTATGTACTAGTACTCGAATTTATTCTTTTAGCACTTTTTTACCTTATTACTTTTTGGAAAATAGAAAATATAAAATTTACAAAATATTTTGATTTAAAAATATTCAAAGATTTGATTCGTAGCGCTTGGCCAATTGTGTTATCCGCGTTGTCTGTAATACTTTATATGAGAATTGACCAAATAATGCTCAAACAAATGGTTAGTGCTGAAGAATTGGGTCTATACTCATCTGCCATTCGTATTTACGAAGGTTATGTTTCTCTAATAATTGTAGTTTCATTATCAATGATGCCCGCAATTTTAGCCCTCAAGCACAAATCAGAAAAAGAATATACAGCTGGTTTTACTAAATTATTTAGTTATGTATTTTGGGGAAATAATTTAATTGCGCTCATAATGACCTTTATTGGACCAATACTAATAACGTTTTTATATGGTGAGGAGTACAATGGCGCACAATTGGTGTTTTCAATAATATTTTGGGCCTCTTCTTTTGCATCTTTGGGTTCCGTGACTGCTAGGTACCTAATTGTAGAAAAAAAAGAAAAAAAACAAGCAACCAGAACAATTGTGGCATTAACATGTAATATATTACTAAATTTAATCATAATTCCAAAATATGGTAAAGAAGGAGCTGCGATAACAACAATTATATCATTATTTATAGGTAATTATTTGATTGATTACTTTGATAAAGATTTAAAGAAATTATTAAGAATTAAAAATAACGCTATTCGGTTTAATTTTAAATAAATTAATGAAACATATTTTTTTTTTACATAGCCACATTACCTACTTCGTATCAATCGCTGTAATTAATTATAAAAAAATAAATAAGCAAGATATTCTATTTGTAACTGCTAGAAATTATACTAATAATACATTAAAGAATTTAAAAACAATTGATTTATCAAAGGAGTATGATGAGTTGAATAGAATCTATATTAATAAATTCTATTCAATCTATCCGTACATTAAAAAATTTGATAAAAAATTAAAATTTGAATTAAAACAGGAGAGTTTCACAGCATACCTACCCCATGTCGAAAATAAATTAATGCAGTTATTTGCCACACATAAAAATTGTAAAGCTTTTAATATAATTGAAGAAGGTGGTACATCATATGCTCCACACTTTATGACATTCCAATTTAACAATATTTGGGAATCAGTTATAAAGAAAACATTTAACTCGATACTATCAGTATTTAATAACAGGTTCTATTACGTTAAAGTTTACGACATAAGAACATTTAAAAAAAGTGAACCTACAATTTTTTACAGTATAGATGATAGAGCATTTCAAGGATTGCCCTATACAATAAAATTAATACCCTCAATTGAAGATATTAGTATTTCTTACAAAATTGATAATAGCTATGCTTTAGTCTTAGAGGGTGCGGTGGAACAAGGAAATTTAAATTTTAACACATTACTAAAAGGTATTATAGAAATTATAAGTAAAGAAAAATTTGAAAAAATTTATATAAAATACCACCCAGTCCAATCTACTGATAATCGAAAAAAGATAGAATCCACTTTTAAAGATCACAATATTCAGTTTTTTATAATTCCTGATGAAATTCCATTTGAACAAATTGCAATCTCAAGTAAAAACCTACATGTTCTAGGTTTTAGTTCCAGCCTATTATTTTACTCGAAAGCTTTTGGGTGTAATGTTACAACCTATGAAAACACATTAATGGAGGATAAATTATTCCAAACATTTCGTTCTAAAAATAATTTTGATTTAAACAAGTTGTTAAATTAACAACAGATCAAAAAATACTTTTTATAACTTGCCTAAAAAGATATATTATTCATGCTTAAAATTCTTAGAAATCCATTATACATATATGTTTTAGGTTTCACATTGGTATTTATAGTATATAATTTTGGATGGTCTAATATCTACCCAGAATTAACATTTTCTATAAAATTGTTCTTTACTATAACATTTATACTTTTTATTTTAAGTGGTCAAATAATTGATAAGCTTGGTTTAATCAAAAAAACATTCTCAAACACAAAATTAAGTTTAATAAGGAAATCAACAATAGTTTTACTAACCTTATACCTAATTGAGTTCATTGTTGAACAAGATATACCATTACTTTCTCAATTAAATGGTACTAAAGGAGTTAACTATAGAGAATTTGGTATACCTCTACTGCATGGTCTTCTAATTTCTTTTAATTCGTTTTTAATAGCACATTCGTTTAATAGCTTCAAATCTAAAGATGACAAAAGATATTTAAAGTATAACCTAATTTTATATATACCTGCACTTTTATTTTTAAGTAGGAGTATATTAATGCTTGGAGGATTAACTTCATTGTTTATATACTTACAATATATTAATAAACTTACCATTAAGAACTTATTTAAACTAATCACAGCGGTTGCCATAGCATTATACTTTTTTGGAGTTATAGGTAATTTGAGATCAGGCGGCGCATATATTTACGAGCAAAGTAAGGTTAGTGATAAATTCACATCTTCATCAATACCAAAAGAATATTATTGGACCTATTTGTATGTTGCATCCCCATTAGCAAATTTTCAAAACACTATCAACCTAAAAAAGGTGAATAGTTACAATTTTAAAGAATTTGTTTTCTTTGAAGCAATGCCACAAATGATATCTAAAAAATTTGATAAGATTTTAGATCTTCATCATAGAGATCTTGTGAGGATTGTACCTTGGCTGACAGTAGGTACTGCCTATGCAGAATCTTATTCATACCTCAATTGGTATGGTTGTTATTTATTAGTGCTTTATCACTTGCTAGTTTATTTAATAATTATAATATTTTTAGTTCCCAAAACAAGCAGTTATCATATAACTACAAACTCTATATTATCCGTAATTATATTATTAAGTGTTTTTGGAAATATATTAACAGTAACAGGAATATTCTTTCAATTAGCATTTTGCATAGTATTTGCTTTATTTGAAAACAAAAAATTTGTAATTAAAAGATGAAAATATCCGTTTGTATGGCCGTATATAACGGCGAAAAATATATTGAAGAACAAATAAAATCCATTCTACCACAATTGGATCAAAAAGATGAATTAATAATTTCAGATGACAAATCAACCGATGGCACAATATCCATAATAGAAAAGTTTCAAGATAATAGAATAAAAATTTATTCCTCTAACGGAGGTAGTATAATAAAAAATTTTGAAAATGCATTAAATAATGCTACAGGAGAAATAATATTTCTCTCAGATCAGGACGATATCTGGTACCCAAATAAGGTAAGAATATCTCGGAAATACTTAGAAACGAATGATCTAATTTTCTCTAATGCCAGTGTATTTTCTAAGAATAAAAATAAAAATAAATTATTGTATAAAAATGGAAGTAAAAAAACAGGCTTCGTCAAAAATTTTATAAAAAATAACTATATAGGAGCGACCATGGCTTTTAATCAAAAGATTTTAACCAAAGCACTCCCCTTTCCAAGTAACATATACATGCATGATGCATGGTTAGCTTCTATTGCTGAGATTATGGCAAAAACCCATTACATAGATGAACCGTTAATATATTACAGGAGGCATGGCGAAAACGCCTCAGAAACGGGGGAAAAAAGCACCAATACAATTAAAACTAAAATTAAAATTAGATTAAAATTAGGTTTGTGCCTTCTATCCAGACTGTTATGAAAATGAATAAAAGTTTTATAGGTTCTTTAGTATTAGCGATGCTTACAGCTATTATTTTCAACGCAATATTATCATCTTATATTGAAAGAAAAATAAAATCAGATTTAATAAGCATTGAATTTGAAATAGAGTCTAACGTAACTTTTAATAGCGAACTATACTATGCATATAAAGATGGCTTCAAAAGTGAAAATAAAATAAAAAATTCAAGCAAATCAAAGGATAGCTTAAAATTTATCCTAACTAAAAATGAAAAATATATTACAAATTATAGGCTCGATCTTGGTAATGATAATCATCCAAATACCATTCAGTTAAAAAGCATTCTCTTCCTTTTTAATGACGGCTATATTAAAATTAAAGATAAGGAAGTATATACTGAATTTTTTCTAAATAGTGAAGCAATCAATCTAACCTATGCAAGCAATATAATTACAATTAACGAGGGAGCTGAGGTATTTGATCCATATATCATTTTTAATCCATTAAGTCAAACTATAATAGACCACAACCCTATTAAAAAGATTATATTATTACTTCCATTTATAATTTTTGGAATCATTGTTTGGAAAAAAATTATTCCAAAGAATACTATTTTATCGGTAGAGGATTACCTTATGATTATCTTCATTATATGTATTCCCTTAAAGATTGCATGGACGACGTTGGCAACATTATTGTTAGTAGCTTATTCCCTATATAAATACATAAGAAACCGAAAATTAGGTGAGAATGCTCTTGTGGGGTACTTCCTAATTATTCTATTTCTACTTTTTGCTATAATTGGAAGACCTAATGAAATACAAAAAATTGATCATCAATTAGGCATAGCACTATTTGGCATCATTGCTTTAACACTAGAATGGAATAGTGCATTGATAAAAGATTTATATATAAAAATCTTTATAATTTTAAATGCAATATTAATTACTGCATCAATCATTTTTTTGCTGAATTTTCCTCTTAATTTCGGATTAGAATTGACCGATTATTTCATTCATATTAAAACATTTAGTGGAAATATTAGAAATTTCCTATATTTTGATCATGCCGCATTCTTGACATTTTTTGGATTGATTGGTTTACTCTTTTTAAAACACACCAAAAACACATCAAAAAAAGAGAAAATTTTAAATTATAGTTATCATATATTTTTACTGCTTACTATAATATTAATGGGTGTACGTATTTGCTTGATTATTTATATAATACTATTACTCAATATTCTTTTAAAGAATAAAATAAAAAAACCAATAATAGTAAACTTCGGTATTTTCATATTTCTAGCCTTAACATTATTTCTTTCAATTAAAAAAATTGATAAAACAAGAGCTGCATTATGGCAAATATCATGGGAAGCAATTAAAGAGAAACCTTTTTTAGGTCACGGAATAGGATCATCTGATAGGGTATTACATAGTACACATCTAATGAAAGAACATAAGGTGATAATTCCCGAAGCCTTAAATCACTCTCACAATCAGTATTTGACATTACTAATAGAAATAGGTTTTATTGGTTGTTTAACCTTAGCTACTTTTATATTAGCCTTTTTATTTAGAATAAAGCTATATAAAAATATAACAATGGTTTTGTTTATATTCGCACTTTCATTAATGTTTTTAACTGAATCAATTTTACAGACTTCGAAGCCACTTTACATACTCTGCTTTTTATTTCTGTTAATTTCAACAAATACCCAAAAACCAGTAATAAACGAAAACTAATTCATGGAATATAATTTAACCATTTCAGTAGTTCTATTCAATACTGATCTCGAAGAAATCAATAATGTTATTAGGACAGTTTTAGCTTCTAAACTAAAGGTTAAACTATTTTTTGTGGACAACTCTCCAAATAGAAGTCTAGAAAACCATATTAGACAAAATGAAAGTTTAGAGTATATATATTCAAACCAAAATGTAGGTTTTGGAGCTGGTCATAACTTAGCCATATCAAAGACTAAAGATATTTCAGAATTTCATTTAGTATTAAATGCAGATGTGACTTTTGAAGCAAGCATTTTAGAGGAATGCTATAACTACATGAAGGTTAATCAAAACACTGGCTTACTTGCTCCGAAAATACTAAATCCAGATGGAACAATACAATATTCTGTTAAATTGCTCCCTAGCCCTTTAAACCTAATTATAAGAAGATTTATTCCTATAAAATCTTTAAAGAAAAAGATGGATTATAATTATGAATTCCATTTTTTTGATTTTAATGAAGTTATAGAAATTCCTTATGCTATGGGTTGCTTTCTCTTCATAAACACAAAAATATTTGAAATGGTTAATGGATTTGATGAACGATTTTTTATGTATCCAGAAGATATAGACCTCACCAGACGCATAGCCGAACACTCAAAAGCTATCTTTTACCCTAAAGTAACTATAATTCATAAACATGGTAGAGGTTCTTATAAAAACAGAAAATTACTATATTACCATATAACGTCTATGATAAAATACTTTAATAAATGGGGCTGGATCTTTGATAAAGGCAGAAAAGCAATAAATAAAAAGACACTTTCTCAATTTGATTTACAATTTACAAAAAACAAATAATTTCTTCTTGTTTTAAAATTTCTTCTGAAAAATTCAATCGTTATAAATATTAAATTTTCATAAAAACTAACGTAATTTGTAATATGGTTTTTAAACAAAATAGATATTCAAACTTAATAAATCCAATCTCACATATATTGGACATTTTAGTTATAAATATACTTGGGTACTTTATTTTTTCAAAATTTAATATACCAGTATATTTCTATTTTTACATATCAATAGCATGGATAATTATATCAGTAAAAAGTGAATTTTATACAGTTTATCGTTATACAAAAGTCACCTCAATTTTAATTTTACTATTACGCCAATTTGCAGTATTTTTTTTAGCACTATTTACATTTATAGGTTTTTTCAAACAGCCAGATATTAGTAATTTTATTCTAATAAAATATTTCTTTGAGGTGGCTTTAATTATTTTTTGTCTAAAATTCATTGTTTATGGCTTACTGATGACCTTTAGAAAGTTCATTAAAGGAAATTTACGAAATGTTGTTGTTATAGGAAAAAATAAGAAAACGGATCAATTAATTGGCGTATTTCATGATTTTCCAGAATATGGATATCATTTTACAAAACAATTTAATCCAAAAGAAAAAGAGTTTGAATTAAAATCTATTTTTGATTTTGTAATCAAAAATAATATTAATGAAATTTACTGTTCAGTATCAGAACTAAAAAATTCAGAATTAAATGAAATTATAAGTTTTGCGGATAATAATATTAAAATTTTAAAATTTATACCTGATAATAAAAATATCTTTTCCAAAAAATTAAAATTTGAATATTACGATTATATTCCCGTACTTTCTTTAAGAGATATTCCATTACACAACCCATTAAACGCTATACTGAAAAGAACTTTTGATATCGTATTCTCAATAATTGTAATTCTTGGGGTATTATCTTGGTTGACTCCCATATTAGCATTAATCATACGTTTAGAGTCTAAAGGACCTATATTTTTCAGACAACTTAGAAATGGAATTGATAATAAAGAATTTTATTGTTATAAGTTTCGTTCTATGGGCCTAGACAACGGGGGTGACAAATTTCAGACAGTAAAGAACGATATGCGTGTTACACGAGTTGGAAAATTCATAAGAAGAACAAGTATTGACGAGTTACCACAATTTTACAATGTCTTCTTTGGAACAATGTCCGTAGTAGGTCCTAGACCGCATATGCTTAAATTATCCCTTGAATATGAGGCTATCGTTGATAAATACATGTTACGCCAATTTGTAAAACCTGGTATTACAGGATTAGCGCAGGTAAGAGGATATCGAGGAGAGATTGAAGAAGATTCAGATATTATTAATCGCGTAAAATTTGATATTTTTTATGTCGAAAATTGGTCTTTAATTTTAGATTTAAAAATTACAGTTCAGACAGTTATAAAAGCAATTGTTGGCGACGAAAAAGCAATATAGTAAATGAAAAGAGTACTAATTACAGGAGCAGCAGGATTTTTAGGTTCTCATTTATGTGATCGCTTTATAAAAGACGGGTACTATGTGATTGGCATGGATAATCTAATTACGGGTGACTTAAAAAACATAGAACACCTTTTTCCCTTAAAACAATTTGAATTTCATCATCATGATGTATGCAATTTTGTACATGTTAGTGGCGAATTAGACTATATATTACATTTCGCATCGCCCGCTAGTCCAATAGATTATTTAAAGATTCCTATTCAAACACTTAAAGTAAGCTCTGTAGGAACATTAAACTTATTAGGTTTAGCAAAACAAAAAAATGCAAGAATCTTAGTTGCATCTACCTCTGAAATATATGGCGACCCGCTAGTACACCCTCAAAATGAAGAGTATTATGGCAATGTTAGCTCTATTGGTCCACGTGGCGTATATGATGAAGCCAAACGCTTTATGGAATCACTTACCATGGCCTATCACCGCTATCATGGTGTAGATACGCGTATCGTACGTATTTTTAATACCTACGGCCCTAGAATGCGATTAAATGATGGTCGTGTGGTTCCTGCATTTATGGGGCAAGCACTCCGTGGTGAAGACATTACTGTTTTCGGGGATGGTTCTCAGACACGTTCTTTCTGTTATATCGATGATCAAGTAGAAGGTATTTATCGTTTACTAATGAGTGATTATAGCAATCCTATCAATATTGGAAACCCTCATGAAACTACTATTTTAGAGTTCGCACAAGAAATCATTAAGCTTACTGGTACGCAGCAACAAATTATTTTTGAACCATTACCGCAGGATGATCCTTTACAGAGACAACCAGACATCACTAAAGCAAAAGAAATTCTAGGATGGGAACCTAAAGTAGAGCGCGCTGAAGGCCTTAAAATAGTTTACGATTATTTTAAATCCTTATCGCCTGAAGAACTTCAGAAAAAAGAACATAGGAATTTCACAAGTAAAGCTTAGCCCGTAGTATTTATCATTTAAAATAACTGGTATTATTCAACTCCAATAGGTATTTTTGCCCAAACCTTCTAGTAGTATGAACATTCTTATTCTTGGAGCAGGCGGTCGTGAACATACCCTTGCATGGAAATTAAAACAAAGCCCAAAACTATCTAATCTTTTTGTAGCCCCAGGTAATGCTGGTACCGCTGCAATAGCTACAAACCTCAACATTGGTGTCAATGATTTTGAGGCTATTAAAAATGCGGTTATTTCAGAAAAAATAGAAATGGTCATCGTAGGGCCTGAAGATCCCTTAGTAAATGGGGTTCATGATTTTTTCTTGAACGATGCTACGTTGAAAAATATTCCCGTTATAGGCCCGCAAAAAGCAGCGGCAACCCTTGAAGGAAGTAAAGATTTTGCTAAAGAGTTTATGATGCGTCATAACATCCCTACGGCTGCTTATGAAAGTTTTACGGCTGAAACTCTTGAAAAAGGATATACTTTTTTAGAAAGCTTAACGCCTCCTTATGTCTTAAAAGCAGATGGGCTTGCAGCTGGTAAAGGTGTAGTAATTTTAAAAGATTTACAGGAAGCTAAAGACGAACTTAAAGCTATGCTAGTGGATGCAAAATTTGGTACAGCTAGCACCACTGTTGTTATAGAAGAATTCTTAGACGGTATAGAATTAAGTGTTTTTGTACTAACGGATGGTAAAAACTATAAAGTACTACCTACCGCAAAAGACTACAAACGTATTGGTGAAGGAGATACTGGACTTAATACAGGCGGTATGGGTGCTATTTCTCCTGTTCCTTTCGCTAGCGATGCCTTCATGGACAAAATACACACTCAAGTTGTTATCCCTACCGTAGAAGGTCTTAAAAAGGATAATTTACCTTATAAAGGATTTATATTTATTGGATTGATTAAGGTGAATGATAATCCTAAGGTTATTGAATACAATGTACGTTTAGGAGATCCAGAGACCGAAGTAGTTATCCCTCGTTTAAAAAATGATTTAGTAGACGTTTTACAAGCGGTTGCGAATCAAACCTTAAATGAAATAGACTTACAGGTTGATGAACGTACTGCCACAACCGTTATGGCGGTTTCAGGCGGCTATCCAGAAGCTTACGAAAAAGGAAAAGAAATTACTGGTTTCGATTTGGTTAAAGATGCCACAGTGTTTCATGCTGGTACAACTTTAGAAGATGGAAAAGTGGTAACTTCAGGTGGACGCGTATTAGCGGTAACTGCTTTCGGAGCTGATTTTAAAGAAGCTTTAAAAATCGCGTACCAAAATATCGAAAAATTGAAGTTTGAAAAGATGAATTATAGAAAAGATCTAGGATTTGACCTTTAAAACAAAACTTTATATAATAATAAAAAGCCCTTTCACAAGGGCTTTTTTAGTTCTTACAAGAAAGAATGTCCAGAAACATCTTTACGTTCTTCCCCAGAATCGTTATATTTTTTCAATTGTAACATCCAATATACAAAGGCTACAGCACCAATAATCATGAAAATCCAATTCAATGTACTAGCAGCCCACCAGCTATGCATAAAACGCAATGCATCAAGAGGCATAAACAATACATTTACAAATAAATCTTCAATCGCTCTAAAAAATGATTCCATCTTAATTATATTTACCATGCAAAAATATAAAAACCTAAGATGATTTCAAGCATTTTTGGAAAAACAAAACCAATAAATTATATCTTAATACTTTCATTTCTGTTTGTATTCTATTGGTTTACCGTTTTCATCCTTTATTCTACCCCATATAATTCTACTACTATCTTTACTCAAATAGGGGTTTTGGCTGTATTACTATTTATGGTTTTTATTATCAACTTCATCGTAAAACGTAATAAAATAACATCAGATCATTCGTATACTATCTTATTTTTCACCCTTTTAATTTTAGTTTTTCCTGAAATTTTATTAGATAACTACAGTATTGTCTGCTCCTTTTTTCTGCTTTTAGCCTTAAGAAGGCTATTAAGTATAAAATCACTTCAAGCCATTAAAATTAAAATCTTTGATGCGAGTATGTGGATTGCTTTGGCAAGTTTATTTTATGACTGGGCCATCTTATTCTTAATTCTAGTATACATTACTATATACCTATACAACCCAAAAAACATTAGAAACTGGATTGTACCGCTCATTGGAGTCGCTACGGTTTTTCTAATTTCTTCAGCTATTTTAATTTTAGTTCACCAGCCAGAATATATCCTGAATCATTACAAATTTACGGTAAGCACAAAATCTGAATATTTATTAGAATGGCGCCATAGTATTCGCTTGGTGACTTATATTTTTGCAGTACTTGTGTTAATTGTCATAACATTTATAAAACTAAGTAAATCTGGTCAAGGGAGAATTAACACTATACGTCTTATTAATGTGTTTTTCTTGATAGGCCTCATCATTACCTTGCTCAATTCTAATCATGAGATATCTCCCATATTGATGACCTTCTTTCCTGCTTCGGTTTTTATGTCCAATTATATTGAAACCATAAAAAAACCAAATATTAAAGAAATAGCTTTAATTGCGAGTATTATTATCCCTTTTATCATCTTGATGATACGGTTTATTTAAGTCAAATAGTATCTTTGCAAGAAAGCGTAATTTATGTTTAGCGAATTTGCATTCAAAATCTTCGAAGAAAGTATAGCCAAATACCATGTAAAGGATGATGTGTATCAATCTTTTGAAAACCCGTATCCCAAAGATGATATCTCGCACCTACTCTATCGAAAAAATTGGATTGATACCGTACAATGGCATTACGAAGATATTATCCGTGATCCCAACATAAACCCAGAGGCTGCATTAGTTTTAAAGCGTAAGATTGATGCGAGCAATCAAGATAGAACCGATCTTGTGGAATATATTGACAGTTACTTCTTAAATAAACACCAATCGGTTTTAATTAAAGATAATGCCACCATTAATACAGAAAGTCCAGCTTGGGCCATTGATCGTTTGTCAATATTAGCCTTGAAAATCTACCACATGAACGAAGAAGCGCATAGAACAGACGCTTCTCCTGAACATTTAGAAAAATGTAGTGTTAAGCTCAACATACTTTTAGAACAGAAAAAAGATTTATTTACAGCTATTGATCAATTATTAAAGGACATTGAAAATGGTGAAAAATACATGAAAGTCTACAAACAGATGAAAATGTATAACGATGATGAAATGAACCCTATTCTTCGCGGCAAAAAATAAATTCTGCTTCCCTTATGACACCTACCAAACATATTTTGGTCATACGATTATCTGCTATGGGTGATGTTGCGATGACTGTACCTGTTTTACTAGCCTTTCAAGAGCAATACCCGGATGTTAAAATCAGCCTACTAACAAGGGCATTTTTTAAGCCGATGTTTTCTCAATTACAAAACGTTTCAATTATTGAAGCCGATTTAAAAGGAAGACATAAAGGTATGATTGGCTTGTACCGTCTACAAAAAGAATTAAAAGCCTTAAAGGTAGATGCTATTGCAGATCTGCATAATGTACTAAGAACTAATATTGTTAGACAATACTTTAAAACCAGTAAAATCCCTTTTATTCAAATTGATAAAGGAAGAGCTGAAAAAAAAGCCTTAGTAGCAAAAAAAAATAAAAAGTTCATAGCACTCAAAACAAGCCATCAACGGTATGCAGATGTGTTTGAGAAATTAGGTTTTCCCTTAAATTTAGAAGAATCGAAACTTCTGAAAAAGGAATCCATCAATGAAAACACACAAAACCTTGTAGGTAAAGGAACTAAGACTTGGATTGGCATAGCACCTTTCGCTGCTTTTCCCGGAAAAATGTATCCGCTTGCTTCTATGGAAAAAATAGTGTCGGAATTAAATAATACCAATAGGTATAAAATTATTCTTTTTGGCGGAGGTGCTAAAGAGAAAGAAGAACTCTCTAAATGGGAAAACAATTATAGCAATACCATAAACATGGCTGGCCAAATAGCGCTAGAAGAAGAACTTGCTGTAATTTCTCAGCTAGATATCATGGTAGCTATGGACAGTGGTAATGCTCACCTAGCTGCAATGTTTGGCACGCCTACATTAACCCTTTGGGGCGTAACCCATCCTTATGCTGGATTCTACCCTTTTAGACAGAAAGAAAAAAATGCTTTACTTTCAGACATAGCCAAGTATCCTTTAATACCAACTTCTATTTATGGCAATAAAGTACCTATTGGTTATGGTAAAGTCATGGAGAGCATCACACCAGAAATGGTACTGAAAAAGATTGAAGAAATCTTACACTAAGCCGCTTGCTTGTTCGCCATAGCTCTAAGGAAAAATCGCATTTGTTGCATATAGCGGTATCTTAAAGCAGTAGGGCTCCCTTCTACCATTATAGTTCTAATTCCTATATAAGAAGATATAATATAACTTGCGGCTCCCTCACAGTCAATATGACGATCTACATACCCATTAAATTTTCCGCGTTGTAATGCAGAGACTAAGTTGACTTCCCAAATTTTTAAAGTATCATTTAAATACTTCATAATTTCTGGATTCTTACCGTTAAATTCTGTGATGAAATTACTCAATACAAAACCATAGTCGTTCTCATTATGTTCGGCAGTTTGTAAGGATTCATCCAAACAAGAAGAAATTAATTCTAAAGGGTTATTATGCCCTTCAATAGGTTCAATGAGCATACTGTATACTTTACGCACCACCAATTGTTGTAGAATACTAATAAAATAATCTTCTTTTGACTTAAAGTGATAGTAGAATGCTCCTTTAGAAAGACTAAGTTCTTTTAAAATTTCATCTACACTTGTATTGTAATATCCTTTTTTATAGAACAACTCAAGCCCTGTAACTTGCATTTTATGCACGGTAGCCATGCGTTTTAAACTCTTTTCCATACGATTTGGGTTTTGGGGTAAACAGACTGTAGGGTCTGTTACAAAGATATCAAGTACTCTCAATAATCTCAATAAAGGAAGGCAGATGGAGTAAATATTACGTTATACTACCAAAAATTATAGATAAATGGCTATTTTAGTATAATTACCAAACCCATTAGTCGGTTTTATCGTAGTTACATCGACAGATAGTTTTAAAAGTTAGCTACTTTTACTTCAAAAATATTTACAAAAAAATTAAGGTTGGCTATTTTTTACCGACCAAACGGAACAATGACACCAAATATCAACAAAACAGTATTATTTGTTTTTTCTCTTTCTGCTACAATTGAAGCAGAGAGGAAACCGTTATTTGGGGTCAACAAAAAGAATGTTTCCAAAGAATTTTTTAGACTATTAAATAAGAAAACTCTTAAAGTCGCCAAAAATAGTGGTGTTGATGTTGTTTGGATTGATGAAACACAGCAGAAAGGGAATACCTTTCATGAACGGTACTCCAACGCGTATCAGTCTTTATTTGATCAAGGGTACGAAAATGTTATCTCTATTGGTAACGACACTCCTAATCTTACCTCCAATCATATTACAAATGCGATTAAATCACTTTCGCATCAGCAACTAGTATTTGGTCCTTCAAAAGATGGTGGCGTATATCTTTTGGGGTATACTAAAAAAGCTTTTGATAAAAAGGCATTTAGCAATTTCTCTTGGTTAACTAGTAAGCTTTCTAATGAAATAGAAGATTTTGCGATTCAAAAAGAACTTTCATTCTCGGTATTAGAAACTCTGGAAGATATTGATTCTAAAAAAAATGCCTTAGAATTCGCTTACACCAATTCAAAATTAACCATTGCTTTATACATCTTATTTCACTTAACTTCAGTTAAAACGGAATATGAAAATAATACAGTAGATTTTACATCAAACATACTACTTCATAATTCTCTTTTAAGAGGCCCCCCTACCTTATAGTTTTCCAATATTTAAAATCAGCATTAAGAAAATTAATCTAGTAAAACACTAGACAGTTTACTTTATGTAACTATTTCTTCCAAACTATAAAATACTATTATGAAAATAGCACTAATAGCTGTATTCCAGTTATTTGCACTAACCGTACTTGCACAGACAAATACGTACAAGGCAATTGTGGTAGATACTGATAATCTACCAATACCTTTTGTAACAATCAATCAGGCAACAACAAATAATTATACCACGAGTGATGATGACGGTAGTTTCAGCTTAAAAACAGAAACGGCTAATTTCGTAATCAACATTACGTCCATTGGTTATAAGAGTCAGAAAATTACAATTACCGCTGGTAATTTTCCTCAGAAAATAATATTAGAAACGGATACTGAACAATTAAATGAAATTGTGGTAACTGCTTTAGGTATAGAAAGAGAAAAGCAGTCTTTAGTGTCGGCGGTAACAACTGTTGCTCCAGAAAAATTAACAGATGTTACTTTAACCAACGTAGTAAACAGTCTTGCGGGTCAAGTTGCTGGGGTACAAATAACCAATGGCTCATCGGGCGTAGGTTCTTCTTCAAGAATTGTAATTCGTGGAGAAAACTCTTTAAGTGGTAGCAACCAACCCTTATTTGTAGTAGATGGTGTTCCTATCAGTAATGAACAAATTACGAGTAACCTTGTAAATAATGGAGCATTACAGGAAGTAGATTTTGGTAATGGAGGATCTGAAATTAGTCCTGATGATATCGCCTCTATCTCTATATTAAAAGGTGCTGGTTCTGCAGCATTATATGGTGCAAGAGCAGCAAACGGAGTAGTCGTTATCACCACGAAAAGAGGAAAAAATAAAAAAGGCTTTGGTGTTACAACGAGTAGTTCTTTAACGGTTGAAACACTATTAACCTTACCTGACTATCAAAATGTATATGGTGGTGGTTCTAATGGCGCATATTCTTTTCAGAATGGCGCTGGAGCTGGGGTTAATGATGGTGGCTTAAGTAGTTATGGTCCAAAATTAAACGAAGGGCTTTTAATCAATCAATTTGATAGTCCATCCTCAGATATTAACGGCAATCCCGTGCGTGCTGGTGATGTACTCGCAAGAACTTTTGCAGATGGCTCCTATACACCTATAACCGCAACACCTTGGGTATCTAATCCTGATAACGTGCGTAACTTTTTTGAAACCGGAGTAACCAAACAAAATAACATCGCCGTAAATTCTTCAGGAGAAAATGGGAGCAGCCGTTTATCTTACAGTACTCTTAGAAATGAAGGCATTATTCCTAACACGGATTTAGATAGAGATGGTATTTCACTCAGTGTAAATCAAATTTTAAGTGATAAACTTAATGTTAACGCATTTGTAAACTATATAAATACTAGAAGTGGCAATCGTCCTAATTTAGGCTATGGATATGAAAATCCGCTTTATGGTTTTAATTGGACAGGTAGGCAAGCAAACGTAGCGTCATTAAAAGACTATTGGCAAGCAGGCCAAACCAATGTTCAGCATTTTGATATTAATTACAATTGGTTGACTAATCCGTATTTAACCGTTTTTGAAAATACCAATAGCTTTAATAAAAACCGGTTTTTAGGAAACGCATCTGCAATTTATAACATAACGAATAAGCTTGATGTGACGGTACGTGCAGGTATCGACACCTATAATGATAAAAGAGAATTTAGACGTGCAGTAAGTACCAATGCAAATCCTGACGGTTCGTTTAGAGAAGACAATGTCTATTTTAGAGAATTGAATACCGATATCTTACTATCTTATAAGGATATTATCAATGATGAATGGAAGTATACTGTTGCGGCTGGTGCCAACCGTTTTGATCAGGACATTAAATACAGTTTTACCGAAGCCTCACAATTAGCCATACCTGATATCTACACCTTAGCAAATTCTAAATCTGCCTTAGTTGCAGAGAGCAATTTATTTACGAAAAGGATAAATAGTATCTATGGAACAGGAAACCTATCCTATAAAAACTCCCTGTATTTTGATTTTACCTACCGTAATGATTGGAGTAGTACACTGCCCGAAAATAGCAACTCTTTTGGTTATTACTCTGCCGGGTTCAGTTACGTGGTAAGTAATATGTTTACCATGCCAGAAGCAATCACTTTCTTAAACTTAAGGTTTAGTGCTGCTAGTGTTGGTAATGATACAGACCCCTATCAAAACAATCAGAACTTTCTATTGAATCAAAATTATGGTGCAGATTTTAGGGTAACCAATGAAAATGTTCTAAAAAATGCCAACCTAAAACCAGAGCGATTAAATGCTTTTGAAACCGGTTTAGAGGCTTGGTTTTTAAATGGACGCCTACAAATAGATCTTGCGGGATACCAGAATACCAGTGTAGACCAAATTATATCTAGACCCATATCACAAGCCAGTGGGTTTGGAAATTTTAATGTAAATGGTGGTAAAGTACGTACTAGAGGTTTTGAGGCATTGGTAAGCGGAACTATTATAAAGAATGCCGATTTCCAATGGCAAAGTTCTGCCAATTTTTCTACCTCTAAAAGTATTGTCACAGAACTTCCTGAAGGCGTAGACCAATTTGTTACCGGAACAGCAAACATCTTCTCTGGGGGTGGTGGTTCTAATACAGTATTCTATATTGCTCGCGAAAATGGTCGTGTTGGTGATATGTATGGAACAGGTTTTGTTGAGGTTGATGGCCAAGTGGTTCACGATTCAAACGGATTCCCTATTCAGGATCCTAACCTACGCTTATTAGGAAATTATAATGCCGATTTTCAAATTGGGTTTAACAATAAATTCTCTTTTAAAAATTTAGATTTCACATTCTTATTTGATTGGAGACAAGGCGGGACTATTGTTTCTAGAACAAAAGCATTGGGTAGTACTTCCGGTGTTTTAAAAGAAACACTTGAAGGTAGAGAAACCGGTATTGTTGGTGCTGGTGTGGTTAACGTAGGTACTGCAGATACGCCACAATATGTAGCGAATACTACGGTAGTTTCTGCTCAAGATTACAACAACACTTTCTTTGATCGTGGTAATGAAGCCAGTGCTTTGTATGATGCTTCTTATGTAAAATTAAGACAGGTAAGCATCTACTACAATTTCCCTGATCAATTGGTTAGCGCTATTGGTTTTAATAAAATAAAACTAGGATTAGTAGGGAGTAATTTATTATTGTTTACTGAAAATCCTCATTTTGATCCAGAATTAAATGCCTTACAAGAACAAAGTATTACCTACGGGGTAGAAGATTTTTCATATCCGTCTACGAGAAGCTTTGGTATTAGTCTAAAAACTGAATTTTAAGAAAAATGAAAAATTATATAAAGCTACTTTTAGCACTACTGGTTTCTAGTACCGTTTTTACGGCGTGTACGGATGATTTTAATGAAATAAACGAAAACAATAATAATCCAGAAACGGTAAGTCCGCAATTTTTATTGACGAATGTACTATCTGTTTCATCAGATTTAAATGCCTATGAACAAGGGTTTAGACAGTCTAATTATTTAGCTCAATTCTCGGCAAGTATAGAATTTGAACGTATTGATCGTTATGAAATGGGCTCTAATAGCGAGTATTGGAATTCAATTTTCGGATTACTTTCTGACATTCAATCTATAAAAGCATCTACAGCTTCTAATGAAGCCTACAACGCTGTGGGTGATATTATGAAAAGCTATTTATTCTCTCAACTCACAGATTTATGGAATGATGTGCCCTATACAGAGGCTTTAGGTGCTTTAGATGGTGCATTTTTACCAAAATACGATACACAAGAAAGTATTTATACAGACCCACAAATTGGGATTATTGCAGTATTGCAAAAATCGGTTGCTACCTTAGAAAATAGCAACGCTACTATTGAAGGAGATGTGTTGTTTAATGGCGATTTAACTAAATGGATAAAATTTGCGAACTCTTTACAAGTGCGCTACCTAATGCGCATTAGCAAAAGGAGTATAGATTTTAGTGCCTTACAGACCTTAGCCGATTCTGGGAACCTAATGCAGTCAAATGCCGATAATGCCGTGGTACCTTATTTGAGTTCTGCGCCAAACCAATTTCCTTTATTCAACGCCTCTTCGGGTACGTATAATGAACACCGCATGACCGCTACTGCAGATTCTATCTTAAAATCATGGAATGATCCGCGTATGATGGTGCTTTACAGCGCTTCTCCTGCTACTAGCAACAATACCACCCCAGAATACAATGGTTTAGTAAATGGGCAGTCTACAAATACGATTGCAAGTAGTGGTGTAGATTTAAATAATATTTCCTTATTCGGAAGTATTTTCCGCGATGAGCCAGATGGTGTAGATGCACAATACATGCAATATTCAGAAACACAATTTGCCTTGGCAGAAGCTGTTGCTAAAGGTTTTATCTCTGGAGATGCAAATACCTATTACGAAAATGCAATTGCAGCAAGCTTTGATTATTACAATACCGTTTTACCAGCAGATTATATGACAAGGTCTGAAATAGCTTTAGACGGAAGTGACACTGATCTTACTAAGATACTAGCTCAGAAGTGGTTAAGTTTAATTTCGGTAGGGCACGAAGCTTGGTTCAATGTACGCAGAACGGGTATTCCTAATTTAAAAGCAGGACCTGATAATTTTAACGAAGGAAAATATCCCGTTCGGTATTTATATCCAGAATCAGAACAAGCTTCAAACAATGCAAATTATCAAGAAGCATCTGAAAGAATTGGCGGAGATACTATTAATAGTAAAGGATGGTGGGAAAAAGAATAAATTTATGAGACAAAAAATTAACCTAATCGGTATTTTATTAGTAATTACAATGTTTAGCGCTTGTAATTCAGAAAAAAAGAAAGATGTTATTCAAACTAAAATAACACAAACGGCTACCATAATTGAAGAAAAAATTGAAGGTAAAAAAATGGTGTGGATTGATGCTGATCTAGCAGTTGGCAAGAAAAACATTAATAGACCAGGCTATTCTGATGTTGATGATGGCTATGCTGTATTACAACTATTATATGCCGAACATGTAGAGATAAAAGGCATGAGTACTGTTTTTGGAAATAACAGTGTTGATAATGCGTTTAGCATAGGCAATTATATAAACCAAGAGTTTATGGAACAGAAAATTTCTGTTTTTAAAGGTTCTGGAGAACCCATTAACCTCAACAGTGTGAAAACAAATGATGCTGTAGAAGCTTTGGCAAGCGCTCTTAAAAAAGAACCTATGACCATTTTAGCCATAGGCCCTGCTACAAATATTGGTCTCTTAATGTTGAAATATCCAGAACTGAAATCGCAAATTATAGAAGTAGTTTTAGTTGCGGGTCGCAGAACCCCAAATGATATCTTTAATATTGGAACAAAGGGCGTTAAGGCAAAAGATTTAAATTTTGATCTAGACAATGCTGCATTTCAAATTCTTTTAGATCATGAAGTTCCTGTAGTATTATGTCCGTTTGAGATTTCTAGTAAAGTTTGGATTGGGCAACAAGATTTAGATACGCTCAAAACCTTTAACACTCCAATGAACTGGCTAGCAACAGCATCGCAACCTTGGTTAGAGCAATGGAAAACACAAGGCGCAACAGGATTTAATCCATTTGACGCTTTGGCAAGTCATTATATTATTGCACCAGAAGATATTGTTTCTGAACCTTTATTAGCACGTTTAGAACTGCATCTTGATGACACCTTAAAAGACAATGATAAGCAAATATTCAAACAATACCTTCTTTGTGATGATACCAAAGGAACCCCAGTAAAATATTGCTTTGATGTGGTTCCAGATTACCACCAAAAATTAATAGCTAGTTATAAAAATAAGTAACGTGATTAAACTTAATAAGACCATAGCAGAACTAAGTTCATACCTTCAATCAAAAGAATGGCTTTATGACGATGAAACTATTCTTTCGGCCGAAAAGCCAGGAGATGGCAATATGAATTTTACACTGCGGATTACCACGAATAGAAGATCATTTATCATAAAACAAAGTCGGGAATATGTAGAAAAGTACCCGCAAGTAGCAGCACCTTCAGAACGAGTATTACTTGAAGCAGAGTTTTACAACTTAGCAGGAACCGTACCTCAACTTAAATTAATGATGCCTAACCTCATCGGCTTAGATCAAGAAAATAGCATTATGCTAATGGATGATTTAGGAAAAGGTTTAGACTACTCCTACCTTTATGAAGAAGGAAATGTTATTTCTGAAGCAGACTTACTTACGGTTATCTATTTTATCGCAAAACTACATACGTCTATTAATTCAGAAACGACATCGCAGAGAATTGCAAATAAAAAAATGCGGGAGTTAACCATGAGCATATTTTTAAATATCCGTACTTAGAGGAAAACGGAATTAATTTAGATGATATTGTACCTGGCCTACAGCAAGAGGCAGATCTTTTAAAACAAGATGAAAAATTAAAAAAAGAAGTCTTAGCGTTAGGTAAACTTTATTTAACAGATGGCAATGTATTATTACATGGAGATTACTTTCCTGGCAGTTGGCTAAAAAGAGCCTCTGGAGTACGCATAATAGATCCTGAGTTTTGCTTTTTTGGAATACCTGAATTTGAAATTGGCGTTACCATTGCGCATTTAAAAATGGCAGATCAACCAGAAGAGTTAATTAAAAAAGCCTTAAGACATTATAAAAATTCTTGCACTTTAAATGATGAGTTATGTGAGAAATTTGTAGCGGTAGAGATCATAAGAAGAATCATTGGCCTAGCACAATTACCTTTGCAAATACCCCTAGAAAAGAGGGTTACATTATTAAAGGAAGCCCAAAAAATGCTCTCAAACTAGTCAAATAAACATACTCGTAATAGAATACCAAAACCGACTGACCAGTTGGTTTTGGTGCTCTATTGAAATCCTCATCTACACATATACTCCTCCGAGTACATGCATTTCATCGATGAACCACCTATTTGTTTGAGATAAATGGAATACTATACTTTTTACAAACCAAACGGTCTAAAAAATTAAGCTTTTAACGGCTATTTTATAGTAAATTTGAACGGAGTGCTTTCAAATTATAGCTATTTATGACCAAAGAATTGTCGAATAATAAATCAATCGGACTTGTATTATCAGGTGGAGGTGTTAGAGGCATGGCACATATTGGGCTTATTAAAGCCATGAAAGAATTTGATATTGAAGCAAAATCTGTTACGGGAAGTAGCGTAGGTGCACTAGTAGGTGCATTATATGCCAATGGAAATTCTATCGATGACATGTTGAGTTTTTTTAAAACAACTCCTTTATTTAATTATCAGTTCTTAACCATTGCAAAAGCAGGGTTTATGGATACAGATAAGTACATTCGTTTTTTTAAAGCCTATTTCCCAGAAGACACTTTTGAGTCTTTAGAGAAAGAATTGCACATCGTAGCGACAAATATTCAAGATGGAAATGCAGAATTTTTCTCTACAGGGCAGTTAATTAGACCTTTATTGGCATCCGCAGCATTACCACCAGTATTTAGTCCTATTGAAGTAAATGGACAATTATATGCTGATGGCGGAATCATGAATAACTTTCCCGCAGAACCGCTATATGACAAATGTGATTATATCATTGGGAGTAATGTTTCTATTGTAAGTAAGCTAGAAAAAAAAGATCTAAAAAACTCCTATCAATTAACAGGTAGAGTTACGGGTTTAATGATTTATGCCGCTTCAAAAGCAAAGTTAGCATCCTGTAATTTGTTGTTTGAATCATCAGAATTAGAACATATTGGCATGTTAGATCGCAAAGCCATAGAGAAGGCATATATTATAGGTTACGATCATGCTTGTAGGCAATTTGAGGGCTTATCAAAAGCATAAAAAAACAGGAATAAAATGCAAGCATTCCTATTCCTGTTCATTAGAATTTTATAACTCAAAAACTATACATCATCAAAATCTACTTTCAATGTTGCTGTTAACGGATGCGCTTGGCAGGTAAGAATTAAACCTTCTGCAATTTCTCCATCGGTTAATATTTGATTCTTTACCATTTCAGCCTTTCCTTCTGTTACTCTAGCAATACAACTACTACAAACTCCGCCTTGACACGAATAAGGAGCATCTATGTTTTCTTTTAAAACAGCATCTAGCACCAACATTTTTTTATCCATTGAAAATGTAAATGTTTCATCATCTACAACCACCTCTACTTGAGTAGCACCGTCTAAATTTTCAGCCATAGTATCTACGGTTTCTGATGACGTAAAAAGTTCAAAATGAATTTTATCTTTTGCAATATTTGCGGCTTGTAATGTTTTTGAAACCAAATCGATCATTTCTTCTGGTCCACAAAGGTAAAAAGCATCAAATGCAGTGTCCTTAAATTTATTTTTAACGATATAATTTACTGTAGAACCTTCAATTCTTCCAAAAAGAGCTCCCTCTTGGTTTATTCTGCTAAACACATGTTGTACGAAAAAACGATTTGCATACTGTTTTTGCAATGCTTCTATTTCTTTAGAAAACATAACCTCGTCTGCATTCTGGTTTCCATATACCAAAACAAAGGTACTATTGAGATGGCTCTTTAATACCGTTTCTGCAATACTCATAATTGGTGTAATTCCGCTTCCCGCAACAAATGCTGCAACATGCTTTGCAGCATTACTTGGCTGAAACACAAAACGACCGTCTGGTGGCATTACCTCCAAAACATCACCTACTTTTATTTTATCATTAGCATAGACCGAAAAGGTACCATCTGTAATTTTTTTAACACCTACAGTTATTTTTCCTGATGCCGGTACAGAAGATATAGAATAAGCTCTTCTAACTTCAACACCGTTTATTTCTTTACTAATAGTAATGTATTGACCCGCACTAAAAGTAAAAGTATCTTTTAAATCATCTGGAATAGCAAAAGTAATGGCTACAGAACTCGCAGTTAAGGGCTGTATATTAGAAACTTTTAAAGAATGAAAATCGCTCATGGATATTTATTTTCTGTAAAATTAAGCAAAGGCGAAACCATATAAAACTGAAAAAGCGTAAAATAACATACATAAGAATCTTATACATAAGAAAATTATGTATATTTGAAATTAAAGAAAGCTTTATAAAATGGGTAATTCAAAATTATACAAAGGGAGTTTAAATACCATCATCTTAAAACTTTTAGATGAGCAAGGTAAGATGTATGGCTATGAAATAACGCAGAAAGTAAAAGCTCTTACCAAAGGGGAGCTAAACATTACAGAAGGAGCACTCTATCCGGCATTGCATAAATTAGAAGCTGAAGGTTTGCTAGATGTAGAAGTTGCCAAAGTAGATAACCGACTTCGTAAGTATTATAAGCTTACAGAGCAAGGAGAAAAAGAAACTGTTAACCGACTTGCGGAGCTAGAAGAATTTATCCGCAGCATGCAAAATTTAGTCAATCCTGATTGGAGTATTAATTAAATTGTTTTGTGATGAAATTAAATCGGGAACAAATACATTTTGTAGACACGTATCTTAAAAATTCAGAAATAGAATTTATTGATGTTCGTATGGAAATGGTAGACCATGTTGCATCGGAAGTAGAGGCTAAAATAGAAGCTGAAAACCTTGATTTTTATAATGCTTTTAAAAATTACATGGTAATCAATAAAAAGGTGTATTTAAAAGAAAATAGAAAATTTGTAAAAATCACAGATAAAAGAATCCTAAAAGAAATCATATTCTTTTACCAAAAACCCGCGTATGCACTCATATTTATTGCCATGTTTAGTTTTTTAAAAATAGTAGCAATTAATTACAACCTAAATTATTTTTTAAAATTTGGACCTGCAATTATTTTAATTGGCCTCGCAATCTACTATTTCGGTATTCGCTTTTATTTAGGCAGAAAAGAACGCTATTCAGGTATAGAAAGATTGAGTATTATATTAAACTTATTTATACAGATGCATCAATTTTTACTCTACTCTTTAACGGAATTTGAAACGAATAGTAATTTAAATATTCTATTGTTCTCATTTGATTGCACTCTAGTCTACTTATTTATAATACTCATAAATAAGTATAACAGAAAATACACTAGTCTATATAAAAATAGTATCGTATGAATAAACTAACAAAAGACCAACTCTTAAACATAGAGACGTACTTGAATCAAAAAGACCTGACTCAAATTGATTTAAGAAATGAAGTTTTAGACCATATAGCGAATGGTATAGAAACCAAAATGAACTCTGAAAATCGCTCTTTTGAAGAAGCTTTTACTAAGGAAATACTTATATGGGATATAGAATTAGCCAATTACTCAAGTTGGTGGCTAGGGATTGCATGGATTGGCCCAAAAATCATGATGAAAAAATGTGTAAGAACTATTAAAAAAAATTATCTTAAAGCATTAACATATACAATACCAGCCTTTTTAATTATCTATCTGTTAAATAATTTCTTAGACCTATCTAAATATTCTCTGGTAGTAAATATAACAATAGGTGTTATTTATTTATGCATCGGATGTGTATCCATCATTTTATATAGAACTATTAGAAAAAGCCACTATAAAACATCCTATAGTTTTTTATTTAATAGACAAGGTCTACCAATTATCTTTATTTATTTCCTGAATTTCCTGATGAACCCTTTATTTGTCGAAATATGTAAAATAGACATGAATCAATCGTCAATCAATTTTATGTTATTTTTTCATCTCTTCTCAATATCATCTGCCGTTCTAATATATGATTTATATAAAAATCACATGAAGACGAAAAAAATGAAACTAGCTTAGCGTAAAAAACCATAATGAATAGAAATTAAACTTAAGCATAAGATGGTGTTTGTGATTCCACTAGAACGAGAAAAATCTCCTAGAAAAAACTTATCCTGAATATAAAATGATGATAACCTTGTAACAATTAAAGGTATTATAGTACTTACATAACATAAATACACCATCATGTTCAAACATTTTATAACCCTACAATGGAAATCATTCTTTAGAGCAGCTTCCTTAAAAAGTAGTATTGCCATTAAAATTCTAATGGGTTTTGCCGCTGTTTATATGACTGCCATCTTTATTGGAATGGGTGTTGGTGCCTACTTTGTTATTGAAGACATGAATATTGGTGATCCTTTTGATGTCATCAACAAATTCATAATTTACTACCTAATTGTAGATCTTGTTTTTCGGTATATGCTCCAAAAAATGCCTGTAACGAATATAAAACCACTACTCTACCTACCGATTAAGAAAAGCCAAGTGGTTAATTTTTCGCTTGCAAAAACAATTGTGTCCTATTTTAATTGGTCTCATGCCTTCTTTTTTATCCCTCTCTCTATTGTATTACTAACTAAAGGATATTCTCCTATTGGAGTTGTCGGTTGGCATCTAGCCCTAATAGCTATAATCTATTGCAACAATTTTATAAATGTTCTAGTGAACAACAAAGACAGTATTTTTTATCCATTAGTGGGGTTAATCGCACTCTTAGGATTGTTTCAATATTTACAATGGTTTGATATAACGACGTATACCGCACCATTTTTCAATGCGCTCTACACCCTACCATGGATTTCTATTATTCTTTGGTTGCTAACCTTTGGCTTATACTATGCCGCCTTCAACTATTTTAAAAAGAATTTGTACTTAGATGCAGGATTGCAGACCAAGCAAACCATAGCTAAAACAGAGGATTTAAGTTGGTTGAATAGATTTGGGAATTTAGGCACCTTCTTAAAGAACGACATCAAACTAATAAAAAGAAATAAACGCTCTAAAATGGCGGTGATTACGAGTTTCTTTTTCATATTCTACGGATTCCTATTTTTCACAGGAACTATAGAAGCGTATGATGGTCCAATCTGGCGCATATTTGCAGGAATTTTCATTTCAGGCGGATTCTTATTTAGTTTCGGACAGTTTGTACCTAGCTGGGATAGTTCTTATTATCCTCTAATGATGTCACAAAACATTAAATACAAAGAGTACTTAAATTCTAAATGGTATTTGATGGTCATAGCTACCATTATTAGCACCATCGTTGCATCATTCTATTTGTACTTTGGTTTAGATGCTTACTTGGCAGTTCTTGTGGGTGCCGTTTATAATATTGGTGTGAACTCTTATGTGGTTTTATTGGCTGGGGCGTATACAAGGACTCCAATAGATTTAACCTCTGCAAAAAAAGCTTTTGGAGACAAGCAATCTTTTAATTTAAAAACAGTAATGCTCACAATGCCTAAGCTTTTACTGCCTTTAATCATCTACGGATTAGGCCATTACTTGATTAGCCCTAATGCCGGATATATTTTTGTAGCTATGGCCGGTGTATTAGGATTTGCTTTTAAAGGGTTTGTCTTTAAAAAAATAGAAAAAGTCTACAAAAAAGAAAAATACAAAACACTGTTAGCCTATAAACAAGTCAGCTAACTTGAATAATAAATACTACAACCGCATGATAACAGTACAAAACTTAACAAAAACATACGGTAAAAATACCGTTTTAAATATATCCTCATTAGAAATCCCTAAAGGCCAAAGTTTTGGATTGGTAGGTAATAACGGTGCTGGTAAAACAACCTTATTCAGTTTGTTCTTAGATTTAATTCAGCCTACTACGGGTCATATTAATAACAATGGCGTTCAGGTAAATATAAGCGAAGATTGGAAACCTTTTACCACCGCTTTTATTGATGAAACCTTTCTTATTGGCTATTTGACTGCAGAAGAATATTTCTACTTTATTGGGGAACTAAGAGGCCAGAACAAAGCAGATGTCAATGCACTACTTTCTAATTTTCAAGACTTTTTTCATGGGGAAATTCTAGGGCAAACTAAATATTTACGTGATCTATCTAAAGGAAATCAGAAAAAAGCAGGAATTGTAGCTTCTTTCATAGGAAATCCTGAAGTAGTAATATTAGATGAACCATTTGCGAACCTAGATCCAACCACACAGATACGTTTAAAAGGTATTATAAAAGATTTGGCCGCAAACAATAATGTAACGGTTTTAGTTTCTAGTCACGACCTAATTCATGTCACTGAAGTTTGCGAACGTATTGTAGTATTAAATAAAGGGGAATTGGTTAAAGATATTGAAACATCTGAAGCGACTCTGAAGGAATTAGAGCTGTTTTTCGCTGGATAAGAGATTAAATGTTGGCATTTATTTCACCACAATTGTTAAGAACTACACTTTAACGATAAAAAAAGCCGTTAACAAAATTTTAGCATCTTAAGATATAGATAATCAGGTGCTTATGTATTTAATCTATAATTAATTTAAAACCAACAACTTTGAGATGAACTACAAAGCAGATAAAAATATCAACAGGCTGTAGTTAAAAAAACCTAATATCATTACGAGTGTAAAATAGTTTGAACTCGGCGTAATTCATAGTTTGCGCCCTCACAAAAAAACTATTTTATTATGAAAACTTCAAGAACATTTTTATTAGCTTTAGCCATTGTAACGTTATCATTGGCATCATGTACAAACGATACTAATGAGAATAGCGAAAACAATGTATATGAACAACAATCACTTGGAAAAGGAGAAGTTAAAGAAATCGACGTTTAAAAATAAATCAAATATTTGGTTTGCAATGGGCATAATCTTGTGCTCATTGCTACCATTTATACATGATTTATTAATATCTGATACTGGTGAACTAAAAAGTTGGGTACCAAACTTAGGAATTGTTAATTTTTTTTCTGATTCCAATGGATTGTTCCTAGGCTATTCATCATATCGTATTTTTTTAGCTTTAGTCGGTATGCAACTCAGCTCTTTTATAGCGTGGTTTCTAGTTTTAGAGTTTTCTAAAGGTAAATCTTACAGGTTTATTTTCTTATTTCCCACAGTAATTAATGGCTATCAATTGTTACTTATGGTATTTAATCTACGTAAAACTGTATTTAATGGATGGAATTATAAAATTTTTATCTTACTTTTGGTGGGAGTATTATTGATACTCAATTTTTACTTAACCAACAAGAATGCCAAAACCCAAACAAAAAATTAAATCTCTGAGTACTGACTTCGTGGCATTTATGAAGTTTATCTCTAGTGAGATTAACCAAACCCTACTTAGTTTCTCCACGGTAGACCTACACCCTGCTATAGATGTAAATGATGCTGTAGAGAAATTTAAAAAATCTACCGCCTCTGTAGAAGATTTTTGCAAGAGCTATATTCTTTCTAAAATGAATAACGACAAAAATTTTGAGGTAAATCACGATATGCTTTATGCTCAAGTTAGAATGCTAAAACGCTCTCTTCAAAAGCAAAAAATAATTAAAAATTAAAGTTTTCACTGATTACTTAGCGACTTTCCTTTAACATATTGACGACCGTTCATCGAAAAATCATATAAATATCGAAAAAAACTACTTGGTTGGTTTTCTATTTATAAAGAATATAGTCTATTCTTTTATCTGTCGATTTTACACCTAAAATTATCGTTTAAAGGTCAAATAATTACTCCTTTTTACACTGTAAATTTTAAAATACAAACCGATTAGTTTGTATAATTCGATATTTTTGAGGTGATTCATTTCTATCTATTAAAAAATAAAGGGCTTTTTATCGATGAACTACATAATAATAAGCTTCTTTTTAAGTTTAGTAGTTAGATAAACTTAGAATATTGAAGCTTCAGTTTAAACTTATTGCTGCTCTTGTTTTTGGAGGCCTGCTGTTTAATGCATGTTCCACGAAGAAAGATGCTTTTGTAAACCGTAATTGGCACGCATTAAATACCAAGTACAATGTTTTGTACAATGGTAATATTGCTTTTGAAGAAGGTAGAGAAGAACTCAATGCCTCCTATCAAGATAATTACTGGGAGGTCTTACCAATAGAACGCATTACTATTCGCGAAGAAATTATTTTAGATTCAGAAAATAAGAATCCTAAATTTGAAATTGCAGAAGAAAAAGCAACAAAAGCCATACAAAAACACAGTATGGAAATTAAGTACACAGAACGCAATCCGCAAACTGATGAAGCTTTTCTCCTACTTGGAAAAACCCGTTATTTTGAGCAACGTTTTTTGCCTGCACTTGAAGCGTTCAATTACATTTTAAGAAAATATCCAAAAAGTGACAAGCTAAACGAAGCATCAATTTGGCGCGAAAAGGTTAATATCCGTTTAGAAAATGATGAATTGGCCTTAAAAAATTTAAAAAGACTATTTAAGTTTGAAGTACTCGAAGATCAAGAGTACGCAGATGCCAAAGCGATGATGGCGCAAGCATATATCAACTTAAGTAAAATTGATACTGCCATTCTAAATTTAAAAATCGCTTCCGCATACACTAAAAAAAATCCTGAAAAAGGACGTTACTACTATATCATTGGACAACTTTACAATCAATTAGGATATAAAGACAGTGCCAATTACGCTTTTGATAAAATTATACACCTTAATCGTAAATCTCCACGGGAGTATATGATTAATGCACATCTGCAAAAAATTAGGAACACCAAACTTACTCCAGAAAACAACTTAGAGATCTACGAGTATTTAACAGATTTAGAGGAAGATCGTGAAAACAGACCTTATCTTGATAAAATATTCCGTCAGGTAGCAGAATTTCATTTAGAAAATGAATCCGATAGTTTGGCTTTAGTCTATTTTAATAAATCCTTAAGAGCTACACAAAACAAACCACAGCTGAATGCACTGAATTATGAAAATTTAGGAGAATATAATTTTGACAGAAACGATTACAAAATTGCTGGTGCTTATTATGACAGTACCCTTGTAAACTTACCAGAAAACACAAAAAAATTCCGTGCTATAAAGAAAAAGCTAGATAACTTAGAAGATGTTATTCTTTATGAAGATGTGGTACAATATGCAGATAGTGTTATTACCATATACAGCATGCCAAAAGAAAAGCAATTTGCTTATTTTGGAGCGTATATAAAAAACTTAAAAGAGAAAGATTCTTTAGCAGCTAAGAAAGAAGTTGAACGCCAAACTAGAGGCATTAGTGCTTTTGCAGAAACTAAGGCCGGCAAGCAAAATAAAGGCAAATTCTATTTTTATAACATCACAAGCTTAGGTTACGGTAAAACTGATTTTAGAACCCGTTGGGGCGATCGTAAATTAGAAGATAATTGGCGTTGGACAGATAAAGCAAGAACGAATATTGCCGAAGATGAGTTAATTGCAGATAATACCGCCAATAACCCTACAGGCCTTACAGAAGACCAAAAATATTCCATTGATTTTTATATGGATCAAATCCCTACTGAAGTTACCATCATTGATAGCTTAAAAACGGAAAGAAATTTAGCAAACTATCAATTAGGGTTAATTTATAAAGAGAAGTTTAAAGAAAATCTATTAGCTGCGGGTAAATTAGAAACAGTATTAAAATCTAATCCTGAAGAACGTTTGATACTGCCTTCTAAATACAATTTATACAAAATATACGAGGAATCTGGTAGTCCACTTACAGCACAGATGAAAGAAAACATTATTGCCAATCATTCAGATTCTAGGTATGCAGAGATTTTATTAAATCCAAATGCTGTTTTAGAAGGTGACGTAGATAGCCCTGATGCTAAATATGCAGAATTGTATAAGAAATATACAAATCAAGAATATTTACAAGTAATTACCGGAACACAAGAGAATATTACTAAATTTACTGGTGATCCTATTGTTCCTAAGTTAGAGATGTTAAAGGCAAATGCTATAGGTAGAATTCAAGGATTTGACGCTTTTGAAGAGGCTTTAAATTATGTTGCCTTAAATTACCCAAACAATCCGGAAGGAAAAAAGGCAAAAGAAATCATTGCGGATCAATTGCCAAAGTTAGCACCAAAAGATTTTTTACAGCCTAATCCATCTAAAAAAGCAGAGAACTGGAAATTAATATTTCCTTTTACGATGTCTGCAACAGCAACCGTTACCGAGCTAAAAGAAGAATTAGAAAAAGCCATTAAAGATTTGAAATACAGAAATACAGTTTCTATTGATATGTATGATTTGGAAAATAAGTTTGTTGTTGTACATGGATTTAAATCTGAAGAATATGCGCTTGGATTTGCTGAATTAATAAAAAACAATAAAGACTATAGAATAGCGGATGAGAATTTTGTAATTTTATCTTCGAACTATAAAATTATTCAAGTTCATAAAAATTTAACTGCTTACAAAGCACACACAACAACCCCAAAACCGTAGAACATGTTTTCAGATAATAAAAAGCAAAAGCCTAAAGCAATGACAGAAGTAGGAGGACAACCCAACAGAATTGAAAAAAACACACGTATTAAAGGAGATATCATTTCAGAAGCAGATTTCAGAATTGATGGAAAATTAGATGGGAATGTTAAAACTTCTGGTAAAGTTGTTATTGGTAAAGATGGTTACATCCATGGTAAAGTAGAGTGCGTAAATGCTGATATTGAAGGAAGTTTCAATGGTGAGCTTCTAGTATCCGACCTATTATCATTAAAATCATCTGCTGTAATTGAAGGTGTTGTCTCTGTAGCTAAATTAGCTGTTGAACCAGGTGCAACCTTTAATGCGGCGTGTACCATGGGAGGTGGCAAAATAGCTTCTCCTAACAAACCCGCTAACACTTCTAATGGAAACTCAAAAGCCTCGTAAAAAAATAAACAAGGGTTTACAAACTGCAACAAAACTTTCAGGAATAGGAATCCAAATGGGCCTTACCATTTACTTAGGAAACTTATTAGGTTCTTGGCTAGACGAAAAATACGCAACAAATTATTTAGAAATTTCTATCACACTTGTTGCTATCTTTGTATCCATGTATTCCATGATACGTCAAGCCAATAACCTTAACAAATAAAGTTTTGCTCAAATCCATTTTACAATACATTCTTGTATTTACCTTATTATTCCTTCTGGGTAAATATGTCCACTTAGCCATTTTAGACGATACCATTCCATTCCCTTTAGGAAAAATGTATCTCTTTCATTATCTATTTTCCTTAGGCATCTGCATATTAATTTGCTATCTCGCATATGCCGATATTTTAAAAGAACAATTGAGCTTAATCTATTTAGCTACACTTTTCTTAAAGTTAATCTTCTTTGCTATTCTATTTAAAAGCACTGTATTTAGTGAGGTATCAATACCTCGTATAGATAGGTTTTCCATGTTAATTCCTCTTATTCTATTTCTGACTGTTGAAGTCCTATTTATCTCAAAAATTCTAAAGAAAATCTAGTTGAATAATTATTACATTAAAATTATTTGATTTTTATTTTTAATAACTACCTTTGCGCAAAATTTTAGGAAGTCAATTTTCGAAATATTTATAATGAATATAGCATCAAAATATATTACTAGAACAGCTTTATTAATTATCCTTACGTTCTCATTACAAGGGTTTTCCATGTCTGATCCAGAAAAGGAAGCACATGTGGAGGCTGCAGAAGGTAAGATAAATACTAAAGAAAGTATTGAGAACTATATTGCGCATCACCTTAAGGATGCTCATGATTTTCACTTGTATTCGTATACAACAGATGCTGGAGAAACAAAACACATTGGCTTTCCACTACCTGTAATCTTATGGTCTAGTAATGGACTAGTTACTTTTATGTCATCAGAATTTCATCATGATGATAACGGTCAAGTTATCGTAAATCGTGGTGGTTCTAAATTCACAAAATTACATAGTGTAATATACGAGTTAGACGCTAATGCAACTGCAATTAGCTTCGATGAACACCATCACCCAGAAAATGCACATAAACCATTAGACTTCTCAATCACTAAAAGTGTATTCGGAATGTTATTTGCTGGATTGTTAATGATTTTAGGGTTTAGAGCTTTAGCTAGCGGTTATAAGAAGAGCCCAATCCCAACAGGATTTGCTCGTGTATTAGAGCCGTTGGTATTATATGTACGTGACGAAATAGCAAGACCAAACATTGGCGAGAAGCATTACCGAAAGTTTATGGGCTTCTTATTGACCGTATTTTTCTTTATTTGGATTTTGAACTTACTAGGGTTAACGCCTTTAGGTTTTAACGTAACAGGACAAATTGCGGTAACGGTGTGTTTGGCCTTATTTACATTTTTAATCATTCAATTTAACGGAAATAAAGATTACTGGAAGCATATTTTTTGGATGCCTGGAGTTCCTGTACTTATGAAAATAGCGCTAATCCCTGTTGAGATATTAGGGATGTTAACAAAGCCATTCTCCTTATTTGTACGTTTATTTGCAAACATTACAGCAGGCCACTCAGTAGTCATGGGTATTGCAGCATTGATGATCTTATTAAAAGCACAATTTGGTACCGTTGGTGCTACAGGAATATCTGTACTATTAACCTTATTTTTAACTGTAATAGAACTATTAGTTGCCTTTTTACAAGCCTATATTTTCACCATGTTATCGTCATTATTTATTGGTATGGCTGTTGCAGAACATGATCATGCGCATGAACATGATGCTCAAGGTCATAAAATTGAAGATGCAGAAGATGTAAGAGGCGATTTTATTTAACGAGAGTTTATTTTTTAATTTTAATATAAATCAATTTAGTATGTACAATTTAATTGGAGCAGGATTAATCGTAATCGGTGGTGGTATCGGTTTAGGTATGATTGGTGGTAAAGCAATGGAAGGTATTGCTCGTCAACCTGAAGCAGCTGGTAAAATCCAAACTGCGATGATCATTATCGGAGCATTATTAGAAGGTTTAGCATTCGGTGCTTTACTTTTAGGAAATTAATAATTCCCGATCAAAGCAAATTGAAGCACAGTAGTAACGGTTGGTTGCTATTGTGCTTTAAAAAATAAACTAATAAAAAACACAGAATAACATCGTATGGATATTTTTAATGATTTTCCGGTAGGCTTATTTTTCATGCAAACATTTATCTTATTAATCTTAATTGCATTAATGGTGAAATTTGCTTGGAAACCAATTTTAAATTCTTTGAACGAAAGAGAAACTGGTATTGCTGATGCACTTGCTGCAGCGGAAAACGCAAAAAAAGAAATGCAGAATATCACTGCTGATAGTGAGCGTTTATTACAAGAAGCTCGTGCTGAAAGAGAATCAATGATTAAAGAGGCGCGTGAAATAAAAGATAAAATGTTAGCTGACGCTAAAGGTCAGGCAAAAGCAGAAGGTGATAAAATGCTAGCACATGCTCAAGAAGCGATTCAGAGTGAGAAAAAAGCAGCTGTTGCAGATATTAAAAATCAAGTAGCTTCTTTATCTTTAGAGATTGCAGAAAAGGTTATTAAAGAACAACTAGCTAACAAAGACAAGCAATTACAATTGGTTGAGAATATGTTAGGTGACATCAAATTAAACTAGAAGCATGAGCGAATCTAGAGCAGCAGTACGTTACGCAAAAGCTACCTTAGACCAGGCTATTGAAAATAAAGCCTTAGACGCTATGGAAGTTGACATGCGTTCCATAGCTGAAACCATAAGCGCAAGCAAGGAATTATCAGATGCATTGAGCAGCCCAGTTGTAAAAAGTTCAGATAAAAAGAATATCTTATTGGCTATTTTCAAAGAGGCTAATGAAATTACAAAAGGTCTTATTGGTGTTTTAATAACCAATAAAAGAATTGCATTATTAAACGAAGTTGCTTTAAAGTATCTTATTCTTAACGAAGATTTAAAAGGGCAAGGTGTTGCATTTGTAACCACCGCTGTTGCTTTAACAGCTGACTTAGAAAAAAAGATACTTGATAAAGTTGTAGAATTAACTGGAAAAAAGGTCGTAGTAAAAAATACTATCGATGAAAAAATTCTAGGAGGTTTTGTATTAAGAGTTGGAGATTTACAATACGATGCAAGCATCGCAAGTAAATTAGGAAATTTAAAAAGAGAATTTACAAACAGTTTATAATTATAATAACGTAGTTGCAGGTGTAACTTTGCGCTACAACTTATATCTTAAATAACATGGCAGGAGTAAAAGCCGCTGAAGTATCAGCAATATTAAAACAGCAATTATCAGGATTTGAAGCGACAGCCTCTTTAGACGAAGTAGGTACAGTTTTACAAATTGGTGATGGTATTGCAAGAGTTTACGGATTATCTAACGTACAATATGGTGAGTTAGTTGAATTTGAAGGCGGATTGCAAGGTATCGTTCTTAACTTAGAAGAAGACAACGTTGGTGTTGTACTTTTAAGTCCTTCTAGAGATATCAAAGAAGGTACGGTTGTTAAAAGAACTCAAACTATTGCTTCTATCGAAGTTGGTGAAGGTATTGTTGGTCGTGTTGTAAATACATTAGGGAAACCAATTGATGGTAAAGGTGCCATTGCTGGTGAACTATACAAATTACCTTTAGAGCGTAAAGCTCCTGGTGTAATTTACCGTCAGCCAGTTACAGAGCCATTACAAACCGGTATTAAAGCAATTGATGCTATGATTCCTGTAGGTAGAGGGCAACGTGAATTGGTTATTGGTGACCGTCAAACTGGTAAGACTACCGTTTGTATTGATGCCATCTTAAATCAAAAAGAATTTTACGATGCTGGGAAACCAGTATATTGTATATATGTTGCTATAGGGCAAAAAGCATCTACAGTAGCAAACATTGCACAAACACTAGAAGACAACGGAGCTCTAGCATATACAACTATTGTAGCTGCTAACGCATCTGATCCTGCTTCTATGCAAGTATATGCACCATTTGCAGGAGCTGCCATTGGTGAGTATTTTAGAGATACAGGTAGACCAGCTTTAATTATCTATGATGATTTATCTAAACAAGCAGTTGCCTATAGAGAGATTTCTCTTTTATTAAGAAGACCACCAGGACGTGAAGCGTACCCAGGTGATGTTTTCTACCTTCACTCTCGTTTGTTAGAGCGTTCTGCAAAAATCATCGCGAATGATGCTATTGCAAAAGACATGAACGACTTACCAGATGCGTTAAAACCAATTGTAAAAGGTGGTGGTTCATTAACGGCATTACCAATTATTGAAACACAAGCGGGTGATGTTTCTGCGTATATCCCAACAAACGTAATTTCAATTACGGATGGTCAGATATTCTTAGAGCAAGATTTATTCAACCAAGGGGTACGTCCAGCAATTAACGTAGGTATTTCTGTATCTCGTGTTGGTGGTAACGCTCAGATTAAATCAATGAAAAAAGTAGCCGGTACTTTAAAATTAGATCAAGCACAATTCCGTGAATTGGAAGCATTTGCTAAGTTTGGTTCAGATTTAGATGCTGCTACATTAAACGTTATTGAAAAAGGACGTCGTAATGTTGAAATATTAAAACAAGCACAAAACGATCCTTTTACTGTAGAAGATCAAGTTGCAATTATCTATGCAGGTTCTAAAAACTTGTTAAGAAATGTTCCTGTAAATAAAATTAAAGAATTTGAGCGTGACTATATTGAGTTCTTAAATGCGAAACATAGAGACACTTTAGATACTTTAAAAGCAGGTAAATTAACGGACGAAGTTATTGATGTATTAACTTCTGTTTGTAAAGATTTATCAGCAAAATATATAAAATAATCCCCTCTTTCTTCTCAAAAAGAGAGGAAAAAGGGCAATCATTATTTAACGAATCAATCCCTCTCCATCGGAGAGGTAAGGAGAGGAAAAAATGGCAAACTTAAAAGAAATACGTAATAGAATAGCATCAGTTTCTTCAACGATGCAGATTACCAGTGCCATGAAAATGGTATCTGCTGCAAAATTGAAAAAAGCACAAGATGCTATTACTGCTATGCGCCCCTATTCAGATAAGCTTACTGAACTTTTACAGAGTTTAAGTGCAAGTCTTGAAGGCGATGCTGGTAGTGTCTATGCTCAAAACCGCGAGGTGAATAAAGTTTTAGTGGTATCCATAACTTCAAATAGAGGTTTGTGTGGTGCTTTTAACACCAACGTGATCAAGCAAAGCATGGTTTTAGCCAACCAAACTTACGCTGGAAAACAAGTTGATTTCATGGCTATTGGAAAGAAAGCTAACGATATTCTTAGAAAGAAATATACCGTTATCGAAAACCATAGCAAGGTTTACGATGAATTAAACTTTGACAATGTAGCTCTTATTGCCGAAGAATTAATGGCACTATTCACAAATGGTACTTACGATAAAATCGAAATTGTCTACAACAAGTTCAAGAATGCCGCTACTCAAATCATAATGACTGAGCAATTTTTGCCAATTGTCCCTATTTCTGGAGAAGAAGCTTCTAGTGCAGATTATGTTTATGAACCATCGAAATTTGAAATTGTAGAACAATTAATTCCAAAATCACTAAAAACACAATTATACAAAGGGATTAGAGATTCTTTTGCTAGTGAGCACGGAGCGCGTATGACCGCAATGCATAAAGCAACAGATAACGCAACAGAATTAAGAGATCAGTTAAAACTGACATATAACAAAGCAAGACAAGCCGCAATTACTAATGAAATATTAGAAATTGTTGGTGGTGCTGAAGCATTAAGCAATTAATGCGCAAGCTTTAAACAATTAGACGGAACGATAGTGAAGTCAAATTTAATTAATGCGGAAGCTTAAAATAGTTAGACAGTATAACTACACGGGCTAATAGAACTTACAAACACTTTTAGAAAACCTCGCTTTTAGCGGGGTTTTTTTATGCGTAAAAAATAAATATTATGAAATGATGTAACATTTTTAAACCATTGAATCTAAAGGGTAAATAACTAAAAATCTCATGATGAATTTAAAATTACTAGTTGCCCTTTTAGCACTCCATGTAAGCGTAACCTTAAACGCACAAGAATACCCATTTAAAGTAGAAGTATCTGGGAAAGGAAAGCCTCTCTTATTATTCCCAGGATTTACCTGTACAGGAGCCGTTTGGGATGATGTAGTTCAGGACTTGTCTAAAAATTACGAATGCCATGTATTCACCTTTGCGGGATTCGGTAATGTACCCGCTATTGAAGCTCCTTGGTTCTCAGAAATAAAGAATGGCGTATCAACATATATTACAGCTAAGAAACTAAAAGACCCCATAGCAATAGGACATAGTCTTGGTGGCACTTTAGCACTTTGGATGGCTTCTGAAAAAACACAATTTTCCAAAGTAATCTTAATCGATGCATTAGCTTCTACAGGAGCATTAATGATGCCTAATTTTAAAAGTGAATACATAAGCTATGACAATCCCTACAACACACAACTCTTAAAAATGGAATCCGAAGAATTTGAAAAGATGGCTATGCAAATGGCACAAGGCATGACATTGCACGCCACTAAAAGACAACAAATTATAGATTGGATGGTGCAAGCAGATAGAACTACCTATGTAAATAGCTACACGGATTTATTGAAACTAGATCTAAGGGACACGATTGCCACAGTAAAAACCCCAATAACTATTTTAGCAGCAACACAACCCTACGGGGAAGAAACCGTTAAGAAAACATATGAAGAACAATATAAAAACCTAAAGGACTATACCCTTAAATTCGCAGGTAAGTCTGCACATTTTATTATGTTTGACCAGCCCCAATGGCTATTAAAGGAAATTAGATTGGCATTATAATCCCGTATGACGCATTTAGAAGCCCATTTTAAAGCTATTTACCACGAAAACCATCCAAAGGTATACAGAATGTGTATGGGTTACGCCTCGGGTGATCATATGCTCGCTAGTGATTTTGCCCAAGAAGTATTTATTAAAGTTTGGGAACATCTTCCGTCCTTCCGAAATGATGCTTCAATTTCTACTTGGATTTACAGAATAACGGTGAATACCTGCCTGGTAAGTTTGAGAAAAAAAAGAAGCATTCCGCTATCAAAAATAATGAGCACGGATGAAGTAAGAACACCAGAAAACGAAACACATAACACCGAAAATAACTTTAAAGCACTATACCATTGTATCGATCTACTTAGTAAAGACAATAAGAGCATCATCTTATTAGAACTAGAGGGAATTCCACAAAAGGAAATTGCAAGTATCATGGGCATAAGTCACGAGGCTATCCGAATCCGGGTTCACAGAATAAAGAATGAATTAACTAAATGTGTACAAAAATGACAGCATTTGAAGATCTAAAAACACAATGGGGAAAGCAAGAAATAAAAGCCCCCCCTAAGGAAGGGTATAAAGCCATCCTAGAAAAGGTGAGCTCCATTAAGAAAAAGCAAAAAATAACTAATGTAATATTAGCGATTACAGTAGGTATTCTTTTAGCCTTCTTTATGTATATAGCAGCATATAACCATAGTATGACCGCATTTGGACTGGCTGTGATGATCACGGCATTAGTGATAAGAATACTATTAGAGGTGCTAAGCACAAAAAAACTAAATATGTTAGAATTAGATGCAGAGGCAAGTCTATACAAGAAAAATGTAAACTTGTATTATCAAGAGCGTAAAACAATACATTTTATATGGACTCCAGTTTTGATCCTAGCATATATATTAGGCTTTGTTCTCTTATTGCCATCTTTTAAAGAAAATTTATCTTACGGATTTTTTCTTTATATTATTATTTCATTTCCCATCATTATGATTGTATTAGGCACTTTTATATACCAACAAATAGCAAACGAACTTAACATCATAAAAGAATTGAAACAGTAGTCGATAAAAGAATTTAATACTAAAAACTTAAGTAGCTAGTCCTATTGGCATCACTTTTGAATATATTCGTGTAGTAACATAATTTAAACCATTAAAAATGAAAAACTTAATATACATCTCTTTCATTGCTCTAATTGGACTTGGTAGCTGTGCTTCACAGAAGAAATTACAACAAGAACCTCCTTTTGTTATTGAAGAGCCTACGTGTCAAAAATGGATTGGCGGCAAAGAAGAAAGTGCTACTGGAATAACGGTTATCTTTCCTATCACGCAAATTATGGATGAAAATGTATCTTTTCAACACCTTTATTTTAGGGGACATGTAACGACCGTGAAAAAAGAGATTATAGCCGGCAAACAGTTTGTGAGCGCAAAAATTGAAACCAAAAAAATTCCAAGACCAGATATTATCATGCATGCAGATCCAAGGAAAGAAGTGGGCAACCAACCCCCTCACCTAAAAAAAGAGCCTGTAACTGAATATCCTTATGAATTAAATGACGATGAAGCGGTGCTTTCCTATATCGAAGAGGATGGAAAAAAAGTTAAATACACCAAAATTACCGGAATTAAAGAAAAGCAAGCTTTAATATATTCAAGTAAACCAAGGAACTAACTTTGAAGAGAGCGTTTTAATACCTACTTTTAACGCCTAATTTTTCACAGGTTGAACCCATTTAAAAAACTATTTAAACAGACCTTTGTATATGGCCTAGCTACTGTGCTACCCAGAATGCTTTCGTTTATTTTGGTTCCTTTGTATACCGCTGTTATGCCAGACCCGGCACTATATGGCGAAATATCTGTTATTTTTTCTTATATCGCCATATTCAATGTCTTCCTAGCTTATGGAATGGAAACGTCTTTTTTTAGATTTTTCTACAAAGCAGAAGATAAAGATAAGGTTATTTCCACCTCTCTAATTTCCATACTCGTTTCAACCACTCTATTTTTCATTCTTGCTTTATTTCTAAGAAATTACTTAGCACTATGGAGCGAAATTGATGTAAAATACATTAATTATGCTATTTATATTTTAGCATTAGATGCCTTGGTCATCATTCCATTTTCTTGGTTACGTGCAACAGAAAAATCGTTACATTATGCTTTAATTAAAATTGGAAATGTAGCCGTATATTTAGGGTTGAATGTCCTTTTCTTAATCTACCTTCCTGAGCTTATTGCAAAAAACCCTGAAAGCTCCCTAGCTTGGATGTATAAGCCAGATTTTCAAATCTCCTACATTTTTATATCAAACTTAATAGCAAGTGCTATTACTTTACTATTAATGCTTCAGCTCTATTGGAAAAACAATTATGCTTTTGATAAAGAACTATGGAAGAAGATGATAAAATATGCCTGGCCTATTCTAATAGCGGGTATCGCATTTACCATTAATGAAGTTTTTGATCGTATTTTATTAGAGCGTTTATTGCCAGAAAATATTGCAGCATCTGAAGTTGGAAAATACTCTGCTTGTTACAAGCTAGCGGTATTTATGACCCTTTTTGCTACAGGTTTTAGATTAGGAATAGAACCTTTCTTTTTTAGCCACTCTAATTCCGAAAATCCACAAAAAGCCTATGCCCAAATCACAAATTATTTTGTGATCTTGGGAAGCATCATACTTCTTGGTGTCATTGTATTTTCAGATGTTTTAAAAGAACTAATCATACGAAATGAATCTTATTGGGAAGCAATGCCCGTAGTTCCTTTACTTATTCTTGCCAGTTTTTTCTTAGGCATCTATCACAACTTATCTGTATGGTATAAAGTGACAGACAAAACACGCTATGGGGCATTCATTTCTGTAATAGGAGCAATAATAACATTAGCAATAAATTTTATAGCCATACCTTTTTGGGGATATATGGCATCTGCCATTGCCACAGTAATGGCATATGGAACAATGATGGTCTTATCCTATTGGATTGGAAAAAAACATTATCCAATTCCATATAATATGCGAAAAATTGGATTTTATCTTGGCTTATCTATTCTCTTGTCTATCATATCATTTTATATCTTTGACCGAAATTTAGTAATTGGGATTATCCTATTCATTATTTTTCTAGGATTAGTTTATAAACTTGAAAATGAAAAAATCAGACAAATAATCTCTAATAAAAAATAATAACAACTTATAGTTCACTACAAGATATCGTTACATGGAAATAAAAATAATTAATACCTCCAACCACGAATTACCACATTATGAAACTGGGGCATCTGCAGGTATGGATCTTCGTGCTCATGTACAAAAAGCAATTACCTTGGCACCCCTTGAGCGTACCATCGTAAAAACAGGACTATTCATAGAACTACCCGTTGGTTTTGAAGCTCAAGTGAGACCCAGAAGTGGTTTGGCAGCGAAAAAAGGAGTTACAGTATTAAACGCACCTGGAACAATTGATGCCGACTATAGAGGAGAAATTGGAGTGATTTTAGTAAACCTTTCTAAGGAACCTTTTACCATTGAAAATGGGGAAAGAATTGCGCAATTAGTAATCGCGAAACACGAGCGTGCAGTATGGAAACTCGTAGAAGAATTATCTGAAACAAAAAGAGGTGAAGGTGGTTTTGGTAGTACGGGTGTAAAATAAATAAGACGCTGTTCGTGTAACAAAATTGTAAATAAGACGTTGAATTTTATGGTATTATAATTGCTACCAAGTATAAAACACAATCATTAACTTAGTTGATATATTAAAAACATGAAAATTATTGTTCCCATGGCTGGTCGTGGATCACGATTAAGACCACATAGTTTAACAGTTCCAAAGCCATTAATTCCGGTTGCCGGAAAACCTATTGTACACCGATTAGTTTCTGACATCGTTGGTGTATTAAATCAACCTATAGAAGAAATTGCTTTTATTTTAGGCGATCCAGCATTTTTCGGAGATGATGTGGTAGAGAGTTTAAAAGCATTGGCCGTAGAATTAGGTGCAAAACCAAGTATTTACCGTCAATTAGACCCTAAAGGTACCGGACATGCCATTATGTGTGCGGAACCATCCCTTAGCGGACCAGCTGTTATCGCATATGCAGATACATTAATCCGTGCCGACTTTGATTTAGACAAAGATGCAGATAGTGTTATTTGGACAAAAAGGGTTGAAAACCCATCTGCGTATGGTGTCGTAAACCTAAACGATAAAAATGAAATTATAGAATTAGTTGAAAAACCTGAGACCTTTGTAAGCGATCAGGCCGTAATTGGCATCTATTATTTTAAAGATGTTGCAGTTCTTAAAAAAGAATTACAATATGTATTAGATAACAACATCATCCATGGAGGAGAATATCAGATTAATGATGGTATTAAACGCATGATGGCCAATGGCAAAGTATTCAAAACAGGTGCCGTAACAGAGTGGATGGACTGTGGCAACAAAGCGGTTACGATAGAAACCAACCAACGCATGTTAGGTTTTTTAGAAAAAGATGGCGAACCATTAATAGCTAAATCAGCCAAACTAGAAAACGCAAACATCATTGAACCTTGCTTTATTGGAGAAAATGTAGTCTTAAAAGATTCTACTGTTGGCCCCTTTGTTTCCATTGGAGCTAATACAACAATAGAAAACTCAACTGTTAAGAATAGCTTAATACAAACGAATACTAAGATTTCAAACGCTAACTTAGATAATGCTATGATAGGAAATCATGTTGTATTCAACGGAGATTTTGAGTCGATAAGTATTGGTGATTATTCTGTTTTAGAATAGTCACATTAAAAATAAACAACATTAGCCTTCTCTTGAACACGGAAGGCTAACTTGTACTAAAACATATGAAAAGAAAGTTTTTGCTTGCTTATAGTGTTATGGGGATTTTTATGATCTCTAGCCCAAGTATTGCACAAAAACCAATAGATAGTGATAAAGAAAGTGCTGATCTATATCTAGAAGAATACTCCGATGATTTTCAAGAAAAATTCTTTGAAGGCTTGAAACAAAAAGGCATTGAAAATTACGACAAAGCCATCAATCTATTTTTAGACTGTAAAAATATTGATCCCGAAGCAAAGGCAATAGATCATGAACTTGCGCAAGTATTTCTTGAAACAAAACAATTAGACCTTGCTCAAGAACATGCCATAAATGCAGTAAATAGTGATCCGGAAAATTATTGGTTTTTACAGAGCTTAGTGCGCATTTTACAATTAAGGCATGATGGTATCAACTCTGTAGAATCTCAAATACCGTTTGAAAACCTCTCCCTTAAAAAGAATTTAGCACTCGTGTATTACCAAATACAAAATTACAAAGGTGCCCTTACTATTTTAAATTCATTAGAAACATCTAAATTCACAGAAAACTTGTACGCTAAGATTAGAGCAGGTATAAAGGAGCAAGAAGAAAATAGCGAAACATACAGCTATAGCACTACCGTTTCTAGTGGTACTAGAAACACAGAAAGTGGGTCTATTGAACATTATAAAAATTATATTTCTAATTTAATACGAAATAAAAACTATATCATTCTAGATACCATCTCTAAAGAAGCTTTACAGAATTATCCTGCCCAACCGTACTTCTATTACACTAGAGGCCTAGCTTTAAACCATAAAAAAAAATATAGAGAAGCTATTGCTATATTGGAAGAATCCCTAGATTATATGTTAGATGACATCAGCTTAGCTAACAAAATAAACAAAGAGCTTTCTGTTGCCTACAATGGAATTCATAATGCAGCTAAGGCAAACATGTACCTGAGAAAAATAAAACCTGGATTTTAAAATATAATACGCGTGATAAAAAAAATAATATATAGTTTTCTAATTGTTGCTGTGGTCTCTTGTAAATCTACAAAAGTGGTAACAGGTGGTGCCGTTAATGAAAATTTAAACGCTAAATCCATCATCAAAGCACATTATGCTAATGCGCTAGATTTTAAAACAATTTCCGGCAAAATGAAAATTGATTATGAAGACCAAAACGCTTCACAAGGCTTTAGTGTTAGTCTTCGTATGGAAAAAGACAAAGCCATTTGGATTAGCGCGACTCTTGGACTAGTAAAAGCATATATAACCCCAGAAAGAGTATCGTTCTATAATCGCTTAGACAATACCTATTTTGATGGAGACTTCTCGTATTTAAGTAAGCTACTGGGTACCGATTTAGATTTCGAAAAAGTACAAAGTTTATTATTAGGTCAGGCGATTTTAAATTTGCGAGATGATAAATACGAAACCACTATTGCAGATGAAAATTATCAGCTACAACCAAAAAAAGCTATAGAATTATTTAAAATTCTATTTCAAATAGAACCAAAATATTTTAGAATTAGTAAGGAGCAGATTTCTCAACCAAAGGAAGGGCGCTTGTTACAGATTAATTATACCAATTATCAAGAGATTGATAAAAAAATAATACCAAATGAAATTGCTATTTCCGCGGCTATGGATGGGAATCAAAGTTTAATTGAAATTGAATATAAAAATATTGAATTTGATAGAAAAATAAAATTTCCTTATGATATCCCGAATGGCTTTAAAGAGATTATTTTAGATTAATATGCCTGTAATCAAAACATATCGCCTTCTTTTTGTTTTTTTAGCGCTCCTCTTTTTTGGACTGCAAACGGGTTTTTCACAAACCACCGAGCAGAAAAACCTGGAAGCCAAACGAGAGAGACTTCAAAAAGAAATACGTGAAATAAACCGCCTTCTCTATGCAGAAAAAAAGGAGAAAGGCAATGTTTTGGATCAAATGAATGCGTTGGATAAGAAAATATCTGTTCGTCAACAATTGATACGGGTTACTAATGAACAATCTAATCTACTAAACCGGCAATTAAATGCAAACATTAGAAACATTTCTAAGCTAAAGAATGAACTAACAACGCTCAAGGAAGACTACGCTGTAATGATTCAGAAGTCCTATCAGAACAAATCTAAGCAGAGTAGACTAATGTTCTTGCTTTCGTCAGAAAGCTTCTTTCAGGGCTTTAAAAGGCTTCAGTACATGAAGCAGTATACCAAGTATAGAAAAGAACAAGGCGAACAAATTGTTTCCAAAACAGAAGAGCTAAACACCTTAAATTTAACGCTCATAGAACAGCGTAAAACCAAAGATCATTTAATTGCGGAAAACACAATAGCAAAAAAGGAATTAGAAAAAGAAAAGAAAACTCAAAATGATCTTTTGAGTACGATACGTAAAAACGAGAGTAAGTATACTGCTACGATTAAGCAAAAAGAAAAAGAAGCCCGCAAAATAGACCGACAAATAGAGGGTCTAATAAAAAGCGCTATTGTGAGCTCTAATAAAAAGGCTGGTGTAACCACTAAGTCTGATAAATTTGTATTAACCCCAGAAGCCAAAATTGTTGCCAATAATTTTTCATCTAATAAAGGAAAACTTATTTGGCCTGTTGAAAAAGGAATTAAAAGTATTGGATTTGGTGTGTACAATGATGCCGTTTACCCAGGAATTAAACATCAAAACAACGGAGTAATTATTGCAACCGATCAAGGCGCTAAGGCTAGAGCTATTTTTGAAGGCGAAGTAATTGCTGTAATTAGTGTTCCAGGAGGAAATAAAGGAGTACAAATTAAACATGGTAACTATATTAGTACCTATTACAACCTATCCTCTGTGTATGTAAAAAAGGGAGATACCATAAAAGCGAAAGCTGAATTAGGGGAAGTATTTACCAATACCGGAAATAAACAAACCTTATTAAAATTCTATTTATACCAAGATACTTCGCGACTTAATCCTGAAGAATGGATCTATAAGCTTTAATTCTGGAGCATAAAAAAACCTCAACAATTGAGGTTTTTATTTTATTTAGTAGGCTCGTCTGCTAAAAATAATGCTTTAAGCTCCGTAGCATCATGCGGTTTCATTTTACCCGCCAACACTAAACTTAGCTGTTTTCTTCGCAATGCAGCTGCAAAACGCTCCTTTTCTAAGTCAGTTTCAGGAAGTAATTGCGGCACCTCTGTTGGCTTTCCAGTATCATCTACAGCAACAAATGTATAAATAGCATCATTAGCTTTAGATCTAGTCCCAGTAAAACGATCTTCCATCCATACATCTATATACACCTCCATGGATGTTCTAAACGCCCTAGAAACCGCAGCTTCTACAGTTAGAACACTACCTAATGGCACGGATTGATTAAAAGCAACGTTATTTACAGATGCGGTTACCGTTATTCTTCGACTATGACGTCTTGCGGCAATACTTGCTGCACGATCCATTCTAGCCAATAACTCGCCACCAAATAGATTATTTAAAGGGTTAGTTTCGCTAGGCAAAACTAAATCGGTTAAAATTGTTCTAGATTCACGAGGAGTCTTAGGCGTCATATCTTAATTTTTTTGGGTGAAGATACGTTCTTTAAATCATCAATAGAAATAGAAAGAAAGTTATTCTTGAAAGAGCCAAGCATCACTAGATTCAGTCTTCTTTATCTTTCTTAAATAGTTGATTGCATCGTTAGGCTCAGAAAAACTATCAAAAGCTACCACATGAAAACCAAATTTATTCACACCAATATAATCAGCGTTATATCCTTTAGCCTTTAGCTGTGCTATTTTTTTGTCTGCATTTTCTCTTACCTTAAATGCACCTGCCACAATATGATATTTTACAGTATTCATTGGGCTTTTAAGTGATGCATGTAAATTTACCACAGGCAATTCTAACGGTGAGGCATCAAAAAAAGTAGCCTCTTCTATTCTTTTAGAAACTTGCTTCTGTGCGTCTTGTTGCGCTAGCTGATCTATATTTTGATTTTCTTTATAAAAACGCAAACCAGAAACACCTAATGAAACCGCAAAAAACAAAACTGCAGCATATTTTAAATAAGGTCTAAAAGAATGTTTAGCTCTTTGTTCCGGAGTGATGATAAACGGAATATCTTCTTCAAGTTTTTCTACCTCTTGCTTTAAAACTTCTCTTGTAATTTTTCCAGAAACACAAGATGATAAGCCAAATGAGGTAGTTAAGAAGTTCACTTTTTCAAAAGGTTCAAATTGAATTTTACCTTCTTTGTTTAACCAAAGCTTACCAATATTCCCTAAAAAAAGACGTTCGCCTCTCTGTAACTGAGTTTTCCAATTTTTCCCAATAGTAGCTAACTCTGTTAGCATACTTTCGTAAGATGCTTTTTCTATGTCTGCAACGTAAGAAACTAATAAACCATCATTAGATGTAAGTAGTTCGTTAAACGAAATAAACTTAGAAGGCGGGTAAAATGTATGGGTATCTTCTTCAATAAAAGCAGATCTAGTCTGACTTAAAAAAGCTCCAAACTCAGGTACTATTACGCAATTGTACCTGTAAAGTAATTCCTCAATATGGTGTTCTAATCTCATCACGGCAAAGATTGTAAAAATTAAGGCGGTAGAAAACCCCTAACATTACTTTTTATTAACATTTTAATTGATGTACCTTGTAAACCTATAAATATACTTTACAAATGACTGATAGTGAGCTAATTTCATTATTAAAATTACAGCGAATTCCTAATATTGGTGACGTAACCGCAAAAAAATTGATTTCACATTGTGGCAATCCGAGTGCTGTTTTTGAAGAAAAAAATCAAAACTTATTAAAAATTGATGGAATTGGCACGCACACTATCAGACACTTAAACGATAAAACGCACCAAGAAAATGCTGAAGCCGAATTTTCTTTTATAAAAAGAGAAAATATCAATCCAATTTACTTTCAAGAGCAAAACTATCCTAATTATCTAAAACATTGTATTGATAGCCCCATTCTACTTTTTGAAAAAGGCAACATAAATTTAGAGGATAGAAAAATCATTGGCATTGTTGGTACTAGAAATATTACAAGCTACGGTACATCATTTTGCGAAAAGCTTATAGAAGATTTAGCACCTTTAAACCCTATTATTGTAAGTGGCTTTGCGTATGGTGTAGATATCTGTGTTCAAAGAGCCGCTATTAAACATGGCTTACAGACGATTGGTTGTTTAGCCCACGGTCTAAATCAAATATATCCAAAAGTACACGCCAAGTATATTCCAGAGGTAGAAAAAAATGGTGGTTTCTATACCGAGTTTTGGTCTACAAGCAATCCTGAGCGAGAAAATTTTTTGAAAAGAAATCGTATAGTGGCCGGTATGAGTGAAGCAACTATAGTCATTGAGTCTGCAGAAAAAGGAGGAAGTCTGGTTACCGCCGATATTGCACACAGTTACAACCGCGATGTGTTTGCCGTTCCAGGGCGTGCTGGCGACAAATACAGTACGGGTTGCAATACACTAATTAAACAACAAAAAGCACAAATGCTTACCTCAGCAGCAGATTTAATCTATAATCTAGGCTGGGAGCTAAAAGATAAAAGAGCGAAAACTGTTCAGAAACAATTATTTGTTGACTTGGATGAAACAGAACAAGCGATACACAGTTACTTATTAAAAGAAGGGAAGCAGGTATTAGACCTTATTGCCTTAACCTGTAACCTCCCTATTTTCAAAGCCTCTTCTACCCTATTAAACATGGAAATGAAAGGTGTGATTAGACCGCTACCCGGTAAGCTGTTTGAAGCACTATAACCAAAGAATAATCAGCACCAGAAATAAAAAGCACGCATATAAAAATGAGCTTAGAAGAAATAATAGACCAAATATACCCATTGCCAGAGCCCTCTAAAAAGCAATTAATGGCTATTTTCGAGGAAGAATCACACCCTAAATCTCATATTTTAATAAGAGCGCAAAAAATAGAGCCTAAACTTTATTTTATGAAAAAAGGAATAGTCCGTGGCTATTCAGAGTTTGAAGCGGGCGCTATTACCTTTTGGTTCGGAAAAGAAGGAAATCCTATACTTTCTATGAAAAGCTACGTAGAAAATAAAAGGGGATATGAAAATATAGAACTTTTAGAACCAAGCACCGTATACAGCGCAGAAAGCAAAATCCTTAAATTATTATTTCAAAAAGATATTGCTATCGCAAATTGGGGAAGAATATTGGCAGAACAAGAACTTATAAAAACAGAAGAAAGACTCATATCAAGACAATTAAGATCAGCTACAGAACGCTACCAAGAATTAATCATTACTGAACCAGATCTCATTAAAAGAGTCCCTCTAAATCATATCGCCTCCTATTTGGGTATCACCCAAGTTAGTTTAAGTAGAATTAGAGCTTCATTAAAATAAATCGTTTTTTATCATATGTTAAGTATTAACCCAATCATTCTATAGAATTTTGCAAAAAAATAAATACGATGAATTGGATTTTACTAGTCATAGCAGGCCTATTCGAAATAGCCTTTGCCTTCTGTTTAGGAAAAACAAAAGATACTACAGGAGCAGAAATGTATTGGTGGTACGTGGGCTTTTTAATTTGTTCTACAACCAGCTTTCTATTACTTATCTACAGCATACGTAGTTTACCTATAGGAACTGCTTATGCTGTATGGACTGGAATAGGAGCCGTAGGAACTGTACTTCTAGGGATACTGGTATTTAAGGAACCTGCCAATTTTTGGAGGATTTTCTTTATTTCAACCCTTATTATATCAATTATTGGCCTAAAGGCTGTAGCAAAATAAAACTATATATGTCAGGCATTAAAAATATTTCAGCACTCGTAAAAGGAATGACTCCCAAATTAAATGAAGGTACTTATGTGTTTTCAAGTGTAAAAGATGCAACTGCAATTCCTAGAGCATCTATTTTATGTGAGTTCAAAGAAGCTGAAGGAACAACAATCATTATAGATAAAAATAAAGCAGATACATTAAACCTCAGCTATGAATATGAAGCAGCATGGATTACATTAACTATTCATTCCTCATTAGAAGCGGTAGGATTAACTGCGCTGTTTGCAAATGAATTAGCAAAACACAATATTAGTTGTAATGTGATTGCCGCCTATTATCATGATCATATTTTTGTAGCCGTGAAAGATGCTGAAAGCGCAATGGAAGCACTAACCAATTTGGCACAGAATTATACTGATTAGTCTACCGTAGGTATAAAAATCACATTCGGTGGTCTATATTTTACAGACCAAGCAGTCTGTTCTGTGAATACAAGCCTAGTCAGGAGCAGTAAATAATGCTGTTCATCGGTAAAATACATACTGAAAACTGCACTATTCTAAAACGCAATAATTATTAGAAATCAAAAAACCGACTAACTAGTCGGTTTTTGTGTTTTTAGCGTAAGCGGTAGATGATATTAATATCCTACTTTATTTCGTACGCGTCCGAGTACTTCATTCGCAATTTTACGCGCTTTTTCTGCACCAATTTCCAATGCTCTATCAATTTCTTCTGTATGACTCATATAATATTCAAACTTCTCGCGAGCCTCGCCAAATTTTTCTACAATCAGTTCGTATAAAGCTTGCTTTGCGTGGCCATACCCATAATTTCCATTTAGATAATTGGCACGCATTTCTGCAATTTGATCTTCATTAGCCAAGATTTTATACAAGGCAAACACATTATCTGTATCAGGATTTTTTGGATCCTCCATGGGCGTACTATCCGTTTGGATTCCCATAATTTGCTTGCGCAATTTTTTATCAGTCTGAAAAAGGTTGATTAAATTTCCTTTACTCTTACTCATTTTAACGCCATCTGTCCCCGGAACATACATGGTTTCTTCCTGAATCTTGCCTTCTGGCAAAACAAAGGTTTCTCCCATTTGAGCATGAAAACGAGAAGCAACATCCCGTGTCATTTCTATATGCTGTAATTGATCTTTTCCTACAGGAACAATATTAGCATCATACAACAAGATATCTGCCGCCATAAGCATAGGATAAGAAAACAAACCTGCATTTACATCCTCTAAGCGATCTGATTTATCTTTAAACGAATGTGCTAAAGTCAAGCGTTGATACGGAAAGAAACAACTTAAATACCAAGAAAGTTCTGCTGTTTGCGGAATTGCACTTTGTTTGTAAAATACTGTTTTAGAAATATCCAAACCAAAAGCAAGCCAAGTTGCTGCAACAGCATAAGTGTTATACCTTAATTCCTCCCCATTTTTAATCTGAGTAAGAGAATGCATATCCGCGATAAATAGAAAAGATTCATTCTTAGGATCATTTGCCATCTCTATTGCTGGCATAATTGCACCTAAAATATTTCCTAAATGTGGAGTTCCTGTACTTTGTATTCCTGTTAAAATCCGAGCCATTTCCTATAAAAAATTATCATGCAAAGATAAAACAAATAGTATAACCTTCTAAAATTGTTACTTTTGAATTTATGATTTCATTTTTGCAAAAAATAGGAAGTGTACTATACCAAATTTGGTTCTACATTTTAGTCGCAATACCTATCCTTATGTTTTTACCCCTATTGGTTGTATTATCAGCTTCAGAAAAATGGTATCCACAGTTTTTCTGGGTAGCGCGAAACATTTGGGCTAATTTCATTCTTTATGGAATGTGTTGTATTCCAATAATAAAAAGGGAAGAAAAACTTGTAAAAGGAAAAAGCTATATGCTTGTTGCCAACCACACGAGTATGTTAGACATTATGATGATGCTTAAGGCCAGTCCTAACCCGTTCGTATTTGTTGGAAAAAAAGAACTCGTTAAGATTCCATTATTCGGATTTTTCTACAAACGTGTTTGCATTTTGGTAGATCGCGGAGACACCAAAAGTAGAACAGCAGTATACCGAAGAGCTCAAAAAAGATTGAACCAAGGGCTAAGCATTTGTATATTTCCAGAAGGCGGTGTACCAGACGAGCACATTGTTCTGGATAGTTTTAAAGACGGTGCTTTTAAAATGGCGATAGCACATAAAATTCCTGTAGTGCCCATGACTTTTTATAACAACAAAGCGCGTTTGCCTTTTACGATAACCAAAGGCAGACCGGGAGTTAGTAGGGTAAAGGTGCATCACTTTTTCAATACCGAAAATCTAGACGAAGCCCACAAAGCAAGTCTTCGGGAAGAAGTTAGGGCTATTATTTTAAGTGAATTAACAATTTCTGCTAACAAATAAAATGAACAACAAGTTTTTCCTTTGCTTCCTAATACTTTTAGGGATAAAACTCCAAGCACAAAATAACAAGCCAGAAATTGTCTTAATAGAATGTATTTACACTAATTATTCTGATGGCGGTATTGCATTGAAACAATTAATTTCAAATTTTGAAAATCAGCTACTGGAAGAAAAAGTACTCGCAGACTCTAGTGGGTCTAGCTATAGGAGGATTATTAAACAAATGGCGAATGACACTTTTCTCTCTAACCATTTTTTTTCGAATTTTTCTGATGAATGGGAAAAAGTCGGAAACTCTTTTGACAGACTAAACAAGAACTGCCGTAATACTATTCTAAAAGAAAATTCACTACCTTTTGAATTAAAAGTTAGCGACTTAATCACAAAAAAAAACATACAAAGCTCATCTGATATTGCCCAGATAATGCTGCAGGTCTTTTCAGATAAAGATTTAGAATTAGAGTATATTAAATTAAACCTATATCTTTTTATGGCAACAGCTGCCACCACTAATACTAATGGATCAGATAAGCTATTACCTCCTATTTATGATGCGGAGAAGGCATTTAAAATAGCCATAAATAGCGACAATGAAATTTTTATTTCTAAGCACCTGGTTTCAATAAGTCAACTAAGCGAGTTATTGAGAACTTATGTAGTAAAAAACACCTCAAATTCTACCATTCTCCTTAATTACAATAAGAACACAACTTATGGAGATTACATGAAATTACAACAAGTTATTCTAAGCAATATAGAGGCGATAAAACATGAATACGCTTTAGAAACTTATAGTCTCAACTATGAAGCATTAAGCATTGATGAAAAAGATAAAGTAGATACAATGTATCCACTACATGTTATTGCAATAGAAATTAAATAACGTTTCTAAAATCTAAAGCTCACCCCACTATATACTCCAAGTGAAAACGGCTGAAAATTACCTGCAGAATTTGAAAAAGTATTTAATTGATATTTAAAAACGGGTTCTACATTGAATAGAAGTTTCTGAGTAAGTTTATAATTAAACCCGAACCCAAAATTGGTACTGAAGTTTATCGCGTTAACATTATTTGCCTCTCCTACTTCTGTCGTTTGATCTCCAGAATTTAAGAAGACATCATTATTCAATAAAAATAACGAGCTTACCCCGCCAATAACATCAATTCCGAAACGTTTGTCCAACAAAGCATAATTAAGCTCTAACGGCACCTCTAAATACCCAAACTGCTGTGATAAGTCGCCATTTAAGTTAGCCGACTTCGCCGTCACATCATTTGCAATAGCTGCTCCCTTTGTATCGAGACTTAACTCACTCTGAACTACAATATTTTTAGATGTTGGTTTATAATCAATATTTGCAATTTGCACGGTTGCTGCTCCATTTACAGACGAACTAAATTCTATTTGATTGGTGTTATACCCATAATCTACTTTATGGATTCCTGTACGTACTTTCAATTTTCTAGAAACTTCATAAGCTACGGCTATTCCGTAACTTAAGTTTACATTTCCTGTTTTTGTATTAGAAACAAATGCAGAATGTATAGGAGAACCTTCGCCCATTCCATTAAAATACACTGGAGCAATACTAGGGCTCACAGACCATTTATTTGTATTATCTTCTGCAATAAGTTCTTCTTTATCTTCTATTTCATCAAAAATTGATTTCTTCTTGCCTTCCTTTTTATCTAACTGATCTTCTTCTACGTTAACCGCAAGTTCCGTTGTGTTTCCGTTATTTTTTAATGCGCTCCCAGAACCATCATTATCTTTAAGTGGTTTTTTATTCTGATGAATAGGATTATTAGCCGATCCCTCTAAGTTTTTACTCCCGGGCTCTGAACCCTTCTTAGTATTTGAAACTAATTCTGAAGACTGTATGGTAGTAGGCTTTGTGCTTTTTCCTTGTTTCTTAGCTTCTGCAAGCTTTGTTTTAGAAGAATTTAAAGATGCTGTTTTTGTACTTGTTGCACTATTCTCATTGGTAGCGGCACTGTTTGAGCTATTAATTTCATCAACAACATAAGAAGGTGCTGTGTTAAAATTATTTTGTTCTTGCGCATTGGCATCAAAAACTTCTTCCGTATTTGCATGAGAAGATTCTACTGTATTTTCGTGCTTAGATTTTTCTATAACCTCCTTAGAATGTTCTTGAACAGGATGCTCCACATCTGTAACAGAAGGGTGTGCTTCTATATCCTTAGAAAACGGATTTATAAGAAACAACAAAATGACCAATGCAGCAGCTACGCCGCCTAATTGCCACCACCATATCGGAATTATTTTTCGTGATTTCTTTTTGTCTAAAGATTGTTCAATAGCCGTCCAGACTTTTTCGTCTGGCACTTCATCAAAATCTCTGAACTGTTCACGAAACAATTCATCTAAATTCTTTTTACTCATTTTATACTTATTATCTTCCTAATTAGCATCACACTAAAACAAGAGTATCATAAAAAAACTTCTCGTTTAATATCTGCTTCTATTTTATCCTTTAAAATCATTCTAGCTCGCGCTAAATTAGATTTTGAGGTACCCAATGAAGTACCAAGTAATTCACTTATTTCTGCGTGAGAATATCCATCTAATACATATAGATTAAAAGTTAGTCTATATTTATTAGGCAATTCTTGTATGTATTGCAGTAAGCTAGATAAGCTTATCTCTGAATAGTTAGATTCTACGACTATTTCTTCTTCAATGTTGTCATGCACAAGACTAAGGTTAGTCTCTTTCCTATATTTCTGTAAAATTGTATTGACGGTAACTCGCTTTATCCACCCTTCAAAAGACCCCTTAAATTTAAATTGGTCTATTTTTTTAAAAATAGTCATAAAGCTATCATGCAAATTATCCTCTGCCTCCGTTTTATTGCGAGAATACTTAAGACAAACCCCAAACAATACCCGAGAATAATCTCGGTATAATTGCTCTTGGGCTTTTCTATTGCCTTTTTTGCAGTTGTTTATGAGTTCTTCTAGACTCAAAATTGAGTGGTGTGTTAAAGGTTGATAATTTTATTGCTATTCGTTCACTGGCACTTCTATTTCTAAATACTCTGCTTCCCCATTTTCATTTTCTCCTGTGTAAAATTTAAAAAGGTACGTATCTGAATATAAAACAATAAAATTAAACGAAGTTTCTACTTCCTCCAAAACTTCATTACAATCGTCAGAATCAATTAACATAGACCCTATGGCCGCTACATTTCTTATAGTCGTATCTTCTTTGACAATATCAAAACCTTCAAAAAAAGCACAGTCTGATCCTCTCAGGTATTTAACTTTTATCTCATAGGTTTCATTCAAATCAAAAGATTCTGGTAGCTCAACACTTTCTATCGGAAACGCTACAAAACGAAAATTTTCAGTATCTTCTAAGTTACACCCAGCGAGACTTAGCAGTAATAACAACATCATGGAGAGGGACAATAGGTTCCGCATAACTTAATTTTTTTATTAAGATGATCCAGATAGCCAATGGTTGCGTTTAAAAAAAGAAAATCCCGATTTTTACATCGGGATTTTTAATTTAACTTTTTACAGTTTTTATGGCTTCTCTAATTTTTGCATCGAGTTCCTCTTGCAATTCAGGATTATCTAGCAGTAGGTTTTTAACTGCATCGCGCCCTTGTCCTAGTTTGGTATCACCATAACTAAACCATGAACCACTCTTCTTTATAATTTCATACTCTACTCCTAAATCAATAACCTCACCGACCTTAGAAATACCTTCACCGTACATAATATCAAACTCTGTTTGACGGAATGGTGGTGCTACTTTATTCTTCACCACTTTTACTCTGGTTTTGTTCCCTTGAACATTACCATCCGTATCTTTTATTTGTGTAGATCTTCTAATGTCTAAACGTACAGATGCATAAAATTTTAATGCGTTACCACCTGTCGTTGTTTCAGGGTTCCCGAACATTACCCCAATTTTTTCACGCAACTGGTTGATAAAAATTACCGTACATTTTGTTTTACTAATTGAACCGGTAAGTTTACGTAAGGCTTGAGACATTAAACGTGCATGAAGACCCATTTTAGAATCTCCCATTTCGCCTTCAATCTCACTTTTTGGTGTTAATGCTGCAACTGAATCGATAACGACAATATCAATAGCACCAGAACGAATTAAATTATCGGCAATTTCTAAACCTTGCTCCCCGTTATCTGGTTGTGAAATAATTAAATTATCTATATCTACCCCTAATTTTGCTGCATAAAAACGATCAAAAGCATGCTCTGCATCAATAAATGCAGCAATACCTCCATTTTTTTGAGCTTCAGCAATAGCGTGTAATGTTAAGGTTGTTTTACCTGATGATTCTGGTCCATATATCTCAACAACTCTTCCTCTAGGATATCCTCCAACGCCTAAAGCCACATCTAATCCTAAAGATCCAGATGGAATTACTTCAACGTCTTGAGCAACACTATCCCCCATTTTCATAACAGCACCTTTACCGTATGTCTTGTCAAGTTTATCTAGTGTAAGTTTTAATGCCTTTAATTTTGCTTCTTTTTCCGAACTCATTTTTTTTGTATTATAGAAAGCTAAATTACCAATTCTTTTCGCATATAACAATTTGAGAAGCAACCTTTTTAGAAATGAAGGTTTGTAGCATTAGCCAACCCATTAGCATGCCCTATTACTTTATTCTCATGGAACGTGATGATCACTACATTTCCAATAAATTTCTATAAAAAAAATTTACTTCAAGTGATTTAAATATAGTCTTTGAAAAAACTTCAGGGGTTTTAAGAAGAGCTATTTCTTTTTTTGGAAGGGAATCATTTGCAACAAGTTGGCCCTATTTTTTGGTCACCCTTAACAAAACAGTTAAATTTGCCATCTTTAAAATAAATCTTTAACTCATAAAATTAGTATAGCATGCAACTGTACAATACGTTGAGCGCAAAAGAAAGAGAAGCTCTTATCGAAGAAGCTGGTAAAGAACGACTTACAATCTCTTTCTATCAATATGCGCATATTAAAAATCCAGAACTCTTTAGAAACCACCTGTTCATCGCTTGGAATGAATTGGATGTTTTAGGCAGAATTTATGTTGCTTTTGAAGGCATAAACGCACAATTATCCGTTCCGGCAGAAAATTTTGAAGCTTTTAAAAATCATTTAGACAGCATTAGCTTTTTAGAAAATGTGAGACTAAACGTTGCTATTGAGCAAGACAATAAATCGTTCCTAAAATTAAAAGTTAAGGTACGTGATAAAATTGTTGCCGATGGTCTTGATGATAATTTGTTTGACGTGACCAAAAAAGGGATTCATGTTGATGCTGAAAAGTTTAATGAGCTTATTGAAGATCCAGATACAGTTTTGGTAGATATGCGAAACCACTACGAAAGTGAAATTGGCCATTTTAAAAATGCCATTACTCCCGATGTGGATACTTTTAGAGACTCTTTAGATATTATTGAGAATGACTTAAAAGATCATAAAGAAGATAAAAAACTAGTGATGTATTGCACTGGAGGGATCCGCTGTGAAAAAGCGAGCGCTTACTACAAGCATAAAGGCTTTAAACAAGTGTACCAATTAGAAGGCGGAATTATTGAATACACAAGACAAGTACAAAACAAAAATTTAGAGAATAAATTTAAAGGCAAGAACTTTGTTTTTGATCATAGACGAGGCGAACGTATTACAGATGATATCATTGCAAACTGCCACCAATGTGGTAAACCTTGTGATAATCATGTGAATTGTGCAAACGAAGCTTGTCATTTATTGTTCATTCAATGTGAAGAATGCGCAACTACCATGAATCAATGTTGTTCTACTGAGTGCAAAGACATCCATGAATTACCTTTTGAAGAGCAAAAAGCGCTGCGTAAAGGTAAAACGGTAAGTAATAAAATATTTAAAAAAGGACGATCTGAAGTTTTAAAATATAAAAAATAAGAGTAAAGATTACTTTAGTACTAGAAGTACCCTATTTTAAAAACCTCATCATCAATATGCTGAGGTTTTTTCTTTCAAATTTGAGCACTACTTAAATTATATTCTTAGTCTCCTTTTTTAAAATTTTCGTCACATCGAAAAATCACTATCTTTACGGTTATTAAATTTTAGTATGAATCCTTTTTCTTGTAGACTACTAGTCATCAAGAAACCAATATAAAAAATATGGGTTGTAGCAGTTGTTCAACTGGTAAAGACGGACAACCAAAAGGCTGTAAGAATAACGGAACTTGCGGAACTGATGGTTGTAATAAACTTACAGTTTTTGATTGGCTCTCAAATATGTCACTTCCAAATGGAGAAAAACCATTTGATTGCATAGAGGTCCGATTTAAAAATAGCAGAAAAGAATTTTTTAGAAATTCAGAAAATTTATCCCTTTCAATTGGTGATATTGTAGCTACTCAAGCGCAATCTGGCCATGACATTGGTATGGTTACTTTGACAGGAGAACTTGTAAAAGTTCAAATGAGAAAGAAAAATGAAGACCATACCAACAAAGAGCTTCCAAAAGTTTACCGAAAAGCGTCTCAAAAAGACATAGATATTTGGCAAAAATGTAGAGATCGTGAGGCCGAAATTCAGAAAAAATCTAGAGAATTAGCGATTGCCTTAAACCTTCAAATGAAACTTTCTGACGTAGAGTTTCAGGGAGACGGTTCTAAAGCTACGTTCTATTATACGGCAGAAGAGCGAGTAGATTTTCGCCAGCTGATAAAAGATATGGCAAAATCTTTCGGAATACGAATAGAAATGCGCCAAATAGGGTACCGCCAAGAAGCACAACGTTTAGGGGGTATAGGTTCTTGCGGTCGTGAACTTTGTTGTTCTACTTGGCTTACGGATTTTAGATCTGTAAGTACTTCTGCAGCACGTTACCAACAATTATCATTAAACCCGCAAAAATTAGCAGGGCAATGTGGTAAACTTAAATGTTGCCTGAACTACGAATTAGATATTTATTTAGATGCACTGAAAGATTTTCCAGCTTCAGACACCAAAATCATGACAGAAAAAGGATTAGCCTTATGTCAGAAAGTAGATATTTTTAAAGCTACACTGTGGTTCTGTTATAAAGATGATTGGGCAAATTGGCATGCATTATCAAAAGAGCATGTAAATGAAATGCTTGAGAAAAATAAACGCAACGAAAAGGTTTCTAGTCTTGAGGAGTACGCTATAGAGCCATCTGAAGAAAAAGAGCAGGAAAAAGTTTTTGAAAACGTTGTTGGTCAAGATAGTTTAACACGTTTTGATAAGCCTAAACAGTCTAAAAATAACCGGAATAAGAAAAGGAGTCCAAATAAAAAACCGCAGCAAAATGCAGGTAATTCTGCGACTCCGGATGCTAAACAAAATAAACCAGCGAATAACCCCAACCAAAAAGCAAAACCAAATAGGAGAAAACCAAGGCCCCAAAAATCTGCAAATGCAGAAGGTAAAGCAGAGGGTAAACCTAACACGCAAAAAAATCAGAATCCAGAGGGTACCGCTCAAAAAAGAAACAACAATAAGCGAAGAACTAACAATAAAAAAAGACCTACTGACAATGACAATGGCTAAGTATTTGTTTTGTTTTTTATCAATTGTACTTTTTGTTTCGTGTGATTCTAGTATCGTAAAATCTGAGTACAAAACAACTCCACAGGGTAGTTGGGACAAAGATGATGTTAAAGAATTTCAGATTGCTGAATTGGACACAACACAACATTATGATATTTTTATTAACCTGCGGAACGATGAAAAGTATGCATACAGCAATATTTACATCATTGCAGAGTTACACTATCCTGACGGTGCTTCTGTTAAAGACACCTTGGAATATGACATGACTATGCCAGACGGCCAGTGGTTAGGCAAAGGCTCTGGAAGCATCAAAGAAAGTAAGCTTTGGTATAAAGAAAACGTCGTTTTACCCACAAAGGGCGTATATAATTTAAAAATTGCGCACGCCATGAGAAAAAATGGTCGTGTAGAAGGAATCATGGATTTAGAAGGCATTACAGATGTCGGGTATCAAATTGAAAAACACAATTAATTAAGGAATGGCAGCGGCTCCCAAAAAAAAACAAAAGAACAATTTTTTTAAATTCATAAAATGGTTTTGGATTCTATTCATCACAGGACTCCTAGCTATAGTTTTAATATTTCTAGCGGCTTCATGGAACTGGTTTGGAGAACTCCCCACTTTTGAACGTTTAGAAAATCCACAAACAAACCTGGCGACAGAAATTATTTCTTCTGATGGAGAAACATTAGGTAAATATTATTTAGACGATAACCGTACGCCCATACCTTTTGAAGATTTGCCTAAAAACCTTGTAGATGCGTTAGTCGCTACAGAAGATGCACGTTATTTTGAACATTCTGGAGTTGATGCGCGTGGAACCATCCGTGCCTTTGCTTATTTAGGTTCCAAAGGTGGTGCAAGTACCATTTCTCAACAGTTAGCAAAACAGTTATTTACGGGTACGGCATCTCGTGGGTGGAAACGTTACACGCAAAAAATTAAAGAATGGGTTATTGCTACGCGTTTAGAGCGGCAATACACTAAGGAAGAAATTATAGCGATGTACTTTAATATCTATGATTTTGGTAACAATGCTGATGGGATTCGTTCTGCATCAAAAATATACTTTAGTAAAGAACCTAAAGATTTGAATGTAGCAGAATCTGCCATGCTGGTAGGAATGTTTAAAAATTCCTCTTTATACAACCCTAGACCTAAACGTAATCCTGTAGGAACTAAAAACAGACGTGATGTTGTATTAGCTCAAATGGCTAAATATGAGTTCATCAGTGAAAAAACAAAAGACTCATTACAAAAATTATCATTAGGCTTGCGCTATTCTCCGGAATCACATCGTGATGGTTTGGCGACTTATTTTAGAATGCATTTACAGAGTTTTTTAAATGATTGGATCTCTAAAAACCCTAAGCCAGCACTAGAAGGAGAAAGAGATAAATGGAATATTTATTTAGACGGATTAAAGGTATATACCACTATTGATTCAAGAATGCAACAGAATGCAGAAGATGCTGTTGAAGAGCATATGAAAAGGTTACAGGCAGAATTTTTTAATCAAAACACCCCTGAACGCAATAAGACAGCACCCTTTCTAGACATAAACACAAGTCAGATTAACAGTATTATGGAACGCGGTATGAAAGGTTCTGACCGTTGGAGAAAAATGAAAAGTAATGGGAAATCTGAAAAAGAAATAAGAGCATCTTTTAAAGAACCTACACCCATGGTAGTTTTTGATTGGAATAGTGTGGGTAATGAAAAGGATACTATTATGACTCCTTTAGACTCTATCCGCTATTACAAATCGTTTTTACGAACTGCAATGATGTCTATGGAACCACAAACAGGACATGTAAAAGCATGGGTTGGTGATTTAAATTATAAGCATTTTCAATATGATAATGTAATTCAAGGAGCACGCCAAGCAGGGTCTACATTTAAGCCTTTTGTATATGCTGCCGCCATTGATCAATTACGTCTATCGCCTTGCGAAACTTTATACGATGATGAATATTGTATTGAGGCTGGTAAGCATGGCAACCAAGAAGCATGGTGCCCTAAGAACTCTGATGGTAAGTATACTTTAAAAAATATGAGTCTTAAAACGGCTTTGGCAGGATCTGTAAATACTGTTACTGCGCAATTGATGGACAAAGTAGGACCAAAACCTGTAGCGGCTATGGCAAAGAACATGGGAATTACCAGAGATATACCTGAAGTACCTTCCATTGCTTTAGGTACCGCAGAGGTTAATGTCTATGAAATGGTAGGTGCTTTCGGGACCTTTGCCAATGAAGGTGTCTATGTAAAACCAGTTCTTGTTACCAGAATTGAAGATAAAAACGGAACCGTTCTTTATGAGTATGTACCAGAAACTAGAGACGTCATGAGTAAAGATGTTGCCTATGCTATGGTAGATTTGATGCAGGGGGTTGTACAATCTGGTTCTGGAGGAAGATTAAGACACAGCTACGCAAAAAATAATGCTGTTTACAAAGAAGTAGTTACAGGCTATCCATATAACCTAACCAATCCTATAGCCGGTAAAACAGGAACCACACAAAAAAACAGTGATGGATGGTTTATGGGAATGGTACCCAACTTAGTCACTGGCGTTTGGGTTGGTGGCGAGGAACGCGCTACTCACTTTAATAGAACGGCCTATGGGCAAGGCGCTACTATGGCACTTCCTATTTGGGGACTGTATATGGTTAAAAATTATGCCAATAAAGAATTAGATATTTCAGATGGTAATTTTAAAAAACCCGCTGGTATGTCTATAGAATTAGACTGTTCTAAGTTTCAAGAAGATAAAAAGGATGATACAAATCCTGAAGAAGATGATTTGGATGATTTAGATTTTTAATCCCAAATACAACACCTCAAAATGCCCTTAGCTTTTTCCTAAAAAGCTAAGGGCATTTTTTATTTAAAAAATAGTAATTTAGAGGCAACTCAATTTATATTAAAATGATAAAGAAAACTGTTTCTAATGTTCATGAAGCCTTAAAAGGTGTAGAAGATAAAATGACTTTTATGCTAGGCGGCTTTGGATTATGCGGAATACCGGAGAATGCTATTGCAGAATTGGTGTCTTTAGAAGTAAAAGATATTACTTGCATTTCTAATAATGCTGGCGTAGATGATTTTGGTTTAGGCTTACTATTACAAAAGCATCAAGTAAAAAAAATGATCTCGTCTTACGTAGGTGAGAACGATGAATTTGAACGGCAAATGTTAAGTGGCGAACTAGATGTAGAATTAACGCCACAGGGAACTTTAGCAGAGAAATGTAGAGCTGCACAATCTGGTTTCCCTGCTTTTTATACTCCAGCGGGTTATGGTACTGAAGTTGCTGAAGGAAAAGAAACACGAGAATTTAATGGAAAAATGTATGTTTTAGAAGAAGCTTATAAGGCCGACTTTTCTTTTGTAAAAGCGTGGAAAGGAGATGAAGCAGGAAATTTGATTTTTAAAGGTACTGCCCGTAATTTTAACCCTGTAATGTGCGGTGCTGCAAAAATTACAGTGGCAGAAGTTGAAGAGCTTGTTCCTGCCGGGGAATTAAACCCAAATGAAATACATGTGCCAGGGATCTTTGTTCAGCGTATTTTTCAAGGAAAAGACTATGAAAAAAGAATTGAACAACGTACGGTAAGGAAAAAGAATTAATTCATTTTCAAATTTTCAAATTAAAGAAATGTTAGATAAAACAGGTATAGCGAAACGTATCGCAAAAGAAGTAAAAGACGGATATTATGTAAACTTAGGGATTGGCATTCCTACCTTAGTTGCTAATTATGTTCGAGAAGATATAAGTGTAGAGTTCCAAAGTGAGAATGGTGTTTTAGGTATGGGACCTTTTCCTTTTGAAGGAGAAGAGGATGCAGACATCATCAATGCAGGCAAACAAACTATTACAACCCTGCCAGGAGCATCATTTTTTGACTCTGCTACGAGTTTTGGTATGATTCGGGGGCAACATGTAGACTTAACCATTTTAGGCGCTATGGAGGTCTCTGAAGAGGGAGATATTGCAAATTGGAAGATTCCGGGCAAGATGGTGAAAGGAATGGGCGGTGCCATGGATCTTGTGGCCTCTGCAGAAAATATTATTGTTGCCATGATGCACACCAATAGAGCAGGAGAATCTAAGCTTTTAAAAAGATGTAGTCTCCCCTTAACAGGAGTAGGATGTGTTAAAAAAATTGTAACCAACCTTGCCGTCTTAGAAGTTACTGAAAATGGATTTAAACTTTTAGAACGCGCTCCAGGAGTTCATGTAGAAGAAATTATAAGGGCTACGGAAGGCTCTTTAATCATTGAAGGCGATGTTCCTGAAATGATCATTTAAATTAAGCTCCCATTGAAAAAACAACGATAGCCAACATTTATTTATAATTTCACAACAATAATATTTCAAATTCTAATGTTTTTTATTAGATTTACGGAACAACAATTATAAACCCCAAGTTTATATAATTAACAACCCTATTCATACTATGGAAGCACAAATAAGTCACTCCTCTTCTCAAGAAGAAATTCAGGTTTACAGAAACAATTTTATTAGCGGAATTATCGTATTGGTTAAAAAACTTTTTATGGTATAAACCCCTAATTAAAATTAAAAAAAGAGCAACTAGTGAGTTGCTCTTTTTTTTTGCCTTAAACTTAAGATACAAGATACTCCCATATATTCCAAAATACAATTTTTAAGCCTTTTAAGCTCCTTTTCCTCTTGAGAGGAACAATTCACTAGTTGGTATTAAAAAATGCCTTTAGAGAACCGTAAATAAATGTGATAAAAAAGAACGCTATACAGATTATTGGCGCCACTAAAAAAACGCGATAAAAACCATTCAAATTCTAATCTCTCGCCGTTTAACGAATAAATGGGTACTTGAAAGATAGTATACAATGTGTTACTTCGGTACACCTGATTAATACCCATTTCAACCATTATAGTTTATTAAAGCGCTGAATAATACAACCTTGTCGTATTGTTAATTTATAATTTGGGGATTATGAGGAATATTTTACTCGTTAAAGAAATTTATTTTGAAGCTTTTAGGAATTTGGGGAACTTTCTAATAAAAAACTACATGCAAGTGTATGCTTGGTGTTGTTTTGCCTTAATCGGTATATCAATTTTTGCACTTATTTTTAGAGTGTCTACCGGTTTTGCGTTTCAATAAAAATTTCGACAAAAATTAACCCCTACTGCGAAAGCAATAGGGGTTTTTTAATACTCAAAAATAAAAATTCTTTATGCTTACTTAAATTTTATAGTTTTCATAATAGCCTCTAACTCAAACATATTATCTCTTTTTTGAGATGCTGGAGCAAAAGTAAATCCTTCTACGATTAACTTTCTTTTATTTTCTTTATCGTTAATGATGTACAACAAGTACGGACCACCCATTGGATAATCACTCATTTCCCAAAGGCCTCTAACCTCTACTGCTTTTTTCCCGCCAATCTCAGCTGGATACACATGCGGTGCAAATATTTTTTCTGAGACCATATGATTTTTCTTGCCCGCAATATCTTCTCCAGGAATATATACACTCCCGATAGAATCGCGCATTCTAAGAATATCTGTTACCAAGGTAGAATCGTTTTTAAAATAATCTTCTGGCATTGTATACATAATCACATTCATAGTCCCTTTAGGCACTTGACGATCATACCACACAAAATTATCTTCTTGTCTCCCTACTTTATAAGCAGATGGAATATTTAAGCTCACCTTAAAGTTTTTTGCTAGAATGGTGTCCTTATTTAAAGAGCGTTTAAAGCGTTTTTGAGCTTCAGAAATTTCCAAACCTCTAAAGGCTTTAATAATTTCATCTGCTTTACCATCGATCTCTTTTTTAATATCTTGAACATTCTTACCTGAAATTACACCAACTTTTTGTGGTTTGGCATAAACATCTGATTTAATTAATGCCTTGTTGGTACTGTCTCTGGTAACATACAATACAGATCTAGAATGCTGAATACTTCCAGTAAAGACAGACGGTGGCATATAATTAATAGTAAACAATGGTTCTTCTAAAGTTAGACCTACAACTGGTGCTGCAAAATGCTCCCGAACTTTATCCCCTACCTCACCTTGCCATAAGTCATTATCCATAACCACAGCTAATGAATTTATAGCACCAATAGATTCCGGTAAATATTTGACACTCTTATCATCCTTACAGGAGACTAGTAGGAGTGCAATGGCAAAAAAGCTTACTATATTTTTCATAGAAATGTAATTCGTTAGGGTTGACAATCACATAGCACAAGTTTCGTGCCTAACTTTAAGTTGTTTCCACTAATTCCATTCCATTTTTTTAAATTATCCACAGAAATGCCAGGATACTTTTTAGATATTGTCCAGAGGGAGTCGCCTGATTTTACATTATGTATTTTGGTACTAGCCGCAATTGCTCGTTTTGTACTGGTATTAGCGTTAGATTTAGTACTCTTACTGGCTACACTAACAGGCTTTTTAGAATGAATAGTTAAACGCTGTCCAATTTTTAAATTATTACTTCTTAAATTGTTCCACCTTTTAATATCACTTACGCGCACCCCATAACGCTCAGCAATTTTCCCTAAGAAATCTCCACTGCGCACTTTATACCGAATCTGGTTTTTTGTTTCAACCAATTGTGGCAATGCCTTCTCCTGAATTTTTAACTCTTCTTCTACATGTGCATAAATAGCTTCTTCATTAGCTACAAACCTACCAATTGCATCTATAGGCAAGCGAAGTGTATAGTCTTCTGTATCTATAAACGGAATGATATTTAATTTATAAGAAGGGTTTAAAACCTCTAATTCTTCGATAGAGACATTTACCAATTCAGAAATTTGCTGAAATGTAATCAATCGTTTTACATGAATGGTATCCGTTTGGAAATAAGGACGCTCCGCATTTTTAGGTTTTAATCCATGTTCATCAGCATATTCAAATAAATACATGGTTGCCAAAAAAGCCGGAACATACCCAGCCGTTTCGCGTGGCAAGTTATTCCTAATGTTCCAATAGTTTGTATGACCGCCAGATCTTCTTATGGCTTTATTTACATTTCCTGGTCCTGAATTATACGCTGCTAATGCAAGATCCCAGTCGTCATAAATATCATGTAATTTTAATAGGTACGCACAAGCTGCTTTGGTCGCTTTTATAGGATCACTACGATCATCAACATAACTACTTACATCAAGATCATACATTTTCCCTGTAGGGTACATAAATTGCCACAATCCTGTTGCACCAACTCTAGATCTAGCTCTAGGGTTTAAGGCCGACTCTACAATCGCCAAATATTTTAATTCTAATGGGATATTATAGCTCGCTAATTCTTGCTCAAACATTGGAAAATAAAACTGACTAAGCGTAAGCATACGTTCCATTAAACCTCTTTTTCTTTTTAAGAAAGACTGAATAACACTTTCCAAAGAAGGATTGTATTCAACATTAAAAGGGGTTTTCTGGTTTAATTTTTCTAAACGGAGCTTAAGTGTTTCCGTATCTACGGAGGCTAAAAAGTTCTCATCAACCTCTAAAGTTGAAACCTCTTCGTACATTTCATCAAAAAGTGAAGCACTATCCGATAATTCTTTAAGCCAAAGGCTGTCATATTTAGCCGATTGTGGATGATCTTCTAGATTATATTTATCATCCTTTTTTACAATAAAATTAGGATGTTCAATAGTACCATTTGGCGCTACTTGAACGATATTGTTCTTTGTGTTTTTCAGAACTTTTACTGTAGTATCTAAAGGAATATCTTTAGCTTCAATAATTCTGATAGTATTCTCCTTTGGTGTAGTCTGTGCATACATACCTGTACTACACACAACTACAGAAAAAAGGGTTAGTATTTTACTGTGTTTATACATCATAAAAAGACCTTTGTTAGAAAGCAATGGACGAAAATCGTCATTTTTTTACAAAAATAAAATTTTTTACTCCTAATTTAACCTTTCTAACAAAGGTCTGTTTACCGATAAGATGTTAAATATTATAGTATTGCAGCAATACCAGGTAACGTTTTACCTTCTAAGCTTTCTAACATTGCACCACCACCAGTAGACACATAACTAACTTTATTTTCAAAGCCAAATTGTTTCACTGCAGCAACAGAATCTCCACCACCTACTAGAGAGAAAGCCCCATTTTCAGTTGCTTCAGCAATATAATTACCTATCGCAATAGTCCCTTTTGCAAAGCTTGTCATTTCAAATACACCAATAGGACCATTCCAAAGAATAGTTTTCGATTTTAAAATTACTTCTTTAAAGTTTTCCAATGTTTTTGGGCCAGCATCTAAACCTTGCCATCCATCAGGAATTTCATTTACAGAAACAATTTTAGTATTTGCATCATTACTAAAGTCATCAGCAGCCAAAACATCTACAGGAATATGAACTTCTACACCTTTTTCTTTAGCTTTCTTTAAAATTTCTAATGCTAATTCTTGTTTATCATCTTCGCAAATAGAATCTCCTATTTTGCCACCCTGTGCCTTAATGAACGTATACGTCATTCCTCCACCGATGATCAAATGATCTACTTTATCTAAAATATTTTCAATAATTGTAATTTTAGAAGAAACTTTTGACCCTCCTAAAATAGCAGTTACGGGCTTTTCACCTGTAGCCATAACCTTATCAATGGCTGCAATTTCTTTTGCCATCAAATAACCAAAACATCTATTCTCAGGAAAAAATTGTGCTACCACAGTTGTAGAAGCATGCGCTCTATGTGCAGTACCGAAGGCATCGTTCACATAAACATCTCCTAATTTAGACAATTGTTCTGCAAAAGCTTTGTCTCCTTTTTCTTCTTCTGGGTGAAAACGAAGGTTTTCCAATAATAAAACCTCTCCGCTTTTTAAGTTAGCTGCAGCAGCTTCGGCTTTTTCGCCAACACAATCATCAACAAATTTTACACTAACGCCTATTACATTAGAGACTTCATCACAAATATGTTTAAGCGACAAATCAGGATTTACCTGCCCGTTTGGCCTTCCTAAATGACTCATAAGAATTGCGCTTCCACCATCTTCTAATATTTTGATAATCGATGGTTTTGCAGCCTCAATTCTACTTGCATCCGTTACTTTTAAATCGCCATCTAAAGGCACATTAAAGTCGACTCTGATTAATGCTTTTTTTCCTTTGAAATTAATATCGTCTAAAGTTTTCATGTTGATTCGTTATTTGAATAGTAGCAAATGTAAAAATTTATGTGCTCTATGTGTTATACTAAGGCCCTATTTATTGTTGATTTAACAAATTACCTAAGAATTCTGGATTCCATTATGAAATTTACAAATTTTACTAGAACGATGTAATTCCGTTTTTATGACTTACACGAAGAATATAATTTGAAATTAATTGTGACAAAATACCTTATATTTGGCGCATGTTATTTGATTCTATTTTAGGTTTATCCCACATAAAAAACCATTTGGTATCTAGCGCTCAAGCAGGGAGAATTTCGCATGCTCAGCTATTTATTGGAGCAGAAGGTTGCGGAACTTTACCCATGGCAATTGCATATGCACAACACATTCTTTGTGAAACATCTGAGAATGTAAATGAGCAAACAAAGCAAGCCTGTCATATAAAATGCAATACGCTTACCCATCCAGATTTACATTTTGCTTTTCCCGTAGCAAATTCTGATAAGGTAAAAAGTCATGCGGTTAGTGATAATTATATTCAAGATTTTAGAGTATTTGTAAAAGAGCAACCCTATGGCAATTTGTTTGATTGGTACCGATTAATTGGTATTGAAAAAAAACAAGGACAGATTGGTGTTGATGAAGCGCAAGAAATTGTAAAAAAGCTCTCCTTGAAATCTTACGAAGGTGGCTATAAAATTTGCATTATCTGGATGGCAGATAAGCTAAATATTTCTGCCTCAAATAAGCTTTTAAAACTAATAGAAGAGCCACCAAATAAAACGGTGTTTATTCTAATTGCAGAAGATGAAGAGCAGATTATTCAAACCATACGTTCTCGTTGTCAAGTTTTACATTTTCCACCACTATCAGAAGATGCAATTGCTAATGGCCTTATAGATCTTGGTGTTGCTAAAGATCAGGCATTGCGTTTAGCAAACGAAGCTAATGGCAATTACAACAAAGCCTTAGATCTTATGAATAATGATTCTGAGGATTTAGTTTTTGAGAAATGGTTTGTTCAATGGGTACGTAGCGCTTTTAAAGCAAAAGGAAATAAAGCTGCCATTCACGATCTAATTTCTTGGAGTACAGAACTTGCAAAAACAGGAAGAGAAACTCAGAAAAACTTTATTCTCTATTGTATTGCCATAATGCGCCAAGCGATGCTTATTAATTTTAACGCAAAAGAGCTTGCTTACACGAGAATACATGTAGATGGTTTTGATATTAACAAGTTTGCCCCTTTTATTCATGAAAATAATATCATAGAAATTACCGAAGAACTAGAACGCGCCATTTACCATATTGAACGTAATGGAAATGCTAAAATAATTTTTACCGATCTATCTATAAAACTAACCCGTTTACTGCATAAAAAAGCAGAATTATCTTAATACGAATTGCACTTATGAATCCACTTACAAACAATGCCACAGAACTAATTTTACTGCTTTTTTTAATCATTACGTTTTTACAAAGTGGGGTTGATAAAATCTTAGATTGGAAAGGAAACTTAGGCTGGTTAAAAGAACATTTTTCAAAATCGCCATTAAAAAATAGCGTTCCCCTACTCTTAGTCATTGTTTTAATTACGGAGATGATAGCAGCATTGTTATGCATAGGTGGCATATACCAATTACTTGCAGAGAATAAAACAGGATTAGCCTTTTACGGCGCACTGTTTTCTTGTATATCACTTTTGATGCTATTGTTTGGGCAGCGAATGGCTAAGGATTATGAAGGAGCAAAAACCATTGCCATTTACTTTATCCCTGCCATGTTTTTGTTGTTTTTACTGCAATAAAAAAAGCCTCAACATATGTTGAGGCTTTTTTTAGATGTACGTACTACGTTTTAGTTCTTGTACTTATCGTTTAACGCTTTTACGATTGGCGCAGTAACTTCTTGTGCTTCTGCTCCGTAAAGAACACTACCACCGTCTCCACCACCTAAGATAAACGTATACCCGTTATCTTTACCGTATGCTTTAACTTCTCTTTTTACTTTGCTTACAATACTATCCATTTCTGTTTGGCTTTGTACTTGTAATTCTTGTTCTTGAGTTTGTAATTGCTGCCCCATGAACTGACCTTCTTGTTGTAATTGACCGTATTCCTCTTGTGCCTGTGCTTGTGGCATTTTCTGAGCTTTAGCCTGAAAAGCTTGTAATTTCATCTGAAACATTTGAGAAATACTATCTCTCTTTTTCGTTAAAGCATCTATTTTAACTTTGAATTTAGCCTCAACGTCAACCTTTTCTTGATACTCTTCCATTAGCTTTTGATTATCAACAAAACCAATTTTACTCTCTTGGCATGCAAAAACACTAAATAGTGCTAAAGCCATTACAATTTTTTTCATGTTTTATTTTTAAGTGTGTCGCAAAAATAGAAAAGGTTTTGGATTATTTGCAAAAAGTTAGCCCTAATGCGCTAATATCTGGTATTCTATTTTTCTGAGTGGAGTCTTTAAGCTAGAATATCTTGAAGATCTGGGTTTTTATCAATCACCGCTTTAGCGTAAGTGCACAATGCTTTTATTTTAGCATTTTTTTCCCGAGCAAAAGCCACCGCATGTAAAACTAGTTTCTTGCCAATACCTTGGCCTCCAAAATCTGGATTCACTTCGGTATGATTAATACTTAAGGTTTTGGGACCTAGCCAAGCATATTCTAAGTGGCCAACTTCTTGATTTTCAATAAAAGCCTTAAATACTCCGTTTTTGTCCTGTTCTGATTGTTTTATATTCATAATAGTTCATGTCTAATTTCCCTTAAAAATAAGGTTTAGGTTTACTTTTTTGTACTTATTTTCAACTTTTTGGTTTTTTTCATCTTTTTACATCCCCCGCCCTACGGGCACCCCCTTCCAAGGGGGAATATACCTTCGCTAACCATTGTCCGTGAGGGCACTACCGATAGGCTGGGGTATTTTACGTTTGATTATTATTTTATTGTTTTATTTCATAGTACACCAACTTACTGTTGCGGGCACGAGCGTGACGCTCGTGCCGTTAAACAAACAAAAAGTTCTACTAATAATCATCTATCAATACTTAAATGGTTTGGTCATCTTGGTAATTTCTAGCGCTACTATAGTTCAGATCTACAAGATTGCTTATAAATCCTTGTTCTATTTGTATTTTCTACTCATTTCTGGTTTACTTTTTAGTTACTTATTGTTGCGGCCACGTGCGTGACGCTCGCGCTAGCGGGGAGTTCATTTTTTTGAAAACACCATAAATGAATATACTTTCTGGAGCTCTTTCGCCATCAATGGAATAAATAGCTAATAAATTATCATTTTCTGAAATCTCTAATTGTCTTGAATTATGAATTGGTGTATATGAATAGTAAATACCATTTTCCTCTTTTATTTGTAGTTCGTATTTCTTTAATATTTTTTCTAAATCTATTAAATTAAAGAATTTAAAAGTTGATATTACTTTTACATTTTCCTTAATAATATATAGTTTATTATTATTCATTTGCACATATGACTTACTCCATAAAGAATAGTCTATTGATGATAACCAATCATCATATGACAAAAGGTTTTCGAATAACTTTACACCATCAAAAAAGGAGAATTCCATTTTTTCCATATTATTACTTTGTTTATTATCATTACTAGTTAATTTTTCCTTCTCGACGAAGTTTTTTTTCTTTAATACCAAACCGATGAAATAATTCAAATAAATCCAATTACACTCCCATTACATTTTATAAAATTTAAATTAATAACTTTACAATAAATCTTTAGCTTATACGGGTGTTGCATTTGCAGGGTTGGTAAATCAACTGGATAATGGTGATAATATTTGGAGTAAGAATCTCATAGATTATTATTTTGATACCAGTTTTCTGGTGGTTGACGATACAATACAATTTCAAATTTCCCACAGTTTCCACACTCAATTATGCGCTTACCTCCTTTATTTTTATCATTTTCTTCAAATGCAATATCTGTAAAGAAAAGAATGCCTTTTTTGCAATTAGGACATTTAATAACGGTATTACTGTCATTTCTAAATTCTTCTACAGCATTTAGCCATTGTTTTCTTTGTTCTTCCATTATTCAAAAAGATTAAATATTTTATTTGCCTGCTTTTGTTTCCTGAGTTACTTGTATGGTAGAACCAGAACCTCTCAATGTACTTGTTTCGAGTCTATGCATTTTATGCAAAACTGTTTTAATTAACTCTTGCTCGCTTATAAACGCTTCTCTACCAATATTAAAACCATTTTTTTTCAAACCAAGTCATGCCAGAAAATGGAGCGTTATCATAAGAGATTATTCTTTTCTGCTTTTTTCTATTGCTTTTATTATTTTTTTAGCGGTAAATCCTTTAAAATCTCTTAATAAGCCTGATGGGTTGTCTTTATCAGACCTAAAAACAAAATGCTCATGACTCGGCATAAAACACTAAGCAAACACCCCCATGCCTTTTTCAGCTCTACAATACTCAACAGCTTGATCCAAGATTGTAAAATAAGCTAGTCTCGTAAACATGCCTGCCGGTAGGAAGCTCTAACCAATACACGGTTGCAAAACTTACATAGTAAGCTGCTGTTGGGTTTTGCAATTTAAATTTTCTGTTCATTTCTGTTTTACTTTTTAGTTACTTATTGTTGCGGGCACAAGCAAGATGCTTGTGCCGTTAAACAAACTAAAAGTTTTACTAATAATCATATATCAATATTTAAAATGGTTTGGTCATCTTGGTAATTTCTAGCACTACTATATTTCCAGTCAACAGGATTAGTTACAAAACCAGACTCCACAGGGTTGTTGTGTATATAATCTATTTTTTGTTGAATAACTTTTGTACTCCATAATTCTATTGGTTTATTATGTTGCTGCCAAAATTGCATTTTAGATACATTGCTTTTATTTTTACCATCTCTTTCTAACATCCTAAGCAACCATTCTTTTCTACTTTCTTGTGGGTTATCTTCAATTGTTTTAATTAATTTTCTAGCTGTAAAACCTTTAAAATCTCTAATTAGTCCAGAAGGATCTTCTTCATTTGACCTAAAAATTAAGTGAATATGACTAGGCATAAAACAATAAGCAAATACCTCCATTCCTTTTTCTTTTCTACAATAATTTATACTCTCTTCTAATACATTAAAATAAGTTTGTCTAGTAAATACATCTATCCAATAAACAGTAGCAAAACTTACAAAGTAAGCTGCTGCGGGATTATTAAATTTGTATTTTCTGCTCATTTTACTTTTTTCTTATTATTTATACTCCTTTGCTTACTCTTTTACGGCACGAGCGTGACGCTCGCGCTAGCGGGGGAATCTCTACGCTAATCATTGTCCCCGTGAGAGGGCTGTCGATAGGCTGGGGTATTTTACGTTTGATTATTATTTTATTGTTTTATTGTTTTATTTTCATATTGCCCTGCTTACTGTTGCGGGCACGAGCGTGACGCTCGCGCTAGCGAGGAGCAACTAAAAACGAACTTAATCCAGGTTGTCTTTTTCTATTATTTTTAAATATGAACCACTGTCTAATAAGTCAAGTAATGTATGCAAGTTTTTAAAGTCCTTTTTGTACCGTTCATAATCTATATCTACTCCTTTTTTATAAGCATTAAGTGCCCAATTTTTAAATTCATCATATTTTAGATTGTTACATAATTTCATAATTATTAATACTTTAAAATTCAACTCCCCAGGAAACCATTCAAAATAACCCTCCTCCGGCACTTTATTAATAATTTCTTGATTAATGGTTTCTATAGTGGGGTATTTATTGAAAAACGGGAGGTCTATTTTTTTTATATGGTCTATAATAGCCATTATATAATCTCCCGTGTTTTTGGTTTTCAATTGCTCATTTATCTTTTTAAAATCTTCTTGTTTCCCGCCGTTAATATGGTTTTTTAAGGTTATCAACTCATTGTTATCTGATAAATCTGGTATAAACTGTTTAAGTATTTTGTTCACAGGGTTGACTAATATAAATCCATAAACGTAACCTAAAGAAATACTTTTTGATAAGAGTTGGAAAGTTAAATTATATGTTAAGTCTCCAAACTTTTTTGTAGCATCTAACGAATAGAAATGAGGTTCATATACAAATTCAGTAAATCCTAACTTTTCTAGTTCAACTTGTACTAGACTAAATATTTTTTTATGCTGGTTTAAAATACTCATTATTCTAATTTTTTTTAAAGCGGTTTTTAAGGCACCTCCCTCGTTGAACAGTTTTACTTGAATAAATCGTACAATAAGGCAAATATTAAAATGGGCAAAATTAGTCCTAAGGTCGTTACCGTAATATTATATACCCGATCTGCAAATATTCCTGATTGCCAATTATAACCTGTATCAATCGGTTTTCTATTATATCTAGCAACAAAAATTCTTGTAGCGATGTCATACAATGAGAAAAAAAATAAAGGCCCTAACATACATAAGAACATTGGTGTTTTATATAGTATGACCATTATTAACCCCAGAATTACAAGAATAATTGATAGAATATACATAGACATTAAGCCCTTTTTATTTTCTAAAAAAATTCTATAAAACATAAAAATGGTGAATGGAAATAACCATATGGTCATCATCATAAAAATTAATGCTTGATTCATTGTAGTGGCTAATTTTTACGTAACAAAATTCTAGGTTTAACAACACTTGTCTTATCTATTTTGACATTTCTCATTTCAAGTAATTTTTTTTCCTGAATTTCTTTTACAAACTCTATATTAAATTCTATTTCATGATCATACTCAAATTGATTAAAATTATAAGGGACTCCGTCAGAACGAATGCCACTAGGTTTTCCCCAATCCCCAAAAGCTCCACTAATATCCAGAATAAAATAAGTTCCAGACACTAACCAACCTATAGGTCCTCCATAAAATCCAATTAAACCCATTGTTATGTCAATACTAGCTTTAGTCGTTACATTCCATTTATTAGAATCGTCATTAACCAAAACATCTGTAACTTCATAAAAGCTAATCGCAGCACTTACCCACAACATTTTTTTTCCAACAGCTTTAAACTTTGAAGCTCTTTTCAATGCATTTCTTGTGCCTACTTGATGCCCACCTGCTCCTAATCCTTTTTGGCTACTTAGTTTTCTATAAATTCCTTCTTTATTGCGATACCAACCCTTTGCAAATTCTATATTGCTACCGGTTCTCCATGGTGTTAAATTTCCAATGTTACGTGCTCCAAGAGCTCCTGCTGTTTTACCTGTTATTGACACTCCTTTTTTAACAGTAGCATAAAAAGGATCTTCCCAGTACATATATCTTGAAGGTAAAGTGGAAGATGTTTGCTCGCTACCCATTTTATCGCCGGTATAAGAATAATCAAATCCCTTTGTAAAAACATCTTTATCCACATAGCGCACATGGGTGTTTGTTTTAGGATCACTAGCACTAAGGATAACTGCGGCTTTATTCGCTGTTTCCCAGTTTGATTCAATTTTTAAATTAATCCGCGCTTCATTTGAAAGTTGCACCCATTTTATCCCATTAAACACTTGATAACCTCCATTAGATTCCCGCACATATTTTTTAGAATCTACTTTAGGCTGTTTAGGCTTTGCCGAAGACTTTCTTAAACTAGCATTATGCTGCATTAACTTGTCAATTTTATAAAACTGACTAGATATTGCAACTCTGGTATTATCAATTTCAACTTGAAAATGTTCTAAAATTGATTTCCCGGAGGGAGTTCCATTATAGGATTCGCGTTTTGCTGCTTGATAACTCCTCTCTATAATAGGTTTTAAAATTTTATCTAACTCTTGTAGGCTGTCTTCTTCCATAAATAAACACTTAAAAATTGTTATTAGTTTGGCTGTTATTTTACAATGGAATATCAGATTTTAAATACACTCTGTAAACATCTTTAGTAAACGTTCAATAAAGGCTCTTATTGTTAATATCAACCTAAAATACGTCACATATTGACTACAATATAAATTATTTTACGAAAAAGACAACTACATCCCTGCAGTTGCCTTTTCTAATCATCAAAAAAAGGAAGCGCCGCTGTGGCACTCCCTTCTTTTGAAATTATTCCTCGTCTTTACTTTCAATAAACTTTTTATCACGTGTATTCTTTTGCACTGCAATAGCTGCAAATAAACTTAAGGTGAATGACATTCCGTAAAATCCTTTTTCACTCAGTTCTAAATCTGCATTCCATAAACCAACAACTAAAAGTGATATAGATGCTAATGCGGCAAACCAGCTTATTCCGTAGTACATATCGGTTACTTCTGTACCTTCTAATCGGTCACGTACATTTTTTTGTACAGAAACAGCTGAGAAAAGTCCAAATAATAGAATTGTTAAATAATAACCCTTTTCATTCAATAGCATGGCTGCATTTGACAGACCTGTACAAAAAGCCAACATTCCTGCAACTAGTGCTACCCATGATGCGCCAATAAAGGCAGGAGTAGGTTTGTTATCAAATTCTATTTTAATTTTCTTTTTACTTTTTTCTTCGTTGGTATCACTACTAAAATTGTAATTCATAATAATTGATTTTTGATGATTAATTATTTTGTTGATTTAGTTTGTTTCAACGGTACAAAGATGAGGAGCCTTCCGTGTTTTAGAAAGTCTACTTAATGTAATTACTGACGATATAAATTGTAATAAAAACTAGATTACTATTGTATTTAGTATCTTTATAGCACTTATACCTTACGATATAATGAATATAAATACAAGCCTAATAGCTACCTTAACCGCAGAAGAACAAAAAGCTTTTGTAACTCGCCTACGCCAAAAGAACAAAAGACACGACACCAAAAATGTGGCTTTATTCAAAATACTGGCAGCAAACCCCAATGCTGAACATATAGATGTACTCCTTTATGGTAAAAAGGCCAAAGGCGCCTACCACGCCTTGAGCAAACGTTTGTTTGATGGACTGATAGATTTTATTGCCACTAATAGTTTTGAAGGAGAACAATCTGAAGAAATGGAAATTATTAAGCTTTTGCTTACGAGTAGAATACTCTTTGAGCAAAAAGCGCACAAGGTGGCTTTAAAGGTTGTAAAAAAGGCAGAAATAAAAGCGAAGCAGTATGAACTCTATGGCATTTTAAACGAGATTTACTACACTCGTATACAGTATGCCCATTTAGACAGAAAAGTTAGCCTAGATGCCTTAATCGCACAATTTAAAACAAACAAACTGTTATTTCAACAAGAGGAAAACCTGAATCTCTTTTATGCAACCATTAAAAGTGAATTGATTGAAAAAAATAAGAATGTTACCCAAACTATAGCAAGCACCTTATCTCAGTTTGATATTTCAATTGAAAATGGCTTAAGCTATAGGTCATTATTTAAAATTGTTGCCATTAATAATGAAGCAGCCAATATTACACGTGACTTTTACACCCTACTCCCATTCATAGAAAAAATAAATAAAGAAATAGAACACAAACAGAAACTCTCCGAAAAACATTTATTCTATCACATTCAAATATTGTACTATATCGCCAATTCGCACTTCAGAAATAAAGATTTTGAACAGTCTAAAAAGTACCTACAACGCATGGAGGCAGAAATGCAAAAACAAAACAATAGCTACCACCAACGTTTTATTCCCCAATTTACCTTATTACACGTCTTAAATTTGAACTACTCTGGCAATGGCTTAGAGGCCTTACAACTTTTAGAGCAATTTGATTTTGAAAAACACCGGCAACAGATTGCCTATGTCATGGATTTAAAACTTACGGCAGTAGTTCTCTTATTTCAGCAAAACAGATGCAAAGAGGCTTTGCAAATTTTCAAAGAATCGCGCCATAGTGATACTTGGTACGCAGAGAAAGGAGGAGAAATTTGGGTGGTTAAAAAGAACCTAACTGAAATAATGCTTTATATGGAAATGGAGCATTTGGATTTGGTGGAATCTAGAATAAAAAGTTTCCGAAAAAAATATAGTAAACGGTTAAAGGAAAATAATGAGCATAGAGTTTTAGAATTCCTGAGTTTGGCCACTCATTATTTTTATCACAAAGAAACAATAGATCAGAATGAATTTATGTTGAAAGTAAAAAGAACACTTATCACCTTACAGGAAGAAAAAGAAGATTTATTTGTGCTAAGTTTTTATGCTTGGTTAAAATCGAAAATTATGAAAACAGATTTATATAAAACCACTTTAGAAATTGTGCAACAAAAAAATTGATAGACATTATATCATTTTAAAAAATATGCCTGAGGCTTCAACAAATTAAAATCGGTCAAAAAATATTTTCAATAGGCAAAACTGTCGCGTCAATATTTTTATAAAATTCGGAAATAGGTATCAAAAAAACCGCTATAAGTAATATCTATTTTAAAATTAAAAACAATCAAGACTTCTGATTAAAAACAGGTGATTTTAAATAGTCTCTCGGTTGTTTTCAGAAAATAAACAACTACTTACTCGACAAGTACATCAAAACCTCCTCAAAAGGTCTTAAAATGATTATTTAGCCTTTTTAAGCACGTAAATTAGAGAAGAATACTCTTTGGTTCTCCAAGCCTTCATATTTGAACGTAGCCCAACAAAAAACGCGCTAAAAAAGTTTTGCTTTCCTGTTTTGTATTGTTCAGATAAAAGTGAGACATAAAATGCGTCGAAAATCATTGGATAGATTTTTGAGACTTTTAAATCTTCTTTTGAAAAAAGTTTAGCGATAGACAATTTTGAAAAATGCCAAAGATGTCTCGGTACATCAAAAGCTGCCCAATGTTCTTTATAATATTTTGCGTCGAAAGATTTATAATTCGGAACAGCAATAACTAAAATTCCATTTTCTGATAACAACTTAGATAATCTAGTTACTTGATCGGTTAAATTGGGTACATGTTCCAAAACATGCCAAAGTGTAATAACATCAAATTTTTCATTAGAGAAATCTTCCAATGCTATTTTTAGATCTAAGCCTTTTTCTGAAGCTTTAAGACGCGCCTTTTTATTTGGCTCTACTCCAACTACACTCCAACCTTTTTCTTTTGCAACAATCAAAAAATCTCCAGTACCTGCTCCAACATCTAAAAGGCGTTTTCCTTTTGCATGGTTACCCACAACTTTAAGTTTGTTCTTGAGATTAATCTTTTTTACCCTTTGATAGATTTTATCAACCAAAGAAACATTAGCGTCGGTATGAGAAATATAAACCTCACTGTCATAATACGAATCCAAAACTTGGGGTTCTGGTTTTGTAATTAGCATATCTAATTCCTGATCTAGAAATAATTCAAAGGTTTCCTGACTAACAGAATAGTCTTTAGTTTTTAAATAAAACTTCATTATAATTGTGGGTCGCTAAATATTCATCTTTAAGTTGACGAAGATACTTCAAAACTGAAGTACGTGAAAAAGAATTTTCTATCAAACAATCTTTTTCCAAATCACTATACACTTCTATAGCAATATAATAATTGCCCGTACGAGTTATCCCATCAGGATTTGAAAAAATAGGATTGACTTCTTCCATGCCTAAAGATTTATTTAAAAGAACATCTAAAGCAATTGGCACCAACTGAAAAGATTTATCTTGAATCTCAATTTCATAACTAGAGAAGAAAAATTGTTTCTCTTCCAATTGAAAAGGAACGTCGTCATAAACGATAGAATCATTTAACTGAAATTTTGTGTTTACATAATTATAAAACTCACCTCCCTCTTTCGGATCTTCAAAAATAAACATCTGTCGTTTTGATAAAGACCGCTTAAATTTTTTTCCTTTAGAAACTTTATAATCATCAATTCTTGGAGCAATCCGGATTGGAACACACGATGAAAAAACCAAGAAAGTAATTAAGATAGCAAACAACTTATTCATATTAGTATCCATTAAAAATTCCTAAAAACAGCCACAATAATTATTCCAATATGAATCACCTACAACAAATATCAGAACGGTCACAACATTTATTTGCACAACATATTTAATTAAATTAAGAGACAAAGCGCAAGAACTAGACACAGAATTACAGAAGTATTCAAATTGTTCCACGTGGAACAATTTGAATACTGCGACAGCCATCTAAAAAAATAATCAACAAATATGAGGCAAACTTAGTTTCGAGTAGCACGATAAAATATAACCAAAAGAACGAAAGACTGAAATTACAATGTCAACTGAAGACAGTACACTTTACCCCCAACCTACTCCAACAAAATCTCAAACTAACTGACCACTAAATTATTTCACACCCTATAATTCAGACAAATGAGCAGAAGAAAAACATAAATATATCTAAGCCCATTATAAGAATTATGCCTTGTATTTCAATCATCAATCAAACTACATAATCTCCTATTTTGAGTACAGATAAAACACTGCATTATACTCCTTCAAGCAAATAGAACAGAAACATATAGCACATGCCTTAAAAAGAAAAGCCTCTAAATTAAAAATTTAGAGGCTATAAATAGATACGTGATCACCAAAATTATTACCTTCCCAAGAAGACCAATAACACACTAATATCACTTGGTGAAACTCCGCTAATTCTAGAAGCTTGCGAAATAGTAACAGGTTGAATCTTTGTTAACTTCTGTCTGGCTTCTGTAGAAATGGATTTCAATTTCATATAATCAAAGCCTAAAGGAATCTTTACATTCTCTAAACGATGCAATTTATCCGCATTGTTTTTCTCTTTTGCGATATAACCAGAGTACTTTACCTGTACCTCTGCCTGCTCCAAAACTTCTCTATCCAAATCATTATCGGCTACAAATTTCGATACTAGATCTAAAGTTAACATGTGATCCATAGTTACATTAGGTCTAGAAAATGACTTAAACATTTTGTCAGATTGTGATACTGTAGCAGAATTTACACTTTCTAAAATTGGATTTATTTGATCCGGAAGCACACTAGTCTCTCTAAAGAATTGAATGAATTTTTCTGATTTCTCCAGCTTCTCCTCCATCCTTTTCAAACGATCTTCGCGAGCCAAACCTATTTCATACCCCATAGGAGTAAGACGTAAATCTGCATTATCTTGTCTTAATAAAGTTCTATACTCTGCTCTAGAGGTAAACATACGATATGGCTCTTCAGTACCTTTTGTAATTAAATCATCTATCAAAACACCAATATAAGCTTCATCCCTTTTCAAGATAAAATCTGGTTTTTCATTAATTTTTTGATGTGCGTTTATACCCGCCATTAGACCTTGAGAAGCCGCTTCTTCATATCCTGTGGTTCCATTTATTTGTCCAGCAAAGTATAAATTAGCTACTAATTTAGTTTCTAAAGTATGCTTTAATTGTGTTGGTGGAAAATAATCATACTCGATAGCATACCCCGGTCTAAAGAATTTAACTTGCTCAAAACCTACTACAGAACGCAATGCTTTAAACTGAACATCTTCTGGTAAGGACGTAGAAAATCCATTTACATACACTTCTACCGTTCTCCAACCTTCCGGCTCAACAAACAATTGATGGCTATTCTTATCAGCAAATCGGTTAATTTTATCTTCAATAGAAGGGCAATATCTAGGCCCTAAACTTTTAATTCTACCATTAAACATTGGAGAACGATCGAATCCTTCTCGTAATAAATCATGAACCAATTCGCTAGTATGGGTCATATGACAATCACGTTGATGCGCTAAAGCTTTCGTTGGAGAGTAACTAAATTTCTCCGGAATAGCATCCCCAGGCTGTACAATCATTTTAGAATAATCTAAAGATCTACCATCTACTCTTGGCGGTGTACCCGTTTTCATTCTTCCAGATTCAAAACCCAAAGACAATAACTGTTCAGTTATTCCGGTTGCCGCTCTTTCTCCTGCTCTACCTCCACCGAAATTTTTATCACCTATATGAATTAAACCATTCAAAAAAGTACCATTAGTAAGCACTACAGATTTGGATTTAATCTTGATTCCTAAAGAAGTTGTAACCCCTACTGCCTTATTATTTTCCACCAAAAGCCCTGAAACCATTTCCTGATAAAAATCTACATTAGGGGTGTCTTCCAATGCCAACCGCCATTCTTCAGCAAAAACCATACGGTCATTCTGAGTTCTAGGACTCCACATTGCAGGTCCCTTAGACTTATTTAACATCTTAAATTGAATCGCTGACTTATCAGAAATGATTCCACTATACCCGCCAAGGGCATCAATTTCACGAACTATTTGCCCTTTTGCAATTCCGCCCATAGCAGGATTGCAAGACATTTGCGCTATATTCTGAAGGTTCATAGTTACCAATAACACCTTAGAACCCATATTTGCAGCTGCGGCCGCAGCTTCACAACCTGCGTGACCAGCTCCAACAACTATAACATCGTACTCTTTATCAAACATAATTTCCCTTAATGTTCCACGTGGAACAATTTAATTTTCTCTTCTTCTTTCTTACGCATCAACGCAGCATCTGCATCCGTTTTATCTTTAAATCCCATCAAATGAAGAACGCCATGCGACATCACTCTATGCAACTCTTCTAAAAAATCAACATTATACTCTTTAGCATTTTCAATAACCCGCTCAATGGAGATAAACAAATCTCCAGAAACAACATCCCCTTCACAATAATCAAAAGTGACGATATCTGTATATGTATCATGATCTAGATATTTAATATTAATATCTAAAAGATATGCATCATCACAAAAAATATAAGTTAAGTTGCCTAACTTTTTAGCCTCAGTTTCTATAACCCTAGTTAACCAATCTGAATAATAGGGTTCTTTATTTAGTTCAAAATCTAATTCGTAATTAAATTCAATCATTTGTATTAAAATATTCTTTAATTCTATTTTGATAATTTTGGCGCAAAGGTAGTGCTTGTCTATTTAAAATTTCATTTTGAATTTTGTAATTCTCAAAGATTGAAGGTTGCGTAAGAATAGGGTTGCCAAAAGACTTTTCGTTAGTATTAGCCTCTCGCTCTTTCTTCTCCCCTTGCTTCATTGCAGCACCTTCTAATTTTATTAATTCATACTGAATAATTGTAGCTTTATCTATAGTACTTCTCGTAACACCATTCTCCAATAAATTATTCTGAAAATCATTCATCTGTCGGATTAACTTTTGCCCCAACTTGCGATCTTCATTATTAATCATATTTGATAATTGCTCTTCTAATTTATTCTTTAAAACTTCTTGCTCTTTATAAATCTGGTAGATTTCTTTTAAGGAATTCTCCGATAATCCAGTGTTTCCATTACCCATAGAACCGTTCTCACCATCGCCATCGCCATTACCTTTTCCCTGTCCATTCTCTCCACCCTCACCAGATCCAGAGCCAGAAGAATTACCTTGCGAACCTTTACCATTAGATCCGGAAGAACCAGACTCGCCATTTTTACCTCCCTTTCCATCTTTACCTGAAGTACCATTTTGCCCTTGACTTCCTCCCTCACCTTTCTCACCATTTTTACCAGAAGAACCACTTTTACCTTTATCTGAATCCTTACCTTGACCAGCTTGACCCATCTTTTTGTTTAATTCAGATTGTCCTTTAATAATATCAGGCAATTGAAAATCCTGTCCAGAACCTTCACCTTTACCAGATTTCATACTCTGCTGCATATTGTCTAAAATATCTGCCAATAAATCAGAAAGTATATTTCCAGAATTCAGCACATATTTTTGATAAGACACACTTTGATAAATTCTAGATTCTGATAAATTTTCAACTACATTATCCAAATTATAATAAAGGTCTGTTACCTCCTTATTAACCTTTTCAGAGATTTCAGGAACACGCAAGGACAAGGCAAAAAGACTATCATCTACATGTTCAAAAAGTGACTTTAACTCTTTTTGCTTTAAAATCACCTTAGACTGATTTGAAAAAACGCTTTCATCCTCACTAAGTGCATCTATAATAGCTTCTTGTTTAAATGTAAACACAACAAGATTGTCAAGAATTTGACGTAAAACTTCTGCATCTTCAGCTACACTAGAGCCGCCTGAAGTAGATGAAGATTGGGATAAACTTTCCGCCATTTCCTTTAACTTATCTGAAGCCGACTTTTGCTTTGAAGCAGCACTAGAAGATTTGCTTTCCTTAGATTCTTTATCCAATTGCTCAGAAATAGCCTTAAGAGTATCGTCTAAAGAATCAAGCTCCGTATTCTTAATATCCAAAGAAATTGGCTTCTTTAACTCTTCATTATCTTTTTGTAATTCCTTTAATTTAGAAGCAAGCTGTTTAAAAGCGTTGTTCACTTTCTTCTGTTCTTCCTTCGCGTTTAAATCATTACCCTTAACTTCTGATAATTCCTTTTCTTTTACAGATAGATTCTCCAAATCTTTAGCTAATTGCGAAGCAGCCTCCGTAACATAATACCGCTTGGTAAGTTCTAATAATTGTTCCAAGTTACGTTGGCCATTCTTTTGATTTTTAGCCAAGTCATCCAAACGCTTAGACAAATCCTCCTTACTTATTTTATCAGCAATCTTTTTTAAATCTTCCAACAATTGCTTATTCTTTTCTGCCTGCAATTCTTGACGCTCTAAACGTTCTTGCAATAATTTATTTAAGTCATCATCCTCGTTGCCCTTTCTTAAATTATCTTTTAACTGCTTAGAAAATTTTTGCATTTGATCTTCCTGGACCTCTTGTTTTTGCAATAAATTACTCAACTTAGACTTATCATTAAAATTTAAGGCAGATTTTTCTTTCTGACCATCGGAAAGCTCTTCGATAGATTTAGTCTGATTTTTTAATTTCTCAACCGTCTTATCCATGGCAGAAATAATGGATTGCTGAGATTCTAAAGTTTTGTTTTTAAGTTGATTATCATTTAAAATAACACTTGTAAAAGTCTTTGATTTTGCAAATTTAAAACCATTAACTCCGTCATTATCAGATACTTGGAAGAAATACGCGTAAGATGTATTAGGAGAAACCTCAATACCAGAAGGAAACGTATAATAGAACGTACTTACAGCATTCATAGGCTTAGATAACTCAATACTCTCTAAATTATCGGGAGAAAGTAGATCATAATAAACCAACTTTAAAGAACTAATCCCATAATCGTCAGAAATTTTACCACTATAATATGCTGTATTATTTACAAGACTATCTAAACGCTCCTCTACTTCAATTTTGGGCATTTCATCTTTTATCACCTTTAACGAATATTGTAAATTCTCAAAATCCGTAATCTTATCGTTACTAGTAGCAACCGCATAGGTCAAGGAATTGAAGATTCTTTTTGTGAGTGAAAAATTACCCGAAGAAACTTTGACAAATTCCTGTAAAGTATCTAAAGTTTTATACTGCAAGCGGTCTGTAAATTCCGTGCTAACGTTCCACGTAACTACTGTTCCCTCAAGAACTGTTGCCGTACCAACACTAGATAACACTTCCTGCTTCCTTTTAGTATATTTCGGGAACTTTAAACCAAGATTAAAATTGAGGATGGAAGGCGTATTAATAACCTCAAAATCATACGAATTAGAATTAAAACCGTTTGCAATGAAATGAAAAGTAAATGATTCCGTGGCAGATTTTATATCATACTGAAAAACCCCATTCGAATTCTTCATAAGATACTCCTGCCCTTCTATACTAATTGCAACGGTCTCCGGTTGTATACTACCAACAGTTTCGACTAATATAGTGGTGGATTCATTTTTGAAAACCGATAAATCTGAACTTAATAGTATAAACTTAAAAGGAGCTGGTTTCTCAAAAGCTAAATCATAATTAACAACACGTTGATAGCTTTGAAAAAACGACTTAATATCTCCAAAGAAGAAAATTAATAAAAAAATTAAAACAGGAGCCACAATCCATTTAGCAGATGCCAACGATTTATTAAAATCAACAGCCTTAGAAAAATTAAAAGGTTTTAGAACTTCTGCTCTTTGTTGAATACTCGCAGAAAGTAATTCAGAATGTTCATCATTAGACTCTAAATCTATTAAATTAGAAAGTTTATCGTCAATTTCAGGAAAATGTTTTCCAATTAAATCCGCAGCATTTGCATCGGTCAATCCCTTTTTAAGCCGAAATAAATAAAAAATAGGCGTCATAATAAAACGATATCCTAAATATACTTCAACCAGAAAAATACCTAAGAGAATACACAAACGCAAACCAGAGCTTAACCAAAGAAAAAATTCAACACCAAGAACCAATAGGAGAAACAAGCTACCTAGTGCAAAAAAAAGAATACAACCCTTTATTAATTGAGCGGTATAATAGTTTTTTACAAAGTCCTTAAGATTTTTCTTTATTTGATCTAATGCAGTCAATTGTAGGATTTTATTACCAAGATACTCGAAAAAAAATCGGTTTTAAAGTATCAGAATGAAATAACAGCAAAGGTAAATAATACTAAATGCAAAAATGCCATAACAATGTTAATTGTAAGCAGCTCTAAATGTGTCTTTTACAACATGCAAAAATCTAAATTATTTAAGTATTAGTTCTAATTTTTACCTTTTACTATCTTTACAACAAATACAAAATTATGAGTACTAAAGTCCGTGTTAGATTTGCTCCTAGCCCAACAGGACCACTTCATATTGGTGGTGTAAGAACAGCATTGTTTAATTATCTATTTGCCAAAAAACACAATGGTGATTTTATTTTAAGAATAGAAGATACCGACCAGAATAGATATGTGGAAGGTGCGGAACAATATATAATAGATGCCTTAAATTGGTGTACTATTCCGTTTGATGAAGGTCCAGGAAAAGAAGGAAACTTTGGTCCTTACCGACAAAGTGAAAGAAAACACTTATATAAAAAATACATAGAAATACTCTTAGAAAAAGGTAAGGCTTATTATGCTTTTGATAGTTCTGAAAGCCTAGATAACCACCGTAAACAACACGAAGAACAAGGTAAAACCTTTATCTATAACTGGCACAATAGATTAAAATTAGACAATTCGCTTTCCTTAATGCCAGAAGAAGTTGCCAAAAGGATAGAAAATGGCGACGAGTATGTGGTACGTTTTCATACCGCACCAGATGAGAAAATTGAATTAAATGATATTATTAGAGGCAACATGACCATTGACTCTAATGTCTTAGATGACAAAGTTTTGTATAAAAGTGATGGCATGCCCACCTACCATTTAGCAAATATAGTAGATGATCATTTAATGGAAATTACTCATGTTATACGAGGGGAAGAATGGCTACCTTCTTTAGCTCTGCACAAACAATTATATGATGCCTTCGAATGGAATACTCCTGAATTTGCACATTTACCCTTAATTATGAAACCCGTAGGTAAAGGTAAATTAAGCAAACGTGATGGTGAGAAATTAGGATTCCCTGTATTTCCTTTAAACTGGAACGAGTCCGTTGGCTATAAGGAAGAAGGATATTTTCCTAAAACTGTAGTAAATTTTCTTGCGTTATTAGGATGGAATCCAGGAACAGAACAAGAAATATTTACATTAGAGGAATTAACGGAACTCTTTAGTCTAGAACGCGTACATAAGTCTGGAGCACGTTTTGATCCAGACAAAACCAAATGGTACAATCAACATTATTTACAACAAAAAAACAACCATGAATTAGCAGAATTGTACCTTCCTATTCTTACTGAAAAGGGCCTTACAATACCCCTAAAAGATGTAGAAAAAGTTGTTTCCTTAATTAAAGAACGGGCCACATTCGTGTCTGATTTTTGGGAATTATCTGATTACATGTTTGTTACTCCCACCTCTTACGATGAGAAAGGCATTAAAAAACAATGGAAAGAAGATACTCCAAATATCATGTCTGAAGTACAAGAGCTACTAGCTTCTATTGACGAATTTACATCTGAAAAAACAGAAGAAATAGTGAAACAATGGATTGGAGACAAAGAATTATCATTTGGAAAAGTAATGCCGCCTTTAAGACTAATTATCGTTGGAGAAATGAAGGGTCCTCACCTATTTGACATTCTAGAATTCATTGGAAAAGAAGAAACAATTCATAGAATAAAAACTGCAATTAAAACATTAAAATAATTTAATTGTAACAAAAGTCAGAAAAATGCTACCTATATTGTAGAAGCATATTAATCAACTTTAAAAACAACATTATGAACTACTTATTAATACCGATATTATTTTTTGGCTTAGTAATTTTATTTTCATCTTTCTTTACAGTCAAACAGCAAACAGCTGCAATTATTGAGCGTTTTGGAAAATTCCACAGTGTAAGAACATCAGGTTTACAAATGAAACTACCACTAATAGACAGGATTGTCTCTAGGGTTGGATTGAAGATTCAGCAATTGGATGTCATCATTGAAACAAAAACATTGGATGATGTATTTGTGAAACTTAAAGTTTCTGTACAATATGTTGTATTACGCGAACAAGTATACGATGCTTTTTATCAATTAGAATATCCGCATGAGCAAATTACGTCATTTGTATTTGATGTAGTAAGAGCGGAAGTTCCAAAGATGAAATTAGATGATGTTTTTGTTAAAAAGGATGATATTGCAATAGCAGTAAAAGGTGAATTACAACAATATATGTCGGTTTATGGCTATGATATCATCAAAACTTTGGTAACAGATATTGATCCTGACGCCCAAGTAAAACAGGCAATGAACAGGATTAATGCTTCTGAAAGAGAGAAGATTGCAGCCCAATTTGAAGGAGATGCGGCACGTATTTTAATTGTTGAAAAAGCAAAAGCCGAAGCAGAATCAAAAAGATTACAAGGTATGGGTATTGCCGATCAGCGTAGAGAAATTGCAAGAGGTTTAGAAGAATCTGTTGAAGTTTTAAATAGAGTCGGAATTAATTCTCAGGAAGCTTCTGCCCTAATTGTTGTTACGCAACATTATGACACCCTACAATCTTTGGGAGAAGAAACAAATAGTAATTTAATTTTATTACCAAACTCTCCTCAAGCAGGAAGTGATATGTTAAATAATATGGTCGCTTCATTTACGGCAAGTAATATGATTGGCGAAACCATGAAAAATCAAAAAAAGGAGATAGCTGCTAAAAAGAAGACTGATAAATAGGAATCTATTTACTATAAATAATACCAATGAGTTTTAACTTATTAATCTATTCTTATTATAGTTGTATTCAAAAATAGACCGATTAGAATAAATACTTATTTAAAGACGTTTTAAAACAAAAAAACCCTCAATACATAAAATCGTATTGAGGGTTTTTTTAAGTGTCTTAAATTGACTTTATAGCGGTCAATATTAATAGTTAATACCGATTGTTATTTTATAACCAATAGATAATATTGATGCTTCTATTTTTGTTGCATTTTAGCCCAAGTATCTCTTAAGCCTACTGTTTTATTAAAAACTAATTTTTCTGTAGTAGAATCTTTATCGACATTAAAATATCCAATACGTTGAAATTGGAAAAAATCTTCAGGTTGCGCTGTTTTTAAACTAGGCTCAAGATATCCGGTAATTACGGTCAAAGAATCTGGATTTATAAATTCCATAAAATCTTTGTCTTTATGTTGATCAGGAGTTTCATCCGTAAAAAGACGATCATATAAACGAATTTCTGCTGGAACAGCATGTTTAGTAGAAACCCAATGCAAAGTACCCTTAACTTTTCGAAGACTTTCTTCTGTACCACTCCCACTTCTACTCTTAGGATCATACGTACATTGTACTTCTAAAATATTCCCATCGGTATCTTTTGTACAAGACTCAGCCTTAATAATATATCCGTTTTTTAAACGAACTTCATTCCCTAATTTTAAGCGAAAAAACTTTTTATTAGCCTCTTCTCTAAAATCTTCTTTTTCGATATACAATTCTCTAGAAAAAGGTACCGTTCGGTATCCTGCACTCTCATCTTCCTGATTATTTTCTGCTTCTAACCATTCTTCTTGATCTTCTGGGTAATTAGTAATCACCACTTTTAAAGGATCTAAAACAGCCATAACCCTAGGAGCAACTCTGTTTAAATGTTCTCTAATCGAGAATTCTAAGAGACTCACATCTACTACGTTCTCTCTTTTAGCTATCCCTATTGTATTGGAAAAATTACGAATAGCTTCTGCCGTATATCCTTTTCTGCGCAACCCTGAAATAGTAGGCATTCTAGGATCATCCCAAGAGGTAACTACCTTTTCTTCAACTAATTGCAATAACTTACGTTTACTTACAACGGTGTGACTAAAGTTTCTTCTAGCAAATTCTCGTTGCTTAGGGCGTACCTTATCTGAACTTACAACTTGATCTAAAAACCAATCATAAAGCTCTCTATGCATGGCAAATTCTAGGGTACAAAAGGAGTGAGAAACTTGTTCTAAATAATCACTTTCTCCATGAGTCCAATCGTACATTGGATAAATACACCAATCGGTATTTGTTCTATGATGTGCTTTGTGAAGTATGCGATACATAATAGGATCACGCATAAGCATGTTACTAGAAGTCATGTCTATTTTAGCTCTTAAAACGTGCTCTCCTTCTACAAATTTACCCGCTTTCATAGCCTCAAAAAGGGAAAGATTCTCTTCTATAGAGCGATCGCGAAAAGGACTAGCAACGCCTACCTCAGTAGGAGTACCTTTTTGTTCTGCTATTTCTGCTGCAGATTGACTGTCTACATAAGCTTTTCCGTCTTTAATAAAGGTTACCGCCCAATCGTACAATTGTTGAAAATAATCCGAGGCAAAAACTTCTTCAGCCCAGTTAAAACCTAACCATTCTACATCTCTCTTAATAGCATCTACATACTCTTGTTCCTCTTTGGCAGGATTAGTATCATCAAACCTAAGATTTACAGGAGCATCATAACGCAAACCTAAACCAAAGTTTAAACAAATAGAACTTGCATGGCCTATGTGTAAATACCCATTAGGCTCCGGTGGAAAACGAAATTTCAGCTTGTTTTTTGAAAAACCAGCAGCTAAATCATCCTCTATAATATGCTCTATAAAATTCAGAGACTTTGTATCATCGCTCATTGCAAAATTTTTGAAAGACAAAGTTACTAAAAATGGAGTTATTGAGCTCTATAAAAGATACAGACCATGCAATAATAGGGTTTCACAACACTTTTAATCAACGCTACAACATTAAATACATTTAGCAACAATTTAATAGCATATTTGATGTTAATTACTGTAGCTGTGTAAGATATGGATAGGAAGTAGATAAATCCGACTAACGGTAAAAACCCCTAGAAACAAGCTACAAACCCAAATAGTAACCTAAAGTTGCAGCAACATGAACAGACCTACTACACACTCAAAAAAAGCGTTCTTTTTCTTCACATTCTTAATGTGCAGTCTAGGACTAATGGCTCAAACATTAAACAAACCTACCGCAATTGCGAATCCAAATTTTGGAAGTGGCGGCAGCCCATGGACAGCAGCATGTGCATCGGCTACTTTCAACGACTACTATGTAAATTTTACATGGAGTACTCCTAACGTATTAAGTGACAACACTTTTGTTTTGGAATTATCAGATGCAACAGGAAGTTTTTCATCTCCGACTGCATTAACAACAGTAACAGATAAAAATAGTACAATGGATTTTGACATAAAATTTTCACTTCCTATTACTACAAGAGGAGATAGTTATAAGTTAAGAGTAAAGAGTACTAGCCCTGAAATATATAGTCCAGCTACTCAGGCTTATAATATGTACTATATCGATTATAAAAATCCTATTCAAATTACTGAAAACGGAAGCGGAAGTATAGGCGATGGTACGATCTCCATTTGCGATGGAAATACTGCTGTTATTGCAGTAGATAACGTGCCAAATTCAGAAACCTATCAATACATCTGGAGAAAAAGTTCAACGATACTTTCTGAAACGGGCCCATCATTAACGGTTACCGATGCAGGATTGTATAATGTAGAAATAGATTACGGTTCTGTTTGTTCTGGTTCTGCTGGTACACTTTCAAATATAATTACGGTAGAAACTGGTGATGCATTAGGCGTTACGATCAATACTCCATCAAAAACATCTTTTTGTGAAGGCGAAACAGCCACTCCTTTAGAAGCGACAATTGCTAATTCTGATATATATTACACATGGTATAAGGATGGAACTGTAGTGCAAGCTAAAGCATTAGGAAGCTATACCTATGCTTTTGATACCAATGATTCTAATTTTGCTGGTGCTTACACCGTAAAAGTAGAAGGCGATGGCATCTGTGCTGAAACCACTCCTGCCTTAACCATATCTAAAACTGGAGCATTTACAGTAACAGAAAATACACCGTTAGAAATGGTCTTATTGCCTGGAGAATCAAAAACATTAAGCGTAACATCAACGGCAGTATCGCCAACTTACCAATGGTATAAAAATAATACAGCAATTAGTGGTGCTACAACAAATACCTTAACAATTTCAGAAGAGGCAGAATATTATGTGGCCGTTGCACAAGGTGGCGCCTGCCCATCTACATTAAATTCTAACAACATAAATGTTGTTGCTCCAAGTTCATTTGAATTAATAGCCAATTATACCACTACGTATAGTGATTGTGAAAATAGCGAAATAGTACTTGCTGTAACCACGATAAATGCCGTTGCAGCAAATGGCACTAAAACTGATGTTACCATTGATCTAGAGGCTTCTATGAGCTACCAATGGACGAAAGATGGCACAGCTATTAGCGGAGCCACTTCTTCCAGCATAAGTTTAACAGCTATTTCAGAAAATGGATCTTATCAAGTAGATGCAATAATTGATACTTTTAGTCCTAGTTCTAACAGTTTACCCGTTGTATTAAAAAGTAATGAGGTGATTACTATTGAAGCAAGCAGTTTAGTGGCTTGTAATAGTACAGATTTTATTACCATAAGTACAACTACAGATTTAACTGGGGCAACTTTTGGATGGGCTAAAGATGGAACTGTAATAGATACTTCTTCTCTAGATTTAAATACAACAGAAGCAGGTACCTACCGTTTAATGGTTACCAGAAATGGATGTGCAATACCATCAAATGAAGTAACTATTAGTCCTTTAGATGAATCGCTAGTGACTTTAGATAGTCCACTAAATATTGTATTCCCAGAAGGAGGCTCTAAGACCATAACAGCAAGCGGAGGAACTGCTTATGAATGGAGAGATAGCAATAATACAAGTATTAGCAACAGTGCTTCTATTTCCTTAATTACAGAAGGTACTTATACGCTAACAGCATACGTAGAAAACTGTGTGATCATAAAAGAAGTAAATGTTACTTACAAAGACACATTTAAAATACCGAACGTTATAACAGTAAATGGAGATGGCATCAATGACCTATGGTTAATACCAAATAGTTATTCATACCAAGCCGATGTTAATGTGATCATATACAATGATAAAGGAGAAGAAGTGTACAATGTTTATGAGTACCAAAACAACTGGCCAGAGTCTTCTAATAGCTTTACATCACAAAATATGGTCTTCTATTACAAGATTAAAAAAGGTTCCGACACAATAAAACAAGGTACCATTACCGTTATCAAGTAACCAAGTTTTACCAACAAACCATTTAACCACAACATGCTTAAAAAATATATCATATACCTGTTTCTGTTCATCGGAGCGCTTACTAAGGTAAGCGCTCAGGATGACAATCCTTTCATCACTTATGATGTGCCTTCTCAGAACCTATTGAAGTTCAACAGATTCTTGCTGAATCCTACGTTTTCAACAGTTAGAGAAGATAAATCGTATATCAATCTACTACATAGAAATCAATCGGCTACCTTTAACGATAACAACCAAACTTATTTCTTAAGTTATAGTGGTCGTATGAGTGATAGAACAGGTTTAGGTCTTAGCTTATATTCACAACAATCTGGAGCTATATCTAATTATGGTATCTTAGCAAACTATGCTTATGGAATTAAATTAAGTGACAAAAGTAACTTTACATTTGGTGCCAACTTCTCGTATTACAGAAGTGGGTATGACAGCAGCAGAGGAAATACGGTAGATCCTGATGATCCCTTATTAAGCGGGTTACAGAATAGTAATTTAATTTCTTTTCAACCTGGTTTTAACCTTTCCTATGGTAGGTTTGACTTTGGAGTATTTGCAGAAAACTTATTTGATTACAATATAAAAACGAATGAATCTGTTACAGAATTTGGAGATAAAACATATTCTGGTCACTTACAATATACCTACCCTTTTGATTCAGGAGACGGTGTATTAGAAGGTGCACGTTTAATGCCTTTATTACGTGTTAAAAAAGGTGGTGAAAAATACGAAGTAGCAGGTAAAGATTTTATCCTTGGCGGAAGTTTAATATTAGACTTACCAAAATTAGGATGGGCACAAGCCGGTTATGATAGCTATTATGGCGCAGCAGCAGGTATTGGTTTTAACCTAAACAAACGTATCTCTATTGGGTATACTATGGAGAAAGGACTATCAAATACATTCAATGATTTTGGGCTTACTCATGAAATATCATTTGCTTATTCTATTACTCCTAATCTTACAGAAGACAGAGTATTGTTAGAAGATTCTGACGAATTAGCAGATATAGAAGAATTAAAAAAAGATGTAGAATCCTTAACTTCTAGAGATGAAGAGATAGAAAAATTAAAAGCAGCATTATCAGAAAATGATGAAATTGTGGCAGAACTTATGTTTCGTCAAGATTCTATTGAAGGTAGTAGAAATAGTGATTTAGAACGTCGTTTTGATATGGTAATGCGTATGGTGCGTAAAGAAACCAATGGAGAAAACCCAGCCTTAGAAGAAAAAGCAAAGCAGCTATACCTATTAAATAATTTAAAAGAAAAAGATGCTACTCAATTGGCCTCAAATGATTCTAATATAGATCCTACTTTAGAGTCAGACATTATTGAAAAATATAATAATCCAAATGGTATAATTAATCCTTCTCAAGAAAAAGGTGAAGATGCATTAGTGCAAAACATCAAAAATTCTGTAGACACAAATAATACTGGAACCACTGGAACTTCTGGAACCACTGGAACTTCTGGAACAACAGGATCAGCGGGATCAGCGGGAACAAATGGAACCACTCGTGCAGACGGAAGCAACACAGCAGCAGATGCTACAGCTTCAAATGCTACTAGTGCAGCAAGTGGAACACTAAAAACGCCTAAGCAAACGCAAGCTACAGATGCTATTGCTAAGACAGATTATATAAAGACGCCAAAAACAAGTACAGCACAATCTGAACAAACCAAAGATGCTTTCACAGAAATTGCTAAAAAGAATAATATAAAAAGTAGAAAATTTAGAAATCTAGATGGCGTAAAAGACGGATATTATGTAGTCGCTAATGTTTATAAAAGTGAACATTACATGAACAAATTTATTGAAGACTTAAAGGCCAAAGGGATTAATGCAGACTATTTTGAAAACAAGAAAAATGGTTTAAAATATGTTTATCTAATACATGAAGATTCTTGGGACAATGCACTTAGCTCTTACAAGTATGAAAAAGAAGCAAATTATACGGGTGATTTATGGATCATGAATGTAGATAATGCTAATTATACAGACACTGCTTATGCAAACAACTCAACCAAATTAAAAGAAAAATCAGCAAAATACAATAGTGTTAATTTAAGAAAAAATATAATAGAGAAAGATAATGTTGCCGCAACTGGAAGTCCAATCTATAAAAAATATAATTTGAATGGAGTAGATGGTGGTTATTACATTATCGCCAACGTATTTGCAAGTCCTAAAAATGCAAATAATTTTGTAAAACTACTAAATTCAAAAGGTTTAAATGCGAGTTATTTCATCAATCCAGAAAACAATTACCGGTATGTATACCTTAAAAAACATGGCTCTTGGAACAATGCTTTAATGTCTTATTATTCAAAAATAAATAATGCATACGATCAAAAAATGTGGATCATGAAAGTAGGCTCAGGACTACTCACATAACACCTCAAAATAAAAAAATAAAAAGGCTTTCAGATTAATTCTGAAAGCCTTTTTTCGTGTTATAAACTTTCAAAATAACACAATTTATAAGGTCCAAACTGCCTGAAAAAATAAAATAAAAGACATGCTGTAAGAAGAGGGCCTAAAAACACGGAGACCATCGCTAAATTGCAGTACACCACATAAAAATAACAAGCCACAACAATAAATTCATCAACATATCAATTTATATCATATTTGTTATGCAGACCCACTAGTTGCGTGTAAAAACGTGATTATAAGCATATTTCAATGCATTTAAACGTGTATTGATCATTTATATACCAAACTAAATAACAAATGGAAACTTTGTTTCAAAAAAGATTATTCTACTTCATTCTATTTCTAGCTTTTTTCAGTATTTGTAATGCTGGCTATAGCCAAGTAGAAGTACCCTTTAGCCCCCGTTTACAAGATGGAGGTAATTCATACGTGAAAATAAAAGGGGATTATACCTTTTTAGCTAATAGTATTCTAAATAGAAGAGATAACTCCAACACGGCGAATGATCCATATAACGGAGGTTCAAACAATAACGGATTCCATAGAGAATATATCGATATTGATACTGATGCAAGTACATTTAGTTCTAGCAGCTCATCACTATCCTTACCAGATTGTTCAAAAATTTATTATGCTGGTTTGTATTGGTCTGCAAATTACGAACGTGAAGTCAAAAGCACAAGGTACTCATCATTACCAAATGATTCCAGAAGACTAGATTTTACAACGGTAAAATTAAAAGTACCCGGAGGTTCTTATATTGATATAGTTGCAGATACAAATGCAGATCCAGTAGGTGAAGAAGATGATGTAATTTATGACAATGTCAATTTCAATGATTCACCATATGTTTGTTACAAAAACGTAACAAATCAACTACAAGCTTTAGCAGATCCTACGGGTGAATATACCGTTGCAAACATCAGAGCAACAAGAGGTGTGAGTGTAGGAGGAGCAGGAGGTTGGACTTTAGTAATTATCTATGAAAACCCTACATTACCAGGTAGATATATATCTACTTTTGATGGGTATGCTGGCGTTCGCGGAAGTTCTACTGCAGATATAACCGTAAGCGGATTTAATACCATTCCTTCTGGAACCGTAAAAGCTAGATTAGGAGCAAGTGTTGTAGAAGGAGATAGAGGTATTACAGGAGATGCCTTTCAAATAGAAACGCCCTTAAGACCTGGATTTACAAACCTTTCAAATGCGGCTAATAGTTCTACAAATTTCTTTAATTCAAATATAACCATTGATGGCTCAAATGTTACCACAAGGAATATAGCGAGTACCAATACCTTAGGGTACGATGCTGATATATTTCAAATAAGTAATAACGGAAATACTGTAATTGCAAATGATGAAACCTCAGCAACGCTTAGATTACGAACACAAGGAGATGCCTTTGGAGCATTTCTTGTAACTTTTGGTGTAGAGATCATTGAACCAGAAATTATTCTTGAAAAAAAGGTCACTAATTTATCAGAAACTGTAGATTTAACGGGATCCGGAGTAAATTTAGGAGACAACCTTAAGTATATATTATCCTTTGAAAATATAGGGAATGATGATGCTACAAGCTATACCATTCGTGATGTTATACCTCAAAATGTAACTTTAGATGAAGCAGCTTTGTCAAACTCCGGAAACTTACCTCCAGGAGTTACTTACGTCTATGACGCTGCTACACGAACTATCGTTTTTACCATACCAAACAATTTAGTGGTAGAAGGGGCTCCCGAAGCATCTATTCGTATGCAAGTTAAAGTAGCAGAAAACTGCTTCGATTTTGTCAATGCCTGTACGAATCAGATAGAAAACGTTGCCTATTCTACCTATCAAGGTATAGACAATAATAATGTAATTAGTGATGATCCAAGTGTTACAGATTTTGATGCTTGTGGTTTTACAACACCTGGAGCTACCAACTTTTTATTAGATGATTTATCTGATTGTGACTTTTCTAGAACGGTACAACTTTGTGGCGATGACGTCTTATTAAGTGCCGGAGATAATTTTGATGATTACATTTGGTACCGAGATGTTAATGAAAATAATGTCATAGATTTAGGAGTAGATACCGTTTTAAATGATGGCAACCCAGATGGAGATTTAAGTACGTTAACCGTTACAGAACCGGGAACCTATATTGTAGATAAAATTGTTGCAGATCCTTGTAAAGGATTTCAAGAAATTATTACGGTAGAATTTTTTGGAACAACGCAAACAAATCCAATCATTGACTTTTTTAATGATAGAAATAGTGATGCAGATATCACAAATGATATTCAAGGAGAAATATTAAGATGTTCTATTGATGGTGAATATTTAGCCAATATTTTCTTATGTGGCTCTACAGATACGGAGCTCATACAAGTCAACATTCCAGATGCTGTAAGTTTAGAATGGCAGGAACTAAATTCTAGTTGTACTTCTTCAGATCCTTCGTGCCCAAATAAAGGAAATAGCTGTTATTCTACGGTTGCAACAGGAAATGCATTTACCTTAACAGATACCGGAGATTATAGATTAGTAATCAACTATTTAAATGGATGTTCTAGTCGCTATTATTTTAGTGCCTTTAAGAATGATTTACCAGTAACCACAACTTCAACCGATATTTTTTGTGATACGGACGGAAATATTACGGTGACTAACTTAGGTTCAGGATATGGTTTTGAATTAATCAATTTAGATACCAATAGTATACAAGTACCTTTTAGTGCTAATAATGGCAATAGCTTTGATATTGATGTAGCTGGTAATTATAGAGTGGACATCCGTCAATTAGATGCTTCAGGAAATCCAATTGCAAATTCTTGTGAGTTTCAATCGCAAGAAATAGGAATTAGAGACCGGGACTTTACAGTTAATTTATCTACTACACCAGAAAACTGTTATGTCTTAGGAACGATAACAATTCAAACCTTAAATGTAAGAGCTAATTATAGCTATGACTTAAGGTTTAATGATGGAACTACGCATCCTTATGGAACAGGAACACGTGTAAATCTTGTTACTGCACAGACCACCAATAATTACACCTTTAACAATTTAAATCCTGATGATTATACCGTAATTGTTACTACCCAAGATGGGTGTACTGACACTCAAAATATTACGGTTACAGCGGTAGAAGATATTGCATTAGCTGCAGTAACAACACAAAATATAGGCTGTACCCCAGGAACTGTTCAACTTACGGCAACTGGTGGTTTCATAGATCCCGAATATACCTATGCGATATGGAGTAAAGATGGCACTGAACTTTATACGGACATTAGTGATATTCCTGCGAGTAATTTTCAAACAACAGATATTTTTGAATTTGGATATACCACAACAGGTGGTCCTACCGAAACTGACACAGATGCACCATATGTATATACCAAAGTTCCCAATGAAGATGGTGTGTATACATTCGTTGTTGTAGATGCAAATGGGTGTTATATAGAATCCAATAGCGTAACAGTAGAGGATCTTGGTAGCATGACAATTAGCATTACAGATGATTCTCCAGTAACCTGTAGCGGAAACAATGATGCGAGTATTACCATAAACACCACCAATGGCGTTGGTCCATTTGAATATAGTATTGATGGTGGAACATCAACTCAAGATACTCCAAACTTTGTTGGTTTAGGAGCGGGTACTTATGATGTTGTTGTTACAGATAGTTCTGGTTGTTATATAACTGAAACACATATTATAACAGAAACTGCAACCTTATCGGCTTCTGCAGGTGTTTCTAGAGACGTTACCTGTGATCCTGCAGGTGCAGAAGTACGTATTACCAATGTTGTTGGTGGTCAAGCGCCATACACCTATAGTTTTAATGGTGGAACAACTTTTGGAACGGCAAGTACTGCTATACTTCCGCCAGGAAACTATAATACCGTAGTGGTAAAAGATGCTCTTGGGTGCGAATTTGCAATGGATGTTTACGTAGAAGATTATCCTGTAGAACCTGTAATAACTCCAGTCGTAGATTACAATTGCGATGGTTCAGGAAACATAACTGTAAACTCAGATATTAGTACTTATAATTATACGTATGCTATAGATGGTGTGTTAAATACTCCAGATGCTGACTTAAATATTTTCTCAGATATAGCTGCAGGTACCTATACAATTACTACAAATTACACCTCTCAAACACCTCCAACACCAAGTTTATTATTGGTAGAAAATTTTGGCTCTGGTTCCACTACTTCTAGCACAAATACTGTTGGATATACGTATGAAGATCAAACTGGAAATGCACCAGGAGATAGTAATAGTAATATTAATGACTATGAATATACAGTAACAAGTCAGCTTGTTGCTCCTTACAGTTCATGGATTAACCCAATAGACCATACTACCGGTACCAGAACAGGTAATGGCCGTTATTTAGTTATTAATGTTGGTACACCAGCTACAGGACAAGTAATTTACACAAAAACCATAAATGATATTATCCCAAACCAACCTTTAAGAGTTTCGTTATGGATTCTAAACCTCTTGAAAAGTACTAGTTCTGGATTGGATCCTAACTTAATAATTGAAGTACAAGAAACGGGTACTGGAACTCCTGTCCAAACCATATATACCGGAGATATCGCTAAAAATACCGGCGCGAGTGATTGGACTGAATTTTCAGTAGATCTAAACCCAGGTAGTAATGCCACATTAGAATTTGTTATAAGAACAGATAAAGTGGGTAATAATGGTAATGATTTAGCTATTGATGATATAGAAATTTTTCAAATACCAGAGGTATGTGAATTGTTTGTAGAAAACTTAGTAACTGTTGAGGATGATAAAGCTTTTGAAGCAAATTACCTATCTTCTACCAACGTAACTTGTTTTGGAGATACCAATGGTACCATCACTTTTGAAGTAGTAAACTTTGATCCTACTACTGGATTTGAGTATACTACAGATGGTGTAAATTATACTACATCTTTAGTTTCTCCAGTAACCACACCACAAGTATTGGGTGCTGGTGTAGCCACTATTGATATTAGAAAAGTAGATGATGTTACTTGTGTTCAACAAATAACTAGAACAATTACGCAACCAACCGCTGTGAATACCACAGCTGTAGTGTCAAATCCTTTTACCTGCTTAAATACAGGAGCTACCATTTCTGCAAATGCAACTGGAGGTACTCCAACTTATGTATATCAATTAGAAGATACCGCAGGAACAATTATAGGAACCTATGATTATGCGACCAACGGTGCTAATAAAATATTTACAAATGTTACCGCTGGTGATTATATCGTTAGAGCAAGAGACAATAGTGGTTGTGAAGATCCTATAAATACTGCTATTACGATTACAGCTCCAACAGCATTAACATTTACAGCAGCTCCTTCTGTTTGTTATTCTGGAGCTAGTGACGGAACTATTACCGTAAATGCTTCCGGAGGTAATGGCGGTTTATTATTTAGTATTGACAACGGCCCGTTTGTAGCACCAACACCTACCACAGCCAGTTCATATGTATTTAACAACTTAGCTTCAGGAACGTATATCATCAATGTAAAAGATGAATTAGGGTGTACAACAACTCCTCAAAATATTACTATTGCCCCAGAATTAAGTGTTACAGCTTCGGCTAGTGCTATTACTACGTGTGCTTCAAGTACGGATGTTACTATTACCGCTACGGGTGGTGATGCTAATTATGTCTATGCTATTGTAGCAGATGGGGTAACTCCTGTAGCTGGTGATTTTGCTATAACTAATCCTATCGCTATTGCTGCAGCAGGTGATTATGATGTATATGTACGTGATCATGCAGGGGCAACGGGATTCTGTTTCGATATGTTTGATATTACCATCATCAAAAATGCACCTATTGCCATCACAGAAACACTAACAGATGTTACTTGTTTTGGTGGGAGTGATGGTGCTATTGCTTTAGCAGTAACTGGTGGGAATGCACCGTATCGTTATAGTATTGATAATGGAACTACTTATCAAACAATATCTTCAAACTTTCCAAATTTAGTAGCTGGAACCTATCAAGTGTTAGTTCAAGATGCCGATTTATGTACACAACCCTTAAGTGTTGTAATAAACGAACCTAATGCAATTACTGCAGAAGCCGTTCAAACAAAAGACTATACCTGTTTACCTGTCGGTGAAGCAGAAATAACAGTAGGAAGCATAACCCCAACTACTGGTGGTTCTGGTGATTACCAATACAGTATTAATGGAGGAACTTGGACTGCTTCAACTACCGGTGGAACTGTATTTACAGGATTAACCGATGGAACTTATACCATTCGTGCAAGAGATGCAGCTGCAACTACCTGTGTTGTTACTTTAAGTGATGTTATTATTGATCCATTACCCATTGCACCAACATTAACAAGTAGTGTGTCTTACAATTGTGAGGGAACAGGAAATATAACCATCGCTCCTTTTGATGCTTCTTATACCTATTCAATTGATGGAGCAACACCACAAACAGGAGCTACAGCAAATGTATTTAATACTATTGCAGCAGGAAACCATACCATTGAAGTAAACTACGGAAACGAGTGTACCACACAAATTATAGTGAATGTAGCTAGCGGTAGAGCTTTTACAGCTTCTATTTCTACACCAATAAATATCACTTGTTTTGGAGAAAGCAATGGAGGGTTTACCATTAATGCTTCTAATTTTGGAACAGCAGGTTTTGAATATTCTTTAGACGGTACCAATTTTGTAGGTCCGTTTACAAACGCTGAAACCGTTACCGGTTTAACTGCTCAAAACTATTCAATTACCGTTAGAGATTTTAATAGTCCAACAACATGTACTATTCCTTTAACACAAAATCTTACACAGCCTAATGCGATTACAGCAACTGCTAGTATAACAACACCTTTTACTTGTGCTAATACGGGTGCAACAATTACAGCAGTAGCGAATGGAGGTACGCCAACATATACCTATCAACTAGAAAGAAATACAGGTACTATAATTAGAGTATACCAACCTACAGCTACATTTAATAATGTACCGGCAAATGCTAGTGGTGAAAATTATGTGGTACGTATCTTAGATAGTAGAAACTGTACCAATGTAACCTTACCAGCAGTAACCGTAGAGGCTCCAGAAGTACCTACGTTTACCGCAACTCCTACAGCTTGTTATTCAGGAGCTAATGACGGTACCATACAAGTAGATATCACCTCTATACCTGGGAATGAAAATTTCCAATTTAGTATCAATGGTGGCACATGGATTACTCCTTCTCCAGTGAGTGCAACAACTTATACCTTTACAGGTCTAGCGAACGGATCATATACCATTGATGTAAAAGATGGTTATGGTTGTGATGCCCTACAAGAAACAGTGGTATTGAGTCCACAATTAGTAGTAACCACCACTGTTTTAGATGTTAGTTCATGTAATGATGGTAGTATTACCGTAAATGCTACGGGTGGTAATGGAACATTAGTATACGCTATCGTTCCTGCCAATACAGATCCTACTGGATTATATACCACAACAAATAACTTAACGGTAACCAATGCTATGGCAACGGCTAATCCTGCTGGTTATGATGTGTATGTGCTTGATAATAATGGTGTGAGTTCTTTATGCTCGTATACCGAAGAAGATATCATCGTCAATACGGCAGCCACATTAACTATTTCTGGAACGCCAACCGATCCTGAATGTTATGATGGACTAGGGTCTATTGATGCTCTTGCTGCTGGTGGAAACATGCCATATACCTATGCCTTAACAGATTTATCTCCGGCAGATGGTATTGATTACAGTGTAAGTTATTCGAACATCAACTCAACAACAAATGCTTTTAATGGAATTGGTGTTGGTGATTATGAAATCACGATTACAGATGTTAATGGATGTGCTGTTACCTCAACTACAATAACCATCAACAATGCAGTTGAAATTACGGCTGATATTGCGCCTATATTACCAGCAGATTGTGTGGGTTCTTCGGCAAACGATTATGGTTTTGAATTTCAGAACTTAATTACACCTACAGCCACACTGGTTGAATATAGTTTTGATAATGGAAGTACATGGAATACAGATGGCGTTGAACAAAGAAATTTAGCTTCAGGAACAACCGTATACCCATCCATAAGAGTAACCTTGGCTAGTGGAACAGTATGTCAAAAAGATTTCCCAAGATATATCATTCCGTATCCGTTAGATGATTTAGATATTAGTCTTAGCGCCATTGTAGTAGATTGTAATGATTTGCAAGTTACTGTTCAAGGTACTGCAGGATCTGCTCCTTATGAGTATGCATATTCTGATGATCCATCAACTTTTAATCCTGGAACAGCAACATGGATTCCAGGTGGTACTGAAGACAAATCATCAGGATCTACAGTAACCGTACCTGCAGGCCATGGAAACTATACTTGGCTAGGATTAACGCCAGGTAGAACGTATGTATTCTATGTACGAGATGCAACTGGTTGTGTACGTCAAAGTCTTCAAAATGTAAACGATTTAGTGACACCATTGCCAATTGATATTTCTACTGCTTTTTCTCCAACTTGTTTTGGAGCATCAACTGGTGAAATTACGTATACCTTAAATCCTATTACAGCTAACACGCATATGCGTTGGGAATTCTATGAATTAGGAAACCCAACTCCGATTGAAGTAAGTGGTGGTGGCACGGTAGCTGCTAATATTATCTATAATAATACCATAACCCTAAGTAATCTTCCACAAGGAGAATATTATATAGAGGTGCAACAATCTGATGGAACTACAGATTCTTGTAGAGGTGGTAGTGAAAATGTTTTAATAGATCAACTTAGAGAATTAACAGCAACCGCTGCACCAACAAGAGATATCTCATGTAATTTACCTGGTTTAATTACGGTAAGTGCAATTACTGGTGGCGGTGGAGCTCCGTATACGTATGATGTCACTGGTCCTGGTGGATTTACAGCAGTAACTGGCTTAACAAGTAATCCAATACAAATACCTGTAAATTCTCCTGCTGGAGACTATACCGTAACCTTAAATGATCAGTATGGATGTCCGGTAACCCTAGCTCCTGTTACCCTAGGATTATCTCCTAATCCAACAATTGCAGTAACCCAAGATAATTGTGCTGCCCCAATAAGCCTTACAGCTACAGGGACTTCTGCTGCTGGAAATTTACGTTATGCTATTGTTGCTTCAGGTGATCCTATGCCAACAAACTATTTAGATAATAATGGTTTATTTACCAATGTTACTTCTGGAACCTATGATGTTTATGTAATTGATGGTAATGGTTGTACCGCAGTAGAGCCAGCCTATATTGTAAACCCTGTGCTATCAGCGAAAGCAGAATTGACCAAATTATTAGATTGTACCGGTACGCCTGATGCAACTATTACGATAGAAGCCCTAACAGGTTCAGGAAATTATGACTATTCCATTTCAGGTGCAGCAACAGTTACGCAAACCACTTTAACCAGTCCGTTTGTTTACGATGCTTCTGTAGCTGGTGATTATGTAATTACTATTTATGATACGGCAACGCCTAATAGTGCGAGTTGTAATAGAGTATTTACAGTAAACGTTCCTGTTAGAGTGGAGCCTGTAATCAGTGCAACAGCTGCTACGCCAATAACGTGTATTGGTGATAATGATGGTACTATAACCATTACCGCAGTAGATAATGGAACAGGGCCTTATACTTTTGAAATTAGCTCTTTAGATGGTGTTGCAACGAGTATAACACCAACAAGCTTTACGAATACCACAGCAGAATTTACAGGACTTGTGCCAACAACAACTGCAGATGGGTACGTGGTAACCGTTACAGGTAATGCCACGACTAACGCTTGTACAACGGATAGCGCTGCCATATTAATTGCAGAACCTGCAGCCGTGGTCATAACTATTGATCCATTGGTAGATGTAGTACAGTTTACCTGTACACCAAGTACAAATACGGAGAACAATGCAAGTATTACTGTAAATTCGGTAACTGGTGGTTCTAACAATTTTATACGCTACGTATTTGTAAATAATGCCACTCCTAGTACTCCAGTTCAAGACGGTAGTAATGCATCTTATGTTGAAACCAACAGAGCAGGAGGTACCTATACCATTTCTGTTTATGATGATAACGGATGTATTGGAACAGCCACAGCAACTATTGATGCTTTTGATGAGTTATTAACTGCTGATGCTATTATTTCTAGCGCTATTACGTGTAGTCCTGGAAATGATGGAGAAGTAACTATTAATGTTACCTCAACCACCAATGACGTTTCTAAATTTGAATATAGTATAGACAATGGTGCCACATGGCAAACGAGTCTTTCTCATACCAATCCAGAAATATTTACTGGATTAGGAGTGGGTACGCATAACTTCTTAGTAAGACATACGGATACCGATTGTGAATTATTCACATCAATAAATATAACAGATCCAAATACATTTACCATAGCTACTCCAGTAACTACAGATGTCGTATGTATAGGAACTGCTACCGGAACAGCTACGTTTACAGTCGCTGATGTCACGTATACAGGTACTTATTCTTGGGAAGTATTTGATGATAATGATACCCCTACCAACTATTTAGATGATACCTCTGTGCAAACAGGTACTTCTGCAGATTTCACAGCAACAGCTTTACTTGCTGGTGGATACTATGTAACTTTCTCTCAAGATGGCGTGCCTACTTGTGATAATAGAGAGCCATTCAGTATTGCAGAACCTACAAATGCTTTAGCAGCAGGTACACCAACAGCATCACCTATTACCTGTGTTCCAGGTAGTGATGGTAGTATTGAAATAATAAATGTTACCGGTGGATGGGGTGGCTATGCGTACTATGTAAGTACTACAGCTAATCCAGATCCAACAGATGCAAGCAACTATGTGGCTACTCCTAAGTTTGAAAACTTAGCAGCAGGTACTTATGAAATTTGGGTGATTGATAGTCGTGGTTGTTCTTTACAATTAGCAGACATCACTTTAAGTGTACCAACTGCGATTACGGCAGACCTTCAATTAAACAATGAAAACTGTTCTAATTTTGAAGGAGAAGTACAGGTAATTAACCAAGCAGGTGGTCAAGGAGCTAACTATAGCTACCAATTACAACGTTTTGATGGTACTGCTTATGTAAACGTAAGACCAATACAAACCACAGCTACCTTTAGCAACTTAGGAGCTGGAGAATATCAAGTAATCGTTAGTGATCAATGGGGTTGTTTTGCTCCAACTGCAAATGCTATTACCTTATACGAAGAAATGGTGCCTTTAGCTACTATTGTTAAAGCTATCGATTGTACGGTAGATCCTGGTGGACAAATTACCATATCGCAAACTGGAGGTTCTGGTATTTATAATTACACAGGTACTGATCCACTTGGAGCAGCTTTAACTCCAAATACGGATGGAATATTTACAGGATTAACACTAGATGGTGAATATAACTTTACTATTACAGACGGAACATGTACAGTAAACATCAAGCAAACATTAACGCCTGCTGTGTTACCTGCAACACCAACTATAGATGCCTTTACCAATGTAACGTGCTTCAATGCAGCAGATGGAACCATCTCTGTAAGTATCTTGGCAAATGGTTTTGATCCGTACATTTTCCAAATTACAAGTATGGATGGTACAGTAGCAACTATAAACCCAACAAGCACAACCAATACTAGTGCTGTATTTACAGGGTTAGCGAATACTATAGGAGCAGGATATGAAATTACTGTAACAGGAACTAATAGTTGTACGACAACAATTACACAAACCATAGCACAACCTGCGGCTGCATTAACTGCTGGAACGCCAACAGTATCTCAGTTTGATTGTACTACTGGAAACACAACGAACTATGCAACTATAGATCTTGCGGGATTAGTAACCGGTGGATCTGGAAACTATGTACGTTACGTATTTGTAAATGATGCTACTCCTGGTACACCAGTACAAGATGGCAGCAATGCAGAATACACAGAAACGAACTTAGCGGGTGGTAATTATACCATTACGGTGTATGATGATATGGGTTGTTCAGATATAACCACAGCAACGATCACTCCTTTTGTAGGGATTAGTGCTCCTACAGTAGTTATAGATAATACCGTAACCTGTAATGGTGACGATGAAACTATTACCGTGGGTGTTACCATTACCCCAGCAACTGCATTACCTAATTTAACCTATGTAGTTTCTAGTGCTACCGAACCTACTCAAACTGTAAATTCTACAAACAGTTCAGAACAGTTTACCGGATTAGGGATAGGAAACTATACCATTACAATTACCAATAATGATACAGGGTGTTTTGTAAGCACTACGCATAGTATTAAAGACCCTAAAGTTATAGAAGTAACTGCAGTAAAAGTTACCGATGAAACCTGTATCAATGATGGCGTAAATGGTGGTAGCTTTAACGTTACTATAGCCAACTATACAGGAGGCTATGACTACCAAGTATTCTTAAGTAATGGAACTCCTTATTCTGGAATTTTATCAGGAAATACAGGTACAGCACTTGTTATTGATGATTTACCAGGTGGTAGTTACTATGTACAGATTATAGAAACAGATGCTACAAGTACGTTCTGTGCTGATAATTCTAATGCAATAACTATTAATGCTCCGGAATTTCCTATTACGGCAATAGTTAGTGAACAGTCTAATGTAACTTGTGATGGCAATAGAGGAAGTATTTTAGTAGATCCTTCTGGAGGAAAAGGACCGTATACAATCACAATAGCTTCTGCTACACAAACATTCACACAAACAGATGTACAAGCTTATATTTTCACAGGCTTATCTGCTGGTAATTTTGCAATTACTATTACCGATGCCCTTGGTTGTGTGAATGATACCTATTCTCAAACACTAGTACAACCAGCACCTATAGTAGCAGCTATTTCTGCTGATATAGCTTTAGAGTGTTATGGTGATGATACTGGTTTTGTAACTGCAACAGTTACTTCTGGCGGACTTGGAACTTTACAATATAGATTAAATACATACGATTCTACAGGAACCGTAATTGTAACCACCTCAGCAGCGCAAACTTCAAATACATTCTCAGGTTTATTCTCTGGATTATATAGTATATCAATAGCTGATGATGTAAGATGCTCTACAGAAACACCTATTGCAACAATTACAGATCCAATAGATATTTTTGGTTCATTGACTATGACACAATCTATAACCTGTGTTAATGATTTAGAATTATTATTAACAGCAAATGGAGGAACCGCACCTTACAGTTTTAGTACAGACGGTACTACGTTTACCGCCTTTAATAATGGTAATGAACATATTTTTAATGCCCTACCTTCTGGTAACGCAGGAGCAGGAACGTATAGATATTATGTACAAGATTCATTTAATTGTACCTCTACACTTTCTAATGAAATACAAGCAGATGCTGTAGCACCAATTACTATCGCTGTAGATGAAACTGCTGCAACAATTAGTTGTAATGGTGATAGTTCTGCACAGTTAATTGCTAGAGCAAGTGGTGGACTAGGAAATTATTTCTATGAATTATTAGATAGTCCAGCAAGCACAACACCGCTACAAGGACCTAATACTACTGGAATCTTTAGAAACTTAGAAGCTGGTAATTACTACATAAAAGTAACTAGTGAAGATTGTGAAGAAACAACAACCGTAATTACTATAGCAGAACCAACGCCTTTAATATATACAGATGATTATACTGCGGTAATTTGTGCTGGTGATACGAACGGATATATTAATGTTTCCTTATCGGGTGGATCTGGTGATTATATCTATGCTATTTCTCCAAATTTAGCACAGTTTGATACCATCAATTCATTCACAGATTTAGCGCCAGGTACATATACCGTAATTGCGCAAGACAAAAATGGTTGTTTTGTACAAACAGAGTATACTATTACTGCGGCAACACCGATAGTGATAGATGCGACCCCTACAGGAGAAACTTGTTTAGGTAGTGATGACGGTACCATAGAGTTAATTATTTCTGGTGGTACTGCTCCGTATAGTACACGATTAGAAAATACAAGTTATGTTGCAGATATGATTCGTTATACTGATTTAGCTTCTGGCGTACATACCGTATATGTAGTAGATGATTTAGGATGTGAAACAACTATTGAGGTTACTATTACTGAAGGTGTAAACCTAAAAGCAAGCGTGGTGCCGGTTTATGAATGTACTGGAGATACACCAAATAATTATTTGGCAGTGACCCATGAAGATACGAGTGTAGAAGGTTTAGCCTTATATCAATTAGATGATGAAAATTCTGCTGATGTACGTTTAGAACCTAATTTCACGAATATTGCTCCTGGAACACATACCCTGATTATCTCTTTAAATGGTTGTTTAGAAATAATACCATTTACCATAGAAGATTTTGATCCATTAGTGTTGAGCTTAGAAAACAATAATATCAATGAAATTACAGCAATTGCTGCTGGTGGAGATGGCAATTATACTTTCTATTTTGGTGATAAAAACAATGAAGAAGACAATACAATGTACATCAACGAATCAGGTACATACACTGTAACTGTTGTAGATGGTAATGGTTGTGAGGCAATTGCAAGTATTGAAATGGAATTCATAGATATTGAAGTTCCAAACTTCTTTACACCAAATAATGATTCACAAAATGATACCTGGATTCCTGAAAATTTAGAAGGCTTCCCAAATATACTAATGATCATTTTTGACCGTTATGGTAGAGAGGTTTATAGACTGGGTGCAAACGACCCAGGATGGGATGGCCTTTACCAAAACACTGAGCTCCCAACAGGTGATTATTGGTACATAATAAAATTACAAGGTGAAAACGATGAAAGAGAATTTGTCGGACATTTTACACTGTATAGATAAAAAATTAACCTACAAGTGCAATGAAAAAAATTGGAATTACTTTAGTGCTCTGTTTGTGCAGCTTATTTGCAAAAAGCCAAGAGTTAAACTCACCTCAACTCTCGCAGTATTTAGCAGACAATCCGTTTGTGCTATCACCTACCTATGCAGGTATTGGTGATCACGTAAAAATACGTATCAACGGACTTACACAGTGGGTGGGTATTGAAGATGCCCCAGATACACAATCTTTAGCAGCAGATATGCGTATTGGTAATAGATCTGGTGTAGGTATCTTTTTATACAACGATAGAAATGGCTATACCAAGCAACAAGGTGCACGACTTTCTTTTGCGCATCACTTAACATTAGATAGATATGACGACGAATTTTTATCATTCGGTTTGTCGTATAATTTTAATCAATTTAGAATAGACATTCAAGAATTTGTTAATGCTGGTGGTGATCCTGGTGTTACGGATGATAGATCTACAGCAAACCATAACTTTGATGTTGGGGTTTTATATAGAAAAGATAAATTCTATGCTAGTTTAAATGCATCTAACATTTTAGATAAAGATTTATCTGGGTTCAATATTACCTATGAGCCTAATCGTTTAAGAAATTATTATTTATATACAGGATATAGATATAAGAAAAGTAAAAATAGTGATCTTGAAATAGAGCCTTCCATTTTATATAAAATGTTTGAAAGTGATGGCCGTTCTGAAACGGATATGAACTTAAAATTTAGATTTTATCAATATGAAGATTACTATTATGCAGGAATCAACTATCGTTTTTTAAATGATCAGATTGGTACCCCTCTATATATCGCTCCTATTGTTGGTCTTAAAAAGAATAATTTATACTTCGGATATTCGTACCAAATACAATTAAACGAAATTACAAACTATAGCACAGGAACGCATGTTATTACCTTAGGGGTAGATTTATTCCAAGGATTGAGTAATTGTAGATGTACATATTAACGTTTTAAAACGGTAATTTTAAAAATACATGCTTTAAATTTACCAAAATTGTAAGTACACGTGGGTAAAATTAGCGTTAGTAATATTAGAGTCTACGCCTATCATGGGTGTTTAAGAGAAGAAAGTATCAACGGTAGCGATTATCGGGTAGATGTAGAAGTAGAAGCAGATTTAGCTAAAGCATCAGTTTCCGATAATTTAAAGGATACGGTTAATTATGTGGTAATAAATTACATTGTTAAAGAAGAAATGGCAATAAAGTCAAAACTTTTAGAACATGTTGCGAAACGTATTTTAGACCGAATATTTAAAGAATGCCCTACTGTAAATTCTGGCAATGTTACGGTATCGAAAATTAACCCTCCAATTAACGGAGATGTTGAAATGGTTTCGATAAACTTACAATTAAGTCGATGAACTACACACTTAGCAGATAGGATAACGTGATAATTATTCAGACATTTGTACCACAATTATGGCATTGTGGTCGAATTGGATAGACAAAGTTCCGCAAGAACTTTCATAGTGGTTCGAGTCCACTCGATGCCTCCAGTATCAAGTCTAAAACATTATTTTTACGATTTACAAATAATGTTGAATTATAATAGTTTTGGTGTTTTAAAACAAGTTATTCGTTTGTTTTATACCCATTAGCTGAAAAAGAAAAATCGAAAAAGAAAGCTCTAAATTTTTTTAAAGAAAGATTTAGAGCTTTTTTGCATTAAAATTGAATAATCATTGCAATATTTAATTTCTATTTTAATTAATTATTGTAAATTTGCAATCCTAAATTGGCATTGTGGCCGAGTGGCTAGGCAGAGCTCTGCAAAAGCTTGTACAGCGGTTCGAATCCGCTCGATGCCTCTTCAAAATCCTCTTCTTTCATTAGAAGGGGATTTTTTGTTTTATAAATAGTGGACTATGCCTTTATTAAAAATACCAAATTAAAAGAAAATTGGTCCCTAATTCTCCCTAAGTATCAGGACACAAGATGATATTATAATATCAAAAACTAAGCTAATTAAGAGTATTCCTAGTTAGTCCAAACGCTTTAATTCGGCACTTAAATTTTCTCTCGCGGTAGCTTCAAACTGAGTTTTAAAGAAATCAGTTTTATAAATCCCTTCTAAATTCAACATATTCATCAATACTTTTTTTCTTCCTTTACGATACATAAAATCGGGATAGATATAATATTCCTTTAGTATAGCTTTGGCATAAATAAGATAATTTTCAGGCTTTTCTCCTAAAACTGCTAAATCTAAATCTAACAGCACATTTGTATCATGATCTTTAGATAACTTATGTTCTTTTGTAGCTTCAATAAGATCCATAACTTCCGTAATAGCATCAAAAGATGTTTTTGAAATCATTTTTTTAAAATACAAGGCACTTTGGTGCTCATTATCACTTTTGGTAATACTATAAATACTATCATGATAATAAATAGCAAATAACAACGCATCTAAATGCTCCACTTTAGATTTCACTGTTTCTAATAAAGCAAACATATATGCCAAATGTTCCAAATTATGGTAATGTCTAGAAGTAGCGCTATACTTAAGTTCTAGTGCTTTCCAACATGCGGTAGCATACAAATCATCGTTAGTATACTTTCTAAAAAGATTCAAAAAAATTTCTTCCATTAGGGCTAATTTTTATATTCTTCAAAATTGATTTAAGCAGTAGTACCAATCAACCTAAAAAATGCGTGTAAAAACATTTTAAGTCGTTCTTAGCTACTTTTAGTACTTATCTTACTACGTATTAGTTTCTTCTATTTATAATGAATTAGAACTACCTTAATGCATTACAAGTTTTTATGTGCTGCTTTAATTTCATCATAAATACGTTTGGTACATACGGTTGCACTATTTTCTAAAATACCATAGGTAATAACAGCCCCTGCAAACAATTCTAATTCTGTTTTATTCTTTCCAGAATGCACATCCAATTGTAAAGAAGTAGGTGTCGTTGGTGGAAAAGTACCTGCCTTTTCAAAAGTTTTCTGAATAATATCTTCTGCTAAAAGAATACCTTTTTTTGCCGCAATAGTTTTTATTTCAAGCATTATTTGGGTAGCTTCTTCTTTCTGAGAAGCCACAGTACATACCGCACCTATAGAAGAATTGTGTTTAGCAGTTACCAAACCAAAACTAGCAATAAATATAAATTTTGACCAGATAGCCGTTTGCGCATTCTCTTTTAATTCAAAATCAATTTTACTGTTTTCTAATAGGGCGACTATCCACTCTAAATTTTCTGAATTATGTGCTTCATCTTTGCCTAATATTAACTTTCCAGCTGCACCTTTGTGCGCAACAATACCTTTTTCTTTTATATGTGAAGCTACATAAACACAAGAAGGCAAAATAGTAGTATTTGGTGCTAATGCCCTAATACGATCATAAATATCTGCACCATTCATCATAGGCAATAAAATGGTATTGGGTGTAATAGTATTAGAAAGTTGTGTACAAACATCTTCTAAATCATATTCTTTCACACAAATCAATATTAAATCAGGATCTTTAATAGCTGAAATATGTTCATAAATAGCATCGGGATAGGTACTACTATTTTCATATTCAGAAGACAGTAGTGTTAAGCCTTTTTCTTTTACAGTAGCATAGGTATTAGCTCTAGCAACAAAGGATATCTTATATTGTTTATTTTTTTCATTGGCTTGGTTAATTTTAAATCCAAAATAACCACCAACACCACCAAGACCAATAATAACTATATGTTTTTTATTCATCATTACATTTGTTTTTCACAAAGATGAATAGGCATTTTTAAAAAGCCACTTGATAAATGACAAGAAATTACATTTTACTAATTTCTTTTCTAATTCTACTCAAAGTACTATCCGTAATCCCTAAATAGGACGCTATAATTTTAAGCGGTACATGTTGGAAAATATGCGGTTGTACTTTTAAAAGATTTAAATACCTAGTTTCTGCTTTCTGACTAGCCATTTCTATCAATCTATCATTTAATTTATAGTAATTTATAACAAACAGTAGCCTGCTAAATTCTCTAAATTCAGTGATGTTATGAAAGTTAGCCTGTACATTATCAAAATTAGTTTCCCAAAAAGAACAATCTGTTAAGGTTTGATACACTTCTTTGGTGGGTTGCTTTTTAAAAAAAGATAAAAAATCATTGACAAAGCAAGGAGCTGCATAAATGTTTGTAGTTACTTCCTCATTATCTTCATTTAAAATATAAGACCGTACATACCCTTGTTCTAAAAAATAAGTTTTAGTACTGATGGTATTTTTATCTAATAAAATGGTATTCTTTTCTAAAGTAAAAGGGCAGAATGTTGCTGTAATTTTTTCGACAACGGGTTCTGGAATAGGAAATAGAGAATGGAAATAGGTATTTATTTTGGATTTCTCCATACATTAATTTGTTTGTAAAACTACTTTACCTCATGTATTAACAACTGTGATTAGAGCCTACATTATAACAGGAATTTCTAATTTATAAACTACAATGCTATTGTTGCTCCGCCTCCCTAATTAATTCTATTCCTTCTTGAAGGTTTAATTTGTCTTTAGGTAAAAAGCCTTTCGTAATTAATACAAGACCACAGATAATTAAGATAATACCCAATACTTTTTTTACTAAAAAGATACGTTTTGGAGTTAATTTTTTACGTAACTGCTTTGCTAATAACATTTTAAAAATATCAGTTACAAAATAAGCACCTATCATAGCACCAAAAAATACGAGAATACGATCGCTATTATTATCTAAACTAGGACCAACAATAATGATAATTCCGAGCCAGAAAACCAGCACACCAATATTAATAAAATTAAGGAGAAAGCCTTTTACGAATAAACTTAGGTAATGACCGCTAGTTACTTTCACCGCTTCATCTCTAAGTTTTACTTGTTTGGTTTTAAAAGTAATAATACCATAAACCAATAATATAGCGCCACCAAAAACATAGAGTCCTGGCTGATTGCTCAAATTCTCAAGCAATTGAAAACTACTAAAATAAGCTGCTGTAATAAATAATATATCTGCTAAAATAACGCCTAAATCAAATATAAGCGCAGCTCTAAACCCTTTTGTAGCACTTGTTTCTAGTAATACAAAAAAAACAGGGCCAATCATAAAGCTTAAAAAAAAACCTAATGGAATGGCTGCCTGTATATCTTCAATCATAAATTTTTACATTCTGGTTATAGTCCCGCCAAAAACAGTTTTTTCGTCCATTTTTTTCGGATTGCCATACACTAAAACTTCTCCTCCTGCCTTAACACTTGCTTTCACATAGTTAATAGCATAAATTTCTGCTTTAGAACCTGCATTTACATTTACAGTAGTAAAATTTGTTTTAAAAGATTTTCCTTGATAAATACCACCGGTATTGATCATCACATCTTGATTATCAGAAAATCCTGTAGTCGTAATAATACCACCAGTAACAGTTTTAATAAGTAATTGTTCTACTTGAGTGTTAATAATTAACTCACCACCTTCCTGAGCTTTAAGCTCTAGTAAATCCTGTTTTATAACTTCTTTACTGGTAATACGTGCATCTTCATTAACATCGATAGTAATTAACTCATCAGTATAGTACAAATCTACGAAAGTTCTATAACCACTGAAAATTTTACCAATCTCCATTCGTAATTTTAATACACCATCATTATTAATAATAGCAACCTTACTGGTATTTGCACCGGTGATCACTGCTTTATTAACGGTAGATTTTATTAAATTAATAGACAACCCATCAAAGGCTTTGACCGTCGTAAATTTATCAAGATCTTGAGTAACCTTCTCGGTTTGTGCATGCCCATTAATTAGTACAAACACTAAGAAAGTTACTATAAAATATTGTTTCATTTTTTTTGTTTTTAGGTAATACTAAACATTACTAAACAAATTCTATTCCAAAATATAAAACTTCGTTATTCTGCTTTACCAATCAGTGTAAAATCTAAATGTCTTTTTACAAGATCTGTATTCTTCACCATTACTTTAACTTCATCCCCAAGTTGGTATACTTTCTTGGTACGTTCCCCAATAATTGCATATTCCTTTTCATCAAAATTATAATAATCGCCTTTTATATCACTAATACGAACCATTCCTTCGCATTTGTTTTCTATAATTTCTACATAGATACCCCATTCTGTTACTCCAGAAATAACACCAATAAATTCACGATCTTGATGATCTTCCATGAATTTAATTTGCATGTACTTAATAGAATCACGCTCTGCACTAGAGGCTAAACCTTCCATGTCAGAAGAATGTTTACATTTTTCTTCGTACACTTCTTTTTTAGCAGAGGCACCATGATCTAAATAATGCTGCAATAAACGGTGTACCATAACATCAGGATACCTACGTATTGGCGAGGTAAAATGTGTATAATAATCAAAAGCTAAACCATAGTGACCAATATTATCTGTGGTATAAATAGCCTTACTCATGGTTCGTATAGCAAGAGTATCTACCATATTTTGTTCGCCTTTGCCTTTTACATCTTCTAAAAGTTGATTTAAAGAGCTGCTTATGGTCTTTTTATTTTTGAAGTCTAACTTATGACCAAAACGAGATATGATTCCGTTTAATGCCATCAGTTTCTCTTCATTTGGCTCATCATGCACGCGATACACAAATGTTTTCTCTGGTTTTTGCTTCCCGATAAATTCTGCAACTTTTCTATTCGCTAAAAGCATAAACTCTTCAATAAGTTTATTAGCGTCCTTTGCTTCTTTAAAATAAACACTTTCTGGTTCACCTTCTGGTGTTAAATTAAATCGTACTTCTAATTTATCAAAAGAGATAGCCCCTGCATTCATTCTACGCGCACGCATAATTTTTGCAAGTTCATCTAATTTTAAAGTGGCATTAACAACAGCATCAGAAACTTCATAAGCAGCATCTCTAATAGAAATATCTTCAGGAATGCTATTTACTTTATTTTCAATAATATGCTGTGCTTCTTCGTAAGAAAAACGTTCGTTAGAATTTATAACCGTACGGCCAAACCATTCGTTGATAACATGTGCTTTTTTATCTATTTCAAAAATAGCAGAGAAGGTATATTTCTCTTCATGCGGACGTAAAGAACAGGCATTATTAGAAAGTACTTCTGGTAACATAGGTACTACTCTGTCTACTAAATATACCGATGTTGCTCTTTCATAAGCTTCATCATCCATCACGGTATCTGGTAAAAGATAATGTGAAACATCTGCAATATGAATTCCTATTTCAAAATTCCCATTATCCAATACTTCAAAAGACAAGGCATCATCAAAATCTTTAGCATCACGTGGATCAATTGTAAAGGTTAGCGTATCACGCATATCTCTACGCTTTGCAATTTCTTCTGGTTTAATAGACGTATCTAAATCATTAGCAAATTGTTCTACTTCTACCGGAAATTCATAGGGTAAACCATATTCTGCTAAAATGGAATGTATTTCTGTATTGTGTTCTCCTGGTTTTCCTAAAACTTGCGTAATTGTTCCGTAAGGAGAATCTGTTTTATCGGGCCATTCATTAAATTCTACAATAACTTTATCGCCGTCTTGTGCATTGTTAATTTTATCTTTCGGAATAAAGAAATCAGTATACATTCTAAAATCTCCAACACGAACAAAAGCAAAAGACTTTTGCATATCAAGAATCCCTACAAAACTAGTCTTAAAACGTTTTACAATTTTAGTGACTTCGCCTTCTAATTTCTTCCCTTTTCTACGTGGATAGATGTAAATTTCGACCGTATCCTTATGAAAAGCCTTGTTTATTTTGTTTACTGGAACGAAAACATCATCGTCCATACCATCAATAATAATGTAAGCATTACCTCTTCCTGTAATATCTACAGTACCAGTATGGTATGTTTTAGTATTCTCTATAGCCTTGTATTTTCCAGGGGAAGTTTCTACAATTCTACGTTTCTCTTTTAGTTGTACTAATCTCTTTATTAAGTCATTACGGTCGTTAGCATCACTAATTTGTATTTTAGCAGCAATCTCTTTGTAATTAAAACTTTTATTAGGTTCCTTTTCTAGGACAGTGAAAATACCTCTTGTAATTTCATTCTTTTTCTGTCCTGAAGACCTTTTCTTTTTCTTCGACATTCAATTCTTTAATTTATCGGAAAATTACAAATTATAATCCATAGGTAGCATTAAGCATTCGTAAAGTCACTTTTTTAAATCTTCTTAGTTATAAACATATATAATATATATACTTTTTCTTTTTTTTAAAATTTAAATAAAATGGTGATTATTATAGTGTGTTAATAACCGATATAAATTTAATTAAGTTTACTTGTTTTGCGTGTATAAATAACTTTATTGACAATTTATACAATTGATTATAAATTTAAAATCAGTCCTTTAAATACGTTATCAACTAATCTTAATAACTTCTGTTAACATCAATTTATTGATAAGTAGATGTAAATTTATTGTTAACTACTCGGTTTGAAGTGGTGATATCTTTCCTGTAGATTTTTAGAAGTTTATCGTTGAAATACCAATAAGTTTCGTAAACCAGAATTACTATTTAATATCAAAATTTACTAGTTAGTTTTTTTAAGTAGTTTATCAACAATTCCACATAATTACTAAAGAGCTAAGTAACAGCATCTTTTCGGTATGGTTAAAAAAATGTTGTTAATAAGCCAAAATCTGTGGTGAAACCATAGGTATTTGTACCTTTACGGTATAAATAACAGTGTATTATGAAGATAGCTATAGGCAATGACCATGCCGGTACAGATTACAAATTAGCCATAGTAGGCATGTTAAAATCTATGCATATAGAGGTTAAGAACTACGGAACTGATAGTTTTGATAGTGTAGACTATCCAGATTTTGTTCATCCGGTGGCGGAAGATGTTGCTTCAAATGCTGTAGATTTTGGTATCATTATATGTGGTAGTGGTAACGGCGCTTCTATTACAGCAAATAAACATCAACAAGTACGCTCTGCTTTATGTTGGACCAATGAGATTGTAGCATTAGCTAGGCAACATAATGATGCTAACATATTAAGTCTTCCTGCACGTTATATTTCTTTACCTCAAGCTTTAGAAATGGTAAAAACATTTTTAGATACCAAGTTTGAAGGGGGTAGACATGAAGGTAGAGTAGAAAAAATACCTTGTAAATAATTTAGGATATGGGTCACAATCACGCACATGGCCACCAACATAACCATCCAGATTTAAAAGGAAGAAACCTCCTTATTTCTATCTTATTAAATATCATCATCACCGTAGCGCAAGTTATTGGGGGTTTAGTTTCTGGTAGTTTATCTTTATTATCAGATGCGCTGCACAATTTTAGTGATGTCTTATCGCTTATTGTAAGTTATATAGCGACCTTATTTGCAAAGAAAGAAGCTTCTACCAATAAGACCTTTGGATACAAACGTGCAGAGATTATTGCAGCCTTTGTAAACGCTGCTTCCTTAATTGTAATAGCCATTATTTTAATCAAAGAAGCTGTAGAACGTTTTTTTGAAGCGCAGCCTATTATTCAATCAAATATTGTTATCTGGCTTTCCTTATTGGGTATTGTCGCTAATGGGTTGAGTGTCTTATTATTAAAGAAAGACGCTGATAGCAATATGAACATGAAATCTGCTTATCTGCATTTATTAACAGACATGTTAGCATCCGTAGCGGTATTAATAGGAGGTTTGGTCATGAAATTTTATGAATTGTATTGGGTAGATGCTCTACTTACCTTAATTATTGCGTTTTACCTTATTTATGTAGGCTATGATCTTTTAAAAAGTTCTACACGGGTACTTATGCTTTTTACTCCCAATACCATAGAAGTAAATAAAATTGTTGAAGCATTACAGAAGATAGATACGATTAAGAATGTGCACCATGTTCATATTTGGCAATTAAATGAAGACGAAATACATTTAGAAGCTCATATAGATTTTGATACGGATATTCGTTTATCAGAGTTTGATGTTATTCTAGAAAAAATAGAAGAAGAGGTGTTTCATAAATTCGGAATTAACCATGTAAATATTCAGCCGGAATATGATAAGATTGATAACAAACAAATTATTGTTCAAGATTAAGCTATGCTAAAGGTTCAAGTAAAAAAGTTCGAAGAATTATCTACAACAGAATTGTATGCTATTTTACAATTACGAAGTGAAGTTTTTGTGGTAGAACAAGATTGTGTATACCAAGATGTAGATGGTAAAGACTTTAAATCATTACATGTTATAGGGTACAAGGATGCTGATGTAGCTGCCTATACGCGTATTTTTAATGCAGGCGATTATTTTGATGAAGCCAGTATAGGTAGGGTAGTGGTTAGTCCCAAATACCGAAAAGATGGTTTTGGTAAAGAAATTATGAACGCTTCTATTGCAGCAGTTAAAAGAGCTTATGGAGAAGATACGATTCGTATTTCTGCACAGAAATACCTTTTAAAATTTTATACATCATTAGGCTTCAATGTGGTTGGTGAGGAGTATTTAGAAGATGGTATTCCGCATATGAATATGATTAAAAATTAGCCTGTTCATAACTTGTTAATTCATGAACGGTTGTTGAATTTTTAGTACCACAATAAATATCATTTCAAGGACGGTTGTTGATTATTTCATGAACGGTTGTTGAAACTGGGATGTCACTTCGAGTGAATGATTTTGTAGCGATAGCGGAGAAATCATTCCTATCGAGAAGCTTTTATCAGGCATGGGTTCTCGATACACTTTTCCTTTCGTTTCACTTCATGAAAAGCACTCGAACTGACAATTTCGTTTTTTCTTTTAGTTTTGGTTTTTCAATGATGGTTGTTGAAATAGAACTGTCACTTCGAGTGAATGGTTTTGGAGCGATAGCGGAGAAGTCATTTGTATCGAGAAGTTTTTTATCACGCATGAGTTCTCGATACACTTTTCCTTTCGTTTCACTTCATGAAAACCACTCGAACTGACAATTTCATTTTTTTTAGTCTTGATATTTCAATGACAGTTGTTGATTTTTCAACATCATAGCAAGTACAATTTCAAGGACAGTTGTTGATTATTTCATGAGCAGTTGTTGAAACAGGGATGTCACTTCGAGTGAATGATTTTGGAGCGATAGCGGAGAAGTCATTTGTATCGAGAAGCTTTTTATCAGGCATGGGTTCTCTATATATTTTTCTTTCCGTTTCACTTCATGAAAAGCACTCGAACTGACACTTTTGTTTTTTTTCAGGTTTTATTTTTCAATGACGGTTGTTGAATTCGTATTACTACTTCTAGTACAAGTTCAAGGACAGTTGTTGATTATTTCATGAACGGTTGTTGAAATTGTACTGTCACTTCGAGTGAATGATTTTGGAGCGATAGCGGAGAAGTCATTTGTATCGAGAAGTTTTTTGTAAGGCATGGGTTCTCGATATATTTTTCCTTTCGTTTCACTTCATGAAAAGCACTCGAACTGACAATTTCGTTTTTCTTTTAGACTTGATTTTTCAATGACGGTTGTTGATTTTCAATGACAGTCCTTGAATTCTATTGCCAGTTGTTCATTATTTCATGAACAGTTGTTGAAATTGTACTGTCATTCCTATCGAGAAGCTTTTTAGTAGGTATGGGTTCTCGATACACTTTTCCTTCCGCTTCACTTCATGAAAAGCACTCGAACTGACACTTACGTTTTTCTTTTAGGTTTTATTTTTCAATGACGGTTGTTGATTTTCAATGACAGTCCTTGAATTCCATTGCCAGTTGTTCATTATTTCATGAACAGTTGTTGAAATTGTACTGTCACTTCGAGTGAATGATTTTGGAGCGATAGCGGAGAAGTCATTTGTATCGAGAAGCTTTTTATCAGGCATGGGTTCTCGATACACTTTTCCTTTCGTTTCACTTCATGAAAAGCACTCGAACTGACACTTACGTTTTTCTTTTAGGTTTTATTTTTCAATGACGGTTGTTGATTTTCAATGACAGTCCTTGAATTCTATTGCCAGTTGTTCATTATTTCATGAACAGTTGTTGAAATTGTACTGTCATTCCTATCGAGTAGCTTTTTAGTAGGTATGTGTTCTCGATACACTTTTCCTTTCGCTTCACTTCATGAAAAGCACTCGAACTGACACTTACGTTTTTCTTTTAGGTTTTATTTTTTCAATGACGGTTGTTGATTTTTCAAGATCATAGCAAGTGCAATTTCAAGGACAGTTGTTCATTATTTCATGAGCAGTTGTTGAAATTGTCCTGTTACTTCGAGTGAATGATTTTGTAGTGATAGCGGAGGAGTCATTTGTATCGAGAAGCTTTTTGTCAGGCATGGGTTCTCGATACACTTTTCCTTTCGTTTCAATTCATGAAAACCACTCGAACTGACAATTTTATTTTTTTTAGGTTTTATTTTTCAATGACGGTTGTTGAATTTCAATGGCAGTCCTTGAATCCATTGCCAGTTGTTCATTATTTAATGAGCAGTTGTTGAAACTGGGATGTCACTTCGAGTGAATGACTTAGCAGCGCTAGCGGAGAAGTCATTTGTATCGAGAAGTTTTTTATCACGCATGGGTTCTCGATACACTTTTCCTTTCGTTTCACTTCATGAAAAGCACTCGAATTGACAATTTCGTTTTTCTTTGAGGTTTTATTTTTCAATGACGGTTGTTGATTTTTCAACATCATAGCAAGTACAATTTCAAGGACAGTTGTTGATTTTTTATGAGCAGTTGTTGAAATTGTACTGTTACTTTGAGTGAATGATTTTGTAGCGATAGCGGAGGAATTATTCCTATCGACAAGCTTTTTATCAGGTATGGGTTTTCGATACACTTTTCCCTCTGGTCAAAGCACTCGAACTGACAATTTTATTTTTTTTAGGCTTGATTTTTCAATGAAGGTTGTTGAATTTCAATGACAGTCCTTGAATTCCATTGCCAGTTGTTGAAGCTGGGATGTCACTTCGATTGAATGATTTTGTAGCGATAGCGGAGAAGTCATTTGTATCGAGAAGCTTTTTGTCAGGCATGGGTTCTCGATACACTTTTCCTTTCGCTTCACTTCATGAAAACCACTCGAACTGACAATTTAATTTTTTTTTAGTCTTGATATTTCAATGACAGTTGTTGATTTTTCAACATCACATCAGGTACAAGTTCAAGGACAGTTGTTGAAATTGTACTGTCACTTCGAGTGAATGATTTTGGAGCGATAGCGGAGAAGTCATTCGTATCGAGAAGCTTTTTATCAGGCATGAGTTCTCGATACACTTTTCCTTTCGTTTCACTTCATGAAAAGCACTCGAACTGACAATTTCGTTTTTTTTAGTCTTGATATTTCAATGACAGTTGTTGATTATTTCAATGACGGTTGTTTAAATAGAACTGTCACTTCGAGTGAATGATTTTGTAGCGATAGCGGGGGAGTGATTCGTATCGAGAAGCTTTTTATCAGGCATGGGTTCTCGATACACTTTTCCTTTCGTTTCACTTCATGAAAATCACTCGAACTGACAATTTCATTTTATAATATGCTTCATAGTTTCAACGACGGTTGTTGATTTTTCAACATCATAGCAAGTACAATTTCAATGACAGTTGTTGATTTTTCAATGACAGTTATTGATTTTTCAAGATCATAGCAAGTACAATTTCAAGGACAGTTCTTTATTATTTCATGAACGGTTGTTGAATTTTCAAAGACAACTTATGAAATCATTAGAATAGAGAAGCTATTAATGCTCTTAAAACTTATAGCCAAAGCAGAACATTCACTTTAAAACCTCAGCAGAAAATAATAGTTAAAGAGTGACGTTTATGTAGTAATTCGTCTTTATCATAATACATAGATGAAAGAGGCGATTCAATCCCAAGCCAGTACCTGATTAACCTAAAGACCAACATCAAAAAAAGATGAAAAAAATACTAATTATTTTAATACTACTAGCCATTTATCAGCCTGTAGTATCACAATCAACCCCATGTGTAAAAGGTGATTCTGCTTCTTGTTTATCTTTAAAAGACCGTGGAGAAATTGTCATTACGCCCTTAAACAAATTAAGCTGTAAAAAACAAAAAGCACATTTATATGCTAAGTTTCCCAAAGTAACGAGCTATGCTGGTTATCTATTTAAAAAGATCAATGCTTGCACGGCAACGGATATAGATCCATACCATGGGCAATTAAAATTTACCTATTGTTTGCCAGAAACTTGTCAAGAACTGCGCGTTACGATATTCGATTTTAATGATCCATATTTTAAGACAGAATCAGGAAGCATTCATAAAGAGATGTATCTCATGGCTTTTGATGCTACTCCGGCATCGGTAATTATCGGAGCACATCTGGCAACAAGCATTAATCATTTTGATAAAGAAATTATTATATCTCCACGTTTTGGATCTATGGGTGGTAGCTCAGATACGGTAGGCTATTTGGCTTATGATAGCAGCAGGTATTTAATAAGTATAGAAGTTGATGATGAGAACAAAAAATTTACAGCACCTAGCCAAGTAGAACAATTTATTGCGGACTATGTACAACAAATTAAAAAATAATACACAGGCTTATTATGCATAAAAAAAGCGCCCATAAGGCGCTTTTTCCATTGCTTTTTTAAAAATTAAAGTTTTATAGGTTGTTTGTTTGCTAGATTAATATCTTCTAGCATATCCTCTGTAAATTTATAATGCCCTTTAGTCGTAATAATCCTAAACCGTTCTGATCTCATACGGCTTATGGTATCTAAAAACAACCATTTGGTCTTCAATAACCTAGGTTTTTTAGATTTTAGACTAATATCAAAAAAGTACTTTCTACCATTTTTTATCGCAACAATATCTGGAGTTATTTTGGAATCATGCCCTTTTCTGGTGTATGATTTCGGAGTCTCGTAACCTTCAATATCAGCTTTAATGTGCTCAAATCCGGTAGCCTGCAAATGGGTCACCGATTTTTCAATTAAGTTCTTGTTTTCTAGTTTTTCAGATTCGATCATAATCTTGAAAGTACGTAATATCTACACCACTACAAAATAATAAGCATTGATTAACAGTGTGTTAAGGTTTTTAAGGCTTTAGATTTTACCCTTAATAACACCGTTAAGTTCTTGTTAGGAATACCGTGTAACTAAAAAAATAACCTTAATTTTAGGGCTGACCATTGCTATCAAATTTGTGTCCATGAAAAAAATTAGTTCTATTATTACCTTTCCCTTCCTACTATTCACTTTATTTTCTTGCTCTAGTGATGATAAAAATGATGCTGTTTTAGTGGATGATATTGCAACTATACGATCAGAATACGCCCCAGATAAGCGGGTAGCTTTATTTGATGTTTCTGCCTATAGAATAAAAAATAACTATACGCTATATGGAGAAAGTAACCTTCCTGAAGCTGTAACGGCATTAAGAGAACGTTTAACAGCAGAGGGAATAGAATTTGTAGACGATATAAAAATATTACCTGAAGAAGATTTAAAAGATAAAACTTTTGGTCTGGTTACCATATCTGTAGCCAATTTAAGAAGCAATCCTAAACATTCGGCAGAACTAGGCACACAAGCAACATTAGGGACGCCTGTAAAAATAATTAAGAAAGACGGGTCGTGGTCCTTGATTCAAACGCCAGACCAGTATTTATCATGGGTAGATGATGGCGGAATTGTAGCTATGAATGCAGCCGATTATCAGCATTGGAAAGATGCACAAAAGATAATCTATACTAAGATTAGTGGAAATACGTATACCATGCCAGATGAAAACTCTCAAGTAGTTTCTGATATTGTTGCAGGGGGAATTCTAGAATTGCTTGTAACGGATGAAGATGAAGAAAGTGATTTTTTTATGGTAAAGTACCCAGATGGGCGAGAAGCTTACGTTGCTAAAACCGAGGCTAGCTGGTACAGAGAATGGTTGGCAACTGCAGAACCAAGTCAAGAAAACTTAGTGGCTACTTCTAAACAATTAATGGGCGTACCGTATTTGTGGGGTGGCACTTCTACCAAAGGAGTAGATTGTAGCGGTTTTACAAAAACCATTTACTTTTTAAACGGAATGATTATTCCTCGTGATGCATCGCAACAAGTACATACGGGGGAACTGATTGATACCAAAGAAAATTTTAAAAAACTCCTTCCTGGAGATTTATTGTTTTTTGGGAAACCAGCTACGGATGATAAAACCGAAATAGTGGTGCATGTAGGGATGTGGATAGGCAATAATGAGTTTATACATTCCTCAGGGCAGGTACATATAAGTAGTATGGATAAAAAGGCCGATAATTATGATGAAGCCAATCACGATAGGTTTTTACGAGCAAAACGTGTGGCAAAAAGTACGGTGGGCGCGCTTGTAAATTTGAAGCAGACGCCTGTTTTTAATGACTAGCACCAGTTCAAATTATTCATAAAAAAAGGTCCTACAACAGTGTTATAGGACCTTTTTTTATGAGAGCAGTTACTTATTCGTTTTCTTTCTCAATCACTTGGTGTGTTTTTAACCACTCTTCGCCTTTGGCATCTAAAAAGAAATCCATCCATACATAATACATCACTTTTTCTTTAGCTACCGTTACAGAATGGCTAGAGCCTAACGGAATATGTAATAAAGCATATTCCTCTAAAGGCGTATGCTCATCATCTGCATAAACAATCACATCATTTTCAGAAAGTCCTAAAAATAGTTGTTCTAACATAGGATGCTCATGCGGGTCTACTTTATCTGGTCCTGTTGTTTGTACCGTTCCCATGGCAATTCTAGGAATAATCTTATTAGGCATTATTGTTCTACTCACCGTATTTGGGCTCTTTATAGGCTCCGTATACGGCTCGCAATCGGTAAACTTCTTATAATATACCTGTTGCGTATTCTCTTTAGGAAACGTCTCTAAATCAATAAGATCTTGCTTGCTTAGTTTGCTCGCTATTCTTAAATAATGAAGCGTATCATTTGCACTTGTTTTTAGTTGAATCTCTTCAATGGCATTAGGCAATAAAATAGTTTCAGGCACAATAGCATATTCTGTTCCTGCAGCGGTTACCGTCCCATTCCCTTTAAAAAATAAGTAGATTAATTTATTGCCATCTGCTGTAGCATCTAAGACGGTGTTTTTTCCTGTTAGCGCAATATGCTCTACATGGATGCCTTTAATTTCATCTGCTAATATGGTTTTAGCGTATTGCTGACTGTATTGTGGTAATAAAGTGTTTAGATTCTCTACTGGAATTTCTTGAGCAGTAAGGCCCATCATTGTGGTTACTAAAAATGCGCCTAGTAACACTGGAAAATTTTTTTTCATCATTTTCAAAATTAGGACGATAATATACAAACTTAAAAGACTGCCAAACATTTAAAAACCAACTTTTTAGGCAATTAGATCATTTTTTAACGAAATTCCAGTTTTCTATGTATTTCTATAGGGAATCAGTTGCAGAGAAAAAGAGGATGTATAGGTATTAATTAGGGTAATAATCAATCACTTCTAAGGCCTCATCTACTAAGTACACATAGTTGTAATGCAATTTATCATTCTTATCAAAATTACCGTCTTTATTGGTGTCTTCAATACTTTTTACATACAAACGGTCTATTTCTGGTATGATCTTCCACTCTAGTAATTCATGATTTTTTGGCATCAAACGTTTAAAACTAGAGCCGTCTATTTTGCTGATATATAGGGTTTTTATATCCATACCATCTAAGGCGCCATCGTTATTCGTATCAGCATCAATCACGTCATAAATAAATAGCTGTTTGCCTGTTTTCTCATACAAGTCCCATAGGAAATGAGCAGACGTAATCACCATATTTTTATCGGTAAGCGGTACAAGTTTGTTGGTGCCTGCTTCTTCAAACTTTATATTTTTTAGCGTTCCGTTTAGGGTATAATTGTTGTATTCTGCAATACTAAAGTTAGTGCCAGCGGCATAACTCCATGAACTCGATGATAGCTTACGATCCTTAGCATACAATTGTAATTCGCCTATAGGATGCATTAAAAAGTTAGTACTGTCTATCAGAATAGGTAAATCTGCCACAACAATCACAGACGTGTCTTTTACAAGCGTTTTAGCTTCTTGGTCCGTATAGACTACTTTTGGTTTTTTCTCTTGAGTACAAGAGGCTAGAAATGTTAGGCTTAATAGGGTGATAATAATGGCTTTCATGTGGATTAGTTTTTTAGATTGATGATTCAAAACTAAGTCCTTTTCATGAAGATGAATACAAGAAACGAGGGAAGTAGCACTTTCCTTGAGGGAACAGGTTTTTTTAGGGTGATGTTGTACATTTTTAATACAATCAATAGCAACTAATTATCAATTACTTAAATAAAATTAGGTTGCAGGAATACTATTTTATCAGAAGCTCCTTTATCAAACCTTGGAATGGTCTAACTATTGAAAATCAGCATCTAAAATTTCCACCATGGTTTTTTCTTTGGTTTTTCTAGCGTAATTTTTGTTTTTAAAAACTCAAAATATTTAGGGTCGTCATCCGCAAATAATTCCTCACCTTCTAGCGCATACGCTCTGGTAAGCTCGTCTGCGGCTCTATCTAAATTTCCGGTTTCAAACTGACATTGTCCAAGCCTTAAGTGTATAAAAGGATTGCCGATGCCATTAGGGCAATGCATGGCATTGCTGAGGTTCTCTACACCCGCCTGAAAATCTGCACCTAAAAAATTAGCATCGCCAATGGCCACCAAGATCCAAGTGGTAGCTTCCCAATCTGTTTTGGGCTCTGGTACTAGATCATAAGCATTCCAGTATGCGGTAAGGGCATCGCTATAATTACCCGTTTCAGCAAAGGCATCGCCTTGCTCAGATAATTTTTCTATTTCAAGATGTAGGTTTTCGTCTAATGTTTTCATTTTACTTTTATTTCAAGTGTTCTTTAAAAAAAGCGATAGTTCTGCTCCATGATAAATCGGCCGCTTCTTTATCAAATCTTGGGGTAGTGTTATTATGAAACCCGTGGTTTACTTTAGGGTATATATAAACTTGATACGGAATAGCATTAGCTTTTAATTCGGCTTCATAAGCAGGTATTCCTGCATTTACACGTTCGTCTAATTCGCCATATTGTAAGAGTAGCGGTGCTTTAATTTTGGCAACATCTTCTGCTTCGGGTTGTCTACCGTAATACGGTACCGCAGCGCCAAGCTCAGGAATACGTACCGCCATCATATTGGCAATCCACCCACCAAAGCAAAAACCAACAACGCCTATGTGCCCATTGCAGTCTTTGTGTGCTTTTAAGTATTCATAGGCCGCAATAAAATCTTCCAACATTTCTGCTTGGTTCCGTTCTTTTTGCAAGGCTCTTCCATCATCATCATTTCCAGGGTAGCCGCCAAGCGGAGTTAAGGCATCAGGAGCTAGACTTATAAAATCCGCTACGGCTACGCGTCTGCCTACATCTTCTATATACGGATTTAGACCTCTGTTTTCATGAACCACGATTACTCCAGGAAGTTTGGTTTTAATATCCTTAGGTTTAGAAAGTAAGCCTTTTATAGTACCACCACCTTTAGGAGAATCATAGGTAATATAGTCAGAATCTAAGCTAGGATCATTGGGTTGCACCAGTAAGGTATCTTTATAGTTGGGCGACATAAAGCTTAATAAAGAAGCTACCGTAAGACCACCCACCGCGTAGAGCGATAGTTTTTCTGCAAATTGCCTACGGTCTAATTTATTGTGCGCATAATCATCATACAAATCAAATACCTCTTGAGAAATAGCCTCCTTTTTTAAATCTTTCATAGCCCTATTGTTTGTGAGTAGGAAAGTTAAGAAATTTTTTATTGATGTTTTAATACAAAAAGGCACTATGTGTAAACGATAAACGAAAGGGCATACCGCTATAATAAAAACCAACGCCTACAGCTCACTACCGACCAAATGCACAGAGTTCCGCCAAGCGGAAAATAGTGTACGTGTCATTAATCGAGGTAGTTTTACCGCTTAGCGGATATTTTCCAAGACAACGAAAAACAGTGTCGTTGAGCGAATGAGAACCTAGTAAAACAAGAGGTACTGCGTTATACTAGTGTAACAAATTACAAGACATGAAAACTTTACTTATCACTATCTTTTTAATCTTTATCGGAGTAACTGCTCAAGCACAAGAGACTACTAAAGAAGTGAAAGTAGAAACGACAACAAAAACTATCGTTACAACAACAAACTACGAAACGTCTACGGCACGTTTATATATGCACAAAAATTCTAGAGTTAAAAAGGAATTGTCTTTCACTACAAAAGCGAACAAGACTAAATTGTCTTAATACGCCCAATCAATACAATTTTTCTTTAATTCCCATTAGATTTTTTCACCTCTTACATCAAACGGAAATAGAACAGCAAAGCAATTATCTTTAAATCTATTTTGAAGATAAACGCTTTAACTCAGCATCTAACTGGTTTATTCTAGCCTCTAACTTCGAAGCAAATTTTGGGTATTGTTTTAAAAATACATACGAAACCTTCCAGAAATACACAGAAACACTATAAGGTATTAATAGTGGCGGAATATTAATATGATCAGCTAACAAATTATACCCTGTATCTGAACTATCAAATCTTCTAATGAACAATTCTTCATCTAGCAATACAATTACTACATCTCCTTGAACAAGATCTTTTGGCGCTACATGTTCGCCAACAACAACATCGTTAAGAAACAATCCTTCACCATTCGATTCCATAAATAAATCTTGAACGGTATAGGCTAATAAATGAACGCTAGCTTCTACAGGTATTTTAATTTTAGGTAAGGAGCTATAACTTTGTGAACTTTTAAATTCTTCAATAAAAATTTTACGATTGAGAGCATTAACGAATGGTACCTCTGAAAAACCTGCTTTTACAATTTGATTTACATCTGTAGTTATATCACTATCAAAACGCAATAATTGGTTAACAGTTATATCTTTAGTTAGCATATCATCAATAGATATACTAAAATAATTAGCAACTTTTATAATCGTATCAATCTTAGGTTCGCTCCTGCCCTCTTCATAAGCACCTAAAGTTGCTCTTTTTAAATGGAATACATTTGCAAAAGCTTCTTGACTTAATCCTTTTATTCCTCTAATTTTTTTTATATTTTTCCCGAAGAACGACATAATTCAGCTAATTAAATTTGCAATTTAAGCGGCAATAGTTATATTTGAGACATCAAAAGTAACAATTTTTAGAGAAAACAAAGATAGTTCTAAAATAATTAGCAAAAACTTATAAGGATGAAAGCTCTGAAAAGTCAGAAAAATTCGTAAAAATCTATGAAAAAACAATTTAAAATTATTAAAAATTACTTGCTTGAGTTGAACTATAACATTACTCATGAAAACGAGAAAGATGGAATTTTAATGATTCAAAATGAGGATGAAGGCATCAACAATTTGATTATAGGAATTGCTAGCCCAATTTTAATAATTGAGCAGTATATTTTTAAAATTACAAAGCCAAGTGAAGATATCTTTAAACAATTATTACAAAAAAACAGAGACATTATACATGGTGCTTTTGTTTTAGATGAAACAGGAGAAAAAGTAATTTTTAGAGATACATTACAAATTGAAAACCTTGATTTAAACGAATTAGAAGGTTCTATAAACTCTCTAAGCTTATTGTTAAGTGAATATTCTGAAAACATAATTCAGTTTTCTAAAGCCTAATTACAAACTATTAATAAAAAAACATGAATATATTTAAAAGATTATTTAACGTAGGTAAAGCTGAAGCTCATTCTGCTATTGATAAAATGGAAGATCCTATTAAAATGACTGAACAAGGCATTAAGGACATGAAAGGTGATTTAGGCGAGGCTCTTGAAGGGCTTGCTCAGGTAAAAGCTATGCTAATTCGTTCTCAAAACGAAAAAGTACAGTTCGAAACAAAAGCTAAAGATTACCAAAATAAGGCTATGTTAATATTGCAAAAAGTAGGTAAAGAAGAACTTTCTAACGAAGATGGAGATCGTTTAGCGACTGAAGCTTTAGTTAAAAAAGAAGAAAACGCAGAACATGCAAACCGTTGTACTGTTGAAGTCGAAAAATTTTCTCAATCAGTTTCTCAATTAGAAACTAATGTAAATGTTTTAAGAAATAACATTAGCAAGTGGGAAAATGAACTAAAAACCCTTAAAGCTCGTGTAAAAGTTTCGAAAGCTACCAAAAACTTAAATAAGCAAATGGCAGCAATTGATAGTTCTAGCACTGTAAACATGTTAGAAAAAATGAAAGAGAAGGTTACTGAAGAAGAAGCCTTGGCTGAAGCTTATGGAGATATTGCAAACGAATCTAAAAGTATTGATGAAGAGCTTGATAAAGTTTTAGATGGCAAACAAATAAATGCCGAAAATGACCTTGAAGCCCTTAAGAAAAAAATGGGGTTATAATATTAGTTCAATACTATAACTTCGGTAAACAACAAGCTCTTCTTTAACCAAAGAAGAGCTTGTTGTTTATTTACAATACCAATATTTAAAAAAATAATACGTTAATAGTAAACCTTTCAAAATTAGTTTTTAACAGTTATAATATGCGTGTTAATTCGGCAACGAACTTTTTTAATTACTTTAAAGATTGTTATAAGCTAGACTATAAAGAGTTTACGGTAAATAACATATTAAATAATAAGTATAAATTTAAGTGGTTTGTAAAAGATAATGAGCAGCTGATAAATCAAAAATCACCTATAATTTATTATGACAATAAAGACCTTGAAAAGCTAGAGAAAGAACTACTCTTATACAAATTAGAAAAATCATTGTATTATGCTAGTTTTTATTTTATAGGAAAAGAAACACCAACAGGGCTTAGTACTGATCCTATAATTTGTAGCCCTTTAGTATTATACCCCTGTGATATTGTAGAAAAAGATGATGATAAATTCATTAGAATAAATCAAAACGACTTTTTATTAAATACTTCTTTTTTAAATAAAATTGCTAAAGATGATGTTTCAAAAGATAAGTTAGAAAACAGGCTAACAGAGCTATTTTCTGATAAAATTGAAGATGCATTCGAAATAGAAAAAGCTTTCAATTCATTTGCTCAAAATATAGATACTTCAGAGCTTACTTTTTTTCCTCAAAACTGGAATATTACAAAAATAAGGAAGCAACTTAAAGACCATACCACCGAAGAGCCTTTTAAAATTGTTCCGGCTAGCGGAACTGTATTTATCGAAAAATCGATTGCTTCTACAAAAATCATTAACGATTTAGAAAGTATTGCAAGTAATAACGAGTTTAACGCAGCTTTAAAAGAATTATTCAACCAAACAACAAGTACAAATAGCCCATCAGAAACTTACCTTGAAAACAGACTAAACCCAGAGCAGTTAAAAGCCCTTTACAATAGTCAAAAATATAATAACTCGGTAATTATTGGCCCACCTGGCACAGGAAAATCATATAGTATAAGTGCTATTGCTATAGATGCTATTCTTAAAAAAAAATCAGTACTTGTAGTCTCTAAAACTAAACAGGCTGTTGAAGTAATTAGAGAGAACCTGATAAAAGATTTTGAGTTAAAGGACTTACTTATTCACACCTCTGGTAATCGGTTTAAAATAAGTTTAAAATCTAAAATTAAGAAGAAAATTAGTGGCATTGTATCAAGAACTTATACTGACTCAAGCAACATACATTCTTTACATAAAAGATCAAAGACACTCATTACAAAGTATGAAAAGATAGTTGCTAAAGAATTAAAACTTTCGAACCTGACTTTTAAAGATAAATTGACTTTAAAGGAAAAAGTTCATCGAATACTATTACAGTTTATTAAAAACGAAAATCTCGATTTTTTAAATACAATACATTATGTAAATATAAACACAAGCCTCATTGTTAGTGAGCTTAAAACATATGTTAAAAACTTAAGCCTTGAGCAGAGTAATAAAAATGCTGCTAAAAATAGGCAAACACTAGTGCGCTATTACGATGCATTATCCGCATCTAGTTTTAGTGAATCAAAAAAAATAATTGAAGAACTAGATTTTACGAAAATCCTTGAAGTTTTTCCTCTTTGGCTGGCTCATTTATCAGAATTAAACACTGTCTTTCCATTAAAAAAAGAAATATTTGATTTAGTAATTATAGATGAAGCAACACAATGCGATATTGCTACTGCGCTACCTGCTATTTATAGAGCAAAACACGTTGTTATTTGCGGAGACCCAAATCAATTAAGGCATTATTCATTTATTGGTAAAGCACAACAGTTAACTTTACTAGACAAACATAAGCTACCTAAAGACCCTATTTTTGACTATAGAAATAGAAGCATTTTAGATATTTATATAAGTAAAGTTTCTAACCAAGATCAAGTTACTTTTTTAAGAGAACACTACAGATCTACACCTTCATTGATAGAGTTCAATAATCAAGAATTTTACGATCAACAATTAGAAATAATAAAATCGACAACTGAGTTCACTTCTAAAAAACAAATTGAAATAAATTATATTAATGGTGAGCGTAACATCCAAGGTGTTAATGTAAAAGAAGCAAATAAGGTAATTGAAAAACTTACCGAGCTTATTAAACTGCATGAGGGTAATGCTACAGTACCTTCTTTAGGTATTATTACGCCATTTGCAAACCAAGCAAAACACATCAATAAATTAATTGGTGATAAATTTGATATAACAATTATAAAACGCTTTGATTTGCTTTGTGGTACACCCTATAATTTTCAAGGTTCAGAAAGAGAAATTATTCTTATTTCTTTTACTGTTTGCAAAAACACACACCATTCTGCTTATAACCATTTAAATAAAAGCGAGGTCTTAAACGTAGGTACTACAAGAGCTAAATCATTTCAATACATATTTACATCTGTCGCTAAAAAAGATTTAAAACAAGATTCTCTATTTTTAAAGTATTTAAGTTTTATTGAAAATTATCAGTATCAGAAAAAGGAAAACGAATTATCTGAAGATGTTTTTCAAAAAGAAATTACATCTTATTTAAATAGTATTGAAATTAAAGAAATTAATTGCGGATACCCTTATGCGGGGTCTATTTTGGATGTATTTTTCACTCATAATGATGAAAATTACTTTATAGACCTTATAGGGTATCCTGGTCAATTTTATAATGCATTTACTATAGAACGTTACAAAACTTTTGCAAGAGTTGGTATTCATACAATACCATTACATTATCGATTTTGGAGTGAAAATAAAATACAAGCTAAAGCAAAACTAAAACAACTCATAAACAAATAACATATGGGAATATTTGATTTTTTAAAGAAAAAAAAGGAAGAAAGACATTACGACCCTACCAATATAACCGTTAGGGATTTGGGTAAAGGCTATATTTTTGAATATGGTATAGAAACTTGGACCGTTACTGCTTTGTTTGAATACGATTGGGGGAATAGTTACTTTACTCGTGAATTTGTTATCAAAAACGGTACTATTGAAAAGTTTTTACATATTGAAGATGATGGAGGTTTGGTTGTAACTTTATCGGAAAAAGTAAAATTAAGAAAACTAGGAGAAGATGTTTGTGATTATATGGAGTCTAACCAGAAGCCTCCAAAAAAAATAAATTACAAAGGTGTTATGTATTACCTAGACGAAAAAACACCTGGTTATTCTAAAGAAATTGATGCCGCAAATTGGGAAGAACTAGTCTCATATAATTACTTAGATGAAGAGGAAGAAAAAACACTTTCTATTGAGCAATATGACGACGAAGAATTTGAGGTGAGTAAGGGAATTATTATTAAAGAAATTGAAATTTCTAACATTTTACCGGTTGCAGACAATTATTAAACATTAAATTTGATTTTAAACCAACTACAATGAAACTATTTAAAACGATACTTTTTACAAGTATGCTTCTGCTAATTGTATCTTGTGGAGAAGAGCGTAAAAAGTACCTTAAATCTCCTCTAGACACCATTATTACAACACATATTGACACTCAGAATTACAGTGTAATTCTTGCTGATATGGATTACAAAGAAGATACTGATAAATATTATCATAAATATAAAATCATTATTGAAAAAGCTAAAAACACCACAGAAGCTGTTGAAGATGATTTTGATATAAAAACAACAGAATGGCAAGAAGTTTCTGCCATTACTTTTGAAGATTATCAGGAAGATTTAGGCATGACTATATTATCTAAAAAAGAGGGTGTTTTAGATAAACAATCTACTCCTGCAGGGTATAGCAATTATGTAGGTAACGAAAAATATGGGCATTGGCAAACACATAGCAATGGTAGTTCTTTCTGGGCTTTTTATGGACAATACCATTTTATGAGCTCTCTTTTTTATGGTCCTAGCCATAGATACTACAGAAACGATTATGATTATTACAGAACTAATCATTACAGAAGAAGTAGCTATTATGGTAGAAATAAAAATTTTGGTACTTCTACGTATAAAAATGCAAACTCGAACTGGAACTCAAAACCTAAAACATTTAAAGACAAGGTTAGAACTAATGTAACCAGAAGCTCTTCTGCTTTAAAATCTAAAGGCTACAGCTCAAGTAAAAGTTACAATGGCTCAAGCCAAACGTCAAGAAACACAAACAGGTATAGTAATTCAAGTTCTTCTCGCTCTCGAAGCGGAGGTTTCGGAAAATAATACGCACAAAACGCTAGAAAAACATGGACAAATACATAGATATTTTAGATTTATCACATTCATTGGGGTACATCTTAAGTGGATTTATCATTTTTATTATTGGTAAATTAGCTTATAAACTTTTACACCCAAGTATTAATATTCAGGAAGAACTGGTTGAGAAAGATAACTTTGCTTTCATCCTTTCTTATGTGGGTTATTTTGCTGCTTTAATTATCGCTATTGGTGGGGCTATTGTAGGGGAGAGTTTTGACTTTATTACTGATATTCAGCACATTTTCATTTATGGAATTTTTGCTATTTTATTGCTATTATTAGCTGCTTGGATTAGTAATAAAGTAATTCTAAATAAATTTGATTTAAAGAAAGAAATAATTACTGATAAAAATGAAGGTTCAGGGGTTATTGAAGCTGCTATTTATATTGCAAACGGACTTATTTTATATGGTGCGTTAGTCGGAGAATCTGAAACATTAATTGAAGGGCTTTCAACATTTTTTATATACTGGGTTATCGGTAATGTTGTTTTAATTATTGCTTCTAAAATATTTATCGCATGGATGGGTTATAGCATACATGACGAAGTAGAAAAGGATAATGTTGCGGCTGGAATAAGTTTTTCTGGAGCAATATTAGCCATTGGTATTATTACCATGAATGCTATTTTAGATCCTTTTGTAGATTGGACAACAACATTAATTGATATTACACTGCAAACTGTAATAGGTTGCATTCTACTACCTATAATGCGTATTTTCACTGATAAAGTTTTATTACCAGGAAGAAAACTTACGGATGAAATTATCAATCAAGAAAAACCAAATGTCGGTGCAGGGTTAATTGAAGCCTTTGCTTATGTTGCTTCTGCTATATTAATTACATGGAGTATCTAAAAAAAAACTCTTTCATATTAAAAGCAGCAATTTTTGCAACAGGCTTTGCAGGGATTGTAGCTGAATACACCCTATCTACATTAGCTACTTATTTTATTGGAAATTCAATTTTTCAATGGACAATGATTGTATCTCTTATGCTATTTTGCATGGGCTTAGGTAGTCGGTTAAGTAAGTTAATTACGAAAAATTTAATTCAGAATTTTCTAATTTTAGAAGCTTCATTATCTTTAATCGTAGCATTCTCGTCTGTACTGGTATATACACTTGCCGCTGTAAGTGAATATTACGGCATTGTTATTTATTCTTTATGTATGCTAATTGGGTTATTAATTGGATTAGAAATTCCGTTAGTAGTAAGAATTAATAAAGAGTACGAAGATTTAAAAAGTAACATTTCTTCTATATTAGAAAAAGACTATTACGGAAGCCTTATCGGAGGTGTATTTTTTGCATTTATAGGCTTGCCTATTTTAGGATTGTCTTATACCCCATTTGTCCTTGGAATTATCAATTTTTTAGTCGCGTTAATTGTTTTTTATCGTTTTAAAGATAAAATTAAAAAGCGACAGATAGTACAATTAAAAGCAGTGTTAACCATTGTATTCGGTATTTTAATTACCGGTATTGCTTTTACAGAACCTATCATACAATGGGGAGAGCAAAAAAAATATAAAGATAAAATTGTCTATTCCGAGCAAACTAAATATCAGAATATCGTTTTAACCGAATGGAAAGATGAACATTGGCTATATTTAAACGGTAACTTACAATTCTGTTCTATTGATGAAAAAATGTATCATGAACCTTTGGTGCACCCAATCATGCAATTACACCCAAATCCGCAACGTATACTAATACTTGGTGGTGGCGATGGTTGTGCGGTTAGAGAAATTTTAAAATACCCAAGTGTTGAAAAAATAGATATGGTTGATCTAGATCCGAAAATGACAGATTTAGGAACCAATCACCCTGTGTTAATAAATATCAACCAAGGTAGCATGAACAGTAAAAAATTACAGATTTACAATAAAGATGCCTACATACATTTAGAGCAAAATGTTACTGACTTTTATGATGTCATTATTGCCGATTTGCCTGACCCAAGAAACATAGAACTAGGTAGGTTGTACTCTCATGAGTTTTATTCGCTTTGTTACAGAAAACTTAGGCCTAATGGCTTAATTATTACACAAGCGGGCAGTCCATATTTTGCAACAAAAGCTTTTAGTTGTATTGATGAAACATTAAAATCTGCAGGTTTTACAACCGTAAGATTACACAACCAAGTAATTTCTATGGGAGAATGGGGTTGGGTTCTTGGAACAAAAAACACAACGATAACTTCTGAGCAATTAAAACAGAAAATTCAAAATATTCAATTTAAAAATGTTCAAACAAACTGGATAAATAATGAGGCTATGCAATTAATAACATCATTTGGTAAAGATTTTTTCAAATTAAATGATAGTATTGAAGTTAATAAAGTACACAACCCTGTTTTATATCAGTATTATTTAGATGGTAATTGGGATTTATACTAAATATGAATACAAATTATAAACATACAGAAGCAAATATATACAACCATAACTTTTGGTCTACTTGTACAGATCCCGAAGAGTTAAAAAAAGTATACAGCAAATTGCTAAAGCAAGCTGGTTTCACCATTATTCTTTTTAATGAGCACCACTTTCCTGAGCAAGGATATACTTGTTTTTGGCTACTAGCCGAAAGCCATTTAGCCGTTCACACCTTTCCTGAAAGCAATAAAAGTTATATTGAATTAAGTAGTTGTAACGAAGAAAAACTAATATCGTTTATTGATAAAATAGAGGATAAAGAAGTGTAAAACACTTTTTTTTAAAATATGTTTTACATAAAAACTTGAATAAAATGAAAAAAAAAGTAAGCGATTTTATTAATTACAATCAGTATTTCATCAAATTCATTTATGCGCTTATTGTATTAAACATACTCGCTTTAATACTTGAATCGTATGATGAACTGAGAACTAAATTTAGTCTCGCTTTTTATTTTTTTGAACTGTTTTCTGTTATTGTTTTTACTCTTGAATATTTTATACGAATTTGGGTTTCTGACAAAACAAAAGAAGATAAAAGAGAACGGCTTAATTTTGCCTTTTCTACCAGCGGAATTATTGATTTACTGGCTATTCTCCCTTTTTACTTGCCCTTTATTTTTCCTTTTGATTTAAGGGTTATTAGAATTCTTCGTTTATTTAGATTACTTAGAATTTTCAAACTTGGCAGGTATTCAAGTTCTTTAAAAACTATCCAATACATTTTTAAAGAAACAAAAGCCGAACTAACCATTACAATTTTTGTAACTTTTGTGTTGATGATTTTATCATCTACATTAATGTTTTATATAGAGCATGATGATCAACCAGAGCAATTTTCAAATATTGGAGATGCCTTTTGGTGGTCAATAGCTACATTAACTACGGTTGGTTATGGAGACGTTTACCCAGTTACAGGTTTGGGTAAATTACTAAGTGGTGTTATTGCCTTAATAGGTATTGGTTTTGTTGCGCTTCCTACAGGTATCATTAGTTCTGCCTTTATTAGCAGAATTCAAACTAAAAAGAAAAGCAAAGAGTGTAACTGCCCACATTGCGGGAAAAGTATTGATATATGATTCCGATTAAAAACAGTATCATATTTGTTCTATTTATTTACATCGTTTATGGGATTAGTCTTTTTACACCCATTGCTAATTTTGGTATCGTCCCCCGTACTGTAAATGGACTTATTGGTATTATTACATCGCCTTTTTTACATGGTGGTATTTCGCATTTAATTTCAAATACAGCACCCCTAATTATATTACTTACAACCCTAAATTATTTTTACCCTAAAAAAGCAACATCTGTAGTTTTATTTACAATTATAGTTGGCGGAATACTTGTTTGGATATTTGCAAGAAACGGAAATCATATTGGGGCTAGTGGCCTCATATATGGTCTTGTAGCATTTTTAATTGTAAATGGTTTTTTAGAAAAAAAATTCATACCTATCCTCGTCTCTATTGCTGTTACGTTAGTTTATTGGGGTTTAATTTGGGGAATATTTCCATCTTTAGAAAGTTACATATCATGGGAAGGTCATCTTTTTGGTGCTATATCAGGTGTTTTAATAGCATTTATACTTACAAAAAATAGACGCTGAAACGTTAGTAACCAACAACAAGGTTAAAGTGTCTTAAAAAATAATCAAGAATTTAAATTCAAAACATATTCTTTTTTTAGCGCCGCTAGGGTAGTGGCATCAATTAAAGTGTTTTGTAGTAATTGATACAGATGGTAGTTGTCTAAGCGATTAATTTTAGGGGTATCCATGACTTTAAAACGATGTCTTGTTCTTGTAAATGGTTTAGCAACCGTAAGACAAGGTAATATTTACGTATTTAATTTCTGTAGTACCATTGCTATGGTGTAATACTATCTTTAAAAGAGCATCAGCAATAAAATGCACTAAAGGTCTTCCTTGGTAGCTCATCGTCGCTGTAGTGCCTCCCATTTCTCCTGGGTAATGCACCAGCGTATCATTTAATTTTAAATTTACCTGCCTAGAGGTTTCAACTTCATCATACCCTATTTGAGGAAATAAGGCCATATTTCTTGTGAGTGGTAGTTCTTTAAAAGGGCCATACCCCTCCCAAGCATATTTTTCTTTTGATTTTGATGCATCAAAATTATATTCCCAAACCGATTCTTTAAACGTATAGAACAATTCAATTTTAGTGGTGTTTACCTTCGGTTCAATATAAAGTAACCGGTCTCCTAAATCATTAAATACCGCTTCATACATAAACAGGGTATCTTTCTTTATGGTAGTAGAAGTTTCAGAGCCCTTCTCCGTTTCATAAAAATAAAAGCTAAGATCAAAACTGTCAAATTTTAAGGTGGTTTTTTCCGTGGTAAGCGCATCAGAAGGGTTGTACGGTTTGTGTTCATTTTTTAATAAATACCCACTAAAGACATAACCGGTTAAGATGGGTTTGTTGTCCCAAGCATTACGCATCGTTTTTACTTTAAACCAGTTTCCGTTTACGGCTACGCCATGATCTGTAAGCGACAAATAGGTACCCGTATCTTCTAGCAATTCTACATATTCTCCAGGAGGGAATTTTCCTAATTTTTCACCACGAATAGAAGCTTCACTCCTAACCGTAAGGCCATTTTTAGCAGCAACGGTATAGATGGGATTGTCTTTGGGTTGGTGTTGAGACCGTAGCTTAAAAGGAGCACATAAAATAAAAACAAAGAGTAGTAGGTACAGGTTATTCATATAATGTGGGTTAAAATTTGGTGTCCTTTAGCGCATCATAAGATACAGTTTTCTGCTTTTATAGCGTGCGGAAGAGTAACAGGAAAGCAATAAACCCTAAAAAGTAGAGCGCAAGACCTAGATAGAGTTCTAGTAGGTGTTGCTTAGCTTCTTGTTTACGTCCATGCACTTTTAAGAAGGCGATGTACCTAAAATGCTTGTTATAGGCAAAGCCTGTTAAAATAGGGCTCCAAGGTTTTTTTTCTAAAGCCGTATTAACATCCGTATGGACAGCGGCATATTTTTGTGCCAATCGCTCTTGTTCATATCCCGATAATTTACGCGAAGCATATTCTTTTTTGAGTGCTGCTAGGGTACGGGTATCAATGGCTTGGTTTTGTAGCAATTGATAGAGCTGGTAGTTATCTAAAAGGGCTATTTTATGGGGTTTCATGATTTTAAAACGGAGTCTTTTACTTGTAATTGTTTGCCACTATAAGTTCTATTAAAAAAAAATGGGAGCTTCTCTAAAGCCCTATGATAAATCTGCTTGTACCCAATTGGGTATATGCAGACCATACTTTTTAAGCCTTTAGGTCCGTATTAGGTAAAGATCATGTGTATTAGAATTCTTTTTCGAACGCTCTTTTAAGTTCCCTTTTTTCAAGATAGAGATAACAGTTTTCTACAGGTCCGGCATTTGTTATCGCAATATATGTTTCGCCAAATTGCTTTTCTCTTTCGGCTCTAATATCTTTAGCACTAAATATTTTTTTTGCAATCGGGTCAATGATACTATCAAATTCCTCTTTTGAAATAGTCGGATTTTCAGAAAATATCTTGTAAATTTTTTCTGAAATGGTTTGTGTTCCTACGCCAATCATTTCAATAGGCTTATCTTTTCCTTCATTCATTTTCAGCAGATCAAAATAGGCTATTTGTCCAATTTCATCACCCTTAGCATTGAGGTTTACAATCTTAAAATTGCGATCAAGATTTTCATTTTCCGAATCAGGTTTTAAGATTATAATATTGTTGAAAACATTTAGAACCTCATATTTTTTAAGACCTATAGTAAATTTTTTGCCAATATCTTTTGGGGTGATTACTACTTTGTCATACCCAGAAAGAAAGCTTGCCCTTAATTGTATGGTTCCTGAAATACCAAGAGTATCTTTTTTTGATTCTATCTCGAAAGCGCTTCTAATGGTTCTGTAGTTGTATAAAAACTGTTGACCATTTTTGATTCCTGAATTAGATATAGCACCAAAATTAGTTCGTGCGCTTTCCTTTAGACGTATCGGGTTTTTATTTGCATCGAATAAGGTATAGTCCATTAATTCTATGGTAAAGATGTCGTCAAGATTTTCGATACCTTCTACTTTAGAGCTAAAGACCACATTAATTTCCTCAAAATGACCTTTCTCTACAACAATAGACCCATTAGAAATTATAGTATCTAAACCCGTAGCCAAATTTTCCATGCTGCTATTGGATAACTTATCCCAAGGAGCCATGTAGTCCTCTTTTATTTTATAGGAAAGTTCTCTTGTTTTAAAGAGATCATGCCCCATACCATAGGTTACTTTTTTAATAAATTCTAGTTGCTTTAAAGCGGTGGAATCTATTTCTTGCCCCATAATTGTTTGAGAAATACCAATGGATAAGGCTAAAAAAGATAAGAGTAGTAGTTTGGTCATTTTTTTTGAATTGTCACTAACGATTAGGCCTAGCTCATTTTCTGCCAACCTACTGAAAGGTGATTTTTTACTTTGAAGATAGATATTAAAGACTTAACGACTTCATAATCCACTTAAAAAATAGATAATTAGAAATTAAATCAAGACTAGTTTTAGAGTACTATTTTAAAAGGTTTCTTAATTCATTATTTTAGATAATCAAGCCCTTTTTGAGTAAATACGTAATGCACATTATTTTTATCTTTTTCTATGTACCCATAATCATCGCTCAATAAGTCAATAAGTATGCTTGAATTAACGACATCTTTGTATTTGAAGTTGTCGTTCTTTTTTACATATGAAAGAGCTTTGGATTCTATTATTGATAAATTAAATCTAGGGTCTTTAAACTCTAGAAAAAATAATTTAGCGTGCTTTCTTAATTCCTCGGAAGATATCATCATGATTTTATTTGTTTTGCAACCTTTACGTGTCTAGAAAGTTAGGTGTTTATGTGCAAGGAATACCCAAAAGGAAATTTAGATATAATAGAACAAGCAATAATCCTTATTTAATTTTAAAATCTACATTTTTTTGTAAATTTTTTTTTAGACTAGCGTTAAAAAATTTTATAAACACCAACTTTTAAATAAATATTTTCGTATTCTTTCTCAGTTTTAATTTTGAATTTTTTCATTACAATATCTCGGATTACATCATCGTCCATTCCAATATACTTTTCATCCATCATTTCGTTGTAAATTTCTAATTCTCTTTTTGTGGGCAAATCCTCTTTTTTAATATTACCAACTTTTTCTTTGATGATTATATCAAATCGATAATTCGTTCGAACATTTTTTAGGGCTATTTCAGGTGTTACATTTCCTATTTTAGCATTGGGCGCCCATAGTAATTTCCCGAATGTATAACCAGTTCCGATGTCCTTTTTATCATCATAAGCAAATATTAGAATTTCATCAATGTCATTATTTTTTTCTGTTTCCTCATGAACGATGGATTTAAGAGTATTTTCAAGATTCTTTTTCGAAATATCGAATGGTACGACAATAGACATTGTCAATCTGATGAAGTTTGGTAAGTCTTCTAGTTCTTGAGTAGAATAGTCAGATAATTTTTGTGTCAAAGCTTTTAGGCTGGAAAATTCAGTATTCTCAACCGTGAAGTTTAATATTTTTGTAGCGTCGAAATCTATTTTGTACTTCGGTTTAGCTTTCATAGGTTTTTCTAGTATTGTATCCTTTATAATTTCAGTTTTAGTTTTTGTAATTGATTCTTTATTTTCTTTACAACTTAATAAAATTAGAACAGGTAAAATCCACAGGGTTTTATTCATAATTTACTTTTTATAATGTGTTTTCTGACTTTTTCAAATTGCTGCTAATGGTAAGTATTTAACAAGTAGGAGATTTCGAAGCACTAAACTTTCAGTAAAGCACAAAGGTTAATCCTAACTAATGGCTTATATTTTAGCACTGAATCGTCTATTTTTTTTATACATGGTTAAGCACAGTTATTTATTCATCTTTATTTGTCAAACGACATTAAATCGGAGTCTTTACCCTCGTATATTGTATAATACGTATATTTATCAGCTCCTTTATACCATCTGTAGCGCGATTGGTTAAATCTAAACATTTTCAAAACTTCATTTACCTGTTCTTGAAATTCCTGTTTATTCTTGTTCGCTGCGAAAACTCCTCCCGAAAAATTTATATATCGATTCCCTCTACTGCTTGAAGTTACGTCAATATCATTTTCCCATATTTTTTTGGCAACTATTTTTGTATATTCTTTTCTTAAGATCGGAAATTCTCGCACTTGTAATTTTACAACTTTAGATTTTAATTGGGTGGCAAGATTTTTAATTCCTGTGTCATCTGAATTTTCTCCGTCTGCGATTGTTTTTGCCCAGGAAGTAAATAATATTAATTCTATTTGAAGAGATTCGACATTTTCTCTGTAACTTGAAAAGTCAATACCATCCGCAATAGATTTTAATTCACGGTTAAGTTGCTCTTTTTGCTTTATTTTTTCTTCCTCCTTTGTTTTTGCTATTTCCGCATTTTTGGCCAACAATTTTTCTTCTTCAGTTAGTTTGATTAAACTATCCGTTTTTTTAATAATTTGTTGAGCTTCTTGATACAGAGAATTGTCTTCTTTTACCTTTTTAAGATATGTCATTGCATTTTCATATTTCCCCTTCTCAATATATTTATTTGCAGATTCGATATTGGATATAGCCATTTCATCTTTATCTGTTGTCACGATTGAAATAATTACCATGCCAATAAATCCGATAATGCAAAATCCGAAAACTTTAAGTCTTGTTGGTTTTTTTGACCATCTTAAAATTATTGAGGGTTTAATAAGTCCTACGATTAAAGCAATGAAAAGTGCAAGAGCTAAAAAGCCAAAAAAAGCGTTCATAGTTGGTTTGTTTTGGTTAGTGTTTTTTTAAAAGTTTGCTAACGTATTTATATACGCAAGTATGTATTTATTAATTTTTGCTGTGTGGGGGAGAGTTGTAATTTCTTACAGATACTAATGTAGATTTAATAAAAACACCTATTCTGCGGTTTTCCGCAGAAACGGGATATTTTCTTTATAATAGTTTATTTAATCGTTGAACTACACTGTTTAGAATAATATAATCTTGTAGTTTATCTTCTGCAATTCTGGGCAATTCTACTTCATCATTTCATTCACTAGTTTTTGAGTCGCATCTTTTATAAAAACTTCTAGTTCATCGCGTTCTACGCCTTCATACGCTTCAGTCTTATACCGTTCTTGCTTACTGCGTTCCTTGCGCAATTGACTAGTAGATTTTGAGATAGAGCAGCCTTTGCCTTGAGAACAAGGAGTGTAGTTAAACTTATATACACCGGCAAATTCATTGCTTTTAATAAGTACTACTTTAAACTCAACCGCGGCGCCATACCTTTTATAGGTGTAGAAACTTTCAATACGTTCACGGTCATTTTTATCATAATACTTGTTAGTTTCATAAGTAACTTGTGGGTTTAGCTTTGTGAGTTCTAGAATTAGATCGGTATCAGATTTTTCTTTAAGCTTTTGATAATCAATATTATTTTCTTTGTTCCCAATAATTTGATTAAAAAGTTGGCGGTCTCTAACGATAAAACCACTAGCTAATAATTGGTTTTCAATGGCATTGTACAAATAATCATTGTTTTGGTCTTCGGTAACGTTTGCACTAACAGAGCCTTCATTAATTCGTAATACTACCTTCGGTTTTTTGTTGGAATCTAGAAATTCTTTTAATGATGTTGTAGTTACAATATCATCTGCTTTCTGTGAGAATTTTAAATTTTTTGTAGAGGAGCAACTTGTAAAAGTTACCGCTAGTAGTACTAATGGTATAAGTTTGGTTTTGGTCATAATAGTGTGTGTTTGATTAATATGATCTGTTATAAATGTTTAGCTTTTATTGTATTTTAGTTATGGTAAGGGCTGAGGTTCATTTTTTATGGTTTATTTATGTTAACATTTTCATCCCATTTAATTATTGGCTTCATAAAATGAATCCAAATCATTGCTAAAATTGGAGATACAAAGCCAAAAAAGCCCCACCCTCCGGTACTTCTATTTAGTTCTCCTGCTTTATTTACGCAAACAAAAAGGCCTACAATTCTTAATACTAGTTGGATAATTACTACTGCTCCATCGTCCATATTTTATTTATTTAAAGTTGATATTTAGATTAGTTATTGCTATTTGTTTTAAAGCGTTTAATTTTTCATAGTCTCTCCTGTTCTTAGAAATTTCTTGAAAAAGATCTTCAGCCATTTTTTGCTTGTCTGTGTTTATGAAACGATCTGGGTGGCATGCTCTGCTTAATTCTTTGTACAAATCCTTTGAACCATTTATGCTATTCATTAGATTATCCATATCTATATTTGAATTTTTAGCATTTCTTACTTTATCCTTCGATAAATTGGCAAATTGTAATTCATTTTTTTTCTTATTTGATCTTAGGAGTAGATAAGTGATGATTACTAACTCTACAGTTGCAATCCAAAACCAAATTGAAAGTGAATATGTATCTTGATTAGTTAGTTCGGTAACTGTAATACTATCTTTAGCACCTTGTAATAGAATATTTTTCATGTTTATTAATTTATAAAGCCTCCTATTTTGGCGTGGTCTTTTAGTGCCCACTTTGCTCCATTGTATCCTTCATTTGCATGGACTTCTAAAGTGTCCCAACCAAGTGAAATCATTTTTCTAGTAAGAATTTCATTATCTAATACCACGCGACCTATTTCTACAAGTTCATTTTTTTCTAAAGCACGTCCAGAAAGAGCTTTAATTCTAAAACCCCCGCCCATCCACTTTGAAAATGCATGGCGATAATTGCTATCTCCTTTAGTTATTTTTGCTTCTAGCAGTGTTGGAGCAACCCCTACTATAAATGAATTTTTTGCAGCTCGATTAAAATCTTTAACTAGTCGGTATCGCTCGGACATTTCACCAAACCATTCCGTTACTTCCATAATTTTATACCACATGTTTTCCTCTTTTTATTTTGAAAATTTTCGTTAAATCGAAGGTAATAGGAGTGCAAATGGTATACTTGCGGTTTTCCACAGAGGTAACAGAGTTTTCTTTAAAGTGTTCCTATTAATCGTTGAAATGCATGATTTAAGGGAAAATAACAGGGTATTTTCAATACTAAAACAGTTTTAAGAGATAAAGACAAGTATGTGAGCTAAATGGTAAGAACCCGTAGGAGGTAAGCTTAGGGTTGAGCGCAGGGAGTGTAGTAACTGGAGTTTATTTTTATAAGTTTTGGGTACATGTTCATTTTTTTCTTGATAAAAAAACGAACCAAACCTGCCTGCCGGCAGGCGGGAAAATCAAGGCTTGCCCCTTCGGATATATTTCACATCCTTATTCGCTAAATCAAATGAACTCGCTATCGCTCAAACAGCATTTGATTTTTAACGCTCTTTACGTTGGAAATAATAATCCTGCCAGGGATCTAGGCCAACCTACTGACTTTGCAATCTCTGTTAGCTACTATAGTAAAATAAAAAGAATTGGCTACACTACAGTTTTTAGTAAAAGCGGTAAATAATATATATAATTAGTTGTTTAAAATACACTCTTTAAATCTTAATAATCGGGTATTTTCAGTATTAGAAAGGTTTTAAGAGACAAAGATAATCATTTGGATTATTAGGTAAGATCCTGTAGGAGCTAAGCTTAGGGTGGAGCGCTGTGAGTGTAGTAACTAGATAAGTAGGAAATAAATTGAATAAAAAAAGCTCAGAGATCCTGATTTTAGAATCTATGAGCCTAGAGTAGTATTGCCTCAGATTAAGGAAGAGTTTGTTTGTTTTTTAGATCAGTTCTTTGATGCCATTCGTTGTCTATTGGAATTTCATTAGTACATCAATACCTATCCCTAACATTACCACAAGAAAATAAAATGTAATCATTCCTAAAATATAGGCTACTATGCCTTTCAAATAATTCATTTTTTTCTTTTTGTCAAAAAACTGTCCTATTGCCCAAGAAGTATATATAAACCCTAAAATCGCACCAAACTGTAATATTCTTATTTTAATAATACTTTCAATCATGCCAAATGCTGTATAAATCAACATTCCTATACCCATTACAAAACTCAATAGGATTATAATTTCGAAAAAATTGTAATTATATTTTTTAAAAAAAAGTTTAATCCAAAACGCGATGAAAATTGACATTAGAATATTTGCATAGCCGTAGTTTTTTTTTATCCATTCGTAAACATTTGTAATTGCTGAATCTCCAAAACCACTAGCATTAACATAACCATCCTCAAATTTTAGAAGTTGTTGTGTTAAACTGTAAATAAACGAGCAAACTATTAGAAATATAATAGGTTTTACAAGTCTTTTCCTATCGCTATGAATAAATTTATGAACGTTTTCTCCTGGTCTTATAAGTAGTTCTTTTACCGTATAGAAAATTCCTTTATCAAAGTTTAACACACTAACTACTTCTGAAATAACATATTTTCCATTAATTTTTGGTAAAGTCTTAGGGCTTCCACATCTACAGCAAAAGGCATCGGTCAATTCTGTTCCGCATTTCTTACATTGTTTATAATGTATTTCTTCATTCATTTTAGTTGTTCACTTTGATTGAGTAATTAATTAGAAATCATTGGCCATAAAAATTCTCTAATCACAGCCCATAAAATAAAGCCAACAATGAGACCAGTATAGAAATTTCCTTTACTTTTTTTTGGTTTTTCTTTTTCCATATTTGATTAGTTTAAGTTTTTCTTTTTTCACCATGAATGCCAACGTATCAATATACGTAAGTATATAATTTTTTTTTAAAAGTTGGGGAGCGTTGCAATCACTTGTAGCTACTAAAGTAAAATAAAAAGAATTGGCTACACTACAGTTTTTAGTAAAAGCGGTAAATATTATATATAATTCGTTGTTTAATCATTAAAATACACTTTTTAGGACTACATAATCGGGTATTTTCAATATTAGAACGTTTTTAAGAGACAATGGTAAGTATCTTGGTGTAATAGGTAAGAATTTATAAGAGCTAAACTTAGGGTGGAGCGCTATGCGTGTAGTAACTGGAGTTTATTTTTATAAGTTTTGGGTACCTGTTCATTTTTTTCTTGATAAAAAAACGAACCAAACCTGCCTGCCGGCAGGCGGGAAAATCAAGGCTTGCCCCTTCGGATATATTTCATATCCTTATTCGCTAAATCAAATGAACTCGCTATCGCTCAAACAGCATTTGATTTTTAACGCTCTTTTCGGTGGAAATAACAATCCTGCCAGGAATCTAGGCCAACCTACTGACTTTGCAATTTACTGTGCAGCTTAAACCTATTGTAGGGAATGTGTGGGAACGTACAGCTGGGTATAAGTTAATGTATAATGATACGTATGTAGATTATTATTAAGAATATATAGAAGCTAAGTTTAGGGTTGAGCGGTGAGCGTATAGGGCCTGGATAAATAGCAGATTCATTGCATAAAAAAAGCTCAAGAATCTGAATTTAGAGTCTATGAGCGTAGAGTAGTCTTGTCTTAGATTAAGGAAGAGTTTGTTTGTTTTTTAGCTCAGTTCTTTTTTGGCAACTGGCTTTTCTATTCAACATTATTAATTCTAGAAATTAATCTGGGTTTTTATCTTTTCTATGGTTCTCAAACATTTCGATTGCAGCTTTTAAAAAACCAAACATCCCTAAACTTAATACGATAAGTCCTACCGCTAAATTTTTTAAAATTCCATTATTAGCATTTAAGAAACCAATCAATCCCAAGATGAGAAATAGCAATATAGTTACGGACATTGTTATGATAGTAATTTTTCCTTTTTTTGGGCTCTCCCATATTTTTTTTGAAAAATTATTTTGTGTTTTAGTAGTATCTTGCAAAGAGGAAAAACTTACTCCAAGTCCCATAAATATTAGTAAATTATTTAGGTTTTCAAAAATTACATCAGGGTTTTCTCTTAATTTTTCCATTCCAATCAGATATGGACTTAACGCAAAATAAAAACCAATTAGCATTAGCGGATATTGCAAATAACTTATATAGTGAAATGTTGTTTTAAAGTTCATTTTTTAAATTTAATTCTTTAATTTTCTCAAATTCAGTTCCGATTTAATTTTCTTCATATTAATATAGTGTAACAGAAGAATTGCACAACAAGAGATTCCAACTGTAAGTAAAGAAATAAATGTAGATTTATCTTCTTTCGTTAATAATCCATAAACTGTAACTCCAATTAAAAGGGTTATCGCAAAAATAAGTGTGATCGTAATTCCTTTAATCGTATTTAGGTTCGATTTTAATTGTTCGGTCGTTTTATTTTTCATCTGTTCGTTTTCAGTTTGTTGGAAACGTATAAATATATGTGAGAATATTATTTTTTAAAAAAGTGGGGGAGCTTTGCAATCGCTTGCAAGTACTAAAGTAAAATAAAAAGAATTGGCTTTGCAACTGTTTTTCGAAGAAGCGGTACATATTATATATAATTGGTTATTTAGACAATGAAATACACGCTGCAGGACTAAATAAGTTGGGTATTTCAATGCCAGAAAAGTTTTAAAAGATCACTGCGAACTTATTAGGGGCTAAACTAGGATATACACAAGTAGGTTTTTTTCATCTTTATTTTTATAAAAGCCAAATTTAGAAATTTTGCCAATTTTGTAGATGAGCGATAACCTTTCAATTTAGCATTAATTAATTACGTTTTATACACTGTGTTGAACTACAGTTCTCATTCGTCTGCTAATTAACTTGTCAATTCGTCTTTTATTTTCTTGTTGTAATAAGGAAGGATATAAATTCATTAAAGTATTCGGAATCATCATTGATATTCCGACTATTGAGCTTTTAGCAAAACTTAAATATACTGCAACTATTGCCACAAAAATAAACCCAATTAAGTGACTTATTTCTGATAGGGTCATTTCGTGTCGTATTTCGGTTAAATCTGTTTTTTTATTTTCCACCTTTATTTTTTGATTAAAGAATTTGAAGAAAGTATTTTTCACAATCCACTTGAAGTATTTAATTCCGATATTTTTATTTATAATTTCACTGTTTATAAAATTAAAATTGGATAATTTTTGATAATATTCAGTTTTAGAAAGAATAGCGTTAATTATCATTCCTACTATCCACGATAGCAATGACATTGTTATTCCAAATATGAATCCTGCAATTAAGTGTTTCGGCATCATTTTTTTAATTGTTGCTAACGTAAAGGCTATAGCCATTTTTAGCTTTAGTATTTATTTGGTCAATTTACCAATTTTGTATTCATTCTTCTTTTCCTGATATTCATTTTCACTGATGAATTTGTTATTGAGCAACCAATTCATTTGGTTCATAAACGTTTCCTCTGGTAGGTCGGAATCAATTCTTGAATATTTTTCCTTTATTTTTTCTTTCGATAGGTATATCAGTTTTGCAACAAAAGTTTCTACTTCTTCTTTCGAGGGTGAATCCAGAAAAAAAATTAGGTTGATATGACCACCACTTAAAGTTAGGGTATTGTCCATTGGCGCTTTAAAACAAGTAAAAGCTAGAACAGTCATGAATAAACCGCCCCAAATCAATACGTCAAGTTTCTCGCTCTGGTTTTCAGTAAAAAAAGGCGTAATCCAACATACTGTTGCGATTATTATAAAAAAATAACCAATAATATTTACTGATTTTCTAGAATGTGTTTTTATTGTTTTCTGATGGCCAATATATTCTATGTCAACGGTCCGCTCCTTCGTGCTTAATAGGTATTTCTCTTTAATGACCAGTTCAGTTTCGTTAATTAGTTCAAACTCTTTTTTTTGAGAACCAATAGTCTGTTTTAGTTTCATTTAAATTAAGTGTTTCTTCATATTAAAGCTAACGTATGGTAATACGCAAGTTTTCAGTTCATAATTGTGGGGGAAAGCGTCGCAATCTCCTGCGGTTACTAAAGTAAAATAAAAATAATTGGCTATGCAACTGTTTTTTGTAAAAGCGGAATTTTTTTCAGAAGTCTGTTTAATCGTTAAAAGACTCAATTTGCCGCTAGATAATCCGGTATTTTCAATGCCAGAGCGGTTTTAGGAGATAATGATACGTATGTGGGTTATTAGGTGAGAAGCTATAGGAGCTAAGCCTAGAGTTGAGCGGTGAGCGTGTAGGGCTTGGAGTTTATTTTTATAAGTTTTGAATACCTGTTCATTTTTTTCTTGATAAAAAAACGAACCAAACCTGCCTGCCGGCAGGCGGGAAAATCAAGGCTTGCCCCTTCGGATATATTTCACATTCTTATTCGCTACATCAAATGAACTCGCTATCGCTCAAACAGCCTTTGATTTTTAACGCTCTTTACGGTGGAAATAATAATCCTGCCAGGGATCTAGGCCAACCTACTGACGTTGCTATTTACCGTGCAGCTTAAATCTATTGTAGGCAATGTGTGGCAACGTTTAGTATAAACGGTCGTTTTAATGCCGTTTACATTTTGTGTGTGCCCAGCATGGGCATCTTTTGATTTACTGAAAGGTAAATAATTAATCTAGAGGGTGCAAGTCCCTTATGTGCAAGAGTAACGTCTTGAACCATTAGTAAGCTGCAAGGTTGCTAGTTGTGAGACTAGGACTGAAGAAAGCAGGACTACAAAACTCGGTACTGACGAACACTTTTTTGTGCTGTTTTACGTAGTAAAACCAAATGTCTGGTAGACATTTGAACAAATAAAGCGGTGATGTGGCTGGGAGATAGGAGGCATAATTATCTGGGTAAGCAACCACATCATTGTAACGCCCTAAAGAATACCAAAAAGATAATTATGTAGATACGGCAGTTATTGAGAGAAAGAAGATGTTCTTACCTGGGGAGATCTCTATAACCACGAGTTGGTATAGTAGAGAAGTCAGCAGAGGTCATAGTACTCACGAGAAACGAGTTGCAGCATATCTGCATAGGTCTCACAAGTGAGGAAGGTCTGAAAGTAATCCTTTCTGAAATGCCAGATGGAGCATTAATTTTCGTTATTGGGTGACCGATTCCCTAGAAAATTTGTGGTCATTTGATAAAGTAAGAAATAGTTTTGATTGGTGTAAAGAGCAATTGGAAAGATGGGTTACTAACCGCCGTATACGAGACCCGTATGTACGGTGGTGTGAGAGGCGCACTCCGTTTCTAATTAAGGGCGGAGCCGTCTACTCGATTACCTACTGTATTTCTAGTTTCTCGATTATTTCTTTTTTCCATACTTTTATTTCTCTATATTTTTGATTGTATTCGTTTAAAGAAATGTCAAGCAATTTATAAAGAGGTTCAGATTTATCAAATCCTAGTTTGTTTCCAACTTTTTTAAATGTTTCTATGTTAAGTATTTCATCAATATCATCTTCATAGTATTGAAACATAATATCAAATAGAAGTAATTCCCAATTTGTTTCATAGTCAGTATATATTTCGTCATTTTCCAATTCAAAGTGAAATATCTTTTGGATTGAGTCATTATATCCAAACACACGAAAAGAATTTCCTTCATCGTATATTGGAATTATATTAAGTCCACTCAATATTTTATAATTAGTGATTTTTGGAAAATAAAAATAAGCAGCATCTACATTTTCAACTCGAAATTTTATTTCAGGGATATTTCCTATGCTTTGAATAAATTTTTTAGGCGCTCCAAACTCTATAAGTTTAGATTCTCTTTCTTCTATTGATATTAATTTTTTCATATTGTAGGTAACGTTTAATATATGGCATGTTGGGCAGAAAACAAGTGATTATTTTCGAGCTAGCCACAAGCCAAATCTTTTGTATTTTGTTTTAATTTTTCTCTTTTAATACCAAATCAAAAGATTTGGCGACTTTGCAAATAAACAACAACCTTTGGATTAAGCAATAATCGCCCAATTTGCTATATATAGTGTTGTATGGCGTTTTAATTTTTCAGTACAAGCACATAACCTTTTAATTCAATTGCATATTTTAAAAACTTTTTAACTTCAATAAATACATTTTGTAATTCTTCAATATTTTCATTCACTTGTTCAATTTTATAGACTCCTTCATCAATCATTTTTCTAAAATCATAGAATGTATAGAGTTTTTCAAATGATAAAGAATCTAAAATTTTCTTTTTCTTTTGTAGAATATTTAAATCCCAATATATTAAACTAAACCCTTGACCAGATTTGCAATTTTCAAATTTAATCCCATCATAAAAAAAGGAATTCGAATCATTAATATCTACATTTTCTCTTTGAGCAATTAAATAATCAAGAACTCCATACGTTCTATTTGTATCAATATAGAACTTAGAGTCAAATTTTCCTTCAGGGTAATTTTTAACTAAATCTTGAGCGTCATTTTTAAATTCAATCCAGTCAGAATGTCCAAAATCCTGAAAATCATCTTGAAAAGCTCTTGGAAGATGAAAAATTATATCTGAATACTCCGAATCTAATTTACGTTCAGCTTTTTTTAGAATATTTTCAACTTCTTCCGGTACTGCTAATAAAGCTATGTTTTGACCCCTATAAAACAAGAGTAATCTTTTAAATTTCGATTATAGCTTAAGCTGTTATTTTTTTCATTAGAATTAGGTGTTTATCAGCGTTCCATTTTTCCATTGGTGTAATACGCCCTAAGAGCCCATGTAACCTAGTATTGTTGTAAAAAGTCACATACCTTTTTAAGATTTGTTCAATTTGCCCAAAACATGTGTAATCCACTCTTTTAAAAATTTCTTTTTTTAGTATTCCATGATAGGCTTCTATATGCGCATTTTCTTCTGGTGTGGCTATATGTGTAAATTCTTGCTGAACCCCAATTAGTCCAAGGTATTCACGTACATTATTTGCAATAAACTGACTACCGTTGTCACTTCTAATAACAACGTTATCAGGGTATTGGTATTCTGCAAACAACTCTGATAAAAACGCTATCACCTTATCCTGTTTAATAGAAAAAGAAAAATAGTCTTTTAATATTCTACGAGTATGTACGTCTATGATGGATAATAAATAAGCGTTTTTACCCACATTAGGAATCCATACCATCTTTATATCCATCTCTAAACATTCCATTGGTCTTGAGGTATTTACTTTTCTGAATTTTACAAATTTACGCCCAGAACCACTCCTGTTTATCCGATTCTCTAGTTTTAGCATTCCCTGTTCTTTCATAATTCTGTAGAGCTTTTTATGATTAATCAGGTATGCTTCTTTTTTTAAGTAAGAAGTCATTAATCGGTAACCACAATCTATAAATTCATGACTTAAAATCTCTTTTATAGAAGCAATAACAGCGTCTTGATTAACCCAACCTCTAGATTTATGATAGGTGAGTTTACTAGGAGTATTACCCTTTTTACCAAAACTGGGAGTACGGTAATAGCTACTATGAACCATCCCTACCATATTAATTATGTTGGTTTTACTAATTTTATGCTTGCTATAAACAGCATTCACTAAATCTTTCTTGGATCGGACGTTCCAAACTTTTTTTTTAAAAGTTCTCGTTGTACTTCTAATTCAATTTCCTTATTGCTTAGAAGCTTACGTAGTATTCGGTTTTCTTCTTCTGCCTGCTTGTGTTCTTTACTTTTAGTATCATAGATGACTTTTAAGCCTGCTTCTCCTTGACTCTCATGTTTCGTCTTCCAACTATAAAAAGTACCTGTACTAACTCCGTATTTACGACAGGCTTCTATGATGCCGATCTCTTCTGAAATAGAGAGAATTTCTAACTTCTGATCTAAGGTCCATTTCTTGTATTTCATATCTCAAATATATTAAGTTTGAAATTTAAAAGATCACTCCGAACTTATTAGGGGCTAAACTAAGCTAAATCTAATCCCATAATTTGATTTTCACAATGACATACAACGTACGGATATACGCAAGTAGGTTTTATCTTTTTCTTTTTAATTGCCAAATTAAGAGATTTGGCGGTGTTTGTAAATGGCTCTGAACTTTCGGAAACCACTGAATGCCCAATTTGCTATATATAGTGTTACCACGCGTTTTTAAGCTAATTCCTCTGAGACTATTTCTATTTTATTTCCATTTTTATTAATAGTCCAGATTTGTAAAGTGTCAAATCCGTTCCGTTTTACTTTTTCAAAGTCAACTTTTTGTCCGTTAATTAATTCTATTTCTCCATTTGAGTCAACTTCGTCTCTATATTCGTCTTCATAATCAATTCCGTTATAAGTTGAAATAATCAATTCGAATTTGCTATTTCCTTTTTCGTCATTGTATATTTTGTCGGGAATTCTATTATTTATTTGTTCGTCAGAATATTTGTCACAAAACATAGCATTATATCCGTGTTTGCATCCGTCAAATAATAAGTATTCACTTTTGTTACTTATATTAACCGCAATAATTTTAGCAGGAGCAAAGTCAGTTCCTACGATTAAGTTTTTATAGTCAGAGTGAAGTTGTCCATAATACTTAATTTCGAAAAATGTTTCACCATTTTTTGATTTAAGTTTACGTCTCCACTCGTGAGAATGTAATTCCCTTGGGTTAGAAATATGTTCAATATTTTCTTCAAGAAAAGTCGGTCCTAAAATTCCATTTTCAGTTGTAGAGTTTGAGTTTGATTTCTCTTTTTTGAAGATGTCAAATATTCCCATTTTTTCTTTTTTGTAATGTGTGGTAACGACTGAGCTAAGCGTAGTGCGGGAGTACGGAAACTTTTCGTTTCCGTCTGCGCACGAAGCTAAAGCTTATTGTTTAGTTTTATTTTTCTTGTCCAAAGCTAAATCCATAAGATTTAGCGACATTATAAATATACACAGACCTTTGGTTATAGCCCTAAAGTCCGCATTACGTTTAGGTTTTGTTGTAAAAAGTGTTTCTCTAGAATACTGCTTACATACCGATAGTATTTTCACCCACCACTTACGTTCAATTTAGAATACCATCTACACAAGGCTTGGTAATTCCATCTATGTCACGGTTACGTTTGAGTGAGAATTTCATCTGGTTATAGCTTGTAAATCTATCTTGTGAAACAGTTTTTCACGCAACCATTTTAAATTCTGTCTTTGGACTAATTTTAAGAATAAAACTAGCCATCTATTTTTTTCTTTTGAGAGATACTCCATACAATGCCAATAATTACTATTGCAACAACTATGTAAAAAGCAATGTTTTCATATTCTTCGCTCATATAATTATTCGGAATATAAGAAAGGGCGAACCCTCCAAGAATAGCTAGGTATGGTTTTACTGATTTCATAAGGTTTTTATCTTTTTAAATATTCTATAATCTTGTTTAGCATTTTTTACAACGTACGGATATACGCAAGTATATACTTTTAATTTTTCATATGGCGGAGAATAGCAATCTCCCGTAGCTACTAAAATAGCATAAAAAGAATTGGTTCTGTTGCAGTTTTCTGCAGAAATGAGGATATTTTACTTATCATAGGTTGTCTAATCGTTGAAATGCACATATTAGCACTACGTAATCGGGTATTTTCAACACTAAAACGTTTTTAAGAGATAATGATAATCATTTGGATTATATTAGGTAAAACCCATGGAGGATAAGCTTAGGGTTGTGCGCTACGAGTGTAGTGACTGGAGTTTATTTTTACAAGTTCTGGGTACCTGTTCATTTTTTTCTTGATAAAAAAACGAACCAAACCTGCCTGCCGGCAGGCGGGAAAATCAAGGCTTGCCCCTTCGGATATATTTCACATCCTTATTCGCTAAATCAAATGAACTCGCTATCGCTCAAACAGCATTTGATTTTTAACGCTCTTTTCGGTGGAAATAATAATCCTGCCAGGGATCTAGGCCAACCTACTGACTTTGCAATTTACCGTGCAGCTTAAACCTATTGTAGGCAATGTGTGGCAACGGTCTTGTATAACTGTCAGTTACGGTTAAGCAAGCGGTAAATATCGTTCGGCACTGGCTAAAGCAAGTACCAGTGGATTCGGACGTAGTCGAATCCGCATAATTGCTGTTATACTTTGTTAACTTTTGTTGTTTTATCCACAACGATTAAAATATGCATACTCTTCACCATTCCAATATATAATTCCACAACCGCATGCAGTTTTAATGAAAATTGACGGTACATCTATTATTAACTCACCATTTTCTCCATTACCAGAATATTCTTCAACTCCAGGATAATGAATTTTAGATTTACTAATATTCCAGCTTTTGACTGAATTATCACTACAGATTTCTTCACGATTTTTTAATCCTTTTCCATCAAAAATCTTAAAACTTTCATTACTATTTCCATGTATTATAAGCCACCCCTTTTTTTTAGATTCTATATTTTTGATAGTTATTATTATATCTAAAACACCATCATTATTAAAATCTTCCTCTAGATAGTAGGGATTCGACGTTTCGTTAATCTGGTATTTAGTTTCAAATTTGACATGACTAATTGAGTTAGGATTGTAATATCTTTTTGGTATTCTATTGTTGTTGTTTTGATGTGTAGAATCCAATCTAATAATTTTAGCTATTTTAATTGTGTCTATAACTCTTTCAAAAATTTCAATCGTATCCACAACTGTATCATAGTTTCTAATAGTGTCATAGATTTTAATTGTGTCATAGACTTTAATGGTATTTTGTATTGTAGGTTCATTTAAAACTTTATCACTTTTAAATGAGCATGAATATGTCAAGAATATTAATATTATATATATATATATATATATATATTGCTTCATTTGTTTATAAATAAAAGTTAACGTTAAATATATGGCAAGTAGGTTTTATCTTTTTCTACTATAAACGCCGTATGTTTTTTATACCTTGTTGCCTTTCGTTTTTTTGTTTCCTGTTCAGGAGTTTTGATATATTTTTTAGAAAACGGATAAAAATAAGATAGTGCTCTGTTAGTTTTTCTAATATTATATTCTAAAATCCTTTTTCTTAGTATATTTAGCGTAAAGTCCCTGTGTGTTATTTTTGTTTTTCAAAATTTAACAAATTACTCAAAGTAATTCAATGGTTAATGTTCAATTTTAAACTTTTGCCTTTTGAAGAAATAATATCCTAAATAAATTGATATAATAACTAATTCAGTGGAAGATATTATTATCATTGATATTGTATTTCTAAAAAACCTCTCTCCCATAACTAAAGGAAAAAAAATAACGTGCATAAAAAACATTCCCCAAAAGAAAATTCTAAAAATTTTATGTGTTTTAAATCTAAATGTAAATACTATGCTAAGTATTATACTTATAAACATTAATAGAAACCCTGTATTTAAATCTGCTTGTTGAATTTTTATATATGAATTTGCTAATATGAATAATAAAACACCTGTAAAAATTATAAATAAAATTATTTCAATTATATAATTAAGGTCATTTTCTGATTTTTTTTTCATAGTTTATTTTTAATGAATGCCAACCTACGGGTATACGTAAGTATGTCTTTTTATTTTTTTGTGGGTGGAAAGTTGCAATCTCTTACAGATACTAAAGTAGTGTAAAAGAATTGACTATGGTACCGTTTTTCTTAGAAGCGGTATATTTTATCTGTAATTGGTTGTTTAATCGTTCTATTACACACTTTAGCACAATATAAGCGGGTATTTTCAATATTTTAATGATTTTATTCGCTAATGGTGAGAATGGTTTTGTTGGGTAAAAACCCATAGGGCTAAGCTTAGATTTAAGTGCTACAAGTATAGCGCTTGGGGTTTTTATTTTGCCTGCCTACCAGCGAGGCAGGTTTTATTTTTTGATTTGAACCCACATTAAGAGATTCGGCGACTTTGCAAATAGACAATGACCTTTTGATTAAAGACTAATCGCCCAATTTGCTATATATAGAGTTGTGGTGTCGTTCTTTTTATTTCCTCAAGATTCTTCACATCGATTTTCCCTTTTGTCGGTATCATATTTTTCCAAACCCAATTATAATGTTCTATCACTTTTTTAGCCGTTAAATGTGGTCTTTCTCCTGTTGTGTGTCCATCAGAAACGATAGTAATATTATAGTCTTTTGTCAAAGCAGACTGAATTGTAGACTCCACACAAAAATCCGTTGCACATCCTGTAATAAACAATTCGGTAACATTTAGTTCCGTCAATTTTGATTTAAGTTCTGAATTATAAAATACATCATTTACATATTTGTCTATCAGAATATCTGTGGGTTTAACATTTAGAGAGTCCAATAATTCCCATTCCATTGTGTTTTTTTCAAATTCTCCAGTCCCAGTTCCATCGTGCTGGATATAAATTACAGGTGATTCCGCTTTACGAAATAATTCAGCAAGTTCGTTCATCCGCTTGACAACTCCATCAACATCAAATCGAGGTGTTTTAGGTGTAAAAGAACCTTTTTGCATATCAATTATTAAAAGGGCTTTTTTGTTTTTCATTTATTCACAATGTTTTTTTCGAATGCACCACAACGTACGGATATACGCAAGAACGTTTTATCTTTTTAATTGCCAAATCCAACAGATTTGGGGGACTTAGTAACTAAGACTAAACCATTAAAATTACACTTTTTTGTCCTATTTGCTATGGGCATTGGTGGCAACTGGCTTTTCTCCGTTTAGCTTGTTCCCGTAAGTGTTCATAGCACTCCAAATCTCTTTGAATTGAGGTATAACCTTATCATCAAAATCCGAGTCCGTGTTTAATATTAAAATTCGCCCAAGTCCAGTATTAGGATTGAAAAACATTCCCGTAACAACTCCTGGGTCACCTCCACTATGTCCAATTGTTTCAAAATTGTCTCCCATGAACCCTTTTGAAAAATCTAAAAATATGCCAAAATTAGCTTCTGTACCTTCAGGCATTTGACTTTCAGAGAGTTGATTTTCAAACAGTTTTTTGTAGCTTTCTTTACTTAATAGTGTTCCTTTTCCAGCATATCCTTTTATAAATTCGGTTAGGAGTTTACTCAAATCACTACTTGATGTTAAGAGTCCACCGTCGGGATATGTTAGTATAGAATAATCTGCCAATACACTTTCATAGTTCGCATATAATTTTGAAATTTTTGTCGAATCTACAGCTCTAATTGACCATCCTGAATTGTTCATTTCGAGAGGTTTTAAAATATTCTCTTGCGTGAACTTGTCGTATGATGTATTTGTTGCAGATTGTATAACCAACGCACATAGTGTGGCACCAAGATTTGAATAACTGAATTTTTCACCGGGTTTTTCTTTTGAAAAGTTATCGGGAATATATAATTCACCATTGTCAGTCAATAAACTTTTAAGAAAGTCTGCTAATGGTATTTTAGAATCAGGGGGTTTCATATATCCAAAAACACTTACACTTTTAGAATGGTCCGTTTTCTTGAGAATGTATGTGTTTTCCCAAAAATTGTCCGAGTCCATTATGGTTGATGTATGAGTGGCCAAATGCCTAATTGTGATAGGAATGTTTGGATAAGTTGGGTTAACTATTTTGAATGGCAGATAATTGTTCACTGGGTCATCAAGATTTAATTTCCCCATTTCTTGGGCTTTGAATAATGAAATGCCAATTAATGTCTTTGAAATAGAAGCAATATTCTGAATTGTACTTTCTGTATATTCTTTTTGATTTCCAATTTCTGAATACCCAAAACCTTTGTTGTAAAGTATTCCGTCTTGATTAATTATCGCTGTTGAAAATCCGGCAATGTTCTTTCTATCTTTTAATATATTCAAATCGGATGTTAGCGAGTCCTTTAAAGACGAATAATCTTTTGGTTTCTCTGATATCGTATTGGTTTTTTGTTTGCAGGAAATGAGTAATGCAATTATTAGAAGCAGAGGTAGAAGGTTTTTCATTTATTTTATTTTTTTAAACTTGTTGCCGACGTTTACGTACAAGAATAGTTGCGGGTTTGTGTGCGCGAATTTTCCAAAGGTAAATCAGACGTAGCAAACGTGCAACGGCCTTTAAATTTAGACCAAACTAGCAATTTTTTATATAAGGTGCTACCTGCTGGCTTTATTTCATATATTCTTCCAAATATCCGCTGTCTTTTAAAAACCGGTCATAATCTTCAATATTTAAAATATGATTCACAGCTAATTTCTTGTCTTTTGATTTATTGAAATATGCCTTCACAATTTCGTAGCCTATCCAATATCCCAAATCATTGGGTCTATCATCTTTTTTACTAGTTCCATAAAGCCAATCCTGCATATCGTTTCCATTCATTTTTTCCACAAACTCATTGCATAACTCTTCATTGTGCTCATTTCCGTAGTTGTTTGCTTCTTTATTTCCCTTTTGCCCTGTGACTAGTTCTGCGATAAAATCTGCCGCCCCTTCAATGATAGACAGTTGCAGTAAATTTGTTTCTCCACCTTTGAGCCTTTTTTGTTGGAAATGTATGGATTCGTGAATTATCAATCCAGGAAGATGGTCTAAAGTTGTAAGTTTTTCGGCTCCAATTAGTAAACCGTCTTTGGATCTAGTTCCTGCACTATTAAAGCGCCCTATAACAAAATAAACTGGTGGATAAACAGCATCTGGATACCAATATTCCAATGCATAAAAGTATGGTTTAATCTTTCTTTCTTCTTCTTTAATTTTTACAGCAATACCTCTGATTTTTTCATAATCTTGTCTGCGTTTATTTACCATATTTAGTAAAGAGTCTGCGCTAATTATTCTATAGGGAATAAAATCTTGAAGTCCAATTGTTCCGTTTTGGATATAAGTCTTGAAAGGGTTTTCATCTGAGCTTTCTATAGTATCAAAAGCTTTCCAAAAATTTTGAATATCTAAAGTCTCAAATATCGCTTCTTGTGGATCTTTTGGGAAATTTATCTCTTGTCCAACTACTTTTGTCAGACTTAATACTGTGAAAAGTAATATTACTGTTTTATACATTGCAATTGTGTTTTCAAGCTTGCTGGTAACGGTTTAGTTATGAACAGCACGGAAGCAAACTAGCGTTTACTTTCCGCCACTCACATAGCGAAATCTTTTTATTTTGCCTGCCTGCCGGCGAGGCGGGTTTTTTCTTAGTCAATTCCTAAATCATTTGTAATCGAATGTTTTAATTCAATTTCGCTTATGGGAATCCCCATATTTTCACTTATTATTCCCGAAATAATTCTTTCTATTTCATATTTGTCGGTAATACTTTGAATGTCAATTATAGCATCAAAGTTCAATGATATAGTCCAATCGATTAACTGTCTAATTGTTCCTTTCGATATGGGTAAAGTTCGTTTTATGGTTCTAATTCCCAAAATTTTGACATGAGAATCTAAATTTGGATTAAAATCAAGAGCAACTAATTCCGGTAATTTTAGCCCGAGTTCAGTTTCTATTTTTTTCCAATTTGTTTTTAGTTCCAACTGAGTGAATAATTCCGATATTTTAGTATCAGGTTGTATAATTACTTTCTCAAAATCTAACGTTTGGTATGCTTTTCTAATACGATAAAATATTAGTTGCTTTAGACACTTTTCGGTCGGATTTATTGAAATCCTTTTAAAAACAGAATCGGCGAAATCTTGAACAGTAAAAATTTTTTCGCATTCATCATCAGGAATTCTAATTCCAAATTTGTCTTCTACTGACACAACTAATTCGACTGAATCTAATCCCATTCTCGGTTTTGCTAAATGTTCATTAAGAGCATGAAACGTAGGGCAGGTGATAAGGACTATCGCTTCGGTTTATTGCTTAGTTAAATATAAATATTTGCTTTTATATTTTTTGTGCCGTATTAACTGCTTTTCTTCCTCAATGTTAGATTATATGCATCCAAAAAATATTGATGTTCATCACCTTCAAAATTTACATCTACTATAGCCCAATCATTTCCTAATTCCGTAAAATCAACTTTTCCATCTACAGCGTTTCCTTTTAATGTTGTGTATGACTTGTCAAAGTCTAAATTCAAATAGTTACATTTTAATAGAAACGTAAATTGTCCAAATTGAAATGCAAAAACCTCACCGCTATCTGAATTTATTAATAGGTTAGAAGTACTTAATGTCACTTTTGTTTTTTCAGGTAGTAATTTACCATATTCGTAAAAAAAAGTTTGACTGCCAGAATCAAATCCACTTCCAGCATCTTTTCCTGTTTTGAAATACATTTCTTTTTCAATGTTTAATTTCAATACATTCAAGACTCTTTTATTTTCTTTAAAATTGAATATTCTCTTTTTAATATCATTTTTATCTGAACATTTACATTCAAAAGGCTGATTCTTATTAAGCCAAATATCAAATTCATTTTTGTCTTTGATAACTTGATGTTTATTAAATTGCAAATCGGATATTTTTATTGGAAATCCTGTCATACATACTTTATCACAAACATTTTTTAATCTAGTTTGATGAGAATTCCAAAAAGTGCTTTTATCACCAAAATAGTCTTGGCCAAACAACTCTATAGTGTAGGAATCTTGAAATTCAATTTTGTGTTTAAATTCGAACATTTTTAGTAATTTCAGTTAACGTCTCGACTCGTATGTTTGATACGGGAATTAAAAGTAGTGAACTTTAGATTAAGCACTTAGCCAAAACTTTTAATTTTGCCTGCCTGCCTTCCGGTAGGAAGGTAAGCCCGAAGCCCATATTGTTTATAAGTGTTGTTAGCTTTAGTATTTATCGCATCAGTTTAGATGTTTTATATTCGTTTTTCTTTTCATAATATTCACTTTCGCTAATTAATTTATTGATGAGCAACCAATTTAATTGGTTCATAAATGTATCTTCAGGTATGTCCGTGTCAATTCTTGAATATTTTTCTTTTATTTTTTCTTTTGATATCTTTATCAGATTGTCCACAAATATTTCTACTTCTTTTTTTGAAGGGGAATCCAAGAAGAAATTTAAGTGGACATATCCACCGCTCAATGTTAATTTATTGTCCATTGGGGCTTTAAAACAAATTAAGCTAAGAACCATCATAAATAATCCACCCCAAATAAATCCATCTAAATCCTCGTTAGGATTCTCTGGAAAAAGAAATAAGTACAAGCAAAGTATTGTTATTAGGATGAAAAAACCGCCAATAATTTTTAATCCTTTTCTAGAATGCGTTTCTATTGTTTTTTGATGACCAATGGTTTCTATGTCAACAGTTCTCTCCTTTGAACTCAGTAAAAACTTTTCTTTAATCCGTAATTCGGTATCGTTAATTAGCTCAAATTCTTTTTTTTGAGAACCAATAGTTTGTGTTAATTTCATTGAAGTCAGCAAGGTTTTTTTAATATTAAAGCTAACGTACGGAGATACGTAAGTAACTATTTTTAATAAATGGGGAGCTTTGCAATCTCTTGCAGTTACTAAAGTAGAAAAAATAGTAATGGCTACACTATTGTTTCTTGGAGAAGCGGTATATTATCTGTATGATAGCTAGTGCTATAAGATCTGTTCTTTTACTCCAAAAGTCGGTAATGCATTTTTTTGTCATTTTCTACCCACAAGATTTCAATATATAATTTATTATTTTCTTTAATTCTACCAATGGTAAGTTTAGGTTTGACTTTAGAAGATTTACCTGAAACATCAGACCACCATTGATACCCATTCCATTCACTTTCGAATACATTGGTTGTATTTTTTACAGAAACTTCCTTTACATCCTTTAAGATATAGTCATTGATAAATACAGTTGTTGATTTTAAGTCTATTTTAATTAATGGGCAGTAACTATTCTCCATTGGTCTTATTATGAATAATGAATCTTTGGACTCAATTTTTAGTTTAATAGCACCTGCGGACTTGAATTCCAAGATTGGTTCGTCTTCCTTTTGATCCATATTAAATTTGGAATCCAGTATTTTCCCGTTTTCATCTACCAACAGAGGTTCTGCATATTGTCTTGGATTTTTCTGGTTGGTCATCATTTTAAATATATGGTCCCCAGTATTTAATTCGGTTTGAATAAAATTTATTACGTCACTTTTAGACGCTTGAGCAAATCCAATATGAATGTTGCATGCACATATTAAAAGCAGGGTAAATATTTTTTTCATAACTTAATAGTATAACGTTTACGTACAAGAATAGTTGCGGGTTTGTGTGCGAGGATTTTCCTAAGGAAAATTAGAAGCTAGAAACAAAGCAACTGCCATTGGTTGTCCTAAAAATAGCAATTTTTTATATAGGGTGTTGCCTTTAGTTTTTATTCCAATTGCTTACTTATTTCGCGCTTGTAAAATGAATCCCAAAAAGCTTTATCATAGTTAACCCTATTTAATGAATTTTCTTTTTTATTGTTATTTTCATAATATTCAATTTCTTCTACATTCTTTAACTCAAAGTCAAACAAATAGGAATCGCGTTCATAAACGTTATTTTTAGTTTTACCATGATTATACGTGTATTCCTCGTAGGACCTATTAAAATATCTTGTAGCATACAATTTGCCAGTATCTAAAATAGCTGTATAATCACAAATATTTTCTTCCTTAATGGTCATTTGAACAATATTTTTATAATTTTCATATCCTTTATAATATTTTTCAATCTCTACCTTGTTTAGTCTAGTTTCCCAGTTTTCAATCACTTTTACAATAGCAAAATTTTCTTTATCAATATAAACTCTTCCAGAATATTTTGTAGGATATCCTCGGTTCGTATAATTCCATTTATTCCTTGCTGTTTCGAATGCTATTATATATACTCCGTCGTCATTACTGTTATTGGACTTTACAAATTTTAGTTCAAATTTCTTATACTTTCGCTTATCTAGAATATTGGAGTAACGAATCGCATTTTGTCTATATGAGAAAAATTGAGATGATAATTTATACTTTTTAGGAGTACTATTTTTATTCCATTTAATTTGTTCTACTCTTTGTGATATAACAAAAGGAGATAAATAACCAGCATCATAGTCTTTAGTTATTAACTCTAAATCCAATTTGGTAGTGTCATTTTTATTTACTAAAACATTACCATACCTGTGAAAATTAAATGGTGCTGTGGGGTGATTTAGTTTCTTGTTTAAAACCGCTTTCTTCAATACGGTCTTCGGCAATAAATATCCAGTTATGACAACTTCAGATAATTCTTCAAACTTCGGTTTTAAATAACTTTTATCCTTTAATTCTTTTACGGTAATTGTATTTGAATCATAACCCATTGATGAAATAACAACCGATGAGTTTTGTAGCATTGTTTTTTTTACTGGTAATTCATAAAATCCATTTTCGTCTGCTACACGATAAATTTCTTCCTTTTTTAAAATTATGGTTGCAAATGGTATTGGTTCGTTGCTTTCCTTGTCTAGTACCTGACCTTTAAGTATAACATTTGCATCTACTTCAATTTGCGCAATACTTTTAGCTAATTCTGCTTGTTCATCAGAAACTATTAAGCTATCTGTTGTGGCTTGTCGTTTGGGTAGGGTTGCGTTTTGAAAAAAGATATAACCATCATGTAATTGATCTAACCGTGCTGTTGTGAAATCGATAAAATTTAATAATCTGGTTTCCTGTAAGGAATGCATTTTCTCTTGGTTTGAGCTTATAAATAGATACGGCTTACCTAAACCACTTAATTCACTTTCAAAAGAATTGCTTTTTATTGGGGTTAATGCCCATTTTTTTATTCTGGATTCAAATAGTGAATCATTTGCGTGTATGGTTGCTAAACTATATGACTTGTCTTTTAACGCTGTATGAATGTAGGAACCCATAGAAATAAAATCTTTTGCAATCGGTTTTGTTATGCTTGAATTATCATTTATAATATGGATGTTATCTGCCCAGCAAATAATTTTTTCATTCGGATTCCTTTTTATATAGCTCAACAAATTATCGGCCATTTGCTTATCTCGGATATTATGATCTTTGTTACCAAGATCTGTTGCCATAATTTGCTCTTTATTATAATATGCGTCTTGCGAACTGGCTAAAAGATTTTTTGTAAATTGTTTCCAATAGTAATTAGTTTGGTTGTCTTTTAACTTTTCTATTTGCGCTAGAATTCTAGTAAGCTCTTTTTCGTAATTTTCATATGTAATGTCATCTTCCTCAACAGTATAATTTTCTAAAATACCTTCTATTACAATACCTAAATCATCCTCATCTAATTTAAAAGGTATATGTTGACTTTCGCAATACTCATAAAAGTCTTCTATAAATTGAGAAGGACTAATTACTTGAGAATCAAAACCAATTACCTTTAAATTATTTTTATCGATGTAATTTACCAATCTCTGAAACTCAAGTGCACTAGACCAAACTCCATAAATAGCGTTATTAAATTCATCGGGATTAAATTCACTTTTATTCATTTTCCAAATGTCATACATAGAAGATTCCATCGCTATGGTGGTAAACCCTAGCTCTTGATGAAGATATTCTACTATTCTTGCTTTCATCTCAAAAATATTTCCATACATGTGCGTTTGTTCGCCTAGCATTATCAGTTGTTTTTCCTTTAATTCATCTTTTAGAAATGATAAATCTTTAAGTTCTGTTGATTCTGGCGGAAGAAGTTCTAGTGTCTTTAATTTTTGTGAAGAGCCGATTGTCAAAAAAAGACAAAAAATTAGAGTTAAAATGTTTTTCATTTGTAGGGTGCTATTAAAATTTTAATTAATTCTTAGATGCTTGGTTACATTATTGGTAACAATAAATGCTGGGCAGGTTAATCAGAGCATGAGTTATTTTTAGATTATTTAAAGTAATTCTGTTTTTATTAATTCAAACCTAAGTTCTTTACCATCTCTAAAGATTGTAATGAATAATGGGCCTGTTTGGTTATTAAAATCGTCATTAGCTAAATCACAATATTGATTTTCTGTAATGTTTGCATAATTGGTATCATTTATACGCAATATTTTATCCCCATTCTTTAAAAATTTAGATGCACTAGAAGTCTCAACAATTGCATTTACGCGAACGTTTTCTTCAAAAAGTGTTGAAAATCCATAGGTTTTAAAAACGTCATTACCTGCCTTGGTAATTTCTATCATTTTCATTTTTTTCTTTTTCCAGTTTAAGATTACTCTATAGTTTTGAAAGAACGCTAACCCTAAGTTATTGGCAGATCCATTACGTACCCGAGTAAATATATTATTGACAGTATGATTACCTATTTTTAATTCCTCGATAATTGTATGATGAAACGTTTGTGTTTCAGTAAGACCAAATCCGCCAGAAGCTTTTTGACTACCCTTTACATACTTTTTTATTAGATTAGCATCTAATTGCTCTTGAAAAATCTTTGTTCTCAATAGATTTGCTCCACCATTTCCAAAATCGACCGTATGATTTAGTACTTTCTCCCCATTAATTTCCAAGGTAACCGCAGGTACTCCTGCCGCTCCAATATAGAGTTTAGAATCTATAGTTTCAGTCGGAATATCTAATTGCTTTTCGCTATTTGCTATTGTTATTAACTGATTTTTAAAATCAAAATCCCAAACTGCTTTTCTCATTAAATTGGAACCAATTAGTCCGTCAATATCACTACAACGTACTGATTTCATATTACTATTGAGATCAACTATGGACGAAATAGTATTTTGAAAATCAATATTGCCTATTTTGATATTATCAATTTTCGTATACTTGGTTGTATTCTGGGTATTGTTAACATCGCTCATTTTTTCAGTACCTAGAACCTTACTATTGAGTTCTGCTGCTAATTCTGTGGTTATTAAGTTTGAATGACCTGTGTCTAAAATAAAATTATACGCTTTATTTTCAATTTCCACTTCTATAACAATCCAACCATTTACGTATGTAAAGGGTATGGTAGTTTTGAAATCTTCTTGTAGTACCTTCCCTTGCTTTAATACTTTGTCAATATTTGAACCTGCGCAGCTTGATAATAATAGTATGATTGCGATAAGGGGATAAATAATTTTTTTTAATTTCATAAGGAGTGTTTATTTATGTCTTGGTTTTTTAGTAATGGGCAGATATAGTTTTGTACCGCTAATTAGATAGACGTAAATTTTTTTGAGATGGTTGCCTGAAGGTTGAATTTTTTTTCGCTATGGTTTATAACGTATAGCGATACTTAAGTATGTACTATTTTTTTTATGGGAGGAGTGTTGCAAGCTTTCGTAGCTACTAGCGTAGAATACTAGGTGCTGGCTATGCAACTGTTTTTGGTAGAAGTAGGTATTTTATTATAGTAGTTTATTTAATTGTTGAACTACATACATTAAGACTCAACAATCGGGTATTTTCGGTATTAGAAGGGTTTTACATGCATTGATTAATAAGTATAGTAACGATTCAATAAGCTCACATGTAAGTACTTTAAAATTACCTTATCATTTACTAAGCTAAAAAAAATAACCGCCTTTTTAAGGCGGTTATTGTAGTCGTTATTTTGCGAATTATAGACTTGTGCATCGGTTACCATTGTTGTAGGTAGTTAATTTCACTCTAAATAATCACTAAAACTAAAACAACAATGACAACAAAAGCAATTGAAATATAGATATATTCTTTTTTTCTATCAGCTTTCAATTTTTTACGAATATCACTTTTTACTTTTTCCAATTCTTTTTCTGTCAATTCTGGAAAGTTATATTCTGGTTTTTCATCAGAATCTTTATAGTCTGAATTTCTAACAGCTCTCGATTGTCTCTTTTGGTCGCGTTCAATTTTTCTTGCTAAAGTCGCTTTAAATTGCGACAAACTTCCATGTGCCATTATTGTGAGCGTTTAGTTAAATATTTCATTTTTTTCTCAAGTTTTTCTTACAAAGAGATGAGTAGTTAATTTATCTTATCTTCAAGAAAGTTTAATATTTTTTAAAAATCATTCTTGTCCACTTCAGATTCGCTAATTACAAAAATATCTTCCTTAAATAATTTTGGAACTAACAATAAGTTGGCATTCTTAACTTTATATTTTTTGAAGTCTTTCCAAAAAAGCCAAGTACAAGAATAGTCATTTGAAAACCTCAGACAATTATTTGCAAGCTTAAAAATCCCAAATGATATTATTTCACCATTTTCCGTTAATTCCCGGGTCGCTCTTATGTGTCTATTTTTTATAATTTTCTTGTTTAGAATAAATATCCTAAATATTCCAACGGTAAAGAATAGAGTATTTAATTCACTTCCAAAATGGAGAATAATTATTCCTGCACTTAAAAATGACAATGTAAAAATTGCCGTGTTTTTAATTTTTTTATATTCAATTGAATAAATATATGGCAAACTCAGTTTCGTCTGCTCAATGAAAATTTTTTTCTCGAATGGTATTTTATATTTAAGCAGGAGATTCTCTTTTAATTACTTAGAACGTATGGATATACGTGAGTATATAGTTTTAATTTTTCATATGGCGGTGATTTGTAATCTCGCATAGCTACTAAAGTAGCATAAAAAGAATTGGTTGCGCTGCGGTTTTCTGTAGAAGTGCGAGTATTTTGCTTAGTATAGATTATTTAATCGTTGAAATACGCACTTTAGAGCTACATAATCAGGTATTTTAAATACTATAGTGGTTCTAAGAGATAATGACAAGAATGTGTGTTATAGCTAAGATCCCTTAGGAGGTAAGCTTAGGTTTAAGCGCCAAGAGTATAGTAACTGGAGTTTTTCTTTTGCCTGTCTGCCGGCGATGCAGGTTTTCTTTATTCTATTAAAGCTAAGTCTGAGATTTTGTGACCTTATAAAAACACAATAACCTTTCGGTTTTGCCCGAAGCTCGTATTGTTTATAGGTTTTAATACCTGCAGTTATTTTTTAGATTTAAGTGTTTTTTCGATGTGCCGTATTGCTTTCTCTTTACCAATATTAATTTGAGTAATATTTAATTCATCCAATGAGGTTTGAGAAATTCCGAGTTTCGTTTTTCCTATAGTCCTTATTGCATTTAAAATTACGGAAATAACAAAAGGGTCTGTTTCACTTAGTAGGGCTTTTTCAAATGCTCGATAAGCTTTAGTTTTTACGCTTTTTCTATTAAACCACATTTGCATAAAAGATGAAGCACTCCATGCTCTACATTTTTCATTTTTATCTTCAAGTAGATGTTTTTCTAAAATTTTAGTTTCAGCACTCTTTCCAATCCAACCTAAAACAATAATTGCTTTTTCACGAGTGTAACTATTTTGGTCTTCAGCTAATTTTTTTGCATACTCCAAAATTTTGGCTTTGTGCTTTTTGTTTATTTTACCTAACAAATAAATTATTTCGGAATGAAATTCTATATCTTGATTATTTATTAATTTTCCAATAAGAAAGTCTTCTGCTTCTATATGTTCATTAAATCTAGATTTTAAATCACGACTGAATTCGTTATTTAATCCGTTATCTATAATTAGAGAATAGTGAAATTCAATGAAAGGACTTCTCATAAGTTCCCAAACAAATTCAAGATGGTCTAATTCATTATTACGTTGAATTTTTTTTAACCAAATTTTATATTCCTCTAATGTTTTCATTACTAAATGCTAGTTTTTTTATTAGGATAGTAAGTTAGTTAACTTATTTCAGGACGATGCATTTTTCTAATTGCTGGAAATGTACAGCTATACGTAAGTATATAGTTTTAATTTTCATATGGGAGAGATTTGCAATCTCCCGTAGCTACTAAAATAAAAAGAATTGGCTACACTACAGTTTTTCGCAGAAGTAGGTATTTTATTATAGTAGTTTATTTAATTGTTGAACTACATACTTTAAAACCACCTAATCGTGTGTGTTCAATATTATAACTGTTTTGTTCTGAATTGCTCAAAGTCGGATGCACTACTACATAGTAATTAGTCTTTAATTTTCTATGCGAACAGTTTCAGAATCAAGTAATATGTCAGAATTAGGATCAACATATTTAGCCGTGGCGGATTGACGATCTAAATAAAAGATGCTTCTTTTATACGCTACACCATTGATATCTAAATTTGGATAGGCCTCCAAAATTTCATCGGGCAATTGATAACTAAAAGGGTAATGATCACCCCTATGAATTACAGCCCAATGTACTTCAGAATAGTCCACATCTTTAGTCCCGGAACTTGTTTGCCAATGATGGCTTTGCGTGTAAAATAAATTAGTTGAAGGGCCACTAAATTGAAAATTATGTATGGATTCATTTGTTACCTCTACATTCCATTCTTCAGGATATCCGATATAGATTCTTGTTGGGATTTCGCCATATTTTTTATAGCTATAGTTAAACTTATCCTTAGTATAGTTAAACGTTGTGATATACCGATCTAAAGTATTTAAATATCCTAGATTTAGAGTCCCAGAGGTTATTTTTTCATTGTCAAAAGGAAAAATCAAATTTAAAATATATCCATTTCCTTGGCTATATTCCTGCCCTTGATTATAGCCAAATACGGATGAGTAATATTCACCTCCTTCAGGAATATATACGGGTACCGTTTGGTCAAATGTTTTTAGTTGTGTATTGTCAAGAGTAACAATTTGGCCATCTGTTAAATCATCTAAAAACATATATTTCCCTTCGCCATTAGCGTCAAAAAGAGAAAGTAAATAACGATTATCATTAAAAAGAAGGACATTATCAAAAGATAGAGCGGTTTGTTGGTCTACTGTAGAGATACTCGCGCCTCCTGAAAGCGTGGGTCCAAAGGAATTGGATACATTATAGGAAGCCGGTGAAATTAAATTGTTTGCTTTGATCACTAGTGCTCCAGTTGGATTTTCTCTAGGTGTAAATTCCGGTGCGGTAGGACTGTCTAAGGTCCATTCTGTACCATTGTCAATAAGAGTATAGGTAGAAATATAGAGGCTAGTATTGCCGTTGTCTGTTGCTATGCTTAATAAACTAATATTGGAAGCAATAAAGAAATCGGATTTGAGTTTTTCAAAAGTGTAGGTGGTTCCATTTGTTAAACGCTGGTAATCCAAAACATTATTGTTATTGGGATCATGAAGTACAACCCAAGCTTCAGTGGTATCAGAAAATTTAGTTTCAGGAACGTTTAAGGTAAAGTAGGTCTCATTTTCTTGTGTTATAATTTCTTCCTCGATGGGTTCCTCTACTTCCGAAGATTTTTTTGAACAGGCAAATACGAGGAATAGCAAAGGAAGAAAAACAAAAACTAATTTTTTCATGGTATCAAAAGGTTGGTTAAAGGTATGGTTAGGAGCAGAAACGTAAGGCAGGTGATAAGCATTTTGTTTCAGTTTCTTATTTCCCTAAATATAAATATTTTGATTAGAAAAGCTGAAAAATTTAGAATTGCCAGGCTTGGTTAATAAGTATAGAAATTTCAGTTTGCTCATGCAATGTACTATGATTTAAACCTATTTTCGAAGCTTAGTTTTTGCGTCCACTTTTCAAAGGCATCTATAAATAGGTTCAATTCTTCTTCTGTTTGCTTATCCATTATTTTTCCATCTTTACTAACTTTTCCTTTCACTCCTTGAATGAGGAGCGTTGTTTGGTCTATAAATTTTGTTTGGATTGTCTCCATGATTAATTTAAGCTCTGCGTGCCCTTTTAAGCCACTTGCAGAAGCAGTGATAAGTCCAACAGGCTTATCTATGAAAACAGTTGTTGAAACGCACCATTCTATCATGTTTTTTAAACCACTAGGAATACTGAAGATATATTCTGGGGTACAAATAATAATTCCGTCTGCATGAGCAATTTTAGCCCGAAAGGCCACAATCTGTTCCGGTACATTTTCGTCGGTCAGTGCTGTATTAAAATGTGGTAATTGGGTTAAATCTTCTACTAGCTCCAGATTAAAATTTGCCTTTTCAGCATTTGCTATCCAGTTGAGGATTGATAGGTTGGCAGAACTTGGACTCGCACTTCCACAAATTCCGATTATGTTTTTCTTTTTAGTCATTCAAGTAGTCTTAAAATAGTTTGTTTAAAAGGTTTGTTTGCTAGTAATGCTATGAGCGGGCAATTGGGAGCAAACTTCAAGGGGCAAAACTCTTATAGTTATTAGAACCACTAAATTATACACTTATTCATCAACTTTTCTCAACACCAGCTTATTCCAATTTAAATACATGATTGCTGCGATTAATAAACATGCAACCGCAAAAACAGAATACCCAATACCGATGGTTTTATGAAAGCAAAAAGAAGTTATAAACAACAGAAAAAGGATGCGCAATAATCTAAAAGGAGATGCATATAAAACCTTAGACATCTTCGTAATTTCAAGATGAAATTGGCCTTTATTCATGTTTTTATTCCAGACAACAGTATGCCATAAGCAAGTACCAAACCAGCGCTGCATAATATAAATTTCCCTGATTTATAATTTCGGGAAATAATTGACCAATTAAAAAGGAAAATAAATACAGGCAAGAAAAAAGGATAATAGTCATAACTAGATTTTAAGTCTATTCCAAAACCATCAAACCTTAGGGGCGTGTTGAAGGTTAAAAATTTTGTAAAAACAAAAAGAACTAACATAAATACGAAAATGGAATTTGCATTTGCAATCCTATTTTTAAAGGTTGCTTTTCTATTTTCATAGGTTGGCTTACTCGTCCAAAAATACATGGTATAACAAAAACCAAGAGACGATGATGTCAAGGCTATTAAAAAATTAGTATAGCTATTTGCAGAAAATTGTGCCATTGAAGTGACATTGTTAGTTGTCAAATCCAACACTAAAAATAATCCCTTATCTAAAAGTCTAAACCAAAAATTTACCAAAAGGCCATATCCAATGCCTAGAGCGATACCTCCATAGCATCTAAAAGTTCCAATTTTATTAAGGGTAAGAACAGGTTTTATTTTTTTCAAAGCCTTTTGTTATAGTTAGAATGTGCGTTAGTCTTAGCGGGTTAGCCTCCTTGATTTATAAGATAAAAAGGTCTTTCAGTTCCATCATCGTGAGGCATTAATCCTTCAAAAAACACATTATCTTCATCTTCCATTTGCTCACAGATTTCATTATGAACTTTATAAAGAAATTCTTTTAAAGAAAACCCCTTACTATTAGTCGTCTTTACAACAAAGCTTTCTTCAAATTGGTCTTCCTCACCGTCTTCATCTTCTCCCCAAAACATATACCCAACCGTTATTTCTTTAGAGCGATTAAATATCCTATCAATGTCTATACTGCTATTTGGTTTTATACGGGTATTGTATTCAAGAAGTGCTTTAGAAAAGAGTTCTAGGCTATCAAATTTGTCGGTTCTAAAACTCCACAATACATCCGTTAATAAATCTTCAGGTTCAATTTTCATCGTTGTTGGATTATTTTTACGCCCTTGTTTTCGCAGTTCGGGCCTTATTAACGTAGGATCTATTTCATCTGTCAGTTGGATATATTTAGCTAAACTATCTTTTTGCATAAAATAGTTATAGGCACCGGCTAATTGCGCATAAATGGTTGCATTTTTAGGATTAATAGTCAAGGATTCTTGGTAACAACTGATTCCCTTTTCTAATGTTTCTACTTCTTTTGTTTTAAAAAATAGTTGACAATAACTTACGGCTCTCGATTCCCAAACTTTTGCGTTTTGGGAATTTAAATGGATAGACGCATCAAAAAAAGCGAGAGACTCCTCAAAGTGTCCACGTTGTCCTGTTAAATTTCCATAGCCCCAGTATATATCGGCATTGCTTTTATCTAATAACCAAGCCTGATTAAAACGTTTCATAGCTTCATCTCTCTGCTTAGCATCATATAAGTCCCAAGCCAAATCAATATGATGTACGGCAGCAACGGCTCTGCTTGGATAAATTTGGTCACATTCTTGTAGAAATTGAGCGTCGATACGCAGCTGTTCTGCGCATTTTTTAACGTTCCCATATTTAGGTAAGATATTGAGGTCTTCGGGACAATCTGTACCAGCGCAGCTATTAAAAAAGATGCTTACAAAAAGAAATAGGATAGGCTTCATGATGATTTTTAATTATGGATTTGGGTTAATTAGTATGGTTATAGTTTATGTCAACCGCTCCGGTATTTTATGGTTTCTTCAATTCAATTAACCTCAAGCTACGTTTTATTTTTTTAATGTAGAGTGGCTGTGCACTAATTTAAATTAAGCGCGTTAGTTTTCTGTAAATCTTTAATTACGGGTATAGGAAGCATACCCAAGACCTACTGACACCCGAGTGCTATCAATTGTTTCATTCGTTTATTGGGTGATGCCACGGTAAACAACATAGCATTGCTTCGTTTTTTTATAAACTTAGTCGTCCCGTCTGCCGCTATGCATTTTATGAGGTCTATTTTATTTTCTCCTATGCGTATGGTGTCTCCAATTTTATACCCATCATGATGGTCTGCAAAAATGGCTACATCGCCTTTTATGACACAAAAATTTACGCCTAAAGGGCTTGGTTTGCTATAGTTCCTAGTATTTAGGGTAATAAGGTATTTGTGAGTATCCGTTTGTTCTTCCACAGCACAAATTGTTCCGCTCACTTCTAACTCCAAATTTGTAAAATAGACTTTCGTTATGCTATCAGTATTTGAAATTGAGGTATTTATCGTTAGGTTTATTATGATGATCATAATTACCATAATGCCTAGCATTAAAAAAAATAGTTTTTTTGCGGCCATAAAGCTGTTTAATGTAGCTCGTATAAATGCTTACTATGCTTTTGTTGCTACAAATTAAAGATAAACTATTCAACTTTAAAAAAAAGTAGCCTAAGAGGCATGTCACTTAGGCGCCGAACTTGTGGGTAAATCGTATGCCTCCAAAATAGAAAAGTAAGATCCAATAAAAGAGTTGAAAAGACAAGGAAATAAAAAAGTGTTTCCATACTATTTGTGTCTTAGATAATAAAACAATACCAACGACTAAAGCCACTACTTCTAGAATACAAAATAGGGTGAATAATTCCGTTTCAAATTTCTTTGGGGTAAGTGGTGAGCAAACTGTTAATACTACAAACAGCAAGAACATAATAGCTGAAGGCAATAAAATAGTAACATCTAATTTGAATATGTACTTTAACAAGAACCCCATGATAACCAATGGTAAAGCAAAATAAGTGATTTCTAGAAGGCTTGTGTTCATTTTAGATCTATTTATAGGGGTTAAACTACTTTTTGTATGCCTGTTTTATGTAGTAGCCATAGCTTAGATTACCTACAAATTTCCATCTATTAATGTTTAAGTACTACCCCTTTTACAGGGAAATGGATAGTACATTTATTAGGGTATTAGTTTTCATATCGGTAATGACCAATAATTTTATAATCAAAAAGACAATCTTGTAACACTTGTCCTCTGCCAATATTATGAACGATTAAATTACGCTTTCCGTCTTTTGATTTTTTATCCACTACAATTCCGATATGAGTTAGTGAACCACTTAGATTCCAACAAACAATATCACCAGCTACATAGTCATCTGCTTTGTCCGAAATTGGCTTTTCGGCACCTTTTCTTTTAAAGTAGGTCATTAAATTAGGAACTCTACGGTGGTCAATATTTCTATCGGTGGTTTTTAATCCCCATAGTTTTGGATAAGCGCTAAAATTAGATTTCATATCTACATGAACTTCTTTCTGCAAATCTACTCCAACTTTTCTATACGCACGAATAATTACATCTGTACAAACTCCTTTATCACTTGGTACATCTCCATTTGGATAATCAATAGAGAAGTAACTTGGGTCATACGTTACCTCTTGTTTTGTTAATTCAATAGCAGCCTCAGATAGCTCAATTTTCTTAATTAATGCTTGAGATAAACAAAGATTGAAACTAAAAAATAATAGGACTAGAAATATTTTTTTCATAGAGGAGCTAAGGTTTCAGCTAAATATAGTGCCAGAGGTAAGGAAATTTTTTGGTTACGTCTTTGTGCGCAGCTGAAGCTTGTTTCCTGTTTACAGCTTAGTTTCTTTTTTCTTGTTTAAAGCTAAATCTAGTAGCTGTAACGTCATCATAGAAGTACATAGCCCTTTAAATTTAGTAAAAAGTTTTTAGTTTTAGCGCTCCTATTTTAGTTTCATCTTTTTGTTTTCTGAATTCAGTTCATAATTTTCATTTAAAGTAACCTTTGAAAAGGCAATACTATCTGCGCTAATCCAAGAAGCTTTTTGAATACCCCAACCTTCTAACGTTACCGTTTTTAGAGTATTAAAACCTAATGAATCTACTGTTATTAATTGATACCCATTGTCATCATAACCAATTTCTAGGTCAACATTTGAGGTAAAGATGTACTTGCCATTATTAGAAAACATTGGTTGTCCGTATGAAAAAATGGTGTCTCCTGTATTTAAGTCGGCTAAAATATGATAGGAGTATTCGTATGCCGTAGCTTGTAATTCAACAATATTATAGTTGGGGTAAACATGCGCAACAGAAAAACTTGAAGCCCCGTAATTTTCTTTAAGCTCATCATAATACTCATTCACTAATAAAATGATAGTATCTCTGGCAGTTAATCTTAGCGTATCATTTTTTCTATTTAAAAAACTATATGGAGCTAGATCTATTTCATCAATTTTCCAATCAGAAAAGTCGGTATCATAATTCACAGTTGCTTTTTCGTTCTCTAAAATTATTGGAGCTATTTTACTACCTATTTTGTTTTCAGTTAAAGTATCTATAGGAGTTTTATTTTTTTCTTGTGTGCTTTTTTGGTGGTCTTTGCACCCTATCAAAAAAAGCATAAAAAATGTAAGTAGACTGGTTTTCATTTGATGGCTTTAGGGTTCTTAAATTAGTATGCTGTTATTTTTTAGCGTTTGACAAAAAGAACAAAAATAGCAACGTAAGAATATTTTAGCACATTAATTATTCCTTTAGAGGCTAGGGTCTATCTATTTCATAAAGGAAAGTGCTGTTTTTTGCCTCAGTTCTTTAAAACTATTGGTTATTAATCCGTTGTTGTTTTAACGGGTACTAAAAATGTATGAGTAAAATCCTTTCCGTTTTCAATGCGCTCAACTACTTTAATTTCTAAATTTCCTTCTACAAGAGATTTCTTAATTGGTGTTATTGTAAATCGGAAATCACCTTTGTGGGCACTATTTGCCATAATTCCGGGTCCAATAATCATAAATTTTTGGTCATCAATATTTTCAGTATTAAAATTTGCTCCTGTCGGTTTTCCAACAATTAAAAATTCCGCACCGTTTTCTAAAACCATCTCTACTTTTTTGTTAGCGTTTGAGTCATACAAGAGTTTTCCATTTTCATGAAATTCTTTCCATAAACCTTCTTTTTTACCTTGAATATTTTGTCCTTCTTCTTTTATTTGTCCATTTCCATAATAATCTTTTTTAGGTGTTTGAGCGCATGTTGAGAATACAGTACATAAGAGTAATGGGTAAAGTTTTGTGGTAAACTTTTTTAGCATATTAATTTTGTTTTTTAATATATATAGTACGTTAATTTATTTTTTGCAATTGGCTTAACATACTGATATCAGTATGTCAAAGTTAATTAATTCGTGGCCTTTTTATTCGTAGCACCTTTATTCTCAATTAGTGTCCAAAATACACAATTATAGCGCTTGTTTTACGCAATAATTGCAGGGCAACTAGTGAGGAGCATCAATTTATGCCGTTTACTATGTATTATTGAATTAGAATTTCATCGTCTTTAAAAATAATATACCAAGAATATGAGGAGGTCACATAAGCTTCATTATCACTACTATAGGAGGGTTCAACGTTGGTAAGCGAAGCGATAACCGTTTTACATATTTCGGGTAGTTCAGGGTTGGTACTTTTGGTTCTGAATAATGATGGGACGCCCTCTTGGTTTACCCGAACACCAATAATAAGAGTGTCTGCTACTAAGGCTACCCCTTTTTGTTTAGCGAGTGCCAACACTTTATTATTTATGGTAGTTAAAAAGCAGTCTTCTGTGGGCGTGTTTATACATCCAGGCAGTAAGGGTATTGTAGTGGTGTTGCTAAATTTTGGTGTTTTTGAAGCTTGATTTTTCACTTCCTTACGGCCAATAAGGCTGCTCTTCGGCATGGTGTTGTGCTCTGATACTAGTTGGTAGGTGACATGAACTTTATGGTTGGGGTAGGTGTTTGTTTCTGGTTGTAGAGTGTTAGACATTTGCAAGACTAGTGTGGTGTTTACACGCTCTTCTGTCCAGTAGATTGCTTTGTAATAGTCATCAGCATCATTAATAGTGGTTTGAGCGTCAAATGTGCCATGCTCCGCTTTCTTTGTATTGGTGGCACTTGTTATTTCCGCTACGTTTAAAAAATGAGCTGCAAGCGCTTTCCGGAATGCTAGGCTTTTCTTTTGATGCGTATCGTCTGTATCCAATTCATACCTGATTTCTGCAACCACCGAGTCTTTTTTTGCATATACATAACGTACAATGAGATCTAAATCTGGGACCGTGTTGTCTTTTCTGATAAATGAGATGATATCATAATCTTCCGAAAGCGCATAGACGCTAGGGTCTATAATTTCTCCGCCAGTATACTGTTCTTCAATGGTTCTAAAATGTGATAAGCTATACCCGTTACGGTCTATATCTATTCGTCGCGCACACGATTGTATCACCAATAAGAGCAATAGAATAAGGAGTAGGCTATTTTTTTTCATAAAAAGGGAGTGTTCTAAAGGTTTTCTTCTAGGCTATGATATATAAAAGTACGCTTATCTATAACTATAGAAACACCTTCATCTTATATTTTACGCATGCAATGTAATGAATATAGTATACATGAGCTTGTTGTCACTACCGCTGTAATTGTAGCTGTAGTTCTCGTTTGATGTGCTTGGTATTTTCATGTACGCTTATTAAAATATTCATGAACCCTTGTTGAAATCGTGATGTCACTTCGAGTGAATTATTTTGGAGCCTTAGCGAAAAAGTAATTAGTATCGAGAAGTCTTTGTGTGTTCAAAGGTTCTCGATACAACGCTTATTTCGTTAGCACTACACAAGCGCCACTCGAACTGACAATTTCATTTTCTGATAACCCCGATGTTTTCATGTACGCTTATTAAAATATTCATGAACCCTTGTTGAAATCATGATGTCACTTCGAGTGAATTATTTTGGAGCCTTAGCGAAAAAGTAATTAGTATCGAGAAGCCTTTGTATGTCCACGGGTTCTCGATACAACGCTTATTTCGTTAGCACTACACAAGCGCCACTCGAACTGACAATTTCATTTTCTGATAACCCCGATGTTTTCATGAACGGTTGTTGAATTTTCAAGGACAGTTGTTGAAATCATGATGTCACTTCGAGTGAATTATTTTGGAGCTTTTGCGAAAAAGTAATTAGTATCGAGAAGTCTTTTTGTGTCCATGGGTTCTCAATACAACGCTTATTTCGTTAGCACTACACAAGCGCCACTCGAACTGACAGTTTCGTTTTTGGATAACCCCGATGTTTTCATGAACCGTTGTTATATTTTCAAGGACAGTTGTTGAAATCGTGATGGCACTTCGAGTGAATTATTTTGGAGCTTTTGCGAAAAAGTAATTAGTATCGAGAAGTCTTTCTGTGTCCACGGGTTCTCAATACACTTTTCTCGTTGGTCGAAGCACTCGAACTGACAGTTTCGTTTTTTGCGAGGCTTAGTAATTTCATGAACTTGCCGAATTATTTCGGGAATTGAACTATCCTGGTTTGCATCCACGATTCTAGACTTGTATTTATTGTATAAAGTGTATGCCTCTCTTAAAGTAGCTTTCTTGTAAAAAGCTATAAACTAAGTAGTACATCAGAAAGAATAACAAAGAGAGCATTAAGATTTCTTAGTTTTACTTTTTACTTTTTAGTTTGTGCGTTAGTATCAACCATAAATAGTTAAAAAAGACAGACCATCCACTTAACTTAGGATTGGGTTTTTTTCCTTTTCCTATTCGTTTTATTTGAGATTCGTACCATACGATATTCATCATACCATCAATTACTTTTACTCCCGTTTTTTTAATAGCTGTAGTAAAATTTAACCGAGTTTCATTGAGTATTTCATTTCCTATGTTTGGGAACACAGCAAAAGGTCTGGCAATTCCGATGATGTCTAATTGATTGGAAGCAACAGCATCTTTCATCACCGAAGTGGTACGAAACCCTCCTGTTAACATTAAAGGAGTATTTGTTATTGCTCTCACTTTCTCAATATAATCTATAAAATAAGCTTCCCTTTGTACGGTACTCTCTTTACGTTTCCCCATCATCGCAGGAGCTTCATAGGTTCCTCCTGATATTTCTATTAAATCTATTCCTTCTTTGGAAAGTATTTTAACAACTTCCATTGATTCTTCTTCTGAAAAGCCACCTTTTTGAAAGTCTGTAGAATTTAATTTAATTCCGATAGGAAAACTACCTCCAACGTATTCTCTAATCTTTCTATACACTTCTACAACAAATCTAGATCTATTTTCTAAGGTTCCTCCCCACTTATCTTCTCTAATATTTGTATAAGGCGATAAAAATTGGCTCACCAAATAACCGTGCGCACCGTGAATCTGAATTCCTGAAAATCCAGCTTCTTTTAATATAAGGGCTGTATTTCCAAAAGCTTCAATAATCTCTAAAATTTCTTTTTCGCTTAAAACCTCAGGCACTTTTTTTGTTGCATTTTTTCGCCCACCAGTTTTCAGAGGGATAGCAGAAGGTGCTTTTAAATGGCTATTAATTAGCTCCATAGCTTGTCTTCCTGGATGGTTTATCTGAGCCCATAAATGGGTGTTGGTACCTTTTACCGTTTGAGCCCATTCCTTAAGGATTTTAAGGTTTTTCCGGTTTTCTACAACTACATTTCTTGGTTCCCCGATAGCATTAGAATCAATCATGATGTTACCAGTAATCAATAATCCTGCACCACTTTTAGACCATACTTTATATGCGTTTAACAGAATAGGGGTTGGTTCATGATATCTGTTTGATAAATTTTCGCTCATTGCAGATTTAGCAATTCTATTACTCAGAATTACTCCATTAGGTAAAATCATTTCTTCTTGTAATGCATTCATCAGCGTCGTGGTAAAAAGTGTTTAAATAAAATTTAGTGTAGAAATAGGATGTATTCTGTTTTTTGTTTCCGCAGGGTCACGAAGGTATAGCTTTTTGCGTGCTCGCGGGTGAGGTATTACACGGATATTTTGCTTCTTCCTTCATGGCGGCACCTCGTTAAAATTTTGTTTTGTATTCAACCTTTTTATTCCGTTTTTATACTGCTATATATCTGACCGTTCCAAAAAAGGTTTTTGTTAGGTTCTAAAGTGTTTTCAAAATTAAAATTGAATACAGCTTTTAAAATTCCCTGTTCAAATAGATTTCTGTCAATTTTAATTGCTCCATTTTCAAGAGGAAAATTATGTTGCCCCAAATCTCTAATACTATTAAAGTCAACCCAAACAGCACAAGAATCATTTTGTATTTCTATAATTAAACTGCTGTTTGTTGAAACATTATTTGCCGATTTCCCTCTTATAATTCCGCCTTTAATTTTTTGAAAATCGATATAATCTGTTCCGGAATATTCATACATTTTGTTTTTAGAGCGTAAAGAGTGAAATACATGAGTGGTATCAATAATCGCATAAAATGCGTGCAATGAATCTTGATAAATTTTTCCAGATTCATCTTTCATTCGATCAATTTCTACTGGACAGCTTCCATCGCAACTTAACTGTCCATGTCTGTTTTTATATATAAATTCCTGATAACTCCATTTTTCTTTGAAAGAAAAATCCTCTTCCAAGTGCTCGGTCCACTCAATCTTAATTTTTCTATTTGAGTTCGTTTCCTTTACAGCTGTTGTATAAGAAAGCCCTATTAGGACTAAAATTAATAGCAATACAAATTTAATTTTCATGGGACTAAAAGATAGGTCATTTTTTGTGTTTGAAGCTATTTCTTGAATACGAAACGGCACAGGTTTCTAATTCATGGAATCTCAAATCTACACTTTTACACATTTAAAATAGCGCATACTAAAGCCCTTATCTTGCCCTTTTTTAAAAGTGTTTTAAGCGCGTAGCTATAGCTTAAGGTGTTGTGCGAATTAGCACTATTTTACTTCTTGCGTCCAACAAAGCGAATTACAGAGCCTATACCGTTGTGATATAATCCTTCATTCAGCGCAATTTCTTTTTCTACTAATTCAATAATTTCAAAATTCATGAAATCTGATTTTATTTCTTCAATGGAAAATAGAAAATCTATATTTTGGGGTCCTCCTACTTTTGGATTTGCTGCTCTATATTTCAAATGATTTTTGCTAAAAGCTTCTAAAATAACGAGTCCGCCTTTTTTTAATAGGTTACATAACTCCTTATGATACTCCGCCTTTAATTCAGGAAGAAAATGGGCATATATTAAGGCGATAGCGTCAAAAGATTCTTTAGCATAATTTAAACTTGGCAATTCGCCAACGCTATAATCAAGGGCTACATTATTTGCCTTGGCAAGTTTTAAGGCCTTCTCTTTCCCTTGTTCACTAATATCAAAGGCAGACACGTTCCACCCTAAAGTTGCTGCATAGACGGCATTTCTGCCTTCGCCTTCAGCGGCGAAAAGAAGCTTACCGGGAGTTATATTCTTTAACTGTTCTTTTAAATATTCATTTGGACCTTCTCCATACGCATATTCATCGGCGCTAAATACAGTATTCCATTTTTTATGATATTCCTCTTTCATAGTATTATTAGTATTTATTGGGTTGCAAACCTTTGTTCTTTTTGTAGCATTATTTTTTTCCTTTAGTCCGCTATACTATTATGTGGTAGGTTATAATATGATGTAGAATTCTCATAGGGTTTAAAAAAATATACGGTACCAAATTCAATCTTCCTAAAATCGGTAATTAACTTATGATCTTCAAGAAGCCCTATTCTAAACTTAGAGGAATGATATTCATTAATTAGTAATGCTGGTAGAATATACATTTTTCTGTTTTGTTCAAAATATCCGTTCTTAACGCGACCTCTAATGGTATAGGTTTTTAAAATACTGCCCTTAATTTTAACAGTGGCATTCACTTTCTTTTTATTTACTACTTTAAGTGTAACGACATATGGATTTTTCTCTTGAAAGACCTTTTTAGAAACGACTTTAAATTCCTTATTCTTAAGATAAGAGCCCCAGAAATAATCTAAATACGGTGGACTCATACGTTCATTATTTTCATAAGTTCCGTTGATTAAATGTAGGTTTTCATTCGTTAATTTAATCTGATGCTCCGCCATTTCATTTTTTTTTAAGGTAGCGCAGGAACCCATCAGTACCAAAAGGCACAGGCATAGCATTATTTTAGTTATAGGCATCAGTCTTTGCGTTTCGTTTTTTAGTTATCAATATCCTCAATTTTTAAGAGATGCATTAACCGATGGGCAAAAGGAGCAAAAAAGATGGCTACTGTGCTCAAAAAAATAACGCCACTAAAAATAGCATAGACAGAAGCAAATAGCTTTGCAGCATCGGTCTTCATTTCATCAACAGGACCCATGCCCGTTAAAATCATGGAAGCATTATAGATACTGTCTATCCAATGTAAGCCACCAATATAATGGTATCCTAAAACCCCAATCCCTAGAGAGAACGTTAAAAGAATGGTTGCAAAAACTGAATATTTTAATACTCGTTTTGCAAATTCTTTAGGAGGGAGCATGTTGCTACTATTTTTTTTAGTCATACTAAGTTGCTACGGTGTATATTCAATAGATTTCTAGTAAGAATTATATTTTAATAGTACACGTTCGTTCCTATTTAATTCCTTCAGGATAGGAAGTTACTTTAAAATCGGGAAATCGTTGCTTAAATTTAGAAGAATCAAAGATATTATCAATGGTATACCTAGGAAGTAGTTCTTGTGTTTCTCTCATGTTTTCATTAAAAAAAGCGCTGAGTTTTAATAAACCTCGAGAAAATTATAGCGTTCTGGGGTCTAAAGGGGTGTTTACTTCCGGAGCATTATTGGTAAATTTTTTAGCATAATATTGAGTAGCAATGGCGCTGCGGTTAAAGTAAATTGCATGCTCACTATCATTCTCACCCTAATTTCGCAATCACAATTTAGGGTTTCAGGTGCGCCATATACAGGCCTAATTCTCAAAAAAAATAGGACAAATTTTTAGATCCAATAGGCTATTGTGCTGCAGCCTTGAAATAGAAAGAACGGTCTAACTCTGAAAAATCTACGCTCATTAAATATTCTTCGATATAGGCTAGGGCGGTGGTACAGGAATGGATACTTTCTACACCTTTCATTTCAATTTTAAAAAGGTATTTATCCGCATAAGTAGCTTCAAAATATATTTCATGCTGTAAATTAGTATAGGTTATAAAGGGCTTTTCATAATTAGGGAGGTTAAGTTGCGGTACTAGAGCTCCCCCTTGTAGCTCTGCAGAATAATCTATACTAACCTCTTTTACTCTTTCATACATTTCACTATGCGTATTGAGGTAAAATTCGCGTTGTGGTTTATACTGCATTTGTGCTGTTGCAGCGGGTAAAGGAGTTCCGTTTTCTACTAGTAATTTTTCTAAATCTTGGCGGTCTGCATTGGTGTATTCTTGCATCACAATATCTAATAAATCCAAATCGGTAAGAAATACAATCATTCTAACGTGCTCTTTATAAGTAGGTATTTCTATACGCAGCTCATAGGCTTCATGCCGCACTATAGAATTACTATAAGCCTTATATAGCTTTTTATTTTGAAAATCTTTCTGAATATATTCATTGGAAGTTAGGTCATACTTGTAAATTATTAATTTGGGCAAGACATTAAATAAATGCTCTGCCCGCTGTGATGCTTCTAATAAACAATGCTGGCTGTCATTAGATCCATTTTCTATTTTATAACAACTTTTTTCCCAGTCTATATTTTGTGCTTTGAGAGGAGCATAGGCGATAAGAATAAAAATGAATATTATTTTTTTCATAAGGATATCGTTTAAGGAATTCTATTATTAAATGTACTCATGCGCATCTGTGGTCTAATGGTATTTTCCGAGGCTAAAATTGCTGTAATTTTAAAGAGAACGGAATATGGAATACCATGTGTTTTTGTTAAGTTGATTAAGATATTATTAAGCTTAAAGTGGTAGGACTCTCTATATTCATTTATACTAATCTGATAGTTATCATGATTGGCGTCAGTATAATTATTCGTGATATTCGTTACGTTAGCATTCGTAAAACTTTGATCATAGGATTGTGGTTCAGAACAACTACAATCGTCGATGTAGGAGTTTGCCAGAAATTGTATGAGGGATAAAATTACAAGAGCAATTATATTTTTACACATTGAAGTTTCCTTTAGCTCAAAAAAAAAAGAATATTCTAAAGTAGCATAAATTAGCATGTCATGTTGTTCTGAATTGTAAAGAAAAGATTAAGATTTGTCTGTCTTTGCGCCTCAATTTTTAAGAGATGCACTAACCGATGGGCAAAAGGAGCAAAAAAGAGGGCTACTGTGCTCAAAAAAATAACGCCACTAAAAATAGCATAGACAGAAGCAAACAGTTTTGCAGCATCGGTCTTCATTTCATCAATAGGACCCATGCCCGTTAAAATCATGGAAGCATTATAGATACTGTCTATCCAATGTAAGTCACCAATATAATGGTATCCTAAAACCCCGATCCCTAGAGAGAACGCTATAAGAATGGTTGCAAAAGCTGACTATTTTAATACTCGTTTTGCAAACTCTTTAGGAGGGAGCATGTTGCTACTATTTTTTTAGTCATACTAAGTTGCTACAGTGTAACTTCAATGGAGAACAAACGAGCATTACATTTCAGTATCAGACGTTCGTTCCTATTTTATTCCGAAATTTTTAATAATTTCCTTAATTCCTTCAGGATAGGAAGTTACTTTAAAATCGGGAAATCGTTGCTTAAATTTAGAAGAATCAAAGATATTATCAATGGTATACCTAGGAAGTAGTTCTTGTGTTTCTCTCATGTTCTCATTAAAAAAGGCGCTGAGTTTTAATACAAAAGAACTAAGTATATCATACTGAACCGTACGCCCTAATTGTTTTGAAATTTCATCTAGAATATCTTTGTAGGTGAGCCGATTATCATCACATGGGAGGTGCCAAGTCTGTCCGTAAGTATCTGGTGTATTTCCTAATAATGCCATGGCTTTACTGGCATCAGGGGTATAAATTAGCGTTCTTAGAACAGTGTCTTTTAGAAATACTTTTGGTTTTTTTCCTATTTTTAGTCGTTCAAAAATCAGAGAATTTGTAAGTCCTTTTGTTTTTCCAGGACCGTAGAATTCAGGGGCTCTACAAATTAGCGCATAGATTTCTTTTTCTTTAATAGCTTTTAGTAATAGTTCTGCAGCTATTTTTTTGGCGATTCCTTTTTTTCCTTCTGATTTAAAAGAGGTGTCTTCAGTCTGAATTTTACTGTCTTGGGCGTAGGCATACGTATTATCAAAATAAACAAGTTTACAGTTATGGGCTTTACAAGCTGTAATGACATTTTGCATAATTTTTGGCCAATCGCTTAACCAAACCGATGATTTGTAGGGAAGCCCAACAGTCATATATGCAATTTTAGCATTTTCTAAAGCTTTATGAACATCTTCAGATTTTAATAAATCGCCTTTAAATAAGTGATCTTCTGGGTGTACTTTTTTAGGGTTTCGGCCCACTAACCTAATATTATCTGTATACTTGGCACGTAATTCTTTTGCCAATTCTTCTCCTATAATTCCGTTTGCTCCTAAAATTACCTGCATGTTCTCTTTTTGTCTTTAGAATGTTATTCCCCACTGCAAAGATACTGGGGAATAGTGCTTATTAAATAGTATATAAATGTAAGTAAAACTTAGGATTGAGATGTTCTCGTTTCATGATTTTAAAACACTACCTGAGCCTTTCTTGTTAACCAAGCAATACTTTGCAAAACAAGCAACGTGCTCCACGCTCTGGAGCTGTAAATGTAGTGATGAGGTTTAAGCCAAGTTTTTGTAACACCTTTTTTGACGCTGTATTGTTTGGGTGTACCGTTGCTACAAGTTGTGGCAATTTTAGTTGGTTTCTAGCATGCTGCAACCAGAAATTCCCAATCTCGGTAGCGAAACCTTGACCCCAATAGTCATGGTGAAGAATAAACCCAAATTCGTGAGAATCTCGTTCTAGATAATGGCAAGGGTGAATACCTGAAATGCCCATAAGGGAACCGTCTTCTCGAGAGATAACACACCAAAACCCAAAGGAATCTTTTTCACTATGAATAAATTCGTCTTTGACCAAGGCTTTAAATTCTGCCTTAGTAAACACGCGACTTTTGAGGGTCGTCTTCATGACGAGCTCATTTTCGCAGCACAGGTTTTCTAAGGCAGCTTCATAGTTGCTATGAAAGGGTTTAAATTGAAGGCGGTCTGTTTGTAGCATATTCGAGGTATTGATCTAAACAATAAAGTTAAACTTTTGTTTCTCTAATAGGTCTCAATACAACACGAACGGACATGGGTGGTTTTATTAATGTTTAAGGTTTATGAGTAATGTAATTTTAGTCTTCTAACCCAAGAACTTTCCATTGGTTGTTTATTTTATAGGTGTTGAATTTTTGTGCCGATTTTCCGCCGTCAGGGTATTGACAAATTTCCGTTATAATACAGTTTTCTTCAGAGATGTTCTGCCTTTTAAAAGCTCTTTTAATGCCGTTAAATTTAGGCATGCCGTGTTCTTGCATATTTTTAATGTAGGACAGGCGCAGTAATTCTGATGTAGAGGCAATGAGCTCCTCATTAATTTCTATTTTAATGGTTTTCTTTAGCATAAACTCTGCTTCTTTATGAAAATCTTTACAGCTCATCGCTGTTTCTAAATCATCATGATCGTAAGCTTGCTCTAATGTTAAAATGGCTCCTTCTGGAGTTTCAAGATTCGGAATAAAATAGTCTTCTCCGTCATCTACTAACATCCCGCCAAGGTTTTTATCAAAGCTTGCTAATTCACTCCCTGTTAATCCGTCTCGAATAGCTCTTATTGTATAGCCACCAATCAGCCTGCCATTTTCAATAATCATCCAGTCAGAAACTTCATTTAACGTGATGCCTATTTTTTCATTGATCCTGACATTTGTTACATCTATAGGTTCATTTCCAACGACTCCAAAGATGTTGCCATCCCTATCAAAATTAGGCTCTAAAAGCCATATATGTTCTATTTTACCAGCATCTTCTATTCTCGCTTTTATAGAGAAATACTGTTGCTCCTCTTTCTGGTTGGACACACATTCTTCAAAATAATGTAAGGTAAGTTTGGCCTTTTCTATTGCCCAATTCATCCGATCATTATCGTTAGAAGTATCGTAGACATCAGGGTTTCCTTCACGCGTTCTTACCTTCTTTTTTTTACCAAATAATCTGTTTAATATTCCCATATAGCTTTGTTGTTGTGGCTAGTACACCTATTTCCCTCCTAAAATAGAGAAAAAAAGCGGTATTGCTAAGAGAATTAGATGAACTGCAGTATTTAGGTAAAAGCAAAGGCTACCAAAATGGGTAGCCTTTGCTTTATATGTTGTTAAGTACACAACGATTACTTCAATATACTCTTATATTTTGAAGCATCATTTAAAAGCTCTGTAGCGGTTAAAATAGCATCATCATGCGTTAAGTAATAATCATAAAGGCCTTGGCTATAGAAGTAACGAGTAATAATTTCATCTTCTAATTGTTTTTTAATTTCTTTCTTAGATTTATCTAAGCCTGTAATTTTCTTGGTATTTATTTCGGCTAATAATTCACGATATTTCTCTTGTACTTGTGTGTCTAATAAATCAGTATCGTTTAAACTCATGGCTTTATTCAATGCTTTTTCAGTCGCAGTTTCAAACGTAAACCCAGATGATTTTATATAGTTTTTAAAAGCTTCAAAATGGGCATCAGAAAACTCAAAAGCGGCTACATCTGTAATGGTGTTATTGTAATAGAAGTCTGTTGCGTAATTAAAAATCGCATTTTCACGAAGTAAAGCTGTTGTAAGAGTATTGGTTTTTAATGCCGTAATCTCTACATCAGGTAAAACCCCACCACCATCTTGCACTTTACGACCGTTACGGGTTTTAAAGTCGTGAATATCTGTTGTTTTCACAGCGTTACCAGCATTATCCCTATTCCAATAATCTAAGGATTGAATACACCTTCCAGAAGGCGTGTAATAGCGAGAAATGGTTACTTTTAATTGTGTACCATAAGTAAGTTTTAAAGGACGTTGTACTAATCCTTTCCCAAAACTACGAGCGCCAATAATTACGGCTCTATCTAAATCTTGTAAGCCACCAGAAACAATTTCACTTGCCGATGCACTGCTGCCATTCACTAACACCACTAAAGGAATTTCTGTGTCTACGGGAGAATTTTTTGTTTTGTATTCTGAGTTGAATTTTTTAACCTTAGATTTTGTGGTTACAATCAGTTCTCCTTTAGGTACAAATAGATTGGTAACATTTATGGCTTCCGAAAGTAGCCCGCCAGGATTACCTCTTAAATCTAAAATAATTTTTTGAGCGCCTTTATTTTTTAAATCAATTAAAGCTGCTTTGGTTTGTTCTGATGCTTTTTGGTTAAATTTTGCAAGGACGATATATCCTGTTTGCTCATTTACCATTTTGTAATAGGGTACTGCATCTACTTCAATGGCTTCTCTTGTAATGGTAGTTGTTTTTGTTTCGTCTTGCCTCTTATAGGTAACCGTTACACTAGTATTATTTGCACCTTTTAAAAGTTCAGTGGCATTGTCTTTAAAATCTTTAACATCAATGTCGCCAATTTTTATAATTTCATCACCTGCTTTTAGGCCAGCTTTGTCTGCCGGATTATCTTTATACGGTTCTACAATTACCAGTTTATCTTTATAGGCTCGTACAATAGCACCAATACCAGAGTATTCTCCAGCATTACTTATTTTGTAGGCTTCTACATCTTGTTCGTTTAGGAAACGGGTATAAGGGTCTAGGCCTTCCAACATGCTTTTAATAGCAGCATCCATCAACTCGGCAGGATTAGTTTCATCAACATAATTCATGTTGAGTTCCTTAAATAAAGTAGTGAAAATCTCTATCTGCTTTGCGATTTCGAAAAAATCACTTTTAAAACTACTCCCAACGATAATAAATACGAGAGCAAAAACAGGAATGATAACACGTTTTTTAATCAGCTTTTTCATGGATACTTTTATTTAGAATAGCTCAGTAAAACAACCACAAGTGGTGGAATTAGCTGACTTCTTTTGGAATTGATTTTATGGGCTCTTGGCTTATTTTTTTGACGAATTTTTCAAGCAGTACTTCCATTTTCTGGTGTATTGCGTGACTTTCGGGCATTTCTTTCCCTAGGTATAAGATTAACAACGCATACTTGTCTGTACTATTGTTAAGAACAATAGATTTATTAAGGCGGTATGCTTCACGTAAAATGCGTTTAATCCTATTCCGTTTTACAGCACTTTTAAAATTACGTTTGGAAACGGTAACACCAGCTTTTATGGCCACATTATCTTTGAAGTCCGTTTTTACATAAATAACACGTAGCGGAAAATTAGCTACGCTTTTTCCCTCTGTAAACATTATTTCAAAAAGCTTTTTGCTTTTTAATTTTTCTGCTCTTGAATAGCTAAAATTAGGCTTGTCTTCCACGGTTTTTATTGCTGTATGCTGCAAAGATACTGTTTCGAATGATATAGTTATTATTGAGAAGCAGTTGTGGGGAATTTTTTTGTATTCTTAGAAGTTCTGGATGCACTTGAACAGCCATTTACTTTTCTGTTTTACAATTAGTAATCATGGAAAACCAATAGGATAAAAACAAAAAAAGCGCTGCTTTCGCAACGCCTTTTCAATAGCATTCTCGTTTAGAGATTAGTTGCTTTCCCAAACACCATTTTCGGCATTTACATCAGCCATTAATTGTGAAGGATCAATAACAATTGCTTTAATCGTTGCCAAAGGTTTAGAAATCATAAAATCATAAGTTGGAAAAGCCCATGGCCAATCTTCTAAAACGGTGCGTTCTAAATTAGGGTAAGGGTTTTCTTTTTCGCCACGCATCATTCTAAGTGGTGCATAGAATGTTTCCTGAGTATCATCAGTATAAACCACCAATACATCAACAGGCATTGGCATTAAACCAATACGCTCTAAAGTTACTTTTGTTTGCTCACCTACGGCAACTACATCTTTGATTCCATAATCAATAGTATTTGTTGTTTGCGTCCAATCTGTCAAATACCAATCTAATTCCATTCCAGAAACCTTTTCAGCAGTTCTTTTGATGTCATTAGGCGTCGGGTGCTTGAATTTGAAATCTGTAAAATACTTCTTTAAGGTTTCCATCAATTTATCCTGACCAATGATATACCCTAATTGTGCTAAGAATATTTCTCCTTTACTATAGGCAGCAATACTATATGGCATGTTTTCAGCATAACGATCTGCATGTGTTGTTTGTGGTTGTTCCTTACCAGATTTTACTAAGTAGTTATACCCTTTGTAAGACCCTTCAAACGGATTTGTTTTTTTCTCGCCCATATATTCATTCATGTATAGGTGTGATATAAAACTTGTAAACCCTTCATCCATCCATTCATGTTTGGCTTCATTTGAGGCCAAAATATGTTGAAACCAAGAGTGTGCCATTTCATGGGCAGTAACCCCAACAAGGCTTCCAAATTTACGCTCTCCAGTAATTAAAGTAGCCATAGCATATTCCATTCCGCCATCACCACCTTGAATAATGGAGTATTGATCGTATGGGTATTGCCCTACATTTTTACTATAAAACTGCATCATTTCAGCAGCCTTAGGCTGTAATTTTTTCCAGTTCTCTTTAAGTTCCGCTTTGTCTTTGTATAAAAAGTGAAGCATTGGTCCGTTTTCAACTTGTAAGGTATCGTGAACATATTCAGGATCTGCAGCCCACATAAAGTCATGCACCATTGGAGCTTTAAAATGCCAAGTAAGGGTTTTTCCTTTTTGTTTTTTTACTTTGGTTCCAGGTGCTTCATAACCATGACCAATTTCTTGTGCATTCTGTAAATAGCCACTTCCACCTACAGTGTAGTTTTTATCTATCGTAAGTTTTACATCAAAATCTCCCCATACGCCTTGAAATTCACGTGCGATATACGGATCTGCATGCCATCCTTCAAAATCATACTCGGCTAGTTTTGGATACCACTGACTCATAGAAAGCGCAACACCTTCTTCGCTATCGCGACCAGAACGGCGAATTTGAATAGGAATTTGACCTTTAAAAACCATATCAAAAGTTGCTGTACCTCCTGCTGGTATAGCTTCTGCTAACGTAACAACAAGAACAGTACCTTCTTCTGAAAACGTAACAGACTTTCCGTTTTGGGTAAGTGAAGTAGGATGTAAGTATCCTATTTCATCAGGCTGTAACGTAGAAATTCTACTTTTTCCATCGGCCATCATTCGATCATCAGGATCTGCGATGCTTTGTAAACGCCGATCCATTTCACTCCCCGGTTGAAAGGCATTAAAATACAAGTGATAATATACTTTGTTTAATGCGTCTGGAGAATTGTTGGTGTATACTAATTTTTGAGTTCCTGTGTACTGGTGTGTCTTTACATCCATGTTTACATCCATAGTGTAATCTACATGTTGTTGCCAATACGAAGTGTTTTGGGCGAAACCACTAAGGCTCGTAACCAAAACCAAAAGGCTGAGAATTGTTTTTTTCATTGTCATTTATTTATTGGAGTATAATTAGTCAATTGCCTTAAAGATAAAAAGGTCATAGAAATTAAAAGCATCACTTAAAATTTCTATGACCTTTTTAGTTCTGCTAGGTCTTTTTAGCGAAATTCTTATAATTTTACTTTTCCTGAAGCGATTTGCTCAGCAAGCAGCAATGCATTGTATGCGTTTACCATTTTTCCTGATTTTGATAAAGCAGAAAATTCTTTAGCACCAGCATCTTCTCCCGGAACAGTTACTTGTGTTTTAGTGGTTAAACCAGATTGTAAGATAATTTTCTTTACTTGGCTTGCTTTTAATGATGGATATTGAGACCAAATTAATGCTGCAACCCCAGCAACTGCAGGAGATGCCATTGATGTACCACTATTGTATTCATATTTATTATTTGGCACTGTAGCATAAATATCGCTACCAGGAGCAAATACATCTACATTAATAGTTCCGTAGTTAGAAAAAGTAGAAACCAACCCTGAACCGTATTTAGCCGTTAATGACCCTACTGTAATTACATTATCTGCAATTTCTGCACCATTGTTTATTTGATCATTTGGGAAATTAGCATTGGTTGGGTCATCTAAATCTTCACCTTCATTACCGGCAGCATGTACAAATAATACATCTTTAGAAGCTGCATATTTGATAGCATCATAAACCCATTCTGCATTTGGAGAGAAGGCTTTACCAAAACTACCGTTGATGATTTTTGCGCCATTGTCTACGGCATAACGGATACCTAAAGCAATATCTTTATCGTACTCATCACCATTGGGTACTGCTCTAATGCTCATTATTGCCACATTATTAGCAACACCATCTACCCCTTTTCCATTTCCACGTTGTGCACCAATGATACCAGCAACGTGCGTACCATGACTTTCAGTGTCTACACTATTTTGAGGGTTTCCGTTTCCGTATCCTAAATCTTTAATATCGTATGGGTTATCACCAACTTCAGTTCTACCATTGAAATCAACATTTAAGTTATAGTTTAAACGTTCTATTAAGCCATCGATATCACCTTCTAATTGTGTTATCACTTCTGCCATAGAATCACCATAAGCAAACATTTGAGTTACAATAGATTTACTCTGTAATAAAGTAGCATCTTCTGTTGAAATAGCAGCAACTTCTTTTTTAGTGTAATCACTTTTACCTAAATGCGCTGTAATAGCTGCGTCCGCACTTTTAATAGCAGGAAGCATTTGGTCCAACTGATTTTTATAGGCTAAGTATTTTTGAGCATCGGCATCAATTACCTTTTTTGCTCTTGCTTGCATTTCAGCATCGCCTAAATTAAGACGTAAAATTCTAGCAGCCTCTAATTGTTCATTATAAGATGTTCCTAAAAAGTTATAGCCATGAATATCATCTATGTACCCATTATTGTCATCATCTTTGTTATTCCCAGCAATTTCTTTTGTATTGGTCCACAATACATTTACCAAGTCTTCATGTTCTAAATCCATTCCTGAATCTAACACAGCAACAATGATTTTTTCTCCTTTTTTTCCTTTTATGATGTCGCTATACGCTTTTTCAACAGCCATTCCAGGAATCGTATCTGTGGTAAGATCTAGGTGACCCCAGGTTTTCTTTTGAGCATCTGATAAATCTGCTATTTTTAGCGGAATGGCATCGATGTTTTCTATAGGGGTGCTAATAAGTACTGGTGCTGTAGTACCACAGCTTGATAAAAGTAAAGAGCAAATGGCGAGCCCTAAAATTGATTTGGAAAAATTAGTAGTCATACTTGAGTAGTTTTAAAAACTATATTGATTTTTGAGTTATAAATAATTGTGAATATGCTTATTCGAAAATGCTATTGAAGGTGTGAATGTCCTTTAAACGGATTCCTTTTTCTGTTTCTTGTACCGTGCAAATTTCATTGTGTGCATCATGTTCTAGATAAAGATAGAAGTCGTTAGCAGCAGCTTTATTTAGAAATTTTTCTTTCTCGGCTAATGTTAACAGAGGGCGGGTGTCATATCCCATGACAAAAGGTAAAGGAATATGCCCAACGGTAGGAAGCAAATCTGCCATAAAGACCAGTGTTTTTCCTTTATACTGCAGTTGAGGAATCATTTGCTTATCTGTGTGACCATCTACATATAGAATGTTAAATCCTAATTCTGATGAAATTTGAAAGTCTGTAGTATTGGTGCGTTCTATAAAATGAAGTTGTCCACTTTCTTCCATGGGAAGTAAATTTTCTTTTAAAAAAGAGGCTTTTTCACGGTTATTAGGTACTGTAGCCCATTGCCAATGTTCTTTATTGGTCCAGAACTTGGCATTTTTATAAGCAGGTTCATAACCAGTTCTGTCTTTATTCCACTGAACACTTCCTCCACAATGGTCAAAATGCAAATGCGTCATAAAAACATCCGTAATATCATCTTTATGAAAACCGTGGGATTTCAACGATTTTTCAAGGGTATGATCTCCCCACATGTCATAATACCCGAAGAATTTATCGGATTGTTTATTTCCCATTCCGGTATCAATAAGAATTAAGCGATTGCCTTCTTCAATTAATAAACTACGGGCAGCAAGATCTATTCTATTGGAGGCGTCTGCAGGGTTGGTTCTTGTCCATAGTGTTTTTGGCACTACGCCAAACATAGCACCGCCATCTAGCTTAAAATTGCCAGTTTCTATTGGGTATAATTTCATAGACGTCTAAAAAATAAGATGAATATGATTGAAATTTAGAAGCCGGAATTGTGATATTCTTCCTATTTCAATCAAATAATCGTGAAATTTAAGAAAATCGTTAAAAATAGAATGACTAATTAAGACTTTTTAACGCTCCTAAATGCGTATTATGCTCATATTAATTAGGAATGTACCTCTTTACCGAAGTATTTCTTTCGCAGCCAAAAGGAAACACGTACCAATAGAATTAATGCAGGAACTTCTACTAGAGGACCAATTACCCCTGTAAAAGCTTCTCCAGAATTGAGTCCGAATACTGCAATAGCTACCGCAATGGCTAATTCAAAATTATTACCTGCAGCTGTAAAGGCTACGGCGGCAGTCTTATCATAAGTGGCTCCCATAGCTTTAGTAAAGAAGAACCCTATAACAAACATTAAAGTGAAGTAGATGAGTAGGGGAATGGCAATCAATAAAACATCTCCAGGAATGGTCACAATTAATTCTCCTTTTAAGGAAAACATGATGACAATGGTAAAAAGCAGTGCAATTAAAGTTATGGGTGAAATGGTAGGAATAAATTTCTGTGTGTACCATTCTTCTCCTTTTAATTTTACTAAAATGATGCGGCTTAGAATACCCAATAAAAACGGAACTCCTAAGTAAATAGCCACGCTCTCGGCTATGGTAGCAATAGAGATGTCTACAATAGCACCTTCAAAACCAAAATACGGAGGTAATACGGTAATAAATAACCACGCATAGAAACTATAGGCAAATACTTGAAAAATGCTATTTAAAGCAACAAGGCCTGCGCCATATTCGCTACTACCTTCTGCAAGATCATTCCAAACTAAAACCATTGCGATACAACGAGCTAAGCCGATTAAAATGAGCCCAACCATATAATGAGGATGATCTTGTAAAAAGACAATGGCTAATATGAACATTAAAATAGGCCCAATAATCCAGTTTAAAATTAGGGATATGGATAGTATTTTTACGTTTTTAAACACCTTTGGTAGTAAGGCATAATTTACTTTGGCTAAAGGCGGGTACATCATTAAAATTAATCCAATAGCTATAGGAATATTGGTGGAGCCGCTACTGGCGCCATTTACAATAGCTGGAAAAGAAGGAAAAAAATTACCTATTAGCACGCCAATAATCATGGCAATAAAAATCCAGACGGTTAAATAATTATCTAAAAAACTTAGTTTTTTCATGGTCTTTGGAATTATGCTTTAATGTTTGAAAATACGTATAAAAGCTCTGTTGCTATTTGTAAGCTACGCTCTTTATATTTTTCTGCCTGTTGCGGTGTATTATCAAAAGCCTTAGGATCTTCAAAGGTGATAGGAATACGCTTTTCTGCGCCTGCAATAAAAGGACAACCCCCATCGGCTTGTGAGCATGTCATGATTGCTGCAAATTCAGATTCAGGATTAAAACTATCATCGTACTTTTTAGAAAAACCAATGATTGGAGCTTCATTTGGTGCATACTTAATACTATAAACAGGGTTAGTACCTTCAGAAAGCGTTTTAATTTGGAAACCAGCGCTTTTTAATGTTTCTGCAGCCATAGGAAAAAGAGCAGTAGCTTCTGTTCCTCCAGAATAAGCAGATACATTTTTAATGTTCAGGTAATTGGCAATTGCTTGGGCCCAAACTTGCGATAGGTGGCTTCTTCGTGAGTTATGAGTGCATATAAAGTTTAAACGAACAGACTGGTCAGTTTCTACTTTACTTTGGATATAATCTACCAAAGGTTGCAGCGTTTGTTTTCTTTCTTCAGTTACGGTGTTCGGTTGCAAGGAAGCAATAACGTTTTCAATAGGTGCAAATAAAGTTGTTGTTAGTGTCATTTTTAGGTTGTTTTATATTCCAATAATTGTACTTCTTCTTTCTAATAGGGTATTGTCTAGCCAGGTCTCTTTTAGTTTGCCAATGTTCTCGCGGTAGCCAATAATTCTAAAACCACAGGATGTATGCAGTTGTATGCTTGGTATGTTTGTGGTCATGATGCCGGCTTGCAAGGTCCAAATCGTATGGGCCTCACTAATCTTTATTAATTCTAAGAGCAACTTTTTTCCAACCCCATTTCCTCTGGCATTCTCCGCAACATAAACGCTTACTTCGGCTACGCCGCGGTAGACATATCTGTTAGAAACTGGAGCTAAAGAAGCCCAACCAAGCATTTTTTCCGCATCTATAATGGCAATTCTTCCAATATTTAAGTGGGCTTTTTCCCAGTTTCTCCAAGAGGGGACGGTAGTCTCAAAAGTAGCCATACCGGTACTAATGCCCTCTTGGTAAATCTTAGCAACCAGCGGATAATTAGTTTCGGTAATGGGTACAATTTTCATTTTAGCAGCATCCAGAGTTAGGAGTACAAGAATTTCCACTTTCTAGGGTAGCCATTTTTAATTTTGGTTTTGCTTCTGGAATACCACAATTATCTTTTGCCAAACAATCTGTTTGTTTGGTAGTTAGTAAAAAATTAGTTCCATTAAAGTCTAACCCAAATTTACCAATGGTTGTTCCTTGGTATTCTACTTCAATGTCTAAATCTGGAATAGCTAAGGTTTTCTCAGATAATTCAATAATATGAACTAGTTTTTCTGGATGTAGTCTGTGGTCATAATCATCTGCATTCCACAGTTGAAAATTAACGACTTCTTCATTGCGGACAGTACCACCACAATCAATAAAGTTTTTAGTTACTTTACCTACTTCTGTTACATGAAAGTGACTAGGTACTAAGGAGCCGTCTGGCAATTGAAAAGCAATAGTTTTTAAATTTTTTAAGTGCGATTTTATTTCTGATAGTTTCATAATGAAATTGTTTTATTGTGATATTACGATGAATAGATTCAAATTTTTTTAACAACAATCGTTTTCCTTCGGATGGTCTAGATGTAATAAGAGTTCCATTTTAGATTTCATTTTTTCCCAATTAACGGCATCAATACAGTAACAAACACTAGTACCGTCAATGGTGCCTTTGATTAGTCCTAAATGTTTTAACTCTTTTAAATGCTGAGAAATGGTGGGCTGTGCAAGACCAATTTCATTTACTAGATCACCACAAATACAAGAATTTATTTTAAATAGATGTTGTAAAATAGCCACTCTAGCAGGATGCCCAAAAGCCTTAGCAAAATTTGCTATTTCGTTTTGTTCTGCTGTAAATATTTCTGATTTAGCTAAGCCCATACTTAATTGTTATATTGCAATATTACGATTAAGTAATCAATTGTCAAATTATTAAAGAAGTATTTTAAAAATTATTTTAGAAGTATTTTTATTTGGTCAAGTGTTAAAGGCTTTGTGATGTGTTTTTTAACAACAGAATATTGTTTTGCTCTCTCCGCATCTTTAGGGTCTATAGAAGAACTTAGCATATAAATGGTACATCTATCTTTGATGTTTTCGGGTAGTAAATGACATTTTTCAAGAAACTCAAAACCATTCATCTCTGGCATTCTAATATCTAAAAATATAATATCCGGAAATTTATCTGGTGCACTAGCAAGCTCACGCAAGTAATTCAACGCTGCTACAGGCGAGGTTTCGGTAATAATACTTTCAGCAACGTTAGCTTTCGTTAAAACAGATTTATTTATAAAGTTGTCAATGTCAGAATCGTCTATTAACAAGATTTGTTTGAACTTCATGCTGTGTTACTTTTTTAGTTTGATTTGGGAGCGAAATTACAAATTTAGTACCCATGTTTAATTTTGATTTAACGTTTATTGTGCCATTTAATTTTGTAATAACCTCTTTTATTACGAACAATCCTATTCCCGTACCCATGACTTTTGAAGATACCCTGTAAAACATTTGGAAAATTTTATCTAAATGTGCTTCAGGAATACCTATTCCATTGTCCGCTATTTCTATAACTACTTCATCTTCTGAAGTGTTTACGGTTATTGTGATGTTTGGGTCTTTGGCGTTAATATTATGGTATTTAATAGCATTAGAAATAAGGTTATTGAATATAATTGAAATTCGTTTTTTATCGGAATAGAAGTTTTGTGCTTCGTTTATGTTAATCTCAAGTTCAATATGTTTTCTATTTTCTAAAAACCATAGCCCTTCAAGAGACTCATTAATTAATTCCTTGAAGTTTATAGCTTCCATAGCTATTTCTAAATGTTTATTTTGTGAATACAGTACAATATCTTTAATAAAGTCATCTAATCTCCGAACCGATTGCTGCATCATTTCTAATTTAAAGCTAAGATCCTCGTCATGATCTTCATTTAAAATAATGTCTATAAGTCCCATAAGGGATGCTAGAGGTGCTCGCAACTCATGAGAAGCGCTATACACAAACCGGTCTAATTCTGCATTTGTTTTAGAAAGCTCAAAATTTTGTTTGCTAAGCAAATGCTCTGCTTCTTTTCTTTTGGTATTGTCAATGGCGCTTACCAGATAATTTACTTTATTATTTAATTCTAGGGGCTCAATAGAAAGTAAAGCCGGAATTTTTTTTCCACTTTTTAAGCTATAAATAATTTCTTCGTCTCGGATGATGCCGTCACGCATTAATTTCTTCCATAGTACTTGTCTGTGGTCGGATTGTTCGTGGAGATCAAAATCAAGCACATCTGCATCAAGAAGTGTTTTTCCTATTAAATTTTCTCTTGTTGTTTCCAGTAATTTTGCAATAGTTTCGTTGGCTTCAAGGATTGTTCTATTTTCATCAACAATTACTTTCCCCACTAAGTTAGTATGGAATGATTTATAAAATTTTTCTTGACTCTCTTTTAATTCTTCTTTAACCTTTATCGTTTCTGTTATATCTATTATAGTTCCATGTAGTTTTATAACTTCATTTAGATCGTTTTTTTCAATTTCTGTTTCTACTAATAAAGTGTATACAGTTTTGTCCCTGTGTATAATTCTGTGGGTATATCTAATATTGTCTTTGTTATTAGAAATAAATAGATCTATTAAATCTCCTTGCTTCTTTATATCGTCAGGATGTATTCTTGATTGAATCATCTTATAGGTTAATGGGGTATTGGGGTCTACATCAAATATTTTATACATCTGTTCAGACCAATCAATGATTTCATTTTTATAGTCCCAACTCCAATAGCCTATTTTTCCAATACGTATGGCAGACTCTATTTTAGCTTTGGTGCGCAATATTTCTTCTTCTGCTTTTTTTATTTCTGTGATGTCTTTAAAATAAACTGAAATTCCTTCTGAGGAAGGGTACATTCTATATTCATACCATTTGTCAAAATCTTTTCTATATTGACTAATGTATTTATATTCCTGCGTTTGCATCGCTTCTAAAAGTACTTTATAGGCATTTGTTTCCTTAAAAAATGGGAGCGCATTCCAAGCACTGGTTCCAATTAAATCAGCATATGATTTGCCAATTACTTCGCATGCTTTGGCATTTACGTAATTAAAATTCCAATCTTTATCCAATGCCACAAATCCATCAGAAATACGTTCGGTAAGCTCTCTGTACTTAAGCGTAGTATTACGGAGTATGAGGGCCGTTTCTTCCCGAACTGTAACATCTTGAATAATGCCTTGATAATGATTATTAGGCATCTGTTTTACACTTGCTTGTGCCACGAATGTGGAACCATCTGCTCGGATCATTTTTCTTAACGTACGTATGATTTCTCCTTCGCTTACTTCTTTGAATTTTAAGGGTTTTTTTGCTAACTCATCAGGGGCTATAATATATTTAATATTTTTCCCGATAAATGTTTCTTTTGGACTTCTAAAAAAATTACAAAATTGAATGTTGATTTCTATAAAATTGAAATGTTCATCCAACACAAAAATACCATCAGATGCTTCTTCTATTGCAGTTCTATATTTTTCCTCACTTTCTTTTACTTTTTCGGCATTCTTTTTAGCGGTAAGCTCTAGGGTTATACGTTCGGTAACATCACGTACAATACCCTGAATTAGTCCATTTGGGAGGATATTAGCACTAATTTCTCCATAAAATTCAGAACCGTCTTTTCTTTTTAATTTACGCTGAGAAATCAAGGAATTCTCTTCAAGCAGTTTATGAATTCTATTAGGTATTTCACTTACCTGATCTAGACTTACCAATTCTGAGATGTTCAGTTTTAAAAGTTCTGTTTTTGAATACCCAAATAACTGACAAGCTTTAACATTAACTTCTACTAGGTTTCCAAGCTTATCTCCTAATATGATACCATCTGAAGCTTGTTCTACTAAGTTTCTGTATTTTTCTTCGCTTTCAACGAGTTGTGAATTTTTTTCATGAACCAAGCGGTCTAAACGCTTAGGTTGCTTTAATAGATACCACGCTATAATACCCGCTAGCAGTGCAATAAATACCCCAATAAAGCAGAATAAAAGGATACCAAATATTGGAGTATTTTCTTTGGCATATACATACAATTTCCATTCTCCATTTGGCATTTCTACTGTTGATGAAAAAGAGTTTGTAGTAACATTATCATAGGTAGAAAAGTATACTTCTTCAGTGTTATCCGGATTTAGCTTGGTGAGTCTGTATAAGAAAGGATTTTCCTTATTGTTTAATTTTGCAGCACTTAAAGCTTTTTTAAGCGGTATGATCGCAGAAGTAAAACCTTCAAATTCATTGTTTTTAAAAATAGGGGTCCTACCTACGAAACCTGCACCTCCTTGTTTTAGATAGATAGGACCTGTAACAAAATAATCTCCTCTTTTAATTGTTTTAAAAGCACCGATTTTACCTAATGAATCTTTTAAAATATTAAATCCTAACACATCATTACCTTCCAAAGGAAATACATGAGTGATAAAGCCTTCTTTATTTACGATTTCTAAAGCACTGACTTCTTTATTGGTAGCAATTAATAATTTTGAAATTGAATCGAAATTTCTCGGTACACCATAGTGCTCTACAATAAAGGCGAGCGTCTGCGTTGTTGAATATCCTTGATCTAGTGTTTTATGAATTTCATGCTCAACCCAATTAGCTTCTGTAACTAATTTTTTTTGACTAGTAGTCTCTAATAATAAATAGCGTTGGTAGCTAAGATATTGCGTTAAAACTAATGTGATCGCAAATACGGTTAGACCAAATGAAAGAGGGCTTTTAAAAAGCCCAAATATCTTTTCTGGTTTCATTATGTGGTCGGTATTTAATTGAATACTTGGTTTTAGCTACCCCGCATTGCTTTACTTCATGAAATTTGCAATTTTTATCGGGGGAGACAACTGTAAAGTACAAAAAAGGATAATTCCTACAAAAGAAACCGTATTTATTTATCTGTATTTCGCTATTAAATGAGAAAATACGGAGTATTATTTCAATAAAGTATGTAATTGTTCGCCAAAATAGATCATTGCTTTGACTTCTTGAACACTTAATAGTCGCTCTTTTTTAAATATTAACAAAGCAGTTCCGTTAGATTCTACATGATAATAAGGGTTACTTTCAAAAAATAGAATCAATTCATTGGTAAAGATGCTCTTGATCTCCGTTTCATTTTCACCTTTAAGATAAAAACGTTTATTAAAATCGGGCCTGTTCTCAATATTGATATCCTTTAAGCCTGCTATTTTATAAAGCATTTCTAATAAGCCTTCTTTATCTAAAGTAAAAACTGGAATAGTTTGATCTAGTTTTATGTAAAGGACTGTTGTTTTAACAATCTCTTTTGCGATAAAGGCTCCTTCGGTAAACTCTACATCAAAGACGCTTTTTCTTTTTTCTTTTTCGAATAACTTATTATATAAGAAATTGATTTCTTTAGTTCTAAAAAATATAAAATCAGACAAAAAATCTACATTCCTGCTTTTTTTAGGAATATATTCCCAGCCTAATTTATCCGCAGTTAATTCAATATTTTTTTGTCGTTTAGTGAAATAATTTTCAATAGGCTTAAGGGCTTTTAGTGGTAAGATTTTCCGAATAGCAAAAGGATGTTTGGAATCGGCCTCATGCTTATCTAATCCGATTAATTCTATACTACCGCCTTTTTTAAAGAAAGTTTGTACATAGTTTTCTACGCCTTCAAAAGACGTATGATCCACAAAACTGCACATAGAAAAATCTAAGATTACATGTTCATTTTCAGGAATTACATCGAGCTTATTTTTTAATTTATAAAAATTAATAAAACTGCAGAAATACTTGATGCTTACATAATAGGTGCCACCATCTAGCTCCTTAAACATAAGAATATTTGGCTTGAACAAATGTTTAAAAAACAAGCCAAAACTTTGATTTATAATGATGTGTATTAAAAGTGTTATTAAAATACCAACGCTAATCCCAGTCATTAAATTAGTAAATAGTGTAGTAAGTAAGGTGGCTAAGAATATTAATATTTGCTCTTTACCAATCTTCGCTATTTTCTTAAAGTTTTTCGGGGTAGCTAGTTTATATCCTGTAAATACTAATATTGCTGCTAGTGCAGCTAAAGGAATACTGCGCAATTGCTCTTGAAATAAGACAATAAACAATACTAGAAATAAGGCATGAAATAAGTTTGCCGAACGATTAGAAGCCTTGTTGTTAACATTTACAGAGCTTCGAGCAATAACAGTAACTACATTAAGTCCGCCTAAAAAACCACTAATGGTAGTCGCCAAGCCTAAGGCTTTTAAATCTTTATTTACGTTTGATCGTCTTGCTTGTGGGTCTAATTTATCTACGGCTTTAATACTCAATAAAGATTCAATACTAGAAATGAACGTAAGCGCAAAGACTACTGCAATGAATTTCTTAGAATAGACTAATGAGAAATCAGGAAAAGCCAAAGAGCTAAAAACATTATCGGGTATATTTACTAAAAACTTAGCATCCATAGGATAGGGGATATCCATCCCTTTGTACAGATAACTCAATCCTATGGTGAGGATCAAAATCCACATGGGTGCAGAAATTAATTGAAAGTATTTATTTCTAATTTTCGAATAAAAAATCATAATACAAAGACTTATAAGTCCTATTGCAGCAGCGAATAACTGACTCTGTGTACCTTCTGTAAAAAGGCGAATTAAGCCTTCAGGAATTTGTAGTAATAAGGAAATGATACTACCATGTTCATTGTTATGACCAATCATAATATGAAACTGTTTGGATAATATTCCTATACCTATTGCTGCTAGCATACCTTCAATAGCGGAAGCAGGGAAAAAATCGGCTAATCGCCCCATTTTTAAAAAGCCTAGAAGCATAAGGAATGCCCCAGAAATGACTATTGCTGCTAAAGTATATAAATACCCTTGGTACATATCTCCGCCTCCTAAGGTGGTTATAGCGCCTAGTACAACAATGACCAATCCGTTTCCTGGCCCTGTGATGGTCACGTTTGAACCTCCTAGAATAGAAACGACAATACCACCAACTACGGCTGCAATAATACCTGAAATTGGTGGAGCCTCACTTGCAATAGCTAATCCTAATCCTAAAGGAAGGGCTATTAAAGACACGACAAACCCGGCAAAGATATTTTTAGGGAGGTCTTTTATAAATAAGGCAGATTTTTTTTGTTTTTGTCTCAATTTGGTCTCCTTATTATTAATAAATCTGTAGGAAGGTCAGATAAAATATATTCAATATCATGCGTAAATAAACGGTCTATGAAACGTGTTTTTTTAGGCGCATTCATCACCAATAAATCGGCCCGAACTACTTCTGCATAATGACCAATGGAATACCCTTTTTCCCCGAAGATATCTTGTGTTTTTACTTTTATGTTTTTGGTGTAAGTGGCACATTGGTCACTAATAATTTTACGCACTCTAGAGTCTTCTCTATGCTTTAATCTTTCTTTCATAATATTCGCTTTTTTAAGCGACTTATCATCCTCTACTTTCACATGAATTTCTCGTTGTAAAATCTCTTCAACAATAGTAATTTGTTGTGCACCAAGTGCGTTGGCAACATAAAAAGAATCTTCTATTGCCAATGGAGTATCTGGAGCATCTAACCCATTCACCACAATATTTTTACAAGACACTCTTTCTTCCGAGGGTTTTATCAATAGTAAAACAGAACAGCATACTTTACGCGTTAATTTCCGCGCAATAGAACCTACATAAAATTGATATGCATTTTCATGTTGTAAAGCCCCAAGAATAAGCAAGTCTATTTTAGAAGTTTTGCAGGATTCTAAAATAACTTTGATAGGGTCTCCTGGAATCCATTGAATTTCGATAGTTAAATTATCTAAAGAGAGTTCGTTTAAAATAGCAGTTATTTTTCCTAACTTTTCATCAGTCTTTTCGCCAACATGAAGTAAAATTAATTTCGATTTGAAAAACGCCGCAATTCGTGTTGTTTCAATAATATTTATTCTAAGTTTTGGTGAAAAAGCAAATCCAAATAATAGGGTCTTAAATGGATGTATTTTTTCTTTCATAACGAATGCTTAGCCTTGTAATTCAATACAATAATACTGATATGTTATTTAGGATAATAATTTGAAAGCCTTAAAAATGAATTTTTATCATTAGAATTGGATGTTTAAAGGGTATTTATTTCATTTCTAAGAACAGTATTTATTAATGTTCGATTCTTAATTTTCAAATAAAAGCAGTATTTTTCCCATAAAAATAAGAATGGTAGAACTTGCTGGAATTATTGTTCTGGGGATATTAGCACAATGGGTTGCTTGGAGACTTAAACTCCCTGCTATATTGCCTCTTATATTAATAGGTTTATTAGTTGGACCAATATCTACTTTTTATACGGAAAACGGACAGAAATTAATAGAACCGATCTGGAATGGCGAAAAAGGATTGTTTCCAGGAGATAGTTTGTACTACTTTGTTTCTTTAGCCATTAGTATTATTTTATTTGAAGGGGGCTTGACCCTTAAAAGAAATGAAATAAAAAATGTAGGTCCTGTAATTACTAAATTAATCACGATTGGGAGTTTGGTTACGTTTTTTGGAGCGGGACTGGCTGCTTATTACATTTTTGGTTTAAACTGGCAAATATCCTTTTTGTTTTCTGCTTTAATCATTGTTACGGGACCAACCGTAATTACACCCATATTACGTAATATTCCCTTAAAGAAAGATGTTTCTACAGTACTGAAATGGGAAGGTATTTTAATTGATCCTATAGGAGCATTAGCTGCCGTTTTAGTATTTGAATTTATAAGTGTAGGAGAAGGGCAGGCTTATACCCAGACAGCATTGGTTGAGTTTGGTAAAATTTTACTTTTTGGTACAACCTTTGGTTTCACATTTGCGCATGCACTTACTTTTGCTATAAAGAAAAATTTTATTCCACATTACTTACTCAATGTAGTTTCTCTTTCTTTGGTCTTAATGGTTTTTGTTATGTCTGATGTGTTTGCACATGAGTCAGGACTTTTAGCTGTTGTTGTCATGGGTATGGTGTTAGGAAATATCAACTTACCAAACCTTAAAGAGTTGCTCTACTTTAAGGAGTCACTAAGTGTTTTATTAATTTCAATTTTATTCATATTATTGGCGGCTAATATTAACATTAGTGACCTAGCGCTTATCTATAATTGGAAAACAGCAGCACTTTTTGCCGTAATTGTTTTTGTTATTAGGCCTTTAGGAGTTTTCTTAAGTACTCAAGGTTCTACGCTAAAGTTCAATGAAAAATTATTCATTAGCTGGGTAGGCCCTAGAGGTATTGTTGCCGCAGGAATTGCCTCTTTATTTGGATCTAAATTATTGGCTAAGGGAGAAGCGGGTGCAGAATACATTACCCCTTTGGTTTTTATGATTGTTTTAGGAACCGTGATTTTAAATGCAACAACTGCCAGGTTTTTTGCTAAATTGGTAGGAGTCTTTTTGAAAAAATCTAATGGTATTCTAATTATCGGAGCATCAAAAGTATCAAGAATTATTGGCAGTTATTTACAAAAGAATAATAGACATGTCGTCCTTATTGACAACAACCAAACAAATGTAGATAAGGCTAAAAAAATGGGACTTGAAGCTATCGCTGCTAATATTTATTCAGATACCTTAAGCGATAATATTGAGTTAAATGATGTTGGATACTTAATGGCACTAACAGGAAATTCTGACATTAATAAATATGCTATAAATAAGTTTACAAAGCATTTTGGTGAGAATGGTGCGTTTAGATTGGTTACTGATGATGAAATGGGGAATCCTGACAATAACCCTAAAGAAGGGCTATTTTCACATACGGATGATTTTATCAAGCTAACAGAGGCCATTAGACAATACCCTGCTATTCATGAAATTGCGCTGAAATCTACGGAGCATTATAATAGTTTAATCGAAATTACAAAAGCAGACCCTAATATCATTCCTGTATTTTTGAAAACACCAGATGGAGATTTAAAGATTATATCCTCTTTTAGCGAGCAGTTTGAAGATATTACTGAAAAATTTAAATTGGTGTATGTAGGAAAACGTTTTGAAGACGACCAAGAAGCCTAACTAAAATTTAAACATATTAAAAAGCCCTTTGTATGAAATGTACAAAGGGCTTTTTAAATAGTGTTGTAGGAGTATTAGAGTGTAACTTCTTCAGTAGTTCCGTTCGGGTAAATGATGTTGGCTTTGTTATCACATGTGCCATCACCCATAGCTACAATAACGTCAATACCATTTTTAGATAATGTAAATAATCCATCAGAGAAATACTCACAATCTAATAATTTGGTTAATTTTTCAGTAACGGTTACCATATATGTATCTCCGTTTTCTACTAACGCCCAAGTGCCAGTAACTGCAACTACGATGTTGTCATCCGCAAAAATTATGCTTTCTGTTTTAGTACCAGCTTCTGTAATCAGTTCACCATCTTCTAGTGTAATTACCATATCGGAAGTTACTGTAAAATTTATTTCGTTTTCCTCGGCTGTAGTGCTTATGGTAAATGTTCTTGTGCCGTCTAATCGTATGGTTCCTACGTAAAAATCACTATAGGTTGCCGTAAACGTACTACTGGTTTCATTTATAGCGTAGGTTACAGCCAAGAGGCCATTTACCTTATCGGTTTCGTTGAAGGTGCAATTATTAAATGTCATTGTAAAGCCAGAATCTGCATAGGTTGTACTATAACAGTCACTATCTTTTTGAGTTAAAAATCTTTTTCCGGTGTTCTCTTTGCTAATAAAAGCTTCTGTAATGGCATTATCGATGATACCTGTATAATCATCTATGGCGAGTACTTTTTGAACTTCAAATTCAGAAATTTCTATGTCCTCAGAACTGTTACTATCTGTAGAGCAACTATTTAAGGCCAGCCCAAAAACTGCAATAAGTGCAAAAACGGAACGTTTAAATAAGTTTAGCTTTTTCATGAAAATCCACATCAGGTTCTATTTTCTAACGTAAAAAAGACTCAAATAGTATACCAAATCTTAAAATTTTCTAAAAAAAGATAGATTAGCCTCTTTTTAAGTAGAATTTGATTTGAACCAAAATGATAAAAAAATCAATTTTTTGGGAGAAACCTGCAATAACAGCGAAAATAACCTGTTATGAATTAAATAACCGAAACCAAAAACTATTAATTTTATGAAAAAATCAATTTTATTTGCCGCACTAATAGGAAGTGTTTTATTTTTTTCTTGCTCTAAAGATAATGATGATAAAGGCATCTGCGAAAGTTGCGAGCTTATAGGAGTTCCTATAACAGCTTGTGATAATGGTGATGGTACAGTATCTATTTCCTCTGGAGGAAATTCTGAAACTATTTCTGAAGAAGAATTGGGGGGCTTAAGCCCAGAGGACTATGTAAAAGGAATCTGCTCTGTTGGTGATCTTGATTTTGGGGAAGCTAATTAATTAGCTATGCTTATCCTATACAATATAAAAAAAGGCTACATTTTAATGTAGCCTTTTTTATTAATCATTTAGCTTTAAAACAGCCATAAATGCTTCTTGTGGTACTTCTACGTTACCAACCTGGCGCATACGTTTTTTACCTTTTTTCTGCTTTTCTAAAAGTTTACGCTTTCTAGAAATATCACCACCATAACATTTAGCAGTAACATCTTTACGAAGTGCTTTTGTTGTTTCCCTAGAAATAACTTTAGAGCCAATAGCGGCTTGAATAGGAATATCAAACTGCTGACGCGGGATTAGTTCCTTTAATTTTTCACACATTCTTTTACCAATATACACAGCGTTATCTGCGTGAATAAGTGCAGAAAGGGCATCAACAGGTTGTGCATTTAATAAAATATCTACACGTACAAGTTTAGAAGCACGCATTCCAATAGGCGTATAATCAAAAGAAGCATACCCTTTAGAAACAGTTTTTAATCGATCATAAAAATCGAAAACAATTTCCGCTAACGGCATATCAAAAGTAAGTTCAACACGTTCTGTTGTTAAATAGGTCTGATTGGTAATTTGTCCTCTTTTTTCAATACAGAGAGACATTACATTACCAACATAATCAGCCTTTGTAATAATCGTTGCTTTTATATACGGTTCCTCAACACGATCTATACTAGACGGGTCTGGTAAATCTGTTGGGTTATTTACAATTAAAGGTTCGTTAGGGTTTTTACGCGTGTACGCATGGTAACTAACGTTAGGTACCGTAGTAATCACTGTCATGTTAAACTCACGCTCTAGGCGCTCTTGAATAATCTCCATATGCAGCATTCCTAAGAAACCACAACGGAAACCAAAACCTAGGGCGGCACTACTTTCTGGTGCAAATACTAAAGAGGCATCATTAAGTTGTAACTTCTCCATAGAAGCTCTAAGTTCTTCAAATTCATCTGTATCTACTGGGTAAATACCTGCAAATACCATTGGTTTTACATCTTCAAAACCTTCTATCGGATTTTTTGTAGGGTTAGCTGCATCCGTAATTGTATCACCTACTTTTACCTCACGTGCATCTTTTATCCCTGTAATTAAGTACCCAACATCCCCCGTCTTTACACTTTGCTTTGGGTGTTGTGTTAACTTTAAAGTACCCACTTCATCCGCAAAATAATCACTGTCTGTAGCTACAAATTTTATTTTTTGACCTTTTTTAATTTCACCGTTAATAACTCTAAAATAAGTTTCTACACCCCTAAAAGGGTTATACACAGAGTCAAATACCAACGCTTGTAATGATTCATCAGGGTTTCCTTTTGGAGGAGGAATACGTTCAATAACAGCCGCTAAAATTTCTTCAATACCAATACCTGTTTTTGCACTAGCAGGAATTACATCGCTAGGATCACACCCTAATAAGTCTACGATATCATCCGTTACTTCTTCAGGGTTGGCACTTGGTAAATCTATTTTATTTAAAATAGGTATAATCTCTAGATCATTTTCTAGAGCAAGGTATAAGTTACTTATGGTTTGTGCTTGAATGCTTTGTGCAGCATCAACTATTAATAGTGCACCTTCACAAGCAGCAATAGATCTAGAAACTTCATAAGAGAAATCTACGTGGCCTGGAGTATCAATAAGGTTTAAAATATATTCTTCCCCTTTATAAGTATATTCCATTTGTATGGCGTGACTCTTAATGGTAATGCCACGTTCACGCTCTAAATCCATAGAATCGAGCAATTGTTCTTTTTTCTCTCGCTCCGTAACAGAACCAGTAAAATCTAACAATCTATCTGCCAAGGTACTTTTACCATGGTCAATATGCGCAATAATACAGAAGTTTCTAATGTTTTTCATGTAAGCTGAATAAGTTCAGTTGACTAAAATTTTGGTTTACCCAAAAAAATGGGATCAAAACCAATTGCAAATATAAGTGATTTGTTGAGCATTAAATATGACAAGAATAGAAATACGAACTAAATATTAAATAATAGAAAATAATTAACACAAAGATAGATTATTTATCTTTTTTGTATTAAAAAAATGTTAATTTTAGCTACTGATTCACTAAATCAATAAGAATTTGAAATTATATAAATACGTATTCCTCTACATTTTTCTTATTTGTAGCTCATCACTTATTGCGCAAACATTTAAGGTAGAAGGGAATGTCAAGGATGACTTAAGAAAAAGCATACCGTTTGCAAATGTATATTTACTAAAAGCGGCAGATACCACGCTAGTGTATGGAGCATCTTCAGAAGAGGATGGTTCTTTTGAAATTAGAGATATTGCACCAGATAATTATTTTTTACAAGCAAATTATATAGGACAAACATCAGAGTTGATGGCTATAGCGGTAACGAAAAATACAAGCGTTGGTGAATTAGTAATAGCAGAACATATTGAAGCCTTAAATGAGGTTGTTGTAAAACACAAAAATCCAACAATAGAACGTAAAGCAGATAGAATAATTTTTAACGTAGCAAATTCAGCTTTATCTCAAAAAAATTCTTGGGATATTTTAAAAAGTACTCCAGGAGTAATTATAATGCAAGGAGAAATAAAGTTAAAGAATAGAGCTGCAAATGTATATATCAATGACCGTAAAGTTTATTTGACTTCTGATGAATTACAACAATTATTACAAGGCTTAGACGGAGGAAATATAGCATCTGTAGAAGTCATTACCAACCCACCTTCAAAATATGATGCAGAAGGTAATTCCATACTCAACATCACAACCACTAAAAATCTTTCTATTGGGTACAAAGGGGCTATACATTCAGATTATGCAATCGCAATAAAACCTAAATACACTTTTGGTACCAATCATTATTATAAAAATGATTGGTTGAATAGTTATGTTTCATATTCTTTGAATACTAAGGAAGAGGTTAGAAATGGTACTACTGGTCTATTGTTTGCACAAGAAGGTGGAACGATAAACTCCTTTTGGGAATCAAGGTTTAAAAGAACTACCCATACGAACAGTCATACTATTAATAGCTTATTTGAATTTTATTTAAATGATAACAATACAATAAACTTAAGCGTTTCTTCAGTACTAAGTCCAAAAATAGATTCAGATCGTGATGAGCTAACCACGATGTTTGATGCAAATATGATGGTAGATTCTCTTTATGACACTAACAGTACTACTAATGACTACGAAAATACGCATCTATTTACAGTGCAGTATATATCAAAACTAGGAGAAAAAGGAACAGAGCTAACTACTCAGGGTAATTATATTTTTTTTGATAAAAACCAAGAGCAAAATTTAGATACAAAGTACCGTTTACCTGATAATACGCTGCTAAATGAGAATACAATTGTCACTTTAGCCCATCAGAAGACAAAAATTTATACGTTACAGTCAGATCTTATCTATCCTACAGAACATCTTGTTTTTGAAACAGGCTTAAAATATTCTGGAATAAACTCTATTAGTGAACAAGAATTTGAAAATTCTTCATCAAATACAACTAATGAATCGTTTAATGGGATTGTTGCAGATAATTTTGATTATAATGAAAATATTTTTGCAGGCTATATTAGTACATCCAAAGAATGGGATGCCTTTACAGTAAAAGGGGGGATTCGGGGTGAATACACAAATTCTGAAGGAAATTCTCTGGTATTGGCTGAAATAAATTCTAATTCTTATTTTAATCTATTTCCAACTATTTTTCTGCAATATCAGCACAATGAGAATCATCTTTTTGGATTAAACTTTAATAGAAGAATTACAAGACCACCTTTTCAACTGCTTAATCCATTTATAACTTTTATAAATGAAAATAATGTTGCTCAAGGAAATCCTAAAATTCAGCCGAGTATAACTAATAGAATCACGGCAAGTTATACGCTAAAGAATAAGCTTACTTTTGATTTTTATGTCGAGCGAATAAAAAATGATATTTATAGAATGCCTTTTCAAAATAATGAGCAACAAACTATAAGTACCATTACAGATAATTTAATAAACGGAGACCAAGTAAGTTTTGATGTTACGTATCAAGATTATATCACAGATAATTGGTATTTATATGCTTATAGCTCGTTTTTTTACTTAAAAAATCAATTTTATGCACGGGCAAACAATAATCAAATTCTAGATTTAGATGTAAAAAGTTGCTACATATTGGCGCAGAATTACATAAGTTTTTTAGAAGATAAATCTTTGAATGCGGTGATAACCGCCAGCTATATGCCAACATTTATTTCGGGCTCTTTTTACTATGATAAAGCTGTTGCAGATGTTTCTTTTAATGTACAGAAGCAGTTTTTTGATAAAAGTTTAATTGTTAGTTTGGGTGTGGATGACTTGTTAAATGCTACTAATATTCCAGTTTCATCAAACTATTTAGATCAGAATTATAGTTACTATTCAAGACCAGAAACAAGAATGTTTACATGTAAAGCAGTATACAAGTTCGGTAATTTCAAATTAAAAAATAGTAAAGCAGAGGCGGTAGAAGAACAAGAAAGGCTATTGAATAAGGATTAAGTATAACATTTTATGTGGAAAACATATTTATCGATTACTACTAAGACATTAGAATAATTTAAATCAAAATTGAAAATTTATGAAAAAAGTTTTAATTGTTGCGCTTTTATTATATGGAATGGGATTAAAGGCCCAGGAATTAACCGAATTGAAAAAGAAAATAGAACTATTGGGAGATCAAAATTCTAGATTACAAGAAAAAATTGATTTTTGTTCCATTTACGAAAAATCTAATGATATAGACATTAAAAGTTTCAATACAAATTTTGATTTAAAAATTTTACAATGCGTGGGGAATTCTAGTGACCAAACTGTAGAAGTGGTATTTACAATGAAACATGCCTTGGTTCATCAAGCTATGACACTTTATACAGGTTCAGACAAGCCAATGGCATATGGTGAAACTGGAAATTCTTATGTTTTTAAAGGGGCGGAATTTCCGGAATCGGGTTCTGGAATGTCTGGTTATCAAAGATTTAAATTGCCTACGGGCATATTGATTAAAGGGAAACTTATATTCCGGAATGTTTTGCCGCAAACTAAAAAATTCACATTAGTGAATGGAAAGGTGATTTTTGAAAATGAAGATGGTGGAAAAGATAGAGGGAAAGGTGTATTTGAAATTAGAAATCTAACTATTAACTGGGATTAAAATGAAAAACATAATTTATTCACTTTTTTTACTGACCACCATTACTTCTTGCTCGGACAAATTGACCAACTCAAAAGCTGAAAATATAATTGAAGAATGCTTAAATGATAATCCAAAATATGGTGAAATAGTGTTTAAAACAGGGGAACTAAGGTTTTACGAGAAGAAAGAGGATGACGCTAAGAGTTTGTTAGCATATAAAAAATTATCAACGGAAGGTTATATAAATATGGACTCCATTTCATTTTCGAGTAGATATAATTATTCAATTTATAAAGTGTCTTTTACTGACAAATCAAAAGATTTTGTCTTGGAAAATGAAACAGATGCATTTTATGGTGTTCTAAAGTCTACTGTAAGAACATTTGACTATAAAATTGATGAAGTAAAGGAAGTTCACGAAATACCTTCATTACATGCAGCAGAAGTTACTGTGGTATATTTAAAGAAAAACAAAACACCTTTTTTTGAATTTGAAAACGATAATACCGATTTTATTACTAAAAAACTTGGGTTTAGAAAGACATCAGATAATGGTTGGAAGCATTGTGACTAGAGGAGCTATTCGCGATAATATATAAAAAGAAGGTCGATGGCTCTCAAAAAACAGCTGTATTTGTGAGTAATTTAAATCTTTTGATTATTACCAACCCGAGTTTTTCGATACGTTAAAACAAATTTGAATTGTTGAAATACGTTGAGCCGATAGCCTTATTTACTAACCCGTGATATCTTCCTAAAAATTATGTAATTTTGCCCTTTACTAAAATCGATAATTTTGCCAAAAATAGGAGACATACAACTGCCAGAATTTCCATTATTACTTGCGCCGATGGAGGATGTAAGTGATCCACCTTTTCGTGCCTTATGTAAAGAGCAAGGAGCAGATGTGGTGTATACCGAGTTTATATCTTCTGAAGGTTTAATACGGGATGCTGCTAAAAGTGTCATGAAATTAGACATTTATGAAAAAGAAAGGCCTGTCGGTATTCAAATTTTTGGTGCTAATCTAGAATCGATGTTGCAGTCTGTTGCGATTGTAGAAAAATCTAATCCAGATATTATTGATATTAACTTTGGCTGTCCTGTAAAAAAGGTAGTGAGTAAAGGTGCTGGAGCAGGAATATTAAAAGATATCGATTTAATGGTTTCATTAACTGAGGCCATGGTTAAACACTCCAATTTACCTATTACTGTAAAAACACGTTTGGGTTGGGATGATGATTCTATAAAAATTGTTGAGGTTGCAGAGCGTTTACAAGATGTAGGCTGTAAGGCCATTGCTATTCATGGTAGAACGCGAGCACAGATGTATAAAGGTGATGCCAATTGGGCACCTATAGCAGCAGTAAAGAACAACCAAAGAATGCATATTCCCGTTTTTGGAAATGGTGATGTAAATACGCCAGAAGCAGCCATGAAAATGCGTGACGAATACGGATTAGATGGTGCTATGATTGGGAGAGCTAGTATTGGGTATCCTTGGTTTTTTAATGAAGTAAAACATTTCTTTAAAACAGGCGAACATTTAGCGCCACCTACCATTCAAGAACGTGTAACAGCTGCGCAGCGTCATTTGCAAATGGCAATAGATTGGAAAGGCGAGCAATTAGGAGTTTTTGAAACAAGAAGACATTATACCAATTACTTTAAAGGGATTCCTAATTTTAAAGAATATCGAATGAAAATGGTAACCAGTGATCATTCCGAAGATGTTTTTAAAGCTTTTGAGGAAGTATTAAATATTTTTGGTGATTATGAGTTTTCTTAATTAAGACAACAAGGTCTTATTAATTCTACTACTTGCAATTTTTGAAGCAATAATACCTAAAACAGAAATGGTAGCAAGAACAACAAGCACATTAGTTAAAAGATATTCTACGGGATAGGCTAAATCTCCACTAATTTTTAACCACTCAAAAAGGAGTTGTGACCAGATTAATAGCGATCCTAATACTACGCCTATAAGTCCGCCTGAAAAGGTAACAATTACCCCTTGAATAAAGTAGATTCTCCTTAATTCACGAATACTAGTTCCCAAACTGTATAGTGTCTTAGAATTTCCTTGTTGGTCTAGGATCATCATAATAAATGCACCAACTACATTAAACAAAGCAATAATTAATACAAGGGTAAAGATTAAATAGGTAGCCATGTTTTCCGTATTCAGCATACGGTAAAGGGTGCTGTTGAGTTCTTTTCTGTTTTTTAAAATAACATTTTTTCCTAAAATAGCCTGAATCTCTTTTCTGGTAGTTTCGGCAGTATCAGGATTCGTGTATTTAAAGTTTACTCCAGAAATTTGAGTGCTCTCTTTTTCCAATAATGCTTGTACTTGGGCAAGATTAGCAAATATATATTTACTATCAAGGTCTGCTTCAACAGCATAAACTCCGCTAATCACTACCGGAATTGTATTAAAAAATTTTGCATTAGGCCCTTGTTGTGTCAAGGATTGTGTTCCTGCTCTAGGAACTAAAATTTCTAAAGGACTACGGTAGTTGTTAATGGATAAGCTTAAAAGATTTGCAATACCAATACCGGCAACCACTTGCTGTTCATTAAACCAATTTCCAACATATAAGGTACTGTCTATGCCAGTTACCTTAGTATAATTTTGGTCGACACCTTTAATATAGGCAATATGGTCTTTTTGTTTATGGGTAAGATACACTCTGTCTTCTAGTTCTTTAGCGTATGCAGTTATGCCATTAAGCGCTTGTAGCTTTTGCTCTTGTTCTGGAGTGATATTAAAAAATTTACCTGTGGCAGGTAGCGCTTTTAAATCGGGGTCAAAAGAATTGGTATAGGAAAGACTATACGTTTTTAATCCAGAAAATCCGGATAGGACAATAAATAATGCTGCAGAGCCAATGACAATAACGCAAAAAGTAACCAAGTTGATGATATTAACGGCACTTTGTTTACTTTTTGACCTTACGTATCGCTTGGCGATGTACAGCGGAAAATTCAATGACTATGCTTTTTTTCTTTTTTCTAATAAATCAGGATTGTCAATTGGATTATCCTTTCCTTTTAATGATTTTTCTATTCCGTCTATATATTCCAACGAATCGTCTAAAAAGAACATAAGTTCAGGCATACGACGCAATTGATTTTTTGTACGCTGCGCTAGTTCATGTTTAATTAATGGCTGATTAGACTTCATGCCTTTTAATAACTCCTCAGCATCTTTTGTTGGAAAAATACTTACGTATACTTTTGCAATAGAAAGATCTGTAGTAACAAGAACTTTTGAAACGGAAATTAAAGTCCCTCTAAGTCCACCATCTGTTGCGGCTCTTTGTAAGACATCAGCGATATCTTTCTGTATGACGCCACCTATTTTTTTTTGTCTCTGTGTTTCCATGGGACAAAAATACGCAGATTATTGCGTATTTTAGTGCATTAGTACTATATAGTAGAAAAAATGAAAAAAATTGAGCATATTGGTATTGCTGTTAACAACTTAGAAACCTCTAATGACTTGTTCGAGAAGCTTTTGGGGGCGGCGCCTTATAAAGAAGAAGAAGTACAATCGGAAGGGGTAAAAACATCATTTTTCAAGAACGGGCCTAATAAAATAGAACTTTTAGAATCAACCAATATAGACGGACCTATTGCTAAGTTTTTAGCAAAAAAAGGAGAGGGCGTACATCATATAGCCTTTGCCGTAGATGATATAGTAGCAGAAATAGCGCGTTTAAAAGCAGAAGGTTTCACTATTTTAAATGAAGTTCCAAAAAGAGGAGCAGATAATAAATTAGTGGCCTTTGTACATCCTAAAACCACAAATGGCGTATTAATTGAACTTTGTCAAGAGGCTCCAGAGGAGGTCTAATTTTTTGTGTATCAGTACTATTAGAAATAAAATAGGGGTTTGTTGCATTTTTGTAAAAGAGAATGCTTGCAACGTATAAAAATAAATGGTAATATTGCATCCGCAAATTGCCGGTCCTATAGCTCAGTTGGTTAGAGCACCTGACTCATAATCAGGTGGTCCCTGGTTCGAGCCCAGGTGGGACCACTTTTACAGTTTGTTAAGCCTTTCGAGAAATCGAGAGGCTTTTTTTATTTCCACTCCCATCTTTGTACTATGAAGCTTATACTCCTTTTTAAAGGATTAAATCCTCAATAAGCCCCGCCAACGTTTACAAACTTCATTGGTGCTACTAAGCAATTTACAGTTCAAAAATCAGTACTTTAAATAAAATAATTTTGTATTATGTGTATCATATTGTTAGAATTATTGAAGTATAGGTATCATATCGATAAAATATGTGATAATAACTTGTTATTTTGTTTTTTTTCTTAAAAAATCAATATTAGTGTCTATGGCGGGACTATATATTACTTATTTAGTATGAAGGCATAAGCAGAACATAATATTAAATTTGAATATCATGCAGGAATATGGTGAGTTAGCATTGGCTTTAGCTACAGAAAAAAATTTAGATACAGATGAAAAAGTATTTGATCAACAACCAGAATTTAGTGGTACAGAATTTTTTGTTGATAAAAATGGGGAGCTTTTAATCTGGAAACGATTGGTAGATGGCGATAAGCTTGCTTTGGGCGAATTATATGACATATACATCAATATTCTTTTTACTTATGGGATGTATCATTCTAAAGATAAAAGCTATGTCTCAGATTGTATTCATGATTTGTTTGTAGACCTGTATAAGTATAGAAACAATTTATCGATGACGGATAATGTAAAATATTATTTGTTTAGATCTTTAAAGCGGAAAATTAATAAAAAATATAGGTCAAAGAACATCTCTGTATCATTAGATGATTTTCAATTTAAACCAGATTTCACCAATACAAACCACACTAATTCTTGTGAGAAATCTATTATCAATCAAGAAAATACGAGGGAGCGGAATGCAAAGTTAGCCAAGGCTCTTAGTACGCTGACTAAAAAGCAGCAAAAAATACTTTTTTTAAGATTTGATCAGGAAAAATCTTACGATGAAATTTCAACGATTATGGATATATCTGTACAAACGGCGAGAACATCAATATATCGTGCTATTAAAACACTACGGAAATTAAAATTTTATTAATTCAAATAAAACTGAGTTAATACTGTCTATAAAAAATAAAGAAACTACTTATTAGTAATAGCATTCAATTCAATTAGTCAATTTAATAAAAACTTGAAATTTAAGATTATTGAATCTAAGTAAAGACATGAAAGAAATTAAATCAAAATATAATAATCAATTATCTGAAGTAGAGAAAGAGTTGTTGAAAAAAAACATATTTACTTCAATAAATAAAATCTCAAAAACAAGAAAGGTTTTTGGAAAAAGTTTGGCCATTGCCTTTTCTGCAGGACTTCTTATTTCAGGATTTTTTTGGTACAATAATAGAACTCCAGAAGTTTCAATTTCAGATTTTGTAGCGTCTTCTAAAAATGTAAATGTCAATGGATCTGATAAAGTGGTCTTGATATTGGGTGGAGGTGAAAATTTGAATATTGATAAAGACACGGAAACAATTAATTATTCAAAAACAGGCGAGAAAATAAGCTTAGGAAACGCAAAAGAAGTTAATCAGGAGACTTCTAAAAACAATAAAACTGTTTATAATACACTATTAGTTCCTTACGGAGAGCGGTCAAAAATAAATTTATCGGACGGCAGTATAGTTTGGTTAAACTCAGGTTCTAAAATGATATATCCTGCTGTTTTCAATGGCGATAGAAGAGAGGTTTATTTAGAAGGCGAAGCAATTTTTGATGTCGCACATAACAAGAATCAACCATTCATAGTGATGTCTCAAGATCAGGAAATAGAGGTTTTAGGGACTGTGTTTGGTGTAACATGTTATGAAGATGAAAACACAATAAATACAGTTTTAAAAAGTGGTAGTGTCCAAATTAGTTACAAAAACGATTCTTCTTCTTCTTCTAGCCACATGGATAAAATGAAAATAACTCCAGGGACAAAGGCTAGTTACGATAAAATCAATAAAAGTATATTTTCAGAGAAGGTAAATGTTGATAATTATTTCTCTTGGAAAGATGGTGTATTTGTATTTAAGAAAAACGATTTAAAGCATATTATAAAGAGAGTATCTAGGTATTATAATAAGAACATTATTATAGAAGATGAACGTTTAAGTACTGAAAGTTTTTCTGGGTATCTAGATTTAAACGAAGATATAGAGAGTGTATTAATAAATATTAAAGCTAGCACAGATATGAATTACACTTTTAAAGAAGATAAAATAATTATTAACTAAACATACAGTCAGTATATGAATGAAAACTAGTAGTTATTTGAATTAGTAAAAAAGACCAGAAGATGCGTCCAACATCTTCTGGGTATTTTAAATCAAAATCACTTAAAAAAAAGTGACATTAATTAACCAATACCAAAAATATGAAAAAAAATTTAAGTTTAGGAATCCTTACGCTTATGAGAATATTTTTATTGTTTATTACTATCGGTCTTTCAAGTGCTTATGCCAATTTGGCTATGGGGCAAAGTAAGATGGATGTAGAACTTAATAATCTTTCTGTTGAGCAATTTTTTAGTGAAATTCAGAGTACTAGTAATTACATCTTTTTTTATAAAGATGATGTGATCAGTACAAATAAGAAGATCTCTTTAAAGCTTAAAAATGTAAAAATTTCTACCATACTGGATAAAGCCTTTTCAAATACAAATCTTACCTATAAGATAGAAGGGAAGCAAATTGTCGTTAAAAAAGTTGAATCGAGAACAACGAACCAAAATATTTCAAACGATGATGCTTCGGTACAAGAAAAGACAATAACAGGAACCGTTTATGGTACTGATGGAATACCATTAGTAGGTGTAAATATTCTTGTGAAAGGTACCACTCAAGGTACGCAATCAGATTTTGATGGTCACTATGCTATTAACGCTAATAGTACAGACATATTAGCATTTTCTTATATAGGAATGTTATCTCAAACTGCTACTGTTGGTGAAAAAAATGTTATCGATATCACCTTAAAAGAAAATGCAGCAGCTTTAGGTGAAGTTGTAGTTGTGGCATATGGTACGCAAACAAAAGAATCTTTAACAGGATCTGTAGGTGTTGTAAAAAGTGAAACTTTTGAACAAGCACCGGTTTCTAGTTTCGAGCAAGCATTAAGAGGTAGTACTGCAGGTTTACAGGCAAGTGCGGTAGATGGTGCCCCGGGTGGAAATACACAAGTTAGAATAAGAGGTATTGGTTCTATATCAGCGTCTAGTGAACCATTGTACGTTATAGATGGTATTCCTATACAAAATGGTAGTATCGGTACTATAGATAATGGAGGTACTAGTACTAATGTTATGGCATCGATTAACCCTAATGATATTGAATCAATTTCAGTATTAAAAGATGCATCTTCAACTGCAATTTATGGGTCTAGAGGAGCAAATGGTGTTATTTTAATTACCACAAAATCAGGAAAGTCTGGTAAGGCTAAAATTACCTTAAAAACCCTAACAGGGTTCAATTCACAAGCATACAATAAGATCTTGAAACCATTGAATGCCGCAGAGTATACAGAACTTTATCTTGAAGGTTATGTTAATGGTGGAGATACAGCAGCGGAAGCGCAAGCAAGATTTGATGCTACTTTTCAACAACTGATTGATCCTTCAACGGGAGAACCTACAGATACCAATTGGTTAGATGCAATTACCAGAACGGGAATAACTCAAAGTTATGATTTAAGTGCTAGTGGAGGTACTGATAATTTAAAGTATTTTTTCTCTGGAGCTTATTATGATCAAGAAAACTATATTATAGGATCTGGTTTTAATAGGTTAAGTGCCCGAAGTAATATTGAATTTAAAGCGACAGATTATTTAACCATTTCCAATAATATATCGGTTTCGAACAGTACAACAAATACATTTTTTGATGGTGGTTCTTTTAATAATCCGTTTAAAAACTCTTTAGAGTTATCACCGTTAATTCCTATTTATGATGAAGAAGGAAGATTTAATGGGGAACATGCCGACTATTTTCCTTTAGGAGGAGCCAACCCAGTTGGTGCTTTAAGTGGTGATGATTTATGGGAAAATAAACAGTTTAGGGTTATTGATAATTTTGCGGTGTCTATTAAACCAATTAAGAATCTGACCTTACGTTCACAATTGAATTTTGACCTTCTTACGTTAACCGAATCGCAATATCAAAATCCAAGATATGGTGGAGGAAGAAATTCTGGAGGTATTGGTTACGAAGCCAATACGTCACTTAGAACCTTTGTAGGTACGCAAACAGCAGATTATAATTTTATTTTAGGTGATAACCATAACTTTAATGTCTTAGGGGGTTTTGAAGCTCAAGAAACTAATAATGAATCCTTTAGTGCTTCTGGAACGCAATTTCCTAACCAAAGTTTAAGAACGTTAAATAGTGCATCGGCAGAGTTTGCCATTAGTGGATCAAAATCTGAGTATACCTTTGTTTCTGCCTTTTCTAGGTTAAATTACAACTACGATGGAAAATATTTTCTTTCAGGTAGTTTAAGACGAGACGGGTCTTCTAGATTTGGTGCTGATAACAGATGGGGTACTTTTTATTCCTTCGGTGGAAGTTGGGTTGCTAGTAGGGAATCTTTTTTAGAAGATGTTTCCTTTTTAGATTTACTAAAAGTTAGAAGTTCTTGGGGTGTAACAGGTAATGCTGCCATTGGTAATTTTCCTTCACAAGGACTTTACGTTTTTGGTCAAGATTATGATGGTAATCCAGGTGGTAGTCCAAACCAAATTGCCAATCCTGATCTTACTTGGGAGAGTCAACAGAATTTTAACGTAGGTATAGATTTTGGTCTGTTTTCTAAAATAAGTGGTACTGTTGAGTATTTTGAACGTACTTCTTCAGACCTTATTTTAAATGTGCCAATTACCTTGACCTCCGGCTTCTCTTCGTTGACCCAAAACTTTGGTGAAATGAAAAACTCAGGTTTGGAAATCTCAATGAATGCAGATATCATCAGCAAGAAAGACTTTACTTGGAATGTTGGGTTTAATACCACCTTTCTAAAGAATGAAATCACAGAACTTACTGACGATTTTACAGATGGTGCTTATAGAAGACAAGAAGGTGAAGATTTTCAATCTTTCTATTTATATAGTTGGGCTGGTGTGAATCAAGAAAATGGTGATCCACAATGGTATACAGATGCTTCAAAAACAACGATAACGAATGATATCAGTGATGCAGAGCGCTTTTTAGATGACAAGTCTGCTACACCAGAATTTTTTGGAGGTTTCAATACCATGTTCACTTATAAAGATGTAAGCCTTAGTGCCAACTTTATCTACTCTTACGGTAATTATATTTTTGATTCTAGAGCAAGAGGTACATTAGGAGACGGAAGACTAACGCCAAGAAGTACAGCTGACTTTATTTATGACAACAGATGGCAACCTGGTTCAACAGACGCATTAGCGCCTCAGTTTATTTGGGGTGGTCGTAATGGTAGTAATGAAGGAAACCAAACTAGATGGTTGTATGATGGTAGTTATATTCGATTAAGAGATTTAACAGTTGCCTATAATTTTACCGAAAAGATTACTTCGCTATTAGGTTTGAATTCTATGCGATTGTATGCTAGAGGAACTAATATCCTAACCTTTGTGAAAGAGGATATCCTGTACATTGATCCAGAACAAGGTATTAATGGTAGCTACACAGGACAGACGCCAGCAGTGAAGACTGTATCCATAGGTTTAGATATTCAACTTTAAATGATGAAAAATATGAAAACATATAAAATATTTATATTATCGATATTGACTGGACTCGTATTCTCTTGTTCAGACTCTTTTTTAGAACTTACTCCGCAACAATCTGTTTCGGATACCGATGCCTTATTGGATCTTGACGGTTATGAATCTTCTATTACTGGCATATATAATAAATTATCTGGTTCAGAATATTATGGACGTTATATGATTATGATACCTGATGTATTAGCAGATGACGTAAAACAAAATGGGCAGGCCAACAGAGTTGTAGATTATGCCGAACATATTCAAAGAGTATCCGATGGACAGGCGCAAGCGCTTTGGGCTAGTGCTTATGAAGGAATTAATGCAGCTAACGCTATCATCAACTCCGAAACAATTTTATCTGATGCAGTTATAGCGGAGCAAAATCATATCATTGGTGAGGCTTATGCGCTAAGAGGTTTGATGTATTTTGATTTAGTACGCATGTTTGCTCAACAATATAATTATACGGCAGATGCTAGTCATTTAGGGGTGCCAATTGTTTTGAATTTTGATTTAGATAATGAACCTTCTAGAAGTACCGTAGCAGAAGTATATGAACAAATTATTTCTGATATGACTACGGGTATTTCTTTTATGAATGGGAACTCTAGAAGCGGTAATTCAAATACCTTATCTCCAATATCGGTAAGGGCATTAATGGCTAAAGTATATCTGTTTCAAGAAGATTGGACAAATGCAGAAGCTATGGCTTCAAATGTTATAGAATCAGGTGATTATAGTTTAGTTTCCAACGCTAACTATTATGACTTGTGGACAACCGACAATAGTTCGGAGTCTATTTTTGAAATATCAATGACTGAAACTGATAATGTTGGTGGTAATGGTATCGCTGGACTTTATCTACAAGCAGGTTTTGGAGATTACCTTCCTTCAAATGATGTAGCTAATCTTTATCCTGAGAATGATGCTCGCTTAAGCACCTTTGAAGTAGACCCTTTATTAACTGGAGAATTTGCACCAAATAGGATGATCAAATATCCGGACATCAATGGTTTTGACAATGTAAAAGTTGTTAGACTAGCAGAAATGTATTTGATACGCGCAGAAGCTAGAGCAGAAATTGGTACTGATATAGCGGGTGCACAAGATGATTTAGATATGGTACGTCAACGTGCAATTGCAGATGAACCAGATAATACAGATACTGGTGTTGCTCTTGATGATGCTATATTCTTGGAACGAAGATTAGAGTTGGCCTTTGAAGGACAACGACTTTGGGATTTGATGCGTAATCAAATGGATATTGTTAGAACCAACTGTACGGCACAGATTTGTTTAATTCCTTATGGAGCAGATACTGTTATAATGCCAATACCTCAAGACGAGACAGATGTTAATCCTAATATTGAGCAAAATCCAGGGTATTAATTAATACCCTATTGGAACCATTTACTTGTTACACACATTGATACGTTACTGTTATTTTCAATGTGTGTACAAGATTTAATTCATGATAAAAAGCAATGCTAAAAATAGCCTTGCTTTTTAACTATCTCTTTATATCATTTTTTAAATAGTAATACTAGAATATTTTGAAACAAAATCGTAGAAATTTAGTCAAACTATTATCACTAGGAACACTTTTTCCCGCACAGACGGCAATGGCCTTTAATTCAATAATGGAATCCATTACTATAGCCCCAAACCAAAACATGTCAAACAGTGTATTTACAAACCTTCTAGATAAAAAAATAGAAAAACTTTATAAAGAAGCCATCGTTATAGATGGGTTAATAATACCTAGGGGTTGGAACGAGGAATCTTTTAAAGCATTAGATCAATCTGGTTATACGGGGTTTGGAGCTTCATTAGCATCGGGTAATTTAAATGTGGCCTTAGCTTCGTTAGCAGAGTGGCAAAAACGAATAAAAGATAATCCTGATAAACTATTACTTGCTACAAGCGCTGATGATTTTATTCGCGCAAAAAAAGAAAATAAGACGGCCGCATTTTTAGGGTTTCAGAATGCAACAATGATAGAAAAATCAATAGATAATATTGATACACTTTATGATGCAGGAACACGTTGGATTCAATTAACCTATAATCAGAGAAATTTATTGGGAGACGGGAGTACAGAACGCACCAACTCTGGCTTATCAGACTTTGGTATTGAGGCTTTAGCACGTATGAATGAGCTAGGGATCATGATAGATCTATCGCATTGTGGGCGAGAAACAACTAACGACGGAATTAAATTTAGTACCTCTGGTGCTTGTTTTAATCACTCTATGTGTGAGGCTTTATATAAAGACCATCCACGAGCTAAAACAGACGGCCAAATTAAAGCAATGGCAGATAAAGGCGGAGTTATAGGAATTATATGTTTAGGGTATATGATTGGTCCAGAATTAGGGACAAAAACCACACTGGAAACCTATGTAGATCATATAGACCATGCCGTTAAAATTGCAGGAATAGACCATGTAGGTGTTGCAGCAGATTTTGCTATTCAAGGTTTAGAGGCAACAGGTGCTACTAGAGAGAATTGGTACGTACCAAGATTAACGAGATTTAAACCATCCTATAAAGTACAATGGCCACCTTGGATTCCCGAATTAGATAAACCAGATCGTTATTTGCAAGTGGCAAAAGTTTTAGACAAAAGAGGGTATAGTACCGGGGATATAGAAAAGATACTGGGTCTCAATTGGTTGGGGTATTTTAAAGATACGCTAAAGTCTTAACGCTTAAATAGCAAAAAAACGAAGTATACACCTTAAAATACTCTTGTAGCTTATGAAATATATATGCACACTTTTCTTTTTTTTTATAATTACAAGTAGTTTTAATAACCCATTCTCTGCAAATGAGAACACTTCAGATAAAGTGGTTTACGATGTGGTTTTTAGAGAAGGTTTAGCAGGTAAATATGAGAAGTGGAAGACCAATAAAAACACGGTAAACTATTATTATACCTATACAGATAGAGGTCGTGGTCCTGAATTTTTAGAAGAACTAACTTTTAATAAGAAAGGGTATATTACTTCGCAATCTGTTTCTGGGGTTAATTATTTAAAAGATTCCATACAGGAGTTTTTTAAGAGTGAAAAGCATAAAGCAACTTGGTTAAATCCAAAAGGTGAGCGTAAGGGCGACTTCAACGGAGACGCCCTTTATTTTAGATATGATGGCTCTCCTGCCATTTATGAAGTTCTTGCCAAACTTCTAATGTCCTCTGAAGACGAAAAAGTAAAATTATACCCAAAAGGCGAAGTTGAGCTTGTGGATAAACGTGCTATATCTCTTTCTAACAGTACGCTAATAAACCTTTTAATGGTGAAAGGATTGGACATGAATCCCACATATTTATGGATGATCGGGGATGAAATGGTTGCTAAAATATCAGGAAATCTGCATATTATTAGAACAGATTTAAAAGAATTGCGCCTAGAAATGAAGGGCATACAAGACGCTATTGAAGATGAGTATTTAGCTGATGTGGCTAAAAAGGTAACTCATAAACTAGATCAGGTTATCATTAAAAATGTAAATGTTTTTACTGCTCAAGGAACACTATTAAAAAATCAAGATGTAGTTGTAGATGGTGATAACATCGAATCAATTAAAGCTAGTGATGATCAAGAAATAAGTAAAGAGATTAAAGTTATTAACTGTGGTGGAAAAACACTAATGCCTGGCATGTTTGATATGCATACGCATAATACCAAATTTAGAGGCATGTTACATGTGGCTGGTGGAGTTACTTCTGTTAGAGATTTAGCAAACAACAAACAATTAAAAGTGTTAAGCAAGCAATTTAATACCAATGAAATTATCGGCCCACGTATTGTCACATTTGGGGGTATTATAGATGGAGATGGGCCTTATGCGAATCAACGTAACGTAGTGAGTTCTGTAGAAGAAGGCTTGTCGGAAATACAAGAATATAAAGATCTAGGCTATGAGCAAATTAAATTATATAGTTCTATTAGGCCAGAATGGGTAGCGCCTTTAACTAAAAGAGCGCATGAATTAGAGATGCGTGTTAGCGGTCATATTCCTGCTTTTATGACGGCTACGCAAGCCATTAATCAAGGATATGATGAGATACAGCATATGAACATGGTTTTGCTCAATTTTTTATCAGATACCATAGATACCCGCACGCCATTAAGGCATACGATGTCTGCATACCACGGTGTAGACCTTGATCTTAAATCTAAAGAATACCTCGATTTTGTGCATCTTTTAAAAACAAAAAACATCCGTATAGATCCTACCGTTTCTATTTTTGAAAATATGTTTGTGTCCGTAAAAGGCGAGCCAAGTCCTACTTATGTTAAGATTATAGACAGACTTCCATTACTTAACCAACGTGATTATTATAGCGGTGGACTCCCAAAATCTGGTGAGAAAATAACACGCTATAAAGGGAGTTTTAATAAAATGTTAGCCGTTGTTTATGATTTGTATGAGAAAGGGATAGAAATTGTTCCAGGTACAGATGGGCTTCCAGGTTTTTTATATCATAGAGAACTAGAGCTTTATGCGCAAGCAGGTATCCCCAATGCGGAGGTTTTAAAAATTGCAACAATAAAATCTGCAGAAATGACAGGGGTGTCAGAATCATACGGTTCTATAGAAGTTGGTAAAAAAGCAGATCTTATTCTTATCGATGGAAATCCCTTAGAAGCGATTAGTGCAATTCGTAATGTTGAGTGGACCATGAAGGGGGGAAATCTTTTTTATGCCGAAGAGGTGTATCAAGCCATGGGGATCCAACATTTTAAATAAATAAAATTCAGTACCAAAATTGTGTCTATAAAAAGAGACACAACTGCTTATTAATACTAGCGACTCAAACCAACTAATAGTTAACGTATGAAATATATTCTATTTGCACTTTTTTCAAGTTGCATCCTTTCTGTACACTCCCAAAAATCAAATTTTTTTAATAATAGTAGAACAATTTTAGGTATCCATAAGGAGAGAACCGCTTCTATGGGTATTGGTGATATTGATAATGATGGCGATTTAGATATTGTTGCGGCAAATGGTAGGCATTGGCCAGGTCAGAACCGAATTTTTATAAACAATGGACGTGGTATTTTTACCGTTTCAAAAAATTTAGGGACAGAGCAAGAAACAAGTTATTCTACAGAACTCGCAGATTTTGATGGTGATGGCGATTTAGATATTGCCGTTGGAAATGATATGGCTCCCAATTACATTTTTATAAATGACGGAGCAGGAAACTTTACTAAAGGTGCAAGCTTTGGTGAAAAATATGGGCACACAAGAAATATTGTTGTTGCAGATTTAGATGATGATGGCGATAAAGATATTCTGATTACCAATAGAGGAAGTGAAAATGAAATTTGCTTAAATAATGGAAAAGGGATTTTTACGGAAGTTATAGGGTTTGGTGATAAAAAAGATTCTACCATAGATGTTGAGGTTGCAGATATGAATGACGATGGATATTTAGATTTGATATTAGCCAATAGAGATGACCAACCCAACTATGTGTATTTAAATGATGGCAATCTAAAATTCTCAAAAAAAACACCCTATGGAACAGGTAATGATGTTACAAGATCTGTAGCCGTAATAGACCTAGATAAAGATGGATTTAAGGATATTATTACTGCAAATATAGGAGAGCCTAATGTCATCTATTTTGGAAGTAAAAAAGGAACATACACGCGTAAAGTAGTATTTGATGATAGTTCAGATGAATCTTACTCGCTGTCTATTGGCGATTTAAATGGTGATGGTAATATAGACATCATTGTTGGGAATGTAGCCGCTCCAAATAACGTTTTTATTAACTCGGGAGATGCCACTTCCTGGGAGAAAGTTCAATTAAATAATCAGAATTTTAGTACCTATGATATCCTGACATTTGATTTAAATGGCGATAATAAACTAGATATTATTGAAAGTAATTCTGATGAATTGAATCAGTTTTACTTCAATAAATTCACCCCTAAATTTCCTTGATTTTAAGTATAGGCTCTAATTACAATTCTAAAAAAAACTAAAATGATAGTTAAAAATAATTCAAAATTTATGATGAATAAAGCAAGCTACATGCTACAAATGGTTGTGTTGCTTTTCGTTACTGGTTGTACAACTACACCCTCAAAATGGCAAGATATTAGTGATGAGGGTACTTTTTTTGTTTATAGAAGGCAGTCACAAATAGGGGAAGAAACTTATAATATTACTTCAAATAAAGACAGGATAACAGTTACGTCTATCCAAGGTGAAAATGAAAGAGGTCGTATTACGGGTATAGAATCAAAATTATACTTAACAACTGATCTGGAACCAATATCTTATGAAAGTAGACGTATTACGAGTAAGGATACCACTAATATATTTAAAATGGAGGTTCATGGAGATCAGGTTTCCATATGGGAAAAGCATTTTGATGTAGTTACTTCAAATAAAAAAGATGCTTTTTTTGCAGTAAATAGTAATATTCCTGCTGGGATTGAAATGATGTTATATCAATATTATTTTAATCATGAAGGTATTACATCATTATCAACGTTACCAAGAGGAGAAGTTTCTTTAACACACAAAGGAGAAGACATTGTTCAAATAAAAGGAGAAGATGTTGCATTAGATCGTTATGTTGTTGAAGGTATTAATTGGGGCGGGCGTACCATTTGGTTAGATAAGTCTAAAAATTTAGTTGCCTTAGTAAAAGCAAATACTCAAATTAGAGAGTTAATAAAGAAAGGTTATGAAGAAGCTAAACCATTTTTTATCAAAGGTAATGTCGAAGAACAAATGGCAGCGCTTAAAAAATATACTACAGATTTAAAAGGAGAACAAGCTAAAGTTAAAGCTTTAGTTGGTGGTGATATTGTAGATGGTCTAAGTGATCAAACATTAAAGGATATGACCATGATTATTGAAGATGGTCGTATTAAAACAATTGGAAAAAGAACTGATGTAGAAATTCCTGAAAACGCAACAGTTATTGATGTAAAAGGAAAAACATTAATACCTGGTTTATGGGACATGCATGCACATTCAAATCAGGTACAATGGGCACCAACATACTTAGCGGGTGGTGTTACTACAATTAGAGATAATGGTAATGAATTAGAATTTGCAACCGCTTTTAGAGATGCTATAGCAAAAGATGGAGCCTTGGGGCCAGATATTCTATTGTCTGGTATGACGGACGGGCCTGGTGTTAAAGGTAACGGAATTATAAGAGCTAGATCTGCAGAAGAAGCTAAGGAAGTTGTAGACTTATACCATAAAAATGGGTATGAGCAAATTAAGATTTATACTTCAATAGAGCCAGAAATTTTAAAAGTATTAGCTATTGAAGCTCATAAAGTTGGTATGACCGTTACCGGCCATGTTCCTGCATTGGTCGATAATGCAAATAAGGCGGTGGAAGATGGTATGGATATGTTAAGTCATTACAATAGGATTTTAGCGGTATTATTTCCAGATAAAAAAATATCAGAATTAGGGTCATATTTTATGGCTAAAAATGAAATTACTGAGGAGCAGATTAATACTGCAATCGCGTTTTATTTAAAACACGGTACTGTATTAGATCCTACACTTGGTTTGGGAGTTGTACGTACTATGCAAGAAGGCGAATTAATGGAAACAATAGAACCAGATGCAGGTAAAATGGCTTATGAACTTTTTGAAGGTAAAAGGTTTAGAAGTGGTTTAAATGCAACACGTGCAGAACAAGCGAAGAAAGATATAATGAAATCTGCAGCGGTAATAGGAAAGTTTTACAAAGCAGGGATACCTGTTGTTGCTGGTACGGATAATTTTGCACCAGGATTTGGACTCTTTTTAGAATTAGAAACCTATACTAAATATGGAGGATTAACGCCTTTGCAAGCTCTTAAAACAGCTACAATCGTTCCTGCAACTGCTATGGGAAGAGGCGATGAAACAGGGACCTTAGAGATTGGTAAAGAAGCAGATATTGCTATTTTAGAGAAAAATCCATTAGAAAATATTGAAAACTTGAGAACTGTTGAAGCAGTTGTTACCAATGGAAATTATTATGAAAGTGAGCCTTTGTGGCACGCGGCGGATTTTAAAGCTAAAAACGATAACTGAAAAAAGTAATGCCAGATAGTATTGAAAAAGAATACAATCCAGAACAGCGATTAAAAGAATTAAATATAACGTTACCTAGTCCCCCCAACCCAGTAGCTAATTACGTTAATGGTGTACAAACTGGTAACCTTATATTTTTAGCAGGCAAAGGCCCTAGATATGCAGATGGAACTGAAATGACAGGGAAACTAGGGCTAGATGTCTCTATTGATCAAGGCTATGAAGGTGCTAGATTAACGGCAATAAATCAAATAGCAGTATTAGAATACATGTTGGGTGATTTAAAAAAAGTGAAGCGTATCGTGAAAGCCTTGGCTTTTGTAAACGCTGAGCCTACTTTTATAGAACAACCAAAAGTAATTAATGGCTTTTCAGATGTAATGGTGGCTGTTTTTGGAGAAAGAGGTATTCATGCGCGCGCTGCCATTGGTGTAGCTACATTACCTAGAGCGCAAGCTGTAGAAATAGAAGTAATCGTTGAGGTCATCGATTAGTATCACTCTTTTAATGCAATCTTAAATTTATGCACTTCATGTTAAATACACGAATTAAAAAATCACCTTCAAAAATTATGAGTTCTAAAACATGGTTTTTAGGACTTCTGTTTTTAGGTCTTCAATATGCAAGCAGTCAAGAACTGAAATTAAAATATTTTGGTGGTGCTGGTTGGGAAATGACAGATGGGAAAACAACCATTTTAGTAGACCCTTATTTGTCTAGAGTAAAATTAGGAGATAGCCCTGCAAATAGTAAAGAAGATCCTCGTAAAAATTATTATGAAAGTGATTATTTTGTATCAGACACCGTGGTCATCAATAAACATATTACAACGGCTGATTATATTTTAGTACACCATTCGCATTTAGATCATTTAGGAGATGTACCTTATATCGCAAAGAAAACAGGTGCTAAAGTAATTGCTACAGAAACGAGCTGCAATATACTAAGAGCCTACGGGGTTCCGGAAGAACAACTACTTACCGTTAGAGGCGGGGAAGATTATCAGTTTGATGAGTTTTCGGTAAAGGTGGTTCCTTCGATACATTCTGCTTTAAATGACAAACATTATTTTGATGCTAGAACGCATGAAAAAGAATTAAAAGCACCCTTAAAGCTAGAAGACTTTATAGAAGGTGGTTCCTTAATGTTTTATGTAAGATTCAATAATCACAAAATATTAACAGCAGGTTCTATGAACTTTTTAGAAAAAGAAGTTCAAGGCCTAACGCCAGATATTCTTTTGCCAGGCGTAAATTTTTCAAGATTGGAAATTTACAAGTATACAGAACGCTTATTGAAAGCTACAAATTTTCCTAAAACTATAATACCTACCCATTGGGATAACTTTAGAGTGCCTTATGGGTATTCTCAAGAAAAAGCTATAGACAATAAGATTACACCTTTTATTGAAGAGGTTAAAGCCGTTTCCCCCGAAGCTACTATTATCGTTCCTGTACATCTAGAAACAATTATCATAAAATAGCCTATCGCTTAATCTTTAAAGCAGAACTAATTAACTATTATTTATTCTAAAACGTATTTCTATGCATACAGGCTCCTCAATAAACCCACTTTGGAACGAGAAAAAAGTTAAGAATTATTTGCCTCACATGACGGTTCCTGAGGTGGATGCATTTTTATCGAAATCTGATATGGTTATTATTCCTATTGGAGCATTAGAACAGCATTCAAGTCATTTGCCTATTGGGACCGATTTTATAAACGGAGTAGAGCAGTGTAAGCTTATCGCACAAGAGCGTGATATTCTAGTAGCTCCTGTTTTAATGGCAGGACAATCTCCTTATCACATGGCATTTTCTGGCTCTATTACATTAAGCGCAGACACGATAATTCAAGTGCATATGGAAACGGTTCAATCGTTGATCAAACACGGTTTTAAACGTTTTGTGTTTATGAATTCTCATGGCGGGAATAGGGCTATTACTACTTTTTTAGTAGATCAAATTAACCAAAAAACCAAGGGTATTGCCGTAGATTTTGGCGAAGCAATACGTCCCTATTTGAAACCTGATCATAGCCCAAAGCCCAAAGTGTTAGACCGTCATGCGGGTACAGGAGAAACATCAGACTCTTTGTATTTAATGCCAGATTTGGTTCAATTAGATAAAGCTACTGCGACAAAATTAACGCTTCCTAAGCATTTAGAAAATATGGTTTCAGAGGTGGTTAATGAGGAACCTACGGCTAAACTATTATTTCTTTCAGAAGCGCTAAAAGGAGAAGAAACAGGAAAGAAAACAGCAACGATAGACATGACTAAAACAGGTGTTTGGGGAGAATTAAACCCTAAAGAAGCAACCGTGGAAAGAGGAGCAGCGAATATAAATAACGTTGTTCAGGCAATGGTAGGGTTTATAGATAAGTGGAATGAACTTATTAAAATTTAATACAATTTTCAGGAGCCTTTTTTATTTTAATTGCAATATTTATGAATACATTTAAATTAATTTTTGAGACAGAACGAATGAAGCACTATATATTTTCAATAATTTTTATTTTTTTGTTTCACACTTATTCTAGTGCTCAAGATGTTGATTTATTAGCTAATTCAAATGTGGTATTAAACATTGTACCTTCAAAAACAGATGCCAGAATTAATAAGGCCAATACCCCGCATTTTGTAACTTATAATCCGGCAATAAAGCAAGGTAAATTGCTGCTTTTTTTACCAGGTACAAATGGGATAGCTTCAAGAGGGCCAAAGGATTTGTTTTCTACAGCCATTGATCAAGGATATTATGTAATCAACCTATCGTATATAAATACTCCTGCAATAGCACGAATCTGTAAAGGCAATACGATCATTGAAAATTCTAATTGTGCTGAAGAATTTAGAAATAGAAGGGTGTATGGTACCACAACTTTTTCGTTGATTAGCGATGCGTCTTATGACGCTATTCTAAACCGTTTTACCAAACTTCTAATGTATCTTTCGGAGAATGATGAAAAGGGAAAATGGGATCATTACTTAGAAAATGGCCAACCAAAATGGGAGGAGATCGCTTTAGCGGGTCAATCTCAAGGAGGAGGAATGTCCGCATTTATTGCGAAGACACATCGTGTAGCAAGGGTTATTGATTTTTCAGGAGGATGGGATTATTCTGCGAAAAATAAAATAGCAGATTGGTATTCAAAAAAGAGTATCACACCTATGGATCGTTGGTATGGAACCTATCATGTTAAGGAACCTGTTGCTGCTACTATCCTCAAAACGTATAAAGCCATGAATATTCCTGAAGAAAATATTTATGCTTTTGATTTAGAGGTTCCTGAAGGGAAAAAAGCACACTCAAATGGGATTAGGAATTTGGCTTATAAAGACCAGTGGATAGCGCTACTTGGAAAAGGAAATTAACACCCCGTTTAATGAAGTCTAATTATTAAAGTACATATTGTTATGAAAAAATACATTTTTGGGTTTTTGTTTTTAGTCCTTACCTCCTATATTGTTCCTCCAAAAGATAAATTAGAACAACTGCTACTTCCAAAAATAAATCATACCGAAATGAATACATTAGGATTAATAGGAGGAACTTCATGGCATTCAACAGTTGATTATTACAAAACCATAAATCAGTCTGTAAATGATTATTACGGAAATAATACAAACCCCCCGTTGTTGGTCTATACACTTAATCAGGCAGAAGTTCATAGATTCCAAATAGAAGATAAATGGGATTCTATTGCTAATATGTTGGTAGTTGCTGCTATAAACTTAAATAAAGCAGGAGCAACTTCCGTACTTTTTTGTGCTAATACGCCACATAAAGTGTTTGATGTTGTTCAAAAACAGCTAGATTTCCCTGTAATACATATTGCTGATGCTACAGCCAAAGCAATTCATGAAAAAGGCTTAAAAAAAGTACTTTTTATTGGCACTAGGTATAGTATGGAAGAAACCTTTGTCACCAAAAGAATTGAAGACAATGGTATTGAGGTTCTAGTGCCTAAAGAAAAAAAAGAGATTAATGAATTGCACAGAATTATTCAAGAAGAACTAACGTATGGTACGGTCACTAAGGAGTCTAAAGAATACGTGTTGGGCATTATAAAAAAATCAATAGCGCAAGGAGCAGAAGGTGTTATTCTTGGATGTACGGAGTTTCCTTTAATGATTTTTCAGGAAGACCTAGCGGTCCCTATTTTTAATACGACGGAGATTCATTCAAAAGCAGGAGTAGACTATATTTTAAAAAATTAACTATGCAAATTTCAAAAGAACGTATTGGGTTAATTTTAGGGCCACTTGCTTTTTTCTATATTCTTTTCTTTTTTAACGCAGAAGGTTTAGATCAAACAGCAAAAGCAATACTGGCTTCAGTTGCTTGGATTGCAATTTGGTGGATTACAGAAGCAATTTCTATTGCGGTGACTGCATTATTGCCTATTGTACTTTTTCCATTATCTGGTGGCTTAGACTTAATGCAAACTACTGCATCTTACGGCCATAAATATATTTTCCTATATGTAGGAGGTTTTATTTTAGCTATTGCTATCGAAAAATGTAACCTCCATAAGAGAATTGCACTTTCAATCATAAAAATTGTTGGCACTAATATCATCAATATTATTCTTGGTTTTATGATAGCGACTGCGCTTTTATCGATGTGGATCTCAAATACAGCAGCAACCGTTATGATCCTACCCATGGGGATGGCCATTGTATCGCAATTGCGTGATAATCCAAACACTATAAAAAATGAAAACGTACTCTTTGGTAAGGCTTTAATGTTAGCAATTGCGTATAGTGCATCTATTGGAGGCATTGCTACCTTAATAGGAACCCCAACAAACTTGGTGCTTGCGGGTGTTGTGCAAACCACTTTTGGAGTAGAAATAACATTTTATCAATGGTTTGTATTTGGCTTTCCTATAGCTCTTATTTTATTGTTTTTATGTTGGAAATATTTGACAAAATTTGCGTTTAAATTTGAACAAAAAGAATTCCCTGGGGGTAGAGAAGAAATAAATGCACAATTAAAAGCATTGGGTAAAATGTCTTATGATGAAAAGATGGTTTTAGCGGTATTTGTTTGTACTGCTTTTGCATGGATTACAAGATCTTTTTTACTTCAGAAACTTATCCCACAAATAGATGATACCATTATTAGCGTATTTTTCGCAATAGCGTTATTTGTTCTACCCTCTAGTAAGAAAAAAGAAGGCTTAATTTCTTGGGAAGATGCTGTAAAACTTCCTTGGGGTGTGGTGTTATTATTTGGTGGAGGTATGGCTTTGGCATTAGGTTTTGAAACAAGTGGCTTAGCCTTGTGGATCGGGAATAAACTAATTGCATTAGAGTCCGTTCCGTTTATATTTTTAATACTAATATTAATTTTTGCGGTAAATTTTCTAACAGAAATAACCTCCAATATAGCAACAACGGCTATGTTATTGCCCGTACTCATCTCTTTAGCTCCAACGCTAGGGGTACATCCTTATTATTTGATGATAAGTGCAACTGTAGCAGCCTCATGCGCTTTTATGCTTCCTGTGGCTACGCCACCTAATGCAGTAGTCTTTGGTTCTGGATACCTGAAAATAGAAGATATGGTGAAAAAGGGTATTTGGATGAATATTATATCCATTCTTATCTTAACCTTATTTGTATATTTTGTCCTTCCGTTGGTTTGGGATTTAACCTAATAGTTGCTTTTAATTGCGGGTTTTTGATACTTGTGAAGCTTTTAAGGCTGCGCTAAAAGAAAATTCCGTCAGGCAAAAAAAATAATTTATCAAAAAACTCAAAAAAAAATAGTTTTTCGATAATAATACCAATTTCCAATTTTAGAATATTATAACAAGCCTTAAACATTAGTATATTTATGTGATGCCTACATATGATAAAGCGCAATTTAACGTTCTTTATCGTGCAGTAGCATATAATTTGATACATCATACATGAATAATACTACAGAAGAACACAAACGTCTCGAAGAAAACTATTCTGAACAAAAAGATTGGATGCAATGGGGTTCTTATGTGAGTGAACGCCAATGGGGTACCGTTAGAGAAGACTATAGCCCTAATGGAGATGCTTGGAACTATTTTCCTCATGAACATGCTAGAAGTAGAGTGTACAGGTGGGGCGAAGACGGTATTGCAGCCATCTCTGATCGTTACTGTAATATCTGTTTTGGGGTAAGTATGTGGAACGGAAAAGATTCTATTATAAAAGAACGTCTTTTTGGGTTAACGGGACCACAAGGGAACCATGGTGAAGATGTAAAGGAGTTGTACTATTACCTTGAAAATACACCTACGCATTCGTACATGAAACAGCTGTACAAATATCCTCAGAATGAATTTCCATATGCGAAATTGGTGGATGAGAATGCAAAAAGAAATAGAACACAATTAGAATACCAATTACTAGATACTGGAATTTTAGATAACGATGAATACTTTGATGTTTTTACAGAGTATGCCAAGGCAGACAATGAAGATATATTAATAAAAATCACTGTAAATAATAAGAGTAAAAAAGCGGCTCCTTTGCATTTACTACCAACCTTATGGATTCGTAATTATTGGGATTTTAAGGAAATGCCTAAAAAGCCAAAAATTGAAAAACAAACACAGAATGGTACTCCTTTTGTAAAGGTAGAACACTGTTTTGTAGGCAATTATAATTTGTATTTTGAAGAAGCCACAGAATTACTTTTTACGGAGAATGAAACCAATATGGAAAGCGTTTATTTAGCGAAAAACGATCATCCTTATAAAAAAGATTTATTCCATAAAGCAGTGACTTCAAACGATTATAAAATAGCTACAAAGCGTACGGAAGGAACTAAATTCTCACCCTTATATAAGCTTAATTTAAAAGGAGGAGAGACTAAAGTTATCAAACTTCGTTTTACGAAAGAAGCTGTTGAAAAACCATTTAGTGCTGAATTTGATACCGTTTTTGATGCAAGAGTGGCAGAGTGTGACGATTTTTACAAGGCTACAATTGGCGATGTTGATCATAAAGAAATACAAAGGCAAGCATTGGCAGGAATGTTATGGTCTAAAAATTACTATAATTATGATGTAGAACAATGGTTGTTAGGAGATTCTAAAACCTCTATTCCAGCTGTAGAAAGATTATCTGGCAGAAACAATTCTTGGAAAACATTGCGGAATCATGATATTATGTTGATGCCAGACGCTTGGGAATACCCTTGGTATGCCGCTTGGGATTCTGCTTTTCATTGTGTGACCATGGCATTAGTAGATGCTAATTTTGCAAAACATCAACTGTTATTATTTACCAAAGAGTGGTATATGGCTCCAAACGGTCAGATTCCTGCATATGAATGGAATTTTAGCGATGTAAACCCACCGGTACAAGCATGGGCAACCTTAAATGTTTATAAGACCGATAAAGAGAAAACAGGTAAAGGCGATTTACGATTTTTAAAGAAAATGTTTAATAAACTTGCCATAAACTTCACGTGGTGGGTAAACCAAATAGATGGAAGTCAGAATAACGTCTTTGAAGGCGGATTCTTAGGTCTTGATAATATTGGTGTTTTTGATCGTAGTCATGGCGTGCCTGGAGGCGGTACACTAGAACAGGTAGATGGCACCTCTTGGATGGCACTCTATTGTCTAAATATGTTAGAAATAAGTTTAGAATTGGCTTTAGAAGATGATTCTTATGATGATATGGCTATTAAATATTTTGGTCATTTTGTTTTTATAGCAGAAGCATTAAACAAATTAAGCCTTCAAAACGAAGGTATATGGGATGAAGAAGAAGGTTTTTTCTATGATAAGTTACTTTTCCCTGATGGAGGTTCTGCCTCTATAAAAGTGCGTTCTATTGCAGGAATGCTTTCTATCGCAGCGGTACTTTGTATTCGAAAAGAAACTTTAGAAAAACTACCAAAATTTAATACGGCCGTTCAGTGGTTTAAAAACCATAGAATGAAAACACTGAAATATCCTGTGGTTCAGGAATATGCAGATGGTGATGATTTGTTGCTTTCATTAGTACCCAAAGATCGACTTACAAGGTTAGTGAATGTGCTTTTAGATGAGAAAGAATTTTTGAGTTCTTACGGGATTCGTTCTCTCTCTAAAATTCACGAAACACCATATAATGTGGATATCAATGGGGTAAATTATAATATTAGTTACGAACCAAACGAATCTACAACCTCATTATTTGGAGGTAATTCTAACTGGAGAGGTCCTGTTTGGTTTCCAATGAATTATTTATTTATTCAAGCATTAAAAGAACACCATAACTATGGTGGAGCTAATTTAAAATTTGAATACCCTGCAGGGAGTAAGAATAAGCTAAACTTAAATGAGATTAGTATTGAAATAAGCAAAAGGCTAATTTCAATTTTTGAAAAAGACAAAGACGACAATCGTATTGTTCATGCCTTGCATAAAGAGATATACTCAAGAGAAGGTTTTAAAGATTTAATTCTTTTTTATGAATATTTCGATGGTGATAATGGTAGGGGCGTAGGTGCATCGCATCAAACGGGTTGGACTTCCTTAGTCGCTAATCTAATCAATGAAATAAATCAGAAAGAATAAAATCAATGCCATATTCAATTGCTTGGTTGCTCCCAATTCTTTTTTTGGGGTATATGATTTGGAGAATTTGGGTAAAGAAAAAGACCTATAAACTAAATATTTTTCCTGATGCATGGAAAAAAATACTAGATAAGAAAGTTCAGTTTTATAATGAATTGGATGCAGGTGATAAATTGAAATTTGAAGCAGATGTACTTTATTTCTTGAATACGGTAACCATAACAGGGGTAAAGATACAGATTGATGACAGTGATCGTCTTTTGGTTGCTTCTAGTGCTGTGATTCCTCTTTTTGGGTTTCCCGAATTGCGTTATCGGAATATTAATGAAGTGTTATTGTATAAAGATTCATTTAATGAAGACCACCAAACCGAAGGAGAAAAACGTAATATTTTAGGTAAAGTGGGTTCTGGTGATATGAATCGATTAATGATTCTATCGCTACCAGCTTTACGAGCAGGATTTGCCATTGAAAATAGCAAAAGCAATGTGGGTATTCATGAGTTTGTACATTTGATAGATAAGGCAGATGGCGCGGTAGATGGTCTTCCTGAGAGCATCATGCGGCAACAATTTGTTCTCCCATGGCTGAATTTAATGCATCAAGAAATTGAAAAAATTAAAGAAAACGACTCAGATATAAACCCTTATGGTGCTACAAGTCAGGTAGAGTTTTTAAGTGTAGTCAGCGAGTATTTCTTTAATCAGCCTGAAAAATTAAAAGAAAAGCATCCTGAATTATATGGTTTGTTGACTAAAATATATGCGCAAGATGGCGCCTAGGTTTATTTTTTTATAGGCGGAGTTATGGTCTCTATGGTCTGAATTTTTACTCCGTGTAATACATTTTCATATAAGAATTTGGTAATGATATCTTTATAAGAGTATCCCCATTCTGCCCAATTATGTCCGCCTTCTATATCTACATATAGGGAATAGGATTGGTTGAGCTCTTTAAGTTTTTGGGTAATAATTTTAGGCCCATCAAGAAGCACATATCCATCAGAACGTTCGTCACAATTATGGTGTGCTGCAAGTGCATAAGGTACTTTAGTATCTAATTTACCATGAAAGAATAGCATAGGAACTGCGTTTTCTTTTGTTAAGTAGTCGTTATTTAAAGTTGCTCCAGCAAAACTCACAATCCCTTTAATTTTTGCATTGCTATAGTAAATAGTTCTAAATAAATAGTGATTCTTCATGATTACAGTATTGAGAACCATTTCTGCACCAGCACTACTCCCTACAAGAATTACATTATTAGGGTCTACATTAAAACTTTTAGAATAATTAGTGAGATACCAAATAGATTTATTTAAATCTGCAGCAGTTTCTAAATATGTTCTCATTTTTTGAGAGGTTCGATAATCACACCCAAAAGATTGTTTTCTTTGGGATAAACGGTAGTCAATGGAGGCTACTGCGTATCCTTTTTTTGCCAATGCCCTACCCAACCCTTTTTCATCACCACCATTTCTTTGACCTGCAACAAAACCACCACCGTGAACAATGATTACAAGTGGTTTTAATTGTTCACGATCTTTTTTTACATCATAGAAATCTAACTTTAACGTATCTGCATACACTAGTGTTCTTGTCCTAACATCAGAAAAAATATCGTCTTTATATCTTGTTTGACTAAAACAAAGATTGAAGCCAAAAAAGAAAATAAGTATGGTTGAAAAGTATGTATTCATTTTTTTAAAAGAGGCAAAGATATGTAAACATTCATACCAAGCTTGATAATAGACTTAAAAGAAAAGATTATTTTTAATAACCGTAATTGTATGATAATGAAAACCTTTGTGAGTACTATTTCAAAAAAAGAGTTTCCGATTAATGAAAAATTTATAGGGGCAGCAATTAGAAAATCAATCTTTGATATTATCCTTAAAGATTACCCTAGCTTCACTAAAAAAAGTACTATAGCAGTATCTGAATTAAATTTTTACCGACAAAAGTATTTGTCCAATTACCTAATTAAAGAAGTAGGAGAGCTCTCTAATTTGGAAAATGATGTCCTAGAAACCATTGCCAATAATGAGATTATTACGATTAAAAGTAATGTTGATGATGGTGCAGATTATTCGGTAGGTCAACGGCTAGCAGATGTTGTTGCTGCCTTTGGCGGAAGTTGGAAATTTATAATTATTTTTGGTTTATTCATTGCAGTATGGATTACCTCCAATATTGTATTTCTTCTTAATAAGGGCTTTGATCCCTATCCTTTTATTTTACTAAATTTAATACTCTCTTGTTTAGCGGCATTGCAGGCACCAGTAATTATGATGAGCCAAAATAGGCAAGAAGAAAAAGATCGTGAAAGAAACCAGCAAGATTACATGATTAATTTAAAAGCAGAGCTAGAAATTAGAACGCTACATGAGAAAATAGATCATTTAATAATACACCAACAGCAAGAACTGTTAACCATTCAGCAAGTACAAGTAGAGATGCTAGAAGATATCATGAAACAGTTAAATTTAAAATCAAAATGATAAAAACAACTATAGGTATTGCACTATCTGGAGGCGGAGCTAGAGCCGCTGCTCATATAGGAGTATTGCAGGCTTTAAATGACCATGGAATTTTTCCCACCCATGTTTCTGGTACAAGCGGTGGTGCTGTTATTGGAGCCTTATACTGTACAGGGTATGCGCCAATAGAAATTTTAGAATTAACAAAAACGGCTTCTTTTCTGCACATTTTTAAATTAGGATTAGGATTTAAGTCCATTCGAGATATGTCTCGCTTAAAAGAGTTTCTGTATTATCATATAAAGTATGATTTTGAAGAATTGCAAACGCCTCTTTTTTTATCGGCTACAAATTTAGATTCTGGATTAAATGAAATTATGAGTGAAGGAAAGTTATTACCAGCAGTCATGGCTTCTTGTGCTATTCCATTAATTTTTAAACCATTTAACTTTAATGGCAATACGTATGTAGATGGCGGAATTTTAAATAATTTACCGGTAGATGTCCTCAAAGAAAAATGCCAGTTTGTATTTGGTTCTAATGTGAGTGGTCTAGAAAAAGGAAAGAAAGTAAATAGCCGATTAGAAATTGCACACCGTTGCCTTCAATTAGCTATTCGTACCAATGTTGAGCCTAGACTAAAAATGTGTGACCATGCCATAGAAATTCAAGATGCTTTTCATTTTGGTATTTTTGATATTCAGAAAACTCAAGAACTTTTTGATATTGGGTATACGGCCACTGTAAATGAAATGGAAGCTATAAAGTTAAAAATAGCAGCAAAGGGATTATTTTTAAATTATTAGGCGCTTACTTTTTTGTCAATATTGAACTTCTATGATTTTTTCAGTCAGTTGATATCCGCCAAAAACACCAACTCCATTTTCTCCATCTATATTGTCTGGTGCAATACTATATTCAATAAAAGGATTCCCGTCGGAGTCGTCATTTAGGTAGGTGGCTCTTAAGTTTTGATAAATTACTTCTTCAACGTTCGCTACTTGTAACGTTAGTTTTACAGAAGTTCCTTCTTCTAAAGACCCTGTATACGCAGACGTCTTATCATTTAAAATAACACCATCTCCGATAGCATCTGTTAGAAAGCCACCCGTTTCAAATTGTAGTGAGCCTTGATATATATCTTCTTCAAATGTCTCTTCGTATTTGGCACCAACAATATAAAAATTTGCAGTACCCACTATATCCTTAAAACTTATATCTACATCCGTATAGACACCGTATTCATCACGATCTGTAGCGAGGTTTTCTAGAATAGTAGCTACTTTTTTAGGAATTTTACAACTTGAGGTATAGGTTTCTCCTTGTGTAATTACTTCTAAAAAATATTGACTTCCCTCTGTTATTTTAAGATTTTCTGCATTGGTAGAATACATAGAATTTTCATTAGAATATAGAAGCTGTACAGAATTCCCTTCAACATCAGCTATGCTTACTATAGCGTCTTCAATAATAAAAGACGTGTAATTTTCCATGTCATCAAAGCTTAGTGGTGTGCCAATAGCAGGTAGTGCTTTAGAAACGCTTGCGGTTAAAAGAGTATCTGTAGGAGATATATAACTTATTATATACACTTTTTCTTCTGCATCTAATAACTTGTCAGCATCTACAACTTTTTGACATCCCGAGAATACGATTAAAATAAAAAACAGTATGGTGATTAATGTTTTCATAAACTTAGAATTTTAGGTTGTAATTTATAGAAGGTATGAGCATAAGTACAGAGGTTCTGGTTAACTCTTTTTCTGAAGTGGCATCCGGGTCATTGTAATCGTAATATTTATCATCGAGGGTGTAAATGAACGGATTTTGTCTAGAGTATGCGTTGTATAATGACACTCCCCAAGTACGCACTTTGTTGTTCTTTTTCTTTTTATGAAATTGAATTCCTAAATCTAGTCTGTGGGTAGTTTCTCCTCTAAAATTATTTCTACCTGAACTAAATTCTTCATTTCCATTAAAATAATCGTAATTCGTATTGATTGGAAAATTTCCTAAATTATTCAAACGTTGTAAGTTAGGAAGCGTATAATTATTACCTGTAGATAACACCCAGGTTCCAGATAAGGTTATTTTTTCACTAGGCTTATAAATACCTACTAATGATATATCATGTCTGCGATCATAGCGGTCAAAGAATTTCTTTCCTAAATTTAGTTCATCAAATTGTCTTTCAGACCAGGAAAGTGTATAGCCCAACCAACCAGTTAAAGGCCCTGATTGTTTTCTAAAAAGAAGCTCTGTACCATAGGCCCACCCTTGCCCTGTGGTAATATTCTCTTCCCAATTTATGTTTTTCCCACTTTCTAAATTGTCAAGTGCTAAGAATGATGCCCCTTCTTTATAAGAAATTACATTGTCTAGTTTTTTATAGTAAGCTTCAGCAGATAATGAATAGTCTTTTTCTTGGAAATCTTTTGCAATTCCAATAGCATATTGTTCTGAGCTTTGAGGCTTTACATTATCTGTAGAAGAAACCCATAAATCTGTTGGTAAACCAATGCCTGAACTTGATAACAAATGAATGTATTGATTCATTTTAGAATAAGATGCTTTGAATGCTAAATCAGGTCTTAAATTATACGACAAGGCAATGCGAGGTTCAAAATTTAAATAATTTTCTGCTTTATAGTTAAAGTAACTGGCCCTGAAACCAGGAGAAAAATTAAGCTTATCGGTAACCTTCCAATCATCTTCTAGGTATACTGCACCTTCAAAAGAATTGAGTTCTTGTATTTTGTTAATAGTACCACTATAGGGATCTTTGATTACAACTCTTTGAGGGGTAAAATTATGTCTTGTTGCAATAGCTCCAAATTTTACACTGTGGTTGTTATTTGGGTAGTAATCAAAATCTGTTTTTATAGAATAATCATCAATACCAGAGCTTGTATTAAATAAGTAGTTTTCATCATACTCATCAATTTGTAAATCTTCATTGTCAATATTAATTTTGAATTCGTAGTTACTAAAAATAAGAGAAGTATTAGCAAATAGTTTATTACTAAATTGATGATTCCAGCGTAGGGTTGAGGTAATATTTCCCCAAGCTAATTTTGTTTTTTCTTTAGCTGTTTCATCAAGATATCTGCTGTAAAATTTATCTTTTCCATAGTAATTACTCCAATATAATTTATCTTTTGAACTAAAGACGTGATGTATTTTAAAGTTTAAATCTGTAAAAAAATAACCGCCATTCTCATCTTTATTAAGAAAAGGTTGCACTATTAAATCGGCATAAGTACGTCTTCCGCTCATGATAAAGGATGTCTTCCCTTTATTAATTGGCCCCTCAAGTACAACGGATGATGAAATTAATCCAATATTTATATTTCCAGAGAGTTTTTCTTTATTGCCATCTTTCATGCCTATATTTATGACAGAAGATAATCTGCCGCCATAGCGGGCAGGAAAACCACCCTTAAAAGCTTCTACGGACTTGATAGCATCACCATTAAAAACGGAAAAGAAACCAAACAAGTGATTAGAATTATACACCACAGCATCATCAAGAATTATTAAGTTTTGATCTGGTGTTCCTCCGCGTACATGAAATCCGGAGCTGCCTTCTGACCCTCCTTGAATGCCAGGTAAGAGTTGTAAGGTCTTTAAAACGTCTTTTTCACCGAGTAATGCAGGAAGATCTTGAACATCCATAGGGTTAAGACGAACAGCACTCATTTGCGTTACTTTACTTTCTTTAACATTCTGGTCAGCTATAACGACAACTTCAGATAAGGCTTCAGACGATGCTATTAAATTTACGAATACTTCCAAGTCAGCATTCAAATCAATTTCTTTGGTCTGGGAGGTAAAACCTATATAGGAGAAGATTACAGTGTGCTTTCCTTTTGGTACGGTAAAAGAAAAAAAGCCATATTCGTTTGTGATGGTACCCACTTTTAATTCTGGAATATAAACAGAGACTCCAAATAAATTTTCACCACTACCCTGTTCTTTTATATAACCACTTACAGTATATTTTTCTGCCTGATGAGGCGTGGATTTTTTGTGGATAAAATTTCGTTTTTCTTTTGCTGATAGGCTGTTCGAAATAAAAAGAATAATGAATACGGAGTAGAGTAGTTTTGTTTTCAAGGAGCGCTAGTTGTGTCCAATTACTTGGATGTGGTTAGTTTTTGCAAAACTTATAGTTTCTAATAAACGTTAGGAGCTATGCCTCAGCAATTAAGGTTTATTTTCTAAGTTTTCTTGTTAAACAAAACATAAATAGTCTTTTGTAGACTATAATTTAACTTTTATTTAATGTTTAGCCTGTTTGTTGTAGAAATAAATTTATCTATTCTATGTGCTATCCTTTGTGTTTAGGGTCTAAAAATAACAAATGTTGACTTTTAAAGCTTAGGGTTTGGGTAATGGTTAGCTTGATCTTCTAATGGTTGATCCATGCAAATAAAATCTTTCTCTATTAAAATACTTATTGCATCACCAGCTGAGGTGGTATGGATGTTTTCAAAGCCTACAGTATTATTGGTAGCCCAATCTTTAGTGTCTTCTTTAGGGAAATATAAGGTGATGGTGTTGTTGGTGTAATCTGCCTCTAGTTGTGAGATACCTTCTTTTGCTACTAATTCATAAGAAAATTGAGTTGTTGCAAATGACGTTTTCTCACTTAAAAAACCTGTTTTACAAAAGGTTTCTACATCACTTTTTGTGAGTCTATATCTTAAAGTATTTCCTTTAATTCTAATTTTCATTGGTGATAATTTAGGAAACTAAATGTACCTCTTTTTCTGGTGCAGTAGTTTTATAATTAATAGTAACTCGGGTGCCTTGACCTAGAATAGAATTTATAAATAACCTGCCGTTAATATAACTGATACGTTCTTTCATATAAAAAAGCCCCATACCTCCCTCACTAGTGTTTTTTGGCATTTTTTCAAGAAGACTTTGGTCAAACCCTTTGCCGTCATCATCTATAACAATACTCAGGACACTGTCTGTGTATTTAATGCTTAATAAGATGTAATTGGCTTCTGCATATTTTATAGCGTTATTTACAGCCTCTTGTGCCACCCTGTAGATGTTGGTTTCGGCGAGCGAATCAAAACGAATGAATTTTTCGGTTTTATTATCAAAGAGAATATTTTTGCCTGTTAATTTAGCTAGTTCAGAAGTCATTTTCTGCAAAGCAGGAATAATACCATGATCTTTTAATTCTGGTGGCGTTAAATTAAAAGTAGCTGTTCTAACCCCTTTGATCAAATCGGAACAAAGTGTTTTCAAATACGCTATTTTTTCTGCCGTTTTGTCTTTATTATCTAGGTTAATAGATTCTATATTAAATTTTAACGCAGTTAACATCTGGCCAATTCCATCATGAATATCTTTGGCAATACGTTTCCGTTCTTCTTCCTGACCCTCAACAATCTGACTCGCTTGCACCTTTTTTTGAAGTATTTTATCTTCAAAATTTTGTTTAATAAGCTGCTCAACTTTTTCTTGGTTTTGTTTCCGCTCTGTGATATCAGAACAAAGAATAAGGACGCTTTGTTTTTTACTAGATTCATGCAACGGAATAATAGACATGTCTAACCAAATAGTCTCAGCTCCCTGTGTTTCTACATTAATTTCTTCGGTTCGGATCGTCTTCCTATTGCTTTTTAAAACTTCTTTTAAATATTGTTGTTGACCTTCGTTAGTGGTGAGTAGTTCGGATAGGGGTTTTGATAAATCTTCATCAGTACACTCTAAAAGTTCCTGAAATTTTTTGCTGATAAAGACCACACTCCCGTCATTTTTGGCACTGGCAAACAGCGCTGCATTATCAATAACAAAATTAAGCTCTTGCAGTTCTTTTAACGACTTTTCTTTTTCTTGATACAGTTGTTGAATTTTATCGGTATTGGTATCAGATTCTAGCTGATTTTTCATCAGTCTAGAAATAGTATTTTTAATTTGAAGAGAGAGCGGTTTAAAAATAAAGACGATTTCTAAAACTAGAATTAACAAGGAAAAAATAAGTAATAGGTATTCTTTAAACTTTAAATTTTCAAGTTGTGTTTTACTCCGGTTATCATATTCGTTAACAATAACATCCATCAACCTTAAAAAAGTGCGTTCGTTATTAAGTAGTGTTTGAATATTTTTTTGGTTAATTTCTGGGCTACGTTCAATTTGTTTTTCTTCCTCCGTAATGACATGTTCTGCGGCCGTAATCATAGCAGTATGGTAAGGAGTAATTTTCTTGAATAGCGCTAGAATATCTTGATGGGTCTCCTTTTGAATCCCCATAGAATCATTCCCAAATTGCAGTGCTTCGTGAGATATTTTCCACGTTGTGATGGTCTTTTTTAATTCCGTTAGTATTTGTTTCCTATCGGAGCCAGGTTGTTTTAATAGAAGCGCTTCTTTTACTAATTTCTGACTATAGGCACGCTGTCTACCCGCAACGTTAATAACTCTAGAATCGTCTAGTTGAGAATTTAAATGTACTTGTATTAAAATTTGAGCTACAATAATAGTAAGTGCAATTCCGGCTAGAGCAAGCAAATACCATTTTCGAATTCTCAAAAAGGTAGAAGAGTCTAGCGGTCGCTCAAATTTTGTTTTGCTCATGATATGGATACTGATAAACGTATAAAATCTAAGATTTAGCCTTGTAATGCTTTCCCCACTAGGGCTAAAGAGTTTGCAGATAAAGGAAGTTTTAATGCCGCTTCTTGACCTACTTCAGACATTTTACGCCATGTTTTTTGTAAAATATCAATCAGTTTTTCTTCTGAATATTTTTGGGCAAAAGGCTCAAAGTAATATTCAAGAAACACCAAACAGATTACGTCTTCTAGCGTTTGGGTTTCTTCGTTTTTTTTAAGTTGTTTTTTCTCTAATAAAAATGCGACACGATCAATTGTTGTTTGGTCGTAGCCAACATTCTCAAGTATTTCTCCTGCTTTTTTAGCATGGAATTTTTTTAGGTCTTGGCGCCATGTTAAGTAGCCAGCTCTATTCATTTCATAGGAATCTCGAGGAATTTCCCATCGGCAAATGTGTTGGCACCTAGCGGTAAGTTGTAATACTTCTGATGCATCAGGAGCAAAAGCGTTTAACTTTTTAGTCATTCGGATGGCATAGAGTACTTCTTTAGCATATTCTTTACCTTCATAAATTTCTTTATTTGGGTCTTGCTCGTTTGCGTTATCAAAAAGTATAAAAGCTTTTTCTAGTTTATCCGATGATGCCATAATATTTCAGGGTTTGCTCCAAAGCTATTCAGAAAAACCAATATACACAAAACCATCTTCTATTTTTACAGGATAAGTTGAAATAGCAGATAAGGTACCATTTAAATTTTCTCCTGTTTCTAGAGAGAAGGTATTTTTATGCAGAGGACAAGCTACTTTTGGAGTACCCATATCTTCGCCAATCATTCCGCGAGAAAGCACCATTTCCATTTTATGTGGACATAAGTTTTGGCACGCGTACCATTTATCTTCTCGTGTAAAGTTGAAAACTGCTATTTGTTTTTCATTGTACTTTACGCAAGCACCACCATTTTTTGGAAATTTTGTTACGGCAGCAGCCTTAAACCACACTGTTACATTTTCAATAGAAGTTGTATTGTATTCTTTTAAAATTGAATCTATCATTTTATTAGCTTTTCGTTCAACATTATGTGATGTATTTTATTTTAAGCCCAAGGAGCAGGCATTTTCTGTTCTCTTAAAGACACAAATTCTATATTTTCATCTGCTTCTGTAGAGTTTACGAAATGTGTATATTTTGCTCTAATTTCTGGATTCTCAACGGCTTCTTTCCACTCACATTTGTAAGTATCTACTAAATGTTGCATTTCTTTATCTAATTGGTCTACAATACCCAGACAATCATTAATTACCACGTCTTTTACATAGTCTATACCACCTTCTAGTTTATCTAACCAGGCAGCAGTACGCATTAAGGGTTGTGCCGTTTGTATGTAATACATTAAGAAACGGTCTACGTATGTAATAGCAGTCTCTTTGTCTACCTTTTCTGCTAACAGCAAGGCATGTTTAGGAGTAGCTCCGCCGTTTCCGCCAATATATATGTTCCAACCACCTTCTACGGCGATAAATCCAAAATCTTTACCACGTGCTTCTGCACATTCACGGATGCAACCAGAAACGCCACCTTTAAATTTGTGAGGAGAACGGATGCCTTTGTACCTGTTTTCTATTTCTATAGCAAAACTTACGCTTTCATCCATACCGTACCTACACCAAGTAGAACCTACGCAACTTTTTACGGTTCGTAACGATTTACCATACGCTTGTCCGGTTTCAAAACCTTCCGCGATGAGCTCTTCCCAAATTAATGGTAATTCGTGCAGTTTGGCGCCGAACATATCAATACGTTGTCCGCCGGTAATTTTGGTATACAAATCATATTTTTGAGCAATTCTACCCATAGCAATCATTTGCTTTGGAGAAATTTCGCCACCAGCAACACGGGGTACAACAGAGTAGGTGCCATTGCGTTGTATGTTTGCTAAGTATCTATCGTTGGTATCTTGAATAGTGTCTTGTTTGTTAGCTGTTTCGTTAAAAATACTAGCAAATAGAGAAGCAGCTAAAGGCTTACAGACTTCACATCCGTTTCCTTTTCCGTGGGTGTCTAATAATTCATCGTAGTCATGAATCTTCTTCATTTTTACGATGTCATATAATTCTTGACGCGAATAATCAAAATGCTCACAGATGCGTTCTTTGACCACCTTACCTAAAGATTTTAGCGTTTCGTTCACTAAATCGGTCACCATAGGTTTACAGCCACCACAACCGGTAGTTGCTTTAGTAGCTTTAGCAACATCTTTAACGGTTTCATTGCCATCGTCTTTTACAGAGCAACAAACTTGTCCTTTAGTAACCGCTTCACAAGAACAAACCACAGCAGTATCTGGTAAATCCATAGCACTACCAAAAGATGCGCCGCCATCTCCAGCAGGGAGTATCAGTTTTGAAGGATCTGAAGGAATAGGCATACTATTCAAATATATTTGATGTAACATGCTATAATCAGAAGCATCACCAACTAAGATGCCCCCTAATAATTTTTTACCATCAAGACTTACATTTATTCTTTTATATAAGTGTTGTGTTTTATTTTCAAATATAACAGAGTGTCCTTTTGCAGCTGGCATAAATGGTTCTCCAAAGCTAGCTACATCAACACCTATAAGTTTTAGTTTGGTAGACATGTCTATCTCAGCTGCCATTACATTATCCGTCTTTCCTGTGATTTGATCTACAGCAACTGTCGCCATTTCATAACCAGGAGCCACTAAACCATAAATCATTTGGTTGTATAAGGCAATCTCTCCAATGGCATAGATGTTTTCGTCAGAAGTTTGCATTTTATTATTAACGGTTATACCACCGCGGACTCCCATTTTTAATCCGCTAGACTTGCCTAATTCATCACGAGGACGAATCCCAGCAGAAATCACTAGCATCTCTACATCTAACACATCATCTTCGCCAAATTCCATTCCTGTAATAGCTTCCTCTCCCAATATTTGATTGGTTGCTTTACTTAAATGAATATGTAAACCAATAGATTCTAGCTTTAATTGCAGTACTTGACTACTTCTAGAATCCAACTGCCTAGGCATTAACTTAGGTGCAAATTCTACAATATGTGGTTCTAAGCCCATATCCATGACCGCTTTCCCTGCTTCTAAACCTAAAAGTCCGCCTCCAAGAACAGCGGCTTTGGCATTGGGGTTTTTTACTTTTAATTCCGCTGCATAGGATAGCATACCTTCTAAGTCTTCAATGGTACGATATACAAAGACTCCCTTTTTTTCTACGCCTTTAATAGGAGGTACAAAAGCAGAGGAACCTGTTGCCAAAACAAGATAATCGTAAGAGAAATCACGATTTTTTGCGGTAGTAATAGTTTTCTCTTCTCTATTAATATCTGAAACGCGCTCGTTTACCATGAGTTCTATACCATTTTCGGCGTACCATTCTGCGGGAGCCATTTCTAAGGCTTTAGCATCTTGGTTTTCAAAAAACTCACTTAAATGAACCCGGTCATAGGCAGGTCTTGGTTCATCACCAAAAACAATAAGCTTATAATCTTCACTTGTTTCTTTTGCTACAAATTTTTCGCAAAATTTATAACCTACCATTCCATTTCCTACTACGATTACGGTTTTCATACGTACGGGTTTATCATGTTATGAAGCAAAAATACGTATAATTACGTATATTTTAGGTAATTTTATAAAAATAAATACGTAGGTTTGTTATCATATTAATAATTCTACACCTTAAAAAATAGAAATTATGATGTCAAACAATAATCCAAAAGTTAGTTTAGTGGGTGCAGGCCCTGGTAGCAGCGACCTTATCACGAGAAGAGGTTTCAAGGTATTGCAAGAGGCATCAGTAATTTTATACGATGCTTTGATAAGTCAAGAATTGCTTGATGAAATTGATGAGCATATTCCAAAAATATACGTAGGTAAGCGCTGTGGAGAACATTCTTTTTCACAAGATGATATTAATAGATTGATTGTAGAAAATGCTTACCAATACGGACATGTGGTTCGTTTAAAAGGGGGAGATCCTTTTGTATTTGGTAGAGCAAGTGAAGAAATAGAATATGTAGCATCTTTTGGAATACCGGTAACCGTAGTTCCAGGGTTGACTAGTGCTATTTCGGTTCCTGCTAGTCAAGGAATTCCTGTAACTCGCAGAGGAATTAGCAGTAGTTTTTGGGTGATGACGGCCACAAAAAAAGATGGCTCTTTTTCTCAAGATCTTAAATTGGCAGCACAATCATCTGCAACTTTAGTGATATTGATGGGAGTACGTAAGTTTAATGAAATCGCTGAAGAAATAGCAAAATATAGAAAAGGCATCACTCCTTTTGCAATCATTCAAAACGGTACATTCGATAAAGAGGTTTGTATTACAGGTACCTTATATAATAGGGAGGCGCGCTTGCATCAGATAAATACTTCATTACCAGGGATTATTGTTATTGGAGATGTTGTGGCAGAGCATCCTTCTTTTTTTGAAGAAGAACTCCAGCGTGTACTTCATTCTAATTTTTAATTCATTCAGTTTATAGCCGATATAATCAGCATTTTGGTTCTGCCTTGATCCATATGCTGATTAATATATCGGTGAATTATCTCATTTTTAAGTACTTATAGGTATTTGAAATACTTCTCTAAATATGAAATTTTTAATATACGCTTCTCTTTTTTTTCTATTTGATAGAATTTCTATGAAAATCTTGACACTTTAATAAAAATACGTATACCGAACCTTTTTTAATTAAGTATATACGTATTAATACGTAATTATACTTATTTTTGAGAAGTAGTTGGAATCTAGTATAACTTTCAAAATAATAAAGACATGAATAATACGACATCAAATAAAGCAACGAAACTAAACTTCCGTGATTTTAAGAGTATTCAAATGAAGACATTTTGGATTACGTCATTAGCATTCTTTCTTTGCTTTTTTGCTTGGTTTGGGATCGTTCCTTTTATGCCAGATGTAGTTAAAGATTTAGGCTTGAGTCCGTCTCAAAAATGGAACTCAATTATATTAGCCGTTTCAGGAACGGTGTTTGCACGTTTGGCTGTTGGTAAATTATGTGATAAATACGGACCAAGGTTGTGTTATACCTATTTATTGGTGTTTGGTGCAATTCCGGTAATATTACTGGGTTTTGTGCAAACCCCTATGCAGTTTTTGGTATGTAGGTTTTTTATAGGTTTTATAGGAGCATCTTTTGTAATTACACAATTTCATACATCTATTATGTTTGCTCCTAATATTGTAGGTACTGCAAATGCAACTTCTGCGGGTTGGGGAAATTTAGGAGGTGGAGCTAACCGTTTAGGGATGCCCTTAATTGCTGCGGCAGTTGTTGGTTTTGGTGTGGCAGATGAAATTGCTTGGCGTTACTCTATGGTTATAGCAGGTCTTTTGTGCCTTGCAATGGGTTTTGTTTATTACTCCTTTACAAAGGATACGCCCGACGGAAATTTTGCGGAATTGAAAGAAAAAGGTGAAATGCCTATTTTGAAAAAAGATGAGGCATCTTTTGCTAGTGTATTAAAAGATTATAGAGTTTGGATATTATTTTTAGTCTATGCTGCTTGTTTCGGAATTGAATTAACCGTGTATGGGACTATGGATGACTATCTTCAAAATAGATTTGGTTTAGAAAGATCGTTCGCAGGAAATTTAGTATTGTCTTTTGCTTTAATGAATATTTTTGCCCGTACTCTTGGAGGTTATTTTGGAGATAAATTTGGAAATAGTAAAGGCTTGCGAGGTCGTGTAATTTTCTTAGCAGTTATTTTAGCTGCCGAAGGAATAATGCTGTCTTTCTTTTCTATGACAATAAGTCTCGCTGTAGGGATGATTTTTTTGATAGCTTTTAGCTTAACGGTGCAAATGGCAGAAGGAGCAACATTTTCTGTGGTTCCATTTATTAATAAAAAAGCAATAGGTTCTATTTCGGGGATTGTTGGTGCAGGGGGGAATGTAGGAGCATTTTTTGCAGCCTTATTATTAAAGTCAAAATCTGCTATTGCAGAAAGTAGCGCTATTTCAGCAAACAGTAATCTGGGCGAAGAAGCTGTAAAAGCAGCGCAAACATTAGCTTCCGCTTCTGCAGTTTCGGCAGGATACTTTGTGATTGGGGGTTGCATTTTAGTTGCGTCTTTATTGTCATTAGCGATAAAATTTGCCACTTCAGAGGAGACTGTTCCTTCAGAAAAATTAAATATTCAATTAGCAGATAAATAATAGGGTAAAAAATATTGAATACGCTAACAGCACATACACGGAATGTAAATTCAAAAAGATACAATTCTTTGAATACTGCTTGCGAAAGTTGTTTCAACACTAATTGTCTGATCAATAGAAATACTTCTTCAGAGCAAGTAGCGCTATTTTCTACTATAAAAACAGAAATTACTTGTAAAAAAGGGCAACAGTTCATTATTGAGGGAGCACCCGTCAATGGGCTCTTCTTTATATTAAAAGGTAAGGTTAAGGTATATAGGACAGGAATACACGGTAAGGAACAAATTGTTCGTTTTGCAAAAGAAGGAGAAATTATTGGGCACCGGGGTTTTGGTACTGAAGAATATTATTCCATAGGGGCTATAGCGCTAGAACATACGGAGCTTTGTTATTTCTCTAAAGAAACATTACAAAAAGCCCTAAAGAGTAATGCTAGTTTTGCCTATGATTTAATGCTTTTTTATGCCGATGAATTGAATAGAAGTGAAGCAAAAGTCAAATCTATTTCACAAATGACGGTAAGGGAACGCGTGGTAGATACCTTATTATATATCCACAGAAAATTTAAAGATTACAACGGATTTTTAAATCTTGCCTTAAGTAGAAGAGAGTATGCAGATTATGCAGGCACAACAGAAGAACAAGTCATTCGTATATTTTCAAGCTTAAAAAAAGAAAATCTCATCCATACAAAAGGTAAAAAAGTAGGCATTACTAATGTAGACCTACTCAAAAAAGAAATCTCGGAGCATAACTTCTATCTGGATTTATAGTCGCAAATTATTTCTGGTTTATTTTTAATCAGTTCATAGTGGTAAGAGCACAAAACACCAATTACGTACAGCTACGTAATTGGTGTTTTGTTTTAATGCTCTTTATGCTAGTCTGTTACGCTGAAAATATGTTTTATAGCAGGTTTTGTTATGGGATAAAAAGAGGTTTGGTGCTGCGCTAATTCATGAAATTTCCGTTTAAGTACTTATATATTTGTCATTATTAAGTATTAGTACGTAGAAAACTATAAATAATCAACTATGAAACATGTAATCAAAAAAGTGGCTTTTTCTTTTATGGCAGCTATGCTTCTTTCGGCTTGCGGAGGAAAAGAAAAGAAAGCAAAAGAAACGTCTTCAGAAGAAGTAAAAGCGAATTCTTTAGAAATAGAAAAACCCCAACTAACCTTTGGCTTTATCAAATTAACAGATATGGCACCTTTGGCAATTGCTAAAGAAAAAGGGTTCTTTGAGGAAGAAGGACTATACGTTTCTGTGGAAGCACAATCTAACTGGAAAAATGTTTTAGACCGTGTTATTGACGGACAATTAGATGGTTCACATATGCTAGCAGGTCAGCCTATTGCTGCGGGAGCTGGTTTTGGTAGGCAAGCTAAATTGGTAACTCCTTTTTCTATGGATTTAAATGGAAATGCAATTACCGTTTCAAATGATGTTTGGTCTAAAATGAAACCAAATGTACCTGTTGGAGAAGATGGAAATCCTGTACACCCAATAAAAGCCGATGCATTAAAACCAGTAGTTACGGAATACAAAAACAGCGGTAAACCTTTTAAAATGGGAATGGTTTTTCCTGTATCTACACATAATTATGAAATACGCTATTGGTTAGCAGCAGCGGGTATTCACCCAGGAATGTATACCGCAGAAAATGTGCAAGGACAAATAGATGCCGAAGTTTTACTTTCTGTTACGCCTCCGCCACAAATGCCAGCAACACTAGAATCAGGTACTATTTATGGGTACTGTGTGGGAGAGCCATGGAACCAGCAAGCAGTTTTCAAAGGAATTGGAGTGCCAGTGGTAACCAATTATGATATCTGGAAAAACAATCCAGAAAAGGTATTCGTGATGACAGAAAAGTTTATTGAGGATAACCCAAACACAGCAGTAGCCGTTACAAAAGCACTTATTAGAGCAGGAAAATGGTTGGATGATCCTGCAAATAGACCAGAAGCTGTAAAAATATTATCTATGTCACAATACGTAGGTGCGCCAGAAGAAGTCTTGGCAAATTCTATGACAGGTACTTTTGAGTTTGAAAAAGGTGATAAGCGTTCTATGCCAGACTTTAATGTGTTTTACAAGTATAACGCAACATATCCTTTTTATTCTGACGGAATTTGGTTTTTAACTCAAATGCGCAGATGGGGGCAAATTCCTGATGCAAAACCAGCAGCTTGGTATGAAGAGACCATTAAAGATATTTATAGACCAGATGTATGGAAAAAAGCAGCCGACTTATTAGTAGCTGAAGGTAAAATTCCTGCAACAGATGTGCCTACAACAGATGGGTATAAGCCAGCAACTGCAGATTTTATTGATGGCACTACCTATGATGCAAAAGATCCTATAGGATACATCAACAGTTTTGCAATCGGTAACAAAGATTAAGTAGTACAATAACCAAGGAAAAGAACAAAAGATGAAACAAGAAATCACATTGGAAAAAGAAAGCCAAGGCATTACATTTTTAAAGCCAATAGCTACACTGTTCAAAGCGAAATTTGAAAAAGATGCTGTAGTAAAGTCTTTGAAAAAAACAGGAATTACACTGGTATCTATTCTTTTGTTCCTGGCCTTATGGCACCTTGGATCAAAGGCATTATACAACAAAGAAGCTACCTATAAAATTGAAAAAGCTTTATCAGAACAAGGTCAGGAAGCGGCAGATGCAGAAAAGGCGTGTATAGCATCTGGGGATAGTAGTTGCCAGCCCAATACTCTGCCTTCTCCTACACAAGTTTGGGCTTCTTTTCAGTCTTTAATAGCAGATCATAAACTTATAAAAGCGAAGAAAGAAGCTTTTGCTACTAAAATGGCAGCTACCAATGAAAAATTGGTAGCACAAGGTAAAGATGCTATCATTTATACGGGGCGTGCATCCTTTGTAGATACTGTTTTAACGAGTATTAAAACTGTTTTTGCAGGGTTTCTCTTAGCACTAATCATTGCAGTACCTATTGGAGTTGTGATTGGTTTGAGTCCGTCTTTACGAAGTGCATTCAATTGGTTTATACAAATATTTAAACCAGTATCACCAGTAGTATGGTATTTGTTGGTTTTTATGATTGTAAAAACCTTGTACATCGGTGCAAACTCCGATAATGCTTTTGTCATCTCGTTTATTAGTGTTGGCTTGTGTTCTATGTGGGCTACATTGGTGAATACCGCAATGGGAGTTTCCTCAGTAGATAAAGATTATATCAATGTGGCTAAAGTGCTAAAATTAGGCACCTTTCAGAAAATATTTAAAGTAATTCTACCCTCATCATTGCCTTTGATTTTTACAGGGTTGAGAATTACATTGTCTGTGGCGTGGATGGTTCTAATTGCAATAGAGTTGTTGGCACAAAGTCCAGGTTTAGGATTATTTGTTTGGGAAGAGTTTCAAAATGGCGCCAATGATTCTAACGCTAAAATTATCGTTGCCATGTTTGTTATCGGGATTATAGGATTCCTTTTAGATAGGCTAATGCTTATGGTACAGCAAATGGTATCATTCAATAAAAACGAAGGAATATAATTTTTCTAATACGAGTCTTATGGCATATTTAGAACTAAAAAATGTTTGCAAAACATACGGTCATGGAAAAGATAGTACTGCCGTGCTTTCTAATATCAATTTAAAAATTGAAGAAGGAGAATTTGTAGCTATTGTAGGGTTTACTGGGAGCGGAAAAACAACCTTGGTGAATCTTATAAACGGACTCATAAAACCTACAAGTGGAGAGATTTTGTTTAAGGGAGAACCTGTGGTAGGTACAAGCCATGAACGCGGAGTTATTTTTCAAAATTATTCCCTACTTCCATGGTTAACGGTTGCTCAGAATGTATCCATGGCGGTCAAAGAAGCTTTTCCAAAAGAAAGTAAAAAAGAAATAAAAGATAGAGTAGCTAACTATGTAGAAATGGTTGGCTTATCACACGCGATTAATAAAAGGCCAAAAGAGCTATCTGGCGGTATGCGTCAACGGGTAGCAGTGGCAAGAGCTTTAGCAATGAAGCCGGAGATGATTATTATGGACGAACCTTTAGGGGCACTTGATGCTTTGACAAGAGGGAATTTACAAGATGAGATTTTGAATATTTGGAATCAAGATAAGCGCACAGCATTATTAATTACAAATGATGTTGATGAAGGGATCTATATGGCAGACCGAATTATTCCATTAAAACCAGGGCCTAGGGCAACCTTAGGCCCAGAGTTTAAAATAGAAATCGCCCGCCCTAGGGATAAAACAGAATTAAATGATAATGTCAATTTTATGAAAACAAGAAATGAGATTATCGCTTATTTAATGGCAATTGGTGAAGACCGAAAATCTGTTTCAGAAGTAGAATACGTGCTGCCAGATGTAGCTCCAAAAAGTTTTGTAAACTAATTTTATCATAAAAATCATGAATTCAGCACCCATAGATACCAAAGACTCTTATTTAGAAAATGGGATTTACTACCCTTCAAAGGTAATGTTAGATCTTAAAGACCTAAAAAAGGTGTATCCTACGCCTAAGGGAGATTATGTAGTTCTTGAAGATTTGAATTTACAAATCATGAAAGAAGAGTTTGTTACCATTATTGGGCATTCTGGTTGTGGTAAAACAACCATGCTTTCTATGATTGCCGGTCTCAACCCTATATCTGGAGGAAATATTTCCGTATTAGGAAATCCTGTAAAAGGTCCGGGTCCAGATCGAGGTGTTATTTTTCAATCACCAAGTTTAATGCCTTGGATGACAGCATTACAGAATGTGCTTTTAGGAGTTAATCAAGTATTTCCACACGCCACAAAAAAACAACGTACAGATATTGCTAAATATTATTTGCACAAAGTAGGATTAGATGGGGCTTTCCATAAAAAGGCAACAGAACTTTCTCAAGGAATGCAACAGCGGGTGGGTATTGCAAGAGCCTTTGCTATTAAGCCTAAGGTATTGTTATTAGATGAGCCTTTTGGAATGTTAGACTCTTTAACAAGGGGTGAGCTTCAAGATATTCTGATAGAAATATGGAATAAAGAAAAAATTACCGCAGTAATGATTACCCATGATGTAGATGAGGCCATTTTTCTTGCGGATCGTGTGGTGATGATGACCAGTGGACCCAAAGCCAAGATTGGCGATGTGCTCAACATCGATTTTGAAAGACCAAGAACAAGAAAATCTGTCTTAGAACATCAAGATTACTACAAATACAGAAAACACTTAATAGATTTTTTAGAACATTAAAACAAGTTGAAAATTTTAAATAACACAATCAAATTTCAAATTATGAAAAAGGAACAATACGTACTATTAGGACTCTTTTTATTGGCAACACAATTTATAACAGCACAATTTACTATAGATGGTGAATTTAGACCACGAACAGAATACCGTCATGGTTTTGGAAGTATAATAGCAGATGATGCAGATGCCGGGTTTGGAATATCTACGAGAGCACGTGTAAATTTTGGGTATGCAGATGAATCCTACAAGGTGTATTTAAGTTTACAGGATGTAATGACGTGGGGGGAAAATAGACAATTATTACCCGCTGATGCTAACAATTCTTTTGCCATTTTTGAAGCTTGGGGAGAATTAACATTGGGAGAAGGTTTTTCAACCAAAATAGGAAGACAAACATTAGATTATGATGATCAAAGAATTTTAGGTTCTGTAGGGTGGACGCAACAAGCACGTAACCATGATGCTGCACTTTTAAAATATAAGAAAGATAAATTTTTATTGGATGTAGGTTTAGCATTTAATCAAGATAAAGCAGATTTATCAGGTTTTTCCTCTGTAGGTACGGAGTATAGTACAACAGGGTTCTTTTCTTATAAAACGATGCAATATGTTTACTTAAAACAAAGCTGGGATGCATTCTCAGGAAGTTTATTGGTATTAAACAATGGTTTTCAAGAATATGAAGATGATGCTACAACACCAGATGGCACCAGTAGTTTGCTAACGCTTGGAACTCATTTGGCGTATAAAAAAGGAAAATTAGGCTTGGACAGTAATATCTTTTTACAAACAGGAAAAAGACAAGGAGAAGTAGATGTAAAGGGTGCTTATTTAGCGAGTCTAGATGCAAGCTTTAAAACGTCTGATAAAGTTACATTGGGAGCTGGGGTAGAAATCATTAGTGGTAATGATGGCGATGCAGGAGAAACAGGAGCTTTCTTTCCGCTGTACGGAACCAATCATAAGTTTAATGGGTTTATGGATTATTTCTATGTTGGGAACCACGCAAACTCAATAGGCTTATTAGATGTACATGTTAGTGCAAAATTTCAATTGAATGAAACCTCTAGTTTAATGGTTAAAGCTTTAAATTTTAGTGGCGAACAAGAGTTAGCCAGTGGAGAAAAGTCGCTAGGAACAGAGATAGATCTTGTTTTTGCAAAGAAATTTAAAGGGTACGGACTTGCCATTGGATACTCTCAAATGTTTGCTAGCGATGGCATGTATGAATTAAAAGGAATTACAGAAGATGCAGCTGCAGGTGGTCAAAATTGGGCTTGGGTAATGTTAACCATCAAACCAAAGTTCTTAAATACAGCGTCAAAATAAGGTTAAATACAACAGTTCTATACACTACTATGATGAAGAATATTTCATTATAGTAGTTTTTTTGTTTTAAATATAAGTAAGAATAATCTTACAAACTGTATATTTGATTTTTTAATTATTAAATAGTCAAGTAAATGAAAACTTATGTAATTCATCGTGTATCACTTTTAATATTTTCAGTATTCATTTTTAGTAGTTGTACTAATGATGATGTGAGTTATTATGAAGAAATTGAGTTATCATCAGAACTTTTGATTTCGGGCTCAAAAAATGTTCCCACTTATTTTTTTGATAATGAAGGTTATTTTAAACACCGTCACACCGCAAAAGGGATAGATGGTTTTATAGAAGGTTTTGAGGTGGCCTCAAAATCTAGTTACGCAGCTAATGATGTTATCATTGAAAATTCAGGAAGTTGGAATCTTTCTGATGCATTGATTGGTGCATTGACCAATGATAGAAAATATGGTTCTAAATCGGTTAGAATAAGAAATTCAGGACACTTGATTATGAATTTTGATATGACTAACGGGGTAGAATCTTTAAGTATTCGGCATGCCGCATATGGTGCTGATGGCACTTCTACCTGGCAACTAGTGCTATCTTATGATAGTGGTGTATCATGGTTAACGGTAGGCGATGTGGTGACCACCAATTCTACAATTTTAAACACAGTTGTTTATGAATTAAATGAACCAGGGAGTGCACGCTATGGTATTTTAAAATTATCAGGAGGAGCTAATCGCGTAAATATCGATAATATTGAAATGAGCATACCAGACGTTTCTGTAGACGCTGGCATTGCTTCAAAAGATAGTAACATTACTTTCGGAAATCCTTCTGATGCAGGTGTGTTATCAGATAATTACTATTTAGATAATACAGATTATGTCCTGTCTTATAATAACTCTAAAGGAACAGCAAATTGGGTGAGCTGGCATTTAAGTGCCGCTTGGACAGGTGATACAGAAAGGTGTAATTGTTTTAAACAAGATGTTTCGCTTCCTACTAGTTTTTTTAGAGCTACCACATCAAACTATACCAATACAGGATTTAATAGAGGGCATTTGTGCCCTTCGGCAGATAGAAATGGTGATGAAGATTCGAATGAGAACACCTATTATATGACCAATATAGCCCCTCAATCTCCTAATAATAACCAAGGAATTTGGGCAAATTTTGAAGATTATTTAAGAGATTTGGCTAGTGAGGGAAATGAAATCCATGTTATTGCTGGCGTTGCCGGTGTTGGTGGAACAGGATCTAATGGGGCTGCAGATTTAATATATAATACGAACATTACGGTACCCGATACCTTTTGGAAAGTAGTGTTAATTTTGCCTAATGGTTCGGATGATATCAACAGAGTAGCATCTTCTACTAGAATGATTGCTATTAATGTGCCTAATGATCAAGGTATTAGCAGTGATTGGACGCAATTTACTACCTCAGTAGATTCCGTAGAAATACTTACGGGTTATGACTTTTTTGAAAATATACCAAACACTATTGAAGCGGTAATAGAAGCTGTAGTAGATAGTGGTCCTGCTATTTAATTTTTAAAATAAGCAATTAAAAACCCTAGGTCATATTTTAGGATTGTAGGCTTTTTTATGCGTTGACGCTATTCAAATTTTTCTAAGTATTCAACTACGTATTTTTAATTTATATTTGTAATAAATATCATTTTTAATTATGGCCCAGACGATACGAATAGTTTTAGCAGATGATCATTCTTTAGTTAGAGATGGTATTCGTGCTTTACTTGAAGAGGAAGAAGATTTAGTAGTAGTTGCTGAGGTTTCTAATGGAAAAGAAGCTATTGATATGGTGAATGAAAAAAAACCAGATCTGCTGATTATTGATATTCGAATGCCTGTGATGAATGGTATTGATGCTGTTGAAATCCTAAATAAACAAGGGACTGCTACAAAAACCATTATTCTATCCATGCATGATTCGGAGGAATATATACTAAAATCTGTGAATGCTGGAGCCAATGGCTATTTACTTAAAGATACTGGTAAGACCGAATTTATAAAAGCAATACGTACAGTACAGCAAGGAGGTAAGTATTTTAGTGGTGATATTTCTAATGTCTTGGTCAATAATCTTTTAAGTGGAAATAAGCCTATTTCCGAAAAACTAAAACCAGCAAAATCAAATGAGAATCCGTTTGATTTGACCAGTAAAGAGCTTCAGATTTTAGAGCTTATTTTATCGGGATTGACCAATAAACAAATTTCAGAAAAATTGGAGAATAGTAAGCGTACGGTAGAAACGCACCGGTTTAATTTAATGCGCAAGATGGATGTTAAGAACCTTATCGACCTGTCTAAAAAAGCACAAGAATTTAATTTGGTCTAATTGCTAGTCTTTCTGCAGTTTGGTAATAATTAGGCCAACATCTTTTTCTTCAAAAGATCTTATGCCTTTTAATACATAGCCAATTAATTTAGATTTTGGGTCTTTTATGAATTTCCCCAATTCTAGTACTAATCGATCTATTTTAGCGATAGCCTCAGGTTTTTGGCTTTCATCAAGAGCCCATAAAAGATTAGTGCTGTTCCAAGATTGTTGTCTTGCCTTACGCATACTAAAATCAATCACCTTCTCATCCGTATTTTTTCCCAAGAGATCTAATAGGAAAAGTAATGGTGAAACGCGACTTAACCGGTCTTGCATTTCATTGGTAATATTAAAAAGAATATCATTTACAGTATTAAAATCTTTCTCAATAAGGGTAAGCTCTTTTCCTTTCATAGTCGCAGCCGTTGCAATGCCCAAATCTAGATTTATATGAGCATTAATCCCTAACATAATATGTTGCAGAATAGTTAGTTCTTCTGTTGCATTCTCAAAAGAAAACAGCCAAGAGGCACTCACTTTATTCCCTTTAGCATGCTCTTGGTAGGCGTCTATGTACAAATTGGCAAAAGCAACATCCATCTGTTCTAATTGTACATTGTTTTCAAAACCACCACGTTCTACTTCTTTTAAAATTTCGGCAGTGGTTCTTCGGTATAAATAAGCAAATAAGCCCAATCGGCTATTTTTAGCAATGCATTCTTCAATGATGGTGTCAAGTACAACCAGTACTTCTTTGATGGTTTTAGGCTCGTTCATTTAATAAGGAAAAAGTTTTACTTCCTAAAAATACCATTTTCTCTCTAGTACCTACCATGCTAGGCGTTATATGCTGCATAATTTTGTCTCTAAGTTTTAATATAAAAAATAAACAAATGAAAAAGACAGCATTAATTGTAGGCGGAAGTAGTGGAATAGGAAAAGCTACAGCCCAAAGATTATTAAAGGAAGGTGTAGAAGTGCATATTGTTGGAACCAATGATACTAAGCTAAACGCTTTTAAAAATGAGGTTTCGGAGAATTTACATTGTCATAAGGTTGATATTACAAACCTTAGTGCGGTAAGTGAGCTAAATAGTATGGTTGATGGATGGGAAAATTTAGACTATCTCGTAAATGCTTCTGGGATTTTTGGACCTAAACCATTCTTAGATCATACTGTAGAAGATTATGATTCTTACCAAGATTTAAATCGTGGTTTCTTTTTTATTACACAAAATGCAGCCAAGAAAATGGCAGCTACAGGTGGTGGTGCCATTGTAAATGTAGGTTCAATGTGGGCAAAACAAGCAGTAAAAGCAACGCCTTCTTCTGCGTATTCTATGCAAAAGGCAGGATTACATTCTCTTACACAACATTTGGCTATGGAGCTTGCAGATCATAAAATTCGTGTCAATGCAGTTTCTCCTGCTCTTGTAGAAACACCGGTGTATGATAGTGTTTTTGGCGATGCAGAAAAAGCGCACGAAGCTTTAAAAGGCTTTAATGCGTTTCATCCAATTGGGAGAATAGGGCAGCCAGAAGATGTAGCCGAAACCATACATTTCTTATTATCAGATAAAGCATCATGGGTAACTGGTGCCATTTGGGATACTGATGGCGGTGTAATGTCTGGGAGAAACTAAAACTCAAGTTTTTATTAAAGGATAAGAGGTGTGTCTTATCTTATTTTTTTTAATCTTTATAAAATATAAGTAATATGTATACAATGGATAATTTAAAGCACTTGGGGGCTTTAGAAAAAAATGCGAGTCCGGCAATGAAAGCATTTCAAGCTTTTGATAAAGAAGCTTTGAGTGATGGTGTAATTCCTAAAAAATACAAAGAATTAATTGCGATTGCTGTGGCGTTAACAACGCAGTGCCCTTATTGTTTAGAAATACATAAAGAGCAAGCCGTTAAAGCGGGTGTTACACAAGAAGAATTAGCAGAAGTAACCTTCGTCGCGGCGGCATTAAGAGCAGGAGCGGCAGTGGTTCATGGAACTCATTTAATGAATAAATAATGATACAAACTACCTCTAAATATTTAATATTAGGCGCAGGCCTTTCTGGACTAACTACGGCTTATGAATTGTACAAAGCAGGCGAATCAGATGTTGTTATTTTAGATGCTAGAGCAACAATTGGAGGTAGAATTTTGACAGCTAATCAGATTGATTTTGGAGCTACTTGGTTTCAAAATCATCATACACATGTGGCTGGTATGTTGAGGGAATTGAAGATTGAAAAATTCTCTCAATATGCTAAAGGGCAGAGTGTTTTGGTGTATAGTACTATGGCTCCTGAGCATTATTTTCAAAATGATCCTAGTGCACCATCTGCACATAGAATTGCAGGCGGGTCCATTGCTGTAATTAAAAAATTAGCAGCATCTTTCTCTAATCAAATACATACAGATACCACAGTTCTAGCGATGGAAGATCTTGGTGGTAGCATAAAGGTAGTAACCAATAAAGGGGTGTATAGTGCAGAAAAAGTAGTGAGTACCATTCCGCCACGGATCACAACGCGGATAGATTTTTCACCAGAATTACCAAGTAATGTTACTGAAGTGATGGAAAAAACGCATACCTGGATGAGTAATGCTATAAAGGTTGGTATAAAGTTCAAACAACCTTTTTGGAAGGCTAGAAATTTATCAGGAACTGTTATAGGGCAAGTGGGTGCTGTAACAGAACTGTATGATCATACCAATCATGATGAAACTGAATTTGGCTTAATGGGCTTTGTAAATGAAGCACTAAGAGATTTGACTCCTGAGGAACGCCAAGCAAAAATTCTTGCGTATCTTACTAAATATTTAGGCGAAGAAATTATGGAGTACACCTCCTATAATGAAAAGGATTGGTCGCAGGATAAAAACACTTCTTGTGAAACCATTAAGTCTATTTATATGAGTCCGGCGTATGGGAATCCTGTTTTTGCCGACTTTTATATGAATGGAAAACTGTTGTTTTCTGGAGCAGAAACATCACCCTTGCATGGAGGTTATATGGACGGTGCTATTTATAGTGGAAAATTAGCTGCCGAAAAATTGAAACATTAGTGAAAGATTCTCATAAAATAGAGCAATATCACCTACATAAAGCGCATCCTGATAAGTTGCAGTTTCAGCTGCACGATTTAAAAAGTTACCGTAAAAAAAATCCAGAAAAAGCAGCGATACCTCATTCGCACAGCTACTACCAATTGCTTTGGTTTTTTAATAAAGGAGGTACGCATACAGTAGATTTCAACAACTATGCTATCGAAAAAAACATGGTGCTTTTTACGAATAAAGACCAAATTCATTCTTTTGATGCTAATTTAGAGGTAGAAGGTTGGCTGATTCATTTTAATGAAAGCTTTTTTAGGCATTCTGATGTTGATATTTTTTTAAAATATAACATTTTCAATATCGAGCAAAACCCCTGTTACCTTTTAGACGATGCTACTGCAAAAATAGCAGCACATCATATTGAATTAATCGAAAAAGAATTGCCTAATAAACTAAGTTTTGGTCATGAAGATATGATACGCTTCTTACTAAAATCACTCCTGATTTCTGTAGAGCGGATACATTATGCAGATACGAGTAGAAAATTACAGATTAATACCCATTACGAGCGGCAGTTTTTTAAATTTAAAGATCTTATTGAACTCCACTATACAAGCGGATTGGCAATAATTGACTATGCAAATTTACTGAATACTTCTTCTAAAACCCTTACCACAATTACTAAAAACGTTGTCGATAAAGCACCTTCACAGCTTGTAAAAGAACGCGTATTATTAGAAGCGAAACGTTTGTTGAAATTCACGAATTTACCTATAAATGAAGTGGCATTCCGTTTAGGCTTTGAGGATGATTCCTATTTTATAAAGTATTTTAAACGATCTATAGGAACGTCTCCTAAGGCGTATAGAAATACTATTTCTTAGCGTAATTACGTAGGTATTTTGCATAGATGCGACTATTTTATTCCCAGTTAATTATTGATATATCAAAACCTTAGGCTGATTATTATCAAATCAACACTACGTATATATACGTATTTTTTCGTACCTTGTCATGGCTAATTACGATGCGTTCGCATCTAGATTTAAAATCATGCAAAAGAATACAACACATAAAACTATTTGTTCCTATTGCGGAGTAGGCTGCGGTATAGTGGTAGAGAAAGATGCAAAAGGGATCTTGAGTGTAGAAGGTGATGAAGACTATCCTGTAAATACGGGTATGTTATGTTCTAAGGGTAAAAACTTGAACTACGTAGCACAAGATACCACAGATCGAATTTTGTATCCAGAAATGAGATGGAGTAGAAACCACCCGTTACAGCGTGTCTCCTGGGATGCAGCTTTTGAGCGTGCAACTGCAGTTTTTAAAAGCATTATTGCTAAGCATGGTCCTGATAGTGTTGGTTTTTATGTGTCAGGACAATGTTTAACCGAAGAGTATTATTTAGCTAACAAAATTATTAAAGGGTTTATAGGAAGTAATAATATTGATACTAATTCTCGCTTATGCATGAGTTCGGCAGTGGTAGGCTACAAAAAAACGGTAGGAGATGATTCTGTGCCTATCGCTTATGAGGATATAGAATTAGCAGATTGTTTTTTAATTGCAGGAGCAAACCCTGCGTGGTGTCATCCTATATTATTTAGACGTTTAGAAAAACATAAAGAGGAAAACCCGAATGTAAAAATTATAGTGGTAGACCCTCGTAAAACGCAGACCTGTGCTTCGGCAGATTTACATTTGCAAATTCTTCCAGGTACAGACGTAATTTTGTTCAATGCTATTGCGCGATTATTAATTGAGAAAAAGAAAATAGATAAGAATTTTATAAAAAAACATACTGAAAATTTTGAAGCTTGTAAAGCGAGTGCTTTTACATTAACCATCCGTCAAGCAGCAGATAAATGTGGAATCCCTGCAGACGAAATTAAAAAAGCAGCCCAATACATTGGCAATGCTAAAGGTTTTATCAGCATGTGGACCATGGGACTTAATCAGAGTGCTATTGGGGTTTCAAAAAACGTATCGTTACTTAATTTATCCTTGTTAACAGGTCAAATAGGAAAGCCAGGATCGGGTCCTTTCTCATTAACAGGGCAACCTAATGCTATGGGAGGGCGTGAGGTTGGTGGAATGGCAAATCTATTAGCAGCTCATAAAGATTTAAGCAATCCGGAACATAGAAATGAAGTGGCCAATTTTTGGGGAGGAAAACCTATTCAGGAAAAGCCAGGCTATACTGCAACAGAAATGTTTGATGCACTTGATGAAGGAAAGCTAAAAGCTATTTGGATTATTTGTACCAATCCTGTGGTGAGTATGCCTAATTCTAATAAGATAGAGCGTGCTTTAAAGAAAGCGAGCTTTGTTGTGGTTCAAGAAATCTCTCATAATTCTGAAACTACGAAATTTGCAGATTTACTATTGCCCGCTGCAGGTTGGTTAGAAAAAGAAGGTACTATGACCAATTCTGAACGTAGAATTAGTTATTTGCCAAAAGTGATTGATGCTCCGGGAGAGGCCTTGCCAGATGCAGAAATCTTATGGCGCTTTGCGCAAGCAATGGATTTTGAGGGGTTTAATTATACCAATGCAAGTGAAGTATATGATGAGCATTGCTTGTTAACAAAAGGAACACCTATAGATATTTCTGGATTATCGTATTCAAGACTTAAAAATGAAGGTAGTTTTCAGTGGCCAGTACCTCACGATACCCATCCAGGAACACCAAGGTTGTTTACTGACCTAGTTTTTAGCACACCAGATAAAAAGGCACATTTTAATGCACCGACAGAAGTTTATAATACCTCGGAAGAGACAAATATAGAGTATCCGCTAATCTTAAATACAGGTAGAGTTCGTGATCAATGGCATACCCGTACAAAAACAGGAAAAGTAAATAGATTGCTCACCCATATTCCGCATCCCTATTTAGAAATGAATAAGGTTGATGCTTTTTTAAGGCGATTAAAAGAAGGCGATATAGCAGTTATTAAAAGTAGACGTGGTGAAGTTCAAGTAAAAGTTACCATTAATTATGATATTCGTGAGCAAGTGGTTTTTATGCCGATGCATTGGGGAAAAATATTAAATAACGATTTTGGGCGTGCCAATAATTTAACCAATGATCTTGTAGATCCAGTTTCAAAAGAACCAGATTTTAAATACTGTGCGGTACAGGTAGCTAAATATGTAAAACCGAAACAAAAGGTCGTTATAATTGGCGCAGGTGCTGCAGCATATCGTTTTATACAATCGTATAGAGAAAAGAATGATGTTGATGAGTTGCATGTTTTCTCAAAAGAACAGGATCCATTCTACAATCGGGTATTATTGCCAGAGTATGTAAGTGATGAGCTTTCTTGGGCAGCTTTAGAGAAACTCAAAAAAGGAGAACTTAAAAAATTAGATGTAGTACTGCATTCAGGTGTTGGAATTTCACAAATTGATGATGAAGAAAAATGTGTAGTAGATGATAATGGTCTTGAACATACGTTTGATTTATTGGTTATGGCAACAGGGAGTAGGGCTTTTATTCCAAGTGATGTTCAAATAAAATTACCAGGCAGGTTTACTATGCGGGAACGTGGCGATGCAGATAGGTTAAAAACCTATTTGCGCGAAACAGGATTGCAAAATGAAGAGCAGCACGTGGTTATTGTTGGTGGTGGTTTGTTAGGGTTAGAGCTTGCAGCAGCATTAAAGAAAATAAAGGTAAATATTAGTATCATTCAGAGAGCACCTCGCTTAATGGAGCGCCAATTGGATGATGTGGCTAGTAAGTTATTAGCACAAGATGTCGTAGAGCGCGGTATTAATCTTTATTTTGATAATGAAGTGAGTACCGTTTTTAAAGAGAAATCTAGCGACTATACTTTATTGGTGAATTTAAAAACTGGAAAAACCATAAAATGTAACGCTATTGTGTATGCTATTGGTACCCGTCCGAATATAGAATTAGCTAAGCAAACAAAATTAAAAACCCGTAGAGGCGTTGTAGTCAATTCGTATTTACAAACAAGCAATCCATCTATCTATGCCCTCGGAGAAATAGCAGAATTTAACAATCAGTTATTCGGGATTACGTCTGCCGCGGAGCAACAAGCAGATATTGCGGCAAATTATATCTTAGGAGATTTTAGTAGTATCTATAACGGTTCTGTTTTAATGAACATTCTAAAGTTTGAAAATTTAGATTTATGCAGTATCGGAATGGTGAATTCTCCTGCCGGAGATAGTAATTATGAAGAGATTATTCTAATGGATGTAAGCAAGCGTTTTTATAAAAAATGCATCGTAAAAGATGATACCCTAAAAGGCGCTATTCTAATGGGCGATAAGAATGAGTTTGCAGAATTTAAACGATTGATAGAAGAAGAGATAGAACTATCGGAAAAACGAAATGAATTACTTCGCGGAGCTTCAAATACAGCTCCTATGAAAGGTAAGTTAGTTTGTTCTTGTAGTCAAGTAGGAGAAGGTAATATTATAGAAGCCGTTCAAGCTGGGTGTTCTGACTTTACTAAATTATGCTCAGAAACAGGAGCAGGTCTTGGTTGCGGAAGTTGTAAGCCAGAAATAAAAGAACTATTAAAAAATCAGCTTCAATTAAGCCATTAATACGTACAGTTATGAATGATGATTTACATAGGATATTGCTAAAAGGGGGAGTTACTTCTCCAGGAGAATTAAAAGATGTGATTACCATGTTGGAAGCAGCTGGACTCAAAGAAGTGCATTTTGGCTCTAGGCAAGATTTGCTTTTCCCACTGAATGATGCCGATGAAGAGCAGCTAGAAAGTATCTCTAAATACAATACTACAATCATAGGGGAGCGGTCCTATCAAAATATTGTTTCCTCTTATGTATGTGCAGATATTTTTGACATGACCTATTGGTTAAAAGGATCAACCTATTTGTATATTCTGGAAGGCTTTGATTATGCGCCAAAACTCAAAATAAATATTACAGATGCGAAACAACGCCTTGTTCCAATTTTCAGTGGAAATCTAAATTTTATTGCCTCTGAAAATGAAGATTATTGGTATTTAAACATAAAATTACCGCACTGGGAAACAAATGCTTATTATCCTGTACTCGTCTATAGTTGGGATATTAATACCATATCTAAGGCCATAGAAGCTATTTATGAAGATATTCAAGATGTAGATGAGTTGTTTTTTGTGCTTAACAAAAACCTAGACACAAATAATAAAACTATAGAAAAAGAGCTTGAAGTACCGTACTTAACTTTTCCGTATTACGAAGGAATGAATAGGATGGGCTTAGATCAATATTGGTTGGGTTTGTACTGGAGAAACAATCGGTATGATCTAAATTTCTTAAAGGAATTCTGTGGATTTTGCTTAGACAATGGTGTAGGTAAAATATGTATTACCCCTTGGAAATCATTTATTGTAAAAGGAATTAAAAGACAAAGTAGGCCAGAATTAGAACGTTTTTTAGGACAGTGGGGTATTAATATTCGCCACTCACAATTAGAGATGAATTGGCATTTGCCTGTTGATGATGCAGAGGCATTAGAATTAAAAAAGTTTTTGGTTTTAAGTTTTGATCAAAATGATATTAGTACGTATGGGTTAACATTTGGTTTAAGTAATGAATCTGGAAAACGCACCCATTTTTCATCAGTAGTCATTGAAAAAAATACAGCACCTACCATTGTAAAAGACTTTGCAATACGGCCAACATATAATGTGCTTTATTTTAAAAATTTTGACCCAAATACACAAGTTTACAAAGTGTACGCCCAAGATGTAGATAAGATAGAATTACCAGGTTTATTAATGGAGCTGAGTAAGAAGTATTTTAAGCAATTAGGGCAAGAGATAATTAAAAAAGAAGAATCAAAAAATACTACAGAGCAATTGGTAAGAGAAGTATACCACTGTACATCTTGTTTTACAGTGTATGATAAGGAGTATGGCGATGTAAAAGCAGGCATTCTTGCAGGGACTTCTTTTGCAGATCTGCCGGAAGATTATTGTTGTCAAGTATGTGATGCAAAAAAATCAAATTTTGATAAAATTGAACTTCAGCTATCTTAAAATAAATAATTGGTTATATTGTTTCCGAAATGCGTTCCATAAAAAAATAATTTTTTAGAACCTGTAGTAAGATATGATAGGCGATTTTAAAATTTTAGAAAAGCAAAAACTTCGAATTAATGTATTAATAGGCTTAGGTCTTACGACGATTCCTATCCTAACTTCTCCTGATGTAAATCTGGGCTTAGAATTATTCAAAGTGGCGCCTTTTCAAAGAAATTTTTTGAGCTATCAATTATTAACGATTTTCTTTTTCACTAGTTATTATTACATCATACCTAATTTTTATTTCAACAAAAAATGGGTGTATTTAGTGCTAATTTTAATCGTTGGGTATTTGTTAGTTATAAAATTCCCACAATTTTTGATTAGTGATTTTTCTGTGCGCAAATCAAATAATCTGCATTTAGGACCATTTAGAGATGGTATTTCTAAGTCAAGCGGATTCGGTTCATTAAATTTTATTCTATCGAGAGATAGTCATTTGCTTCAATTCATTGGTATTTTTTTCCTTTCGCTCTACTTAAGAGTAAATGAACGATTAACAGAGATAAACAATGAGAAGCTCTTAACAGAAATAGCCTATTTGAAATCTCAAATAAACCCTCATTTTTTATTTAACACGTTAAATAGCTTGTTTGCGCTAGCCTTGACAAAATCAGACAAAACACCGCAAGCTATTTTGCAGTTATCAGATTTAATGCGTTATGTAATTACCCAAAATAATCAGCAGTTCATAGCTTTAGATAAAGAAGTTGGGTATTTAAAAAGTTTCATTGATTTACAAAAACTTAGATTGACGGAAAAAACAACTTTAAGAACTGAATTTCGTGGAGATTTTGCAAATCAAGAAATAAATCCATTAATGTTAATCTGTATTATTGAAAATGCTTTTAAATATGGCTCTGATGCTGAGAATAACTCTGAAATTGAAATAAGTTTAGTTCTCGAAGACAATATTTTAAAACTAAACGTAACTAATACAATAGTAAAATCAACAGAGAGAATAAAAAATCAGTCCACTTCATTGGGGCTAAAAAATACCAAAAAACAACTAGAGCTATTTTATGCAAATAGGTATAAGCTGAATGTTGTTAGTAATATGGAATACTTCAAAGTTAATCTTGAGATAGAATTAAAATGATAAAAGCAATAGCTATAGATGACGAGCCATTGGCCTTACAGGTTATTCAAGTTTATTGTGATTCATTGAGCAATATTTCTTTAGAAAAAACTTTTTCTGATTTAAACAAAGCTAAAACCTTTTTAAACAAATTTCCTGTAGACGTAATTTTTTTAGATATAGAAATGCCAAATAAGAGTGGAATAGATTTCTATAAATCCTTAAATATAGATGTGAAAGTAATTTTTACAACGGCCTATGAAAAATATGCAATAGAAGGGTTTAATGTTGATGCAATTGATTATTTACTAAAACCAATTTCATTTGAGCGCTTTAAAAAAGCAGTTCTGAGAGTTCAAAATTTTAAGGCTATTACCGTTGATAATTTTGATGCGAATACGCATTTATCTATTCGTGCTAATTACAAATTAAACCGTATACCTATTGATCTAATCATTTATGTAGAAGCTATGAATGATTATGTTAAGATTTATATAGATGGCGAAAAGGCTATTGTAGCGCGTGCTACAATGAAAAATATTTTACAAGAATTACCGTGCTTAAAATTTATCAGAATACATAAGTCTTTTATAGTTTCCATTAAGTATATAAAAAATATTAGTGCAATAGATATAGTTATTATAGATAGGAGTCTTCCCATAGGTAACAGTTATAAAAAGGAATTAGACCAGCTCTTTCCTTAATATTAACCGCAAACATTGCTGTGTTTATCGCATTTTTTTTTATACCGTTACAGTATCAAATACCTTTATTTTTTAATAGTTTAAAATCTTAGAAAATGAAAGTTCAAAAATTAAAACCAATATTTTTATCTTTTCTTTTCATTGTATTTGTGGCATGTGGTTCAGACGACACAACTAATGATGAGATAGAAGATACAACTGATGATGATACAACAAGCACAACAGAATGTACCACAACTGGTACTGTTGATCAATCTACAAATACCGAGATAGAAACTATGCGAGCTGCAGTAGTGAGCTTTAGGAGTTCTTTGTCTGATGATTTATTGGAGGAAATTTCAGTTTGTTTAGATGATGAGCGTTTCTATTTATGGCATAATACACCAGCAAACGATGACAATAGAGATGGTATCACGTATGGCGATTTAACAGCGGATCAATTAATAGCTTTCAAAGATATTTTACAACTATTCTTAAGTTCTCAAGGATATCAGAAAGTATATGAAATTACAGAATTATCTGAAGGTTGGTTAAATAACGTGATGAGTGATGTTTGGAATCCTGATTTTTACTCAATTGATATGTTTGGTGACCCAGAAACGAGTGGCTCTTGGGGTTTTCAATTAGACGGCCACCATTGTGTACTTAACTTTTTGGTGCATGGCGATAATGTTTCTATTGTACCTGCTTTCTTAGGAGGGGAACCCGCAGCTGATACTTGGAACGGCGAAGATTTTGATATATTTTCTGATGAAAGAGATTTAGCGCTTACACTTTACAATAGCTTTGATTCGACAGAACTTGAAGCGGCTTCAACAACCTCTACAACACACTCTTTAGAAGTGGGGCCTGCTGATATGAATGGGGATCCCGATCCTTATAGAGGAACTTATGATTATTCAGGATTCGCCATAGGTTTAAAATATTCCGAAATGTCTACAGCTGCACAGGCAAATCTATTACTGGTAATGAAAGAGTATGTTTATAATTTAACAGACAATTTCGCAGATGTTTGGTGGGCAGATATTAGCGCAAATATAGATGACACCTATTTTGTTTGGATAAATGACTCTGGGACGACGCCTACTGCAACATCCGAATTTTATTATAGAATTTACAATCCATATTTATGGGCTGAATTTAATACCGAAGGTTCTACAGGGGCAAATGCTAGTACAATAGCAGATTATAATCATATTCATACTATTACGCGTATCCCAAATAATCCTACTACAGATGACGGCGGAGATTATGGTATTTTTGCGCTAATGATTAATCAAAATGGTCCTAAAACGCTTTTAGAGCATTACGCACACGCAGACCATCATAAGTATACGCACAAGAAATTTGACTATACCCTTAATGTTACGTTATAAGATTTTTTAAAAAAACGGACATTGAATACTATTAAAAGTGAAAACTAATACTTACCAAAGTATTAGTTTTCACTTTTTGGCTTGTAGCCATCCAGATTTAAGTACTAGGGTTACTTTATCAAAAAAAAAGTAAACCAAATCTATGAAAACTTATATTTCAAATTTTCTAATAATTTAGATAGAGCTCTACTATCCTTGCGGTCTCGGCTAAATTTAGTAATTTTACCTACTTATTTATTTCTGAATCAAAGCCTTTTATTAAAGATAAGGGCTTAACTTATAGATAAAAAAGTGGGAGCACAACAAACAATTTCAACCAATTTTTCTGCATATGTCAACAAATAGTAAGCCGGTAATAGATTTAAATAACAAGGACGAACAAGTAGGTTCAAAAATCGATTTAATCAAAAACCTTATTTTTGGTGATGATATTCAGGCGTATGACTCTGAATTTGAAGCGCTTAGAAAAGATATTCTTGAGAAGAAGAGAATTTTAGAAGAGCTTATTGAAGAAGTAAGAACAGAGCTTAATACAGCTTTAGATTCTGTAGCTACAGACGTTAATATTAGAGTAACGGAGCTAGAAGAAAAATTAGAAGACAAGATTGAAACTCTAGATGCTGAAAAACTTGATAAAAAGACTTTGGGCAATATTTTAATCGAATTAGGGGAAAAAGTAAGCAAAAAGTAGTTTTTTAAATAAAATTATCATGGTGGAGAAAGACAAAGTAGAGCTTCTTAGGGACATTTTGTTTACTGATGACCGTGTTTTTGCTGAAAAAATAGCGAATCGTATAAAAGTTATAGAAGAAACCGTTAATGAAAGAGAACAACTTTCGGAAAAGGTGAACCCTATAATCGCTCAAAAAATAGACGAATTTATAGCAGATATTCCTAAGACATTAGGGCCTACAATTACGGAAACCTTAAAGGAAGAAATTCGTAAGAATAAAGATGATATTGTAGATGCCCTATATCCTATTTTAGGTAAAATGATTAAGAAATACATCTCTCAGGAGATGAAAATTCTATCAGAGAAAATTAATCAGAAATTATCAGCATCACGTTGGAAAACAAAATTTAAATCCTGGTTTAGTGGTGTAAAAGAAGAAGAAATTATTCTTAGTGAATTGCAATCCGCGCACATTGAACAGGTGCTTTTAATAGAAAGAGGTTCTGGTATTTTAGCAGCGAGTTATACCAAGTCTGAAACGATAGATGAGGATATGATTTCAGGAATGCTAACAGCGATAAAGGGTTTCGTAGAAGATGCTTTCGGACAGAAAAATCAGAATTTAGAATTAATAGAATACGAATTATACAATATTCACTTACAGAGTTTTGTCTCGTATTACGTAGCGGTAGTAATTTCAGGCAATTATTCTATGAGTTCAAAGGATAAGGTTCAAGACCTTATTTTCGATTTTTACGATGATTTTATGGGGAAAAATTTAGATTCACTTTTCGCTTCAGAAAAGGAATCAGATAAAAAAATAATGGACAGAGAAACACTTGAAAAAGAGCTACTCGTAAAATTTGAAAATGCAAGTATCTAAAAAAATTGTAGTCTTAGGACATTTTGGGGTGGGTAAAACCTCATTAATTAGGCGTTTTGTAGAAGATAGTTTTTCAGACAACTATAAGGTATCTATTGGCGTTCATATCACAAAAAAGGTAGTAACCATTACTCCAGAAGAAAAAGTATCACTTATACTTTGGGATTTAGAAGGAACAGATGATCTAACAACTATAAGAGATGCGTATTTATTAGGAACGCATGGCGTTGTATTTGTATTTGATGTGACCAGACCTTCTACCTTTCAGGCTTTAAATTCCGATTTAGATTCTGTAAGAACTAAAATATCAAAGACACCACTTTTGGTGGTGGGTAATAAAGTAGATTTAGTATTGAAAGAAGATTTAGAAAAATTATTTAAGAAAAATAATATAGAAACAAATTTTTTAACGAGTGCCAAAACAGGTAATGCGGTAAATGATTTGTTCCTACATTTAGCTAAATTATTACATTAGAATGCTAGATCAGTACCACAAAGAATATGCGACAAAAAATGTTCAATTTGTTTTAATAGATGAAGAGGGTACTATTCTACAGTCAGATCAAGCCTTTTTAAATTTAGAAGTAAAAACTTCAATATTTGAGGTACACGCATTTTTCTATACTTTCGATTCTATAAAAGATACTTTAGATAAGGAGGTCTTATTTAATTGTGTGCATATAAATTTTGAGGATAAGGATTATGTTGCAGATATTAGGTTTGCTAAAAAGAAAGAAGGTTATTTAGTCATTATATCAGACTATACAAGTCATTATACAGAATACCAGGCTATTGCGCAAACCCGTAATGAATCCATTATAAATGGTGAGCTTGTGGCTATAAAAAATGCCGAATTAGAAGTAAGAGAAAATTTTAAAAACTCATTTATTCGTAATTTTAGTCATGAGTTGCGTAATCCACTGACCAGTATAATTTCAATCACCAAGATATTATCAGATACAGAACTTAGCAATCAACAGCAAGATATGTTGGCGTTCTTACAGCAGTCTAATTCCAATCTAAAATTTCTTTTAGATGATATTTTGAGTATTAGTATGATTTCTTCTGGAAGGCTTAAGCTACGAGAAAATATCTTTAGTTTATCACAGCTCTTTGATTTATTACGATTCACGTATAAAACGAAGGCAAGTGACAGCAATATTGATTTTGAAGTTAAGGTAGATAAGAAAATTGCAGACTTAGTTGAAGGAGACCGTTTACGTTTGTTTCAAGTACTTACTAATTTATTGGATAATGCTTTTAAGTATACTCAAAGTGGAAAAATTACACTAGACATCCAATTAAATCAAAAAAGAGCAAATAGATTAAACTTGCGTTTTGAGGTGGTAGATACTGGGGCGGGTATTTCAATAGAAAATCAAACAACTATTTTCGAGAGTTTTTCTCAGCTAGATGGAAACCAAAGTTCAGAAGTGTCTAAAGGTACTGGATTGGGCTTATCTATCGTAAAAGGATTGCTAAAGTTAATGGATTCAGAAATCAAAGTAGTTTCTAATGTCGAAGACGGCTCTACTTTTTATTTTGATTTAACCTTAAAACAACCATTGCCCAATAATGGTAGGACGAGCATTATTACACCTCGTAAAAAGAAGGAGAAAAAAGCCATATTTAAAACAGATAAAAAATATAGAATTCTTTTAGCAGAAGATGATATTAACGTTCAAACTGTTTTGTTTAAATTACTTTTAGATACAAATTTCTTTTATATAGACCTGGTAAGTGATGGGGCTATGATTATGGAGAAATTGATTAATGAAGATTACGATTTATTATTAATGGATATTAATTTACCTAATGTTAGTGGAGATCAAGTCGCTAGAGTAATCCGAGATTTCCCTTTTAAGAACATAAAAAAAATACCGATTATAGGCATCACTGCATATTCTTATGAAGATGACTTAAAAGCTTTTAAAAAGGCGGGAATGAATGCTGTTTTATCTAAGCCTTTTGAGCACGACGATCTTTTAAAAACAATGGCTAAATATCTTAAATAGCCCTAAGTTAATATGGCAATACGTTCGTATTCCATTCTTAAATCCAATTAAAAAAATTATCTACTTTACACAATTATTAATATATTGTGTAGGAAAAATATTGTTAAAATGTATTTTAACGATTTAATCATGCTTATTAACGAAGAATTGAATTTGCCCATTTACAATTCTTCGAGATGGTATTAGTGCCCTATTTTTACATAAGATTTGAAGCTTGAAAGAGTTTAAAGATCTAGAGAACATATGATTAGCTTAGTAACCATAAATAAATTATAACATATGAATTCTTCATATTTAGTATTTTTTCTGTTTGTGTCGAGCACAATTTGTTTTCTGTATTCACTCTTTTTGGTGTTGAATTTATTCTCAATTAAAAAGAAGTTAAGCACATTTTTTAAAAAAAAAGAACAACCTATAAATGAAACAATTAACAATATCAATAGTGATGGGATTGCTATGTGTAACCACATGGGTATTAGCAGCGCCAGTACTAGAAACAAGTAAAGAAGAAGTAAAAAAAGAAACGTCAGTTTTAAATAACGGCGATAATAATTTAGCGAGTAAGCACAAACACTAACCATGTTATAAAAGTGCAAGAACGATAACAAACCCAATTACAAATGGTTGAATAGTAAAGTGTTTGTTATGTTCCCCTAAAAGGGTATTTTGAAAGCAATTTCAAATGCCCTTTTTTCATTTTTAAAAGTCAAAGTATTTTTTTTCCTAGCCTAAGTTAGGGCTTTAGGTGTAGTACGACCGTAGGGATTATCGAATTAAAATCAGCAAAGCACCCAAAGCAGTTAAAATAAGAATCATTTTTCGATAAAATTCATCTTTAATTATTTTAACCAAACGTACCCCTATTAAAAGGCCCAATAAAATACCGGGAACCAATCTTAGATTAATCCACAATGTTTCTGGTGTAATTGTTTCCCATACAAAGATGTGAAACGGCAGTTTAAATACATTGACAATAAAGAACAGCCAAGCAGCAGTACCAATAAATTCATTTTTAGGCAATCGCATAGCTAAGAAGAAAATATTAGAAAAAGCACCTGCTAAATTTCCAATCATTGTAGTGATCCCAGCCATGATACCTATAGATCCTGCGAATGCCCAGTGTGTTGGTACAGATTTACTTTTTCTGCGATCCCACCAATACATCATTACAACACTCCCAAGTATTATAAAGGCCATTCCAAATTTAAACGTCTCTTCGTCTAAATCTTTTCCTATAAGAACACCAATGAGTACACCAGAAATCATCCACGGTAAAAAACGTAAGATATACCTCCATTGCGTGTGTCTATTATAATAAATTACGGCAAAAATATCACCAGCGATAAGTAATGGCACAATAAGACCTGTAGATTCTTTAGCCCCAAACGCAATAGCCATTAAAGTGACAATAATAATAGCAATACCTTTAATTCCCGACTTTGAAATTCCTAAAATTATTGCGGCTAAAAATGCCAATATCCAAGAAGATTGCGAAATATTTGATAAAAGGATTAAATACATGTACTGTGTGGCTGAATGGGGTGCAAAAGTATCGTAAAATAATTAACTTTAAAGCTGGACCAGCTAAACCTTAGAATAGATGAAAGAAAGAATTATTGCGGTAGATATCTTTAGGGGGATGACGATTGTTTTGATGATTTTAGTAAATAACCCAGGTACTTGGGCCGCAGTATATGCTCCTTTTCTACATGCCGATTGGCATGGCTATAGTCCAACAGATTTGGTATTTCCTTTTTTCTTATTTATTGTCGGTACCTCTATTGTGTTTGCGTACAGCACTAAAAAAGTTACGGCGAGCACCTATAAAAAAATTATAAGTAGGAGTCTTAAATTAATAGGGTTAGGCTTGTTCTTAGGGGCTTTTACCTTAAGTTTTCCATTTGTAAAAGATTTTTCTGAAATTCGTTTTCCGGGTGTGTTGCAAAGAATTGGGCTTGTGTTTTTTGTTACCTCTATTTTATTTCTAAATCTTAATTGGAAACAATTGATAGGAGTTACCGTGTTTATACTTGTTGGGTATTGGGTGGCTATGGGTTTTATTCCTGTAAACGGAATAGCTTCTACCTTTGATAGGGCTCCAAATAACCTGACAAATTATATCGATTTAAATGTTTTAGGGAGCCACATGTGGAAAGATGACTATGATCCGGAAGGCTTGTTGAGTACCATACCTGCAATTGCCAGTTGTCTTCTAGGTGTTTTTACAGGAAAAATTTTACTTTCAAAGCAACAAAACAAAACGACAATAATATTGGGTTTAGGAGTGATGTTGCTGATTGTGGGACATGCATGGCATTTTATTTTTCCAATAAATAAAGCGTTGTGGTCTAGTAGTTTTGTATTGGTAACCGCTGGTTGGGCCAATTTAATTTTAGCCTTAATTTATTATAGTACAGATGTGAAAAAAGTGCAATTTGGAACTATTTTCAAATATGCAGGGGCAAATGCTATTACCGTTTTTTTCTTATCTAGTTTTATTGGTAAGTTATTTGGTTTAATTAAGGTAGGTGAGGATCGTGTTTCAATACATTCTTGGCTCTTCAATACCTTGTATGTTCATGATTTTTTACCCATGCAGCTTTCGTCATTACTTTATGCTATTACCGTAATGAGTTGCTATTTATTATTAGCTTTTGTACTTTATAAAAGACAAATTTTTATTAAAGTTTAGTGGCTATCCATAAGATTATTGTAGTTTTAATTTAAACAAGAAATATTATGATCGATAGTGAAAAATACACTAAAATATATAGTGGTACTCAAGTAGCAGTTATTCTTTTAAAAGGCCTATTTGAAGAAGCAAACATTCCGTTTATTGAAAAAAACGAACAGAATTCTGGCGTGATTGCCGGTTTTGTCGGGGGCACAGAATCTACAATATCCTTATCTGTATTAGAGAAAGACAAGGATAAAGCAGAGGGTATTGTTGCGGAATACAAGAATGGTGTCGCTAAAAATTAAATCCTATTAGCCATTAATTTAGCTACATATTTTCCAATGACATCAAATTCAAGGTTAACAATAGTTCCTTTTTTATAGGTTTTAAAACGAGTATGCTCGTAGGTGTAAGGGATAATAGCAACGCTAAAGGTGTTGTTGCCTGAATTTACGACAGTTAAACTGGTTCCGTCAATAGTGATGGAGCCTTTTTCTATCGTAGGGTTATTTAAGGTAGCATCATACTCAAAAGTAAATAACCAGCTTCCGTCTTTTTCTTCCACGTTTATACAGGTTCCAATTTGGTCTACGTGTCCTTGAACAATATGGCCATCTAAACGGGATCCTAGAATCATAGCACGTTCTAAATTTACCTTATCCCCAACATTTAATTGGTCTAAATTTGTTTTTTGTAAGGTTTCATCAATAGCTGTTACGGTGTAAGAATCGCCTTTTACAGCTACAACGGTTAAACAAACACCATTATGAGATACACTTTGGTCAATTTTAAGATCTGGAGTAATTGTAGACTTCACAGTAATGTGTAAATTAGTGTCTTCTTTCTGTAAAGTCTTTACTTCTCCTAAAGTTTCAATTATTCCTGTAAACATGTGTCGTTTTAATTAACTAGTTTTGTGGTGTAAAATTACTATAAACCCATAAGATATCATGGAGGAAAGACAAAAAATTAAAGTAGGGGTTTCTATTGGCGATTTAAATGGAATAGGTTGTGAGGTCGTATTGAAAACTTTTGAAGATACTCGAATGTTAGATTTCTGCACTCCTGTGATTTTTGCATCAAATAAAACAATATCATATCAAAAATCTGAACTAAATATAGAGATTAACTATCATGGGGTGCAAGAGGCGTCTAAGGCCTTAGATGGTAAAATCAATGTCGTTAATGTATGGCGCGAAATTCCGAATATTAAATTTGGAGAGGCCACTAAAGAGGCTGGAGATTTTGCTATCAAATCATTGAAAGCTGCAGTGCAAGCATTGAAAGAAGGAGCAATAGATGTTTTGGTAACGGCTCCAATAAATAAAAGCAATATACAGGCTGATGATTTTAATTTTCCAGGACATACAGATTTTCTTGCACAAGAGTTGGAAGGAGAAAGTTTAATGTTCATGATCACAGACGATTTAAAAGTAGGGTTGCTTACAGATCATATTGCGGTAAAAGATGTTGCGACGGCTATTACGCCAGAATTAATTAAAAGTAAAGTAGCTACCATAGAAAATTCTTTGAAAATGGATTTTGGTATCTCTAAGCCAAAAATTGCAATATTGGGGATTAACCCGCATAGTGGAGATAATGGCATTATAGGGAAAGAAGATGATGATACCTTAAAGCCAGCAATACACGAGCTTTCAGAGGCCGGTCATTTGGTTTTTGGCCCTTATGCAGCAGATAGCTTTTTTGGTTCTGATGGTTACAAGAAATTTGATGCTATTTTAGCAGCATACCACGATCAAGGTTTAATTCCGTTTAAAACGATATCGTTTGGAAAAGGAGTAAATTATACTGCGGGCTTAAATAAAGTGCGTACTTCTCCAGATCATGGAACTGCATATGAAATTGCAGGAAAAGGAAAGGCAGATCATAGCTCTTTTGAGGAAGCTGTTTTTAAGGCGATAGAAATTTTTAGAAATAGAAAAGAATATAGCGAGCTAACGGCAAATCCACTTAAAAAGTCAAGATTAAAACGAGAATTTAGATAAATAAGTTGGGCGAGAAATAATTTTTAGCTGATTATAGTAGTAAATACAGCCTCTAAACGCTATTTTACAAAATAAGCTAAAAAGTTGGGTTTTAGTAAAATAATAGTATCTTTGCACCCGCCTTTACGTGGCAGGAGCACTAATAATAAGTGTCAAACATGAAGAAGCATAAAGAGTTTGTGATTCCTTTTTCAGGATTGAAGCAGGGAAGACACGAATTTAATTTTGAAATAGAGAATACGTTCTTTGAATCTTTTGAATATGATGAGTTTAATAACGCTGCTATTCAATTAGAAGTGATATTAAATAGATCTAGTACGATGTTAGAGTTAGAGATAGCTGCGACGGGTACAGTAAACGTTTATTGTGATGTTACCAATGAGCCTTATGACCAACCTATAGAAGCTGATTTAGAGCTGCTAGTTAAGTTTGGTGAAGAGTTTAATGATGACAATGATGAAATTCTGATTCTCCCACACGGGGATTTTCAGGTAGATATTTCACAATATGTTTATGAAATGATCGTTTTAGCTGTGCCGCTTAAAAAAGTACATCCTGGAGTTGAGGATGGCACTTTAAAGTCAGCAACATTAGAAAAGCTAGAAAAATTACATCCAAAGGAAGTAAAAGAAAATAAAAATAAAGAAACGGATCCTCGTTGGGATTCATTAAAAAAGTTATTAACGGATAAATAAGTTTTAAAAATGGCGCATCCAAAACGGAAGATTTCCAGAACAAGAAGAGATAAAAGAAGAACACATTATAAGGCTGTTGCCCCTACTCTTGCAAAAGATCCAACAACTGGAGAAATGCATTTGTACCACAGAGCACACTGGCATGAAGGTAAATTATATTACAGAGGCCAAGTTTTAATTGATAATACAGAAGAAGCAGTTGCTTAATTAACTTCTGATGAAAGTATATGGACTCCCACTTGTAAAAGTTGGGAGTTTTTTTATGACAGCAATTCAAATTTTTAAAAACAAGAGTTTTTAAGATAAAAAGTCGCAAAAATTGACTATTTTTCACCAAATTTGTTGCTTTTTTAAAGATTTAAGCACAAAAACGTTTCTAAATGACTAAACTATCAGCGGCCATCACGGCGGTAGGGGGCTATGTCCCTGAGTTCGTAATGACGAATAAAATGTTGGAAGAACTAGTAGATACTAATGATGAATGGATCACTACTAGAACAGGTATTAAAGAAAGAAGAGTACTTAAAAAAGAAGGAGTTGGTACGTCATATATGGCTATTAAAGCTGCGGAAGATTTAATAAAAAAGAGGGGTATAGACCCTAGTGAAATAGATCTAGTACTAGTGGGTACGGCAACACCGGATACTTTAGTGGCGTCAACAGCTGCATTTGTAGCCTCAGAAATAGGTGCTACTAATGCGTTTGCATTTGATTTGCTAGCGGCATGTTCAAGTTTCTTGTTTGGAATGTCTACGGCTGCAGGTTTTATAGAATCTGGAAAGTATAAGAAAGTACTTTTAATAGGGGCAGATAAAATGTCGTCTATTATTGATTATGAAGACAGAACTACGTGTATTATTTTTGGAGATGGAGCAGGTGCTGCACTTTTTGAGCCCAATGAAGAAGGTTTAGGAATGCAAGATGAGTATTTGCGCTCTGATGGTAATGGAAGAGAATATTTAAGTATGAATGGTGGTGGGTCTATAATGCCGGCCACTGAAGAGTCTGTAAAGAATAAACAACACTATATTTTTCAAGACGGGAAAACAGTATTTAAATTTGCCGTGTCTAAAATGGCAGACGCAGCAGCTGAAATCATGGAACGTAATTCATTAACACATGATGATGTTTCTTGGTTGGTACCACATCAAGCCAATAAGCGTATTATTGATGCCACAGCCAATAGAATGGGCTTGGATCATGATAGAGTGATGATGAATATTCAAAAGTATGGCAATACGACATCGGCAACTTTACCGCTTTTATTATACGATTACGAAAAGCAATTAAAAAAAGGGGACAACTTAGTTTTTGCTGCTTTCGGAGGAGGATTCACTTGGGGATCTATATATTTAAAATGGGCATATAACTCAAAATAACAATATCAACTATTATATTAAACTAGAATTCGATGGATATTAAAGAAATTCAAAGCTTGATTAAATTTGTAGCCAAATCTGGTGCTAGCGAGGTTAAATTAGAGATGGAAGACATCAAAATAACGATCCGCACTGGGGCAGCTGGTTTAGAACCAACTACATATGTTCAACAAATACCAATGGCACAAAATCAAATGATGCCAGCCGCACCTGCTAAGGAAGATGCTACTTCAGTAGAAATTGCAGCCAAAGCAGAGGTTAATGATGATGATAAATATATTACCATCAAGTCTCCAATTATTGGTACATTCTATAGAAAAGCATCACCAGAAAAACCTGTTTTTGTTGAAGTAGGGAGTACAATAAACAAAGGAGATGTACTTTGTGTTATTGAAGCAATGAAATTATTCAATGATATTGAATCTGAGGTTTCAGGTAAAATCGTTAAAGTATTAGTAGACGATTCTTCACCAGTGGAATTTGATCAACCATTATTTTTGGTAGATCCATCATAAGAAATTTTAGATACTTAAATTTTAAATGGTTGTCTTCAACCATTTAAAATCCATTTAAAATTTAGGATTCAACATATAAAATTTCAAAAGATGTTTAAAAAAATATTAATTGCAAATAGAGGAGAGATTGCACTGCGCATTATCAGGACTTGTCGTGAAATGGGGATCAAAACTGTTGCAGTCTATTCTAAAGCAGATGAAGAAAGTCTGCATGTACGTTTTGCAGATGAAGCAGTATGTATTGGCCCAGCACCTAGTAGTGAGTCATATTTAAAAATACCTAATATTATAGCGGCAGCAGAAATTACAAATGCTGATGCTATTCATCCAGGATATGGGTTTTTGTCTGAAAATTCTAAATTTTCAAGAATTTGTGCAGAACACGATATTAAATTTATTGGTGCCTCTGGGGATCAAATAGATAAAATGGGTGATAAAGCTACTGCAAAACTAACAATGAAAGAAGCTGGAGTACCTTGTGTACCTGGTTCTGATGGCTTATTAAAAGATGTTGCAGATGCCAAGAAGATTGCTAAAAAAATGGGATATCCCGTTATGATTAAAGCAACCGCTGGTGGTGGTGGAAAAGGAATGCGTGCTGTTTGGAGTGAAGATAAATTAGAAGATCTTTACAATAGTGCTGTTCAAGAAGCTAAAGCTGCATTTGGTAATGGTGGTATGTACATGGAGAAACTTATTGAAGAACCACGTCATATTGAAATTCAAATTGTGGGTGATCAATACGGTAAAGCATGTCATTTATCCGAAAGAGATTGCTCTATCCAAAGACGCCATCAAAAACTTACCGAAGAAACACCTTCTCCTTTTATGACAGATAAGTTGCGAGAAGAAATGGGAGCAGCGGCGGTAAAAGCAGCAGAATATATAAAATATGAAGGCGCAGGTACTATAGAATTTTTGGTAGATAAACACCGTAACTTCTATTTTATGGAGATGAATACACGTATTCAGGTAGAACATCCAATTACAGAGCAGGTAATAGATTACGATCTTATTCGTGAGCAAATTCTTGTAGCTGCAGGTGTGCCAATCTCAGGTAAGAACTATTTGCCAAAGTTACATTCAATTGAATGTAGAATTAATGCAGAAGATCCCTACCATGATTTTCGCCCTTCACCAGGAAAAATAACAACATTACATACTCCTGGAGGTCACGGTATTCGTTTAGATACGCACGTATATAGCGGGTATACTATACCCTCAAATTACGATTCTATGATCGCAAAATTAATAACTACGGCTCAAACAAGAGAAGAGGCTATTAATAAAATGAAGCGTGCTTTAGATGAATTTGTAATTGAAGGTGTAAAAACAACCATACCTTTTCATAGACAATTAATGGATCATCCAGATTATTTGGCGGGGAATTACACCACCAAATTCATGGAAGACTTTAAAATGGATCCTCCTAAGGAATAAATAGTATAAAAAACTCCGGCATATAGCCGGAGTTTTTGTTTTGTAAGTACTATAAAAAGCTCAAGCGAAAATTTTAGTCTTTGTTTCTACATATTCTAAAGCCTTGATCCATAGCTTTTCTTTTGGCTTCATTATAACCTCTGTGAGCTACTTTAGCATAATCATCTATGTTGATCCATCCGCCACCTCTTTGTGTTCGGTATGTTCCTTTAGAGATATGTTCCGTTACATGCCATTCTTCACACCATTCCATTACATTGCCTGTCATATCATAAAAACCCAGTTCATTAGGTTTTTTTAAGCCCACAGGTTTAGTAGAGCAATGATTGTGTTGCATACTTCTGTAATTCCAGTTTCCAGAAAGAATAGTATCGCCAGTATTTTTCCAAGTCCAGGCGACACTGTCAATTACATCACTACCGCTATATGTAAAACTTTTGCTTAGCTGCCCACCTCCAGCAGCATACTCCCATTCTACCTCTGTTGGCAATCTGTAACCGCTCGCTTTTCTATTTATACGAATATCTCCCTCTAAAGTGTCTTTAGTAGTATCAATATCATAATAAGGAATTAAGCCTTCTTTTTTGCTTCTTTTATTGCAATACCTGATACAATCATACCAAGTAACCATTTCAACAGGTAAACTGTCACCTATAGTATTGGAAGGGTTTTTGGGCATAATTTCATTCCATTCTTTTTGTGTAATTTCATATTTACCCATATAAAAGTCAAGAACTTTGCCTTTAATTCCATACAACTGAGAATTCTTATTTTTCATCATTCCTCCTTCTACAAAAATAAAATTAGCGGGAGTAAGAGGTTCTACCTTCTTTTCTGCGCAGGAGCTATTTAAAAGAAGTGTTGAAATAAATAAGAAGTATACTGTAGATTTTTTCATTTAAAAAAGCAGGATTAAGTGTAGGCGAACTAAAATTGTTGCGGGCACTTTTATAGATTTAGTTTACCAGATTGTTGCATTTATTTTACCCCAGTTTCCATTACCGTCATTTTGACTTGCATTGTAGTTAAAGCTTTCAATACCAAAAACTTGGTACCAACCCCAGTTATTTAAACTGCCTTCGTTACCATAGGTGCCCCAGTGTTCAGCATGTTTTTGGAAGCTAATCCTCTGATCTACATTTAAAGCAATACTATTTGGGTTTTTGTTTTCAGAAATAAATTGCTTGAACTTTTTATCACCTTCTACAGAGGGTCCGTCTCTATCTTGAACTAAAAATCTGTAATTTTTGTTATTTACAGTAAAGTCCTGATTTTTATTTACTCCAGGAATTCCATTTCCCTTTTTCTTATCAACAATATAATATTCAATTAATTCGCCAGAGGTAGCTTTTGCCCAACCATAAGCTCCAACAAATTTGTAAGAACCTTCTAGGGTTCCAATGTTGTAATTAATGACTCTATTCCATTGCCCATATTCCCAGCCTTTACCACCAACAATATCTTGGTTGTTCTTATATTCTATTTCAAAGTTACCAGGATACGTTTGTGCACCAGAGAAATTTAATTTACCCCAGCCGCCTTCTTTATAGATGGTCCACCAATATCCACCATTAAGTGTTGTTGCATCGGTGCGATTATCGCCAACGAAAAAGGCTTGCGTCGCAGAAAATTTTAATACGTCTAGTTCCTCAAGGTTACTGGCAGTGTCAGGATCTTCTGTAGAACAGTTTACAAGGAGAATTCCTCCTAGTAAAAAAGTAAACATTTTTAGTTTTTTCATCATGTAATAATTTAGGTTTATTGTTATTATTAATACAATTATTTAAACCTCTAGGCGTTGATTTTCAAATAATTATACTCAAACTTACTGCTTGCTTTAGTATGGCTCTGTAAGTATTGAGTCATTATCTGCAAATCTTGAAGCATGAAATAAGGCCTGAGAAAATATGCAACATAAGATGTTGTAAGTGGTTGTTTAATTTGTAGGAGTTAGTGATTGGTGCTCATAAATTCAATAGATTATAGTTGTTATTTGAGCAATTTTTTTAAGCGCTATTTCTTAAGGACAACTATTTTTTCGCTATTTCGGAATTTCAAACCAGCTTTTTACGTCTTTTAAAATTCACGGTATTCAGGGTATTTCGTTTTTGTTTTATGTTATTTCTTTGTACAGTAATCTGAAAATTAAAAAATAGTTTACACAATTTGTAACATAATTAGAAGTTTACATACTTAACTAGTATTACATATGCATATGATTAGAAAAACTACATTCTATTTTATTCTATTTTTTTCAATGCTACTTTTTACAAGCTGTTTTGAAGTTTTGGAAGAGATAAATCTAAATGCTGATGGCAGTGGTACTATGTTGGTTACTTTTAATCTGAGTAGAAGTAAAAGTAAAATAGCATCGGTAATGTTATTAGATAGTGTAAATGGTTATAAAGTTCCTTCTAAGGATGATATTAACTTAGCCTTGAAAGATGCTGAGAATCATTTAAAAACCATAAATGGTATTACAAATATTAAAAAGACTACAGATTACGAAAATTATATTTTCACACTTTCCTGTAATTTTGATAAGGTGGCAAGTTTAGATGCTGTTTTTCAGGATCTAATAAAACAACAGAACAAAAAAGAAAAAACGAATTTCAATACTACTAATTTCTCATACAATACAGCTACAAATAATTTTCAGCGTTATTTTTCTTATGATGCCAAGATAAAAAAAACGTTTTATAGACTTAAAGGAGAAGATCGGAAAATATTTAATGATGCAACCTTTACGAGTATTTACCGCTTTAAAAATGAAATTAAAAGCAGCTCTAATGGGAATGCAAAAATAGCCCCAAACAAAAAAGCAGTTTTTTTAAAAATAGATGCAATGTCTCTTATTTTAGGAGAAAAAAGTGTGGCAAATACAATACAATTATCTAAATAGTTCAACCATAATAAATACCCTTTTCAATGAAAAAAGTATTACTTTTTACAACTCTTTGCTTTGCTACATTAGTAGTTTCTGCGCAAGATTTAATATCAAAAGTGCCAAAGAATGCAAGTGTTGTTATAGCTCTTAAAGGAAGAAATATTACCGATTTAGTTTCCGTTTCAGAATTTGAAAATTCTAAAATGGGAAAGATGTTTATAAAGGAATTGTCAAGAAAAACCGACGGTTCTGTAACTGATTTAGAAACACTGGGAATTGATTTGTCTGCAAATTTCTATTACTTTATGGAGACAGAAGAAGGTGTTTTTACACATAGCTTTCTAGTTCCACTAAAAGATAAACGCGGTTTTTTTAGTCTTTTATCAGAAAGTGATAAAGAAAAAATTCAATATGAAGGTGGTCTTTCATATATGGTAGAGAGTTATGATAACATGGTAACCATGTGGAATGACGATACCTTATTAATTACAATCGCTCAGGAGGAAAGTAATTATGACGATGTGTATGGTTATGATGATTACGATTATACTGTAGAAGCGGTAGAAGAGGCTGCAGATGCAGTGGCAGGTTATTACCCTATATTGAGTTTTGATGAATCTACCTATAATTTTGGGACGATTAAAGAAGGCGATGTGGTAGAACATACGTTTAATTTTACGAATACAGGAGATTCAGCTTTAGTAATCACAGATGCAAAAGCAAGTTGTGGATGTACCGTTCCTAGCTTTTCTTCAGAAGAAATTGCACCAGGGGAGTCAGGAACTATTTTGGTTAAGTTTGATAGTTCTAATAAGAGTGGCAGCCAAAGTAAAACAGTGACTATTACGTCTAATACAGAAAATGAAGTAGAAAGATTGTATATCGAAGGTACTATCACAGAAGATGGTGTTGCAGAAGTTGAAGAGGTTGCAGAAATTATAGAAGATATTTATGTAGATGAAATAGAAGAAACTGTAATAGAATCTACCGAATATGATGATTCTAGTTATTACAATGATGATTACTATGAGGAGCAAGATAGAAAGCGTGAAATAAGAGCAGCTAAGAGAGCAGCTGATAGACTAGTATCTTTAGCTTCTATTATTGAAAAAGCAAAGAAAATAATGAAAGGCAGTTATGCTGAAGGAAGTATTTTAAAGAATAGTTCTTATGTGAAGAGTATAGGCTCAGGAAAAGATGAAGCTACTGTTTGGGTCAATGATTTTACGGCTTTATATAGAGACGCAATACCTTCTTATTTTGGAGGGGGCTATTATGGTGATAACCCTTATGATATGTTTAATTTTGATAGATTATATGGAGGAATGTCTTTAACTTCTAAATTAAATTTTGACGATACAAATGCATCGATCAAAACAGTATACACCATGAATGATGAAATGGCAGAATACCAAAGAGCCATATACAATGGTAAAATGAATAAAAACTTTTTTAAGTATTTTAATGAAGATAGCATGAATGGTTATTTCTCAATAAATACAAGTACAGAAGGCACCTTAAGCGCATACCCTAAATTAGTAGATGCAATGTTTGAAGGTGTAGAGAAAGAACATTTAGAAGATTTTGTACCTATTGCAACCCGATTAATTTCAATTTTATTAGACGAAGAGGCTATCGCCAAAGTGGTTCGTGGAGATATGTTGTTGGTTATGAATGGGGTAGAAAATGTTGAGGTAACGTATACTACCTATGACTATGATGAAAATTATGAAAGTATAGAGGTTACTAAAACGAAGACGGAGCCTATTCCAAAATTTATTTTGATGGTTACTTCAGAAGAGAAAGAGATCTTTAACCGTATCATGAAAATTGGTATAAAAGAAGGAGCAGTTACTGCAGAAAACGGATTCTACCAAGTTGAAATTCCTGATGCACCATTTACAGTAAACATGTTGTTTAAAGATAATACCTTATTAATTAGTAACTCTAAGGCAGATATCACAGCGATGAGTAATGGTACTTATAATGCTAAGGTTTCAGGAAGACACAAAAAACTTATTTCTAAAAATGCAGGAAGTATTTATATCAACGGAAAAAGCCTTACTAAGGATATTCCAGAAGATATGGTTCCTAATTCTTATAGAGAAAAATTAGATTATATCTCTAATAATGTAGAAGATTTAGAATTTAGAGTAGGTAAAATGAAAGGTAATGTTCTTGAGGGAGAGATGATTTTAAATACACCTGAAGGGAAAGGACACAAAAATAGTTTGGCTTATTTTTTAAATATGATTGATGCTTTAGTAGATTAAATAATACATTAATTCATGAAAAAGTTCTTAAAAATCACCTTATCATTGCTAGTTTTGGCAGTGGTAGGGTATTTTATTTATGTGCAGTACCAGAAATCTGCCTCTCTTAAAAATCGCATTCATGAAGATGCTGAGAGCGTACTAAAAATAGGTTTGCATGATCTTCAAAAGACTATTTTGGTTGATGCTTTTTCTTCACCAATGTTTTATTGGGATCACGTAGATTTTTCAGATAATTCAAAGGACAAAAAAGATAAAAAGAACATTAAAAAGGGTGTAAATTTAAAACCATATTCATTGGTTTTTTATACCATGAAGAATGTGAAAAATACACTATTTACAACCCTGCCAATTAATGATGTAGAAGCGTTTAATAAGTATGCTGAAAAATACTTAGCAGATCGAAATTGTGTTATTGTTGAAAAAGAGTATAGGTATGCACTAGATGAGAAAACAAAGCTTATTTATGCTTGGAATGATAAAACTCTTGCTATAGCTTATGCTCCGAAAAAATCGTTTGAATTATGTAAGTCAGTTTTTGATGATGTTCTCTTGAATAAGAAGCTAATTTCAGAAACAGACCACCCTTATATACAAATTTTAAAAGACGCTGACGACCATATTACGTATTTAAAAGGCAAAAGTCAAGTACACTTAAACTTCTATGATGGGAAAGCTTATTTATCAGGAATTATATATACGGATACCCCTAATAAGTTTAATACAACAATTCAGCATTCAGATATTCCAGATGCTTCATTACAGGTGTATTTAGATGCTAATTTTTCTAATGCTGAGAATAAAGAAAGTGCAGCTGAATTTCTGAGTGACTTTTCATTTTTTAAAAAAAATAATATTGATGTCGGTACTTTGGTTGAAAAAACTACGGGAGTGTTAAGTCTTGCGATAAAAGGGACTACACAGCAAACAGATAGTATTGTTACTTATGAATACGATGATAATTTTGAGAAGGTAGAAACCGTTGCGGTACAGGAGAAAGAAGCGCCTTTAATTTATTTAAGTATTGCATCTGATACCACACTTAAAACTTATTTTAAAAAGCAGGGAACTATAGAGAACGGTGTTTTAAAGGCCTTGCCTATGTATTCTTTTTATGAAAGCGACACAACTTCTTTATTGTCTTTTTCTACGCAAAAGGGAGCCGTAATAAACACTATGAAAACGGGAAGTTATTTTTTTAGTATTTCTGCTGAGTTTGATCGTCTGCAGGAAGATTTGAAAATTTCGAAAGCAGATAAGCTTGCAGAAATTTTAAAATCACTTAGAATTAATGCACAACAACTAGAAGATAATAAGGTAGTGCTCGAGGGGAATTTATCAGCAGAAAATTCGTCTATTAATATTATTTCTCAACTGTTTTTTGGACTTCAAGACTTAGATTCTATTCCTTAACTTAGTACCATTATGAAGTTAAGTTATTGGGAGTATAAAACTTGGTTGTCTCATGTAGATTATACCATTGTTGGTAGTGGAATTGTGGGTTTAAATTGCGCTTTACAATTAAAAGCTAAATATCCTAAAGCCAAAATATTAATTTTGGAAAAAGGGATTTTACCACAAGGTGCAAGTACTAAAAATGCAGGATTTGCCTGTTTTGGTAGTATTTCCGAAGTTTTATCGGATCTTAAAACCCATTCTGAGGATGAAGTGTTTCAGCTTGTAAAAAAACGTTGGGAGGGTATTCATCTTTTACGAGAAAACTTAGGGGACAAAGAGATTGGGTTTAAAAATCTAGGCGGTCATGAAATATTTACGGACCAGCAAGAGGCTCTTTATGAGGAATGCTTAGCTAAAATAGCAACCACGAATTCCTTTTTAAATCCAATTTTTAAAGGGGATGCTTTTAAGGTTCATGCAAATACCTTTAATTTTAAAAAAGTCCAAAATAATTATATCACAAACATTTTTGAATCTCAGATAGACACAGGAAAAATGATGTCTCAATTAGTACTTCGTGTTCAATCAAGTGGAGTAATGCTATTAAATTCTTTACACGTAGAGCATTTTGTAGACTTAGCAGATGGTGTTGCCGTAAAAACAAATGAATTTGAGTTTACGACTAAAAAGTTAATCATTGCCACCAATGGTTTTGGTACAGAATTATTAGGAGAAGAGATTAAACCAGCGCGAGCTCAGGTATTAATTACGAAACCCATTAAGGATTTAAAAATAAAAGGTACTTTTCATTTAGATGAAGGGTATTATTACTTCAGAAACATTGACGGTCGGATTTTGTTTGGTGGCGGTCGTAATTTAGATTTTCAAACAGAAGAAACTACAGAATTTGGAGAAACAGCGCTCGTACAAAATAAATTAGAGCAGTTATTAAAGGAGGTCATACTCACAGATTACGATTTTGAAATTGCGTATAGTTGGAGTGGTATTATGGGCGTAGGTCCACAAAAAAGACCCATAATTAAGCAAGTTTCTAACCATGTGTATTGCGGAATACGAATGGGAGGAATGGGAATTGCAATTGGCAGTATTATTGGTAAAGAATTGGCGGATTTAGTCTAGATTTGCGCGCGCAAAAATTAGATTAAAAAACTACTTCTTGCTTTAATTTAAATCGGAAAGGTGATGGAACAAAATTTAAAAAAACAGTTATATGACTTCTGTGAAAATTTTGCAGCGAATAGAATAGCTCGTATTCGTGTGAATATTGCAGATTTTAAAGAGTCATTAGATAGTGAAACTAAGAGTAGCGCTGGTGATAAGCATGAGACCGGTAGGGCTATGCTTCAATTAGAATTAGAAAAATCTGGAGTTCAGTTAGCAGAAGCAGAGAAAATGGCTAAGGTTTTAGATATGGTAAATATAAAAACTAAGACAAATTTTGTTGGTTTGGGTAATTTGGTCAAAACAAATAAAGCCAATTATTTTTTAGGCATTTCGGCAGGAGAATATAAAGGAGATGGTATTTCTGTATATTGTATTTCTTCAGAAACTCCAATGGGAAAATTACTTTTCGGTAAAGAAAAAGGAGCTATAGTTACCTTTAATACCAATGAAATTACAATCAATGAAATTCTCTAAATACACTTTAGAGAATTTCATTTCTCGTTATTTTTAATTTTCTACTTTCAGTAAATTAATATCAAAAATTAATACAGAACCTCCTGGTATTGGGCCATACGTGTTTGATCCATACCCTAAATGAGCAGGAACAAATAGTTTTCCAGAGCCACCTTCATTAAAGTATGCAATGCCTTCTGTCCATCCTTTTATTACGCCATTAATGTTAAATGTAATGCCACTAGCATCGCTCTCGTCAAAAACTTCTCCATCTAAAAAGTAACCTTTATAGCCAACAGTAACATCAGAATTACTTGAGGGTTGTTCCCCTTCACCTTGAGCTTCAGTGCTATAGTATAGACCAGAGTCACTTCTAGTAGCCTCTATTTTATTTTCGGTAAGATAAGCAGCTATATCAGCTTCATTTTTGGCAACGTAATCAATATTTTCTTTTTCATCGTTACATCCTAGAAATAGGATAATGCATAAGAAAAGGATACTATTTTTCATTTGATTTTTTTTTTGACAAATATATGTAGCCTATTTTAATTCTAATCTATTTTTTTTCCTTGTGTGGTAAAAGACAAGCCTTGAGAGCCGGATGTAGAAATCATCACACTTTCAAATAAAGGCGCTGATGTATTCGGTTTTACTTGCCAATCAAAAATGAAATTTGCACCAGACCCTCCCTCTTTATCTTTTTCTGCAATAACAATGGCTAAGGTTTCCAGCGGATTCAAATAAATGGTTTTGTCAATATAGGTGTTTAGAAGTTTCCCCTGTGAGTTAAAATATTCTCCTTTAGTTATGTATAAGGTATCTTTTCTACTGGTGTTTCTGATGCTTACCGTGGCAGTTAAATCATGAGTAACATGTTCTGTAACGCTATAAATTTGTGAATAGACAGATAAGTAGCTGCTGCCACTTTCTAAAGAATCTGGTAAGGTAGTAGTATGCATTCTTTTTTTCCAGTCTAAAATACTGTCCAGTGATTTGGGCTGTTTATCTTCGCAAGAAGCAAAAATAAATAATAGGCTGCATAGTTGCAATATAGTTTTCATCTGCTAAACTTTAGAAGTATAAAAATACGCAAAGTTTAGTAGTTATTACTTTCTTTAATTTTTTAGTATTTACCAATTGTTTTTATTCCGATTCGCCTTTTTTTGCGCAGCTTTCTTTTTACTGTGTAATCGTTTTTCTATTGAAGATCTACTCGGTTTTGTTCGTTTCCGTTTTTTTGGTTCTTTAAGCGTGTTTTCTAAAATCAGGAGGAATCTCTTTATAACAAGGGCTTTATTTTTGTGCTGACTTCGGCTTTCATCACACTGTAGTTGTAATACCTTTTCTTTGTTTATTTTATTCTTTAATTTTAAATAAATCTTATCTTTTTCAATTGGGTTTAGACAGCTCGATTTTGCAATATCAAAAAACAGTTCGATTTTGGTAGCTACCTTGTTTACATGCTGTCCACCAGCACCGCTACTTCTAACAGCCTTAAATTGTAATTCTTGTATGATTAGTTCCTTATTCAAAATCAATCTTTTATTCTTGCATTTATGGTGTCAAGGGCTACATTTAAGAACGCTTCTTTTTCGGTTTCATAAGCACGAGGGGCGTTAAATAAAATGATATCGGTCTCATTAAGTTGGCCTTCAATTAAGTAATGAGAACCTTTAAAATACGAGTTTTTTACCCATACCTTTAATCCACTATTTTCAGAAATAATAAGTTCTGATGGATATACTAGAATAGATTTCTCAAGCGTAGCATAAGGTTTTAATAAAGAAATAGGAATAAGATTTACATCGCCAAATAAAGAAGCGGTGTACTTATTTTTAGGATGCATATAGAGTGTTTCGGGATTCTCTTTTGCTAAAATGTTACCTTCTTTTAAAACAATAACCTCATCTGCAAAAGACAGAATATCATTGGTGTCATGTGATGCTACGATGCAGGTGATGTGTTCGGTTTTTAAATAGTTGAAAAGATTTCTTCGCAAGCTATTTTTCCTAGAATTATCAATGTGACTGAAAGGTTCGTCTAATAAGAGAATTTCAGGTTTTTGGGCTAGAACTCTGGCTAGTGCTACCCTTTGCTGTTGACCACCACTTAAGAGTTTTACTTTTGTCTTGGCAAAAGCTGTCATCTCTATCATTTCTAAAAGCTCTTCCGTACGCTCTTTAAGTTCTTGAGGATAGAACACTGATAAAAATTGACTCACATTTTCTTCTACCGATAAGTAGGGCATCAAATCAAAATCTTGAGAGAGGTATTTCATAAAAGTCTCTCCGGGAACCAATTTAAAGTCGGGACCTAAAATAGGATTTTCATCCCAAAAGATACTTCCAGTATTGGGTTGTAAAATGCCATACAAAAGCTTTAATAATGTGCTCTTCCCGCAGCCACTTTCTCCGATAATAGAAATATGTGCTCCTTTTTCAGCCGTAAAACTAATATCAGAGATAATCTGGAGAGAAGAATAGGAAAAAGAAAGGTTCTTTATGTGTAACATAGTGTATTCTATAGCAGACAAAATTAGAAATAAAAAATCCGTTTCAGTTAGAAACGGATTTTAATCTCAAATATTGAAAATGTATTACTCTTTAAATTCTTTTAAAACGGCTTGGTTTGGTAGCGTTTCAAACCCCATGTTAAACAAGGTGAAAGCTTGTAAGTCTACTTGCTCATTTATGATAGCCTCGGTAGATTTGCCTGCGCCGTGTCCTGCATTTACATCAATGCGTATTAATGTTGGATTATCGCCAGCTTGTGCTTCTTGTAAAGCTGCGGCAAATTTAAAACTATGCGCAGGTACTACACGATCATCATGATCTCCCGTGGTAACTATCGTTGCGGGGTAGGCGGTTCCTTTTTTTACATTGTGGACCGGAGAGTATCCTTTTAGGTACTCAAACATTTCTTTATTGTCTTCAGAAGTTCCATAGTCATAGGCCCAACCGGCACCAGAGGTAAATGTATGGTAGCGTAGCATATCTAATACTCCAACAGCTGGCATGGCCACTTTCATTAAATCTGGTCTTTGTGTCATAACAGCACCTACTAATAATCCACCATTAGACCCTCCTTTAATCGCTAAATAATCTTTTGAAGTGTATTTTTTCTTAATTAGATATTCTGCAGCAGCAATAAAATCATCGAAAACATTTTGCTTCTGTAATTTTGTTCCTGCATCATGCCATTTTTTACCATACTCACCACCCCCTCTTAAGTTGGGAACGGCATAAACGCCACCTTGCTCCATCCAAACAGCATTTGCAATGCTAAATGAAGGTGTTAGGCTGATATTAAAACCGCCGTAACCGTATAATATAGTTGGATTTTTACCATTGAGTTCTATTCCTTTTTTATGGGTAATAATCATAGGAACTTTGGTGCCATCTTTTGAAGTGAAGAATACTTGCTTGGATTCATAATCTGATGGATTGAAATCAATATTTGGTTTCCAATACTGCGTATAGTCTCCTGTTTCTACATTGTATTTATACAAAGATCCTGGGGTGCTGTAATTGGTAAATGAAAAATAGAATTCTTTTTCTTCTTTTTTACCTCCAAATCCTCCTGCGGAACCAACTCCAGGTAATTTTACTTCGCGAACTAAGTTTCCATTATAATCATACTGATATACTTTAGAAATAGCATCAACCATATATTCTGCAAAAAAATAACCTCCACCGGTATTTGGTGATAATACGTTTTCGGTTTCGGGAATAAAATCTACCCAATTTTCTGGGCTAGGATTATCAGCATCGACGGTGATTACTTTCTGATTTGGAGCTTCCATATTGGTCATGATATACAATTTGGAACCCTCGTTATCAATAATGTAGCTATCGGTATCTGTATGGTCAAGAATAGTTACAAACGTGGCGTCTGGTTTTGTAAGATCTTGCATTAAAAGCTTACTTCCTGAAGTTGATGTTCTTGGGTATACAAATAAAAAGTGTCCGTCTTCAGTAACATCACCACTAACATATCGGTGCTTTTGATCCGGAGTGCCTCCATAAATTAAGGCATCTTCTTTTTGGGGTGTTCCCAGTTTATGATAGTATAATTTGTGTTGATCTGTTTTAGCGGATAGTTCGCTTCCTTTTGGCTTGTCGTAACTAGAATAATAAAACCCCTCATTATTCTTCCAAGAAATTCCGCTGAATTTAATATCGACTAAAGTGTCTTCAATAATTTCGTTTTTTACGGCGTCTAACAAGATAACCTTTCGCCAATCACTACCGCCTTCGGAAATAGAATAGGCAGCAACACTTCCATCTTTAGAAAAACTTAAACCCGCTAATGAGGTGGTACCATCTTTAGAAAATGTGTTGGGGTCTAAAAAAACTTCAGCTTCGCCGTCTTCGCCTTTTTTTCTATACACAACATATTGATTCTGCAGTCCGTCATTTTTGTAGAAATAACTATAATCACCCTCTGTAAAAGGCGATCCTAATTTCTCATAATTCCATAGTTTTTGTAGTCGGTTTTTTAGATCCTCTCTAAAGGGAATATGATCTAAATACCCGTAGGTAACCTTATTCTGGTCTTTTACCCAGGCTTCCGTTTCTGAGCTTTTGTCGTCTTCTAGCCACCGGTATGGGTCTTTTATTTCAGTACCAAAATAGGTATCTACACTATCTGCTTTATGTGTTATAGGATAATTCACAGTTATTTTTTCTTTTTTAGGTGTTGTTTCGCAACTTACTAGTAGTATAGTAGTCATTGCTATGCTTGCAATTATTTTCATAGGTGGTTTAATTAGTCTCTCTAAAAATACCAAAAAAAAACCTTTGCAACAGGCTTGTTGCAAAGGTTTTAACATTCTTTAGGGTTTAGGAGTTACACCAAGTTGTGTGCTACTAAGTATTCTCCAATCTGTACTGCATTGGTTGCGGCACCTTTTCTAAGATTGTCAGCAACAATCCACATATTTAAAGTGTTGCGTTGGGTTTCATCTCTACGAATACGTCCAACAAAAACATCGTCTTTATCATGCGCATAAATTGGCATTGGATACGTATTTGTATCCGGATTATCTTGTACAATAACTCCTGATGATTCGCTTAATAGTTTACGTACTTCGGTCAAATCAAAATCGTTCTCAAACTCAACATTCACAGACTCAGAATGTCCTCCTGCAGTAGGGATACGTACAGCTGTAGCCGTTATAGAAAAGCTACGATCATCAAATATTTTTTGAGGTTCACGCGCTAATTTCATTTCTTCTTTGGTGTATCCGTTTTCTAAAAAGACATCACAGTGTGGTAATGCATTTCTTCCGATAGGATAAGGATATGCCATTTCACCTTTTATACCTGCAATTTCATTTTCTAATTGTTGAACAGCTTTTACGCCTGTTCCAGAAACAGATTGGTAGGTAGAAATTACCACCCTTTTCATTTTATATTTTTTGTGAAGAGGAGCAAGACACATAACTAATTGAATCGTAGAGCAATTAGGGTTTGCTATAATTTTATCTTCTTTTGTTAATTGGTCTGCATTAATTTCAGGAACTATCAATTTCTTGGTAGGATCCATTCGCCATGCAGATGAATTATCAATTACTGTTGTGCCTACTGCAGCAAATTTAGGAGCCCATTCTGTTGAGGTGTCTCCACCAGCAGAAAAAATGGCAATCTCTGGCTTTGCAGCTACAGCATCAGCTAAACCTATAACGGTATATTCCTTATTTTTATAGGTCATTTTTTTACCTACTGAACGTTCAGAAGCTACTAATAATAATTCTGTGATAGGAAAATTACGTTCAGCTAATACTTTTAGCATTACTTCACCTACCATACCTGTTGCACCTACAACTGCTACTTTCATTGTTATAAATTTTGAGCAACAAATGTACTTCAATAGGACTAATCGGACAAAGAAATTAAAGATGAATAATTATAATTTAACAAAAAGTTATATTTATAACATAATTTGATTATCTTTCATGATATTATAGCTAGGAAGTCTAAAAACCATAAATTTGCCAAAAAAGGAAGTTTTAGAGAATAATATGAAGGTATGGATTATTGATGACGATTTAGTATCACGATTTGCTACACAATATGGGGTTCGACAATCTTCTACTTCGTGTGCTATTAATATTTTTGAAAGTGCTGCAGAAGTTTTAGTGCTCATACAGGATGAAGCCTTTTCTGAAACTGATTTACCCGATATATTACTACTAGATCTTGTAATGCCAGAAATAAATGGTTGGCAGTTTTTAGAAGAATTAGAAAAAACAGGAAAGAACAAGAGCAGTCTCCGAATATACATATTATCTGCTTTCACAAATTCTAAAGATCTAATTTTAGCAAAAGAACACCCTTTAGTATTTGGCTATTTTGATAAGCCTATATCTAAAGCTAGTGTAGATTCCATATTTAAAACAATAGAGTAATCCTTTTAGCTATTTTTTCATCTTAAGAAAAAATGTGTTAAGTAGGGCAAAAGAAAAACCGTCAAATACATTAGCGTAATGTACCTGACGGCTTTAGATTAGTACTGCAGTGCAGCGGTATTACCCAAATATTGGATAATGAATTTTATTTATTTTTTCAATAAATCTCTAATTTCAGCAAGAAGATCTTCTTGAGAAGGTCCAGCAGGAGCTGCAGGAGCAGGAGGTGTTTTTGTTTTGTTGTAAGCTCTTACAATCATGAACATCACTAATCCAACGATTAATAAGTTTACGATAGTGTTAATCCAAGAACCGTAAGCGATTACAGCTCCACCTGCTTCTTTTGCAGCAGCTAAAGTAGTGTAATCTTGTCCGTCCATTGCAATATGCATATCTTCAAAATTCATTCCGCCAGCGAAATAACCAATAAATGGCATAGCGATATCCTTAACAAATCCATTAATTACGGCACCTAATGCGCCAGCCATAATTACTGCAACTGCAAATTCTATGACATTACCTGTCATAATGAAATTCTTAAATTCTTTTAACATGATTTAGTGTTTTTAATTATTAGTTAATAGTTTAATGTAGCGCAAGGTACTAAAAAATTAAATCTTAAATAAATGTTAATGAATATTTATTGTTTAAAGGATGACACGCTTAACCCTCTGAGAGATACCTGTAAGCACTTCATAAGAAATGGTATTGGCTCCTTCTGCAAATTCCGTTGCTGTTGGTTTTTCTCCAAAAACGATAACTTCATCGCCTTCAGCACAATCAATACCTGTAACATCAACCATAATCATGTCCATACACGTATTGCCAAGAATTGGAGCATAATGACCGTGTACACAAACAACTCCTTTGCCATTTCCATATTCTCTACCAATACCGTCCGCATGGCCTAAAGGCAAAGTTGCGGTTTTTAATTTTTTATCAGAAGTAAAAGCTCGGTTGTAGCCAACACTTTCATTGGCTTCTAAATAATGTATTTGAGAGATATTTGTTTTAAGAGTAGCAACAGGAATAAAATTTTTATCCTCATCGCTATCATTTCCAAAGCCGTATAAGCCAATTCCGCTTCGTACCATATCAAAATGCGCTTCTGGGTAGTTGATAATTCCAGAGGTGTTTGATAAATGTTTAAAGGGAATATAAGGTAAGGCGGCATCTATTTGCCTACTAATTTTATTGAAGCTTTTAATTTGATTTAGGGTAAATTCTTTTTCCTCTAAATCTTCAGAAGCGGCTAAATGTGAAAAAATAGACAACACTTTTACAGCCGTAGTTTCTGATAGTTTTTTAACGATTGAAGGAATATCCTTAGCATTAAAGCCTAACCTATTTAATCCTGTATTAAATTTTAGATGAATAGGATAATTTTTCTGATTGTGGCGCTCTGCGGTAGCAATAAACTCCGTTAGTATTCTTTCTGAAAAGATATTGGGTTCTAAACAGCGTTCAATAATAGTATCAAAACTTACTATTTGAGAGTGTAAAACCAAAATAGGGACTTTAATCCCAGCATTACGAAGCGTAACACCTTCTTCCGCATAAGCAACCGCAAGATAATCTACCCCTAAATCGACTAATTTAGTAGCAATCGCTACCGCGTCACTTCCGTAGGCAAACGCTTTAACTACGCCTAGAAATTTAGTTTTTGAAGTAATTTTTGTTTTTAAGTACTGGTAATTGTGTTCTAAAGCTTTTAAGTTTATTTCTAGAACCGTTTCTTGAGCCTTAGCCATTGGTTTTTGTATTATCTTTTACTTGCTCTACGTCAATATCAATATCCTTGACTTTTTCTCGGAGCATAGCTTTGTAATATGCAGCTCGGCTCAATGGCTCATAAGCCTCTATTTCTCCTAACAGCACTAATTTGTCATTGGAAGACTTTCTAAAACTGTAATTGGCTAAGTTTCCTGTACGTGTACAAATGGCGTGTACTTTGGTTACATATTCTGCTGTAGCCATAAGTGCAGGCATAGGACCAAATGGGTTTCCTTTAAAATCCATATCTAAGCCAGCGACCAAAACACGGATGCCTTTATTTGCTAAATCATTGCAGACGGCAACAATTTCATCATCGAAAAACTGCGCTTCGTCAATTCCGACTACGTCACAGCCGTCTGCTAGCAAACGAATATTAGCGGCTGCGGGCACGGGAGTAGAGCGTATTTGGTTGGCATCATGTGATACCACCATTTCCTCATCATAGCGTGTATCTACTTGAGGTTTAAAAATTTCAACCTTTTGCTTTGCGAATTGGGCTCTTTTTAATCTTCGGATAAGCTCCTCAGTCTTACCAGAGAACATAGAACCACAGATAACTTCGATCCAGCCAAATTGTTCTTTAGGGTTTACAGTATTTTCGAGAAACATTTTGTAATTTTAGACGAAAGTTATACGTTATTCGTTTTATTAAAACGAAGCCATAAAATTACTAAACAAACACGGTCTTTTATAATAGATTAGAATAAAAAATTTTGACAGATGAAAAAACAGCTGAAAAAAAAATTGGTTAAAATTGCAACAAATATTATTACTGCTGATGACATTAATGATATAACTGGAATGTATGCTGCATCAAAAGAGTTGTATGAGAAATTAGCGGTGCTTAAATTTATTGAAGAGGAGCTAAATGATATAGAGATAGATGTTTCTAAAAATGCCATTGCGGCAAAGTTTGAGGAATTAGCCAATGCGGTGATGCATGAAAATAAACATGTACCTGAAAGTAATCCGCATCAAGAAGATATTATGATTCCTGGTATGGATACCATAAAAGATATGGTTTCTGAGATGCCTATGAGTGCCGAAGCAGAAGATGTATTTTCAGATTTTATGGCAACACCCGCTTTAATGAAGAATGATAAAGAGCTTTTTATGCCTGTAGAGACAGAAAAAAAAGTGTCGGAAGAAGTAAAGAAATCGGTTAATGATACTTTTCAGAAAGAAATAAAAGTAGGGCTTAATGATCGTTTGGCTTTTGTAAAACATCTTTTTAATAATAACATGGAAGACTACAACCGTGTAATTTCACAGTTAAATACGATTACTACAGAAGAACGTTCTATTGCATTTATTGTAAATATGGTAAAACCAGATTATAATAGTTGGGAAGGAAAAGAAGAGTATGAAATTAGATTTGTAGAACTCATAACACGCAAGTTTTCCCAAAGATAAATTTGTAAGTATCACGTATAAAGGCTGACTCATAGTTTAACTTAAACTATAAATCAGTCTTTTTTTATGAAAAATTTTAAAATAATATATTGGATAGGAACAGGGTTGCTAACTGCAATAATGCTGTTTTCAATTCAGATGTATATATTGAATCATGAAGCTATTCAGGGTGCATTTGAAGCACTAGGATATCCTCCTTACCTAGTATATCCTTTAGCGTTTGCTAAAATTTTAGGTCTAATTGCCATATTTGGTAATTTTAATAAATCTTTAAAGGAATGGGCGTACGCAGGTTTTTTCTTTGACATTGGTTTAGCCTTTTTTGCACATATAGCAGTTAATGATGGTCAGTTTTTATTTGCATTATTAGCCTTTATCGGATTAATAATTTCTTATTTTGCGGGTAAAAAGGCAAGGCCGTAATTTTACCCAATGGGAAAACTCTATATTGTACCAACACCAATAGGAAATTTAGAAGATATTACACTAAGAGCCATACGTGTATTAAAAGAAGCAGATTTAATTCTAGCGGAAGATACGCGTACGAGTGGCAAGCTATTGCAGCATCTTGAAGTGTCTACGCACATGCAAAGTCACCATATGCATAATGAGCATAAAACAGTAGACAATATTGTTAAGCGTATTCAAGCAGGAGATACTATAGCTTTAATTTCTGATGCCGGTACACCTGCTATTTCAGACCCAGGTTTTTTATTAACTAGAGCTTGCGTAGAACATAATATAGAGGTCGATTGTCTTCCAGGAGCTACGGCTTTTGTTCCTGCATTAGTAAATAGTGGCTTGCCTAATGATAAGTTTGTTTTCGAAGGTTTTCTACCCGTTAAAAAAGGAAGACAAACAAGATTGTTGTTACTTGCAGAAGAGCCAAGAACTATAATTTTTTATGAATCTCCTCATAAATTATTAAAAACACTAAGTAATTTCGTGGAATATTTTGGAGCAGAAAGGCAAGTTTCTGTTTCTAGAGAATTAACGAAATTATACGAGGAAACTATTCGCGGCACCGCAGAAGAAGTTTTAAAGCATTATACAGATAAGCCGCCTAAAGGAGAGATTGTTATTGTGGTTGCCGGAAAAACAAAAGAGAAATGACGATAGCAGAGTTTAAAAGTAAATTAGAAAATACCCCTAAAGAAATTGAATTTTCTGAAACGATGGCAGTTATAGCGCAGCATTATAATTTTACGCCAACAGCTTTCACGAACGGGACATTGACTAACCCAGCAGGTGAGAACTCCGGTTCTTGTAAATTATTTGCTTTTGCAGTCGATCAAAAATTAACGAAAGAAGGGACTTTAGCTGCTTTTGGAGCCTATTATTTTGATGATGTCTTAAAGGATCCAGAAGGTAACGGACATCAGAATATTAGAAATTTCATGGCTTCGGGCTTTGAAGGATTGAGTTTTGATGGTATGGCTTTAACATATAAATAATGGCTATGAATAGCTCTTTCTACAAAATATTTCTTGTAATTACGGTAGTCGTTTCATTTGCTGCATGTAATGATACGGTAAAGGAAACTGTGACCAAAAGGAGTGAAATACTGCCGAACGGGATGCACCTAACGATTGAAAAAACAGACATTAAAAAAACCTCTTTTGGGATATTCACCAATCATAATTATGGAACTTCCCATAGGTTTAAATACCGCGTTGCTGTGGATAAAGGAAGTATAGATTGGGATTTTGGTGTTGGGGAGCCAAAACACTTTCTTTTTTGTAACAAAGGGGTCTATATTCATTACTTAAATGAAAACAGTTATACCGAAGAAGTTAGAGATACTATCAATGATACTATTGAAGAAGTACGTGTTATAAAAATTGAAAATCAATACCAGAAATATATAGATGAACGGTATTTATTTAAATTATTTGGAGATGCCTACTGGGTAGACGTTTCAGAAGAAGAATATGCTAGAAACAAAGCACTATGCTCTGAACAGGAAATACCAAACGACAATGAATTGACCATTGATATTGTAGACTGATAAATGTTTAAAATTTACAATGGAAGATTTATTAAAAGCTATTAGAAATTGTAAGGTGTGTATTGATAAACTTCCATTAGGTCCTAGGCCAATTATTGCAGGAAGCCCTAAAGCAAAAATTGCCATCATCGGGCAAGCTCCAGGAATTAAAGTTCATAAAACAGGTGTTCCTTGGGACGACCCTAGCGGCAAACAATTAAGGAAATGGTTAGGAGTTTCTGATGCTGATTTTTATGATGAAACAAAAATAGCACTGATTCCAATGGGATTTTGCTACCCAGGAAAAGGTAAAACAGGTGATTTGCCTCCCTGTAAAGAATGTGCCCCGCTTTGGCATGAAGAGCTTTTTAAAGCGATGCCAGATATTGAGTTGGTCATATTAATTGGGATGTATGCTCAAAAATATTACCTAAAGAATACCGCAGGAAAAAACTTAACAGAGACGGTTAAATCTTATCAAAATTATACACCAAAGTATTTTCCGCTACCGCACCCATCTCCTCGAAATAGATTTTGGCTTAAGAAAAACCCTTGGTTTGAAAAAGATGTTTTACCTGAATTAAGGAAAAGAACAAAGGATATATTGAACAATTAAGAATGTTCTTACAAGAAATAAACCCCACCAATAGGCAGGGCTTGTTGTTTGCATTTATCTTTCAAGTCTAAACTTCATGCTCAAACTTTTTGTTGTCATCGGTTCTCGATACTATTTTTATTTCGTTGCGCTACACAAAAATCGTTGGAACTGACACTGTGGTGTCTTCATTTTTAATCTGAATACTGTTGTCACTTCGAGTGAATTTTAAGCTTTTTTTGCTTTAAATTAGTATCGAGAAGTATTCGTGTTCCTAGGGTTTGTCCATATTATCTTTTTACATGGAGCCATACAAAAACCACTGGAACTCACATTTTTTATTGAAATTGACACGTGGACCGTTTTAATAGTTCTGTTTGCTTTTCGGTCTAAATTTTTTAAATTACCATCAACCATCAACCATCAACTAATATTTAGATCCATCGTGTTTGCCTTTTTCCCAGCCTGTTTTTCCTAGATATTGATCAGCACTTTCAACAGCGTCATTTTCTATAGTGGTTCCCATAGAATCATTCCATCTATTTAAATAGCCAAAAAGAGAAATAACACCTAGCATTTCTACAATTTCACCTTCATTCCAATATTGGTATAAACGTTCTTTTATTTCGGCATCAACACCATTTGGTACTTGAGATGCTTGCAATGAAAAATCTAATGCAGCACGTTCTGCCTCAGAGAAAGCAGCATGAGTTCTGTATTCCCAAATATTATCTAATTGCTCTTGCTCTGCTCCGTAGCGCTCAGCGGCTCTAATGGCATGTGCTTGGCAATAGCGGCATCCTGTGGCATTACTACTTACCCAAGCAATCATACGTTTTAAGGCAGAAGTAACTCTACCTTCATTAGCCATAACCGCTTTATTTAAATTTATAAATGCTTTAGAAATTGCAGGTCTGTGCTGCATGGTTAACACAGAATTTGGACAGAAGCCCAGCGTTTCATTAAAGAATTCTGCTAATTCTTTGGTTTCTTTATCGTGATTCGGATCTAAAGGTTGTACTAAGGCCATATCGTTCTCTGTTTATATTCTTTTATCGTATTTTTGAGTAATCAAATCCCTTACAAGAAACGAAAAATTATGAGCACAACAAATCATATATCAACCAAATGGTTGGGCAACATGACCTTTGAAAGTAATAACCCTTCTGGGAATAGTTTAAAAATAGATATTGCTAAAGAAGATGGTGGTGATGGTAATGGGTACAGACCTAAAGCATTAATGCTTTCTTCTCTTGCAGGATGCTCAGGATTGGATGTAGCAGCATTAATAAAAAAAATGAAATTAGACGTAGAAGAATTTCATATTGAAACCATTGCAAATTTGACGGATGAGCATCCAAAGTTTTATGATAAAGTAGCGGTAGAATATCATTTTCATGGCGCTAATCTTAAAGAAGATAAATTGCAAAGGGCAGTAGATTTATCCGTAGAAAAATATTGTGGCGTAATGGAAATGTTTCGTCAGTTTGCTGAGGTAGAAATAAATACGTTTTTCCATAATAAATAAGAGTATTGAAGCTTAAGATCAAAAATTAAGTTCAAGTATCAAGTTCAAAACCACACGAACTTGATATCTTCAATTTCAGTCCAAGTACTTTATTTGTAGTGCCAACTAATAAGAAGAATGTACCAAGAGCCTTTGCAACCAAGTAAAAGTTCTCGATACATTTTTCTGCACTACGCTTCAAAAAATACGCGAACTGACAATAGCAACCTTTTTTAAAATATGTTACTTAACACATTATGCGCTGGACGATTAAAGCCAAACCCGAAGAAGAAAAAATTAAGGAACTTGCCAGTGCTTTAAACGTAGAAGATCTTGTAGCGCAATTATTATTGCAACGCGGCATTTCTACTTTTGAAGAAGCAAAATTGTTTTTCAGACCTCAGTTATCAGACCTACATGATCCTTTTTTGATGAAGGATATGGATATTGCGGTAGCGCGTATAGAAACTGCAATTAATGAAGGAGAGAATATTCTGGTTTTTGGCGATTATGATGTAGATGGTACTACAGCAGTAGCCTTAATGTCCTCGTATTTATTGTCTTTTTATCCCAATGTGGCTACCTATATTCCAGATAGATATGCAGAAGGTTATGGCGTATCTTATAAAGGAATTGATTTTGCAGAGGATAATAATTTCTCTTTAATAATAGCCTTAGACTGTGGGGTAAAAGCGGTAGATAAAGTGGCTTATGCCAAAGAAAAGGGCGTAGATTTTATTATTTGCGACCACCATAGAACTGGTGATACTTTGCCAGACGCTATAGCTATTTTGGATCCTAAGAGAAGTGATTGTACGTATCCGTATGATGAACTCTGCGGGTGTGGGGTAGGTTTTAAATTGATACAAGCTTTAGGCTCCAGACAGGGAGAAACTATTCAAGATTTAATTCCTTATTTAGATTTAGTAGCCACGGCTATTGGTGCAGATATTGTGCCTATTACGGGTGAAAATAGAGTGTTGGCCTATTATGGCTTAAAAGTGATAAACTCAGACCCTAGAGCTGGTTTCAAGGCAATAATCAATCAGATTAAAAAATCCGTATTAACCATTACCGATGTTGTTTTTGTAATTGCCCCACGGATTAATGCTGCGGGTAGAATGGTACACGGGCAGCATGCTGTTAATTTATTGACGGAAACTAATGAAGCCCAAGCTGAAAAGTTTGCGGGTGAGATAGAGAAATATAATATTGATCGGAGAGGGTTGGATCAAGAAATTACGAAGGAAGCACTTACTCAGATTATTGAAAATAAAGAGGAAGAAGGTTTTACGTCTGTGGTGTATAAAGAAACATGGCATAAAGGAGTAATCGGTATTGTAGCCTCTAGACTTACGGAAACCTATTATAGACCAACCTTAGTGTTCACAAAAAGTGGTGATAAGTTGGCGGCTTCTGCACGTTCCGTAAAAGACTTTGATGTGTATAATGCACTCGAAGGTTGTGCAGATTATATAGAACAGTTCGGGGGACACAAATATGCAGCTGGACTTACTTTACTAGAGGATCAGTACAATAATTTTAAACATCAGTTTGAAAAAGTAGTTTCGGAAACCATAGATCCTAATTTATTAATTCCTGAGATTGCAGTAGACATGCTCATCGAGATAAAAGACATTACGCCTAAACTGATGCGTATCATTAATCAGTTTGAACCTTTTGGTCCGGAGAATATGACGCCTGTTTTTATGGCAGAAAATATTCAAGATTCTGGGTATGCAAAGGGCGTAGGTGAAGAAGGGAAACATTTAAAATTTGCGGTTACCCAAAATGGCTATGGCCCTATTGGTGGAATTGGTTTTAATTTAGGTGATAAATTACCCATGTTAACAGGTAGAAAACCCTTTAGCGCTGTTTTTTCTATTGATGAAAATGAATGGCAAGGCAATGTGAGTTTGCAATTGAAATTGAGGGATATAAAGTAGATTAATTTAAGCTGTCCTGCACTCCTGACAATTTGATATTTATGGAAATTAATAAAACTATAATACCCGCTGAGCATTTTGAACGTTTCTTAAATAATGCTCAAAAAAGAATATATACAATAGAGAATGAATTTTTTGAAATTTTTGAGAAAAGTGTTGCAACAAATACTATAGGTACTGTTACAAAACACGCTTTAAATGACTTTAACAAATATGCAACCTGTCAAAATCAAGACAGAGCCTCGCAAACTAAACTACTATTTTACTGGCGAGTTTTAGCAAAAGCCTTTTATCATTTAGCATACTCTGCAGGTACAGAAGTAACCGTACAATTTAGAGACAAACCTGTACAGCATATGGGTGTTGCCTACAAAAGCAATATGGGCTTTGCCGACTGGTTAAATGCTTACGGTATTTTTAGAGTTTTACGAGACCAAGCAGGTTTAAATGTATTGGAAGGTATTACAGATAGTGCTATGGATCGGGCAGAAACAAGTTGGGATACTTTAGATAAAAACATGCTCCATTTTCTTTGTAGTTTACATACTAACCCCAAAACAAGGGAGAAGTTATTAATAGATGCTATTAAATCTACCTACGCAGATTCTGGAGATTATTTACAGGAAGGCTTTGCCATAGAATTTGTAACCTATTTATACGAGCCCTTGTTGTTTTTATATGAAGCGCTTTTGCGAAATAATGAAGAAGATTTTAATGCGCAATTAATAGAAGCACTTACCAGACACAGAACGTATTATGACACAAAAAAAAATAACCGCTGTAACGATTCAGATGGTTGGATAAGTTGGCGTCTTTTAGGGGCAGTTGCCTTGGCATACGATAATGGTATAAAAATTAATATAAAAAGTGATTATATTCCAGAATGGCTCTATAAAGGAGAGTTTGATACTGCTACGCTTCCGAAATATATGGTAAGCTAAAAGAATGCTCCGCTAGCGCGAGCGTCACGCTCGTGCCAGCAATAGTAAAAACCCCTAAGAAAGTAGAAAAGAGTGGCTATTGTGAATGATGGAAAGATTCGGTAATAAGAATAGTAATGTCCATAAGGGACAGTTTTGGAAACAGTACAGCAAACCTATTGAATTATGGAGTTATTAAAATTATAACTGAATGTAAAAACTTTGTGGGTATGATCGTGACGCTCGCACCAGCGGGGGTTATTATGCCTGTAAAAAGTATAAAGGCGATAGAATAAATAGGTTACCTAAAAATTATAAAAAACATCTCGTGTCTATGGAAATTAATAAAACTATAATACCCGCTGAGCATTTTGAACGTTACTTAAATAATGTCAATAGAAAAATTGATAAATTAGAAATAAACTCTTTTGAACGCTTCGAAAATGATGTTTCATCCAATACACTAGGAACTTTTGCATTTTTTATTTTAGATGACTTTAACAAATATGCAACCTGCCCAAACCAAGACAGAGCCTTGCAGACGAAAGCATTGCATTATTTCAAAATTTTAGCAAAAGCCTTTTATCATTTAGCATACTCTGCAGGTACAGAAGTAACCGTACAATTTAGAGACAAACCTGTACAGCATATGGGTGTTGCCTACAAAAGCAATATGGGCTTTTCCGATTGGTTAAATACTTATAGTATTTTTAGAGTACTACGGGACCAAGCAGGTTTAAATGTATTGGAAGGTATTACAGATAGTGCTATGGATCGGGCAGATGCAGGTTGGACAGTATTACATAAAAATATGCTCCATTTTCTTTGTAGTTTACATTCTAACCCCAAAACAAGGGAGAAGTTATTAATAGATGCTATTAAATCTACCAACGCAGATTCTGGAGATTATTTACAGGAAGGCTTTGCCATAGAATTTGTAACTTATTTATATGAGCCTTTGTTATTTGTATACGAAGCGCTTTTACGAAATAATGAAGAAGATTTTAATGCGCAATTAATAGAAGCACTTACTAGGCATAAAACGTATTATGACACAAAAAAAAATAACCGCTGTAACGACTCAGATGGTTGGATAAGTTGGCGTCTTTTAGGAGCAGTTGCCTTGGCATACGATAATGGTATAAAAATTAACGTAAAAAGTGATTATATTCCAGAATGGCTGTATAAAGGAGAGTTTGATACTGCTACGCTTCCGAAATATATGGTAAGCTAAAAGAATGCTCCGCTAGCGCGAGCGTCATGCTCGTGCCAGCAATAGTAAAAACCCCTAAGAAAGTAGAAAAGAGTGGCTATTGTGGATGATGGAAAGACTCGGTAATAAGAATAGTAATGTCCATAAGAGACAGTTTTGGAAACAGTACAGCAAACCTATTGAATTATGGAGTTATGAAAATTATAACTGAATGTAAAAACTTTGTGGGTATGATCGTGACGCTCGCACCAGCGGGGGTTATTATGTCTGTAAAAAGTATAAAGGCGATAGAATAAATAGGTTACCTAGAAATTATAAAAAACATCTCGTGTCTATGGAAATTAATAAAACTATAATACCCGCTGAGCATTTTGAACGTTTCTTAAATAATGCTCAAAAAAGAATATATAAAATAGAGAATGAATTTTTTGAAATTTTTGAGAAAAGTGTTGCAACAAATACTTTAGGTACCGTTACAAAACACGCTTTAGATGACTTTAACAAATATACAACCTGTCCAAATCAAGACAGAGCCTCGCAAACTAAACTACTATTTTACTGGCGAGTTTTAGCAAAAGCCTTTTATCATTTGGCATATTCTGTAGGTGTAGAAGTAACCGTACAATTTAGAGACAAACCTGTAAAACATATAGGTGTTGCCTACAAAAGCAATATGGGCTTTTCCGATTGGTTAAATACTTATAGTATTTTTAGAGTACTACGGGACCAAGCGGGTTTAAATGTATTGGAAGGTATTACAGATAGTGCTATGGATCGGGCAGATGCAGGTTGGACAGTATTACATAAAAATATGCTCCATTTTCTTTGTAGTTTACATTCTAACCCCAAAACAAGGGAGAAGTTATTAATAGATGCTATTAAATCTACCTACGCAGATTCTGGAGATTATTTACAAGAAGGCTTTGCCATAGAATTTGTAACCTATTTATACGAGCCATTGTTGTTTGTATATGAAGCGCTTTTACGAAATAATGAAGAAGATTTCAATGCACAATTAATAGAAGCACTTACTAGGCATAAAACGTATTACGATACACAAAAAAATAACCGCTGTAATGATTCAGATGGTTGGATAAGTTGGCGTCTTTTGGGGGCAGTTGCTTTGGCATACGATAATAGTATAAAAATTAATGTAAAAAGTGATTATATTCCAGAATGGCTGTACAAAGGAGAGTTTGATACTGCCACGCTTCCGAAATATATGGTAAGCTAAAAGAATGCACTTTTTAAAATATAGCTGTTCAAGAGAAAAATCTCTTTCTTACCTTTGCATCTTACTTTTTTGAATGCTTCGCTATGGATCCGTATGCTGCTTTACGCTATAAAGAGTTCAATATATTTTTACTAGTCCGTTTTGCCATGGTTTTTGCATGGTCTATGCAATTTATTGTAATAGAATGGCAGGTGTATACCTTAACTAAGGATCCGTTATCCTTGGGGATTATTGGCTTAATGGAGGTTATTCCTGCAGTTTCTATGGCGCTTTTTGCTGGGCATATTGTAGACCAGAAAGAAAAACGAAACCTGTTGATGCTTTGTATTCTTGGTTTTTCTGTTATTAGTTTTGGGCTGTTTGTGATTAGTATCCCTTCTGTGATTGTCGATTTAGACACCAAAACTATTTTATATACCATATATGGCTTAGTATTTTTAGGAGGTATCGTACGTTCTTTTATTGGCCCCACTATTTTTTCATTAATCGCCTTAATTGTTCCTAAAAAAATATATCCCAATGCTGCGACATGGAGTAGTTCTACCTGGCAAATGGCGTCTGTTTTAGGCCCAGCGTTGGCAGGGTTCTCTATCAGTTATATTGGTGTGCATTGGTCCATGTGTTTAATCTTTGGTTTTTCTATACTGGCATTAATAGCACTTTTTAAAATAGGACCTAAACCAATTCTAAATCCGAAAATAGGAGAGCCAATTTTTGAAAGCTTAAGTGAAGGTTTAAAATTTGTATTTACGAATAAAGCCATTTTAGGAGCTTTAACGCTTGACATGATCGCCGTTTTATTTGGTGGCGCCGTGGCGCTATTATCTGTCTTTGCACAAGATATTTTACATGTGGGCGCAGAAGGTTTCGGGATTTTAAGAGCGGCGCCCGCAGTGGGAGCAGCAATTACCATGTTGGGCTCTACCCGATTTCCTATTCATAAAAATGCTGGGAAAAAATTACTCTTGGCGGTATTTGGTTTTGGTCTTTGTATGATTGTTTTTGGGTGGTCTGCGTATTTTTGGGTATCTGTAGCGGCTTTGTTCTTAAGTGGTGCGCTAGACGGAATCTCCATGGTGGTACGTCAAACCATTTTACAATTGAAAACTCCAGATCATATGCGGGGTCGCGTCGCATCTGTAAACTCTATTTTTGTAGGTTCTTCTAATGAATTGGGTGCTTTTGAAAGTGGCGTAACCGCAAAATTAATGGGTACGGCTACTGCTGTAATTTTTGGAGGTATTATGACCATAACTACAGTAGGGATAACTGCTCTTGCTTTTCCTAAATTTAGGAAACTAGATCTTCAAAAAGATGTTGAAGAACACGAAGCGGAAGGATAGTTTTCCTTTTTAAACACAAAAAAAGCCCAATGAAGGGCTTTTTTGTCTGTAGGTAATTTAAGATTCGGGGGCAATATATATTTTTTGATTTAGAATCAATAGTTCATTTTAAATAACACTGTAAATATATCGAGTTATATCATATTTTAAAACATTAATGTTGTGAAATAAGTAAAAATAGTTGTAAGAAAAGGATTACATCGCGTTTGAGGATTCAAAACTCCAGAAAGCAAGTTTTATATTGAGGCAGTAAATTCCTTTAGTGCCATTTTTTCACCATCGAAAACTCCGTAGGTATAGTATCCAATCCAATCGCCAAGATTAATATATTTTGATGTTTCGTTTAAGGCAATATCTAAAGGCAAGTGTCTGTGGCCAAAAACGAAGTAATCATAATGGTCTTTCTCAAGCTTGCGTTTTGCATATTGTACCAACCACTCGTTGTCTTCTCCTAAGAACTTAGCATCGTCATCACCAGAGATTAGCTTGTTTTTTACAGACAAGTATTGTGCTAAACGTACGCCTAAATCTGGATGTAACCATCTGAAGAGCCATTTAGAAAACGGATTCGTAAATACTTTTTTCATTCGCTTATATCCTTTATCACCAGGACCTAAACCATCTCCATGGCCAATAAAAAAAGACGTGTCATTGAAGGTAAACTGTTGGGGTGAATGAAAGACAGGGATGCCGAGTTCCTCTTCAAAGTAACCATTCATCCAAAGGTCATGATTCCCTACAAAGTAATAGATTGGAATTCCAGAATCCGCAATTTCAGCTAATTTCCCTAATGTTCTAGTAAATCCTTTTGGGACCACTGTTTTGTATTCCATCCAAAAATCAAACATATCACCTAATAGAAAGATAGCAGCGGCGTCTGTTTTAATTTCGTCCAACCAAGCCACAAATTTCTTCTCTCTAGGGTAACTGTGTTCCTTAGTAGGAGCGCCTAAGTGATTGTCACTAGCAAAATATACTTTCTTTCCTTCAGGTATTTGTAGGCTTGTCATGTAAAGGATATTGAATTAATCCTCCCCTTTGGGAAGTTAAAGAGGGCTATTATCACTAGCATACCACTCAGCAAAAGAGGTATCGGTTTCTTGTAGTTTTAACGAGTGTAATTTTATGTTTTCTGGTAATCTGGAGCTAATACGTGCGGCAAAATCAATCACCATATTTTCACTAGTAGGTTGGTAGTCTGCTAAAATAACCATGTGCCCGCGATCTGTAAGCTCCTTAGCTAATTCTACGTGAGGTGTATTTTTATTAAATACTGTAGCATGATCAAACTGGTCTACTATTTCTTCTTTGACAATCTTTTTTAAATCACCAAAATCTATGACCATTCCTAATTTTACATGCGATGTATCCGTAATAGGCCTGCCAATCACCGTCACAGAAAGTTTGTAACTATGCCCGTGTACATTTCTACATTTACCATCATAACCGTATAAGGCATGACCGGTTTCAAAATTAAATTGCTTGGTGATTCTGATATTACTCATAAAGATAGCTTAAACAAAATGTTTAAATAGGCTGCAAAAGTATTGATTTATGTGGAGTAATTTTAAAAAACACCTTTAAAATAAAGAATCAGAGCAAAAAGGCATGTAGCTAGAAATTAACCAGAACTACTGTAGCGGTGCTTTTTGAAAGCCATAAACAACTGTTGGTTTTAAACAGGATAGTGTACTCTGGGCGTTTATTTTCTTTTATATTTTTTATTGTTTCTGTATTTGTTGAAGAAATAAACGGCACCAACGATCAATAATAATAGGGCGAAAAATGTACTGCCCGTTAAAAATTTAAGTATTTCCATGATAAAAATGATAATGATAATAAAAAAGTAGAACGATAAAACTTTAGAGTTATTACTTTTTAAATTTTTCTAAAGTGTTTTTTGTGAATTCAGATAAGGCCAATTTTCCTGTGATGGCAGCTCTTTGTGGTAATAAAACATCCCAATGATCTGTATTTTCCCAAAGTACATTTTTCCAATCTTCTAGCGCTTGAGGATTGTATTGTGATAGGCTGTTGGTATAAAATTCTAATTCTTTATCTAGCTCAGAAATAGATTCATATACCTTAGCGAATAAGCCTTTTTCTTGAGCCCAATAGGCTGTTTTCCATTCTGTGGGACGCAATGAAAGCTCAGATAAAGCAGCAGTGCCCATTTTCCGTTCTACAGCGGGAGCAATAACAAAAGGAGCAATACCAATAGTAAGTTCAGACAAACGAATAGAGGCACTTTCTGTAGCATAAACAATATCACAGGCAGCAGCTAAGCCAACACCTCCGCCAACAGTTTTTCCTTGAATACGACCTACAATAATTTTGCTACAGGTACGCATCGCGTTAATAACATTTGCAAAGCCACTAAAGAAAATTTTACCCTCTTCTAAAGTAGATACAGCGACCAATTCATCAAAAGAAGCACCAGCACAAAATGCACGATCGCCTTCCGATTTTAGGATGATGACATTAATATTCTTATCGTCTGAAAGCTTGGTAAATTCTTTAGCCAAACGATCTAATAAATCACTTACAAATGAATTACTCGCCGGATGACCAAATTCTAGGGTAGCCACCTTGTTTTCTATGTGTGTATAAAGACTTCCGTTGGGTCTTGAAGTAGCCATATTTTGTATTTTACATCAAAAGTACTTAAAAAATAAGATAGGTTGGTTTTTAATGGAGCGTTCTAAGGGGCATAAATTTTCTTTTAAACTCTATAACCAATGCACCACCGCGAATGAACATCCAAATGGTAAATGCAATCCAAATACCTTGTAATTGAAGCTCAAAATACTTCCCGATGAATAAAGCGGGAATAAACCCCAAGAAGGTGGCTACTAACAACGTATTTCTTAAGTATTTCATTTCACCTAATCCCTTAAATAATCCGTCAAAAATAAATGCGATACTATTTATGGGTTGCCCTAGAATTACAATAAAAAAGACACCATAAAAAGCATGGAGTACGGGAAAGTCATTAGAGAAAAAAGTTCCGATGGGTTTGTAAAAAATAAACCCTAAAGTCATCAAAAATAAGCTCACTAAAACGCCATATATCATAATTTTTTTAGCGAGTAGAAAGAGGCCATCATAATCTTTGCTTCCTAAGAGTTTTCCTCCCATAATATTACCGGCTGCAGCATATCCATCAATAAAAAAAGCAGAAAAAAGCCAAAGATTTATTGCAATAGTGTGGGCGCCAATAAAGTTGTTACCAAGAGCTGTTGCTTCTCTTACGGCCAATATCAGTGCAACATTGAGGGCAAGTGCTCGGACAAATAAATTTAAACTCATCACTACAAGTCGGCCTAGTTCTGGATGCAAAGGGAGCTGTGGCTTCAGGTTAATATTTGTCTTTGTGATTAGTAGTATAAATGCCATTATAGCCATAACCCCTTGTGCAATTAAGCTTGCCCATGCTGCGCCCTCTAAATACATTGGTTCTAAAACGTCAGTAATTCCGTAAACAAAGATATAATCTAAAATTACGTTAAGTACCGCACCAACAATAGCAATTAGCATTGGGTAAAAGGTATTCTGTAACCCTCTAAAAATACCCATTACAGCAAAGGTGAATAAGGTTAGGGGAAAACCCCAAACGCGAATGGAATAGTAGGAAATACAATAGTCTAAAATTTTACCAGTAGCGTTTAAAAATCTAAAGATATCATCTATAATAAAAATAGTAGAAAGTAGAATTAAAATACTCAATCCAATGTTTAAATAGATGGCTTGTGCGGGTAATGATTTTATTTCTTCAGATTTTCCTGCCCCTAAATATTGTGAAATTATGGCAGAAATGGCACTTCTGGTTTGTCCTAAAACCCAAATTAACATGGATAAAAAAGAACCTACAATACCGGCGGCCGCCAGAGATTCTATTCCGTCTACTTCAATATTACCCACAATAGCGGTATCTGTAATGGAAAGTAAAGGCTCAGCTATCCCAGCGATAGTGGCTGGAATTGCTAGTTTATTAATGTCTTTAAAGGTAATGGTATTCTTCAATTAAAAGAGGTCTTATAACGTGAGTTCATAACAATAAAAGGGATGTATACTTTGTTTTGGAAAGTAGATCTCACCTAATTTCTGGTATCCTCTAGTTTCATAAAATTTCTGATTTCTCTTATTTTGGCTAAAGGTATCTAATCTTACAGAGGTATAGTTTTGTTTCTTGGCGTAATTTTCGGCAAAGGCCATCATTCTTTGGGCGAATCCTTTCCCTTGAGATGCAGGATGTACAGACAGTCTGTGTATGTAGCAGTTATTATCATTTTTAGTGAGCCATGTAATAGGTTTGTATTCCTCATCCATATGTGTGGAAATCACTATTGTACCTATAATTTTAGAATTTTCTTCTAAGACATACAATTCATTTCGCTTTATGTCGTTTTCAAAAGCATCTTTTGATGGATAATGTTCATTCCATTGGTGAATTCCATTTTCAGACATTTTTAAAGCACAGGCTTTAGTAATTTTAAGAATATCGGGAATTTCTAATATCTTTGCGCGGCGCATTTTTTAATATATTTCTTAATTATTTGTAAATTTAAAAGATATAAAATAAAAGCATAGTGCATTTTTGAAATCAACGTACAGCATTTACTTTTTTTAAAATAAAAAAATACAGACTACTAAACCAAATAATTTCAACACATGAAAAATATCTTAGTTCCGATTGGTACCTCACCAGAATCTCATGAAACTTTACAATATGCAGTAGATTTTGCTGTACAATTTTCATCTGAAATTTATGTCATGGAGGTGTTCAGTATCTCTGGAAATGCGGGTACGTTGAGTAATATTTCTGGGAAAATTACAGAAAACAGTATCGAACGTTTAAAAGAAATTATTGCAAAGGTAGATGCTAAGAATATTGTTATTAAGATTGCAACGTACAATGGAGACATTGTCAGTGGCGTAAAAGATATTGATAAGGAATTAGGGATTGATTTAATGATTATTTCTCCAAAAAGTAATGATATCAAAGAAGGCTTATATTTAGGGAATACGTCCGGTAAAATTGTAAAGCAAACCAATATTCCATGTTTAGTAGTCCCTAAAGGAAGTGTTTTTAAACCCTATGTAACTATACTTACAGCATTTAAATCAGGTGTTTTAAAGCGTAATAGAATTTTGGTGCCATTAATACAAATTAAAAAGAAATTTGGTTCTGTCGTTAATCTTTTATTGGTAAAAACACCGGGGTATACGGATGCCGATTTAAAAATAAATACGGCTTTGATGGACATAAGTTCACAACTTACGTTAACAGAAAATGCGACAACTTATTTAGGAGTTTTAGAACATTTTCAAGCACAACATCCAGATTTATTATGTGTATTTAGACGCAAAAGAGGGTTCTTTAAAACTTTATGGGAAAAGAATACCATTTCCAAAAAAGAATTTAACTCTTCAGTTCCTGTTTTAGTTCTAAGCGTTAAGAAAGATTAATTTTTCACTTTGATTCACAAATAAAATAGACGTTCTTTGGAGGGTCTATTTCGGGGGATTAGCTCAGCTGGCTAGAGCGCTTGCCTGGCAGGCAAGAGGTCACCGGTTCGACTCCGGTATTCTCCACCATATTTTACAAAGCTTCAAGAGTTTTTGACTTTTGAAGCTTTTTTGTTGATATGTCAACTTCATTTTTACCTCAATCTGGTTTGATTGAGGTAATAATGAAAGTCAGCTTAAATATTTCATCATAAAATCCTTTTTATATGCCCTAGCTAAAGGCAAGTTAATATCGGTCATATAAATGGTATTGTTAGACACTTTTTTCAAATATTTTACGTGAATTAAACAAGATCTATGGATCCGGAAAAATTGAGTAGGGTCTAATGTATCTAATCAATACCATTGAGTTTCTTTGCTTAGGTATGTTTTTTCTATAGTCAGAATCAGATTTTATAAATTTTATATCTGATATTTTGATTTGAATATGCTCATGACCACATTTAAACACTTGGCTCCAGAAATAGCATGTAGTTTTTTGATACCTAAATTATTCTTTTTTATTATCTCTTTCCCTTCGCTTTTTCCTCCAAGGCGCATTAACTTGAAAATCTCCTGCCATAATGCAACCATAAGGTATTACTTCATCAATGACCTCTCCTAAACCATATTCTTCCATTTGAGAACGAACGGTTTGTGCATTTTTATAAGCACTAGGCAATTCAGAAATATCGATTTCTTTAGAAAAGAAACGTACATCTAAGCCTTTTGTTTCTATTTCAAACAAGGCTTCTTTTGTGAAATCGGCGTTGTTCCTTTTGTGTTGCGTACGGCTCATATTTCTACCAGCACCATGAGGAGCAAAACCTAAATTGTTCGCGGTTGTTTTACCCTCGACAATTAAAACGGGTTCAGCCATATTCAAAGGAATCAATCTAGGCCCAGTAATATCAGGCATAAACTTCGCATCCAAAGGAGTTGCGCCTTTAGCATGATAGAACAAATCTCCATCTTTGAAAACAAAGTTATGCTCATTCCAGTAACGGTCTTGAGCTTCCATCTTGAAAACTTCTAAAGTGGCATTATGAATACATTCGTGGTTTAACTTTGTCCATTTTCTGATAGTTTGTAAAGCGTTCCAATACAACTGTCCTTCTTCGGTTTCAAAAGGAATCCACGCATTTTGCTTTAAGGCGGCAGGGCATAAATCTTTTCTGAATCGCTCAGCTATATGCATCCCTTTTTTATATAATCTGGCACCAGGCGCTCTTGAGCCATGATGCGTAATCATCATAGTATTACCCGTTTTTTCTGAAATACCCACAAACAAGAAGTGATTGCCATCACCCTGTGTGCCCAAGTGTTCTCTCGCGAGACTTATGTCTTTATCAGCATTCAATAATTTGTTGGCTTTGAACTCGGCTAATAGTTCTTCAGTCAACTGAAATTGTTTTCCACGTGGTCTTCCACCAGGACCGAAATGCGTTATTGAATGTGCAGCATCCAAAACTAGTTTTGGGTCAGTTTTTCCAAAATCAGTCAACATTACAGAACAACAAATATCTGCACTATGCATACCTGGATGTATGGCGTTTTTTGCCACTACCACACCCCCAACAGGAATTGTTCCTGAAGGACCAGTCGGACAAGCATCTGGCATAACAGCACCATTGACTGCAGTAGGTGTACGCATCAAAACCTTCATAGATTCTACCACGGAGTTAACATTGGTTTCTTCCAATTCGTTTTCTGCTTTGATGTTTATAACGAATTCAGCAGCAGTTGCATGTAAGTTCACCATAGGAGGTAAGCGGTATTGCTCTAAGAACTCGAGCATAGCTTCTCCTTCTAATTGGTTCGTGTTTATATATTCGATGGCTTCTGGAAACCATTTCCCTGAACGAAAACCTAAATCGATTAACTCTTTTCCTGTGATGTTTACTGTATTTTCCATAATTTCTTTTAATTAGCTCCGCCGATTCCATTCGTCCGGCGGAGCGCTACAAGAAGACTGTTTAACGGGTCTCCTTTATGATTCTGAAACAAATGTCAGCTCCATGTGCGCAGTCATTTTGCGTAGTAAATTTTATTCGTAGTATTCTTTCTTAGTGTCAAGCCTACGGTCAATGTTTTTGGCAATCGTATAGATACTTTTGAAATATGGAAATGCAATTTCTTCCGCTTTCATCTTTTGAATTTCAGATTGTAAAAAAGGCGCTTTTGTTGAAACTTTGATTTGCTTTTTTGGAATTGGGCTACCTTCGTTAAGGGATTTTTGTACCTCGGTAAATTTAAATGAGTACATTTCAATTTGATCCACTTTTCCTTTGTTAATCTTTTCCATTTCAGCATGTGAAAAACCATTTCTTATATTATCTCGAATAACTTTGTCCAAATAACTTTTTTCTTCCTCCGAGATAAGGCCCTCTTCAAACACAAGTTTTATTGATTGAGACATTACTTCGGCATCATAAAGATTTGAGGCTTCGGAAAGTGTTTTTTCTAGCTCTTTAATGTCTTTCTCAGAAATTTTCAAACCATTAGTTATTTTTTCTATAAGTGCAAGTTTCAACATTCTTTCAACCATGTGATTAGTTAAAGTTATCGAGGCGTTATATTGTTCTATCATTAAGCAATTGATGATTTCATATTTAGCTATGTTTAAAGCGGACAAAAAAATCAGGTCATCATTAAAATAGTATTCCAATGAACTGTAATTTTTATTCACTTTTTCAGTATAACCTTTCAGGAAAATTTCTTTTGACATAATTTCTATAGGTTATAATATTCTTCTCTAATGCTAGCTAATATTTTATTAACCCTATCCAAATCAGGCCTTTCCATCAAACTAGATTTTTCATAAATAACTTCTAGTTCAGTTCTTAGTTTTTCTGCTCTTTCAACCAATTCTTCATATTCGAATTCAGCATTCTTTACATCTAGTAGGAAGTCGCGATCTGGTCTTTTCACCATGATTTTATTATCAACTCCTATTTCTTTAGCCATATGTAAAAGACGAAAAGTATGCATCATGTTTTTAGCATCGTAGTTCTTTTCATGCGAAATGTTACTCTTATAACGTTCATCATTTCTCTTTTCTACCCAAGACCAATACTCCTTATACTTTTTACAATAGGATGAATACCCATCTAGATTGAAATATAAAATAGCTGCTGGTACTTCTGATTTTGGAATAGAACTAAGGCAGACTTCATTCGCATTTTCTCTGGCAACGCCACTATACTTCATAGAAGGATTGTAGAAGAGATTGTAACAATCTTTCATTTGACTTATTTTTGCCAATCCACAATGGGCCACTTCGAAACCTTCATTTTCTAAAAAAGTGTTTAAAGGAGCAGCGCGCTTTTCTTTTCGAACAAAACAAAAGTCAGTAACAGATTTTCGTTCTTTTTCAATAGGATTTACTATTTTTTTTTTCAATCCTCTTGCTTTTTTTATTTGGGTAAAAGCATAATTCGCAAAGGTGTCTTTGCATAATTTTGAAAGAAAGTACTCAGACTTGACTTTATCGAATAGCGGATGCTTTGAAAGTATGCATTCTTCAGGCACACTTAACAATTCAAGAATATTAGGATTGTTTTTCGAAAGAAGTTCTATGAACTTTTTAAGTTCATAATAAACAATATCGTTCGTCTCATTATTTATTTGACCCACATATTCTAGTGAATAATACTTTTCTTTTGGTAGTACAAAAACTCCACGAATATCGGTATCAGAAGAAGCAGTAGCGAGTCCGTATGCTCTACTACCGCTAATGCATTCAAATATTATATTCCCTGAAGCTTTTAGTTCTTCTATTGTTTTCATTTGGTCAAGGTGTTGTATAAAAAACTATCAATTCTATCAGTATCAGGTTTTCCCCCAGAAAGAGATTTTGCAAACTTTTCGTTAACATCTAAAACACCTGTTATAAGATTTATGACTTTCTCATTTCTCGAATGTAAATAACTTTCGTTATTCTCTGATTTTATAGTCATTAAGTTTCTTATTTCGTCAGCCTCATCCCTTTTGACAAGAGATAGCATTTTATCAAAAACAACTGGAGGCATTGTATTGTTCTCCAGTATCCACTTGCCCGCCAAAGCTGTTCGCAATGCATAAAACAAACTCTTTAGTTTTACAGTTTCAGCAGATAGCTTTTCTTCATATTTTTTACTCATACTTAAATAGTGATACATACAAGCTACAGGAGAAAAGCAATCTTCAGCGATTTTTCTAAGTTCCTTAATAGATGCATTTTCTTCAATATAAGTTATAGGTGAAAATAAATGCTCTAGCGCTGGTACGTTTGACTTTTTAAGCAAGCGTAGCTTCTTTCTGAGTTCCCAACCAACTGCATCAAAGTCGCCTTCCATTAAATCGATAGTATCCCTTTTTTCTGAAACGGATAGATACCATTCTAGAGGATGGGTGTATACAAATCGAACATCGTAATCGCTATCAGGAGAAGCAAAGCCCCAAGCTCTGCTTCCAGATTCGCAGGCAAAAAGTATGTTAACCTTTTTGTCGGTTGCAAGATTTTTAAGTTTGTGTATCATCATTTCTAATATTATGATACAAATATGACAGTTTACTACGCAATTATTTTGCGTAGTAAAGATTGATTTAGTATTTTCATTAAAAATACTCCTAAATGGCTCTCAATAAAAACGCCCTTATCCGGTATAAATCTATTGATAAATGTTTGCAGAATAACTACCGTCAATGGACTTTAGATGATTTAATTGAAGCCTGCTCAGATGCCTTATATGAATATGAAGGTCGAGAAGTAAATGTTAGCAAGCGAACGGTTCAATTGGATATTCAGTTAATGCGAAGTGATAAATTAGGATACAACGCACCTATTTCTGTTTACGATAAGAAGTATTATAAGTACGAAGAAGAAGGTTATTCCATTACAGATATTCCGATTACGGAAAATGATATGAATGTACTTTCTGAAACGGTAGAAATGCTAAAGCAGTTTAAAGACTTTTCGTTGTTTTCTGAAATAGGTGGAATTATTCAGCGATTGGAGGATAAAGTATATACTGAGAAAACCCACCAATCTTCAATTATTCATCTGGATAAAAATGAAAACCTAAAGGGACTCCATTGGTTAGATGAATTGTATCAAGCCATTCAGAAAAAGGTGGTTTTGAAATTAGAGTATAAGTCGTTCAAAGCTATAGAGGCGAACACAATTACCTTTCATCCCTGTTTATTGAAAGAGTTCAATAATCGATGGTTCTTAGTAGGAATGGGGAATAAAAATAAAGGAGTTGTTAATTTGGCTTTAGACCGAATTATTTCGATTGATTATGATTTTGCAACTTCTTATACAGACTTTGAATTTGATGCAGATACCTTTTACAAGGATGTTGTTGGTGTAACGGTAAATCAAGGAGAGCGAGCTTCAAATATTAAGTTATGGGTTGATAGATATAATGCTCCTTACGTAATTACAAAACCCATGCATCATTCTCAAATAATTGAGAAAGAAAATGGAGATGGTAGCATTGAAATCAATATCAAAGTAAAAATCAATTTTGAATTAGAGCGTTTGATACTTGGGTTTGGGGATGCTATTGAGATTTTACAACCAGAACGGGTTAGGAAAAGAATCCATCAAAAATTGAAGAAAGCTACGCGTCGATATGAAGAAAAGCCTGATTGACTCACTGAAAATAATACCTAATTCATTATGTGTTGTACCTGCCATGGTTTATTAGCAGTTTTACCATAGACCAACCATGAAAGAGTTAATTTTCATCATATTTCTATCCGTAGGTTCCCAACTTATTTACTTGAAATTACCTTGAAAGATTCAAGCTGGCTGAAACTTACAAGTCTAAAAATAGATGTAAAGATCAGTGCCAACTTTGCAGCCACAACATAGGATATGAAATTCCTCAATGAGCTTCATAGGCCCTTTGAAGGAGAGCTGGTATTTCCGCTAAGAGAAGGGCAACCCGTTTCCAGATTTGCCATGGATTTAGATGATAAATTACGAGTCACCTTCATTCTGAATCGCTTTTAAGGGTACCACAAGATAGAATATTCACCCTAACATCTTCTAAATACCAAATCAAAGTAGCACTTTTCGTGCATCCTGGTGCTTCATGGGTTTAATTTGTTATTTTTGTTTGGGGAGGCATTAATAGCATATGAGAAGACATTTAGGAATCACAATTTTACTTTTAGCCTGTTCAATTTCATGCAATCAAATAGAAAAAAAACCTATTGATTCGGTAAATGAGATTAATGTTGTTACCACTGCTTCTAGTTTATTCGTCGATTTAGAGGGTAATCCTATTTCTTTAAATGATTATAAAGGCAAGAAAATTTTACTGAATTTTTGGGCAACATGGTGTAGGCCTTGTATTGAGGAAATGCCCTCTTTAGAGCGCGCCATGGCATTATTGAAAGAAGACAACTATGTCTTTCTTTTAGCTACCGATGAGTCTGTCGAAACCATAAATAATTTTAAAGTTCAAACGAATGTTAAACTTAATTTTATACGCTATACCGGTACGCTATCGCAATTAAAAATTTATGCATTACCAGCCACATTCATTTACAACGAGCAAGGAAAGGAAGTCACCGTAATTAGGGGAGCAGCTGAGTGGGATTCATCCGAAATGATTAAGAAACTAAAAAATTTCAACTAAATGAAGCTTATACACTTCCTAACAGCAACCATAGTACTAGCGTTATTTGTTTCATGCACGTCTAAAAAGAAAGAGCAAACATCCTCAGAAAAAAATGTTGTGGTGGTACACCCTTTGGCATTTCCTGGAGGAACAGAAACATCATTACCGCATTTGTTTTCAAATACGGAACAAACCATACTCTCTTGGGTAAAAAGGATCAATGATTCTGTAACGCAACTTAATTACTCCTATTTAAAAGATGGCAAATGGGAGCAGCCTAAGGAAATTATAACAGGTAAAGATTGGTTTGTAAATTGGGCAGATTATCCAACAATTACGGAGAATAATGGAAACCTACTTGCGCATTACCTTAAAAAATCTTCCAAAGAAACTTTCGCATATGATATCAAATTAAATGTTTTGCCGCAGGATGTCTCAAAATGGCAAACACAGAAGGTATTACATACAGATGGTACAAAAACAGAACATGGTTTTGTTACGGCTTTACCTTATCAAGAGGATTCATTTTTTATCACTTGGCTAGATGGGAGAAATACAATGTCTGATACAGCTGATGCGCATGCGGGTCATGGAGGTACTATGGCTCTTAGAGCTGCTAAGGTTTCTTCAGAAGGTATCGTTAGCGAAGAGGTGCTTTTAGATCCTAAAACCTGCAGCTGTTGCCAAACTACTGCGGCAATTACGGCTAATGGCCCTATTGTTTTATACAGAGACCGTACTGATGAGGAGATTAGAGATATTGCCATTACAAGACGCGTAGATGGAAAATGGACGACTCCTAAATTTATTCATAAGGATGGATGGGAAATAAATGGCTGTCCTGTGAACGGCCCTAAAGTAGATACTATAGATAATGACATAGTAGTTGCTTGGTTTACAGCTGTAAATGGGGAGCCAAAAGTGCAATTAATTTTTTCTGAAAACGGAGGCGAAGATTTTTTAGAGCCTATTTTAATAAGCAATAAGGAAACTTTGGGCAGGGTAGATGTTGAAATGCTAAACCCTGATACTGCTATAGTAAGTTGGATGGAAACAATTGCGAAAACAACCTACTTAAAAGCAATGAAAGTAACTAAAGATGGGATGCAATCTACGCCAATTTCTATAAGTGTATTGGGCGACTCTCGAAACACTGGGTTTCCTCAAATGGAAAGAGTGGGTGACAAAATGTATTTTGCATGGACCTCGCATGATGCTAAAATATCAACTATAAAAACAGCATACGTTGCCTTAAATTTATTCTAATAAACCATGCTTTAAGGTATAATAAAAATAATGGAGTATAGCTCTGCGGTTTTCATTATGAACCAAAAATTGAGATCAATAACCTAAAGTTTGCTCCATTCTTGAAGCTTCAATTTCACTTGCGTGATAATTTAACTTTCCAACATTTACTCCGGTGTTAATATGACCTGTTAAGCGGCATCAGTTCTATTGTAATCATAGATGCCATGGCTCTCTAACGCAAGTTCTCGTCTTCTTTCTTCTGCAATATGCACTTTAAGTGCTACACCTGTTTTTTGTTATTTTTTAGGTCCTAAAATTGCCGTGATTCCATGGTTTCAAATACTTAAATAATTACAAAATGTAATTCCTGATGGTTTGTTACGTCCAATATCGTAATCTCTTATTCGGGTAAATGGGTTCGAAGTGTCGCCTGAAGTAACATCTGAAAATACTTTAGGTTCCAGTGAGGATAATTAATCTTAGTTTTATAATTAGCTTAAAATCAGCAACTATTGAAAACACTTACGACATATTGGTTTCTACAAGATTTTAATCTTTTTAAAAAATTAGGGATGTCTGCAATGATGGAAATGTGCGATTTGTTAGAGATGGAAAATATTGATAAGGGGCAAACCATACAAATTGGTACTCGCAATAAGAAGTGTGTTTTCTTTTTAAAAAAAGGCGCAGTTAAAATCATGGACACCACTAATAATACAACAAAGTACATTGTTAAAAATGGTAATATTTTTGGAGAACTTTCTTTATTTAATCTTGAAGCGGCTTCAAAAGAAATGGCGCAAACGCTTGAGGATTCTATCATTTGCTATATAGAATCTGATACGATGGAAGGACTTATAGAAAAGCATAGTTCATTAAAAAATAGAATTCTTAAAATTTACGGATTGCGAATTCAAAAATTAGAAAACAGATTAGAGCATCTTTTATTTAAAGACAGTAAAACAAGAATAGAAGATTTTATTCAATCATACATCGAAGAATTTGGAGTAGTTAAGGAGCATAAAATTGAAGCTAAAAACCTACTATCTCATAAAGATATTGCGAACCTGACCAATACCTCACGACAAACAGTAAATAATGTGTTAAGCACTTTGCGTAAAGAGGAAAAGATATTTTATGATTCAAAATACATTTCAATCCTACATCAAAATATACCTGAAAATTAAATAAGCGATTAAAGCAATCAACTAGACCAAATCATTTATGAATACCAATACGACAATTAAAATCTTAGGATACCTAGGGTTATTAGGAGCCTTATTAGTGGGGGCAGGAGAGTACCTACTACATTATTCTCCCAATATTTTAGGACATGCAAAAGACTTTGAATTTTTTGCGTTTGTAAGCCTAGAGCACATGACGCTTGGCCATTTTTTAGCAGTCATAGGACTTCCATTCTATTTTGCAGGTTATATTCATATTTATTTAATGTTAAGGTCTGGTAGTGAAACACTCGCTAGACTTACGCTTGGTTTAGGTTTTATTGCCTTTGCAGTAGGTGGTATTTGGATTGGTTCCAGAGCAACAATAGGGAATATTGTGCACTTAAAAGAGGCTATAGATCCAGAAGTTTATAAAAACCTAATAGCGCATTATACCAATCATGCAGAGCTATTGGTACAGGCATTACGCGTAGTAATTGCCCTATTATCCATCACTTTTGTGAGTGCTATTTTAAAAGGAGGCACCTACTATAAAAAATGGATGGCCTTTTTTAATCCGATAACAATTTTAATAGCCATAGCGCTTAGTGGTCTAGCAATACCATCTATTGGGCAGCATACCTTACCTATTTTAATGAATATCACTCATTTCATACTTTTTAGCCTATCCATATATCAACTAAACAATTTTATAAAACCATTACATCATGATTAAAAAGATTTTAAAAGTACTAGGCATCGCTTTAGTATTAATGATAGGGATCGTCCTTTTTCGTTTCTGGAAAGATTCCGTTTCTGACAAGTACGATGTTAGTATTGCCACAGAGAAGATTCCAAAATTTACGAGTATTCCTCTAGATTTCACCCATAAATATAGGGGTGATAAATCGTTGCCTATAGCACCATCTGCACTTATTGATATTGATAATGATAATATTGATGAAGTATTCTTTGGTGGCGGAATGGATCAAGAAGATGCTATCTATGCCTATAGAGATCATGCATTTGTTTTAATTTCTGAAGAAGTTGGTTTGGCTAAAAAAGGAAATACAACGACCACCTTAGGAGCTATATCTGCCGATATGGATAATAACGGATTTTCAGATTTAGTACTAGGTCGTGAAGATGGTCTGTATATTTATTATAATACAGACGGTGTTTTTACCATTCAGAAGATTGAAACACCAATCAATAAAAAATCTACACCTGCTGGGATTACAGTTGGCGATATAGATAAAGATGGCGATTTAGATATTTTCTTGTCTACCTACCTTAAAAAAGAATTAATGGAAGGCCAGAATATTTTTGAACGTTATGACTATGGTGCTACGAGTGAGTTATTGTTAAACAATGGAGATAATACATTTGTTAGTATCACCAAGCAAGCAGGATTAGAATATATACACAATACATTTCAAGGTGTTTTTGTAGACATAGATAATGATTCTTGGTTAGACTTGGTGGTAGTTCATGATACCGGAGAGGCTAGAACGTACAAGAATAATGGAGATTTAACCTTCACCATGAAGGAGAATCCTTTAACAAAGAAATTTGCCTATCCTATGGGCTTGGCTGTCGGGGATTATAATAATGATGGTCTTGTAGATTTTATGTTTTCTAATGTAGGTACTACAGCACCAGACTTTATGGCAAGTGGTGATATTAAAAATAAAGAGTTATACACAGATAAGTGGATTCTTTTTAAAAATGAAGGTAATTTTAAGTTTACAGATGCTGCAGAGGATGCCAAAATTGCTGATTATGAATTTTCATGGGGATGCACTTTTGCAGATATGAATAATGACGGACTTCAAGATTTAATTGTAGCAGAAAATTATGTTGATTTTCCATTTAGTAAACTGTTTAAACTACCAGGAAGATTTTTAGTACAGAAAGAAGATCACACTTTTGTTCCTACAGAAAAGGAAAGTGGTGTTGAAAATCCTTTTTATGGGATTACCGCTTTAGTAAGTGATTTTAATAAGGATGGGTATCTAGATTTAATTTGGACCAATATAGATGGACCAGCTTTTGCTTATCTTAACGAAGGTGGGTCAAATAATCATATTCAAATTAATTTAGTAGAAAATGCAGCAAGTATGGGGGCAAAAGTCACTGTAGAAACGCCAACGAAAAAACTAACAGATTGGTTGGTTACTGGAGAAGGTCTTGCTAGTGATCAAACTGCGTTATTAAATTTTGGATTAGGAGATGAAACTACGGTGAATAAAATTACAATCCAATATTCTAATGGTAAGGTAGATGAGCTTCTGAATCCTAAGGTAAATACCATTGTAGATGTTGAAAAAGAAAAATTGCTAGTACTGAAAATGATGCTAAAAGATACTATAAATCAATAGTATGAAAACTCTTTTAAAATCACTTTTCAATAAAAGACCAGATGCGTTTGATGAAACTCCAGCATCAGTATGTCCTAATTGTTGGGGAGACCAAGAATATGGGAATGTTATTCGCGAAAAATATAAGGACATTCAAATAGAGGTTAATAATAAAGAACGTAAGCACGCTTTTATCCAAGATTTTATAGTCACAAATTTAAGTGGTATACGATTAAAAAGTACGGTTAATGGTTTAGAGTGCCCAACCTGTCAATTGCGTAATGAAGATTAATAGTTATAGCCTAATTCTATTGTTACTTATTATAGGAACTATAGGAGTCGGAGGGCTTGTTCTAGAAGAAGTGCAAACAGGAAATGGCTGTCCTAAAATAGGAATGGTACCAGCATGTATTATTGTCTTGTTTTGTTTTTTAGTTCCTCTTGTAGCGCATTTAAAAAAGAAATGGAATGTGTTGTATTTCCTTTTTACAGGCTTAGCTTTTGTAATTGCAATAATCGCTTCGGTGATGCAATATTTAGGACATAGTGAGTGCCCTAAAACAGATGGGGGTATCCCTATGTGTTATTTGTCTTTTGCAATTTTTTCACTTTTAATTACGCTTAAAATTATTCAGCTTAAAAAATATTAAATTAATAACCAACGGTTCAAAAATGAAAACTTTTAAAATACGCAACCTTTTGTTATCGCTAACTGCGATACTAAGTTCCAGTTTAGTTTTTTCACAAGAAATTGAAAAAACTATTTACATGACAGGGAACACTTCAGATGTAACAAATACACATGTCCTTACTCAAATAGCGCTAGCGGCAAAAGCTGCAGAAAACCCTATGCTTCTTTTATTGGGTAACGAAGCTCCTAAAGAAAATTATGAAGCCTCACTTAATGAGCAACTCTTAATTATAAATGATTTTAAGAAAGAAGCCATATTTATAGGTGGCAATCAAGAATGGTCAAAAGAAGGCTACAAGCGTTTAAAGGATATTGAAAAGCATATCAATAAAAATAGTAAAGCTAAATTTTATCCTGATAATGATGAGCCTATAGATGCTTATGACATTTCTGAAAATGTGGTTTTAATTACCGTAGACTCTCAATGGTATTTAGAAGATTGGAATCAGAATGTATATATCAATGAAGATGCTGAAATTAAGAATAGAAATTTATTCTTTTTAGAATTCGAAAACAGAATTAAAAAAGCACAAGGGAAAATTATTCTTATAGCGATGCACCATCCTATAGAAACCAATACAAGACAAGGCTTATGGGCGAATATAGGTGGTTTTGATGTTAATGATTTTCAGAACGCACAATATAGAAGTTTAAGACAAAGGCTTAAAACTATAGCTAGAGGAGCAGATGATGTTATTTTTCTTTCTGGCCATGGTAAAAACCTACAATACCTTAATGCTGCAGTTCCTCAAATTATTAGTGGAGCGGCGGGGGATTTAGAAGCGGTAAGAAAAGAAGATAATGGGCAGTTTGCACTAGCAAAAAATGGCTACGCACGTTTAGATATTGGAGTGAACGGAAAAGTTGTCGTACATTTTTTTACACTTGAAAACGGAGTTTCAAAACAAGTTTTTACATCTACTATTTTAAAAGGTGGTTTGGAAGAAGAGACGGAGGCATATGCAACCAAAAGTAATTTTCCTTCTAAAAAATCTGCTGCAGTGTATACCAAGGAAGAAACAACTAAGAGTGGTGTGTATAAAGCACTTTGGGGAGATCATTATAGAGAATATTACGGGAAAGAAGTACATGTTCCTGTGGTTCTTTTAGATACGTTAAAAGGTGGATTAACACCTGTGAAACGTGGAGGTGGACAACAATCAAAATCACTTAGATTAGAAGATAAAAACGGACAACAGTTTGTAATGCGGGCTTTAAAAAAGAGTACCACTAAATTTTTACAAGCCAATGCTTTTCAAGACACGTATATTGGTGATGCTTTAGATGGTACCGTTGTAGATAAATTTCTTTCAGATTTTTATACCACTTCGCATCCATACACTCCTTTTGCTATTGGGGGCTTATCAGATGCTGTAGGGGTTTTTCATACCAACCCAGAGATTTATTACATTCCTAAGCAAAAAAGATTAGCAGAGTTTAATGATGATTTTGGTGATGAATTGTATATGATAGAAGAGCATGTAGGAGATACCCAATTAGCGTCAGAATCTTTTGGTACACCCGTTAAAATTTTAAGCACTGCTGATGTCTTACAAGAGATTAATAAATCTGGTAAATCTGTTGTAGATGAACCTTCTTATATTAAAGCCCGTCTTTTTGATATGCTTTTAGGAGATTGGGACAGACATGAAGATCAATGGCGTTGGGCACTTTTTAAAAATGAAGATGGTACAGAATACTGTAAGCCTATTCCAAGAGATCGGGATCAAGCTTTTTCAAAGTATGACGGTGCGCTTATAAGTTTTTTAACTAGAGCAATACCAGGTTTGCGTAAAATGCAAACCTATGATGATGATTTAAGAAGCGTAAAATGGTTTGCGTCATCTCCTTACCATTTAGATCTAACATTGATCAATGCTTCTGGTTGGAAAGAGTGGGAAAAACAGGCAAAAGCAATTCAAGAAGGGCTTTCTGATGCTGATATAGAAAAGGCTTTTGAAAATATCCCGGCAGAAATTAAAGGGGCTACAATAGAAGATATAAAAGAAAAGCTAAAAGGAAGACGTGAAAATCTTCTAAAAATTGCCAATGCATATTATTTGTATTTAAATAAATTTGAGGTAGTCACTGGAACACAAAAATCAGACGATTTTAAAATTACTAGGCTACCAAATGGTCAGACAAACATAAGAATAGACCGTAAAGATTTAGGAATTCTAAACCGTACTTTTTCCAGAGATGTTACTAAAGAAATATGGATATATGGTCTTGATGGTAGTGACACATTTGTCGTAGAAGGCGAAGGAGATCACCTTGTGAATATAAAAATAATTGGAGGTAAGAAGAATGATACCTATGACTTTAAAAACACCAAGAAAGTAAAAATATACGATTATAAGAGTAAGGAAAATACCATCGTCAATAAAAAATCTAAAAAATGGCTTGTAGATGATTATAGTATCAACAACTATGATCACAAGAAAGTAAAATATAGTTTTGATCAACTCTTGCCCATAATTGCGGTTAATCCAGATGATGGTCTTAAGGTGGGTGTACTAAGTAATCATACCTTTTATGGTTTACAAAGAAATCCATTTACCTATAAGCATAGTATTAATGCCGCTTATTATACAAGCACATCGGGTTTTGATGTTTCGTATAAAGGAGAGTTTTCTAATATTTTCAAGCACTGGAATTTTGGAATAGAAGGTTTGTATACGAGTCCAAATTTTGCTGAAAATTTCTTTGGGTTTGGTAATGAAACGGAGTATGATAAAGATGTTAATGATTTAGATTTTAATAGAGTTAGAATTCGTAAGTGGAATGCAGCTGTCTCTTTAAATTGGAGAGGTGCAAACGGAGGATACTTCCAGTTTAAACCTCTTGTAGAATCATTTGATGTTGAAAATACCGAAGACCGTTTTGTAGCAAACCTTCCAGAAGGCAATACAATTTTTGAGCATCAGATTTATGGCGGAGCTGAAGCCACCTACAGTTATGAGAATAAGGATAGCGCCGCTTTTCCTACCTTAGGATTAAATATGGGCTTAACAGCAGGATACAAAACAAATATTGATGATACCACAGCAGAAAATAGTTTTGGATACCTACAACCAGAATTAGCAATAAACCATAAGCTTACAAAAAGTGGGAGTTTAGTATTGGCTACCAAATTAGGCGGTGAAGTTATTATTGGTGATGATTTTGAATTTTATCATGGTGCTACAATAGGAGGAAACAATAGCCTTAGAGGGTTTAGAAATGAACGTTTTACAGGGAAACAATCTTTTTATCAGAATACGGATTTAAGAATACCCTTAGGAGGTTTAAAAACAAGTGTTATTCCTATTCGTTTTGGCGTAACAGGAAGTTTTGATTATGGTCGTGTTTGGACAACTGATGATAACTCTAACGTTTGGCATAACTCTGTTGGAGGGTCATTATGGGTCGTTGGAGCAGAAGCTTTAACAGCTAATCTTGGCTATTTTAATAGTACAGATGGTGGTAGAATTGTCTTTGTACTCGGATTCTCATTTTAATACTAAAAACCAATATACATATGAAAAAACCAATTGTTATTGCGCAAGTAAAATCATTAGAAAACAAAAAACCGGCTCACGCCTTAATCAATGGTCTTGATTTGGTCATTGTTAAGTTTGATGATGTGATATCGGTACTATACGGAAGGTGCTTGCATCGTGGGGCATTAATGTCTGATGGGCACATGGATGGTCATAACCTTATCTGTGGGGTTCATGGTTGGGATTATCGGTATGATACCGGTGTTTCTGAATATAATAATAACGAAGTGCTGCATAAGTTTACAACAAAAGTTGAAAACGGAGAGCTCTTCGTAGATGAGGTAGAAATTGATGCCTATTTAGAAAAGCATGCACAACCTTTTAATCGGGATGAATATTTAGGGGCTTACGCAGATACGCACCCTGAAGAAACAGAACCTTATACAGGGTATATAAAAGAATTGGCAAAAAACGGATTAAAAAATCTTGGACATCATGGTTTCTCTGCGTCTATGGGGGTAGATAGAAATACACTTCCAAAATGGAGTGATATTCAGTTTTTACCTGCACAATTAGCGAGTCGCCCTTTGTTAGATGAAGAAGATGTGGCTACTAAGGTGGTTATTGGTCCTAATGCCAAAAAACCATTGAGCTTAGATATTCCTTTGTTTGTTAGTGATATGAGTTTTGGTGCATTATCAAGAGAAGCAAAAATTGCATTATCAAAAGGAGCAGAACTTGCAGGTACGGGTATTTGCTCAGGAGAAGGGGGTATGCTTCCTAAAGAACAAGAAAATAACAGCAAATATTTTTACGAGCTTGCCTCTGCACAGTTTGGTTTTTCTTGGGATAAATTAGATCATGTACAAGCGTTTCATTTCAAAGGCGGTCAAGGAGCAAAAACAGGTACAGGAGGTCATTTGCCAGGAAGTAAAGTAAGTAAAGAAATTGCTGAGGTAAGAGGCTTAAAAGAAGGTGAAACAGCAATATCACCAGCAACCTTTCCAGATTTTCATGGCGTGAAAGATTTTAAAGCCTTTGCAGATAAAGTAAGAGTGCGTACAGGCGGAATTCCAATAGGATTTAAAATAGCGGCAAGTCATATAGAAAAAGACATTCAATTTGCCTTAGATGTGGGAGTAGATTATATTATTCTTGATGGCCGCGGAGGAGGTACAGGCTCTGCTCCTACCATTTTACGAGACAATATAAATGTACCCACTATTGCGGCTTTAGCAAGAGCACGTAAATATTTAGATAAAGTAAATGCTACGGGGGTAACCTTAATAATTACAGGCGGACTGCGAATTGCAGAAGATTATGGAAAAGCATTAATGTTGGGTGCAGATGCTGTTGCGGTTTCTAATGCTGCATTACAAGCTATTGGCTGTTTGGGAATGAGAGCTTGTGGAAGCAATAACTGCCCTGTAGGAATAGCCACCCAGAAAGAATCATTAAGAAGCCGATTAATTATTGATGCTTCGGCCAAACAATTGCATAATTATTTTGATGCGACCAATAATCTAATCAAAGTAATTGCAAGAGCATGTGGTTATGATGATATCTCTAAATTTAATCAGGAAGACTTATCAACCTTTAATAGAGAAATGCACCATTTAACAGGGATACCGTATGCTGGTACTAATCTTTAAAATTTACTCATGACAAATCAAATTCATATTGCAGCCCAATACCTAGCAACAGCCGGGATTAATTTCTTAGATAAAAAGGCAGATGATAGCCATACCAACCTCGGATTCAATACAGAAAAAGGTTCTTTGGAAACATGGCCTTTAAATGATAATGGCTATAGAATAGCGCTAGATTATCAGAATTTTTCACTCAGTTGGTTGCGCAATGAAGAGCAACTGGGGGTTATTTTTCTAGACGGTAAAACGCATAAAGAAATAGTGACATGGATACAGCATGTAACGGAAGTTTTAGAACGCAATGCAACCTATACCTATGCCTTGCATTATGACTTGCCTTATGAAAAAATAACAGCTGACTTTACATTTAAAAAACCAGCACAAGAAGAGCTTAATAGTTTGGTAAAGCTACGTACCATTGCTCAAAATTCTTTAGAGGCTGTTGTTAAAGAGCTAAATTTAGATACTACCATTCGAATTTGGCCGCATCACTTTGATAGTGGAGGTTTTATTACCTTGGATAAACCTGAAAATGTTAGTGTAGGTTTTGGTATGGCCATACCAGATACGCTAGTAGATGATTTTTATTTGTACACTAGTGGATACAGCGGGCATGATGGTATTAGTACGGAAGAATTTAAAAAATTATCTTTAGGAAATTGGAAAAATGAAGGTTTTAAAGGAGCTATAAACCCTATGAAAGATTTAGATGAACAAAAAGCAGGCGCATTTTTTAAAGAAACAATCTTAACGTATAAGGCATTATAATTTTGATAGAAAATCATTTTAAAGCTACAGAAGCGTTATCACTAGCTTCTTTTAAGGAGATGGATTACCTAGCGGTAGCGAAGTATAACTTGCCTATACCTTTAATGATGGAAAGTGCAGGTTTGCAATTAGCTAATTTGATTGCATTATCAGCTACTAAAACTTCTGCTATTTTAATAGGAGTAGGTAATGGTAATAATGGGGGTGGCGGTTTAGTTGCCGCGCGTAGGTTGGCAGCTTGGGGTTTTAAAGTGTATTTAGATATCCCTGTTGCAATTACCAAAGACTTGCCTGCAGCGCAATTAGAGCGTGCACTGCTGTTTGGAGCGAAAAAAGAAGTAATAGCAACACCTGATATTTGGGTTGATGCCTATTTGGGTTTCTCACAAAGGCTTCCATTGAGTGACGTATTTTTAAGTAGAATGCAAGCAGCTAATAGTTCTAATGCTTTTAAAATTTCATTAGATATTCCTATGGGGATTTCAGAGGATAGTACACAACCAATGTTCCAGGCTCATCAAGTGCTTACCTTGGCGGCTCCTAAGCAAATTCTTAATATACTTTCTCTTAAAACCGAAATTTTTATTGCAGATATAGGGATACCCTATGGTATCTACGAGAAATTTAATATTTCAATGCCTTCTTTTTTTAAATTATAAAATAGCTAATTTTAATCCTTATGGAGCCAAAAGATAAAAAAACACAAAAAGCAGAAAGTAAATATTTAATGGAAGAGCTCGATATTGATATGGACGGCTTAAAGGCATTAAAGAAGAAACTTGCGAAAGTAGAGCCAAGGTCAGAACGTGGTGCGGAAACCTTATTTCGCTTAGTTTCTAAAAATCAATACACGCTCAATACGATGATTGATAGAAAATCAAACATATTGATTTCTATAAATGCACTTATCCTTTCTATAATTTTAGGTACCGTCTATGGGCAACTAGATAAAGACCCTCATTTAATATATCCTGTGGTAATGATGTTGCTTACCAACATCATATCCATTGCATTTGCAATTTTTGCCACAAGGCCAGAATTAAAACACGGGGAGAAGCATACCAACAACTTATTGTTTTATGGGAATTTCAATACCATGAATGAAGAAGAGTATGTAACGCAGATGACGGGCTTAATGTATAAGGGAGATGAGTTATATGAAACTATAGCAAAAGACACCTATCACTTAGGTAAAACAATAGATCAAAAATTTAGACTCCTTCGTAAATCGTTTCATGTTTTTTTAATCGGAATTATTCTTTCGGTGATAGCGTTCATTCTTTGTCATTTATTATTCGGAACAATGGTTTAATACTAGGATTTTTCTGAATTTTATATATTTTTTTTCTAAACGGAAAAATAATATATACCCAAACTTTTATGCGTTATTTTACTGGTAATTAGCACCTAACGTTTTATAGTACAACCCAAGGAACATCTGTTTCCTTGGGTTTTTTAGTTTAGGTTAAAAAAAAATGATTTTTTTTCAGGAGTTTTAAAGAGATGGTTGTTTTATTAATATAACTGACGAAAAAGAAAAGATGATGAATGTACATGAACAAACCTACGGACTAAAAACAAATGGAATGGAAGAAATTAATGCAATCTTCACGAACTGTAATAAATTTATAATTGGTATTGGAGTAATTGCTATTATTCAATTTTCAATTCTATTTGTGATACTATAAATCTTGTAATTCTTAAACGGGCTGTATTTTGTTTCCCCCAACTTAATTTAGCCCTTATAAATTACAAGTGAATAGCTTTTAATTTTTTTGAAGATGAAAATTTTGGTTTTGTAATCCCCAAATTACGACATCAAGATGAGTAATTAATTTTTTGGTAATAACATTGAACAGACGGCATTATGAAAATAAATGAACGAATCTCTGCTCTAAAAATTACTCAAAATGAAGAAATGAAAACTATACTAGTTAAGTATAAAAAATTTCTAATTGGATTAGGCATTTTTGCTCTTATCCAATTCTTAATCCTACTTATGATATTATAAGATTGACAACTATTTATTAGGCTACACCGCTATTGTCCCCCCACAATGTGTGGCCTAATTTTATGGTCTTAAAAAATTAATTTCACTGTGGCATTAGGAGTCAAACCAAGAGAGCTTTGGTCTACTTTTTGTATGTTTTCAGAGGTGTCTAACCTATAATAAGAGGTCATAGAATTATCTCTGTTTAATATATTCCATAACGCTACACCTATTTCTAATTTTGTTTTTTCACGCCAATTAAATTGGTACCTGCTTGATACATCTAAGCGCAAATAATCACTTTGTTTATTGCTATTTGCTCCCCCGTAATTTATAGCCCCATTTTCCACTTCATTGCCCGCAATGGGTCTCGTAAACGGCTTTCCTGTGCGCCAGTTTAATCCCATAGCTAATAATAGGCTTTTTATCGTATAATTAGAACCGGCCGTAATGGTGTTTGTGATGTCAAAATTACTTGGAAAGCTTTCCTCTTGTAAAGTCTCAAAAGTATAGTCACTTCTAAGATAAGAGTAACTTATCCAGCTGCTAGAATTTTTTAATTGTTTTCTAAGCAAAATGTCTACTCCGCTTGCATCATAATCTCCAGGTTCTCTAGAGAATTCATATTCGCCTTTAAAACCTTGGCTTTGTGTGGTTATGCCTTGTACCTCTTTATAAAATGGAACAAAGTTTACCAACCATCCTTTTTGATTATGACTTAGGCCTAAAGATAGTTGTTTGCTTCTAATAACAGGAATAGTACTGTCATTGGATAATTGCCAACGTCTTTTTTCAATTCCTAAAAAATCGTTTTGAAAATTAATGATCTGTGAAGTATTTTGATGTTTAAATTCTCCTAGAACTTCTATATTAAAAGTGCTCCAAAAATCATGGTTAAAACTAATTCTCGGTTCCCAGAGTGTCTTATTAAATTTAGTGAGGTAGTTGTATCTAAGTCCTAAATTAAGATGGGTTCCCTTGTTTTTGGACGACACATTTAAGGTGCTAAAAACCCCGTGAGCTCTAAGAACCTCGGCCTCTAATAATATATATCTAGGGTCATCTACATCATCGAGATTAGAAACTTTGGTTTCTGCAAAATCATATCCATTGGTAACTGATAATTGAGGAGATAATTTTAATCTAGTTATAAGTTTTGCTCCAGTTTCAGAAACGGTGTTTTTTTGGAGGAAGCGTTGATTTTCTTGAATGTTTACATTGTTTCCTTTTAACAGATAGTCCGTTTCGTAAACGCTTAGTTCAGTTTTAAAAGCATCGGTCCAATTTCTATGGTAGTGTATGCCGCCAGCAATACTACTTTGCCTTAGATTACTTTGTTGTATTTCTTGAGCACCAAATGAATTTTCGGTTTCATTAAACACAACATTATTGGCAGTATGTATAAAATTAAATTGTAGTTGGTCTTTTTCAGAAGGCTTCACAAGTAAACGAAAAGAAGTGTCGTAAAAATCAAATATAATATCAGAATTGGTTCTAACAGATGCTTCATTTTCTATTTCTGTATCTTGAGAAATACGTTGGTAATATTTAGAGTAGGTGGGAGTCTCAATGAGATCACTAATAGATTTTCTTGCGGCAATTTGCAAGGATGCATTTTGCCCTAATGGGGTATCAATGTAGCCATTAACATCTAATAGATTTGCAGCAATACTTCCCTTAAATTTCTGATTGATGTATTTATCAGTACCCATAGAAATGGTTCCAGAAACCCCATCAGTATCTGATGCATTGCTGCCATTTTTACGAAGTTCTACTTTCTGGGTAATGTTGGGATTATACATAGAAATTAACCCAAAGAAATGACCAGATTGGTACATTTTAATACCATCCCAAGTAATTAGGTTTTGATCGTTACTGCCTCCGCGTATGTTTATATTGGATACGGTTTCATCTATACTTTGTACGCCAGGTAAGGCTTGTACCGCCTGTAATACGTCATTATCAATAAGGCCAGGAAGTATTGAAAATTTATTAAAATCTATTTGAAAGGTACCATTGTCTAATTTATCTACACCCCTAATTAAATAATCATAAACAACAATTTCTACTAATTGCTCGTGGTTGGTGACTAGGTAGATGTTCTCACAGGTATCACTTTTACTAAAATACCGTACCTGTCTTTGTAGAATTTTATACCCAAAATGGCGAATAAAAATTAGGTCATCATCAGAATTAACTTCTATCTCAAAATACCCCGCTTCATTGGTGAGTGTTCCTGCGCTTCCATTTTGGATGGTCACATAGGGCAATAGTTCACCAGTATCTTTATCTGTAATATAGCCACAGAGTTTCCTCTTTTTTTTTCTAATGGAGATGATTTTTTTTGAAACAAAGACAAAATCCAAATTAGCGTCGAGTCTTAAAGTAGCAATTGTTTCTTTTAATGATAGAGTAGTATCAATAGCATGGACAGTTACATTTTCTACCAGAGAAGATGCGTAGTTAAATTGTACATTAAAGCGAGGTTCTAGGGAACTTAGGATGCTATCAAGAGCTTGTTTTGTATTTGTTTCTTGAGCATATGTAGGTATACTATTGAAAAATAGCAGGATTATTCCTAAACAAAGAAAAGACTTCTTACTCACTAATAAGCAAACGTACTTTGTTTTGCTTTAGTATTTCATAGTGTAATCCTAGTGGCTCAGCTATAGCCATAAGTGCATCTTCTAAATTATCATGAACAAAACCACCTGTAAATAATTGTTCTGTATCTATATCTTGAGATGTTATTTGAATACCATATTGTCTTTCCAGTTCTGCAAGCACTTCATATACAGGAACGCGTTCAAACTGGCTCATATTGTCTACCCATTGCGGACTAGGCACCGTATGTTTACTTGTTTTAATCGTCTTGTTAATTTCAAGAAATTTATCTCCTACTTTCAATATTTCTGTTCCCGTTTCTGTAACTACACGTACGGTACCTTCGTAGCAGGTAACTTCAAAAATAGCACCTCTTTGTTTTACATTAAACTCAGTACCTAATACAGATACGGTTCCTGAAGGAGTAATGACATCAAATTTAGATCCTCTGGCAACATCAAAAAATGCTTCACCCTGTAATTCAATTTCTCTTTTTTCATCCCATTCACTAGCATTATATTTTACTTCAGAAAGTGCATTTAATACTACTCTTGAGGAATCTGGTAATTCTATAGTTAATTTTTGGGCAACACTAGTTTCAATATCCGTAAGGTTGTTATAAAAGAAACTATAGTAAAGACCAAAAAGGATGGTAAAAGCACTTGCTATTTTTAGTATAGGTGCAAACCATTGCAATTTTTTAACGGGAGTTTTGTCTTCTTCCACACGAGCTTTAAAAGTCTCGAAATCGGGCATTTTAGAAAAATTTGAAGCCTTGAAAACAGTAGCATCCTCGATAATTTTTGTATAGAAAGGAGCTTCGTCTAAGGCAGCGAAAACATTGTTTTCTTCTTCCGTTAGTTCGTCAGCCAACCATTTCTGTATCAATTTATTTTTATCCATGAGATATACTCGTTTATTATAAAACAACTAAGAAGCCAAAACTCCTGACTATTTTATCTTAAAATTTTCTAATTCTTTTTTTAATTGATCAAAAGCCGAATATATACGGTATTCTACAACTTTTCTTGTTACCCCTAGTAGTTGGGCAATTTCTTCATGCTTTTTACCTTCTACTTTATTAAGCATAAATGCAGTACGTTGATCTTCGGATAATTTAGCCAGCGCATTTTGATATTTTTTATAGTATTCATCTTGCTCAAGAAGAAATTCAGGAGTTTCATTGGTGTAGTCTTTTGGGGCTTCATTCTGATATTTTAGAACTACTTTCTGGTGCTTGTATTCATTCAGCATTAAATTATTGGCAACAGTATATAAAAAAGATTTAGCCTTCTCTAGGGTTACTTTTTTGCAATTTTCCCATAATTTTATAAACGCTTCTTGCGCTTTATCACTAGGATTTAAATTCTCTCCATACTTATAGTATAGGAAATCATGAAGACTTTTGGAGTATTTATTGTAGATATTGGCATATAATGTTTCATTACAAATATCTGCGTGGAGGTCTTTTTTCAATACAATATTTTTTTATTAGAAAATCTCAAAAACTTTTTTCTAAAATTTTCAGGAGTTTTTAACGTTGAGGTGTTATAGTAGTACACAAAACACATTAATTTTTCCTAACCATGAAAAACAGTAACGTATTAATAGGATTTTTATTACTTTTTCTAAGCCTACTAAATACCTCCTGTAGAAAAGAAGAGTCCGTCTTCGAGGGGGCTACTCCACAAGATAGGTTGCTTGTTGGCTCAAATGCTTACACGCTACTTACACAAACGGCCTTACATGATGGCTCTTATGATAATATTTTAGACCAAGCAAGTTGTATCGCTATGAAACTTCCCGTAGATGTTGTTGTTAATGGCGTAGCTATAGAAGTATTGAGTATTGAAGATTTGGATCTTATCAATGATGTTTTTAGTCTAGATGATGCTGATGAAGATAGCTTAGAAATAGTATACCCTGCCACCGTAATTTTTGCAGATTATTCAGAAGCTATAGTTTCAAATACAGCCGAGCTTGAAGTTTATAGGAATGCCTGTGGAGATGAAAACAGTAGTGATGAGGATATTGAATGTATTGATATTAAGTACCCCATAGGTATTTCTTTATTTAATACCATTACAGAAGTTCTGAGTGCAAATACGGTAAAGAATGATCATGAGTTGCTAGATTTTTTAGATAGTTTGACGGATAATCATGTGGTGAATATAGATTTTCCGATACAGGTCTTGTTAAAGGATGGTTCCGAATTAGAAGTCAACACTATGGAGCAATTAGAAGCCATTATTGAGAGCTCTAAGGATAGCTGTGATGAGGAAGATAATAATGTAGAAGATACGGAATGTGATGATTGTTCTGAGGAAGAAGTTGCAACTATTTGGTCTACCTGTGATGCCTGGGAAGTAGATAAGCTTTTAATTTTTGGCATCAATAAGACGGACGATTACGAAGATTTTTCATTCAATTTTAAAGCAGATGGCAGTGTTGAGGTGAGTACGGCTACATCAGAAACTTATACGGGTACTTGGGTTACTACGGAGTTAACGATCTTCACCTATTTAGAAATTACTATTCCGGAGTTATCAGATATTAGTGGTATCTGGACCATAATTGATCTATCTATCTTTGCGAATGATGAAGCAAGAAATAAGATAGAATTACTAAGTGGTTTAAGAAGTCTTAGGTTTAAAGATGATTGTAATGATGATGAAGATGATGATGAAGATGATGATGAAGATGATGATGAAGATGATGATGAAGATGATGATGAAGATGATGATGAAGAGGAGGATTAGTATCCCAACAAAATAGATAATAGAACAAAGATTCTTTACGAGTTGTCTCCAATAAATTAGAAAGCTCCATAAAATAAATTATGGAGCTTTCGGTGTAAAAAAACTAGTAAAAAAACTAAACTTAGTACCCGTTATTCTGTGTAAATTCTTTGGTGACATCCATAGTTTCCTGTGGAATAGGAAAAATTCTTCTATAGGGTTCTGTTGCTGGTTTAGCCGTGTATGCACTATCAAAAGTACCAAAGCGGATCATTTGAGGTCTTCTTTGCAACTCCCAATACAATTCAAATCCTATTTCTTTATACAGTTGTTCTTCATCTAAAGCCGTTAAGACTTCGCCAGGAGCATTGCTAAAAAGCGATTCTCTAGTTCGGCTTGTTCTCAACAGATTCACATCGGTTAACGCAGCTCCTGTTTGTCCGTTTCTAAAATAGGCTTCTGCGCGCATAGCATACATTCCTCCCAAACGGTATAGTGGAATATCAACCTTACTGCTACCATTTCCATTTTCTGGATCGTATTCAAACTTAAAAATACGTACCCCTCTGTTGATTTGATTTTGTGCAAAAACAGCCTGAGTGGGATTATCAAAGTTAAGTTCAGGAGTAAAATCCATGGGAGTAGCAGTACTTTTTTCCATCACTAATGGAGAGACTTCAATTCTACCATCGGCAGTCATAATAAAGCCTCCATTGCCATCTAAAATAGGTCCGTACTGAGGTCCGTTTAAGAAACCACTATTAAAATGAAACCAAGCATTGCTTTCTGAATCAGGAACAAAATCTTCAGCAGGAACACTTACATCTGTGCCATCATTCATAAACCAAGTGCCGTCACCGTATTGATATTTTCTAGAAAAACGAGGATCACTTTCATTACCGCTCCAAGTAGCAAAAAACTCCGGAGTAGTACAGGCCGCATTGGTTCCTCTATTTGCCGGAGAAGGTCTTTGATTTCTGGCTACAGAAACATACCCAAAATCATTATCTCCAGAACGCACTGCTTCAATTTCTTGAACAACAGCAAAAATCATTTCAGTACTTGAGCCATTATCAATTGAGAAATTAGAAAAGTAGTTGCTTTCCAAAGCAAATTTTCCAGAATTGATTAATAATGAAGTGTACTTAATTACTTGCTCCATATCATTACTGCCAGCAGTTAATGATGTTTCCGTAAAATCATAAGAAGAGCCGCTATTGTAGCGGTCTTTAAACACCGCTCTATTTAAGTACATAGTGGCTAGCAAACCGTAAGCAGCCTCTTTAGTAAAACGGCCATTATACGTAGCTTGTTCTCCTAAAGTAGCTAAATCTGGGATAATAGCTTCTACTTCAATGATTAAATCATCAATGGCATCTCCCGCTTGTAAAATTTGTATGGTTTGGTCTCCTCCATAAGGATCTCTATAGGGTGCTTGCCCGTAAAGATCTAAGGTGGTATAGGTATAGAATGCTAATAAACCCCGAGCTTCGGCTAAAAATAAATCTCTAGTACTTGCATCAGAAGTATAGATGCTTTCAACGGCGGTTAAAGAACGTGTAATTCCATTGGTAAGGTAATTCCAGTTGCCAGTGATGATACTATTGTCTGGTGCCCATGTAAACTCATGCATAGACCTCCATTTACCACCATCTCCCCAGTCACTACCTCGTGTAGGCAGCATGGCAATATCTGTAGTGTATTCTTGTAGTGCAAAAACACCACCATGATCTACAAAAGTTTTGTCGCCTAAACGGTCATAAGCAGAAGCCAATACTCCTTCTGGATCTGCTGTTTGTTCTCCTAATTCTTCATCAAGAACAACTTCTTCTAAATCTGTGCAACTACTAAAGAGTAGACTTAGCACTACAAAAGTAATGCTGAATATATTTAATTTTTTCTGCGTGTTCATAGTCTGTTATAATTTAAAAATTGCGCCTAAAATAAATGTTCGAGAACCTGGGTAGCTAGAATAGTCAATCCCTAAAGATTGATTTCCACCACTAGATTTTGGACTATTAATTAGTGGGTCATAACCAGAATAATTTGATATCGTTAAAAGATTTTGCCCTGTGATGTATAGATTTAATCCTTCTAACCAATTCACGTTATTCATTTGTAAATTGTACCCTAAACGAGCGGTATTCAATCGAATAAAATCTGATTTTTCTAAATAGAACGTAGATAGTTGAGGTGAGTTTGCTGGGTTTGCACCTGTTTCATAATAGGCCGTAGAAACATTCCTGTCTGACGCCAAATTATTAATGTTTAATGCGTTTAAGCCCGTGTTGTTTATTAAATAACCACCTGCTTGGCCAATTAAAGAGAACGAGAAATCAAAATTCTTATACTTCATTTGACTGTTGAAACCGTAAGTAAATTTTGGTAAAGCACCTTCTATAATGATACGATCATCTGCCGTAATATTACCGTCATTATTAGTGTCGTTAAAAACATCAAATCCGTCTTCATCAAAACCTGTATGCTCTAATAGATAAAAAGACCCAGCAGCATAACCACTTTTATATATGTTGGCTAAAACGCCAGATTGACCAGGTCCAGAAATAGAACCAGAAAGTATTTCTGATACGGGTAGGTTTTTAATTTCATTGGCTAATGTTGCGCCATTAACATCTACGTCCCAACTAAAATTTGTATTAGAAATAAGGTTAGAGCCTATCATAAATTCTAAACCAGAGTTTACAATTTCGCCATCTATATTTACCCAAATATTATCTGTTGGACTCAATACTTGAGAAGGGATGTTTAAAATTGCATCCGTAGTCGTTTTTTGGAAATAATCTAAGGAACCATATAGTTTTCTATTCCATAAGCTAAAATCTAAACCAATATTGTACTGCTCAACAACTTCCCATTTAAGATCCGGATTTGGAGTTCTTAATACGGATATTCCATTAATTAAAGCATCATTGCCATATAAGTAATACCCGTCTGCTCCAGAGAGTGCATAGCTAGCTTGCGTTATTTTGTTTTGTACTTCTTGGTTTCCTGTTTGGCCCCAACTTGCTCTTAACTTAAGACTTTCTACAGGACTATCTGCTAAAAAGTTCTCCTCAGAAATATTCCATCCTAAAGCAAAAGAAGGAAAATAACCATACTTGCTATTTTCGCCAAAGCGTGTAGAACCGTCAGCACGCATAGAAGCTGTTAGTAAATACTTGCTATCAAAAGAATAATTAAACCTTCCAAAATAAGACTGTAGTTCATTCTCTTGAGCAAAACCACCAACATTAATCTGTGAATTATTAGAAGTAGGACTGTATACAGGTTTAACGCCGTTGTCTTTTTCAGGAATATTATCTAAGCTAAAATTAGTTCCTGAACGTTCAAACTTCTGATAAGAAAAACCACCTAAAACTTCTAGTTTATGCTTTTCTCCTGCCAATAGAGTATAGGTTAAATAGTGCTCTAATAAAGTACTCTTAGATTCTAAATTATTTTGAACATACATTCCTAGCGGGTTCAAATCCGTAAGGTTAGGATATATAGTAGTGTTACGTTCCGCAATAGAGCGGTCTATTCCGTAATTCAGTTTATACTCCAAACCTTTAAAAAGGCGCAAAGAAGCTTCTATGTTTCCCAGAATACGAACTGTTCTGGTTTCGTCTTCATAAATGCTCAGCAAGTATGCTGGGTTATAATGCGCATTCATATTAAAATTGGTATACTCCCCATTTTCATCAAATACAGGTCTTGTAGGGTTTGCCATTAATGTATGTATGATCAATTGCCCGTTAGAACCACCATCATCACTAGTAGGTACTCCGTTATCTACAGTTTCACTGGCAGTAAGGTTTACTTTAATTTTTAAACGCTTATCGTCTAAAAAACTCTCAGCAACATTTATTCTCCCAGAGGTTCGGCTAAATTCACTGTTTCTCACAATACCTTCTTGATCCATGTTTCCTAAGGAAACATAGTAGTTTCCGCTCTCATTTGCTTTGGAGTAGGATAAGACATTACTTTTTGTAATAGCTGTTCTATAAATTTCATCTTGCCAATCTGTTGTGGCACCATGGTCAAAAGCATCATCAGTAATAGCAGTTCTATAGTCATCCGCATTTAGAAGATCCATTTTATTCGCTACCGTAGACATTCCTAAATAAGTATCTAAGGTTAAAGAGGCTTTTCCTGTTTTTCCTTTCTTTGTAGTGATGATTACGACCCCATTAGATCCTCTTGCACCATAAATTGCAGCAGCAGAAGCATCTTTCAATACATTTATAGATTCAATATCACTTGTATTTAAGAAATTTAAAGGGTTTTTGGCACTTGAAGAACCAAACCCCACATTAGATCCAGAAGGGCTTACATCATCATTGGTTAAGGGCACACCGTCAATAACGAATAATGGACTACTACCACTACGGATAGAGCCAACACCACGAATACTTACATCTATACCGGCACCAGGTTCTCCGCTTGTATTTACGACACGTACCCCAGCTACTTTACCTTGTAATAACCCATCAGGAGAAGTATTGATACCTTGTCTAAAGCTAGATTCTTTTAATTGCGTAACGGCTCCAGTTACATCTGCTTTGGTTTGGCTACCATAACCAATTACGACTACTTCATTAAGCTCTGCTGCATCTGGGGAAAGTTGTGCTCTAATAGTGGTAGAAGAAACAGTAACCTCTTCTGTTTTATATCCAATATAAGAGATTTTTAAAATACTTCCGATACTAGTTGCTATCTGAAACTCTCCATCAAAATTGGTAACCACCCCATTAGAAGTTCCTTTAACTTGTACGCTTGCACCGGGTAATGGAGCGTTGTTCTCATCCAAGACAACACCGGAGATGGTTTGCTGTGCTACTGTATTGGTGGTTTCAGGAGTTATTTTCTTTAAGAGTATTACCTTGTTTGTAATACGATAAGAGAAACCAGCCTTTGCCCCTAAATCTTTTAAAGCAGTAGCTAAGGAAGTATTGTGATAAGAAACCGTATACTTTTTAGCATCTTTTAGGATGTCTTCTCCATAACTAAAGTTATAGGAAGATTGTGCGCTTACTTCATTTAATAGTGTAATTAAATCTGCATTTGTATAATTAACCGTTATCGTGTTTTGGTTTTTTAGGGCATCATTTGACCATCCTATTTGGATGAAAAATGAACTTAATACTAAAAAAAGTATTGGTTTTAATTTAAAAGGAATATTTTTAAAATACATTTATTTAAGTGTTAGTGAATAATGCTTGAACATTTGCCGCAATTGTTCGTAGCAATTGCGGTTTTTTTAATTTTAATCAGTAGTAATTATTTCATTTTCATAGCGCAGATTTAAATTGGTTATATAGTTTATTTGACTTATAATTTCTTCAACACTAGCCTTTTTGCCGATAAATAGCGTGAGTTTTAGGTTGTTTATTTTGCTGTTTTTGATCGTATTTTTTACACCATATTTTAGCTGAATTAAGTGCAACACCTCATTAAGTTTTATCGCCTTCAGGGGTACATCTTGGTTATACCAATTAAGGCTCATAATACTTTTTAGCATTTCTTTTTTCAGCGCGTTACCCTTGGTGTGTACTTCTTCTCCAGGAATTAAATTTTCAATGTTGTTTTGGTAGCGCACTTCAACTTTACCTGTAACTACAGCTACGCTACATTCTTTTTCCTCCATTCGAATATGAAAAGACGTGCCCAGTACCTTCGTCTTTATTTTTCCTGATTGGATAATAAAAGGATGGTCAGGGTCTTTGGCGATATCAAAAAAAGCATTTCCTTTTAAAAGGGTTACATTTCGTTGCTTTCCTTTAAATGTTTCAGGATATTCTAAACTAGAGTTTGGGGCTAAATAGACCAGTGAACCATCGTTTAAGACAATAGAATCTAGGACGTTCGTTGTTGTGGCAACCAGCATATTGGAAGAAATAGTTTTGTATTGAAATACAATAATAAGAGAGGTGATGATGGCTATGGCCGCAGCATATTTTAAAAAAGTAAGGTTTATGGTTTTTACAGGAGTAATGGGGATTCCAGATCTAATCTCATCTTTAATCTCATTTTTGTTTCCCATGGTCTTTTCATCCCATGAAACAGTATGGTATATTTTTCTGAGAAGAATAGTGAGTAGTTTATCCTCTGAGGCATTCGTTTTTTTATGAATACTTTTCGAGAATAATTTTTTGAGAATAGATGTAGATTCTTGATGCATAAACTTGTTTTCTACTAGTAAGTACCAGAAAACAGCAATGCGTACTATCGCCAAATGTTACGATAAGTTTAAGCAAACATTAAGTAAAAAAGAAAATGAGATTAGTCCTAAAAATAACCAACTCAACTGTGTCAATTCCACTCTAATTTGTCTTAGAGCAGATGATAATTGATTTTTTACAGTTTGCTTAGAAAGTTGTAATTCTTCTGCAATCTGATCAATATTCATTTCCTGTAGCTTGTTCATTAAAAGAATTTCTCTCCGTTTTTCTGGTAGCTTGTCCAAGAGTGGATTTAAATATTCTACATAGTCTGATGGGGAATATTCAGGAGTGTCTTCTATAAGTTTTTCAAGGGTCTCATCAAGTGTCGTAGCATTGAATTTTTGTTCTCGATAAAATTTTAGAACCTGATTTTTTACCGCTCTAAATAGAAAACTTTCAATAGAAATAATCTTGACCTCACCTCTTCGTTCCCATAAGTTGGTGAAAACATCTTGGATTATGTTTTTCGAAAGGTTCGTATCTCCCGTCATTTTAAAAGCGAAAACATAGAGTTTTTCCCAGTAATTAGAATATATTTTTTCAAATTCTTGGGTTGTTTTCATTTGTGCGGTATAAGATTATATGGATACTGCAAAAGAAGAAAATCAAATTTCAATTTATTTTATGTGAATGTTATCTTATAATTAAATCAAAATTTTAATACCGCCTAATGTGCACTTTATTGCATTGTATTTTACATAAACTTAAAGTAATGATTATGGTTTTTTTGATAATTTATACCAACAAATTCTTTTAATTTACGGATTGTTTATACTGTAATTAACACCTTTCCGATTGGAATACAATAGTCTTTGAATTATGAGAATTGTTTACTTATTTTTATTTTTTATTGCTGCAGCTCATGTTACGGCTCAACCTTCACTTAAAAAAATTAATCAGGTTCAGGTCATAGGATCACATAACAGTTATAAGCAAGCAATACAACCTAAGCTTTATGAGTTTCTGGAAAATAGAGATACTACCAATTCTTTGAAAGGGTTGGAGTATGCCCATATTCCTATTCCTGAACAGCTAGATTTAGGTTTACGAAACCTGGAAATTGATGTTCATGCAGATCCCGAAGGAGGAAAATATGCAAGCCCCAAAGGGCTTACAGTAGCTTCTGATACTGAAGTATATGACAAGGACGGTAAAATGAATGCTGCGGGTTTTAAAGTCTTTCATATTATTGATATTGACTTTAGAACATCATTTTATACGTTAAAAGAATGCTTGTTGGCATTGCGTAAGTGGTCCAATGATCATCCAGATCATACTACTGTATTTATTACCTTAGAACCAAAGGATAGCGATATATCTGTTTTTGGTACACTAACAGAAGAATTTACGTTTGAACTTTTTGAAGCTTTAGATGCCGAGATATTTATGTATCTGGGAAAAGATAAAATTATAACTCCAGATATTGTACGAGAAGATTATACCACATTAGAAGAAGCTGTTCTTGATCATAATTGGCCCAGTATTGAAAGTGGGAAAGGAAAATTTCTTTTTATTCTAGATGATAATGATAGAAAAAAGGAGCTGTATAAAAAAGGACATCCTAATTTGAAAGGGAGGGTTGCATTTGTTAATGAAGCTGCCGGAAGCCCTTTAGCAGCTGCAATGATTTTAAATGACCCCAACAATCCTTTAATACCAAAGCTGGTTGAAAAAGGATACCTCATTAGAACCAGAGCAGATGCGGGCACAAAACAGGCGAGGACCAATGATTATTCTAATTTTGAAGCCGCTAAAAAATCTGGAGCGCAAATTATAACTACAGACTATTATTTCCCAAGTACACTGTTTAATTCTACCTATCAAGTACGTTTTGATGATGCTACTTATGAGAGAGTAAACCCCGTTACCAGCCTAAAGGAATAAAGGTTTTTTTCTTTTAATTTTAAAACAAATATAACAGTCAATTTTTGAATAGAAGGAGGAAGTATTTTAACTTCACTAAAAAATAGATATTATGGATTTAAAAGATAAGGTAGTTTATATAACAGGAGGTTCAAAAGGTATTGGTTATGGTACAGCTAAAGTATTATTAGCAGCAGGGATGAAAGTTGCTATCAGCGGCAGAACCTCAAAGTCGGTAGAAGATGCGGCGAAGAGTTTGGGAAAAGATAGTCATGTTATGGCATTAGAATCTGATGTTACTAAATTGATAGATGAAGAAAAAGCAGTGGCAACTATTCTTGCCAAATGGGGACAATTAGATGTGGTTTTGGCTAATGCTGGAGTTGGTAATTTTGCTCCGGTTGATAAAATGACAGAAGAGGAGTGGCATCAAATGATCAATACCAATTTAAACGGTGTTTTTCACACTTTGAAAGCCTCAGTAGAAGCGCTTAAAAGGTCAGAAGGCTATTATATTACACTTGCCAGCTTAGCTGGAACAAACTTTTTTGCCAATGGAGCAGGATATAATGCTACTAAATTTGGAGTAGTTGGGTTTACGCAAGCGGCCATGTTAGATTTAAGACAATATGGAATTAAGGTTTCTACCATAATGCCTGGTTCTGTTGCTTCAGAGTTTAATAATCATGTGCCATCAAAAGACGATGCATGGAAAATACAACCTGAAGATATTGGGGAGCTTGTTCTAGATGTTTTAAAAATGAATCCTAGAACATTACCGAGTAAAATAGAAGTACGTCCTACAAGACCTGATTTAAAATAGGTTATACTTCTTTTTCAATAAAAGGAATTTCAGGGTTAAAAATCTCCTGAACTAAAATATCTAGCACGCTTTTAAATTCTAAGAGCGTGCTTTTATTTATCTCCTCTGTTTTTGCTTCAGAGAAATATAAGGTTCCGCTATTTAAATTTTTAAAAGAAATAATACCTGCTTTTATAGTTTCTATGGGTTTCATGGTGTCTATCATGATGGCATAGCACAGCAATTGAAATGCTTTGCTCTTATCGTAATTTTCAATTACTTCATTCCAATCCGTGATTTTTACATTTCTAGACTCTACCTTTCCTGTTTTGTAATCTATAATTCTTGTTACCCCATTTACTTCATCTACACGATCTAATTTTCCTTTCAATCTTATTTTATTTGGAATTCCAGGTATCTCTAATTCTACATTTAACATCTGTTCTAAAGAGACTATCTTTATTTTTTGATGTTTAATTTCTTTTAATTCTAGTTTTATAAAATTTTCAATATAACGTAGAATAACCGTGTAAGCGATTAAGTTTTTACCCCTGGTAATATCTCCGTCGGCATAGGTCTTGGCAAAATTATGTTTTACGGTGCCTTCTATCTTTGGCAGTAGTGCTTCTAAAGATTCTTTATTTAAAAATTCACCAACAAAGGGTTGGTATAAGTCTTCCAGGGTATCATGTACAATGGTTCCAAAAGTATTTGCCGCTAAACTTTCCTCAACTTCATTGATGTCATTAATTCTTAAAATACTTTTTTTATAAAAATCGATTGGGTTTCTCACATAATTAGAGAGAGATGTTGGTGAAAAGCCTTTTTCAGATAAGGCTTTTAGTTGCGCTATAAGAGCTTTGCTTTTCTCAATGCGTTCAACAGGTACTGTAGGAGAGGATACCGCAGCAGAACCCGTAATTTCTTTTATGTTTTGTGATATCGTATCGTCTGTTAATAGTTGTGTTAAGAGCCTGCTTTTTTCATTTCCTTCAAGAACGTTTGGCTCTGTATTGTAAATTAAATAAACATTTTTAGCGCGTTGAAGTAACCTATAAAAGTGATAAGTATAGACGGCATCTTTTTCCTTATACGTAGGTAGTCCGTATATTTTTTTTAAGTCGAATGGTATAAATGAATTATTTGATTTTCCTGAAGGTAAGATTCCCTCATTCACAGAGGTAATAATGACGGTTTCAAAATCTAGGTTCCTACTTTCTAACATTCCCATGATCTGAGTTCCTTGTAAAGGCTCTCCTTGAAAATCTAAGGTTTCTGTACCAATTAATTCTTTATAGAGTGATTGTAAAGATTTTATATCCGTAATAAAAGCATGTTCATTAACCATTAATTCTAACTGATTGAACAGCGTATGGAAACGAAATAAATACTCTAAGCCTAAACTATTGCCTGATTCTTGAAATTTTTGTTTTAAAACATTAATCAGTTGTAAACTTCTTTTAATGAAGCTTTTTGGAGTTAAGGCAGTATCATCAAATAAAATGCCCGTCAATTCTTTTACGTCAGGAGCAGCTTTTTCTATTTGTTCTGTTTTTACAAAGATCCAGTTTCTAGCTTTTATTTTATTAGCTATAGCGCTGGCATTATTATTTTTTTCTGTTTGATAATATATTTGAAGGTAAGGATGTGCTAGTAGATTTAATAATTGTTGGTAAAACCACCCATTTGGTTCTTTGGTGAGCCATACTTCAAAATATAAATTGAAGAGTACAGCTATTGGTGTTTTATGAATAGGATACCCCATAGTAATATTGATACGGGCTATTTTTTCTGGAATAGCATTCAATATTGGATTTAAAAGATTTTCATCTCCTAAAACAATGGCAGTTTCTTTTAATAATAGGGGTTGTTTTTTTTGAATTTTTTCTAATAGGTTTCCTACGTATTTTGCTTGAGATACATTTTTAGGAACCCCTATAAGTTGAATATTTTTTTTAGTCTTGAAGTGTGCGCTAATTCCTTTAAAGGAATGTTCTTTAAAATAGCTCCAAGTTTTTTTATGTTGGCGAATAAATAGACTGGCATCATGCAGCGTATCGTTTAAAAAATAAGTGTCTATATCCCAGTAAATATCAGCATTCGATTTTTCTAGTAGCTGTTGTATGATATTTTCCTCCGCTTTGTTTAATGCGTTAAAACCTATGAAAACAAATTTCTTGTCTGAGGTCTTATCTATGTAATCAGCTATAGCTGTATTTGCTGTACGATAAGCATAACCTTGCGATGCTAAGTTTTTATCAATTAATGTTTGGTTAAAATTGGTATAGAGAGCCTCTAGATTGTTCCAAAATTTCACATAATCAGCAATCATCTGAGTAGGTTCATCTTGAAAATGGGTATTTAATTCTTGGATTGCAGATAAATGCGAAAATATAGATGCGGTATCCACCAAGTAACGATCTATTTCGTTAAAATCTTGTAATACTGTTTGTCCCCATTTTGAGAAGCTTAAAAAACTGTCTTTGTCTTTTTCGGGACTTGTTGCTAGGTATGACTTGTACAGGGTAAAGAGTTGCTCCGTACTTGAAGCATAATTAAGTCCTGATATTTGCTCAATAAAACTTTCAATACTATAGATGTCTGGAGCAAAAATTGTTTTCTGTAAATTTTTAGAAATAGTATTTTTTAAAAAAGTACCTGCCCTTTTACTAGGGAGTATGAAGATGGTTTCTGTAAAATCAGTACCGTTTTCTATTAATTCTTGAACTACTTCTTCTATGAAACTTTGCATCATATAAAAATAGAAAAAGCTCCGCAATTGCGGAGCTTTTAAAAATATATTTGAAGATAACTTTTAGTTATTATTTAACTAAGTTAATTTCAACTCTTCTATTTTGAGTTCTACCAGCTCTTGTACTGTTAGAAGCGATAGGCTTCTCTTCACCGTAACCAATTGCAGATAATCTAAATTCTTCGATTCCTTTTTCTACTAAAAATTCTTTTACAGAAAGAGCACGAGACTCAGATAAACTTTGGTTCAATTTAGCAGAACCAACGCTATCAGTATGACCTTCTACTGTAAATTTAGCATTAGGGTATTCTTTTAAGATTGTAATAATGTCAACCATAACAGAAGTAGACTCAGCTTTGATAGAAGATTTACCAGTATCAAATAAGATAGTTCTAGCATAATCATTCAATTGTTTCTGAACTTCTTCAGTAACTTCTGGACAACCTTTGTTAGCTACAGTACCAGCAACATCTGGACACATATCATCTTTGTCTAATACACCATCACCGTCTTTATCTAAGAAAGGACAACCTTTGTTAGAAGCAGGACCAGCTTCAGCAGGACACTCATCATCTTTATCAGCAACACCGTCACCATCAGCATCTGGACAACCTTTTAAGGCAGCAGTACCAGCTTCGTTAGGACAAGCATCATCTTTATCAGCAACACCATCACCATCAGCATCTGGACATCCGTTCATTTCTTTAGAACCAGCTTCATTAGGACAAGCATCTTTGCTATCTTCGATACCATCACCGTCAGCATCAGGACAACCATTGAAAGCTTCTAAACCAGCAACTTCTGGACAAGCATCATCTTTGTCATAAATACCATCACCATCTGTATCAGTACCACCAAATTTGATGCTAAGACCAGCTAAGTGCTGCATGTGAGGAGCTAAATAATCCTCGAAAGAATGCTTGTATTGAGTTTGTAAAGTTAAACCGATGTTCTCAGTAAACCATATGTTAACACCAATACCACCGTTAGCTGTACCAGCTCCGATTTCATCAATCCAAGTATAACCACCACCGATTTCAACGAAAGGATCAACTACTGTATTTTTTAAAATGTTGTATTTAATAGTACCATCAAGAGCGTAGTGAGATAAATCATCAACAGATACGTCACCTAACTTGTCGATTCTGTTTAAAGAACCTCTAGCTCCAACAGAAAATCCGTCACCTACGTATCTAGAAACAGATACATAAGAAATAGAAGGAAGGATATTCCAGTGATCAGTAGCGTTGAAATATTCATTTCCAAAAGAACTTACATCACTAGTTGGATAAACATCAACTGCGTTTACACCAAAACCAACTTGCCATGGATTATTCTCGTCTTGCGCTTGAATGCTGTTAAATCCTACAAAAAGTAGGGCAACAACCAATAATTTGCTAAGATGTTTCATTTTATTATATTTAAGTTTAAGGGTTTATTAGCTGCAAATGTAAGTTGTTAAGAATTATTAACAAAATCAATTTGTTATTTTTTTTAACACAAATAAAGCATTAAATGATGCATTTAGACGATTTTCAGCGTTTTTCCTACCTCCGTGAAGGCAGAAATTGCTTTATCTAAGTGTTTTTTTGTGTGTGCTGCGGACAATTGTACCCTAATTCTAGCCTTATCTTTAGGTACAACAGGGTAGAAGAAGCCTATTACATAGATGCCTTTCTCTAATAATAGGTCTGCCATTTGTTGTGATAACTTGGCATCATAGAGCATTACAGGTACTATTGCAGAATCTCCTTCTATAATATCAAACCCAGCGGCTTTCATCCCTTTTTTAAAGTAGCGTGTGTTTTCTTCAAGCTTATCTCTTAAAGAAGTATCTCTTTTTAACATTTCAAACACTTTAATAGAAGCACCTACAATCGCAGGGGCTAAGGAGTTTGAAAATAAATAAGGTCTGGAACGTTGGCGTAACATTTCTATAATCTCTTTTTTCCCAGTAGTATAACCGCCCATGGCACCACCTAATGCCTTACCAAGTGTTCCTGTAATAATATCTATTCTTCCTAAAACACCTTTTTCTTCTAAGGTACCTCTTCCGGTAGCTCCAATATATCCCGCAGAATGACATTCATCAATCATCACTAAGGCATCGTACTTATCTGCTAAATCACATATTTTATCTAAAGGCGCTAGAACACCATCCATAGAGAATACTCCATCGGTAACTATTATTTTAAAACGAGCTCCGTCTTTATTTGCTTTTTTTAATTGTTCCTCTAAATCGGCCATGTCATTATTTGCATATCGATAACGCATTGCTTTACACAATCTAACACCATCAATAATAGAAGCATGGTTTAAAGAATCTGAAATTATAGCATCTTCCGCACCAAGTAAAGGTTCAAAAACACCACCGTTAGCATCAAATGCAGCAGCATATAATATGGTATCTTCTGTTTGGTAAAAATCGGCTATCGTACTTTCTAGCGTTTTGTGTATGTCCTGAGTTCCGCAGATGAAACGTACAGAAGACATTCCAAAACCATGACTATCTAAAGTGTCTTTTGCTGCTTGCACTACTTCTGGGTGTGATGATAAGCCTAGATAATTGTTGGCGCAAAAGTTAATGACTTCTTCTCCAGTACTAATTGTGATCACTGCGTCTTGAGGAGAGGTAATTATTCTTTCTTTTTTAAACAAACCAGATTCTTTAATATTCTCTAGTTCTTCTGTTAAGTAATTTTTAATGTTTCCGTACATGTTTTAATTTTAAATAAATTCAGGTATTATATCTTTATTTATGTAAATGATAATTTTTTTATCAATGAGATACCCCATTTCTTTTATCGCATGAGCATACGTATCTACTTGGTCTTTATAAGATATGTTTCTTGAGCCCGTTTTATAGTCGATAATGCTCGCTTTATTGTTTTTAATTACTAAGCGATCTGGCCGCAAAATTATGCCATTTTTTGTGATTATATCGGTTTCATTTTTAACGATAGCATCTTTGGTATAGAATTCTTTTAAATCTTTATGTTCAATTATTGCTCTTATTTTTAATTCTAATGCAGGAACTTCTTCGGTATTTAAAGATCCTTTTTTTACCAATATTTCAAAGCACTCCGTAATATCGTCTGCTGTTTCTATTAAACTTAATATTTGATGTATCGTGTTTCCTTTTGAAAGCGCAGCTTCTGCAGAGGTATCCCATAGCATTCCAGATTTAGTAACTATGTTAAAACTAGTACGCTCTTTATAAGAGTATTGAAATTTTATTTCTTCTTGGTCGTTTGTTAGTTGGTTGTTGTTGCTGTTTTCATTGAGCTGCCCAAATTGATAGTGTAACTGCTCATCTTGCCAAACACCTCGTTGTTTTAAGTAACTCATAAAAAGTCCAGAATAGTAATCTGTTTTAGGGTTTTCTGTTTTTCCTTCGTATTCTTTCTTGGTAAAAACAAACAAACACTTTACTGCTCTGGTCAAAGCAACGTACAATACATTAAAGGCGTCTAACTCTAATTTTTCATGCTCTTCATTATAGATACTTTCTGCAGCTTCGCCATAATTTACAATTTCTTTATTTTTATTAATTAATAAATCCGTGAAGCCATTAAATTCCTCAGCTGCTACGGGCAACCAGGTTTTAGGTTTTATCTCCTTATATATATGGCTATTGGCATAGGGGAACAATACGACCTCAAATTCTAATCCTTTTGATTTGTGAACCGTCATTATTTGTACCGCATCCATTTCTAAGGGAGCACTAATGCTTAGTACATCTTGTTTTTTTTCCCAGTAATCTAGGAATAATGTAGCGCTGGCGCCTTGTTTGTACTCTACATCTAAGACTTCATCTAAAAAATAGGTGATGTATGCATCAGATTCATGAACTAAATTAAAATGTTTAACCGCTTGCTCAAACCCGTCATAAACACTAGATTGTTTTAAGGTGTTTATTTCAAAAGTATAGCGATTGGAAAGATGGCTTTCTAACTGATTGAGATTTTCAGAGATGTATTCATGTTTAGGTTGCCCTGATTGTTCTGATAAGTAAAACAAAATAGCATAAGCAGCTTCAAAATCTTCACTATCCACGCTAAATTTTAAAAGGTTGACGAGGAAGTTTACTTTTGGATTGTTTTTTAGTAATAGTGTTTCAGATGAAATGATCGGAATTTTGTTTGCGCTCAAAAAATCTGCCAATAAAATTCCATGTTTTTTATCCCGCACTAAAATGCAAATATCTTTTAGGGGGTATTTTTTCTCCGAGAGCGTCTCAATAGTTTGCAATACTTCATTACAATATAATTCATCTTCATTTTTATCTTCTTCCGTTATAAATGAAATTTGAATAAAACCACCCTCTTTGTGATTTACTTTTTGCTTGTTGCCCTCTTCAAAAAGTTCTTTATAAACCGCATTAGTAATATTGGCACTAATGGTAGAAAAGAAGCTATTGTTAAAATTAATTACCTCATGATAACTTCTATAATTAGCAGGGAGGTTTTCTACATTGGGAAAATGAACAAACGGATTTTTAGTTTGATTTACTAAATTTAGAAATTGTTCAGCTTTACCACCTCGCCAACGGTAAATGGCTTGTTTGGCATCGCCGACCAATAATAAGGAGCCATTATTGCCTTTTTCATCCTGACTTTCTAATGCGTTTCCAATCAGAGGAATTAGATTGCTCCACTGCAATTCAGAAGTATCCTGAAATTCATCAATAAAATAATGACGGTATTTTTCTCCTAGGCGTTCATATATAAAAGGAACAGGTTGGTTTTTTATTTCTTTAGAAATGATGCTATTAAAAGTTGCTAATGGAATTTCGTCCCGCTCTAATTCTAAATTTTTTAATTCTTTCTGTAAAGCATTCAATACCGTAAGTGGTACAATGTTTTTGTAGGCATTTTTTAAGAAAGACAATTCAAAAAAGCTACTTTTTATACTTTGAAAGTGCTGATTAAATGTTGGGTGTAACCCGTCAATAGTTGCTTTCTTATCCTCAGCTAGTGTTTTGGTGTATAAAGCGGTATTTTCAAAGTCTTGTTTCCAAGCGGCATTAAAGTTTATGGTTGGTTTTAATTCAGATACATCAATCATGAATTTTGAAAAATAAGAACTTTTAAAATCCTTAATCTCTAATCCGTTATCAGACATTAGCTGCAAGTTTGTTTTCCCCGCAAGCTGAATGTTGTCTTCTGCTCTTTTAATCTTTGTTTTTAATAGCTTTTTTAAAGCGTTAAAATCGCCAATATTTTTTTGTTCAATTGCTTCCAGTGCATCCTCGTACTTTTCTTTGAAAAGAAGTTCTCTCCCCATATCAAAAATATCTCTGGAAATGTCCCAGCTTTTATCTTCATTGGCTTTTTCTAAAGCAAATGCGATTAATACTTTTGTAAGTTCTGGCTCAGTACCAGCTTTATTGACCAAACGGTCTACGGCCTCGCTTAATAGTAAGTTTGTATCTAGAATGACTTCAAAGTTCTGTGGCAATTTAAGATCCTTGGCAAAAGTTCTTATCAATCGATGGGTAAACTTATCGATGGTAGAAACATCAAAAAATGCATAGTTGTGAAGAATCTCTTTGAGCCTTGTTTTTGACCTTTTTTGTAAAGTTTCAGTAGGGATACTTAATTCTTTTACAAGATCTAAAAACATAGAAGGGGCATCCTCGGCAGTTTTAACTTTTCCGAAATCGTATAAACTATGTATAATACGCTCCTTCATCTCCGCTACCGCTTTATTGGTAAAGGTGATGGCTAAAATCTCTCTGTAATTAGCAGATGTTGCGCTGGAAAGAATAATTTTCAAGTATGATTTTGTAAGCGTGTATGTCTTTCCGGACCCTGCTGAGGCATTGTAAATATTATACGATGTGTTTTTCACCTACTTTTTACTTGCAAATTACGTAATCTTATACAGTTCTTAACAAATTATTAGTGGAATTAGTTTCTTAAAACCTTAACTTTGTTAGACAACATTTTATTAACTTAAATACAAATATATTATGGCCTTTGATTTACCAAAATTACCATATGCATATGATGCACTAGAACCAAATATTGATGCTAGAACTATGGAAATTCACCATACGAAACATCATAATGGATATACAAATAATTTAAATAACGCTATCGCAGGTACAGATTTAGAGAACAAATCTATTGAAGTTATCTTAGATACTTTAGATATGAACAACGCTGCAGTTAGAAATAATGGTGGTGGTTTTTATAACCATTCTCTTTTCTGGGAAGTAATGTCTCCAAATGGTGGCGGTGAACCAACAGGAGAATTAGCAACTGCTATTGTAGCAGCTTTTGGTTCAGTAGAAGCTTTTAAAGATGCTTTTTCTAAAGCAGCAGCTACGAGATTCGGATCTGGATGGGCATGGTTATGTGTGCAAAAAGGTGGTAAGGTTGAAATTTGTTCAACACCAAACCAAGATAACCCATTAATGCCTGGTGTAGGTTGTGGTGGTTTCCCAATCTTAGGATTAGATGTTTGGGAGCATGCTTACTATTTAAACTATCAAAATAGAAGACCTGATTACATTAATGCATTCTTTAATGTTATTAATTGGGATAAAGTTTCTGAATTATATGCTGCAAACAAGTAGTAGAAAGTAAAATATTTTTTTTGAGTATAAAACCCACTAGTGAACGCTGGTGGGTTTTTTGGTTTATAAAAACAGAAAAGGATGGAGAAGTCTCCATCCTTTTCATCCCAAATCTTACCATAAACTTAACCTACTTATGCTATGGCTTTGCTAAGTTACTGGTATTGTGAGAAATATCAAAAGATATATGAAGATTTTATAGTGTAGAAGCTATAAGTTTTACGATAAAGAATCGATTAAATGCTATTTTTTGGGATAAAGTGCTGAGTATCAGAAATGAAAAAGGCGGAATATTATTCCGCCTTTTTCCCCCAAATCTTACCATGAACTTAACCTACTTATGCTATGGTCCTACAAAAGTAGGTTGAGATAGTATATTTTAAAGAAACTTTTAGATGAACGCCGTTAATCTAAGTTGAAATGCTCTTTTTAACTTTTTAGAAGTGTTTGCTGTGTTTTTTATGGCAAAAAAGTATAAAAAACAAAAAGGTGGAGTTAGACTCCACCTTTTATCCCCAAATCTTACCATGAACTTAACCTACTTATGCTATGGTTCTTCAAAGGTATGTTAACTATAGTGTTGTGCCCTAAAGTTTTAGATGAACACGCTATTATAAAAGCTGAAAGGTAATGAGTGGCGGAAGTTTTTTTGAAGTAATGATATAGTGTGGTTGGATTCGGAAAAGTCTAGAAATAAAAAAGGCGGAGTTAGACTCCACCTTTTTCCCCAAATCTTACCATAAACTTAACCTACTTATGCTATGGCTTTCTAAAATTACTCTTGCCACTCGTTGAAACGACTAATTTTACGCCAATCGGTTAATATTATCGATGAACTACACAATTTGGTGTATTTCGTCGATACTTATGGGTTAATATGCACGTTCGTTCTTTCCTTCGTAAAAATTAATAAATGCTCTGTTTACCACTCTATTTCCTCCTGGGGTTGGATAATCTCCTGTAAAATACCAATCTCCTAAGTTTTGCGGGCAAGCTTGATGCAAATTAGATATCGTTTGATAAATGATTTGTACCTCTGCATTAATCTCAGGGGAACTTAATAGCTCTCCAATTTTGTTTGATATCTCTGTAGCGGTAAAAGGTAAATAGAATTCTTTTACATAGTTGATTACATCTTTGTCTTTAGAATTTACCTGTGGTAGACATTTTTGATAGATTTCATCTACAATATGCATCGTGTTTCTGTCCTTGTGTAATTCTAGTGCTGCTCTAAAAGCAATGAAATCTTCAAGCTTCGCCATATCAATACCATAGCAATCTGGATATCTAATTTGTGGCGCAGAAGATACCACTACAATTTTCTTAGGATGTAGCCTATCTAATATTTTAAGGATACTTTTCTTCAGTGTAGTACCACGTACAATACTATCATCAATGATTACAAGGTTGTCTCCTTTTTTAACTGAACCGTATGAGATGTCATAAACATGCGCAACTAAGTCGTCTCTCCCGCTATCTTGTGCTATAAAGGTTCTAAGCTTCGCATCTTTAATTGCTACTTTTTCAATTCGAGGACGAACATCTAAAATTTCATGCAATTCTTCTTTAGTAATGTTTGAACCGATAGAAAGAATTTGTTCTTCTTTCTTTTTGTTCATATAATTTTGAGCCTCTTTCACCATTCCGTAAAATGAGGTTTCCGCGGTATTTGGAATGTATGAGAATACCGTGTTTTTTATATCTCCATCAATACACTTTAGTATTTGAGGGAATATAAGTTTTCCTAATTCTTTACGTTCTTGGTAGATTTCTTTATCACTACCTCTTGAGAAATAAATACGTTCAAAAGAACAAGCTTTACGTTCTGTAGGTTCTAAAATTTCTTTGATAATGGTGCTCCCATTCTTTTTTACAAGAATTGCATGTCCAGGATCTAATTCTTTTATATCTTCAAATTGAACGTTGAATACGGTTTGTATTGCGGGTCTTTCTGAGGCAACCACAACAACTTCATCATCCTGATAATAGTAAGCAGGTCTAATTCCTGCAGGATCACGTAATACAAAGGCATCACCGTGACCTAACAAGCCGGCCATAGTATAACCACCATCCCAGTTTTTTGCTGCTCTGCGCAAGATCTTAGCAACATTTAAGCGCTCTGCTATTAATGGAGAAGCTTCTTGCTTGCTAAAACCTTCTTTTTTTATTTGCTTGTATAGCTTGGCAACGGCATCATCTAAAAAGTGACCGATTTTTTCCATAACGGTTACCGTGTCTGCCATCTCTTTTGGATGTTGCCCTATTTGAATCAAATTATCAAAAAGCTCATCAACATTGGTCATGTTAAAATTTCCAGCAACAATAAGATTACGATGCATCCAATTATTTTGTCTTAAAAAAGGATGTACACTTTCAATACTATTTTTACCAAAAGTACCATAACGTACATGCCCTAGTAAAACTTCCCCGATATATGGAATGTGTTTTTTTTGAAGTGCAACATTGTTTTCATACTCCGGATTTTCTTTAATGGCGGTATTAACTCTGTCATTAATTTGAGCAAATATATCTTGAATAGGTTGCTGTGCGATAGAGCGTACTCTGCTCATGTAACGTTCGCCAGCCGCCATGTCTAATTTTATACTTGCAAAACCAGCACCGTCTTGACCTCGATTGTGCTGTTTTTCCATCATAAGGTACATTTTGTTTACGCCGTAAAAAGCGGTACCGTATTTTTCTTGATAATATTCTAGCGGTTTTAATAAACGTATTAAAGAAATTCCGCATTCGTGTTTAATGGCATCACTCATTTTCTTGTCGAAGTATATTAAAAAAGCCCTGAAAAGACAGGGCGTAGGTTTTTTTATTGTAATTCAATATCAAATTGGCTTAACTCTTTGAATTGATGTAATCTCTTCGTGGTTTCTTCCTTTGTTAATTTTTTCATGCGCTCGGTGCCAAATTTTTCTACACAAAACGATGCTAAGTTAGAGCCCTGTATAATAGCATTTTTCATATTATTGAAAGAGATATTTTGTGTCTGTGCTAAATATCCCGCAAAACCACCGGCAAAAGTATCACCAGCGCCAGTTGGGTCAAAAACTTCTTCTAACGGAAGCGCAGGAGCAAAGAAGACATTCTTCTCATGGAACAATAGTGCGCCATGTTCTCCTTTTTTAATCACTACATATTTTGGCCCCATTTTTTCAATTACAGCTGCTGCTTTAACTAAGGAGTACTCTCCGCTTAATTGGCGTGCCTCTTCATCATTAATGGTAATCACATCAATATGTTTAATCACCTCTAATAATTCAGGTAAGCTATTGTCCATCCAAAAATTCATAGTATCCAATACTATTAATTTTGGTCGTTTTTCCATCTGATTAATTACACTTAGTTGAACACTAGGGTGTAAGTTTCCTAACATAACAACATCGGCATCTTTAAAGCTATTTGGTACTACAGGATTAAAGTCTGCTAATACATTAAGTTCTGTTGCTAGCGTGTCTCTAGAATTTAAATCATTATGATATTTACCCTTCCAATAAAAGGTCTTGCCTCCTTTTACAATCTCTAAACCAGAAAGATCAATGTTTTTATCTTTTAAGAGAGTTAAGTACTCCTCTGGCATATCATCGCCAACAATAGAAACAATTGCAGATGCAACATTAAATTGAGATGCTGCTAAGCCAATATACGTTGCAGCTCCTCCTAATATTTTATCCGTTTTTCCAAAAGGTGTTTCAATAGCATCAAAAGCAACCGTTCCAACAATTAATAATTTACCCATTATGGTCTGTAATTTTGTGCAAATATAAGGGTAACTTTTGAGGTATGTAAAGCAGAATTAAAAAAGTATGAACAGTTTAACTAAGTTATTTAGAATGTAAATTTTAGGAGCATTGTGTGTTTTATGGGGTATGGTCTGCATCTATTTTAAAGCTTACGAACAGCATATCTGTAAAATTGATTATTTTTAGAATTCAATTTTTATAAATACGTGTATGAAAGCTATAAGTTGTCTTTTCCTGATTTCATTTTTATTTATTAATGCTGCTGCTTTTGGTCAAAGTAGAAAAATCCCTGTAGATACAATTATCACTACCAAAAACAAGGTGACTATAAATGGAACCTTAGTTAATTATACGGTACAAGCGGGAATGCAACCTGTTTGGGATGAAAGCGGAAAACCAATAGCGAGTTTGCAGTATACCTATTATACTAGAGATAATATAAAAGACCGTGCGTCAAGGCCATTGCTTATTTCGTTTAATGGGGGCCCGGGCTCTGCGTCTGTTTGGATGCACTTGGCTTATACGGGGCCTAGAGTGTTAAAGATTGATGACGAAGGATATCCAGTACAACCTTATGGGATAAATGAAAATCCCTATTCTATTTTAGATGTAACGGATATTGTATATGTAAATCCTGTAAATACCGGCTACAGTAGAACTATTCCTGAAACGGGAGATGATGTAGATCGTAAAAAGTTTTTTGGGATTAATGCCGATATAAAATACTTAGCAGAATGGCTAAACACGTTCGTAACAAGGAGCAATCGTTGGCGTTCTCCTAAATATATTATTGGAGAAAGTTATGGAGGTACTAGAGTTATGGGTTTAGCTCTGGCTTTGCAAGACCAACAATGGATGTATTTAAATGGTGTTATTATGGTTTCACCGGCTGATTATAAGGTTTTAAGAGAAGACGGACCTGTTTCAGGGGCTTTAAACTTACCGTATTACACGGCTGCGGCGTGGCATCATAAAGCGTTACCGGCAGAATTACAAAACAAAGACTTGAATGATATCTTGCCTGCTACAGAAGCGTATACCATAAATACTTTACTGCCTGCAATTGCTAAAGGCGGTTTTATTTCTGAAACCGAAAAGAATGATGTGGCTGAAAAGATGGCCTTTTATTCTGGCTTGTCTAAGAAAGAAATAATGGATCAAAACCTTATCGTGCCTACACAATATTTCTGGAAGAATTTATTAAAGGAGAAAAGTGGCCATACTATAGGAAGGCTAGATGGTCGGTATTTAGGAATAGATAAACAGTTGTCTGGAGATAAACCAGATTATAATGCCGAAATTACCTCTTGGTTGCACAGTTTTACTCCTGCAATTAATTACTACTTGCAAGAAGAGTTAAATTTTAAGACAGATGTTAAGTACAATATGTTTGGTCCAGTGCATCCTTGGGATAATAGTAAGGATAATACCCGTGATAATCTAAGACAGGCTATGGCCCAAAATCCATACTTAAATGTATTGGTGCAGAGTGGGTATTATGATGGCGCAACAACCTATTTTAATGCTAAATATACCATGTGGCAAGTAGATCCTAGTGGCCGTATGAAAGATCGGTTTGAGTTTAAGGGGTATAGAAGCGGACATATGATGTATTTGCGTAAAGAAGATTTAAAAAGTGCAAATGATGATATTCGTGCTTTTATCAGTAAAACTCAGGCTAAAGGTAAAAGCGCAAAATATTAATTGGTTATAAAGCCAGTGTCTTCTTTTAGATTACGTTCTTTTGATGCGGCAACAGCTAATGTGTCGCATCTTTCATTTTGTCGGTGGTTATTATGGCCTTTAATCCATTGGAAAGACACCTTTTGTTTTCTATACTCAATAAGGAAGAGTTTCCAGAGGTCTGGATTCTTTTTTCCTTTAAAATTGGTTTTCTCCCATTTTACGTACCATTTTTTTTCAACGGTGTCTACTACATATTTAGAATCTGTGAAGACTTTTACTGTAGTGCCCTCATTTTTAAGCTTTTTTAATGCTTCAATCACAGCAAGAAGTTCCATTCTGTTGTTTGTGGTGTGTTTAAAGCCTTCAGAAAATTCCTTTTTATAAGGTTTTCCTACCCATTCCATAACAATACCATACCCTCCAGGACCAGGATTGCCTCTTGCAGCGCCATCGGTATAAATATGTACTTGTTCGTTATCCATGTAATATTTGATCTATAACTTTAGGAAAGTGTTCGTATTCTAATTCGTGAATTTTTTTAGCGATATCATCCGGATTATCTTCGGGTGAAATATCCGTTTTTATCTGTTTTATAATCGCACCTTCGTCGTAATTTTCGTTCACAAAATGGATTGTAATGCCAGTTTCTTGCTCATTATTGTCTTTTACGGCATTATGAACATTCATTCCATACATTCCCTTACCTCCGTATTTTGGGAGTAGTGCTGGGTGAATATTTACAATCTTATTCGGGAAGTTTTTAACTAGTTTTTCAGGAATTTTCCAGAGGAATCCTGCCAATATAATTAAGTCGGGATTCATCCCTTTCAATATATCTAAGATACAATCAGTATCATAAAACGAGGTTTTATTAAAATATAAACCACTTATTTTCAGTCTATTACATCGTTCTAAAACTTTGGCATCGCTTTTGTTAGTAAATACAGAGGCGATAGTAACCTCGGAATTATCTTGAAAATAATGTACTATGTTTTCAACATTAGATCCAGAACCAGAAGCAAAAAGAACAATACGTTTCATAAGGTATTTTGGGGTTATTAAAGAGATAAAATCTTAGGCGAAAATAACACTCTTGTAATTAATTTGGTTAAAATCTGATACATTTTAACGACAAATAGTGTTATTAATCCAAAGTTTTTTATTTTTGCCACCAGTTAAATTTTTAAAACAAGAATAATTATGTCAGATATTGCATCAAGAGTTAAAGCTATCATCGTTGATAAATTAGGAGTTGATGAGAACGAAGTTGTTACTGAAGCAAGCTTCACAAACGACTTAGGAGCAGATTCATTGGATACTGTTGAGTTAATCATGGAATTCGAAAAAGAATTTGATATCCAAATTCCAGATGATCAAGCAGAGAATATTGCTACTGTTGGTCAAGCTATAAGTTATATAGAAGAAGCAAAGTAATTTTATGATATCTTAATTAAGATTATAAAATATCCATGTGGTAATTACTCCGCATGGATATTTTTTTTTAATTTACACCTACTTTTGATAAAGTTGTTTACTTAAATAAAATGAAATCAATGCAGTTAAAGCGAGTTGTAGTTACAGGAATTGGGGCATTAACCCCAATTGGTAATACTATTGAAGAGTATTGGGATGGTTTGGTGAATGGTAAAAGCGGTTCGGCTCCAATAACCTATTATGATAGTGAGAAATTCAAGACCAAATTTGCTTGCGAGCTAAAAAACTTCAATGCTGAAGATTTTTTTGATCGAAAAGAAGCAAGAAAATTAGACCGGTTTGCACAGTATGCAATAGTGTCTTCAGATGAGGCAATCAAAGACAGTGGTATCGATTTTGATACGGTTGATAAATTTAGGGTTGGTGTAATCTGGGGAGCTGGTATAGGAGGTTTAGAGACATTTCAAAATGAAGTACTAAATTTTGCTGCAGGTGATGGTACCCCAAGGTTTAATCCTTTCTTTATTCCTAAGATGATTGCAGATATTGCCCCAGGTAATATTTCAATTAGACATGGTTTTATGGGGCCTAATTATACTACAGTTTCTGCATGTGCATCATCTGCAAATGCAATTATTGATGCTTTAAATACGATTAGACTAGGGCATTGTGATGTTGTAGTTACTGGTGGTAGTGAGGCAGCAGTTACAATTGCTGGTATGGGTGGTTTTGGTGCAATGCATGCATTATCAACCAGAAATGATGAAATGGAAACGGCCTCGAGGCCTTTTGATGCTACTCGAGATGGTTTTGTACTTGGTGAAGGCGCTGGAGCGTTAATCCTTGAAGAATATGAACATGCAATAGCTAGAGGTGCAAAAATTTATGCAGAGGTTGCTGGTGGCGGACTTTCGAGTGATGCTTACCATATGACTGCTCCACATCCTGATGGAATTGGAGTTGTTCGTGTAATGCAAAACTGTTTGAAAGACGCAGGTCTTAAGCCAGAAGATGTTGATGCTATTAATACACACGGTACTTCTACACCACTTGGTGATGTTGCAGAATTAAAAGCAATATCTAAAGTTTTTGGTGAACATGCCCATAAAATTAATATCAACTCTACAAAGTCCATGACTGGGCATTTGTTAGGTGCAGCAGGAGCTATTGAAGCTATTGCCGCTATTTTGTCTATGGAACACGGAATAGTACCTCCGACGATTAATCACACACACGTTGATGAAAACATTGATCCAAAATTAAACTTAACGTTGAATAAGGCTCAAAAAAGAGATGTGAAAGTTGCATTAAGTAATACTTTTGGTTTTGGTGGACACAATGCATGTGTTATCTTTAAAAAAATAAGTTAATCAATTGATGAATTTTCCCTCAAATATATTTAATTCCCATTCTAAGGAGGATGGGGATTTTTTTTTAGGGATGACCCGAATTTTAGGTTTTAGACCTAAAAACCTGGCTGTTTATAAGAAAGCTTTTTTACATAGATCTGCTAATATTAAGGATGAAAATGGTACTCCTATGAACTATGAGCGCCTTGAATTTTTAGGCGATTCTATGTTGGGAACCATCATTTCTAAATATCTGTATAGTGAAGTTCCCTCTGGTGATGAGGGGTACTTAACTAAAATGCGCTCTAAAATTGTTAGTAGGGAGCATTTAAATGAGTTGGGTAAAGATTTAAATTTAATTCATTTTGTAGAAAGTAGAATACCTAAGTCGCATTTTGGAGACAATATCCACGGAAATGTTTTTGAAGCCTTGGTAGGTGCTGTTTATTTAGATCGTGGCTACAAGTACTGTCAAAAATTTATAGATAAGACAGTTATAGACCCTTATGTTGATATAGAACAATTAGAAGGCAAGGTTATTAGCTACAAAAGCCTTTTGATAGAGTGGTGTCAAAAGCAAAAAAAATCATTTTACTATGATATTTATGAAGATTCAGGTAATGATTCGGTAAAGCATTTTGCAGTTAAACTTCACATAAATAAAAAAATAGTTTCTAAGGCTAGAGCAACTTCAAAAAAGAAGGCCGAAGAAATTGCTTCCAAAAGAGCTTATTATGCGTTACAAAATAAAATAGATAAAGAATAGTGTTATTTTTTTAAATCTATAACGTTTTCGCAACTTTTCGCACTTTAAAAAAATGTTATCTACTAGTATTAGAGGAGTAGAAATCATATATTTACAACTTGATTTTTTTACTAGGCTATGGTCGCAATGCATAAAATGTCGTTGGATTTTTACGAAGATTCTTTTGCTTTGATTGCTTTGCATTGTAGTATGGAAGACTATAAATTAGCCTACACCATAAATAAATTTCTTAAATGTGGTTTTAAAAGGCGCAAGGATAATTTAGTGTTTTCTGATACAATTTCGCTTCCCGTTTTTGAATGGAAGGATACTATAAATGATCGCTATTGGATGCTGATTTCAAACAGCGGACAATCTGAAGAGAGTAATGATAATACAGGATTGTTTAATGATATGCCTTCTATTAAAAAACAACACTTAATTCCGGAATATAAAAACGTTGATTATTTCATAAAGTTAGAACAAGAAGATTTAAACGCAGAGACTGCTATCTTAAAATCAATATTGGCCATACCTAAAATAATTACCGCTTATACCATAAACACAGATACCTTAAAATCTAAAAATAATTTAATATTTTAAAATAATGCTGACTAAAAAAAAGACAAAGATTGTTGCTACATTAGGACCTGCTACAAGTAAGAAAGAAGTTCTAAGAGATATGATTAATGCTGGAGTAGATGTCTTTAGGATTAATTTTTCTCATGCAGATTATGAAGATGTTGCAGAGCGTATTAAAATGATTCGCGAGCTTAATGATGAGTTAGGATTAAACATATCTATTTTAGGAGATTTACAAGGCCCTAAATTAAGAGTAGGTGTGATGGCGGGAGAAGTTGTTGTTGCTCCCGGAGATGAAATTACATTCGTTACAGGAGAACCATTTGAAGGTACTGCTGAGCGTGTTTATATGAACTATGCTTCGTTTCCAAAAGATGTAAACCCAGGAGAGCGTATTCTTTTGGATGATGGTAAACTTATGTTTCAGGTAATCTCTACAAATAGAGAGAATGAAGTTTTAGCAAAAGTGATACAAGGTGGTCCACTTAAATCTAAAAAAGGAGTAAACCTACCAAATACGAATATATCGCTTCCAGCGCTTACAGAAAAAGATATCAAGGATGCCATCTTTGCAGTCTCTCAAAAAGTAGATTGGATTGCTTTATCATTTGTTCGTTTTAGTCAAGATTTAATAGATCTTCAGAATTTAATCAAAGAACATACGGATGAAAAAATTCCGATCATTGCTAAAATAGAAAAGCCAGAAGCTGTTGAAAATATTGATTCTATAGTTGCTTATTGTGATGGTTTAATGGTTGCTCGTGGAGATTTAGGTGTAGAAATTCCTGCACAAGAAGTTCCATTAATTCAAAAACAATTAGTGTTACGTGCAAAAAGAGCTAGAATTCCTGTAATTATTGCAACTCAGATGATGGAGACAATGATTACAAGTTTAACACCAACAAGAGCAGAAGTAAATGATGTTGCGAACTCTGTAATGGATGGTGCAGATGCTGTGATGTTATCTGGAGAGACTTCCGTAGGTAATTATCCAGTACAAGTAATTGAAAAAATGTCTAGCATCTTAGAGACGGTAGAAAATTCAAGCTTAATTAAAGTGCCACACGAAGCGCCACATGTAAGAACAAAACGTTTTATAACAAAATCTGTTTGTTACCATGCAGCTTTAATGGCTAATGATATTAAAGCAAAAGCAATATCTACATTGACAAATAGTGGGTACACCGCGTTCCAAATTTCTGCTTGGAGACCAAGTGCACACATTTTAGTTTTTACATCAAACAGAAGAATCTTAACGCAGCTTAACTTATTGTGGGGTGTTAAAGCATTCTATTATGATAAGTATGTGACTACCGATGAAACAATCGAAGATGTAAATAAAATGGCTTGTGAAAAAGGATATTTAGAAATAGGCGATATGCTTGTGAGTCTTGCAGCAATGCCAATGAAAGATAAAGGTATGGTGAATACGTTAAGAGTTACAGAAATAGAGGCTTCTCACATGTAACCACAAAATTATATATTTAAAAAACCTCAATCTTATTTATTTAAGATTGAGGTTTTTTGTTTTTATGCTTTATAAGGTGAAATTAAAATTGAACCATATTAATAGGTTTCAATTTAGTTATTGTTTGTGATCATTTGATTGGCAATACTTTTTGCAGAATAGATAGGCCAGTCATTTTGATGTAAGTAGCTTTCAGAAATAGCACTCTCATAGAGTAAATAAATGGCATTTGACAAACGTTCAGATTCCGCATTTGAGTTTTGCGGTATGTTTTTCTGAACTAAATCTTTTAAAAACTGCAAGAGATTATTTTTCTGATGCTGAATTTCTTCTCGAATGGTTTTATTTTCTTTTCCTATTTCAGAGATGCACTTACAGGCCCAGCAACCATTAAAATTTGAAGCCCTATAAAGCTCTCTTAGGTAATCAAAAATACCTAAAAGTTTAAGTCTTACATTATCTTGCGTTTCGATAAAAAGCGCTAATTCTTGCATAAACTTTGAGTTCATATCTTTTAGATATTCAATACAAAGTTCTTCTTTAGATTTAAAATGATTGTATAAAGTAGCTTTTGCAATATGTGCATTTTCAATAATTTCATTTATTCCGGTAGCGTTATATCCTTTTGAGTAGAATAGATCAGACGCAACTTTAATAATATGATTTCGTAATTCTAATTTTTTCATAAAAAAGAAACTGCTTTGAATGTTTTTATGGGGGGCTATCTTATAAATATAGGTAGGTTTTTATAAATTTAGATACACTTTTGTATATGTTTTTTAGGGTGGTATTAAAATTCAATACTAGGATGTATTTTAGAGGTGTAAGATTATTTTTAATTTCTGACTAATTAACCTACACTGCAAAATCAACTTCTATGAAATATGAATTCTATGATACTAATTTAGGTTCTATATTTGGGTTAACAGATGATATTAAGAAAGATGAAAAATCATTCAGAATTAATTCTTCTACCATTAGTTTTTTGTGGAATAGGAATAGTACAGCTTTAGAGCTTACCATTGATGATGCAAGCATCTTATTATTGCCCAATCAAATAGTAACCACGACCTACTTACATCATGTTTCCTTTTCTAAAACACAATTACCTTTAACTAGTTTCTTATTCAATAGGGAGTTTTATTGTATTGCAGATCATGATAGTGAGGTGTCATGTAACGGAATCTTATTTTTCGGCACACAAGACTTACCTATCATATCTATTCCCGAATCTCAGGAGAAAAAATTTGAAACACTTTATGAAATTTTCCAGGATGAGTTCACTACACCTGATAAAATTCAAGGAGATATGCTGCAAATGCTTTTAAAGCGATTAATTATTATTTGTACTCGTTTAGCTAAAGATCAACTTATCTTAAAAGATTTTGACAATGAACAAGTAGATGTCATTAGAAAATTTAATGTTTTAGTAGATACCCATTATAAAACAAAACGAAAAGTGGCTCAGTATGCAGATTTACTTTTTAAGAGTCCTAAAACATTATCTAATCTTTTTGCGAAATACAATCAAAAATCTCCTCAGCAAATTATTTTAGAACGGATAACATTAGAAGCAAAACGCTTAATGCAGTTTACAGACAAACAAAATCAAGAGATTGCTTTTGAACTTGGTTTTAATGATTCTGCCCATTTTAGTAGTTTTTTTAAAAAAATGACGAGTATCTCTCCTACACAATATCGTGAAAACAAGTCTATTTTAGGCTAAGGGGAAATTTCTACAACTCGTCGGGAAATTAGTGATAACAAAAAGCTTGATTCTCTCCGCATCTTTGTACTGTAATTAAAAAACAGCTAAAAGATGAAAACAAAAAATAAATCACTTTTCAATTTAATAGAGATATTCCGTAGCACACCAAAACAGCGTTTAGCACTTAATGCTATTCCGCAAACGCATTGTTCGGAGAAATTCCATCATGATTTTTATTGTGATACAGAGAAGCCTTTTATATCAATTTAATTAAAAAAAACATACTAGTATGAGCACATTTAATGTCCCTAAAAGAGAAGAAGTATCAAGTACTAATCAAGCGTTATTTGACAATTTAGAAAAAGGAGTAGGGTTTGTACCTAATCTATATGCAACCTACGCTTATAGTGAGAATGCTTTGCAAAATTATTTAGCCCTGAGTGGTGCAAAGACGTCACTTAAAGCAAAAGAAAAAGAAGTTGTAAACCTAGCAGTGAGTCAAGTTAATGAATGTTCTTATTGTTTAGCGGCACACACGGCAATAGGTAAAATGAATGGTTTTACAGATGATCAAGTTCTAGAGCTACGAGCAGGAAAAGCATCTTTTGACGCTAAATTAAATGCTTTAGCAGCATTATCTAAAAACATAACAGAAAACAGAGGTGGTACAGATGCTGCTGTTGTAGATAGTTTTTTTGCAGCAGGGTGGACAAAAGAAAACCTAGTAGACACCATTGTTTTAGTAGGCGATAAAACAATTTCTAACTATTTACACAAAACTACAGACGTACCTGTAGATTTTCCAGAAGTAACTATAGCACTTTAATATAAAATCATTTTAATAAAAATTAAGTAATCATTTAAATAAAACAAAAAAGCATGAAAAATTTAGTAGTAGTATTAGCCGTAGCATTAGGATCATTATTTTCAGTAAATGCACAAGACATGAAAATGGATAAAACAATTTCACTTGAGCAGACCAAAGGAGAGTTTACGCAAAAGCAAATTACCGTAGATGAAGGTACCTATACTTTTGAAATTGCAAACAATGCAGTAGGACATGATGTAGGATTTGTATTAGTTAAAAAAGGAGAAGATATTTCTAAACCAGAAAACCACATACAAACAGCATATGTTACAAAAGCTGTAGGTACAGGTCTAAAAGGAACGTCTAAGCCAACAACATTAACCAAAGGAGAATATGTTTATTTCTGTCCATTAAACCCAACGGCTACAGATAACATATTAACTGTAAAATAATTATTTAGTGTTTCTGCACAAAGCTCATAAATTAAGTTTTATGAGCTTTGTGTATTAAAAATCGAATTGTAATTGAATGGTCACCATTTTTTTCTCTTCGGTTTTTTCTTTTTTATCCGTATTTAAGTTTGCTAATGAAATCCCTAATAAGCGTACAGAGTTTTCTAATTTTTCCTGGTATAGAAGTTCTTTGGCCGTTTCTAATATTAAATGCTTATCCGCGATATAATAGCGTAACGTTTTACTCCGGGTTTGTAAGGTAAAATCACTGTACTTTATTTTTAGCGTAATTGTTTTTCCAGAAATAGTCGACTTTTTTAATCGCCGTTCTAGTTCTGTGGCGATATGCTCTAATCGCTCTAACATAAAAATTTCACTACTTAAGTTTTCACTAAAGGTTCGTTCTGCACCCACAGATTTGGGAATACGATGTGGTTTTACGGTACTGTTATGTATGCCGCGTACCACATGATAATAATACCCACCACTTTTACCGAAATTGTCAATTAAGAAAGCCTCTGATTTCTGTTTTAAATCAAAACCCGTAAAGATGCCTAATTTGTACATCTTTTCAGTAGTAACCTTTCCTACGCCATAAAATTTTCTAATTTCTAGCTTTTCTAAAAATTCAATGACCTCTTCTGGGTTCACCGTTTTTTGTCCGTTCGGTTTGTTATAATCACTAGCAACTTTAGCAATAAATTTATTGATAGAAATACCTGCGGATGCTACGAGTCCTAATTCATCAAAAATCCGTTGCCTAATTTCTTTTGCTATTAAGGAAGCAGAAGGATTGCCTTTCTTATTCACCGTTACATCTAAGTAGGCTTCATCTAATGATAATGGCTCCACCAAGTCTGTATAGTCATAAAATATTTTTCTAATTTCTTGAGAGATCTCTTTGTAGCGTTCAAACCTAGGTTTTACAAAGGTAAGCTGCGGGCAGTTGCGTTTTGCCATCACACCGCTCATAGCGCTGCGCACGCCGTACTTTCTTGCTTCATAGTTTGCAGCAGAAACAACACCTCTAATTTCACTGCCGCCAACGGCTAAAGGCTTCCCTTTCAAATCCGGATTATCCAATTCTTCCACAGAGGCATAAAAGGCGTCCATATCTACATGAATAATTTTTCTATTGGGCAAATCAATTGGCATACTGCAAAATTAAACTATATTTAGGTTGATGAAAAGAAAAGATAAGACAGCAATTATACTTGGGGCTACGGGGCTAACAGGAGGACTCTTGCTAGACCGGTTGTTGCATGATGAGCGTTATGAAAAAATTAAATTATTTTCAAGATCATCAGTAAAAATAAGCAACCCTAAAATTGAAGAACATTTAATAGATCTTCTAAAGCTTGAAGAACATAAGGCTAACTTTACAGCAGATGAGGTTTTTTGTTGTATTGGCACTACGAAGAAAAAAACTCCAGATAACGAAATCTATAAAAAGATAGATTATGGAATTCCTGTTGCTGCCGCAAAAGTAGCAAAGAGTAATGGAGTAAACACGTTTATAGTTATTTCAGCCTTAGGGGCAAGTGCTAAAAGTACTGTGTTTTATAACAAAGTAAAAGGAGAGATGGAAGATGCCGTTTTGGAGCAGAAATTTCCTAAGGTTTTTATTTTACAGCCTTCTTTAATTGGGGGAGAGAGATTAGAAAAAAGAACAGGGGAATGGATTTTTAAGAAAGTAATGAAAGTGGTTGATTTGGTCCTTGTTGGCTCGTTAAAAAAGTATAGAACTATCGCGCCAGAAACCATTGCAGAAGCAATGATCTGGTTAGCAAATAATGAATATGCCCAAACCAAAATAGAATCTGATAAAATAAAGGCCTTAGGGCAGTAATATGCTTGAAATAGAACGAAAATTTTTAGTGTTGTCTGATGATTATAAAAAAGAAGCAAGCACTAAGATTAGAATAGTACAAGGCTTTTTAAATACAGCTCCTGAGCGTACTGTAAGAGTTAGAATTAAAGGAGAGCTAGGTTTTTTAACCGTAAAAGGAAAGGGAAATGACACTGGTGTTTCTCGTTTTGAATGGGAAAAGGAGATTGCTGTTTCAGAAGCAGAAGCCTTGCTCAAAATTGCAGAGCCTGGTAGTATTGATAAATTTAGATACGAGGTGCAAGTAGGGAAACATACTTTTGAGGTTGATGAGTTTTTTGGTGAAAATGAAGGTTTGACAGTTGCTGAGGTTGAGTTGAACTCAGAGGGCGAAGTTTTTGAAAAGCCAGTTTGGTTAGGAGAAGAGGTATCAGGAATAACAAAATATTACAATTCTCAGTTGAGTAAGCATCCGTTTAAGGAGTGGTAGAAGTGAGTATATAATTGTTACCAAACATTGCCTATAATTGGACTAAGTTAAACGGTGAATTGTACCTCTATTTTCAGCAGATTTTCACGGTAATTAAATCAAAACTTCAAAAGGATTTTTGCCTATTGGTATGCGAAAGATTTTTACCCTTAAAACTAATAGTAATCACCAATCTTTACCATAGATAAAACCGGAAGCGTTACGTAGTCTTACGTTAGAATAAAAAACGTGTGGTAATAAACACTATCAGTAAAGTGGAGGTCTGGTGCATGATTAAATGATTTGTGTATATTTACTATGTCGCCAAAACAGTTTAATTCGACATTTAGAACGAAATAAAATTAAATACAAGTTCGATTCCGCACTACTCATAACTAATCGTTATTAAAAGCATAAATCCGAAGAATGAAGATAAGAACAAAAAAAGATGTTGAAAAATTAGATAATAAGATAAAAGAGGAACTTGGAATTGATGTGCAAAAGTACCGTAATGAAGAAGTTATCGAAAACTTTGTAGAATTATTAGTTTTCCCAAAATACATATTCAATTGCCTATTTCGACCAATTTTAATTTCGATTCTAATTTTCATCATTGGGTTCTTTGTTTTTGATTTAGTTCACATTGAAAATGTGATTTATGGAACGGTAGGCTTAATTCTCTTTTTAATTACTGGAATCTTAGTTGGATTACTTTTACTGATGTGGAAAATGAAATCCGATATGTGGGGAGTTGTAAACTATTCATTAGATATCATGAAATCGGCCGTGACTGATATGATTCAAGTTAATAGTCAGGTTAATAAAGAAAATAGAAAAGATGTGCTTGGTTTACTTTTCAAAGGGATAATTCATATTGTTACAATTCCTATGATTTCAAAAGTAATATCGGATAAAGTACCATTTGTTGGAGGGATTATTAAAAGGATAGTAAAAAAGATTTTAACCCTATTTTCAGATAAAGTTAAATTTGATGAAGAAAAGCTATCACAAGAACTTAATGAAAAAGAAGGTGAATCAAATGCGCTAAGAATTTATTCAAATTCAATTTCATCTGCTACAAAAGGATTAGAAAAAATCATGAATTTTACTTTTGGTGTTGCGCAATTTCCATTAAAAATAGTATTTGGAATTATATTATCAATTCTAATTCTATTTCTTTATCTAATAAATTAAAATAATTAGCAACATTTAAAAATTTAGCTTTTGTTTTATCCGAGTTGTTATCGCTTATGTTAAGCGCTACTAATCTTATATAAGATGTAGGCTTCCCTAATTAGGGGAAGCTTACAAAACCAATAAAAAGATCTATATTGAAAATTCAGTATTTTTAATAAATAGACTACTAGCCGTCGCGTTGCGTATTATTAAAAATTAGATAAATGAAAGATTTTAGTATTGAAACTTTTCCAAACATTGGATCGGTAATGTGCTAAAAAATGGTTGTGGAAGAAAACTATAAACCGATGTTTGTTTTTAGAGAAAAACAATCTAGCGAAAATGACAGTGGATGGAGGTTATTTTTGGGGTTTGAAAGTGAGGGTTATTCTGAAAATTCAGATAATTTTGGAATCTATGACCCAAAAAAAATTCTAAAACTGGGTAACAGTAGCTCAAAATTATTAGTATACAAAGGTATTGAAACAGTTTGGTAAAGAACAACAAACGCTGAATGGAATCAGGTTTTCGATTATCTGTTAGAGGATGATTTCATGACCAATTATCAACTGACGGAGCTTAAGAATTAAAAATCACTCTCTTTTAAATAGTCTTCAGTAACAATACCTCTTAAATGGGTGATAACAAGGTGTTCTAAAATTTCATCGATGGTATATGCTTCAAACAAATTAGAGGATATTGAACTTAGATTTTCTAAATTACCAAAGTATAGATTACAAGTAAGATCAATATTTATAGTAGATTGTATTAGATTTCTTTTTTGGGCTTTTACCAACAAATCCTTAATGTATTTATGTGTAAAACGTAGTTTGAAATCAGAATATAGCGTATTGGATTTTGGATAGTATTTTTTTAATCCGTTGATGTAAGCTGGACTAATGTTTTTTACAAAAAGAAACCCAATCCTGTAAATCTCAATAATAGACAGGATTGGGTTTGCTTCTTTATTAGTTGTAATTGCTATAATTTCAAGTTCAGTCTTCTTTAGCAGAAAATCTAAACTATCATTTACTATCGTTTCTTTTGTGTCAAAAGTTTCATAAATCGTTTTTTTAGAAATTCCCAGTTCATGAGCTAAATCATCTAAGGTGAATCTCTTGCATCCAAATCTGGTGAATTTTGATATGGCTATTTCTAAAAAACGATCTTTATTTATCATGTTTTGATAGCTGCTTATTTATTTCCATCCGCCACCAAGAGCTTCATATAAATCTACAATAGAAACTAATTGTTGTAGTTTACTATCTATGATATTAAGCTCTGCACTTAATGCGCTTTGTCTTGCAGTTAATAAATCTAAATAGTTTGCATATCCGTTTTTAAGTAACTCTTCAGAGTTTGCTTCTGCTGTTCGTAAAGCTTCAACTTCATTCTTTCTAAATTCGAATTTTTTAGTTTCAGCCTCATAAGTGTATAAAGCATTAGATACTTCACTACCTGCAACTAATAAGGTTTTTTTGAAATTTAATAAAGAGCTTTCTTGATTAGCTAGGGCAACTTCCTTTTGAGTTTGTAATTTTCTTTGATTTAGAAGTGGTTGTGTTAATCCACCTACTATCGTCGCAAATAATGAGTTGGCATTAAACAATTTATCTAACTCTAAACTTTGTAACCCACCAGAAGCGGTTAACGTTAGCGATGGATAAAAACTACTATTAGCTACATTGGTTAACTCAAAATCTTTAATTAAAGCATATTCTGCAGCCATAACGTCTGGTCTGTTTCTCAGTAATGTTGTTGGTACGCCCAGCTTCATTTCTTGATCAATGCTTTGAGTGTCTAGGCTACTTCTTTCAAACTCTTGAGGCGTTTTACCTAGTAAAATACTAAAAGTGTTTTCTGTTTTGAAGATAGCAGCTTCAATATCTACTTGCAGTGCTCTGGCACTATTATATTGCGCTACGTTTTGATCTACCGCAACTTGGGTTACTTGACCAGCATCTTTTAATGCTTTAATGGTTTCTACACCACTTTCTCTTGTTGCTATGGTTTCCTTAGTTACTTTTAATTGGGCGTCTAAAGCCAATAAGTTATAATAGGTATTTGCAATACTAGAAATCAATTGTGTTTTTACGGCTTGATGCCCTGCAACATTTTGTAAATAGTCTGCTTGTGATGCTCTTTTATTGCTTCTTATTTTTCCCCATATATCAGCTTCCCAAGATAAGTCTGCTGTTACGTCATACGTGTCTAAACCTCCAGTAAATAGAGACCCGAATTGGCTATTTTCTGAAAATTCTTGTCTTGTATAATTAGGTCCAACGCTTAATGTTGGAAAATACCCTGCTTTTCCTTGTTTTGCATATGCTTGGGCAGCTATCATTTGCTGAATAGCAATACGGACATCCATGTTGTTTTCAAGGCCCTCTTCAATATATTCACTCAGGTAGGAATCAGTGAACATCGTTTTCCAAGATACATCGGCCATAGAAATACTGTCCGTTGGTAAATTATCGGTGCGATAAAGTGCTTCAGTTTCTGCTAATTCTGGACGTTTGTAATCTTTTGCAACAAAGCAACCTTGAAGGGTTACTAAAACCACGCCCAAGAGCATGGTTTTAGTTATATTTTTACGGTTTATAATAGTTTTCATAATTTTTATTCTTCAATAGTTTGTACTTCGGGTTTACTAGAAATTTTTTCTTGCAACCACTGGAATAATATGAATAATATTGGGATTACAAAGACCCCTAAAAGGGTTCCTATAAGTAATCCTCCAACGGCACCTGTTCCAATAGATCTATTTCCTTCAGATCCCACACCTTTAGCTAATACTAATGGCATTAACCCTAGAATAAAGGCAAATGAGGTCATTAAAATAGGACGCAAACGAGATTTAGCGCCATCAATAGCTGCCTCAACGATACTTTCGCCAGCTTTCCGTTTCTGCAAGGCAATTTCAACAATAAGTATGGCATTTTTGGCGAGTAGTCCTATAAGCATAATTAAAGAAATCTGGAAATAGATGTTGTTTTCCAACCCTAATAATTTGGTACTTATATAGGCGCCAAATACTCCAAATGGCAATGATAAAATTACAGCAAATGGGAGTAAGTAACTTTCATATTGTGCACTTAATAAAAAGTATACGAAGAGAATACTTAAACCAAAAATGAAAATTGTTTGGCTTCCTGCACTTACTTCTTCTCGCGTTAAACCAGAATAAGCAATGGTGTAATTATTTGGTAAGTTGCTAACTTCCTCTTCAATAACTCTAATAGCATCACCTGTACTAAACCCATCATTGGTAGCACCAGTTATGGCTGTAGAATTAAATAGGTTGAAACGGGTAACTGATTGCGGCCCGTACACACGCTCTAGTTTTACAAATTGCGTAATAGGAGTCATCTCACCAGAATCTGTTCGCACATACATACTATTTAGATCATTAACATCAGCTCTGTCATCTGGTAACGCTTGAATATACACTCTAAATTGCTTCCCGAATCTAGAGAAATCCGAAGCATAAATACCACCTATATACCCTTGTAGTGTAGAGAAAATGCTGTTAATAGGTACCCCTTTTTCTTTTGCTAAAGGCACATTCACTTCCATTTCGTATTGTGGGTAATTTGTACTGAAAGAAGATTGCGCATATTTTATTTCTGGGTGCTTCATTAAAGCCATGGCAAAGTCTTTATTCGCTTGATCTAAATCTTTGAATTCTCCACCAAACTTATCTAATAAATTCACTTCAAAACCTGCCGAGTTACCAAAACCACGGATACTAGGAGGTGAGAAGAATATGATATTAGCTTCTTTTATTCCTGCAGCTACACCAAATAGTTTACCTGTAATGGCTTGTACTGAGGTTGCAGCATCTTCACGGTCTGCCCAATCTGCTAATTTTATAATTCCAAAACCATAGTTACTCCCTTGTCCATTAATTAAACTTCTACCCTTAATAAAGTTTACGGCAACAATACCTTCAATACCATTTATTTTACTGTACAAATCTCTAGAAACAGCATCTGTTCTATCTAAAGAAGCACCTTCTGGTAAGGCAATATTTGCAAAAATAATACCTCTGTCTTCATTAGGTACAAATCCTGTTGGTGTTGTTTGAGATGCCCAGTAAATACCTGCAACTGCAATCACTAATAATACCGGAGAGATCCATTTTCTTTTATATAAAAATTGAAGCGATTTTCCGTATCGGTCTATAGTAGCATTAAATCCGCGGTTAAAAAGCGTGTAAAATCGTTTTAATGGGCTTTTGCTTTTTAACTCTTCATCATCTTTATGTCCTTTTAATAATAATGCACATAAAGCAGGACTTAAAGTCAATGCATTTACTGCCGAAATTAAAATAGCTATAATTAAAGTAACCCCAAATTGCTCATAGAATACACCTGTAGGTCCTGTTATAAATGTTACAGGAATAAACACTGCTGCCATTACCAAAGTAATAGATATAATGGCGCCAGATATTTCATTCATGGCGACTAAGGTTGCCTTTTTAGGATTCTTTTCGCCTGCATCTAATTTGGCATGCACAGCTTCTACCACTACAATAGCATCATCTACCACAATACCAATGGCAAGAACTAACGCAAATAGTGTCAATAGGTTAATAGAGTATCCAAAAACATTCAAGAAAAAGAACGTACCTATAATAGAAACCGGAACCGCAATTGCTGGAATTAATGTAGACCTGAAATCTTGTAAGAATAGGAATACCACTAAGAACACTAATAGGAACGCTTCTAATAAAGTGCTAATTACCTTTTCTATAGAGGCATTTAAAAACAAACTAGTATCATAAGGCACAAAAATATCTAAACCTTCTGGAAGGTCTTTTTTTACATCTTCAAGTGTAACTTTGATATTCTCAATAATTTCTCTTGCATTAGAACCTTTGGTTTGGAAAATACCCATAAATACGGCAGGATTTCCCATACTCATAGCGTTAGCAGCATAAGATTGTGCATCTAACTCAATAGTTGCTACATCATTTAGTCGAAGAAACTCTCCATTACCTAAAGCTTTAATAACTATATCTGCATATTGTTGTTCATGTTTAAAACGTCCGCTATAGGTTAATGTATAGGAGAATGCTTCCCCATTATTCTGCCCTAAAGAACCTGCTGCAGCTTCTAAGTTTTGCTCGGCTAAAGCCGCAGTAATATCTGAAGGTATTAAACCGTATGTTGCTAATTTTTCAGGTTTCAACCAAATACGCATCGCATAATCTTGTTGTGAGAATAAACTAACATCTCCAACACCACTAATACGTTGCATTGCAGGTACCACATTTATTTTCAAGTAATTCTGAATGAATGTCGCATCGTAATTCTCATTTTCAGAATACATAGAGATAAACATTAACGCACTCGTTTCTTGCTTTTGTGTGATTACCCCGGTCTGTATAACCTCTTGTGGTAGTAATGCATTTGCTCTAGATACACGGTTTTGAACGTTAACCGCAGCTATATCTGCATCTACTTCTTGGTTAAAGTAGACGGTAATTTCTGCAGCACCTGTGTTAGATGCAGTAGAGGTAATATAACTCATACCTTCTACACCGTTAATTTGTTCTTCGATAGGGATAATTACACTCTCTAAAACGGTTTCTGCATTGGCTCCTGCATAAGACGCTGTTACCTTAATGGTAGGTGGCGCAATATCTGGATACTCCTCTATAGGTAAGCTTGATATACTGATGACACCAAGTATTACTATGATAATAGAGATTACTGTTGAAAGCACTGGTCTTTCAATAAATGTTTTTAACATAACTAAATAAGTTTATAATTTGTTAATTCTTAAATAAAACCTCTATTGGTTTAATAGCTTCATCAAATGGGGTGTCTTGTGGAGTAATGGCCATACCATCTCTTAATTTTCCAACTCCAGACACAACAAGTCTATCACCAGCTTTAAGTCCAGATTCTACCACATATAAATTACCCACTGTACCTTGTACTTTTAGAATAGTAGATTGTACTTTGTTGTCTTTATCAACTATAAAAGCAACAATGTCTTTTTGTTGTTCATATGTTGATGATTGGGGAAGCACAATAGCATCTTTATATTCTATTGGAAATCTAATTGTACCACTGTTTCCATTGGTTAAAATTTCATTTGGATTATTAAAAGCAGCTCTTATTTTTATAGTTCCCGTATTTTCATTGATCTGACCAGTACTGGTTTGAATACGTCCAGTCTCAGAATAAATTTTTCCGTTCGCTAAAACTAAGCTCAAATCTGGCGAGTTTTTAATACGTTCTGCTTTGGTAGTTCCTTCAGATCTTTGTAAAAGATCTATATACTGAGCTTCGTTAAAACTAAAAAAGGCATACACTTGACTAATTTCGCTAACTGTTGTTAATGGCATACTATCACTTGGACTAATTAAGGCACCTTCTCTAAAGTTAATAGCACCAACGTAGCCATCTACAGGACTTTTAATGGTTGCATAACCAACACTGGCAGATACACTGCTGTAATTTGCTTGTGCTTGTGCTAAATTTGCTTTAGCGGTTTCTAATTGTACAGGACTAATAATGTTTTTCTCTACAAGTGGAACTAATTTATCTACCTCAACTTGAGCGACATTAATACGTGCTTTTGCTGCACCTGCATCTTGACTTAAAGATTGTGTTTCTAATTTAAATAACACCTGACCTTTACGTACTTTTTGTCCTTCGTCTACTAATACTTTTTGAATATAACCAGATACTTTTGCTCTAACATCACTGTTTACAATACCTTCTATATTTGCTGGGTATTCTTGATATCCTGTTACGGTTTTAGTTTGCATTTCAACTACAGGGAAAGAAGGAGCAGGGCCTGCTGGCGCCGCAGCTTTTTGTTCTCCATTGCCTCCGCAACTTGAAACGACTAAAAGTAGGGTTATTGCTAGTATCGTTAATAGTTTATTATGTCTCATTTTGTGCTTAGTTTAAATATCGATTTGTTTGTTGTTTTTAACTTTAATTAATTTTACTCTTAATTCTTCAATAGAAGCAGAAGCGCCATCTATAAATTTTATATAATCGTTATGAAAATTTAAATCAAATTTTTCCTCTTTATTTTCAATACTTTTATTATTTTGATTGTCTTTGTAGTTTTTTATTTCTAGGTGTAATTCACGCACTTCTTTCCAATCAGTTATCATTTTATCAACATGCTGAATGATGGTGTCTGCGTTTATAATAAAATATTTTTTACGATCTCCGGTCTTTGTATAATACTCAATTTTTTTTAAATCCTGTAAGTGATTAATGTGTGTAGAAATAGTGCTCTTACTAGCACAAAGAATGGTTACCATGTCCTCAAACGTAGCTCCTTTTTTACCAGTTAAAATAATATAGGATAGGATACGTGCGGCAACCGGTGCCAGCTGTTCTCTATTTTCTAAATGCACCCCCAGTTTTTCAACTAAAGACATTTTTTCTTTACATATACTATTTGCCATTTTTAAATTTATTTCCTACTGTTTTTTGGGTATAAAAATCCATGGACAGTAAAATTCTGTGCAAATATATTTATTAGTTCGGAATAAACCGAACTAAAAGAACTTAAAAATGTATTTTTATGAAAATTTTAGGATTTACGGAGTGATTATCCCTTCTTTACCTATCAAAGGTATGGTTGTGAGTGCTTTACTGCTAATGGTATTTTTTTTGAAAATATATTTTTTGTCAAATAACCTATTATTGGAGAAAAAGGAAAGTGAAAAAATGTTGTCCAGAGCAAAGATTTCTTCTTGCAACGGTTCAAATTTTTTAAATGATTTGCCTTCTAAGGATCCTAAGCCATGTCTAATAGTGGCAGTCTTATCTGTATCATTAGAACCGTTTGAAACTATAATAGCCATTTCTATGGCAGTCTCTTTATTGTTGATTAAATAGGCGTTCCAAACTTTAGTCAACATTTCGTCATCCCATTCATAAACAATGGCAACGTAAACGTCTTCAACAACAGGGATATTAATATCTTTTTTCAAGAGTAGGTTCCTTTAGAAGGGTTTTTACTAAAAATATACTTTACTTTATGCTATAGTGCAGATTTAAATTGCTCTAAAAAGCGAACATCATTTTCACTTAAAAGTCGGATATCTGTAATTTGGTGTAGTAGCATTGCAATACGATCAATACCTACCCCAAATGCAAAACCAGAATATTCATTAGGATCTATGCCGCAATTGGTCAATACATTAGGATCTACCATACCGCAACCTCCAATTTCTAACCAGCCGGTTCCTTTGGTGATTCTGTAGTCTGCTTCTGTCTCTAATCCCCAGTACACATCTAGTTCTGCACTTGGTTCAGTAAAGGGGAAGTAAGAAGGTCTCAATCTAATCTTAGATTTACCAAAAAGCTCAGTAGTAAAAAACTGTAATGTTTGTTTAAGGTCTGCAAAAGAAACATTTTTATCAATATACAATCCTTCTATTTGATGAAAAAAACAATGAGAACGAGCGGAGATAGCTTCGTTTCTATATACTCTACCTGGAGAAATAGTTCTTATTGGAGGTTTATTATCTTCCATATAGCGTACTTGTACCGATGAGGTATGTGTACGTAGTAAAATATCAGGATTTGTTTGAATAAAGAAGGTGTCCTGCATATCACGTGCGGGGTGATACTCAGGAAGGTTCAATGCGGTGAAGTTATGCCAGTCATCCTCAATTTCTGGACCTTCAGAAACATTAAAACCTATTCTAGAGAAGATATCAATTATTTGATTTTTTACAATAGATATTGGATGTCTGGAACCTAATTCTACAGGTTCTCCAGGGCGTGTTAAGTCACCATAACCACCTTTGTCATCAACTTTATCTTCTATAGCTTCTTTAAGCTTGTTAATTTTTTCAGTAGCAATTGTCTTTAACTGATTGATGGTTTGCCCAAATTCTTTCTTCTGATCATTTGGTACATTTTTAAATTCCGTAAAAAAATCATTTAAAAGTCCTTTTTTACCAAGGTATTTAATTCTTAAGCTTTCTACCGCCTCTTTAGAGTCGGAAGTAAACTTTTCAATTTCAGCAATATGTTCTTTTATTTTATCAATCATAACAATGGACTAGCCGACAAATTTAAAACTTTTATGGGAGTAGTATAGCGAACTGCTTTAAAGTTTTTTAATCAGCAGTGAAATAGCGTGTTTTTAGTGTATTATTTTAAATAATTTAACTCTTAGAAAGGTAAGGGTTAAATGAAGTACTTTAATAGTGCGGTTTTTTAAGAAGTAACTGTAGTGTCTTTAATATTTTCTTTTACCCAAAGTAAACTTTCATTAAAGGTTTTGAAAATGTGTGCTTCAGGAATTAAATCTGGAATGACATCTACCCGCTCCATCATGTACCTTGGTTGTTTTAAAACTCCCACAAAGAGAATCGTTATATTAGATTTCTTTAAATCGATTAAAACATCTTCTAAGGTATATAATCCCGATTGATCCATATACTGCATACGGCCCATTCTAATAATTACGGTTGATGCTGTTTTTGGAATTTGGTTTGCTAGTTGCTGAAATTCACTTGTAGATCCAAAAAATAAAGGTCCCTTTAAATGTTTAATAAAAACTTCTTCTTTTAAGTTTTTAGGAAAATCAATTTCATCTGACCATGCTTTTTCTTCCTCTAACGATTTTACATCGGAACGTTCTGCCGTTAAATCACCCATTTTTTTCATGAACATTAATGAGGCAATTACCAAACCAATACCTACAGCATAAATTAAATTCCAGAATGTAGAAAGGAGCATTACTACGATCATAACAATAACTTCTGAACTTAATTTTATAGGTCCTATTTTAATATCTTTTGGTAAACTTGGGATTGCTTTTAATCCTTTATAATCCATAACGCTAATTCCAACTGTCACCAGTATACCCGCTAAAACTGCTGCGGGTATTTTTGAGGCTACTGGCCCTAAGGCTAATAGAATAAACAATAATAAAATCCCGGCCATCATTCCAGATAGCTTTGTTTTACCTCCAGAATTAATATTTACTACGGTTCTAATGGTGGCTCCAGCACCTGGTAACCCGCCAAAAAGTGCAGCAATACTATTTCCAATTCCTTGTCCTACCAATTCTTTATTTGGGATGTGTTTTGTCTTGGTCATGTTATCTGCTACCACCGAGGTTAACAATGAGTCAATAGCTCCAAGAAGAGCCAAGGTCAATGCAGAAAAGAAATACGGCATAACGCTCCCTAAACTAAATTCTGTGAAAATTTTAAAATTAGGCATAGGAAATCCTGCAGGGATCTGCTCTATTGGCCTATAATTCAAATCAAAGCCAAAGGCAATACCAGAAACTACGAGCAAAGCCACTAGCGTACTTGGTACTACTGTTGTTATTCGCTTAAAACCGTAAATAATAAATATAGTTGCTAATGCCAGACCAAATTCTAGCCAATTAATATTTTGTAATGCACGGGGGATAACCTTTAAAGCACCTAATGCACCTTTAGTTTCTGAATTAGCTAAAGTCTGTGCCTCTTTCTGAATACTTTCTGGTGTAATTTCATTAGATCTGTTGATCGTTTCTTCAAAGTTTTCTAAAACTAAAATACCTTCACCAGCTTCTTCTTTTAAAATATTTTTTAAAATAAATTCTTCTGCTTGTGGCTTATATTGATCTACAAATGCTATGTCATCTTTTGGATAATACCCCAAGGTAGGCAGTGTTTGCGTAATGATAATGATAAGACCTATGGCGGTCATAAAACCAGACACTACTGGATAGGGTATATAACGAATGTATTTACCGAGACCAAGTACCCCTAAACCTATCTGCATGATACCTCCTAAAAGGAAAACCGTTAGAATGGCGGGTAGCGCTTTTTCAACACTCCCATCATTAATTGCAATGATTCCTGCAATTATAACCATGCTTACGGCTGTCATTGGTGCAGTAGGACCAGATATTTGCGTATTTGTTCCTCCAAATATTGCAGCAAAGAAGCTAATAAATATAGCGCCATACAAACCTGCACTAGGCCCTAAACCAGAGCTGACACCAAAAGCTAGTGCTAACGGTAGTGCAACTATACCCGCAGTAATGCCTCCAAAAAGATCTCCTTTAAAATTAGAAAATAAATTCTTCATAGAAATAAATTTTGTGAAACTATAATGGCTTTATTTATAAACAATTTTGAAGTTTTCCCAGCGCTAATTATTTTTAAATTAAATACTTAGCTAATATTAGTCTAAGTGGTAAATCTCCATAATATTACCGAGAATACCTTCAAAATCAATTTTTAAATCGATTAATTTCCCTGTATGAATATCAAACACCCAGCCATGTACCTTTAAACCATGATCTCTATAAGCCTTTTGTACCGCTGCAGTTTTAATAAGATTTACGCATTGTTCTTCAACATTTAATTCTACTAGACGTTCATATTTTTCTAGTTCATTTTTAATCGCATTTAGCTCTTTTTTATGAATACGATATACATCTCTTATGTTTCTAAGCCATGGGTTAAGAATGCCTAAATCTTTAGACTGCATAGCAGCCTTAACTCCACCACAACCATAATGACCGCATACTACAATATGTTCCACGCCTAAATGCATTACTGCATATTCAACCACAGACATGGCATTTAAATCTGTTCCTATAACCATATTTGCAATATTTCTATGCACAAATACTTCACCAGGTTCTAGGCCCATTAAGTCTTCTGCGCTTACCCTACTGTCTGAGCAGCCAATGTATAATAATTCTGGGTTTTGACCTTTTCCCATTTCATCAAAATAATTGCTGTTCTCGCTTAACTTATCGTTAACCCATTTTTTATTGTTTTCGAATACAAAATCAAGATTCATTTGTTCAGGATTTATTGGTTGGAAAGATACTTTATTACATAAAATGACCTACCACAAACAAGGTAAGCCATTTTCAAATTACGAAGGTGTACTTAAGACTAATAAAAATCTACTTCACCTGTTGAAATATCATACATAGCACCAATTATTTTTATTTCGCCTTGCTTTTCCATTTCGTCTAAAATTTCACTGCGCTCTCTAACATTTTTAATAGTTTGTAAAACGTTTTCAGCAGAAACAGCATCTACAAACTCTAGATTTTTAGAATTTCTTAAACTTTCGTCTAGTGGTTCTTTAACGGCAGCTACAGCAGGCTCTATTTTATTTATCAAAGCGGTTAAGTTCCCCATTCTTGCATGGTCACAGGCTCCTTTTATCGCGCCACAACTGGTATGGCCAAGAACTACAATAAGTTTTGTTCCAGCTAATTTACTAGCAAATTCCATACTTCCTAGAATATCTTCATTTACAAAATTCCCAGCAATACGGATACTAAAAACATCTCCTAGTCCTTGATCAAAAACTAACTCGGCAGAAACACGAGAATCAATGCAACTTAATATGGTTGCAAAAGGAAATTGGCCTTCACTGGTATCATTTACTTGTTCTAGTAAATTACGATTTGCTTTTAAATTATTTTGAAACCGCTGATTACCTTCTTTTAAAAAATCCAATGCTTTTTGAGGAGTCATTGTGGATTGTGTTTCTCTGGTATGTGCTTTCATATTTTTTTATTATTAATTAATATCTTGTTGAAATAGGATTAAGGTAAATGAAGCTCTTTACTTCCTGTAAACAGTAAAGGCACGTTTATACTATTTATAATATCTTTTAAATTGGCTTGAATAGTATTAGATTTTTCGCCTTTGTTAGTCCTTCCAATACACAATAAATTTACATCATTTATAGCTACATATTTAGCGAGTGTTTCCGGTACATTTTCACAGGCATCGAAAACAAAATCAACCGTATTTAAAGTGTCTGTTTGTTGTCCTTCCGCAGCCTTTTCATTGTTTCTCATTTTAAATGATTTTAAAGGCTTTTTTATATGTGCCATTAATTCAGGAAGAAAACTTATGGAAGTTGGTAACTGTTCATAATTGAATAAACCTAAAGATAATTCGTTATTAGGCTCAAAACTATTTTTGAAATCTGCTATTAAAATAGCTCCTTTATGCTTTTGTAGCATGAAGGAAGTAAAGTTATCGCCTAAGGGTTTTAAAATTTTCTTTTTCTTTTTCCCCAAGACTACAATATCAGGATTTGTATCTTTTAAGTATTGTTTAATTTCACGCTTTACATTTCCGGAAGTAAACGAGTATTCAATAGCAATGTCATACGTCTGTGCAAGTTCCGCTGCTAAACCTTTTAGTTTATTTTCAGTAACTCTATATGCATCATTAATAGCTCTTTTTGCTGATAACTGACTTTCCATATCGACTAATTCGGTCGATTTTTGAACATGAAACAATTCAATTTTTGCGTTGATTATTTTTGCTAAACTTGCCGTACTTTTCAATGCTGCGGTATTAGAACTTTTTAAATCTAACAGCACAGAAATTTTATAGGTGGTCTTTTTCATAATAGTCTAGCTTAAACTTAAATCAGATTTTGGTCTTTCATTAAAGAACTCAATATAGCTCGTAGGGTTTTCTACAACGCCACGTTTCGAAATTAGCTTTATATCAATGCCTCTTTCTTTTGCCTTAATAGAAAAGTCTTCTAAAATTTCAATAATATCGTTATCTAAATAACGTGTTTTGAGAAGGTCTAATTCTAAATAGGTGTCTCTTGGTAAACTATCCAATTCTTTTAAAATGGCACCTTTATTAAAGAAGGTAACCTCTTCGGCTAGGGTCATTTTAATTTTATGCTTTCCATTACTATTGTCTTCAATATGTAAGAAGTGAGAATTCTGGTAGCTTTTTAAAAGAATAACGATGATACCTACAGCTAGGCCTAAACTTATCCCTACCAATAAATCTGTAAATACAATTCCAAAGACAGTCACGAAAAAGGGTATAGATTGTTTCCAGCCCATTCTATACATTTTTATAAATAAAGATGGTTTTGCTAATTTAAAACCAACAATAAATAAAATTGATGCCAATACAGAAAGCGGAATCATATTTAATAGGGTCGGAATAAGAATTACAGATATAAGGAGCAATAAGCCATGAATAATGGCAGATAATTTTGTTCTTCCTCCAGATTGAATATTAGCAGAACTACGAACAATTACTTGCGTTATTGGTAAACCTCCTATAAGTCCTGAAATGATGTTACCTGTACCCTGTGCTAACAACTCACGGTTGGTAGGTGTTACATTTTTGTTAGGATCTATTTTATCTGATGCTTCTACACATAATAATGTTTCTAAACTTGCTACCAGTGCAATGGTAAACCCAGTGATCCAAACTTCAGGATTTGTAATTGCTGAAAAGTTAGGAAATTTAAACTGCGCCAAGAATGATGCTGCATCTTCAGGAATAGGTACACTTACTAAATGTTTGGCAGAAATACCAAATGTCTCGCTATCCTTTGTGAATACAAAGTATAAAATACCAAGAACTACAGCGACCAATGGGCCCTGAATAATTTGGAAAAATTTACCTTTTTTAGAGAATACTTTATCCCATAATATAAGGATGGCTAAACCTGTGATCGCAATGATTGTTGCGCCTAAACTAATGTTATTAATTGCATTGAAAATTTCGGAAAAAGTATTTTCTCCATCTACTTGAAAGAAGGCAAAATCTCCCTCTGGATCTGGATCATAGCCAAAAAAGTGCGGAATCTGTTTCAAAATGATGATGATACCAATACCTGTTAGCATTCCTTTAATCACAGATGAAGGAAAATAGTACCCAATTATTCCCGCTTTAAGGAGTCCAAATATGATTTGAATCGCACCACCAATAACTACAGCGACTAAAAAGTTTTGATATCCGCCAAGCGTGCCTATCGCTGTTAGTACTATGGCTGCTAATCCAGCAGCAGGACCACTAACTCCAATTTTAGAGCCTGATAATGCTCCTACAACAATACCTCCTACGATACCGGCAATAATCCCAGCGAATAAAGGAGCTCCACTAGCGAGAGCAATACCTAAACATAAAGGTAAAGCAACGAAAAATACAACGACACTTGCAGGCAAGTCGTTTTTTAATGTTTTAAACATACATAATAAATTATGCCTTTATTCAGATTTGGAAAAGGCAGGTTGATAAAATAAAAAAATACTCGTGATTAAATAGAAGTTACCTCGGGAGGCGGGAGTATAATTTTAGCTGTATTTAGGGAATTGTTTAGTGTAGTTCTGTCATTGACAGAGGTATTTCTTTGATCAGAAATATAAAGACGATAAGAAAAATCAGAAGCGATAAATTTTTCTACTTCATTGATTTTTTTGCATTGATGCTGTTCTTGTTGCTCTTCTTCGCTCATATTATTCACAAGAATAGAAGATTCATCATCAAGAAAAGTAATAACAGTAGGTGCCGTCAAGGCTACAAGCCAAAATACGAGCAATATAAACTGAATAGTATTTCTTGAGATTCTTAACATAGCAGTTGCAAATATAATAGTAATACTATTAAAAAGTGTTAAGAAATGTTTAAAAATCTTTTAACAATTTAATTTCTTCAGAAGCAATCCACCCTGTTTTTCCGTCTGCAATCTTTATTTTGTACCAGTCATTTAAAGATTCTAAAACCATCACTTTAGTACCTTCGTGTAACTTAAAGGTCTCCGCGCTCCTAGAATTTGGCTCAGCTTGTATGCTACTTTCTTTTTCAAAAACAATAGCAGGTTTGTCGTCCTTAAATTCTCCATATTTTATATAGGCAAAAGCAATAGCAGCTATTGCAATGCATAAAAACACTAAGGAACTTATAAAGGAAATTCTCTTTAAAGTCGCACTAGCTGTAAAGTAATATGCTAGATAGGTTAGCACAAAAAGAATCATTAAAAGAACACTGACATAAGCCCATTGCTCAAAAGAAAAAAATGATGTTGTATTCTTAATATATTTTTTTAAGACCGGTTTCAGGTGCGCGGGAGTGATTGCATCTAAGGTCATATTTTGGGCGTAAGCCAAATTATTTTTTATATCAGAATCGTTAGGTTTTAGGAGCAATGCTTTCTCATAATAATAAATACTAGGGGCAATCTTGTTTTCTTTGTAATAGACATTTCCTAGATTAAAATAAAGCTCGGAGGATGCTTCGCCATTCGCTATTATTTTCAGGTACGTTTTTTCTGCTACTTCATATTTTCCATCATTATATGCCGTATTTGCTGCATCAAATAATTCTGCATTCTGGGAAAATCCTAGAAAATTAAAGAATAAAATGAATAGGAATAGTATTTTTTTCACTTTTATATATTTTATAATTGCTTATCCATTGATGAGATTACTTCACTTGCTGTGTTGTAATCTTGTTGCATCTGAACATTAGAAAAAGGGCTATATCGTGCCATTTCACAGTTTTTTAATAAGGCCATAAATCCATCTGTTGTAGATTGGTTTACTTGTTTCTCCTTTAGGAGTAGTGAAATTTTATCTTTACTAAATTCTGATGTTTCAATTTTCAATTTTGCTTTTAAATAATTATGCAATGCTTTCTCTAAGGCAACATAAAAAGCTTCTTTTTCTCCTAATGTTTTCTTTGCTGCAGATAAATATTTTCTAGAGAGTTTATTTGCTTTTTTAACCTTGTTTCCTTCAATATCTCCACGTATTGCTTCTCTTTTTTTACCAAATAAAATAGCTAAAGGAATCAAGATTAATGGCAGTAAAAGCCACAATAAATACCCTGTAGAACCAAAGAAATAGGTGTCTTCTTTTGGTTTCAATGTTGTTTTTAGTTTGATGAATTTAAATTGATTTCCCGTACTTACTACCTCTTGGCGGTTGGATGGGGTAGCGGAGTTATTTGAAGCATTTCCGTCAGTGGGTCCTTCAATAACATTTATTAATATTTCTTTAGACGCTAAGCTTACATATTTTTCCGCTTTTGGATCAAAATAACTAAAATTGATACTTGGTATAGGATACTTTCCTTTGTAGCTAGGTACAATGGTATAATTATTCTTTACACTTCCCTGCATTCCTGCAATGGTAGTTTTAATACTTTCATCAAACTCTGGTTCGTAAACTTCTAAGGCACTTGGAAGAATAGGTTCAGGTAGTTGGAAAAGTTTTAAATTACCCGCACCACTTACTTTTACTGAGGCCTGTAACGATTCTGATGCATTCAGGGCTTTTTTACTTGTGGTTACTGTAAAATCAAATGTACCAACAGCACCGCCAAAGTTTTCAGGTTTCCCTGCTAAAGGCAATTCTTTTACATTTAAGGTTCTACTACCCGCTGAAACAGTTTTATTAGTAGAAGTATACAATGGGCGACCAAAAAAGTCGCGTCTACTCGTGGGTACTTCTACAGAGACATCTAATGAAAGGGGTTCAATAGCTAACTTTCCGGTTTTTTGCGGATAGAGTACAATACGTTTTAAGATGACATATTGATAAGGTTTTCCTTGAAAAGTTCCTTCTTGTGCGCTATACTGCTGTACAGGCATATCTTGACTCCAGAAATTATTGTATTTAGGGCTGTCTATTGGTCTAAAGTTTGTTACTCTAATGGAGTTACTTACATAGAGTTTGTACACCACACTAACCGCTTCGTTGAGATAAGGATTGTTGTTAGAAACTTCAGCTACTAAATGAAGATTGTCATCTGCAATAGATGCTGCAGAAGGCGGTGCATTTGGATCTTCAACAGCTGCATTTACTTCTATATTTTTTGTAAGTGATTTATACGTTTTTCCGGCTACAACAATACTTGCTTGACCAATAGTAAAGGTGCCTCTTTCCGTAGGCATTAAGGTGTAGGAGTAACTTTTAGAATATGATCTTACGCCATTCGTCCAAGAATTTCTTATAGATTGCGCGGGACCCATAACGACACGAAATCCTGCAAAATCTGGAGGGTTAAAATTATCACCATCACGATTCATGGTAAAATCTACCCGTAGTCTTTCGTTTAAACCGAGCTTATCCTTGCTAACGGCCATTTCAAAAGTTACTTCATCTTCTTGAGCTTTTACTGCAAAAGTTAAGAATAGTAGTGTTAGTAACGTAATATATTTCTTAAGTGTAAATACCATTACCAGTCTTTTTCGTTTCTTGTTTTAACGCCTTTTACTTTTTGAGCGTCCATCTTTTCCTGTACTTTTTTCTCTTCATTTTGCATCGCTTCTAAGAGATTCTGTACTTGTTGTTTAGATAGTTGACTTGGTTTTTTTTGCTGCTCTCCTTTTTTATCTTCAGGTTTATCGCCTTTACTAGGGTCTTTCTTCTCTTCTTCCTTTTTATCTCCTTCTCCTTCTTTGTTGTCTTCTTTTTCGTCCCCTTTATCTCCTTCGTCTCCTTGATCTTTGTCTTTATCGTCTTTTTGGTCTCCTTCGTTTTTATCTTTATTATCTCCTTCTTTCTTGTCTTCGTCTTTATCTTTTTTATCGTCCTTATCCTTGTCTTGGTTCTTTTTGTCTTCGTCTTGTTGCTTTTTTAGCATTTCTTGTGCTAAAGCCAAATTGTACCGCGTTTCTTCGTCTGTTGGATTGTTACGAAGTGCTTGTTTGTAGGCTTCAACAGCCTTTTCGTATTGTTTTTCTTTCATGAAGACATTCCCCATGTTGTGGTAAGCTTTGTGTTTATCTTCTTTACTACTTGCCGTTTCTCCAGCTTGTTTGTAGCGGGTAAAGGCCTCACCGAAGCTTTCATTAGAATAATATGCATTTCCTAAATTATAGGGTGCAGAGCTATTCTCTGTGCTTTTGGCAATAGCTTTCCGGTACTCTACTTCAGCATTTATAAAATCTTTTTCGGATAATGCTTTATTTGCATCCCAGGTATAATTTACCGATTCCTGTAGCTGTTTTATTCGTAATTTTTCTTTCTCTTCCTTGTCTTCTTGTGCGTAAGAAAAAGTCGCAACAAGAAGTAATAGGTATACTAAGTTTTTCATGTTACTCTTTTTTATTTTCATTAAACAAATTCAATTTTCTCAACCATTTGGTTTTTTGATCCAATACAAATAAATCTAAAAACAATAATAGAAAACCACCTGCAACAAACCATTGAAACTGATCTTTGTATTCAGCAAATTGTTTTGCTTCAAACTCTTTTTTATCCATTTGGTTTAACTGTTCTTTTATATACTCAACAGCCTCATTCGTGTTATCTCCGTTAATGTATTCGCCGTTACCTTCTTCTGCAATTTCTTTTAGAATAACTTCATTGAGTTTTGTAATTACGACTTCACCATTCATGTCTTTTTTTAGACTCTCTACAATTCCATTACGTTTAATAGGGATGGGAGCTCCTTTAGCTTTACCTACGCCTATCGTAAAGATTCTAATACCTTCCTCAGTGGCTTTTTCTACAGCTTCTTCTGTCGTTCCTTCGGCATGGTCTTCCCCGTCTGAGATGATAAAAAGCACTCTATTGGTTTGTGTTTCATCGTCATAGTACGTAGATGCCAATTCTATGGCTTCATTTATTGCTGTTCCTTGTGAAGAAAGCATATCCGTATTCATACTTTGCAAGAACATTTTTGCAGCACTATAATCTGTAGTAATAGGAAGCTGAGGATAAGCTTGTGCAGCATAAGCTATAATACCAATACGGTCACTGCCCAAATGATTGATAATTTCTGAAACCAATCGTTTTCCTTTTTCCAATCTATTAGGCGCAATATCTTCTGCCAACATACTTTTGGATACGTCTAAGGCAAAGACAATATCTACACCTTCTCGTTTAACCGTTTCAAGTTTTGTTCCAATTTTTGGGTTTACCAAACCTACAATTAATAAGGCTAGTCCCGCTAAAAAGAGTACAAGTTTTAGGGTAGATTTAAAAATAGATCTTGAAGGCGTTAACCTTTTTAAAAGGCTAAGATCTCCAAATCTTTTCTGTGCTTTTCTTTTCCAGAACTGTAACAGCACAAAAACCACCACCAGTACTGGAATGGCAAACAACAGATAAAAATATATTTTTTCTTCTAATTGAATCATTTTAAAATTCTTGTTGTGCTAAAATTTACACTTATATAAAACTTCTAAATAGTGTGTTTCTCAATAACCACTCTACGAGTAATAAAATACCGGCTAGAAATAACCAAGGCCTGTATTTTTCTTCAAATCTGGTGTATTTAAACTCTTCTATTTCTGTTTTTTCTAATTTATTTATTTCGTCATAAATAGACGCTAAACTTTGATTATTTGTAGCCCTAAAGTAGGCTCCACCAGTTGTTTTAGCTATTTGCTCTAAAAGTGCTTCGTCTATTTCTACGGGTTTCATTCCGTATCTAAAAGAGCCATCACTATTAATTGCTATTGGAGAAAGTGCATTTCCATTTGTACCCAGTCCTATCGTATAGGTTTTAATATCATATTCTACCGCAAGCTCAGCCGCTGTTTGTGGCTCTATAAAACCAGAGTTATTTATTCCATCGGTAAGTAGAATAATAACCTTACTTAAGGCTTTACTTTCTTTTAATCTGTTAACAGAAGTAGCTAAACCCATACCTATAGCTGTACCATCTTCTAAACTACCATAGGTAATTTCTTTTAATGCATTTAGCACTATGCCTTTATCGCTAGTAATTGGTGTTTTAGTATAACTTTCACCAGCGTAGACCACTAAGCCTATACGGTCATTTGGTCTTTTTTTGATAAAGTCTGCAGCTACTTTCTTTAATGAGGCTAAACGATTTGGTTTTAAATCTCTAGCAAGCATACTAGAAGAAACATCAATCGCCATGACAATGTCTATACCTTTTGTTGTTTTTGTTTTTGTAGAAATGTCTTCTGTTTGTGGTCTTGCAAGGGCTACAATAATTGCAGCCAATGCTAACAAACGAAGTACAAATAGTAACGGCTTTAATTTAGGCAACAGACTAGAGGTAGAAAAACCTTTAATTGTTGCAATTTTTAATGAAGCTGTTTCTTGTCTACGCTTAAAAAAATACCAAAGCACAGCTACTGGAAGTAGTAAAAACAACCAAAAAAATTGTGGATTAGCAAATTGTATATTCTCAAGCATTTATTATTCTGTTTTTACATCTATGGTTGATAAAATACGGTCTACTATGTCTTTAGCGTACTGGTCATCTTCCAGCCAAGTAAGTATAATTTGCTGTTGAAAACCTTTGCCGCCAAATGTGATAATAGCGTATTCGCCATTTACAAGTTCTTTTGATCCGGATACTGAAAATTTGCCCGTACCATATGTCTTTATTCCTTTTACCGCACTTGCTGTAGTGAATTCTTCGGTCTTGGTAATAATATTTTTTGCGCCTTGTGTTTCAAATTGTTGTATTAAGGCATTTACAGACAATTCTGTATTTGGTTCTACGGGTTTAGTAAACGTAGTAGAAGATACTCCAACGCTAAATAGTCCAATAGAACTTCTATACATAAAAACCTGTACATTTTTAATGTCAGCTTTTAATTCAGGAGTTATCTCAAATTCTTGTCGGATTAAAACTTTAGGGGTCTCTATCGTAATAGGAGGGTAGCCATAAGTGCTTGTTATCCATTCCGTTTCTAATAACTCTTTTGTAGGATGCCCTAAAATGCTATCCTTTACATAACTAAACCCAAAATAACTTACTGCAGCTACCGTTGAAATTATTAAAACAGAGACCGCAACAACTACAGTAATAATAATTTTATTACGATGTTTTTTACGTGCTAATTCTTCTAGGTACTCTTCGCGTTGTAATAATTCTTCTTCTGTTGGAGGAGGAATTGCATCCTTTGTTTTTGTAACGATATTTTCAATAGCCTTTCTATCCTGTTCGGCAACCGAAGTATCTGGTTTAGATTTAGCGAATTTCACTAAATCTGATGTCTGTAATATATTTTTAAATTGTCGGATAGTGTCTTCCTCTAATTTCAAGTTTCCTGCATCTTTAAGCATCTCTAACTTGCTTATCAACTGGTCAGTAGTACTTTCTAAAGCAGATATATGAACATCTTCTTCTAAATAAGAACGAACAATATCCGTTAATTCAGAATAATACTGTTTGTACTCATCTTGAATTAAATACTTAGAATTCTCTAATTTTTTTAATTCAAGCATTGCTCTATCGTAGGGTGGCAATAACGCAACCTTTTCTTCTTCTGTTAAAGTCTTTTTTCTCCAGATAAAGAAATATAACAATCCGACTATTATTAAAATAGCTCCGATAATTATAAGCGTCCAAAACCATGGGAAACTACTTTCTTTTTCCACATTAATAATATCCTTGATATCAAATAGCTGTTGTGCTAGAGTATCTACAGGTATTGTGTTTACATAAATATTGACAGAATCTGTAGGAAATATTTTGTTGTTAATAATTATTTTTTGCTGTGGTAACGTATAGGAACCAGAATCAAACTGGGTTAGTGCATATTTCTTTATCAGTGTAAGTTTGCCATTTTCTGGAATGGTATCTGTAGCAAAAGCTTCTACCATTTCTAAAGGAGCAAAGGATTGTCCTTCAGGAAAGGTTACTTGGTCTATGCTATCAATACTTACATTAACAGTAAAATTTATTTGCTCTCCAATTTTGATGTCTTTTATATCAACATCAGAAGCTACCTTCGGATTAGATTGTGAGATTCCAATGGTGCTAACCAATAATAGGCATAGCACTAAGTTTCGTTTACACAACGAAAAGCAAGAAATAAGTATGTAATTAAAGTTTATCATTTTATCCTCTTCGCTTAAAATAGCCTAATAATTTTTTAACATAGCTTTCATCTACTCGGCATGCCAATACCCCGCAACCTGATTTTGAAAACGTATTTTGAAAATAGTCCACGCGTTCTTGGTAGTATTTGCCATAGCTAAGGCGCACTTTCTTAGATTGTGTGTTTACCAATTGTAATTGACCCGTTTCTGCGTCTTCCATTTGTACCATTCCAATGTTTGGTATGGTTTCTTCTCTTTCATCATAAACACGAATTCCGGTAACATCGTGTTTTTTTCCTGTGATGCGTAAGGTTTGCAGGTAGTCTTCCGTAATAAAATCAGAAAGAACAAAAACGATTGCTTTCTTCTTCATAACACTGGTCAAATATTTCAGTGCTACCGCTAAATCGGTTTTTTTACTTTTAGGCGTAAATTCTATTAATTCTCTGATGATTCTTAAAACATGACTTTTACCTTTTTTAGGCGGAATAAAAAGTTCTATTTGATCTGAAAATAAGATCAATCCAATTTTGTCATTATTCTGTAATGCAGAGAAAGCAAGGGTTGCAGAGATCTCCGTAATTATTTCATTTTTGAATTGATTAGAAGAGCCAAAAAGCTCAGAGGCACTCACATCTACCATAAGCATCATGGTGAGCTCTCTTTCTTCTTCAAAAACTTTTATGTAGGGTTCGTTATATCTTGCAGTTACATTCCAATCGATAGCACGTACGTCATCCCCAAATTGGTATTGACGTACTTCGCTAAACGTCATACCTCTACCTTTAAAAGTGGAATGGTATTCCCCTCCAAAAATATGGTCAGAAAGACGACGCGTCTTTATCTCAATTTTACGAACTTTTTTTAATAACTCTTTGGTATCCATTTTCCTCTCTCCCAACCCTCTCTCTAAATGAGAAAGGTCTTTTAAAAAATATAATTTTTAGCACCTCTTATAAAGTTCTTCCTTTTTTGAGGAAGAATTTAGGATGAGATTTAAGGCACTTCTATTTCATTTACAATTTTATTAATGATATCTACCGAGGTTACGTTTTCTGCTTCTGCTTCATACGTAATTCCAATTCTATGCCTTAAAACATCATGTACTACAGCTCTAACATCTTCAGGAACAACATATCCTCTTCTTTTTATAAAGGCGTAACATTTAGCGGCATTTGCTAAGTTGATACTCCCTCTTGGAGAGGCTCCAAAACTAATCAATGGTTTTAAATCTTCTAGCTTATATTTTTCTGGGTAACGTGTAGCAAATATGATATCTAAGATATATTTTTCAATCTTTTCATCCATATATACTTCTCTTACCGCTTTTTGAGCACTAAGGATTTGTGCGGTAGTAACTACTGCATTTACCGTTTCATAACTTCCCGTTAGATTCTGACGCATAATTAATTGCTCTTCATTCATTTTAGGGTAGTCAATTACCGTTTTTAGCATAAAACGGTCAATCTGAGCTTCTGGTAAAGGGTATGTACCTTCTTGTTCAATCGGGTTTTGCGTAGCCATTACTAAAAATGGTTTGTCTAAAACAAAAGTTTGATCACCAATAGTTACTTGCTTTTCTTGCATTGCTTCTAAAAGGGCCGATTGCACTTTTGCAGGCGCACGGTTAATTTCATCTGCTAAAACAAAGTTGGCGAAAATTGGACCTTTTTTAATAGAAAAATCATTCTCTTTCATATTAAAGATCATGGTACCAACAACATCCGCAGGTAATAAATCTGGTGTAAACTGTATTCTGCTAAAACTGCCTTTTACCGCTTTTGCTAAAGTGTTAATCGCTAAAGTTTTTGCTAATCCAGGTACACCTTCTAATAAAATGTGACCTTGACCTAAAAGACCAATTAGTAATCGTTCTACCATATACTTTTGACCAACAATCACTTTGTTCATCTCTAGCATTAATAAATCTATAAAAGCACTTTCTTGCGCAATTTTCTCGTTGATAGCACTAATATCGATTGAAGTATTTTCTTCCATATGTATTATATATTTGGACAAGCTAATAAATTGATACGCAAATTGAAAATTTATTTAGATATGGGCTGTTAACAATTGGTTAAAAATTAACAAAAGGGCTAAGTTTTATGAAGGCTTTAAGGTATTTATTTTTTAATTTCACATTCTGATGGCAAATACGACAAATTATTCGAAAATTATAGCGGGCACGATGACTTGGGGAAGTTGGGGGAAACAACTTTCTACAGAAGAAATGGTCGCTTTAATGGAGCAATGTTCAAGCCTTGGGATCACCACATTTGATCATGCAGATATTTATGGGGATTACGGAACGGAAATAGCTTTTGGGAAAGCATTTAAAGCGAGTAATCTTGATAGGTCTAAAGTGCAATTCATAAGTAAATGTGGAATTCAAATGACTTCTGGACGGGAAAATAAGGTAAAGCATTATCAATATGATAAAGATTACATTATTTCTTCAACAGAACAATCTTTAAAAAAGCTAAATACTGAATATTTAGATGTTTTATTATTGCATAGACCAAGTCCATTATTACAGCCAGAGGAGGTGGCGGAAGCTATTTTGAGTCTTAAGAATTCTGGGAAAATAAAAAAATTTGGTGTTTCTAATTTTTCACCCTCTCAAATAGCATTATTAGAAACGGCGGTTCCTGTTTCTGCAAATCAGGTAGAATTCTCCTTGACGCAAAATGAGGTAATGACCAATGGTACTTTGGATGATTGTATGGTACATAGAAGGTTTACCATGTGTTGGAGTCCTTTGGGGAGTTATTTTAGGAAGAAAGATGCTAAAACAGCTAGGATAAAGAAAATACTTATATCCCTTATAGAAAAATATAGTGCCACCGAAAGTCAAATTTTATTGGCTTGGTCGTTAAAACATCCAGCATCCATTTTTCCGGTAGTTGGCACAACAAATTTTGAGCGATTATCAGAATCAGTAGCCGCGATAGAACTAAATTTAGAAATACAAGATTGGTTTTTATTATTAGAAGCAAGCCAAGGAAAAGAAGTAGCATAATAAAAAAATAGAGATAAGCATGAATAAAACAGTATTGATAACAGGGGCAACCAGTGGTATAGGGAAATCTACGGCTATTTTATTCGCAGCAAATAACTATAATGTGGTGCTGTGTGGTAGAAGACAAGAGCGTCTTGATATTTTAAAACAAGAGTTGAGTAAAGAAACCAAAGTATATACGTTGAATTTTGATGTTCGGGATAAGAATGCTGTATTTGAAGCTATTGAGTCATTACCTTCAGATTTCTCAGATATTGATATCTTAATTAATAATGCAGGAAATGCACATGGTTTAGAGACTATCGATAAAGGAAATACGGACGATTGGGATGCTATGTTAGATATTAATGTAAAAGGTCTTTTGTATGTGTCAAAGGCTGTTATTCCTAAGATGACTGCAAAAAAAGCCGGCCATATTATTAATATAGGCTCTACAGCGGGCAAAGAAGTATATCCGAAAGGAAATGTGTATTGTGCAAGCAAACATGCGGTAGATGCTATAACAAAAGGAATGTTGATGGATTTGAATCCTTATGGAATACGGGTTGGAGCGGTGAATCCAGGTTTGGTGGAAACCGAGTTTAGTACCGTACGGTTCAAAGGAGATGAAAGTAAGGCAGAAAATGTATATAAAGGGTTTGAACCTTTAAAACCGGAAGATATTGCAGATATTATTTATTTTGTAGTGACAAGGCCTTATCATGTGAATATTGCTGATTTAATAGTGATGCCAACAGCTCAAGCAAGTGCTACCATCGTAAATAAAAATCTATGATTAATAAACGCTTGCTTGTAAAAAATCTTCTTGCTCATAATGACGAGAATAGTTTTTATGATAAAAAGCGTTTTATAACGATTGGGGAGCGTGAAGGGAAAGCTAAATTTCTAAAACATGTTTGTGCGTTAGCAAATAGTAATCCTAAAAACAATTCTTTTATCGTAATTGGGGTCGAGGATGAAGACAATAAAATAGTAGGAGTTGATTTTTTTGATGATAGTAAAATTCAAAACCTTGTCAACGCGTACCTAGATAACCCCCCTTTAATTTCTTATGAAAATATTCCTTTCCCACATTTGCCAGAAGGTAAAGTGGTCGGATTGGTGACTATAAAATCTGCAGGAAAAGTTTGCTCACTCCGTAAAAATATCTGGAAATATTATGGAGGATCTGTTTTTTTTAGAGAAGGGAGTATAAGTTTACCTAAAGCGTATGACATTGAATTAAAAGATCTAAATTCAGAAGCGGTGGCTACGATAGAGTTACATGCAAGGAATAATATTGAATTAACGCTAGATGGGGTTATCGACTTTATAAACAATCGTCATAAAGATTTAGGCAGTAACTATAAAGTATTTAAAGAGCAGTTTGTTGTATGTTGGGCGGGAAATAAGAAAAAGGTATCAAATGAAACCTATTATTCGCGGGTAGATATTGAGTTGATTAACGAACAAGTAAAACTTTTTTATTCCGCATTAGATGAAATAACAATTAGCTATGATGAGGATTCCTTCAGTACTGTAGAATATGTTCAATTGGGGTTGGGAGAACAGCAAAAGTATTATCCTTTAGAAAAGGTTAAAATAACGTTTCATGAAAACGGCACGTACACCATCCAGAGTAAATTGGTTTTTGAAGCGCCGCAGTATGACAAAAAGGTTTTGCATCATATTTATAATGGCAATGGCGTGTTGTTGAAAAAACTAGAAAAAAACAGCAAGTTGTCGGTTTCAGAAATGAATGATCTTGAGTTGTTACCGGCAACGTATTTAATTTGTTTTTTAAACGGATTTGAAGATGCAAAGGAGAAAATGGAACATGCACGACCACTCCTGAAAACAAGAAATGGAAAGGTGTATCAATCCCTGAAAGATTCGTTGCGGATTATGAGAAAAGTAAAGTATAATTAATAAGTACAAGAATTGGTGCTTTTTAAGGAATTAGGTATCTTGATAAAAATTAAATAAACACAAACCAAAATGGGACTATTTGACGAAATAAAGAAAAAACTGAGTCACGAATTTATAGATATAATTGAGTGGCTTGATGCTACAGATGATACGATTGTTCATAGGTTTGAACGCTATCAGAATGAAATAAAAAATAATGCAAAACTAATTGTTCGTGAAGGTCAGGTTGCAGTTTTTATAAATGAAGGGCAGCTCGCAGATGTTTTTAAACCAGGTACTTATACTTTGAGTACGCAAAATTTACCAATTCTTACTACTTTAAAAGGATGGAAATACGGATTTGATAGTCCGTTTAAAGCAGAAGTATATTTTGTAAATACCCATTTGTTTACGGATGAAAAATGGGGTACTAAAAATGCGATTATTTTAAATGATGAACGTTTTGGGTTAACAGAAATTAGAGCTTTTGGAACCTATAGTTTCCGTATTCAAGATGCGGGTAAATTTGTGGTAGATGTTGTAGGAACAGATGCTAATTTTACCAACTATGAGATAAACGAACATTTAAAAAGTTTAATTGTTACCCGTTTTACGGATACTGTTGGCGAAGCTAAATTGCCTATTGAACTTTATGCCGCCAATACCTCAGAATTATCAGAAACATGCCAAGAGGTAATGCAGCCAGAATTTGGTCGTGTTGGGATTTTATTAGAGAAATTCTATATCGAAAATGTATCGATGCCAGAAGAGCTCAAAAAAGAAATCTTCGAGTACTCTAGATTGGATAAGCTGGATATGGGTAAACTTACACAGTTTAAAACAGCAAAAGCTATTGAAGAAGCGGCTAAGAATGAAGGAGGTACCGCTGGTGCAGGCATGGGTATGGGAATGGGCTTTGTTTTGGCGCAACAAATGGGCGGAATGATGAGTCCGCAAATGACGCAACAGACAAGCCCTAATATGCAACAAGCTGCTGTACCACCACCAATGCCTATGCAGGTTATGTATCATTATGCAGTAAGTAGTTCTCAAATGGGGCCTGTGCCTTTTGAAAAATTACAAGAACTTTTTGCGAGCAGAGTGATAAATAAAGATTCGCTAATCTGGAAACAAGGAATGGCAACCTGGAAAGCCTTGCATGAAATTGAAGAACTTAAAACATTCTTAGGAGGAAATACACCTCCGCCGTTACCACACTAAAAATATATTTTGTACGAAATAAATTGTTGGCGTACAGTAGAGCAAATTTATCAATTAATGGTGATTCATGGAAGAAGCGTTTTCAACGGAACATAAAAAATCATGTGCTAATTGTGGTGCGGAGCTTAAATTTAAACCAGGTTCTAACCAGTTAAAATGTGAATATTGTGGCTATGAGGAATTTATAGAACAAGCCAAGAGTAGTTTTGAGGAATTAGAACTTCAGCACTATTTAAAAGTTGTTGGAGATAATGCCTATACCGAAACTATAGAATTACTTCACTGTAAAAACTGTGGTGCCAATCAACATGTAGAAGAAAATTATAAATCTTTAGATTGCGTGTATTGCGGAGACCCATTAATTAGAGAGGACATTGTAAAAGAAGGGTGGATTTTACCTGGGGCACTTGTGCCCTTTCAGATAGATGCAAAGAAAGCAAAAACTATATTCAAGAGTTGGGTTAATAGTCTTTGGTTTGCGCCAGACAAGCTTAAAAAAGCAGCTATAGATGCAGAGGGTTTGCATGGGTTATATGTTCCCCACTGGACTTTCGATGCTAATTTGTATGCTACTTATCAAGGGCAACGAGGAGATTATTATTATGTGACAGAGCGCTATAAAACAAAAAACGGAACACAAACAAGACAAGTGCGTAAAACGCGATGGTCAAGTGCATCGGGAGCAGTTAATGGTTTTGTTGATGACATTTTAATAAATGCTTCAGAGAAAAAAAGGAGAGACATACCCAGTAAAATAGCACAATGGAATTTAAAAGAATTGGTGGTTTTTAATTCGAAATATTTGTCCGGTTTTGTTACAGAAAAATATACGATATCCTTAAAAGAAGGACACCATCAATCTTTTCAAGAAGCAAAGAGAATAGCATATAGCTGGATAAATAAGGATATAGGAGGAGATGCACAAAGAATAGATCACACGGATATTAAATTATCAGAAGAAACTTTTAAACATATTTTAGTGCCTGTTTATATAAGTTCATATAAGTATAATGGTAAAGAATATCAATTTTATGTGAACGGGCAAACAGGGGCAATTAGCGGAATACGACCTTACTCTTTTTGGAAAATATTTTTTTTAGTTCTTTTTATCATCATTATTATAGCAGTTATAGCGATTTTTACACAATCATGAGAGTATTAGCCATAGGAGATATCCATTCAGGATTAAAAGCATTAGAGCAAGTTTTAGCCAAAGCAAAGGTAACTACAGAAGATCAATTGATCTTTTTGGGGGACTATGTAGATGGGTGGAGCCAAGCTACGGAGACCATAAATTTTTTAATTGAATTAAAAAAGACACATCATTGTATTTTCATTAGAGGTAATCATGATGAATTGTGTAGGTCTTGGTTAACAGAAGGAAAAGATAACCCTACGTGGTACCAACACGGTGGCGAGGCTACTGCAAATTCTTATGCGAAGTTAGATGAGCAAACCAAAAAGGCACACATAGATTTTTTCACTAAATTAGACGATTATTATTTGGATGAAGACAAGCGTTTGTTTCTTCATGCAGGATTTACTAACTTAAAGGGTGTAGATTTTGAATATTTTTCGAAAACTTTTTATTGGGATAGGACATTGTGGGAATTGGTCCTTTCTTTGAATCCTGATTTAACGCCAGGACATAAATATTACCCGCAGCGGTTAACACATTATTCGGAAATTTATATAGGACATACACCCGTGACAAGAATAGATAAAACAACACCTCAAAATGCAGCTAATGTATGGAATGTAGATACAGGCGCAGCATTTAAAGGTCCACTTTCAGTGATTGATGTTGCCACAAAACAAGTATGGCAAAGTGATCCAGTGTACACGTTTTACCCTGATGAAAAAGGAAGAAACTGATTGTTTAAAAATTGGAAAGGATTATACCCTAATTATAAGTATTATTATGAACTTTGAAAAAAAATAAAATATGTCAGCTAAAAATATTAGAATAGAAGTAATGCGGGCGATTGAGGATAAGGTGAATGGTTTTATTGATCAATACTTGATTCCAATTCAGGATATTTGGCAACCAACAGATTTTTTGCCGGATCCGCAAAGCGATGATTTTCTTGATGCTGTAAAGCAAATACAAGAAGAATCTAAAGATTTAGGATACGATTTTTGGGTAACTATGGTTGCCGATACCATTACGGAGGAAGCATTGCCAACATACGAATCTTGGTTGATGGATGTTGAAGGAGTGGATCAACATGGTGAGAATAAAAATGGATGGTCTAAATGGGTGCGTCATTGGACTGCAGAAGAAAACCGCCATGGAGATGTGCTAAATAAATACTTGTATTTATCCGGTAGAGTAAACATGCGTGAGGTTGAAATTACTACGCAATATTTAATTGCAGATGGTTTTGATATTGGTACCGATAGGGATCCATACAAAAACTTTATTTATACCTCATTTCAAGAATTAGCGACCAACATTTCACACAAGAGAGTTGGACAAATGGCTAAGAAAAAAGGAAATGTTTTGTTAGGTAAAATGTGTACTATCATTGCTGGTGATGAAATGCGTCATCATTTAGCGTATAGAGAGTTTGTAAAATCGATATTTGAGCACGATCCAAATCAAATGATGATGGCATTTGCTGATATGATGAAAAAGAAAATTGTTATGCCAGCGCACTTTTTACGTGAGTCTGGGGGCACAATTGGTTCTGCTTTTGAAAATTTTTCAAATTGTGCACAGCGTTTAGGAGTGTATACAGCTTTGGATTATATAGATATTCTTAGAAAATTAAATACGTATTGGGAGCTAGATAATATTCGTGCTTTGAATGATGATGGTGAGCGTGCAAGAGATTATTTAATGAAATTACCAGATAGATTAGAACGTATAGCTACAAGGATGAAGTTTCCAGAGGATCAATATCACTTTAAGTGGGTTGATGCGAATGGTAGGTTATAATAATAATAAAGGCGGTATTTGTAATACCGCCTTTATTATTTAATGTAGTTTGTGTCGCATGTGCTATTACAACTTACCATGTTTGTGTTCATCTTGCCATTTGGTCAATTCAGTCCATTTACCTTCGTAGCACATTTTGGCTTGCATAGGCCATGAGGCTGGATCGTGTATTTTATACCTATTCCCTCCACCATCAAGTATTTTTTGACAATCGCCAACAGAGGCATCAGAAAGTGCTTTCCATGTTTTTATACCTCCTTCTTTAAACATAGATTCAATCTTAGGACCAATGCCTTCCACTAATTTTAAATCATCTTGTTTAATCGTTTTACCAAATGCAGCTTTTGCAGCAGAAGCATCAAAGGCAACAATAGGTATTACAGGAGCTATTGGTGTTACGGGTATGCTTTCAGTAGTAACTGCAGCAGGAGCTTCGGGAGCAGCAAAATTAGAAACAGGAGCTGCCGTTGGCTTAGCTGTTAATTTCTGCTGGCAAGCATATAAATCTGCTTTTAAGTCTGCGTTTTTCTCTTCACACATTTTTAAATCTGCAGCGTTGTCAATGGTTGTGTTGCCTGATTTCCCTAAAAGGTAACCAAGGATTGCACAAATAATTCCTACTAAAGCAGGGATAATCCAACACCAAATATTTAAGTTTTCAAAGTTCATTTTAATATGTATTTAAGGTTTAGGTGATTATTTAGTTTAAAGTGATGACCGTTCTTCTGTTTTGACTGCGGCCTTCTTCTGTATTATTATCTGAGATAGGGGTATCTGGTCCTTTTGATGTTGCAATAATTTTTGATGCCATGATACCGTTATCAATAAGATATTGTTTTGCAAAATCTGCCCGCTCTTGTCCTAAGCCAATATTTGTTATTCTATTTCCTTGGCTATCCGTATGTCCAACAACACTGCAACTAGCATTTGCTACCTTATCAAGATATTTAGAAATAGCTACAATTTTTTGGCGCTCTTCTGAGGTAAGATTTATTGAGGCTTGTCCAGTGTTAAAGTTGAGAACTAATGGATCGGCTTTAATTTTATTATACAAAGCTTTCATCTCATCTTCGAGGTCTTCATGTTCATTTGAAATAGCGTAACTCGCAGGGCCTAAAAATACATTTTCAGGAGAACTAATCATATCATCATTTAATTCGCCTAAAATGTTTAGTGAGGAAGAAGGTATCCCTTGTGCTACTAAATGATTTTTAATTGCATTTGCTCTTGCAATTCCTAGATTTGGAAAAGCAGATTTGTTTGCTTCATCGCTTTTATAAAAACCAGTAATATCAAAAACTTTACCTGTATTTTGCTCTAAGTAAGATTTTGTACTTGTAATTCCTTCAGTAATGCTTGTAGATAAAGGCATTAGAATAGAAGAGGAAGATCGGTTGAAATTAAAATTATCATTGCTTTCGTAGGCAAAAGACCCATCAGAGAATTTAAATGGATACGCTGTTGCCTCAGGTAAGGTTTCTTCAATTATAATTTCAGTTTCGGTAATTTCGGAACTCGCCCCGCAACAACTGCAACAAGTAATAAAGAAATAGGTCCCGAGAAGAATCGTAATGATTATTCCTAAGAGGTAAATGGTTTTTTTTGTCATTGTTAATGGTTATTTAGTGTTAATCACACCAAAGTATTAAAAAAAACCTTAAAATAATGAATATTTCTATATTAAATATTCATTATCAAATAGATAACTGATGGAGAATGTTTTTAAAAGAGGTATTCCTAAAGCCTTAAAATTGTCAATTTATACAGTTTTTCCTACCAGTTGTACGAAAATAGAGCTATGTATCGTCTTTTTTTTAGAAATTAGAAAGGCAAAAAGAAACCCTTATTTCTCCCGACAAAGTTCCGGCATTGAAATAAGGGTTTTATAAAATAAATTATTAAGTGCTGTAAAGTGCCGCACTAAATATTTTGATTAGTTAGTTTTAAACCACGTTGTATTGCTTGAAGGTGCAACGTGGTTTTTTAGTATTTAAAGGTCAAATTTAATACCTTGAGCAAGTGGGAGCTCTGTAGTGTAATTTATTGTGTTCGTTTGTCTGCGCATGTATACTTTCCAAGCATCAGAACCAGATTCACGTCCTCCGCCAGTTTCTTTTTCACCTCCAAAAGCACCACCAATCTCAGCGCCAGAGGTTCCAATATTTACATTTGCGATACCGCAATCTGAACCTTGTACAGATAAGAAAGCTTCTGCTTCGCGAAGGTTATTTGTCATTACTGCTGAAGACAAGCCTTGGGCAACTCCGTTTTGAAGTTTTAATGCGTCATGGATATCTCCTGAGTATTTTAATAAGTATAATATCGGAGCGAATGTTTCGTGTTGAACAATTTCAAAAGAATTTTTAGCTTCTGCAATGGCGGGTTTTACATAGCATCCAGATTCGTATCCTTCACCAGAAAGTACGCCTCCTTCAACAACAATAGTTCCACCTTCTTCTACGACCTTCGCTAAAGCTCCTTCGTACATTTTTACAGCATCGGTATCAATGATAGGTCCTACATGATTATTTTCATCTAATGGGTTTCCAATACGTAATTGTCCGTATGCTTTTACAACAGCATTTTTAACCGTATCATAAACAGATTCATGTATGATTAAACGTCTTGTAGACGTACAGCGTTGTCCTGCGGTACCTACAGCACCAAAAACAGCACCAATAACGGTCATTTTAATATCTGCATCTGGAGTTACAATAATAGCATTGTTGCCTCCTAATTCTAATAAAGTTTTACCTAAACGGCCAGCAACTTCTTTTGCTACAATTTTACCCATACGAGTAGATCCTGTCGCAGAAATTAAAGGTACGCGAGTATCTTTAGTCATCATTTCTCCAACGGTATGATCGCCATTTATAAGGTTACAAATACCCTCTGGTAAACCGTTTGCTGCAAATACTTCTGCTGCTATGTTTTGGCATGCTATTCCGCACATTGGTGTTTTTTCACTAGGCTTCCAGATACAAACGTCTCCACAAATCCAAGCCAAAGCTGTATTCCAAGCCCAAACAGCAACAGGAAAGTTAAAGGCAGAAATAATTCCAACCACTCCTAAAGGATGGTACTGTTCGTACATTCTATGTCCTGGACGTTCAGAATGCATTGTTAAGCCATGTAGTTGTCTAGATAATCCAACTGCGAAATCACAGATATCAATCATTTCTTGTACTTCGCCTAAGCCTTCTTGATAGGATTTTCCCATTTCATAAGAAACCAGTTTTCCTAAAGCTTCTTTCTTTTCTCTTAGTTTGTCTCCAAACTGTCTTACAACTTCTCCTCTTAAAGGAGCTGGCTTTGTTCTCCATTCTTGAAAGGCCGCAGTTGCTTTCTCCATCACTTTAGCGTAATCTTCTTGCGTAGTTGCTTTTACTTTGCCAATTAATTTACCGTCCACTGGAGAATATGAAGCTATTTCTTCGCCTGAAGCAAAAAACTTTGATCCTGTTGAGGTGCCTAAATTATTAGCTGATACTCCTAAAGTCTTTAAGGCAGAATCAATACCGAAGTCTGTTGTTGTTTTTGACATTTTATAACTTTTTATTAGTTAAATGTTATATTTATTCAAAGTTACAATTAATAATTGTATCTCTGAACAACCAAAAAAATATGTTTATAAAAGTATGAGCGCAATAGTTAGTAGTGCAGGAACAGTCTGAACGAATAAAATTTTTCTAGAAACAGTCATTGCACCATAGCCACCTGCAATAGCTACACATGCAAGAAAAAATAGGGCAATATTGTTGCTCCACTCTAGGTTTGTGATAAAGAAAGTCCATAGCAACCCTGCTGCCAAAAAGCCATTGTATAAACCTTGATTGGCGGCCATAGATTTAGTGGGTTCAAATAAATCCTTAGGAAAGTTATTAAAAACTTTTTTTCCTTTGGTTGTCCAGGCGAACATTTCAAAATACATGATGTAGAGGTGTAAAAAAGCAATTACTCCTATTAAAATCTTAATTGTAATTTCCATAAATTATTCTTTTGCAATAAAACGTTCATCAACAGGCATTACGGTTCCGCAATTATCACACGTTCGCAAGGCCTCGGAACTATAAAAATGTTTAAAATGGGATAAAAAATCTTTTTCTATATCATTAAGCGTAAAGTATGCTTCGTATAGTTTGTGATTACAATTATCGCAAAACCAGAGTAAGCCATCATCTACATTCATATGATTGCGCTTTCTTTCAATCACAAGACCAATAGAATTCTCATGCCGTTCGGGAGAATGCGGAATTTTAGCAGGGTGTAAATACATGTCTCCTGGTCCTAAGGTCATTGTTTTTTTTATACCATCTTCCTGTACATGTACCTCTATATTACCTTCTAATTGGTAAAACAATTCTTCGGTTTCATTATAATGGTAATCTTTACGGGCGTTAGGTCCGGCAACAATCATTACAATATAGTCACCGGCATCTTTATATAGATTCTTATTGCCAACGGGTGGCTTTAAAGAAGCTCTGTTTTCTGCAATCCATTTGGTTAAATTAAATGGTGGAGTAATTGCCATAGTATAGTTTTTTACGAAAGTTAAAAAAACTATACTAAAACGGTACTAAAATCATAAATATAATCTTTTAGGTGCATCTTATTTTAAGATACGAAATGAACAAAGAGATCTTTGTGTACAGCGAAAACTATGGATGAGATTACTTGTAAAACAATTCGGTACAATAATATATGCCATTAACGTCTGCCTTGACACTTACCGCCGAATGAGTGAAATCTCCCTCAATAGCTTTTTTATGAATATTACTATTCATCCATGCCTTGAAAGTGGCTAGGGCATCTGCATAATTTTTTGCTACATTTTCGGATACTAAAGTAGCATTAACCTCAGATGTAAAACTAGAAGCTCTAGAACTAAAATCATCATGATTGGTGGTGCCTTTTGCGATCATGTAATCTGTATGCAAATTCGCATATTTGTATGCAATACTGCTGTATTCTAGTGTATTCAATCCATTTTCAATTCTGTAGTCGTTCACTATTGCCAGTAGTTCATTTTCAATCTCAGTGGCATTCTTAGACTCTAGGATTACTGTATTGTTTAATGACTCTGTATTGCAAGAGTAAATAACGAATACAAATAAAACCAAGATTGCCTGATGCATTCTCATTTTCATATAAGTGTTCTATTTGTAAGTAGTAAGAGGTAGAAAAGGGGGGTTTTCTAGTGTTCTATTGGTTCTCGTAAACCGTTCTTCTAAGATTGTTAAAATAAATTGAACAAGCAGTATAGAATTTCTTTTTTTCGATGAAATACAGTGTTTTTGGGTAATACTGCATTTTTTGTCATAAATAGTTGAAAGAAATGTAATAGAAGTTAAATTCTTATGTTTTAGTAATAGTCAATGCGGTAAATTTTCTAAAATTTCACGGTTTTCAGTGATTTAAGAACCTCATAAACGAAGTATATTTACAAGTAGTAAAAACCAACCTATGAAACTAAAGTATTTTCAAATTATTAGCTTACTTTTTCTTTTCCTTACAGGGTGTAATGAAAAAGTAAATACACTAGAGGATCAATCTGATAATCTTAATAAGTATCAGGAGTATGTGAGTGAAGTTACTCACGGAATTATTTCAGCAAGAAGTGATGTGAGGCTTGTTTTAAAGCAACCTGTAACTTCTTGGGAAAGTGGCACAGAATTGACAAATGTGTTATCGGTTTCTCCAAAAGTTGCTGGTAAGGTTGTGGTGTTAGACAGTCGTACGATTTCTTTTGTACCAGAAAAAGCATTTAAGCAAAATACAGAATATGCTTTTACCTTTAATTTAGGTGAAGTAATAAAAGAGGTTCCTGCGGATTTAGAAGAATTGACTTTTGTAATAAAAACCTTGGAGCAGCAATTTTCAGTGTATACCAATCCAATCCAGTCTTATTCCAAAGAAAAACAATATATAGAAGGGCAATTGAGGAGTGCAGACATCCTTTCGTTAGCTATAGCCAAGGACCTGGTGAACGTAACGCAAAATGGAAAAGATATAAAAGTGAAGTTTGATACTTCGGTAAAAGAAGGAACACTATTTCAGTTCAAAATTGATAGCATACAACGTTTTGAAGAAGATAGCGAGTTACAAATAGCATGGGATGGTACTAAGCATGATATAGATAATAAGGGAGAAAATAAAATAGTGATACCAGGAAAGAACAATTTTGTAGTTCTTGATGTGGTGGTAAAAGATACGCGGCAAAATCAAGTATTAATTAACTTTTCTGATCCACTGAAAAAAGATCAAAATTTTAAAGGGCTTGTTGTTTTAGAAGGTGATAATAATTTAAAATATAGTGTATCAGGGAATACATTAAAAGTATATCCTTCAATTGAAATAGAGGGTACCGCTTTGTTAGAGGTATTTGACGGAATATCGAGCACTAGCGGATTTAAATTAAAAAGTAAGTTTGAAGAAAAAATTGCCTTTGAGCAAATAAAACCAGAAGTAAGATTACTTTCTAATGGAACAATTTTGCCTTCTTCAAATAATCTAAAAATTAATTTTGAAGCGGTAAATTTAAAGTATGTTGATGTATCTGTATTGCGTGTTTATGAAGATAATGTTCTTCAATTTTTACAGAACAATAATTTAAACGGAAGCAGTTCTTTAAAACAAGTAGCAAGACCAATTGCAACTAAAAAACTAGAACTGGTTAATAATTTAAGTGCCAATACGGGGAAATGGTCTGCCCATGCCTTAGACCTAAAAGAATTGATAACTCCGCAAAAGGGAGCGATCTACAGGGTTGAATTTTCGTTTAAGCCATCGTATAGTACTTATAAGTGTGATGATACAGACTTTGAGACAGAAGAGGGTACAGAAGAAAATTATGATGAAGAGTCAGAGTCTAGTTCTTGGGATGGTGTAGAAGATTATTATGAGGACTACTATTATGATTATAATTGGAGTGAACGTGAAAATCCATGTCATTCTTCTTATTATTACGATAAAAAAGTAGGCGTAAATATTTTAGCTAGTGACCTTGGGGTTACGGTAAAAAAAGGATTAAATAAAAGTTACTTTGTGGCGGTGAGTGATCTTGTCTCTACAAGCCCAGTATCAGGAGCTAAAGTTACTTTTTACAACTACCAACAACAGGCAGTAGGTACTGTAACAACAGATGCAAAAGGGACTTCGTTTTTCGATGCCGAAAATAACCAAGCTTATTTTGTGGTAGCAGAGAATAACGGGCAAAAAACGTATGTAAAGATCAACGATGGTAATGTGTTATCGGTAAGTAAATTTGATGTTTCAGGCGTTTCTTTACAGAAAGGTATCAAAGGATATATTTTTGGAGAACGTGGTGTTTGGAGGCCAGGAGATAATATCTTCTTATCTTTTATGCTGAATGATAATGCAAATAAGTTGCCAGCAAATCACCCTGTTAAATTAGAATTAATGGATCCATATAATAAAGTCGTTCACCGTGAAGTGAAGACTTATGGACTGGATAATTTTTATAATTTTAATTTAAAGACAGATGAAAATGCACCTACAGGTAATTGGTTGGTGAAAATATCAGTGGGTGGGGCATCATTTACTCAAACCATAAAAATTGAAACGATTAAGCCGAATCGATTAAAAATTAAAACGGAATTTGATAGTGAGATTTTAGGAGGTTCAAGTCCTATTTATGGTGCAATGGAAGTGAAATGGCTGCATGGCGCCATTGCTAAAAATTTAAAGGCGGATATTACAGCAAAATTTAATGCCAAAACAACTACGTTTAAATCTTTTCCAGGCTACATATTTGACGATCCAACGCGTAGTTTTTCATCAGAAGATCAAGTTGTTTTTGATGGTAAAATAGATGGTGAAGGGAAAGCAAGTTTTAGTATTAATCCACAATTAAATGGAAATGCACCAGGAATGCTAAATGCCGCTTTTATTACTAAGGTCTATGAAAATGGAGGCGATTTTAGTACTGATGTATTTACAAAAACCTATGCCCCGTTTAAAACCTATGTTGGTTTAAATGTGCCTAAAGGAGATAAATCTAAAGGCATGCTTCTTACCGATGTTAAACATAAGTTTGAAGTGGTTACCGTAGATGAAAATGGAAAACCAAAAGCAACTAAAAACCTTAAGGTTTCCATACATAAAATAAGCTGGAGATGGTGGTGGGATAACTCAGCCGATAATTTATCATCATATAGCAGTAGCGAATATCATGAAAAAGTTTTTGAAGAAACGATAAGCACTTCATCCAATGGAAAAGGAACGTTTAATTTTGAATTAAAATATCCAGATTGGGGGCGTTACTTAGTTCGCGTTGAAGATGAATATGGCGGTCATGCAACCGGAAAAGCAGTTTATATAGATTGGCCAGGATGGGCAGGTAAGTCGCGTAAAAACGATCCGTCTGCGGCAACGATGTTGTTATTTTCAACAGACAAAGAAAAGTACAATGTAGGTGATGATGCTACCATTACTTTTCCAAGTTCAGAAGGTGGAAGAGCATTGGTTACGATAGAAAACGGAAGCGAAGTTTTAGAATCTTTATGGGTAGAGACCACAAAAGGAGAGACTAAATTTAAATTACCAATAAAGGAAATTTATACGCCTAATGTATATATTAATATTGCATTGTTACAACCACATGCTTCTACCTTAAATGACGCTCCTATTCGTATGTATGGTGTGGTAGGTATTGGCGTTGAAGACCCAAAAACGAAACTGGAGCCTCAGATAATGATGCCAGAAGTGCTGCGTCCAGAGGAAAGTATTACCGTAAAAATAGGAGAAAAGAATAGTAAGGCAATGACCTATACGATTGCCATTGTAGATGAAGGTCTTTTAGATTTAACACGTTTTAAAACTCCGGATGCATGGAGCACCTTTTATGCGAAGGAAGCATTAGGCGTAAAAACTTGGGATATTTATGATGATGTTATCGGTGCCTTTGGCGGAAAAATCAATCAAGTATTTGCCATTGGTGGTGATGATGAACTAGCAGGAGCAAAGAATAAAAAAGCCAATCGGTTTGAGCCTATGGTGGTTCATTTAGGACCTTTTACGTTAAAGGCAGGAGAAACCAAATCACATAAAATAGCAATTCCTAAATATGTAGGTTCTGTACGTACAATGGTAATTGCAGGAAATGCAGAAAGTGAGGCATATGGAATGGCAGAAAAAACAACTCCTGTTCGTAAGCCGCTAATGATATTGGCCTCATTGCCAAGAAAAATAACTCCAGGAGAAAAAGTAACGCTCCCTGTGACAGTATTCGCAATGGAGTCTAAAGTGAAAAATGTAACGATTAAAATAAAGAAAGACAAAGCATTTACCGTTTCTGGAGAGGCTACAAAATCACTTACATTTAGTCAGCCAGATGAGAAAATGGTGTATTTTGATTTAGATGTTGCCGATTTTAAAGGAATTGGAAAAGTAATTGTGGAGGCTTCGGGAGGAGGAGAAACAGCATCTTTTGAAATACCTATTGATGTGGTAAACCCGAATCCTATGACCTCAGAGATTCAAGATATAGTTCTTGATGCAAATGCAAGTCAGCAATTGAATTTGGAAACCTTTGGTATTGGGGGTAGTAATTCTGTTCAGGTAGAATTCTCAACCCTACCGCCAATGAGTTTTAATGGTCGTATGCAATATTTAATTAGGTACCCTCATGGGTGTGTGGAACAAACAACATCTGCAGCATTTCCGCAATTGTACTTGAGTGATATATTTGATTTGAGTTCAGCTAAAAAATCTGAAACACAGAAGAATATTGAAAATGCAATTAAACGATTAGGAGGCTTTCAGCGTCCTGGTGGCGGATTTTCTTATTGGCCAGGGTTAAATTCTACGGATGATTGGGGAACTACCTATGCAGGACACTTTTTGTTAGAAGCAGAGAAAAAGGGATATGTGATGCCTATTTCTTTTAAAACTAATTGGGTAAAATACCAACAAAGCACTGCTAAAAACTGGCGTTCAGGAAGTTCTTATTCAGATTTGGCACAAGCGTACAGGTTGTATACGTTGGCACTTTCAGGTAATGCAGACATTGCTTCAATGAACCGTTTGCGTGAAACAAGTGGAATTTCAGATGAAGGCAAATTTAGATTGGCTGCGGCTTATGGTTTAATTGGTCAGGCGAGTGTGGCACAACAAATTCTGAAAACAGCTTCGATTGATTTTCAAGCTAGTAAATATGATTATTATAGCTATGGCTCAATAGAGAGAAATAGAGCGATGGCATTAGAAACATATATTCTATTAAAAGACAAAGCAAAAGCTCAGGAATTAGCTAAAACTATTGCGGCAAGTTTAAAAGAACAACGTTGGATGAGCACGCAAAGTACTGCATACAGTCTTTTAGCCATGGGGAAATTTGCCGAAATGGTAGGAGGCAAAGGGATAAAAGCTTCAGTAACTGTTAATGGAAAAACGGAAAATGTTTCCACTAGTAAAACCTTAGCGAGTAGAACCTTAGAAATAAAGAAAGGAACGAACAGCATTAGTTTAAAAAACCAAGAAGGCAATGTGGTTTATGTTAGTATTATAAACAACGGAATTTTACCAGTAGGAAGTGAGAAAGAAATTCAACGAAATCTTGGGCTTCAAACGGTATTTAAAGGTCGTGATGGTTCGCGAATTGATGTTTCTTCAATTACACAGGGAACAGATTTTGTTGCAGAGGTTACTTTAACAAATACCACAAGTAGCGCTGTTAAGAATATGGCGCTATCGGAAATTTTTCCAAGTGGTTGGGAAATTGTCAATACGCGATTTACAGACTTCGGAGATTTTGCTCAGAATAATGTTACACATACAGACCTAAGAGATGATCGTGCTAATTTCTATTTCGATTTGAAAAAGAATGAAACCAAAACGTTTAGAATATTACTGAATGCATCGTATTTAGGAACGTATTACTTGCCGGGCATTCAGGTAGAGGCAATGTATGATAACGATTATGTTGCTAGAACAAAAGGACAATGGGTAAAAGTGATTCAATAGCAGAATACTTTTAAAGTATTTAAAAATGATATAAAAAGTGTATGTATAAAGTGTCTATTATTTTTAATAGGCACTTTTTTTTTGCTAAAGGATAAAAAATAGTTTGATAGCTAAAGACCTTCTTGGATTAATGCTAATCAGCGTCTTTGACTTATTGAACTGGTCTACTACATTGAAGAGAATAATGCTTAAGACATGCAGTAATACGCCTTTTTCGCAATTTAATTTCTAGAAGAGACTAAGCATTCTTTTTTAGCCCATTCAATAGCATCTGTTAAGTCAGTATAACGATAAATATTGGCGTTCATAAACAGCTTTTCTAATAAAGTATTGGAGTATCCTTTTTTAGAATACGTAACAATAACATAGGCTTTTAGCCTGTAACTACTTTTAAAATATTGTAACCATCCTACAGGATTTACAGAATATTTTTCCACTCTATTAGTAATATAAATTAATCCAGAACCATTTTCATCGTACAAATTTCCAATATCTTCGGTAACTGTTTTTCCATGATCTTCCCAAGAGAAAACAACACCTTCATTTATCTCAGCAACAACAAAACCAGCAAACAGATAAAACGTACCAAATGGGTAGGAAAGTTCATTAAAGGCTTCTTTGTAGTAGGGGCTGTTTTTGAGTTTTTGCAATATTTATGTTTTAGAAATTATCATATTAATAAAACAAAGGTACTTTGCAAGCCCTCTATTAACATAAAAGTTTCGTTGAAAGACAGGTTTACATGCCTGAAATCACCAAATTCTTAACTGGGACAGCATTTTTTGAAGAAAATTCGTACAAATTTAACTTAAACACTTAGCTTTCAGAAGGTTCTATTTTGAGTATTTTACTGAAAATTAATGCCCCAATAGCTTTTATAGGTTCATATAATTTTGACTCTTTTTTGGTTTCTTCGTTTATAAGATTAGCAGTTTCATTCATGGAATTAAGAAATAGTAGTAAGGCTCCCAAAATGATAGAAATTTTTAGCGCTCCAAAAATTCCTCCAGCTATTTTATTCAAAAGGCCGAGCATGGCAAAATCTGCTATTTTAGTGAGTAATTTTGCCGATAAATGTATCAATATAATAATCAGAATAAATGTGATCACAAACGAAGCGATGTTCATGTATTGTTCATTCCAGTCCATGTGCTCCGCTAAATACGCTCCAGTGAGGTACGAAAAATGAATGGCCCCATAGATACCGGCAATAAGAGCGATAATAGAAGCTATTTCAACAAATAATCCGTTTTTAAACCCGATGTAAAATCCCCAAAGAAGGATTAATCCAAAAACTATATCTAAAAAATTCATATTGTTCGCTTTAGCGCAAATATAAAACTTTGATTTGTACCTTTGAAAAGAATTGAAAATACTGTTTAATTATTAAAGGATGCGATTTTAATAGTTGAGATATGAAGTGCTATTTTTATTCAAAGGGATAAATTGAAATATAATGTCAAGAGATATACAATTAAAAGAACGCTGGGACGTGTTAATAGAAAAACTTTCAGCTCAGTTTGCTGATGGTGACGTTTTAGAATTAGATGCAATCATTTATTTGGTGGGCGTACAAGAATTAGGAAAATATCATAGAACCTATAAAAAAGACGAAAAATTAGACTTAATGCATATTGCAATTTGTCGTTTATTAGAACCTTATGGTTTTTATACGTTTGATTATTTTGATGAAGATGGTTGGCCTCACTATATTATGAAAGAAGAGTTGCCTCCGTTAAAAGCTGGTGAGCAGTCCGTTTTAATGAAAGAAGCCATTGTGAGTTATTTTATAGAAAAAGAATATATAAAATAATAAACATGGAAAAGCCTTATTATGCTGTAATATTTACATCGACAAGAACTGAAGGTGATAATGGATATGGAGAGATGGCTTATGATATGGAAGTTCTTGCAAAAAAAGAGCAGGGCTTTATTGGAATCGAAAGTGCACGCGAAGAAGTGGGTATCACCGTAAGCTATTGGGAAACCTTAGCGGCTATAACTAGTTGGAAAAAGAATATGGACCACGTATTTGCACAAAATAAAGGTCAAAAAGAATGGTATTCCTGGTATAAGGTGCGTATCTGTTTGGTGGAAAGAGAATACGAATTCAATACCCTTACTCCTTGAAAGAAAGAGTGATAAAGGTTCTAAAAAAGCATCCTAAAAAACTGTTAGTCTTAGCAGTGCTTTTAATTGCTTATTATTTTTGTTTACCCAAAGTGTTATTTAAAACCCCTACTGCTACCGTAATTGAAAGCATGCAGGGAGAATTGTTGGGTGCAAAGATAGCGGAAGATGGTCAATGGCGTTTTCCTGTAGTAGATAGTGTTCCTTTCAAATTTAAAATTTGTCTGCTCAATTTTGAAGATGCCCACTTTTATAGGCATCCTGGATTTAACCCTGTATCAATGTCTAAAGCTATCGGTGCTAACATTGTAGCAGGAAAAACAGTTCGTGGTGGGAGCACACTTACACAGCAAGTAATACGCTTATCTCGAGAAAATAAAAGAAGGTCCTATGCTGAAAAGTTCATAGAATTAATTCTAGCCACACGATTAGAGCTGAGGTATTCTAAAGAAGAAATCCTAGACCTTTATGCTAGCCATGCGCCTTTTGGTGGTAATGTAGTGGGCTTAGAAGTTGCTTCATGGCGCTATTTTGGGTTATTACCTTATCAATTATCGTGGGCAGAAGCAGCAACCTTAGCTGTATTGCCTAATGCGCCAAGTTTAATATACCCAGGAAAAAATCAGTCTAAATTATTATTGAAGAGAAATAGATTGCTGTTGAAACTTTTTAATCAAGGCCTCTTAGATAAAACAACTTATGAACTGGCATTACTAGAAGATCTACCTCAAAAACCATATGCCTTACCCAATTATGCATCGCATTTTGTTCAACACGTATCAAAAACAAAAAAAGGGGAACGTATTAAAAGTAGCATCAATCAAGAGTTACAGAAAAATGTAAATGCCATTGTTAAAAGGCAATACAACAATCTAAAGCAAAACCAAGTATATAATGCTGCTGTTTTGGTCCTAGATGTAAAAACAAGGAAAGTATTAGCGTATGTAGGTAATGCACCTACTGATAAATACCATGAGAAAGATGTAGACATGGTGCAAGCGAATAGAAGTACAGGGAGCGTTTTAAAACCTTTACTGTATTCGGCTATGCTTGATGCTGGAGAATTGTTGCCAGATATGTTAGTGCCAGATGTGCCCACGCAAATTGCAGGATATTCGCCAGAAAATTTTAATGAATCGTATAGCGGTGCTATTGAGGCGAAAAAGGCATTGGCCCGTTCGTTAAATATTCCGGCGGTTCGTTTATTGCAGTCTTATGGTCTAGAAAAATTTAGGGACCAATTGAATGTGTTTGAGTTAGGGGGACTTAATAAATCTGCAAATTATTATGGACTGACTTTAATTTTAGGCGGAGCAGAAAGTAACTTATGGGATCTATGCAAGACGTATGCAAATTTAGCAGCTACGGTAAATCATTTTAATGAAAGCTCAAGCGAATATTATGAGAAAGAATTTATAGCGCCTACTTACCTTCAGAATACAACGATAGATTTTGGCGCTAAATCTTTGAACAAGACTGTTTTTGATGCGGGAAGTATCTACTTAACCTTTGAAGCAATGAAAGAAGTGAATCGCCCAGAAGGGAGTGAGTCATGGGAATTTTATGATTCTAGCAAAGAAATAGCATGGAAAACAGGAACTAGTTTTGGCAATAAAGATGCTTGGGCAATTGGAATAACCACAGACTATGTGGTAGGTGTTTGGGTAGGTAATGCTGATGGGGAAGGTAGACCTAATGTTACTGGTGTATCTAGTGCGGCACCTATTTTATTTGATGTTTTTGATGTATTGCCAAAATCTGCTTGGTTCTCAAAACCCTTAGATGAGTTTGTTGCTGTTGATGTTTGTGCTCAAAGCGGCTATTTAGCCACCGAAAACTGTCCTATAAAAACAATTGACATTCCTAAAAAACAAAATTATGTAAAGGCTTGTGGATATCACAGGATAATACATCTAGATAAAAATAAGCAGTTTCAGATAAACTCATCCTGCGAAGAGTTGTCTAATACAATAGCTGAATCTTGGTTTGTTTTACCTCCTTTACTGGAATTTTATTATAAACGTACGCACCCAACTTATAAATCGTTACCCGAATTTAGAAGTGATTGTGTGAGCGTTTTAGTGCCAACAATGGAGTTTATTTATCCTAAAGATAGGAGTAGAATTATTCTAGCTAAGAATTTTGAAGGAAAAACAAATGAACTTATTTTAAAATTAGCACATGCTAAACCAGAAACAAAAGTGTTCTGGTATTTAGACAGTACCTTCATTAAGGAGACAAAAGATTTTCATGAAGCAGCTATTTTGCCAGACAAAGGTGATCATACTATTTCTGTGGTTGATGAATTTGGCAACGAGGCTAGTATTGTAATCAACATTCAATAGCTCCTCAATTAATCCAATTTATCAGTTAAATCTTTAAATACTTTCTTAGCGTTTTTATCATTATAAAGTATCTCATATACAGCATCTAAAATAGGTGTTTTAGACTTCTTTTTACGATCATTATTTAATTTATATGCACTTTTAGTAGCGTAATACCCTTCGGCAACCATTTTCATTTCCATCATAGCGCTTTTTACCGTGTAGCCTTTTCCTATCATGTTTCCGAACATTCGGTTTCTACTAAAAACAGAATAACCCGTCACTAATAAATCGCCTAGATAGGCAGAGTTGTTAATGTTGCGTTTCATGCTGTGTACTCTTTTTATATAGCGCTTCATTTCCCGAATAGCATTACTCATAAGGACACTTTGGAAATTATCACCATAACCTAAACCATGTGCAATTCCAGCAGCAATAGCATAGATGTTTTTCAACATAGCAGCATATTCTGTACCGATAATATCATCAGAAATTTTTGTTTTAATGTAGTCGCTACTCAAATGTTCTGCAACAATTTCAGCTTTACTTAAATCACCACAGGCAATGGTTAAGTAAGATAAACGTTCTAAAGCAACTTCTTCTGCATGACAAGGGCCACTAATTACACCTATATTTTTGTATGCAATTCCATACTTTTTATGCAGATGCTCTCCTACGATTAATCCAGTTTCAGGGACAATTCCTTTAATAGCGGAAAATAAAGTCTTACCTTTTAAGGAAACGGTAAGTTTAGACAGTTCCGTTTCTAGGAAAGCAGACGGAATTACAAAGATGATAATATCAGCATTGGTAACCGCTGTATTAATATCGTTGGTTAAGTGCAATTGCTTTGTATTAAACTCTACAGAACTTAGATAATTAGGATTGTGTCCCTGAGTTTCAATATGCTCAATAGCATCAGTATTTCGCATAAACCACTGAAGGCTATCCACGTTTTCTGTTAACATTTTTACAATTGCAGTTGCCCAACTACCACCACCCAAAACGGCAAATTTCAAATCTCTATTCATAATTCAATCTTTAAAAAATTAAAGTATTGTATTTTTCCAAGGTTTTAAAAAACCTTTCTGTCTCCTGCAAAATTAGTCAAAATCAGGATAATATAACATGATGATAATCAGGGTTGTGAAAATCTTGGCACGAGAATTGTTTTATGCTTAGCAACCATAAAATATTAAATTATGAAAATAAAATTACTATTCGGATTTGTATTCCTAGGATTATTAGCTTCTTCATGTTATACAGAAGTAATTGTAGAAGATGGTTTTATTGAAGAACCAGTTTTTAATGTTAACCAGGTTCTTGCATCAAAAGATTTGTGGTATGTAGATATTAACGCTACCCTAGGAAATGGAGAAATTTCATTTTTACAGCGAGCATTTACCGTTTCTTTTGTTAATGGAACACTGTACGCTAATAATAACCTAGTAGGTATTGGTAAATCTGGAAACGGATTTGGTATAGATGTTGGGGTCTATAATGGCGTTCGTGGTGTGTTAGAAATAGATCATGATGTAGATGGTTATTGGGATCTAGATGTTTTTGTAGTAGATAGCGCTACCATAGAACTATATCATAGAGGCACAGATACTTCTTATTTCTTAAAAGGGTATCAGCGTAGTAATTTTGATTACGATATGGTTTTCTACGAGAATATTCAGTATTTCTTACAGGAGTATGTTGCATGGGAAAAAGTATATACGAGTCAGGTTGGAGCAATAAATGATTTTGATAATGAGAATTTTTTACAATTTTTATCAGGCGATAATGGAGATTTCTTTAGGTCGTCTATAGATGGTCCTGGTACTAATTTTAATAATTTACAATGGGATTTTGAAGGAGATTACCAAGTGTATGATGTAGCAAATGATGCTTCACTTAAAGCATTAACCTTGAGTTATGATTTTATTGGAGATGATTATTTTGAGTTGTATGTAATAAATGATGGCACTATAGAATTATACCACCCTGATAGTGGAACCACTTATGAATTTAAAGGAAAAGGATATATAGAATACTTAAAGTCTAGTGATGCCGCAAAGACCAAAAAGAGAGTCAAGGTTTCAAACCCTGTAATGAATGTAACAAGACAGAAAAAATAGAAGAATTTTTAGTTGGTAGGTTGTTTAAACCGCTGTAAGGATAAGCCTTTGCAGCGGTTTTTTTCATATATTTCTTTCAGATTTATTTAGGAATTATTAAAAAGAAAAGGGCTAATCTGTTAATAATGTTATAATTAGTGATAGGTAGTATTGCGCAGTTGAAAAGTGGTACTTTTGCAACTTCAAAAAAATTAGTACAAGAAATGAATTTTATTAAAAAACTTACTTCAAATCCTAAAAACGATTTTTTCGCAGGAGTTACTGTGTCTCTAGCGATGATTCCAGAAGTGGTTGCTTTTGCTTTTGTGGCAAACATAGATCCTTTAGTTGCATTATCAGGAGCATTTATAATAGGATTAATTACTGCAATATTTGGAGGTAGACCAGGGTTAATTTCTGGAGCTGCGGGTGCTGTAGCTGTAATTTTCGTGAACCTAATTAAAGAAGGTCATGTAAGAGGTTTAGAGTTTGATATCCCTGTGGAAAATATGGGCTACTATTATTTATTAGGAGCCGTTATTTTAATGGGGTTAATACAAATATTTGCCGGAGTTTTAAAATTAGGCCGCTTTGTTCGTCTAATACCGCATTCCGTAATGATGGGATTTGTAAACGGTTTAGCCATTGTAATATTTATGGCTCAAGTTAAAATGTTTAGTCATAAGGTGCCAAATACAGACCCTGATGCCGTTGAGAAATATATGAGTGTATTTATGCACGGTCCTGAGTTATTCCTAATGATTGGGCTGGTGCTTTTTACGATGGGTATAATTCATTTTTTACCTAAGCTTACCACAAAAATTCCTGCTGCACTAACGGCTATTTTGATAACTACGTTTGGAGCTATTCTTTTAGATTTAGATGTAACCACTGTAGGTTCTTATATTAGAGAAGGTGGTGGAGATGGTTTAAGTGGTGAATTTCCGACTCCGAATAAAGAGTTATGGCAATTGTTACCCTTTGATTTAGATACTTTTACCTTCATTTTGCCTTATGCTTTCTTAGCCGCTAGCGTTGGATTAATTGAAAGTTTAATGACCTTGAATTTGGTCGATGAATTAACAGATAGTCGCGGTAGAGGTAATAAAGAATGTGTCGCACAAGGAATGGGGAACATCGCTAGTGGATTACTAGGAGGTACTGGTGGTTGTGGTATGATTGGCCAAACGGTAATTAACATCAACGCTAAGGGTAGAGGCCGTTTGTCAGGTATTGTAATGGCATTAACCTTACTTTCTTTTATTTTGTTTGCAGATACCTATATTGAACAAGTTCCAATAGCAGCATTGATTGGGGTGATGTTTATGATGGTTATAGAAACGTTTGCATGGTCTAGTTTTAGAATATTGAAGAAAATTCCTAGATCTGATGCCTTTGTTCTAATAGCAGTATCAGCAATAACTGTGTTTTTCGATTTAGCAATAGCGGTATTTATCGGAGTTATTATATCTGCTCTTGCTTTCTCTTGGGAAAATGCAAAACGAATTAGAGCTAGAAAAAGTACAGATGAAAACGGTGTTAAAACCTATGAAATATTTGGCCCATTATTCTTTGGCTCTACCACTGGTTTTACAGAAAAGTTTGATGTTGCAAATGACCCTGAAGAAGTAGTTATAGATTTTAAAGACAGCCGTATTGCAGATATGTCTGGGATTGAAGCAGTCAACAAACTTTCAGAACGTTATAAAAATGCTGGGAAGAAATTACATTTAAAGCACTTGAGTAAAGATTGTATTAAACTATTAGCTACGGCAGATGATATTGTAGATGTGAATGTTTTAGAAGACCCTAAATACAAAGTAGTTGCAGATGGTTTTAATTATGATGAATAAAGATTACCAGAATTCATAAAAATGATGTAGTGGGCCATATCCTTTTCCAAGGATATGGCTTCTACTTTTTATAATGGCAAGCTCTAAATAATTCTTTCCTTTTTTTACGGCATCTTCTAAAGAATTTCCTTGCGCTAAAAAAGTGGCAATAGCAGACGAAAGTGTGCAACCAGTTCCATGGGTGTTTTTAGAAGCTACTTTTTTTGAACTTAACATAAGTAGGGAGTCATTTTCATTGTTGTAAAAAACATCAGTTAAGAGGTCTAATTGCAAATGACCGGCCTTTAATAAAACAGAGGTGTTATGTTGTCTGCCTAATGCTTTAGCTAATGCTTTTAAATCTGATTTTTCATTTATTTGTTCGTCTAGTAATAACTCACATTCTGGAATGTTAGGAGTAATTAGCCTAGCCATTGGGAAGAGTTTTTTTTTCAAGACGGCAATGGCGTTATCCTCTAATAAGGAATCTCCTGAGCTGGCAACCATTACAGGGTCTACAACAATATTTTTTATAGGGTACTTTTTTAAGCAATGAACTACAGTTCGTATAGATTCTGAGCCGTGAAGCATACCAATTTTAACGGCATCGGCTCCAATGTCATCAAGAATGGCTTCAATTTGTTTTTTTAAATGTAGTGTAGGAATGGGGTGAATGTCAAAAACGCCAAGGGTGTTTTGTGCCGTGAGTGCTGTTATTGCAGAGGTACCGTAACCGCCACAAGCACTAATCGTTTTTAAATCTGCTTGGATGCCAGCACCGGCTCCTGAATCGCTTCCTGCAATGGATAGTACCGTGTTAAATTTTTTTAGAGCCATTGTTGTGCAAAGGTTTTGTCACAAAAGGAACGGCTGCTTAAATAACAGGTATGTTGTTATTTAGCATTACTCGTTTCCCTTCGTTGTAATTAAACAAATCAGGTTCAAAGGGTAATTTCTCAGCCCATAAAGAGCACCCCTAACGAACATGTATATAGCTAATAAGGTATATTATAAAGTTCTTAAATACTCGGCAATAGCTCGTGTATCGTCTTCAGATAATTTATTATCAAGCATTATAGCATTGTTATATTCTTTAAGTAATGCTTTTGCGATTGGATCTTCTTTTATCATTTCTGTTGGGTTGATGATCATGTTCATGACCCAAGAAGGATTTCTTCTTTCGTAAACACCAGATAAAGCAGGGCCTATTAATCGTTGATTGGGCATATGACATGCCGTACAAATTCCACTATATTTAGCTTCACCTTTGGCAGCCAATTCAGTATCTATCTCTGCAGGGAAAGAAATATTTTTAAAAGGACCAATACCGTCATTGTCCATATCTACAGGAACTTCTTCCTTTGTAACTTCAGTTTTCTTTTCTGTTTTGGCTCGGTTCATTTCAAAACCATCTTTTTTTTCTTCTTTTTTTTCACCACAACTAGCTAAAAGTACTGATAACGCTAAAATGCCAACTATTCTTTTCATTTCTAAACTGAGTTAATTAATGTACTAAGATAAGTATTCTAACTTATTATTAAAGTTCATTCAAAAAATTTAAACATCTTTTCTCTGTGTAGGTCGTATTTTTAACGCCATAAAAACCTACGTGACCACCAAAATTTGGGGTTTCTAGAAAAAGTTTTTTATTTTTTTCAGCTTCGGTATATGGGTAGCATTCTGGACCTAAAAAGGAATCATTTTTGCTATTTATAATCAGTGTTGGAATTTTAATATTGGGTAAAAATTGTAGGCAACTAGATTTGGTATAATAATCTATAGCGTCTGTAAACCCATGGGCTCTACTCGTATAAATGTCATCAAAATCTTTTAGTGTCTTAATACTAGCAATATCTATATCTGAAATTTTATCAGGGAAAAGTGCTTGCTTTGCCCGTAGTTTTTCTACCAAATGTTTTTTAAATCTCGCAGCATATAATGCATTCTTAGGGCGCAATAATTGCTTTAATGAACTATAGAGGTCACAGGGAACAGAAACAGCTACTGCTCCTTTAATTTCTTTGGGGATGATGCGATCTTCTCCTAAGTATTTTAAAGTCAAATTTCCACCAAGACTAAAGCCATTAATGTAAATGTCTGTGTATGATTTATTCTTTAATAGATGTTGAATTACAGCTTCTAGGTCTTCTGTTGCTCCAGAATGATATGATCGGAATAAGTTATTGGGGACACCGCTACAGCTTCTCAAGTTAATAGCGCAAGCATCATAACCGTTTTGATTAAAAAGCTTAGCGCTACCGGTTATATACGGTCTTTGAGCACTGCCTTCCAAGCCATGAATTAGAATAATAACTTTAGTGGATTTTTGTGCGGTAAAGCTCCAATCAAGATCTAGAAAATCATCATCAAATAAAGTAATGCGTTCTCTTTCCTGTACAACCCCATCTATCTTTCTAAAAATACCAGAATAAATGGTGGATAAATGTCCGTTTTTAAATAAAATGGGTGGGTTGTACGTAGAGGTTACTAAGGGCATATTTTTTTATTTCGGATATACTTCTAGAACTTTAATTTGTTCTTCAATGGCAGCTTTAAATTCAGTTTTAAGTTTAGAAATTAGTTCTGCTACAGGTTCAACATCATCAATCATGGCTGCACCTTGGCCTGCAGACCATATTGTTTTCCAAGCTTTAGCCTCAGTATCTAATTCTTTTCCAAAATCAATTTTTACATCTTTCTTTAAATCTTCTTCTGTAATCCCAGCAGCTTTTAAACTAGCGGCTAAAAAGTTGGCATGTACCCCAGAAATAGATGCAGTATAAACCACATCACTGGCGCCAGCATCAATAATCATTTTTCGGTATTCATCAGTAGCTTTGCTTTCCGTAGTATTAATAAAACGGGTGCCCATATAGGCCAGATCTGCTCCCATTTGTAATGCTGATGCAACATCTCTTCCGGTACTAATGCAGCCAGAAAGTAAAATAGTTTTATGAAAGAATTTTTTTATTTCGGCAACTAAAGTCATCGGATTGATGGTTCCTGCATGACCCCCTGCGCCAGCAGACACAAGAATTAACCCGTCTACACCTGCTTCTGCTGCTTTTTCTGCATGCCTCTTTTTAATAATATCATGAAATACAATTCCACCATAACTATGAATGGCATCTACAACTTGAGATACAGCTCCTAAGGAAGTTATGATTAATGGAACTTTATGTTTTACGCACAATTTTACATCAGCTTCTAACCTTGGATTGGTTGGGTGTACAATAAGGTTAACGCCAAAAGGGGCTGCTTTTTTTCCAGTTTCTTTTTCAAAATCTGCTAAAGCTGTCTTTATTTCTATTATCCATTCTTCGAATCCTTCACTGGTTCTTTGGTTTAATGCAGGAAAAGTACCTACAACACCATTTTTACAACATTCGATGACTAATTGCGGTCCAGATATTAAAAACATTGGGGCAGCAACAATTGGTAGCGATAAATTTTTGATGAACGACGGCTTTTGATCCATAAGATTAGATTTTGATACTATAAAAATACTACAATATTTTAGGACTTTTTTTCCTTGATTTATCAAAACTATGGTATTTTTACGATTATTATGCATGCATAACAAAAAAACTTTACAGGATGTATTTAAAAGATTTTGAAATTCGATGGAGTGACGTAGATGCCAATAGACATCTTGCGAACTCGGCATATTTAAACTTTATGAGTCATACGCGTATGGCGTATTTGATGGAATTAGGTTTTACACATAAAACAATGGCAGCACATGAAATTGGTCCTGTAGTGTTTTATGAGCATATTTATTATTTTAAAGAGGCTTTTATAGGAAAACCTGTTAGGGTTTCAATGGAAGTGGTAGGGATGAGTGAAGATGGAAAATTTTTCGAATTTCATCATAATTTCTATGATGATAAGGGAAGGAATTTTGCACATTGTGAAATGATGGGGGCTTGGATAAATTTAAAAACAAGAAGCCTAACAGCACTTTCGGATGACTTCTTAGCCGCTTTTAATAATGCAGAAAAGCCAGATAACTTTAGAGTTTTGACAAAAGAGGATACGCGGAAATTTGTAAAAATTCCTAAAGACTTGGTTTAACTTTTTTGCTTACCAAGTACACCCCTAAAAGCACTAATACCATTGCTGTAAGCTTAAGCATGTTTAATTTGTCTTTGCCAGATACAATGGCAAAGACTACGCCAATAAGTGGTTGTAAATATGCAAATGCACCTACCGTGGTCGCTTTTAATTGTGTCAATGCAAATCCATTAAATAAGTAGGTGCAAAAAGTAGTTCCTAGAATTACGAAAGCAATTGCTCCTAGAATATTAAAAGGAAGATCGGCCCATTGTATTTCTAAAAAGTCTGGTAAGGTTAAGGGTAAACTGATGAGTGTTCCTATTAGAAACAACCATTTTAGAACGCCAAAAGGATGGTATTTTGTGAGTAGTTTTTTTACTAGAATAAGGTAAATTCCGTAAGAAAGTGAATTTATAATAAACAGGAAATTACCTAAAGGGATATTTTTAGCATCGGTTCTATTTTCTGCTCCAAAAAGCACTAAGGTGAGCGCACCAATTAAGCCAATAAAAATTCCTACTCCTTTTTGCCACGTTATTTTTTCTTTGATAAATAATGCCGATAATACTACAACAATAATAGGTGTAACGGTGATCAGTACAGCGCTATTTATTGGTGTAGATAGCTCTAAGCCCTTAAAAAAGGAAAGCATGTTAATCCCCATTCCGGCAATAGCGCAAATAAGAAACCGGCCCCAATCACTTCGTTCAATTTTTTCATTAGGTATGAAAGGTGTCATGCACCAAAATAAAAAGGTGGCGCCTATCAATCTTAAAAAAATAAAACCAAAAGGTTGCACATAAGTAGGCATTACTTCTTTTGCAATCGTATGGTTAATTCCATAGATAAAAGTAGCGCCAAAAGCGGCTAATAATGCTAATGTTCTTTTACTCAATGGTGTATGTATTCAGAGGCAGCGGCTACTACTTTTTTACTGTTGCCAACAAAAATCTTATCATCCACGATGATTACGGGGCGTTTTAGAAAAGTATACTGTTCAAGAATTAGATTTTTATAATCTGTTTCTGTTACTACTTTTTCATTTAAACCTCTTTCTCGGTATAAGCGAGCTCTTTTACTAAACAGTGCTTCGTAGCTTTGAGTTAGAGAGTACATGTCTTCTAGTTGCTCTGGGGTGATGGCTTCTGTTTTAATGTCCTGAAAAGTAAAACCCTCTAAAGGTTGTAATTCCTTTATAATTCTTTGACAAGTATCACAGGTACTTAAGTGGTATATTTTCTTCATCGCCTTCTAAACAATTAAATTGATGTTAATCTTACTGCAAAGAAACCCAATTCTATAGAAATGTTCTATTTTTAAAACATAATTAAACAGAACATTTTGGAAAAGCTTTTTGATATTACCCTTCAGAACAGAAAAATCTTATATAAATTTTTAAAAGATACCCCTAGAGAGCAACTATTAAAAATACCAAAAGGTTTTCGTAATAATATATGGTGGAATATTGCGCACGTGGTGGTTACGCAGCAAGTATTAATCTATAAATTAAGTGGTGTGCCAATGCGTGTTTCTGATGAACTTGTGGAAAAGTTTAGGAAAGGAAGCGTTCCTGATGGAAATGCAACAGATGAGGAAATAGATCTAATTTCGGGTTTTCTATTTTCTACTGTAGAATGGATGCAAGAAGATTATGATAAAGGCGTTTTTAAGTCGTTTGCAGCATATACCACTAGTGTAAATATTACATTGAGTACAGTGGAAGATGCCATTGCTTTTAATGTATACCACGAAGGTTTACATATGGGGGCAATACTAGCTTTATTAAAAGTACAGCTGTAATCTACTTTTCTTTTTTTATTTTAATAGTGATGTAATTTTTAATCTCGTCATAAGGAAGTAACAATGTGATTGGCCCATCTGCATAAGAAGCTACTTCGTATTGGTTGTACACCAATAACATGCCTTTTTTAGTGAAGCCCATGTTGTTTGGAAGGTAGAAGATATCATTCTCGAACATAAATCCGGTACTGTTGATGTATCCATTTTGAGGAATATCTTCTTGGATTTTAAATTTTATTTCAGCCAAATGAATAAAACGATCTTTGTCTTTTATAAGTTGCCAGTTCTCTAATTGGTCTCCTTTTTTCTTGTCAAAATTTAGAAGTCTAGTAGCGCTATATCCGTGTGCTCCTCCTGTGAAAATATAGGTTTCTAATTTGATGGTAAGAATATCTTTGTTTTCAAAAATAATGTCTCCTTTGATAGATGCTTCCCAACTTAAAGTTTCTTCAGGATACATTTTTTTCAAATCTAAATATCCATTTTTAAAAGAGGTAATGGCTTCTTCAACGGTAGCCACTTTTACATCATCATCGTACAATAGTTCATTGATGACTTCTTTTTTGAGGCTTTCGTTTATATTTTTAGATAAATCGGAGTCGTCTTTAAATTCAAAAATATCAATAAGAACCTCTGGGCAGTCAGCACAATTCTCGCTTTTGTAGCTTAAGGGGCTAATGGTTAATTCATCTTTTTTTTTACATCCCACAACAAGTATGGAAAAGATTAAAATGGTTAACTTTAGTTTCATATTTATAAGAATTTTTTCTAAATCAGTACTGTGAATGCTGCGGCAAAGATAACAGTACATTTGTAAGTACAATCATGAGTTATGAACGAAAATAAAATAAAATTTAATACTAAGGTAATTCACGGAGGCCAAGAGCCAGATAAAGCGTATGGCGCTGTAATGCCTCCTATCTATCAAACTTCTACATATGCTCAAACCAGTCCTGGTGAGCATCAGGGTTTTGCTTACTCTCGTAGTGCAAACCCAACAAGATCTGCTCTTGAAAAATCATTGGCAAGCATTGAAAATGGAACCTATGGAGTAGCATTCGGGAGTGGTTTGGCTGCTATTGATGCGGTGTTGAAATTATTAGGGCCTGGTGATGAAGTTGTTTCTACAAATGATCTGTATGGTGGTAGTTACAGGTTGTTTAAGAAAATATTTGAAAAATACGGAATCGTATTTCATTTTATAGGAATGCAAAATCCAGAAGGGATTGAAGCCTATATAAATGAAAATACAAAATTGATTTGGGTAGAAACACCGACCAATCCAATGATGAATATTTTAGATATCAAGGAAATTGGGGTACTCGCAAAAAAGCATAAGGTGTTGCTAGCGGTAGATAACACCTTTGCAAGTCCTTTTTTACAGCAGCCCTTAGACCTTGGGGCAGATATTGTGATGCATTCTGCTACCAAGTATTTAAGCGGACATAGTGATGTTGTTTTAGGGGGCTTAGTAGTAAAGGACAAAGAATTAGCAGATCAGCTCTATTTTATTCAGAATGCGAGTGGTGCCATTTGTGGTCCTATGGATAGTTTTTTGGTGTTAAGAGGCATAAAAACACTCCATGTTAGAATGCAAAGGCATTGTGAAAATGGAGCGGCTGTTGCTCGTTTCTTAGATAAACATCCTAAAATAGAAAAAGTATACTGGCCCGGTTTTGAAAATCACCCTAATCATAGTGTTGCCAAAGCTCAAATGAATGGTTTTGGTGGGATGCTATCTTTTGTTCCTAAAGGGGGTGAAATGAAAAATGCTATGAAAATTATTGAGCAGCTTAAAATATTTACCATAGCAGAGTCGTTAGGAGGAGTAGAGAGCTTAGTGGGGCATCCTGCAAGTATGACGCATGCAAGTATTCCAAAAGAGGACCGTGAAAAGGTGGGCGTTGTCGATGCATTAATCCGATTAAGTGTTGGTATTGAGGATGTAAATGATCTAATTGCTGATTTAGACCATGCTTTACGATAAATATTTATTAAATTTTTAAAAAAAAAGGGTTCTAATTATGATAATAGTATAATTTTGCCGTTATATTTTAAATTCAATAAAATTGACCTTTAACGAGTCGAAGTTAGCAACAGAATCTATTTAAAGATATGGACGAAAAAATTAGAGTATTTATGGATGAGGTAAAGGCCAGAAACGGTCATGAACCAGAATTCATTCAAGCAGTGCAAGAAGTAGCGGAAACTGTAATCCCGTATATTGCAAATCAAAAAATCTACAATGGCAAGAACATCTTGTTACGCATGGTAGAACCTGAACGATTAATTTCTTTTAGAGTTGCCTGGGTAGATGATAAAGGAGAAATACATGTAAACAGAGGATATAGAATTCAGATGAATTCTGCAATAGGACCTTATAAAGGAGGATTGCGTTTTCATCCATCTGTAAATGCAAGTATCCTTAAATTCTTAGCTTTTGAGCAAGTATTTAAAAATAGCTTAACCACATTACCAATGGGTGGTGGTAAAGGAGGGTCAGATTTTGATCCTAAAGGAAAATCTGATGATGAAGTGATGCGTTTTTGTCACGCTTTTATGTTAGAATTAAACCGTCATATTGGGCCAAATACAGATGTGCCTGCGGGAGATATTGGTGTTGGCGCAAGAGAGATTGGTTTCTTATTCGGAATGTACAAGAAGATTAGAAATGAATTTACCGGAGTATTAACGGGTAAAGGGCGTTCTTGGGGTGGTTCATTAATCCGTCCTGAAGCAACTGGTTATGGTACAGTGTACTTTGCACAAAGTATGTTGCAAACGCAAGGAAAAGATTTTGCAGGTAAGAACGTAGTAATTTCTGGTTCTGGTAACGTTGCACAATTTGCTGCAGAAAAAGCATTGCAATTAGGGGCTAAAATATTAACCCTTTCAGATTCTCAAGGATATATCTATGATAAAGATGGTATTGATACAGAGAAGTTGGAATTTGTAATGGATCTTAAGAACAACCAAAGAGGTCGTATTTCTGAATATGCGGATAAATATGCTTCGGCAACTTTTCATGCAGGAAAAACACCATGGGAGGTTAGTTGTGATATAGCATTGCCATGTGCTACTCAAAATGAATTGAGTGGTGATGATGCAAAAACATTAATTAAGAATGGATGTATTTGTGTAGCAGAAGGTGCAAACATGCCTTCTACTCCAGAAGCGATACATGAGTTTCATGAAGCTCAAATATTATTTGCACCAGGAAAAGCGTCTAACGCAGGTGGAGTAGCAACTTCAGGATTAGAAATGTCTCAGAATTCATTACGTATAAGCTGGACAAGAGAAGAGGTTGATGGTCGTTTAAAAGATATTATGAGCGATATTCACGATTCTTGTATTCAATACGGAAAAGATGAAAATGGCTATTGCAACTATGTAAAAGGAGCAAATATTGCTGGTTTCGTTAAAGTTGCAGATGCTATGTTAGCACAAGGAGTAATATAATAGTAAAACCTTTATATATTTAAAAAGCGAAGTTTCTGTGAGGAAGCTTCGCTTTTTTTATGTCATTTTTTAAGTGAAATTTACTCGATACTAATTTCTCTTAAAAGAACACGTTTTTCAGCACCATCTATAACACCATCTGTACTTGAAATTTCTAAAGGATAGTAGTTGTCTAAAATTTCACTTAAATTAATCGTTGGATGATATTTACAGCTAATCTGCTCAGTTACATATAATATTTGTTCAGAGGTTGGCTCTAAGAAATTTATATATTTAGCTTTAATTTCAGAAGAAATTTCGACTTCCATCATTTCAAGGTCTTTTAAAAAATTCTCGTTTTTAATTACAATTATTTTAAAACAATCAAAACCAAGTATATTTTTTCGTATGTCTCTATATTCATAAATTCGAATATTTTTATTGCTTTGTTTAATAGGCATCGAAAATTTATAACTGTTTAAGGTCATAACGGAATCTTCTAAAGTATAATGGCTTAATTTTCCATTGGATCTATTTATTACTTCTATTTCATTCAATGTTTCTAGAATTGAATTTTGTTCTTGATATTTAATTATTGAATCTTCAAAAACATAAATATGTTTTATTGGCTCTCGAAAAGTATTTCTAGGATCAAGAACTAAATCTATGTATGGAATGAAATTAGTTTCTAAACTTAGATTTATAGCACTAGAGTCTATTTCAAGACCTTTTTGTCGATGTAAATCAAATGTCATGTCTCTAAATAAATTTAGTATCACAGGTTTTTTTAATTGTAAAGAAGAATCTAATTTTTGTTCATTGACAACAACCAATTGTTCCGTAAAAATCATTTTTCCTTTTTTAGGAGTAATTACTTGGGTTTGCCCACTTGCAAACCATGTAAGGAAGTAAAGTGAAACTATTAAAAAATTTATTTTCATGCTTATAGAGCCACAAGCCAGATTACAAAATAATCAGGCAAATATGGAAGTTATTTAATATTTGTTGTTCTAAATATAGCGATTAGAACGTTGTAATTATTTATTGAGTTCTTTACTAAAGCGGGCTATCCAACCATTTTCATGATAAATCTCTGATGTAAGCATTTCACTAATTTCAACTAAATTTATCTGTTCCCCGCTGGCGCAAGTGTCATGCATGTGCCCATGCAGTTTTTTCATAACTTACTAAAACATTCAAACAAGACTGATTTATATTTTTTAATTATTACTGTAAATAAGTTACGGGTATGAGCGAGACGCTCGCACTAGCGGGAGACTTTGCGGAGCGGGTTTATCAACCTTGTATTTTATGATAAAAAATTTAAAAACACTAGTGACACCTAATATACAATATAACTATGACTGGTCTTAAAAACATAATTCTTATTTTTTTCTTGATTAACTAAAATGATATAATATTCGTTTGCATAGTTAAAAGGTTTTTCATTGAATAAATGTACTATAGAGTCAAAAGATGTTTTTTTTATCTTTTTTAACTCTTCATCACTAATATCTCTTGAACCTTCAAGTTCAAAATTAATTTCTTCACTTTCAGATAATCTAATCCCAAAAACTTTTTTTTCTTCATTTAGAAATATGAATTTTTTCGGATAAATTAAGTTATCAAATTCATTTGTAGTATTCAAATAATCTTCTTTTAAATTAAAAACAAAATACACCTTTTTACCAGTAAATTCATCTTTGATATTCCCCCAATAAATTATTAACAATCCTATAAAGATTAGTGTCACGAAATAAAATAGCTTTTTTTTCATCTTTCGTATTTAATCTGTTGTTAGGCCTCGAGCTCTAAATATAATTATAGCGTCATTTATCATTTGATCTGTAATACTTGGGTCTCTTAGATTTACTGGAATTCCACGCCAAGCTAAATAAGTATATAATATATCGTCTTCCTGGTTATTATCAAAACTTTTCAGTGCATTTGCCATAGGAATTATATATTCTTGCGCCATTATTGTATGATGTATATCTTCCCCTTTTTCAATTTTCAAATATGCCTTAAAAATTTCATAAAAGGATTCTGAACTTGTTACTTGGTGCATCATTGTGTATGCATGTATACTTTCGTGTAAAATTGTTCTTGCAATTTCTATTGGTGCTCTATCATAAATATGTTCAGAATTAATAGTAATAATGTAACTAGTATTCGAAGTCTCACTACGTTTAGTACTTCCAGTTACATTTAATCTTTGTTTAGCTAATTTGTATTTCACATTGTTTTCGCGATATGAGTTTCCAAAAAACAAATGAATGTTTTGTAAAATACTAGATGTTCCAATAGTTTTGTAATCAAGATAGTTAAATATATCTTTAACAGGACCAGTAAGTTCATTAATAATCTGATCTTCAAAATTAATATTATCTTTTTCTAAACCATTCTTCAAAGCCTCCAAAGCCAATTTCGCAAACTCTATAGCCTTTGTACTATTGTTATTATTGGTTACATAGGTATCAATACTTTTTGCAATTTGCCAATTTTCGGGAGTTAACAAAAATATAATTCCTTCCTGGCTCAGTGGGTCAGAAGATAGTGTAAATGTGTTTAGTTTATTAATAAGTAGATTACTTTGTGTAGGAATATTAATGCCTGCGCCACCTAAAGTGGGGCATTTTTCTTCAAAAACTATATTTCTAGATGAAAGGCCATTGAGAGGGTTGCTATCTTCAATAATGTTAAATATTCTATTACTTTTAAGTATCCCATCATCATCAATATAAAGATCAAAATCATCACATCCTTCAGCAGGAGGACTGGTTTGATTCAAATAAAAGTTTAGTTTGCCTAAAAAATCTTTATCCTCAGAAGATAGTTTGTTTTGTTTTCTGCTCATTTCCATAGCTTCTCTGCCCAATGATAACATGCAATAATTTTTTCCTTTAAATTCTTCGATGCTATTTGAATAATCCTGAACTGAAAGATAGACTCCACTTACTATTTCTACCTCTATTTGGTAGCAGGCTTGGCCAACAATGTACCCGCCTCCAGAGCCTCCAAAATTTGTAGAACTATCTCCGCAAGAATTATCTTCACTATCACCAGAGTTGGGCCCAGCAGGATGATCAGTATCTGAATTGGGGCCGTTACATTCATAAGTGGTAGTTTTTATGGTAGGTGAACATATTTCAAGAATAGCTGTATTTTTACTTCCACCTATTGGGCTAGAAGGTGAAGAAGGCTCTTCTCTATCTTTGTTCTTAATTAGCGTAATTGTTGGGTTGAAGGAGCCACTATTACCTGAATTTGATAGAGGTAGAACAGCACAAGGATCTTCTTCTTTTTCATGATATCTTGCTGTTTTGGGTGTAATTTTTAATGGCAAAACCGTAGCTTCCCATGATATATTATTTATTGACTTTCCTAGAAGAGAATTTAAGGTTAGTTCATTTTCGTACCGGACTAAAAAAGGAGTTTCGTATGTGCCATCTGTCCTCTTTTTAATTACAACGTTGTAAAAATAAGGAAGTTCAAAATCAATTTTACCATAGAGCATACTATAAGACTTTGTTCCATTAGAGTCGGTGCGCTCCATAATGGGGTTCTGGTTCATCTCTAGGTTTATATCTTTTTTAGAATATCCAAATTTTGATAATTGATTTGTTAAGAGATTGGTTAGTTCTTTTTTTTCTGCATCATCAGCATATTGATAGTGGATTCTTTCAGGTATAAGACTTTCTTCAGCGCTAGTAGTCTCTGTAATTGTGTTTTCCTCATACTTTTGACAAGAGAAATTAAAAGCAATGAAAAGGAGTGTAAATGTTCTAAAAAGAGTAAAATTGCTCCACATTTAAGTTTTTTCTGTAAATATATGAATTATATTCTATATTTAATCTGCGCATGTAGTTCTCTTCACTTAAGTAGTGTTTTACTCTTGTGGTTATCTGAATATTCTAACCATTCAAAACCCTATCTTTGTGCTACTTTAAAAAGCAAGATGCAAGTCACCACCAAAGCCATAGTTTTATCCGCTTTAAAATATGGAGATACCAGTCTGATTGTGAAAATATTTACAGCATCAGACGGGCTGAAGTCGTATTTGCTTAAAGGGGTCTTGGCGTCTAAAAAAGGAAAATTAAAAACAGCTTATTTTCAGCCATTGATGCAATTAGAGTTAGTCGCGTATCATAAAAACAAAGGTACTTTGGAAACGGTTAGAGAAGCAAAGCCTAGTTATCATTACCAGAGTTTACATACTGATATCACTAAAAATGCTTTAACTTTTTTCTTGGCAGAAATGTTAAGTAATAGCATTCAAGAAGAAGAAGATAATGCTAATTTATTTGAATTCTTAGAAGCTTCGCTGCAATGGTTAGATACTAATGATGAAATCTCAAATTTTCACCTTTATTTTTTGATCCTTCTGACGAAGTATTTTGGTTTTTATCCAGATGCCACTGAAAGTAACGCCCCTTATTTTGATTTGTTAGAAGGAGCTTTCTCGTATTCAATATCGCTAAACCCAATGTTATTAGGGGAAAATTTATATTTCTTTAAACAGTTTTTGGGCATAAATTTTGATGCAATACACGCAATAAAGATGAATAAAAAGAAGCGTCAAGAGCTTTTGAAATCAATAATTCTTTATTATGAATTACATTTGCACGGATTTAGAAAACCTAAGTCACTTGCTATTTTAAATGAAGTTTTTAGTTAGCATGTATAAAACCATTGCAATTCTATTGTTCCTTATTTCGGTGCCTGTGCTGGGGCAGGAGATTACTATTATAGATATTGAATCTAAAGAGCCAATTGTAAATGTTGCTGTTTATAATGCTGATAAATCTAAAACGAGTATTACAGATTTTGATGGAAAATGTGATTTAAGCATTTTTGATGATAATGAACGTATTTCTTTTAAGCATCTAGCATATGACATTTTTAAGACGTCAAAGGCTGCGGTTTTAAAGAAAGACAATAAATTATATCTTTTTCCTAAAGCGCAAGAGCTCAATGAAGTTGTTATGTCTATTTCTAAATGGGAGCAACAAAAGAAAGATATTCCTCAAAAAATTGTATCTATAGATGCAAAATCAATTGCTTTTTCGGCACCACAAACCGCTGCCGATTTACTTCAAAATAGCGGAAAGGTATTTGTTCAAAAAAGTCAGTTAGGAGGAGGTAGTCCTATGATTAGGGGGTTTTCTACCAATAGATTGTTACTTTCTGTAGATGGGGTGCGCATGAATAATGCAATTTTTAGAGGTGGAAATATCCAAAATGTAATCTCCATAGATCCTTTTTCTATAAAAAATACTGAAATCATTTTTGGTCCAGGTTCCGTAATATATGGGAGTGATGCAATTGGTGGTGTCATGAATTTTTTAACTAAAAAAGTAGAGTTTTCTGAAACTGACGAAATGCTTTTTAAAGGGACTTCAAACTATAGGTATGCCACGGCAAATACAGAAAACACGGCACATGTCGATTTTAATATCGGTAAAAAGCAATGGGCTTTTTTAACGAGTGCTTCTTACAGTGATTTTGGAGATTTAAAAATGGGCAAACATGGCGAGGACTCTTATTTGCGCAAAAATTATGTGCAAACTATAAATGGTGAAGATGTTTTAGTAGCGAATACAAATGATAGGTTGCAAGTGCCAACAGGGTATAATCAAATCAACTTGCTCCAAAAAATTGCGTTTAAGCCAAATACAAATTGGGATATAAATTGGAGCAATTATTACTCAGAAACTTCAGATTATTCTCGGTATGATCGTTTGATTAGGCCAAATAGTGCGGGAGATGGTTTGCGTTCTGCAGAATGGTATTATGGGCCTCAAAAATGGTTGATGAGTAATTTGCAGTTTAATAAAAATGGAAAAGGTAAGTTTTATGATGGTTTAAAGGTTACTACTGCTTATCAGCATTTTGAAGAAAGCAGACACGATAGAGGTTTTCAAGATGAAATACGCTATAGCACGGAAGAAAAAGTAGATGCGTTATCCACAAATATAGATTTTGAAAATAAACGTATTGGAGATTTGCGTTTGTATTACGGTGGGGAATATATTTTTAACAAAGTGCATTCTTCTGGCAGTCAGGTAAACATTAATACTAATGAAACGGCAGAAACTGCGAGTCGGTATCCTGACGGTGCTACTTGGCAAACGCTGGCAGGCTATCTAAGTGCAGAATATAAAGCAAAACCTAATCTTTCCTTGCTTTCAGGAATACGCTATAGTCATGTGTGGGTAAATGCAGAATTTGAAGACACTTACTATAGTTTTCCATTTGATAATGCAGATTTGAGCACAGGTGCACTTACGGGTAGTTTGGGTTTAAGTTGGTTTCCTAAAGCAGATTTGCAAATAACAGCAAATGCCTCTACCGGTTTCAGAGCACCTAATATTGATGATGTGGGTAAGATATTTGATTCCGAACCAGGGTCTGTTGTAGTTCCTAATCCTGATTTAGAACCGGAATATGCCTATAATATGGAGTTGGGTATTCAGAAAAATATAAACGATAAAGTAATGTTGAAAGGAGCTACTTTCTATACGTATATGGTAGATGCTTTGGTGCGTAGAGATTTTGAGTTTAATGGCATGACTGAAATTGAATATAATGGCGAATTAAGCAATGTGCAGGCAATTCAGAATGCAGCTAAGGCGTATGTGTATGGTTTTGAGTTTGGTGTAGATGTAACGTTCTCTGAGCAGATGTCTTTGGTTTCTAACCTTACGATCACTAAAGGAATAGAGGAAGAAGATGATGGTACTGATTCTCCGGGAAGGCATGTGGCACCAACATTTGGAGATATTCATTACATCTGGAAAAATCAGAAATTTAAAACCGATGTATTTTTAAACTTTAATGGCGAAGTAGCTTTTGATGATCTAGCAGTTTCAGAACGAAGTAAAGAATATATCTACGCGACAGATGCTAATGGTGATCCTTTTTCACCGTCATGGTATACTTTAAATTTTAGATCTCAGTATTCGCTTTCTAATGCCTTGAAAACAACAATTAACTTAGAGAATATTACAAATCAAAGATATCGTAGTTATTCATCCGGAATCGTTGCGCCAGGAATAAATCTTATTTTGGCCCTAGAATATACTTTTTAAACGAAAAAATCCCTAACAAATAGTTTGCTAGGGATTTTCTAATGTATTGTAACTTATGCTTATTGCTTAATTTTAGCAGCAGCTTCTTCTGCACTTGTCTTAATTTCAGTACCTGCAGCTTTTGCGCCATCAACCGCCTTAGTACCTAATTCCTTAGCACCATCAACAGTTTTTGTTCCTAATTCTTTAGCTCCGTCTACTGCTTTTGTTCCAGCTTCTTTAACTTCCGTACCCGCCTCTTTAACTTTGTTTGCAGCGTCTTCGCCCATTTCTTTAGTACCTTCGATAGCTTTATCTCCAGCATCTTTCATATCTGTACCTATTTCGTCTGCTTTGTTAGCAGCATCTTCACCCATTTCCTTTAATTCGTCGCCAGTGTTTTCCATAGCATCTTCTGTAGCTTCTGTAGCCTCTTTTGCTTTGTCTGCAGCATCTCTACAAGAAACAAAACTTGTACTCAATGCAACCATCATTACGGCACTTAAAATAACTTTTTTCATGATTTAAATTTTTGTATTTATAATAGTTAATGGCTTGCAAGTTAACCATAATAATTAAGCTTTACTTTTTGCTGCTGGTTACCAAAATGTTGTCTTTTAAATTATTCGTGCATATCATTTGAAAGGAACACCTATTTATTCAATCTAAATTTATAATTTTGCAGGCTTAAAATGTAGTACCAGAAGTAGTTATTATGAAGTTTGCGGAATACAAAGGATTAGATTTACCAGTAGTTGCAGAAGAGATTTTAAAATACTGGAAAGAGAACGATATTTTTGAAAAAAGTATTGCTACTCGTGAGGGGAAAGAAAGCTATGTGTTTTTTGAAGGGCCACCTTCTGCAAACGGTATGCCTGGTATTCACCATGTAATGGCAAGAACGATAAAAGATATTTTTCCGCGTTACAAAACGATGAAGGGTTTTCAAGTAAAGCGTAAAGCCGGTTGGGATACTCATGGTTTGCCTATAGAACTTGGTGTTGAAAAAGAACTTGGGATTACTAAAGAAGATATTGGCACCAAAATATCAGTAGAAGATTACAATGCCGCTTGTAAAAAAGCAGTAATGCGATATACTGATGTTTGGAATAAAATGACTGAACAAGTTGGGTATTGGGTAGATATGGAAGATCCATATATTACGTATAAGTCCAAATACATGGAAACTGTTTGGTGGTTGCTAAAAGAAATTTACAATAAAGGCCTTATTTATAAGGGATATACTATACAACCGTATTCTCCAAAAGCAGGTACGGGATTAAGTTCTCATGAGCTTAACCAACCAGGTACTTATCAAGATGTTACAGATACTACGGTTACAGCGCAATTTAAAGCGGTAAAAGAAACATTACCCTCATTTTTTGATGAGATTGAAGGCGATATTTACTTTATTGCTTGGACGACTACGCCTTGGACCTTACCGTCAAATACGGCGTTAACTGTTGGGCCAAAGATTGAATATGTGCTTGTAAAAACATATAATCAATATACTTTTGATCCCATAAACGTGGTTTTAGCGAAGCCTTTAGTTGGAAAGCAATTTGCTGGTAAATTTAAAGCTGTAGAAACTGAAGCAGAATTAGTTAGCTATAAGGAAGGCGATAAAAAAATACCATATCTAGTTTTAGATACTATTGTAGGTAAGGATTTAGTAGGTGTAAAATATGAGCAGCTATTAGATTATGTATTGCCATATCAAAATCCAGAAAATGCATTTAGAATTATTGCAGGCGATTTTGTAACTACAGAAGATGGTACTGGTATTGTTCATACCGCACCTACTTTTGGTGCAGATGATGCTTTGGTAGCCAAACAGGCCGTACCAGAAATTCCACCAATGTTGGTGTTAGATGAAAATAATAATCCTGTGCCTTTAGTAGATTTGCAAGGTAAGTTTCGTCCAGAATTAAAAGAATTTGGTGGTAAGTATGTAAAGAATGAATATTATGATGATGGTGAAGCGCCGGAACGTTCTATAGATGTTGAGCTTGCTATTAAATTAAAAGAGGAGAATAAAGCTTTTAAAGTAGAAAAGTATGTGCACAGTTATCCTAACTGCTGGCGTACCGATAAGCCTATTTTATATTACCCATTAGACTCTTGGTTTATAAAGGTTACGGAAGTTAAAGACAGAATGTTTGAACTAAATAAAACCATTAACTGGAAGCCTAAGGCTACAGGTGAGGGTAGATTTGGTAACTGGCTAGCCAATGCAAACGACTGGAATTTATCGCGTTCTCGTTATTGGGGCATTCCTTTACCTATCTGGAGAACAGAAGATGGTAAAGAAGAAATTATGATTGGTTCTGTTGCAGAATTGAAAGGAGAAATGCAAAAAGCATTAGCAGCAGGAGTTCTTGAAAAAGATATTTTTGATGGTTTTGAGGTCGGTAATATGACTGATGAAAATTATGATAAAATAGATCTGCATAAGAATATCGTAGATCAGATTACGTTAGTTTCCGCTTCAGGAAAACCAATGAAACGCGAAAGCGATTTGATAGATGTATGGTTTGATTCTGGATCTATGCCGTATGCTCAATGGCATTATCCTTTTGAAAATAAAGAACTGATCGATGAGAATAAAACCTTTCCAGCAGATTTTATTGCAGAGGGTGTAGATCAAACGCGTGGATGGTTTTATACCTTACATGCGATAGCTACGATGGTTTTTGACTCCGTAGCTTACAAGAATGTGGTATCAAACGGATTGGTGTTAGATAAAGAAGGGAAAAAAATGTCTAAGCGTTTAGGAAATGCTGCAGACCCTTTTGACACGATGGATAAACACGGTGCAGATGCTACACGTTGGTACATGATATCCAATGCAAACCCTTGGGATAATTTAAAGTTTGATGTAGAAGGTATTGCTGAGGTGAAGCGTAAATTTTTCGGAACGCTTTATAATACTTATTCCTTCTTTGCACTATATACCAATATTGATAATTTCCAATATAAAGAGGAAGATATTCCTTTAAAAGATAGACCGGAAATAGATCAGTGGGTGCTCTCTGAGTTGCACACCTTAATTAAAACGGTAGATGAAGCTTATGCGGATTATGAGCCAACACGTGCCACACGTGCCATATCTGAATATGTACAAGAGAATTTAAGTAATTGGTACGTGCGTTTGTGTAGAAGACGTTTCTGGAAAGGCGATTACCAACAAGATAAAATTTCGGCATACCAAACATTATATACTTGTTTGTTAACGGTGGCGAAATTATCGGCTCCAGTAGCTCCATTTTTTATGGATAGACTTTACAAGGACTTAACCAATACAACACATACAGAAAACTTTGATAGTGTACATTTGGCCGACTTCCCAGTTTACGATGAAAACATTGTAAACAAAGAGTTAGAGAGCAAAATGGCAAAAGCACAAACAATTTCATCCTTAGTACTTTCTATTCGTCAGAAAGAAAAGATTAAAGTGCGTCAGCCTTTACAGAAAATTATGATTCCTGTTTTAGATGAAAAACAGAAGAATGAGATTTTAGCGGTATCAGATTTAATTAAGTCAGAAGTGAATGTAAAAGAAATTGAGCTTTTAGATGATGCTTCTGGGATATTAGTGAAACAAATAAAGCCAAATTTTAAAGTTTTAGGACCAAAATTTGGTAAAGATATGAAGCTGGTTGCCAGTGAAGTAGCTAAATTTACACAGGAGGATATCCAAAAAATTGAGCAACAAGGCGAAATTTCAATAGAAATTAATAATAAAAGTAGTATTTTACAGCTGCAAGACGTAGAGATTTCTTCTCAAGATATAGAAGGTTGGCTAGTGGCTACTTCTGGTCCGTTAACTGTTGCATTAGATGTGACAATTAATGAGGATTTAAGAAAAGAAGGAATTGCGAGAGAGCTGGTGAATAGAATTCAGAATTTAAGAAAAGACTCTGGTTTTGAAGTAACTGATAGAATTAATATTAAGATTTTGAAAGGTAGTTTGGTCGAGGATGCTGTTGCGAGTAATCTTGATTATATAAAAACAGAAACATTAACTGCTGAGCTAACTTTTGAAGAAAAATTAGAAAATGGTACGGAAATTGCCTTTGATGAGGTAAACACCAAATTGTTTATCCAAAAACACTAAAAACTATGGTTGAAGATTTAAAAGTTAGATACTCTGATAAAGACTTAGCAGAATTTAAGGTCCTTATTTCAGACAAAATTGAAAAAGCTAAAAGTCATTTAGATCTTTTGAAAAGTTCATATATGAATGATAGTGATAATGGTACTGATGATACCTCTCCTACATTTAAAGCTTTTGAAGAAGGTTCTGCGACAATGAGTAAAGAAGCAAATACGCAATTAGCTATTCGTCAAGAAAAATTTATTCGCGATTTAAAAAATGCAATGCTACGTATTGAGAATAAGACATACGGGATTTGTAGAGTAACTGGGAAATTGATTAATAAAGAACGTTTAAAATTAGTGCCGCATGCTACGTTGAGCATCGAAGCTAAGAATATGCAATAATTTTTTCTTCAATAAAAATATAAAACCTGTGTAATGTTACTTTAAGAGTGCATTGACATGGGTTTTTTTGTTTATATGAAAACTTAAAATGAGAGTTCTATTTGTTCTTTTTTTATTGGCATCAATGCAGCTATTACATGCCCAAAAAATAGTTCAGAAAACTATTTTTAATACTGAGGATACGGCAATTGAAATAGATGCTAGTAATTGCTATGCCATATTTGTTGAAACTACAAAAACCAATAAGGTGGTGGTTGAAGCAAAAATGGCGGGAGAATACAGTGATAATCTGGGGCTAAACATACATGAGGAAGGTAGTACGTTATTAATTGATACTAGTTTTAATTTAACTTTTGAAGCTCCTAATGATAAATTAAGTGCGCATAAGGTGGTATCAATTTCATTGCATATTAGTGTACCAGAGCATTTAAAAGTAAGAATTTTTGGCACCTATAGTAATGCAGATGTTTCAGGGTTGTATAGCAATTTAGAGATTTCGTTAAACGATGGTAATTGTGTGCTGAGGGATACAAGTTTAGAGACCAGTGTTCAAACGCAAAGTGGAGCAATAACAGTATTTGCTACATCAGGAAAATTTAGTGCCATTAGTAAATACGGAACATTGGATGCTGATGATATTAAGCTCGGAGAGGCTGTTTATAATCTGAAATCTGTTACAGGAAATATACATCTTAAGAAAATCAATTAATATAACTATTTTTGCACCACGTTTATAAAATAAGCATGAGTTTAAAAAAATCAATTCTACTAGTTCTAATAATTCTAGTTGTAGATCAAATAAGTAAAATATATGTGAAAACACATTTCACCTATAATGAAACCCTTGAAGTTTTTAGTTGGTTTAAACTCGTGTTTATAGAAAACTCAGGAGCTGCATGGGGCACTAAGCTTAGTGACTTTTTACCTATTTCGGAAGAAACAGGTAAACTTATCTTAACTGTTTTTAGATTATTTGCAGTAGTAGGTATTGGATATTGGTTGTATGATACGGTAAAGAAAAATTTATCAAATACCCTAGCAATAGCGGTTTCTCTAATATTTGCAGGGGCTCTGGGGAATATTCTAGATTCTGTTTTTTATGGTATGATTTTTAGTGAAAGCGTTTATGGTGGTGACCTAGCTACAGCTTTTTCTGGAGAACCTTATGGTAGTATTTTTCATGGTAAAGTAGTAGATATGCTTCATTTTCCATTTATAGAAAATGCTATTTGGCCAGAATGGGTTCCTTATTTTGGGGGTAATACTTTTAGTTTCTTTGAGCCTGTATTTAACATTGCAGATATGGCGATTAGTACTGGTGTAGGTATATTGCTTGTTTTTAATAAAAAAGCATTTTCTAAAACAGACGAAGAAGAAGCTATTGAGGCATCACAATCTCAAGAGGAGACTGTTTAAAACGTATACGTCTTATTTGGAGTAACACAATAGTCTAGCTTAATATCTGTAGGTAGCATGTCTGTGATTGTTTCTGTAGCTTCAAAAAAAGAAAGACCAATCTTTATGCAATTTTCTTTACAATCTGCCAGAAATTTATCGTAATACCCTTTACCGTAGCCTACTCTATTACCAAAAGCATCAAAAGCTAATAAAGGAATAAAAACAATATTTATAGTTGATGCAGGTATTTCTATCCCGTCTACAGGTTCAGGTACATTCCATTTATTTTTTTTGATTAAGGTATTGTCTGTAAGTAAAAAATGTTGGAGCGAATTTGTAGCTATCATTTTTGATAAAATGACGTTTTTATCTTTTCCTTGTAAAATAGAAAGTATAAAACTAGTGTCTATCTCTTTTTTCTCTGAGATAGAGAGGTATAAATGAAAATTAGTATTAGACCAAATGGGTAATTGAAGTAGATTATTCGCAATGGAAATGCTGTAATCTGTAATTTCTTCAGGGGAAAGTTTTTCGCGCTTAGCAGTGTGTATTAACCGAAGATCATTTTTATTCATGTGAAATCTTGATTAGTACGCAGTAATTAGGTTTAATTCAATGACTATTCTTTAGCTGAAACAGCTACATAAATTTTAAAGAAAAGCATCAATATTAAATAAGTTCCTAGAGTTATAATGTAATTATCCATAGCAGTATTAATTTTCTATGTCCTAAATGTAAAGAAAAAAACAACATGACTCTGCGAAGTGCAATGATAAATCGATGAAATGCACTCTTTTAATAAAAATTTATGATTTTGTAGGAAGTGTAGGAAGTTTTTCTCATTTAAAAATAGTGTTTAAAATATTGATAATCAAATTTTTAATAGAACTTTAAGGGGTGAATCTTATAGTGACACTATTTTTTTGAATTTTGCATTTTAATTTACAATTCCTTAATTGGAATCATAACATGCTAAAGTTTAGGAATAGTTTCCTCTTGAATAGGGTTTTAGGCTTAAGAATTTCAAGTTAAAACCTTTTAAAAATTATAGCTTTTGCTAAAAACAGAGTAATTTAACCGTCTTTACAAGAGATCCAAATTTTCAGATTAATTTAATGGAAGAACCTTCTTTAGAATTACAGCTAAGTACACTGCCTAATAACCCAGGAGTATATCAGTTTTATGATGCTGAAGATAAAATCTTATATGTTGGAAAGGCAAAAAACCTAAAAAAAAGAGTAAGCTCCTATTTTACGAAGAACCATGAAATTGGTAAAACAAGGGTTCTGGTAAAAAAGATTAGGAGTATTAAGCATATTGTGGTTGCTACAGAGTCTGATGCGCTTCTTTTAGAGAATAATTTGATTAAGAAATATCAGCCGCGGTATAACGTACTCTTAAAGGATGATAAATCATACCCATGGATTTGTATTAAGAACGAACGTTTTCCGAGGATTTTTCCAACCAGAAGACATATCAAGGATGGATCGGAATATTTTGGCCCATATACAAGTATGAAGACTGTTAAGACGCTTTTAGATTTAATAAAAAGTGTATACCCTTTGCGTACGTGTAATTACGATCTATCAAAAGAAAAAATAGAAGCGGGTAAATATAAAGTCTGTCTTGAGTATCACCTAAAAAACTGTAAGGGACCTTGTGAAGATCATCAAGATGTAGAAGAGTACCACAGACAAATAGAAGAGATTCGTGAAATTTTGAAGGGTAATTTTAAATCATCACTTCAGTATTTTAAAAATCAAATGAAAATTTTTGCTGAGGACATGCGCTTTGAAGAGGCCCAGGACATTAAAGAGAAGGTAGCTGTTCTCGAGAATTACCAAGTGAGAACAACGATTGTTAATCCTAAAATTAATAACGTTGACGTTTTTACAATAATATCAGATGAAGCTTTTGCGTATGTTAACTATTTGCAGCTCTCGCATGGTTCTATTATCCGATCCCATACCTTGGAGATGAAAAAGAAACTGGACGAATCTGATGTTGATTTGTTGGCATTAGCTATTGTTGAAATTCGTCAAAGATTTAAATCCCTAACAAGAGAAATATATGTTCCTTTTCAGGTAGAGGTGGCAGAAGATTTAAAAATTACAATCCCAAAATTGGGAGATAAAAAAAGAATATTAGAACTGTCTGAGCGTAATGCGAAACTTCAACGGCAAGAGCGCTTTAATCAGATAAAAATTATGGATCCAGAGCGTCATACCAATAGGTTAATGGCGCAGATGAAAAAAGATCTTAGATTGTCTGAAGAGCCTAGGCATATAGAGTGTTTTGATAACTCAAATATTCAAGGTACCCATCCTGTTGCTGCTTGTGTAGTTTTTAAAAATGGGAAACCATCAAAAAAAGAATACCGCCACTATAATATAAAAACAGTAGATGGCCCTGATGATTTTGCTTCTATGGAAGAAGTTGTTTTTAGGCGTTACAAAAGACTTTTGGATGAAGATGAGTCTCTACCACAGTTAATCGTTATTGATGGTGGTAAAGGGCAGTTGTCCTCTGCTTTAAAAAGTTTAGATATACTAGGCTTGCGAGGTAAAATAGCAATTGTCGGAATTGCGAAGCGTTTAGAGGAAATTTATTTCCCAGGAGATTCAATTCCCTTATATTTAGATAAAAAGTCAGAAAGCCTTAAAGTCATTCAATTTTTAAGAAATGAAGCGCACCGTTTTGGAATTACCTTTCATCGTAATAAAAGAAGTGCTAGTGCAATTTCCTCAGAATTAGAGGCCATTGAAGGTATAGGTGGTAAAACAATAGAAGATCTGCTGAAAAAATTTAAATCGGTAAAAAGAGTTAAAGAAGCTTCATTAGAACATTTAGCAGAAATAGTAGGGATGGCTAGAGCTAAAAAAATATACGAGAGTTTTCATTAATTTGAAAAGCAACACTATGAATAGAATTTTATTTTTGTCGGTTTTTCTGTTTTCTATTTTTGCAGTTGTAGCACAAGACAACCAAAAAATGGAAGATGTAAAAGTAGGACTTGTGCTTAGTGGTGGTGGTGCAAAAGGGTTTGCGCATATTGGGGCATTAAAAGTCATCGAGGAAGCTGGGGTGCAGATAGATTATATAGGAGGTACAAGTATGGGGGCAATTGTCGGTGCGCTTTATGCTTCAGGGTACTCAGCAAATGAGTTAGATTCAATTTTCAGGAACACAGATTTCACTAAATTAATTCAGGATAACTTACCCCGAAGTTCTAAAACTTTTTATGAGAAGGATGATTCTGAGCGGTATGCTTTAACCTTGCCATTTAATAATTTTAAAATATCGTTTCCTTCTGCAATTTCTAGTGGTCAGAGTATCTATAATGAGTTGGTAAGATTGCTATACCATGTAGATAATGTAGATGATTTTAGCAAATTACCTATTCCATTTTTTTGTATTGCCACAGATGTGGAGACAGGAAATGAAATCATACTTAATAAAGGGTACCTTCCGGAAACAATAATGGCAAGTGGAACTTTTCCATCCCTATTTGAGCCTACTGAAATTGATGGCAGAGTGCTAATTGATGGTGGTGTTATTAATAATTATCCCGTAGATGGGGTGTTAAAGATGGGTGCCGATGTAATTATTGGTGTAGATGTGCAGCACGGGCTTTCAAGTAGAGAAAATTTAGGATCTGCAACAGAAGTATTACTGCAAATAAACAACTACAGAACCGTCAAGGATATGGTAAAGAAAGTTGAGAAAACAGATATCTATATAAAACCAAATATAGATAAATACTCAGTAATAGATTTTGCTTTCTTATCGGAAATTGTAAATAGCGGAGAACTTGCTGCAAGAGAAAATTACATTGCGTTAAAAGAATTAGCAATCAAACAAAATAGAAAAGTTGTAAAAAGAATTCCTATAGTTTGTAAAGATACTTTACAATTAAATAACCTGATTATTAATGGGAGTGATAATTATTCTAGAGGATTTGTAAAAGGTAAATTGAGATTTCCATTAGATAATAACGTCGCTTTTGATAAACTGCAACAAGGTATCGGTAATTTATCTGCAACAGGAAATTTTAAAACAATTCGATACCGCCTGGAACCTAACGGTAAAAAAACAGATTTAGTCTTAGATTTAAGAGAGAGTAAAATTAAAACCTTTATTAAAATGGGGGTGCATTATGATGATTTATTCAATACTGCAGCAATTTTGAACTTGACAAAAAAGAATTTATTTTTTGATGATGATGTTGTTTCGTTCGATTTTATATTGGGAGATAATGTTAGGTATAATTTAGATTATTATATAGATAAAGGTACCTACTGGAGTTTTGGTTTTAATTCTAGATTTGTTGGGTTTGGTCAAACTATCGATTATCAAAATTTTGAATCTAATTTTGATGCACCTGCAGATCCTAATATTAAGACTATAAATATGGATGTGTCTGATGTAACTAATCAGCTTTACTTGCAAACAGTGGTTAAAGAAGAGTTTGCGTTTGCATTGGGTGTAGAGCATAAGTTTTTAAAATATAGCACAGAAACCATAAGTCAGCTATCTGATTCAGATGAAGTCTCAAGTGATGATCGGCTGTATTTTGAAAAAAGCAACTTTTTTAGTGGATATGGGAAGTTAACCTTAGATACTTATAATAGTAAGTATTTTCCGAGTAAAGGCTTGTATTTTGATGGAGATTTTCATTTCTATCTAGCGTCATCAGATTTTACCAATAATTTTAAAGAATTTTCTGTAGCAAAATCTAAAATGGGAGCCGCATTTCCTATTTTTAAAAACCTATCTCTGAATATTGAAACAGAGGGCGGGTTTAAATTGGGAACATCATCGGTGACTTCATTTGATTTTGTATTAGGGGGTTTTGGAGCGGCTAGAGTAAATAATTTTATTCCTTTTTATGGCTATGATTTTTTAAGTCTTCCTGGAAACAGTTTTGTAAAAGGTATGATGAGATTGGATTATGAATTTACGCCAAAAAATCATTTAATCTTTGCTGCAAATTATGCCAATGTAGATGATGATCTTTTTAGAACAGGACAATGGTTTAAAGAACCAACTTTTTCAGGGTATGGTGTTGGTTGTGGATGGGAATCTTTTGTTGGCCCGCTTCAGGTTATTTATTCTTGGTCCCCGGAGAAATCGCAATCAAATTTATTTTTTAGTGTGGGCTATTGGTTTTAATTCGGCACCCATTGGTTTGTTGTTAATTTAATATAAAAGTTATAGTTTAATTGCGATATTTGTAAAATGCTACAATACAGAGTTGATATTACGGCGCACCTTCGTGCCATGTGGTAATGCCATTTTAATTCTTTCTTATTCTTAAGGAGGAAACTTGTGTACACCTTACTTTTTATTAATCATTTCAAGAAAAATATCATGGCAGCAGAAATAAAAAATTTAAAAGACTTAAAGAACACGGAATATTCTCTAAAAAAACTTTTTAAAGAGGCAGAAGATTTTCTTCCGTTATTAGGCACGGATTACGTAGAACTTTACGTAGGTAATGCAAAGCAATCAGCGCATTTTTATAAAACAGCTTTTGGTTTTCAATCAGAAGCATATGCGGGTTTAGAAACAGGAATTAAAGATCGCGTGTCTTATGTTTTAAAGCAAGATAAGATTCGTTTGGTATTAACAACGCCATTACAAAAAGATGGTGAGATTAATAGGCATATTAATGAACATGGCGATGGTGTAAAAATTGTTGCTTTGTGGGTAGACGATGCGACTAAAGCTTTTGAAGAAACAACAAAGCGTGGAGCAAAACCTTATTTAGTGCCTACTAAAGAAGAAGATGAAAATGGGCATGTAATACGTTCTGGAGTTTACACGTATGGCGAAACAGTCCATTTGTTTGTAGAACGCAAAAACTACAAGGGTGTTTTCTTGCCTGGATTTAGAAAATGGGAATCTCATTATAACCCAGAACCAACAGGGATTAAATTTATAGACCATATTGTGGGTAATGTCGGTTGGAATGAAATGAATACCTGGTGTAAATTTTACGGAGAAGTAATGGGCTTTGCTCAAATTGTTTCTTTTGTAGACAATGATATTGCTACAGAATATACGGCATTGATGAGTAAGGTGATGAGTAATGGCAATGGTCGCGTAAAGTTTCCTGTAAATGAGCCCGCAAAAGGGAAAAAGAAATCTCAAATAGAAGAGTATCTAGATTTTTATAATGGGCCAGGAGTGCAACACTTGGCATTAGCTACAGATGATATTGTAGCTACGGTATCTGCAATGAGAGACCGTGGCGTAGAATTTTTATATGTGCCTGAAGAATACTATGATGATTTATTGGAGCGCGTAGGAGCTATTGACGAAGATATTGAGGTGCTTAAAAAACATGGAATTTTAATTGATAGAGATGAGGAAGGTTATCTTTTACAATTATTTACCAAGACAATTGTAGATAGACCCACACTGTTTTTTGAAATTATTCAAAGAAAAGGAGCGCAATCGTTTGGAGTAGGAAACTTTAAAGCCTTATTTGAGGCTATAGAAAGGGAGCAAGAAGCTAGAGGAACACTCTAGATATGCTCAATTTTCTTAATGAATTATTAATTTTTATCTAACTTCTATAAATTACTGTTAAGACTATAGTTAAAGTACGTTAAAACTAATTTTAAAATAAAAGGTTTGGTTTAACTTTGTCATCAAATAAGGGGTGGTTCCCTTATTGACTTTAAGTATTGGTTTTTCATAATTTAAAGTTTGGTTGGTTATTTAGGGAAAGCCCAGTGGAAACACTGGGCTTTTTTTTATTCTTTTTTTCGGAATGCAATAGTTTGGAATAAATTTTGTTTATCTAAATGTAAAGTTGGTTCTGTGATATTTGTTTTTTACTATTTTTACAGTGTTTGCTTTAAATTAATCTCTTATGGAAACTATATTCTTTAGGGCAACACATAAAGTATGAAAAATTTAGTACTACTCATATTCGCTATAGCTACTACTGCAATAACTGCGCAGGAGGAAAATGCACCTTTCAAGTCAGGAGAATGGCTCAAATTTCGTATTCATTATGGTATTTTTAATGCAAGTAGTGCAACGCTGCACCTTACTAATGATAATGTAAATGGTAAAAACGTGTACAAGGTCCGTGGAGAAGGAAAAACAACCGGCGCTGCAAGGGTATTCTATAAGGTAGATGATGTTTATGAAAGTTATTTTGATAAAGAAGATGGTAAGCCTTATAAGTTTGTTCGTAAGATAGATGAGGGAGGATATACTAAAGATATTGAAATCAATTTTGATTACAATAAGAAAAAAGCGGAGCTTAATGATAAAAAACACGATAAGAAGCAAAACTTTACCATCACCAATAAAGTTCAAGATTTAATTTCAGCTTTTTACTACATTAGAAAGAATTATGATTTTAATGATTTGACGGAAGGGGAGTTTATTAAATTAGATATGCTGTATGATGATGATGGAGTGTATCAATTTAAATTAAAGTATGTTGGTATAGATACCTTAAAAACGAAATATGGAAAGGTGGCTTGTTTAAGGTTTAGACCTTATGTGCAATCAGGTAGAGTTTTTAAAGAAGAAGAGAGTTTGTCTCTTTGGGTGTCTAATGATCAGAACAAAATACCAATTCGGATTAAGGCAGATATTGCAGTAGGATCTATAAAGGCAGATTTAGATGGCTATAATGGGTTGAATAATCAGTTTAAAATTATTATGGATTAAAATTTTAAGTACTATTTTGTTAAATAAGGTAGTATTATGGAGGCTGATTAAAAGTTGACTTGAATAAAGAATTCTATTTTAATTCTTTATTCTATTTTTGTGAAAACATTGTTTTTTCAACGTATTCAGTTAATCTAAATTTATTCCATTTTGAAAAGTAAAGAAGATATCGATATGCAAATATCGAAGCTTGAAGAAAAATATAAAAATTCAGGTCAAGATTTAAGTTCTTATTTAGATGGTCTTCTTTATCAGCGCTACCTAACTTATTGGGATTATATCCACTTAGATACGCTTTTAAGTCTTCAGATACCTAGAACACACTTTCCTGATGAAGAAATTTTCATCATGTATCATCAAATTACAGAATTGTATTTTAAGCTTATACTTCATGAGCAAAAACAATTGGTAGATGATAAAACTCAAAGTGTCCCTTTTTTTATTGAAAAAGCAAATAGAATTAACGGCTACTATAGGGTTTTGATTTCATCTTTCAGTATTATGATAAATGGAATGGAGCGAGAGCAGTTCTTGCAATATAGAATGGCTTTGTTGCCAGCCAGTGGGTTTCAGTCAGCACAATATAGGATGATAGAAATTTATGCTACTTCTATGGAAAACTTAGTCCACCATACGGAGCGAGAGAGTTTTTCTTCAGAGCATGGAATAGAAGAATTGTATGAGCATATTTATTGGAAAAAAGGAGCTACAGATAAGGATACGGGTGAGAAAACATTAACCTTAAAGCAATTTGAATATAGGTATACACCTCGGTTAATTCGTATTGCAAAGCAAGTAGAAAACAATAGTATTTATTCAAAATACCTTCAGTTACCAGAAAAAGAGAAGCAAAACCCATTACTTATTAAGGCATTAAAAGAATTAGATATTAATGCGAATGTTAATTGGCCTTTAATGCATATGGGTTCTGCATACCGCTATCTTGCTAAAGATAAAAAGCCAATTGACGCAACAGGTGGTACAAACTGGAAAGAATATTTACCTCCTAGTTTTCAGAAAGTTATATTTTTTCCGGCGTTATATTCTAAAGAGGAGTTAAATGATTGGGGAAAACAATGGGTAGACCATATCTTTAACCCTGAAAAAAGTACACATTGAGAATGCAAAAAATTTGTTTGATTATTTTGACTTGCCTTTTTTTAAGCTCCTGCGGAGATGAAAAGAAAGAGAAAGATACTGTTGAGAAAGTAGAAGTTATAGAAAAACCAATTGTGGAAGCCTATGGTTTTAATCTAGATGATTTTGTTGTTTTAAAAGATACCGTTCGTAATGGCGATAGTTTTGGCGACCTAATGATTAAGAACAAGGTAGATTATCAGAAAATTTTTAAAATATCAACAGAGTTTAAAGATACTTTTGATGTTCGAAGAATAAAGATTGGTAAACCGTATGCGATATTAAAATCTAAAGATACTTCAGAAATAGCTCAATTTTTCATCTATGAAGATGATCGTATTAATTATACTGTTGTAGATCTGCGCGATTCGGTTATTGCTTATCGGGGTAAGAAAAATGTAAAATATGTTGAACGAGTAGCTTCAGGAGTAATAAATTCAAATTTATCTACAGCTATAAACGAGCAAGGAATAGATTATGGCGTTACAAATAACTTATCCGAAATCTATGCATGGTCAATAGATTTCTTTCGACTACAGAAAGGGGATAGGTTTAAAGTGCTTTATAAGGAGAAATATATTAATGATAGCATTTATGCAGGTGCAGAACCTATAGAAGCGGCCTTTTTTGAGCATAATGGCGAATCTTTTTATGCTTTTGCATATCAGACAGATTCCCTTAACAATGTTACCGATTATTACAATGAAGAGGCTAAAAATCTGCGTCGTACCTTTTTAAAAGCTCCGGTAGAATTTAGTAGAATATCTTCTCGTTATAATCTCAATAGAAGAATAGCTTATTATGGGTATAAAGTTAGGCCTCATAAAGGTACAGATTATGCAGCACCTATAGGAACACCTATTTTAGCGACTGCAAACGGTACTGTTGTAGAATCTACGCGTAGAGGTGGTAATGGTAAGTTTGTTAAGATTCAGCACAATGGAACGTATAGTACGCAGTACTTGCACATGAAAAATCAGAACGTTAAAAAAGGCCAATATGTGCATCAAGGTGATGTTATTGGTTGGATTGGGATGACGGGAAATTCGGGAGGTCCGCATGTGTGTTATCGTTTTTGGAAGAATGGTCAGCAAGTAGATCCTTTAAGAGAAAAGTTACCTGCGGCAGAACCATTAGCAGATTCCTTAAGAGTAGGGTATTTTGATTTTATGAATCCTATTAAGGCAAAATTAGATAGCGTACCCTATACTGAAGTAAAAACAGAAGTAGAAGTTAAAGAACAAGAACAAGAACAACAGTTAACACGTAAATAAAAATGGCACTACAAAATATTAATCCTACCAGTACAAAAGCATGGAAGCAATTAACAGATCATTTCAATGCAAATAAGAATCAAGAAATAAAAGAATATTTTAAATCGGATTCTGACCGTGCTGATGCGTTTAGTATTACCTGGAACGATTTTTTAGTAGATTTTTCAAAAAATAGACTTTCTAAAGAAACTTTAGACTTGTTGCTTAGCTTAGCGGAAGAAGTAAAATTAAAAGATGCTATAGGAAAGTATTTTGGGGGTGATATTATTAATCAAACGGAAGGTAGAGCAGTGCTTCATACGGCATTAAGAGCTAAGAAATCTGATACTGTATTGGTGGATGGTGAAAATGTAATGCCAGAAATTTACGAGGTTAAAGAAAAGATAAAAGGGTTTACCGAATCTGTTATTTCGGGTGCTAAAAAGGGGTTCACGGGAAAGAAGTTTACAGATGTTGTAAATATAGGTATTGGAGGATCAGATTTAGGTCCGGAAATGGTTGTTAAAGCGTTACAGTTTTACGGCAATCATTTAAAAATGCATTTTGTGAGTAATGTAGATGGTGATCACGTATATGAAACTTTACGCCATTTAGATCCAGAAACAACATTGTTTGTGGTAGTTTCTAAGACTTTCACAACACAAGAAACATTGAGTAATGCAACAACCATTAAAAAATGGTTTTTAAAACACGCTACACAAGCAGATGTTGCTAAGCATTTTGCTGCAGTTTCTACCAATACAGAAAAAATAGCGGAGTTTGGTATTGCTTCTGAGAACGTGTTCCCGATGTGGGATTGGGTTGGTGGTCGTTTTTCATTGTGGAGTGCGGTAGGTTTATCTATTGCATTAGCAGTAGGCTTTGAAAATTTTGATGCTTTATTAAAAGGAGCAAATGAAATGGATGAGCATTTTAAGAATGAAGATTTTGATCAAAACATTCCGGTAGTTTTAGCATTAATAAGTGTTTGGTATAATAATTTTTATGAAGCAGAAACAGAAGCCATAATTCCGTATACACAATACCTGAGTCGTTTTTCGGCATATTTACAACAAGGTATTATGGAAAGTAATGGAAAAAGTGTTGATAGAGGAGGGAATCCTGTTACGTATCAAACAGGTACAATTATCTGGGGAGAACCAGGAACAAACTCTCAACATGCGTTTTTTCAATTAATACATCAAGGAACAAAATTAATCCCTACAGATTTTATTGGGTATAGAGAATCTCTTCATGGTGATGTTGATCATCATAATAAGCTTATGGCAAATTTCTTTGCTCAAACGGAGGCATTAATGAATGGGAAGGATGCTGCTGAGGTAGAGAAAGAGCTGGTAGAAAAAGGAATGGATGAAAAAACTTTAAAAGAATTGATTCCTTTCAAAGTTTTTCAAGGTAACAATCCTACAAATAGTTTATTGATAGACAAGTTAACTCCAGAAAGTTTAGGAGCTTTAATTGCCATGTATGAGCACAAAATATTTGTTCAAGGCGTTGTTTGGAATATATTTAGTTACGATCAGTGGGGGGTAGAATTAGGAAAACAACTAGCAACCACTATTCTTAAGGATATAGAGAATTCCGAAATTGCTAAGCATGATTCCTCTACATTAAATCTTTTGCAGAATTTTAAGAAATAATTGGCCTTTTTCTCTTTTTCTTAATAAAAGTTGATAAGTTCTTGTTCTACAGGTGTTAGACACGTGTTTTTATGTTAATTTTAGCAAAGCTAATTTAACGTTTTGTTAATATACAAGTGCAATTAAAGTTTCACTTTTGCAGCAAAACTAAAACTAAAATAACACTTAGAAAAATGAGAAAATTTTATTTCACAATTGTCGCATTATTGTTTTCGGCAGTTGCTTTTTCACAGGGGACAATTACCGGTATTATTGTCGGTAGTGATTCAAACGAGCCACTTCCAGGGGCTAATGTTCTGGTAAAAGGAACAAAAAATGGTACAGTAACGGATTTTGATGGTAACTTTTCAATAAATGCTTCAGCTTCAAGTGGGTCTTTAGTTGTTTCTTATATTGGATATAAAAGTAAAGAGGTGTCATTTTCAATTACTAGTGGTTCTACTAGCTTAGGAAGTATTTCTTTAGATGCTGATGCAAGTGCTTTAGATGAAGTAATTGTAACAACATATTCTTTAGCTGTAGATCGTAAAACTCCTGTTGCCGTTTCTACTATTAAAGCAGGTGATATTGAATTGAAATTAGGAACTCAAGAATTTCCTGAAATTTTAAAATCAACACCGGGTATATATGCTACAAAATCAGGTGGTGGTTATGGTGATGGTAGGGTAAATATTAGAGGATTTAGTTCTGAAAACGTTGCTGTAATGATCAACGGTATTCCTGTAAACGATATGGAGAACGGTGCTGTCTATTGGTCTAACTGGGCTGGTTTAGGTGACGTTACTAGCGCAATGCAAGTACAAAGAGGTTTAGGTGCTTCAAAAATTGCCGTGCCTTCTATTGGTGGTACAATTAATATCGTAACAAAAACTACAGATGTTGAAGAAGGTGGTAGTATTTACGCTTCTTTGGCAAATGATGGTTATGAAAAATATGGTTTTACGTATTCTACAGGATTGTCTGATAAAGGTTTAGCAGTTACAGTATCGGGCTCTTCTACTCAAGGTGATGGTTATGTAGATGGTACTGAATTTAAAGGTATCTCTTACTTCTTAAATATATCTAAGCAGATTAACGATGCTCATAAAATATCTTTTACAGGATTTGGATCTACTCAAAGACATGGTCAAAGACAAAATAGACAGTTAATTCAAACATATCAAGCTTCTGAATCAGGAATAAGATATAATTCTGATTGGGGATATGATAATGGTCAGGTTAAACATATAGAAGATAACTTTTATAATAAACCTCAAATGTCATTAAACCATTATTGGGATATTAATGAGAAAACTAACTTATCAACAGTTGCTTATGTATCCTTCGGATCAGGTGGTGGTGGTGGTACTGCTGGCGATGATACTAGTAAATTTAGTAGTTCAGAATATAAGATAGGTAACTTTGGTCCTGTTGATATTGACCGTATAGTAGATGAAAATATTGCGAATGGAGCAAATGGTTCTACTTCAGCTTTAAGAGCTTCATTTAATAATCATAATTGGTACGGTGTTTTATCTACTTTAAAAGTAGATTTAACTGATGATTTAGTGTTTTTGGGTGGTGTAGATTTAAGAAGCTATAAAGGAAAGCATTACAGAGAAGTAACAGATTTGTTAGGTGGTCAATATTTATATGATGATTCTAATGTAAATAATCCAGATGCGGGATTGCAGGTAGGAGACAAATTAAGCTATAATAACGATGGTTTAGTAGGTTGGTATGGTTTATTTACTCAATTAGAGTATGATGTTACTGAAGATATTAATACGTACTTATCTTTATCAGGTTCTAATACAGGTTATAAAAGAGTTGATTATTTTCAATATTTAGAGTCTGATAATTTACGAGAGACAGATTGGTACAACTTTTTTGGTTACAGTGTTAAAGGTGGTGGTAACTACAGGATTGATGGTAACCACAATGTATTTATTAATGCAGGTTATTTTGAAAAAGCTCCAGATTTTGATGCGGTTTTCCCGAATTTTAATAATGAAGATATTTTTAGTGATGCAGCTAATGAAAAAGTAATCAGTTTTGAATTGGGTTACGGCTATAGATCAGAAAAATTAAGTGCAAACGTAAACTTGTATAGAACATCTTGGAAGGATAGATCTGAAAGTGTTTCTTACACAGAGCCTGATGGTACTTTTAATAGTGCTAACGTACTTGGGGTAAATGCAGTTCACCAAGGACTTGAAATTGATTTCAACTATAGAGTTACTGATAAACTTACCATTACAGCGATGTCTTCAATAGGAGATTGGAAATGGGATAATAATGTAACAGGTGTTCAAATTTTTGATGAAGATCAAACATTAGTAGATACAGTTGATTTATATATTGAAGGTTTACATGTAGGTGATGCTGCTCAAACAACATTAGCTGTAGGTACAAACTATAAATTAACAGACAAAACAACATTCACGGTAGATTATAATTACTACGCAGATTTATATGCGTCTTTTGACCCTAGTGATAGAGGAGAAGTTGCGCCTGAGGCATGGGAATTGCCAGCTTATGGTTTATTTGATACAGCAATCTCTCATAACTTCGAATTTGGTGGTTTTGATGCAAGGTTGACTGGTAGAATGAATAATGTTTTAAATACGGAGTACGTTTCTGAAGGTAATGATGGTGACGGTTCTGTAGCTAATACAGCTTTAGTATACTATGGTTTCGGAAGAACATTTAGTTTAGGATTAAAACTTAACTTTTAAAAAAAAATCAAAATGAAAAAGGCAATATATTACTTATTAATTTTAGGAGCTACGTTGTTTACTTCGTGTGATCCTATGGATGAAATCTATGATGACATAGATGCAAATGGTGGAATAGAAGGTGTAGATTTTATATCAGGATCACTTGATTATACACTTACTGAAGATGATTATGAATTAGTTGCAACAGAAATTGATTCTGTAGAATACTTTGCATCTGAAGAGTTAGCACAAGAAGTTATACCAATAATCTTAGCTTCTACTCATCCAGTATTAGGTGAGGGTTCTTTAATAAATGTTACTTATGATTTATTTAGTCCTTCAGAAGTAGAAACACTATCGACTTCAGAGACTTTAAGTAATGTTTATGGTATAGATGATTATTTATCTACTAGTTATGAAACAGCGAGTGAAGGAACTTTTGTTGCTTTAACTTATAATGCTGCAGTAGATTTTTATACTCTAACTAGCGATGATTTCGTGACTATAGGGAATGCCTTAAGTTCAAAATATCCTGATGCTGCAGACAGTGCAAGTAGCTTTTCAAATTTTGAAAGAAGAGAAGATAATGACTCATATTGGTCTAATAGTATGATTGTTGAGGGCCTTAGTATTCTTTTTGGAGATGATTATACTTCTGGTGAAGTTCTTTCAGTTTCGTTTGCAATATATAATGGATCTAGTGGAACAGAGTCTTTAGTTGTTCAGTACAATGGTTATTCATTTTTAGAATTAGAAGATGTTACGGTTGATGTTGCGGATGCTCTAGGAACAGAATATACATTTACTGGTGATGATTATGACACAGTTGGTACAGAATTGGCTTCTACATATCCTGAGCCAGCTGCGAGTGTCGGATCATATAGTAATTTTGAAAGAAGAACTGATAATGATGCTTACTGGAGTGATGATATGATTCTTGAAGCTGTTAATCTTGTATTACCTGCATCAACTGAAGGTGATATTTATGTTGTTACTTATGATATATATAATGGTTCAGCTGTTACTGAAACTATTACTTTAGAGTATAGCTCAGGTGTTTATATATATTCTGATATTGTATCTGAAGAATCAACAGCAGAAATTGAAGCTATCGTTGCAAAAAATAATGGAGAATGGGAGTTCCCTTATTTAGTAACAGAAAGTGATTATGAACTTTTAGATTTAAGTTATGGAAATTTTGATAGTAGCTCTATTTACAAGTTAGAAATTTTCTTAAAATCATTATTACCATATGCTCAGTCAGGTGATACTGTTAGTGTTCAATATGAATATTATGATGGTTCAACAAATGAAAAGTATAGTATAGCCAATTTTGATGGTACAAATTGGTCTATACCAGAAGATGTTGAGGCTACAACTTTTCAATATGGTTTTGAAGATGGTGAATGGTTACCTGATAATACTATTGTTTATACATTGTTGTCAGCTGATTATACATTAATTGCTGATGCATTTTCAGATGTATATCCTGATGCTACAGGTAGTGTTGCAAACTATAGTAACTTCGATAGGAGAGTTGGTAATGCAGCTGAATGGACTGATGAGATGTTAGTTGAAGCTTTTAACGTGTTGCTGGATAGTATTGATCCAAGTGCAGAAGAAGGTCAAAAATACGATGTGGTATTTGTTATTTACAATGGTTCAACTACTGCTGAGACATTTAGTTTAATTAAAACAGGCGGTGTTTGGGTTGATAATAATTAAATCTAAGTACTAGTTATTTTAATATATAATTTAAAACCGCTTCGAAAGAAGCGGTTTTTTTAACTTAAATAAATTTAAATTATTATGAAGTATATATATGCAATCTTTATATCATTACTACTATATGGTTGTAGCTCTGTTGAAACTGTAGTTGACCCACCTGTAGCTTTTAATGATAGTGCAATAAGTATAGAAAATACTACAATTACTTTATTAATATTAGAGAATGATGAGTTAAATAATCAAGCAACAATTACAAGCTATGATGCTGAATCTGAGAATGGAGGTACAATAGTTGAAAGACTAAGTAGTTCTTTTGTTTATACACCTCCAACTAATTTTGTTGGCACAGATAGTTTTACTTACACAATTTGTGATGTTCTGTCAACACCGAATTGTTCAACTGCTACGGTTACTATTACTGTTAATGATGAAGGAGAAGCAGTAGCTGTTGATGATGAATTTGAAACCGTTGAGAATTCTACGTTAGAAATTACATCTTTATTAGAAAATGATATAATAGTAGATGGAGCAGTTTTAGAAAGTATAAATACTGATGGAATCACTGGAACTATTATACTAAATGATGATAATTCTATTAGTTATACAGCACTAAATGGTTTTGTAGGTAACGAAGTTTTTACATATACCATTTGTGATAATGATGATACGCCAACTTGTTCAACAGCTGTAGTTACTATAACTGTTGTTGATGATGGTGAACCTGTTGCTGATGATGATACTTTTTTTATATCAGAAAACACATCAGGTAATATATTAGATGTTTTGTCTAATGATGGTATTTTTGACGAAGCTGAAATTAGTTCAATTGATGATTCAACTGCCCAAGGAACAGTTACTTTAAATGCAGATGGAACTGTAAGTTACTCTACATTAACAGATTTTGAAGGTGATGATACATTTACTTATACACTTTGTGATGATGATTCTCCAAGTGCCACATGTGTTACAGCAACGGTTACAGTTACAGTAATAAAATCGTTAAGTTTTAATATTAGTGAAGACTTGCAAGAATATTATGATGGAGTATTATTTACAGATAATGCAGATGTAATGTATGATGAAATTGAAACTCATACAAAATCAATGCACACTACAATATTATCGTATTCTCAACGTCATTTATATTTATATAATGCTGATGCTGATTTAGTTAATCAAGATAATGTAACTCTTATGTATTCAGGTGAAAGTAGATATTGGGAAGAATACACCTCGGGAATTAATTCATATTCTCCACAAACCTTTAATACGGAACATATATATCCGCAGTCACTACTAACTTCTACAGATGCTGTTACAGATTTACATCATTTAAGAGCGGCAGACGATGCTGTTAATTCTGAAAGATTAAATTACCCATATACTGATAGCTCTGGTGGTTATGCATTAGTTAATAATAATTCTTGGTACCCTGGTGATGATTGGAGGGGAGATGTAGCTAGAATGGTAATGTATTTAAACATTCGTTATGGAGAATCTTTTAGTCGTGTTGGTGAATTAGAGCTTTTTCTATCTTGGAATATTGCAGATCCAGTATCTGAATTTGAAGAGCAGCGTAATAATGTTATTTATGCTGCACAAGGCAATAGAAACCCTTTTATAGATAATCCATATTTGGCCACCCTTATCTGGGGAGGTGCCTCTGCTCAAAATAAATGGTAATATTTTTAAAACCCTGCTATTCAGCAGGGTTTTTTTGTGCTTAAATTTTAGTATTTTTAGGGGAACTAATTAAAATTAAAAATATGTACGAAATTATTTATAACCTGCACTCCTTTTTTGCTTATATCGTTCTGATAGTGTTGGTGATAGCCGTAATTAATGCCATAATTGGTTTTACGGGTAACAAGATGTTTACTTTAGAAAAAGATTTTAGAATTAGTCTTTTTGCACTTATTCTAGCACACATACAACTATTGATCGGTATCATCCTATACTTTGTGTCGCCTAAAGGTTTTTATGCCATTAGCGAATTTGGAATGGGTGGCTTAACTTCTGCAGCACGTTTATTGGCCGTGGAACATCCGTTTATTAATATTATAGCCTTAGTGTTTATTACTATAGGATGGTCTAAGCATAAGAAAATTATGGAAGCAAAACGTAAGTTTAAAACTATTGCAATTTTCTACGGAATAGGATTGGTTTTAATATTAAGTCGCCTTCCTTGGGCGCAATGGTTTGCTTAAAAATAGTTGACATTAAACGGAGTAAAATCCCAATAAAGAAAGCTTTGAGGATAACCTTAAAGCTTTCTTTATTTCCCGAACTCATTGATTAAGGGCGGGTTTAATCAAATACATGTATACGGGAAAATGATCACTATACCCGCCTACATAATTACCACCGGCATAGGTGCGTAATGGGTATCCTTTATATCTTCCTGATGGATCTAATAAATAAGTAGGTGTGAATACTCCTGCTTTCCAAAATGAAAAATGTCCTTTTTTGTCTGAAATTAAATTACTGGTAAAAAAGAACTGATCGAATAAATTCCATTTATCTCTGTAGGCCAATGAGCCTATTCCTTTTTTTAGCAACTTTTCCATGGGATTGTAAAGGTCCTTTTCTTCTAGCTTGTTTATGTCTCCTTTGGCTTTAAGTATTTTTTTTAAACTATCGCTTGTTGGGTCGTCATTTAAATCGCCCATACTTATAATTTTAGCATTCGCATCATTCCTTGTAATAGAGTCTATGATGCGTTTATTTAGTTTTGCAGCTTCTATCCTGTTTGGTTTACTTCTAGCCTCTCCACCGCTTCTAGAAGGCCAGTGGTTAATAATAAAATAGATTTGTTCATTGTCTAATAAGCCCCCAACCACTAATTGGTCTCTTGTATAGTCTCTAAAACCTTCATTATTTTGTAATAACAAGCGTTGGCTTTTAAATGACGTAGGGATAAATGCATTTTTCTTATAGAGTAGTGCTACATCAATTCCTCTTTCGTCGGGGGAATCAAAATGTATAATCCCATAGTTTTTGTCTTGTAAATTTTTATGATATACTAAATCTTCTACTACCTGTTGGTTTTCTACTTCGCACAAACCTATAATGTCTGGCGAGTTTTTGGAAACGCTGCGACCTATTTCTGATAATACTTTAGAAACATTTGTTAGTTTTTTTTGGTAGCGATCCATCGTCCAGTGATCTTTACCTTCAGGTGTTCTATCATCGTCATAGGTAAGACTGTCATTCTTCAGGTCGAATAAATTCTCTACATTGTAAAATGCGATAGTTCGTATTTTATAGCTCTTTTTCTGAGCGTGTAGATTGAAGTATATAAGCAGTAAAAATACAAAAAGTAGTTTATTCATTTCTTGACTTAGTATTTAAAACAGGTATTCGTTAATCGAATTTAGTTTAATTATTTTGTAATATTAACAATAATATTCTTATATTACTCCGTAAATACCTGTAATTGTATCTATTAACATGCGAAAAATTTATTTATTTATTTTAATTTTCGCAGTATATAACTTGTGCTCTTCACAAGGCAATAGTACGGTAACCGCTCAGGTTTTAGACAAGCATCAGAAGAACGCTCTGGTTGGTATTCGTATTATAGTCGAAAAAACTAGTACTTATTCCTTTACGGATAAAGATGGTATTTTCTCAATAATACTTCCTGATTCGAGTGATTATATTCTAAGTTTTCAATCTTCAGATTATATTGTAAAAAGGGTGCCCATTAGTGTTGGCGTACAAAATATCGATTTAGGAATTTTATATTTAGAGAAGGATATAAGGACAGAATTAACAGATAATTTAATAACGCTAACAGAGGCAGAGATTCATGATGATGAACAAAGTGCAAGTTCTGTGGGATTGTTGCAGGCAACCAAGGATATTTTTCTGCAACGCGCAGCATTTGATTTTGGCCAAGCATTTTTTAGAGTTAGAGGCTATGATTCACAAAACGGAAAAGTATTGCTGAATGGAATAACCATGAATAAATTTTATGATGGCAGACCACAATGGAACAACTGGGGTGGTTTAAATGATGTAACTAGAAATCAGCAATTTAGCAATGGGCTGTCAGCATCCGCATATAATTTTGGAGGTACTTTAGGTACCACAAATATTTCAACAAGACCATCAACATTTCGTCCAGGAATTAGGATATCATCTTCCGCATCCAATAGAACTTATGGGGCAAGGATTATGGCTACATATACTTCTAAAGTTTCAGAAAAAGGACTCAGTTATAGTGTTTCTGGTTCTAGAAGATGGTCTAAAGAGGGATATGTTGAAGGTACACTTTATGATGCTTATTCTTTCTTTGGAGCTGTGGAATACCAGATCAATTCAAAGAATAGCTTATTGTTTACTGGCATAATGGCGTCTAATAGAAGAGGAAGGTCTTCTGCTGTTACGGAAGAAGTTTTTAATCTTATTGGGAGTAGGTATAACCCCTATTGGGGCAAACAGGAGGGTGAAATTAGAAATTCTAGAGAACGTAAAATAGCAGAACCAATTCTAATGTTTAATCATAATTTTGAGACCAGTCATTTTAAATTAAACACAGGAGTAAGCTATCAGTGGGGAATTAATTCTAGATCTAGATTAGGATATTATAATGCGCCAAATCCGGATCCTACATATTATAGATATCTGCCAAGTTATTATATCAATAGTACCATTGGTGCAAACTTTTTAAGTGCAAATACTGCGAAAGAAGGATTTCTTATAAATCCACAACTTAATTGGGATCAGCTCTATAAAGCGAATGAGAATGATAAAGCTGCGTATGTTTTGTATGATGATGTGGTAAAAGATACACAGTTGTCGGTAAATTCAATAGCAAATATTACATATGGTGAGCAATTTAAAATGGATATCGGGTTTGGTTATAAATCCTTGTCTTCTATGAATTACGCGGAGATTAATGATTTGTTAGGGGCTAATTATCATGAGGATGTAGATGTTTTTTCAAATACGCAAAACAATAGCAATGGCTCGCTGCAAAAATATGAAAATGATATTTTTAATTACCATTATAAAATGGAAGCGGAACAATTAGAAACTTTTGCACAGCTTAATTATGAGGAGAATGGGTGGAAGGGATTTATAGCTGCTCATTGGGAGTCTATAAAATATGGTAGAAATGGGCTGTTCAAAAATCAACGTTATGAAAACGATTCTTTTGGAAAAAGTGCTGACGTTCATTTTTCAAATTTTAGTTTTAAAGGTGGCGTTTCCTATAAGATTAACGGTCGTAACTGGATAGAATCCAATGCTATGCTGCAACATAAGCCACCAGTGTTGCAGAATGTTTTTATTAATCCTAGAGAAAACAATCAAATTGTTCCAGAATTAAATTCAGAAAAGATTACCAGTATTGATGGATCCTATTTTTTCCGATATCCAAAATTAACAGGTCGGGTTAGTGGCTTTTATACAAGATTTCAAGATGCAACGGATGTAAATTTCTTTTTTGTGGATGCAGGGGTAGGATCAGATTTTGTCCAAGAAGTTTTAACTAATGTAGATAAGCTACAATTGGGCACAGAGCTTGGACTAGAGTATCAAATTTCTTCTTCCGTACAACTAACAGCGGTTGCTGCAATAGGTAAATATGTTTTTGCAAATAACCCTAATGTTACTATAAATTTTGATACCGCAGATGCAGAGGAAGAACTTATAAATTTGGAAGGGAGTAAAGATTTAGGCTTAGCGAACATTAAAGATTACAAATTAGCGCAAGGTCCACAAAAAGCATTTGCTCTTGGAATAAATTATCGCGATCCTAAATATTGGTGGATCGGGGCAACGGCAAATTATTTAGCGAATAACTATTCCAATATATCTACGATTACTAGAACAAAGAGTTTTTATATAGACCCAGAAACGGGAATAAACTTCCCGGACGCCACCGATGAAAATGTTGCAGCGTTACTAAAGCAAAAACCATTAGATAATTTTTATTTACTCAATTTGGTGGGTGGTAAATCGTGGTTAAAAAGTGGAAAGTATATTAGTGTTTTTGCTAGTGTAAATAATGTTTTTGATACTGCTTTTAGATCAGGGGGGTATGAACAAAGTAGGAATGGAAATTATGGGCAGCTGAAACAAGATGCTTTGAGTGGCACTCCGTCTTTTGCACCAAAATATTGGTATGGTTACGGAAGGACCTATTTTTTAAATTTTGCAATAAGTTTTTAATTATACTATGGCAAATACATCAATTTTATTTAAGTATATATTCTGGATAATTTTATTTATAATGCTGCCTTCATCATGCGTAAAAAATAGAGATTTTGATGAAATTCAATCCACTAGTGATAAAGAACTGGTAGCAAATAGTACGTTTCTCGAAGTTTTTAGCTTGTATAAAGAGGGAACGGTACAAATACAAGACGATTTAGTCATTGAAGGGTATGTGATTTCATCAGATGAAGCCGGTAATTTCTTTGGGACCCTTTATTTTCAAGATAAATCTTTGAATCCTACCCTAGGGTTACAGGTAGAACTAGATGTTCGAGATAGTCATTTGTTTTACCCTGTAGGGAGTAAAATTTTAATTAAATTAAAAGGATTGTATCTAGGGAAAAGTAAGGATGTTTATAAAATAGGAGGTGTATTTACTTCTTTTGGGAACGCTTCCGTGGGGAGATTGCCAGCATCAATCGTGAATCAACATATATTTCCTTCCTGTGAGGATACTGTGGAAATTGAGCCTACTGTAATCTCTTTAGAAGATGATCTGACAAATTATCGAAATACATTAGTGCGTATAGCTCAAATTGAGTTTTCTAATTCAGAATTAGGTCAAACATATGCTGTAAAAGAAGAGGAGACAGATAAGATTTTAATAGATTGCTTAGATCATGAAATTAGATTGCGAAATAGTGGGTATTCAGATTTTCAACATGTAATGTTACCTGAAGGAAGCGGAGCAATTACCGGATTGCTTCTTCATGAAAATGAAGACTATTTTTTAGTGATTAGAGATGAAAAAGATGTAACATTAAGCAATGAGCGCTGTGAGGATTTTATTGATGAATTTAGCTCAAATAGTGTTTTTATTAGTGAAATAGCCGATCCAGATAATAATTCAGGAGCTCGTTTTATTGAACTATACAATTCAGGACCGGCTATAAGTTTAAAAAATTGGCAGCTACTTAGGCATACCAATGAAAATACAACTGTTGGTGCTGCGGTAGACTTGACCGGGACTATTTTAGAATCTCGAGCTACTTTGGTTATTTCTCCGAATGAAGAAGAATTTACTTTAGTGTATGGTTTTGCTCCAGATATAGTTGTAAACACGGGTAGTGCAGCAGATTCTAATGGTGATGATACTCTGGTTTTGGTAGATCCTTTTGGTGCTGTTATTGATGTTTTTGGAATTATAGGGGAAGATGGTTCTGGCACCCAACATGAATTTGAAGATGGTAAAGCCTTACGTAATCAAGAAATAACCAGGGGGAATCCGGTATTCGTATTTTTGGAATGGGATGTGTATAATGATACAGGTGATTCTGGGACAATTAACATGCCCCAAAATGCCCCAGAGGATTTTACTCCTGGGATTCGTTAACCAAACACTCTTTTATTTTATTAAGATCTGCAGGTGTAATAGGTTTTACAACATAATCATGAACAACCGAGTAATTTTTAATCATATCTATTTCTAAGGGGTTGATAGAAGAACTCATGACTACTATTTTAATTTTTTCCTTATTATTAATTGGTGCTGCTTGAAAACTATCAAGAAATTCCCAGCCATTCATAACGGGCATACTAATGTCCAGAAAAATTACGGTAGGCAGTAGATCATTTTTCTGATCACAGTCTAGTAACGCTTCAATAGCTCCCTTTCCATGTTCAAACGCAACTATGGAAGCACCAAATTGTTCTTCTTTCATTAATTTTTTTGAAATGAAGGTAAAAATAGGGTCATCATCTACAAAGTAGATTTTTTTTAAAAAAGAAATCATACTTAAATTGTTTTAAAATTAATGGTGAATTTGGTCCCAATATTTACTTCGCTTGTTACAGAGATAGTACCGCCCATAGCTTCTATTTGGTTTTTAATAATATATAAGCCTACTCCTCTTGCATCTTTATTTCTGTGAAAAGTTTTATTCATTCCAAAAATGGTTTTTCCAAACTTAGCCATATCAATTCCTTTTCCATTATCTTCAAAAGTCAATTGTAGTTGTTTGTCAAGTAATAGTGTGCAAATTTTAATGATTGGAGTCCTATTTGGAGCACAGTATTTTAAACTATTGGTGAATAAATTAAGTAGAATGCTATCTAAATAAGCAGGGACTACAGGAACAAAATAATCGGGATTAACATCTAGAACGCACATTCCTTTTTTATCTTGAAATAAAGTGCTAATATTATTTTGTACGGTTGTTATTGCTTTTAGAATATTGACTTGGACTAATTTTGTATGAATATTAGTATCGCTTGATTGTACAACCTCGTTAAGGTTATACACGGTACTATTTAAGCTATTTGTAGCGCTTTTTAACATCTCTAAAATCTGTTTGCGCTCTTCAGGATCTTTCTCATCTTCAATAAGTGAAGTCAAAACAGAAAGGTTCGTAGAATGTGAACGCAAATCATGAGAAACCATATGGGCAAAATTAGTAAGGCTATTATTTTGCTGGCCTGTAATTTCTGCAAATTTTTTCAGTTTTATCTCGGCATTTTTCTCTTTAGTTATGTCTTGACAAATACCTAAAGCTCTAAATTTATTATTTTTTGGACCTGTTAATATGGTGACACTTGCCTTAATATTGCGAATGTTATTGTCAGGCAAAAGCACTCGGTATTCAACAACTCTTGAGCCATTGCCATTATAATAAGAAACTACTTCTTTATGTACGCGTTTGACATCCTCGGGGTGTACTGATTTTTTCCAATTTCGGTAAAGACTTCCAGTATAATTTTCTTTATCTATATTGTGGAGCTGATAATTAATATCGTCCCACAAAGTGTGTCCATTATTTAAATTATATTCCCAAGTACCTACATTAGATGCTGAAATGGCACTTTTTAATTTTTCTGCGGATTCTATATAATCTTGTTGTGATCGTTTGTAACAATCAATATCTTGACAAATACCATAAATGCGCACGCACTTGCCGTCTATAAATTCTGCATGACCTTTAGTTCTTATCCAGACTTCTTTACCTGTTCCCGTGATCATGATGACCTCTTCATCCCATGGTGTTCCGTGTTCAATTGCCTCGTGAGTAGCTTTAAGAATTAGATCTCGGTAAATGCCTTCTTTAAAATGCACAAAGCATTCGTCAAAAGTTTGCGGAACATAATCTAAAGGCATTTCATGAATGATATTTACCATTTTGGTCCATTGCGCCTTATAGGTGAGTAGATTGAGTTGCCAGCCTCCTGTTCTTGCTACTTCCTGAGCTTCTTTAATTAATTCATCAATATTCTTGGTATCTGTAATATCCTCTAAAACTACCACAAGCCCGCCTACAGTCCCATCTTCTTTAGTCCATGGGTTTATTTTCCATTTAAGCCAAATGTTTGAACCGTTTTCTAAGAGGTACTTTTTACCTTCATTTTCACAAGGGTTATCTAATAAACACTGCTCTAAAACTTCTTTGAAGGCTTTGGGAAAATCAGGGAGTACGTCAAAAAAATAGGCATCTATAATTTTGTCATTATTTATGTTGTGTTCTTTTAAAAACAGATTAGAAAATGACAAAAAATTACAGTTTTTATCTAAATTCGCTACAGAAATTGGGGCATCTTTTATTAAAGATTCGTTGACTTTAATCTGTGAAAAAAAAGATCCCATAAGGAGTACTTAATGATTGGTTATTAAATTTAAGAAAAGAAATCAATAAAAAATTGAAAGTCCAAGATATTATAACAAGAAAACAGCTGTTTTATTGTGATATTTCGTGGATTACTTTTTCTAAATCATTGGTGGTAATGGGCTTTACAAAGAAATTGTTTACGGTGGTATAGCTTTTTGCTTTTAATAAATCTCTAGGATCAACAGAAGAACTTATGATGTATATTCTTACATTTTGTCTGTTGTATTCTGGTATTTTTATAAAATCTTCTAAAAAATCCCAACCATCCATGATAGGCATATTTAAATCGAGGAAGATCACTGGTGGCAGACTTTTTTTTGCTTCCAATAATTCTTTCAAACCATGTATGGCTTCAAATCCATTTTGGTATACGGTAATTTCTTTACAAAAATTAGTTTCTCGAAATGTTTTTCGTAAACCAAAAACAGAAATAGGATCGTCATCTATCACACAGGCATTTTCTACATATTCTATCATTGAGTTAAGCTTTTTCAAATGTTAATATAAAAGTTGTTCCTTTGTTTACGGTACTATGTACATCTATAGATCCGTTCATGGCTTCAACTTGATTTTTTGTTATAAAGAGCCCTATTCCTTTGGCATCTTTGTGTTTATGGAAGGTTTTATACATTCCAAATAATTTTTCTCCATGTCTTTTTAGATCTATTCCTTGACCGTTATCAGAGAAATGTAGGATGACTTGATCTTTACTAAATTTGTGATCTATGTGTATTTCTAAATTTCTATCTTCCGAAGAATATTTTACACTATTGGTAAATAGGTTTAGTAATATACTGTCTAAATAGGCAGGTACTGCTTTAATGATAACGTCATTTGCTACAAGAATCTTACAACTGGCATTTTTTTCTTTAAGAAGTGCCATTATATTTTTTTCAACACGTTTAATGGAGTCAAACAGATTAACCTTACTTAGGTTCTCTTGGGTATTGGTGGTAATGTGTACCACCTCATTAAGGTGATGTACGGTTTCACTTAGGCTTTCAGAAGCATCACTCAACATTCTTTCTAAATGTACTTTTTCATTAGGATCAGACTCTTCTTTTAAAAAGTTAGTCAACATGGATAAATTTGTAGAATGTGAGCGTAAATTATGGGAAACGATATGTGCAAAATTTAACAGACTATCATTTTGATGCTTTGTTATCTCTAATAGTGCTTTTGTTTTATTATCTGATGCAATCATTGCTGTAACATCACTTACTTGCGCTATAAAATGGGATAGATTGCCGTTTACCTTATGAACTGTTGTTACGGTGAGTAATGCATTTACAATACTGCCGTCTTTATGGAAAAAACGTTTTTCTATGGTGTAATTTGTCAGTTGGCCTTCATGCATTTTTTTTAAGAAATGTGAATCTTTCGTCCAATCATGAGGATGGGTAATTTCAATGATTTTTTTCTGAATCATTTCTTCTCTAGTGTACCCAACACTATTGCATAAACTCGTGTTTACATCAATCCAATTACCTTCTAAGCCTATGAGCGCCATTCCTACGGAAGAGTTTTCAAATGCCTGTTGCATAGATTCCTCACTTTTTGTAAGTTGTAATTGCGTGTGAATTAGTTCTGTGATGTCCCAGTTTGCGCCAACCAGTTTTTTAACCTCTCCTAAGGTATCCAATTCTGCATAAGCTATAGATTTGATATTTCTAATTTTCCCATTAGGCAAAACGATTCTAAAATCTATTTCTAAATCTTTTTTCAACTCAAAAGCCTCTTCCACCTTTTGAGAGCATAATTCTTTGTCTTCAGGGTGTAAACTTTGGTCCCAAAAACTTTTGTGTCCATCAAAATCGGCTTTTTGTATTTTGTAGAGATCAAACATCTCATCACTCCAAAAAAGATTTCTGTTTGTATAGTTGTATTCCCAGATTCCAATTTTAGCAGTTTTGGTGGCTATCTTTAGTCGTTCTGTTAAACGCGTATAAGCTGTGTCTTTAAGTTTTTGTTCATGAATATCTTGAAATATGCCATAGACTCTAATGCATTTGCCATTAACAATTTCAGTTTCTCCCTTTGTTCTGACCCATTTTTCAGTATTATTTGCGGTAGTAATGATCAATTCGGTATCCCATGACTCACCATCGGTTATGGCATTACTAACTAAAGAGGTAATCAAATCACGGTAATGTCCCTGTTTGTAAAAAAGGATCGCTTTTTCTAATGTGGGTACGTAGTCACTAGAAACCTCGTGAATCACTTTTGTAGTTTCAGTCCACAAAATTCTATTCGTAATTAGGTCTAATTCCCAGGCACCTATGAGTGCTACTTTTTTAGCATTCCTTAGGAGTTGGTTTTCTCGCTTCTCATCAGTTATATCATCAGCAATAATAATTACTCCAGAAAACTTATGTTCATCGTTAAAAGAAGGGGCTAGTTTCCAGCGATGCCATAAATTTAAATTATTTTTAAGCTCTAAGTTAATGGCAGTTTGATTGTGATTGCTAACCATTTTAAAGGCTTCTGTTTTTACTGCTTCAGGTATGGATAGAACATCTAAAAAAGAAATAGGACTAGAGTTAATAGTACAAGGAAACTCCTTCAGCCATTTATTGGAATGATTTTTTATTTTAAAGTTTAAATCAATTACTGTTATAGCAATAGGTAAATCTTGGAGATAATTTAGGGAGGATAATATACTCAAAATTTTGCGTGATTATGGGTTATAAGCTCATGAAGCTCAATAAATTAAGGAAAAAAGAGTGATAATTGACAATATAATGTACAAATTATTATTTAAATCGATTTATTAATTTAAAGAACACTGCTCTTGGTCTATCAGAATTATTAGTGCTAACATGATTATACTTACGTGTTTACGTGTAAAAATAGATGTAAAAGTACATATACTTGTAAGATTTAACTTCATTTAATTGCAAATATTCACATTTCCCTTATTATTTTTGGGTACAATCAGGTGGTTTGTAGATGGGTTTTGTGAAAATAGGCCACTTATTTTATACCTTTAAATACCAAATTTGATCTTATGAATGAATTTTTTTTTAATGAAATAAGAAGCGGTAATTTTACAGAAGTAAATGCTATGCTTGAACAGAATCCAGTTTTATTGCATAGTAAAGATCAGCGCGGCTCTTCTCCATTAATATTAGCAACGTATTATGATCATTTAGAGATTGTAACGCTTTTGCTTAATAGTGGAGCAAAAATAGACATGAAAGATGCATCTGGGAATACGGCCTTGATGGGGGTGTGTTTTAAAGGGTATGAAGATATTGCTAAAATGCTAATTGATAGAGGAGCTAATATTAATGAACAAAATTCTATGGGTGCTACGGCATTAATCTATTCTGCGACTTTTAATAGGACAGAAATTGCTAAATTACTATTAGAAAAAGGAGCAGATAAGACTATAAAAGATGTACGGGGTAAAGATGCCCTTGAGCATGCAAAAATGCAAGGAGTTCAATCTCTTATTGCAATTTTAGAAAATGATTAAAGCCCTAAGATGTCTAATAATTTAAATATAGCCATAGTACAAACTGAATTGGTTTGGGAGCAACCAGAAAAAAACAGGAATCATATTTCTAAGCTTATAGAGGCTCTAGAGCCAAATGTAGATTTGGTATTGCTGCCTGAGATGTTTACGACGGGGTTTACCATGCATCCAGAAAATATTGATGCTACGGAAGGAACAAAAACTTTAGATTGGATGCGTAATTTGGCCATTGAGAAACAAATTGCTATATCAGGAAGTATTGTTTTCAATGAAAATGGTATTTATTACAATCGGCTTTTTTTTGTAGAACCAGACAACGTATCTGTCTATGACAAACGGCATACTTTTACGCTTGCAGGAGAAAGTGAGGTCTATACGGCTGGGACAACAAAAATGGTAATTGATTTTAAGGGGTTTAAAATCTGCCCATTAATTTGTTATGATTTACGCTTTCCTGTTTGGTCTAGGAATGTAGAAAGTTATGATGTATTAATCTATGTTGCCAATTGGCCTAAGCCAAGGATAAAAGCTTGGGATGTACTTTTAAAAGCCCGTGCTATTGAAAATATGGCGTATTGCGTGGGTGTAAATAGAATTGGTATAGATCAATTGGGGCATGAATATCCAGGGCATTCTGCGGTATACAATGCCTTAGGAGAAGAACTATTGTTTACTAAAAACCCAGAAATTGGTTATGTAACCTTACATAAAGACCATATTCATACAACCAGAGAAAAGCTCAAATTTTTAGCTGATCAGGATACATTTAGTCTAGAAGAATAAAATCAAATTTTTCTTCCCAGTTTGCACGCATTTCTATAAGTTTTGGAGAATGACTCACACGTTCTGGTTGTATTTTCTTTAAATAATTACCAGTATCCCATTTTCCATTACCATTACTATCTGAAATAACACGAACCAAATATTTACCAGGGCTTATGTTGTTAAATTTAATATCATCCGGTTCCGTAACATACAGTTCTCGCTTGATACTTCCTTTTTCATCTGTTAATTGAACAATCGCAGGGTAGGTAACATTTCCACTTAAGGTTAATACAAAATTACCATAATCTGTATATTTATTTGTTTTCAAATTAAAGACGATAGTATCGTTCTTGTTTGCAAAAAAATCTTCAATAAGTCCGGGGTAGATGGCAAGTCTATATGCTTCTTCAGGTTCTTTTTCAAAATTTATTTCAAGACTATTTTTTACACTATCTAAGGAAGCAGTGTATTTAACGGCGATGGAGTCTTTATTAATGAAGGTGATTTTTGTCGTATCAATTTTAGTAATAGGGGTGTTTGCTTCAAGAGCAAAATTATCTTCAAAACCTATAGTACCACTAAAATTAGGTTTAATCACTAAAGAATCTAAGGCTAGTTTTCTTTTTTTAACGACAAACGTATCTATTACTTTTTGTTTTTCATTGGTTACGGTAAATTGTAATGAATCCATTTCAAAAGGCGTAAACCAATAATTTAAGGTATCCTTATCTCGCAGTTTTGTCACAACTGTTTTTACCGTATCAGGCAATTGTGTTAAAGTATTTATTTTGATGTCTTTATAATTTCCTTGGTACCCAAAAATAATTTTATTTTTTGCTTCAAATTTGGGAACACTAATGCTATAATTAGGTTCTTCTTTAAATAAGGTTAGCAAGTAAATTTCTTCTGTTGGTAGTACTACTGTATCCTTTATAAATGCTATTTGATCTACTTTTTGATCAAATACATTATTCTTTCCTTTGTCCTTAAGGCCAAATAACGCGTAAGTACCTTTTTTAAGATTTTTGAGCTCAAATAATACCGTACTATCTAAAGTATTGGTAATGTAATTGGGGGGTCTTTTGTATACCGTAGAATCTGTGTAGGTGCTATCCATTTCATACAGCATTATGCTTACAAAAGAAGCGGCTTCTTTATCAAAGGCATCTTCCACAACCCCTTTTAGGTTTAAAGAATCTATATAGGTTCCTGTAGAGAAAACATAGGTATAAAAACTATTGGGATTTCCTTCATTATTATCAACGATGCTTTGTCCAAAATTTAAGGTATAGGTTGTATTTTCTTTTAAGGTATCTTTTAGTTGTATTTCTACATATTTACTAGCAGATCCTGCTGGCGTTATAACAGGAGTGTTTTTTAAAGGAGGAGAAACAATTAATTGGTTCTGAACATCATTTAGCTTTATATATTCATCAAAATAAAGGCGAATTTTATTCCCCTTAAAATTCACCGTCATGTTTGCGGGCTCAGCACTTGTTAATTTAGGCGGAATAATATCCTTAATACCGCCAGATGGAGTTCCTCTTCTTGCGCATTGATAAAAAGAAATTGATGCTAATAGTAAAAACAAGCAAGCAAGTAATCGTCTGATCATAATAAAAGTCAAATTCTGAATAACAAAGAAACAACTAATTTACTAAAACTACATTTTGATACGCTAGTAAAAACTAAAACAAAATGTTAAGGTTATAAGACTATAGCCATGGTTAGTATGTAGATAGAAATGCCTTCTTCAGCATCAAAAGCTTTTACACAAGACTCTAAAGTAGCACCCGTAGTGACTACATCATCTACAAGAAGTATGTTTTTATTTGCAATTGTATGTTTAGGGTTTAGTTGAAATAAATCTTGATTGCTTTGCCATCTAAAAAAACGATCTTTTTTGGTTTGCGTTTTTGTGTTTTTAGTTTTTATCAGCACATCTTCAAGATAGGTACTATTTAAATGGGTTGCAATTTTCTGAGCAAATAAGCTAACCTGATTGTATCCGCGTTTTTTAAGCTTTTTTTTATGTAAAGGCACCGGAATGACAAGGTCAATCTTAGGGATATTTCCTTTTTCGCGAAGAATACTTCCGCACCAATCTCCCAGAAAATCACCAATATGTTCTTGATTTTTGTATTTTAAGTGATGAATAAGGTTTTTGACAATCCCATTATCAGTAAAAAAAAGGAAGGAGTTAGATTTTTTTACAGAAACTCTTCCGTAAAAAATACTATCAAATGGGTTTTCTACGTTATAGGTGTATTCGGTAAGCGGCAATTGGTTTCGACAAACGGTACATATTAATCGTTCACCTTTACTCAAGTGTGCATTACATCCAAAACACCCCCTAGGTACTAGGATGCTGTTGATATCATTTAGTATCTTTGAAAACCTTATACGCATATATTTGATTGACTAAAACCGAATTACATAAACCTACTTAACCTTACATGAATTATCAAGATACTAAATTCAATTACAAAATACTGCTTTCGGCATTAATTGCTGTCGTGATAGGTGTTCTAATTGCATTTTACTATAGCTATGCCCAATCTCAAAATAAAATAGATTATTTAGAGGATGAAAAGGCTATTTTGGTTAAAGATTTAACCATGATGAAAGCAGAGGTTAATAGACTTTCTACCTCTAATGAGGTCAATGAAATTGAAATGGAACACGCTCAGTATCGTATTGATCAATTGCTTGATTCTGTTGGGGTTTTAAATTTCGACATTGAAAAACTTCGTGAATACCGTAAGGAACTTCGTCAGATGGAGTTGATGCATGATACGCTTAGGCTTAAAAATAATTCGTTGCGGTATAATAATTCTATCTTGGTAAAGAAGTATAATGAGACGAAATCTAAAATGGAAATTTTAGAAAGTAAAACAGGAAAATTAGAAGAAGCAGAAGCTACATTAATAAAACAAAATAAAATTATTAGCGAGAAGCTAAAAATTAAAAGTTACCTGCGTTTACAAGGCCCTGAAGGTATAGGGTATAGAATTCGTGGTGGTGATCCAATTATTACCAATAAAGCATCAACCATTTCTAGACTTAGGGCTTGTGTTGCGGTTGCTGCAGATATAGATGTAGTAAAGGAAGAAAAAGTAATTTATTTACAATTTTTAGATCCACAGAAAAAAGTAATTTCGCATAATGCTTCTACAGTGAATGTAAATGGAAATACCTATAGTAAAAGGGTCGATTTTATTTTTGAAGGAAAAAAAGAAGATATTTGTGATGCTATAATAGTGCCAGAAGGATCGCTAGGACAAGGTACTTATACCTTAAATATTTTCGAAAATGAAAAATTGCTTACTTCTACTGAATTTCAGTTGAAATAAATTATTCATTTTTAGGGTAATATTCTATTTTTGCCACATGGCAAATCAAGAAGATAAATTTAAAAAAGTAATATCGCATGCTAAGGAGTATGGGTATGTTTTTCAATCCAGTGAAATTTACGATGGGTTAAGTGCTGTTTATGACTATGCTCAAAATGGTGCTGAACTAAAAAAGAACATTCGAGAATATTGGTGGAAAGCCATGGTTCAAATGAATGATAATATTGTGGGGATTGATACTGCAATTTTTATGCACCCTACCGTATGGAAAGCATCGGGACATGTAGATGCTTTCAATGATCCGTTAATAGATAACAAAGATTCTAAAAAAAGATATCGTGCCGATGTTTTGGTAGAAGATTATACTTCTAAAATTGAAGCTAAAATAGATAAAGAAGTGGCCAAAGCAGGTAAGCGTTTTGGAGATTCTTTTGATAAAGAGCAATTTTTAGCTACAAACCAACGTGTTGTAGATTATCAAGAAAAGATTAATACAATATTAAAACGTTTAGGCAAATCTTTAGAAAATGAAGATTTAGTAGATGTTCGTAACCTTATTGATGAGTTAGATATTGTTTGCCCAATTTCTGGTTCAAAAAACTGGACAGATGTAAAGCAATTTAATCTAATGTTTGGCACCAAATTAGGTGCGTCTGCAGATAGTGCAATGGACTTATACCTAAGACCAGAGACTGCCCAAGGAATATTTGTAAATTTCTTAAACGTTCAGAAAACAGGACGTATGAAAATTCCTTTCGGAATTGCGCAAGTAGGTAAAGCTTTCCGAAATGAAATTGTTGCACGTCAGTTTATTTTCCGTCAACGCGAGTTTGAACAAATGGAAATGCAATTTTTTATCCAACCAGGAACACAGCAAGAATGGTATGAAAAATGGAAAGAAAACCGCATGAAATGGCACCTTTCTTTAGGAATGGGTCAAGATAACTACCGTTTTCATGATCATGAAAAGTTGGCACATTATGCCGATGCAGCAGCAGATATTGAATTTAAATTCCCATTCGGGTTTAAAGAATTAGAAGGGATACATTCCAGAACTGATTTTGATTTATCACAGCATGAGAAATTTTCTGGTAAAAAATTACAATATTTTGATAACGATTTAAAAAAGAACTATGTCCCTTACGTTGTAGAAACCTCTATAGGTTTAGATCGTATGTTCTTAGCAGTTTTCTCTAATTCTTTAGAAGAAGAAGAACTAGAAAATGGCACAACAAGAACGGTATTAAAATTGCCTGCAGTTTTAGCACCTACCAAAGCGGCTGTTTTTCCTCTAGTAAAAAAAGATGGACTTCCAGAATTGGCTCATGAAATTATAGATGAATTAAAGTGGGAGTTTAATGTTTTTTATGATGAAAAAGATGCCGTAGGGAAACGTTATAGAAGACAAGATGCCAATGGTACACCATTTTGTATTACCGTAGATCATCAGTCTTTAGAAGATAAAACGGTTACTATTCGTCATCGTGATACTATGGAGCAAGAAAGAGTTGCCATCAGTGATTTAAAAGCTATAATAAATAAAGCTGTTGCCATGAAAGAATGGTTAATGAAAATCTAAGAGTAGGTTCTTTTGAATATAAAAAGGGTGGTCTAGAAATAGACCACCCTTTTTTTTTGAATAGTAAGACCTAGCAGGTTTAAAACAGAACCGTTTTACCGCAGAGCTACAGTTTTATTTCATGATATTTTCTTCAAAATACTTTTTGAGCTTAGTTAGCGTACTGTTTTTTAAAGTTTTAGTTTTTTTGCCTTTTTTGAACATGGTAGCGTTGTAATTTTCGCCTTGTTCTTCTATAAGCATACCTGTATAGGGCACTCCTTTATTGTTATATTGGATGAATGATACTGCGCTAGAATCATCATCACTAGTAAGGTTTTCAAGTTTTGAAAATATGCCATTTGCTTCATATTCAGAAGGAGCTAGTTTTGTGTAAAACCCGCCTAAGAAATCATTTTTATAATTTTCGTGATACTCATCTGCGTAAGTGAAATCTTGATCCCATTCTTTCGTAGGGATTATGGAGTCGCCTGATATTATATAGGTAACTCTCATATTAGCCATCTCATTTTTGTTTTTTTGATGAACAACCTTATCATCATAAATAAATGAAATGGTTCCATTCTTAGCACTGATTTTTGCTTTGGGGTATTTTGCTTCAGTTATAGTATAGCCTGTTTCTGTGGCGGTAATGTTAATGATGTTGCCGTAATGCATGGCAAATACATATAAACTCAAAGCTTTAGTCACTCCTTCTTTTACTGTTTTCTTAGAGAAACTGTTACCTGAAGCGTCAAATTCTAAACCAGTATAAATTTTATCATTTTTGTAGATAGATTTTTGGGCCGGTTCTAACGCTTGTTCTTCTTCATAGCGCTCTGCGGTTTCTTCGCGATCGTATTGAGCCATAGATGCTGAATATTGGTATTTTTTTACACCAGCTTCGTAAAAGTCCAAAATATAGAGCTCAGCCTTAGGCCTAGCGATATATCCTTGATATGGCACGCCATTTTTATATGTACCATACAGTTTTTCTTCGCCTTCTATAAGGAAATTAGGATGCTCTTCTGCAAATAGCTCCTCATTGTAATTGTAATATTCCCAGTAGGTTTGGCCTTGACGCCTCTGGTCAAGTCGCTTGCCAAATATGTTACCTTCTTTATAAACTAAAGCTTCTCCTGAGTCTTCATGTTCCACAATTGCCCCCTCATAAGGTTGCCCGTTTTTATATATAATGCGGTATAATATTTCAGGATAGTCATCATAGACCACTTTTTCACCATTTAATATGCCATTTTCGGCATGGTAATAACCTAGTAAGTTATACTCGTGTATGCCAGCGTAATTATAGTAAGACTGTTTTCCTTCTTCTTTTCCGTTGGCAACAGTAACTAATTTTAGGTACTCAGAACCTCTAAATTCTTCTTCGGTAATAAAGGTTCCACTGGTTCTTTTCCCTTGTATGTAATCTCCTTTTGTAATTAAATCTCCGTCTTTAAATGTAGTTTCTGTGCCCTCTTTTTTGCCGTTTTTATAAGACGTAAAATATTCAAAGCCATGATCTTCTATGTAGAAAGTCCCTGAGTATGGTTCGTCATTTTTGTATTGCCCGGTGTGCAAAACATTTTCATTCTCATCAAAAAATAAAGCCTCACCTTCTTTTTTTCCGCCTTTATAGGTTGTCAGATTTTTTAATGCTACGGCAGTACTACAAGATGTTGAATAGTACTCTGGTAAAAGGCCCTCTAAAAATTTTTTTTCAACAACAAATTCACTGAGTAATTTTCCTTTTATATTGTAAACAAGAAAAGTACATTTTCCATCCAAGCATGTTTTTTTGTAGGCCAGTTTTTTTGTGCTTTCATACATAATTTTGCGATCAAACGGATTCCCATTTTTATAAAGTGTTAGGCATTCGGTATACCCATTGTATGGTTGTCCATTTTTATTCGTGTATTCGTAGGCTAATGCACCATCTTCATTGTATATTTTGGCCTCGCCATTTAAAAAATCATCTTCAAAATTTAGTTCTTTTTTTATTTGCCCCGAAGGATAGTATTCAACAGATGCTCCATTTAGGCTACCATATTCGTAGTTGCGAACAGCTTCTTTTTTCCCATTTTCATAATACCAAGTTACTTCCCCACTATAGTCATCTTCACGATATTCATCTGCCCATCCAGCAAATTGAAGATTGCCATTCATATAGTAGTCTTTTACAAGTACTAAGTCATCTTTTTTCTCTAAAGGTCTGTTTCTGTAAAAAGAGGCTTCCTCTTTAGTGGTTTCATTCCAGTCAGCATCATAGTATGTTGTAGTTTGCTCTTGTGCAGTTAGTATTGAAAATATGAAGAAGAGAAGTAGCGAGATTTTATTTTGAAGCATAGTTTTATTAATATATTCTATTAAAAGGAAAGGTATTAGTCAAATATATAAACTATAATAGTAAAATAAGATAAATTGTATTCGCTTGAAATTTTTTCCTGCTGGATGTCCTTTTAAAACGGAACGAAGTTCAAAATAGAACAGGTGCTATAATGACGCTCTAAATAGGATTAAAAATAAAAATCCCTTTACAAAGAAGTCTTGCAAAGGGATTTAATATCAAAAAAAAACTTTACTCTACAGTTACGCTATATGATACTAAGATATCTGTTTCTCCGCCAGCACTTTCAATACCATCATTTGGTTTTGTTGGCTCATGACGTAATGTAAAAGTTATAGTTCCTGTGCTTGCTGCACCTGCAGTTAATGTAAATTCTGTTCCTAGAGGATTTCCATCACTGTCATTATTACTATACTCAGTTGTAACGTCAAGTCCAGAACTAATGGTATAGAAAAATTGGTGCTCATCGCTTTCTTCTTCTACTTCTTCCGTGATATCTTCTGCAGGACTTTCAGTTTCATTTAATAAAACGATAGCACCATCGTAGGTTGTTCCAGAAGCTAAGTTTCCTGAAATAGTAATTACAGGGGCATCTGATCCTTCACCGTCCAAATCTCTAGATTGTAAGGTGATGACCTCACTACCGTCATTTGGAGTAAGTGTTACTGTCATAGTTGTAATTACTTCTTCTTCGTTTACTATTTCTGGAGTATCGTCATCATCTGAACATGATGCGAATGATAATGCTGCCACTACTGCTAAACTTAAGGTTTTGATTGTCTTCATTTTAATTTTTGTTTTAATAGATTAATAATTGAATTTAAGATTGAATAAAAAGTTTCTACCTAAATCATCAGCGTAATAACGCAGGCTGTTTAGGTAATTTCTGTATCGAGTATTTAAAAGATTGGTAACGCTAAAACCCAATGTTAGGTTTGATTTTTTAGTAATAGGAAAATCTATGCTTGACTTAAAGTTTAACAAGTGATACGCATCAGGAGGCGTACTTACATCAACAAGTTCATAAGTTTCTGACTGAGCAATGTATACTTCAAAATTATTATTTGGATACTCGTTTTGACGAAAAACATATTCGCTCTGTATGGCAAGTTTTAAATGGTTAGCCTTTAAATTCTGATAAGTAATTTCATTGGTAGTATTTACAGGAGGCATACTAATTAAAGCAGCTTTATTGTTGCGGTCATAGCCTTTCACGAATGAAAATTGATGTTTAAAATCTAAATTTTTCGTAAATGCATATGTGGCATCAACATCAACACCCAACAATTGAGCATTTGTTTGCCTGTATTCCCATACTTGAAAATTCCCCCGTATCGTTTGTTCGACATCAGTAGGCTCAATAACAATAAAATTGTTAATAGTATTTATGAAAGGTTGAATTGAGAAACCAAAAACAGTACCTTGTTTTTGAAAAGTTAAGGCAACTTTGTTAGCAATTTCACTTGAAAAATTTAAATCTCCTAACTCAATTCTAGAAGCAGAATGGTGCAGTCCCTCGCTAAATAGCTCTGACGGATTAGGCACACGAGAAGCTAATGAGTAATTTAAAAATAGTTTGTAATTATCATTAAAGGAATACGTAGAACCTATTGTTCCTGATGCATTATAAAAATTGTATTGTGGATTGGTAAGAAGTTGATTATCGAATTCTTCTACCACAATTTCAGGAAATAGTTCATCGTAGTTTCTGGATTCCCAGAATGATGTTCGGTAGAACTTATAAACATCCATATAGCTGTAATCAAACCTAGCACCTGCTTCTACAAACCAATTATCTTGTAATTGAAAAGTGCCAATTCCGTAAATTCCTAAATCGTATTTTTCGTAATCAGGAATTAACCTACGAACACCAGTACTGGGGTCTGCAAAATTATCTTGATACCTAGCCATAATACCAGATTTTAGGGTGCTATTTTCAGATAATTTGCTGTCAATATCTACTAATAACGTATGTGTTTTTAACACTAAATCTAATGATGGTTTGTCAGAATCGTCACCAACACGAATGTCATATTCAAGCCTATGATTTTGTTGAAAATCATATTGAAGGGTTACTTTTCCTAAACCAGCGAACTTTTTGAAGGCTTTTAACCGGGCTAAATGGTGCGTAATATCTTGTTTTGGGTCACCAATGTCATAGGTAAAATCATTGATAATCAATGGGATATTGCTATTAATGGCCCTGACTTGATCTTCTGCACCGCCAATGTGTGATGCGGACAAAATCCCTATTTTATTTTTGTAGAAAGAGTAATACCCTTCAATACCATAGTTAAACTTATTAAGTCCAAAACGTAAAGACGCGCTACTTTCAGATGTGCCAGTATTGCTTAAGATATAATCAGGAGCTTCAAAATCTCCATATCGTTTTCTAGTACCTTGTACTGTGCCAAACCAACCGGTCGCAGAGCTTTTAGTTAGTTTAGATGTTAGCGTAGAACCTCTTCCATTAGAACTTGCAGAAACTATAGTTTTTCCGTACAAACTATCTTTAATAAATATGGCCTGTGGCTCAGTGATAATAACACCAGCGATAGCATCTCCGCTATATTGAATGGCTCCAGCACCTTTAATTAGTGTTATATGATCTGCAGTATTCACATCTATGTTAGGTGCATGTTCTACGCCCCACTCTTGATCTTCCATCCGTACACCATTATTTATGAGCACGACACGGCTACTGTGTAAACCATTAATCATGGGTTTAACAACGGTACTTCCTGTATTTAAAGAGCTTACGCCAGATAAACTATTTAGCGCATCACCTAATGACCCATTGCTATACGCTTCAATGGCTTCTTGGGTTAATTTGTTTTCAGCTATGGTATTGATTTTTTTGTTCTCCTTGTGACCTTTAAGAACTATTTCATTTAATTCCTCTAAATGATGTTCTAGCTGAAAATCCTTAATAGTATTTCCTTCTACTTTTACTTTATAACCATTGGTTAAGCAGTACGGATGAGAAATTTGAATAGCATAGGTTTGATCACAAAGATTTTGGATGTTAAAATACCCATTAATATCAGTGACTACCGTTTGTTCTGTTCCTGCAATAATAACCATCGCTCCAACTAAAGCGGTACCATCATGTGAGTCTGTTATTTTACCCGATAGTGTATTATTGCAATTTTGCGAAATTGATGAAATGCTAAAAAATAACAGTCCCATCAGTGCATAAATGCGCATAAAGATTCTTGATTAAATTTAAAAAAAATGTTTTTTTTAATTAAGCAAGAAAACTTGGAGGACCTCTTAAAGCGTTATTGTTGTTCTTTAATAAACTGATGAATTGAGCAGTGAAAGCAACGACCACTTTTGAAGATATGGTAGCTTTTACAAACTCAGGATAGGATAGAATATCGTAATTGGAAGAAAAAAAATGAAAATCACAGATATCGCAATCGGTCACTTTTTGATGAACGTGTGTGCTTTTATCTTTGCAAGTAATGTGCTCATGTCCTTCAAAAGCATGAATGAATTGGATCGCTGTTGGAAATAGCAATACAGCCAGTAAAAATACTGACGATACAATTTTGCTAATTTTACGGCTTTGATTCATTGCTTATTACGAAACAACAAAACTAAAAAACAATCTTACGTGGCAAAACTTTATATTGATATAAGGTTTTTTTTAACTTTTTATTATGGTTTAGTCCTTTTTAGAGTTTACCTCAATATTATTTTTATATGTGACTACTTCTGCTAAAGATTGGTTTTTATTGTAATAGGTGGTCTCACCGTTTAATTGACCGTTTTTCCATTTAGAGGAAGACTTTAATTCTCCAGTATCATAATATTCAAGTGTCGTACCCTCTTGTGCGCCATCTTTCCATTTGGAAACAATTCTAGCTTGACCATTGTTATAATACTCGGTACATTTTCCAAATTGCTTTCCGTTTGTGCTACCACAACGATCACCCATAGATAATGCAGCGCCAATTTTTTTGTAGTTTTCAAATACGCGATTTGGTTTTAATTTGGCTTCAATAACCTCCCCATCTTTTTCAATTTCTATAAATTTCACCAATACATGGTTCGCATTATAGCTATAGTTGTAGGCTTCATAAATGGCCGAAGAACCCGCGTAATTACCATATCCGTTGTAATAATTTGTTCTTCCAACCTCTTGCTGTCCTACACCGTGTCCCACAAATTCTAAATTGCATTGAATGTAGTACTTTCCAGGTTTCATTTTGTGAAAAGTAAAGTTTCCGTTTTGATCTGTTTCCGTTTCGAGGCGATAACTAAATGCTTTTTCGGTCATGATTACACGGCCAGCACCTCCTATAACTTTTTGTAATTTGGATACTTCTATTAAATATTCAGTTACGGGGAAAAGTAGCACTTTGGTGTGTTCTTTTGCCTTGTGTTTTTTTCTTCCAGCATAGGCTTGGTTTATTTCATAAGTAAAAGCACTTCCTGTTATAGTGCCACTTCCTTCGGTTAGTTTAGTACCGGCATCTTTTTCATCGAACCAGACTTGTGGGTATAAAACATTTGATTGCGCGCTGAGCTTATTAGAGAAATTAAGCATGCAGCAAATTACAATAAAGGCGAGGTTAGAATTTCTCATAGGACCTGAAAAGTTTAAAAATCAGCGCCAATTTACTGAATAGCTTTGAGTTACAGCTAAATTTTGTTTTATTTTTTATAGAGGATTGCTTTGTAGTAAAATTTTACAGGAACGTAGTGCATGTAATCTTGAATACAAGACTCTCAGCTCATTATGTATTTATATTTTCACTAATTCTACCCGTCTATTTTTGGCCTTGTTTTCTTCGGTATCATTGGGTGAAATCGGGTTTTTAGCACCAAAACCTTTCGCTTGTAAACGATTAATGGCAATCCCTTTTCCTGCAAGGGCATATAGTACGGTGTTTGCTCGGTCTATAGAAAGTTGCTGGTTTCTTTCTGCATTTCCAGTAGCATCCGTATGTCCTTCAATAGATAACTTTAAACTTTCGTTTTCTTTTAATAATGTGAATATTTCAGTCACCAATTTTTCGCCATCGGGTTTTAAAGTGGCCTTATCAGAATCAAAATTAATGTGTAGAATAGCTTTACCTGTTTTATCAATCTCAGATTTCATTTCGCTAGCTGTTGGGGCTTTTATGGTTTGTTTAAAACCCTCTAATTCAACGACGCCAATTTCAGCTCGTGCGGAATTACTCCATACTTGAAAAACTATTTTTCCGTTTGAATGATTCAGCACATAGTGCTTTACAGGGGAACTATTATAGGGGTCTCCTTGAATATATTTAAAAACGGTCTTATCGTCTTCTTTATTTAGATCCTCTATTTTTTCACGTGGAATTTGACCTTTAAAAAGTAATTGTGCGCCAATGCTTTCTAAATAACGTTCAATACTTTGGTCAAATTTGTACTGATTAAATTCGGCATTACGGTCAGTCATCGCAAAGTCTAGTGCTGCTTTTTTTCCTTCAGCATTAAAAAAAGTAGTGCCAGAATACGTGATTAATTTGCTGAAATCAGAAAATTTTGTCATTCCATTTTCTGCAATTTCGTTATGTCCATCCTTCCAAATGATAAAATTTTCAGGAGCAGTTATATATGGAAATTCACCAATTTCAGTATTGGAAACAGGAATTGTAGACCAATCAAAATCTTCAAACGCTGCTTGAGTTTTGTTCGTTTCTACAACTTTTGGTGTGGTTGTTTCTTCTTGTATCTCTACTTCGTTATCTGTTTTCTTATCACTTTTGCAAGACAGCAGCGCGAGGTTTAATACCGTTATAAAAAGTAGTTTTCTCATCAGTGTTTAGATTAAAATTAGGCTCTAAAATTATTTTTTTAGGGATTAAAATACATGATGAAAAGTTACATACTTAGTGGGTAAGGAAAAGGTTAAGAAATTTTAAAGTTAGCGTTGCGAACTCTTAATGTATTAAAACCTGAAACCTACAGAAACTCCTGCTCGGTACATAAATGTATTTTGGTATTCTTGCGGATTCACATTTCGGCCTAATCCGGCATTAAATTCAAGTGTAAATTTTTGAGTGTACGTGGCAAATTTATGACCCAGACCAATACCAATTGCCGCGGTGTTATAGCGCTCAATATAGGAACTGCTTTCATAGTTAGGATCTTCTACTTCTCCGGAATAATACAATCCAAATGCTTCTGCAAAAAAGCCGCTGCGTGGTGCATAGCCAAAATAGGCTCTGAAATTGGGTCCTATTCCAAAATCACCATTATAATTCAGTGGTGTATTATCAAAATAAATAGTACCACCTATACTGGTATCTTCATTTAAAAAATACTCATAACTTCCCTCAACCGTAGTTGAGGCTAAAAACAAACCAATATTAAATTTTAATTCTTGGTTCTGGTTGTATTCACGATATGCTTGTGCGGAAGCAAGTCCGCTACTTAAAACAAGCAGTAGTACTAATGTTTTTTTCATTTGAATAGTATTTGGGTATGAAAATCAATTAGTATACCAAAAATGAAAACCCTTGTATTCTATGATCTTTTGGAAGACGCTAAACTTGCATGCTATAGCAAACATTATGTATTTTCGGCAACTAGTAAGATTCATAAAAGATATACTGCCATATGCTCCAGAGTACTGTAGGTGTTCCTTTGAAAAGTGTATACTGAGCATGGTAAAAGCATAATCTTTAAAAAATTAAATAGCTACAGATGAAAATTGTTTCGTACAACGTAAATGGAATTAGAGCAGCAATAAATAAGGGGTTTATAGATTGGTTGAAAGCCGTAAATCCAGATGTGGTTTGTTTGCAGGAGATTAAAGCAATGGAAGAGCAGTTAGATTTATCGCTGTTTGAAGAAGCGGGGTATGCGTATAATTATTGGTACAGTGCTCAGAAAAAAGGGTATAGTGGGGTTGCTATATTATCTAAAACAAAACCAAACCATGTGGAGTATGGAACTGGAATTGATTATATGGATTTTGAAGGGCGTAATATCCGTGCAGATTATAACGGTGTGTCTATTATGAGTATGTATTTACCTTCGGGAACCAATATGGATCGCTTGGATTTTAAGTTGAAATATATGGCTGAATTTCAGGAGTATGTTACTGAATTAAAGCTTGAGTATCCTAATTTAATCATTTTAGGAGATTACAATATTTGCCATGAGGCTATTGATATTCATAACCCCGTTGGTTTAAAAAATACTTCTGGATTTTTACCTGTAGAGCGGGAGTGGATTGGCGCTTTTATGGATACTGGTTTTATAGATAGCTTTCGTTATTTTAATGAGGAGCCTGATAATTATACATGGTGGAGTTACAGAGCTAATGCGAGAAATAACAATAAAGGCTGGCGTTTAGATTATGCTTTAGTGAGTACACCGCTAGAAGATAGATTAAAAAGAGCGGTGATATTGGCGGAAGCAAAACACAGTGATCACTGCCCTATTTTAGTCGAATTGAGTTAATTTTTATTTCAATAGAAAAGGAAAAGGCCGTTGATATGTGTATTTTTGGTTTTTTTAAATTTCAACCTCTTTCTTATGCTTTATACCAAATTACCACACACCGATATAGAAGTTAGTAAAATTTGTCTGGGAACAATGACTTGGGGAAACCAGAATACGGAAGCCGAAGGTCACGAGCAGATGGATTATGCGGTGGAGCAAGGTGTTAATTTCTTTGATACGGCAGAATTGTATCCTATTCCTGCGCATCCAGATCGTAAATCGGCAACAGAAAAGGTAATTGGTACTTGGTTTGAGAAAAAGAAGAATAGAGATCAAATAATTTTAGGGTCAAAAATTGCAGGAAGAGCAGAATTTACAAAGTTTATACGTACCACAGGTTTTGATAGAGCTTCACTTGTCGATGCTGTAGAAGGAAGTTTAGAGCGTTTACAGACAGATTATATAGATCTGTATCAACTACACTGGCCAGAACGCAATACTAATTATTTTGGGCAACGTGGGTATGCCCATGATGCGGCAGATTTTTGGGAAGATAATCTTCATCAAGTTTTAGAAACATTACGTGATTTAAAGAAAGAAGGGAAAATTAGAGAGGTAGGCATTTCTAATGAAACTCCTTGGGGAGCTATGCGGTATTTAGAAGAAAGTAAAGTACATGCTACTTTGCCTCGAATGATTACGATTCAAAATGCGTACAGTTTATTAAACAGGCAGTTTGAAACAGGGTTGTCTGAAATTGCACACCGTGAAAATCTTGGTCTTTTAGCGTATTCTCCTTTAGGCTTCGGGGTCTTAAGTGGTAAATATTTAGGCGATAGATTGCCAGATAATTCTCGTTTAAAATTATTCCCTAATTACAAAAGATATAGTGGGGAAACAGCCGTGGCAGCTACGCAGAAATATTATGAGTTAGCGCAAGCAAATGACCTAACATTAGCACAAATGTCTTTGGCTTTTGTAAATACAAGGCCTTTTTTAGCGAGTAATATTATTGGAGCAACCAGTATGCGCCAATTAACAGAAAATATTGCGAGTATAGATGTGGAATTAAGTGCTGAGGTGTTGGAAGGCATTGAAAAAATTCATAATGAAATTCCTAACCCTGCACCTTAATTTTTATCCAAACAAATAGTTCGCTACATCTTCAATTTTGGCTACAAGCTGAATTTTTATTTGCGTATTTTTTAGACTGATTTTGTTGTTTTTAGAAACGAAAATGGTGTCGAAACCTAATTTTTCAGCTTCTAGAATACGTTGCTCTACGCGTTGTACCGGACGTATTTCTCCTGCTAAACCAACTTCAGCGGCAAAACAAACTCCTTTTTCTATAGCGATATCTTCATTACTAGAAAGAATAGCGGCAATCACTGCTAAATCTATCGCAGGATCGTCTACAGAAATTCCACCTGTAATGTTTAGGAAGACATCTTTTGCAGCTAATTTAAATCCAGCACGTTTTTCTAAAACTGCTAAGAGCATATTTAAACGTTTTGCATTATATCCAGTAGTAGAACGTTGCGGTGTACCATAAACAGCAGTACTTACTAGAGCTTGAATTTCAATCATAAGAGGGCGCATGCCTTCTACCGTAGAAGCAATTGCAGTACCACTTAAGCCTTCGTCATTTTTAGAAATTAATATTTCTGATGGGTTGTTCACTTCACGGAGGCCACTCCCTTGCATTTCATAAATTCCTAATTCTGAAGTAGAGCCAAATCTGTTTTTTAAAGAGCGCAATATCCGATATACATAATTACGATCGCCCTCAAATTGAAGGACGCTATCTACCATGTGTTCTAAAATTTTTGGTCCAGCAATAGAGCCATCTTTAGTAATATGGCCAATTAAGATAACAGGAGTATTTGTTTCTTTAGCAAATTTTATAAGCTCAGCGGTACACTCTCTAATTTGAGAAATACTTCCTGCAGCAGATTCAATATAATCAGAATGCAAGGTTTGTATAGAATCGATAACCACAATATCAGGCTCGGTATCTTCTATTTGCTTAAAAATATTTTGAGTTTTTGTTTCTGTTAAAATAAAGCAGGTGTCGCTGTTTGGGTGAATACGATCGGCACGCATTTTAATTTGTTTCTGACTCTCTTCTCCGGAAACATACAATGTTTTATAGGGTAGCTTTAGCGCAATTTGAAGCAGTAAGGTACTTTTTCCTATTCCAGGTTCTCCCCCTAAAAGCGTTAAAGATCCAGGAACGAGGCCGCCACCTAAAACGCGATTAAATTCGAGGTCAAAGGTATTTAAACGCAGCTCTTTTTCTGTGCTAATTTCATTAACACGTAAGGGCTTAGAAACTTTTTTTGCCGTATTTGTTGGGGTTTTCCAGCTGGACTTTTCTTCTTTCTGGACCACTTCTTCCACTACGGTATTCCATTCTTTGCAGGCGGTACATTGTCCTACCCATTTTGCATATTGTGTGCCGCAATTCTGACAAAAAAATGTTGTTTTTGTTTTAGCCATTCCCTCTTTTAGGTTTTGGATAAAGGTACTAAATAAGGGGTAATTAAAGTGGGAAAAATTTAAGAGTAAAAAATTCCGTATGTGATCTTTAAACGATCAGAAATCTCGTTTTTATATCAAGATAGGTATCCTAATTTTCCTTAAATAGTTAGGTTGAAGATTAAATTAAAATAAATAAGTGCGATAGAAAATATAAAAATACTGATAAGAATAAGGTCTGTTATTAAGATGGCTTTATAGCGGAATTTAAAGACAAGAAATAGGCTTACGGCTATTCTAGATATAAAAAAAGTACTGAGTACTTTGAAGTATACTAAAGATTGCGTGTTAATTAAATGCGCTGTTCTAAAATTTAAAATAGACTTAAAATCTCGTGTAAATCCGCAGGTGGGGCATTCTAGCCCGTAATTTGTTTTGTAATAGCAGGTTAATGTATCCTTCGAGATAAAAATGTAGAGTAGTGCTACGGCGAAAAATAGAATAAAGAGTAGGTTAAAGAAAAGATGATTTCTACGATGTATAGCATCTGAGATTTCCATAAACTAAGGGGGCTGATTCTATTTCTGATTGCAGTTTTAAATCTATTTAGTTAAAGGAATTTTCCTCTGGTAATTCTTCCGGAATTACTTCTGGTTCTTCTATCTCTTCCAGTTCTTCTGTGTTTTCTATCTCTTCAATTTCTTCGAACTCTTGTAATTCTATTTGGTCAAAAAATACTTTTGAGGTTAGGTAAAACTGAAGCCCAATAGAGGCAACGCCTAGCAAAGAAACGGCCATAGCGATAATGGCGAGTGCTTTTACTTGTTCTAACATAAACACCCTAATCACTGCTATAATTGACAGGATGATTGCTATAGAACCAAAGATGATTGCGAAAATGCCTAAACAAGGAATTATAGAAAATATTAAACTTGAAATTCCAAATACAATTGCGACAATAGATAGAATATTAGAATTTGATTTGTTGGGTTGGTTCTCCATTTTTTAAAGTAATGTGTTGGTTGTGGTGTGCAATTTAAACCTATTTATAAAATATACCCTAAATTTAATACCCAAAATCAGCTTTTAAAGCATCAATTTTCTCTAGCGCCATATCTTTAGTCAAGAAATCTATTTCTTCCATTCCAAATGCTTTTTCAAAAGTTCTTAATGCTTTTTTAGGTTCGCCCATTTGTTCTAGGTATTCGCCTTCAAAATAAAAACCTAGCATAGTGTCTGGGTATTCTTTTTTACACAAATCGGCCAATGGTTTTAGCGATTCAAAATCTTCTTTTTTGCGAGAAGCAGCATAAATAGCCATCACATCATTTAAGTCCACATTCTTTTTAAAGCCAAATAATTTTTCAATCATATCATATTTGGTTGATAAATAATCAAAAACAGGCGCTTCAGACGTTAGTATTTGTGTCTTGTACTCTGTTGGACTAATAGGTTTAAACATTCTAAAAACATTGTCAAATGCTTTTCCTAATGCATAGGTAGGCACAGCAATATGATCTGCGTCTAGATATTCATCATAAAAGTAATGTATGTTTTCTTTATCGATAGCTTTAATAGCGGTGTTTAATATTGGTGTCTGAGTGTCTCTTTTTGCCTTTTCGCCATCTGTTATTAGATGGTAAAAAATAGTTTGCTCCATAGCACCTAATCGGGCAGGAACTCTTGTTTCCATCTCTGGAGCTAAAGTTGGAGAAATACTTACGTATGAATTAAAAAGAGAGTCTTCTTTAAAAAGGTAATAATTACTAAAATTTGCAGTAACGTCATAGCCCACAATCATTTTAAACGGAGCGGTACTGTAACTATTTTCTAAAAAAGGAATAAGTTCCATTCCTAAAAATTCAAAAAATAATTTTGCTTTATCTGTAGGCAAGCCAGATACTTCATCAAAGGCACAATCTTCTGCTCTTAAATTATCCTTAGATTGGTGTACGCCGGCAATAATAGCTGGTGGCATTCCATGAAATCCGCTATAAAATTTTGAAGTAGCAACCACATTATCAAATAGATAATCGGCATCTAAAACTATAATTATTGGGTACTTTTTCTCTGGAGTATACTCTTCAGGGATATAGTATTGTACATCTCTTCGCTCTTGAAGTTTAAAAGATTCAAAGATTTCTTGGGTAACTTGTGCGTTCGTTCCAAGGTATAAGAAGAAAGCCAATACGGTAAGTATGCGTTTCATGACAGAAAGATTTAGGTGCTTGTAGTTATTTGTTTCTGTTTAATAACGGTAATACAAGAAAAGATATTGCACCAAAAACCACAACCATTAAAGTTTGTGAAATCCACATGATCCAACCAAAAGCATCTCCGGAGACACTACTGATTCCGAAAATGGCTAAAGCACTACTAACTACAATAGGGTAAAGTCCTATGCCTCCATTAGTTGCTGTCATTGCAAAAGCACCAAAAACAAAGGCTACAAGCAATTGGCTAATGGTTAAACTTATCGTTTCTGGAACGGTAAATTTAATCACCCAAAACATGGAAATGTATATAAACCAAATGAATAACGTGTGGAATATAAATGCCCATTTGTGTTTCATTCTAAAAATACTAGTAACTCCTTGAAGTAATCCTAGTCCAAAGTTTTTGATTTTTAAAAGAAACGGATTCGATGATTTTTTTAGAAAGAAAAAGGCTAGGCTAGCAATGAATACACCAATAGCTAGGAGTATGAACAACTTATTTAAGTTAAAACCTTTCTCTTCAAAAAAGGCTAATATAATATCTGTTTGAAGGAAGAAGGTAATGGTGACAATGGTTAATAGCATAATTAAATCTACCACTCTTTCGGTAACAATAGTGCCAAATCCTTTTTCAAAAGGAACATTTTCATAGCTTGCTAGTGCGGTTGCTCGTAGGATTTCTCCAGATCTAGGGATTCCTAAATTTGCAAAATAGGAGGTGAGAATAATAAAAATATTATTCAATATTTTTGGTTTGTAACCTAAGGGTTCTAAAAGGTAGTTCCAACGAATAGCTCTTGAAACATGGCTTAGAATTCCCATAATTACAGAGATTCCTACCCAGAATAGGTCGGCTTCTTTTATATAAAATATAATTTGTGCTCTATCTTCTTCTGAGGTGGCATTATAAGAATACCAAACTAAAAAAACTCCCAAGCTTATTGGGAGTACTGTTTTTAGTGTTTTTTTTAAAGATTTCTTCAAGAGATTAATTCAGTAGGTTAGTTTCCTCATTAGGGAATACTAAAGATGGATTGAATTTTTTTGCTTCTTCAATGTCCATTTGGCCATAGGTAATTAAGATAAGGATGTCTCCTACTGCAACTTTTCTAGAAGCAGCCCCGTTAAGAGTTATTTCTCCACTTTTTCTAGGTCCAGGAATGGCGTACGTTTCTAAACGCTCTCCATTATTGTTATTCACAATCTGAACTTTCTCTCCTCTAATAATATTAGCAGCATCCATTAAGTCTTCATCAATAGTGATGCTTCCTATGTAGTTAAGGTCTGCTCCGGTAACTTTTACGCGGTGTATTTTAGATTTTACAACTTCTATTTGCATGGTACAAAGATAATAATTTACAAAGCAATGTTATCAATTAGTCGTATATCGTCAACAAAAATTGCGATAAAGGCTCTGTATTTTTTGTTACTTAATTTTTCTTTTATTGGTTTTAAGGTTTCGATATCAGCAATTTGAAAATATTCTATGTTTAAGAATGTATTATTTTTAAACTGATTCTCAACCCATTCTATTACCTCTAACGCACTTTTTGTGCCAAACATTTCTTTGGCATCTTTTAGGGTGCTGTAGATTAATGCCGCTTCTTTGCGCATAGGTGTAGATAGCCTTTCATTCCTTGAGCTCATGGCTAAACCACTTTCTTCACGGACAATTGGGCAGCCAATAATTTCTACAGGAATATTTTTTAATTGTACAAGTTTTCTAATGATTTGCAATTGTTGGTAATCTTTTTCACCAAAATAAGCCTTGTTTGGGGAGATGCTTGTCAGTAATTCTTCAACAATAGTGCCTACGCCATTGAAGTGATTGTCTCTAAATTCTCCTTCCATTACGGTGTCAAGTCCATCAAAATTATAAACTTCTGCAGCAATGTTGTTTTTATAGATTTCTTCGATAGATGGGGTGTACACAATTATAGAATCGGACACTGTTTTTATCAAATTTAAATCGTTTTCTAAAGTTTTTGGGTATTTTTCGAGGTCTTTTTGGTTATTAAACTGCGTTGGGTTCACAAAAATGCTCACAACGACCTGATCATTTTCTTTTGAAGCTTTTTCAATTAAAGAAAGGTGTCCAGCGTGCAAAGCGCCCATGGTTGGTACAAGTCCGAGGGATTTTGAATTTGAAAAAAACGCTGACAATTTGTCTTTTAGCTCTTTTTTTGTTTCTATTACTAGCATTAGTTTGTTTTTTACAGCTCGCAAACTTATATAATTACTGCTAATCTGCATAATTTTTGTAATTTTGCAGCCACGCCAATAAAAAAATTAAAAATAGCTTTTATGGATGGTAAAAAGATATTGTTTGTATCTTCTGAATTAGTACCTTACTTGCCAGAGAATGAGGTTTCCCTGATGTCATACGAAACGCCTAAAATGGTAAATAGCAATGGAGGTCAAATACGGATCTTTATGCCAAGGTATGGTAATATCAATGAGAGACGTCATCAACTGCACGAGGTAATTCGTTTATCAGGGATGAATTTAGTCATCAATGATATGGATATGCCTTTGATTATTAAAGTAGCTTCTATACCTAAAGAACGTATTCAGGTTTATTTTATTGATAACGAAGAGTATTTCAAAAGGAAAGCAACTTTTGCTGATGAAAACGGAGCTCTTTTTCCGGATAACGATGAACGTGCAATATTTTTTGCAAAGGGTATCGTAGAAACAGTGAAAAAATTAAACTGGTCTCCAGATATTATCCATGTTCATGGTTGGTTGGCTTCTTTAGTGCCTCTTTATTTAAAAAAATATTATGCAGATGAACCACTTTTCTCAGAAAGTAAAGTAGTTACATCGGTATATACAAAAGCGTTTGATGAGGAGTTAAACCCTGACATCGTTAAGAAAATAGAATTTGATGGAATTTCTAGTGATGCTATTGCGCCACTTGCAAAACCAGACTATAATAATTTGTTAAAAGTAGCAGTAAATTATTCAGATGCAGTTATTTTAGCATCAGAGGAAATTTCGGAGGACTTAACTACACATATTGCAAACCTTCAAAAACCAGTGCTTCCGTATGTTCCCTTCCATGAGTTTGAAGAAGCTTACGCAAATTTTTATAACACTGAAGTTCTAAAGTAAATTACATGACATTTATTAAAAAAATAAGCTTTTCTGTTCTTGCAGGAGTAGTAATAGCTGGATTGTTTTCATCGTGTGAAGATGATGTTTCTACAATCGGTTCAACTGTGATTGCGGGTGAACCTTTCGAAACAGGAAAGGCCGTTTTTGATGTTTATGCTTATAATAATAAAATAAATGCGGTTAAATCTAACCGATTGCCTATTTATCAATTGGGTAATTTTAATGATCCGCTTTACGGGAAAACTTCGGCTACGATTACTTCTCAGCTTCAGCTTTCAACAGTAAGTCCAACTTTTGGGACGTATTCAAAAACAACAGAGGATGGTGCCGTAGCAGATACGATACCCGCAACAGTTGTAGAAAATGAGACGGTAAAGAGTGTTTATTTATATATTCCTTATTTACAAGACGTTAAAGATACTGATGGTGATGGTGTTCCAGATGATCTAGATATAGATGCTGCAGATGCCAACAGTGATACTGATGGTGATGGTATTACGGATAATCAAGAACGAATTTCTGGTTTAAACCCATTAAGTAATGATACTGACGGAGATGGTATTTTAGATGCTGAAGATGGAGAGAATGGCGTAAGTGCTTATCCTAAGAAGTTTATTTTAGACAGTATTTATGGTTCAGGAAAAGCGGCGCCTTTTAATATTAAGGTGCAACATTCTACCTTTTTTTTAAGAGATCTAGATCCTGATACGAATTTTGAGCAATCTCAAGATTTTTATTCAGACCATGATTTTACACCTTTCCTTACAGATGTTTTGTATGACGGAACAGAGACGGTTCGTGATACAGAAATTATCACCTATCTTGAAGATGATCCGGATACGGAAGATGTTGATGAAACGGGTACTGTAGACCAAACGATAGGCGCGGGTATTTGGGTGCCTTTGACAAATCAGTTTTTTCAAGAAAATATTTTGGATAAAGAAGGTTCTCAGGAACTTTTGAATAATACTAATTTTAAAAATTTCTTACGCGGAATCAATATTTCTATTGATGCCAATGATGATATTTTTATGTTATTAAATTTAGCGGGAGCTAATATTACCATTACCTATACGTATGATGCTGTTGATGTTAATGGTACTACGGATGATACTTCTGATGATGAGAACGTAGTTTTAGAAAATCGTTTTGTTATTAATCTAGTAACAGGAGATGGTATTACTACGGCAATTGCAGGTAATGCTGTAAATACATTTGTGAATGAGGCGTATACTCCAGAAGTGTCGGATGCTCTGAGTGCTACAGGAAATGCGGAAAAAATTTATTTAAAAGGTGGGGCAGGAGCTTATGCAGAACTTAAATTGTTTGCAGAAGAGACCGCATTAAGTGCTAGTGTAATTAGTGAGATTAAAGCTAATAATTGGATTGTTAACGAGGCTAACTTAGTATTTTATGTAGATAGAACAAGTTTAGATGCTGCTCCGGGAGTTATAGAGCCTATGCGTCTTTATTTGTACAATGCAGAAACGAATGAAGAGTTGTATAATATCTTTACGGAATTTACAGTAACTACTCCTACTGCATTATCTGTTTTTCCTTTTTATGATGGAGTATTACAGAAGGAAAGCGAAAAAGGAATCAAGTATAAAATTCGAATAACAGATTATATTAATGACTTGTTAAGTGGTGATGAAACGGTGACTACACTGGGTCTTACTGTTACTTCAGACATTAGAATTGTAGTTACTGGAGCTGCAAAATTAGAAGATTCAGAAGTTAATATTCCGTTAATGTCAACTATTAACCCCTTCGGGACCGTACTTTATGGTAGTAACGTTAGTGTAGCCGACGAAGATAAAAAACTTCAACTAGAGATTTTATACACTCAAGTAGACTAATATAAGGGGTAGAAGTATACCACTTAAAGTTTTTATTCGTTGTACGTCTATAGTTAGCTTAGAAATATTTGCAGAATTCGTAATTTTGCACAGAATTTTTAAGCATTAACCAAATTATTTATTTAATATGTGTGGAATTGTAGGATATATAGGGCATAGAGATGCTTATCCGATCATAATAAAAGGACTTCAGAGATTAGAATATAGAGGCTATGATAGTGCAGGAGTTGCTGTTTATGATGGTGCTACTATAAATCTATGTAAGACAAAAGGTAAAGTAGAAGATTTAAAAAATAAAGCAGAGGCAAGTATGTCTTTGGAGGGTAAACTAGGAATTGGTCATACAAGATGGGCTACCCATGGCGTACCTAATGATGCAAATTCTCATCCGCATTATTCAAATTCAGGAGATTTAGTAATTATCCATAACGGAATTATAGAAAATTACGACTCTATTAAAAAAGAGTTGATCAACCGTGGATACGTATTTCATTCAGATACGGATACGGAAGTATTGGTTAATCTTATTGAAGAGGTAAAAAAGAAAGAAAATGTAAAGCTAGGAAAGGCAGTTCAGATTGCATTAAACCAAGTTGTTGGTGCCTATGCTATTGCTGTTTTTGATAAGCATAAGCCAGATGAAATTGTAGTGGCTAAATTAGGAAGTCCTTTGGCTATCGGTATTGGGGAAAATGAATTTTTTATCGCTTCTGATGCTACGCCTTTTATTGAGTTTACCAATAACGCAATGTATTTGGACGACGAAGAAATGGCGATTATCCGTTTGGGTAAAGAGATTAAACTTCGTAAGATCAATGATGATTCTGTGGTATATCCTATTATAAAGGAATTACAACTGAATATTGAAGAGATTGAAAAAGGGGGTTACGATCACTTTATGTTAAAAGAAATTTATGAGCAGCCAAGAGCTATTCAAGATTCTTATAGAGGTCGTTTATTGGCAGATAAAGGGCTGATAAAAATGGCTGGTGTTGATGATAATTTAGAAAAATTCATGAATGCGAATAGGATTATTATCGTAGCCTGTGGTACTTCATGGCATGCAGGTCTTGTCGCAGAATATATTTTTGAAGATTTAGCGAGAATTCCTGTAGAAGTAGAATATGCTTCAGAATTTAGATACAGAAACCCTGTTATAACAGATAAAGATGTTGTGATTGCTATTTCGCAATCCGGAGAAACGGCAGATACTTTGGCGGCTATAAAATTAGCTAAAGAAAAAGGAGCTTTTGTATTTGGTGTTTGCAATGTTGTAGGGTCTACTATTTCTAGAGAGACAGATGCGGGTGCATATACACATGCGGGTCCTGAAATAGGAGTTGCTTCAACAAAAGCATTTACCACTCAGATTACGGTATTAACGTTAATTGCATTAAAATTAGCGAAAGAGAAAGGTGTTTTCTCACAAAGTAAATACCATGAGTTTTTAGCAGAATTAGAAAATATTCCAGCTAAAGTAGAAAGAGCTTTGTTGTCTAATGAATTAATAGAGCAAGTAGCAGAAGTATATAAAGATGCTACAAATTGTCTTTATTTAGGAAGAGGGTATAATTTCCCTGTAGCATTGGAAGGCGCACTTAAATTAAAAGAGATTAGTTATATTCATGCAGAAGGGTATCCTGCTGCGGAAATGAAACACGGTCCTATCGCACTTATTGATGAGCATATGCCAGTCTTTGTTATTGCAACAAAAAGAGGTCATTATGAAAAAGTGGTAAGTAACATTCAAGAAATTAAATCTCGTAAGGGAAAAATAATAGCAATTGTTACAGAGGGCGATGAAACGGTTAAGGAACTTGCAGATCATGTGATTGAAGTACCGGAAACGTTTGAAAGCCTTACGCCATTATTAACTACAATTCCTTTACAGTTGTTGTCTTATCATATTGCATTGATGAGAGGTTGTAATGTAGATCAGCCAAGGAATTTAGCGAAGTCTGTTACGGTAGAATAAAAATACGTACTATAAGGTATAAAAGGGGAAGATGTTTACATCTTCCCCTTTTTTTTTGTCGTAAACTATTGGGTTTGTATTCTTTCGTATTACAAAATATTCAATTTTTTGGCTATCTAATTATCAAAATAGTACTATGCATGCATAATTTTTTTTATTTTCTTAGAAATCATATAAAAAAATCTGTATCTTCGATTTTAAACTAATTAAACTTAACTCCCTCGAATGAAAACAACAATGTATGTATTCTTCCTTTTAGTGGGAACATTGGGATTCTCTCAAACCACAGTAAAAGGAAATGTAGTAGATCAAGATGGGCAACCAATTCCTGGTTCAAATGTAGTAATCGTCGGTAAAACTGTAGGAACAGTAACGGACTTTGATGGTAACTTTGTTCTAGAGACTTCAGAAGTACCCCCTTTTAAACTAAAGATTTCAAGTATTGGCTATTCAGAAAGTATGGCCAGCATTACAAAAAACAATCAAAGTGTTTCTGTCTCTTTAAATGAATCTCAAACACTTTTAGATGAGATTGTAATTTCCGCGTCTAGAACACCAGAGCGTATTTTTGAATCTCCAGTAACCGTGGAGCGTTTTGGTATAGAGCAAATTAAGAATACTACGGCTGCCGATTTTTACGGGGGTTTAGAAAACTTAAAAGGTGTAGATGTAAATACCAATAGTTTAACCTTTAAATCTGTAAACACAAGAGGTTTTGCAACCTTCGCGAATACTAGATTTATGCAATTGGTAGATGGAATGGATAATTCTACGCCGGCATTAAATTTTCCTATTGGAAATTTAGTGGGGATGGTAGAAACAGATGTTCAGAGTGTAGAGTTACTGCCAGGAGCATCTTCTGCGCTTTATGGTGCCAATGCCTTTAATGGTATTCTTTTTATGCGAAGCAAAAGTGCCTTCGATCATGAGGGGATTAGCGTTTCTATTAAAAGAGGGATTACCTCACAAGAAGCATCAGGAGATAATGCGTATACCGATTTTGGTATTCGTGCAGCACATAAATTTTCAGACAAATTTGCAGCTAAAGTTAATTTTGGATATTTAAAAGGTACAGATTGGGCCGCTACAAGTGAAGTAGATAAGTTTGATCCTACCAGAACAAGAGCCAATTATAACTATGATGGAATCAATGTGTATGGAGATGAAGTTTCCACAAATATTAGATCTGCTTCTGGCCTTGGTATCGTTCCAAACGTTGTTGTAAGTAGAACAGGATATAATGAAAGTGATTTAACGAATTACAATGCGGAAAGTATCAAAGCAGATTGGGGTTTATATTACCGTCCTATAGAAGGTAATAGTCTTGAGTTGTCTTATGTAGGTAAAGTAGGTACAGGATCTACTATCTATCAAGGAACGAATAGATATAACATCAATGGCTTTTTTCAAGAGCAACATAAATTAGAGGTTAAAAATGATAACTTTTTCGTAAGAGGTTATGTTGTTGGTGATAAAGCGGGAGACTCTTATGATATGGTCTTTACGGGAATTAACATCAACAGATCATGGAAATCAGATGAACAGTGGTTCGGAGAGTATATTCAAACCTATGCAGGAATAGAACTTAGTGGTAATCCATCGGGTTTAACAGACGATCAAAAACATGCTGCAGCAAGAGCCGTGGCAGATACGGGTCGTTATTTACCAGGGACTACGGAATTTCAGACTGCTTTTGATAGGGTAATCAAGGATCCAGATTTAACTACAGGTTCTCAATTTAAAGATGCTTCAAAATATTACCATGCAGATGCGAATTATAATTTTGGGCATTTGACAGATTTCGCTGAGATCCAATTAGGAGGTTCCTTTAGAAGGTATGATTTAAATTCTTCCGGAACTATTTATACGGATTTTGACGGACCAATAGGCTATTCAGAATATGGCGTGTATACTCAAATACAGAAGAAGTTTGATTTTTCAGACGATAAGAGTTTAAAATTAACGGGTTCTATTCGTTTTGATAAATCAGAATTTTTCGATGGTTTCTTTTCTCCGCGTCTTTCTGCGGGGTATAGCTTAAACAGAGATCATAATATTAGAGCATCTGTACAAACGGGTTTTAGAAATCCAACAACACAAGATTTATTTATTGGCTTAGATGCGGGTAGAGCTATTTTAATAGGATCGGCTGCAGATAACTTAGACCGTTATACGAGAACTTTTGCCGTTAGTGAGAGTGGTCAATTAGATGGTAATCCGGCGGAAGTAGTACAAACAGGAGCAGTTGCTTACGGAGATACCTATTCTTCTCAATCGGTAGAAACGTTTAAGGTTACAGGAGATGCTAGTGATTTAAGAGTTTCTAATGCAGATTTGGTAAAAGCAGAACAGGTTACTTCTTTTGAAGTTGGGTATAGAGGTAAAGTGGATAAACTGGTTATAGATTTTAGTGCTTATTATAATAACTACAAAGATTTTATTTCTCAAGAAGTTGTAGATGCGCCATTTTACGGTGTTGCAGGTGATGGTGGTTCTTCTGTGGATGCAATTAGAAATGATGATTTTCAACGGTATAGTGCTTACACAAACTCAGATGTAGCTATTAATTCTTACGGAGCTTCATTAGGTTTAACAATGAAAGTGATGGGCAATTACAATTTAGGAGGTAGTTATACCTTTACAAAACAAGATTTTGATCAAGAGGCGAATCCAGATTTTATGTCTAGTTTCAATACTCCTGAGCATAAGTTCAAAGCTAATTTTGGTAATGATGCCTTATTTGAAAATTTTGGTTTCAACTTGGCGTATAGATTTAGTGATGATTATTTCTGGGAGGCTACTTTCGGTAATGGTGTTGTTCCTGAGTTCCATACGTTAGATGCTCAAATAAGCTACGCAGTTCCAAGTATTAAATCTTCTTTCAAATTAGGAGGCACCAATATTCTAGGTGATGAGTACTTCACGGCTTTCGGTACAGGATTTATAGGATCTATGTACTACCTATCTTGGACAATTAATAACTAATAAACTAAAAAATTAAGATGAAGAATATAAAATATATCCTGTTGTCTGCGGTGTCACTTACTTTTTTTGCCTGTAATGATATTGAAGATGTAGATAGAATAGAGGCAGAATTAATGGTGGATGCTCCTGCTCTTGTAGCGGGTTCTGCAGACTTTTCTAATTTTGTAGCTATAGGAAATTCATTAACAGCGGGTTTTACAGATAATGCCTTGTTTATTGCATCGCAGGAAAATTCATTGCCAAATATGCTGTCTCAGAAATTTGCTTTAATAGGCGGTGGAGATTTTACGCAGCCCTTAATGAATGATAATTTTGGAGGAATTGCTGTTGGTGGTACGCGTATTTTAGAACCGCGCTTGGTATTTGGTGGGGCCGGTCCGGTTTCATTAGAGTCTATTATAGGGCCAGTTACGGTAAGTACAGATTTAGCCTTTAATAATCCAACGGGTCCCTTTAATAACATGGGAGTTCCTGGGGCAAAAAGTTTTCATTTACTAGCACCAGGTTATGGTAACATTGCAAATTTGGCGCCGCAATTAGCGAATCCGTATTTTGTTCGTATGACTGGAACAACACCAAATGCTAGCATGTTAGATTTAACATTAGCACAACAGCCAACATTCTTTTCATTATGGATTGGTAATAATGATGTGTTGGGCTATGCTTTGTCTGGTGGTGATGGTACTGATCCATTAACTCCGGTAGATGGTGCTGTAGGAGTAGGGTTTAGTGCAACGTATGCTACATTAATTGGAGCTTTAACAGCTGGCGGAGCTCAAGGCGTTGTGGCTAATATTCCTAATGTAACCAGTATTCCGCATTTTACAACAGTACCTTATAATCCAGTTCCTTTAGATGCAGCCACTGCTGACGCTTTAAATGGTGGGTATGCTACCTACAATGGCGGCTTACAGTTTGCCTTTGCAAATGGCCTGTTAACTCAAGAAGAAGTAGATCAAAGAACAATTAATTTCGCAGAAGGGCTAAATAATGCATTGGTTATAATAGATGAGGATTTGACGGATTTAAGTGCATTTGCTATTCCTAGTTATAGACAGGGTACAGCAGCAGATTTATTTGTTTTGCCCTTGTCTTCACAAATACCATTAGGGTATGGTACTCAAATTCCTTTAGAAGATAAATGGGTATTATTGCCTAGTGAGCAAGAAGAAATAGCTACAGCGATAAGCGCATTTAATAGCATCATAGCTGCTAATGCTAGTCAGGCTGGTTTGGCTTTGGTAGATGTAAATAGTATTTTAAGTGAGTTGGCTTCTTCGGGAATTTCAACGGGAGACTTTATATTAACATCAAGTTTAGCTACGGGTGGTGCTTTTTCTTTAGATGGGGTGCATCCAACAGCTAGAGGGTATTCATTTTTAGCGAATGAATTTATGAAAGCAATAGATGTTACTTATGGTTCTAACTTTGAGGCTTCGGGTTCTTTATTAGATCCTGCAGCGTATCCAACAAACTATGCTGCTGGTTTACAGTAGGTATAGCATAAAGTATCGTTTTTAAAGGCACCTTTTTTAGGGTGCTTTTTTTATGTGGATAAAAAAGAAAAAAACAATTTCTAATTAAAAGTTAAAAACATATCTTTGCAGCCTGAAAAACACAGGAAGCTAAAACATAGCGGATTGTATTTCTCAGACGCTTTAATTCTAAACATAAATACTTAGGTAATGTCTAAAGTTACAGGTAAAGTTTCCCAAATAATCGGGCCGGTTGTTGATGTTGAATTTCAATCAGGTTCAGAACTTCCAAAAATCTATGATTCTCTAGAGATCAAGAAAAAGGATGGTTCTCTTTTAGTATTAGAAGTTCAATCTCACATTGGTGAAAATTCAGTTAGAACTATTTCTATGGATTCTACCGATGGTTTAAGTAGAGGAACAGAAGTTGTTGCTACCGGTAGTGCAATACAAATGCCAGTTGGTGATGATGTATACGGCCGTTTGTTCAACGTAATCGGAGATGCTATCGATGGTCTTGGAAATCTACCTAAAGCAGGTAAAGATGGTCTTCCAATACACAGAGAAGCTCCAAAATTCGAAGATCTATCAACGTCTACTGAAGTACTTTTTACAGGTATCAAAGTAATCGATTTAATTGAGCCTTATGCAAAAGGTGGTAAAATTGGATTATTTGGTGGTGCAGGTGTTGGTAAAACAGTATTAATCCAAGAACTTATTAACAACATTGCAAAAGGTCACGGTGGTCTTTCTGTATTTGCTGGAGTAGGAGAACGTACTCGTGAGGGTAATGATTTACTTCGTGAGATGTTAGAGTCAGGGATTATAAAATACGGTGATGATTTCATGCACTCTATGGAAGAAGGTGGATGGGATTTATCTAAAGTAGATAAAAAAATAATGAAAGATTCAAAAGCGACTTTCGTTTTTGGTCAGATGAATGAACCTCCTGGAGCACGTGCGCGTGTTGCTTTATCTGGTTTAACTATCGCAGAATATTTCCGTGATGGTGCAGGTGAAGGTCAAGGGAAAGATGTTTTATTCTTCGTAGATAATATTTTCCGTTTTACGCAAGCAGGATCAGAGGTATCGGCACTTTTAGGTCGTATGCCATCTGCAGTAGGGTACCAACCAACTTTGGCAACAGAGATGGGAGCTATGCAAGAGCGTATTACATCAACAAAAAGAGGTTCTATTACTTCAGTACAGGCGGTTTACGTTCCTGCAGATGATTTAACAGATCCAGCACCAGCAACTACGTTCGCGCATTTAGATGCAACAACCGTACTTTCTCGTAAAATTGCAGAGTTAGGTATTTACCCAGCGGTAGATCCTTTAGATTCTACCTCTAGAATTTTAACGGCAGACATTTTAGGAAAAGAACATTATGCATGTGCTCAAAATGTAAAAGAGTTATTACAACGTTATAAAGAGCTTCAAGATATTATTGCCATCTTAGGGATGGAAGAATTATCTGAAGAAGATAAATTAGCCGTAGGTAGAGCGCGTCGTGTACAACGTTTCTTATCACAACCTTTCCACGTAGCAGAACAGTTTACTGGTCTAAAAGGGGTATTGGTAGATATTAAAGAAACCATCAAAGGATTTAATATGATTATGGATGGTGAGTTAGATCACTTACCAGAATCTGCATTTAACCTTAAAGGTACTATCGAAGAAGCTATTGAAGCTGGTGAGAAAATGCTAGCGGAAGCTTAAATAATATAAGTAAAACGTATTAAGGAAGCTTAATACGTTTTACTAACTACTTAATACTAAAAAAATGTATTTAGAAATCGTATCACCAGAAGCCACCTTATTTTCAGGAGAAGTTACTTCGGTAACTGTACCTGGTATCAATGGTGAGTTTCAAATGTTAGCGAATCACGCCCCGATTGTTTCTTTGTTACAAGACGGTGTAGTTAAAATTCAAGGGAGCAATGTTGTTGTTGCAGAGGCTTATAAAACTAAATTTTCTAAGTCGGTTACTGGAGCAATAACATTAGCAATTTCTAGCGGTACTGTTGAGATGAAAGACAACAAAGTAATCGTTCTAGCAGACTAAGCTTAAAAATTTTATACTAAAAAAAAGCCATACTGAAACGTATGGCTTTTTTTATGCGGTATGTTTTTAGTTTATGCTTTTAAAGAAATGACCACCCATTCTTGGTCATTTGCAGTATATCTCGCAATTGCTACAAAACCAACAGCATTATGTGCTTGTATAGATCGGGTGTTTTTTGCATCTACTTCGGTAATAATAGCTTCAAATTCTGGAGCCACCTGCTTTTGCATGTGTTGGTATAGCCCTCTAAATACCCCTTGTTTTCTGTGATTTTTAGAAACGCAAATTTGCCCCATAAGCATGTATTTTTCTTCTGGAGCTATCAATGGGTCTATTACTTCAAACATGGGCTTAAGAACGTCTATTTTGTCTTTAAACGATGGATGCATGCTTAAGGCGTACCCCGCTAAATTTCCTTGTTCATCTATGGCTATCGTATGTGGGCAAACGTCATTCATTTCTTTTAAAAGTTCAAAAGAATGTTCAACGGTAACAAAGCCTTCTGCCAATTTTTCTTCGTTTGAGACGTTACGGTAGAGGTTTGCTTGCTGTAAAACTAATATTTGTGTTAGTTCTTCCGTGGTTTTTGATGTTGTATAGGAAATTTTCATTGGAATAAGACGCATTTTTGGACAGTAAAAATAAAGAATTCTTGGGTGTAATTCTGAAGATTAAGTACAATTTCTAATTGTATCAAATTTTACAATTGTTGCTATCACTAAAATATTCGTAGTAGGTAACTTACTACTTTCTTATCTCTTTCTAGAATGAGATAGTACCTTTCAATCTATTTTTATTATATGCAATTGATTTTTCCATGATGACACTTATTCCATCATCTGATTAATTTGTAGCATGATTTTTCTCTTGACTCTTTTTAGGCTCAATGGATAGTAAAAGATAAATAAATACTAAATAAATAGATTCCTCAAAATGATGTATTGGTCAAAAGAATAAAAAAAGTGACGTATTTTTAATTAAAGAAATTATTTTCTTGTTCAAACCAAGCACCACCTAATAAAGAAGTGCCAATGTTTCCGTCAGAACCAAAATAAGAACCGTCCATATAACTATTTTTTGCCGGATAACCTATACTATTATTGTATATGTAAAAATCTTTAATGTCGTTGTCTTTATAGTAGATATTTGCTATTGCTTGTGGTACGGAATAATCTCTTTCGCAAGTTCCGGTCATATCTATAGGTCTTCCATTATAATACCGCACATCATTCCAACCGCCGTTGGCTGTATTTCTATAGTAATTACTTTGTCCTTTTATAAAAGTTTTTAACGATTTTTTGGTAATACCATCTGTGGTGCTTCCTCCTAAATATTGTGAAGATGTAAGATTAGTTGAACCTTGAACTATCCCCTCTGTAGTTTCGTAGTCGTAAAGCTTATCATTTGGATAATTATTAGCCATTGCATCTCTGTGAGCTATATGAACCATTGCGGAAAGTGTTGAAAAAGAATATAAAACACCTAGTCCATTTATGTTGTAATCATTTTTATTTCTCATGGTTTCAAAAAAAGTACCGTTACTCCATAATCCATATTTTATAACAATCTTAAAAAACTGTCTAGTTGTTAATTCGGCCTCTACATCATTATTACTTATCGCCCAGCCGTGTAAAAAATTTACAGTTTCAATGTTTCTATTATTAAAAACATTTTGTCTTCCTGAAACTGCATATTCTGTTAATTTATTACCTTCACTATCTTCAATTGGATATGCCGTTTGGGAATCTATCTCAGTAGCAAGTGCGCCATTACCAAAATTTGAAACACCGTTTAGTTCCCACCCTGAACCAAAATATTGGTCGTAGTAAAAATCAACCCAGTTTTTGGCATAAGCAGCATATTTATTAATAAAGGTTTCAATAGTTGATTTATCAGTATCACTTAATGTAGTTTGAATGTTTTTAATCAGATGATAAGATTTCATCATCTTTAACATTGATGCTGATTGTAGCCATAAATCAGAATCAACACCAAAATTTGGATTAGTAGACCACCAAATGTCAGATAAGTCATTAGTGTTAACTTCTGCTAAAAATTCCGTAGCCACTAAATTTGCTAAACTGACGTCTTCAAACACATACGCTTTCAAGGCAGCATAATATATTATCTGTCTTTCTGAACTAATATTTGGGCTCTGACCGTAAGTTGGCCTACCTAAGGATGGGTTGGCTGTAAAAGTAGCAACACCTAGTTTTGCTCTTACGAAATCACTTGTAAATCCTGTACCTGTTGTATAGTCACTTTCAAACCTTTCTTTTAGTATGTTTTTAGCTGTGTCAGTAAATAGATAGTTTAAGTTGTCACTTTGTTTAGATTCTGTATCCTGAGTAATTATAATGGTTACATTCCCCGTATTTGAGGTCAGTTTTCCAGCAGTGTTTTTAGATTGAGTAGTGTACGTAAACGTATCAGAGATTTCTGAGGAACTCTCTGGTGCACTATATTCAATAGTATTATCTTCATTTACTGTAACATTACCATTGGATGGTTGAGATACCTGCGTTATACTTACCGCCTCCATATCAGAAAAGGTGTCATTCTCTAAAACGTCAAGGGCTTCTACAGCGCCAGGTACTACTGAGAAATTATCATCAACAATTATATTGATTTCACTACTGTCATCTACTACTTGGGCCAGTAGATTATCAGTATCATTAGAGCAGGCCAATAGCATAGTAGATAGTACAACTCCTGTTACTAGGAGATTTGCTAAACGAGGGTTCAAGTTTAATATCATAAATAGGTAGGTATAGGTAACTTAATTTGGGTTTGACAAAACTATTTATTTTTTCCAGTTAAGGGATGTAATGTTATATTTATTCGTTGAAATACCTAAATTTATTTGATTTTAACTTTTTTGAGCGGGTTTTCTGAGATTTAATGCAAAAAGTGACACCTATAACTAGGATACTGATAGAAATAAATCGCGTAAAACTCTTTGAAATTAAGGAAGTTATGGTTGGGTAAAGGATTGAATCATAAATATTTTAATAAACTTTTCTGTCTTAATGAATAACTAAAAAAGGGTGTACTATATTGTTAGTACACCCTTTTTTAGTTTAGTTATTTGCTCCTTAGTCCCCGTAGGAATATCCGTATTTATTGCCATAGGCGAAATTATTTAACTTCAGGTCATTAATGACAAAACTTACATTTTTCAATTTCCCTGTTTTTTTGGAATCATTTACAAATTTCAAGGCTTCTTTTTTAGTCACTTCAGAACGCACCACATATAAGGTAACCAAAGCAAACCTGTTGATTAAAAAAGTATCCGCAACGAGTAGTGCTGGTGCGGTATCTACTACGATATAATCAAACTCTTCTTGCAATTGCTCAAACATGGCTCCTAAGCGTTCCATTTGAAATAATTCTGCTGGGTTGGGAGGGATCGTGCCTGAAGGTAAGATTTTTAAACTTTCATGTAAGTCCGTAGCTCGATACAATTCTGATAATTCTAAATTCCTATTCACCAAATAATCGCTCACTCCAAACACTTTTTTTAAATTAGTGTCAAAACGATGAAATTGGGGGTTTCTTAAATCCCCACCCATTAGAAGTACTTTTTTTCCAGATAATGCGAGCGTAATGGCAAGATTCACTGCCACAAAAGTTTTTCCTTCTCCCTTAGTTGTAGAGGTTACAAAAATGGTTTTTCCACCATTATCGCCCATATTGTTAATCATCGCATACTGCAAGTTGGCAGAGAGGATCCTAAAGGATTCTGCCAATACCGAACGATCATTTTTTAGAATGAACTCATTGTCTTTTTTGTTGAGTTTAGGCAATTCTGCTAAAATGGGAATGTCTTTAGAACCTTTTTCTACATCGGCTCTACTTTCTATTTTATTGTTCCACAATTCTCGGCCTCTAATAAATACAACAGGAATTAGTAAAGCTAGTATAAGTGCTCCTCCTAAGACAATTTTAGGACTAGGGGAGATGCTATTTCGTGTGCTAAAGGCCTCATCAACAATTTTTGCTTTGGGCGCAGAAACCGATAAGGCTAAGGTGTTTTCTTCTCGTTTTTGGAGTAAGTACAAGTACAAGGCTTCTTTAATCCCCTGTTGTCGTTCAATACCCCTTACCTGACGTTCTTGGCCAGGAATTTGCGACATTTGAAAGCCTAAGGAACCAGATTTTCTTCGTAGATTATCTTGCGAAATCATTAAATTGTTGCGCGTACCTTCTAGATTGGACTTTAAATTGTATTTTAATCGGTTAATTTGGTCTGACATGCCTTTTACGACAGGGTTTTGTTCTGTAGAACTTGCGGCCAACCTATTCCGTTCAATGACTAAGGCATTGTATTCAGAAATAAGTTCATTAGATGAAGAATTATCCAAGCCTAAATTGGAAGGGAATAAGTTATAGCTATCATTATCGGCATAACTTAAAATCGACTGCGTCAATTCTAATTGGGTTTGTATTTGTTGCTGTTCTTTATTAAACTCACTTACATTTTGGATTAGCATAGAAGATTCTACCCCAATATCAGTAAGTCTATTTTGTTCTTTATAATTTTCCTTGCCAGATTCTACAGAATCTAATTCCCCGTTAATGATTTGTAAACGTTCGTCAATAAAATCAGCCGTATTTTTCGCAATTAAATTTTTATCTTCAATGGCTTCCTTGTTGTATTCGTAGACCAGTTGATTTAAAATATCTTCGGCTTTTTGGCTTACCCTATCTTCTAGCCCTAATTCTAGTAAGGTAGATTTTTCCTCGACGATGTTTACGGCTAACTTTTTAGAATAATTTTCGGCAACATTATTCAATGGAATAAAGGTTACCAGTACACTTTCCCATGTGCTGGAAAACAAAGAATTTTCATTATTAGCTTTTACAGTGAAATCAGCAAAATCTAATTCAACTGGAGTATCGTATTTTATGGTCTTTGTACTCTTTTTGGTTTCATTAATTAGTTCAAAATTTTCTGTTCCTTTTTTACGGATCCTAAACGTGTTGTTTTCAGCGGCAATAGCCTTCTCTAAGAGTTTTTCATCAAAACGAAGCATTTGAATGATTACAGGAGTCTGGTCGTATAATTCATTGACCGTAAAACCAGAATCATCTAAATAAACCACATTTAAATTTAAAGCTTTCGCCGTATTAAACATTAAACGTTTGGAACGCAATAAGCCCAATTCATTGGCAATACTATTGGTTTTTAAGCCACTTAAAAGATCTATTTGCATTCCAGAAGAAGATGCTCCTGAAGAACTGCCATTTTCTTCATCATTAATGATAATACTAGATACGGTCTGAAAGGTTTTGGGGGCATATTTCAGGTAAGTGATTGCGGCTCCTAAGCTTAGGCATAATAAAATTAGAAACCATGGCCAGTACCGTAAATATTTGCTTAGAATCTCGCGTACATTTAAAGTGCTTTCATCTTCCGAAACAGGCAAATATCTGTATTGTTCCTTTTCCATAAATTGAGGGTAATTTAATAAGTGTTTAATATACTATTTTTTTTATATGTTTATTGGGTACTTTAGGTCTTCTGACGAATATAGAATTTAATAGGCACGTTCTTCGCCACGGATGGCATTAAGTACCGTATAATAAATTATTCTTAAGTCTAATTGTAGGGACCATTTTTCCATGTAAAAGATATCATAACGTACTCGGTTTACAATATCAGAATTTTCTACAATCTCGCCTCGATAGCCTTTTATTTGCGCCAGCCCAGTAATTCCGGGTTTTAAAAAGTGGCGGACTAAATATTTATCGACAGATTTTTCATATTGCTCTGTATGTAACTGCATATGGGGTCTTGGGCCTACTACACTCATGTTGCCTTGAAGTACATTAAAAAATTGGGGCAATTCATCAATACTAGTTTTGCGTAAGATACGGCCCAACTTTGTAATCCGCATGTCTCCCTTAGTCGCCATCTGCGTATCACTGTCTTCATTCTTTGTCATTGATCTAAACTTATAACATAAGAATGTATTTCTATTGACTCCATGCCTTTTTTGTTTAAAAAACAACGGTCCCTTAGAATCAATTTTCATTAAAACCCAAACCAATGGAGTTAACCAAGAAAGTATAAATAGGATGGCGAGACTAGAAAACATAATATCAAAAATACGTTTTACCACATTGGCGTATTCTAATTCTAGGGGGGAGGCTCTTAAATTTAAAACAGGTACTTCGCCATACAATTCAATAGACATGGCTCTGGAAAATAACTCTTTATTATCAGGGACTATTTTAATTTTTTTAAAACTATTGTCTGCAATGCGCATCAAGGCTTGGATTTCATCTTTAGATAATCTCGAAGCCATACAATAGACTTCCTCTACATTATTTTCGAAAATGTAGTTATATGATTCTTCAATAGAGCCCAAATAGGTCTTACTTTTAGATTTCGAATTGTCAAAATACCCCATATAAGTATAGCCATACTCTGGAGTATCAAAAATGCGTCTTAATTTTTTTAAATTTTTATCTCTTCCTATGACGGCAACCCTCACCCCTTGGCTATATCCCTTAGCGCGGTATAAATTTCGAGCCCAATAAAATAGCAAACGATAGGCCGTTAGCATCAGACAAATGAGAACATAGATAAGCACCAAATAGGGTACCGGATAAGATTGATCTCCTAAAAAAGTAAAAGAGGTAAAATAGACCAAACCAAACAAGATAAAAAGAATGATAAAGTTCTTTAAATTGGTGCCAAAACCTTCTCTTCGTGCAGTGGGATAAAAATCAATACTATAAGTAACAATCAACCAAGAGATATTGTAATACAATATACTATACCCATGATCGTAGACCTTTGGTACTGATAAGAACAGGATAAGGTTCAGGGAGATAATATGAAATACAAACGATAATGGAATGACAAAATATGACTTCTTCATTAATTTTTTTGCTATGCTCTGTATTTAAAAATTATTTTTTTAGTGGAGAAAAATACATACCGTATTTTTTAAGTAGTAATGATAAGGCGGTAATAGTGTTTTAGTTTTCAACTTCAATTTCAATTGCAGTCTTAATTTTAGCCTTAGTTTCTGTCTTAGGAGCATTTTTTGCTTCTGTTTCAAGTTCTGGGCCTTTAAGTTTCGCTTGGAGTAGGTAGCCTAAATATATAAAACCATGAGTGACATATCGGGTCCACATTCTTCTGGGTTCTTTAATTAATCTGCCCAACCATTCTAGCCCTAATTTTTGCCAAACTTCACTGGGCCGGGCAACGGTGCCTGCATAAAAATCAAATACAGCACCTATGGCACAAATATACCCAGTGTTTAAGGCGTCTTTATGGTCAAAACTCCATTTTTCTTGTTTTGGAGCTGTCATACCAATAAAGAGTACATCGGGATTAAAATTATTTACTGCTGTAATCATTTGAGCATTATCTACCGTGGAAAATGTTTTCTTAAATGGCGGAGAATATGCCCCAACCTTAATATTTGGATATTCCTGTTGCATTTTAATTTTTATCTTCTCTAAGGTTTCTGGAGAAGCGCCTAAATAAAAACAAGAACCTCCTTTTTTTTCTAAGGAATTTAGAAAATAAGCATGTAAATCTGCACCTGCAATTTTCTTTATTTTTTTTCCATATAAAAACTTGGCTGCAAAAGTAATACCGATACCATCCGGTAAAAGCACATCTGAGGCATGCAATGTTTTTTTAAATAGGGCATCCTTTTTTGCCATACAGTACGAGTACTGATTGATGGTATTAATTACCGTATTTTTTGTTTTGGGTAAATGATCAAGATGATCGGTAAACACGCGGTATCCTAAACAGGATGTGGTTGAAAATGTATTCATAAATTTGGTTTTTATGAGTTACTAAAATGGTTAATTTGGAAATCAAAAAAAGTAAATAGGTTCGCATTTTAATGGGTTTGGGACATTGAGGATGCGACCCTTGGACTAGTAATTATTTTTGAACAGGAATTCCTTGAACACCTGTATACGAACGATTTTGGTTTAAAAAATCGTTCTCTAATGTTATATGTTTTTTTAAATCCTCATCCGTATCAAAACGGGAGCATATTTTTTTAGCAGGGTTGCCTCCAAAGATGCTATAAGGCTCAGTATCTTTAGTGACTACGGCACCTGCAGCAATTATAGAACCTTTTTTAAGGATTACTCCGCTCATAATAATAGCACCATAGCCTATCCAAACATCATCTTCGATGATGGTTTTACTGGTTAGTCCTTTCCAATTATAAGCATCATCTCTTATTCTTGAAGCCATACGTATAGGAACCCCAATTTGCTGATAATGATGATCATATTTACCTACAATGGCCACTTTATTACCAAATATTACATTATCACCAATACTACAGTCTGTTTCTATTTGTGAATCCCTTCCGATATAGAAATTTTTTCCAATGACTAATGAATTTTTAGCCCAAAGATGCACGCGCATTCCTGCGTAGAAATTTTCACCAATGGTGTACTTCTTCCATTTTACTTTTTGGAGGTAATAAAACCGTAATTTTCGAACAGCATCTTTTATCATGATTTTACTTATTTAAGAAGGGTTTCAATTTTAGATCTAATGCGCGCCATAAGGCCCATTTTAGATTGAAATTTTTTTTGGTATTCGTGACTTATACTTACAGTCTCAGGAAAATCAAAATTCAAGCTGTGTTCTTTATCTAAATAGGGGAGGTATCTTTTTTCTGATCCATTGGTATGTGTCGCAAATTCATCAAAACCATCATTGTATATTTTTGAGCCTAAGGGATATAATGTTAAGCCTCCTATTTTAAATTGATGGTAGAACCAGCGTATGGCCCAAGAATCTAACTTGCCTGTCATCTGTTTGTCTAACATCGCATTTAAATCAGAACCTCCTTTGGCAAATTCTTTACGTTCTTTTTTGTTTTCTGAAAATTCAGCATAAGAAGCTACGTCCCAATCTACTTTCTCCCAGCGATCGCGCCATGTGGCCCAACCCCAAGACCAACCGCGGTTTAGTAAATAAGTCGTGTTTGGGTTTTGATCTTTAATACGCAAATCAAAGGAATACCCAGAAATGGAAAATATCTTTTCTTCGGTGGTATATTTTGATAAGGCTTGGTTCATATAAGTCAAAAAATTTGGTGTAGTGAGCAAGTCATCTTCTAAAACAATTACGGTTTCGGATTGTTCCATTACCCTGCTTACACCACCAATTATGGAATTTGCTAACCCTTTGTTGGTAGGGGAAGCACTAATAGTTACCGATTTAAAACCATCAATAGTTTTTAAATACACCCTTATATCTTCTATAATCTTTTTATCCTTTTCTTGTTTTGGCCCGTCTGAAAATATGAATAAATCTGAATCTGAGGCTAATTCATTTTTCTTTAAAGCATCAATAGTGTTTTTTAAAGCATCTAGCCTCTTATAGGTAAATAGGAGTATTGGAGCGGGTTTAATCATCTAAATAAAATTAGGGTTCTATTCTTTTTTTTAAAAAGAATGTTGTGTTAAGGGGTACTTATATTTATCGGTTGTACTTTTCAAAGCCTAATTTGGCCAATATACTCTTGAATTTATATTTTAATTTTACTTTGGGTGTTTCGGGGTTTATAGGTTCTAGTAATACTTCTGGCCATAAGGTTTTCATAGTGTCTTTATACAAAGTGTAATCTGGTTTTGATCGGTACTTGGTGTCAATATGAAGCATGAGGTCTAATAACTCCCGATTGTTAAATGGGGTAAAAGTGTCGTGTACAATATCCCATTCTAACTGGCTCTGTGTTTGCCAACTGCCAGTGCTTACTTCCCAATGAAACAAGTCTAAAATGTTATAGCCTTTATTGGTATTAGGATCTTTAACCTCGTCATACCAAGCTGCAATTTGGTTTTCTATAAACGGTATCCCCTTCCATTTAGGATTAATACTCATGATGTCTTGGCTAGACTTCAATTCTGGATGAATGCCATTTTTATAAAAGAAACATCTTCCTGTTTCGGAACAACTCCCTTTTACAGACATGGTTCCTTCTGGTAAGTTTTGTGAAATACCATAGGCGATATGACCCCAATCATTCAAGTGTGCCATGTCAGAATTAGCAAGGTATATTTTTTTAAACTGGTTGGTAGTCTGTAACCTACAGTCCATTACTTCATGTGAGAAGCCTGTTTTTTTTGATAAGGATATCGGAATCCTGATATCATTGGAGTGCTGGTCTAAATTTCTATACTGCAAGGTGTAAAAAAGCATGTTTTCTGTTACTTTTTTACTGGCACTTAATAATATTCTACTATCAAATCCACTAGTTAAGCCTAGTCCTAGATTATATTTTCTACTACCGGTTTCTACCGTAAGTTTTAAAAGTTCTGCAAATTTTTGTCTGGCTTCCTCGTAATTGTCAATTTCTAATTTTTTAACAGGCCAGTACCTAGTTTGTTTTAGGGTTTCACTTTTTAAATAATGATTGGCTACTAAATGATAGACATCTGGATATAGCGAGGTACCACTAGGGAACCAGTTTTCTTTACTGCTTTTTACATAATCAGAATTACGATAGCTATCAAAGCGCTCCCCCTTAACAATTACATTTTCTGTAACGAGTTTTAAAAGCAAGGGTTGTGATGCTGCATAAAATTCATTTTTCTGCTGGGTATAAAAAAATGATTTTAGACCACAGGCATCGTTAAAAAAAGTGAAATTATTTTCTTCCTCTATGATGAGTACAAACCTACCGACTAAGCCATATAACACTTTTGCAATACCATTTTTATCAGTTTGTTGCAGTAGTATTTCTAGAATGTCATTAGGTGATAATTCTGGTTTTCGGGGATCCAAAACATGGCCAAGCAAGACGCCTTTTTTATTAGTATTGGTCGCTGAGGTTTGTAAACAATCAGGGTGTACGTGCAAATGGTGTTTGCCCAATTCATGGTTGTTCCAATAGTCCAGTTCAGGACATGCTTTAGGGGACAATAAAAACTGTCTTCTAAATTTTAAATTTTTTAAACTCATACTTTTGATTACACATGTTTGGTACATGTGTAATTAATTTGGTTAATATTTGGTTCAAAATGAATTTACGAGAGGATCAATTTTACTGGAGGGAGATTGTTGAAATTGATTGCCCGTTATTTATCATTGGTAAAACCGTTCGGAGACAAGTTTTATTTTCTTTGGCCATGTCTGGTCTTTTGCGTATAAATAAGCATTTTCAGACAATCTTAATAATTCATCTCTATTGTGATCTAGTTTAACTATGAAGTTGGTTAATTCTTCAATAGTTTTTTCTGGTTTTTGAACACTTACCTTAATACCCTTGTCAGAATTTACCATTAAACTTTGTCCATGAAGGTCTAAGGTAATTATAGGCAAGCCAAATGCCATGGCTTCAATGAGTTGAGCTGGCGAAGAATCTCGCAATGAAGTAAAGAAAAAGGCGTCATGACTTGCGTAGTAAGATTTTACCTGAGCAAAAGGTACTTTACCTACCCAATTTATTTGATTCTCTAATTCATACTCTTTGCACTTAGTTAAAAATGCGTCTCTCATTTCTCCATCGCCTACAACGGTCAAGGTGATATTCGGATGTTTTTTAAGCTCATTCATTACTTCAAGTACTAATAAAATACCTTTGCGAGGTAAAAAACGACCAACCCAAAGTAACTTTAATTCTGTTTTATTATTCCTAGTTGGCATTTCCGTGTCTTCGAAAAATGTACTTGGTAAAGCAGCATCTAAAATGTGTTCAACATTTTTAGCACCCATAGCCTTGGCCATATTCAATGTATCTAAATTGGTAGCCAACACAATTTTGGCTCGCCTTATCATCGCTTTACACGCAGGGTTCAATTTTTGTAGTAATACACTTATTTTTTCTCTTTTTATTTCAGTAGTCCAGTGTTGATTAAAATAATGTTTAAAGGCCTCAGGAGCTTTTTGACCCCCACCAGCGGGGCCAAAAATAAATGGTATCGGTAATTTGTACATAAACGAACCTTGTTGTAAACTTCCCCAAGTGACATGATGTGTTAAATCAAAATTCATTTTTTTATGGGCCTGTTTCGCATGTCTGTACGCCAACCATTGCCATGTTAAATAATGCATGTACATGCCCAGTTGGGTCCAGTAGTACATTTTATCTAAGCCGAAAGGCAAATCAACATAGGCAACCTCTAAGTTAGGATTGTTTTTCCTCGCTTCTTCTATGGCTTCTTTACCCTTACTTGTGGTAATGCAATAAACCTGATGCCCATATTTACTCAATTGATCTGCCCAATTAAAACCATTACCAGGTTCAGACCCTTTTGAAGGATCACAGGAGTATGCAGACAAAATAACTTTCTTATTTACCATGAGAATTCTTACCTAAATTTACTTACTTTTATTAATACCTTGCTTTTTTCTCTATCAACTTCTTTTTAAATCGATTTATGACCGTTACACCTACAGTATTGATTGTTTTTAACCAACCATCAATGCTTACGGAAAAAAGAAAAGGATGGTATTCTTTCTTAGAAAGTGCGATTAACTGTTCTTTATCTAATTTTAAAACATGACCTAAATTATGTCTTAAAAAAGGGAAGCCATGGTTAGCAGTTTTAAAGGGTACTCTTAAAATTTCTTCTTTTTTGTGAAAGCCTGCATACTGATTAATGTCGAACGAAGATTTACTGGATTGAAAATAAAAATAATCGGTTCCCTTATTTATAAAGTTGTCAATTAAATAATATTTGGCGCGCTCTGTATCTTTATATTTATACAATAAAGGGTCTGTAATAGGGTTCGAGTTTTGCACGATTAAATTTAAATTTAACTGAGCATTAAAGGCATATACACGTTCCGCTTTTAATAATCCACCATAAAGCATTGCTGCAAAACCTCCCGCAGAACTACCAATAGTATAGACCCTAAAACCTTTAGTCAATTCTTGAAATAATTCAAATAGTTTATCTGGGGTGTTATTGGTTGCACTAATACCTTCTATATACCATTGCTTTTGAATATCGCGAATAAAAATATGCTTGTGTGCGATTCTTAGAAAATTACGTTGCCATTCAAATTTATCCTTTACCAAAATACTATTTTCAAAAGCTTTAGCCGTATTTGGGTAATATAATTCATTACTACTAAAATACAGTATACACAGGTCTTTTTGCACATTCTCTCCTTCATGTAATTTCACTTTGAAATTATCAGTATTGGTGTAAGTAGCTTTTACTTTAGGATTGTCTATTTGGAAAATAGTGTTGTCTACTGTTTCCATAAATTAGGTATTAAAAGTCTGAGGTGAATAGATAGCATATGTTTTAAGGCTAAGCCTAAACCAAAATGTCTTTTTATATAAATAAAATAATATTTAGGGTGGCTATTGCCTAAAGGGGAGTACAAGGCTTTAAGTCTTTCTTTAAAGGGTACATTGCTGTAACACCATTTGGGTAAATAGTCATTACTTTCACAAGTGCCTAAATAGCGTTTAGTGGTTATTAGTTTAAAGCCGTTAGCCATAGCGCGTTGGCCATAATCAAAATCGCCAATGGCATGCGGAAAAATAGGATCTAAGTTGCCGACACTATCGTGCACTTTTTTAGGGACTAACAAGCAGTTACCATTAATGCTATGGCATTCTTGAATGGTGCCATTAGGTATTACGGGCTCCCCTTTTTTCGTTTGACCTCCATAGGTGAATTTTTTGGTTTCTTCGCTACAGAAAGCAGCACAAACTACTACATTATTATCCTTCTCGATCGCACACGTTAAAACTTCTTCTAGTGCGTTTGGATATAAGAAGGTGTCATCATTTAATAAGATGTAATAGTCAAATTCATCGGTATTCGCTGCCGTATCCCAGGCTAAATGCATTCCTCTGTTCCAGTACAAACTGCCTGTACCTTGAATAACCTGTACTTGTGGAAATTTTTCACGAACGCTAACTCCTGTTCCATCGGTAGACCCATCGTCTACTAAAAAAACCTTTAGCACCATATTATCTGGAACAGAAGCGAATAAATTCTCCAGACAAGCCAAGGTTTTATCTACCCTATTAAAACAGGTAAGTAATACCGCTATTTTATACATAAAAATTAAGATTGTTTAATAACACGCACCCTTTTAAGGGTTGCTTTACGGTAGCGGATATCAAAAATACCGCGTACCCAATATTTAAATTCCCCATCGGTCATATTTCTAAATGAGGACGAATAACACATGCCTATTATAATCCACAAGAAAATATAGGAAAGATCAAAACGACTAAAATCTTCTACCCAACCATAGGTCCAACGGAAGCAGACATATATGGATAATATTTTCATATACCAACTTTTAGATGTATATAAAGCCAAATAAGAGGCTCTTAAAAAGACTAAAAAATATAAGAATACACCAACAAGGCCTGTCCAGGTAAACACATTTAAGATGGATACTTCGTTAGCATAACGTTCAAATTTTCCTGTTCCTGTTTGTGCTTCTATTTCAGCACCAAACAAGACGGAATCATTACCGCGCGCAGGAGTTCTACCCCACCAAACATAATCATTTATAATTGAAGAAGCGATTACCTCAATATATAAACCCGTTCTAGTATCCGCTGTCAAATCTTCTTCTTCGCCACTACTACTTTGTGTTGAATACTCACCCTTTACGTAATCACTGATTTTAAAAACATTAAATTGACCTGTAAGCCCTAGAATAAATAGGACAATCGGTAAACCTAGTAACAAAATACGACCCAAACCTAGAATTTGTTTTTCCACAAATGGGCGCAAGTAATACAACAAGCCAAAGGCGAAAGGCACAATAAATTTGATGACATTACTACGTGCCGCAAAACTTGCCGTTATTCCTAATATAGCAAAACACAACATGGCTATTCTCCATTTTTTGGTAAGTAAAGGTAAAAATAGTAGTGTAAAACTTATTGGGATAAGGTATACACCGTAGGCACCTCTACTCATTAAAACAGCAAAAAGAAAAAACGCTGGCAAAATGTATTTCATATACGTATTAAAAATATTTTGTACCATTTGACGGTTGGTGCTAATATAAATCGTTAATGGTAATAAGAGTACAAAACCCATGGTTACTAAATTTTTCCATTCCCAATAGTTTTCAGCAACAAAACAACCACGAACGATAGAGCTGATGTTCCATGTTAAATATACAAATACGATTGTAGCATTGCGATTATTAGAGGTGTCGTAAAATTGATTTTTAATTAGAAGAATAGCAATTAAAGCGATAGTATTCATGGCCCACCAAATGACTGTTGTACCTACTGGTACAAAAGTCCATGGAGAAATGGTCTGAACCGCAATTAAGAACATTATAATGGTTAGATATTTCCTATTTTCTTTTTGCATTATAAAACTAAACTTGAATTAATTATATAATTTCATAATACCTTCAACGCCTTTTTCTACAGAAAAATACTGTTCAACATATTTGTTGGCATTCTTACCCATGAGTGCGTTAAGTTTTTTATCCTCGTACAATTTAATTACTGCTCTTGCTAATTCCTCATAACTAGGTTCAATTAAAAAACCATTATCATTATTTACAATTAAGTCCCGCAAGCCTGGGGCATTATATAATACTGAGGGTATTCCACTTGCCATAGCTTCAATAGCCGCGATGCTTAAGCCCTCAAATTGTGAGGGCATCACATAGACATCTGAGGCTATCAAATAATCTCTAACGTTAGGCCGATTGCCTAAAAATTGAATTTTATCGAATACATTTAATTCTCTAGCTAAACTATGTTCTTCTTCTTCTGTATGTCCTTGTCCTAAATGCAAATAGATGCACTCAAGATTTTTATTTAGTATAGCCAGTGCTTTTATTACATCATGATGATTCTTTACATGGCTACATCCCCCCGTTGAAATAATTACAAAAGAATCTTTGGGTATTTCTAAAATTTCGCGGTAACGTTGTTTTTCTATTTCATCTTGAATGGGAAAAAATTTAGTACTGTCATACCAATTATTAACAACTATGGAGTCATTTTTATAATAATTTAATTCATTCTCGTAAACACTTTTTCCTATGGTTTGAAACTTTACTTTAAAAATTTTAGATGCAGTAAATCTTTCTAAGAACCCTTTAATCCAAGTCCAACTTCTGTGCTTAAAAACATTATGTACGGTACGTACTACTCTTTTTCCTGATAAATAACCGACTAATGAAAAAAACCAAAAATGTTTTGAACGATGTATATGAATTACATCTATTTTGTAGGTTTTAATAAATTTATAAACTTTTATAAAATAACGTATTAAGAATATAGGATTATATGTGTTAATAGGAAGTTTCATATAATGAACTTCAATAGCTTCAGTTTTGAATCTAGGAAGAAAATCACCAACTTTCTCACCTGTGCTTAATGCTAGCATTTCCACACCTCTAGCCTGAAATAAAGGCGCAGCGTTTGCATACATAATTTCCGCGCCAGAAAATTTTAATTCGTTAAAAATGTGTAGTACACGCATAATTCTATACTTATGAAATATTAGTATTCATTGGTCCAACGGACATTTTCTTTGATCACTTTATTTGGAATACCTACTGAAATAGTTTTCGATGGAATGTTTCTTGAAACAATTGTTCCCATTCCTATAATGGCGCCATCACTTATTTCAATCCCTTTCAAAATAATTACGCGACTACCTACCCAGACATTATCCCCAATGAACACGGGTTGTTCTTTATTAATTTTTTGATTATCCTCGTTAAATATGCTATGAGTGTCACTAGCCCAAATTTCAATTTGATCAGAAAACAAACAATTTTCTCCTATTTCTACCAAGTTGTCAGTACCAACATTTACCATTCTAACACCGCCAAAAGTTGTTCCACTGCCTATTGTAATATGACAATTAGAGCCTCTAATAATAATATTTGCTTTTCGCAATTTTACACCTTTAGCAATCTTGAGTGAATTATTTTGTCCATTGATTACAATTTGAGATTCTTCAATCAGCTCAGCTTCTGATATTATACTATTGCCCGTGCCTGTAATCTGAAATATACTTTTAGATGTTTTAGCGCCAGTAATTTTTATGGTATTATTTTCCTCTTTAAGAATACGCACGAGTAAAAAAATACCAGAATAAATATCTTTCCAATCATTTCTAGAATGTAGCAACAATTTATTTAATACAGATGCGATAGTCTTTATCATAGTAGTTGTTAATTTATTCTTACTGAAGTTTTACTTTCCTTTTAGCAGGTAACTTTAATGATGAAAAATTGATATATTTTAATTAAAACATTATCTATTTGCCATCATAAAAGTAACAATGTCTTTTAAATCCATGTTCCACCATTCTGAATTTAATAACATATTTATTTTTTCGTTATTGAATCTATAACGAATAATTTTTGCAGGAACACCACCTACAATGGCATAAGCTGGTACATTTTTAGTGACTACTGCACCTGCGGCTACTACCACTCCATGACCAATAGTTACTCCATCCATTATTAATGATTCCGCACCAATCCATACATCATGTCCAATAGTGATTTTTTGGTTTTGTTTAAATTCTACATCTTTGTCAATTAATTTATAATTGAAGGCATTTTGAACCTTGTAAAACAATGGAGAGGTAGAAATTAAATTTGTTGGGTGTGCACCTAAACCGATGCGCACACCATGCGAAATAGAACAAAAATTTCCTATTTCTGCGTGTTGTATTAAACTTCCGTAATTAATATAAGTAAATGTGCCAATCGAGGCATGATTGATAACTACATTTTCACAAACTCTAGAATTTTCACCTATACATACATCATCATTGAAACAAGCCCCATTTTCAATCTTAGAATTAGAAAAACGCTTCGTATTTTGTATATCTCGAGCATTTTTATTTGCCAAAACAAATAAGCCCTTCAGCAATCCGACAGGGAACAACATTAAACGCGCAATTTTTTTAATAAACGTCATATAGATACCATTTACCAATAACAAGCCCCTTCTACGGCATTGGCATTTTTAGGTTTTTCGTTTTCACCTGGACGTACCCAATGTTCATTAAATAAGTTCATGTAAGGCCATACCACATAGTTTTCCCACCGCTTCCCTTTAATACCAAACAACAGTTGTGTAGCTCCGGCCATATGTACAGCTTTTTTACCGCTACGCTTAACATGTGCAGCTAAAGGGAAACCATAAGCACCACAGCCAATTATACAAATATCATAAGCAGTAGCATCAATTTGCAATTTCATGTGGTTCAGAGCATCAAACCAATCTTCGAATTCAGTTTCTACTCCTGCAACACTTTGTACCGCTTTGATTGTTTTCAATTCAAATTCTGGAAGTAAGCCATTATCAAAAAGCAGTTCTCTTTTTAGATATTGTTTTTCAATTGTTTCTGCAAAAGGGTGTACCACTAATACCTTTTTACCTGCTAGAGCTTTTGTCCACGGATTTTTGGTGAAAAAAGGTTCTAAATCTTCTAATATTACTCTTTTAGCATTTACTAAACCCTGCGCAACATTCTGTTCTTCCGTTAGCCAAGAGCCCAAGATATCCACTTGTGGTGTATCATGTAGCATCAGATCACAAAATGCTTCTATTTTTTCTTGCGTAGGAGGGAAGAAACCACTCCACACTTGCATTTGTTTTAATATTGCTGGTTCCCACCACCATTTTAAACTTTTGCCTGTGATAAAATCTTGTTTATTCTGATTGTTTATTCTGATTCCAATATAATTAGTTAATGTCGTTAACTCAGTAGATCCAAAACGCGCAATCATACAAGGTTTATCTGCCATTAAAGCTTCATAAACCAATTGGTTTGCATACTCTTTATGTGAGAACATTTTCCAGTTTCTACCCTCTACATGCGCATTGGGGAAAAGTGTTTTATGCCCTTTTTTTAATAATTTTAAAATTGCTTTCATTGACGTAATATTGTTATGACCTTTTAAATACATATTTTTTTATATATAAAAAAATATGTATTCGTATTTGTTAATATTTGATTCTTGGATATTTTCTTAAACGCCATCTTAATTTACTACTATAAATTAGTGCTTTAGCTAAAGGTTTTAAATATTCGTTTTTAAAAAAATATCTCTCTAAACCAGAAAATTGAGTAATTATTCCTTGATCTAAACCATCAATAAATTTCTGTAATAAATTATATTTATTTTGATTGATAAGTATTAAAAAGGTGTGTCTTAATTCATATTTCATAAAGATTACAAAACTCTTATTACTTTTACTTTGACTATTGTACGCTTTGAAAACTAAATTATATCGTTTTATGATATCAGACATTACCTCTTCAAAGGTGGCAGTAGTAGCCTGCCCTTGCACATCACCAACATAAATACTCAAGGGATAACCACAGTAAACAACCGTGCTTAATAAACCTAACAAGAAAAAAAGCGCATAATCTTCATTCTGTTTCATCCCTACTGGAAAACCAGAAGTAGTATTAAAAATAGTTTTAGTTACCACGGTAGCACTCGAGTGCAAAAATACATGTGGATTTTGAAAAAAATCTATTTCAACTATTTGATCACTATATTTATCAGCTAATCTAAGATAATCTCTACCACCAGATCTCACTTTACCCGCACAACAAATAAAACCGGCATTGGGAAATTCAGTAATTGCAGCATACATGGTTTCTAAATAAGTGGGCAACCACTCATCATCACCATCTAAGAAAGCAATATATTCATATTTAGCATGTAAAACCCCTTGATTACGGGCAACACTTACCCCTTGATTTACTTGATCTATTATGCGTACACGCTTATCATTAGTGTAATTCGATATTACATCAGTACCCTTGTCAGTACTACCGTCATTAATAATAACAATTTCGAATTCAGAAAAAGTTTGTTCAAGTACCGTTGACAAGGTTCTTGTTATGGTATGTGCTTTATTATATAGTGGAATTACGACACTGATCATGACTTTTGGTATGCTAAATTATTTATACTTTATCGCGTTTTCTTGTCTTTATTGACATTATTGAGATACTTTTCAGATACTGAGCGCAACGCTGCTAACTTAGTATTTACTGCAGGCCAATCTATAGGTGCATGAATCAAGTCTTTTGTAAGTTCTTTTTTATCTAAAATTAATCTTCCTTCTAAACCAAATAATTTCAGCATAGATGTAAATCTTGTTAACCCTCTTTCCTTATTACCATAAGCAACAAACGGTTTATTAAACAATATGGAAAAAACACAGCCATGAAACGAATCTACTACTACGTACTTCGCATCCATAAACCCTTTTAGCCAACTTGTAATTGTTGGGTATATTGCATCTTTAAGGTCATAGTCTAAATTAGAAGATTTTTTATTGGCCATGAATGCTTTACCGTGCAGCTCTTTTTCAATAGCACTAATTACTTCCTGACGATCACCAGTTACGTCTAACATGTAAACTAGTATGTCGCCAGGACTTTTTGGTTCATTTTCTTTTTCAACCAGGGTAATATAATCTTCCTTTTGAAGTAACATGGTAGGGTCTACGTGTTGTATTGCATCAACATCAAATACATTTTCACAAATCATCACGCCAGAGTCTTCTCTTACCGAAATTTCATCAAATGATTTCAATAAGGTCTTTACCTTCGTTGTTACATCTACGGGATGTTTCCAATTATCTACTCCGAAGGATGCTGCGTAAGACATCTTTTTTGTTTTCGGATTTTTAATAAAATCTAGAAATAAATTATACTTAATACTATCTGAATACTCTAACCGCCAAACTTGATCACTACCCACGATAACAGCGTCAAAGTCAGTAACACCAATCACTTGCTTTAGTTGTTTTTCAGAAGTAATTCGTGCAGTTTTTGGTTGCATGTACGTATGAATAAATTGAGTTGGATTTGCATTAATAAGTTCTTTTTGTTTCTTACTCTTAAACTTAGTTTTATCACTAAGTCGCTTGATCGCATATTTTAAATTAAGCAAAAGGTTGTCATCATACTGCCTATCTATCAGTATAACGTTATGCCCCTTTTTCGTCAAAAAAGACTGTAAAGCATACGACTGCAGAATTCCTCCAAAATTATTGTGAAGCGGTAAAGTTAAAATACCTATTGTTTTCATTTAGTTATTTTTTAGAACGTTTAATTTTTTATTTTACCTTTTACAAAACTTACTAATGAAGCCACAATTTGTTTTTCTTCTTTATACAATCCAAAGAAATATATTGATGTAAATAACACTAATGCCGAAACTACTCCCGTAACCAAAAAACGTAAAGACATTTGAACCATTGTGGTAATAAAATAGCATGCAATCACTGAAAATAAGACTGGTAATATTATTCGAAATAAGACCCGGTCTAAATAGTGCTTTATAGATAACCCAGCTATATTTTTCAGAAACATTATTCGAAAACAACAAGCTAAAGCCTCAATCGCGATATAACTTATTAGTGCCGAATATGCAGGAAAACCCATTTTTAAAAGAAAGTAGGCTATGGGTAAATTCACAAGTAGTAATAAACCAACCACTGTCTGATACAGTTTTATTTTACCTGTTGCCTGCAAAGCGGAAGCGAGACCTATTGTTAATTGATTTGTCATAGCGGCAATTAAAATCAGGTTACAAAAAATAACAGTATACTCTGGGACTTCTTTTAGCCATAAGGTTAATATATTATTCATCTCGAAAATACATGGTATGGCAAATAGTGCTAATAAGAGAAAACTTAATTTACTTGAGGTCATTGCAATACGTAACATTCTGAATCGGTCACTTGCACCTTCGCTCTTCATTATTTGTGGGTTCACCGCTTTTAACATCATAGATGAAAAAGCATTTAACTGTCCTGCCACTTGATTTGCTACCCCATAGGCGGCATTAACAACTGCCCCAAAAAATAAGTTTAAAATCAATGCTAAGCCTTGATTTCTTCCAATACCAGCTAAAGAACCGATCAAATTCCAACTTGCAAAGTTCAGCATCTCATTAAATAGAGGTTTATCCAAATTCTCTTTAAAATCAATTTTACATTCTGGATATTTTCTGATACAATAAACACTTTTTACAATCCGAATAAAGATGGTTAGACTAGCCACTAATATTGCGTAAAGCAAAAGCCTATCCGCATCATAATAAATTAACCAAATTGCAATGCCAAGTTTTAAGAAAGATTCAAAAATACCTACAATTGCATCAAATAACATGTTCTCGTGAGAATTTATAACAGCATCAAAGGGCACTGAATTCATTGTAAAAAATGCACTAAAAATCATAAATTGGTATACCCATTTTGCAGTGGTAATTCTATCGGATGGAATATTTAAAAATCCGTCAAAAATGAAAACTCCTAAAATTTCAAGGATTAAAACAACAACAAAGCCAATTAGGAGATGCAAATAAGTACTTGATTTAAAAATATCTTTTAATCGTGACGAATTATTTTTACCCAACTCTACTGAAAAATAACGTTGTGAAGACACTGTCATGGAGGCATTCAAAAAAGATAACATGGCTATTACGCCACCAACCAAATTGAATATACCATAATCAACAATCCCCAAAGCATTTAAAACTAACCTAGTGGCGTATAAGGAAATTACCATAGATATTAACATCTTGGCATATAAAAATCCAGTATTTTTTGCTACGCGTTTTGCTTGATCCAATCTTTATTTATTTTAATTATTATAGTTAATAGGGCTTTGATAATTTCAATCAAATTGTTTTAGTCCCCTTTATATGTTAATGAAATTTTAAATTATATTTTGCGTTGAAACACACTTTTAAATTATAAACGAATCAATTGTTTAAAATTCCAATCTTTACTTGAAAACAATTGTAAAAATATATTTGTTAAAACTCTTAAAATATAGGCTACAGAAAGTATGAGCCCAAAAACAATTATGGTATTTAACGGATACCATTTATTATAGGCATCAGTAATCACACTAAATTGCACAATGTAAATTTCATACGTTAAAGAGGATACGAAAAATATAAACGGCCAGATTTTATAGCTGGCTAATTTACTACACCATTTATAGCTTACAACTTTGTAAGAATAATAAAGAAAAGACAATAGCGGAAGTGCAGCAAGTAATTGTATGTAATACCAATTATCTGTTTTTCCTTTTCCAAAAATCATTATAACAAAATACATAAGAAAAGATACCGCGCAAAGTATAAAATCAACAAACAAGTTTTTAGTAATTATCCTTTCTTTATACAGGCTTATATTGACTCCTAACATCATTGAACTGAAATAACAGATATAGTGGAATGAATGATAAATACTCCCGTTTTGTTTGGGTAATATTAAAATTAAAATTGCGGTGAGTATAATAGTAATTGCTAAAATCTGTTTTGTGTATTTTTTAAAATATTTAATTATAAAATATATTATTGAAAAACTAATAATAAAGCATCTAACAAACCAATATTCACCTGCCAACAAAAAATCATACCAATTAATATTTTTAGCAAATATTAAGTTAGCAAAGACAAAAAAGACTATAAGTGTAGGCCATAACCGTATTATTTTTTTCTTAATCCAATAATCAAACCTCACGTATTTACCGTCTTTATTCTCAATGTTTGTTAAGAAAAACCCAGAAACAAAAAAGAATAACGCGTTGCCATGAACACCCAATGTTGCAAAACTAATGTTGTGATTCTCATAAAGCGGTATATAATGGCTGTTAGTTATCATTATTGCCGCAATAAATTTTAAAATATCAATACCATAATTACGGTCTTTCATATTAAAGTTTATTTTATTCAATGTTTATAATTAAGGTTTATTCTAATCAGTCTTGTAAATATTTTTATGTGAGATATTGTATAGCTTAAAATGCAGGTAGACCAAATTATTCTTGAAAATTTAACAAATGAAAGATGCCAATCAATGAGTTCCAATAAAATTTTAATTCCGATTTATACTTGAAATCCCTTCAAAAGTCTACTTATTGTTTTATTATTGAAAATATGTCTCAGTGCATAAAAGGCTATTGCGCTTCTATTTTTTTAAATAAATAGAGTTTTTTATGCTTGCTTCAAGTACCAGTCATACACTTTTTGCACACCTTCTTGCAATTCTATCTTATGTTTCCATCCTAAGCCGTGAAGTTTAGACGGATCGGTTAATTTTTTCATGGTTCCATCAGGTTTATCCGCATTGAAATATAATTTCCCTTTAAACCCAATAGTCTCTTTAACTAATTTTGCTAAATCTTTGATAGAAATATCTACCCCTGTACCAATATTAATATGAGTATTTCTAATCTCTTTGGCTTTTGTATCGTAACAATCTTTAAAATCGCGTTCTTCCATTAAGAACACACAAGCATCTGCCATATCTTCACTCCATAGAAATTCGCGCATAGGTTTACCAGAACCCCAAATTTCTAAATGTACAGTGTCTCCTTTTTTCTGAATGCCGTATTTATCTAGGATAGAGTAGATGTCTTCATCCATAGACGCCCCATTGATTCCTTCAATAGGAAGCTTGTTTAAATCTTTGCGTAGCGTATTCCAATCTTGATTTTCTAAAGCTTTACCCAAATGCATTTTACGAATTAATGCTGGTAATACATGCGATTTCTCTAAATCGAAATTGTCATTAGGACCGTATAAATTGGTAGGCATTACCGAAATAAAGTTACGGTCATACTGCAGGTTGTAACTCTCACACATTTTAATCCCTGCAATTTTAGCAATAGCATAGGGCTCATTAGTGTACTCTAGGGTATCTGTTAAGAGATAGTCCTCTTTCATGGGTTGCGGACAGTTTTTTGGGTAGATACACGTACTCCCTAAAAACATTAATTTTTTAACATCGTGCACATAACTTTGATGAATCACATTATTCTGTATCATTAAGTTGGCATAGATGAAATCTGCTCGGTAAGTATTATTGGCAACAATACCACCAACTTTAGCAGCAGCCAAAAACACATATTCTGGTTTTTCTGTAGCAAAAAATGTTTGTACCGCAGTGCTGTCTGTAAGGTCTAATTCTTTATGAGTGCGGGTAATAAAATTGGTATACCCTCTAGCTTCTAAGTTTTTTATAATGGCACTACCCACTAAACCTCTATGACCAGCTATGTATATTTTTGCGTCTTTCTCCATGTGTATTCGTTAAACTGAGATGAAACTTTATTATTTAGCACCAATACCTAAGTTGTGCTAAAGGCATTGGTGCTGTATTTTGAACTAAAAATTAGATTTATTCGAAGTAGTTAAAGGTGTTGTAACCACCTTCTTTTAAGAACTGATCTTTCTGCATTAATTTCACATCGTTCTTCATCATATCTTTTACCAAATCTTGTAAATCATACTCAGGAATCCACCCTAATTTGGTATTTGCTTTTGTAGCATCACCAATTAATAAATCTACTTCTGTAGGTCTAAAATATTTAGGATCTACGGCCAATACTTCTTTTCCTATTTCAATTTGGAATTCTGGATTGGTACATGCTTTTACATATCCTTTTTCATCAACGCCTTCACCTTTAAATTCTAATTCTACGCCAACTTCAGCAAAAGCCATACGTACAAATTCTCTAACAGGAGTTGTTTTTCCGGTAGCAATAACCCAGTCCTCAGCTTCTTCTGCTTGTAAGATCATCCACATCATACGCACATAATCTTTGGCATGACCCCAATCTCTTTTGGCATCTAAATTTCCTAAGTATATTTTGTCTTGTAAACCAAGAGCAATTCTAGAAGCAGCACGCGTAATTTTACGGGTTACAAAAGTTTCTCCTCTAATAGGCGATTCATGGTTAAACAAAATACCATTACAGGCATACATACCATACGCTTCTCTATAGTTTACGGTAATCCAATAGGCGTACATTTTAGCAACAGCATATGGGCTACGTGGGTAGAAAGGTGTAGTTTCTGATTGTGGCACTTCTTGTACTTTACCATATAATTCTGAAGTAGAGGCTTGGTAAATACGTGTTTTCTTTTCTAAACCTAATAAACGAACAGCATCTAAAATACGGAGTGTACCTAAACCATCTGCATTTCCTGTATATTCAGGAACTTCAAAAGACACTTGTACGTGACTCATTGCTGCAAGGTTGTAAATTTCGTCTGGTTGAATTTCTTGAATTAAACGGATAAGGTTGGTACTATCGGTCATATCCCCATAATGCAAAATAAAATTACGATTTTCTATATGTGGGTCTTGATACAGATGATCTATTCTATCTGTATTAAACATTGACGCTCTTCTTTTAAGGCCATGTACTTGGTATCCTTTTTTCAATAAAAATTCACTCAAGTAAGCGCCATCTTGTCCCGTTACTCCTGTGATAAATGCTACTTTCATATGTTGATTAAATTAAAGGTTATTAGATCAAAGTACGCCAATTAGTTTTTTGGAGAAGCTTTGATAGTTAAATTTTATGGAATTATTTTTAGAAAGGGAGGTTGTTTGCTATAAAACTTAAGTCTTTTTCAGCGCTCCGCGCCGTAAGCCACATAATTGGGTCACGGTTGTAAACTATTTTTTATAAGTATGCTAAGGTAAGTTAGCCTAATACTTAATCTCTGTGGTTTTCCACATAGAGTCAAAATAAATTCAACGGCAAAATTAAACGGGCAATCTTCATAGCACAAGATTTCTATAAAAAGTATGTTAAGATTTATGAAGTCGATAATAAAAAGGAGGTCTTTGTGTAAATATTCCATGCTCGTCCTTAACAATCTGAGATTAGTACAAGGACGTTTAAGTCGCCATAAAATGCCTCCTCAGGTGTATGGTAAATTTTACCGATAAAGTGTAATTCATCGATAAAGCGGTATCCTGTAAGGAGGAAATAATATGCAGATTATCGGCGTATTTTGTGCGATGAATAATAGAAGGGACACTATGGTTTTAGTTTGGCAGGGGTGTAGGTATATTAATTCTTATAGGATGTGTTTATTTAGTTTAGCTGCTACTATTAAAAGGTAAGAGATTTACGGCATCTTATTTTACTTTTTTCTCCTTTTTCTCCAAGGATAGAATATAGCGTACAACCCATTTGGTATCATTGCTTGAAAGTTTAATTTTCCAAGCCGGCATGCTGCCATGACCAGATCCGTTTTCTATGGTTTGTATAATGTTCTCTTTTCCATTGATCCATTCCTCATCAATTAAACTTGGTCCTATTGCACCTTGTCCTATCGCTCCGTGGCACATCTGGCAATTATTCTCGTAGATGGCTTTCCCTCCCCATAAAGAATTTATTTTCTTTTTTGGTTCGTTTTTACTATAATGTGCAAGTCTTTCAGGTTTCCATTCCGTGGGACGGAACAAGGTGATGGTTTTATTGCTGAATCCTGATACATAAATATTTCCTGTTGCGGTATCTTCCAAGACATCTAGGGGTTCGCCTTCTAATCCTAAGCCCATTTTTAATCCGTCATAATCTTGAGCAATATCATTTTCTTTGCCACCAGGTCTTAAGAATACCAAATCATTGTGTACCATTCGTGCCACAATTAAGCATCCTTTTAGTCTTCCATTAAAAGAATTACTTTTATATTCAGCAATACCCGTAGGAGCAACATGAGGTCCAAAATCGTAGGTAAACCCTTTAAAATTGGCATCTGCTTTTACTCCGTTGTATTCAGAATTATCTAAAGCAGCATCTCCATCATTCAATACATATTCTGCCCTAAGTGGGTTAGGATGCCCATAATAGCCGCCCTCCACTACACGTGCCAGAAAATCATTTTGATCTGGTTGTGCGCCAATTACAGCGGGGATATTTTTTGGACCCGTATATTGTATTGTTGCATTTGGCGGAATATAATAAGACGATTCAGGATCTGACGTTGGGGTGTTCTCATTGCCCCCTGAACCATTTATAGTGGTGTAAAGTTGGCCATTGCTATGCCATACTAGGTCATAACCATTACGTACACCTGTAGCATATATTTTTAATGGTGCCATTGCAGTATAGGGATCATAGTTTCCACCCCCGTCCAACGTCTTCACTGATAGGGGTAATTTTTTTGGTAATTTACCAAGATCAAGACATAAGATAGTAGCAGATAGTAAAGCCTCTCGAGTGGGTTCCTGGTTGGGTTCACAATCGCACCAACCCATTCCTGTATTGGCGCCTTGACCAAAATAAAGCTTTCCATCTGGTCCGAAGACGATAGAATTGGCAAAATTTTCATGGTTGGGTCCAAAACGAGGGAGATCTTTTAAGACCAAATCATTTTTTATGACTTGGGCGGACGAACTGCTTAACTGCATGCGTGCCATACAACCTGCCCAATTTTTGGTGCTAACCGGTTCTTGGATATCAGGAAACACGACCCAGCTGCTCGGAGTTTCCGAAAATGTAGTCCAAACGATTAAACTATCAGATGTTGCGGCAGGGTCAAAAGCCAAACCAATTGTAAATTTTGATGCATTACCATAAGGTTTAAATGTTTGCTCTAAAACCAACTCACCCGAAGGCAGAATTATAAAGCGTTTTATTTCTCCATTTATAGCACTTGCATACAATTTATGATCTGGGCCCATTACCAAACTGGTATATTGCCCTTTTACCCTGTCGTCTAATGTTATTTTTTGGAATTGGACTCCTGCTAACTCCCCTTTGGGCGTAGTGGCATATACTCGAAATGTTCTTCTCACATATCTATTTAGTCTGTTGGGGTAAAACACAAGAATAACTAAGGTAACGGATACAACTATTAAAAATATTTTTTTTAGTTTCATTTTTAACATTAGGGGTGCTATGTTATATATACTTTAAAGTTTTTAATTTGGACGTTTTGGAATTGAAATAAGTTCATACAATGCGATTTGTGTTTCTTTCACTCAAAAATTAAAAAAAATGAACTTCAGTACTAAAACCAACCGTCAGTTTTTCTTCGTTTCAGGCCTAATGAAATAGGATTACTTACTTTTTATCGCCTATTGATGCTTAATTATCCCTAATTTTTAATGCTATTTAGTTCAATTTTATTGATAATGGCATGATTTATATCATATAAAAATAACATATCCTTAAAATGGCTGGTATTCTTCAATAAATTAATGTGATAAAAACATGATAGTTGTTAGATTTTTGAGGTATTCTTTTTAAAGCCAAAAATAAAATGTGATGTTGGCAAATGTGCTAAAAATACATCTGATTGAGCACTTTAACCGTATATCTTTGCGTTATAACGATGAAATATTTTCTTTATAGGGAAATCCCCAATTATTTCTATAAGGAAAAACCTACAAAATTAATTAAAATGAATCGAAGTATGTTGAGTACCGTATTGATGGCGGTGTGCCTCCTTTTTTCTGGAGTTTCTTGTAAAAAAGATTCCGAATTTACCGAAACCGTATTACTTGCTGAAGAAGAAGTAATCATTGATGTTGAAAATGCTATCGTAATCCCTGTAGATTTTGATTGGACTACAATTCCTGATGAATATAAGGATGCGGTATGGGATATTCAATTTGATGTTGACCTTAATGGTGAGACCATTGTTTTACCAGAAAATGTTACCTTATATTTTACTGGGGGATCATTAAGTAATGGAACGGTAACTGGTGATGGTACTAGTACTATCGTTTCAAAAACAAAATACCAGGTGTTTGATGCTGTAGATTTAGCAGGAACTTTTGTAGAAGAACAGTATTTAATGCCTTATTGGTTTGGTGCGGTTATGAATGGTATCACGGATGATCGTGATGTTTTTGTAGCAACTTTGGCTCAAGCACATGCGGTATCTGCACGAGTAATGGTAGATAAAAATATATTCTTAGATGTTGAAGAAACGGGAACCAAATCTATTTTCTTAGAAGATAACACTTGGATAGAAGGAAAGAATGATGCCAATATTATTATTAATAATATGTTATCACCTGCATTTTATATAGTCCTATCTGAAAATTTAGTTTTTAAGAATATTACTTTATTGTGGGATAATAAATATGACGCTTCCATAAATGCTTTCGCAGATATAAATAGTGCCAATTTAACTAGATTGAAAGAATTCATGACATCTGAAAGAGGAGTCGTTTTCAATTCTAGTTATCCAATGTTTAGGGGTCCAACATCATTTTATGCAATATTTTCAATTGAGGCGTCAACTTACATCGAGTATGATAATGTCAAATTTGTAGCTAAAGGCGATACCGCTGATAGATTTATTCCTTGGGGAATCAAATTTAAGGAGCAATATACCTCAGATCAAATGGTTACAGGTACTTCTGGAGAAACCACTGTAAGTAAAAATATTTTACTTAATAATGTTGTGATGGATGGTGTTATTATGGGTATTCAAGGGATTGTTCAAGATTTAAAATCAGAAGGTTTAAAGTCATATAGGTACTCAGATGCCCAAAAGTTAGATGGGACTTATCTTGGGGGTTACAATGGAACTTTATATCATTTTCCTCCACCGCACTTAATTTATTTGAATAATGATAGTTCAAAAAATTATACGGTTACAAATGTTGAAATCAATAATACTATTGATGAGGGAGAATATGTGGGAGTAAATAATGTTAGGAAAACAGGAATAGAGAATAGTGGGTTTTGTAATTCTCTGAAGTTGGTAGGGGTGCAATATAATGTATCTGTAGATAATTACAAATCTTATAGAAGGGATGGTATTGCGGATATAGGTGATCTAAAAAATAGCGTAATAAAAAACTTATATTCTGAAAGTAGAACAGAAATTTTTGAGGAGGATGTTAAATATGCTTCTCTTAGATTTGTTGGAGAAGAAATGGAGAATACAATCTTTGAGAACATTGTTATTAAAGACAATTCAGCAGTTTCTACTTTTTATCCTATGGATTATACTTTCGGAAATCACATTTTATGGGATAATGTGAATGTATTTGTCAATGAATTGAATACAGATGATGCTGGATTTTTTGGAATTTTTGGTTCAAATAATACAATCGTTAATTCTAGTTTGTCTATAGAAAAACATACCTCTAGTCAATTAAATAGAGGGGTCATATTTCACAATGAAGAAACCTTAAGCAGTGGGGCTAATAATCATTATGAAGTAACAGTCAATGGTTGGAGAACTATAGATGGAGATTTTCGAGAAGAAAATTGTAGAATGTTGTTTGCTAATAGCGATAATCCAAATACAAATTATGCTAAAGTAATAGACACTAGTAATGATTATATTATTGAGCAAATTGATAATTTTCAACAGGATCAATGGACGCGTACGGAAGTGGTAGATTTAGGTCTAGGCAATAGTCAAAAACTGGATATAAATATTCCAGCTGGTTTTACCGTAGAACATGTAAGTGTAAATACCTTAGAAAGTTTAGTCTCTGGCTCAATTGTTAGTTTAGGAACAAGTAATACCTTCAAAGATAATTTGTTAGGCACTATATCTAAGACTACCGGTATTAAAACAAATTTAGTTAATGAAGTAATTGCCTCTGCAGGACATAGAGATGTTTATATTTATGGTAATGAAGATTTTAACAATACTGGCAAAATTGAGGTTACACTCAAATTGGTAAGAGGTAGTCAATATTAGTTATTTTTTATTTTCCATCTAGTTTTACTTTGGTTCGTAGGTACTTGTGTGATTACTCTATTGTTTTCTTGATTAGCTACGATTATTGAGCCAACGGTGATTACGGTATCTGTTCCAATTGTAACGTTAGGGCCAATAAAGCAACAAGCACCTACCCAAGAACCATCTTTTAACGTAATTGGACCATTTCTATAGGGCATAGCAGGGTTGCGGAAATCATGGTTTCCTCCGCATAAAAAGCTGCGTTGTGAAATACAAACATGGTTGCCAATGGTTAATAACTCAAAATTGAGTAAAAAGGCTTCTTCTCCAATCCATACATGATCGCCTACCTTCAGTTTCCATGGGAAATGGATGTTAACCCTAGGTTTGATGACCACACCGATCCCGATTTCTGCACCAAATTGCTTTAATAACCATACCTTTAATGCACTTGGGTAAGGTAAGGCACTTAAGAAAAAGAAGACTTTAATGATGTACCACAAGAGTTCTTTTATCCGGCTTGCTCCACGGTTTAAACCTAGTGTGGAGTCAAAATCATTTAACTGTACCTTTGATTTAAAATTGTCCATTTTAATTTGTCTTTAATCCGGCAAGTAGCGATTTAGCCCCTTGTGCTATTGTAAATTTTGTTGCGTATACTTTTTGGGCATTTTCGCTCATTTTAGATTTTTCTGAGGGAGCCAATGCTAACCATTGTTTTAAAAGCGTATAGGTGTCTGCTTCGGTATCATTTTGAACAAATCCTCCATTTTCAGAAGTAATTTCGCGCCATATGTTTACTTTATCGCTAATTAATACAGGTTTGCTACAAGCTAAGGCTTCTACGACAGCGATACCAAAATTTTCTTGATGACTGGGTAATATGAAAGCTTCACTTTCATAAAAAGCACCCCATTTGGCATCACCGCTGAGCATTCCGGGAAATAATATATTGGAAGAACTTGATGCTAATTTTAGTAGTTCTTTACCATATGCTTCTTCCAGACCTGGTCCAGCAATAATTAACTGCGGCAAATTCTCTAACTCTTCTTCAAGATTTAGGTAGGCCTTAATTAATAAATCAACTCCTTTTTTGGTGTGAATTCTGCTTAGGAAAATCAAGAAAGGTTTGTCGTTCCAAAGCGGTACTTTATCTTTTAAGACCTCTTTCATAGAAGCCGTATAGGATGGTGGTGCTTGAATACCATAGCCTACATTAATTTCACGTTGGGGTTTGTAATTCGGAAAAGTAGTGCGTGCTAATAATAATTCTTCCTCACAAGTAAATAAGACCCCATCTGCTTTATTAATAACATTATTTTCAAACATTTTCCAATACACATCATTTCGCAAGGCTTTAAGCTTTCTTTCTTTTGCTTTTTGAAAATAAGGATCTAGCATACCATGTGGCATAGCGTAAACTTTGGGCGAAATGGAATTTTCTTTTCTATACTTTAGAATAGCCTTAATAGTCCCATGACTATGATAGGTCCATAGACCATGAATTATGACCACATCAAACCTTTGAAAGTTTGATAAAAGCCAAGGGATTAAATTTTTATGATATTTCCAAGGTGTGGTACTTGATCCTAAAGTGTGAATAGGAAAAGGGTCTTTAATCCCATAATCAGAAATAGTTTCATCTAAACAAACTACCTCATTATGAATACCAAGTTTTTCTAGTTCAGGTATTGAATTTCTTATACCTTGGCAAGGCCCTCCTTGTTTAGGGTGCATACTAGGTATTACTCGAAGTATTTTCATTTTAAGATAATTTTTTATAAAGTTCAATATACTGCTTGGAGATATTTTTCACTGAGAATCGTTGGGCGTTTATTTGCCCATTTTTAATCGTTTCTTCTCGAAATAAATCGTCATTAATTATTTTAAGATATGTTCGTCTAATAGAAGCAACATCATCAGGTTGAACAAATGCAGCAGCTTCTTGCGCTACTTCAATCATGGGTTCAATTTTCGAGGTAACCACTATTCTTCCGGTTTGTTGCCCTTCTATGATAGGCATTCCAAAACCTTCATAGATAGAAGGGAAGTTCACTATATCACAGTTAAGATATTCGTTTTTTATATCTAAGTCAGTTAAATTTAGAGCGTTTGAGTATTCAACTCCGTGCTTATTTAAAAAATTTATTTGATCTTCTTTTATTTTTCCAATAATGCGAAGATGGCAAGGAATACCTTCTAGGGCTTCAATACTTTTTATTAAGTTTTTATTCCAGCCTGTTCCGATATGAAGAATGATCGGCTTCTTTTTATTAAATTCTTTTTCTTGAAAACTAAATATAGGATCTACTGCATTATGAATAACCAAAAGCTTATCAGTATTTATTTTGCTTAAAATGTTTTGTTTTGTTTGGTTAGAAATACAAACAACTTTATCCGCTATTTTCAAAGGCAGATATAGCCAAAAAAGCCACTTGTAAAACTTTTTAATTGGGTTTTTCACGTTATCTAAAAAAACGAGATCGTGAATGGTTAATACTGTTTTAACTCCTACTAGCGCTAAAAGTACATCATGAATATGACCTGTTACATGATGTATCTTATTTTTATCTCTGCTTTTGTAGGTGTAGATGTTATTCTTTAAAAGATCTAAAGGCATTGACCCTTTGTTGGGCATTTCTAAAATAGAAATTTCAGCAGATTTCTCTAATTCTTCTATTAGTGTTCTAAATACACGATGTATGGAATGACCTACTTTAGGATGTCTGAAATAATAATTAATTTTCATAAATTTCTTTATGGTTTGTTGTGGTTAGCTCAAAATGATTCGATGTCACCAATCATGACATTTTATATACGTAGCTTATTCCAGGCTAGATCTTTAAAACACGGGCCTTGACTAGCTTCTGAAAATTTAATATCATTGCTATAGCCATTCCATTCCATTACAATAGGTTCATTATTTGTATCTACAATAAGATCCCATCCAATGGCTTGCACCATAGGAACTCTCTTATGTAATCGTTCTACTAATTTTTTGCATTCTTCAAAATTAGGAATCAATTTATGATCAAATTTTTCTAAGGTATCTGGGTGTTGTTCAATTTTATGCCAATTAGGAAGATATCCCAAAGAGTTAAGAGCCCCATTGTCCATATTTATTGAAATACGAATATGATCCTCTGATGATACATGTGTGTTGTGTTTTCTTCCCAAACGAAGATATGCTGCTCGCAAGCTAACTTGAAAATTACAATCAATGACCGTAGTTAATCTTATGGTTGCAACAGAATCTGTTGTGAAAGCATTAAAAAAATGATGTTGTTGGATGTATTTTTGAATGACACAATTTCCTAATTCCAAAATTTTTGAAATTTCGAATTCCTTATATTGAAATACGTGAACACCCTTCCCTTGACAAGATTGATCTAACTTGCATATCACTTTGTCCGTATTCTTAAATAATAAATTCTTAAAATCTGCCTGCAGAACAGGATTATAATTATTATCAAAACACCGACAATTGATTAAATATCCTAAATCGGGGCAAGGTTTCTCTTCAAATAATTTGTGAGTTATCGGTTTTAAATAAGATATTTTGCCATAATCTCCTTGGATCTTAGGAATGACTACTTTTCCATAAAAATTGTCAGGAATCCAGCCTTCCTTGAACACTTCAGAAAAGTGGCTATACACATAAAGCCATGGGGAAAACCCTTTCCACCCTAAAATTTCTCTAGCGTAAGCATCAGATTTCTTTTTTAATGTGAGTGGAAATTTTCCTTTTTCTTTTTCTAGATTTTGGAGTGTATTTTGGGCAATAGTATTAGATATATGGTGGTAACGATACCAATCATATTTTTCTATTTGTTCTTTCACTAGGCTTTTTATAGGGCTCATAAAAAAAGGTAAACGTTATACCTATTTTAAATTACTTACAATTAAAGGTGTTTTTCTGCCTACTTGTTGTATTTTTTGTACTTCTTTGGGATATACTTTAATTTCTTGCCGCGAACGTTGCATGATTAATTCTGCCATATTCTGAATTTCTTTGCTATGATTATGATGCCCCCTAGGTACATATTCCATAGAAACCGAATAATCTGCCTCTTGGCGTAATTGTATTTCTTTAAAATTCTTCATATGCCCATTAAACATAGCCATCAAATGTTCCCCTCGAATTCTTAAACCAGAAGGTGTTTGAATATTATGTGCTTGTCTCCCTCGTACGTTCTCCATTAAAGGAAGTTGTTTACCACAACTACACATTTCATCCATAAACCTTCCTTCATCACCAATATCATAACGGATTAAAGGAAAGGCATAATTTGTCAAATCTGTTAATAATATTCTTCCGGTAGTATTTGGGGGTACCGGTTGGTTTTCTTTATCTACAAACTCAATATGTACGGTATCTTGCATAATGTGCAAGCCTTTCTGTTCAGGACATTCTGCTGCGATTAACATAATTTCGGTATTCCCATATTGATCGCAAACTGGTGCTCCAAAAGCCTTTTGCATTAACTCACGTTGTTCTTCAAATAATGGGGCAGAGGTTACCCATACCATTTTTGGAGGATGAATTTTTATATTGTTATCTAATAGATATAAGGCAAATTCAAAAACAACATCTACATAGCCTTGTAAAAGTGAAGGTTTTATGCTGTTAAAATCAGTTACGAATTTCTCTAAGTGTTCTTTAGTGGGATTAGCAGCCGCTAAAAAAATACGTTTTGTGGGCCACCATAATAAGGCATTACTGATACGCTCAGAAAATGGACGTTTATAACGATAAATGAAGGCTTGATTTTCCCATGGTTCTATGCCCCACCAATTTAATATGCGCCAGCGAATAGGAGTTTCTGGATTTCGTAAGTCTCTTAATATAGATATTGGATGCCCTGTACTTCCAGAAGTTTTTACTTTTTTAACACCAACAGAAGAAACATTTTTTATTTTAATATTTTCAAAATTTTCTACTAATTCTGCCCTTGTTAGAGGTGGTATCTTTAAAAAGTCTCCTGTTGTTATAGTTCCATTTTCAGGTAAATTTAGTTTGCCGTATTTTTTATTATAAAAGGTTGAATTTGTTATTGCATGATGAATAAGTTCTTGGCGTTTTTCTAAATTGTACTTATCTAAATTAGGTTCTTTTAGCCTTTTTTTGGTCTTTTGATGTAAGCGGTTTAGTTTTGGATTTAAAATTTTTGTTTTAAACGAAAAAACTGCTTTAGCGAAGCTATTCCCCATATGTTATTCGTTTTTAATATACCAACGTTTTAAGACAAGAAGTATTGCTTAGAATTCTCTGGTTTGGCTGAATCTGATAAAAAAAATTAGAAAATAAAGATACTGCGATAGTATTTATTTTCTCACAATTATAGATAAATAGTACTAATCATCGACCAAATGCATTCTTATAGTACATTGTGAATTAGAGCTGTTTTTCAAAAGCACTCATTATGTTTTCCATGGCTAAAAATTGTTGTGCATAAGCTCTAGCTGCATCGGTCATTTTTTTAGTGTTTGTGTCTTCAAAAGCTTTTAAAATCCCTGTATTTAGAGCGTCTTGATTTTCGGCATCTACCACGATGCCCATGCCATATCTATGTATTAATTTATGCAAACTTGCCGTCTTGTTTGCCGTAACCAACGCCAAGCCTCCAACGGCTAAAATAGTAGTTAATTTGGAAGGCATCACTAAGTCACTGGCCTTTTCTTTTTGTATGACCAAATGCAAATCGGCCATGTTTAAAAAAGCATTAAAAGCCTCCATAGGTTGTAAGGGTGAAAAATGAATATTAGTTAAGTTCATCTTTTGGGTCATGGTGATTAATTTTTCTTTGTAAGGACCAGTACCGCAGATGACAAACTGTATGGCTTGTTTTGTTTTTAAAGCATCCGCAGCGTGTAAAATTGCTTCTAAACCTTGTTTTTCGCCGATAGCTCCCGAATAGAGTACTACCCAGTCCGTAGCCTTATAGCCAAACTGTGCTTTTAAAGCAGCTTTATCGCTTAAAGGATGAAATGTTTTAGTATCCGTCCAATTTGGGAAGAACAGTAATGATTTTTTTGCTTTTCGTTCTATCCGTTCCATCATTCCATCAGAAATGCTGCTCACCACATCGGTATGTTTGAATATAAAGCGTTCGGTTCCGTATAATAATTTTAGAAGTGCGGGAGATTTAATTAGTCCTAAATCTTGTGCCGCTTCAATTTGAAGGTCTTGAATATGATGTAAATGTTTAGCTCCCTTAATTTTTTTATATAAAACACCTAAAAGACCAAACTGAAAAGAAGGCGCAATGGAAATTACCCAATCATATTTTTTTTGAAACAATTTAGGAAGTATTGCCATAAAAGCAGAAATAGAAAAGGATGTATCTAAAAGCATCCGTTTCAATCCGCTTGGATTTGTAGGTACATACATGGGACAACGTATTACGGTTAATTTCCCGCCAGAAGGATATTTTTTCACTTCCTTTTTATACCAAAAACGATTTTTCCGATAGGGTTCTTGAACTTTCCAATACGGATAATAGGGGTACGCAGTAAGTACGGTACATTTATGGCCATGTTCAGCCAGCCAATGCATCATTTCTCCAGAATATTTTCCAATACCAGTTAATTCAGGTGAAAAGTTATACCCTATAAATAAAATATTTTTTTTAAAAATTTGCTCCAAGGTGCTATTTTTTTAGTCGTTTTGTTATTTTGTAAAATATAAAAATTGGTAGTAAACCAAGACCTGCGCCAATACTTCCCCAAAGTACATCTTTAAGGTCAGGGCTTCTAGAGGGGATGAAGTATTGTCCGAGTTCTGCAATGATAACGGTAAGTACTAAAATTATTCCCGTTAAAATCCAAAATCGAAGACTCTTTTTTTGGATATAGATTAGATAGATTCCCGCTAAAAAACCTAAGAAAACAAAAGGGACAGCTGTTCGTTTTCTACTGTTTCGATATTGATCCGCCCAATTGATAAGCCAATCAGGTAAAAAACTATACTCCCCTACATTTGGATTAGTTTTCCAACTGAATAGAAATATCAGTGCAATACCAATAGTAAATAAAGAAAATCCTATTATTTGCACGTATTTTTCAGGTTGTTTTTGCATTATTGAGTAAGGATTAACTAATTAAGAAAGACCTTTTATTTTTTAATTTAAGTTTTTTTAGCGCTCCCCTAAAAGATATTTTTTTGTAATGTTATTTCTTCGAAACACGTAATATAAACATGTCGGGATACTTATGGCAATTAATAGGAGTAGCCATTGGTTAAAGTTGGGGTAGAAATTCAGAATTAAGTAATTAATGGGTAAATGAAGATACATAATAACCATAGATGCTTTTCCGACAATATTAAGGCCAACATTTTTTTCAAAAGATTTAAAAAGTTTTATCATGCAAAATGCAGATAATATACTTAGAATAAAACTTAAAAATGGGATGCCATAATTTGCTAGCTTCATATTAATGTAGAGCTCATTGAAATAGAAAGTGCTGGCAATAAAAATAATTATTATTGATATTATCGGCACAATTTTAGCTAAATGTACTTCGCCAATTAATTTTTTAAATAAAAATCCCGTAAAGAATAAAGGACAAGAATATAAACAAATATTTAAGCTCAATGGAATATTTATTGTTTGAAAATACAGTTGATTTGTATATGCTAGAATTAAAAATAGGAACATTAAGAGTGCAATCTTTTGAATTTTCCACCCGTTTAGTAAATTGAATATTTGTTGCGTGAAGAATAGGCATGTAATAAACCAAAATACACCTGTCCAAGTGTATAAAAATGGCCCACCCAATACTAACCTTCCAAAATATTCTAAATAGCTTTTTTCTTCAAAATACATTTGCAGCGCTAAGATTGGAACTAGATATACAAAATAGGGTATAATTAGATGAATGAATTTATGCTTTAAATATTCTTTGTAAGGTTTAAATTTAAATAAGAAACCACTTATCATAAAAAATGTAGGCATTCTCATGATAGAATTAAAGGTGTTATCTATACTGCCATCTACTATGATATGCCCTAGGGCGACTAATATTATCATTAGACCTCTTATGTTATCTATCCATTCAAAACGTTTTTTCATTACTATCAGTTCATCAATTTTTAGTTAGCCATTATTTTTAAATAGATATTTTCAATATCGTTAACAAAAGTTTCATCTTGATATTTTTTTGCATTTAGAAGAGATTTTTGAATTAATTCTTCTCTAGTTTCTTTTGAATAATTTAATATAGTTTCAATGGCAAATGCACCTTTATTAACAATTGTTTTTTTATTCGTTGCTGATATGTATGTGGCAGCTTCACCGCCAATTTCGTTCATAGGCGCTTTATCTGTTGTTATTACAGGGCAACCGCATGCCATCGCTTCAATTATAGGAAATCCAAAACCTTCTAATAATGAAGGAAAAATAAAAACAGTAGCACCTTGATAGGCCTGAATTAGAATAGCATCTTCAACTCTAGTTAAAAAGTGAATATCTTCACTATATTGAGATTCTTCCCTTAACTTTAACATAGTTGCGGTAGCCGCAGAACCAATCATTATTAAGGGCGTCTTTTTTTTACTTAATTTTCGCCACTGGATATATATATTTAAAACGCCATTTCTATTTTTGTAAAATGTATTGCTGCCTATATGTAAGATATACCCTCCACTAACATCAGTGTTAATCTGTTCTCCAATGCTTATTCTAGCGTTATTAATAGATCCAATTTTAAATTTTTGATCTATAGCGTTATAAATTTGAGCGTTAATTATTGGTTTTTTATTTAAAAAACCTCCTAATTCTTTTTGAGTGTTTTTCGAAATTGAAATAAAATTTGAAGCTTTTCTAAAACCATTCAAAATCAGGTATTGATATATTCTACCAGTCCAAGCTGTCGGGTTTTCGGGTATTAATCCTTGTGCAGATTTTAAGGCTATAAAATCATGACAATGAACGACATGCTTTTTGTTTTTTACTAATGGAGTCCATATTCCTAAAGCTTGATCAATTAATACATAAATGGTGTTTTTATCTGTATTAATATTTTTCCACTTAAACGAGAATGGAAATAGAAGGTATTGATCAATATAACGTAACCATTTACCAAAGCCTTTATTTTTTCTATTTTTAGATAATATTAGTCTTGGTGCCCAGATTTGAGTTTGATATCCTTTATTACTGAGCTTATTAGCTAACGATTCTGTATAGCGCTTCATGCTGTACCCTAATGACCCTTCCTGATGTATTAAAAACACTATATTCATTAGTAAGCTTGAAAATTTATTTTTTAATATTTTTCACAAAACTTATTACTTGCCTAATCATATAAAATATAATTAAATACGTAACTAAGCCTTCTAAATATCCTCTTAAAATGAATTTGACATCTATAAGAATTCCTCCAGAATTTCTAAACATTCCTAAGAAGGTAAATACATTCATTAAGGCATAAGGAGCATATACCATAGTTTCATTAGCTAGATATACGAAAGAATTGAGTAATTTAAAAACAATGAAAAAAGTGATAAATTGAAGTATAAAATACCAATAACCAAAGGTTGCCAATCCATCACCAACATGACTAGTTACGCGATACATTCCATATCCCGATCCATATAAAAAATCTCCTCTTGAAAATTCCAATTCTGTTTTATCAAATTGAACTCCGAAAAATCCTAATATTGGCGTAGGTACTAAGGCGAGAATATTATTTTGAAATAACTCAAACATTTGCTTGTTCCCATATCCTCTTTTTTCGGCATAATATAAAGTTTCATCTGTAATACGCATATTGGCATAGCGCTCTAGCATGAAATTATCAACATAATCTTCTGTCCATCCTTGAGAATATTGGGTCTTTCGGACTTGTATTTTATCTTTTATTTCCTTTAGACGATCCATTAATTGTTCGTTTTGGACTGTCTCTATAGTTTCGTTAAACGCCTCCATTTTATTGGCATTGTTTCTTAGTTCCTGATTGTAAAGCATTGTTTCTCTGGTGTATAACATTGCTAATGAGACATTACTCAGGAAATTAAGACCTACAAATAATAAGATTCCGCCAATAATCATTTTGGTTGGTGATATAATGGTTGTTATCTTTTTATTATTAATAATTAAAAACAGCATAGACAGTACACCGAAAATTCCAAAAGGTGTTATAATAAGATGTCTTTTGTTGGACGCAATGTTTATTAAAAAGATTACCAGAGTATATAACCATAATAATTTTTTTTGATTAAATTTTACATTTAGAAAACTTGGAAAAAATAAGCATAGAGGAGCAAACATTAAATAATCTAATCCAACTAAAAATTTTCCTCCAACATCACCATATTCAACGGCTCCAGTACTTAAATTATATAATCTTACAACTAATCCTATTAGTCCCATTCCCCATAGTATCTCTGGGGTTATTTCAAAAAACTTTAATTTAAAGAGCGTTCTTTTTATTATGTTATTTTGATATGTTTTAGCATTATATCTGCAGGCAAGATAGAAAGCCAAGGATGATATTAGAAAAAGAATTATTTCATAGACAAACGTATCATAGGCTCTTTCAAAACCATAGGTTATTGGTTTGCCTTCTGCCAGTGTTGCGATTAAAGGTAGAAATCTATATAGGAACATAGATAAATACATGCAGAAGGCAAAAGGAAATAATTTTATATATTTTAATTTAAAAAAATATGAAAAAATAGCTAAACTTATAATTGCCATTACACAACCATAGAAGTTGGGTAGTGAAGGAAAAAAGATCATTTCCGCCACAACTCCTAAGATTAATAATAATCTTAAGATTTTTTTAATTAGAGTTATTGTATAGTTTTTATTTTCTACCATATGATAGATTTCTTAAAATCGATTATATATCGTTTTATTTTTTTATTTTTTTTGAAATTTTTTGAAATAATTCTTTAAAGTCATCCGCACCATGTGAAACTAAATCGCTGAGGGACATTTTCATTATTTTGCACCCATTTGGTACAACAAGAAATACTAATATTAGATCTAAGGATACGGCGCCAATAGCAGCTCCAGTAATGCCATAGAATGTTGCAAAAAGATACGTTAGTAATACAGATAGAATTGCTGCGATTATGCCATAGATCCCCATTCTTTTTGGTTGATTAACAGCTCGAAATACCATTTCAGAAGTATACCACAGAGCATTGAAAAGCATAGCCGAAATTAAAGTATACCACATTGCTCGTGGAAGTTCTAATTCATTATTGGTCCAGATATTATAAAACCATAAACCAAAAATAGCTAAGAATATTACGCCAATTAATGATAATAAGAACACACCAATTATTGAGACTCTAAATATTTGTTTAGCAGTTTTCCAATCATTTTTACCTATCGCAATTTGTAATTCAGGAAATACTGTGGGTTCAACCAAATACAATAATTGATTAAGTGACCTGCTCAAGGTTCGCGCAGTGTTAAATATAGCTACTGCCTCTGGTCCTAAAACAATCCGTACGACAAATGTAGTTCCCTGAAAGTAAATTATTTGCCAAACGGGTAGCATTAAATAACTTAATCCTTTTGTCGTAATTCCTTTTAATATTACAGCATCTTTCGTTCCTGTAAAGTTTTTATACAAGCCTAAAACAGATCTTCCCTTTAACCAATATAAAATGCTAAAAAGAACTGTTACCATTAATTGTGAAATTGCAAATGCAACAATACCGTATTCAAGCAATAATACTAATAAACCAGCGGCCAAATTTAGTGCAGCTCTTATAGTTAAAAGGTTTATGCTTAATGCAGCCCTTTGAGCTGCTCTATAAAATGATTCAATTAATTGATCGTAAAAGTTTAATAACCTAGCTATAATAAGAATTGAAACCGCTAAAATAGCATCTTGACTGTCTATTAATGACTTATCAAAAACATGGAATATATCTAGCACATATATTGCTATAGCCCCTAGTACTATTGCAATAAATACCATTATGGTAATAATATAAAAACCTGTCTTACTTATGTCTGCGGCCTTTTGTTTGTCTCCTGAAGCATATGTTAATACTAGGCTATTTGCTGCTGCAGAACCAAATCCTAAATTAGAAAAGGCCATTACGCTAGGGATTATGGTTAAAGTAATCCACTCACCATAATATGCGGCTCCCCAAGCAGCAATAAAAAAGGGTACTAAAAATAGTTGCTCTAATACACGGACTCCTTTTGAAAGTATTGAGGCCAAGCCATTATTTACTAATCTTTTTTTTAAGGACATAATTTTAGTAAAGCCAAGTAAAGTTTATTATTAAATGTTTAAAAAATTTATCCTTTAATTGAGCCGTACCCATAAGAGGCTGCAGCTTTTGTATCATTAAAAACGACCATAGTATTTTTTAAACGATCATTTTCATAGATAGAATTGATAACTTTTAAAGATTGTTTTTTTGTTTTGTCTTTACGAACCACATAAATTGTACTATCTATATAGGTATTCAAAGCAAAGGCATCAGAAATAAGACCTATTGGGGCCGTATCAATAATGATACGATCGTACTCTTGTTTTAAAACATCCATAAGTACGCCTATTCTATTACTGACCATTAAGCGACCGACTTGATTCATCGTACTTCCCGAGCCTACCAAATAGAAATCATCGATACTAGGATGTTTTTGAATAATTTGATCTACATCTAAGCCTTTTTTGACAATAAAATCCGTAATTCCAGGAGAGTTAGGAAGATTGAAATTTTCCATTAATTTAGGCTCTCGTAAATCGAAAGTTAAAACGACTACTTTTTCGCCGTTTGAAGCAAAGGTCAAGGCTAGATTAGAGGCGATAAAAGTTTTTCCTTCACCCTTTTCTGTGGAGGTTACTAAAATAGTTTGATTCTTCTCTGTTTTCTTTAGGAAATTTAAATTGAAAAGTAACAGCCTGAATAATTCGGCCTCTGGTGAAGTTGCCCGATCTTCAGTGACCACTATAGTGTTATTTTTGCTGCGTGCAATTTCTCCAAGAAAAGGAGCTGCTGAATTTTGAGTTAGCTCTTCTACGCTCGAAATTTTATTGTTTAAAGCATCTTTCAAATATAGTAACGAAACTGGTATGAATAATCCTAAAAGTAGACCTGAGAAATAAAGTAACTTTTTATTTGGACTAATAGGGAATTTTCCAGCTTTAGGATAATCGACAATTCTTGTTGAGGAAACTGGAGCGGCTAAAGAAAGCACTTCTTCTTCTCTTTTTTGTAGTAAAAAAAGATAAAGTCCTTCTTTCGTGCTTTTGTCACGGCTAATGTCTAACAGTTTTTTTTCCATTCCCGGAACTTTAGCAATTTGATAATCATACCGATTTGCATTGGCAGATAAATTACCACGGGCGATGGAATAGCCATTTTTTACACTTCGCACATTTTGAATAATGGACTGTCTAAGGCTACTTAAATTTTCATCTAAATTAGCTACTAAGGGGTTAGAGCTAGAAGCAGATTGTGATAATTTTTGTTTTTCCGCTAAGGCTTGGTTGTATTGAGCGATTAAATTGTTAACAGATGGGTCATTAATTGCCGCACCCCCAATTGTAGTTTCGTTATTCCCATTTTGTAATGAAAATTCAACCCCTTCCAATACGTTAATTTGAGTTTGATATTCTGCTACTCTGTTTTTATAGTCATTAGACTGTTGCACATACGTATCGGCATTATTGGCAATATTTGTTACCGTATTTTCAGTTTTAAAATCTACCACTGTTTTTTCTACATCTTCAATTTCACCAGATAATAAGTTTAACCTATCATCGATCATTTTGATGGTATTTTCGGCTAACTCGTTTTCATATTTGATGGTTTTCTCAATATAAGTCTCAATAAGTTTAGAAAGAATCTCTTCACCTTTTATTTTATCATTAGAGATGAAATTGAGGTTTAATGAGCTCCCTGTTTTATTTGCAGGTACAACACTAAGCTTTTTAAGAAAACTAGATATTAAATCATCCTTATTTCCTATTTTAAAATATAAATTTTTTGATTCCTTTAGTTTAAGTGCTTCGCCTTTAGTGGCAATGGTAAATGTGCCGTAAGATGTTGTAACAACTTCACCAAAAGTATGTTGTGATTTTAGTTCCTTATCTTCAACAACGGTAATAAGTTCATAGGTGGCGGAATCAATAAATTTGATCGAAATGGGTACATCATAAATTAAATTATCAACAGTTTCATCTACAGTGATATTAATGGGTACTTTTTGGCCATAAACTTCAACATCACGGATACTTCCAGCAATATAGTAGGTGATGTTATAATTATTTTTTGATATCACTTCTTCCATGACTCCAATAGACGTTAAAATTCCTATCTCATCTTCTAAACTATGTGAGCTCTTAATTAGCCCCATGCTTGCAAAATCACCTAAATCACCAAAACCTTGTCCTGCTTCTACATTTTTTAGTAAGATGGCACTTTGTATTTCATACTCATTTTCAGCATAATATCTTATATAAAGTATGATGGCTGCAATTGCAATAACTAAGCTAACTGCGAATAATGGCCAAAATTTCAAATACTTACCTATGATAGTGCGAATATTATTTTGCTCAAACGAATTTAAATCTGGATTTGTTTCTGTCATTATCTTAAGAGTGAAAATATTATATTGAATGGTAGTTTGCTAATGGTTGTATACTATTAATAGGCTCTTTCTTCGCCCCGAATGGCGTTAGCCACGGTGTAATAAATTATAGATATGTCTAATTGAATAGACCATTTTTCCATATAAAAAATATCATAACGTACCCGGTTTACAATATCAGATTGCTCTAAAATTTCGCCACGATAGCCTTTTATTTGTGCTAAGCCGGTGATGCCTGGTTTTAAAAAGTGGCGCACTAAATATTTATCTACAGATTTTTCAAATTGCTCTGTATGTAATTGCATGTGTGGTCTTGGACCCACAACACTCATTTCGCCTTTTAGAACATTGATAAATTGTGGTAACTCATCTATACTGGTTTTTCTTAAGATTCTACCCAGTTTTGTAATCCGCATGTCATTTTTTGTGGCCATTTTAGTATCACTAGTATCACTCTTGGTCATAGATCTAAACTTGTAACAATCAAAAGAGTTTCTGTTTACCCCATGACGACTTTGTTTAAAGAATAATGGGCCTTTTGAATCTAGCTTCATTAAAATCCAAACTAATGGTGTTAACCATGAAAGTACAAATAGAATAACTAAACTAGAAAAAATTATATCGAAAACACGTTTCACGACATTAGCATACTCCAATTCTAAAGGAGACGCTCGTAAGTTTAATACAGGAACTTCGCCATATAATTCTATAGACATTGCTCTTGAAAAGAGTTCTTTGTTGTCAGGAACAATCTTAATTTTTTTTAAACTATTGTCTGCTATGCGCATGAGTTCTTTAATTTCATCTTTTGAAAGTCTTGAAGCCATACAGTAGACTTCTTCTACATTATTCTCGAAAATATAAGCATAAGCGTCTTGTATTTTACCTAAATAGGTTGGACTATCTGATTTAGTATTATCGAAATATCCCATGTATTTGTAGCCATAGCTTCCAGTATCAAAAATACGACGTAGTTTTTTTAAATTCTTATCGCGTCCTATAACCACTGCTCTAACACCTTTACTTAAACCCTTTGTCCGGTATAAATTTCTGGCCCAATAAAAAAGTAAACGAAATAGGGTGAGCATTAAACAAATTAGCAGATATACTAAAGTAAGGTATGCTGGTTTGTAATGGTGATCGCCTAGAAAAGTGAAGGAGGTAAAGAATACTAACCCATAAATAAGGAAAAGCATAAAGAAATTCCGAACATTTGTGGTAAAACCTTCTCTCCGTGCCGTAGGATAAAAATCTATAGCATAGGTTACTATAAGCCATGTAATGTTATAATAGAGAATACTAAATCCAGACCTATAGGTTTCAGGAATTAATAAATACAGAATAATATTAATAGTAATTATATGAAATATAAACGATAATGGTATAACGAAATATGACTTTTTCATTGATGACTTTTCTAATATTCTATGATTTGGGCTTTTGAAATTTTAAACTATCCATTCAAAAAAAATTACGGATGGGTATTTTTTTGGATATCATGACCAGTACGGTAGGTGGTCTTGTTTATTGTGAATTGCTGTAGGATATTCAAAAGTTTAGTCATAGTGGCTGTTTTAGTAGGATATTTCGGGGCTATGTGTATGCACACTTTATATACGTTGGTAGTGCAGCTATGGTTCTATTCTGTGTACCATTCGTACATTTTTCGTACGCCTTCTTGTAATTCTATCTTATGTTTCCATCCTAAGCCGTGAAGTTTAGAGGGGTCTGTTAATTTTTTCATGGTTCCATCAGGTTTATCCGCATTGAAATATAATTTCCCTTTAAACCCAATAGTCTCTTTAACTAATTTTGCTAAATCTTTGATAGAAATATCTACCCCTGTACCAATATTAATATGAGTATTTCTAATCTCTTTGGTTTTTGTATCGTAGCAATCTTTAAAATCGCGTTCTTCCATTAAGAACACACAAGCATCTGCCATATCTTCACTCCATAGAAATTCGCGCATAGGTTTACCAGAACCCCAAATTTCTAAATGTACAGTGTCTCCTTTTTTCTGAATGCCGTATTTATCTAGGATAGAGTAGATGTCTTCATCCATAGACGCCCCATTGATTCCTTCAATAGGAAGCTTGTTTAAATCTTTGCGTAGCGTATTCCAATCTTGATTTTCTAAAGCTTTACCCAAATGCATTTTACGAATTAATGCTGGTAATACATGCGATTTCTCTAAATCGAAATTGTCATTAGGACCGTATAAATTGGTAGGCATTACCGAAATAAAGTTACGGTCATACTGCAGGTTGTAACTCTCACACATTTTAATCCCTGCAATTTTAGCAATAGCATAGGGCTCATTAGTGTACTCTAGGGTATCTGTTAAGAGATAGTCCTCTTTCATGGGTTGCGGACAGTTTTTTGGGTAGATACACGTACTCCCTAAAAACATTAATTTTTTAACATCGTGCACATAACTTTGATGAATCACATTATTCTGTATCATTAAGTTGGCATAGATAAAATCTGCTCGGTAAGTATTATTGGCAACAATACCACCAACTTTAGCAGCAGCCAAAAACACATATTCTGGTTTTTCTGTAGCAAAAAATGTTTGTACCGCAGTGCTGTCTGTAAGGTCTAATTCTTTATGAGTGCGGGTAATAAAATTGGTATACCCTCTAGCTTCTAAGTTTTTTATAATGGCACTACCCACTAAACCTCTATGACCAGCTATGTATATTTTTGCGTCTTTCTCCATGTGTATTCGTTAAACTGAGATGAAACTTTATTATTTAGCACCAATACCTAAGTTGTGCTAAAGGCATTGGTGCTGTATTTTGAACTAAAAATTAGATTTATTCGAAATAGTTAAAGGTGTTGTAACCACCTTCTTTTAAGAACTGATCTTTCTGCATTAATTTCACATCGTTCTTCATCATATCTTTTACCAAATCTTGTAAATCATACTCAGGAATCCACCCTAATTTGGTATTTGCTTTTGTAGCATCACCAATTAATAAATCTACTTCTGTAGGTCTAAAGTATTTAGGATCTACGGCCAATACTTCTTTTCCTATTTCAATTTGGAATTCTGGATTGGTACATGCTTTTACATATCCTTTTTCATCAACGCCTTCACCTTTAAATTCTAATTCTACGCCAACTTCAGCAAAAGCCATACGTACAAATTCTCTAACAGGAGTTGTTTTTCCGGTAGCAATAACCCAGTCTTCAGCTTCTTCTGCTTGTAAGATCATCCACATCATACGCACATAATCTTTGGCATGACCCCAATCTCTTTTGGCATCTAAATTTCCTAAGTATATTTTGTCTTGTAAACCAAGAGCAATTCTAGAAGCAGCACGCGTAATTTTACGTGTTACAAAAGTTTCTCCTCTAATAGGCGATTCATGGTTAAACAAAATACCATTACAGGCATACATACCATACGCTTCTCTATAGTTTACGGTAATCCAATAGGCGTACATTTTAGCAACAGCATATGGGCTACGTGGGTAGAAAGGTGTAGTTTCTGATTGTGGCACTTCTTGTACTTTACCATATAATTCTGAAGTAGAGGCTTGGTAAATACGTGTTTTCTTTTCTAAACCTAATAAACGAACAGCATCTAAAATACGAAGTGTACCTAAACCATCTGCATTTCCTGTATATTCAGGAACTTCAAAAGACACTTGTACGTGGCTCATTGCTGCAAGGTTGTAGATTTCGTCTGGTTGAATTTCTTGAATTAAACGGATAAGGTTGGTACTATCGGTCATATCCCCATAATGCAAAATAAAATTACGATTTTCTATATGTGGGTCTTGATACAGATGATCTATTCTATCTGTATTAAACATTGACGCTCTTCTTTTAAGGCCATGTACTTGGTATCCTTTTTTCAATAAAAATTCACTCAAGTAAGCGCCATCTTGTCCCGTTACTCCTGTGATAAATGCTACTTTCATATGTTGATTATGTTAAAGGTTATTAGTTCGAAATACGTGAATAAACGATTGTCAGACTTCGAAAATTAAATTTTAATGAAATTTAGATGTAAAAAGCGGGGCTTTTAATAGCTATAAAGTAGCGCTCCGCGCCGTAAACCACATAATTAGGTCACGGTTGTAAATTGTTTTTAAAAGTTAGCTAAAGTAGATTAGCTATTTGGTTAATCTCTGTGGTTTTCCACAGAATGTAAAAACAATCAAGCAGCGAAATTAAGCAGGCAAATTTAATGGCACAAGATTTCCTTAAAAAGTGTGTTACGATTTATGAAGTCGATAATTAAAACGAGGTCTTTGTGAATATATTCGATTCACTTCCCTAACACTTTGAGATATGCTTAAACGATTTTAAGTATTCAGCATAAAATATTTTAGACGAAGGTTGTTTTTTGTCGGTGAAATACCTTTTTTAGGTGGAAGATGAGGTAATAATCAAGTATAATATTGTAATAACTCGACTTACGTTTCTGATAATAAGAAAATTTTTAAAGAGTTTATGTAGATGTATGGAAGTACGCTGACAGGGTAATAGTTTAAAGTACGTCTTTAATTTTAGCATTTATGATAATACTCAAACCAGGAATGGCCAAACGCATTCTTTTTTTTCCTACTTCTTGAATAATGGCCTTTTTGTCTTTTAGTGGGCCGTTTTTAATGAGAATTTCATCGCCAGGTAATAGTTTATTGAGGGTTATTTCTTCAATAGTATCATCTTCTAGCCATTTTTTAATAATAGCTATTTCTTCATCCCTGACGATAGCGGGCTGCCCAAGCCAGAATAAATAACGTACGACACCGGGAACATCATAAACGTTAGAGCGTTCTTTATCCTTAAGTCTAACAAAAACGTAGGATTTAAATAATGGACTTTCCACTGTTTTTTTGCGATCGCTCCACTGTTTAACTTCTTTAATAAGAGGGCAGTACACTTCTATCTGCATTTTTTGCAAGATTTCTGCGACCTTCTTTTCTTTTTTAGATTGTACATATATTACATACCAATTCATAGAAACTTCTCTTAATAAAAGGGGAATATATAGATAACCCCTAAATTCTCAAAATATAACTTTTGTAATTCGGGCATTTTTAAGCGACTTACTACAATCAATTTTATTTTTGATTTTATCACAGCACTAATGTTTTCCCTATTCAACAGCCTAGCTTCTAATCTTCAGATAATGAGTTGTCTATGGTGTGCTTGTTTATTTTGTAGGAAAATTCTTTAATTTTATTTGTTTTTTGTACGATTATTTAAAATGTTTCGTTAACTTTACAGAACCCAAATTAACCACTTATGTTTTCTACTTTATTTAAAAAGGAGTTTAAAGGCACTTCTAAGCGCGAATTGAAAATTTCGAAAAAGCAAACCACGAACAGTTTAGACCATATTCTGGCGGAGTTCGGTATTAATTTTTTTAAAGGTTCACCTAAAAAGCAAATTACGGAAACGGTTGAAGCCAAAAAGAAATCGAAACCATTATCGCAAGATTTACAGCAAATAGCAGCGAATCAATTGGCGTATTCAAAATTGATAGCGTCTAAAATGAAAAAAACTACGGCTTCAAAAGTGAAGCGTAATGTCGTTTTTGTTTTAGAGTAAATACAACGAACGGTTCTAATTCAATATTAATTGTGATTCACAAAGATCCCTCATTTTGAGAAATCTTTGTGAATCCTAATATGTTATTGTATCGTAAGCCACGCAGTTCTGTTTTTTAATATCTTTTTCGATGGTTTTTTATTTTGCTTTTCTAGGAGTTCAATACTATACTCCGGACTAGAAGCAAGCTTTACAGTTGTTTTTTGCGGGATATTATTTCTAAGAAAATCAATTTCTAATTCCGTTCCTATTTTGAATGTTTTAATATAGTCTTCAAAATTGGTTGTGCTCGGTAACGCTTGTCCGTTTACTTGGGTAATAAAATCACCTTTATCTAGGCCGCCTAAATAGGCAGGACTCCCTATCGTAGTATTTCGTTTTATTTCTCCTTGCATTTTTGTATTGATAGCCACGATAGCGCCAAAACTTGGAATCTGTGTCTCTTGTTTTAAGCGTACACCAACGGTTTCAAACAACGCAGTATAGTTTGGCATGTCACTCTTATAAATATAGTTATCAAAAAAGGCATCACCAAAAGCCTTCCCTGCATAGGTATTCAAGCTTTCGTTAAGGTTATTTATCGTATACGGAATCTCATTTTTGCCGTAGGTAGTCCATACCAATTTCATAAAATCGTCTAAATTCAAGCCTTTTTCTCTCAGGGATAAATCTAAAGCAAGGCCTAAAATACTTCCGTATGAATAATAAGATATAAACGTATTTTCTCGGTTTACAGGATCTACGGAGGTAGCTGCGTCTACAAAAGGAGCTTGGTAGCTCATTTCTATAGGATTAAAAAATGTTCTTGCAGGAGAATTCCACACATAATTAAAGGTGCCCGTTAAACCTTCAACATATTCTTGATTGGTAATCAGGTTGGTTCTACATAATATAAGATTCGTGTAATAGCTGGTAAACCCTTCTGCAAACCATAACGCACCACTCATATTAGCTTCTTCAAAATTAAAAGGCTCTAAGCTTTTTGGTCTGATGCGTTCTACATTCCAACTATGAAAAAATTCATGAGAAACGGTTCCTATATTTTTTTCCATTCCGCCATCTGCAAGACTTCGTGTATTGGTAAGGATGGTAGAATTTCTGTGTTCCATTCCGTCACCAGAAGCATTAGGAATATAACAAGCTAAAAAAGTATAGGTACCATAATCAAAATCTGCAAGCTCCCCGAAAACTTCTTTTTCAGCCAAAACAGTCTTTTTAATTTTCTCAAAATAGGTATCTAGTTCGGCTTCAGTTCCATTATGATGCAATACAAAGCGGATATTTTTCTTTTTCCCATTTGCTTCCGTAACCTCAAATTCGCGCATTCCAAAATTACTCAACTCCGTAGGGCTATCCATAAAATATTGAAGGTTGTCTGCGCTATAGGTGTTGTTAGCAACCAAAGGCAGTTGTGTAGCTATTTTCCAATTTAGATCTTCTCTAGGATTGAAATCTACTGTAATCTTGCGTTCGGAAAATTCAGGAGCATACATAAAGGTAGCTGGAATATTTAAATGTGCATGGGTTTCATCAATCTGAGAATAGGTGCCATCTGCACGATCTGCGAATAGTGTATAGCTAATGTTTACGGTGCCATCATGTCCAGAAATATCCCATTGATATGGGTTTGGGCGTTCAATAGTCAGAGTTTTTCCTTTGCTATCTGTTGCTCTAACAGCGTAGATGTTTTTAGCAAACTCATGCAAAGCATACCTTCCTGGAGATGTTCTACTCATGCGAACACTAAAAATTTCTGAAGTAACTTCTGGGAATATAGCAGTGATTTCTGCTTCGTGGTGCACGGCATTTTCAAAAGAAATGGTATAACTATTGGTTTGTGCAATGTTGCTAATTGAAAAAAGGAATGTAGCGAGTAAGAGTAGTGGTTTCATTTAAATACTATTTAGGTGGACTAAGATAGTATTTTCAATTAAGAGAAAAAGTGGGCTCACAGTATTTATTTCCGTAAGAAATGTATCTATTAGGAATTGTCCCTTTGAGGGGACAGCCGATAGGCAGGGGTGTTCTGCGCACAGTATTTTATGCTATTATGTTTCAACCTACTTTTTTTTCTTGAACCTTTTTACATCCCCCGCCATAGCTATAGCTCGCTCATAGCTCACGCTATGCCGCCCCTTCAAATGTGGGTTTTTTTAGGCAGGAAAAATGTTTCCACTAAGAATTGTCCCCTTGAGGGGACAGCCGATAGGCAGGGGTGTTCTACGCACAGTATGTCATTATAGTTTTTTAGATTTTTAATGTAAGTATACTATGTTATTTGATAATTATTTTTCTTAGGGATGTTCCATAAGGTGTTTCTAGAAGTACAGCATACACACCTGCTGGCATGATTGAAAGATCAAAAGGGATATCGTACGTAGCTTTTCCTTTTTCTTTGACAATAGTTATTTGATTGTTATTAGCAAAACTGAATACTTTAATACTAATAGCACCAACTTCACTCATTGTAATTTGAGCATTGAAAATCCCAGAGGTTGGATTAGGGTACAGGATAAAATCTTCTACAAGTTTTTGTCCGTTTTCAGTATCCACAGCACCCACCGTTGGATCATTATTGAGAACCAATACTTTTTTAGTTTGAATTTCAGTACACGATCCTCTTTGGGTAATGATCCCTATCTCGTATTCTCCGGGCGTATCAAAAGTAATTTCTGCTTCATCAGTAGTACTGGTAATTATTGTTGCATTGTCGGGAATGATCCATTCCATAGATTCAGGAAGTGGGTAGCTAATATCTACTAATATCAAGGATTCTCCCACGAATACTTGAGACGATGCTGCTAATTCTGCGCTAATTTCTTCAGTACTCACATCAATAGTAATCGTTCCTGTTACGGTACAACCGGTAGCCGTTGAAATACTTAGCGTGTAGCTACCTCGTTCAGATAATGTGACGATAGCTTCTGTACTAGAGAAGCCATTATCTGCTGTCCATAGGTAAGTAGCATCCGGATTTTCTACGCTAGCATCAAGGGTTAAAACTTGACCCTCGCAGAGTACCCTGTCATCTCCTAAATTCACTTGAATAGGTAATGGATCTTCAACCACGTACGTTCTAGAAATAGGAGCGTCAAAACCAGTAATCAATACCGTATATTCTCCTGCACTTAAATTATCAATATTGGCGGTAGTTGCTCCAGTATTCCAACTAAATGTAAAAGCACCATTGCCTTTATTTACGATAAGACTAATACTTCCATCCGTACCACCTGCACAAATAGGTGCGATTATGGTTTCTTCGATTATATCAGGTTGTTTAACAGTGAATACTTCTGTTAAGGAACAACCGTTAGTATCTGTCACGAGTACTTGATAGTCACCAGCAGTTAAATTATTTATACTATTTTCAGAACTGATAAAGGTATTGTCAGAAACTTTAGTCCATGCTATCGTATAAGCAGGAGCACCACCAGACAATTCAATAGAAATACTTCCATCTGTACCTTGATATTGAGAAGCATCTACAACCGTTTCTGTGCTGATGGATAACGGATTTAATGGAGCTTCAATAGTAATTTCTAGTTGGTCAGAACATCCATTGGCATCAATAACATCAAAATAATAGTCGCCCGCAGGTAGTGCATCAAGATTTTGTGTGCTTAATGTATTATTCCAATAGAAAGTATATGGAGCAGTACCACCAATTATTGCTACGTCAATACTTCCTGTAGCTTCTCCACTACATAGCACATCAACTTTATTAATTAGCGTAGCTAGTAATTCTTCTGGTTCGGTAATAATAACTGTTGATGAGGTTCTGGATATAGCATTCGCATCAGTAACCACCAAATAATAACTACCAGCTGGTAAATCGCCCAAAATAGGTGAGGTCTCACTTAGGGAGATATCATTTCCATTAATTATTTGGTGCCATTCATAGGTGTAGTTAAGAACACCTCCTTGTACATCGGCAGTAATTTCCCCCGTAGTTTCTGCATTACAGTTTAAGAAAATTGTTTGCTGCACATCAACAATTAGTTCGCCTGGTTCCGTAATGTTGAATAATTTATCAGTAGAACAATTATTGGCATCAGTAACTGTAAGCGTATAAAGACCTAATGTTAATCCGGTAATATCTTTAGTTGTCGCGGAATAACTGTCCGGTCCTGACCAAGAGTATGTATAAGGTAGATTCCCACCTGTTGTAGTGGTGTAAAGGGCGCCATCGGTTTCTCCAGCTTCAGAGATATTTAATACATGATCTGTAGCAATATTTATTTCTGTTGCTTGATTAACAAAAATATCAGCTAAGGTGTAGGTACATCCATTAGCATCTTGGACAATAATATTTGAAAAGGTTCCCGTAGCAAGATTTCCAAGAGTTGGATTATTTTGAAACCCTAAACCAGTATCGAAATTATATTGATATGGTGAAGTACCTCCAGTAGCTATAATCGTAATTTCCCCATCTGAACCATTAAAACATGTTACAGTATTTGTGGCAGAGGCAGCTGATAAAATTTCAGCAGGTTCCGTAAGTGTTACAGATTGCGTCACGGAAGGGTCTCCAGTGGCATCCGATAATACGAGATTATAAATTCCAAAGGATAAGCCAGAAATTGTCGGTTGATTAGGAGCCGTAAAACTAGGGTCTCCATCCTTACTCCACTCATAATTAAAAGGAGGGAGACCAGTTACTAAGGCGGTAATACTTCCAGAATCTTCGCCTTTACATAGCACATGGGTAGGGTCGAGGGAGGTGATGGCTAATGGACCTGGTTCGTTAATAAATATAGGTCCTAAATTTTGCGTACATAAATTGGCATCGGTTAGCGTAAGATAATAGTCGCCCGTAGTCAAGAAACTTAGGTTTTGGTTTGTTGAAGAATAGCCATTTGGTCCAGTCCAATTAAAGGTATAGGGTGCTACACCGCCAGTAACATCAATGAAGATAGCTCCATCGTTTCCTCCGTTAGTTGTAGCATCTTGCCTACTATTTGGAACTTCATTAACTTCTAAAAGGCTAGGTTCATCAATGAAAATAGAAGAGGAAGGTTGTGATTCGCACCCGTTCTCATTTCTAATAGTAACGATATAGCTTCCGGCACTTAAATTATTGATGGTATTGCTGCTCAAAGGCAGCCAATCTGTAGGTGTATTTCCGATAGCGTATTCATATGCTGTTCCTCCGGAAACGTCTAGAACAATAGACCCGTCAGTACTACCATTACAGTTTGTATTATTAGGGAGCGCACTATTAATAGTTACTAGTGCAGGGGTAGCAAGCGTAAAACTTACCTCGTTATAATTTGTTGCCATAGAAAAGGCTGCGTCAGAGAGTCTGCCAGAAGCTACGCGAAGTGTGTAGGTTCCTCCAGTATTCAAATTGGAAAGGGACTGTATTGGAGCGGACTCTGTTAAAATTGCTGAAGCACTACCATTACTGATCCATTGGTATTTATAATTGGTGTTAAATCCTGAAATTGCAGCACTTACACGACCATCAGCGCTATTAAAACAAGTGATTTCGGTAGTAGGATTATTGGTGATAAGTGGAATTGTTTCTTTGGTTACCACACTATTTTCTGAAGTTTGTGGACAGCCATCCGCATCGGTTACGGTAATGCTATAGGTACCAATATTAATTGCTAAGAAGTCTACTGTAGTAAACGAACTCGAAACGTTTTGAACGGGTACAAAAGTATTCGTAGCACTATTTAATTTACTGAGGATATAGGTAAAGCCAGGTGAGCCATTTTCAATTTCTATTCGAATGGAACCGTCAGTACTGTTATCCGTCGTAGGCGGAACAAATGTTGGATTAGAAGATATAGATAGTGATGGTGTGCTTGGGGCAATGGTATAGGATAATTCTGTGCCATAACAATCGGTACTCCCTACAACAACAGCGCTCACATAAACGGTTTGTTGGTTCGCAGTCGGCGTAATTAGTAAAGGGTTGGATGCTTGCTGCCAGTTTGTTCTATCATTTATACTGTATTGATATGTATAGCCACTAGGAGCGTTACCGTTAGGCGTACCACCACCCGAAGCAGCAAACGCAATTTCTGCAGGATTACCACAACTTGCTGCAGTAAAAGTACCAGTAGTAATTACTTGAGAGGGGCTAGCAATTGTGAATTGCGGTGTTATTTCTCCACTTTTTACAGAAACTGGAGTGGTTGAATAATCTACTTCTTGATAAACAATAAAATATGAACCTCGTTCTAATCCAGAATAGGTTCCCTGAAAATTAGTGTCAAGTGTAATGAAAGGATCTGCTAAAACTTGAATTCCTGTTAAAACGGGTTGATTAACATCTGTCAAACGATTTTCAGGGAAAATTGTCGGATCACCTTCGTATACGAAATATCGCATCGCATAGTTATTGGCTGTATCAACATCTCCATCAAAAGTAAGGGTTACGCTACCATCTTTAGCGTCAAAACAGGTCTCGTCAGTTTTACTGGTACTTTGGAGTTCTGGGGAGCAGGCTATTATATCTCCGACCCATTTTAAAAAATGCCTGCTCTCTTGAGAATTTTCATCAGCTACAAACCGTGCTGTTATAGTTATTGTTCCTAAATCATTTCCATTTATTGTTGTAACATCTGCTAAATCGAAGGTGAATCTAGAGGATTTTAGACTATAAGGTGATAGTTCTCCATCAGCTATTACATTGCCCAGTGTATTTGTTAATGAGTAATCTAAGGCATAGGATAGAGGTATATCTTCACATTCTGCAACCTGAATAGTGAATGGGTCACAATCATTGATGTTTATCGCTGATACTCGTAAAGTACTGGAAAGTTGCACTATTCGACTATAGTTATGAACGAGATCTACACAAGGACTCCAATCTTGTATTTCACTAGATAGTATATCTTGCCTACATCCTGTAGACAAATGGTTAACAGTTTTATTAAAGGGTTGCCAGTTGTTTTGAGGGCATTCAGTATCATAGAAGTAAGTTAGTGATGTTTCTGGGTTAGAGGTAGTAATTACATCATCAAATATAGTGGTCTTTCCAACTTGGCTATAAAGCTGTTGATTATATATAATTATATTGGAAGAAGCAAAGCGAATTGTTAATTCTGAAAAATCATCATCATCTGTATCATCACTTGGATAATCATACATATTATGTTCTATATTATATTCTATTTTGTAATTTGTAGTTTGACCCAAAAGTAAACATGTAAAAAAAAAGAAGAAAAAAAGAATTAATAAACTATTTATAATCTTCATCATAACCTAATATTTTAAATTAATTTCTTTGATAGGACTAGTCCTTCCTCCATTCAATATAGCTTGTAAGCCATACCAGTATTCCGTATTAATTTCTAGCTGTGTATCGTTGTAACTTTTAGAACTACCGTCAATGACTTTATATAATTTTAAATCGTCTTTAGTGGCTCCACGGTATAAACGATATTCAACAATAGATACATCTTTTAATTTCCAAGAAAGATTGATAAAACGTAACTCGCGATCTACAGTGCCAGAGAATTTTATATCCTCTTCTTGTATTCCCTTTCCATTCCAAAACAAGGTCAATGCCTCGGTAACTGAACTTTCCAAACCAACCTTGTCTTTAGCAATAATGGTGTATGAATAAGAACCTGTTGTTTGCAGAGATTTATCTGTATATGTGCTATCTAGGGTTGATTTTATTTCTGTAATTTGTTCCCATAGAGTCTCGGTTTTTTCATTATTTTTTCTGTAAATTATTTGAGAATTCACATCTTTACTGCTACTTGGTGTCCATTGAAGTGCAATCCCGTCAGTACTACTGGAATATCGTTTGAAAAAAGGAGGGGAAGGTGGACTTATATCTGGTTTGTCAACCATCAATACTTCTGAAAATTTTGATTGATTGTATCGGAAATCTTCGGCCTTAATTTTAAAATAGATTTTTTCATTTAAATTTTTTATTGGAATGGTATCTACAAATATTTCTGATACATGCGTTTTTGAAGTTATTTCATTGAATTCCACATCTGGATTATTAGCTGTGAATATTCGATATCCTTTTAAATCTTCTTCAGCATTTTTGTTCCAACTAAGGCGTAAAATACCTGTTGTGTCTAAAGCAGCACTTAATCCCATTGGAGGTAGTGGGGGAGTAGAATCTATCGGCTGAATCATAGTAGCAAAAGATTCGCTCCTGACTCCATTTTTTCCTAAAGCAACGACCGTAAAATAATTTACTCTCTTTAAACCATTAATCGTTGTTGTACGAGCTGTAGTAGAAATGTTCTTTTTTACGACTTCAAAAGGACCATCGTCAGAGTTCGCACGGTGCACTTCAAAACCAGTAATTAAATCATTTCCTTTTTGATCAAATTCCCAAAAGAGGGTTGCTGTAGAATCCGTCGGGATTTCTTTTCGGGTAATCCTTGGAGAAAAAGCTAAATTTTCTTGTGCTTTACCTGAAACTACATCGGAAGGTGGACTCGTTTCTCCGAAGGCTGTTTTTCCTTTTATGCGATAGTAAAATGTTTTATTGTTAGGAATAGAATCCGTGTAGGATAGCGAGGTGCCATTTGGACCATTTGATTCTTGTACGCTGAAAATAGGTGCGGCATTGAGCTGTTCAAATACAGAATTGTCTTCCGATCGTTCAATGCTGTAATTGGTATACAACTCTTGCAGTAAGTTAAAATTCCAGCTTAAATTAGCATGATTATCTTCAAAAAGACCAAAAAAGCCTATAGGTTTTGGAAGCGGCTCAAAATCATCTAGGCTACTATAAACTGTTCCTTTTTTTATAATTAAGGTACTTTCTACAGGTATAGCCACTGAAATGGTATAAACATACTGCTCTCCTTTTTTTGCAGTAGTATCTTCAAATGCCCAACCTGCTAATTTTGCGGCTTCATAATTCTGCTCCGCAGCCAATAAACCAAACGTAAAACGTTGTTCTAGTTCTTCATTTACAGCATAAATAGCACCAAGTCCTTCTCCAGGAGATGAGGTTTCAAAACGATCTCCGTAGAGAGCTTGAGCAAGAATAGCAGCATTTTGGTCTTGCGTAGCAAGTGCTTCCCATGCTGCTAAAGGCTGAGGTTTTAAAGGAGTATGAACTAATTTATTTTTCTCAATAGGAACAACAGCTTCGCCATTTCTAGAAATAGTACTTCGCTCAATTAAAAAGCCGAGTGTATTAGCTTCTTTCCATGCTTGTGGTTGGTCTACCGCCCATCGCAGTAACACCCGGTCTTGCTGGGTTCGCGAAATTACTTGCACGCTAGGGGTCTCTTGTGCCTGTAACATAGAGGAAACTATTCCGAATAGTATTAATAGATACTTCACTTTTTAATTTTTTATATTTTTGACTTCTTGTCTCAATGTGTATGCTTAAGGATGAACCATTATGGTTAATCGTTGGTATATTTAATTTGATATCCCTTTTTGTACAAACCTCCCGGAGTTCTATAAATCAATTGTGCTTTGTATTTTCCTAGAGGCAACGGCGGGAAGGATTTTTGGATAATATATTTGTAGGACTCATACTTGTCTTTGTCGCCTTCTGTATTGGCGTATCGATTAGCAATTTCATTTCTTAGGTATAGCATATCCATTTTATATTGGTATGGTAAATTATACACAAACGGAATTCTATTTTGTACCCAAGAAGAGCTAGGATTATTCTTAATATTGGCTAAATATTCATTTCCTATATAAAAGGCTCTAATAGGCGGAACACCTAGTAAATCCTCATCTCTATTTAAGTAAATAGTATCATCTAAAGGGTAATTTTCATAAATCAGCGGATAAATCTGACTCTTGTAATAAGCGTCATCTAATTTTGCTTGCGCATAAATTAATGGCTCGCCTTGGGTATATTGATTCCCAAGTATTTCTAAGCTGCTCAAATATTCATAGGTATCAACCTTTAAAGAAAGAGAATGAACATCAGCATAAATGAAATTTGTAAGATTGTCTACAACTTTCAAGGCGTAAATTTTATCTTTAAATGTAGCGTACTCACTAGTTTTAAAGTTATAAAGTAATATAGATTTAGGGGTGCCGTTAGATATAGTTACGTTTGCTGCTTTCTTATTGGAAACAATAACACTACTAGAGCTGTTGGTAACTTCTTTAGTTTGACTATTGCTGTTGACGTCAAACCAATTAGTATCTCCGCCTTCATTATGGCCTTCTAATACTTCTGTCTCTTCTACAATGATTTCAGTCTGAATATCGGCACCTGGAGGAAATGCCATTAAGCTTAAGCTGTAATTATTGTTTAGACTCATTTGTGGCAAGTCATAAAAAACAGTCGATTTTTCGCGATCATAAGACACATCAGTACGTATTCCTTGGCCTGTGTTTTTGCTTACAAATTCCGCACGCATTTCATATCCACTATCAAAAAGATAATTTTGCGGTGTAATCATTTTCACATATCCTTTATCATACACTTCAGGATAAAAACTTTTCTGATCAATTACAGGATATATATATGCTATATTTTCAAGAGGAATATGATCTGGAGCCTTGTCGGTAACAAATATAGACTCTAACTTTTCTACCGCCGGTGCTCCATTTTGGATAACCGTTTGATAAGAACCTCCTATTTTTTCATCAAAACTAACCTCTACAGTAACTTTTACTTCTTTCTCTGACGGTAGTGTTTCTTTAGGTTTAAAGGTTACGGCATCATTCGTATCATTCCACTCAAGCGTACCCTCTAATTCTTTCCCTTCAGATGTAACAGTGAAATTTTTCAACCGAAGTTTAAAGGTCTTTTTACCTTCATCTAAGTCCACCGAAAAATCTTCATTCGCTGCATAATTAAATATAGCTTGCGGTGCAGCAAAAACGGAAACATCATCACTTTTATCTCTAGGCGTAAGATCTGAAATCATCGGAACACCAATGGCATTGTTTATATTTTCAAGCTCACATTCTTCTCCCATTTCTACTTTTAAACGCATGCGTCCTTTTACTAATCCACCTAAAATATTGTAGTACATGCCTACATAACCTTCTATGTAAACAGGGTTTGGGAATTGCCCTCTAAGAAGTGCGGCAACACCAGCTTCTGCAATTTGAAACTTTCCTTTTATAAAAAAGAGATTAACCTTTACCCCAAATTCACCATAGAGGTATGCATATACTTGTCCGGTAGAATACCAGCCATCATTTCCAACAGGTCCGGTACGACCTACGCATTTGGCATTTGGATAGTAAGCATGCATCACATCAAAACCAGCACCAGCTTCCAATGCTGCATAAAAAACTAGAAACTCATAATTTTTTCTGTAGGTGAAATTCAAGCCAAAAGCAAAACCTTTACCAGCAGATAGTTGATTCTCTTTTCGGTTACCATTTAATAGATCGTTTCCTAATATTTCGATAACTCGTGGGTGAGGGTCTAATTGAGAGGGTAATTGGGTTCCTGTCATAAAGTAACCACCTACTTCTAATTCTTCGGATCCCATATCAAAAATAAGAGAAAGTCTTCTTTGTGGAGAACCTATATGTAAGTACCAATCATTGGGTCCCGTATGTATTTTTGCCCATCCTGCTAGATTGCCATCTCCTCCTCCTCGAATACCTTTGGTATCCATATACAATTCAAAATCCCCATCAAAAGTTCCGTTGACAAAGTCTTTTTCTATACCAATATAAATCCCTATTTTCCCTGAAGAGGCTACATCTCTTACCGGTATTGCTTCTTTAGCTAAGTTTAGATAATTGCCATATTTTGCTAATTGTTCTGCGATTTTTGGATTTTTTTCAGCAAATTCATTAATTTTTGTTTCAACTTCAGTAAGTTCTTCCAGTGTTTCTGAATCTCCTCCAGATGCTCCGGACATTACGGCTCCTTCGCCTATAAATCCTATTCTATTTAGTCCGCCATTTGGATTAAATTCCATATCCAAATAGGCTTTACCATTAAAAGAGTCCGTATTCTGAGTGCTTATTTTTACTCCGGCGCGGATGCCTAAACCATAGTCTATGTTAGGGCGGTATACTGCAGAAGAAGGAGAAAAACCATCACTATTGCCTCTAGATTTTTTCATCTTATAAGAAACACCCCCAGCAAATGCAGTGATGAGTAGTTTGTTATTCTGAGGGGTAGAATTATCTTCTGTCCAAATATCTACATTCCAATACCTAAAATCTTTGTTTCCAAAAATAGCTTTTCCTTTGGCTGTAAAATCCAGGTCTTTAATAGTGGCAGTTAAATCGCCTCTAAATCCATCACCATACCAACTATGGTCTTCCATGATTTCTAAACTCCCTTTAAGTGCTACGCCACTTTTTTCGTAATCAATTTCAATTCCGTCTACTTTTACACGGCTGAATTTCCATTCAAGTATGCTAGCTTCATCTTCCAATTTACCTAAAATATTTAGGCTAGTTGTAGCATGTGATCCTTGCGCATCAAGGTTGATGTTTAAATCAAAAGATAAGCCTACTTCATTATCAGGAGTTACTAATTCTAGTTTAGAGATAGAGGCAGGGAAGCCCATAAGATTCATTTCTCCTGTAAAACCAAATGATTTTGCACTAATTATTTTTTTACCTGGCTCGGTTTCTAATTTAAGTTCTTCAAAAACAATTCCTGGAAAATTGAAACCTTTACTATCACTGGCCACTTCTTCTTTACTAATTTTTTCATCCCCTTCTTTTTGGTTTACCTTGCCTATGATAGATAACTGACCTGTTAGATTGGCATGAGGGTATACATGTCCCTCTTTTACATCAATACCAACTTTTGAATTTTTTTCTAGTAGAATTTCACCCAAGAATACAGGAGCTAGAAAGTCACTCTTTCTATTTACCTCTAATCCCCAAGCATTAGAAGAAACATAGCCTTCATATTCCATGGCTTCTTTTAGTATGGGCACAGAAACATCTCCAGCCATTGATCCGCCAGTAACGGAGTTCATAGCTAATGTTAGGCTAACGTCTTCTATCGTAAATGCCCATTTACCGGCAGAACCTTCACCAATATTTAATACATTTTCTCCATAGAACGTTCCGGAAACCCCTTGGCTGTCTAAAATCAAATCTTTAGCGCCAAACTCTACTCGATCACTAGATTTCTTTGTTTTTTCAATTCCTTTAGGGAGCATAACACTAATCTCTTTAGCGTAGAATCCGCGCCATAATTTTTTTGTTGAGGTCGTGTATAACGAACTATATTCTTTAGGGAACTTAATACCTGAAGCATTTTTAGTATCACTTAAATCTAGAACAGCTCGTTTTATATTAAATCCCCATCCTTTGAGGCCAACGACTTCAAATTTAGGTAAGGTAACCTCTAGGAGAATATCATTCCACCCGTTTGCTTCGGCACTAAAGGAAGCACCTACGTAGCATTTATTGTTTACAACATCTTCTTTGTCTTTTAAGTATTGATTGTCGGGAGCAGTCCCACAGGTATAGTTGCCACCGCTAGTGATAGGAAGTAATACATTTCTTGAGATACGAATATCGCCTTCAAGACCTATTTTCTTTAATCCTGCACAATCAAATTCTATATAAGATTCTTCTCCGAAGGCACCCGTTTTTAGGTTGATGCCTCCTTTAAGTGTTAAAAGCCAATTGTCCCCTTGTATGGGAATAGCTTGGTTGCCTAAGAGTACTAGTTTCATATCACCCAAAAGGGCTCCATCATGCGATAGTTTGATGCCTTCCGCCCCAAAATATAGTTCGCGATCTGTTTCGCCATTAGGACCTTTTTCTGGAACAGTAAGTTTTGCCCAAGCTTTAAATTCTGCATATTGAGGCGTAAATTTTACTTGAACAATGGCTAGTTCTACAGCGTTACCAGAGGTGGAATCTACTTTTTTACGTAAGCCTACAGGCAATTCTAATAATTCTTTACCCGTAATAATATCTACAAAATTGCCGAGTTCTTTTAATGCATCAAAAGCTTTTTTTGCTTGTGCAACTAAGGTGTCTGCCTTTGGGTTGGCTTCAAAATTAGCACTGATATATTCAGGTGTAAACTCAGGAGAGCTGTTTGCTAACGCTATATTAAAGCTGTTGTTTTCTAAAAGTTTTTGGTTTAACGTAGGGAATGTCCTAAAAGCCACCTCCTCCGAAGGATTGTCCGTTTGGGACATCCCTCTTTGTATCCCTTGAAAGGGGGAATTGTTAGCGTTAACAAATGTTCCCTTGAGGGGACCGCCGATAGACTGGGGTGTTTTTGTTCGCAATGCACTTAATTGCTGTAAATATTTTAACTGACTAGCATTTGCTTTTTTAGTTTTTACAGAATCGCCTGGGTTTGTCCTCCCCCTAGCCCCCTCCGAAGGAGGGAGAACATTCGTACCTTTTATTGCACGACTTACTTCGGCTCCATTTGGGCTATACTCAGTGACCACGCTCAGCACAGTCAGCTCAGCACTAGCAAGGGCATTGTTTGCGCTTAGCAGAAAACTCCACAATAGTACTATTGTAAATATGTATTTTTTATTCATAATTGTTGGTTATGATTCGTGTTTTATTAGCTGCTCTACTTTACTTTCTAAAGCCAGTAAAACACTGAATAGTTCTTTTTTTACTGCGATATCTTCAAAACGTATACATTCAACTCCTTTGGTTTCTAAAATGTTTTGCCGCCTACAATCGTAATCGTATTTGGTATTGTGGCTACTGCCATCTATTTCAATGGCTAACTGTATTTTATGGCAATAAAAATCTACCATAAACTCGTAAACAGGGACTTGCCTATGAAACTCAACGCCCAAAGCTTTCCCTTTTATTTTTTGCCAAAGTAAAACCTCAGCCAAAGTGCTATTATTACGCAACTGCCGAGCATACTCCTTTAGCTTAGGGTTATAGGGTATTATGTTGTTGCGTTTTTTGCTCATAATTCAGTGTCCCCTTGAAGGAGGTATAGATGTGTTTTGCGTTGTATTTATTTTTTAGTACTTAATTTAACTGACTAGTTTGGTTTACCATTTTACATCCCCCGCCTTGCAGGCACCCCCTTCAAAGGGGGAATTGTTTGCGCAATAATTGTCCCCTCGAGGGTACTACGGATAGGCTGGGGTGTTTTACGCTCGGTTATTATTTTGCTGTTTTATTTTCATACTACATTAGCTTACTTTTGAGGGCACGCGCGTCACGCTCGTGCTAGCGAGGAGTAACTAAAAACGAACTTAAGCCATGTTGTCTTTTTCTATTATTTTTAAATATGAACCACTGTCCAATAAGTCAAGTAACATATTTAAGTTTTTAAAGTCATTTTTGTAACGTTCATAATCTATATCTACTCCTTTTTTATAAGCATTTAGTGCCCAATTTTTAAATGCATCATATTTTAGATTGTCACATAATTTCATAATTATTAATACTTTAAAATTCAACTCCCCAGGAAACCATTCAAAATAATCCTCCTCCGGCACTTTATTAATAATTTCTTGGTTAATGGTTTCCATAGTGGGGTATTTATTGAAAAATGGGAGGTCTATTTTTTTTATATGCTCCATTATAGCTGTGATATAATCTCCCGTTTTTTTTGTTTTCAAATGCTCATTTATCTTTTTAAAATCTTCTTGCTTCCCGCCGTTAATATGGTTTTTTAATGTTATTAGCTCATTGTTATCTGATAAATCTGGTATAAACTGTTTAAGTATTTTGTTCACAGGGTTGACTAATATAAATCCATAAACGTAACCTAAGGAAATACTTTTTGATAAGAGTTGGAAAGTTAAATTATATGTTAAGTCTCCAAACTTTTTTGTAGCATCTAACGAATAGAAATGAGGTTCATATACAAATTCAGTAAATCCTAATTTTTCTAGTTCAATTTGTACTAGACTAAATATTTTTTTATGCTGGTTTAAAATACTCATTATTCTAATTTGTTTTTAAAGCGGTTTTTAAGGTACCACCCTCGTTGAACAGTTTTATAAATTGCGTTTTTTTAGTTATCTTATTATTTTTAATTAAATTCAAATCTGTACCGTGTATTAATTTACCTTCTACAGCTTTTATCTTCCAACTTGTCATATTATCAGCTTCTATTTGGTTGGGGGTGAAATCGGTATAACGAGTTCGTTTGGCATCTACTATGATGGTTTCATATGTTACTTTTTTAGTTATAATATCCTGTTTTTTAGCAACTAACACAAAATCTGGTATCCAGTATTCTCCTTTATCTATACAGTTTTTTGTTAAACAAAGTTGCACTCCACTATAGATACTATAATCATCCATATTTAATGATGGTTTCATCCCTGCTAAACGCATTTTTAACTTATTGTAAGCATCGGAATTCTTTGCCAACGGTCCAGTAAGTTGTTCTGCCACTTCTTTACCAAATGCAATGCCTTCATCTGCATATTTTCGGAGAATTGCAATAACATCGGATCGGGTAAGCCAAAAACGGATATTATCGCTAATTTCATCCATACTATTTAATAAGTCTCCTATGTAGCTTAAATCGTCATCTGTTAAGGTTTCTGCAACTTTTGGATTATAAACCGCCATCCCTTTTGCAAGTCTAACATCTGCATTTAAGTCATGTGCCATTTTTGGATTGTCTTTTACTTCATCTAACAATTTGGCTAATGTAGTGGTAGGACCTTTATCTGTAAGTACACTTAAAATTTGTTGGTTTTCCAGATTTAATTTGTTGTACTGCTGTAACCTATTTATATCTGTAGCTATATATGATGCTTTATTATTGGCATTTAAAACTTTCCAACTAGCTATCATTCCATTAGCATTAAGCTTTACTAATGCGTCGGAATTTTCTGCAAAAGTTTCTAAAAACCGTAAAGCATCGCTTTCTAAATTAATGATTTTTTGTAGCAGAACTCCTTGGTCTGCGCCACTTAAACCTTTTATGGCTGTTTTTAAAGCATTTACTTTGTCTACATTTGTTAGTGTAGTTAATTTTTCAAATTTAACTAGATTGCCAACAGCATTATTATCTAAAATTTTACTTGCTGCATATAATTCTTCTAATACATCATCAGGTAGTTTTTTAGAAGATTTTGTAATAGCTAAAATTGCATCATCAGCACTGCGTTTAAGAGCTTGTTTCATGGCCAAGTTCAAAGTTCCACCGCCTGCCATAGCTCCTAATTCAATAAAAGTCAAGTATGTTCTTAATTCACTACAAAATTGTGCATTATCTTCATTATTGCAATCAGATAGATTTAACATGAGATTTGCAGAACCAGCAACAAACTCTGTAGAAGCAAACACTAGCCTAATACGTGCTAGTTGATTTAGATTTTTTAATCTTTGAAGATATAGTAATTTACTAAGCTTTGTTATACTGCCAACCCCTGAAGCAATAGTAACTACATCAAAAGTTAGTGCACCAGCACTCTCCCAGTTTGCCGTACGGTTTTTAACAGTAAGAGCTTTTAGTATAAAAATGGGAATAATAGCACTTGGTAATTGATACGCTGCATTAATATCATTATATTTTGAAAGAACTATAGTTTGATAAATATTGTAATTGCCAATTTGTTGTGTAGTACTAGTATTTACGTATACAGGTCCAGTATTGTAACCACTTGCATTTGTTTCTGTAATTGATATGTTTTTAAATTTATTGGTAAATCCAAAATTCATATTATCATAATAAAAACCAAGCATATAGTCTGATGAATATGGTAAGGCTATATAGTTTTCTGGATCAAAATAGCTAGTATTTTTCCATTGTGTAGTTAACGCGTTTATAAATTTTGTAAAGTTAGCCTCCCCTCCCCAATCATCTAAAGTTTCAAAAAGTTTTTCCATTAAAGGGGTTGTGTCTATGTAGTATTTTTCTGCTATTAAGCCATCAAGTAGTTCTTTGCCTTCTGCATTATATTTAATAAGTTTTACTATCGCATTTTCATAACCTGTAGCATAGCCATCTCCTTCTGTTGTACATTCCTCTTTAAGCAGTTTTATAATTAACTCTAGGATGGAATTTGTAGGTAAGGTTTTAATATCATTTTGGCTAGCTCCATTAATCGTTGTAGAAATTTGTTTGCATGTAGTACTATTAATGCCCTCTTGTGTATTGAATAATGCCAAATCATTATTTAGTACTGCTTGGTCATATTCTATAGAATTCAATAAATGATCATAAAATAAATACTGCCACTCTTTTATGGAGTTTGGAAAACCGGTAACCGTACTATCAAAAACATATTGAGCAAAACTTCCACCAGTATTCTGGTTTTTCACTTCATTACTTATACAGAATTTTGATTTTAGAGCACGTTCAAAACTGCCTGAGTATGCATTTGTTAAACAAATATTTTCTTCATTCCAAGCCCCGTAATTAGTTGTTATCTGATTAGTATATTCGGGGTATGCAGTTTTTAGCTCTAATAATTTATTACGTAGTAGTAATGTTTTGTCATCTTCGATATATTTTCCAGTATTAAAAACCCAGTCAGCTGCTGAAGAAGAAAATGAAAATTGATTATCATTGACTTTTATTTCTAGTTGCTTTCTACTAAAAACATTATCAAACTGGAAAGGGAAATCAATTGGTGATTTTAAAATAGTATTGTTAGCAAATGGATCAAATCCCGATGTATATGTCCATTGAATTAAATATTCGATTTTATCCTGAAATACTCCAAATGCGAATAAAATTGCTTTTTCAGAATTGGCAATTGAGGTGGATATGTTATAATTTTCGGCAGAATAATATTCAGAAGTATTTTTATTTGAGCGGTAGCCTTTTAAAATGTATTTATTATTTGATTTTTCTATTTGAGCTGTATAAACTATACTATCTATAGAAAAAGACTTCAATGTGCCAGGGACAACATTCAAAAATTCTTTAAATTTATCACTATCCTTAGTTAAACTCGTACCATAGTATCCATAAAAGTTTGTAACGTTACTCACATTTTTAGGCAAAACTATATGCTGCCCCGCTGGTGTTAAAAAAGTAAAAGTATCGTCTTCGTTTTTGCCAAAATCTAGATTTTTAAAAAGTTTTTTGACTACATAGTGCTGTCCATCCTCTTCATCTTGAAACACATAAAACTTCAATGCAGGATTATGCATTTGCGCCCAGTTCATGTGGTTTAAGCTAACGGCGCCATCCATATAGTCCATTAACCAATCCGTAGCTTTTTCTTCAGTTCCGTATTCTGTAAATGGATGTTGGAGTGCAAAAATACCATGGCCTAGCTCATGAGCTGTAACAGCAGTGAGATCGCCTTTAGACTCTTCTCCAGTGGATAAATCTCCGTTAAATACAAAGCCAAATTGGCGTTGTAGCGGCATAAATCCGGCAATAGATCTTGAAGTTTTAAAATCGTTATTAAAAATTAAGACATAATATTTATTCTTATCAAAATTTTCTATCTGAGATTTTATATGAGTTATAACACTATTTTGCTCCTCATTATAAGCATTAAGCCAAGCATTGTCGGCAATTTGTAATCTGTCATCATCGCCTAATAAATTTGTACCTATTAACGAAGCAGTGGTTGTTTCAAAATTAAAAGTGGATCCCCCTTTTTTGAAAATTCTAGCTATTTCGGCAGTATCAGGCAAGGGAGCTTTATCTATAGAAACCAAAACAATATTTACTACACGATCTGTTAGGTGCCATAGCGTAAAGGCGCCAGCAGTTAATTGTTTGGTGCTGTCTTGTGTATCAGGTACTACGGCATAAATAGTTTCATTTTCAAGGGTATAATGACCAGAAATCTCAAGCTCTATACTATTGTTATCTTCATTAATAGCTGAAATAGCAATTAGCTCACCAACCTTTGTTTTAAATTTTAAATCTTCTAGTTTGTATTCAGAATTTGAGGATAATTGAACCTTGGCTGTGACTACGATGGTTTGTTCTTTTTCTATAGCAATATGGGGTAGCGTATACTTACCTCCTTCAGCATCGGGAATAGTGGTATATTCTTTATTTAGTTTGTCATTATCAATGTTTGGCATTATGTCATAACCATAAATACCGTTAGATTCAAAAGTTACTTGGATGCCTTTTGCGGTTAAAGATTCTATTTCGCCCTTATTTGAAACTCCAGTAACATTTCCATTAGTTACCCCGCCACTTGGGTCTATTTTTTCGCCTTTGGTAATTTTACCGCCAGCATCAATATGGTAGGTTTGTCCAGATTTATCTACAATAACTTTATCATCTCCTAAAGGGCTAGTTTCTGTTGCTCCGTTTGCTGGGTTGGTAATGATTAAAATCCCATCTTCGATTTTAATGTCTTTATCGGGATCAATATCCCAGTTTACATGTATTTCATCTAGGTCATTATCTCCTTCAAAAAGTTCGCCCACCGCCTCGGCAACATTCCCAACGGTCTCAATAGCATCATCTACATCCAAGATGTTTTTAAGGCTTGGATCATATAGCGTAATGACGGTACCTTCCGCTAGTTGCTTATCGGTATTGATTAAAACATTGGTAAACTGTACCCCAACGCGAATGCTGTTTAAATAAGGAATAGTAACATACCCTTTACCGGTAAACCTGCCTTTGCTGCCACTTACTTCTAAAACGTGGATAGGAAAATCTCCTGCCGTAAATTTATCTCCTTTTTCTAAGGCATCTATAGGATCTGTATTGTTTAAACTAAAATCTGGGGTAATGCCACACTCATAAACGCTCTCCTCATTATCTGCAATATGGGTAGTAAATTGTTTGGCGATGCTCCATTCACTTTTGGTAACAGCACATTTTTTTTGTAATTGATACTCGTACGTAGTACCTGCTTTTAAATCCCAAAGAGAGGTTGTATTGCTGGTAGTTTTATTAAAAAACCACTCAGACCCTCCTGCTTGGGAGGAGTTGGAGGAGGATTTTTTACGGTAGCGCACAGTATATTCCGGAACTTCAGTTGAAAAATCATCCCAAAATATATTCGCATTTGTACTCCCTTTTATTTCATGGTTAATGCCTAATGGTAAATCACAAGCACTGGCATGGCTAAAAGAGAATATCTCGCTATAGCCTTGATTTTTAAATAGGCCAATCTCTTCGGTACCTTGCTTAGCTTTTGCTTGTATACGCCAAGCGTAATTTTTACCTGATAATAAGAGCGGGTCACTAGGGCCAAATACATAAGTAGTGGCAGAGGTGGTGGTTTGAAAAATAGGAGGGGAGCTTAAAAAAGCAGCTTGCGGATCTATTTGTGTGTCCCAAATTTCTACAAGGCTTAACTCATATTCCACATTGGTCACATTGATACTACGTGGCGTCCATTGAAAAACAATATTTTGCGGATTTGTTTCTGCAACATTGGTTTTGTTTCGTGGGGAAATTAAAAAAGGGGGTTCGTTTTGAAAAACAACGGTGGTTGCACAACTTTTAGAGGACAATCTATTGCCTGTGGCAAGATCGTAGACTTCAAAACAAATTTGATAGGTGCCTTCCGGGATTGCATTTCCGTATACATTTGGAGATATGCCGGTAATATTTTCAAACTTAAAATAGGGCGCAAGTTCCACATTTGTTAAAACTAGTGGTACACCACCTTCTAAAAAAAGTGAGGTGCTTCCTGTGACAAAATCGTTGCTTTGAAAAGATAATCCGCTCCCTTGAAAATAGGTTTTCAGTCGGACTTCTCTATTCTGGATATTTAAATCGTTTAAAATAATCTGTACGCGCAGCGGACTATTTAAAGTGCTGGCATCTGCATAATTTGATAGGTATATAGGTGGCGGTGGTGTTACCTGCGGAATTACTTGAACAGGAAATGTTCCGCCTTGCCCCCATAGGGAGGAAGTAAGAATTAGTAACGCTAAAAAGAATGCGTTTTTTAAATACAACTTAACGTGCAATTTCATATTCAAATTTTTATTTTCCATCAACCATCAACCATCAACCATCAACCATCAACCATCAACCATCAACCATCAACCATCAACCATCAACCATCAACCATCAACCATCAACCATCAACCATCAACCATCAACCAACTTAGTTCCCCCTTCGGGGGCTAGGGGGACAGGGTTAGGGGGACGGGACTAGTTCATATATTTCAATTCAAAACCGTCAGGGTTAACAATACCTAATGATTTTTTAAAATAGAAATCTATGATTTCATTCTCTAGATAGGTTTTAAGAACCTCTAAGTCCTCATTAGTATCATAAATTTTATAAGCCTCCAGCGTGTTTTCTTTTTTAAATTCTTTTAAAAATCCTACAGGTTCAACGACCACATCAATGGTGGTGAATGCTGCGAATTTTTCTTCCATCCATCTGTGTCCTACTAATTTTTCAAGTCGGTTTTTTTGTTCTTCTAGAAGTTCTTGGTATTCTGTTTCTAATTTTTGATCCTCAACAGTACCATCTGCCGTACTCTTATTATGCCGTGAATGTTGGTCTACTTCTAATTTTTTAGCAACAAACAGGCGCTCTAGAGCAATATCTATCTTACGCATGTCTATCTGTATTTTTCTAATTACCGTAAACAATGCTTTTTCATAGGTCTCTTTAAAATCCCCATACCCATATAGCTCTTTTAGAAACGTGATAGCATTCTCTTTATAGGCTTCCTCTTTTTCTTGTTTTTTAGTAATAGCCAGAAGTAAGCTTAGGTCGTCCTTTTTAAATTTTGGAATGTTTTCAAATTGAGCGCTTTCAAAAACAGTAGTTAATTGATTATTAATTTCAGTTGCTGTTCCGCTATAAGAAACATTCCGATATCTAAAACTCCAGAGATCTGTGGCTGTTTTTTCTAGTCTATGATTTATATTTCTTTCTCCTTTTTTTAATTGAAGCTTAAAATTATCAAAGGCATAACTGTAGCCAAATGTTAGTGTAAGATCGCGATTAGAGTTTAGTGTTGTGTTCCTGAAGAGCATCAAAAAATTCAGGCTTAAATTGTGTTTTTGCAACCAGAGATAATTAGAGCCTAATCTAAAATTGTAGATATTGGTTTGTTTTTCTCCATTGCTATAAGAGCTATTGTAGGAGCTAGATAGGTTGGTGCGGAGCTGCTTGTCAAAAAACTGCTTTCCAACAGCCAGTGTTGGTCCTAGTGTTAAGCTCTTGTCTATGCCTGTAATGTTGTACGAAGTGTTGCCAGCTAAGGAGAATGTTAAATTTTGTTGCGGATATCCTAAGGTATACGCCGCAGTACCATTGTAAAAAGTACTTAAACCCCCGTCAATAGTTTCTCCTTCTTGCTGATTGTTAGAATTTTGATATACCAAATTAAGATTTGTACTGTGTTGTTTGGTTTCCGTTTTCTTTAAAATATAATTAATGCCTAAGTTGGCATTTTGTGATATTTGACGATAATTTAGGGTGTCTATATTATCATAGGCATTTACTTGATTGATATAATCAAACTGATCACGGATATTGGTATAAGATTGAAAGTTAGAATAGGAACCATTTACCGTAAGTCTTTCAGATGCTGTAAAATTTGCATTTATGGCACTTACCACACGTTGTTGTTCCGATGTTTTTGCCTTGTTTAGGTTGTCTTGTTGTAAGCCAGCGTTAACACTTAAATTTAATCTATTATCAAAAATAGTTTGTGTAGCGTTTACGGTTATATTTTCTAAATCATTATTAAAATAATACGCACCTAGTGTTTTGTAATCTGGGTCAATACGTTCATAACCGAAACCTAGGCTTCCATTTCCTGCAGGATAATTAAAAGAAGCATTTAAAGCGTTATAATAATTAGTACTGATGTTTTCATCTAATAGAAAAGATAGCAACCCGTTGTTGGGTCTTTCATCTAGCAATCTAGAATCTTCTGTAACTCCAGAAATAGCATATTCAATATGAATATTAGCTTTATCTAAAACACGAAAATCAGATTCAAAAGAAAGTACCGCATTGTCTTTTGGAGTTAAACCTAATTCAATTGGTAAGGGGTTTTCTAAAGAGTTTTTAGTGTCAGTAGCTTTAAATAGGATAACACCCAGTTTCATAAACTCAAAATCATAAGCCGTTTTTACACCAAAACCGATCCGTTTATAAGCGGCAATGCCTCCTTGAGCAATGGAGTCATATTCCGTAGCTTTTAAAAACCGACCGTACATGGCACTAACTTGAAATTTTCCTTCCGGATTTAATTCAACACCAGCTCCTGTAAATTGATGTCCGCTTAAAGTATAAGGAGAAAAAGTCATAGTTACGTCTCCTAGATGTGCAGTGACCCATTTATAAGACGGATGAAAACTAAACCGATTAAAATTGAAGGGACTTGGGAAATTAAATTCTTGGTTTGAATACGTAAAGGATACAGGGATATTATATAGACCAGCAATATTAAAATTAAGATTTCCCGTTAAGTAATAGGTTAAATCTTGTCTATTGGCGGTACCATCATAGTAAACACCGTTTGCTGATATCCCACCATTATATCGCAACCATTTCTCTTTATCAAGTTGGTCGAAATTAATACTTTGAGAATAGCAATAGGTGCTGAACATAAAGAGTAGAAGTAATAATTTCGTCAATAGAAATACGGTTAGTTAGTTAAAATTACGTTAAATATACTAGATTTATATAATATTTTCGATGAATTGCATGAAAATATATTCTCATAATAGGATTATTTCATCATTCAAGAGTATTGTTTGCTCGTGTTTCCGTAGTAAATAGATTAAAAAATATAACACCTTTTCTAAATCGTCTACTATAGTTAATATTACCTTTGTGTTATGGCTAGCTTTCCAGAAAAATTAAGTAAAAAACTAGAAGACCGAAGAGGGGCTAATGCGCTCCGGTCTCTGCCGGTACAACAACATCTGATAGATTTTTCTTCCAATGATTATTTAGGTTTTGCAAAAAACACCGCAATTTTTGAGGGTGCTGTTACTTTATTAGCAGAAAAGAATCTGAAATTAAATGGTGCTACAGGTTCTCGATTAATTTCTGGAAATTATGATCTGTATATTGAAGTAGAGGATACGATAGCAAACTTCCATGCCACAGCTACTGCCTTAGTATTTAATTCTGGTTATAATGCTAATGTTGGTTTTTTTAGTGCCATCCCGCAACGCGGAGATTATATTTTTTATGATGAGTATATTCATGCGAGTATCCGTGATGGTATTGCACTTAGTACAGCTAAAGGATATAAGTTTAAGCATAATAATGTAAAAGATTTACAGCGTGTTATTAGTCGGGTTTTAGAATTAGAGAAACCTCAGGGTGCAGGAGTTGAGGTTTATGTGGTGACGGAGTCTGTTTTTTCTATGGATGGCGATTCACCAGATCTTATAGCATTCGCCAATTTTTGTGAAATGCATAAACTCCATTTTGTGGTAGATGAAGCGCATGCCTTAGGTGTTTTCGGAAAAGAAGGCCGAGGTCTAGTTTCCGAATTAAATATTGCCCAACAAGTATTTGCACAAATCGTTACTTTTGGAAAAGGGATGGGCTGCCACGGCGCAGCAATTTTAGGAAGTGTGCAGCTAAAAGAGTATTTAGTTAACTTTTCCCGTAGTTTTATTTATACCACGGGCCTACCTCCACATTCCTTGGCTACAATTTATCTGGCTTATCAAGAGCTTGCTACATCAGCATCAATTTCAAGGCTAAAAAATAATATTAAGTACTTTAAAAATCAATTAGAAAACTTAGAGCTTAAAGCGTTTTTTATTGAGAGTAATTCCGCTATTCAATGCTGTGTAATCTCAGGGAATGAAAAGGTAAAAAATTTGGCATCTGAACTGCAAAATAATAATTTTGGAGTAAAAGCAATTTTATCGCCTACAGTTGCTAAAGAGCAAGAGCGATTGCGCTTTTGTTTGCATAGCTATAATACGCAGCAAGAGATATCTGATGTGTTAAAGATTTTGAAAAAATTAATACATTAAATCATGGTAGATAAATGGGTGACGATAGCAACATTTGAATATTCCTCCGATTTGCAAGTTTTTAAGGCGAAATTAGAATCAGAAGGGATTACTGTTTTTGTAAAGGATGAGAATACGATAAATTCTGATCCTATGATTAGTAATGCCATTGGAGGAGCAAAAGTGCAAGTTTTTCAGGAGGATAAAGAGCGCGCTTTAGAGATATATGATAGTATTAGGGCGTACGCTATAGGAGATGATGGTTTGCCTATTACCTGTCCCAATTGTAAAGCTCAAAAATCTGAAACCTATTATGCCCGAAAAAGTATTTTTTACAAACTCTTCCCATTTTTTGAAAAAAGAAAATACAAATGTCTAAATTGTAAGATGATTACAAACCCTTATTTATGAAAAAACAATTATTTGTTACAGGTATCTCAACAGAAGTAGGTAAAACGATAGCATCTGCTATTCTAGTAGAAGCTCTTGAAGCCGATTATTGGAAACCAATACAAGCGGGAGAATTAGAGGATTCTGATAGTCACAAGATAGCAGCAATTATTTCTAATGCCAAGACTACAATTCATAAAAATAGCTATGCCTTAAAAACAGCTATGAGTCCACATGCAGCAGCAGCGATAGATGGGGTGGTTATTGATAGAGAAAAAATAGAAGAACCAGAAACAGAGAATCATTTAGTGATTGAAGGGGCAGGCGGATTATTGGTTCCTATAAATGATGAGGATACTATTTTAGATATTATCATGCCAAATTATAAGGTTGTTGTGGTATCTAGGCATTATTTAGGAAGTATAAACCATACATTATTAACCGTAGGATGGTTGCAAGAAAGAAAGTATGATGTGGTTATTTTATTTAGTGGAAACGAACAAAAAACCACTGAAGAAATTATACTGAAGAAAACAAAAGTTCCTTGTATTGGAAGAATTGATGAGGAGGCTGTTTTTGATAAAGCAACCATAAAAAAATATGCAGATCAGTTTAAATCGGCTTTAGAATTACTTTAAACGCTGGTAAAGAACGGCCTTACCAATTGTTTTAATGGGTGTGTACTTTTTTTCTAAATAGGCATTAACGTAAATATTTTCATCGATTAATCTTTTATCTAAAAGTTGACTCCCTTCTTTCTTTACGATAATTTGTGGTTGTTTAATTTCTAGGATATACTGGATCTCTTCAAAAACAGTTTTCCTAGGGTTTTCTGAATAAGGGAATAATTCTGATCTACATATATTACTAGGGTGTGTTGCTGCCTTAGTGGGTGGGTTTGCATTTAAAAACCAGTAACCAATATGGTATTCTGTAAATAATATGTTGTTAAAATCGATGTTATTTTCTTTTAAATAATTGGTAACTTCAATGCCTTCGCCATTATAAAAAGTGCCTTTTTCAATTTTGTTTTTTATAATTGCGAAATACTCCACATAACTTTCAATGGGTATTATAAGAAGAAGCAGTACTATGAACACTTTATGTATTTTCTTTACGACTACAGGAATTTTGCTAACGGCCATCCCTACCAGGATTAATAGTGTAGGGTATAGCTGTATTAAATAGTGACCATTTAAACGACCACCTTTTACAAAGGATAAATACACTGCTATAGTTACTAAGGATAATAATTGGATAGCTGTATTGCTAAAATCAAATATTTTTTTTCGTTGAGCCAAATATAAAAAGAGTAGGATTACAAGTAATAGTGGAGCAAAACTAAGAAGGGCGTTTCGTTTAGAATTTGCATACATCATTGGGGCTTCAATAACAGAGTTCCACCATAAAGTGATATTTCCATTTAAGTAATAGGGGAGCACCGTTAATGCAATGACCATGATAATTCCAAAACCGTATAAAAACGTATTTCTTATGCCTACTTTAAAATCTTTACTTTTCCAATACGTGTAGACGTAAAAGAGTCCAATTAAGGCAATAGGATAGGCCATATTTAATTTAACCATAGCCGTTAAGCCCATGAATATCCCAGAGGCTAATACCCAATACCATTCTTTGTGTTTTAGGATAAGATATAGTCCCGGTATAAAGAAGACAATTGAAATATGTTCAGACATTACACCTTGCATACTCCCAAATAAACTTTGAAAGAAAATACAGAAGATGGCACACCAAAAAGCAACTTTTTTTGTACTTACTTCAAGTGCTATTTTATAGGTGTAGAAAGAAGTTATTGCCACGATGATAGCACCGAAAAGGCGAATTAAAAATATACTTTTCCCGAAAGGATAAATGATGGCTGCAAAAAACAAAAAATTAAGCGGAGGCTTTAAATCCCAAAGCTCCATATAGGGTAAATGACCATTAACCCACGACTGTCCCATGATAATAAAGGTGCTCTCATCACGATCAATATAATCCCTGAAAAAAAATGGCAATCGGATTAAAAAGGATACTATGATTAGAATAAAGAATACACTTTTATTTTTAAGATTGTTATTTTCAGGACTTAAACGATTTAAGAGCTTTGTAAGCATGTAATGGTTGTGTTTATTGGCTATTAATTAGCATCTTTGCAAGATATAAAAAAGACGGTCTCTTAAATCTATTCACATTGGAAAAACTTTCAGACAGAGATAAAAAACACATTTGGCATCCATTAACCCAACATAAGTTGCATCCTACCATGTTGGCTATTGCAAAAGCAAAAGGATGTATTTTAACAGATGAAGATGGTAAGGAATATATTGATGGAATTTCATCTTGGTATACAAGTGCTTACGGTCATTGCAATGATTTTATCATAGAACGCGTATACGCGCAAATGCAACAACTAGATCAGGTAGTTTTTAGTGGTTTTACCCATGAGCCTGCAGTAAAACTATCTGAAGAGCTCATAAAAATATTACCTCCAAATCAAGAAAAAATATTTTTCTCAGACAACGGTTCTACAGCTACCGAAATTGGAATAAAAATGGCCTTGCAATATCACTTTAACAAGGGGGATAAGCGGACTGTTTTATTGGCTTTCGACAATGCTTTTCATGGAGATACCTTTGGGGCAATGTCTGTTTCTGGCCTGTCGGTTTATAACGGTCCTTTTGCAGATTTTTTTATTGCTGTAGAGCGTGTAGCAACGCCAACAAAAGAAAATATTGCGGAAGTTTTAGAGAAATTAGAAAAGCGCCTGCAAAAAAATGATATTGCAGGGTTTATCTACGAGCCACTAATACAGGGGGCAGCTGCAATGCAGATGCACGATCCAGAAGGTTTAGAAAAAATAATAACGCTATTGAAGAAGTATGGTGTGATTACCGTTGCCGATGAGGTGATGACGGGATTTGGAAAAACTGGAAAATATTTTGCTTCAGATCATCTAGCTGTAAAACCAGACGTAATCTGTATGTCTAAAGCATTAACCGCAGGTATGGTTCCTATGGCAGCGACAAGTTGTACGCAGCAAGTATATGATGCTTTTTATAGTGCAGATATGTCAAAAGGCTTGTTTCATGGGCATACATATACTGCAAATCCATTAGCATGTGCAGCAGCATTAGCGGGAATAGCATTGCTTACTTCTAATGAAATGCAAGAGAATATTCAGCGCGTAATCGCAGCACATAAAAATTTCGATTTAGAAATAAAAAGTCATCCTAAAGTAGCACGGACAAGGCAAACCGGAACTATTTATGCACTTGATTTGGCTATTGAGATGGAACGCTATGGGGATTTGCGTGATAAGTTGATGAATCATTTCATGAGTCAAGGTGTATTTTTACGTCCCTTAGGAAGTACTATTTATATTTCTGCACCTTATGTTATCACTGATGAGCAGCTGCGAAAAATTTACGATAGTATAAAAGCAGTTTTAGAATTAATTTAGAAAGAAAATAATTTGAATTCACCAATATCTATTACCGCAATAGCCTCGATTTCTCCATTAGGAATTTCGCAAAAAGAAGTTTGGGAGCAGTATCTAAGTGATGATACGGCGCTCTCTAAATTAAGTTTTGATGAGATTGATACTTGGGTTGGTACGCTTAGTGCACAGGCGAAGGATGAAATATTGACATTAAAAAAATCGGATAGTAAATATAAGAATTTAGATGATAGTGTATTGTTTGCTTTGTTTGCTTCCCGAGAAGCAATGAAAGCGGCAGGATGGTCAAAAGATGCTAATTTTGGGGTAAATATAGGTTCCTCAAGAGGTGCAACATCACTTTTTGAAAAATACCACGAGGAATATCTCAAAAACAAGACGTCTTCTACATTAGCGTCTCCTACAACAACCTTGGGGAATATTTCTTCTTGGATAGCACACGATTTGCAAACACAGGGTCCAGAAATATCACACTCTATAACTTGTTCCACAGCGCTGCATGCGTTATTAAATGGGTATGCTTGGATAAAAAGTGGTATGGTAGATAAGTTTATGGTAGGTGGTAGTGAAGCGCCATTAACCCCATTTACTATCGCTCAAATTAGAGCACTGAAAATTTATGCTAGAGATACCCCTGCTTCAGAGCAAAGTAAAAACGTGGCAGCTGAACCCGGGAAAAGCTACCCTTGCCAAGCTTTTAACTTAGAGAAAACGCAAAATACTATGGTTTTGGGTGAAGGTGCTTCTGTGGTTTGTTTAGAACAAGGAGTTCCTGAAAATGCTTTAGCAATTATAGAAGGTATTGGCTATGCAACAGAGGTCTTAGAACATAATATTTCTATTTCTACAGATGCTGTTTGTTTTCAACGTTCTATGAAAATGGCTTTAGGAGAATTAAATTCTGATGAGGTAGATGTGATTGTACTTCATGCGCCAGGAACTATTAAAGGTGATTCTTCAGAAATAAAAGCAATTGAGAAAATATTTTGTAACAAAGTTCCGTTCTTAACTACTAATAAGTGGAAGATAGGTCATACGTTCGGAGCTTCGGGCATGTTGAGTTTAGAATTAGCACTACTAATGATGCAACATCAAAAAGCAATTAAAGTTCCTTACGTAACGTATGATTCCGTTCCCAAAAAAATAGCAAGAGTAGTCGTAAATGCTGTTGGCTTTGGAGGGAATGCGGTGAGTATCTTACTTAAAAGAGTAGAATAATCAACTAAATTAGAAAGTATGGAACAATGGTTTGAAGCGCTCGATTTATTTGAAAAAATTTATTGGCTGGTAGCAGGTATTTCATCAACAATATTTCTAGTACTATTGATTTTAACTGTAGTAGGTGGGGACTCCGATGGTATTGGAGGAGATGTTGATACAGAAATAGATGGTGATACCGGAATAGACTTTCAGTTTTTATCTTTCAAAAACTTAATGGGATTCTTTACTATTTTCGGATGGTCTGGAATAGCAGCTTTGAGCGGAGATTTGCCAAGATTTATGGTCGTTCTTATTTCAATTGTATGCGGCCTATTGATGATGTTAGCAATGGCTTCCTTGTTTTATTACTTGGCAAAATTACAAAGTAGCGGTACTTTAAATCTTAATAATGCGATTAATCAAGTAGGGGAAGTGTATCTAACGGTTGGTGCAAATCGCTCTTTTATAGGTAAAGTCAGTATTAATGTTCAGGGCACATTACGTGAATTAGAAGCCTTAACGGAAGAACACTCAGATTTACATCAAGGCAATGTCGTGCGTGTAAAAACGATTACTGATAACGGAATATTAATTGTTGAACTTTTAAATAAATAACCAAATATGCTATTATTACCCTTACAATTAGGCGGAGGTTCCGCTACTTTGCTGACCATTGGTTTTGTAATTTTATTCTTTTTTATCATTATTATTTCCTTTATCAGGAGGTATAAACGTTGTCCTTCAGATCGTATCCTTGTAGTGTATGGTAAAGTGGGTGGTGGTAATTCTGCACGCTGTATTCATGGTGGAGCGGCTTTTATTTGGCCAGTAGTTCAAGACTATCAATTTTTAGATTTAACCCCTATTTCTATAGAGGTTAACTTGGTAAATGCGTTGAGTAAGCAGAACATTCGTGTAAATGTGCCTTCTAGATTTACAATAGGGGTATCAACAGAGCCGGGTGTAATGCAAAATGCAGCAGAACGTTTGCTTGGTTTAGGGCAAAACGAAATTCAGGAATTGGCACAAGAAATTATTTTTGGACAGTTGCGTTTGGTCGTAGCATCAATGGATATTGAAGAAATTAACTCGGATAGGGATAAATTTTTAACGAATATTTCTCAGAGTGTAGAATCAGAGCTAAAGAAAGTGGGGCTAAAGTTAATCAACGTAAACATTACAGATATTGTTGATGAATCTGGATATATTGAAGCTTTAGGTAAAGAGGCAGCGGCACATGCAATAAATGCGGCACGTAAATCGGTAGCAGAGAAAAACAGAGATGGTTCTATTGGAGAGGCTAATGCCGTACAGGATGAACGTACTCAGGTTGCGGCAGCAAATGCACAGGCGGTTGAAGGAGAAAACATTGCGAAAATTAATGTTGCAAATTCAGATTCATTACGTCGTCAAAGAGAGGCAGAAGCAGAGCGTACAGCAATCGCTTCAGAAAAAGTGCAAACGGCAAAAGCATTGGAAGAATCGTATGCGGCAGAACAATTAGCAGAATTGGCAAGGGCAGAACGTGTTCGTAGTTCTCAAATGGCAGATATTGTTGTTCCTGCAGAAATTGATAAGAAAAAAGTTGAGATTGATGCGGAAGCTAATGCAGAGCGTACAAGACGTATAGCAAAAGGGGAAGCAGATGCAATTTTATTTAAGGCACAAGCAGAAGCACAAGGTTTATTAGAAATTTTAACCAAGCAAGCGCAAGGTCTTGATCAGATAGTGAAAGCAGCGGGTAATAATCCAAAAGATGCTGTGTTGTTATTGGTTGCAGATAAACTTCCAGAATTAGTTAAAACGCAAGCAGAAGCTATTAAGAATATAAAAATTGATAAAATTACTGTTTGGGATTCTGGTGCAAAATCTGCGGATGGAAAAGGTTCTACAGCTAATTTTATCTCAGGAATGTACAAGTCAGTTCCGCCTTTACAAGAAATGTTTAACATGGCAGGAATGCAATTGCCAGAATATTTAAAAGGTAAAGATATGCCTGCAGAAGAAGTTAAAGAGGTAGCTAGCGATAGTTCAGCACCTAAAAAGGATGATTCTGAAGCATAAACACTAAAAATAAACCTTATAAAAAAGTCCTGCTGAAACTAATTTCAGTGGGACTTTTTTAATAAACATGAATTTCTTTATTGGGATTTGAATTACAAATAGGCTATTTTTGGCAATTGATAAAACGAGCTACATGAGCGAGAAAAGATACAACTGGACAAAAGAGGAAATACTTGAGATCTATAACAAACCAATGATGGAATTGTTGTATGATGCTGCTACAATACACAGAGAAAATCATGACCCAAATACGGTTCAAGTATCTACTTTGCTATCTATAAAAACAGGAGGTTGCCCAGAAGATTGTGGATACTGTCCGCAAGCGGCAAGATACCATACAGGTCTAGAAGGGAATGATTTAATGACTGTTCCTCATGTAAAAGCACAAGCGTTAAGAGCAAAAGCTTCAGGAAGTTCAAGAGTATGTATGGGAGCTGCATGGCGTAATGTAAAAGACGGACCAGAATTTGATCAAGTTTTAGAAATGGTGAGAACTATTAATAAGCTAGATATGGAGGTTTGTTGTACTTTGGGTATGATTACTGAAAACCAAGCAAAACGTTTAGCAGAAGCGGGCTTATATGCTTACAATCATAATTTAGATACTTCAGAAGATTATTATAAAGATGTTATTTCTACAAGAGCATTTGAAGATCGTTTAGATACGATTAGTAATGTGCGTAAAACGAATGTTACCGTTTGTAGTGGTGGTATCATCGGTATGGGTGAGAAGTTAGAGGATAGAGCAGGGATGTTAGTTGCTTTAGCATCACTTAATCCGCAACCAGAATCTACGCCTATCAATGCATTAGTTGCTGTAGAAGGTACGCCAATGGAAGATATAGAGCCAATAGCAATTTGGGATATGCTTAGAATGGTAGCGACAACAAGAATTGTTATGCCAGAAACACAAGTGCGTTTATCTGCAGGAAGAACAGAAATGAGCAGAGAAGGCCAAGCAATGTGTTTTTTCGCTGGAGCAAATTCAATTTTTGCTGGTGATAAATTATTGACGACTCCAAATCCTGATGTAAACGATGATATGGAAATGTTTAAACTTTTAGGTTTAAACCCTCAGAAACCATTTACTAAAGTTTCTCAGCCTAAAACAGTAGAAGCTCAAGATTCTGAGTTTCAAACCTTAGGTGAAAAACCAAAATGGACTAGACCTGGTCATACTATTGAACGTAACGAAACAGCTAAGGCTAAGGCAAAATTGTCTTAAGGCTTAGTATAACTAGATTTTTATAGCAATAAGGTGGCTTTAAATGGAAATTTATGAATGATTTATTCATAGGTTTCTAAATTTACAGCTATTTTAAAATTGATTATCATTGAATTTAATAGATATTCCAAGGGTAAGTCAAATTACAAAAGCTGATTTTGTAAAAAACTACTTTAATCCTCAAAAACCTGTCGTGATAGAAAGGTTTATTGAGGATTGGCCTGCGTATACAAAATGGAATTTAGAGTATATGAAAGCGGTTGCTGGAGATAAAACAGTGCCTCTTTATGATAATCGCCCCGTGAGCCATGAGGATGGTTTCAATGAGCCACACGCTAAAATGAAAATGGCAGATTATATTGATTTGCTTAAAAAGGAGCCTACTAAATTTAGAATCTTTTTGTGGAATATTCTAAAAGAAGTTCCTGAGCTTCAGAAGGATTATACCTTTCCTGATTTTGGTTTAAAATTATTAAAGGACTTGCCAATGTTATTCTTCGGAGGTAGGGATTCGTACACCTTCATGCATTATGATATTGATTTGGCAAACATTTTTCATTTTCATTTTGAAGGGCGAAAAGAAATTATACTTTTTGATCAATCTCAAAACAAACATTTATATAAAATACCACATTCTCTCATTACACACGAGAGTATAGACTTTTCTAATCCCGATTACGAGAAATGGCCAGCATTGAAAAATGCTACAGGATATAAAACCTATCTAGAACATGGGGAGGTATTGTATATGCCGGAAGGGTATTGGCACTACATGAAATATATTACTCCTGGTTTTTCTATGAGCTTACGTGCTATTGCACGAACCCCCAAGAACTTAGGGAAAGCAGCTTATAATATTCTTATTATGAGGTATTATGATAATATAATGCGAAAACTTTATGGTCAAAAATGGATTGATGGGAAAAACGAAAAGGCTATACGTCGAACAAATACGTATATGGATAGGGCAATCAAATAAGAATAGATATATTTGCCCTCTTAAAAAATAGTACACAAACAATTAAAAAATAATAAAATGAAAAAAGTATTAGTTGCTTTAACAATGATTTTAGGGGTTTCTTTTGCAAATGCTCAAGCCTATAGTGGTAAAGACGATGCAAAATTTCAAATAGGAGCTAATTTCCAGGATAATGGAACCGGGATAGGGGTAACTTATGACTACGGAATGGGAGAAAATTTCTCTATTGGAGCTACAGCAGGATATGTATTAGGTGTAGATGATGTTATCGATGCAGATTTTGGAGATAGATTTGACTTAAAAGCTAGATTTAATGCCAACCTTGGTAGTGTAATGCAATTGCCAGATAATATTGATATTTATCCTGGTTTAAATTTAGGATTAAAGAATTTTGGTGGCCATTTAGGAACGCGTTATTTCTTTAGTGATGGTTTTGGTTTATTTGCTGAAGCGTCAGTTCCTTTTGCAAAGTATAAAACAGATGATTTAAGTGCAGCAGAAGAATTAAACAATCAATTTGTATTTAGTTTTGGAGCTACATTTAATTTGTAAGAATATATTTTTAAATAAAAAAAAGGGCGATTGTGTATACAATCGCCCTTTTTTATTTGATTAATTCGGTAATCTTTTCGTAAACCAAATGGCTTTCCCAGCCACGATATAAAAGATAATCGGCTAATTTTTTTCTTCTTTTTTGAATATTCTTTTCAGAAATGGCATCCAATCTCTTTTGTGCTAATAGTTCCAGTGTCTCTAGGTAGTCATCTTCATCAATCTCTTTAAGAGCAGAGGTAATGTTGTATTTAGAGATATTGCGTTGTTTTAGTTCGCTTACAATGCGCCTTTTTCCCCATTTTTTAATCCTGAATTTACCCCGTGCAAAACTTTTAGAAAAGCGCTCTTCATTCAAAAAATTGTCTTGAATCAACGTATTGATAATTTGGTCTATGGCGCTAGGTATCATCCCCATGTCTCTAAGTTTTTGATTTACTTCTTTATGACAACGGTCCTGATATGCGCAATAGCTTTCTAGTTTTTTTCTAGCTTCATCAATGGTGTATGAAGGTTGGTAATTATTCAAATTGCATTTTTTTAAGGTACTAAATATACTAAAACGTACTTGGTATAAACAAAAAAAGCGACCCTTTGTTAAGGTCGCTTTTTTTAATATATGGTTTTACCGTCTTTGTTTTTAAAACGGTATTCTAGATACGTATACGCATCTCTAGGTTGTATTTTTACCCATTTTTTGTACTCTAAAAACCATTTAGAGCGAATAGATGGAAAACCTTTGGTGATATAGGCTGCGATAAATGGATGAATGTTTAAAGTAACAGCATTATCCTTTGCTGGGCCATTGAATAATTTTTCAAGGTCAGCATTAATTTTATCAATTAAAACAATGGGAGCTTCTACTTCTTGACCTTTTTGATTCGGGTCTTCTTCCGTTGTTTTAATATTCATTTCGGGCCTAACCCTTTGTCTTGTAATTTGTATAAGTCCAAATTTACTAGGAGGCAAAATCTTGTGTTTTGCACGATCGTCTTTCATTTCATCTCTTAGATGATCAAACAATTTTCTCCTATTTTCTCCTTTGGTCATGTCAATAAAGTCTACCACGATAATTCCGCCCATATCTCTAAGTCGTAATTGTCGGGCAATTTCAGAAGCTGCAAGTAAGTTTACTTCAAGGGCAGTTTCTTCTTGATTTTTTGCTTTATTTGATCGATTACCACTATTAACATCTACAACATGTAATGCTTCCGTATGTTCGATAATCAAATAGGCACCTTTGCTCATTGCGGCGGTGCGTCCAAAAGAGGTTTTAATTTGCCGTTCTATTCCAAATTTCTCGAAAATAGGCACGGTATTGTCACTATACAATTTAACAATAGATTCTTTTTCTGGGGCAATTTCTGCCACATAGTCTTTTACTTGCTCATAAAGTACCTCATCATCAACATGAATTCCTGTAAAGGAATCATTAAATACATCTCTTAAGATAGAAGATGCTCTGTTTAGTTCTACTAGAACTTTAGATGGGTGCGGAGCTTTGTATAATTTTTTACACATTACTGACCATTTTGCCAGTAAGTTTTGTAGATCTTTGTCGAGTTCTGCGACTTTTTTGCCTTCGGCAACTGTCCTTATAATAACACCAAATCCTTTAGGCTTAATACTCTTGACGAGTCTTTTTAACCTGTCTTTCTCTTCGCTACTTTCTATTTTTTGAGAAACGGAAATTCGTTCAGAAAAAGGAACCATTACTAAATAACGCCCAGCAATTGAAAGTTCTGAGCTTATTCTTGGTCCTTTTGTTGATATTGGTTCTTTAACAATTTGCACTAATAAAGATTGGTTGGCCTTTATTACATCAGTAATAACGCCATCTTTATTGATATCTTCTTCAAATGGAAAGTCTTTTAATGAAAAGTCTTTTAATTTTCCCGAGCTAACTTGTTTGATAAACTTCAACATGGTTGATAGCTGTGGGCCTAAATCATGGTAATGCAAAAAAGCATCCTTCTCATAACCTACGTTTACAAAAGCAGCATTTAAACCAGTAACGGGTTTTCTAACTTTGGCAATAAAAATATCACCAACAGAAAAATTGTTACTGTCTTCTACTTTTTGTAATTCAGTTAATTTTCCATCCTTTAATAAGGCAAAATCGACGGTTTCGGAACTAGATCTTACGATTAATTCTCTATTCACCTGAATCAATTTTTATTTACTTGTGAGCATGCGTAAAGCATGCTTAACAAATAAATGATTAAACAATATACGTAACAGGTTTATTAAACCTGATGAAATTCTCTAAAGAATTTCGATGTCAATGAACGTATTAAAATGAAAAAGTAGTTGTTAAACTACTTTTTCTTGTGACGGTTTGCTCTTCTACGCTTCTTGCGTTTGTGCGTAGCAACCTTATGTCTTTTTCTCTTCTTACCACTTGGCATAAAACTATACTTTTAAGATTAATATTTTGTTTTTACTTTACTTCTACGTTACTTTTAACACTCTCTACAAAAACCTTTGCTGGCTTAAAAGATGGAATGTTATGTGCTGGAATTTTGATAGTCGTATTTTTTGAAATATTTCTACCGGTTTTTTCAGCTCTTGTCTTGATGATAAAACTACCAAAACCTCTTAAATATACATTGTCACCATTTTCCAATGAATATTTAACCTCTTCCATAAAAGATTCTACAGTAGCCTGTACATCTCCTTTTTCAATCCCCAGTTTTTCTGAGATTCTCGTTACAATATCCGCTTTCGTCATTTTTTGAAATAGTTTTATCTATGTTTTTTTCGGGTTGCAAATATATAAATTAAAATTCAATCTCCATCTTAAAGAGTTTAATTTTAAGGATATAAACCATTACTTTTGATCCATAGTATTTTTTAAATGACTTTTTCAGCTAAAATTCTCCGTTGGTACGATGCAAATAAAAGGGATCTTCCTTGGAGAAACACCGTGAACCCTTACAATATATGGCTTTCTGAAATTATGCTTCAGCAGACACGCGTTGCTCAAGGTACGCCTTATTATTTGAAGTTTATTGAAAATTTTCCTACAGTAAAAGATTTAGCAGTGGCTAATGAAGAAGAAATTTTAAAACTTTGGCAAGGTTTAGGGTATTATTCTAGAGCTAGAAACCTGCATGCCGCCGCAAAAATGGTTGTAAATGACTTTCAGGGAGAATTTCCAAGCACTTATAAAGAACTATTACAACTTAAAGGGGTTGGAGATTATACAGCAAGTGCAATCGCATCTATAAGTTTTAACCTACCAGAACCTGTAGTGGACGGTAATGTATATCGAGTTTTGGCACGGTATTTTGGAATCTCTACGCCTATTAATAGTACCGAGGGTATAAAGTATTTTAAAAAAATTGCTCGTGAAGTAATGAATACAAAGAATATAAGAAACTATAATCAAGGGATTATGGAGTTTGGGGCTATTCAATGTGCTCCTCGTAATCCTAACTGTAGTAGTTGTCCGTTAAATGATAGCTGTGTAGCTTTAAGAGACAATAAGGTGCAAGTGCTGCCGGTAAAAATAAAAAAGGGAAGTGTTAAGCATAGATTTTTTAATTACCTAGTAGTAGTAGATACAAAGAGACAATCAATATTAAAGCAACGAACTGGAAAAGGGATTTGGCAAAACTTATATGAATTTCCTTTAATTGAGTCCGAAATAGATCCTGATGTACTGGTGATAGAAGAAGAATTAAAAAAATATGCTATTCTAAATCAGAAATTTGAATATTATAAGTTTAATGAAGATGTAATTGTACATAAATTATCACATCAGCACTTAAAAACTCATTTTTGGATTGTGACTTTAGAGGGTGAAATTCCGAATGGAGTTGCACATACCGAAATTGATAAATTTCCTGTACCTGTTTTGGTGGCAGATTTCATTAAAACGTTTAAATTTTAGTACTTTTGACCAAATATATTTGTTATGAGTGGTACATTAAATAAGGTAATGCTAATTGGGCATTTGGGTGATGAGGTAAAGATTCACTATTTTGAAGGAGGCAACTGCATTGCGCGTTTTCCTTTAGCTACGAATGAATCTTATACGAATAGACAAACAGGAGAGAAAGTAACAAATACGGACTGGCATAATATTGTTATCCGAAATAAGGCTGCTGAAGTATGTGAAAAATACTTGAGTAAAGGAGATAAGATTTATGTAGAAGGAAGGCTAAAAAATAGACAATGGCAAGGCGAAGACGGCCAGCCAAGATATACAACAGAAGTGCATGTTCAAGACTTCACCTTTTTGACAACGAAATCAAATTCTGGTGCCGCACAAAATAATCAGGCTACTCCAAACGTTCAGAATACTGTAAGTAAACCAGTAGATGCTCCAAAAGAAGCGAGTCCGACAAATAATGCCCCAGAACAAGAAGACGATTTACCATTTTAAATTAGAACTTAATTATTAAACTTTGGATCCAGACCCCTTTAGGCAATTTTTAGCTTTTGTTGCTTTTGATAGTGCCTTAGCGCTCAAAATAATAGTGCTTTTTGTTTTATTGCTTTGTTCTGCGTTAATTTCCGGGGCTGAAGTGGCTTTCTTTGGATTGTCAGCATCAGATATTAATGCAATAGATGAGGAGAAAAGTGCAAAAGGAGGTGTTGTCGTAAAATTGTTAGAAAAGCCTAAAAAGCTTTTAGCTACCATTCTGATTGCAAATAATGCCATCAATATTGCAATTGTATTGTTGTTTAGTATCATAGGCGATGCTATGTTTGGGGAGGTAACTTATATGTTATTCGGTTTTTTATCGGTACGGTTTCTTCTGGAAGTAGTGGTGGTTACTTTTTTAATTTTAATGTTTGGAGAAATTTTACCTAAAGTATATGCCAACAGAAATCAGAAAAGTTTTGCCCATACCATGTCTTACCCTTTAAAAGTACTTGATGTTGTTTTTACACCGTTGAGTTCACCTATGAGGTCCATCACCCTTTATTTGCATAAAAAATTAGGGAAACAAAAATCCAGTCTTAGTGTAGATCAATTGTCGCAGGCTTTAGAGCTTACTTCAGAAGGAGATACAACCAAAGAAGAACAGAAAATTTTGGAGGGTATAGTTTCCTTTGGAAATACAGATACCAAACAAGTAATGCGTCCTCGAATAGATATTTTTGCTTTAAATGTAGAAATGAAATTTTTAGAGGTTATTGAGGAAATAAAAAAAAGGGGCTATTCTAGAGTTCCGGTATTTGCAGAAAATGTAGATAATGTAAAGGGTGTATTGTACGTAAAGGATTTGCTGCCTTATATAGACAGAAAAACGTTTAATTGGATGAGTCTAATCCGTGAACCCTATTTTGTTCCTGAAAATAAAAAACTAGACGATTTGTTGCTTGAGTTTCAGGAAAAGAAAAACCATTTAGCAGTAGTTGTAGATGAATATGGAGGGACATCGGGAATTGTTACTTTAGAAGATATTATTGAGGAAATAGTTGGAGATATTAGTGATGAGTTTGATGACGAAGATCTTGTCTTTTCAAAAATAGATGATAATAAATATTTGTTTGATGGTAAGACTGCTTTGAAAGATTTTTACCGCGTTATTAGAATTGATGACGAAACAAATTTTGAAGAGCGCAAAGGAGAATCTGAGACCATAGCAGGTTTTATTCTTGAAATAGCGGGAAGCTTTCCTAAAAAGGGAGAGGTTGTGGCTTTTGACGGGTATACCTTTGTTATTGAGAGTTTAGATAAAAAAAGACTCAAACAAATAAAAGTTATATTGCCAAATGAAGAATAAATTAGCTGTTTTTGTACTATTGATTGTGTTTGCGGTAGTAGGCTGTAAGGATGAAAATGTAATGCCTAAGCCAAAGGCAATGCTTAGGTTAGATTATCCAATAGCTAAAGAGGCGCTTTTAGAAACAGATTATTTTTCATTTAATTATAATAATCGTGCTACGCCTATCATCAAAAATCAAAGTGCCATTGTTGTAGATTACCCCTCAATGAAGGGTTCTATATTTGTGACACATAAGAAAGTGAATGGAAACCTAAATAAGCTCATTGCGGATGCGGAAAAATTGTCTCTAGAGCATATGAAAAAGGCAGATAATATTGAACCAAGAACATTTATTAATGAGGAAAATAAAGTTTATGGCACTTACTTTCAGATAATCGGTGATGCAGCTTCGCAATCACAGTTTTATTTAACAGACAGTGTGCAGCACTTTATAACAGGTTCTGTTTATTTCTATTCTAAACCTAATTATGACTCTATTCTGCCTGCAGCAGATTATTTGCAAGGCGATATGCGTGCTATTATGGAAACCTTACGTTGGAAAAACTAACAAAAAAACGTCTTATTTTAAAAGTGCTTCTGCATTTTTTATGCTAGAATTCATTTGATCACGTAATGCTTTAACTTTTATTTCTTCTTCATCTAGAAATTGTTGTTTCTCTTTGCTTAATGCTTTTCCTTTCATAATTTCATCTGATTCAAAGCGATTCCCAAAGCCTTTCATCCATTCCATCATTGCTTTGTTGGCGGTTTTTAATTCCACTTGAGCGTTTAAAAGTGTCTCAGTAGAATCTGTTTCTTGCATTTTCTCATCAATTTTACTGATTAACCTACCTATGGTGCTCATTTTTGGCATTACTTCATCGTGAACAGCCATTACTTCTTGCATTTGTGTAGGGGCCTCTTTTTTATCTGAGTCTTTACAAGATGTAGTTAATGATATTGCTAGAATTGAGAGTATAAGAACTAAATTTTTCATATTTTTTATTGTTCAACAAAGATACTATTTCTTTCTTTTTTAAAAATTATAAAAGCTTCTGAGAATTTTTTTTGTTTAGTTAATAAAAAAACCCCTTCAAAACTAAATAATTAGCATTGAAAGGGTTGGGTATTCGTTTGAGTTTATTGCTTAATCAAAGTCTGCATCTGAAACTCCCTTATTAATGGTAGCAGAAATTAATTTGCTTTCCATTTTTTGGGCGCCTAATGAGGCTGATTTTATACCTGGGAATTTAATCCCATCAATTTCTTGGTAATCAGATAATCCAGCTTCTTGTGTTTGCGTCTGCCCATTCATGTTAGTTACAGAAACTTCTTTAACTTTTAGGCCAGTTTCAACATCATAGAAATAAGAGGCGGAAACAACTTCTCCAGGAACGTCAATTTTATACGCTTTGGCGCCGTTAACATCTTCAATGCCTGCAAGCTTAGCTTTTCCGCTAGCCATGAATGTTTGCTCTGGGAAAATTCCTAAGGCATTTTTCATATCTGCAACCATGTTTTCTGGTAATGGCATTTTATTGCCGCCTTGTTTCATGTATAATTCATCTCCTTTAGCGATAACGCCTTGCATAGGAGCGTCGTTCATGTACATGGTCATTGCATATTTATCAGCAGTTCTTTTCTCTTCAGATTTTATAGTAGAGCCCATTGCAGAGCCTTCGTATATTAAAACTAAAGAAGTAATTGCATTTACTTTATCTTTTCCGCCAATAGCTTCAAAATAGCTGTCTACGACGGTTTGGGCAGAAACACCATCTGGTAATGCCGCATTGTAGTCCGGTTTGTCTGTAGCGTTTATTTTTTTGTCGTAATATTTTACAGGAATTGTTTTTCCGTTAAAACTTATTTTTTCAAGATTTTCAAGAACTTCACTCCCTTTACCGGCAACTACGATTCTAGCATTTTCTGTAGTAAAATATTTTTTCGCAGCATTTTGCACATCTGAAATAGATACAGCATTAATGCGCTCCAAATAGGTTTTGTAATAATCTTTAGGTAATCCTTCTGTTTCTATGTTTAAGGCGTAACCAGCAATAGTTTCTGGGCGTTCTAGGGCCATGATGAAACGTCCTATGTATTTCGCTTTTGTATTTGCTAAATCTTTTTCACTAACCGGTTCAGTTTTAATTTTATCAATTTCTTTTAAAATTTCGACAATAGAACTATCGGTTACAGCATTTCTAACTTGAGCAGTTGCTCTAAATCTTGAAGGAGCGTATTTATCGTTTCCTAAACTAGAATATGATCCGTAGGTATAGCCTTTATCTTCTCTCAAATTTAAGAATAAACGACCTTCACCGCCACCACCAAGTATTTGGTTTGTAATTAAAGCTGGGAAGTAATCAGGATCGCTCATTTTTAATTCTACTAAACTTTCTACAGCAATTTCAGACTGAACTGCATTTGGTACATCTACAAAATTTATTTGTGTGTATTGTGCGTCAGAAGGTTTTGAAAACTGAAATGAAGGTGGAGTTGCTTTGGTCCAGGCTGTAAAGTTTTTCTTTACCAATTTCTCTACATCTTTTAGTTTAACATCGCCAATTACAATAAGGTATGCATTTGCGGGAACAAAATAGTTCGTGTAGAATTTTTCTACGTCTTTCAATGTTATGTTGTTAATGGTTTCTGGAGTACTAAACTCGCCGTAAGGATGGTTTTTACCATAAGCTAAAGCAGATTGTGCTTTGCTTGCTATTGCAGCCACATCATTCTCTTCAGCTTTTATGCCTGTTAGAATCTTTTCTTTTTCTTTATCAAACTCCTCTTGAGTGAAATTAGGGTGGATAGCAGCATCGGCCATCAATTCAATAATTCTAGGAAAATACTTAGATAAAGAACTAGCAAAAGCACTTTGTGACCCAAAATTGATGCTAGCTCCAAGGAAATCTACCTCTTCATTGAAATCATCTTTATTTATGGTTTGGGAGCCATTGCCTAATAAGCTAGAAACAAATGAGCTCACTCCGGCTTTGTCACCTTCTGTAATTGGCGGGTTGTCTATTCTTAATTGAATAGAAACTCTTGGTAGTTTATGATTTTCAACCACCAATACTTTAAGCCCGTTTTTAAGCTCAAAATGTTGTGGTTCTTTTAAATTAATTTCGGGAGCTGGTCCTGCCTTTGGCATAACGCTCCTGTCTATTTGTGCATTGGATGCAAAGGCAAATAATGCAAAAACTAATGTAATATATACTTTTTTCATGTGTGCTGAATTTATCTCAGTGGGCTATTTAGTTTGCAGGTTTTTCTTCTGGTAAATATTCTAAAACAACTCTTTGATTTGGGTTTAGGTATTTTTTAGCAACGTCTCTAATTTCTTCGCGAGTAATTGATCTGTAAATGTCAATTTCAGTGTTGATTAGATTAGTGTCGTCATAAAGCATATAGTTTCTTACTAATGAATTTGCGATACCTTCAACGCTAGCGTTGGCGTTCACGAAATTATTTTCAAAAATATTCTGAAGCTTCTGGAACTCATTTTCTGAAATCAATTCAGTTTGAATTTTTACAATTTCTTCATCTATTTCTTTCTGAATTGCCTCCAGAGAATTTTCTCCAACAGGAAGTCCACCTACGATATAGGTACCATAATCTTCTTGAGAGCCATTAAAAGCGAAAACTTGTAAAGCCATTTTCTTTTCATCTACAATTTTCTTATATAATCTAGAGCTCTTCCCGTCGCTTAAAACCGTAGAAACCATGTCAAGGACATAAGCTTCTCTGTTGGTCTGTTCAGGAGTACGGTAGCCTAACATGATTAAAGGTATTTGAATGTTAGGATCCCTAAATTCAGCTTTAATCGTTTCTGTGATAGGTTCCTCTTTAAATGTTGATCTATTAATTGCTGCGCCTTTAGGAATGGAGCCAAAATAATCTTGAATCATTTTTTTTGTAGCATCAATTTGAAAATCACCAGCAACAACCAAGGCTGCATTGTTAGGGATGTAGTACATCTGGTTGAATTTTTTAAAATCATCAAGTGTAGCGCTTGCTAAATGTTCTAAGGATCCAATCGTTTGCCAGCGATAAGGGTGATTTTTAAATAAATTTTTAGACATTACTTCTCTCCAACGACCATAAGGTGCGTTGTCATAGCTTCTTCTTTTTTCTTCTTGAACAACTTCTTTTTGTGTGTCTACTCCAATTTTATTGATGATAGGGTGTAGCATGCGCTCAGACTCTAACCATAATCCTAATTCAAGGTTATTAGAAGGGAAAACTTCATAATAATAGGTTCTATCTTGGGTTGTATTGGCATTGTTTTGACCTCCGTTAGAAGCTACGATTTCAAACCATTTACCACGCTCAATGTTTTCTGTTCCTTCAAAAAGTAAGTGCTCAAAAAAGTGAGCAAAACCTGTTTTTTCTGGATCTTCATCTTTTGCGCCCACATGGTACATTACGGCTGTTGTTACTAATGGCGCGTTATTATCTTGTTGCAAGATAACATGTAGGCCATTTTCTAAGTCGTACTCTTCAAAAGCCACTTCTTGGGCTTGCATCCCAAGAGCAACTAAGGAAAGTGATGCAGCTAGAATTAATTTTCTTCTCATTTTAATAGTGTTATATAGTGTTGTTTGGCGATAAATTTAGAAATTATCGACGGTAATTTGACTATTTGTGTGGGAAAATTATCATTTGTTACAGTGAAAAGGACTTTTTTCTATAATTATTTTTTAAATACTTGATTATTAATATGGTGTGTGATGGAGTGCTTCCTTTTTTTTCTTAAATTATACCAGGTAACTTAAAATACTACGATTATGAAAAAATTTACACTTCCAGTTAGATTTGGTATTGCTACAAGTGGATCGCTAATTGCATATTTCTTGATCCTTTCTTTGTTTAATCTGCATACCAATGTGTTCTACAGCCTTTTTAATGGAATCATTACTGGTTTCGGGATTTTTGAAGCAATACGATATACTAAAATTGAGAATGGCAAAAAGTTTAATTATAGAAAAGGATTCTCTGCGGGTATAGTCACGGGTTTTGTGGCTACCTTAGTTTTTACAATTTTCTTTGCGGTTTATGTGACTGAAGTAAACGTCAATTTTTTGCAACAACTTTCAACAGTCTGGTTTAAAAATTATCATACAGGAGAAGGGCTTGTTTTTTTCACGGTTGCCATTATGGGGTTTGCTACAACCGTGGTGCTTACCTTAACATTCATGCAGTTGTTCAAGTCTTCTGATAATTTTAAATAAATTTGCAGTTAATTTCTGTAAAAACACTTGTTCGTTAAGTATTTAGCAGTATATTTGCACCCGCCTATTGAAAATAGGTATTGAAATATTGATTAATAACAAACACCAAGCTATGTACGCAATTGTAGAGATAGCAGGGCAGCAATTTAAAGTTGCGAAAGACCAAAAAGTGTATGTTCACCGTTTACAGAACGAAGAAGGAAGTAAAGTTACTTTTAACAACGTTCTTTTATTAGAAGACGGTAGCAACATTACTATTGGCGCCCCAGCTATAGACGGAGCCGCTGTTGAGGCGAAAGTCATTAAGCACCTTAAAGGTGACAAAGTAATCGTTTTTAAGAAAAAAAGACGTAAAGGTTACAAAGTTAAAAACGGTCATAGACAGTATTTAACTGAATTAGTAATTGAAAGCATAGTTTCTTCAGGTGCTAAAAAAGCAGAGAAGAAAACTGAGCCTAAAAAAGAAGCTGTAAAAGCCGCTCCTAAAAAAGCAGCCGCTAAAGCTACTGACAAAGCTGACGACTTGAAAAAAGTTGAAGGTATTGGGCCAAAAATTGCTGAAACATTAGTTGCTGCAGGAATTTCAACTTTTGCTGAATTAGCAAAAACTGATGCTGCAAAAATTGGTGAAATCATCGCTGACGTTCGTGGAAATCACGTAACTGATACATGGCCTGCACAAGCTAAATTAGCTGCTGAAGGGAAATGGGATGAGTTGAAAAAATGGCAAGATGAATTAGATGGTGGGAAACCAGCATAACTTTAACAAAATAAAACCGTAACAAAATGGCACATAAGAAAGGTGTAGGTAGTTCTAAAAACGGTAGAGAATCAGAATCAAAACGTTTAGGTGTTAAGATTTTTGGTGGTCAAGCTGCTATTGCTGGTAACATACTTGTTAGACAGCGTGGAACAAGACACAATCCAGGTGATAATGTATACGCAGGAAAAGATCATACTTTACACGCTCGTGTAGATGGTATCGTAAAATTCCAAAAGAAAGCGGGAGGGAAATCTTTCGTATCAATTGAGCCTTTCGAAGCTTAAGAGATAATTCTTTATACAAAATAAATACCCTTTATTGCTTTAATTAGCGATAAAGGGTTTTTGCGTTACCTATAATTTACGGTAATTTAATATCTGCGTAAACTTTAAGACAAGTTTTTCTAGTACTTTTCTTGATTGTTTAAATCATCACGGTGCGCTATAAAATATTTCTTTCTATTGTCTTTCTCCTATCCTTAGTAGCTTCAGCTTGCGCGCAAACCATTGTGCATTTCAGTGATAAAACTACACTCTTAGATGAAGCCTTTGTTGTGTTAAATGAAAATCTGAATAATAGTTATACATCTAAAAACAACGATACTATTGCCGCTGCGCGATTAAAACTTGGAGTGTTCTGTCAAGAAAATGGTGTTTATACGGAGGCTATCAATCAATTTAATGAAGGATTAAGGCTGTTAGAGGCCAAGGAAAAAAATAGCTTATTCCTAAATTTAGTTAATAACCTTGGGCAGGTACATGTACTGCTTAAAAATTATAAAACTGCTCAAAGCTATTTTCAAAAAGGGATACTTGAAGCAACAAGGATTGAAGATAGTAAGGCGTTAGCATATGCTAAAAGTAGTTTGGGTACTTGTTTTGAAAAACAAGAAAAATATGATCAAGCACTTGAACAGCAACATGAAAGTCTTGCTTTATATATAGGTTTAAATGACGAAGAAGGGGTATCACTTGTAAATGAAAATATTGGGAGTATTTATGAGGATTTAGAAAAATATGATTTAGCACTAACGCATTTTCAAAAAGCCTTAAAGTATCATGGAGAACAGGATGATAGTCGAGAAGCTAACATATTGAATAATTTAGGAGATGTTTACCGAAAAACACAGGTATATGATTTAGGTATTCTTTATACTGAAAAAGCTTTGGAGGTAGCAGATTTAAGTGGAGATCAGCATGAAGTGGCTAGTAGTCATAAAGATCTAGCTGAAAATTATCATTTTTTGGGAGAACTTGATAAGGCTTTGCATCATTTAAACCAGTTTGTTAGTATTGATAAAGAAAATGAAAAATTGCATAGCGCAAATCAAGCAAGTGCGCTTCAAATAATTTATGATACTAAAGAAAAAGAATCTCAAATTCAGTTATTAGTTCAAAAGAGTAAGGTAGATCATGCTCAAAAAATAGTGCTAATCGTTTCAATAATAGGTGTCTTAATTTTTTTGTTTTTGGCGAATTTCTATGTTCGGAAGAAACGGAAACAAACGCAACAAGAGGCAAAATATAAACAACGTATCTATAAAGCTGAATTAGATAAAAAAAATCTCAAAGAAGAAAATTTAAAAAGAGAAGTTGAATTAAAGAATGCTTCTTTATCTAAGTACAGTTTGCATATTTCTCAGAAGAATAAAATACTTTCGGATTTATCACAAACACTTGCAAAATGTTTAGACCGTAATAATATTGATTTAAAAAGAAAATTAGCCGTTTTAATTAAGGAGATTGATACTAATTTATCCAAAGAGCAAGAATGGGAAGAATTTGTGATTCTATTTCAAGAAATTCATCCTAAATATATCCAACGAATCAATAGTATAGCTACGGATGCCTTATCGTCTGCTGAACTAAGATTAAGTATGTTATTGCGGCTAAATTTAAATTCAAAAGAGATTGCATCCATTTTAAGATTAACACCAGATAGTGTTAGGGTTTCTAGGTATCGCCTTAGAAAAAAATTACCTATAGATTCTAAAGAAGATCTGAGTCGGTTTTTGCACTCCATTTAAGGCATAATACTGCTCATTTAATCTAACTGTTATTCCAATGTAAATTTATTCTTATTGTTGCCTTGTTGTTTCCTTATTTTTTAATAATTGTTCTCTATTTCTTTTCATTAAGTAAACATGCTAAATGCCTGATATATATAATTTTGGATCGTGAATAATCAACGAAAACAAAAAATGAAAAATTATTTAAAAATTATTTTATCACTCCTATTTGTTGCTTGTGGTAGTGCTTCTATTCAAGCGCAGAATGGTAATTTAGAAGGGACAATCTCGGATGAAGATGGGTTGAGTGTTCCAGGTGCAACAGTCATAATCTCTTCTTTGAAAAAAGGAACTACATCAGATTTTGATGGTCATTTTTCGCTTGTAGAAATTCCAGTAGGCGCGTATAAAGTGTCTATTACTTATTTAGGATACGCTAATGTAGACCAAGATATTGTAATAACGGAAGGTAGAACTACTTCTATTGAGGTTTTTATTGAGCCAAAAAGGGTAGAGCTAGAAGGTGTAGAAGTGGTAAGTTATGGTGTAAGTAGTCAGGCTAAGGCATTGAATACTCAAAAAAATAACATGAACATTACCAATGTAGTTTCCACAGATCAGATAGGGAAATTTCCGGATGCTAATATTGGAGATGCGGTAAAGCGTATTCCGGGTATTACCATGCAAGTAGATCAAGGGGAGGCTCGGAATGTGATTATTCGTGGTTTATCTCCACAATTAAATTCAGTTACTTTAAATGGTAGTCGTGTTCCCTCTGCGGAAGGTGATAATAGAAATGTACAGATGGATTTAATTCCCTCAGATATGATTCAAACTATTGAAGTGAGTAAAGCTGTTACTCCCGATATGGATGCCGATGCCTTGGGAGGATCTATTAATTTGGTGACAAGAACTTCTCCTCAAGGTTTTAGATTATCTGCAACTGCGGGTTCTGGTATAAATGTTATTACCAATAAACCTATTATCAACGGTTCATTTTTACTTGGCGATAGAAGTAAAAACGGAAAATTTGGTTGGATGTTATCTGCATCTTATAATGATAATGACTTTGGTTCTGATAATGTTGAAGCAGAGTGGACGGATGAATTTGAATATTATACAGGAGTTGATGACAGTGATGGAGAGCCAATTTTAGAAGAAGTTGATGTTGATCCCTATACAAATGTATTTGAGCAAAGAGAGTACTTGGTGCAACGTATTAGACGTAGTTTTTCTGCCAATATGGATTATAAAATTGATGCAAATAATAAACTTTTCATAAAGACCATATATAATTGGAGGGATGATAGGGAAAATAGATTTGCATTACAAAGTGAAATGGTGGATGGTGAGGATATGGAGTTAGGAGATTTTACTATTACTGATGGTAAAGTTACGAGCTTTTTAGCAGAAGTTACGCGCGAAACAAAGGGAGGAATTGACTCTAAAAGAAACAAAAACAGACGCTTAGAAGATCAGCGTATGCAGAATTATAGTCTAGGGGGTAAACATTTAGTAGGTAATTTGAAGGTTGATTGGATGTCTTCATTTGCAAAAGCATCTGAAGAAAGATTGAATGAACGTTATATTGTTTATGCTTCAGAATATTCTGTATTGAATGATAATACAGATACTCGTTTTCCTATAATGACGGCTGAAAATGATACTGATGCTGCTTTAGATAATTTTGAATATGACGAGTTAACCGAAGAGAACCAATTTACAAAAGAGGAAGATTTTAATATTTTTGTAAATTTTGAATTGCCTTCAGATTTTTTTGGTCAAGGTGATGGTGCTATTAAATTTGGAGCTAGAACACGTTTAAAAACTAAGCTTCGCGATAATAATTTCTTCGAATTTGATTTTGAAGATGACTACCCAACTCTAGCGTCTACAGTAACAAGAGATTTATCTAACACCGATTTTCTTGCAGGTAGTAAGTATTTAATTGGTTCTTTTGCAGACCAAGAATGGTTGGGAAGCTTAAATCTTATAAATGGTGAATCTATTCCTGATGAATATTTAAGAGAGAATTACAACGTAAAAGAAAATGTATTTGCTGGGTATGTGATGACCAATCAAAAACTATCAGAAAAGTTAGATGTACTGTTTGGCGTGCGTTTAGAAAACACAAATATAACTGCCACAGGTAATGATATTTTAGATGAAGATACTTTAGCTGGAGAAATTACAAAAGAGAGTTCTTATACGAACATAATGCCAGGTTTGCATTTTAAATATTCTGCTTCTGACGCTACAATATTGCGTTTTGCGTGGACAAATACTTTGGCAAGACCTAATTATGCAGATTTGGTTCCCTCTGTTGATATTGTATCTGGTGATGATGAAATTGTTTTAGGTAATCCTGATTTGGAGGCTACAACTTCTATGAATTTTGATATCATGGCAGAACATTATTTTGAGAGTGTTGGTTTGCTTTCAGGAGGTGTTTTTTATAAGGATTTAGACAACTTTATTTACACTTTTGTAGGGGAAACTACGGATGATGTCTATGGTGAAGGAACAACGGGTTATGAGGTGTATCAGCCTTTAAACGGAGAGGGAGCAACTATATTAGGTGCGGAATTTGCTTTCCAACGTCAGTTAGATTTCTTACCAGGTTTTGCTAGAAATTTCAGTTTGTATTTAAATTATTCATTTATTACTTCTTCAGCAAGTGGAATTATAAATGAAGATGGTGATGAAAGAGAAGACGTAGATTTACCCAACACCACACCAAATACATTCAATGCTTCATTAGCGTACAATGATAGAAAATTCTCTGCAAGACTATCAGGTAACTTTACAGATTCTTATATCGATGAATTAGGGGGGAATGATTTTGAAGATAGGTATTATGATACACAGTTTTTCTTAGATTTTAATGCGAGTTACCAGATTAATGGAAGTCTTAGTTTGTATGCTGGTTTAAATAATATTACCAATCAGCCCTTACGCTATTTTCAAGGTGTAAAAGAACGCACGCAGCAGATGGAATATTACGGACAGCGTTTTACTATCGGTTTAAAATATGATGTATTTAAAAAATAAATAATCAATTCTCTCACCATTTTAAAGACCGCTCTATTCTTGAGTGGTCTTAATTTATAAAAATATTAAGATGAAAAAATTACTAGTATATAGTGTATTGCCTTTCTTGTTTTTAACTTCTTGCAAATCGGATAAGTTACCAGCGATCTCTCCAGATATTAAAACAGAAAAAACTTTGAATGATACGGATGACCCTGCAATCTGGGTAAATCCTGAAGATGCATCAAAAAGTATTGTTTTTGGTACGGATAAAGAAACGAATGGTGCTATTTATGCCTTTGATTTAGAAGGGAGAATTATAGAAAATAAGACTATAAGAAACATTCAAAGACCTAATAATGTTGATCTGGCATATGGTTTTAAAATATACGATTCTACAAAGACAGATGTTATTTTGTTTACGGAACGGGAGAAAAATCAAATTAGAATGTATTCTGTCCCAGATATGAAACCTTTGGATAATGGCGGATTTAAGGTGTTTGAAGATGAAGTGCATCCAGAATTTACATTTCCAATGGGGATTAGTTTATACGTTTCTCCGCAGGATAGTACGTTCTATGCTATAGTAGGGCGTAAATCTGGACCAGAAGTAGGTTATTTGTATCAGTATAAAATAAGCGCTGATACTACAGGAGTGGTTAAGTCAACTTTAATTAGAAAGTTTGGAAAATTTAGCGGTAAAAAAGAAATTGAGGCCATTGCAGTAGATTCAGAATTGGGTTTTGTGTACTATTCTGATGAGCAACATGGTGTGCGTAAGTATCATGCAGAACCCACTATGGGAAATGAAGAGATTAGTTGTTTTGGAGGTGAGCTTTTTCAGGAAGATATTGAAGGCATTGCAATTGCGCGTTATGAGGATGGAACAGGTTATATTATAGTGTCTGACCAGCAAAAAGGGCAGTTCAATATATTTTCTAGAAAAACAAACGAATTTATAAAAGCAATAAATTTAGCAACTCTAGAAACTGATGGTTGTGATGTAGTCACGGTCCCTTTAAATGCAACATTTAAAAACGGATTATTTGTAGCTATGAATGACGAGAAAGATTTTTTCTTCTATGATTTAGCCAAGCTAGGACTTGAGAAATAATAAAAAGTCAATAATCAAAAGCGGCTAGTTTTTAATAGTTAGCCGTTTTTGATTTACCATTTCTGGTTTCTAAATTTTTTATTTTTTGCAAAAGTTACCGTTTCCGATAAATAATCTTCAAGGTTGTATTCTGGGATAGGCAAGATGCTTTCTAAAAGTGTGGTATCCCATTCATTAGGTTTTGAAGTCATGTAGGGGTGTAAATGCACGCCAATAGTTTCATAATAGAACGCTTCTAATTTGGAAGCAAAACCAGTAGAGGTGTTAATGAGTTCATCTGTAAAGGAGAAATTGGTGTACTCAACGGCCTCTAATATTTTAGTAATCCCTTTCATCATATTGGTTTCTTTGGAGTGTACAATATTCAATTGTTCAATATCTGTAGAAATAACCTTGGCAATAACTTGCGCCGCATAGTCTGTAGGGATAATGTTTAATCCTGTAGTTGCTGTGGTGGTAATACGCACGGCGTCATCAGAAGTATTGTTATTGAAAAATTTGGCAAAAAGATAAAAAACCATATACTTAGAGATAAAGTAATTAGGGCTTTCTAAGATGTTGCCCCCAAGAACACTTGGTCTTAATATCTGAATTGGAATATTTTTTTCTTTCCCGGCTTCTATTAAAAATTTCTCTGAAGCATGTTTAGAAGCTTCATAATGGTTGCGGTAATTTTTACCCTCTAAAAGAGAATAATCATTTTTTAATAGTCCGCCTATATTGCCTGCTGCAAAAGCAGTGCTGATATAAACAAATTTGGTAATGTGCTTGTGATAAGCATAAAAGATATCTTTTGTGAACTGTAAGTTTTCTTTAAATATTTCTTGTTTTGCATTTGGGTCCGTAGATAAATTTACAAAGCCTGCAGAATGAATAAAGTAATCAATGTGATTTTTAGTACCTAGAAAAGAGGTTGGATTAAGTAATTCACTAGCATCAATAACGCTTACTTTATTGAGTATTTCAGCCTTATTCTTTTTAATGAATTCTGGGGCATATTCACTTGAAATTACATTTTTTATGCGATTTTCAGCAGATATAGTGGCTCTTTTTCGAACAGGAAGATAAATACGCTCAAGGGTGTCAAAGCGTTGTTCTATAAGTGAAAATAGCACCCTAGAACCTAAAGTTCCAGTTGCTCCAGTTAAAAGTATGTTCATTTGGTTGTTAGTATAAGCTTAAAAAATCAAAATCCTTATTTCATAAAAAAATAAGGATTTTGATTTCAGTAGTTCATTGTTTTTAGTATCTGTAGTACTCAGGTTTAAAAGGACCTTCTACTTTAACACCAATATAAGATGCTTGATCGGGCTTTAATTCTGTAAGTTCTACTCCTAAACGAGCAAGGTGTAATGCAGCTACTTTTTCATCTAAATGCTTAGGTAGCATGTATACATCGTTTTTGTATTTGTCATTGTAGTTCCAAAGTTCTATTTGAGCAAGTGTTTGGTTGGTGAATGAGTTACTCATTACAAAACTAGGATGCCCTGTTGCGCAACCTAAATTTACCAAACGTCCTTCTGCTAATAAAACAATATCAGTACCATCAATAGTATACTTGTCAACTTGTGGTTTAATTTCATCTTTTGTATGACCGTAGTTACCATTCAACCAAGCCATGTCAATTTCATTATCAAAATGGCCAATATTACAAACAATAACCTTGTCTTTCATTGCAAGGAAATGTTCAGAACGGATAATGTCTTTATTTCCTGTAGTTGTAATAACAATATCAGCATTGCCTACAACTGTTTCTAATTTTTTTACTTCAAAACCATCCATTGCAGCTTGTAGTGCACAGATTGGATCAATTTCAGTAACAGTAACTATAGAACCTGCACCTTTAAAAGAAGCAGCAGTACCTTTACCAACATCACCATAACCACAAACAACAACTCTTTTTCCAGCAAGCATAGTATCTGTTGCTCTTCTAATAGCATCAACAGCACTTTCACGACAACCGTATTTGTTATCAAATTTAGATTTGGTAACAGAATCGTTTACATTAATAGCAGGCATTGGAAGCGTACCATTTTTAACTCTTTCATAAAGTCTGTGAACACCAGTTGTAGTTTCTTCAGATAAACCTTTAATGTCTTTTGCAAGTTCAGGATATCTATCTAATACCATATTTGTTAAATCACCACCATCATCTAAAATCATGTTTAATGGCTTGCGGTCTTCTCCGAAAAATAAGGTTTGTTCAATACACCAATCAAATTCTTCTTCATTCATACCTTTCCAAGCATAAACAGGAACTCCTGCAGCAGCAATAGCAGCAGCAGCTTGATCTTGTGTTGAGAAAATATTGCAAGAACTCCAAGTTACTTCAGCACCAAGGGCTACTAAAGTTTCTATTAGAACTGCTGTTTGAATAGTCATATGCAAACAACCAGCAATACGAGCACCTTTTAAAGGTTGCTCATCCTTATATTCTTCTCTTAATGACATTAATCCTGGCATTTCAGCTTCTGCCAAGTTAATCTCTTTTCTACCCCAGTCTGCTAGCGTAATATCTTTTACCTTGTTAGGTATATAAGAAACAGTTTTAGTGCTCATATCCTTTTTTATTTTTACTTTCGTTAAATAGCAATTTTATCACTAAAAATTTAGTGATTGCAAAGGTACTAAAAGCAATGCCTCTTTACAAAACAATTACGGTAACACCTAGCATTACAGTTTTTATCTGGAAAGTAACAGAGTCTGAGGATGAACTTGCTAAAGGAATTGTGCTTACAGATGTCTGTGCAAATAGGTTTGAAGGCATGAAATCTGAGGCACATAGAAAAGGCTTTTTAAGTATTCGGCATTTATTAGCCAAAGCGGGTTATGTGGATCATGACCTATATTATGATGCAAATGGAAAACCACATCTTAAAGATGGCAACCATATTTCAATAACTCATTCGCATGATTTTACAGGAATTATCGTAGCACATACAGATGAGGTTGGTATTGATATTGAATTGCAGCGAGAGAAAATCATGAAAATTGCCCATAAGTTTACACAACCGGAAGAATACAGGACACTAGCAAATGACGAAGCAATTATCCGGAAATTAACTATTGTTTGGGGAGCAAAAGAAGCGCTATATAAAATCTATTCTGAAAAAGGATTAAGCTTTTTGCAGCATATTGATGTTAAAGAATTTACATTTCAGGAAGGAGAATCCATTGCTGAAATTACCTATCAAGGTAAAAACTCATCCTATTCCGTAGACTTTTTAGAATTTGAGGGGTACACCTGTGTGTATTCTGTAAAACTATAATATAAAATGAACATTTCCGTAGAACTTACATTATCACCTTTACAAGATACTTTTGAACCTATTATCATTCAATTTATACAAAAATTAAGAGCATCTGGTTTAACCGTATTAGAGAATCCCTTAAGCACTCAGGTGTATGGGGAGTATGATGTAGTAATGTCATTACTTCAGAATGAAATTAAAGAAGCTTTTGAGCTTATGGATAATGGCGTGTTGTTTATGAAAATCGTTAAATCTGACCGAAGCGATTATGAACCCCATTTTTAATTTTTTCTTTGAGCAATACGCGCGCTATGAAACACATCATATCGTTCTAGAGATTGTAGCCGTATTATTTGGGTTATTATCTGTATTGTTCTCAAAACAAAATAACATTTTAGTCTACCCAACAGGGATGATAAGTACTGCAATATTTGTATACTTATTAGTTATTTGGGGGCTATTAGGAGATATGATGATTAATGTTTATTATTTTATCATGAGTGTCTATGGTTGGTATGTTTGGACGCGAAAGGTAGATGAAGAGCATACAACGCCCATATCAAAAACAACGCGAAAAGAGCATAAAATATCTGCTGTAATCTTTTTTTCTACCATTGTTTTCGTTTTTGTTGTGTATCAAATTTTTGATAAATGGACGAGTTGGACGGCATATGTTGATACTGTAACTACAGCCATCTTTTTTGTTGGAATGTGGTTGATGGCAAAACGGAAAGTCGAAAATTGGTTATATTGGATCATCGGAGATATCATCTCGGTTCCCCTATATTTTTACAAGGGCTTTACATTCACAAGTCTACAGTACCTTATATTTACATTTATTGCAATTTTTGGATATGCTGCATGGAAAAAAACTTTAAACAAGAGCCTTCAGACCTAATAAAAATAGTTTTATTCGGACCTGAATCTACAGGTAAAACAACCTTGTCTGGGCAACTAGCGCGTTATTATAACTCGGTTTGGGTGCCAGAATATGCAAGAGAATATTTACAGGATAAATGGAACGAGGAAAAAAAAACATGTGAACCAAAAGATTTGTTGCCCATTGCAGAGGGGCAAATGAAATTGGAAAATAAACTTGCCAAAAAAGCTAATAAAGTTTTGATTTGCGATACTGATTTACTGGAAACCAAAGTATATTCGGAGGCTTATTATATTGGCCATTGTGATCCCGCTTTAGATAAATATGCGCTTGAAAATACATATGATTTGTATTTTTTGACTTATATTGATGTGCCGTGGGAAGGAGATGATTTAAGGGATAAGCCTTTTGAACGAGAGAAAATGTTTCAGTATTTTAAAGATACCCTTGATCGTTATCATCGCAAATATATTATACTGAAAGGAGATAAAGCAACAAGATTAAAAACAGCAATTGAACATATAAATACACTACTAGACCAATGATAGCATTTTCAGACCAAGATAAACAACAACTAGTTTCTAAAGGGATAACAGCCGAAAAGGTTTTAAAGCAAATAGAGACTTTTAAAGAAGGGATCCCATTTGTAAAGTTAGAAAAAGCTGCAGTGGTAGATGGGGGAATATTAAAGTTCTCAAATGAAGATGAAAATAAGCTTATTGAAATTTTTGAAGCAGCAAGAAATAGTAAATCACTATTGAAATTTGTTCCTGCATCAGGAGCAGCATCGCGTATGTTTAAAGCATTTTTTAATTTCTTGGATAAATACAATCCGCAAGAAGAAACATTGGACGCTTATATTACGAGAACGGGAGATAAGGATATACAGAAGTTTGCTGCTGAATTAATTCACCTTCCATTTTATGAGATTATTCAATTAAGGATAAAAGGAAAGCACAGCACTAAAGGCGAAGAGTTATTTCTTTTTGTGAATGAAATGCTTAGTGAGGATGGTTTAAATTATGGTTTTTATCCTAAAGGGTTATTGCCATTTCATAATTATGGTGATTATGCTGCCACGCCTTTTGAAGAGCATTTAAAAGAAGCGGCGTTATATGCTAGTGCAAATGGAGAGGCAAATTTGCATTTTACCATTTCTGAACAGCATGGAAAAATGTTTAACGCAGAGTTTGATGCAATTAAAGAACGTGTTTCTGCGGAAACAAATGCATCTTTTAATGTAACCTATTCTTTCCAAAAACCACAAACAGATACCATTGCGGTTACTATGGATAATGCTATTTTTCGAGAAAAAAATGGCGCTATGTTATTTAGACCTGGAGGGCATGGAGCGCTTATTGAGAACTTAAATGAACAAAATGCAGATATCATATTTATAAAGAATATTGATAATGTAGTGCCTTCAAGAAATATAGAGGAAGTAGCAGATAGTAAAAAAGTATTAGGCGGATTGTTAATTGAACTTCAGAAAAAAGCTTTTAGATATGCGAAAGAGCTTGAAAATACTTCTAGTTTAGATTTTGATTTAATGATGGAAATTAAATTATTTTTAGAGAAGGATTTGAATGCTAGGTTTTCTGATAATTTTGATAGCTATACCATCGCTGAGCAAATAGAAATCCTTATTGATAAAATTAATAGACCAATCCGAATTTGTGGAATGGTGAAAAATGAAGGGGAGCCAGGAGGAGGTCCATTTTGGATTAAAGGAGCAAAAGGGAATACTTCGCTTCAAATTATAGAGTCTGCTCAAATAGATGCTTCGAACACAAATCAAATGAATATCTTAAAAAATTCTACGCATTTTAATCCAGTAGATTTAGTTTGTGGAGTAAAGAACTTTAAAGGAGAAAAATTTAACTTAATCAACTTTGTAGATGTAAAGCAAGGTTTTATTACAGATAAAACAAAAGATGGTAAAGAATTAAAAGCATTAGAGCTTCCTGGTTTATGGAATGGAGCAATGGCTTTTTGGAATACTATTTTTGTAGAAGTACCCTTAGTGACATTTAATCCTGTAAAAACAGTGAACGATTTATTTAAGAAATCACATCAGGTTAAACTTTAGATTACATAAGAAAAGTGTGTATCTTTTATACATAAATATGGCAAAAGATACATAAATATACACAATGTATGTTTTTAATAATATAAAAACCCTTGTAAATCAGTGATTTACAAGGGTTTTTTATTTTTAGTGGCTTTGGCACTATTCTTTCTATATAGTAATCGAGTTTAAAAACGAATGTAGAATTTAATTACACGATATATGAAACAGTTAGTATTTGCCACAGCATTAGCTATAGGAAGTTTAGGAACAATAACAGCAACAGAAACTACTCCTATTTTTCATGATGGAATTATGGAAGGAATATTTGCTCAAGATTTTTCAGAAATAAAAATAGAAGCTTTGCCAGAGGAAATTACTGTGGCTTTAGCGAAAAATTATCCAGGTGCTACGATATCTAAAGCTTTTGTAAATGAAGAGTCAGAGTACAAATTAATAGTAGCTAGTGAGGCTGGAGAAAATATGGAATTATATGCCGATGCCGAAGGGAATTGGTTAGATATGTAAAATTTTATTAGTCAGTAAAGTTAGTTAGTTTGGTTTAAAAAAGGAGTTACGGGGGTAACTCCTTTTTTAGGGATTAAAAAATCACTCTAAGTCTCAGTGAAAGGCTCTGCTCTTAAATATTTTTAGGATTTCATCTAAAGAATAATCTAGGTTGCACGAGTATAAATTGCTTAGAGATGTAAAATTTTATTAGTCAATAATGTTAGTTAGTTTGTTTTAAAAAAAAGGAGTTGCGGGGGCAACTCCTTTTTTATTGGTTAAAAACTAGGCTAGGTCTCAGTACAGGTTTCTGCGTTTAATTGTTCTATGGTACAATCCTAATCGTTCACCTAAAAAATAAGTTAGGTTGTATGAGAATGAAATTTGTATAGAAATTACTCAGTGTATCCTATTATTACCCAGTAATACACATTTCACTTTCTTTAGAAATATATGTAAATATCTTATTATAAGTTAGTTACGTTAAAAACATACTGTTTTTATTTCTCGGCATTATATTTTCAATAGAAGTAATAAGTTTAATAATTAATAACACTTTAAAATATAGATATTATGAAAAAATTAATTTTAGCATCAGCATTTGCATTTGTAGGTTTAACAGCAATGGCACAACCTAGTGAGACTGCAGTAGAAGAAACAGTAATTATATCAGCAACACAAGATGGTTTTTCAGAAATTGAAATGTCAGAATTGCCAGAAGCAGTTGCAACAGCGGTAACTACAAACTACCCATCTGCAACAATTGATAAAGCACATGTAAATGATCAAAAACAATATAAATTAGAAGTTTCATTAGAAGACGGTACTTCAGGTACGCTTTATGCTGATGAAAACGGTAATTGGATTGAAATGTAGTCAAGCAATTGAGTTACATTAAGTTAGTCAGGGAAAAAGGGATTGTATTTTATACAGTCCCTTTTTTTTGTTTAAAGCAGGAATAGTTTTTCTTCCGGCAGTTTGAAATCTTTAATAGCTAAGATCTTGTAGTTGTGCCGAAATAGTTATGCCACTAGATAGCGTATTTTCTTGTATAGAAATTACTCAGTGTATCCTATTATTACCCAGTAATACACATTTTACTTTTTTCGTGTCAAACGTAAACACCTAATTATGAGTTAGTTATTTTAAAAATGTATTGTTTTCATCTTTCGGCATTATATTTTCAATAGGAGTAATAAGTTTAATAATTAATAACACTTTAAAATATAGATATTATGAAAAAATTAATTTTAGCATCAGCATTTGCATTTGTAGGTTTAACAGCAATGGCACAACCTAGTGAGACTGCAGTAGAAGAAACAGTAATTGTATCAGCAACACAAGACGGCTTTTCAGAAATTGAAATGTCAGAATTACCAGAAGCTGTTACAACAGCAGTAACTTCAAACTATCCATCTGCAACGATTGATAAAGCACATGTAAATGATCAAAAACAATATAAATTAGAAGTTTCATTAGAAGACGGTACTTCAGGTACGCTTTATGCTGATGAAAATGGGAATTGGATTGAAATGTAATCGAGCGATTGAGTTACATTAAGTTAGTCTGGTAAAAAGGGATTGTATTTTATACAGTCCCTTTTTTCTGTTTAAAATCGTAATGGATTTACTTTTGATCTGTTTATTTTTTTAGCTAAAACCCATAAGTACATTAACTAATTAAAAGGGCACAAATAAGCTATTGCCTTGTGTATAAATTACTCAGTATGCCTTCTTGTTACCCAGTAATACACATTTTACTTTTTTCCGTATCACACGTAAATACCTCATTATAAGTTAGTTGTTTTAAAAACGTACCGTTTTTATCTTTCGGCATTATATTTTCAATAGAAGTAATAAGTTTAATAATTAATAACACATTAAAATATAGATATTATGAAAAAATTAATTTTAGCATCAGCATTTGCATTCGTAGGTTTAACAGCAATGGCACAACCTAGTGAGACTGTAGTAGAAGAAACAGTAATTGTATCAGCAACACAAGATGGTTTTTCAGAAATTGAAATGTCAGAATTACCAGAAGCGGTTGCAACAGCAGTGGCTACTAATTATCCATCTGCAACGATTGATAAAGCTTATGTGAATGATCAGCAACAATATAAAATAGAAGTTTCATTAGAGGGCGGTACTTCAGGTACACTTTACGCTGATGAAAATGGCAATTGGATAGAAATGTAATCCAAGAATAGATTTGTATCAAGTTAGTTTGGTTGAAAGGGGCTGTGTTTTACACAGTCCCTTTCTTTTTTAAGATAATTTTAAAATAATTCATCAGTCTTAATAGGGTATATTTGACGTAAGTATATATGACTACAACATTTAATTTATGCCTAGAATTTTAATAATTGAAGATGATGCCGCTTTTTGTCAAATGTTACAACGCTTTCTAGAAAAGAAAGGCTATGATGCAGAAGCAAGTTTTACTGCAGAAGATGCCAAGAAAAAATTTAAAGCGGGAGATTTTGATATGGTGATTACAGATTTGCGCTTGCCTAATTATGATGGTATAGAGTTGCTGTCGGATATTAAAGCGATTAATTCTAAAATTCCTGTTCTTGTAATGACGAGCTATGCCGAAGTATCTACGGCAGTTAATGCTATGAAAAAAGGTGCTTTTGATTATATTTCTAAACCATTTACCCCAGAGGAAATGGTAATGCTTGTTGAAAATGCATTAAATCAAAAACCAAATCAGGTAGAAGCAGTAACAGAATCAACAACAAAACAAACTGAAGATAAAGCAGCAGTGACTACAAGTAATGGTATTAAAGGCATTAGTGATGCTTCTAAGAAATTGCATGAATATATAAAATTGGTGGCGCCAACCGATATGTCTATTCTTATTACGGGAGAAAGTGGTACAGGAAAGGAAGTAACCGCTAAATCTATTCACGATGCTAGTAAAAGAAGGGACTTTAATTTTGTAGCCGTAGATTGTGGTGCAATTCCTAAAGAAATAGCTACAAGTGAGTTTTTTGGGCATGTTAAAGGTAGCTTTACTGGTGCCATTGAAGATAAAATTGGTCATTTTCAGGCAGCAAATGGAGGGACACTTTTTTTAGATGAAATCGGGAATTTATCTTATGAAAATCAAATACAACTTTTAAGGGCACTTCAGGAACGTAAAATCAAGCGAGTTGGTAGTACAAAAGAAGTCTCTGTTGATGTGCGTGTGATAACGGCTACAAATGAAGATTTGGTCGAAGCGGTTGAGAAAGGAACCTTTAGGGAGGACTTATATCACAGGATTAATGAATTTTCTATTGAAACACCTTCGTTGCAAGAACGCTTTGAAGATTTGCCTTTGTTCGCAGATTTTTTCTTAGATAAAGCAAACAAGTCTCTTGATAAACGTGTATTGGGTTTTTCAGATGAGACTACCGCCGTATTTAAAGCATATCATTGGCCTGGAAATTTAAGAGAATTACAAAATATTATCAAACGCTCTGTATTGCTTACTACTGGAGATATTATACAGACAGCAGTGTTACCTAAGGAGCTTTTTGAAGCAAATAAAAAGGTGGAAACGGAAAATTTCTCTAAAGATGCTTATGAAAAAGATCAAATTATAAGAGCTTTAAAAGAAACTAATTTCAATAAATCCAAAGCAGCAAAATTATTGAAAGTAACGCGTAAGACATTGTATAATAAGATCAATCAGTATAATCTGGATTTATAGTTTTATTCGCTTTCAATGCTAAAGTTAGCGCTGTGATGTTATTTTTTAACTGTTGGTATTTGGCTTTAAGTTCTTTGTCGCTGAGATCGTCCGCTTTTAAATTCTCGAAGGTTTCAAGGATTGCAATAGAATCATTAACTTCTAACTGCCGGAACATAGCGAGCATTTTATGAGATGTGGCATTTAAGCTTGCACTATCTTTTGTAGCAACTGCTTTGCTCAAGATTTCCAGATTATCTACAGTGTCTCTTAAAAAGGTGTCAATTAAATCTTTTAAGCCATCATTAGAATCATCTAAAAAAGAGGTAATTGTTTTTAAGCTGAACAATGTTGAGTGGCTCTCAAAGCTAGCTGTATGCTGGGTGTCTTCCTGTGTGGTTATTTCAGGGAATAGATGAGCTAAACGTTCTAGAAACTGATCTTTAGCAAAAGGTTTCTGTAGGATTGTAGTAAATCCTGCAGCGATATATGCAGAAGTTTCTAAATCCGTTCTACCGGTCATGGCAAGAACAGGCTGATTGGTATAATGTTGATAAGCACCACTTTTAAGTTTCTTTAAAACTTCAAAGCCATTTATAGTAGGCATTTGTATGTCGGTAAGTACCGCATTATAGCTAATTTTTTCTTTTGTGCCAATGGCATTAAAGTCAGCATATGAAATGGTTTTAATATTGGAATTTTCGCAAACTTCTTGCAGTAGTTTACGCATGGCTATATCATCATCAATAATTAACAGCGTTATTTTATTTTCTTTAAAATTGATTTCTTTTTTTTCTGTTGCCGCAATTTGAGTATCTGATAGCTTTAAAGGAATCGTAAATGTAAAAGTACTTCCTTGATTTTTATCACTTTTTAAGTTGATTGTCCCTTGAAGAAGTTCTGTTAATTTTTTAGAAATAGTTAAGCCTAATCCGTAGCCGCCGTATTTTTTTTCTGTACTATCATCAGCCTGTGTAAATTCTTTAAAAATATGTTCTTGCTTTTCTTTTTCAATGCCAATACCGCTATCTATAACTTGGATTCTTGTTTTATACAGGGAAGTGTTTTCAATAGTTACTGTGGCAACAACTTTAATAAAGCCTTCCTGCGTAAATTTATAGGCATTGCTAATTAAATTGGTTAATATTTGGCGGATCCTAAAAGGGTCTCCAATTAATGTTTGGTGCAACTTTTTGTCAATAACAACTTGCAGCTCTATGGGTTTATTTTTATAAAGTTCCTCTAAATTTTGTGCGGTTTCCTGGATTAAATCAGGTAGTAAAAATGGGATATTTACTATCTTAAGTTTTCCCGCCTCTAGCTTAGAGAAATCTAATAAGTCATTTACTAGATTGTCCACATATTTGGCAGCGGATTTTACATTTTTCAAATAACCTACTTGCTTGCCGGATAAACCTGTGTTCTCCATTAATTCAGAATAACCAGTAATGGTATTTAAAGGGGTTCTTAAATCATGACTTACGGTAGAAATTAATTGCTCTCTACTTTTAAGAAGGGACTCAGAAAACTTCTTTTCTTCTTCTAAATTCTGACGATAGGTTTGTACCCGCCAATAATCTCTAGTGATTAAAAATGTAAAAATTCCAACGGTAAGAAAAGCAAGTATAGCGGCAACACTTGCTAAACGCGTGCTACGCTTTAAAATTTCTTGCTTTTTTGAGTTGTCAGTTCGGGTGGTGGCAATTATCTCTTGTTCAAAGGCACTAATAATACTCCTTAATTGTTGCGATAGATCTAAATCATTTTTGTTTATTTCCCGCTCTTTTTGGGCCAAAGCTCGTTGCGTTAAAGCATCTTTTTCTTTGGCTTCATTTAATAGACTTCTTGAAGCATTTATGATAGAGTCTATTTTTTCTGGACTATGATTTTCTTTTGGAGCATTATCATTTAAGATCACCGTAAGTTTTTCAATAACGCTTTTTGCCTTAGGAGATAGTTCATCAATATTCGGAGCGATACTCTTTGGGGTAATTTTCCCTAAAGAAAGTTCCATGGTATTAAACTTGGCTAGGGCTACATCTAGAGAACTATTGGCTTCGCTTTTAAGTTTAAGGCGCCTTAATTCTTCATTATTGTAGGTTTTTAACTTCAATAAATTCTGAACGCTATCTAAAAGTTTAACCTGATAATCATTGTTAATGACCTCTTTGAGTGAATCTATTTCTGCAGAAACTACATCAATTTTTTTGGCATAAGCGGTAAAATTTTCTTTGGTCTTGTTTTGTAATGCTAGTTTTGATAAGCTTTCAGCTTCGTATAGCTGTGTAAGTAATGAGCCTGTTTTTATCAGTTTCACATCATTTTCACCAGAGGTATCCGTTGCTAGGTAGCTTTTAATCTCTGAAAGAATAAAAATTCCAGAAATTACGGCTAAGCCTACTAAGATCAGATAACTGAGTACGATTCTGAAGGTGAATTTATTTTTAGATTTAGTTTTTTTCATCGCTGTAAATGGCCTACTGTAATTACGTGCTTTTTTAAAAAAATGATGGTCTTTGAGGTGTTAATTAATTACTAACAAATGTAAGGTTAGTTGTGGTTATTTCTCGAGGTGTCTTGTGCTTTCGTAGCAGGAGTCTATTATTTTTTGTGTTATTTAGAAGGTAATTAAGAAATACGACACTATCTTTGCCGTATCTCAAAGGGGTGCAAAATTCTAAAATCAATTTTTAGAACGTAGCTGAGATTATACCCAATGAACCTGGGCGGGTAATGCTGCCAAGGGAAGCGTAAATCGCCATTAGGACTATTTGCGGAATTTAATCATGCTTATAGCATGCATAAATTCCAAATAAATCAACTAACAAAAAGAGTAATTGCCCCTTTTATTCGTCACTTAAATAATACGAATGAAAATTATTTTCACAGTAGTCTCAATTTTATGTTTTGCAATCACAACAAATGCACAGCAGCAAGCAACAGATTCCTTAGAAGGGAATAAGGTGGTTTTAGATGAGGTTTTTGTATCTGCAATACGAGTAACGAAAGCAACTCCAGTTACCTTTTCAAACTTAACCAAAGAGCAAATAAAGCCAAGGAATTTAGGGCAAGATATTCCAATTTTAATGAACTTTTTACCTTCCGTAGTGACCACTTCAGATGCTGGTGCGGGTGTTGGGTATACTGGTATTCGCGTTCGTGGTAGTGATGCCACTCGCGTAAATGTCACTATTAACGGAATTCCTTACAACGATTCAGAGTCTCACGGTACTTTTTGGGTGAACATGCCAGATTTTGCATCTTCTACAGAGAGTTTACAATTACAACGTGGTGTCGGTTCTTCTACGAATGGGGCAGGAGCTTTTGGAGCAAGCTTAAATGTACTTACAGATGCTGTTTCTCAAGATGCGTATGCGCAAATCTCTTCTTCGATAGGGAGCTTTAAAACCCTGAGAAATACATTGAAATTTAGTACAGGTCTATTAAATGATCAGATAGAAATTTCAGGAAGACTGTCTCAGATTAATTCAGATGGATATATTGATAGAGCTACATCAGACCTAGAATCTTACTTTTTACAAGCGGCTTATAAAGATGATAATACCTTGATAAAAGCGATACTTTTTGGGGGTCATGAAGTTACATATCAATCATGGAATGGCATTGATGCCGCAACTCTTAGGGATGACCGTACATTTAATTTTTCTGGAATTTATACTGACGAAAATGGTGCTACTCAATTTTATGACAGAGAAGAGGATAATTATAAGCAGAATCATGCGCAGTTGTTATGGAATGAAACTTTAAATGAGAATTGGAAAACAAACCTTGCATTACACTATACCAAGGGGCGTGGTTATTTTGAGCAATTTAAGGAAGATGATGATTTTAATACCTATGGTTTTACGCCAATTAATGTAGACGAGGAAGAAGTAAATAGTACAGATGTAATTCGCAGACGCTGGCTAGATAATGATTTTTATGGGACTGTTTTTTCTGCTAACTACAGAAAAGAAAAAGTAGATTTAATTCTTGGTGGCGGCTGGAATAAATATAACGGAGATCATTTTGGAGAAGTTATTTGGGCAAGGTATGCAAGTACTAGCAACATCAGAGATCGGTATTATGATGATAATTCTACAAAGACCGACTTTAATATTTTTTCTAAACTAAATTATAACCTAAATGATCATTGGAGTCTTTTTGGAGATTTACAATATAGAACAGTAGGGTATCAAGCAAATGGTGATAAAACAGGAATAGTCGATGATACCTTTAATTTCTTCAATCCTAAAGCGGGGATTACTTTTGATTTGAATCTTAATAATAATTTTTATTTCTCCTATGCAGTAGCCAATAGGGAGCCTAATAGAAATGATTATGAGAGTGGGGATCCTAAGCCAGAAAAACTTAATGATTTTGAGTTGGGTTGGCGTTATGTTTCTAATACACTGCAATTGAATACCAATGTTTATTACATGGGGTATAAAGATCAATTGGTCTTGACAGGAGATATTGATGATGTAGGTGATTATTTAAGAGCAAATGTTCCTGAGAGCTATAGGATGGGATTAGAGTTAGATTTGGCAGTGAAAATAAATAATAAATTGACAGTACGTCCAAATATAGCTGTGAGTAGAAATAAAATAAATGATTTTATTTTGGATAGAGATAATTTAATAACAAATTTAGGGGATACAAATATTGCGTTTTCTCCTTCAGTCATTGCGGGAAATATACTGACATTTAAGCCTAAAGAGAATTTGCAATTTTCAATATTTTCTAAATATGTAGGAGAACAATATTTAAGTAATACAGATACGGAAGCTTCTAAATTGAATGATTATTTTACTAATGATCTAAATGCTATGTATGAAATTCAATTAAATTCCTTTTTTAAATCTATTGTTTTTTCTGCTTTAGTAAATAATATTTTTAATGAAAAATATGAGTCGAATGGCTATACCTATTTGAATTCTTGGGATGAAGTTTCGTCATTTGAAGTTCAAGGTTACTACCCACAAGCAGGAACAAATTTCTTAGTAGGGGCAACCTTAAATTTTTAAAGATTACATAATTGTAATGATATTAAGGGGGATTTCTTTTTTAGAAATCCCTTTTTTTATTTCTTATTTTAGACTAAAATTTTAAAATATGGAGCGCGTTCAGAAATTGCGATGGGGAATAATTGGTTGTGGAGCAGTAACCGAAGTAAAAAGCGGTCCGCCATATCAATCAACTTCTGGCTTTAGTTTAGATGCCGTAATGCGCAGAGACTTGCAAAAAGCAGAAGACTACGCAAAAAGACATGGGGTGCCTCATTTTTATAGTGAGGCAGATAACATCATCAATAATCCAGAAACAGATGCTATTTATATCGCAACACCACCGGATAGCCATAAATTATATGGGTTAATGGTGGCCAAAGCAGGTAAGCCTTGCTGTATAGAAAAACCTTTAGCGCCGAGTTATGAAGACGGGCTAGCAATAGTAAATGCATTTAAAGCGAAACATGTTCCACTATTTGTAGCGTACTACAGGCGCTCATTGCCTCGTTTTCTGCAAGTTGAAAAGTGGTTAAAAGAAGATAAAATAGGAGAAGTTCGTCATATAAACTGGAGTTTCTCTAAACCCGCAAATGCTATCGATTTAAGTCAAGACTATAATTGGCGCACCGATGCTAAAATTGCTCCTGGCGGTTATTTTGATGATTTGGCGAGTCATGGTTTAGACTTGTTCGCCTATTTGCTGGGTGACTTTAAAGAGGTTTTAGGAATGAGTCTTAATCAACAAGGCTTATATTCTGCTAAGGATGCAATCACTGCCACTTGGGTTCATGAAAATGGTATTACAGGTACTGGAAGTTGGAATTTTGGTGCTTTTGCAAGAGAAGATAGCGTAGAAATAATAGGTTCAAAAGGGAAAATAGGTTTTTCGATATTTAAAGAAGAGGCGGTTGTTTTAGAGAATGCTAAAGGTATTGATAAGCTATTTATAGAAAACCCGAAGCACATACAGCACTACCATGTTCAAAATCTAAAGTTAGATTTGATGGACGGTATCCCGCATCCATCAACAGGTGAAACCGCTTTGCACACCAGTTGGGTGATGAGTCAGGTATTAAAATAAGTTGTTATTATTAATTCGTAACCGATATAACGCCACTACCAACACTCACACGATATTCTAACATGTTGTAAAATTTTTGGTCTTCGCCTAGGTTGGTTAATAATTGACCGGTAAACAAGCTGTAGTTGTAGTCGTCACACTCGCATGTAACTGAATTTCTACTGGTATCTAAGGTCATCGTAGAGCAATTATTTGGCGTATGGTTAGGACAACTAGCTTCAAATGCTCTGTAGCCAGCAAAGGCAGATAAGGTTTTAATTACAAAAATACCTCTTGTTCCTGCTTGAGAATTACCAATATATATCGCGCTACCTTCATTCGTTAAATCGCTATATAATGGTAAATTAGTGTTAATGTCAAATCTAAATCCTATCTCTTGTAAATAGGGATTTCTATCGGAGGTATCCGTGTCACAAGCAAATAGTAATATCAATAAAAAAAATGCTAAAATTCTTTGCATAACATATTTGTATTTTAAGAATACAGAAACAAAGTTGAACAAAAAAAATGTATATTTGTCTTAAATCCTCTATAAAAAAGAGGATTTTCTTATTTTATAAAACGCTTAGTTATGAGTAACAAATCATATTATACACCAGAAGGATTAAAAAAGTTGAGAGACGAACTTAATCAGCTTAAAGATATAGAACGTCCGAAGGCATCAAGGGATATAGCAGAGGCTCGAGATAAAGGTGATTTATCTGAAAACGCGGAATATGATGCTGCAAAAGAGGCGCAAGGTTTGTTGGAACTTCGAATTTCGAAATTGGAAGAAATATATTCCAATGCACGTTTAATAGATGAGTCTCAATTAGACACCTCCAAGGTTCTTGTTTTATCAACGGTAAAGTTGAAAAACCAGAATAATGGTATGGAGATGAAGTATACTTTAGTTGCTGAAAGTGAAGCTGATTTAAAGACCGGTAAAATATCTGTAAATTCGCCAATTGGAAAAGGTTTATTGGGTAAAAAAGTAGGAGAATCTGCAGAGATTACAATTCCCAATGGTGTATTGAAACTTGAAATATTAGAAATTACTAGGTCTTAATTGGTGATTATTTAATATCTTGAAATGAATTTAGTTTTCAAAAACAGTGTAAATTAATATAAGTATTAGGAGTAATGTTTGAATTATCGTATAAATCTGTTGCAGGCTTAGAGCTATCAAAAGAGGATATCTTAGCAATACGCGATACCGCAATACGGACCAATGAAGAGCATGACATTACAGGCTGTTTAGTTTTTTACAACAACCATTTTATCCAAATTTTGGAAGGAAATGAAGTGCTTGTTAAGAAGGTATTTTCCAAAATAGCAGAAGACAATAGACATTCAAATATTCAAGTGCTTTATGAAGGTGAGAAAGACCAACGTTTTTTTCCAGATTGGAATATGGCATTCACAGATATAAGTGCAAATTCAGGACAAGACACTGAGGTTAAGAGCTACGCAAATAATCTTCTTTTACTTTCCGAGTTTATTGAAAAACCAACCACTACGTTAAAAATGTTTTGGAGGGGGATTAATAATCTAATAATTAACCCAACAATTATTTAAATCAGACAATACCGTGGCTAGTATATTTACAAAGATTATCAATGGAGAAATCCCTTCTTATAAAATAGCTGAAAATGATGAGTTTTTTGCTTTTTTAGATATCAACCCTAATGCAAAAGGGCATACCTTATGTATTCCTAAAAAAGAAGTAAACAAGATAATGGATTTAGATGATGCTACCTATATGGGGTTAATGGCTTTTTCTAAAAAAATTGGTCAGGCCCTCGAGCGTGCTATAGATTGTAAGCGGGTTGGGATGACCGTTATTGGTTTAGAAGTACCACATGTACACGTTCATTTAATCCCTTTAAATGAAATGAAGGATGCTACTTTTCAGCATAAAGTAAAATTTTCTGATGACGAGTTTAGAGCAATTGCCGAAAAAATAAAAGCAGAATTAGTTTAATTACTTACCTCAAAATTTCCCAAGTCAAAATCGCAATAATTTTTAAGAATGGATCTAGTTGAGCTGTCTTTTGCTTAAATAAGATTTTTCATAATACGAAATCATTGATAGAATCGTAATATGAATACCTGAAGAAGGGTAATAGTGTTGATTTGTATTTGTTTCTTTAAGTTCTAAAGTGAATTTTAGAATGTTCATGATCACCGTATTGCTTGACTCAACCAGTACTGTTGCTCCTTTCCTTAAATTGGCATTTTAATCAATTAAAAGATCAATTTCAAAAATGTTATTTTCAAATGGAGTACTGGCTATAGATTTTCATAACCCAGATGTGAATTCAACTCTGAATGTGCTTTATAAAACCGTTAATTGCTATTTAAAAGGATATATACCCCGATGCCTACAAGTGTAATAAGCACCAATATTAAAATATAAAACAACGTGGTAAACTTTAAAGACTTCTTTTGTGGTACCGCCATTTTTTGGTAGTATTCAAAAACACGTTCTATATCAGGAGTCCACCCAACTGGGTAAATTTTGGTTCCACACTTTTTACATTCCAGTTCAGAAGTAATTTCATTCGTCGTTTTATGAATTAATTTACCGTAAGAATGTTTTTGAAAAAAGGATAATTTTAAACCTTGGTTAAAGCATTCTGGACAATTATTGGTCAGATCAGCTTCTTTAATAACTTCTAATTTTATCTCTGCCATTGCTTACGAATTTAATTTAAAAGTAATTTTCATTATTGTTCCTTCTTTACTTGAGGTGAGTACTTTTATTTTTCCCTGGTGATATTCTTCCACGATACGTTTGACAAGTGATAAGCCTAAGCCCCAACCTCTTTTTTTAGAGGTGAATCCGGGATTGAATATGGTATTAAAATCTTTCTTTAAAATTCCGTGACCTGTATCAGAGACCAAAATTACGGCATTATTTCCTTCTTTTAAAATTTCAACACTAATGCTGCCTTTTCCTCGCATGGCATCAATCCCGTTTTTAACCAAATTTTCAATCGTCCATTGAAATAATGATTTATTTAAAAGTACGGGAAGATTTTCTGCTTTGCTGCTAAATGAAAAATGGATTAATTTAGAACTTCTTAATTTTAGATAATCAAATGCATTTTTGGTTTCTGTAACAATATCGTGTTCTGCTAAAATTGGCAAGGAGCCTATTTTAGAAAATCGCTCTGTAATAGTTTCTAGTCTAGAGATGTCTTTTTCAATCTCTTCCGTGATACTCGGATTTATGTTTTCTGCTTTTAAAAGTTCATTCCAGCCTAGGAGAGAGGTTAATGGCGTTCCTATTTGGTGCGCAGTTTCTTTAGCCATACCTGCCCAAAGTTTATTCTGTTCTGATGATTTATTCGTTTTAAAAAAGAAATAGATTACGGCACCAAAAAGAAAGATGATTAACAGCAAGGCAATGGGATAATATTTTAATTTATTTAATACATCTGAATTACCATAATATAAAGTTGCAAGTTCCTCACCTTTGTAGTCTATTTTTATTGGACTGTTTTCTCCTTCAAATTTTGCTATTTTTTTCTGAATCAATGCTGTGTCTGCCGCAATTTCTTTAGGCATATTGCTTACTTTAATGGCGCCATCCCTGTTCATTAAAATCATGGGAGTCGTGGTGTTGTTTTGAAATATTTTCAAGGGTAGATTTCCTGGATCTGCATCAGCAGGTAAGGATTGTAATTCTACTAAGGCGCTGGCCCAAATTTCTACCTTATTGCGTTCTTCCTCTTTAAATTTTTTGAAAAAACTATTCGTGTTCCAAAGTATAAGACTCACAATAACAAAAGAGGTTATTTGTAGAATTATAGTAATAGTTTTCTTTTCAGGGTTGAAGTTCATTCAAACAAATGCTTATAGTGCTTACAATATAACGTAAAATGTCAAAAGTTATTCTATCTATTTGATAAGTTGTTATTTTCATATTTGACCTTAATTTATGTATTTTTGCAGGACGATGCGAGAAATGATTTCCATACAACCAGATGAGGTAACAACGGCAAAATTACATGGCTATTTGTTGGGGGCTGTAGGTCCTAGGCCTATTGCTTTTGCAAGTACAATGGATGAAAATGGAAAGCCTAATCTAGCACCTTTCAGTTTTTTTAATGTATTTAGTGCAAATCCGCCAATTTTAATTTTTTCTCCTGCACGTAGGGTTCGTGATAATACCACAAAGCATACATTAGAAAACTGTTTGCAGACTAAAGAAGTGGTAATTAATGTTGTTAATTTTGATATTGTACAGCAAATGTCGCTTTCTAGTACGGAGTATCCAGCTGGAGAAAATGAATTTAAAAAAGCAGGATTGAGCATGCTACCTTCGGATATAATTAAACCCTTTAGGGTTGCCGAATCTCCTGTACAATTTGAGTGTAAAGTCATTAAAGTTGAGGCATTAGGTGAAAATGGTGGCGCAGGAAATTTAATCTTTTCCGAAGTAGTTAAAGTACATATAGACAAGGCAATTTTAGATGAAAATGGAGCTATAGATCAACGAAAAATAGATTTAGTTGCTAGAATGGGTGGTAATTGGTATAGCAGAGCTAACGAAGGTTTGTTTGAAGTGCCTAAACCATTATCTTCGCTAGGAATAGGTGTTGATGCAATACCTGTAGAAATACGTTCTAGTACTGTGTTAACAGGAAATGATTTGGGTAGGTTAGGGAACGTTGAAGAAATACCCACAGAAAAAGAAGTTCAAGAGTTTTTGGCATCAAACGTGGAACTACGAGTGATCATAAGTGCAGATGATAAAAAATTAATTCATAGTAAAGCACAGGAATATTTACATAAAAATGACGTACTTTCCGCTTGGAAAGTATTATTATCAAATTAAGAGAAAATGGAAGTAGAAGGAAAAGTGAAAATGGTTGGGGAAACTCAAACCTTTGGAAATAACGGATTTAGAAAAAGAGAGATTGTCGTTACTACAGAAGAGCAATATCCGCAACATATTATGGTAGAGTTTGTTCAAGATAAGTGTGACTTATTGAACAGCGTAAGTGTTGGACAACCTATAAAAATTGGAATTAATTTACGTGGTAGAGAATGGGTTAATCCACAAGGAGAAACTAAATACTTTAACTCTATTCAGGGTTGGAGAATTGAAAGTTCTCAACCAGCGGCATCAAATTCAAGTGCAGGAATTCCTCCAGCACCACCGATGGATTCTTTTCAGCCAGCAGATGATTTAAATGAAGAAGATCACGACGATTTACCTTTTTAAATTTATAAATAAAGAGTACGGAAGACCTGTTTAGTTTTTTACTAAATAGGTCTTTTGTTTTTATTTAGTTTGATGTATTTTAAGGTTAAAAAATAGTTGAATAAAAAATTAATTTATAAGCCCATGATTTTTCTTTCTGAGGAGTTAAACTTTCCCGATGTTTCAGAAGCTAATTATGAAGGTTTGCTTGCGGCTGGGGGAGACCTTTCTCCGGAACGCTTATTACTGGCTTATAAAAGTGGCATTTTCCCTTGGTTTAATGAGGATTCCTTAATTCTATGGTGGAGTCCTGATCCTAGAATGGTATTGTTCCCAGAGAAAGTTAAGGTGTCTAAAAGTATGCGTAAGGTGATTAGAGATAATCAGTTTACACTTACCAAAAATGTTGATTTTAAAACAGTTCTTGAGTATTGTTCTATGGTAAATAGAAAGGATCAAGACGGTACTTGGATTACCGAGAACATGAAAGAAGCCTATTTGGAACTTCACAAAAAAGGCATAGCGCAATCCTATGAAGTTTGGGAAAATGATACTTTAGTAGGGGGATTGTATGGTATAGATTTAGGCCATATTTTTTGTGGAGAAAGCATGTTTAGTCTAGTGAGTAACGCCTCTAAATTCGCCTTTATCAGTTTGGCAAAAGAGTTAGCACGTAAAGATTATAAGTTAATAGATTGCCAAGTGTACACGGAGCACCTTGAGAGTTTAGGTGCAGAAGAAATTGCTAGAGAAGATTTTATTAAGTTATTGTAACAGGTAAAATGTAACTTTTCTGTAGTATTTGATACCAATAAGGAAAAGCAAAACTATGTTTGGTGGTGGAAGTGGCGCGGGAATGGCTCAAATGCATCGTAATAATATCAAATTATTGCGTAAAACCAACAGGTTCTCCTCTAAACGAACATTTTCAAATACAAAAATTGAGTACTCTAGGGCTGCTGGGGGTTTTATCGCTCTAAAAAAACTAAGCCCTGAAGAACTTCGAAGCGTAAGGAAGCTTGTTCTCGAAAACCGTAATAAAGATAAAAGAAAAAATTTGCTTTTATCCCTTGCTATTTTGGTGCCATTGTTAACGCTTTTCGCCTATCTAATTTCCGCATTCTTAGCAAACGAAAATACGATCAAATCGAACAATTTAAAACTGAAGGCCGATGTAATGTCGCAACAGTATGATTTTTATAAGAGTGATGGCGATGTATGGTTCAATAAAAACAAATTCAATAATGCTATTTTTCAATATAGAAAAGCTCAAGAATTATTTCCGGAAAAGTATGAAGCCAATTATCAATTAACTAAAGCTTTAGTGCGTTCTTGTCAAATAGATTTTTTACACTGTGAGGAGGCAAAAGAAAAACTAGAAATACTCAAAGGCAACTATCCTGATAAGAAGGATATTTTAGTATTGCATTTTTAGTGAAATAAAATAGATTAGAATTTTATAGGGTGATCACAAATGCAGAATTTATAAAAAGTACGTGGGCTAAGGCTTTATTGTAATCTTCTATTCTGTATTCTAGACCTATTTGTAATTTTGTAAAAGTACTTAATTTGTAGCCAACCTGCGAGGAAAAGCGTTGATCGTAACTCGGTTTTTTTGTTTTCGCAATACTTAATAAACTTTCCGTAGAGAGAATAAAATAGGGCTCCCCGATATCAAGTTTTTCACCTTTCAAGGGCATGTCTGCAGCACATCTAAATCTAAACCTGTGTGTAGTTAATGACGGTGCGATTCGCTGTTCAATACGTGTTCTAAGGCCATACCTTATGGCACTTGGTTTAAATGTGTGATTGTATTGTTCTGTAATTCGTAATTCGTTTTCTTTTTCAGTTTCAAAAGGAGCCCTAAATCGGTATTGAATTCCTAAAGCAATACTCTGATTGCTGGATACTTTTAATTCTGAAAAATGAGCAAAATCTAACTGCCGTGTTTGTAGTTCAATCCCTTTCTCTTTATAGAAATAAGTTCTACTGCCTACAGAAAAATTAGTACCGTATATAGAAGAGAATTTATGATTCACAGCTATTTGAGGTTCAATATATCCTGTAAAGTTATTTTGAGCGAGAAGAGGTTTTAAAATAAAAAAAGCAATTAGAAAAAGGCTTAATTTAATATAAGACATGATCATAATTAGGAGGTAGAGATTTTCTAATGCTTAGATAGTTCCCTTCTGAGTTAAAGAGTATTTCAAATTGGTCGTAGTTCTTCTCTTTTTTAGCGTCAATGATTAATTCATAGTTTACAGAGGGCAACATCAAATTTTGGAATGCATTTTTAAAAGTTTTTTCTACAGGGTCTTCGGTAACATATTGTTGCTGTATTTTTTTTATTTTAAAAGAGGTAAAATTGGTGCCAAGGTAGTTCTGGATTCTTTCGTAAGTTTCATTAGGGACATCAATTTCTTTAATGGTAATTTCAATATCCTCTAAGGTGCCTTCTTCATTAAACTCAATACTGTACCAAAGTTTATCTTTCTTAAATTTGGCTTCGTAACTAATTTTTAAGCTGTCTATTTCTTTATAGAACTTCAGCTTTTTTGCATCAGAGACTTTGCTTTTTATTAAATCGTAGCTTTCCGTTGGAAAGTCTTTTTTCTTGATGCGAAATTCGCGTTCGTGTTTTACTTGGGCCATAAGCGTACTATAGCTGCAAAGTAAAATTAGGATTAAAATTTTATACTTCATTATATCTAAAACATGTTGTTTCGTGATCATTTACCATTCCTGTAGCTTGCATTTGAGCATATATTACCGTGCTACCCACAAATTTGAACCCTCTTTTTTTTAAGTCTTTGCTTATGGTATCTGATAAAGGGGTATTTGCCGGTGCTAATTTATAATTTTCTACAGTATTTTTAACAGGCTTGTGGTCAACAAATTTCCAGATGTACTTGCTAAAGCTTCCAAATTCTTCCTGAATTTTCATAAATGCAATGGCATTGGAAATCGTTGCATTGATTTTAAGCTTGTTTCGTATAATTCCGGCATTTTGTAATAACTCTTCAATTTTACCAGCATCATATTTAGCGATTTTTTTATAATCGAAAAAATCAAAAGCTTTCCTGAAATTTTCTCTTTTTCGCAATATTGTAATCCAACTTAGGCCGGCCTGAAAGGTTTCTAGAATTAAAAATTCAAAAAGTTGATGATCATCTTTCACAGGTACACCCCATTCTAAATCATGATAAGCTTCATATAAATCATCTCCTTTACACCATCCGCAGCGTTTTTTTTCCATCAAAAATTAATTTATATTAAAATTAAAACAATGCTTAAAGATAAAGGAGAAATTTGTTTAGCAATTGAAATGAAGCTTTTTTATTCTGAATATAGCTTTAGTTCTCCATTTTCTATTGCTTCCTCTAAGTCTGCGTTAACGGAGTTGAAGAACCTAAAAAAGGGCTTCCCATCTTGTCTAATTAAGGTGGTCACTTGTTTTTTGTTTTTAACTTCTTTAAAATCTTCAATGATTAATTTAAGTCCAACCAGGCTATTAAAATCTGCTATCGCGCCTCTTTTTATAATATGGTTTTTTCTAGGAAAATCTAGGTGTTTGTAATTTTCGCCTCTTGGGTTTAAGAGTACTAATACAGTACCTTTCTCAAGGTTTACTGCTTTTTCTTGACTATGTCCACCTATAGAATATATCGCAAGGAAAACAAAAACTAGGAGCTGTTTCATATGTTTTAAGGTTTAAATTGTAAAGTCAAATTTAAAAAATAAGTGTAGTATTAGTTAGTTATACTTTCGTTAAAAATTGTTAAACTATTGTATGTTGATAGTAATACTATTATATTCGCAAGTGTACTTAAATAATTAGAGATGGATAGGCTTTTACAATCGGTAAAAATTGCAATAAATAATAAAATCTATATTAAAGACCCTGAGTCATCTGGGTTGGGAAAGAAAATTATTGAGCATAGCATTTTAATGATTCATGAAATAGGTTTTGAGAAATTTACCTTTAAAAAATTAGGTGAAGTTATTGGGTCTAATGAAAGTTCTATTTATAGATATTTTGAAAACAAACATAAGTTGTTGTTGTATTTAGCTTCTTGGTATTGGGGTTGGCTAGAATATCAATTGGTTTTTTCTACGAATAGTATATCAGATTCATCAGATAAACTTAAAAAAGCCATAGAAGTACTAGCGAAGACCATTGAGCAAGATTCTCATTTTTCACATATTGATGAGGTTGTCTTAAGTAAGATTGTTATAAATGAGTATTCCAAATCGTATTTAACAAAAGAAGTCGATGGAGAAAATAAGGAAGGTTATTTTACAATTTACAAGCGGCTAATTATGCGTTTGTCTGATATGATCAAAGCCGTAAATCCGGCGTATGGGTATTCTTCTAGTCTTGCAAGTACCATACTAGAGGGCTCTTTACATCAGTTTTTTTTAAAAGATCATTTCCCGACGCTTACGGATTGTCATGATCCTAAATCTCCCACCAACTATTTTTTAGAATTAGTATTTAAAACCTTAGCACCAACCAAAAATGTCTAAAAATGCACTTACCGCTTGGCAACGTTTAATAGGATTATTAAAACTTGATAAGCGAGACATTCTACAAACATTCTATTACGCAATTTTTGCAGGTATCGTCAACTTAACACTTCCATTAGGGATTCAGGCTATTATCAATTTAATTCAAGGAGCACAGATAAGTACCTCTTGGATTGTTCTTGTAGTTTTGGTAACCGGGGGTGTTGCTTTTGGGGGCTTACTGCAATTAATGCAAATTAGGATTATAGAGAATGTACAGCAAAAAATATTTACGAGAGCTTCATTTGAGTTTGCGTATCGTTTTCCAAAAATTAAGATGAGTGAATTGAGGGATTATTATCCTCCAGAATTGGCCAATAGATTTTTTGATACTATAAACGTTCAGAAATCTTTAGCGAAGGTCTTGTTAGATTTTCCTGCGGCATTGCTGCAGATAATCTTCGGCCTTCTATTGCTCTCTTTTTATCACCCATTCTTTATATTGTATGGCTTATTGCTTTTAATCCTTATCTACGTTGTGTTTAAATTTACCGCTAGAAAAGGCCTAGAAACTAGCTTGGCAGAATCTAAATACAAGTATAAAGTGGCCCATTGGCTACAAGAGGTAGCACGTTCTTTAGTGAGTTTTAAACTTTCTGGAGAAACCAATCACGCCTTACGAAAGAATGATACCTTGGTGGGAGAATACCTAGATGCGCGCGAAAGTCACTTTAGGGTTTTGGTCATTCAGTTCATTCAAATGATTGGCTTTAAAGTTTTGGTAACCGCTGGTTTATTGCTTATAGGAGGGCTCTTAGTGCTAAACCAAGAGATGAATATTGGGCAATTTGTTGCGGCAGAGATCATTATTTTATTAGTCATTACCTCTGTAGAAAAATTAATAAAAGGTCTAGAAACGGTATATGATTTATTGACTTCTCTTGAAAAGTTAGGGCAAGTGGTAGATAAAGAATTAGAATCTCAAGATGGTGAAACCCCCTTAACGGTATCATCAGAATTGACCATAGAGATTTCGGAAGTAAGCTATATTCCTCAGGGTGCTACACATAAGGTAATAGACGACGTATCCTTAACATTTATTCCAAAAAGCACTACGCTGTTAATGGGGGCAAATGGATCTGGAAAAACAACATTGTTGCGATTAATCTCAGGATTAATTCATCCAACGGAAGGTGCTGTTTATGCAAATAATATTTCTTTAGATAATATTCTGCCAAATCACTATAGAAACTTTATAGGGCAATCGCTAACAGAGGAAAGTCCGTTTGAGGGTACTATTTTAGATAATATCACTTTTGGTGATGAAGCAATTTCTCAAAAAGATTTATATTGGGCTATTGAGAATACGGGACTTACCAAATTTGTAAAAGAACAGCCAAAAGGTATTCATACCATCTTATTCCCAGAAGGGCAGCAAATACCCCATAATGTGGCAAAGAAAATAGTGTTGGCAAGGGCTATTGTTAGAAAACCAAAATTATTAATTTTAAAAGAGCCTTTGGACCAATTGGATGAAATAGAAGCGCTTAAAATAATGGATTTTCTAACCGATAAAAGTAATCCTTGGTCTGTTGTTGTTGTTGTGAGTCATGATGTTAAATGGTTGAGCCGTGTAGATAGAATGATTACGCTTGAAAATGGAAAAATTGTTAGTACAAATTAAAGAGACTTATGCTTAATATATCTAATAACGTATTAAATAAAACGGTAGATCTTGGAATCTATAAGGCTACACGTCGCGTTTTTCATAAGAGACATTACAAGTATTTCAATAGATTTTTAATTGGGTCTGCCTTATTTGGAGTTATTGTGTTGTTTCTACCATGGACGCAGAATGTTCGTGGTAAAGGATTATTGACGACTTTAAGGCCAGATCAGCGCCCACAAACCATCCAATCTCCAATTCCTGGGCGTATAGAAAAATGGTATGTTCAAGAAGGCGATTTTGTAAATAAAGGAGATACTATTCTGTTCATTTCGGAAATAAAAAACGAATATTTTGATCCAAAATTAGTAGAGCGAACGGGAGATCAAATTAAGGCCAAGGAAATGTCTGTAGTTTCCTATGAAGGCAAAGTAAAAGCATTGAATAATCAAATTGGTGCATTGGTTACGGAGCGCGGTTTTAAATTGGAGCAAGCTAAAAATAAGTTGTTGCAGTCTAAATTAAAGGTGCAGAGTGATAGTATAGATTTACAGGCAGCAACTACCAATTTAGAAATTGCTGTACGGCAATATGAGCGTACCGCACAGTTACAAGAAGAGGGACTAAAAGCGGTTACCGATGTTGAAGAAAAAAGATTAAAGTTGCAGGAAACGCAGGCTAAATTAATTTCTCAAGAGAATAAATTGTTAGCGAGTAGGAATGAGATTCTAAATGCTTCTGTAGAGGTAAATAGTGTGCAAGCAGCGTATACTGATAAGATTTCTAAAGCGCAGAGTGATATGTATACGGCGCAATCGGGTCAATATGATTCACAGGCGCAAGTAACTAAACTAGAAAATCAATTTACCAATTATGAAATGCGTAATGATATGTACTATATAAAAGCACCACTAAGTGGGTACATAAATAAAGCAATTCAGGCAGGTATAGGTGAAACTTTTAAAGAAGGGGATAAGTTGGTAGGGATTATGCCTTCTGTTTATGATAAAGCTGTAGAGATGTTTGTGGCGCCTTTAGATCTGCCTCTAATTCATAAGGGCGAGAAAGTGCGTATTGAGTTTGATGGGTGGCCTTCTATTGTTTTTAGTGGTTGGCCCAATGCGTCTTATGGTACCTATGGAGGTATTGTGGTGGCTGTAGAGACATTTATTAGTCCCAATGGAAAATACCGCGTGCTCTTAGCACAAGACCCCGAAGATCAAGCGTGGCCAAAAGAGATTCGTGTGGGGTCTGGGGCAAGTACTATTGCCTTATTAGAAGACGTGCCAATTTGGTATGAGTTATGGCGACAATTGAATGGATTCCCGCCTAACTATTATCAGCCAAACGCAACAGCAACTAAGGATAAGAAATAATGAAAAAAATTCTTTTTTATAGTGTATTGCTCTTTAGCTATGGTTTAAGTGCGCAAGATATAGATGCTACTGTTCTTGATTTTAAAGAGTATTTAGGGTATGTGAAGAAGTATCATCCTATAGCAAAACAGGCGGCACTAACTTTAGATATGGGGCAAGCAAAGCTGTTAAAGGCTAGAGGAGGTTTTGATCCTAAAATTGAGGTAGATTACGGAGCCAAACAGTTTAAAGGTACAGAATATTACGAAAAATTAAATGCTGTATTTAAAATCCCTACCTGGTATGGTGTTAATTTTAAAGGGGCTTTTGAGCAGAATGAAGGGGTGTATTTGAATCCGGAAGCTACTGTTCCGGATGATGGTTTATACAGTGCAGGGGTAAGTATGTCTCTAGGTCAAGGACTTTGGATTAATGACCGAATGGCAACCTTGAAAAAAGCCAAGTATTTTAGAGAACAATCAAAAGCAGACCGAGATATTTTGGTGAATCAAGTGTTGTTTGACGCTGCACAAGCATATTTTGATTGGTTGCAGGCGTACAATGAAAATAAAATATTTGATAGTTTTTTATCCAATGCAGCTATTCGTTTAGATGGGGTGAAAAAAAGTGCATATTCTGGTCAGGTAGCAGCAATTGATACTGTGGAGGCAACGATTACATTACAGGATAGGGCCTTAAATTTAGAACAAGCAAAAGTAAGGTTGATGCAAAAATCATTAGAACTTTCTAGTTTTCTATGGTTAGACGATGTGCCTATCGAGCTTCAAGAAAATATTATTCCTGATGCTAATATTGCAGAAGACATTAATGAAGTCTTAGGGATTAATGGGGTTCCATTAGATAGCTTTACGATAGAAAATCATCCTAAATTAAAATCGCTGACCTATAAAATGGACGGTTTGCGAGTAGATAAAAACTTGAAAGCGAATAAGTTATTGCCAAAAATAGAAATTGAGTATAATTTTTTGACGGAGACACCGGAGTATTTAAATTCCCTTCAAACAGATTATTATAAAGGAGGAATACGTTTTCAATTGCCCTTATTTTTAAGAAAGGAACGTGGAGATTTAAAATTAGCAAAATTTAAATTACAAGATGCAAAATACGAATTGGACAATGCTGAAATTGTAATAAAAAATAAGGTAATAGCCATGTATCGAGAGTTAGCATCTTTTGAAAAGCAGAATTTGCTTATCGGGACTATGGTGCAAAATTATGAAATTTTATTAGCAGCAGAAGAGCGTAAATTCAGTTTTGGAGAAAGCTCTTTGTTTTTAATCAATTCGCGAGAAAATAAACTTATAGAATCTAGATTAAAACAAAATTCTGTTCAAAATAAATTCTTTGTAACGAAAGCCAAATTATTTAATAGCTTAGCATTAAATCCGAAAGATTTATAATGTTAATACATGCCGAATAGTAAAACAAAAGGGTATCGATTATTGGGGCATGCAGGTGCCTATCTAAAAAGATCAAGAAAACTTCGAGTGGGGTTTAGGGCTTTTTTAAAAGATATGCTCTTTATTTTAGTGGGTATTTTTTCGGCGGCCTTTGGGCTGGAAAGTTTTTTATTGCCAAATAAATTTATAGATGGTGGAGCAACGGGTATTTCATTACTGGCTTCAGAAGTTTTTACCTTGCCTTTACCTCTCTTAATTTTGGTAGTGAATATTCCTTTTTTAATTCTTGGATATAAGGTTATAGGCAAAACCTTTGCTGTAAAAGCTTCAATTGCTATTGTAGGATTGGCTTTAGTGTTATCTACTGTGCATTTTCCGGAAATTACACAAGACAAGCTATTGGTAGCTGTTTTTGGAGGTTTTTTTCTAGGAGCGGGGATAGGTTTATCTATTCGTGGTGGTGGCGTATTAGACGGCACCGAAGTACTTGCTATTTTTTTAAGTAGAAAGTTAGGGACTACCATTGGCGATATCATTATTCTAATCAATATTATCATTTTTTTAGCGGCAGCATATTTCTTATCTATTGAAACGGCTTTATATTCCATGTTAACTTATTTATCGGCCTCAAAAACTTTAGACTTTGTGGTTGATGGTATAGAGGAATATACAGGTGTTACTATTATTTATGGGAAGAGTGAAGAAATTAGAATTATGATTTCCGAGAAATTAGGTCGGGGTTTAACCATCTATAGTGCAAAAGGTGGTTTTAGCAATGAGGGTATTCAAAAGGAATATGATGTTATCTATACGGTAATCACAAGACTGGAAATTCGAAGATTGAATATAGAAGTATCAAAAATAGATGCTAGTGCGTTTGTTGTCATGAATAGTATAAATGATACCAGAGGCGGAATGATTAAAAAAAGGCATTTGTAAGTTTTCTCTCATTTTTTCTACAAACATGACGTAACTCAGTTTTTTAATGAAACTCAGTATCTAATTTTACCCCAAATAAACCCGTCATGAATATTTTAGAAACCAACAAAACATCCCAAGAAATTTCTCAGTTATTAAATAGTAGTTTATTAAAAGCTGTAAGCTATGAAGAATACCGAAATACTATTTCAGATTTAGTAGCCAACGAAAAGTCTACAGGTGTCGTTCAGAATGATGCGCTTGCCAATTATACCATGCTTAATGATAAGCGTATGAAACGTTTGGATAAGACGCTTAAATTTTCAGAGGATATCATTGAAAAAGTTGAGAAAGTTGAAAGAAAAGTAACTTGGTTGGTACTTACTGAAAGCTGGTGTGGCGATGCTGCGCAGACTATGCCAGTAATGAATAAATTGGCTAGTTTGAATCCAAATATATCTTTTAAAGTTATTTTGCGTGATGAAAATCTAGAACTGATGAATCAATTTTTGACCAACGGAACCTTGTCTATCCCTAAGTTGCTAATGATTGATGATGCTACGAACACTGTATTTTCAGATTGGGGTCCACGACCTACTAAAGCAACTCAATTGGTAAATGACTACAAAAATACACATGGTACATTAACGCCTGAGTTTAAGCAAGATTTGCAAATTTGGTATACCAAAGATAAAGGAGTAAATACTGCGGAAGATTTATTAACGGGCCTTCTCTTGGAATAAATAGGTGATGGTACCTTTCTGGCTAGCTTTTGTAGATTTGTTGAAAGATGCTTTATAGGCATATTCTAAAGCATTGTCTATTAAGCAGCCATTTTCTGTGCTGGAACTACTTTTATTGAAACTAGCATCAGTAACCATGCCTGCGCTATTTACGCTAATATTAATTACTATTTTACCACCTTCAATACAGGTATAAATTGGTACGGGTAAACTGTAGTGATTTCTGTCTATTAATGAATACGATATAGATGTCCTACGTTTTGCTAAATTATTGGTAGGCACATCTTTCTGAGCTTCGCGTTCCCCTAATAATTCTTTTGCTTCTTGACGCTTTTTTTTAAGTTCCTTTAAGCTTGCAGCATATTCGCCAGAGTCAGACGTTAAAAGCTCGTTAGGTTCATCGCTATCAGAACCGTTTTCTGCTTCTTCCATTAATTCTTCTAATGTTTTTAAGGGCTCTGGATTGCCAAAACTAGCTTTTGCTGTTTCGTTAAAAGCCATATGACTTTTGATAGCTTCTGCTTCTGCTTCTGCTTGATCTTGTAGTTCTTGCTCCTCTTCTTCTAAAAGTTCTTCGGGATCTTCTTCAAGTAAAGCTAACTCCACCACATATTCCTCTTTTTCCTTTGAGCCTAAATGGACGTTGTATAAACCCAACACCATGATAGCCATAGAGAAAATCGTGATTAGTAATGAAAGTTGACTTTTATTTAAATTCATATTCTTATTAACCACTTTTTTAGAATATTATTTTATCAAATCGTTAAACAGTTGTGAAAATGTTCTTTTTCTAAAGGTTTTCTTCAGAATCAGGATTTAATAGCTTGTTAAATGCCTCTGTGGTTATAGCATTATCTACGTTATAATCGCCTATTTTGGTTCTTCTGAGTGATGATAAATGTGCTCCAGAGTTTAGGGCAATTCCAAAATCATGAGCTAGAGATCTAATATAAGTACCTTTGCTACAAGCTACTCTAAAAGAAACTACATTCCCTTCAATAGCGGTTATCTCAAATTCATGAATGGTGATTAGCCGTTTTTTTATTTCTACTTCAATACCTTCTCTTGCATATTCATACAAGCGTTTTCCGTCTTTTTTTAAAGCAGAAAAAATTGGAGGTGCTTGTTCAATTTCGCCTAGGAACTGCTTAGTGGCTTCTTTTATTAAAGCTTCGGTAATGTGTGCTGTAGGGAACGTTTCGTTAATTTCAGACTCTAAATCGTAAGAAGGTGTGGTGCCTCCTAAGGTAATTGTTCCTGTATATTCTTTTGCTTGGCCTTGAAGTTCGTTAATTGTTTTGGTGAATTTTCCTGTGCAGATAAGTAACAATCCTGTAGCTAAAGGATCTAAAGTGCCTGCATGACCAACCTTAATTTTTTTGAGTTCAAATTTTCTTCGGATGCTCCACTTAATAGAGTTTACCGCTTGGAAAGAAGACCATCCTAGTGGTTTGTCAATCAAAAGTGTTTGTCCTTCTAAGAAATGTTCTTTAGTTTTCAATAGTTATTTTTAAATGCGTATTATCCAAAATATCCGTAAGCAATGGCGATAAGACCAACAATTAAGCAATAGATAGAAAAATAAGAAAGCTTACTTTTCTTCACGAGTTGAATCATCCAAGTACAAGCTCCTAATCCGGCAATAAATGCAGCAATAAAGCCAGCGCCCATGGCAACATTGTTATCTCCGTCAAAAGTTAGTTCTCCGCCTAATAGGTCTTTAAATATCTTACCGAAAATTAAAGGCACAACCATTAAAAAGGAAAAGCGTGCAGCTTTGGTTTTGTCAACGCCTAGCAATACAGAGGTAGAAATCGTTGCTCCACTTCTAGAGATGCCAGGTAGCATAGCAATGGCTTGAGAGATACCTACAAGAAAAGCATTTTTAAAACTCACTTTTTTATCGGTGTCTTTGGCTTTATCAGCGAAGTAAAGAAGCGCTGCAGTAACTAGCAACATGAAACCTACAAAGCGAACATTGCCGCCAAAGAAACTCTCTAATTGTTTTTCAAAAAATAAACCAACAAAAACAGCTGGTAGCATTGAAATAATAATTTTTATAGAGAATTGAGTTTCTTCGTTCCATTTAAATTGAAAAAGGCCGCGTAGTAATTCCCAAACATCTTTTCTGAAAACAACAAGTGTGCTTAATGCTGTAGCAAAATGGAGTACTACGGTGAATAAAAGGCTTTCTTCGGGGACAGAATGATCACCTAAAATAGCTTTTCCTAGTTCTAAATGTCCACTTGATGAAACAGGTAGAAACTCTGTTAAACCTTGGATTATACCAAGGATTATTGCGTCTATAACTTCCAATTAATCTTTTTTATGAGGGTTCAACAAAATAGCATAGATTTCTATACCTAGACCGATAAGCACAAGTGTTGGTGCTAAACGGATTCTCCTAAAGCTATATATCTCAGGATTAAAAACATTTGGGTCATCACTCCCGCCACCGCTCATTAATATAAAGCCTATTACTATAAAAGCAAGGCCAATAAACATAAAGGTATAGTTCTTACTTTGAAAGATAAATTCCTTTTTAGAATCTTGATTTGAATTGTCACTCTTGTTTGCCATGCTGCAAATTTAATAATATAATTCGTCTGTTCTTAGATTTAAGAAACGTTGTGTTGCAAAGTAGGTGCTAATAAGTGAAATTAACAAGCCTAAAATAAAAACACTAGAAAAAAGAATCACTAGAATAATAGGGTCATCCATTAGGCCTAACTCTGGGAAGTTTTCATTTACATAATATAAAACACCCGCTAAGGCAAGCATGGCTAAAATAGCACCTAGTACCCCTAGCTTAACATTTGTCCAAATAAATGGTTTGCGAATAAATACTTTAGTAGCACCTACCATTTGCATCGTTTTAATAATAAAACGCTTGGAATAAATAGATAGGCGTATAGAACTGTTGATTAATAAAACAGCAATAAAAGTAAAAATACTGCTGGCTACTAAAATCCAGAAGCTAATGCGTTTTACATTTTCATTAAGTAAGCCTATTAGTGGTTTGTCATAGCTTACTTCTTCTACATAATCTTTAGCAGTAATTTCCGTTGCTATTTCTTCCAGTTGTTCTGGTGTTACAAAATCTGCATTTAACTGAACATCAATGGAATTTTTTAAAGGGTTGTAGCCTAGAAAATCTTGGAAATTCTCACCAATATCCTCACTGTGCTGTTCTGCAGCTTCTTCTTTAGAAACGTAAGTTGCAGCTTTCGTATATTCTGCCATAACTAAGCTTTTCTGAAGCTGATCTACTTCAACCTGTTTGGCATTATCTTTTAAAAAGACAGAGATGGTAATTTGTTCTTTAAAATGATCGGCTAGTTTTTTAGTATTTAATACCAATAAGCCTAAAATTCCCAATAGAAAAAGCACAAGACCTATACTTAAGACTACAGAAAAATAGCTCGATATTAATTTACGTTGTTGATAGCGCTCAAAAGATTTACTCATAATGTGTGAAAACGATATGTAAAAATAGGAAAGTATATTTAATATGAAATCTCTGTTAACATTTTGTGCTAATAATATCTTAGTTTTTACAGTAAATGATGCTTTTAGAGCTTAAAAAGGTCATTTGAATTAAGGGTTATCATTAGTAGAAGTTAAATTATTACTTATATGAGGTTGTTTGAGCGTCTAAATTCTTTTTTCTTATGCGATTGTTAAAGGGAAGCGTCTATAATCTTTTCCCTTTCCTATAATAAACTTATTTTTGCTCCGCATTAAAACCATCAGGTTTACACAAACTTTATATAATGAACTACGATTTCACAGAAATTGAAGCCAAATGGCAAAAATATTGGGCAGAAAACCAAACGTTTAAAGCAGAAAACAATTCTGATAAAGAAAAGTTTTATGTGTTAGACATGTTTCCTTATCCTTCAGGGGCAGGACTGCATGTTGGGCATCCGTTAGGGTATATTGCTAGTGATATTTATGCACGTTATAAAAGGCATAAAGGGTTTAATGTATTGCATCCCATGGGATATGATTCTTTTGGCTTACCCGCAGAACAATATGCTATCCAAACAGGACAGCATCCTGCAATTACTACAGAAACAAATATTGCTAGATATAGAGACCAATTGGATAAAATTGGTTTTTCTTTTGATTGGAGCCGTGAAGTGCGTACCTCTACTCCGGAGTATTACAAATGGACCCAGTGGATTTTTATCCAGTTGTTCAACTCTTGGTATAATAATGATACGAATAAGGCAGAAGACATTGCTACGTTAACCGCGCTTTTTGAGAAAGAAGGAAATGCGACGGTAAATGCAGTTTCTGATGAAGATATTATAGCTTTTACAGCAGAAGAGTGGTATGCTTTTGATACAAAAGAGCAACAAGAAATACTGTTGCAATACCGACTTACCTATTTGGCAGATACTGAAGTAAACTGGTGTCCTGGATTAGGTACTGTATTGGCTAATGATGAGATTGTCAATGGCGTATCAGAACGCGGAGGTCACCCTGTTATTCGTAAAAAAATGACACAGTGGAGCATGCGTATTTCTGCTTATGCACAGCGTTTGTTAGATGATTTAACAACAGTAGATTGGCCACAACCGCTTAAAGATTCACAGACCAATTGGATTGGGAGAAGTCAAGGAGCATCAGCGGTCTTCAATGTTATTGCGAGCGAAGCGAAGCAATCTCATCGGATTGATGTTTTTACCACTCGCCCTGATACTATTTTTGGAGTTTCTTTTATGACTTTAGCGCCAGAGCATGAGTTGGTGGCTAAAATAACCACTCCTGAGCAAAAAGCGGAGGTTGAAGCGTATATAGAAGCCACTGCAAAACGTAGTGAACGTGAACGTATGGCAGATGTAAAAACTATTTCAGGGGCTTTTACAGGGTCTTATGCAGAACACCCTTTTACCCAAGAGCCAGTGCCAATTTGGATTGGGGATTACGTGTTAGCAGGTTACGGAACAGGAGCTGTTATGGCAGTACCTTGTGGTGATCAGCGTGATTATGATTTTGCTAAGAAATTCAACATAGCTATTCCTAATGTATTTGAAGGGGTAGATATTTCTGAAGAAGCGCATGCAGATAAAGATAAAACCGTAATTGCTAATTCTGATTTCTTAAACGGATTGCCGTATAAGAAAGCCATGAAATTGGCGATTTATGAATTGGAAAAAATAGGACAAGGAAAAGGGAAAATTAACTACCGCTTGCGCGATGCTGTTTTTAGCAGACAACGGTATTGGGGAGAACCTTTTCCAGTGTATTATGTAGATGGAATGCCGCAAATGTTAGATAGTAAATTTCTTCCATTGGCATTGCCAGAAGTAGATAAATACCTGCCTACAGAAACTGGTGAGCCACCTTTGGGGAATGCTAAAGAATGGTACTGGTTGCAGTATGGTGACGAAGGGAAAGTAGTTTCAGAAGAAGAATTTAATAGTTCCTCTCCTTCGGGGAGGCTAGGAGGGGAATTAGAATTAAATACCATGCCAGGCTGGGCGGGGAGTAGTTTTTATTTTAACCGCTATATGGATCCGAACAATACGGAGACTATATTTTCGGAGGATGCCATTAACTACTGGCAAGATGTAGATTTATATATTGGTGGTAGTGAGCACGCTACGGGGCATTTATTATATGCGCGTTTCTGGCAAAAATTCTTGTTTGATAAAGGCGTGGTTCCTAAAAACGAGTTTGCTAAAAAACTCATCAATCAAGGAATGATTACAGGGACAAGTGCTTTTGTTTATAGAATACATACATTAGACAAAAAGGCTATTTTTATTCCAAAAAAATTAATTCCAGGAAATTTTCCATTAGAAGATGAAATATCAAGTATATATGGTTATCAAATAAAAGATTTAATGAAAATTACTTTTCAGGATGATAAAACTGAAAGTAAATTACTTTATAAAATTCAAAAAATTCATGCAGACGTTTCATTAGTAAATGCTTCGGATGAATTGGATATCGAAGGATTTAAAAATTGGAGGTCAGAATACGCTGGTGCGGAATTTATCACTGAAGAAGATGGGGTTTTTAAAGTTTCTCGCGAAGTAGAAAAAATGTCCAAATCTAAATACAATGTGGTAAGTCCGGATAGTATTTGTGTAGATTACGGAGCAGACAGTTTACGTTTGTATGAGATGTTTTTAGGCCCATTAGAACAATCTAAGCCTTGGAATACGGCTGGTATTACAGGTACGCATGGTTTTCTTAAAAAATTATGGCGTTTGTATCATTCTGGAGAAAATGGAGCGTTTTACGTCACAAACTCCCTTCCTTCGGAGGGGTCGGGGGAGGACCTTAAGACCTTACATAAAACTATTAAGAAAGTAGAAGAAGATATCGAAAACTTCTCTTTCAATACTTCCGTATCTACCTTTATGATTGCAGTGAATGAACTGTCTGCTCAGAAATGTACAAGTAGAGAAGTTTTAGAAGCGTTAATTGTATTGGTATCGCCTTATGCACCACATATTGCTGAAGAGTTATGGAGTAAATTAGGACATACAGCATCTATTTCTACCGCTCCTTTTCCAAAATTTGAAGCATCGCACTTGGTAGAAAGTAGTAAAGAATATCCGGTTTCTTTTAACGGGAAAATGCGTTTCAAATTAGAGCTTCCTATGGATTTTACAAAGGATCAAATAGAAGAAGCAGTAATGGCGCATGAAAAAACAATACAACAATTAGCCGGAAGAGCCCCTAAAAAGGTGATCATCGTTCCTGGTAAAATTATAAATATAGTAGGGTAATTTTGGTTGAACACTAATCTACAGTAGTAAATGCAGTAGATTGGTGTTTATTCTTCCTAGTTTGTTTAAGGTTGATAATTATGTAACACTTTATTCCATAATCTGAATTTTAAGCATCATTTTTATTATTTTGACAAAACAATACAGGGCTTATTGTTAAAAGTTTGAATTTTAGTTAAACCATCACAATTTTAATGGTTTTTGTTTTTTTATTATAACTATTTGTGGCAAATTTGACGCGACTAATTATAATTAAAATTGACATTGGCGAATTAATTTGTTTGTTGAATAAACTTAAGATTTGCCTTTGTCTTTTTTAGTTTGTTTTTTTATAAATGTGATCTGCAGGAATCTGATAAACAAATTCATTTTTATGCAGATATTTTTCTTTTTAAACGAAAGTTCTAATAAATAAAGCAAATGAAAATAGGTATCCCTAAGGAAATTAAAAACAATGAGAGTCGTGTAGGTATGACTCCAGGTGGTGTTTTTGAACTAGTGAAAAACAACCATGAAGTATTCGTACAGTCAACGGCAGGAGATAATAGTGGTTTCATAGATGAAACTTATATTGAGGCTGGGGCTACAATTCTTGATACAATTGAAGAGGTATATGCTATCGCTGAAATGATTGTTAAAGTAAAAGAACCTATTGAGGAAGAATACAGTCTTATTAAAAAAGGACAAATTGTTTTCACTTATTTCCATTTTGCTTCAAGTGAACCATTAACTAAAGCAATGATTGCTAGTGGTGCTGTTTGTATTGCTTATGAAACAGTTGAAGATAGAGATGGTGGTTTGCCGTTATTAACACCTATGTCTGAAGTTGCAGGTAGAATGTCTATCCAACAAGGAGCAAAGTATTTAGAGAAGCCTGTAAAGGGTCGTGGCCTTTTACTTGGTGGTGTGCCAGGAGTACCCCCAGGAAAGGTTTTAATACTTGGTGCAGGTGTGGTAGGAATGCAAGCTGCTAAAATGGCATCTGGTTTAGGTGCTCAGGTTACCATCCTAGATGTTGACATGAAACGACTACGTTATGCAAATGATGTTTTGCCAAATAATTGTACTACCTTATTCTCTAATGAGTATAATATTAGAGAATTTGTACAAACACATGATTTAATTATTGGTGGTGTCTTACTAAAAGGAAAGAAAGCACCTAATTTAATTACTAGAGACATGCTTAAAACCATGAAATCTGGTGCTGTTATTGTTGATGTAGCGGTAGATCAAGGGGGTTGTGTAGAAACTACAAGACCTACAACTCACGAAGATCCTATTTATATTATCGATGAGATTGTACATTATTCTGTAGCAAATATGCCAGGAGCGGTACCTTACACATCTACTATAGCGCTTACGAATGTAACTACAGCTTACGCTATTAAGATTGCTAATTTGGGTTGGAAAAAAGCATTAGCTTCTGATCCAGGATTACAGAAAGGTTTAAATATTTCTGAAGGAGAAGTAGTTTACAAAGAAATTATAGAAGCATTTGATTGGGCATCATAAGTTAACCTAGCTCAAAGCATTAATTTAAAAATCCTGCCAAATTTTCCGCATTTACGTGTTGGAAAATTTTGGCGGGATTTTTGCGTTATTAGTATGTAGCAGAGAAACTTTGCTATATTTAAAGTATTAAAATAAAAAAATTATGTTCGGATATTATATATTAATAGGAGGGATTGCATTAATTAGTTGGTTAGTAAGCAGGAAGCTGAAGAGCAAATTTGAGCAATATTCAAAAGTTCATTTACGCAATGGGATGAGCGGTGCAGAAATTGCTGAAAAAATGCTAGCGGATAATGGTATTCGTGATGTAAAAGTAATTTCAACGCCAGGAATGTTAACAGACCATTACAACCCTGCTAACAAAACAGTAAATTTAAGTGAAGGTGTATATAATCAGCGTAATGCTTCTGCCGCAGCAGTGGCTGCTCACGAATGTGGTCATGCGGTACAACACGCACAAGCATATCGATGGTTGGGTTTAAGGTCTAATTTAGTTCCTATAGTAAATGTTACCTCTAGTATGTCTATGTGGGTTGTTTTTGGTGGACTAATGTTAGGTGCTGCTGCAGGATTTGGATTTGGGTATTATGTTGCAGTTGCAGGTTTGGTTATGATGAGTTTTGCTACAATATTTAGTTTGGTTACGTTGCCTGTAGAATATGATGCGAGTCATCGTGCCTTGGCATGGTTAAAGAAAACAAATATGCTAGCTCCACAAGAGTATGCAGGTGCAGAAGATGCTTTAAAATGGGCTGCTAGAACCTATTTAGTTGCAGCTATTGGTTCAGTTGCTACACTTGCGTATTGGGCTTTACAAGTTTTTGGAGGTAGAAGATAATCTTACTTTTTAGTAAATAATATAAAAGCTCCTTAAGTTAGGAGCTTTTTTTTGTTTACTTTTTTGCAGCTTGTTCGTACTTGTGCAAGCGAATAAAATACATAATGCTTCTTACAAGTTCTTCTTCATTGCTTTCTATGATTTTCACATCAAAAATGTTTTTCGAAGGATTTGAGAACTCATATTCAATACTACTTTCAGAGACAAATTCATCAAAATAGCTGTTGAATAATGGGTGCATTTGGGGGGCTATCTTCTTTAAAATTGCCGCTTTTGTTTTGTCATCATAGGTTATAGATAACCGTGCTTCGCAATGACAAGTTTCTGTAGCTGCATTCGGAAGTGTTTTTACAGTATGGATCTTCGTTTTTGTATTAAAAAGTTCTCGTAATATATTAGTGGGATTATCTATTTCGAATAACTTAAAAAAAGCTTTTTCTTTGGCATGTATCTTCGTGAGTTCTTTTCGAATCCCTAAATTAGCCATCAAACTATCGCATTTTAATTCCTCTTTACATGAAAAAAATAGGAATAATAAACAAAGGATACTGTAGTTAAGCTTTTTTATTTTCAAAATTGAAACCTTTAAATGGTTATTTGTCGCTCTATTTGTTGATCAAGAGAAATAAATGTTTCTGTTCTAGATACGCCATCTATTTGTTGAATATTGTTGTTTAAAACCTGCATTAAATGCTCATTGTCTCTACACAACACTTTAATTAAAATAGACCAGTTTCCAGTGGTGTAATGGCATTCAAGTATTTCAGGGATCTTCTCTAATTCTTTAACAGCAACAGGGTTACTCATAGCCTTGTCTAAATAGATACCAATATAAGCCATGGTAGAAAAGCCTAGAACTTTTGGATTGATTACAAATTTAGATCCTGCAATAAGGCCAGAGTTTTCTAATTTTCGGAGTCTTTGATGAATCGCAGCACCAGAAATACCAATATTCCTAGCTATTTCTAGTACAGGTTTACGGGCATCAGCCATTAAAAAACGTAATATTTTTTTGTCAATTCCGTCAATTTTCACACTTTCTTTAGCTGATTTCATCTGTAACTGTTTCAAATTAAAATGAAATATAGTTATTTAGTTTCAATTATTAACTAGCTACTGTATTTGGATTGTATCCTAAATAGGGAACTTCTTCTTCATTAAATATAATTCCGTAGGCTTCTAATTCTTTTAGAATAGGGGTGTATACCTCTTCATGCATTGGAATTTGAATACCTGGACGTGTAATCTTTTTATTTAAAATTAATAGTGTGGCAATGGCAACGGGTAAGCCTACTGTTTTAGCCATAGCGGTGTGGGTTCTGTTTTCTCCAATAACCACCATGTTCGCATCAATCTGTTTTTTAGTACCATTTAGTTCATAGCCAAACTTATGATACATTACAATCATATCTTTATCATCTTCCGCAAGGGTCCAGCTATCTTCAAGTATATTTTGTAATATTTGTGCAGGTGTTGCATTTTTAAGGGCTATTTTTTTGTCAGAATTAAATAAATTAAGCTCTTCTAATTTATCCCACATAATATCATCTTGATCTATTTTTAGATAATATCTAAGTTTCAATTCCACTGAATCTGTGGGAGAATAAGGTAAAAATAAATTAACAAATTCTCTATTGGTCATTCCTTCAGAGTTTTCAATGGTGTAACTGTCATCCGTTAGACCTAATTGAACAAACATATTCCATGCTTTAGAGAATCCGACACGTCTCATGGTACCTCTATATAGTGTAAGAATGTCATTAAGACCGTAAGCTTCGCGATATTTTAAGGAGTCTCTATTGGCATAGACTTCAAATTTGCCGTATCCCTTTATATTTACAAACTCGGTTCGTCTGAATAATTTATGATATGGAATGTATTTATACGTTCCTTCTTGTATAAACTGTGCGGTTCCTCCTTGTCCGGCAACAACAACGTTTCTAGGATTCCATGTAAATTTATAATTCCATAAATTGTTATCGCTTTCAGGGGCTACCAATCCTCCCGTAAAAGATTCAAACAGCAACATTTTACCACCTTTCTTTTTAATGCGATCGATGATTTGCATGGCGCTCATATGATCTATTCCTGGATCAAGGCCAACTTCATTCATAAATACAAGTCCTTTGTCTTTTGCTTCTTGGTCTAAAGTTTTTATTTCATCACTAACATAAGAAGCGGTTACTAAGTGTTTGCTGTAATTTATGCAGTCTTTGGCTATGTTGATGTGCATATGTGCTGGTAACATAGATACAACGATGTCTACTTCTTGTATTGCTTTTTGGCGTTCTTCTGTATTGAAGATGTCTAACTTTATAACACTGAAATTAGAGTGACTCTTAAATTTAGCAGGAATATTCTCAGGAAATAAATCTGCAATAATAACATGTAATCGTTCTTCAATTGCTTTTTCTAAAAAGTAATCTAATAAGTATGATGTGGACTTGCCAGCACCAATAATTAGAATTTTTCGCAGCATAGTTTTGTATCTTTATCGTGACATTTAAAAATCACATTTGTTATATATGTAAAAATAACAATCATTTTAGTTATGAACAAAACAATTTTTAGTACAGGAATTTTATTTGGTACCCTTGCAGTGGTATTTGGTGCTTTTGGGGCTCACGGTTTAAAAAATCTTATTTCTCCCGAGTCTATAGCTACATTTAATACAGGAGTTACCTATCAAATGTATCATGCCATAGTATTATTGGTGCTAGGTAGTGTAAATAAAATACCTGCTGCAAAGAAAAAAATAATCTACGGGTTGTTTACTGCGGGAATATTTCTGTTTTCTTTTTCTATTTATCTACTGGCAACCAACACTTTAACGGGATTTGATTTTAAAACCATAGGATTTGTGACTCCAATAGGTGGTTTGTGTCTAATTTTAGGTTGGGGCTATTTCGGAATTCGCTTTCTGAAGGACTAATGTTATATTTAATTGAAAAACTAAAGGGCTTTGTTATATTTTTAATAATTTTTTATCTAAAAATAAGGTGGTCTGTTATATTTTCAATAATTTTAACCCATAAAAATTATTAAATCTTCTTCAAAATGACTAAAGTCACGCAAACGATTTCGTTGAGCAAGTATGGCATTACAAGTGAAAATGTACATTATCAGTTATCACCAGATGATTTACACAGATTAACTTTAGAAAAGGGTATGGGTAAAGAGGCATCTTCTGGTGCTCTCGCTGTAAATACAGGTGAGTTTACCGGTAGGTCTCCTATGGATAGATTTATCGTTAAAGATGAAATTACAAATGATTTAGTCTGGTGGGGAAACGTTAATATACCGTTTGAGCCTTCCGCCTTTGATAAGTTGTATGATAAAGTCATAGACTATTTAAATGAAAGAGAAATTTATGTGCGCGATAGTTATGCTTGTGCAGATGAAGACTACAAATTAAATATTAGGGTAATTAATGAATACCCTTGGTCTAACTTGTTTGCTAGTAATATGTTTTTAAGGCCGACAGAAAAAGAGTTAGAAAACTTTGATCCAGAATGGACTGTAGTTAATGCGCCTGGTTTTATGGCAGATGCAGATGTTGATGGTACCCGTCAACATAATTTTGCAATCTTAAACTTTACAAAAAAGATTGCTTTAATTGGAGGTACTGGGTATACTGGAGAGATTAAAAAAGGAATCTTCTCTGCGCTTAATTTTATTTTGCCCGTGTATAAAAATACATTGCCAATGCACTGTTCTGCCAATGTGGGTAAAGATGGCGATACTGCAATTTTCTTTGGACTTTCGGGTACTGGGAAAACAACACTTTCTGCGGATCCCAATAGAAAACTTATTGGTGATGATGAACATGGTTGGACAAAAGAAAATACTGTTTTTAATTTTGAAGGAGGTTGTTATGCGAAAGTGATTAATCTTTCTGCAGAAAATGAGCCAGAAATTTTTGGGGCAATTAAGAAAGGAGCATTGCTTGAAAATGTTGTTATGGATTCTCAAGGTATTGTAGATTTTGAGGATATTTCTATCACTCAAAATACAAGGGTAAGTTATCCAATTGATCATATTGAAAATATTCAAGTACCCTCAATAGGTAAAAATCCTAAAAACATCTTTTTCTTAACGGCAGATGCATTTGGAGTTTTACCTCCAATTTCTAAACTAACTCCTAATCAGGCAGCATATCATTTTATATCCGGATATACAGCAAAAGTAGCAGGAACTGAAGCCGGTATCGTAGAACCTACTCCTAATTTTTCAGCATGTTTTGGTGCGCCATTTATGCCTTTGCACCCTACGAAATACGCAGAGATGCTAAGTAAGAAAATGAAAGAGGCTGGGGTTAATGTTTGGTTGGTAAATACAGGTTGGACAGGTGGTCCTTATGGTATTGGTACCCGTATGAAATTAAAATATACTCGTGCTATGATTACTGCTGCATTGAATGGGGACTTAGGTCTGTATTCTTATGATAAATACCATATACATTCTGTATTTGGTGTTGCACAGCCTAGAGAGTGTCCTGGTGTACCTACAGAGGTGTTAAGTCCTAGAACAACTTGGGATAATGATGAGAAGTATTATACCACGGCTTTTAAGCTGTCTAATGCGTTCCGTGAGAACTTTAAAAAGTTTGAAGAAGATGCAAATGAAGAAATAAGACGTGGCGGACCGCAACGTTATGGATTCTAAAAATAAAAAAGCCTCTGAAAAGAGGCTTTTTTTATGCTTGTAAATAAAAATATTAGTTCTTATTTTTTATTTAACCCTGCTATATATTTCTGCAACGCCATGGTCATAGAAGGTGTTTCGGGTGTTGGTGCTTTAATGTCTATTCTTAGACCAGCCTCAGTAGCTGCATTTACAGTAGAATTACCAAAAACAGCAATTCTAGTATCTTTTTGTTCAAAATCTGGAAAATTCTTTAATAAAGATTCAATTCCAGAAGGACTAAAGAATACTAAAATATCATAATACACATCCTTTAAATCAGAAAGGTCACTAACTACAGTTTTGTAGAATATACCTCTGGTCCAATTTAATCCTAAAGCATCAAGTGTTTCTGGAACAATTGGCTTTAGAGAATCGGAAGAAGGTAATAGGAATTTTTCATCTTTATACTTCTTGAAAAGTGTAGAGAGGTCTAAAAAATTCATTTTACCTACATAAATTTTACGCTTTCTGTATACCACGTATTTTTGTAAATAATAGGCAACAGCTTCTGACTGACAGAAATATTTCATTGAATCAGGCACTTTAAAGCGCATTTCTTCTGCAATTCTAAAAAAATGATCTACAGCGTTTCTGCTTGTTAAAATAATAGCAGTAAAATTGTTTAGATCAATTTTTTGTTGTCGTACAGTTTTGGCGTCAACGCCTTCAACATGTATAAAAGGCCTAAAATCTACCTTTACTTTTTCCTTGTCAATAAGTCGGGAATATGGAGAGTTTTCCATCTTAGGTTCTGGTTGTGAAACCAAAATCGTTTTTACTTTCATAAGCATCAGTCTTTAAAGTAATCTCCTAGAAGCACTAAGGGTGCTATTTCGAGTGCGCAAAGGTACAAAATAAAATAGAAAAAATTATTGGTAATTAATTTTTGATGATTTCGTATTGCTGTGACCCATCCAAGGATGTTTATTGCGGTAATTAAGAGTATACTTACATAAACTACAATTTTTGAATCTTTTAGGATGTAAGCAAGAAGGATATTCGCTACAAACATGACTAAACTACTGTAGTTAAAGTAAGATATTTTCTTGAATAAAAATTCGCTCACAGGTCCTTGTATGTTGAAAACAAATGCATTACCTAAGTGTAGGATTAGTTTAGAAAAAAAGAAAGCTATTAAAATCCCTAAGGTAATTATGTAAGTAAAAGGAGTGTTTGTATGATGCGAAAAATTAAAAATTGAATCTATAAAATAGAGGAATAAGGTGAAATTCAACAATTGAAAAATAGAAAGAAAAATTGTAAACCAATGTGATAATTTATCTTTCTTATTGTAGAGGAAGATGTATTTATTGTTGAAAGGTAAAATAATAAAGTTCGTAAATCTACCGTAAAAGAGTTTTTTAGCCAAGACCACAGTAGTAATGCTACAGCATAAAATTAATGTAATCCAGTCTATATTTTCGATTGTTCTTAGTAAGACCTCTTTCATTTAGTTTACTAATTTTATATTATCTCCATTCATCCCGGGTTGTAATCCGTTTTCACTAATGGCAACTTTAAAATACCCTGGATCATCCATGGTATGTGCTGGAAGTGTAAAGTTATAAAACACCGTGTCTTTTGCTTTTAATACTGTAGTATTGGCATCTTTTAAAACGGGCGTAATAGCTACAATTTCTTCAGGACGTTTGTATTGCGTATGAAAGGCAACCTTATATTTTAATTTACTTAATGGGATATCAAAATCATAAGGGTTGTAAATTTTTAAGCTAATATCATCATGGTTGTTAAGCGAAATCTCACTTTCATCAAGAATTGCCCTTAATTTTCTAAAAGATTCAAAATCATCCATGTATACGCCAAAACCTTTTTTCTGTTTTGGTAAATCAACAGCAATATCTCCTTTTTTTAAATATTGAGAAACGTATAGTATTCTTTTATGCTGCACCTTTGATTCTGTGTCATCTATAGAATATTGATTTCGGCGGTACATCACATTGTTTAATGAAAACGAAATGTTTCCCGAGTAAAATTCATACATAGGGGCGTTCCTATAAGAGTTTTCGAAAACTACAGGAGTATCACCAACCCTATCACTGATAGAGGCTGCCCATTCTTTATTTCCATGAGATTCATAATGTATGGGAGAAATCTCTTCAAACACCAATACAAAGCGAATAAATATCAGAAGAACAATATTTACCAATCCCATTCTGAAAATCCACTTCTTGGCATTCTCATTTTCTAACATATAATTAAAAGCAATTATAGCAAGTGATATAGAGATTACAATGATCCACTGTGTTTGTATGCGACGATTAAAACTAGAAATAAAGAAAAATATTAGGGTACCGTAGGTTAGAAATAATAATGCTTTATTAAATAAATTGGTTCCTTTTGTTTTCCACAATGCTTTATAAACCCAAAAGAAGGTAAGGCCAAACAATGCAAGTAAGTTTACGAAAAAACCAACAGTATAATCATTAAACTCATAAGCTCTGTTAGGGCGTTCAAACAAGTGATATTTTATGGAAACAAAATCATTTTCATAGAGCCATAAAAAATGTGGTAAATAACTTACTAGCGCTATAAATACAGCGAACCATGCGTATTTATTCAAGACTAGTTTTATGTTTGATAGGAGTACAAATACAATAACCAATACAGCATGGTACTTACTGTACATCAGGGCACTCATGATTAACCCTAAAATTATGGATAATGCTACAGATGGAGCTGCTATGAATTTCTTGTAAACATATAAAAAGGCAGCAGTAAAAAATAAAAGCGGGGTGTCGGGAAGGGTGAAAAAGCCATAAGCATTTAAAAGAGTCATAGAAAAAGTAAGCACAAAAAAGTGCAAGACAAACTCTTTCTTTTTCGGATTGTCTATAACCAGCCAAATAAATACAAGGGTGCCAATAGAAAGTAGGCAACTCATAAACCGAACGCCTAACTCGCCATTAAAGAAAAAGCTGCTTAATTTAATTAAGAAAGCAACCATTGGCGGGTGATCAAAATAACCCCAAGCCATATTCTGGGCATAATGCCAATAATATGCTTCATCAAAAATTAAATCGGTAAAATAACTTTGTATGAGGTTAATAACAAAAATAATTCCAAGGATATAAATAAATAATTTCGGCAGTTTCTGCATTTTTCAACAAGCTTATTTCGGCAAAACTACAAATTATAAGACATAGGCTTTTAATTAATTATTTTAAATAGCTTTTTTGACTAAAAAAATCATAAATAATTTATGCTAATTTCGTTACCATTATAAAAAAACTATTTTTGCAAGAATAGAATTTTTTAAATGATAGATAGTCTTGTAATTATTCCAACTTTTAACGAAATTGAAAACATTGAAGCTATAATTAAAGCTGTTTTTAATTTAGAGAAAGAGTTTCATGTGCTAATTGTTGATGATAATTCACCAGATGGGACAGCCAGTAAGGTTAGGGAACTACAAAAAACTTTTCCAGGAAAATTATTTTTAGAGGTTAGAAAAGAAAAGGCAGGTTTAGGTACCGCGTATATTCATGGCTTTAGATGGGCTATTGCTAAGCAATATGATTTCATTTTTGAAATGGATGCCGATTTTTCACATACCCCCAAGGATCTTATTAGACTTTATCAAGCTTGCGTAGATGGGGCAGATTTGGCAATAGGTTCTAGATATATAAAAGGAGTTAATGTTGTAAATTGGCCCTTGCATCGTGTCTTATTATCTTACGGTGCATCATTTTATGTAAAAATAATTACGGGCATGAGAGTTCATGACCCAACAGCGGGTTTTATTTGTTACAAAAGAAGCGTTTTAGAGAACATAGATTTGTCGGCCATTCATTTTGTTGGATATGCCTTTCAAATAGAAATGAAATTTAGAGCACATTTAAACAAATTTAAAATTGTTGAAGTGCCTATTATTTTTACGGATCGTGTATTAGGGAAATCAAAAATGAATTCGTCCATTGTTAGAGAAGCTATTTTTGGAGTAATCAAAATGAAATGGATGAGCTTTTTCAGAAAAAATAAATTTAAATCATGAGTAAGTTTTTAATAAAGAATGCTACTATCGTCAATGAAAATAAACTGCAAGTAGCAGATGTTCTTATTCAAGACGATATTATTCAAAAAATAGGTGCTACTATTTCTGACGCTACAGCTACGGTTATTGATGCTTCGGGAAAATATCTTTTACCGGGTATTATTGATGATCAAGTACATTTTAGAGAACCGGGGTTAACTCATAAAGGAAATATTGCTAGTGAAAGCAGGGCTGCTGTTGCAGGTGGGATTACCACTTTTATGGAACAGCCAAATACCAATCCACAAACAACAACCATAGAAAAATTGGAGGATAAATTTGCTTTGGGAGCAGCGAGCTCTTATGCTAATTATTCATTTTTGTTTGGAGGTACTAATGACAATTTAGAAGAACTTAAAAAACTTGATAAAAATGCCTGTTCTGGGGTAAAATTATTCTTAGGCTCTTCTACGGGAAATATGCTGGTAGATAACGAAGAGGTTATAGAAAAGATATTTAGAAATACCGAAATGGTGATCTCGGCACATTGTGAAGATGAGACCACTATAAAAAATAACTTAGCAAAGTACAAAGAGCAGTATGGTGATGATATTCCTATGGAGTACCACCCGTTAATACGAAGTGCAGAGGCTTGTTATTTATCATCCTCCAAGGCAATTGCCTTAGCGAAACAAACGGGAGCAAGGTTTCATGTATTCCATTTATCTACAGGAATAGAAACGGCTCTTTTTAGAAATGATATCCCTTTAAAGGAAAAGAAAATAACAGCAGAAGTTTGCTTGCATCATTTATGGTTTTCCGATGAAGATTATAAAACAAAAGGATCTTTAATTAAATGGAATCCAGCAGTAAAAACTGCGGAAGATAGAGATCAATTGTGGGATGCTTTTTTAGATGACCGAATTGATGTCTTAGCAACAGATCATGCACCACATACTTTAGAAGAAAAAGATAATGTATATACCAAGGCGCCCTCTGGAGGGCCATTAGTGCAGCATGCATTGCCAGCCATGTTGGAAAAGTACCATCAAGGTAAAATAAGTTTAGAAAAGATTGTGGAGAAGATGTGTCATAATCCCGCTATTTTATTTGAAATAGATAGAAGAGGCTATGTGCGCGAGGGGTATTATGCAGATTTGGTATTGGTAGATATAAACAATTCTTGGACCGTGTCTAAAGAAAATATCGTGTACAAATGTGGTTGGTCTCCTTTTGAAGGAACTGCTTTTCGGTCGAAAATATCACATACTTTTGTAAACGGACATTTGGCTTATGAAAACGGAATTATTTCCGATAAGCGAAATGCCAAACGTCTTACCTTCAATAGATAACTTATGTATAAAGTGCTTGTTTTATGTGTTTTGGCTTTGATGGTTTCTTGTAAGGAGGAATTAATTAAACCACCGGAAAATCTTATTGCAAAAGATAAGATGTCTGCAATTTTGTATGATTTGGCATTGGTGACTGCAGCAAAAAATACAAGTGTAGATGTGCTAAAAGAGAATAAGATAGAAGCGATGAAATATATCTATGCAAAACATGATATAGATAGTCTTCAGTTTGTAAAAAGTGACCTCTATTATGCTTCACAACCAGTTATTTACGGTGAGATTTACAAGAGCGTAGAAGGAAAGATAAAAGGAGATATAAAAGTTATAGATGATGCTAAAAAAGAGCAACGTAAACTAGATAGTATTGAGCGCATACGCAAGCCGAAGAAACTTGATAGTATAAAGGCGGAAAAAATTGAAAAGTCAGAGCTGAATTAAGAAGTTTCCTTTATAAATTGTTCTGTACAAAAATCTAACACCTTATCTATAGGTTCAAACTCATAGTTAAAAGTGGTTTTTATTTTTTGATGATCGTACTGTTTTTGCTCTTGAAGTGATTTGACGCTGTTTTTTGTTAATTTTCGTTCCTTTTTTGTCAAGAAACTGGCGAGCCAATCTAAGCGCCATAAGAGGCTCAACTGCCATTTTTTTAATTCTTTATTTGGGGGTTTTAGTTCAAGCTTTTCGCAGATATCGTGTAAAACATCTTTGTATGTTTTGTTTTCCGCAATAACAATAAATCGTTCTTTATTAATTTCAGAATTCATTCCTAAAATTAATAGTTTTACTACATCCATTACGCCAACAAAACCGGTGCCGCTAGGTGGGTAATAAGAGTAGCCCTTGGCTGCAGTTTTAAATATAGTACCACTTCCAGAATCCCAAAATCCGGGGCCTAGTATAACACCCGGATTTAATACTATGGTAGGTAAGCCCTCTTGAGAGCTACGCCAAACCTCCATTTCTGCATCGTATTTGGTGAGTGCATACACATTGGCATCTTTTGCATTCCAATCGGAGTCTTCATTGACAATAACAGAATTAATTTCTTGACCAATGGTAGCAATAGAGCTTATGTAAGCCAATTTTTTTACATTCTTAGCGAGGCTGGTATTCACGACATTTGCTGTGCCTTCGCAATTTATTTTAAATAGTTTATCGTAATCTCTGGGGTCAAAAGAAATTAGTGCCGCGCAATGATAAACATGTGTTACATTTTCAAAAGCAGTGTCTAAAGCAGAAATATCACTAAGGTCTGCAACAAACCATTCTATTCTATTGAATTGTTCTTGAAAATTTTCAGTGTAGTAAGAAAATATCTTTTCCACTTGTTTTAAGTCGCTTCGTTCTCTATGGATGGCGCGTATACTCGCATTTGTTTTTGTTAATTCAAACAAAAGGTGTGACCCAACTAAACCTGTACCGCCTGTGACTAAAATCATGGTTTAAAAATACGGAATTGTAATTTATTTATTCAAATTTAAACACCGCTAAAACACTACATTCTTTTATATTTGCAGCTACATTAAAAAATAGCACACGAATGAAAACCAATTTTGTAGCAGAATTAAAATGGAGAGGCATGTTACATGATGCCATGCCAGGAACAGAAGAGCATTTAATGAATGAAATGCAATCGGCTTATGTTGGTATAGATCCTACAGCAGATTCGTTACATATAGGGCATTTAGTGGGGGTAATGATGTTACGTCATTTTCAACTAGCAGGCCATAAACCGTATGCACTTATTGGTGGTGCTACGGGGATGATTGGAGATCCTTCAGGAAAATCTACAGAACGTAATCTTTTAGATGAAAAAACCTTGCGTCACAATCAAGATGCTTTAAAAGGACAGCTTTCTCGTTTTTTAGATTTTAGTAGTGATGCAAAGAATGCGGCTATTCTTGTCAATAATTATGATTGGATGAAAGATTTTTCATTCTTAGAATTTATCCGTGATGTGGGGAAACATATCACCGTAAATTATATGATGGCGAAAGATTCTGTTAAAAAACGTCTTTCTTCGGAAGCGAAAGAAGGAATGTCTTTTACAGAGTTTACCTACCAACTGGTTCAAGGGTATGACTTTTTACACCTTTTTAAAGAACACAATTGTACTTTACAAATGGGAGGTAGTGACCAGTGGGGAAATATAACAACGGGAACAGAACTTATAAGACGTATTGGTGGTGGTAAAGGCTACGCACTTACCTGTCCGCTAATTACAAAAGCAGATGGTACTAAGTTCGGTAAAACGGAAGGCGGTAATGTTTGGCTAGATGCAGAACGTACTTCACCTTACAAATTTTACCAATATTGGTTAAATACCTCTGATGAGGATGCTGAAAAATATATCAAAATATTCACCTTTATCGCTAAAGAGGAAATAGAAGCTTTGGTAGCGGAGCATAAGGAGGCACCGCATTTACGTGTGCTTCAAAAACGATTGGCGGATGAGATTACCGTGATGGTGCATTCACAAGAAGATCTTGATAACGCTGTGGAGGCAAGTGGAATTCTTTTTGGAAAATCTACAGCCGCAAGTTTAAAGAAATTGAATGAAAAAACATTCTTGGACATTTTTGAAGGTGTTCCTCAAGCAGAGGTAACTATGGCTGATGTTGAAGAAGGTTTAGATATGATTGGAGCTCTAGCGGCGAAGACTAACTTTTTAGGATCTAATGGGGAGGCGAGAAGGGAGCTGAAACAAAATTCCATCTCTGTAAATAAAGAAAAGGTCAAGGAAGACTACGTAATTACAAAAGAAGATTTAATCAATGATAAATTTGTTCTTTTGCAAAGAGGGAAGAAAAATTACTTTGTAATACTCGTAAAGTAAAAACGCAACCCTTAGAGAGAATTCACATCTAAAATAAAAGACCTTATGAGAATAGTAACTTTTGTTTTAGGTGTGTTTTTATTTTGTATCGCTTGTACGGATAATGACGATGATTTTACGCTTGATGAAAGCTTGTCTGGGGAATGGGTGTTAACCGATGTAAGTTGTTTTTGTGGCTTTCCCGAAGATGTGGATTTTAGCGTGCATACCTTAAATTTTCCAGAAGAGGATAATAGTGTTATAATAGAAAATGATGAGACTAATTATTATTTTCATATCGCAGGAACCTACAGCTATACTAATATAGAGGGTATTATAAGTTTACAGGATACGGATCAGGAGTATATGTACGTAGTCGAGGATGATGTATTAACATTGACTTATATTGATGAGCCTATGATTGCAGATGATGAGGTTACTTATAGGTATGCAAGAAAATAAATTTATAACACCAATAAATTACAGCCTCTAATATCTGAATGGTCAAAACGACCTAAAATTTCAAAAGTATTGTTGCTGTATTTTTTACCTAAATCTTGTGTAGCAATAAACGAGCAAGAGTTTATGTTGGCTAAATCTATAACATTTACGCCACCGGTTTTTCCTGTACTTTGGTAGCTAAGTGCATCTTCAGGATCTCTTATGAGAACATCCATCCAAGGTGGACTTTTAAAAATGCCATCACCTTTAGAATATGCTTGCGATAGCAGTTCTGTCATGCCATATTCAGAATGAATTTTTTGCACGCCAAAACCTTCTTTTAGCGTGTCGTGTAATTCTTCTCTGATCATTTCTTTTCGGCGGCCTTTCATACCGCCAGTTTCCATGATAATTACATTTTTTAGTTTAAGATTGTAGTTCTCCACAATATCTAAAAGAGCAAAAGAAACTCCGATTAGTAGAATTTTGGTATTGGATTGATCTAGTTCCTTTAGTTTCTGAACCAGAAGTTCTAGGGTGTCTAAATAAAATCCGCTTTCTGGATGCTTACTTTTTTTAATCAAATCATCGGCCATATAGATTAATGACGAACCTTGGCGTTCTAAGTAAGAAGGCAATAAAGCTAACACACAATACTCTGTTACGGCACCATAAAAATGAGTAAACGCTCTTTGATAGCTTTCTTCATAGATAGAAACATCTGTTACATAATGTGTACTCGTCATTGTTCCTGTAGTTCCGCTGCTGGTAAAGAGTATTTCGGGATTTTCAGTACTTGAAACAACCTTTTTCGATTTAAAAAATTCAATAGGTAAAAAAGGAATGGCAATGACTTCCGAAACGTTGTTGGGTGTTTTTTTTAGGTAGTTGCAAAATTCTTGGTAAACAAGATTATGGGTATACTGATGGCGATAGACCTGTAGCGCTACGGAATTAAAATCTGCCTGTGATTGAATAGTAAAAATAGAAGAAGCGTCCATAACCAAAATATACAAGTACAAAAGTAAACATACTCATTGGTCTATAAAACAAAAACTCTTTTTCAATATTAGAAAAAGAGTTTTTGGTAGTATAGCTTGGTTTGGTTTATTTCACGACTAACTTTCTTGAAGTTGTTTTGTTATTTTCTGTAACCTGAACAATGTAAACACCAGCATCTAGTTTAGAAATGTTTAATTCTTTATAGTGGCTGTATTCTTGCAGCACCAATTCTCCTAATAAATCATATACTTGAATGTTCTTACCTAGGTTGTCTTTTGTGGTGATGTAAACCACATCATTGAAAGTAGGGTTAGGATACAATTTAAAGCCAGCAATTTCGGTATTTTTCGTATGGTTTTCGACGGGCTCTTGTCCTGAAAGAGAGAATGTGAAAACCATAAGTAGGATAAAGTAGATTTTTGTCATGTGTGATTGATTGGGGTATCTGACGTAAATTTAACAAAAGGGTATATGGAGGAGTACTAAATGTTGTGAAATACATATTATTGTAGGTAAACTGACTTTTTTAACCTTTTAAAGGTTTTATTTATTGTAAATCAGTCTTTTAAATGTACGAATGCGTAGGCGTCCTAACTATAGTTGTAGGATAATTACTCAGGTATAATCATAAATAGGATGAAGTGTTCTATTTGACGATAAGTTTTCGGGTTACCATTTTATCTTTTTCGTAGACACGAATTACATAAATTCCAGCATCAATATCCGAAAGATTCAACTCTGTGCCGATAATAGTGGCTTCCATTACTTTATTCCCTAAAACATCAAAAATTAAAACTTTTTTTGGGGCATTTAAAGCGGTATTGATGAAGACTTTTCCGCTAGTAACAGGGTTAGGGTACAATTTAAACCCTTCAATATCACCTGTAGTAGGCTTGTCCTGACTATAGCCAAGAGTTGCAATACAGAAAAGAATGATAAAGTAAAGTTTTTTCATATGTTACTAATAACAAATAGTATACCACGAAGATACTAAAATTAATAGTACAGAAATATAATGTTAAATTTTAATCAAATATTTTCGATAAAAAGCACTAAATACTCACTATTTGTCTGTTATAATGTTGTTTGATCGGATTTTGTAGAATATAAGATGTAAAAAAGCCCCGCGATTGCGAGGCTTTTAGGTGTATATTTAATTGTTTAGTCTTATTTAGCCCAAGCAAATGTAGCAACATCTACAGTAGCAGCGTCATCATATGATAGACTAGGATCAGCATCAGCACCTTCAATTTGAACATTTGCAAATGCACCACCTTGAGGGAAATCTAATATAGTTGTATAACCAATCAATGAAAGACCAGTAATGATTCCTCCAGATTCTTTTTTAAATTGAAGGGCAGTTCCGCCTACAGTAGAAACAGCCGTGATATTTACAAACTTAGGATTGTTATTGTCTCCATCACCTTCCATTACAGTTGAAAAACCTTCTATAGTATGAGAAATGTAACCATTGGTTAAAGTACCATTCCAACCTTCTGTCCAGTCAATAGCATCATCTTCATTGTTTTCCATATACATATTAGTGGCAGAAACAGTTCCTCCGAAAAACTCAACGCCATCATCTGTACCGTTTAACATTGCAACGTTTGCAATTGTAGTTCCAGAACCAACAGCATATAACGTAAGACCATTGTATTGAGAATCAGCATTGATAGAAGCACCTGCATAATTAATGACTAGGTAGCTTATAGATCCTGAATCATCGGCATCGTTTGAACCACCATATTTAAAATCACCTACTTCAGCAGTAGCATCAACACCTTTTGTAGTAGTCGCGTCACCAAGAATAACTAAACCACCCCAATCGCCAGGCGTTTGATTTGCGGAAGTCATAACGACTGGATTAGCTTCTGTACCTTGAATATCAATCTTACCGCCTTTTTGAACTACAATATAAGTATTTGTTTCAGTACCAGCTTCAACCTTAGCTGTAATCATAGTTCCGGCCGGAATTGTTAATGTTACTCCTGATTCTACGCTTAAAGCATTTTCTAAGAAATAAGGAACATTAGCATCTAATGTCATATCGCTTGATACTGTTCCACTTAACACACTATTTTCAATAGCAATAGAAGAGTTAACCCATGCGAATAAAGCAACGTCTACTGTTGGAGAAGCGATATAAGTTAAAGAAGGATTTGCATCTGCTCCATCAATTTGAACATTGGATAATGAACCATCTTGAGGGAAATCTAAAGATGTATCGTAACCAGATAATGATAAGCCAGTAATTGTTCCTCCAGATTCTTTTTTAAACTGAAGTGCAGTACCACCTACTGTAGAAATAGCTGTGATGTTCACAAATTTAGGATTATTATTATCACCATCACCTTCCATAACTGTAGAAAAATCTTCTATAGTGTGAACAATATAACCATTAGTCAAAGTACCGTTCCATCCCTCAGTCCAATCGATTGAATCGTCTTCGTTGTTTTCCATATACATATTAGTCGCAGAAACAGTTCCTCCGAAGAATTCAACTCCATCATCAGTACCATTTAACATGGCTACATTCTCTACAGTTGTTCCAGAACCAACAGCATAAAGTGTAAGGCCATTGTATTGAGAATCAGCATTAATAGAGGCGCCAGCGTAGTTAATGATTAAGTACTGGATAGATCCTGAATTATCAGTATCGTTAGTTCCACCATATTTAAAGTCTCCTACTTCGGCAGTAGCATCAACACCTTTTGTAGTTGTAGCATCTCCTAAGATTACTAAACCACCCCAATCACCAGGTGTAGCATTAGTAGATGTCATGATAACTGGATTAGCTTCTGTACCCTGAACATCAATCTTACCACCTTTTTGAACTACGATGTAAGTATTAGTTTCGGTACCAGTTTGTACGTTTGCTGTAATTTTAGTTCCAGCAGGTATGGTTAAAGTAACACCTGAAGCAACGCTAAAGCTATTCGTTAATACATAATCTAAACTCGGGTCTAAAGTTCTGTCTTCAGTAAGTTCTCCTGTTAAATTTGTTGCGGCATCAGGACATGAGTTTGAACATGTACCACCACAATCAACACCTTCTTCACCGGCATCTAAAATACCATTGCTACATAAATCAGCAGGATTAGACACATCGTCATCGTTGCTGCAGCTAGTTAATGCTAAAGCAAAAACTGCTGAACAGATAAAAGACAATTTTAAAAAGTTCGTTTTCATAAGATTGATTTTTAAATATATTAGTGATTATTAATTAAATTAAAATTGAAAGCTTACGCCTATGCTTAAATTAATTCCAAGTTTATATGCCAATACGGTATTTTCCTGTTCCATTAATGGAATATTCATTGCTTGGCGCTCTTCTAGTGTAGTAGAACTACTTAATTGACTAAAATCTCTTACGTTAGTTAAAATATTTTGAGTTTGCTTGATGTTTGGGTTTAATAAGTTTCTTCCTACCAGTTTAACTTTCCAGTGCTCATTTATTTCTTTACTAACCACAGCATCAAGTGTTACGAAGCCTTTTTCAATAATAGCATCGTCGTAATCAAAATCGCTACTTGTAAGCGTGTTTGCGACACCAATTGCATAAATTTTATCTGATGCATAGTTGGCTGTAAGTGATGCAGCAAGAGGGTTTTTGCCAGCAGTATTAAAGTTTATACTTGAATTTAGTATCCAGTCTGATGCTCCTTGTAAATCAGTCTCTGTAATGTTTTTATATCTAAAACTTTCTCCAACAGTGCCATCTTCATTGATAATTTGTTTTAAGTCTTGGGTGTGCCACATGCGCGTTGCATTAAACACCAAACTTAATTCAGAACCAGATAAGTTTCCATCTTCATCATTTGTGGTAGCTTTGATCAAATCGAATTTAGTTTCAGCTTCTAAACCAAAAACCTCTGCCTTTTCACCTGAGTTGAAATAAGAGAATACACCTGAAGCACTCCTTTGTCTCAATCTATTAATTGGATCTTCAATTTTCTTATAAAAGGCTCCAAGAGAAATTAATTCACCTATAGACGGGTAGCTCTCCCATTTAATATCATAATTAAAGTTTGTAGATGCTCTCAAATCTGGATTACCAGCAGTAATTTGGTTGGTAGGAGATACGTATTGAAAAGGAGCAATTTCTTTAAATTCGGGCAATGTTAGAGTTTGACTTGCGGCAAATCTAAACGCATTGTTGTCGTTTACGCTATACTTAACATTTAAGCTTGGGTATACTCTATTGTAATCTTGTTCGCTAGTTCCTAATCTAGAGATTCCAAGGTTACCGATATCGTAATTTACACTCAAATCATCTTTTTGGAATCTCAGTCCAGCATTAAAGTTCCATTTTTTCAAACCAACATTAATATCTGCATATCCAGCATAAGATTCTAAATTACCTGTATAAATATCTTCACGAGTGCCATTTGCATTAACGCCCAATAACCTGTATCTTAAATTACCATCGTTAAAATTTGGTATGGTAAAAATACTTCCAAGGTCATCTAAAGAAGGAGGAGTTACTGTTCTACCAGATGCTTCAATCACACCCACAAATTCAGAGCTAAAGTCACGTTCCTTGTTTCTGTAATTTGCTCCTATTTCAATTTTAAAGTTTCTGTCCTCTTCGTCTATTATTTTTATGATGTCTTTTAAATATCCGTTGTATTCAATATCATTAATTTTTTGACTAGATTTTCTTTGTTGGAAATCGCCTCTTCTTGCTAATTCAATCTCAGTACCATCAAAATCAAAATTTATTTCATTTCTGATTCTGTTCGGTTCATCAGCATTTAAGAAGTTATAACCTCCGGCCCACTCAATAGTGTTTATTTCTCCTATTTTGTGCGATCCTATAAGCTGCGTCACAAAAAGTTGTGTTTGCTTTGAGTTTTGGTCTCTTATAAATTGAGATAAACCTTCAGCAGGTTCTGTTTCTTCAAATATTACTGTTTGACCATCTCTACCAGCTTCAAAAACTTGGTCGCTAAACTTATTTATAACGAAAGTGCTTGATTTAATTTTATTTTTCTCATTAGCATAAAAGACTACATCTAAAAGAGCTGTATTAATAATGTTAGTAGTGTAAGTTGTAGCATCATTAATAGAGTCTTCTATAAAGTTAGATCTGAATTGCTTAAAAGTGCCTTGTTGGTATTCGTTAGTTTTGGAATGTGATGCGGTTAAAAGTATAGCTAGTCTATTTTCAAAAAACTTTTTCCCTGCGGTTAAAGAAGCAGAATAATTGATAGGATTGTTTAGCTTCTCAGTATTCCAAGACTGTTGAATAATTTGAGTTTGTAATAATGGGTTTTCATTGTAGATACCTAAAGTTGTATTGCTGTAATTAGGACTTACTTTAAAATTATCGTAAACCCCGTTTTTAAGTACATTTGTATTACCCCCTGCAGATAGACTTACAGAAAACTCAGAGCTTCCAGATAATTCCCTTGATGCAATATTAACTGTACCCGAAGATTGATCGGCAGTATTTTGTACAGAGAAAGTTTTTCTTACGCTAACGTTTTGAAGAACACTAGTCGGGAAAAGTTCTAAAGCGATATTTTTACGGTCTACATTATCAGATGGAACTTGTAAGCCATTAAGAGTAGTGCTTAGATAACGATCACCTAAACCTCTTACAAAAATATCTCCTGAGGCCTGACTGCTGGTAACACCTGAAATTTTAGTGGTAGCAGTGGCTGCATCAGTAACACCAATTTTCCCTAACTCTTGAGCTCCAATAGCAACCGTAATATCAACAGATTTCTTTTGATCTAATAATAAAGCTGCTTCAGAATCTTTTCTGGCAGTTGTAGTTACTACAACTTCATCTAAAGACATTCCTTCACTCGCAGCCAAGGGAATATTTATCGTAGTTACTTTTCCTGCTTCTATAGCAACATTCGGTACTTCAACAGATTCATAGCCTAAATAACTAAATACAACTATATAGGTGCCTGGATCAACATTTGCAATTTCGTATAATCCATCAAAATCTGTAGTGGTACCTTTTGTTGTCCCTTTTATTAACACGTTAGCAAATGCCAAGGGTTCGTCACTTGCTTCTTTGTCAATTACTTTACCAACAACACTACCTTTGTCCTGTGCGTACGATAAAGTTGATACTATTAAAAATAGTGATACTAATAGATACTTCATTTTGTTTTTGTCTTTTTACGCGGCAAAGAACGTTCGGCAGGGTAAAAGTGATGTTACCCCTGTGTTAAAGATTTATTTTTTAAGTGTTAACTTAATGTTATGATATTAAATCAATGTTAAGTGCTTTAGTCGTAATTGTATTATCTTTACTTTTGAGCGATTAACCAACTAAGAAACTTTAGGGGTAATGATTGCAAGTTGTTGATATACAGCGACAAGAATGTGATTTATGCCATAGAAAGTTCCCGAATTTAATTCAAGTATCAAATGAAAAAGAAGGACATTAGAATATTATTGGTAGATGATGAACCAGATATTCTTGAGATTTTAAGTTACAACTTAAGCGCAGAAGGCTATGAAGTATTTACGGCTAAAAATGGAGCGGAAGGAGTAGCTAAGGCAAAAAAGAAACAGCCACATTTGATCATACTAGATGTCATGATGCCAGAAATGGATGGTATAGAAGCTTGTGAAATTATTAGAAATACGCCAGGTTTAGAAGAGACTATTATTACTTTTTTAACGGCACGTAGTGAAGATTATTCTCAAGTTGCTGGTTTTGATGCTGGTGCAGATGACTATATTACCAAACCTATAAAGCCAAAAGTATTTGTGAGTAAGGTAAAAGCTTTGTTAAGACGCTTAAAAGATGAAGAAGCTTCGGCTGATGATATTGTAAAAGTGGGTAACATCATCATTAATCGGGAAGAATATAAGATTGTCAATGACGGTCAAGAGCTTGTTCTGCCAAGAAAAGAATTTGAATTGTTGTCCTTGCTTACTTCCAAGCCTAATAAAGTATTTAAAAGAGAAGTTATCTTAGATAAAGTTTGGGGTAATGAAGTTGTTGTTGGTGGTAGAACTATTGATGTTCATATTAGAAAACTTCGTGAAAAAATTGGAGATGATCACTTTAAAACCGTAAAAGGAGTAGGGTATAAGTTTGTGTTATAATGGCAATATCCTTTAAAAAATCATACAAATTTGCATTTCGCTCAGCAACTTATATTACCGTAGCAATAACACTATTCTTATCCGCTTTTTTGTGGTTAAAGGGTGAATTAGATTGGTTGCTTCTAATTGTGTTTATGCTGGTTACATATACTATTTGTTTTTTTGTAATTCAACTTCGAGTAGAAAAATTTATATACAAGCGGATAAAAAGAATCTATGATGATGTCTCATTATTAGAATCTTCTAGCTTGGCTTCGCGTACCGTAACTACAGATATGGGTACGCTAACTTCTGAAATTGAAAAATTTGCTAAAGACAAAAAAATAGAAATAGATACCCTTAAAATTCGGGAAGAATACCGCCGTGATTTTATAGGGAATGTTTCTCATGAATTAAAAACACCTTTATTTACTGTGCAAGGCTATATACTTACCTTGCTAGATGGCGCTGCAGACGATAAAGCGCTGCGAAAAAAATATTTACAACGTGCAAGTAAAGGGGTAGACCGGTTAATTTATATCGTTAAAGATTTAGATTTAATTACCAAATTAGAAGTGGGTGATCTCAATGTAGAGCTAAGTGAGTTTAATATTGTAGAGTTAATTCAGAATGTGTTTGATCTTTTAGAAATGAAAGCAGCAAAGAAGCATATCTCTCTCACGTTCGATATGAAGTACAAAACACCAATTTTAGTAAATGCGGATAGGGAAAAAATTCAGCAAGTAGTAACAAACTTATTGGTAAACTCCATTAAATACGGTCATGAAAACGGAACCACAGAGGTGAGCGTTGAAAATCTTATTAAAAATAAGGTCATTGTTCGTGTAACAGATAATGGCGAAGGAATATCAAAACAAAACATCCCGCGACTTTTTGAACGTTTTTATCGTGTTGATAAAAGTGGAAGTAGAGAAGAAGGTGGTTCAGGATTGGGTTTATCTATTGTAAAGCACATTATCGAAGCGCATAATGAACGTATTTATGTAGAAAGTGTCTTAGGTGTTGGATCAGAATTTTCATTTACACTGGAAAAAGTAGCTCCAAAAGTAGAACAGGCAAAAGCATAAAAGTCCTTTTATTTAGATATTCTCAATATTGCATCATTCTTAATGCTAAGATTTTAGTAGTTTTGCCGATTAAATTAATATTTCAAAAGTGGGGAGTAAAAACAAGTTAAAAAGGTTTAGAGAGAACGATACGTTTGAAAATGTTCTTCAGCCTGATAGAGACGATGTTCAGAAGGGGTTGTGTGATTTGAAAGGGAAATGGAGTGAATTTTTCAAGAATGATAATCCTATTGTTTTAGAGTTAGGTTGCGGTAAAGGAGAATATACCATTGGATTAGCAAGGCAAGATAAAAACAAAAATTTTATTGGTGTAGACCTTAAAGGTGCGCGCTTCTGGCGTGGTGCTAAAACTGCAAAAGAAGAAGGGTTAACTAACGTGGCTTTTCTAAGAACGCAAATAGAATTAATTGATTTACTTTTTGCGGAAAATGAAGTTTTTGAAATTTGGATTACTTTCCCAGATCCTCAAATAAAATATAAGCGCACCAAACATAGACTTACCAATAAAATATTTTTAAATAAATACAATTACATTTTGGACGAGAATGGCGTTGTAAATTTAAAGACCGATAGTGAATTTATGCATGGGTATACCTTAGGGTTATTACATGGTTTAGGTCTTGAAGTTATTTATGCCAATCATGATGTGTATAAAAATGAAGGGAGTCCTAAAGAGGTCTTGACGATTCAAACTTTCTATGAGAATCAGTATCTTGAGAAAGGAAAGCCAATTACTTTTACTCAATTTAAAGTCCATTAATCGATGACGCATTTGCTTATTTTATTTTTTGCGACCTTTTCGGCTGCCTTTATGGCAACCGTGCCGCCAGGGTTGTTAAACATGAATGCAGCAAAAACTAGTGTAGAAAAAGGAAAGTTAAACGGAATCATTTTTAGTCTTGGTGTTTCTACCATGATTATGATTCAGGCATATATTGCAGTGCTTATTTCCAAATACTTGCACAACCATCCTGAGGTAGTCGCTGTTTTGTTAAAAATAGCATTGGTGGTGTTTGCTTTTTTCTGTGTATATTTTTTTGTGCTTGCAAAACGGAATAAACCTAAAAAACAGAAAACAATCAATGTCAGTAAGAAAAATAGCTTCTTTAAAGGGATTCTTTTAGCAGGATTAAACCTACTTACCATTCCCTATTACAGTGGTCTAAATGCCATGTGGAAAGCATCGGGTTGGATTAAGTTTGAGCTTACAGATATTGTGGTCTTTGTATTAGCGGCAGGAACGGGTACCTTTGCAGTGCTTTATTTTTATACCATTTATTTTTTTAAACTGGAAACAAAAAACAATACCTTCTCTAGAAATTCCAATTATATATTAAGCGGATTAATGGGGTTGCTTTTTGTTATTACAATATTCAGAATAATTAATCATTGAGGATGAAAGAAGAGAATCAAAATTTCTTTCAGAAAGTCTATGAAGTGGCCAAGTTAATCCCACATGGTCGTGTTACCTCGTATGGTGCAATTGCAAAATATTTGGGTGCTGCCAGAAGCGCACGTATGGTGGGTTGGGCAATGAATGCCTCTCATAATATGGAAGATATTCCTGCACACAGAGTAGTTAATAAAAAAGGGTTGTTAACAGGGAAGCATCATTTTGATGGAACTAACCTTATGCAACAACTTTTAGAAAACGAAGGTGTGGAAGTGGTAGAAAACCAAATACAAAATCTGGATGTGCTTTTTTGGGATCCATTTTTAGAGTTAAATACGGAGCTTTAAGCATAAGCTTAGAACACAAATAATAAGATAAAGTACCAAATAAACGAATCTTATCTAACAATGTTATATTTCAATTTCTAGTTTTCTTAATATACTTTCTAAACCGTATCTTTGTAGGATAAATTTTGATTTATTACATCATAATTTAATTGCGTAATTCTAGGACTCTTTTTTGAGTTTTTTTGAAATGAATTCATGAAAATTACGTCTTACAAATAAACAGCAGTAAAACACTCAGATGAAATTAGAAAAAAAAGATGTTCTTAAAGCTTTAGAGCAAATTACAGTACCAGGAGAAGGTAAAAACATGGTAGAAAGCGGTGCTGTAAAAAATATTCAAATTTTTGGTGATGAAGTAGAGATAGACGTTACCATAGCCAACCCAAGTCTTCAAGCAAGAAAAAAGACAGAAGTTGAAATTTTAAAGATCATCCATAAAGAGGTTTACGAAAAAGCGAAAATAAAAATTAACGTTAAGGTAGAAGCTCCTGCAGCTGCAGATAAGCCTAAGACTAACGAAATAAAAGGGAAGCCACTTCCTGGAATTAAAAATATTATAGCTATTGCCTCAGGGAAAGGTGGTGTAGGGAAATCTACAGTGACTGCAAATTTAGCGGTAACCTTAGCTAAAATGGGTTTTAAGGTTGGTTTATTAGATGCCGATATTTACGGGCCATCAATGCCAATCATGTTTGATGTTGCTATGGAGAAACCTTTAGCAGTAACGATAGAAGGTAAGTCTAAAATGAAACCCGTAGAAAGTTATGGTGTTAAGTTGCTTTCTATAGGCTTTTTTACCCAGCCTAATCAAGCAGTTATATGGAGAGGGCCAATGGCGTCTAAAGCATTAAATCAAATGATTTTTGATGCACATTGGGGAGAAATAGACTTTATGTTGATTGATTTACCTCCAGGAACAGGAGATATTCATTTGAGTATCATGCAAGCAATGCCAGTTACTGGTGCTGTAGTGGTAAGTACTCCGCAGGAGGTTGCTTTGGCAGATGCGCGTAAGGGTGTTGCCATGTTTCAACAAGACTCTATTAACGTTCCGGTGTTAGGTATCGTTGAAAATATGGCGTATTTTACACCAGAAGAGCTTCCGGATAATAAGTATTATATTTTTGGAAAAGAAGGTGCTAAGCATTTATCTGAGGATTTGAAGGTGCCATTTTTAGGAGAGATTCCTTTAGTGCAAAGCATACGAGAAGCAGGGGATGTTGGTAGGCCAGCGGCAATGCAAGAAGGAACGCCAATAGCGAATGCTTTTGAAGAAATTACTAAAAATGTGGTGCAAGAAGTAGTGAACAGAAATGAAGAGCTACCGCCTACAGAGGCAATTAAAATAACTACTATGGCAGGTTGTTCGCCGGTAAAAAAGAAATAATTATGACATCAGAAGAATTAAGATTAAATGTTGAAAAAGCGTTGGAAGAAATCCGACCTTTTTTACAAAGTGATGGTGGTGATATTTCATTAGTTTCTATTGATAATGATACTTCTGTTAAAGTTAAATTAGAAGGTGCTTGTATTGGGTGTTCTGTGAATCAGATGACCTTAAAGAGTGGTGTTGAAATGACCATAAAAAAGTATGCTCCTCAAATAGAAGAGGTCATAAATATAGGGTAGTTAGTTAGAAATAAAATAAAGTAGTATTCCCTTGGACTTAAAAAATCTACGGGAATTTTTAATATGAAGTAACCATGGCCGATATAAAAATAAAAATTATAGATCGAGAAGGGGTCGCACACGAAGTAGATGCGCCAACAGATATGAACATGAATGTTATGGAATTGGTTCGTGCTTACGAATTAGCTCCAGAAGGTACTATTGGTGTTTGTGGTGGGATGGCAATGTGCGCTTCTTGCCAATGTTATGTGTTAAATGATGTATCCTTACCAGAAAAATCTGATGATGAAGATGCTATGTTAGCAGAAGCTTTTAATGTTAAAGATAACAGCCGTTTAGGATGTCAAATTCACCTTACGGACGATTTAGAAGGCTTAGAAATAGAATTAGCTCCAGAGAGTTAGAAAATACCTATCCAGAATTTTAAAAGGCTAGTTTAAAACGATACTATCGTATTAAACTAGCCTTTTTTATGTTTTATATTCTCGCTTGATACGTAAACAAATTATAGTAACGCCCTTCTTTAGCGATTAAATCGTCATGCGTTCCTTGCTCTGCAATCCTACCATTTTCAATGACTAATATTTGATTAGCTTTACGAATGGTACTTAATCTGTGGGCAATGACAAACGTAGTTCTTCCTTCGGTTAACATGGCTAAACTTTTTTGAATTAAGGCTTCGCTTTCCGTATCTAAGTTAGACGTCGCTTCATCTAAAATTAATATTTTAGGATTTGCTAAAACAGCTCTAGCAATGGCAATTCTTTGACGCTGACCCCCAGATAATTTTACACCGCGTTCTCCAATCAATGTATCTAAACCTTTTTCAAAACGATCTGTAAATTCATTAACATAAGCAGCCTTAACAGCAGCTTGCAATTCTTCTTCAGTAGCATTGGGTCTTGGGAATAAAATATTTTGACGAATAGTACCTTCAAATAAAAATTCATCTTGTAATACTACACCAAGATTTTTTCGGTAGCTGTTAAGGTTCACCTTGGATACATCATTGCCATCAATAGTAATCATACCCGATTGCGGATTTAAAAAAGTAGCGGCTAAGCCTGCAATGGTAGATTTTCCGGAGCCAGAACTACCTACTAAGGCAACTACATCACCAGAATTAACTTCAAAATTTATATTATGGAGTACATCTTTATCTTCCTCGTAGGCAAACGAAACATCATCAAAAACGATCTTCCCTTTTATTTTTTCTAAAACAATCGTTCTATTCTCCTCATCAGATTCTGGAGTCATATTCATTAATTCTTCAGTACGGTCTAGGCCTGCTAAAGCTTCGGTCAACTGACTTCCAATATTACTCATTTGTACAATCGGGGCAATCATCAACCCTAATAAAAAAGTAAAGGTCAAAAACTCTCCAATGGTGAGTTCATCCATCATTATTTTATACCCGCCAATTCCCATAATTCCAGTAGTTGCTATACCCAATAGAAATGTGCTAGAACTGGTCATAAAAGCAGTGGCTGTTAAACTCTTTTTCACATTCTGAAATAGCTTATCAACACCTTCTTCAAATACTTTACTCTCTTGTTCTTCAGCATTGAATCCTTTAATTACTCGAACTCCGCCTAAGGTTTCCGTTAGCCTACCAGTTACTTCTGCATTTATTTTACCTCTATTTCTAAATATTGGACGAATTACTTTAAAGGCTTTTAATGCAATAATAGCAAATATAGCAAGTGGTACTAAGGTGAATAAAGTCATCGATACACTCGTCTGTAGTAATAAGATTAAGGCAACAATAGCTGTGATAGATCCCCCAACTAATTGTACCAATCCTGTACCTATTAAATTACGAACCCCTTCAACATCAGACATAATTCTAGAAACTAAGGCTCCGGATTTTGCATTGTCAAAAAACCGAATAGGTAGGGAAAGTACTTTTTTCTGTACCTGTGCTCGTAATTCTGAGATGAGGTATTGTGCTTGTACACTCAAAATTTTGGTTAATAAAAAAGAGGTGACAGACTGTACTAAAATAGCCAAAGCAACGGCGGCTACCAATAATTTTAATAGGTGTATGTTTTTATTAGGGATAATATCATCCATTAGATACTTAAGTGATAAGGGGGCAACGAAGCTTGCCGCTTTACTAATTACAATTAATAAAAGCCCTATAAATACAAGATTTCTTCTAGGCCAAATAATTGTTTTGAATGCGGTAAGAATGCTAACTTTTTTTTCTGCCATAGTTGAAAATTACAATAAATAAATAAAATGCAAAGTTACTTTAAAATGATTGAAATTGGGCTTTGTTATATTCAATCGGTTTTTTTTAGTGGAAAATTAGTATTTAATTGTCGAGTCCTTTAAATTCATGGCATCAACCTAAAATTAACCTTAATGAAAAATTGTCTTTTATTGGTTTTCGCAATCACTTTGATGAGCTGCCAATCAGTATCAAAAAATAGTAAACCAGCAAGCAAATTCTCGAAGTACGTTGAAAATGTAGAAATTATTAGAGATGATTTTGGAGTGCCCCATATTTATGGGAAGACCGATGCTGATGCTGTATTCGGACTTTTGTACGCACAATGTGAAGATGATTTTAATAGGGTAGAACAAAATTATATCTGGGCAACAGGTAGGTTGGCGGAGGTAGAAGGTGAAGATGCTTTGTATAGTGATTTGCGGGCTAAACTATTTATGACAGAAGACGAGGCGAAAGTAAATTATGAGAATAGCCCAGAATGGTTAAAGAAATTATGTGATGCATTTGCTGATGGTATTAATTATTACTTAGAAACACACCCAGAAGTGAAACCAAATTTGCTTACCCATTTTGAACCTTGGATGCCAATGTATTTTAGTGAAGGCTCTATTGGTGGCGATATTGAAAGGATATCCAGTAATAAGATAAAGGCTTTTTATGAAAGCGGAATGGAGTTACCAAAACTTAAACAACTAGAACTAAAAAAGGAAGAAGAAATGGCAGAACCACAGGGCTCTAACGGAATCGCCATTTCAGGTAAACTAACCCAATCAGGAAATCCGTTGTTGTTAATCAACCCACATACCTCATTTTTCTTTAGAGGTGAAGTGCATGTGGTAAGTGAAGAAGGCTTAAATGCCTATGGAGCGGTAACTTGGGGTCAGTTTTTTGTGTATCAAGGCTTCAATGAAAAAACAGGATGGATGCATACCTCCACGTATACTGATGTGATGGATGAGTTTAAAGAAACTATTCTGGAGGTTGACGATCAATTGGTGTATCAATATGGTGAAGAATTACGAACAGTAACGGTTGGAGAAGTCATTCTCAAATATAAAGTAGGAGATAGTATTAAAGAAAAGAAAGTGCCAACCTATAGAACACATCACGGGCCAATTACGCATATGGTAGATGGCCAGTGGACGGCTTCTGCTATGATGTGGGAACCAGTTAAAGCTTTAGAACAGTCGTACGTACGCACCAAACAAACGGGTTATAAGGGGTTTAGAGAAATGATGGATATAAGAACAAACTCATCAAACAATACGGTATATGCAGATGCGGAAGGAAATATTGCGTATTTCCATGGTAATTATGTTCCTAAACGAGATACTATTTATGATTATACGCAACCTGTTGATGGGAGTAACCCAAAAACCGACTGGCAAGGATTGCATACCGTCGATGAAAATATCCTTATTTTAAATCCTGAGAACGGATGGTTTCAAAATTGTAATTCCACTCCTTTTACAGCAGCCTTAGAATTTAGCCCTAAAAAGGAGGAGTATCCAAAATATATGTCTAGAGATCAAGAGAATTTTAGAGGAATTCATGCCATTAATTTATTGACTGATAGAAGTGGGTATACCATAGATAGTTTAATACAATTAGCACACGATCCTTATTTACCCGCTTTTGAAAAACTAATTCCAGGCTTGGTAGAGGCATATGATAAGGCAGATAAAACCAAAGAATTAGGAGCCCCTATTGAAGTACTGAGAACATGGGATTTAAAAACTTCTGAAACTTCTGTAGCGATGAATTTAGCTCATTATTATGGAACTATGTATAGTAAAATGGTTGAAGCGCCTAAAGGATTTAGCGATATGGAACGCTTAAATTATTTTGGGTCAGAATCTCCGTTAGAAGAACGTATACTCGTTTTCAAGGCGGTAGTAAAAAGGCTAGAAAATGATTTTGGCACATGGAATATGCCTTGGGGAGAAGTAAACAGGTATCAACGCTTAAACGGAGACATTCGTCAAGCTTTTAATGATAGTTTACCAAGTATTCCTATTGGGTTTGCTTCGGGTAGGTGGGGCGCATTGGCAGCCTATGGAGTAAGTTACACCAATGATACTAAAAAGATTTACGGGACTAGAGGCAATAGTTTTGTGGCTGTGGTAGAGTTTGGAGCTAAAGTGAAGGCAAAAAGTATGTTGGCTGGTGGACAAAGTGGAGATCCTAAATCACCTCATTTTGATGATCAAATAGCACGCTATGCTGCGATGCAATTTAAAGACGTCGCTTTTTATAAAGACGATGTTTTGAAAAGAGCTGAAGAAACCTATAAGCCGGGAGAACGAAAGTAATTTTAAGTACTAAATAGAATTGAAATGATAAAGAGTGTAGCCTCAAAGTCGGGAGACTTTGCGGAGCGGGGGGTACTTGCAGGATGTAAAATGCAGATGAAATGCAATACATATTAAATGAAGATATATAATAGTCTTGTTAAAATGTATTGCATTTCGATTGGCGTTCATCGAAAATAAATACTAAATGGGGTTGGTTTGCGTTCGCTTAGAAGCAACCAAACCCAATAAACCTTTAGTATGATAGTATTCGGACATAATAATTTCAAAATAAAAAGCTTTTCACCTAGAGAATTAGGGATTCCAGAAAACCCTGGAGAACAAAGGATAACTCTCGAGGTGCGCCAACGTTATTTTCATTTATTTTGGATTCCGTTTTTCCCCATAGGAAAAGCATATGTCATAAGAAAAGAAGGTGATAGTAATATGTATGAAATGCCGCTTGAATTACAACATGTACTATCAAACAGAGCAGATGTAAAAACACCTTGGTACTCTTATTCTCTGATGTTTTTAGCCTTGTTTATTGCGGTTTCTTATTTTGGAAATGAGAAGATGAAAGATATTAGGTGGGAAAATCAGTTTTATGCACAACAGGCAGATCAGAAAATGCGGGTAAAATACCCGACAACTGGAGATTATTATAAATTTAAGACCTTTGAATGCTCAGATACTAGTAGTCGCCCGGCAGAAATTATAGTAAAAGTTATAGCCTATGATGAGGATAGCATTGAATTTTCAAGTGCATATATAAATATTTTAGATAGTAATCAATATTCCTATTCGATACAATCAGAAATAGATAAAAACCTTGATTACCAGTATAATTCTTTTGAATTGAAAAAAGAAGATATTATGAATTCAATTCATAAAGAATACAGAGATTATAGTGAAGATGTGCCATTAAAGGACATGAATTGGTGTTATGTATTTAAAGGAATGGACAGAGAGGAACTTGAGGTTGCTCAAAATTAAATCTCAAAGGCGTATACTAAAAAAAATAGGGTTAAACTTTTATAAAAGTTTAACCCTATTTTTTTGTCCATTTTATAGAAAAAGAAGGCTTAGTAATTTATGACTTCAAAGTGTTTTTTGCATGCCGCTAATAAGGCTGTTCTTATATTTTTTCTATAGTCTTCACTTATTTTTTGAGAAGGACTTTCATTCATGTATCCGCCTTCACGGTATTCTATTTTATCGCTATTCGTTGCACTAACGTCAAATTTTAAAATAGGGTGATTTTTTTCAACATCTACTGCCGTTATGGTTGCGAAAAATAGACCAGAAGAGAAATTGTCAGCATCATCTAATTTCGGATCCATTATACTATAACCTTCTATGATGAACGCTAAACTAATATCTTTAAATTGCTCTAGTTCTGTCTCATTTAAACTAGTGCACGTAATATCTAAAGGAATATTGGTACAAGAATATAAATCTGACAAAACATCTTTAATGTTCTGCTTTGCAAATTTATTATTTTCTTTGGCAATAAATACGGCAGATTTGGAGGGCACGTTACTCTTCTGTTTTGCTCTAAATTCAAAACTAGAGGAGTTTACGCTCTTATCTTTATCGGTTACAATGTAACTGGGAAAATTAATAAAATTAATGGCAGCGCTTCGGTAAAATAGGGTAGAATCATTAGAGGCTTCATTGAAGGTATTCGTAGAATCTGCTAATTTATTAAGGCTGTTTATTTTAGCGATAATAGCGGTGCTATTTCCCTTGAAATACACGCCTTTATTTTTAGTAAGTGTTTCTTTTTTTTGTTCGTATTCTTTTTGAGCGGTCAAGTATTTTGTTTCATCAACTTCTGGACTTTTGTTCACACAAGAAAATAATAAACTACTTAATAATACGGTTGTTAATAGACTCTTCATTTGGCGGTTTTTGTTGGTGGTTGTTTCTTAGAAACGGCTCAAACTAAATATTATTTTAGAAATTTTGGGATATTCTTAGAATCAATTTTTGAGCTAAAACTCATAATACATTGAAAAAAGGCATTAATTTCTGAGGGTCTAAACAATAATTAACTGCGAGGAAGCGTCTTTATATGCATTGGTTATTTTTTAGTAGAACACCTATTCCCTATGCTTATTAGGTGGTTTGAAATTTATGTAACCCTTGCGGAATAAAGTTTTAATCTACTGCAGAATTTGTAAGTGTTAGGGATAGTAGAGGAAATCCATTAAAAGAGGTTTTTTAGCTTGTTTAATTAAAAGAGCAAGAGCTCCTTTAAATTAATAAGAAGCTCATAACGTCTGAAAATGATTGAAATGGACAGCCTGTTAAAACACCCAAAAGAAAATTAAGAAAGTCTTCAAAATTTTGCCCTGGGGAAAATCTCGAACTGAGAATTGAACATAAAAAGTAGATAAAAATTCATACTGCAGAAAAGCACAGGAACAGCTGCAACTTAAAATTGTAGAAGTCTATTTTTTTTGTGTAAAAATTATAAAAATAACACCACTTCATTTACGACTTTAAATAGGGGTGTTAACGCGTTGATTATAAGTCTGTTTAAAATTTTATTAAGGAATTGTTTATTAAATGTGGAAAAACAAAATACTGATATAGTGAAAAAGCACAAGATATTACAGACCTTTGTATAATGGTTACTAGATAACCAGGGGCGAGCGAGAATGATTGGTATATCAATTATTGGCTGCATGCTTTTAATGTTCAACAAATCATTAGGGTTTGTGTATTGAACAGATCACATTTCAGTATGCGAAGGGAACTGAAATGAAAAAAGCCAGAGGTCATAACTCTAGCTCTTTTGTGATTAATCCTTTTTCTTCACCCACTAGAGCTATGGAAACATGGATAATATTATTTTTAGTATTTACCAATCTTCTTAGTGAAATAAGAAGATTTAAGTAAAAAAATAAAAGTCTGCAATATACTGTAGGCTTTTTTTGTAAAAAATTATTGTACAACAAATGTACAATAAAAGTTTAAAATACAACATATAAAACATATGTTTAATATAATTATTCTGCAACAAAGGAAAGGTCTGGACTATATTTAGAAAGTGTATCTCCAGATACAAAAGCATCAATTGAAAGTAGTCGGTTTATGTTTTTTTAAAAATTTAATTACCACCCAAAAATAGGATAATGAATAAACGGAATATTTAAAATCCCAGCTTCGCAAAAGTATTCCAATTTAATGGAGCAAGGAAAATGAGCTGTGTTATAAAAGAATAATACAAAATTCATTTTATCTCGGAGAATGGGTTTTATTTAGATAGGGTATCTTCTCAAGTTCAGATTTGAAAATAGTATCGTAGGTACCATCTTTTTGCCTCAGATTTAACCATTGATTTATGTAGGCTTGGAATACAACATCTCTAGGTAATAAATACGCCATTTCAAAAAAATTGAATGGACTATCTGGGTTAATTGCTTTTAGTTCTGAGTGAATTCGTTCCTGTACAAGAGTTTCTATAGCGTCAGTAACCATTACATCTACTTCGCCATCAGCAATTTTTTGAAAAATGCTCAAATTGTCTTCATTCAAAATAAGTTGAGCTTTAGGGAAATTGTCTCTGGCAAAAGTTTCGTTTGTGCCTCCTGGATTAAAAATCACACGTACTTCTGGAGTATTAATAGCATCAATGGTAGTGTATTTTTCTTGGTCCTCAGTTCTTGCTATAGCTGCCTTGCCACTAGAGCGCATAGGGTAGCTGAAAAAAGCCTGTTGTTGTCGCTTTAAATTTATGGTAATACCGCTCATGCCAATATCATATGACCCATTTTCTAAATCAGCAAGTAATGTTGGCCAACTAGTTTTAACAATCAGAAGATTTACATTTAGTGATTTTGCTAGGTCTTTGGCAAGTTCAATATCTATGCCTTGGTAATTAGAAGTTTCAGGATTGGTATAAGTGAAAGGCAAAAAATCAGCCGTTGTCCCTACCTTGAGGGTATCTCTTTCTATTATTTTATCTAATAAAGAAGTTTCTTTTGTTATTTCCTGTAATGGAGCAATTTTAGGAGCACAGCCATAGCTACATAAAATTATACACCAAATAATAATTAGCTTAAAATTTAAATTAATCGACTTCATTAATCATGCCTATAGTTTATTCTAATAAAAATAAGAATAATTCCATGGATAAGAGCATTTTCTAATTGAGGCAACCAATTAAGATTATGAATTTAAATCAACGCAAGAAATAAAGAAAAAGGGAAGCCATGCGTTATTTTGGGTTTTCAATAAGGTATAAGCGATTATTATTTTGGTATTTGCTGGCTCAAACAATGCAACGTGCCAAAACCCCAAATAAAATCAATACAACTAATCCCAATCACTTTGCGGTCTGGAAAACAGTCTGCTAAAATAGTAAGTGCAATGTGGTCTTTTGCATCGTTAAAAGTTGGAACTAAAACCGTTTTGTTTATAATTAAGAAGTTAGCATAACTTGCAGGTAATTGCAAACCATCAAATATTATGGGGCTTGGCATGGGCAATTCAACCACATTCAATTTTGAACCATCCTCAAGTTTTGCGTCGTGCAAACGTTTTAAATTCTCTTGGAGTGGGTGATAGTTTTTGTCTTTTCGGTTGTCTTCTACGACGGTTACAACTGTATTTTTAGATACAAAGCGGCATAAATCATCAATATGACCATGTGTGTCATCACCAATAATACCATCTTTTAACCAAATGGTATTAGTCACGCCAAAATATTCTAGAAAAATAGCTTCGTAATCTTTTTTAGTAAAGCCAGCATTCCTAACTTGAATTTCCGGATCTAATAAACACTCTTCGGAAGTTATAAGGGTGCCAGAACCGTTCACCTCTAAAGCTCCGCCTTCTAAAACTACATTTTTTCCTTTATAAGTAACATTGTTCACTGGAATTTTTAAATGTGCCGCTACCGTATCCGGAACATGTTTGTCTAATTGCCAGTTTTTATATTTTGCCCAACCGTTAAAATTGAAATTAAGAGCTTCTCTTTTGCCGTTGTTTTCAACAATAATAGGTCCAGAGTCACGCATCCAACTGCGATTAGTTTTTTTTATAATAAATGAAATATTTTTAAGGTTTACCGTTGCCATTTCTAGCATTTCAGTCACCTTTATTTTTAAATTATCGGTAGCAACCACCAAAAAAACAGTTTCTTGTTCAGCTATTTTTTTAATGTACTCTACAAAAGCCCACTGAATGGCAGCATATTTTCCTGGCCAGTCATTTCCGTTATGTGGAAAACATAATAAAATACCTTCTTGTTTCTCCCATTCTGCGGGAAATCTTCTTGCAGCCATAGTATTAATCTAAAGCGCGTTTAGTAATATCTCCAAAAGCATCAATACGTCTGTCACGGAAAAATGGCCAATTTTGGCGAACATTCTCTTGTAGCTCTAAATCTACTTCAGCTAATAAAATTTCTTCTTTGTCGGAAGATGCTTGTGCTAAAATTTCGCCTTGTGGGCCGCAAATGAAAGAATTACCCCAGAATTGAATACCATCAGTACCTGGTAAATATTGTTCTAAACCAATGCGATTAGCAGCAGCAACGTAAATACCATTTGCTACGGCATGACCTTTCATAACATTCATCCAAGCGCCATATTGGTTTTCACCGTACTGTTCTTTTTCTGATGGGTGCCATCCAATTGCTGTTGGATAAAAAATTACATCTGCGCCTTTCAAAGCCGTAAGCCTTGCTGCTTCAGGGTACCACTGATCCCAACAAATTAATGTTCCTATATTTCCTTTTTTAGTAGGGGTTGATTTAAAACCTAAATCACCAGGGGTAAAATAGAATTTCTCATAAAAATGTGGATCGTCTGGAATATGCATTTTACGATACAATCCGGCTTGAGAACCATCTGTATCAATTATGTAAGCACTGTTATGATAGATGCCCGACATTCTTTTTTCGAAAAAAGGGATAATCAAAGCAACTTTAAGTTCCTTAGCCAACTCGCTGAAAGCTGTAAATGAAATAGCACCTAAAGGTTCTGCTAATTCAAAATTACTAACATCTTCACTCTGGCAGAAATAATGACTACTATATAATTCTGGAAGCGAAATAACTTCGGCTCCTTTTTCAGCAGCTTTACGAATCCAATCTAAGCATTTCTTTCTATTCTCTTCTGGAGTGTTGTTCAAATTTAATTGAAGAACAGCGATGGTGTATTTTTTATTAGCCATGAAAATTAGTATCTAATTTGAGACTGTAAATATATTAAATAATGAGATTAAAAATGAGGAGATAAAAGTTAGAAAAACCTAATCTTTAGTAACAATAAAAGTAGCAACGCTACCTGCAGATAAATTCCATTGATTGGCATAAAGTAGTTTGCCCTGATCATCGTAAACATTAATTTGCGCGGTATTTGGGCTGGAAGAACCTTCATTTAGCGCTTTAAATTCTATCCGGTTAAAACCTTGCTTAAGATCTACATTTACTCCTTTAAAAGCTCCTGTTAAAAATAACTTAGGATCTACAACTTCTCCGTTTACAGAAATACTAACCAAATCTCCATCTACATATTCATGGTCACGGCAGACAATTCCTATAAATTTTCCATTATTTTTAATATCGCCTAAATACATATTAGGGAAATGCTTACCCTGACTTTGACCTGAGTTTTCACCAAATTTTGGATTCAATTTTAAGTCTTTTCCAGCTTGTACCAATTCTTTGTTCGGGAGCATAGAAATATTAGCCTTTGAAGAATCCTTCATGTCGTAGTCTTCTGGCTTATCTAACAAGTTAGGCATATTTAAAGACAGGTTGGTTTTCTTCTCTGGAGTTAGTTTTAAATCACTTGGAGTTTTGCTTTCTATTTTCAAGGGCTGCGCCTTAGAAACTCCTTCTTGGGAGAAACCTACTTGAAAAAGTAAACCACAAAATAAAAAAATCAGAAACTGCCTCATAGCTCAATATAGTCTTTAGCTCATAGTAAATTTAGCAAATACCCTGCCAATGAATTTAAAATTGTTGTTAAATTAGATGAGTAGCCTCATCTTAAGTTCATTATTTGTCTTCTAATTCCGTAATTTTCTTTTCGTAAAGCTTTTTGCTTTCTACGACAGCCACGTTTAGCTCTTGCATGATACCGTCAACACGACCCTCAATACTTTTCATTTGATCATTGATATTATCAAAAGAATTTAAAGCAGCAGCAACTTCTAATGCCTTTACTACCTCAACGGCATCACCATGCAATAAGCGCAACTTCTCAATAGCTTTAGAAGTGTTCGCAAGTGTACCGTTGTATTTTGTTCTTGCTTTATTGATGGCTTTTAATAAAGTTTTCTTGCTAGTCTCATCACTTAAACTATTGGTTTGGGTATCCATAGCCGTGAAAAGATTAGACGCTTTGGTTTTTAAATCTTCGTATTCTTTATTGAGTTTTTCAACACGTTTGTTTACTTTTTCCCAATCACCATAAACTTTAGCAAATTCTTTATCTTCATTTTTAGTGTCTTCTAAAGCGCTCTTTAAAGCGTTAAGAGATGCTAATCCAGAAGTAACAATCTTATTAGCATTTTCTTTCTTATTTTCAAAAGAGGATACTTGTGATTTGAATTTTTCTTTTAATCGGATTAAATCTTCTGGACTTTTGTCTTTCCAACAAGACGTTAACGAGAAACAAATAACAATAAGCGTAATGGATTTTTTGAACATGGTTATGTTTTTAAATGGGTGCTAAATTAGTCAAAATCAGCGCCTATTTAAAACTTAAATGCATTTGCCTAAAAATCGAAGCCAAATTTAAACTGTACTATGTTGCCCTCAACAGAATTAAAATACCCCACATTTATAGTTAAAAAATTATAAGCACTTGCCCATACGCCTAAACCTTTGGAGGTGTGCCATAAGTTAGAATTTTCATCTTTGTTCCAAACACGACCGTAGTCAAATCCGCCATAGGCGCCAATAGTAACAGGGGCCACTGCGGTCATATATTTTTTAATTCGAAGACGAAGATCTGTAGTTTGGTAGAAATAAGTTTTACCGGAAAAACGTTCGTCTCTAAAACCTCTTAATCCGTTTCTACCTCCTATAGAAGGTAGGTTGTAAAAAAAGTAGGTATCCCCGAAAGTAGTATTTACTTCTGCTTTTGTGTTAAACACCAAATCTCCAGAGGAGATAAGTTTATGAGTAATACCTGCTTTAAATTTTAAATACCCAAATTGGTTATCAATTATTTGCAAGTTTGCTTTATATCCCGCATTTAGCCCAAACATAATAGATCTTGTTGGAAAATCTTTAGCATCATCATTATCATAATAAGCTTCGGTTTCTAGTCCTAAATATCTTTGGTTATCAAATAATTCTGGCGAAAAATTATTGGAATTAAAGAAACGGTTGTTTTGCTCAATGACTTCAAAAGATTCATAAACACCTTTAATCTTTAGCGTGTGATATGCTATACCTGCATCAATTCTTGTTTTTTCAATTCTGGCTCTGTTAAAATCTTTACCTAAATCATCATCTAAATTCGTAGTTTCATTTCCTACCCCAAAAAAGTTATTTGAAAACCGATCAGTGGAGTGGTAGGCGCTAATTTCTAGATTCCACTTAGGAAATATATTAGCAAACACACCATAATAGCCTAATTCAAGTGCTTTAAAGCCAAAATAATAATTAGCAACAACTGTGTGTTTTTGTCTAAAATCACCACGATTAAAGCCTTTGTTGGTATATACGTTTGTAGCACCTAGATAAAGTCCGTCATCTGTTCTAAATCCTAGATTAGGAATAAGCATGTTGGTGTTTTCTTCAAAATAGCGCCAATGGTACATGTTTGTATCATAAATACGCGTCATTTGTTTTTTAGGGTTCTCTCCTTCAAAAATGCTAGTTTCATGTTTCCAATCATAGACTTTTAAATTCTTTTTATTTTTGATATTAAAGGTATCATCTCCATAGCCACCTATAAATCGTATAAAAATAGATTTGCTATCCTCTCCGGTAACTTCAAAAACATCATCATCACCCAAGCCGTATATCCATAATTCTTTAGTGTCTTTTTTATTAAATGTGCGCTCGAATATTATAGGATTTTCCTCATCAGAAAGTATTCTTTTAATAACAACCTTTGTTTCGCCGTTTGGTAGCCTTGTAATTTCAAATTTATCATCTTTTTCAGTACCGTGTAATGAAACCATTTTATCTAAATACTTACTATAAGCTTTAGCATCTTGCTTTAGGGTCATTAGCCGCAATTTTAGGTTGTCTCTGATTTCTACGGCAGTAGAATCTTTAACTTCTTCCGGCAAATTGTTAAAAGCTGCATCAATCTTAGACGCAGTTAAGTTGTCTTGAATAAATTGGGCTTCTTCTTCCCAAATCTTAGCATCATATTTGGTTAAAATAGCCCTATCTAGGCTGTTTCCATTGTTGTTTAACCATTTCACGTCTTGAATATCAGCGTCATAAGATTGCCACATGCGACTCTGAGGTGCAAATAATTTTATAACCTTTAAAGCTTTGCCGTCAAATTTAGGAAATGCATTATCGCGATCTCTTGGAACGGCTTGAAATTCTTTATTTCCATCATTAGTCTCATATTCTACCCAACGCCACTGATCTTGGTGCCGGTCCCAATCTCCAATTAGCATATCAAAAATACGAGCTCTTATATAAGATTTTTGGTCTACCGTATACGATTCATCCTTTTTAATTTTTTCAAGCATATCCGTTGTGCTTTCAAAATCTTTTATCGCTCCCGATTCATTAATTTCTCTTCGGTACCCCTTATAATTTAATTGTTCGTCAGAAGGTCGCTCCTCTATAAAATAAAGTTCATTTCCAAACTCATTATTTAAATCTCCTAAAGTTTCTTGTTTTGGAATGTAAAACAATTCAGGACTTGCGTGGTTTACTGCAATAGCTTTAGCCAAAGGGTTAATCACTAATTGCATGTAGGGATGAGCGGTGGTAAAGAAATCTGAAATAGTTTCTTCCGTCAACGTGTTTTTATAATCATCTTCATTATACGCAACGCCTTTTATCTTAAATTTTAAATATTTTAAGGCATTTTTTCTTAAAGAACGCATATTGTATTCCTTGCCGTTACTATCAGCAAGTCTTAAAGAGAATGATTGATGTCCGCCTCCTTCTTTAAGAACTTTCAATCCGCCGTAAAGAGTATCTAGATATGCAATTTTTGCGGTAACTGGTGTCGTAAAATAAGAACGATACCGTTCTCCCCATAGAAAAGTATAAAACGCTGTTTTGTCTACAGCGTCTGGATTTTTTAGAATAGTAGTCTTTATAGTTTTTGCATTGTTTTTAAGGAATATTTCGGAAACAGTATCCTTTTGTATTTTAGGTAGTAATGCAATATTTTTTTCTTCGTTATCTTCAGTAGTGAACGTTACATCAGACGAGCCATCATCATAGTACACAAGTTTGGCGAATCCTCTTTTTCCATACGTAAATTTACCCTCAAAATCTAAAGTGCCTCCAATAGTACTTAAGTTATCTTCAGCTCGTTTTGTAGCTGATTTTTGACTCAATGACCCACTAATTATTTGATGAATTCCGCCACCTGCAAGGTATTGTAGACTCTCTTCGTGGCCAGAAACAACGGTTATTCTATCGGAGGCTTTTGCTAATGAGCTAACCAATATCCTTAAAAATTCATAAGGTCTTGCATTTAAACGATCTGATGAAAAAGCACCCAAATCTAAGACGGTATTTATTACGGTGCCAACAACAGGAACTGGCGTCATATGGGACTTAAAAGATTTTTTACCCGCAAATTCCCCATTGCTAAAAATAGGCTGATGCATGGCAATCACAATATTTTTACCCTGGCCATCATTAATGTAACCCTCTAATTCTTCAGCAAAACGCATACGCGTATTGATGTCAGTACATTTTTTATTTATATTTTCCAATCTAGACCAATTGCCTGTAAACCATTTAGAGTCAATTAAAATTAAATCTAAATCAGCATTAATAACTATTTGCTCAATAGGGCAAGCATTTTTAGGGAAGAATTTTAAAGCATCAGAATCTATAGCATCTAAATATTTTTCTACTTTTTCAACATCGCGAGTATTGTAGCTTTTCCATTCATTAACACCAGGCATAAAAATGGTTTTGCCTTTAAAATTTTCCGTTAATGCAATTTGTTCTTCTACCAATTCTTGATCGGTATTCCAATTATTTTTAGTTGCGGATATATTATCACCTGTAAAAAGAAGGGTAGAATTTTTATCAGCAGCATTCAGTTGCTTTTTTAAAAGTGTAGCTGCACTTTTGTTTTGATTGTTGGTGTAGTCTCCAAAACCACCTGCAAGATAAAAAGTGTGAATGGGCGTTTTAGCACTAGAGTTAGCAGCTTTAAGAGTTTTGCTTTCTTGCATTTTAAAGGTAGCGCATCCATTTAATAGGAGTATAAAAATTAGGTACGCTAGTAAGTGAGTAACACTCGAATAACGACAAGTGTTTTTTCTAAAAGATGCATGCATAGTGTAATGATTGGTTTTTAAGTTAAAAAACTTAAGGATTAGAGACGCCTCTCAATGGTATTGAACGTTTAAAATAGTTTTGGGGCAAAGATATAAGTCTACAGGTTATCTTTTTTAGTTCGATAGCTTTTGAGCTAGTATTCCTTTTTTTAAAGTTAAACCTTGGTTTTACTATTTAGTTTCTTCGCAGTAGAGAATATAAAAAAAAACCTATGAGAACCTGTTTATTTTTTTTGATATTATTTATTTCGGTAACGTATATGAGTTGTCAATACCAAGATGAGAAGGTGCCAAAAGCTGTAAAAGAAAATTTTAAGGCAAAATATCCCAACGAGAATGACCCTGATTGGGTAACCGATAAAAATGATAATTTTGAGGCTAGTTTTAAAAAAGAGGGCATTCATTACAGAGCTGATTTTAGTCCAAATGGGGATTGGATAGAAACAGAAAATAATATAGATAAGAACGACTTGCCGGAAGTTATCCAAGATATATTAGATACAACATACGAAGCCTATAAGATTGTTGAGATAGAGGAGGTATCTCATTATCAAAAAGGATTTTTCTATGATGTTGAAATAAGCAAGGACGGTGAGAAACAAGATGTGGAGTTTCTAAAAAGCGGCACAATTATTAATTAGATTTAATTCTTATAATCACTTAATTTCTGAGGTCCTTCCAGCAATACGCGCACAACTTTTAAGGTACCATCTTCTGTCGTGGAGATATGCCATTTTATCAAGGAAATCTTACCGTTTTCAATCTCTAATCCTGTAATACTTCGTGGGTGTACACAGCTACCATCGTTAAAAAATGGAATGTCTTTAGGTTCAGGAAACCGTGGTCTGTGAGTATGTCCTACGATCGTAACGAGCAGATTATTTTTTACAATCCATTTTTTTATACGGCGCTCAATTTTAATAAGCTCTGTATAATTCTTAGCTGGGCTCGTGGGATCTGCAATGCCCCAAACTTGTAACGGCTTCCATAATACACGGACCAAAAACCTGCCACAACGCCAAAAGGTATAATTCCACCAATCTGCTTGATGACCATGTGTTAAAAATACTTCTTGATTTGTATTTCTATGCTTTAAAACAATAGCTTCATTGTAAGTAATATCTTGAAAAAGTTCTTTTTCACAACCTTCAATAGGCTCAAAATAACTACTCAATTGTTGTTTTACATACGCATCACTCTTATAAACCATATCGTGATTACCCCAAATCATATGCAATCTGCCTCTAATATGAAATTCACGCAGTAGTTTAAAAACATTTTTGTGCGCATTAAAGATAGATTCAAAGTTAGTATTCTCCCATAACTCATCCCCGTCTCCTAGTTCAAAATATTCAAAATTTTCTTTAAAATAATACTGTAAAGCGTGGTAGTAGATGTTTCGGTTATTCGCAAAATCATCAGCAAAACTGTTATCTCCACGATGACAGTCACTAAACAATATAAATTTAGAGTCATCGTCAAACGGTACCAATTTGGCATTTTTGTAAGCTCTAGAAAGTCTGGTACTCGAAGACATATTTTAAATTTAAATGCATATCGAAAAAACTAAGGTATCTAAACAAATTGAATTCCTAAAATTCTAGATTTTCTTTTGTAATTTTGTGGTCTTGATAACGACCAATGAAGATATGATAGATAAGTTGCAATCACCACTTAGTCAGATGATTAGTTTTAATGAGATATTAAAGCAATATGATGTTATGGCCCAAAGTGAAGACACTTATCTCGCTAGTAAAGCTAAACATATATTAGCAGCGCAGGCACCTTATCCAGAACTACGAGAGGGTTTTACAGATATTTCGTTGTTAGAAAAACATAAAGATGTTATTAAGATTATTCTGCAAGACGCATTTTCTGAAGTTTTAACTGCCAATGAAATTAAAACGGCATCATTGCCTTTTGATAATATTGTTTTTAATTCATCAGAACGCTTTACCCAAATTCTTGAAGATGCAGGAGGAAAAGAATTTTTACCCCATATGCGCGATTTGCCAGATCATCATCTTTACGTGTTAATGTGTACTGTAATATTAAGTGCGCATTATGGGCAAACGATAGATTTTAAAAGACCTTTTTTCTACGATATTCCTGATAAAAACGGGGTAATGCGTCATTATCGTATTTTATATAATGCCGATTTTATGGAGATTCTTCCGACAACTATGTCGAAAGAATTAACCAATGAAGATATCGATGAGCTTTTAGAGAATTTTGATAATCTAGCATTATGGCAAGAGAAATTTCCACCACAAAGTTTTATTGGTAAGGGTTTTGTAATCTCTTCCATGTTTGATGTTACCAATGAACATGCAATTTCAGAAATAAAATCTAGCTTAATTGCTAATGATAAAAGAGGTAGTGAGAGTTTTATGCTCAACTTGCAAGAAACTTTTAGGTCGTTCTTTAGTATTTCTGATATACGCGCTGGTTTTGTAACCTACAATCCCAAAAAAGACCAATTTGAAAAAGTTTTTGGTATAGGAATGGAAAGTTTTATACTTCATGATAAGGATTTAGAAGCTTGTTCAGAAGCACTTTGTCAGTCTTCGTATAAAAAACTTTTAAATGAAAATGGGTATTTTTCAATTTCCGATGTCGATAAATATTTTGAACTCTCTGGTGGCATTATGCCATACAAAACGTTAAAAGCCCAAGGCATTAAAAGCGTGATTTTTGCTCCAATTGCTTCCAAAGGAAATTTATTGGGAGTTTTAGAATTGGTGTCTATGCAGAAAAACGGACTTAATAGTGTAAACGCTAATAAGTTAGAAGATATCATGCCTTTTATTGTTACAGGGGTATTGCGCTCTATGTCTGAGGAAGAAAATAGAATAGATGCTGTAATTCAAAATGAGTGTACCTCAGTACATTCTTCTGTTTATTGGAAATTTAAAGAGGAAGCTAAGCGTTTTATTATAGATGGGTTAGAAGACAGACAGCCTTCTTTCAAAGAAATTGTTTTTAAAGATGTATATCCACTTTACGGGCAAATAGATATAAAAGATTCTTCTTTAGCTAGAAATACAGCGATTCAACGCGATATTATGATACAGTTATCAGAAATCAACAAAGTGTTAGATGCTGCTTGGCAAATAAATAAGTTACCCATTTATGAAGAGTTAATGTTTAGGATTAACAATTACATTGATGAGGTAAAAGAGCTGTTAAATACAAATAGTGAACAAGCGGTTTTCAACTTCGTTCAGAATGAAATAGTACCCGTTTTTGAGCATTTAAAAAAGAAGGATACCGAGTTGCTTCATATGATTATCGCTTATGAGGCTAGTATAGATATGGGGACAAAATCATACTATGATCATCGTAGAAATTATGATGAAAGTGTCATGATGATTAATAAAAAGCTTTCGTCTGTTATTGATAAAAAACAGAAAGATGCACAAGCAATGTTTCCGCATTATTTTGAGCGCTATAAAACTGATGGTGTAGAGCATAATATGTATATAGGAGCTTCTATTGTTGGTGATCAAGAGTTTGATTCACTTTACTTAAGTAATCTAAGATTGTGGCAATTGCAAATCATGTGTGAAATGGAAAACAAGCACTATAACTTAAAGCCAGAACTTTCTGTGCCCCTTGATGTAGCGTCATTGATGTTGGTGTATAATACTTCATTGTCTATTCGCTTTAGAATGGATGAAAAACGATTTGATGTTGATGGCACCTATAATGCCAGATATGAAATTATTAAAAAACGAATTGATAAGTCATATATAAAAGGAACAAGCAAGCGTATAACAGAACCCGGTAAAATGGTTATAGTATACGCCCAAAAAAGTGATGAGTTAGAATATCTTCGGTATATAAAATTCTTAAAATCTAAAGGATATTTTAGCGGTAAGCTTGAAATAGTTGAGTTAGAAGGCCTTCAAGGTGTTGCAGGGTTAAAAGCGATTAGAGCAGATATCATGTATTCTGTTAAAGATGCCGTAGATGCAAACCAAGAAAAGATGTACACCTACGAAGATCTTATAGACGAACTCAAGATATAAGCTACTTACGTGACTTTGAACTTAAGTAAACTATCATAAATTTTAATTTTTAGAGCATTGCACAATTTCATGTGCTCCATATATGATGCTCTATTTTTTTCATGATTATTTAAATAATAAGCATCGCATTGCATATTGTCACATTCTTTAATTTTAGACATATTGCTTTCACAGCGGTACAAGATGCCTAATTTTAAAGTGTTGCCTCTTTTTAAAGTCTGAATCAATTGATTTATTGAATTTTCCTTTAGAATTTTTTGCTCAATTTCAGTGAAATATTCTAACTCTGAATTGATAAATTCTAAGTGTGCTATCCAATTTTCAATTTCTGCTTTATCTTTTTTTAGCAGGATTGTTGTGTCCGATTCTGTTAGGTTGAATGTTCTCATTACTTTTTTATAATAAAACATTAATATCAATTTGGCTATTCTTCTGTTCCACCTTAGAAACAGTTAACTGCTGTTCACCACTAGGAAATTCCCATAAGATGGTATCCCCTTCAGCATAACCAATAACAGCAGCTCCCATTGGAGTGAGAATAGAAACTTTATTATTTTTAAGGTCACTATCTTTTGGGGTTACTAACTGAAATTCTTTACTCCAACCATTACTTGCAGTTATTGTGATGACAGAATTAAAGCGAATAACATCCTTGGGCATGTCTTCATGGTCACAAACCTTCGCAAAACTAAGTTCCTCTGAAAGTTTTTTTATTGATTTTTTAAAAGTAATATCTCTGTGATAACCAGATAAGTGTAAGAACCGTTTTAGCATAACGTATTCTTTTTTCTCAATTGTTATAGTTCCGTATTTCATTTTGCCTCATTTTATTTTAATAGCACGCGCTATTAAGGAAAAATTCCTCTTTGTACATAAGCAAGCTCTAATCGTTCAATGGCAATAATAAAAGCTGCTGTCCTCATATCTACACCTCTCTTTTTTGATGTTTCAATTACTTTTCTAAAGGACTCTTCTAGTTTTTTCTCTAGTTTTTCTAAGACCTCGTTGAGGTGCCATATTTCTCCATTTCTGTTTTGAAGCCATTCAAAATAACTGCAAATAACTCCTCCAGAGTTGCATAGAATATCAGGGATAATATCAGTTCCTTTTTTTAATAATATTGTTTCGGCATTTACATCTGTTGGGCCATTTGCACCTTCCGCAATTAAATAAGCCTTTATTAAAGGAGCGTTTTCTTCAGTAATTTGATTTCCTAATGCTGCTGGTATGCAAATATCACAGTCGGTACTAAAGAAATCTTTATTTGCAATGGGCGTTGTGTTTGCGAATCCTAGAATACTCCCTTTATTTGCTTTGGTATATTCAAAAAGGTTTTCTACCGGAATTCCGTTCTCATTAGTAATACAGCCAAATTGGTCTTGAACAGCTACTAATTTAGCGCCTTCTTTTTCCAAAAAATGAGCAGTCCAATACCCTACGTTTCCAAAACCTTGAACAATAAATTTCTTGTCTTTTAAGCTTATTTTTTTATCTAATGCCCAAAATTTGATATTCAAGAACACTCCATATCCTGTGGCGCGATCTCTTCCCTCAGAACCACCAGCGCCCAAAGGTTTGCCTGTTACTACGTGCATGTTTTTTGAACGTTCGGAAGGAGATTTAGTAGACATGTACGTGTCTAGAATCCAAGCCATGGTTTGCGGATTAGTATTTACATCTGGTGCAGGAATGTCTAATTCGGGCCCTATATTATCGCCTAAAGCATACGTAAACCTTCTTGTTATTCGTTCCAATTCGGAAATGGAATATTTTGAAGGGTCTAGTTGTATACCTCCCTTTGCGCCACCGTAGGGTAATCCGGCAAGCGATGTTTTCCACGTCATCCACATAGCAAGAGCTCTAGCGGCATCAATATCCACAGTAGGATGATAACGTAACCCGCCTTTATAAGGACCTAAAGCGTTATTGTGTTGTACACGGTACCCTGTGAAAACTTCCACTTCTCCACTGTCCATTTTTACAGGAAAATGCACCACCAATTCATTATTTGTAATTTCTAGAATTTTTCTAATATTTGAGTTCAAATCTATAATGTCTGCGGCATTATTAAACTGGCGCATTACATTGTCTAACATGCCCTGTTTTGTAGCCTTTACTTCTTTTTCTTTTACAATCATTGTTTATTATTTTAGACTAATACCCTTGTGTTTGAATACGTTTAATAGCAGATTTATTAAAATTTAGACGTTCTGTAAAATGCTCATATTCATCACAAGAACTTATATTTTTATGATTAAGAGTAAGCACACAATATTTTTGATGTGTACAGGTAGAACAAATACTATTGCTATAATTTTCCATAAGCGATTACTATTTTTTTGTTTTAATAATCTACCTGACTTTCATTAGATATTACATCTAGGATATAGAAAGCCAAGTAGATATCATCAATCAACCACGATTATGATGGTGGTTTTAAACTTTTAGTTTAAAACCTAAAAATTCATAGTCTTATGTTAGCAACATTTTCAAATATGAATACAAAGACCAATAGGCAAGTTATATGCCAAGAAAAAATAGCAATTCAATTTAAAAAGTTAATTATTTTAGAATCAATTACTTAGGTGTAAAATTTGAAATTTAGCATGTACAAGGGATTGGGTAGAAAAGTATCACTTGGGTATTTTTGTATCGGAACTTATTTTAACTTTTCACGTAAAGTTTTACGGTCTATTTGAAGAATTTCCGCAGCCTTAGTTTTGTTGTTATTTGTAGCAAGCAATACTTTTTGAATGTATTCTTTTTCTATCTCAGCCAATGGTTTAAGCGAGGTTTTAGGGAATTTAATTTTAAATTTTAAATTTTCAGGAAGATGTTCAACATCAATTATGCGATCACTCATTATTACTGCATTTTGGATAACATTCTCAAGTTCTCTAATATTTCCTGGCCAAGAGTATCTTTCAAGAATTGCTAATGCTTCCTTCGATATATTTAAGAACTTGTCTTTATATTCAATACCATATTTGCGAATAAATTTATCAACCAATACTCCTATGTCCTCTTTTCTATCTCTAAGAGGCGGTACTACAATCTGGACTACGGTAAGTCGGTAATACAAATCTTCTCTGAATAGTTTTTGAGAGATCATTGCAGATAGGTTCTCATTGGTAGCAGCAATAATTCTTACATCTATTTTTTCTATTTTCTGAGAGCCTACTTTCGTTATTTCTTTTTCCTGTAAAGCTCTTAGCAATTTGGCTTGCACTGCTAATGAAGCGTTTCCTATTTCGTCTAAAAACAATGTACCTCCATTTGAAGCTTGAAAAAATCCATTTCTATTTTCATTAGCGCCAGTAAATGCTCCTTTTGTATACCCAAATAGTTCTGCTTCTAATAAGTTTTCGGGGATAGCAGCACAGTTTACGGCAATAAAGGGTTCGCGAGAAAATTTACCAGAATAATGAATGGCTCTAGAAACTAATTCTTTACCGGTACCACTTTCACCTTGAACCAATACAGTAGCCTTATTATCTTTAACTCTATTGATAATGTTGGTAATTTTTTTAAATGAGGGAGAATTCCCTATCATTTCAGAATTTAAATCTTCGGAGTGTTTCGTATTCCGAACAGGAATAACAGTAGTTTTATGTTCTAGACTCTTTTTTACAGCATGTTTAAGCTCGTCTTTAGTAAAAGGTTTCGTTAAATAATCTGTAGCTCCAGATTTAATAACATTCAACGCACCATCTACAGAAGGATAACCTGTTATGACTAATTTAGGGATTTTAGGATAATGTTCTGAGGTGTACTTTAGGAGTTCTAAGCCATCAACTTCTGGCATTTGTATGTCAGTTATCAATAAGTCTATTTCACTGTCTTTAAGTATATACAGCGCTTGACGTACAGATACTGCCTTGTAAACATGATAGTCCAATAATTGTAATTGACGTTGTAGCAATTCTAAAATATTAACATCATCATCAACTATTAAAACATTTTCTTTAAGTAACGCCATAACTATAATTTTGGAAAATGAACAACAAAAGTAGCTCCTTTTGGGGTGTTAGGAGTGTAAACAATCTGACCTTTATGGCTCTTTACAATGCCATGCACCACACTCAAACCTAAACCGGAACCTTCACCTACAGGTTTAGTGGTAAAGAAAGGTTGAAAGATTTTTTCTTCATTGATTTTTGAAATCCCCGAACCTTCATCTGAAATACTAATTTTTACGTCGTTGGTCAATTCTTTAACCTTAATGGTAATGGTAGCGTTTGGTGGTGAAAAGTAAAGGGCATTCATAATTAGATTAAATAGTACCTGTGTTAACTGAATACTATCTGCTTTTAATTGAATGGCATCATTATTAAACGAAAGGATATATTTTACTCTATTTTTTTTAAAGCTTGGGTCTAAGAGATTTAGTACATTTTTTATGATAGGGTTAATGGTTAACTCCGCCATTTGTTGCGGCATCTCACAAGTGAAAAACATTAGTTTTTTAACTACTTCTCTTGAGAAAATAGCGCTATCTACAATTTTATCTAAATCACGAATAGCATTTTCTTCCGTCATATTATTTCTCAAAAGCTCAGCAAAGCCTAAGATGTTGGCGAGGGGAGTGTTTAATTCATGTGCTATTCCTGCGGTAATTTCTCCTAATATATTTAACCTGTCTGCTCGTTCAACTTGCCTTTTTATAGCAAGTTCATTTTCTCGTATTTGTTTTTTTTCTAATAAATTTCCTATTGCGAGACTTACGTTTTTTAAAAGGGTAAGTTCTTCTTTTAAAAAATCTCTAGAGCTGTAGTTGTCTTTAGGGTATCCTACAATAATATGACCATCTACTTCATTAAAAACTTTAATAGAGGATTTTAAGGATACAAGTTCCGGAATATTCTGGTCTGAGCTAATATGGTATTGGTCACAGGATAGGGATACAAAAGCATATTGGTCATACCGCATGGCTTTTTTTAGGCAATCAACTATTGCTTCTAAAGACGTTTCTAATTGGTTGTAATCACAATTTACAATGATTGAAGTTACCTCATAAAGGCATGTGAGCTCTTTAATCCGTTCTTTGAGTTTTTCACCAGTGGTTGCCATTGAAAATTATATTTAATTCAACTAAAAACAGCGCAGAGCGATCTTTGCTAAAAATCGTCTACTAATTAAAATGGTGGTTGATTGTAAAACGTTCTCTGAAAAAGAATCCTACTAGGTTGGCAATTCTATAATACGCTCAGGACCGTAGAATTTGAGGGCTACGAAAAAAGCAATTACAGAGAGTACCATGCCTATCATGAAAATTGTATAGGTCCAACGTAAAAGTTTATATTTTTTATCCAATACTAGTCCTAGAAAATATAAATCCTTAGTCAAGGAAGAATATACGTATTCTTGGTCTTTTATTAATTCTTGAATGGCCCATTCGTATTCCTCTAATTTCATTTTGTGGAAATTACCAAAGAATAAAAGGTTTACTTTTTTGTTTTCTACATCTTCTTTAGAAAATTCGCCACTTGTTACATTTGGTCGGGTAGCCAATACAGACATGATCATAGAGGTTACACTGAAAATTACAAATATCGCAGCGGGTATTACCAAATAATCATTCGAGGGGTTGTCTAGCTTCGGAATCAAATTGGCTAATATCAGAGATATAATAATAGCATTTACGGATAGCAAAATGTTAGCTTTTGTATCTGCAATATCACTTAATTTTAAATGATTGCGCATGGTTACCCTAAACATGGTTTGAATGCCGCGTTCAGGGCTTTTATTCTTTAAACTAACTTTTAATTCCTCTTTTTTAACAAGCTTACTGTTTTTCTTTTTCTTCTTTAATAAGCGTGTTAAATTTTCGTCTTTTTTTGGTTGCCAATTTTCTTTGGCATATGCTGTATAATAGTGATGTTGTGTTCTAAATAATTCTATATTTTTATTACGCCATTCTTTTCTGGTAAAAGTAGCGATTTTCAATAGTGCTAATTCATCCCTTAAAAGTTCAGAAGTCTCTACGTAACTGCGTTGTGCAAAATGTGAACAATCTGCATCTTTTATTATTTCTTCGTGAATATTTTTAGGATCATGGCCCACTTTGGTTGCTAAAATTAACTCACAGACCGTTTCAATAAGTTGGGGGTCACAATTTAATTTCTCCAAAAATGCTTTGGCTAGTTTAGCCCCATGTTCTTCATGGTCTGTAGAACTTACTGTGTATCCAATATCATGAAGCCAAGCAGCAATAGTGATTGCGTTACTTTCTTCATCCTTCAGATTATAGAAGTTTAGTAATTCTTTAGTACTTTTAACGACTCTTTGAGTGTGTCTAAGGTTATGGTACAGAAACTTACTATCTAATTCTTTGGTTAGTAGTCCTGTAGCATACGCTTCGGTTTTGGATAATATGTCGTTCATATGAATGATAATTAAAAGTCCAAATTACAAATTTTATAACTCTTTACTTGCTGCTATGCGTAAACATTTTACTCTTATCGTAATTCTTTTGTTTTTTTCAGGATGTGCTACTTATCGTGCCAAATACAAAAACATAGTAGATAAACAGGATACACCTACAACAAAAGAGGTTTCGCATACTTTTTATTTAATAGGAGATGCAGGTTTATCACCTATTGGAGGCATGAACCCCGTATTAAAAGCATTTAAAGAGCGCTTAAATAAGGCAGATAAAAATAGCACGGCTATTTTTCTTGGAGATAATATTTATCCGGCAGGATTACCAGATCCTGTAGACTCTACTTTAGCCTATAAAACGGCCGCTAGTCATTTAAATGCGCAGATAGCAACCTTAGCTAATTTTAAAGGTAATAAATTTTTCATTCCCGGAAATCACGATTGGTATACAGAAGGTTTGGTAGGGCTAAAAAGAGAACAAGAATACATACAAGGGAAATTAGATAGTGAAGACGTTTTTTTTCCAGAGAATGGTTGTCCTATTAAAACGATAGACATTAATGATGATATCGTAGTGGTGGCAATAGATACAGAGTGGTACCTCACCAATTGGGATAAACGACCAAATATCAATGATAAATGTGATATTAAAAGTCGCGATAAATTTTTGCTAGAAGTAGAAGATGTAATTAAGCATAATCGGGAACGTACCACTATAATTGCGTTGCATCATCCTATGTTTTCTTACGGCTCTCACGGCGGACAATCTTCTTTGAAGCAACAATTATACCCCTCAAACAAAAATATTCCATTACCCGTTCTTGGTACGGTGGCTAATGTGCTTCGAAAAACAGCGGGGCCTTCTATTGAAGATAACAACAATAAAATGTACAGAGAGCTACGGAATAGAATTACCACCTTAGCTCAGTTTTCAGATAAAGTGATCTTTGCATCGGGTCATGAACATACTTTACAGTATATCGTTGAGAAAAATACACCACAGATTGTAAGTGGCTCCGGATCAAAAAAGGGGCATACGAAATTGTTGAATGGGAGTGTGTTCTCTACAGGACAAATGGGGTATTCCGTTTTAGAAGTCTATAAAGATGGGTCTTCAAAAGTTCGTTTTTATGGTTTGGATGATCAAGAGACTGAAAATTTTCTTTTTGGTACTGAGGTATTGAAAAGAGATCGTGTTTTAAACGAAGAGAAATATGATGATAATTTTCCTGCTACCGTAACGTCATCAATTTATACAGATGAAGAGGTTGATAAGACAACGTTGCATGAAAAAATATGGGGAGAAAAATACCGCAAATATTATGGTACTGAAATTTCTGCTCCAACGGTTAGGTTAGATACGTTGTTTGGCGGTTTAGAGCCCGTTAGAAAGGGTGGCGGACATCAATCTAAATCATTGCGGTTACGAGATAAGAGTGGCAAAGAATATGTGATGCGTGCTATTCGTAAAAGTGCCGAATTGTACCTTCAATCCATGGCATTTCAGGATCAGTATATTGTAGATGATTTGAAAGATACCTACACAGAAAAATTATTAGAAGATTTTTATACAGGAGCACATCCATTTGCCCCTTTTGCGGTAGCAACCTTATCTGATGCGGTAGATTTATACCACACAAATCCCGTACTTTATTATGTGCCAAAACAGTCTGCCTTAAAAGAATACAATGACACATTCGGAGATGAACTGTATATGATTGAAGAGCATGCAGGAGACGGACACGGAGATTTGAAGAGTTTTGGGTATAGCAATGAATTGAAAAGTACCGATTCTATGTTGGAAGATTTGCGAGATGACGAGAAATATAGTGTGGATACCAAGGTGTATATTAGAGCTCGTTTGTTTGACATGGCTATCGGAGATTGGGATAGGCATACCGATCAATGGCGTTGGGCGGAGTTTAAGGATAAAGACACTAAAAAAGTGGTTTATAAACCTGTTCCTAGAGATAGAGATCAAGTATTCTCTAAAATGGGAGATGGTATTTTAATGAATATTGCAACACGTATAATACCTGGGTTGCGATTAATGGAAGGCTTTAATGATGAAATTAGAAGCGTTAGAGGCTTTAATTCATCTCCTAAAACCTATGTTTTAGATATGGCTTTATTACCAGAAACTACGGAGAGTGATTGGATAGAACAAGCAAATTATCTTAAGAAGAATATTACTCCAGCAGTTATTGATGAAGCACTATTAGCCTTTCCAGAAGAAGTGAGAGATGAAAAAGTGGCAGAAATAAAAAGTACTTTGTTGGCACGTTTAGCTGCAATAACAGAGACCGCTGAAAAATACTTTTCGATCTTAAATAAATTTGCAGTAGTTACCGGTACTGATAAAGATGATTGGTTTGTGATCAATAGAATAAATGAAAATGAAACCGAAATTAAAGCCTATAGAAATATAGGAGACAAAAAGAAAAAGTTATTTTTCGAAAAAGTATTCAATAAAAAAAGCACTAAAGAAATCTGGGTATACGGTTTAGATGATGATGATTTATTTGAAGTAAAGGGGGTTAAGAATAATGCCATAAAAGTAAGATTGATTGGCGGGCAGAATAATGATATATACGATATAGAAACATCACGTAATATTAGTATTTACGATTATAAGAGTAAGAAAAATACTCTTAAAAATGTCAAAGGTGTTAAGGTAAAGTTGATGGATGATTATACGGTAAATACGTATCAGCCTTTAAAAATTAGAACAAGTACAAACCAGATTATACCCACTATTGGTTTTAATCCTGATGATGGTGTTAAGATGGGGTTCCAAAATACATATACGTACAACGGATTTAGACAAAACCCTTTTACTCAGAAACATGATATTGCAGCGTCATATTTTTTTGCAACGAGTGGTTATGATGTTGCCTATAACGGTGAATTTGCACATATTTTCGAAAACTGGAATTTAGAGGTTGCGGCACGATTTACGAGCCCTAATTTTGCGATTAACTTTTTTGGGTTTGGGAATGATACAGAAAATTTTGATGATGATTTTAGTTTAGATTATAATAGAGTACGTATAGAAACTATAAAATTTGCCCCATCTTTAGTTTGGAGGGGTAGGCTAGGGGCTAAGTTTAAAGCGGGGCTTAATATTGAGTCTATCGAGGTAGAAGAAACAGCGGATAGGTTTGTCAATGAATTCTACCAAGCCAATGGCGAAGAAACTAGAAATAGCTTTATTGGTACGGAGGCAGAATACACATATCAAAATAGAGACAACCAAGCGTTTCCTACCTTAGGGATGGGAACAGCGCTTAAAGTTGGTTATAAAACAGATTTAAATGATACAGACAATGGGTTTGCCTATGTAGTGCCAAGTTTATCTTTTGATTACAAATTAATACCCAATGGAAGGCTGGTTTTGGCTACCAAATGGAAAGGTCACTTTATTGTTGGTAATGATTATGAATTTTATCAAGGTGCTAGTATTGGAGGAGTAGATGGCCTTAGAGGTTTCAGAAATCAACGATTTACAGGAAAATCTTCCTACTATCAAAACACAGATCTTCGCTTTAGTTTAAAGAAAATGAGAACTAGTATTTTACCTACAGCAATGGGGCTCTATGCGGGTTTTGATTATGGTAAAGTTTGGATTCCTACCATAGAGTCAGATACCTGGCATACTTCTTACGGAGGTGGGTTTTTCTTGAACGCTGCAGATCTTATTTCAATAAATTTAGCTCTTTTTAATAGCAAAGATGGGCCAAGGTTTAGCTTTGGTTTAGGCTTTGGATTCTAAAATTTCTTTAAGGCATATCCCTTATTTTAAGGAATAGGAATAAAGATTTTGACCTGTTTTAGCACGTTCCTCATCAGAAATTAATAAGGTGTTGTCATCTTTAAAGCATACAGATTCTATTTGGGTAGTAGCACCTAAATCTATAGTTTTTAACGTACCCTTAATAAAGTCATCACCTTTAAAATCGGAATAAATCCATAAAAAGCCATATCCTAAAATCACTAATTTTTTCCCATCAGGAGAAATTGTTGCTGAGGTAACTTGGCAAACCCTAGCGGTATCACAAGGTGTAAATTCGCCTACTAATTCCGCAGCGTATTTTCCTGGGGTATCTGGAATTTTATAAATAAATGTTCTTCCGTTAAAACGGTTTAGTTCTATTTTTTGTGATGATGTAAAGTGAAGTGTTAAAATGAAACAAGGCTTCTGAATCATACACTAAATTGTTGTTTTCAGGAGGAAATGCTTTTTGTTCAGGATAATAAAATTCAATTTTTTGAGCGTCTATTTTATCACCAGGCTCTATTTCTGGATTTGGGACTTTGTAAATAACCAGATTTTTTCGATCATTATTATTGTTGCCTATGTCGCCAATGTAGAGATTTCCTTTTTTATCTTGAGTGAGTTAAATCTTCCCAATCATGATTTTTAGCATTTTTTACTCGGAGCTCTTTTAAAAGTTTACCCTTAAAATCAATTTGATATATAACATCATCATTCCCGTGATCTTCAATAAACCAAGCTTTTTCATTACTGTAATATGCAATGCCCGAATTTTCTTTAACGGCTTTAGGTAGCTTAGTAACAAAAGTTAATTGTCCATAATTTGAACAACCAATCAAAAAGATGGTAATATATAAGAAAGATAAAAGTTTCATTTTTTACGTATTAAAAAATTATATACCTAGATTATGCAAAGCAACGAAATAGCTTTTATAAAATGGTGAAAATCCTGTTAAATTGAATTTTTGACTTAAGAAAACGTTGTAGTTGTATCGAATTCGTAAATGGTTAATGAATTAAAAGATTTAGCCCTTACTAAATTCAATTATTTGTAATAATTCCAATATATTTATCAATTATAATCAAACTTAATAAAAATGTTGGGAATTATTTCATTTGTAGGGTTTACAGCACTTGTGGCTATCATATCTTACTTTGCTACGCGGAAGACAGATGAATCATCATCTGATGGTTATTTTTTGGGAGGAAGGAGTTTAACGGCAGGAGTAATTGCAGGGTCTTTATTACTAACTAATTTATCTACAGAACAGATTGTAGGATTAAATGGTAGTGCTTACAAAGACGGATTATCTGTTATGGCCTGGGAAACATTAGCTGCAATAGCCATTGTCATAACTGCAATTTTTTTATTGCCTAGATATTTAAAAGGGGGATTAACTACTATACCAGGGTTTTTAGCAAAACGATTTGATACCACAACAAAAACAATAACCTCAGGCTTATTTTTAACGGGTTACGTTGTAGTTCTATTACCCGTTATCCTTTATTCCGGTTCTGTAGCGATTAGTGGTATGTTTGATATACCTACGCTTTTAGGTGTTTCAGATAAAACAGCCCTTGTACTGTGTATTTGGGGGATAGGAATAATTGGTTCTGTTTATGCTGTTTTCGGCGGGTTAAAAGCAGTTGTAGTTTCAGATTCTATAAATGCGATTGGGTTATTGATAGGGGGAATGTTAATTCCTATTTTTGGATTAATGGCTATCGGTGACGGTAGTGTGTTAGGAGGATTAGATATTTTAATATCTTCAGATCCAGCACGTTTTGATTCTACAGGAAATGCTGGGCAAGAAGTTCCTTTTTCAACAATCTTCACAGGGATGATGTTGGTGCAATTATTTTATTGGGGAACCAATCAACAAATTATACAACGAGCGCTAGGTGCCAAAAATCTTGCGGAAGGTCAAAAAGGATTACTATTAGCCTCATTTTTAAAAATATTGGGTCCGTTAATTTTGGTCTTACCAGGTATGATAGCGTACCACTATTTTGATAATGGATTAGCGTCTAGTGATATGGCATATCCAGAATTAGTGCGAGCAGTACTACCAAAACCTTTAGTAGGTTTCTTTGCTGCTGTTTTGTTTGGAGCAATATTAAGTTCTTTTAATAGTGTTTTAAACAGTTCTGTGACACTTTTTGGAATTGATATTTACAAGCAACACATTAATCCAGATGCACCAGAAAATATTGTTGTAAAATATGGTAAAATATTTGGGATTTGTTTGGCATTAGCAGCAATGTTTATAGCGCCTTTAATTGCTAATGCCGATAGTTTATTTAATTATTTACAGAAAATAAACGGAATTTATAGTATTCCAATATTTACTATTATCGTTGTGGGTTATCTTACAAAAAGGGTGCCTGCAATTGCTGCAAAGATTGGTATTGTTTCTGGTTCAGTATTATACATTATTAGTGAATTTGTTGTTGGGCCAAGTATGGTAAAAGCAGCTCTAGATAAAGCGGAAGTAGCAGGAATTACGGATGTGGATGCACTTAGACTTATAGAAGCAGGAGCCTATCCTCATTTCTTGCATAATATGGCAATTTTGTTTGTGTTGAATATAATTATTATGCTGGTTATTGGATATTTCTATCCAAGAAAAGAACCATTTGTATTAGAATATACTAATCAGGTTTCTATTACACCTTATAAATATGTAAATCAAGTAGGATTGGCAATATGTGTTATTGTAATTGCTATTTATGTCTACTTTGCGAAGTAGGAAACAGATAAAGCTTTAAAAGCATTTTTTGGATATATTTTGCTCTTCAATACCTTCTTTTCTAAATGATTAGAGGGTTTTGAAGTAAAAAAGCATTAGTAGAGATAACAACCTGTAAATTAATTGAAATACTTTCCGGTGTCTATAATTTTAGTTTGTTATATTGCATAATATGCTATTTAAACACTTCGCATTCAGTTAGTTATTTTTTTTATTAATCGATTCGAAAAATGTTTGTACAGTTAATTTGAGATTTTGAACCTAATATCCTTATGAAATTTAAAACCTTAAGAAGAGCACCATTTCTACTCATTAGTTTTGTTTTTTTAATTTCTTGCAACGAAAAAGAAAAAGAGCAGCCTAAGGAAACTGAAGATATAGACACCTTGTTTTCAATGTTAGCGCCTAGTGAAACAGGAATAGATTTCATTAACAAAGTAGAAAATCAAAAAAATTTTAACATATTTAAATACCGTAATTTTTATAATGGCGGTGGTGTGGCTATTGGTGATGTAAATAATGATGGGCTTCCAGATATTTACTTAACAGCGAATATGGAGAAAAACAAGCTTTACATCAATAAAGGTGACTTTAAGTTTGAGGATATTTCAGAATCAGCAGGGGTAGAAGGAAATAAACCTTGGTCTACAGGCGTAGTAATGGCCGATATTAATAACGATGGTTTATTAGATATTTATGTTAGTAATGCGGGTAATATGGAAGGTAATAATCATGATAATGACCTCTATATTAATAATGGGGATTTAACTTTTACAGAACAAGCATCCATTTATAATTTAGCAAAAACAGGTTTTTCAACTCATGCTTCTTTTTTTGACTATGATAAAGATGGAGATTTAGATGCTTATATTTTAAATAATAGTAATATCCCTGTAAGTAGTTTAGGATATGCTGAGCAAAGAGATGTTAGAGCTCAAGATTGGGATGGTGTGCCTGATATCTTTAGGGGTGTAGGTGATATGTTATTGAGAAATGACGAAGGCAAATTTGTTGATGTCAGTGAGGAAGCTGGTATTTATGGAAGTTTAATTGGTTTTGGTCTCGGAGTTATGGTAAGTGATGTTAATAATGATTTATATCCGGATATATACGTTTCGAATGATTTTTACGAAAGAGACTACTTATACATTAATAATCAGGACGGTACCTTTACAGAAGATATTAAAAGCTGGACTGCCCACTTATGTTTGTCTGCTATGGGGGTTGATATCGCGGATATTAATAATGATGGTTTAAATGATATTTTTATTACAGATATGCTACCTGAAGGAGATGAGAGAGTAAAATCTGTAATGGAATTTGAAGGATATAATATTTTTAAATTAAAACAAAGTAAAGATTTTTATCAACAATATATTCAAAATACTTTACAATTGAACAATGGAAATGGTTCATTTTCAGAAGTTGCTTTTCATAGTGGGGTAGCTAAAACAGATTGGAGTTGGGCTGGGCTCTTATTTGATATGGATAATGATGGGTTACGAGATATTTACATTACCAATGGTGTAAATCATGATTTAACCGACTTAGATTTTGTTGATTTTTTAGCTAATGAAATTATTCAAAAAATGGCATTAACGGGTAAGAAGGAGTCTATTGACTCCATAATAAGCAAAATGCCAATAAAACCACAAAGTAATTATGCTTATAAAAATAATGGTGATATTACCTTCAGAAATGCATCAAAAGATTGGGGTTTAGAAATTCCAAGTCTTTCTAATGGAGCCGCTTATGGAGATTTAGATAACGATGGAGATTTAGATCTCGTTGTAAACAATGTAAACATGCAAGCATTTGTTTATAAAAATAAATCTAATGAACTTGCGGATAATAATTACATAAGAATACAGCTGATAGGAGCAGATAAAAATAAATTTGCTATCGGAGCTCGTGTTAAATTGTTTTATGAAGGGAACATAATTTTACAGGATGAAATGCCTTCACGGGGTTTTCAATCTTCCATGGATTATACAATGGCAATTGGTTTAGGAGCGACTAAAGTTATTGATTCATTGGAAGTACTTTGGCCAGATGATAAAATTGAAAAACTTACAAATATTTCATCAAATCAAACAATTACCTTAAAACATACAGATGCAATATTTACCTATAAAATTCCAGAGAAGAAATTAAAACACACTCTATTGCAAGAATTGAGTGAAAAGGAATTAGTCACTCACAAAGAAAATAATTATCAAGATTTTGATAACGAAGGGCTCATCGCTAAAATGCTGTCGCAGGAAGGCCCAGCAATGGCAGTAGGTGATGTTAATGGTGATGGCAATGAAGATATTTTTATTGGGGGAGCAAAAGATACTCCTGCCGTTTTATACGTTCATAGGGGTGATGGAGAATTAATGAAATCTGGTCAAAATGAATTTGAAGCAGATTCTAGGTTAGAAGATACTGCTGCGGCATTCTTTGATGCAGATAATGATGGAGATTTAGATTTGATGGTAGGAAATGGAGGTAATCAAATAACCGAAGAGAATACCTATAGACCTCGAATATATTTAAATGATGGCAAGGGAAAATTCACAAAATCAAATGAAAATCTCCCTTCAAGCTTTAAGAATATTTCTGTTATAGCACCATATGATTTTGATAATGATGGCGATGTAGATGTTTTTGTTGGTTCCAGAAGCGTTGTCGGGGTATATGGAATTAACCCTAATCATTTATTTTTAGAAAATTTAGGAAACGGAAAGTTTATAAATTCTACAGAGAAATTGGCATACGATCTTAAGAATGCAGGAATGATTACAGATGCTATTTGGATAGATGTAGATGGTGATTTAAAGAAAGATTTAGTGACGGTCTCAGAATGGGGAACACCAAATCTTTATAAAAACTCTGGACGAAGATTGTCAAAACTTGTGTCTAATCTTGATAATCTTAAAGGCTGGTGGGGCACTGTTGCTTCTGCTGATTTAGATAATGATGGAGATTTTGACCTTATTTTGGGTAATCAAGGGAGTAACGTTCCTTATAAGGCAACAGAATCAGCCCCAATGAAACTTTGGATTAATGATTTTGATAATAATGGAAGTATAGAACAAATAACGTCTCAAAGCTTTAACGGAAAGGATTATCCACTTCACCAGAAAAGAGAATTAACCGCCCAAATTGTGTCTTTAAAAAAGCAAAATCTAAAAGCATCCGATTATGCAAAAAGAACGGTAGAAGAAATTTTCCCTAAAGATGTATTTGACAATACTATTGTAAAAACGGCAAATACAATGGAATCGTTGATTGCCATAAACGAAGGAGGAGGTAAATTTACAATCAAAGTTTTACCTAGCAGAGTTCAATTATCATGTATATGCGGAATTAGTTGTATTGATGTAAATAATGATGGCAATCTTGATCTTGTTATGGGAGGCAATAATTTTGAATTTAAACCTCAGTATTCTAGATTAGATGCTAGTTATGGTAATGTATTACTAGGAGATGGTAAACTTAATTTTTCGTGGCAAGACTATGAGACTTCTGGTTTTTTTATAAAAGATGAGATTAAGCATTTGCAAAAATTTAAAAGTAGCGCTGGGAAATACTATTTAATAGCTGCCATAAATAATAATAAACCCAAGATTTATAAATTAAATGAATAATTATCTAGTACTATTAATTTGTTTTTTTTTCCTAATCAGTTGTGGTCGTGAGGGTAGAGAATTATTTGAAAATCCTACAGCTGAGGATACTGGTGTTTTATTTGAAAATATACTTTTAGAAAAGAATGATCAAAATATTTTAGACTATTTATATTTCTACAATGGAGGAGGAGTCGCTGTTGGTGATATCAATAATGATGAGTTGCCAGATATATTTTTCTCAGGAAATCAAGTTAAGAATCAACTTTACTTGAATAAAGGAGGTCTTAAATTTGAAAACATATCGGAGCAAGCAGGAGTTTCTGGCAATAGTACTTGGAATACTGGGTCAGTAATGGGAGATGTAAATGGAGATGGTTTATTAGATATTTATGTATGTGCAGTTGTAGGGATAAATGGTTTCAACGGTCACAATGAATTATACATAAATAATGGAGATAAAACATTTACAGAGCGCGCAGCGGAATATGGATTGGATTATGATTCATATAGTTCATCTGCAGCTTTTCTTGATTACGATCTAGATGGAGATCTGGATATGTATTTATTAAATCACGCCATTCATACTCAAGAATCATATGGGAAAGCAAATTTAAGATATAAAAGAAATTATCAAACCGGAGATAAATTACTTAGAAATGATAATGGTATATTTATAGATGTAAGCGAAGAGGCAGGGATTTTTGGTGGTCCTAATGGCTACGGTCTTGGGGTTTCTATAGCAGACTTTAATCAAGATGGCTATCCAGACATTTATATAGGTAATGATTTTCATGAAGATGATTACTATTATTTGAATAACGGTAATGGCACTTTTAGTGAAAGATTAAAAAAGTATTTCGGACATACCTCTAGGTTTTCTATGGGTAATGATGTTTCAGATATTAACCATGACGGTTGGCCAGATTTAATCTCTTTGGATATGCTTCCCGAAGATGAAAAAGTTTTAAAATCATCATTAGGAGATGATAATATTCAATCTCAAAATCTTCGTATTGAGCATTTAGGGTACCATTATCAATTTACTCGCAATATGCTTCAAGTAAATCAAAAAAATGGAGTGTTTGTAGAAGCGGCATTAATGAATGGTGTTGCTGCAACAGACTGGAGCTGGAGCGCTCTTTTTGCAGATTACAATCAAGATGGAGAACAGGACCTGTTTATTTCAAATGGGATACCTAAGAGGCCAAATGATTTAGATTATATAAATTTTGTTTCTGATGAGCAGATCAGAAAGAAAATCAGTGATACAAAGCTAGTAGATCAGCAAGCACTTGATATGATGCCTTCAGGGGCTATTCATAATTATATTTTTAAAGGCTCTAAAGAGAATGATTTTATAGATAAATCTGGAAAATGGATAGTAAATGATACTTTAAAGTCAGGTGCCACTGCCTTTGGAGATTTTGACAATGATGGTGATCTTGATATTGTTACAAATAATATTAACGACAAAGCAATGTTGTACATAAATAAAACGAATGATAACGCCAGCTATCTTAAAATAAAATTCCAATACGAGTCTAAGAATCATTTTGGTATTGGGACTAAGGTTTTTGCGTATGTTAATGGTGATTTACAATATAAAGAATTGTACACTGTTAGAGGTTTTCAAGCATCTTCTGAACCAATCGTACATTTTGGATTTGGTAATGGTAAGGTGGTAGATTCAATCAAAATTGTATGGCCAAATAAAACTTTTCAAGTATTAAAAAATATAGTAACGAACCAAACTTTGCTTATTAAACCTGAAAACAATAAGCCTTTTGACTATAAAAGTCTTCAGCCTAAAGCTGAAAAAATATTTGAATTAACCCATAATAATCTTGGAGTAGACTTTACTCATATAGAAGATAATTACATTGATTTTAATAGACAAAAGTTAATTCCATATCAGATTTCTGACCGTGGTCCTGCAGTTGCATTAGGAGATCTAAATAATGATGGAAAAGAAGATATCTTATTTGGTGGGTCAAAATATTTCCCACCTAAATTTTATATTCAAAACGATAGTAGCTATACAGAAATAAAATTACCTTCTTTAGCTAAAGATTCCATAAAAGAAGACGTTTCAGTGGTTATCGCAGATTTTAATACCGATGGAGACAATGATGTTGTATTTGGTTCAGGCGGGGCCGATTTTTATAATCAAATGAAACCTTTGTTAGATAGTTATTATATTAAATCTGACACATTTTTTAAGCCAATACCATTTCCAGAATATTTTGAAAATGCTTCAATTATAAGGGAAAATGATTTTGATAATGATGGTGATATAGACCTTTTTGTAGGTAATAATGCAACCTCTAATGATTTTGGAAAGATACCGCCATCTTATCTCTTAGAAAATAAGAATGGTGTCTTCAAAGTTATTCAAGACAATACATTTATTGATATTGGTATGGTAACCGATGCAATTTGGGAAGATTTTGATAGTGATGGTGTAAAAGATCTTTTAGTAGTTGGTGAGTGGATGTCTCCAAAATTTTTTAAAAATAATAATGGAACGTTAAAACAAGCGAAAATTGGTGTTGAAAATTTAAAAGGATTGTGGCAATGTATTATTCCTTTTGATATCGACCAAGATGGAGATACAGATTATCTTTTAGGTAATTGGGGTACTAATTCAAAATTCAAAGCATCAAATAAGTATCCTTTAAAGATGTATTATTCAGATTTTGATGCTGATGGTAGTACAGAAACAATCATTGCTATCGAAAAGAAAGGAAAATATTATCCAATAGATGATTTGGCGCAACTTTCTGGACAAATGGTTTCATTAAGAAAAAAATTCAGTGATTACAAATCATTTGCAGGTAAGACAATTGAAGAGGTTATTGAAGTGAAAACTTTAAATAAGGCAAAATTATTTGAGTTGAATGAATTACAATCTGGTTACCTAAAAAATAATAATGGTACATATGAGTTTGTTGCATTTCCTAAAACTTTGCAAGTTGCTCCATTGAAGTCGTTCTTATGTTTTGATTTTGATAATGATGGGAAGGAAGAAGTACTAGTTGGAGGAAATTATTTTGGAGTGAAACCATTTCATGGAAGATTTGACTCATTTTCAGGAGCTTTGATAAAAAGTGAGGATACTATTTTAATGGGTGAAGTTTTAGGTCTTCAATTTGGGTTAAAATCTGTAAGACATTTAAATATTATAAAATTAAAAAGTAAATCCTATCTGTTAGCAACAATGAATAATGGAAAGGCACAAGTTTATAAATTACCTAAGAAATAAGGAATTGACTATGAAAACAAAATTTATAAGTATTTTATTAGCTACGGTTGTGTTAGCTTCTTGTACAGAGGAGAAAATTATTGTAGTAAGTCCAAATGAATTGCATGAGTCAGTTGATAAAGTGACTGAGATTATGATTCATGATATTTTTTCACCTCCAGTGGCAAGTAGGATATTTGCTTATCCTAATATAGCGGCCTATGAAATTATAGCCCTACATAATGATAAATATAATTCTTTAGCAGGTCAAATAAATGATTTAAAAGAGATTCCTAGGCCAATAAGTGGGGTAGTTATCAATTACCAAATGGCTGCTCTTATTGCGCATATAGATTTAAGCAGGAGGCTTGTTTTTTCTGAAAATAAAATAAATGCCCATAGGGATAGTCTTTATAGCGATTGGGAAAATAGCAATAAAACAATTTTTGAAGACTCTAAAGATTACGGCTTGTTAGTTGCTGAACATATAGCTTTGTGGATGGATAATGATAATTATAAGCAAACCAGAACGATGCCTAAATTTACGGTTGATACTGATGACGCTACACGTTGGCAACCTACCCCACCAGCGTATATGGATGGTATTGAACCCCATTGGAGTAAAATTAGAGCTTTTGCACTTAATACGCCAGACCAATTTAAACCAGTGCCACCTCCGGCTTTTTCTTTAGAAGAAAATTCTGATTTTTATATGGAAGTTAAAGAAGTATATGATATTTCTTTAGAGATGGCAAAAAAGGGAGATGCTTCCAATGAAGTTGAAATTGCACAGTTTTGGGATTGTAATCCATATGTTTCTGTAACTAAAGGACATTTAATGTTTGCAACAAAAAAAATAACTCCTGGCGCACACTGGATTGGTATTACTAAAATTGCATCAAGAAAGATGAATTATGATTTTGACGATACTGTTTATGCTTACACAAAAACATCTATGGCAATTGCAGATGCTTTTATTAGTTGTTGGGATGAAAAATACAGAAGTAATCTTATTCGTCCGGAAACAGTAATCAATCAATATATAGATGAAAATTGGAAACCTGTACTTCAAACGCCTCCTTTTCCAGAATATACAAGTGGTCATTCAGTAGTTTCTGGGGCAGCGTCAACAGTTCTAACGGATATTTTCGGAGATAATTTTTCATTTGATGATGACACGGAGACTACTTTTGGATTACCAATAAGAACATTTTCATCTTTTAATATTGCTGCAGATGAAGCTGCAATAAGTAGAATGTATGGGGGTATTCATTATCGAGCAGCAGTTGAAGTAGGCGTAAAGCAGGGGAGAGATCTCGGGGCGTTTGTGGTGTCTAAATTGAAAATGAAGAATTCAATAGATTCTAAACCAGTAAAATGAAAAAATTTTTATTTGCCCTTTTAATAGTTGGCTTGTGTTTTTTAGGTTGGTATCTATTTTTAAAACCTTATGATTACTTAGCTAGCTTTAAGGTTAAAACTTATCCAGGAGTAGTCAATCAATCAATTAAAACTTGGTCCAATGCTATCGGCAATTCTAAGATTTTAGAAAGTAAGGGTATCAATAACATTATTCAAGAAATAGATTTTAAGGATATACGTTATAGATATGATTGGGACATACAACCTATAACGGACACTACATCGTCTGTGAAAGTATATGTAACAGATCTTAATAATAGTTTTAAAAATAGACTTCAAATTTTATTCTTAGATACCTTTTTTGAGAAGGATGTAAAAAATAGGCTTGTACATTTCAATGATAACTTAAAAGATCATTTAGCTAATTTTAAGGTGGTAGTTATAGGTCAGGAAAAATTAAAATCTAGTTATGTAGTTTATTTGCCTGTAGAGACAACACAATTAAAAAAGGCTAAAGGGATGATGGGGGTTTATCCTTATTTGGATAATTTAATGGCTAGTAGTGGTATTGAGAGTAATGGTTTTCCATTTCTAGAAATTACATATTGGAATCAAAAAAGCGATAGTATCCATTATAATTTTTGTTACCCAATCATAAAAAAAGATAATCTTCCAACTGATAATGATGTGAAGTATAAAGAATTTGAGGGAGGGAATATGATTAAGGCAATCTACAACGGTAATTACATCACTTCGGATAGGGCGTGGTATATACTTCTAGAGTATGCTACTAAAGAAAAAATTGAAGTCGTGAGTAAGCCTATTGAAATATTTTATAGTAATCCTAATTTTGGAGGGGAAGCATTGGAGTGGAAAGCAGAAGTTTTTCTGCCATTAAAGTAGTTGCGTATTATTTAATTTATGACTTGTGGTAAATTGTTTCTTAATTATCTAATTGGTTATGTAATTTTTTATGGTCAATAGCTTTGAATTGTAGCGATATTGAGAACATTAAGTAGTGTAGGGGTTTATTAATATATTTATATTTTTGGTTAATTACCAATAGAAAGCAAAAGCCTCTGATTTGATAATTTCAAATCAGAGGCTTTATTTATATAATTTATTTACTAATAATTATGATTATTAGTATCCAGGATTCTGTACTAAATTAGGATTAGAAAGTAATGCGGTTTGTGGAATAGGATATAAATTTACATTAGGGTCTCCAGAAACTTCTTTTAGTTGCCATGGAGCTGTAAATTTATCAAATCTTACCAGGTCATTTCTTCTCCAGTATTCAATGTATAATTCACGTCCTCTCTCAGCAAGAATATCATCTATTGATACAGCGGCTAATTCAGAAGTATTTTCTCTATTAACTCTTAATTCATTCACTAAAGTAGTAGCATCTCCACCCATTCTCATCATGGCTTCTGCTTTCATTAAATGTGCATCAGCATATCTGAATAGAATTTGATGACGTCTAAAGGAATTGACAAGGGGTGATTCTGTGTCTTCAGTATCAGTGGGATCGTAAGGATGGTATTTAATTAAACGTATACCTTCTACCTCGGTATTACCTACTAATGCAGGTATCTCTTTTGTAAAACTTAATGGCTGGCCTTGTCTGTTTTTAAGTGCTGTGCCATCTTCGTTGTATTGTTGTCCAATAAGAAAACCATATCCAATACCTAAGTTTAGATTATTAGCAGTTGTAGCATCAGGCACAAACCCTCTACGTTCTTCTTGGTTATCTCCAACATAATTTGAGTTTTCAGCGCCTTCGAAAGAATCGTAGAATTCAGAAAGGGTAGAAAACCCATTCCATCCACCTCCGTCGTTATCTGGAGAGTTTTGATTATAATGTAAAGTATTCCAAATTCTAGGCCCCACTTCACTACTTAAATGTAGAATAGTTTCGGTATCATCTGAGGGTTCAAAAATTTGAAAATAACCGTTTTGGTCAATACTAAAACCGCTAGCTGCTATGGCATCAACATTGTCAATAACTTTTTGCATAGTAGCATTTTCTGGCGTTCCAGTTCCATTGTATACAAAAGAATTTAAGTATAGTTTTGCTAAAAGAAAATTTACAGTTGCTTTTGTAGCTTTACCTGTATTTGCAGTTCCTGTACTTCCTTCTGGTAGATCGGCCAATGCATCAAGTAAATCAGTCTCTATGAAGTTATATGCTTCTACTCGGCTTAATACCTTAGGGTTAACATCAGGACCCTCCGTAACTTCTCTAAATGGAACAACTCCGAATAAGTCCATTACAAAGAACATGTTGAATGCTCTAAGAAATTTTGCTTCTGCAACTACTTGTGCGCTAGGACTACTTTCTAATATTTCTGTGGCCCTAAAAATACTTTGATTTAAATTATTCCAAGCATTTCTGATAAATATATGGTCAGATCTCCAGGTGTGTGTGTGCATTTGTCTCCAAACGCCATTATCACCCCAGTCGGTACCTCTAGTAGGAATCAAAAGTTCGTCAGAAGCTACTTCTGACATGGCATACATGGTTTCTTGACTTTGAAAATCTCCTCCTATCTTATTGTATAGGTCACTAAGTGATGATGATGGGTCTGACAATGGTGTAAATTCACTACTGCCACTATCTGCTGTAATAATAGAATCAGTTTCCTCAATTTCTAGGTCTGTACATGATAAAAACGTAGCTACTACCGTAGAGGCTAGTAGCAAGCTTTTAAGTATTATTTTAGTTTTCATAATTTTTTTTTAAAATGTTACGTTAAAGCCGAATGTATAAGTTCTTGGCCTTGGAAATGATGTATAGTCTATTCCCGCTATAGGTAAGCCATTCAAAAGATCTCCACCACCTGGTATTACACTAACTTCAGGATCTAATCCAGAATAATCTGTAATCACAAACAAATTTTGACCAGTAAGGCTTAAGCGCATTGATTTAAAAAAACCATCAGTAAGAGGAACATTGTAGCTAATGGATGCTGTTTGTAATCGTACAAAATCACCTTTTTCTAAAAAACGATCAGATACGGAGGCTTCAGCAAAACGACCCTCAACTCCTGCTAAATTAACAACATCTTGTGTCACATTATTACCGCTTCCAATTGCACCTCCTGTGAAAAATGCATTGGCAGTATTATTGTATATGTAGTTTCCAAATTGGCCATTAAAATATAGAGACGCTGACCAGTTTTTGTAATTAGCACTTGTAGATAAACCTCCTGTAAAATCAGGTAAAGCACTTTTACCTACAAACTGCTGATTATCGATACCTCCTTCGAAAATAGGATTGCCATTACTGTCAAAACCTTCAAATTTTCTCAGATAAAAAGAATAAAGAGGTTGACCGCTTTCCAGTCGTTGAGCAAATGCATTACTTAATCCAGCTCCACGAATGGTTCCAGCGGTAATAGCTCCTTCAAAATCTTGTATCTCATTACTGTTATATGCAACGTTGAAGCCTACGTTCCAATTGAAATTATCCCCTTGTAGCAGGTCGTAATTGATTGAAAATTCTGCCCCTTGGTTTAATACTACAGCATCCAAATTTTGGAAGAAAAATGGTTGAGGAGAAGGTTGAGCAGACTCAACGCTTAGTAATAAATCTCTAGTCTCTTTTCTGTAAATATCAAAACTACCGGTAAATCTATCGTCAGAAAAACCGAAATCAACACCTACATTATATTGTGTTGTTTCTTCCCATTTTAAATCAGGGTTAGCAAAATCAACAGTGTTAACACCAGGAACATTAATTGCACCTCCATCAGCTACTGAGCCACCAGAATATCTTTCTCTTCTTACAAATCTTCCATACCCTAAGCCGTCTTGATTACCTGTTATACCATAACTTAATCTAAGTTTTAAGGTAGAAATTGATTCGCCAATAAAATCTTCTTCGTTGATTTTCCATGCAAATGCTGCAGAAGGGAAAATACCGTATTGATTATTTGAACCAAAACGAGAAGAACCATCTGCTCTAACGGTTGCTGTAAATAAATATTTATTGGATAAGCTATAATTAATTCTTCCAAAGAATGATTGGATTTCATCTGTATTATCGAATGTATCTGCAAATACTGCTCTAACAGGTAATCCTTCAACGTCACCAAGGTAATCTGTTGCTATGGTTGGCAAAAGTCTGTTTACAAATAAGCCGTTGGGGTTGTTTGATACATCAAAAGAATAACCATATTGTTGGTATGCTCCTGTAATTAAAGATTCTAATGTATTAGCTGAGCTCGATAAATCTCGAGCCATTTGGTTTAAATCGGTTGTACTATAGCCCCAACCCTCTATATTTCTACCTCTAGAATTAAAATCCTGATAAGAAAATCCTCCAAGAATATCTAAATTTGAATTTTCAAATTCTTTCTTGTAATTTAAAGTAAATTCAAAAAGGCGGTTTTCGCTAGTCAGATCATTTAATCCTCCCCGTCCATTACCACCAGCACCTCTACCTACGTTAAGAGATTCAGAACTTAAAGACGCTTCTTTGGTTGATTCTGATTTATCATAACCAAAAGTTACTTTAGCATTTAACTCGTTAGTAACTGCGTAATCTGCGGATAAATTAGCTAGGAAACGATTTGTATCAGTTAGACTCTGCCAGCTATTTAATAAATTAATTGGATTAATACGATCTCCTGGATTAAAATTAGGATCAGATGGCCAAGTTGGATTAGCAGAATATGCTGCTCCTAATAAATCTCCTGTTGAGCCTGCACTACCACTAAGGGGCGGGGCTTCATCATTCACTTTTGAAATAGTACCTTGAAGGTCTAATTTTAATTTGTCATCAAATAATCGTTGTGAAACATTGATTCTTGCAGTAGCTCTTTCTTGAGATGATTTTTCAATAATACCAAATTGCTTACCGTAGTTTAAAGTTGCTCTTACATTACCAGAGCCATAATTTCTAGAATATGCAAAATTATTATTTGTTGAAGAAGAGTTTCTAGTTACAAAAGACTGCCAATCAGTATCATTTCCTAGATCAGTAGCTGTTCCTCCAAAAGCATCAACAGCACTTAAAAACTGGCTTCTGTTAAGTAAGTCATATTCATTTGCAGGAGATGAGAAACTAACATCTGATGAAAATTCAAAAATTCCTTTTTTACTGCCTGATTTTCCACTCTTAGTCGTAATTATTACCACTCCATTTGCACCTCTTGATCCGTAAATTGCGGTTGCAGATGCATCTTTCAAAATGCTCATACTTTCAATATCAGAAGGATTTAAGAAACTTAGCGGGTTTTTAGCAGCACTGGTACCAATGCCGACATTTGCACCTTCAGCAGAAGAATCACCAGAAGGTAAAGGAACTCCGTCAACTACAAACAAAGGGTTGTTATTAGAACGAACAGAAGAAGTACCGCGTATTCTTATCGCAACTCCTGCTCCTGGTTCTCCACTTCCTTGTGAAATCTGAACCCCGGCTGTTTTTCCTTGTATTAATTGTTCAGGTGATGATATGACACCTCCATTAAAGTCTTCAGATTTTACAGCTGTTACAGATCCTGTAGCGTCTTTTACAGTTGTACTACCATACCCTACAATAACAACTTCGTCTAATGCCTCTGCGTCTTCAGTAAGAGTTATGTTCACGGTTGTTTTCCCATTTACAGCAATTTCGGATGTTTTATATCCTATATAGCTAAACAATAAGGTAGCATCAGATGCTACGTTGCTTAATGAGAAATTTCCGTCAAAATCGGTTTGCGTACCGTTGGTTGTACCTTTTACTAGAACACTCGCTCCAGGTAGAGGTCCACTAGCATCAGAAACGGTTCCTGATACCTCCTGTGCTTGTATCATGCCAAAGCATAGAAATGCCCCAGCAATAAGCAAGCTTTTAAATAGCTTAATCTTCATAGATAATTAATTTAAGTTGAGTTAATTTAAATTCAATAGTTAAAAATATACAAAAAACTTGTTAAAGTTAGAGGGGGCAATTAATATGATATTACGAAAACGGTTTCGTGTTGATAACTTTATTTTATTACAATAATTTTAAAATAAACATCGATAGATTAGATATTTCTTAAAATTTCTTAGTTATTGTAAGAATTTGAAAATATAATACGAAGATACATATTTATTTTTTTCTTAAAATTATTGAAATAGTACAGCCAATTGTTAAAAAACTAATATTTGTTATGGGGTGCGTATTTATATGTTAATTTAACCTATTAATTGAACTAACTACTCAAAATTTAAACATGTTAAAGCGAAAAATAACACTAAAGCATATTGCAAGAGAATTGGAAGTTTCTATTTCTACAGTTTCTAAGGCACTTAAAAATAGTGAAGAAATTAGTAGAGATACTAAAGAGAAAATTCAAGCTTTTGCAAAGCTTTACAATTACAAACCGAATAATATTGCTATAAGTTTAAAGAATAAAAGCACTAAAAATATCGCGGTAATTATTCCAGATATTGTTCATCATTTTTTTACTACTGTTTTTCATGGTATAGAGAAGATAGCCAATGAAAAAGGATACAATGTTATCCTATGTGTCTCAGATGAATCTTTTGATAAGGAAGTAATTAACATGGAAATACTAGCCAATGGAAGTGTGGATGGTTTTATTATGTCTTTATCTTCTGAAACGCAACTTAAAAATGATTACAACCATCTAAAGGAGCTTACGGAACAAGGTATTCCTTTAGTGCTGTTTGATCGGGTTACGGACCAAGTGGCTTGTGATAAAGTTTTAATTAATGATAGAGACGGAGCTTACAGGTCTGTCAAGAAATTAATAGAAAATGGTAAGAAGAGGATTGCTCTAGTCGCTACAGAAGATTATTTGAGTGTAAGTAAAGAAAGGGCCGATGGTTACTTTCAAGCTTTAAAAGAGTTTAATATTGAGGTAGAGGAAAATCTGATTTTAAAGTTGCCTTCTATGAGTAGTGTAGAAGGTAATGCAATGGAGTCTTTTTTAAAGAATGAAAAAGTAGATGCCGTTCTGTGTGTAAACGAAATATATGCCATTCATGGCATGCGTATCGCTCAAAAATTAGGATTTAAGATTCCTCAAGATATTGAGTTTATAGGTTTTACAGATGGTATTTTATCTAAATTCTCAAACCCTACATTGACTGCAGTTGCGCAACATGGGGAAAAAATGGGAGAGATTGCTGCTGAAATGTTGATTGAAAAGATAGAAAGTGATAATGAGGTAGAAACGTATCGTACTGAAATCTTAGAACCTACCATAATGGAAAGAGAATCGACACTTAATGCTTAAAAAATAGTTGCACTAGAAATGAATAATATTAAAACAGGTTTTATTTTTGATTTAGACGGAGTCATCGTAGATACTGCAAAATATCATTATTTGGCATGGAGAAAACTAGCCCATGAGTTAGGTTTTGAGTTTACTCACGAGCAAAATGAACTTTTTAAAGGCGTAAGTAGAAAACGATGCTTGGAAATACTTTTAGATATCGGTGGAATTAAAGCTACGCAAGAACAATTTGATACTTGGATGATTGAAAAGAATGTAGACTACCTAGCCTACATTGAAAATATGAATGCTTCTGAGATTTTACCAGATGTGCCTAAAGTACTAGAATACCTAAAGAATAAAAACATTCCTATTGCCTTAGGTTCTGCAAGTAAAAATGCAAAGCCTATTTTAGAGAAAGTAAACTTATTGTCTTATTTTAATACCATAGTAGACGGTAATAATGTTACCAAAGCTAAGCCAGATCCTGAAGTGTTTTTAATTGCTGCAGAACAATTAGGGGTAGCCCCTAGTAATTGTATTGTTTTTGAAGATGCGGTTGCAGGAATAGAAGCTGCGAATGCAGCACATATGGTAAGTATAGGTATTGGGGATGCTAATACGCTCTCAGAGGCAAAGTATAATTTTAAAGATTTTACAGAAATAAGTCTAGCATTTTTAGATACACTTATTGTTCATTAGTAAGGTCCATTATCATTTTAGTTGCTTTTATCTCATATAAATATTATAATTTAAGAAAATGAATCAAGATTATATAAAACCAGATGTTTGGTCAATTATAGAAGAAGGTTTTGATAAAGAACGTGTAAAGTCTTCCGAAAGTTTATTTAGTATGGGTAACGGTGCTATGGGGCAACGTGCTAATTTTGAAGAGAAATATACAGGTCACACCTTTCAAGGAAGCTATATAGCGGGTGTTTATTATCCGGATAAAACACGTGTGGGGTGGTGGAAAAATGGGTATCCAGAATACTTTGCAAAAGTATTGAATGCACCTAACTGGATAGGAATTGATGTTGAGATTAATGGAGAATACTTAGATCTAAACACTTGTAAAGTTGTTTCAGGGTATACGCGAGAACTTAACATGAAAGAAGGTTGGTATCAACGTTCTTTTGAAGCCATTTTGCCTAATGATATTAAAATTAAGGTTAGGGCAACCCGATTTTTAAGTTTAGCTATTAATGAAATAGGAGCGATAGCGTATGAAGTAACTCCGCTTGAAGCGGATGTTGAAGTAATCTTTGAGCCTTATTTAGATAGTGGTATTACCAATGAGGATAGTAATTGGGATGATAAATTTTGGAATACCACTGCTATTGCTTCAGAAGGAAATCAAGCTTTTATTGAAGCACATACCATGAAAACTAATTTTGCGACCTGTACCTTTATGCAGTCGCAATTGATTTATAATGGCGAAGTAACTATTCAAACCCCTGTAGAATCTAAGACGGAATTTTTAGTTAAACATTCCTACACACAACACGTGAAAAAAGGAGAAACGGTTGCGCTTCATAAATTTGGGGGGTACACTGTAGATAGAAACCACAAGCCATCAGAATTAATAACAGCAGCAAAAACAACGTTAAAAAAGGCATTAAATCTAGGGTTTAATGCGCTTTTAGATACTCAAAAATTAGCTTGGGCAAAAATCTGGGAGATGAGTGATATTACAATCGCTGGCGATGTAAAAGCGCAACAGGGTATCCGATTTAATATTTTTCAATTGAACCAAACGTATTTAGGAACAGATTCTCGTTTGAATATTGGCCCTAAAGGATTTACGGGGGAAAAGTATGGAGGAAGCACCTATTGGGACACAGAAGCGTATTGTATTCCGTTTTATATGGCAACGAAAGAGCCAAAAGTGGCACGTAATCTTCTAGAATACCGATACAATCATTTAGAAAAAGCAATTGAAAATGCTCAGAAATTAGGCTTTTCTAATGGAGCAGCATTATATCCAATGGTTACCATGAATGGGGAAGAATGCCATAACGAATGGGAAATTACTTTTGAGGAAATCCATAGAAATGGTGCTATTGCTTTCGCTATATATAATTACTACCGTTATACGGGTGATTATACGTATATACCAGAAATGGGGTTAGAGGTGCTTATCGGTATTGCGCGTTTTTGGCATCAGAGAGCTACTTTTTCTACACAGAAAGATAAATATGTAATCTTAGGGGTTACGGGTCCTAATGAATATGAAAATAACATCAACAACAACTGGTACACTAATTATTTAGCAAAATGGTGTATTAATTACGCGCTAGAACAACTTCAGAAAGTAAAAGACGGCTATTCTGATGATTACTATAGAATTATTGGGGTTACTAAACTCAATGATAATGAAACAGAGAAATGGGCTGAGGTAGCTAAAAACATGTATTTTCCGTTTTCAAAAGAACATGATATTTTCCTTCAACAAGATGGGTTTTTAGATAAAGAATTAATAACAGTAGCCAATTTACCGAAATCTCAGCGTCCTATCAATCAAAAATGGAGCTGGGATCGTATTTTGCGTTCTCCATATATAAAGCAAGCAGATACCTTGCAGGGGTTTTATCTTTTCGAAGATCAATTTTCCTTAGAAGCCCTAGAAAAACATTTCGATTTTTATGAACCATTTACAGTACATGAATCATCATTGTCTCCTTGCGTACATAGTATACAAGCGTCTAAGTTAAATAGAATGCAACAGGCCTATAGGTTCTATTTACGGACTTCGCGTTTGGATCTGGATGATTACAATAAGGAAGTAGAAGAAGGTTTGCACATTACGTCAATGGCAGGTACTTGGATGAGTATTGTTGAGGGTTTTGGAGGTATGCGTGTGGTCGAAGATAAATTATCTTTCATTCCTAGAATCCCAGAACAATGGGAAGCATATTCGTTTAAAATAAACTTCAGGAATCGGATCCTAAAAGTTACCGTTTCGCAAAAAGAGACTAAATTTCAATTGGAAGGGGCGGAAGAAACATCAATACGTGTTCATGGAAAACGCGTGGTTATAGCATCCGAAAAAGAAACCGTAGTTTCTAACTAAGGTATTTTTAGATGAAAAAAGGGTGCGCTTTACTCGTTTTAGCTTTACTATTTGCCTGTAAGAATGATAAAAAAGAAGAAAAAATCATGAAACCTACAAGTTCAATTAAAAATAAGGAAGTGGTGTACCAAGTGTTCACGCGTCTTTTTGGAAATATAAATACCACCAATAAAACTTGGGGTACTATTGAAGAAAACGGAGTAGGTAAATTTTCTGATTTTACAGAAAAAGCGTTGACCGAAATTAAAGATTTAGGCATAACACATATTTGGTATACTGGTGTTCCTCATCATGATGTGATCAGAGATTACACAGCAATTGGTATTTCTAATGATGATCCAGATATTGTGAAAGGTAGAGCGGGTTCTCCATATGCGGTAAAAGATTATTACAATGTAAATCCAGATTTGGCAGATGATCCTAAAAAAAGATTAAAGGAGTTTCAGGCATTAATTAAGCGCACACATAAAGTGGGTTTAAAACTTATTATTGATATCGTTCCAAATCATGTAGCTCGCAATTATGAAGGGAAAACCACGCCGAAGGGAAAGGAACCTTTTGGCGCATCAGATGATACCTCGGTAGTCTATAAAAAAGATAATAATTTCTATTACATTCCCAATGCTGAATTTCAAGTCCCACAATGGCGAAATGGGTACCAACCATTAGGAGGTGAAAAAGAAGATTTAGCCGATGGAAAATATAAGGAAGTTCCTGCCAGATGGACGGGCAATGGGTCGCGTTTAGCGCAACCAGATATGAATGATTGGTATGAGACAGTAAAGGTTAATTATGGGGTTCGACCTGATGGTACTTATGATTTTGATTTGCTTCCCGACGGTTTTGATGCTAAAGATTATAAAGCACATTTTGAGTTTTGGAAAGATAAAGATGTGCCAGATTCTTGGATTAAATTTAAGGATATTGCACTGTATTGGTTAGAAATGGGGGTTGATGGTTTTCGTTTTGATATGGCTGAAATGGTTCCCGTTGAATTTTGGAGCTACATGAATTCTAGTATCAAAATGAAAAATCCAAATGCTTTTCTATTGGCTGAGGTCTATAACCCTGATTTGTATCGAACGTATATTCATAAAGGTAAAATGGACTATCTGTATGATAAGGTTGAGTTATATGATAGTCTTAAGCATATTATGGCTGGTCACGGGTGGACAGATCACATAGAGACCGTAGAACGTGGTATGAAAGATATTGAACACCATATGCTTCGTTTTTTAGAAAATCATGATGAGCAACGCATTGCGAGTCCTGAATTTACAGGCGATGCTAAAATAGCAAAACCGGCAATGGTGGTGTCTGCTACATTAAGTACTGCGCCCACCATGATTTATTTTGGACAAGAAGTGGGGGAGCCTGGTGCAGAAAAAGCAGGTTTTGGGAGCCCAAGTAGAACATCAATCTTTGATTATATTGGCGTGCCTACATTTCAACGCTGGGTAAATAATAAAAAGTTTGATGGAGGACAATCCACAGCAGAAGAAAAAAGCTTACGTGATTTCTATAAACGCTTATTAAATTTTACCATTCAAAGTAATGCTTTAATGGGCGAGTATCAAGAAATTCATTATTATAACAAGGATAATACTCCAGGTTATGATCATCGTATATTTACTTTTTGTAGATGGTCTGCTGATGAAAAACTAATAATAGTGACAAATTTTGATAAAGAAAAGGCGTATGATTTTACCTTAAAAGTGCCAGAGTTCATGATTGAAAAATGGGCGCTTGCTCCGGGAAAATACGCGATGGAAGATCAATTATATCAGACGATGAAGCCTAATTTGATTGTCAATGAAAATAAAACAGGTGAATTCTCAATACAGATAAAACCGTTGGAGTCATTTATTTTCAAATTAAAATAATAGAAAATGAAAATTATATATTCGTTCCTCATTTTACTTCTAGCTTGTTCGTGTATGGAAAATAAATCACCTTTGGTTATTGGGCATCGCGGTGCAATGGGCCACGAGACTGAAAATACAATTCCTTCAATCCAAAAGGCTTTGGAGTTAGGGGTAGATATGATAGAGATAGATGTCTTTAAAATTGCAAGCGGAGAAATCGTTGTTTTTCATGATGATGTTGTCGAACGTTTAACAGACGGGATAGGAAATATAGAAGAATATACTTGGGAGCAACTGCAGAAGATTACGGTTACAGGAAATCATAAGATACCTTTGCTTACGGATGTAATAGCGGTAATAGATAGGCAGGTTCCTTTAAATATTGAATTAAAAGGAGCAGGGACTGCCAAAGATGTTAATCGTATTATTGCAGGATACCTTCAAAAAGGATGGTCTTTAGATGATTTTTTAATTTCTAGCTTTAATTGGGAAGAACTTAAACTAATGCGAGCAGAAAATGCTACTATTTCAATAGCAGTGCTCATTGAAAATGATGACCCACTTGAGGCAATTCCCGTAGCAAAAGAATTAAAGGCAGTTGCGATTAACCCTGATTACGAAAAATTAAATTTGGAAATAGCTAATGAGATAAGAGCAGCAGGGTTTAAAATTTACCCTTGGACCGTAAACAAGCCTGAGGCAATTGATGAAATGAAACGAATAGGTGTAGATGGTATGTTTACCAACTTTCCAGAAAGAATAAAATAATTAATGTTTGATGTAATTATAGTGGGGGGTGGAGCGGCCGGTTATTATGCTGCGATTCATATCGCAGAGGCAAATCCAGCACTGAAAATTGCCATATTAGAGCGTGGTAAGGAAGTATTAACGAAAGTTAAAGTTTCTGGTGGCGGACGCTGCAATGTGACACACGCAGAATTTGATCCTAATGAATTGGTGAAAAACTATCCTAGAGGAGAAAAAGAATTGCGAGGCCCTTTTCATACGTATTGTAGTGGAGATACAATTGCTTTTTTTGATAAAAGAGGAATTACACTTAAGATAGAAGAAGATGGAAGAATGTTTCCAGAAAGTAATACGTCACAAACTATTATTGATTGTTTTACGAGTGAAACAGAACGCTTAGGAGTAAAATTGCTTAGAAACAGTTCTGTAGTGGCAATTGAGACTGTTCAGAAATCTGAAGCATCACCCTTAGGTGGTTGGATGATAGCATCTATTCAGAAAAAATATTACGCTAAAAAGCTTTTAGTAGCTACAGGGAGTAATCCAAAAATATGGAAGCTTTTAGAGAAATTAGGGCATACGATAGTGCCACCAGTCCCGTCATTATTTACATTTAATATTAAAGACGCTCGTATAGCGAGCATTCCTGGGGTAAGTACTCATGCCTCCGTAGAGGTTTTAGAAAAAAACTTACCTAGTAAAGTGAGTATCCATCTAAAAAGTAAAATAGCATCTAAGGCGTTATTGGTTTCAGATGGCCCTCTATTGATAACCCATTGGGGTATGAGCGGTCCAGCAATTTTAAAATTATCTGCATGGGGTGCGAGGATGCTAAATGATTGGAGTTATAAATTTAAAATTAGGGTAAACTGGTTGCCAGAATACGAAGAGGAAGGAATGTTGCAATTGTTACTTCAAGTAAAAGACGTAGAGGCTAAAAAGACTGTGTTGCGTACAAATGCGGTAGCTATTCCTAAAAGACTTTGGATTAATTTGGTAAAAGCTTCTGGCATTTCGGAAGAGGTGAAATGGGCAGATGTTACAAAGGTTCAGCTTCAACACTTGGCTAAAGAATTAACGGCAGGAGAATATCATGTAGATGGTAAAAGTACTTTCAAGGAAGAGTTTGTAACCGCTGGTGGTGTAGATTTAAAAGAAATCAATTTTAAAACCTATGAGAGTAAGGTAGTTGCTAATTTATTTTTTGCCGGAGAAGTTATTAATGTTGATGCAATAACGGGTGGTTTTAATTTTCAAAATGCCTGGACTAGCGGATATATTGCAGCTCAGGCAATTGCGGCTGAAAAATAATTTTCATGAAAACCTATATTTTACTTTTACGCGGCATAAATGTTTCTGGTCAGAAAAAGATGAAGATGGCAGACCTGAAGCAATCTTTAGAGAAGTTAGGTTTGCAAAACATTCAGACCTATATTCAAAGTGGGAATGTGGTTTTTAACTCAGTAGAAACCTCAAAATCAAGTTTAGAAGACAGTATAGGGATGTTAATTTTTGAAACCTATAAATTTGAAGTTCCTGTATTACTATTTGAGGCGAAAGAATTTGAGGAAATTATAGAAGATTCATCATATTTAGATCCAGAAATTATAGAAGCTAATCACAGTTATTTTGTGCTTCTGAAAACAAAGGCAGATGCTGCTTTAGTCCAAATGCTCAACTCAGAACTATTTCCGAATGAAGAATTTACAATTTCTTCAAAATGTATCTATTTAAATTGTAAAGTGGGGTACGGGAAAGCCAAATGTAATAACAATTTTTTTGAACGTAAATTAAAGGTTCAGGCGACAACAAGAAATTTTAAAACAATGTCTCAATTAGCGGCACTATCAAAAGCTGCTAATTAAGCTCCCATATTTTATAGTTCAGTACTGTAGCAAAGCAAACCCAAAGTAAATACGGAACAAGGAGATAGGCGGCTGTAGTATTTACGACTTTAAACCAGCGGATAGTTAGTATGATTAGCACCAAAAGGGTCAGAATTACAATTAACGCCCAAAAAGGTTCTTTCAATCCGAAAAAGACAATACTCCACAAAGCGTTGAAGAGTAATTGAAAAATAAAATGATACAAGGCTGTTTGTACCCAAATGTGATGAAAACCCTTAGCCCAAACTAATCCTGCGGCAATACCCATCATTACATATAAAACGCTCCAAACGGGAGCAAAAATAGCATTAGGCGGATTAAAGCTAGGCTTATTAAGTGCAGGGTACCAATCTAATATAGATGCCTTTGTGGCAAAACCAGATAGAAATCCTATCACCAAACAAATGGCAATAGCAATGCTGATATAATATATTTGTCTTTTCACAATACAAGTGGCTGTCTCACAACTAAAATAGTGATTTAATTCTATTGATAATAATGGAATAGTACTTAAAAACTATCTTTGTAACAAAATTGAAATTTCATGATTGAAAAAGACTTTATTCCTTCGGCATATAACCATACGATTAAGGAAGGTAAAGTAAGCTACAAATCACCTAGTAATATAGCTTTGGTTAAATATTGGGGGAAAAAAGAAAATCAATTACCACAAAATCCTTCTATTAGCTTTACGCTAGATGCTTGTGCAACAACAACTACGGTTTCTTTTAAAAAAGCAAAAAATTTAAATGATGATTATTCATTTGATTTGTTATTTGAAGGAAAATCAAAGGAAGATTTTAAACCGAAAATCAAAACTTTTTTTTCTAGAATAGCAGCTTATTTGCCATTTTTAAAAGAATATCATTTCACTATAGAAACATCAAATTCTTTTCCACACAGCAGTGGTATCGCTTCTTCCGCAAGCGGAATGTCTGCTTTAGCCTTGTGTTTGGTAGCTTTAGAGAAACAACTTAATCCTGAAATGAGCGATGATTATTTTATTAAGAAGGCATCCTTTTTAGCCAGATTAGGGTCGGGCAGTGCGTGCAGAAGTATAGAAGGTGATATTGTACAGTGGGGAAAACATGAAAAAACGGAAGGAAGTTCAGATTTATTCGGCATTAAATACCCTTATGAAGTTCATGATAATTTTAGACGTTTTCATGATACTATCTTATTAGTAGATAAAGGTCAGAAACAAGTAAGTAGTACCGTAGGGCATAATTTAATGCATAATCATCCATTCGCAACAAAGCGTTTTGAGCAAGCGCATGAAAATTTAGATAAGTTGATTACTGTTTTTAAAAGTGGAAATTTAAAAGAATTTATAGCCATCGTAGAGAGTGAAGCGTTAACCTTGCATGCCATGATGATGACGAGTATGCCTTATTTTATCTTAATGAAACCAAATACCTTGGAGATTATCAATAAGATTTGGGAATTCAGAGAGAAATCTGGTACTAATGTTTGCTTTACTTTAGATGCAGGAGCAAATGTTCATGTACTTTATCCTGAAAATGAGAAAGACACCGTTTTTCAATTTATTCAAGAAGAGTTAATTGCATATTGTGAAAACCAGCAGTATATTTGCGACAGAATTGGATTTGGTGCTAAACAATTAAAAATGAATGCATAACGAGTGTAATTAAAGGCAATTATTTGCGTTATTGAATGAGGCATGAAGTGATCGTAACAATTATAAGTTTGTTGAAGATCATTTAAATTGTAATAATTTGTTAATTTAGTACGAAGTCAAAACAATCAAAAGGTGAAGGGACCATTATTTTATTCAAAAATTTTACTTTTCGGAGAATATGGAATTATAAAAGATTCCAAGGGGCTTTCCATACCTTATAACTTCTTTAAAGGAGCTTTAAAATCTGATGATAACCTATCAGATGAAGCAAAAAAATCTAACAGTAGTTTAGACCGTTTTGCAGTATATCTTGAAGAATTATCGGTAAAAAATCCAGATTTAGTAGTTTTTGATATAGTACTTCTTAAAAAGGATGTGGCAGAAGGAATGTATTTTGATAGCTCTATCCCACAAGGGTACGGTGTAGGGAGTAGTGGTGCTTTAGTTGCTGCTATTTACGACAAATATGCCTTTGATAAAATTACAGTTCTAGAGAATCTTACTAGAGAAAAATTACTGACTTTAAAGACCGTATTCGGAAAAATGGAGTCATTTTTTCACGGAAAGTCTTCAGGTTTAGATCCTTTAAATAGTTACTTAAGCCTCCCAATTTTAATTAATTCTAAAGATAATATAGAATCTACCAGCATCCCTTCTCAAAATGCGGAAGGTAAAGGTGCAGTATTTTTGTTAGATAGTGGTATCGTTGGAGAAACGGCACCAATGGTTCAAATTTTTATGGAACAAATGAAAGAAAAAGGCTTCCGTAAGATGTTGAAAGAACAATTTATAAAACATACAGATGCTTGTGTTGAAGATTTTGTAAGTGGTAACATGAGTTCTCTTTTTGGAAATTTAAAGCAACTTTCTCACGTTGTTTTAGATAACTTTAAACCTATGATCCCCGTTGAGTTTCATAAACTTTGGAAACACGGAATTGATACTAACGAATATTACTTGAAACTTTGTGGTTCTGGTGGTGGTGGTTATATCTTAGGGTTTACGGAAGATTTTGAGAAGGCCAAAAAGTCTTTAAATGGTCATAAATTAGAAGTAGTATATAACTTCTAAAAAAATTCCGCATGCTTAATAGAAAAAACAAGCTCCTGCTTTTAAAGTTATTGAGTCTGTTTTCAGTAGTTAGAGGATACAATATTTTAATTATTGTAATCGCTCAATATTTAGCATCTATCTATATTTTATCACCTAATTTACCGCTGCGTAAAGTAGTTTTTGATTTCAATCTTTTCCTTATAGTGTTATCCTCTGCTATGGTCATTGCGGCAGGATATATTATCAATAATTTTTACGACGCTGAGAAAGATTTAATTAATAAACCACATAAAACAATGTTGGATAGGCTGGTAAGTCAGCGTTTTAAACTAAGCACTTATTTTGTTTTAAATTTTCTATCCGTTCTTGTAGCAAGCTATGTTTCTTTTAAAGCAGTTTTATTTTTTTCGTCTTATATATTCGGAATTTGGATTTATTCCCACAAGCTAAAAAGAATTCCGTTTATTGGAAATTTCATATCCGCAACGCTAGCAGTAGCACCTTTTTTCGTGGTTTTTGTATACTATAGGAATTTTGAACATGTAATATTTGTTCATGCCCTATTTTTGTTTTTAGTAATTCTAGCACGGGAATTAATTAAAGATTTAGAAAACATAGCGGGTGATATTGCTCAGAATTATAAAACGATTCCGATTCTTTACGGAGAAAATACATCAAAAACTATTATAGGCATCTTGTTTTTATTAACCTTAATCCCATCGCTGTTATTAATTTTAAAGTTTGATGTTGGCTACATGTATATCTATTTTATAGCCTGCGTTATCTTGTTATTGTTATGTCTTGTTTTGTTGTTGCGTTCCGATTCTAAAAAGCATTATATCTTACTGCATAATATTCTTAAATTTATAATTATAGCTGGGGTTTTTAGTATCTTGTTGATCAATGTAAACCTGGTATTAAATAGAATTTTATAAATGAATAATTTACTAAAAGTGGCATTGGCGCAAATTGCTCCAGTTTGGTTAGATAAAGAAGCAACCCTAAAGAAAATAGAAACTTCCATTGCAGAGGCGGCAGCCCAAAAAGCAGAATTAATAGTTTTTGGGGAAGCCTTATTACCAGGGTATCCTTTTTGGTTGGCATTAACTGACGGTGCTGCCTGGGATTTAAAAGTAAATAAAGAAATTCATGCACATTATGTTCGTAATGCTATACAGGTAGAAGCAGGAGAACTAGACTCGGTTTGTAATTTGGCAAAAGAGCATAGTATTGCCATTTATTTGGGGATTATGGAGCGTGCAAAAAATAGAGGTGGTCATAGTATTTACTGCTCTTTAGTTTATATTAATGAATTGGGTGAAATAAAATCTGTTCATCGTAAACTACAACCTACCTACGATGAGCGTTTAACTTGGGCTCCAGGAGATGGTAATGGGTTGCAAGTTCATCCCTTAAAGGAATTTACAGTGGGTGGATTAAATTGTTGGGAAAATTGGATGCCCTTACCCAGAACAGCACTTTATGGTTTAGGCGAAAACCTACATATAGCCGTGTGGCCTGGTAGTGATCATAACACGAAAGATATTACCCGTTTTATCGCACGTGAGTCGCGTAGTTTTGTAATTTCGGTATCTTCTTTAATGAAGAAAACAGATTTCCCTAAAGCTACTCCACATATAGAAGCAATCTTAGAAAAATCTTCTGAAGTTTTGGCAAATGGAGGGTCTTGCATAGCAGGACCGGATGGAGAATGGCTAGTGGAACCTGTTTTGGATACCGAAGGGCTTATCTATCATACTTTAGATTTCAATAGGGTGTATGAAGAGCGTCAGAATTTTGATGTAGTAGGTCATTACTCTAGACCAGATGTTACCAAGTTAACAGTGAATAGAGAGCGACAATCTACTGTAGCGTACAACGATTGACATTTATTTTTAAGTTTATCTAACCGAGACAGTTAAATCACGAGCTAGATTGCTTATACATCCGATTTCCTTTATTACCTTTGCGGAAATATTTTAGTTATGAGTAGGTCAGATTCCAATAATGATAATAAGTCATCAGGAAGACAGGGAGGTACATTTAGAAAGAAGAGCTATGCCAGAGGCAATGCTCCAATGAAAAAGAAGATTGAAACAAGAAAGCCTTCTAACCCTAATGTTTTAAGACTAAATAGATATGTAGCAAATTCAGGTGTTTGTTCTCGTAGAGAGGCTGATATCTATATTGCTGCTGGTAGTGTTACTGTTAATGGGAAACCTATTATTGAAATGGGATATAAAGTGCAGTTATCTGACGAAGTTCGTTTCGATGGTCGACTTTTAAATCCAATCAAAAAAGAATATGTAGTTCTTAATAAGCCTAAAGATTTTGCGACCTCTACAAGGGATGGTGCTGGTAACCGTACTGCAATGGGCTTAGTTTCAAATGCATCAAAAGCAAAATTACTTCCTGTAGGTAAGATGGATAAGGCTTCAACAGGCTTATTGTTGTTTACTAATGATGGAGATTTAACAGCTCGTTTAAATTCACCTAAAAATGGCTTGCGTAAAATATTTCACGTAGAGTTGACTAAACCTTTGAAAAGTACAGACCTTAAGCGTATAAAAGAAGGTATTGAGATAGAAGAGAGTATTGTAAGAATACAAGATATTAGTTATATCGAGAATGCTCCTAAAACGCAGGTAGGGATTGAAATATTCAGTACAAGAAATAATATTGTACGTAGACTATTTGAAAAATTAGACTACGATGTGGTTAAGCTAGACCTTGTGGTTTATGCGGGACTTACAAAGAAGGATTTACCACGTGGACATTGGAGGCCTTTAACAGAGCAAGAAATTATCAATTTAGGAATGATAAAATAATATTAGCTTAAATGTTAAAGAACAAGCCGCATTTCGTTTTATGGTTTATTGGAGCCTTGTTGGCAATAGGCTGTTGTATTTCGTATTTCTTTAAGATTGACACCAATTTTCTGCTGACTATTGGTGATACGTATTTAGTAGTGGCACATTCTCATATATTTTTATTAGGATCACTTTGGTTTTTACTATGTGGATTTGGCTATTTTATTTTGCATAAGTATAAAATAACACCGATCTATTCCCTTACTAAAATTCATTTAGGAGCAACCTTATTAAGTTTGCTAGGTATCGTTGTAGATCAGTTTACGAATAATGATGGCGTAGAAAGCGCAATCGCTTGGGGCTCTATTTTAATCTTTTTACTTGCACAAACTATCTACTTTGTAAATATAGCTATCGCGACTGTTTTAAAGGCGAGGGTTAAGTAGATTGATATGTAGAGCGCGGGTACTTATAGATAGAGTAAAACCTCATATTATATTTTGGACCTTCGGCTTTTTGCTGATGATTGAGTGTGTTTTTATTCATTACTTTGGAAGTGAAAGCACCCTCGATTTTTATATATACGATGCCTTCTATGTCATTTTAAAGAACCATATCTATTTAATATTAGGTTCTTGGCTTTTGTTCTGTGGCACTGGATATTACTCCATAATCTTTTTTAAAAAGAAATTATTTCCTTGGTTAAGTACTCTTCATTTAATTTTGAGTTTACTAGCCTTAGGGTTAATCTTATCACAGTATAGTAATGTAAATTTTTTAAATCCCACCAAAAGATTTTATGAGATTACAGTATATCCTGATGTATTAAATCTATTTGGGATCCTGTTTTTTATAATTGCTCAGGTACTATTTTTTGTAAATGTTGTAATAGGGGTCATTTTTAAAGAACGCCTAAAATAAAAGGGCTTATACATAAGAAATGCATAAGCGCTTAATTTATTTTGAACTTAGCGGTTACATGATATCTTCCATTTTTTTCCGAATTTCATTCAAGCATAAATTACCCAAACTACCTTCGTGTGTATGTTTTATATCGCGCTTTGGGGTAAATCTACCTTCGTAAATTTCAGTTCCCATTTGTTTGTAGGCATCACGAAAAGGAATGCCACCTAAAACCAATTCATTTAAGGTGTCTACACTAAATAAGTAATCATATTTAGGATCGTCAAGGATGTTCTCATTCACCTTAACTTCTTTTAAACTGAAAGTTAAGATTTCTATACAAGCTCTTAGGTCTTGAATTGCAGGAATAATAACTTCTTTTACCAACTGCAAATCTCTGTGGTAGCCACTCGGCAAATTGGTTAAGATTAAGGCTAATTGATTAGGTACCCCTTGCAGCCTGTTGCATTTACCACGTACCAACTCAAAAACATCAGGATTTTTCTTATGTGGCATAATGCTAGAACCTGTAGTAAGCTCGTCTGGGAAAGAAATAAAATTGAAATTCTGACTCATATATAAGCAGATATCCATGCCCATTTTAGAAAGGGTAGCAGCAATACTGCTGATGCCGAAAGCAGTAGCTTTTTCCACTTTTCCACGTCCCATTTGTGCGGCAACAACATTATATTTTAAGTTAGCAAAACCCATTTCTTTTGTGGTGAAAGTTCTATCAACTGGGAAAGAGCTACCATAACCAGCGGCGCTACCTAATGGATTTTGGTCTGCAATTTTGTATGCTGCATCAATAAAATACAAATCATCAATTAAACTTTCTGCATAGGCAGAAAACCACAAGCCAAAAGAAGATGGCATCGCAATTTGTAAATGGGTGTAACCAGGAATTAAAACCGACTTATATTTATCGGCTAAATTTAATAATAGATCAAAAAGTATTTTTGTCTCAGATTTTATTTCTGCTAACTCATTCTTTAAATACAAATGCATTGCTACTAAAACCTGATCGTTTCGAGAACGTGCTGTGTGAATTTTTTTACCAGTATCGCCTAGCTTTTCCGTTAGCACATACTCGATTTTAGAATGCATATCTTCAAAAGAATCTTCAATGATAAATTCTCCTTTTTCAATACTTTTACCAATATTGGCAAGTTCTTTTACAAGGCTTTCGGTTTCATCTTTCGTTAATAAACCAATCTTGCCTAACATTTTGGCATGTGCTGTAGATGCAATTACATCATATTTAGCTAATAATAAATCTAATTCACGATCATTACCTACCGTAAAATGGTCTATTTTTTTATCTGTGCTAAATCCTTTATCCCAAAGTTTCATAATCTTAAGTATTAAGTAGTTAGTATTAAGTACAAAGGTTAATATCAAGTGAAACTTAATACTTTGTACTTAGTACTCAATTCTGTTCAATAAATCCTTCTAAAATTTTAATATACAAATCTACGCCTTCTTCTATTTCATTCACAAAGATAAATTCGTCTGCTGAATGTGAACGCGTGCTATCTCCTGGTCCTAATTTTAATGATTGGCACGTAAGTGCTGCTTGGTCAGAAAGGGTAGGAGAGCCGTACGTTTCTCTTCCCAGAGCAATTCCTGACTGTACCAAAGCATGGTCTTTATTAATTTTGGACGAATTTAGTTTTAATCCGCGTTCTTGTAAAACACAAGGGGCTTCCGTTTTAAGCATCGTAGCGATTTCTAAATTAGTATAACAATCATTGACGCGGACGTCAACGACTAAATCTACTTGTGATGGTACGACGTTATGCTGACTCCCTGCTTTAATTTGGGTGACTGTCATTTTTACTTCTCCTAAGGCTTCTGAAGTTTTTTTAAAGCTGTAATTTTTAAACCATTCTAAAACAGCAATCGTATTATAAATGGCATTGTCATTATTAGGATGAGCGGCATGCGATGGAGTGCCTTTTACCACAGCATCAAAAACAACCAAACCTTTTTCAGCAATGGCTAAATTCATTAATGTAGGTTCGCCAACGATCGCTACATCTATATGTGGTAATGAAGGTAAAAGCCCTCTTAAGCTATTCACTCCAGCATTCTCTTCTTCAGCAGAAGCTACCATTAGTATGTTGTGATTTAGATTTTCTGAAGCATAAAAATGAGAGAAAGTAGCGAGTAGAGAAACCAAACAACCACCAGCATCATTACTGCCCAAACCATACAATTTTCCATCCTCAACATGTGGCAGAAATGGATCTTTCGTATAGGCTTGATTGGGTTTTACCGTGTCATGATGTGAATTTAAAAGCAATGTTGGTTTTGTATCATCCCAAAATTTATTTTTAGCATATACATTGTTGTTGTCTCTTGTAAATGGTATCTCAAAAAAAGTAAACCAATCTTGAATGGCCTCAGCGGTTTTGTCTTCTTCGGTTGAAAAAGATTGAATACTAATTAATTGTTTTAGTAAATCGATTGCTTTTTCGGTAAGTTGCTTTTGATTCATAATTATAAGGTTATTGTGGTAAACAATTGTGCATCTTCGTCTATCATTTCTAAATCACCCAAACACACTTTATGTACATTATGATGTAAGGCATGAAAGCAATTTTCCAATTTTGGAAGCATACCATCTGCGATAATTTTTTGATCCAGTAGTTCTTCATATTTTACGGTGTTAATATGTGTCACTACAGAATATTCATCTTTAATATCTAAGAGAACTCCCTTTTTCTCAAAACAATAGTATAAGGTTGTGGCGTATTTTTCTCCCATGCCTATAGCAATCTCAGAAGCAATGGTATCGGCATTGGTATTTAAAATCTGTCCATGACCATCATGCGATAAAGCGCAGAATACAGGAGTTAAACCTACTTTTAATAAGGAATCAATTAATTCTGCGTTAATTCCGTCAATATCACCAACAAAGCCGTAATCTATTTCTTTTACAGGTCGCTTATGTGCTTGAATAGCATTCCCATCTGCACCACTAAGTCCTATGGCATTACAACTATATGCTTGTAATTTGGCAACAATAGTTTTGTTTGTTAATCCGCCATATACCATAGTGATGATGTCAATACTTTCTCCATCGGTAATTCGTCTCCCATTTACGAGCTGAGATTCAATTCCTAGTTTATTAGCTAATTGTGTGGCTAATTTGCCACCACCGTGAACCAAAATTTTAGGGCCAACTATTTTAGAAAATAAAGCTAAGAACTTATCAAGTTCAATACTGTTTTCAATGACATTCCCACCTATTTTTACAACTGATAATGCCCTCTTTTTCTCCCCAAGGGGAAGACTTATATTTTCGGTTGAATTTGACTTCATTTTTCTAGATTAAGTTTGTTATTCCTTTCTCTTGCTAGTATTAGTTGAGGTTCTCAAGAATTTTTTTTAATACAATTTGGGCAGCGTACGTTCTGTTATTTGCTTGTTCTATTACAATACTTTGGTCTGAGTCTAATACGGCATCTTCCACAACTACATTTCTACGAACAGGCAGGCAGTGCATAAATTTAGCGGTACCTAATTTTTCTTTGGTCATCATCCAGCTTTTATCTTGGTTGATTACTTGACCGTACACTTTATAACTGCTCCAATTTTTTACGTACACAAAATCTGCATTTTCAAGAGCTTTCTTTTGGTCATATTCTATTGTTGCATCTTTAGTAATTTCAGGATTTAGTTCGTAGCCTTCGGGATGTGTAATCACAAAATCGGCCTCTTGTTTTAACATCATCTCTGTAAAAGAGTTTGCAACTGCATGTGGTAATGCTTTTGGGTGCGGTGCCCATGAAAGGACCACTTTTGGTTTTGCTTTAGTGTTTTGTTCACTTATAGTGATTGCATCTGCAAGTGCTTGCAATGGGTGTCCAACAGAACTCTCCATATTTACTACAGGGATACTCGTATATTTTTTAAACCCATTAAGGACTAGCTCGGCTTCGTCTTTTTCTTTATCGGTTAAAGAGGCAAAGGCACGAATAGCAACAACATCGCAAAATTGAGAAACTACCTGTGCTGCTTCTTTAATATGTTCCGATGTGCCTTGATCCATTACAGTACCATCGCCATATTCTAAAGCCCAGCCCTCACTTCCAAAGTTCATAACCATAACTTCTAAACCTAAATTCGTAGCTGCTTTTTGAGTACTCAAGCGGGTTCTAAGGCTGTTGTTAAAAAATAATAAGCAGATTGTTTTATCTGCTCCTAGGTTTTTAAATGCTTTAGGTGTTGCTTTTAATGCTCTTGCTTCTTTTACCCAATTTGGGAGCGAATCTATGTCTTGAATGCTAGTGTAATGCTTCATGATACTGTACTTTTTATAGCCTTAAGGCTTTACTTTATTTTTGTAAAATTACTTTTGCCGTTCATAGCATCAGTGATAAAATTATCTTTCAGTCCGTTGATAATCCATGTTTCAATATTAGACGCTTTAGCAATAGTTGCAGCTTCTATTTTAGACTGCATACCACCAGTGCCATGTGTAGATTTATGATCACCGACCTCATTAATCAATTCATTTAAATGGATGACCTCTTTAATAGTTTCTGGCATCGTTTCCGTTAGCGATTTTTTGGTATAAACACCATCGGTGTTGGTTGCTATAATCAATAAATCTACTTGTAATAAAGAAGCTGTTAGTGCGGCAAGTTTATCATTATCGCCAAATTGAATTTCATCGGTGGCGACGGTATCATTCTCGTTGATAATGGGGATAAAATTATTCGCAACTAATACGTCTATCGTATTTTTAATGTTCGATTTAGATTTCGGATTCTCAAAATCGGAATACGATAATAAACATTGCGAGGTAAACAATCCTAATTCACGAAAGTTCTCTTGAAAAATGCGCATTAAGTGAGGTTGACCAATAGAAGCTAGAGCTTGTTTTATATTAATGTCTTCCCCATTGTGCTCTAATTTCACAAATTGACGTGCTGCAGCAATGGCACCTGAGCTTACGATAATAAATTCATGTGTGTCTTTTAAACGCTCTATTTGACGCCCAATATCTTCCACTTTACCTCTAGAAATATGATTTGTTTCTTTAGTTAAAGTATTGGAACCCACTTTTAATAATACGCGAATCTTCTTCATTTGATCTTAACTTCTAACTTGTCCGTTCCCTAAAACATACCATTTATTAGTCACTAAATGCTGCAAACCAATAGGACCTCTTTGGTGTAATTTATCTGTGCTGATGGCCAATTCTCCTCCAAGTCCAAATTGAAAACCATCTGTAAATCGCGTAGACGCATTATGGTATACTGCGGCAGAATCTACAGACTCCATAAATAGCTGTGCTTTTTCTTCGTTTGAGGTAATAATTACAGCAGAATGACCTCCACCGTAGGTATTAATTTTAGCTACTGCTTCGTTTATGTCTGCAACCTGCCCAATAACAATCTTGTAATCTAAAAACTCTTCAAACCACACAGCTTCATTTTCAAAAGTGGAAGTTCCTTCTAAATCAGAAAGCGTTTGATCTGTTAAAATTTCTACATCGCGTTTCTTTAATTCTTGAATGAGATGTTGTAGAAATTCAAATTTCCGAGGCATATCAGCAGCAATTAACACTTTATCTAAGGCATTACATGCCGATATTTTGGTAGTTTTTGCATTGATGATTATATCAATTGCCATTTCTAAATCGGCATCTGTGGCAACGTACGCAAAATTATTGCCTCTCCCACTAATAATTACAGGACAGGTGGCGTGTTTTTTTACAAAGGCGATTAGCTTTTCTCCTCCACGAGGTACAATTAAGTCAATTTTTTGTGTCGGATTTTGTAAAAAGGCTTGTGTTTGTTCACGGCTAAATTGCAAATAGGTAACCCAATCAGTAGTGCATTCGTTATGCTCTAAAGCTTTATGCCAAAGCGCTACTAAGGCTAAATTACTTTGAATGGATTCTTTTCCGCCTTTTAATAAAATTTTGTTTCCAGATTTGAATGCAATTCCAGCAGCTTCAATAGTAACGTCTGGTCTTGATTCGTAAATTATGCAGATGGTTCCAAAAGGAGCTGTTTTATTACTCACTTTAATACCATTTTCATGAGTGAATCCAAAACGTTCCACACCTAAAGGGTCTTCTTGTTCTGCCAATTGTTGTAAAGAGGTAATCATGCCTTCAATTTTAGCATCATCTACCTTTAGACGGTCTCCCATAGCAAGATCATCACCTGTATAGGCATCTAAATCTTTTTTATTGGCTTCTAAGATAGCTTCTTTTTCTAAAGCTATAAATTCAGCCATGGTTTTTAAAACCTTATTTCGTTGTTCTATACTTAATAGTAAACTCACTATAATTCCTTTTTTAAAGCATCAAAGAAGATATCAATCTCTTTTTCTGAAATGTTAAGCGCAGGTAAAATACGCAGCAGTTTTTTATTACTTGCTCCACCGGTAAAAATGTGCTGATCATAAATAAGTTTTTTGCGTAATTCTGATACTTCAAAATCAAACTCTAAACCAAGCATTAATCCTCGTCCCTTAATTTTCTTTACTTGTGGAATTTCGGCAGCACGTTTTTTAAAATATTCGCCAATCTTAGCGGCATTTTCTATTAGATTTTCTTTTTCAATAACTTCTAAAACAGCTAGTGATGCAGCGCATGCCAAATGGTTGCCACCAAATGTAGTACCTAACATTCCATACTTAGCTTCAATACTTTCATGAATTAGAACACCACCTACAGGGAAACCATTCCCCATTCCTTTAGCGATACTAATAATATCTGGTTGGATATTGTGATGTTGAAATCCGAAGAATTTACCACTTCTTCCAAATCCGGACTGTACTTCATCAGCAATTAATATCACACCATGTTCTTTACAGCTTTTTGCAATATCTTGATAAAATTCAGTGGTAGGTTCATCTAATCCACCAACCCCTTGTATTGCTTCTAGAATTACGGCGCAAACATCACCTTTTTCAATTTCGGTCTTAAATTCATCAATAGCATTAAATGGCAAGAACGTTACTTTTTGCTGTTTGTTGATGGGGGCATTGATATTCTGATTATCGGTAGCAGCAACAGCAGCTGAAGTTCTTCCGTGAAAACCATTATTGAATGCAATAACTCTAGATTTTCCCGTAATAAAAGACGCCATTTTTAATGCATTTTCATTGGCTTCTGCCCCTGAACTACATAGAAATAAGTTATAATCCTCACAGCCTGACAGTGCTCCTAATTTAGTAGCGAGTTCTGTTTGTAATGGATTTTGAATAGCATTGCTGTAAAAACCAATTTTATGCAATTGATCTTCTAATCTTTTAACGTAATGTGGATGCCCATGTCCGATAGATATTACCGCATGACCACCGTAAAAATCCCAATAATCTTGTCCGTTTATATCGGTAACGATACTCCCCTTAGCACGAACAGGAGTTACATTATATAAAGGGTATACATCAAATAATTTCATTTTTTAAATTTTAATTTCAGAACGAATTAATTCTTACTTGTTGCCTTCTTTAATGCGACTAATTTTATCATAAGAAGCCACAATTCCTTGTATTAACGAAGAACTCAAACCTTGGTGTTCCATTTCATTTAACCCTTGGATAGTACAACCTTGAGGCGTTGTAACTCTGTCTATTTCTGCTTCTGGGTGACTGCCCGACTCAATAAGTAAGGCTGCTGCTCCATTACAGGTATGCATGGCTAGTTCTTGTGCTTCTTTAGCGTCAAAACCTAATTGTATAGCACCTTGTGTAGTTGCGCGAATCATACGCATCCAGAATGCAATTCCACTAGCGCAAATTACTGTAGCTGCTTGCATTTGAGATTCAGGGATTTCCATAGAATACCCCATTCTATTAAAAATGGCAAGCGCCAACTCAATTCTTTTCTTTCCTCTTTCATTTGCACAAATACAGGTCATAGATTTGCCAACAGAAATTGCCGTATTGGGCATGCTTCTAATAATGTTTTGGTCTTCTCCTACAATTGCTTCTATTTGAGCGATACTAAATCCGGTAATGGTTGAAATTAATACATGTTTATCTGTTAATAGGTCTTTTACTTCGTCTAAAATATTTACAAACTGATTGGGTTGTACCGCAAAGATTAGAATGTCAGAATTAGTTACAGCTTCTCTATTATCAGAGGTAACGGTTACATTGCCGTATTTTTCAAACTTTTCAATGCTCCCGGTTTTTCTTTTTGTAAGGTACATAGTGGTGGCACCATTTGTAGCTAGGATTCCTTTGGCAATAGCCAGACCTAAATTTCCTGCTCCTATAATTGCTATTTTCATTACTGTTCTTTTAGTTCGTTTTTAGTACTTATGCCTATACTCAGGCATCGGTTTATTTGCATTAGCTGAAACTAACTAGAACGCTGCCGCTTTTAATTTTAATCCGCTATTTTCTTCAAGACCAAACATAAGATTCATATTCTGTACAGCCTGCCCAGAAGCACCTTTTAATAGGTTGTCTATGGCAGAAGTAATCAGCAATCTATTATTGTGTTTGTGTAAATGAATATGACACTGATTGGTGTTTACCACTTGTTTTAAGTGTATTTCTTCCTCTGCAACTTGAGTAAATACGGCCTCTTTGTAAAAATCTTTATATAAAGCAATTGCGTCTTCTAATGCGCCATCAAATTTGGTATACGCCGTAGCTAAAATTCCTCTGGGGAAATTCCCTCTAGTGGGGAGAAATAATAATTCGCCAACCGGTGTTTTAAAAGACCCTAAGCTTTCGCCTATTTCTCCTAAATGCTGATGTGTAAATGGTTTGTACCAAGAGACATTGTTGTTTCTCCAACTAAAATGTGTTGTGTCTGAAGGACTAACGCCAGCACCAGTACTCCCTGTAACGGCATTAATATGTATTTCATTTGCAAGAAGTCCTGCTTTTGCTAAGGGCAATAATGCTAATTGAATGGCTGTTGCAAAACATCCAGGGTTTGCAATGTAATTGGCAGTTTTTATTTTTTCTCTATTGGTCTCAGGCAAACCGTAAATAAATTCCTTACCCTCTAGAATAGCATCAGCATGTAACCGGAAATCATTGCTTAAATCAATAATTTTAGTCTCCGAGGAAAATTTATTTTCTTTCAGAAATTTGGTGGAATTCCCATGCCCTAAACATAAAAAAACAACGGCTACGTTTAGATTTACAGTACCTGTAAATGCGATGTCCGTAAGCCCTAATAAATCAGGGTGGGCTGTAGTGATTTTTTTACCTGCTCTTGTGGTGCTGTATACAAAATCTATTTCTGCTTCAGGATGGTTTAAAAGTATACGAATAAGTTCTCCACCCGTATATCCAGAACCACCAATTATGCCTGCTTTAATCATCGTTTTTACTTTTCTCCGTTTACATGATTGTATATTCTACCTGGATTTGAAAGTATTTTTATAAAACCTTTCGCATCGGTAGCAGACCATCCTTTGTTTTCTTCACCGTAACTTCCAAAAGCATCCGTCATTAAATCATGTTGAGATGAAATTCCGTTTAATCTAAATTGGAACGGGTATAAGCTTAAGAAAACATCACCAGAAACATTCTTTTGAGTATCTGTTAAGAAAGCTTCAATGTTTCGCATCACTTCATCTAAATAATTACCTTCATGTAACAACATGCCGTAGAAATTACCTTGTTGTTCTTTTTGGTACTGTTGCCATTTCGTCAGGGTATGTTTTTCTAATAAATGATGCGCTTTAATGATAATTAATGCAGCCGCAGCTTCAAAGCCAACCCTACCTTTTGTGCCAATAATAGTATCGCCCACATGAATATCTCTACCAATAGCATATTTAGATGCCATAGCTTCTAGCTTTTCTATATTTGCAACAGGTTTATCTTTAACACCATTAACAGCCACTAATTCTCCTTTTTCAAAGCTTAGTTTAACATCTGCAGGTTCTTTTTCTTGTAATTGACTAGGATAAGCACTGTCTGGTAATGCTTTGTTAGAAGTTAATGTTTCCTCGCCACCAACAGATGTTCCCCAAAGTCCTCTATTGATAGAGTATTTTGCTTTCTCCCAAGGGTAATCAATTCCGTTTTCTTTTAGGTATGCAATTTCGGTTTCTCTAGATAATTTATTATCTCTAATAGGGGTGATAATTTCTATTTCTGGTGCGATAATCTGAAAAATCATATCAAAACGTACTTGATCATTTCCTGCGCCAGTACTTCCGTGAGCAATATAATTGGCTCCTACCTTTTTAGCGTAGTTTACAATTTCAATAGCTTGTACAATACGTTCTGCACTAACAGAAAGGGGATAAGTATTATTCTTTAATACGTTGCCAAAGATTAAGTACTTTACTACTTTATCATAAAATGTTTGTACCGCATCAATAGATTTGTATGAAGTAGCCCCTAATTCTAGCGCTTTTTTTTCGATCTGACTTATTTCTTCTTTTGAGAATCCACCAGTATTTACACTAACGGCATGAACTTCAAATCCTTCATCTTTTGATAAATGTTTTGCACAGTATGATGTGTCTAATCCGCCGCTATAGGCTAAAACCAATTTTTTCATTTTATTTCTTTTTTAGGAAAAGGGATTCTTTTATACTTTTTAATCGCTTAAAAGCTTTTGTATTTAATTTTTCATTCTCTTCTACAGCTTTCTTTTTGGACTGTACTTTAGGATCATAGAGCATCGCTGTGCATAAGCACATTTTACGTTCTGTACGTGTAAGAATATCAAAGTTTTTACAGGTTTGGCATCCTTTCCAAAACTCTGGATCATCTGTAAGTTCAGAGAATGTAGTCGGTTTATATCCTAACTCGTAATTGATTTTCATTACCGCTAATCCGGTAGTAATACCAAATATTTTAGCATCAGGAAATTTCTCACCAGAAAGTTTAAAAATTCTTTGTTTTATTTGCTTCGCTAAACCTCTATCTCTGTAATCAGGATGTACAATAAGCCCAGAATTAGCGACATATTTTCCATGCCCCCAAACTTCAATATAACAGAAGCCAGCGAATGTGGTTCCATCTAAAGCTATTACGGCATTTCCGTTTTCAAGTTTCTTACGAATATATTCTGGTGTGCGTTTAGCAATACCAGTTCCACGAGTTTTAGCAGAATCTGCGATAGTATCACAGATGATGTCTGCATACTTAAAATGTGATTCGTTAGCAATTAGTAATTCCATTGCCAATTAGGATTTAAGGGTAAAAATATTAATGAAATGTTGTTTTGAGACTTAGCGGAAATGGACTCACCTATTTCCATAGTTATAGTGCACCCTTACGGGCGACGACGTGTAGGCGTAAATGAACGGACAGGTGAAGATGACCTGTCTGTAGTAAATATGTAATTGTTGTTGTTCATTATAGTTCAAAAGTACAAATTAAATTGACTTTTCAACCGTAGTGTTCAATTTTTTACAAAAACCTTACAATTTGTTACGTTGTTTACTTAATTCGTAAATCATATAGCTAAATACGATAAGATATTCAACAGTAAGAATTCCTAAGTGTTCTATGTAGTTAGGGTCAGAATATGCCCAGTAACTTAAAATTACGGTTGCAGACCAAATTATGGCATACCGATAGTTGGTAAAACAACTAAGGACAACCAAAAAGATTATATACCAAGGGTGTACGGTTGGGGATATAAAGTAATAAATTGTTAATACCCACAGCATTGAAGTGATTAGCGTTTCTAGGTTTTGATTCTTTCTAAAAAAGGTAAAAGCCAGTACTGTTAATATGGTAATAATAGGGGTTAGTTTTCCATAAGATTTAATGAGTTCCCAAGGTTTTGCATCAAAATAATTTACCGCTATTGTTTTAACAGCATTGTAGATACTCGCATTAAACTCAAAATTAGAAAACCATAAGCCCACGGTCTTGAAATAATTTCCTAAGAATTCTGAAGAATAAAAGGGTAGGAGTAATGCTAAGGATGTAGCTCCAACAATACTATAAAAGGCAATACTTTTTTTAAGCTTAAAATGTTTTAAAAATAGTGGTAAAAATAACAAGGGCACTAATTTAATACTGATAGAACAGGCATAGAGTATTCCTGCGAGCTTCCAATTGTTTTGTGACAAAAGATATAATGACCACACAAAAAAGAAGAGCATAACTCCTTCAAAATGGAGATTTCCTGTTAATTCTATGATAACCAATGGATTTAAGAAGTACCAAAAAATTAAATGCGGTGATTTATTAAGTTTGCGCAATAGTTTTCTTCCGAAATATACAATGCCAATGTCTGCTAGAATTATAAAAATACGCATGATGACAACAGACCCTAAAATACTTTTGAAACCTAGAATAGCCGCAATTCCAAAAATTAGTTGATTTAAAGGTGGGTAATTACTATGGAATTTAGGACTTAATTCACCCATGCCAGTAAGAAGTTCTTTGGCATTGTCTATAACCAAATTTGGGTCTTGTATTAGATCATTGGGTATTCTTAAGTATGGATTGATAAAATTACTTACCAATTCTCCGTCCCAAATAAAACGATAGAAGTCTTGTGAAAGGTTTGGGATTGTAGCTATGAAGATGAGTCTAAAAAGTATTCCGGTAATAAGAATAAATTTTAGATTTAATTTTTTAAACTGTACTATTTTAAAACATAAAACTAGTAGCCCTGCGAAGAGGATTACTAGTTTTATGAATTCTGTTCTTTCAAAATGATACGCTAGTACATAATACAAGATGCTACTTAATAACATCATAAGTAATGAAACTCTATGCAGTTTCCAGTACGATTGCATTCTTATGCTCTTGCCGTAAGTGATTTAAAGAATACGAAACCGAATCCTAAAAATAACATAAAGTGAAAAGGGAACAATCCAAAATCATTAAGAGGTATTGCGCTATACATTCCAAATAAGAAGTATACCATTAATGCTGCTTCAATTATCATATTAGGAGATAATTTTGTAGCTAAATATTTATTTCCTTTCCAACTGTTTTTAATGTTGTCTAGATTAAATTTTGGAGTTCTTACAAATTCACTTCTTTTACCCATATGACCTTCTAATACAGCAATAGAATTGTGTAAAGAGAAGCCTAAAGCTATAGAGAAGAAAGTGAAAAATAATTTTATATAGTCTATGAAATTATCAAAACTACTACCTTGTATACTTTTATAGGTAAACCAATAACAGACAAATAAAATAATAGTACTTACGATAAAGAAGCTTGTTGCTTCAAAAATCCAACCTAAATGGCCATAACTATTTTTGATGTAAAGCATAGGAATACTTAATAGCGCTACTATGAATACACATAGAAACATAGAGCTGTTAAGCAAATGCATTACCCCGTGAAATTTAGTCTTAAAAGGAATGTTTTTAGAAGAAACAACACTTGTAACTGTTTTTCTAAAGTTTTCTGCACCACCTTTGTTCCATCTAAATTGTTGAGAACGTGCAGCACTAATAACAACAGGTAATTCTGCTGGAGTTTCTACATCTTCTAAATATTTAAACTTCCAGTTCTTTAATTGTGCTCTATAACTTAAATCTAAATCTTCAGTTAAGGTATCGCCTTCCCAGTTACCAGCATCAAGAATACATTCTTTACGCCAAATACCAGCAGTACCATTAAAGTTAATAAAGTGTCCTTTTGCATTTCTACCTACTTGTTCTAATGTAAAGTGAGCATCCAATGCAAATGCTTGAATTCTTGTTAAGGTAGAGTAGTCTCTGTTGATGTGACCCCAACGCGTTTGAACGACGCCAATTTCTCTATCCTTGAAATAGATAATGGTTTTTTTTAACCAATCTGCAGATGGTAAGAAATCTGCATCAAAGATTGCAATGAATTCACCTTTTGCAATGGTTAATCCTTCTTTAAGTGCGCCAGCTTTAAAACCAGATCTATTCTCACGTCTAATGTGTTGAATGTCTAAACCTGTTTCTTGTAATTTTTTAATATGTGCGGCAGTTTTTTCTACAGACTCATCTGTGGAGTCATCTAGGACTTGAATCTCTAATTTACTAGATGGGTATTCTAATTTTGCAATATTTTCTAATAGACGATCCATTACATACTCTTCATTGTAAACAGGAAGTTGGATAGTAACAAAAGGAATTTCTTTGGGGTCTAAAAGGTTGAATTTGGGAGCGGTTTCATTCCGTTTTTTATAACTTAAATAGTTGAATAACAGATTCAACTGAGCTAAACTATAAAAGAAAATTAAAACAAGAGCAATACTATAGATTGCAATGATAATGTAGGAAATTGTTAATGCCATTTTATTTTATACTATATTTAAAAATCCAACTTAGGATTTTTATGCCTGCAAATATACTACCTTTTACGGTACCTGATACTTTTGATATGCCAATTCTTTTTTTATAACGTACTGGTACTTCGATATATGTAAATTTCTTCTTTAAAGCCTTCAATTGCATTTCTACTGTCCAGCCATAGGTTTCGTCTTCCATGTTCAGGGCCAGTAATTTATCATATTTTATGGCTCTAAAAGGCCCTAAATCTGTAAATTTTGCATTGAAAAATAGTTTCATTAAAGAGGTAGCTAACCAATTACCAAATATTTGTTGTGGCGTCATAGAGCCATCTTCTCTTAATGCTTCAACACGAGCTCCAATAACCATATCTACATCGTCATTGATAATAGGAGCAACTATTTTAGTGAGTTCTTCAGGATAATCAGAATAGTCACCATCGATAAATACGATAATATTGGGTGTTTTAGATGTTTTAGTAATATAATCCAATCCGGCTAAACAGGCATATCCATATCCTTTTCTGGTTTCTGTTAGTACAGTAGCACCTGCAACTTGGGCATTTTCGGCAGTTTTATCTGTAGAATTATTATTAACAACAATAATTTCTGAAACATTATTCGGAATTTCTTTTATGACATGGGCGATTGAATCAGCCTCATTGTACGCGGGAATTATTACTATAATTTCTGTCATTATCTTAAGTCAGAAAGTTTATTCTCGCTTCTGAAGCTAGAAAAACTGAACCATTCTTTAATTTTTTCTCCATTTTTATATTTTTCTGCTGACGATAATTTTCTGTTGGTGTACTTTAAACAGTACCCATCTTTAACTCCTGCACTAAGCTGGCATTTATGATTAACATAGCCGTTCCCATCATAAAATATCCACCACTTAGACTTTTGACCGTTTCTATAGCTTCCTTCCTGCTTTAAAGCTCCTTTGTCATTGAAATAAATCCAATAATTCGTTTTATTATTTTGGCTATAATGGCCTTGTTCTGAAATGCGGCCATTGGCGTAGTAAAACTTCCAATAGCCACTTTTTTTTCCATTATCGACCCAACCTTCAGATTTTAATTTTCCAGTTTTATAATAATTTTTAGAATATGTTTTCGCAAAAGCTCCTGTATTTATTAGAACAAAGACGCAAACATAGAAAAAAGCTTTTAAATACATGCTCGATTATTTTTTGTTGACTAAATTCATTAAATCAACATCATTTCCTAAAAGTACTTCGGTAGAATTTATTCTTCCTTCTTCTGGTCCGTTTTCTAATTTAAGAACACCTCTAGGACAAACGGCAGAACAAACGCCACATCCTACACAGCTAGAGCGTACAATGTTTTCTCCTTTTTGTGCATAGGCTCTAACATCAATTCCTTGCTCACAATAGGTAGAACAGTTTCCGCAAGAGATACATTGCCCTCCGTTAGTGGTAATTCTAAAGCGTGATTTAAAACGTTGAACAAAGCCTAAATAAGCAGCTAATGGACAGCCAAACCTACACCAAACTCTATTTCCAAAAATTGGATAAAATCCTGTTCCAATAACTCCGGCGAAAATAGAACCAATTAATAAGCTGTATAAATTTTGAATGCTGGACGTTTTAATACCCAATACGGTTCCTGTTTCTGCAAAAAAGCTATATAAAGTTAGGGCTGTCATTACTAACGCGAATAATAATACGCCATGTATTAACCAACGTTCTACTTTCCATGAGAATAAAGATTTGCTAGAGTGTTGTCTGTAAGGATCTCCTAAAGTTTCGGCAAGACCACCACAACCACAAACCCATGAGCAATACCATCTTTTTCCAAAGAAGTACACCATAATAGGAACAAAAACAACGGTTAGTAGTATACCCCATACTAATATGAAGAGACCAATACCTCCGCTATTTAAGAGTTCTTTCAAATTCCATTGAAAAAAGAAATCATAGTCTAAAGGGAAGGCATTTTTAAAATCATAATACGGCATTTGAAGACGTACCATAATTTCAGGGATTAGAAATGCAAATACAATTTGAAAGAATAGCACTGATGTAGTCCGTACAATCTGGTACATGTTATGACGGTATTTAATATACATTCTAACAGCCATAACACTCATGACTACGCAATACATAAAACCATATACAAACCAGTGTCCAGCAGGATTTCCACTTAAGCTTTCGCTTATAGGGTCTACTAAAAAAGTCCAGTTGACGGCATATTCCGATGCGAAATACAAGACAAGGTAGAAAGAGACTAGGAAAATGAATACCATCCATGCTATCCAGCCTCTATTGGTGGCACTTTCGTGGTAAACTCCATCATTTTTTATTCCTTTTTTACCTAATAAAATAGCATTTGGTAAAATGTACATTAAGGCGCCAATAATGGCTAAACCAAAAGTTAAGAACCACATGATACCTTTATTATTAGCAATAAAACCAGTCCCTGATTTTTTACCAATAAGCGTAGCCATATCGCTAGAGCTTGTATATATTTTTTTATCGTACTCTTTATTTTTTATATGGGTTTCATTAGCATTGTCTAAGGCTTTAGCTACTAATGGTGATAAGCCTTGCATCCCAGAAAACTCTTTGCCTACAACGTTTTGGTTAATTTCTGCTACGAACACATCACTTTTTATATTCTTTTCAGCAACAAGGTTGTCAAATGTATTTTGGTCTAATTTAAATGTTCCTAATAATGGAACGGCGGTGAAGACAGCTAAGCCTACCAAAAAGATAATAAGGCCAATTTTTTGTATTATTTTCATGTTATTTTTTTTACCTTATTATGATTAAGCTTTACTAAAAATTCTTTTCCAACTCTTTTTCTTTAGGCTAATGTTGGTGTTGTAGGTCATATTGAATTTGCTTACAATTTCCTGCTCGTAAGCTTTGAAGAATTCAGGGTCAAAATTGGCATCTTTTAAATGCTCAACAACATATTCTATATTTTTATTTTCGGTGAGCCAGCGATCAAATATTTCGTGTCGCATTCTTATGCCGAAGGTGTTTATTCCTAAAAATTGTTTGGTGTCTTTGTGAATGGCAATGGTGAGGCAGATATTTTCCTTTGCATGTCGCCAATGAAAATGTTCTTCATGGTCTTGTTTACTTCTTTCACTAAATACCCAACCATAAGTTTGATATTCTATATCTAAAAACTTAGCAGAATTAAACCAATGTCCAGGTTTGTATTCGGTTGGATTGCCACATAGGGTTTGGGCAAGTGTTTCTCCCATCATTCTACCTGTATACCAAACAGCTTCAATGGGTCTTCTGCTGCCAATACCTTCGTGTTGTTCAGCGCAATCGCCAATCGCATAGATATCTTTTATGTTGGTTTCTAAAAGTCTATTTACTTTTACACCTCTTCCTAATTCAATACCAGAGTCTTTTAGAAAGTCAATATTTGGTGTCACCCCAGCTGTAAGTCCAACTACAGTGCATTCAATAATATCACCTTTATCCGTTTTTATTGCTTTGGCATGGCCATTTTCATCAGAAATAATTTCTTCCAGATTGGTTTCTAAGCGCAAGTCTATATGGTGCGCTAAAATATGCTCATTGATTAGTTGTGACTCTCCTTTTGGCAGTACGCCATTCCAAAAACTATTTTCTCTTACTAAAAAAGTAACAGGAATTTTTCTACTGCGGAGCATTTCTGCCATTTCAATACCTATTAATCCCCCACCAACAATTACAGCTCTTTTGCAGACGTCTTTGTTTGGAGCATTTTTTTCAAGTTGTTCTAAGTCTTGTTTAGAGTATAGCCCCTGTACACCTTTTAAATCTTGTCCTGGCCAACCAAACTTATTAGGTTTGGATCCAGTGGCAATTATTAACTTGTCGTAAGAAAGGAAAGATCCATCTCGTAAAACTAAGGTTTTATCTTCGTGGTCTACTTTTTCAACATAAGCGTTGATTAGATCAATTCTATTTTTTTTCCAAAACCAATTTTCATAGGGCTGTGTATGTTCAAATTTCATGTGTCCCATGTACACATACATTAATGCCGTTCTGGAGAAGAAGTATTCGCTTTCTGCAGAAATGATCGTAATCTTTTTATCAGATAATTTTCGAATGTGCCTAGCGGTGGTAACACCTGCTATTCCATTTCCAATAATGACAATGTTTTCCATATGTTTTGATTGGTTGTTGGGGTTGAGTCGTAACTAATTGTAAGAACTTAACAAGTTTTAAATATTTTATTTAAAAAATTTAATAAAATATTTCTGTTATAGAATTGTGATAGTCTTTGATTCTATTTGAACTATCTAAATTGAGAAGTGTTGTTATTGTTAGCATTTGAAAAATATCTCGACTTAGTTATAATTACTAATAAATTGTTTAAGATATGAAAAAGAGTGTATTTATAGTATTTTTTTTAATAGGAATTAATTTTGGGTTCTCACAGGCTACTACAGAATTTTTCTACAAAACGGATGTTTTTTTTAAAACTTATGTGGCCAATGGTAAAGTTAAGTATGAGGCTATAAAGAATAATAAGGAAGATTTATTAGCCTTAAAAAACATGATTTCAACGCTTGTTGTGTCTAAAGAAAATACCCTAGAATATCAAGCGTTCTGGATAAATGCTTACAATATATCCGTAATTGATGGGGTTGTAGCTCATTACCCTATTAAATCTCCTTTAGACGTTGCTGGTTTTTTTGATAAAATCACCTATAAAATAAGTGGAACAAGCATCACCCTTAATGATATAGAGAATAAGAAGTTAAGAGCAGAGTTCCCTAAAGAAGCGCGTTTTCACTTTGTATTGGTATGTGCAGGTTTGGGTTGCCCACCTATAATTAATAAAGCTTATCAGCCTTCTACATTAGAGAGTCAACTTACACAACAAACAAAAAAGGCAATCAATAATCCAAGCTTTATTAGGGTAGAAAATAATAAAGTAAACATCTCTCAATTATTTGAGTGGTATAAAAAAGATTTTTTGCAAAAAGATGCATCAGTGACAGCTTTTATAAATAGCTATAAATCCGATAAGCTTCCGGAAGACGCTAAGGTTGGCTATTACACCTATGACTGGCGCTTAAATGAAACTAAATAACTAAGTATTAAAAATATGAAAAACCAAAACTACGCAGTATTAGCAGTATTAATCTTAGCAACTTCATTTGGATTTGCACAAGATGAGGAGCAGAAAAGTAACATTCAACAATATACGCCGTCCAAATTAATAGGAAAAGGGCAGTATGATGTAAAGTGGTTTAACAACTTGTATACCCAAACCGAAAGTACTTTTTCTGATGGTAAAGAACCACGGCAAACATTCTTCACCTCTAGTTTAGAGGCCTACACAGGTGTTGGTGAAAATAAAAGATGGAATTTAGGGGTCATTTTAGAATTTAGATCTAATGTCATTAATGATAGAAATGCTTTAGATGTTTTTAAATTCGATGGAGAAGATGCTTCTGCCCGTTCGGGACTTACGTCAATTGCACCATCGGTAAAGTTTGTGCCTTTTGCAGCAGTAAGTAACTTTAGTATTCAGAGTTCATTTTTTATTCCTTTAGTTGATAATGAAACGGAGAATGGTGTATTCTTAGATCAAAAAGGGTATACATGGCAAAACCGTTTTTTCTACGATTATACTTTTCCAGGAGATAAATGGCAATTGTTTTCAGAATTAAATTCAGAGCTTCATTTTGGTGATAAAGAAGAAAGCTTTGCCAATAATAGTTTAAGCTTAACTCCAGGATTGTTTTTAAGTTATTTTCCAACATCTAAATTTACAGTATTGGCTTTGGCGCAACATTCGCAAAGATTAGATTTGGGTAATGATTTTTCACAAGATTTTACAGCAGTAGGTGGAGGAGCAAAATACCAATTAACGAATGCGTTAAATTTAGAGCTCCTGTATACCAATTTTGTTAGAGGTTCTAATACTGGGCTAGGAGAAACCTTTAACTTAGGATTACGAGGTATTTTTTAAAGCCTGTTTAATAAAAGCCTATTTTTGAATTATAAATTAAATTTATTTAATGAAGAAAATAGGTATTTTATTTCTTTTTTGTATTCAAATTTCATGCTCTAGTCAAGATAAAGTTAAAATTAACGGGTTGAGTTTTGTGTCGTCAAGGATAGAGGTGGCGCAAGAACATATTCAAGAGGTTGTTGATTTAAATGCGAATCATGCGGCAGTAATGCCTTTTGGTTTTATTCGTGATTTGAGTTCGCCGGAAGTAACGTTTAACACCGAGAGGCAATGGTTTGGCGAAACTAAAAGCGGGGCAAAGCAGTATATTGAAATGCTCCATAAAAATAATATAGCAGTGATGTTAAAGCCTCAAATCTGGATATGGCGCGGCGAGTTTACGGGGAGTTTGAAAATGAATAGCGAAGAGGAATGGCAAACCTTAGAGAATTCTTACAGTGATTTTATATTGACCTATGCGAAATTAGCGCAGGAAGCTCATGTAGAAATACTCTGTATTGGTACAGAATTAGAGCAATTTGTTGTGAATAGACCGGATTATTGGATGAAGCTTATCCTCCAAATAAAAGACGTGTATAAAGGCAAGCTAACTTATGCATCTAATTGGGATGAATATAAAAAAGTACCTTTTTGGAAGGCCTTAGATTATATAGGTGTAGATGCATATTTTCCTCTTTCTGAAGAGAAATCTCCTTCTGTAGCGATTCTCAAAGTTGGATGGCAAAAATGGAAAATGGGTTTAGCTGAAATAGCTAAAACTACAAATAGGCCTATTCTTTTTACGGAATATGGGTATAGAAGTATGGATTATACCGCAAAAAAGCCATGGTTGGTAGATAGGAACGATGAAAATGTAAACTTAGAAGCGCAAGTGAATGCTACCGAAGCTATTATTAAGGAGTTTTGGTCCGAAGACTGGTTTGCTGGAGGATATGTTTGGAAATGGTTTATAGATCACAAACAATCTGGTGGTGGTACAGATAATAGATTTACGCCTCAAAACAAACCTGCAGAAGAAACGTTGAGACAGCTCTATAAATTGAATAATTGATTAGCAATATTATCATGAAATTACGTGCTGTACTTATTTGCTTTCTTTTAATAATATACAGTAACGCATTAGGGCAGGAATTAACTATTAATGAAATTATTTTCACTGGTTTAAAAAGAACCAATTCTTCTTTTATATCAAAAATAATTACATCAAGAAAGGGTGATGTCTTAGATACCCTTGCTTTAGAAAATGATATTCTAACATTAAAAAGATTACCGCCTGTAGCAAATGCTACTTTTAAAATAAAGGAACTGAGTACTCATACCGTTCAGGTTATTTTTACCATTGAAGAAAACTTTACATTAATTCCGTTTGCAAACCTTTTTAGTTCTTCAAATGATGATTTTGCATTTCGGTTAGGCTTGCAAGAGTTTAATTTATTAGGTCGGAATATTACCTTAGGTGGATTTTACCAATACGATATCTTTAACTCTTATGGAATAAATGTAAGAGCACCATATTTATTTTCTAATAAATTTGGTTTGGCGCTTAGCTATAATGATTTTACAACCCAAGAACCAGTTTTTTTTAGTGAAGCTACAGCAGATTATAAGTATAATAATAAAGGAATAGAGGTTTTAGGGCTCTACCAGATAAACTTAAAAAATACGGTTGAGATTGGGTTTTCGTTTTTTTCTGAAGACTACCAATATATCAATGGGTTTACAAGTAATGAAGTGCCAACAGCCTTAAACGTAGATAAGCATTTATGGAAACTGTTGTATAATTTTGATGCTCTTAATTATCATTACCAATATATAAATGGTTTTAAAAGTGCTTTAAATCTGCAGTATGTACAAAGTACAAATAGTAATCTTCCAGATTTTGTTATTGGTTTCAATGATTTTTTATTCTATAAGCGCATTGGGCAAAAAGGAAATTTGGCCAATAGAGTGCGTTTGGGTTTGGCGACAAACTCAGATAGTCCTTTTGCTCCTTTTACCTTAGATAATAATTTAAATATTAGAGGAGTGGGAAATACAATAGATCGTGGTACTGGTGCTATTGTTTTTAACACAGAATATAGGCATACTTTAATAGACAAAGAATGGTTTGTATTGCAGAGTAATATTTTTATAGACGGTGGTTCTTGGAGAAATCCAGGAGGTAAGCTTAGTGATTTTAATCAAAATGAAAATATCAGAATTTATCCTGGTGTAGGTTTGCGATTTATGCATAAAAAGGTTTTTAATGCTATTTTCAGGATAGATTACGGATATGGCGTAACAAAAGACGCAACAAAGGGATTAGTATTTGGAATTGGACAATATTTTTAATAATATTTACTATAAATAACAATATCAATGAATTGCAAAAAAACAATCCCCCCTTTTTTGACACTGTTTGCTATAATTCAGTTTGGTTTTTCTCAGGGAATTCATCAAACATTTATTGCTCAAAAAGGTGACGGAATTGTTTCCATTTTATGGAGAGAAGGCTTAGATTTAAATCTTTATTATCAAGAATTTTTAAAACTAAATAGAGGTTTAATCGTGGATGGAAGTTACCTAGAACGAGGTAAAACCTATAAGATTCCGAATAGTGACACTTCTTTTAGGAATATGGGAAGACAGATAAACTTAGGTAATCAAGAAGATTATCCAATTTTCGATACCACTAAAATCGCCTTAAAGAAAAGGGATACATTACTCAAAAATACAGTCTATTATTTACTTGTTGATCATTTTGATGCTGAGAATTTAAAGCTAGAAAAAGTAAATTCTAAAAGTAATTATGAATTAGCAACGGCAATGGCCGCTAAACTATTAGAGCACGGTGCGCGGGTTTTTTTATTTGAAAATAATGAAGACACTGCTACAGGATTAGGCGATTATGTGGCAGCGATTAATAACCGATATTTAAAACATCAGGAAGAATATCAACGTTTATTGGTCGTAGATTTAGGGAACGGAAATCTGAGTACTTCTTCTTCAATTTTTATAGGTCATGACCAGAAAAGTAAAGAAGGAGAACATTTTGCAAATAGTATTACGAGAACTTTTAAAGCGAGAAAGTTTAGGTTGAAAACAAACCGAAATGAATCTGAATTTTTAGCAGATAAAACAAATGTCTATTTAATTAATAATGTGTTGCCTGCACTAACGTTTGTTACCGTAGAAAATCAAAGTAAAAAAGCACAATCCAATTCGGCAACTGAATCAAATAAAAGTAAATTTGTCAATGTAATCACTACTGGTATACAAATTGATTATTCAACAATAGTTATGGAAGATAAAAAGTAATTTTTCCAAAGACTTAAAATCTATAAAATTGAATTTTAAAATTAGACTCTTCAAGTTAGGCGTTAAAAACGTTTTATTCTTCTTAGTATTTCTTGCTATACTGCCACTTTGTGCGCAAAATTCTGCTAATTTAGTGATTGCAGAAAAAGGCGATGGTATTTATTCTTTGTTAAGGAAACAAGGCGTAAACCCCTATGAAACCTACGAAGAGTTTGTTTCTATAAATGCGCATAATTTACGGGACAGTATTCATTTGTATGAAGGTAGATCCTATCAAATTCCGAGTGTAGAACAGAATTTAAAGGTTGAAACAGAAACTAAATCTGTTGCGGGTGTTTCTTATGAAATATTTGGTAAAAAGTATGCAGAGGTAATTCCGCAAAGCACAAAATTAAAAAATAACGTGTATTATTTAGTGTCAGGTCATGGAGGGCCAGACCCCGGAGCGATGACTACTTACGTTGGAAAATCTATTTCAGAAGATGAATACGCGTACGATGTTACGTTAAGGTTGGCTAGAGAATTATTATCTCACGGTGCTATCGTATATATAATTATCCGTGATCCTGATGATGGAATACGTGATGAGCGTATTTTAGAAATTGATCATGATGAGGTTGCTTATCCTAATGAGGAAATACCATTAAATCAAGTAGCACGATTAAAACAAAGAGTGGAAATAGTAAATAAATTGTATAAAGAACATAAAGGTAAATACCAACGTTTAATTGTAACGCACGTAGATAGTAGGAGTAAAGGTCAGAATATAGATGTTTTCTTTTACCATCATGAAGATAGTAAAAATGGTAAAAAGCTAGCAGAGAGTATTCATAAAACTTTTGAGGCAAAATATAAACAATATCAGCCTAATAGAGTCTACTCTGGTACTTTTGAGGATAGAACAGCGCTTTATTTAGTAAGAAAAACACATCCTGCAATGACTTTTATTGAGATTGGAAATATTACCAATGAAAAAGATCAACGTAGAATTATAGATCCAGATAACCGCCAAGCACTTGCAAAGTGGATTAGTGAAGGGGTTATTCTAGATTATGAAAACTAAACAGCTATTTTACGCCTATAATAATCATATAATTTTTCAGGACCTGCGCCTAAATAATTTTTAAGGTGAATTACTCCAAAATGATATTGTAGGATTATTTTACCTTTTTCATCATATCTTCTTGTAGATGTTTTTACCTGAAATGGGAGTACAGTAAAGTTTGATAATTTATATACGCGTCGTATGAATTCATTATCCTCATAAATAATGTAATCCTCGTTGAAACCATCAGTTTGTAAAAACAGTTTTTTTGTAATGTACAGAGATTGATCGCCGCCTCTGCAAATACTTAAATTTAGACGGGTTAGCCAACCAAAGAAATTAAGAAAGGTGCTGTTCGTGTCAAACTTTAGTTGAAAGCAACCTACCTTATTTTCTTTTTGAACTTCTTTGATAATGAGTGTTTCAAAATTCTTTGGTGGGAAAGTATCTACATGTAAAAAATATAAGATAGCTCCTTTTGCAAACTTAGCTCCAGTATTTAGTTGTTTCGCTCTACCTTTTGATGAGTGTACTACTCTAGCACCATTCTCTAAAGCAATTTGAGTAGTTTTATCAGTGCTTCCGCCATCAATAATAAGAATCTCTTCAATATGCTCAGGACTACTATGTATAGTTAAGTAATTGAGAATTTTACCAATGCACTGCTCTTCATTCAGAACAGGGATAATAATGCTTATTTTAGGATTACTTGATTTCATTTAAGCTCCAGTTGTAATCAAGATATTTTACTTTAGCGTCTGTGTTTATGGCTATTTTGCTATACGGTTTTATATATTCTTGTAATGATACTTTTTTCGTAAAATCACTTTTGTACCATTTAAAAATATTAGAAAGTTGTAATTCGTTTTCTGATATAGTATTACGGGTGGTATCGTTTATAAAACTGAAAGTTGCTTTTTGTAATTGAGCTTCCATTGTTGCAGGTAGGTAAGCTGTATTTACTAATTTAGGACAGGAATAAGAAGCACAATTAATCGCAAAATGAATTCTTGGTTCATTCATTTTACGTAAAATTTTATGTTCAATATTTCCAAGTGAATACGTTTTATTTCCAATTTTAACCCATTCTTGGTCCCAAGGGCCTTTAATATCTTTGATGCTTTTTACGGGATAATTATCTAGAATTAATTTTACCGTAGCGGCGTTGTATAAGTTGATATAATAGGCTAGTTTTTCATCTTTAGACCATTGGTCTGTGGGAGCATTCTTAGCTAAGCCATCTAAATAAGTGCTTAAAGCTAAAGCATCTTCTTTAAAACCTTTATAGTTTACATTTCCTTTTTGGTCCACGTATTTTCCAAGGAGCGCATTCCATTCAGCATGGCTGGGTGTGGTATTTACATTTGGTACCGTGTTATTGGCACTCGTAAAGTTAAAAGAAAACAGGGTAAACAGTATTAAGGAAAAAACTTTCATAACTCACTTTTTTAGATTAGTTGAAATTTAAAAGATAACCTTACAAGATTTGTTTTATATGTTTGTATAATCGTTTAAACGTACTTTTTCCTTTAAAGTTGTTTGATTAGTTCTCTAAATAGCTGTACCATACTAGGTTCTGTTTTTTCAGCAATGGCTATAATATCATTTATATCGACAGGTTCTAAGTTTTCAGGGTTGCACTCATCGGTTATAACAGAAACTGCTATCACAGGTAGACTTAAGTGGTTTGCTACGATAACTTCTGGAACGGTACTCATGCCTACAGCATCTGCACCTAATATTTTTAACATTCTATATTCAGCTTTAGTTTCTAATTGTGGACCTACAACAGAAGCATAAACGCCTTCTTTTAAAATTATATTTTCTTTTTCTGCAATCAAAAGCAGCTTTTTACGCATCTCAACATCGTAAGGAGCGCTCATATCTGTAAACCTGCTGCCAAACTCGGCTACATTTTTAAAAGCAAGTGGAGAGCCTCCTTGAAGGTTTATGTGGTCTTCAATAAGCATCATATTGCCCTTTTTTAAATCGGTATTAATGGCACCAGAGGCATTAGATATAAAAAGTTTTTTAATGCCTAATTGATGCATCACTCGTATAGGATACGTGACATCAACCAAATCATAGCCTTCATACATATGAAAACGTCCTTGCATAACGACCACTTTTTTTCCTTCAAAAGTTCCGAATATTAGTTTCCCAGAATGAAATTCTACTGTGGCTAATGGAAAATAAGGAATATGGTTGTAGTGTGCTTCAATAGGATTTTCTAATTCATTAGCTAGTCTGCCTAGTCCTGTTCCTAGTACGATACCTATTTCTGGAGTATCAAAACCCTTGCCAATTAGGTAGTTAACAGATTCATCTAATTCTCTTTTATTCATTGCTATTATTTTTTTAGTAACGTTTGAAATGCTGGATGTTCTTTTATGTCTTCAAGAACATCAACATCGTTCCTTGTCTCTAATAAGTTTATTTTTTTAGGTTCCAGATTTTTTAGGGTATCTCTAAGTACGGTGGGGGTGCCCCAAGCTTTATCCGTAAAAACAGAATGTTCTAAAGTTTTCATTCCTAATAAGTAATAACCACCATCTTCTGCTGGACCCACAACGAAATCAGAAGAATCTAAACGATTGAATGCATTTTCTAGATCGGCTTGAGTTAAATCATACATATCACTGCCGATAACGATAATTTTTTTATATCCTTTTTTGAATCCTGCTTTAAAAGCATTTTCCATTCTTAATCCAAGGTCAATTCCTTCCTGTAGTTTCTTGTCGTAAGTTTCATTATTCCAAATATCTTTTTCCCAAATATCCTCTGAATAATATACGTATTTTTTGGCCTTTAAATTTTGCGTAATTTCTGCAGTATGGTGGAGTAGAAATTTATAGATTTCTAATGCTTTCTCATTACCCACACTAGCGGCTAATCTAGTTTTGCACTTACCAAGTTCAGGGTTTCTAGTAAAAATTAAAAGAAGGTTTTCTTTAGACACAAGCGTTTTTTTAGTTTATTATTTTATTGCCTTTGGTCAATAATTTACCCCAGTACTTACTAAAAACATGGACTTTGTCAGTTTTGTTTTCTTTAGCATCATATACTGGTAAATCTTCTTCTACCCATTTAAAAATTCCTCCATATAAATTTTGAACGTTTGAATAGCCCTTAGCGGCTAATTTTTCTCCAATATTTTCTGAACGCACCCCTATGGAGCAATACACTACTATTTTTTGCCTCTTATCTTGTATGCTTATTTGGTTAATATCAAAATGATTATACCCTACCCAAATGGCATTTTTTAAGTGACTAACATTATATTCTTTTAATTCTCTTGTATCTAGAATTATAAGGCTGTCTTGTTTTTGTAGCTCTGTTACCGTGATGTAAGGGATCGTTTCTTTATTTAGTTTTTCTAGCGTTTTTTCAATAGTTCTTTGTCCTACTAAAAAATTAGTAAAACTTAGAAGCGTTATTAGAAAGAAGAGTTGCTTTTGCACTATACATTATTTTCTAACAAAGATACCAATTAGAGAAGTTGATTTCAAAACAGATTTTTATGTTTCTCTACAGTGTAGCTAATTTTAATCTAAAAGAATAGGAAGAATTAAATCACTTCATCTTAAAATTATTTTTTACTTTTTTGAAAAACTTTTAGACTATCTCTATTTTGAGAGACTATGATATAAGGATTTTCTTCTTTGGCATGTTTTACTTTAATCATATGTTTTGCATCACCTGAAACTAAAAATCCACTTTCACTAGTGCTAATAGGTTTGAAATTTCCTTTTCCATCACCTTCCAGTAAACATCCATTTAATGCATCATAGCGGCCTATAAAAACTTCATTCCCAAAATCATTCCCAACTAATAAAAGATCTAAATTTCCGTCATTATTATAGTCTAGATTTAAGATGCTATTTATTGGAGCAACTTGTGCTTCCCAGGGTAATTGTGTGTATTTGAATTTGCCGTTGCCTAGATTTTCAAGATAAATACTTCGGTCGTAATTGCCCGTTAGTGTAGTAGCCCCTTCTAATTCTTTTTTAGATAAAATAGTTTTTTCGGTAGCAAGAGCATACTCCTTATAAGAGTTAAATTTTGATCTAAATAGCGTACTCTGGCTATAAAGATCTCCCCAAAAATTAACGGGGAAGGATTTAAAACTTGCATCGTCATAACTATTCTTGAAGTAAGCAAACATAATAGGGTCTATTGTTCCGTTTTTATCAAAATCTTTCGAAATCAATGTAATAGGCCTTTCTTTCGAGGGTTGGTATAAATTATTAGCACCCATGTTTCCAACAATAAAATCAATATCACCGTCTTTGTCAAAATCTGCCCCTGATATGCTTTCCCACCATCCAGTAAGACCGTCTAGCCCTGTATTCGTTATTTTTTTTAATGATTTAGTGTCATTTTTAAAAATAGTGATAGGCATAAACTCTCCAACTAAAACTAAATCTTTAGTACCATTTAGATCAATATCTTCCCAGGTAGCACTTGTAACCATGCCAATATTTCTTAGTTCTGGTGCATAACTATCCGTAATATCTTCTAATTTTCCGTTATTGTTTTTAAGTAAAAAACTTTTATCTGCAATTGGGTATTGAGCAAAAGGAGTTCTACCACCTACAAACAAATCAACATAACCGTCATTGTCAAAATCTGTTGCCGAAACTATGGAGCCACTAGCACTTATTTTGGGCATTTTATCAAGCGCTACAGTAAAGGCTCCTTTACCATCGTTTATAAGTAACCTATCTTCATAAAAGCTATCGTCTAGCATAAATTCATTGCTGCCAGATACTAAATAAATATCAAGGTCACCATCATTATCTAAATCAAAAAACGCGATACTTTCTTCCTCGAAATTTTTGTTTTTGTCATCATCAAATAAATTTTTCTGAATAAAATTGCCTTCCGCTTGTTGAAAAAATACTTGTGGAGAAAAACCAGAAGAACTTCCTATGATAAAATCTTCAAACCCATCACCATTTAGATCTCCCGAAGCAAGGCAAGGCCCGTTTTGTGTAAGTTTATGAGGTAAAATGCGTTGTGCATTAAAATCTATAATATCTAGTTCTTCATGTTTGTAATTGATACCAGCCTTTTTTGTAATGTCTGTCAATAGCGGCTTTGCGTTTTTTTGAATAAAAGGAACGCTTAGTTCTTCCTTCAAAGGTAGGTGCGCATTGCTATACTTGAATTGTATTTTTTGGTTGGCAGCTATATTTGATCGTTTTTCAAATTTGCCATCAGACCAAAGAATTTCTATGCTTTTTATCGTTTTTTCTTCTCCTAAACCAAAATGCAATTTACGGTCTACAGAAGACATATATCCTCTACTTAAATAATGTTCTTGATATTGAAATAATTCATTTTCAAATCTAATAACGACCTTGCTGCCAATACCTAATTTATTTGTTTTAGGACCAACTAAATCAACTTGAATGTAATTGTTTTTTTTAGTACTATTATTTTCAAAAAGGAAAGCTTCGTCATTAATATTATTCACTACGTAATCTAAATCTCCATCATTATCTAAATCGGCATAAGCAGCACCGTTAGAGAAAGAAGGAATATTAAGGCCCCATTCTTCTCCAACATCTATAAACCTGCCTTCTCCATCGTATTTATAGGCGTAATTTGGAGTCTTTATTTCTGGGATAGAATCTAATATTTGACTGTTGCTTAAATAGCGGCTTACATTAAATTTAAAGTCGCGAAAATCTAAATCTGTAATATCTCTAGGGAAACCATTGGTTATTAGTAAATCTTTAAAGCCGTCGTTATCCATATCGGCAAATAGGGGAGACCAACTCCAGTCTGTTTTAGAAACACCAGCCATAAGACCAATTTCGCTGTATGGTAAATTGGGGCCATTTCCTTTTTGCAGCATGTTGCGGCTGTATTGATATTCGTAATCAAATTTTTCGTTAAGGATGTAGCTCGTATATTTATTTTTATCAATGGTAGTTTTTAATCTTTGATTTGTTTCTCCCAACATGTCAAGCGTAATAATATCTAAATATCCATCATTGTTGAAGTCAGAGATATCTGATCCCATTGAGAATTTACTTTGATGCTTGATAAGGTCTTTTATTTGGTTTGAGAAGGTTCCGTCTTGATTATTGAAGTAGAGAATGTCATTGGTTAAATAATCATTACTCACATAAATATCTGGCCAGCCATCGTAATTTAAATCGGCTATTGCTAAGCCTAGACCATACCCTTCAATAGTGATACCGGCCTCGAGAGTTACATCTGTAAAAGTTCCATTACCATTGTTGTGGTATAATTTATCATTGCTCAAAGAAGAGCCGTCAATAATTTTTTTCCTATAATTGGAAGGGAGGATATGGATGTCGACATTATTAAGTACATATAAATCTAGTAGACCATCTTTATCGTAGTCGAAAAAAGTAGCATTCATACTATTTTCATTACCCGATATGCCGTATTCATTAGCTTTTTCTACGAAGGTTGGAATGCCATTTTCGTTTAGTCCTTGGTTTATAAAAAGCTTATTTGCTTTTTTATCTTTTGATAACATTGCAGAGCAAACGTAGATGTCTAAGAAACCATCATTATTAATGTCAACAAGGGCAACGCCTGTGTTCCAATTTTCTTTAGCTTCGGTTCCAGATTCATTTGAAATATCTATAAATTTTAAATCTCCTTTATTGAGATACAGTTTATTGGCTTGTTGGTTTCCTGTAAAATAAATATCAGGTAAGCTGTCATTATTAAAATCACCAACGGCAACACCTCCGCCGTTAAATATATACTCATTATTAATAATGTTAAAACTATCTGTTTCCACTATTTTGTTATTAAACGTAATGCCAGAGTGATTAGAATTAATTTTAGAAAATAGCTTATCGTCTTTCTTTCCGCAAGAACTGATTATTGAAAATATAATAATTGAAATAAAGATTAGATTTTTCATGGTATTAGGTGTGTTGTGGTATTTGATCAATTAGAATATTGTAGGGTAATTTGTTGGTCAAATTAAGAATTATTCGTGACACTCGCTATAAGACAAAGTATTACTTTATAAGTTTTTGGTTATTAATAATTTGTGCTAGAGTAACGGTATCAATTCAAGATACATTTCTTTTCAATCTACCTCAAATTTATTTTTGGATTATTGTAAAAATCAGTCCAATACTCATCTTTTTTTTAGTTTTAGTAAAGCTTGATGGCTCTAATTTATTTCAAAAAAAACCACCCAACAAAATTAATGCGGGGTGGTTTAGTATTTTTCGCGCTAGAAAAGTTTTAGCGCAAAACCATATTTGATTATTCTATTGCAGTAATAAAGTCAATAGCACTCTTAGGTAGTAGAACCTTGTCTATAATATGGGCTACACCGTTTCTAGCTAAGATGTCTGCAGTCATAATATTCGCATTGATATCATTGGTTTCATCGCCAATAACAAAATTTATACTACCAATAACACTAATGATTTCTATATCTCTTTCAGAAACAGTGGTTACTGTTCCTGCCTCTAAATCATCGCTTACTACTTTACTTGCTAATACGTGGTATAGAAGTATGTCACTCAGAAGTTCTATTTCTTCATCAGTATCAAAGTCAGCTATGCTAGTATAGTCAGCTCCTAATGCATCAAAAAGATCAGCAAAAGCAGCATCTGTAGGAGCAAAAACAGTCGCAGGTCTAAAATAGGTGAAATTAGTTGCGGTAGTATCTTGCACATTCATAGCATCCGTAAAAGCTCCAACCAAATCGGTTGCAATTAATGCTTCTTCTAGTACGCTTAATTGCGCAGCCCCACTTACTATAGTAGCTAAGTCATCAGAACCAAGAAGTGTTATGAAGTCTAATGCAGCTTGCGGTAAAAGAACTTTATCAATAATGTCTACAACACCATTTCTTGCATCTCTATCTGCGGTGATTGTACTTGCCGTAGTTGCAGTGGCATCACCAAATGCAAATCCGGTACCATCAGCAATTACGTCAACAGTGTTATCTGTTAAAAGCGTTGCTGCTGGTCCTACAACTAAGTCTGTAGAAGCATTTGCTGGTGGTAATACATGGTATAAAAGAATGTTACTTAGCAATGCAATTTCAACTTCATTGTCAAAATCATCAAGGCTACTATAATCGTCTCCTAATGCATCAAGAAGATCCTGGAATGCTTGGTCGTTTGGTGCTAACACTCTTGCGGTATCCAATCCTGCAATTGCATCTACCAAACCTGCTTTTTCTAAAGCACTCGCCAGAATGCTTAGGTCTTCAGTACCCGTTGCCCATTCTAAGATAGTCGGTCGCGTATCAAAATTTAACGCATCTATTGCTGCTTGTGGTAAAAGTACTTTATCTATTATATGAACGATACCATTATCTGCAAAGAAGTTCGCCTGAGTGACTGTAGATACTGGATTTGTCTGTGACAACTTTGTTGCGTCTAACAGTTGTACATCACCATCTGCTGTAACTATAACTGAAAGGTCATCTCCTAAAACGGTTGTTAGCGTAGCGCCATCTGAAAAAGAACTCGCTTCTATGTTACCAGGGACTACATGATAGGTTAATATCTGCGCAAGCAAACTTGCATCAGCATTTGCAAATAAAGCATCAGTTGCAGATATATCATCTGTAGCTTCAAAGCCGAGGGATTCTGCTAATTCAGTAAAAGCTGCGTCGTTAGGAGCAAAGACGGTAAAAGGGCCAGCACCTTCTAGAGTTGCTGGAAGATCACCTGTTGCAGCAATAAGAGCGGCTTCTAAAGATGTTAAATTCCCAATGGCACTAATTCTGGTAAAAACAGTACCTGGACCCACAATGGCTTCACCAGGTGAGTTTATATCATCATCTTCACATGAGCTTAACCCCAATAAGGCAAAAAATGCGAAGACAATACTAATAGTTTTAAATTTAGTCATATCTATGTTTTGTTAAAATTAAATTTTTTAAATGATGATTAATATCCAGGATTTTGAGATAAAATTCCTCCACTTAAATCTATCGCAGTTAAAGGAATAGGTAAAAGTTGATGTTTCTCTTCAAATGGATTTGCTTTAGTACCAAAGTTAGATATGGTACGGCTTTCATTTACGATATACTCATTGATAACACTAACACCGTTACCCCATCTTCTTAAATCGAATAAACGATGCCCTTCCATACTAAGCTCTAAACGACGTTCATGACGTACTGCTTTTATAGCGAAGTCTTGACTTGTAAAAGAGGTGTAAGGTTCAATTTGGTAATTGGCAGCATCATCATCTCCTTCAGCATTTTGAATATAAGTCATGTTTTTAGCTCTGTTACGAACTAAATTTACCCATGTAAGTGCAGAAGCTAAATCATTTGTTTCAGCAGCTGCTTCAGCGCCCATTAACAATACATCAGCAAAACGAATAATATGGTAGTTAATACCTGCGTGCTGTTGACCCCATGCGCCAGTACCTTGGTTATCGGTGTCTCCTGATTGGTAAACGTTTTTAGCTGGTAGGTATGGACCTGAAATATCTGAGAAAGTTGCACGAATCCATGAATGACCAGGGAAAGTGCCATAACCGTTATAATCAATACCTCTTCTACCTACTGTATAATCTAATCTTGGATCTAAAGGACCAGTGTGTGGTGTAAATGCAACTGCATCTTCAATACCATAGTCATTTTCTACATCAGTTTCATTAAAAGTATCCAATAAAGGTAGACCTGAACCATCTGTTTGAAAAGCATTCACTAAATCTTGAGATGGTTGGTAAAAACCACAGCATGATCCGAATGGTCCCGGGTTAGGAAAATTTAATACGCCCCCAATATTTCCATTATATGACACTGCGTCATCCGCAGTAAATTGAATGGCAAAAATAGCTTCAGAACTGTTTTCTCCAGTACTTTCCCAGTTTGCTACAAACTCAGGATTTAATGAATAAGGACCATCATTAATTACTTCTTCGAATAAATCGAAAGCAGGTGCCCATTCAGATTGTTGTAAGTGAACCTTACCTAAGTAAGCTTTAGCTGCCCAAGAGCTTGGTCTACCTGATTCCGCTTGTGTAGCAGGAAGGTTATCAATTGCAAACTGAAAATCAGCTTCTATTTGATCCCAAATAGGACCTGGATTTGGCTGATTGAATTCTGTGTTTGCATAGTTTTCTTCAGAAATATAAGGAACGTTTCCGTAGATTCTTTGCAATTCAAAATTAAAATGACCACGTAAAAAACGTGCTTCAGCAAGTTTCCCAGTTAAATCAGCAGTTTCAATTGTTGCAATTAATGCAATAACTGCATTTGCACGGTTAACACCTGCAAAAGTAGAAGACCATTTTCCAAGTACGTATGGGTTACCGGTTGTCCAATTATAGGTTTCCATTTCAAAAAGGTCAGCTTGATCCCCATCGGTACTACCCTTGTGGGCATCATCCGCCATAACATCAAACCACCAGTTGTCGCCACTAGCAGCAAATTCATTACCAGCTCTATTAAGACGTATTCCATCTAATGTAGAATAAGCACCTACAAGTAATAATTCTACTCCAGCCTCATTTTGTACCGCGGCATCACTTAATGCGCCAACAGCTGGCTGCTCTGTAAAATCGTCGCTACAAGCACTTATAGCAACAAATAATGTGAGTAAATAAATTAAATTCTTTTTCATTTTTTTACAATTTTAAATTAAATCCAAGTGTAAATATTCTAGATTGTGGAACGACTTGACTGTCAACACCTAATGTTAAGTTATTACCAGTTACTGAAGAAATGATTTCTGGATCAAAACCTTCGTAACCTGTAATAGTAAGGATGTTCGTACCTTGTATGTAAACTCTGAATGAGTCTAATCCAATTTTATCAGCTAATTTATCAGAGAAAGCATAACCTAATTGAATGTTTTTAAGACGTAAGTAAGAACCATCTTCTACAAAGTATGAATTTGGTTGTGTTTCACTATTCTGAATTGAATTGCTTAAAGCAGGCAATGTCGCATCAGTGTTTGTTGGTGTCCAAGAATCTAATACCCTTACACTGCGGTTTCCATCAACAAAAGTCGGGAAATCTGTAAATATTTTAGTGTAGTTGTAAATATCGTTTCCTTGAGATCCTTGTAAGAACAAAGACAAGTCAAAAGCCTTGTAGCCTAAGTTAAAGTTTAACCCGTAAGTGAAATCTGGGTGAGGAGAACCAATAAACGTTCTATCGCTGTCATCAATTACGCTATCACCATTTACGTCTTTATACTCGAACCTACCTGTATCAGAAAAACCAATAACCTCTCTACCGTAAAAAGCAGAAATTGGTTGGCCAACTTGGGTTCTAGAAACTGCTCCACCACGGAAGCTCTCATCACCTACCTGAAATTCACTAATTAAAGAGGTAACCTCATTTTTGTAGTGAGAAAAGTTGATGTCAAAACCATATTTAATACCAGATGTACTTTCGTCTTTGTAACGAAGATTTATATCAAAACCTGTATTTTTAACATTACCTAAGTTTACATAAGGTGCACCTGCATCAATAGCAGTTGTGCTAATTAAGCTGTTGTCTTGTGTAATTAAATCTTTAGTTTTGATGTTAAACCATTCAAAATCTAAATTTAATTTATCATTTAAGAAACCCAATTCAACACCTGCATTTATAGCTTCACTGGTTTCCCATTTTAAATTTGGGTTACCTACAGAAGATAATATTGCACCAGTAGATATTGAATTCCCATCAAGAGCGTAATTTCCAAGACTTTCGCTAAGGCTAGAAATGTTAAGAGTAGGGTTGTTAGCGGGTAGTGATTGGTTACCTAATTGACCCCAAGATCCTTTTAATTTAAACCAGCTTATGGCAGAACCAGAAGACATAAAATCTTCTTTGGTAACTACCCAACCTGCACTTAAAGAAGGGAATGTAGCGCTTTTGTTATCTCCTGCAAAACGAGAAGAGGTATCATTACGTAAAGTACCCGTTAAAAAATATTTGTCACCATAAGAGTACGTAGCTGAACCAAATAATGAGTAAAGAGACGTTGCAGAGTCGAAAGCATCATTTACTATTGGAACACCACTACCGTTATTTAATAAGTAAAAATCTGGCGTTTCAAATAAATAACCACTACGGCTAACTACTTTTCCTTTTATACCATCTTTTACAGATTCAATACCTGCTAAGGCATCAATTTTACTATTGTTGAACGTTTTTTTGTAGTTCAACGTATTCGTGAAAGTCCAAGAATAACCATCTTGGTTACGCTCACTAAGTGTATTTGTACCTAACGGTTCGCTAAATTCAGGATCTAGTGCTAAAAAACTACGTGTATTAAATGAGTTTAATGTTCCACCAAAAGTTGTTTTGAAGGTAAGGTTGTTGAAAATTTTAGCAGATAAGTATACATCACCTAAAATTCTAGTAGTCTTATTAAAATTATCACTTTGTCTCTTTAAGTTAGCTAATGGACTTCTAGCGTTACCAGTGCCTTGTGCACCAGTTCCAGCAAAGTTACCATTATCATCATATAAGGGTATTAATGGGCTACTTCTCACAGCTTCCTCATATTGGGCGCCAACACCACCTCTAGAATTAGAGTAGGCGGTACTAAAGTGTTCTCCAATACGAACTTTGTCACCAACTTTAAATTCAGAGTTTAAACGAATTTGTCCAATTTTATACTCTGTTTCTAAAAGGTTTCCTGGGTTATTTAAGAAGTTTGCAGAAAGTGCATATTTGCTATTTTCTTCTCCGTTTGCTACAGAGAAAGCCACACTTTGAATAATAGCTGTTCTCGTGATAGCATCAATCCAGTCTGTCCCATTTGGGTTAACCGTTGCAGATGCAGGACCTCTAGTGATAGGATCATATGAAACTACTCTAGTATAACCATTTAATGAGGAAGGTACAACAGCAGATGATCCATTCCCGTATTGTGGATGGTCAAATTTAGTACCATCATTTTGCGAACTTTGAAATAATACATCACCTAATTGCTGTGCATTTAAAAAATCTGGAGTATTCGCAATAGTAGATACACCTGTATACGTATCAAAAGACACAATTGGCTTATCCATATTATAACCACCGCCTTTAGTTGTTATAATAACTACACCATTAGATGCTCTTGCGCCATATATAGCAGCTGCACCATCCTTTAATACGTTCATTTGGTCAATGTCGCCAGGATTAATGCTATTTAAAACAAATGGGTCATCTGTTTGCAGGCCATCTATAATAAATAGAGGGTTGGTGTTGTTGCTTGTTCCAAAACCGCGAATGTTAATTTTTGGAGGGCTACCTGGTGTAGCATTTTGAACTACTGTTACACCACTTACACGACCCTGTAGTGCTGAAGCAGCATTTACAATTGGCGCTTTAGTAGCTTCAACTAAATCAACAGAAGCAACAGATCCTGTTAATTCACCTCTAGTTTGTGTAGAATACCCTAGCACTACAACCTCTTCAAGTGCAGCGGCATCTTCCTGTAAAACTACAATTATTGTAGACCTTCCATTTACAGCCATTTCTGTTTTTTTGTACCCTACATAACTAAAAACTAAAGTAGCATCTGCTTGAGCTTCAATAGTAAAGTTTCCGTCAAAGTCTGTTTGTGTTCCAATTGTTGTTCCTTTGACAACAATTGTTGCACCCGGTAACGGGCCAGTTTCATCTGACACCGTACCGGTAACCTGTTGCGCATTACTAAACCCGAAGCAAAGCAAAGCTCCAAGGAATAATGCACTTTTAAGTGATTTTAGATTCATAAATTTTGATTTTAGTTGAATTAATTTTGAGTTATTAGGATGAGCGAAATCATTTTTACTATTGAATGTTTATTACAGTTTTCATTGTTAAATATTTGATTTTATCATTAAAACAGGTTTTTGATTACGAATATTAATGATAAAAAGACCTGTAAATGCATATTTGGAATAAAAGTATTATGTTAAAACTTTATTAATTTGTCATTTTTGATATTTAATTTGTCATTTTTGATAGTTCGCAATAAACTATAACGTTGTAGTGTATTTATTTAACAATTTGATTAATAATTTTAGAAGTTTAGAGGGTGATTTTTTTTGTTTTACTTCTTAATTGTTAAAAAAATAGATAATTCGAAAATCTTAATTATGGAAAATTTTCAATGGAATTTTACTTCAAAGGGAACTGTAAACGAAAATGCAGTTACTATTCAAAACTTAGAATATTTTAGATATGTTCCTGAAAAGAAGAAATTAAATAAAAATTGGATCTCTGGAGTAAAATCTAAGTATCATAAAATTATCTATATTAAAAATGGAACTGGTTTTTTTGAGTCTGATCATATCACTAGGCAAGACATTTTTAAGGAAACATTATTGGTTATTTATCCTAATACTTGGTATAGATGTGTGCCAGATAAGAATGTTACATGGGAAGAATATTCGGTAAGTTTTAGGGGGAATTATATTGAATATTTAATTGAAAATGAATTATTCAATATGAATCAACAAGTATATCAAATTGGGTTTAATTATGAAATTGATTTACAATTTGAATCCTTAATGAATATATTGAAAAATAATACTTCTAGTCAAGATGTGGGGTTGCAATTTATTTTTATTGATATTTTAAGAGTATTGTATTCTAATTTTTTAACGAATAAAAATCAAATTTCTAGAAAAGGGAAAATGATCTTTGATGTTGAAAGATATATTCAAAGACACATAAGAGCCAAAATAAATTTTGAGGATGTTGCTCAGAATTTTAATGTTAGTTATTCTTTGTTGAGAAAATTGTTTAAAGAGAAAACGGATATGACCTTAAAACAATATCATTTAATGCATAGGCTTAGTAAAGCAAAAGGTATGGTAAAGGAAAGTGATTTAAGCTTTTCTGAAATAGCGTTTCAGTGTGGTTTTGAAAATGTTCAGTCGTTTTCAAAAACTTTTAGAGCTAAGGAGAATACAACGCCTAGTGATTTTAGAAAAAGGAACGCGCTTTAAGTTTGTCTATTATGTGTTATTTTTTGGGTAGCTATTAGTTCTTTGTAATCACCATGTTATGATGATTGAGTATTAAAATTCAGGAGTAATAATTACGGATTCAATGAAATTAAAATTCGGATTTGAATTAGGTTGAAATTCGAAATTACCGATATAGACTTCTATGTTATTATCTTTATTAGCATCTCCTAATCTCATTGTCATTGGAATCATTTCAGGAAGTTTAGGGTGGGAGATTTTAAATTTAAAACCACCTTCGTTTATAAAGTAAATTACTTGTTCCGTTTTTTTAAATTCAGGTTCAACAAAAAATGAAGAGGAAACCATATCCATTAAACCATCATCGTTCAAATCTACCTTTAAAAGATTCGTCGCTCCATAAGATGGAAAGAAGAAGACTTCTTTCCAAGTCTTCTTTTGGTGTTCAAAAACACGTATGCCATGAAAGCTTTTCTTTACTATGCTGTAATCAGCATTATCGCCATTAGCCATAATAATTTCTTCCTTGCCATCATTGTTAAAGTCCTCTAATTGAAAATAACTAGATCCGTGATGCGGCGGAAACTCCAGTATAATACGTTCTTTAAAATTGGCATTACCCTCATTTATAAATAAGCTTATGCGTTCTCTTGCTTGAGTTGTTAAAACATAAAAATCCATCTGGCCATCATTGTTGACGTCTCTTAGTACAAAGTTTCTAGCTCCAGGGTTTGTTCCAATAATTTTTCTTTCTTTTGATTTTCCGTCTATAAATGTTATCTGACCTGTGTGATTGCCAAATTCAGCAATTAAATAATCTTTGATTTTGTCATTATTTAAGTCGATGTACTCAAAATCTACAGGTCTATGTAATTTATCAATTAGTAATTTTTGAAGTTTGAAATCAGCATTAAATTGATGAAGACTTCCTAATTTTTCTTCAGTAGGGTTCATATTTCCTCCAATACAGAGCACTATATTGTTTTTGATTTCTACTATGGGACTTGGCAATTGTACACTATGTTTTTTTTTAGTTTGAAGGTCAGTAGCCTTAAGCTCGCCTAAAACATTAGCGGTTAGTAGATAGTTATTTTCAATTCCAAAATAAGTTGTTAGTCCTTGTTTTTGTTCTAAATTTTTTAGTATTTGAACAGAAGATGGTTGTAAAAAGTTGTGAGGTTTAGTAATTTGAGGAGAAGATACAGTGGGAGAATTATCTATGTAAAATTTTTCTATTAACATCCATTCTTCATTGGAGAGCATTGGACTGAGTGCGTAAACTCCTTTTTGAGACAAATCTATATATTCATCATACCCTATTTTTGAGACAAGAGACTTAAGGTTGCCTAGCCCCATTCTGTTTTTCATTTCAGGTAGTAATGTATTTTGCCAAATAGATTGGGGAAGCACATTTGGTTCTGGATACAAATGGCAACTTGCACAATACACCTTTGAAAGTTCTTGCCCTGTTCTTGCTTTTTGTTTTCTTTTAGGGATATCATAGTTCAAATAAATAAAACCAGTGATAAGGCAAAGAGAAATAAAAGCTAAAATAATTTTATTAGAGTTCTTCATGTTTTATTAAATGTAGGGTTTTAGTTTCAGTTTTTTAAACAAAAAAAAACCAAACATTTCTGTTGAGATTTTTGTTGTGGCGACTCCCGTATCGAAGTTTCGGAAGAACCAGGGATCAATTTTTTGCTCAGGATATCAACTAGGTATTGACGTTGCTTGAATCTTTAAGATAAATAGTTTGCTTTTCATTCTTTTGATTACTTTTTCTAAGTAAACAGCAGCATCTTTTGAGTTACATTATTTTCATAAGACAACAGTGCAGTATTCTGCTATTTTTGTAAACCCTTTAGGAAAGTAATGATTTTGATGTTGTTCTAATCTGTTTTTGAGATTTGGAGTCTCACCAATGTAATATTTATTGATGTACGATGAAGAAAATATAGAAAGTGCTTCAGTTTTAGTTTTTTAAACAAAAAAACCCAAACATTTCTGTTTGGGTTTTTGTTGTGGTGCCTCCAGGAATCGAACCAGGGACACATGGATTTTCAGTCCATTGCTCTACCAACTGAGCTAAGGCACCAATGCCGTTAAGCGGCTGCAAATATATATTCTATTTTGCGATATCCAAATAAAAAATGAAAAAAATGTCAAATGTTTTTTTATAATTTCAGAACTTTGAGGCATGAACCTAATAATAGACGCAGGTAACAGCTTAATTAAAATTTCTGTTTTTCGTGAAAAAACAGAAATTCATCACGAACAATTCGAGATTTCAGAATTTGTAGCACGTGTAAAACTGATTTTTGATAAATTTCCGAACATTACAGATGCTATTATTTCTTCTGTTGGCGCACTTGAGAGGACAGATATGGCTGTGGTTTCTTTGTTTTGTAAATTACATCAGTTGACAAGTAAGACAAAAACACCGATTAAGAATTCATACGCAACACCTGAAACCTTGGGTGTAGATCGTATCGCTTTGGCAACAGCTGCATTTTATCATAATCCAAAAGGCAATACGTTGGTCATTGATGCGGGGACTTGTATTACGTATGACATGGTAAATGATTATGGGGAGTATATTGGAGGTGCAATTTCACCGGGAATACATATGCGTTATAAAGCATTGCATGAACAAACGGCAAAATTACCTTTATTGGAAAAAGAAGAACTCACGGACTTTATTGGAAACTCAACAATTAATTGCATACATAGTGGTGTCGTAAATGGGGTAACAATTGAATTAAACGGAATAATTGAACAATATAATCAACGATTTAATAATTTAACAGTTATTTTAACAGGAGGTGATGCCCTATTCTTGTCAAAACGAACAAAAAATACCATATTTGCCAATCCAAAATTTCTCCTCGAAGGGTTAAATTGTTTATTGGAATACAATAAAAAGTAAATGATTAAGAAAATTTTTGTTGCAATAGTGCTCTTAACCTCAATAGGTTTAAGTGCTCAGAACGGAACGGTTTCTCCGTATTCGTATTTTGGTTTAGGAGAGACGCGAAATTCCGGAACGGTAGACAATCAAATGATGGGGGGCATTAGTATGGCAGGTGATAGTATCCATATTAATTTAAAAAACCCAGCGGCCTATAGCGGATTAATGCTTACAACCTATTCTGGTGGTATCTCATACAAGAACGTAGGGTTAAAAACTTCCGACGCTAGTCAAAGTACTTCAGTAACAAATCTAGATTATTTATCCATTGGTGTGCCTTTAGCAAAAGGTTTCGGGATGGGTTTTGGTTTAATGCCATATACTTCTGTTGGGTATGATTTGGAAGCTTCAACAACGGTTGATGATGTAACTGTTTTAAATAATTATGCTGGTGATGGTGGTTTAAATCGGGTTTATTTCTCATTAGGATATAAATTGATGGAAGATATCTCTATCGGTGCTACGGTAAATTATAATTTTGGAACAATCAATTCAACGCGTGTTCAGACATCATCTGATGCTCAATACGGTACATTAGATAAAAGAGAAACCCAGTTAGGTGGGTTTGATTTTAATTACTCTATTAATTATACACCTAAAATATCAGAAAAATATACCTTGTACACCTCTATTGGTGTGGATACGCAGGTGAATTTAAATGCTGAAAATTCTCAATCTATAGGTTCTTTCTCTAGAGTAACGGGTCAGGAGATAGAAGTAGTTGATTTGAACTTAGAGGCGGAAGGAAGAAAATTTGAAGCTGTGAGAATACCAACTAAGACAACCTTAGGATTAGGTATTGGGGAGAAATTGAAATGGTTTTTAGGTGCTGAATATACATTTCAGGAATTTAGTAAATATGAAAATAACTTCTTTGAACTAGATAATTTAGTATACAACGATGCAAGTGGTTTTGCATTAGGAGGATATTTTATTCCAGAGTATAATTCGTTTACAAACTACTTAAAGAGAGTAGTTTACAGGGCTGGTATACGTGTCTCTCAGACAGGAATGGAAATAAATAATGAAGATATTAATGATTTTGGCATAACTTTTGGAACTGGATTACCGCTGGGCAGAGATATCTCTAATCTTAATATCGGATTCGAAATCGGAAAAAGAGGATCTATCGATGCTGGTTTGATCAAAGAAAATTATTTTAAAGTAAACATTGGACTATCTTTAAACGATAGATGGTTCAGAAAAAGAAAAATTAATTAACCATTAAATACTAGAATATGAAAAAGAAGTTTTACATCGTAGCCCTTGCGGTTTTAGGCTTTGTAGGAACAATGTCGGCTCAGAACAATCCGGAATGTACAACAAACCTGTCTATATACTCAGAGCACGTAAAAGTTAAGAATTACGAAGCAGCATATACACCATGGAAAATGGTTTATGATAACTGCCCAGGTTTACACAAAGCAAATTTTGCTTATGGTGAGAGGATTTTGAAATACAAAATTGAAAAAGCAACTGGAGCAGAGAAAGAAGGTTTCTTTAAAGATTTAATGGGACTTTATGATGCTAGTTTGGTACAATTTCCAGCTAATTTTACATTAGCAGGTGTTGCAGCAGATAAAGGTATCGCTATGTATGACAACAAAATAGGTTCTGAACAAGAAATCTATGATGTGTTGCATAAAGGTTTTACTGAAGATAAAGCAAACTTTAGCAACCCTAAAGCATTGTATATCTATTTTACGGAATTGGTAGAATTGCACAATGCGGGAGCAAAAGATTTGCAAGAAGTTTTTGATACCTATGATAATGTAATGGAGCAGATAGGTGTTGAGAATAAAAAATTAACAGATCGTATTGAGCAATTATTACCTAAAGAAGATGCGGGTACAATTACTTCTAAAGAAAAGAGAATTTTAGCAGCTAGTACTCAGAACTCTGAGACTTATGGTAAGATAGAAGGAAGTATTGATTCTAAATTAGGAGCTTTAGCAGACTGTTCTAACTTAATACCTCTTTATGAGAAAAATTATGAAGAGAAGAAAAGTGATATTACTTGGGTAAAAAGAGCGGTAAACAGAATGTTCAACAAAGAATGTACTGACGATCCAATGTTCAAGAAGTTGTTAGATGCGCAATTAGCAATGGAGCCAACTGCAGATTTATATGTGTATTTAGGGTATTTAGAAATGAAAGCTAATAAAACGAGCTCTGCAGTTTCTTACTTTAATAAAGCTGTAGATTTAGAAACTGATAAGTATAAGAAATCAGATTTATTATATAAAATTGCAACTAGTTATTCTAGAAGCAGCAGATCTAATGCTAGAAGTTATGCTCAAAAAGCAATTGATGCTAATTCTTCTAATGGTAAAGCATATTTATTGATAGCAACATTATATGCTAACAGTGCTAATGATTGTGGTGCCACGGCTTTTGATAAAAGAGCAATGTATTGGAAAGCTGCAGAAGTAGCGAGACAAGCGGGTAGAGTAGATCCTTCTTTAAGTGGTAGATCTAATCAGGCAGTAACCAGTTACATGTCTAAAGCGCCATCAAAAGAAATGATATTTAGTTCAGGAATGGCAGGTAAAACTGTTACCTTTAACTGTTGGGTAGGTGGTAGCGTAAAAGTGCCTAATCTATAAGATGATAAATATTAAAGTATTTAATTTTAAAAGCATTGCTGTGGTTTACACCATAGCAATGCTTTTTTTTGCTTGTTCTGATGACTATGAAAGGGTTGGTGAAGAAGCAAAGAAAAACTTGTATCCTCAGGGAGTTGCAGAAAATTACAAGTTAGTATATACCGAAGCCAAAGAAGTCTTATCTAGCGAAGAGGTTTCTAAAAGTAAAAAGGTGGCTGTGCTAACAGGTGAAATTAGTGAGGATTTTGAAAATCTTTCTTTTCCTCATCGTACTTTTCCAAAAGGAATACGTGTTGAGTTTTTTGATAAAGACGGTAATAAAAGTGTAATTTTGTCAGATTATGCTATAATTTATTCTGGAACTGGCGTTATAGATTTACAAGGTAACGTGGTGATAGAAATGCAAGATGGCAAACGCTTAGAGACGACACAGTTGTACTACGACCAACATAATGAGTGGATTTTTACGCAAGAAAAGTTTAAGTATTCTGATGAAAAAGATGGCACACTGATTCATGGAATGGGAATGGATTTCAGTAGAGATTTTACGATTCTGAATGCTCATAAAACAGGAGACGGGTACAAAATAATTAAAGATAAAGAAATAGATGGTTAAGATTTTTAAGTTTACGGAGTACTTGTATTTAGTAGTGGCACTTTTTTCTGTATATCGTATTTATACAGATTGGAATGTAGACCGTAATTTCGCTTACCTTTTTATCTTTTTTGCTATTATTTCAATAGGGATGTTTTTCTTTAGAAGAAGCTATCGTAAAAAATTTGAAAAACATAAACAAAACCAAAATCATTAATTTTGGGAACTTCAATTGTTATAATAATTTTTTGTTTAATTCTTTCTGCCTTTTTCTCAGGTATGGAGATTGCTTTTATTTCAGCGAATAAAATTCATATTGAAATAGAAAAAAAACAAGATGGTTTTTTGGCCAAAGTACTTACGAGATTAACCAAGAAACCTTCTAAATTTATTGCAACCATGTTAATTGGTAACAACATAGCACTTGTTGTTTACGGTTTTTATATGGGCGATTTATTAATGTTGTGGTTTCAGAGTTTTGGCGATTTTGAAAATGTTATTTTAAAAACGCTATTTCATGATTTTAGTTTATTGACGCAAACCGTGATATCTACCTTGGTAATATTGCTTACTGCTGAATTTTTGCCTAAAGTACTTTTTCAAATATATTCAAATAGCCTTCTTAAAGTATTGGCTTTACCCGCCTACTTATTTTACCTTCTATTTTCATTAATCTCGGAGTTTGTAATCAAAATTTCCGATATCATATTAAAGGTGTTTTTTAAAACAGATGGCGATGAAGTGCAATTAGCATTTAGTAAAATTGAATTAGGAGACTATATCACGGAACAAATGGAGGCTGTTGAAAAAGAAGATGAAGTAGATTCTGAAATTCAAATTTTTCAAAAGGCTTTAGAGTTTTCTGCGGTAAAGGCTAGAGATGTTATGGTTCCAAGAACAGAGATTGAAGCGGTTGAGATTCATGAATCACCTAAAAATTTAACAAAACGATTTTCAGATACAGGGTATTCTAAAATCTTAATTTATAAGGATACCGTAGACAATATTATTGGTTATGTACATTCTTATGAGCTTTTTAGCAAGCCAAAGACGATAAAAAGTATTTTAATGCCTGTTGAATTTGTTCCTGAGACCATGTTAATTAGTGATATACTAAGTGGTCTTACTAAAAAACGTAAGAGTATTGCTGTGGTATTAGATGAGTATGGGGGTACCTCTGGTATCATGACTGTTGAAGATATTGTAGAGGAGCTTTTTGGTGAAATAGAAGATGAACATGATTCTACAGATCTTTTTGAAGAACAAGTATCGGATACTTTTTATAAATTCTCAGCGCGTTTAGATGTTGATTATATAAATGAGAATTACAGGTTAGAACTCCCTGAGAGTGATGAGTATGGGACACTCGGTGGTCTAATAGTAAATGAAACTGGTGAAATTCCCGATAAAGATTCGCAAATTAAAATTAATAATTTCTTGTTTACAGTGCTTGAAGTGTCGAGTACTAAGATCGATTTGGTTTCTTTAGAAATTGTAATGAAAGACTAACTTTTGTCTTTTAAATTTAATTATTATCACTTAAAAAGCATGTTATTCTAATCACTTGATAACACTAAGGTTAAGGCTAATTATTTTAATATTTTTTTGTCTTTAGTATTTCAAAGAAAAATGGTATTTTCGTCGCCTGATATAAATTAGTATAGTATATATGGCAATTTTAGATAAAATTAGAAGAAAAACTACCATCTTGATTTTAATCATTGGTTTGGCATTATTTGCATTTGTTGTTTCTGGAATATTCAGTACAAACGCTTTTTCAGGTGCAAAGGTAGGTTCTTCAGTAGCTGAAGTTAATGGCGAAGAGGTTTCAATTGATGGTTTTAGAGAGCAAGTAGAAATTGCTTCTAAAAGTTATGGAGCAAATGCTTCTTCAATGCAAGTTGTAAATAACGTTTACGAGCAAAATGTAAGAAACGCTGTTTTAGACCAACAATTTGAAAAATTAGGTATTGTTGTAGAGCAAGATCAAATAGTAAACTTCTTAAGAACAAACCCAACATATTCTCAATTACCACAGTTTTTAAATGAAAATGGTGTTTTTGATGAAAGTAAGTTCATCAATTTTATAGCAGATTTAAAATTGAACAACCCTGCAGGATACCAGCAATGGTTGCAGGAAGAGAAAAGTATTATTCGTGCTGCTAAAGAGCAAATCTATTTTAACTTAGTAAGAGCTGGTGTTGGTACAACCTTAAAAGAAGGAGAGCTAGATTACAAATTGGCAAATGATAAGTTTGATATTAGCTATGTAAGAGTTCCTTATGCTTCTATTGCAGATAGTACTATTGCGGTAAGTAAAAGTGAAATTGAAGCTTATGTAAAAGCACATGAAGAAGATTTTAAGCAAGATAATAGTAGAGACATACAATTTGTATACTTTGAGGAAAAAGCTTCGTTAGCTGATGAAAATAAAGTTAAAGATGAGATTACCGCACTATTGAATGATAATGAAATGTTCAATGCAGCAAAGGATACTACGGAAACAATAAAAGGTTTTAGAAATACTGCTGATAATATTGCTTTTTTAGATTTAAATTCAGATACTAAATTTGATACTATTTATAAGCCAAAATCTAGCTTACCTGCTCTTGTAGCAGATACTTTAGTGAAAATGAATATTGGGCAAATCTATGGTCCTTACCGCGATGGAAATACTTTTAAAGTTTCTAAGTTAACAGGTAAGCGCGCTGGTGGAAATGTGAAAGCTAGTCATGTACTTATTGCTTTTGAAGGAGCTAGTAGTGCAGGAGCTGATGTTACTAGAACAAAAGAAGAAGCAGAAACGAAAGCGAAAGAAATTTTAGCGGAAGCAAAAAAATCGGGTGCTGTATTTGCGGATTTAGCTAAAGAAAATTCAGATGGCCCTTCTGGCCCAAGAGGTGGAGATTTAGGTTTCTTTCAAAAAGGTGCTATGGTTAAGCCATTCAATGATTTTGTCTTCAATAATGGTACAGGTTCAATTGGTTTAGTAGAAACAGATTTTGGTTTTCATATTGTTAAGATAGAAGAAAAACAAGACCTTTATCAAGTTGCAAATCTAGTGCGTGAAATAGAGCCTTCTGATGAGACAATAGATTTACTTTTCCAAGATGCTACTAAATTTGAAATGTCTACTGTAGATGATAAGTCTAAATTTGAAGAGGTGGCAAAGAAAGATAACTATGTGGTTAGACCTGTAAATAAATTGAATCCTATGGATGAAAACTTACCAGGTTTAGGCGCACAACGCTCTATTGTTCAATGGGCATTTAATGCAGATTCTGAAATAGGAGATGTAAAGCGTTTTGATTTGAGTGATGGTTATGCAGTAGTTAGATTAACTGCTAAATATGCAAAAGGATTAATGACATCAGAAGATGCTTCTGCAGTAGTATTGCCAACGCTACGTAAACAGAAAAAAGCAGCTATGATTATGGATAAGAACAAAGGCAAGTCTTTTGATGCCTTTGCAAAAGATAATAATGTTTCTGCAGCTACGGCCTCAGCAATATCAGTTAAATCTCCTACGATTGCGGGTGCAGGTAGAGAGCCAGCTGTTGCAGGTACTGCGTATGTTTTAGCAGAAGGTAAAACTTCTGGTTTGATTGAAGGTGAAAGTGGTGTGTTTATGGTAACAGTTACTAAAAAGACACCTGCTACAAAATTAGATAACTATAGTACATTTGCGAACACTTTAAAAGCTTCTAATGCTACAAGAGTTAATACTTCAGTATATCAAGCTTTAAAAGCAGCGTCTGAAATTGAAGATAACAGATCAATGTTTTATTAATATAATAATATTAATTGATCATAAAAAAAGGCTTCCAATGGAAGCCTTTTTTTATGCGTTATTATTTATAATATCATGTCTTTATAAGCAACTACAGTTTTATAACCTTTCTCTTTAAAATAAGATGGTGTGGAGCGGTCTCCAGCAGCTAAAATAAAATCGCCGCCCCAAGCGCCCAAACTCTTAATTGCGCCCTCGTAATCAGGAAATAAAAGTGATTTTACAGGTTTTAGATTCAAGGTTTTTCCAATAAGTGTTTCGTGTTTGGAAATTACCCTTTTGAAGCGTTCTAAGTCTTTGCAATGAATTAGAGTGTTTGTAAGTATATTTATTTCGGAAATAAATTCCTGTGTATTAAAATTTGCTTTTCGGTAGTTTAAGATTCCTTCTCTACTATTTTGTTTTTTATTCAGGTGAATAAAATACAGCGCATCACTAAATTCTGGGCAAAAAACAACTTCCGTTACTGTGGGTTTTTTATGGACTAATTGGTATAAAATTGGTGTGTTGTGCTTTGCGCATGCAATATCATAACCACTTCCAGTAAATGAATTCCATAAAAGGGTGTATGGATTTATCGTTGCCCATTGTGCTATATTATTTAGTAGGGTAGAAGAAGAGCCTAAACCCCAATCTCTAGGGAAGTCTAATAGGGTTTGCGCTTTATATCCTGTTGGGTCAGATAGAAACAGCGGATTTAACTTTTTGGCTTCTAGGAGCATTTTTTGCAAAACTTCTGCAGTTTGTTGCTCATTAGTTGTGATGATCGTGAGTGTTTTTATTTCAAAAGTAACCTCAAACCACATATTTTTTAAATGATCAATACTTTGCCAATGCAATGTATTTGTAGAATTGGGTACTACGCTTAGCGATTGTCCTAATTTAGTAGGTAGCGCTAAACTTAGGCCCCCATCTAAAACACCATACTCTCCTGTGATTAATAATTTACCGTTGCTATAAAAGTTCTTAATCATCCTTTTTCTTGTAAACTGCTATATGCTGAAATTACCGCACTATGGGTAACTGTATTGTGTTTGAAATGATCAACTAAAGTCTTTTTTTCAGAATCAGAAGCACCCAATTGATTTAAAATATTCATCAAGTGCATTTTCATATGACCTTGTTGAATGCCAGTGGTTACTAAAGAGCGTACGGCGGCAAAATTTTGAGCTAAACCAGCTACTGCAACAATTTGCATCAGGTCTTTAGCAGAAGGATTTTGAAGAATTTCTAGAGCCAATTTAACTAAGGGGTGTAAACCTGTTAGTCCGCCTACGGTGCCTAAAACAAGTGGTATATCAATCCAAAATTTAAAAATACCATCATCAATGCTAGCGTTAGTTAGACTGCTGTATTTTCCATCTTTAGCGGCATAGGCATGAACTCCCGCTTCAATAGCTCTAAAGTCGTTCCCTGTAGCTAAAACAACAGCATCAACGCCATTCATAATTCCTTTGTTATGCGTTACTGCACGATAAGGTTCAACTTTAGCAATTTGTATTGCTCTTACAATTTTTTCTGCAAAATCTTGAGCAGATATATTCTTGTCTTCGTTTAGTTGTTCTATGGGGCAACTTACCTCCGCTCGCACTAAGCAATTGGGAACATAGTTGCTTAAAATACTCATGACAATTTCTAGTTGTTCACCATGTTCTTTGAATGTTGGTGCTTCTAGAAATTCTCTTTTGAGCGTTTGGGCAAATTGCTCTAAGCAGGAGTTGATAAAATTTGCCCCCATAGCGTCTAAAGTTTCAAAAGTGCAATGGAGCTGATAGTAATTTTTTAAATCGTCTGTTTTATTACGTAATGTTATAGCGGAAATACCACCGCCACGTTTTTCCATATTTTTGGTGATATCTTTAGCGTCTTCTCTTAGCATAGGAGCTATGGAATGGAAGAAAGATTCTAATTTCTCAAAGTCCCCAGTATACATGAAATGAACCTGGCCTACTTTTTCGGTATTGATAACAGTTGCTTTAAAACCTCCGCGCTTTAACCAAAATTTAGCCGCTTTACTTGCGGCAGCTACAACGGAACTTTCTTCAATAGCCATAGGAATGGCGTATAACTTGTCGTTAATTAAAAAATTAGGTGCAATACCAAAAGGTAAATAGTAATTGGTAATGGTGTTTTCAATGAATTCGTCATGAAGTTTTTGAAGAGTTTCGTCTGAGTTCCAATACCTTTTTAAAATAGAAATTGTTTCGTCTGAATTTGTGGTGTAGCTTTTTGCTAACCATGCGATCTTTTCTTCTTTTGTGAGCTTGGAAAATCCTTCAATAGGAGTGTTCATATTTTGTTTGGTTTCGAACACCAAAGATACTAATTACCGCTAAAAAAGATAAAGTAGAATAGTATCTTTGAAGGCATCCCTCAATTTGTGATATTTTTTGTTAAAAGTTTATTTTTACGTGAAATTATTACTAAACTTGGTCTTTTTAAACATATTTTGAGAATCGAAGAAATCTAGTAGGATAATGTAAGTGTTTTAGTATTAAAACAGGGCTAATTGACCTCCGGATTTCATAGTATCAATACTAACAAACAGGAACATAAATGAAAAAATTAACGCTTATTTTCTTTTTTATTTTAAGTGCGACTAGCCTTACGTTTGCACAAAAAAAAGCAATTACTCTTGAAGAAATTTGGGGTGGCGCATTTAGAACAGAAGGATTAGATGAAATTAGATCTTTAAATAACGGAACTCAGTACACCGTATTAAATTTTGATAGGACCGCCAGAACAACAAGTATTGATATCTATGATTATGCTAGTTTGGCTAAAGTTGGTACTGTAGTAAATTCAGCAAAATTAAAGAACATTCCTTATTTTACCTCGTATGAGTTTACAGCAGATGAAAGTAAAGTGTTGTTGGCAACTGAAGTAGAATCAATATTTAGAAGATCTTCATTAGGAATTTATTATATCTATGATGTAAAATCGGGTAAAACCATTAAAATTTCTGAAAATAAAATTCAAGAGCCTACATTATCACCAGATAATAGTAAAGTAGCTTATGTTTTTGAAAATAATATTTATACCTATGATATTTTAAAAAATACGACGACTAAGATTACTAAAGACGGTGTAAAGAATAAAATCATCAATGGGGTTACAGATTGGGTATATGAAGAAGAGTTTGCATTTGTAAGAGCTTTTGATTGGAACGCAGATGGAACTAAAATTGCTTTTTTAAGATTTGATGAAACCAATGTTCCAGAATTTTCAATGGATGTTTATGGAACGGAATTATACCAAACACAACAGGTTTTTAAATATCCAAAGGCAGGAGAAAATAATGCTATTGTAAGCTTACATATGTTAGATGTTAACTCGTCTGCAATTTCTAAAATAGCGTTACCATCGTCTTATTATATTCCACGAATTAAATGGATGAACAATGCAAATATGCTTAGTGTTCAAACCTTAAACAGACATCAGGATAATTTAACGCTTTACGCTGTAAATGCTAAGAACAATAAAGTGTCCGTTCTTTTAGAGGAGAAAGATGCGGCTTATGTCGATGTTACTGATAATTTAACTTTTTTAGCAGATGATAGTTTTATCTGGACGAGTGAGAAAGATGGTTTCAATCATATTTACTTATATAATGAAAATGGTAAATTAATGAATCAGATTACCAAAGGATCATGGGAAGTAACTAATTATTATGGTTATGATCAAGATGAAGATAGAGTCTATTACCAATCTACAGAAGATGGCTCCATTAATAGAGGTGTTTACAGTGTAGATAGCCGAGGGAAAGATAAACGGAAGCTTACAACTAAAAATGGTAAGAATAATGCAGACTTCAGTGCTGATTTTACCTATTTCATTAATAACTTTTCAGATGTGAATACCCCTTCAGAATACAGTTTACACGAAGCTTTAACCGGTAAACGTGTAAAAGAAATTTTGGATAATAAAGCATTGCTTTCAAAATTAGAAGGTTATGAAATTAGTCAGAAAGAATTTTCTTCACTTTCTATTAATGGGAATGAACTGAATATGTGGATGATAAAACCTGCAGATTTTGATGCTGCTAAGAAATATCCATTATTTATGTTTCAATACAGTGGACCAGGATCTCAATCCGTATCCAATTCTTGGATGGCTTCAAATGATTACTGGTACCAGCTTCTAGCATCGGAAGGATATATTGTTGTTTGTGTAGACGGTCGTGGAACAGGATTTAAAGGGAGAGACTTTAAGAAAGTTACACAGAAAGAATTAGGGAAATACGAAGTAGAAGATCAAATAGCTGCTGCTAAAAAGTTAAGTGAACTGCCTTATATCGATGCAGATAGAACCGGAATTTGGGGATGGAGCTATGGTGGTTTTATGTCTACTAATTGTATTTTAAAAGGGAATGATACCTTTGAAATGGCAATTGCGGTGGCACCAGTAACGTCTTGGGCATTTTATGATACGATATATACAGAGCGCTACATGCAAACACCACAAGAAAATCCAAGTGGTTATGATGATAATTCTCCATTTAATTATCCAGAACTTTTAGAAGGGAAATATTTGCTGGTTCACGGTACAGGTGATGACAATGTACATGTGCAAAATTCTATGCGTATGGTAGAAGCTTTGGTGCAAGCAAATAAACAATTTGATTGGGCTATTTATCCAGATAAAAATCACGGCATTTACGGAGGAAATACTAGGCTTCATTTGTATACGAAAATGACCAATTTTATTAAAGACAACTTATAATCTAATTACTCAAAAAAATCTAAATATAGTATATGGAAAATACGATTAAACCAATCGAAGACCCGCAGTTATTTGGGCATCCTAAAGGATTATTTTATTTATTCTTTGCGGAGCTTTGGGAACGCTTTAGTTTCTACGGGATGCGGGCGTTGCTTACCCTTTATATGGTTGATGTTATTTTTGCAGCACTAACCACTAGAGATTTTGCAGCAGCAGCAGTGTATGCTTCATATGGTTCATTAGTCTATGCATCAACGGTAATTGGTGGTCGTATTTCAGATAAGATATTAGGGATGCGAAATTCTATCTTTTTAGGTGGAATTTTAATGGCTATCGGTCACTTTGTCTTGGCAGTAGAAAGCAACTATGCATTTTTTATAGCCTTGGCGTTAATTGTTGTTGGGAATGGCTTTTTTAAACCAAATATTTCAACTTTTGTAGGGTCTCTTTATAAAGAGGATGATATCCGTAAAGATTCTGGTTTTGTTATCTTTTATATGGGTATTAATATCGGTGGTTTTGCTGCGCCATTACTTTGTGGGTGGCTAGGAAGAGAGTATGGATGGCATTATGGTTTTGGTCTTGCCGGTATCGGGATGTTAATAGGATTAATAACTTTCTGGAGCGGAATTAAAAAAAATATTTTTGGTGATAAAGGTTTACCTCCTACAGAAACTATTTTAGATAAACCAATTTTAGGGGTTAAGCAAGGTTTAATGATTCCTATACTGGCCGTGGCATCAGTTCCAGTAATCGCTTTTTTGCTTTCTTCTTATAAAGCTTTAGGAGAGAAAGGAAGTTTTCTTGAAAATGACAATATTGTAAACATAATTTTTTATGTGATTGCTATTGCGATAGGGGCATTTCTATTAAAAATATTGATTGAAGCAACGGCAGATGAACGTAAAAAACTTATTGTAGCAATCTTATTTACATTCTTTATTACTATATTTTGGGGTTTTCATGAACTTTCAGGAAGTATTATTACGTTGTTCGCAGCACGGAATGTTAATCTAACTTTTATTGATGCTTCTCAGACAAACGCATTAAATTCAATGTATATCATCATTTTGTCTATTCCAATTTCAATGTTGTTTACGTATCTAAAGAGGAAAAAATTAGATCCAAGAACGCCTTATAAATTTGGTTTAGGTCTTGCTTTCGCAGGGATTAGTTTTTTAATTCTTTCCATGAGTAGTGGTAGTGCCGATGAAAATGGGATGGTGCCGTTTTCGTATTTATTAGTTATGTATTTTTTAATTTCAGTAGGGGAGTTGTTTATGTCTCCAGTAGGCTTATCTAAAATCACCGATTTGTCACCGAAAAGAATTGTTGCTTTCATGATGGGAATTTGGTTTTTAGCATCAGCATTTGCCTTTCAAATTGTTGGTTTTATAGGGAAACAGTTGGCTATTGAAAGTACAGATAAAAATGTTGGGGGTTTTGAAACCTTAGGAGTATATACAGACGGGTTTGGCTTGGTTGCGAAATATGCCTTAGGAGCATCTGTGATTGTGTTAATTGCATCACCACTAATTAAAAAATTAATGGGTAAAGTACACTAGTTTTCCAAATTAAAATAATAAGCTCCCTTTTCGCCTGTGTAGTGAAAAGGGAGTTTTCTTTTTGCACAAGTTGCTTTCCAAAGGGCAATAGCACTCTTATAATTACTTCCGTCAGCTATAAGGGCTATGGGTTGCAAAGAATCTATTAAGCGATCTAAATTTATCTTTGGCGATTGCGTTAAAAGAATGGTGTTATTTTTTGATGTTGGATAAATGCTCAAACTATCAATCAACGTAATTTTTTTTAAACCTAAGTTATAACTGTTGCGCAAGGAATCGGTGTGAAACACTGTTATTCGTTCTGCAATTTGATAACTCTTAAGAGGGTATTCAAAATTTGGGGCATCATTACTCAAAAGGTGTAAAGTTGTTCCAGATTTTTCTATGATTCCAGTAGATCTTGACTGATGCCATACAATAACTTCATGGGTCTTAGAAGAGGTATATCGTGAAATAAAAGTATAGGATTGAAAGATGATAATAACAAGTAGAAAACTAATAAAGTTTTTAAATTTTGGCTTGCTTAAGGCGGTAATCATTAAAAAAATTAAGGTGCAAAGCAAAAGTAATTGAAGTGTATCGAATGATATGTTTTTAAAGATAAAGACTTCTTGATTAGCAATCCATTTTACAATGCTATTCATAGCGCTAATGATGTGGTTATAGCTATCTGTAATAAAAGAGGGAAGTATATCTGCTAGGGATAAGATAATGACAAGTATGCCAATACCTAGAATAATGCCTAAAAAAGGAAGTATTAAAAGATTGGCTACAAAAAAGAGTCCAGGGAATTGGTGAAAGTAAAATAAGCTAATGGGTAAAACTCCCAATTGGGCAGCAATACTTACACTTAATAACTGCCAAAAGTATTTTACGATTTTATTTTTAGGAAACCAGAATCGTTGTAACATTGGATAGATCCATAGAATAGCAAATACTGCAGCGTAACTCATTTGAAATCCTACTTGAAAAAGATAATTTGGTTGTATTAGTAGAATAAAGAAAAGGGATAGCGCAAGTATATTAAAGCTGTTTGTAGGCCGGTTTAAATACATAGCATAAGCTAGGAATGAAAACATGGTAACAGCTCTTACAATTGAAGCAGATAAGCCTGCCAAAAAAGCAAATCCCCATAGGAGAATTCCAATAATAATTAATTTAATTTTTTTCCCATGCATCAAACGTTCAATAGGATGTAATAAGAACTGAAGAATAAGGAGTAATACTCCAATGTGTAGCCCTGAAAGTGCTAGTATGTGAATGGCTCCTGCATCTTTGTAATTATCGTAGGTTTCTTCAGAAATATCGTTTCGCTGTCCTAATAATAAAGCCTGAATAACACTCAGGTTTTCTGGTGTAAAACCTTCTTTTTTAAGTTTAGTGAGTATGGTATTTCTCCAGTTAGCAGCAAGTCCGTATACTGTTCTGTTTGGTTTTTCTAAACTAATGTAGTCTGTGTTTTTTAAGTACACCTGATCCAAGACACCTAATCCTTCTAGGTATTTTTTATAATTAAACTGATGCGGGTTTAAAGGAGGTTTAATATTTTTTAATGAATTATAGGTGATCAGTTCATCATCAATCTTTAGGAGGGAAGTTGTGCTGTCTTTAGAAATGGTTACTACTATTTTTCCAGATGTTGTTCTCTTATCAATTTCTATAATATCAGCGTAATACCGATCTGAGAAGGTATTTGATTTTAGAACGTCCGTAATCTTAAGACGAAGTTCTTTTTGTATAATGTTATCGCTCTTAAGGTAATGACTCGGCTTATTTGTTGGGTAGGCTAATGTGATAGATAGGTACCCGATGAAAAATGTTAAGGATAGCGCAGTAAGCCCAAATAGAGGAGTATTTGTATGTTTTGTTTTTAAAAATAGAACTGCTAACGCGAAAAGGGTAATGCATGTTAGGGTAAAGGGGATAGCAATAGAACTTTCAAAAAAAGCACCAAATAGTATCCCTGCAACTAAAAAAAGTGTCAATTTTATTGGCACAAATTTTAGTAACTGCATAGCTATTTTGTTTTTATAATATTCGTGTAGCTTTTACAAAGGCATAGTTCCAATAGCCTTCTTTTAGTGAGGATACAATAACACCTCTAGAAGTTGTAGCGTGTATAAATTTTATTCCATCATTATCCACAGAAACCACTAGACCCACATGGTTTATTTTTTTTGATCTTTTACTAGTCTTAAAAAACAGTAAATCACCCTTATCAACATCTTTTATTCTAATGTCCTTTCCTTCTTCGGCAATAACGTAGGAGGTTCTAGGGATTGAAATATCCTGGTCGCCAAAAGCAACATACAATAAACCGGAGCAATCCATACCTTTTTTTGTTGTTCCTCCGTATTTATAACGTGTGCCTGTATATTCAAGAGCAGAACTTATCACGGATTCAGCAATATTATTGGTTCTAGGTTTTTCTGAATATACGGCAGGTAACGAATTTGCACCCTTAGGTTTAGCATCGTTTTTATTGGCAGCTACGCTAATTTTTCGTTCTTTGTTGTCTGTATTAGTTGTTCTTTTTTTTGCGCCACAGCTAGTAGCTATTGCAATTAAAAAAAGATAAAGAAATGTGCGATTCATGGTTAAAGAATATGGGACTTTAAATTCAAATTTAAAGAATAAATATGAATGATACTCTCATGTCTTAACGTTCTTTTAGTAAAAAAACAATTTCTATTTTCTTAAACTACTGATAATCAACGATGCGGTGGTATCACTTGCCCCTTGTCCGCCAAGCTTTCTCTCTAGTTCTTCGTAGTTTTTTAAGACTATTTTCCTGGTTTCAGGATTTAAAATCTTCTTAAGCGCTAGACTTAAATTTTTTGTAGTTAAATCATCTTGAATTAATTCTTTCACAACCTCCTTATTCATGATTAAATTAACCAGTGATATGTATTTTAGAGTTATTATTCGTTTTGCAATTTGATAAGAGATCCAGTTCCCTTTATAGCAAACTACTTGTGGTACTTTAAATAATGCAGTTTCTAGCGTCGCAGTGCCGCTAGTAACTAATGCCGCATGTGCTATTTGTAAAATACCATAGGTTTGATTCGGAATTAAACTGATGTTTGATTTTTTTAAAAAAGGCTGATAGAATTCTTGATCTAAACTTGGAGCACCAGCGATTACAAATTGATATTCCGTAAATTTTTCGGTAACAGAAAGCATAATCTCTAGCATTTTAGATACTTCTTGTTTTCTACTTCCTGGTAATAAGGCAATAATAGGTTTTTGTTGGTCCAGATTATATTTGTTCTTAAAGGCAATAGCATCAATTTTTGGCGAATTTGCAATGGCATCAATTAACGGATGCCCCACAAAATTTACAGGAAAATTGTGCTTTTTTTCATAGAACTCTTTTTCGAAAGGCAAGGTCACATACATTTCGTCAATAGTACTTTTAATTTTCTCAATTCGCCCTTCTCGCGAAGCCCAAATTTGAGGAGCAATATAATAGCTGGTTTTAAAACCTGCTTTTTTTGCCCATTTTGCAATCCGTAAATTAAAACCAGAATAATCTATAAATATAATGACATCCGGATGAAACGATGCAATATCTTCTTTGCAGAAACTAATGTTTTTAAAGATGGTATTGATGTTGGTAATAACTTCAATAAATCCCATAAAGGCAAGCTCCTTGTAATGTTTTGCTAAAGTGCCACCAGCTTTTTGCATTAAGTCTCCTCCCCAACATCTAATAGTAGCCTCTGAATCTTGTTCTTTCAGAGCTTTGATTAAATTAGAGCCATGTAAATCGCCTGAAGCCTCTCCTGCAATGATGTAGTATTTCATCTGTTTAGTAATTAAAAATAATAGCCAGATTTTGTTTCTGTAAAGTTAAAGAAATCAAGGAGTGGAGTACACTTAAAAAATCTTGTAATACATAATTAATAAAGCAGTTATTAGCGTCGCTATTAAAACACCTTTTGCTCTTAAGTCACGTTTTATTTTTAAAAAACCAAAAAAGGCTACTAAATTTAAAACTGCGCCAAGAGCTAATAAACTTCCTACATGACCCTCAGTTACGGCAGCTATATAGGTTTCTTTAATGCTTAATTTTGAAAATATAATGATATACAATAGTGTTCCGATAGTGTTTGCTATAATTCCTACAACAAAACCAATAAGTATTTCTTTTTTATTCATTAGTTTAATTTCCAGTTGTTTATGGTTTGGATGGCATGATGGGCGGTTAAGTCAAATTGCGTAGGTACTACAGAAACAAAACCATTGGCTAATGCCCATTCATCTGTATCCTCACCTTTGTCAAGCAATTCAAATTCACCGGTCAGCCAGTAATACTCTTTTCCAGAAGGACTGGTTCTTTTGTCAAATTTTTCTTTCCAATTAGCTCTGGCTTGCCTGCAGATTTTAATTCCTTTTAACTCTTTTGTTTCTAGTTTAGGGATATTTACGTTCAATACCACTTTAGGTGGAATTCCGTTTTCTATAGCTTGACGAACTATTTGTTGAATGTGTGTTTTTGCTTGTGTAAAATCTGCCTCCCATTTGTAATCACATAATGAAAAACCAATGGCAGGTATGCCTTCAATTCCTGCCTCAATGGCAGCGCTCATGGTGCCAGAATAGATTACATTGATAGAAGAATTAGAACCGTGGTTAATTCCGCTGACACATAAATCAGGTTTTCTATCTAAAAGTTCCTGCAATGCTAATTTAACACAATCGGCAGGAGTACCACTACAACTGTATTCTTCCGTGCTCTCGTCGTCATCTAAATCAAGAATCATTTTTTTAGAATATAGCAGATCATCAATAGTGATAGCGTGTCCCATGCCCGATTGTGGGCTATCAGGAGCTACAACCACAATATCACCTATTTCTTTCATAAAACCTACTAAGGCTCTCAATCCAGGTGCGGTAATTCCGTCATCATTTGTAATTAAAATCAAAGGTTTTTTCATTACACATAATTTATAGCGTAAAAATACGTTTTTCATTAAGATATGACCGACAAACTGTTTAACAAAAAATTTAGATTGCCAATATTATACTGGCACGGTTTTTTCAGTATCTTAGAGAATTCAATAGGTATTAGAGCAAGACAGTGATAATAATGCTTAGATTGACAAAAAAATAAGTAGATGAAGAATAAATTAGCCTACGCACTTTTAATGATGCTATTTGCGGTAGCATCGTGCAGTTTTACAAATAAATCATTCGAAAATGACGATAAGGATAAACTTTTATTAGACCTTATTACCTATGTTTTGGAAAAAGGGCATTATGACCCTAAAAATATAGACGATGATTTCTCAGTTGAAGTTTTTGAAGATTTTATCAATGGATTAGATCCTACTAAAAGATATTTTTTAGAAAGCGATGTAAAAGACTTTGAGCAGTATAAATTTCAGATTGATGATCAGATAAAAAATACGGATATTACTTTTTTCAATGCAGTTTACGAACGTTTAATGATTCGTATGAAAGATGCAAAAGGAATCTATAAAGAAGTCCTTGAAGATCCTTTTGATTATTCTGCAAAAGAGAATATTGATATGGATTACGAAAAGCAAACTTTTGTTGCTTCAAGAGCAGATCTAAAAGAACGCTGGAGAAAGCAACTTAAATATGCAACTTTGGGTAATTATGACTCAAAAATTAAGATCGCTGAAAAAGACAACAAGAAAAAAATAAATTTAAAAGAGGCAGAAAAAGAAGCGCGTGTCGATACGGAAGAAACATTGGATGAGTTTTTCGATTTTGTTTCAGATTTAGAACGTAAAGATTGGTTTGTACAATACATCAATACTATTGTAGAAGAATTTGATCCGCACACCTATTACTTTGCACCAGAAGAAAAAGAAAAGTTTGATACTAGAATGTCTGGTAAATTTGAGGGTATTGGTGCACGATTACAGAAAAAACAAGATGGTGTTAAAATCGTAGAAATTATTTCTGGTGGTCCAGTTTGGAGAGATCGTCAGATTGAAGTTGGCGATGAAATCATTAAAGTAGGTCAACATGGCGGTACTCCTGTTAATATTGTTGAAATGCGATTAGATGATGCCATAAAGTTAATAAAAGGTGCTAAAGGAACTGTCGTAGATTTAACAATGCGTAAAGTAGATGGTACAACGGAAGTTATTTCAATAACTAGAGACGTTGTGGAAATTGAAGAAACGTTTGCTAAGTCTGCTAACATTATAAAAGGAAATGAAAAATTCGGAATTATTAATTTACCGCAATTTTATGTGAGTTTTGATGATTATGAAGGAGAAAGAAATGCAGCATCTGATGTAGCTAAAGAAGTAGAGCGTTTAAAAGAAGAAGGTGCAGAAGGATTGATTTTAGACTTAAGAGATAACGGTGGAGGATCATTAAAAACTGTTGTTGAAATGGCTGGTTTGTTTATCAAAAACGGACCAATAGTTCAAGTGCGTTCTAATGATGATCAGAAAGAAGTTCACGATGATATTGATGATCGTATTCAATGGGATGGACCTTTGGTAATTTTAGTAAATGAATTATCTGCTTCTGCTTCTGAGATTTTAGCGGCTGCCATGCAGGATTATAAAAGAGCAGTTGTTATTGGGAGTAAACAGACCTTTGGTAAAGGAACAGTGCAGAATGTAATTCCTTTAGATCGTATTGTTCGTAGTAATGAGCATGGTGATTTAGGAGCTATTAAATTAACGACTCAAAAATTTTATAGAATAAATGGTGGTTCTACTCAACTAGAAGGTGTAAAATCTGATGTTGTGGTTCCAGACAAATACAGTTATATAGATTTAGGAGAACGTGATCAGCAAAATCCACTTGGTTGGGATAAAATATCACCTGCAGATTATACGCCTTGGGATGGTCATATAGATTATGAATCTACAATAGCAAACAGTAACAAACGTATGGCAAAAAATCCTCAAATAAAATTGATTGAGGAGAATGCAAAATGGTTAAAAGAACAGCAAAATGAGAATGTTGTCTCTTTAAATTATATAGATTATAAAGAAGATGAGGCTAAGAGTATAGAAAAGTCTAAATACTTTAAAACACTATCTGATTACGATTCTAAATTAACTTTTGAATCTTTGAAGTATGAAGAAAGTTTATTTACTAAAGATTCTGTCTTAAGACAAAAGCGTAAGCGTTGGCATGAAGATCTCGTAAAAGATGTTTATGTAGAAGAAGCAGTAAATGTTTTGGAAGATCTAAAAGGTAATTCTTTAAAAGCAGGTAAATTGGCAAGTGTTAAAGGATAATTATACTATAAGAAATAATAAAAAGGCCGTTCATTTTGAACGGCCTTTTTATTTTAAGAACTGCAGGATAACATAGAGCAGCCTACTTTATTACGAGCCCATTCCGGTCTTTTTACAAACCATTTTTCAAATTCGGGTTGTTCGTCATAAGGCTTTTTTAATAGCATGTAGAGTTCATCAACTAAGCTGTAATCTTTTTCATCAGCTTTATCAATGGCCATCTGTGCCATATAGTTTCGTAATACATATTTTGGATTGGTAGTATTCATCTTAACTACGCGTTCCGCATCGTTTAGATGTTCTTGCTGTAACCGCTTTAGGTATAGATTAAACCATGCTTTCCATTTTTCTAATGTGTCTTCTTTGAATTCCGCTATAGTGTAAAATGCAATTTCAATTTTAGATAATGCTTTTTCTGTACTATCGTTTTTAGAGATTAAGTTTAAGTTTCTAAAAAATAGCGTCATGTCTGTTTCAATGAGTTGTAAGTTTTCTTCCAAAGTACCTAGTAATTCAGCGTCATTTTCATCATTGCTATAAAGACCTATTTTCGCCTTCATCATTTCTAGATACTTTAAGGCATAGTCCTTTTTGTACTGCTCTAAGATTTCTTCAAACGGTTCGGCCTCTTCAATTAATGGATACAAGGCATTTGCTAACTGGTATAAATTCCATAAGCCAATATTTGGCTGATTTCCATATCTGTAGCGTTTATGTTGTCGGTCTGTTGTATTGGGAGTCCAATTATCATCATATCCTTCTAGCCAACCATAAGGTCCGTAATCAATGGTTAAGCCTAAGATAGACATGTTATCTGTATTCATTACGCCATGAACAAAACCTACACGTTGCCAATGAATGATCATTGCTAACGTACGTTGGGCTACGGTTTTGAATAACTGGATATAGCCTTCTTTGTTCGTGTTTTCTATCTCAGGAAATAATTCTTTTATAGTGTAGTCAACAAGAGTTGTAAGTGTTTTGTAATCTTGTCTGGAGCTAAATATCTCATAATTTCCAAAGCGTAAAAAACTAGGGGCTACTCTAGTGACAATAGCTCCTTTTTCGTAATCAGGATTGCCATTATAAAGCACATCACGTAAAACTTGATCTCCAGTTAAAGCAATAGAAAGTGCACGCGTAGTCGGGACACCTAAATGAAACATAGCTTCACTGCATAGGTATTCTCGAATAGAAGACCTTAATACGGCCAAACCATCTGCCGTACGGGAATACGGAGTTTCTCCAGCACCTTTTAATTGTAGTGTCCAGCGTTTATTATTCTGAACTTTCTCTCCTAGGTTGATAGCGCGGCCATCTCCTAACTGTCCGGCCCAGTTCCCAAATTGATGACCCCCGTAACACATGGCATACGGACGAGAATTTTCGCCAACCTTATTCCCTGTGAATACTTCTAGAAAAGAAGTGCTCTTTAGTTCTTCATCAGGTATACCTAACTCGGAAGCCATTTCTTTAGAGGTATGTATCAATTCTGGTTGAGCTGTTTTCTTAGGAGCTACTAAAGAAAAACATGCGCCACTAACTTGGCGCCTAGAATTTTCTAAAATAGGATCTTGAGGTAATGCCTTAGTAAATGTATCTTGAAGTTCAAATTTCATAAATGAGTATACTTAATAAGTTGATGTCTTAGTCGTATAAGAATATACAAAATTAAAGTAACTTGCCCGTCTGACTGATGATTATGAAAAATAAAACAATATATTCTCTATTAATGGTAGTATGCCTTGTTGGTTTTTGGTTGTTTGAAAACTTCTATACACCAGATACGTATACAGCTCCAGAAGGAGAAGAGCCCATAGTTGAAATTCCTTTTGATTTTCTTCCTAGTTCTACAACAGGAGAGATTGTTCAACATAATTATTTTACACTGTCCTATAGTGAAAAGCATGAGCAAGCGGAATGGGTTGCTTATCAATTAGACAGAAATCAACTCACTTATGATGATAGAACGCGTCCTTATTTTATAGAAGACCCAAAAGTAAGTACGAAGTCTGCTGATTATAAAAATTATAAACGTTCTGGGTATGATCGCGGACATCTTTGCCCTGCGGGCGATCGTAGATTTTCTGAGTATGCATATAATGAGACATTTTATACGAGTAATATTAGTCCGCAGAACCGTGAATTTAATGCGGGAATATGGAACGAGTTAGAAAATACGGTGCGCTATTGGACTAAAAAGTACGATGGGGTATATGTAATTACGGCGGGTGTTTTGAATAATGGTTTGGATGCTATTGGAGATGAAGATGTATCAGTTCCTGATTATTTTTATAAAATAGTAGCTAGGAAAGACGGACAAGAAATTAAAGCAATCGCATTCTTATTTAAAAATAAAGAAAGTAGCAGCGCGTTAAAAAGTCATGTTGTTACTATTGATGAAATAGAACAAAAGACAGGAATAGATTTTTTTGAAAAATTACCTGATACCACCGAAGATAAATTTGAAAGTACTGTAGTTCTAAAAGACTGGAAATTTTAGAATCCTTCTTTCAGACGGTTAGAATCCATTTTTAAAAAGATAAATAATAAAGCGGTAAACCCAAGTAAACCAGACCCTCCATAGCTAAAGAAAGGTAAAGGGATACCAATCGTTGGCAGCACGCCTATGACCATTCCTATATTTATAAAATAGTGGACTAAAAGTATTGAGATTACGCCATACCCATACATGCGGTTAAATGCATTTTTTTGTCTTTCAGAAAGGTATACTAGCCTTAGTAATAAAATTGAAAACAAAATAATAACAATGGTTGTCCCTAAGAAACCCCATTCTTCACCTACCGTACTGAAAATATAATCCGTGTGTTGTTCTGGCACAAAATCTCCTTTGGTACGTGTACCTTCAAGAAAACCTTTTCCGAAAAAGCCTCCTGATTCAATTGCTTTTTCAGATTGATAGGTGTTATATCCAATTGTTTTGCGTATTTCTTCTAGTTTTGAGGGGTCTTTTTCTAAACTCAGCCAAAGACTAAAACGATCTCTGTGGCGTTGTTCAAAAACGTTTTCAAAAACAAAATTCACGGATAATGAAAATAATAAGGTAATAATAAAAACACCGACTACAGGGATTACAGGTATTTTATACGATTGCTTTTTTAGTAATAAGAATATAGCTAATAGTAAACCTATGATAATGGCGATCCATATGGTACCAAACATAAGCGTGCACACAAATATTAAAATGGTGTATAAACCAATACCTAGATAAAATAGAGGAACACCTTCTCTGAAAAGTACAAATACGAGTGAAAAAAAGACCAAGGCACTCCCAGGATCTGGCTGTGGGATGACTAGTATAGCAGGTATTAAAAGTATTAAAAAAGAATAGAGTTGATCTTTTCTTCTGCGAATATCTGTTTGAATATCACTTAGGTATTTAGCAACGGCAAGTGCAGTGGCAACTTTAGCTAGCTCTGATGGTTGTAGGTTAAAAAACCCAAGATTATACCATGATGTAGCACCAGCAATGGTTGTTCCAAAAACAAAGAGCCCAAGTAAAAGTGCTAAAGAAATGACATAGATTACACTTGAAAAACGTTCGAAAAAATTACTCTCTAACGCTAAAATTATTACGATTAAAACTAAGTCTAAGGCTATGAAAATTAGTTGTTTCCCGTATATAGTTGAGAAGTCAAATATGTTATCTTGTCCTTCAGAATAGGTGCTAGAATATATATTTATCCAACCAATTGCTATTAGAAGTACAAATATTAAAATGGAAAGCCAGTCTACTCTTCTTAAAAGCCCTTTACCAAACACGCTCGTTAATTATAAATGGTTCACCACTAATTTCTTTAGCATATTCCTTTTCTAAGGTTTTGTCTAACATTCTTTTTTCTAAATCTGTTCTGGTAATTTTTCCTTTAATATATTTTTCTATTAAAAGTGATGCAATATGGCCAGCATATCGACCTCCGTAATACCCATTTTCAATATAAACAGCAACAGCAATTTTAGGATTATCAACAGGAGCAAAAGCAACAAACACGGAATGATCTGTAAGCTGTGTTCTTACGCCATCTATTCTTGTGTAATTTTCTACGGTTCCCGTTTTTCCTGCAATATCTATATCTGGTATTTGAACGCCTCTCCCAGTTCCATGTTTGTATACATTCGCCATACCTTGTACAACAGGCTCAAAATGTTTTTTGTCTATGGTAGTGTTAGGTTTTTCTAGGTATTTTTGATTTGTAATTTTTTCCCCTTCCACTTCTTTAAGAACATGAGGAATGATATAATATCCGCGATTGGCAATTGCGGCAGTCATATTCGCTAATTGTAGCGGTGTAACAAGGATTTCTCCTTGGCCAATAGCATTTGATATAAAATATGAAGAAGACCATCTATTATCGCCGTACATGCGGTCATAGGTCTCTTTAGTTGGGATAGATCCACTTCGGCCTGTAGGAATATCAGATCCTAGAAAACCTCCTAATCCGAAGCTTTTTACATGTTTGTCCCAAACATCCATACCTTCATCTGTTGTAGGGAATTTTTCAAATATTTTTCTAAACGTACCTGCGAAATAGGCATTACAAGACTTATAAATTCCTACGTCTAAATCTCTTAAACCCCCACCGCAGTGACAACCTCTTTTTTTGTTACCCACATAAAAACCGTTATAGCATTGTATTTTGGTTTCAGGGGTAATTACGTTTTCTTGTAATGCTATTAATGCATTTATTGTTTTAAAAGGAGATCCTGGTGAAGTTTGCGCAAGAACGGAGCGATCATAGGTTGGTTGTGCAATAGAATCATTATAAAGTTTCGTGTAATTTTTAGAACGTTCACGTCCAACCAATAAATTAGGGTCATAGGTAGGACCAGAAATCATGGCTAAAATTTCTCCCGTAGCGGGTTCAATAGCTACAACTCCTCCACGTTTTCCATTCATTAACAATTCTCCGTATTCTTGAAGTTGTTTGTCAATAGTAATTTTAATTTCTTTTCCTTGTTCAGGTAAAGTATCTAAAATACCATTTTTATAGGGGCCAATATCTCTGTTAAATCTATCTTTTTGAATGTATTTAACGCCTTTTCGGCCTCGTAGAATTGCTTCGTATTGTTTTTCTATTCCTGTTCGGCCTTTAAGTTCTCCAAGTTTGTAGTAGGGGTTTTCGTTTAATTCATAATCGTTAACTTCAGAAATAAAACCAAAAACATTGGCACCACTATGCGTGTCATAATAGCGTAATGATCTTTTCTGAATATAGAAACCTTTGTATTTACGCATCTTCTCTTGTAATCGTGCGTAATCTTTTTTAGATAATTGAGGCACTAATACCGATGGTAGTCTTGGAGAATAATTTTTTGCTTTTTTAAATTGTTTTAAAAAAGTAGCTTTTTCTATTCCTAGTAGTTTGCAAAATTCTAAAGTGTCTAACTTTTTAACTTCGCGCGGAATAATCATAACATCATATGCAGGCTGATTGGCAACCAATAAATCACCATTACGGTCGTAGATATATCCACGCTCTGGATAATCATAGATTGCTTTTATGGCAGTATCTTCTGTAACCTGCATAGAAGAATGTCTAAATACCTGCAGATACGACAATCTCCCAATAAAGGTTAAGCCGATGATAATAATGATTGATGATAGTAATATTTTTTTCATTTTTTGATGAAAATCAACAAATTATGGTTTAAAGTAATTTAAAAAATTGCCCCAAAATTAGATAGAATATTTGTTTAATTTTCTTTTTTAACACTGAAAAGAGAGCTTATTAAAATACACAAAAATAAAGAAGCAATACTCACTACAAGTATTTTCTTTAAAATTAGAAGAAAATTATCAAAATTAAAAACTTCTAGGGTAAAGAAAACCGTATGATGTATCACAATTAACAAAGCGAGGTAGGTTATTTGCTGAATTCGGGGTGCAGATGATAATCTAAAGCTTTGGAATTCAAAATTCACTCCAAAACAAAAACGCATTATTGTAGGTCTTAGGTATGCAATTGTTAATGTCGCGGCTGTATGTATCGCTAAAGTGTCAGAGAAAATATCTATAGTAAATCCTAGAAAAAATGAGATAACAAGAAATACTGCTCTATTTTGTTTTATAGGGTACCAATATAGAAACAAGATGTAAATCATGGGGTTTATATATCCCCAGAAGTTGATGTTATTGCAGATTAGAACTTGAGCTAAAACAAGCGCAATAAAGCGTACGATATTTATAAAGTAATATTTACTTGACATTTGTTGATTCTAATTCCTCTAGGGTAACACGATTGGTGTTGTTAATGATATATACATTTTTGAGGTTAGACATATCATTAAAAAGTGAAATGTTAATGGTATACGAACTTTTTGAAACATCTAAGCCAAAACTTTTAATGGTTCCGATAGGTATGTTTTCAGGAAAAATACTCGAGGCAGCTCCAGTCAATATCGTATCGCCAACTTTAATAGGTATACGTCTAGGAATGTCTATTAGTTGTACCGTATTAAAATCTTTAGTGTCCCAAATTAAGGATCCAAAATTATCGGTGTTCTTTAGCTTGGCATTTAAATTAGACTTTCTATTTAAAATGCTTTGAACTCTAGAGAATTTACCGCTTGTATTTTCAATGATACCGAGAATTCCGTTTGGGGTGATAACACCCATATCTTGTTGGATACCGTTTTTAGAGCCCTTATTTAGTGTAATATAGTTGTCTAGGTTGGAATAGCTGTTTTTAATAATTTTTGCAGAAATAATGGTGTAATCTATTAAAGTGCTGTCTAGCTTAAGACTGTCAACAGGTATTTCGGCATTGTATTCATTGTTGATGATGATACGTCTTAAACGCATATTTTCATCGACTAATTTCTGATTTTCTTTTTCTAAATTGAAATAAGAAGAAATTCCATTCGAGGTTTTGTATACGCCGCCTGTCAACCAATTTGCTGAATTAAAAAATTTTGATTGATGGTAGGAATGCGATTGAATGGTAAAAGCAAGTGATATAAATAATAGGAATAAATAAAGGAGCAGATTTTTATTCCGAAATATAAAATTAATAATCTGTTGCATTCACTTTAATTATTTTTGAGTGCGGCAAAACCATTAAAGCACTTTTGTAATATGATATTAGAAAAGTGCTCTAGGATTATGCTATTCGCTATTTGATCAAGATACTTTTGTAGCGTTCAAGATTCTTTAATGCGATTCCTGTTCCGCGTACAACTGCTCTTAATGGATCTTCTGCTATATATACGGGTAAATCTGTTTTTTGAGATAACCTACGGTCTAAACCTCTTAGCATAGAACCACCACCGGCTAAATAAATACCAGTATTATAGATATCTGCAGCAAGTTCTGGAGGAGTTTGTGATAAAGTTTCCATTACTGCATCTTCTACACGTAAGATAGATTTGTCTAAGGCTTTTGCAATTTCTCTATAAGAGATTTGTACTTGTTTTGGTTTTCCTGTCAATAAATCTCTACCCTGAACAGACATTTCATCTGGAGGTGTTTGTAAGTCTTCAGTAGCAGAACCAATAGTTATTTTAATGTTTTCTGCAGTACTCTCTCCAACATAAAGGTTGTGTTGTGTACGCATGTAATAAATAATATCATTGGTAAAGACATCACCTGCAATTTTCACAGATTTATCACAAACGATACCACCTAAGGCAATTACAGCAATCTCTGTAGTACCACCACCTATATCTACAATCATGTTTCCTTTTGGTTGCATAATATCTAAACCAATACCAATAGCAGCTGCCATTGGTTCATGAATTAAATAAACTTCTTTACCATTAACACGTTCTGCAGATTCTTTTACAGCACGCATTTCTACTTCAGTAATTCCAGAAGGAATACAAATGACCATACGCAACGCAGGAGGAAACCATTTTTTCTTTAATGCTGGTATGTTCTTAATGAACATATTTATCATCTTTTCAGAAGCATCAAAATCGGCAATTACACCATCTTTAAGAGGGCGTATTGTCTTAATGTTTTCATGGGTTTTTCCTTGCATCATGTTGGCTTCTTTGCCTACAGCAATTATTTTCCCACTAATTCTATCTCTGGCTACGATAGAAGGGCTATCAACAACAACTTTGTCGTTATGTATTATAAGAGTGTTAGCCGTACCTAAGTCAATAGCTATTTCCTCTGTCAAGAAATCAAAAAATCCCATTTCTATTTATTTGGTTGTGTACTAAAAGTAAGTTTTATCGACGAAAGTAACAAAATTAATGTTTAAAATGACGTGTACCTGTCATTACCATAGAAATTCCATTAGAATTACAGTATTCTACACTTAATTCGTCTTTAATTGATCCTCCAGGTTGAATGACACTTGAAATTCCGCTATTGCCTGCAATTTCTACACAGTCAGGGAAAGGGAAAAATGCATCACTCGCCATGACAGCACCTTTTAAATCGAAATTAAATGTGTTTGCTTTGTGTATCGCTTGGTTTAAGGCATCAACTCTAGATGTCTGTCCTGTACCACTAGCGTATAATTGTTTGTTTTTAGCCAGAACAATGGTGTTTGATTTTGTATGCTTACATAATTTTGAAGCAAATATTAAATCTTCAACCTCTTGGGTCGTAGGCGCTGTTTTCGTAGCTGTTTTTAAATCAGCCTTAGCATCGGTAATAAAATCTTTGTCTTGAACTAAAACACCATTAAGGCAGGTGCGAACAGAAGTTTGTGGCAATTCTACTTCGTTTTGAATAAGAATAATTCTGTTTTTCTTTCCTTTTAAAATTTCTAAAGCATCGGCAGCATAGCTAGGAGCAATAACCACTTCGCAGAATAATTTATGAATTTCTTCGGCTGTAGCCTTGTCAATTTCTTTGTTGCTAATTAAAACACCTCCAAATGCAGAAACAGGATCTCCTGCTAAAGCATCTACATAAGCTTGGTGTAGGCTGCTTCTTGATGCTAAACCACAAGCGTTGTTGTGTTTTAAGATAGCAAATGTAGGTTCGTCATTTTTAAACTCTCCCATTAAATTCACGGCAGCATCAACATCTAAAAGATTGTTGTATGATAATTCTTTTCCATGAAGCTTGTCAAACATCGCATCGAAATCACCAAAGAAAAAACCTTTTTGGTGTGGGTTTTCGCCGTAACGTAAAACTTGACCATTCGTTTCGCTAATTTTTAAAACTGTTTCTTGCTTATCTTTATTAAAATAATTGAAAATTGCAGTATCATAATGAGAAGAAACATTAAAAGATTTAGCAGCAAAACGCTTACGATCTTCAAGTGTTGTAGTGCCATTATTTGCAGAAATCAATTCTAAAACTTCAGTATAATCTTCCATAGAAGAAACACAAAGTACATCCTTAAAGTTTTTAGCAGCTGCACGAATTAAAGAAATACCACCAATATCAATTTTTTCTATAATATCTTGCTCTGATGCACCACTAGCTACTGTTTTTTCAAAAGGGTATAAATCAACAATAACAATATCTATTTGCGGAATTTCAAATTCAGCCAATTGTTTTTGGTCATTTTCATTGTCTTGACGATTCAAAATACCTCCGAATACTTTTGGGTGTAAGGTTTTTACACGGCCACCTAAAATAGAAGGATAACTTGTTACATCTTCAACAGGGACTACATCTATGCCTAAATCACGAACAAATTTTTCTGTACCACCAGTAGAATATATGGTAATACCTAGTTCTTGAAATTTTTTAACGATTGGCGCTAAGCCATCTTTATGAAATACTGAAATTAATGCTGATGTAGCTTTTTTGGTGGTGCTCATTTTTATGTGCTTATGATTAATATCTTAAGCACGCAAAAGTAATTTTTTTGAAGTTAAAAAAGCATCGATTTTATCAATAAAAAATATAAAATTTTAAAGAATTTTAGCTACTTCTGCATTTATGAACTCTAAAAAGTGCTCATCAGCCTTTGTAAAAGGATCTGGCGTGTTAGAATCAATATCTATTTGACCAACGTTTTCGCCGTTTACGAATAGCGGAATTACAATTTCAGCCTTTACGGTAATGCTACATGCAATGTAATTATCTTGAGCTTTTACATCAGGGACAATAAAGTTTTCATTGCTTACAGCAACTTGTCCACAGATACCCTTTCCAAAAGGAATAATAATATGGTCTGTGGGTGCACCTGCATAGGGGCCTAATTTTAATTCGTTCTTATCTCCATTTTTAAAATAGAAGCCTACCCAGTCATAGTGAGGTACACGCTCTTTAAGTAAGTCGCAAATTTGTTGTAATTGCAAATCAGTATTAGTTACAGAATTGCTAGTTATAGCTAGGATTTGTTCCTTTAAAGTGTCAAACATTTTTTATCTGTTGATATTTGCTCCAAAAGTCGAATATTTTATTTAAAAATTACAGAACAAATGCAATAAATATTCGTTAATCTTCATAACTATTCTAAGGTAGCGTATGAATATTTTGTAATTTTGCAGGAATGAAAAAAGGACTTTTCAATATTTTATCTGTAACCATGGCAATTTTGCTATTGGCTTCCACGATTTCGTGGAAGGTAGAAAAGCACTATTGTTTAGGGCATCTTATGGATATTGCATTGTTTACTTCTTCGCAAGATTGTGGTATGAATATGGTTTCGCAGTCTGATGGCAATGGCGAACATGTTGAAGATTCAAATTCTTGCTGCGATGATGAAATAATCATTACAGAAGGGCAAGATGATTTGGTATTCCATGATAATGATTTTGATCTAGCGCAGCAGTTCTTTGTAGTCGCTTATGCATATTCTTATTTTAACTTATTTGGCAATGGTTTTGAACTGGAACGTTCTTTTGACAACTATCCGCCAACAATTATCGTCAAAGATATACACGTATTAGACGAGGTTTATTTAATTTGATTTTTTATTTATAGTTGACAGCATGCCGTTGAATCTTGTTTTTTTAAACGTGATTTTCTGTATGCCATTTCGTGCTTTCCTGTTTTTGGTATGACACTGAATAACTCTTACTTAAATAATTTTTCAAATTTAAATTACAAATGAATACATATATAAAACTACTTATTGCAGTATTATTGCCTTTTGCAGCGCTTTCTCAAGATAAAATAGAAGGAGTAGTGGTTGATGGAGGTGCTATTAATGCTACTTTAGGCTTGCCGGGGGCTAATGTCTATTGGATGAATTCTCAAATAGGTGTGGTGACAGATTTTGATGGGAATTTCTCAATTCCTTATGATGCGCAATACCATAAGTTGATCATCAGTTATGTGGGTTTTGAATCTGATACCTTAACTGTAGATCAACCAAGAAAAATTAAACACACATTAAATCCATCAAACACTCTTAATGAAGTGGTGGTAAATCAAAAACGAGATGCGGTACAGAAAGCTTATTTCAGCTCACAGAATGTGGTAACTATTAATAGTGCGGAGTTATTGAAGGCGGCTTGCTGCAACTTATCTGAAAGTTTTGAGACCAATCCTGCAATAGATGTAAATTATTCTGACGCATTAACTGGTACAAAGCAAATACAAATGTTAGGGCTTACCAGTCCTTATTTATTAATTACTCAGGAGAATATTCCTATGGTTCGTGGTGCGTCTCAGGCCTACGGATTAACATTTACGCCAGGTACGTGGGTAGAAAGTATTCAAATAACAAAAGGAGCAGGGAGTGTTGTTAATGGCTATGAGAGTATTTCTGGGCAAATTAATACAGAACTTGTAAAACCACTTACGGATAACGCTGTTTTTGTAAATGGCTATGCCAACCAAAATGGACGTTACGAGTTAAACACGCATTTGAACAAGAAGTTAACCGAGAAATGGAGTACAGGACTATACATTCATGGTAATAAACGTACGCAAAAAGAGGACAATAATGGCGATGGCTTTTTAGACGCTCCATTGGCGGATCAGATTAATATAATGAATCGTTGGCAATACCAAGATCCGGAAAATGGATGGATAAGTTTCTTAAATGTTCGATTTTTAAATGATAATAAGCAATTAGGGCAAACAAATTTTGAGCCATCTCTAGATAAGTTTACAACAAATTCTTGGGGTAGTGAAGTGAAAACACGTCGTTTTGATGCTTCTATGAAGTTGGCTTATATTTTTCCAGATTTACCTTTTCAAAATATAAGTTTACAAACTTCGTATAGTGTTCATAAGCAAGATTCATATTTTGGATTTAACACCTATGATATTGACCATGAAAGCATCTACTCTAATTTAATGTTTAACTCTATTATTGGCGATACTCAGAATAAGTTTAAGACGGGATTGGCTTTTGCGTATGATGGGTATGATGAACTGGTGTTGGCGGATGATTTTTCAAGGGTAGACGCTTCTGTTGGGGCATTTTTTGAATATAATTATGATAATTTAAATAAGGTAAATTTAACGGCAGGCCTGCGTGTAGATACGCATAATAGGTTGGGTACTTTTGTAACACCAAGGTTTCATATTCGCTATACTCCTTGGGACAAAGGAAGTTTGAAAGGATCATTTGGTAGGGGTAAAAGAGCGGCAAATATTTTTGCTGAAAATCAGCAACTTTTTGGTTCTTCAAGAACAATAAATATATCAAATGCTGGGGGCGATATTTATGGTTTGGACCCAGAAGATGCTTGGAATTATGGCGTAAGTTTTTTGCAAGGCTTCACATTTTTAGATAGACCAGGAAATTTCAGTATAGATTTTTATAAAACCGATTTTAAAAACCAAATTGTAGTAGATTGGGAAAATCCTCGTGAAATTTCTTTTTATAACTTAGAAGGGAAGAGTAGTGCAAGTAGCTTTCAGGTAGAATTGGGGCATAGAATTTTACCAAATTTAGAAGTTAGAACTGCTTATAAGTATTATGATGTAAACACAGATTATCAAAGTGGTAATTTGCAAAAACCGCTGCAAGCGCAACACAGATATTTTGCTAACTTAGGGTATTCTAGTGTAGCGAAAGAAAATGGAACACAATGGCGCGCAGATTACACGGTGCATGCGTTAGGAAAACAGCGCTTGCCTAATACTTCAACAAATGAGCTAGCGAATCAATTAGGCGATTACGCAGCGGCTTATAGTTTAATGAATGCTCAAATAACTAGAGTATTTTCAAAATCTTTTGAAGTTTACGTCGGTGGAGAAAATTTAACAGACTATACGCAAGATAATCCAGTGCTAAGTGCAGATGATCCGTTTGGCTCAAATTTTGATACCAGTATTGTGTATGCACCGATCATGGGACGTATGTTTTATGCGGGATTTAGATTTAAACTTTAAAATAATATTATATACTAATACCTATTACTATGAAAAAAATAATTTTAACAGCAGTTGTGGTTTTGATGGCTACGATTAGTTATGCTCAAGACAAGAACAAAAAAATGACATTTGACGTAAATGGAAAATGTGGAATGTGCAAAGAGCGTATTGAGCAGGCTGCATTAAGTGTAAAAGGAGTAAAGTTTGCTGCTTGGGATATTCCATCGCATCAATTATCTTTAATTATTGATGAGCGTAAAACTGATGCTATGAAGATAAAAACAGCAATTATAGCTGTTGGCCATGATACTAAAGAATTGAAAGCAACGGATGAGGCTTACAATAGCGTACATCCTTGTTGTTTGTATCGCGAAGATAATTCTGATGATTCTGGTCATCATTAAATAAACTCCAAGAGTAATTTAGAAGCCATTTGAATTTTTTCAAATGGCTTCTTTGATTTTTAGAGTAATTTATTATAATTGATAAGGGGTGTTAAATTTCTATATTTACCCTAAAAATATATACTAAGTATCTTATGAAAAGATTTTTATTATTTTCAATGCTATTGAGTCAAATCGCTTTGAGTGCCCAATCAGAATCAAAACTTCAGGTAATAGAGAGTGTGCCATTTGTAGATAAGGTTGAAGCTACCGACGTAGTTGCTATGCATATTAATGATATTCAGGAAACTGGAGTAATTAGATTTAATAAAGGTCGAATTATCTTCGATGTTTTCAACAATTCATTAGAAAGAATAAATAACGAAATTATAAGTATTGAGCGTAAAGAGGAATTTAAAGCTTCACTTTATTTTGACAATGAAATTAAGGTGATTACGTTGTATTCCCCTAGAAAGAAAGAACGAATCGTATTTTGTTATACTTTTAATATTAAGGATAAGTCTTATTCAAAAAAGCAATTGTTTGAAAAGACATTAGAAGGTAATTCTGTTCTGTTTTCTGGCGAGAATAAGAGGCAAACGAATTTTGTACAGTCCACTAATGGAAAATATTTGGCAATGACATCTGATAATATTAAAAAGAAGAGTAATGCCTATAGTATTCATTTATTTGATGCAAATTCATTAGAACTAATTTTTGAAAAGTCTTACCAAGAGGATGTTGAAAAACACTTTGAGTTGAATGATTTAATGGTAGATGATAATGCTAATGTTTTTGTATTGGGTAAATTATTTTTTAAGGGCCGATCCAATAAGCGCAATGATAAAGCAAATTATGAGTTTGTAATAAATAGGGTAAATAGTGAGGGTATTCATGTGCAAAGTATTGGTTTAGATCAGGAGCAAATAAAATCTTTGAATATTAGTTTTAAAAAGGGAAAATTACATCTTCTAGGATTTTATTCTGAACAAAATGTTGATAGAATAAAGGGAGGTTGTGATTTTCAATTAGACCCAATTTCTTTGCTTGTTGAGGATAAGAAATTATCGCCGTTACCGCTTACTGTTTTTGAAGATTTATATGGAAATGAAAGAGCGGAAAATAAAAAAGACACAGAGCTTAGTAATTTTTATGTAGATTATGCCTTAGAAGATTCCTTAGGCAATACGTATATGTTGGCGGAGGAATTTTATGTAACAAGTAACTATGTTAATACGGGTCAATTTGGGGGATATATGACTACAACAACTCATTTTGATGATATTATTATATTAAAGTTTAATTCTTCTGGAATTTTGGAGTGGGGTAGAAGTATCTTCAAAAGGTCAACTTCACCTTCGTATAATGCCTTTTTAAAGGGCAACCAATTACATGTAATTTTAAATTCTGGTAAAAATTTAAAAGATAAAATTGATGGGCGGACTAAGGTTTCTAAAAGGCTTTTTGAGTCTACTGCGTTATATGATATTTCTTTCGCACAAAACGGAGAAGTAGAATACAATAAGATTCAAGATAATAAAGGAGTAAATTTTTATTTACCTTCAGGAGGCACAATTAAGAATGAAACATTTATAATGATGAATGCTAGAGGAACAGAAAAGAGTTTAATGTTATTGAAATAAATAAAATAACTTAAAACTAATTTCCTCAACGCTCTAGTTGATTTAATCTAACACAAAACTATTAAAAAGCAAAACGCTCCAATTTTCATTGGAGCGTTTTTTTATTTACTTGTAGTGGTTCATTACTACATCATTCCTGGCATACCGCCACCCATTGGTGGGCCTGCAGGAGCGTCTTCTTTAATATCAATTAAAGCACATTCGGTAGTTAAGATCATACCAGCAACAGAAGCAGCATTTTCTAATGCAACTCTAGTAACTTTCTTAGGATCTATAATACCAGCTTTCATCATGTCTGTGTATACTTCAGCTTTTGCATCGTAACCAAAGTCACCTTTGCCTTCTAATACTTTAGAAACAACAACAGATCCCTCGCCACCAGCGTTTTCAACAATTGTACGTAATGGAGCTTCAATTGCTCTAGCTACAATTTGCATTCCTGTTTCTTCATCAGGATTTTCAGCTTTCAATTTAGCAAGAACAGCTTTAGCACGTACAAGGGCAACGCCACCACCGGCAACTATACCTTCTTCTACAGCAGCTCTAGTTGCATGCAATGCATCATCAACTCTGTCTTTTTTCTCCTTCATTTCTACTTCAGAAGCAGCACCTACATAAAGAACAGCAACACCACCAGAAAGTTTAGCTAAACGTTCTTGTAGTTTTTCTTTGTCGTAATCAGAAGTTGTAGACTCTATTTGAGCTTTAATTTGATTTACTCTTCCTTTAATATCTTTAGCAACACCAGCACCGTTAACGATTGTTGTGTTGTCTTTATCAATAGATATTTTTTCACAAGTACCTAATAAATCTAATGAAGCGTTTTCAAGAGAGAAACCTCTTTCTTCAGAGATTACCGTACCACCAGTTAAGATAGCGATATCTTCAAGCATTGCTTTTCTTCTGTCTCCAAAACCTGGAGCTTTAACAGCAGCAATTTTTAAAGAACCTCTTAATTTGTTTACTACTAAAGTAGCTAATGCTTCACCATCAACATCTTCTGCAATAATTAAAAGAGGCTTTCCTGATTGAGCAACTGGCTCTAAAACAGGAAGAATATCTTTCATTGAAGAAATTTTCTTGTCAAAAAGTAAAATGTAAGGATTCTCTAATTCAGAAACCATTTTTTCTGAATCGGTAACGAAGTAAGGAGAAAGGTATCCTCTATCAAACTGCATACCTTCAACAACATCAACATACGTGTCTGTTCCTTTAGCTTCTTCAACAGTAATAACTCCTTCTTTGCCTACTTTTCCGAAAGCTTTAGCGATTAACTCACCAATAGTTTCATCATTGTTAGCAGAAATAGAAGCAACTTGTTTTATTTTGTCAGAAGAATCACCAACTTTCTTTGCTTGTTTTGCTAAGTCTTCTACGATAGCTTCAACAGCTTTGTCGATACCTCTTTTTAAATCCATTGGATTAGCACCGGCAGCAACGTTTTTTAATCCTTCTTTTACGATTGCTTGCGCTAAAACTGTTGCGGTAGTAGTACCATCACCAGCTAAATCATTGGTTTTAGAAGCAACTTCTTTAACCATTTGAGCACCCATATTTTCTAAAGGATCTGCTAATTCTATTTCTTTTGCCACGGTAACACCATCTTTAGTAACTACAGGAGCCCCAAAAGATTTACTGATGATTACGTTTCTACCTTTAGGTCCTAAAGTTACTTTTACTGCATTTGCAAGTGCATCAACGCCTCTTTTTAGTCCGTCACGTGCATCTATATCAAACTTTATATCTTTTGCCATTTTTGATTTTGTTTTAAGTCATTCTCAAAAGATTGAGAATTTGTTTAATTAATCGTATAATTTAATTTAGAAGATTTCCGAGGATTCGGAAATAAAAAAATAATTTATATAATTGCTAAAATGTCGCTTTCACGCATCATTAAAAAGTCAGTACCTTCTAATTTTAGCTCGGTACCTGCATACTTACCATAAAGAACAGTATCACCAACTTTAACGGTAACTAGCTCATCTTTGGTTCCAGGACCAACTGCTACTACTTTTCCTTTTTGAGGTTTTTCTTTTGCAGTATCTGGAATGTAAAGTCCAGAAGCAGTTTTTGTTTCAGCTGCCATTGGTTCAATAAGAACTCTATCTGCCAATGGTTTAATATTAACTTTAGCCATATGATTAAATTTTATTAAATTGATTTTAGTTTTGTTACGTTATGGATGGCAGAAATTATGCCATTGCTTAATAACTGACAGTTTGTAAAAAAAAATGCCAGCTTGTCATCCAAGCTGGCATTTTTAAAATATATAGTGTCGTATTGTTTATTCTGAATCAGGAGTCGTAATAGGATCTGGTAATGAATCAGGAACTGTATTTTCGATCTCATCGCCTTGTAAAAGCTTAGAATCTGCTTGTGCGTAATTGTCTTTCAAAGAAATATTCGATAAAAGAATTAGTACGATAAGTATGGTTGCAAGAGTCCAAGTACTTTTATCTAAAAAGTCACCTGTTTTTTTTACTCCACCAACTACTTGACTACCGCCACCACCTAAACTTGAAGATAGGCCTCCACCCTTTGGGTTTTGTACCATTATAACCAACATCAATAAAAGACTCACAATGATTATAAGGATTAAGAATATTGTAAACGTGCTCATTTATTTTCTTTTTGTATTTTTTGTACTAATTTTATTTGGCTTGCAAAGAAACTACTTTTTTCTGGATATTTCAAACTTAAAATTTTATAGGCTTGAATAGCTTTTTTATACTTTTTTTGTTCAAGGTATACTTTAGCTAAAGTAGCGGTCATTAACTCTGTTTTATCAATTTTCATTGGATCATCGATAGGTACTGGAACAGAATTTTTTTCTTTTGGAATTATTTTAGGTTTATTCTCTATAAATTGATCTATTAAATCGAATTTCTTTTTTCTTAAAACCTTTTTTGTAGTGGTTTTTAGGGGTTCTTTTTCTAGTGTTATTTCCTCTTTTTTGTCAAATGAGGCAATTTTTTCTCTTTCAATAGGTTTTTTAGATGCTAATTGCATCCATTCTGTGAAAGAATATTTTTCTTTTTTTGTAAAGGGAAGTGGCTCACCAATCGTTAGTTCCTCTTCTTTTTTTTTAGCTTCCGCGATCTCAATATCAATATTAGGATCTTTTGAAGCAAATAAAGCAGGGTCTAATATCTGATCTGCATCTTTAGCGCTCTGCGGAAGTGCTTTGTCTTCATCGTTTTCGTCAAGCAATGGTTTTTTAACTTCTTCAGAAGTAATGGTTTCAAACTCAATTTCTTTTTCTTCTAATGGTGCTTGTCTCCCTGAAATACGATCTGCAATTCCGTTTTGTAAAAATTCCTTAGATGTAATAAAATCAAATAAAACATCACGATCAGTGGTATAAGCCGCGGTTACTTTTAAAGCGCTATTGTATTTAAAGCTATTTAAATTTTTTAGCCCTTTTAATTGCAAGGCACGCGCAGCTTGAAAATATGGAAATTCATCAAGAATATCATCCAATTGGTTGGTTTGTACTGGTGAAACCAATTTTTCAGGATGTTGCAAAAGATATGTGAAGTCTGATACGTTCATAGGGTTACCAATCTGCTAATGATGCGTTGAAAATATCTTGTGTAATACGCTCAAAAATTGCATCTAGTGCTGTTGACTTTATAGAGCTATAGCTTGTCGTTGCTCCGTAATCATAAAAGAAAGAGAAGCGTTGATCAAAATCTACATCCTCTTTTTTATTATTAAAAAATCGCACGGTTACCGTCATGGTTAATCTGTTTTGTGCAGAAGTCTGATTGGCCGTAGCGGTCATAGGTGTAATTCTAAACTCTGTAATCTCTCCCTCATACACCAAATCGCCCCCAGAAGAAACTAAATCTAAGCTTGTTTGGTTTAAAATTAAATCTTGTAATTCTCTTGTGAAATCACGATCTAAGCCTGGTTCAAAAGTAGATCCGGGGCTTTGAGCGGCATAATTTTGAAATAAACGTACTTCATAAGTTTTTGCTTCTCCAACATCTCCACCTGTAAAATTGTATACGCCACATCCATTTAAGCTCAAGGCTGTGAAGATTAATGCAAGGAAATAGATTGTTTTTTTCAATGTATTTGATTTAAGTTTTAATTGACTCATTATAAATCGTACTGCTTTATTTTACGATACAAGGTGCGTTCAGAAATTCCTAATTCAGCAGCGGCGGCTTTTCTTTTACCTTTGTTTCGTTCTAAAGATTTTGTAATTAACTCTATCTCTTTTTCTTGTAAAGATAGCGTTTCCTCTACTTCAATTTCCTCAGCGAAGTGATATTTGTCTTCTGCATTAGGTTTTGAATAGGGATTTTCCGTTTGGGGTTCGGGAAGGTGAAGCATTTCATTCTCTTCTTCATTCTCATGAGAATAATCCTCTTCATGCTTGCCACCGTATATTTTACGAATAAGGTTTTCGTTATCTTTTTGGACTTCTTCGCTATCGTTATTTTTAAGTAATTCTAAGGTCAGTTTCTTAAGATCATTCAAATCGGCCTTCATATCAAACAATACTTTGTATAGTATTTCGCGTTCGTTACTAAAATCGCCATCTTTTTTCTGCTTATCTACTATAGCAGGGAGGTTAGAACCGCCAAAATTTGGCAAATAACCACTTAATGTTGCTGCCGATATATTTCTGTTTTCTTCAAGGACGGAAGTCTGTTCTGCAATATTTCGTAATTGACGGATGTTTCCAGGCCAACGGTATTTTAATAATACATCTACAGCATTATCTTCTAAACGAATGGTTGGCATCTTATACTTCTGACCAAAATCTGAAGCAAATTTTCTAAAAAGCAAATGAATATCTTCTTTTCGCTCTCTAAGTGGGGGCAATGCAATTTCAACCGTACTCAAACGATAATATAAATCTTCACGAAATTTTTCTTTTTTTATCGCCTCAAACATATTAACATTTGTTGCGGCTACAATTCTAACATTTGTTTTTTGTACTTGCGAGGATCCTACTTTTAAGAATTCGCCATTTTCTAGGACACGCAGTAAACGCACTTGGGTAGTTAAAGGAAGTTCGCCAACTTCATCTAAGAAAATAGTTCCGCCATCGGCAACTTCAAAATACCCACTACGGGCTGCTGTTGCACCGGTGAAAGCCCCTTTTTCATGACCAAAAAGTTCACTATCAATAGTTCCTTCAGGTATGGCACCACAGTTAACCGCAATATATTTTGCATGTTTCCTGTGTGATAATGAATGGATGATTTTTGGAATAGCTTCTTTACCAACACCACTTTCACCAGTTACCAATACTGAAATATCTGTTGGAGCCACTTGAATTGCCTTTTCTATGGCACGATTAAGTTTTAAATCGTTACCAATGATTTCAAATCGCTGTTTTGTTGCTTGTACTGATTCCATGTTAAAATCTTAATTATCTGCTAGTTCAATAGCCTCACCAAGTAAAGTTGCTGAGGTGCAATCTGTTATTTTTACGCGTACTAAATCGCCTATATTATAATTTTCTTTTGCGAAAATTACAACGGCATTCTGAGAATTTCTTCCCATCCAATCTTGATCCGATTTTTTTGAGGAACCTTCAATTAAAACTTCTTCAATCTTACCTAAATGTTCTCTAGTTTTAATATGCCCGTTTTCTCTTTGTACTGCTATTATTTCGGCAAGACGTCTCTTTTTTGTTTCCTCAGGAACATTATCTTCTAGTTTTCTTGCTGCCATAGTTCCTGGTCGCTCCGAGTAGGAATACATGTATCCAAAGTCGTATTGAACGCGTTTTAGGACATCAAGCGTAGCTTGGTGGTCTTCTTCTGTTTCTGTTGGGAAACCGGAAATCATATCTTGAGATATAGCACAATCGGGTAAAATTCTTCTGATATTGTCAATAAGGGTAATGTATTCTTCAATGGTATGTAATCGATTCATTTCTTTTAAAATGCGATTACTGCCACTTTGGACAGGCAGGTGTATATGATTGCAGATATTTTTATGCTTTGCTACCGTTTCAATAACATCAAGAGTCATATCTTGAGGGTTAGAGGTAGAAAAGCGAATTCTCATTTTAGGAAATTTCTTGGCAACGGTATCAAGTAACGATGAAAAATTTACCGCTGTTGCTTTTTGCATATCAGAAGCTTTTTCAAACTCTTTTTTTAAGCCACCACCATACCATAAATAGCTGTCTACGTTTTGTCCTAAAAGGGTAATTTCTTTAAAGTTGCTATCGTGAAGGTCTTGAATTTCTTTTAGAATAGATTGTGGTTCGCGGCTCCGTTCACGCCCGCGAGTAAAAGGTACCACACAAAAGGTACACATATTGTCGCAACCTCTGGTAATAGAAACAAATGCACTAACGCCATTACTTTGTAAACGAACAGGACTAATGTCTCCGTAAGTTTCTTCTTTAGATAAAATAACATTCACGGCATCTCTACCTTCGTCAATCTCTTGAATTAGATTAGGTAAATCTTTATAGGCATCTGGGCCTACAACCATATCTACTATTTTTTCTTCTTCAAGAAATTTGCTCTTTAAACGTTCGGCCATACAACCCAAAACACCAACCTTCATGTGAGGGCGAGTTTTTTTTACGGCATTGAATTTCTCCAAACGTTTACGCACGGTTAGTTCTGCTTTTTCTCGAATAGAACATGTGTTTACCAAAACAAGATCTGCTTCTTCTAAAATTTGTGTGGTATTAAATCCTTCTTTAGCAAGAATAGAAGCAACAACCTCACTATCCGAAAAATTCATGGCGCACCCGTAACTTTCAATATATAGTTTGCGGCCATTTCCAGAAATTTTATCAAGAGCAACAGGTTGACCTTGGTTTTCTTCATTAATAATTTTCTCCATGTACTATGATAATCAACAGAATGTTTTATTAGGACTGCAAAGATATGATTTTTAGAAGTGTTCTGTCAAATTGGCAGTTAAAAATTAGTGAAATTTGTAGTCTAGATTAAATTTATCAAATTTACTCCTTGAAAAGCAGTGTGTTCTAAAATGAAAAAAAGTAAAAATCAATCCCCGAAAAAACGGTGGGCAACTAAAGATGTGATGCATCAAATTTATGAGAATCATTTATGGGGAGGAGCTGAGTTTGATTTTTATTCAGGAGATGGTTCACATGTAGATGCCATTACTGAACCTTATATAAAGGAGGTGTCTGCTTTTTTAAAGTCTTTTGAAAGTCCGCTCGTTGTTTGTGATGTTGGTTGTGGCGATTTTAATATTGGAAATCAGTTAATAGGCTTTTCTGAGAAATATTTTGCGGTAGATATTGTCCCAGCCTTAATTGAAAGGAACAAAGCAAGATTTAAGAATGATAATTTAGAGTTTTTGTGCTTAGATATTTGTGAAGCAGACTTGCCAAAGGCAGATTGTATTTTTGTTCGGCAAGTATTACAGCATCTTTCAAATGCAGAGATTCAATCTTTTTTATCTCAACTTAAGAATTATCCCTATTGTATTGTAACAGAACATATACCTAATGGTGATTATGAGCCAAATATAGATATGGTTACTGGTATGGGGAATAGGGTAAAGAAAAAAAGTGGCGTGGCTATTATGGCGCACCCTTTTAATTTTAAACCTATTGCTTCTTATGAATTATTGAGAATTGTTTTAGATGATGAAAGCAGTATTCAGACTATGGTTTATCAGAATTTTTAGTTTTTTTCGCAACCAATTAGATCATTAAGCATCTGATAAATAATCAATTGAAAAACGAACAACTCATGAAATATTTTTTTATAGCCTTACTTTTTATCTCAACGATAGGATTTGTTTCTTGTGAAACCAAAAGATGATGATAAGTATGCAGATTACATAGTTGCGAAGCCTTTGATTATTTCAAAAGAAGATTTTAAAAACGGAGTAACAGTTTTACCTCCCTCAATTTATAGAGGAATCTGGGAAAATCTATGCGTATGAAAACTATATTTTTATAAATGACAAGCATCAGGGTGTTCATGTGATTGATAATAAAAACCCCGAGGCTCCTGAGAGAATAGCATATATAAAAATTCCTGGTAATGTTGATATTTCTGTCAAGGATAACTATTTGTTTGCGGATAGTTTGACGGACTTAGTGATCATTGATATTTCAAATCTTGATAATATTCAAGTGGTAAATAGATTAGAAGACGTTTTGAGAGGGAATGTTATTTGGCCTATGGCCGATTTTTATGACTATGATGGTGTAGATTCTGAAAATGAAATTATAATAGGATGGGAGACAGCATCGGAGCCAAGACTGATATCAGAATATGAAGAGCGTTTTGGTGGTGGTATTATGTTAGATGCGGTAACAAATAGCGCATCTGTAGGGCAAGGCGGTTCTTTAGCCCGCTTTAAAATTGTTAACGATTATTTGTATGCAGTAGACAGTCATAATATTAATGTTTTTGATATTTCAAATTTAGAAAACCCGAAAGATCTAGACGATGTTTACGCAGGTTTTGATATTGAGACCATTTTTAATCGCAATCAATATTTATTTTTAGGAAGCAAGAGTGGAATGTATATCTATGATATTTCTTCCCCTAGTACTCCGCAATTTGTTTCAGAATTTCAACATGGTACTGCTTGTGATCCTGTAGTGGTAGATGATAAATATGCTTATGTAACCCTTCGTGGAGGAAATTCTTGTGGGGCAACAGAAAGCGGATTGTTTGTTATCGATATTCAGGATATTAAAAATCCGACACTTTTAAAATCTTATGAGATGGAAGAACCTTATGGTTTAGGCTTAAAAGATAACCTGATTTTTGTGTGTGACGGGAAGGCAGGATTAAAGGTGTATGATAAAACAGATGTTGAAAATTTAGAAGCACTAAATCACTTTGAAAACATCATAACTTTTGATGTTATTCCGCTGAAAAATAGCCTTTTAATGGTTGGAGATGACGTGTTGTATCAGTATCAATATGAAGAGCGTTCTATAGCTTTGCTAAGCACACTTTCTTTGCAATAATAGGTAATAAAAACCTTCTTTTTTTTTATTAAATATAGGACGCCTAAAAAGAGTTTTTAGTTGCATTTATAATACTAAATATCACCTATATAGTAAGGATACAGCGTAAAATTAAAAAATTGGTATACTTTTGTAAGACCAAAAACTAGTCAATGGCAAAGAATTTAGTAATCGTAGAGTCTCCTGCAAAAGCAAAAACAATAGAGAAATTTTTAGGAAAGGACTTCAAGGTAGAATCCAGTTTTGGTCATATAGCCGACTTACCTTCTAAGGAATTAGGAGTAGATGTTGAAAATGATTTTGAAGCAAAATATATAGTAAGTAAAGACAAAGAAGCTTTAGTTAAAAAACTTAAAGATTTAGCGAAGAAAGCAGACACTATATGGTTAGCAAGTGATGAGGATCGAGAAGGGGAAGCTATTTCATGGCACCTAGAACAGGAACTAAAATTAGATAAAAGTAAAACCAAACGTATTGTTTTTAATAGTATTACAAAGTCTGCAATACAAAAAGCAATTGAAAACCCTAGAGAGATTAATTATGATCTTGTAAATGCACAACAGGCAAGAAGGGTTTTAGATAGACTAGTGGGATATGAACTATCTCCTGTCCTATGGAAAAAAATAAAACCAGGTCTTTCTGCGGGTAGAGTTCAATCTGTAGCAGTGCGTTTAATTGTAGAGCGTGAAAGAGATATTGAAGGGTTTACTCCAGAGGCATCTTTTAAGATTACAGCCCAATTTAAAACAAATGAAGGCAGTATATTTTCAGCGAAACTTAATAAAACTTTTGCAACGAAAGAAGAGGCAGAGGCTTTTTTAAAGGAGAATATGAATGGTAAATTTGCGGTAGCAAGTTTAGATAAAAAACCAGCAAAAAAATCTCCGGCAGCACCATTTACTACATCTACCTTACAACAAGAAGCATCACGTAAATTATATTTTTCAGTAGGAAGAACCATGCAAGTAGCACAACGTTTGTACGAAGCAGGTTTAATTACCTATATGAGAACGGATAGTGTAAACTTATCAAAAGAAGCACTAGATGCCGCGAAAGAAGCAATTGTAGAAAATTACGGAAAAGAATATAGCAATTCTCGTAATTTTAAAGGAAAAAGTAAAGGAGCTCAAGAGGCGCATGAGGCTATTAGACCTACGGATATGAAACTTCAAAACGTTTCATTAGAGCGCGATCAAGAAAAATTATATGAACTTATTTGGAAGCGTACACTTGCTTCTCAAATGAGTGATGCCCAATTAGAGCGAACTAATGTAAAAATTAGTTGTTCTGGTCATAATCAAGAGTTCACTGCAAACGGAGAGGTTATTAAATTTGATGGTTTCCTTAAAGTTTATATGGAAGATGTTGATGATGAAGATGCATCTGAAGAGCAAGAAGGAATGCTTCCTGCAATGAAAAAAGGGGAGGCATTGACTAATAATTATATTACTGCTACAGAACGTTTTAGCAGACCTCCATATCGTTTTACAGAAGCATCTTTAGTTAAGAAGTTAGAGGAATTAGGTATTGGTAGACCATCTACCTATGCGCCAACAATTTCTACAGTTCAAAATAGAGGCTATGTCGAAAAAGGAACTATCGAAGGTGTAGAGCGTAAGTATGTGCAGTTAGTTCTTGAAAACAACGCTGTAGCAACGAACAATCTAACAGAAAACGTAGGATCTGATAAAGGAAAATTAGTACCAACAGATATTGGTATGATTGTTACGGACTTTTTAGTAAGTCACTTTTCTGGAATTATGGAGTATAATTTCACCGCTAAAGTAGAAGAAGATTTTGATGAAATAGCGGAAGGGAAAGAGGATTGGAAAAAAGTGATGAAGAACTTTTATAAAGATTTTCACCCTAAAGTAATTGATGTAGAAGAGAATGCGGACAGGGCTAGTGGAGAACGTATTTTAGGTACAGATCCAAAATCTGGAAGACAAGTATTGGTGCGCTTAGGTCGCTTTGGTCCTATGGTTCAAATTGGATCATCTGAAGAAGAAGAAAAGCCAGTATTCGCTAGTTTATTGCCGGAACAATCTTTAAACACCATAACATTTGATGAAGCTATGGAACTTTTTACCCTACCTAGAACACTAGGAGAGTACAAAGGACAAGAAGTTTTAGCAAACGTGGGTAGATTTGGTCCTTATGTAAAATTCGGAGAGAAATTTATTTCATTAGATAAAGGAGAAAGTGCTTTTGATGTAGTTTTTGAAAGAGCAGTAGAACTTATTATAGCAAAAGAAAAAGCAGATGCTCCCGTAGCTCATTATGAAGATAAAGAGGTGACCAAAGGTACAGGTCGCTTTGGTCCCTTTATAAAGTGGGACGGAATGTTTATCAATGTCAATAAAAAATATGATTTTGATAATTTGTCTAATGATGATATTATTGAACTTATCGAAACAAAGAAACAGAAGGAGATTGATAAGGTTATACATGATTGGAAAGAAGAAGGCATTCGTGTAGAAAAAGCACGTTGGGGTAGGCATAATGTGCTTAAGGGGAAAATAAAAGTAGAATTATCAAAAGAAGTTGATGCTACTAAAATTACTCTTGAGCAAGCAAAAGCTATGATAGAAAAGAAAACGCCGAAGAAAAAGGCAAAAGCTGCACCAAAGAAAAAAGCTGCGCCAAAGAAAAAGGCAAAATAAATATACATTTATAATTTTTTACCAATACACCTTCTTGAAACGTACTTTTATTGCGCCAATTCAAGAAGGTGTATTATATTTGAGTCAATAAGTTTATAGTAATCCTCAAAACATTCAATTTTTAATGGCATTTGATTTTTTAGTTCCTGTTGATGATAAATTAGTAGCATCTTGTAAATTACTTCCGGCACAAGCATTAGGGAATAAAATTCATAAGCACACACAGCGAAATGGGTTGCCCGTGCTCGCTAATGCTTCCTTTGCAATTATTGGAGTCAATGAATCTAGAAATGCCTTTGAAAAGAAATCCGAAGACCTAGAGTTGTTTGAAGTTCGTCGTCAACTTTATAAATTGATGATTGGTAACTGGGATAGTACCATAGTAGATTTAGGAGATATTAACCAGGGAGAAGCCGTTGCAGATACCTATTTTGTTGTCAAAGAAATTGTAGCAGGGCTTCTTGAAGAAGATGTAATCGCCATAATCATTGGTGCAACACAAGATATTACCTATCCTGCATATAGAGCTTTTGATGGTTTACGGAGTATGGTAAACTTAGTGGCGGTAGATAGTCGTTTTGATTTTGGAGATGCTGATGAGCTTATTTCATCACACTCTTATATGAGTAAGATTATAACAGATAAGCCAAACAATCTATTTAATTTTTCTAATATAGGCTATCAAAGTTATTTTTGCGCGCAAGAAGAAATAGATTTAATGGAACATCTTTTCTTTGATGCTTATCGTTTAGGAGAAATCTCAGCTAACATTACATTAGCAGAGCCTATATTACGTAATGCCAATATTGTGAGCGTAGATTTACGCGCAATTAAAGCTAGTGAAATCTCTATGTCTGAGAATTTTTCACCCAATGGTTTTAATGGAAAAGAAATTTGTGCAATTGCTCGTTATGCAGGTATTAGTGATAAGGTAACTATTTTTGGAGTCTATGAAGGAGAAAATACACCACAGTCTTATCAGCTTACAGCACAAATTATTTGGTATTTTATTGAAGGTCATAATTATAGAGTGAAGGAATCTCCTTTTGTGAAAAGTGAGGACTTTACAAAGTTTATAGTGCCTACGGATGATGAAGATTTAATATTTCATAAAAGTAATCTTACGAATAGATGGTGGGTAGAGGTGCCAACAATTTTAACGGCACATAATAAATCAAATATACCAGCGTTATTATCTTGCATGGAGCAGGACTATTTTGATGCTTGCAATCAAATTATTCCTGAGCGATGGTTTAAAGCTTATAAAAAGGGCTTTAATTAAAATAAAAAAAAGTAAAGGATAATACACATTGACACAATATTTTAATTAAAACGTAGTTTTAGAGAATAATAAAAGTGTTTTTAATTTACAGTCTTAATCGAAATTTAACCTAAGTATGAAGAAGCTATTGTTATCATCTATAGCGTTTGTTGTTTTACTCAGCAGTTGTGGGTCTAAAACAAAAGGAGAACTAGTTGGAGTCCAAGGAAAAAAATGGTATCCAGAAAAGCCTCATGGTATGGAATTGATCCCTCAGGGATCCTATATTATGGGGAAGAGTGAAGAAGATCAGGCTAAAGTTCTCAACGCGCCAACCAAAACAGTTACTGTACGCTCTTTCTATATGGACGACACAGAAATTACGAACAGCGAATACCGACAATTTGTTGAGTGGGTACGAGACTCTATCGTAAGAACTAAACTGGCTATCCTAGCAGATGAATTAGGTTTAGGTCCAGATGATGGAGGCATTGGTGACTATGCATTTAAAGATGCAGATACCACTAAGTTATCATCTTATGACAAGTATATGCTTGATAATTACTCAGGAATGGGTGATACCGGATATGAAGGTAGAGGGTTAAACCTTGATCAAGATTTAGTTTGGGATACTTCGGAATACCCAGATGAATACTATGTTGAGGTAATGGACAAATTATATATTTCTGAAGAGGAAGCTTATAATGGAGAACGTACTATAGACGTTACACAATTGAAGTATAAATATTCTTGGATGGATATTGAAGCTGCTGCACGTGCAAAGGGTAAAGGCAGTAGAAAAGACTTCATTAAACAAGAAGAATTAGAAATATATCCTGATACAACAGTTTGGATTAGAGATTTTGAATACTCGTATAACGAACCAATGCATAACGATTACTTTTGGCATGATGCCTACAGTGAATACCCTGTAGTAGGAGTGAGTTGGAAGCAAGCTAAAGCGTTTTGTAACTGGAGAACTAAGCTTAAGAACGATGATCAAAAATCTAAAGGAGCTCAGTTTGTAAATCAATTTAGATTGCCAACAGAAGCAGAATGGGAATATGCTGCAAGAGGTGGTATTGAAAGTGGGACATACCCATGGGGTGGTCCATATGTTATAAGCGACACAGGTTGTTTTATGGCAAACTTTAAACCGCAGCGAGGAGATTATGCAGCAGATACAGCTTTGTATACAGTAGAAGCAAAATCTTTTGAGCCTAATGATTATAACTTATATAACATGGCGGGTAACGTATCTGAATGGACAGATTCTAGTTATGATCCTAACTCTTACGAGTATGTTTCAACAATGAACCCAAATGCTGGTTCATCACAAAATGCAAGAAAAGTTATCCGTGGAGGATCTTGGAAAGATGTTGCTTATTTCCTACAGGTAAGTACCAGAGATTACGAATACCAAGATTCAGCACGTAGTTATATCGGATTTAGAACAGTACAAGATTACATGGGCGTTGAAGAAAACAAACCCTTAAATAAGTAATACAAGTTTATACATAAAGTCGAATTAAATTAAACCAAATCGTTATTATTAACATTAACCTGAAATTAAATTAAAATTATGGCACAGTCAAAAGCAACAAAGAAATTATTTAACATGGCCTATGGGCTTGGAGCATCAATCGTTATTATAGGTGCATTATTCAAAATTTTACACTGGGAATTAGGACCATTGAATGGTGGTATTCTACTTGCAATCGGTCTTATTACAGAGGCGCTTATTTTTGCCATTAGTGCATTTGAGCCTTTAGATGACGAATATGATTGGGCATTAGTGTATCCTGAATTAGTAGGTGGTGAAGGTGTTGCAAAAGCAAATAGTGTTGCTGCTGAAGTACAAGAATCAGAAGCTTCTTTATCTAAAAAATTAGATGATTTATTAAAAGAAGCTGGTGTAGATGCAAGCTTAATGGAAAGCTTAGGAACTAGCATTAGAAATTTTGAAGGTGCTGCTAAAGGTATCGCTCCTACAGTAGATGCTATGGAATCTACTCGTAAGTATTCTGATGAAATGGTGCAAGCTGCTTCTCAAATGGAATCATTAAATAGTTTATATAAAGTACAGTTAGAAAGTGCTAGCAAACAAGCTTCAATCAATGAAGAAGTTGTTCAGAACTCTACTGCTTTAAAAGATCAAATGGCATCGTTATCTACAAACTTATCGTCTCTTAACGGAGTATACGGAGGTATGTTATCTGCAATGACAAGAAACTAATTAGTTTTAGTAATAATCAAACCCCAAAAATTAACTAAAATTTAATTAGAAAAAAACATGGCAGGAGGAAAACAGTCACCACGTCAGAAAATGGTTAACTTAATGTACTTAGTGTTCATTTGTATGTTAGCCCTGAATATGAGTAAAGAAGTTCTAGCGGCATTCGGTCTTATGAATGAGAAGATGGAAGTTTCTAACCAGAAAACATCAGATAATAATTTAGCATTCTTAGAAGGTCTTGAAACAAAGGCTTCGGAAGATGCAGCTAAATATGCTGAAGATTTCAAAAAAGCACAAACAGTACAAAAATTATCTCAAGAGTATTATGATTATTTAGAAGCTCTTAAAGAAGGTATGACTAAAGGTGTTGAAGATCCAAAAGATTACCAAGTAATGGATAAATCTGACTTTTTAGATCAAAAATTCTTCGCAGGAGATAATTTAGCAGCAGGCGGTAAAGAATTCATGAAAAAAATTGAAGACTACCGTACTAAAGTTTCTGTATTAGTGCCAGCGAAATTAAAATCATCGGTTATTGCTAGATTTGAAACTGGTGATGCTAATGGTAAAGTAGAAAAGAAAGATAAAACAAAGCAAGATTGGTTAAATTACCATTATGAAGGCTTTCCTTTAATTGCTTCTTTAACTAAAATCACAGCGTTACAAGCTGATATTAAGTCAACAGAAGAAGATGCTTTAAAATCTATGTTAGAAGGTAACTTAACAGATCAAGTTTCTTTAACAAACTTTAAAACTTCTCTTTTCGGATCTAAATCTGCTTTTTATGCTGGAGAAAAATATGATGGTAAAATTATCATTAGTAAAACAGATAACTCTTCTACACCTGTTAGAGCAGAATTAACTCTTGATGGTAAAAAGTTGACAGCGGATACAGATTACAAGCTTGAAGCTGGAGGCGTTAAAATGTTAATTAATACTGGTAATCCTGGAGATCACGTAGTTGCAGGTACAATTTTCTTTATGCAAGATGGTACGGAAGTTCCTGTAGAAGTAAATAATTCATTCGCAACAATTTCTAAGCCAAATGCGGCATTAATTGCAGCAGACAAAATGAATGTTGTGTATCGTGGTGTTGCTAACCCAATGACCATCTCTATACCAGGTATTCCTGATAACAAAGTTAATGCTTCTGCTCCTGGATTATCTAAGAGATCTGGTAGTCAATATGTGATGAATCCTAGTACTGGTAGAGAAGTAACTATTATGGCTTCTGGTGTGTTACCAGATGGTTCAAGAATAAATACACCAGCTAAATTCAGAATTAAAGATATTCCAAGACCTAATGGATCTATTAGAGGAGAAACTAACTCAGCTAAAATGCCTAGAACGAACTTAGAAATATCTACTGTTGGTGCATTATTAGAAGATTTCGATTTCGATTTAAATCTTGCTGTAAGTGGGTTCAAATTTAAAGTTCCAGGTCAGCCTACTGTAGTAGTTAGAGGTAACAAATTAAATGGTGCTGCTAAATCTGCTTTGAAAAGAGCTGGTCGTGGAGATGCTGTTCAGATATTTGATATTGAAGCTTATATAACAAATAACAAGTCTTACAGGTTGAAAAAAGTATCACCAGTAGTGGTTGAACTTACAAACTAGTAATAAAATTTATTGAAAAGCGTTATAAGTTTATAAGGACGTAGTTTTTAAACAACTTATAACGAATTTCAGTAAAGGTGTAAAAACAAATAAATTTTTAAAAATGAATTGGAAAAATGTTTTATTAATTGGTGCGGTAACTTTATTACCAATATCAATGGTGGCTCAGGCAAATATATTAAATGCCAAAAAACCCGAAGAGATAGGTAAGAAAACTGAAGCTCAAATAGAGATTGATAATGACGCTCCTCTGCAATATGGTTATGTTGATGATAGAGATATTCTATGGTCAAAAACAGTATGGGAAGTTATTGATTTAGATGAGAGAGTTAACTTTCCGTTATACTATCCAGTTGATACTGTAGATATTGGTTCTGATAGAAGATCTTTGTATGATGTTTTAATTAAAAACATTAAAAACGGTAAAATTAAAGATATCTACGCAGATTCTTATTTTACTGAAAAAAGAGAATTCTCAGACTTACAAGCTACCATGCAAAAAGTTGATACGACCGATTATGGTTACGAGCAATATAATGCAGGTGAGCAAGTGTCTCCAGAATACGTTAACAGAAGAGATTTAGCAGCAGCAGATTTAGAAGAGTATTTAATTAAAGGTATTTGGTATTTTGATAAACGTCAAGGTGAATTAAAATACAGACTTTTAGGTATTGCTCCAAGAGCTCCAGATGTTAACTTTATCGATGATGAATCTATGGATCAAGAAGAGAATAAGGTTGCGTTATTTTGGGTATGGTACCCAAGTGCAAGGCAAATTCTTCATGAAGCCAAAGTATTTAATCAAAGAAACTCTGCGCAACCTATATCTTTTGATATGTTGTTAAATGCAAGAAGATTTAATGCTACAATTTATAAAGAAGATAATGTATATGGTGATCGTGCCATTAAAGATTATATTTCTGATAACTCTTTATTCCAATTGCTAGAATCTAATCGTATTAAAGAAACAATTAGAGATAAGGAACAGGATATGTGGAGTTACTAATTTAAAAATTCCAATTCAATATAAAACAAGAAAGTCTTAGCCATTGGTTAAGGCTTTTTTTTATGCCAATTAGCTACCTTTGCGCTATGATAGATTATTTAATCGTAGGCCTTGGGCTGGCGGGTATTTCATTTTGCGAACAACTAGAAGAACATAAGCGTAGCTACCGGGTCATCGCAGATAAATCGCAAACATCGTCCGTTGTTGCAGGTGGTATGTATAACCCTGTAATTTTAAAACGTTTTACCTTGGCTTGGAATGCAAAAGAACAATTAGAAAAGGCATTGCCTTTCTATGATAAATTATCAGAAAAGCTTCAAGTTCAATTAGATTTTAAAGTTCCGGTATTGCGAAGATTTGCATCTATAGAGGAACAAAACATGTGGTTTGAGGCTTCAGATAAACCACAGCTTAATTATTTTTTATCTACTAAAATTCAAAAAAACGAAAATAAAAGTATTGATGCTCCTTTTGGTTATGGAGAAGTACTCCATACCGGAAGAATAGCAACTAAGGTATTATTGGTAAATTATGAAAAGTATCTTCTCAAGAATGAATTATTAACGCAAGAAACTTTTGATTACGCTTGTCTTGAACTAAAAGAAGATCATGTTGTGTATAAGGGTGTACCTGCTAGGAGAGTTATCTTCGCTACAGGTTTTGGCATGCAAGACAATCCATTTTTTAATTATCTACCATTAAATGGTACCAAAGGGGAGTTGCTCACCATAAAAGCTCCAGAACTAAAAGAAGAAAAAGTGATAAAATCTTCGGTTTTTGTTATTCCTATGGGTGCCGATCTGTATAGGGTGGGGGCAACGTATAAATGGAAGGATAAAACCAATTTGCCTACAGAAGAATCTAAGCTTGAGCTTTTAGAGAAACTAAATACTTTTTTAAACTGTGACTATGAGGTAGTAGACCATGTTGCGGGAATAAGGCCAACGGTTGCAGACCGAAGACCTTTAGTTGGGCAACACCCAACTGAGACAAAATTATTTATTTTAAATGGTTTTGGGTCTAGAGGGGTATTGATTGGCCCAACAGCAGCAGCATCTTTATATCAATTTATAGAGCACAATGAGGCTATAGATTCTGAGATGGATATCTCTCGTTTTACTAAAAAATATTACAAAAAAAAATAGTATAACTACGGGGATACCTTTTTAGTGTACTTTTCAACGGCCTTGGGATCATAACTAATAAACATATTGATCCAAATATTACGGGATAAACGCATAATAATAGGCATGAATACAATTAGAGTACCTGTAATCGCAAAAAAACTAGTTTTTAAACCAGTACCAATAAATAAAAATGTAATAACAAAAGCTGCTACAGCAAAAGCAATTCCAACCGCATAACTTACATACATTGCACCATAAAAAAAAGAAGGTTCTATTTTATATTTAGTACCACAATGGGAACAACGCTCGTGCATTTTGAAAATTTTGGTCAGATGAAACGGGTTTTTGTCCATATACATGCTTTCATTTTGGCATTTGGGACAAGTTCCTGTTAAAATACTGTAGAGTTTGTTTCCTTTTTTTAACATTTGCAAAAGTTTTAGCAAAAATAAGATTTTAGGGAGTCTTCTTATGTAACTAAAGTCACAAAAAACTAACAAAGAAAAATAAAAACTATAAATGCTTAATATTCATAATCTTTCTGTTTCATTCGCTGGCGAATATTTATTTGAGGAAATTTCATTTCGATTAAATACTGGTGATAGAGTTGGCCTAATTGGTAAAAACGGGGCAGGAAAATCTACCTTATTAAAACTGTTGTCTAAAGAAATGCAACCAGATACTGGTATTATCGCTTCAGATAAAGAAGTTCGTATTGGTTTTTTAAAGCAAGATTTAGATTTTGAACAAGGGAGAACAGTTTTAGAAGAAGCCTATCAAGCATTTGAAGAAATTATAGCCTTAGAAAAGCAATTGGAGTATACCAATCAGCAATTGGCAGAACGTACCGATTACGAAAGTGATGGGTATACCAAGCTTATTGAGGATTTGAGTGATATTACCCATCATTATGAGATTCTAGGGGGATATAACTACCAAGGCGAAACAGAAAAAATATTACAAGGCTTAGGTTTTAAGCGAGAAGATTTTAATAAACATACCGATACATTTTCTGGTGGATGGCGTATGCGTATCGAGTTGGCAAAATTATTACTTCAAAATAACGATGTTTTGCTTTTAGATGAGCCTACCAACCACTTAGATATTGAGTCTATTATTTGGCTAGAACAATTTTTAAGAGGTAGTTCAAGTGCCGTGGCCATTGTATCGCATGATAAAATGTTCTTAGATAATGTTACCAACAGAACTATAGAGATTTCTTTAGGAAGGATTTACGATTATAATAAGCCGTATTCAGAGTTTTTAGTGCTTCGTAAAGAAATACAAGAACAACAATTAAGTGCACAAAGAAATCAGGAAAAGCAAATACAACAGACGGAGAAGTTAATTGAGAAGTTTAGAGCTAAGGCCTCTAAAGCAACAATGGCACAATCTTTAATAAAAAAATTAGATAAGCTAGACCGTATTGAAGTAGATGAGGATGATAATAGTGTGATGAATTTAAAATTTCCAATCTCTGTTGTTCCAGGAAGGGTTGTGATAGAAATTGAAGATTTATCAAAGCACTATGGTGAAAAAGAAGTGCTTAATAATATCGATTTACTCATAGAGCGTGATATTAAAACAGCTTTCGTTGGGCAAAACGGACAAGGGAAATCAACTTTAGCTAAAATTATTGTTGGAGATCTTGAGCATCAAGGGCATCTTAAACTAGGGCATAATGTGCAAATAGGGTATTTCGCTCAAAATCAGGCAGAATATTTAGATGGGAACAAAACTATTCTAAATACTATGATTGATGCAGCTAATGAAACCAATAGGAGTAAGGTTCGTGATATCTTGGGTTCTTTTCTCTTTAGAGGTGATGAGGTTGATAAATATGTGAAAGTGTTATCAGGAGGTGAAAGAAACCGCTTAGCGCTTGCTAAAATGTTATTACAGCCTTTTAATGTGTTGGTGATGGATGAGCCGACCAACCACTTAGATATAAAATCTAAAAATGTTTTAAAGCAAGCCCTTCAGAGTTTTGAAGGAACTCTAATTCTAGTTTCGCACGATAGAGATTTTTTACAAGGACTTACGAGTAATGTGTATGAGTTTAAAGATGGTGCTATTAAAGAGTATTTAGGTGATATAGATTTTTACTTAGAACAGCGAAAGGTTGAAGATTTTAGAGAAATTGAAAAAAAGCAGGTCAAAGTTTCTAAAAAGGAAAAAAAGACCGTAAAAAAAGAAGTGAGCTATGAAGATCAAAAAAAGCTTAAATCACTTAACAATAAACTAAGTACTGTTGAAAGTAATATTTCGAAATTAGAAAAGGAAATAAAACAAATAGACAAAGACTTAGTAAACCACTATGATGCTACTATTGCAAAACCAGATTTCTTTAATTCTTACGAGAAAAAGAAGAAGACATTAAAAGAATTAATGGAGCAGTGGGAAGACATTACCATAAAATTAGAAGAATTTTCTTAAAGTATACATGCAGCTTAACTTCCATTTACTACACATTATCGTGTTTTCACAACGTAAATGGAAGATTTATATGTCGTTCATCGAATTCTTAGGCGGTGTATGACATAATATCCTAAATTTGTAGGAGTATTCTTATAGTTGTTACGAGAATACGTTTTTAAATCTAACGTATGACCATAAAAATTTGGAGATCCTTATTGGTAATTTTGTTTTTTACAACGGCAGCATTTGCCATTCCTAAAGCAGAAAAAAAAGCACTTATAGATTTATATGAAAGTACCAATGGTGAGCATTGGAAAGTTTCTTGGGATTTGTCTAAAAACGTATCCAAATGGTCTGGTGTACTTATAGAGAATAATCATGTAACTGCGATTACGTTATTTAATAACAATCTATCGGGAAGTCTTCCAGCGAGTATAGGAAATTTTCAAAACTTAAGAATACTAAATTTAGCTTTTAACAATGTAGAGGGGAGTTTGCCTGAAGGGTTGTTTCAACTCACTAATTTAGAAGTGTTGCGATTAGGTAAAAATAAGTTGCAAGGAACTATTTCTAATGAAATAGGAGCGCTGAAAAAATTAGTGCATTTAGATCTCTTCAATAATAACATGTCAGGGAATTTACCTGAAAATATAGGTTCTTTAGAAAATTTAAAAGTAGTATCACTTTCTAATAATCAATTAGAAGGAGAGCTTCCGGTATCTATTAGCAACTTATCAAAATTAGAGCGTTTAGAGCTTTCGGAAAATAAATTAAGGGGAGACATTCCTGAAAATATAAGTACTTTACAAGGCTTAAAAACATTGATAATTGCAGATAATTATTTTTCTAATAAATTTCCGTCCGAAATTTTAAAAATGCAAAACTTAGAAGTATTGCAAATCCAGAAAAATAACTTTGATATAAGGTTTTCTGAAGATATCGCTTCAGTAGAGACAAGCTTGGTGGTTTTTGATTTTGATGGAAATACAAATACATCGTATAATAAAAGAGATTTGAAAGACCTTTATTTAGACTCGAATACGCGTACTGTGAAAACGAAGTTTGAAGATGATGAAGAAAATTAATTAAGTTTAAATATCATAAATATGAAAAGGATGATAAAAACATTTTTGATGATTGCAGGGCTTATAAGCTTTAATTCCTATGCTGAAATTTCTACAGCGGAAAAAGAAGCCTTGATTGATTTGTATACCCAGACTGATGGGGAAGAGTGGAACAATTCATGGGATTTAAACACCCCTGTAAGTACTTGGTATGGGATTACTGTAAAGAATGATAGGGTTGTAAAGCTTAATTTATTTCATAACAATTTGAAAGGAGTTTTACCTTCGAGTATCGGTGAATTGAAAAATTTAATGGTACTAAATTTAGCCTTCAATCAATTGACAGGAGAACTGCCATCTGAAATTAGTGGTTTACAAAACCTCGTGATTTTAAAGCTGGAAATGAATAGATTGAAAGGTTCTTTACCCGAAAATTTAGGAAATATGACTGCTTTGCAAGAATTAACGGCTTTCAATAATTTTTTATCTGGTGAAATACCGAATAGTATTGGAGCATTGAAAATGCTAAAAACATTAAATTTATCTAGTAATAACTTTAAAGGAGCGATACCTTCTTCTTTAGGCAAGTTAGATCAACTAGAATCTCTTGGTTTATTTGAAAATGGTTTAGAGGGTGCGATGCCATCAGAATTAGGGAATTTGGTAAAATTAAAAGAATTAGTATTAGCCAATAATCATTTAAAAGGCGCAATACCTAAAGAAGTAGGGCAATTGGCTAGCTTAGAAATTTTTCAAATACAAAATAATGGATTCGATTCTTTTGAAGACATCAATACTTTTAAAGGAAATAGCCTATTGGTGTTTGATTTTGATGAAGAAAAAATTGAAACCACTATGGATTTCAAAGACATTAAAAAATATACAACAAGAATGGCAGATACCAAATTTGAAGATGATACCGATAATTAGGTTTAATACATTAAGTTATATAAAAGAGGTACTGTATAGTACCTCTTTTTTTATACATTTATCATAAATATATAGATTTTGCGTTATTAGTAGAACGTAACCTATTTTATAAACCATAAATGAAAGGAATTTTACAACCAACCTATCGTTTAAATGTATTGACCAAATCATGAGACCAATAAACAAACAGTTATTATTTGTTTTCTTGTGTTCGTATTGCTTCATCTTGAAAGCACAAATTCCTGAAGATGAAAAGAACGCATTATTATCATTGTTTACCACAACCAAAGGCACTCATTGGAACGTACCATGGAATCTTTCAGAACCAGTAGACTATTGGTATGGAGTAAAAATCAGAGACAATCATGTAGTGTCAATAGAGCTAGGAAGGAATAATTTGTCGGGTTGCCTACCTAAAGAAATTTCAGCATTAGAAAAGCTAGAAGTTTTAAATTTATCATTAAATAACTTGAGTGGTAATTTTCCAAAAGAGATTTTAAGTCTTCGAGAATTAAAGGAAATTAGTCTTGAAATGAATAATTTTAAAAATCAGATCCCTGCTGAATTTGGTTCCTTGCAAAATTTAGAAATTCTCTCTTTATACAATAACGCTTTTATAGGGCCAATTCCAGAGAGTCTTGGTACCATTAAGAGTCTTAAAGTGATAAATCTTTCAGGCAATTATCTAGAAGGCACTATTCCCTTATCATTTGAGGGTTTAAGTAATTTAGAGGTTTTAGGATTGTTTGGTAATAAATTAAGTGGTGTCATCGCGCTAAATTTTAACAAACTTCCCAACTTATATGAACTTACTTTAGCTTATAATAAATTTAATGGCCCTGTTCCTAACGGTTTAGAAGGTTTAGGAGATTTAAAATACTTACAGCTTCAAGGGAATAATTTTAATTCTTTTGAGGGTTTAAGAAATCTGAATAGAGCGCTGTTAATTACGTTAAATACAGATAGTATTGGGTTTCAGAAAGGTGCGGAACTATTAGAAGTAGAACTTGTACCTGTCGTAAATTCTAAAACACAGCTGTTGAAATTAGAATAAGATAAAAAAATAAAGAATTATTATGCGGGATGCTATTATAGCATCCTTTTTTTTTGATATCATTACAAAAGGCTTCTTGGCTGTTTTTTTAAGAAATGTTTAACTAAACATACTTAAACTATTGGATAGTTTTGTCGTCTTATACCATTCCAAGCCACTAATTTAATTATGAGAAAAATAGTATTATCTATTCTAGGCATTGTCCTAATTGCTCTTTCTGTTTTTGCTGCGATAGCATTAGTAAACAATAAAAACGAAAAAAAACCTAAACCTGAAAAAATAATAAAAACAGTTTTTGCTTCAAAAGTTGTTAATGGTACAGTTCCCATTGTAATTTCTGCACACGGTAATGTTGTCGCAAAGAGACGTGTAGAACTTTACGCCGAAGTACAAGGTGTTTTTAAAAGAGGGAGTAAACTTTTTAAAACAGGCGAGAGTTATAAAAGCGGAGAGACAATAATACGTATCGACGCTTCAGAATATAGCGCCACAGTGCAATCAGCAAAAAGTAACTTATATAATCTCTTAACGTCTATAATGCCTGATTTAAGGTTAGACTACCCTGAAATATACAGTAAATGGCAGGCTTATTTAAGTGCGTTTGATATGAACGCAACCGTAGCTGCTTTGCCAGAAATGACAACGGATAAAGAAAAATACTTTATTACAGGGCGGGGAATACTAACGAGCTATTATGATGTTAAAACTCTTGAACAACGTTTAGCTAAATATAGAATCTCAGCTCCTTTCAATGGTATTTTAACCGAGGCACTAGTTAATGAAGGGACGCTCGTGAGAACTGGACAAAAATTGGGAGAGTTTATTAACACGGATGTATATGAGTTAGAAGTTTCCATACCAAAAACGTATAGTGATTTATTAAGAATAGGCGAAACAGTACGTTTAATAAATCTAGATAAGACGGTTGAGTATAATGGAGTTGTAACAAGAATAAATGGAAACGTTGATCAGGCTTCTCAAACTATAAAGGCCTTTATAGAGATAAAAAATAAAGACTTAAAAGAAGGAATGTATTTAGAAGCAAAACTAAATGCGAAAAAGGAAGAAAATGCAATAGAAGTAGATCGAGGCTTACTTTTAGAAAATGATCAAATTTTTGTAATCCATGATAGTATATTAGATGTTATAGATGTAACTCCTATATATTTTTCAGATAGAACAGTTATTTTAAAAAATGTTCCTGAAGGAGAAACTATTGTTTCTAAACCTGTTGTAGGTGCTTACGCGGGAATGCTGGTTAAAAAAATAGATGATAACCAAGCAAAATCAGGGAACTAATGAAAAAAATTATAGCATATTTCATTAAGTACCATGTTGCTGTTTCGGTTTTTCTTTTAGCAATTACAGTATTTGGTATTGTAGGAGTAATGTCCTTAAAGTCGTCATACTTTCCATTAGTAGATTCTAAGATAATATCAATAGCTATTGCTTATCCAGGAGCATCACCTCAAGAAATTGAAGAAGGTATTGTTTTAAAAATTGAAGATAATTTAAAAGGACTCGAAGGAGTTGATAGAGTTACGTCTAAATCTAGTGAGAATAGTGGTTCTATAAGTGTTGAGATTCAAAAAGGTGAGAATATCGATTTTATGCTTTTGGAAGTTAAAAATGCGGTAGATAGAGTCCCATCTTTTCCCACAGGTATGGAACCTTTGGTTGTAGCTAAAAATGAAAATATTAGAGAGACTATTAGTTTTGCGATTAGCGGGGAAAATATTCCGTTAGTAACATTAAAGCAAATAGGAAGGCAAATTGAAAATGATATTAGGGCTATAGAAGGCATTTCTCAGATTGAAGTTTCTGGCTTCCCTGATGAGGAAATAGAAATAGCCGTAAATGAAAATAGTTTATTAGCCTATAGTATTTCATTTAGTGATGTTTCTGCAGCAGTTTCAAATGCAAACATTTTAGTAACGGGTGGAAATATTAAAACCGATACTGAAGAGTTTTTAATTAGAGCCAATAACCGATCATATTATGGTGATGAAATAACTAATTTGATAATTAAGGCGAGTCCTTCTGGCCAGATAATTAGACTAAAAGATGTCGCTATTATTAGAGATCGTTTTGAAGAATCGCCAAATGCATCTTATTATAACGGAAACTTATCGGTATCAGTAGCGATTACGAATACAAATTCTGAAGATTTAACTACGTCGGCAGAAAGGGTTAATGAATATATTGTAGATTTTAATCAGAAATATAATAATGTACACTTAGATGTTATTAGAGATCAATCAATAACTCTAAATCAACGTACGCAACTTCTAATTACCAATGCTTGGCAAGGAATGTTGTTAGTGCTTATTTTCTTGTCTTTATTTTTAAATACACGTTTAGCATTCTGGGTAGCTTTTGGTTTGCCTATATCTTTTTTAGGAATGTTTATTTTTGCAGGATATTTTGATGTCACTATAAATATTCTTTCGCTATTTGGGATGATTATTGTTATTGGTATTTTAGTTGATGACGGAATTGTAATCGCAGAAAATATATACCAACATTACGAAAAAGGGAAATCTCCAATACAAGCTGCTATTGATGGAACTTTGGAAGTAGTCCCGCCTATTGTATCCGCAATTATAACAACACTATTGGCTTTTTCCATGTTTTTGTTTTTAGATGGTAGGATTGGCGATGTCTTTAGTGAAGTCTCCGTGATTGTACTGTTAACATTAGTGGTCTCTTTAGTAGAGGCGTTAATCATTTTACCTGCCCATTTAGCCCATTCTAAAGCATTGCAAACTATTGAAGATAAACCGAAGTCTAAATTAGGTCAGGCTTTTGCAAAATTACGCGTCATTAATCAAGCGGGAGATCGTTTTATGAATTGGATGCGTGATGATTTTTATGCTCCAGTTTTAAAATTTATTTTAAAATATAAGATACTTAGTTTTTCATTCTTTGCTATTGCTTTATCGTTAACAATAGGTTCTGTAGGAGCAGGAATAATTAGAACTGCTTTTTTTCCGAATGTAGCTAGTGATCGTGTTTCAGTGAGTTTAGAAATGCCTAACGGAACTAATGAAGTTATTACAGATTCTATTATAAGCCTTATAGAAAGTAAGGCAAAAATTATAAATGAAGAATTCACAGAAAAGTATTTAAAAGGAACTGATAAGGTTTTGTTTGATAATTTGATTAAAAGAGTAGGTCCGGGAACATCAACTGCTTCATTGGCCATTAATCTTTTACCAGGTGAAGAAAGACCAGATGTGATAAGTTCAGAACTAGTTACCAATAGATTGCAAGAACTGGTAGGTCCCGTAATTGGTGTAGAGAGCTTAATTTATGGCTCAGGTGGTAATTTTGGAGGTGATCCTATCGCAGTTTCTTTATTAAGTAATAATATCGTTGAATTAAAACAGGCTAAAAAAGAATTAAAAGCAGCATTAGAAAATAATGCACTTTTAAAAGATGTTGCCGATAATGATCCAGCAGGTATTAAAGAAATAAAGCTAGAGTTAAAAGAAAATGCGTATTTGTTAGGCTTAGACTTACAAACGGTGATGACTCAGATTAGATCAGGATTCTTTGGTGTGCAAGCACAACGTTTTCAACGTGGAGAAGATGAGATAAGAGTATGGGTGCGTTACGACAGGGAAAACAGATCATCTATTACGGATTTAGATGAAATGAGAATTAATACTCCAGATGGTAGCAGAGTGCCTTTAAAAGAGATTGCTAGTTACATCATTGAACGTGGTGATGTGTCTATAAATCACTTAGAAGGACAAAGAGAAATACAGGTCACTGCAGATCTTAAAAATAGTAAAGAAACAAGTGCTACTGACGTAATGTTAGATATTCAGAATACTATTATGCCTGAGATTCAGTCTAAATACTCTTCTGTATCTGCTTCTTATGAAGGACAAAATAGGGAGGCAAAAAAGTTTTCAGATTCCTTGCGCTTAGTTGGGTTAACGGTATTGGCCTTAATATATATTACGATAGCATTTACGTTCCGTAGTTTTAGTCAGCCGCTAATGCTGTTGTTATTAATTCCGTTTTGTTTGCCAGCAGTTTCTTGGGGGCATTGGATCCATGGTTTTCCTGTAAACATACTTTCATTATTAGGGATTATCGCGTTGATTGGGATTATGGTGAACGATGGACTGGTTCTGATTGGGAAGTTTAATACCAACTTGAAAGAAGGAATGAAGTTTGATGATGCTATTTTTGAGGCGGGGAGGTCGCGTTTTAGAGCTATATTCCTAACATCAATAACAACCATTGCAGGTTTAGCGCCACTTCTTTTAGAAAAAAGTAGACAGGCTCAATTTTTAAAACCAATGGCTATTTCCATAGCTTACGGAATTGCTTTTGCAACAATATTAACATTGCTAATGCTGCCCTTATTTTTAGCCTTTAGCAATAAGCTTAAAGTAACCACAAAATGGTTAATCACGGGGCGTAATATTACTAAGGAAGAGGTAGAAAGAGCCATCAAAGAACAAGAAGAGGAAGAACATTTAAAATAGCGAACAAACTATAAGTAGTAATGAAGAAACTATATATTATATTATTTTTTGGCTTTTATGGTGGACTTTTTGCCCAAGAAAAGCTTTTAACTAGAGAGGAAGCTATGAAGGTGGCTCTTGAAAATAACTTTGGAATAAAAATCGCAGTGAATCAAGTGGCGATTGCAGAGAATAACCAAGGGATATTAAATTCTGGTTACCTACCAACACTTACAGGCACAGCAGATGCTAGTTATAACCGTGATGACTCTACTATTGAGTTTCCAGGGCAATTTAATGATGATAATTCTGTGCGTGAAGATGTGAATATAGATAAAGCGGAAGCGCAGCGTTACAGTTCTGCACTGAATCTAAATTATACTTTGTTCGATGGAATGGGGCGTTTATACAATTACAAGCGTCTTAAAGAACAGTATCAATTAAGTGAATTACAAGCTAGAGAGACTATTGAGAATACTATTCTGCAATTGTTTAGTGTTTATTTTGATGTGGCTAGATTAACAGAGAATAGTAATGTCTTAAAACAAGCTTTGAATATCTCTAAAGACCGAAGTACTAGGGCAGAATATTCTTTTGAATACGGTCAGAATACCAAATTAGATATTTTAAATGCTCAGGTAGATGTGACCAATGATAGTATTGCACTTTTAAATGTGGAACAACAGTTAATTAATGCGAAACGCGATTTGAATGTTGTTCTAAATCAGAAATTAGAAGAGAAATTTCAAGTAGATACTACCCTTATATTTATTCCTTCACTTAAGTTAGAAGCATATTTAGAGCAGTCCATAGAGAACAACGTTTCTTTATTGCAAACGGAAAGAAATCTAAAGATTAATGAATATGATATAAAGGTGAGTAAATCTGGCTATTTACCAACAGTAGGTCTTACGGGTTCTTACGGGTGGAATTTAAACCAGAGTGCAGCGTCAGCCTTCTTTCCAGGAACAAATAATACCACGTACAATTTAGGTCTGGGCGCGAGTTTATCATGGAATTTGTTTGATGGAGGTACAACTACAGTTGCAGTAAGAAATGCGAAGATTACCTATCAAAATCAAGAATTGGTAAAGCAGCAAGTAGCTTTAGAAGTAGAAAGAGATATCCAGAATGCACATACTGTATATAAAAATTTACTAAATATTTATAAAATTCAAGGGCAGGCTGTAATAACCAATGAAAATAATTTTGCGCGCTCCAAAGAACAGTTTCAGTTGGGAAGAATCACCTCGATAGAATTTAGACAGGCTCAAATTAACTTATTGAATGCGGAGACCAATAAAAATTTAGCAAAATACGATGCTAAATTAGCAGAGTTGCAGCTTTTACAATTGACGGGGCAGCTTTTAAATATAAGTTTCTAAGATGTTCGAGCATTTTTTTCAATGTCCGTATTGTTGGGAAGAAATCTCCATGTTATTAGATACATCGGTAAGGCAACAGACCTACATAGAAGATTGTGAAGTTTGTTGCAATCCAATAGAGCTCACGCCTGAATTTCAGGACCATGAGCTCGTAGGGTTTTCTGCAAATGATATTGAACAGTAGTGCTTATGCTACTGTATCTAAGGCTTGTCCAATTAAGGTTTCGCCTTCTAGTATTTCAAATGTTTTATTATTGGCCACGTCATCGTGTAAGGCACGAACTAGTGTTTGTGCTACATCATCTCTACTAATACTTCCTTCTTGAGATAAATGTTCCGAGAGCGCTATTTTGCCTATGCCTTTATTGTCTGTAAGGCTCCCTGGGCGTACAATCGCAAAATTTAAGCCGCTATCTTTTAGGTAGACATCAGCATTGTGTTTTGCTTTTAGGTAGTCTTTTAATTTTTCAGCTTTTTCTGGTTGATCAGCGCCCATAGAACTTAGCATCACAAACTTCTTTACGTTGCTTGCTTTTGAAGCGTCTACAAGTTTCTTAGCGCCCTCTTGATCTACTTCAACCACTTTTTTACCACCAGATCCAGCCGCAAATATTACTTTATCAATGTTTTGAGTGCTATTGCTTATATCTTGTTCTAAATCGCCTAATAACACTTCTATGTTTTTAGCTTTAAATTGTTGCATCTGAGATTCTTTGCGAACCATGGCAATAGGATTAAAGTATTGAGATTGTTGTAGTAAGTCAACTATTTTTTTTCCAGTGGTACCATTGGCTCCAGCTACTAATATATTTTCCATAACGTTATTTTAGAAGGTAAAATTACGGGATATATGGAAAGAAGACTGCCGTAAACAAATACTTGTTTAATGCATTTAAGAGAATATAATAGTTTAGAATTAAGCTAATTTGGCTTTGCTTGCTTTCGTAATAAAAGAAAGTTCTTTCTTAATCTTATGATTTTTATCTAAGTAAATACCTGCAGTTGAAGTTTTGTAAGTAGTGAATGTTACTACTGTTTTGGTAACCGTAGTTGCTTTAACATCTTTTATTTGACCGTCGTTAGCTTGAGCGCTTAATCCGATACATATAAATACTAAAGTTGTTAAAATAGATTTCATTTCATTCGATTTGGGATTACAAGAACGTGATTATGTATGCTTTAGGTAGTTATCCTTCGGTTAAAGGGTCATTTTTTCGGTCACTGACAAAATGATAGATGAAGCGTATAAAATGCTCGTTAACTGACATTTGGCTCAAAAACTCTTTATCGAGAGAATGCGTCGTTAATCGGGAGCTTTAGATTTCGTTTACTACTAAGAAATTTTTCTATTCTTTTTTAGAACTAAAAAAGCAACTATTACGTTTATCATGTATCTAGTAGAAAACTAAATAAAAGTAAGAAGTAGTACGATGAAGAATTTATTTAATTTATGTTTAGAAGTTATCGATGGTAATCCTATTGTATTTATAGTATTAAGTGCTATAGTGGCACTAGTGCTATTGTATATAGAAATTAAAAATAATTACGGGAAAAGAACAATCAATAAGGAATTATAAGTAAAACGTGTAATTACAATATGATATGCAGGTTCTAAACATTTTGTTTGGAACCTTTTTTTATGCCTTCACATTTTTTTGCTTTTGGTAATGCTTGAAGAGGTTGATCCAAATATTTCTAGATAAACGTAGTATTATAGGTAACATAAGAAACATGACAGCGCAAATGATAAAAAAGCTAGGTACTATAGCGATATTAAATACAAAGTAAGAGAGTACAAATGCAATTGTGGCAAAGCCTATACCTACAGGGTAACTCACATACATCGCTCCAAAGAAAAACGAGGGCTCCATTTTGTACTTTGTATGACAATGGCTGCAACGTTCATGCATTTTTAGGGTAGACATCACTTTAAATGGGTTCGCTTCTATATACATGCTTTCTTCTTGGCACACAGGGCAACTGCCCGTTAAGATGCTATATACTTTTGTTACTTTTAGAATCGTCATAGTAGTTATAATTTTTATGATAATAAAAAAGACATTTAAATTAATTACCGGTTAGTAACTTGTACCTCCTTATTACTTCGCAAAATTAGTATATTTATCTTCTCTTTGAGATTAGTAAAAGCGCATATATTAGCACAAAAAAGACATTGTAATGAAAACGTATCCTGTTTATGATATTCAGAATTTTAAGCGGAATTTAATTCATGAAGATCTTTACATCAATACCTTTAGCAATCATTTAATTAATAATAGCTTTATAGAGCGCTCACATGGGCATAATTTTTATCTGCTCGTACTTTTTACCAAAGGTTCCGGAATTCATAAAATAGATTTTAATACGTTTACCATTAATCCAGGATGTATATATCTTATCCAACCGGGTCAAGTGCATAGTTGGAAGTTGTCTAAGGACATAGAAGGCTATATCTTATTTTACACAAAGGATTTGTATAATCTGTATTTTGGAGCCAAGAGGGTAGAGGAGTATCCTTTTTATCAAGCCTCAAAAAATATTTCGGAGGTACGTTTAAACGAACCCGAACTGTTTTCTCTTGAAGTCTATTTTAAGCTTTTAATCAAGGAAAATCTAGCATCGAATACCCGGAAATTAGATAAGCTTTTAAATCTAATTGATATTATCCATATTGAAATTTCCCGAAAGCATTTACAGGAGAACAACGTAGATTTACATTCTTACAATCAGAAACTAGAACAATTTAATACGCTTTTAGATCAGTATTATAATACAGAAAAGGCGCCTTCTTTTTATGCTTCTAAAATGAATATAAGCCTAAAGCATTTAAATAGAATTTGTAAATATGTTTTAGATAAAACCGTGACTATTCTTATTGCTGAGAAAGTGGTTATAGAAAGCAAACGTATGTTAACTTTTAGTACCAAGTCTGTTGGAGAGATAGCCCAAGAGCTAGGCTTTGAAAATTATTCTTATTTCTCAAGACTATTTAAAAAATACACCCAAACCGTTCCTTCAAAATTTAGAGCACGCCTTAGATCAGAAAGCTAGTGGAATTATTTTGCTTCTATTGTTCACGGGGAATAATGCATATAGTAGCACTATACTCTATAACATGCTGATTTATAAATTGATTAATAAAGAGTGACGTATAAGTTTTAAAACCCAAAGTTGAAGTTACTTGGCTTAGTGCGGTAAATATAATAAGAAGCAATAGCAGTGAAGATGAGGTATTCTTGAATCTAAGTCAAAGGCAACAAAAATCATATAGATTGACCGATTTTTGCTATTTGCAACCTCGCTCCAGTACTTTTTAGAAGTACGATACGCATCATTTTTTAAGAATTGAGACACTTATCTAGCAACAAGATGAAGGGGTAGCAGACGGTAAAAGCACAATTTCAGTACTTATATAAGTCCCAAGCTAGACGCTACATACACTAAATGCGTGGTATTTGTCGCATTAAAATAGTCTTTTAATTTACTGATGTTGGCTTCAATAGAGCGCACACTATTTGGACTTATTCCTTGTTCTTTAAGTTGTGTGCTTATTTCATGCTGGGTATATCCTTTGGCTAAATATGCTAAGAGTTGCTGTTCGTAGGCATCTAAGGCTAAAACATTTTTTTGCTGTAGCACTGCAGTAGCTACAGGGCACGTGTATTGCTCATTGAGAATGATGGCCTCTATACTATTTTGAAGCTCACTAAGGCCATTTAAGCCCTTACATACATAGGCATCAATTTGTTGGTCGGAGAATAAGGTAGTGATGGTATGGTGATCGTCTTCCACAGAAAAAACAATCACTTTTAAAGTAGGCTGTATGACTTTTATCGCGGTAATGAGCTCTTGTCCGTTTTGGATGTTTTTCTTAGTCCTAGGGTTTTCAAAAGACAAATCGCTAATCAGAAGATCATAAGGAGTCCCATCTTTTAGTGCCTTTTTGAGTTTTAGAAGCGCATCATCACAATATTGAGAATGGCCAATTTGGGCATAGCCCATATTTTGGAGGGTCGTAGTAACCCCTAAGTTATTACTGTCTATATCTTCAGAAACAAAAATTCTATCCAATTGCATATCCTTTTATTAAATAGCAAACGTCAGGGTTACGGTAACCCCTTCCTTTGGTTTGGATTCGAAATTAATACTTCCTTTTATACTAGCTATGCGGTTTTCCACATTCTTGAGTCCATTTCCTGAAATTTTTTCATTTATATCAAATCCTACCCCATTATCTACATACTTTATTAATATCTCTTTGGCATTTTTTACACAGGTAATTGCTACAAAAGTAGCTTCACTATGTTTTTTCATATTTACGAGTAGTTCTTGCAATACTCTATAGAGTTCAATTTTTGTTTTAGGGGCTATATCATCCCAAAAACTCAGGGGTAATTCTTTGGTGATTAATTTTGTGCTGGCAGAACTGTAGGAATTTAGAAGTGCAAAAAATTCTTTTCCAAAATTTTTCCCGGTATCAATCGCTGTAAATTCTTTAGAAATATCTCTTACTCTTTGGTAAATACTATCTAATCCATTTAAAATGAGAGCATTTTTAGTATCGGTAGGAGCGGGTGTGTCTTGTTGTACCTGCGTCATTAAATAGAAAATATCATTTCCTAATTCATCATGTAATTTTTTAGATAGGCGTAGCTCCGTTTTGTATGACATTTCTAGCTGCTCTTTTTGTTTTTGATGGTTTTTGTAATAGATCACAAAACCAATAACACCTAAAAGAAATACGGCAGCAGCCAGCGCCAAAATTTTTTGTTTTTCTTTGATTGCTACTTGCGTTAGCAGCTTAAGATTTTCCTTCTCTAAGGCATCGTTATCATATTTGGTGGCCGCATAGATGGCGCGAATAGTTTGTCTAGATTTTTCTAGTTGATTTTGTAGTTGGGAATAGGTAATTGCTTCGTTAGAAATAGCTTGGCGCAAATCTCTTTTTAAAGGCAGAATTAGATCTAGAGCTTCTAGACTAGCTACCGGATTATTTAATTTTTCAGAGTACGTATAGGCTTGTTGCGCATACCGCAAAGCTTTAGCTTTTTTAGTATCAAAATAAAACTCGGCTAAATGAATGTAGCTAGAGAACAAGCCGCTAGCGGTATTCAAAGAAGTCCGGATTCTTAAAGATTCTAAAAGCAGCGTTTCACTTTCGGGGTTATTGGCATCTTCTAGCCATTTAAAATGGCCCATATTGCAAATAGCTCTAGAAAATTCAAAGAGGTTTTTACCCGTTGTTTCTTGGGCAATGCTATCTAAAATATGAATGCTTGCGCTGTATTCTTTTTTTTCGGCTAGGATATTAGCTCTGGTAATAGTAATGATATGAATACTAGAGGGTAAAATTTCTGCCTTTGGGTTATTTTTTAGGATGTTAAAAGCTTTTGTATTCCAACGGAGGGCCTCTTGGGGGTGTCCCAATTCTTTTTGAGCCACGGCAATGGTTTGGTAAAGTCCAATCGTAGATTCTAGCTCCTCAGTATTTTCTAAATATTTTAATCCGTCAATGGCTGTGATCATTGCACCCGTATAATCACCTAAGCTTTTTTGAATGTTTGCCATACCCAGTAGACGTTCTCCTGCAACGACGGTATCTTTTAAGGCTAAATTATACGTGTAAGACTTATCATAATAAAAATAGGAAGAATCTACCTGGTTTAATTTGTCAAAATAAAAGGCTTGGCGGAAATAGGCATTATCAATTGTGCTGGAGTCGGACTTTAGCTTCGCTTCGTGGAGCAATTTTTTAGAATAAATAATAGCGTTTGAATATTCTTTCTTTTTGACAAAAGCGCTTATTTTTTTTTTGATTTGCTTCAGGGAATCAATAGTATTCTCAATAGGAGGAGTAGTACTGTTTTTATTTTCAAATTTTAAAAAATCAATGGCAAAAACAGATGAATAGCAAGCGAGAAAGAGGGTAATAAAGGAAAGTAGTAGAAACTTGTTATTCATCCTTCGAAAATACAAAAAGAGTTTACACAAAAGGAGCCTATTTTAACTTGGAAATAAATAATTATCATTCTTAACTTTCTCAGCATTCTTAAGCGCTATCATTTTATCCTGTAGATTTTATACTAACTCGGTTTTGTTTTCGTTTTTTCTCTTCATGGCATGATTTAAATGTTCTCACGGAAGAAAAACGTGAGGAATAGGTATGCTACTATTTTTTTAACCAAAGAAAAATCAAAACAAACAAAACCAATTAAAACAATTATGAGAAAAACAAATTACATTTTAGGCCTTTTTTGCGGATCAATTTTAGCGGTTAGTTGTTCAAGTGATTCAGTAAGTGAAGAATTTGATGAAGCTAATGGCGACGTGGTACAAAAGTTAATTAAAACAGTTGCATTAACTTCAGGAGAAACTGGTGAAGATGAGGGTATGTTAGAATTTTCTTATACGGCAGACGGAGCGTTAAGTAGCGTGTCTAATGGCGAAGGTTCTAGTGACTTTCTTTACGATGGTGATGAATTGACGAATGTTACAGGTGATGAAGACACTAGCCTATCTATTGAAAAACTTTATGAATCTCCTTATGATGCTTTTGAAACAGGAAATGTATTAGAGTATGATGCAAATGGAAATCCTAAAATCATTGAATTTTTTGAAGAGGAATATGATTGGGAGACTGATTCGTACCTTTCTTATGTGTATACTGCTGAGGTAACCTACGATGAGGCTCAAAATCCTTTTTTCTATACCTTAGAAGCAGGCGGAATTATTGATGTTTTAGATGGTGTACAATTAAATTTTAGTATGAATCCTCAAGCTACTGAGATCATAAAAGCAAGAATGCTTTTTCCAGTAAATAACCTTTCTAAAATTGTGTACAAAAATGAAGAAGGAGAGATAGAATATACGATGACTGCAAATTATGTGTATGATGCAGATAACTATGCAACTTCAGGAGTTATTTCTTCTGCCGCAAATGGAGAGGTTGATGGTTCGTTTACGGTTCAATTTACCTATGTAGAATAATTTATACTAAAAAAATAATACTAGAAAAGAGCTGTGTGATTGTATCATGCAGCTCTTTTTTTATGAAAATATACAAGCAGGACGAAATACAATCGATTTCATCCTGCTTTCCTACTTAGTTTGTTACGTCCTAGTTAGGGATACCGGTTAATTATCACCATCCTCTTCTTCTGCATCCGGATCTTTTACAATAACCCCATCATCACCTTCTGTGGCGTTGAGGTTTTCATAGACCGTATCTTGGTCTGCAGTAGTTGTAGCATCACAAGAAATTAAAGATAGGTTGGCACTTAGTATTACGATTAATAAAGTTATTTTTTTCATGTTATGAGTTTTAAAAATTTGACATAAGGGTGGCTGTTCGGAGTATTCCGAATGTTATTTGCACCACATTGTAAAAGGTGTTGGGAGTACTCCTCTTTTATTGGTTGGGAAGTGAAAAACACCTGTCGAAACTTTTAGTTACTTCCCAATAAACTATTGGTTTGTTCTAGGTGTTTTCCTAATGATGATAGGGCGGTTATCATGAATACCTAATCAATCACAAGGCAAAGTAAGGGCTTAGGTTTTCTACGGAATGGAGAGATGATGGAAAGTGTATGGAAAAGAATTTCAAGCAGGTTTTTTCCATATAATTTCCAAAAATGTAGTAGTTTTAGGGTACAACCAGACCAACCAAAATGTCCAAAAAAATAATAGCATTAGTCTTCGCAAAAGCGGAGAAGGAAATAGGGCCTTCTAAGAAAACTCAAAGAGCACAGCATATCTCAGAGGTACTTTTGGAGGATTTTAAATTTCAGATAAACGAAAGAACACTTAGGGACTATTACAGTAAGTTGGTAGAGAAGAATGAGGAAAATCTTGAGCCTATCAAACCTCAAGTAATTGAATATTTGTGTAACTATTTGGGCTATAAAAATTATGCGGAATTTGTTACGTCTCATCCGTCAGAACTTGAAGAGTCAAAGGTTATAAAAGAACCAGTCGTAACAAAAGACCCAGCGCCAGAAGCATCCGATTCAGGAAGGAGTACTTCACTTGATTTCTTTAATCAGGGAAGCAACAAAATTATTATGCTTATATCGGTACTTGTTATAGGCGCATTAACCTATTTTGGTTTTGTAAAGGAAGAGCAGAATTGTATGGTATGGCAAGAAAACCATTATATAAAATCGGCATGTACTGGAGCGCCTCTTGAAGAACCGTATCAAGAACTGCTATTGCAAAATTTTAGGAAAATAGAAGATTTGCACGAAGTAAAAAGCAGACGGGAGCAACACCAAGAACTTTGGTATGTAAAAAAAGGTGGGGAGGTAGAGTTCTTTACCTATTATAATGTACATCCTATATATCATAAAGGCCTACATGAAGTTACAGACTATATGTATAAGACCTATGTCTTAGATAAGTTGGAGCAGTAAAAGTAGTTAGGCGTTAAACATAGACCTCATTCATAAAGCCAATAGGCTACGCCGCCATGGTGAGAGCAAGCGCCTCTGCCTGTAGCTTTAGAAGAAGTGCCATCATTACAAATAGCGCCCACTCTAACTGTTGTAGGTACAGCCTTTTTATGGGGTTTTGTTGTAACGGGTTGGGAGATTCCTAATTCCGTTTCTATACTTTTAAGGGAAGCCTTAGAGCGGTAGCTTGTTGGTGCTTCAGGAGACGTATACGTTTTGTTGGAATAAATTTCTGTAGGAGCTGTGCGCTGTTCCTCAACAGCATCTTGCTTTTGACTGTAGATGAGCAAGCCTAATAATGCTAGTGCAATACTAATCTTAGGGTATTTTCTAACAATACCAATCACAATGCCTAGAAAAACAAGTTTAAGAATCCATTCCATGTGTTGGTAGCGGTGTTAGAAAAGCTTGGTGCTTCAAAGTTCCTAACAAACATAAAATCATAAAACAAAATAACCTTGCGGTTTTCCGTAGGGCATAAAAATTAGGTGATTATATAGTGCTATTTAGTTAGAAAAAATATTGAAATTTTGTCTTGGGAATTAATAATTCAACGGATTGCCGCGCTACACTATGTTACGCTCGCAATGACAGTTGTGTTCGTCATTGCGAGGCACTTTCGCCGAAGAAATCTGTTACTTGTTTGATTAAGTCTTCCTAATCAGGATTTTCTTTTTCTATCAAGGCTATTTTTTTGACTCTACTTCCTGCTTTTAATTGTTTCTCTCTGGCAATAGCATCACCTATGTTTTGAAAGGCTTCATAATACACTAATTTGTTTGTGTTATACCGAGCAGAAAATGATTTTGGATAAAACTTTGTTTTATGCCGTTCCATACGCTGTAGCAAATTACTAGTCACCCCAACATAGAGTGTGGTATTGTTTTTATTAGCGAGAATGTATACAAAACCTAGTTTCATGGTGTTATTGCGAGGAGGGACGACACGGCAATTTGCGGAAGCAATCTGTCTAATTGATATTCTTAGGTAACAGATGGATTTATTCTATTGTATTGCGCTAGCTTTAATCCATTTTCTGAATATTCGTAACTCATGGACGTTGTAATTTTTTTAATCGGGTTTGGTAGGCTTGGCTGTAATTTCGTTTCGCTTTTTCATCTAAAAAAGAAGCTTCAATTAATTTTAATACGGCATCACTTTTAGCCATTAGAGATTTAAATACGTTATATATTTGTTTTTTTGAAATCCCTGCTTGTTCGCCTAACACATAAAACTGTTCTGTAAACTTACCTTGTTTTAAATTAGGTGGTAATAAACCATCTTCTAAAGCAAAATCTTTATCGTCTATATGTAATCTACTGTTTAGTAAATCGTAAGCCGGACTTAATTTAAAATCGCCTAAAGGTGTTTCTATTAGTGAGAAGTTTTTAAAATGCGCATCGCCATTAGAAAACAAATAATTAAAAAGAATAAGCTTAAATAGTTTAATCGATTCTACAGCATAGGCTGGAACATTCTTTTTTAAAATAGTAAACAGCTCTATATAATTACCTCTATATTTAAAATCTTCGCCATGTGTTTGTGGTGTTCGTAGTGCTAAAGATGCAAAATCTTCTTGTGCCCATTTATGACCATCTTCTTTTACATCAAACCGTTTTGTAATATATGCAGGATTACCATTTTTAAAGAAGATGAGTGCATTTTCGGCAGTTTCTATATTAAATACTTGTCTTGCTATTTGCATAGTTAGATGCTCGTTTGCTGGCATTTGATTGGCGTTTTTACCAACCTTAGGTATTGGTTTTAATATGTATTGTCCTTGTTCGTTTTCTTCTACTAAACGTAACTTGTTTTTTTCTAATAGGACCGAAAATTTTTCTTGCACACCAGAAATAGACATGCGTTTTCTGTTTTCTGTAAACAGCGCATCTGTAATGTCGTTGCTTGTTGGGGAATCGTAAGGTAAAAGAGGACTTACTTTTTTACCATTAAATACACGTCTTAAAGCAGTGTTACTATAAGAATCATTCTCTTTAGCAAGTGTACTTGGGCAAACTGTAATTTGTGGTATTGCCATTATTTGTCTAGTTTTTTAATAGTTACTGCACCAATAGTATCTTGTTTTGCTGTCGTTAACAAGATGCCAAAATGATCTTTGGTATCTATACGGTTTTGAAAACAAACCGTTTGCTTGTTAGAGCCTTCTGGTAACATATTATAAAAAAAAGAAAACAAATGTTTAGACGTATATTTTTGTTGTGTTTTAGGTAAGGTTAAACTAATTGCTGGTTTATTAATATCGTTAAACCAACTATCTTGATACGTAAATACAAAACTGGCATCGTCTAACTGTGTCAACATGCCTGCCTTTTCTTTTTTATATAGAACCTCAGCTTGTCTCATTATTTAAGTTCTTTAATCGTAAATGTTAATTCCATACCTAATGCATTACCCAATTTTTGTAACGTTTCTAGGGTTGGATTTCCTTTACCGCTTTCAAATTGTTTAAGCGTACGCAAACCTACACCAGAAAGGTCTGCAAGTAGTTCTTGTGTTACATCTAGATTGTCTCTACGTGTTTTTATAGCTTCTATTAAATCTTTTGAGTGCATTATATGGCTCTTTTTATATAAAAATATGCCTTTTTATAATTTAAACCTAGGGTAAGTGCTTTTTAAAGCACTATTTGTGGTTTTTTGAATTTTCAGAATACTTAATTTGTTAATAGTGCTTTTTATTGCACTATTATGTGTTTGAATATTTAAGAAATATTTTCTAAATGCTTAACAAACAATTCTATCATTTTTCTTCTATGCTGTCTACAATTACTCCAATTCCATTTATCATTATCAAAAATCTTTCACAAACGCTACCCTAATATCTTTATAAAGTTTAAGAATTTCAGTTAGTAGCGCCTCAAGTTCGGCTTCTGTTTTGTATTTTGGAAGATTAAAATTTTCTCGAAAGCCAGGATGTAACTTTTCTGAAATAAAATCAAATCTATTGTAAAGTATCCAATCCTCATTTCGGATTACATATAGACTAGGCTCAACAAGACCGTCATTTACAACTAATCCTAAATTTAGTTCAAATGCTTCATATTCATATTTTAAGGTAAAGAATTTATCTTTTGATACATATGAGAAATTTTCATCCAATGTTTTTAGAATAGCGAGATACCGCTTTGTATTCCTACCACGGAGTCTATTTTCATAATCATTATAATCCAGACAGATTTCTTTATATCTACTAACAAAGTTTATCTTATTTAAGATTAAATTTATATCCAATTTGCAAGGCTTTTCATTTATATGATCTGATACTACAATTTTCCGGAAGGCTATAGATGATAGCGCTAATTATATTACCCCGTCATACCTTCTATAAAAACTTGTACAAACTCTTTCATTTTAGATAAAATGCGTTCACCTATTTCACGTGCTTTTAAAATACTTGGTCTATTGTCTAAGCATTTAAAAACGTCATCTTTTATAGGTTCTTGTCCACTATAGATATACGTGTCAATTAAGGCTTTAAACTGTGCTTTATCTAAATTCTCTTCGTCACAAAGTTTACCCAGTGCTAGTACTTTTTGCTCTTGCCAATAGGTTTCAAATTCATCTTGAATAGTATCTGTGTCATCAATTTTTGGTAGATTTTCATCTATAAATTTTTCGATAAGTTCACGTTTGCTACGCAACATGGTATCGCCCCCCAAAAGATCTAGTATTGCTTTTTTCTGTGCCTTTGCTTCAGACGACTTTGCATTTTTAAGTTTCGCTAATAGCATAAAAATATAAGCTACATTTATAGTATCGCTGTGTATCAACTCTAACTCAAAATCTATATCTGCTAAGATTGATGTTTTTTGTTTTGCGTTAGCCCGCCTTACTTTATCATATAAATCTCTGTATTTTCCTTGGTAACCTGTAAATTCTTGCTCACTTATTGGTAAATCATCCCAATCAAAATCTGAGTAGGACTGTAATACATTCATGTTTCTTAAAAGTCTTCTGAATGTTTGTACAAAAGCAGCTTCATCATTTTCCGTAGCTAAGTCATTAACGCTTTGGTAAGTGGGTGTTATTTCTCGTAGGTTTTTTAGCGCTTCATCAAACTTTTCTGCAATTACCTCATAATCTGGCATGGTTACCACTTCAATAGCATCTTTGTTTGAAAATAAGGTAATGGCATCGTCAGTAGCCTTTTTTAGATTTCTAAAACACAAAATATTTCCTTGAGATTTTTGGTCTCCTAAAATTCTATTAGTTCTAGAGAAAGCTTGTATTAAGCCATGCTGCTTTAAATTTTTATCAACATACAATGTGTTTACCTTTTTAGCATCAAAACCGGTAAGCATCATGTTCACTACAATAACAATATCTAAACGGTCTTTTTCATCATTAAACGTTATTTTTTCACGTTCTTTTAAACGCTTGCTAATGTTTTTAAAATAGTTTTCAAATTGTTGTTGGTCTTTTGTAGTGTAGCTGGTGCTGTACATGGCATTGTAATCACCAATATACTTTTCTAGCTTATCTCTTGAATGGCTTCGTTTGTACGTTTCTTGGGGTTCTGCTGCCATAGAGAGCTCTGCATCATCAGGCAAGAAATCTTGAGCGTCAGTACTATCTTCATTGGTGCCATAGGTAAATATGGTAGCTATGCGCAAATTATGTTCGCCAGCTTCTTTTTTCTGCTGAAAAATATCATAATACTTGATAAGATTATCAATGCTACTTACAGCAAACAAAGCAGAATATGCCTTGCTGAAAGTTTTTTGATCGTGATGTGCTATAATGTAATCTGCAATTTTAGTTAATCGCTTTGGGGAATCTAGCACTTCTTTCTTATCAATATCTTCTACTTCTATATCTATAAAAGTCTTACTCTTGTTTTTGTATTTACCAATATACTCTATGGCAAAGCGCAATACATTTTCATCGCGGATAGCATCTGTTATCACATATTTATGAAGGCAATTGCCAAATAAATCTTTGGTGGTACGCTTCCCTAAGTCGTTTTTAGAAGCATTATCTGCAAAAATTGGGGTCCCTGTAAAACCAAATAATTGGCTGTTGCTAAAAAATTCTGTAATTCTTGCATGGGTGTCACCAAACTGACTACGGTGACATTCGTCAAAAATAAATACGAAACGTTCGTTTTTTAAAGGCGCTAATTTGGTTTTGTTATGCCCAGAAATAGCATTGTTTAATTTTTGAATGGTGGTAATGATTAAATCGGAATCTTTACGAACGCCTTTTTTATCTTTAAATTTCCCTAGAAATTGATGCACCAAACTCGTGGTGTTCTCTGTAGTATCTACACTGCCCTCTTTAAAAGCATTAAACTCTTTCATGGTTTGGTAATCTAGATCTTTACGATCTACCACAAAAACTACTTTGTACACCTCTGGCAAATCCATTAAAATTTGGCTTGCTTTAAATGAGGTTAATGTTTTTCCTGAACCTGTAGTGTGCCAAATATAGCCGTTTTCAGTAGTGTTCTTTACTTGATGAATGATAGCCTCAGTAGCGTAGTATTGATACGGGCGCAAGACCATCATGTTTTTGTAGGTTTCGTTAATGACCACGTATTGCGCAATCATTTTACCTAAATGATCAATATTTAAAAATGCATCTGCAAATTCAGGCAGCTCCGTAATACGTTTATTGTTTTTGTCTGCCCAAAAGAAGGTCTGTAAAACCGACTGTAACTCATTATTTGCCAAATATTTTGTGTTACCACCATTACTAATTACAAATAATTGAACATATTGAAACAAGCCATGAGTACTCCAGAAACTATGTAATTGGTACCTGTTTATTTGATTAAAAGCTTCTTTAATTTCAATACCTCTACGCTTTAATTCTAATTGCACCAAAGGCAAGCCATTTACTAACAGCGTTACATCATACCTGTTTTTATAAGAACCCTCTAAGCTTATTTGGTTGGTAACTTGAAACAAGTTGTTATTCGAATTTTCTGAATCAAAAAAGCGCACATAACACACCTCGCCATTTTCTCTGATAAAACTAAACCTATCCCGTAAGGTTTTGGCTTTTTCAAACACCTTACCTTTTTCTAAATGATTTAAGATCCCATCAAATTCCTTATTAGAATAGGAGGTTTTATTAAATGCCTCAAGCTGACTTTTTAAATTAGCAACAAGTGCAGTAGCATCTGGTACTTTTACAGCGGTGTAACCCAAACCAACCAATTGTTGGATTAGGTTGTTTTCTAGTATGGTTTCGGATTGATGGCTCATTTATGCTTCTAAAAAAATGCTATTATAATTCGTTTCGATTTCCTCAATTTCTTTCTCTTTTAACGCTGAAAATTCCTTTTTTAAAGCTCTTTTTGATAATACCCCATCATTTTGCTCTAAAAAACGAACCAGAATAGCAACCATTTTATCCGGCATTTCAAAATGGTTATCTATATATTTTTTAAAATCATCATAGTTTTGCAAATAGGTTACTTCTTCCGGAATAACACGTTTTAAAGTATCTTCCACACAATCATATAAAAATTCCGCTTGTTTAGTGGCATCAAAGTAACGGTAAAGATCTATAGTGTCATTTGTAACCTCTACATTATGATCTTCGGTTTCATTCCACTCAATATGGTCCAATAAGGGATGTGAATACGATTCTAAAACGTTTTTATAATCATCAATATGGTCCAGTATGGATGACGACACAGGAAAAATAATACCTTGTTGTGTAAAGGCCTTTTTTGCCAAAATATGATGAATAATATACCGATGTAAACGGCCATTCCCATCAACAAAGGGGTGAATAAAAACAAAGCCAAATGCTATGGTAGCTGCTGCTAACACGGCATCATAGGTATCGTCCTGCAATGCTTCATTGGTAGCAATTAATCCATTTAATAATTGTTCAATAGTATCTTCTTTGGCGGAAATATGGTCCGGAATAGGTTCGCCTGTTACGCGGTCATGTTCACCAACAAATCCTCCTTTTTTTCGTAGCCCCATAGCTATAAACCTACTGTTTTCTATTACTATTTGCTGTAAGCGAATTAATTCTTCAATGCTTAATGTTTTTTGACCTGCCTGACCAATGGCCTTTCCCCAACGCATTGCCCTATTATTTCCCGGATTTTCGCCTTCTATGGTAAATGAAGCTTTAGAATCTTTTAACAATAAAAAAGAAGATGCTCTTTGTAAGACATCTTTATGGATACTATTTAGCAATGCATTTTTTTTGCCAGATACATTAGCATTAATATGATTTTCTAATTTTTTGGTTTTAAATATTAATGGGCAAAAGTCTTTTGTTCCGGGAAGGTTGTTTATAATTTTTTGTCTTACGGATTCCTCTCCTTTTATTGCGTATTGTATTTTAGTATCTAATAGAGGAATGTATTTGCGTTTTTTTAAATCAACCGCTACATTAATTTCCTCTTGTTGCAGCCATTCATATAAAAACCAAATTTTTCGGCTGTATTGGCCCATTGGCTCTATATTTAAAATGGTCTCTATTTCATTTTTAGAAATGGTATTAAATAACGATTTAAACACTAAAAGGTTAATGCCCTCATATTTAATTGCAAATACTAGTTGTTTGTATAAGGTTTCTTCTGGTTGGTATGAAGCTGGAAAAACTTTCCAATAATCGGTATTGTATTTTTTACTTTTTTCAGTAATTAGAGATAATGTATTTGGAAATGGTATGGGTAACTTCAATTTTTCTATAATGGCACCATAACCCACTATTTTCCCGTTTTCAGGTGTGGTGTTACCTTGGAATACGGATGTTTTAATTGAAGGTATCTCTATTTCCATGGTTTAGTATTCTATACGTTATACTCAAATATAACTAAAAAAGCGTGCGCAAAATAAAAAAAACGTGCGCATTATTATTTTTTAAAAAAAAACGTGCGCAAAAATTTTAATTAAAAACGTGCGCTAGACTAAAAAAACGTGCGCAAAACAAAATATAATACAAAAAGCATGCGCAATAGTCTTTCATGTTTTCTAAACAAACATTCCCTGCAACAGCCCTTTTTTAAAGCTTTGGGTTTTGGTTATTTGGTTGTTTACGCTTTCTATTTTGGTATCGATATTAGATAAGTAAGTAGCGATTTTTTGTTGTTCTTCAATTTGTGGAACACCTATTTTTAATGTTTTGAGTTGGCTTGAATATAGATGCACAACAGAAACACCTTGTGATAAGCGAGCTATATCAAATTTCAAAGCACTATTTAAATAGTAAGCTAAGAAAATGCCATTATTTGCACTTCGTATTATATTTAAATCCCCTCCAAGTGCAATATTGGCATTTATAACACAGGAAGCCGTTGCGATATCAATTTGAGTTTCTCCAGACGCAGGAATAATAACATCACCCTTTTCACTCATTACTAATTCCTTTTCTGCGACATTCGTTTTAGAGAAAACCTTATCTATAGTTTCTCCGTAAACAGTATATAATTCGCCATATCTTATACACTTTAGCTTGCCATTCAATGAAAGGTCTGCTTTTGAGATTCCTTTTCCTTTTAAAAAGGAAGCTATTTCCCCCAATCGTTTCTCCTCCCAATCCGGATACGCCTTCCCATTTTCATCTTTAAACCTTAGTTTACCAGAAAACAATTGTTGCATGACCCCTTTTTTGTATTGCTCTAAAAGGGCTTTCTTTTTGGTGAGTTGTTGTATTTTTTCATCTACCGCACTTAAAAAAGAAGCTATTTTTTGTTGTTCGGGGAGGGAAGGAAGATTGATTTTTAATGTCTTTAAGTCAGAATTATATACATTACTAATACTTGAACCTTTAGCTAAAGTTGATATCTTTTTTCTTAATTTTTGATTAATATAATAAGAAGCGTAGATTTGAGAATAAATATTCTTGTTTAAAGGTCTTAAAACGTTTATTGTTCTTCCTATAGCAATATTTTCTAGAGTTAAGGCAGAAGCCGAACCAATATCTAATGGGTCTTCACCTGCTGAAGGAAGTAATATTTCATCACCTTTGCTAAACAGTAGTTCTGATTTATCAAGATTTGTTTTATTAATTACATCATTAATCACCTCATTATACATATGATATAATTCGCCATATCGGACACAGGGAGTTTCAAATTCAGGTGACGCTTCATTTTGTTTTATATTTTTTCCTGTAGAAAAAAGAAATATATCACTGAATAAGTATTTAACTATATCCCCATCAAACTCTTTGAAACGGAGTTTTGGTACAAGCGTGCGTGTAGCATCAACAGAGTGCTTCGCTTCACTGCGTTCCATGCGCAGTGACTGTTTGGTTTCAACAGATTGCTTCGTCGTTCCTCCTCGCAATGACGGCGTTGGTTTGTCTGTATGCGCTGCCATTAAAACGGAGTGTTTATGCCCAATTCTTTACAGAAACTGGCGATGGTGGCATCTGTGGCTTGGCTTTGCTCTGCAATTGCTTGCAGTTCTATGCTTACCGTTTCAAGATCAATAGGTTCTTCTTCTTCAAACGTATCTACATACCTTGGTATATTTAGGTTGTAATCGTTTTCAGCAATTTCAGATAGCTGTGCTACATGGCTGTACTTTTCTATATTAGCAGTATCAAACTGTCCGTTTGTATAGTCTTTATACGTGGTAAGTAATTTCGCTATATCTTCTTCACGCAATACATTTTGTGTTTTTACTTTTTCAAAATGTTGGCTGGCATCAATAAATAAGACTTCCTTTTTATTTGTTCTTTGCTTTTTCAACACCAAAATACACGTAGGGATACTGGTGCCATAAAATATGTTTGCCGGTAAGCCAATCACCGCATCTAAATAATTACAATCTTTAATTAAGTACTTACGTATATGCCCTTCTGCAGCACCACGGAATAAAACCCCGTGTGGTAATACCAATGCCATAGTACCATTATCTGCCAATTGGTGCACCATGTGTTGTACAAAAGCAAAATCGGCCTTACTACTCGGCGCTAGTTTTCCGTAGTTAGAAAAACGATCATCGGTCATAAACAGTGGGCTAGCGCTCCACTTTGCAGAAAAAGGTGGGTTGGCTACAATAGCTTCAAAACGCTCGTCTAAATGTTGAGGGCGTTCTAGGGTATCTTCGTTTTTAATATCAAACTTTTTGTAATGCACATCATGCATAATCATGTTCATTCTACACAAGTTATAGGTAGTAGGATTCATTTCTTGCCCATAAAAAGCACTAACCTCTTTTACTTGTTTGGCTACACGTAATAATAAAGAACCAGAACCACAGGTAGGGTCATAAACAGATTTAAGTTTGTCTTTCCCTACGGTTACCAGTTGTGCTAAAATGTTTGATACTTGTTGTGGGGTATAAAACTCGCCTGCTTTTTTACCTGCACCACTAGCAAATTGCCCAATAAGGTATTCATAGGCATCGCCCAAAACATCACTCTCCGTATTTTCTAGGTCAAAATCTATCTCATCTAAATGGGTCAATACTTTTACAATCAGCTCATTTTTATCATTCTCAGATTTCCCCAGTTTAGAGCTTGTTAAATCTAAATCTTCAAAAAGGTTACCAAAATCGTCTTCGCTTTCGGTACCCATAGTACTTTGCTCAATATGGCTCAATACCTTGGCAAGATCACCCAATATAAACTGACTTTTACCGCCAGCATTTCCTCTGCGAGCAAGCTCGCTAAACAATTCTGAGGGTTTTAAGAAGTACCCTAATTTATCTAAAGCCGCACTTTTTATTTCTTTGATAAGAATTTCTTCACTTTCATGACCTTCTATATCATCAAAAGTTAACTGATCTGGTTTTAAAATAATATTGGCATATAACTCCATTTTCTTACTCAGGTATTTGTAGAAAATGAAACCTAATATATAGTCTCTAAAATCATCGGCATCCATCTTGCCACGTAGGGTGTTGGCAATATTCCAGAGTTGCTGTTCTAGCTGTGCTTTTTGTGCTGTCATTAATTTGGTTTGTTGTACTTAAATTAGAGTTTAAAGATAGCAGTTTAGATTAAAAATTAGGGTAATTGTGAATGAAATACGATACTAATTAGTTATATTTTTTTCTCTCGTTTTTCTTCACTGTCCAGTGTCCAGTTAAACCAGAATTCATCAAACAGATCATGTCCTGTTCTTTTTTCTTCTAAACAGTCTGCTAATTGTTCTAGGTTGAAATAAACAAAGTTTGACTTTTTAAGAATTGGTTCATCTCGAACTTCAAAGGTGTGATCTGGTCGTATTAATGCATATTTAACATCCTTTGATCTCTCGACTCCATAGTGTTCTACGATTATTTCTTTATTTCGTTGTAATTGATTGTTATGAATATTAGAGTACATTTTATCTTCGATAATCAAAATTCTCTCTTTTTTATCAACCTTTAACTCAATCCATAGATCAATATTTTTTAACTGTTTTGAAACTTTAATATCTGTAAAGACTAAATTATTGGCATTATTGTAAGCTAAAAGTTGTGTGAGAATTTTTCGGGCAGATTCATGTACGTTAGCATTTACATCTTTATAAATTTCATCGGCACAGTGAATGGTCCATGACATAAAAAAATCTATGGTTTCTTCATATTTCATGGAGTCATAATCATCAATAAAAAAGCTTGGTAGTTTCATAGTCATTTGATTATTTAAATGGTTTGTGCTTGGTACAATACAAAAGAGGTTATTTTTTTGAATTTTTAGATGTAATAATATCTATGGTGTCATCTATTTTATTAAATAATTCAAATTCATTTGAAGTATGAGTGTCAAAAAAATCATCTTGGATTCGTTTCAAATATGAATCACTAATAATGTCTTGTTCTAGGTAATCTTCAAAGTCAGGATGTTTTTCAAGAATTGATTCATTGTCAATTTTTAATTTAGAACGGATAATTTTGAAAAACTTGATTTCGCTATATTCAATTATATCATCTGCTTTAATGGTCGCAATTGCAACTTCAATTAATTTTAATTCATTGGATTCTGATAGCTCAGATGATTTAAGTTCATTGAAGTAATTTTTTAGAAAATGTTGATTATCCTTATTTATAGCAAGTAATAAAGTATCAAATTCAGAGTTAATATCAATCTCACCAAAAATTTTATTTTCTTTATGTAATTGTTGAATCAATTTTACTTCACGCTTGTCAATAACTCCGTCACAGGCCATACATGAAAACGCCGTTTTAAGTAAAAGTTTGTTGAAATTTATTGTTTCCATATTAATTGTTTTTAAAACCAATTGTAGGTCGGTCGTTAGTGTTTTTCGCTAAACCTTCCATTTTAGTTTTAATAGCTACGTAGCTATTTAATTCTTTTAGTGGGATTGAAGGTCTATTGCTATTAATTGTTTCTAGTAGTATTTCTTTTGAAATTCTAGATTTAATTTTTAAAGCTTTTCTTGAAGCTTCATCACAAAGGAACTTTATGTCACTTGAGACATAGTTTTCTGTTGCTTTGGCTAAAACTGAATAATCTAATCCAACCTCTCTAGGTCGTTTTTCTAAATAGAGTTTGAACATTAATTCACGAGCTTCAAAATCTGGTGGTGGTAAATAAATTACTTTATCTAAACGACCTGCTCTTAAAATTGCTGGATCAATCGAATTAGGCCTGTTTGTCGCTCCAATAATAAAGACACCGTCATCACCGCAATTATTCATTTGTGCTAAAAATTCATTTACAGCACTCGTATTCATGTGATTTACGCTTGAATTATCACGATTAGGAACTAAAGCATCTAATTCGTCTATAAAAATGATGCTTGGTGCATTTTCACGAGCTTCATCAAAGAGATTCTTAATATTTTCTTGCGATTGATTTACAAATTTACTTTGTATATCAGAAGGTTTTATTTGATAAAAATTAAAACCAATTTCCTCTGCCATTCGTTCCGCAAAAAATGTTTTTCCACAACCTGGTGGCCCATAAAGTAACATTCCGTTAGGAATAGTTAACCCATATTCTGCATACTTTTCTTTATCATTTAACGCATCAATTACATCTAATTGTATGGTTTCTTTGAGTTCTTGCATTCCTGCAATGGCTTTGAACCCTTGACCGCTCTTTATATTTTTTAATTTTGGCATGATTGGCTCTTCTGAACTAGCAATTTGCTTAATTTCTAATTCTCCATTAATCGCTTGGATAAATTCTTTTATATTTTTAAAGCGATTTTCAGTATTTGGTTGTAATGCCTTACTTATGATATTTTGTATTTGTTCATCTATATTTTTTGCAAACTTTAAAGGTTTCTTACGCTCTTCTAAAACAGCATCTTCTAGTTTTATTTTATCTGATTTGTATTTTGAAATTTCCACAAACCAAGGTGGCAAACCAAAAAGTAAATGATAATATAAAACACCAACTGAAAACACATCACTTTGCACAGAAAATACTTTGTTGAAATTTTCGTTGGCTTGATAAAATGGGTTTAAACCATCTTTTAAAAAATCTTTGTTTGACTGGCTTAAATATCTCGCATAACCAAAATCAATGATCTTTGGAATTTCCACTTTACCAGATAAGTCAGTCATAATATTTAGGTTCGTAATATCATTATGAATTATTGGCTTCTCGAGATTATGCAAATAGTTTAAACCATTTAAGACGCCTGAAACTATATCTTTTGCACCATAAGGATTGAATGTTTGCTCTCGCTTCATTTTATCGGCTAGCGTTTCGCCACTAATAAAGTCGAGAATTACAAAAGCATATTTTTGCTTTTCTAAAAGCAATTCGCCTTTATCACAATACTTGACCAAATTAGGATGTTTAATTTGTTTTAAAATCTCAATTTCTAAAATGTCACCATTGTCATTAAATTGTGTTCTGTCTAATTTAGAATAAACAAACAGTTTTAATAATTTTGTTTTGCCACCTTGGTCTTTTACACGATAGGTTTCTGCGTAATTTCCTTTTTTTAAAAAAAAGGAGACTGTGTATTTATTTGCAATACGTTGCCCTTTGGATAATATGTAATTTGGTTTATTCATTTGTATTAACCTACTAAAACATTGTTATCTCCACTAGGCACTTCATCTTGTGGCAATAAATTAAATAATGAAATTAATATTTGTCTTAATTCTTCTGCATCAGGATTTGCAGATATTTTACTAAGTCCACTATTTATTAATTGTCTAGCTCTATTTGAATCTTTCCAATGGTAGCTTCCAAAATTATCATTGAAGCTTTGTAATAACCCAATAAGTTGATAAATATATGTGAGATCAAAGAAGAGACTATTAATTTCTTCCAAAAGAACGTTTCCAATTTTTACATCTTTAGCTTTAATAATTTCATCCAATTGTGATCGTAATTGAAGAACCAATTGAGTGGATTTATTATTTCCTAAATCAGTATTGGCTTCTTCTAACTTGTAAAAGTCTTCTTTCAATTGTTCTTCTAATTTTGGCCATTCAGTGGTTTCGTACAATTCATCAATTGTTTTTAGTGTCTTTCTTAAATTGGTTAAAATTTCTTGTTTGCCATCAACATCATTTTTGTTATTTTCAAACGATTTGTCAAGTTGCTCTAATTCAGATTCAATTTTTTGAAGTTTTATATCATTAGAATTACCATCTTGTTTTAATTCTGTAACACTTCCTTTAGCTTTTCTTATTTCATTGGCTAACCAAGAAGTTTCAATTGAAGTTTTTGTGCTATCCACCTCTATTTCTGCTGTATAGTCTAAGTAAGGGAAATATGCCGTAACCGTTATTTTTTCAGACCTATCAATATTTACGGTTAAATCAACATCTTGATTTTCTGGTAATAGTGTCGGTAAATCTGCTCCGCTAATCAAAATATCTGTTACGTGTTCATTATAAATAGCCCTTGTGCCTTCTGATGCATACTCACCTTCATAGACTGGGATTTTTATGAAATCGGAGTCCATTCCTGGACGAATTTGATTTTGTGTTTTCAATCCATTTAATGTTCCTACTGCGGGTATGGATTGATTTTTTTCTAAACCTTTAATAGTTTTGAATCTAACTTTTCCCGTTATCTTATCTTTCAATTCTATTCCAAAATTGTAAGGAAGCGTAGCGCTTCCAATTTTAGAGCCTTGTATTACACTAAAAGATGAAGGTTCACTTTCTAAAATATCTCCTTTGTCGTCATATAAAACAACATCAAAAATATTCGTTTTTCCTTCATTTAGCTGAATTTCGACAATTTCGCCAATAGTGTTTATTTCAATTTTTCCACTAGACCAAGCTTTATCTCCTCTAGTAACTTCTGCAAATACTTTTTCAGGGATTTCGCCTTCTGTTTTATCAGCCAAAATTTTGATTGGCACATACTCTTCTGTTTCTACTGTAGAAGATTCATTCGCTATATCTAACTGAATTTTAGTTTTATCTCTTGTTTGTTCTCTTACTTCTTCTGAAACGTCAACTGTTGAAGCATACAATGCTGCACCTTTTGAAACTACTGTCATTGGGTCTGCACTTGTATCAGGTTTACAAATTTGTGTTTCTAACATTTTTCGCAAAACAGGCGAAAAAGTTGGGCCACCAACAAGTATTAGCGAATCTAATGACGAGCCTTTTAAATTATTTCTTTCTAAAAGGTTTTTGCTAACATCAATTGCTTTTTGAAAAACAGGTGAAAGGGCATTTGATATGTCAGTTTGTGTAACAGTTATATCTAATTCAAATTCTTCTCCTTCATCATCTTCTCCGGGAATGTCTCCTAAATCTGAAAGTATATTGTGTGTATCATTGAATGAAAGTTTTATTTTGGTTTCTTCTGCATAAAATTTCATTGCATTTCTTAAAATTTGTTTTTTAGAATCATCTCCTAATATGGAATCAATTGCAAAATTTTCTTGTATGTATGGCAATATTATTTCATCAACAATAGCAAAATCTAAATTTTTACCTCCAAGATAATTATCTCCTTCGGTATCAATCACTTTCATAATACCTTCCTCAACTTTTAAAAGTGCTGCATCAAAAGTTCCCCCACCAAAATCAAAAACGAGCCAAAATCCATCCTTTTTATCGGAATCTAATCCATAGGCCATTGATGCTGCAACGGGTTCTTGTAATAACTCTATATGGTCAAAGCCAGCTAATTTAGCAGCTTCTCTTGTTGCTTCTTTTTGATTGTTTTTAAAAGCCGCTGGAACTGTAATGACGATAGAATTAACATTTTCATCTTTTACAAAAGATTTTAAAGTTTTTAAAACTTCTGCCGATAATTCTTCAGATGTTAAATCTCTTCCAAGATTTGAACTTGAATAGGATTTATCACTTCCCATTGTTCTTTTAAATTCTATATATGAATTGGAATCAGAATCATTCCAAGTTTTCATAGCTTTTAGCTTATCTCGTTTTAGAGCATTGTAAGCACTATCGCCAACTTGTATCGCTTTCTTTTTGTTTATGTAAACTGAAGAAGGCATGGTGTCTTTTAAGGTGTCAGTTTTTTTTATGGTTGCTTCTCCATTTTCCATTCTTGAAATTGCGGAATTAGTAGTTCCTAAATCAATTCCGTAGTCAATTTTTGTTCTTGCCATTTGATTTTTTTTATTCGCCTACGCTAACTTCTATTTGTGCAGCTTGTATCATTTCGCCTTTGAAGTTTACTTGTGGTTTTATTATTCTTGATATAATTTGTTTCCCTGTTTCTAAATCTTCGTTAGGTGTGAAGTTTGCAGTTACTTTCATCCCTTCATTATATTCTTTACCTAGCATTTCAACTAATTCATAACCGTTTGATGCAAAGTTGTCTTGAATGCGTTGAACAGAAGAACCTAATTGTTTTAATCCTTTTGTGCTCTCGTCCATTCGGCTTAAATTCTTTTGAATCCTTATAACTTCATCTGCTACTTTTAACGCTAGAGAATGGTCTGCTTTTTCGTTTGAAGTTGTAGGTTGTACTTTGGTTTCTTCTAGTTTTAATTTCAATTGTGTTTCTAAGACTTCTACCAATTTGTTGTCTAATTTCACGCTTTTTTCTTCTAAAGCGGTTTTGGTATTCTTTATTTGAGTTTCAACATCTGTTTTACTCGATTGAATACGTTTGCCTAATAGCCAATAAACCAAACCACCTAATAAAAGTGTTGTTAAAGTTGCAATTATCCAATACAATCGATTTTTGCCTAAACTACTATCTAATTCTGAAATTTTGGAATTTGCATTTTCGTCTGTTTGTTTAATTTTTGTTCCTAATTCTGTTGAATTGGTTACAATATTTTGACTGTTGTTTTTTATCAGTTGATTTAAACTGTCAATGATATATTCTTGTTTTTGGGATTTGAGATTTAATGTTTCCAAGCCCTTTTTATGTTGGTTAAAAAGGTATCGTTGGTTGTTCAGCTTTTTTGTCAAAGCATTTATTTCTTGTCTTTGTTGAAAGACATTGTTTTTTATTATTGGTATTTCTTTTACCAAAATAGAATCTTGTTGCTGTTGCGCAAAAAGATTAGATACTGCTACAAGAGCAATTATTAGTAGTGTTTTTTTCATAATTAATTTAATTACAAGCTTTAAGTAAAAGGATAAATAATATTATTCCACCAACCCATTTCAACCAATCTGGTATTCCTTCATTTTCTGTTGATTGTGGAGTAGATGCTGTTCTTGTAGATGATGTTCTAGTAGCAGTTGTTGCTATTCTTGTAGATTCCCAATATTGTAGATATTTAACTTTGATTTTGTGTGAATAACCCAATTTTCCGAGTATAAAGTCAACTAATTTTTTGTAATCGTTGATTTTAGAAGTATTTTGACTGTTCTTGATTTTTACGATATTCTCTTTTGGTATTACATCGATAATTAATTCTGTTGCTTTATCCCAATCAATAGAATTCATAATCATTTCTGTTACTTTAGACCAATTTATTGATTGACCATACCCCATAGAAGCCTCTTGTTTTTTTACTTGTGCCATTAATTGCACAGCATTGTTTTCATAAGCAGATTTTATAGATTCCAATACATCAATCGCTTGTGAAAGTTCCCTGTCTTTCATTTCTTCAAGTGTAGCTAGACTGTCTTGGGCTCTTTCTTTAGTTAACTTACCAACCGCTATGCTATCTGCAATTTTAGTTAACTTTTGCGCTGATTGGAGATAATTGTTACTTGCATTATCTTCTTTACTTTTATTGAAATAATCAATTCCACATTGCATTATTTCATTTGCTAACTGGTCCGCAACTGTTTTATATTTTAAGTCTGTCCTTCCTATTAAAGAGTGTAGAAGAATTAATTCAGCTTTACATTTATTAGCTAAATTTAATCCGTATTGATATGCATCACTTTTGTTTTTCTTTCTTTTGTTTTTTGTGCTTTCAATTAGGCTCTCAATATTGTGGATTGGTTCTTCTGTAAATTTTTTTGAAAGATATTTTTGTATTAAATCATTACAATTACTAAATAATTGTAATGTTTCCGTGCTTGAATATTGGTTTTTGAATTGCATTAGTAATTCATCAATCAATTTTTCTATTTGTTTTTCACTATCAATTGTAAAAGTTTCATCAGCAACGGTATGGACAAAGTTTTTAAAAAAATCTGATTCAATCAGTTTTACTTTAGCGTTAATACCGTCCTTTATATCATCTTGAGATTCGCTCAATAATTTATAAGTTCCTAAATTACTGAAGGCCGAGAAATTTTTAGAATTTACTTCTTTATTTTGGGTTACTTTTTTCCATATTTCATCTGCTTTTTCGTCATTACCATTCTTAAGATATTCAAATGCCGTATTATCAAAAGGACTTGCATTTAAAAACCAAAACAAGGAGAAGTTTACTTTATCTTGGTTTTGTTCCACATTTGAAAATGCCTTATCAATTAAATCTTCTGTTCTTGTTATATTTCCAAGAACATCAAAATCAAAATCAGATTTAATTTCTTTTCCAACCTTTGAGAATGCTCTAATTTTGGTTTTTTGCTTTTGTAATTCTCTTTCAGAAGCATTTGACAGAATACCAGCAATACGGTATGGGTTATTTTTTATTATTTCCATGTTTTTTAATTGATGCCAGAAAATTAAGATCAAAATTTTAATCTAGACTGCGGTTTTCCACAGTGACCCTCATTTTTTTTATTTAGGGCTATACTTTGATAGACTATCTTTATCTTTTTTTAACGGAAGAATACATGAATACTCGCAATATATTTTTTAAAATAATGAGAAGAATAGTAGTAAATACGGGTAGCTCGGTACTAAAAAGCATTATTTTAGTTTTAGTGCTTTTATCGTCCTTAGGATGTAAAAAAAATAACAATAAAAAAGACCATCAATTTGCTTCTTTTTTTAATGCAGTTCAAGATTCAACGGTAAAGGACACATTAAAACCCAAATATTTAGAAGCTAAAATCATAAGAATTTTAGATGGTGACACTGTTGAGGTATTATATGGAGAGCTGCCCATAAAATTACGATTAGCACATATAGATTGTCCAGAGAAAAGAGGAAAGCAGCCTTTTGGAAATAAGGCTAAAATAGCCTTGTCAGATTTATGCTTTGGACAAATGGTGCAAATCGATTCAGATAAAAAATTTGATCGTAATGGTAGGTTAATTGGAGTGATTTTTAATGCAGACGGGTTGAACGTAAATAAAGAAATGGTGCGGTTAGGAATGGCGTGGCACTATAAAAAATACTCCGATGATATGAGTTATGATCTTTTAGAAAAAGAAGCCAGAAAAAATAAGGTGGGCTTATGGATAGATCCAAACCCCATCGCTCCGTGGGCTTTTCGTTAGTAATACTATCTAAGCATCTATTTTCTAAAACAAAAAAGCCACTCCAACCGAGTGGCTTTTTTTATATAAACGCCTAACCGTTTTTAGACGGCTAAAACCCCAATCATAAATTGTTGCTAATAATCGGTCAACATGACTTATATCAGGCTTTAGGGCTATTTACCTTCCTACCTTTAACTATAATTTAGTTTAATTAAAATTCAAAAAGATGTCAACTAATACTATAAAAGCCTATTGTTTGGGTGGAGGATTGGGTTCATTAGCAGCCGCAGCATTTATGATAAGAGATGGAGGAATGTTAGGTTCTCAAATTACTATTTTTGAAAAGCTCCCTACTTTGGGAGGTTGCTTAGATGGGGCAAGACTTGAAGATGGGAGTTATTCGCTTCGTGGAGGTAGAATGCTTACCACAGATGCTTACGAATGTTTTTGGGGTTTATTTCAAGATATCCCTTCCATTCATAATAAAGGCATGTCTGTAAAAGAGGAAACTATAGCCTTTAATAAAAAACATATAGCGCATTCTCAAGCGCGTTTGGTAGATAAGAACCGTCATATTGTAGATACGGCTACCATGAATTTTACCATGCATGATAGGTTGGAGTTTCTTACCTTATTAGAAGCATCCGAAGAAAAACTAGGAACATCGAAAATTACGGATTGGTTGTCGCCAGAATTTTTCACCACTAACTTTTGGTACATGTGGCAAACAACATTTGCTTTTGAACCTTGGCATAGTGCAGTAGAGTTTAAGAGATATCTACATCGTTTTATGAATGAGTTTCCAAGAATTAATACTCTTGCAGGAGTAAAAAGAACGGAATACAATCAGTATGACTCTTTGGTACGCCCATTACAAGCATGGCTTCAAGAAAAAGGGGTTAATTTTGAATTAGCGACTACTGTTGATGACATAGCTGTTGAAGATATAGATGGAAAAGTAACGGTGACTTCGGTAAGCGTTATTGGGCCAAAAGGAGCGAAACAGGTGGCTGTTGCTCCAGATGATCTTGTTATTTTTCAAAATGGTTCTATGGTTGATGCTTCTAGTACAGGTTCTATGGAACATGCACCAGTGAAAAAAACAAAAGCAGATAGTAAGGGGTGGACGCTTTGGGAGAAATTAGCAAAAGGGAGACCAGATTTTGGAAATCCAGCACCTTTTAATTCAAGTATTCCAGAATCTTTCTGGGAATCATTTACTGTTACCTTCAAAAAATCTGACTTCTTTGATAAGTTAGAAAAAATGTCAGGCAACAAAGCAGGTACCGGTGGTTTGGTAACTTTTAAAGACTCTAATTGGTTAATGTCTATTGTACTTTACAATCAGCCGCACTTTATAGGGCAGCCAGATGATGTCTTTATCTTATGGGGGTATTCCTTATATGGAAACCGAGTAGGAGATTTTGTACCAAAAACCATGATTGAATGCAATGGGCAGGAAATACTAACAGAACTAGCAGGCCACTTTAATTTTGATGACAGTGTCTTTGAAGGTGCTATTTGTGTGCCTTGTAGAATGCCATACATTACGTCTATGTTTATGCCACGCGCAAATAGTGATAGACCAAAACCAGTACCAGCAAGTTCTAAAAATTTGGCTTTTGTAAGTCAGTTTGTAGAAATTCCGGATGATGTGGTCTTTACGGTAGAGTATTCGGTAAGAGCAGCACAAACGGCCGTATATCAATTATTAAATATTGATCGTGAAATTCCTAAAATCACGAAACATGATAAATCACCTAAAGTACTTTTAGATTCTGTGATCAAATCATTTGCATAATTGTAAAGTGAAAGAAGCTCACTATACTGTAAAAGCCACTTCGGAAGAAGTGGCTTTTTGTTTTATAATTCCTACAGTGCCAAAGCGTTGCTATTTCTAATAGGCTAAGCTAGGGCTACAAATTTGCTAAATAAATACCATGAAAAAAGCCTCTCAGTTTCCTGAAAGGCTTTTGTTTCTAGTAGCGGGAACTGGACTCGAACCAGTGACCTTCGGGTTATGAGCCCGACGAGCTACCTACTGCTCTATCCCGCGATATGGGTTTTTGAAACGATCTTCTTAGCTTTTAACTTTCAGTTCATAACTACTGACTGATATATTTCAGGCTGCAAAGATAGTTACTTTTTGCTATTCACCAAACTTTATTTGAAATAAATATTAAAAATTTTTGATAAGCACTTAAATTGGGGTATTTGTGAGCTCCTTACTTAAAATCTTACTATTTTGTACGGGTTTAAAAAACCACCCTATTACAAAACACTTATTTATGGAAAACTACGGCTTACTTTCAATTTTGCCACCTGTTATTGCGATTGTCTTAGCGCTTAAAACAAAACAAGTATATATAGCCTTGCTTTTCGGAATATGGTTTTCTTGGGTCATCATGAGTGATTGGAATGTGCTCACAGGAACATTAGCAACCATAGAGGGTATGGTAAATGTTTTTAAATCTGAAGGCAATACAAGAACAATAATGTTTAGTGCCCTTGTAGGGGCATTACTATTATTTATTCAATACTCCAAAGGGGTAGAAGGTTTTATAAATCAGCTAAATAAAGTAATTCTTTATTTTGAAAAAAAGCAAAAAGGCTATAGTAGAGTAGTGGTGCAGTTGTTAGCATTGATTACAGGCTTATTATTGTTTGTAGAAACAAGCATTAGCTCTTTAACGGTAGGAACCCTGTACAGACCAGTTTTTGATAAATTGAAAATACCAAGAGAGAAGTTGGCGTATATCGCCGATTCTAGTTCTGCCCCTTCCTCCATTTTAATTCCTTTTAATGCTTGGGGAGCTTTTATAATGGGCTTGTTAGTTACACAGGGTTTAGATAATCCTTTTGGCTTATTGCTATCTTCTATTCTGTATAATTTCTACCCTATATTGGCTATTGCCATTGTTTTTATAGTGATTTTGACTAAAAAAGATATTGGCCCGATGGCTAAGGCGGAGAAGAGAACTAGAGAAACAGGAAAGTTGTTAAATGATAATTCTAAACCCATGCTTTCTAGTGAGGTAACTTCTTTGGCTCCAAAAGAAGGTATAGAGGCAAGGGCGTATAATATGATCGTACCATTAGCAACAATGGTTTTTATGATGCCTATTAATTTAGTCTATACAGGGTGGAGTGCTGTGGAGAATGCTACTTCCTTTTCAGATCATGTTTTTCAAGCAATAGGGAAAGGCTCAGGATCATCATCTGTGTTGTATGCGGTACTTACCGCTATTCTGGTGGCTATGATCATGTATAGATCTCAAAAAATAATGAAGACCAAAGAAATGATCGATTTGGTTTTAAAAGGAATAAGTGAGTTAATGCCATTAGCATTATTAATGCTGTTAGCCTTTGCTATTGGTGATGCCTGTAATCAATTAGGAACGGGAGCTTTTGTTGCAGAATGGTCAAGAGATTGGTTGTCACCAGAATTTTTACCGGCAATTATTTTTATAATTAGTTCATTTATAGCTTTTTCTACAGGTACTTCATGGGGTACTTTTGCTATAATGATGGCTATTGCTGTACCCATGGCGGAAGTGCATGGTGCACCTTTAACGCTTGTCATAGCAGCAACTTTGGGGGGTGGTATTTTTGGAGACCACTGTTCTCCAATATCAGATACCTCAATTATTTCGTCTATGGCATCGGCAAGTGATCATATAGATCATGTAAATACACAGTTGCCTTATGCTTTAATTGGCGGAGGAATTACAGTAGTCCTGTACTTAATTTTAGGTTTTCTTATGAATTAAAGAAGTACAATAAGCTACCTTTGTACTTTTAAATGTTAAAATAGTAAAATGGCAGATCATAAAGCTGGTTTTGTAAATATTATTGGAAATCCTAATGTGGGGAAATCTACATTGATGAATGCCTTTGTGGGTGAGAAATTATCTATTATCACCTCCAAAGCACAAACCACAAGACACCGTATTTTAGGAATTGTTAATGGGGACGATTTTCAGATGATTTTATCGGATACTCCTGGAATTATCAAACCTGCTTACGAGCTACAGTCTTCTATGATGGATTTTGTGAAGTCGGCTTTCGAAGATGCAGATATCCTGATCTACATGGTAGAAATAGGCGAAAAAGCATTGAAAGATGAGCGTTTCTTTGAAAAACTAAAGAATAGCAAAATTCCGGTACTTTTATTATTAAATAAGATTGATGTCTCTGAGCAAGGTATTTTAGAAGAGCAAGTACAATACTGGCATGAGCAATTGCCAACAGCAGAAATACACCCGATAAGTGCATTACAGAATTTTAATGTAAAAGAAGTATTCCTTCGTATTTTAGAATTACTGCCTGTTTCTCCTGCGTTTTATCCTAAAGATCAATTAACAGATAAGCCAGAACGTTTCTTCGTAAATGAAACTATTAGAGAGAAAATATTACAGAACTACAAAAAAGAAATTCCTTATTCTGTAGAAATAGATACCGAGGAGTTTTTTGAGGATGATAAAATTATTAGAATGCGATCTGTGATTATGGTAGAGCGCGAATCTCAAAAAGGAATCATTATTGGTCATAAAGGTGCTGCTTTAAAAAGAGTAGGTGTAGAGTCAAGAAAAGATCTAGAAATCTTCTTTGATAAGCAAGTGCATTTAGAGCTGTATGTAAAAGTAAATAAGAACTGGAGAAGCAATGCTAATCAGTTAAAACGTTTTGGATACAATCAAGGCTAGGTTCTTAACCTTTGTTTATTCTTTAGTTTACGCCTAAGTTACACAAGAGCTGCATTTTTGGTTGTTATACATAAACAACCAAAACAATGAAAAAATTTACTTTAGTTGCTCTTTTTGGAGGGCTTTTACTAACTTCTTGTATTAAAGATCACGTAGGACATGGTGGTGATGCGGATATAGATGTATCTGCTTTACAATTTACAAAAATCGGAGGATTCTCAAATGGCTCTGGAGACGAAGGGTTTTCAGAGATCAGTGCTTTTGATCCTAGCACTAAAAAATTATTTGTTGTAAATCCTGTGCAATCAGAAGTATCCGTTTGGGATATATCGGTACCTTCTTCTGCGGTTAAATTAACATCAATTATCCTTACAGGTGTTCCAAATAGCGTTGCGGTTCATGATGGCGTGGTTGCGGTAGCGGTAGAAAATACCAATAAGCAATCCAATGGGACCATTCAAACCTATGATACTACTTCTCAAAACTTAATAACTTTATATACCGTTGGCGCGTTACCAGATATGGTAGCCTTTTCTCCTGATGGTACCTATTTAATTTCTGCTAATGAAGGAGAGCCTAATGATGATTATACAGTAGACCCAGAAGGTTCTGTCTCTATCATAAATATTGAAAGAAATGAAATTAACACCTTATTTTTCACCTCTTTTAGCGCATCTGCAATAGGGAATAATTTTAGAGTTTTCGGTCCTAATGCGAGTATCGCTCAAGATGTAGAGCCTGAGTATATTGCGGTCTCTGATGATAGCAAATACGCTTACATTACCTTACAAGAAAATAACGGAATTGCCGTTGTAAATTTAGCAGCAAAAACAATTACCGATGTATTTGGATTAGGGACAAAAGATTTTTCTCTTCCAGAAAATACTATGGATGCGAGTAATAAAGATGATGTTTTAGGGAATTTTAAAAACTGGCCGGTATTGAGCTTCTATATGCCAGATGCCATTGCATTTGCAACTATTGATGAAATGGAATATATCATTACCGCCAATGAAGGAGATTCTAGAGATTATGATGGCTATTCTGAAGAAGAACGTGTAAAGGATTTGACCTTAGACCCAACAGTTTTCCCTAATGCTGCAGAATTACAGTTAGATGAAAATTTAGGGCGATTAAAAATTACTACGGCCAATGGTGATCTTGATGGTGATGGCGATTTTGATAAAATTTATGGGTATGGCGCTAGGTCCTTTTCAATTTGGAATACATCAGGAACTTTGGTGTATGATAGTGCAGATGAAATAGGACGTACTACATTTGATATCAACCCATCATTCTTCAATGCAGATGAAGGAGAAGCTGATGGCAGAAGTGATGATAAAGGTGCTGAACCAGAATCAGTAACTACTTTAAAAATTGGAAACTCAACCTTATTATTTGTAGGTCTTGAAAGAGCAGGTGGCGTTATGGTTTATGATATTTCTAATCCTACGAGTCCGCAGTTTCTAGAATGGTTATTAGATACAAATGATGTAGCACCCGAAGGCTTGTTAACCATAGCAGCAAAAGATAGCCCTACGGGTGAAAATCTTGTGGTTGTTACAAATGAGGTTTCTAATACCGTAGCTATTTATGAGATTAAATAGAAGAAGATAAATTAGTTTTACAATCCCTAAGTTTTAAAAAGCTTAGGGATTATTTGTTTAGCGTCTGTTCCATAAGATCATACAGCTCTTGCATTTGTGGTCTTCCTTTTCTTTTTCCTATCCGGCCAAAAGCATAGAAGGCAAACCAAAGTACAATCATAAGAATCATGAGTCCTACTTGAAATCCGTAGGACTTATTTAGCGCAAAACTTGAATAGGCCCAAATAGATAATACAATAAATAAGGTGGCGATACCAAAATGCAGAAACATAAAAAAGGTCCATAGAGTTGGGTTAGGGCCAAAAACACCATAAAGTTTAGTGGTTTTTTTATCTTCACTTGTAATGATTTCTAAGTGTAATTGTGGCGACCAAAAGTGATGCTCCTTCGGTTTAAATTTTAAAAAAACGTGCTCATCCATACGTTTACAGATAATGGATTGAAAAGCTAAATTTTCAAAATTAGACAGTAATTTCTCAGCACTAGCATCTAACTCTAGTTGAAAGCGAGGTCTTAAAACGATAGTATTTGGAAGCGTTTTCACTGGTATCTTATAATTTTTAAACGAGTTTGGGACTAAATATATCTCAAATTTTCATAGATCGTTACATTTTTCTTTTCCCTAATTTCACAGTAACAGCTATTTAGGTAGAGAAGATATCATTTTTCTTCAATAAATAATAGTACTTTTGCAGCAAAATTACGAAGTATGAGTGCTATTGTAGCCATTGTAGGGAGACCTAACGTAGGTAAGTCAACTTTTTTTAACCGATTAATAAAGCGTAGAGAGGCTATTGTTGATGCGGTTAGTGGGGTTACGCGTGACCGTCATTACGGCAAAAGTGACTGGAATGGAAGAGAGTTTTCAGTAATTGATACTGGAGGATATGTTAAAGGGAGTGATGATGTTTTTGAAGCAGAAATAGATAAGCAAGTAGAATTGGCTATCGATGAAGCGGATGTTATTATTTTCATGGTTGACGTGGAAACCGGAATTACGGGAATGGATGAGGATGTTGCTAATTTACTTCGTAGAGTAAAAAAGCCGGTTTTATTAGCGGTAAATAAAGTAGATAACAACAAGCGTGCAGAAGACGCGGTAGAATTCTATTCCTTAGGTTTGGGTGATTATTTTACAATCGCGAGTACCAATGGATCGGGAACAGGAGATTTATTAGATGCTTTAGTAGAGGTTTTGCCAGAGAAAGAGCCTAATAGAGATGAAGAATTACCAAGATTTGCTGTAGTAGGGAGACCAAATGCAGGGAAGTCGTCTTTTATAAATGCCTTAATTGGTGAAGAAAGATATATTGTTACCGATGTAGCAGGTACCACTAGAGATAGTATCGATACGAAATATAATCGTTTTGGTTTTGAATTTAATCTAGTAGATACTGCGGGGATCCGTAGAAAGTCTAAGGTGCATGAAGATCTTGAGTTTTACTCAGTGATGCGTTCTGTTAGAGCTATTGAACATTCAGATGTGTGTATTATAATTTTAGATGCTACGCGTGGTTTTGATGGTCAGGTACAGAATATCTTTTGGCTAGCCCAACGTAACAACAAGGGAATTGTAATTCTTGTAAACAAGTGGGATTTAGTAGAAGACAAAGAGACCAATACTATTAAGCAATATACAGAGAAGATAAAAGAAGCTATGGCACCATTTATAGATGTGCCTATTGTGTTTATGTCTGTGTTAACGAAGCAACGTATTTTTAAAGCGATTGAAACGGCTGTTCAAGTATATGAAAACAGAAGCCGTAAAATTCAAACGCGTAAGTTTAATGATATTATGCTTCCGTTGATAGAGAATTATCCTCCACCAGCGTATAAGGGTAAATATGTAAAAATTAAGTTTTGTACACAATTACCAACGCCATATCCGCAGTTTGCATTTTTCTGTAACTTGCCACAATATGTAAGGGATCCGTATAAGCGTTTCTTAGAAAATAAGCTTAGAGAGAGTTTTGATTTCTCTGGAGTGCCTATTTCTATATTTATGCGTAAAAAGTAAGCGGTACTAAAAGCTGAAAACTTAAAAGAGGGCTAGATTCTATTATAGAATTTAGCCCTCTTTTTTATGGTTTACATTATGTTGCTAGAGAATGAAGACTGTAACTGTTTTATTTGCTATATCTATTTCACTCGTTGAGCCACTTACAGAAATGCTGTCTATTTCAGTATCAATCCCGCAACAGACACTACCTTCACCGGTTTTTTCTATAAACATATCCATCGTAAAAAAAGCATCAGTCTTTAAATTAACGGTATAGCTTTTTTCTTGACTTTCTAGGATGTCTATTGATAAGTATATGCCTGGAGTTTCTTCGGTAGCATTTACAGAAAAAGCTGCATTCATACTATCTTCGTCAAAAATGGTAATATTTGAAGCGGTATAGGTTCCGTTTTCTATTAAATTAGCACCGGAAGCTTCATCAATGATGATCATCTTAAAGTTATTGGATAAGCAGGTCTCTGCGCTACAGTCTGTTGTAGTAGATTCGGTACTGCTTTCGCATTGCACAAGAAAAAGGGATAATAAAAGTACTGTTATTGTTTTATACATAAGTAGGATTTTTTTAAAGATACAAATTATAAGGAAAGGTTGCTTTTTTTGAAGTTAAGATTACCAACCTCCAGAAGCACCGCCTCCGCCAAAGCCTCCACCTCCGAAGCCTCCGCCAAAACCACCGCCTCCGCCACTACCGAAGCCTCCTCCGGAACTATGGCCGCCACGTCCCATGTTACTCAATATGATAGCATCCCAAATACTGAAGCCTCCAGAATTATTGCCGCCATTTTTGCCGCCGCCATTTCTTTTGTTCTTATTAGATAAGATGATAATAATTACGATGAAAATAACAAATGGGAATAGATTTTGAAAAGGGAAAGAGGTATTGTTAAACGTTCTGTCTTCTTGAAATTCTCCGGTTAAAACACTGAAAATAGCATCTGCACCTTTGTTTAGTCCGCTGTAATAATCGCCAGTTTTAAATTCAGGAATGATAATTTGTTCTATGATCCGTTTAGACATGGCATCGGTAAGAGAACCTTCTACGCCATACCCTGTATTGATAGCAACTTTACGATCGTCTTTGGCAAGGATAACCAGGATTCCGTTATCCGTGTCACGCTGTCCTATGCCCCATTTCTGACCCCATTGTGCGCCCAGATAATTAATTTCTTCTCCTTTTGTAGTGGCAATAATAACCACCACTATTTGTGTTGAGGTACTGTCTGCGTAATTTTTTAACTTTTGTACTAAGTTGTTCTTTTGTGAAGTAGATAATAGCGCTATATAGTCATATACCCCTTCCTGTACGCTTGGTTTGTCTGGAATGGTAAACTGACCAAAGGCAAGTGTGGATAAGAATAGAAATAAAATGAATGCTTTATCCTTTAGAAACTTCATTGCTAAGTTCATTTGTGTCGTTATTTTGCCAAGGAAAATGACCGTGAAGTTCTTTTCCAGCTTTTAAAATACCATCAATGATACCTTGTTTGAAATTTCCTAGTTTAAATTGCTCTTGAATGGCATTCTTTGTAGTATCCCAAAAATCACTAGGGACCACCTTATCAATTCCTTTATCGCCACAAATAACAAATTTTTTATCATGTACAGCAACGTAGATTAATACGCCATTGGCATCTTTTGTATTGTCCATCTTTAAAACATGAAATACTTCTTCGGCACGTTTAAAAGGCTCCAGGTCTGTATGTGCTTCAATATGAACTCTAATCTCGCCAGAAGTATTTTTTTCGGCCTCAATAATTGCTTGAACAATCTCTTGTTCTTCTTTAGCTGATAAAAACTCTTCTACTTTAGACATACGATTCTAGTTGAAATCAAAATTTACATCAGGAGCATTTTCTGCACCTGCGTTAGATGAAAATAAGGACATAGGATCAAAATTAGCAAGTCCTGCAATAATGTTCGTTGGTATTTTTGCAATTTTAATATTGTAGTCTCCTGCTAAACCATTGAAACGATTTCGTTCTACATTAATTCTATTTTCAGTGCCTTCTAATTGCGACTGTAAGTCTAAGAAATTCTGGTTAGCTTTTAATTCTGGATAGCGTTCTACGACCACCATCAATTTGCTTAAAGCACCTGTTAAACCACCTTGAGCCTCTTGAAAGGCAGCCATTTTTTCAGGAGTTAAATTATTTGCATCAATATTAGTGGCAGTAGCTTTTGCTCGTGCTTCAATAACGTCTGTTAGCGTTCCTCTTTCAAAATCTGCAGCACCTTGAACCGTTTTAACTAAATTACCAATAAGATCACTACGTCTTTGGTAAGAGCTTTCTACGTTCGCCCATTGCTTAGTCGCTTCTCCTTTCATTTCTACAAGGGTATTGTTGGTGTTAACATACCACATTCCGAATAGGGCAATTATGGCTACAACAACAATAATCCCGATGAGTCCTTTTTTCATTTTAAATATTTTTGGTTCGTATTATAATTGATTTTTAATTTTTACAAGTTCGGCTTTTATACCTTCTAGTTTCGAAATAATATCAAATTTTGATAAAGTCTGACTTTTGTTTTCTTTTAAATGTGTTTTAGCACCCTCTAAGGTAAAGCCGCGTTCTTTTACCAAGTGATAAATGAGCTGCAGATTTTTTACGTCTTGCGGGGTAAATTTTCGGTTGCCTTTCGCATTTTTTTTAGGTTGAAGTACATCAAACTCTTTTTCCCAGAATCTAATTAACGAAGTGTTTACCTCAAATGCTTTCGCAATTTCACCAATACCGTAATATCTCTTTTCAGGAAGTTCTATATGCATTAGTCTAAGGATTGATTTTCTTGTGAGGCAGTTTTTAACATATTAGCAAATTCTTCTGCTGTTAAACTTCCGTAATAGAAATTAATAGGATTAATGCGTTGGTCGTCTTTAAAGACTTCATAATGAAGGTGAGGCCCTTCTGAACGTCCTGTACTTCCTACAAAGCCAATAAGTTCACCACGCTTTACCGTTTTTCCAGCAGTAACATTATACTTACTCATGTGCGCATATAAACTTACGTACCCAAAACCATGATCAATTCTTATATGATTACCATATCCTGAAGAATTACTATCTGCTCTGGTAACTTTACCATCACCTGTGGCATAGATAGGCGTTCCTTTTGGAGAGGAGAAATCCATTCCCCAGTGCATCTTTCTTGCTTTTGTAAATGGATCTGATCGCCAGCCGTACCCAGAAGCCATTCTTTTTAAATCTTCATTTCGGATAGGTTGTATGGCAGGGATTGCTGCTAATAATTTTTCTTTTTCTTCTGCTAGCTTAGTAATTTCATCTAATGATTTTGATTGAATGACCATTTGTTTTTGAATGATATCCATTCGTTTGGTAGAGGCGATAATCATTTCGGAGTTGTTAAATCCTTCTAATGATTTATATCGGTTAACACCACCAAAACCAGCACGTCTTTGTTCGTCAGGGATAGGGTTGGCTTCAAAATAAATACGGTAGATGTTGTTGTCGCGATCTTCTATATTCGTTAAAACTTGCTCTACTTGCTCCATTTTTTTATCTAACAATTCAAACTGCAAATCATAGTTTCGCAATTCGCGTTGTAAAGACAATTCTTTAGGCGTATTGATAAAATTTGTATTTAATAATACCGTTAGGCCTAGAAGACCAAATAGCAATGAGCCCAGTAAAAACAGGCTTATATTCCTGTATTTTCTAGATTTTTTTGCTTCTATTTTGCGATACGATAACGTATCTGGATCGTAATAATATTTTACTTTAGACATAAATGGATTTTATCCTATTTTTGTGCTTTCAATTTAACGTAACAAACAAATATAAAAATAGTTTTGTAGATTCCCTTAAATTTATCAAAAGCTTAAGTTTTTGTCATCATTTTCTTTTGTTTAATAGAAGAAAATAGGGGCAATCAATGTGCTAAATTTATAAGAATGTGCTAAAAGCATTAAACAATTACAGATGAAATCTCAAGAGATACGATCAAAATTTTTAGATTTTTTTAAGGACAAAGAACATAAGATTGTTGCTTCTGCGCCTATGGTTATTAAAGATGACCCTACCTTAATGTTTACAAATGCTGGTATGAACCAGTTTAAGGAATTCTTTTTAGGAAATACAGTTCCAAAATATACCCGTGTAACAGATACTCAAAAATGCTTGCGTGTAAGCGGTAAACATAATGATTTAGAGGAAGTAGGGAAAGATACCTATCACCACACCATGTTTGAAATGTTGGGGAACTGGAGTTTTGGCGATTATTTTAAAGAAGAAGCCATCACTTGGGCTTGGGAGTTTTTAACAGATGTCTGTAAGATTGATAAATCAAGTCTTTATGTGACCGTTTTTGAGGGGAGTAAAGATGCCGATAATTTAGATCAAGATACGGAGGCTTTAAACCTTTGGAAGAAAATAGTTCCAGAATCTCAAATACTCTTTGGAAATAAAAAAGATAATTTTTGGGAAATGGGCGATCAAGGTCCTTGTGGCCCTTGTTCTGAAATACATGTAGATATTAGAACTGCGGAAGAAAAAGCTAAAATTTCTGGAATGTCATTAGTGAATAATGACCATCCGCAAGTCGTAGAGATTTGGAATTTAGTTTTTATGCAATACAACCGTAGAGCAAATGGGCAATTAGAACCTTTACCGGCAAGACATGTGGATACAGGAATGGGCTTTGAACGTTTGTGTATGGTGATGCAAGGGGTGCAATCTAACTATGATACGGATGTTTTTACACCAATCATTAGAGAGATAGAAGCAATTACACATACTACCTATGGTAAAGAAGAGAAGCTAGATATTGCAATACGAGTAATCGCAGATCACATCCGTGCGGTATCTTTTTCAATATCTGATGGGCAATTGCCTAGTAATACAGGTGCTGGTTATGTGATTCGTAGAATCTTACGTAGAGCTATTCGGTATGGGTTTACGTTCTTAGATACGAAAGAACCTTTTATGTACCGTTTGGTAAATGTGCTTTGTGACAGTATGGGTACTGCGTTCCCTGAACTTAAAAGTCAGAAACAACTTATTGAAAATGTTATAAAAGAAGAAGAGCATTCATTTTTAAAAACCTTGGATCAAGGCTTGGTGCTTTTAGATACGATAATTTCAAATGCAGATACTAAAACTATTGATGGTAGAAAGGCTTTTGAATTGTATGACACTTATGGCTTTCCAATAGATTTAACTGCACTTATTTTAAGTGAAAGAGGGCTTATTTTAGATGAAAAAGGATTTGATGTTGCGATGCAAGAGCAAAAGAAACGCTCGCGTTCTGCGTCAGAAATTTCAAAAGAAGATTGGACGATACTTTCCTCAGATTTGGAACAGGAATTTATAGGGTATGAAGTATTGGAGTCTAATGTAAAATTGGTAAAATATAGAAAAGTTACCTCTAAAAAAGACGGAGAACAGTATCAATTTGTTTTTAACTTAACTCCTTTCTATGCAGAAGGTGGTGGTCAAGTAGGGGATAAAGGATATTTGGAGGCTGTTAATGGCGATGTAATTTATATCTTAGATACGAAGAAGGAGAATAATGAAATTATTCACTTTGCTAAGAATCTTCCAAAAGATGTCAAAGAAACGTTCAAAGCAGTAGTAGATCAGAAACAACGTCGTAGAACAGAAGCAAATCATACGGCAACCCATTTATTACACCAAGCCCTACGTGAAATTCTAGGAACACATGTTGAACAAAAAGGATCTGCAGTACATTCTAAATATTTACGATTTGATTTTTCTCATTTCTCAAAAATGACAGCAGATCAATTAACGGAAGTAGAGAATTTCGTAAATGCACGTATTGAAGGAAACTTACCTTTAGAGGAAGGTAGAAATATACCGATGCAAACCGCTATTGAGCAAGGTGCTATGGCCTTGTTCGGAGAAAAATATGGCGATGCTGTGAGAACCATTCGGTTTGGAAAATCTATTGAGCTTTGTGGAGGTACACATGTAAAAAACACAGGCGAGATTTGGCATTTTAAAATTAAGTCAGAAGGTGCTGTAGCATCGGGAATTCGAAGAATTGAAGCGATAACATCCGATGCTGTTAAAGATTTTTATTCAGATAATAATAGCATTCTTTCAGAAGTAAAGCATTTGCTAAATAATAGTAAAGATCCTGTAAAAGCTGTAGGTAGCTTACAGGAAGAAAATGCTAAATTAAAGAAAGAGATTGAAGGCCTATTGCGTGATAAAGCGAAGAATCTAAAAGGCGATTTACTTACTGAAATTCAAACCATAAACGGGATTGATTTTCTGGCAAAGAAAGTAGATTTAGATGCGGCAGGAATTAAAGATTTGTCTTTTGAGCTAGGAAGTAATAAAGATAATTTATTCTTGTTGTTAGCGGCTGAGAATGATGGTAAAGCCTTATTGTCTTGTTACATATCTAAAGAACTAGTAGAAAAGAAAGCGTTAAGTGCGGTAACCGTAGTACGTGAATTAGGGAAACTTATTCAAGGTGGTGGTGGCGGCCAAGCGTTCTTTGCAACAGCAGGGGGTAAAAACCCAGGAGGAATCATGGATGCTTTAGAGAAGGCAAAGGTGTATATAGAATAGATTTAAAGTCCATCTTAAATAGAATATATAAATTAAGACTTAGTAGTGTACCTTTGGGTATGTACTAAGTCTTTTTATTTTTTAACAATGAAATTGCAAACACAAATACCTTTAACGAAAGCCAAACATCAAATTGATTATAACAGTCAGTTGGTATTGTTAGGGTCTTGTTTTGTTGAAAATATTGGATCAAAATTATCGCACTTTAAATTTCAATCGGTTCAAAATCCATTCGGAATCTTATTCCATCCGCTAGCAATTGAAAATTTAGTATTTAGAGCAATACATGATGAGAAATATACAGAGGATGATGTTTTTTATTTGAATGAAAGGTGGCAGTGTTTTGATGCACATTCAGATCTATCAGCAAATACTAAAGAAGCGTTATTAGATAATTTAAACAAAGGATTAAAGGTTGCGTTACATCAACTTAAACAAGCGTCACACCTTATACTAACGTTAGGTACCGCTTGGGGGTATAAAAAGTTAAGCACAGAAAAAATAGTGGCCAATTGCCATAAATTTCCTCAGGCAGCGTTTCATAAAGAGTTACTTTCTGTTGGTGCTATTCAGGAAAGTTTAGCGCGAATTATTGCGCTTATTAGAACCGTTAATAGTACTGTGCAATGTATTTTAACAGTTTCACCGGTACGTCATATCAAGGACGGATTTATTGAAAATCAGCAAAGTAAAGCACATTTAATTACAGCGATACATGGAGTGATTAATTTCCCAGGAGAAGGAAAGGAATATTTTCCAAGTTATGAGATCATGATGGATGAACTTCGTGATTATCGTTTTTATGCAGAAGATATGGTACACCCCAACGCAGTGGCTATAAATTACATTTGGGAGAAATTTATAGAAGTTTGGGTCTCTGGAGAGGTTTTTGGTATGATGAAAGATATTGATGCTGTTCAAAGAGGATTAGCACATAAACCTTTTAATGCAGCGTCTGAGCAACATCAGAAGTTTTTAGCAAAGCTGAAGGATAAAATTGCTTATTTTGAGAAAGAATATCCATTTATGAAATTTAGTCTATGAAAAACATCATTATAGGAGCTGTGGTAGCTTTAGCATTCGTATTTATTTTTCGTTCTTGTTCCGATAGCTCAAAAGAGAAATCTATCTTGAAAGAGAACTCTATGTTAATCCAAGAGTCCATAAAAAATGTATCTAAACTAGTTGTAACCGAGGGCCATTTTGCTGAGGTATACAATTATAAAGATTCACAGCAGCTCTTTGGACCTTTAATAACTGCAGAGAAGAAGGCTTTGGTCGTGGTCAATGCAGATGTTACCGTTGCCTATGATTTGAGCAAAATAGATTTTGAAGTCAATGAAGAAACAAAAACGCTGCTCATAAAAAGTATCCCTGAACCAGAAATAAAATTGAATCCAGATTTCGAGTATTATGATGTTACTGCAGATTATTTAAATCAGTTTAACGCCAATGATTATAATAAGATCAAGAAGAATGTAAAAGCTTCATTAATGAAAAAAGTAGAAAATTCTGCCTTAAAAACAAATGCACAAAACAGATTGTTAAGTGAGCTTTCTAATTTTTACGTGCTAACCAACTCTTTAGGATGGACTTTAGTGTATAAAGGCGAAATCGTAAATAATAATTTACCAGATTTAATAAAAGGATAAGCTATACCACTAAACTTTGATGTACTAACAACAATCCATCGTCTATTAAACGCCCCACACTTGGGTTGTTCTGTTTTACTTCTTCTAAATGTGCTATAATTTCTGCTGCAAACGCTACATCGTTATTAGATTTTGCTAATTCATACAATTCAATAGCTAACAACCAGTCCGTTGGGAAATTATGTTTCACTTCTTGAAAAACTTTATTCCTAGAAATAGTAGTATTCTTCCCTTCTCTAAATTCTCTTATTTGTTGGTAGTACTGCTCTAGCAAGATGCTTTTATCGCTTTTAATAGGCTTTATGGTCGTGTTGGTTACCTTGTGGGTAATCAAATCAAAACTAGCCAAATCTGCAGGACCGTTAAATGCGGAAACAATATTTTCTCCAATCGCCATGTGGTATAACCCGAACTCTGGTTTAAATAATACAGTAGCGCCATTAGTTACTGTACAATGATCAAAGGTGATTAAAATAATTTCGCCCCGTAAATTACGTGTACCGGTTATAATTTCGCCCTGAACCTTTATGCCTCCTTCAAAATCGAGCGTAATGGTTTGTCCTTCAAAAATATTATATGCCTTTAAGTCTCTTGGACTCATGTCTTCAATTGCTAAATTGATGCCTTTAAGCTTTCCTATAGGTGAACCAAAACCTTTAGAATGGTGCTTGATGCTGTGTCCTACAAGTTCTTTTTCACGATAGGATAGCGCAGTTTTTCCGGTGGTTTGAAAATATACTGCTTTGTTTTCGAACTCGATAACATAATCAAAATTTCCTGATATTTGAATTCCTGTACTTAATTCTATAGTTCCTAGCTCTTTAGAATTAATCAATTTTTTAATTCCCGATAAGCCACCTTTTCGTAAGGCCATCGTATTGGCAAATTCTTCTAATACTTGACTTAAATAAGCAAAGTCAGGCGTAACAAAAAGTTGAGGTTGTGGTTTTGTAATATCAAAAGAAGTATGTGCGGCTTCTATAGCATATGGAATTTTCTTAACATCATCTGTCATACACCAAGCGCTTTCCCCGATAGAAGAAAGTAAACCTGCGCCGTAAATTTTAGGGTTTTCTACGGTACCAATCAAACCATATTCTACGGTCCACCAATGTAAATTTCGGATCAGTGCAATCTCACTAGGTTCTCCCATAGTTAATTGCAAATCTTCAATTAGTTTTTCAGCAGTATCAATTTCATTTTGTGGTGTGCCATGGGCTTCTTTAATAATTGACAAGTGCCGTACCGCTTCATACAATTCATAGTCCTTTGCACTAGAAATAGCTTTACAACCAATCTCCCCAAACCGTCTTAAATATTCTGCGTATTCAGGATTGGCAATGATTGGGGCATGCCCAGCACCTTCATGGATTATATCTGGTGCAGGAGTGTATTCAATATGTTCTAATTGGCGAATGTCTGAAGCAATGACAAGGACATTATACGCTTGAAATTCCATAAATGCTGAAGGAGGAATAAAACCATCAACCGCAACTGCAGCCCAACCAATCTCTTGTAGAATACGGTTCATTCCATACATGTTAGGAATATCATCAATTGAAATACCTGTTTTCTGGAGTCCCTCTAAATAGGATTTATGAGCGACTTTACTTAAATAATCTACGTTTTTACGCATCACATAACGCCAAACAGCCTGATTGATGGCAGTATAATCGCTATAATCCTGAGGTTTTATAAATTGCCTTAAATGTACGGGTAGTTTATCTAAAATAGGATTGCTTTCGTAAGACATAATTCTCATTTATTTCGACTTAAAGATACTCATTTTTAAAATTCTTTTAGTGGACTTGCTTTCAGAAAAAAAGCGATGATAAAGAAGAATATTCTTTTAACATCGCTTTTAAAATTTTGTATTACAACTAGTGTTTTATAGGACAGCCAATCGCTTTAGTGAAATCAGGATTTGGTTTCTCACCTTTTTCTAGAGCTGCTATCGCATTTTCTACATATTTGGTTTTTACACGTCCTGCATCTCTAGCATTATCATCAATAGCGCCAATATATTGTACGTTCATCTCTTTATCTAATAAATAGACATGAGGCGTTCTTACAGCTCCATATAGCGGAAGGATTTTCTGATCCGTATCAACTACATAAGGATAGGTAAAGCCTTTCTCTTTTGCTCTAGTTTGCATATCCTCATAAGACTCACCATCATGATCTTCAGGATTGTTTGAGTTTATAGCAATCACAGGGTAGCCTTTTGGAGCATATGTATTGTTTAAAGCAATAAGACGATCTTCATACATTTTTGCAAAAGGGCATTCATTGCACGTGAAAACCACAATATATCCCTTTGCACTGCTGAAGTCTTTTAGAGAAACCATTTCTCCATCAATATTCTTAAGAGAGAAATCGCTTGCTTTCTCTCCAATTTTGTACCCGCCTAGTTCTTCTAGTGTTTCTGTCTGAACAGGAGATCCACCACCACCTGGAGGTGGTCCTTTTCGATCACCTGGAGGAGGACCTTTTCTGTCTCCAGGAGGCGGTCCTTGCCTGCCATCAGGTCCTTCATTTAAAGTGTGATCAGAAGTAGGTGGGTTTTCTTTTTTGTCTTTGCAACTCTCGATGCTTGCAGCTGCTAAAAAGAGTATGAGCGCAGATAAAGCAAATTTACTTGCTTTTTTTAGTTGATTTTTCATCTTTAGAATTTATGTATTTAATGTAAATTGTTTTTAATGGCATTTTCCAATGCTTCAGTACTAGAAAAAGGTTTCTCAAAATAGGAAGCACTATTTTTATTGAATAGTATGGTAAAAGGTAATGCTCCGGACCAATGAGGGTCTATTTTGTCAATCCATGTATTTGCATCAGGATCGTCTAAAATAACGACTTCTTGTTGTATCTTCTTCTTTTTTATAAAAGGGAGTATTCTGGTTTCAATTTCTTTAGGGTCATCCATACTCACCATGATCATTTTCATTTTTTCATTTTTATGCTTTTCGTAATAGGCATTAAAATGGGGGAGTTCTTTAACGCAAGGTGCACACCAAGTTGCCCAAAAGTTAATAATGTATGTAGTATCTGATTGTGTTTGTAGAAGAGGTTCTAATTCATCATAATTATAAACCTTGATATTTTTTTTCGAAGTCGTGCTAACTGTAGTGGTAGCTGGCTCTTTGGTCTTTGTGTTCTTGCAAGCACTTATAAGCGTCAAACCAATTAGAAAAATTACGCTATGAATTTTAAACATCTTTTAAATAGATTTAGAATAAATGTATTTAAATAGCATTAAGAAGAAAATATAAAATAAGACATTTAGTTAATTTTTAACAAAAAAAAGTCCGCTAGATAGCGGACTTGATTATTTTATTTGGAAGCCATTGGCGGATAAGCTTTCAATATTTCTGATACGAATTTTTGAATTCGTTCTTCTTTCTTTTCTATATTTTTTGTTTGGTATAATGACCCTACACCTTTTCCTTGCCAAACGAGTTGTTTGTCTTTTGCATCAATTAAATCAATGTATAAAGAGCCTTCTGTGCGTGTGCTTACTTGGTTGCCATACATATTGCCACCTCCCCAGAAATATGGATTCCAGCCCCAACCATAACCACCACCCCAGTAATTGTTATAGATGTCTACTTGTTCTCTTTCTTTGGTGAAAATGCTAATTAAAACATCTGGGTTTTCAGATTTTGAAAAACCTCTAGCACTCATTTCTGCTTCAATAGCATAAAGAATTCTTTTTTTGTCTAAATCAGAAATTTGAGCTTTATCAATTCCTGTTTTGTAAAAAGCATAAGTGTTGTACGTATTGAAATCGGCTTTTTTATCATAATCTGCCATTACGCGAACGGAGCTACAGGAACTTAATACCAGCAACGCGAAAATAGGCAGCGCTAAAATTTTAAATGTTTTCATAACAAATTTTATTATAGGGTTATTAATATATTCTGACTAATGTAAACATCAAGAATCATGCCGAAACTCCTTGGTTTAATTGTACTTATTGGTTTTAGAATTGTAACCATAAGGGCAATGTCTGCAGCCACTTTCGCAACAGTAACCACGCTTTAAGTGATACTTTTCGGTAAAAACTTTATATCCTTGTTCCGAAAGGTAAAAATCACCTTCTTCTATGGGGATAATTTTTTTCATTGAAATACTTCTGATTAGTGTAAATTTAATTCTTCTTTGCCGAATATAGAATTTAAAATAATTTTTAACGTTAATTTAAATATCAAACTAAAAACGAGCATTCCTTCTGGCTATAAGTCATAAAAAAGAGTTGTGGCACGTTTTTAGCGTTACTAATATAGATTGTAATACCTGAGAATGATTTTAGTTTCTAGACTTTTTTTTGTGAAGAATTATGTGGGTTTAACACTTTGGCCTTTTATTATTGTAAAGGATGCTACATTAAAGAATGACACCGTTTTAATTAATCATGAAAAAATTCATTTGAAACAGCAATTAGAATTATTAGTGGTATTCTTTTATGTATTCTATTTAGTAGAATGGTGTGTTCGTTGTATTTGTTATGTAGATTCATATAAGGCGTATAAGAATATTAGTTTTGAACGTGAGGCTTATGCTAACGAAAGAAACTTAAATTATCCTAGTGCGCGCAGTGCATTCAGCTTTATTAAATATCTTTGATCATCCAAAAAAAAATGGACTAGTGGTAAGTAGTAATCAAAAGGTAGAACTTCCTATTTTAACAGAAAAAAAGATTACTCTTTACATAAAAAGAGAAGATCAACTCCACCCATTTATTTCAGGAAATAAATTCAGGAAACTTAAGTACAATATAAAAGAAGCGGAGAAATTAGGCATAAAAACCTTGCTTACCTATGGTGGTGCTTACAGCAATCATATCGCGGCAACTGCTTTTGCAGGAAAAGAATATGGTTTTAAAACCCTGGGCATCATTAGAGGGGAAGAGCTTAAAAATAAGTGGGACGATAATCCTACCTTACAATTTGCACATGCTAACGGTATGCGATTTAAGTTTGTGACCAGAGATTGGTATAGAGCTAAGGAAGAATTGGAGGCTATAGTACGTTTAAAAAAGGAATTTGGCGTTTTTTTTCGCATTCCAGAAGGAGGAACAAATCAGCTAGCTGTTCAGGGCTGTGAAGAAATATTAAGCCCTAAAGATTCAGATTTTGATGTGATTGCGACGTGCGTGGGTACAGGAGGTACAATTTCAGGAATTATAAATTCCTCTAAAGAACATCAGACAACTATGGGTTTTCCTGCGTTAAAAGGTGATTTTCTAAAAAAAGATATTTGTAAATTTGTAAAGAAATCTAATTGGGATCTAGAAACAAATTATAATTTTGGAGGATATGGGAAAATTTCAAAAGAGTTAATAGCATTTATTAACGATTTTAAAATAAAGACATCCATTCCGTTAGACCCCATTTATACAGGTAAAATGATGTTTGGTATTTTAGATTTGATTGCAAATAACCAATTTAAACCTGGAACAAAAATTTTAGCAATACACACGGGTGGCCTTCAGGGTATTGCAGGAATGAATAACGTATTAAAGAATAAAAATTTACCATTACTAGAATTATGATAAAAAAGGTAGCGTTTCTATTAGTTATTGTCTTTTTTGTGGGATGTAAATCCAGTAAAAAAACAGCTTCTAACTCAAAAAAACCAGGCAGCTATGTAAGTAAATCAGACACAAAACCTACGGAGGTTGCTGGAGCTGATAAAGATATTTACGTACTCCCCGAAGATTCCGGTAAATTTATAGATTTTCCTATAAATTCTGTTCAAGAATATATAAACACTTTTTCTGAAATTGCTCAGTTTGAAATGAAAGCTTACGGGATACCTGCGAGTATTACTTTGGCGCAAGGTATCTTAGAAAGTGGATATGGACGAAGCACTTTAGTGAAAAAAACCAATAATCATTTTGGAATAAAATGTCATACCGGTTGGGAAGGCGATTTTGATTATCATGATGATGATGAAAAAGGAGAGTGTTTTAGAAAGTACAATCATCCCATGTATTCTTTTAGGGATCATAGCATCTTTCTAACATCAAGAGCACGTTATGCTTTTCTTTTTGATTTAGATAATGATGATTATAGAGGCTGGGCACATGGTCTTAAGCAAGCGGGTTATGCTACAGATAGAAAGTACCCAAGTAAGATAATTTCGTTCATTGAGCAATACGATCTGCATAAGTATGATACTTTAGTACAGAATGAGGGTTATGTGACTAAAAGAGAACCAAAATCTTACGATTATAAAACGCATATCGTTCAGAAAGGAGATACTTTATATTCTATTTCAAGAAAGTATTTTGTTTCCGTAGAAGAATTAATGAAAATAAATAAGATGAACTCTAGTTCTTTAGCTATTGGGCAACAACTGGTAGTGAAATCAGTAAAAAAATAAAAAATAGCATGCTATATAAAAGAAGTAGTGAACTTTTTGATGAAGCCCAAGAATATATTCCTGGGGGTGTAAATTCACCAGTTAGAGCTTTTAAGGCTGTAGGCGGAACACCAATTTTTGTAAAAGAAGCTAAAGGAGCTTATTTTACAGATGAAGATGGTAATAAATTTATAGATTACATTGCATCATGGGGGCCGTTAATTTTAGGACATGCGTACGAACCTGTTATTAATGCAGTAATTGAAAAAGCTAAAAAAGGTACCTCTTTTGGGATGCCAACAGAAATAGAAACGGAATTAGCGAAGCTAGCAGTTTCTATGGTTCCTAATATTGATAAAATTAGATTTGTAAATAGTGGTACTGAAGCTTGTATGAGTGCAGTACGTCTGGCTAGAGGGTATACTGGAAAAGATAAAATCATCAAATTTTCGGGTTGTTACCATGGGCATTCAGATTCTTTTTTAATTCAAGCGGGTAGTGGGGCAGTTACTTTTGGGAGTCCCAATAGTCCTGGGGTAACTCAAGGTACAGCTAAAGATACTTTGTTAGCGAACTATAATGATCTAGAGAGCGTACAAGCGCTAGTAGATGCTAATAAGAGAGAAATTGCAGCAATAATTATAGAGCCCGTAGCAGGGAATATGGGATGTATAATTCCCCAAGAAGATTTCATGAAAGGCTTAAGAGCGCTTTGTACAAAAGAAGGAATTCTTTTAATTTTTGATGAAGTTATGACGGGTTTCCGCCTGGCAAAAGGAGGAGCCCAAGAGGTTTTAGGAATCAATGCAGATATCGTAACCTTTGGAAAGGTTATTGGAGGCGGACTTCCAGTAGGCGCTTTTGCCGCGCGTAATGAAATTATGGCAAAATTAGCACCAGATGGACCCGTTTATCAAGCAGGAACATTAAGTGGGAACCCATTGGCAATGAGCGCTGGGTTAGCCATGCTTACAGCCTTGAATTCAAATCCAAATATTTTCAGAAGTCTCGCAGATAAAACGGCGTACCTGCACAAAGGATTAGAAAAGGTATTAAAAGATAATGGGATTAAACATCAAATTAACCGTTTTGGTAGTATGATATCACTGCATTTTACGGATACACCTGTAGTAGATTTTGCATCATCAGCAGCGGGAAATAATGATACATTTAAAAAGTATTTTCACGGGATGCTAAGAAATGGTATCTATTTACCACCAAGTGCTTTTGAAAGTTATTTTCTAAATGATGCACTTTCATATGAGGATTTAGATGCAACTATTAAAGCTTTAGAAGCTATCGTAGATGAATTAAGATAATAGAACATCGTAGTACAACATAGAAAAAAAGAGAGGCAATTTTGCCTCTCTTTTTCGTTAACAATCAGATAACCTATTCTTAAACTCTTTTTGTAAAGAAGCTCCTTTCGTTTTATAATCTTTGAAAGTGTTATTTTTTTTAAGGAGGAGCATATAGATTTTAATTGAAATAAAATAGAGGTACAATTTTTTTATTCGTGCACTATCGTTAATTTGGTTGGGATCAATTAAATCCAAAAGGGAATGAAAGTATTGTATGCAATTCAAGGGACAGGGAACGGGCATTTAAGTAGAGCCCGTGATATTATTCCAATACTTTTAAAGAAAGATATTGAGCTTGATATTTTATTAAGCGGAACCCAAGGAGATCTTGATATTCCATATCCCGTAAAATATCAGTTTCAAGGCTTGAGTTTTATCTTTGGAAAAAAGGGCGGTGTAGATCTTTGGAAAACATACATTAGAGCAAATTCAAGAAGACTTCAGAAAGAAATAAAAAGCTTACCGATAGAGGATTATGACCTTATTATAAATGATTTTGAACCAGTTTCTGCTTGGGCGTGTAAATTAAAAAATAAGCCCTGTATTAGTGTTAGTCACCAATCGGCAGTTTTAATGAAAGGCAGCCCAAAACCTCGAAAGCCAGATCCATTGGGAGATCTTATTCTTAGGAAATATGCACCTACTACTAAGCAGTACGGATTTCATTTTAGCAATTTTAATCCTAGTATTTTTACTCCTGTAATACGCCAAGACATTCGCAATGCAAAAGTTGAAGTAAAAAACCATTATACGGTATACCTTCCATCGTATAGTGATGATAAAATATTAAAAATGCTATCGAAAGTGTCCAATGCTACTTGGGAGGTTTTTTCAAAGCACAATAAAAAAATAGTAGAAAGTGGTAATGTGACTATTAAACCTATAACGAACGAAGCGTTTATTGCAAGTATGGCTACAAGTTTAGGCGTTTTGTGTGGTGCTGGTTTTGAAACGCCGGCAGAAGCACTTTTCTTAAATAAAAAGCTGTTGGTAATCCCTATGAAGGGGCAATATGAACAACAGTGTAACGCTGCAGCCCTTAAAAAGTTAGGAGTCCCAGTGATGAGATCCCTTAAGAAAAAGCATTTAAAACGTATTAGAAAATGGATAACAGATGATACTAGGGTTCTTGTTGATTATCCAGATATCACCGAAGAAATCATCGATAAAGTATTGTTAGAAAATTTAAAGCCTCGTTAAGTATGTCCAAGAATAAAACTTCCAAAAAAACTAAATTTACGAGTAAAAAGTTCGGAGAAGATTTTGTTTGGGGAGTTTCTGTGGCCGCATATCAAATAGAGGGAGCTCATGATAAACATGATAAAAGTCCTTCTATCTGGGACAATTTCACAAGTAAATCTGGCGTAATTCATAAAAATGAAACAGGCAATACTGCATGCAATTTTTATCATAGTTACAAGGAAGATATTTTACTGATGAAAGCTATGAATATTCCTAATTTTAGGTTTTCTCTCTCTTGGTCTAGAATATTGCCTAAGGGCATAGGAGAAGTAAGTGATAAGGGAATACAGTTCTATAATGAAGTCATTGATTTTTGTTTGGAGCATAATATCATTCCTTGGATTACTTTATACCATTGGGATTTACCGCAGGTGTTGCAAGATAAAGGAGGCTGGACAAATAGAGAAATTGTGACTTGGTTTGAGGATTTTTCAAGAGTTTGTGCTACTAATTTTGGGGATCGTGTAAAGCATTGGATGGTGTTAAATGAACCGATGGTGTTTACAGGGGCAGGTCATTTTCTAGGAGTACATGCGCCAGGACTTAAGGGCTTAAATAATTTTTTACCTTCCATACACCATGCCGTTTTATGCCAAGCTGCAGGGGGAAAAATTTTAAGAGAATTAGTTTCAGAAGCAACTATCGGTACCACATTTAGTTGCTCTTATATTACCCCTATTGATAAGAAAAAGAAAAATGTTATCGCAGCAGAAAAAGCAGATGCTTTGCTGAATAGGTTATTTATAGAGCCCTCTTTAGGTTTAGGATACCCTGTTGACTCGGCGCCAGTGCTTAAAAAGTTGAAAAAATATATAGTACCAGGAGATCTTGAAGATGCTGTTTTTGAATTCGATTTTGTGGGTATTCAAAACTATACACGGGAAGTTGTCAAACATAGCTATTTTATACCTTATTTAGGTGCTAAAATTGTGGATGCAAAAAAACGTAATGTGCAAACTACCGTTATGAATTGGGAGGTATACCCTAAGAGTATTTATAAAATGATTAAAAAATTTAATGCCTACGAAGGGGTTAAAAAAATCATTATAACCGAAAATGGAGCTGCTTTTGAAGACAATGTTACCAATGGATTTGTAAACGATATTGAACGAAGAAACTTTTTTAAGCAGTATTTAAAACAAGTGTATAAAGCCAAGGAAAAAGGATTAAAGATCGATGGTTACTTTGTTTGGACCTTAATGGATAATTTTGAATGGGCAGAAGGGTATAAGCCAAGGTTTGGACTCGTACATGTGGATTTTGAGACCCAAAAAAGAATTATAAAATCTTCTGGGAAATGGTTTGCTAAATTCTTAAAGCCTTAAAATGTGAAAAGCCGATATTGCTATCGGCTTTTACAGTGAACTAAACGTACAAAAACGGCCTAATCATTATCTTGCTCCTTGTTTTTGTTGCCCTTTTTATCACCTTTTTTGTGCTTTCCTTTGTGGTGATCTCCTCTTCTATGATGAGGCATCTTTTCCCACTTTTCAAATTGTTCATTGGTTAAAACCGATTTCAGTTTCTTTTTTTGTTCAATTTTTTGGTCTAACATCTTAGATTGCATTTCATAACGTTGATCAGAAGTTAGATGCTTAGTTGACTTATCTTCTCTACCGTCTTTACGAGCCTTCATTTTTGCTTGGCGCTCCGTAGCATTCTCTAATTGTAATACATACACTTTTGCTTGCTGACTCTCTGTTAAATCTAAGGCCAATGTCATTTTTTTAGTAGACAATGTAGCCATTTGATCTGGAGTCATCTCATTCTTCATTTCTCTTTTCTGTGCAAAGGCATTTACTCCTATAAATAGCACAAGAACTCCTATTACTTTTTTCATGTTTAAAAATTTAAATTACTTTACCTTTTGACTGGCTCTTAGCTAAAAGGTTTAATAATTTACTTTTATTTAACACAAAAGCCAGTAATATAATTACTGGCTGTCGTTTTTAATGTCTAATGTTTAGTTTTTATAGTTCATTATTCTTCTAGCTCCAAATTATCGGCATCTTCCATGTCAGATAATTGCATGGTAGCAAAGTTCTCATTATTGGATAGTGAATCTTTTTTATCCTGTTCCTCAAGGGTGTAATACAACAGTGAGCAAAGAATAAAGGCTGATAAGAAAAGTAGGCTTTTAAGTTTTTGGGTCATAATATTTTCATTTACACATTGCAAATGTAAGAAAATACATACAATAATTTAATCATTGTTGTCAAAATCTAATTATTGTAGGCGTAACTATAGAATGTTGTAGCGAGCTGTCTTCAATATGTGAAATTAGGGATAAAAAAAGGTGTGAATTTTCATTCACACCTTTATAGTATATAGTAGGTTATTGTAGTATTCTAATTAATAATTGTTCAAGGAAATTGTATTCTTTTGAATGATTTCAGTTTTAGTATTAGAGAAATCACTATCAGTATGAGTAGCTTCGTCTGTAGCGGTGTACACTAGGCATGCAACAATCAGTACTGCGAAATAAACTATGCTCTGTATTCTTTTGGTCATAATCAGGGGGTTTAAAGCGATACTCAAAACTAAGAAATTGTTTCCTTTTTTTTCTTTCAATGTTGTCAAATGCAGATTTGTATAGGTCAAATCCGCATTTGAGTAGTTTAACTTTTTTATTTAGGATCTAAAACCTGATCAATACGCACAATAGCATCTTGTAAGTGATATTTGCTCATGCTATCAGATGTTCTTCCAATAGCAGCTTTGATAGCACGTTTTAAAATGTTCAACTCTGCTCTAGCTACAGAACGTACGTCTGACTGGCTTGTGTTAAGCGGTGTAGATTTTACATACGGACTAGATCTTCTGCTTTTCGTTTGCGATTCTGCAGTCATTAAATAGGCTAAACGATCAATATGAGCTTTTTGTAAATTTCTACGGTAGGTGTCAATTTTACTTCCTCTTGGCAATTCAGACCAGATTCCTGTTCTTAAATCTTTCATCATATCGGTTAAAGCATAAGCATCTTTACCGTTAATAGTTTCGTTTTCTATGATACGTGCTATTTTACCAAGACTTAAAATATTATCTAAAGTTCTCACTTGTATAGCTCTCAAGCGTTCAATAGAACCAGAGTATTCTATTTTATTAAAAATATTTTGATCCAATAGCCATTCAGGAGTTATAAATAATTCTTTCTGAACAAATGCTAAACTGTTTTTTTGACGTTCTTTAGCTACTGGTGTATATACAGCGCCTTCTTGGTCAAAAGTTTTATAATATTCATAAACCCCGCCAATGTTATTAGATACATGGCCCATATAACGGTTGTATTGCGATAATACCTGCTCGTAAAGCGTACCTAAATCATCATACTTTTTACCATCTTCCGCAATCCAAATTGCTAAATTTGGTACGATGCGTTTTAAATTTGCAATTCCATAGGTACTTGCTTTTACTGCATCGTCCCCTAAATCTTCAGTTTGAGAACTAGGATCTACCACATCACCTGCTTGTTGATGACCAAATCTGTATAAAGGATCTCCTGAATGCTTTAATATCCACTGGTCAAGAATTGATTTTTCATCTTCAGCATCTTTATCCATAATTGGTCGGTAACCCCAACTAATAGCATATTTATCATAAATCCCGATCTCTGGCATTAAGGCAACCCCTTCATCCCCTGGTTGTGCTACATAATTAAAACGAGCATAATCCATAATAGAAGGTGCGGTACCGTATTTTTTAGTAAATGCAGCAGAACGTAAAGAGTCTACGGGATACGCAACACTACTCCCCATGTTATGTGGTAATCCTAAAGTGTGTCCTACTTCATGAGAAGATACAAAACGAATTAATCTACCCATTACCTCATTTTTAAACTTAACGCCTCTAGCATCTTCGTTTATTGCAGCCGTTTGTACAAAGTACCAGTTGCGTAATAAGGTCATAACATTGTGATACCAGTTGATGTCTGATTCTAATATTTCGCCTGTTCTAGGGTCACTTACGTGAGGGCCATTGGCATTAGGAACGGGAGAAGCTAAATACCGAACAACTGAATACCGAACATCTTCGGGAGACCATTCAGGATCTTCTTCTGCAGTTGGTGGATCTTTTGCGATAATAGCATTTTTAAAACCAGCAGCTTCAAAAGCTACTTGCCAATCTTCAATACCTTGCTTGATAAAAGGCACCCATTCTTTTGGCGTAGCACGATCTATGTAATATACAATCTGTTTTTTAGGTGTTACAAGTTCTCCTTTATTAAATTTTTCAAGATCTTCGTCTTTCACTTCAAGTCTCCAGCGGTCTAGAAATGTAATGGTCTTACTTTCCTGAGCGTCTAAACCATAATCTACTTGACCACGAGCAAACCAACCTACACGTTCATCAAAATACCTTCTTTTCATAGGTTCGGCAGGAAGTAAAATCATTGAGTTATTAATCTCAATGGAAATAGAACCTAAATCACCATTAGAGGGTGCTGCACTTGCGATATAGGTTTTCACATGTCTCGCTTCAATATTTTGAGGGTAACTCTTAACAGATTCAATATAACTTCGGTCACTATCTAAACGAGAAACTTTAAATCTTTTTCGATAAGCATCTGGCATTCCTAAAGCATTCACATCTTTTTCAAACAAGTCACCAACTTCAATTACCGTTGCAGGGTGTACAGAATCTTTTTTAAGTGCTTTTATATCAAAAGAATACAATACGGGTTCAAAATTAGAATTCACAACAGCTTCATGTACGGGTAATGAATCTGAAGCAACTACATCATAGGAAACAACACGTAGAATTACTTTTTTGTCTTTCTTCTCCCACCGAAGTACTTGGGTGTTAATTTTCCCGCCACCAAAACCTAAGCCATTTGCTGTTTTGGAGATGCGGCTCACCATTAACATTTCTTTGTTAAATAAAGAATCTGGAATTTCATAAAAGAACTTGCTGTCAACTTCATGAACATCAAAAAGTCCTTTGTCTGTTTTTGCTTCTTTAGTGATTACTTTTTCGTAAGCTTCAATGCCCCCTTTTTTAGGTTTATTTTGATCACTTTTTTGTGCTGTTTTATTTTTTTTCTTTTTGAAAATTTGAGCTTCGGTTGTAGAAAAACAACCTACGATAGCGAAAACAAGAAGTGTCCGCTTCATGAGGGTTTTGAACATTTTATATGATAGTTTATTTAGTCTTTCCCAAATAACGAAAATAAAAATTAAATTTTCGTTAACGATTTCTTAATCTACCCTGTCTAAATATTAACTATAAAACATCTTATTGTCTGATTTTAAACTAATTAATTTAACTTGTTACTGTTATATTGTTAATAATAGTTGGATTATGCGATATTTTAAGAATTAAAGTGTCTCTTTGTTATATACAGTAATTATTACGAAAAATGAGTTTTTAAGTATGTTATTGGAATTAGTCGATTCAAAGCCCTTGATTTATCAAGGGCTTTGTTTCGTTTTAAACCTTAATGATAGTTTTTAAACATAAAAAAAGGAAAGAGCGTTTTACGTCCTTTCCTTTAATTATAAATTAAGGTGTTTTATTATTCTTTAAGCGTTGCAATTAAATCAGTTTCCGTTTTGGTAACTTTTAATACGCCCATTTTTCCTAGCGCTTTTATGCTTTTATCCCAAGCTTTATTACTTAAATCTGCTTCAGCTTTAAGATCAGCTAAGGACATTTCCTGTTTCTTTTTTAAGATTTCGAAAATGATCTTTTCATTATCAGAAAGTTCTAAAGCTTTTTTCTCTGGTCTCATTTGTGGAAAGAATAAAACTTCTTGTATTGAAGAATTATTAGTCATTAGCATTACCAAACGGTCAATACCAATACCAATACCAGCAGTAGGAGGCATACCATATTCCAGAGCACGAATAAAATCTTGATCTATAAACATCGCTTCATCATCACCTTTCGCTGATAATTTTAATTGCTCTTCAAAACGCTCTCTTTGATCTATAGCGTCGTTTAACTCCGAATAACAATTCGCTAATTCTTTTCCATTAACCATAAGCTCAAAACGCTCTGTAAGTGCAGGATTATCTCTGTGCTGTTTGGTAAGTGGACTCATCTCTTTTGGGTAGTCGGTGATAAATGTTGGCTGTATATAAAGATGCTCACATTTTTCACCAAATATCTCATCAATAAGCTTTCCAATGCCCATGGTTTCATCTACTTCTAAACCTAATTTTTTAGCAACACCTCTTAATTCAACCTCTTCCATACCAGCAACATCGTAACCAGTATGTTCTTTTATAGCGCCGAGAATGGGCACTCTTGGATAAGGTGCTTTGAATTCTATTTCATTTTTACCTACAGGTACTTTTGATGTTCCATTGGCATCTATAGCTACTTTTTCTAAAAGTTGCTCAGTCATGTCCATCATCCAGTTATAATCTTTGTAAGCAACGTAAAGCTCCATTACAGTGAATTCCGGATTGTGGGTACGATCCATTCCTTCATTTCTAAAATCTTTAGAAAATTCATAAACCCCATCAAAACCACCAACGATAAGTCTTTTTAAATAGAGTTCATTAGCAACACGTAAATATAATGGGATATTTAGTGCATTGTGATGTGTTAAGAACGGGCGCGCAGAAGCACCCCCTGGTATAGGCTGTAAAATAGGAGTTTCTACTTCTAAATATTCTCTATCGTTAAAAAACTGACGAATACTATTCGTAATTTTTGTTCTTTTAATAAAAGTTTGTTTTACCGATGGGTTAACAATTAAATCTACGTAACGTTGGCGATAACGTAATTCAGGATCGTTAAATTCATCATGTACTTTACCATCTGGATCAACTTTTGGTAAAGGTAAAGGACGTAATGCTTTACAAAGAATGGTAAAATCTTTTACCAAAACTGTTTTTTCTCCTACTTGAGTAGTAAAAAGCTCCCCTTCAACTCCGATGATATCTCCTAAGTCTGTTAGCTTTTTGAAGATTTCATTGTATTTCGAATGGTCATCTTCAGTACAAATTTCATCTCTATTAAAATACAATTGTACACGTCCTTCACTATCTTGTAATGCAGCAAAAGAAGCTTTTCCTTGTATTTTTTTTCGCATCAAACGCCCGGCAACAATAACCTTTTTACCTTCTTTATAGTCAGATTTAATACTTTTTGAAGTTGTATCCACTGGGTATAAAGCAGCTGGATAAGGGTCTATTCCTAGATCTCTTAATTTGGTTAATTTCTCTCTTCGGATTACCTCTTGTTCTGTGAGTTGCATTTTTCTACTTATTAAGGCTGCAAATATAAGTACAATGCTCCAATTCATCAATCTGAAAAAATGTAAATGTTGCTAAATATCATTTTTATGAAAATACTGTAACATATATTTAGCTTTATCGTCTAATCAGTACATTCATCAATCAAAATCAATCAAAATGAGTATTTGGAGAGTTCTTTTAGCCATTTTTTTTCCGCCCCTAGCTGTAATTGGTAAAGGTTGTGGTTCTATTGTTATTGTTTTTTTGCTAACCCTTTGCGGTTGGGTACCAGGTGTAATAGCAGCTTTAGTAATCTTAAATAACCCCGATAATTAGTTTTGTATAATTTAGGTCTTTGTATCTTTGCAGGCATGAATAAGCTTGTTATATATAAAGATCTAGGGTTAAAAGATTATAAGGAAACTTGGGATTACCAAGAAACACTTTTTAAATCTATCATAGATACTAAAATTAAAAACAGGAGGGAAGAATTAAATCTTGAGACTACAAATTATTTACTTTTTGTAGAGCATCCGCATGTCTATACTTTAGGTAAAAGTGGGGACATGGATAATCTTCTTATAGATGAAGCGCAATTAGCAATTAAAGGAGCTACATTTTATAAGATTAATAGAGGAGGAGATATTACCTATCATGGTCCGGGACAGATTGTTGGATATCCTATTTTAGATTTAGATAATTTTTTCACAGACATTCATAAATACCTTCGGTTCTTAGAAGAGGTGGTTATTTTAACACTACAAGAATATGGCCTTAAAGCAGAACGCTCTAAAGGAGAAACAGGAGTTTGGTTGGATGTTGGAACCCCTTTTGCACGTAAAATTTGTGCTATGGGTGTCCGGGCAAGCCGCTGGGTAACCATGCACGGCTTTGCTTTAAATGTAAATGCAGATTTAGGCTATTTTGATCTCATGATTCCATGTGGAATAAAAGGAAAAGCAGTGACTTCTTTAAATGTAGAATTAGGGCAAAAAGAAGTAGATATAGAAGAAGTGAAAAACAAACTTTTGAAGCACTTCTCTGTGCTTTTTGAAGCAGAATTTATACAAGAAGAAACCGAGGTTTAGACCTCGGTTTCTTTAGGAAGTGCTAAAAAAGCATCACTAGTTGTTAAATTTGGTTAGTGCTGTAGCGCTTATTAAATCTCCATTACTTTTATAACTTTCTTGTTTTACCATTCCTACACCTTCTGCGAGCCAAAGCCTAGATGGGAAGGTTTTTTTTATACCCATTACTTGTGATTCATTCTCGCTATAGATTACAAAGCATTCGTAAGAGCCAGAAGATGTTGTTACATTTTCTTTCTTTTCTACTTTACGGTTCATCATATTTACAATGGTCTTCATATTCATGCCCGCCATACTTATATTCATGGTAACATTGGCGTCGGTGAGTTCTTGTCCTATTGTTAAGTCATTTGGTAATTCTATGTCTGTGCCTGTTAGAGCTACATCAAGATCCATTTCTTGGTATTGTTTCAGCATATCACCTGGCATCAAAGACTGAAAATCAATTTTTATCCCTGTATCTGAACAAGAAATGTGGTAGCTAGATGACATAATTTCTTTTCCTTTGTGATCACTTAAGTTAATTGTCATTTCTGCAACCGTAGTTCCTGTTGTGTTGTCTACTTTTGAAATCTTGTAATCTGCGGTACTTTCAATTTTTCCTTTTTTATTTGTAGAAGTATATTGAAAGGTAGTCCCTTCCTCTAGCGGGTAATACCTGCTGCAGTTAATTTGACTAGAGACGTTTGAAGAGAATAAGAGGATTATTAGTAATGCGCTTATCAGGTTTTTCATAATCTTTTATTGTAGTGTTTCTGTAAACAATATAGAAAATGTAATACCTAGTTAGGTAATAACTTGTATGGATGGATGGCGAATTTGTATAACTAACTTATTTTATAAGATTAATTGATGCGATAAACAATTAGTGAATTCTCTAAATCTTTAGCAACAAGTTCTAATTTTTTGTCGTTATCTATATCCCCTAGGGCTATAGCGGAGTTTCCATACACAGGAAAATTCTGAATCGATTTTAAATTACTGTCAAATAAATATATTTTCTGGTTCTGTAAGTCTGTTACACTCACGTAAATTTTATCGTTGTTATAAAAAATTTGTGGTTTTGAATATAGCCCGAGTTCAAGATCTATTTTTTTATCTTTTACCGTTAATGTATTTTCATTCATAACCGCCAAAGTATTTTTGGTTGCGAAGATTCCGTGATCTTTGTTGAGCTTCAAATTACTTTTTTCAATAGTTCCCTTTTCGCTAATTTGATACAGCATTCCTTTATTGTCAGTAAGGGTAAATTTGTTTTTATAATTATAGACTTCGTTATCGGAGAAATCAATTTTTTCTTTTACGGTAACGCGATCCGTTCCCACACGGCTAATGATGCGTAGGGTTCCATCTTCTTCAGGAAAAACGATATAGTCCTTTCTGTCAAATCTAAAATGTTTTGGGGCTTTGGTAATCGTTTTGTTGTTACCCTTGAAATTAAAACCTTCAACAGCTTTTCCTGTGGCATCGAACATTCTTATTTTGGACTTCTCAGTGATTACAAAACGATAATTTCTAGTATTGTCATAATCAAATACAGAAAGGCTATTCAATTCAGCAGAATCAAAGCTCATATCAAAAGGTTTTACGATAACTCCGTTCCTATCTAAGATTAAAAACTGATTGTCTGTTGTAAAGGCCAATTGTAAACGTCCATTTTTGTATAAATCCACTTGGGAAATTTCCCCTTTAATTTTGCCGCCCAATTGTTTTTTCCATAATACTTTTCCTTCTGTTGAAATTAGGTAAAGAATATTGTTGACGTCCTGGACAATGATCTCTTTTTTCTTGGTTAAATGATTTTCTACAAATTGTGGTTGTGTCGCAATATTGTTGTCAAGTTGAATAGTGAATAACGGTGCGGTTAAATTACTTTCTGTTTTTTCAGTTATTTTTTTTAATACAATGCTTGAATGGAAAAAACCTTTATCAGAAACTAATTGACCCACAACTATCTGGTTCGTAAAATCTATGGCATCGATTTTTTTAACCATATCTTCTTTTATTTCATTTTGACGGTATTTATCTATTCCTTCTGGAGAAGAAATAAATAAAATATTTGAGGCATCTGCAATACTACTTTTCGCACTACTATAAACTTCAGATTTGTCAAAAGTTGCTTCATTTTTATAATTGCTAATCGTATTTTGAAGTGGTGCTAGATGCTCAGAAAAAACTAATACTTCTTCCAGTATTGTTACATAATTTGTTTTAAAGTCAGGAAGGATAGCTTTGAAAGCAGCTAAAAAAGTGTCATCAGTAAGTTTTAATATTTCGTTTCCTTGGTAATTAATCGTTTCATTAGAATTCAGATTAAGAATAGCAACGAGATGTTCAGCATCCAAAGTTTGCAATACCACTACTTTTTCATTTGATAGTCCTATAATTCCTAATTCTTGGACTGCCTGAAATGTGGTGTCTTTTTTAGGTAAGGCTTCTAGGTATTTTTGTTGATTCTTGTAGTAATTCTCAAAGTTCTTGAAGGTGTATGATGTAATATATTGAGCGTTTATTGGTGCGTAAAATTGCGTCTGGTTTACCATGGGACTAACATTAGAAAATAACGATGCAAATTTTGTAGGACTACCTTCGTTGCATAAGCTTATTCCAGTTAGCTTTAATTCGTTTTGTTTGATAATAGCATCTAAAGAAATCCAATCAGAAAATTCAGAAAGATCAAATTTGTTTGCTTCTTTGAGTGAAGCAGTGAGTTCTTTACAGTATTTGGTGTTAAAAAAGAAAGTTGCTGATTTATTTTTACTACTCGAGTCATAGAGCTTCCTTAATTTCGAATCAGTTTCAGGGAACTCTTGTGTTCTAATAAGGTTTTCAATCAATAATTGCGAAGAAGAGATAAAAGTATAATCACTGTCCTTGTATATATAGGTTATTTGATCTTCAATAGTAGCTTTGGTAAAGCTATAGCTTTCGTAAGTTAATTCTTCTATGGTCTTATTTTTAATACCGCTTAAATTCAGTAAAGCTGTCGAGGTTTTGGTTTTGAAAAAGTAATCTAATTTTCCTTTGCCTACTGCTATAAAACTGATGATGCTTTCTTCGCTAGGCTTCAAGTAGGATAATAATTTTAAGTATTCAAAAGATTCTTGGTAGTGGGGAGTTTTCTGATATTCTTTAAGAAAGCTATTGTTTTTTAAATCACTAGTAAAAAGGTCAAAATCATTGATCTTAATCAGTATTGCTGCATTTTGTGGAATATGTTTAAGAAGAGAAGGTGATGTGTTTGCTTCTTTTTTGCAACTTAGAAATACCATAATAATGAAAACACAGACTTTCAATTTCATAAACGTAGCTTTTTTACAAATTTAAAGCTAAAACAGTGATATAAAAAAAGCGAGGTTATATATTAATTTTAAGTTGTTCGGGGAGCTGTCTAAAGCTCTTTCTATGATATTTAGTGATGCCATATTTTCTAATTGCGGCTCTATGTTCTTTGGTAGGATACCCTTTGTTTTGTTTCCAATTATACATGGGGAATTCTTCGTGAAGAACATTCATAACTTCATCTCTATAGGTTTTCGCTAGGATGGATGCTGCTGCGATGCTCATATACTTCCCGTCTCCTTTAATAATGCAATCATAAGAGTAGTTTTCCATAGGTTTAAACCGATTGCCATCAACGATAATGTGCCTAGCAGTAGTATCTAGTTTTAAAACAGATTTTTGCATCGCTAGTATAGAAGCATTTAAAATATTAATGTCATCAATAACCAGTGGTTCAATGTGTGTAACGGCGAAGGATAATGCGAGTTCTTCAATAATTGGTTTTAAAGTAAACCGTTTAATTTCTGATAATTTCTTTGAGTCGTTTAATAAGATGTTTGTAAATTTCTCAGGAAGCACCACTGCAGCGGCAGTAACGGGTCCTGCAAGACAGCCGCGACCGGCCTCATCAGTGCCTATTTCATTTTTTGAGATGTGGAAATTTTTAAGCATTTTGTCCAGGTTCGTTATTAAGTCTAATAATGAGTAAAATTAATACACGGATAGCTATAATCAAAACTTTCACATTTTATTAAAACTTAAAAAATTACCTTTGTTTCGATAAGTGTTTTTCAATGAGATATATAATATTATTATTTATTGTGTTAAGTTCAAATTTTGTTTCAAGTCAGCAAGATTCAATTCCAAAATCCAAAGAGGCAAGACCGCTGCCAAAAGCTGATAAAAATTTAGATAAAAAAATAGATACTAGTAAGGTGGAGTATGAACCTGTTATTGGGGATTATAAGATTATCTCTTACTATAGGGATACTACTTATGTAGATACTACGCTATCCATAAAAAAAGATTATAAATATAATTATATTAGAAAAGACAATTTTGAATTATTGCCTTTTCCTAATATGGGGCAACCCTATAATAATTTAGCCTATAATTTTGAACCTAATTTTTTCTATCCGAAACTAGGGGCCATGGCTAAAAACTATAATTACCTGGAGATGGAGGATATTAATTATTACAATGTTCCTACTCCGATGACAGAAATCATGTTTAAAACTGTTTTTGAAGAAGGTCAATTTTTAGATATTCTTTTGACTTTTAATTTATCTAAACGTTTTAATTACGCTATTGCATATAAAGGGTTTAGGTCTTATGGAAAATATAATAATAGTGAAGCCGAGTCGGGTAATTTTAGAACAAGTGCTAATTACTTAAGTGAAAATAAAAGATATTCCTTTAGGGGGCATATTGCTGCGCAAGATTTGATCAATGAAGAGGATGGTGGTGTCGAGGATGTTGCAACTCAATTTGAATCTGGAGATTCAGATTTTACGGATAGGTCTAGGATTGATGTGAATTTTACAGATGCAGAAAGTAAAATTCTAGGGAAAAGATATTTTTTTGAAAATCAATATAAATTAATTAAAAAAGATAGTGATTCCAGTGCAATAGAAAAGACTTCTTTAGCTCTAGGGCATCAATTTAATTATGAAACCAAGTATTATCAGTTTTCTCAAGATGATCAAAATGATTATTTCGGTGATGCGTTCGTGGCTACAGATCTTTCAGATAGGGCGCGCTTGCGATCTTTCTATAATCAATTTAGTGCGGAGTTTTATAATACTACACTAGGGAGGTTAAAGGCAAACTTAAATATATTTAATTATAATTACTCCTTTAATAGTATACTTATTACAGATGAGCAGACCTTGAGGTCTCAGCTCAAAGGAGATGAAATTTCAATTGGCGCTAATTATCAGAAACGGATAAAAGGTTTTAATTTAAAAGGGGACTTCGCTTATAACCTTACGGGCGATTTAACAGGGTCTATTCTTAATGCGGAAGCAAGTTATACCATAGGTGAGAATATGTCTTTAAGTGCAAAGCTGCATTCCTCTTCTAGAATGCCAAATTTTAATTATCTATTATATCAAAGTGACTATAGTAATTACAACTGGGATAATTCAAATATTTTTGAAAAGACAAAGACAAATAGTTTACAGGTTGCTATTGATTCTAAGTTGCTTGGAGGTATATCCGCTAAATTCACGACTTTAGATAACTATTCTTATTTTGCTGTTGATCCATCCGTAACAATAGTAGATGATGAGAGTGAAAATCAATATATTAAACCTTTTCAAGAAGCCAGTAGTATCAATTATATAAAGGTGAAGTATGCTAAGGAGTTTAAACTAGGTAATTTTGCATTAGATAATACTGTGATGTATCAAACGGTGTCTCAAAGTAATGACATTCTTAATGTGCCACAGTTTACAACTAGAAACACCTTGTATTATTCAAAGGAAGTATTTAAGAAAGCAATGTTTTTGCAAACTGGGATTACCTTTAAGTATTTTACGTCCTATAATATGAATTCATATAATCCTTTACTGGGGGAGTTGTATATACAGAATAACCAAAGTTTAGGGGGTTTTCCGCTATTAGATTTTTTTATTAATGCTAAAGTGCAGCAAACCCGCATTTATTTAAAGGCAGAGCATTTCAATTCTTCCTTTAGTGATTATAATTACTTTTCTGCACCAGACTACCCATATCGTGATTTTATTGTGCGCTTTGGAGTGGTTTGGAACTTTTTTAGTTAAGATAGGTTTCTTTGAGTAGGTGGTGTTTTAATAAAGGATGCTATCTATTGCAATTGTTTTTAATTAAATCACATTTATTTTCAGGCGTAACGTATTGTTATAGTGGGTGATGAGAAAAGGTTTTAAATTTTATTAAAAAAACTTTATCAAAACGCTTGTAGGTTTCAAAAGAGGGTGTATATTTGCAGCCGCTTAGGGAAACAACGATACTGAGGTAAGCGGATAAGAATACGAAATAAAAGTTCATTGACATATTGTAAGACAGCGTTTAATTACTGGAAACGGTAATTAAATAAATTGAATTAAAGAATTAGCTTAAAGAATATTAAGGGCTAGGATTCGGATGATTTTATTGTTGGTTTAGGATGTTATATAATATTTACAAAACAACGATGAAGAGTTTGATCCTGGCTCAGGATGAACGCTAGCGGCAGGCCTAACACATGCAAGTCGAGGGGTAACAGGGAGCTTGCTCCGCTGACGACCGGCGCACGGGTGCGCAACGCGTATGCAATCTACCTCTTACTAAGGGATAGCCCAGAGAAATTTGGATTAATATCTTATGTGGTATATGAGTGGCATCACTTATATATTAAAGGTTACGGTAAGAGATGAGCATGCGTCCCATTAGTTAGTTGGTGTGGTAACGGCACACCAAGACTTCGATGGGTAGGGGTCCTGAGAGGGAGATCCCCCACACTGGTACTGAGACACGGACCAGACTCCTACGGGAGGCAGCAGTGAGGAATATTGGACAATGGACGGAAGTCTGATCCAGCCATGCCGCGTGTAGGAAGACTGCCCTATGGGTTGTAAACTACTTTTATACAGGAAGAATAAGATCTACGTGTAGATTGATGACGGTACTGTAAGAATAAGGACCGGCTAACTCCGTGCCAGCAGCCGCGGTAATACGGAGGGTCCGAGCGTTATCCGGAATTATTGGGTTTAAAGGGTCCGTAGGCGGGCTGTTAAGTCAGAGGTGAAATGCTGCGGCTCAACCGTATGCACTGCCTTTGATACTGGCGGTCTTGAGTTATAGTGAAGTGGCTAGAATAAGTAGTGTAGCGGTGAAATGCATAGATATTACTTAGAATACCGATTGCGAAGGCAGGTCACTAACTATACACTGACGCTGATGGACGAAAGCGTGGGTAGCGAACAGGATTAGATACCCTGGTAGTCCACGCCGTAAACGATGGATACTAGCTGTTCGGTTTTCGGACTGAGCGGCCAAGCGAAAGTGATAAGTATCCCACCTGGGGAGTACGTTCGCAAGAATGAAACTCAAAGGAATTGACGGGGGCCCGCACAAGCGGTGGAGCATGTGGTTTAATTCGATGATACGCGAGGAACCTTACCAGGGCTTAAATGTAGATTGACAGGTTTAGAGATAGACTTTTCTTCGGACAATTTACAAGGTGCTGCATGGTTGTCGTCAGCTCGTGCCGTGAGGTGTCAGGTTAAGTCCTATAACGAGCGCAACCCCTGTCGTTAGTTGCCAGCATGTAATGATGGGGACTCTAACGAGACTGCCGGTGCAAACCGTGAGGAAGGTGGGGATGACGTCAAATCATCACGGCCCTTACGTCCTGGGCCACACACGTGCTACAATGGCCGGTACAGAGAGCAGCCATCTGGCAACAGAGAGCGAATCTATAAAACCGGTCACAGTTCGGATCGGGGTCTGCAACTCGACCCCGTGAAGCTGGAATCGCTAGTAATCGGATATCAGCCATGATCCGGTGAATACGTTCCCGGGCCTTGTACACACCGCCCGTCAAGCCATGGAAGCCGGGAGTGCCTGAAGTCCGTCACCGTAAGGAGCGGCCTAGGGCAAGATCGGTAACTAGGGCTAAGTCGTAACAAGGTAGCCGTACCGGAAGGTGCGGCTGGAACACCTCCTTTCTAGAGAAAAACATCTCAATGATAAAATACGAAAGAGTTCTAGTCCTTGTATTTTTAAGTTATTAATTGTTCAAATTGCTGTCTTATAATTATGTTATTATAATATTGATAGAGTCTGTTAAAGGATTCGCTAAGTGAGAGTCTCATAGCTCAGCTGGTTAGAGCGCTACACTGATAATGTAGAGGTCGGCAGTTCGAGTCTGCCTGAGACTACAAGCTTAAAGTTTGGTTATTTATTTAATCAAGATACGTTCATTAAAATTGAGGATACTAATTTAAATTAGTATCACTTGAAAGGAAATTTTAGAGGTTGAGTATAGCCGTTATAAGTACTGTTAACTAATAACTGTTAACTGATCACTAAAAGACGGGGGATTAGCTCAGCTGGCTAGAGCGCCTGCCTTGCACGCAGGAGGTCATCGGTTCGACTCCGATATTCTCCACCAGGCAATGCCTGGAGATATTTATATCTTCAGTATTGAGGAGGAATCATTGATAATTTTATTGTCATGGTGAATCACCGAAAGTTCATTGACATATTGGGACAAAGTGAATTACAATTATCTTCAGGGATATTGTAATCACAAGAAAACACAAATTTAAAAATAGAGTAAAGTACGATAGAGGTACTGCTGTATTTATACAGTAGTAATTTATATAATAGAATAAAAAGGACTAGTGACAAGCTAGAAAAGGGCGTATGGGGGATGCCTAGGCTCTCAGAGGCGATGAAGGACGTGATAAGCTGCGAAAAGCTGCGGGGAGGTGCACACAACTTGTGATCCGCGGATATCCGAATGGGGCAACCTGTCTGGTTGAAGGCCAGTCGTGATCGTAAGATCAAGCAAACCCGGTGAACTGAAACATCTAAGTAGCCGGAGGAGGAGAAAACAAAAGTGATTCCGTTAGTAGTGGCGAGCGAACGCGGATTAGCCCAAACCAGTATTGTTTCGGCAATGCTGGGGTTGTAGGACCACGATATTTGATGCGCGATGAATTAGAACTATTTGGAAAGATAGGCCGAAGACGGTGATAGCCCGGTATAAGTAAAGGACGTTATTGATAGTGGTATCCTGAGTAGTGCGGGGCACGTGAAACCTTGTATGAATTTGCCGGGACCATCCGGTAAGGCTAAATACTCCTGAGAGACCGATAGTGAACCAGTACCGTGAGGGAAAGGTGAAAAGAACCGTGAATAACGGAGTGAAAAAGATCCTGAAACCATACGCTTACAAGCGGTCGGAGCCTTTAGGGGTGACGGCGTGCCTTTTGCATAATGAGCCTACGAGTTACTTTTACTAGCAAGGTTAAGATTTTAAGGATCGGAGCCGTAGCGAAAGCGAGTCTGAATAGGGCGCCATAGTTAGTAGTAGTAGACGCGAAACCGTGTGATCTACCCATGGGCAGGTTGAAGCTTTGTTAACCCAAAGTGGAGGACCGAACCCGTTGACGTTGAAAAGTCTTGGGATGACCTGTGGGTAGGGGTGAAAGGCCAATCAAACTCGGAAATAGCTCGTACTCCCCGAAATGCATTTAGGTGCAGCGTTGTGATAGTTTTATAGAGGTAGAGCTACTGATTGGATGCGGGGGCTTCACCGCCTACCAATTCCTGACAAACTCCGAATGCTATAAAATGTTTCACAGCAGTGAGGGCATGGGTGCTAAGGTCCATGTCCGAGAGGGAAAGAACCCGGACCATCAGCTAAGGTCCCCAAGTGTATACTAAGTTGATATAACGCGGTGGAATTGCATTGACAGCCAGGATGTTGGCTTGGAAGCAGCCATTCATTTAAAGAGTGCGTAACAGCTCACTGGTCGAGCGATTCCGCATGGATAATAATCGGGCATAAGTATACCACCGAAGCTATGGCTTCTGTACTCGGTACAGAGGGGTAGGGGAGCATTCTATGGGTGTTGAAGGTGATCTGTAAGGGTTGCTGGAACGCATAGAAACGAAAATGTAGGCATAAGTAACGATAATGCGGGCGAGAAACCCGCACGCCGAAAGACCAAGGTTTCCCCAGCTATGCTAATCAGCTGGGGGTCAGTCGGGACCTAACGCGAACCCGAAAGGGGTAGTGGATGGACAAGCAGTTAATATTCTGCTACCTGCTCACGCTAAAAGTGACGGGGATGTGGTGTTGGTGCGCGCTGACGGAATAGCGCGTTGAAGGGAGTGGTGACACCCCGATAGTACGATAAAGCTTCGGCTGCGTCGATAATCCAGCGTAACATCCTCCGAGAAAAACAAGTGAAGCAGCCCGTACCGTAAACCGACACAGGTGGTTGGGATGAGTATTCTAAGGCGCTCGAGAGATTCATGGCTAAGGAACTAGGCAAAATAGACCCGTAACTTCGGGAGAAGGGTCGCCCTCCTTTTAGGAGGGCCGCAGTGAAGAGGTCCAGGCGACTGTTTATCAAAAACACAGGGCTCTGCAAAATCGAAAGATGAAGTATAGGGCCTGACACCTGCCCGGTGCTGGAAGGTTAAGAGGAGATGTTAGTTTCGGCGAAGCATTGAATTGAAGCCCCAGAAACGGCGGCCGTAACTATAACGGTCCTAAGGTAGCGAAATTCCTTGTCGGGTAAGTTCCGACCTGCACGAATGGTGCAACGATCTGGACACTGTCTCGGCCATGAGCTCGGTGAAATTGTAGTATCGGTGAAGATGCCGGTTACCCGCAGTGGGACGAAAAGACCCCGTGCACCTTTACTATAGCTTCGTATTGGTTCTGGGTAAGTAATGTGTAGGATAGCTGGGAGACTTTGAAGCGGCGTCGCCAGGCGTTGTGGAGTCATTGTTGAAATACCAGCCTTTGCTTATCTAGGGCCTAACCCTAACACTAGGGAACAGTGCGTGGTGGGTAGTTTGACTGGGGTGGTCGCCTCCAAAAGAGTAACGGAGGCTTCTAAAGGTACCCTCAGTACGGTTGGTAATCGTACGTAGAGTGCAATGGCACAAGGGTGCTTGACTGAGAGGCATACAGGCCGAACAGGTTGGAAACAAGAGCATAGTGATCCGGTGGTTCCGCATGGAAGGGCCATCGCTCAAAGGATAAAAGGTACGCCGGGGATAACAGGCTGATCTCCCCCAAGAGCTCATATCGACGGGGGGGTTTGGCACCTCGATGTCGGCTCGTCACATCCTGGGGCTGGAGAAGGTCCCAAGGGTTGGGCTGTTCGCCCATTAAAGTGGCACGCGAGCTGGGTTCAGAACGTCGTGAGACAGTTCGGTCTCTATCTACTGCGGGCGTTAGAAATTTGCGTGGATCTGACTCTAGTACGAGAGGACCGAGTTGGACTGACCTCTGGTGCACCAGTTGTTCCGCCAGGAGCATTGCTGGGTAGCTATGTCGGGATTGGATAAGCGCTGAAAGCATATAAGCGCGAAACCAGCCACAAGATGAGATTTCTTTAAAGGGCCGTGGGAGATGACCACGTTGATAGGCTATAGGTAGAAGGGCAGTAATGTCTGTAGCCAAGTAGTACTAATAGCCCATAGGCTTGCACAACTTGCCCCCTTTAATTAGGGGGCGGACTTCCTTTTTACATTACATAAGCCGTAAATCGTAGCTTACTTTAATTATATACAAGTGTTTTATGTGAGTGGTTATACCACCCATTTTGTCCCTTTAATATGTTAACAATATTAGTTGCTATACCATAGGTGTAGTACAAAGATTTAAGGTGACCATGGCGATAGGGTCCACCCCTTACCATTCCGAACAGGGAAGTTAAGCCTATCAGCGCCGATGGTACTGCTATACCAAGTGGGAGAGTAGGTCGTCGCCTTTTTTTAATCAAGTCCTCAATAGAAATATTGAGGACTTTTTTTGTTTATAAAGGTTTGTGTAGTATTGTATCCTCTGCAAGGCACACGGGAGTATAGCGCTACCTAATATTAAATCATTACTCAAGTGCAAGTATGTTCTTAGGACTTGGAACAATCCTGTAGCGCATAATTCGTTTTTAATGTACTCTATTAATACTTAAACACCGCTCAAGACTTCCTTTTTCCTATTTTGTGTCAATTTTTAGTTGGTATCTAGAAGGGATAATGTAGGCTTCCCTAAAAATAGGACAGTTTATAATTCGAATTTACTAACTTTAAATTCAAACTGTCACAATGAAAAACAGCAAATTTAGCGAGAGCCAGATTATTAAAGCTCTTAAGGAAAATGAACAAGGAAGATCCGTAGGTGATTTATCTAGAGAATTAGGAATTGACAAAAGCACCTTCTACTATTGGAGAAAGAAGTACGGCGGTATGGAACAACAGCAGCTTAAACGTTTAAAAGAACTTGAAGAAGAGAACAATAAACTTAAACAGATGTATGCTGATGTGAGTCTTGATAATAAGATGCTTAAAGACGTATTGTCAAAAAAGTTCTAAAGCCTTCCGACAAGAGAGTTCGTGTAAAGTATCTCATCAAAAGGTTTGTAATTCCTATCATCCGTGCCTGTAATATTGTAGGACTGAGTAGATCGATGTGGTATTACCAAAGTAAGAAAGATGATAGTGAGGTTATTGATAAGCTAACAGCGTTAGCGGAATCATACCCAACTAGAGGTTTTGATGAATATTATTATAAGATCCGTCGTGAAGGCTTAAAATGGAACAGAAAACGAGTGTTACGTGTGTACCGTGAGATGAAACTCAGTCTGCGCCGTAAACATAAAAAACGTTTGGTTAAACGTATAAAACAACCTTTAGAAACACCTTTAACATTAAATGAGTGTTGGAGTATGGATTTTATGAGCGATGCCCTTACTGATGGTAGAAAGCTCAGAGTGTTTAATGTTATAGACGACTGTAATCGGGAAGCTCTAGCATAGACGCAGGACTTTCTTATCCAGCAAGAGCTGTTGTAGAAACTCTTGAATGCCTAAAAGAGGAAATAGGAATACCCAAATATGTAAGATGTGATAATGGCCCGGAGTTTATCTCTAAGACTTTTATGAACTGGTGTAAAAAGAACTTTATAGAAATTAAATATACCCAACCGGGAAAGCCAATGCAAAATGGATATATAGAACGATTTAACCGTTTCTTTAGGGAGGATATATTAGATGCCTATTATTTCAATGACATTTATCAACTTCAAAAAATAAGCGACAACTGGAGAGAAGACTATAATTTTAATCACCCGCATAAATCTTTAGGTAATATATCACCTAAAGAATTCATGCCCAGATTTGATGAAGAATTTAAATTCTTCATCAAATCTGGGCTAAATAATAATTATTTATCGAAATTAGAGGTGTCCTAAGAAGGGGAAGTCTACAATAAGACGTATATGTTGCTTGTTTTTAAATGCAGATGTCTGTAGTTTTAAAGCAAAAAAAACCACTTACATGAATGGTAAATGGTAGATTTTGGTGTGCTTTAAGTTTACAGTTTACTTCAATGAGAGAGCTATTAAATTTGCTCTTTAATTTTTCTTAGTGCTAAAGACATATGTGCTTCAACCGTCTTTATCGATATTTTTAAATTGTCGGCAACTTCCTTATATTTTAGGCCTTCAATTTTTATCATAATAAATACTTCTTTGCATTTATTAGGAAGTTTTTCAATGGCTTTTTTGATGGAAGTAATTTTAACTTCATTCGTAGTTTCAATAGTATCTTCAATAAAGAAATCCATCGCAGAAATTCTTATTTCAGCTAAATAATCAATCTTTTTTTGTTTCTTTTTATAAGTATCTATAAATTCATTATAGCATGCCTTAAATAAATAGGCATTTAATGAATTTGTAATTTCAATTTTTTTTCTATTTTTCCAGAGGTTAAAGAAAACATTTTGTACAATATCTTCAGATAGTATTTTATCTTTTGAAAGTCCGTAAGTATAAGCACATAACTTTTTATAATGTTGTTTATAAAGTAGTCTAAATACTTCGTCATCACCCTTTCTAAGGTTTTTAATACCTAATGATTGTTCTTCTTTTTTCAGTTTATTTTCTTTAATAGTGTAATGGTTTTTTAAATTTAACTCTTTTTTTGAAATTTCTTAACATAAAACTAAGGGTATTCTATAATTTTTGAGTCTTAGTGTAAAGAATCATCTTATAAATGAATAATAATCAGTTAAACAATATTGAAATTTCTAAATTTCTAACCAATACGTTATCACCTAGTGAGCTTATTATATTCAAAGATAAATTAGAGGTTTCTGAGAATGTGAATCTGTTAAAGAAATACATTGTAATTAATCATTTATTTGAAGTAGAAAGTCAAGAGTTTGATTCAGATGTGGCTTTTCAAAAATTCTTGGCGAAGAAAATTGAATATAATGCTACAATTAAAAAGCCTTTTTTTGAGTCAAATCTATCTTATTTATATGCAGCTGCGGGTATTTGTCTTTTAGTAGGGTTATCTATTTTAATGTACTTTAATTTTAATGATAGCAATCAATTAGAGGTTTCTAGTCAAATAGTTTTAAAACTTAGTTCTGGGGAAAAAAAATCTCTGGACGAATCCAAATCAAATAAAATATATAATAAAAAAGGTGAGGTTGTTGCCGTTCAAAAAGGGAACAGTATTCTTTATAATTATGCTGAAAACCACGGAGAGGTGGCCAACAATCAATTCAATGAAATTTATGTGCCCTATGGTAAGCGAATGGAGATCGTTCTTTCGGATGGCACTAGAGTACATTTGAATTCAGGATCATCTTTAAAATATCCTACCTTTTTTACGGAAGATAGCAAGCGCACGGTTGAATTAAAAGGAGAAGCTTATTTTGATGTAGCTAAAAAGAATGAGTACAATAGATTTGTTGTCAGTACTAGAAATTTTCAAACAACGGTTCTTGGTACCGAGTTTAATATTAGTTCTTATGAGAGTGATAGTGCAAATGATGTAGCACTCATTGAAGGTTCTGTACGGGTGAATTCAAATTCAGAACATGAATTTATTTTAGTGCCTGGCCAACAATTTAAATATGCAAACAATACTCCGGGAGAAGTTTCATTTGTGGATGTTCAAAGTCGTATCGCTTGGTTGGATGGCGTGTTGGTTTTTGAAAATGAAGAATTTGAAACTATTTTAAAGAAATTAGAGCGCTTTTATGATGTTTCCATAGAGAATCATTGTGATGCTTTGATAAATGAAAAATTTACAGGACAATTTGATCTAGAATCTATTGAAGATGTCCTAAACACTTTTAAGAATACAGTACCCTTTAGTTTTGAAATGAAAAACCAGAAAATAATAATCAACCCTTTAAATAGTTAATTGAAAATATGAAATAAAACAAGTCAATAAAAAAATCGAGAGATGTTTCAGCATCCCTCGATTCACATTTAAAATTTTAAAAACGCGAAATCTCTAAAATCATATTAAAAGTATGAAAAAACAATATAATAATTGCCATAAACTGGGCAATCTATTTAAATTCGATTTGAAAATGAAACTTACGGCTATAATGCTTATTCTATCTCTTTGTAGGATAAGTGCTAGTATTTATTCTCAGAATACAAAAATCACCTTAAATCTAAACGAAGTAACGTATCAAGAATTGTTCAAAGAGATAAAAAAGAAAACGGAATTTAAATTCTTTTTTAAAACCTCTGAAATAAATTCGAAAGCTATTGTTTCTATTGATGTGAATGATAAGTATGTTGAAGATATACTAGACATTGTCTTTAAAGGAAAAGATATATCGTATCAGATTTTAGGTAAACAAATTATTCTAAAACGTGAAAAACCTAAAATACCCAGTGCAATTATCTTGCAAGATAATTTTAATCTTGAAGGAAATGTTTTAGATGAAGATGGGATTCCACTTTTGGGAATTTCTATTTTAATAAAAAACACAACGAAAGGGACAATTACAGATTTTGATGGTAATTTTTCCATTACAGCATCTAAAGGAGATATCTTATTATTTAAAGGTTTAGGCTTTAAAAGTAAAGAGGTAACTATTAAAGATGAAAAACCAATATCTATATCTTTAGAGGAAGATGTTGCAGCATTACAGGAAGTAGTAGTGTCTGGTTATGATAAAACCTCAAAAAGGATATTTACAGGGGCTTCCAGTTCTATTGTGTCTCAAGACCTAAAAATTGACGGCTTAGTTGATGTCAGTCAGATGTTAGAAGGTAGAGCTGCGGGAGTGAATATACAGAATGTAACAGGAACCTTTGGTTCGGGCCCTAAGGTTACTATCCGTGGAGCTTCATCGGTTTTTGGCGATACAAGACCTCTATGGGTAATTGATGGCGTGATACAAGAAGATATTGTAAATACCGATTTCGATGCTTTAATATCTGGTGATGCATCAACTTTAATAAGCTCTTCCATATCAGGACTAAATGCAAATGATATTGATAAAATTGATATTCTAAAAGATGCTTCTGCAACTTCACTTTATGGTGCTCGCGCTTTAAATGGCGTTATAGTAATTACAACCAAAGGAGGAAAGAGAGGGGCTAAGTTAAAAGTTAATTATACGTTGGAGCAAACTGTTAGGGATATTCCAAGATATGGTAATTACGATATTTTAAATTCTAAAGAAACGGTTAGTATTTTTCAAGAGTTAGATGAAAAAGGTTTCTTAGATTTTCCAACGGTGGCACAAAATAGAAATGGTGGTATTTACACCATTCTTGCACAGCAATTAAATGAATACGATTCTAGTAGTGGTCAGTTTGGTGTAGAGAACACAATTGAAGGAAGAAATCAGTTTTTGCAACAATATGAACAAGCCAATACGGATTGGTTTAAGCAATTGTTTAGATCGTCTATGACGCAAAATCATACCCTAAGTTTTTCTGGAGGTGGGGAGAATAATAGTTTTTATACGTCTTTAAGTTTCTTTAATGACCCAGGTTGGACGATAGCAGATAAGGTTAATAGGCTTACGTATAAGGTTAAGAATACGTATTATTTGTCAGAGAAATTTAAGCTTACTTTGGGTTCAAATGGGGCAATTAGAAATCAAAATGCACCGGGTACATTTAATAGAGAAGAAGATAGTTTTAGAGGAAGTGTGTCAAGAGTATTCGATATAAATCCTTTTAATTATGCACTTTCAACAAATAGAACACTTAGGCCTAGAGATACGGATGGAAATCTTGAGTATTATAGGGCTAATTGGGCTCCTATTAATATTTTTAATGAATTAGAAAATAATGCTATAGAATTAAAAGTAAAGGATATTAGTTTTCAATTGGAAGGAAATTATAAAATAACTAAGAATTTGAATTATGATTTCTTGGGGTCTTTGCGTTATGTAGTATCAGATAGAGATCATAATATTACGGAAAATTCTAATGTGGCATCAGCTTATAGATCACAAGAGACCACTATAGTACGTAATACTAATGTTTTTTTATATACAGATCCAGACAATCCTACTGCGCCTCCAATATCTGTATTGCCAGAAGGTGGTATTTATAGAAATACGAGTAATGAGCTTACAAATTATTATGTTAGAAATAGTTTAAGCTATACAAATACATTTAATCAAAAGCATGAAGTTAGTGGTTTGTTAGGGCAAGAACTTCGGTATATTGATAGAGAAGAAGATTATTTTATAGGGTACGGACTTCAGTACGATAGGGGCTTAACTCCTTTTACAGATCCTGGTATATTTTCAAAAACCTTAGGAGAAGCAACTGACTATTTTGGTATTGAAAGTGAAAAGGAGCGAACTTTAGGTATTTTTTCAAAGTTAACCTATGCTTATGATAGTAGATATATAGTATCATTAACAGGCCGTTATGATGGATCTAATAGACAAGGCAGAAGTAAATCTTCGCGTTGGTTGCCCACAGGAACGGTTAGTGGGAAGTGGAATGTGAAAAATGAAAGCTTTTTAGAAAATGTAGATTTTTTAAATTCATTGAGTCTTCGTGGCTCTTATGGACTTACAGCTACAGCCGGGCCAGCAACTAATTCTTTAGCTATTTTCAGAAATGATGTTACGAATAGATTAAATTTTGATTCTCGCGAACGTTATTTAAATATTGAGGAATTACAAAATTCAGAATTAACATGGGAAAAGCAATATGAAACTAATCTGGGTTTAGATTTTGGAATGTACGATAATAAAATACTTTTTACCGCTGATGTATATCAACGTAAAGGATTTGATTTAATAGATTTTGTGCGATCATCAGGTATTGGTGGAGAGTTCATTAAACAAGGAAATAATTCTGATATGGAAACGAAAGGAATTGAAGTTTCTTTAACAGTTAAACCAATTAGTACGCCTAATTTTAGTTGGTCTTCTACACTTAATTTTTCAACATTAGAACAAAAGATTACAGCCTTAGAAAACAAACCTAATGTTTTAGATTTAGTAGATCAAACAGGAGGTAATGTGGTGGGTTATCCACGACAATCATTATTTTCTTTTGAATTTACAGGCTTAGACGATAGAGGTTTGCCTACCTATAATTTACCTGAAGATCCAGGAAATGAAGAGAATAGTGTTACGGGTGCAGATTTTCAAGATGTAGATGATATCACTTCCTATTTAAAATATGAAGGAAGTATAGAGCCTACTAAAACAGCTGGATTTTCTAATACATTTAGGTATAAGAATTTTTCTCTTAGTTTCTTAGTATCCGCTTCAGGAGGAAATAAAATTAGACTAGACCCTAAATTTGCACAATCTTATTCAGATTTGGACGTATTTACTTCGGAGTTTAAGAACAGATGGATTTCTCCAGGAGACGAAAATTTTACAAATGTTCCAGTTATCGCAAGCGGTCGGTTGTTAAATGAAATTCCAAATTTATTTAGGGCTTACAATGCGTATAATTTTTCGGATGTAAGAGTAGTCGATGGTGATTTTATAAGAATGAAAAACATAAGTCTTTCCTATAATTTTCCAGACCAATTAAAGCAAAATTTAGGGTTAAATACCTTCAGTCTAAAATTGTCAACTACAAATCCTTTTATGATTTATTCAGATTCTCGATTAAACGGTCAGGATCCAGAATTTTTTAGATCTGGTGGGGTTTCTCAGCCTATTACACGACAATTTACACTATCACTTAATCTAGGTTTTTAATATTAAAAAGAGATGAAGAAATTATATACAACAAAAGTTGGAATACTGATATTTCTAGCGCTTTTAGCTACTTCTTGCGAAGATTATTTATCAGAAATTCCAGATAACAGAACAGAAATTGATAGCCCAGAAAAAATCTCAGAGTTATTAGTCATAGCATACCCGGAAGCAAACTATATGGATTTTGCGGAGACTATGTCTGACAATGTATCTGATAAAAATAATGATTTGCCATCAGAATTAAATTTAGCAAATTACAGATGGGAAGATATAGATGTTGATAATTTGGATTATAGAGTTGGGTATTGGAATGCTTGCTACAAAGCGATAGCACAAGCCAACCAAGCTTTAGCGTCAATTGAAGAGTTAGGAGATTTAGAAAGCTTAGCGCCTCAGAAAGGAGAAGCTTTACTAGCAAGAGCTTATGGTCATTTCATGCTGGTTAATTTATGGGCTAAACACTATGATCCTGCAACAGCATCTACAGATAAGGGGATACCTTATATTTTAGAGCCTGAAGAGAATTTTATTGTTACTTATTCTAGAAATAGTGTTCAGGAAGTCTATGACTTTATTGAAAGTGATTTAATAGAGGGCTTAGGGTTAGTTACAAATGAATATGAAGAGCCTACTTTTCATTTTACCCCAGAAGCTGGTTATGCTTTTGCAACTAGATTTTATTTATTTAAGGGAGAATGGGACAAGGTTATTCAATTCAGTTCAATGGTAGTTACAAACCCTCAAGCACAATTAAGAGATTATTTGGGTACGTATGCTGCACTTGAATATTCTGAGAGAACCGCTTTATACGCTAGTAGTTCTGATCAAGCAAATTTATTGGTTGTTTCGGCAAACTCTTTATATGCTCGATTGTTTGCTAGCAATAATTTTGGGCTCGGCATTGATAAGGCGAACGAATTATTTTTTTCTGGGAATATTTTTGGAAAAAGATGGGCTTATGGTGTTTTTGGAACCGAAGCAGCGTATAATCTTCCAAAATTCGATGAATTTTTTAGAGTTACCAATATAAGTGCAGGAATAGGTAATCCGTATGTTGGACTGGTCTTGTTTTCTACAGATGAAGTTTTGTTAAATCGGGCGGAGGCTTATGCCATGCAAGGTAATTATGACGCTGCCTTGCAAGATATTAACACCTTCTATTCGTTACGGACAGAAGGGTATGATGCAAGTACAGATACTTTAGTTAAACAGGATGTTTTAGATATTTTCTCCACAGAATTAAATGAGTATACTCCTTTTTATCAACTTGATGGTGATCAATCTGCTTTTATTAAGGCAGTAGCAGAGTTAAAAAGAAGAGAGTTTTATCATGAAGGTCTAAGATGGTTTGATGTGAGAAGGTTTGATTTAGAGGTGACACATACGATTATCGGAGAAGGTGATTTGATTTTAGAAAAAGGTGATAATAGGCGTCAATTGCAGATTCCAAACTTTGCATTAGAAAGAGGTTTAGAACAAAATCCACGCTAACTAATAAAATTTAAGAAAATGAATACTAGTAATAAAAAAGATATGAAACTGGCAAATGCTTGTAGTTATCTAATAGCCGTAATAGCCATTATTATTTTGAGTTCTTGTTCGCAAGAAGATTCTTTTAAAGGCAGTGCTCTAGATACAAGTACGCCTAAGCTTTCGGTGTTAGATACCTATATACGAACAAATTATGTTTCTGCATATAATATTGATGTTCTCTACAAATGGAATGAAAATGTAGTAGATAATAATAGGTTTTTATTTCCGCCAGTTGAAACAAATGTGCAACCGGTCCTAGAAGTAGTAGAGAAAATATGGTTAGACTCTTATTCAGAAGTCGGAGGAACTGATTTTGTTAAGCTAGTGGCACCTAGGCAATTGTTGTTAGTAGGTGGGCGAAATTATAACCAATCTGGTACTATTCTTTTAGGTCTTGCGGAAGGCGGTAAACGTATTACATTATTTGAAACCGATTTGGTAGATGTATCTGATAAGGCAAATATTACGCGTTTTTTATCTACAATTCAACACGAATATTGTCATATTTTAAATCAAACAATTCCTTTTGATGAGGATGGGTACGGCGAGATTACACCGGCAGAATATACTGCGCAATGGTTTAATACGAGTATTGCAGATGCCAGAGAATTAGGGTTTATATCTGATTATGCTAGAAGTAATGTGATTGAAGATTTTGCGGAGATGGTAAATTTTATGTTGATTAATTCTAACGAAGAGTATAATGCATTAATTGATGCTATTGTTGATGTAGAAGCAAGAGAAAATATTAGAAAAAAAGAGGTTATAGTTGCAGATTACTTTGATAAACAATGGGATATTGATATTTATGAGTTACAAGAAGTAACTGCTAGGAATACGCAAGAAGTAATAAATAATTAGAGAGCGACATGAAAAATAATAAATATATAATTAATACTATTATAGTAGTACTGTTAAGCATGTTCTTGGTTAATTGTGCAGATGATGATAATGCAGAGGTGTTCGATGAAAGTCCCACTGAAAGAATAAATGCACAGAAGTTAGAATTAAGAACCGCACTGAAATCATCCGAGACAGGATGGAAGGCTGTTTATTTTACGAGTCCAGAGGAATTGGGAGGGTTTACATTCTTTTTTAATTTTCTGGATGATGAAACTGTAGAAATGACATCAGATTTTGATGACGACTTTACATTACTACAAAGTAAGTATGATATCGTTTTAGGAAGCACGATTAAGCTGTCATTCACGACGAAAAATGATATTCATAAATTGTCAGATTCCGCTAATCCTCCAGATGCAGATTTATTGGGTGAAGGTTATTTAGGAGATTTTGAATTTTTATATTACGGTATAGATGAAGTTACAGGAGATTTAATTTTTAGAACCAATAGAACTCAAGAAGAAGTTAGGTTTACAAAAGCCGCAACAAATGAAGTTCAGAATATTATTGATAGTAAGGCTATAGCTTTAGAATTAACGGACTCAGAAAAATCAGTATATCAAAATGTAATTGTAAACATTGATGGAGTCACTGAGGTTTTTGATTTTTCTTTAAATGTAAATAGAAGATTTGTTGATATTGCGAATGATGCAGATTCCTATTCATTTGGGATTGCTTATAATGAAACAGGCTTTACAGTGAGCCCACCACTTGAAATCAAGGGAGAAGAAGTTTCAGAATTTACGTATGATGCTGTTAATGATAAATTTATTGCAGATTTAGGCTCAGGAAATTCTGCAGAGATCGCATTCTTGGATGCTCCTTCTAATCCTACGGATGATAATTTAAGTGTAGTACAGCCGGATAATGTATACGGGTATATTGATGATTTCCTATTTGATGCAACTTCTACTTCCTTTACTTTCAGAGCGCTTAGAAATTCTGTGAATGAGGGTCTTGCTCCGTTTGATTTAAGTATTTCTAGAATACAATTTTATTTTGCGATTTCTGGGGATGAGACCTTTAATGTAATTCAATATCAATTATTAAGTGCTGTAGATGGTTCTATAATACGTCTTAATCACTTCGTGACTTTTGAGAATATTGACGGAAAATTAATACTTATAGATGATGGTTGGAGTGATCCTAGTTTAGCGCCTTTTGTTGAAGCAATAGATAACGTTTTAACAAATTCTGAAGGTTTGTATATAAAACAAGAAAATTTTACCGTAAGATTTCCGAATACAGTATTCACATTTACCAGTGCAGCAGATCCTAGTTTTAGAATGACAACCTATGCCTTTCAATAGGAAATAAGAGTTTTTTATTTATTTTGTTAGTTTTGTTGTATAAAAACACCCTTTAAGAAATACATCTTAAAGGGTGTTTTATAGTTTGTTATTATTGCAATTATACCCTTGGTAAATCGCCTTCACCTTTTAAAGGTAAAGCAGATTTTGTTCCCATTAAATAGGTGTCAATATGGTATGCTGCTTCTCTACCCTCAGAAATAGCCCAGACGATTAGGGATTGTCCTCTTCGTTGATCTCCTGCAACAAATACTCCAGGAATATTTGTCATATAATCTTTAGCAGTAGCTTTAATATTAGTTCTTGGGTCAGCTTGTAAGCCAAGTTGGTCGGCAATAGTCATTTCAGAGCCCGTAAATCCTAAGGCTAGTAAAACTAAATTACACTTCCATTCTTTTTCTGTGCCTTCAACTTCTTTTAAAATTGGTCGTTTTCCAGGCTGTTTAATCCATTCTACTTCAGAAGTAATCAACCCTTTTAAGTTACCATCTTTATCTCCCACAAATTTCTTTGTAGAAATGCTGAAATAACGTTCTGCACCTTCCTTATGAGAAGAGCTTGTGCGTAATCGCATAGGCCAAAATGGCCACGGCTGGTCTTCTGGTCTCTCAGGTGTTCCTTTAGACATAATTTCAAAGTTAGAAACAGAATTAGCCCCGTGTCTAATAGAAGTCCCAATACAATCTGAACCCGTATCACCACCACCAATAACCACAACATCTTTGCCTGTAGCTTTTATTTCTTCACCTAAGTCTGTAATTCCGTCTACACGTCTGTTATTTTGCCCTAAAAAGTCCATCGCTTGTACCACTCCTTTCAAATCAGAGCCTTCAATAGGAAGGTTTCTTCTAACAGTAGCGCCTCCGCATAGAACAAGTGCATCAAAATCATTTTTAAGAGCATCAGCCTTTATATCCACTCCAATATGTACCCCTGTTTTAAAAATGATTCCTTCATCTTCAAGAACTTTAATTCTTCTGTCAATAACATTTTTTTCCATTTTGAAATCTGGAATCCCATAACGCATTAATCCACCGACTTTTTCATCTCTTTCAAAAACGGTAACTAAATGACCTGCACGATTTAATTGCTGTGCTGCTGCGAGTCCAGAAGGACCAGAGCCAATTACCGCAACAGTTTTCCCTGTTCTTGTTTCAGGAGGAGTAGCTACAATCCATCCTTTTGAAAAAGCTGTTTCAACAATATTCTTTTCAATATTTTCTATCGTAACAGGATCTTCATTTATCCCTAACACACATGCTTCTTCGCAAGGTGCAGGACATAAACGACCTGTAAATTCTGGAAAATTATTTGTAGAGTGTAAAATTGTCGCTGCTTTTTCCCATTTGCCACGATATACTGCATCGTTAAAATCAGGAATTAAATTTCCTAATGGACAACCACTATGACAAAAAGGAACACCACAATCCATACATCTAGCTCCTTGATGATTCATTTCTTTTGCATCAAGAGGGATGGTAAATTCTTTATAATCTTTTATACGCTCCTCAACTGGTTCGTATTGTTCCACTTTTCTATCGAATTCTAAAAATCCTGTAATCTTACCCATAGTTTCGATTTATATAGTTTCTAATTTTTCGTTTTCTAAACGAATTAATGCTTGTTTGTATTCTTCAGGCAATATTTTGATAAACTTAGGAAGCATATCTTCCCATTTTTCTAATATTCGCTGTGCAAGTGGACTAAAAGTAGCGTTGTAATGATTTTCAATTAACGCTCTCAATTCCGCAATATCTTTATCTTCATCAACAGGCAATAAGTTTAAAGCCTCTTTGTTGCAATTTTTCTCGAAATTTTTCTTGTCATCAAAGATATACGCAACTCCACCACTCATACCTGCACCAAAATTACGACCTACTTCTCCTAATATTACAGAAACTCCTCCGGTCATATATTCACAACCATGATCTCCTATACCTTCTACAACAGCTTTAGCACCAGAGTTACGAACACAAAAACGTTCACCAGCTTTACCATTGATGTAAGCTTCTCCAGAAGTAGCTCCATAAAGAGTTACATTTCCTGTAATAACATTTTCCTCTGGTTTAAAGGTTGCTTTTCCAGGAACCTTAATAATTAATTTAGCTCCGGATAAACCTTTTCCTAAGTAATCATTAGTATTACCATTAACAATCATGGTAATTCCTTTTGTACTGAAAGCCCCAAAACTTTGACCGGCAGAACCTGTGAAGTTTAATTTCAAGGTATTTTCAGGTAAGCCTTCGGCACCATAAATTTTTGAAATTTCATTACTAATAATGGCTCCAACGGCTCTATCTGTATTTTTTATTGGATAATCGATGCTCATTTTTTCTTTTCTAAAAAGAGCAGGGTGTGCTTTAGCAATAATATCAAATTCAATAGAGTCTTCTATATGATGCTGTTGTTTTTGTGTGTTATAGAATTTGGTGCCGGCAGGAACATCAACTTTATATAAAATAGGAGTTAAATCTATCCCCGCAGCTTTATAATGATCTATGGCTTTGTTTCTGTCAAGTTTTTGTACTTGTCCTACCATTTCATTAATGGTTCTAAACCCTAATTGAGCCATAATCTCTCTTAATTCTTGAGCAACAAAATACATGTAGTTTACAACATGTTCGGGTTTACCTTTGAATTTTTTTCTTAATTCTGGGTTTTGTGTTGCGATACCTGCTGGGCAAGTATTCAAATGACATACACGCATCATAATACAACCTGAAGCAACTAAAGGAGCCGTTGCAAAACCAAATTCTTCGGCACCTAATAAACATGCTACAGCAACATCACGACCTGTTTTTAATTGGCCGTCACATTCTAGAACAATTCTATTTCTAAGATCGTTCATGACTAAGGTTTGTTGCGCTTCTGCTATTCCAAGTTCCCAAGGCAAACCACAATGTTTTAAAGAGGTTAAAGGAGATGCTCCTGTACCACCATCAAAACCAGAGATTAATATAACATCAGCTTTTGCTTTAGAAACACCCGCAGCAACCGTTCCTACACCAACTTCAGAAACTAATTTTACATTGATACGTGCTTCTCTATTAGCAGATTTTAAATCGAAAATTAATTGTGATAAATCTTCAATAGAATAGATATCATGGTGAGGTGGAGGTGAAATTAATCCAACATAAGGCGTAGAATTTCTAGTCTTGGCTATAGAAGGATTTACTTTAGCACCTGGCAATTGGCCTCCTTCACCAGGTTTGGCACCTTGTGCCATTTTTATTTGTATTTCTTTAGCATTTGCTAAGTAGTTAGAGGTTACTCCAAATCTACCTGATGCTACTTGTTTTATCGCACTGTTTTTCCAGTCTCCTGTAGAATTTTTGTAAAAACGTTCAGCATCTTCTCCGCCTTCTCCAGAGTTACTTTTTCCGCCAATTCTATTCATGGCAATTGCTAAGTTCTCATGGGCTTCTTTACTAATAGAGCCATAAGACATTGCACCTGTTTTAAAACGTTTTACAATTTCTGTCCAAGGTTCAACTTCATCTAAAGGAATAGGGTCGTAATTAGAAAATTCAAATAATCCTCTAATGGTCATTAGACTTTTAGATTGATCATTGACTAATTTAGCAAATTCCTTGTAAGATTCTGGTTCATTATTACGAACAGATTGTTGCAATTTAGCAATAGATAGCGGATTAAACATATGTTTCTCTCCGTCTCTTCTCCATCTATATTCCCCACCCATTTCTAGGTCTAAATTACCAGCAATATTCTTGGTGTTAAATGCTCTTTGGTGACGTTTAGCTATTTCTTTTTCAATTTCGTAAAGTCCAATTCCCTGAATTCTTGTTGCAGTATTCGGAAAATATTTCTCAACAATTTTTGTATTAATTCCGATACATTCAAATAATTGAGAGCCTCTATAGGAGTTCAATGTAGAGATTCCTATTTTGTTCATTACTTTCAAGATGCCTTTTCCAACAGCTTTATTGTAATTTTTAATAGCTTCTTCTTTCGTGAATTCCGTAATGTCGTGTTCTTCTATTTGTTCCGCAATAATTTCATTAACCAAGTAAGGGTTAATTGCACTGGCTCCAAAACCAAATAATAAAGCAAAGTGATGTACTTCTCTTGGTTCTGCAGATTCAATAATTACACTTAATTTAGAACGCTTTTTAAGTTTTTGTAAACCACTATTTACAAAAGAGCAGGCTAAAAGAGCAGGAATTGGGGCAAATTGCTCGCTAACATTTCTATCTGATAGTATAATAATATTTGTTCCTTCATCAATAGCTTTACTAGCTTGGTTAAGCATATCTTGAAGTGCATCTTCAAGACCGTTATTTCCTTTACTTACTTCGTATAGAATAGGAATTGAAGTTACTTTGTAATCAGGACTTGCATCGTAGTTTTTAATTTTATCTAAATCCTCTTTAGAGATAACGGGATTTTGAATTTTTAATTTACGACAATGAAGTTCGGTGAAGTCAAAAATGTTATGATCACTACCAAGCGTTAAACTTATGTCTGTAATTAACTCTTCCCGAATACCATCTAGGGGTGGGTTGGTCACTTGAGCAAACAATTGCTTAAAGTAGTTGTATATTAATTGTGGGCGTTCAGATAATATGGCAATAGGAGTATCACTACCCATAGAACCAAGAGGTTCTTTTGCCGTTTTTCCCATGGGAAGTATAATCGTATTGATATCTTCTATGGTATATCCAAAAGTTTCTTTTCTTTTCGTTAAGGAAGCTTCATTTAAAAATAAAGGACAATCATTATAAGGAATATCCTTAAGGTGGACTAAATTCTTGTCCAACCATTTTTTATAAGGATGTCTGTTGGCAATTTCTTCTTTTATCTCTTCGTCATTTACAATACGGCCTTCCTCCATATTAACTAAAAACATCTTACCTGGTTCTAAACGACCATGTAATTCAATGTTTTCTGGTTCAATATCTACAACACCAGTTTCAGAAGACATGATAACGTTACCATCTTTAGTTACTGTATATCGAGAAGGTCTAAGTCCGTTTCTATCTAAAACAGCTCCAATATAGTTTCCATCGGTAAACGGAATTGAAGCAGGACCATCCCATGGTTCAGATAAACAAGAATTGTATTCATAGAAGGCTCTTTTAGCTTCAGACATCTCAGGGTTTTTCTCCCAAGCTTCTGGAACTAAAATCATCATTACTTCCGGTAATGAGCGTCCTGTCATTAATAATAATTCAACAACCATATCCATAGTTGCAGAATCTGACTTTCCAGGAAGAATAATTGGGATAATGTTTTTTATTTCATCACCAAAGAAATCACTTTTCAGTAATTCTTCACGAGAACGCATGCGTGTAACGTTACCTCTTAGGGTATTTATCTCACCATTGTGACACATGTATCTAAAAGGTTGTGCTAAATCCCAGGTAGGGAATGTGTTTGTTGAAAAACGTTGGTGTACTAAGGCAAGCCTTGTTACTACTCGTGGATCCATCAAATCTTTGTAGTAAAGGCTGATGTCTTCAGGCATTAATAAGCCTTTAAATATGATGATTTTTGTTGATAAACTAGGTACATAGAAAAATTTGCTTTCTGATAACTTAGAGTCAATTATAGTGTGTTCTGTAGTTTTTCTGGCGATGTACAGTTTTAAATTAAAATCGAAAAAAGTTTGTTCTGGATTTTCTTTGGCTACAAATATTTGTTTTACAAACGGCTCTGTTTCCATAGCAATTCGTCCAGGAACAGATTTGTTTACAGGAACATCTCTCCAGCCTAAAAGTTTTAAGCCTTGTTTTTTTATATTTTCTTCAAAAACTGAAATACAAAAATCTCTTTGATTGTCTTTTTGGGGTAGAAAAATATTTCCGGTAGCATATTCTCCCGCAGCTGGTAGTTCAAAACTACAAACTTCTTGGAAAAAGTTATGTGGTATATCAATCAATATACCTGCACCATCACCTGTTTTTCCGTCAGAACTAACAGCACCACGGTGCTCTAGTTTTTCTAGGATTTCAAGTGCTTTATGGATAATATCATTAGACTTCTTTCCTTTAAGACTACATATAAATCCTGCACCACAGTTATCATGCTCAAATTCCGGTAGGTATAACCCTTGCTTTTTCAACGCCATAAATTATTGTATTTCTTCAAAAATATCAATTTTATTGAATTATTCACACCTCTTATTGTGTTATGTAACAAAAAAAACATCGTTTGGAATAAAACATTAAAATATGATCAATATCAACCTTAAGATAATGTTAATTTAAGATTATGATAATTTGACAAGTTGTGGAGTGGTGTACCCTTTGTTTTAAGGGGGTTAATACTTTAAAAGCATAAGTATTAGAAGGTGATTGCAATTTATTAAGGGGTAATAGCTGGTAATTATGGTTAAAAATAAAATCACCCCTATTTTTTTAGGGGTGATTTGTGTAAAAGTTGTTTTTTACTTACCAATAATGCTTCTAGAAATCACAATTTTTTGAATTTCTGATGTTCCTTCGTAGATTTGAGTGATTTTGGCATCTCTCATTAATCGCTCTACATGATAGTCTTTTACAAAGCCATTCCCTCCGTGAATTTGTACAGCTTCAACCGTGGTGTCCATGGCAACTTTTGATGCGTATAATTTAGCCATAGCACTAGAAAGATCATAGTTTCTGCCATTATCTTTATCTAATGCTGCTTTGTAGACTAATAAACGAGCAGCTTCTATTTCAGTGTGCATGTCGGCTAATTTGAAAGCAATAGCTTGGTGGTTGCATATTTCTGTACCGAATGATTTGCGTTCTTTTGAGTATTTAAGGGCAAGTTCATAAGCTCCTGCAGCAATACCTAATGCTTGTGCCGCAATACCGATCCTTCCGCCGCTTAAGGTTTTCATGGCAAATTTAAAGCCAAATCCATCTTCACCAATTCTATTTTCCTTAGGTACTTTTACGTCGTTAAACATTAAAGAGTGGGTGTCACTTCCTCTAATGCCTAATTTATTTTCTTTTGGACCAATTTCAAATCCTGGAGTGCCTTTTTCTACAATTAGTGCGTTGATACCTTTATGACCTTTTTCAACGTCTGTCTGTGCAATGACTAAATATACGCCAGCGGTACCACCGTTTGTAATCCAGTTTTTTGTTCCGTTTAATAGGTAATGATCTCCTTTGTCTATTGCGGTAGTTTTTTGTGAAGTTGCATCACTGCCCGCTTCAGGTTCAGAAAGGCAAAAAGCGCCAATCATTTCGCCAGAGGCTAATTTTGTTAAGTATTTTTGTTTTTGTTCTTCACTTGCAAACATCTCTAAACCCCAGCATACTAAGGAATTATTTACAGAAACTACAACAGAAGAAGAAGCATCGATTTTTGATAACTCTTCCATGGCAATAGCATATGATAAGGTGTCAAGTCCACTTCCTCCATATTTTGGATCAACCATCATTCCTAAAAACCCAAGCTCGCCTAGTTTTTTAATTTGTTCTTTTGGGAATTTTTGCTCTTCATCTCTTTCTATAACTCCAGGCAGTAATTCGTTTTGAGCAAAATCTCTAGCTGCTTGCTGAATCATTAATTGTTCTTCTGATAATGTAAAATCCATATAATTACGATATAATTAAAAAACTACTACAAATATAATTGATTATTGTTATATGATTAAGAAAAACCTTAGAAATCAAGGAATTTCATAACCAAGGGTTGAAGCCTTTGGGATACTCAAAAAATCGTGTTTTGTTTATGTTAAAAGCTTTTATTGCGTTTCATTATTTTTATATTTGCTACATCTATGGTATTGGTAGATTTTTTAATAAAAAAATTATGAGACAGCAGTAACCCCTTTTGGGGATATTAACTTAGTTTTTCGGAGAATGTTTTACAAGTAACTAATAAAAGTCACATTAATTTTTTTAAAAAGATCATACGCATGAAAGATTTGCTAGCTATATACGAGAATAAACAACCAGAAATTGTGTTCCATTGGAAAGATCCGGAAACAGAAGCAGAAGGTTGGACTGTTATTAATTCATTAAGAGGTGGTGCTGCCGGAGGTGGTACGCGAATGAGAGAAGGTCTTGATATTAATGAAGTTTTGTCTTTGGCAAAAACCATGGAAGTTAAATTTACGGTTTCTGGCCCTCCGATTGGTGGTGCTAAATCTGGGATAAATTTTAACCCTAATGACCCAAGAAAAAAAGGAGTCCTAGAACGATGGTATCATGCAGTAGCTCCATTATTAAAAAGCTATTACGGTACAGGAGGAGATTTAAATGTTGATGAAATACATGAGGTTATTCCTATAACTGAAGATGCAGGAGTATGGCATCCTCAGGAAGGAGTGTTTAATGGGCATTTTAAACCTACGGAAGCAGATAAGATTAATAGAATAGGGCAGTTAAGACTTGGGGTAATCAAAGTTTTAGAAGGTGATAATTATTCGCCTGACGTTTCTCGAAAATATACTGTTGCAGATATGATTACTGGTTTTGGTGTTGCTGAAGCGGTAAAACATTATTATGATATTTCTGGAGGTACTGTAAAAGATAAAAGAGCAATCGTGCAAGGTTTCGGTAATGTAGGAGCTGCTGCAGCATTTTACTTGGCAAAAATGGGCGCTAAAGTAGTGGGTATCATAGACAGGGTAGGTGGTGTTATAAATGAAGAAGGATTTACGTTTGAAGAAATTGTAACGCTGTATAAAAATAAAGACGGTAATACCCTTGTTTCTGATCATATGATTCCATTTGAAGAGATCAATGAGCGTATTTGGAATATAAAAGCTGAAATTTTTGCGCCATGTGCTGCATCAAGATTAGTTAAGAAAGATCAAATAAGTAAGATGATTGACACGGGATTGGAAGTAATTTCCTGCGGAGCCAACGTTCCTTTCGCAGATAAAGAAATTTTCTTTGGTCCGATTATGGAATTTACAGACGAAAGAGTAAGTTTGATACCTGATTTTATTTCTAACTGCGGAATGGCACGAGTTTTTGCTTTTTTTATGGAAGGAAGAGTGTCAATGGATGATGAATTAATATTTACTGATACCTCGACAACGATTAGAAACGCAATTTTAAATATATTTGATCAGAATTCAACAAAAACGAACATTAGTAAAACAGCTTTTGAAATCGCATTAAAACAATTAATTTAAACTAACTAATTTTATGGAAACCATTATTGTAATTGTATTTGTACTAGGTTATTTAGCCATTACTCTAGAGCATAACTTAAAAATAGACAAGCTAATTCCTGCGTTAGGGATGATGTCCATCTTGTGGGCTATTATAGCGTTAACAGGATTGCCTGTTTTTGAGGTAAATATGGATTTAAAAGAATTGGAGCAAGGGTCTATGGAAGGGATACTGCTGCACCATTTGGGTAAAACGGCAGAAATTTTAGTGTTCCTTTTGGGGGCAATGACCATTGTTGAAATTATAGATTATTTTGATGGTTTTGCCACGATAAAAAGTTTTATAAAAACAAAAAAGAAAAGTAAGCTTTTGTGGATCGTTTCTTCTTTGGCGTTTGTTTTATCTGCAATTATAGATAACCTTACAGCGACAATTGTATTGATTACAATTCTTCAAAAATTAATAAAAGAGCGCGATTTAAGACTGTGGTTTGCAGGTTTAATTATTATTGCAGCAAATGCTGGTGGTGCTTGGTCTCCGATTGGAGATGTTACTACAACCATGTTGTGGATAGCTAATAAGGTGACGGCTAGTGTGTTAGTAGAGCATGTTTTGATTCCATCAATCTTTTGTTTTGTAGTGCCTACATTTATAGCATCTCGTATGAGTGTGTTTAAAGGGAGTATTGAGGATGACGGTTCTGATAACGATATGCCAAAATCTAAATATGGCGGAATCATGTTTTATTTAGGTCTAGGAGCAATTATTTTTGTACCTATTTTTAAATCAGTAACGCATTTGCCTCCATATGTAGGGATGATGTTATCTTTAGCTTTCGTAGCAGCTTTTGCAGAAATCTATAGTAGTTCTAAATTTAATATTACAACAATAGATGGTGGAGAAGGAGAAGCTGCTGGTCATCATAGTCCTGTACATAGCTCATTATCTAAAATTGAATTACCAAGTATTTTATTCTTCTTAGGTATTTTATTAGCCGTTGCGGCATTAGAATCTTTAGGAATGTTATTTCACTTTGCAGAAGGTTTAAATGCGTCTGTACCAGGTTTAGGGACAGAATTACATTCAACGGCAGTATCAGATTTGGTTGTGTTAATCTTAGGAGTAGGATCTGCTGTGATTGATAACGTGCCTTTAGTTGCGGCAAGTATAGGGATGTTCCAAATAGGATTAGATGAGCCAGCTTGGCATTTCATTGCATACTCTGCAGGTACAGGAGGTAGTATGTTAATTATTGGTTCTGCGGCAGGTGTTGTTGCTATGGGAATGGAAAAAATAGATTTCTTCTGGTATTTCAAGAAAATATCTTGGTTGGCCATGATTGGATTTTTGTCTGGAGCGGTTGTTTTTGTCTTGATGAGAAATTTTATTTTAAACGTATAATTTTATCGCTATAATACCGTTATAACTGCAACTTAATAGAATATTTATATGTTATTGTTTCAAGACCTTATTGAAGAGGCTCAAATAGGAGAGGCTTTGCCTGAAGAAAAAACACTTTCGATAATCGATTTGATTGTTGGTGGTGGCGCAGGTAGTATCATTATTATCTCCGTGTTGTTTGTTATGCTTTTTGTTGCGTTATACATTTATTTCGAAAGAATATTTGCGATAAAGGCAGCATCAAAAATTGATAAAAATTTCATGAATCAAATCCGTGATCATGTTTCAAACGGAAAATTAGAAGCAGCTAAATTGCTTTGTGCTCAAACAGATTCTCCAGTTGCGAGATTAACTGAAAAGGGGATATCTCGAATCGGGAAGCCCTTAGAGGATATTAATAAAGCGATTGAAAATGCGGGTACATTAGAAGTGTATAAATTAGAAAAGAACGTTAGTATATTGGCGACTGTTGCTGGTGCTGCCCCAATGATTGGGTTTTTAGGTACGGTAATAGGTATGATATTAGCATTCCATGAAATGGCTTCAAGTGGAGGTCAGGCCGAAATGGGTTCATTGGCATCTGGTATTTACACGGCAATGACAACCACAGTTGCTGGTTTAATTGTAGGTATTATAGCTTATATTGGTTATAACCATTTGGTAAACAGAACAGATAAGGTTGTTCATAGTATGGAAGCAAATGCAGTTGATTTCTTAGACTTATTAAACGAACCTCTTTAATTTCTAGTTATGAAACTAAAAGGTAGAAATAAAGTTAGTCCAGACTTCAGTATGTCTTCAATGACAGATATTGTATTCTTGTTATTGGTGTTTTTTATGTTAACCTCTAACTCGCCAAATGCATTAGATCTATTATTGCCAAAAGCAAAAGGAAAATCTACAAGTACTCAGAATGTTTCTGTAAGTATTAATAAAGATTTAGAGTATTTCGTTAATAGCGAGAGAATTAACGGAGAGTATATTGAAATTGAACTAAAAAAAGCACTAGAAGGACAAGAGAACCCTACAATTATTCTAAGAGCAGAAGAAAGCGTCGCCATTAAAGAGGCGGTTTACGTTATGGATATTGCAAATAAGAATAAGTATAAGGTGATATTGGCGGTGCGACCAAAATAATGTCATTACTAGACACGAGACACAAGAAAAAATCTTTTACACTAACAACAGTACTTTTAAGTTTACTGTTGTTGGTGCTTTTTTATGTGGGACTAACTTATTTAGATCCTCCTGAAGAAAATGGAATTTCTGTAAATTTTGGAACGACAGATTTTGGTAGTGGAACTGTTCAGCCTAAAGAAAAGATTAAATCAGAACCTTTAGATAAGCCAATAGTGCCACCTTCTCAGCAAGAAAAAGTAGAGGAAGTAGTTCCGGAGGAAGCGTCATCTAGCGAGCAGCCTGCAGAAAAAGTGGTTACTCAAGATAGTGAGGAATCTTTGGTAATAAAACAGCAAAAAGAAGCTAAGCGAAAGGCTGATGCGGCAGAAAAAGCTGCAAAAACTCAAGCAGATCGTGTTGCGCGTGAAAAACAAGAGGCTAAAGAAAAAGCCCAACGTGAGCAAGATGCTAAAAAGAAAAAGCTTGATGAAATGATGGGAGGTCTGAATAAATCAGACGGATCGGCATCAGGTGGTGAAGGGAATGATACCAAGGCTGGTGACAAAGGAAATCCAAATGGAAACCCTTACGCTACAAGTTATTATGGATCTCCTGGTTCTGGAAGCGGCGGTGGTGGCTACGGATTAAACGGTAGATCATTAGCGGGCAGTAGTTCTGTAAAACAAGACTGTAATGAAGAAGGTAGGGTTGTCGTTAAAATTGTGGTGGATAGAAATGGTCGTGTGATTAGTGCTACTCCAGGAGTAAAAGGGACAACCAATACGAACCCTTGTTTAATGAAACCAGCAGAATTAACGGCAAAAGCACATACTTGGAAGCCAGATCCCAATGCGCCAAACCAACAAGTTGGTTTTGTGGTAGTGAATTTCAAATTGAGAGACTAAAGCATGACTTATCAAGAGGTGTTAGATTGGATGTTTGCGCAACTTCCAATGTATCAGCAAAAAGGGGTAAGTGCTCATTCAGGAAAATTAGAGGGAATTATAAATTTTTCTTCTCATTTAAATAATCCAGAAGATAAATTTAAAAGTATACATGTTGCTGGAACTAATGGTAAAGGTTCTAGTAGTCATATGCTTGCTTCAATATTACAGGAAGCGGGCTACAAGGTAGGATTGTATACTTCCCCTCATTTAAAAGATTTTAGGGAACGGATAAAAATTAATGGAACCTCTATTTCAGAAAAAGAGGTGGTTAATTTTATAGAAACTAATTTTGACTATTTAGAAGAGAACCGACTTTCATTTTTTGAAATGACGGTGGGTATGGCATTTGATTATTTTGTAAATCAGAATGTTGATATTGCTGTAATTGAAGTTGGGCTAGGAGGAAGGTTAGATTCTACAAATATTATTCATCCAGAAGTTTCTTTGATTACAAATATTGGTTTAGATCATGTAGATCTCCTTGGTGACACGCTCGCTAAAATTGCAGCGGAGAAAGCGGGGATTATAAAGAAAGATGTGCCTGTGGTAGTAAGTGAAACACAACTAGAAACCCAAGAAGTTTTTAAGGCCATTGCGAAATCTAAGGACGCTGAAATTACGTTTGCTGATCAAATCGTAGAGGATGTCTATCAGACTAGCTTATTAGGATCCTATCAAGAGAAAAACATGAAAGGTGTCCTTGAGGTTATCAATAAGCTTAAGGCGTTTAAGGTTTCAAGAGAAGCTATTAAAAAAGGCTTGTTAAATGTGGTTGTTAATACAGGTCTTTTAGGAAGGTGGCAAACACTATCAGAACATCCAAGAGTAGTTTGCGATACAGCACATAATACGGATGGTTTGAAAATAGTGATACAACAACTATTAAAACAAGAGTATGATCAGTTGCATGTAGTTTTAGGTTTTGTAAAAGATAAAGACTTGGCATTAATTTTACCACTTTTTCCAAAAGATGCTAGGTATTATTTTTGTGCTCCAAAAATAAATAGAGGTTTAGATGAAATTATTTTAAAAAATACTGCGGAAGCTCATAAATTGATCGGGGAATCTTATTCTTCTGTAAATAAGGCACTTGAAAGTGCTTTAACGGCGGCATCTAAGCGAGATTTTGTCTATGTGGGCGGTAGTACCTTTGTTGTGGCAGAAATTTTATAAAAAAAATCATTTTTTTCTTTTGAGAATTGAAAAACTATTATATATTTGCACTCGCTTAACGAAACAAGTTTAGCAAATCGGGCTCTTAGCTCAGTTGGTTTAGAGCACCTGCCTTACAAGCAGGGGGTCGTAGGTTCGAATCCTACAGGGCCCACAGTAATTAAAAACCCATCAAGAAATTGATGGGTTTTCTTTTTTTATATTCTTTCCTGTTCAGTGTTTAGTTGCATTTATATTTAATAACTTTAGTTCTGTTAATTGTATATCGAAAACCTCTTAATTAACTCTCTTCTGAGAGTGTGATCTCAGCAAATGAAAAAAGAAAATTTTACCTACTTAAAAAGAAACGAACTTGTTCAGAAGTTAAAGGAAGATACTTATGATTTAGTAGTTATTGGTGGAGGAATTACAGGAGCAGGTATTTTATTAGATGCGTCCTCTAGAGGTATGAAAGTTGCTTTGATAGAAAAAGGTGATTTTGCTTCAGGAACCAGTAGCAAGTCTTCTAAATTAATTCATGGAGGTCTTCGTTATTTAAAGCAATTTGAACTTATTCTTGTAAAAGAAGTAGGTACAGAACGCGCGATTGTTCATAAACTTGCTCCGCATTTAGTTATTCCTGAAAAAATGTTGTTACCGCTCATAGAAGATGGTTCTTATGGAGAGTGGATGACATCCTTCGGATTAAAGGTTTACGACATCCTAGCGGATGTAGAGGGTGAGGACAGGCGAAAAATGATGAATAAAGAAGAAACTTTAGCATTGGAGCCGTTATTGCCAGAAGGTATTTTGAAAGGTTCAGGGTATTATGCCGAGTATAGAACGGATGATGCTAGGTTGACTTTAGAGAATATTAAAACGGCATTAGATTATGGAGGAACAGCTATTAACTATATTAAGGTTAATGACTTTGTGTATGACGGCGATCAAATTTCAGGTGTTCAGGTATCTGATGAGCTCAGCGGAGAAACTTATCAAATTAATTCTAAATTCGTAATTAATGCCGCGGGCCCTTGGGTAGACGAATTAAGGGAGGTTAATCATTCTAAGCAAGGTAAGCAGTTGCACCTTACTAAAGGGGTACATTTGGTTTTTGAGAAAGAAAAATTACCCTTAAAACAGTCGGTGTATTTTGATATTCCTGATGGTCGCATGATGTTTGCTATTCCTAGAGGGAATGTTACTTATGCCGGTACAACAGATACTAATTATATACTATCTAAGGATAAGGTAGTCGCAACTACTGAAGATGCAGATTATTTATTAAACGCTATCAATAACATGTTTCCAAGCGTTCATTTAGAACGTAAGGATATTGTGTCTTCTTGGGCGGGTTTAAGGCCATTAATTCACGAAGAAGGAAAATCGCCTTCAGAATTATCTAGAAAAGATGAGATATTTAGTTCTGATTCTGGGTTATTGAGTATCGCAGGGGGTAAGTTAACTGGGTATCGAAAGATGGCAGAGAGAGTGGTAGATAAATTTCAAAAGAGACTTGAAAAGCAATCTAGTTTAGAATTTAGAGACTGTTACACGGATGAAATTCCTTTAAAAGGCGGTCCGTGGAAAAAATATAAGGAAGTAAAAAAATACATTAAGACAATTAGAGAAATCCTTAAAAAGGATAATTTTGAGAAAAACGAAGCTTGGTACTTGGTCACCACGTATGGGAAACAAACGGAAGCGATATTGAAAATTTATGCTTCAAATACAGGGACTGATCCTAAGGAGAATTTAATCATGGCCGAGTTAGATTTTTGTATGCACAATGAAATGGTGGTGACGCCATTAGACTTTTTTATACGAAGAACAGGAAGACTATATTTTAATATAGATAGTGTAAAAGAGTATAGGGAAAAAGTTTTTGCAGTTTTTAAGGAAACCTTTAATCTAAGTGAAGAAACAATGGCAACATATAATACGGAATTAGATGCTTTAATAAAATCACATTCAGTATTCTAATAGGCTTTTAAAAAAAAAGAAAATAAGATGAATACCTCCCTAAGGTGTTCATCTTATTTTTTATATTAAATCCAACATTCTTTCCAAAGCCATTCCTCTTGAGCCTTTAATTAAGATAGAGGCGTTTTCAAATGTATTTGTTTTTAAAAATGCAGCCAGTTCATCAAAAGATTTGAATGTTTTTAATTTTGAAGTCGTCTGATCAAAATTTTCTCCTATTAAAAAAGCTTCATCAAAATTAAGGGCAGAAGTTAATTCGGCAATATTTTGATGTTCTTCTGGGGCAGCACTCCCTAATTCGAACATATCTCCTAAAAAAACCATTTTTTTGGAAGCCTTTAATTTACTAAAATTCTCTAAGGCAGCTTTCATGCTACTTGGATTGGCATTGTAAGCGTCTAATATTATTTTATTGCTATTTTGTTCAAGTATTTGCGAACGATTATTAGCAGGGATGTAGCGCTCTATTCCCAGTTTTATTTGTTCAGAAGTAACCGTAAAGTATTTGCCTATTATTATGGCGGCACAACAATTTATAAAATTGTAAGTACCAATTAAATTGGAGTTTACTTCTTGGTCTTCAAAACGGATACAAACAAAAGGATCTACTTTTTTTAATTGGATAGTATAGTATTTTGAGTCTGTTTCGCTAAAACCAAATTTGTTGATATAAGGTATTAGTTTTGTAGATTGAATTTCATCATCTGCATTAAAGAAAATAGGCTTGTCATCTTTTTGAAGGTACTCGTAAAGCTCACTTTTTCCTTTGATAACCCCCTCAAACCCACCAAAACCTTCTAAGTGCGCTTTTCCAAAATTCGTGATATACCCAAAATCGGGTTCGGCTATGTTGCAAAGAAATTCAATTTCTTTTTGATGGTTAGCACCCATTTCAATAATCGCAATTTCTGTATCTTCTTTTATCGCGAGTAGCGTTAAAGGCACGCCTATATGATTGTTAAAATTCCCGACCGTGGCAATGGTTTTATACGTTGTACTTAAAACGGAATTTATAAGTTCCTTGGTGGTTGTTTTGCCATTACTCCCGGTAAGTGCGATGACCTTAGTTTTATAGAAATTTCTGTGAAAGTTAGCTAGCTCTTGTAGGCAGGTTAAAACATCTGGAACCAAAATAGTCGCATCATTGTCACCCTCCATAAACCTATCGTCATCTATTATGGCGTATTTGGCACCGCTTTCTAGTGCTTTCTTAGCGTAAGTATTACCGTCAAAATTCTCACCCTTTAATGCAAAGAAGATGCAATCTTTAGTGATTTTCCGAGTATCGGTACTTATCGTTGAGAACTTCAAAAAAAGTTCGTGTAGCTTTTCTATTTTCATAAAACTAATGTATAAAAAAAGTCCCGATGGTTTCATCGGGACTTTTACTATTTTTTATAAAAAATATTATTTCACTTTTTTACTTCTAACCGTTTTGTTCTTTGTTTTAGACTTAGAACCTACTCTAGACATAGCACATCTAAACCCGATGTAATCAGTAGCCATATATTGAGGTAAGAATCTTCGTTGTGCTGGATCTAACCAGTACGCTCTATCTCTCCAAGAACCACCTTTGTAAACTCTAACTTCATCATTTATCAATGTCGTTCTATAATTAGACTTGTCATAATTACGAGTTACATCTCCTAAAGAATCACGTTGTACTTTATGTTTAGGCGAGTTGTACATTTTCTTCTTTTCATCACCGTCTTCATCATCACTGAATCTGTCGTAGAATCTTGAAGATCCTGGTTCACCATCTCTATATCCTCTGTTATCACTAGAAGAGAAGTTTGTTCTTAAGTATGTTTCGTTTTCATCTACTGGAACCATTTTTAATTCACCAGGTAAATTAACAGCAACTACTTTTCCGTTTGGTAGCGTATCGTAAACAATAGAATCTCTAATTACATTTACTTTTCCATCTTCACCAATTGCCGTTTTCATATAGATATTTCCACGGTAGTAGTTAAAATCACTTACTTCATCATCAACGATAGGTCTGTAAACATCAGCAACCCATTCTGCAACGTTACCTGCCATTTCATATAATCCAAGATCATTTGGTTTGTATGATTTAACTTGAGCTGTAATATCAGCACCATCATCAGACCATCCAGCGATTCCACCGTAATCACCTTTACCTTGTTTAAAGTTGGCTAATTGATCACCACGACCAAGACGTTGTCCGTTTCTCGTGTAATCACCTTCCCAAGGATATTTTTTTCTACCTCTTTGGTTGTTGTATTCTCTTGATCCTACTTGAGCAGCAGCAGCATATTCCCACTCTGTTTCCGTAGGTAATCTGTATTCAGGTAAAATAATACCTGTACTTCTTGATGCGAAGTTAGATACAGAATCTTTTTTCATTTTTCCTTGTAAAGAATCTATTTGCCCATTATAAACAGACTCAGGTCTGTTTAAATAAGCCTCAGTACTAAAAGTACCTTCAATATCACCATTCACAACTTTATATTTTGCTTCTTCAGAAAGGTACCCTTCTCTTTCTAGCATAATTTCATTTACTCTATCTGTTCTCCATTCAGCAAATTGTACTGCTTGGACCCAATTTACACCTACTACAGGATATTCTGCATATGCTGGGTGACGTAAGTAGTTATTTGTCATGGTTTCATTAAAACCTAAACGGTTTCTCCATACTAAAGTATCCGGTAAAGCACCTGTGTAGATATTTACATATCTTGGATCTTCAGGAGGGTAAACACTCTTTAAATAATCTAAATACTCTAAGTACATAGAGTTGGTAACTTCCGTTTCATCCATGTAGAAAGACATTACGTGTTGTGATGTAGGAGTGTTATTCCAATCATGCATCACATCGTCTTGTACTTTACCTTTTGTAAAGGTACCGCCTTCAACAAAAACCAAACCAGGAGCAGTCTCTTGCTCTTTGTAATCTGTGTTGTGTTGAAAACCACCTTCCTTTGCATTTATTTTCCAACCTGTAGCTCTTGAAGTGTTTTTTGAAGAAGAAGAATTTTTACAACTACTAAAACCACCTGCAATAACGGCGCAAGAGAGTACAACTTTGATGAATTGTTTTTTCATAATTAGGACTTGAGTTCAATAAAATAACTACTTTATGTAGTTAGGTAAATCATTATATTTTGGTTTGCAATTACTGCTTTCGGCTTAAAGAACGGTGTTTTCTAAAGAATATTTTATTCAAATCTAAAATATTTATAGTTTTTTAATTTTGTAAGCCAAATAGTATTTACAGATTAATAACGCAGTAATAATCGTATTAGTATTTTCTTTTTTTCTTTTTTATGAAATAGGGATTTTTATTCGACATGATCTCTAAATTCTCTCACTATACTATATAGGACAGAAAAATTATTTTTGCTTTTTTTTCCTTTTGAATAAGTTTTTTTGAAATCTAACGTTACTGTTATGTTATCGATATAACTTTTTATTTAGAACACATAATAAGAACCTGTATACCAAGTAAATTTTAAGTATAGAAAACGAGAGATGAAAAAATTATTAGTAGTTGCCTTAATTATAGGTTTGTCTAAAGTATCCGCTCAAAACGAGCGTGTTATTACAACCGGAGTTCCTTTTTTAACAATTTCTGCAGATGCTCGTGCTTCTGGTATGGGAGATATTGGTATAGCAACATCAGTTGATGCTTATTCACAGCAATGGAACCCAGCGAAATTTGCTTTTGCAGAACAGAAAATGGGAATAGGAATAAGTTATACACCATATTTAGAGAGTATTATAACAGACATCGCATTACTAAATGCTAGTTTTTATAATAAAATTGACGACGGTAGCGCTTTTGCTGCGAGTATTCGCTATTTTACCTTAGGAGAAATTGAACTTAGACAATTTGCAAATGATCCGGGAACAACAACAAAACCAAATGAATTTGCTATTGATGGTTCCTATTCATTAAAGCTTAGCGAGACTTTTGCTATGGCTGTGGGAGCGCGTTTTATTAGCTCCAATTTAAAATTTCCTGATCAAGCAGGTTCAGCAGATACCCAGGCGGCTAGTGCTTTTGCAGTAGATATTGCTGGTTTTTACCGTTCAAGAGAAATCGCTTATGATAATTTTGATGGGCGCTGGAGATTAGGTTTTAACCTTTCAAACTTAGGAAATAAGATTTCTTATGACGAAGGCGGGCAAGAAAATTTCTTACCAACAAATTTAAAATTTGGAACTGGTTTTGATTTTATTTTCGATGCAGATAATAAGTTAGCCTTATCCACAGAATTTAATAAATTATTAGTACCAACCCCTCAAGATTTTGATGAGGATGGGGATATTGATAGTGTCGATAATACGGAATACCAAGAAATAGGGTTTTTAAGTGGTGTCTTTAAATCATTTAATGATGCTCCTGATGGTTTTTCGGAAGAACTGAAAGAATTTACATGGGCACTTGGTGCAGAGTATAGCTATCAGGATGCGTTTATGTTACGTACAGGGTACTTTAATGAAAGCGAAGAAAAAGGATCAAGAAAGTTTTTCTCACTAGGAGCAGGATTTAAATTTAAAGCGGCTCAAGTAGATTTATCGTATTTGTTTTCATCATCTAAAATACAAAACCCTTTAGAGAATACATTGCGTTTTTCTTTAACCTTTAATTTAGGAGAAGAGTTTATCAACGATTAAGTATACCATAGTCATAAAATAAAAATCCAAATTCGAAATTTAAGTTTCGAATTTGGATTTTTTTATTTTAGAATCAAATAATATCGAAAATTACTACCTTTCAAAAAAAAATAGCCTTGAAGAAACAAATAACAATAGAGTACGAAGTATACCCGTCAATAGATCAATTGGAAAAAGAAGATGTGCAGCTCATGAAGCAGGCAGTAGGAGCAAGAGCTAATGCTTATGCGCCTTATTCTAATTTTTATGTTGGCGCTGCTGTTTTGTTGGAAAACGGAGAAGTCGTAATTGGCAACAATCAGGAAAATGCCTCATACCCTTCAGGGTTATGTGCAGAGCGTGTGGCTATTTTTCAGGCTGGAGCAAAATTCCCTGGAGTCATTATCAAATCTGTAGCGATAACGGCAACTTCAAAAAATTACGCTGTAGAAGAACCAGCTGCACCCTGTGGAAACTGTAGGCAAGCGATGATTGAGTATGAGCAAAAACAAAAACAACCTATTAGTATTTTGTTAATGGGTGAAAAAGGAGAGGTTATAAAAATAAATTCGCTATCCGATATATTGCCCTTAGCTTTCAGTAGTTTCTTTTTAGAATAGAAGAATCTTACTAAGCTTTATTTTTTTTTACGAAATTCTCACTTTTAAAGAAGTATTCGTTTTATTTTTAGCAGACCATGCGCTTTTTCTATAAATTTTTTCCCCTATTGATTTATATGTGTATTTTTGCTTTTCAATTTTTACTTCTAAAGTGGATAGAAGTGAATAAGTTCTATAAATTCATATTTAAATGGAAAAAATCACAAAAGAGGTCTACCTTAAATGGTATGAAGACATGTTGTTCTGGAGAAAATTCGAGGATAAATTAGCAGCTGTTTATATTCAACAGAAAGTTAGAGGGTTTTTACACCTTTATAACGGACAAGAAGCTGTTTTGGCAGGAGCTCTTCATGCTATGGATCTTTCAAAAGATAAGATGATTACTGCATATAGAAATCACGTGCAGCCAATTGGTATGGGTGTTGATCCACGAAGGGTAATGGCTGAATTATTCGGTAAAGTTACTGGTACTTCGCAAGGTATGGGAGGTTCAATGCATATTTTCTCAAAAGAACACCGTTTTTATGGTGGGCATGGTATCGTTGGAGGTCAAATTCCATTAGGTGCTGGTTTGGCTTTTGCTGATAAATATAAAAAGAACAATGCTGTAACCTTATGTTATATGGGAGACGGTGCTGTAAGACAAGGTTCATTGCATGAGACTTTTAATTTAGCAATGCTTTGGCAATTGCCAGTAGTTTTTGTTTGTGAGAATAATGGGTACGCAATGGGAACATCGGTGGCTAGAACTTCTTATTCAACAGACATCTGGAAATTAGGTCTAGGTTATGAAATGCCATGCGGACCTGTAGATGGTATGGATCCTGTTACTGTTGCTAAAGAAATGAGTAAAGCCATTGAAAGAGCACGTTCTGGAGGAGGACCAACTTTCTTAGAAATGAAAACGTACAGATATAGAGGTCACTCTATGTCCGATGCTCAGCATTATAGAACAAAAGCTGAGGTTGAAGAGTATAAAAAAATAGATCCTATCACACAAGTTCTAGAGGTGATTAAGGATAAGAAATATGCAACTGACGACGAGATTAATGCTATAGGCAAAAAAATTAAAGGGTTAGTAGCAGAATGTGAGAAATTTGCTGAAGAGTCAGATTTCCCACCAATAAGCCAAATGTATGATATGGTTTACGAACAAGAAGATTATCCATTTTTACAACATAAATTATAGTTAGATGGCAATAGTAATAAATATGCCGAGACTTAGCGATACCATGGAAGAAGGTACTGTAGCTAAGTGGTTAAAAAAAGTAGGTGATAAAGTTGAAGAAGGTGATATTTTAGCAGAAATAGAAACTGACAAAGCAACTATGGAATTTGAATCTTTTAATGAAGGAACATTACTTCATATTGGAATTCAAGAAGGAGATAGTGCTCCAGTAGATACTTTACTAGCTATTATTGGTGATGAAGGAGAAGATGTTTCAGGTTTATTGAAAGGTGCTTCGGCTCCAGAAGTAAAAGCTGAAGAGAAAGAAGAAGCAACTGCAGAACTAGAAACTAGTGATGCTGCGGCAGAAGCTGTTGAAATTCCTGAAGGGGTTGAAGTCATAAACATGCCACGTTTAAGTGATACCATGGAAGAAGGTACTGTAGCTTCTTGGTTGAAAAAAGTGGGTGATAAGGTTGAAGAAGGAGATATTCTTGCAGAGATAGAAACAGACAAGGCTACAATGGAGTTTGAGTCTTTCTATTCTGGAACATTATTGTATATAGGAACTCAAGAAGGAGAATCTTCTCCTGTTGATGTTATTTTAGCAATAATAGGCCCAGAGGGTACTGATATAAATCCTATTTTGAATTCACAGCCTTCAGCAGCTAAAAGTAAAGCAGCAACAGCAACTCCAAAAGAAGTTGCTAAAACTGAAACGAAGGCGGCACCTAGTGCTCCTGCAGAAACTCAAGAAATTGTTGCTAAAGACGGACAAAGAATTTTTGTATCGCCACTTGCTAAGAAAATTGCTTCGGAAAAGGGTGTAAACTTAAATGAGGTTACGGGCTCTGGAGACAACGGAAGAATTGTAAAGAAAGATGTAGAGAATTTTGTTCCTGCTCAAAAAGCGGCAGCAACTCCAGCTTCATCAGGGGCGAAAGCTTCTAGTGCAAGTGCAGCATTCACGTTACCAGTAGGTGAAGAAAGTGTTGAAGATGTGAAGAACAACCAAATGCGTAAAGTTATCGCTAAACGTTTGGGAGAATCTAAGTTTACTGCACCACATTACTACCTTAATATAGAGGTAGATATGGACAATGCAAAAGCTTCAAGAGTTTACATCAATAGCCTACCAGAAACTAAAGTGTCATTTAACGATTTAGTTGTTAAGGCATGTGCTATGGCGCTTAGAAAGCATCCACAAGTAAATACTTCTTGGAATGGAGATACTACACGCTATAATAAACATATACATGTTGGTGTTGCAGTTGCTGTCGAAGATGGTTTAGTAGTTCCTGTATTGAAATTCACAGATCAAATGGGATTATCTCAAATTGGTGCTTCTGTAAAAGATTTAGCCGGAAAAGCTAGAAATAAGAAATTGACACCTGCCGAAATGGAAGGTAGTACTTTTACAGTTTCTAACTTAGGAATGTTTGGTGTTGAAAGTTTTACGTCAATAATCAACCAGCCTAATTCAGCGATCTTATCTGTAGGCGCAATTGTTGAAAAACCAGTTGTTAAAGACGGACAGATTGTTGTGGGTAATACTATGAAATTAACACTTGCTTGTGATCATAGAACGGTAGATGGCGCAACAGGAGCTCAGTTTTTACAAACGTTACGTTCATTTATTGAGAATCCAGTGACCATGTTAGCTTAATAAAAATAAAAGTATAATATAATTTAAAAGCATCCTAAGTAATTAGGATGCTTTTTTTATCTTTAAAATCTAAATAGTGCAATATGAAATCAATAGCTTGTTTTTCTTTAGTTTTATTATTAGTAGCATGTGGGGCTGTCAAAATGAAAGAAACAGATCCTGAAAATATAAAACCTATAGCCACAGAAGGTGGCCTTTTTGGAGGAAGTCAAACAACAACAGATGGTGTTGCTCCTGTTTCGTCTAGAACGGTTATCCCGTTTACTGATTTTAGCAGCTCTAAAGATGTAGGTGCTATTATTACTTTTTTGGCTTCTGATGAATTAAAAGGAAGAGAAGCGGGTAGTGAGGGAATTGAAAAAGCAGCAAACTATATTGAGAAGATATTTGAAGACAATGGGATAAAACCATTTTTTAATAGCTATAAAGACACCATATCAAATTTTAGTAAGCCGGCATATAATGTTGTAGGAGTGCTGGAAGGCAATGATCCTAATTTAAAAAATGAAGTAGTAGTTATTGGTGCACATTATGATCATATTGGTTTAATTTCTCCTAAAAACGGAGATGAAATAGCAAACGGGGCGAATGATAATGCATCTGGCACGACAACAGTGTTAGAGCTAGCACGTTATTTTGCGTCGAATAAGCTGAATAAGCGCACCGTTATTTTTGCTTTATTTACAGCAGAAGAAAAAGGGCTTTTAGGTTCTAAAGATTTAGCGAAACGCTTAAAGGAGAAAAATATAGATTTATATACCATGCTTAATTTTGAGATGGTTGGTGTAGCATTGCAGGACAAGGATTATTTTATGTATGTAACAGGGTATGAAAGTACTAATTTGGCAGAAATTGCTAATGATTATTCAGGAGAAAATCTTATTGGATTTTTGCCATCTGCACAGAAAATGAATTTGTTTAAGCGTTCAGATAATTATGCGTTTCATACCGAATTTAATGTTCCTTCTCAAACGTTTTGCACGTTTGACTTTACAAACTTTGATCATTATCATGGCGTTGATGACGAAGCTGAACTGATGGATTTTGATCACATGGCTCTTGTTGTTAATAAATCAATTCCAATGGTAACCGGTATTATTAATGCACCTACCAAAGAAATAAAATACAATTAAAGGATGGCAAATATTATAATAACGGGATCTAGTAGAGGTATTGGTTTTGAAATGGCTAAATTATTTGCAGATGATGGTCATCAAGTATTGGCGTTGTCTAGAAATGACAAACCAATTTTGGCGTTAAATCATCCAAATATTACTACGTTTCCTTTCGACCTATCTTCCTCTAAAGATTTAGAAATTCTGCATGATTTTATTAATTCCACTTGGGAGCAAGTTGATGTTCTTATTAATAATGCAGGAATGTTGTTAAATAAACCCTTTCTTGAAACGTCTCAAGAAGAATTTGAAGCGGTGTATCGCGTAAATGTTTTTGGCGTAGCAAGTATTACTCAGGCTGTTTTGCCCCGAATGCATAAGTCAGGTCATGTGGTAACCATAAGTTCTATGGGTGGCGTGCAAGGAAGTTTAAAATTTCCCGGTTTAGCTGCGTATAGTTCTAGTAAAGCAGCTGTAATTACGTTAACAGAGTTATGGGCCGAGGAGTTTAAAGAAAATGGGCCGTCATTTAATGTACTCGCTTTAGGAGCCGTACAAACAGAAATGTTAGAAGAGGCTTTTCCAGGCTATCAGGCACCAAATACAGCTTTAGAAATGGCATCTTATATCAAAGAATTTTCACTAACTGGAAATAAATTGTTTAACGGAAAACTTATTCAGGTGAGCAGCAGTACTCCTTAGTATTTGTGTTCTTATGCCTTTTTACTCAGAGCTACATCAGGATTACTTGTTCTTTTACCTTGCCAACGCGATTAAGGGGGTATTTCATTTCTAAAAATTTCAAAAGACTTTTTGTTTTATTGCTTTTTAAAGGGTAATCGTTACAGATACGTCAGAAAGATGTGGCTCACAACTATTTTTAATTATTTTCTATAGTCGTAGATTAAGATTGTATTATTTCTTCCATAAATTGCACGTACAAATACTTTTTTTTGATTTTTATCTTATTTTTGTTTGATGCGTAAAACACTAGAAAAATATATCCCTGAACGTGCTGTTGCGTTATGCATCACATTGATTAAGGATAATAGTGTAAATTTAAAAATTGTTAATCAACGTGTAACGCGTCATGGAGATTACCGTAAGTTAACAGATGGTTCTCATAAGATTACCGTCAATGCATCTTTAAATAAGTACCGCTTTTTAATAACATTAGTGCACGAAATTGCACACTTGGTGGCCTTTGAAAAGTTTGGTCGTCAAATAAAGCCTCATGGTTTAGAGTGGAAACGAACATTTCAAGGGCTCATGTTGCCATTTATTCACCCAGAGGTATTTCCTAATAAAGTATTGCCATTGATCGCTAATCATTTTAAAAATCCAAGTGCGAGCAGTGATACAGATGCGCGGTTGTCATTGGCGTTAAAACAATATGACGAACAATTAAAGGAAAATTCGTACGTTTTTGAAATACCTATTGGAAGTATTTTTAGAATACATAATGGGCGCATTTTTAAAAAAGGGAACAGAAAAGTAAAACGATATGAATGCATTGAAATGGCTACAGGTAAAATGTATTTATTTCAGCCAAATGCAGAAGTAGAACTAATAAAAGACTAATAAAATGAATAAAAATTATTACGCCGTTTTAATGGCAGGTGGAGTAGGATCAAGGTTTTGGCCAATAAGTACATCTGAAAACCCTAAGCAGTTCCATGATATGTTGGGTACTGGAGATACGTTAATTCAAAAGACTTTTAAACGATTAAATAAGTTTGTTCCTAAAGAGAATATTCTAATCTTGACCAATGAAAGGTATAATGATTTAGTATTGGAACAGTTGCCATTAGTAAAACAAGAACAGGTTGTTTTAGAGCCAGCAATGCGTAATACGGCTCCTTGTATTTTATATGCAGCCTTAAAAATTCAAAAACAGAATCCAGATGCCGTTATGATTGTGGCACCAAGTGATCATTGGATTGAAGATGAGTCGGCATTTGCAAAAGATGTAGAAGCTTGTTTTGATAAATGTGAAAAGGAAGATGTTCTTTGTACTCTAGGGATCAAACCTACATTTCCTAATACAGGATTTGGGTATATAGAATTTGAAAAAGGAAGTACCGAAGGATTAAAGAAAGTAAATCAGTTTAGAGAAAAACCTGATTATGATACGGCTAAGGAATTTTTAGCACAAGGTAATTTTCTTTGGAATGCTGGTATTTTTATGTGGAGTGTTAAAACAATTGTTAATGCTTTTAAAAACTATCAACCAACACAATATGCATTATTTGAAAAAGGCATGAGTGTTTATAATACGTCTACTGAGCAAGAATTTATTAATGAGAACTATCCTAAAGCCGAGAATATTTCTATTGATTATGCTATTTTGGAGCAATCGAAAAGTATCTATGTAAAACCTGCAACTTTTGATTGGAATGATTTAGGTACTTGGGGTTCTCTTTATGACAAGTTAGACAAAGACGAAGACAATAACGCGGTAGTCAATAGCCAAGTTTTAAGTCAGGATGCCAAAGGAAATATGATTAGATCTCCAAAAGGCAAAGTTGTTGTTGTTGATGGCTTAAATGATTATATTATCGTAGATAAGGAAGATGTTTTATTAATCTATCCGAAATCTAAAGAACAAGATATCAAACAAGTACTTACCAAGGTGAAAGATAAGTTTGGTAAGCAGTATACCTAATATATGCAAGACGATTTAAATAAAGACCATGTTGCGCCTAATAGTAATGAAGAAGCAAAAGGCGACGAGGTTAAAAAAGATTTTCAGGGTTTACTAGGGTCTACAAAAGAATTTTTATCTGAGTTATTAGATATTAGGAAAAATACAGACCAAGAAGCAACTAGAGATTCTATTGTAGCCGATATTCCTTTTAAGGGGCATACTTCATGGATTTTGATATGCTCTATATTTATCGCGTCTATTGGTTTGAATGCAAACTCTACAGCCGTAGTGATTGGAGCAATGTTAATTTCGCCGTTAATGGGTCCAATCTTAGGAATGGGGCTATCACTAGCGATTAATGATGTTGATACGTTACGCAGGTCTTTAAAGAATTTTGGAGTTATGGTCGTGTTGAGTATTCTCACCGCTTTTTTATTCTTTAAATTTTTTCCTTTACGGGATGAGTCTTCTGAGCTTTTGGCGCGAACTGCACCAGATATTCGAGATGTTTTAATTGCATTTTTTGGTGGTTTAGCACTAGTTATTGCACGGGCAAAAAAAGGAACCATTGCCAGTGTTATTTTTGGGGTTGCAATTGCAACTGCCTTAATGCCACCTTTATGTACGGTTGGTTTTGGGCTCGCAATAGGCAATTGGGATTATGCTAGTGGTGCCATGTATTTATTTACAATCAATACCATTTTTATTGGTTTGGCAACATTTATTGTCATCAAGATTTTAGGGTTTCCAATGGTGCGTTATGCCAATTCTCAACGCAGAAGAACAATCGCCAGATTAGCCTCATTAGTGGCTATTTTAGTGATGATTCCTGCTAGTTTTACTTTTTTCCAAGCATGGAAAGAATCAAAATTTAAAAGTGAAGCGCAAAAATTTATAGCTAATAATGTAGCAAAATATCAATTCTCTGGGAATGGAATGTTCTTAGGGAATTTTACCAATATTGAGTATCATGGTAGTGATAAAACTTTTTTTGATTTTCTTTTTGGAAGTAAAACGGAAAGTAAAAAATCTTCTATTGAGGTTATGTTTATGGGAGAAGAACTTGTTCCTGATAATATCATTGCAAGTTGGAGGTCTATTAAAAATGAAGATTACCGAGAACTTAAGGATACCGATCTAAAGATTATTCAAGGTTCTAAAAATGAAGCTATAGATCAGTTTAAATATGTAAACGAACTCTATGAGTCTAAAAAGGCAGAAGTGCTGACAAAAGACGAGCGAATTAAGATATTGGAGGAAGATTTAACTAAGTTAAATAAGCTTAAAAATTCTCAAATACCTTTTGAAGACATTAGTGCAGAAGCGAAAGTGAATTATAAAGAGTTAGAATCATTGAGTTATTCTTATACGATAGAAACAGATTTTAAAAAATTAGATACGATCCCTATTTTTGAAGTGCATTGGCAAAAAAATATTAAGAAAGCACAAGCTGAAGCTGAAACTCAAAAGATAACGGAATGGTTAAAACTTCGTTTAAAGAATGCTAAAATAGAAGTAAGAGAAAAAGTAGACTAATTACGTTCTTCAATATACATTTGACGTACTTTTTTAAATAACTCAGAAGAATATACAAAATCGGTAACGGCAGCGTTATCGGTTTTAAATATCTCTTTATTTGTGCCTTCCCATTCTTTCAATCCATTTTTTAGAAAAAGAATTTTTTGGCCTATTTCCATTACAGAATTCATATCATGTGTATTAATTACTGTAGTAATATCATACTCTTCTGTAATCTCTTGAATAAGGTTATCAATAAGAATGGCTGTTTTAGGATCTAATCCAGAATTGGGTTCATCACAAAACAAATATTTAGGGTTCATTACAATTGCCCTAGCAATAGCAACTCTTTTTTGCATCCCTCCAGAAATTTCTGAAGGATATTTATGGTGTGCATCAATGAGGTTCACTCGTTTTAAAACGGCATCAACTCTATCTTGCATTTCAGACTTAGATTGCTTGGTAAACATCTCTAGGGGGAAGGTTACATTTCCTTCTACAGTCATAGAATCAAATAAGGCACTTCCTTGGAAGACCATTCCCATTTCTTGACGTAAATCTCTTTTCTCGTTTCCTGACAGACTAGAATAGGTTCGTCCATCATAACAGATAGACCCCTCTTCAGGCTCAAAAAGTCCCAAAAGACATTTTAAAAAGACCGTTTTACCCGAGCCACTTTGGCCAATGATTAAATTGGTTTTACCCTTCTCAAATTGCGTAGTAACTCCTTTTAAGATTTCAGATTCTCCGAATGATTTGTGTATGTCATTTACTTCTATCATTATCCTAGTAATAATTGTGTTAATACATAATTTACAATAATGATCACAACACTCGTCCATACAAATGATGTTGTACTTGCTTTACCAACTTCTAAAGCTCCGCCTTTCATGTAATACCCATGAAAAGAAGGTATCGTTGCAATGATAAATGCAAAAATTATGGTTTTTATAAAGGAATACGTCACATGGAACGGAATAAAATCTAATTGAATACCTTCCACAAAATCAGCACTTGTACTAAATCCGCCAAATACACCAGCAATCCATCCGCCAAAAATACCCACATACATGGCTATAGCGATCGCAAAGGGATATAGGCATAGTGCGATAATTTTAGGGAATACCAAGTAATTTAAAGAGTTTACGCCCATAACTTCCAAAGCATCTATCTGTTCCGTTACGCGCATGGTACCAATGCTAGAAGTAATGTATGAGCCTACTTTACCCGCCATAATAATAGACGTAAATGTAGGTGCGAATTCTAAAATAACCGATTGTCTCGTAGCAAAGCCAATAAGGTTTCTCGGGATTAATGGGTTCGTCATATTTAAGGCGGTTTGTATGGCAACAACGCCACCAATAAAAAACGATATAAAAATGATGATTCCTAAAGAGCCATAAATAAGTTCATCTATCTCTTTAAGAATAAGCGATTTCATTATTCTCCACTTTGTAGGTTTTTTAAAAACCTCACGTATCATAATAAAATAACTGCCAATTGATGCTAGGTAGTTCATTAATTAATAGAATCTAGTTGATGTAAAAATAATAATATTAAATCGTTTGTAACTTGTTATTATAAGAAAAGAAAAAAGAACTGGTTTTGAACCTAATTTTAGTCGTTACCTCTAAAGTGGCTTTCTTAATTTCGATTTAACTTTTTATTCAAATATAGAATTATTTATTTCTTTACTTTTATCCCTTAAAATATTTCTGATGAATTATAAGAATTCTGCTGTAAGCTTATTTACTGCATTTATGTGCTTTACAAGTTTTACAGTGCTAGCGCAACGCAAATCTAAAAAAGACAAAGAAGAAAAAACAGTAATAGCGGCTCCTTTTGTGAGGCCTAAATTAGTTGTGGGAATTGTTGTTGATCAAATGCGTTACGATTATTTAACCCGTTTTTATGATCAATATGGCGATGGCGGTTTTAAGCGCTTAATGAATGATGGTTTTAATTGTAAAAATAACCACTTCAATTATGCGCCTACCTATACCGGTCCTGGTCATGCTTCAGTATATACAGGTACTACGCCTGCCATGCACGGAATTATTGGTAATAATTGGTATGATAAGGAACTAGATAAAGAAGTTTATTGTGTTTCTGATGCAAATTACACTTCCGTAGGGACTACTTCAGATGCTGGTCAAGTATCTCCTTTTCAAAATGTAGTGAGTACAGTAACCGATGAATTGCGGTTGCATACACAAATGCGAGGTAAGGTAATAGGAATAGCACTTAAAGATAGAGGTGCAGTTTTACCTGCAGGACATACTGCAAATGCCGCGTATTGGTTTCATGGTAAAGATGAAGGACGCTGGATTACAAGTAGTTTTTATAGAAGTGATTTACCAAAATGGGTTTTAGATTTTAATGCCTCAGGGAAAGCAGTTTCGTATAAAAAACCATGGAATACTTTTAAGAGTATAGACACGTACTTAGAAAGTGGTACAGATGATAATGCCTATGAAGGGAAATTTAAAGGAGAAATGAGTACTGCTTTTCCACATGATATTCCTGCCCTTTGGGAAGAAAATGGTCAGTTTGACATTCTTAAAGCGACGCCTTCTGGGAATAGTTTAACAGCAGATTTTGCCATTGCAGCTTTAGATGGCGAAAGTTTAGGAGCAGATGCGATTACCGACTTTTTAGCCGTAAGTTTTTCAAGTACAGATTATGTAGGACATATGTATGGTGTTAATTCTAAGGAAGTAGAAGATACTTATATCAATTTGGATGCCGATTTAGAACGACTATTAAATACTTTGGATAAAAAAGTTGGCGAAGGAGAATATACAGTATTCTTAACGGCAGATCATGCAGCAGTAGATGTACCTTCTTATTTAAAAGATCAAAAAATACCTGCAGGATATACAGATAATAATGCTTTGAAGGATAAGTTTACGCAGTTTTTAAAATATACGTATGGTACTGAAGATATTGTTAAGAACATATCTAACGGTCAAGTATTTTTAGATTACAAGATTGTAAAAAATTTAGATTTAGAACTAAGAGAGGTAGAAGAACAAATTGCGAATGAATTCATGACGTATGGTATCTATGAGCGCGTGTTTACTGCGGAGCAAATGTTAGAAAATAACTATACACATGGCATTCCTTATATTATCCAGAATGGATATAACCCATTAAGATCAGGAGATGTGATGCTGGTATTGAAACCAAATTACATTCAATATGGGAGTACAGGATCTACGCATGGCTCTCCATATAATTATGATACACATGTTCCTTTACTGTTTTTTGGGAAAGGAATAAAAAAGGGAGCAACAGTAGCTCCTACTGAAATTCCAGATATAGCACCTACAATTTCAGCAATGTTAGGCATTGCGTTCCCTAATGGAACTACAGGTAAACCAATTGCGGAGGTTTTAAAATAATTGTTTTTTAATTCCTTGCCATCGCAAATTACGAATAAACTTACCCTCTTCTGGTGCTACCAAGAAGGGGGTTTTTTGCTTTTTCGCATTTAGGTATCCCCTTATATTATCAAAAAAGGCATTTAGTTTTTGTTGTTTAAACGCCATTTTTAAGGAGGCAATACATGTAATTATAAAGCCATAATGCATCCTATACATAGCTTTCCCTTGAAGCTGTTTTGCTTTTTTATTATAGGCATTACCGGTAGGGCGTAAGTGTTTTACATTTAAACCTTCTAAGGTAATTATGTCAAAACCATGATACTGAGCTAGAAGTTCATCTACGGTATCCCATCCCATTGCGTTCTTAAGACCCCCAATGGCTTTAAAGCATGCCTTAGAATAGGCTTTAAATGCTCCACGCACATGTTTTTTGTGCATCGGGTGGTTAAGCTGCCATTCACCTAGTTTGTTTTTTTCATAAACAAACCCACCTACAACACCTGCAGTATTGTTTGTTTTAAATACTGTGGCTATTTCAGAAAAATAGTTTGAAGGGAGTATAAGGTCTGCATCTAATTTCACGATAAAGTCATAGTCATCATCTAATAGGTGTAAACCTTTAGTAAAGGCATTAATTACTTTACTCCCTGGCATATGTTCTGTAGACGAAAGGGTATTCAATTTTGTGATAAAAGGATATTCAGAACTAAAAGTATCGATAATCGCTTCTGTAGAATCTGTAGAATTATCATTGACAATAATCACTTTTTTAGGAAGGAGTTTTTGCGTTACAAGAGAGCGTAACGTTCCTTTTAAAAAGTCTTGTTCATTGTGAGCAGGAATAACTACGTAATACTTCATTGATTTAATTAATGCTTAGTGTAAATATCTAACTAAAATTCTGCTTTTTGAAGGAGATGATTTGGGTAAAATTGATTTTTTTTCACTAAAATTTCATTTTTTTAGTGGCAAATATCGGTTTAAAAACCTATTTTTTCGATGAAATGCATGTTTTTAATCAAAACCTATGATTTTTTGTTAGTTATTCTCTAGGAATAAATAGTGAATTTTGTCGAAGATATTAACCCCTTTATCGAATTAGTTATGAAAAATAATTTAACCTACAACGTGTTTTTTGCAACAATGATTGCATTTTCATGCTACAGTACTCAAGCACAAGATTCTGATAGAATGTCAAAATCTGAAAAAATAGAAAACACAAAACGAAATGAAAATTTTAAGACTTTAAAGAACTTAGGATATTCAGAAAAAGAAATATATGAAGATTTGGGTAATGCCAATTTTTTAAGTGAAAACTATGAGACCGCATTACACTGGTACACGAAACTTTTTAAGTTAAGTGATGGAGCTGGAGTACGTGATAGTTATGTAGAGCGTTACCAATATGCTATGCAAAAGACAGGTAATGAGAAAGCAACAAAATTTTCTAAGGATAGAAATTGGGTTGCTTCCGTAAAATCTGATTATAAAGCAGAATCAAAGGAAACCAAATTCAACGATTTTTATATTAATCCAACAGCGAGCAAAAAATCAATTGAAGAATTTGTTGCTAGAGAAACGAGACAAGCAATAACGTCAGAAAATCAAGTAAATTCTAGAAAAGAAGAATTGCAAATTGCAATTACACCAGATGGTACTGCAGCATACTTTACAAAAGCAATATATGTAAAACCTGAATACGGTGTCTTTTCAAAAAAAGAATTAGTACATAAAATATTTAAAGCAGAAAAAGTATCAGGACAATGGAAAACGGTTGAAGAAGTAGCCTTGGGTCCTAAGAATTCGTCTTCAATGCATCCAGCAATTTCAGAAGATGGGAAACGATTATTTTTTGCATCAGACATGCCAGGTACCTTTGGTAAGTTTGATATTTATGTAGCAGATTTAAAATCAAACGGCAAGTTCGGTGCTGTTAAAAATTTAGGAAAGAAAGTCAATACAGATGAGAATGATCTGTATCCAAATATTGTGGGAGGGACTTCGCTATTTTTCGCCTCAAACGGGCATAAAGGCTATGGGGGACTAGATGTTTTTATGGTGGAAGTAGCTAATAACAGGGTTGGCGCTTCAGTCAACCTTGGTAGTCCCATTAATAGTTCAAAAGATGAATTCTCATTAGATATTATGAATAAAAACGGAACTGGTTATGTATTAATCAACCGTGTTGAAGATAAAGGCGCTGTAGAACGTGTAGCATTCAGCTATTCTAAGTCAAGTAATAGTTTTACCCCAGAAACTAAAGACGACGGCATATTAGAAGCAATGAATACAGAGTCTAAAATTAATTATGCGACCTCAATATTTGAAGATAAGTAGCCCCAACTACTTATAAGATAATACATAATACTCCCCAAGTATTAGCGATTACAAAATAAACCCCACAAAAATCCCCAAAGATGAACAACGTAACTAACATATCGAACAAAATTACCTTGGTAATTGTATTCATTGTAATGATCAGTTTTCAAAGTGTACTAGGTCAAGAAGAAGCAATATCAAATTTTGGTACTAAAACTACATACCACAATCAATTGTTTTTTAATAGATTTTTAATCAATCCTACTTTTTCATTGGTAAGAGAGAACAAATCTTATGTTAACATTTTACACAGAAATCAATACAGCACTTTTGAAGACAATAATCAAAATTACTTTATAGGGTTTAGTAATAAAATTAATGATCATACGGCATTAGGTTTAGGGGTATACAGCCAATGGTCAGGGGTAGTTCAAGAATTTGGTTTCAATGCAAATTATGCAACGTCAGTGCAATTAGGGGAAAAAAGTAACTTGACGTTTGGGACCAATATTACTTATTTTAGTGATGGTTTAGATAGAAACCGTGTCATAGCAGATGAAAGTGATCCTGAATTAGCGCAAGCTAAGAAAGAAAGTAAAATAGCGATTCAGCCAGGGGTTACTTTATCTATAGGAAAATTTGATTTTAGCGTATATGCACAAGATTTATTTAAATACAACCAATCTACAAACGAGTTTTTAACCAACTTTAATGATAAAAGTATAAAGGCAGCGTTACAGTATACGCACACCATCGGCGCAACTAGGGGGTTGTTTGCAAATGGGAGGTTTACACCAATGATACAAGTTGCACGTAATAGCGATAATAGCTTTACGTATGTAGGATCAATGGTTTTAGAGCTGCCTAAGTATGGTTGGTTACAATCAACGTTTGATGCAGATTATGGGCTTTCTGCAGGGTTTGGTTTTAATTTAAGTGATAAAATGTCTTTGGGATATTTGATGGAGAAAGATGTGGCGAACACGGAAGCGGATTTGGGGTGGAATCATGAAGTTTCCGTAGCCTACACTTTTAAGAATAATAAAAAGACTTTAGCAGATTATGTAGATAATTCTCAGGATAGCAAAGTAGATGCTATTATTAGAAACTATGAAGAGCAGATCCTTAGATTAATGTCGGCTCAAGAAAAACAAACGAAAGAATCTGAAATAGAGAATGCTGTTGATGACGCTGAAAATACGGTTCCGGTAAAATCAAATAAAAAAGGGATTCCTAAGAAAAGTAGAAAAACAATTGAAAGAGGCGCTGGTTCAAGTGGAATGGCCGTAAATGATGCTATAGAAGATGTAAACTCTTTAGCTTACGAAAACAGCTTAATCTTAGATGAATTAATCTATCGCTTAGATTCATTAGAGTCTACAAGAAATCAAGAGTTTGAAAGAAGATTTGAAGATATCGTTAGAGTTTTAAAAAATGAAATTAAAACAGCAAGTACTTCAGGGACAACTAATGCAACCTACAATAATCCTAATGAACTAATTGCAGCTACTAAAGCTGAAATTAAAAAGACATATGCTATCAATAATGATCACGCTAAAAAAGATTACGAAAAATTATCGATCAAAGTTTTAAACGAAGCAGATATAGTAGGAGTAAAGACAGGATATTATGTAATTGCAAATGTGTATAAAACAGAGAAGTATTTAAACGCTTTCATGAAGAACCTTCAAAATAGAGGTTTAAATCCTAAGAAGTTTTTTAATAAAGAAAACGGATTATTCTATGTGTACTTAGCAGATTACGAAGTAAAACAAGAAGCAGAAACAGCTTATGTTTCTAATCTAAACGGAAAATACAATGATGAAAAATGGATCATGCAAGTAGATACTATGAATTCTACTGCTACTGCAGCAAACATGTATGAAGATTAAAGAATTAAAATTGCATATTTTAAATTAGTTAGATTTAGTTAGTAGTAATAAAACTATCGAAATGTCTAAGACTGTTACCTTCAGTCAAAGTCATTTCGATAGTTTTTTGCGTTTAAATAGCTATTATTTTCTTCCAATTTAAACTTTTCGACAAAATGCACACCTTTCTAAAAAAGGGTATTTTTCTGAAATACAGTAAGTTGCCGATGAAGTGCTATGTTGTTCATCGAAAGATATTTAAACGTAAGAAAAGTATTACTAATTTTTGCTAGGTTTGTAAAATAATTATATAAATTTAGATAAGATAATCTAGATTGTCAGGAGTTTTTAATCTTGAGTTGTTATAGTAGTAACAAGTATAATTTAGTAATGTTTAATTAAAAAAAAATAAAAGCTTATAAAATAGAATTTTACAATTCCCCAAAACCCCCAAACAAATGAAAACTAATAAAAACCTACAGTTTCCTCATAGAGGACAGTACACTCTTTTTTCAAAACTTAACGAAAGTCTTATTAATTTCTTAATAGAAATTAAACAGCCAAAAGCAGATAAACTTCAGTTCTATTGGCGCTAAGTTGTTATTTAATACATTATTAATTACTGATTTTAAGGTATTTAGCTGTAAGATATTAATCTTGAGATAGTCCCCCTTTTATTTAAGATTTAAAGTTTTATAGTTGCTATAAGGATAATTTCCCCTAATTATCTCCGGTAGTTTAATGTCTTTTTTTAGTAAAATATTTAAAACAAATTTTAATTGTTGATGTCTTTCGTTGCCCAAAAATGAAAGCTGTTGATCCCCAAAAACCCCCACAATATGCAATCAAATGTTCTAAAAATTATGATCATTGATAACGACAAACAATTTCATGAAGGTTATCGTTATTTCTTTGAAACCTATACAGATTATAGACTTGCAGGTATTTATACTTCGGTAAATAATGCCCTACAAGAATTTAATACTGTAATGCCCGATATTATTGTATCAGAAGTAGCAATTCCAGACTTAAATGGTATAGATGCGATACATTATTTTAGAAAATTAAAAGCAGATATAAAAGTTATTATGTTAAGTGCTGATAGTGATTTTGAACAAGTTAAAAAAGCATTTAAAAATCAAGCGAATGGCTATTTAACCAAACCCCTTACAAACGCAAGGCTACACCATGCTTTAGATTCTATAAAATTTGAAGGTGCAGCAATGAGCCATGATATTGCTTCAAAATTAATTTCTATGTTTCAAAGTAAAACATACGATTCATTTTCAAAAAGAGAAAATCAGATTATAGAATACTTATGTCAAGGGAGTACCTATAAAATGATTGCTGAAAAATTATTTATTACTGCTAGTGCGGTAAACTTCCATATCCAAAATATTTATGTGAAGCTTAATGTAAATTCTAAATCTGAAGCTTTAGTGAAGCTTAGAGAGCTAGAATTGAAAGAAGCTTGCTAATAAAAACAGTTTAATTTCAGAGTGCTTGCTTTTTTGGGAAACATGCCATTGTTTCCCAGAAAAGCATTTTTTTAAATGAGAGCACGCTTCAATTTGAAGCTATAGCTTATTTAGTATATGCACCAGAAGAGTAGGTTAATTCGTAGCTATGGGTGTAAATTTCAAATACAATCCCAAAAGGATCTTCTACATAGCACATTTTAAAAGGTTTGTCTTCAGGGTAATACTCACGGATAGGCATTCTTTGTTTTCCGCCATGTGCTATAACTTTATCAACTAGGCCTTCAATATCTGGGTCTTGAATACAGAAATGAAATAGACCAGTATTAAAGGGGTTAAATTCAGGAGCTTCTTTTATCCCATGAGGGAAAGAAAATAATTCTACTCCTATCCCATCTGATGTGGCCAAATGGGCAATTTCAAAGGTTTCCCAATCATCACCAAAAACATCTATACACATTTGTCCGATAGCTGTGTCTTTTTCTTTTTTAATGGTTGATGGTTCCATGATGATATACCAGCCCATTACTTCCGTATAAAAGGTTACAGCTTTTTTTATATCAGGAACAGTTATACCAATATGGGAAAATGATTTTGGATATTCTTTTTTAGTTGTCATAGTATTAATTTTGAGTCAAAATTAAATTATATTTGCCTTAATGGCAATAACTTACCAAAAAGGATGATAGTTACCTAAAGGAGTAATTTGCTGAATTTTAGTGACTTAATCAATGTTAAATGAATGCAAATTATTGCCCCTTAGAGTATACCATGAGTTTAATTGGTACAAAATGGAAACCAATTGTATTGTTTCATTTGCTAGAAGGAGCAGAACGATCGGGAATTTTGCAGAAGAAAATTCCTGGAATTTCTAACAAGATGTTTACGCAAACCGTTAGGGAATTGGAAAAAGACGGATTACTTTCAAGGAAAATATATCCTGTTGTACCGCCTAAGGTAGAATATGCTTTAACGGCTCGAGGAAAATCTTTAGAGCTTATTCTGAAAAGTTTAGATCAATGGGGTTTAGACGATAAAAAATAACAGAGCCGAAGCTAAAAAATAAATATAACGGTTTGGTTAGCTGCCTAACCGTTATATGTAAGTTGTAAAAGAACTGTGGTTTAATTGCTTATAGAAACAATGATTTCTTCTTTGACGATTCCCTTTCCGCCAGCCATCAGTCGTGTTATTTTCCCTTTTTCAATATTCAAATCGACAATAATTAAACTAGGCGAAGGAACTTCCATAAAATTCCCTTGTGCAATCCTAAATATTTTTTTGTCTATAGCCATAACATCATGCAAATAGCTCGCTAAAGGCCCAGCAGCCATTCCTGTAGCTGCCTCTTCTGAAATTCCATAGCTGGGTGCGAACATTCTAGTGCTTGCATCACTGTTTAGGTCTGATGCGGTAGGTGTAAACGCATAGTACCCTATAGCCTCTAGTTCTATACTAATTTTTTTAATGAGTCCTAAGTTGGGTTTTAAGTTTTTTAGAAGTTTTGTGGTTTTAATAGGGATAATTATAAATGAATTACCTGTGTTGACTAGCTGAATTGAAGAATTAGGCAATAGATCTGATCTAGTAAGACCTATTGATTTTAATATAGCGGCTTCGTGTTTTTCTAGTGAGCTATATTTTGGAGCTAGTTGTTCCATAAAAGCATTTTCTCCTATTATTTTTATTTTTCGGCTTCCATCAATGGTTTCTTTGGAGGATTGAGTCCCTTGTAGTAAGCCTAGCTGTTTTAGGTAAGAGAAGGTTGCAACGGTTGCATGTCCGCAATGGGCTATTTGTTTTGTGGGGGTAAAAAAGTCTAACTTAAAAGCCTCCGTTTTAGAACTTGATACAAATGCTGTTTCGGAGAGTCCCACTTTTTGAGCTATTTCTAACTTATTTTTTATAGAGAGATGGTCTGCATTTAAAACAACTCCCGCGGGGTTTCCTCCTTTGTTATTGGCCACAAAGGCATTAATGATTTGTACTGTAATTAATTTTGATGGGTCCATTCTTTTGTTTTTTAAGGATATATACTTAATGGACGTATGTAGTTTTAAAAAGACGTAGTTACTCTGAGTTTTTTTCAAAATCTAGCAACTTCCCAGAACTGTCGGCTTCAAGATTCGGGCAATCTAAAATAGTATTTTTAAGTATTTCCCTAGCTTTTTGGACTCTAGATTTTGTTCCTGAATACGATAGCTTCAAGTGTTCTGCTAGTTCTTTCTGACTGTAGTTTTGAAAAGCAGTTAAGAGAATCACTTCTTTGTGTGTCGTAGAAAGTGATGTTATTTTTTGATTGATACAAGCGCTTAGATTTGAATAATCAAAATTATCAAGGTCACTTTCAGGAATGTCAAAATTTTCTAAGCTGATGTTTTTTGATGTTGTTTTACGAAAATGATCAATAATAGTATTCCTGGCAATTTGATAGACCCAACTCGTAAGTTTAGAAGTGTGTTTTAATTGATGAATTTTTGTTTGGACTTTTATAAAAACTTCTTGATGTAGGTCTTTTGTAAGTTCTTCATCTTTTAATTGCGAGAGCATAAATGCAAATAGCTCCTCATTAAGGTCAGCCCAAATTATATGTATTTCATTTTTCAAAATTGCTAACTTATCTTAATGTTATTGGGAATTAAAACGTAGGTATTTTAATTTACTTCATCTAAAGATAGGTAATTGTTTTTGCCTAGTGTCATATAATACACAGGATATAAAAAAGCTAACAAAGAAAGCCCTAATAAAAACTTCAATTCAATATTAAGAAAAGCTTTGCAGGCAAGGAAGATTAATACAGACCCAATTATTAATGGCATTACTAGGCTACCGTATTTAAAACCTGCTAGTTTAAAAGTTTTGGTTTCGTCTTTAGTGAAATTGATTTGCACTTTTTGACTTCTTCGATTATTAATTTTAGCTACAATTTCGTGGGTTCCGGGTTCAAGTTCAAAGGCTAAAGTTTTGCCATTATCCAGAACTCCTTTTTGTACACCATCAATATAGAAGTCTATTTGTCGGGCTTTATTGTTCCATTCAGAAATTCGTTCTACTATTAATTTTGGCATGGTTGTTTTAAAATAAAGATAATATATGGTGGTAAGATAATAGAAAAATGAATAGGTATTGAACTCAAAAAGTATTTATATGCGTTCTGCGTAAACCATATAATATCTAGGAGTAAACTTACGAAGCAAAGGTCTGAAGCCTATTTTATTTACGGGATTCGTAAATTTAATACGGTCTACAATTTTCCAACCTGCTTTTTCCAAAAGCCAATCGAACTGCCAATCTTCAAATTCATGATAATGACGGTCCCATTTATCCGTTTTACTCTGGTAGGCGGGGGAGAACCATAATCGCATGGGAATACTAGCAACCAATTTATCGGCCTTTATCTCTCGTAATACATTGAATGGAGCTATAAGGTGCTCAAATATTTCAAAAGCGGTTACTACTTCTGCATCAGAAGAAACCACAGAGGAAAAGTCGAGATCCAAATCTTCGCCGCCTGTGTTTTTTACCTTAAAACCACGTGCTGTCATGATTTTCGAAAATGGGTTTTCTACACCTAAATCCAGAATAGGCTGCGAAGTGGTCACATGTTTTTTTAAGAAGTTTAAAGTATGCTCAAATCGCTTATTTGGAAACGTGTTTTCGTACATGTAAAAAAAGGCTGTTAGTGTCTGTAAACAATGGCGTTGATATTCATTCCTGCGCCAACACTTGCAAATATAACAACATCTCCTTTTTCAATCGACTGATTTTCTAATTTTCCATGCTTAACCATATCAAACAAGGTTGGAATTGTAGCTACAGAGCTATTTCCATTCTCTCTAATATTCATCGGCATAATACCTTCTGGCATTTGCATTCCGTACGATTTGTAAAAGCGTTTTACGATAGCTTCATCCATTTTTTCATTCGCTTGGTGAATGAATATTTTTTTAACATCGGTAATTGCTACTCCACTGCTATCCAAACAATCTTTCATGGCTTTTGGGACATTGGTTACTGCAAACTCATAGATTTTTCGGCCATGCATCTTTATATAATTTCTTCCAGATGTTTCTTTTTCTGAGTAGGAAGGACCGAAAAATAAATAATGCGATTCATCATATGCATAGGTGGCAGAAGAATGTGTTAAAATTTCCCCGTTTTTATCAGAAGCTTCAATAATTGTAGCTCCAGCGCCATCGGCATAAATCATAGAATCACGATCATAATCATCTACGATTCTAGAAAGCGTTTCTGCACCAATCACTAAGCATTTTTTAGCAATACCACTTTTAATAAATGCATTTGCTTGTATTACGCCTTCAATCCAACCTGGACATCCAAAAAGAAGGTCATACGCAACACATTTTGGGTTTTTTATTTTTAAATGATGCTTAACACGTGTCGCTAAACTTGGTAGGGTATCTCCTTGAGAGGTACCGTGTTTTACATCGCCAAAATTATGCGCGAATATGATATAATCTAAGGTTTCTTTATCTATTCCAGCATCGGCAATTGCCTTTTCTGCTGCTAAGAAAGCAATGTCAGAAGTATTCAAATCTTCTGTGACATAGCGCCGTTCTTCAATACCCGTAATGGCTTTGAATTTTTCTATTATTACTTCGTTGGAATGCGCAAAAGCGGTTCCATCAGTATTTAAAAATGTATGGTTGTTAAAGCTGCTATTAGCTGTTAAAACAGGAGGTATATATGATCCTGTTCCAGTAATTCCGATTTTCATTTTTTGGTATTCTTTAAATCTGCACGAAGTTACAAAAAATACCAAGGGTTGCTATGCATGCATAATAAAATTAATGATGTTCAAAGTAGTTTTTATTTTACGATACAGAAATAAAAAAAGCCTCTTCGTGATTTGGAAGAGGCTTAAGGTGTTGATTTTATTGGGGTTTCTAAGCTTCTATATAAGCTTCAATAGGAGCACAAGTGCAAATTAAATTACGATCTCCATATGCGTCATCAACCCGTCTAACCGTTGGCCAGAATTTGTTGTCAGATACAAACTCCAATGGGAAAGCTGCTTTCTCTCTACTGTATGGAAAATCCCATACATCTGCAGTAACCATTTTTAAAGTATGTGGTGCATTTTTAAGTACGTTATCTGTGTTACCTGCTGTAGCTTCATTGATTTCTTTTCTTATCGAAATCATGGCATTACAAAAACGATCTAATTCTGCTAAGCCTTCACTTTCTGTTGGTTCAATCATCACTGTTCCTGCAACAGGAAATGAAACCGTAGGGGCGTGAAAGCCATAATCCATTAAACGCTTTGCGATATCAGTTACTTCAATTCCATTTTCTTTAAAGGGTCTACAATCCAAAATCATTTCGTGTGCAGCTCTACCTTTTTCTCCAGTGTATAAAACTTCGTAATTTCCACTTAGGCTATGTTTGATATAGTTTGCATTTAAGATAGCAATTTCTGTAGCGTGTCTTAATCCTTGCTCTCCAAGCATTTTTATATAACCATAGGAGATTAAGCAAACCAAAGAACTACCCCAAGGAGCCGCAGAAATAGCACTAATAGCTTTTTCTCCGCCTGTTTTAATTACGGGGTTTCCTGGTAAAAAAGGAACCAATTGTTCTGCAACACAAATGGGGCCAACTCCTGGTCCGCCACCACCATGTGGAATTGCAAATGTTTTGTGTAAATTTAAATGGCAAACATCTGCACCGATTGTAGCAGGATTGGTTAATCCTACTTGGGCATTCATGTTGGCGCCATCCATATATACTTGTCCACCGTTGTCATGAATCAGTTTCGTAATGTGTTTTATTGATGATTCAAAAACACCATGTGTAGAAGGGTAAGTCACCATTAAGGCTGCAAGATTGTCAGCATGTTTTGCTACTTTTTCTTCTAAATCGGCAACATCAATATTTCCTTTTTCATCTGTTTTAGTAACGACTACTTTCATTCCGGCCATTACAGCAGAAGCAGGATTTGTACCGTGAGCAGAAGCAGGAATCAAACAAATATTTCTATGCGCTTCATTGCGTGATTTATGGTAGGCACGAATCACCATTAACCCAGCATATTCTCCTTGTGCACCAGAATTTGGTTGTAATGAAGTACCTGCAAAACCAGTGATCACATTCAAATCGGCTTCCAATGCTTTTAACATTGTTTGGTAGCCTTCTGCTTGTTCAATAGGAACAAATGGGTGTATATTTCCCCATTGTGATGAGCTTAGCGGAAGCATTTCAGAAGCAGCATTTAATTTCATGGTACAAGACCCTAATGAAATCATAGAATGATTTAAGGATAAATCTTTGCGCTCTAATTTTTTTATATAACGCATCATTTCAGTTTCTGAATGATACAAATTGAAAACTTCATTTTCTAGGAAAGGAGAAGTTCTTCGAGAAGCAGGAGCTATTGCGGAAACAGCTTTTAATGCATCAATTACAACAACATCTTTACCTAAAGCTTCTGCAAATATTGCAACAACCTTTTGAAGGTCTTCTAGGGAAGTAGCTTCATTTAAAGCAATAGAAATTGTTTGGTCATCGCTGTATAAAAAGTTGACTTCATTTTGCTCTGCAATTGGTTTCACCAAGCTTGCATCGGCCTTAACTGTAATGGTATCAAAATAGGAAGTATTCGTTTGGTATAGCCCTAACTGCTCCAAAGCATCGGCTAGTGTTGCAGCAGAAGCGTGTACTTGCTTTGCAATATACTTGATCCCTTTGGGACCATGATATACTGCGTACATTCCTGCCATAACCGCTAGTAAAACTTGTGCCGTACAAATATTAGAAGTCGCTTTATCGCGTTTAATATGCTGCTCTCTAGTTTGTAAGGCCATACGTAAGGCAGGGTTGCCATCCGTATCTTTGGTAAGACCAATAATACGACCAGGGATACTTCTTTTATAGGCATCTTTTGTGGCAAAGAATGCAGCATGCGGTCCGCCGTATCCTAATGGGATACCAAAGCGTTGTGTAGTACCTACAACAACATCAGCACCAAATTCTCCTGGAGGTGTTAACAATGCTAAGCTTAAAATATCTGCAGCAACGGCAACTTTTATGTCTTGTTCTTTTGCTTTAGCGATAAAGCTAGCATAATCATTTACTTGTCCATGTTTGCCAGGGTATTGTAAAATAGCACCATAGAAATCGGCACCAAATTCAAAGGTTTCATGGTTACCAACTACCAATTCTATATCCAAAGGAATAGCCCTTGTTTTTAAAAGGGATAGTGTTTGTGGTAATATTTCTTCGGAAACAAAGAACTTAACAACATTGCTTTTTTTCTGTTCTCTACTTCGTACTTCATACAACATGGTCATTGCTTCGGCAGCGGCAGTACTTTCGTCTAAAAGTGATGCGTTTGCGAGTTCCATTCCAGTCAAATCACAAATCATGGTCTGGAAATTTAGCAATGCCTCTAATCTACCTTGAGCAATTTCAGCTTGGTAAGGGGTGTATGCCGTATACCATCCTGGATTCTCAAGAATATTTCTTTTAATCACCGAAGGCGTTAAGCTTTCGTGATATCCTAATCCAATATAGGTGGTAAATACCTTGTTTTTTTCAGAGAGGTGTTGAATGTGCTCTAAAAACTTATGTTCACTCATTGGTGCTTCAAGAGCAAGTGGCGTTTTCAAACGAATATCATTCGGAATGGTCTCGTAAATTAATTGTTCTAGGTTCTCAACACCAACCGTTTTAAACATGTGTTGAAGGTCCTCTTCTCTTATGCCGATATGGCGCGATGCAAACACGTCTGTTTTCATTAATTATGCAGTTTTTCTTAGAATTAGTCACACAAAAATAACGATAAATTTGCTCAAAAGAGTTAATTTGGGAGCTAGCGTGATTAAAGTTTTTAACTAAAAAGGGAGGTTATAAACAGTTTGTTTATTTTTGTTCAATGAAGTTAGCAAAGCGACTTTTCGATTTTTACTTAGATGCTAGTATTCATGTTGCTTTTGCGGTGCTTGCTCTTATGGAAGTTACGGCTATATTGTTAAACATTACAATAGACGGCCACTTGAAATTTTTTGTTTTCTTTGGCACCTTAACGGCTTATAATTTTGTAAAGTATGGGGTAGAGGCAGATAAATATATTTTGGTCGCTAACCGATACCATAAAAACATTCAATTTGTCAGCTTAATTGCATTGGTAATAGCGAGCTATAGTGCTTTTTATTTAAATATAAATGAGTGGTATTTAATGCTGGGCTTACTTTTTTTAACAGGCCTGTATGCTGTTCCTTTCTTACCCCGTACAAAAAATTTAAGAAATTTAGCGGGACTCAAAATATTTATTGTCGCATTAGTTTGGGCAGGTATTACAGTCGTGTTGCCTAGTTTTGAAAAAACAACGGTTATTCCTTGGGATGTGGCCATTGAAACCATACAGCGTATTTTGCTGGTTTTGGTATTGCTTGTGCCTTTTGAAATTAGAGATTTAAAATACGATGATGCGACTCTAAAAACATTGCCACAACGCTTTGGAGTGCATAAAACCTTGGTGTTTGGTGGTTTTTCTGCTATAATTCTTTACGGCCTTACTTTCTTAAAAGAAGACCTGACTCCACTAGATGCCATTGCAAAAGGGATTCTTTTTTTAATATTAGGACACATTATGTTGTATACTAAAAAAGAGGAAAGCAAATATTATGCTTCTTTTTGGGTAGAAGCAATTCCTATTTTCTGGTGGATTTCTATCCTCTTAGTGGAAATAGGGATTTAAAGACTATTCTTTAAACTATTCCTCATTTTCTCTTTTTCTGATTCAGTTAAATTATTAAGCTTCGCTTTATCACATAAAGACGTAAGCTGTGCATTTTTTTTAGAGTGTACTGAACAGACTTTACAGATAAGAATATGAAATTTAAGCTTTACTTTTTCAGCAAAAGTAGCTTCTTCATATTGGGCTTTATCACAAATAAGTGCAGCTTTTTCGCAGGAAATCATATATTAAACCAATTTTGATTAAGGCAATCCATCAAGGCCGTTCTCGACCTATGTATCATTACCCAAAGATTTGACGGATTAATTTCTAATTCATTACAAATATCTTCAGTACTTATTCCTTGAATTGTTTTCATTTTAAAAACTAGACCCTGTTTTTTTGGTAGTTTGCTGATGCAGTCATGAATTGCAGAACCCAATTCTTCATTTTCAATACCGTCATTTTCTAAAATACTATACGGATCTGCCACTTGTTCTTCTAGCCAATCGCCATCACTATCAATACTAGAGTTATAGGTCATTCGTACTTCGGCTTTGCCTTTGTTCGAATTAATTTTTCTATAATGATCAATAACTTTTCGTTTAAGAATAGAGATGAGCCAAGTGCGCTCAGCAGCTTCTCCCTTAAAATTTTTAGCAGACTTTAATCCCGCTAAAAAAGTTTCTTGAACAATGTCTTTGGCTATTTCGGCGTCACTAACACGAATTACTGCATAGTTAAACAGGTAATCTGCGTATTGATCTATCCATGTATCTGGATGCAATGAATGTGAAGTCATATACTTTTTTAGAGTTATCAAAGTTACCTAAATTTTTTAAGAATAAATTATTGTATTTTTATCTTTAGAAATAAAAATTATGAAGTATTCCGTTTTTCTATTTTTTTTAGCGTTTATCAATTTCGGTTGTTCGCAAATAAAATCAAAATCTATCACAGAAGTTTCACAAAATGAACTTAAAAACATCACTTTATTAGATGTGAGAACGCCAGAAGAGTTTAATGCAGGTCATCTTGATGAAGCTCTAAATATTAATTGGTTTGATGCCGATTTTCAGCAACAAATAGAGCAGCATGTAGTTAAGGATAAAACTATTTATGTGTACTGTAAAATGGGTGGTCGTAGTGCCAAGGCAGCAGATAAATTAAGTGCCTTAGGATATACGGTTGTGAACCTAGAGGGAGGTTATGATACCTATAAACAATCTCAAAATTAATTAGATTAAATCTTTCAAGGCACTTTGTATAGTGCTAAATTGAAATGTAAACCCTGCATTTGTTAGTTTAGTAGGGATGACATTTCTACTTTTTAAAATAAGTTCGGTTTCTGTTTTAATAAGGCGTGCGCCAAATTCTAGCAGGAATTTAGGAAGCGGAATCCCAAAAGGAATTTTTAATTCTTTTCGGATGGTTTTCATTAAAAATGAATTGGTAATTGGTTCAGGAGCAGCACTATTGATAGGACCTTGGAGTCTTGTATTTTCCATAATAAAGTTGATGCTCTCTAGAAAATCGTTGATGTGAATCCAACTAAATTGCTGGTTTCCATCTCCTTGTTTTCCGCCAAAGCCCATTTTCGCTAGTTTTAGAATAGGCACTAAAGCCCCACCATTGTTGGCTAAAACAATAGAAGTACGCAGTGCTACTTTCCTTGTGTTTGGGGTAGTACTAGCATAAAATACTTCCTCCCAAGCTTTAGCAACAGCTACAGAAAATCCTGTGCCAATTTCTCCGGTGGCCTCTGTCATTTGTTGGTTTAGCGCGTGCCTATAGATGGTAGCCGTAGAAGCGTTGATCCACACTTTTGGTGCGTGTTTACTTTTAGAAATTACTTCACCCAATATTTTGGTTGCGTCTACACGAGAATCCATAATTAGTTTTTTATTTTCTGGGGTATACCTACAATCTACAGAGCGCCCTACCATATTGATGAGCACATCGCAAGATGTCAATTCTTCTTGCCAAGTACCAAGGGTTTTGCCATCCCAAGTTACATAGCGAAATCCATTTTTGGTTTCTGTAGCACCTCGTGTTAGTATGACAATATCAGTAAATTTTGAAGTAAAATAGGCGGCAATCGCTTTTCCTAGAAAACCAGAACCGCCAGCAATAATCAATTTTTTCATAAGAATAATTATTTGGTACAGGTGATGATATAATAGCCAAAACTGCGCATATGTAGCCCAGAAAGCATGGCGTAAAAAGAACCTTTTAGATTATGGAAGCTTTCTTTTTTTAAGCGATTATTCTGAAATAAGCTTTTTAATGTAAATCCAATAATAGCAAAAGGCACATGAAGTACAGAAGGGGCAACTCTAAAGGAAGCATCTTCTACTTCTACTTTAGAAAATCCTTGATTTTTTAATTCTTGTACAACGGTAGCTATTGTTCCCAGTCTTTCTAGACTCCAATGGTTGCAAAGTTTTTGGTAGGCATATTTACCTCCATGGCATAGCTCCTCTTCATTAATCTTTAAAAAGGCATCTGCAATTACAAGCTTTCCATTTGGTTTTAATATACGGTACGCTTCTTTAAAAGATTGGCTGCTGTGTCCAGAATGGCAGAAGCTTTCAATCGCGGTTGCAGCATTAAAATAATTAGACTGGAAAGAGGTTTGGTTGTAATTTTCTTTTAGAATAACTCCCTTTGCTTTTTTTAGTAAGCTGTTTCCTTTTTCGACCTGAAAATTGGATAGCGTAACACCAAAAGCAGTTAGTTTTGGGTGCCTTTTTAAGGCATACCGCATTGTACCACCCATACCACAACCTAAATCTGCAAGTGTGTTTTTTGAATTAGAAAGGTCTAATTTTTTAATGACCTGATTATTCATCTCATTGAGCATGGAATCTCTTTTAAAGGGGTTGGTTTTAAAAGGAACAAAATAGCCAAAATGCATGTTATAATCAGTACTCCAAAATTTATAATCAGCAGTTGCACCATTGTAAAAACGGATCATTTCCATGCTGTTTTGTGTAGTCTCAGGGGCTGTAATTTCTGTTATATTTAGTAGTGTAGTTTTCATAGATGTGCTTTTAAAGGTTAAAAAATTGAATACAGTTTATGACCAACAGCCACGTAAATACAACAGCAAAAAGTGTGAAGAGACTGTTCATAAAATACCCGCCAATTCTAAAGAGTGTTTTTTTAGGAATTTCATACATGGGGTAGTAGGCAATTTGTGTCGCTACTTTTCCAATCCAATAGGCGGCAATTAATCCCGTAATGGCAATAGCTAGTTTGCTTCCGTTTTGTAATTCTTTGGTTAATAAAATAGCAATTAACCCAAAAGAAAAATTAAGTCCTTGAATATACCTGCCATAGGTTTTAGCAATTTCTTGGTTTAACGGCTTTAATTGTTTTACATCCGTATACCAATCAAATACTTTATGGCGTATGTAAGGATAAATTAATGCTGTAAATATTTGACCTAAGCCTCCGATAATAATGAGCCAAGTTGGAACGTGATACTTCATAATTTATGTATTTAGAACTTTCAGAAAATATTGAAAGTATGGTTTAAATTTTTTTAGTTATGGTTTTTAATGCCTTCCTCGTTTTCAGGTTTGTTTAAAAGAAACATTTCATTTTTTAGCGTTTTTGTGATGTATACAAAGTAGCCAGCCAATGCCATAGGAATAACAGCTAAATAGATCCAAACTAAAAGTTCGTCAGGATTTAAATTGCTGTTGGAGAAGATAAGGAGTAGGATGAGGTAAGGAATTACATAAGACCAATAGGTGCGAATGGAGGTCTGAATTACACCGTTTTTATTCATTTGATAGGTTATGTACAAGGCTATAATTACCTGTATAATCCCTAAAATAAATTGAGCTATTAATCCTCCGAAGATGGTAATGTATAGTAGGACTGTTATGGTAAAACTCCACGTATTTATGGTATGTAATATTTTCATAAGCTATGCCTTTAGAATTTTCAGAAAATACTGAAAGTGTATTTTAAATTTTTTTTAAGTGAAGAATTTGAAAACGGATTTTGTCAACCAGTTTTGATTTTGATTCACTAATTTGTTCAACATACTATCTGCTGTATCAGCCAAATCATGTAATGCTTTGGTTTGTTTAATTAACTCTCTAGTTTTAGCTGTACCATCATCTTTAATAGTAGAAACTTCTTTAAGTGTTTTTATAACAGGTTGAATTTCTCTACGGCTCCGTTCTTTTGCAATTACACGCGCTAATTCTTGCACATCTTTCTCCGTAGAAAAATATTCTTTACGCTCCCCAGGAACTAATTCTTTAGTGACAATTCCCCAATCTATCAACTGGCGTACATTCATACTCGTATTGCCTCTAGAAATTTGAAGCTCTTCCATGATCTCTTCTGTAGATAATGGTTTTGTAGAAATAAAAAGCAAGGCTTGTATCTGCGCCATGGCCTTATTAATTCCCCAAAGCGTACCAAGGCTACCCCAAGTACTTATAAATTTATCCTTTGCTTCTTTATAGTCCATGAAGTAAAGGTAATTAATATTTTTAAACTTTCAATAATTTGTGAAAGTTTATTTTATACTCCGTTTTATTATAGTACTTTTAATTAAATTACATCGTTAGTTATGTAGCAAGCAATGATATCCCTAAAAACAGGATCTTTTATAAACAATGAAAGCAGTATGTTTGTTTCAAGGCAATTTTAGGAATTAGGCACTATGATAAACTATATATTACTTTCCATTTGTATGATAAGTACAGCAGTACCTACGCAAAAAGTATATGAGCCTGTAGCTAAGGAAATTTTAGAGGGTTGGCTTGCAGAAGCCCAAGAGGCTAATGAAATGGATGCTTCACAATTAAAAAAGTTAGAAGCAGAACATGAAGCTGTTTTGGCAACAGCCGAGAGTACCAATAGCGTTTTTGATTATGGCCATATTCATATGATTGTGTTACAACCTGGTTTGGCATCGGCAAGTGAAAAAGAACTTTCGGGTGCAGGTTAGAAAATCGTTGATGAAGCATAGAAAGCGTATAGAAATGCGATTTGTATTTGTGATTGCCACGGGCGCGCAAATATGGTGTTAGGTCTTTTATACAATGAAAAGGGTACGTATTACATCTCTGAACCTTATTTAGAAAAAGGCTTGGAATTAGAAGAAGATGCTGAAGATTGGATGAGTGCTGCAAATCAATAGGTGTTAGCAGGTGCTTATACTTATACTACCACAGAAGAAAAGCACTTAGAGGTGTATCCGCTATTTGAAAAATAGGCTAAAACGGTTGCGAAAGACGCGGATTATTATTAAAAAATGGCAGGTTTGTTTGTAAGCTATTATGAAAAACTAAAATAAAAAAAACTTAAGATGAATTTATTTAAGAAGACACTTTTTGTGTGTAGTATTTTTGCAGGAGTAACGTCATGTAATTTTAATAAATCGGTCCGTAAAGATTTTGTAACAGGAATTACCAGCCAAGGAGATGGCCTCTCTGCGGAACAAATCTATGTTTCGGTCAATAATGAGAAAGTGAGTGATAATGAATTCTATTACGGACAGAATATCTATACCAATTTTGAAAATATGGATGGATTTGTTGTGGAAAATAATACCTACCACCCGCAAATGGAAGTGGTATTAGTATCAAAAGCAGGGGATACCATTATGTATGAAGCTAATTTATTCCAACAAAATCCAGGTTTTGATGCATCTATGAAAACGCTAACAGGCAATATGATACTTGCCCGACCTATTTATTCTGGAGAAGATTATACTTTAAAGTATACGATTACAGATGAAAAAGGAGAAGGTACTTTTAGTTCTAGTCTAAAATTTGATATTATTCCTGATCCCGCTTTAAAAGTATCTAAAAAAGGCTTAGATTTTAAAGAAGGGTATGTACTCTCTTTAACTAAAAATGCTGTAATAACAGATGGGAAAATAGGTTTTGAAGAAGTTATCTTGATGGATTTTCAAGATGTTTCAGGGTACACCAAAGTTAACGGATTGGTGGAGCTAGGCTTAAAGATTAAAGTTACAGATGCGGATGGTACTATAATTCTTAATATGGAAGATGTGTATGGAGAAAAGTATACTAGTGAAGCCGAGATTAAAAGAGGTATAGGTGCGCAATTAGAATTGAATAATGGCGTACTGAAAAACCCTATTAATTTTCAGGTTACTATTTGGGATAAAAATAGTGATGCAAGTTTAGATGCAGAAATAAAACTGACTGTAGAGTAGGGCGGGTTTTATTGCAACTAACCGCTGAGGTCCTTGTCATAATGCTTGTCACTTCGAGTGAATTATTTTGGAACGTTAGCGGAGAAGTAATTAGTATCGAGAAGTTTTTTGTGCTTCAGAAAGTTCTCGATACAAGGCTTGCTCCGTTTCACTTCTCAATCGCCACTCGAACTGACATCGGTGTTGTTAATGAAAATGGATATCACTTCGAGTGAATTATTTCGGAGCGTTAGCGGAGAAGTAATTAGTATCGAGAAGTTTTTTGTGTTTTAAAAAGTTCTCGATACAACGCTTGCTCCGTTTCACTTCTCAATCGCCACTCGAACTGACATCGGTGTTGTTAATGAAAATGGATGTCACTTCGAGTGAATTATTTTGAAGCGTTGGCGGAAGAATAATTAGTATCGGGAAGTTTTCTGTGCTTCAAGAAGTTCTCGATACAACGCTTGTTCCGTTTCACTTCTCAATCGCCACTCTAACTGACATCGGTGTTGTCTATGAAAATGCTAGTCACTTCGAGTGAATTATTTCGGAGCGTTGGCGGAGAAGTAATTAGTATCGAGAAGTCTTCTGTGCTTCAAGAAGTTCTCGATACAACGCTTGTTCCGTTGCACTATTCAATCGCCACTCGAACTGACACTGCAGTGTTGTCTATGAAAATGCTAGTCACTTCGAGTGAATTATTTTGGAGCGTTAGCGGAGAAGTAATTAGTATCGAGAAGTCTTCTGTGTTTCAGAAAGTTCTCGATACAACGCTTGCTCCGTTTCACTTCTCAATCGCCACTCGAACTGACACTGCAGTGTTGTCTATGAAAATGCTTGTCACTTCGAGTGAATTATTTTGGAGCGTTAGTGGGAGAATAATTAGTATCAAGAAGTTTTCTGTGCTTCAAGAAGTTCTCGATAGAACGCTTGTTCCGTTTCTTCTCAATCGCCACTCGAACTGACATCGGTGTTGTTAATGAAAATGGATGTCACTTCGAGTGAATTATTTCGAAGCGTTGGCGGAGAAGTAATTAGTATCGAGAAGTCTTCTGTGTTTCAGAAAGTTCTCGATACAACGCTTGCTCCGTTTCACTACACAATCGCCACTCGAACTGACATCGGTGTTGTCTATGAAAATGCTAGTCACTTCGAGTGAATTATTTCGGAGCGTTAGCGGAGAAGTAATTAGTATCGAGAAGTTTTTTGTGCTTCAGAAAGTTCTCGATACAACGCTTGTTCCGTTTCACTTCTCAATCGCCACTCGAACTGACACTGCAGTGTTGTCTATGAAAATGCTAGTCACTTCGAGTGAATTATTTTGAAGCGTTAGCGGAGAAGTAATTAGTATCGAGAAGTTTTCTGTGCTTTAAAAAGTTCTCGCTACTCGAACGGACTATATCACTACAGCACACAATCCTTAAAAATAGTCTCTAATTCTTGCTCAGGATCTTCTGTTAAACCAGAGTGAGTAATAGAACTTTGGATGATGGTACTTCGGGAGGCAGTTAACCAACGGAACCGATCTGTGATATCCAATTTCCCAATAGCGCCACCAGTAGCTTCGCCTTTACACACCAAATCCCAGCCTTTTAAATACGCATTTAAAGCCTCAAAATCTTTTTCGCACACAAAACTGCCTAATTTTTTATGGTCTATATGGTATTTCATCTTTAAGAACTTTTTAGGCCTAGAGAATACAATGACGCCTACATTAAAAAATTCTTCGCGCTCTACTTTGGGCACGATGCGTATAATAGCATACTCATACTTCGCTCTATCTTGCATCTTCAGCTTCTTTAACTAGTGAATCTATAAGGGCAAGTTTAGCTTTAAAATATTCTAAATACGCCGCTCGCATTTCGGTAGGAGTAAGGTCATCACTCTCGCTTTCTAACCATTCTTCCGGAATTAGCGAAATAATCTCCTGTAGCTTTTCATCTGTAAAGGCTTTTGTTATGAGTACTGCCGCTTCTTTTAATTCCGTGGCACGGTCTAGCAGTACGTGGTCTTTTATGAGCGGAAATGTGCGTGTAAGATGATTTTTATAGGTATTCCAATTATGGTGAAAATAAAAACTAGCACCATTATCAATAACCCATAATTCATTATTCCAATCTAAAAGATTAGGGTTTTTTGCGGTACGGTCAATATTGCTCATCAGGCTATCTAGCAAAACTACTTTAGAAGCCGTTAATCCATCTACTTTAGAAACTAAAGGATCAAAAGTAATGGCGCTAGATAAAAAATGAAGCCCTAGATTAAGACCTACACTAAATTTTAAGAGGTCTTGAATCTCTTCATCCGGTTCGGTTTTACTAAAGGTATCGTCTAGATGCATAAATACCAATTCTGGCATTTTTAACCCAAGGGTACGGGCAAGTTCGCCGCCCATGAGTTCTGCAATTAAGGCTTTTTTACCTTGGCCAGCACCTCTAAATTTAAGTACATAGAGGAAACCATCGTCTGCTTTCACAATAGCAGGCATAGAGCCGCCTTCGCGTAGTGGCTTTATGTACTGCACCACATTTACCGTCCGAATATCAATCTTATTCATAGGAGCGAAGATAAAAAAAGTTCCTGCAGGTTATGAGGTTGTGTTTGTTTATTCTGGGACAATTTCAACAACTCCGGTAATGCTACACACTTCTTTAATCGTATTATAAATGGTGCCATGCTTTTCAATATTTTTTTTGAGCAAGCTTAGATTTAGATGTTCTTCGTTGCTGTGAATTTTTAACACATATTGAATCTCATCCATGCGAGGCGGTTTCTCTAATCGCGTAGCCTCAATGGTTATTTCTGCGGTTGTATAGGTAAACCCCATAAGTAATGAAAAACGTTCTACATTTTTTAGCATACAGGCAGATAGTGATCCTAAAAATAACTCGGCAGGATTGGGTAAGGTGGTTGCGGTAGCTGCTGTAATACCAAAAGCTACTGTAGACTGCTTAATTTTTATAGTGGCACCTTGTCTAGAAATAGAAGTGGCTGCGCTAGAATAGTTCATGATTATTTTTTAGTATGAATTTACGCATTTTTCAGAGTATTCTTCAGAATTTAGGATTGCTTATAGTTGTTTGGTATTTATTCCCAGTAGTATTTGAATTTTAACTCTTTATAATTGGGATGTTCTTTTTTAGAGATGACAATCATACCGTAAAAAGCAGTAGCTTCTCCAACCCGTGGACAAGGCTGTTTGGGTTTATCCCAATTTATTTCTACCAAGTTGTGTGTTAATTTAATAGCTATTTGGCTAGGTCTAGCGCCAAAACAACCACCTCCTACATTAAATAAAAAGACGGCATTATGGTTGTAAAATTGCTCTTCTTGCTTGTTTTCCTTACTTAAACCAATTTTTACGGCCTCTTTGTAGCTGTCAATCAGTTTACCTCTATATTCTCTTCCTATGGGATAATGAATTTCTTTAAAGGGCAAATTTATGGCACTTTCTTGTGCCTTCAATGAAGTGCTAGTTATGAATAGGAGCAATAAAATTAAATTTACGGGTATGTTTTTTTGAAAGAGATATAGCGTGTAATTCACTTGGTATTTTGTTAGTTAACGTTTGCCCAGATTGATAATTGTGGTGAAGAGATTTTTTTTTGATTCTAAGCTAAAACCAAAATCAGAAGTTTTTCTTTCTCATTAAATCAGATAGCGCGCTCCGTTTAGTGACTATATCAGCTACAATGATTGTTAGCACTCCTAATAGTAATCAATAACTATCTGCTGATATTTTAATGTTATCGAAGTTTTCATTTTTCAAATCATCTTCATGTATAAAAAAGTATATTCTTCCCCAATCGCCCCAACTCATTTCAAGATTGTTATCAGAATCAAATTGAAACAACAATTTCCATTTCAAAGCCTTTTGTATTTGTTCAAGGCTCAAATTATCAAGCTCTTTAACTTCAGTATCAATAAAATTCAATTCGTGAAATTCGTCTTGAATTCCGTTATAATTCCCTAATAAATGATGATTAGATGTTGTTTCAGATTCATCAGTATCATTCTCGAAAAAACCTTCTTCAAAAGCGTTAATAGGTGAAATATTTGTTTTTGCCTCTTTTTGAATTAATGCTACCTGAAGAGAATCCCAAGACGGGAAATTATACTCTTTATAAATGTTAACTTCACTTTCTTTTAGTATCCGTTTTTTTGGTTTCCCAGTTAGTAGCTTTTTTAAGAAAGACGTTTTCTGTTCTTTAAATTCATGGGGAGGAATAGCTCTTTCTAATTCTTTTACTTCTCTAGAAAAAATTACTTTACCATCATCACCTGAATCTAAATTGAAGAAAAAGTACAATAGTCCTTCTTTTGGTAGCGCATTTAATTCATCAAGTTCCTTAATTTCATTACAATTTATTTGACCTAGAAAAGAAAGAGGCGTATTAGAATATTTACTTCTGGGCCAGTTTTTGTTTTTTGGTAAATCGGGACTACCTCCTAATTTAGTTTTGCCTAAATCGCTACATAAATTCCCAGTTGTCTTCAACCGAATTGAAGCTTGAATTTCTTTTAATAATAATTCCTTATAGGGATAAACTACATACTTTTCAATTACCTCAATTAATTTTTTAGGGTCTTTCATTTTTTGTTGTGTATACTTTTTATACTAGATAGAAACAGAAAAACAGGAGCTAATAGAATCCATTCAATAGTGTAAATGATATTTAGTTTTTGATACGTATGATAATAATCAAATTCTGGTAGTATTAACTTTACTAGCAGCATACAAATTGCCAGTACAGTAAATCCAAGATATTTATTGGTATCGCTTTTAAAGGAAGGCCTCATCAGTATAGAAAAGCCAAGTAAGAAGCCAATGATGATGATACCACTAAAAACGGTCAGAATAATTTCCATTAATTTTTGTGTTATACGGATGGTAATTAGGTGTAGGATAAACCTTGTTATGAACCTTAAAAGTAAGCAAATTCAGGTTAGCACCAAGTTCATTTTACATATAGTGAACTGTTATAATCTATATATAAAGGCGATTATTCGTATAAATAATGCTATTATGTTCTATATTAGCACTTGTATTTGTTGCTTAAATACGATATTAGGAAGTGCTCATTGTTCCTCTAAGCCTATGCTTTTATACTTTCATAAAGAGAAAATATTGGGGGTACTATATTTTTTACACTTTCTAAACTATTGATAATCAGGATTCAAAAATTCTGATGAAAATAAATAAATAACAATTTTAAAATTAATTATGACGAACAATTTTAGTATTAAACAATCTACCCTTTTAAAAGGTATTATGCTATCGGTTATAATAACCATTACATCAAGTTGCGTAAAAGAAGAGGAACCTAGTACCGTTTCTACGGCAGATGTATCTATAGCAACACTTGTATCAAAAGTAAATTCTGAAACGTACAAGGCACATAATTTTAATGACGGACAGTTAGACCCTTTCACAGAGGATCAAGGATTTACAGGTGCCGATATTTATGGGGAAGGTATGAGTTTTCAAAAAGATTTTACTGGAGGAAAAAGGCTTAAACTCGTTTGGAAAGAATCTGAATATGACGGCAGTCGCAGGGAACGTGGCCATGAAATTAAATTAGGGGTAAATAATAATGACGAGATTTACACTGGATTTTATCTTTTTATTCCCTCTGGGCAAAACAATAATTTGCTTAACAAAAACACGATTATTTGGCAGTTGTATAATTGGAATACGGCTGGGTGTAGTAATTGGACAGCGCATCTTGAACTACAAGGTAACGCGCTATATCTTAGCTACCGTAATGCTTGTGTGAGCCCAACGGTAGTTAAAATTCTGGATACTATAGAAACGGATAAAGAATTGACATTTCAAATTAGAGCAGTACTTTCAGGAACTAATCACGGAACCCTTGCAGTGCTAATGGATGGCGAAATTATAGCAGATCTGAAAAATATTAATCTTGGTTTCGGCAGCTTTGATGCAAATGACAATGCAGAAACTTCTGTTGCTGGAGTAAAAATGGGTATGTATTGTTTTGATACGGCTAATTATTCACCAGATGAAACACGAATTTTATATCTTGATAATGTAAGTTCATCAGCCCGTAGTGGTTCTGTTGCAAACAGTTTAGATAAGGTAGACCCTAGAAAGTAGTAGGTAACAAATAGTTCTAGTTCATGATGATTAGCATATAGCATAGCGCTATTGTTCTTATGCAATAGCGCTATGCTTTTTTATTTCTAGGACTGCTTCTTAAAATATGCCAGAGCAAAATTCATATGCGAGTCTTTATGATCAAGATGATCGCTATAGCTTTGAGTTATTTTAATATCGGGTATAATACCATCACCAAATTTTTCACCAGGTAGTTGGGTTACATCTTGCTCCAAATTTATAATTGAAAAACTTAAACGGAGTTTACACTTGATGGTTGTCTCCAGCGCTTGTTTTGGCAACTATCTTATGTATGCAGCATGGTTTTGGTTTCAATTAAAATTCTGTAAAGTTTTCTGACTTAATTGAGTTCCAATCTTCTTTTACAATACTAAAATAAACATCATTCCTACTTTCTCCGTTGGGAGCGATGTAGTTATTTCTAAAAATACCCTCTTTTTGCGCTCCAAGTTTTAGAATTGCTCTTTGCGATCTTAAATTTTCTTCGTCTGCGCTAAATTGAATTCTTCTAAACCCAATGTTTTCAAATCCGAATTTCAATAATTCATATTTACACGCTTTGTTTAGTCCGGTTCCTTGAAATTCTGTTCCGTACCAAGTCCATCCAATTTCACACTTTTTACTCCCTTTGTTTATATATCCAAACCGGGTACTTCCTGCAACTCGGCCACTTTGCTTATCAATGATCAGGAAAGGGTAACAAATTCCGTTTGCTTTGTCCTTAGCCGTATCTGCTAAATAGCGGTCAAATTCCTCTTCATTTTTCATAGTCATTCCCATAAATTTCCAGATGTTCTCTTCGAATATTATTTCCTTTAACTCTTGGTTTCTTAGATCGTCCAGTGGGAGCAAGAGAACGCGGGCATTTTCTAGTTGAATCTTTGTATTTAATAGCTCAGTGTTCATTTACTTTTTGAATATTTTGCGATACCTAAAAATAAGGATTATGTTTTTAGGGGTGTAGCCGTTAGGGGTACTTTATGAGGTGGTTTTACCTCAGTTCTTTGTTCCAAGGCATTATTTATATTCACCATCTGTGTACTTTAGTACGTTATATTTTAATTCGCTATTTTTTTGATAGGTACATTCATTATTTTCATTAGTGTAATATGTTTCTGTACTAATTTTATTTTTAGCGAGTATGTCAAAGTAACCATTGCTTTGGCTAGTTTTCATAATTAAAATTATGTGTTTATCTACATAATCTGTTGAACAATTAAACTGCACATCTTCTGGATCCCATTGCCCATCGGTTTCTTCAACTATATAATTGCTTAATACCTTTTTTAAAGTATTAGGGTTTCTAACATATAATGATAATGTAGTTTTATATGGATTAGGTTTCATACTACCCACGTATTCAAGCCTGACACCAAATGCTCTGGTATTTTCGGTCAATAGATAAGGAGCTGTATCAATTTTTATTTTTTGAAGTTCTTCTGAGTCTATATGCCAACCATTCTCTTTGTAGTCTTCAAAATATTTTTGAATAATTTTTCCAGTTTTATTATTCACAATAATTATATAAGAATTTACAGTATAAGAGGATATACTAATTTCTTCTACCCGCTCTGCAATTACTATAATTGTTTCATCCTTATTCCTTGGATTTTCTTTAGCTTGAGTTAATTTAATCGTATGGGTATCTATTCCTAACTCTCTGATAGTTTTACCTATTAAACTATTATCTTCTTGTGAATAAAAACAATGTGAATTAATTAAAATAATTAAGAATATAATTTTTTTCATATTAGTATGCTTTGTGCCGGCTTATATAAGAAATGTAGGGCAGGAGCTAAGCACTGTCGTTCTTGTTTATTACTCAGCTAACAGTACATATTTTGCTTTTATGTTTAGTAGACTTAGTAAGTAAATATAAAAGCCCTATGTTTTTTACCTCAGTTCTTTGTTGTGCCTAGTTTTTTTAATTTTCAGTCAGTATGAAGTCTTTTAATTTTTCTAATTGGGTATCTGATTGCCAAAGAATTTGAGAAATGTCTCTTTCAATTTTTATGTCGGGCTCTGTTCCGTAACCGTCCAAAATTTGTCCATCTTTTTGAAAAGAAACCATCGTGCTAATTTTTCCAAATAATTTTGAATGAGGTAAATCAACCCACTCGCTGTTTCCACTTGAGCCGTCTGTGGTTACCCCTACAATTTTGATGTTCGGTAATCCCTTAAAAGCAGAAACAAAAACGGATGCTGCACTAAATGTCTTTTCGTTGGCTAAAATATAAACGGGCCTGTCATAGTAAAAAGTTGGTTTGGCTAACTTCTTTCCGTTCAATAATCCAAAATAATATTCACTGTATTTTTTTTCATCTAATTCATATACAGGTTCAAAATTCTCCAAAAAGGCAGTTGCTTTTTTCTGTTCTCTGCTATCCAATTTAGAAAAGGAAACTAAATACCGATTCTTCAAACTTTTTTTATACTCTTTTGGTAAAGGAAGTGGACCTCTTTGTCTAGTAGCATTCACAACATAGACAGAATCAGGATGCACCAAATATTTTGCAAACTCATACATTACATCACGGGTTCCACCACTATTACTTCTTACATCAATAATCATGGCTTTACTGCTGTTTTGAATGGATTGCATAAATAAGTTGAGTTTGTCAAAAAGAAAAGGAGCCTCATCGCTATCAACCATTTCAGGAAGCCTGATATAGGCAATATCGTCTTTTATACTAAAGAGTTTTTCAATAATTTCTGGTTTATTGAAATCTTCATCTTTTACACGAACATATGCTCTTTCAAATTTTTCGTCCCAAGGGCGCAATCTTTTTAATTTATCAATTATCGGCACTACTAAAATAGTATCATTTTGAAGCGTAGGGTCTGAAAGGGTTAATTTAACTTCTTTGGGCAATGGCTTATTAAGAAGTAAGTAATTTTTTTGAATGTCCCTAATATCTCTAACCGCCATTGTGAAATAAGTTTCCTTAGGTGCTTTTATATCTTCTGGACGTGTTTTTAAAAGGAAATCTTGAATGTCGATTCCGTCTATTTTTTTGAGATAAGGGAATTTTGGGATTAATATTTCAAATTCTTTATTTTGATCGAAATTTAAAACGACTACTTTTTCATTTTGCGGTGCGTACATAAAGGGTAAAAAAAGAGTCTCCTTTAAGTCAAAACCCCTTATGGTAGCCAAAGAAGAGTGTCTGTCGCCAATTTTAGCCAAAGTTTTGGTAATAAACAGGCCAAAATCTTCAAGCCGTGTAGTATCATTTATGGTAGTAAGGTAATTTTCAAAATCGCTATTGAAGTTATAGCCATTTAAGTAAACATAGGAAGATTTTTTATTTAATGTATTTGTCAGAAATTTAATGTCCTCAGTCACCTGTTTTTTAGTCAACCAATTATTCTGTGCTTTTAAAATGACCGCATTTAGACTGAATATAATTACAAGCAGGATTTTTAATTTCATTTAAGGTGGTTTTATTAATTACAGCAACGCCTGAGTTAAGGGTAGTGGGGCAGCGGGATGCAGTTCCCATTGCGCAACAGCCCTTAGCAAAAGCTTTTTTTGTTTAAAGCAAAATCCGAAAAATTTGTCGGACTTCATAAAAATACACAATAACCTTTGATTAATCACTAAGCACCAAGTTTGTAATGTATAGTGTTAGCTGTTGGGTTTTTAACATTATGTACTTTGCCATAAATAGCCGCTGATCCTGTCTTTATCGCACCAATAAACATAGCAAATGCCTCCACTACCAAACATTATTGTGTCTTTGTAAATTCGCCCATCTTGTAATTGCTCGGGTTCATTCACTGGTAAATCACTATTTAAATGCATTAAGAACATCATTTTTTCTTTACAGCAAGGACAATTCAAATATTTAGGCTCTTGCACCCAAGTTGGAACTCCTCCAATTTTGTTATTATTCCCATCTCCCCATCCTTGATCTGACCATTCAAGAGGAGTTTCTCCTAATTTCACTTTAGTTTCAATTATTGGTTTTTTGTCGTATTCATTTGATACAACAATATCTTTTGTAAATAAAGTCGGGTAACCTTCAGCGTCGTGTTGATAATATAGATACTTATCACATAACAAACTATTGAAAAATAATTCAAAGTCAATTGCAAGAGTAAGTTTTGACAGGTTAGAGATTTCAATTTCACTCGGAATTGGGGATAATGTTATTAAACGATTTAAATGTCTGTCAGATTCGTCATTTAAACTGCCTCCAAATAAATATTCCGTGTCCTTTTGATTGTCTATAGTACAGGTTGCGTGTTCCTTGTCAATATTCATTTTATCAAGATAATCCGAATTGAAAATTATATGGTATGACTTCATTAATTCTTTTATTTTTTTACCTGAGAGCTAACGTTAAAGCTATGAGTAGTGCGGAGGCAAGGAAACCTTTTTGTTTCCGTCTACGCATGTAGCAAAAGCTTTTTGTTTTGATTTATTTTTTCTTAGCCAGAGCAAAATCGGAAAGATTTTGCGAACAAATAAATATACACAAGCCATTGAATTAAACACCAAACTCCGCATTTCTTATAGGTATTGTTGTAACACGTTTTTATTTATTTATGACTTTATTTTTTTCATATTTTCGAATTAGCTTAGATAAACCATTCATAGAAATAGTTGACCCAGTATTTACATAATCCAAATTTCCGTCATCCGAGTTTTTTGTTAATTCTGCTTTTCCAATTACAGTTGATTCGGATATTAGGGTTAATTTGTTTAAATCATAGATTCTAATTGTAATTTGAGCTTGATTAGTTTTTTTTGTGCTACCAATATTTGGAGTATTTGGAAATGAACCCATTTTGTCCTTCTCAATAATTGATTTTATATTTATTAAATAATCACAGGCTGTACCTATTTTCAAATCCTTTAAGTCCGATTCCTTGGGTTCGAAGGGTATTTTAGAAGCAACTAATTTATCACTTCTGAGTTCTGTTAATTCAAAAAGTGAGTCCTTCAATATATCTTTAAATTCTCTTACTGCAATATGTTGAATTCTTCCATTTGTATTATTGGTATATGTTTCATTTAAAATCCACTTACCACTTGAGAAATCTATATTTTTTCCTTTTTCAAAAAGATAGGTGTATTTGGTATTACCACAGCTTAGAAAAGACAATAAGACTATAATAATTAGGAGGTTTTTTATCATTTTCAATATGTTTCGTTAAATGTGTTACAACAAGCGTATACACGCATGTTCCATATTATTTTTTTGTGGGGGGAGAAATACCGATTATAAAAATAACTTTTATTTCCTATAGTTGTCTTCGGTTTCCAAACTAGTGGTAACTATTTAGCTATTATTCTAAAAAGTATTTCATATAATCGGTAAATGGTACGTTTTAAATAGGTTTGAAACAGCATCACAACTTTGTAGTTATGTCGGTCTTACTCCAATAATACGTGAGTTGGAGAGCAGTGTAAGAGGTAGAGCGCGAATAAGTAAGGTCGGTAATAGAAAGCTTCGTAATCTATTGTTTCTATGTTCTTTCAATGCTTGTACGCATAACAAGGAATGCAGAGCATGAGCACATCGTGAACAAAGGGCAGCACAAGAAACTGGCATTGATAGCCGTTGCCAACAAACAGATTGAACAGTCCTTTGCGATTGCAAAATCTGGCAGACCCTATGATGAAAGGTACATTTCTGTATTGCCTAAATAAATAGAGGATAAATCGAATGAAAAAAGCTCAAAGAATCTGTTTGCTTTTTACCTCAGTTCTTTTTTGGCACACGTAATTTTTCAATCCCAGTTATTATTCCGTTTGCAACAAATGTCTTGTTTTTGCTTAAGTCAACAATTGTGTAAGTAATCTGTTCTTCTTTAACCTCATTAATTTTTACAACTTCTAATTCGCTTTTCAGATCTCTAACTTTAGTTCCTACTTTAAGTAGTATTACATCATTTATTTCATAGTCTCTTTCTGTCTTGTTGGGGTTCATCGAAGTCCAACTAAGGTTTTTCGCTAAAAAAGGATGGTCTTTTGTACAGGTTAATTGCATTCCATTGGAGAACTCGATATTGATAAGATCTTTATGAATTTGACTTGCTAATTCTTTTATGATAGAACTTTCATATTCACCAGTCTTTTTGTTATAAGACAGTATTTTGTCTCCTACTTTTAAATCTTCTATTTTTTTGAGTGTTTTATCACCCATAGTTATTAATGTTCCTTTTGCCAAGCAATGAACATCCAAACCATCAAAGTAAAGCTCTGAAATGGCGGTGTCATCATATTTGTCTCCTTTATAAACAGATAGAATTTCAAATTTTATATTCCAATTATCTTTCTCCTTTAATTTGTCAAAATCTTTCCTATCTAAATTTCCTAGAGGTTTTTCAAGCTCAATTATTTGTTTTGAATAAATATCTTTTAATTCAATTATAGCAAATGGTTCATTGTTAACAAGCATTTTTAATTTATGCACTCTTGAGTTGTCTTTCCAAGCCTTTTTACTTTTCACATAACCGTTAGCGAAGATTATTGTTGTTACTCTTGGATGCGTAGGAGCAAAACTAAAATTGATAGATTCTCCTATTCCGTAGCCTTTTTTCCCTTCTACCCAAGCAGTTTGGTAACTAAAATCAGTTAGGTTTTTCGCTTTATAATCTATTTTTCCGTTAGAAGATAATTCAGATGATGTTGTTACGCTATATTCTCCAGCCCCACAGTACCAACTGCATCCACCTCCTTCCACATCCCACATACTTCCATAGGTTTCGTCATATTTTTCAAAAAGCTCACTTTCTTCTTCTGTTAAATTATCCCAACTCTTTTTTTCATTGGCTAAATCTTCTAATAGTTGGTCTCTTTTTTTCCAATCATTTTGGACTTCAATTCCAAAGTCAAATGTTTCTCCTTCTATGGAAATTATCGTCTTTATCTCTTGACAAAATAAATTTGTCGTTAAAATCATTGTTATTAGAGTTATATATAATTTCATTTTATGATTTTCGCTTTATGTGTGCCAACGATGGAGCTATGAACAGTACGGGAGTAAACTAGCGTTTACTTTCCGCCACGCACATAGCAAAATCTTTTTGTTTTGTTTTTTCTTTTATTGTTTAAAGCAAAATCCAAAAGATTTTGCGGACATCATAAAAATACACAAACCATTCGATTAAGCCCGAAGCCCGTATTGTTTATAAGATGTGTTAGCTATAGTTTTATTTCCATAGTTTCTTTACATAGTCTTTTCGAATCAGATTTTATAAAGACGTATAGATTTTCTATCACTCCATTAGTTTCTATTACTACTATCTGTTCATTGTTGTAAGCATCAGCGTATGATAAATCATTCACGAAGCTTTTAATCGATTCATCTGTTAAGTTTTTGTTTTTTGAGAACTCATAAATTGTTTTTGGAACAGTTAACCTTGTTTTTTCAGAAAAGATTTCATCTGATTTATTTGTAGGGATTATTTCGACTTCCGATAGTTTAGAAGGCAATAATAAATAAGCACGATTTTTTTCTATTTTGATAAGTTCAATTTGGTCAATCTTGCCCAAGTTGAATTTTATATTTTTATCAACTTTTTTGAACTCTTTGAAAAATACTTCTCCAAATTCGTTTATGGAAATATCGATTGTTCCATTTACATTTTTATATTCTCGGTTTAAAGGAATAGTTATATTTAAAGAACGATTATTGAAGTTTGTCTTTATGTTTTTTTCATCTGCGCCTACGTCGACAACTGAATTTCCTGAAGAATCATTTATTTCAGTATCCAATATTTCAACAAAAATGTTCGGTAATAAATCTATGCTCGCAGAAGTTAATTCTTTTGATATAGAAGTGTTTAAGCTTGACAAGATGTCTAAATTCCATATCCCAGAATGATTTTTTTCAATTCTAACAATTTTATTGGAAGTTATTGAAGTGGCTATATTTTTAGCTTCTTGAATATCTAATTTATTGATTAACCAAGGTTTATTAAATAGTCCAGCTGTTTTCTCATTGATATTATCATTCGATTGCTCTTCATCTTGAATTCCTTTTATTACGTATGGAAGAAATTTCTTAAACCTTTTGAGTTCTAAAGAGTCTTTTTCTTGTCCAAAACAAATTTTAAAAACACAAATGCTTAATAATAGTAATAATGTAGTATTTTTTTTCATTTTTCAAATTGGTTACAACAAGCGCATACACGCCTGTTCCATATTATTTTTTTCTGGGGAGAAAAATACTGATTATAAAAATAACTATTATTTCCTATAGTTGTCGTCGGTTTCCAAACTAGTGGCAACTATTTAGCTATTATTCTAAAAAGTGTTTCATATAATCGGGGAATGGTACGTTTTAAACAAGTTTGAAATGGCATCACAGCTTTGTAGTTATGTCCGTATAACCCCAACGATACGAGAGTCAGGGAGTAGTGTAAGAGGTCGAGCGCGAATCAGTAAGGTGGGTAATAGAAAGCTTCGGAAGCTATTATTTCTATATTCTTTCAATGCTTGTAAGCATCACAAAGTATGTAGAGCATGAGCACATCGTGAACAAAGGGCAGCACAAGAAACTGGCATTGATAGCCGTTGCCAACAAACAGATTGAACAGTCCTTTGCGATTGCAAAATCTGGCAGACCCTATGATGAAAGGTACATTTCTGTATTGCCTAAATAAATAGAGGATAAATCGAATGAAAAAAGCTCAAAGAATCTGTTTTTTGAATTTATGAGCCTAGAATACTAGTGTCTTAGATTAAGGAAGAATTTACTTGTTTTTTACCTCAGTTCTTTGTTGTAAAATGTTTTATCGGCTCATTAATAAACTATTTAACTATCACTAAACCATTTTTACTAAGACTATATTTAGTGATTTCTCTGCGTATTTCTTTGGTGTCAAATTGGGTGTCTTCAGTTGGGTTATCTATACGCTTTCGATATATTTTGTATACTTCTAAATAATTCTCATCTAATTTAAAATCAACATCATAAAAACCGTCAATAATATTACCACCATCTTCATCATATAAAGACGAATCGTAAAGTTCTATAAAGTCAATAGATTTATCATCTTTTAGTACAGCAAGTTTTAAAAGTAAATTGTCACTATGACACACATAAAACATTAATTGATATTTAATATTAGTGAAACACGTAATATTCCAAGCATAACCTCCACCACACAAATTTCCATTAACTATTGGATTCATATCTGTATAGTTAACTTGAGCAGGTTTTAATTTATTAAATTTATCAGGATTTTTATCTACTTCTAAAAAGTCAGCACTTATTAAGGGTAACAAATTAATATTTTGTTTTCCTATACAATTAATACAGGAACAATTATTTTGTAAAAGACTTTTTTCTAAATTTTTAATCTGATTTATATATACTTTTTCCTTAGTTGAAAGTTGTATTTCTGAATTTGGGTCTGCTTTGTACCAAATTTGTTTTGAAAAATATTCTTGCAAATCTTTACTCTGAAAAACATAACCTTTTCTTGCAAAAACTTCATTTCGTATGATACGAAGTTCTTTTAATGTTTTTGTTTTCATTTCATTAATATTCAAGTATTTAAATATTCCACTTTCTTGTGCTTTACACAAAAAGGTTATTAAAACAAAAATTAAAAAAACTAGTTTTTTCATTTTATGATATGAATTCTCAATGTTTAGTTAATGTTTTACAACGCTAAATGTATGTTTTGTGCGGAGCGGAAATACAGGGGCTTTTCGATTAAGCACAAGGCAATACATTTTGTGATTTTTAAATTTAATGAAAAATTGTGTCAATATATATTGCCGTCAAACCAAAAAACAAATCCATTCGGTTAGCGATTGCCCCGCATTAAATATACATAGTGTTGTGTTGCGTTTATATCTTTTTTATTTCAGTATCATTTAGTCTTTTCTTGAGTTGTTTTCCATTACTTTCGATAAAGTAATAATATTTCTCGTCTTTATGATGCCAAATTATATCATTAATAGTTCCGCAATTTTTATTTTTTAAAAGTTCAATTTTATCGTTCCATATAAATAATGGTTTAGGTAATAATTTTAATATTCCTTCTTCTTTTACTCTTAGTTCAAAATTATTAGCTCTAATCTTTATGTAATTGTCTTCTTGACCTATACACAGAACTACTCCCAATCCATTAATCCTTGAATCTGTCAAATCATTATGATGGACAAGATGGTCTAGGTCATTATTAATAAGCCAAGGATAATAAATCCATTGATTTTTTAGTTTTGATAATTCCATTTTAAAGAATAATAGGTTTATAAGAAAGGCATTTATCAACAATACTTTCAACTGTTGGTTTATATTGACTCAAGTAGTCTTTACTTGCATTATAATTTTCAGGATAATAAAATAAATTTGCTCCGTCAGGATAAGGTATGTTTTTGTTGAATCTTTCGTACAATTCATCAAGCTCACTTTCTGTTCCTTGAGTTTTTACAATTTTTTCTCCTAATTTTATTAACTCTTCTCTTGTCATTTTTGCAATGCACTACAACATACGGATAAACGTATATTCAATTTAATTTTTTTCTGGGGAGAAAAATACTGATTATAAAAATAACTTTTATTTTTTATAGTTGTCTTCGGTTTCCACACTAGAGGTCACTATTTAGCTATTATTCTAAAAAGTGTTTCATATAATCGGGGAATGGTACGTTTTAAATAATTTTGAAATGGCATCACAACTTTGTAGTTATGTTGGTATAACCCCAACGCTACGAGAGTCGGGGAGCAGTATAAGAGGTCGAGCGAGAATAAGGAAGGTCGGCAATAGAAAGCTTCAGAAGCTATAGTTTTTATGTTCTTTCAATGCTTGTAAATACGACAAGTTTTGTAGAGCGGTATATGAGCGAATCGTGAACAAAGGGCAGCGCAAGAAACGGGCATTGATAGCTGTTGCCAACAAACTACGTAAACAGTCTTTTGCTAGTGCAAAATCTGGCAGACCCTATGATGAAAGGTTCGTTTCTGTATTGCCTAAATAAATAGGGAACAAACCGAATAAAAAAAGCTCAAAGAATCTGTTTTTTGAATTTATGAGCATAGAATAATAGTGTCTCAAATTAAAGAAGAATTTGCTTGTTTTTTACCTCAGTTCTTTGTTGGCAACTGGCTTTTCCGTTCTGTTTTTAATTCAATTGACGTATTTTTCTATTTTAACGTTTCTATCTTCGTTATTTGCACTTTCTATTCCTTTTAGGATTTCTTTGATTTGAGTTTTGTCGATTATATATTTATCAAAAAACACATATTCTATTGTTTTTGTATTTTTTATATTTTCCAATGGATTTTTTGATAAAAGTATTAAATCTGAATTATATCCAACTTTGATTTTTCCAGTGTTACTTTTCATCCAATTACTTGGTTCAACAGTTGCTGAATAGATTGCTTGTGAGTTGGTCATTCCCGATTTAGATAAAGATTCCAGTTCATTGTGAAGTGAAAAGCCTGGAACACTAGTTGGAACATTTGCATCTGTACCAGCCATTATCGGAACATTATTATCTACAAGTGCTTTGGTCATTAAATGAATAGCATCCACATAAGTTTTCCAATATGTAAAAGAAAGCTCTCTTGCTCCAACATTATCTTCTCCGTCATATTCATATCCATTTTGTTTAGGTAACCAACCTAATTTGTAAAGTTCAGTTCCTTCAATTATTTTTGGATTTACATATTTTAACTCTACATTTTTAAGTTCAGAATTTAAATCGAAGCGTTGTCTCGGAAAACTTTCTGCGAGTGAAATAGTTGACGTTACATAAATATTGTTCTCTTTTAATTTTTTTGCAATTTGGTCTGAATGTGTTTTTAAAAAATCCAGATATTCTTCAGGGTTATTTTTAATTGATTTGCCAAAATCTTCCATATTTTTTTTGGTCAGCTCTTCAATGTGAGCAACTTCTTTTTGACCAGATTGGTATAAAGTTTCCAGATTAACTTGAGGAACGTGACCAATAACAGGAATTTCATATTTCTTTGCAATTTCCAATGTTGCTTTGAACATTTCAGGATTCACAAAGCCATACATTTTAATTGCATCATAACCTTGTTCCTTAATTTCCTTAATTGCTTTTTCCGCATCTTCCTTATTTGAATAATTGATTGCTTGTCTTGTCCAAGCATAATAATAGCCTGTTAATCCCTTTTCGCTGTAAATTGGTGGTGATGTAATAAATATACGAGGTGCAATTTCGTTCTCTTGTAATGATTTTCTCCATTCTAAATTTAATGGTCTACCAGCCATTTCTCTAACATAAGTTATTCCATTTACAAGATATAGATACAAGTCGTTTTTACTTTCTTTTAAATGAACGTGAGAATCTATAAGTCCTGGAATCAAAAACTTGTTTGTACCATCAATAATTCTAAAAGTGATATCTACAAGCTGATTTTGGCTCAAAGAAATTATTTTGCCATTTTCAATTACTACATCTTGGTTTTCAATAAAATGACTACAATCTTCTGAAAGTACGCTTATGTTTTTTATATAGATTGATGAAGATGGTTTTATATTAGAAGAAATATTTATGACATCTGTGGATTTTCCATTAACCTTATTCAATTCTTTATTTGCCCAAATAAAAACTCCGATTGAAACGACTGAAATTATAAGTAAGCTATAAAATAATTTCCTAACGTTTTGTTTTTTCATTTTATGGTTTATTATTTTAGCTCCGAGTTTTTTAGCTTGTTGTCAACAAGCGCATATACGCCTGTTCCATAGTGTTTTTTTCTGGGGAGAAAAATACTGATTATAAAAATAACTTTTATTTTCTATAGTTGTCTTCGGTTTGCACATTAGAGGTCACTATTTAGCTATTGTTCTAAAAAGTGTTTAATGTAATCGGTGAATGGTGCGTTTTAAACAAGTTTATAACAGCATCACAACTTGGTAGTTATGTCGGTATAACTCCGACAATGCTTAAGCTAATAACAGTGAAATTTGCAAGAAATATCCAAGCTTTATCCATCTATTAATATTTCGGTCGCACTCAAATCGTTCATTGTCAAAGTAAACGTATGGTTTAAATCGTGTTCACTTTCAAATGCTATTTCCCAAACTTTTGGTTCTTTTTCACAACGAGGTAAAAATAAATAAACAGCTTTAAATTCCTTTTTAAAGTCAGTTATTTTGAAATCTTCCTTCCAGTTCCGAAATTCTTTTTCAATCATTGGTTTTATGAACGATATGATTTTTTCATAATCAGACTCGATTTTTCGAAAAAAGTCTTTTTGCACTTCAGTCGGGCCAGTTACGTCTCCCTCGATTCCGATTTCTATGATTTCGTCAGTCGATTTGAAATGTCTTCTACATTCAAAATAATTCTTTTCAGGATTTTTCTTGAATTCAGAGAATATCATCTTCCCAAAGAATTCGTCATCTATTTTAATAGTCTTTCCAAATATAAAGTCAAAAATTCCCATTCTGTTTTTCGTATTGTTGCTAGCGACTCGTCTAAGAAACATAGACTTTTTGATTAAGCTCAAAAACTGTATTAATTATAGCACAGGTTATTGCGCTTTTATTTTTCCAGTTTGTTTACTATATCAAGGAATTCTTGATAATTGTCTACTGGTGGATTTTCATAATGAATATATCCAAGATTTGTGTTAAAGTATTTTTTCATTTCAATCAAACATTGGTCTTCGTTTGCTGTATTCATATTTCCGCTCATATCAGCATTCCTAGAAATTCCAAAAATTGTAGTTCCGTCTTTCAAGTAAAAAATCATTCCGTGTTTATTGGGGTTTCTTTCGTCAGTATTTTTCCAATATATTCTGTTAGAATAATTTTTATTTATTTCTAAAAACGACATTAAATCGTTTGCATTATCAAATTCATAAGTCGGATTGTCAGAATATTCAGGAATCCAGTATTCTTCTCCGTTTTCTTTTCTATTTGGAAGAAAGTGATTCAAGAAATCAATTACTATTTTCTTAGACCTTGTCTTTTTAATTATATATATGTCTGCTAAATATCCCATTTTTTAAAATGTACTACAAGGTTAAGTATAAGAAATCGTATGGCAGGTGATAAGCACTTTCGTTTAGGTTAATTACTAAGCTAACTGTAGATATTTTGCTTTTATCTTTTCTATTTTAAACACCATATTTTAAGACCTCATAAAAATACACAAACCCCATGATTAAACCTGAAGCTTGTATTGTATATAGCTTGAGTTGGGCATAGTTTTTTACTCGTACATATTTTTTTCCTGAAGTAGTATTTCGGGTAGTTCGCCATATTTGTCGATATAAATTTCAAACATGGCTTTCATAGTAAACCCTCCTTTTATTTTTTCATCTGGGATAGTTACGGTCCAGTCCACAATATCATATAGGCTGTACTTTACATTTCTGGCCATTTTTCCATCATGAGTAATTGGTGGAGTAGTTAAAAAAATATCTAAATCACTATTCATTATTTTGGTGACATCTCCCCAAAGAAATTCAGTTTCACCTGAGTTTGTCAAAAATGGAACTTTAACATGTCCTTCTTTCGGGTATAGGTCTAATAATTTTTTAAACTGGTCTATACTATTTTTTGCATTTTTAATTGCGGCAATCATTGTCGGGTTATCTTTATTAATTTCCAAGGGCATGATTTTAGGTCTTGGAGAATGAAAGAAAAAAAACCAAACACTTAGCAAAATAAAAAGCCCAACTAGAATATATATCATTTTCTGAAATTATGCACAACGGCTCAGTGTATGAAACGTAGCGTGCAAAAAGGTACTACATTTTGGATTTAGCACAGAACCGAATTTTTATATTTTGTTTTTAACTTTTCTCTATTTAAAAGCCAAATATAAAAATTTGGCGGTTTTTGTAAATAAGCACAAACCTCTCGGTTTCGCACTTATTAGCTATGTCTTATACACCGTATTGTAATGCGTTTTTCATTTCCAATAATTCATTTTTTCTGGTATTAATTGCAAAAAATCATTTCTATTTTCTATGAAGCTCCCATCCCAATTTTCTGGTATTCTATCCTCCAAAGCTTGGTCATAGAAATTATTAATCAGCTTTTTTTTGTCAAAGTCAATAATTAATTGAGGCATTTTCCAATTAATCATTTTGTCAAATTCTTCAGTAGTCATATCATTTTTCAAGAACTTAATTGATAAATATATTTTATCGAAGGGAATTTCGTATTTATTTAGTTCATCAAAATAAGTTCCATTGATAATTTCAGATTCCCAATCATCAATTAAAAACATTGAGTTTTCAGAAAAATAGTATTTCAAAGTTTCATTACGCTTAACTAAAACGAATATTCCACCTTGTAGTTTTTTAAAATAATCATTCATTTTTTTGTCAATGCACTACAACATACGGATAAACGTATATTCAATTTAATTTTTTTCTGGGGAGAAAAATACTGATTATAAAAATAACTTTTATTTCCTATAGTTGTCGTCGGTTTCCAAGCTAGTGGTAACTATTTAGCTATTATTCAAAATAGTGTTTAATTTAATCGGTGAATGGTGCGTTTTAAACAAGTTTGAAACGGCATCACAGCCTTTTAGTTATGACTGTATAACTCCAACGATACGTGAGTCGGGGAGTAGTGTAAGAGGTCGAGCGAGAATAAGTAAGGTCGGCAATAGAAAGCTTCGGAAGCTATTGTTTCTATGTTCTTTCAATGCTTGTAAGCATAACAAGGCATGCAGAGAAATACATGAGCGAATCGTGAACAAAGGGAAGAGCAAGAAACTGGCACTGATAGCCGTTACTAACAAACTAGGTAAACAGTCCTTTGCTAGTGCAAAATCTGGCAGATCATATTACGAAACTTACGTGTCTGTATTGCTTAGATAAATAGAAGATAAATACAATAAAAAAAGCTCAAAGAATCTGTTTTTTGAATCTATGAGCCTAGAATACTAGTGTCTTAGATTAAAGAAGAATTTGTTTGTTTTTTACCTCAGTTCTTTGTTGTATGCCGCTTTTCTTTTTATTCTTCGTCACGTATTTTGTTTCTTGCTTCTCTAATTATGTCCTTGTAATCTGGTCTAAAAGGTTCTACTAATTTTTTTTCTAATTGTCCTTCTAAAATCCAAAGTATTTTCTGTTCGGATTGGTCTTCAAAAATGTCTTGATGTTTAGATTGGTTGAACCTTGCCAAAAATTCAAAAAGAACCAATGCTTCGTCTTTCGTAACTTTCAAGTTTATTTTTTGTTGGTCAGTCATTTTGATATGTTAGTAAGGAGTTGAAGTCCTGCACAAATGGTGGAATGCAAGTTTGGTCAGTCTGAAATTTGAATTTTAAAAAATGGTCTTCATTTGTGCCACCAACTTGTCCACTTACATTAAGACACTCGTTTGGTTCAATTTCAAATTCTACAAACCCGTTAGAGTCGTTGTCGTTAAGAACAGTTTTTCCTGATAATGTCGAGTGCATATTTGTCAAGTCGGCACACATTTTTTTTAATTGGTCACGTCTAACGCAAAAATGCGAAGTCCCGCTAAAACCGTCTGACAAAACCTTTAAGTCAAACGTGAAATTGATTTGAACCAAATATCTTGTCGCAAACGAAAGTCTCTCAGTTTCCTTGTTCGTTTTTAATTCAATTATGTCGTCAATTACTTTCATTCAGTAGTTGTCTCGGTGTCGGCCTAAAGTGGCATATAACATTTGTGTGTATGGTTAGTGGCTATTTTGAATAGCTAATCTAGCAAATACAAACCGAATAGTATTTTCATAAGTAAGCTTTAACTAGCCATTAATTATACACCGTGTTGCCTTCAGTATTTATTTTCTATATATAATATAAAAGTAGTACTCGGCTGTTAAGGCATCAGTTTTAATTGTTTGTTTTCCTAAAAGTTCATGTTTACTGTTTTCAACCAGTTCTTCAGCATTTTTAAGTTCATCTATTAAGGTGTTTTTCCAATTTATTTTGTCATCCTTTAACTGATATTGAGAAAGTGAATTGAGATTCCATTTTTTCTCTAAACTACTAAAATAACTCTTATTTGTTTCACAAACAATTTGAAGAAAAGCATCAACTTTTTGACCATTTTCATTATATATTCTATTTATGAAATCCTTATTTAAATTGCCTTTCGCACAGAATTTTAAAATATCTTTTGGGAAATTATATTTTAATTCCATTGTGAAATCAGTAATTTCATTTGTACAGATTGAGAAGTCTATTGTAGCTCTTTTTTTGGTTTCTTTATTCTTATATCTTGGATGTTCAGCAAAAGCTCTTTGATTAGTGTTTTTTTGCTTGTTGTAAAGTTCAACTAAAGTATTCCTTATATGACTTTCGTGTTTTTGATTTGGGAAATTCAAAAGGGTTATTTTTAATCTTTCATTAAATTCGGTTGATTCTATTGTTGTCTTTATATTACCTATAAATTCCTTGGTATTCATTTTTTTTATATTGTAGATAACAAGCGCATAAATGCATGTTCCATATTATTCTATTTCTGGGGAGAAAATTACTGATTATAAAAATAACTTTTATTTCCTATAGTTGTCTTCGGTTTCCATTCTAGTGGTTACTATTTAGCTATTATTTTAAAAAGTGTTTCATATAATCGGTGAATGGTGCGTTTTAAACAAGTTTGAAACGCCATCACAGCTTTGTAGTTATGTCAGTATAACCCTAACGATACGAGAGTCGGGGAGCAGTGTAAGAGGTCGAGCACGAATAAGGAAGGTCGGCAATAGAAAGCTTCGGAAGCTACTGCTTCTATGTTCTTTCAATGCTTGTAAGCACAACAAGGCATGTAGAGCGGTATATGAGCGAATCGTGAACAAAGGGCAACGTAAGAAACTGGCATTGATAGCCATTGCCAGCAAACTAGTTAAACAGTCCTTTGCTAGTGCAAAATCTGGCAGATCCTATGATGAAAGGTACGTTTTTATATTGCCTGGATAACTAGAGAATAAATACAATAAAAAAAGCTCAAAGAATCTGATTTTAGAATATTTGAGCCTAGAATACTAGTGTCTCAGGTAAAGGAAGCATTTACTTGTTTTTTTACCTCAGTTCTTTGTTGGTGGTAGTTTTTTATTCTTTTTCAATATCAACTTTAACACTTACATCCTTGAGGTATATTTTTTTCAATTCTGTAAATCCTTTCTTAAATAAAACAATATTATAATTTACTTTTCCTTTTTTTTCAGGATTGATTTTTTCGAACTCATAGAGATGTTGAAAATTGAATGTAGCTATTTCCCATAGAGCCTTTCTGTTATTATAATTTGGATGTGATTTGTCGTAATAGTTTTCATCCAATTTTAATGATTTTTTATTTTCTAAATCAATTGAATAAGCAAATGTATGCGTCGTGTTTGTATTACATAAGACCATACCGGTTCTAATTGAATTTTGGGTGGAATCCTCTTCTTCAATAACAAAAAACATTTCAACTTCTTTAAAGTCAATTTTTTCTAGATTTAGTATTTTTATGTAATAATCTAAATCATCATTTTTAGGCTTTTTAGATAAATAGCTAAAACTCACTAAAGTCGAAAATATTATAACATATAAAAGGCTTTTCTTCATAATTTAATCTAATTACAGCTAACGTTTAGTATAAGAAATCGTATGGCAGGTGATAAGCACTTTCGTTTCGATTTATTACTAAGCTAACTGTAGATATTTTGCTTTTATCTTTTCTATTTTAAACACCATATTTTAAGACTTCATAAATATACACAGACCTTGGCGTAAAAGCTGAACCTCACTCTAATTAGAGACCTTGTTGTAGCCAGTTATTGTTCGGTTAAGAATTCCTCTCTGATTATCGTTAATATCTCTCCCAATAAATTTTTTCCTTTCCAAGTTTCTCTTTTTTTAGACTGAATATTGTCTTTAGATAATCCAATTCCCCATATTCTGTCATTAGGTGCTGATTCAACTAAAGTTGTACTTGCTGTGTCTAATAAAGCCTGCTTCAATTCCTTGTTTTGAGAAAATTTAGCTTTATTTCCTTCATATACTATTTTACTTCTAAAATACTTCCAAGTTTCTAAATTAAAGTCTGATACTTGTCTACCGAGTTCTTTTATTATTTTAACATTATTAGTCAACATTATTTTTCTGGCAGTTTCTCTATCTAAGAATATCATAGCTTTATGATACATCATAAATTGTTCTGCGGAAGAATATTCTTGAACTTCAAAAGGAAAATCTCCTAAAATCTCTTGTCTTTTAACTTTGTAAATTTCATTTCCATAACTAATACCCTCTACTAAAAGTGTTGTGGCTTCAAAAGCTGATTTATACCATTGAGAAAAAGGTGATTTAGTCTCCCAAAAGAAAGTATAATCTTCATTGACTAAAATTCTCTCATTGTAGAGTTTGATTATTGGACTAATGTAATCTGAATGTTTATTCGGACTATTTTTAATTGCTATATCTATAATTTCTTCAAGATTAATACCCTCTATACCTCTGCGTCCAATATAAAATTCGTAACCAGAAAATATATCTTTCTTTTTATCACTCCAAGATAATTGTTTCCAGTTATCTAATTCAACAAGGCTTAACTTGTCATAATAGGCATACCTTTCAACTTTTGGTAGTTGTTTGATTTCTTTATCAGATAATTTTTTGAAATCCATTTTTTCTAATTGGCTATATATAGTGTTATAGCCTTTTTTTTAATTTCCCGCATACTCCTGTCCAAAACTAGAATCACAATCACCTAGTTCTGGTTCTCCAACTTTATACCCTAATATTTCAGAGGCTATTACTTTAAATTCTTTTTTCCATTTTTCCCATTCAGAACTTTTCATATATGCATTAAAATGAAGACCACTTGGTTCATCACAGCAACAAACATATTTTTCATTTCCATTTGTCGAATAACTGTACCAGAATCCACTATCAATACTATAACCTCCAGAGCCTAGCCATCCATCCATTTTAGAGAAAATTTGAGGTAATTTATCTAAATATTCGTCAGGTAAATAATACCATACATTTAAGTTCATTTCAAAATGTTCCATAATTATTTATGAGTATTGATTTTCAAAATCTATTATGAAATTTATGTCTTGAAAAAGTTCAGACACAAAAATCATAATAATCAATTTTTTATTATCAAAATTTGTTTTTCAATTGGCTACAACAAGCGCATATACGCCTGTTCCATAGTATTTTTTTCTGGGGAGAAAAATACTGATTATAAAAATAACTTTTATTTCTTATAGTTGACTTCGGTTTCCACACTAGAGGTCACTATTTAGCTATTATTCTAAAAAGCGTTTCATATAATCGGGGAATGGTACGTTTTAAACAATTTTGAAATGGCATCACAACTTTGTAGTTATGTTGGTATAACCCCAACGCTACGAGAGTCGGGGAGCAGCGTAAGAGGTCGAGCGAGAATAAGTAAGGGCGGCAATAGAAAGCTTCGGAGGCTATTGTTTCTATGTTCTTTCATTACTCGTGAACAAAGGGCAGCGCAAGAAACCGGCATTGATAGCCGTTGCCAACAAACTAGGTAAACAGTCCTTTGCTATTGCAAAATCTGGAAAACCCTATAATGAAAGGTACGTTTCTGTATTGCCTAGATAACTAGAGAATAAATGGAAGAAAAAAAGCTCAAAGAATCTTTTTTTAGAATCTATGAGCCTGGAATACTAATGTCTCAGATTAAGGAAGAATTTACTTGTTTCTTTATCTCAGTTCTTTGTTGGCACACGTTTTTTGTTTGAAATGTATTTTAGTCGTTTTCATTTTTATAAATATTTCCATCTTTCATTATAAATACAACGTTTTCTAATGTTGAGATGAAATCATTATATATCTCCTTTTACAGCAATAATATCTGCATTTGATTTAGGTTGTATGTAACCAATTTCATTTTCTCTTCCTAATTGAAAAGCCGAAATATATGTGCTGGACTGAAGTATGTCTAAAGGCTTCATTCCTGCTTCTAAATAGTACCTATACATGTCTTTAGATGATTTTCCGCTAGATGTTTTTATATCCGTATAATTATCAGAACCGGCTACTATAGGAACACCTATTTTAATTGCTCGATCAAGTCTTTTTTTCATTCTATCAATATAGTTGTCAATCCAATCTAACTCATTTTCTTTATAGTTAGCGAGTTTTGCATAAGTGTACATATATGATTTACTATTTTCTGTAGGTACAAGAAATATTTGCTTTTCTGCCATGTTAACTAAAGTGCTATCTGCTAAATTAAAACCATGTTCAATTCCATCTACACCAGCTTCAATTGCATTCCATGCGGACTGATTTGTTACGGAATGAGCTGTGACTTTCAAATTATATGAGTGAGCAGTCTTTACAATAGATTTTATTTCATCTATTGTTAAATATGTGTTATTTGGAATATTATCAGCACAAATTTTGATTAAGTCTACATTTTGATTAACATGTTCACGAACAGCATTTTTTGCATCTTCAGGATTCGTTATGATTCGATACTCTAAATCTATAATGTTTTGGTGTTTAGGTAGTACACCATAAACTTGTCCGCCATTTGCCGCTAAAATTGGACCAGATGCAAAAATACGAGGACCATCAATTGTACCTTCATTAATAGCGTCTCGAAGAGCTACATCAAGGTATAAACCAGAGTTCCCAAGGTCTTTAATGCTTGTTATTCCTTCTTCTAAATAACTTTTGGCTCTTTTAGCACCACGAAGTGCTCTTAAAGCATCACTTTCCATGGTCAGCGATTTAACGCTGTGTTCTGCAAAATCTTCATTGGCCTCTTGATAAAAAAGTACATGTGTATGTGCATCAATTAGTCCTGGAAGGACAGTATACTCTTTTAAATCAATGACTTGGATGTTTTCAGGTAAAGATTCAAATTCGCTAATAGAAATAATTTTTGTCCCTTGAATTTGTATAAGCTTGTTTTTTAGTAGCGTATTGCTTTTACTGTCATATAAAAATCCCGCTTTGATATAAGTGTTCTTTTGTTGTCCTATTAATTTTGCTGGTAAGGAAATAACAATTATGAATAAAAATATAAAGGTTTTGTGCATATCTCTATGTTTTGTTTAAATGGATGCCAACGTTTCTTGTATGGTGCGTTTGCATCCCGTAGGGTGCATATGCATTATACAAATTGTTATGTGTTTTATATTCTTCCTTCTATATTTTTCTTTGTTTCACTGTATCCAAATTTCGTTCCAAATTTGAAAAGCAATTCGTCAGACATAGAGGTTTCAACTTCAACAAATGTAACTTCATCATTTAGTACTTGTATCAGTTTTAAATCTGTGTTATTTACGTTGTTGAAATCAATCATTTCCTTTTCCAAATCTGAAGGATAATTAGTCATTATATTAAACTTATATTTCATTCCACTCTATTTTCCAAAGGTTTGTAATAGTTGCTTTTTCTTTTTCATCTCGAATAAAAATTAAAGTGCTCTTAATTATTATATATGCAAAATGTTCAAATTTCATTGCTTCTTTTGTTACTCTATAAACAGATTGTTCCGTATTAAGAGTTGGCATTTTTTCAATCAATTGTTTTTTTGAATTATTCGAGATAGAGTTAACTAGTTTCTTTGTCAAAAAAGAGTCGGCATCAAACATTAAAATGGGTTTAATTTCTATTTCATCATTCCATTCGGTTTTTAATTCTACACTTTGAGAATGATAAGCCTTTTCAAATACAACATCACATAATTGATGTTCAATTAACCTTAATTCGTTAGTTGCTCTAAACAGATTACCTCCATAAAAACTTGCTAAGGTCATTAAGTGCCATTTATCAAATTCTTTAGAGGCTGTGTGGATTTCGTTAAGGTCATTATTGTATTCAATATCGCTATTCACAAACTTTTTAAAACTCTCAAAGGCCTTGATGAATTCAGATTGATTAATGTTTGGAAGTTTTATTTTTTTCATTTTTGGTTATTACACATAACAAGCACACATGCGCATGTTCCATATTATTTAATTTGTACGGGGGGAATACTAATTATAAAAATAACTTTTATTTCCTATAGTTGTCTTCGGTTTCCAAACTAGTGTTAACAATTTAGCTATTATTCTAAAAAGAGTTTCATATAATCGGGGAATGGTACGTTTTTGAACAAGATTGAAACAGCATCACAGCTTTGTCGTTATGTCGGTATAACCCCAACGATACGAGAGTCGAGGAGCAGTGTAAGAGCTCGAGCGAGAATAAGTAAGGTCGGTAATAGAAAGCTTCGGAGGCTATTGTTTCTATGTTCTTTCAATGCTTGTACGCATAACTAGGCATGCAGAGCGGTATATGAGCGAATCGTGAACAAGGGGAAGAGCAAGAAACTGGCACTGATAGCAGTTGCCAACAAACTAGGTAAACAGTCCTTTGCTATCGCAAAATCTGGCAGACCCTATGATGAAACGTACGTTTCTATATTGCCCAATAAATAGCGGATAAATAGAATAAAAAAGCTCATAGATCCTAATTTTTGAATCTTTGAGCCTAGAATACTAGTGTCTCAGATTAAAGAAGAATTTACTTGTTTTTTACCTCAGTTTTTTGTTGGCATTTGGGTTTTATCCGATATTGAATGGATTATTCTTTAAAGTGTGATGTATTAAAGTATCCATATTATCAGCGAACCACTTTAGCGGTTTCGCTCTATATTTTTTGATTCTTGTAATTTTTGCGAAAGGGATCTCTAAAATGAATTCATCTTGTCCATTCAATTTCATAATCTTAAAAAACTCTTTTCTTGGGTAATAATCGTCATCTCGAACTGAAGAGATAAGAATATCATAAATGCCGTTTATATCAAATAAATTTTTAAAGTCTTTAATAATATCTTCTGTGTCTGTGGCTGAATTGATTATTACAGTAACCTCTTTTCCACTATTATCTTTTCCTTTCAAGACCACCAGAAAATCTTTGAAAGTTGCAGGAATTGAACCTGCGATAATTTTAAATCCTTTGGTGAGCAATGTGTTTGCAATTCTATAAATTGCTTGACTTTTTCCGGTATTTTGAGCTCCCCCGATTAATAGACTATTCATTGTTTTCTTTTTTTAACTGAATTAATTACTTTATCTTGATACTTACTTATTAAATAAGTTTCGATTTCTAAGCGCCCAAAATTTACTGGTAATAATGAAACAAAAAGATTTTCTGAAAAATAGTCATCTAAAAGGGTTTCAATATCGTCCGTGAACTTCTTTCTTGATTTAATTCCGTTGTATCTTAAATGCCCGAATTGCTTTCTAAACGAATGGTTAACAGTTCTATTTATCTCATTCATTCTATCCTTTAAATTTCCGCTTTCCCCAATATAAATTAAGTCATTGTCATTTTCGAAAATCGCATAAACTCCAGCTTCGCTCGGCACATTATCTTTCCGCCAATCTTTACACTTTTTGAATTTAATCCTTTTTGAGTTGAATAATTCGTCTTCTGCTTTTTCCAGCATTTCTTTGAGTTCTGATTGGCATAATTTGTAATTCATTCGCAATGTTTTTTAGTTTGTAGGCAACTTAGTTTATTCCGTTAGGTGTTTTTTACCATTGTAGCGTATTGTCTTAAAGCTGACTTATAATTTGAAATTGATTTTTCACTTCTCAATCCATTTAGTCTATCTGCTATTTCAATAACACAGTTTTCATTGTAAAGATTCTTTTCGGAAATATCTTCACCGATTAATTTTGAGACTGTATTTAAATAGGAAATGTATGATTTTGTTGAAGAAGCAACATAATCATTCTTACCAACTCCATTTCTTTCTATCCATTCTAAATATTTACCTTCGTTTTTTATCATCGTTAATAGAATTTTTAGTTTTTTTCAAACGCTATATTGCAATTCAATTTCAGGCATTTCATCGTATGTTCTCCCATTAAGAATTCTACTGTTTTTCTTTTTATTTTTTCCGCCTCATTGTTTAAAAAAGAATGTAATATTTGTTTTTTAGCTCAGTTCTTTGTTGGTCACTGCCTTTTTTAATCAATTTCATATATTATTCTTAATAAATTTTTGTTACAATCAATAAAATCTCTTGAATTTGAAATGTTTTCAATATATGAGTTGAATAATTCTGAGGATAAATCTTCACTTGTTTTTGATAGTAAATCTTTATCTATTGTATAGAAATGATTTTTAAAGTTCTTATAGAAATCAGATATTAAAGCTTTATTAAATAAATAATGAGATTTTCCGAGTTCCAATGCGTTTCCTAAAAAGTCATTAAAATCAACTGTGTTAAGTTCTGGCCTTGATTCTTTTTTCTGACCTTTAAATTTTATTTCAAAATCTTTATAATATTTTGACGTATGAACACCAAAGTCATTATTAATATTAGAAAAGAATTCTTCAATAAAGAAATGTACTCTTAGTTTAGATATTCCACTCCAATTAGATAAAAACTCACATAATTTTTCTAAATCTGAAAATATTGTAGACTCAATGCAATAACCATTGTGGGTATAAACATTTGAATTATTTCCTAATTTTCTTGAAATTTCAACATTAAAATCAGTGCAGGAATCTTCTGTAGAGAAATCTTTATCATAAATTACAGCATAACTCTTGTCTTTAAAAAGTTGACTCAAGAGTCTCTTATTATGATCTATTTTTTTTAACAAAAAATCTTTGCCTCTAAGATGGTAGAATACGACTTCTTTTTTTGGAAGATTTTCAGGTTCTATTTTCAGGTGTTTTTTTAATAGACGATTGATGTATTCTATATCGTCATCTCCTTCTACAAAACAAACTTTATGAGTGTAATTAAGTTTGTCTAGAGCTACAATTATACCTCCTAATTCTTTTTTTATTTTGTCAAAGTTTTTTAGGTCTAATTTTTTTATAGAACCCTCATTTTTACTTTCGTTGTTCAGATAAAATAATTCATCAGGATTTAGTTCGCTAACAAAAGTGTCGTTGTGAGATATTACAAATATTTGGGTGTTATTAATTAGTCTTAATTCTTGAAGAAGTTTTCTTTGTAATTTAGCGTGAATATGTGAGTCTGGTTCATCAATGAGTAATATATTCATTGCATTTTCAAGATAATCAATTGTTGAGAAAATCTCTGCTACTTGTAAAAAGCCACTTCCTTGTAAATGAATATCTAAACTTTTAATTCCATTAGAAACTTTTAAATCAATATATTCATCTTTTTGAAACCTCTTTTCATTATTACATTGGAAATTAATTTTTTGGTCTAAAACTTTTGATATTTGATTTTCTAAATTTGTGCGATTAACAGCTTTTTTTTTGATTATTTTGTTTCGTAAAACTTCACCAGATTTACCAATTGAAATCTTCTTTAGAACTTGACCAGAGTTCATAAAAGGTTCTTTATTTAATATGTTAGAAACAGGTTTGGTTTGATAAATAAAGATAGCTTCGTCAAGTTTAATTTGTTGCTGTTTTAAAAATAGTGCAAATTTTTCAAATTCTTTATGGTTTACTGTTTTAAACCTCAAATACGAATTACTAATTGATTTAGGTTTACTTAATTCGAAAGTTAATGCGAATACATTTTCCTTATCTTTTATATTTACTGTTATTCTTGCTTGGTTTGGTGCCTCAAAGAATAAATCGGTGTCGTTTATTAATCTAATAAATGTTAAATCTCCAAACGGGATATAAGTATTTCCACCATCTGCTTTATAAAAGTTTGTCTTTTTTGAATTTATTATTCGATTAAAACAACTTTCCCATATTAAGAGTGCTTCAAATATTGTACTTTTTCCTATATTATTCTCGCCAATTACAACATTGAAGTTTTGGTTACATTCAAAAGAAAGGTTTTTAAAGCCTTTAAAGTTTTTAATTTGGATTGATTTTAAATGCACTCTGTATTTTTTTAGGTTGTGGCTAACAGTCTTGTAAATGAAATATAGTGCTGAAAATAAGCACTTTCGTTTCGGATAAGCACAAGCTGAATTTTTAAATTTTGCTAATTATCTTTTTATTTTAAATCTATCAAATTTAAAAATTTGGTGACTTGGAAAATATGCCATAACTATGAATTAATTACCTAGCTATGAGAAGTGTGCGTTGTTGTGTGTAGTTTTTTACGCTCTTCCACTTCCTCCACATCTAGGACAAGTATCTCCAGAAGAAGCTAGCATATGTCGTTTTTCGGTTAGAGTTACAAGTCCTTCATTTATTTGCGTTGTCCAAATTCCTTTTTTTCCCTCATTTAGATTTTTTTGATAAAGCTCTATTGCTGTTATTGCTTCTTTGATCTTTAGATAAATTTCGTGTTCATTCATTTTATAAGTTTGTTTGAGATACAGTATTTAAATCAGCGTTTTTCATTCCTTCATACGCTTTTGTTATTTCATTTGTCATTAGACTTCTACAAGTTTTTTTATGTCCTGGAACTAATTCATTTATAATAATTAAGGTATCGTAAAGGTCTCGATATGAGTTCCAGTAAGTTTGGTATAGAATACTTTTTTCAATCACATCGTGATTCCATAGCGAAGCGGTTAAAGAAAGAGCATTGACTGCTTTAACTATATCAGGTCCAATCAATTTGTTTTTATCAATCTCATTTATCCCTTGCCAAGCCATATGTAAGTCAATTACACCTTGTCTTCTAAACATATTCTTGTTTGTATTATTAGCTTTACCAGAAAGAAACACAGCCAAAAGACTTATTCCAATGGAAATTGAAGCAATAACTATTGATGTTAATTCAAATTTTGTCATAGATTCATAAATTACGCACAACGATTAGTATATGGCAAGTAGGGCAGTAGAAAGCGATGAACTTTCAAGTTTGCACTGAGCCAAAGCGTTGTATTTTGTTTTTAATTTATTCATTCTTAAAAGCCAAATCAACGATTTGGCGGTGTTTGTAAATAGCACTTAACTTTCGGAAACCATCGAGCGCCTTATTTGCTATATACCGTGTTGGCATTTCGTTTTTTATTTCAGAGGAATTTTATTGCATCCAATCTATCATATATCTGTTCATGATTTCGAAAATCACAATACCCTTTAAATATTCTGTTTTTAATCACCTCTGATGAACCATCAACATAAATATTGATTTCTTTTCTAAAGCCCTTAAAAGTGGTGGTTGGTAATCGACTTAAATCAATTCCTGAAAAGTCTGGAATACAATTCAACTCAGCTTTCTCAAAAGGTCTTTTTGTTAGATTATCATAATGCTCAACATCTGATGAGGAAAACAAAAGGTTACTCTTAAATTGTGCTTTAGGAAAATCTGTTTTGATAGTTTCAAGAATCAATGAGTCTAAGTGATCATTTGGATAGTCCTCTTGTTTAGGATAAGTACTAAAGTGAAAAAAGTCTTTTTCATCCTTCTTTTTTTCTTCGAATGTATAAGTCTCTGAAAACTCACGCTCATAAAGGATAATACCTGCCGTAATATCAATTTTATTTCGGTTTTGAATGACGAGATTTACTTGCTTAATTATTTTCATCTCGTTTACAGATAGAACGCTTATTGTTGTTTTCATAATTATTTGTTTTATTTCATTCTGTAATAAATTTCTCCAGTCTGAGAGGCGTGTCGTCTTTTAATTAAAATCATGTCATTCAATGGAATTCTGCCTTCAAGTACTTGCATTAAATCCATTCCGTCCATTAAAATCATTGATTTAAGAACTGGACTTCCTGTTTCGGTGCATTCAGTTGAATAAGGTCCAAGTGATACGAATAAGCCTAGCGTATTCTTTAATTTACCTTGAATCTTACCGCCAAACGTGTACAAATCAGCTGCAATTATTGGCTTTTCTTGCCATTTAGCTTCTAGAAGATAGTCTGAGTTGTCAAAAGTAAAAGCTCCATCAATTTGCTCTCCAACTACTTTAAATGCTGATTTAGGGTCTAAGTCAAAAAAGTTAAATAGCTTATTTAAAAATTTTTCGAATTGAAATCCCTTTTGTTGTGAATTTGTGTTAGAAGCAATTTCATAAAACTGCATTTTCAATTCATCAAGCTTCTGTTGATATGCAATGCTATCATTTAATTTTTCTTTTGTAGATTCTCGTCTTTCTTCAGTTTTTTTAAGTTCATCGATTGTTTCAAAATAGCCTTTGGCTTGCTGCCTCAATTTGGCCACTGCAGCTTTAGCATTTTTGATTAATCCTTTATTTTCTTTGTCCCAATAATCTAAATGAGAGAAATCGTTCATGTTTCCAACTTCCTGCACTAGCTTTAAAAGGTCATTTTGATAAATGTCCTGTCTTTTAACCATGCGGTCAATTAATTGGGATACACTTTCATATTTTGTATTTTCTGTCCAATCAATCGTTGATATGATTGTAGTGTTCTCAATAGTTAATTCTATAAATTGTCGGAGGTCTTTTTTGCGATAGTAAATAGTTACTAGAGCATCCTTTAATGCCAATATTGAAGTCACTGATATTTTTTTGTTAATGCTCAACTTGTGTAGTTATTTAATTTTTGCCAACAAGCGCATATACGCATGTTCACTATTATTTTATTTGTGGGGGAAGTCTTACTTCGTATAAAAATAACTGCTATTTTCTATAGTTGCCTGCGGTTTTCCACACTAGGGGTCATTATTTAGTGATTATTCTATAAAATGTTTGATTTAATCGTTGAATGGTAGGGTTTTCAATGTATTTTTTATAAAAAAAGGAGGAAGAAGTTTAATAGCTCCGTTTTAGTGTACAATAAGTACCCAATTAAAATAGAATGAACATGAATTAAAGTTTTGTGTATGTAGGGTATTAACGTAATCTTAAAAATAAAACGATATTCCTGTCGTTACCTACTTGATATAAATAATGTACAATGATTTGGATATACAATAGAATAGTTAAGCATAAAAACCATATTCAATTTTCAAAGCAGAATATAGATGTGCAACTAAAAAAACGCTTTGAGGCTTTGCCCAATATTGCGGCAACGGCTAAAAAATTTATGGCGCATGAAAGTTCTGTGCATACAGAAATTGCACAATTACGAAGTGGTTATAGTGCTGCAAAAGGTTCAGAGAAAGTAGCTTTAGAAAGTGAGTTGTCAAAATTGTTAGGAAACCTATCTATTAGTTTTGAAAACTATCCAGAATTAAAATCTAACGAATCTATTATTCATTTGCAGCGTTCTATTAATGAATTTGCGGAGCAAATTTCTGCATCGCAACGCGCTTACAATAATTCTGTCCTTACCTATAATGATGCTGTTTCTACTTTTCCAAGTAATATTATAGCCTCTATTTTTGGTTTTAAAGAAGAAGTTTATTTAAATATTATTACGAAAGAGGAGCAACGTGAGAATCCAGATATGAATAGTTTATTGTAGATGTTAGTACAGTATTTTTAATACTGTACTTCAACATTAATCGAGGCAGCTCCATTTAGTTTTTCCCAGGTCCCTAAGCTGCTTTCTCTTCGATATCCTTTGCCTTTTGTTAAAATAGCACCTAAATCTACTATTGTTGGATTTTCGAAATTAGGTATAAATTCAATTCCGATAAAAAAGTCTTGTTCGATATAAATAGCGTCTTTATTTAAATCAATTCGGATCCAACCCGATTCTCTATCTGTAGGTAGCTCGTGCACTATGCTTTTTAATATTATTTTTTCACTAGGCTTATTGTCCCTATTAGTATAGAAATTTATTCTTACTATAACATCGGTAACTTCTGATGATTTAAAGACCTTAAAATTAACTGCTTTCACTTTAACTTCCTTGTCCGGAATATTGATGCGTTGGGCAACCTCTATTATATCGTTGTCTCTTGATGCAACACGCATGGATAAAAGTTTGCCGTAAGATTTAACGCCTATTTTTCTATTCTTTATTTTTCCTTTGGAAACAATTACCTCATGGAGTTCAGTAGTTTTAGGCTCCAAAAGAATTTTTTGATTAGAGAAGTTTGTTGCTAAGATTTTTATAGGATGGTAATTTATATGACTTATGGTAATACTATCATTCTTAAACTGTTTTGCGACTGTTAAGGAGAATTTACCTTGTGTGTTTGTAATGGTTCCTTGGTTTTTATTCAAGATTCCGATATTGGCATAGGCTATAGGTTCCTGGTTTTGTGCATCGAGTATCATTCCGTTCATTACAATTTCTTGGGCAACTAATGGTGCACTTAATAACGGAGTTAGGAGTAGCAGGTAAAAAAGTGATTTCATTTTTTATATTTTAATAACGGGTTCTTATTCTTTAATCAAAAGTTCTCGATACAGCGTTTGCTTCGTTACACTCCTCAATCGTCACTCGAACTGACATTTCGTTTCCTTTTAGTAATTTTATAGTATGAAAACCTATTACGTTTATATTTTGAAATGTTTTGATAAAACGTATTATACAGGTTTTACTTCAGATTTACATTCAAGATTAGCTGAACATGATTCAGGCAAGCATCATGATAGTTATACGTTTTCTAGAAGACCTGTGCATCTTGTTTTTTACTGTGAATTTACGGAATCATCTTTAGCTATTGATACGGAAAAGAAAATAAAGAAGTGGTCGAAAGCTAAAAAAGAAGCCTTAATTAATGGTGATTTTGAAGCACTTCCAAACCTAGCAAAAAAGAAATTCAATTAATTTTTATTCTATCAACGACTGTCACTTCGAGTGAATTATTTTGGAGCGTTAGTGGAAGAATAATTAGTATCGAGAAGTTTTCCATGTTCCTAAAAGTTCTCGATACACCGCTTGCTTCGTTGCACTTCCCAATCGCCACTCGAACTGACATCGGAGTGACTTATCAAAACGCTTGTCACTTCGAGTGAATTATTTTGGAGCGTTAGTGGAATAATAATTAGTATCGAGAAGTTTTCCGTGTTCCTAAAAGTTCTCGATAAAACGCTTGTTCCGTTGCACTTCTCAATCGCCACTCAAACTGACAGCAGAGTGGCTTATCAAAACGCTTGTCACTTCGAGTGAATTATTTTGGAGCGTTAGTGGAAGAATAATTAGTATCGAGAAGTTTTCCGTGTTCCTAAAAGTTCTCGATACAACGCTTGCTTCGTTGCACTGCATAAACGCCACTCCAACTGACATTAGGAGTGCTTACAAGAGAAATGTCACTTCGAGTGAATTATTTTGGAGCGTTAGTGGAAGAATAATAGTATCGAGAAGTTTTCCGTGTTCCTAAAAGTTCTCGATACAACGTTTGTTTCGTTGCACTCTTCAATCGCCACTCGAACTGACAGCTGAGGTACTTACAAGAGGGATAAGAGCACTTAAGACAGTTTTTTTAAGGCTTCAAGAATCTCCTCGGGTTCAGCACGTGTTCTATAATCCACATCAACATAACTCCATTGCACTAATCCGTTCGTTCCTACGACAAAGGTGGCTGGTATGGGCAGTATACTGCCATTGCCATTGTTTATTTTTTTTAAGTCCAGTTTACGATCTACTTCCATATGTTCTATTAAAAAAGCAGGAACTTCCCAAGCAACACCATAGTGAGAAGCTACTGTTGCATCTTGGTCTGTTAGCACACTAAATCCTAGTGAATTAATTTCATTGGTAGACATGGACTCATCTGGCACTTCTGGACTAATAGCTACTAATGTGGCTCCCAGTGTATGTATATCATCCAATCTAGCTTGCAAGGCCCTAAGTTGTAAGTTGCAATACGGACACCAACTACCTCGATAAAAAGTAACAACTACAGGACCTTTATCGAGTAAAGTAGCTAAGGAAATTGTTTTTCCCTCAGGATTAGGTAATTCAAAATTAGGTGCCTTTTCGCCAATTTTTAGGGCATTTTTACCTTGTTGAAATTCTTTTTCTTTCTTGATAATAGCATCAACACCCTTCATGAATTCGGGATTGTTTTTTCTTCCTGCTGCAATTTTAGCATCAGTTTGTTCTCTTAATTTTTTCAATGAATATCTTTTTAAGACGTTATTTGCATAGGGAATGGCTTATAGCTAATAATTCTATACGTTGTCCTTCATAAATATAGATAGATCATTTTAATTAAGACCGAACTTTATATTTTGTTTAAGTTTTACTAAAGCTAATTCTGGGCGTTCTGCATCTTCTCCAACCTGGAATTTTTACACCAGCTGAATAGGGAAGCTTATTAGGTTTATGGTAAATTAAAACCTGAAGTCTTTTGTAATTAATCGCTTTTTTTAATTCTAGAGCCTGTATAGACCACTCTAAATAATGAATTTCAACTTCGTTTTTAGTCCATCTTCTTTAGGTGTGTCAAGGCTATCGCAACGACTATTGCAGGAATAATTAGTGCCATGATATTCCATACCCCCATAACTAATAAAATAATTTGGTTGAGTACTACGAATGCGGTATAGGTATATGCTGCCCATTTTTTCATTTGCCATAGACCAATCATACAGGTGAAACCAAGGATGGCAGATAGCCCTAAATAGGGTGGATACCAACTCCCAATTTGTCTTGCAATGTCAGAAAACACTAATGGAATCGTAAATGCAGCCCCAATAAAACCAAGAATACAAATTACCGTTATGGCGCTGGGTCGTTTCTTTTCATGGAGTACTTTATTCTTTTGCGTTTCAATGTTTTCTTGTTCCATTTTTTATTTTTTTTGATTGGCCTATTCTTTTTTCACCTTAGGATTTAAATTGTTTCTTCTTTTTTAGCAATTTCTTTATTCAGGATCAATTGCCCGTAAAATAACCAAGGAATTACCGTCATGCCTATCGCGAACATAAACTTCTTTTGATATTTTTTGCTGAGCTCCTTATTCATATAATATTTTGGAATATAGCGCAGTACGGGAATTAACAATGGTAAAATCCACCATGTCGGTTTATGGGTAATCGCTAAGAGGGTTAAATTATTTTTAATGGGGATGATTGCTTCTATTCCTTTTCTATCAAATTTTTCGAATAGCACATACAGGCTGTAATAGAAAATTACAATGGTTGTCGAAATTATTTTCGAATAAAGGACATTAAAATAAAACATCTTAAAATTAAGTAGTGATATAGCATCCAATAGTGCATAAAAGGGATTTCTAAATAGACCGTCAATAATTGCAAATGTTGGCATACCAAATGTATTTGTCATCATTCCCATAAGATTTTCAAATCCCACTTTTTCTGACCGAATAGGAGCGTGTATCAGTTCATTTAAATAATGAAAAAGTACCGCATTTAAATAATCAAGAACATAGATGAAGACAATCATAGAGAAGGCTCTACCTAAAATTTCTTTAAATGAATAGCTATCTTTCTTTGTCATCCTATTCAGTAACCGCACGAGTAAAAGTATAAATAGGATACTATATACGAATGAATTAAATAAGAGCTGAGCAAAACCTGCCTCTAGATAATCTTGGATATTAAAAATTAAATAATACAAATTTTCTAAAAAGCTTGTGACTAGAATATAGAAGATACTAGATTTCAGGATGTCTTTAAAATTCATGAAGCACTGTTTTATGGCGTTATTTGCTATCTTTTTTGATCGTAAAAATGGCTGAACTAGCAGCGAATAGGTTATTTAAAACGGATACGCAACGACTAATTTTATCTATTTTAGTATAACGTCATATTCCTAGTACTTAGTGTTTTTGCTTCACGAAATAAACTGATATTTTAAGTTTTAACCGCATAGCGCAGTACAGAACTAGAACAGGGGAAGGGGCTCCCTAAAGCAATCTGAATTTAATAAAAAACTTGGGCTTGTGTAACCTATGTTACGGGTATACAGGTGAGATCTTACTAATTTTGAAGTATAATTATAAACAACAAGATTATGGAAACTTTAAAATTACAACTAGGATTAAATCAAGAGTATAAATTAGATGTAACAGGAAAACTTAACGGTCTTCTGGCTGATTTTCAAATCTATTATATGAACCTTAGAGGCTTACATTGGAATATAAAAGGGCGTAAATTTTTTATGTTACATGAAAAATTTGAAGAACTTTATACCGAGACGAATGAGGTGGTTGATGAGATTGCGGAACGTATTTTGTCTTTAGGCTTAAATCCCTTACATACCTTCGAAGATTATTTAGAAAACAAAACGATTAGAGTGACCAAAAATGTAGCTGATGGCGATGGTGCTATTAGTTCTATTTTGGACAACCTAAAAGAACTCTTAATTCAAGAACGCGATATTTTAGAAGTAGCTTCTGATGCTAATGATGAGGGTACAGCTTCCTTAATGAGCGATTTAATTTCCAGTCAAGAGAAATTAGTTTGGATGTTGAATTCTTATTTAAGTTAATATACGAAACGTAAAAAGCAGAAGTCTATTAGTGACCTCTGCTTTTTATTTTTTTAACCGTAGTCTCATGATTAAACTGCACATAAGAGACGCATAGCTATAGTTCTTCAGCGCTATTCACCGTAACCTATTCACAAAATGTTCAATTACATACTTACCGCTAATTACTTTTTACGCTAGCTTGCTCTTTCCATGCAGCCGTTACCACCCTTCCTTTTGAAACTTGGTTCCAAACTTCCTCTAAAGACACGGGGCATTCATATAAAATATATTGGCTCGAATTGTAATCATATTCTTTGGTTACAATTTTATTATCGGTAGCATTTACGCCTGCATCCCAAAAAATAGGGCAAACTAATTTACCATTAATACTTCTTCCTTTGTAAGCAATTAAAAGTCTAGGTTTATTTTTTCCTGTTACTTCTTTATCAATATTGGCCCCCATTTCATACATTTCGCAGCTACTTCCAAACGGTCCGTACTCATAAACTTCATAGTCCCCATTAATTTTTATGGAGGCATCGGAACTGCGAATAACTTTAAATTTTGAGGCATGGCCCTTTTCTGTGGTGGGCAGAAAATAACCTTCCACAATGATAAACCTTTCTGCATCATACCTATGTAGCCATTCCTTAAAAGGCGTAAATACAGGAGAGCAAACTGGGCGTTTGGGGGTTGCTCCAAGGCAACAAAATAGTATGAAGGCTAATACGGTAGTTTTCATAGTTTTTTAATTTATAGTATTCATTAAACTCGTTTTCGTTCAAAAGCTTTACTTCTTTCCGGTGATGCTTCGTACAGGTTTAAAAAGCGATTTGGGATATTTTCATGCTAATGTTTCATATTTTTTTTAGGCCTATCTCTAGTTATGACAAGGGTTGAATGGTGAAATGTATAGCATTGTTATTGGTGTTCATCATAACTTTCAACTTCCTGACCCCTTTTTTTTATCGTAGGTATTTCAATTAGAACGTTGCCTTTTTTATCTATAAAACGTCTACGACCATTTAATGAGACTCCTGCTAAACCTTCTGAAAACATTAGGACAATCATAGGTTCGCTTAATTACATCATTGTTTTTTTGACTAAAAGTTTCTAGAGGAAAACTCAATAAAATTAATACGGCAATCTTAATTATATTCGTTCTTTTAATACAAAATTGAATGTAATGTCAATCGCTCCAAGTATTGTTAATATGCCAATATTCTCATAGGAAGTTTTATTCAATAATTTATTGGATAGCATCTAAAAATGGTTTCATTTCTAGTAGTTCAATATCATCACGTTTACGTAATTCTCTTAAAAACCAACCTTTATGTCCGGCTCCATACGTAATGAGTACTCGTTTCCCTTGATAACGGTATTTTTCTAATACCTTTTCAATATTCCAATAATGTGCAATGTTTATATTTTCCCAGCCACCGAGGCCAAGTTCATCATTAAACAAGCTGTTATAAGTTTGTAGCCCTATATCTTGAATGCTGTCATATGTATCTGTATGAATAAAATAGGGGTCATTTACTTTGCCACTAGCTTGGTAAATGGAATCTGAAAGTTGATTTCCTTTTACATATTCAGTCCAATCAGCTATTCTAGAAGAATCTTGGCGAATAGCTCTTAACTTTTCCCCACGTTGATCTGCCATTGTTTTTGTCCATCCGGCGGTTGGAATAATCTCAAAAGCCATTTTCTTTGATAATGGAAAAACGACATCTACATATTCTGGAAAACGCATGGTACGAGGTTCGGAAATACTATCATCTCTTTTAAATCCTTCCATGGCTGCTTTAAAAAGATTTGGAGGAATCTCCGTTAAAATATAATCTGGTTTTATATTTATAATTAACTTTTTTAAATACTCGACAGTGTAAACACTATCGGTCAGGTGACCTCCGTGGATGGTTCCCAAGACTAAAACTTCATTTTTTGTTTTTTGTTCTGATCTGTCTTTTTTTTCAGATTGCTTGCAACTGGATATAGTGAATGCAGCGAGTAGTAAAATAAAAAAATAGCCTGTTATTTGCTTCATTAGATCTTTAGTTTTAAAAGAGCTATAAAGCTATGAAAATATAGGCTAATAGTTTTAGTAAGGTATTTGTAGTTTTTAAATATAAAATTTTAGGCCCTATTTGTAATTGTCATTTTTATCAAACGTTTTTTTCTAGCAACAATTCAGATTTTGTTTTTCTTCTATAAAGATCAAATCTTTTATGTAATGTATATGATTCATAGTCACCTATCTTCAAATTAATCCCGAAGCCCTTATTGCTTATAATGTAGACATGTTTTTAATTTTCGCGTTAAATCTTTTATGTGATACGCAGTATTTCCAATTCCTTGAAAATTGGCAATGATGTAATTCAAATCTGTTTGAGCCTTTTCACATTGGTCATTCCCAAGATAATTTAATGCCCTGTGCACATAAGCAGTAGATAAAATGTCTTTATCATCCGTGTTTTCAATAACGTAGTTGGTGATGCTAATTCCCTTATCAAATTCTTTTCGATAGAAGTACGTTAATCCCAAATTTATGGCAGCAATATGATAGGTAGAATCTGAAATTTGGTAGGATTCTCGGTAATACTTTACCGCATTATCATAGTCGTGCGCTAGATGACTATTTAACCCTAAATTGCTCAAGGTCGTTGGGTTGTCAGGTTCCAATTCTAGGGCTTTTAAAAAAAGTTCATTCCCTTTTTCATAATCTCCATTTTTACTGAATGCTATTCCTTGGTCGTTTAAATCTCCGGCACTATCATTTTCAAAATAATCTCCGGGAATGGATTTGTTCTGTTCCGCATTAATGGGCGAATTTTTAGCGTCCTTGCAACTATTTAGTGTGATGATCAATAGTGTAAAAAATAATAATTTATGGAGCATCATTCTGGTTGGGTTTTTTTTGAGCCTTGTTGCTTATAAAAATAGGAACTATTTTCTATAGTTGTCTGCTATTCTTTTATTTAATGCACTATTTTATCCTTAGAAAATAAATTTTATAGTGTATATCCTTTAAGGGTTCTAGGCGTAAAACACTTCCTTCGTACTTCACAACCACCGCAGGAATGGATGCTTTAGTCCCAATTACAAAAGCCAATAGGTTAGTAGATTATGATCCTTTTTGAGTTTTAAAATAACTTATAATTCCAAAATTTAGTAGCCCTAATAGTATGGAAACAGGGAAGAACATTATATTCCCCATCATCCCCATTAATAGCGCGGCGGGGATAGTCCTAAAGAATTCCTCTAAAGGCTCTTTGAGTAGCACGGTAAAGCAACATCCTAAAAATATAACGCAGATACAACTCAAAATAGAAAGAAGAATCAGTTTAAATTTTGAGTAGGTTTCATATGCTGAATAGTAAAAAAATAAGGAGTAAAAGAGGATGCATGCCATAGACATTCCTCCCATTAATGCGTAGTTTACTTCTTCTGTAAAGGAACTTTTACCGCCTATAAACAAGATTCCGTTTCCAAGGATAAGGTTGATTATAATAATAGCGAATGCTGTTTTTGTTCTAATACTTTTTAACATGTAGTGTCAACGGGTTCTATTTGGCCTCTCAGATGTTTAGGCATTATTTAATCTTAATTATCTGTCCAGTTACATATTTTTCAATAGTTTTTTCCTCAGAATAAGCGCTATACGAATACATAAAGGTATCCTCATTTACCCAGTAAAATTTATTGAAATTACAAACTTGTTGACCAAACGTTTCGGTACCCCAGCCAAAATCTATCAAATACGTGTAGTCGTTTCCTACGTGTTCTTGGAAAAAATAACTACTACATTCTTGTCCAGGGAACCAACCATTGAGTCTGAGTTTTTTATTTGGAGACGCTACAATATATTCAGGATTTCCTACGGTTTCAAGAGATTCTCCTGTTTTTAATGAAATAGAATAATCACTAGTATGGCCTCCTTCAAATAAAATAATTTCTTCGGTAGGGTAGTAGGCAACAAAACCATAATCATTATTCTTTTGGTTGATGCGGAGCACTTGCCCGTTCTCAAGGATTATTTCATCAATGCTGCGCCCTAAGTAGGGTACATTTTTCCAACGGACCTTTGAAGCTAACAACTTTTCGGCTTCCTGTGCTGAGGTGATGCGTTGGATATCTGCTGGGATTTGTTTTTTATACAGGCTATAAAATTTTAGACTATCTATTTCTTGGTGTATAATTGTCGCTTTATGAAGTTCTTCTAGGTAGGTGCTCAAAACGTAGCCTTCTTCTTGGTAATTATATGCTTCATTTTCAGAAACAATATATGGGAAATTATAAAATTTAATTTTCACCCATTCACCAGTAACAGGAGCTCCATCTTCTATAGTTTGATGTTTTAAGCCCGTCTTTTGTAATAAAGAAACGGTGCTCCCGTAGGGTAATTTTCCTATTCTATTAGCGGTACTATTTGGTTTTTCTCTAATAATTAAACCACTAGAAGCTATGCTGAAATGCGTCTCTTGGCTGTGCATTAGAAAGATAGCGAATAGCGATAGGCCTATAAAAATAATTTTCTTCATTCCTTCTTTTTTAACGGTGGCTCATGGGTACTAGAACATATGTTCGTAACATCTCTAGAATGGGCATCAGAATGTGTTTTGAAATCAGTCGCCCATTAATCGGCATCGCCTGTGGTATGATTAAGGCGCTCTATAAACTTCTCTACATTAAATTTAATGTCATCTTCGCCTATTTGATCAAAAGGGTTTTCTAGATGCTCTTGGATATTTTCTAAACTTACTAAGATCATAGTAAGTAATATGGGAATTACAAACTCTAAGCCCCAAGACATTTCTTCTGCTTTAAACGCAAAATAAGGGCCATAAATAATGGGGAGTATTTTTATGAATAAGGAGCTAAATGCTCTTAAGGTTCTAGGAGTTCTGTATTGGTAAATATGCTTGATAGCTTCAAAGGAAACCATCATCTTTTGTAAATATTGATTGGTTCTAGAGCATTCTCCAGAAGACAAGCCTTCTTCTCGCAATTCATGTTTTATATACAGCGAGAAATCAGAAAAATTATCATAAACCTTTTTTTCGTTCTCTATCAAATTTGATTTTGGATCGGTAAACATGACTCTAAAATTGCTAAAGAAATCAAAGATTAGCGTCGACATTTTTGTAACATTTTCTGGCTTTGGATCTTCAATCCAATCTCTAGAAACAAAATAAATAGCCCGTAAATAGCCTTTTATTGCCGCATATTCTCTAAGCGCAGCTTCTCTTCTGTTATAGGCGCCGCCAATAGAAAATACAATAGGAAAAATAATAGAAGTTGCTACTAATGTTAGGGGAAACTCTGCTTCGTATTTATAGTGAATGCAAATGGCCGTAGAAATTACAGTCAGTCCAGAAATTACAATGGTTTGCAGGTTTACGATAAGGAGAAATCTTTTTATGTGGAGTTTCATTGGTTGTGGTTAAATAAAAAGCAGCTAAGCTAAGAAAATTACGAGTACCTGAATCTAGCTTGTTCTGTATTAGTTGGTGGATTAAATTTTTTTATGATCTCTATTGGTAGTGATTCTAAAAACTGATGTCTTTTTACGAATGCGATCTAATTTTCCTTTTTAGTAAAGAAGTTTGCCGTACACTAATTTTTCGAACTCTTCGCCTTCTTCTCCCAGTCTGTCTATTCCATTTTGATCATCTCCCCAATGGGTTAACTCATGCAGTAACGTGATACCAACCAAGTATACACTCCCAGCTCTAGCCATACGTTTTCCTCTTCCTTTTTCAAAATCAGTCACTAATGAAGTATCTATTCTTATTTCATTTGATTGTTGATTTGGGGAGAATTCTCCATATGCATCTACGAGGTAGCTTACTTTAATTTGTGGACCTTTACCCCATATTAACGCATCTCTTAACTTCACGTCATTAAGATTAGCGATCTTTTTTAGGGCTTGAACAATTGCGGGAACATGTACTACTTGAGGTAAATTAACCTTAACATAGTAGGCTAGTTTTGGATATTTTCTAATATCAGTTTTTGACATTTTCATAGAAATAATTTTTAAATTATTGTTCGTTTAGTTTTGAGGTAACAACGGTCCATTCGTTATTCAATTTTGCAAACTCAATAGAAACATGAATCCCCTCTATGGGATAATTAAAAATGGTACTAGCCGTATTTTCAGAGATAACAATAGTAGAAAAAAGTAGGTGAGCTTGTTCCTTATTTTTCAATTCCGAAACATCTAGAATCTGTACTTTTTCGCCAAACTTTTCAAGCTCTAGGTTTGTTGGAATTTTGTTGTTGCTTACTATAATCAAAGGAGCGCGTTCTGGTAATTCTGCACTATGGAAGTATTGCTGCAATTCAGGTAAATCAATAGACTGTTGAATTATTTTTTGAAGGTCTTCGTTTTCTATAGTAACTTTTGTAGCAGGTGTTATTTTCGCTTCTTGTTCTGTAGTTTTTTCATCTGTAATAAGTGTTGTTTTTTGATTTGGGTTTTTGCAGGATAGGAGCATGCCGTAGCCTAGTAGTAGTGTTATTTTGAAGATTTTAAAGGTCATGTTTTTTAAATAATATAGTATTAGATTTTGAATACAAATGTTATCTAAATGTACTAAAAAAGAATTGCCAAATTTGTAATGTCTATTTCTGTATGATGAATAGTACTGTGACATCCTTAGCCTTTACATTTAGAATTTCCACCAAGGTTTTTTCTTTTCTATGGTCGGTGCTTCTTTGGTGTCTGATTTTAGGAACACTATATTTTCTATTTTCCCGATGAAGGCTGAGTTTCCTGTTGGCTCAATTCCAATTCCTTCTTTTTTAGGAAGATACCGTTGGCAGAATTCAAACCCTTCATCTTGAGTCTTATCAAAAGCTTTTACGAAAATGGCATCATACTTTTTTTCTTCCCAAGTAATGAATCCGTCAAAAGCAATTAGTGCAAAATCAGGATTTACGTTTAGTTCTTTTAATGCGTTCTCAGCAGCAGAAATACCGTCCTCATATTTTTCTGTTACAAATCGCTTTAGTTCTTTTTTGTCTCCAACTTGCGTCATTAAAAAAGGAACAAGAGGACCGCCTGCCTCACTAATAGAAGCTATCCCATGGTCTAGCCCGTGGAACATAAAGTCCATGAATTTAGGATCTTGGTTGTTAATTTCTGCCATTTTAGATGGTTTTATTTGTTTGATTATTCTTCCCTGAAAAATAGAAAACAATGATTTTTATCTAGCGGTGTCCAGTTTTTTCCTCGAAAGGTTTGATGGTCCCAATAGAAGGTAATAGCAATAGATTTTATTTTTTCTAAATCGCCCGTAAAGGTTGTCATGTTAATTTTGGTGCCATTGCTCATAATCCCCTGTACTTCCCAATTTCCATCTTCAGAATTGACGATTTTTATAAGCTTTAGAAGTGCTTTTTTTTCTGCAGCCGGTTTCGTACTCTCCAATAGCGTTTTCCATTGTTTTTCAATACTTGTTGCCGTTGAAGGTTTTAGGGTGAAAAACAATAAGCCAATGAAGGCTACTAGAATAAGAGGAAATAATACTTTTTTCAAGATGTTTTTATTGTTATTGGTGAAATTACATGAAATTATACCGAACAAAGATCATAATTTCTAAAGCAAAAGCGATAAATAAGAACACTTTGGCTTTTTGGTTGGGCATGAGTATAGCTGCTACAAGCGTAACAATAGGCACAATTAAGTTGGTGATGATTCTTATGGGCTGTATGGAATAGATATCTATGAATTCTAATATGTTAATGACAAAGTAAAATAAACTTACCACTAGGCCAGAGCCTATAATTAACATAAAGAGATTTACAATTTTATCTACATCCTCATTGTTTTGGTTTTTTTGAGGTATTAATTTAGCACCACACCTTTTGCAAAATAAGGCTGATGGTATATTTTCGGTACTACAGGCTACACATTTCATAGTTTAATTTTTTATTAGTTTTTAGGATCTCTCCCATATTCGTTTGTGCCTCTATCTCCTTCTTGAAAGAGTAAAAAGAGTCCGTAAAAAGGAATTAACTGGTACCAGCCGCTATTGCCTAAATCATGGCAACGTTTGGCTGCTTGTGCCCAAAGTATCCATATACATGGAATTAATAGAAGTAGAATAACGAGGCCTGCTCCGCCGCTTCGGGTGCTTTCTACAACGAGAACCAATAAAAAATAAAAGACCAGATACATCAGGATCGTAAGGCCATATTCTGTTCTGCGTATTCTTCCTTCAAAGGAGAACATACGTTGAAACATGCCACTATTATCTAGCGTACTATGAGGAACTCGATTAGAACGTTTCGGAATATATTTTACTTCTCCGCCATCAATAGGGCAAAAGGTAGTATCATCCTCATAACTCTTGAAGCATTTAACACATCTAGGGGTTTTGTCTTCTGGCGTAAGTAACCTTTCTCCGTCTTTTTCACAAAAAACGTATGCCTCGGAGTAGGTAGTTTGGCATAAGGGGCAGGTATTTATTTTGTCTGCTGTAGGCTCTTTTTCAGGGGTTACTGCAGCTGCTGTGCCACATACTTGGCAGAAACTAGCACCTTCTGTAATGAGCGTAGCACATTTTGTACAAATGTTTTTCATAGATTAATTTCTGGTTGGTCGGTAAGGGTATAACGGTAATTGTACTTATCTATTTTATAGCCTCCTATTTTAGGAGATATAATAGCCTGCTAGAAATATAAACATAAGGGCGAAGCCTATAGATAATGCTATTTTGGCTTTTTGATTGGGTGCTAATACCGCGGCAATTAATAGCGTTAGTGTAGGAATTAAAGTCATGAATGTGGATAGGTTAATCACATCATAAACAAACTCTAATTCAAAAGTACTGATCACAAAATAGCCTAGTTCTACAACCACAAAGGAGGCAATAACGGCGAGTAACAACCAAATGGTTTTGTTAGAACTAGCATCCGGAACTTGATTTGTGGAATGCAGCGGAGCACCACAATTTCTACAAAATTGAGCACTTTCTTTATTTTCGATCCTACAGGAGGTACATTTCATGGTTTTAGGTTTAAATTATTTACTTAGGACTACTTCCATATTGATTTTTGCCTGATACACCTTTTAAGAATAAAATTAAAACTCCGTAAAAAGGAATGAGCACATACCAACCGCTATTCCCAATATCATGACTACGTTTAGAGGCTTGGGCTAGAAGGATCCAGAACATGAGTAGATTAAAAACTAAAAACACAACTAGAGCTGTTTCAATGTTAGACATGGTGGTATTGGCTATTATTATAGCATTTATTACACTATAAATAAGCACTGTGAATAGGTATGAAGTTCGGTTGATTCTTCCTTTAAAAGAGACTATCTTTTGGAGACCATTTTTTTTTGGAATATCCGTTGGGGTACTATTATCTTTAAGTGATGGTGTCTTTTTTACTTTGGTGCCATAGCTAACTTGTGCACCATCTTTTGGGCAGATGGTAATTTCTTTAGGATAACGTGTGTTACATAAATTACAGCTAGGAAGTAGTGCTTCTGAAGGAAGTAGCATTTCGCCATCGTTCTCACAAAATTTAAATTCTAGTCCATAAATGGTATGGCAAACTGGACATATGTTGTTAAGCGCCGCTTGTGTTTCTACTTGTTTTCTTGCTGTTGGGGCACCACAGATTTTGCAAAACTCGCCATCATCTTTTATTTCTGTAGCACATTTGTAACAGATTTTTTTCATAGAGTATTGCGGTGTTGGCGGTTTTCTATGTACAACGATTACATAAGGAATGTATTTTATACGACTCAAAAATAATTACTTAGAATCCTAACCACTTAGTGCCTTTAATGCGGAAGTTTTTTACGAAAGCTGTAACTGTGTGTAATAATCCATTTCAGGAATTGCTATTGAGTTCTAGCGAATGTGGGGTTAGAACTACTTGTCTTTTTAGCCAATCTTTAGCACTGAATAATTAAAAAAAAATCAGTATAAGAATTATATCTTATACTGATTTTATGGGATTGTATATTATCGTTTATAATAAACCTGCGCGTTCTAAAAGCGGTTCAATCTTAGGTGCAGCCCCGCGGAATTTTTTGTACAATTCCATTGGGTTTTCTGTACCTCCTTTAGAAAGTACGTGTTCTTTAAATTTAGTAGCTACTTCTTTATTGAAAATTCCTTTTTCTTTAAAGTAGGCAAAGGCATCTGCATCTAATACTTCTGCCCATTTATAGCTATAGTACCCAGAAGAATATCCGCCTTGAAAAATATGAGCAAACGATGTACTCATACACGTCTCTGGAGTGGCAGGATATAAATCAGTCTCTTTAAAAACCTGATCTTCGTGTGCTTTTACATTGGTGATAGCCGTTGGGTCTGCTCCATGCCATGACATGTCTAATAAGCCAAAACTTAATTGACGTAAGGTTTGCATGCCTTCTTGGAAGGTAGCGGAAGCTTTTATTTTTTCTACCAATTCCATCGGAATTACTTCTCCGGTTTCGTAGTGGGTAGCAAAAAGTGCTAAGGCTTCTTTTTCATAACACCAGTTTTCTAAAACCTGACTTGGTAATTCTACAAAATCCCAATACACGGATGTTCCTGATAATCCAGGATAGATGGTATTGGCTAACATGCCGTGTAAACCGTGTCCAAATTCATGAAACAAGGTAGTTACCTCGTTAAACGTTAATAAAGAAGGCTTGCTAGCGGTAGGTTTTGTGAAATTACAAACGTTAGAAATATGCGGACGCACATTTTCTCCGTTTTCTACATATTGCGATTTAAAGGAGGTCATCCAGGCACCGCCACGCTTCCCCGCTCTAGGGTGAAAATCGGCATAAAAGATAGAAACGAGCTTGCGGTCTTCATCGTAAATACGGTATGTTTTTACATCTTCGTGGTATTTGTCAATATCAAAAACCTCTTCGAACTGTAAGTCATATAATTTTTCGGCTACTTTAAAAACACCAGCAATTACATTTTCTAATTTAAAGTATGGCTTTAGTTTTTCATCGTCTAGGTTAAAAAGCTTTTGCTTTAATTTTTCTGAATAGTAGGCGCCGTCCCATTTTTCTAATTGGTCAATGCCATCCAATTCCTTCGCAAAATCTTCTAGTTCTTTAAATTCTCTTTCGGCAGCAGGTTTTGCTTTCTCTAGCAATTCATTTAAAAACTCTTGTACTTTTTCTGGTGTTTGCGCCATGCGCTCCTCTAATACAAAATGTGCATGCGTTTTGTAGCCTAATAAATTAGCACGCTCATGACGAAGCTTGGCTATTTTGAGCACATTCTCTTGGTTGTCTAAAGCGTCATTATGAAAAGCTTTACTGCCAAATGCTGTGGAGAGTTTTTTACGAAGCGCTCTGTTTTTAGCATATTTCATAAACGGAATATAGCTAGGGTAGTCCAAAGTAATTAACCAACCTTCTAGATCTTTTGCCTTTGCCATTTGTGCGGCAGCTTCCTTTTCTCCTTCTGGTAGTCCGTCTACATCTGTTTCATTAGTCAGATGCATTTGAAACTTATTCGTTTCTGCCAATATATTTTCGCCGAAGTTTAATTTTAATTTAGAAGCTTCTGCGTCTATTTCTCTCAGGCGTTTCTTTTTGTCTTCTGATAAGTTGGCGCCATTGCGACTAAAACTCTTATATTTTTTATCTAAGAGCGTTTGCTCTTCGGTGCTTAGTGTTAAGCTTTCTTTTTGATCGTATACGGCTTTTACACGTTTAAATAAAGCTTCATTTAAGGTGATGTCGTTGCCAAATTCGGATAAGACAGGAGAGATTTCCTGCGCTATCTTTTGAATTTCTTCATTGGTTTCGGCGGAATTCAAATTAAAGAATACGCTAGAAACACGATCTAATTGTTTGCCTGAAAAATCTAAAGCAGCAATCGTATTTTCAAAGGTTGGTGCTTCTGTGTTATGTGTAATGGCATCTATTTCTGCACGTGCATCAGCTATGGCTTGCGTAAAAGCAGGCATAAAATGCTCGTTTTTAAGTTCAGAAAAAGGAGCAGTATCAAATGGGGATAAAAGTGGATTCATTGTATTGTTGTTATTTTATGGTCTATGGTTGTTGGTTGATGAAAAAGTAATGGCAGTAAAAAATGCCAACAAACATCAACAGACAACCGTCAACTATTTTTTATTTAAAGATTTAGCGCCTTCAATTACTTTTAGTTTTAATCCTTCTTTATAAAGAATAATTTTATCTAACACACATTTATCAGCGCTACCGATAATTTGAGCAGCAAGAATACCAGCATTCTTTGCACCGTTAAGAGCAACAGTAGCTACAGGAACACCACCGGGCATTTGCAGAATAGAAAGAATAGAGTCCCAACCATCTATAGAGTTACTACTTTTTACGGGAACACCAATAACAGGAAGTGGAGACATAGAGGCTACCATTCCAGGTAAATGTGCAGCACCACCAGCACCTGCTATGATTACAGTATACCCATTGAGGTGTGCGTTTTTACTAAAATCAAACAGTTTTTCAGGAGTACGGTGCGCAGAAACAATATCTACATCAACTTCTATATCAAAACCTTTTAAAATATCTATGGCATCTTGCATTACAGGCAGGTCACTTGTGCTCCCCATTACTACGGCTACTTTACTCATATTGTTTATTTTTTCGTGGTGATTTTATATTTGTCAGATCCCATTTCTAGTAAGATTTGATCTTCAAAATTATCAATTTCTTTAATAGGATAGGCCGACTTAAATTTTGTGATTTTATCGTTTAACCTAAACTCGTAATAATATAATTTATTAGAAGATACGCCCATTACAAAATGATTACTACCTTCTAAATGATAGGCTAAGGTAATTTCGTCTTCTAGTTCTAAATGCTTAGCGCCAAAATAGTCTGTTTCTTCTAAAGTAGCATTCGCTAAAGTACAATCTTTCATGGCGTACTTTTTACTTTTCAAAAACGATCCTTTAAAAAGTAACCCATCGTTTACGTAAATTTCTTTTGAAGGATATTTCAGAATCAATTCATAAGAGCCATACAATTCAATAGCGCAATCTAGTGAGTCTACAAATGTTGTTTGAATGGTTTTATTTCGAATTTCGTTGATGAATTTATCAACTGCAGCTTCGTCCAGTTTTTTTTGAGCGATTTCAGATGCGTAAGTTACGTTTAAACTTTTATCCGAGAGCTGTTCTAATGAAACAGTCTCAAGCTGTTTTTTGTCAAAAAAAGGCGCTTCGTAGGTAATAGCTTTTTCTGATTCATTATTGAATCCAAAAATATTTCCTTCACGATCTATAACAAACTCAAGGTGGTCTATGTCGATAGTTTTTAATTGCTCTTTACGCTGTTTATTATAGATGATGAGCTCCTTTTTTGGGGCGGAATTATCTGTTTTGAAGAAAACATATTTTTCGGTATCCCTATAATAATTAGGTTTATTCCCAACGTTTTTTATAGTAAAGTCTTTTTTTAAGGCTTCTTCGAAAAACAACATTTCAGGGTGCTTATCTTCTTCTGTTTTGCAAGAAAACGTTACCAATAGCAAAAAAATGATGCTTGTGTACTTCATATAAAAGTCGTGATCTAGTGCTTTGTTATTCACTAATCACTTTAATTGTTTCTTTTACTTCTTGTGCTATTCTTCTAGCAACGGTAATATCTTTATTTACAATGGTCACATGCCCCATTTTACGAAAAGGTCGTGTTTGCTTTTTACCGTATATATGTGGGGTAACCCCTTCAAGCTTTAGAATGGCTTCCATATTTTCGTAAACTACATTCCCTGTATATCCTTCGGCACCGACAAGATTTACCATAATGCCTGCAACTTTACTTTCCGTACTTCCTAATGGAAGGTCTAAAATAGCACGGATATGTTGTTCAAACTGGTTGGTATAGCTTGCTTCAATGCTGTAATGGCCACTATTGTGCGGACGCGGAGCAACCTCATTAATTAATAGTTCATCATCATGAGTTTGGAACATTTCTACCGCTAAAATACCAATATGTTGCATTTTTTCGGATACCTGAAGTGCAATTTCTGTTGCTTTTTGCGCCACTTTAGCATCTATTCGCGCAGGGCAAATAACATACTCTACTTGGTTAGCTTCTGGGTGAAATTCCATTTCTACTACCGGATAGGTAACTACGGCTCCTGAAGGATTGCGGACCACAATAACCGCTAATTCATTTTTAAAAGGAATCATTTTTTCAGCAATACACTCGCCTTTTGGTAAATTTTCTAGATCGCTAAAGTTACGCACTACTTTTACGCCTTGCCCATCATAACCAAACTGTGCCGCTTTCCAAACAAACGGAAATGCTAATCCGCCATTGTCAACGCTATCCTTAATCTCACTTGCGTAGGCAAATCGTGAAAATTCAGCCGTTGGTAAATTGTTATCTAAATAAAAAAGCTTTTGTCGGGCTTTGTTTTGTATGGTTCTCAATGTTTTTGAAGGAGGATATACTTTTACACCTTCCTCCTCTAGTTTTTCTAAAGCATCAAGATTAATATTTTCTATCTCAATAGTAAGAACATCAACCTGTTTGCCAAAATTATAAACAGCATCGAAGTCCATTAAATCACCCAGAATAAATTCATCACAAGCAATTTTGGAGGGCACATCTTCTGAAACTTCCAAAACTTTGGTATAGACATCAAATTTTCGGGTCTCATAAAGTAGCATTTTCCCAAGCTGTCCGCCACCTAAAATTCCCAATTTAAAGTCGGATGAAAAATAATTTTTTGAATCTTTGTTTGACATGGTCCTCTGTGAATTCTGAATGAAATACAAAAATACACCGATTTCTTAAAACCAACGCGCTTACAAGTAAAAAGAGAAATCAAAACGCTATATTTGTCAATTCAAAAAAAAAACCGTGATACAGCTCCACGATAAACGATTCAAACCATTTTTAAGTCAGGCTCAGCTTTTGGCTGCAGTAAAGAATGTTGCAGATAAAATTGCAGCAGATTACAAGGATGAGACACCACTATTTGTTGGGGTCTTAAATGGTTCTTTTATGTTTGTTGCAGATCTTTTAAAAGAATACCAGCACCCTTGTGAAGTGTCATTTGTGAAATTAAGCTCGTATAGTGGCTTAACTTCTACAGGGATTGTAGAAACACTTTTAGATCTTCCAGATAATATTAGTGGCAAGAGTGTTATCATTCTTGAAGATATTATAGATACAGGAAGAACCTTAAAAGAGCTTGTACATTTGTTTTCTCAAACAAATGTGAAAGAGTTTAAAATTGCTACGTTGTTTCATAAGCCATCGGTGTATAACGGAGAATACAAAATTGATTATGTAGGCATGGAAATACCCGACAAGTTTATTGTAGGGTATGGATTAGATTATAACGAGTTAGGAAGAAATTTAAAGGAAGTATACCAATTAAATCAAAATACTATGATTAATCTTGTGTTATTCGGAAAACCTGGTGCTGGCAAGGGCACGCAAGCTGAGTTTTTAAAATCAGAATACAATTTAAAGCATATTTCTACAGGAGATGTTTTTCGATATAACATCAAAAATGATACTGAATTAGGAGTTTTGGCGAAATCTTTTATGGATAAAGGAGATTTAGTTCCTGATGAGGTTACGATTAAAATGTTGCAAGATGAGGTAGAAAAAAATCCGGATGCAGAAGGATTTATCTTCGATGGTTTTCCTCGTACAACAGCGCAAGCAGAAGCTTTAGATGCTTTTTTAGATTCTAAAGACATGAAAATTAATGCAACTATTGCTTTAGAGGCAAATGATGAAGTGTTAATTCAGCGTTTGCTAGAACGTGGTAAGGTAAGTGGTAGACCAGACGATCAAGATGAAAATAAAATTCGCAATCGTTTTGAAGAGTACAATTTAAAAACAGCACCCTTAATTTCTTATTATAAGGGTAAAAATAAATTTTTCAGTGTAAACGGAATTGGAGAAATTTCTGAGATTACGGAAAGATTGAAAAAAGTGATAGATACGCTTTAGGTTGCAAAACAACCACATACACTATAGATAGAATAAAATGACGGAAGGGAATTTTGTAGATTACGTAAAAGTAAATTTAGAATCGGGTAAAGGCGGAAAAGGATCCGTGCATTTACACCGAGAAAAATTTATTACTAAAGGAGGTCCTGATGGTGGTGATGGTGGTCGTGGTGGTCATGTTATTGTAAGAGGTAGTAAAGATCTATGGACGCTTTTAAATTTTAAATTTAAGAGAAGTTTTAGAGCGGGTCATGGAGAACATGGTGCAAAAAGTAGAAGTACAGGAGCTGATGGCGTAGATGTATATTTAGATGTGCCTTTAGGGACAGTTATTAAAGATGCCGATACAGAAGAAGTGCTTCTTGAGATAACAGAAGAAGGAGAAGAAAAAATATTGGTTCCCGGTGGCTTAGGGGGCCGTGGAAATTGGCATTTTAGAACGTCTACAAATCAGACGCCTAGATATGCGCAACCAGGAATTCCTGGACAAGAATTGTCTGTAATTTTAGAATTAAAATTATTAGCAGATGTTGGTTTGGTTGGTTTCCCTAATGCGGGTAAATCTACCTTGTTGTCTGTATTAACAACGGCTAAACCTAAAATAGCAGATTACGAGTTTACCACATTAAAACCAAATTTAGGGATTGTAAAATACCGTGAATTTCAGAGTTTTGTGATGGCAGATATCCCGGGTATTATTGAAGGAGCTGCCGAAGGAAAAGGATTGGGGTATTATTTTTTAAGGCATATAGAACGTAATTCTACATTACTCTTTTTAATCCCTGCAGATAGTAAGGATGTAAAGAATGAATACGAAATTCTTTTAGATGAGCTTAGAAGGTACAACCCTGAAATGTTGGATAAAGAACGTTTGGTTGTAATTTCTAAGAGCGATATGCTCGATGAAGAATTACAATCAGAAATGAGAAGTGAGCTAGAAAAGCAAATAAAAGATGTGCCTTTTATGTTTATCTCATCGGTAGCACAATTGGGTCTTGTAGAGTTAAAAGATAAGCTCTGGAAGATGCTAAACGATTAATTTTTAGGGTGATTATTTTTTAGGTATTTTTGTGTAAATCATTACGTATGAAAAAGATAGGTTTTTTAATAGTCTTATTTCTTATTGTTTCTTGTAGCGCTGTACGCGTAAATTACGATTACGATACCAAAACAGATTTTACTTCGTATACAACCTATAATTATTATCCCGATTTAGTATCGGGATTAAGTGGTCTTGATGAAAAGAGAATTATAGTACTTATAGATTCTACAATGCAAGCTAAAGGCATTCAGCTTTCTGAAGAGCCAGATTTTTTAATCAATATACAAAGCAATCAATTTCAAGCTGCGCAAAACAATAATGTGGGCGTAGGGCTAGGCAGTACTGGCAGAAATGTTGGTGGAGGTATCTCAATAGGAATTCCTGTAGGGCAACCAAAGGTGGAGCGTGAGATACAAATTGATTTTGTAGACAGTCAGAAAGAATTTTTATTCTGGCAAGCAGTAAGTGCAAGCGGATTTAAAGAAAATACGACGCCAGATGCACGGGAACAAAAACTAAAGCAAATTGTTGACAAAGTGTTTAATAAGTATCCACCGAAAGCCAATTAAATACTTTTTTAGTACTAAAAGTTGCCAGTTCTTTGCAGCTGATTATTTTTTAAGTTTTTTTTAAGTTTTTTCCGAAGTCTTTTTTTAGATACCTAACGTATCTATGTAGTTATTTCCCCCCAACACCCCATTTCGGAGAAAAAAATAAACAATAATTTGTAGTAGCGGTAATATGTCGTTTTTTATGGTGAAGCGTGCGGAGTTTTATATTGAGAATAATAAAGTAGAAGTTTTTCATTCTTTATTAAAGCAGTTTGTACATTTAAATGGCAAACGTGTTTCTGAGAAATTTGGATTTTTACAATCAGAACATTATTTTAAGCTTAATGGTAGTAACTACGACCTTAGACTAACACCAAATTTTATTAAACCGGTTGCTAAAACCTTAAAGGTGCATAAAAACAGTGTGCCTGTAAATTTAGAAAATTCTATAGTACATAGTTCAAGAATCTTATTGATACTCGTAATTGCGGTAGGTATCTGGTTAGGTTTTATGATCGGAGTAAATCTTTATGCTGCTATTTGGGGGTAGTTCCTCTATTTTCCACTCACAACTTTAATTTTACCGTTCCCCATAATTGCATAAATTATAGTGGTTTTCGTATGTAGCTTTGTTTAGAGAAAAAATCAATTTTCTTTTTTTGTAACAAGTTAAGTAGTTGTGCTACAAATATTTAATGAGAAGCTAAAAAAGAATTAATCTTTAAATACACACACCAATGAAAAAAAGAAACCACAACATTAATCTAATGTTACTCATTGCATTTACAGCATTGAGTCTGCAATTTGCGGAAGCCCAAGACGCTACAGGGTCATGGAAAGGAACACTTTCTATTCAAGGCACAGAAATGCCATTGATTTTCAATATCTCTGAAGAGGAAGGAATATTAACGTCAACGATGGATAGTCCTTCTCAAGGCGCGACAGACATCCCTATGGATGAAACTACCTTAGTAGGGGAAGAGTTGAGTATTCATTTTAAACAAGCAGGTATTAAATATGTAGGATCTATTGATGAAGTTAAAATTACTGGTACATTTTACCAAGCAGGAATGGAATTTCCATTAGTTTTGGAGAAAACAGAAAAAATGATTCCAGGAAATACCGCTTTGCCAAGTTCTGATGAAGCGTTAACAGCATTAGCACAAGCCGATAGTGGCAATTTTAAATATACAGTTTCAGATTATTTCGCAAAGCCAAAAGCTTCATCGTTCAATTATGCTCCTAATGGCAAGTATATTTCATACATGGAGAAAGATGATGAAGGCAAACGTCACGTTTATGTAAAAGAAATTGCGACAGGAAAAATTACAAGAGCAATAGAAGAGAAAGAAGAACTAATTAGAGGGTATGGCTGGGTTAATAATAACCGATTGGTTTACCTAATGGATCAAGGTGGTGATGAAAACTACCATTTATATGCCGCAGATTTGGATGGTGCAAATCAAAAAGATTTAACGGCTTTTGAAAAAGTAAAAGCAAATTTCTTAGAATTACTGAAAGAAGATAAAGATCATATTATCATTTCTTTAAATAAGAATAATCCTCAGATTTTTGATCCTTATAAAGTAAATGTGGTAACCGGAGCCTTAGAGCAATTGTATAAGAACGAAGATGTAGCCAATCCAATTATGGGTTACAATTTTGATAAAGATGGAAACTTAAAAGCGTTTACAAAATTACGAGATGGTGTAGTGCAAGATTTGTACTATGCGAATACTGATGGGGAGTTTGAAATTGTTAAAAGCCTAAATTGGAAGGAAGCTTTTTCTATTTTAAGTTTTGATTATGCTTCGGAAAATAAAGACGATGCCTATGTAGTGTCTAACTTAACGAGTGATAAGTCAGAAATTATCTTGTTTGATTTTAAGCAAAACAAGGAACTAAAGAAAGTGTTTGCAAATGATATGTATGATGTGTCTAACCTTTCGCTATCCAGAAAAAGAAATTACGAATTAGATTATTTCCAGTACGAAGGTGAAAAATCTATCATTGTTCCTGTGAGCGACTATTACAAGAAGCTTCATAAAAAATTTGAAAAAGAATTTGATGGAAAACAATTTGGTATTGCCGATGCTACCGATGATGAAAATAACTACTTGTTATACGTAACGAGTGATAAATTAGCGGGTGTTTATTATTCTTATGATGTAAAGAAAGACGAATTTAAAATGGTGTACAATATCATGCCTCAATTAAAAGAGGAAGATATGGCAGAAGTACGTCCTATAACGTTCCAAAGTAGAGATGGACTTACATTACATGGGTATATCACCATGCCAAAAGCAGCTTTAGACGGATCGAAAGTTCCTGTAATTGTAAATCCACATGGAGGGCCACAAGGAGTTCGTGATTCTTGGGGATTTAATCCTGAAGCACAACTTTTCGCAAGTAGAGGCTATGCAACCTTACAGGTGAATTTTAGAATTTCCGGCGGATATGGTAAAAAGTTTTTGGAATCTGGTTTTAAACAAATCGGAAGAAAAGCGATGGATGATGTGGAAGACGGATTAGCGTATGTCATCGAGCAAGGTTGGGTGGCTAAAGATAAAGCGGCTATTTATGGAGGTAGTCACGGTGGTTATGCGGTATTAAGAGGCCTGACGAAAACACCAGATTTGTATGCATGTGGTGTAGATTATGTGGGAGTATCAAATATTTTTACATTTATGAATACAATGCCTCCTTACTGGAAGCCTTATGTGAAAATCATAAAAGAGATTTGGTATGATGAGGCGATTCCTGAAGAGAAAATCATCATGGAAGAAGTTTCTCCAGTGTATCATATTGATAAAATTAAAAAGCCATTATTCGTTGTACAAGGCGCTAATGATCCTCGTGTAAATATAGATGAGTCAGATCAGATTGTAAGTGCGTTACGAGCTAAAGGAGTAGATGTTCCTTATATGGTAAAGTATGATGAAGGGCATGGTTTTTCTAAAGAGGAAAACAGAATTGCGTTGTATGAAGCAATGTTGGGGTTCTATGCTAAACATTTAGGTGAGAAGTAAACAACTTAAAGACTAATACTTGAAAGGGAGCCATTTGGCTCCCTTTTTTTATGCCTGGTAATATAATTGAATAGTGTTATTTCAATTCAGTTTTAGGTATTCCCCGTTCGCTCTTGAAAAACTACCGTTGGTCATAAAGTAGTTTTAAATACTTGATAATCACTATATCTTTACATCATAATAGAAAACAAATCATCAATCAATAAAATAATCATCTTATGAAAAATTTAGTTTACACCTTCGGAATTATCGCTACAATGACCATGTCTAATGTTGCAAGTGCACATGTAAATCCAAATGATAAAAGTGCAAAAATAGAAACTACAAGCATTAAAAATGTAGCACCTTTAAGTATCGCTGTTGCAAAGAGTGATCTAAATACGGTTAAGAAATTTATAGAATTTGGCGCCGATATAGAAGTTAAAACAGAAGTGAACGGAATGACCCCATTAATGTATGCTGCTCGTTATAATAATGTATCGATGATAAAATTATTATTGGACAATGGCGCGGATAAAGATGCTGTTTCAAAAATGGGATTCACGGCTTTAAAATATGCAGAACTTTCTGGAGCAACTGCAGTTTCAGCACTATTAAAATAATACGAAACAAAACATCAATCAATCAATCAATCAATCAATCAATCAAAAATATCTAGAAAAAGGGAGCCAAATGGCTCCCTTTTTTTATGCCTGGTAATATAATTGAATAGTGTTATTTCAATTCAGTTTTAGGTATTCCCCGTTCGCTCTTGAAAAACTACCGTTGGTCATAAAGTAGTTTCAAATACTTGATAATCACTATATCTTTACATCATAATAGAAAACAAATCATCAATCAATCAAAAATATCTAGAAAAAGGGAGCCAAGTGGCTCCCTTTTTTTATGCCTGGTAATATAATTGAATGGTGTTATTTCAATTCGGTTTAGGTATTCCCCGTTCGCTCTTGAAAAACTACCGTTGGTCATAAAGTAGTTTTAAATACTTGATAATCACTATATCTTTACATCATAATAGAAAACAAATCATCAATCAATAAAATAATCATCTTATGAAAAATTTAGTTTACACCTTCGGAATTATCGCTACTATGACTTTATCAAATGTTGCAAGTGCACACGTAAATCCTAATGATAAAAGTGCAAAAGTAGAAACTACAAGTATCAAAAATGTAGCACCTTTAAGTATCGCTGTTGCAAAGAGTGATCTAAATACGGTTAAGAAATTTATAGAATTTGGAGCCGATATAGAAGTTAAAACAGAAGTGAACGGAATGACCCCATTAATGTATGCTGCTCGTTATAATAATGTATCGATGATAAAATTATTATTAGACAATGGCGCGGATAAAGATGCTGTTTCAAAAATGGGATTCACTGCTTTAAAATATGCAGAACTTTCTGGAGCAACCGCAGTTTCAGCACTATTAAAATAATACGGAACAAAACATCAATCAATCAATCAATCAATCAAAAATATCTAGAAAAAGGGAGCCAAATGGCTCCCTTTTTTTATGCCTGGTAATATAATTGAATGGTGTTATTTCAATTCGGTTTTAGGTATTCCCCGTTCGCTCTTGAAAAACTACCGTTGGTCATAAAGTAGTTTTAAATACTTGATAATCACTATATCTTTACATCATAATAGAAAACAAATCATCAATCAATAAAATAATCATCTTATGAAAAATTTAGTTTACACCTTCGGAATTATCGCTACTATGACTTTATCAAGTGTTGCAAATGCACATGTAAATCCTAATGATAAAAGTGCAAAAGTAGAAACTACGAGCATTAAAAATGTAGCGCCTTTAAGTATCGCTGTTGCACAGAGTGATCTAAGTACGGTTAAGAAATTTATAGAATTTGGAGCGGATATAGAAGTTAAAACAGAAGTGAACGGAATGACCCCATTAATGTATGCTGCTCGTTATAATAATGTATCGATGATAAAACTATTATTGGACAATGGAGCAGACAAGGACGCTGTTTCAAAAATGGGATTCACTGCTTTAAAATATGCAGAACTTTCTGGAGCAACCGCAGTTTCAGCACTATTAAAATAATACGAAACATCAATCAATCAATCAATCAATCAATCAAAAATATCTAGAAAAAGGGAGCCAATTGGCTCCCTTTTTTATGCCTGGTAATATAATTGAATGGTGTTATTTCAATTCGGTTTTAGGTATTCCCCGTTCGCTCTTGAAAAACTACCGTTGGTCATAAAGTAGTTTTAAATACTTGATAATCAATATATCTTTACATCATAATAGAAAACAAATCATCAATCAATAAAATAATTATCTTATGAAAAATTTAGTTTACACCTTCGGAATTATCGTTACAATGACCATGTCTAATGTTGCAAGTGCACACGTAAATCCTAATGATAAAAGTGCAAAAGTAGAAACTACAAGTATTAAAAATGTAGCTCCTTTAAGTATTGCTGTTGCACAGAGTGATTTAAATACGGTTAAGAAATTTATAGAATTTGGCGCCGATATAGAAGTTAAAACAGAAGTGAACGGAATGACCCCGTTAATGTATGCTGCTCGTTATAATAATGTATCGATGATAAAATTATTATTGGACAATGGCGCGAATAAAGATGCTGTTTCAAAAATGGGATTCACGGCTTTAAAATATGCAGAACTTTCTGGAGCAACCGCAGTTTCAGCACTATTAAAATAATACGAAACATCAATCAATCAATCAATCAATCAATCAAAAATATCTAGAAAAAGGGAGCCAATTGGCTCCCTTTTTTTATGCCTGGTAATATAATTGAATGGTGTTATTTCAATTCGGTTTTAGGTATTCCCCGTTCGCTCTTGAAAAACTACCGTTGGTCATAAAGTAGTTTCAAATACTTGATAATCAGTATATATTTACATCATAATAGAAAACAAATCATCAATCAATAAAATAATCATCTTATGAAAAATTTAGTTTACACCTTCGGAATTATCGCTACTATGACTTTATCAAATGTTGCAAGTGCACACGTAAATCCAAATGATAAAAGTGCAAAAGTAGAAACTACGAGCATTAAAAATGTAGCACCTTTAAGTATCGCTGTTGCACAGAGTGATCTAAATACGGTTAAGAAATTTATAGAATTTGGTGCGGATATAGAAGTTAAAACAGAAGTGAACGGAATGACCCCATTAATGTATGCTGCTCGTTATAATAATGTATCGATGATAAAATTATTATTGGACAATGGCGCAGATAAAGATGCTGTTTCAAAAATGGGATTCACTGCTTTAAAATATGCAGAACTTTCTGGAGCAACCGCAGTTTCAGCACTATTAAAATAATACGGAACAGAACATCAATCAATCAATCAATCAATCAAAAATATCTAGTAAAAGGGAGCCATTTGGCTCCCTTTTTTTATGCTTCCTATTGAAGCAGTACTATTGGTTTTTTATCATCTGATACTGCTTTCCGTTCCCTCTTCAAAATTTACCGTTAGTCATATAATCATTTCAAATGGTTGATTATCGACGTAAGTTGATGTTAAATAATAACAACAACCAATAAAGTATATCCTTATGAAAGTTTCCATTATGAGTACAAGTATCAAACAAAAAATAGTTACAGCATTAATTTTCACAATTATTATTGGCGGTTTTGCGCTCTATAAATTAGGATATCTGCTGGGGCAATTGATCTATAATTTAGACTATTAATTCATAATTTTAAATACCATAAAACCAAATGAAAAATTACAGTATTATAAAAATGTATTCAGCCTGGTCTACAGAACAGCTCAGAAAGGATGTAGAGCGATTAGTAAATCAAAAAGCAAGTGAAGGCTATGAGATAACAACAGTAGCCTTTGGTATAAACCTTTGGTGGATGCCCACCGCATTTATAACTATTTGTAAATAGCCTACCGTTCACTTATTCTAATTTACCGTTTGCCATAATTCACTTAGATAACCCTTTAAATAGATTTATTTTTAGGGTATAGAAATACAATAACCTTTAAAACCAATAGTATGATCTCTTTAGTAAAATACATTATAGAAATAGTTATTAATCTTATCTTGCTTTAATAATTACTATTTAAGAAAAAACAGTGTGTAAATTCACTTTACAATTTAGAATATATCAGTAATGAATAAAAAAATGCAAGCACAGAATAAAAATCTAAAATACGTAGTGTATACCTTAATTGGTATCGCTTTTTTTATTGCTGTGGTTGGTGTGGTAAGTTTCGTAACACATGAATCAGGACATAGGGAAATAGGAAATATAGATGCCTATAACGCCGGTAAAAGAGTGGGGGCTAGTTTAAGAGTATTCATTAATTTTATTCTAAAAAGCGGATTTTTAATGGGTAGTTTCATTGCTATAGCAGCATCATGGGAGAAAAACAAATCAATATCGAAAGCTATGCTACATGCCGTTCTAAGTTGGGGGTATGTCGTTTATTATGCAATAACCAGAAAAACAATTTTAAACAACTAGCCCTAGTCTAGTGATTTATAATTTCATATGCTAAGAAATAATTAATGATTAAATTTTTAACTAAAAATCCTTTTTGGATCGTACAAATTATAGGTTGGTTTGTCGCAGGCTTGTTTGTGGCTTCTGTGAATAAAGCAGGTTCCAATGTTCAGGCTTTAATTTTTTTATTTGGGAGTGTATTTGTTGTTGGAATTTTTAGCACTTCTCTTTTAAGAGCTTATTTTAAAAAGTTTGTTTCCATAAATAAGGTTGGATTCAAGCAAATAGCACTTATACTATTAGGAACATTCTTAGCGACTATTATTTGGTTTTTATTAAGTTATTGTTTTGGTTATCTCGTGGGTTTTTTGTTAGATTCTGTAGAACTGAAATTAACAAAATCGCTATTAAAAGCACCTAATATTGGCTTTTTGATTTTTATATTAAATTGGTTTTTAATTATAATTTGGACGGTTTTATATTATGGTATAAAAATGTTGATTGATTATAATAGATCACGTATTGATAGGTTACGGTTGCGAGATAAAATAAAACAAGAACAGCTTAATATTTTAAAGGGGCATATAAATCCTGAGTTCATGTTTACGTCCTTAAATAGCATTAAAGGCTTAATGTTAGAAGATGTTTCAGACTCTAGAAATAAACTTACACAGCTGGCAGAGTTGTTACGGTATTCTTTAACTAAAAACAATATCAATACCGTTTTACTGGAGGAAGAGATTGCGTATGTGCATAATTTTATAGATTTAGTTTTTATTGAAAATAAAACAGCATCCACTATTGAATGTACTATTGAAGAAGCAACAAAAAAAATAGATATTCCGCCAATGCTTTTACTTAACATGATAGAATTAGCCACGAAACACGGAGTGTTACTTCATACTATAAAAGGTGAGATTTTTATTCATTCCGAAAGAAAAGAAGATAGGCTTTTTTTAACGGTTACCCATAGCGGAGCGTCTAGTCCAAAATCACAAAGGAAAGTATTAGAGAAAAGTATCCATCAGCGGTTAAAATTGCTTTATAAAGAGGAGGCTCAATTCTCAAGAACTTTTAAAGAGGGGAATACGATACTAGAATTAGTGCTACCCATCATCGAAGAAAAAATCACAGAAGTATAATCCATGAAATTAACGAAGTCAAATAAAGAGCTGCTTTTTTGGATTTTACAAGTCCTAGGCTGGGTAGGAATGAGTTCGCTTATTCTTATTTTTCCTTTTGGTTTTAGTAAGACCTACATGCTGTATAGCTTTTTTGTAGGAAGTGCAATTGGCATTGTGAGTACCTCAATTTTTAGGCATTATTTAAATAATAATATCGACATTGAAGTATTTGGAAAAAGGAGTATTCTAAATTTAGTAGTATCCTTCTTTGCTTGTAGTTTACTTTATTATTTTTTACTATTTACGACTGAAGAAATTTATGAACTGTATGTAGGAAGAACTGCTACGGAAATAGAATGGATAAAAGAAAATATAGGCTTTCTATCTGCAGTATTTAATACCATGATTACTGTTTTTGGGTGGACTATAATTTATTTTGCTATTAAATTTATAATCAGTGCAAACAAAAATAGATTAGAAGGTTTGGAACTTAATGCCACACTGCGAGAAGCACAATTAAATACCTTAAAAGGACAAGTAAATCCGCATTTTATGTTCAATAGCCTTAATAATATTAGAGGTTTAATGTTAGAAGATGTGAATAAATCTCGTGAGATGATTACCAAGCTTTCCGAAATGCTTCAATATGCATTGTCTAAAAATACTGTAGATGCTATTGCTTTAAGTGAAGAAGTAGATATGGTTGATAATTATGTTGCACTCGCTAAAATACAAATGGAAGATAGGCTACACTATGAAAAAGAAATAGCTGCAGAAAGTTTAACTATTATGATTCCTCCAATGATTATACAATTACTGGTTGAAAATGCAGCAAAACATGGGATCTCTAACTTAAAAAATGGAGGTAAAATTCTTTTACAAACTATAGTTACGGCTTCTGAATTACAAATTATAGTAAAAAATACAGGAAAGCTAAGTATCAGTGAAAACTCTACTAAATTAGGATTAAAAAATATACGACAGCGTTTACGATTGCTCTATGGACCTAAAGGTCAGTTTACACTCGAAGAGATAGAAAACGAAGTTGTTGCCACTATAAAAATACCGACCCCATGAAAAAGATAAAAACTGTAATTGTAGAAGATTCTCGTTTGGCTCGTAATGAAATAAAAGAACTCTTAAAACAACATCCTGAATTGGAGCTTGTAGGAGAGGCTGAAAATGTAGATGATGGTTTTGAACTAATCAATGCAACTAAACCCGACTTACTTCTTTTAGATATTAATATGCCAGAGAAGGATGGATTTGAGTTATTAGAGATGTTAGACGATGTCCCTATAACGGTATTTACCACAGCATTTGATGAGTATGCCATTAAATCTTTTGAATACAACGCCTTAGATTATTTATTAAAGCCGATAAATGACAAACGTTTTTCTCAAGCAATAGATAAGGTGAAAATTAAAATAGAAGGAGTTAGTAGTGATGAAACACCTGCGAACACAGAACGCCTTACAGGAAGCAGTCAAATTTTTATTAAGGACGGCGAAAAATGCTGGTTGGTGAAAATAGGGGATATTTTATTGATAGAAATTGTGGGGAATTATTCTCGTGTTTATTTTCAAGACCAAAAGCCAATGCTGTATAAATCTTTAAATCAAGTAGAAGAAAAATTACCTGTAGAAAACTTTTTTAGGGTAAATAGGCAACAGATTATAAACATGAATCACATTAAAAATGTGGTGCCTTGGTTTAATGGTAAGCTTAAGCTAACGATGAATAATGGTGAAGAGGTGGAAGTGTCTAGAAGACAGTCCTATATCTTTAAAGACCGTATGAGCTTTTAGTCGTACTATATTTATATGTTGTAACCAATATTGACCAATTAAAAGACCGGAAATGAATTTAACGGAAAAAAACTTAGAAAAACTTAGGGGAGAATTAAAAGATTTGAAAGTTATAACAGGAGCATTAATAGGTGTTTTGGGAGTTCTCTTTCTATTTTGTGTATATGGCTTAATGACCAATGAAGACAATACCTTTTTTATTTCAATGATTGTTGTTCCAATAGCTTTGAGTGCAATTATTCCTTTGAATTATGGGAAAATGAAAAAAATAAAAATGGAACTGGAATCTTAATAATAAACAGATCTGAATTCAAAGTTGTAGGTTTAATTGCAAATGAGCTTTTAATAGTTTTATGCTTATATTTAGAAACAATAACCACGAACATTTAACTATGAAAAATAAAATACTATTATTTTCAGTACTACTGTTGAGTTTTCTTTCGAACGCTCAAAATAGTAAAGAAGTTTCTCAAGAATGGATTTCTATTAGTCAGTTTTTAGATGTTACGGTAGAAAAGGACACTAAATTTAAACTAATTGGATTTGCAAAGGCAGATTTGGTTGATGAAAAAGCAATGGCAGCTCTCTGGGCAAGGGTTGATAATCAAGGAGGGGAATTAGGTTTTTTTGATAATATGGGAGACCGGCCAATACGGTTAAATGAATGGAAATCTTACACGATTGAAGGTGTTTTAACTAAAGATGCTGAAACTTTAAATTTTGGAGGCTTATGTTATGGAAATGGAACTTATCTCTTTGATGAATTTCAACTGTTTATTGAGAATTCTGAAGGGGTATTGGCGCCAGTAGCTATTGATAATGCAAGTTTTGAAAGCGGAGTATCTAACAGTTTAATTCCTAAATGGAGCCAAGGAATAGGCCGGGGACAAGTTATTAAAGTAAAAGAATTTGAAATAAGCTCAAGCGATGATGCTGCAGTGGGTAAAAAATCTGTTAAATTAATAGGAGCGGGGATAGAACTTTCTGTTGCGACTATAGGCAATGTAGAAGGAGCGTCTCCTCAAATCGGTTCCATGATTTCTATGTTAGAGGATTTAAAATCTAGGGTAGAAAGTAGAGTTCAAAATATGTCTCAATATGAGCTTGATCATCTTCACGATGAAAAAGCAAATAGAATAGGGGCTTTGATTATGCATTTAGCAGCAGCAGAAAAGTATTATCAAGTATTTACTTTTGAAGGCCGTGGTTTTAATGAAGAAGAAAATGAAATTTGGTTGGATGCTTTAAATTTGGGAGCTGCCGCTCGAGATAAATACAAAGGGCATGAAGTGCAGTACTACCTAGATATATATAATGAAGTACGAGCAGAAACAATTGCAGAACTTAAAAAGAGAGATGATAAGTGGTTTGAAGAAATACAACCAAGTTCAGATATAAGTAATCACTATTGCTGGTTTCATGTGATGGAACACCAATCTAGTCATTTAGGGCAAATACTTTTTTTAGCGAAACGTATTCCACCAAAAGTAGAAATAAATATTCCTGAGCCAATCATAGATTAGTCTAATGAATTAAAAAGTATTGACTTCAAAAAAATACACATTCATTTAAAATTTCATAATAAGAATTATGCTAATTGGTTGGGCGGGTGCAGTACTTTTTATTTTGTCATACTTATTACTAAGTATAGGTAGACTATCATCCAAGTCTAAAGTGTATCATATTTTAAATATACTTGGCGCCATTTGTTTGGTCATAAACGGATTTATTCTACAAGATGTTCCAAATATTGTCGTCAATCTAATTTGGGGGTTAATAGGAGTATATGCTGTTATCAAAATTGTTAAGTGATATTTCCGCTAATCTATAAAATCAAGAATATTTAACGCATACTTAATGTAAACTTGCTCTTTTTTCTTGTAATCTTCCGTGTTTTCATTAAAAGTACCTAAATAATAATAAGCACCATCAATTAAAGCAAATATGATTTCTGTAATTTCATGAATATCTTTATTGCAAATTATACCGTTTTCTTTTGCTTCAGTAAGTTTTGTGTCTAAAACGGTATGTAGTGCTTGTAGATAGCTTTTAAAGCTGTCGTTGAAATCTTTTTTTCTATAAATTAAAGCGTAACAACTGTAAAAAACACCGTCATCAAAATATTTATTCCAATTTCTTGAAAAAAGAGAGGTTATTAGATTGTGAAGTTTTTGTCTGGTATCTATAATGCCATTTTCATCGTTTTGAACAATATTTAAATGCTGTTCTAATATAAACTCATTTAACCCAATTAGAAGTTCGTCCTTGGTTTTGAAATAGTGCATAATTAAGCCATTACTTATGCTTAAATCCTCGGCAACTTTAGCAATTGAGGTGTTTTCTAGGCCAATCTCTTTTGCTACTTTATAGAATGCTTTTATTATTTCTTTTCGTCTAGCTACAGATACACTTTTTCTTCCCATGTAAGATTTTTATTTAGACAAATGTAACATATTATGATAATTACGGCTTTGTGTAGTCCATTACAAATTAACATTTATTTAAAGTTTTATTAATTGAACGTTCATTCAATTAATAATTTATAAAAATACTTTTGACGCAGATTTTAGTGTAACCAATTAAACCTAAAAAATGCGACCACAAGTAAAATACATTTTATTTTTTTCATTTTTAATAACACAAGTACTAGTTGCGCAGCACCATAAAAATTCAGTAAAGGAAAAGAAAGTTGTTTTCGTAATTGTAGATGGTATAGCTACAGATATGCTCCAAAAAGCACCAACCCCTTTTTTAGATAGTATCTCAGCTGGTGGTAGTTATTCTAAAGCCTATGTAGGTGGTAAAAAAGATGCCTACTCAGAAACCCCAACAATTTCTGCAGTTGGCTATAATAGCTTGCTTACAGGGACTTGGGTAAATAAGCACAATGTGTACGGCAACAGTATTAAGGCGCCAAATTATAATTATCCAACAATTTTCCAGGTTTTTAAAGGGCAATACCCAAATAAAAAAACAGCAATTTTTTCTACGTGGTTAGACAATAGAACAAAATTGATTGAAGGTATTGGTTCAGATAAAAATGTAACCCTAGACTATGCTTTTGATGGGTTTGAACTAGATACAATTAAGTATCCCCATGATGCCTTACGTCAGTATATAAAAAACATTGATAAGCTTGTTGCAGAAGAAGCGGCAAGATACATTAAAACAGAGGCGCCAGATTTATCGTGGGTGTATTTGGAATATTCTGATGATGTTGGTCATGGATTAGGCGATAGTCCGCAATTAGATCTGGCTATTACGTATGAAGATAATTTAGTAGGTAAAATATGGAATGCTGTAAAAGAACGTGAAGCAAACTTTAATGAAGATTGGTTACTCGTTGTAACTACAGATCATGGCCGAAGCCCAAAAGATGGCCGTCATCATGGAGGGCAAACAGATCGAGAGCGTGCAACATGGGTTGTTACGAATGAAAAAAATACAAACGACTTTTTTAAAAATGAGCTTGTTGCAATTACAGATATCTATCCAACGATGTTGCGTTTTCTAAATATTGAGGTATCAAAAGAGGTACGCTATGAAATTGATGGAACACCATTAATTGGTCCTGTAGATGCTTTTGATTTAACTGCAAGTAAAGAGAATGATAACCTAGTCCTCCGTTGGAAGAACGCTACTAAAAATGGTGAAAAAGGAACCTTTTATACCTCGGACACCAATGAATTTAAAGAGGGTAAAAAAGATACTTATAAAAAAGTAGCTAGAGTGAGTTTGGCTAATGAAGAGACTACGCTATCGCTTAAAAAGCATAAAAGCAAGATGTTAAAAATAGTATTAGAAACTCCAAATAATGTACTTAATACATGGTACATCAATAATAACTAAAACCAATTTAACTTAACATTAAAAGAAAATGAATTTTAAAATTACGCTAGTTCTAGTACTGTTTGTATCCTGTTTTGGATATGGACAACAACCGATTAAAGGCACGGTTGTAGATGAAAATAGTACACCTCTAATGGGGGTAAGTATTGTAGTAGCCAATTCGGCAAACGGGACAACTACAGATTTTGATGGTAATTATACGATTAGTGCCACTAAAGGGGAAATACTTGTATTTTCTTCCATGGGTTTTAAAACCGAGCAAGTTACGGTTTCAGATGCAACTATTGTACGTGTTACCCTAGTTGAAGATGCTGCGGCATTAGAAGAAGTTGTCATAACAGCATTAGGAATAAAAAGAGAAAAAAAAGCACTAGGATATGCTGTACAAGAGGTAAAGGGGGCTTCTTTAGAAAAAGCAAAAGAACCTAATTTAATCAACTCTTTAACCGGTAAAGTTGCTGGTTTAAATATTAAAAACTCAACAGATTTATTTCAGAGTCCAGAAATTAGCTTAAGAGGCGCTAAACCTTTAGTGGTTATTGATGGTATTCCTGATAGATCTGCTGATATTTGGAAAATTAATTCTGATGATGTAGAAAGCATAAGTGTACTTAAAGGAGCTACAGCATCTGCACTCTATGGATCTGTTGGCAGAAATGGGGCAATCATGATTACCACAAAAAAAGGAGAAAAGGGTAGGCTAACAGTAACAATAAATAGTTCCGTACTTTTTCAGCCTTCTTTCACTAAAGTTCCAGATGTACAAACGGTTTATGGAAACGGAAATCAAGGGCAATATGCGTATAGTAATGGATTAGGTAGTGGTTCTGAAGGTGGCGGATGGATCTGGGGCCCCAAAGTAGATCAATTGGACCCATCTACACCTAGTGGTTTTTTTGAGACAACTCAGTATAACAGCCCAACAGACGCTGCAGGTAATTTAATTCCTATCCCGTTTACTTCAAGGGGAAAAAACAACATTAAGGACTTTTTTCAAACTGGGTCAATACAAACTAATAATGTAAGTGTAAACTGGGGTAATGATAAGGCTAGCTACAGAATGTCTGTTTCTAATGTCTATCAAAAAGGTATTGTGCCAAACACAGATTTAGGAAATACATCATTCACAGTAGGGGGCACTTTAAATCCTTCGGATAATTTTAAAGTTAGTTCTAGCTTAACTTATAACAAGCAATACACAGATAACTTTCCAGAAGTTGGTTACGGTCCTACTAATTATTTATATAACTTACTTTTATGGACAGGTGTAGATGTAGATGTAAAAGATTTACGAAATTATTGGCGAGAAGGTCAAGAAGGGTATCAGCAAAGGCATTTTAATGTATCTTACTATAACAATCCTTATTTTCAGGCGTATGAATATGAGCGCGGATATGATAAAGACAATGTCTTTGGGAATGTTGCTTTTGAGTTTAATATAACACCAGAGCTTAGTATTAAAAGTACAAGTGGTATCAATGTTTATAGTCTAAATAGAACGTACAAAGAACCAAAAAGTTATATTGGTTACGGGAATAAGTCATTAGGTAATTTTACAAATTCGGATAGTCGTTATTTTGATATTATATCTGATTTGGGTTTAAAGTACGAAAAGAGTTTTTCTGACAATTTTAGCTTAAAAAGTCAGGTAGCCTACTCTAATTATTTTCGTAAATCAACTATAGCAAGTACGCAAACAGATGGTTTAAATATTCCAGGCTTTTATAACTTGGCAAATAATGCAGGTGCAAGCTATATTGCTTCTAATAGAGAAGAAAAGGATGCCATAAAAAGTGTGTATGGCTTTGTGGATTTATCCTTTTACAATGCACTTTATGTATCTATTACAGGTAGAAATGATAAGGTCTCTACCTTACCAAAAGAAAATAATTCTTTCTTTTATCCCTCCGTTTCTGGTTCCTTAGTATTATCAAGTCTTTTTACAATGCCAAACGCTATTAGTTTTGCAAAGTTAAGAGGTTCTTGGTCTAGGGTATCTGAAGGGAAAATCGGAGAAGAAACAGATCCTTATGCCTACATTCAGGCTTACGATAAGGGGACCACTTGGAATGGCAACACTTCTGCAGCCTTTGGTACAAGTTTATTAGCGCCAGGTCTAGAACCAGAAACCTCAGACACTTGGGAAGTGGGAGCGAATATTAGGTGGTTTAACAATAGAGTAGGTTTAGATGTAGCGTATTTTGAAGCAACTGATTATAATAATTTAATTTATAGTCCGATTTCTGATGCTACGGGCTACGAAAGTATTTTACTAAATGGCGATGAATTTAAGCGTAAAGGCCTTGAATTTGTATTAGATGCGAAGCCAATTGAAACAGCAAACTTTAGCTGGAACATACTCGTTAATTTAAGTAAGTTTAGAAGATTTCAAGAAGAAATTTATGGAGATAGAGAACAGACCGAAGGTTTTATAAAAGTTGGTGATCGGACAGATAAAATTTATGCAGATGTGTATCAAACAAACACAGAAGGAGAAGTTATTTTCGAAAATGGTTTTCCTGTAAATGATCCTTATCAAAGATATATAGGGGAAGACGATCCAGATTGGACTTATGGAATTTCCAATTCCTTGAGCTATAAAAATCTTAATTTATCCTTCTTATTTGATGGTAGAATTGGGGGGTTAATTTACTCTACAACCAATCAAAAAATGTGGTGGGGAGGTAAACATAAAGGTACAGTGAATCAATTTAGAGACGATGCTAACAGTGGCGTAAGTTCTTATGTTGCACCGGGCGTTAAAGTAATTGGTGGTACTGTTTCTTATGATGTGAATGGTGCAATCACTAGTGATACTAGAACCTATGCGCCAAATGATGTGGCTGTTAATTACATCAATTTTATGCAAACCACTAGTAATGGTCATAATACAAATTACCATTATTACAAAGAGTCATTTGTAAAGTTAAGAGAAGTAACACTTACGTATAATTTTCCTAAAAAAGTATTAGATAATACCCCAATACATGAGTTTAGCTTGTCATTAATTGGTCGTAATCTTTGGTTGAATTCAAAGGTGCCAAACATAGATCCTGATTCAGGAGTAGATGCTTTACAAGCACCATCTACAAGAAATATAGGTTTAAACTTAAACGTAAAATTTTAAATAAAAAATAAAATGAAAAATTATAGTATATACATTTTATGTGCACTTTTCTTTACGGTAAGTTGTACCAAAATAGAAGATTTACAAGATGATCCTAATAGAGCAACTTCTGTTAGTCCAGATTTATTATTAACTAATATCGAAACAAAAGCATTTAATAATGTTAGTTTAAATAGCGCTTTGGCTAGTAGATATCTAACATTTACAGACGGTATTAATGAAAATCAATATTACAACTGGCAACAAGCTTCATTTGCTAATTATGACAACATTAAGCAAGTGCATAAAATGATTGAAGAAAGTGAAAAAGCAGAAACAGAAGTCTATTCAATTTTAGGAAAATTCTTTAATTCTTATTTTATAACGGAGCTAACTATGGTTTTCGGAGAAGTTCCTTATAGCGAGACTTTAGCTACAGGAGAAGAAAATTATACACCTGTTTATGATACACAAGAAGCTATTTTTCTGAAAGTTTTAAATGATTTGAATGATGCCTCTAATGCGCTAGCAACAAACGAAGAGCTTATATTAGGAGATGTTATTTATGATGGTGATAAAACAAAATGGCGTAAATTAATTAATACGTACTATTTAAGAGTATTATTAATGTTGTCCAACAAAACGGACGTAGCTTCTTTGAATGTTATAGGAAGATTCCAGGAAATTTTAGAGAACCCAACTAAATATCCTTTGTTTGATTCTAATGAGGACAATGGCGCATTGGTATATGTAAACATTCAAGATAACAGATATCCTCTGTTTAATAATAACGAGTTACAGACTGCATATTATTTAGAAGAGTCTTTTGTAGACAGGCTCAAAGATCTGGAAGATCCAAGGTTGTTTGTTTTTGCTGAAAAAACACCTGCAGCTATTGCTTTAGCAGATGATGATTTTAATGCTTATGATGGTTTATATGGAAGTGCTATTTTTAGTGATAATGCAGCTAAAGCGGTTGCAGGGAATGCCTCTAGAATAGCTCCTCGGTTTTACAATGATCCTATAAACGAGCCTAGTCTGTTAATTGGCTATTCAGAGTTACAATTTATTCTAGCAGAAGCGGTAGCAAGAACTTGGATTTCTGGTGATGCGGCATCATACTATAATGAAGGTATTAAAGCGTCAATGAACTTTTATGGTATTTCAGAGGTAACTGCCTACTTAGCGAAGTCCGAAGTTCAATTAACTAGTGCTAATGTAATAGAACGTATTGCAACACAAAAACATCTAGCCTTGTTTTTAAATACCGGATGGCAAATGTTTTATGAGCAACGAAGAACAGGATATCCTGAATTTAATGTAGATGGTGGTGGAACCTTAAATGAGGGTAGAATACCCAAAAGATGGTTGTATCCTGCCAATGAAGCCACAAATAATACGGCAAGTTTAAAAGCTGCTATAAATAGACAGTTTACCTCTGGGGATGATATTAACTCCTTAATGTGGCTTCTAAAATAGCCTTGTTCAAATAGTATGAAGCCTGAAAAACCCAGCACTTTAGCGTGCTGGGTTTTTTGTGCTTTACGTTTTAATAGATTATTTTCTTTTAGCCCGTACAATATAGGTGGCGATAATAGCACCATTGTATTTTAGGTGAACGTCGTATAAGCCTACTTTCGTAAACTTATTAGAAATGCTATATTCCGAATCTTGCTGGGAAAATTTAGTGTCTATGGTGTGCGTAGCATAACCATTTCCAATTGCTAGGACTAGATCTGCTAGATCTAATCTTTCAGCGCTGGAAAATCTAAATTGAACGCTTTCATTTTTGATAATTTCCGTTTCTAATTTTAGTGGAAATATAGGGTTAAGGGTATATTTAAATGCATTTTTATACACTATAGGACCAGAAATAAACTGTTCAAAGCTTGGCATTTCTTCCAATAAAGACCATTTTTTTTCTAAAGGATAATGGTTTCTGATAAACAAACTCGGTTCTGCCAAGAAATAACCATCGTGATATTCAAATTGAAATTCAGGATTCCCTTCATTAAAAACTATTTGTCCAGCAGACCAAGTGGCATCACATAAATACCATTTTCCATTCAATTGCACGCTATTCCAAGAGTGGTTAGGGAGGCTTTCTAGTGTTAATGGCAATGTTGGTGTACGACTATGACCATCAATAATCTCACAAGGTATCTCTGCTAAGCTAGCCATTTCACGAACCAAATACGCATAGCCCGTGCAAGCTGTTTTTTTGTTGCTAATTAACTGTTCAAATACCTTAGGAGCATAGTCATGATTCCATACTAAGAAAGCGGGGCGATCTTTTTCTATTTTACTTCTCTTGCTTTTTGTTTTTGCATAAGAATTGTAGTCGTTTTCAATATTGGTACTTATCCAAGTATATATCGCTCTAAATTTCTCTACGTCTGTGTGTAAATTTGTAGTTAGGTTATGAACAAGTATAGGAAGACTTTTTAAACTAGCTCCTTTGTATTGATAGGCAACACTATCTGCTTTAGAAAAATCTATGGCATTAAATGCTGAGCGTTGCCCATAGCTTATGCTTGCGAATAAAATAAAAATAAGAAAGGCATACCTCATTAGTTAAAAATAGAACCAATTTTCTGAGCAATGTTTCTTTTTGGCTGGTATACTCCTTCGATAGAAATATCTCCCATAAGTTCTATATCTGCCGAATCAAAAAGTATAGAAATTTCAATGGTATCTGTTTTACTTTTGGCGATGGTATAACGCTGAGTATCATACCCTACATAGCTAAAGACAAGAACATCACCTTCAGATAGGCGTCTGCTGAATTCAAAATTGCCATCAAAATCTGTAGACACTCCTTCATTCGTTCCTTTTAGAACAACAGAGACACCAGGTAGTGGTAAATTTTCTTGATCTACCACAAGACCTTTTACCTTGTATTTGTTGCTTTGGGTTGTATTGGTAGTAGTTTCTGGATTTGAAACTAACTCAGTTTGTACACTTGGTGTCAATGCCACATCTTGTGCGTTTATGCTAGATATAGCACATAATGATAATAATGAGAAGCTCATAGCGCCGATACTTTTAGTTAAAAAATTAAAAGAGGAAACGTTTGAGTCTGCCATTTGTAAATCGTTTAATTGTGAGGTTTTAAATCGGCCGCAAGTGCTGTTTGTTGCAGTACATAAATAGTTTAATATTTCGCTTTTAGACATGGTTGTAAAATCGATTACTTCCTTTTCACAAGAGGCGCAAAAACCGCCTTTATCTGTTGTACTAAAGGTACTAAATTTCTCTGAACATGGTTTCTTTACGGATACGCTAATTGAATTTTTCATAGGTTTTGGTTTTAATTAGATACCTCTAAGGTATAGGAAAACCAAAGCCTATAAAACCAACAATGAGGCTACACAGCTATTGAATGCGTAAACCCACCTTTTTGGTGAGTTTACATTTTCCTAAAGACTAGTTTGCATCAATTTTTACGCGTACGCCTTCACTATGACTGCTAAACTCAGGCGCGTACATACTTTGTATCGTTGTAATACCATTACTGAAATTTCCAGCATTGTTTACACGTAAATCATATTCAAAGACATAAACTCCTTTTGGTAAAAAATCAAAAAAGAAATTAGTGCTAGCATCTTTGGTACTTTCATAGTACCCTAAACCATCTTGCCATTTGTATTGAGAAAATACATTGATAGGTTCAAAGCCAGCGGCACGCATATCTTTCATATGAATAAATTCCATATCCCGGTCTGATCGTAATTCAATACGTACACGAACTAAATCGCCCACAGATAATTTGGTATTCGCTGTAATTTCAGAAATTTTCTCTCCTGTGACCGTATTCTTTTTTAAGAACAACTTCTTTTTTAATTTCAATGGAGTTTCTGCTGATGTAATTTTGTCAAGGTCTTCAAAATACTGCCAGTATAGCGCTCCCCAGGCAATTCCAGTTCCTTTTTTGGTAATTTGAACTTCGGCCATTTTCGGTCTAATTTCAGACTTACTCCATGAAGTTTTATAGTAGCCAGTACCTGCTTCTACTTTTACATCTTCTAATTTTTCAGGAGCTATTTTTTCTCCACCAACAAGTACTTCTACGGTATTGGTTACTGCTAGCCAATCACTACCTTGTAATAGTAAAGCATATACAGCTTCTGTAGTAGCCTTTGTAGTTTTCCACTGGTTGGTTTGTTTATTTTTTAGTAACCAGATTTTTAAATTATCTATTGTAGCTACATCATTCTGAATTTCAGAGAAAGCTTCAATTAATAAAGCCTGAGTTTCAATAGGCGCTTGGTACCAATACCAAGAATTGGTATTTTCTTTCCAGTACATCCCTAATTCGTCACTAGAAATACTATTCTCTTCTAGGTGGCGTATTATTTTATTTGCAATAGCTTTATCCTCCATTCGGTGCATAATTAATGCTAACATTCCTTTACTATACAAATTTCTGTTCTTCCAATAGTTCTGAATTTGTCCTTTGTAATAAGCGGTAACCTCATCAACTTTTTTAGAGGTTTTTATATCCTTAAAGATCGAGCGCATGTAGAGGTACTGTACTTGAGAATGACTTAGATGATCTTTGTTAATGTCCTTAGTATGATTTTTCATATACTCATATTCAGCAACAAAGGCATTATCTAAATAAGAAATTGCTTTTTTTATCATGGCGCTTTTTTCTTTCCCTGTTTCAGGAGAAATGATAAGCTTATCTAAGTGGCCAAGACCTGTAATGATATGTTGTGTGATGTATCTGTTTTCACGACCGCCAGCAAACCAAGACCAAGCGCCATTAGACATTTGGTTTTGCGCTAATTTGCTAAATGCGCTTTCTTGAGATGCTCTCATTTTATTTAGATCAAAAAGCAATGCAATACGTTTCTTTTGCTCTGTTTCTGATTGCGCATCACGTAACCAAGGCGTTTCTTGAATTAAGAGCGATTTTAATTCTTGATTCTTTTCTAAATTACTAAGCAAAGCATCAGCGTTTGCCCATTGATTAAATACCTCCTGAATTTTAGGATTGCTATTGGCAATGTAACTCGCTAAAGTGTTTGCATAATAACGGGCAAATGTTTGTTCATTACATTCATATGGGTATTCCATTAAGTACGGCAAAGCTTGCACCGCATACCAGGCTGGGTTTGAAGTAATCTCTAAAGTAAGTTTATGATTACGGAGTGTTTTTGAAGTATTGTTCTTTAATTTATCTAAGCTAAAAGTTTTTGTTTGGTTGCTTCTTACCCACATAGGTAAAGATTCTGTGACCAACATTCTATTAGAAAGTACAGGCCACATGTTTTGTTCTCCATCACTAAAATCTCCTGCTTTTGCTAGAATTTTATAAGACACGGCTTGCAATCCTTCAGGAACAGTTATGATCCAAGATACTTGTGTGTTTCCGGTGGCGTCTACTGAAAATTCTTGCTGTGCATCTTTTGTAATATCTGTAGTAATATCAGCATTTGATACGGCATCGATTAAGACAATTTTTGCTTGCCCTGTTAGATTTTTCTCTGTTAGATTAGAAATTTTAGAACTCACAACGATTTGATCACCTTCCCGTAAAAACCGTGGTGCATTTGGTAACACCATTAATTCTTTCTGCGTAACCGTAGTGAATTGTGCTGTGGCAGTTTCTAGATTCTTAGTATGTGCAAGCAGTTGTAATTTCCATTGTGTTAATGCTTCTGGTGTGGTAAAACTAAAAGACACGTTTCCTTCTTTATCCGTTTGCAATTGTGGGAAGAAAAAGGCGGTTTCTTGTAAATTTTTACGAATTTGAACTTCCCCAAATTCGGTGTCAGGCTGTTCTACGCTTGGATGACCAAGAACAGAATCTTTTTCTTTATTTTCTATTGGGGCAGCGTTTGATTCCATTGCCATTTCTGCAACTCCTGCGCTATCTTCCATCTCACTCATGATTTCCATGGTCGGAGCAGATTTACTCATCATTTTCCGAGATAAATAACCAGATGAACGGTTATTGTATCCTAGGTTTAAATCAAACCATTTGAAGGTATCGTAATACTGAGAAACAGAAACGTAATTGGTATCAAATTGCCAGTAAGACCTAAAAGATTTGATTCCAAAACTACGGTTAGCATTACTACGTTGGTAAGCATAATAATTATGCTTGTACAGTGGGTTAAAACCCCAAGAGTGTCCTTTAAATGCATCTAAAGAGGCATCATACATACTTGCTAAAAGTTCTGCGGCTACTTTATCTCCTTTAGGTCCTTTTATTTTAAACGACCACGTTTCATCAGTCCCAGGTTTTATCTTATCTCTAAACGTTACGGTTTCAATTTGTAAATCGGTTACAGGATAAGGTACAGGAACTATAACATTTCCTGATGCATAAGAATTAAATGCCGCATAGGAATAATTGATGGCAAAACCACCTAAATCTTCCGCATTGACAGGTATTGTAAAAGATTTTTTGTTTTCTGATAAATGAATGATTTTTGTATCAACTATCTTATACTCTTTTTCAATGGTAAGCGTCACATACAAATCTTTGGCGGCAGTTTTTAAAGTGATTTTTGCCTTATCGCCAATTTCATAATTTGGTTTGTCTGTAGCAATACTAAAAATTTGTTGATCTGCTAAGCTTTTATCATCAGTACTATATACTGTAGTTTGTACTTTTTCTTCTACTAGTTGACCAAATTTATCGGTAGTGGCTAATGCTATGCGGTACTTCCCAGATTGCCATTTTTTGAGGTTAGGCAAACTAATTTCGTTTGTTTTGCTCGTATTGAATTGAGTTTCCCACAGCAAGTCTGCATTTTCCCATGTATTCGCATCATACTCACTAGCATAGGCATCATGTGGGTATAATGACTTAAATTTTTCTTTTCCAAAATAATCATAGTCCGGCGCAGCCCATGGTCTAGGTCTTAATACGGCAGAAGGTGCTTGTAACTTGTATATTTTTAAGGTCCCTGAAGATGCAACCGTTTTGCCATTAAGATTAGTGGTATATAAGGCTAGCTTGTTTTCACTGGCATTTTTATCTAGTCTAGCAGCCACAGCAATAGTTGCGTTTAAAGCATGGTACCCCACATTTACAGTCGTAGTGGTACTATGTGTTTCACCATTAATATCTGTAATGTCTGCCGTTACTTCATAACTAAACGTAGGTAAGTTTTTTGCAATAGTACTGTGGTCTACAATAGCTTTAAAGTCTAATTCAAAATTACCAGAGGCATCCGTAGTGGTCTCACCAAAAGCTATTTCTTGTGGCGTATTGTTTTGGTAAGAACGGTACCAGTAATACCATCTAGGATAATATACAGCACGTTTTACACGGTAGGTAACTTTTGCATCTGAAATTGCACTTCCTGCATAGGCCATCGCTTTTCCATGTACTTTAATCATATCATTTACCCGATACGTTTCCGTAATAGGGTTAAAGTGTGCTTCAAATTTTGGACGTTTGTATTCTTCTACAGAAAAGTTAGTACTGCCATTTAATCCATATGTGCTATTACTGGTCTGCAGACTAAAATTTCCTGTTAAGCCATTAGAGGGTAAAATAAATTCTCCAGAAAATGAGCCATATTCATTGGTTTTAAAATTCTGGCTACTTACTTCTTGGTAATTAGCATCAAGCAATTTAACCGTAACGTCTGTAGCTGTGACAATAGATTTTTCTGAGTTTGAATCTGCTACAGCTATTCCTTTAAAAAATAAAGGTTGTCCTGGTCTGTAAATACTTCTATCGGTGAAAAGAAATGTATTATATGTGGTGTGCTTCTCATTATTTCTGGAATAATTATGGTTGATATAAAATCCGGTAAAATAAGCAAACTCTTTATTTGCCGTAACTCTTATGCTTACATCTGTCCAATAGTCCTCAGATTTTTCAAAGGTTATATTTCCGTTTTCATCAGAAGTGTATGTTTTATTTAGGTATTTATTATCGTAATTAATTCGGTACGTAAAGCGTACTTGTGCATTAGAAATAGGTGCGCCGTTGTTTCTGTTTATCACTTGAAAACTATTGTTTCCGTTGAGCTGATTTTCACTAAGCACAAGATCCGTCACGTTTAATGCGCTATACGCAAAAGAAGTTTGATCGAGTTTATTATCCTTTGCCACAAGTAAGTAATAGCCATTTGCTAAAGTCGGAATTTCTATTTCTATAGCATGATTTTGGTAGTCGTTTTCATTTTTAAGGCTGGCCTCCCAATTTTTAGCTGGCTTTAGTTTTTTTATGATCGCTGCTTTGTCTTCAATTTTATAAGCGTCTTCGAGTGCTTGAAACTGATCCCGATCTATTTTATAAGCCGTTACGGATAAGGCATCAATATTCTTATAATTAATTAATAGACGAGAGGTTTTATTTGTAGGAATATATTCTTCGTTGGTTAAATGTATACGCTTGCTAAGAATGGTTGTTTTAAGATTTTGACTTTTTAGAGCACCTAAGTTTTTTGGATGTTTTTTTATAATTACATCACACAATGATAATGCCTCTTTATTTTTCCAGCGGTGTTCATCATTGGTATTCGCATGGTACGTGTTCGCTAACTCAGCATAGTAGGCAGCAATTTCGAATTGATATAAACTCCAATTCTCATGGTCTTTAATATTTTCAGCAGAATTCTGTAAAATGTTCAGGTAGAAATCGCCAACATTTGAGAAAACAGCATTATTCTTTATGAAGTGTAGGCGTTCAATATCAATAGTAACATAGGCATCGGATGTTTTATCAGTGCTGTGAAACTGTAATAACTCTTGATAAAGTTGCAATGCTTTTGCTTGCAGTGAAGTTTTATCAGTAGTACTAATTTTATGATGTATAAATTGATAGCTTTCACATAAAACCTCAGAATCATCTATTTCAAATTTATCAGCAGGTCTTGTAATACTATTTTCATCGGTCTTATAAAAAGTTAAAGCAGTGTGTGCTAATAGATCGTATAAAGTAGGTCTAAGTTTTTCTGAACCATTTTGTGAGTTTAAGAGCACTTCAAATTCAGATACAGGAATTTTTTTGAGTGTTTCGCTATTTTCTAAGGAAGCGTCAAAATGAATCCCTATCTCATAAAATAGCGTATTTAAATCCCAAGTTCTAAAATCTGAAGTATCTACCTTCGTTTCGGTTTCTGTACGGTTGTAAAATTGATACCTGTTTTGTTGGTAATACTGCCAGTATAGGTTGGCTAAATAGCTTTCTAATACATTTTTAGTTGGCGTTTTTGCTTTTTCAATTTCAGACTTAAACTCCGAAATAATTTTTAGTTGTGCATCTTCTTCTAAGGTTAATGAGTATTTGCTTGAAAATAAAAGTGATTTAACAACTTGAGCGTTATTACCTTCTTTCTTGGCTTTTTTAGAAATAGCGTTAACTGAACTAAGAGCAGATTTTGTAAGTCCTTCTTGTTCTAATTGTGCTACCTTTTTCCAAAGCGTTTCAAAAGAATCTTTGCTCCCTTGTGCTTCTGCCATATGTGAGAATAAAATAATCAATACAAATACTGTTGCTTGTTTCATAATATGATTGTTGAATGGCAAATATGCCACTTGGTAAATTTAGGTACAATAAGCGTTGAGTGAAACCCTACTTTCAGTGAGTTAAGATTATTAAAACGTAAACAAGTAAAATTCCAATATGCGTTTTAACCTATAGTGATTTTAACAAACCGCCATCAATAGGAATGGAAGTTCCTGTAATATATGCCGCATTGTCTGATGCTAGAAAAGCAACCAAATAGCCATATTCTTCTGGTTTTCCAATTCGTTGTAGAGATACCTTTGCCTCCATTTGGTTGCGTACTTCTTCCTCTGAAATTTTTAATTGTTTTGCTTTTGTGGCATTCAGTTGTGCAATGCGGTTGGTGTCAAAATAACCAGTCAATATATTATTAACGGTAATTTGATAAGGACCAACATCTGTAGCTAAAGATTTCCCCCAGGTAACCACAGCGGCTCTAATGGTATTAGAAAGTGCCAAATAGGAGAGGGGTTCTTTTACTGAAACGGAAGCGATATTTATGACACGTCCCCATTTATTTTTTATCATACTTTTAAGAGCAAGCTCTGTGGTAAATACAGTGGTTTTAAACAGGAGATCAAAAGCAGCCTGATAATCTGTAATATTTTTTTCCAAGGTATTTCCTGCGTTAGGGCCTTGGGTATTATTCACCAGAATATCTATAGTATTGCTGTTAAAATAGCTTTCTAGTTGAAGTGCGTAGGCTTTAAAATCAGTATAATCTACAAGCAGGTATTGATGTGTTTGCCCTTCTGCTGTAGGAAGATTGGCAATGATGTTTTTTAATTTAGCTTCGCTTCTAGAAACCAAAGTTACACTGGCGCCACTCGCCGCAAGTTGTTTAGCAATTGCTTTACCAATACCATCACTGCTACCACCAATGAGGGCTTTTTTACCTTTTAGAGAAATATTCATGTACTACGGTTTTAGGGGTTTCTCCCTTTTTGGGAGTTCAGGAGTTTATTTGTACTCTTCTCTAGTGGGACTAAATACATCCATTAATTTGCAAGCGGTTAAAGCTTTGCCACTATGTGGAATATAAGCGCCAATTACGACTAATTCCCCGGGAGTATATACTTTAGTCTTGCCGTTGAGGGTAAACTCAAACTCGCCTTCTAAAACCTGCATTACTTGTTCATTTACATGAGAGTGTTCAGGAACTATAGCCCCTTTTTCTACCTCCCAAAAAGCCAAGCTCATATTTTTAGTATGGACCAATTTACCGTGATAACCGGGAATAATCTCTTTGGTAGGAATTTCAGCTAACTTTATATCCATTGCTTTAAAATTTACCTTAAAGATAAAAGAAACAATCGATTATAATTTCAAATAGAGCGCCTTTTTATTCCCATTTTACGATTACAAATTCACACCTTCTATTTAATTCATGCTCTTCCTCGGAACAAGCATCATCTGTAGCACATGCTATAATAGGTTGTGATTCTCCGTAGCCTTTTGCAATGATTCTTTCAGCTGCAATTCCTTTTTCTAGTAAATATGTTTTTACACTATTGGCTCTTTTTTGAGACAGTTCTTTATTATAATTGTTATTTCCACGGCGGTCTGTATGCGAACCAATCTCAAGGGTGATACTTGGATTATTTTTCATAGTAGCTACCACCGTTTCTAAACGATCTCTGGTTTCCCTGCGCAAGTACCACATGCTGTAATCAAAGTTTATAGCTTGCGTTTTAATAACGGTTCTATTTTTTTCTTTGACGATTGCCTTTTCTGTATTGATGGTTTTGATAATATTCTCAGCTTTCTCTTTCTCTGCCTTTTCTTTATGTTGTTTTTCTTGTACAGCTAAAGCTTCAGCGGCTTCTTTTTCTTCTTTTAATTTTTTCTCTTGTGCTGTTTTTGCTTTTTCTAGCGCTTGCTTCTCTTTTTCTTGAAGTGCAATACGTGCTACTTTTTCTTTTTCAACAGTAGCATATAAGGTTAGCGAAGCATCTATTTCTGCGTTCCGCTCTTTTGTGGTTCTTAGCACTTTAAAATTATCTTCGTACTGCTCTTTTTTAGCTTCAATGCGGTACTGCATCTCACATTCTACCGCAAATGAAAACGTGGCATCTTCCTTTGTAATTACTTGAGCTATTTCATGATGATCAATATCAAGAAGGCGTACGGTACTAAAAGGGAGTAGTTGTTTGGTAGTTCTGTCTGTCACGACTCCAGTAATAACTTGCGCACAAGCTTCAATTTTTAAAGGTTTTGTAATCGTAAAGGAATAGATATCATCGCTTCCTTTTCCTTCTGGTCTGTTGGAGGCAAAGAAGCCTTTGTCTTCATTTTGAAAATAGCTAAAGTCATCATAACTACTATTCACAGGATACCCAACATTGTCTGGTTTCTGAAATTGATTAGTGTCTTTTTTTGAAATAAAAATATCAAGTAGGCCAAATCCTGGATGTCCGTTTGAAGAAAAGTATAGGTTATCATTTTGATCGACAAAAGGAAACTGTTCTTTTTTATCCGTATTAATTAAACTTCCAAGGTTCTCTGGTTCCGTATAAACATCATTTTCTTGAATAGTTACTTTATAAATGTCAAAAGAGCCAAAACCACCACTTCTGTCTGAAGCAAAATACAAAGTTTTCTCATCACTACTAAGGCTTGGGTGTTCATTAGAAAAATCATCACTATTAAAGGCTAGCGTTGTAATATTGGTCCATACATTATCCATGCGTGTAGCACGGTATATTTTTAGGTTAGATACTTTTTTAGCATCTGTTTTCTTTTTCCCTTTAATAAAGTTATTACGTGTAAAATAAAGGGTGTTTCTGTCTTTTGTGATGGCAAAAGTGCCTTCATGCATTTTAGTATTTATGGCAGTAGAAAAACTTCTACTAATGCTATCGCCATACAGTAATTCACTTTCAGGATGTTGGTATAAGTCTAAATAGTTCTGATTATTCCATCGGTAAATTTTGTTCGCCTTTTTTTTCGATGCCGTATATATAATTTGGTCATCTACTTGTACAGCTCCAAATTCAGAGTTTGTAGTGTTTAATGCTAAATTTTCAATTGCAAATCGCGGTCCTATTGCTTGTATATTTTCTAAATAGTTAAAATCTGACTTTAATTTCGCTACTTGCTCCGCGTCTTTTTTTGCTTGGTAGTACTCCATTAGTACTTCAAAAGATTTATTTAGTTCTCCTGTAGCTTTTAAAGATTCGCTGTATTTAAAAAAATAGTTTTCGTCGAGTGTCTCGCCATAAATTGAAGTCAGATAGGCATACCACTTTGCTGCTTGTGGCATTTGATAGGTATTGTAATAGCTATCAGCAAGATTTTTTATTACTAGCGTGCTTTTATTTGTAGCTGCAATTTCTTCGTATAGCGGAATAGCTTCACTATAAAAAGCTCGGTCAAAATAGGTGTTAGCACGTTTCAATTGATCTTGAGCTGAAGCAGAAAATATATTGAAGAATACTATTAATACTAAAAGGAGTGTCGTTTTTTTCATAGCTTTTTAGTAAAATCTAGGGGATTTATCATAGCCTTTTTTCAAGCCTAATAGGTCCAAATTAAATAGAATGAAAATTTCATGAGATCCAGAACTAAATTCTCCTAGATTTGATAAGGTGTAATCATAAGCGTAACCAGCTCTAACGCCTGATAATATTTGAATGTTAAACATGGCACTAACAGCATCGTCTAAGCGATACGCTAGGCCAGCTTCCAACGTATCGTTAAATAGTGCATTTACAGAAAAATCTACAGAAAGTGGCGTATTATTTACGGCCTTTATTAAGGTTGAGGGTTTAATTTTAATAGAAGAGTTGAGTTCGTATACATACCCTGCGGTAATAAAAATATGAGCCTCTTCTGATCCGATAGTGCTAATGCCATCTTTGTTATCTATATGTTTAGAATGCAATAGATTGGGAATAGAAATACCCGAGTAAAATTTATCTTTATGGTAAAAAGCACCTATACCAATATTAGGAAATGTACTGTTTATATTGTCATTAAAGGCCGCATCGTCTTGTAGTTCAGGAAGTCTAAACCCATTAAAATTTGTGGCATAATTGGTCATTCCTGCTTTTAAACCTAGCGAAAGATCACTTTTTTCATTGAGTTTAAGGCTGTACGCAAAATCTGCATAGATATTATTTTCTTTGGCAGCACCATCGCCAATAACGTCAGAGATAAATGAGATACCTGTTTCTATTTTTTCTGATAAAGCAGCATGTGCAAAAAATGTGAGCGTTTTAGGGGCCCCGACAACAGAGTTCCATTGTGATCTGTATAGAGTTCCAAAATTAATTAAGCCTGTATCATTAGTAGTATAGGCAGGGTTAATAACACTCATGTTGTACATGTATTGGGTGTATTGTGGATCTTGCTGACTCATTCCCAGAAAGGGTATCAGTAAGAGTAAGAGTAGATATAAGGAGTATTTTTTCATGCTAATGGTTTTGAAGGTTATGATGGTATTTGGCATAGCTTATCGGTTGAGGTATAACCTCCCTTGTTTAGGCTCAAAACCTTCTTTGTTATAATGTATGATGTAAAAATATACTCCGTTTGGCGCGATACTATTCCCTTTGATGGAACCGTCCCATGCAGGGTTTTGAATGTTCCCCATGAAAAGAGTTCTGCCATACCTATTTTTTATTTCTAGCTGAAACTCCGGAAATATTTTTTCAATATTGGGTATAAAATAACGGTCGTTTCTAGCATCTCCATTAGGTGAGAATCCGTCAGGAATGAAGAAGTCATAATCTTCAGGATTACATGCAGATAAATTTATAGTGATTGGTGTTCTAATAGGAGCTATACATCTGGTATCTTCATTGTAATTTTCTGCATAGTACATAGCATTAGGTACTAGTAGCGTAGCTTCATTTATAGGCGAAGTGCTTTCCAAAGAGTCATACCATCTAATTTCATAATTTTCAAAAGCCGCTAAGTTGTTTAGATCTGAAATGGTAGGCTTGTCTAAGCCACAAATATCAAATTCAGTATTAGTCAAAGAAATTGGTGTAACCGTAAAAACGGTAGGGCTTAGTATAAGTCGTTCATTACTTCTACAGCCTTGGCTATTTTCTGATGCAGCAAAATAAGATATGCCATCTTCTAAAAGCGTAGTAGCTGGTAATAAATTTCCATTTACAGGGGCGTCATACCAAACAATTGCTATCTCATCAGTGTTAATATCTACAGATGCTAGGGTTGCAGCATCTCCTCCACAGAAAAATGGAGTAGCATTGGTGGTTGTAGGGGTAGTAGGTGCTGTAAGTGATACTAAAACACGCAGTCTTTGTGTACCTTCACAGTTATTTTCATTATTTATAGTGCTGATAAAATAAGCTACATTGTGAGCCAGTGGGGTGCTAATACTAAGAATATCAGTACTTGTTTCCGTGGCATAAAATAAAGGGTCACCAGAGGCGGTAAAAGCAAGGTCTTCTAGTGTAGGGCCGTTGGTATCGTATTCGCTTAGACAAAAAGTTTGATTGCTTTCTCCTATAGGGATATCTGGTATGCCTTTTATGGCAAAATTTTCTGTTTCTTCATGCTCAAAAATAGTCCTACATGGCGTAGTGTCATTTTGTATGCTTCGTACGCTTATGGTATAATTACCTTGCTCTAATGGGGCAACATCAACTTGATAATCTGCAGTTCCACCAGTAAAGGCAATCGTATTATTAATAACAACAGCACCTGTGTTTTGTTCAATTACATCATAAGTTACATTATAAATGCCATCAGGTAAAACAGGAGCAGCTACCAGCACATTTATTTCTGTGGCATTACAAGAATTATCTACCTGTAAGGTTAGTGTAATTGCATCTGGCGTGGCAATCACATTAAACAACGTTTGTAAATTACAGGTAACATCTAGGATATTATCAATAGTGACTATTACTTCATGTTCTCCATCCTCACCTGTATGTTCAGCAGCAATTTCAAAAGTAGCAGCTCCTTCAGAAAAAGGTAGGTTTTCTATGGTTTCTGTAGTTGTTCCGCCATCGGGAGCTGTAAGCGTATACGTGACGGTATGCGGACTGTTGGTTAAGTTCGCAGTAGTATCAAGAATATTTAAAATTTGCACAGGAATAGTGGTGTCTTGGCAGGCTTCTGCAATTTGTATTTGTGAATTAGAAACGAGAAAGGTGGTCTCCGAAACATCAATAGTAGTACAAACACTGCGCAAGGGTAAAAAGCCCATAATGGAGCTAATGCTTACGGTATTATATACATTGGTAGAAACAAGCGAAGGATTTACATCAAAGCTTCCGACGCCATTAGTTAGTGTGATAATTACTTCTTCGGCTCTTACGAGGGCATCAGCGGGGTCTACTAGATACCCCATTTGATATCTTCCATTGGGTAGAAGCGTACTATCATAAGTGATATCGATGGTATACGGGTTGCCCATACAATAGTTAAGGCTTTCTAAGCTACCAGATAAGGTGGGAAGGATGCTAATTGCTACTGTAGAAAATTGTTCATCACATACAGGGTGCGTAGGATAAACGGTGTAATCGAAATTATAGATGCCATATCCAAAATTATCTCTGATTTCCTCTACATTTATGGTATTATCAGAAAGATCTGTTAGTTGACCTGTTCCAGATTCAGACCAAGTTCCGTTAGCATCTTCTGCAGCTAGATAACTGTTTAAGTTTAAATTTCTATAGGCCGATAAATCATCAGTGACGCAAACAGCTAGTGCTAATCCTGTCCCTGGGTTAGGTGAAGGGTGTACTTCTAAGATAACGGTAGATTGCTCTGATGGACAAGTAGCTACAGCAGCTACGGTATATGTAAATTCATATACTCCCGGACCCGCTCCAAAAGCATTGAAAATATTTCGTTCTAAAAAGTTTACGGCCTCTGGAGTTACCGCTTCCCATAGTCCATTAAAATCTTGAATTTTATCGGCAACTTCACTCCCTAAGAAGCGATGCATATTTACTTCTATTTCATTGCTACATGCATTGGCGCTACCATCTATATTGTCTTCTCCGGAGTAGCCTCCTAAATTAATAGTAACACTGGCAGATTCACCACAAGCATCATTGGTATACGTAAACGTATGGGTGCCTGAATTCAAAATTTTCCAAAGGTTTACAATTCCTGTAGTTCTATCAAAAGCATAAAAATTTGCCGGATTTGAAGTAGACCAAATACCTCCAGTACTTGGTGTGTCATTAAGGGCATCAAATAAATCGAAATTTTGAAGCGATGGATTTTGATCTTTATTGCAAATTGTTAGTAAAGCATCAGATCCTGCACAGCCTGTTTGGGCCTGGGAAAAAGAATGTACTCCAAAAAAAATAATAAACAATAAAAAAAATGGAATACGATCCATTTTGTTTTGATTGGTCATAAACGGTGGTTAGGTTGTGAACATCAAAAATATCTGATACTTGTTAAAGAAAGGCCATTATTGTTGTGAAAATGTAAGAAATAGTCTACTAAATACCGTTTAAGTGACATTTAAACTAGAAAATTTTCAATTTAAACGGACATTTATATCCTAATCTTATATAGCAGCGGGTTTGAAAATAGCGATTGCTATTCCTATCTTTACCACATAATTTTACTTTCATGAATATACATTTTATTGCTATCGGCGGTAGCGCCATGCATAATCTTGCATTAGCATTAAACCATAAAGGATATATAGTAACCGGTAGTGATGATGTTATCTTTGAACCTTCTAAGACCCGTTTAGCATCAGAAGGGTTGTTGCCAGAAACCTTTGGTTGGTTTTCAGAGAAGATCACCTCAAACCTTGATGCTGTAATTTTAGGCATGCATGCCAAAGCAGATAATCCGGAGTTGCTAAAAGCGCAAGAATTAGGACTTGAAATCTTTTCATATCCTGAGTTTTTATACGAGCAGTCAAAAAATAAAACAAGAGTTGTTATTGGCGGTAGCCATGGAAAAACAACGATAACCTCTATGATTCTGCACGTGCTAAACTATCATAATCGTGATGTAGATTATATGGTAGGGGCACAACTAGACGGTTTTGATCGTATGGTGCACTTGACGGAAGAGAACGATTTTATCATTTTAGAGGGCGATGAATATTTGTCTTCTCCAATAGATAGACGTCCAAAATTTCATTTATACAAACCTAATATTGCGCTGTTAAGCGGAATTGCATGGGACCATATTAATGTGTTTCCTACGTTTGATACTTATGTTGAACAATTCCAGATTTTTGTAGATAGTATCGTAAAAGGAGGGAGTATTACGTATAATGAAGAGGACGAAAATGTAGTTAAAGTTGTAGAGGCTTCAGAAAATGCTATTCGTAAATTACCGTACCACACTCCAGAGTATAGTGTAGAAAACGGACAAACATTATTAGATACTCCAGAGGGCCCTATGCCTATTGAAGTTTTTGGAAAACACAATTTGAGTAATTTGGCAGGAGCTAAGTGGATTTGTCAAAATATGGGTATTGATGAAGATGATTTCTATGAGGCAATTGGAACCTTTAAAGGAGCTTCAAAAAGGTTAGAAAAAATAGCAGAGAGCGCTACGTGTATTGTTTATAAAGATTTTGCACATTCTCCTAGTAAGGTGGCGGCAACAACCAAAGCCGTAAAAGAACAATATCCTGATAAAAAATTAATTGCTTTTTTAGAACTACACACATATAGTAGTTTTAATCCTGAGTTTTTAAAAGAATATAAAGGGGCATTAGATCCTGCAGATACACCAGTAGTTTTTTACCTGCCGGAATCTGTAGCTATTAAAAAATTAAATCCTGTGACAGCAGATCAAATTTCTGAAGCTTTTCAGAGAGATGATTTAACGATTATGACAGATGCTTCTGCATTTAAAGAGTATGTCTATGCACAAGATTATTCTAATACTGTAGTCTTATTTATGAGTTCTGGTAATTACGGAGGCTTAGATTTGCAACAATTTAAAGCGTTTGTCGAAAATGCTTAGTTAAGTTTGGTCATGAAAGAATTTAATTAGACCTTACATTATCTAATCATAAATAAAAGTATATGAAATCAATTAAAGTTATTCTTGCAGCAGCTTTTCTTGCGGCTTTTGCGGCTTGTAAAGATACAGCGGCAGAGAAGGTAAAAGAAGAGCAAGTTATTGAAGCAAAAATTGATAGTCTAATTACTGTTGAAACAGATTTAGACGAATCTATTGATGAAGTCAATGAGAAGACAGAAGAAGTTGAAGATCTTTTGAAAGCGCTAGATAGTATTTAATTTAAAAATATAAGTGATGAAAATCAGAAAAAAAATAGTGTTACTAACTCTTTTAGGTGCAGCATTTAGTTTTAGTACTATTAATGCTCAAGGAAAACCTCAAGAAGAAAAGAGAGAGAAAAGTGCTCAGGTAAAAAAAGAAGGTCAAGAAAAGGCTGAAACATTAAAACAAGAGCAAAAAAATAAAACTCAGGAAGCTAGAGGTAATGCAGCGCAAACTAAAGATCAGGCTAAAGGGAAAGCAGGAGAAGTAAAGGAGAGAATAGAAAGTTCAAAAAAGCAAGCTAATGACAAGGTTTCTGAGATGCAAGTTAAAGGGCAAAATGTAAAAGACCAAGCTCAGGCTAGTAAAGATGATAAAAAAGCAGATGTAAATAAGGTTGTTGCCCAAAAAGAAAAAAGCGTACCATCCTATAATGACAGGGGCGAAATGTCAGCAAAGGAATTTGGACAATATAGAACGGAGAAAGTGAAAGAGAAGGTAAATACATCTTCTCAAAATTTTGAAGAAAGTCAAGCTGTACTTACTAAGGGAAGAGGAAAACTAGAATTAGCAAAAGCTAAGGTAGAAAAGGAAAAAGCGAATAAAACAATTTCTCCTGAAGAATTAGAGCGTAAGCAAGCGGCTATTAATAAAGCTGAAGCGAAATTAAACGAATTAGAAACTTCAATAAATAAAGGGAAAGAAAAGGTAAGCAACTACCGAAAAAATTAAAAGATATCTTATTACACTATAGATTGAAGCCTAGCAATTAGTAATTGTTAGGCTTTTTTTATACTCCAAATTGGGTTAGATGATGATCTAAATGCTTGTATTGCATTTGACCCCATTGTTCTTTGGTGAAACGACCAAAAAATGGATGTGCATTCCATTCTTCTCTACTTTTTAAGTGATGCGTATCGAGCATTAGTTGCTGCAATACTTTTACTTCGTCGGCAAAATTTTTAGGTTCTTTAGCTTTTAATTGTGGGGCCGTCGGTAAATTTTTTCGCCATGCTTTATCATTATACATTGATTTTTTGAAGAATAGCTGCACTAGCAGATTCCCTTTTTTAGAAGTAGGTTTATTTTCAATGGCGAGTTTTAATGGGTATTGGCAATGCCAAGCCATTTGTCCCACTGTCATTTTACCCCATTTGCGTTCAGAATTTTCGGTGAGTAGCGAAATACGTTCCGTAAGTTCATTTTTTATAGCTTCATCAAAAATAGATTTCATTGTACTATGTTTTATATTTAATTGAAATTTACGATAAAATAATTAGTTGCTTATCTTTAACGAATGCAAGAAAATTCTACTTCACTTTCCATAAAAGACTGGGCAGATGATGATAAGCCAAGAGAGAAATTAATTCAGAAAGGTAAGGCTGTACTTTCAGATGCAGAACTTATCGCAATATTAATAGGTTCTGGGAGCAGAAATGAAAGTGCAGTTGAGCTGTCAAAAAGAATTTTAGCATCCGTAAACAACAATATTAATGAGTTGGGGAAATTATCGGTTAAAAAGCTAATGCAGTTTAAAGGCATCGGTGAAGCGAAAGCCGTTAGTATTACTGCAGCACTAGAAATAGGAAGGCGCAGAAGGGGAGATGATGCGCTCAAAATCACTAAAATAACCAGTAGTAAAAGTGTGTTTGAACTGCTTCAACCTAAAATGGGTGATTTGCCACATGAAGAATTTTGGGTGGTATTTTTAAACAACTCGAATAAAGTATTACACAATTCTCAACAAAGTAAAGGCAGTATAACAGGTACTTTGGTAGATGTGCGTTTAATTATGAAAGAAGCTTTAGAACTAAGTGCTGTGGCTATAATTCTGGCGCATAACCATCCGTCAGGGACTTTAAAGCCTAGTTTGGCCGATAAACAAATTACTCAAAAAATAAAAAATGCTGCAGAAGGATTAGATATAAAAGTTTTAGACCATTTGATCATCACTCAATCAGAATATTTTAGCTTTGCAGATGAAAATATTCTTTAAAGACTATTTTAAAATTGACTAATCTTTTGACAAGATAATTTCTATGCTATTAATTTACACCCATAAGATTACACCGAGATTTAGTTTTGTAATGAGACAAATATTTGATCGAATTTTGGGTGTGGAAATTAGTTTTACGGCTAAAGTTGAAGATTTCATAAAGCATTCTGGACCTAAAATCACCTACACTAAATTACCCTTACAAAATGAATTTTTTATAAGGAGTAATGACCTTTTATTTGAACAGGGAATTAACGATTTAGAAATTAAAATCCAGGATTGGGAAGGTGTTCCTTGTTTTTTTGCGGCCGGAGAACGTAGTAATTTACCTTTCGATGTGTTTTCTGCGAGCTTTTACCTATTAAGTAGGTATGAAGAGTATTTGCCCCATGTTAAAGATGTGCATCAAAGATTTCCTCCCCAAGAAAGTTTAGCATACAAAAATAATTTTCTAGAATTACCAGTAGTAGATATTTGGGCGCAGAAAGTACTAGAAAAATTACAAGAGCGCTTTCCGGAACTAGAACCGAAGAAAAAGCACTATAAATTTACTTCAATTATAGATGTAACCTCTTCTCATTGCTATTCTCATAAAGGCATTGTTAGAAGCTTAGCGGGACTACTGTTAGATCTTTCTTCTTTGAAGTTTAGGCGTGTTGCTGAAAGAATTTCAGTTTGGTTTCGTCCAGAAAATGATCCTTATAATAACTATGATTGGCTTATTAAGCTTCATAAAAAATATAAGGTTTTTTGCATGTTCTTTTTCCAATTTGCAGAATATTCCACCTTTGATAAAAATATATCAATTGATAATAATAAGTTCAAGTTTTTAATAAAATCTATTTCAGATTATAGCATAGTATCTTTATGTGCATCTTATAGTTCCTTCAATGATACCGAATTACTTAAGCAAGAAAAGATAAACTTGTCTAATGTGATCAATAGGCCTATTAATTCCTCTCGTTTGCGGTACAATAGGGTAGATGTCCCTGCCACTTATAGAAGGTTGGTGGAGGCAGAGTTTACGGATGACTTTACCATGGGGTATGCCCATGAAATAGGTTTTAGGGCAAGTACCTGTACACCTTTTTATTTATATGATATTAATTTGGAGGCACAGCAGCCCATTAAAATACACCCTTTTGCAGTACATGATTATACTTTTTTAAAGTATACCTCTTTGGAGGACATTACACAAAAATTGGATACTGTTTATGCGCAAATTAAAAATGTAAATGGTGGGTTTATTTCTATTTTTTCTAACGAACTATTTGGTGAAAAAAATAAAGTTTCTTGGAAAGAATTGTATGAATTTGTAATAAAAAAATATAATGTATAAAGATATTATCACGGATGTTTTTTTTGATTTAGATCATACCCTTTGGGATTTTGAAAAAAATTCTGCACTCACTTTTGAAAAAATATTGGTGACGCATGATGTGCCTGTTTCATTAGAAGATTTTCTAGAAGTATATGTGCCTAATAATCTTGTTTTTTGGCGTTTGTTCCGGGAGGAGAAGATATCAAAGACAGCGCTGAGGTATCAGCGTTTGAAAACCACCTTTGACACCTTGGGTCTTGAGGTTAGTGATGCTGTAATAAATAGTTTGTCTGATGCTTATATTGATAACTTATCTGCCAATAATCATTTGTTTCCTAACGCTATTTCAATTTTAGACTACTTGAAACCTAATTATAATTTACACATCATCACTAACGGATTTGAAGAGGTGCAAAATAAAAAGATTAGAAATTCTAACATAGCATCTTATTTTAATCAAGTTATTAATTCAGAAATGGCTGGGGTTAAAAAGCCCAATCCTATCATTTTTAACTTAGCTTTAGAGAAGGCAAAGGTTCAAGCAGAAAAGGCACTTATGATAGGTGATAGTCTTGAGGCAGATATACTTGGCGCCCAGGCAGTAGGTTTAAATGCCCTGCATTTTAACGCACATAATGAACAAAAGCACGAATATTGTGATATGATTACCGATTTAAGTGAAATAAAATTGTACTTATGACGTTGCTAAGCTGTAGACACTAATTAATTCTAATCAGCACTTGCTGTTAGAATTAAAAAAATTGCAATGAAAAAAATCATAAACTATTTATTAATACCACTGTTGCTTTTGGTAGTGGTCACTGCTTGTTCAGATGAGCAAGATTTTGATCAAGCTAGAGATTTAGACGTGATCACAGATGCTACAGGACCAGTACTTTATCTTGAGTCTACAGAAGATTTGATTAATGCTTCTCCAGTAATATCACAGAATATAAATTTTGATGGCTTTAATTCAGAACTATTTTCTGATAGAGTTATATCAGGATCCCTAACATTTCAAATAGAAAATAGCACTAGCAAACAGCTAGATATTCGCGTAATATTTTTGAATGAAGCGGGCTCTCCTTTAGATGTTGTGAACTTTTCTACAGCAGAAGCGCCCCCAATAGATATTATTGATGAAGAAATATTTTACGGTACAGCGGCAGGAAAAAGCATAGATATCATAAAAAGTACATCAAGTTTACAAATTATTTTTACAAATAATAGCGGGAGTACAAGCGTATCATCTCTTCCTGATCCTAAACTAATTTTTAGATCTAGCGCTAGTTTTAAGTTGAGGGTTATAGAATGAGGTTGAAAAAAATATTTTTTGTAGTGTTATTATTTGGTTGTTTCTATGTGAACAGTCAAAATAAACAGTTGCTCTATGATTTTAATGAAGTGCCACAAGCACTATTGTTAAATCCTGGAATGAAAACTTCTTTTCAATGGTATGCAGGAGTGCCATTAATTTCTGGTGTTTCTTTTCAAGCGGGGAGTAGTGGGTTGAAATCCAATGATCTTTTTGCAAATGATGGCGTAGATTTTAATACCAAATTTAGAGAAAAGGTAATCTATGGTATGGAGTTTAGTGATGAGCTAAGTGGTACGTACCAAATAGAATTACTCAATATTGGGTATAGAAGCAAAAAGAATGAAGATGTTTTTTATTCCTTTGGAGCTTATAATGAAGGCGATGCCATTGGTTATTTCTTCAAAGATTATGCGCTATTGGCTTATGAAGGGAATACAAATAATCTAAACAAAAAATTCGATTTAAATCACCTTAAAACTCGAGGAGAAATTTTGAATGTTTATCATTTCGGAATTAATAAGAAAATTTCAAATGAACTTACCATGGGTTTCCGAGCTAAGGTGTATTCTAGCTTACTTAATTTTACGTCTACAAAAAATAAAGGGTATTTCGTAACCACCCAAGGAGATGATAATTTATTGGAGAGTACGCTTGATGCCGATATAGAAATAAAAACTTCGGGATTATTTGAGTTAAAGGATATTATAGATGACGACTCACAAGCAAATGGTGCTGCTATTTCTAGCGTTTTAGGAAAAAGAGCATTGCTGGGTGGTAATTTAGGCTTAGGCTTTGATTTAGGATTTACCTATAATATTGATGAAAGAACAGTATTTACGGGTAGTTTAATAGATGTAGGTTTTATTTATCACAGTAAGGATGTAAGAACATATTCTTTAAAAGGATTTGCTAGTACAGAAGGTTTAGAGGTACGCTTACCAGAAGACCTTAATTCTGCAGAAGATGAGTGGAGAACATTGGTAGACGATTTACAAGACTTAGTTCCTTATGTCGAAGGTGATGATAACTACATCACATTTAGACCAACAAAATTTTATACCTCTATTCGCCGTGATTTTGGAAAAGAAATTGAATCTAGAGAAGCTTGTTATTGCACGAGTACTTCAGGTGGTAATAATAGAGGGAGGGTGTATAAGAATAGTTATGGAGCACAATTATATGCTATAAATAGACCAAGAGGTCCGCAAGCAGCGCTAAGTGCATTTTACCAGCATCGATTGGGTAATGTTATGACTTTGAAAACTACGTACACTATAGATAAGTTTTCATATACAAATATTGGTTTAGGTGCTAGTCTTCAAGCGGGACCAGTAAATATGTATTTAATGGCAGATAACCTTATTGGATATTCAAATTTGGCAAATAGCCAATATGCATCCGTACAATTTGGATTAAATATTATATCTTGGGGCAAGAAATAAGAGACCTCATGAAAAAGATAGTACCCATTTTAATGTTAGCATTTTGTGCTAATTTCTACGGACAAGAAGTAATTAACGATTATAAATATGTAGTAGTTCCTACACAATTTGAATCGTTTAAAAGTCCCAACCAGTATAAATCTAGTACCCTTGTAAAATATTTACTTGCAGAAAGTGATGTGAATGTTGTTTATAGTAACGATTTACCATCAGAGTTGAATCTAAATAGGTGTGTGGCATTGTATGCTAAACTGATAGATGGTTCTAATATGTTTACAACCAAGATTACTTTTTTGTTAGAGGATTGTTCGGGTAAAGAAATCTATAAATCTATTGAAGGGACGAGTAAACAAAAGGAATATGACGCTTCATATTCTGAAGCAATCAGAGCTGCAATGAAATCATTATCTAGCTACACATATTCATATACTGGAACAACAACAGAACCGGTAAAGGTGTCGTATCAAAATGATGCAAAAAGCTTACCAGCGGTTAAACAAGCGCCTGCTGAGGCCACGACAACTGCTGTAGTAAAAACGCAAGAAGAAGTACAAAAAAAATCGGTAATAAAAGCAACTCCAGGAATGGAAGCAAAAAAAGTAGCAACTTCTAATGGAGGTTTATATGCTCAAGATATTTTAAATGGCTATCAATTGGTAGACAGTTCCCCAAAAATAGTAATGAAAATGTTCAAGACGTCTCAACCTAATATCTTTTTGGGTGAAGAGATTTCAGGAACCAAAGGTTTGGTGTACGCAAAAGACGGTGCTTGGTACTTTGAGTTTTATGAAGGTGATGTATTGAAAGTAAAATCCTTGAATATTAAATTTTAGATAGAATATTTGTCTTTCCACCTGTTTTTAAGAAACTCCTTTATAGCATTCTCACGCTGATTGTTATTTGGTTTGTAGAAAGAAGTTCCTGAGATATCATCAGGTAAAAATTCTGCTTCAACAAAATTATTTTGATAGTCGTGTGCATATTTATATTCAGCACCGTAACCAATGTCTTTCATTAATTTTGTTGGAGCATTTCTTAAAGCTAATGGCACCGATAAATCACCCGTATCTGTCACTGTTTTAAGCGCTCTATTGATGGCCATATAACTCCCATTACTTTTAGGAGAGGTCGCTAAGTAAATTGCACATTGACTTAAGATTATTCGTGCTTCAGGATATCCAATAGTGGTAACAGCTTGGAATGTCGTGTTAGCCATTACAAGCGCGGTAGGGTTAGCTAAACCAATATCTTCAGACGCTGCAATAAGCATTCTGCGTGCAATAAATTTTACATCTTCACCGCCTTCAATCATTCTTGCTAACCAATACACTGCTGCATTAGGATCACTACCTCTAATAGATTTTATAAAGGCCGAAATAATATCATAATGTTGCTCCCCAGTTTTATCATAACGAACGGTGTTTTTTTGCACCTTTTGTAGCACTAAATCATTCGTTACTTCTATAGTGTCTCCGCTTTCAGAATTGATAACGAGCTCAAATATATTTAAAAGCTTTCTCCCATCTCCACCTGATAATCGCAATAAGGCATCAGTTTCTTTTAGGTTGATGTTTTTAGATTTCAAATGCTTGTCTAAAGAGATAGCTCTTTTTAGAAGTGCGACTAAATCATCTTTTCCAAATTCATTTAATATGTATACTTGACATCTTGAGAGTAATGCAGGGATAACTTCAAAACTAGGGTTTTCAGTGGTAGCACCTATTAAGGTTACCCAGCCTTTTTCAACAGCAGCAAGTAATGAATCTTGTTGCGATTTGCTAAACCTGTGAATCTCATCAATAAACAAAATGGGGTTTTTGGTTGTGAATAAGCCGCCACTTTGTTTTGCTTTGTCTATAACCTCACGAATATCTTTTACACCACTATTAATTGCGCTTAAGGTGTAGAAGGGCCTACCGCTTTCCATAGCGATAATGTTGGCTAATGTAGTTTTACCTGTTCCTGGAGGTCCCCAAAGTATTAACGAAGGAATTATTCCTTTTTTAATTTGATGCGTAAGAGAGCCGTTGTCACCTACTAAATGAAGCTGACTGATGTAATCTTCTAATGTCTTTGGGCGTATCCGCTCTGCAAGAGGTTCATTCATAGTGCAAAAATACAAATTCTACTTATGACAATTTATCATGTTTGTAGTTTTTGGTTGCGTTTTTGATTTCCATTTTATAAATTACTTGTATGCAAGCATCCAAACAGTTCCAATTTACGAATACAGTGCTTATTGCGCCATTACTTTTGGTTTTGGCTATTTGGATCGTTTTTTTAGTGGAAATTAGACTAGGAATAAACTTTAATAAATTTGGAGTGCTACCTAGAACGCTAGTGGGTCTTAGAGGTATAATCTTTAGTCCTTTTATACATGGTTCTGCTCAGCATTTATATAATAACACGGTGCCATTGGCAGTTTTAACAGCGTCACTATTTTATTTTTATAAGAAAAATGCTTTTCAAGTTATTATTTTAGGGATACTTGTATCTGGGTTTTTAACGTGGCTAATAGGAAGAGAGTCTTATCATATTGGAGCTAGTGGCCTAATCTATGTATTGGCAAGTTTTATTTTCTTTAAAGGAATTTTTACTAACTATTACCGTTTGGTAGCATTGTCCCTAATGGTCGTTTTCGTTTATGGCAGTATGCTTTGGTATATCTTTCCTATTCAAGATGATATTTCTTGGGAAGGACACCTATCAGGATTTCTAGTAGGTTTCTTCTTTGCATACTATCTTAAAACACCAATTCCGGAAACCAAAAAATATGATTGGGAACGTGATGATTATAAGGAAGAAGAAGATGAATTCCTTCAGCACTTTGATGAAAATGGAAATTTTATAGAACGTACGCCAGAGCTAGAGATCGAATTAAAAGAGCAGCCAGAAGTAATTATACAATACCATTATAAAGAAAGCGAAAAACCAGAATAAGTAAACGAAATTTATAAACTACGTTGCCTAACGGTTTCATACAGAAAAACACCACAAGCTACAGACACGTTTAATGATCCTATTTCTCCTAATAAAGGGATTTTTGCTTTGTCATCTACTACTTTTAAAATAGAAGGGGAGATACCTAAATCTTCGGATCCCATAATGATGGCACATGGTTCTTTGAAGGAGATGTCATAAACAGAATTTTCTGTTTTTTCCGTAGCAGCAATTGTTCTGATCCCGGAAGCCTGTAAATAAAAAACAGCATCTTTAATATGATCTACCTTTGCAATGGGCACTTTAAAGGCAGCGCCAGCAGAAGTTTTGATAGTATCAGCTGTCACAGGTGCAGCACCTTTTTTCTGGATGATGATTCCGTCTACTCCAGTACATTCTGCAGTTCTAATAATAGCACCAAAGTTTCGAACATCAGATAGTTGGTCTAACAATAAAAATAGGGGAGTGGTCTCTTTTGCAGAAACGTTCTCTACTAACTCTTCAATCGTAAAAAATTTAATAGGTGATATGGTAGCAATAACCCCTTGGTGATTTCCTTTGGTTAACCTGTTTAATTTTTCTACAGGAACATAGGAGGAGTTAATCCCGTTTCTTCGAATAAGGGTTTCAAATTCTTTGAATAAATCGCCTTTAAGACCTTTTTGAATAAAGACTTTATCAATTGCCTTATCTGCATTTATTGCCTCAATAATTGCTCTTATACCGTAAATCTGAGTATTGTTTTCCATTGGGGCAAAGGTAGGGAAAAACTATAATTATATGTCTTCAAACTTCTCCATTAATTTTTGGATTCTACTCAACCAGTATACAAAGCGCTAATTTGGTTCAATTTTTTAAAGAATTTATAATGCAAAGATTTTTGAAAAAGCTTATTGATTAATTAGTTTATTTTTTTCTATTAAATCTGTAAAATTCGATTATAAAGTATTAATGTAATTAAAAATTGTGATTAAATTTTCCTCTTTATTTGTATTAAGAGAATTTTTTTCGATAAATTCTTCTATCACATTTTTATTTTTTTTATCAAATTGCTTTAAGAATTTCGCTTTCTTCAAAGGCAGGAAATCAATATGGTTTAATTCTACTTTTTGAAAGTAATATTCTTCAAAATGAGTAAATTTGCTAGGAATCGAGACAACCATCGAATTCGCAGCAGCTTTGCCTTCAGAAAATTTAACAGCTAATCTGTGATATAGCTTATAGTTTTTTCCATCAGCAATTAGAGATAAGTATCCATTTTTTGTTTTTTTCTTCTTATTTATGTAAGTTGTGAATCTTAGCTCCTTGTTTAGGTATTTGATGATGATTTTTTTATCTGCTAAAAGTTGTTGTGGTTTTTCTTCTGACTCTAGGGATTTTTTTAATTCAATACTACTATTTAAGGCATTGTATCGTACAAAGAATTCACCTTGCAAGTCATGATCATAATAAATCTTACTTTTTATAAATTTATCATTAGAGTATGGAGTTCCTAAAGTTTTATTGACTGCATTATTTGATTCATTATTCCTTAATTCCATCATCACCAAATTGAGCATTGGACTTCCTCCCTTAGCATTTGCAAGCATACCAGCCTCGCCATTGGGTGCTGGACTTAAATTTTGTGATAGAACTAAATTATATAAGAGTATAAATGGAATGGTAATTTTGTATTTCATAAGTGGTTGTTTTACGGTTTAACTTACTTGAAATTTAATAGTATATTTTTCAAAAAACATGTTAATATTTTTAGAAGATAAGTGTTAAGAAATATTTGGTTTTTTTGATTACAAATTTATCTAATTTGAATTTATTTTTTTGGTTATTATTCTTGCTAAACTTATGATTTCATGTGAGTGCACATGGATTTTTATGGTGGAGATTTTATTTTTTTAATAAGATTCGTAAAATGATTTATTTAAAAAAACACGAGCATAAAATTTATGTTATGAATTATTGGAGACATGGCTATGCGTGTTTGTAAGTTCGTTTTGTATTCTAATAATGTAATATTAAAAAGGCCGCTAATTAGCGGCCTTTTTTTTGAATTTATTTTTTGAGTCTATTCTTCTGGTTGACAAACTTTAATCGGAATAATACCTATGTTTGGTTCTGGACCATCTGAGAATGCTAAATTTCCATTAGGGTCAATAATTACATATTTATGTTCTTCTTCGTAAATACCGCTATTATAAGTTAGTACTAAAGTAGAAGTTCCTTCTGGTACTGTGAATTTAACTTCACTTGAACTACCAGTTTCTAATGTATAGTCTTGCGATGCTCCACCGATTTCAACGGTAATGAAAGCACCATCCCATCCGTCTCCATAGAGGTCTTCAAATTCAATAGTGTATTCTCCTGCTACTGGGGCATCTCTGTTTAATTGAATACATTCAGTTGTAGGTATTAAGTCAAAATATTCGGTTCCAGATTCATCTGTAGTGATTATTCTACCATCTTGTGTTATTAACTCGTAACGAATTTGGAATTCATCTCCAAGATCTAAAGCCTCAACAGATAAGTCAGGTCCTAATAATTCTAAAACAGATATTTCAAAATTTGTAGTTCTTGTTCCTGGGTCTTCTTCATCCTCAGGATCAATTTCTAAAGTCATTGTGCTAACTTCAATGGATGTATAAAGAGCTTCGTCTTCAGATAAATTTGTTCCATCTTCTCCAATAGTTAAATCTCGAAACCTTCTGTATATGTTGACGGTTTTTATTAAGTCACCACCTTCTTCATCAGCGATACTTAAATTTATCGAATACGGATCTATTACTTCACCAGGAACAAGATTTATTTCCTTTGTATACAATCCTTTTTTGCCAAAATTGACTCCGTCATCTATAATAAGTGAATAAGCAAAAGGAGAGCTAAAGAATGATCCGCCGGTTACTGTAACTGCTGCGTCTGCAGCACTAAAAGAACGTCCGTCAGTGAAAAATAGTTCAAGATTAATTGTAATTACATCGTCGGGTAATACATCTAGTATACTAATACCCATGGCTGTTAATGCCTCTTCCATGGTATAGGAAAAATCTGCTGTAGGGAGATTTCTAGAACCCGTAGTGAAACTACTAGCTGGGATAGTTCCAAAGGCTATTCCTAAAGTGGTATCATCACCGGTAGATCCTGTTTTGTTGTTATCAACGAAATCCACAGTGATATCTACACGATCGATTAAAGCACCTTCAGTTTCATCTTGTTCTTCAAGTGTCACGGCAAAGGTGTTTTCTGTTCTAAACAAATCAAAGGAACCTGAGGAATCTAATGTACGTAATATAGCTCCTGAAGTTTTGTTGTCAAGAACTTGCTCAACTGTTGCTGGGTCATTATCACATGAAATGGTCAAGGTCAAACAAGTGAGTGCTATTATATATTTATTTAATTTTTTCATTGTCATTTTTTTTAATTTTAGTTAGCAGCTGGGAATGATGGAAATGCTGGATTTGTATCCCAAAAGACTTGTTCTGCCACTCCTGATTTTTGTACAACAAATTGATTGTTACTGGATGCAGTAGCAGGGTAGAAAAATGATCTAATGAACGCCCCTGGATCTGGTTCTAAGTTTGGTTCGATATTATTAGGGTAACCAGTTCTTCTATAAAAGTTAAAACTATCATGGCCATTACCTTTTAAGGAAACGAAGAATTGCTCAGCTATAACATTCCATTTGTCAGTACCTTCTGCGTCATCAAATAATGTTCCAACAGTCAATATAAATGAATTGATATCTACCGTAGTTGGAGCCAATGAAAAGTCTGCCGCTGCATCTAATGCTCCGAAAGATTGAACCTTTGATATGGATTTTTGTATTCCCGCAATCATATAAGTTTTTGCTGTTGCAGGATCACTGTCAAGTAAAGTTTCAGCTCTCCAGAAATCTACAGATGAGGCTAAAAGCATTGGAGTTACGCCGGCACCGCCACCACCTGCTCCTAATGCTATTTCTGAAAATGAATCATCGTCAAATTTCCCTGCAGCTGGATAAGCGCCTGGAGCAGTTCTAAGTAAGCCATCTGGTGGAATACCTTCGTCGTTTCCGTGATTTCTACCCCAATATCCATCAGGTAGTGAGCAGTAAGCGTAACCTCCTGCAGTATAATGGGCAGGCGCAGATGTTACAGAGCATGCCAGAGTAACTTCATTAGGCGCAACTCCAGTAGAGCCAGGAGTTCTTTCATTTTGTCGATAAAAATAGTAACGACTTCTTGGATCTTCCGATGAATTCATTAAATTCATTAACCATATTGATTGGTAATCTACTGCTCCTGTGTTCGTGTAATTTGTACCATAGTACGGATGACGAGTATCTGGTTGTACTGAGTTTGAACCCCATCTAAACTGAAGATCTTCCGTAGTGTCTTGAATGTAATTTCCACTATTTATGATGGCATTAAATTCAGATAAATTACCCATATTTAAGTATAGTCTCAGCTTCAATGTATTGCAAGCTTTTATCCAGTTGCTGGCATCTCCGTCATAAAAGAAATCATTATCAGGTAAGGCAGAAGATGTTGCGTTGAAATTTACAATTGCCTCATCGAGTAAAGTTAGCGCATTAAGGTAAACTTCTTCACCGGAATCTAATTTTGGATTTAAGATTTCGGGAGCAGATGCTGCTTCCGAGTAAGGGATGTCGCCGAAATAATCAACGAGTATACTAATGGTATAAGCTTCCATGAATTTACCCATACCTATATGGTAATTAAGGTTACTTTCTTCAGCTAAAACATTCATATCTCGAATGTTTTTGATTACCTCCTGATAAGCTCTTTCCCAAGTCAAATCAAAAAAGGATGGAGAATAAGCATTTTGATAGTTTCTGGTACCCATGTTTTCAATTCTTGTAACTTGAGCTCCCGCTTCGCCTAGCGTTTCGACAACTCTCGCAAACCTCTCTTGAGCTCCATTTAAATAGAAATCTGGATTAGCTTGACTTGGTGTCAATGCATTCGGATCTTCAGTAATATTTAAAGTTGTTGTTTCACAGGAATTAAATGTAATCCCTACTATAAAAACAACAGCTATGTATTTAATGATATTTTTCATTGTCTTATTTTTTTTTATTAAAAGGATGCTTTAACGCTTAATCCATATCTTCTTGAGCTTGGTCCATTTAAATAATCAAAACCTGCTCCGTTACCTACACCTACACCAGCTACGTTTGGATCAAAATTTGTTCCTTTAGGTATGTTAATTGCTTCGTACCACAGGTTAAATCCTGATAAAGTAAATGTTAGTGAGCCAAATGGTGTTTTATCTAACCATTTGCTTGGCATTGAGTAACCCATAGATATTTCCTGTAGTCTTACAACCGAAGCATCCCAAATTCCCAGTTCATCTGGTCCAAATAGAATATTATTAAAGTAGTAAGTGGAATTATTTATTTGTTTAGTATTTTGTGTTCCGTCTTCAAGTACTCCAGGTAGGATAAATGTGTTTTCCCTATCTAAAACATCTGTTGTAAGGCCTCTTCCTAATAAGGTAGACACCGTTCTACTGTACATATCACCACCATGGGTATAGTTAACAAGGAAATTTAAGCTAAAGTTTTTGTAGTTGAAAGAGTTACTTATGTTAAGTGACCAATCTGCGTTTGGATTCCCAATTACAAAAGTACCTTCCTCTTCTATGTAATCTCCTGCTGAATTTACTAAGAATTCTCCTTCGTCATTTCTTTGGATTCTACTACCTACTATAACTCCTAATTGCTCTCCTACAATTGCAGCGTTACCTAGATTGCTGAAACCAGAATACACCACAATATCAGTATCAAGTCCTAAATCTGTTACTTCAGAATTGTTTTTAGTCCAGTTTGCATTGATATTCCAATTTAAACCATCTTTATCATCTGATCTTAAAATTGCTAAAGTTGCATCTGCTTCAAAACCATCTAATTTGACTTCACCAATATTGGTTTGCGTTGTAGTATAACCACTAGAAGGGTCTAAGGGACGGTCTATAATTAAATCCTTAGTTGTCCTGTTGTAGTATGACAAATCGAATGATAATCTATTATTAAAAAACCTAGATTCCAAGCCAACTTCAATTTCAGATAATAGTTCTGGTGTTAAATTTGGATTTCCTAAAGCATTAGCACTTGTGTTAGATACCACGTCATTTCCAGAATCATCCTGAAAATCCTGAGTGTCAAGTGTTAATGTAGAGGCTACTGGGTATCCTGTTGGGAAGTTGGCAGAAGTACCATAACCTGCACGTAACTTTAAGTAATTAATACCACCTTGAGTTTGAAGTCCTGAGATTAGTTTTGTAGGAATAATTGATAAGCTAGCACTAGGGTAGAAAATAGAATTATTTTCAGAGGCTAAATTAGAAACATAATCTTTACGACCAGAAAGCGTTAAGTAAAGCTTTCTATCATAGTCAAAATCAAGCTGTCCGTAAAGACCGGCAATATTTCTTTCCTGGAAAAATTGTATCTCATCTTGTAGTGCAAAATTAAAATGTCTAAGAACACCGTAAACCTGTTGGCCAGAACTAGAAACACCATTTTGGTCAAATACTTCTCTTCTGGTAGTTGCACCAGCATTGAAACTGAAACCAACTTTTTCGGAGAAATCATATTGTCCTGTTAATATAATATTGTGATCCATTATGGTATTTGTGTTGTTCCAAGTGCCCAAAACACCACTTTGTACTGCAACACTACCATTAACGCCTCCCTTGTTCTGTGAATTTGTGTTGTTTTCAGAATAAACATCAAGACCAAATCTATAAGTTAAATTTAAATTGTTGTTTATCTCGTAAGCTAAGGCTGTATTTCCGAAAACTCTATTTGTTACTTGGCGAGTTTGTGCATTTTTCACGGTCCATAAAGGATGCTGAATACTATTGTTTTGTCTGTAGTAAACACTAGAGTTGTCAAGTGGGTTTTCGAATGGTAATCCTATTAAGTCAACGCTGATTGGTGTAAAAAATAACTCTCCAAATATTGAAGAACCATCTCCAAATGCACCATTTCCAGTACTTGCTGCTACTGGAGGAGACTTGTAATCGGTATTTGAAAAATTCATTGTACCTGACACAGTAAATTTATTTGACAGAATAGCTCTTCCTCCGATACCCAGTGTGTATCTATTTAATTCGTTTCCTGGTGTAAAACCTTGATCATTTAAATGGCCAAAGTTCGCATTATAAGATATTTTTCCATCTTCAGAACTACTATTTATGTTAACTGAATTACTAGTAACTACTCCAGTTCTAAAAAAATCTTCGACACTGTTATATGGTTTCCAGTCATATCTAGCTCCTTGAAATTCTGGAAAAGCTGCTTGAATTGCTGAAGTTGAAGTTGAATAGGGGTGAGCTAGAGTACCTTGATCATCTATTGCATTTTGACTTCCCCATCCTGAAATTCCATCTTCTTCAAAGCTTGGCCCCCAGTTACTAAAGAACCAACCAAATGCTTGGTCAAATCCATTACCATATTGTTGTTGATAGTCTGGTAAAGAAGCTATTTCATTGAAAAATACAGAGCTGCTGACAGTTATTTCAGTTTTCTTTTTGCCATTAGAAGATGTAGTATTGTTTTTAGTTGTAATAAGGATAACACCATTTCGTCCAGCAGTACCGTAGAGTGTTGCTGCTGCTAGTCCTTTTAATACATTCACACTAGCAATATTGTTCGGGTCTAAATCCAAAAATCTACTAGATCCATTATTTCCATCTACGAAACTACTATCATCGCCGTTTTGTGACTGGCCATTTGTTCCGCTATCAAACGGGACACCATCTACAATAAATAATGGTTGATTACTTCCGCTAAAACTACTTAATCCACGAATTACAATACTAGTACCTGATCCAGAAAGTCCACTCTGTGCTGTAATATTTACACCTGATGCTTTACCAGTAAGTATCCTACCAACGTCGCCTTCAGCTCTTTGTTCAAGTTGCTCACTACTAACTTCTGCAACTGCATATCCTAGTGCTTGTTTGGATTTTTTAATTCCTTGCGCAGTAACAACAATTTCTTCTAGCGCTTGTGCATCTTCGGTCATTGCAACGTTAACGGTAGTTAAAGAGCCAACAGTCTTCTTAGAGTCTTTTTGTCCTACATAGGAAAAAAGTAAGACGTCTCCAGATTTACTTTGTATAGTGTAATTTCCGTCAAAGTCTGTTTGTGTCCCAGTGGATGATCCGACTACCACAATGTTAACTCCGGGTAGTGGAAGACCGTCTTGGTCTGTAACTGTACCCGAAATCGTCTTTTCTTGTGCAAATGTTAAATGCACAACAAACGCTAATAGAAGCGTAAGGATTCCATTTCCTTTTGTTTTCATTATTTTTTATTTTGAATTAGTTGCTGCAATAATCTAAATAATATGTTAATTATCCTAAATTATTTAATATTATTTTAAGAATTAGAGTCAAAAGTGTTAATGTCTTTATGAACGTTGAGTTATTTTGCTGTTTTGTAGATTTGCTTTGCTGGTTTTTTATAAATTGATAATACTTGAAAAGCATTTTGATTTTCGGGGTTTATATGTTAAGGAAAATAATTAAATCAAATAAAAGTGATTAACTATTTGAATTAATGGGATTTATTACTACATTTGCCGACCCTTAAAAAAGGGTAAGTTATATATATAGACACAATTATAGTATGCCAACAATTTCACAATTAGTACGAAAAGGAAGGGCCACGATTACTAAGAAGAGTAAATCGGCTGCTTTGGATTCTTGTCCTCAAAGAAGAGGGGTTTGTACTCGTGTTTACACTACTACACCTAAAAAACCAAATTCTGCAATGCGAAAAGTTGCAAGGGTAAGGTTAACAAATGGTAAAGAGGTAAATGCGTACATCCCTGGAGAAGGACATAATTTACAAGAGCACTCGATAGTATTAGTAAGGGGCGGAAGAGTTAAAGATTTACCAGGTGTTAGGTATCATATCGTTAGAGGGGCTTTGGATACAGCAGGTGTTGCTGGAAGAACTCAACGTAGATCTAAGTATGGTGCTAAAAGACCTAAGAAGTAATCAAGCTTTAAACAGAAACAATGAGAAAAAAACAAGCTAAAAAGAGACCTCTTTTACCAGATCCAAGATTTAATGATCAGTTAGTGACACGTTTTGTTAACATGATGATGTGGGATGGGAAGAAGTCTGTAGCGTACAAAGTATTTTACGATGCTATTGATATCGTAGATGAAAAGAAAACAGATGAAGAAAAAACGGCTCTAGAGATATGGAAAGATGCTCTTTCTAATGTTATGCCTCACGTAGAGGTTAGGAGTAGAAGAGTTGGGGGTGCTACATTCCAAATTCCTATGCAAATTAGACCGGATAGAAAAATATCAACAGCTATGAAATGGTTGATTAGTTTTGCTCGTAAAAGAAACGAGAAAGCTATGTCGCAGAAGTTAGCTGGAGAGATACTAGCAGCTGCTAAAGAAGAGGGTGCTGCCGTTAAGAAAAGAACAGATACTCACAAAATGGCAGAAGCTAACAAAGCTTTCTCTCACTTTAGATTTTAATTATCAGAAATGTCAAGAGATTTAAAATTTACTAGAAATATAGGTATTGCTGCTCATATTGATGCGGGTAAGACAACCACTACAGAACGTATATTGTTTTATACGGGTGTGAGTCATAAGATAGGTGAGGTTCATGATGGTGCTGCTACTATGGACTGGATGGAGCAAGAGCAAGAACGTGGTATTACTATTACTTCTGCTGCTACTACATGTACTTGGAATTTCCCGATGAAAAATGGGGAGAAGATAGAGGAAACTAAGCCTTATCATTTCAATATAATTGACACACCTGGTCACGTTGATTTTACGGTTGAAGTAAACCGTTCTTTACGTGTATTAGATGGGTTAGTTTTCTTATTTAGTGCTGTTGATGGTGTTGAGCCTCAATCAGAAACAAACTGGAGATTAGCTGATAATTATAAAGTTCCAAGAATGGGCTTTGTAAATAAAATGGATAGACAAGGTTCTAACTTTTTAATGGTTTGTAAGCAAATCAAAGAAATGTTAAAATCTAATGCTGTGCCAATCGTTTTGCCAATAGGTGACGAGGCTGACTTTAGAGGTGTTGTAGATTTAGTTAAGAATAGAGCTATTATCTGGCATGAAGATAACTTCGGGGCAACTTTTGATGTAGTTGACATTCCTGAGGAAATGAAAGCTGAAGTTAAAGAGTATAGAGCTAATCTTATTGAGGCGGTTGCTGAATATGATGATACTTTGATGGAGAAATTCTTCGAAGATGAGAATTCTATTACTGAAGATGAAGTTCATGCAGCTTTAAGAGCGGCGGTTATGGATATGAGTATCATTCCAATGATTTGTGGTTCTTCATTTAAAAATAAAGGTGTTCAGTTTCTTTTAGATGCTGTTTGTCGTTACTTGCCTTCTCCAATGGATAAGGATGCGATAACAGGTATGGACCCTGATACTGAATTACCTATTACTAGAAAACCGGATGTTAAGGAGCCTTTCGCTGCTTTAGCGTTTAAGATTGCAACAGATCCTTTTGTTGGTCGTTTAGCATTCTTTAGAGCGTATTCTGGTAGGTTAGATGCAGGTTCTTATGTATTGAATAATCGTTCTGGTAACAAAGAACGTATTTCTAGAATATACCAAATGCATGCTAATAAGCAAAATGCAATTGATTATATAGAAGCTGGGGATATAGGTGCAGCTGTTGGTTTTAAGGATATTAAAACTGGTGATACTTTATCTGCAGAAAAGCATCCAATTGTTTTGGAAAGTATGGACTTCCCTGATCCAGTTATTGGTATCGCGGTAGAGCCTAAAACTAAGGCAGATGTTGATAAATTAGGGATGGCTTTGGCTAAACTTTCTGAGGAAGATCCTACATTTACAGCAAGAACGGATGAATCTTCAGGTCAGACAATTATATCTGGTATGGGTGAGCTTCACTTAGATATTATTGTAGATCGTTTAAGACGTGAATTTAAAGTTGAAGTTAATCAAGGTCAGCCTCAGGTTGAATATAAAGAAGCTTTGACGAAAACTGCTGGTCATAGAGAAACTTATAAAAAGCAATCTGGTGGTCGTGGTAAGTTCGGTGATATCGTATTTGAGATGGGTCCTGCTGATGATGATTTCGAAGGAACTGGTTTACAGTTTGTTGATCAAATTAAAGGTGGACGTATACCAAAGGAATTTATTCCTTCAGTTCAAAAAGGATTTACTGCAGCAATGAAGGCTGGTCCTTTAGCTGGTTATGAGATGGATCGTATGAAAGTTGTTCTAACAGATGGATCTTTCCACCCTGTGGATTCTGATGCACTTTCTTTTGAATTAGCTGCTAAAATGGGGTACAAAGCTGCTGGTAAAGCTGCTGGTGCTGTTATTATGGAGCCTATTATGAAAATTGAAGCTTTAACACCTGAAGAAAACATGGGTGATATTGTTGGAGATTTAAATAGAAGAAGAGGTACTATTACTAACATGAGTGATAGAGCTGGTGCTAAGGTGATAAAAGGTGAAGTTCCATTATCGGAAATGTTTGGTTACGTTACGGCGTTAAGAACAATGTCTTCTGGTAGAGCGACATCAACAATGGAATTTTCACATTATGCGGAGACACCTTCAAATATTTCTGAAGAGGTAATCAAAGCAGCAAAAGGTTTAACCGCTTAATTTTACGAAAATGAGTCAAAAAATTAGAATAAAACTTAAATCATACGACTATAATTTAGTAGATAAATCTGCTGAAAAAATAGTTAAAACTGTAAAATCTACAGGAGCTGTTGTAACTGGACCAATTCCGTTACCAACACATAAGAAAATATTTACTGTATTGCGTTCTCCTCACGTTAATAAAAAGTCGAGAGAGCAATTTCAGTTAAGTTCTTATAAAAGACTTCTAGATATTTATAGTTCTTCTTCAAAAACAATTGATGCTTTAATGAAGTTAGAGTTGCCAAGTGGTGTCGAAGTAGAGATCAAAGTATAATTATACTTGTAAGCAATTTGTATTGCGAGTAACATGTCCTAAGCGTTTCGCAAGGGAAAAACGGAAAAATAAAATCAGGGTCGATTTATTTTGACCCTTTTTTTTATTCAAGAATTGAGAGTTAATAAAAGTTAATACTAATTAATTAAATTAAATATGTCTGGGTTAATAGGAAAGAAAGTAGGCATGACTAGTATTTTCGATGAAAATGGAAAAAACATTCCATGTACAGTAATCGAACTAGGTCCATGTGTAGTTACCCAAGTCAGAACCGAAGAGGTAGACGGGTATAGTGCCCTTCAATTAGGTTTCGATGACAAGGCAGAAAAACGTGCGAATAAGGCCGAATCAGGTCATTTCAAGAAAGCAGGTGTTTCTCCTAAGAAAAAAGTCGTTGAGTTCCGAGATTTTGAAGGTGATTACAAATTAGGAGACACTATTGGTGTTGATTTATTTGTTGAAGGTGAATTTGTTGATGCCATTGGTACATCAAAAGGAAAAGGTTTTCAGGGTGTTGTTAAAAGACACGGCTTTGCTGGTGTTGGTCAAGCAACTCACGGTCAACATAACAGACTTAGAGCTCCTGGTTCTGTAGGTGCTGCTTCTTATCCTGCGAGAGTATTCAAAGGGATGAAGATGGCCGGAAGAATGGGTACTGATAAGGTGACTGTTCAAAACCTTAAGGTTTTAAAAGTAGTTCCAGAAAAAAATCTTTTAGTTTTAAAAGGTTGTGTGCCTGGTCATAAGAACGCTTACGTAACTATTGAGAAGTAATGAAGGTAGCAGTTTTAGATATTAAAGGAAAAGAAACAGGCAGAAACATAGAGCTTTCTGATGCTGTTTACGGTATAGAGCCAAATAAGCATGCTGTTTATTTAGATGTAAAGCAATATTTAGCGCACCAAAGACAAGGTACGCATAAGTCTAAAGAAAGAGCTGAAATAGCTGGTAGTACAAGAAAAATAAAGAAACAAAAGGGAACAGGTACTGCTCGTGCGGGTAGTATTAAATCTCCAGTTTTTAGAGGTGGTGGTCGTATTTTTGGCCCAAGACCAAAAGATTATAAGCAAAAATTAAATAAGAATTTAAAACGTTTAGCTAGAAAATCTGCTTTAAGTATCAAGACAAGTGAAAAAGCGATTTTAGTAGTTGAAGATTTTAATTTTGATGCTCCAAAAACAAAAGATTTTAAGAATGTTTTGAAGTCTTTAGGCTTGGAAAATAAAAAATCTTTATTTGTGTTGGGTGATTCAAATAATAATGTATATTTGTCGTCACGCAATTTGAAAGGGTCTGAAGTTATAACTAACTCAGATTTAAGCACTTATAAAATTTTAAATGCTAATAACATTGTGCTTCTAGAAGGTTCTTTAGAAGGAATTGAGTCTAACTTAACTAAACAATAAGAACATGAGTGTGATAATAAAGCCAATTATAACAGAAAAAATGACTTCAGATAGTGAGTTGTATAACCGTTATGGCTTCATTGTAAACCCTAAGGCAAATAAGCTTCAGATTAAAGAAGCTGTTGAAACTGCTTACGGGGTTTCTGTTGAGAAAGTTAGAACTATGAATTACGGGCCTTCAAGAAAGACTCGTTATACGAAAACCGGAGTTCAACATGGTAAATCTAATGCTTATAAGAAAGCAATAGTTCAGGTTGCAGAAGGTGATATAATCGATTATTACAGTAATCTATAATAAAGACTAAAGACAAAAAATGTCAGTTAGAAAATTAAAACCAATCACTCCAGGACAGCGTTTTAGAGTAGTAAACGGATTCGACGCGATTACTACTGATAAGCCGGAGAAGAGCTTGCTTGCTCCGTTAAAAAAGTCCGGAGGTAGAAACAGTCAAGGTAAAATGACGATCCAACACAGAGGTGGAGGTCATAAGAGAAGGTATCGTTTGATAGATTTCAAAAGAGACAAGCAAGGAGTTGCTGGTGTCGTTGATTCTATTCAATATGATCCTAACAGAACAGCATTTGTAGCTTTAATTAACTATGCTGATGGGGAAAAAAGATATATAATAGCACAAAATGGATTGCAAGTCGGTCAGGAGATTACTTCTGGCGCAGACGCTACTCCTGAAATTGGTAATGCACTTCCTTTAAGTGTTATTCCTTTAGGTACTATTATTTCTTGTATAGAACTACGTCCAGGGCAAGGAGCTGTAATGGCAAGAAGTGCTGGTACATTTGCTCAATTAATGGCAAGAGATGGTAAGTTTGCTACGGTAAAACTTCCATCTGGTGAAACTAGATTAATTTTAGTTTTATGTTTGGCTACAATTGGGGCGGTATCTAATTCTGATCATCAATTACTTGTGTCTGGTAAAGCAGGTAGAAGTAGATGGTTAGGTAGAAGACCAAGAACAAGACCGGTTGCGATGAACCCTGTTGATCACCCAATGGGTGGTGGTGAAGGTAGAGCTTCAGGTGGTCACCCAAGATCTAAGAACGGTATACCTGCTAAAGGTTATAGAACACGTTCTAAGACTAAGGCTACAAATAGATATATATTAGAACGTAGAAAGAAATAAAAAGTAGAAAGAAATGGCACGTTCATTAAAAAAAGGACCTTACGTTCACTTTAGTTTAGAAAAGAAAGTTCATCAGAATATAGATTCTGGTAAAAAGACTGTGGTTAAGACTTGGTCAAGAGCTTCAATGATAACACCAGATTTTGTTGGTCAAACTATCGCTGTTCATAATGGTAGACAATTTGTTCCTGTATATGTTACAGAGAATATGGTTGGTCATAAATTAGGAGAATTTTCACCAACTAGATCTTTTAGAGGTCACGGAGGTTCGAAAAATAAAGGAAAAAAGTAAGCTATGGGAGTTCGTAAAAAACAAATGGCCGAAAGAATAAAGGCGGAGAAAAAGCAAATTGCTTTTGCGAAATTGAATAATTGTCCAACTTCACCAAGAAAGATGCGTTTAGTAGCTGATTTGGTAAGAGGGGTTCAAGTGGAGAAGGCACTTGCAATTTTAAAATTCAATTCTAAAGAAGCTTCTCGTAAATTGGAGAAATTACTTTTATCAGCTATTGCAAACTGGCAGGCTAAAAATGAGGATGCTAGTGTAGAAGATGCTGATCTCTTTATTAAAGAAATTAGAGTTGATGGTGGCGCTATGTTGAAAAGACTTAGGCCGGCACCTCAAGGTAGAGCACACAGAATTAGAAAACGTTCCAATCACGTAACACTAGTGTTGGATTCTAACAATAATGTACAAAGCTAGATATGGGACAGAAAACAAATCCAATCGGAATTCGTTTAGGCATCATTAGAGGATGGGAGTCTAACTGGTATGGTGGAAATGATTACGGTGATAAATTAGCCGAAGATAATAAAATCAGAAAATATGTTCATGCTCGTTTAGCGAAAGCTAGTGTATCAAGAGTTATTATTGAGCGTACTTTGAAACTTATTACTATTACCATTACAACTGCAAGACCTGGTATTATTATCGGTAAAGGTGGTCAGGAAGTAGATAAGTTGAAAGAGGAGCTTAAGAAAATTACTGATAAAGAGGTTCAGATCAATATTTTTGAAATTAAGAGACCTGAGTTAGATGCAAATCTTGTAGCTGCTAGTGTTGCGCGTCAAATAGAAAATAGAATTTCTTTTAGAAGAGCAATTAAAATGGCAATAGCTGCAGCGATGCGTATGAACTCTGAGGGAATTAAAATTCAAATTTCTGGACGTTTAAATGGAGCGGAAATGGCTCGTTCTGAAACTTATAAAGATGGAAGAATACCATTATCTACTTTTAGAGCAGATATCGACTATGCTTTACATGAAGCGCATACTACTTATGGAAGATTAGGTATTAAAGTGTGGATTATGAAGGGTGAGGTTTATGGTAAAAGAGATTTATCTCCTTTAGTTGGTATGGAAAAAAGCCAAGGTGCAAAAGGTGGTAAGCAAGATGGTAACAAGAAACCACGTCGTAGAAAGTAATTTTTAAAGAAGTAGAAAAATGTTACAACCTAAAAGAACCAAGTTTCGTAAGACACAAAAGGGTAGAATGAAAGGGATCTCAGGAAGAGGTCATCAGCTTTCAAATGGTATGTTCGGTATAAAATCTTTAGATACAAGTTTTATTACATCAAGACAGATAGAAGCGGCACGTATTGCTGCTACTAGATTCATGAAGAGAGAGGGTCAAATGTGGATTAAAATATTTCCAGATAAGCCAATAACCAAAAAACCTCTAGAGGTTCGTATGGGTAAAGGTAAAGGTGCTCCTGAATATTTTGTTGCCGTGGTTTTGCCAGGTAGGATTATGTTCGAAATTGCTGGTGTGTCTCAGGAGGTTGCAAAAGAGGCTTTACGTCTTGCAGCACAAAAATTACCTGTTAAAACAAAGTTTATTGTTGCTAGAGATTATTCAGCTTAATTTTTAATTGTAAGGAATTATGAAACAATCAGAAGTAAAGGAATTATCTGTTGAGGAGTTAGGCTCTAAATTAATAGAGGCTAAAAAGCAACATTCAGACCTGAAAATAGCGCATAGCGTTACTCCGTTGGAAAACCCGCTTCAAATAAGAAGAGCGAGAAGAACAGTGGCTAGAATAGCGACAGAATTAACTAAAAGGGATAACCAATAACTGGTTCTGCTTTATGGAAAAAAGAAACTTAAGAAAAGAGAGAGTAGGAGTTGTTACTAGCAACAAAATGGAGAAATCAATTGTGATTTCAGAAGTTAAGCGAGTAAAACATCCTATGTACGGAAAGTTCGTATTAAGAACTAAAAAATATGTTGCACACGATGAAGCAAATGATTGCAATATTGGTGATACAGTAAGGATAATGGAAACACGTCCTTTAAGTAAAACTAAATGTTGGAGATTGGTTGAAATCATTGAAAGAGCTAAATAATTATGTTACAGCAAGAATCAAGATTAAAGGTAGCTGACAATACTGGGGCAAAAGAAGTTTTGACCATTAGAGTGTTAGGTGGTACGAAGAGAAGATACGCTTCTGTAGGAGATAAAATAGTTGTAGCTGTTAAAGAAGCTACACCTAATGGTACTATTAAAAAAGGTGCTGTATCAACTGCAGTTGTAGTTAGAACTAAAAAGGAAGTAAGAAGACAAGATGGTTCTTACATTCGTTTTGATGATAATGCTTGTGTTCTTCTGAATCCAACTGGTGAAATGAGAGGTACACGTGTTTTTGGACCTGTAGCGAGAGAACTTCGTGATAAGCAATTCATGAAAATTGTATCATTAGCTCCAGAGGTGCTATAACATTTAGAATCAGATGAAAAAGCTAAAAATAAAAGTAGGAGATATCGTTAGAATCGTAGCTGGAGACCATAAAGGTGTTGAAGGTAAGATCATGAAGATTGATTTTGATAAAAACAAGGCAATTGTTGAAGGTGCTAATTTAGTATCTAAACATGAAAAGCCAAGTGCAAAAAATCCTCAAGGTGGTATCGTAAAGAAAGAGGCACTTTTACACATTTCTAATTTAGCATTGATAGATGCTAAATCTGGTAGCACTACGAGAGTAGGTTACGATGTTAGAGATGGGAAAAAAGTTAGAGTCTCTAAAAAATCTAATGAAGTAATATAGTTATGGCTTACGTTACAAGGTTAAAAACAGAATACAATGAGCGCATTATTGGCGCTCTTAAAGAAGAGTTTGGGTATAAGAACGTTATGCAAGTTCCTAAGCTAGAGAAGATAGTTGTTAGTAGAGGTGTTGGTGCAGCTGTAGCAGATAAGAAGTTAATTGACCATGCGGTTGAAGAATTAACTACGATTACTGGTCAGAGATCTGTAGCAACAATATCTAAGAAGGATGTTGCTTCTTTTAAGCTTAGAAAAGGTATGCCGATTGGATGTAAAGTTACCTTAAGAGGTGAAAGAATGTTCGAATTTCTTGATCGTTTAGTTACAAGTGCACTTCCTAGAGTTAGAGATTTCCAAGGTATTAAGGCTACTGGCTTTGATGGTCGTGGCAATTATAACTTGGGTGTTACGGAGCAAATTATTTTTCCTGAGATAAATATTGATAAAATCAATAGAATCAACGGAATGGATATTACCTTTGTAACTTCTGCACAAACAGATAAAGAGGCGAAATCATTACTAACTCAATTGGGACTTCCTTTTAAAAAGAATTAAGATGGCTAAAGAATCGATGAAAGCCCGTGAGGTTAAAAGAGAAAAAACTGTAGCAAAGTATGCTGAAAAGAGAAAGGCTTTAAAAGCAGCTGGTGACTATGAAGGCTTACAGAAACTACCTAGAAATGCTAATCCAGTACGTTTACATAATAGATGTAAGCTAACGGGTAGACCTAGAGGGTACATGAGAACATTTGGTGTTTCACGTGTAACTTTCAGAGAAATGGCAAACGAAGGGTTAATACCAGGAGTTAAAAAAGCTAGCTGGTAGTCAATACAAATATTAACTGGTATCAGGTTTAGTGTTAATACTAAAAACCAATACTGCAAATTAGTACATATGGTAACAGATCCAATTTCGGATTATTTAACAAGAATTAGAAATGCAAGTAGCGCTGGGCACAGAGTTGTCGAGATTCCTGCTTCTAATCTTAAAAAAGAAATGACTAAAATATTATTCGAACAAGGATATATTTTAAGTTATAAGTTTGAGCCAAATAAGGTTCAAGGCACGGTTAAAATAGCTTTGAAGTATGATAAGCTAACTAAAGAACCTGTGATAAAAAAAATTATGCGTATAAGTAAACCAGGATTACGTAAGTATGCTGGTTCTACTGATTTACCAAGAGTACTTAACGGATTGGGTATTGCAATCGTATCAACTTCTCACGGGGTAATGACGAGTAAGCAAGCTAAGCTAGAAAAAGTTGGTGGTGAAGTATTATGTTACGTTTATTAATACTATAAAGATTTAAGAAATGTCTAGAATAGGTAATAATCCAGTTGCGATACCTCAGGGAGTAACCGTTGAGATAAAAGATAATTTAATTACTGTAAAAGGTAAGTTGGGTGAGTTAACTCAAGAATATAGCGCTGTTGAAATAAAAGTTGAAGATGATCAAGTTTTTGTAACTAGATCTTCTGATGTAAAAGAGCATAAAGCTAAGCACGGTCTTTACAGATCGTTGATTAACAATATGGTTGATGGTGTATCTAAAGGGTGGACTAAAGAATTGGAACTTGTAGGTGTAGGTTATAGAGCAAGTAACCAAGGTCAGAGATTAGATTTGGCTTTAGGTTTTTCTCATAATATAGTTTTGGATTTAGCTCCTGAAGTTAAAATTGAAACGATATCTGAAAAAGGTAAAAATCCAATTATTAAGTTAACATCGTTCGATAAACAATTAGTAGGTCAAGTGGCTGCTAAAATTAGATCCTTCCGTAGGCCAGAGCCGTACAAAGGAAAAGGTGTGAAGTTTGTTGGAGAACAATTAAGAAGAAAAGCTGGTAAGTCAGCATAATAAGTAGAATTATGGGATTATCAAAGACTGAAAGAAGACAGCGGATTAAAAGAAGAATACGTAAAGTTTCTTTTGGAACTGCTGCAAGACCGAGATTATCGGTTTTTAGAAGTAACAAGGAAATTTATGTACAGGTTATAGATGATAACAGTGGAGTAACTTTAGTTGCCGCATCTTCAAAAGATAAGGAGATTGCTGATGTTAAAGGAACGAAGACTGAGATTGCTAACTTAGTAGGTAAAACTATTGCAGAGAAAGCAATTAAAGCTGGTGTTGAGACAGTAGCTTTTGATAGAGGTGGTTGTTTATATCACGGTAGAGTAAAATCATTAGCTGAAGGAGCTAGAGAAGCAGGACTTAAATTCTAAATATATATGTACCAGAAATACAAAAACGTAGAAGTTGTAAAACCAGGAGGTCTTGATTTAAAAGATCGTTTAGTTGGTGTACAAAGAGTTACTAAAGTAACAAAAGGTGGTAGAGCATTTGGTTTTTCTGCTATTGTTGTTGTTGGTGACGAGAATGGCGTAGTTGGTCAAGGTTTAGGTAAGTCTAAAGAAGTTGCTACAGCTATTTCTAAAGCAATTGATGACGCTAAGAAAAATTTGATTAGAATTCCTTTGAATAAAGGAACGATACCTCACGAGCAAAAAGGTAAGTTTGGTGGAGCTAGAGTTTATATTCAGCCTGCATCTCACGGTACTGGAGTAATTGCTGGTGGTGCTGTTAGATCGGTATTAGAGGCAGTTGGGGTTCATGATGTATTGTCAAAATCTCAAGGATCTTCTAATCCACATAATGTTGTTAAGGCTACCTTTGATGCTTTATTGCAGATTAGAGATGCTAAGACAGTTGCTTCACAAAGAGGAATTTCTCTTGAAAAAGTTTTTAAGGGATAAATTAAGGTATTATGGCAAAAGTTAAAGTAAAGCAGGTTAAGAGTGGTATTAAAAAACCTCTTAGACAGAAAAAGACTCTTGAGGCACTTGGTTTAAGAAAATTAGGTCAAGTTGTAGAACATGAGAATACTCCTAGTATTATGGGTATGATAGCTAAAGTTAACCACTTAGTTTCAATTGAGGAAGCTTAAAAAAATATAAAGATGAATTTAAATAGTTTAAAACCAGCTGAAGGCTCAATTCACCGTGCAGGTAAGATTGTAGGACGTGGACAGGGTACTGGAAAAGGTGGTACTGCCACTAGAGGTCATAAGGGTGCTAAATCTAGATCTGGATATTCTAAAAAGATTGGTTTTGAAGGTGGGCAAATGCCCCTTCAAAGACGTGTTCCTAAATTTGGTTTTACAAATATTAATAGAAAGGAATACGCTGGTATTAATTTAGATAAATTACAATTACTTGTAGATAATGGAATCGTTAAAGATGCTGTTAATTTAGAAGTATTAGTTCAAACTAGATTAGCCAGAAAATCTGACTTAGTAAAAATATTAGGTGGAGGTGAGTTAAAAACTTCTCTTAAAATATCAGCACATAAATTTACTGCTACTGCTAAAGCTGCTATTGAAGCTGCTGGTGGCGAAGCAATAAGTTTATAAGAAATACACTATGAAGAAATTTTTCGAGACATTATCTAATATTTGGAAGATTGAAGAGTTAAAGGGGAGAATTCTTGTTACTCTTGGTTTGTTGTTAGTTTATAGATTTGGGGCGCAAATTGCGCTTCCAGGGATAGATACTACACAACTAGGAGCTTTGACTTCTGGTACTGAAAACGGAATCTTTGGAATATTAAATGCTTTTACAGGGGGTGCTTTTGCAAAAGCCTCTGTTTTTGCGTTGGGTATTATGCCTTATATTTCTGCTTCTATTGTAGTGCAATTAATGGGTATCGCTATTCCTTATTTGCAAAAGCTTCAAAAAGAAGGTGAAAGTGGGAGAAAAACAATCAACCAGATTACAAGATGGTTAACTATTGGTATTTGTATCTTACAGGCTCCTACTTATTTATTAGGTTTAAGTCAGTTTGGTGTTCCGGATAGTGCTTTCGTTCTTGGTAAAGGTTTAGACTTCATGATTCCTGCAGTTATTATTTTGGTAACTGGTACCGTGTTTGCAATGTGGTTAGGAGAGAAAATTACTGATAGAGGTATCGGTAACGGTATTTCTTTATTGATTATGGTTGGTATTATTGCTACATTACCTCAAGCCTTTGCGCAAGAAGCTATTTCTAGGTGGGAAGGAACTGGAGGTCCAATGTTAGTTTTAATTGAAGTTATTATTTGGTTTGTGGTTATTTTACTAAGTGTTTTATTGGTAATGGCGACGCGACAAATACCAGTGCAATATGCTCGTAGATCTGCTTCTGGTGGCTATGAGAAAGATGCAATGGGAACTAGACAATACATTCCTTTAAAGTTGAATGCATCAGGTGTTATGCCAATTATCTTTGCACAGGCAATTATGTTTGCGCCGGGACTTATTGGAAAAACATTTAATGAAACAGCATGGGGTCAATGGATGGAAGTTCAATTTCAAGATATCTTCGGATTGGCATATAACTTATTATTTGCATTCTTGATTATTGTATTTACATATTTCTATACTGCAATTACCGTTCCTACGAATAAAATGGCTGATGACTTAAAAAGAAGTGGCGGTTTTATCCCTGGAATTAGGCCTGGAGCAGAAACTGGTGATTTTTTAGATAAGATTATGTCTTTAATTACGTTACCAGGATCTATTTTCTTAGCTTTGCTGGCTGTATTGCCTGCGTTAGTTGTTAAGTTGATGGATGTTCAACCAGGTTGGGCAATGTTTTATGGAGGTACATCACTTTTAATTATGGTGGGTGTGGCAATAGATACAGTACAACAAGTTAATTCGTATTTATTAAATCGTCATTATGACGGTCTAATGAAGACAGGTAAAAATAGAAAGGTAGCATAAGTTATGGCTAAGCAATCAGCAATAGAGCAAGACGGTAGCATCATAGAAGCATTGTCAAATGCAATGTTTCGTGTAGAGTTAGAAAATGGTCATGTTGTAACTGCCCATATCTCAGGAAAAATGCGTATGCATTATATAAAATTACTTCCAGGTGATAAGGTAAAATTAGAAATGAGCCCTTATGATTTGAGTAAAGCAAGAATTACATATAGATATTAAGATAATAGGATGAAAGTTAGAGCATCATTAAAGAAGAGAAGTGCCGACTGCAAAATTGTTCGCAGAAAAGGTAGATTGTACGTAATAAACAAAAAGAATCCTAGATTTAAACAAAGACAAGGGTAGTTATGGCAAGAATTGCAGGTGTTGATATACCAAAACAGAAAAGAGGGGTAATTGCTCTTACTTATATCTTCGGAGTAGGTAATAGCAGAGCTAAAGAAATTTTAGCGAATGCCCAAGTAAGTGAAGATACAAAGGTGTCTGATTGGAATGATGATGAAATTAGTCGCATTCGTGAGTCAGTTTCAGCTTTCACTATTGAAGGAGAACTTCGTTCTGAAACTCAATTAAACATTAAACGTTTAATGGATATTGGTTGTTATAGAGGAATTCGTCATAGATCTGGTCTTCCATTAAGAGGACAAAGAACTAAGAACAACTCTAGAACAAGAAAAGGGAAGAGAAAAACTGTTGCGAACAAGAAAAAAGCAACTAAATAATAATTAGACAGTCATTAGTATTTGGACGTTAGAAGAATCTGTTTGAAATCGAAAGGTTTAGGATTCCAATAACTCAGAACTAACACTAGAAACTTAAAAATATGGCAAAGTCAAATACAAAAGTTGCAAAGAAACGTAAGGTTATTGTAGAATCTGTTGGTGAAGCTCACGTAACAGCATCTTTCAATAACATTATTATTTCTTTGACAAACAAAAAAGGAGACGTTATTTCTTGGTCTTCTGCAGGTAAAATGGGATTTAGAGGTTCTAAAAAGAACACACCTTATGCTGCGCAGATAGCATCTGAAGATTGTGCTAAAGTAGCACATGAAGCGGGATTAAGAAAAGTAAAAGTTTACGTTAAAGGACCAGGAAATGGTAGAGAATCTGCAATCAGATCTTTACATAATGCAGGTATTGAAGTAACAGAGATTATCGATGTTACACCAATTCCTCATAATGGTTGTAGACCTCCTAAAAGAAGAAGAGTATAATTTTAATTACTAATAGTCCTTTTAAAATAGGATATTTCACAGAAAGTATTGATACGATTATCGAAGGATAAGCCTTAATTCATAATCATACTTTCAAACAATAAGAAGATGGCAAGATATATAGGACCAAAAACAAAAATTGCACGTAAATTTGGCGAGGCAATATTCGGAGATGATAAATCTTTTGAAAAAAGAAATTTCCCTCCAGGACAACACGGTAACGCTAGACGTCGTGGTAAGAAATCTGAATATGCTGTTCAGTTAATGGAAAAGCAGAAGGCTAAATATACTTACGGTATTTTAGAAAAACAATTTAGAAACATTTTCGCTACTGCAAAGAGAAAAGAAGGTGTTACTGGTGAAATTTTACTTCAATTATGTGAATGTCGTTTAGATAACGTTGTTTTCAGAATGGGAGTTTCAAAACTCTAGAAGTGGAGCAAGACAATTGGTTTCTCAAGACATATCACTGTAAATGGAGAGTTGGTAAATATTCCTTCATACTCATTAAAAGCAGGTGATGTAGTTGGTGTTAGAGAGAAATCTAAATCAATTTCAACAATACAAGATTCGTTAGCTTCTAGTAGCAGCGTATACGAATGGATGACTTGGAATACTGAAAAAATGGAAGGTACTTTTGTAGCTGTTCCTGAAAGACTTCAAATTCCAGAGAATATCAAAGAACAATTAATCGTCGAGTTATACTCTAAATAAATAACACTAATCCAATTATGGCATTATTTAATTTTCAAAAACCCGATAAAGTTATAATGATTGATTCGACAGATTTCGAAGGGAAGTTTGAATTCCGCCCTTTGGAACCTGGTTATGGATTGACTGTTGGAAATGCTTTAAGAAGAGTTTTATTATCTTCTTTAGAAGGTTTTGCAATTACATCTATTCGTGTAGATAAAGTAGAGCATGAGTTTTCTGTTATATCAGGAATCGTAGAAGACGTAACCGAGATTATTTTAAACCTAAAACAAGTTCGTTTTAAAAGACAAATAGAGGATGTAGATTCTGAAACTGTTTCTGTATCAGTAAGTGGTAAAAACCAACTTACTGCGGGAGATTTTCAGAAGTTTATTTCTGGTTTTCAAGTACTGAATCCTGATTTAGTAATCTGTAATATGGATGCTAAAGTTAACTTCAATATGGAGTTAGTTATTGAAAAAGGAAGAGGTTATGTTCCTGCAGAGGAAAATAAAAAGTCTGGAGCACCAATTGGGACGATAGCAATTGATTCTATCTTTACACCTATTAAGAATGTAAAATATAGTATTGAAAACTTTCGTGTAGAGCAAAAGACCGATTACGAGAAATTAGTTTTCGAAATTGAATCTGATGGTTCTATAGCACCAAAAGATGCTTTAACAGAAGGCGCTAAGGTTTTAATTCATCACTTTATGTTATTCTCTGATGAGCGTATCACTTTAGAGGCTGATGAAATAGCACAAACTGAAACGTATGACGAAGAGTCCCTACACATGCGTCAGTTATTAAAAACAAAATTAGTAGACATGGATCTTTCTGTTCGTGCACTAAACTGTTTGAAAGCTGCCGAAGTAGATACTTTAGGAGATTTAGTTTCTTTCAATAAAAATGATTTAATGAAGTTTAGAAACTTCGGTAAGAAGTCATTAACAGAGCTAGAAGAACTTGTAATCAATAAAGGTTTAAGTTTCGGAATGGATCTGTCAAAATATAAATTAGATAAAGATTAATTTTACTTCTGTTGGAAGAGAAAATCTCGGATAAGGAAGAAAATAGAACAAAGTAATGAGACACGGTAAAAAAGTTAACCACTTAGGTAGGAAAAAAGCTCATAGAGTTGCGATGCTTGCAAATATGGCTTGTTCTCTTATTGAACATAAAAGAATAAATACAACTGTTGCTAAGGCTAAAGCTTTAAAGCAGTTTGTTGAGCCATTAATCACTAAGGCAAAGGCTGAAAATAATCAGACGACAGAAAAAGGAACACATAATAGACGTGTTGTTTTTAAAAACCTTAGAGATAAATATGCGGTTACTGAATTATTCAGTAACGTAGCGGAAAAGATAGCTGACCGTCCAGGAGGTTATACTAGAATTATAAAACTAGGTACTCGTTTAGGAGATAACGCTGATATGGCGATGATCGAGTTGGTAGATTTTAATGAGCTATACAATGCTTCTAAAACTCCAGCTAAGAAAACAACTAGAAGAGGTAGAGCAAAGAAATCTGAAGCTCCGGCTGCAGATGCTTCACAAGAATCAACGCAACCAGAAAGTTCAGAAGAATAAAATGGTTGGTTTATAAGTTTTAATATTAGAAAAGGATAAGTTGAAAAGCTTATCCTTTTTTTTGTGTTATTTTGTAAAAATATTTAATATAATTCCTAAAAATGAAGTATCAAACTAGAAAAAAAGCTCTTATTTTATTGGCTGATGGAACTATTTTTTATGGTAAAGCAGTAGGTGATAAAGATGGAACAGCCTTCGGAGAAGTGTGTTTTAACACTGGAATGACAGGTTATCAAGAAATCTTTACCGATCCATCATATTTTGGTCAATTAATGGTAACTACTAATGCTCACATTGGTAATTACGGAACTAATTCTGAAGAAGTAGAATCAGATTCGGTTAAAATATCAGGTTTAATTTGCAAAAATTTTTCGTACACTTTTTCTAGAGCTATCGCAGATCAGAGTTTAGAAGATTTTTTAAATAAAAATAAATTGTTCGCGATCTCAGATGTGGATACGCGTGCTCTAGTGAGCTATATACGTGACAATGGGGCAATGAATGCTGTGATATCTACCGATGTTGATAATATTCAAGGCCTTAAAGAACAATTAAAAAACATCCCGAGTATGGATGGTTTAGAGTTGGCTTCTAAAGTATCTACGAAAGAGGCGTATTATTACGGAGACGAAAATGCCTCCGTTAAAATATCGGCTTTAGATATTGGTATTAAAAAAAATATACTTAGAAATTTATCAAAAAGAGGAGCATATATTAAGGTGTTCCCGTATAACACTTCTTTTGAAGAAATGCGAGCATTTAATCCAGATGGTTATTTTATTTCTAATGGACCAGGTGATCCTGAACCATTATTAGACGCTATAAAAACCGCAAAGGATATTATTGCAAGTGACGAAACTTTATTCGGTATCTGCTTAGGGCATCAGGTTATAGCCTTAGCAAATGATATATCAACTTATAAAATGCACAATGGTCATCGGGGTATTAATCATCCTGTGATGAACTTGGTCACTGGAAAAGGAGAAATTACTTCGCAAAATCATGGGTTTGCAATTAATAGAGAAGAGACAGAGGCCAATAAAGAGATTGAGATTACTCATGTACATCTTAATGATAAAACGGTAGCAGGTATTAAAATGAAGAATAAGAACGTTTTTTCTGTACAATACCACCCAGAAGCAAGTCCGGGGCCACATGATGCTGAATATTTATTTGATCAATTTTTTGAGATGATTAAAGTTAAGGTTAACTAAAACGTTATAGTTTAAATAAAGGTTATTTGTCACAGTTTTTAGGGCATTGAGAGGGTTTTCTAACACCTTACTTTTGTATCTTTGCTGTGTTTTCAACATAAATAAATAAAAATATATGAGTATCATAATTAGCGTTCATGCAAGACAGATTTTAGATTCAAGAGGAAACCCTACTATTGAGGTAGATGTATTCACTGAAAATGGTATAATGGGAAGAGCAGCAGTTCCTTCAGGAGCATCTACTGGTGAGCATGAGGCTGTAGAGCTGCGTGATGGTGGTAAAGCTTTTATGGGTAAAGGTGTTACAAAAGCTATTGCTAATGTTAATACTGATATTGCAGAAGAAATTATTGGAATGTCTGTTTTTGAACAAAATCTTATTGATCAAACAATGATTGATTTAGATGGTACTCCAAATAAATCTAAATTAGGAGCTAACGCAATTTTAGGTGTTTCTTTGGCTGTAGCGAAGGCTGCTGCAGAAGAATTAGGAATGCCTTTATATAGATATATTGGTGGTGTTAGTGCGAATACACTTCCTGTACCAATGATGAATATTATCAATGGTGGTTCGCATTCAGATGCTCCTATTGCTTTTCAAGAATTTATGGTAATGCCTGTAAAGGCTGAAAGTTTTTCTCATGCAATGCAAATGGGAACTGAAATTTTTCATAACCTTAAAAAAGTATTACATGACAGAGGTTTAAGTACAGCAGTTGGTGATGAAGGTGGTTTTGCACCGAATTTAGCAGGAGGTACTGAAGACGCATTAGATACAATTGCTTTGGCGGTAGATAAAGCTGGGTATAAATTAGGGGATGACGTAATGATCGCCTTAGATTGTGCTGCAGCAGAATTTTACGTTAATGGTAAATACGATTATACGAAATTTGAAGGTGATAAAGGTGTAATCAGAACATCTGAAGAGCAAGCGCAATACTTAGCAGATTTAGCTGCTAAATATCCTATTATTTCTATTGAAGATGGAATGGATGAAAACGATTGGGATGGTTGGAAATCTTTAACGGACAAAATTGGAGATAAGGTACAATTAGTTGGTGATGATTTATTTGTGACGAATGTTGAACGTCTTTCTAAAGGAATAGAAAACGGAATAGCGAATTCAATTTTAATTAAAGTAAACCAAATTGGAACTTTAACAGAAACGATTTCTGCTGTTAATATGGCTAAGAATGCAGGATATACTTCTGTAATGTCGCACCGTTCTGGGGAAACTGAAGATAATACTATTGCAGATTTAGCAGTAGCATTAAATACAGGTCAAATTAAAACAGGTTCTGCATCAAGATCTGACCGTATGGCTAAATACAATCAATTATTAAGAATCGAAGAGGAGTTAGGTAGTATAGCCTATTATCCAAAGGAGAAAGCTTTTAAGATAAAGCAATAATTTTACTGTTAATTAAAAGCCTTTCTAATTTAGAAAGGCTTTTTTTTTGAGAAAAATTTATTCTATCAATTATTTTAGGAATTAAATAATTATCTTGAACATAGATTAAAATGCAATATCCTCCTAAATGAATAACTTTCTTTTTGTTGCCGCAGAAAATGATGCTATACCTAAATGCAAAGCAGGGGGAATGGGTGATGTCGTCAGAGATGTCCCGCGCCAAATTTCACAGAGAGGTGATGCTGCGCATGTTATAGTTCCTGCGTATTCTAGGCTCCATAAGAATGGAGAATTTCTTATGAACCTACATTTTCAATTAAGAGGCCAAGACTATACGGCAGAACTTTATAAAGTGCAGCCAAAAAAGGAATTTGAGAATCTGTCTCATTATGTTATTCATCATCCGGAAATACAACCTGGTGATATTGCCCACATTTATCATAATGATCCAACGGAACCTTTTTATAACGATGCGGTAAAATATTTTATTTTTTGTACCGCTGTGGCAGAAGCCGTAAATCAGAATGCATTTGGTCATTTAGATATTGTTCATTTACACGATTGGCATTCAAGTTTACTCTTGTTTCTAAGAAAGTACCATCCTGCTTACGAAAAATTAAAGCAATTACGTTTTGTATATACCATTCATAATTTGGCTATTCAAGGTATTCGCCCTTTTGGAGGTAACTACTCATCGATTCATAATTTCTTTCCAGAGGTTTCTATTGATTATGATAACTTAAGAGATTACCGGTATCATGACTGTATTAATTTAATGGCTGTAGGCGTTCGCCTTGCAGATGCCGTTCACACCGTTTCTCCATCGTATAAGGAAGATATTTTGTTGCCTAGTAACCCGCCAGATTTTATCGGAGGAGAAAGCTTAGAAATAGACTTGCAAAATGCAGATAGGGAAGGAAGGTTGTTTGGTATACTAAATGGTTCTAACTATAATAACATTCGTTCTGCAGAAAAAGGCAAGTTGTATCGCAATATAATTAGAGCCTTATTTGGATGGTTGCAAGAGGAATCAAAACAATACAAATATGATTTTCTTGCGCATACAGGCGAAAAGATAATGGATTATGTAGAGAAAAAGCCAGCGTTTATTGTTTCAAGTGTCGCAAGGTTAACAGAACAGAAGTTTTATTACATCAAACATTCTCCTGAAGCTTTTATAGCGATATTAGAAAAACTAGAAAAAGTTGATGGTGTCTTTATGTTATTAGGTACTGGAGCGCCAGAATACGAGGAAATGTTTAGGGAGATAAGTTATAAACATAAAAATTTTATTTTTACGAATGGCCAGTCAGAAGATTTAATAGATAGTATTTATTTGGAGTCGGATTTATATTTTATGCCTAGCCTTTTTGAACCCTGTGGGATAAGTCAAATGTTGGCTATGAGAAACGGACATCCTTGTTTGGTTCATCATACAGGAGGTTTAAAAGATACAGTTAAACACCTACAAACTGGCTTCACTTTTGATGGGGAAACCACTGATGATAAAATAAAAAACATGGTAGATTCTTTTGATTTGGTTTTAGATATTTTTCTGAATGACAAACCACAATGGAATAAAATTAAATTAAATGCAAAAAAAGAACGCTTTACTTGGGAAAAAAGCGTGGATGAGTATTATAAATTCCTGTATGCTATAACGATATAGTAGACTTTTGTCGCTATTTGTTGAAAATAATCAAAAGAATTCTTTATTTGTTAATAATACAATAAATGATTTTTTTTGAATTGTTAATGGCACACCTTTTTCTTAAATTTACGGAGTACTAAAAGTTAAAAAAACACATGTCAGACAAAGCTATATTAGAATACCAAGGGAAAAAATTTGAATTCCCCGTAATTAAAGGTACAGAGAATGAATTAGCAATAGATATTAAAAGTTTAAGAGCATCAACTGGAATGATTACGATTGATCCAGGGTATAAAAATACTGGCTCTTGTGAAAGTGCTATAACATTCTTAGATGGTGAGAAAGGAATATTGCGTTACCGAGGATATTCAATTGAAGAATTAGCTGAAAAAGCAGACTTTTTAGAAGTTGCTTATTTATTAATATTCGGGGAACTTCCAAATAACGAACAGTTAGAGAAATTTCATTCAGATATAAAATCTGAATCTCATGTAGATGAGGAAATGAAAAAGATCTTAGATGGTTTTCCTAAGTCGGCACATCCAATGGGTGTATTGTCTTCTTTAACGAGTGCATTGATTGCCTTTAATCCAACTTCTGTGAACGTAAGTTCAGAGAAAGAAATGTATTGGGCAATTGTTCGTATCATGGCTAAGTTTCCAGTGCTAGTGGCATGGACTTTACGTAAGAAAAAAGGATTGCCATTAGATTACGGTGATGATTCTTTAGGATATGTTGAGAATATTCATAAAATGATGTTCAAGAAACCAAATCAAGAATATAAAAAAGACAAAACAATAATTGATGCATTAGATAAACTTCTAATATTACATGCAGATCACGAGCAAAATTGTTCAACATCTACAGTGCGTATAGTAGGTTCTTCTCATGCGGGATTATTCGCTTCTTTATCTGCTGGTATCTCTGCATTATGGGGTCCACTTCATGGTGGTGCTAATCAAGCAGTTTTAGAAATGTTAGAAGCGATTGAGGCTGATGGCGGTGATACTAAAAAGTACATGGCTAAAGCTAAAGATAAAGAAGATGCATTTAGATTAATGGGCTTTGGACATAGAGTATATAAAAACTTTGATCCACGCGCTAAAATCATTAAGAAATCTGCTGATGAAGTTTTAGGTGATTTAGGTATTGAAGATCCAATTTTATCTATTGCGCAAGGATTAGAAAAAGAAGCATTAGAAGATCAATATTTTGTGGATAGAAAACTCTATCCTAACGTAGATTTTTATTCAGGAATTATCTACAGAGCGCTGGGTATCCCAACTGAAATGTTTACAGTAATGTTTGCATTAGGTAGACTTCCTGGTTGGATCGCTCAATGGAGAGAAATGAGATTAAATGGTGAGCCAATTGGTCGTCCAAGACAAGTTTATGTTGGAGAAAATCTAAGGTCTTTTATTCCTGTAGAGAAAAGATAAACGTTCTAATAAATTATATTTTCATACTGCCTTTTTGTTTTTTACAAAAAGGCAGTTTTTTTATTAATAGATTCCTATTTTTGCGCTCAATATTTAATAATTATTCATTTTTATACATTTTTTTATGCTTGATTTGAACATTCAGGATGAAACGTCAAAACTTAAAGCAGTTATTTTAGGAACCGCTGAAAGTTGTGGACCGACTCCAAAACCAGAAGAAGCTTACGATCCAAAATCCTTAGAGCATATTATAGCAGGAACCTATCCTGTTGAAGCAGATATGATAGTAGAAATGGATGCTTTTGAAAAAGTATTAAAGAAGTATGATGTAAAGATATATAGGCCTAAAATTCTGAAAGATTGCAATCAAATATTTTCAAGAGATATTGCTTTTGTTATTGATGATTTCTTTTTTAAAGCTAATATCCTTCCGGATAGAGAAGAAGAGTATTTGGCTATTGGGGATGTTATTTCGCAAATAGCTCCAGATAAGGTAATTATTCTTCCTGAAGAGGCGCATATTGAGGGTGGCGATGTTATGCCTTGGAATGATTATATATTTATAGGTACGTATACTGCTGAAAATTATTCACATCACATTACTGCCAGAACAAATAAAATTGCGGTGGAATATATTAAAGATTTTTTTCCAAATAAAAAGGTCAAATCATTTGAGCTTAGAAAATCAACTAATGCACGTGAAAATGCATTGCACTTAGACTGTTGTTTTCAACCTATAGGAAAAGATAAGGCCATCTTACATAAAAATGGTTTTCTGATTGAAGAAGAGTACCAGTGGTTGGTAGATTATTTTGGAAAAGAAAACGTTTTTGAAATTACTAGTGATGAAATGTATACGATGTTTAGTAATGTATTTTCAATTTCTCAAGAGGTTATTGTTTCAGAAAAGAACTTTACTAGATTAAATACATGGTTAAGAGAAAAAGGCTTCACGGTAGAAGAAATAGCGTATGCTGAAATTTCTAAACAAGAAGGCCTGTTGCGTTGTAGTACAATGCCATTAATTAGAGCATAAATTTCATTATAGATTTATAGTTAATAGGCTCAAAAGTATAATTTTATAAAAAAAAATAAAGCAGTTTTATGCAAGTTACCAATACTATTTTAATGATAAGACCAGTTGCTTTTCGCATGAATGAGCAGACGGCTGTAAATAATTTTTTTCAAGAAGATCTTGATCTTAAAAACATAGAAATAAATAAAAAAGCACAGGTAGAATTTGATGCTTTTGTTGCAGTGTTAAGGGAAAAAGGAGTACATATAATAGTGGTGGATGATACGGTGAATCCTGACACTCCAGATTCTATTTTTCCAAACAATTGGGTTTCTTTTCATAAAGAAGGTATTGTTGGTTTGTATCCAATGTTTGCCGAAAATAGAAGAAATGAACGGCGTGAGGATATCTTAGATATTTTAGAGGAAGAAGGTTTTACTATAACTGATGTTGTTGATTATACTTCCGCAGAAGAAGATGATTTTTTTCTAGAAGGAACCGGTAGTATTTCCTTGGACAGAGCGAATAAAAGAGCCTATTGTGCATTGTCCGGCAGAGCAGATGAAGAGTTGTTTATAGAATTCTGTGAGGACTTTGATTATTTTCCAGTGATTTTTACAGCCAATCAATCTGTAGACGGGAAACGTATGCCAATTTACCATACCAATGTAATGATGGCAGTAGCAGAAACATTTGCTATCATTTGTGCAGATACTATTGATGATAAAAAAGAGCGCAAAAATGTTCTAGACCATTTACATAATGACGGTAAAGAAATTATTAGAATTACGGAACAGCAAATGCATCAATTTGCAGGGAATATGCTTCAAGTATTAGGAGCAGACGACAAGCGTTATTTAGTGATGAGTTCTGCTGCTTATACTAGTTTAACACCAGAACAACTAAAAGCCATTACTGCGCATTCTGAAATCATTCATAGTTCATTAAATACTATTGAAACTTGTGGGGGTGGTAGTGCACGTTGTATGATGGCAGAAGTATTTTTGCCTAAGAAGTAAATGCTACTTTTTTTTCAAGACATCTTTTAAAAACACCCATGCCATAAATATGCTAAAAAAAGCAAACGGTAAGGAGGTTATTATTAATAGTTTCTGAACAGCAGTAAGCACATCTATTTCAGGCTTTACATCGCCTAAAACTAATAAAGCAATAGTGGCAATCAGAATAATTACAGACCATAACATTCTGTGTTTTTTACTCGGGTTCTTTTTGCCACTGTCTGTAAACATGCTCAATACAAAAACCGCAGAATCTACAGAGGTAACTAAAAAGCTAGCCAATAAAAAGAGTGTTATTATGTTTAAAACAAAAGACAAAGGATAGTGCTCAAAGAACACGAAAATGGAAGAAAATACATTTCCGAATTCATTGTTATAACTTCCCCAAGCTTCTACGAGCTGGTAAGCAGAAGTTCCGAATACAGAGAACCAGAAAAATGTTCCTAAAGACGGGATGATTAAAACGCCTAATAGGAGTTGTCTAAGAGTTCTTCCTTTTGATATTCTTGCAATAAAAATTCCAGTAAATGGTGCCCATGCCAGCCAAAAAGCCCAATAATAAAAAGTCCAATCAGATAAGAAATTCATTCCAGGATTGTAGCTTCCTAAAGCTAGACTTAAAGGGATGAAATCTACAATGTAGTAATAGGTGGCTTTAAAAAAGTTAGTGGTAATTAACTGAACATCACTAAATATAAACGTAAATACGAGCAGACTTAAGGCAATTATTATATTTAGTTTCGATATAATTTTTATGCCTTTATTTACACCCCTCCATGCACTATAAGCTGCTACAATTACAATGACGGTGGTGAGTATGATTGTTAGACTTAAGTTGAAATCGCCTTTGAAAACATGATTAATACCGCCCTTTATTTGAGTGGTTCCTAAACCAATTGCAGCTATTAACCCAAATATAGTTGTGAGTATCGTAAGAATGTCAATCCCGTATAATAGGCGCTTATTAGGTATGGTATTAGAAACGGTTTCGCTAATTAAAGTTTTTTTATTTCGAACAAATAATGTGTGAGCAATAACCATGGCAAACAAACCATAAAAGGCCCACGCTGTAAAACCCCATTGGTAAAACGTAAATTCTAAGGCGAGAATTTCTGGTGCTAAACCTGAGGAAAAAGGCGGATTCTGTTGCATGTAAATTGGCTCTTGTACTGCTCTCAGTAATATACCGGCTCCCATTCCTGCACTATACAACATAGCAATCCAAGACCATAAAGAGTATTCCGGTTTTGCGTCCGTTTTACCCAGCTTTATTTTACCTAATGGAGAAAATGCTATTGCAAGTAAGAATAGTACGCAAGCTAGCCCTAAATACAAATAAAAGTAGCCAAAATAAGTGCGTACCCATAAGGACCAATCACTAATTATAGCATAGCTCGTTTCTGTAGCGAAAAATGCGATCAAAGATAAGATTAAGAGAATACCAACAGATACAGTCAGTAATGGATTCTTTAATAGTGCTTTTAGTTTCAAATTAGTTGCTATTTTTTTGTCGCAATTCCTCGAAGCATTCCACCGAAAATAAAAAAGTGAAAGGGTAAAATACTATACCAGTATAATCTACCTCTAAGTCCGCGAGGTCTAAAAGTCGCTGTTTGATGCAATACATTACTTTGGTCAATTTCAAATTCTAACCAAGCCTCACCTGGTAAGCGCATTTCGGCAAATAAGAGCAATCGTTTGTTCTTTTTATCGGCCAGCAGTACACGCCAAAAATCGAGCGCATCGCCAGTATAAATTTTGTCAGGATGTGTTCTTCCGCGTCGTAATCCTACACCGCCAGAAAGTTTGTCCATAAAGCCTCTTATTTTCCACAACCAATTGGCATAATACCAGCCTGTCTCTCCACCAATTTTCCAGATGTTTTGAAATGCTAATTCAGGATCATCAAGTTTCATTGATTTCTTGTCTGTAAGCACCCCATATTTAGGTACTTGAATATACTTTTCTAAATTCTTCCGAAAGCGCCCACTAACCATACTATCTTTCCAACTACTTACAACTAAATTTTGTTCAATTTTTTTGAACGCCATATCAATCGCCTCGCTGTAAGAGAAAGGGGTTATATGTAGGATATCTTGTAAACGTTGATCTTTCGCGACAACCTCCATTTTCATACTATCCACAAGGTTTATGGCAAGCTTATAGGACGTAGAAGTGACAAAATATAACCAATAAGAGGAGAGTTTAGGCGTCATGATCGGTACCGTTACAATCCAGTTCTTGAAGCCACGGGCTTTTGCATATTGATGTAGCATTTCTTTGTACGTTAATACATTGGGGCCAGCAATATCAAAAGAATCGTTATATGTTTTTTCGTTACCAATTACCCCTGTTAAATAAGAAATAACATCTCTAATGGCAATGGGTTGTGTTTTTGTAAGGACCCATTTTGGAGTAATCATAAAAGGTAATTTCTCACATAAATCCCGTATAATTTCAAAAGAAGAACTTCCCGAACCTACAATAATTCCGGCTCTTAGAACCGTAAGGTTAAAAGCGCCTTGGTAAAGAATGTCTTCAACATTTTTACGAGAACTCAAATGTTTAGAGAGCTCTTTGTCATTGACAATTCCGCTTAAGTAGATAACTTGTTGCACTTTTGTTTCTGCCATATAGGCGTTAAAGTTATGTGCAGTTATTGCTTCTTGTTTGTCAAAATCCTGAGTAGAAGAACTCATAGAGTGTATTAAAAAATAAGCAATATCAATATCTTGGGGAATCTTACCAGATGAAAAATTATTTAGTAAATCTAATTCTATAACTTCAATTTGAGCTCTAGTTTCTTTGTCTACGGATAGGCGACTTTCGTCTCTAACGGCACAAACAACTTCGTGACCTAACTCCAGAAGCTGTGGTAATAATCGCATACCAATATAGCCATTTGCACCTGTGAGTAGTATTTTCATAAAGATTGGGTTTAAAGGTCTGTTATGGAAGTAGGTGTATTTTCGATTTTATAATCTAGAATTTTTTTAAAATAATTTTGAATTGCTTTTGTGTCCGATTTGACTTTAATGAAATAGTGATCTTTAAAAATGGAATATACCGCAAAATCTCCTTTATAAATAGATAGTTTATAGTAGGGGATTACCAATGCGAAAGTTTCTAATAAAGATCGAAACCGAACGATTATTCCTTTTGGACGTAATTCTACATTACAAGAATCAGTATTGTTATCAAGTAGTAGTAAATTACGAATCTCAATACTGGTTTCGGTAATAAATAATTTAGGTGAGCCTATGCCTTTCATAGCCCACCGTTCTTTTAATGGAAAAGGTTTGCCTACTAAATCATCTACTTTTCGGGTTACCTCTTTGTTATTGTACGATACATTAACAAGCATAGGTTATAATTTTCTATTAACAGGTACTTTTTTACCGTCAACACGTTGTGCTAAATACTGTACTTTTTTACCAGAACCGTCTTTGTCATTACAAAATGATTGTACTAAATCATTAAAAAAAGAGGCTAATGATGTAGCTATTTTCCTTAAGCTAGGAGAATCAATCTGCGCAAATACTTTTTGAAAATCTATCATGATGTAATATTTCTTATAAAGTTAAGCTATTACGAGTGGTTTAAATCTTAATATACTATTAAAAGGACAAAAAATGTTTAGTTTTGCAAATTGATAAGTCAAATAATCATGAATATCCAGAACGTATTAGAAACCAAGGTTAAAGAAGCGGTTTCAACATTATTTAAAGCAGAATTACCATCGGTTGAATTTCAACCAACACGCAAAGATTTTGAAGGAGATATCACTATCGTTGTGTTTCCAATGCTACGTGTTGTAAAAGGCAATCCGGTACAAATTGGTAACGAAATTGGTGCTTATTTGGTAGAAGAGGTTGCTGAAGTTACTGGGTTTAATGTCATCAAAGGGTTCTTAAATCTTGTGATTAGTGATGCATATTACTTGGCAGATTTTAAAGCCATTGATGCAAATGTAACTTTTGGTCATGTAGCTCCGGATACAGCAAATGCTGTGATGGTAGAATATTCATCACCAAACACAAACAAGCCATTGCATTTAGGGCATATCAGAAATAATTTATTAGGTTATTCCGTTGCGGAAATATTAAAAGCCTCAGGTAAAAAAGTATACAAAACCCAAATTATTAATGACCGAGGGATCCATATTTGTAAAAGTATGTTGGCTTGGCAGAAGTTTGGAAAAGGGGAAACTCCTGAAAGTACTGGTTTAAAGGGGGATAAGTTGGTTGGTAATTACTATGTAGCTTTTGATAAAGCATACAAAGAAGAAATTGCCAATTTAATAGCGGGTGGTTTAGCTAAAGAAGCTGCAGAAAAACAAGCGCCAATATTATTAGAAGCACAACAAATGCTTTTAAAGTGGGAGGCAGGAGATGAAGAAGTGGTTACACTTTGGAAGACTATGAACCAATGGGTTTATGCTGGTTTTGAAGTTACTTATAAGAATTTAGGAGTAGATTTTGATACCTTATATTATGAGAGTGATACCTATTTATTAGGAAAAGATGTTGTTGCAGCTGGTTTAGAAAAAGGTGTTTTCTTTAAAAAAGACGATGGTAGCGTTTGGATAGATTTGACAGATGAAGGTCTAGATGAGAAGATTGTATTGCGTTCTGATGGTACTGCAGTGTATATGACTCAGGATATAGGTACTGCTATACAGCGTGTAAAAGATCATCCTGAGGTGAGTGGTATGGTGTATACCGTAGGGAATGAACAAGATTATCATTTTAAAGTATTGTTTTTAATCTTAAAGAAATTAGGTTTCTCTTGGTCAGAAAATTTATTCCATTTAAGTTATGGGATGGTAGATTTACCAAGCGGAAAAATGAAGAGTAGAGAAGGTACAGTTGTAGATGCAGATGATTTAATGCAAGATATGACGACTACTGCAGGTGAAATTTCTCAAGAATTAGGAAAGCTAGAAGATTATTCTGATGCTGAAAAGCAAAGTTTATATAAAATGATTGGCTTAGGTGCTTTAAAATATTACATTTTAAAAGTAGATCCTAAAAAACGAATCTTATTTAATCCTGAAGAATCTGTAGATTTTCAGGGAAATACGGGGCCGTTTATACAGTATACCTATGCAAGAATTCAATCTATTCTACGTAAAGCAGAAGAGTTAAGTTTGAATGGTTTTGATGGGTTAACAGCGCTTCATGAAAAGGAGAAAGAATTAATAAAACAACTACAGGGGTATCCTGAAGCTATTCAGTTAGCGGCCGCTAATTACAGTCCGGCTTTAATAGCGAATTATACGTATGACTTGGTAAAAGAGTTTAACTCATTCTACCAAAATGTATCTATCTTAGGAGAAGAAGATGAAAATAAGAAAGCATTCAGAGTGCAATTGTCTAAAAAAGTGAGTGAGGTTATTCAATCTTCATTTAAATTGTTAGGAATAGAAGTTCCTGAGCGTATGTAGTTTAAGCTAAGAAATATGTGGATTCCTGTTTTGTTTGTCATTGCATTTGCCACATATTTCTTATATCTCATTCGAGATACATATCAGCATAATTTTTCTAGATTAGCACCGCTTACCATTTCTGAAAAGAAAATTATTCTCAATAATTTTCCGGTTTACAAAAAACTATCCAATCAGCAAAAACAGAAATTTGAATATCGTCTGCTTCGGTTTCGAAGAGATAAGCAATTTATCTTTCATGGGATAACCCCAAGACAAGAAGATATGGCTTTGCTATTAAGCGCTACGGCCACAATTTTAACGCTAGGTTTTAAAAGGTATAAAATTCCTGCAATAGAGCGCTTAATTATTTATCCAAATCAATATTTTTCTAAACTAAACCGCCGGAACCATATAGGAGAATATAACCCGGGATTAAAAACTATTGTTTTTTCTGCAGCACACGTAAAACAAGGTTTTGAAATTCCTAACGACAATAAAAACTTAGGGGTTCATGAGTTTGCACATGCCTTAAGTTTTAATGCTATTTTAGAACGAAATTTTGAAAACAGAAATTTTCGTAAGCAGATGGATTTGTTAGCTGCTGTATATGATTCCGTGCTATTTCAACAGAAATTTGAAGAGAGCTCATATTTTAGAGCCTATAGCAAAGCAAATATTCAAGAATTTTTTGCTGTGGCCGTAGAAAATTATGTAGAAACACCTTTAGAATTTAGACAAGAATTTCCTGAAATTTATTTGATCTTAAGAAAGATGTTGAATTTTGATTTTCATAAGCCTTTTGAAGTGTAGTTAAAAGAACATTCGAAAGCTAAAGTTTGGGGTAATCCCTAACGAAACACTTTCGATGGTTTCTATTTCATCTTGGTCATTCAATCGGTAATATCTATTCAAAATATTTTTATGGTCTAACAAATTTAATAGCGATGTGCCAACCGATGCTTTTATATTTCGATTAATTTTAAAATCATAAATAGCAGATGCATCTACTCTTAGGTATTCTGGTAATCTACTGTTATTAGCGTCTTCGTAATTTATAGTACTCGGAAAAACAAAGGTGTTTATAGGGTTGCCGTCTTCTTGTGGCTTCGTATACGGCCTTCCTGTTCTGTAATTAAGACCAAGACCTAATTTTAGATTCTGATAGGTATAAGTGCTTGCAAAAGTGATAGTGTGTCTAATGTCTAAATTATTAGGAAATGTAGTGGGACTTAACAAATCAAATGTGTAATCATTTTTATTATACGTATAGGTCAACCAGTTACTAAGGTTTTTTGTTTTTTGGTTAATTAAAAATTCAAATCCCCTAGCGGCATATTCCCCAATTTCTCCATTAAATTGATCTTCATTCTGAAAACCTTGTGTGGTAGTGCTAATGCCATTTACATATTTATAAAACCCTTCTAAGCCAATATAGATTTTGTTTTTGTCATAATTTAAGCCCAAGGAAACTTGTTTACTTCGGGTAATAGGTAAATCTTCTTCATTAGATAAAACCCATCTTCTTTTTTCAATTCCTAGAAAATTTTGTTTCAAATCAATGATTTGGTTTGTGGTCTGATTCTTAAACTCACCTTGCAGCTCAACCTTAAAATTACGGGCTACTTTATAGTTTACGTTTAAACGTGGTTCTAGAATGAGTTTTTCAAAGGTTGCTAAATTTTCAATGTAGTTTGCACGTACACCCGCTCTAGCCCAAAGTTTTTCATTTTCAGAGGCGTAGGTAAGTTCTGAAAATAAAGCGTGCGTTCTAATAACCCCTTTTACATTACTTCGGAACGGGGGTTGCGTTACATTCGTTAAGTTTATAATGCCTACTTCTTTAAACTCGTATCCATTTTCCCAAGCTAATAGCTCAGAGAAATTGTAGTTAGACTCTAGCTGAACGGCAGTTTCTAAAACTTCGTTATTTTGAAGTAATTGTTGGTCGTTTTCAGAAGTAAAATTTTCTGAATCTAGATGATAAGAAGTGTAATAAGCATTTAATTGCGTGGAGAAATTAGAACTCCATGTGCTTTTTAGGTAACCGCCTATAGAAAAGTTAGTCTGCATTAATTTACTATTGGTCGTTTCTGTAGTATTGGTGTTTAATGCGGTGTATTCTAATAAGTTATTTATGGCGATAAAACTGACACGCGCTTTATGTTTCTGGGAAATGTCATATAATAATTTCCCCGTAAAATCATAAAAATAGAAGTCTTCATGTCTAACGATATTTTCCTGGTTAGGTTCATTGCCTCTAATTTCGGTGTCTTGAAAAGCTCTTTCGTAAAACTGGTTGTATGTAGGTGTATTTAAAAGATCTGTAATGGAGCGTCTCCCTGAAAACTGAAATGCTAGATTCTCTTTGAGGGGGATTTGTCCGTAAGCATCACCACTTAATAGGTTAATTCCTGCGCCACCATATAGTTCGTTGGTAATGGTGTTCTTTGTGCGCATATCTAAAATACTACTTACGCCATCTCCAAAAGCAGCACTTGAACCGTTTTTTATAAGTGTAACTTTATCTGTTAGGTACGGGTTAAAAGCAGATATCAAGCCAAAGAAATGCCCGGATTGATACATTTTTATACCTTCCCAAAGTATCAAATTTTGGTCGTTAGTACCGCCGCGAACATTAATATCAGAAACCGTTTCATCTATACTCTTTATTCCGGGTAGTGCTTGTATGGTTTGTAAAACATCTGGCTCTATTAGACCTGGGAGAATCCCGAAATCATCAGTGTTCAAAACAATACTCGCGTCATCTTGTTTTTCTAATCCAGTGGTTAAAAATTTATAGATAATAACTTCTTCTAATTGTTGAATATTTTGAGCCAACAAAAGGGTCTTGCAAACTTCGCGGTATTCTAGTTCTTCTGCCTTAATGAATAAGGGTTTGAAACCAACATGTCTAATTTCAATAATGGATGCCTTAGGAATGTTGTTTAAATAGAAATTTCCGCTGTCGTCAGTAATGGTAGAAATGCCTTGTTCTAAAACTTTAATGCTCGCATTACGCAAGGTGTTTTGCTCAAAATTATCTAAAACTTTAGCGCAAATAGAAAGCATACTTTTAGAAATAGTATAGTATCGGGCATCTATTTTTTTTAAATCTAAAGGTGTTTCTGTTTCAATGTACTGAATGGCAGCCTCCAGCTCATTAAATTCTTGAGAATGAATTAAAATGCTATTAATAGTGTTATCTGCAAATGAAAATTTTACAGAAAAGTTTTTTTCTATTTGATTTAAATAGCTTCTAAGTGAAATCTGTGTAGCCTTATCTTCTTGCCCTGAAATACTTAAGGAAGAGAAGAATACTACAGCAATTAAAAAGAGAGTTAAGGTACTATTCTGCGTTTTTAGCATGTAAAATCACTTTATTCCCTTCTAGTGCATATGTTATGTTATTTGGAACACAAATACTTTTTAATGCTGAGTCTATATTTTTATTAGTGAACGTTCCTGTGAATAAAGTATTCGTATCTATAGTATTTGATATAATGCTAATGTTGTATTGGCGTTCTAATTCTGCTAAAACAAAAGTTAATGGAATACTTGTAAAGGTACTTTCGTTGTCAATCCAAGAAGGTTTATTTGTTTTAGGTGCTTCTGTTGAAATAATCTGATCATTTAGAACTAGGAATGAAGTTCCTGCGGGTAATTTTATAGTTTCATTTTTATGAGTAACACTTACTAAACCTTCAAAACAAGTGACTTTAAAATAGTTAGGTCTGTTTGTAATGTTAAATTGTGTTCCTAATACTTGAATGGTTCCTGCAGAAGTTTCTACTGTAAATTTTTTCCCTTTGGCAACTTTAAAATAAGCTTCTCCGTTAAGGGTAAGATGCCTCTTTTTATCCCAATTCTTTATGCTGTATTCTATTTTTGAATCGGCATTTAAAACAACCTCTGAAGCATCAGGTAATGTAATAAGTTCTGTTTGTGCTAGGGCTGTTTCTATCTGCTCATTCGTATTTATAAAGAAATAGGCTCCAGCAATGAAAAGCACAATAGCTGCAGCAATACTTGTAAATTTCTTAAAAGGATTAAGCTTTATAACTTTCCCTTTAGAAGTAGTGCGTCCTAGTTTACTTTCTGCCAATGCTTTTTCAACATCAAATTCAGGAGCTTCTAGGGTACTAGATACACTTGCTATTTTTTTATACGCAGTATACTCGTCAGACTTTTCAAAGGCTTCGAGTTCCGTGTCCGATAATTCATTATTGAGCCATTTGGCTAAGTAATTCTCTTGCATAATTTATGCTTTATATTCTTATAACAGTTAGTGAGGTAAAAACCCTACTTATTTTTTTTATTTTCTATCAACTATCAACTATCAACTATCAACTATCAACCAAAATTATATTCCGTCAATTTTTTCTCGTAATGATTTTAGTGCTAGATGCATTCTTTTTTCAATGGCTTTTAAACTCACACCTTCCATTTCTGCAATTTCTTTGTATCTTTTTCCATCAATCCTATTCAATAAAAAGGTGCTGCGTTGGTTTTCTGGTAAATCTGATAAGGCGTGCTCAAGCTTTATTTTAAATTCTTTTTCTTCAAGGAGAAATTCAGGAGACTCGTGGGTAACTTCTAAAGTTTCTTTAGCATGTTTGAAGCGTACTTTTTCTGCTTTAATGACATTCAAATACAAATTATTGGCAACCGTATATACAAACGATTTTGCTTTTTCTGGAGCTACCTTTTTGCAATTTTCCCAAAGTTTTATAAAAGCTTCTTGTACAACGTCATAGGCTTTCTCTTCATTCCCATATTTATAATATATGTAGTTAAAGACCGTTTTAGAATTGGTTTTAAATAACTCATTATAAACTTGCTCCTCACAAACGTTTTGTTTTGGTGTATCCATCAATCAATTATCAAAAAGTATTTTTCAAAGGTATTTTAAAAATAATTAAAAGTTTTGGTAGGGTTTTTTAAACGTGAGTTGTTTTAATGGTATAATAACAGAAAACCAAATCATTATGAAAAAGGTATTTAAAAATTTTGCATTTATAGGCCTATTGGTAAGTGCATTATTTATTTCTTCTTGTCAAGAAGAATTTGAAGAGCTTCCAGATTCTGAAGAACAGTCAACAATTACAGCAAGTTCTAGCACTGCTAAGTTAATTACAGATACGTCTGCGAAAGATGGTTCGTATGATAATATTGTAGATGGCTCTAGTTGTTTAGCGGTTCAATTTCCATATAGCGTTATGGTAAATGGCTTAGAATTAACGATAGATTCTATCGAAGATTTAAAATTAATTGAAACTATTTTTGATCAATTAGAAGATGATAGTGACCTTCTTACTATTGTATTTCCTATAAAAATTACCTTATCAGATTATACCGAAATTGAAATTTCAAATGCAGATGCTTTGCGAGAATTAGCAAATGACTGTATTGAGAATGGTGCTGATGATGATATAGAATGTATTGATTTTGTATATCCATTAACCTTTTTTACCTATGATACGAATAGCCAGCAAACAGGAAGTGTTGCCGTAGAAAGTGATAAAGAGTTGAGGTTTTTCTTCAATGATTTAGGTGATAATGATGTGGTAAGTTTAAATTTCCCTGTTTCCCTAAAACTATATGATGAAACAATAATCACTGTAAATTCTAATGAAGAGTTAGCCTTAGCTTTAAGTAATGCTAAAGATTCTTGTGATGAAGATGATGATGACGATTATAATGATGATGATTTTAGTAAGGAAGAATTAGATGCTTATTTAGTAGACTGTGGCTTTTTAGTAAAAGAAGTAAAGAGATACAATCAATATCAAACAGAACAATATTTTGCGTATACCATGAATTTTACAGCAGATGGTACTGTAGAAGTATATAATAGTGTAGGGAACATTTTTGAAGGTACTTGGAGCACTAGTGCCAATGATGATGGAGTTTTCTTGAACTTAGAATTTTATGAGCTTGTAGATTTTTCTCTAGAATGGTCTGTGTATGAATTGGAAGCGGGTAGAATAAAGCTTTTTGAAAGTGATGGCGATAGAATTATCCTTAAAAAAGATTGTGAGTTACCTGATAACAACTCAAATGACGAGTTGGAAGTTTTATTAGAAGAATGTAAATGGAAGTTTGCTGTTCCTAGTAGTTCAAGTATTGGATTATATACAATCAAGTTTTTAGAAAACGGAGCTGTAAAGTTTGTAGACGAAAACGGAGATTTATTTGAGATAGATACCTATGCCACTTGGGCAATAGTTAATAATTCTATCGTGTTTTACAATGTAAATCAAGAGTTGATTGCTGAAAGATGGAAAGTTTTAGCGAGTTCTAACACACAATTAAGTATAGAAATTTACAACGAAACCGAGTTAATATACGAAAATGTGTTGCTAAGAGATTGTGAGGATCTCAGTACAGTTTGTGAAGAGGCATATATTTATGATGTCATACAATCTTGTAGATGGACAGTTTCAAATCTTGATGGTACTTTCTTTGATGCGCTAGATATTGATTTTTCTAATGAGAATATTCATGTGTATAATACCAGTGAAGTAGTGGTTGAAGAAGGGAATTGGGAGCTATCTGGTGCTGTCTTGAAATTTAATAACCTGACTATGGCCTTAGCTAATTATGAAGGCGAATGGACTGTAATAGAATGTGCAGATAATTTATTTAAAATAAAAAGAGGAGAAGAAACACTTCTTTTAACCAAAACATGTAACTAAGAATTTAGGTTTCAGATTTGAAAATGGGCAGCTGTAAAAAAGCTGCCTTTTTTTTGTGCATATATTTTTTCAATCTAACTTCAGACTTCCCATTGTTATTATTAAATTTGCAACACTTGATAATTAAGGTAATACTATGTTTGATAATTTAAGCGAAAAGTTAGATAAAGCACTTCATGTTCTAAAAGGGCATGGTCAAATCACAGAAATTAATGTTGCAGAAACTTTAAAAGAGGTTCGACGAGCTTTACTAGATGCTGATGTCAATTTTAAAATAGCGAAAGATTTTACCAATACGGTAAAGGAAAAAGCGCTAGGTCAAGACGTTTTAACAGCGTTGCAGCCAGGCCAGTTAATGGTAAAGTTGGTAAAGGATGAGCTTACTGAGTTAATGGGGGGTGATGTTGAAGGAATTAATTTATCTGGAGACCCTTCTGTAATATTAATGTCTGGTTTGCAGGGTTCTGGAAAAACTACTTTTTCTGGGAAACTTGCGAGTTATCTAAAAACTAAAAAAACTAAAAAGCCATTATTAGTAGCTTGTGATGTTTACCGCCCTGCGGCAGTTGATCAGTTGCTTGTAGTAGGAGACCAAATAGGTGTTGAGGTGTTTTCTGACCGAGGGAATACAGATCCTGTGGCAATTTCAAAAGCAGGTATCGCATATGCAAAAGCAAATGGTCATAATGTAGTGATCATTGATACTGCTGGTCGTTTAGCTGTAGATGAAGAAATGATGAATGAAATTGCTAACATTCACAAAGCAATTCAGCCTCAAGAAACCTTGTTTGTAGTAGATGCTATGACAGGGCAAGATGCAGTAAATACAGCAAAGGCCTTCAATGATATATTAAATTTTGATGGGGTTATCCTTACTAAATTAGATGGAGATACTCGTGGTGGTGCTGCTATTTCTATTAAGTCTGTTGTAAATAAACCAATTAAATTTATTGGTACGGGTGAGAAAATGGATGCTATTGATGTATTCTATCCTGCACGTATGGCAGAACGTATCTTGGGTATGGGTGATGTTGTATCACTGGTAGAAAGAGCGCAAGAGCAGTTTGATGAAGAAGAGAGTCGTAAAATTCAAAAGAAAATTGCTAAAAATCAGTTTGGTTTTGATGACTTTTTAAGTCAGATTCAGCAAATTAAGAAAATGGGTAGCATTAAAGACCTTATGGGGATGATTCCTGGTGCAGGAAAAGCATTAAAAGGTCTAGATATAGATGATGATGCTTTTAAGCATGTAGAAGCTATTATTCATTCTATGACGCCATTTGAAAGAGCAACGCCTGCAAAATTAGATGCGAGTAGAAAAAAACGTATTGCTAAAGGTAGTGGAAGATCTATTCAAGAAATAAACCAATTGTTAAAGCAGTTTGATCAGATGAGTAAAATGATGAAAATGATGCAAGGTGGTGGCGGTAAGAAGATGATGCAAATGATGGGTGCTATGAAAGGCATGCAATAACAATAGACAACTTAAGATAACTACTTAATAAACGAAGTAACCCATACCATGGAAATATTAGACGGGAAAAAAGTATCCAACGAAATAAAAGAAGAGATTGCAATTCAGGTTGCTAAAATGCGCGAAAAAGGGGAGAAGGTACCTCATTTAGCGGCGATATTAGTGGGTAGTGATGGTGCAAGTTTAACTTATGTTGGTAGTAAAGTTAGGTCTTGTGAAAAAGTTGGTTTTGAATCTACTTTGGTTAGAATGCCAAGTACAACATCAGAACTAGAGCTTTTAAATAAGATTGAAGAATTAAATAAAAACGAGGATATAGATGGGTTTATCGTACAATTGCCATTACCTCCACAAATAGATACTCAAAAGGTATTGTTGGCTGTAGATCCAGATAAAGACGTAGATGGTTTTCATCCTATGAATTTTGGTAAAATGGCTTTAGATATGAGTACGTTTATTCCGGCAACTCCTTTTGGAATATTAGAGCTTTTAGAACGTTATAATGTAGATACTAAAGGGAAGCATACCGTAGTTATTGGTAGGAGTCATATTGTAGGGAGACCTATGAGTATTTTAATGGGAAGAAAAGGGTGGCCAGGAAATTCAACGGTAACTTTAACACACAGCCATACGAAGAACATTACTCAAATTATTTCTCAAGCAGATATTGTAATTTCTGCATTAGGAGTTCCTAAATTCTTGAAAGCAGAAATGATTAAAGACGATGCGGTAATTATAGATGTGGGTATTACAAGGGTCGCAGATGATTCTTATGAAAAAGGATACTATATTACAGGAGATGTAGATTTTGAGAATGTAAGTAAAAAAGCGAGTTTCATTACTCCTGTTCCAGGTGGGGTGGGGCCTATGACGATTGCAATGCTTCTTAAAAATACGTTGTTGGCGCGCGATCGTCATAGAAGTAGAAAATAAATCAGAAGGTATTTTGTTAGCTATTGAGGTTTAATCTTAGGCCTCAATAGTTTTTACTAACGTATAAAAATTAATGCCATATAGCCTAGAGCCTTTTTTTGAAGTGTCACGTGATCTGCTTTGTATAGCGGGGTACGATGGGTATTTTAAGAAAATAAATCCGGCATTAATAAATCTCTTAGAGTATTCAAAAGAAGAATTACTTTCTAGGAAAATAAGTGATTTTATTTACGAGGAAGATCGGTTAAGGACAGCTTCAAATAGAAAAAATTTAAAAAAGAGCCTTCCGTTACTGAATTTCGAGAACAGGTATGTGAGCAAATCGGGCAACATCATTTGGTTGGATTGGACAGCAATACCGCTGCCAGATGAGCGCTTAATTTACGCCATAGCAAAAAATATCACCTACAAGAAAAAATTAGAATCAGAACGAGCAGTGCACTTACTCTCTTTAGATAAAAAGAATAAAAACCTTAAAAATCTAAACTTTAAAACCTCCCACGACTTAAGATCTCCCGTTAACAACCTACTTACCTTATGTAATATTTTAGATGTAAGTAAAATTACGGATCCAGAAACGCTTCAGGTTTTTGATCTGATAAGTAGATCAACAGAAGGTCTTAAAGACTCTTTAAATAATTATGTAGATTCATTGACAGAAACAGAGCAGCTAGAATCTTCTCGTGAATTAATTTCACTTTCAAAAATAGCACGCATAGTTCAGTCTTCAATTAGTGCATTGATTCATGACTCAAAAGCTAAAATAGTAACCAATTTTTCAGCTTTTGATGAGCTCTTGTTTAATAGAAATTTTATGGAGAGTATTTATCTGAATTTAATTACAAATTCCATTAAATATGCTAGGCCTGATGTTTTTCCTGTACTAAATATTGAATCTAGAATTGTAGCGGGTAAACAAACAGTAGTCTTTTCGGATAATGGACTAGGTTTTAATATGGATGAAGTAGAGGGTAAGATTTTTAATCTTAACCAACGCTTTCATTCAACAAAAGACAGTAAAGGAGTTGGTTTGTATTTGGTGCATAGCCATATTACGGAAATGGGAGGGGAAATAGCCGTGACCAGTGCTGTAAATGTAGGTACAACGTTTACAATTACTTTTAAGTAGGTCTTATTTAGCAAACAATTGTTTCATGTCTTTAAAGGCTTTAAACTCTAAAGCATTACCTGCAGGATCTAAGAAAAACATGGTTGCTTGTTCTCCAACCAAACCTTGAAATCTTATATAGGGTTCAATGATAAATTTCACTCCTTTTGTTCTTAATTCTTCAGAAAAACTTTGGAAGACCTCCCATGGTAAAACAACGCCATAGTGAGGAACAGGAACATCGTGGCCATCAACAGGATTGTGGTGCATTTCTTCCTTGGTAGTTTTTGGTTTGTAGTGGATCACTAATTGATGTCCGAATAAATTAAAATCTACCCATTGGTCACTGCTACGACCTTCTTCACAATTTAATACATCACGATAAAACGTTCTACATTCTGCTAGGTTATGCACGGGTATTGCAATGTGAAAAGGAGTAACTGCTGACATAATTTTTTATTTTAAAAATAGTATTTTATTCCGATTTAAGAAATGTAAGAATCTCATTATTTACTTCTTCTTGATGCAAAGAATGCCCTAAGCCTTGCGTTTTTATTAACCTGCTGTTTTTCCAATTTTTATGGATGCGTTCTGCGGCACTGTAAGGGGCTATTTTATCAAACTCATCATGTATAATTAATCCTTTTTTAGTAATGTTTCTAGAAAATTCAGCAATAGAAAACTCGTCAATTGTAAAATTAAAATTATGTTTAAAGTAATTGTTTAGACTATTCTTTACAACGGAGTTGAATTTTAATAAATTTTGGTAGTCATCTACAATTTCAGAAAGCTCGGAGGGCGAACCAAGAGAAATAAACTTTTGAATGGAGTTATCTGGGTGCTTATATTGATTATACATCATGGTCATTCCCCCCATGGAGTGGCCAATAATATATTTTGGATTATGAGTAGCGATAATTTTTTCCGTACAAAGTGTGTATAAAGGCACATTAAGAATGCTTCCAGATGAATAACCTTGCCCTGGTGCATCAAATGCGATAATATCATAATCTTCTTTTTGTAAAAAAGCAATTAAATTCCTCCAGCGATATACGTTACTTTCCCAACCATGAAGCAATAATACTGTTTCTTTAGAGCCCTTCCATTTGTAGGTTTGCAGATCAACCCCTTCAGTTGAAATGGTTTCGCTTTTTGCGTGGTCAAGAAATTCTTTCTGATGCTCTAAGACTCGTCCTTTTCGGGGGGAGCAAAATAGTTTGAATGCTTTTTTAGCGGCTTTCTCCTTTGATACTAAAGCAACAGAGTTAAAATAGCTACCGTAAAATAAAGGGATATATTTATTGAGTATTTTTTTCATTATAAATCTTCTCTATGAACTTTTGTGAAATCAAAAGCAGGTAGGCAGATGGCTAGATATTCACATTCTTGCTCAAACGGATTAGCATATTGAACACGTGTGTTCTTTTCTATTTTTATAGACTGTCCGGCTTCTAAAATAATAGTCTCGTTGTCAATACTGAATTGTTTTTTCCCTTTGATGATATACGTGTACTCATCAAATTCTGGTGTTTGAAAAGGTTCACTCCATCCTGGAGGAGCAATCATGTGTGCAACGCTCAACTGGTCGCCACCTTTGCTTGTTTTACCAAAATGTTCTTCTATTCTTTTACCGTCGGTAGTAGGTACTATAAAAGGCGATTTTTGAATGGTATATTTTTTCATCATCATAAATAATTTGATTTATTACTTTACCAAAACTTTCATTTTTAAAAGCCATTTTTTTTAAAAAAATCAGGGAATTAATAAACAAGTTCAAGCCCCATGATTTGTTGTAAGTATTTAGTTAAGTATCTCGAATTTAGATAAATCATCATTAGACTTTATATAATTTACTGGTTTTCCTGTTTTCAGTTTTTTTAAATTCAGTACTTTATTGGTAACGGAGACTATTTTAAATTCTGGTTCGCCATTGCTGTAAATAGTATCGTTAGAAAGTTTAAACCCAAATTTCATCCCCATACCTACCTTGTATTCTATATAGTTTGTTTCATTATCAAAAACTAAATAAAAGTCTTGAACTGTTGTAGCGGTTTTTGATTGTTTTAAGTCCGTTTCCGTATATATTGTTTCGCTAGAGGTTCCTTCTTGAATGTTCATTATATCATAATCATTTTTTTGCTCTCTAATTTCAGAATGCTTCCAGGTCCCATACAATAATTCAGAATTGGAAGGTTTACAAGAATTAGCAAGTAGTATAGCAAAGAAAAACGTAAGGATGATCTTCATTTTTTTTTTTTTTAATTGGTTGTGGCGGTTTAGCTATTGTAATGTTAATACACGAAAATTGTTTTAGTTTCCGTCTGAGTAAGCAGTAAATGCCTTATTTCCAAGGTTCTCAACTGCTTGTTTAAATTCTAAAGTTTCCTACTTTGGTATTTTAAATATTTTAGTATGTAAGTCATTTTTTAAATGCCACATAATTTATTTATAAAAGTAATTATAGCCTATCTATTTATTATTCCCAGGCAAGCATCATATATTTGATTTTTGCTGCATCAGGAATCTGTACTTCTTCAATATTTGCACTAGAATCATACCGAAGGCTAGAGGGTAATTCCTGTTTGTCTATGGTAAAATACAATCCAGAATCTTTAAGTAAAATTACCACATTATTCATGGACGTAATGATTTTTTTTATGCTGTATTTCTCTTTAATATCTTTAAAAGTACTCATGGTAGAAATACCTTTGTCTGTAACATAACGAGGATCGTAGATTCTAATATTTTCTATTTTAGGAATACTATCTCTTGTAGGAGTTAGCGATAAAAGTTGCTTACCACCTTTTTCATAGATGTCTATCTTATTGTAGATAAAATTAGATTTTATAGTGTTTGTGGTGTCAATAACATCATCATTTAATATCTCATTTTTTAACCCTAATTGTAATTTTATATTAGGAATACCATCTTCGGCCACAATTGAATCTTCCGCATAAATTGTTTCAAGATCGGTTATCTTGGTGTCTTTGGTAAGTTGACCAATAACTCCGGTGCCGATTTTAAATTTGGTATCAAGAGATTCGCAGTTTAAGAATAATAAAGAAGTTGCTGTGAAAGCAAGAGATAATATTTTTTTCATTCGTAAGATTGAATTATTTTTTTAAATGATTTTTGTTTTAACGCATTACTTTTTTTAGGACGCCTAAAACTCCTCGTATAAATGTAGCACTCGTGAGTACTTTTATTATGGGGTTTTGTCTCGTACTTGTTCTGCTTCTTGAAGTAGATCGTGTAGTTTTGGGCTTTTCTTTCTCTTCTTCTGCAAGGGCTTCTGCCTTTTCTATTTTCTCATTTAGAAGCTCATAAGCACTTTCGCGGTCAATAATATCTTCATATTTCTTTACCAATTTAGATTTTTTAACAAGCACATTCAATTCTTCGTCTGTTAAAATATCCATACGGCTCATAGGAGCTCTTAGCATAGTAGCAGCTAGAGGTGTAGGGCGTCCTTTTTCATCTAATGCAGAGATTAATGCTTCTCCTATTCCTAAAGAAGTTAATATTTCTTTGGTATCGTAATATTCAGATTCAGGATAATTTTCGGCAGTAAGTTTAATGGCTTTTCTATCTCTTGCTGTGAAGGCTCTTAAAGCATGCTGTACTTTTAGACCTAATTGAGCTAAAACATCATTGGGTACATCTGTAGGGTTTTGTGTGACAAAGTAAATTCCGATTCCTTTAGAACGGATAAGTTTTACAATATTTTCTATCTGGTTGATAAGTGCTTTTGATGCCTCGTCAAAAATTAAATGGGCTTCATCAATAAACAACACTAATTCAGGTTTGTCACTATCGCCTTGCTCAGGGAAAGTACTATATATTTCGGCCAATAAACTCAACATAAAAGTTGAAAATAATTTTGGTCGATCTTGGATATCTGTTAATCGTAAGATGTTAATATAGCCGTTTCCATTTTCGTCAATTCGGGTTAAATCATTAACGTCAAATGATTTTTCACCAAAGAAAAGCTCGGCACCTTGCTGTTCTAATTCTATAACTTTTCGGAGAATAGTACCTGTTGAGCTGGTGCTTATACGTCCGTAATTTTCTTTAAATTCTTCTTTACCGCCGTCGGTAGCATACTGAAGTACTTTTTTAAAATCTTTTAAATCTAAAAGAGGTAATTTGTTATCATCGCAATATTTAAAAATTACAGCAACAATACCTTCTTGTGTTTCAGAAAGGTCTAGAATTCTAGAAAGTAGAATTGGGCCAAATTCAGAAACAGTTGCTCGTAGTTTTACACCGTCTTGCTCAGAAAGCGATAAGATTTCAACAGGAAAACCTTTAGCTGTAAATGGGATACCAATTTTAGCATGGCGTTCATCAATTTTTGCATGCCCAGGACTTGGTTGTGCTAAGCCACTCAAATCTCCTTTTAAATCCATAAGCATAACAGGAATGCCTTTTTCTGAAAGATTTTCAGCGAGAACTTGAAGTGTTTTTGTCTTTCCAGTACCGGTTGCGCCTGCAATTAAACCATGTCTGTTTAAGGTTTTTAAAGGTATTTTAACAAAAGCATTGGTTACGGTTTCTCCTTCTAAAATAGCAGATCCCATAGTTATAAATTCCCCTTTTGTTTTGTAGCCTTCCTCTATGTAGGAGAGGAATTCGTCTTTGGTACTCATTGAAGTTAATTTTGTATAAAAATAAGGGTTTTTTCGGCAACTTTGAAAATGTAATCTTTCTTAGATCTCTGTAAGGACAAATTTGGCTGTTATGCGCTAATTTCAGAAGTAAAATGTATCTTTGCAGGATGGTAGATAATGATGTGTTGGCATTGGTCAATAAAGGCGAAATGTTGCCTTTAATGGAAGAGTTTTATACAATTCAGGGAGAAGGTTTTCATAAAGGCACCGCTGCTTATTTTATTCGTGTGGGTGGTTGTGATGTTGGCTGCCACTGGTGTGATGTAAAAGAAAGCTGGAATGCAGATACGCACCCGCCAACAGCTACGGAAACTATTATTTCTAATGCAGCAAAATATTCTGATACCATTGTTATAACAGGTGGAGAGCCACTAACTTGGGATATGGGACCTTTAACAAAGGGTCTAAAAGCAAGAAATCTTCAGACGCATATTGAAACTTCCGGTGCGTATCCGCTATCTGGGGAGTGGGATTGGATTTGCCTTTCTCCCAAGAAAAATAAATTGCCAGAAGGAAGAATATACGATGAAGCACATGAATTAAAAATGATCATTTTTAATAAGCATGACTTTATCTTCGCAGAAGAACAAGCTGCCAAAACGAATAAAGATTGTATTTTGTATTTACAACCAGAATGGAGTGTTCGTGACAAAATGGTGCCACTTATTGTAGATTATGTGATGAAAAATCCAAAGTGGAAAGTTTCTTTACAAACGCATAAGTATTTAAATATCCCTTAAAATAGCGTGAAGTTTAGCTATTAAAAAAAAAGTCCAAAAAATCTATTAAAACAGATCTTTTGGACTTTTTTTTATGTTAGACTATCTTCCGCCATTGGCCTTTAAATCTAATAAACATTCGGTGTCAAGTTCTGGAACTTGCCCGTTTTTTGCAGTAATCATTTTGCTCATTGCGGCTCCAAACTCTAGTTCAGCAAGCATTAAACAACCCTCTTGGTTACAGTGTTGACTTGGTGTTTCTATGCCATCTTCATTTGTAAAAGTACCTTCATGTGGGTTCACCATTTCGGTGCCAATATTTACCAAACCAAGTAAATGCCCAAGTTCATGATGTAAGGTTGCAGTTTCAACAGTAGCAATGTCTACACGAAATGATTTGTTTGCTAAATCTATGATTGTAGATTCATAAATAACTAAAGACGTATTTCTAAACGCAGCTCCTAAAGTTACCAAATCTTCTTCAGGTTCATCCTCATCAGAAGGGGCATCAGAAAAATAGATAAAAAGAGCTAAAGTGTCGTCTGTATTGTAGGCTGTTCTTTCTTCTTGGATAATATCATCTACTTCATTTATCGTTAGATTCTCTTTTCCAGAAGAGCTTAATTCTAAGTATTGAATCTCAACGCTTTCTTTAAAAGTAGTCTCTTTAATAAACTCAATGAAATCGTCAATAGCTGTTTCATCTGGTTTAAATCCAGTTACATAGCCTATTTCGATTAAAAGTTTATCAAAATTTGTGTTGGATAAAAAATCATTAGCAGAGTCTCCCGTGCTTTGTAAATTTGGGATTTTATTCACCGTTTCGTTTGGATCTGTGGATCCAGAATTTTCGGTGTCTGTACTTGTACTTTTAGAGCAATTAACAAAAATAAATAAGGCTAATAAAAGAACAACGGGGAAACTTTTTTTCATAACGTCATGTATCAAATTATATCATCGATCAACTAAAATAACGTATTTACAAAAAAACTATTGTTATTTTAAGGTAAGTTTAGCTAAATAATCAAAATGTTCGCCGTCTTTTATAAGCTCACATTTAAAATTATTAGCAACGGCAGCTCTTTGTAATGTGTTGTAATCTAGGTATAACCAGTTAAAAGAATCGCTTTTTTTAGATTTGTATTCCATTACAAACGATACTTCTCCATAATATTCAACATCTGGAATCCAATAGCCGCCATCTTCATCTTCGTCAAACATATATAAAAGATCGGTTGAGTCTAATAGGATTTGACCATTTGGATTTAGGAATGTTTTTAATTGCGTAAAAAATTTATTAACCTGATTTAACTTACCAGCTAAACCTATACCATTCATTAAAAGAAGGAGTGTGTCAAACTTTTTACCTTGATACTCAAAAAGATTAATACACAAAGTATTTTTAATGCCTCTTGCTTTGCAAACTTCTATGGCGCCATTAGAAGCGTCTAAAGCAGTTACATTTTTGCCATTTTCTTGCAGGTACAGACTATGGCTTCCTGCACCACAACCAATATCTAAAATAGCCCCTTTAGCAAGTTGTAATGCTTTTTTTTCTAAAGAAGGCATTTCTTTATAGGAGCGGAATAAATAGGGAATAGGGATTATATCTTCCTCATCCAATGATGAATAGGTTTTAATATCTGTAGTGTAGTTTCCATTTTGAAAATCTAAAACAGCTTCGCCTAAAATATCAGTTTGCATTTAATTTGTAATTTGCAGCAAAATTCAGCATTTTAACCCATTAACAAAAATAAAACACGACCAGATGAAACTAATAAAAAATATTTCAGCAATTTTTCTATTGATTACCTTATCAAGCTGCGGACAAGAAGCTACTTTTCAAGAAGATGTGTTGACGTATATTAAGAGTAATGGAACTGCAAAGCAGTACAATTATGCGTATGATGAATTATTGAAGATGTTAGGGAACCAGTTTCCGAAAACAGAAGAAAACGCAACAGGTTGGGATTATTTGGAAGCGAATAAAGAAAAGCATGTGAATGAAATACTGATGCAATTAGCTCCAGTATATGAGAAAAATTTTACACACGAGGAAATAAAAAAAATGAATTTATTTTATACTTCTGATGCAGGGAAACAGTTGGTAGCTGATGGAGCAAAATTAACGGAAGCACAAAAAAAAGAGGTAAATGATTTTTACGGAACAGAAACGGGTAAAACAATCATGGAAAAGCAACCCATTCTTGCAACTGAAATTGCTAAGGTTTCAGAGGGGTGGAGTAGAGACCTGTATGAAACAGCTTTAAGCATGTTAAAATAATGAAAGAATTTATTGCGCAACTCCCGAAGCTTGCAAAAGACAAGCAGAATGAGAATAAAAAATTCTTTGCTAAGCTAAAGAAGAAAACACCTAAAAATTTGGATTACCTCATGCAAGAGTTGCATGAAAACGAATTTGAACGTACAGATTGTTTGGAATGTGCCAACTGTTGTAAAACTACGGGTCCGTTATTTACAAATGCAGATGTTGAACGTATTTCAAAACATTTCAGGCAAAAACCACAGCAATTTATAGATCAATACTTGCGCATAGATGACGAGAATGATTATGTGTTACAACAGGTGCCGTGTACCTTTTTAGGGGCAGATAATTACTGTTCTATTTATGATGTACGGCCAAAAGCATGTAGGGAATTCCCACATACAGATCGTAAAAAGTTTCAGCAAATTAGTAATTTGACGATTAAAAATGTAGCTATATGCCCAGCAGCATATAATATCGTAGAGGAAATGAAGAAGCGTATTGGGTAAGTGTCTGTTAGCGCTCTTTTCGGTTTAATTTTATATATTTAAACAGATGGAAGCACTTATACATTACTTTGAAACGATACCTTCTTTGCACCGATCACTACTTTTAGTTGGTGGAATTTCATTTTTTTGGTTCTTAGAAGGCGCTATTCCTTTAGTATTTTTTAAGTATAAAAAGTGGAAACATGCCTTGCCAAACTTGTTCTTTACAGTAACAACAGTTCTCATAAATCTTGCATTAGCTTTTCTGTTATTAAAAACTAGTGACTGGACGGTAAAAGCCAATTTTGGCATTATTAATTGGCTTCCATTACCTTTCTGGGCCTATGTTGTTTTAGGGGTGTTGCTATTAGATTTTTTTGGTGCTTACTTAGCGCATTATACGGAGCATAAGGTAAAATTGTTATGGAGGATACATTTGGTGCATCACACAGATCACCATGTAGATGCCACTACAGCAAACAGGCATCATCCCTTTGAAAGTATTATTCGTTTTGTATTTACATTGTTTGGTGTTGTATTGGTTGGTGCACCAATTGGTGTTGTTATGTTATATCAATCAGTATCCTTAATAGCTACACAATTTACCCATGCAAATATAAAATTACCTAAAAAAGTAGATGAGATATTGAGTTGGGTATTGGTGTCACCAGATATGCATAAGGTACACCATCATTATATGTTGCCTTATACAGATGCTAACTACGGAAATATATTTTCTATTTGGGATCGCATTTTTGGCACTTTTATGACCTATGATCGGGATGCTATTGTGTACGGTGTAGATACATTTCCTGATGAAGAGGAAAACGGAACTATAAAATCACTCTTAAAGCAACCTTTTCATAGCTATAGAAAGCCAACTACTCTCGAAAGGTAATTTAATATTTTAAGAATAGTATGTGGTTAGGATTTGTACGGGTTTCCGAAATTTGATAATCATGAGATCCCACAATTTTAAATCCACTTTTTTTATAGAAGCGAATGGCTTTTTCATTTTCTGTCCATACATAAAGCCATAGACCTAATTGGTTTTCTTTTTTTGATAATTCAACGTTATGATTGAATAGTGCAGTTCCTAAATTTTGACCATGAAATTCTTGTAACAGATAGATTCGGTCCAATTTAGTGATGTGTTTTTCAGGAATATTTGGGTGCGTTTGGTTAAACGCAATTTTAGAGTACCCAGCCACAAAGTCATTACTATAGATTAAATAATAAATGTTGTCAGGATTATTTAGCTCATCAAAAAAAGCAGCTTCCGTATAATATTTAGCTGTAAAAGCAGCTATATCTTTTTCAGGGGCACTTTTACCATGGGTTTGTAAAAATGCTTCTTTTCCAATTTCCGATAGCAATTTGCTATCTTCAATAGTAGCTTTAATAATTTTCATTAACTGGCTCTTATTTTTTATTTATTAATTGACTGCCAAAATACAACATAGATAGATTAATTAGGATACATAAAAATAATCCTGATAAAAAACCAGTTACAAATCCTGCAATACTTAGTGTCGCGATAAAGTATAATAGATATCCAAGACCAAATTTTAATAAGCGCTCATTGGAACTCATATTCGGGGTGAAATTGACAATGAATAAAGGGATGAGTATACTGAGTAGTACCATGGCAAACCGGCTGTTAAAGTTAGCCTGTGAATCTATAGTCATGAAGCCTAATAATGCAACTAATAGCAGATTCGCAAGTGTAAAAAATAAAAAATCGATAAATTTAGTAGCTATGTTAGGGGATTGATTTTGGTTTCTAGCTAACATTCCTTCTAGATTTAACTCTAGTGTGTTGCATATTAAAGACAGTGTTTTTCCACGAGGATTATTCTCATTATTTTCAATACGCTGAAGTGTTCTTAAACTAATTTTAGATTGTTCAGCAAGTTCTTCTTGAGATAAACCTTTTATTTTTCTTGTTTCAATAATTTTATTTGCAATTGAATTCATAACTGGGTTTAATTTTTATTAAAAATAACCAATTAATTACACTGCATTACTGTCGTTCCAACGACATTTTTATGACTTTTAGATTTGACGGTAATTAATATTGTCAAATACTAAGACGTGTTCTTAAGTCTTCTAAGTGTTAAAAAATGTGATGTATAAATAAGAGGGACAATAAAGGCAGGCAAGAATACAAATGGAAATTTCGTGAGCGCTATATTCGGTTGTTTAAAAGCAAATAGTTGAAAAGGTAATGGTGCGGATAAAATGGCAATTAGCACGATGATAGATAGAAAAATAATACCGATAATATTCCAAAAATACAGAATTTTATTGCTATGGAATGGCTTCTTAGAATACATCGATAATAAGATAATTAAGGCAGATATCCCCATAAAAATATCAAAATTATACCCAAGAAAAGTCATGAGTTTGGGTATTTGATTTTTAAAATATAGTTGCAGTAAGCAAATTTCTATAGGTAGCCTTAAGCTGTGCAAGAGCAGAATCATTGTAGTATTGGCTTTCTTTGTCTTAAGTGTTTTCAATACGTATATGCTAAAAAAAATACTACCAATCAGAACAAAGAAAAATCGCGGCGGAGTTGTTGCTGTGTTTTCAAAATAACCATAAAAGGATAATATACCGATACTACTAAGCCAAAAGATGCTGATGATTAAAACCTTTTTGATTTTACCTGTACCTAAATAAAACAGTAGTAAAGATAAAAGGGTAATTGTAATAAAGACCATTTCAATCATTATACGTTTTCAAGAGATTTTTTGAGCAATTGTAAACCTTGTTCGTTGGTTTTTTCCATTTTAGATTTCACGCCAAAAAGCCACATAAAAAAAGCATCCATTAATCCAGATTCGAGCTGAAAATTTTGCGTTACCAATGTACCTTCGTTGGTTGTTTTAAATGAATAATCAAAAATAGGTTTTGCTACAAAAGGTTTCTGTATATCGCAAATCATTTTAATAGATTTATTTTCTGCGATGCTTACAATTTCTTGTAATCCAAGGTCCTTACCTTTGTTGCCTTCCCAATGGTATTTTGCGCCGATAGTTCCATCAATGCCAGTGATCTTATATTTCTGATTTGGATCTTGTGCCAGAAAAGGAGACCATTTGGGGAAATTATTCAAATATTGAACCATATCAAATACCTCTTCTTTTGATTTCTGTATGGTGATTGATTTTGTAATTTCAATGGATTTGAGCTGCTGTGCATTATAAAATCCGTAAATAACAAAAATGGTAAGAGCAATACTAATTAGTACAATAGTCATCTTTTTATTCATTTAGTGTATAGGTTAATAATGAAACAAAGATGTGTTTGATAAAAATAATAAATCTTGCCATAGGACAAGAAAAGCTATTCGCTCGAAATTTCTTTACGAATTCTACTAAGTGAGGTATCTGTAATGCCAAGATAAGTGGCAATATGTTTTAAAGAAACATTCTGGATGATAAGAGGGTTTTCTTTTAATAAATTCTCGTAACGCTCTTTTGCCTGATCTGCAATCATGGAGATATTATGACTTTTTAAATTAAAATAGCTTTTGACAAGAGTAGTTCGCCCTTGTTCTCTGAAACCTTCTATGCTATGAAAAAGTTGCTGAAAAGTTTCAAAATCTAATTGCCAGCAAACACAATCCGTAAGTGCTTGAATATTTTCTCGAGTAGGGTTTCTTAAAAAAAAGGATGGCCAATCAATAACAATATCACCAGCAGAATAGAAATTGGTAGTAATATCATTCCCTTTAATATCTAACACAAAAGAACGAATAAAACCACTTTCTACAAACCAATACTCATTGGCTGCTTTGCCTTGTTCTAGGAGAAATGAATTTTTTTTAAATGCTTTTTGTTTAAATTTTGGGAGTATAGCCTCTAATTCTTCTTTGTTAAAGTCATTAGAATTAAAGATGTTATTTAGAAAATGAGGGTTTGGTTTCTGATGCATAACTAAAAGCTACAAGGTTGGTGTATTTAAAATTATTATAAAACTTTATGACAGTACCTAAATCAAATCTAGGCTTCAATTATACATCAAATATTTCCCTCTAATTTTCTTAAAGTTTGCTATATCAGCTTGCCATGTTTCTCTAATTTCAGCGGCCTTCATCCCTGCTTCAATTTGTTTTTGCAACTTCTCAGTTCCGGCATGTTTGGTAAATCCGCTGGTTAAGAAAAATAGGCTTTTGTCCTTTGTGTGGGTATAGGCATCAATAATCCACTGAAGATCTACCATCTTTAAGTCTGAGGTGTCTATTGTTGTTAAATCAGTGCCAAAACAAACTTCTCCCTTGTGTTTTGGGTATTTAGCACCAAAATTGGCAACGGGAGTGTAAGAGAAGGAATAATGTGATTGGTCTAGAAAAGGAGCGCCGTAACGTTGAAACTGAAATTCTGTTCCTCGTCCTGCATTTACATCAGTGCCTTCAAAAAGTCCCAAACTAGGGTATAATTTTATAGATAGGTCATTGGGTAGATTAGGCGAAGGTCTAATAGGTAAGCTATAAAAGTATTCGTGAGAATAATGATCCATCGGTATCACTGTTAAGTCTGCTTTTACTTCATTTTTCAGCCAGCTTTCTTTATTAATCATTTGCGCATATTCACCAATGGTCATTCCGTATACCAATGGTATTTGGGTCATTCCTAAGAAGCTAGTATGTTTGGCTTCCATGGTAGGGCCATCAATATAATGAGCATTAGGGTTGGGCCTATCTAGAACGATAATAGGAATATTGTTTTCAGCGCAAGCTTCCATAACCAATTGTAAGGTCGCGATATACGTATAGAATCGCACGCCAACATCTTGAATATCAAATAACATTAAATCGATGTTTTCTAATTGCTCTTTCGATGGTTTCCGGTTTTTACCATATAAAGAAACAAGTGGTAAACCGGTCTTTTTATCCAAACCGTCTTTTACATGCTCCCCAGCATCTACTTCACCTCTAAATCCATGTTCAGGAGCAAATACTTTGGCAATAGATATATTTAAAGCGACTAAAGAATCTACAACATGAGTATGCCCCTTTTTATTAAAAATTACGCTGGTTTGGTTGGCAACTATAGCTATATTTTTTCCTTTCAATAGCGGTAAGTAAGTTTTTGTTTTATTGGCAGCAATTACTAAGGGCGTATCTATTGCTTTTTCAATTTTTATATTTACGGTTTCATTGGTATTAATTGTAGCCTTCTTTGTCTTTCCACAAGAAGAAAACACTAAAACCAATAATAAAAATGTATTTTTGAGACAAGGAAAAAGCATCATAAATTGAATTTAGAATATTTTATTGCAAAACGACTTTCGGCTGGTAAAGGGCATAAAAATAGTATTTCGGCTCCGATAATAAAAATAGCAATTGCTGCAATTACAATAAGTATTGTGATGATGCTAATTGCGATAGCTACAGGAGGTGGACTTAAAAAGAAAATAAGAGAGAAAATAGCAGCTTTTAATGGGCATATTCAAATCAGTAATTATGATAATAATAGGTCTGATGTCTCTGTAGTGCCCATTTCTTTGGAGCAAAATTTTTATCCAGAATTTAAAAATGTTACGGGAATCAACCATGTACAGGCTGTTGCTAGTAAGGGAGGTATTGTGCGTACAGAAGAAACGGTAGAAGGAATTTTAGCAAAAGGTGTAGGGAAAGATTATAACTGGAGTGTTTTTAAAGAATTTATAGTTGAGGGTAGCGTGCCTAATTTTTTAGGAGACCGTACCGATGAGGTTTTAATTTCTAAATTATTAGCAAATAAGCTTAAATTAAAATTAGGAGATACTTTCATGTCTGTTTTTTTGAGGGATAATGATCCTTCCAAAATGCCTAATCAGCAAAAATCTGAAATCGTAGGTATTTACGATAGTGGTTTTGAAGAATTTGATGCTACCTATGTTTTTATGGACATCCGCCATATTCAGCGTATGAATAAGTGGGAAGAGAATCAAGTGGGTAATTTTGAAATATTTATAGATGATTTTGATGCTATAGATGAAAAAAGTATAGAAATCAGTGAAAATATTTTTGCTCTGCTGCAAACGCGAACGATAAAAGATAAATTTAGTTTTATTTTTCAATGGTTGGATCTTTTTGATTTTAATACCGCATTAATAATTGGTATTATGATCATTGTTGGTGGTATTAATATGATTACTGCATTGTTGGTCTTAATTTTAGAGCGCACCACCATGATCGGAATCCTTAAAGCATTAGGGGCTGATGATTGGAGTGTTCGCAAAATATTCTTATACAATGCTGCTTATCTAATTAGTATTGGATTGTTCTTAGGAAATGTCATTGGATTAGGTATTATTTGGGCTCAAGACAAATATCGAATGTTTAAGTTTCCTAATCCTAAGGAATATTATATAGAATACATTCCTGTAGATATTAGTGTTACTACAATTGTTATGCTAAATGTAGGAGTGATGATTTTATGTTTGTTAATGCTGATTGTGCCATCTTATATCATTACAAAAATTACCCCAGTGAAAGCCATTAAGTTTGATTAAGCCTGATAAATTAAAGTAACACCATGAAAATAAAAAAATACATCTTCTTCTGCCTAATGACAATTTCATTAAACGGATTTTCTCAGAAATTATCTAAAATAGAAAAAAAGATTGTTTCAAGTGTTGAAAAAAATAATTCAGAAGCAAAACAGTTTCTAGAAAAAGTGGTGAATATAAACAGTGGAACCCTAAATCTTCAAGGTGTAAAAGAAGTAGGGCTTGTTTTTAAAGATGCTTTTGATGCTATAAACTTCCAGACAAATTGGATAGAAATGCCGGCAGAATTAAATAGAGCGGGACATTTATTTGCAGAAACTTCAGGTAAAAAAGGTAAAAAATTACTTTTAATAGGTCATTTAGATACTGTTTTTGAAGAGGGTAGTCCGTTTCAAAAATTTGAAATGGTTAATGATAGTATCGCCCACGCACCTGGCGGAAACGATATGAAAGGCGGAAATGTAATCATCTTATATGCATTAAAAGCTTTACAGGAAAACGGATTACTTAAAGATGCTCAAATAATTGCGGCTTTTACAGGTGATGAAGAAAGTACAGGTAAGCCATTAACTGTGAGTAGAAAAGATTTGGTAGCCGCTGCAAAAAAAAGTGATATAGCCTTGGGTTTTGAAACATCTACAGGATTTAATTATGCTACAGTTGCACGTCGTGGTTCTTCAGGTTGGGAAGTTGAGGTGACAGGCAAAAGAGCACATTCTTCCGGAATTTTTAATGAAGATACAGGTGCTGGTGCCATTTTTGAAATGTCAAGAATATTGAATAGTTTTTACGAAGAAGTAAAAGGAGAAGAGTATTTAACCTTTAATCCTGGTGTATTATTAGGAGGTACTTTTATAGACTATGATGCTAAAACCGGGAAAGGAGATGCTTTTGGGAAAACCAATGTAGTAGCACAAACAGCATTGGTAAAAGGGGGACTCCGATTTATGTCTGAGGCGCAAAAAGAAAACGCAAGAAATAAAATGCGAGAAATTGTTGCAAATAATTTACCGAATACTTCCGCTACCATACGCTTTGAAGACAGTTACCCTGCCATGGGGCCAACAGAAGGAAACTTAGAACTTCTAAAGCAATTAAATCAAGTTAGTTTAGATTTAAAACAAGGCGAGGTTATTGCGTATGATCCAGGAAAAAGAGGGGCAGCAGATACTTCATTTGTAGCAGCTTATGTAGCTGCTTTAGATGGCCTAGGAACAATGGGTACAGGAGCACATACCCCTGAAGAAACTGTAAACTTGAACACTATTGAAGCGTTAACCAAAAGAACGGCGATTTTAATTTATAGATTAATAAATCAATAAAATAATGACAACACTATCTTATAAAAATCAAACGGTAACCATAGATGCTGGAGAATTAGTAAGTTACCTTGTAGATGGACATGAATATATTCATCAGAAAGGAAGTCCGGGATGGCGTAATGCAGATACAGAGATGTTTCCAATTATAGGCCCCACAGCAGATGCTAACTTTAGAGTAAGCACGCCAAAAGGAGAAGCGATTCAGGATCAGCATGGTTTGCTTCGTGAAATGACGTATGAACGTATAGAAGCCACTAAGACAGAAGCTGTTTTTCAGAAAGCATACACCGCAGGAACAGCAATCAAAAATTCTAAATTCCCAGCGAAATCCACTGAAGAATTGTTACAATGGCCTTATGATTTTGTATTCAAGAAAATGTTTACACTTTCTGAAGCGGGTTTAGAGGTTTCTTTTGTGATTTCGGGAGTTGCGGGAATGCCGTATATGTTAGGCTATCATCCTGCTTTTAATTTAGTAACAGATGGTCCAACCATTACCGCAAATACCAAAGAGATAGCTCTTGCAGCTATTTTAGAAGTTGGCAATAGGGCATTACAAATAGCCGATTGTACTGAAATTAAATTAGAAGATAAAAACACGGTAACTATAAAGACAGAAGGTTTCGGGAACTTTATGTTATGGACAGAAGTAAAAAATATGGTCTGCATTGAACCCATTACTTTCTATCCGTATGCTGTAGCGCAAGAAAATCTATCTGAAGGTTTTTCAAAACTTGAGGCGAAAGATGCGGTGTATAAAATGTTGATTTCCGTTTCGCTTTAAAAGCAATCATACAATTCTTTCATGGGTAACTTAGGTTACTTACTGTGACAAAAAATAAGTATAAATTTGACGGATGCAAAAATACATTCCGATATTGAAATGGTTGCCGGCATATAACAAAGGCAATTTTTCTAAAGATTTAATAGCAGGGTTAACCGTGGGGATCATTTTGGTTCCACAAGGTATGGCCTACGCTATGGTTGCAGGCTTGCCTCCTGTATACGGTTTGTATGCAGCTCTTTTTCCAGTATTAATGTATATGATATTTGGTACTTCTAGACAAGTATCCGTGGGACCAGTAGCGATGGATTCGCTCTTGGTGGCAGCAGGTTTGGGGGCTTTGAGTATTATTGGATTAGAAAATTATATTGCCATGGCCATCTTATTGGCATTTATGGTTGGGGTAATTCAGTTTTTATTAGGGGTATTTAAAATGGGTTTCTTGGTAAATTTTTTATCACGACCTGTCATTAGTGGTTTTACTTCTGCCGCAGCCTTTGTGATAATTTTTAGTCAATTAAAACATTTACTAGGTGCACCAATAGAAAATAGTAAAATGTTTCATCAATTGGTGATGAATGTTTTTCAGAAAATAGGAGAAACAAATCTGTATGATTTTGCCATAGGTATATCTGGCATCATCATTATCCTAGTTTTTAAAAATATAAATAAAAAAATTCCGGCAATTTTAATTGTAGTTATTTTAGGAATTTTGGCTGTGTACCTTTTCAATTTAGAGCAGTACGGGGTTCACGTAGTAGGTGTAATTCCTACAGGATTACCTAGTTTTTCTCTGCCTTCCTTAGCATTAAATAATGTATTGAGTTTGTGGCCAATTGCTTTAACCTTAGCGCTGGTAGGATATTTAGAAACAATATCTATTGGAAAGGCATTAGAAGAAAAATCAGGAAAAGAAACAATTGTAGCCAACCAAGAATTGATTGCTTTGGGAATAGGGAATATGGTAGGATCCTTTTTTCAATCGTATTCTTCTACGGCTAGTTTTTCAAGATCTGCTATCAATGGTGAAGCAGGAGCAAAGACCAATTTATCAGCTTTATTTAGTGTAATCATGGTTATTGGTACCCTACTTTTTTTAACTCCAATCTTTTATTATTTGCCCAATGCAGCATTGGCGAGTATTATTATGGTTTCAGTCATTGGGCTAATTGATGTAGCCTATGCTAAGCAATTATGGCATAAGCGAAAAGATGAATTTATCATTTTACTGATCACTTTTTTTATTACGCTCTTTATAGGTATTCCGCAGGGAATATTGATAGGCGTAATGAGTTCTCTTTTACTCATGGTATACAGAACGTCTAATCCGCATTTTGCAGTTTTAGGAAATATTAAGGATACGGATTATTATAAAAACGTAACCCGTTTCGCAGATGAGGTTATCAATCGGGAAGATTTACTGATCCTTCGTTTTGATGCGCAACTATATTTTGGGAATATTGGGTTTTTTAAAAATCAATTGTTTCATGAAATTGATAAGAAAGGATTAAAATTAAAAGGTGTAATTCTTAATGCAGAAGCGATAAATTATATCGATTCTACAGGAGCTCAAGCCTTAACAAAGATCATTAGAGAAATTCATGATAGGAATATGCAATTTTATATCGCAGGCGCTATTGGTCCAACTCGCGATATTATATTTAATAGCGGAATTATAAATGAATTGCATAAAGAATTTTTATTTGTAAAAATAAAAGAAGCAGTAGCGTGTTTTGATGACCCAAGCTCGGTCTCCAGTTTAAAAGGAAGAGTAGCTTATCAAAATCAATTTAAAGTGTAACCATTGTTACTGACAGTGGTTATGATTTAATATATTTTTGTGATGGTAATTAGTGCTGAAAAAATAAAAAAATAAATAGATTGAATAGGCATCAGGAGATGTAGGTAACAATCAATTAAAATATAAAGCAATGAAAATAGAACAGATATATACAGGATGCTTAGCGCAAGGAGCTTATTATATTGAAAGCAATGGAGAAGTGGCTATTATAGATCCACTTAGAGAAGTTGGACCCTATATAAAAAGAGCGGAAGATGATAAGGCTAAGATAAAATACATTTTTGAAACTCATTTTCATGCCGATTTTGTAAGTGGACACGTGACATTATCTAAAGAAACAGGAGCTCCAATTATTTATGGACCTAATGCAAACCCTTCTTTTGAAGCAATTATTGCTAAAGACGGCCAAGAGTTTAAACTTGGTGCTATAACCATTCAAGTTTTACATACACCAGGACATACCATGGAGAGTTCTACATTTTTACTAAAAGATGAAAATGGAAAAGACCATGCGATTTTCTCAGGAGACACCTTGTTTTTAGGTGATGTAGGACGACCAGATCTTGCCCAAAAAGCAGCAGACATGACGCAAGAACAGTTAGCTGGGACTTTATTTGATAGTTTGAGAACCAAAATTATGCCTTTAGCAGATGATGTTATTGTTTACCCAGCTCATGGTGCAGGATCTGCTTGTGGTAAAAACATGATGAAAGAAACTGTAGACACTTTAGGGAATCAGAAAAAGATGAATTATGCACTCCGTGCAGATATGACGAGAGATGAATTTATTAAAGAAGTTACCGACGGACTTTTGCCTCCACCAAAATATTTTCCATTGAATGTGAAAATGAATAAAGAAGGATATGAAGATTTTGGTGAAGTTCTAGAACGTGGAACGACAGCCTTGTCTCCAGATGCTTTTGAAGTTGCAGCAAATGAAACAGGGGCCATAGTTCTAGATGTAAGACATCAGGACGCTTTTGTAAAAGGACATATTCCGCGCTCTATTTTTATTGGTTTAAATGGCGATTTTGCACCATGGGTAGGTGCTTTAATTGCAGATGTAGACCAACCTTTACTTTTAGTTACTCCAGAAGGAAAAGAAGAAGAAGCGATTACTCGTTTATCTCGTGTAGGTTTTGATGGTACTATAGGGTTTTTAAAAGGCGGATTTGAAGCTTGGAAGAAAGCATCGAAAGATTATGATACTATTACCTCTGTACCTGCAGAAGAAGCTGTGGCCGCAATCAAAACAAAACACACTCCGGTATTTGATGTTCGTAAAGAAACAGAATATTTATCAGAGCATGTAAAAAATGCAGAGAATACCCCATTGAGTTCTTTAAATGATTACTTGGCTGAATTTCCAGCAAAAGAAACCTTCTTTGTGCATTGTGCAGGAGGTTACCGTTCTGTAATTGCAGCTTCTATTTTAAAAAGTAGAGGGATTCATAATCTAATTGATATTGCAGGTGGTTTTGCCGCATTAAAAGCAGACGGTGCAGAAGTTACAGATTATGTTTGTCCAACAACACTATAAAAAATAAAATTACAATGTTAAGAATAGCGCCATCAGCAGTTTGTTGATGGCTTTTTTTATTCATTTTATGATTTTTATCATTTTTTAGGATTAACGATACTATTAATTTTACACTCTAAATAAACCGAACAAATTATGAATAAGCTAGCAATATCTTTAGTAAACTATAACAATGGGATTGTGATGATCGGAATCTTTGCTGCCGTATGTATTTCCTTAGTCTTAATTATTATTGCATTTATCAATAATGAAAAGAAAAAATGATCTAGGTTTATGTTGAGGCTAGATTATAAATTCTATCCTCATTTTTGATCATATAATTAGCAATCAGTCGTTCTGTTTCAAAAGTGTTTTTTTGAGCTGTGATAAACGGAGTGAGGTCATTAATATTTTCAATGGCTATTTCATTTTCTACAAACCCATATCCCATATAGGTATTGTCTTGAATAAGAATAACTCCAGACTCGTCCATATTTCTTCCTTTTTCACGAATTATATAGTTTTCGTTTTTAGATTGAATATCGATTATTGCTTGTTTCACTTTAGCATTATACGTTTCTATATCTTCTGTGCCCTGGCAAATACCTTCACATTCTAAAATATCATAATGGGAACATTGTGGTACATTCTCTTGCAAGTGGCAGAACTTAGGGCAAAGTTTATAGGTTTTACAAAGTTCCTGTAAAAATGTGCGACTAGCTGTTTTGGAGTATAAGGTGTAAAAGGCATTGGGAGCCATTTTCTGTGTATTCCATGCCAAATGCATGACCCCATTTCGATCTTCGTAGGTGAATATTCCAAAGGCTTGTACTTTTCTTTTCTGAGAGCGGTTGTATTCTGGGTAATGTTGTTTTATAGCATCGGACTCCATTAATAAAGCCATAATTTCACTTCCAGAAAGTTCAAAATCTATCGCTGAGGTTTCTTGGCACATGGTAATTTCTTTGGTTGTTTTGTCATAAAAATGACTCAATACCCTTTTCCTTATATCAATAGCTTTGCCTACATATATTATTTTTCCTTTTGCATTTTTAAAAAAGTAAATACCCGGAGTATTCGGTAGTTTGTCAAAGTCCGATTTTGGTAAACTAGGAGGTAGGGTAGCTTCTTGTGATCTTGCGTTTAAAAATGATTTAAACACCTCGTCAGCATCATCTGCGCGCAGTAATTTATTAAATAGAATGGTTGTTGCTTCAGCATCACCTCGAGCTCTATGCCGATCTGTAAGCGGTATTTTTAATGCCGAGCAAAGTTTTCCCAAACTATAGCTATTGTATCCTGGAAATAATTTTCTGGACAAACGAACAGTACAGAGTTTTTTACGGATAAAATCTACTCCAATACTTTTAAATTCGTGCTTTATGATATTGTAATCAAAACTTACATTATGAGCAACGAATATGGTTCCTTCAGTAATTTTTAATATTTGAGCTGCAACTTCAGAAAACTTAGGCGCATTACGCACCATATTATTATCTATGCCGGTTAAGCCCGTAATAAAATAAGGAATTTCCGCTTCTGGATTTATAAGTGTTGTAAATTCATCTATAACGTCATACCCGTCATATTTAAAAATAGAAATCTCAGTAATCTTATTTCCTTGAATACCATTTCCAGTAGTTTCAATATCGATAATTGTATACAAAAGCCGCTTTTTTAGAGCAAAGTTACGGTATTTTTTAGCATTAAATATTCTTGAAAATAATTGAAAAAGTTGTTTGTTTTTTTACTTCATTTGTACTCTAAATTTTGTGTTTAACCCTTGATAGGGAAGCACCTTGAAGAAAAATATTTATTTCGGGTTTTTGTTTATTTTGAAATCAATATCAAAAACATTCCATGGTTTGGAAAACCGAAAATTAGGACAGATTTCTTACTTCTATACTTTAAAAAAGTATTCTTTTTTCAGTCAGAAAAGAGCGGTGCTTGTTCTTGTTTTTTTATTAAAATCGTTTTCTAGCAAAGGATAGTGTTTGTTATTATTACCCCTTATATACAAGGTATGTAGGGTAAATCACTTTTAATTTATTTAAATAAACTCTAATTAATTACGCATAAGAATCATGAAAACATTAGCAATTTCAATTTTATTATTAGTTACTTCTTTTTTAAAAACCAATCAAGAGGCAACAACAATCACCGTAACCTATGAGGGTGTAGATGACGGTATATATTACTTTTCTTCTGAGGAGGATTTTAATACCTATGCTTTTAAAAATATAGAAGAGCGTGCAGGGGCAAAATATAACATGGCAGATAGAAAACTAATCGGAACAGACTTTGAGGTTACCTATACTTCAGAAGAATTTCAAGATGAAGAAAATGAAGCTTATGAAGTTTTAACCATCACCGATTTAAAATTAATCAAAAAAAATAAATAATTGAAACGGGCGTATCTTAATATATATGCGCCCCAATCATACAATAAAGAACATAATACATTGCAAAAAACAGTTCCAATTAAAAAAAAGTTTCTTTTTATTTCTCGTTGGGGAGAATCATTAGACATTGCCAATGCAACACTGCAAGAAGGTAATGAAGTTAAGTTATTTATAGAAGATAAAGCTTCAAAGGAGATAGGTTATGGTTTTGTAAAAAAAGTACAAGATTGGAAGAAACATGTAGACTGGGCAGATATTTTAATTTTTGATTATACAGGAAATGGTGCTGTATGTCAAGAGTTGCGTGCACAAGGGAAGCTAGTTTTTGGAGGAACGGAGTACACAGATTCATTAGAATTAGATCGTAATTTTGGGCAAGAAGAATTAAAAAGACATAAGATTAATATATTGCCTTTTAAGGAATTTGAAACGTTTAAAGAGGCAATTAAATATGTAGAAGCAAACCCCAATGCTTATGTTATAAAACCTTCTGGGGAAACACAGGAATTAAAACAGTTACTTTTCGTGGGTAATGATGATTCTGGGCAAGATGTGGTGCGGGTATTAAAGGCTTATGAAAAATCTTGGGGAGATGATTTTGGGACTTTTCAACTGCAGCGAAAGGTTAAAGGTGTAGAAATTTCGGTCTCTGCATTTTTTAATGGCGTAGAATTTCTTACGCCCATAAACATCACTTTTGAACATAAGAAATTATTTCCTAAAGAGCTTGGTGTTTCCACAGGGGAAATGGGGAGTAGTATGTTTTGGGTAAAAGATTCTCCTATTTTTGATAAAACACTCAAGAAAATGGAACCCATTTTAGCTAAGAATAATTTTTTTGGGCATATAGATTTGAATTGTATTGTAAACGGGCACGGAATTTACCCTTTAGAATTTACATCTCGTTTTGGCTTTCCACAAATATTTATTCAACGTGCTGGAATCACAGAACCTATTGGAGAATTATTGTATAAAGTAGCTTCAGGGAATAAGTTTCAGGTGCAAGTGAAAAAAGGATTTCAAGTGGGTGCCTTCGTGGTTGTTCCGCCATTTCCATACGAGGATAAAAAAACTTTCGAACTTTTCTCAAAAGACGCTGTTGTTATTTTGAAAAAAGATAGTTTGGAGGGGATACATCCCATGCACTTAAAAATTGTAAATGATCAATGGCTAATAACTGGAAATACAGGGATTGCTTTATTAGTGACAGGAACAGGGCTTACAATGAAAGATGCCCAGAAAATGATGTATAATCGTATTAATACGGTGATTATAAATAACTGTTACTACCGTACCGATATTGGCGATCGTTGGTTTGAAGATTCTGATAAATTATGGTCTTGGGGACTTTTATAACCTAAAATTATGGCTGTAAAATTTTTAAAACATACAGGTAATCCTAAGTTGTTTTTTGAAATGTTACCAGAAGATTGGCAGGAAGCACTAGGCTTGGTTTGGCTAGAAGTTAGTGCTACTTCAGAACTATTTGTAATTCAGGAAGCGAATAAAATTATTGCAGGAGGTATTATCTTTAAAGAAATGACTGCAGATATGCAGCTGTTTAAAGAAGAAGCAAGACAATTATTAGCGTCAGAAAGCTATTATATTGGGTATTTATGGGTTTTGAAAACAAGAAGAGGAGAAGATTTAGGTTCACTATGGTTAAGGAGCTTAAAACAGTATTATCCTCATAATTCCTTTTGGTTAACTATTGAAGAAGAAGGGCTAAAGCTATTTTATAAAAAGAATGATTTTAGCTTATTTTCAGAAAAAGTAAGCGGCAATGAAAAAGAATGGCTATTTAAATCAATTTAGAGGGTAAGTTTTTTTGTTGTTATAGGATTTATCTTACATTTGCAATTAGTTTTTATTGTGAACGCTATGAAAATAGATACTGTTTGTATTATTGATGATGATCCAATATTCGTATATGGAACTAAAGTTATTTTAAATAGCAATGGTAAATTTTGTTCAAATATTACGGTGTTTGAAAATGGAGAGGAGGCTTTAGATGATCTGGAGGCACTTGTTAAAACAAACCAGGCTTTACCAGAAGTAATCTTCTTGGATTTAAATATGCCCATTATGGATGGCTGGGATTTTTTAGATGAATTCTGTAAAATTCCTGATTTAGAAAACAAAACTAGAGTATATATCTTAAGTTCTTCTATTTTCTCTGTTGATATAGATAAGTCTAAAGAATATAGTGTGGTTAAAGATTTTATTAGTAAACCACTTACAGATTCAAAATTTGAAATTCTTTTAAAAGATATAGAAAATGAAAGAATGGGTAAAACCGCATAGTTTTACCCATTCTTTGTTATATAGTTTTAGAAATAGCTTGTACTTCATCTAGAACACGAAGTAAATTACCTCCCCAAAGTTTTGCAATATCCTCTTCTGAATATCCTCTTTTTACCAATTCTAAAGTTACGTTATACGTTTCTGATGCATCATCCCAACCTTCAATTCCGCCGCCGCCATCAAAATCAGAACTTAAACCTACATGATCAACGCCTATTAGTTTTACTAAATAATCTACATGGTCAATAAAGTCAGATACGTTTACTGCAGGTGGAGCTTTTTCATCCGTAATAACTAGTTCGTCTCCGATCTTTTTTACTTTGGTGTAATCAGCAAAAAAAGCTTTCTTTTCTGTAGCTGTAAGTTTGCCAATCTCAGAGCGTTCATATAGTTTTAGATCCAGTGAGTCGGCAATTTTTTTATAGATATTTTTCATATAATCAGCTCTTGCTTCATGCTTTTCGGTATTTAAATAGGAGCTGAAAGCGACAGTTTGTATTACTCCACCATTTTCCTTTAATAAAAGCAACTGCTCATCATCTAAATTTCTACTATGATTACAAAGTGCACGAGCAGAGGAGTGTGATGCAATGATAGGCGCTTTAGATAAGGCAATCATTTGTTTCATGGCTTCTTTTGAAGGATGTGATATATCTATCATTATGCCGAGTTTATTCATCTCTATAATTCCTTGTTTGCCTAAATCACTTAAGCCATTGTACAGCCAAATACTATCCTTTTCTCCTGTATTAGAATCAGAAAACTGACTATGACCATTGTGTGATAAAGAAATGTAACGAGCACCTAAATCGTAATATTTTTTAAAATTTGAAAGATCCTCTCCAATAGGATAGGCATTTTCAACACCTATCATGGCTACTTTTTTACCAGCACCATTGATGCGTCTTACGTCGTCAGATGTAAGTGCCAATTCAATTTTATCTGGAGCAATTTGTTCGCACAGACGATGAATAGCATCAAATTTCTCCATCGCATTTTTAGTTGCTTTTTCGTAGCCAGCAGGAGTTAGGGAGTCTTGTCCAGTGTACACAATCATCCAAGAGACATCTAAACCGCCTTCTTCCATTTTTGGCAAGTTTATTTGTGTATCTAAGCGTTGTGTATAGTTAATACTGTCTGTGAAATTAGCCACATTGATATCATTGTGAGTGTCAATAGTAATAACTTTCTCGTGTATGCGCTGTGCCTTTTGTTCAAGAGTTTCTGGTTCATCAATCACTTTTGGCTTTTCCTTACAGGATAGAAAAAGTGTTGTCAATAGTAATGTAAAATAGAGTGTTCGATTTTTTTTCATTTTAATCTGAAGTTTTAATTGGTAATTAGTTCGTTTTCTAAACTTAAGCTTTTTAAGTTGTAATAGAAAAATGAAATAGGATTCAATAGATCAAATTGATAAGTCTTTAAAATATGACCTTTATATTTCTTGGTATAGTATTTTTAGGGAGGCATCACTGCGAAATGCTTTTTTTGGGTGTTGTTTTTTTACTGTTATAAATGTGTTTTATATAATCAAAATTTGTGTATTTCTCAATAAGGCAAGGTGTAAATTGGTGAAAGAATAATAATGGTGTTTAATTCGGTATTTAACTTTTTTTAACAAGCATTTGTTTGTGCACAACTATTCCATAGTATAATTTTACGGCTTGATGAAAAAGGCATTCGGGCAATTTTTACTTCTAATTTGTATTCTGATAACCAGCGGATGCAATGCCAGTAACTCCAATATTGGAGACTCCTTTATTGTTCCTAATTTTAGCTCTTTAGAGCATTCCGTTGCTCCTCTAATAGACGAGCAGTCAATTCCTCAGTTTTTAGAAACTATTGATTTCAATGGGCATAAAAAGCATTTTGCTGAAATCTCTGATATTGAAGAAGAGAATGAAGAACGTGTTTCTTCACAAGAAAAATTAAGCAGTAATGCTTTTTCTGTTCTCTCTTTTAATATAGATGTAGCGGAGCATCTTTCAAATAAACTTCAAAAACACACACTTTCTTTTGAAGCCAGATGCGTAACAGTTTTTTTTAAACATTACATACGCTTTCAGGTATATCGTATCTGATATATCTCTAAGTAGCCTTTTACTTCCAGTGCTACTTCATTATCTATTTTAAAAATTTTACAAAACAAATTGGTGAGTCCTAAACAATTTAGGGTTTAGGCTTGCTGTTATTTCAAACTAAAAATCAATTATTTAAACTAGTAAAACTATGAGTAAAACTCCTATGTTTATTGGCGTGCTTGTGTTCTTAATGCTAACAAGTTGCGGTACAAAAAAAGAGGAAAAACATGAAGAAGCAAAATTTCTTGTGACCAGTCCTGTAAAAAAAGACACCTCCATTACTAAAGATTATGTCAGTCAAATTCATTCTATAAGACATATAGAAATTCGTGCCTTAGAAAGAGGGTACTTACAGCATATTTCTGTAGATGAAGGGCAAACGATTAAAAAGGGACAGGCTATGTTTCAGATTATGCCAAACGTATATCAAGCAGATCTTCAGAAGGCCGCAGCAGAAGCCAAAGTTGCAGAAATTGAACTGAAAAATACGCAATTATTGGCAGATGGAAAAGTAGTTTCTGAAAATGAACTTTCTATGGCTAAAGCAAATTTTGATAAAGCAAATGCCGAAGTATCCCTTGCAAAAACGCATTTAGGGTTTACCGCTATTAAAGCTCCTTTTGCAGGGATCATGAATCACTTACATGTAAGAGAAGGGAGTCTTTTAGATGAAGGGGAGCTGCTAACTTCACTTTCTGATAATAGTAAAATGTGGGTATATTTTAATGTTCCAGAATCAGAATATTTAGATTACATCACGGGTAAAGATAAAGACACAAAAAAGTCTGTTAACTTATTAATGGCCAATAATAAGGTTTTTAATCAAGCTGGAATTGTAGAGACAATTGAGGCCGATTTTAATAATCAAACAGGGAATATAGCCTTTAGAGCAACTTTTGATAATCCAGATGGGATACTTCGTCACGGAGAGACAGGGAGTATTTTAATGAAGGTTCCTTTTAAGGATGTGTTAATTATTCCGCAAAAAGCAACCTTTGAAATTCTAGATAAGAAATATGTTTTTATAGTAGACAAGGATAATATAGTGAGACAACGTTTAATTCATGTAGCGGCAGAAATGCAAAATTTGTTTATTGTGGATAAAGGATTGTCGGAGAATGATAAAATTATACTTGATGGGATTCGAATGGTAAAGGATCAACAAAAGGTAGCTATTGAGTTTGTAGAACCAAATTCAGTAATATCAAATTTGGCGCTTTACGCAGAGTAATTTTAACCTAATCTCACAAAAAAAATGTTTAGTAAATTTTTAAAAAGACCGGTGTTGGCTATAGTCATATCGGTAATAATTGTATTTACGGGATTACTGGCTATCAAACAATTGCCTATATCTCAATTTCCGCAAATTGCACCTACAACAGTTAATATTTTTATTGCCTATCCAGGAGCTAGTGCCGACGTATTGGTAAATTCAACCCTTATTCCTTTAGAAACAGCAATTAATGGGGTGCAGGGAATGCGTTACATTGCTTCCGATGCTACTAGCGCTGGGGAAGGAACTTTACGTATTATTTTTGAACCCGGTACCGACCCAAATCAAGCTGTGGTTATGGTAAAAACAAGGGTAGATCAAGTAATGCCCTTATTGCCGGAATTAGTTCAGCGTGAAGGGGTAGTCATTACGCCAGTTCAACCAAGTATGTTGATGTATGTAAACTTGTTTAGTACACAAGAAGATGATGATGAATTATTTTTATACAACTATGCATACACAAAAATAATTCCAGAAATACAACGTATTGACGGGATTGCGAGTGCTCAAATACTAGGAAGCCGTAAATATGCCATGCGTGTTTGGTTAAAACCAGATCGTATGCGTGCTTATAATGTGTCAGCAGAAGAAGTGATGGAGGCTATGCAAGATCAGAGCATTATTGCACGACCAGGAAGACTGGGGGGGAGCTCTGGTAAAACCTCACAAGCTTTAGAATATGTACTAACGTATGAAGATCGGTATTCAGAACCCGAACAATATGAAGACATCATCATTAGAGCTAATGAAGAAGGAGAGCTTTTAAAGTTAAAAGATGTTGCCGATGTAGAATTAGGGAGTGAGTTTTTTGATATTTATTCCAATTTAGACGGACACCCTTCTGCATCAATCATTTTAAAACAAACCTTAGGGAGTAATGGTAAAGATGTCATTGATGAAGTTAAAAATAAGCTTGTAGAACTCAAAGCAGAATTGCCTCCGGGAGTAGATTATAAAATTAGTTATGATGTTTCTAATTTCTTAGATGCCTCTATTGAGCAGGTAATTCATACGCTTAGAGATGCTTTTATATTAGTAGCTATTGTGGTATTCTTATTCTTAGGAGATTGGCGTTCTACGTTAATTCCGATAATTGCAGTACCCGTATCTTTAATTGGAGCATTTTTTGTAATGCAACTTTTTGGACTTTCCATTAACCTGATTACCTTATTCGCATTAGTATTAGCCATTGGTATTGTGGTAGATAATGCCATTGTGGTCGTAGAAGCGGTCCATGTTAAAATGGAGGAGGAGAACCTCACACCGTACAATGCATCTTATGCCGTATTGGGTGAGATAGGTGGGGCAATTATAGCCATAACTTTGGTCATGGTTTCGGTTTTTATTCCTATTTCATTTATGTCCGGACCAGTAGGGGTTTTTTACCGTCAGTTCTCTATTACTATGGCTGGGTCAATCATAATTTCTGCAATTGTAGCCCTTACCTTAACACCTGTATTATGTGCGGTATTGTTGAAGAATAATCATGGTAAGCCCAAAAGTAAATCACCGATAGATAAATTTATAGCTTGGTTTAATAAAGGCTTTGAAAGGCTAACAGGTACCTACGTTAATATTTTGAATAAAATTGTAGCCAGACGTATGGTTACTTTCGGAATTCTAATAGCTTTCTGTGTGGGGATATTTTTGACCAGCAAAGTATTGCCTGCAGGATTTATTCCTAATGAAGATCAAGGGATGATCTATGCGATTATTCAAACACCTCCAGGAGCAACTTTAGAACGTACGAATGATGTGGCTAGAAAACTTCAGAAAATCTGTGAAGAAATGGACGGTGTAGCATCGGTATCTTCATTGGCAGGATATGAAATTATGACAGAAGGGAGAGGCTCAAACGCGGGTACGTGTTTAATTAACCTTAAGCCATGGTCAGAACGTAGTCATTCGGTTCATGAAATTATGGAGCTTTTAGAAGAAGAAACTAAAGATTTGGGTGCGGTGATTGAATATTTTGAGCCACCAGCGGTACCAGGTTTTGGTTCTTCAGGAGGTTTTTCAATGCGTTTGTTAGATAAAACAAATTCTACCGATTATCATGCTTTCGAAAAGATAAATAATGATTTTATGGCAGCTTTAGGGGAGCGTAAAGAGCTTTCTGGTTTGTTTACTTTTTATTCTGCTAATTACCCTCAGTATAAATTAAAAATAAACAATAAAATTGCGATGCAGAAAGGGGTTACCATTGGTAACGCTATGGAAAACTTGAATATTCTAATAGGGAGTACTTACGAGCAAGGTTTTATACGTTTTGGGAGATTCTTTAAAGTGTATACACAAGCAGCTCCTGAATATAGAGCCTTACCCACAGATTTAGATAAATTATTTGTTAAAAACGAAGAAGGCGATATGGTACCCTATTCGGCATTCATGACCCTAGAGAAGAAGTTAGGTCCTAATGAAATTACGCGATATAATTTGTATAATTCTGCATCTATAAACGGACTTCCAGCTACTGGTTTTACTACGGGAGATGCCATTAATGCCATAAAAGAAGTAGCAAAAGAAACGCTACCAAGAGGCTATGATATTGCTTGGGAAGGTCTTTCGTATGATGAAGCAAATAGAGGGAGTGAGTCCATCTATATTTTTGCGATCGTATTAATCTTCGTGTATTTTGTTTTGGCGGCACAGTATGAAAGTTTCTTATTGCCATTTGCTGTGATCTTATCACTACCCGTAGGGATATTTGGTTCCTTTGCTTTACTTAAAGTAATGGGGTTAGCAAATGACGTTTATGCGCAAATCGGAGTCATTATGCTGGTAGGGTTACTCGGTAAAAATGCCGTGTTGATTATAGAATTTGCCGTCCAGAAACGTAGGCAAGGTGCTACCGTGCTAGAAGCTGCTATTGAAGGTTCTAGATCAAGATTTAGACCTATTCTAATGACTTCTTTTGCCTTTATTGCAGGGTTAATTCCGCTTGTAATTGCTAGCGGTGCAGGAGCAATTGGGAACAGAACCATTGGAGGTTCTGCAATGGGTGGTATGCTTATCGGTACTCTTTTCGGAGTGTTAGTGATTCCTGGCTTGTATTATATTTTCGGTACCATGGCAGATGGTAGAAGTCTTATAAAAGGAGAAGCTACAGAACCAGTTTCGGAAGAATTTATTAGAGAAAGTGAAACAGAAGGTAAAACAAGAGCAGCATTACGTGAAGTGAAAAAACTGTTGAAAAAATTAACCAAAAAGAATGATGATGAAAATTAATATAGGCAAAATATTAAGGTATAGAAAGTCTTCTTTTGTAGGCTTTCTGGTACTTACGAGTGTGTATGCTTGCGTGCCTACTAGAACAGTAAAAGAAGAAAATAAAAGTGTTCCAGAACAGTACGCAAATCAGTCTGCAGATACTGTAAATACAGCCAAAATGAAATGGAAAGAATTTTTTTCTGATCCCTATTTAGTTGCGTTGATAGACACCGCTTTGGTACATAACCAGGAGTTAAATATTATGCTACAGAATGTAGATATGTCTAAAAACGAAATAAAAACGAGAAAAGGAGAATATTTGCCTTTTGTCAATTATTTTGGTGGTGCTGAGGTTGAGAAAGTAGGTGAGTATACCAGAAATGGAGCTGTTGAAAAAAATCTAGACATTAGAGATGGTGAGGAGTTTCCTGAGCCATTGACTAACTACTCTTTTGGGTTAACAGCTTCTTGGGAGATAGATGTGTGGAAGAAGTTACGTAATGCTAAAAAATCTGCTGTTTTTGAATACCTATCTACAGTAGAGGGTAAGAATTTTATGGTCACTACTATTGTTTCCGAAATTGCAAATTCTTATTATGAACTTTTGGCAGTAGATAGTCAGTTAGCAATAATTGACCAGAACTTAGAAATTCAGGAGAATGCTCTTAAAATGGTACGACTTCAGAAGCAGGCTGCAAGAGCGACGGAGTTAGCAGTTAAAAAGTTTGAGGCGGAAGTATTGAAAAATAGAAGCCACAGATTTGAACTAAAACAACAAATTGTTGAAATGGAGAATAAGATTAATTTCTTAATGGGTAGGTCTCCACAAAAGGTAGCTAGAAATACAGGCGATTTTATAGGCCATGCTGTTGATGCTATTTATGCCGGTGTACCCTCGCAATTACTTCAAAATCGTACAGATGTTCGTCAAGCAGAATTAGAGTTAGAGGCTGCTAAATTAAATATTAAAGTGGCAAAAGCTAATTTTTATCCTTCCTTTGATATTACAGCAAGCGTGGGTTTAGAGGCTTTTAAACCTAAGTATTTGAATACGACACCGGAATCTCTTTTGTATTCTGTAGTAGGGGATGTCGTTGGCCCATTAATCAATAGAAATGCTATTAAAGCGGAATATAAAAATGCAAATGACAAGCAGATCCAGGCCGTTTTTGAATATGAAAAAACTATTTTGAATGCTTATATTGAAGTGTCAAATGAACTTTCAAATATTGATAACTTGAAGCAAAATTTTGATTTAAAAGTAGGTCAGGTTGAAGCTTTAACAGAATCTATCGATATTTCGATACGTCTTTTTCAATCGGCTCGTGCAGATTATATGGAAGTACTTTTAACGCAACGTGATGCGTTAGAGGCTACCATTGAACTTATCGAAACTAAAAAGGATCAAATGATTGCCCAAACAACTATGTATAAAGCATTAGGGGGCGGATGGAATTAAAGAGGTCATAATACCTACCTAATTAAAAACCTGTAAAGAAATTTACAGGTTTTTTTGTTTTTATGATTTTCTAATTTGTTACGATGCTCTTGATTCAAATGCTTTTTTTACAATACAAATAGTAAGATCATCTTCTAAACGAGAAGCATTAAGTTTTCCAGTTTTAGATTCACTTTCAAGATATTCATAGAGTGCTTCAGATAAAAAAGGTTTTAGGAGTGCAATGGTTGAAATATTTGAAGCTATTGCCTCTCCCGTATTCTTGTTAACCAACGTATAATAATAATTGAATAGTTCCATAACCCATTTCGTTTATATAGTTTAATTATAATAATTCTTCGCGAATGCAAAGGCTAAAAAATTTATTAAAACTAGTTGTAGAAGAAATTTTAAACGGACCCAGATGAAAAAAAAATAAGCTCAAATGAATTTGATAGGAATAATGAAATAGAAATTCAGGTTTTTATTATTGTTCAAAACTTGTATTAAGAGCGCTAGGGGAATTATCTTATATATTTGATTTTGTTGTAGAATATATATTCTCTTTTATGCGTTAGAGGTGTAGCGCAAATGGATTGATTTTTTTTGCAACTCATTTTTAGCGATAACGCGCCTATTATAAACTTTACAGTAGTCTACAAATGGAAAATTTTAAACATATAAAAGTAACAACAACTTCTTCTTTGCAGAATGTTGAAATAGTAGAATACCTGGAACCTATTTCTGTAACTATCGTTATTGGGATGAATTTCTTTGAAGATTTACTAACAGGATTTCGGGATGTTATTGGAGGTAAGTCTAATACATATACCAAATCATTAGAAAAGATTAATGAAGAAGCTATTATAGAACTTAAAAGACGTGCCCATTATTTAAATGCCAATTACGTTATCGGTCTCAGTATTGACAATGATGAGATTTCTGCCCAAGGAAAATCAATGTTGATGGTTACCGCTATGGGGACAGCGGTAAGAGTAGCAGGAAAGGCTAAGAATGTAATTAAAAATTCAACCTCCATAAATTTAGAAGCTTTTGAGCAATTGTCTTTAAAAGCACGATTGTTGGCTAGTGCAGAAAAAGATGAACTGATTTTAACTGAGAATAAGTGGAATCAAATTATAGAAAATCAAGTTTCAGAATTAATCCCTTTTCTATTGAGCAAACTCACCAATAACTTAAGTCAGTTTGATGTTAAAGAAAATATTAAGTTGTTTTTTGATACGCTAGAAAGAGAGAATACAATAACGCAGATTTTTGATTTCTTAGAAAACAATGAAGATAGAGATTTGGAGTATGTTCTAGAAGTGATACAAGAATTAAATATGGTGGACTATGATAAGAATCTAAAGCTATTGACTAGTAAAAAACAGTATTTACATACTTTGGGAGCTTCCATTGCTGGAATGCATAAAAAAACCTATTTTAAAGCTGACTTGAAACCTATTCAAGAAACGATTATGGTTTTAGAAGAAAAATTTCCTGTAAAGGCAAAATTCATAAGATCTAAAGAATCGTTTTCAGATAAAGAAATTGATGTTTGGAAATGCGAATGCGGAACAGAAAATAACTTGGAAAGAGCTATTTGTAGAGAATGTAGAAAGGATATTCACGGATTAAAAGATGCCGTTATCGACCTTAAAGAAATTAAGGAAAATTTAATTTTTAAGTTGGCACTTTTAGAAAAAAACTTTGCTTAATTCTATTCCAAAACATTAAATAATTTATATGAAAAAGTTCATCTTACTTCTATTATGTATAATCTGTATTTCATGTGTCCGTGGTTTAGATAAAAAATATCAAAAGGCTACCAAAGTAGAAGATTTAAGTGAAGTAGCAGAGCAGATTACACCGTTACAACTTATTCAGTTAAAAGGACATGTAAATAATTTGGAACTAACAGGGAGTGGTTTAAAGGATAAAACCTATCGAAAACTTCTCCGTGAAATTGAAGAAATAGACAATAAAAAAGCATTAATCTTAGAAGAGGAGCTCCTAGAAGAGGCAAGGAAAACAGCAGAAGAAAGTTTAAATAAAAGTATAGCACTCCGTCTAAAAATGTTATGCTCAAAAAAATGGATTATTTCAGCATTTGGAATGCAGTTAACGATTCCTAATAATTCTAATGAAAATATTGAATTAGCTAAAACCATATTAAACAAAACAAATAACTTTGAGGGAGTAACTATGAATTTTGTTCTAGGAGAACACAAGAACAAACCATTTGTACGCGGTGTGTTTGATCAGAAATTTACTTCCTTAATGAGCGGAAATAGAAAAAAAACAAAAGAATATTTTGAGGATGGAACTTTTGTAGAGAAATTGGGTTCCGAAGAGTATACCGGTACTTGGGAGTTTATTAGTGCAAATGAATTTAAAGAAACTAGGTTTTTTCCAGAAGAACGCTTAAATAAAAAAGAATATTTTACTATTGAAATACTTAATTTAAGTGAAAATTTATTTTCGTTTTACGAGATGGAGAAAGACCCATATGCTGAAGTGGATACTATAAGAACCTATTTTGAAATGGATACCGCTGAAAAATAGTTTTGGAATGACGAAAATATGAAAAGAACAATTTATTTTATTCTAGCTTTTGCATTGCTCTGCAACACCTGCAAAGAAGTTGTTAAAGAACCTATAGATATTGCTACGGAAAAAGAAGATAGTTTTAAAGTGTTTACAGCGTTGAGCCAATCAAGAAATGAATATTCAAATTTTAATTCCGTAGATGCCATAAATAAAATTGCAGAGATAGAGAATGAATATTTTAATAGTTATCCTACTGTCGGAAGTATTTATTACGGAACGCAATGGTATAATGATTTAGAGAAGCGTACTATTGAAAAGGATTCAATTTCAGTATTTCAAAAATATGGATTGGAAAAAAGTAATATAAAGTTAGACAGTATGCATTGTACTATTTATGCGGTTAAAGCTTTAGAGTCTGGTTTTGGAACTGAGTTTGAAACTATTAAAAAACACCATAAAGATATTTGGTCTAATCGTGAATATGCGGGATGGAGTTTAGGGTATATTTTAACTGAATTTTACCAATGGAAAGCCTATTTATTTATTTCAAAAAACTCAGAAGAATATAAAAGTTGTTTATCTAATTTCAAGAAAGACAAAAAGTACCATGTATGGAAACAACCAAATATTCCCTTAGAAGGGGTTTTTGATGTTGATGAAGATATGTCAGAAATTGAGCAACTCTTAAATGCAAATGAATTTGGATGGGGTTTTAGTGATCAAGGTTGGCACACTTGGATCACAAGGTTTGATTCTCTAAAAGAGTGTAATTGGTGGGGAGCACCCATCAGAAAATACGACGAAGAAAAGAATAAACCGTTATTCTTAAAAACGAAATTTAGCAATTATAGAGATTACTACTCGCATGTTGTAATATTTCCCCCTAAAATTAATCCAGAAAATGTTGTGCCTGCAGACTAGCGTATTTATTAAATTTAAACCTTTCAGTTAAAATCACCTTTAAGGTAGAAAAGCGTAAAATTAGAAATACTATCTTTCCGTAAATTATAGTTTAAAAACCATTAGAATGAATTACCCTCTAATAATTACATTTCTGTTTTTGTTTGTTTCTTGTGCTAGTGATGAGAGTGTTGATGCGACAGATAATAGTGATGATCCTATTACTACAGTTGAAAGTGCTGCCATACCAGTTTACAATCAAGCCTATCAAGAGAATTTTGAGGCAGATAAGATTAGTACTATTTTAAGCACAGCCAAAAATGGATATGTTTTACTAGATCCTTTTCAGGATGGCGTAACTGATCATGTAGCAGCGATACAAGCAAATGGAAACCAGGTAGGCGCTTATATCAGTATCGGTACGGGTGAAACTTATAGAGAAGACTATGAACAAATAAAACCCTACCTAGTAGCAACGCCTTGGGGAGAATGGCCCGATGAATTTTTTATCAAAGAAACTACAACCGGAGTATTAGAAGTAATGAAAGCAAGAATAGATAAGATTGCTGCTAGGGGATTTGATTGGGTAGAGTTTGATAATATGGACTGGGCTTTTGATGATGAATCTAGAGCCACCTATGGGATAATCGCAACAGAAACTGACGGAGCAGCCTATTACCAAGAACTATGTGATTATGTACATTCAAAAGGAATGAAATGTATGGCGAAAAATAGGGTAGAAGATGCTACTGATTTTGATGGAGTCTTGTATGAATCGTATTCTGATGAAAAAAATTGGTGGGATCAATCTGGAGCCCAAAGTTTTTTAGATGCAGGGAAATTGGTGATTATAAATCATTATAATGAGAAATCTTGTGGAGAAGTGTATTCTGAATATAAAGGCATCTATAATGATGACCTTTCCTTTATTTGTGAAGATGCCATATTAAAAAAGTATGTTCATTTTAATGAGTAGGTGAGCATATGGTATTCATAAAAAAAATCCCAGTAAATTTAAATTTACTGGGATTTTTTTTATGCTATTATGGCTAGATTTATAGCCGTTTATGTCAGTATTCCCATAAGTTAATAGAGATAAAGTTCTTATGGTGTCTAGTGATTAGTATATAAATACATGTTAATTAGGGAGTTGTATTTTAGTAAATAACATATGAGCCTTAAAATTAATAGTGCTAAATTGATATATTTATGCTAATTTGGTATATATGAAAATTGAGCTATGTCCAAACTGCGGGTCAGACCATAAGATTAAAAGCGGAATTGTAAATAATAGACAACGCTATAAGTGCAAACAATGCGGCTATTTCTTCTCTGTAAATAAGATTGGTAAGAAGATAGATGACTACTACATAAACAAGTCGCTTCAGTTGTATTTAGAGGGTTTGTCGTACCGAGAGATTGAGCGTATCCTTGGGGTTTCTCATGTGAGTATTATGAACTGGGTAAAGAAGTATAATATCAAGCGTCCTTATAACTCCAATTACCATCCAACCTATAAAATATTGAATGCGATAGAGTTGGGTAAGTACTTTCAAAATGCTGAAAATATAAAAGGTGCGGGAGTAGTAGTAACGGAGTTAGGAGATAAGTTTATGCTAATAAAATGGGAGCGTTTTAAGGATTAAGTATACTTATTTAACAAAATAATATATTAGTTTTTTGTTAACAAATTGTTTTTAGGAGATTAGTGGTGCACACAAAACCAATTATTCACTTATTAATCAACTTAACAATGGGAAAACAAACACTAGTATGGATAGGAATATTTCTCGCTTCCTTTCAGATTATGAATGCCCAAGGCTCTCCTGATTATACCGGAGGTCTTAAATTTAAATTTAATGAGGATGGCTCAAAATACCTAAGAGTTATTTCCTGGGCACAAGTACAAGCAAATTACAATACGGAGGATACTTTTGATGCAAACGGCAATGAAAATAGTCAGCTAAACTTCAATCTGCGTCGAGCGCGTATTTTAATGTTTGCACAAATCAATAAGGATTTTTTAATCTTAACCCACTTTGGACTTAATAGTCTAAACAGTAGTGCATTAAGTCCAACAGGAAAAGGAGACGGTTCCCAGTTATTTTTTCACGGAGTTTGGGCGCAATATAATATAGGAGATGATCTTACGCTAGGAGGTGGGTTGCATTATTTTAATGGTATTTCAAGATTAAACAATCAGAGTACCTTAAATATGATGACCCTGGATAACCATCGTCAAGCTTGGGCAACTATAGGGTTATCCGATCAATTCGCACGCCATTTAGGATTTTTTGCAAAAGGAAAATTTGATCGGCTGCAATATCGTGTGGCTATCAATGATGCTTCGGCTTCTTCTTTAGATACACGTGCGGCAGAAGTTGGTAGTTATGCGGTTTATAACGGTCGTGCTACATTAGGATCTAAGGATGCAGGAAAGGCCTATGCTGGATACTTCGATTATAATTTTTTAGATCAAGAATCTAATTTCTTACCGTATAAAGTGGGAACGTATTTGGGAAGTAAAAAAGTGTTCAATATTGGAGCAGGTTTCTTTCTGCATCCAAAAGGATCTGTTATAGATAATGGTACCCTAGCGGCTCCAAACTTGGTAGGAGAAGATGTTTCAATTTTAGCTGTAGATGCATTTTATGATACGCCAATTGGTGAAGATGGCAGTGCAGTAACTGCTTATGCAATGTTTCAATCTAGTGATTACGGAAAAGATTATTTATTTAGTGCGTATGGTACTGGAAATATGCTTTACGGGCACGTAGGATATGTTTTTAAAGGAGATCTTACTAAAACCAGATACCAGCCCTATTTAAGTTATGGCACGCATAGTTATGATGCAGTAAATGACAACCGTAATACATTTGGTGTTGGAATAAATGCCTTTATGAGTGGTCATAATTCAAAACTAACTTTAGAATATCAAAACCAAAATTTTGGAACAGTAGATTCTAATATTATATCGCTTCAAGCGATGATTTACCTATAAAAAATAAAAAATATGTCTGATAAACAAAAAAACGCAACAGCGTACTGGAAGGAAAATCTGCGGTACCTAACTATTCTATTATCCATTTGGTTTTTAGTTTCCTTCGTCTTTGGAATCTTAATGGTCGATCAATTAAACGAAATAAAAATGGGTGGCTTCAAACTAGGATTCTGGTTTGCACAACAAGGTTCAATTTATGTGTTTGTCGTTCTCATATTCGTCTATATAAGATTGATGAATAAGTTGGATAAAAAATATGGGGTTGACGAATAAACTAACTAAAAAAACAAATATATTATGGGAATATTAACTTGGACCTGGATACTCGTAGGAATCACTTTTGCGCTTTATATAGGAATTGCAATTTGGGCTAGAGCAGGATCTTCAAAAGAATTTTATGTAGCAGGAGGTGGTGTGCCACCAATTATCAATGGTATGGCAACTGCTGCCGATTGGATGTCTGCGGCATCATTTATATCATTAGCCGGTATTGTGTCTTTTGGCGGGTATGATGGCTCTGTTTACCTCATGGGGTGGACAGGTGGATATGTGCTTTTAGCATTATTGCTCGCACCGTATTTAAGGAAATTCGGAAAATTTACAGTGCCAGATTTTATTGGAGATCGGTATTATTCCAATGTAGCACGTATTGTTGCTGTAATTGCAGCTTTAATTGTTTCATTTACCTATGTAGCAGGTCAAATGAGAGGTGTGGGAATTGTTTTTTCAAGGTATTTAGAAGTAGATATTGAGACCGGTGTTTATATCGGTATGACCATAGTACTTTTCTATGCGGTACTTGGAGGTATGAAAGGTATTACCTATACACAAGTAGCACAATATTGTGTGCTAATCTTTGCTTTTATGGTGCCCGCAATTTTCATTTCGTTTGAAATGACAGGGAACGCTATTCCGCAATTAGGGTTTGGTGGTTCAGGTGATGATGGGGTATATCTTTTAGATAAATTAGACGGTTTGCATGCAGAATTAGGTTTTAGTGAATATACTACAGGGAGTAAATCTATGATAGATGTGTTTGCAATTACACTTGCTTTAATGGCAGGTACCGCAGGCTTACCTCATGTAATTGTCCGTTTCTTTACCGTTCCTCGTGTTAAAGATGCACGTAAATCTGCAGGTTGGGCGTTATTATTTATTGCTATTATGTATACCACCATTCCGGCTGTAGCAGTATTTGCAAGAGTTAATCTTATAGAAACTGTTAGTAACAAACCCTACGATGGATTACCAGAGTGGTTTGCTAATTGGGAGAAAACTGGGCTTTTAAAATATGAAGATAAAAATAATGATGGCGTGGTTCAATATGTAGCAGACAAAAACACAAATGAACTTACTATTGATCGTGACATTATGGTGCTCGCAAATCCTGAAATAGCAAAATTGCCTAATTGGGTAATTGCATTAGTAGGAGCAGGTGGGTTGGCCGCAGCATTATCTACAGCAGCAGGTTTGTTGTTAGTCATAGCATCTTCTATTTCTCATGATTTATTCAAGAAAATTTTAATGCCAACCATTAGTGAAAAAGGAGAGCTTATTGCTGCACGTCTTGCAGCTGCAGTTGCAGTAGTGATTGCAGGATATTTTGGAATTAATCCTCCTGGGTTTGTTGCAGCCGTCGTCGCATTAGCCTTTGGACTCGCTGCCGCCTCATTTTTTCCGGCCATTGTATTGGGGATTTTTGATAAACGAATGAACAAAGAAGGTGCCATTGCTGGTATGGTTATAGGTTTAGGTTTAATGCTTTTTTATATGCTGAAATTCAAATTTGGAATCTTCGATGGAGGTAAAGAAGCAGTAGATAGTTTAAAGTCTAGTTGGTGGTTTGGGATATCCCCAGAAGGGTTTGGGACTATCGCCATGTTCGTCAACTTTGTAATCTCTGTAGTGATCTCAAGAATGACTCCTGCACCACCAGAAGATGTTCAAGACATTGTAGAAAATATAAGAATACCTTCAGGAGCTGGAGAGGCTTCTGGACACTAAGAAAAATGCTCTTTTATTCATAAAATGTATTTTGAATGGATGAAGAGCATTCGTTTAGATTTAGTTAGTTAAAACGAAATCAGCATTGCAATTTTTGTAGTGCTGATTTTTATTGATGTAATAAAATGATTTTTTTTCACTACTTTTTACACAGCAAATTGGAAAGTGCACCAACAAATATTTAAAAATGAAGAAACGTCATGAACAAAAACTAGTCGTCCTTTCGATTGCTTTGTTTTTAATATTTAATATCCCATTTGTCTTAATTTTTAATTTTGAAGGGGCATTATTTGGTATTCCAACGTTTTACTTTTCTATGTTTTCTATTTGGTTTCTTTCAATTATTATTTCTGGGATTATTCTAAAGCGACATTATGAATAATTATTTGCTAATCGTTATTATCGTAGTGTATTTAGCAGTGTTGTTCTTCATTGCTTTTTTGGGAGAAAAAAAGAAAAAAAGCAAATGGGTAAACAACCCATATGTTTATACGTTATCCTTAGCGGTGTATTGTTCAGCATGGACCTATTATGGTAGTATAGGGATTGCGGCTAATTCTGGAATTGATTTTTTGCCTATTTACTTAGGGCCTGTTATTGCTGCACCATTGTGGATAGTAGTACTTCGAAAAGTGATACGAATTTCTAAGCAAAATAAGATTTCTTCTATAGCAGATTTTATTTCTTTGCGTTATGGGAACAATCGATTTTTAGGAGCATTAGTTACGTTGGTTTGTCTTTTTGGAACCATTCCTTATATTTCGCTACAACTAAAAGCGGTTTCAGAAACATTCGAAATTATGGGAGATAGTTTTCCTCATGTTTCAACTAATATTTTTAATGATTCTACCTTTTATGTAGCGCTACTTTTAGCCATATTCGCAACATTCTTTGGTACGCAAAAAGCAGATGCATCAGAAAAACATACAGGAATAATTGTTGCCGTAGCTTTTGAATCAATACTAAAATTAGTATTCTTTTTAGTCATTGGTATTTACGTAACTTTTTATTTATTTGATGGTACCACAGACATTTATAATCAAATAGCGACCATAGATAATTTTAAAGAACTCACCAGTCTTTCAGGTTTAGAAGATGGGTTTAATTGGTTTTTTATGATTGGATTATCATTTATGGCCATCTTTTTATTGCCCAGACAATTTCAAGTTTCGGTCTTAGAGAATACTCGAGAAAAATATTTAAAAAAAGCGATTTGGTTGTTTCCGCTTTACCTTCTTTTGTTTAACATATTTGTAATTTTTATCGCTTGGGCAGGAGAGCTAACTTTTGGTGGCACTGCAAATTCGGAATACTACACCTTGCTTTTGCCTTTGGAGAACGGCAACTCTTTTCTGGCGACCTTAGTTTTTCTTGGAGGATTCTCAGCAGTTATTTCAATGGTGGTTGTTTCTACATTAGCACTGTCAACCATGGTGAGTAATAATTTAATCATCCCCTATGGTTTTTTAGACAAATTCATCAGAAACCAAACAGAACGGAATGCCAAGTATATTAAGAATATTCGCCGAATTTCTATTTTTACCATTATTATAATAGCTTATTTTTTCTATGTTTCTTTTTCGCGAGAATTATCATTGTACGCTATAGGGCTAATTTCCTTTGTAATTATAGGCCAACTTGCTCCCTCTTTTTTTATTGGATTGTTTTGGAATCGTGGTTCCTCTAGAGGGGCTATAATAGGAATAATTGTGGGTTTTTTTATAACAGTTTATACCTTGGTGCTTCCATTTACAATAGCTGCTACAGGAAGAGATGATTTTACACAACATGGTTTATTTGGCATTACAGCCCTTAAGCCGTATGCTCTTTTTGGAATCGATTTTTTGAGTCCGCCAGCACATGCTTTTTTCTGGAGTATTCTATTTAATTTATTGTGTTATTTAGTATTTTCAATTATAACAAAAGGAAATTATAGAGAACGTAATTATGCTGAAATGTTTGTAGACAGTAGGAATTTTACCGCCTTGCAAGATAGTGCACTCGTATGGAAGGGAGAGGCCTATGTAGCTGATATTAAAAATGTACTTATCCGTTTTTTAGGAGAAACAAAAGCGACTAGAGCATTAAAATTATTTTTCACGAAGTATAATTTACCCTTGGATACACAATTAGCAGATGCTAGATTGATAAACTTTTCAGAAAAGCTTTTAACAGGTAGTATTGGGAGTGCTTCTGCTAAAATTTTAATCGCTAGTGTGGTTAAGGAAGAGCAAATAAGCTTAGTGGAAGTCCTTAAAATTTTAGAAGAGTCTAAGAAGAATATTGTAAGTAATAAAATGCTGCTTGAAAAATCAGATGAGCTTTCTCAATTGTCTTCAAAATTAAAAGATGCAAATGAAGAACTTGTGGTGAAGGATAAACAAAAAGATGAGTTTTTAGATACCGTAGCGCACGAGTTGAAAACGCCTATTACTGGAATTAGAGCGGCTACAGAACTTTTGATGGATGAAGAGGATGATATGCCAAAGGAGATTAAAAAACAGTTTCTAAATAATATACTTCAAGATTCAGATAGGTTGGGGCGTCTCATTAATAATATTTTAGATTTTGAAAAGATGGAAACAGGGCGACTTAGCTTAAATATGGGGTCTCTTGATATTTTACAAACCATTAGAAAAGCTGTGGAGCGCACACAACATATCGCTGCAAAAAAAGGCATAAAAATAAACATTAAGAATGTGCATCGTTTTTATCTAAATTATGATGAAGATAGAATCATTCAGGTATTGTACAACTTGCTGTCAAATGCCATAAAATTTTGCGAACCAGAATCTGGACAGATTGAAATAGATTATAGGCTTGGAAATGAAGTGCTAGAGATTTCTGTAAGAGACAATGGAAAAGGGATTCCGCTTGAAGATATCGATTTTATTTTTGATAAATTCTACCAATCTCAACATCAAAATACTATTAAGCCAGAAGGTAGTGGGTTAGGCTTAGCGATTACAAGACAGATTATTGAAAAACACGGTGGAAAAATTTGGGCCTCTAAACACATAAAAACAGGTGCAGAACTTGTTTTTACGTTACCATTTAGTTAACTTGGTTACAGATTTTATGAAGTACAAAATTTTAATCGTCGATGACGAACCAAATATAGTAATGTCACTAGAATATGCATTTAAAAAGAATGATTTTGAGGTGTTTATTGCTAGAGATGGTAGTGAAGCATTAGAATTACTAAAACTTCGGACGCCAGATATCGTATTACTAGATATTATGATGCCGAATGTAGATGGGTATCAAACGTTAAAACATATAAAAAGTACAGCTAGTTTAAAGGCTACGAAAGTAGTTTTCTTAACGGCTAAAAATAAAGCTTCAGATATTGAAAAAGGGTTAAATCTAGGAGCTGATAAATATTTAATCAAACCTTTTTCAGTAAAAAAAATAGTGGCAGAAGTTCTGCAACTTATGACTTAAAAGTAGTCTTATAAGTCTTTTTTAAATATTGGTTTTGTGTGCAAACAAACAATGTTTAACTAAAATTTTAAGACGTGAAGTATCAAATAAAACCGCATACATCAGATATTCTTATTACGATTTATGTAGTACTCACTTTGTTCTATAGAATAAAGTTTGAAAACGAAGCAGGCGTTACGACATTACAATCTCTTGTAATTGGACTATGCCTTATTGCTATGCCTTGGTCTCTTATCAAACTAAAGATCCTTAATCCCAAGTGGTTCGGCTTATTTAATCCGAAAAACTCAGAGCTCTAAGTTGTTCTAGTTTTTAGAACAAAAGTGTTTGTTGTCCAGATTTTTTGGCAATCCTAATTGGTCAGAAATCGCGAAGCGTAACCCTTTACCTATTGAGGTGATGAAGCACACTTTAAATTTTTTAAGGCAGGAGGTTGCTTTGAGTCCAACAGCACCCATCAACAAAATAAAATCAATACCCTGAATTCGAAGTTTCTAGAATTTAGAATAAAAAAATAATCCATTATGAGTAATTATCATATAAAACATTTAGAAGAGTATTATCAAGTATATAGAAAGTCCGTACGTAATCCTGAATCATTTTGGGAGGAAATAGCAGAAGAACATTTCTTGTGGCGTAAAAAATGGGACAAGGTGCTAAGCTGGGATTTTAAGAAACCAGAAGTAAAATGGTTTGAAGGTGCAAAATTGAATATTACAGAGAACTGTATCGATAGACATTTGGCAACCAGAGGAGATAAAACGGCAATTTTATTTGAGCCCAATGATCCGAAAGAAGCGGCACAACATATTACGTACAAAGATTTATATCATCGGGTTAATAAACTTGCGAATGTATTAAAAGCCAAAGGGGTTAGAAAAGGAGATCGGGTTTGTATTTACCTGCCTATGATCCCAGAATTGGCAGTTTCTATATTAGCTTGTGCTCGGATAGGAGCCATACATTCTGTGGTATTTGCGGGTTTTTCTTCTATAGCCTTGGCAACGAGAATTAATGATTCCGATTGTAAAATGGTCATCACATCTGATGGGTCCTATAGAGGTGTTAAATCCATCGATTTAAAAGGGATTGTAGATGAAGCTTTAGAAGATTGTAAGGGTGTAAAAACTGTTTTGGTCGTAAAGCGTATTGATACAGATATTTTTATGAAAGAAGGGCGTGATGAATGGCTTCAGCCTTTGTTAGACGATGCTTCCGATGAACTAGTGGCAACTGTTATGGATGCAGAAGACCCTTTGTTTATTTTGTATACTTCGGGTTCTACAGGAATGCCAAAAGGAATGGTGCACAGTACTGCTGGGTATATGGTGTATACGGCGTATACCTTTAAAAATGTATTTCAATACAGAGAGAATGATATTTATTGGTGTACAGCAGATATTGGATGGATCACGGGACATAGTTATATCGTGTACGGGCCTTTAGCAAATGGCGCAACCACAGTGATGTTTGAAGGGGTACCTAGTTACCCTGATTATGGGCGCTTTTGGGAAATTGTAGAAAAACATAAAATTACGCAATTTTATACGGCACCTACAGCAATAAGAGCTTTGGCAAAAGAAGGCGTGGCGTATGTAGATACGCATGATTTGTCTTCCTTAAAAGTATTAGGGACGGTAGGAGAACCTATAAATGAAGAAGCGTGGCATTGGTATGATGATAATGTAGGAAAGCGAAAGTCGCCAATTGTAGATACGTGGTGGCAAACAGAAACAGGAGGGATTATGATTACCCCAATTCCATTTTGCACCCCAACGAAACCAACCTATGCCACCTTACCGTTTATTGGGGTTCAACCAACCTTAATGGATGAAAGTGGTAACGAAATAAAAGGGAATCAGGCCGAAGGCCGTTTGTGTATAAAATTCCCTTGGCCGAGTATCGCAAGAACTATTTGGGGGAATCACCAAAGGTATAAAGACACTTATTTTTCTGCCTATGAAAATATGTATTTTACAGGTGATGGAGCACTTAGGGATGAGGTAGGATATTATAGAATAACAGGGCGTGTAGATGATGTTATTATTGTTTCGGGACATAACTTGGGTACAGCGCCTATAGAAGATGCCATTAATGAGCACCCTGCAGTTTCAGAAAGTGCCATCGTAGGCTTTCCTCACGATGTAAAAGGGAATGCATTATACGGTTATGTAACCTTAAAAGAAACCGGAGAAAGTAGAAATCATGATAATTTGAGAAAAGAAATAAATCAAATCATTACAGAACAAATAGGGCCAATCGCGAAGCTAGATAAAATACAATTCACGAATGGCTTACCAAAGACGCGATCTGGAAAAATTATGCGTCGTATTCTTAGAAAAATAGCCAGTAAGGACACCAGTAATCTGGGCGATACAAGCACCTTACTAAATCCGGAATGTGTTCAAGAGATCATGGATAATGTACTCTAAACGCACCTAAATGTAAAAAGCCCAGTAAATTTTAAATTTACTGGGCTTTTTTTGTGGAGCCGGGGAGAATCGAACTCCCGTCCAAACAAGCAATTACAATGCTTTCTTCATGCTTAGTTTTCATTTGGTTTTCGATGCACAACCGACTGAAAACCGCCTATTGTACACTTAGCTTCTGAAATTTTTGTGATACTACCAAAGCAATAGTACCCTTGTGTTGACATTTCTGGTGCTCCTAATAGAATCGCCGCCAACAAGGGCTATTCCGGAACATCTCGCTTCTCTACCTAGTAGAGACGAGGCTTATCTTACTATAATTCAGATTAAGCGGCAAGAGCGTAATTATTTTCGCCAATTAAAAGTGTGGAAAATGTGATTAACGAGCTGTAGCCCAGCGCTCGGCATGCTTACATCCCAATTGGTCTCGCTGTCAAAACCAGGCGGCCCCTTGGAAAATTTTCAATGAACTAATCTGCTATAAAAAGAATGTTCCTTTTTTCTAGCGGATGCCAAAGGTAGTTCAAAAACTATTCCAAAAAAAGTTTTGCTTGTCATCTTGTCATATGTTACATTTACAACTATTGGAATAGGTTAAGTTGTAAAAGTGTATTTATGAAATTCGGAATTATTAGAGAGCGTAAAAATCCACCAGATAGAAGAGTGGTTTTATCCCCAGAGGCATGTCAGAAATTAGTAACTAAACACCCTGAAGCAAAAATTACGATAGAGCCCTCGCCAATTAGAACCTATGCCGATGAAGATTACACAAGCTTAGGGCTAAGCTTAAGTTCAGACATGACAGATTGTGATGTTCTTTTAGGAGTAAAAGAAGTGCCAATTGAAGATTTAATTCCGAATAAAAAATATTTTTTCTTTTCTCATACCATAAAAAAACAACCTTACAATCGAGAGCTTTTACAAGCTTTTCTTGATAAGAATATTGAAATGTATGATCATGAAGTCATCACCAATGAAAAGGGGCAACGCTTGGTGGCTTTTGGCAGATACGCTGGGATTGTAGGCGCTTATAATGGATTTAGGGCTTACGGGCTTAAATATGAGCAATTTACATTGCCGAAAGCAGAAACACTTACGGACCAGCAAGCATTAATAGCTGCATTACATAGCATTAAACTGCCTGCTATAAAAATACTTCTAACAGGAAAAGGAAGAGTAGGGAATGGCGCAAAAGAAATGTTAGATGCTATGGGGCTTACTAAAGTTACGGTGGCAGATTATTTGTCAAAATCTTTTGAGGAACCGGTATACTGCCAAATTGATGCTTCTGAGTACAACAAAAGAAAAGATGGTGTTCGTGGTAATAAAGCTGAATTTTTCAAGAACCCAGAACTGTATCAATCTAATTTTGTACGTTTTACTAAGGTGACAGATTTTTTCATTGCAGGGCACTTTTATGGTACCGGTGCACCATATCTATTCACTAAAGAAGATGCAAAACATGAAGATTTTAGTATTAAAGTAGTGGCAGATGTAAGTTGTGATATTGACGGTCCCGTGGCAACGACCATTAGACCTTCAACCATTGCAGACCCTATTTACGGGTATGACCCCATTACACAATCTGAGGTAGATTTTAAAAATCCTAATGCTATTGCTGTTATGGCAGTAGATAACTTACCTTGTGAATTACCTCGTGATGCTAGTGAGGGTTTTGGAGAAGCCTTTCTTAAAAATGTTATTCCAGCGTTCTTTAATAACGACCAAAACGGAGTTCTGGAAAGAGCAAGAATGACACAAAACGGAAAGCTTACGGAGCGTTATGCATATTTGCAAGATTATGTAGATGGAAAAGAGTAGCGGTATCTGATAAAATTAATTTCTATTGTTTAAAATGGGAGGTGGAGAAAGCTAATTTTTTCACCTCCCATTTTATATTAATTTGATTTTTTGATATCTATAAAAGTTACCGCAAGTACCCCCAGCGTATAGGCCACTAAATCCTGAATGCTAAAGCTATTGCCAAAAATTAAGTTGGCCCACTTATTTTGATCCAAGCTTAAGATCTGTAAAAAAGAGGTTCGTTGCAGAAACTCAACCGTATAAGAAAGAACTAGTGTTACCATTGCAATGTACAGTGGATTGGTTTTTATAAAACTTCTGAAGAAACAATAGATGAGGATGACCACGAGAAAGTCTCCTACGGTATGCCGAATAAAGCCTGTTTTTAAGTAATAAGCAATGGCAATTTCAACGCCAAAAATTAGAATAAAAAATGTAAAGTGAATTTTGTTAAAAATGAATTTCATGGTTATTTAGTTTGTGTTGATAGGTACCTAATTAGTATTGCTATAAAATAAGCGGTGTTTATGTTTTAAAGACATATGTTCAAGTAGCATAGCGCAATGGGAATATTCAAGACTACTAGAATAATCGTGCTAATATTTTCTTCAAAATCGCTATAATTTACCAGAGCATTTAAGAGCAGTAGTATAAAAAGGATCATGTTAGTGATTACGGCAGCCAAAACAAATATAAATCCTACGACTATTGTAGCATTAAAAGCTAGTTTTATTAAGAAGAGTAAGGTTCCGATAATAAAAGAATAGAAGCTAATCCTAACCGCTATTCTATTTAATTTATAGGTAAAATATGATATCATTTTAACGGTAGATTAAAGAATAAATAGAGTATTCTTGCCAACTTTTTTCTTTCTCTTGTTTTATGAACTGAGAATATTTAGTACTAATGCTCGCTTGAAATATAGTTGCCTTATTCACTTCGCTATACTTTTTTAATTGAATACTATTCGTGTCTCCTAAGTCAATAAGGTATTGTAGGTCTACGTTTTTAATAGTATTTAAATTATAATAGGTAATATAGTTATCCCAAGGAATTGTAGCGCTTAAGAATAGCACTGCAAAAATAACAGCAACGTTTGATCGTATTAAATAGATGAAACTTTTGGTTTTTGAAACTTTCAAATAGGTGGTGCATAAGCCTGCAAGGATAAATAGTAAGTATACAAAAACGCCAATTCTTTTATAGGTTAACCCTAAAGTGGCAACGTAAGTATAATTTTTATACCACGTAAATAAAACCAGAATAAGGTTCATGGCAATCCAGATATAACATAAAGTCTTAATGTGCTTGCTTTTGGTATAAAAATTAAGATCACCTCTAAAAAAATATAAAATAATAGCAATAGCACAGAGAATGGATAATAGAAGAGCATAAACGCCTTGATGTACAGATTTTGAGTATTCAGAATTTGTACTGGTGTTAGCGTCGATCAGATAGATGAAATCTGTTATTAGAAAGATAAAAAGCAAACTATTTAATGCTATAAATATGATGCTGCCAAGGGTATATTCTTCGGCTAATTTCTTACTTTGTTCCAAAGAAAAATTTGGAGTAGATTTTTTTAAAGTATTATCTTGTTCGGTATCTAGGGCTATTAGCTTCTCAGGATAATAAGGCTTTAAAATATGTAAGAAGATAAAGTATCCAAATACCGTAAATAGGAGCCATGGAAAGCTTAGGAAATCAAAATTTATTAAAGAAATAAGGCCACTAAAAACAGGATTAGATTTTTTGTAAAGCAGTGAAAACAATATAATTAATCCCAAAGTAATGCTTAGTGCTTTAAAGATGGTTTTAGTTTTAGAAGATACTGCAGCGTTTTTTTTATCCTCTTTTTTTAAATAATTATTTAACTGGTGAATAGAAGCTAATACCATATTAGTAAGGCCAATAAACCAACTTAGGTATAAGGAGTTTTTTGGGGCAATAGTCTTACCTACATAAATTAGAAATGCTACAGCATGAATAAAAACCTTAAAATGGGTAGGATCTAGAAAGACCATTAAAGCAGTAAATAGATACGCAAGGGCATACTTTATGGTTTCTTTTTGAGATTTATGCTCTAGGAGTACTAAGGTGATAATTACTAAAGAAAGGATCACAAGGTTAATTCCCATAGTCTTGCTATAAAGCAGTACGCTAAATACTAAGGAGGCTAAAATTGATTTGATATAAATGTTCATAATATAATTTTTAGTTTATTGCGAATGCGTTTCTGATCTTATGAAGAGGTAGGTGTACTAATTTTTGAAAATCTACTTGGAAGAATTGTAATGTATTCTTTCCTCGTTTGTACGCTTTGAGAAATGTTTTAAAATGAGAACTATAGAATAACGTTCCTGTGCTGATTACTAAAAATAGGTATAAACTCTTTTTTCCATTACCCCATAGATAGTATTGCATACTTATTTCCTCAGGAACTGTAGTACCAATATTTGTTAGCACGTGGTAAATGTCATGGCTTTCTAATTTGGGTTGTAATTCAAAGCTGTGCTTGCTTAAAAAACAATACAAGTGAAACCCTAAAGAGTCTTGAGGTAGGATGATTAATTCTTGAACAGTAATAGTCCAGGGTTTATTTTTCTTAAAATACTTCTGATATGGTTTTTTACTAATTTCATATAGCGCTTCAAAAATAAATGATTTCATAAATTACAAGTTAAAAGTACTTTGAATTTCAAAGTGACTGGATAAAAAAATAGATTAGAATTTCTTAATTAAATTTTCAAGAGCATCAATGTGTTTTTTGAATGCTGTTTTCCCCAAAGGAGTGGCGGAATATCTCGTATTTGGTTTCCTTCCAATAAATCGCTTCTCTACCATGATATATTCTTCTTTTTCTAAAGCTTTGGCATGACTCGCTAAGTTACCGTCCGTAACATCAAGCAACTCTTTAAACATATTAAAGTCAGCATATTCATTCACCATTAGAATACTCATCATACCCAATCTAATGCGATGATCAAATGTTTTATTTATGTTGTTTATTAGTCCCAAATCTAGTGTCTATCGTATTTATAATACATAACTATTCCGTAAAGGATATGAAAAAATCCAAATCCCAAGGCCCAAAAATACAAACCATAACCAATAAACTGTGTGGCTATTAAACCAATAATGATATTGGCTAAGCCTAAATAGCGGACATCTCCTAAAGTATATTTGCTTGCATTTAAACAGGCTAAGCCATAAAATATTAATGTAGTAGGAGCAATAAGACCCATGGCTTGGTTCTGAAATAATATGAAACAAAACAGGCCTCCAGTAATAAGCGGTACCATAAAATTAAAAAGTAAGCGTTTTGTGGTGCTGTTCCATATTTTTTCACCACTCTTTTTTGACTTTTTTCGTGTGAGTACTACTCCTGTAAGGATGGAAGCGGTAATAACAATTACTGCAATGGCAATTAGTTTTTCTGCAGCGCCAATACTTAAGAACAATTTCTGACTATAGTTAGACGCATTTTGGATGTTTGTAATAATTTCATTGGCAAAATAGGCGCCAATTAAAGAATAGACTCCGGCTAAGATTCCGGATAAACCACTAAGAGAAATAAAACGAGATGACTTGTTCATCAAATTTTTGATTTCATGTATGTCGTCTAAATAGTTTTTTGATTCCATTTATAAAGTACTTTGAAATACAAAGTAAGTTTAAAATAATCATTCTTCCTAAATTTATTTTAGATTTTTTGTGAATGAATAGTCGAAAATATTGAAAATTATAAGGTTTTTCTGTGTAGTAAAGGCTTTATTGCTATAAAGGAAATCCACATGAATCCACCAAAAATTAGCGTCCATATCCAGGCTTCTTTCATAAATAAGGTATGAAAAATACTGTAAAATAGGATGTCTGGTCTAGAGAGTATATCCCAAGAGTTAAATCGCAAAAACCGACCAAGGAATATGCCAAATCCGCCCAAAAGACAAATAGCAAATATTACAAGGTGTGTAACTTTGGTATTAAATTTATGGGTTAAAAGATGGAAAATGTCTAATAAAGAGAGTACCCCCATTAATAATCCATTTATAGCAAATGTGAGAATGAGCAGAAAATCAAATACTTGTATGCCGTAATCATTATCTACATGTTTTAAATCTGTGATGATGTACGGGCTATTGGGTATGAATAAAAGCCATAATATTAGAAAGACTGCGGTGAGAAATTTAGAATTATTTATTTTTTGGTTGTAGCGCAGGCTTTTAGAAAAAACTAAGGGTAAAAAAGCTAAAAATAGATTCCATAATAAAAAAGTGAAAAATATAGTATGACTGTAAAGAACTCTGCCTACTAATAATACAGTGCCTAAAAGGCTTAAGAAGACTAGGATTTTATAGCGCTTATGGGCTTTTATATGTTGGAGTATTTTAGTCAAATTTTGTTGTATAACTATTAATTTAAAAAACGTGAAAATCCATTTTTTGTTGCAATATACTTACACGCTATTACTTTGAGCTATCTAAAACGTGTAAAGCAATAAATAAATCTAATTTGAGTTTTTAGTAACAAACTTAAAACAATTTATAATGAAGAAATTATTTTGGTCCCTTATTTTAGCAGTTACTTTTATGAGCTGTTCTAGTGATAAAGACGATTCTTCTTCTAGCAGTATTAGCGATCAGGCTCTTGTAGGAACGGTAGAAGGGGAAGCTTTTACGGTACAAGGAGGAAAGGCTTTTTTTAGATCAAGTACAAGCACAGAAGAAATTACAATTTACCTAACCAACGAAAATTTTGGTTGTGAATCTGATATTTTTGATTATAATTTAACGATAAACACTACCGTTCCTAATATGGTAGGAATATATACAGATGTGAACATCGTAACTCAAGACGGAAATAACACACCGTTTAATCATTTAGCAGAAACCATTGTAGAAATTACAGCAGTATCTGATACTGAAATTTCTGGAAAGATGAAACTAAACAAAGAAGGTACAGAGGCATTCCCGGAGAGTATTTTTGAAGGCGCCTTTACGGTTTCAATTTGTGAGTAAATCGAGTAACAAACAACAATAAACAAAAAAGGGAAAACACTATGTTTTCCCTTTTTTGTTCTAATTATTTGAGACTATTCACCGTTTTTCGAATCGCTACTAAATTGGTTAAAAGCTTTTCTAAATGGTCTAGGTGTAGCATGTTGGCGCCATCACTTTTTGCAATAGATGGATCGTAGTGTGTTTCCATGAAAATACCATCCGCACCAGTAACAATACCTGCTCGGGCTATAGTTTCAATCATATCAGGTCTACCACCTGTAACACCACTTGTTTGATTGGGTTGTTGTAAAGAATGGGTAACATCTAGAACAACAGGAGCGTATGCTTTCATGGTAGGAATGCCTCTAAAGTCTACAATCATATCTTTATAGCCAAACATTGTACCACGATCTGTAATAACAACTTGCTCATTGCCAGAATCGGTTACCTTAGTTACCGCATGTTGCATACTTTCAGGACTCATAAATTGTCCTTTTTTAAGATTTACAACCTTTCCTGTATTTGCAGCAGCCACCACTAAATCTGTTTGGCGTACTAAAAATGCAGGGATTTGTAAGACATCTACGTATTCTGCTGCCATAGCGGCATCAGTTACTTCATGGATGTCTGTTACGGTTGGAACTTTGAAAGTCTCAGATACTTTTCGTAAAATTTTTAGCGCTTTTTCATCTCCAATTCCAGAGAAAGAATCTACACGACTACGGTTCGCTTTTTTAAAACTACCTTTAAAGATGTAGGGTATTTTTAACTTATCAGTAACTTCAACAATTCGTTCCGCTATTCGCAGTGCCATATCTTCACCTTCAATGGCACAAGGACCACATAAAAGGAAAAAATTATCACTATTTGTGTGTTTTATTTGAGGTATCTTATCTAGATTCATTTGTTCATATAATTAAGGTTACAAAGATAATAGAATTTGAATCGAATTACTAAAGCTAGAACACGCTCAAAATCAGTCAAATAAAAAAACCGGAAGTTTTGATTATGCTATTAAAAATAGCAGTACCTTTGCGCAAAATTTAGCAGGAAAAGTTCCTTTAATAAAGTATTTATGTCAGCAACAAAAAATATTGCCATTATTGCCCATGTCGATCACGGTAAGACTACCTTGGTAGATAAGATTATGTATCACTGTCAGTTGTTTAGAGAAAATCAAAACACAGGTGATTTAATATTAGATAATAACGATTTAGAACGAGAAAGAGGTATTACTATTACTTCTAAAAACGTTTCAGTAGTATATAAAGATACTAAGATTAATATTATTGATACTCCTGGTCACGCCGATTTTGGTGGTGAAGTAGAGCGTGTATTAAACATGGCTGATGGTGTTTTATTGTTAGTTGATGCTTTTGAAGGTCCAATGCCACAAACACGTTTCGTATTACAAAAAGCAATTGACTTAGGTCTTAAGCCTTGTGTAGTAATAAATAAAGTGGATAAAGAAAACTGTACTCCTGAAGAAGTTCATGAAAAAGTTTTTGATTTAATGTTTGAATTAGGTGCTGAAGAATGGCAACTAGATTTTCCAACGGTTTATGGTTCAGCTAAGAATAACTGGATGAGTGAAGATTGGAAAAATGAAACTACAAATATAGAGCCATTGTTAGATATGGTAATTGAGCATGTTCCAACTTTTGAACCTAAAGAAGGAAATACTCAAATGTTAATTACCTCTTTAGATTTCTCTTCTTTTACAGGTCGTATTGCGATTGGTAGATTATTAAGAGGTGGTTTAAAAGAAGGACAACAAGTTTCTTTAGTAAAAAGAGATGGTTCCATTGTAAAAACAAAAATCAAAGAACTTTATACATTTGAAGGTCTAGGTAGGCTTAGAGTAGAAGAAGTAAAGACTGGTGATATTTGTGCGATAGTTGGTTTAGAAGGTTTTGAAATTGGTGATACTGTTGCTGATATAGAAAATCCAGAAGGATTAAAAACAATCGCTATAGATGAACCAACAATGAGTATGTTGTTTACGATTAACGATTCTCCATTCTTTGGTAAGGATGGTAAGTTTGTAACTTCTCGTCATATTAAAGATCGTTTGGCGCGTGAGTTAGAAAAAAACTTAGCATTACGTGTTAATGATACAGATAGTGCAGATAAGTTTCTAGTATTTGGTAGAGGTGTATTGCACTTATCGGTATTAATTGAAACAATGCGTCGTGAAGGTTACGAATTGCAAATTGGACAACCACAAGTTATTATCAAAGAAATTGATGGTGTTAAGTGTGAGCCTGTAGAACAATTGACTATTGATTTACCAGAAGAGGTTTCGGGTAGAGCGGTAGAAATGGTTTCTATGCGTAAAGGTGAAATGACAAGTATGGAAGCTAAAGGTAACCGTATGATCTGTGAGTTTTTAATTCCATCTCGTGGTATTATTGGCTTAAGAAACCAATTGTTAACTGCAACAGCAGGGGAGGCTATTATGTCACACCGTTTCTTGGAGTACCAACCAATGAGAGGAGATATTCCTCAAAGACAGAATGGTTCATTAGTTTCAATGGAAATGGGAAAATCTATTCCTTATTCTATTGATAAATTACAAGATAGAGGTAAGTTTTTCGTAGAGCCAGGAGAAGATATCTACGAAGGTCAGGTTATCGGAGAAAACTCTAGAGGTGATGATATGACAGTGAATATCACAAAAACTAAAAAAATGTCTAACGTACGTTCTTCAGGAGCAGATGATAAGGCAAAAATTGTACCTGCAATTAAGTTTTCATTAGAAGAAGCTTTGGAATATATTCAGAAAGATGAGTATGTTGAGGTGACTCCTAAGTTTATTCGTTTAAGAAAAATATACTTAACTGAAAACGAACGTAAGCGTAATAAAATAGCATAATACTTAAAGCATTGCTTTAATTTTAAAAACCCAAGATGAAAATCTTGGGTTTTTTTATGTAAGGAATTTTTAAAAAAACGACTATCTAATTTAACTTTTAAAATACATCAATGAAATTAGGACTTAATATAACACTAGTTGCACTATTGCTTTTAATTGGATCATGTAAAGATCAGCCAAAAAAAGTAGAAACAGTAGTAATTGAAGAGGCTACGGTACCTAGTTATCATATCCCAGAAACCTGGGTAGCTAACCGAGTAGAAAAAGCAAAAGATAGGTTGAATGCTACAGATGCAGGAAAAATTGTTTGGAATGCGATGGAGGCACAAGGTGGTTTAGCGACTTGGTATAGTAATGGCTATTTGTCTTTTAGATTTGACTATCAACCATTAGATGGTTCTACGCGTAGAAACTCTTATCAAACTATTGATACGTGGAATAATAAGGCAAGACATACAAGTTATACAGATAGTACCGCAATTTTTGGCTGGGATGGAAAAGAAGCTTGGGTAAAAGCTAAAGATAGTACTGCTTTTGAGTATGATACTAGATTTTGGGCATTAACGCCATTGTACCTTGCAGCACATCCATTTATTTTAGATGGCGAAGGAGTAAATTTAGAGCTATTACCTCAAAAGGAGTATAAAGGAAAACTACAGGATGTTGTAAAAGTTACTTTTGGAGAAAATGTAGGTGATGCGCCTGATGATTTTTATATTTTATATTTTGATGTGGATACGCACATAAATAGTGCTATTCGATATATTGTTTCTTATCCACAATACTTTCCAAAAGGAGGTCATGCTCCAGAGAAAATTATGGAAATTGTAGGGCAGAAGGAAACAAACGGAATTCTTCTTCCTACAGGATTAAAAACACATTGGTTGGATGAGAATGAGGAAATGGGTGAATACATCACAAAAATAGATATGTTAGATGTGGAGTTTGTTCCAGAAGTTCCTGAAGATTATTTTTCAAAACCAGAAGGTGCAAAACTAGTGCCTGCTAAATAAGGGAGTATAGTATATAAGAAAGCCTCAAATTTATTGAATTTGAGGCTTTCTTTATTTTTAGGAGTATAATTGGTTATTTTTTCTTTTTGTAAGCGGCAGTTGCGGCGCCAATGATTCCTGCGTAGTTTTGCAATTCGGCAGCAATCACAGGAGTATCAATCTTTATGTATTTTTCAAACTCATCAAAATCTTTAGAAGTACCTCCGCCTATTATGATTAAATCTGGTGAAACTATGATTTCAATATATTCGAGAAATTTATTGAACCTTTTGCCCCAATGCTTATAGCTTAATTTTTCTTTTTCTTTAATGGAGGCTGCGGCGTAATGTTCAAATTTATCGTGTTTTTTATAAGGTATTTGGCCTAATTCAAAATTTGGCAATAATTCTCCGTTAAAAAAGGCACCACTTCCTAATCCAGTGCCTATAGTAATCATAATTACTAAGCCTTTTTTTCCTTTTCCAATTCCGTAGTTCATGGTGGCGTAACCAGCGGCATCGGCATCGTTAATTACAGTGACAGGGAAACCAGTATAATCACTAAAAAGTTCTTCAGCGTTTACCCCAAGCCATTTTTTGCTTAAATTTCCGTGAGATTTACAGATGCCATTTTTGATAATCGTAGGAAAACCACAGCCAATAGGTCCTTGATAATTAAAATGTTTTACAATTTTGGCAAATACTTCGGCCATATCTTCTGGCTTTTTTGATTTCGGAGTTTCTATTCTGAAACGCTCGGTAAGTATTTCACCAGTTACGGTATTCACTAGTGCTCCTTTCATTCCTGAGCCTCCAATATCAATTCCTAATAAAGTCATTTGTTTATTTTAGTGGTATAATGGAACAAAAGTAGCGAAAAAAAATTATGCTCTTGTTGCGGTAGTAATCACTGGAGTAAACCCTCGTGATGTAAGTAGTCAAATATGATTTGATCTACCTCGGAAACAAGTTCTTTGTCTTCGTAATTTAACCAAACAATTTCTTCAATCTCTGAAGATACTTTCAGTTTGCCTATATATTCCGCAAAATAGCAAGTCATTCGAATCAAAGTTCCTGGTTTGTAGCCATCTGCTTGTGCTTCAAAAACACCTAAGAAATCTAAGGTTTTTACAAGTAAATCAACATTTAATTCCTTTTTAATTTCGCGTAAAAGAGCAACATGATCTGTTTCTTCATCTTCTCTTTTGCCTCCGGGGATATAGCACTTGTTTTTTCCTATGCTACGGGTGCATAAAATTTGATAATTATCAATATGAACCCAAGCTATATTTTCAATGATTTGATCTGTAGGTTCAATATAGTAGTCAATGGAGTTTAGGGAATGATTAGGGTCTAATTTATCTAAAATGGCATCAATAAACTTGCCGAAACCAGTAAGAGTATCTAATTGTTTATTTCTGCCTAAAGCACTAGAGATTGTTTCGTCTCTGTTACCAAATTTATATCCTAGTGGCGTTATCCATAGGGTGTTAATGAGGTGCTGCATGGCAACATTTCCTAATTGATCAATTGAAATGGCAATTTTTAAGGAATATTCTCCAAGACCTTTAATCCCTTTTGTAAATAAGTTATAAAAAAAACCATACACAAACCCTAAGGGAATGGTGAGTATAGATAAAATAACGGAAACTAAAAATAACAGTATCCCGATAAATGGTTTTATCTTTTTATCGGGCTTAAAAATTTCTTTTTTTAGGATCATTTTTTGAGAGCTATGGAGTTTTATTTAGTACGTTCCGTAGCATCAACTACGGAAATCATGGTCATCATGGATTCAAATATAAATTCAATTGCTATAGGTGTTTTTTCAATAGTGTTTGTTGTGGCGCTATTTATATTTTATGTGGTAACCTAATAAATAGGTTAAACAGCTTTTTGTACGACTTCAAAAACCTTGTTCCCATCACATTTAAGCGTTTTTGAAGGGTATTTTAAAATCAGAGCATAATCATGAGTCGCCATTAAAATGGTACGTCCTGTTTTATTTATTTCCTGAAGCACTTTCATGACTTCTACACTCGTTTGAGGATCTAGGTTTCCTGTGGGCTCATCGGCTAAAATTAGCTCTGGGTCATTTAGTAAGGCTCGTGCAATAGCAATACGTTGCTGTTCTCCTCCAGAAAGTTCATGTGGAAATTTAAAACCTTTGGTTTTCATTCCTACTTTATCTAAAACCGTTTCTATTTGAGTATCCATTTTAGATTTGTCTTTCCAGCCCGTAGCTTTTAAAACAAACAATAAATTGTTATTAATGCTGCGATCAGGTAGGAGTTTAAAATCCTGAAAAACGATACCTAATTTGCGTCTTAAAAAAGGAATGTCTTTTTCTTTTAATTTTCTCAAATCAAAATCGACAATGCTTCCTTCTCCATGGTCTAAGGGCAAATCGCCATACAGGGTTTTCATAAAGCTGCTTTTTCCGCTTCCTGTTTTTCCAATTAAATAGATAAACTCACCTTGTTTTATTTCAAGATTAATATCATTTAAAACCAAGTTTTCTTTTTGGAAAACGGAAACATCTTTTAATTTTAATACGCTCTCAGCCATAGTTTCTAATATTGTTATAAAAGTAGTAAGATATCATAGAATTTAATAGAGGCTAGCTATAAATTATTTAATAATAGTTTATGGTTGTTTTTAGCTGTGACTGAATAAGTTAGTGGTGGTTTTTGTTATATGTGTAGGAAAAATAGCTATCTTAGGGGAGAATTAATAAACTTTTTAAATACTGTGCTTTAAAACTATGGAAGTCAACCGCCATAATACTAGCGTTCAAGATTTATATCAAGAAATAGAACAATTAAAAGAACAAAATAAGAAATTACTTTTGTTTCATTCCTCCAAACAAGAAATTCAGAAATCTTACGATGAATTATTGCTAAAGTTGAATACAGAAAGTGAAGCCTATACCCATACTATTTTAGATAATATGGGAGACTCGGTTTTTGTTAAAGACAACCATAGCAGATTGTTATTAGTAAATAATGCTTTTTGTGAAATGTTTGAGATGTCTAGGGATGATGTTTTAGGTAAAACATTGGCAGAAGATGTTGCGGAATGTGAAAGAGATCAATTTTTGAAAATTGATAAACAAGTACTTTTAGACGGCATTGAAAATATCAGTGAAGAATCCATCACTCTGGAGAGCGGAAATCAGCGATTAATATCTACTAGAAAATCTCGATTTATTAATGCTTCTGGAGAAAAATTTATAATTGGTGCAATTAGAGATATTACCATCAATAAGAAGGCGGAAAAAGCACTTATTGAAAGCGAAAGTCAGTTGCGAGAACTGAACATAACAAAAGATAAACTTTTCGCTATTATAGGTCATGACTTAAGGAGCCCGTTTAACAATATTCTCACCTTGTCAGGGTTGATTGAAGATGCTATAAAAGAGGAAGATGTTTCATCATTAAGTGAATATGTAAGTTTAATTAAAACAACCTCTAATTCAACACTTTCGTTGCTAGAAAATTTATTAACCTGGTCCAATTCGCAAAAAGAGCATGTTAATTCACAAAAGGAAAAATTGAATATTCAGAACTTAATAGAAGAAGTTCAGGAGTTTATTAAGCAATTGGCAAAAACAAAGGATATTGCTATTAAGGAACCAGTATTGGAAGGTCTTGAGATTTATTCTGACGAGAAAATGCTTAAAACTATTCTTAGAAATTTATTATCTAATGCCGTAAAGTTTACTAGATCTGGAGGAGATATTGGTGTATCGGTAGTTAAAAAGCAGGATACGTTAGAATTTATAGTTTCGGATACGGGCGTTGGGATGAGTGCAAAGGTTTGTGAAAGGTTGTTTGAAGTAGGTACAAATGTATCCTCTAGAGGTACGGCAAATGAAATGGGTTCTGGATTTGGTTTGGTTCTTTGTAAAGAATTTGTAGAAAAATTAGGAGGTCAAATTTGGGTAGAAAGTCAAGAAGGAAAGGGGAGCGACTTTAAGTTTACCTTACCAATGTGCTAGATGATTTCCTAAATTTACATCTTTATTTTACTACCAGTTATTATTTTTTTTATGTCCTTTTCAAAATAAAATAAAAAGTATCTTCGTTCTCATATACTTTAGGTACACTATTTGTCGTTGTAGCTATTAAATAAAGGTATTTCTTAAATTGTTGGAGAACATTATGCTGAAGAAAAAAACCGCGTTGTTGCTTAGTTTTATTGGAGCTTTGCATCTTTTGAGCGCTCAAGAATCCAAAATTTACACCCACGATCAAAAAGAGTATCAACAAGCGTTGACACTCTATAATAACGAACAATTTCAGGCTGCTCAGGCAATTTTTGAAAAGGTTAAGTATACCACAAAAGATCCAGAGACCGAAGCGAATAGTACCTACTACGTGGCAAATGCTGCGGTAAGGCTTAATCAGCTAGGAGCAGACAAACTGATGGAGAATTTTGTGGAAAAATATCCAACCTCTACTAAACGTAATTCTGCATATTCAGATGTGGCAGATTATTATTTTGAAACAGGAAAATATCCTTACGCCTTAAAATGGTATAAGCGAGTGGATCAAAATTCATTGTCACAAAGTGAAAAGGATAAATTTAACTTCAATTATGGGTATGCGCTTTATTCTTCTAAAAATTCAAAAGAAGCAGAAACCTATTTAAATAAAGTAACCAATTCTCCAGTTTATGGCTCTCAGGCTAAGTATTACTTAGGCTACATTGCATACCAACAAGATGATTATGCAGGAGCGAATCAACGTTTTGATCAAATTACAGATCAAAAAGTTTTAGAAGAGAAGCTATCTTACTATCAGGCAGATTTAAATTTTAAATTAGGGAAATTTGAAGAGGCTATTGCTTTAGCAAAAAAGCAAATGCAAAGAGCTGATCGTCAAGAAAAATCAGAATTAAATAAAATTATTGGAGAGAGTTATTTCAACTTAAATCAGTATGAAAACGCCATTCCTTACCTATTAGACTACCAAGGTAGAAATGGAAAGTTTAGCAATACAGATTATTATTTTTTAGGATATAGTTACTATAAGCAAGGCGATTATGCGAATGCTATTCAGCAATTTAATAAGATTATAGGTGGTACCAATAGTGTTTCTCAAAATGCTTATTATCATTTGGCCGAATGTTATTTAAAACTAGACAAGAAGCCAGAAGCTTTAAATGCTTTTAGAAATGCATCGCAAATGGAATATACTCCAGAAATACAAAAAGATGCTTTTTTAAATTATGCTAGATTAAGTTATGAAATAGGAAATGCATATGAAAATGTACCGAGTGTCTTAACTAATTATTTAGAGAAATATCCCAAAGACGAGCACACTACGGAGATACAAGAGCTTTTGGTAGATTCCTACATTACTTCAAGAAACTTTGCAGGTGCTATGGAGCTTTTAGAGAACAATAAATCATATGCAAGTAAGGCTACCTATCAAAAAGTTGCATTTTATAGAGGCGTAGAATTATTTACAAATACAGATTACGCAGGAGCTATTACGGTCTTTAAAAAGTCTCTAGCTAATGCCGAAGATCCTAAATTTAAAGCGCGTGCAAGTTATTGGAAAGCAGAAGCAGAATACAATAGTAATTTGTTTAAGGAGGCACTAAATAGTTTTGCTGAATTTCAGAAAAATCCACATGCAAAGTCGACTCCTGATTATGCGGATTACAATTATAGTTTAGGTTATACTAATTTTAAATTAAAAGACTACACGAGTGCTGCAGCTAACTTTGCAGCCTATGCTGGTGGAAGTACAGAGGCAGATAAAAAACACGATGCCTATTTACGATTAGGAGATAGTTATTTTGCCTCTAGTAAATATTGGCCTGCAATTGAAGCGTATAATCAAGCACTGGAAGGGGTGGGTAGTGAAAAAGATTATGCTGCTTTTCAAAAAGCATTGAGCTATGGTTTTGTAGATAGAGTGCCTACGAAAATGGAAGAATTAAATGCTTTTATAGGAAGGTATCCAAAATCTACATTAAAAGATGATGCTCTTTTTGAGTTAGGAAATTCTTATGTCAGGGCTAACAAAGAAGAAGAGGGGCTTAAAGTTTATGATAAATTGATTAGTGAGTATAAGGGAAGTTCACTCGTGCCACAAGCTATTGTTCGTCAAGGTTTGGTTTATTATAATTCCAATAGAAGCGAACAAGCATTAACAAAATTTAAAACAGTTGTACGTGATTATCCAAATACACAAGAAGCAATTCAATCCGTTACTACAGCTAAACTTATTTATGTTGATTTAGGTAGAGTAAGTGAATATGCAACGTGGGTAAGAGGTTTAGATTTTGTAGAGGTTACAGACGCAGAGTTAGATAATGCTACCTTTCAGTCTGCAGATCAAAAATATATTGAAGGTAATACAGATCAGGCATTAAAGGGGTATCAAGCCTATTTAAAAGAATTTCCTAAAGGCCTACACGCTTTAAAAGCGAATTTTAACCTTGCGCAATTATATTTTTCACAAGGAGAGAAAGATAAAGCCTTAGAGAATTATAAAAATGTGGTAGATAGAGGTGCTACAGAATATGGAGAGCAGTCTTTAACTAGGGTTTGTGAAATATATATTGGTAAAGGCAATTACACATCAGCGTTACCTTATTTGGAAAAATTAGAGGCAACAGCAAATATTCAACAAAATGTAACTTTTGCACAGTCTAATTTAATGAAAGGGTATTTTGCTAAAAAAGAATATACAAAGACAATTTCATACGCAGAAAAAGTGTTGGCTTCAGCTAAGATTGATGATCGCATAAAGAGTGATGCGCATACCATGATTGCACGTTCGGCAATTAAAACAAATAACGAAGAAAGGGCAAAACAAGCGTATTCTGAAGTGTTGCTTATTGCTACAGGAGAATTGGCTGCAGAGGCGCTGTATTATGATGCTTATTTTAAAAGTAAAGAAAGCGACTATGAAGCTTCTAACGTTTCTGTTCAAAAATTAGCCAAAGATTTTTCAGCCTATAAAGAGTGGGGTGGAAAAGGATTGATTATTATGGCTAAGAATTTTGATGCTTTAGGCGATGCGTATCAAGCAACATATATTTTAGATAGTGTAATCGTTAATTTTGCACAGTATCCAGAAGTTGTTGCCGAAGCAAAATCGGAAGCTTTCCGTATTAAATCTAAAGAAGCAAAAAGCAATTCCTCTGTAAATCCAGAAAATTAATTATCAAGTTGCAAAAGAGACACTATATGCACAAGTTTATAAAAATAAGCACACTTCTTTTTTTAGGTGTTTTTCAATCGATAACAGCTCAAGAAAAAGATAAGGATAGTATTGGTACACAAACAGTAACGGTTGTAAAAGCTTATAAGCCCACTGTTTCCGATGCTTTTAAGATAAAATCCGTTCCACTAATTAATGATTCTATTGTTTTAAAAAAGAAACCAATAGTTTACAGTATAAATTCGGTTCCGGTTGCCTCTACGTTTACTCCTGCAAAAGGTAAAGCCGCAACGGTAGATAAAGTACCAGCGCCAATTTTGTATGATTCATATGCATCTTTAGGGTTTGGTACGTATGATAATGTTTTGGCAGATTTTTACACGAGTAGAACTATCAATAGGGATGAACGTTTAGATATTGGTTTAACACATCATTCTTCAAGAGGGGATTTAGATAGTATCGCATTAAAAAATGCGTTCTATGACACAAAATTAATCGCAGCATATTCTAAAGGAGATTCTGATTTAAACTGGGGAGCAAATTTAGGGTTACAACACCAATTATATAATTGGTATGGAGTACCTGTTGGCGCTTACAGTGATGATGTGATTAATAGTATAGATTCCAAACAGAATTATTTCAACGCAGAAATTTCTGGATATATAAATATGGACAATGCTTATTTAGAAAGAGGAGAAGGGTTAATTCGTCGTTTTTGGGATGCTACAAAATCTGGAGAGAATAGAGCAATGTTTAAAGGAGTGGCTCAATTTCCAATTGGAGATGAGAATATTCGCGTAAAAGGAAAATTAGATTATTTAGGAGGGGTATTTAAAAATGCAAGTTTAAATAGCACTGTGAATACACCAGAAATTAACTATAGTTTATTTCAGTTCGGAATAGGACCAAGCATAGAGATTTTAAGAGATGATCTAACTTTAAACTTAGGAGTGAATTTAGTTTTTGGACTAGATTCAGAAAATAGCGATAGTAATTTTTACATCTATCCAGACATTACTGCAAGTTACCGTGTCCTAGATGAAACAGTCATTGCTTATGGTGGTATTCAGGGTGAACTAATTCAGAATTCATATTATGATTTTGTGGAAGAGAACCCATTTGTCTCTCCTACATTAACGGTACAGCCTACGGATCAAAAATACAATGCTTATGCAGGGATCAAAGGGAAGCTACTGCCAAGTTTGAGTTATAATTTAAAAGCTTCGTACAAGACGGAAAATAAGAAGCCATTGTATAAATGGAATCCCGAAAATACATTCCGTAATGATGAAAAAGGATATTATTATAACAACTCTTTTGATGTTTTTTATGATGATGTAAAAACACTAGGAATTTTTGCAGAGTTAAATGTAGATATTAAAAGAAATTTTTCATTGGGCGTAAACGCTGAAGCGTACACGTACAATACAGAAACGGATAATCCTGCGTGGAACCTGCCTAAAGTAACAAGCTCTATCTTTTTAGACTATAAAATAGATGAGCAGTGGTACATGGGTGCAACCCTTTTCTATGTGGGTGAACGTGAGGACCTACAAGCTTCTGTACTACAGAATGCAGACCCTGTAGATTTTCCTTCTACTATTGTTACTTTAAATAGTTACTGGGATACGAACGCACATGTTGGCTACAGGTTTAATGAACAATTATCGGTCTTTGTTAAAGCAAATAATATAGCAAATTCAAACTATATGAGATGGGCTAATTATCCCGTTCAGGGGTTTCAGCTTTTAGCGGGAGCAACCTATAAGTTTGATTTCTAAATAATTATAATTATGTTTGTAGGAAATAGTATTCGCATCCTACAAATTTTATAGCTGAAAATTCATACATTCAACTATAATAAAAAAGTCATTTGTAGATTTCTACAAATGACTTTTTTGTTTTTTATGGGTATTTGCTGATGCTACTAAATATTCTAGAAATGAAAACGTTCCCCCAAATCATGTTTTTGTTTTTTACACTATTTTCTATTGTTGTAGAAAGCCAAAATTTAGTAAAAAATCCGAGTTTTGAAGCCAATTATAAATGTCCAGAAGAGTTTGGTTCCCTAGCTATTGATGCTAAGAGTTGGAGAAAACCTACATTAGGTACAACAGACTATTTTAATACCTGTAGTACAGAACTTCCTGTCGAAAATAATTTTATTGGCTCCCAGCTGCCTTTTGATGGTGCTGCTTATGCGGGCATGTATTTGTACGCTCCTAACGATTACCGTGAGTATATTACGGCGGAATTGGAAACAGCTCTTGAAAAAGATAAATTGTATAAGGTGTCATTTATGGTAAGTTTAGCCGATGATGTAGAATTTTCTATAAAGGAATTTGATATCCTGTTAACTAAATCGGTTTTCGAAATGAATACCTCCAAGTACTTAGATGCACGATATTTTTCAAAATCTGCTCAAGTTAATTTTAAACGAATTCAACCCAATGACTATTTAGATAATACGGATGATTGGGTAGAAGTATCAACAACCGTTATGGCAAAGGGATATGAACATTTTTTAACCATAGGTAACTTTACAAATAATGAAGACACCTTTAAACAAGAGGTAAAAAAGGCCTCGCGCAAATCTGCCTATTATTTCATTGATATGGTTTCGGTGACACTAATTCCTAGTTACACCCAAAACCAATTGTATGTAATTGAAGAACTGCTTTTTGATTTTGATGAAACTAGTATTGAAATAGATGACAACCAACAATTAACAGATTTGGTTACCTATCTAAAAAGTAACCCTAGGTTAAATGTTTACCTATATGGCCACACAGATGCTATGGGTTCTGTACAGTATAATGATGATTTGTCTGAAAAAAGAGCAGCGACTGTGGCTCAATTTTTAGTGAAATCTGGCTTAAATAAAAATAGGATTTCCTGGAAAGGATTTGGGTTTAAAAAACCTGTGGTAAGTAATGAAAAAGAAGATACTCGTTTTAAAAATAGAAGGGTAGAATTTTTAGTGGCGGAGCCACAAAGTAACTATGCTAAGAACTTATATGAAGATCAAAATTAAAATTAATTTTAGTATTTCTTTGATAAAATCTACAGAATAATATTCTTAACTTCCGCAACTGTTCGGGCATATAAAGAGCCGCGTTCAATTGCTGTTGTATCCTATGAGTCCAAAAATAAAAAGAAAAAAACAAGCCAAAGTATTGCGCATATTTAGAAAAATTCACCGATTAATGGGGGCTTTTTTATTCATTTTTTTCTTTTTTATATCTGTTTCGGGACTATTACTTGGCTGGAAAAAAAATAGCGGAGGATTGCTTCTGGCAGAAACTCAAAAAGGAACCTCTTCAAATTTGGTGGAATGGCTGCCTTTAAATGTCCTTTATGAAAAAGCAGGTAAAGTACTTCGGGATTCTGTTAAAACAGATACACCTATAGCTTTAGACCGTGTTGATGTGCGAAAGGATAAAGGGGTAATAAAGTTTATTTATGAAGGCTATTACGGATTGCAATTAGATGGTACTACGGGTAACTTGTTAGAATTTGGCAAACGTCAATCAGATTTTATTGAAAACATTCATGATGGTTCTGTATTGGATAACTATTTTAATACTTCTGGTAGCCCCATAAAAATAATATATACCACCGTAATGGGAATTGCTTTACTGCTTTTTACAATTACTGGTTTTTGGCTTTGGTATGGTCCAAAACGTATGCGAAAAACTACATAGAATAGATTTAAAGGGTGTTTAAAGTATTTGTTTTACTGACCCTTTTTTAGTCTACATTTACGCTCTAAATTTTAATTCATAAATGTCTATAATTAAGAAAGTTAGAGCGGTTGATCTTTTATATGCTGGTCTAGATAAAGAGATTGCTTCTTTTCAAGAGCAAACGTCTTTGCATTGCAAAGCAGGTTGTGGAAAATGCTGTACTCATGCAGAAGTAGATGCGTCTCCTTTAGAATTTCTTCCTTGGGCATATCATTTGTTTTTAAATGGATTGGCTTCTAAAACCTTAGATGATTTAAGCATTAAATCAAGCGCTATTTGCCATATTTATCAGCCTCTTTCTATTGTTGATAAAGATAATGGCAAAGGTAAGTGTAGTGATTATGTATACCGAGGACTAATTTGTAGGTTATTTGGGTATGGTGCTAACCGAAATAAGTTTGGAGAAATGCGTCTGGCGACTTGTAAAATAATTAAAGAAGAACAAGCGGCTAATTTTGAGGCAGCGCAAAAAGCCTTAAGTAATGGGTTGCATGTACCTATTTTCACAGATTATTACATGAAGCTTTCGCAAATAGATTTCATTTTAGGTAATCAAATAGTACCAATAAACACCGCTTTAAAATTGGCGATAGAAGAAGTGTTGCAATATTATGCTTACCGCCCTTTTCCAAGAGGTTTTAAAAATTGTGCTTAATTTTTTAAATCTATTTCTTTTAAACTTTGTATTCTATTGCGTTCTAAGAAAGCATCAATACTTTCAAAATGTTCAATAACGCGTTTGTCCTTAAATTCAAATACTTTCTGAGATAGCCCTTGTAAAAAGTCCCGATCGTGAGAAACCAGAATTAATGTGCCATCAAAATCTAATAAGGCTTCTTTTAAAACATCTTTAGATTTTAAATCTAAGTGATTTGTAGGTTCATCCAGAATTAATAAGTTCACGGGTTCCAGTAGTAATTTTACCATGGCTAATCTTGTTTTTTCCCCACCAGAAAGTACACTCACTTTCTTTTCAATATCTTCTCCGCCAAACATAAAGCGCCCTAAAATATTTTTCATTTGGGTTCTAACATCACCATGTGCAACTTCGTCTACAGTTTGAAAAACAGTTAAGCTCTGATCTAATAAAGAGGCTTGGTTTTGAGCAAAATAACCCACTTTTATATTATGACCTAACTGACATTCTCCTTCAAAATCTATTTCTCGCATTATCGCTTTGATCATGGTAGATTTTCCTTCACCATTCCTACCTACAAAAGAAACTTTTTCGCCACGAGAAATACTCATGTTCGCATTTTTAAATACGACATGCTCCCCATAGGTTTTTGTTAAAGTATTTACAGTAACAGGGTAATCGCCTGATCGCACAGCGGTAGGGAATCTTAATCGCAATGAAGAATTGTCTATTTCATCAATCTCTATAATTTCTAGTTTTTCAATCATACGTTCCCGCGAGGTAACCTGATTGGTTTTAGAGTAGGTGCCTTTAAAGCGATCGATAAAAGCCTGATTGTCTGCAATAAATTTTTGTTGTTCCTGAAATGCTTTTATTTGATGACTTCTTCTGTCTTCTCGCAATTGCAAATAGTGAGAATAGTTCGCTTTATAGTCATAAATACGTCCCATAGTCACTTCTATAGTTCTGTTGGTTATGTTATCTATAAAAGTTTTATCGTGTGATATTACAACCACGGCCTTAGCTTTATTCAATAAAAAGTCTTCCAACCATATTACAGATTCAATATCTACGTGGTTGGTAGGTTCATCTAAGAGAATTAAATCTGGTTTTTGTAATAGTATTTTGGTTAATTCTATTCGCATACGCCATCCACCACTGAATTCACTTGTTTGGCGGTGAAAATCTTCACGCTTAAAACCTAGTCCAGCTAGAGCTTTTTCTACTTCTGCTTCGTAATTAATTTCTTCTAAAGCATAATATTTTTCACCTAAATCAGATACTTTCTGAATTAAGCCCATATATTGATCAGACTCATAATCTGTTCTGGTTTCTAATTCTTTATTTAAGCGATTCATTTCGTTCTGCATATCGAAAATCATTCCGAATGCTTTAGAGGCCTCTTCAAAAACCGTACAATTATCTTCTGTTAGCAGGTGTTGAGGTAGGTAGGCGATAACAGCTTCTTTTGGGTAGCGAATATTACCACGAGTAGCTTTTTGTACCCCAGCAATAATTTTCATCATGGTAGATTTTCCAGCACCATTTTTTCCCATCAATGCAATTTTGTCCGTTTCATTTATGACAAATGAAACATCACTAAAAAGCGTATCACCACTAAATTCTACTGCAATATTATCTACCGAAATCATACCTTAAATTTTGAAGCTGCAAAACTAGTTAAAAGCTAGATACTTGCCGCTACCTTTTTCATAGCCAGAGGCATTATTTTTCTTCTAGCTTTAATATAGCAGTGGTACGACCTCTAATTTCCATGCATAACGCTCCATTTTTTATAAGTGATTGTCCATAGCTAGGAAATATTTCTTTAAGCTTGTTTTGCCATTCTCTTGTTTTCATTTGAGTAGGGAAGCATTCGTCTAATACATTTAGCATAATGGAAACTGCTGTTGATGCTCCAGGGGAAGCTCCTAGTAAAGCAGCTAGTGTTTTATCGGCACTACTTACAATCTCAGTTCCAAATTTTAAAACACCACCTTCTTTTTTATCCTTTTTAATAATTTGTACGCGTTGCCCGGCTGTAATTAATTCCCAGTCTTCAAATTTGGCTTCTGGGTAATATTTCACTAAAGCCTCAAAACGCTCTTCTGGAGATTGAACTACTTGTTCAATAAGGTATTTTGTTAAGGCGATATTTTTTATCCCTGCGGATAATAATGGAAAGATATTATGAGCATCTATAGATAAAGGTAAGTCGAAATAAGATCCATTTTTTAAAAATTTGGTAGAAAATCCGGCATACGGTCCAAATAATAAAGAACGTTCCCCATTAAGCATTCGAGTATCTAAATGGGGTACGGACATTGGCGGAGATCCTTCTTCTGCTTTGCCGTATACTTTAGCTTCATGTAGTTTGGCAACTTCTGGATTATTACATTTTAAAAACTGTCCGCTTACAGGAAAACCACCAAAACCTTCGCCTTCCGGAATTCCAGATTTTTCTAAAAGTTTTAATGCGCCTCCACCAGCGCCTATAAAGACAAAATTGGTGTCAATTGTTTTTTCTTGGTCGGTGTGTAGATCGGTTACTTCAATTTTCCATGTGCCGTCTTTTTGTTGATCAATGTCTTCTACTTGGTGTCCTAAGTGTAACGTTACACCATCACAACCTTCTAAATAAGTAATCATTTTACGAGTGATATCTCCAAAATTAACATCGGTGCCTATAGGCATTCTAGTAGCCGCAATGTTCTCGTCATTATTTCTACCATGCATCATTAAGGGCACCCAATCGCTTATTTCATTGAAATCAGTACTGAATTTCATAGCTTTAAAAATAGCGTATTGCGTTAATGCCTCGTGTCTTTTTTTTAGAAAATTGATGTTGGCATCGCCCCAAACAAAACTCATATGATCAATATCATTAATGAATGGTGTAGTTGCTTTTACAAGGTCATTTTTAACTAAATACGCCCAAAATTGTTTAGATATTTCAAACTGCTCACTAATTTTTAAGGCTTTAGATATATCAATTTCACCATTTTCATTTTCAGGGGTATAATTCAATTCGCAAAAAGCAGAATGTCCCGTTCCTGCATTATTCCATGCATCTGAACTTTCTGCGCCTACAGCATTTAACCTTTCGTAAATGGAAATTTTTGCATCAGGAATAAGTTGTTTTAAGAGCACCCCGAGAGTGGCACTCATAATTCCTGCACCAATTAGCGTATAATGATTTGTTGTGTTCATATGGAGTGTTTATTGGATTTAAAGTTATGAAATGGAAATTGACTTTTAATACTAACAGTGTATTCCTTCTAAAATTTTATATAGTGTATTTTTTTTTAATTAAACAAAGTCTTATAATTTTAAAGAATATTGTATTTTCAACATCAGAATAAAACACCTAAACGTATTATAGTCCTATTAAACTCTAAGAATGAAAAATCTTTACATTACTTTTTTTGCACTAATTATTGCTAGTTGCACCCCATCAAAAGAACAAGTAGATTTAATTGTACTCAATGCAAATGTCTATACGGTTGATGACGCTTTCTCTACAGCGGAAGCATTTGCGGTAAAAGAGGGGAAGTTTGTTTTTGTAGGTACCAACGAGGAAGTAGAAAAGTTATATGAAGCTAAAGATAAAGTGGATGCTAATGGGAAGACGATTGTTCCGGGTTTAATAGATGCACATTGTCATTTTTATAGGTTAGGTCAGAACCAGCAAGCAGTAGATTTGGTAGGAACGACTAGTTTTAATGAAGTTTTAGAAAAGGTTGAAGATTTTCAAGTTAAACATAATAACGAATTTATTTATGGACGTGGTTGGGATCAGAATGATTGGGAGGTAAAAGAATTTCCTACCAAAAAAGAAATAGATGAATTGTATCCAGATACACCTATGGCCATTGAACGTATTGATGGACATGCGTATTTGGTAAATCAGAAAGCACTCGATTTAGCAGGAATAACCAAAGAAACTGTTGCCGTTGGTGGTGAAATTGTAAAGATTGATGGAGCGTTAACTGGTGTTCTGGTAGATGGTCCTATGAATTTAATTGATGCGATTATACCGAAACCCTCGAAAGAAACTATGATTGCCGCTTTGAAAGACGCTGAGCGTATTTCAATTCAGAACGGATTAACTACAGTGAATGATGCGGGGTTACCACGAGAAGTTATTGAGCTTATTGATAGTTTGCAGCAAGTAGGTGAGATAAAAATTAGGGTTTATGCAATGATTGCTAATTACCCTGAGAATTTAGATTATTATTTGAATAAAGGAATTTTAAAAACAGATCGATTGAATGTTAGATCTGTGAAGGTATATGGTGATGGGGCTTTGGGTTCAAGAGGTGCAGTGATGAAAATGCCTTATTCAGATAAGCCAAATCATTTTGGCGCTATGGTAACGCCTGTTGATGAAATTGAGAATGTAGCAAAACGAATTGCCGCATCTGATTATCAAATGAATACACATGCTATTGGAGATTCTGCAAATATTGTAGTTTTAAGAGCCTACAAAAATGCATTAAAAGGGAAAGAAGATAGACGTTGGAAAGTAGAGCATGCGCAGATTTTGAGTACTCCAGATTTTGAGTATTTTAAAGAAGGAATTATTCCTTCCGTGCAACCAACGCATGCAACGAGTGATATGTACTGGGCTGAAGATAGAATAGGAGCAGACCGTATGCCTGGAGCTTATGCGTTTAAAACCTTATTAGGTAAATCAGGTATAGTCGCCTTAGGAACAGATTTCCCGGTAGAGCAGGTGAGTCCGTTTTTGACGTTTTACGCTGCAGTGGCACGTAAAGATTTAGAAGGCTATCCTGATGGAGGATTTCAGGCAAATGAAGCTTTGTCTAGGGAAGAAGCCTTAAAAGGGATGACGATTTGGGCAGCATACAGTAATTTTGAACAAGACGAGAAAGGAAGTATTGAGGTAGGGAAGATGGCAGATTTTGTGATCTTAGATAAAGATATCATGACAATTCCTGAAGCGGAAACTGCAAAAATAATCCCAGAACAAGTTTATATTTCCGGAGCGAAAATGAACTAGTTATGATTTATCGATAAACAGCTGTGAATATTTTAAACTGTTTCTATAGATATCTTCGGATAAACCTTTAAGCCAAGTTAATTGATTGGTAATTAAATGTGCTTCTTGTAATTGCAAACGCATTTCTAAATCTATTTTATGTTGGCCTTCTTTTATTTGTTGGTCTCTTTGGTTAGAAAGGGTCGTAAATGAACTTTTTAAAGCCATTTCTGCAGTTTCAATTTTCTTATGTTCTTTTATTACTGCGGTTTTATTTTCAGACAAACAGGTTTCCGCATTCTCAAGTTGGTTTTCTATATGCGTAATAAAAGCATCAAAGTTTTCGCTAGAAGCCGTGGTGTTGTGGTTTTGAATGAAACCACCCATAGAAGCCAATGCAGATAAAAAGGTATTGTTTAAAGAGACAAATTCATAAATAAGCTGCATTTCTTTCTGCTTAGATTTTGGGTCTTGAGTCATTCTTTGAAAAGCTGCATTTAAATTACTAATGGCTAAGAACGCCTCTTTACGAGCAATTTTGTACTCTAAGTTTCGGGTCTCTTTTGTGAAGTAAATCTTACTAACAGCGGTCAAATAGGCTTTGTTTTTATTGATAGAATTTACGAGTGTAGGATTTAGATTCATAAATTCCCAAGAGGGCCAAAGGGTGTAATTTGCAATTACAGCAAGTACGGCTCCAATAAAAGTATCGAGCACACGAAATTTAACTACTGCTAAACTATTTGGTTCTAATAAGGCGTAAACGAAGATTACATTTATAGTGATAAAGGCAGCGGCAGACCGGTAACTTTGTTGTAATAAAGAGAATGCAATAACTAAGGATACGGCAGCTAAAACCATATATATAATCGTATTACTTGTAAGAAATATAATGGCTACTGCAAAAATGGCACCTATTACAGTTCCTATAATACGGTTTATGGCTCTCTCTCTGGTTAGGCCATAACTGGGCCTCATCAATACAATTAAGGTCAGTACAATCCAATAAGGATTTTTAATTCCGACAAGTGTTCCAAAAGTAAATCCTATAATTATAGCAACCGTAAGTCTTAGCGCATGTCGGAATATGGGAGATTTGAAGGTGAAATGTCGAGCTATAATTTGAAGGCTATAGTCTTGTGTTGTTATAAATTGAGAAGCTTCTTTGTCTTTAAAGGATATTTTATCTTTGGTAACATTATTCATTACCCTTCTAATGGCGCGTATTTTTGTTACTTGTTGTTCTTGGTAATCTTGAAGATTTCTAAGGGTAAGGATGCCTTCGCGGCCTGCGGGCAATGCTACAGATAGAATATATTTTTGAATTGTTTTTTCTATAACAGCGAGACCATCTAAAAGTTCATTTTTATTCTGAACTTTTTTCTTATTCATCAATATTTTAGACAACACCTGCAAGTGGTTGCCCATAGTGGTGTTTAGGTTTTTAAATTGTTTTAAAACATCACGGTCTTTAATGATTACATCTATTTTTGAATAATCTAAGGTGTTGGCCAGTGCTAATTCTAAGATATCAATTAACGATATGAAGATGAGTACTCTTTTTTCATCAAAATGAGATCTCCCGATTTGTTTTCGCTCGCTCAGTAGCAATTCTCTTAGGATTTCATGTTTTTCGTTAAGTTCTGTTTGTAGCTTTAAGGTTCTAATAAGAAGTTGTTCTCTTTTATCTTTTTCTAATAATAATTTACCACGAATTTTCAGGTAGCTTCCAGTAATGCGTAACGTTTCTGAAAGTAATTGGTCTTCGTCTTTTTTTGGAGCTATCCAATGAGATATGCCTAGCACTAGGAGAAACCATAGTCCGCCTAAACCTATGAGTCCAACATATGCCCAAATTCCTAAATCTGTATTTCTGTTTACCAGACTTAAAACAATGGCAAGTAAACCACAGAAGGCAATTAATGACCCTCTAAAACCATAGGCAGATATTAGCGAGATAAAAAACGATAACACCGCAATTGTAAAGAGTAATAGCGCAAAATTATGTTTCGCAAACGAAATGATTAAGGTAACAGTCATCGTAAGCACAATACTGATGAGGGTACTGTAAATTTTTCGTTTTAAAGTGCCGGGAATATTTCCAGGAATATTTAAGAAAACTCCTATAGCGATAGGAATAGCATAGGAAATATGACCAAAGGAATTGAAGACAATCAACGGAATAATAACCGCTGAAGTTTGTAGTACTCCTTTATAAAAATTGGAACTTTTAAGAAATAACAGGATGTCTTTTAGATATTCCTTAATCATAGCACAAAGGTAGCTTGTAATTATTATGATGTATTGAAGATACTATGAAAAAATAGGATAAAAAAATAAGCCTGAAGTAAAACTTCAGGCTTATAGTATTTTTAGTAATTGAAACGATTACATAGTTGCGGCAACAGGAACAGCAACACGGACAGTTCCCCATCCAATAACTAAATCAGCACTTTTATCATTTTCTTTGAAAGCCATAGAAAAAGCATCCAAAGATTCAGTACCCTTGCTAACAGCTCCTTTTACACGAATAACATCTGCACTTTCATCATAAGAGTAAGCACCCCATTGATTTAATTTGCTATTCAAAATTACAGTCCACTCCTTCGCACCAGGTATGGTAAATAAAGAATAAGTACCAGCTTTAACGGCAGAACCACCAAAAGTTACATCCGTGTAAAAAGTAACTTCAACAGACTCGTTAGCACCAGTTCTCCAAACAGCACCTGCAGGTGCTAGCTCAGCAATAGAACGACCTTTTAATTGTGGTCTACTGTAACTAACCTTAGCTATTTTTTCTGCTACTTTATAACTTGTTGGGTAGGCAGCAACATCCATTGGGCTCTTGTCAAGTCCGCTAAATTTTTGTGCACTTGCTGTAGTACTGAATACTAAACATACTAAAACAGCTGAAAGGGTAAGAATTTTTTTCATAATTATAAGGTTTAAATGTATAACAACTACTCAAGCGTATCTCTTTGTAGTGGGCTACTAAAGTCGGGCAATTTTATTAAACTTACAAAAAAAGAGAAATTAGAGTTGAAATTTTAAATGTAGTTTCATTTTTATATGATTATTCCTTTAAATGTTTCATATTGTTACCTTTATTTAATTAATGGTTTGTTTATTGAATCAAAAACTGCATCTTTGATTTGAAATTGCTTTTAATATAGAAAGATATGTGTGGAATAGTATGTGCATTTGATGTAAAAGAGAGTACTGAGGATTTAAGGCCACAGTTATTAGAAATGTCGAAAAAGATTAGACATAGAGGACCGGATTGGAGTGGGATATTTGCAAATGATAAAGCAATATTAGCTCATGAACGTTTGTCTATCGTTGATCCAGCTTCAGGGAAACAGCCCTTATTTAGTAAAGATAATAAATTAGTGCTTGCTGCTAATGGCGAGATATATAATCATAGAGAGTTACGGAAACAGTTTGAAGGTAAGTACGATTTTCAAACGGAATCTGATTGTGAAGTAATATTGGCTTTATACCAAGAAAAAGGAACGAGCTTTCTTGATGAAATGAACGGAATCTTTGGTTTTGCAATATACGATACTGAAAAAGATGAGTATTTTATTGCTAGAGATCATATGGGGATTATTCCTTTATATATGGGCTGGGATAAAAACGGAACTTTTTACGTAGCATCTGAGTTAAAAGCTTTAGAAGGTATTTGTACTAAAATAGAACTTTTTCCTCCAGGTCATTATATGCATAGTTCTGATGGAGAATTAAAGCAATGGTATACTCGTGATTGGATGGAGTATGATGCAGTAAAAGATAATGAAACTAACATTCAGGAGATAAAAGAAGCATTAGAAGCTGCTGTACACAGACAATTAATGTCTGATGTGCCTTACGGGGTATTACTTTCAGGAGGTTTAGATTCTTCTGTAACCTCTGCAATTGCTAAAAAATATGCTCAAAAACGAATAGAGTCTGATGATGTTGCTGATGCTTGGTATCCGCAATTACATTCTTTTTCTGTGGGACTGGAAGGTTCTCCAGATTTGGCAGCGGCACGTAAAGTTGCAGATCATATAAAAACAATACATCATGAAATAAAATTCACTATTCAAGAAGGTTTAGATGCTATTAAAGATGTAGTGTATAACTTAGAAACATATGATGTAACTACTATTAGAGCTTCTACTCCTATGTATTTAATGTCTAGAGTTATAAAATCTATGGGCGTTAAAATGGTATTGTCTGGAGAGGGTGCAGATGAATTATTTGGCGGGTATTTGTATTTTCATAAGGCACCTAATGCTAAAGAATTTCATGAAGAAACCGTACGTAAATTAAGCAAGCTTCATATGTATGACTGCCTGCGTGCAAACAAATCTTTAGCTGCTTGGGGTATAGAAGGGCGTGTTCCTTTCTTAGACAAAGAGTTTATGGATGTAGCGATGCGTATTAACCCTCAAGATAAAATGATCAACGGAGAGCGAATGGAGAAATGGGTTGTTCGTAAAGCTTTTGAAGATATGATTCCAGAAAGTGTAGCTTGGAGACAAAAAGAGCAATTCTCTGATGGAGTAGGGTATAGTTGGATTGACACCTTAAAAGAGGTTGTTGCAGAAGAAGTATCTGATGAGCAATTGGCAAATGCGAAATTTAGATTCCCGCTACAGACACCAACATCAAAAGAAGAATTTTATTATCGTGCAATTTTTGAATCACATTTCCCTTCAGATGCAGCTGCGCTTTGTGTGCCACAAGAGGCTTCTGTAGCATGTAGTACTAAAATTGCATTAGAATGGGATGAAGCGTTTAAGAATATGAACGATCCGTCTGGTAGAGCGGTAGCAAACGTGCATTCAGATGCATATGTAAAAGCTTAAATTTTATAAATAAGAATTACCACTGTTTTCAGTTTTAATTATAATTAGTCGATTAGAAGCATCCAATTTGGGTGCTTCTTTCGTTTTATGCTATTTTGGTAAATCGCTTAAATGGTGGTCTTTAAGAGGGCTATTCTGATGGAATATAACAGAAAGATGCAATACTAATATTTTCCACAATTATTGTTGATAACTTACTGTTGTCATTTTGTTACAAATCCTTAATTTCATTAGGTATTGCTTATATTTGTAAGATTGCTAAATTTATATTGAAACCATTAATTTATGAGCGAAGAAGCAAATAAAGACGAGCAAAAGAAGAATAATTACTCAGCGGATAGTATTCAGGCCCTTGAGGGTATGGAGCATGTACGTATGCGTCCGTCCATGTATATTGGAGATGTAGGTGTTAGAGGATTGCACCATTTGGTATACGAGGTAGTAGATAACTCTATTGATGAGGCAATGGGTGGTCATTGTGATACGATAACTGTTGCTATAAATGAAGATAATTCTATTACCGTTAGAGATAACGGTCGTGGTATTCCAGTAGATATACATAAAAAAGAAGGTGTATCAGCATTGCAAGTTGTAATGACTAAAATTGGTGCTGGTGGTAAATTTGACAAAGATTCATACAAAGTATCTGGTGGTTTGCACGGGGTAGGTGTTTCTTGTGTAAATGCATTATCCAAAGATTTAAAAGCTACAGTTTTTCGTAATGGGACGATTTACGAACAAGAATATCAAAAAGGAAAAGCTTTATATCCCGTTAAAAGTATCGGAGAAACTGATATAAGAGGTACTGAGATTACTTTTTATCCAGATGAAACTATATTTACGCAAACTGTAGAATTTAGTTATGAAACACTAGCAAATAGAATGCGTGAGCTTTCTTATTTGAATAAAGGAGTTTCTATCACAATGACGGATAAACGTCAAAAAGATAAAGACAGTCCTAGTGGTTTTCATGAAGAGCGTTTCTATTCAGAAGAAGGATTAAAAGAATTTATAAAATTCCTAGATGGAAATCGCGAGCCTCTTATTAAAGGTGTGATTTCTATGGAGGGGGAGAAAAACGGAATCCCTGTTGAGGTAGCTATGGTGTACAATACTTCGTATACTGAGAATTTACATTCTTATGTGAATAATATCAATACACATGAAGGAGGTACGCATTTATCAGGGTTTAGAAGAGGTTTGACGAGTACTTTAAAAAAGTATGCAGACGCTTCTGGAATGTTAGATAAATTGAAATTTGAAATTCAAGGAGATGACTTTAGAGAGGGATTAACAGCAATTATATCAGTAAAAGTTGGAGAGCCTCAATTTGAAGGACAAACAAAAACTAAATTAGGTAACCGTGAAGTTTCTGCAGCAGTGAGTCAGGCAGTATCTGAAATGTTATCAGATTATTTAGAAGAAAATCCTGAGGATGCTAAAATAATAGTACAGAAAGTGGTTCTTGCTGCTACAGCACGTCACGCAGCTACTAAGGCGCGTGAAATGGTACAGCGTAAAACGGTAATGAGTATTGGTGGTTTACCTGGTAAACTTTCAGATTGCTCAGATCAAGATCCTGTAAACTGTGAAGTATTCCTTGTAGAGGGAGATTCGGCGGGTGGTACTGCAAAACAAGGCCGTGATCGTATGTTTCAAGCAATTTTGCCTTTAAGAGGTAAGATTCTTAATGTTGAGAAGGCTATGCGACATAGGGTTTTTGAGAACGAAGAAATTAAAAATATCTATACAGCCTTGGGTGTATCTATAGGTACAGAAGAGGATAGCCAGGCGCTAAATTTGGATAAACTTAGATATCATAAAGTAGTCATCATGTGTGATGCGGATGTCGATGGTAGTCATATTGAAACTTTAATTCTTACGTTCTTTTTTAGGTACATGAGGGAATTAGTAGAAGCAGGGCATGTGTATATTGCAACGCCTCCATTATACTTGGTTAAGAAGGGTGCTAAGAAACGTTATGCTTGGAATGATAAAGAGCGTGATGAAATAGCAGAAAGCTTTAATGGTAGTGTGGGAATACAACGTTACAAAGGTCTTGGTGAGATGAATGCAGAGCAATTGTGGGATACTACAATGAATCCTGAATTTAGAACTTTAAGACAAGTTGTTATTGAAAATGCTACGGAAACAGATCGTGTTTTCTCTATGTTGATGGGGGATGAGGTTCCGCCACGAAGAGAATTTATTGAGAAAAATGCTGTCTATGCGAACATTGATGCATAGAAAACTATAATTACACAACAAAAACTCGCACCTACCGTGCGAGTTTTTTAGTTTTATAGAAATAATAAAAACTATGAAACACTTTTTTCTTTTGCTAGTTCTAATTTCTGGTTTGTCGGCGACAGCGCAAGCAGATATTAATAATCTTTTTGCTGCAGGTGTAGATGATGCAGAGCGTTTTACAAACGCGTACATGGCGCCGCTGTCTGAAGGAATGATTTATAGCATTTCTAATGGGTGGTATAATTCTGGAGAAACTAAGCCTCTTGGTGGTTTCGAGATATCGATCATCGGGAACATGGCTTCGTTTAAAAATAAAGAAGACAAGAAAACATTTGTTTTAAATACGGCAGATTATGACAACTTACAATTTGTAGATGGTGGTCTTAGCAAATCAGTAGCAACAGGACTGGGCGATTTGGAAGATATTCGTGTTTTTGTTGAAGATGAAAATGGTTTGTTTAGAGAAGAGTTTGATTTGCCTACCGGGCTGTCGTCAGAAAATATCAATTTTGTACCCTCTGCTTTTTTGCAGGTAAGTGTTGGTCTTATAAAGGGGATGGAGATTAAAGCACGATTTTTACCGAAAATTGAAACAGACGAAGTTGCTGTTGGTTTTTACGGTATTGGTTTGCAGCATGAGCTTACAAGTTTATTGCCCGCAGAAAAAATATGGCCGGTTGCTATTTCTGGAGTGATAGGATATACGCATTTGAACGGAACATATGATTTTACCGATACTGATATTATAGCAGGAGAAAATCAAAAAATTGATGCTAAAATAAATTCATGGAATTTTCAAGCAGTGGTGTCTACGAAAATGCCGATTATTAATTTTTATGGTGGTTTAGGGTATATCTCTGGTAATTCTAAAACAGATGTTTTGGGAACTTATATTGTGCAGTCGGGTCCTTTTCAACAAACAATAGAAGATCCTTTTACATTAACTAAAAAAGTTTCTGGAGCTACTGCAAACATTGGAACAAAATTAAAACTAGGTTTTTTTAGGCTACATGCAGATTATACTATAGCACAATTTAATAGTTTATCTGTAGGGGTAAACTTTGGGTTTAGGTAATCTATTTTAAAAATAGGAAGATATTAAAAAAGGCTATCTGTTTAAACAGATAGCCTTTTTTATTGCTTTATAGAGCTGTAATTATTCTCTAGTGGCTAAAATATCACCATCAGATTCTTGTAAGGTTGTTTGTACTAAGGTAACTATGTCATCAGGGAAATCTGTTCCTGGGTAAGAAATGATGTATTGGTCATCTTCGTGTTTCCAGCTAAAATCTGTTTGAACAGTCAAATCGCTGTTTTGATATTGATGATACCTTCCTAGGTAGGCGTCATTAAAAATCCATTCAGATTCTGTTTTAATAATTTTTAGATTTACAGAATTACTCTCGACAGTATTGGTCCATATGCCAATTACTGGATCATTGTTAACAGTTGTTTTTGAGCAACTTGCAAAAAGTATCGTAACGCAAAGCGCTATGAAAGGGGATTGCTTTTTCATAGTAAGTAGGTTTAATTTGGGACGATAAACATACTAAAGATGACTGGTTTATTCCTCTTTTTTTCGACCAATGGTAAACTTTTGTAGGAAAATTCGTTGAATTACATTTTTCTTTAACATTTGTTGATTATTTTTTTCAAAAAAAACTAACAAAATTGAATTTTAAAAGTCACCTTATAAGTTATTTTTTCTATTAAATTTCAGTATTTTTGAGGCAATTAAATCAATATAAAAAAATATAAAATGAAAGTTACAGTCGTAGGAGCTGGTGCTGTTGGTGCAAGTTGTGCTGAGTACATAGCTATAAAGAATTTTGCATCAGAAGTAGTATTGTTAGATATTAAAGAAGGATTCGCTGAAGGAAAAGCGATGGATTTAATGCAGACAGCTTCTTTAAATGGTTTCGATACAAAAATAACAGGGATCACAAATGACTATGCTGCAACAGCAGGTAGTGATGTTGCCGTAATTACTTCAGGTATTCCTCGTAAGCCAGGAATGACTAGAGAAGAGTTGATAGGTATTAATGCAGGAATTGTTAAGACTGTTTCTTCTAATCTTATTAAGTATTCTCCTAATGTGATTCTTATTGTGGTTAGTAATCCAATGGATACAATGACCTATTTAGTGCATAAAACAACTGGCTTGGCTAAAAATAAGATTATCGGAATGGGTGGTGCGTTAGATAGCGCTCGTTTCAAATATAGATTAGCAGAGGCTTTAGAGTCTCCTATTTCTGATGTTGATGGAATGGTAATCGGTGGTCATAGTGATACTGGTATGGTGCCATTAACAGGGCATGCTACTCGTAATAGCATTAAAGTTTCTGAGTTTTTATCAGAAGAGAGATTAACTCAAGTTGCGGAAGATACTAAAGTAGGTGGTGCAACCTTAACAAAATTATTAGGAACAAGTGCTTGGTATGCTCCAGGAGCAGCAGTTTCAAGTATGGTTCAAGCTATTGCTTGCGATCAGAAGAAAATGTTTCCATGTTCTGCTTATTTAGAAGGAGAATATGACTTAAGTGGTCTTTGTATCGGGGTGCCTGTAATTTTGGGTAAAGATGGTATTGAGAAAATTGTAAATATTCCATTAAGTGATGCAGATAAAGCTAAAATGCAGGAAAGTGCAGCAGGAGTAAAGAAAACGAACGATTTATTAGAGCTGTAATTGGCACTAATAATCCAATAAAACAAGGGCAGTTGTCAGTTTGATAACTGCCCTTACTTATAAAAGCAAAAAATATTGTCAATTCCTTACTTAAATGATATATTTGCACGCTTACAGAAAAAAACCAGAAATTAATATAGTAACTAATGCAGAATAAAGGACTTATAAAGCTTTTCGCTTTTTTGTTTGGATTGGTAAGTATTTATCAATTGTCTTACACGTTCATAACGAACAATGTTGAAAAGAAAGCAGCAACCTATGCTACTAACAGTATTTCTAGTACTGAAACTGATTATTTAGATCAAAGAAAAGATTTAGAAGTCAAGTATTTAGACTCTATTGGAGAGGAATCTATTATGGGCTTTACCACCTATAATGATGCTAAAAAGAAAGAGCTAAATAAAGGTTTAGATTTAAAAGGGGGAATCAATGTTACCCTTCAGATATCTGTAAAAGATATCTTAAAAGGCTTAGCAAATAATACTTCTAATGCTAAATTCAATGAAGCAATTGCAAATGCAGATGCCGCTTCAAAAAATAGTAGTGATACGTATGTTGATCTATTTTTTCAAGAATTTGATAAAATTAGCAGCGACACAAAATTAGCATCGCCAGAAATTTTTGCAAACAAAGGTTTAAGTGATGTTATTAACTTTCAAATGACCGATGATCAGGTAAAGCCTATCATTAGAACTAAAATAGACGAGTCTATTATTTCTGCATTTGAGGTGTTAAGAGAACGTATCGATGGATTTGGTGTTACACAACCGAACATCCAAAGAGAAGGAACTTCAGGTCGTATTTTAGTAGAACTACCTGGTGCAAAAGATATTGCACGTGCTCAGGAATTACTATCAAGTACAGCACAATTAGAGTTTTGGGAAACGTACAGACCAGATAATCAAGGTTTAAGTCAGTTTTTATTTGCAGCAAATGAAAAACTTAAAACATTAGTAGAAGTAGAGCAACCAGAAACAATAAGCAAACCAGAATCAGAAATAGATTCTCTTTTGTCTGATGTAGCTCAGGATTCAATTGATTTTGCTAGCGAAGTAAATCCTTTAATTAGTTTACTAATTCCTGCTGATCCAGGAGGGCAAGCTTTTGTAAGAGCTTCAACTCAAGATACAGCACAGATTTCTGCATACTTAAAAATGCCGGAAATTAGAAGATTGGTACCAAAAGAATTACAATTTGTAAAATTCTTATGGGAACGACCAACAGAAGGTGCAGAAATTGTTGGTTTGTATGCAATACAATCTAATAGAGCAGGTACTCCAAGAATTAGTGGTGATGTGGTTAGTGATGCTCGTGATGATTTTGATCCTCGCAATAGACCAGCAGTAACCATGAGTATGAATACTAAGGGGGCTAAAGAATGGCAAAAACTTACAAGTGATGCTAATCTTAATGGTACAGGTATTGCAATCGTATTAGATAATAAAGTATACACTGCTCCAGGAGTATCACAAGTTGGTGGTATCTCTGGTGGTCGTTCAGAAATAACGGGTGCATTTACTATTAATGAAACTAAAGATATAGCAAACGTTTTAAGAGCTGGTAAATTACCCGCTAAAGCAGAAATTGTACAATCTGAAATTGTTGGTCCTTCATTAGGGCAAGAAGCAATTGATAGTGGATTCAATTCATTTGCTATTGCCATGGTTTTTGTATTAGTTTGGATGATATTCTATTACGGTAGAGCAGGAGCTTTTGCAGATGTTGCATTATTATTCAACATACTTTTAATCTTTGGTGTTCTAACAAGTATTAAAGCAGTGTTAACCTTACCGGGTATAGCAGGTATTGTATTGACTATTGGTATGTCTGTGGATGCAAACGTTCTTATATTCGAACGTATTAAAGAAGAGATTGCTAAAGGTAAAGGCAAATCACTCGCTATTGCAGACGGTTTTAGTAATGCATTATCTTCTATTTTAGATGCAAACATTACAACAGGTTTAACGGCAGTAATCTTATTTGTTTTTGGTTCTGGCCCAATTAAAGGTTTTGCAACTACGTTAATCATTGGTATTTTAACCTCACTATTTACAGCGATTTTTATTACTCGTTTATTAATAGGATGGTATTTAGCAGCAAAAGACAGAAAATTAGAGTTTTCTACTGGGCTAACTAAAAACTTATTCAAGAACGTACATATTGATTTCTTAGGGAAAAGAAAAATTGCGTATATCGCTTCTACAGTATTGGTAGTTGTTGGTTTGTATTCCTTATTCTTTGGTCCTGGATTACAGCAAGGTGTAGATTTCGTAGGTGGTCGTTCGTACCAAGTTCGTTTTGAGCAACCGGTGAATCCATCAGAAATGGCAACAGAATTAAATGCTGTCTTTGGTAGTGGTACAAATGTTAAAACATATGGTGATGACAATCAGGTAATGATTACAACACCTTATAAAGTTGATGTAGAAGGTATTGAAGTTGATGCTGAAATTCAAAATAAGTTATATACGACGTTACAGAAGTACTTCCCTGACGGAACAACTTTTGCAGATTTCTCTGTAGCTAATGATGATAAGGCTATAGGTATCATGTCTTCTAAGAAAGTAGGACCTACCATTGCAGATGATATTAAAAATAATGCTTTTTGGGCTATTATTGGATCTTTAGCGGTTGTGTTCTTATACATCTTATTCCGTTTCCGTAAATGGCAATTCTCTTTAGGAGCTGTTGCAGCGGTATTTCATGATGTATTAATTGTACTTGGTATCTTCTCTATTTTTGGTAAGATCATGCCTTTTAATATGGAAATAGATCAAGCATTCATTGCTGCTATTCTAACGGTAATTGGATATTCATTGAATGATACTGTGGTAGTTTTTGACCGTATTCGTGAGATTATAGCAGAAAGAGGTTGGAGTGCTGGAGAGAATACAAACTTAGCCTTAAACAGTACTTTAGGTAGAACTTTAAATACGTCTTTAACGACTGTTATAGTTCTTCTTGCAATCTTTGCTTTCGGTGGTGATTCATTAAGAGGATTTATGTTTGCTATGATCATTGGAGTTGTAGTAGGTACATACTCTTCTTTATTCATTGCAACACCTGTGATGTTTGATACATTAAAGAACAGTACTCAAGAAGGTATTGTAGAAGTAGAAGAAAAATAAATACTATTTTATATAAAGAAAAAGCCGCTATTTAGCGGCTTTTTTTAGTTTATAATAGTTCCAATAGAGCCATTTGGGCCTTTTGTGAGGATGTATTTTTGTTTAGGACTAAGACCGTATTCTTCTCGATGGGAGACAAAAATAATAGCAGTTGCAGACTCTGCTGCAATTTTATTCGTCAATGCAACAAACAGCGCAGCGCTTTCATCATCTAAATTTTCTGTAGGTTCATCCAAGATAAGTACTAAGGGGTGCTTTATCATGGCTCTAGCAATCATTATTAAACGTTGCTGGCCAGCAGGGAGTTCTGTAAAAACATTTTCTGCTTGGTTTTCCATATTAAGGACTTCTAGCCATTCTTCGGCTAATAGGTTCTGAGATTCTGTTGGAATTTTATAAAGGCCTATAGAGTCGTTTAAACCAGAAATAAGCATGTTTTTTACAGTATGAGTGCGTTTAAAATTATGCGTTAAGGTTGGTGCGTAGTAGCCTATTCTTTTTTTGATATCCCAAATAGTTTCGCCACTGCCTTTTTTCTTGCCAAATAAATAGAGTTCTTGGTTGTATCCTTTGCTGTTTTCTCCTGTAATTAAAGAAAGTAAAGTAGTTTTTCCACTGCCATTTTTTCCTATCAATTGCCAGAACGATCCTTTTTTTATCTCCCAAGTAATGCTTTTTAATATAGGATTCTCATCAAACTGTACGTTTATATTTTTTAGGCTGATTAATACCTCTCCTTCGTAATCAATCTTTTTTAAAGGTTTTGGAATATCTTTTGTGAATGGATTTTCCAAATCGCGTTCATTTTCTTCTTCTATACGTTGTAAACTTCCATCATTTGAAAATTGATATCTAATTTTAATAAATTCTAAGGCATCAGTCTTTCTACTTAGGATTATTATAAATACCTTGTTAGAAACATTTTTTTCAATGGTTGTTTTTAACTCAGCAACGGATTCATGATCTAGATTATCAAACGGATTATCTAAAATTAGAAAATCTGCCTCAGATGCTAAAAGATAGTTTGAAACAATTTTGCGCTGTTCGCCGCTAGACATAGATTTTAAAGTCTGAGATGTGTTTTTTGTAGCCATCTTCAGTTCATGGACTTCTTCCTCAAAAATTAATTCTTCAATTCTAGCTTTTGAAAGTACATCGCCTTTAAGGTTTTGTAATGCTTCTAAGTTTAAAGGATTCTCAGGATTAAGAAGTTGAGCTACTAAGCTTTTTGTTGGGCTAGTATTTTGAGTGAAAATGAGGGTATGAGACATGCTTCAATAAAATTTGAATTATAGTTGTATTCTGTAAATATAAACGGGGTTTCCGTGATAGGATGTTTCAACATCTATAGCCATTCCATTTCGCAAGGCTACGTTTTGAGAGGGAATATTATCTTTATGAATGATGCTAATTAAGGAGCTGCTTAGATTTCTCCCTTGAGCGTATTTTTTACATTCCAACGCCGCTTCGGAAGCGTAGCCTCGTCCCCAATATTCAGGAAGTAATGAATAGGCTATCTCAAGTTCTTTAGTGTGATTAATCTCTTGTATAAGCAAGCCTGCTAATCCTATAAGCGTATTATTGTGTTTTTCTATCAAGGCGTGTTTCCCGCCAAGATTATTTTTGTACCGATAAAATGTTCGTTCAAAATCTTCCTTACAGGCTTTTACCGCGTCTTCAGGTAATCCATTCCAAAATTCAGAGGTTATTTCGTCTTCATGAAATGGCAACCATAATTCAAAGTCACTTGGAACTAGTTTCCTAAATAACAACCGTTCAGACGTGATATTATTTAGTAGATAATCCATTAGAGAGAAGGCTTACAGTTTTTTATACACCACACTATCTTTCACCTCTAGAAGATATTTTTCCGCTAAACCTGCATTAGTTTCAAGTACATATTTTATGGGCACTTGTGAGGATAGCCCTTCTTCATTAAAAGGGATTGCATTTTCTTGAAAACTAGCAATTTTTAGATTTTCATCTATATAAATAATATCAAGAGGAATCTCTGTATTTTTCATATAGAAAGAATGCATGGCAACATCAGGAAATACAAAGAGCATTCCTTGCTCAGCTTTCATGGTCTTACGGTACATTAATCCAGTTTCCGTCTCGTAATCTGTCTCAGCAATCTCTATATCAAAAGTAGCAATGATAGAATCTGTTTTAGCTTTATAGATTATTAATTCGCCTTCTTTTGTAAATGTTATAGCAGGAGTTTTTATCACTTCTTTTGCTTCATCTTTACAAGAAGTAAAAAAGCATAATAGGAATAAGATACTTATAATGGAAACAGTTTTCATAAGGATTATGATTTTGTAGGTCTGAACATAAAATAGAGCCCTATGAGTACAAAAGGGATACTTAGCCATTGACCAATAGAAAGTAATTCCATGGATTCGTCAAGTGAATTTTGACGTTCTTTTACAAATTCCACAAAGAAACGGATAGACCATAAAAGGACTAAAAAAGTACCAAATAAAAATCCTGGTTTGTCTTTTTTATCTGTTTTCCAATAGAAATAGTATAACACAATGAAAACAAATATATAGCAAACTCCCTCATATAATTGCGCTGGATGGCGGTAAGGTATCGCTTCTAAAATAGCTGCGAATTTAGGATTGTTTTCAATAAGACTGTAGGCTACATTAGGCGTTTTGGCATTGGTAAGTTGCATGGCTTTGTAAGCAGGAAGATCATCAGAATTACGAACAAATTTGGTAGCAAATACAAACGATTTCTCTACTGTTTTACCAACAATTTCTGAGTTGAAAAAATTCCCCAAACGTACAAAAAATGCGCCAATAGCTACAGGGATTACAATTCGGTCTAATATCCAAAGTACTTTAAAGCCTGGGTGTTTACGTACATATAAGTACATGGCTACGATAATACCAATAGCGGCACCATGACTAGCTAGTCCTGTAAAGCCGGTAAATTCATACCCTTTAATAAAACCGAATATAGCTTCATTTGGGTTTCCTTTTATAGGAAGTAATATTTCTATTAAATTATTTTTGTAATAAGGCCAGTCATAAAAAAACACATGGCCTAAACGGGCACCTAACATGGTTGCTAGCACCGTATAAATAAAAAGAGAATCTAGTTGTTCAACAGTTTTCTTTTCTTTAAGAAAAATCTTTTTCATCAAAAACCAGCCAAAAGCAAAGGCTGCGATCCATAAAAGATTATAATATTTAATTTGAATAAACCCAATTTTGAAAAGCGTGTCATTTGGGTTCCAAGTAATACCTAAAAAGTACATTTACAAATATTTTGAAGGGCTAAGATAAGAAAATTGACGCTAGACAACGAGAAGCGTGGTAAAGAAAATGGAAAATTATAAAATCTAAAAAGTTAATTCTTCTAAGGTACCGGATCGTAGCCTTTTCCTCCCCATGGATGACAACTAAAAATCCGTTTTAATGCTAGCCATCCTCCTTTAAAAAGACCATGTTTTTTTAATGCTTCCAAAGTATATTGTGAACAAGTAGGGGAGTACCGACAGCTTGCGGGAGTAAGCGGTGATAGTACCAATTGATAAAAACGCACTAAAAAAACAAAAGGAGCGATTATTATTTTTTTCATAAAAATGAAATTCTATTCAAAAATACAATATTCTATATAAATTATAAAACCCGCTCATTGGCGGGTTTTATGGAATGCTTATGTTCGTTTTTAAACGTTAGAAGAAATAGGTTCTAAATGTTTCGCTTCTTCTTCGGTGTATAAATGAGACTTGGTTATAAACCGGATTCCTAAAGGAATTTCTAAGGAAAAGCTAGCGCCACGGCCTTCTACAATGTCAATCGTTAATTGCGTGTGTTTCCAATATTCAAACTGGTCTTTAGACATGTAAAATTCACAATTAGCAATAGTTCCTAAGAGCACATCATTTTCATTTACTAATAATTCTCCTTTTTCAAAGCACATGGGTGAAGAGCCATCGCAACAACCGCCGCTTTGATGAAACATGAGTTCACCATGTTTTTCTTGTAGCTGTACGACAATTGCCTTTGCTTGATTTGTAATTAAAACCCTTGCTGTTTTCATGTAAAAAATTATTAGTGTAGTTGGTGTTAAAAGAAACCCATAGCTTTTTTGTCATATGAAATCAACATATTTTTAGTCTGACGGTAGTGACTTAGCATCATTTTGTGATTTTCTCTACCGATACCAGATTTTTTATAGCCGCCAAAAGGCGCATGAGCTGGGTACAAATGGTAGCAGTTTACCCAAACTCTTCCTGCTTGTACTGCTCTTGAAATTTGGTATGCTTGGTGTGTGTCTCGTGTCCATACTCCAGCTCCTAATCCATATAATGTGTCGTTTGCAATCGCTATAGCTTCAGCTTCATCTTTAAAAGAGGTAATACAAAGTACGGGTCCAAAAATTTCTTCTTGAAAAACACGCATCTTATTATTCCCTTTTAATATGGTTGGTTGGATGTAGTATCCGCCTTCTAAGCCTTCATTGTAAGCGGCTTCTCCACCTGTAATTAATTCGCAACCTTCTTCTTTACCTATTTGGATATAGTTTAATATTTTTTCATATTGATCATTAGATACTTGTGCACCCATCATCGTTGTTGGGTCTAGTGGATGTCCTAATTTAATAGCCTTTGTGCGTTCTGCTACACGGGCTACAAATTTGTCAAAAATACTTTCCTGTACTAACATCCTAGAAGGGCATGTGCATATTTCACCTTGGTTCAAGGCAAACATCACTGCGCCTTCTAAGCATTTATCAAAGAAATCATCATCGGCATCCATAATATTTTCAAAGAAAATGTTAGGAGATTTTCCGCCTAATTCAAGCGTTACAGGAGTAATATTTTTTGATGCATATTGCATTATTAATTGTCCGGTTGTTGTTTCACCTGTAAAAGCAACCTTGCTAATTCTTGGGCTTGAGGCTAAAGGTTTGCCAGCTTCTGCGCCAAAACCGTTTACAATATTTAATACTCCAGCAGGTAGAATATGCTCAATAAGCTCCATGAGTACTAAAATACTTACGGGTGTTTGTTCTGCGGGTTTTAGGATCACACAGTTTCCGGCCGCTAAGGCTGGAGCAATTTTCCATGTTGCCATCAGTATAGGGAAGTTCCAAGGAATAATTTGCGCAACAACCCCAAGTGGTTCTGTTACATTGAGTGCAACCGTATTTGCGTCTAATTCGCTTACAGAGCCTTCTTCTGCACGTATCACACCTGCGAAATATCTAAAATGATCTATTGCTAATGGAATATCTGCAGCTGTTGTTTCTCGTATAGCTTTTCCGTTGTCCCATGTTTCAGCTCTGGCAAGTATTGCTAGGTTTTGTTCCATGACATCGGCAATTTTTAAGAGTAAGTTGCTTCGTGTGGTAGCAGAAGAGCTGTTCCAAGAAGGTGCCGCTTTCCAAGCGGCATCAATAGCAAATTCTACATCTTCAGCAGTAGACCGAGCAATTTTTGTAAAAGTCTTGCCGTCTACAGGAGATGTATTTTCAAAATATTGTCCTTTAATGGGAGAAGTCCATTTGCCACCAATATAGTTTTCATATTGATTTTTAAATTTTGGCTTTTCTAAAATGTTCTGTTCTGTAGTCTGCACATTACTCATGATTTAATATTTTAAGGATTAATAATTTAACTCAACAATGTGATTTTTTAGCTCTTGAGAATTAATCACCTTCTAAAATTAGTTTTAGTTGCGTTAATTTAAATGAAGTATTCTATCAATTTGATGAACAAAACTGCTATTTATTATTACTTTAAGATTATTTAACATGTTATTTTATATATTTAATAGAATTAAAGCTAATAATTCGATTAAACCTTATTGTTTATGATTGCGTTATCGGATAAATTTTTAAAAGGGAGAAAATTAGAGTCACTCGTAGAAAACCAGACTTCCTATACTTTAAGGAATGCTGCTATGCATATTTTTGAAACACACAAGCAAGCTAATGAGGTTTTGTTGAAGTTTGAACAGCCTGTTTTGGCTAGTATGATTGTGGGTAAAAAAGTAATGCATTTGAGAGATCATCAAGCATTTGATTTTTTGCCTGGGGAGTCATTAATACTTCCTGCTAATGAGACAATGTGTATTGATTTTCCAGAAGCGCAACTTAAAAACCCTACGAAATGTTTAGCAATGGCTATCTCAGAAGAAAAAATACATAAGGTATTGCAGTTAATGAATGAGAATATGCCAAAAGACAATGGTAATGAATGGGGGATAATGGATTATAATTTTCACTTTGTGAATGATTTAGGGATTTATCAAATAGTACAGCGCTTGATGTTTTTGTTTACGGAGAATCATTCTTCTAAAGATTTTTTCGTAGATAATATGTTGCGAGAGCTTATTGTGCGAATTTTACAAACTAATGGACGGAAAATTTATACACGTGAGACCATAGCGTTAAGCGGAGATAGTAGATTGTCTTTTATTATCAAATATATTCGCGGAAATCTTCATGAAACATTATCTGTAGAAGAGCTAAGTAAGAAAGCGTACATGAGTCCTTCCCATTTTCATCGTGTTTTTAAAAATGAATTAGGGATATCGCCAATAGAATTTATTAATAATGAGCGAATTAAGCTTGCGGTAAGCCTTCTTCAGAATTCTAAAAGAAAAATTAAAGATGTTTATATGGAGTGTGGTTTTGAAAGTAGATCGTATTTCAATCGCGTTTTCAAAACCAAACAACATATCTCTCCTGGGGAGTATCAGTTAAAAATGCAACATAATTTGCATTAAGAAACATTAAATGTAGTGCCGTCTTTGCCGTCTTTTAATTGAATGCCTAGTGCTGCTAATTGATCTCTTATGACGTCAGAAGTGGCAAAATCTTTATTGTCTCTAGCTTCTTTTCTAAGTTGAATTAATAAGGCAACTACTCCAGACAATTTGTCTGAATCTGCATTCGCATCATTTTTATCTTCTAAGCCAAGAATATCAAAAATAAAGGCATTAAATGTGTCTTTTAAAAGTATTTTGTCTGTTTCTGAGATAGACTCTTTATTGTCTTTAATTGCGTTAATATGCTTAACAGCTTCAAATAAATGTGCAATTAATGTAGGGGTATTAAAGTCGTCATTCATGGCATCATAACATTTCTGTTGCCAAGCTTTAAAATCAAAATCAGAACTACGATTAGTTTCTAGTTTGTCTATCGTATTTAGTGCTTCCATCAATTTTAGAAATCCTTTTTCCGAAGCCAAAAGAGCATCGTTACTGAGGTCTAAAATACTAGTGTAATGTGCTTGCATCATAAAAAAGCGCACTACAGTAGGGGAAAAAGCTTTTGATAGTAGCGGATTGCTACCAGAAAAAATCTCATCGGGTAAAATATTATTACCTGTAGATTTTGCCATTTTCTTACCATTTAAAGTAAGCATATTGGCGTGCAACCAGTAATTTACGGGGGAAACACCGTTACTAGCTTCCGCCTGTGCGATTTCACATTCGTGGTGCGGAAATTTTAAATCCATTCCACCTCCATGAATATCGAAGGTCTCTCCCAGGTATTTGGTGCTCATGGCAGTACACTCTAGGTGCCAGCCGGGAAAACCATCACCCCATGGTGAAGGCCATCTCATGATGTGTTGTGGTTCTGCTTTTTTCCAAAGAGCAAAATCTTGTGGACTATGCTTATCGTCTTGTGCAGCTAATTCGCGAGTATTCGCAATCATATCTTCTAACTTACGACCACTTAATTTTCCGTAATTATGTGTTTCGTTAAATTTTGGGACATCAAAATATACAGAGCCATTTACCTCATAGGCGAAACCTTTGGCAAGTATTTCTTTGATAATTTCAATCTGCTCAATAATATGACCCGTTGCGGTAGGTTCAATGCTTGGAGGTAAGAAATTAAATTTTTGTAAAATAGTATGGAAATCAACCGTATATCGTTGTACAACTTCCATTGGTTCAATACGTTCTAAACGAGCTTTCTTTGCAATCTTATCCTCACCATCTTCAGCATCATTTTCTAAATGCCCTGCATCTGTAATATTACGTACATAGCGGACTTTATAGCCTAGATGTTTAAAATATCTAAAAATCATATCAAAAGACATGAACGTTCTGCAGTTTCCTAAATGTACATTACTGTAAACAGTAGGCCCACAAACATACATTCCTATAGCACCTTCGTGAATAGGTGTAAATAGTTCTTTTTGTCCGGATAATGAATTATAAACTTTTAAATGTTGAGTTTTATATAACTGCATGCTTTATTGAAAAAAATTAAAACCTTGTTTCTAATTGAATAAAATTTAAAAACTCTTTACGTGTTGCTTCTTCTTGAAATTTTCCACCATATTCCGCGGTAACTGTACTGCTTTCAATATCGCGAATTCCTCTAGAATTAACGCAAAGGTGTTTTGCATCAATAATACAGGCAACATCTTTGGTATTTAATACTTTTTGTAATTCTCTTACAATTTGAATGTTTAAACGCTCTTGTACTTGTGGTCTTTTTGCAAAATAATCTACAATACGATTCATTTTGGAGAGCCCCACGACGGTACCATTAGAAATGTAAGCTACATGAGCTCTACCTACGATTGGTAAAAAATGGTGCTCGCAGGTACTATAGAGGGTTATGTTTTTTTCAACCAACATTTCGCCATATTTGTATTTGTTATCAAATGTGGAAGATTTTGGTTTTTTGTCAGGATGTAAGCCAGAAAATATTTCGTTAACGAACATTTTTGCTACTCGATTAGGAGTTCCTTTTAAACTATCATCAGTAAGGTCTAAACCAAGGGTTTCCATTATTTCAGAAACATTTGCTTTAATCTTTACTATTTTTTCTTCATCACTTAATTCAAAAGCATTGGCAAGTAATGGGGTCTCTTCAGAAGTAGAAATATGGTTATCTCCAATTTCTTCAAATTGATCTTCTAATGTGCTGTCAATTTTCATTTATTATCATCTCTTAAATGCTGCAAAGATATACATTATCTACTATTTAATAGCAAGTTTACCCTGTTACACAACATTAATTAGCACAGACTTTGTCGACTGTTTAGTTTTATACTTACGAATAAAGTATCTCTAATGAGATTTATTATATTATTTTTTTTATTTTCTAATTTTTCCGTTGCACAAATTTCTCCAGATTGTGTAACGGCTATACCTATTTGCAGTAATACTCCTGTGAATAGTGGTATAGATAGTTATGGAGTAGACGATTTTAACAACGCTGCTGCATCTGGTTGTTTAGAGCGCACAGCATCGGGTGCCATTGAATCAAATTCTGCTTGGTACCGTTTTAGAACTTCCGCCACCGGTCAATTGGGTTTTAATATTAGTACGGATGTTAATGAAGATTGGGATTTTGCCCTTTACAAGACAGATGATTGTGCTAATTTGGGAGCTCCAGTTCGTTGTAATTTTTTAGATAATGGCGATCAAAATAATTTTCTTGGAGTAGGGGAAGATCCTACGGGAGTTACAGATAATATTCAATATGAAGACTGGCTTTCTGTAGTACCGGGAGAAGAATACTATCTTTTAATTAATAATTTTTCAAATATAAATTCGGGATTTTCTGTTCAATTTTCTGGAGCTATTTTTGAAACCAATCCTTATGATGCTTTAGATTGTTCTATAATTAACAATCTTTTAGGTCCGCCTATTGCAGCTTGCGAATCAGATTTTGTGGAGTTAGATGCTACGACTGTTGGTGCACTAAGTTATGAATGGTATAGGAATGATGGTAGTGGTTATTCGCAAATTATAGGAGAGGTGAGTGCAAGTTTGATTGTCTTAAACTCTTCAGATTATCGTGTAGTAGTGCGTGAATCTGCAGGAAACATTATAAGTGATGTACAGGTGTCTTTTACGCCAAACCCTTCCGCAAGTTCAATTCAAGATAACTATTTTTGTTTTGATGATGTTGCATTTGATTTGAGCAGTGTCAATAGTGAAGTTTTAGGAGCTCAAGATTCAAATGCTTTCCTGGTAACCTATCATGAAACATTTACCGATGCAGTAACAGGAGCTAATAGTTTAGAGAATAGTCATGTAAAATCTGCTGGGACAGAAACAATTTATGTTAGAGTATCTTCTTTTGCAAATCCAAAATGCTATGATGCTTCTCAGGATTTTCAGCTTGTTGTTTCAGATCCAATACTACAAAATTTTCCTGAAACCGTATATTTATGTGAAGCTATTTCATCGGCTATTATTGGGGATGATACGCCAAATTCAAATTTTACCTATTTGTGGAGTACGGGTGAAAATACAGCGACTATAGCTGTTGCTACAGCAGGATCTTATGAAGTTACGATAAGTACCACTGTTGGTGCACTTACTTGTTCCGAAGTTTTTAATACTACTTTAGTTATTTCAAAATCGCCAAATATTACAACGGTAGCTATAGATGATCTGCAGGCTGATAATAGTGTTGTAGTGTCAACAGAATTAGATGGAGATTATGAGTATCAGTTAGATGACGAGCCTTTTCAGACTAGCTCACAATTTAATAATGTTTTGCCGGGGATGCATACGGTTACAGTAAATGATTTAGAGGGTTGTGGTATGGATTCTGAAACCTTTGTGGTTGTAGGATTTACACGTTTTTTTAGTCCCAATGGGGACGGAATTAATGATGTTTGGGGGGTAGAAGGTTTGGAGACATTAGATAGTCCGATACTATTGATTTTTGATCGTTATGGGAAATTATTACAACAGTTAGATATATTTAAAACGGAATGGGATGGTTTGTATAATGGAATACAAATGCCAGCATCAGATTATTGGTTTCAATTAAGTTATTTAGAAACGGACGGAAGTCGGGTTGTGGCAAAATATATAAACAATCATTTTTCATTGAAGCGATAAGTTTCAATTTTTAGGGCGCATTTCATCGATTAAATGCAAATAATAGCGACTAAATATACTAAACTCACCGTATATTAAGTTAATAAGCAATATCACACACCATCACACACAATGAGACTATTTTTAAGTATGCTTTGTTTTATGTTGTTTATGACAACCTCTGCTCAAAATTCACCCGATTGTAGAACCGCTATTCCTGTATGTGCAGATATTCCTTATTTAGGGCTTGCAGACGGATTAGGGGATATAGAAGATTTTGATCCTGATGTAATTTTACAAACGGGATGTCTAGAAAAGGGTAGTGTAAGTTCTGCTAATATTGAAAACAATACATCTTGGTTTGTTTTTAGAGCAGGTACAGATGGCCAAGTTGGTTTTGATATAGAAGCGCTTTCTGATACTGCAGAATGGGATTTTGCGGTGTACGGGCCTGATGTAGAGTGTGAGACTATCTCAAATGGCACAGCGGAGCCTATTCGTTGTAATTATGAAGTGAATACTACGAGTTTTACAGGTTTAGGAATAAATCCAGAGAATGGTGATGAAGGTAGGCCAAACCAAACACAGAGTTTAAACACCTATGATGAATACTTAAATGTTACGGCAGGTGAAATTTATTATATTCTAATCAATAATTTTAATACAAATTTTGACGATGATGCAGAGCCTTTTGAGCTTACATTTACAGGAAGTTCTGTGGATGAAGATCAAGATAGTGCTTTAGATTGTACGTTGCGAGACGAGTTTTTAGGATTTGACATTGCAGCCTGTGAAGGTGATCCTGCTATTACTTTAAGTGCGTTGCGTTCTCCTGCAGGACCAGATGTAGTAAATGTTATTTGGTCTGTAGATTATGAAGATGATGGTGTTATTGATGCAGAATTATTAAACGGACCTTTGGGTACTGCTCAGGAGCTTGTTGTTCCTGCAGAACTTGCAAGTTCTGGTCGTTATTTTGTAGAAATAACAACAAGTTTAGCAACCACTATTGTTGATGATATTTTAATTACTGTATTTGGACCTCCAGTGTTAGAAGAGGTAATCATCTTAAATTCGAACATTACCAATGATCCTGATCAAAATAATATTGAAATAGTTGTAGAAGATTTAAGAGGTAATGGTTCTTATGAATATGCTATTAATGATGGGGCGTTTAGAGATATTCCTATTTTTTATGATGTGCCTCCCGGAATAAATACGGTTATAATTAATGATAAAAATGGTTGTGGTACTACTGAAGCTATAGAGTTTTTAGTAATAGGATATCCTAAGTTTTTTACGCCGAATGGCGATTTAATAAATGATACTTGGAATATTAAAGGAATAGAAGATGCTAGTATTATAGATCCTGTAGTTTTTATCTTTGATCGTTATGGTAAATTATTAATACAATTAGATGCAGATAGCACTTGGGATGGTACTTATATTGGAAACCCAATGCCAGCTTCCGATTATTGGTTCAGATTTGAATATGCTGAAACTGAAAATGGAGTAGTAATAGCTAAAATTCTTCAAAATCACTTTACGCTAAAGCGATAAAAGACCCGCTTTTTGGGCGAGTCTTTCTTATGTAAGTTCAAACTGTAGTTACTTTAAAAATTTAGCGTGTAAGACAAGGTTACATTCGTATTTGTGTTATCGCTATTTAAATTTGCAGTAGGATCAGTACTTAGGATTGTAGCATTTCTGTCTTGAGAATAAGAGTTTACTGCTAAATCTAGTTTGCTAGGTCCAAAATTGTATCCCAGACCACCTGAGATTCCGTTTAAATCTCCTATAACATTATTTTCATAAGGACTTTGTTCATAACGGTATCCCGCTCTTAAGCTCACTTGTTTAATTCTGTATTCTCCACCAAGTCTAACAGAAGAAACAGCTTGTAATTGATTTGAAATATAATTGTTTTCAGCGGCGAAAGCAGGATCGGAATCAGGTCTTAGTTCCGCATTAGACATATCTTGATATCCATAATCTAAACTTAGTAACCCGTCTTTTCCAAAGACTAAAGCTAAACTTCCTGTTACTTTTCCTGGAGTTTTAATAGTGTATTTGTCGTAGGCATTAATAAGGTTGAAGTTAATAAAACCAATATCCTCATCTGCTATCGTTGAGTTAATACGTTGAGAAAATTCATCTGAAATTCTGTACCATGTAGGAGATTGGTAGCTACCACCAAGTCTTACACTGTTGTTTACTTTTGCAATAGCACCTAAGCTAAAGGAAAAAGCATTTCCACGACTACGTAATAAATTATCAAACGTGGTGAACTGTACTTGTGAGTTGGCATCATATCCATTTTCTGTAAGTTCCGTAAGCTGATCTAGAAATATGCTGTGTACATTAATGGAGGCACCAACATATAAGTTGTCTTCATATTGAGACGCCATATTAAAAGTGTATTTATCGTTATATCCAGTACTAATTTTACGATAGTTCTGAGATACAGAAGCATATTCACTTGTAGAAATGTAGGCAGTATTATTGTCATTGTCAGGATCTACAGCATCAATTACACCTCCGAAAATGCCTAAGAAAGCTTGTTGTTCTACAAATCCCAAAGAAGAGCCAATATCTAAATAAGCCTCTTCAGTAAACTCTCCGTCCTGTAATTTTAAAGGACCTAAAGGTAAGCCTTCTGCAAAGCTCAAGAAATAGTTATCGATACCTTGGGTAGTCGTGTAGTTAGCATTAATGTAATTATCAAAACTTTGTACTTTATCGAAATTTAATCCTATGCTAAATTTTTTCCATTTCGCATTTGGATCACTATTGTTAAATACGAATACACCGCCTATTTGATTGATATCAAAATTATTTTCTGTCGTGTTAAAAGGATTGCTGCCATTATATGAGTTTTCATTTTTTACATGAAAATTAGTTCCAGAAATGGTGAATTGGCTATTGTTGAAAACTGCCGATCCTGCAGGGTTTATGTTTAAAGATGATAAGTCTCCTCCTAGTGCTCCGAAGGCTCCACTCATTGCCTGGAATCTTGCGGTACCCTGAAGGTTGTCTGTACTATATCTTAAAACGTCATCAATATTTTGTGCATTCGTAGCTGCGCATACCGCTACCATGATTAAAGTAATATACTTTTTCATATCAATCTTAATTAGAATTAAAAACTAGGCTTAATTTCCTCTACCACTACTTCTGCTGCTACTCGATGATGATCTAGAAGAACTTCCGCTGCTTCTAGAAGAAGAACCACTGCTGCTGCTTCTGGAAGAACTGCCAGAAGATCTGTAACTTCCACCGCTGCTAGATCTGCTACTAGAGCTTCTAGTAGATGATGGTGAGCTACTTCTAGAGCTGGAGCTTCTTGTTGTTGGCGAGCTGCTTCTTGAGCTACTGCTTGAAGATCTGCTGGTAGACGGTGTGTACGTTCTTGTAGAAGATCTATTGTAAGTGCTTCTGCTTGTATTGGGTGAGCTACTTCTGTATGTAGAGCTAGATCTTGAGCTTCTATTGCTGCTTGGAGCTACTCTTGTGCTTCTAGATGTTCTGTAGCCTGTGTTTCTATTTGTGCTAGTTCCTGATCGGTATGACGAGGATCTTCTTGCTGTAGTTCCGCTGGTTCTACCTCTTGTAGAAGAATAGTTAGATCTTGAATTAGACAGCGCAGATCTGCTTCTTAAAGCAGAAGTATTGTATAGGTTAGATCTGTAATTACTTCTTCTTCCGTAGGTATGAGCGTAGTTTCTACCGCCGTAATTGTTGTAGCGGTAACGGTTGTTGTAGTAAGGAGAGTAATATCCGCCACCGTAATATCCATTATATCCGTAATACCCACTGTATCCCCAATTGTTCCAACGATTATATCCCCAAGGTCTACCCCAATTACCTCCGTAGTAGCCGCCATAACCCCAATTATTCCAGCCATAACCGTATCCGAAATTGTTCCAACCCCAATTATTCCAACCCCAATTGTTATTGTTGTAATAGTTTATAGATACACTTGTTGGGTTTTCTCCCCAAGATCCATAACCATCATAGGTGTTATAATCATCATTGTAATAATTGTCGTCATCATAAGCCATTTCGGTGCTGTCTTGCGCTTGACTATAATATCCGTCAATATCAGTGAAAATCTCATCATCAAGAATTTCTTGATATTGATCTGCCTTTTGTCCAAAATAATTTGCGTAAGCATTATCAGTTTTTTGAACTTGAGTATTTGGCCTTTCTGTATATTGTTGACTCTCGTTAGAATAAATACCATCATTATCGTAATACGAGGATTGCTGGTATGAACCACAAGACACTATGAATAATGCTAAAATTGGCATTAAATATGCCGCTCTGATTTTTTGGAGGGGTGCTGGATGTATCATCTATTAGAAATTTAATTGTTGAACACTGTAAAAATAGTTAGTTTTACGGAACTATTTTTTAAATAAAGGTACAAGATTTGTGCCAAACTAAGTGCTATGAGTAAAAACTTAACGAAAAGAAGCGAGGATTATTCTAAATGGTATAATGAACTTGTTGTAAAAGCCGATTTAGCTGAAAATTCGGGAGTTAGAGGTTGTATGGTCATTAAACCTTATGGATATGCCATATGGGAGAAAATGCAGGCAGCCTTAGATACTATGTTTAAGGAGACAGGACATGAGAATGCCTATTTTCCTTTATTTATACCCAAATCATATTTGAGTAAAGAGGCGAGTCATGTAGAGGGTTTTGCAAAAGAATGTGCAGTGGTCACACATTACAGACTTAAAATGGCAGAAGATGGAAGCGGAATTATCGTAGATCCTGATGCCAAATTAGAGGAGGAGTTAATTGTTAGGCCAACCTCTGAAACCATTATTTGGGATACCTATAGAAGATGGATTCAGTCCTACCGAGATTTACCAATATTAATTAACCAATGGGCTAATGTTGTACGTTGGGAAATGCGTACGCGTTTATTTTTACGTACTTCAGAATTTTTATGGCAAGAAGGTCATACTGCTCATGCTACAGAGAAAGAAGCTGTTGCGGAAGCGGAACAAATGATGAATATATATGCTGAGTTTGCTGAAAACCATATGGCTGTTCCTGTAATTAAGGGTTTGAAAACAGAAACAGAGCGATTTGCAGGTGCAATTGAAACATATTGTATTGAAGCACTTATGCAAGATGGAAAAGCGTTGCAGGCAGGAACATCTCACTTTTTAGGTCAGAATTTTGCAAAAGCTTTTGATGTAAAATTTACATCGAAAGAAGGAAAGCAAGAATTAGTTTGGGCTACTTCATGGGGAGTTTCTACGCGATTAATGGGGGCTTTGGTCATGACACATAGTGATGATAAAGGACTCGTGCTTCCTCCTAAATTAGCGCCAATACAAGTAGTTATTGTTCCTATTTACAAGGGTGAGGACCAACTAGATGCTATTTCGGAGCGTATTGCGCCACTTGTAAAGGAATTACGGGCAAAAGGAGTTTCTGTGAAATACGATAACAGAGACACCTATAAGCCAGGGTTTAAATTTGCTGAGTACGAACTTAAGGGAGTACCTATTCGTTTGGCTATAGGTCAAAGAGACATGGATAATGGAACTTTTGAAGTTGCTCGAAGAGATACGCTAGAAAAAGAAACCGTTCAGGCAGATGAAATTGTTGCTAAAATTGAATTCTTACTAGAGGATATTCAGAAGAATATTTTTAAAAAAGCATCCGATTATAGAGAAAATCACATCACAGAAGCAAATAATTACGACGAATTTAAAGAAATTTTAGAAAATAAAGGAGGATTTATTTCTGCGCATTGGGATGGTACTCCGGAAACTGAAGAACGAATTAAAAATGAGACGAAGGCAACAATACGTTGTATTCCGATAGATGTTAAACTTGAAAATGGCGTGTGTATTCTTACCGGAAAACCGTCAAAAAATAGAGTGTTATTTGCGAAAGCGTATTAATTTTTCAAAAAATAATAATTAGCTATTGCAATAGTAAAAAATAGTTGTATTTTTGCATCCGCAATTACGCAATTTGTTGGTCCGTTCGTCTAGGGGTTAGGACGCCAGGTTTTCATCCTGGTAACAGGGGTTCGATTCCCCTACGGACTACAAAATAGCTTGATGTAGAATATTCTATTTCTTGCTGTTCAGTTTAAATATATTATGGTCCGTTCGTCTAGGGGTTAGGACGCCAGGTTTTCATCCTGGTAACAGGGGTTCGATTCCCCTACGGACTACTTTAAAAAATTAAGGATTGAAAATCCTAATAAATAAATTAGAAAAAAAATGGCAAATCACAAGTCAGCGTTAAAGAGAATTAGAAGAAACGAAGCAGTGCGTATCCGTAATAAATATCAGCACAAAACAATGCGTAATGCATTAAGAAAAATTCGTACTGAAGAAGATAAGAAAGCTGCTGAAACTTTATACCCTACTGTAGTTAGTATGATTGATAGATTAGCTAAGCGTAACATTATACACGCTAACAAAGCTTCTAATCTTAAAAGTAAATTATCTAAGCAAATTGCAGCTCTATAAGTTTTTGTAGAAATTTGCTATACATTATATAAAGCGCTTCATCATTTGATGAGGCGCTTTTATTTTTCAATAGTTTACCCAAAGAATACTTGGTGTAAATATCTTCCAGGTGCTAGAGTAAAGCCTCCCGCAATAATTAGCGCACCAAAATACAAGGCTATCATTTTTCTTTTGTGTCCTTTAATGTTACCTTTTTTAACGGCAACTATAGCTGTCGGAACGCTGTAAAGTGTCAATAAGCTAAATAAGTGTATCCATCCAAAATGGTTTAAAAATTGACTGCCTACATGAGCGGGAATAAATAGGCTTACTAGTGCGGTGAAAAACATTAAAGACATATAAATTTTTCCGATCAATTTATGTTGTTTTGAGCCTTTTTGAGCAAGCAAAAGATAGGCCCCAACAAAGAGGCATGGTGTAACTGTTATTAAATGTGTAAACATTAAAATTTTGTAGCTATTCATTCTATTATTTTCAGCTAAAACTATGCGATTTTAAGGCGCATCTGTAATTTTTGCAACCCAAGTGTCAATTAATGGGATTGAATTGATTAGCGTTACTTCAATTTAGGTTTCATAACTATAAAGCCAATGATGAAGCAGCCGTATAATGCAAATACAGCGGCTTTATGATAAGGTACAATTTGATAATACAAGGCCACATTTTCTTTAGTGATATAACTGTAAACGATATTAATAGGGAAATAAATAGCTTCATATATAATTAGTCCTAGGCTTATCCAGAATAACAACCTTTTAAAAAGGATGGGATTTCTTTTGTTTTCTACGATAAAGTTTAGTGCTAAGAAAATGAGTAAAAGAGAACCGTACGTATATGAGAATAATTGTCTTTCCGAAATGATGCTTTTAAAATAGGCGTTAACAAGAGCAATGATAAAGTATAGCGCAGCTCCATGAGCTATTATTTTTTTTATTTTTTCGCTAGAGGTATAGTTCCAATACACATAATAGAAGTAACTGAAAAATAAAATATTATAAACATAATATATGATGTAGTTATAGTCGGAGTATAAACCAGTGATAAAGGGGTTTAGTTCAGGATCTAATTTTATAAGGAGACCTAGTACTTCTGTTAGAAGAATGTACGTTAACAAAACAGGAAGATACCTTAATGTACTCTCAAAATAATTTTTATAGCTCAGAATAGAAGTTACTATAGTTACTACATAAAGGATTAGATAATGATCAGAAAAAATTTGTTCAAACAAATTAAGGGGGATTAATGTATTTAATATAGTGAATTTAATGATTGCATTATACTTTTAATTTTCCTTTTGTTTGGATAAAACCGTAAATAATAAAGCTATACATAATGCATATTAAAGATAAGTGTACTCTTTTTATATTGTAGAATAGGATTTTGTCCTTAAAATCTGAAAAATTGTAATATAATTTGATTGGTATATAAAAAAGGTGAAAAATCAGTAAACCAATACTCAGCCAAAAAAGTAAACTATATTTGATTGTTTTTTTTCTTAAAATTGATTTGTGCTCTTTTAAAAATAATAGGATACAGCCTATTAGTAAAATACTTCCATATATATAGGTAATGATTTGTTGTTCTGTAAAGAATTTTTGGTATGCAAGGTTAATAGCTACCGCTATAAAAAAACTATATCCAGCATATTTTATATAATTTTTATATTGTTGTGTTTTTGTGAAATGCCAATAAATGTAATAGAAGTATGAAAAGAAGATAATATTATAGAAATTGTATAATATCAAGTTATTATCCTCATATACGTTTTTTGAAAAAGGGTTGAAAAAATTAGACTCATTATGTATGAGGTAGGCAAATAATTCATTTAGAAAAGTATACATTAAAAAAATTGGAAAAAACCTTAAGGGTGTGTCAAAATATTTTGGGTATCGAAATATAGCTACTATAATTGCTATGCCATAAAAATAAAGTTGAGAATTTTTAAGATAATAATCGAACACACCCATTGTTAAGAATTTAATTAAAATCTGATTCTTTTGGTGGAGGTGGGTACATTTGACCTTCGTTCATGATTAAGCTTTGATCTCCATAAAACAATGTGGAAGATGCATTTGAACTTAGTCCAAAAGAGGCATAAGATTTGTTTGCTTTTTTAGTAGCTCCCATTTTACTGTCTAATACTCCTGGGTAGTCACGAATCAAAGCAGCTTCTTTTTTGCCATCTCCGGAATCTTTAATGTAGAACCCTAGATTCATAGTATCTACTTTCATAGTAGGAAGTATAAAAAATGAATTTTGGCGCGGGTGCTTTACTTTTTTTCGGTCAGGAAATTCTTTTTTATCAGGGTAGGTAGAGAAATAAAAACGTAAGGTTTCTACTTTTACTCCAGCCTCTTTAGCTTCTTGCTCTACATAAGCAATATAGTTTTTTACCGTTTCTATATCGTAATCGCCAAAACGCGAAGCAATAAATTTAGAACCATCTTCTAAGGGTTCTTCTGTGGCTTCAATTAGGTTAGCTCTTTTTTGTGTGTAATTATCGTAAACTTCTTTAGCTTCTGTAATAGTGATAATTTTTTCGGGAGCTTTAATTTCTTTCGGAGTTTCTTCGTGTTGCTCTTTTTGATTAGGCTGAGCATCGGGAGTAGTTGGCTTCTTTTCAGAATTACAGCTTACGAGTAGCGAGAAAGCAATAAAGAGCAATCCCAGATTTTTTTTACATGTCATTGGTTGTGATTTTTAGGGTTAAAAAAAATTACTTGCATATAAGTCGTAGAGGGGATTGTACTTTTTATGCGTTGTAAATATATTTGAAATATGTGAGAAATTAAATTCTAAACGGCTTTAATTTATGAAGTGGCATTTGTATAACCTTGGAAATAAGCGAAATAAAAAAAGCCCAATGATAATTTCATTGGGCTTTAAGTATTTAAAAGAAGATTTGTTTTTATTGACTCATCGTCATTAAAAATTCTTCATTGTTTTTTGTTTGTTTAATACGTTGCTCAATAAACTCCATAGCCTCTATAGGGTTCATGTCTGCAAGGTATTTACGTAAAATCCACATACGTTGTATCGTAGCTTCGTCTAGCAATAGATCATCTCTACGTGTGCTAGAAGAAGTAAGATCAATAGCAGGGAATATTCTACGGTTAGCAATCTTACGATCTAATTGTAGTTCCATGTTACCGGTACCTTTAAATTCTTCAAAGATAACTTCATCCATTTTAGAGCCTGTTTCTGTTAATGCGGTTGCAATAATAGATAATGATCCTCCGCCTTCAATGTTACGTGCAGCTCCAAAGAAACGTTTTGGTTTGTGTAATGCGTTTGCATCTACACCACCACTTAATACTTTTCCAGATGGCGGCTGTACCGTGTTGTATGCACGTGCTAAACGTGTTATAGAATCTAATAAGATGACAACATCATGGCCGCATTCTACTAATCTTTTAGCTTTCTCTAATACAATATTAGCCACTCTTACGTGTTCTGTTGGCTCTTTGTCAAAAGTAGATGCTACAACCTCTCCACGTACATTACGCTGCATGTCTGTAACTTCCTCTGGACGTTCATCAATAAGTAATATAATTTGATAAACTTCAGGATGATTGGCTGCGATACCATTTGCAATGTCTTTTAATAACATTGTTTTACCAGATTTAGGTTGCGATACAATCATACCTCTTTGTCCTTTCCCTATAGGAGAGAATAAGTCGATAATTCGTGTAGATATAGTACCTTGTCTTTCTGATAAATTAAATTTTTCTTGAGGGAATAAGGGTGTTAAATGCTCAAAAGCAACACGATCACGCACCACTTGAGGGTCAATCCCATTAATTTTATTCACCTTAATTAAAGGAAAATACTTTTCTCCTTCTTTTGGTGGGCGAACATTTCCTAAAACCGTATCTCCAGTTTTTAGACCGAATAAGCGTATTTGAGATTGTGAAACATAAATATCATCAGGTGATGATAAATAATTGTAATCAGAAGAGCGCAAGAAACCGTAGCCATCTTGCATGATGTCTAGAACGCCTTCACTAGCTATAATACTATCAAATTCGTATTCTGGCTCCTTATACCTGTTTTTTAAATCCTTATCAAAATTGTTGTTCTTCTCCTGTTTTGGACGAGGATTAGGTTTGTTTTGATTTGGATTATTTTGATTTGGATTGCTGTTGTTCTGATTATTGTGAACAGGAGTCTTTTTTTGAAACTCTTTTTTCTGATTAGAAACTGGAGTTTTCGTATTTTTTGGATGCGGAGCTCTAGCTTCTTTAGGAGTTGCTTTAGCTGTCTCTTGTGCAGGGCTTTCTTCAGTAGTTTTGCTAGGAAGTTCCTTTGCAACAACGGGCCTTGGGTTTGGCTTATTAGGCCTCGGATTTGGCTTTTTAGGAACACTTTCTACCGTTTTTTCAGTAGCAGGTTCTTCTGTTTTGTCTGTTTTAGTTGTGATTCTAGGTTTTTTAGGTCGTAGAACTTTGGCTGGCTTAGGTTTTTCTGCTACTTCGGGAGTGGCATTACTTAGCGCAGCTTGTACAACTTTAGGGTTGGCAGCTTGCACATCTAAAATTTGATAAACTAAGTCTAGTTTTTTTAAGGTTTTGTACTTTGGTACTTTTAAACCATTAGCTATTTCCTGAAGCTCAGGAAGCTTTTTTGATTTTAAATCTGAAATTTCAAACATTAATAATTGAATAAATTATACGTCTCTATGAAAAAATGAAGTGTATTGTGATTTTGATAATTAACGGAACGATGTCCAAAATATTGGTGAGTGTTATTGTACTGCGAGACAATATTACAAATTATTTTCAATATTTCATTGATATTTCTTAAAAAGACGCTTATTTTGCAGTCTTAAATTATAATTTAGAGAATGATTCAAAGAATCCAAACCTTATATTTACTTATCGTTATACTTTTAACGGCCGCTTTACCGTTTTGGGTAAACCTATGGTCTGATATTGAAGGAAAGGAAATTTTTGCAAAAGATGATGTTTTAATCTCTGGAGCATTTTTCGTTTCGGCCGTATTGGCTTTAGTAAGTATATTATTGTACAAAAAAAGACAAAACCAATTTGTGGTAAACAGATTGAATATGATATTGAACCTTTTTTTACTAGGATTTTTCGTTTATCGATCGCTAAACTTATCTGGAGAAATTTCGGTTTCTGAGAAGGGTATTGGGATGCTGATTCCTATTTTTTCTATCGTTTTTTTAGTCTTGGCCAACAAGGCAATTAGGAAGGATGAGGATCTTGTAAAATCTGTTGATCGCTTACGTTAAACCTAACATCTTAGTAGTATTAGTGCGTTGAACCCGGGGTAGTGCCCGGGTTTTTTATTGTTTAAAAATTAAGAATAATAAGGTTTATTTTCTACTATTTATTTGTTTTTTTTAAATTAAATGTTGTAATTCGTTAACATTATTTTAACAAAAAATCAAATTTCATGAAATTAACACTACTATGTTTTCTTTTATTTATTTCAATAAACACCATTTTGTGTGCCCAAAGTGCCAATTTAGATCGCGAATATTTTAAAGTTTCTTATGTAAATTTGCCTACACACCCCATTTTAGATGATGCCAAACGTACCTATTCTTCCAACACAAGAAGTATTCGCTTGTCTGGGTTTACAAAAGTGGCTACTAACGGTACTATAGATTTTGTGTTTAATTTTCATGGAACAAAGGCAGGTGAAGTTAATATAGAAAAAGAAACTGTGGAGGAGAAAGATAAAGATGGGAAGGTAATCTCTACCAAATACTACTATAATGTGCATACAAGTTTTAGCTCTTCGGCAACCTTGTCTTTAACAAATTCTTATACGGAAAAAAGTAGTTCTAATACGTATCAGGAATCAGATAACTATGTTAGCTCTAGCTTTAAATCCTATTCGGCAGCGAGCAAATATTATAATGACAATAGGTATAATATTAGAGATGAGTATCGTGTAAAACATCGTTCAGAAATTGAAGATCAAATATATAGTAGGGTTAATTACTTATATGGATATGTGCCTTATACCAGTTCTAATGGTAATAATTTCTGGATTTTAGGAAATAAAAAACACTCGGAATTTGGAAAACATCAAGAAGCAGGTAATGGGTTAAAAGAAATCTTTGAAAAGATGGAGTATGATCAGCCCGTAGAAACTCTTTTAGCAGAGGTGAAGCCTATAGTTGGTTATTTTGATGATGTTGTTGTTCGGTTTAATGGTGATGACAAGAAATCGCGTAAAGTAAGGTATGCTAGTTTTTATAATAATGCGTTGTTGTATTTAAAATTAGATCAACCAGAAAAAGCAAAGGAATATGCCAATAAGCTTATTGCAAATGATTATGATAAAGGCGATGGAAAAAGAATTATTGCAAATGCCGATAAATTAATAGAAGAATTGAAACTTAATGAATTGGATACAAGGCATTTTGAGGTGATTACCGAAGATGTTTCTGATGAACCTGTGGTTACCGAAATTATTGTTCAAGCACCAGAGGATACCTCTGAAAAGTCTATTGCTTTTTTGATTACAACTGAAAATGATACCTTACAGACACTGGTAACAGCTAATGAGTTATCTCGCATTAGTGCAGTGGCTAATTTGGTAGATTCAGCGGATAATGAAGTTAAGGTGTTTGAAGCGGTTAATGCAAAGAAAATGGTAGTGGCTAGTGGTGATGTTTTTGAGGTTGTTAATTTTCAGTCTTCATTAGAGGGCGATGAAAATGCTTCTCTAAAATTTGCAAAAGTCTTGGTAGCAGGAGCAAAGGTTAATTTGTATGAGCATATGACTAATGAATTTGTGCTTTTATTAAATGGTTCTGAAGAAGGAACATCTACTATGGGAAAGAACTTTGTTTTCGGTTTTAATAAAGAACTGGCTATTTTTGGTGATGGTTGTGCGGCTTTAAAAGCAAATGTAGAATCAGGAGAATTTAAAAATACTAAAGAGGATTTAACAAAATTTGCAAAAGCGCTTAATAGCTGTGAATAGCTGAGTATCAGAATTTAAAGAAAAAAACGATTGTCAAAAGGCAATCGTTTTTCTTTTTGTAGTAATTCTTAATGAGAATCAGCTATCCTCTCTTTCCTAATTCAATAATTTCTAAATCTTTAATCTCTGCCCCGTCTATAACAAATTGTAGCATCGTGCGTACCTGGTGAAAGCCATGCTTACCGCATGCTCCGGGATTCATATGCAGGAGATTTAGCTTTTTATCCCACATCACTTTTAAAATATGTGAGTGTCCGCTAATAAATAATTTTGGTGGGTTTTTCTTAATATCCTCACGAATTCTAGGATTGTATCTATTCGGATAGCCACCAATATGGGTCATCCAGACATCAACCCCTTCACACATAAATCTGTTGTCTAGCGGGAATTCCATTTGTGCTACATGGTCGTCAATGTTACCATAAACTACCCTAATTGGTTTTATTTTTTTTAATGTATCAGTAACATCTAGCGTACCAATATCACCTGCATGCCATATTTCATCTGCTTTTTTAGCGTATTTTAGTATCGTATCATCTATATGGCTATGTGTATCAGAAAGTAAAAGTATTCGGGTCATTTGTTAAATTTCAAAGTAAATTAAAAAGCTTCTCGAGTGTCATCGTGATGTTGTGATTCGTACTAAGAGGTGAAGAAGCAATATCGTATTTCTTTAGTACCTTTGTAATTCACAAAAATAGCATATTCCTTTGAGGTATTTTATTCGTTTTTCTTACTTCGGAAAACATTATCATGGGTGGCAGAAACAACCTAATGCCGTTACGGTACAGGGTGTTTTAGAAGATGCCTTATCAAAACTATTATCTGATGAAATTATTTTGATGGGTGCCGGTAGAACAGATGCGGGAGTTCATGCAAAGGAATTGTATGCTCATTTTGATTTTGAAGAAATACCAAATAAAGAAAATTTTGTTTTTCGGTTAAATGCTTTTTTGCCTAAAGATATTGCTGTACTGGATGTTTTTCAGGTTCCAGAAGAAGCACATGCAAGATTTAATGCCGTTGCTAGAACATATGAATATTGGATTGTACAGCAGAAAAATCCGTTTTTAACCAACCATGCTCATTTAATTAAATACCCTTTAGATATTAATAAAATGAACGAAGCGGCCCAGCTTTTCCTATTACAGACAGATTTTGAGTGTTTTTCAAAGAGCAATACAGCCGTAAATACTTTTAATTGTGATGTAAAATATGCGGAATGGAAAGTGAACGATGGGGTTTTGGTTTTTACCATTACAGCAGATCGTTTTTTAAGAAATATGGTGCGCGCTATAGTCGGTACACTGTTAGAAGTTGGATTAGGGAAGATAGATATATCCAATGTTAAAGCTATATTAAAAAGTAAAGATAGGAGCCAAGCAGGGGCGTCCGCGCCAGCAAAAGGCTTATATTTGACCTCAGTTTTATACCCAGATAATATTGTAAAAAACCATGGATAATAAATCAGGAAAAGCATTTGATTTTCTCTTATTTAAAAGATTAGTAAACTACACTAAGCCCTATCGTGTTACCTTCTACGGTGTAGCTATTGCTGCAATTTTACTTTCAGGTTTTGCCGTAATGACGGCAATAATTGTTGGTCATATTGTTGATGAAGCAATTACGCAGAAAGACAGTCAGAAATTATTATATATGACTATGGCTATGTTGGGAGTGCTTATTGGTCAGGTAGTGAGTCAGTTAGGCTTTAATTATTATGCCAACTGGTTAGGAGAATCTGTGATTAAAGATGTTAGAATAGATTTGTTTAAACGCATGTTAGGGTTTAAGATGAAGTATTTTGATAGTTCTTCTATTGGTGTTTTGGTAACTAGGGCAGTTGCAGATATGCAGCGAATAGGAGAGATATTTAGTCAAGGTTTTTTTGTGATAGTAGCAGATTTACTTAAAATGATTGTTGTGGCAGGTGTCATGCTGTATCAAAGCTGGAAATTGGCTTTAATCGTTTTTGCATTATTGCCTATTATCGCCTATGCAACCAGATTGTTTCAAAAAGCAATGAAAATAGCCTTTACGGAGGTTAGAGCAGAGGTGTCTAACTTAAATTCGTTTGTACAAGAGCGAATAACTGGGATGAAAATAGTTCAGCTTTTTAATCGAGAAGAAATTGAAAAAGAGAAATTTAGAGAGATCAATGAAAAGCATCAAAATGCATGGTTAAAAACGGTCTGGTATAACTCTATCTTCTTTCCAATTGCAGAGATTGTTTCTTCTATTGCCATAGGTTTAATTGTTTGGTATGGTGGATTATTAAATATAGCGAATGTAGGTCCTAGTGAGTACGGAGCCATTTTTGCTTTTATTCTACTTTCTGATATGTTGTTTAGGCCATTACGTCAAATTGCAGATAAGTTTAATACCCTGCAGATGGGAATGGTGGCAGCCAATAGAGTATTTAAAATATTAGATACCGAGAGTCAGATTGAAGATTCTGGTACCATAGAGAAGACTACTATTCAAGGAGCTATTGATTTTAAAGAAGTGCGTTTTGGATACTTAGAAGATGAAGAAGTACTGCATGGAATCTCTTTTGAAGTAAAAGCAGGTGAAACTGTTGCTATTGTAGGGGCTACAGGTGCCGGTAAATCAACTATTATCAACTTGTTAAATAGATTTTACGAAATAAACTCAGGCGAAATAGCTGTAGATGGTATAAATATCAAAGACTATAAGTTGGCCTCACTACGTTCTAAAATAGCGGTAGTGCTGCAAGATGTTTTTCTTTTTGCAGATACTATTGCAAATAATATATCATTGAAAAATGAGAATATTTCATTAGCACAAATTGAAGCTGCAGCTAAAGAAATAGGGGTACACGAATTTATAACTAGCTTGCCTGAAGGGTACAACTATAATGTAAAAGAACGCGGTACGATGCTTTCCAGCGGACAGCGTCAGCTCATAGCCTTTTTAAGGGCTTATGTTAGTAACCCTAGTATTCTTGTCTTAGATGAAGCAACGTCGTCTGTAGATACCTATTCGGAGCAGCTGATACAGAAAGCAACGGATAAAATTACAGAAGGTAGAACTTCCATTATTATTGCTCATAGGTTAGCAACGATTAAAAAAGCAGATAAAATTATTGTTATGGATGCTGGTAAAATTGTTGAAATAGGCTCGCACAAAGAACTTCTTAAAAAAGGAGGCTATTATAATAATCTTTATGAAGCGCAATTCTCTATAGAAGAAGTAGCTTAGTATAGCATTGCTTGTGTATTTTTTAGATGTTTAAATGTATCTGTGAAAAATACTAAGTAAATACCTGTGCAAATAATTATACCTAAAAATAGTATTCCGAAAATTACTAAAAATAATAACAGCTTTAGTAGTATTTGTTTCCAAGTAAGTTGAAATGTTTTTTTGTATACATAGGAAAAGTATAAAATTAAGGTAATAGCATTGCTCATAGATAGATAATATATCCATTGGCTATTCCATATACTTATGATATATAAAATGTTAATCAAAATTGACATTTGGGTATAAGCATACATATTTATAACGAAATGCTCACTGAGATTAAATTGCTTTTTGTTGTAGAAAACTACTCTTGAAATTAAGGATAGAAAAGGGAGCATTGCTAAATAAAAGATGCTTTGATATTCAACGGTAATATCTTGAAATTTCTTCGCAAACTCTATTCCCATTTGCTGGGATGGATCGGAGCTGTCAACTTTCATTTGTGTAAATTGATAATCCATCGCTGTAGGAAAGAATTTTTGAACTAGGAAAAAGAAAAGTCCTCCAAGGAAAACAGCAATTGTAAAATAAGATATTGGATTCATATATCTTTTTCTGACCCCATTGATATAGCCTACAATTACTACTTCAGGAGCCACAAACAGCTTTCCAAAAGTGCGAATAAAAGTATTGTCAATATTTAGAAATCGCTGAGCAAAATCACTAAATAGATTTTTTATAGTTAACCTATTTCTGATCACTTTTGCGCCACAATCTGCACAAAAATTATGGTTTTCTTGTAATGTAAGGGTACAGTTCTTGCATTCCATAAATGGTAAATAGTTGGTTGGTGTTTTTATTTTTTTACTTACATCAAATCTTCTTTGATCATACTAGAAAGCTCTGTTAAGTCATTATACAATACAAATTCGCCATTTTTAATGTAGGTGATCATTCCTGTTTCTTCACTTACAACAATGGCTAATGAATCTGTTTTTTCAGTAATACCAACGGCAGCTCGGTGTCTTAATCCAAAGCGTAAAGGAATATTACGTTCGTTAGAAACGGGGAGTATCACTCGGGTGGCAACAATATAATTCCCTTCAATCACTGCTGCACCATCATGCAATGGACTGTTTTTGTAAAAAATACTTTCAATAATAGGTTGGGTAATTTCAATATGCATTTTATCACCAGTAGATTTTACAAAATCTAAGGAATTGCTTCTTTTTATAATTATAATAGCGCCTGTTTTTGAAGAACTCATTTTATCACACGCACTTACCAGTGAATCTACATCTGTACCAATACTGGTCACTTCTTGTTTTAAAAACTTAAAATGTTTAATGAAGTTTCGTTTATTAGCAAAATTGGTAGAACCAATCATTAGCAAAAACTTTCTTATCTCTTGTTGGAAAACTATAATCAATGCGATTAAACCAACTTGCATAAAACCGCCAATAACACTAGAAATCATTTTCATTTCTAAAAGCTCTGTGAGTTTCCAGAAACCCCAAACAAGAACGATACCAATGAAAATGTTTATCGCGACAGTACCGCGAACCAATTTGTAAATGTAATATAACAGCGTAGCGACAAGTAATATGTCTATTAAATCTGTAATCTTAAAATCTAGAAAGCTTAAAAAATCCAAGTCTTAGGGTTTTTGTAAAATTAGGAAAAATAGACGAACAAAAACTAGGTATTTTTATACTTTAATTGCTGTACTATGGCAATACATTCTGCGGCCTCTTTAACATCATGTACCCTGAGTATATTGGCACCCTTTAGTAAGGCGATAGTATTTAGGCTAGTTGTTCCGTTTAAAGCATGTTGCGCATCTGTCTTTAGAACGTTGTATACCATAGATTTTCTGCTAATACCAACTAATATAGGCTTTTTGGCATTTTTCAATAGTTCTAATTTTTGCATTAATTCATAATTTTGATCCAATGTTTTTGAAAAACCAAATCCAGGGTCTAAAATAATGTCATTAATTTTGTTATCGTTCGCAGCAGCTATTCTTTCTGAAAAATAACTTAGAATATCAGTAAGTAAATTATCGTACTGTATGTTTTTTTGCATGTTTTGAGGCGTTCCTTTCATATGCATCATGATGTAAGGCACTTGATATTTAGCAACAATGTTCATCATTTCAAGATCTAGATTTCCTGCGGATATATCATTAATCATTGCAGCACCTTCTTGTATACACGCTTCTGCAACTTTACTTCTAAAGGTATCTATTGAAATTTTACACTCAGGAAAATTTTTAAGGACCAAAGCTACTATAGGTGCAACTCTATTTAATTCTTCTTCATCTGAGACATGTAAAGCTCCGGGTTTAGAACTATATCCGCCAATATCAATGAATGTGGCTCCATCGGCAAGCATTTTTTGAACTTGATGGATAATTTCAGTTTCATTTTTGTATTTTCCTCCATCATAAAAAGAATCGGGGGTAGTATTAAGAATACCCATTATTTTTGGCGCTCCAATTTCAATAAGATCTCCTTTGCAATTTATGGTCATTTTTACTGAGAATTAGTCAAGAATTATAATAGCACTGCAAGTTTAAAGCGCTATACTTGAACAATTAAAAATTTTGAACGAAATTTACACAAATTAGAAAGAATACATGCAGAAAACCGCAGAACAATACGATGCTGTAATAAAAATATGTCGCGCTTTATTTTCTAAAAAGATGAAAGATTATGGCAGTGCATGGCGAATACTAAGATTACCATCACTAACAGATCAAATTTTTATTAAGGCACAACGGATTCGCAGTCTTCAAGAGAATGAAGTTCAGAAGGTAGAAGAAGGGGAGCAATCTGAATTTATAGGAATTATTAATTATTCGATAATGGCCTTAATTCAAATTGAAAAAGGAATCGCAGAGCAGCCAGACTTAAATGTTGAAGAAGCATTAGCGTTATTTGACTCCCATGTAAACATTACAAAGACATTGATGGAAAATAAAAATCATGATTATGGAGAGGCATGGAGAGAAATGCGTGTGAGCTCTTTAACAGATTTAATTTTGCAAAAATTATTGCGTGTCAAGCAAATTGAAGATAACAAAGGGAAGACTTTAGTGAGTGAAGGTATAGATGCTAATTACCAAGATATGGTAAACTATGCAGTATTTGCTATGATACATTTAACATCAAATTCTAAATAATTACATGAAGTACTTGGTTGGGTTCAGTAGAACAGTAGTAGGAATATTATTTATAATTAGTGGTTTTATAAAATTGAATGACCCAGTTGGGTTTTCATTTAAGTTGGAGGAATATTTTAGTTACGGCGTTTTAAACATGCCGTTTTTTGAACCACATGCCTTGAAAATTGCCATTTTTGTGGTAATTTTAGAAGTCTTATTAGGTGTTCTTTTACTAATAGGGTTTAGGCAAAGGTTTACCATATATAGTCTGTTGGTCATGATTATTGGCTTTACATTCTTAACTTTTTACTCTGCATATTTTAATAAAGTAACAGATTGCGGTTGTTTTGGCGATGCTTTAAAATTGACGCCCTGGCAATCTTTTACAAAAGACATTATCTTATTACTTCTTATAGTTGTTATACTCGTAGGGAAACGGTATGTCCTGCCTATTTTTAGTCCTAGTTTCAATAGAATTGTTACAGGAGCATCTTTGGCGGCTTGCGTGATTTTTGTGTATTACGTTCTTAATCATTTGCCAGCAATAGACTTCAGACCTTATAAAATAGGTGCTAATATAGAAGAAGGTATGTCCGTTCCGGAAGACGCGCCAAAAGCTATATTTGATTATGCTTGGAGGTTTAAGGTGAATGGCCAAGAAAAAATTATTGTCACTCAAGGCGATTATCCAAGTGTAGATGGTGAGTTTATTGATGTAGAAACAACGGAAGTGCAAGCAGGTTATGAGCCTCCGATTCACGATTTTTCAATAGAAAAAGATGATGTAGATTATGCGTCAGAATTATTGCAAGAACCCAAATTGTTAGTAGTAATTGCTTATGATCTAGATAAAAGTAGTTATAGTGCATTTGAAGAGGTAAAAGAACTTACAGATAGAGCTGTAAAAGCAGGCTATAAAGTTATTGGCATGTCTGCTTCTAGCGAAGATTTTGCTACAAAATTACTTAAGGAGTATAAATTGAATTTTGATTTTTACTTTACAGATCAAACCACTTTAAAAACTATAGTCCGTTCTAATCCAGGAGTTTTAATTTTGAATAAAGGAACAATTACACAGAAAGTACATTATAATGATTTAGACACTATAACTTTAGAATAGTTTTTCGTTTAAATTAAAATAAGATATAATTAGTCATTTAATAATTGAAAATAGAACAAAATGAGAAGTAAAATAGTTGCAGGGAATTGGAAAATGAATAAAAATGCTACTGAAACAGAAGCGTTATTGGCAGAACTTTCCGCTAAATTACCAGATACTACGGCAGAGGTAATGGTAGCACCAACTTTTGTAAATCTTGCAGGAGCAGTGCGCAATCTAGAATCTTCGACCATAGAAGTTATAGCGCAAAATATGCATTATGCAGAAAGCGGAGCATTTACAGGAGAAATCTCAGCAGATATGTTATTAGATATAGGGGTGGAGACTGTGATTATTGGTCATTCGGAGAGAAGAGCTTATTTTGGTGAAACGGATGAGATTTTGGCAAAGAAAGTGGTTGCTGCATTGGCTAAAAATATGCGCATCATGTTTTGCTTTGGCGAGGAATTAGAAGACCGTAAGTCAGACAATCATTTTAATATAGTAGCGCGTCAACTTAAAAATGCATTATTCTCTTTAGAGGCGAGTTCTTGGAAAAATATTGTTTTGGCATACGAGCCAGTTTGGGCTATAGGAACGGGAGAAACAGCATCTCCTGAACAAGCGCAAGAAATGCATGCATTTATACGTAAAACTATTACAGATGCTTTTGATGCTACAATTGCTAACAATGTATCTATCTTATATGGTGGTAGTGTTAAACCTAACAATGCTGTAGAGATTTTCTCTAAACCAGATGTAGATGGTGGTCTTATAGGAGGAGCAGCTTTAGTGGCAGATGATTTTGTAGCTATTATTAAAGCAATCTAGGTAAACAATTAATAAATACTAAATCATAAGGGCATTCTACTAGAATGCCCTTTTATATTATCCCAAAAATGGAAAAAGAGAATAATTATATAGAGTATACTTTTAAAGTAGAGCCCTTACAGCCAGCATCAGATATTCTAATTGCAGAATTAGGAGAAGTTCTGTTTGAAAGTTTCTTAGAGACCGAAGAAGGTGTTTTGGCTTACATCAAAAAAGAAGATTGGTCAGCTGCTATTCTGGACAGCTTAACTATTGTACATAATGAGAACTTTAAAATTGAGTACGATTTTAAAGAAATTGAGCAGGAAAACTGGAATGCAACTTGGGAGAAGAATTTTAATCCTATTCAAGTAGATGAAAAATGTGTAGTTCGTGCGCCATTTCATGAAAAACCAGAAGTGGAATACGACATTGTGATAGAACCAAAAATGAGTTTTGGAACGGGGCATCATGAAACTACACACATGATGCTGCAACATATATTAAATACAGATTTTAAGGGAAAATCTGTATTAGACATGGGAAGTGGTACAGGGGTGTTGGCGATCCTGGCTGCAAAAAGGGGAGCTAGTACAATTGATGCCATAGATATAGACAATTGGTGTTATTTAAATGCATTGGAAAATGTAGAGCGTAATGACTCTAGTCATATTAATGTCTATGAAGGTGATGTAAATCTTCTAAAGGATAAAAATTATGATATTATAATAGCGAATATTAATAGGAATATACTACTAGAAGATATTCCCGAATATTCAAAATGTTTAAAAGTAGGAGGGACGTTATTTTTAAGTGGCTTCTATTCTGAAGACATCCCTACAATATCCGCCAAGTGCGAAGAACACAGTCTGAAGTTTGAGTCCAACCTAAATAGAAATAATTGGGTTGCTGCCGTTTATCGAAAATGTTAAAGTTTTTGTAAAATTACCGTTGAATTGTCATATATTGTCGTTGTAATGTATTTTTTTAAGATATAGTTTTATATTTTTTAACTTATTTAACACAATTAATTATGAAAAAACGCGATTTAACTATTATTGCTATGTCACTTTTATTAGTGGCTAGTTCTTGTGAAAAAGAGAAAGACAATAATCTTCTAGTGCCAGAAGCTAGTGTAGAAAATGTTGAACAAGAAAAGCTACAAATTACCGATGAGGTGATGAGTGTTTTCAAAAACAACTACTATAATGTTAACGAAATTGACGTTGTAGATTTTATGCTTCCTGATGGATCAATGGAAGAACGATTTCAATTAGAGAATGATATATTATTTTCTGCGGAGCAGTTTGAAAGTTTATCAGAAATTGATATTAAAAGCGCTAAAAATTACCACACCACCAATTTAGTTAGTCCTAGGACCTTAACTATTATTGGGTACACGGGAGGTCAAAATGCCCTGCCAACCAAAGAGCAAACTGCATTGCAATATGCTGTTAATAATTACAATGCTTTAAATTTAAGTATTCGTTTTACATTAACTTTTGGTACTTCTTATCAAGATAAGGATATGGTGGTTTACCTAAATCCTAGTGAGTCAGGTGCTGGTGGTTCAGCGGGTTTTCCTAGTAATGGAAATCCAAATAAATTTGTTCAAATTTACGGTTTAAGCAATTATGACGTAAATGTTATTGAGCATGTAATTACCCATGAGATTGGTCATTCTGTTGGTTTCAGACATACAGATTGGTTTAGTCGTCAAAGTTGCGGTCAAAATACGAATGAAGGAACTGCAGGAGTAGGTGCTATACCAGTACCAGGAACTCCGGAAGCTTATGATCCTACTTCTATTATGTTAGCATGTTTTAGCTCAAATGAAGATGGTGAGTTTAATAATAATGACATTACAGCATTAAATTATCTTTATTAATTAACTAATACTTAAATAAATACATTACAATTTTAAAGGTATTCTAATTTTAGAATACCTTTTTTTATAATCCTTTAATTAGCAGTGGTTTCGTGTTTTTTTTAAATAATTTCTAGAAGTGACTTATTAGAATTTGTATCTTAGTGCAAAAATAGATCTATGAGCACGAAGGAAAAGATCTTAGAAGATTTACTTTTAGAAGAAGAAACTAAAAAACAAAACGAAATTGTTTTGTTTAATGATGAGGTAAATACTTTTGATCACGTCATTGAAACATTAATAGGTGTTTGCGATCATACTCCTGAGCAAGCAGAGCAATGTTCTATTATAGTGCATCATAATGGAAAATGTACCGTGAAAACGGGTGATTATGATGACCTTAAGCCGCGTTGCACAAAATTATTACAGGCAGGACTTAGTGCAGAGATTGTGTAATGGGGTTATTTTATCATACCCTTATCTTTAAATCCCGCAAGCTCTTGGTCTTAAATTATCGCTGTTGAGATCTATAAAATTTATTGGCTTTTTCTTTTTAGCCTTCGTTTGCTTTTCGCAAGAATTACCTCCTATAAATAATTTTAGTCCCTTGGCCTATGATGGCGGTAATCAGAATTGGAGTATCTCACAATCAGACCAAAAATATATATACGTAGGAAATAACTATGGCTTATTAGAATATAATGGAGCTTCTTGGAAAAAGTATTCTTCTCCTAATGGCTCTCATTTACGAGCAGTCAAGGTTGTTAATGATCGTGTTTTTACGGGATGTTATATGGAATTTGGGTATTGGACCAAAGATAATTTTGGCGATTTAATCTATCAATCTCTGAATTCTAAATTAACGATTCCCATGATTGAGGATGAGGAGTTTTGGAATATTATTCAATTAGATTCTTATGTATTGTTTCAATCACTTCAAAGAATTTACGTCTACAATTTAAAAACAGAATCATTCAGTATTGTACCTTCTGAGAGTACTAGAGCTCGAATTTTCAAAAATAATGGTATTGTTTATTTCCAGAAATCAGGGAAAGGTCTTTTTAAAATAGATGGAGGTAAAGGTGTTTTAGTATCGGAAGAGGCCATTTTTAAATCAAATTTCATTATTGGATTGTTTGAGTCCCCTCTAGGGAAAATAATACTCACAGAAAAAGAAGGTTTTTTTCTTTTAACGCAGGATGGTGTAGAAAAATGGCAGGTACCTGTAAATAAAGAGCTGAAAGGCTTAAATATGTATAGCGGTATTAGGCTTAAAGAAGGTGGTTTTATTTTAGGAACTATTTCAGATGGGGTGTATCACGTGAGTGATACAGGAGAGTTGATAGGTATAATCAATCAAAAAAAAGGACTATACGACAATACAATATTATCAATTTTCGAAGATGTTGAAGGCAATATATGGTTGGGTTTAAATAACGGAATTAGTGTTTTGAACTTCAGTGCTCCTTTCAAAGAGTATATTGATACGGTAGGGAAATTGGGGGTAGTGTACACCGCGGCAGTTTATAAAAATCATTTGTACTTAGGCACAAATCAAGGATTGTTTTATAAGCCTGAGTCAGGAGATGGAGCATTTGAAATTATAGAAAACACGAATGGTCAAGTTTGGATTTTAAAAGAAATAGATGGTGTTCTTTTTTGTGGACATAATGCGGGAACTTTTATTGTAAAGGGTGATGAGGCAAAACAAATTTCAAATTTTCCGGGTACTTGGGATATAAAGAAAATACCAGGTAAGGATTCACTTCTAGTACAGGGTAATTACAATGGGTTAAGTATTCTTGAATTGAAAAATAACCAATGGGTTTTTAGAAATAAAATTGATGGTTTTGATATTTCAAGTCGCTTTTTCGAATTCACAAAAAATAATGATATTATTGTCAACCATGAGTATAAAGGTGTTTTTAGATTAACATTAGATTCTTCTTATACTAAAGTTGTTCAAAGCAGTGATGAGCCAGTTTTAGGTACAGGAGCTAGTTTAGTGACCTATGAGAATTCTATATTGCATGCCTCAAACAGAGGAGTCTTACGATTTAATGAAGAACATAAGAAGCTTGAAAAAGACAGCCTCCTTAGTAAACTTTTTTTTGATGGGGATGACAGTTTAATAGGTGTTGTTATTCCAGATACTAATGAAAATGTATTATGGGCGTTTACAGGCAAAAATATAATTTCTTTAGCTGCTAATAAATTTAATGGTCAGCCAGAATTAAAAAAGATTGCTATTCCTAGTTCCTTCAGGCGTAATTTGGGGGTTTTAGGCTTTGAAAATATAAAGGAAGTAGGAGTCAATACTTATTTAATAGGTATTTCTAATGGATACATAACCCTTGATTTAGATAAGATAAGTGCAAAAGAATTTTCTATAGCTCTAACTGATGTCTTTAATAAAAATAGTGATACTACTTTTTTGCAAAAAGTGGAGTTAAAAAGCCTTAATAAAGCTTTTAAGTATACTGATAATAACCTGTATTTTAAATACAGTGTGCCTAGCTATGAGAAATATACAGAGGTAAATTTTCAATACCAATTAATAGGGCTTACGGAGGTTTGGAGTACTTGGTCAGAGAAGTCAGAGGTTGCTTTTGAAAACTTGCCTTTTGGGGAATATACCTTTAAAGTAAGGGCAAAAGTTGGCAATGAGTTAAGTGAAAATATAGCAAGTTATACCTTTGAAATCTTAAGACCTTGGTATGTGTCCAATCTAGCAATTTTATTATATGTTTTGCTTTTTATAGCGTTAGGATATTTTATTCACAGATTATATCGCAGGTATTATAAAAGACAACAAGCACAACTCTTAAAAGAGAATGAGAAAAAACTGAAGCGTAAAAAGATTAAAGCGGAAAAGAAGCTTATTCAGATTAAAAATGAAAAATTAAACCAAGAAATAGATAATAAAAGTAGGGAATTGGCAATATCTACAATGAGTATTATTAAAAAGAATGAATTTCTTAATGCTATAAAAACGCAACTGCAAGAAAGTAAAACACCACAACAAGTAAGTGCTGTTATTAAAACTATAGACAGGAACATAAATAATGAGGATGATTGGAAATTCTTTGAAGATGCTTTTAATAATGCTGACAAAGAATTCTTGAAAAAAATTAAAACATTGCATCCAGATTTAACACCAAATGATTTAAGGTTATGTGCTTATCTGCGCTTAAATTTATCTTCCAAAGAAATAGCACCTTTATTAAATATATCAGTGCGCAGTGTTGAAGTAAAACGATACCGTTTGCGAAAAAAAATGAATCTACCACACGAAATGGGCTTAACAGATTACATCATTAAGCTTTAAGTAACACTACACACATTTTTTACACTACAACATTACCCATACACGAGTGTACTTTAAGACCAATTTAATATAATATAATCTTAATGTTTTAGCCATGTTAGGGCTTATTCTCATTACTAATATCTCTTATTATGTAGTTTTAATTACGATATGTATATTTTTTGTTGTGGTCTGTTATTATTATCATAAAATATGTCTGTCTAAATTCGGAATTCTAAAACTCAACATATGAAAAACATATTTTTGTTGCTCTTAGCAATTTTTTTAACCACAACTTCTTGGGCTCAAGATTTTGCAGTAAGTGGTACTGTAAAAGATGCCAGTATAAATGATGTTTTGCCAGGGGTAAATGTGGTTGTTAAAAATCAAACACGAGGAACTACTACAGATTTTGATGGTAATTTTACCGTCGATAAATTAAAAGTAGGAGATATACTTGTGGTGTCCTACATAGGATATACTACTAAAGAAATCTCTATTAAAGATTCAAGTTTTATTACTGTTTCGCTAAATGAGGATATTAGTGCGTTAAGCGAAGTCGTAGTAATAGGATATGGTACTCAGACTAAAAAAGAAATTACCGGTGCTGTAACGGTAATTGGAGCAGAAACTATTGAGCAGTTAAAACCAACACGTATTGAACAGGCTTTACAAGGGCAAGTTGCAGGAGTGAATATAACTTCTCAATCTGGTTCTCCCGGTAGTGCATCAAATATTAGAATACGAGGTGTTTCAACTAACGGAAACAATAACCCATTAATTTTGGTTGATGGAAACGTTATTGAAGATTTAAGTGTTGTAAACCCTGGAGATATTGAAAGTATCAATGTTTTAAAGGATGCTACAGCAGGAATATATGGAGTAAGAGCAGCAAACGGAGTTATTTTAATTACCACTAAAACAGGAAAGAAGTCAACACCACTACAGTTTTCTTATGATACTTATGGAGGCTTTCAAGAAACTACTAGAAGGTTACCTTTATTAAATGCTACAGAATACGGTGTTATAAAAAACGAGGCTGCCGCGGCAAACGGAGAGTCTATTCCATATCCTAATTTAGCACTATTGGGAACAGGTACAGATTGGCAAGACGAGGTTTTTCAAAAAGCTCCTATTTTCAATCATAACTTAACAGTTAGTGGAGGTACTGAGAAATCTAGATACTCTTTTGGTTCATCTGTACTTACACAAGACGGTATTGTAGGTGGCTCCAAAGCTAACTTTACTCGTTACAATACAAGATTAAATTTCAATACAGAGCTGTTTGACGGCTTAAATTTCAAAGCTAATTTAATTTATACGGGTACACTAAGAAAAACACTGGCCGAGGGAGGACTGGGTTCGGTTTTATTCAATGCATTAAATATTTCGCCAATACTTAGTGCTACAGATGTTGACGGAAGTTTAACCAGAGCTCTTGGGCATCCAATTGAGGTGATAAACCCATTGGCGCAATTGCAAAACACGTTTAACAAAACAAAAATTGATAAAATTAGTGGAGTCTTTGGTTTAGATTATTCATTTTTAAATAACTTCAAAATCACCTCTAATTACCAGTGGAACTATTCAGAAGTAGATTATTCGGCGTATTTTCCAATTTCAGATTTTGGGAATGTTGGAAATAATACTGTATTTGATAGAACAACTGCTGCTTACGGAGTGTCTAATCAATTTTATAGAGATTATACTTTTGATGCTTTTATAGATTATGATAAGGTTTTCAATGAGGTTCATGATTTGAAAATTACATTAGGTACTTCTGTGTTTAAATCTACGGCAGATGAGTACGGAGGAACCTATGAAGGTGTAACCAATACTACATTGTCTGATCCTAGTTTAGAAACAGCTACTTTATTCAATGATTCTTTCGTGATCCGCTCAAATAGATTATATGATTCAAGGTTACTCTCTTATTTTGCTAGAATGCAATATAATTATAAAGGTAAATATTTGCTATCTGCTGTAGTAAGAAGAGATGGTTCAACAGCATTTGGTCCAGACAATAAATTTGGTTACTTCCCTTCGGGTTCCTTAGGTTGGATATTATCTGATGAGGATTTCTTTAAAGAGAGTAACGTGCTAAATTTTGTTAAGTTAAGAGCGTCTTATGGAATCTTAGGTAACGATAGAATACCTGGATTTGGATTTGTTTCTTTATTGTCAGGTGAAGGTACCTATGTGTTTGATAATGAATTAGTATTTGGACAAGCGGTAGGTAGAGTTTCTAACCCAGAAATACAGTGGGAAGAACAAACTACTTTAGATATTGGTTTAGATGCTAAACTGTTTAATAATACAATTAATATTACTGCAGATTATTTCAATAAACAAACAGATAATTTATTATTAGTAGTAGAATCTTCAGGTATTTTAGGAACCGCTGCGCCAGGTGCAGGAAACCCTATTGCTAATGCTGGTTCTGTACGGAATAGTGGCTTTGAGTTTGCTATCGGTTATGAAACACCATACTCAGAAGATTTTAGATTCGGAATTAACTATAATTTCACGTATTTAGAAAATGAAGTATTAAGTGTTGAAAATGGAATAGGGTATGAGCAAGGCGGTAGCTTTGGAATAGGACAATCAGGTGTTTCCCGTATGGAAGCGGGACTTCCAATAGGATATTTTTATGGACTAAAAACAGATGGTATTTTTCAAAATCAAGCTGAAGTAGATGCACATCCAAGTCAAATAGGTCTTGGTTCCGAAGCAGCTCCTGGAGATATTCGTTTCACAGATGTAAATGGTGATGGAGTCATAGATTTTGAGGATAGTACCAATCTTGGAAATCCGATTCCTGATTTTACAATGGGATTAAATGTTTCATTTGATTACAAAAATTTTGATTTCCAGACCTACATTTTTGCGTCAATAGGGAATGATATTGTTAGAAATTATGACAGAAATAATCCAATTACAAATCAGTCGGTGTATTCTTTAAATAGATGGACGGGTGAAGGAAGCACCAATGAATATCCAAGAGTAACTAACGGAGCAACTTCTAATATTTTGTTTTCAGATTTTTATGTAGAAGATGGTTCATTTGTTAGAGCACAAAATATGCAATTAGGATATTCTTTAAATAGCGAGGGTATTAAGGATATAGGGATCAGTAAATTACGTCTGTATGTATCTGCTAGTAACGTCTTTACTTTTTCTAAATATAAAGGATTTGATCCATCAGCATCTTCTGGAGATCCAATAGGTTCCGGATTTGATTCAGGATTTTATCCAGTTCCACGTACCTACTTATTAGGTTTAAACCTTAAATTTTAATGTAATGATGATAAAAAACACTTTTTTAAAACACGTTATTGCGTTTGCCAGTATTACGATATTTTCTATATCCTGTAGCGATGACTTTGTAAATGTTGAATCAGAAGATGAAAATTCAGAGGATTTCTTCAATTCAGAAGAAGATTATCAATCTGCATTAACGGGTGCTTATGATTTACTTCAATCTACATACCTTAATGTATTGTTGGGAGAAATCGCTTCAGATAATACCTTAGCAGGTGGTGAGAGCGCTACAGATGTAATTGGTATACAACAAATAGATGATATGTTACATACTTCTTTAAATGTACAATTAGAAAGTATTTGGGGATGGATGTTTGCAGGAGTCAATCGTGCTAACTATGTATTAGAGTTTAAAGATAAAACTGATTTTACAGGAAAAGAAGCACTTTTAGCAGAAGCTACATTTTTGAGAGCCTATTATTATTTTGAACTAGTAAAATGGTTCGGAGATGTTCCTTTAGCTGTTGATCAACGATTATTATTTGGTGATCAATATTTGGTAGGAAGAACGCCTGTTGCTGAAATATATGCTCAAATTGAAATTGATTTACAATATGCAGTAGATAATTTACCGTATACTCAAGCACAGAAAGGGAGAATTACTAAGGGTGCAGCGCAAGCGCTTTTGGGAAAAGCTTATTTATATCAAGATAAGTTTACGGAAGCAGCAAACGTGTTAGAGGATTTAATTAATAATGGTCCTTATGATCTTTTAGAAGACTATAGTACCATGTTTGAATTGGATAATGAGAATAACATAGAATCTGTTTTTGAGGTGCAGTATACAGACAAAGAAGGTGCTGGATTTGAGTGCTTACAGTGTAGTGAAGGTAATGTTGCTGTAGGTTTTAATGGAATAAGAAATTATGCTGGTCCTAGTTTTGAATCAGGATTTAGTTTTAATATACCAACTCAAGAGGTTTATGATGCCTTTGAAGCTGGTGATACGCGTAGAGATATCGCCATATTAAATATAGATGCATGGGCAGAAGAAACGGGTGCAACTTTTGGAACGGGTAATGAGCATACGGGATATTTCAATAGAAAATACCTTCCAAGGTTAGATGCAGCTGAAGATTCTAATACAGGAGATGCAAATTTAACGAACCCTAATAACTATAGAGCGATACGTTTTGCCGATGTATTATTAATGGCAGCCGAAGCTTTAAATAGAGGAAGCATAAGCGATTCACGTGCTCTTATATATCTAAACCGAGTACGGGAAAGAGCAGATTTGGAGGATGTTACTGTAGCCGGTTCAAGTTTAACTACAGCAATCTACCAAGAACGAAGGGTAGAATTGGTTGGCGAAGGGCACCGCTTTTTTGATCTCGTAAGAACAGGAAGAGCAGCTCAAGAAATAGATGGGTTTCAATCAGGAAAGCACGAATTATTTCCTATTCCATCTATTGAAATAGAATTGTCAGGAAACCGTTGGGAACAAAATCCAGGATATTAATAAAAAAATTGTAAAAATGAAGATTATAAAAAATTTAGTTATTTGCTTTTTAACAGTAATCGCACTTAATGCTTGTACCGAAGATGAAGTTTCATATGCATTTAAAGATGTATCAGCCCCTACTAATGTGGCTGCGTCATTTAATATATCTAATGATGATACAGGTACGGTTACCCTTACGCCAACAGCAGAAGGTGTAACAAGTTTTCAAGTATACTTTGGAGACATAGAAGATGAAACGCCTACGGAAGTTGCTCCAGGAGAAGAAACTTCACATATTTATGAAGAGGGCGAGTATATACTAAGAATAGTAGCCTTAAGCGCCTCAGGCCTCACTAGTGAACTTAATAGAAGTATCTCAGTTTCTTTTACACCACCGTCAAATTTATCAGCAGATATAATTGTTGTTAATAATTATGACGTTACCGTAACACCTAATGCAGATGATGCTACTGTTTTTGATGTTTATTTTGGAGAAACTGCAGACGAAGAAGCAACTACGATTATGGCGGGCGAAGTGGCTACATATACTTACGCAGCTGCAGGAGAGTATACCATTAGAGTTGTCGCTAAAGGAGCTAGTGCTACCACTATCGACTATGAAGATACTGTGAGTATAACGGACCCTGTTTCTGCTACTTTAGAAGATTTTATAGGTACTTGGGTACTTGCTTCTGAAGCAGGTTCTTTTGGAGTAGGCCCTGCTATTGGTGATGTTAGCTATTTTTCATTAGATGCACAAGGGATTGAAGATAGAGCATGTTTTATTGATGACGAGTATGTTTTTGGATCAGGAGGTACCTTTAATACGATTTTAGGTTCAGAAACCTGGATTGAAGCTTGGCAAGGAGGTACAGATTCTTGTGGAGCTCCTGTAGCACCACATGATGGTTCTAGTGCAGCATCTTATAGTTATGATGATGCCTCTAGTACAATTACCATTACAGGAACTGGAGCATTTATAGCTTTAGCTAAAGGAACTAATGACGGAGAATTAAGCACACCTGCTGATGCTCCAAATTCTATTACGTACAATGTTTCTCTAGCAGAAGATAAAAACACTATGAATGTGTATTTAGAAACAAGTGAGGGTGTCTTCTGGCAGTTTAAATTAGTAAAAAAAGTGGAAGCTCCAATTGTGGGTACATGGAGAATAGCATCTGAGGCAGGTTCTTTCGGAGTGGGCCCAGCTATTGGCGATGTGAGTTGGTTTTCTTTGGATGATCAAGGTATTATAGATCGTGCTTGCTTAATAGATGATGAATATATCTTTGGATCTGATAATAGTTATTCTGTAAATCTAGGGACGGAAACTTGGATTGAAGGCTGGCAAGGTGGTTCTGATTCTTGCGGAACTCCAGTAGCACCTCATGATGGTACTACATCTGCTACTTATGCTTATGATGAGTCTGCAGGTACTATTACTATAAATGGCATTGGAGCATATATTGCACTTGCGAAAGGAACAAATACAGGCGAATTAGCGGCTCCAGGAGATGCGCCTAGTTCAATTGTCTACAATGCTACATTTATTGATAATAATACGATGAGTGTGGTGATTGAGACAGGAACAGGTTCTGGTGTTTTTTGGCAATTCAAGCTTGTAAAAGATTAATAAGAAAAAGCTATTATTATGAAAAATATAAAAATAATTCTATTAAGTGTTTTTGGCTTAATCTTTTTAGGTTGTCAAGAGGATGAACCCGATTTAGATGTTATAGTAGCGCCATCTAACTTGCAAGTATCTGTTGAGTTGGTGGGTGCAGATGCAGATAATCCAAATGGGGATGGTAGTGGTACTGTAAATTTAACAGCTACAGCAGATAATGCTACCTCTTATCAATTTGTATATAATGGAAATAAGGAAGCAATTCCTTCTGGATCTAAAACTTATAATTTTAGTACTACAGGATTAAACACCTATACAGTTGCTGTAATTGCGGTAGGAACAGCAGGACTCTCTACCAGCTATTTACTAGATTTGGAAGTTTTTGCATCGTATTCAGCTCCCGAAGATTTGTTGCAAATGTTGGTGGCAGATGGGTCTAGAACCTGGCGTATTAAAGCAGAATCAGGCGGGCATTTTGGACTTGGGCCTGTAGGAGGAAATATTCCTGCAGAATGGTATAGTGCTACAGCAAATGAAAAATCTGCTACCGGTATGTATGATGATCGTTATATTTTTAATAGCGATGGTAGTTTTACCCATATTACAAATAGCGTGAATGATGATCCATCTGTGGATACTAGCGGAACTATTTTTGGGAGAGTTAATTTAGTTGATGAACTTGGTGCTCATAATGAAGCCGCCAATGGATCGGATATTGAGAATTATCCTTACGATGATTATAGTAACCAGTGGACTCTTACTGCACCAGATGGTATAGAAACCCTTAGTTTAGGAGGTACTGCTTTTATAGCATATTATACAGGTGGAGATCACCAGTATAGGATTTTCAGTAGAACTGAAAATGAAATGATACTTACAACCGCTGATGGCAATAATGAATTTAATTGGTGGTTTATTTTGACAGCTGATGATGGAGGTGCAATACAAGAGCCTTCTGCTGTAGATGTTAGCTATACCAATTTAATTTGGTCAGATGATTTTGATATTGACGGAACGCCAAATCCTGTTAATTGGACGTATGATACCGGAGCAGGTGGATGGGGTAACAATGAATCACAGTACTATACAGACAGAATAGATAATGCTGTAGTATCTGAGGGTACTTTGAAAATTATTTCTAAATCAGAAAGTTTTAGTGGGAGTGATTATACTTCAGCAAGGTTAAAATCTCAGGGTTTATTTGATTTCAAATATGGTAGAGTAGATATTAGAGCTAAATTACCTGAAGGTGCAGGAACATGGCCAGCGTTATGGATGTTAGGGTCAAATTTTGAAACTGTTGGATGGCCTGCTTGTGGTGAAATAGATATTATGGAACATGTTGGAAATAATCTAAATGTTGTACAATCTGCTATTCATACTCCATCTAGTTTCGGAAATACTGTAAATAAAGGTGATATAACAGCGACTAATGTTGCTTCTGAGTTTCATGTTTATTCTGTAAATTGGTCGGAGGACGAAATTTCTTTCTTAATAGATGATGTTATTTTTTACACTTATAATCCAGGAGTTAAGGATAGTCAGACATGGCCTTTTGATGCAAATCAATTCTTAATCATGAATATCGCCATGGGAGGAACTTTAGGAGGTGATATAGATCCTGCTTTTACAGAAGATACTATGGAAATTGATTATGTGAGAGTATATCAATAATTGAGTTTTTTTATGCTGGAGTAATTGAGAATTCATAGCTCAATTACTCCTTTTTTTATTTCAATAATATACTGTATCATTATAACAAATTAGAAAGTATGAATTTTAAAGTAATTATCTGCATAGGATTGTTTTGCAATTTAGGCCTTAGTCAAGGAAAAAAAGGAAGTATTGATCAAAAGGTAGATTCACTACTATCCATAATGACCCTCCAAGAAAAAATTGGTCAGATGAACCAATACAATGGCTTTTGGAATGTTACTGGGCCCTCTCCTAAAGATGGTGATGCTGCTAAAAAATACGAACATCTTAAAACCGGTATGGTGGGTTCTATGCTCAATGTTACTGGGGTTGAAGAAGTTCGTAAAGTGCAAAAAATAGCAGTTGAAGAAACGCGATTAGGGATTCCTTTGATAATAGGTTTTGATGTCATACATGGTTATAAAACAATAAGCCCTATTCCTCTTGCTGAAGCTGCAAGTTGGGATTTAGATGCCATACGTAAATCTTCTGAAGTTGCTGCAGCAGAAGCAGCAGCAAGCGGTATCAATTGGACATTTGCTCCTATGGTAGATATTTCTCGTGATGCACGTTGGGGCAGAGTGATGGAAGGAGCAGGTGAGGATCCCTATTTAGGGAGTAAGATTGCCTATGCTAGAGTAAAGGGGTTTCAAGGAGATGATTTGAGTGCGCCCAATACAATAGCAGCAACTGCAAAGCATTTTGCTGGTTATGGTTTTTCAGAATCGGGTAGAGATTATAACACGGTAGATGTGGGTACGTCAACCTTATACAATATTATTTTTCCACCTTTTCAAGCAGCAATTAAAGCAGATGTAAAAACATTTATGAATTCTTTCAATGAACTAAATGGTATTCCTGCCACAGGCAATGCTTTTTTACAGCGAGAAGTACTAAAGAAAGAGTGGAATTATAAAGGTTTTATGGTTTCTGACTGGGGTTCAATTAGTGAGATGATTGCTCATGGTTATGCAAAAGATGGCAAACATGCGGCAGAAATAGCTTTAAATGCTGGATCGGATATGGACATGGAATCTTACGTTTACGTAAAATATATTGAAGAATTAGTTGCAGAAGGTAAAGTTGATAGTGCTAAAATTGATGATGCAGTAAAAAGGATATTACGCGTTAAATTTGAATTAGGACTTTTTGATGACCCTTATAAATATTGCGATGTAGAAAGGGAAAAGAATGTTATTGGTAGTAAAGAAAATAATGCTGCTGTTTTAGATGTAGCCAAAAAGTCTATTGTACTTCTAAAGAATGAAAAGCAACTATTACCTTTAAAGAAAAAAGGACTAAAAATAGCGCTTATAGGACCTCTTGCAGCTGATAAAAATAGTCCTCTTGGTAGCTGGAGAATTGCTGGTGATGATAATACAGCAGTTTCGGTATTAGAAGGATTACAAAAATATACAAAGAATAAATTAACCTACCAAAAAGGGGTTATCCTTACCACGGGCGAAAATGCTTTTATAAAAGAAACGAAAATCAATACAACAGATAAGACCGGTTTTAAAGAAGCTATTGCAACAGCTAAAGAAAATGATGTTGTGGTCATGGTATTGGGGGAATATGGTTTTCAAACAGGTGAGGCACGTAGTAGAACGTCATTAGATATTCCTGGGTTGCAAGAAGAATTACTAAAAGAAATTTATAAGGTAAATAAGAATGTTGTTCTCGTATTGATGAATGGCAGACCGTTGACTATTAATTGGGAAGAAGAGCATATTCCAGCAATTGTTGAAGCATGGCAACTGGGTACTCAAAGTGGTAATGCTATTGCTGAGGTATTGTATGGTGATTATAACCCGAGTGGTAAATTACCTATGACTTTTCCTAAAAATGTAGGTCAAGTACCCATCTATTACAATCATAAAAATACGGGTAGACCCACAAGTCCTGGAGGTGATATTGTTTTTTGGTCGCATTATAGTGATGTGAGTAACGAACCTTTATATCCATTTGGGCATGGATTAAGTTACACAAATTTTGAATATAGTAATTTAGCCTTAAGTGCACCAACAATGAATGAAAAGGAGGCAATTACGGTTTCTTTTACCTTGAAAAATACCGGAAAGTACGAAGGGAAAGAGGTAGCGCAATTGTACATACGAGATCTTTTTGCCAGTGTTACTAGACCTGTAAAAGAGTTGAAAGATTTTAAAATGGTTTCTTTAAAACCAAATGAATCTACAACAGTATCTTTCAAAATTGATAAAGAAAAACTGCAGTTTTACACAGCAAATAATAAGTGGGAAGTGGAGCCAGGTGCATTTAAAGTGTTTATTGGCGGAAGTTCTAGCACTACTTTAGAAACAGATTTTTCAGTAACAGAATAATAATTATACATGAGTGTATATACTAAAATAGCCCTGATATTTATTTTAATGTCAGGGCTTAGTTGTGCAAATAAGAAAGGACTTGTTTGGGAAGAGAATTTTAATGGCAACACCTTAAATGAATCTGTTTGGAACTATGAATTAGGTGATGGCTGTCCGGAATTATGTGGATGGGGAAATAATGAAAAACAAATCTACACACGTAAAAACCATCAGGTAAAAGATGGTTTTCTACATATCAATATAAAAAAAGTAGATAGCACATATACTTCTACGCGAATTACCACAAAGGGAAACAAAGAATTTAAATACGGAAGAATAGAAGCAAGGGCGAAGTTGCCTTTAGCTAAAGGTTTGTGGCCAGCATTTTGGATGTTAGGCTCAAACATTTCTGAAGTAGGCTGGCCTTTGTGTGGAGAGATAGATATACTTGAGTATATTGGTAGAAAACCAAATACCATATTCACAACACTACATTTTGATGAGCAATATGGAGAAAACGCGTATACTAAAACTACTACAATCAATGGAATTGAAGATGGTTTTCATATATACGCTGTACATTGGTCTCCTGATAAAATAATTTTTTTTGTTGATGATGTTAAAATGTTTGAATACAAACCAGATCATAAAACAAAAAAAAATTGGCCTTTTAATCAACCATTTTTTATCATATTAAATACCGCGGTTGGTGGTAATTTGGGAGGAGATACTATTGATGATAGCATCTTCCCTCAGAAATTTATTATCGATTATATTAAAGTGTATGAACACTAATTGCTACCTAAGGAAACAACTTTTTTTGCTTGATTACTTTTGAGTGCCGCTTCAATCACGCGAATCACTTCCATACCTTCGGTTGCGCTTACAGGAACAGGTTTATGAGCGCTAATTGCATCATAGATTGCATCGTAATACACCATGTAGTCCCCATTTGATGAGGCGACTTTTTCTTTTATTAGTTTTCCGCATTTTTCGGTGTGTAAAAGTCCTTGTTCAGATTCAGGTTCTATTCCCCAGTTGGCTGAATTTGGGACTTTACCCGCTTGGAGGTCTTTCTCTTGTACGTCAGCTTTCGTTTTTATAAAAGAACCTTTTGTACCATGTAAGATATTTCCAGGTAGCGGTTCGCGTATATAATAACTAGATTTAAGAATAACCCTGTGCGAAGGGTAGAATAATTTTAAGTCAAAATAATCTGCTACTTTTGACTCTGGTCTATACGCATCGATATCTGCAAAAATAGCATTTGGAATGCCAAATAATTGTATGGCTTGGTCTATAAGATGTGATCCTAAATCGTACAAACTTCCAACAGCGCCAGTTGAGATTTCTTTATGTGCTTTTTCACTTAACTCAGGCTTAAACCTGTCGTAATGAAATTCTGCTTCTACAATAGTCCCGAGTACGCCACTATCTAATACTTCTTTTAAACTTAGAAAATCACTATCATACCTCCTGTTGTGATAGACAGAAATCATAACATTTTTTTCTTCCGCTAGTGCTATTAATTCTTCTGCTTCTGTAACAGTGGCAGTAAAAGGTTTTTCAATAATTACATTTTTGCCAGCGAAAATTACTTTTTTAGCAAAATCATAATGGGTGATGTTAGGCGTATTTACCACTACTAATTCTATGGCATCATCATCGAGTAGTTCTTCTAGAGTCCTAAACGTTTTTATATGGGGGTATTTCTCTTGCGCTAAGTTTTTAGTTCTTTCTAAGACACCGTACAAGGTAAATTTTGGGTTTACCGCTATAAATGGGGCGTGGAAAACACGGCCACTCATTCCAAAAGAACATAGTGCAGTTGTAATTGGTTGCATTTCAAAAAAATTATGAATTACCTAAAATATATTTTTTTCTTTAAAAAGTGTGCTATTTACTGGGGTAGTTTGTTTTTTAGTAGCCCATATACAAAAGTACCTAACATTGCAGACAGGATAACGATGATCATAGTAAAAACACCGGTACCCAAAAGCATATACATAGGCCCAGGACAAGCGCCTCCTAATGCCCATCCTAATCCAAAAATAACACCACCAATACTATTCGCTTTATAGTTTTTGTCTTTTTGAGGAACATTAATGGGTGCACCATCGATACTTTTTATATTATACTTCTTGATGATTTGTAAAGCGATAATACCAATCAATACAGCAGAACCAATAATTCCGTACATGTGAAAAGATTGAAATTTAAACATTTCAAAGATTCTGTACCAAGAAACAGCTTCAGATTTCACTAAAACTATTCCGAAAAAAATACCAACGAATAAGAATTTTAAAAATTTCATATTAAAAAATTAATGGGAATAGTACATAAATCATAAATAAACCTCCGATAAAAAAACCAATGACGGCTACTAAAGAGGGGAGTTGTAAATTGCTTAGGCCTGTTATGGCATGACCAGAGGTGCATCCGCCAGCATAACGTGTTCCAAAGCCCACAAGAAATCCTGAGATAATTAAGATGGATAAAGTTTTTAAATTAAAAATATTTTGAAGGTCAAATAATTCTGGTGGTAGCAGTGATTCACCTACATGGTTGAATCCTAATGAATGCAAGTCAGTTACAGTAGCTTCACTTAGCGCCATGGTACTGCCATTAGAAAGAAGGTGAGAGGCAATAAACCCACCGGTTATCGTTCCTAAAACGACCGTTAAATTCCATTTTTGAGTTTTCCAATCAAATTTAAAAAAATCAGCATATTTCCCTGCACCACCAATAGTACATAGTGTTCTTAGGTTAGATGACATCCCAAAAGTTTTTCCGAAGAGGATTAGGGAAATCATAGTCACGGCTATAAGTGGCCCAGATACATACCATGGCCAAGGATCTAATATAAAATTCATTTTTGTGTTGTTTTCAACTGGCAAAAGTACTTAAAATGATTTCTTATTTTAGAACATTCGGTAATTTTTAACGATTGCGTGTTTAAGTAGAAGGAAATTATTACAAACTAATTTTTACACCATTAAAACGGAAGAATTAACCTTTAAAATGGGTAGATTTTCTCAGAATTAATTCAGAGGGTAATACAATGGTTTGGGGCGCTGTAGTTTCATTAGATTCAATACGCTGAATTAATGTGGCTGCTGCAATTTTACCTAATTCTGTTTCATGTTGATCTACAACGCTTAAAGGCGGATTACTATTATTGGAAAGAATCCCATCTGTAAAACCGATCACAGCTAAATTTTCAGGAACCTTATAGCCTTTAGAAATAGCAAGATTCATAGCGTAAATCGCAGACAATTCATCTGCGGCTACGATACCATCAATAATATTTGTTTCTAAATACTGGTTTAGTGTTGTGGTAAATTCAGGATAGTCCGTGAAATTTAAAACCTTGGGTGCAATTTTTCCTTGAAAGGAATCAGCAATCGCCTGTCTATAGCCTTTCTCCCTTTCGTTGCCTACATTAGTTCCTGCGATAGGAGAAACAAAAATAATTTTTTTATGATCTGATGTTATTAGTAATTGTGTGGCATCATAAGCAGATTCAAAATCGTTGATAGTTACTTTATCGCAATTAACTTTATCCGAAGTTCTATCAAACATAACAACAGGTAGTCCTTGGTCAATCGCACCGTTTATTTCATCGTAGAAATTATTAGATTGTGTTTCTTTTGATAAAGAAATAAGAAAGCCATCTACGCATCCAGAATTAAATAATTCTATACTTTTGGTCTCCTTTTCATAAGATTCATCAGAGATACACGTAATGATGCTGTATTCTTTTTTAGATACTTCTTTTTCTATCCCTAGTAATACCTTAGCAAAATAATGGGCTAGAATATTAGGGATGATAACACCAATAGTTTTTGTTTTTTTAGACTTAAGGCTTCTTGCCGTTGCGTTTGGGCGGTAATGATATTGCTTAGCAAGTGCTTTTATTTTCTTCTTTGTTTCTGTACTAATTTCTCGATTATCAGATAATGCTTTAGAAATAGTAGATACAGAAAATTCAGATATGAGTGCTAATTCTTTTAGGGTTATTTTTTTACTCATATCATATGTAATTGTTTATAGTTTGCTGTAATGTACATTGCCTAATTCTCTTAAACTTTGAGCCGCTTGCTCAGCGGTAATGTCTCTTTGAGCATCAGCAAACATTTCATACCCAACCATAAATTTTTTCACGGTGGCAGACCTTAATAATGGCGGGTAAAATGACATATGAAAATGCCATTCATCGTTATTTTTTTGATCTGTTGGTGCTTGATGTATGCCTGCAGAATAAGGAAAACTTGTACTAAAAAGATTGTCGTATTTAATGGTGAGTTCTTTAATAGTTTTAGCAAAGTCCGTTTTTTCAGCAGCACTCATTAAAGTGATATCTTGAAGATGTCTTTTTGGAACGATCATAGTTTCATAAGGCCAAATTGCCCAAAATGGAACTAAAGCTACGAAGTGCTCATTTTCAATTACAATACGCTCTTTAAGTTTTAATTCTTGCTCAATATACGATAAAAGTAAACTTTTTTTATTTTTGCTCCAATAATCACCTAATTTTTTTGCTTTTTTCGCAATTTCTTGCGGAATTGACTCTTGCGCCCATATTTGTCCATGTGGATGTGGATTGCTACAGCCCATGGTATCTCCTTTGTTTTCAAATATCTGAACGTGATTTACATAGGGTAAATCGCCAAGTTCTTTGTATTCTTTTTGCCAGAGGCTAATTACGGCTTCAATGTCAGCTTCTTTCATTAAAGGTAAGGTCAAAGAATGGTTGGGTGAAAAGCAAACCACTTTACATAATCCTTTTTCAGATTTAGCTTGTAATAAATTATCATCTACCGTACCAGACGGAGTGTCTGATAATAAAGCTGAAAAATCGTTTACGAAAGAATATGCCGTAGTATAATCAGGATTTTGACCCCCACCCATTCTTGTGTTGGTAGGGCAGAGGTAACAACTTTTGTCATAGGTTTCAGTTAAAGGAATAAAAGGTTTCTCAACTTTCCCTTGCCACGGTCGTTTTGTTCTGTGTGGAGAAACTAATACCCATTCTCCGGTTAGTATATTGTATCTTCTATGTGGGTTTTCGTTAAAAACTGTATCCATAATTATAATGTTTTAAGCATAGTTCCATGATCTGGCATGGCAATATATGCGTCTAATTCAATATTAAATTTTGATTTGTAAGCGCTAGCAATTTCTGTGATGTAGTCTTCAATGGCATCTTTATGGATCAAATTGATGGTACAACCACCAAAACCACCTCCCATCATTCTAGCACCAAGAATAAAATCTTTAGTACGAGAATATTCAACCATAAAATCTAATTCAGGACAACTTACTTCGTATTTGTGCTGAAGCCCTTCATGAGAACCGTACATCAACAACCCAAAAGAAGTTAGGTCTCCTTTTGTAAGTGCTTCTGAAGCTTTTAAAACACGGTCATTTTCTTCTATAATGTAGTTACATCTATTAAAAATAGTAGCAGTTATCGTTTCTTTTACAGCGGTTAACATTTTATGATCTACATCTCTTAAAGATGCCACGTAAGGATATAATCCCTTAACAGCGTTAACACCTGTAAGACATTCTTGTAATCTCGTATTGTATTCACTATCTGCCAAACTATGGGAGATATTCGTATTTAATAAAAGTAACTTATGGTCTCCAAGGTTTAGCGGTATGTATTCTGATGCTAAGCTTCTACAATCTAATTTAATGACGTATCCAGACTTACTCATTACAGAAGCATATTGGTCCATAATTCCGCATTTAGTACCTACATAGTTATGCTCTGCAGCACGCGATAAATTTACAATTTGAGTTTTTGAGAGTCCTAAATCAAACAATTCATTGAGTCCAAAAGCTAGTCCACATTCTAAAGCAGCAGAAGAGCTTAAACCAGAACCAATGGGCAACGTACTGTTCAAAACACAATCAAAACCGGCAAGTTTATCTGTGAGTAATTGTATTTCATGCAAGACGCCTAAAATGTAATTTTCCCAACTTTGTTTGCTCGGTTTAATTTTGTCTAATGAAAATGTAATCGATTTTTCGTTATCTAAACTGTACACATTGCAATCAGAGCTGTTATTTTTTCGTAATTTCAGCGTGATTTTTTTATCAATTGCTGTTGGTAATACATAGCCAAGGTTATAATCGGTATGTTCGCCAATTAAGTTGATGCGTCCTGGTGATTCAACAACTAAGTCCGGAGTAAAATTGATAAAAGAGCTCATAAGTCATAATTAGAAGTACAAATATAATAAATGTAATTATTACATTTATTATATTTGATTAAAAAGAATTCGTTTGGAAGAGAGTAGATACGCTTTAGCGTCTAAATTATATGTAGCGGTAGATTGTATAATTTTTGGTTTTAATGATGGGGAACTAAAATTATTAGTCTTTAATAGGCAATTAGAGCCTTTGAAAGGGCAGTGGTCATTGATAGGTAGTTTTGTTTTAGCCAATGAATCTGCGGAAGCTGCTGGTAAAAGGGTATTGCAGGAATTTACAGGATTGGATGATATTTTTATGGAAGAATTAAAAACATATTCCGATGTAGAAAGAGATCCAGGGGCGCGCTGTATTTCTATAGGGCAATATGCGTTAATAAGACTAACAGAAAAAAACACCAATTTAGCTGCTAAATATGGAGCCAAATGGTTTGAAGTTTCAAAATTGCCAGATTTAGTTTTAGACCATAATCAAATGGTAGCTGATGCTTTATACCGATTAAGAAACGCGGCTCAATTTTATCCTATCGGATTAGAATTGCTTCCTAAGAAGTTCACCATTCCGCAGCTTCAAAAATTGTACGAAGAAATTTTTCAGAAAAAGATGGACACGCGAAATTTTAGAAAGAAACTTTTATCTCTTGATATGCTTATTCAATTAGAAGAGAAAGATAAATCTGGCTCTAAGAAAGGAGCTTTTCTCTATGAGTTTGATTATGCAAAATATAGAAAACTAAAGAATAAAGGGTTTAGCTTCTCGCTATTCAAGATTTAATTTTTTCCCAATCCTGTTTTATGACCCCAGAAAGCATAATAGAGGATAAATAAGTAACACGGTACCAATACCCAATAACCAAATGTGGCGGCTTGCGCCATAGCAGAGGCTTCCGATGCGGCGGTCGTTAGATATTCTTGTTTTTTTAGATCAACCAAAGCTCCATAAAGTAAAGGTAAAATTGCACCTCCTGAGATAGCCATAATTAATAAAGCGGAACCTCGTTCTGTAAATTTTCCTAAACCTGTTAATGCCAAAGGCCAGATGGCAGGCCAAACTAAAGCATTTGCAATTCCTAAAGCAGCTACAAAAAGTACGGAGGTAAACCCAGAAGTGAATACAATACATAGCGATAATAGAATTCCTAATAAAGCACTAGCTCTTAATGCAAAAGCTTGACTTATTATTTTAGGAATTAAAAATACGCCTAAGGCATAGGTAGCTACCATAGCCATTAAAGTATATAAGGTGAAATATTTAGAACTTTCCACAGGAATGTTTAGTGAAATACCATAAGAAATAATAGTGTCACCGGCAATTACTTCTACCCCTACATATAAGAATAAGGCAAATACGCCTAACCATAAATGTGGAAATTGAAATATACTGGTTTTTGTTTTAATACCTGCTTTCGCTTCTTGTAGCGGTTGCGCGGTAACATTGGGCAATGGTGCTTTTAAAATTAATAATCCTAAAATAAAAAGGACTACTGCCATAACAATATAAGGCATAACCACACTATCGGCCATTGTGTTTAATAGTGTTATTTTTTCAGAAGCATCAACAGTTGTTAGTTGCTCTTTAATATCGCCTATTCCAGATAATAAAATAGCTCCAAAAATAACAGAACCTAATCCTCCAGCTACTTTATTTGCAATGCCCATGATTGCAATTCGTTTTGCAGCGCTATCTATCGGTCCTAAGATGGTGATATAAGGGTTAGAGGCTGTTTGTAAAAGGGTCATCCCAGTACCTTGAATAAATATTCCAGTCAAAAATATCCAATAAGTTCTTGCTTCTGCTGCAGGAATAAAGACCAAAGCACCCACAGCCATAATTATTAGTCCAAGTGACATTCCTTTTTTATAGCCAATCTTTTTTAAAATATAAGATGCAGGCAATGCCATAACAACAAATGAGATATAGGATGCAGAAGCAACTAAATAAGATTGTGCATCTGTTAATTCATTTATGGTTTTCATAAATGGAATTAAAGCTCCATTGATCCAGGTAACAAACCCAAAAATGAAAAATAATCCAGCAATAATAGCAATAGGGATTATGGTTTTGTTTTTTGAAGAATTTGATTCAGTTAGTTTGTTGGTCATGCTTTAGGTTAATTTTGTATTTGCTTTTGGTAGTTAGTAAAGCTACAAAATAAACCTAGAATTGTCTTTGTTTTTTCAATTGCTATTGATTGCTTAATATTTTTTAATAAGATGTTTTTTAAAATCCATTACATCTTCACAGCAAATTTGCTCCATTACTTGTTGTAGTTCTGTTTTTAATAAAGAGATGGTATGGTCACCACCTTGTTTCCCTAGGGCTGCCACACCGTACATAAATGAACGCCCCATAAAAGTAAACGCAGCACCAGAAGCCATAGACCTTGCAATGTCAGGACCAGAGCGTATCCCACTATCCATCATCACAGTTATTTGGTCGCCATATTTTTCTGCTATTCTAGATAATGGTTTTATGGTAGATTCCCCCGCATCTAGCTGTCTCCCGCCATGGTTAGAGACAATTAAACCGTCTACACCTAATTGGATCGCTTTTTCTGCATCAGTTTCATTAGCGACGCCTTTAAGGACTAGTTTTCCCGGCCACATATCTCTAATGGGTTTAATTTTCTCTTCATTTAACCGACCAGAAAATGTTTGGTCCATAAATTTGCCTAGTTGTTTTAAATCTAGGTTTTTAGGCATGTATGGTTTTAAAGTTTCAAAATTTGGTTGTCCATGTTTTAAAGTTTCTAAAGCCCAATGTGGTTTGCCTAAAACTTGCAGAATGTTTTTTAGGGTCATTTTTGGAGGCATTGCCAAACCGTTTCTAATGTCTCTTGGTCTAAAACCAAAAGTAGGAACATCACAAAGAATAACAAGAACAGGGCATTCCGCTTCTGCAGCCCTTTTTATTAAATCATCTCTCAATCTATTTTCGGTAGGATGGTATAGTTGAAACCAAGCATTACCTTCTGTAATCTCAGCAATTCTTTCTATACTACTCGTAGAGACCGTACTTAATACAAAAGGAACATTGTGTTCAAAAGCAGCCTTTGCCAAAATTTCTGGCGCATTTGGCCACATTAATCCTTGTAAGCCAACTGGTGCTATCCCAAAAGGTGCATCGTAAGTTCTACCAAAGAGCTTGGTCTTCATGGAAGAGCCGCTGTGCTTACTTAGGTAAGAAGGTAATAATTCTACTTTTCGGATCTCAGACGTGTTTTTGTGGAGATTTACATCTTCATTACAGCCGCCATCCAAATATTCAAAAGCAAATTTTGGAATTTTTTTTTGAGCTTTTGTTCTTAAGTCACTTACCGAAGGGTAAGCTGTATTTATTTTGATTTCTTTTTTTTTTTGCTCGCTCATAATTCAAAAATTTGTTCCATTAATCTCCACTTTTCACCTTTTTTAGAATTGGGAAGTGCTTGTTGATAGTTCCACATCAACTTTTCCCATTCTTGAACTTTCGGATTGGCTAGGTCGGCCTTATTTTTAGATTCAAAAGAGAATTCAGCACTTGTGTCCGTGATCATAAAGAGTCTGTCTTCCACACTATAAATAGCTACATGCTGAATTCCAGATGTTTTAATACTCTCCATTATTTATGGACATACTTTGGCATGATACGCTTTGTATTCTGCTATTAATGAAGCATCATTAATTAAATCTAGTGCTAAGCAATATCGTTTCATAAGCTTGTCGTTACTGTTTTAACTTCATGATGTTTAAAAATATGGCGCCCGTACCAAGCAATGTATATAAAGCACAGTAATGGTAAGATAAAAGAAAAATTAACTTCTGATGCGCCCAATATTCGTAAATCAGCGACACCATTACCTCCATAATCAATAATCATTCCTTGTGCTTTAGGCATTAAAGCACCACCTACGATGGCCATTATTAAACCGGCAGAGCCAACTTTGGATTGTTCTTCGGTTAAGTCTTCTAGCGCTATGCCGTAGATTGTTGGGAACATTAAAGACATAAAAAAAGATATCGCTACTAGAAAATATAATCCTAAAACACCTTCAATAAACATAACGCCTGCAGCACAAGCAATTGCAAAAAGTGAAAAAAGCATGAGTAATTTTCCAGCACTCGTAAATCGTAATAAATAGGTTCCTATAGCTCTACCAACGGTAAATAAAATAAAGGCTGCCATTTGATAATAACCAGCTGTAACAGCACTTATTTGTATGGCTTCTGCATACTGGTAGATATAGGTCCAGCACATAATTTGTGCGCCTACATATACTATTTGCGCTAAGACACCTAAAGCATATTTTTTGTTTTTTAGAAGGGTGCTAAACGTTTTTCCAATGCTAGGCATTGCACCTTCATCTTTAGATTGAGGCATTTTGTTCATTAGAAAAAGAACAAAAATGCCTAGTAATACCAGGCCTAAAATTACATAGGGGTTTCGTATCACCAATAGATCAGAGGTGCGTATGAGTACTTTAGAAGCTTCTTCTAAAGCACTAAAATCTGCAATATCATCTGATTGCAAATTTTTTAATACAAATTGTTGTGCCACAAACAATCCAGCAATTAATCCTATGGGGTTAAATGCTTGGGCTAAGTTTAACCGCTGTGTAGCTGTTCTTTTATCGCCCATGGCTAAAATATAAGGATTAGCGGCAGTTTCTAAAAAGGCTAAGCCAAAGGTTAATACATAAAGTCCAAGACAAAAGAACCAAAATTGTTCTGTAATGGCGGCGGGATAAAATAGTAAAGCGCCGCCAGCATATAAACCTAGCCCTATTAAAATGCCAGTTTTGTAAGAGTATTTTCTCATAAACATTGCAGCAGGTAATGCCATACAGAAATAGCCGCCATAGAAAGCCATTTGTACCCATGCAGCTTGTGAGTTAGATAATTCAAGTACTTTTTTAAAAGCTTGTACCATGGGGTCTGTAACCGCATTTGCAAATCCCCATAAGGCAAATAAAGAGGTTACTAAAATGAAAGGTATTAGTACTTTCTTTGCTACTACTTTGGGTTTGTTAGCAATATTATTCATTTTTTAAGTTGAGTTTTTTTTAAAATAATAGCTTTAATTATTTGTTTATTAACTTGTTAATAAGGAGCGGTCTAAGTGCACGTAGCCCCCGTCTACAGTAATGAATTGTCCAGTAGTATGTGATGATTTATCAGAAATAACAAATAGACAGGTATCTGCTATTTCTTGCGGGGCGGTCATTCTATTTTCTAATGGAATCTTATCTACGATAGCTTTTAATTTTTCTTCTCCGTTTTCTAAAGTTTTAATCCAAGTATCATAAGCTGGTGTCCAACTTTCTGCGATGATAATAGCGTTCACTCGGATATTATCTTTAATTAAATCTACCGCCCATTCTCGTGTTAAGCCTAAAACACCACCTTTAGAAGCGGCATACCCAGACGTTGCTCCTTGTCCTGTAAGACTAACCTTAGATCCTATATTTAATATAGTGCCTTGTACTTTTTTAATATAAGGAAGACAAAATTTAGTCATTGCAAAAAAGCTTACTAAATTTAGTTTTAAAGACCACATAAAATCATCAATACTAGCATCTAAACCAACCCCGTCATTCACTCCAATGTTATTAATTAAAGCATCTATACGGCCATATTTTTCACCTATTTTTTTTGCTGCTGCTGCTACTTGCAAAGGATCTGTTAAATCTGTTTTTACAAACAAAGCATCAATCCCCTTGTCTTGTAATTCTTTCTCATACCCAAACCCTCTATCGTTTCTACAAACAATTACGGGTATGGCCCCTTCATTTGCTAAAGCTTGTACAATCGTTTCACCAATACTCCCTTTTAATCCTGCTGCACCAGTTACAACAACAACTTTATCTTTTAAATGTAAATCCATAGCTTATAAATTGTAAAATTTTACTGCATTGCTACCCATGATCTTCTGTTGTTCAGTAGGGCTGCATTTTGCAATAAAATCTGTGGTTAGTTTTTTTACTTTAGCAAAGTTTCCTGCAACGAGGCATACGGGCCAATCAGACCCAAAAAGTATGCGATCAGGTCCAAAAGAATTGAACACTACATCTATATAAGGTTTAATCTGTGCTGCAGACCATGTCGAATAATCTGCTTCGGTAATCATTCCAGATAATTTGCAATAGACATTTTCATGTTTAGCAATTTCTTCGATTAATACAGCCCATCCATCAAAAAAGCCCTCTTTAATATAGGGCTTAGCCATATGGTCTATTACAAATTTCTGATGAGGAAATTTCTTTATAAATTCTAATGTGGCCCCAAGTTGATGTGGCAGAATTAAAAGATCATACGTGTAATTATACCTTTCTAAGGCAGCGATTCCTCTTAGGAAATCTGGCTGTAACAAAAAATTAGGATTCAATTCGGCTTGCACAATATGCCTGAATCCTTTTAGTTTTTTTAGACTTGAATAAGCTTCTAGTTGTGCTTCTATATTAGCAGCGCTAAAATCTACCCAACCTACAACCCCTTTTATAAATTGATGTTCATCGGATAACTTCAAAAGAAACTCCGTTTCTTCTCTGCTTTGATCCGCTTGAACAGCGATACAGCCATCAATATTATTTTCTTGGTAGATTTTTTTTAAATCTTTTGGCAAAAAATCTCTCCGGATAGTAGACATCTTATCGTCTATCCAAGAATGCTTTTTTGCATCGTATACCCAGAAATGTTGATGGCTATCAATGATCATTACGCTTTGTAATCAATTACGTTTTGTTTAGAAATGCCTAAACCTTCAATCCCTAATTCCATAACATCGCCCTCTTTTAGATACATAGGTGGTGTTAAGCCTAAACCAACTCCAAACGGTGTTCCTGTAGAGATTACATCACCAGGAAGTAAGGTCATAAATTGACTGATATAACTCACCACTTCTTGAATATTAAAAACAAAGTCTGATGTTGAACTATTCTGCATCATTTCTCCATTCAATTTTAACCATAGGTTTAAATTATTAGGATCTTTAATTTCATCTTTTGTAGCTATAAAAGGACCTAATGGCGCAAAGGTGTCACAACTTTTCCCTTTAACCCATTGTCCTTCTCTTTCTAATTGAAAAGCACGCTCGCTTATATCATTATGTAATACATATCCAGCAACATAATCTAATGCATCTTCTTCAGAAACATAAGAAGCTTTTTTTCCGATGACAATTGCTAATTCTACTTCCCAATCAGATTTTGTGCTGCCTTTAGGTAAGATAACGGTATCATTAGGACCAATGATAGAAGATGTAGCTTTAAAAAATAATACAGGCTCTTTCGGAATTTGCATTCCGCTTTCTGCCGCATGCTTTGCGTAATTTAAACCTACGCATACAATTTTTGATGGCCGGCAGAGCGGAGAACCTAAACGTGTTTCTTTGGTAACTAAAGCACATTTGCTTTCGTTATCATTTAACCATTTTTTTAAGCGTGCTATTCCATCTGATCCAAAAAATTGCTCTGTATAATCTTCGCCAAAACCAGAAACATCAATCTTGTTTCCATTTGATAATTGTACTCCTGGCTTTTCATTATTTACTTCACCAAATCTTATAAGTTTCATTTTTTTTAATTTTTATGATTGTGTTTTTCTATAAAACACAATAAATTATTATCCGTTTAATTTTATAAACCCACCGTCTATAGGAAAGTTAGTACCCGTTACAAAAGAAGCTTCATCGGAACATAAATATAATGCTAAATTGGCAACCTCTTCAGGCATTCCCATTCTGCCAATTGGTTGTGTTTGTGAAAGCTTTTCAAACATTTCTTCTTTATTGTCTGGGTAATTTTCGTTTATAAATCCATCTACAAAAGGAGTATGGATTCTTGCAGGAGAAATACAGTTACATCTAATGCCATCTTGAACATAGTCTTTTGCAATAGAATAAGTCATGGTTAAGGCAGCGCCTTTAGACATAGAATAGGCAAACCTATCTGAAATACCTACTGATGATGCTATAGATGCCATGTTTATGATCACACCAGATTTATTTTTTTTCATATGAGGAATAGTACTATAAATACAATTGTATACTCCTTTGACATTCACTTGGTAAACGCGATCAAATGCCTCCTCAGGAGTATTTTCAACATTACCAACATGGGCAATACCTGCATTGTTAATTAAAATATCAATTGAAGAATTTTTGGCTATTTCATCAATAACCGCAATAACTTCCTTTTGATGTATTACATTACATTGATGTACCGCAGCTTTTCCTCCGCTAGCTTCAATCTCTTTTTTTGTGAGCAGGGCATTTTCAATATGCAATTCTAATATATGTACAAAAGCACCTTGTTCTGCTAATGTTTTAGCAATCGCTTTTCCAATACCACTTCCGCCACCTGTTATAATCGCCGTCTTCTTATCTAAATTAAATTTCATTAAAGCGCTGTTTTTGTCGTTTCATTAGACCAAATTTTTCCATTAGGAAAACTATAGTCTTTTATAGATTCTTCTTTCATGGTAATGCTATAGCCTGGTAATTTAGGAGGCATATAAGCACCATTTTTTAGGATTACAGGATCGTAAAAATGTTCGTGTAAGTGATCTACATATTCAATAATTCTATCGTCTAAACTGCCACTTATCGCAATGTAATCAATCATTGATAGGTGCTGTACATATTCACACAGCCCTACACCGCCAGCATGTGGACATACTGGAATTTTAAATTTAGCTGCCATCAACAAGATAGCCAATATCTCATTAACCCCGCCAACTCTGCAGCTATCTATTTGGCAAATACCTATAGCACCAGCCTGCATGAGTTGTTTAAACATCACTCTATTTTGACAATGTTCACCAGTAGCTACCAAAATTGGAGCAACGGCTTTTGCGATGGTAGCATGACCAAGAATATCATCTGGACTAGTAGGTTCTTCAATCCACCAAGGATTAAATTTTTTCAATTGCGCCATGTTAGTGATGGCTTCGTTAACATCCCATTTTTGATTGGCATCCATCATTAATTTAAGGTCATCACCAATTTCTTCTCTTATGATCGCAGCTCTGCGCATATCATCTTGAAGGTCTGATCCTACCTTAATTTTCATATGTTTAAAACCTGATGCTTTTGCTTCGCGGCATAAACGTCTCATTTTATCATCAGAATACCCTAACCATCCCGCCGATGTAGTGTAGGCAGGGTATCCATTTTCTTCTAGGTGGGCTATTCTTTCTTGTTTAGAGTCAGATTTATTTTTAAGAAGTGCTAAAGCTTCTTCAGGAGTGATAGCATCAGTGATATAGGTGAAATCTATACAGCTTACTAACTCTTCCGGACTCATATCTGCTAGCAGTTTCCAAAGGGGTTTTTTCTCTACTTTGGCATATAAATCCCAAACAGCATTTACAATTGCTCCTGTGGCTAAATGTATCACTCCTTTTTCAGGACCTAGCCACCTTAATTGACTGTCGCCAGTAATCATCTTCCAAAATTCTCCCATGTTTTTGGTAAAGGATTCTAAAGATTTACCTTTTATTAAAGGAGCAATAGAATTAATTGCTGCAACACACAATTCATTTCCTCTTCCAATCGTAAACGTAAGTCCATGACCTTCGATACCTTTTGGATGATTTGTTTTTAAAATCACATAGGCAGCTGAATAATCAGGATCAGGATTCATGGCGTCAGAGCCATCTAATGATTTGCTTGTGGGAAAACGAACATCTCTTGTTTCTATGTCCGTAATAAGTATAGGTGTAGCCATTTCAATTTTGCTTATGAAGCAAAATTAGGCGCCATGAGTTGCGAAAACCACCTAAAAAAACACTTTATTCAATACTTTTTTTGCCTTCTGTTTTATTTTTGCTGTAAAATTCTAGATAGGAAGAGGGAGAACTGTTTTTAAGAAGTTTAAATTGTCTATTGAAGTTAGAGATATTATTGAACCCACATAAATAGGCTATGGATGTGATACTTTCTTTATTTTCTATAAGTAACTTACATGCATAGCCTATTCGTATCTCATTGAGATATTTTGTGAAAGGTTTGCGATGTATTTTTTTAAAAAAGCGACTAAAGGCAGATTTATTCATTCCTATATTCTCAGCAACATCTCCTGAACTCATAGGAGTATTAAAATTTTGAAAAACGTATTCATAAATTTTATCCAATCGTTTGTTTTCTGTTTTGTGAAAACTGTTTAAGAAACCACTGCTGGATAACAGCGTGTAGTTGTTGTGTTTTGATAATTGATTGAGTATTTCTAGCAGCGAAATAATTTGGGTTGTATCATCTAATTTCGCTAGTGACTTTAGATTTTGGATTAATTTTTCACTTAGATTATTAAACTTAATTCCACGAACGGCAAGATGTAAGAGGTCGGCAATTTGTTCCGTTTCAGGGACATTTAAAAATTTATCCCCTAGAAAATCTTTTTTAAAATGAACAGAAATAGCTTCGGCTTTAAGTGTAGCATCGTTTTGAAAATATTTGTCTTCATTCAACCACATATGGGGCAGGTTTTTTCCAATTAAAACAACATCACCACTGTAAAATTTTTCGATACTATCTCCCACAAAACGCATTCCCGAACTTTTTTCAATAAACACAAGTTCAAGTTCTTCGTGATAGTGCCATACCTTTAAAAAGTTGTCATAAATACTATGTGATACGGTAAGTGATTTGTGCTCTTTGTTAGATCTGTTTAAAAAATGAAGCTTCATAAATAGTTCGCTTAAATTCAATAATTCGTATCAAATAAACTTTAAAAGTATGAATAATTGATATATTTTAGGGTTTCAATTAAAAATTATTAAGGTGATAGGGCTGTTTTTTAAAAGGTATCATTCAAAAAGTAGTCTTTATTAAATTATGGGGATCTGTTGAATTCAATCGGACTTTTCTTAGCATAATTTTTAAATAAAATCGCGCATAGAGGTATAATTTATAGCTTTTGAATCATAATTAATACCCTAAATTTCTTTTTCATTTTATTATTGTTGAAGCTAAAAATTGCTTTAATCACATTATTTGAAACCACGATTAATTATAGCGAAAATTAGTCAATAACCAACTTGAATTATGAGCAAAAGAATTTTATTATGGTCAATCACAGCAGCTTTAGCAGGGTTCCTTTTTGGTTTTGATGTTGTCGTTATCTCTGGAGTAGATAAAAAATTACAACTTCTCTGGGAGTCATCAGATACTTTTCATGGTTGGGTGGTTATGGGTATGGCACTTTGGGGAACTGTTGTTGGTGCAACTTTCGGTGGTTTTCCAACAAATAAATACGGGCGTAAAAATACGTTAATGACCATTGGAGTTTTATTTGCGGTCTCTGCTGTAGGCTCAGCATTGTCTAATGATCCTTATGTATTTGCCTTATTTAGATTTATTGGTGGTATTGGTGTCGGTGCATCTACGATTGCTGCCCCAGCTTATATCTCAGAGATTGCTCCTGCCAAGGATAGAGGTAGGCTTGTAGCATTGTATCAGTTCAATATTGTATTCGGAATATTAATAGCTTTTTTCTCTAATTATTTATTGAGTGGTATAGGGGAAAATGCTTGGAGGTGGATGCTAGGTGTAGAAGCTATACCCGCAGTAGTATATATATTATTTGCAATAAAGGTTTCCAAAAGCCCTCGTTGGTTGTTATCAAAATCGAGAATTTCAGAAGCAAAAAAAGTATTACAATTAATAGACCCAAATGCAGATGTAGATGCTCAAATAGCAGCGATGAATCAACACTCTGAGAAAAGTGATAAATCAGAGACCATTTTTATTAAAAAATATAGATTTGCATTAGTATTAGCCTTTATGATTGCTTTTTTCAATCAATTTTCAGGAATAAATGCCTTTCTATATTATGCTCCTAGAATCTTTGAAGAAGCTGGTTTAGGAGAGAGTACAGCACTATTAAGCAGTGTTGGTATTGGTGTTACTAATTTAGTATTCACATTATTAGGTGTTTTTTTAATTGATAGAGTAGGAAGAAAAACCTTAATGTATGTAGGTTCGGTGGGGTATATTATTTCATTAGGACTTGTATGTGCTGCTTTCTTTTATAGTTGGACAGGGTTAGCAGTACCTATTTTCTTGTTTTTATTTATAGCAGCACATGCTATAGGGTAAGGTGCGGTAATCTGGGTTTTTATTTCAGAAATTTTTCCAAATCACTTGAGAGCATCAGGCCAGTCTTTTGGAAGTTCTGTGCATTGGATTTTAGCAGCGCTTATTCCTTCTTTAATACCTTACTTGTTTCAACATCCTATGGTGGGAGCAGGAGTCGTGTTTTTAATTTTTGCAGTAATGATGGTGTTCCAATTATTGTTTGTTATGTTCCTGATGCCAGAAACAAAAGGGAAAACTCTAGAAGAATTAGAGGATGAGATTTTGAGAAAAAACAACTAGAATTATCGGTAAGAGATTATTTTTTATTGAAAGTTGTCCCGTCCTGAAATAGCGATACACTAAACATTTAGTGTAATGAAACTATTAGAAAACAAAGGGTATGTAAAGCATACCCAAAAAGATTACTCAGTTTCTTTTAAACTACAAATAGTAGCTGAAATTGAATCTGGCCAATTGAGTAGAAGCGAGGCTTGCCACAAATATGGGATAGAAGCCAAATTGACAATTAGAGAATGGCTCAGAAAATATGGTAACTATGATTGGGAGAACCAATCTAGAATCACTGTGTCAAAAGCACCCGAACAGAAAATTATTTAGCTTGAAGCTTAAGTTATGCTATTAGGAAAACAGAAAGCACGTGCAGAACATCTTGCTGAGCGAGCAGATAAAAAACTCATCATTTTTGATATGCTAGTAGATATGGCTGAAAAAGAATATGATATTTAAATCAGAAAAAATTACAAACCCGAGTTATCGACCTCTTCAAAAAAACAAAAAGAAACAATAGTTTCTTCCTGTGATTAACTCGGGGTTAATAGACAGGTATATTATTGATCTATAAGATCAAGGCAAGAAAAACAAGCTATCGCTCAAAAGGTAATCGCTTTGGTAATAATACACGTAATCTTATGCCTATACTAGGTATTAAAAATTGTATTACATACTTAAAGATGATTTAAAATATTTAGATGTAGGTCGAGATAAACTATTTAAAAACTAAAAGCTAATCATAAGCTTATAAAACCAAAGAGAAATTACTACATTACTACAGATTCTCACCATAGATTTAGAAAACATATAAATCTAGTGAGTACTAGTGAAATAAATAGACCGGAATCTGTTTGTGTTAGCGATATCGCTTATTTAGGGAACAGAAGTAACTCATCTTATCTTGCGCTGATTACGGATGCTTATTCGAAGAAAATTGTTGGTTACAATATCAAAGATATCCTAAATGTTTCTGGATCATTAAAAGCTTTAGAAATGGCACTTAATAATAGAGTATATAAAAGTAGAACACTTATACTTCATTCGGATAGAGGGTTGCAGTATTGTTCTAATGAATATCAAAAGTTATTAAATATTAATAATATAAAACCCAGTATGACTGAAAAATACGACCCGGATGAGAATGCAATTGCTGAAAGAATTAATGGAATATTGAAACAAGAATTTGAGATTGTTAAACATATTAGCAGTTTTAATATCAAGAAAGCTTTGATTAGAAATGCGATAGAAATATACAACCAAAAATAACCACATTTATCAAATCACATGTTAGCTACATTATAAATGTATCAACAAGATAAACTTAAAAGAAAACAGTAAAAATCAAAAAATCTTAACAATAATATCATTGTACAGCTTTAAATAATTATTTTTAACCCTTTAATAAACTGTATCAGCTATTTAGGACTAGATAAGTTGTTTTAAATAATCTTAATGTGCAGCTTAGGTAAATAGATTGGTGGTTTAAAGCCGATTAATAAAAATAGGAAGTATGAAACCTATATGAAATAGGAGTTGGTCACAGAAGTAGATATTATCTATAAAGTAGAAAGCGAATATCTTAAAGGTAGTAAGTTTGTAGTACGTTTACCATTGGATATAGAAGCAGAACCGGAAATTGTAGAAAATATTAAAACCGAATTTTTAATAAACTCGATGAACTCAGTAGATTATGATATGTCTGTTTCAAATACAGACGTATCTAATGAACCAGTGAAGCAGGAGGAAAACGGAGCAAAATTACCTACCTTACTTTTAGTTGAAGATAATAAGGAGCTAAGAGTTCATTTGAAAAATGATCTGATCCGTAATTATGATGTCATGATGCCAAAAATGGACGAGTTTGAAATGTGTAAGGCTTTGAAAAGTGAACTTGAAACCTGTCATATTCCTATAATTCTTCTTACCGCGAGAACCTTAGAAGATGATAGAATTGAAGGGTATGACAGTGGTGCCGATGGATATATCGCAAAACCATTTGTAACTGCGGTTTTAAAAGCTAGAATCAAAAATTTATTGGAAACTAAGAAAAGACTATGAAAAAGATTCGCAGAAATAGGAGGCGTTTTTCAATCGCGTGAAGTGACCACCAATAATATTGATGAAATATTTTTAGATAAAGCAACTAAGATTATTGTAAATAATATTAGCGATGTAGATTTTAAACAGGAAGATTTATTGAGAGAAATGGGTATTGGTAGGTCTCAATTATATCGAAATATAAATTCTCTGACGGGCAACAACCCAAATTATTTTATTAGGAACATACGCTTGCGTTATGCCTCAGATCTATTACTTCAAAATAAATATTCTATCAAAGAAGTTACGTACCTCTCAGGGTTTAATTCAACCGCTTATTTTAGTAAAACTTTTCGAGAGCTATTCAACGTAACGTCATCGGAATTTATAGAGCAACATAAAAAAGAAACCGAATAATAAAACGAGCTCAAATTTTTAATTTAATTATGAATAAAATCACATCGATTTCACTCTTTCTTTTGGGTATGCTTAATGTTTTTTGTGCGTACGCTCAAGTTGTATCCTATAGTGGAACAGTAAATGATACAAAAGGTGAACCTATAGAGGGTGCCACAATATATTTAAATTCATCATCAATTTATGGGATTACAAATGCTGCAGGAGCTTTTGTAATTCAAAATATCCCATTAGGAACGTACAAAGTTTCGATTGCACATTTAGGTTATAAAAAACTCGATTTTGAAGCAGAAATTACAGAAAATGCAACCGATAAAAATCTTATTCTTGAAGCCGATTATCTAGGCTTACAAGCCGTAGTGGTTACAGGTAGTTTTACGTCTCTGGAAGCTATGAATACAGCAACTTCTGTAAGCAAGATAGAGCAGAAAAGATTAAAACAAATATACCCTCAAGGTACCGCAAGCCTATTACAGAATATTCCAGGAACCTTTACTGATGCCTCTGCAGGTGAGGTTTTTACAAAGGTGTATACGCGAGGCATATCTGCTTCTGCGGAAGATGATTTAGGTTGGTACTATGTGTCTTTACAGGAAGATGGCCTTCCCGTAAGTTTAGTGCAACATTCTTATTATAGCCCAGATCTTTTTCATCGGGTAGACTTAATGACTCAAAGAGTAGAAGCGATACGTGGCGGTAGTGCATCTATTACGGCGATGAATGCGCCCGGAGGTATTTATAATTTTATTACACCAGGCATTAGAAATGAGTTAGGAGGAGAAGTACAAGTATTAAGTGCCTTGCAATATAGTGGTAATACCTTATTTAAGGTTGATGGCGTTATTGGAGGACCTTTAGGGAGTAATTGGTTTTTTAATGCCGGCGGCCATTACCGCAAGGATGAAGGGGCTCGGGATGTTGATTTTACATTTAGCAAAGGAGGGCAATTTAAGTTTAATGTGATTAAAAAGTTTGCTAACGGGTACTTGAAATTACATGGGAAACTATTGGATGATTATACGAATAGATGGACAGGTGTTGCTGCTACAAACTGGGACAATCCAGAAGCTGCATTTGGTCAAAATTTTAAATCTACTTCTTTGTTAATGCCGGCGTTTACTGCTGCAATTCCAGATGGTAGGAATCTTCAAGAAGGGGCAACAAATAGTTTTAATCCCGCACAAGGAGTACATGCAAAAGATCTAGCCTTCGGAGCAGATTTTTTTCAGGATTTGGGAAACAATTGGTCGCTTAAAAACTTAATTAAATATTCTAATAAGGAAGCCAATTGGCAAACGTCTATTAGTAACGCCTTTGTTTCACTAGATAATCCTTTAGCCTATTTCATCAGTGGAGCATCTTTTCCCATAGGTGAGGTGGTTTTTCGTGATACTCAATCAGGTTCTGAAATTGCCCGAGTAAATAATGCAGGAATCCTTGCAGGAGAGCCAGCGGAGTATATAGGGAATGGCACTTTGCCAAATGACGCCATCATGGGAACATCGGCTTGGTACAAAGAGAATAAAGCTAGTGAATGGATGAATGAATTTTCTCTTCATAAAAAAATAGCGCAGCATAATTTTACAGGAGGATTGGCTTTAGGTTTTTCAGATACGTCATTATTTACGCAAGGCAGCTTTGGATACGTTACGTATGAGCCAAATCCTAAAATGCTTCAAGTTTCCTTAGAGAACCCTAATGAGCCTACCATCTCATTATCAGATGAAAACGGAATTAGTAATTATGGCGGTTTATTTTTTGTGAATGCAGAAGCTCAAGTCAGTCAAATTGGGGCTTTTGTGAATGATCGATGGGAAATTACAGATCGTATAGATGTAGATTTAGGCTTGCGGTATGAAGACATTCGACACAAAGGGAGTAAAGACCGTTATGCTCCGTTCTCACAGGATGGAGGCTTAGATGGCGATGCAACAACGGCTTATGATAATGGCATTTTGGCACCAACAGGGGATAAAGATGCCTTTGATTTTAACTATAATTACCTATCTTTTTCAGGAGGTTTAAATTTTAAAATTAATAAAGTAGCTTCGGTGTTTACTAGGTTTTCAAAAGGAAATAAAGCTCCAGAGTTAAATTATTATTTTAATAATTTTGCTAATGTTCCCATTAATCAAAAAGGAGAAGTTCAAAAAATTACCCAGGCTGAGGTTGGTATTAAATATAGCCTTTCAGACTTTTCATTGACGAGTACCGTTTTTTGGAGCCAGTTAGACAATATAGGAAATACAAATTTTGAATTTGATGGGGAAACAAATAGTGTTTTTTATACCCCCATTTTATTCAATACGTCCAGAACTTTAGGCTTAGAATGGGAAGCGGTATATACCCCTTTTCGTAATTTTAAATTTCTTTTTAATGGAGTCGTTCAAAATCCAAAAGCCACAGAATGGTTGGTATATGATGCAGCAGGATCAGTAGCCGTAGCGGATGATACTACAATAGATTACTCAGGAAACACAGTGCCATTTAATCCTAAATTAATGTTCAATGTACAAGGAGAGTATCAATTAGATAAGCTATTGGTGCATTACAAATGGCAATTTATGGGAGAACGTCAAGGGAATGTAGCAAATGCATTTACGTTGGCAGATTATAGTATTTCTGATGCAGGTATTGGCTATCAGTTTACAAAGCATATTTCAGCAAATTTATTGGTGGTTAATATGTTCAATTCAGACGGATTAGCCAATTTTTTTGGAGGCAATAGTTTTGGTGCTAATGCCAATGGAGCTACCTCAGAATTTATTCAGAATAATCCTGATGAAAGTTTTGTTGTTGTTCCTGTATTGCCAAGAAGTACCTCTTTAAGAGTAAATTATACGTTCTAAATAACGAAAAAAATAAAATGTAAAAGCCTGAAAATTATAAATTTACAGGCTTTTTTTTAGTTTAAGACTAGTAGTAACAAATACTATTTTTTCTCCTTTTCTAAGGCTTCTAGTTCTTCTAAGGTCCAATAATCTTCTCTTCCTTCAGATTCTTTTCTGGCATTACCAACAACCCGCTTATGTACGCCATCTTCATTGTTTAAAGCCCTTACATAACTAAGAACATCTGCGATCCATTGATCATCATTGCTTTTTAAAGCCATCATTATGCCGTATTCTTTCCCTTCGATAGGGCCAATTAATCCGTTTAACAAAATCTTGCTTAATGTTCCTTTATCTCCTTTAACACGAGCACTACCCATTAACGTTGGAGCAATTAGAGTTCCATCTTCAGTAGGAACCCCATTTAAATCTGGACCGTGGCAGGTGATACATAATTGTTTGTAAGAGTCATAACCTCTAAGAATACTTTTCTTGTCGCCTAATCCTCTATTAGAAATAGCTGTTTTTAGTTGTGATAATTTAGAGTCATCCTTTTTTAAACTTTCTTTAACCGCGTGGAAAACAATCTCATTTTCTGAGTAATTTTCTAGCATAGTATTCAAAATATCGGTAGCTTTTTTGTCTTTACTATAACGAAGACTTAATGCAACTTGATTCGCTACATCAATATCTTTATCCTTGCTTAAAGTTTCTAGTGCAGTCAATAAATCGGTAGCACCTTCTTTTAAAAAGGTCTCACTTAAACGAATAGCGGTTAATCGTACCCTAGGGTCTTCATCTGTGAATTTTGCTTTTATAAGGTCTTTGTCTACAATACCTAGACCTTCTAAAGTCCAAAGTGCATGGACTCTTTCTATTCCAAGATCTTTATCAGAACCAAATAGATTGCCAAAAAATGAAGTATTATCTAATGCGATTTCTTTTAATTCTGGAATCACCGATTGATCATCTTTTAAAATGATTAATTTTTGTGCAGTATCTCGATACCAACCATTCGGGTGTCCTAAGTATTCAACCAATTCAGATGCATTTTTATCTAATAATTCAGGCGCCTTATCAGGCGTGATATCTTCATGGACAATTCTATAAATTCTGCCTTTTCCAATGTTTTTATCTAAACCTTTTCGTTCAATAACTGGGCGAATCATACTTCCTTTTTTGGTCCAATTACTTTCTTGAATAATTCCGCGGTACATATCTACAATATATAGCGCACCATCTGGCCCTGTTTTAGCTTGTGTTGGTCTAAAGTTTAAATCGGTTGAAGCCATAAATTCTGCTTCATCATAGGCGTTATACAACACTTTTTTACCATCTTCAACACGTACTTTAGCGCGTCTTATTAGCCTACCTACAGGTTCAGGAATAAATAAATCACCATAGGTTGAAGGTGGTAATTTATGGCCTCGAAAAATTTCTTGTCCAGCAACGCCTGTGAAATGGTTTAGTGTACCATCTTCGCGCAATCTTTTTGGTCCACCTTGTACATCTGGGGTGCCTACAATAGGCCATGGTTCTATAAAGCCCTCGGATAATCTACCTTCCGGATTGTAATCGCCATAAGCGGCAGGTTGTTGAAAACCATATGCTGGATTTTCACTTCCTGCAGAAGAATAATACATATTACCCATATCGTCTTGAGATAGTCCCCATTGTCCACTAGGCATATTTTCTAGAGAATCTACAACGACCTTTCCTTTTTTAAACTTAAATCGTATAGGGTTATAAGTTGTATACACCCAATTATCTAAATTCCAAAGTAAACCACTCTGTTGGTGTTCTAAGTTACCACCACGACGATTTTCATTATAATAAACGCGTTCTTTTTTGTCTGCAACTCCATCGCCATCAGTGTCCTTATAACTCCACAAGTCATAAGAATACGTTTCATTAACGATGAGCTCATTTTCGAGTGGTAAAATCATTCTAGGGAGCATTAAGCTATCTATAAAGACGGTACTTTTATCCATTTTGCCATCCCCATCCGTATCAATAAGCAATTTTATTTTACTCACAGATCTATTGGTTCCCGTACCATCTAAATCTTGCATGTAAGTATTCATTTCTGCTACATACATTCGGCCATTTCCGTCCCAGGCTATGGTTATAGGTTCATCTATCATCGGTTCACTAGCGACAAGCTCTACTTTATATCCTTTAGGAAGGTAAAATGTTTTCATGCTTTCTTCTGGTGAGAGAAATTTAGAAGAAGCTTCTTTAATTATTTCCGGCTTCACATAAATTTCTTCGACATATTCTTTTTGCTTACAACCAAAAATAGTTGCAATCGTAATCATTAAAAAAAGAGGTTGGTTTAATTTCATTTTTAAAAAATTCTAGTTCAATAATGGGTTTGTTAATCTGGTAATTAAGGTATTAATAAAAAGTTGCAGCGGCGAAAATTTAAAGCGCTATGACTATTAATTATTTTTAGTTCTATTTATTTTATAGATCAAACAATCTAGGTAAAAACATAGATATTTCAGGAACATATAATACCAATAGTAAGACAATAACCATAATTGCTAAAAAGGGCAATAAGGGTTTAATTACTTGCGATACAGATATTTTTGCTACGCCACTACCCACAAAGAGAATAGTACCTACAGGAGGAGTACATAATCCAATACAGAGGTTTAATACCATGACGATTCCAAAATGAACCGGATCCATGCCTAAAGCTACGACTACAGGTAAGAAGATAGGTGTAAAGATGAGTACGGCAGGAGTAATATCCATAAACGTACCAACAATTAGCAGGATAATGTTGATCACTAAAAAGATGACAAACTTATTACTAAATTGTTCTAGTAGAAAGTTACTCATAAGCTCAGGCACACTTTCAAAAGAAAACAACCATGACATCGCCATAGAAGTACAAATTAAAAACATGACTACGGCTGTAGTTTTTGCACTGGTCAATAATACACTTGGAAAATCTCTTATACGAATATCTCCATAGATTAAAGCAAGAATAGCAGCGTATAAAACAGCAATTACAGATGCTTCCGTTGCCGTAAAAACACCAGCAACAATTCCTCCAACAACAATAAAAAGTAGCAGTAGGCTAAAAAATGCCTTTCTAAAATACGTCCATATTTCTTTTAATGGAGCTCTTTTTTCTTTGGAAAAATTCCTACGTATAGCAACAAAAGCTACGTAGGCCATAAGTGCTAACCCCAATAAAATCCCGGGTATATATCCGGCAATAAATAATGCAGCAACAGAGGCGGTGCCTCCACTGGCTAAGGCATATACAATTAAGATGTTACTCGGAGGAATTAAAAGCCCAGTAGTGGAAGACGTAATATTTACTGCGGCACTAAATTCTCTTGGGTAGCCTTCCTCTTCCATTCTATCCGTCATAATGCTTCCTATTGCAGAGGTTGCTGCTATCGCAGATCCTGAGATAGCTCCAAAAAGCATAGAGGCTAATACGTTTACATAGGCTAAGCCACCAGGTAAACTAGCAACTAATGATTTTGCGAAATTAATAAGCCTATTGGCAATACCACCTCTTTTCATGATTTCACCAGCCAAAACAAAGAACGGAATGGCAAGTAGCGCAAAACTATCAATACCGGTAATCATTCTTTGGGCTATGGTGGTGATGCCTGGTAAGCTATCAATATTTAACAATAAGCTGATGGTCGTAGAGATACCTATAGAATAGGCTACAGGTACTTTTAACATCAGAAGAATAAAAAAACTAACAAATAATACGATGATACTTATCACTTCAATACTCATAATTATTCGGTTATTTGGTTCGTACTTATTTTTGAGGCATGATAGAGTGAAAAACACATAATGAGCAATCCACTAAAGGGGAAAATACTATATACATAGCCTAGGGGTATCCTTAGGGTTCCAGAAAGTTGTTCTAAATCTAAAGTAGTATAGACTAAATTAAATCCGCCAATGACCATGACCACCAAAGCAAAAAGGAATATACAAAGCTCAATAAATAGCAAGGCTTTTTTCTTTTGAGTTGATGAGAATTTTTGATATAGAAAGTCCATCGATAAATGCTCTCTTTTTGCACTTAAATAAGCGGCACCTAGTATGGCAAGCCATATTAATGAGAAGCGTGCAAATTCTTCGGTCCAAGAGAAGGACCTATTCAAAAGGTATCTAGAGAAAACTTGCCATAAAACATCTAAAACCAATAATGCAAAAATAAGGATCAAAAGTACTTCCATTACCTTGCAAGTATTTTTAAAGAGTGTATCTATCTTTTTCATCATTAATTCTTTTTTATTTGTTCAATTAAATCTGACAATTCGGGGTTTTCCTTTTCAAATTCTTCTAAGACTGATTTAGATTTTTCAGCAAATAAAGATTTTTCAGGGATAATAATTTCTACACCAGCTTCCTTCGCTATTTTCATAGATTCTTCTACAGAATCGTTCCAATATTTTTTTTCAGCTTCAGAAGATTCTTCAGCAGCTTCTTGTACCCATATTTTTTCTTGATCTGTTAACTTCTCCCAATATTTGGTACTTATTAAAAGTACATCAGGCACTGCAGAATGTTGATCTAGTGTGTAGTATTTACTGACTTCAAAATGATTAGAAGAAACAAAAGATGGTGCATTGTTTTCTGCTCCATCTACTACGCCTTGTTGTATTGCTGTGTACAATTCTCCATAGGCCATTGGTGTTGCAGAACCTCCCATAGCATTCACCATATTAATAGCCATTTGGTTGTTCATTACACGAATTTTTAAGCCTTTTAAATCATCAGGAGTTCTAATGGCTTTATTACTCGTGTAGAAACTACGACTTCCTGCATCATAATAACATAAACCACGTAAATAGAATTTACTTCCCTTTTCTAAAATAGATTTGCCGATGGGACCTTCTAAAACATCAAATTGATGCTCTTTATCTCTGAACAGATAAGGAATACCCAGTACATGATATTCTGGGACAAAATTAGACATGGTGGCAGCACTTACTTTGGTGATAGCCACACTACCAATTTGTAATAACTCTAAAACCTCACGTTCAGACCCTAGTTGACCATCAGGAAATATTTTAATCTTTAAAGTACCATTAGATTTTTTGTCTAAAGATTCTTGAAATTTGAGCGCTCCTTTGTGAACTGGGTGAGTCTGCGGAGAATTATGCGCTAAATAAAGTGTTGTAGTTCCAGACTCTTCTTTACACGATGTGATAAATAAAGCCAAAACAACACAGAGTAGTGTATAGTATTTCATGATGTTTAGTTGAAGTTAAAATAGTTTACCGCATTGTTATAGCAAATATCTTGGACCATTTTGCCTAAAAAGTTCAGATCATCAGGTACTAAGCCTTTGCGTACATCTTCGGCAAGTAAATCACATAAAATACGTCTAAAGTATTCGTGTCTTGGAAAAGACAAGAAACTTCTACTATCCGTAAGCATTCCTACAAACCTGCTTAATAATCCCATATTAGAAAGCGCATTCATTTGCTTTTCCATACCGTCTTTTTGGTCTAAAAACCACCAGCCAGATCCCCATTGCATTTTTCCTGCACATTCTCCGGTATTGTAATTTCCCATCATGGTGGCAAAAACTTCATTTTGCGAGGGATTTAAATTATAACTAATCGTTTTAGCCAGAATTCCTTCATGATCTAACCTTCCGAAAAAGGCAGACATAGATTTTGCATGCGTATTATCGCCCATAGAATCACAACCAGAATCGGCTCCTAATTCCTCCAGTAAACGAGTGTTATTATCCCTAAGTGCTCCTAAGTGAAACTGTTGCACCCAGTTTTTTGCATGATACATTCTGCTTAAATGGTATTGTATGCATGATTTGTAGCTATTTGTTTCCGCATCAGAAAGCACGTCTCCAGAAAGTCTTTTTTTCAAAATGGTATTGGCTTCATCATCCGAAAAGTCAAAAGCATAAATTTGCTCTAGACCAAAATCAGACAAGCGGCAACCATTAGTATTAAAGAAATCTACACGTTCTTGAATCGCTTTTAATAAGTCAGCCAAAGTGTGAATAGGAAAAGAAACGCAATTTGCTAATTTTTCTAAATAACTTTCAAAAGATATTTTATTGATTAAGAAAAGCTGATCAGGTCTAAACGTAGGATATACTTTAGTGAAAAAACCTTGTTTTGCTATTTCTTGATGGTACGCTAAATCATCAATAGGATCATCTGTGGTACAGATAACTTCTACATTCATTTGTTCAAGCAGTTGCGCCGGAGTTTTATGTGCTAAAATAGTATTCGCTTTAGCATAAATTGCAGAAGCAGTACTTTCTTGTAAAATAGCATCAACATCAAAGTAACGTTTTAGCTCCAAATGTGTCCAATGAAATAAAGGGTTGCGCAAGGTATATGGAACCGTTTCTGCCCATTTGTTGAACTTTTCTTCTTGTGACGCGTTGCCTGTAATATATTTTTCATCGATACCATTAGCTCTCATAGCACGCCATTTATAATGGTCGCCGTTGAGCCAAGCATCAGAAAGATTTGCCATAGGCTTATTTGCTGCGATTTGCTTTGGGGATAAATGATTGTGATAATCAATTATAGGCATGTCTTTCGCAAAATCATGATACAGCTTTATGGCTATATCAGAATTCAATAAAAAATTATCTGTAATAAAGTTCTTTGATGTTATTGAAGCCATTGCTTATAAACTGTTTTTAATACCTAATTCTAGTCCTCTTAATTCGGCTAAACCGCGTAATCTTCCAATTCCTGAGTATCCAGGATTCGTTTTCTTATTTAAATCATCTAACATTTGATGTCCGTGATCTGGTCGCATAGGAATTTTGGCATCCTTTCTACCTTCTTTAGCTCTGCGTTTTTGTTCTATTAGAATTTCTTTAACCACACTATACATATCTACATCCCCATCTAAATGATTGGCTTCGTAGAAGTTACCTTGTGCATCTCGTTTTGTACTTCTAAGGTGAATAAAGTGAACACGGTCTGCAAAACGTTTAAAGATTTGAACCAAGTCATTATCTTCTCTAACCCCTAAAGAACCGGTGCAAAAAGTAATTCCGTTGGCTATATGTGGAACTTGTTCAAATAAATAAGCATAATCAGCCTCGGTGCTAACCACTCTTGGCAAGCCTAATATTGGAAAAGGTGGATCATCTGGGTGAATACACATCACTACATTTTCTTGTGCAGCAATGGGGATAATTTCTTTTAAGAAAGCAACTAAGTTTTCTCTAAGTTTAGACGCATCAATAGTATCATAGGTATTTAATACTTTTTGAAACTGTTCTAAAGTATAACCTTCTTCTGCACCAGGTAAACCAGCAATGATATTGTTGATTAATTGTGTTTTATCAGCAGCTGATAGTTGGTCTAGATATGCTTTAGCTTCCGTTTTTTGAGTTGCTGAATAGGTGTTTTCTGCACCAGGTCTTTTTAAGAGGTAAAGTTCAAAAGCAGCAAAAGCAGTGACATCAAAACGTAGTGCTCTAGAGCCGTCTTCTACTTCATAATCAAGTGATGTTCTGGTCCAATCTAAAACAGGCATAAAATTATAACATACGATGTGAATGCCACAAGAAGCTAAATTTTTAATACTTTGTTTGTAATTTTCAATGTAGATTTCGAAATTACCAGAGCGTGTTTTTATGTTTTCATGAACAGGAATACTTTCCACAATACTCCATGTTAAGCCTACTTTTTCAATAATAGCTTTACGTTCTTTAATAGCAGCAATTTCCCAAACTTCTCCGTTTGAAATTTGATGTAATGCAGAAACAATACCTGTTGCACCTGCTTGTTTTATATCTGATAACGATACGGGGTCATTTGGCCCGTACCAACGCCATGTTTGTTCCATACAATTTTATTTTTTCAATTAAACGCCACTAAATGCACTAAAACCTCCATCAATAGGAACTACAATACCTGTTACAAATTTTGAAGCATCTGCACATAAGTAATGTATAGTACCATTTAATTCGTCAGTTTCACCAAAACGGTTCATAGGGGTATTTTTAATAATAGTTTCCCCACGATCCGTGTATTTACCCGTTTCTTTATCTATTAATAAATCTCTGTTTTGATTGCCAATAAAGAAACCAGGAGCAATGGCATTGACACGTAAACCTTCTCCGAATTTAGAGGCTAATTCTACAGACAACCATTTGGTAAAATTATCTATGGCCGCTTTAGAGGCAGAATAGCCAACAACTCGTGTAATAGCACTCTGTGCGGTCATGGAAGAGATGTTGATAATCACTCCTTTTTTATTTTCGACCATCTTTTTGCCAAACACTAATGCAGGTAAAATACTACCGAATAAATTTAAATCGACAACCTTTTTAAAGTCATCAATAGTCACATCAAAGATGGTCTGATCTACACCAATTGTTGCGCCGGGCATATTACCACCCGCTGCATTAATAAGCACATCTATTTTACCGTGTGTTGCTATAATTTGATCGGCAATTTCTTTTAAGCTAGTTTCATCTAATACATTACATACATAACCAAACACATTTGCACTAACTTTTTTTAATTTCTCTAAAGAAGCATTTACGGTTTCCTCTCTACGGTCAAGTACAATTACGGTAGCACCATTACCTAGGAGGTAGTTAGACATTTCACCGCCCAATACGCCGCCACCGCCTGTGATTAAGATTACTTTATTTTCTATATCAAACAAATTCATTCTATCTGTTGTTTTTCTTAGGTTATACTTCTAATTATGAAGCGTTACGAGTGTGTTTTAATCTAAATTAAAAATTTACGTGTACGCACACGTAAATATAGACAGATTTTTTTCATTTTCACTATATTTACCAAAATTTGTGTACGCACACGAAAAATAATTCCAATTTGAAGATTAGCATATGATTACGATTAATGACATTGCAAAAGAAGCTAAAGTTTCAGCTGGGACTGTAGATAGAGTAATTCATGAAAGGGGAGGAGTTTCAAAAAAAACGGCGGCTAAAATAAAGGCCATTATAGCCAAGCATGATTTTCAAATCAATGCCATAGCTAGTTCTTTAGCATTGAATAAAAGAGTGCAAATTGCGGTATTGATTCCTGATTATGATGCGGGGAATACATTTTGGAAATCACCAATGCTGGGTATTCTTAAAGCTAAAGAGGAGGTTAAAAAAATTGGTGCTAGTGTTTCTTATTTTAGTTTTAATCAATTTGATGAAACTTCTTATGTGCGCCAATTTAAAGAAGTAATTGCCTCAAAACCTGACGCCTTATTGTTGGCTCCATTGTTTGGGTCTGCCACTAAAGTTTTGGCAAAAGAATTGGATGATAAAGAGATTCCTTATGTGTTCTTAAATATTAATTTAGAGGGGTGTAATAATATTTCATTTATAGGGCAAGATGCTTATATGAGCGGATTTCTGGCAGGGAAATTAATGCAACTCTCCTTAAAGGAGAAAAGCGCCATTGCTATTATGCAAACCAGAGCGAACCTTGACAATAACCATGCTATTTACAAGAGAATAAAAGGTTTTGAGGATTATTTTTCATCGAATAAACTCAGCGTACCGCTCTTAAATATCAACCTAGTTGATTTAGAAAATACCGAGGTATTAGCAGAAAAATTAAAGACTATGTTTGTTGAAAATCCTGATATAAAAGGGGTTTATGTTCCTAATAGTCGTGTATTTCGTTTTGTAAACGCCATTAATGATACAAAAATCAAAGATTTAGTGCTTCTTGGTTTTGATGGTACTGAAGAAAATGTAAAATGTTTAGAAAATGAAAAAGTAGCTTTTTTAATCTCCCAACAACCCTTTAAAGAAGCATATGAAGCTATTAAATTAATGGTTGATTTTTTAGTAGATAAAAAAGAATTAGACGAAAGAATTTATTCACCAATAGAGATTTTAACTAAAGAAAATGTGCAATTTAGTAAACATAGTAAATAAAAATAGTAATATATCTGTATACAATCCTGAATTTGAAATATTAAAATTAAGAAGGCATTATAAAAAACTAGAATAGCTATCCGTAAATGCGGAGAATTACACGCGAAAAAAAACAGATAATGAAGCAGATTGGCCGTTGTTTGAGGGAATTGGTTATACGAACAAGGTTATTACGGCTTTGCCTAGAAATGCAACGCCAAATGTGAATTTAGAGGCCATTAAGGCAAATAGCCCTGTTTTAGAATATGACTTTTATACTTTTAACTTTGGAGAAGTAGCTGTAAATTTACAAGCAGTGCTTACCCATGCGCCACACGCTGGGATTGGCGTACGCTGTGCCGTTGCTATTGATGATGCAGCGCCGGTTTTAGTAGATTCTCAGACCTTAGGACGTAGTGATGAATGGAAAGAGAATGCACTTAAAAATGCATCAGTAAAAGCTGCTAAGTAAATTGTAGATAGAGCAGGGAAACATACCTTGAAAATATGGATGGTAGATCCAGGAGTAATGATAGATCAAGTGTTGATAGATTTAGGAGGATGGAAAAAGAGCTATGCGTTTCCAAAAGAAACAGCCAAAAAATGAACAGGTTATCATTGAAACTAATAGGGCGGACTATTTTAGCAGTCTTACTATTGTCAATACTTTCTTGTGCAGATGAGACGGTAGAAAAAAGTGTCGAGGATGTTCAAATTGCCTTTATAGCAGATGCACATTTTCAAGATATTTATGCACATTTTGAAGATGCCGATTACCAAGGGATAAAGATTCCAAATACGGAAACCTTTGTAAATATCAGGACAATGAATGCGCAATTAAAGTCCACCAGAATATTTAACGAAAACTACTTTGCATTTATAGAAGCTTTAGATGATATCGCAACTAGAGGAATTAAATATGTTGCCTTGCCTGGAGATTTTAGTGATGACGGGCAACCTGTTCATGTAAAAGGGCTGCGTAAAATATTGGATACCTATACTAAAAAGCATGGAATGTTCTTCTTTGCAACAACCGGAAATCATGATCCTGTAAAACCATTTACCCAAGAAGCGGGTAAATCAGATTTTTTAGGAATAGGAGGTAGGGAACAAATAATTACCAGTGCCGTTACTAATTTAAAGGAACCTGTAGCGGGAGAGCTAAGACCAATTATCACCTCAGAAATTAAAAAATGGGGCTATGCTGATATTTTGAATGAAATGTCTTCTTTTGGGTTCTACCCACAGAAAGAATATGTGTATTGGGAGACCCCTTTTTCTACCTATGCTTATGAAGAATATAGTTTTGACAAAGCAAAATCGGCATCAGATTTAAAACAAAGAATATATCCTATTGATGCTTATAACGTACATCCTGATGCTAGTTACTTAGTGGAACCTACTGAGGGTGTTTGGCTTTTGGCAATAGATGCCAATGTATATGTCCCTAATAAAGAATTAACAGAAGCATCTACAAACCCTAAAGATTTTTCAGGGGCGAGTATCGGGTATAATAATGTGCTTTTACAAAAGTCTCATTTAATCTCTTGGGTAAAAAGAGTAGCAGAGTTAGCAAAGCAAGAAGGGAAAGTGTTAATTGCCTTTAGCCACTATCCTATGGTAGATTTTAATGATGATGCTTCGGATGAATTCAAACAATTTTTTGGTACTTCTAAAATGCAACTGCACCGCGTTCCAAACGAGGAAGTGGCACAAACTTTTGCAGATGCGGGCCTACAGATTCATTTTGGTGGGCACATGCATATTAATGATACTGGGGTGAGAACAAGTGATCAAGGTAATACTTTGTTCAATATACAAACACCCTCGTTAGCAGCTTACGCTCCTGCGTATAAAATCTTAACCATTAAGTCTACATCTGAGTTTGAAGTAGAAACGGTGGTTATTGCGTCTGCTAAAAATTTCAACAGTTTGTTCCCATTATATGAGCAAGAATATGCCTATTTAAAAGAATCAGGAGCAACAGGGGTTTGGGATAAAGATATATTGACTACTAAAAATTATAGGGATTTTACAAAGTGGCATTTGAAAGAGTTAGTCCGATTACGATTTTTACCAGACGATTGGCCTGTTGAATTTTCAGAAGCTATGCTGAATAAAACAGGAAAAGAACTATTAATAGAGAATTCTGATGATATAGAAAGTATCAAGTTGCAATTAGAAGCGCAAAACCTAAGCCTTGAAGAATTTAACTCTTGGTCCGGATTTGATATGATTCACGATTTTTATAAACTAAGAAGCGCAGATGAACTAGCCTTAGCTGATATTAGTCATGATCGTTTAAAACAGTATGCGCTTGTCTGTCAGGAATTTAAAAAATCTAAAAATACAGCATACCAACTTTGGGCTCAAATTTTTGAAAAAACGAAGAAAGGGCAACCTTCAGATCATTTTAAAATAAATCTTCAGCTAGAAACAATTACTAAAATACTTTCTAATTAATTATAGTACGATTAATAGTGTAATTGTAGGAGGGGCGTTAATGCCTAAACTTCAAGGAATGATTATAGATCTAGGAGGTAATAAGGTAAACGATATAAAAATTGCTGGGGTCACGGAAGTGAATTTTTCATTCTTACTACCATTTGTATGCTTTTTATTCATTGCGTATTATGGTAGGTTGGTATATAAGAAATACATGAACTAATGTAAAACCTGGACTTCTTTGAAATAAATTATAAAATAATACCCCACCAAAAATTACTTTTTGGTGGGGTATACATTCGTCTCAACATAATTATAGACGCTTTAGTAAGCGTGCTATACTGAAAAAGAATTCTATCTGAGTTAGAATTTTACAATTCTTGAATTTCTTTTTCAAGTTCTTCTTTCTTCTTACCAGTTTTCTCTTGAAGTTTTCCAATCATTTCGTCAAACTTTCCCTCGGCATAGGTTAGGTCATTATCGGTTAAATCACCGTATTTTTGTTTGAATTGACCTTTTACTTGTTTCCATTTTCCTTCTAATTGTGTCGTATTCATATCTTTAATTTTTTAGATTATTAATTTTTGTATACTATAAAATTAGTAATGATTATTTGGAGAGATTACTTCATTAGCTTTAAAATTTAACGCAATGCATTTTTGCGCAATCTTCTTAAAACATGTATCCGATACCTGCAGAGAAATAGGAATTATGTACATCTGTGTCTTTAATCAACTCAGAAAATCCGTAGGTATATCTTGCTTGAATAAAGAAAGATTCTGCAAACTTATATTCCAAACCAGAAGTTAATTGAAAATCGAAATCTCTCACGGCATCTGTATCAATATCACCATCGTCGTTTGTTGGTTGAAAATCTACTTCTTCATTCACCTTAAAACCAAATTGAGGTCCAGCTTGAATGTTCAATCCGTCTACCAAATACACCTTAAGCAATACAGGAACTTGAATGTAATCTAATTGATATTCTGCATCTGCTCCATTGGCATTATCATTTAAATCAAAACCTTGTCCAGAATAAAATACCTCTGGTTGTATCGATAGTGTTTCTGTTAATGGCGCTTCTGCAACAAGACCAGCGTAAAAACTTGTTCTACTGTCTGGACTATCAAAATCGTCTCCAGCTACGGTAGCAAAGTTTGCTCCACCTTTAACACCAATTTGAAATTTGTCAGACCATGATTGCGCAAATAGAGATGATCCTGCTGTCATAAATACTAATAATGCTACTACTTTTTTCATAATTTTTATGTGTTTAAAATTTATAAATTGTTTTTAATTTTGGTCAAAACTAAGCCTGGTCGCTAGAAGAATTTGAAACAATCAAAACACTTTTTGACGCTAAAAAAAGTACTTTGTTAAAATAGTTTAGAGGGTGATTTATACTCTTAAAATTCGTTGGGCATAAAAAAAGGCGGTCTAATTAGACCGCCTTTTTAACTATAAATTATAGGGAATTATTTATCTGAACTGTTATCAAAAGAATCATAACTCAAACGTTGTCCACCAACAGATAGATCGGCCATAACTCCAGCTTTTGGCATTGCAAATACAATGACACCATCACTATAGTCTGCATTCTTAGAGGCTCCTGATTCTAAGACTACAGCAGATGCTTCTGCAGAAAAAGTAAGTTCATCATCTTTAAATTTAGCAAAGGCTTCTTCCGTTTCAAAAAAGATAACTTCAGAAAGTGCTTGTCCTCCAGCTTGTAAACCTATATCTACTTTTTTAAGGTCTGCTAAACCTACTGGCTTTCCATTTTCATAAACGACTCCGTTTCCAGAAGCTCCACCAATGATGAATGCACCTTCGCCAACATTTGGAAAAATGACATACGCCGTAGAATTGTCCATGAACGTTTTTAAGCCTTTATCTGTTTTTACCATTTTCATTTTTACTTTTTCTGCATCTTTCATGATTTTTGCTTCTTTCTCAGTTTGAGAAAATCCACTGAAAGAGGTAAAAAGTATTGCTCCTAATAATATTGTTTTTAAAGTTTTCATATGTGTATTGTTTTAATTATTACTACCACAAAATTAGAAAGCTAGTCCCTTATTATTTAGCTTGATTACCGATTTTATTGACGCAATGAAATTCTTTTTATTAAGAGAAGTATAAAAAATAAACAACGCGCTATAAAGACCTTAATTTTATACCTTATTATATAAAGCCTTTATCTTCTAGGTACTATTTCTTGAGGGTAAATTGTATAATTATGAAGAGCCAAATATGGTGTTATTGGAACGCATCAAAACTAATTTCTTTCGAGCTAAAACAAGGACTATGTTCTCTCTAATTTAGTGAAAAACTTAAAATCATGAACGTACAAGCATATTTAGCCTTTAATGGCAATTGTCAAGAAGCCCTTAGTTTTTATGGGGATTTATTTGACGCAGAAATTAAAAATCGTCAAACCTACGAGGATAAAAAAATAGATGTTCCCGGCAATTATCGGAAGAAATTACAGCACGCAGAATTAAAAGGTAAAGGAGTCAATTTTATGGCTTATGATGCGTCTCCAGACACTCCAATAAATAACGGAAATCAAATTCACATGAGTGTGGATTTAGATACTGTAGAGGAAGCAGAAAAAATATTTAAGGCACTCGCAAGTGGAGGGCAAATTCACCATGAATTTAGAGAACGAGAATGGGGACATTTTGGGAGGTGTAATGACCAATACGGAATTGGTTGGATGGTAAATTGTGATAAATAAAAAAAGAGAATTATGCAAATAATATATGAATACCATGATGTCGCTTCCAGTGATCGATTAGAAGCAATGGCAAAACAAAAATTAGATAATTTAAAAGAGAAATATGACATGTTGATTAGGGCTGATGTCTTTTTCAAGGATGAAAATACGTCCTCTGATCAAACAGGGAAAATTTGCAACATTCGCTTAAGTTTACCTGGGCCCCGTTTATTTGCGGAGTCTAGTCATGACAACTTTGAAAGTTCTATTAGCGAAACGATCAATGAGCTAGAAAGACAGCTGAGAAAGAAGAAAGAAAAGATGCAACAGCATTAGATTTTAAATCATATTTAGAAAAGCCTTGAGAGCCATCTCAAGGCTTTTTTTTGTAGCGATAAGATTCAAAAAAAAAGTGAACCGATTAATAACACATAAAATCCGGGCTTAGATTTGAATATCTAAAAATTACAATTATGAACTCCACTATAGAAGAACAATTACAGTTATTAAAAGAACAGACGTTAAGAAGAAAAAATCAGATTAGTGCGTTTAAGAAATCTTTACTTTCTAACTATGACACATTAGTATTAGCCAATGGTTTGGATGAATTAAGAGATATAAACATTCTAATTCTTGATTGTGACTATACCAATAGAAATTTATTAAAACTTATTGATGAGGCTGTTGCTGTTAAAGATCATCATCATTTAGTAGATAGAATTGAGCTAGACACACTAGTGATTACCAATTTGTCTTGCGTAAAAGAATTTCAATCTTTAAAAGTTGCCATGGGCAGTATCAGAAGCCCAAAGACAGAAGAAACGATGAATGCGCTAAGTATGAATAATAGCTTAGGACAAAGATTTTAAGTGGATTTCTCTAATACTTATAAAAAACCTCTCCCCCATGATTAAAATTCAAGAAGTAGACGATTCTGCCATGTGTATTTCAAGAAAAAAGAAGGGGAGAGGTTTTGTTTTTTATAATGAAGATGGTTCAAAAATTCAAGATGAAAGAACAGTAAAGAGACTGCGAAACCTTGTGATACCGCCCATGTGGTCTGAGGTTAATATTTGTCGTTTTGACGACGGACATATACAGGCTATCGGACGGGATTTAAAAGGCCGAAAGCAATATATTTACCATTCGGTCTATGAAAAGAATAGGCAAGAGGCAAAGTTTAGAAAGATGCTAGATTTTGCGGATCACTTACCTAAAATTAGAAAAAGAGCCTATAAAGATTTACAAGCAAAAGAGTGGAATAAGCGGAAGCTATTAGCTTTAATTATTCTTATTTTAGATGAATACGGTGTAAGAATAGGCAACAAACAGTATCGCAATGCCAACGAAACTTTTGGCTTAACCACCTTACGCAGAAAGCATTTAAATTTTGAAGGTGATGAGTTAGTTTTTAAATATAAGGGCAAAAGTAATCAAGAAAGAGAAGTGCATATTGATGATGTAGATTTAATTCCTTTTATAAAAGAAACAGCGAATCTACCCGGTTACGAAATCTTTAGATATAAGGATAAAGCAGGACTATTTCAAGATGTTGATAGCGAAGAGGTCAATACCTATATTAATAATTTTATGGGTGATGGTTTTTCTAGTAAAGACTTTAGAACATGGTCAGGGAGTAGGTTAGCTATAGAATGTTATGATTATGCTCTAAAAGACCAAGCAAAGGGTGCGCGGAAGAAATTTAGTAATATCGTAATCAAAATGGTTGCTGAAGAATTGGGGAACACGCCGTCGGTATGTAAAAACTATTATGTACATCCAGCAGTATTTAACGCTATTGACAAGAAAGAGGTTCCTACTCCAAACCCCTACAAGCATACCCGTAGTAAATACAAACTCTCTGCTAGTGAACGGTTGGCCTATCAAATTATAAAGGATAGTTATACGGCGCTTTAATATTTTAAGCGCTAGTTTTAAATACTTAAAATGATGTTACGGAAGAAATTATAGATACGTACATTACCAGAGTCTTCAATCTCTAATATTTTTAGTAAAGAAAATAGTTTATTTAAATTAATAATATTGCAATTGTTATTTTTTAAATAAAATTGGGGACGAACTATTCTAAAGAAGTTTTAATCCGTAAACACCTCGTTGAAAACAAAAAATCTTGAAATTCAACGAGATTGGTATACTTCCAATATTTGCCATTATTAACTGCATTTTGTTAACAGAGCACTGACTAAATGGTTTTCTTTGCATGGGAACATAACGATTATAATTAACTTATTAAGATAATGCCCTCATAGTATAGACTCTCGGTGTGTCTAATTTTTATGAGTGGTTTGTATAACTAGGCCTTTGTAGTCGTATTTTGTTATTACTAAATTGACTTTTTTGAATCTTGTAGCATTGAGATTTAAATAAACTACGAATCTCGAAGAAATGAGACTATAATCCGTAGAGTTTAGTCTTTTAATGATGAAAAGTCCAGGTATAATAATCGTGAGATTAGCGTCAAGGATTTATGAACTTAGCCATTAGCTTGGCACGTAGTACCTAGTTAAATCGTTAAAAGAATACTTTATGAATTCACAATTTCGAAAAATAGCCATTGCAGATGACGATGAAGATGATAGATATATATTTCAAGAAGCATTTGAGTCTTTAAATTTAGGGTTGGAATTATTTCAATTTAAAGACGGTATGGAATTAATGAATTATTTGAATTGTTCCTTGAATGAAATGCCTAATTTCTTATTTTTAGACTTAAACATGCCTAAGAAGAATGGTTTAGAGTGTTTGCAGGAAATAAGAGCTAATGAAAGATTAAAAGGGTTGCCAATAAGTATTTATTCTACTTCCAATTCAGACAGAGATATTCAAGAAGCCTATGCTTTCGGAGCGGATATTTATTTAACAAAACCAACTAGCTTTAATTTACTTAAAAATTCTTTAGAACGCTTAATTACAGTTAGTTGGGTGAAAGAGATTTCGAAACCAAGTAAGAAGGAATTTATTTTCAACCTACATTAGAAAAAAATATTAAGTTTATTTTTTTTATATTCGGTTAGCTTATAGGGTGATATGTTTAAAGGTATTAATTTTTTGAGCTTTATTTTCAGTAATCATTAAATTAGTTTAATCGTAGTTATGAAACGTATTGTGGTTAATTCTTTGCCCTTAAAAGATGTTATTAACGATATTGCTATTGCATTAGATACAAAGTATGTTCAAAAATGTGATCAGTTTATTCTAACGGTTCCAGCCCATTACGGTAGTGGTGAAATAATGGGAGTGAACTTTAAAAATAACATGGGTATTTTTATCTATAATTGTGAGTTCAAGGAAGATTTTGAAATTCAATTTGTCATAAATGAGGTACATCCCCTAAAATTTTTATTTTGTCTTGAAGGCACTTTAGAGCATAAGTTTGCAGAAGATAAGCACAGGCATTCTATTGTGCAATATCAAAATGCAATTGTATCTAGTAGTAAGCATAATGGACATATATTATGTTTCAAAAAAAACCAGAAAACCATATTTTATAGTTTAGAAATAGATCGCCTGAACTTTTTGGAACACTATATGTGTGAGATTGATAGTCTTTCATATAGGTTACAGGATTTATTTAGAGATGAAGAAGCAGATAACGTTTTTTATTATGATGGGTTTTATAGTCTAGAATTAGCAACCTTATTTACCGAGATACAGGATTTTCAGCATGGAAGTTTTCTTAAGAAAACTTTTCTAGAAGGTAAGTCTTATGAGATATTGACGAAACAAATAATTCAATATGAAGACGACTTAAAGAACGAAAGTAAGCGTACCTTACTCCGTATTTCTGAAGTAAAAAAAGTAAGAGAGGCTATTATTCTGATAGACACTGACGTGGCTACCTATAAAAACTTAAAAGTAATATCATCCAAGGTGGGATTAAATCAAAGTAAGTTACAGTACGGCTTTCAATATTTTTTCAAGCAAACTATTCACCAGTATATTCAAGACAAACGCTTAGAGCAGAGCAAAGCATTATTGATTCAGCAAGAGAATTCTATTGCGGATGTTATGTTTTTATTAGGAATAACAAGTAGAAGCTATTTTTCTAAATTGTTTAAGGATAAATTTGGAATGACGCCTTCTTATTATAGAGATAATTTTAAAAAAATAATTGATAATAAAAGGTAACTAAGCTATTTTCTATAATTGGACGTTAAAAGTTAATTGAAGCCTTTTTAGTTATATGATTTTCTGCTAAATCTGTTAAGCTTTCATTAATCTCGTATACTTGGTTTAGCGTATCATTTAATAAAGAAGTTATAGAAATTAATTTGAGCTCTTTGGCGTAGCTTAGAGCAATATCATAGCATGCTATTTTGTAATACTCAATTTTTTGTATCTCGGCAATAATCCCCGCATCTTTGAGTTCTGATTTGATTTTTTTACGCAAGAATAGATTGGTCTGCTTTACTAGACTTGTCATTACCTCCGAGGTTTGTTTTGTATGTAGTATTTGTAGTTCTTGTGCGACGTGTTCAATTTTATTTCTTTGAACGGTAGCCTCCTGCAAATGTATATGGAGTAGTTCTAAAAGGTATTTGTCTGTAACACAGAATATAATATTTGGGAGAACTTGGAGTAATTGCAGTTCAATATCTAGTAAATCTTTTACTTGATATTCTAAAAGATTAGTTAGGTTTTTCATGGTATATGATTAGTCGATAAAGGTCGCTACGCAAAGCTGTATAAAATACTCTTATAAAACTTTTAATTACTCCTAATACATCTGAATTTAAAATAGTTAGCCCTGTAGTCTTTTAAATAAAATTTTTATAATTGCTGTAATGATTATGATTCATGGGATTGAAATTTCAGTGAATTTAATTAAGTTTTTAGAGGACTATTTTAGTATTTTATACTATGGAACAGTGAACTTTTTTGTTATAAATTTAAATTCTACTTTGCAGAATTATAAATAGTTGAAATAAAAGTTAAAAATTCGATAATACGACAAATATCAGTATATTTGGTAAACCAGTTTGGAAAACCAATTAGATAAGATCTCCAGTGCTCTTAATATCGATTTACGGGGGCGGTTTTCAAACCATATTCATTGAGAATTTTACATAAACCAAATAGCATGAAAAAAAGTTGTATCCTTTTATTTTTATCACTTACATTGTTTTCTTACCAAGAAAAAATAGCAGCACAAACTTTAAAAGTAAGCACGCCAAAAGAATTGCAGGAAGCTATTTCCAAGGCGAAAGCTGGAAATGAAATTGTTCTTAAAAATGGTGTTTGGAAAGATATTCAAATTAAGTTTTATGGTGAAGGCACAGAAGAAATGCCTATTACCTTACGTGCAGAAACCGCAGGTAAAGTTACTATAGAAGGGGTTTCTAATTTGAGGCTAGGAGGGAAGTATCTTGTGGTTAAAGATTTGCATTTTAAAAATGGATACACGCCTTCAAACAGTGTGATTCAATTTAAAATAAATGAGGATTCTATTGCAAACCACAGTAGGATTACAAATGTTGTAATCGATGAGTTTACACAACCAAACAGAGAAGTATCTGACCATTGGATTGAATTTTGGGGGAGACATAATCAACTAGATCACAGTAATATTGTAGGTAAATCTAATTTTGGACCTACAGTAAGGGTATTCTTGAAAGGGAATGAACATGTAAATAATCACCATCAAATTGTCTATAATCATTTCGGACCAAGACCTCGTAAAGGAGGACCTCACGGGGAAACTTTGCAGATAGGAAGTAGTCATACTTCAATGACACCTTCTTATACTAATGTTTCCAATAATTTTTTCGACAGATGTAATGGAGAAGTGGAGATAATTTCAAATAAATCTAATTTTAACGCCTACAGAAATAATATCTTCTTTGAGAGTGAAGGCTCTTTAGTGTTAAGACATGGGAACTACTGTACTATTGATGGTAATGTCTTTATAGGAAATGATAACTCTGAATTTATCGGAGGTATTCGTGTCATAAATACAGGACATTGGATTACCAATAACTACTTCTATAAGATTAAAGGAAATGAGTTTAGAAGTGCCCTTGCGGTTATGAATGGTATTCCAAAATCTCCTTTAAACCGTTACAACCAAGTTACAGATGTTGTTGTTGCGTACAACACGTATATTGATTGTAAGTCTCCTTTTCAATTTGGAGTAGGAACTAATATTGATAAAAAGGATGTTTTGCCAGCTTCAGAAATTCGTTCAGCAAGACCAGAACGCATGCTTCTTGCTAATAATTTAGTTTATAATCATGAAGAAGATCAATACCTGATTGTAAATTATGATGATGTTGGGGGTGTGACTTTTAAAAATAATATTTTAAATAGCGAAAATAAAAGTGGTGTTACTAGTGATGGAATTAGTACTAAAGTTTTCGAGGTAAAACAAGTATCAGAAGATCTTTATGTGCCTACAAAAAACCAAGAAGATGTATTTCATGGTTTCGATTTTGAAACTATTAAATCAGATCTTTTCGGAGCGGATAGGCAAAAACAAAATAGTATTGGAGCAATAAGCTTACCAGTATCAGGAAACCAAGTTTTAGTTCAAAAAAATCTTTATGGTTCTAAATGGTTTTCAACAGAAGCATCCAATTATACCCCTAAAATAATAACGGTAAGCTCAGCGAAATCATTGATATCTAAACTTAAGAGCGCACATTCTGGAGACATTTTATCTTTAAAATCTGGAGTTTATAAAATCAACACTACATTGTTAATTGATAAAAATATAACAATTACTTCTTCGGATAAAGATAAGAAAGCCGAATTGCGATTTGCTACAGGAATTACAGGGTTTGAAATGCACCCTAAAGGAATATTAAATTTAGAAAACATAAGTATAAAAGGAGACAAAACACAAGATGCGATAGTTACCTTGGATAAAAACATGTCTAAAGCCTTCAACCTTTTTATAAAAAACACAGAGATTTCAAAGTTTAAAAGTGTTATTAAAGCCTACAAAGCATCCTTTGCAGATACGATAGCAATAGACAACAGTAGTATTAAAGATTGTTTAACGGGGATTCTTTTAAATACGGAGACGGATGCAAAAGGCGATTATAATGCAGAGTTTGTTTTTATCACGAATTCTACCTTTGATCAGGTTCAATCTTCAGTTTTAAATTATTATCGAGGAGGTTATGATGAGTCTACTATCGGAGGAAATTTAGTATTGAAAAATAATACGTTTACCAATTGTGGTAAGGCAGATGAGAGCGGCCTTTTAATTCAAAATCACGGTATCGTAAATGTAGATTTTACAGAAAACACTTTCAAAGACAATCCAGTAAAAGAAATTGCTGTTTTATGGGGTGAGAAAGGTCAGAAGCCTGTGAATAATACTATTTCAAATTCAGGAGAAATTAGAATAGAGCAAAATCTGAAACAAAAATTAATGTACTAGAAACGCGCTTTATGAATTTTTCTAAAATATATTATATCCTATTTTTTTTAGTTTCAGGACTGGGGTTTTCACAGCACATACCTACCAATGAAATAATTGCAACAACTGATTTAGTTAATTATTTAGCGCCAGAAGTTAAAGCAAAATTGAGTGAAAAAGGACCAATCACAGAAGCTGTTTTAGCACAATATTTCCGAGATAAATTTGCTGAACGTTATTTTTATGATTGGAATGATTTTGAGACTCGGTTTGAGAAATATAATAATAGCAATAGTGGTGCAGAAAAATCTCATGAACAGAATGCAAAGGATCATATGGGGAAATTTTCAGGACCTGCGCAATGGAAACTCCCTTTTAATTATCTAAATGGAAAACCGGTAAATGCATATGCTTTACGCCATTTAGCACGCCAGCATAAGATGGTAGATGTAGCTTTTCAATACTACTATGAAGATAAAGATCCTAAGTATATTACCTATTTTAAAAATCAATTACAGTCTTTAAATGAAGCCTTGAAGGCAAATCAATTTGAAAAAATTGAAGATGGTAATGGCGTGTACGAAGTTTTTCGTTCGGGGTATAGGGTACTTAATTGGTTGCAAATACACACCATGTTTTTGGGGCAAGAAGCGTATACCGATAAAGACCAACTAACCACAATAGCGACTCTACTGCAGCACGGAGCTCACCTGTACAAACATAACTCTGAGTTTGCTTCTGGAAACCATCAAACAAGAGGAATGTCTGCTCTTGCGATGATTTCCATATTGTTCAATGATTTTCAGGACACAAGTACCTGGTATGAACATTCTATGTCCTTATTAGAAGAGCATATGGCCAATGAAATTAATGATGATGGCTTTCAGTTTGAACGTTCTGTACACTATCATATGAGTGATATTGGCACCTATTTTTATGTGTATCAATTGGCAAAAATAAGCAAGTTATCGGTTAAACCGTTTTGGAAAGAACGCTTAAAATCACTATTCATTACATTAACGAAAATTTCATATCCAGATAAATCAGCACCTGTATTGTCCGACGATACAGATGATCCTTGGGCAGAAAGTAATGATGTTTCTGGAGCTTTAACCTTAGGTTATTTATTATTCGAATCCCCTAAAATCGGTTATTTTGCTAATGACCATGTGGAACGTAAAATGTTTTGGTTTGTGAGCAATTCGCAATTAGAAATGTTAGATAATATTGAAGCGCAATCCCCAACGATGAAATCGCTAGAGTTTCCTAAAACAGGTTATTATGTGATGCGGGAGGGTTGGAAGCCTGAAGATAAAATGATGATAATTTCAGCAGGCTTAGATGAAAAGAAACCAGACCATCAACATGGAGATATGTTGGGTGTTCAAGCCATGGCAAATGGCAAAGTTATTTTACCTAATTATCAAGTGCGTTATTCATTAAGTGATTACGGATTTTTTAAAAATTCTTTGGTAAAGAACGTGGCTTTAGTAGATGATGAATTACAGGGTAAGCAGTATACTTCCAATCAGGGCGGTAGTGGTTTTGGTAAGTTTTTAGAATTGCCGCATCCTAAAACTATTGCCTGGGAAACAAACAATAACATTGATGTATTTGTAGGGGGCCATGACGGATTTGAAAATAAAGGTGTGGCTTATAGCAGACAGGTTATTTATTTGAAAGATGATTTTTGGATTGTAAAAGATAATTTTTCATCTGATGGCGCTCATGATTACAAGCAAGTTTGGCAAGGACATTATTCTTTAGAAGAATCACCAAATTTAATCCGTTCAACATTTGATACAGCATCGGGATTAGATATCTATCAACTAAAAAAGACAGATACGGTTACTACTTCAGGAACACGCGGCAAGCAATGGGCTGTAGTTACTAAAAGAGATCAGAATGTATTTAGTTTTATTACTATTCTATGCCCATACCAGGGCTATGCCAACAGAATTGATGAGGAGAAAGACAAGCCTGATTTTAAGGGATGGGTATTGAATGATTCATTTTGGACTATAGACGGAACTAAACCAAGCTCTTTATCAAAAGAATCTAAAACACTACTTTTTTCTGTACGGAAGTTAGCGTTTGAAAACATTAAATTAGAATTTACCCAAGCTTCCGATGTAGTGGTTATTCTTAAAGATAATTTGCTAACCGTACAATCTATCGGAGAAAAAGAGTCTCAATTATCGTTTAGAAATAAATCAACGAAAAAGAACATGACGCTTAAACCTGGTGAAACGGTAGCATTTAGTCTTAAATAGAAGTAGCTAATTTATTTGTTAAAACCATTTCAATAGAGGAATTTTGCCAATTATATTTAAATTGAAAGCAGACCTTTATGGAGATTGAAAAATTTATTTTCTGTCTTGAAGCCGTTCCGGATGTAGATGTTGATAGCACTACGGAAGTGGTGAATACTTTGGAAGATATCGCCTTAAACCAAGGTATTGCAAGTATTTATAAAACTTGTGATACTATTGAAGGATTAGAACAGAGCTTGAATGACTTGTTGTATGAAGATCACAATTTTAAAGATTACGAAATTATTTATCTCGTGATGTCAGGAGAGCCTAATAATGTGCTGTTGAATGACTATTATTATAGTATTGAGGAAATCGCAGAAATTTTTGAAGGTAAAATGAGTGGGAAAGTGATACACTTTGCCAATGAAAAAATCTTAGACTTAACAGATGAGGAATCCCAGTATTTTTTAGATGTTACTGGAGCAAGAGCAATATCAGGATATGGAGCGAAGCAGGATGCAATTTCTAGTGTAGCAACTATTGACAGAGTCTTTTTTAGCTTGTACCAAGAGAACGATGATTTTAAGGAAGTCGTAGAATTGATGTTTCAAAAGCATTACAACCTCTGCAAGTTACTAGACTTCAGATTGTATTATTAGCATACGTTTTTAAAATATTTGTTTAGACTCACAGAGTGTATCTCTATAGAACACAGGGACAAGTAGCTAAATAGTGAAGGAGTAGGTGTTAATGAACCTTAAAACCATCTTCTAAGGGGGGTCAAATCCGTAGTCATTTTGACTTACGTTTTTTTTAATTAATTTTGTAGTATGAATAGTTAGTCATTCAAAAGGATGATACTATATATAATTTACTAAATGAAATCGAAGCCTGTAAGAATTAAGGACAATGTTGAAGTTCATAATACTATAATTTCAAAAATTAGAGATTATATTAATTTAAGGAATTTAAGGTCAGGAGATAAACTTCCTTCTGAGCGAGTATTGTCTGAACAATTTAAGGTAAGTAGAAGAATTGTTGTTGAGGTAATTGAAAAACTTGAATTTTATGGCTTGGTAAATTCAGTACCACATTCAGGAACATTTATTGCAGATATTGGGCATATAGCCTTGAATGGTATTATAGAAGACATTATAACTTTAGAAAAGAAAGATTTTCTATCCTTAGTGGAAACAAGGTTAATGTTGGAAGCTAAATCGGTTTATTTAGCAGCTACTAGAAGAACAGAAGTAGATTTAAAGAATATAGAATTAGCTTTCAACAGGTATAAAACAAAAATATTAAGCGGGGGAGATGCTTTGCAAGAAGATTTATTGTTTCATTTAGCAATAGTTAAAGCCAGTAAGAATAGTTCTATTCATGATTTAATGCTGCAAATTACCCCTAAAATCATTTCCGTTTTTGAGAAAACTAGAGTTTCTAATGAGGAGGGATTTATTTTTGAAATAAATAAACATGAAGCTATTCTCCAGGCTATCAGAGATAAAAACCCCGAAGAAGCTGTAAAGAAAATGGAATTTCACTTCGAATTGTTGATCGAATTTTGTAACGACTTTTAAGTAGGGCTCAACTATTGATGTATGCTGAGGAACTAACATAATAATATTGTTTTAAACGAGATAGAGAAGATTACTTCTTCTAAGTACTCAAGGCAGTTAGATTGCTTTTTAGCGTTAAAATGAAACTATATTAGGACTTCTGATATGGGACCATTTGTATTTCCTCAACACATGTTTATCATCCTCTTTTCTTTTTTGAGTTTATAATTTTGTTTATTATCAAATATGATTATATTTGGTGCGCCAGATTGGTGCGCCAATCTGGCGCACCAATAAGAATCTTTGCTATTCAAGTTCTTGTTATTTGGTTTAAAAGAATAAATATTAGAAAAAACAAACATTAGTGAACTAACAAAATAGACATACAAATATGAAATCAGCATGGCAAATTCTATCAATTGCAGGACTTACACTATTAATGGCGAGTTGCTTTAATACTGTAAAAAAAGAAACTGTTGCTAAAGCTCCTAGCGATATCATTACATTTATGGATGAATGGAGTATTCTTTGTGGAGACGGCACACAATCTAATGAATTGGTAGGTTTTCAGAAAAAAGATTTTTTCTATGTTGAAAATGATGGAAAAACGGATTGGGTAGTCTATAAAACACCAAATTCGGGTATCACCTCAAGAACTTCGAGTAATACAAGAACAGAGTTAGGACAACGGGCAAAATGGACACCGATGGAAGGTGGTAAGCTAACAGGAACATTAAAAGTACAACATGTATCTACTTCGGGTGATGCAAGGGTTGCTGCATCCTACGCAGTTGTAGTTGGTCAAATTCATGGGAAAGATGGCCACGAAAACGAGCCTTTAAAAATCTTCTACAAAAAATTTCCTGGCCAAACAAAAGGTTCTGTGTATTGGAATTATGAAATAAATACAGCGGGTGATGATAATTCTGGAAGATGGGATTTCTCAACAGCAGTTTGGGGAAATGATATGTCTGTTATTGGTACAAGTCCAAATACATACCCAGAAGAACCTAAAGACGGCATTGCATTGGGTGAAGAATTCAGTTATGAAATAAATGTGTACAAAGGTATCATGTACCTTACTTTTAAAAGTAAAGGTCATGAAACTAAAACCTTTACAAAAAGTCTAATAAAATCAAATTTTTCAACGAAAGAAGATATTCCGCAACAAATTTGGACTTTATATGCTTCTATTGGTCGTGATGGAGTAGAACGCGAAAATGCCTATACTGGCGAAATGCAAAATTTCAAGCAAGGAGCCTATAATCAAACCAATGGTAAAAATCCAGAAGACAATATGGTTTGGAGCACGGGTTCCGAAACTTATGATGGAGATATCGTAAAGCAATACGCGAACGGATGTTATGCAGAGGTTTGGTTTAAAGAGGCAACTGTTGGTGCGGGAACTGCGCCTAAAAAGGAGTAGATTTTAGCGTAAAAAATAATAGACTATTCTTAATATGGAGTTTTTTAAAATATCCGAGGTACAAGTTACTAAGATTTTTTTGAGAAGTAAATAGCAAGAATAAAAGCATAAGATTTTTAAAAACAATTTACCTATGAAAATTAAAGATATTAAAGTTTTTGTCTGTAGCCCTGGTCGTAATTTTGTCACTGTTAAAATTATAACAGATAATGGTACTTATGGAATAGGTGACGGTACCCTTAATGGTCGGGAAATGGCTGTCGTGGCGTATTTACAAGAACATATTGTTCCTTGCTTAATAGGTAAGGATGCGCAACAAATTGAAGATATATGGCAATACCTTTATAAAGGGGCTTATTGGCGTAAAGGACCTGTGACAATGGCTGCTATAGGTGCTATAGATACAGCCTTATGGGATATTAAAGGCAAGCAAGCTAATTTACCAGTGTACCAGTTACTCGGAGGAAAAAGTAGAAAAGGAGTTACTATCTATGGGCATGCCAATGGAGAAACAATTGACGAAGTACTGGATAATTTAGGACAAATGATTGCAGATGGATATAAAGCAGTTAGATTACAGTGCACTATTCCCAACCTAAAGGGTTCCTACGGGACAATGGAAGGGAAAAAAAATTATTATGAACTGCAAGGAAACAGACCATTACCGCCAGAACAACAGTGGTCTACTGCTAAATACATGAATTTTATTCCAGAACTTTTTAAGCAAGCACGTGAGCGTTTCGGAAATGATATAGGTCTATGTCATGACGTACATAGTAGGCTTACTCCAATAGAAGCATCAAGATTGGGAAAACTTTTAGAGCCTTATAATCTTATTTTTATTGAAGATGCGGTTACTTCAGAAAATCCTCAAGGATATCAAATTGTTCGTGAACACACTGTAGCACCTTTGGCTGTGGGCGAAATATTCAATTCTGTCTGGGATGCAAAGGTATTGATAGAAAATCAATGGATTGATTATTTACGTATGGCTATTACCCACGGAGGAGGGATTACACCATTGAAAAAAATTGCTGATTTCGCAGCAATTTATCATATCCGAATGGCACCTCACGGAGCACCAGATCTTTCTCCAATCTGTTTTATGGCACATATGCATTTTAATCTTTGGGCTCCCAATTTTGGAATCCAAGAGTTTATAGGCTTTGGTACTCCCGAACTGAACGATGTATTCAAATATGAGGTTCAATTAAAGGACGGACTTTTATATATGGAAGACAAACCAGGCCTGGGTGTGGATTTTGACGAAGATGCCGCTAAAAAATACCCTTATAAAAGGTCATACTTGCCAGTAAGCAGACTAGAAGACGGCACCCTATGGGATTGGTAGCAATCGGAATAATAAAATTAGCGTAGGTAGCAAGATTTAAAAGTATGCCATTCTTTAAAACATGGAGGAGTAAATGCGTGTTTTTCTTATTTTAAATTGAGAGTCTTCATCAATAAGTTTAGGAAGTAGATACCTTCTTGAGCTCCTGGATAAGAAAGAATAGGGCATTTTTAGAGGTGATTTTTTTTAAAAAAAATATTGGAAACTAATTTTATGTTATTCTAATAAGTACCTATGAATATAAATGTTCTTAGTAAAAATGAAAATCAGGAGGTTACGAATCGTGTAAATAAAATAATTACAGGAATTCGGGATTTAATAAATGATAAGTACTTACAACCAGGAGACAAATTACCATCGGAACGTGAGTTATCAGAAAAATTTGAAGTAAGTAGAAGAAGTATTAGGACCGGTATTTTAAAACTTGAGTTCTATGGTATTTTAAGATCAATGCCTCAAAGTGGAACTTTTGTGGCAAATATTGGTTCTGTTGCAATGAATGGAATGATTGAAGATATTCTGAATTTAGGGCCACCGGATTTCAAATCTTTGGTAAAGACTAGAATGCTATTAGAATTAGAAGCGGTTAAATTGGCAGCTTTATCAAGATCCAAGGAAGATTTAGATACTATAAAAAGTGCATTAGATGCCCACAGATCCAAATTGTTGTCGGGAGAAGATGCTGTTCAAGAAGATTTACTATTCCATTTAGCTATAGCAAAGGCTAGCGGCAATGTCACTATGAACATGTTCATGATTGCTATTACCCCACAAATAATAATAGATTTTAAAAACTACCATGTTGATTATGAATATTTACATGAATTAAGAATTAAAGAACATGAAGAAATTCATGATGCAATTAAGGTTCAAAATCCGAAATTAGCTGAGGGAAAAATGAAAGAACACTTTAAAATGCTGTATCAATATTGTGAAGGTGAAAAACAATAAAATTTACGAACAATTGTGAATTAGAAATTAGGGTTTAGAAAGTTCAATACAACATCAAATGCTATGTTTTTCTTTAATTGATTACATCCTTTAGGTACATGAAGTGATTTAAAGTCAATAGCTATCTGAAATAATAAAAAATAGATTAAATCGATAATCAAAATTTAAAAAATGGATAACAAATTAAAAGTATTAATTTCTGGGACAGGATTTGCAGGACAGGGTCATGCAGATGCATTTCGTGCCGCAGGTGCAGAGGTTGTTGGTATTGTCGGTAGAACAGCAAGTGTTGTAAGTGAAGTAGCTACTAAAATGGCAATTCCTTATTTTGGTACAGATTGGAAGCAGGCATTGAAAGAGTGTCAACCAGATATTGTTTCTATTGCCACTCCAGGTGGTGCTCATTATGAGGCAATAACACAGGCAATTGAATTTGGGTGTCATGTATTTAGCGATAAGCCATTGACGGATAGTGGAGACTCAGCAGTAGAAGTTTACGAACTAGCCAAACAGAAAAACTTAAAAACAGCATTTGCTTCTAGTTTTCGGTATATGCCCTACATTCAATACGCAAAACAACTGGTAGCAGATGGGCTTATTGGAGAACCTACGGAGGTTGAATGCATATCACATTTTAATTTGGAGCGAGATATTCCTTTCGGATGGTCACATCGAAAAGAAGATGGCGGTGGTAGATTAAATAACAATTTCACCCATATGATATCTATTGTTACGTCAGTAATCGGTGAAAAAATCTTGTCCATACTAGGAGAAGTACGTGATGATCTTGGAAAAGCACCTATCGTTGAGGGGGTACATAATTTCAAAAAAAGAAGAGATTTTATCCCTACGGATTTAAACGATCCTTCACTTAAATGGGGAGAGAGCAATGTAGAGTGGTCGTATACCGTAATGGCGCAGTTGGAGAGTCCAATTGCTACTAAGCCTGTTTCTGTTTTGTTCAAGCATGGTGGTCTTAATCCTAAGTATCATGAGAATCATATTGTCTTTTATGGTACGGAAGGAGCCATTTTCATTGAAGGTCACTATGGTATGGGGCCTCTATTTATATGGGACAAAAATAAAGAATGGAAAGAATTGGCATTACCGCAAGATATTGTTGATCGTCAGCCAAAAGTTAATGGGGATACAGAACGAAATTGGCATTACTTAGTCAGCGAATTCGTTAAGGATATTAAAGGAGAACAAGTTGAGCCTTACCAAACTTTCAAGGAAGGTAGTTTGTACCAACAATTTATTGATTTGATTAGAAAAAATAATAACTGGACAGATGTTCGTCATCTACAATAAAAAGGCAAATCTATGTTTTACGACTATCTTGTAATTGGCCTCTATTTTATATTAATCCTCGCAATTGGTGTCGTTTTTTCACGAATGGCCAGTAAATCTACCAGTGATTATTTTCGTGGTGGTGGAAGGATGTTATGGTGGATGGTGGGGTCAACAGCTTTTATGGCGCAATTTTCAGCCGTGACTTTCACTGGTGCAGCAGGTAAGGCCTTCACAGACGGTTTTGCTATTGTCGCCGTGTATATTGGCAATACATTTGCTTTCTTTTGCGGATGGGCATATTTTGCTCAAAGATTTAGGCAAATGAGGGTGGATACGCCCACACAGGCAATAAAAGGGAGGTTTGGATCTCAAAATGAACAATTCTTTTCATGGGCATTAATTGTATTCTCATTTTTGAATGCTGGTGTTTGGTTAAACGCTTTAGGTGTATTCACGAGTGCCGTTTTTGATGCAGATATTAGTTTAACTATTATTGCAATTGGTGTTACAGTACTTTTTGTTTCTGTATTATCAGGCGCTTGGGGAGTTGTTGCATCAGACTTTATGCAAACTTTAGTAGTAGCCGTAGTTTCTGTAGCTTGTTCAGTGGTGGCTTTAGTAAAAGTTGGTGGACCTGTTAAAATGGTCGAAAATTTTCCAGGCGGTTTTCTTGTAGGCCCAAATATGAACTACCCTTTAATATTAATCGGAACGTTTATTTTCTTTTTGCCTAAACAGATCATAACCATGATGAATCTTCATGATTCCTTTAGGTTCCTTAATGCAAAAGATTCCTTCAATGCTCGTAAAGCATCCTTATTAGCTATGGTTTTGATGGGAGTTGGAACTATTATTTGGTTCATACCACCATGGGCAGCAGCGAGCCTATACCCTGATGCAGCGGCTGGGTACTCGCAATTAGGCAACAAGGCAGCAGACGCAGTTTATTTAGTGTTTGCACGTAATGCAATGCCTATTGGGACAATTGGATTACTAATGGCCGCACTTTTTGCAGCTTCTATGTCATCTATGGATTCAGCGCTAAATAAAAATGCAGGAATCTTTGTCCGTAGTATTTATCAACCTTTTCTCGCTAAAAGGAATAAGCAAACCAATGACAAGAAGTTGTTGCGAATCAGTCAGCTGGTTAGTTTTATTAGTGGCCTAGGTGTTATTCTTGCTGCGTTATATTTTGCATCGCTTAAAGAACTTAGTCTTTTTGAGCTTATGATGTCTGTCTCTACTATGGTTCAGCTACCAATGATGGTGCCGCTAGTGATTGGAATTATTGTAAAAAAGACTCCGGTTTGGGCACCTTGGGTGACTATTGTAGTTGGTTTTTTTGTTTCTTGGTTTGTTATGAATGTGTTCACTGCAGAAGTTTGCGCATCCATATTTGGTATAGAATCACTTACCGATCGGGAGATTATTGACATGAATATAATTTTAACGATTGCAGGTCATGTATTTATCACTTCTGGTTTTTTCTGGGCAACTTCATTATTTTACAAGGAAGCCAAAGACAAGAATAAACAAGAAACAGAACGTTTTTTCCAAGATTTAGAAACCCCTTATATTGCAGATGAGCAACAAGGAGACTTTGATCGTCAACAAAGAAGAAAGCTAGGGAATATGGTTATGGTTATGAGCACAGGTATTTTATTGATGGCTCTAATTCCTAACCCATTTTGGGGTAGAATATTGTTTGCGGTGTGTGCGCTTATCATTTCAGGTATTGGCTTTTTGTTAAAGCATAGCGCTAAGGATAAAATTACGTCAACTTAATGTAAGCTTAAAAATTATGTATCTAAAAAAATTGGCGCTACTAGTTTTAATGCAATTAGGATTTAGTTCCTGTACTGATCAGAAAGTCTACCTCAAGCATGGAGTAGATGAATCTGCTGGTGGTGTACCTGCATATGTAATTACAACACCCTCAGCAATCTATTATCTAGAAAAAGAGGGTGGTGGCTTGTCAAGCATGGTAGATAAGGATGGTATCGATTGGATAGGTTTTCATAATGAAAAAGGTTCAGGACATAAGGGGGAATACCGAGGGTTTCCAAATGCGATTCATCGTCAGGACGGTAACTACTTCCATGCCATGAATGCAGGAACAGATCCTTCTAGCTCGGTTATAGATATTAAATCCAAAAATCACCTTCGTATCACCTTTACTTCCGATAATAAAAAATGGCAGGCACAATGGGATTTTTATCCTGAACGTTGCGATTTTACGATGAGCAAAGTCAGTGCAGGTTATAAGTATTGGGTACAATATGAAGGTGTACCTGGGGGAGAAATGGAGCGTACAGATTTTTGGTATGCATCTGCAGACACGATTCGCCATATGATCGAAGAACCTTATTTTGACGATCTTCCAGCACCGGAGTGGATGGCCTTTGGGGATCAAAAATTATCTCGAATGTTGTACATACTTCATCATGAGGATGACAATTTTCCAGATAACTATGTAAGCAGACCCGATATGACGGTGTTAGGTTTTGGTAGAGAAAACAAAAAGAAAACAAGTAAATATTTAAATACAGTTCAAACCTTTTCTATTGGTTTTATAGAGTCTACTGAGTATTCAATAATTGATCAGGCTGTGAGAAATGTGCTTGAATAAAACTTCTTTAAATAAGAATTAAAAAATTAGGGTATAATGATTCTCTGAAATAAAATTGCCATTCATTTTCGAGATGTACTCATTGTTCTAAGAGTAACTTTGATATTTAGAAGTACTTCGAAATTGAAATCAGTACATACTCAACATCCTTAGAGTCTAGAGCTTTACTTCTTTTAATTAAAGCAAAAAATGTGTTTACCTTAGTGTCATTATCGGAAGTCATTTAATCAATATTTAGTGAGTTTTGGTAAATAATAAAGCCCCAACAGGAAAATGTTGAGGCTTTAAAAATGTAATTTAAATTGGTAATTTTCTTTAATGTATTACCATCCTGGGTTTTGTACTAAGTTTGGATTTGCATCTAAATAAGTACTCCATATAGGCAATAGATAGTTTCTATCATTCCATGTTCTTTCAAAAGTTGCGTCATTTCCAGCGTTGTATTTTTCACCTACTAAATCTCCAGGTAATGTTTCATCTAAAGGAAGTGCTTTAACATTTTTAATGACTTGGTCTCCTAATTTATACCTCCATATATCAAACCAACGTTGTGGGCCTTCGGCAGCAAATTCATACCTTCTTTCTAATAAAATGGCATCAATCATGCTATTTCCGGTAGTTCCTCTAGTAACATTTGGTAAACTTGAAGTGGTATATCAAGGCATACCTACACGATTTCTAACCATGTTTAGATAGGTCAACGCTTCCCCATCTCTACTTTGACCAGCTAGGGCTTCTGCGTACATTAATAAAACTTCAGAGTATCTAATTACTTTTAGGTCTATATCTCCTTCAATTAATTGACTCAAACTGTAATCTAAATATTTTTTAAATCCATAACCAGTTGGGTTATTAGTACCTCCAAATTCATCTGTAGCATTGTAAAAAGGATGTGGTTGCACTTGGTACAAAGTATTTACATCCGTTCTCGATGGCAAAAAATCCACTTCAAACGATCATCAATCCCACATTGGTAAATGATGAAATTAATTCATTATTACAAATGGCGGAATTAAGTGGTAAAGAATACTTGCCACGTTGGGAGATGTTAAATTCTTATTCTGGTGTAATGTTGGGGAATCCGGCAGTGTCAGTTATTAATGATGCGTATCAAAAAGGAATTCGTAATTACGATATAGAAAAAGCATTTACCTATTCTAAAAACACCGTTGATCATACAGGGAATGGAACCTTAGGATATTCTAATAATCACATATCTAAAACATTAGAATATGCTTATTCTGATTGGGCTTTGTCCACTTTTGCAAAGTCTTTAGGGAAAGATGCTATTGCAGAAGAGTATTTAATAAAAAGCAAAAACTATAAGAATATCTGGAATGATGAGGTGAACTGGTTTAGGGCAAAAGATAGCACAGGAACTTGGTTAGAATGGAAAGGAAAAACAGTGCATGGTCAAGGTTGTATAGAAAGCAACCCATACCAACAGGGTTGGTTTGTACCTCATGATATAAAGGGTTTAAAAGAACTTATGGGAGGCGAAGAAGCTTTTAAAAACGAATTGATTTCTTTCTTCGAAAAAACACCAGAAGATTTTCTTTGGAACAATTATTACAACCACCCTAACGAACCTGTCCACCATGTACCATTTATGTTAAACGAAGCGGGTGTTCCTTATTTGACTCAAAAATATACCCGTAAAATATGTAGTGATGCGTATGGTACGGATGCCTATGGATTATGTGGTAATGAAGATGTAGGACAAATGTCTGCCTGGTATGTACTGGCATCAATTGGGATACACCCAATAAACCCAGGTGATAATAAATATCAAATAACAAGTCCTGTTTTTGGTCACATTAAAATTCAATTGGATAGGAACTATTACACTGGAAAAACATTTGAAATTATTGCAAATAATAATTCAAAAGGAAATATTTACATCCAATCTATGAAATTAAATGGAGAACCATTAGATAGATATTGGATATCACACGAGGAAATTACACAGGGTGGCATTTTAGAAATGGAAATGGGACCAGAACCAAAATTAAATTAACCAGAACACAAAAGAATAATAAAAGATGAGGAAGTTATTTTTTCTAGCCGTATTAGTTTTAACAATAACCGCAATACATGCTCAAAAAAAGTATGAGTATCCCATGCCAGATTATACGCCAACTGAAGGTAATTTGGAGGCACGTGAAGAATTTCAAGATATGAAATTTGGGATGTTTATTCACTGGGGTGTTTATAGCATTTTGGCAGATGGAGAATGGGTGATGTTTTTAAAGAAGATAAATGCAGATAATTACGAACGTTTACCAGATTTTTTTAATCCGCAAGATTTTAATGCAGAAGAATGGGTTAAGCTAGCTAAAGATGCGGGTATGAAATACATTACCATAACCTCTCGTCATCATGACAGTTTTAGCATGTTTGATACCGATGCGAGTGATTTTAATATTGTCGATGCTACACCATTTGGTAGAGATCCTTTAAAAGAATTAGCAGCGGCATGTAAAAAAGAAGGGATTAAATTAAACTTTTACTATTCTTTACTCGACTGGAAGCGTGATGATTACAAAAATGGTAAAAAAGGAGATGCCGAAGCATGGAATAATTATGTTGAGTTTATGAAAGCACAACTTACGGAACTACTTACTAATTATGGAGAAATAGGAATGATTTGGTTTGATGGTCATTGGGATCAAAAAGGAGCCAATTGGCAATATGATGAAATCTATTCTCTAATTCATAAATTGAGTCCAACTACATTAATAGCAAACAATCATCATATACAACCTATACCAGGAGATGATATTCAAACTTTTGAGCGCGATTTACCAGGAGAAAACCATGGAGGATTTAGTGATGGCGTAGAAGTAAGTCAGTTACCATTAGAGTCTTGTGCTACTATGGCTGGCAAATGGGGATATAGTATTTATGATAAAAAGTTTAAATCTACGAAGCAATTAATTCATTTTTTAGTAAATGCTGCGGGTAAAAACGGAAATTTATCATTAAATGTAGGTCCTATGCCAAACGGTAAAATTCAGCCAGAATTTGTGGAGACTTTAGGGGAAATTGGAGACTGGACAACTAAATACGGAGAGAGTATTTATGGCACAAGGGGTAATGTAATAACATCTCAAAATTGGGGAACAATAACTCGAAAGGACAAAACTTTGTATATGCATATTTTAAATCCTTCTTCAGAGCCTTACTTTTTTATTCCAGAGTTAAAAGAAAGAGTAAAATCGGTAACAACCTTTGAAGGTGAAAGCGTAAAGTTTAAGCAAACTAAAGAAGGAACTTTTGTTTATTTAGATAGTGATAGTATTGATGATATAGATGAAATATTAAAACTAAAAATTAAATAAACGCATTACAATAAATGTAAAAGGTTTTTCGGCATTATTTGTAAGCTATTTTCAAGGCTTGTAGGATCAGCTCAAAGTCCGGTTCAAATAAAACGGAACGAAATTTAATTTATTCAAGAAAAGATAGCAATACGGTTTTGGTAACCGAAAGGACAGGAACTCATCTTGATGTATTAAAAAGCGTTATGCCTAATAGTATTTTGGTTATATAGGCGACAATTCAGAGGATATGATTTTTATATCTGAGTTGTGTAAAAACCGAATAGAGGGCATTAGGTCTGTTGGAAAGTTGGGAAGTGATTGGAGTCTTGAAAACGCTAAAATGGAACAGATTTTAATACATTTAAAACCAAAGTTAAATCACTTCCGCCTTTAGATAATAAACCTAGCTACAAAAAAAACAGAAGGTTTACCAGTAAATGTACATCTGGATTTTTTAAATAAAGCCGCTGAAAGAACAAAGCATCGTAAATATAATATGATGGGGTTAGCTACCGAAGAGCAATTTTTAAAATTTAAGCACCAATACAAACTAACAGAGAATAAACCCAAGAGATGAGAAATTTTATATCCTTAGTACTAATTGCATTATTTATAGCATCCTGTGCGCAAAAGCCAAAACCTACATTTTCGCAAGAAGACATTTCTATAGTGCCAAAGCCTTTGAGTTTTGAGTTAAAAGAAAGTTCATTTCAATTTAAGCCTGAGACTAAAATTGTATTACAAGACGAAATTCAGCAAAAAGCAGTAAACTACCTTTTAGGATTATTTAATAATGCCGCAGATTATCATTTACAAGTAGTAAATGATAAAACTGAAGAAGCTATAATTTTTGAAAATACAGAAGGTTTAAAAAAAGGAGCTTACACTTTAACTATAAACCCAACAATAATAACAGTTAAAGCATCAGAAGAAAGTGGTTTTTTTAATGCAATTCAAACGATTAGACAGTTACTACCAATTGCAATAGAAAGCAAAGAGAAAATCAAGGCAGATTGGTTTGTGCCATGTGTAGTTATTGAAGATGAGCCACGTTTTGAATGGCGAGGAATGCACATGGACTTTAGCCGTCATTTTTTTAATATAAATGAAGTAAAAGACTTTTTAGATAATATGGCATTATACAAGTTAAATACCTATCACATGCATTTAACAGATGATCAAGGTTGGAGAGTTGAGATTAAAAAGTACCCCTTATTAACTGAAAAAGGAGCTTGGAGAACACCAAACAATCAAGATACTATCTGTATAGATAGATCGGTTGAAAATAAACTTTATACTATCGATGAATCTAACTTTAAGCAAGTGGATGGAGAACGCAAGTATGGTGGTTTTTTTACTCAGGAACAAATTAAAGAAATTGTCTCTTATGCTGATGATAGATGTATTACAGTAGTTCCCGAAATAGACATGCCTGGTCACTTTAAATCGGCGATTGACAATTACCCCTTTCTATCTTGTAATGAAGAATCTGGTTGGGATACGGTATTTACCTATCCAACATACTTAGGAAAAGATACGACCTATGAGTTTATGAAAAATGTTCTAAGCGAAGTTGTAGAATTATTCCCTGCAAAATATGTTCATATTGGCGGTGATGAAGTAAATGTTAAGTCATGGGAAAAGTGTCCGCATTGTCAAAAAGTGATAAAAGATAATAATCTCAAAGATGAGCATGAATTACAATCATTTTTTAATAGAGATATAGAACAGTTTTTAAATTCTAAAGGAAAAGAGTTTATGGGTTGGGATGAAATTGTAACCGGCGGTTTAACCAAAAGTGCCAATGTTATGTGGTGGAGAAATTGGTTTCCTGATTCCCCTAAAATTGCAGCAGAAAATGGAAATGGAGTAGTGGTAACGACAACTGCCGCTTATTATTTTGATTATTTAAATGAAGGAACTACGCTAGAAGGAGTATATAATTATGAGCCAATTCCTGCAGATTTTACACCTGAAGAAGAAAATAATGTTTTAGGAATACAAGCAAATTTATGGTCAGAAAGAATTCCTAATTACAAACGTTTACAATATCAGGCATTTCCTAGAATGTTGGCCGTTGCAGAAAATGCTTGGGCACCTAAAGAAAACAAAGATTTTAAAATATTTAATACTCGTGTCGAAAAACAATACAAGAGGTTAGATGCTTTAGATGTGTACTACTACATTCCTGCGGTTGAAGGATTGGATAAAGAAATAGCTATTGTAGACCATGCATCTGTGCGTTTAAACTTAGCTTATGAGTTAGAGGGAGTAGAAATATATTATACACTTGACGGAACAGTACCAACAAAAGAGTCTTTAAAGTATGAAGCACCTTTCATTGTAAATGATATTATTGAAATCAAGGCGCGCTCTTATAAAGGAGAAATTTATAACGACTTAAAATCAACAAAAGTTGTTCGCAAAAATTACATAGAATCTGTAGCTATAACTCCAGAAGAAAAAGGATTAAAAAGATGGGTAGTCAAAGGAAAAATTATAAATATGGAAGATATTAAAATACCTAATACCTTAAACTTTACAAAAGTAGATAGTATTGCTTTAGGAGATTTAAAAGATGAAAAGAGATTTTCTGTTGTTTATCAAGGGTATTTTAATGCTAAGAAAGATGGTATTTACGAATTTGAAACACGTTCTGATGGCGGAGATATATTTTTTATTAATGATAAAATAATAGTTGATAATAGTGGGTGGCACGGACCTAGAAAACGGTATGGAAAAGTAGCTTTAAAACAAGGATGGCATCCCATAACAATTAAATATAGACCAAGTGATACACCAAGAGTTATTGAAGCGAAGTTCGCTTTACAGGGAGAAGAATTATTGCCAATAGATAGTTCTGTGACGAGTTTTTAATTGTAGTCCGGAAACAATTATTGAAAAAAATAATGATTGATAAGAAGTCATTATTAGTAGAATTTTAAATGATATTTTAATGAAACACATCATAAATGTATTTAATCTTAAGACTATTAAACTGTTGCTTTTTGCGGTGATAGTACAAAATACAAATGCGCAAAATCCCATTTTAAATAAAAGCGATAAAAATTTTGTATATGCTGCAGATCCTGCTGCTGAAGTTTTTAATGATACGGTTTATGTGTATTGTTCTAGAGATGCTACTGATGCTGTTTCATATAAAACTATGCAAGATTATGTGATTCTAGAATCTACAGATTTCAAAACGTGGATTAACCATGGAGTCGTTCTAGAAGCTAGAAAATATAACTGGGCAGGTGGTCAAATGAGCCCACCAGATGCGGCTTATAAAGAGGGCTGGTATTATTTGTATTTTCCTTATAATAAAACAAATATTGGTGTAGCAAAAAGTAAAACACCAATTGGACCTTGGGAGGAAGCTGTAACTGATAAAATTACCACGATTTTTGATCCTACAGTTTTTGTAGACGATGATGGGCTAGCTTTTATTTATGGTAACGATCATAAAGTAAATATAGGTGAACCTGGAGCACATATTATGGGAGCAAAATTAAAAGATAACATGATTGAACTTGATGGACCTTGGTTTCGTTTAAGTGAAGAAACGGTAAGCGAAGCGGTACATGTATTTAAAAAAGATTGTCTCTATTATTTTAGAGCAAGAGTCGGGCCTGTAACTATCTATTCGATGGCAGATACCCCCTTACCAAAAAAGTATGCAACTTAAAAAGAAGTATCAGCTCCAAATGCTCCAAAAGTACCTAATCACACGTCTGTTATTGAATTTAAAAAGGAGTGGTATTTCTTCTATCATCTTGGCGACGTAAATGATGGTTCTTTACATAAAAGATCGGCTTGTTTTGAAAAAATGGCGTTTAGAGAAGATGGAACAATTGTTCCGATTGAATATTCATTGTAAAAAAATAATTATACTGATAATGCAACAACAAAGGTTTCAAAATTCAATGCTGTATGTGCTATTAATTAGTACGGTTTTTATTGTGGGGTGTAAATCTTATCATCATATAGAAAACGATACAGACATAACGCCTTTAGGGTTATCTGTGGAGTATATTAGGCAACCACAAGAGGTATTAATTATAGATGATAAACCTGAGTTTGCATGGGAATTACCGAGTACAATAGTAGAGCAATCTGCCTTTCAAGTATTGGTTTCGTCATCTAAAATAGCTGTAGAAAATAATAATGGAGATGTATGGGATTCAGGAAAAATAGCTAGCAATCAATCTATTGATATAGAAATAAAAGGAACTGGGCTTGATGTTGGTCAGACTTATTTTTGGAAAGTCAAAGTTTGGGACGAAAAGAATACTGAAAGTCTGTATTCAGAATTTCAAAGTTTTAAAATTGGAGTTAGGAAGGATATCATAACAAGTGCGAATAGTTTTAAAATAGAGCATATAAAACCTGTCGTATTTAAACAAATTACAGATAGTTCTTATTTTATAGATTTTGGTAAGGCTGTATTTTCAACATTAGAATTTAATTACAAAACAACCATACAGGACACACTTGTTTTTTTTATTGGTGAGCAGCTTGTAGATCAAAAAATAAACAGAAAACCTAAAGGGACTATTCGTTATCAAGAAATAAAAGTACCGGTAAATCCAGAACAAAGTAGCTATACTTTAGCTATTAAACCAGATAAAAGAAATACCAAGCCAGGAGCAATACAACTGCCAGATGCGTTCCCTGTTTTAATGCCCTTTAGATATGTTGAAGTAGAAAATCTAAAAGGTGCTATACAATCTCAAGATTTTACTCAATTAGCCTATTTCGGTTATTGGGAAGATAATATGAGTCACTTTGAAAGTTCTAACAGTGTTTTAAATGAAGTTTGGAATTTGTGTAAATATACGATTAAAGCAACCACATTTACGGGGTTATATGTTGATGGAGATAGAGAGCGAATACCTTACGAAGCAGATGCCTATTTAAATCAATTAAGCCATTATACTACCGATAGAGAATATGCTATCGCAAGGCAAACCATAGAACATTTTATGGAGCAACCTACATGGCCAACAGAATGGCAATTGCACGTAGCACTTATGTTTTATGCGGATTATATGTACACGGGAAATACGGAACTTATAGAAAAGTATTATGATGAGTTGAAGTTTAAAACGTTGATGGAATTGCGTAGAGAGGATGGGCTTATTAGTTCTAGTAAAGCAACTCCTGAATTCATGGAAAAGTTAGGATTTAAAGATCCTAAAGTAAAGATGAAAGATATTGTAGATTGGCCGCCAGCACAAAGAGATACAGGTTGGAAATTAGCAACAAAAGAAGGGGAGCGTGATGGTTTTGTTTTTAAACCAATTAATACGGTAATTAATAGCCTATACTATAAAAACTTGGTAATCATGGCAGAATTTGCCGAAGTTTTAAATAAGGCTGATGAAAAGGTAACTTTTGAAAAGTTAGCTTTAAAAGTAAAGGAAACTATTAATAGTAAATTGTTTGACACCAAATTAGGAGTTTATGTAGATGGAGAAGGAACAGATCATGCCTCGCTTCACTCTAATATGATGGCATTAGCTTTTAATTTAGTTCCAGAAAATCATATTGAATCGGTTGTAGCATTTATTAAAACAAGAGGAATGGCGTGTAGTGTTTATGGTGCACAATATTTATTAGAAGCACTTTATAACGCAAATGAAAGTGAATATGCATTGACGCTAATGACGGCAAAACATGATAGAAGTTGGTACAATATGATTAAAATTGGGTCAACAATGACATTAGAAGCTTGGGATATGAAGTATAAACCAAATGCAGATTGGAACCACGCATGGGGAGCGGCTCCAGCAAACATTATTCCAAGATATTTGTGGGGAATTCAGCCTAAAACTCCAGGGTACTCTTTAGCTTCTATAAAACCACAATTAGGAGGTTTAAAGACCAGCTCCGTGGTTGTGCCAACTTTAAGAGGACAAATTAAAGCCTCTTATACTTTACAAGAAAACAAAATAGAAAAGTATGTCATAGAAGTTCCTGCAAATATGAAAGCGGAGTTTGAAGTAAAGACATCATCAAAGATAAAAGTAAATAATAAAATAATACTAAATAGTATAAGTCATATTCCACTAGAATCAGGGAGTAATATTATTGAAATCTTTAATTAGAATTATAAAATAAAAAAATGAATAATTTAAGTTTTAAAAACAATACAATCTTATCAATTTTTCTTCTTTTTAGTTTTTTAGGAACAAATGTTGAGGCTCAAAATAACAAAGACAATCCTTTAATTTTAGACATGGTGCATCATAATCCTGGAGAAACTCCATACGTGTCTAAATATAATGACCCAGCAGTTATTAAAGAAATGGGGTATAATGGGAAGGTGTATTTTCTTTTTGAATCTCCTGCATTAGCTATTAATTGGGAATCTGTAGATCCAGATATTTTACCTAAGGGATCAAAACTTCGTAAATGGGTCGATGAGAAGGCAGATCAGATTAAACAAATGCATAAGGCATCTAAAGCAGAAGGAATTGCTATTTATGCAATGTCAGACCTTGTTTTATTTCCTAAAAAATTAATTGAAAAATATAATATTCAAGAAACCTTTGGAAACCCTAATGACGCTCTAACTGAAAAACTAATCCGTGCTCAAATTAATGAGATGTTCGATCAGTTTCCTGATCTTGATGGTTTGGTTGTGCGTATAGGAGAAACGTACTTACACGATGCACCCTATCACCTTGGAGCAATTAAGGATAAAACAAACCCAGAAAAAACAATTATTCCATTAATTAATATCTTAAAAGAAGAAATCTGCGTAAAAAGAGATAAACATCTTATTTTCCGTACTTGGGGAGCCTTTGATAGGAATATGGATGATTACATGGCAGTTAGTGATGCTATAGCTCCACATAAAAATTTGATTATTAGTGTGAAGCATGTCGAAGGTGATTTTCATAGATCTAACGAGTTTAGTAAAGTGATTGGTCAAGGACGTCACCGTCAAATTATTGAAGTTCAATCTGCTCGTGAATATGAAGGTAAAGGGGCGTATCCAAATTATATTGCAAATGGCGTTATAGATGGTTTTGAAGAGCATGCTAGAATGCCAGAAGAACGTATCAATAGTCTTCAAGAATTTGTTGAAACTAAACCTGAATTATATGCAGGCATTTGGACATGGTCTCGTGGTGGTGGATGGGACGGCCCCTATATTCAAGATGAATTATGGTGCGATTTAAATTCTTGGGTTATGGCACAATGGGGCCAAAACACTGAAAAGTCTGAAGCGTTTATATTTAACCGATATGCAAAAGAACGTTTAAACTTAACCGGTGATGATATAACTAAATTTAGAAAGCTATGTTTACTTTCTGCAGAAGCTGTAGTTAGGGGTAGAAACAGTACCTATAGCGATATGAATCCATGGTGGACAAGAGATCAAGGGATTGCTTGGCCAATGGTGGTAAAAGGTACCTTAGAACAAGAGAGAAACTTAGCTCAAAAAGATGAAGCAATAGTAAAATGGAAAGAAATAGTTAAGTTAGCTAAATCAATTCATTGGCAAAATGAAGCAACAAAAAATCATGCCATAGGCTCTTCGGAATATGGTTTAAAGTTATTTAAAATATATAGAACACTTGTCTATATGGATAATGCTGTAGTTCAAGGCGACACTAAAGAGGTTCAAAAGTGGATTAAGGCCTACGACAAAGCATGGAAAAGTTATAATAAACTTGCAGAAAAATATAGTACCATAGCAACATTATATACGCAGGATTATAAAAGACATATAGCGAATAATGCAGCCCTTAAAGTAAATACATTAAGACGCGTTAAATAAATAAAATATAATAGATTTTCATCTTATGATGTGCAACACGCTTAAGTGGTATATCTTGTTGAACACATCACATGCGTGCATGTTTTTAAAAACAAATTCGCTCAAAAAGAGCGTGGTTTAGGAGACGCTATTTATTTTGAGTAATGGTTCTTAATTAGTGTTTAGGTACTAATTACTCATTGAGAGACATCGTTTACACAACTAAAAGATGAGGTTTTATCTAAATGAGGTGCTAAGATTGAAAATGGTATTTTAGCGATCAATGATTGTTGACTGAAGGCTACAAAAGAAGAGGTTTCTACTTGTTTGGAGGCTATAATTTTTTACTTTTTAACAAACACTTTTTAATAACGGCTAAATGATCTTCTAAGCAAAAGGTTTGGTAAGGTATTCATAATGCCAGCATTGATTTCTAGTGTAATATCTATAAGGACAATACTGGTTATTGCTATCATATAACCCAGCTGGCATTCATCTGTAGCGGGTGCCGTACAGGGTAAAATTATAAAAAATATAGTTTTTTGTATTTTAGATATACGAGCAGAAAATACAAATTTGATTATAAATTAGGTTTATATTTTGTGAGTTTTATTACAGTTTATTGGCTTATAAAGAAAATCATTAATTCTTTACATAATAATATTCTTAAGTATAAATTGAATTAAAAACGCAAATATTCTGCAAATGCTAAAAACAAAAAAGCTCCCAATCTCTTGGAAGCTTTGTATACTCTAATGAGCTCGACTGGATTCAAACCAGTCATGTAAGTGTCAGTATTTTCAAGTGTTCTTGAGTTATAAAAAATTAGAGGTGTTTAAATAACTGCCTTCTAAATTGAATTAGATTGTTGTGTAATGATTTCCAGTCATTTATAAAGGTACAATGAATTTTTCCTACTTATATTTTAAAATTAAATCGTTGTTGATACACTCTGATGACTTTATGCAGCGTTTTGAAGTCTTACTTTAGGATACATATTTAATAATTTCGAGATTCTAAACTAGAATAGGTTTAGGAGAAATGTTAAAAACTTGAACATAATATTTAATGTATGACATTTGTTCTATTCAAAAAATAAATGAAAGCATCGTATAGTATTAAGGAATGAAAAGTAACTTTAGGAAAAGGAACCAACCTACAGAAAAATATTAATGTTAGCACTATAATTGTAAAATTAATATAAGTAATCTTTCATTAGTAATGCTGCCCCTAAGGCACTAGCATTTTTGCCTTCAGGAAATTGAATATTTTGTTCAGGCATTAATTGTTTCAGGTATTCAACAAAGATATCATTTCTATTAAAACCTCCTGATATATAAACATCTTTGAGATTGTTCTTAGAATCTAAAATACATTTGATACCCTCGTGTACGCGTTGTGCAATTTCAAAAATAAGCTGATAGTATGCACTATCGTAATTCTCGAAATTTTTAATTTGATTTAAATCGCCTTTAAAGTCTTCAGCAATGTCAGAAGGAAAAAATAAGTGCTTATTTTTAGATAAGATATCAGAACATAGTTCTTTATTCAGTGTTAATTCTAAAAAATGGCTTTTTTCTACGTCATAGTATTCACTTAAAGCAATGGCATTAACTTCATGTATGCGCCCTAAAAATTGCATAGATGATTTTATTTGTTTTTTATCAGGTGTCATAAAACATAGGCAATCATTGTTTAACTGACCGGCCGTTAAAGTTTCTTTGCTGAATGGATTCATACATATAATCCAAGTTCCAGTTGATAATAAAACAAATTCGTTATCTGAATTTTCTTTGTTTTCTAATAGTGGTATAATTGAAGAAGAGCTGTCATGCAGCCCTTTTCCTATAGCTATTTCTTGGCCGTTTACATTAGCTAATGCGGCATTTTTACTAGGTTTAGGTTCAGGAAGTATAATATTTTCCTTTTCCAACCACTTATGGTACTGCATGGTGTCAAAATCCCAAATGGCGGTATGTGCTCCAACGGAAGTAAAATCGGCTGTTATTTTATTTGAAAATAGATAACTTAAATATTGTGGGTAATGTAGAATGGTTTTTACTTTAGACCAATAATGAGGTTTAATTTGTTTTAACCAATACATTTGTAATCCAGAATTCAGCATACCATAAGCTGGCGATGCTGTTTTTCTTGAAAATTCTTCAATACCACCATTTGCTTCGTAAAATGATGTAAAATCTATTTCTATAGGTTTTAAATAGTTGTAAAGTGGAGTGATCCTGTTTCCATCTTCATCTAAATAAACCAATGTTGCGCCATGTGTAGTAAAGTTAATCGCTTTTATTTGAAACTCGTTTTTTTCTTGAATGGTTTTAATTTTATTTTGTATCCAATTTTCAATCGCTTCAATATCGTCACATGGATAGCCATCATCATCAACACATTCTGTAAAACGAATAGAATTTGTGTAGACTACATTATATTTATTATCAAATAAGAATAGTTTTTTATTCGTTTTGCCAATATCAAAAACCGCGATGACTTTTTTCATGTTTTAATAATATTAATATGATAAAACTTCCCCTTTTTACTTTTATTAAAAGAAGGGGAAGCTTGTTAAAGTAATTCTAGAAGGTATCAATAACTAACTCAAATTTTATAGATCCTGTTTTTTACTTCATTTCTTTATGACTTAAATCCATAGAGAGGACCGTAAGTAGCACAAGCCTTATAATCTGCAGACTCAAGATTTTCACCAAAGGCAGACCATGCACTTGGACGGAAAACATCATCATCAGGTACATTGTGCATATTCACAGGAATTCTTAATAATGATGCCAGAGAGATTAAATCTACACCAATATGTCCATGTGAAATTGCGCCATGATTTGCACCCCATTTTGCCATTACAGAATAAGCATCTTTAAAGAAGCCTTTACCTGTTACTCTTGGTACAAACCAAGTTGTAGGCCATGTAGGATTTGTTCTTTCGTCTAAAATAGTGTGTATGCCTTCAGGTAGCTCAACGCTCCATCCTTCAACAATTTGAAGAACTGGACCAATACCTTTGACCAAATTGATTCTGCACATTGTTAACGGCATAGTTCCTTTGGTCTTGAATTGAGAAGAAAATCCACCACCTCTAAAGTATTCACCAATAGCAGCAGGCCATTTGGTATTATCGAGACATTTTTGAGCTTCTTCTTTACTAATATCCCAATAAGGTTTCATGGTTGGATTACCATCCTTATCTGATTGTTGTGCAGTAGCATCTAAAGTAGTAGAGCCAGAATTAATTAAGTGGATGATACCGTCTTTAGCAATACCAGTTAGTTTTTTACCTGTAACACGTTCTACCGATTCAGGACTCCAATAAGTTCTTACATCAGAAAATATTTGAGCTGTATTGGTTAATAAATGACCAAACAACATCGAAACTGCATTTAAGCAATCATTTTCAGTAGCGAAAACATAAGCTTGACGAATACCATTCCAATCAAATGATGAATTTAAAATAGATTCTGTAAAATCGGCATTTGGTTGGTAATCTGTCCATTGACGTTGACCTTGGAAACCTCCCATTATAGCATTTCGACCTTTTGATTCTTCACCAAATCCTAATGCTTTTAATTTTGGGTTACCAATCAATAAATCACGACAAATAAGTGTCATTTTAATAACCTTTTCCCACTCTTTGTCTTTTACTTCTGCAGATTTTTGAGCTTCAGGGCTATTGTAATCTTTACCTTCGATACAATTTACTTTGGTCCATGCAAATGCTTTTTTATATTCTTCTTTATCGTAAATACCTTCATCCATTCTGCGTAATAACTCAACAGATTCGACAAATTCGGCACGAATGCCAAAATAATCTTGTAAAAAATTCACATCTACCATAGAGCCAGCAATTCCCATAGAACTATAACCGATGGATAAATAAGATTTCCCTTTCATTTGGGCAACAGCTAAGGCAGCTTTTGTAAAACGCAGTAATTTTTCTTCAACATCTTTTGGTATGCTCATATCTCCAGCATCTTGCACTTCTCGTCCATAAATACCAAATGCAGGCAGGCCTTTTTGAGAATAACCAGCTAAAGCTGCTGCTAAATATACAGCGCCTGGTCTTTCGGTACCATTAAATCCCCATACTGCTTTCGGCATTGATGGGTCGGTGTCCATAACTTCTGTCCCATAACACCAGCAAGGTGTAACGGTTAGTGAAACTTCGACACCTTCTCTTTTAAATTTATCGGCGCAAGCAGCAGCATCTGCAACCCCACCAATTGTAGTATCTGCAATAACACATTCTACTTTTTCACCACTAGGGAAACGTAAGTTACCTTCAATTAATTTGGCTGCGGCTTTCGCCATATCCATACACTGATCCTCCAATGATTCTCTTACCCCAAGTTCGCGGCCGTCTATAACTGGACGGATTCCAATTTTCGGGAGTCTTCCTATTAATCTATTCATTCTTATTCGTTTAATATTTTATGTGAATTGCTCTAATTCTTTTAATTGAGCATCAGAAAGACCGGCAGGTTTAAATCCTGCAGCCCAACACATCATTAACATTTTAGCCCCTTTGTTTGCCACATCTAAAAAGTCCCAAGCTTGCATTACATCAGGAGCTGTTGCAGTTGCCCCATGTTTTTCCCATAAGGAGATATTTCTAGTTTTAAAAGCTTCCATTGTTACTTCTGCCAGCGCGGCAGTACTTGATAGCGCATAAGACGTACAGTGAATTCCTTTAGGAACAAAAACACGTACTTCTGGACACATCATCCAAATTTGTCTATTTAGTTCTTCTTCATTATTAAATAATTCATGATGACTCATGCAAATTAATTCTATTGGATGTGTGTGAACAACCGCTAAATTCTCTGGGTTATGAATACTATTGAACAAATGAATGCTCGAATGGGAAATTAATTCACAAGTAGGTCCAAAACCTTCTCTTTTTCCACCCCAAATTATAGTATATCCTGTAGCATCGTCATTAATATGTAAAATACATGAAGCTTCTTCAATACTGTCAACTAAACTCCTTAAGTAACAACCCGTGCCCGTTATAAACAGAATATAACCAGCTGTGCCTTTTGGAAAATCGAAATCAGTATAATTTTTATTCTTCGTTTGTTTCAACACATCTTCCTTGTTGAAAAAAGATGTTAGATTCATAGAAATGTTACCGGCATTTCTTTCAGCCCATTCTCTTTGCCATAAATAGCCAGCAACCGTTGAGATTTTCTTTAATTCTTTTTGTACTTCAATTGGAAGTTTTATATCACTCATAGAAAGACAATATTTAATTATTCTCTGATGGTAAAATTAGCATAAGATGTAAAAAAAAGAGATATTCAAAATTAGTATATTTGTGTATAATTTAAACATATCATTAATATGTCATTTGTAAATAAGTTGGAGTTAGGAGATCCTTCCATCAAAAAACAAAATTTTATTGATGTTAGATTAAAATTGCTATGTTGTAGATATTGGTATCTTGATGTATGGGATTGCCATGATATGGTATTTCCGTTTTGGCGGATTTATTGGAATAAAAATGAAGGAGGGGAATTAACACTTCAGGATAATGTATATAAAATGGAATCCAATAATTTGTATATTATTGCTCCATTTACATCTTTTTCTACTCGCTATTTAAAAAATCATAAGTACACTTCAGGGATACATGTTTCTGGCGAAAATCTTTCAGAAAAGCATAATGAGGATTATCATGAAAAAAAATATCTACTTCATTTTTTCACACATTTTAATCTTGGAACACCATTTGACAACGTATTTCCAGGAATATTTAGGGTAGCATTGACGAAGCATTTACAAGAACGTTTAATATATTTAACTGAAAGGTTAAAGATTGATAACCACGACTTTAAGTTGACTTTTAATTTAAAGTTACAAGCCTTTATAAAAGAAGCCATTTCTAATATTGGTCCGGAGTTGTGGAAAACAATAAATATTGATGAACGTGTATTAATAGTTCACCGATTTATTGAAGCAAATATTGGAGAAAAATTAAGTAATTCTAAGCTGGCGAAACTTGTTAATATGGCTCCCAATTCATTTGCGAGGCTATTTAAAGAAGAAATGAACATTACCCTTCATAACTTTATCCAGAACAGAAAAATAGCAAAAGCCTGTGAAATTTTTGAACATACAAATGAAACCATTGAAAGTATTTCATTTAAGTTAGGATTTTCCGACCGTTATCATTTCTCGAGGGTCTTTAAGGCCATAACTGGAATTTCTCCAGCCCTCTATAAATCGGGTAGATATACTACTTAATTTGTTTTATATTTCTTTTAATATTCTATTGGTAGAATTAATGATGTTTAAATTATACATAAAGTAGATTAATATAGATAAATATTTTCTGCATTTATTTTTCAACTTTGTAATTCAACGATCATCCTTTTTCAAATAAATAGTTTTAGATTATTTATAATAGTAATAAATCTCTTTAAAGGACAATCATTTTTGTTATTAACTAATATCTAATAAACAAAACAGGAATTATGAAAGAATTTAAACAATACATCAATGGCAAGTTTGTGAAATCAACTTCCTCTGATACCACGGAAGTTTTAAACCCTTGTACTGAAGAAGTCCTGTCGCTTATACCTCAGGGTTCAGTAGCAGATGCTAATGCAGCTTTAGAAGCAGCAAAAGCAGCGCAACACTCTTGGAAATCACTTACGGCTAATGAAAGAGCAATATATTTGCATAAAATGGCAGATGTAATTCGAGAAAATAGAGTTTTCTTGGCTGAAACATTGGCGAAAGAGCAGGCAAAGGTTATAGGATTGGCACAAGTTGAGATTGATGTTACTGCAGATTACTTTGACTATAATGCAGGTTGGGCTAGAAGAATTGAAGGTGAAATTATACAAAGTGATCGTAGTAAAGAACATATTTTTTTACATAAAGCCCCTATAGGAGTTGCTGTTGGAATTTGTCCATGGAACTTTCCGTTTTTTGTGGCAGCTCGTAAAATAGCACCATCATTGGTGACCGGAAATACCTGTGTAATTAAACCAAGTTGTATTGCTCCAAATACCATTATGGAATTTATTGGGTTGATTGAAAAAGTAAATCTTCCTGCAGGAGTTCTTAATGTTGTTTGTGGTACAGGTCCTGTTGTTGGTAATGCGCTGACAACAAGCCCAATTACTGGAATAATAAGTTTAACTGGAAGTGTATTTGCAGGACAAAAGGTGATGGAAGCGGCATCAAAAAACTTGACTAAAGTATCCTTGGAACTTGGAGGTAAGGCTCCAGCAATTGTATGTGCTGATGCTAATTTAGAATTAGCTGTAAATGCTGTAGTTTCATCTAGAATTATATATAGCGGCCAAGTTTGTAATTGTGCAGAACGTGTTTATGTAGAGGATTCTATATATGATGAATTCATGGCTATGGCTACTAAGAAAATGAAGGAAATAAAAGTTGAAGATGCTTTTGCTACAAACAATCCAGATATGAGTAGTATGGTGTCAAAAGCACAGCTTGATAAAGTGACCGAAATGGTTGAATATGCTAAAAAAGAAGGAGCAGAAGTAGTTGTTGGGGGTAATCGGTCATCAAAATTTGATAAAGGATATTTTTATGAACCTACTTTATTGACAAATGTTACACAAAAAATGCAAATCATTCAAGAAGAAGTTTTTGGACCGGTTTTGCCTGTAATGAAATTTGGAACTTTAGATGAAGCAATTGCTTTGGCAAATGATAGTGAATATGGCTTAACATCGTCTATATTTTCTGAAAATTTCAATAAAGTGATGCATGCTTGTGATCAATTGGAATACGGGGAAACCTATGTAAATAGAGAGCACTTTGAAGCTATTCAAGGATTCCATGCAGGTTGGAAAAAATCAGGTTTAGGCGGTGCAGATGGAAAACATGGAATGGAAGAATACTTACAAACCAAAGTTATATATGCACAGTACCGATAGTGCTGCAAAATATTGAGTTAGTTGTTTAAGTTTAGTGAGCGTACTATATGATAAAATTCTTTATTTAAATTATAGTATGCTCCTTTCGTTTCAAATACCGCATTAATTAAACGTTAAAAATGAAGAATACAGAAAAAGTTCCAATAGTCTCCAAAGAGGTTCTAATCCCCTTTATTTTAATTACTTCATTATTTGCTTTATGGGGTTTTGCTAATGATATTACAAATCCTATGGTGGCAGCTTTTGGTACAGTAATGGAAATATCTACCGCTAAGGCTGCATTGGTGCAATTTGCGTTTTACGGTGGTTATGCGACAATGGCAATACCTGCAGCGCTTTTTGTTAGAAAATACAGCTATAAAAAGGGTATTCTTTTAGGACTTGCACTTTACGCTTTTGGGGCATTATTATTTTATCCTGCAGCAAAGTTTGAAGTTTTTTGGTTTTTTCTAGGGTCACTTTATATTCTAACATTCGGATTGGCTTTTTTAGAAACTACAGCAAATCCATATATTTTATCAATGGGGGACGATCGTACTGCTACACAACGTTTGAATTTAGCCCAAGCTTTTAATCCAATTGGGTCTCTTTTGGGAATGTTTGTAGCTTCAAAATTTATTCTAACCGCTTTAGATTCTGACAAAAGAAACGAGATGGGAGAATTGATTTTTACCACCTTAGACGAAGCCCAAAAAGCGGTTATTAGAACACACGATTTAGTAATTATTAGAAATCCTTATGTAATACTTGGGGTTGTAGTTATTGCAATGTTGGTTGTTATTTCATTTTCCAAAATGCCTAAAAGGGAGAACACGCATAAACAAGGAGCTGCTATAGATTCATTTAAAAGATTATTTAAAAACGGTAAATATCGTGAAGGTGTTTTGGCACAATTATTTTATGTGGCCGCACAAATTATGTGTTGGACATTCATTATTCAATATGCAGATAATTTAGGTATTTCAAAAGCAACTGCTCAAAATTATAATATTGTAGCCATGGGTATTTTTTTAACAAGTAGATTTATTACTACTTATTTAATGAAGTATATAAACGCAAAAAAGTTGCTAATGATATTTGCGCTATGTGCTATGGCAACTACATTAGGAGTGATAATGATAGAAGGCTTGATAGGACTGTATTTACTTGTTGCAACTTCCGCTTTTATGTCGTTAATGTTTCCAACTATTTATGGTATTGCACTTAATGGTTTAAGTGAAGAAGATTCAACACTTGGCGCAGCCGGATTGGTAATGGCAATTGTAGGAGGAGCTCTAATGCCAATTTTACAGGGTTCTATTATTGATATGGGAACTGTTGGTTCCTTTGCTGCCGTGAATGCATCTTTTATATTGCCTTTTATATGCTTTTGCTTTATTGCAGTTTATGGGTATAGAACACTTAAGGTTCATGCAAATTAAATTAAAAAATAAATTTCATTAAAAAAAACGATTCTCTAAAGATGGCTAAGCATAAAAAAGAAATCAAAATTAATACGAAATACCCTTCCGTAGACGATTTACGAACTAGAGCGAAACAAAAGATTCCAAAATTTGCTTTTGAATATTTAGACGGAGGTTGTAATGAAGATGTAAACCTTCATAAAAACACATCAGAAATTAGAGACGTAGAACTATTGCCTTATTATTTAAGTAAGCATACAGGTTCTGATATGAAAACAGAATTATTCGGACATACGTATGATGCACCTTTTGGTATTGCACCAGTTGGTCTTCAAGGTTTAATGTGGCCTAATGCACCCGAAATTTTAGCCAAGGCAGCTTATGAACATAATATTCCATTTATACTGAGCACAGTAACCACCTCTAGCATCGAAAGAGTTGCTGAAATTACTGAAGGAAAAGGATGGTTTCAATTATATCACCCTACTGAAAATAGGCTAAGAGATGATATTATCAAAAGAGCTGAAGCAGCGGAATGTCCTGTTTTAGTTATTCTTTCCGACGTACCTACCTTTGGTTTTCGACCAAGAGATATAAGAAACGGATTGGCAATGCCACCTAAAATGTCTATTGCTAATATACTTCAAGTTTTGGGTAGACCAGAATGGGCTATGAATACCTTAAAATACGGACAACCTAATTTTGAAACCTTAAAGCCTTATATGCCAAAAGGCTTGGATTTAAGGCAGTTGGGTAAATTTATGAATGATACGTTTTCTGGAAGGCTGAATGAAGAGAAGATTAAACCAATCCGTGATATGTGGAAAGGTAAATTGGTTATAAAAGGAGTTGCTAACGAAGCGGATGCTGAAAAAGCAATTAGTTTAGGATTGGATGGAATTATTGTTTCCAACCATGGAGGAAGACAATTAGATGCAGGAGAATCTGCTATAAAACCATTAACAAGAATTGCTGAGAAATACGGTAAAGATATTAAAGTAATGATGGATAGTGGTTTACGTTCAGGACCAGATATTGCCAGAACTTTAGCAAGTGGTGCGGAGTTCACCTTTTTAGGTCGTTCTTTTATGTATGGCGTATCTGCATTGGGTAAATCAGGTGGAGACCATACAATTTCTCTTTTAAAAACCGAATTACAACAGGTTATGGAGCAGATCTGTTGTGAGAAAACTCAAGATTTTCCGAATCACTTAATTGATAAGTTGAAATAGTACTTTCAATATAAATAACGTACCTAAATTAAAAAATAATTTTAAGCACGAATTTAAAATTTCCAAATCTTCATATTTATTAAATTCCTTTTATTATTTATAAAGGAATTAATTTGTAATTTATAAAAAAATAATAATACAATTATTCTTTGCTCTTTTTAAGTATAAACGCCAAATGTATCAGAATTACATGTATTAATTGGACTAGATTAATAGTTATTTTTTTAAAAAATGATAGCATATGAAAGTAGGGATACTATACCTTTTAAGCTTTTTATGGATGAGCATTACTTTTGCTCAAAATGAAAATGTTCAGTCAAGCAATCAATTGATAGAATCATTTCATAGTGAACAAGGGTTTTATCAAAATACTGTGAATGCCATTGTATCTGACTCTAAAGGGTATTTATGGATAGCAACTCCAAATGGTTTGGTTAGGTATGATGGGTATTCATTTGACTATTATTACCATGACCATGAAAATTCACAATCCCTAATCAATAATTACGTTTCTCATCTTTTAAGTGATTCCAAAGGTAGACTTTGGATTGGAACAAGAGAAGGTCTTAGTATTTATTTAACAGATAGAGAACAATTTATTCCAATCAAAAAAACTACTAAAAAAGGACTCTTTATAAAAGAAGATTCTAATAATAGGGTATGGATAGGCGATGACAATAAAATAGAAGTTTATGATGCTGGTCAAGCCAATCCTGAGATGGTCAAAAAAATAGCTGAAATTAATCTAAAAAGTACCTTAGGTAATTCATCCATTACAGATATTGAATTTTATTCGGATTCAGAATTATTGGTAGCCACTGAAGAAAGTGTCTATAAAGTTAATTTTTATGAAAATGAAAATTACAGGACAGAAATATTTACACTACAATTAAATGATCAGATAGATGAAGTTAAGAAAATAATTAAAGTGGACAATTCCTTGTGGATAGGCACAAATTCTGGGCTTTATCAAACTTTTCTTGAAAATAGTCGATTGATTACTATAGGTTCCTATTTTACTTCGAAACACGAAAAAGCAACCCTAGCACATGATATTTTATCATTATACCTTGATAAGGAGAAAAAATTATGGATTGGAACAAAAAAAAATGGCATCCTGCACTACGATCCCAACCAATCAGAATTCGTATCCTTCAAATTTGATTCTAAATATAATAATGGCTTGACGAGCAATCGTGTCAACTGTTTCTCTGAAGATGCTTTCGGTGTATTATGGATTGGGACTGCGCAAGGTGGGCTCAATAAATTTGACAAAAACCAAAAACCCTTTCAAAATTATATACATAATCCGTATGATGATGAATCATTATCGAGCAATTTAATAACAGACATTACGGAGGCAAAAGATGGCAAGATTTGGATTTCATTTTTTGAAAGTGTGGTTTGCAGCACGAAAGATAGATTGGATATAAAAACGGTTAGCCAGGTTCAGTTCAATAGGTTGGAAAAACAACTAGAAACCTTGGAAGGGCAATGGATTCTTAGTTTATATCAAGATCAGAAGGACTATTGGTGGATTGGGACAAATGAAGGACTTTATTTGTATGATGAAAAAAATGATCAGCTAAAGAACTTGCAAATCAAAGTTGACGGTAAATTGATAAGCCCCGTTTTTTTTCGTTTGATAGATCAAATCAATACAGACCAAATTATTTTGGGAGGTTCCAATGTCATTGTGTTAAATAATCCTTGGAACCATATTTCATCTAACAGTCCTTTGGAAGCAGGGAAGCCCCTGTTTGAGATAGGAAAGAATAATCATATTAATGAATACTTAAAGGATGATTATGAGAATTATTGGTTTGCAACCGACTACGGAGTTTTTAGAGTTGCTCTCGACCGAAATAAATGGGTAATAAAAAATCATTTAACATCCAATCTTGATAATAATGCATTAAAACTAAGTAATAATCCAGTGTTTTCAATACATAAGAGTAGTAATAAGAATATTTGGTTGGGAACATTCGGAGGAGGATTAATGAAAATACAGTTAGACTCTGTGGGCGAACCAGTTGACATTAAAAGTTATCATAAAAAAGATGGTCTAAGGGATGAAGCAATTTATGGAATTTTAGAAGATGATGACGAAGAATTATGGTTAAGTACCGACATGGGAATTGGTCGTTTTGATCCCGTAACCGAAACATTTGACTTCTACGACGTTAATAATGGTATTTTAAGCAATAATTTTAGACAATCTGCCTATTTGAAAACAAAAAATGGAACCATGCTCATGGGAGGTGTCGGGGGACTAACTGTTTTTAAGCCAAGTCAAATTAAAAAAAACAATATTGCCCCAAAAATATTAATCTCTAGACTGAAAATAAATAATCAGCCTATTGTAGTAGGTAAAAAAAATAATAATAAGGTTGTTCTCGAAAGTTCAATTTCAGATACCCATACATTGGTAGTAGATAATAATAGTAGGAATTTAAGTTTAGATATCATTGTTCAACATAGCGCGACACCTAATAAAAATAAATTAGCATATAAATTGGTAGGAGTAAATAAAGATTGGATTGAGGTTGATGCAGGAAAAGCAACTGCAACGTATACCAATTTAAGTTCAGGTACTTATAAATTTTTATATAAAGGTGCTAATGGTGATGGTGTGTGGACAGCTTATACAGCAACTTTAATTATAGAAGTTTTGGCTCCATGGTATGCGCAATGGTGGAGCATCACCTTATGGATAATTTTGTTGGCCCTTATCACTTATGCTGTTCTTAAATATTTACTAAAGCTTGAAAAATTAAACCAAAAACTTAAGTTTGAACAATTGGATAAGGAAAGAGTGCAAGAGATGAATCAAGCCAAGCTAAGATTCTTTACCAATATATCTCATGATTTTAAAACACCACTTTCTCTAATTATTGGACCGCTTGAAAAAATCGCTGAGCAGCGTAGCGATACAGATAATCAGAAATACTTTTCTATTATTAAAAATAATATATCAAGACTACAACGGCTTATTGACCAACTAATTTCCTATAGAAAAGCAGAAACCGGGCATCTAAATTTGAATTATTCAAAAATAACTTTGGGAAATTTTATTTATCCATTGATGGCGGCTTTTGAAGAATTTTCTCAAAAAGCCCTTCTAAATTTTTATTATAAGATTGATGATCCGAATAAACTAATTTCATTGGATATAGATAAAACTGAGCGTATTCTTTTAAACTTGTTCTCAAATGCAGTGAAATATTCAAATGAAAAACGTGAAGTGAATATTGAGGCTGGTTTTTTCTGTGAAAATGAAAATGAATCTTTATTTATTCAAGTTACAAACACAAGTGAGGGGATTCCACAAGAAAAAATCAATAGAATATTTGATCGGTTTTATCGAGGTATTGATGAAAAGAATGACTGGAGTGGTACTGGAATTGGATTAGCATTATGCAAATCATTGGTTGAACTTATGGAGGGCACTATTACGGTTACCAGCAATACTGAAAAAACCGCTTTAAGGATTATGCTACCGATTGTTGATAAGGGCGATTATGTGGAAGAGGGTATGTTGAATAAGTATCAAACTTTAGTGACCGATTGGTTGCCTGTGGAATTGGAGGACATTCAAAATGAAGCTTTAGATATTTCCCGTCCCACTTTATTAGTAATAGACGACGAAATTGATGTACGTACTTTTCTATATGAATCGTTCAAGCATAATTATAATGTAGTACTCGCAGGTGATGGCGAAGAGGGGCTGAAGAAAATAAACGAAAATCTTCCCCAATTGGTAATTAGTGATGTAATGATGCCAAAGCTAAATGGATATGAGTTGTGTGAAAAAATTAAATCCAATACAGAATTTTGTCATATTCCCGTAATACTATTAACCGCAATGGATGATGATCTTAAAGAAATTAAAGGTTTGGAATTAGGTGCTGATGATTACATTGTAAAACCGTTTTCGATTAAGTATTTAGAAGTTCGCGTAAAAACACTTATCGAAAATAAAAAACGCATTTTTGAGTATTTTTCTAGAAATAGTTTCATGCCAAAGGAGGCCTTATTAAATTCGGTCAAGGATAAGGAGTTCTTAGAGAATATTAATATTTCCATTGATAAAAATATGGCTAATTCTTCGTTTGGAGTAGAAGAACTGGCTTCGGATATAGGAATGAGTACCTCCCACTTTTATAGAAAATTAAAGGAACTTACAGGTCAGGCTCCCAATGCCTATCTTAGAAATTTCCGTCTGCAAAAGGCCGCTGAATTATTGACTGCAGATAAAAAATTATCTGCATCTGATATCATGTTTGAAATTGGGATTGAATCAAAATCTTATTTTTCGTCAACTTTCAAAAAAATTCATGGAGTTTCTCCTTCTGAATTTGTCAAAAACATAAATTAATTCACAAGATAATTTAGGAAAACCCTTTGTTTACTAGGTTTTTCATTGGTTTTAGTAGTCTTACTCAAATCGTGCAAGCAAATTGCATGATTTGAGTAAGACTACTTTTAAAAGGTTTATGCAAATTTGTGGAGGTCGTTAAAATTAGGTGTGATTTTTTGCAAATCAATAATTGAAGATGGATTTAATGATAGCTCTGTAAAAATTATAGTTATTTTTTTTGAATTTAATAAAATTAATTTTTTAAGACCAGAGCAATATAAAAAATTTTTGTCATAAGAATGACCTGTGAAAAATATATGAGCACTGAAACGAACAATTAACTTAACTCAACTAAATTATGAAACAAATTTTAGCTACAATTATGTTTATGATATCCGTAGTTGTCTTTGCGCAAAGTAAGACAATAACTGGTGTAATAAAAGATGCCGCGGGACTACCACTACCCGGAGCAACCATCCTAGAAAAAGGGACAACAAATGGGACACAAGCTGATTTTAATGGTAATTTCTCCATTAATGTTAGTGGAAATAATGCAATACTGGTTATTTCTTATATAGGTTATGCTAAAAAAGAAATAGCTGCTGGCACTCAGACTAGTTTAAGTGTTGTTTTAGAAGAAGATGCTTCAAATTTAGACGAGGTAGTTGTTATTGGTTATGGTACTGTAAAGAAAAAAGATTTGGCAGGAGCGGTTTCTACTGTAGATACTGAAAAAGCCTATGTGGCGCCAACTTCTAATCCACTAAATGCTCTTCAAGGTAGAGCATCAGGTGTTCAGGTCACCTCTTCAAATGGGTCGCCAGGTAGTGCTCCTGATATTATTATTCGTGGAGGTAACTCAATAACGGGGGGAAATAGCCCTTTGTATGTGATAGATGGTTTTGTAGGCGCTGATAATATTGCATCATTAAACCCTAATGATATAGAATCCATGCAAATATTAAAAGATGCATCTTCAACAGCAATATATGGTGCTCGAGGTACAAATGGTGTAATTATTATTACTACAAAAAAAGGTAAAACTGGTAAGCCAGTTGTAAACTTTAGAGCGTCTTCTGGTATCCAAACTTTACCAAATGAAATTGATGTACAAACAACTCGTGAACTGGCAACCTGGTTTAACACCATCGCTCCAGATCAAAATAATTTACCTTATGATCTAAATGATCTTCCTGCAACAGATACCAACTGGCAAAGAGAGTTGACAAAATCAGCAGTGTTGTCTGATTATCAGTTGTCTGTTAGTGGCGGTAGTGAAGCAGTCAAATATTTTGTTTCAGGTGGTTATCTTACTCAAGAAGGTATAGTTAAAGGCTCCGGTTTTGATAGATACAGTTTACGTTCCAATATTGATTTTAAGTTTTCAAAGACTTTTAAAGCAGGTTTAAATTTAGCCCTTTCAAGAACGGATAATGAAAATAATACAGTTGGTTTTACAGCTTTATTAAGAGAAGATCCATCAAAGCCTGTTTATGATGAAGATGGAAATTATTTTATTGGTGTGAATCATATTTTAGGAAACGCAACAGATCATTTGTTGGCTAATGCTGAATTAGATGATGACAACACCATTCTAGATAAGATTTTTATAAATACATACGTCCAAGCAGATTTATTTGATAATAAGTTATCTTGGAAATCTACATTTGGAGGAGACTTTGTTTACAACAAACGTCATCGTTTTACGCCTTCAACCAATCCCAGTTTTATTCAAAATGGTAATCAATTGGCCCGAGCAATTGTGAACAGATCCAACAATCAAGAATTTTTAAATGAAAATACGCTTAACTATACAGAAATGTTTGGAGATCATTCTCTAAATATTTTAGCAGGTGCTTCGTTTCAAACTATGAATAGCGAGAGTGTTCAGATTACGGCAGGCGATTTACCTAGTGATGGTGTAGGTGTAAATGCCATTCAATTGGCACCGGCAGAAAGCGTCGGAATAACTTCTGGTTATAATGAAATTCATCAACTTGGGGTTTTTGGTAGAGTTAGTTACATCTACAAGGATAGATACATTTTCAATGCATCTCTCAGAAGAGATGGTAAGTCAAGTCTAGGATTCAATGAGAAATACGCAAACTTCCCATCAGCATCAATTGCATGGAAAGTAAAAGAAGAATCTTTTCTCAAAGATGTAGATGCTATAGATGACCTAAAATTAAGAGTTAATTATGGTAGAACAGGAAATTCAGGTGTAGCTGCTTTCGTAACAATTGCTAACTATGGTATTGTTGGCAATACAATTCTTGTAAATGGAGTATCGGTTCCAGGTGTAACTCAAGGTCAGATAGCAAAACCTAATCTCGGATGGGAACTAACAGATCAATATGATGCTGGTCTTGAATTTTCTATATTTAAAAGAAGACTTTCCGCTGAGGTTGATGTTTACTATAAAAAAACTACAGATTTATTGTTAGCCGAAAATACAGTTGATTTTACAGGTGTTACAACGCTACTTACAAATATCGGAGCGGTTGAGAATAAAGGTATTGATGTAACTTTAAGTGGAAAAATTATTAATACAGACGATTTTCAATGGGATGCTTCATTGTCCATATCTACTTATGAAAATGAAGTTTTAGATTTAGGGCAGAGTACATTTCTTTCAACTAAAAACCTAGGTGCTCCAGCTACGGATGAAGCAAGTAGATTAATGGTAGGTCAGCCTGTAGGTATATTCTGGGGTGCCAAATATTTAGGATTTGACCCTACTACTGGAGACGCTATTTTTGAAGACATAAGTGGTCCTGATGGAGTGCCAGATGGTATATATAGTGAAGAATTTGATGACCAAATTATTGGAAATGCAAATCCTGACTTTTATGGTGGACTGCAAACCAATTTTAGATATAAAAATATAGATTTATCTGCATTCTTTGCATTTAGTGTAGGTAATGAAAACTATAGTGAAGAATTTTTTCGTGTAAATGAAATTAGTACAAACAGTTTTGCTTCAATTCGTAATAATATGTGGTCTGTAAATAATACGGAAAATGCGCAGTACCCTGCTTTTAATAGTAATAATTATGACCTTTCAAGTAGTTTATATGTACAAGATGCAAGTTATTTACGTTTGAGTACCTTACAATTAGGGTATAACTTTCCAGGAGATTTGATTAGTGGATTTGATAAACTTAGAGTTTATTTTACAGGTACAAATCTTTTCTTAGTTAAATCTAAAGATTACGTAGGTTTTGATCCAGATGTAAGCACAGGAAGTAATCTTCAACGAGGTTTCGATAATATAGCATATCCACAAAATAGATCTCTTCTTATAGGAATTGATGTTAGTTTCTAATTCAAATATTAACTATTAAAACAGTAAAAATGAAAAATAAATATATAACCAAAGTTTTGATGATTGCCTTTTTGGGTATAAGCATCAGTTGCAACGATTATTTAGATGAAGACGCACGAGGTTTATTAACCCCTGAAACATTCTTCAAAAATGAAGCTGAGGCAATTTTAGCGCTAAACGAGTTAAATTCGGAGGTAGGAAGTGCTGGTTTTCTTTTCTTTTTAGGAACCGATGTGGGCGTTTCAGGTAGAATAAGCTTAGCAGCTTCACATAAGTTTGGCGCTTACGAATTTGATGTAAGTGATAATCGACTTTTATGGGCAACTCAATATTCTACAATAAAGGATGCTAATTTAGTCTTAGCCAGTATGGAAAAGAATACTGTCTTGTCAGATGAAGTAAAAGGAAATATAAAAGCACAAGCACTTTTCTTTAGAGCATTTCAATATATAAATCTTGCTACAACATATGGAGATGTACCTTATATTACTGATGAGTTGACAAATATAGAAGAAGTTTCCTTATTTGGGCAAACAGATGATACTGTCGTTATTTCAAATATGATTCAAGATTTGGATACTGCTATTAAATCTGGGTATTTATCTACAGCTACATGGGGCGATAATGATGGAAGACCAACAGTATGGGCCGCACGTATGTTAAAAGCCCATGCACATATTTGGTTGGAAGAATGGGCTGAAGCTCGTGAAGAACTTCTTGAAGTAACTACCAAATCACCACATCAATTACATGCTGATTATGCAGACAAGTATAGAGAAGGAAATGAAGTTCATTCAGAGATTATTTTTGGCAAACAATACCTACAAGATGTATTAAGTACTATTAATACTGTAGCACGCCCTAATCTTGCAGGAGATTCTGGAGCACGTAGTGCGTTTACTGAAGTAGGTATAAGCAATGGATCTGCACCATATACTTTAAGAAAAAGCTTTGCAAACACTTACGATGATAATGATGCAAGAAAACCATATAATGTATGGGATAATTATACATTAGCAGGTACCACAACGAACATCAAATTCGCATGGACCTATTTGCCAAAGTTAATGAGCGGACCTGTACCACCAAGCGATCCTTTATTTGCTGTTGAAGAACCTACAAATAATTCAAGTCAACCAGCACGTATATTTTTACTGGCAGATGCCTATCTATTACTAGCAGAGGCTGAATTTATGCTAGGTGGATCTAATCAAGCAGCACTTGATGCTATAAATGCTATAAGAAAGAGAACAGATTTGCCAGATTACGGATCAATCACAATTCAAGATATTCGTAATGAAAGAGCTTGGGAACTAGTTGGTGAAGGTTATTGGGGTAGAAAAAGAGATCTTATCCGTTGGGGAATATTGGATGCTACGGTTATTGGTTTGCCAGCCGCGGAAACAGCTGCAGGAGCTACTACAGAGGCTATAGCACGTGCACAAGCTGAGGCTGATATTATATCAGGTGCTCCAGCTGGGAGGTATACACAATATCCAGTACCACTTGATGATCTTATTCAAAGTGAAACTATTGGCGGTAAATTGGTTCAAAACCCTTTATGGATAGATTAAATCGTTTCGATCTTTAATATATTTAATGATATAGCTATGAATGGGTAAATGCGTTGAATTTATAAGTGTTTAACGCATTTATTTTTCTAATTCTGAAATAGCTTAAATGCATAATGTTATAACTTAATTAGTCTTCTAAGATTAGTGGTTTTAACACGCAAGTATCATTTTTTATATAGCAACAGCTATTTTTTTTAATTAATGATTTTGTTTAAAAGATTCCACTATAATTTTTCACACGATGATTAAATTACTATCTACTATTGTAATTATCTCCACATTTAGTTGTGTTATTTCTGGACAAACCATTAAGAGTGATGCATTAAATGAAATTGAACCTAATTGGGAATCAATGGCTGCTAATTATCACGTCCCCGAGTGGTTAGTAGACGGTAAATTGGGAGTTTGGTTTCACTGGGGTATACCCTCTTCGGTAGATGAAGATCGCCCACTGGATGGGTCTTGGTACGGTCGAAATATGTATGGTGGAGGCAAAAAAATGGCACAAGTATTATCAGAGTGGCATATAAATAGATATGGACCTTTGTCTGAATTTGGGTACGAAAAATTGATTCCTTTATTTAAAGGTGAAAAATGGGATCCAGATGCTTTAGTTGCCTTTGTTAAGGATAACGGTGCGCGTTTTATCATGCCAGTAGCTACCCATCATGATAATTTTGATATGTATGATTCTTCGCATCCATGGAATTCTGTGGATATGGGACCCCATCGTGATGTACTAGGCGAATGGAAAAAAGCCGCTACGAAGCATGGAATAAAATTTGGAGTTTCAACCCACTTATATTGGTCACCTGGATGGTGGAGCCCAGCTCGTAAATACCAGAAAGAAGGCACTTTAGAATGGAAGCTTTTTAATATGAATTATGACCCTAAAGAATTTGCTTCACAAGACAGTTGGAATGAACACTGGTATGCTCGTTGTTGGGAAATTATAGAAAAGTATGAACCAGATATGTTTAATAACGATGCGCCTTTTCCTAAAATAGGCCCAGGTAAAGGACTTGGTGTTAAACTTTTTTCTGATTACTTAAATCGAGATTTAAAAGAAAACAATGGCAAGCAAACAGTAGTACTATCCTTAAAAGATGCCACAGTAGACCGATCTGCTTTTACCTATAATTTAGAAAGAGGTGGTGCAGGAGAAATAAAGCCAGAACCTTGGTTATGGGCAACAGATCTTTCAGGAGATTGGTTCTATAATAAAAATTCCATTAATAAAATGAGTATTCCAGTAATGGTAAGTAATGCTGTAGATGCTATTAGTAAAAACGGTGTTGTAATGCTTAATATAGGGCTTCGTGGAGATGGCACTATACCAGAAAAGCAGATAGGTTACCTTACTGCTTTTGGCGATTTTCTTAAGATTAATGGAGAGGGTATATATGGAACACGTCCTTGGAAATTTTTTGGAGAAGGACTATTAGAAGTAAAGGATGGCAGACAGGGAGAAAACCATGGCGATTACACTCAGGAAGATATTCGCTTTACAACTAAAGATGAAGTGCTTTATGCATTCATATTGGCTTTACCCACTAAGGATATTATTGTAAAAACATTAGCGAAAGGTGGTGTCTTTGATAAAAAGATTGCAAGTATTGAGTTGATGGGGAGTTCAGAAAAAATAAAATGGAAACAGTCTAATGATGCACTTAACATTTCACTCCCTAAAAGTCTACCAGGCAAAATAGTGAATGGTTTTCGAATTAAGTTTTCCGATTAAGGTTTAATCAATTCTTTCAGTTTCTTTTAAAAATAGAACAAGCAAATTAAAATTAAATCAAGAAAACGATAAAACATATAATTAAAAAATAGTAATAGTATAAACAAAAATAGGCGTGCTGTAGATCCAATGTTTGTTGATCCAGAAAATGGCGATTTCAGTTTTAAACCTGATTCCCCAGCAATTAAAATGGGAATTATTCCTATTGATTTAACTAAGATTGGACTGCGAAAGGAACAAGAGTAATTCAGAAATAATCTGCTGAATAATTAAGACTACAAATATGAAGCTAAATAAAGTAAACTTATTGTCAGTATTTCTTCTATTCATTTGGATTGGTTTAGAAACAGTTCATGCTCAGAATGAAAATTCCTCTGATGGATTTGAAAAGCTATTCAATGGAAAAGATTTCGATGGCTGGTATCTAAAACTCAAAAATGACGACCCAGAAATGGCAAAAAAGGTTTTTGCAATAGAGGATGGAATAATTCATGTTTTCGATGATAGTTGGCCTGATGAAATAGACCTTAATGAGGGTACTGATGGAACTATTGGGATGTTATACACGAAAGCCATATATGAAAAATATCATCTTAAATTTCAATATAAATGGGGTTCAAAAAAGGCAAATTATTTTGACAAATGGCAGTATGATGCCGGAGTATATTATCACATCACAGATGATAAGGTTTTTCCGACAGGTGTAGAATTTCAGATTCAATATGTTCAAACTGAAGATAAAAACGGTACTGGTGATCTTATCAGACCTCCTGGACAAGATTATGACTGGTATTTTAATCCAAGAACAAACGAATACCTTCTCCCAGATGAAGGTGGTGTTCTCTACAATGGTCAAGAATCTTACAAGGAAAAAAAATGGCTACATAAGGCAAAATCCACAGTGAATTTTAACGGCCTAAATGACCAATGGAATACTTGTGAAATCATAGTAATGGGAGGTGAGTATACAATTCATAAGCTTAATGGAGAGGTCGTTAATATGGCATTTAATCTTAAACCTAGTGCAGGAATTATTGGCTTTCAATCAGAGACAGCAGAAATATTCTATAAAAATATTGAGATAAAAGAGTTTAATCACAGCATACCAATGGAAAAATTTCTTTCAAAATAGAAATCTTGTATTGAAGTCATTTTAAACTGTTTTTAATAAAAAGAGAATTTTATGAAACTAAAAACGATCGTTATCCTAGTATTTATTCTAATTCTAGCACCTGCTTATGTTATAGGGCAAGATAGACCAAATGTCATTATTGTAATCACCGACGATCAAGGTATGGGAGACCTTTCTTGTATGGGTAATCCATATATCAAAACTCCAAACATTGATAAGTTTTATAAAGATGCCGTGCGTCTTACCAACTATCATGTGTCTACCACTTGCGCGCCTAGTCGAGGAGCATTAATGTCTGGCAGACACTCCAATCGTGTAAATGTTTTTCATACGATTACAGGTCGATCGTTACTATTTGAAGATGAGGTTATTCTTCCTCAAATATTCGCGCAAAACGGCTACACTAATGGAATGTTTGGTAAATGGCATTTAGGTGATAATTATCCGTATCGTCCTGAAGATAGAGGGTTTCATGAAGTGGTTAGGCATGGAGGTGGAGGAATTACACAAGGGCCAGATTATTGGTGGAACGATTATTTTGATGACACCTACTGGCACAACGGACAAACACAAAAGTATAATGGATATTGTACTGATGTATTCTTTTCTGAAGCCATAAGCTTTATTGAAGAAAATAAAGACAAGCCTTTTTTCTGTTATATATCAACCAATGCACCTCATGCACCACTTAATGTACCTGAAGAATACTTTAATATATATAAGGATATTGATGCTATTGATGAAAATGCCCAGCGATTTTATGGGATGATAACCAATATCGATGATAATTTTAAACGGCTAGAAAAAAAATTAGACGATTTAAAACTAACAGATAACACAATTCTGATTTTTACTACGGATAATGGTTCAGCATGGGGACGTAATGTCTACAATGCTGATTTAAAAGGAGGAAAAGGGAGTGTATATGACGGTGGACACCGTGTTCCGCTTTTCATTCGTTGGCCTAATGGAAAATTGACTGGTGGTAAGGATATCAATGAATTAGCTGCGCATTATGATCTGCTACCCACTTTTGTAGATCTTTTCGGAATGGATTTTAATCCTATAAAACCACTGGATGGAAAAAGTTTAAAACCGTTGCTCTACGAGGATAAATCAACATGGGGAAACCGCATTTTATATATGGATACCCAAAGGCTTCAAAACTTGATAAAGTATAGAACTTATACGGTTATGGATGACAGTTGGCGATTAATAAATGGCAATGAATTGTATGATATGAGAACAGATCGTAGCCAAACAAAAAACGTCATTGAGGAACTCCCCGAACAAGCTTCTCGATTGACCGAAGGGTATGAAAAGTGGTGGCAATCTATTATGTCCGAAGGTCCAAATGAAAGATATGGCTATATAAAAGTTGGTTCGCCTAAAGAAAATCCAAGCCGAATTTCTGCACATGATATGTTTACAGGTAAACATAACGGCGCATGGCATCAAGATGGCGCATCAAAAGGAGTACAAGCTTCTGGACGATGGAAAATTGAGTTTGTTGAGGATGGTGAATATGCCATTTCACTTCGTCGATTTCCAAGAGAAAGTGGCTTGGCAATAAATGCAATATTTCCATCACAAGAAAAAAAGGTGGAATTGAGTAAGGTGCTTGTGGGTAGTGAGAAAGCAGATTTTGATAATGCCTATCTATACGTAGCCAATATAGAAGAAGAACTAAAAATTGAACCAGGACAAGTCGAGGTCACTTTTAAGGGTAAAATACCAGCCGGGAAGTACGATATGGAAGCGCAGTTGATAGATAAAGAAGGCAGAGTGCATCCGGCGTATTATGTATATATAGAAAAGTTGTAAGCTTTTAAATACAAAAAAATTAATACTGTTTTTACAAATGAAGCCATTCTTAAAATTAATTTACCTACCACTACTAATGTTGGTTTTTATTTCCGGAAAAAGAGATCTGGTTATAAAAGAATCTTCTTTTTCTAAATCATTGGTTCCGGGAAAATTTATTCTGGAAGCGGAAGATGGTTGGTGGAATTGGGGAATGGCACCTATTTACGATGAAAGTGGAAAATTACACGTATTTATGTCCACTATTCCAAACAATGGGCGTTGGATTTCAGACAGCAAGATTGTTCATTATGTAGCGGACCGTCCAGAAGGACCTTATACATTTGTAGATACTACTTTTTCTAGTAATTCAGCTAGTTATCATAATCCACAAGTTTCAAAAGTAGGCGATACTTATGTACTTGTATACTTGTTAAAAGATAAATTAAAACCTAGAATACAACAAGAAATTGGCATTGCAACTACAAAATCTTTAAACGAACCTTGGATAGAAAGTCCACATAATCCTATTATTAAGGCTTCTGGAAATATGGACGAAGCTACTATTATTCATGCCTCTAATCCAACATTTTTAGTTGATGAAGATGGAAAATACAGGATCTATTATAAATCTGTTACAGACAAACATGAACCTAAGCAATTCAGGGAAATATCACTAGCTATGAGTGACCAGATTGAAGGACCATACGAAAATTACAAGGAGAACCCTTTAATAAGTTATGCAGATAAAGGACTGGATATTGAAGATCCATATGCTTTTTACTATAAAGGCATGTATTATATGATTGTTGAAGATCGGATGGATGTTAAAAGTATGCTTGAAGGTCATCCAACTCCAATAGAAAAAATAAAATTAGGTGGAAATAGACCTGGGTTAATCTATCAGTCAAAAGATGGAATTAATTGGGGAATACCAGAAATAGGTTACAAAACAAACAGCCACTATTTTAATCAAGAACTTGCTCGTAGTGAACGACCTAATATTTTGTGGAAAGATGGTAAACCTGAATATCTCTTTTTAGCCTGTCATGATAAAGACCCTACAGCAGGTTATTTTCTAAAGATTGAGGGTTGGAAATAATGCATGAGAATTGTAAAGTTTTATAATTATGAATAGAAATAGTATGTTTTCAAAATGGAAATTAGTCGCTATTGGTGCTTTTTGCTTTTTTCAGTCAAGTTGTCAAAACAGACCAAGCAAAGAAACTGAAGATGCAACTATTGATTATGTCACAGAAACAGTTGGGGACGTTGACTTTGGGAAAACGAACATGTCTGCATATACTCCCGAAATCAGAGAGAATATGAAAGAATTGTATGACGATAAATTTGGTTTATTTGTTCATTTTGGACCATATGCGCAACTCGCAGGAGAATGGCAGGGCAAAAAAGGTGCTGCTGAATGGATTATGAGACGAAGTTTTATACCTGTATCCGAATATGAAAAAGAAGCTGCTGGAAAATTTAAGCCTGAAAAATTCAATGCAAAAGAATGGGTAGATATTGCTGAAAATGCGGGGATGAAATTTATTGTACTTACTGCAAAGCATCATGATGGTTTTGCTATGTATAAATCTAAGAACCCATATAATTTATTTGATTTTACAGGTTTTAACCGTGATATTTTAAAAGAGTTAGCGGAAGAATGTAAAGAAAGAGGTATGAAGTTGGGCTTTTATTATTCACAAGACCAAGACTGGCATGAGAAAGGTGGTGCTGGTAATGATTGGGATTTTGGTACTGTAATAAAGCCAGAAGATGAATTTGATGCCTATTTCAAAGAAAAAGCGGTGATGCAAATAAAGGAGTTAACCACTAATTATGGTGATATTTTCATGGTTTGGTTTGACACTCCTTTTCAAATTACAGATGAACAAAGTCAAATGATGATGGATGCTGTTAAAGAAAATCAACCCGGAGCATTGGTTAATGCACGATTAGGTAATGGTTACGGGCATTTTGATGTATCGATTGATAACGGTACAACACCAAGTGTAAGTAAAGCAACTTGGTTAACTGATTTAAAAGTGCCATGGCAAACGCATGAATCGGTAACAAAAGATGGATGGGGTTATACAACTAGGGGTGCAGAACTTGACCGGTCCGGAGATTATTCAGATTTCATTTATAGTTTATGCAGAATAGTTGGCAATGGCGGGGTTTATCTGCTTAATGTAGGTCCACGACCCGATGGAACTATTCCAGAATCTCAGGTAAACAGTATTAATGCTATTGGAGAATGGCTGAAAGTAAATGGTGAAGCAATATATGGAGCTGATCCAAGTCCGCTAAAATTCCCTCCATTTGCCATAACAAGTAAGCCTGGTAAAGTATATCTACATATACAGAATTTAAAAGAGAATCAGGTTGAATTAAAAGGCATTTTATCCAAAGTTAATAAGGCGTATGTTCTGGCTGATACCTCAAAACAACCGTTAACTTTTAGTCAGGAAAATGAAAAGATTAGTGTTACAATTCCTGAAGAACTTCAGCAACCACGAGTAACGGTAATTGTTTTGGAAATTGAAGATAATGAAGCTAAAATAGTTGATGAAACGATTCAACAAGAAGCAGATGGAACCATAAAATTACCAGTTTCAAAATGCGAATTTTCCATAAGACGAATAAGCTATGATTATGACGAACAGGTTACACACCGTTGGGGCGAAAATACGAAACAAGGTTTACTATGGACAGTGAATGTAAAAAAACCAGGCACTTATAAAGTTATTAGTGAAGATAGTGGTAATGATGGGTTTGTTTATTATTTGAGTACCTCTAATGATACAATTACACTGAATTCAAAAGGTGTTATTGGTAAATTAACTAAAAAACAACAAACAGGAACTATAAAAATTGAGGAAGCTGGAGTTCATAAATTTACAGTTTATCCAAAAGTACCTGCCTCCAAAGCAACCAAAGGAAGCTATAAATTTAAAGGGTTGGAGCTTGTGCCCGTAGAATAATTATTAAATAAATCCAATGAAAAATATAATCATTTTAGCCCTGCTAAACATCTTAGTATTTAATGGATTAGCACAATCGAAAACCACTAAAAATAAACGACCAAATATTATTTATATTTTGGCAGATGATTTAGGAATAGGAGATTTAAGTAGCTATAACGAGAATAGCAAAATACACACACCCAATTTAGATGCAATGGGCGCCGAAGGCATGAAGTTTACAGATGCCCATACTTCCTCTGCGGTGTGTACACCAACGCGCTATGGAATATTAACGGGACGATACAATTGGAGAACCCCGCTTAAACAATTTGTAACATGGGGAACATCACCCATGTTAATTAAAGAAGACCGATTTACAGTTGCCGATTTGTTGAAGCAGAATGGATATAAGACGGCAAGCATCGGGAAATGGCATCTAGGACTTAATTGGGCTACTAAAGATGGTATTAAAGATTATGACCATTATACGGGAATAGAAGATAAATACGATTTCGATCGTATAGCTTATACCAAACCATTAGACAAAGGAGCCGCAGAATTAGGTTTTGATTATTCCTATTTACTTCCAGCATCTTTGAATATGCCACCATTTGTATATGTAGAGAACAATAAAGTGGTAAAAGTTCCTACCGGAATTTCAGAACAAAAAAGATCAGAAAACCCTTATGCCTTTTGGATTAAAGGTGATATTTCAGAAGATTTTGATCACGAACAGGTATTGCCAGTATTTGTAGAAAAGTCTATTTCATTTATAAAAGAAAATGCAGGTGGTGATACGCCATTTTTTATCTATCTGCCTTTAGCTGCGCCTCATAATCCTATTTTACCTACTGAACCTTGGAAGGGAAAAAGTGACATCAATCCGTATGCCGATTTTGTTTTAATGATAGATGATTTGATGGGTCAAATTTTTAAAACCATTAAAGAGAGCGGAATAGAAGAAAACACAATGGTCATTTTTACCAGTGATAATGGCTGTGCAGCCAATGCAAATTTTCCAGTGTTATTATCCAAAGGACATAACCCCAGTTATATTTATAGTGGTAATAAAGGAAGTTATTTGGAAGGCGGACATCGTGTGCCATTTTTGGTAAAATGGCCTGAAAAAATTAAAGCCAATACAGTTTCTGATGAAACCATTTGTACTACAGATTTTATGGCTACATGCGCCGATTTATTGGATTACAAGTTAAATGATAATGAAGCAGAAGACAGTTATAGTATGTTGCCCTTGTTTAATCAAAAAAAAGGATATAAAAGAGAGGCTACAATTCATCACAGTAAAACAGGCATTTTTGCTGTAAGAAAAGGAAATTGGAAATTAATTATATCGCCAAATTCGGGTGTGTCAGCCGCTGGAAAGCCAGAAAAAATAGACGAAAATCTTCCAGAATATATCCTTTATAATTTGAAAACAGATATAGCGGAGAAAGAGAATATTGCAGACAAGTATCCTAAAAAAGTTGAAGAATTAAAACAATTACTTGCTAAGCAAATAAAAGATGGTAGAAGCACTCCAGGTAAAGTGCAGGAAAACGATCCCATTACCACACCTTGGGTACAAACGGCATTTTTAAATGAATAATAATCTGATAAGGTATAAGTGTTATGAATAAAATTAAAACCATAATAATCATCCTTTCTTTAATCTTAGTGCAGCTGAGTATTGCACAAAACCCTATTCTTAAAAAAGGAGATGCCAATGCTTTCAATGCCCATGACAATGTCAATGCAGCAACAAGGGTTATTCATCCCTATTGGGCACCCAAAACTTGGGAACTAAGACCAGATGATATCACCACAATTATGGGTTTTCGCGCTGAACTTTCAGGAAACCTCAATCACCTAGAACGTCCAACACCCACCGTAGTTAACAATGCATTTATACGTGGGTTTTTGACCAAAGATGATGTCATGACTTGGGAGGTAGAAGCACCTTACGAAGCAGAATATACTGTAGCGCTTTTGTACACAGGTGGCAATGATATCCTTTCACAATCAACTTTTGAAATAACCTCAGGAACTTCTAAAATAATCGAAAAAGCCAATATTAAAAATTGGGAGACCAGACCTATTGTACAACGTCATTATTTAAATCAAAATTTATCACTCAAAAAGGGTATCAATAAAATTAGCTTTCGTCTGGTGACTTTTGGAAAGGAAAAAAAGGAAGAAGAGAACGCAGAAATCCAAGCCAATGCAAACATAAAACCCAATCCTTTTGCTTTTTGGTCTATTGAACTAGTACGACCTGAAGCTCAGGTAGCAATAAAAGAATGTGCTAAAGCAGTGAAAGCCGATGTACAATGGATGGTTGATGGCAAATATGGTTTGTTTGTACACTTTTCATCAGGTTCATCGCCATTTAATGGAGGACCAAAGTTAGGAGATCAGTATCAGAAATTAGTGGACGTTTTTGATGTGGATGCATTTGTTGAAAAAGTTGTAGCGACAGGAGCTTCTTGGGTCACTTTTACTTGTGCGCATGGTACACAACATTGGCCAGGACCTAGCAAAACAATCGATAATATAAAACTCGGATTTACATGTGAGCGTGATTTAATCAGGGAACTCATAGATGGATTAGGTAAGCACAACATTCGCTTGATGCTTTACTATAATCCAAATAGTGGTATGGAGGATTTATATGGCAATACTTACGGAAGTGGCGAAACCCCTGATCCGTCAGGCTATTTCAATTTTTTAGAAGCGCATTTACGTGAAGTGAGTCTTCGATATGGTGAAGATTTAGCTACTGCTGCAGGTTATATAGATGATGGTGGTTGGAAAGTATATCAATTGGACCCACCTTGGGAAAAATTAGCCAAAGCTATTAAGGCTGGAAATCCAAACGCACCAATAGGTTTTAGCCAAAATTTATTCCCAAACCTAACACCTTTTAGCGATTTAGTGGTGTCTGATGGGTCAGGAAGAGTACCAGAAATTCAACCCGATTTTTTATTTCAAGAAGGAGGACAATTAGAAGGGCAATCTCCTGCTAGCTGGTTTTATATGGATGGTTGGTCTAGTAAAACAGCAAATGGCGTTTTTACGCAAAAACCTAAGTTCTCTGCAGACAAATACATAGAGATATTTAAAAACGCTGATGAAGCAAATATGCCTATTACTATCAATCTTGCTATGACCCCAGATGTGACCACCGAACACCCATTTTTTAATCCGGAGTGTATTGCTATTATGAAAGAAGTGCGTAAAGCTGTAAAAGGGTATTGATATGAAATAGAAAAAGGACTTCCTATTTTATGGTCACCATTATTTTAGGAATCTACTAATCTGAAAACATCTAAATATAAACGCTGTTGAGAATTTTTCTCTACGGTAGTACCCTTCAGATAATGAATAAAAAAACGAGAAAAGAAAACTAAGATTATGAAAATTGTTAAAAAATATTTCTACGACCGACGACCTGGAGTACAACTATTATTCTTGGTATTCTTGGTATTCTTGGTAATTTTTCAATCTTGTAATCCCGAAAAAGAAAAAAAGGTAGTTAATGACCCGAAAGTGCCTTATGATGGTAGTTGGGAGTCTTTGCAAAAGATGCCCGTTCCTGAATGGTTTGATGATGGTAAAATAGGAATTTTTATTCATTGGGGTCCCTATAGTGCAATTGGCTATCGCAAGGGTGGTAAAGGATATGCTGAGCATGTGCCCAAAATGATTTATAGAGATCCTGAACACTATTATCCTTATATGAAAGAGCGTTGGGGAGCTAATCCGCCAGAGTTCGGTTATAAAGATATCATTCCTGAATTCACCGCAGAAAATTGGAATCCAGACGAATGGGCACAACTGTTTGCCGATGTAGGTGCAAAATATGTAGTACTTACTGCCGAGCACCACGATGGTTGGGCCAACTGGGATTCGGATTTAACACCATGGAATGCAGTTGACAAGGGACCCAAACGCGATATTGTTGGAGATTTAGGAAAGGCAGTGCGTAAGCAGGGCTTAAAATATGCTCCCTCTTATCACCGCGAACGACACAGTTCATTCTTTGCCGAAGAACTTTACGTAGTTAATGCTACGCCATTACCGGAAATTGTAGAAGAGATCAAACGTGTTCCAGAAGCCGCCTCTCTTTATGGTCCTTTTGGATTTTCAGAAGCGTATGTGGACGACTATGTGGCACGCTGGAAAGAAATACAGGAAAAATACCAACCCGATATGCTCTGGATGGACGACTTTCCCATTTATACTCGTGATGGTAACGATGTGCGAAACGGCAAGGCCAAGCCGGTTATCAAATATTTCGATGACAAGGTGCGCGGTATGATTACCGATTTTATGAATCAGGGAGCTGCAAATGGACAAGCTGTTTATGTAAACAATAAAGGAAAAAACAGAAATTGGCCTGATGGGGTGGGTTGTTTGGAAAAAGATAACCTTAAGTTGGAAGTCGTTGGTCCAAAGTGGCAGAGCTGTACCACATTTGGAACATCGTTTGGTTATTTAGAAGAGGATACCTATAAAAGTGTGGAAGGCGTAATTCATGAAATGATCGAAGTTGTGAGTCGTAATGGTAATTTCCTCATCAATATTGGTCCAAAAGCGGACGGAACATTAGTTGCTGAGCAGGTGGATCGTTTAAAAGCAATGGGAGAATGGCTAAAAATAAATGGTAATGCTATCTATGGTACCCGGTATTGGAAAATCAATTCTCAAGAAGTTGCAAACCTTTCATTTACCACTAAGGGCAATAATCTTTATGCGATTGCAAAGAAGAAACCAGTTGATGCTTTTATAATTGAAGGCACCTCTGAGTGGAAAGTTGATCAGGTTAAATCTGTAAGCTTGCTTGGTTCAGAAGAACCTGTGATATGGGAAATGACTTCTAATGGTTTGAAAATAACACCGCCAAAAGACTTTGGTGACAGTAAATATGCATGGACATTTGCTATTGTTACTGCTATAGAACAACATATCCCCAATGCTATACAGATAGATGCGGACAAAGCTTTTGAAGGGACAAAGAAAGTGGATCTAGATGGGAATCATAAATAATTGTAGGAGTATGCAAAAAGTTAAAAAATGTTTATTGAAGAGCACTAATTTCAAATTACTTCTAGCATTTTGCTTAGTTTTTGTTTTTGGAAAAGTTCATGGTTTTCAATCAAAGCCACAGAAGCCTAATGTAATTATTATCATGACCGATGATCAGGGTTATGGTGATTTGGCATGTCTAGGAAATCCAGTTTTAAAAACACCCAATTTGGATAAATTGCATAGCGAGTCGGTAAGACTCACCAACTTTCATGTAAGTCCATTTTGCACACCATCAAGGGCGGCACTTATGACGGGACGCTACCCAGCTCGATCAGGGGCATACCGTACCAGTAGTGGACGAACCATGCTTCATACCGATGAAAAAACAATAGCCAATGTATTTTCAGAAAACGGGTATGCCACGGGAATGGTCGGAAAATGGCATCTTGGAGATAACGCCCCACATCGTCCACAAGACAGAGGATTTCAAGATGTTACCTGGCACAGATGCGGAGGAGTTGGACAAGCTTCAGACTATTGGGGCAATGATTATTTTGACGATACCTATGAGCGAAATGGAAAGTTTGAAAAATTTGAGGGTTATTGCACCGATGTGTGGTTTAATGAGGCAATTGACTTTGTAGAACAGAATAAAGAAGAAGCATTTCTACTCTATTTGGCCACAAATGCACCGCATGGACCATACATTGTCGGTAAGGAATGGAGCGAGCCTTACAAGGACAAGGCTGATTGGAAATTTGGCCCCGAATTCTATGGCATGATTGCCAACTTTGACTACAATTTGGGTATTTTGAGGAACAAGCTTGAAGATTTGGGAATTGCTGAAAACGCGATTTTGGTATTTATGACGGATAATGGTACTGCAAAAGGAGGAAATTTTGAAGGGCTGGATTCAGAAGCATTAAAGGGCTATAATGCCGGTATGCGGGGTAAGAAATCTTCGGTATACGAAGGAGGTCATCGCGTACCGTTTTTTATTCACTGGCCTTCCGGGGGCTTGCTGGGAGGGCAGGATGTTGATGCACTTACAGCCCATATCGATGTGCTGCCAACGCTGGCTGATTTATGTGGAATACCAATTCCAGATTCCCATAATCCAGATGGAATATCGTTCAAGCCAATTTTAAACGGATTAAACAATGCTGAAAAAAGAGAACATCTTATCGTACAATTTCAAGGAGGAGCTTATTTCAAAGGACCTCCAAAAGAGTGGGAATATACCTGTGTGCTTAAGGACAATTGGCGACTCATTAACGGAGTAGAGCTTTACGACATACAAAAAGATCCAAGTCAAAGAAATGACCTGTCTTCCTTAAATCCCCAAAAGTTAGCAGAGTTGCGGAAACTATACCCACCATTTTGGGAATCGGTTTCACCACGTATGACACCTGTTTCGATCGATATTGGTAATCCGGATGAGAAACCTACAACCCTGTGTTCACAAGATTGGTACATGCCAGAGGGAAACCCCCCATGGAATTTTAATTCCATTAGTAAGCTTCCACCAGTTACTGGACCATGGATGATCAATGTGAAAAAAGCAGGTTTATATCAAATTACACTTCGCCAATTTCCGAAAGAAGCAGATAAAGTAATCAAGGCTGTACGAGCTAGAATTCAGATAGCAGGAAATGATCAGGAAATGATGGTTAAGCAGGGAAGTAAGGAGGTCGTTTTTGAGTTGGAGCTCCCAGCCGGTAAAACGGAACTTGTGACATATCTCTATACAAATGAGGGAAAAATTGGAGGAGCTTATTTTACAGAAGTAGAAGCATTTTAGGACTTTAAATACATATGAAAATGATAAAATTTAAATTATTTCTAGCTTTAAGTTTGTTTTGCATTGTTGCTTTTGCTCAATCAGAAAAGTCTCAGCAAGAAAAGCCCAACATACTTTTTATATTCGCCGACGACCAAACCTATAATACAATAGGAGCAATAGAGTCTAGTCCGGTTAAAACACCGAACCTTGACCGATTGGCAAAGCAGGGCGTGCGATTTTCACAAACTTATAACATGGGTTCCTTTGCCCCTGCAGTTTGTGTTGCTAGTAGGGCGATGCTCATTACAGGCAGTTTTCTTTGGAAAGCGGCCGCATATTCTGGTAAAGGTTCTAACCATTCCGATCCTAACGCTCCAAGAATTCAACAGGACTACACCATTGCGGAAAAAACACCGGAGGCTTATTGGCCAGAATACTTAAAACAAGCTGGTTACGAAACTTACATGACAGGTAAATGGCATATCAATACTGATGCAGCCAAAATTTTTGACCACACCACTAATGTGCGGGGTGGAATGCCAAAGCAAAGTAAACAACGTTACGAACGTGATTTTGAAGAGGGAAAAGCAGATATATGGTCACCCTACGATAAAAATATGGGAGGTTTTTGGGAAGGCGATAAACATTGGAGCGAAGTACTTGGCGATGATGCCATAGATTTTTTACACCAAGCGAAGGAAAGCGAAAATCCCTTTTTTATGTATCTGGCATTTAATGCACCTCATGATCCTCGCCAGTCGCCCAAACGTTTTGTGGATATGTATCCTATTGATGAAATTGAGGTTCCTGAAAATTTCCTCCCAGAGTATCCTTATAACGAATATGCAGGTTCAGGACGTACCCTTCGTGACGAAAAACTGGCACCATTTCCAAGAACAGAGTATTCAGTTAAGGTGAATAGACAAGAATATTATGCCATTATTACCCACATGGATGAGCAAATTGGTCGTATAATGGATGCCCTCGAAGCTACAGGAAAAGCGGATAACACCTATGTTTTTTTTACGGCCGATCATGGTCTGGCAGTTGGTGAACATGGATTTATGGGCAAGCAAAATATGTACGATTGCAGTATGCGTGTACCATTGATAATGAAAGGTGCTGGTCTTGAACCTGGTAAAATTGTTGATGCTCCAGTGTATTTGCAAGATATTATGGCCACTACATTAGATTTGGCAGAGATTAAAAAACCTGAACAAATTGATTTTAATAGTCTATTGCCTTTAGCAACAGGTGAAACTGATAGCAGCGTCTACAATGGAATTTATGGTGCATACTTTGGTTCACAACGCATGATCCGTACAGATAACTATAAAATGATTGTTTACCCTGCGGCCAATAAAGTTCGTCTATATGACATAATCAACGATCCACTTGAACAACATGATCTTGCAGAGAGCGAACCCAAGCCTATAAAATTGCTTAAAGAACTTTTTAAACAATATGGGCAATTGCAAAAGCAAATGGATGACCCTGTTGACATCACTGATGCTTTCAATAATTTTATAAGTGGTGTACCAGCTCCATCTCTTAGGAATAAATAAAATTAATTATGACAATACGAGATAGTAGGTCAAGCAAAAACGGAAATGGCGTGTTTACGCAAAAACCTATGTTTTCTGCAGCCAAATACATAGAGATATTTAAAAACGCTGATGGAGCAAATATGCCTAATACCATCAATCTGGCAATGACCCCTGATGTGACTACTGAGCTTCCATTTTTTAATCCAGAGTGTATTGCTATTATGGAACAAGTACGTAAAGCTGTAAAAGAATATTAAAATGAAGAAGCAAAAAGACATCTTTTTTATTTTAGTTCTCTTATTGGGGCTTGTACAAATGACTACAGCACAATCCAAGACAAAACTTTGGTTTGATAAACCAGCAACATATTTTGAGGAAAGCCTTGTACTTGGAAATGGAAAAATGGGGGCTTCAGTTTTTGGTGGTGTTGCAACGGATCAAATTTATTTAAACGATGCCACACTTTGGTCAGGTGAACCGGTAGATCCAAATATGAATCCTGAGGCTTATAATTTTATCCCGCAGGTTAGAGAGGCATTGGCAAATGAAGATTACAAATTGGCAGATGAATTAAATAGAAATATCCAAGGGAAATATACGGAATCGTATGCGCCATTAGGAACTTTATTTATCAATTTTGAACATAAAGGCAAAGTCCAAAATTATTACCGAGAATTGGATATTAGTAAAGCTATTTCAAAAGTAACCTATCAGGTAGATGATGTAAATTTTTCACGTGAGTACATTACATCAAACCCCGATCAAATTATGGTAGTGAAGCTTACAGCGAATAAAAAAGCATCGCTCAACTTTAGCGTTAATTTTAACAGTTTACTTAAATACAAAACACAAGTTGAAAACAATTCATTGAAAGTAGATGGGTACGCCCCGTATTATGTTGCCCATAATATTCAAGATTATATAAAAGACCCTGTACGTTTCGATGAGAATCGCGGTACTCGTTTTTCTTCTTATTTAAAAATTAAAAATAAAGACGGAAAGTTAACTTATACAGATAGTACTTTGACTGTAAGAGGAGCTACAGAAGCTACGCTTTATCTTTCCATTGCTACTAGTTTTAATGGTTTCGATAAAGATCCTGCAAAAGAGGGCTTGGATAATAAAGCAATTGCAGAAGAACAACTTTCTTTAGCATTTAAAAAGGATTTTGAAGAAATCAAAACGCAGCATCTTGTAGATTATCAGCATTTTTTTAGCCGGTTAGAATTGAATTTAGGAAAAACAAGTGCACCGAACTTACCAACCGATGAACGCTTAAAAAGATACTATCATGGCGCTGAGGATAAAAATTTAGAAGTATTGTATTTTCAGTATGGTCGTTATTTATTGATTTCTAGTTCACGTACTAAGGGCGTTCCTACTACGCTTCAGGGAATTTGGAATCCTTATATTCAACCACCATGGTGTAGCAATTATACCATGAACATTAATCTAGAGGAAAACTACTGGATGGCAGAAACTGCTAATCTTTCAGAATTGCATATGCCATTGCTCACCTATATTGAAAATCTTTCTAAGACAGGTGCGGTTACCGCTAAAACCTTTTATGGTGTTAATGAAGGATGGACAGCTTGTCATACTTCCGATATTTGGGCTATGAGCAATCCAGTCGGTGACTTTGGGAAAGGGAGTCCGCAGTGGGCAAACTGGAACATGAGCGGAACTTGGTTGGTAACCCATCTTTGGGAACATTACCAGTTTACACAAGACAAAGAATTTCTAAAAAACAAAGCTTATCCTTTAATGAAAGGTTCGGCTGAATTTTGTTTAAACTGGATGGTAGAAGATAAAAATGGAAATCTGATTACTTCGCCATCTACATCGCCAGAGAACACCTATGTAACCAACAACGGATATAAGGGACATACACTGTATGGAGGAACAGCTGATTTAGCCATGATTCGAGAGAGTTTCTTACAACTAATTGAAGCCTCAAAAGTATTGGATATAGATGCCGAATTCAGATCAAAACTGGAACAAGCATTGTTGAAAATTCATTCCTATCAAATTGGAAACAAAGGAAATTTGCAAGAATGGTATTATGATTGGGAAGATTCCGATCCAGAGCACAGACACCAATCGCATTTGTTTGGTTTGTATCCAGGAAATCATATTACACCTGAGCTGACTCCTGAATTAGCTGCCGCTAGTAAAAGATCACTTGAAATTAAAGGGGATGAATCTACAGGGTGGTCAAAAGGTTGGAGAATCAATCTTTGGGCAAGATTGCAAGAAGGAAATCATGCTTATAAAATGTACCGCACCTTACTGCATTATGTTGAACCATCAGGATTATATACCAATTATAGCAAAGGAGGTGGAACATATCCAAATTTATTAGATGCTCATCCTCCTTTTCAAATTGATGGAAATTTTGGAGGCGCAGCTGGAGTGGTAGAAATGTTAATGCAGTCACATGAAGGAAACATTCATTTGTTACCTGCCTTACCTGATGTTTGGGATGATGGTTTTGTAAATGGATTATGTGCTCGGGGAAGCTTTGAAGTTTCAATGGAGTGGAAAAAGGGCCAGTTGGTAAAAACTAAAATATGGGCTAAAAAGGGTGGTAAAACCACTATAAAATATAAAGATCAGGTAAGAGAAGTTGCCCTTGAGGCGGGTCAGTCATTAGAAATAAATTGGTAAAACATATACATCATTAAAAGATGGTATAATTTCCAGATAAATAATATAAATTATGGATAAAAGAATACGAATTACAATTCATATTACCTCAATTCTTTTGCTATGTAGTATAGCTTTTAGCTATGCCCAATCGCCAATGACAAAAGCTGATAGTACACTTAGCTGGTATAAAGAGGCAAAATTTGGAATGTTTATCCACTTCGATATTCGTAGTGATAAAAACCAATTTAACCCGAGTAACTTGAATACCGATGAATGGTTACGTATTGCCAAACAGGCTGGAATGAAATACACTGTTCCAACCACGCACCAGTCGTCCTATGTCATTATGTGGGACTCTAAAGTATCTAATAGAGATGTGACTGACCTAACACCATTTAAACAAAATTACTTAAAGGAATTATCAGAGTCTTGTAAAGCTGAAGGGCTTAGAATGGGAGCTTATTATGCAATTGCAGATCCAGGGAATCCCTTATACAACGAACCAGTTGTAGGGGGAGAGATTAGACCTTATGTGGATTACTTGCATAATGTGATAGAGGAGTTTTGCCAAAACTATCAACCCCTAATAATCTGGTTTGATGCTTCTCGTAGATTCAGAGATTCAGATCAAAAACCAGTGTTACGTCAGGAAGATATGGTTGATATGCTTCATTCTAATGGAACACTTTCCAATAGTAGATTGGGAGATGATGATGCACAGAAGTATGTTGACTATTTGACCATGAACGATAATATGGCTGCAGATTTTAATCTTGGAGCACATTGGGAATCTGCTGTAACAATAACGACAGATGGTTCATGGCATTACGAATCTGAAGATGCAGTGTTAAGGTCAACCAAAGACCTTCTATACAGACTTATTAATGCTGCGGGAAATGGAGGGAATTTATTATTAAATGTCGGTCCAGACCAACAGGGTGTTATTACCAAAAACATGGAAGAACGATTAAAGGAAATCGGAGATTGGCTGAAAATAAATGGGGAAGCAATATACGAAACCAAACCAGGCCCTTACCCATATCAAATTAGTTGGGGGTCGATGACTCAACGAAAAGAAAATGTTAATACCAGCCTTTATCTAAATATAATTGATTGGCCAAAAAATGGAGAATTTAAACTATTTGGATTGAAAAATACAATAGTAAATGCTACGCTTTTACCTACTGGTGAATCAATTGAATTTACATCAAAATTTGATGCCTTTTCTGGTCAAAATATCATGACTCTAAACATACCTAAAAATCAGCCTGATAAGAATGTTTCTGTAATTAAACTGGTTGTAGCTGGGGACGCGATTATAGGCGATAATTACCTGCAACTTACTGATGACAGGGTAATGATGGACGCATACAATGCCAATAAGCATGATTTGGAATACGTAGCAGGCAAGCCAACCAAAGCTATAGATATGAAGATGTTTACAGTTCCAAACAGACGACCAAATCAGCCGGATAATTATATAGGACTATGGGATTATCAAATGTATAAGAAGGCTGGAGAGGGAATCATGTCAGGGAGAGGACTCACCGTATCAGGCTGCCAAACCAAAGGACAGGCTTTGAGTTGGGATTTCAAAATGTATGAACCTGGTAGTTATGATGTGATAGCTGTCTATATCGTGGGTGAAAACGAGGATTGGAAAATGGATGGCAAACTACAAGCGAATTTGGCAGGGCAATCAATAGAGAAAAAATTAATAGAACAGAAATGGGCGCAAACGATTACTATGCCAAAGGAAATGGAATTACAAGCCGTATTAAGTTCAGTAAATATAGACTCGTCTGGTATATATACATTAACTCTTGAAATAAGTTTGGATTTACAGGTCAATCACTTAATTTAAAAGCAGTGATATTGGCGCCGACAAATAAGCCTGAATAGAGGTGAAATAAGAAGTTGAATTCTTACAATAAAAATATAATATAGGCTATCAATTGGATAAAACAGTTTTGATAACAACAAAGATGGTAAATATAAAAGCACTAGTAATACTGATATGTTGTGTGATTTTCACAGGATGTAAAAGTACTATCATAGAAACCGACACTAGATTGGATGCACCCGAAAAAGCATTAAGACTCTGGTACAACGAGCCTGCTCTGAATAGTGATACGGGTTGGATTAATCGTTCTATTCCAATGGGAAATGGATATATGGGTGTTAACGTTTTTGGTGGTACGGAAACAGAGCGAATCCAAATTACAGAGAACAGTTTGTATGACTGGGGAGAAGATCGTGGACTTAAGCGTAGAGGCCTGAACAACTTTGCGGAGGTTTATATTGATTTTGACCACGACAACACCAGCAATTACAAACACGAGTTAAACTTAAATAAGGGTGTTTCATTTTTGGAATATGAGCAGGATGGTGTAAAGTATTCCAGAGAGTACTTCACTAGTTATCCTGATAAGGTTATGGTAATCCGATTGAATGCATCGAAGAAAAGTAAATTATCATTTACTCTGCGCCCTACGATTCCCTTCTTGGGAGAAGGAAAATCAGGTTATGTATCGGCAGTGGGAGATATCATCACCCTTTCAGGAGTTATGAATTATTATAAAATAAAGTTTGAAGGTCAGTTTAAGGTTATTCCTAATGGAGGCTCGATGAAGGCAACAAAAAATGGAACAATCAACGTTTCGGATGCTGATAGCGCAGTAATTCTGATAGCAGTTGGAACCAACTATCGTCTAGATTCTCAAGTATTTTTGACCGAGAATCCAACCAAAAAATTGGAAGGCTTCCCCAATCCCCACGCAAAAGTAACTGGCTATATCGAAGATGCTTTAGCTAGAACCTATGAAGAATTGTTGGCAAGTCATCAAGTAGATTATAAAGCACTTTATAATCGCGTTAATTTCAATCTTGGAGCTATTGAACCAACTATCCCTACAAATGAGTTGGTAGATGAGTATCCCAATGGTGTCTTTAGTAATTACCTAGAGGAACTTGCGTTTCAATATGGCCGTTATATGTTAATTTGTTCTTCCAGGAAAGGAACGCTTCCACCACATCTTCAAGGGATTTGGAATGTTTATGAAAAACCACCATGGTCATCCCAATATTTGCATGATACTAACTTAGAGATGGCTTACGCGCCAGTATTTACTACCAATTTGTCCGAACTGTTCGATTCTTACGTTGACTATTTCAACACATTTGAGCCCAGACAACGTTTATATGCTACGCAGTACATTAAAGAGTATAACAGTTCTCAACTCGACCCGAATGGTGACAATGGTTGGTCCGGTCCTTTCTGGAGTAGCCCATATGATGTTCCTGGTAAGTCACCTGTTGCTGGCTTTGGTACAGGTTCTTGGATTGGACTTCTATTTTGGGATTACTATGATTTCATACGTGATGAGTCGCTGCTAGCGGATAAAGTTTATCCAGTAATTTACAATCAAGCCAATTTTGTTTCTAGATTCGTAACGAATGTCGATGGGGATTTGTTGGCCAAACCTTCATCAAGCCCAGAACAAAAACTCCGAGACACTCTAGGGACTACTTTTGATCAGCAGATGTTTTATGAAAATCATCACAACACAATAAAAGGAGCTGAGATTTTGGGGCGCTCAGACAACCGATTGTCAACATTTGAATCACAGCTTCCTTTATTGGATCCAATACAGGTTGGCAAATCGGGACAAATTAAAGAGTTTCGTCAGGAACAGTACTTCGACGACATCGGTGATCCCAATCATCGCCACGCTTCAATGTTGTTAGGATTATACCCTGGACAATTGATTAATGATAAAACCCCTGCATGGCTCGATGCTGCCAGAGTCAGTTTACTTAAACGTGACCATAAAACCAATATTGGATGGGCGCGTGCCGAACGTATAGCTATGTGGGCACGAGTGCATGATGGGGAAGAGGCCTATTCCTATTATAAAGAATTATTAAGTGAAAACTACTTGCACAATTTGTTCAACGACCATCGAGGTGATCCATTGTTCCAAGCGGATGCCAATTATGGTGCAACAGCTGGAGTTGCCGAGATGCTTGTGCAGAGTCAGGATTACGTAGTGGCACCGTTGACAGCGTTACCTGAGGCTTGGTCAGAGGGCAGTTACAGCGGCATGCTAGCACGTGGTAATTTTGAGGTCTCAGCAAAGTGGTCTAATGGTCATGCTGACAAGCTTGAAATATTATCCAAATCGGGCGGAAACCTAGAGTTGCGATATCCTAATGTTGCTAAGGCAAGTATTAAAACATCCAAAGGACAGAAAGTTAAATTAATTCCTAAAGGTATTGACCATGTAAGTATTCAGACTAAAAAGGGTGAGACCTATGTGATTAACGCAATTCCTAAATACGTTCCTGTAACTGAACCTTCGCTGCTGAAAATAAATACCAACACTGCTGAAGAAGAGATTAATCTCTCATGGAGCGCAAGTGCAGATGCTGCATCGTACAGCATTTATCGTGCTGTGGGTAACGCATCAGCCTATGAGTTGGTAGCCACGAAAGTGGTGGATACGGAATATGTTTATAAAGCTCTCAACCTTAAACAGTTTGGACAAATGACATTCAAGGTTACTGCGGTAAGGGTTGATGGGCGTGAAAGTGATAAAGGAGCGACCGAAATATGGATGTTGCCATAGTAATAGGATACCTCAGGTTAAACCCACGAGGCATTTGAAGGAATAAATATTTAAATATCGATTATTGAGTAAATTATAGAACATGAAAATAAATAAAAACAATTGTCGTGTGTTCATAGGAGGACTAATCATCTTTATTAGCTTAATTAGTTGCAAAAAAAGTAATGAAGTGCCTTCCTATTTAAAAGGATACGAAGATCTTTATGAGAAAAACCCAAGAGCGGCAGCTTTAGAGTGGTTTAAAGAAGCCGAATTTGGCATGTTTATCCATTATGGGTTGTTCAGTTTAACAGAAGGCTATTGGGGAGATGTTCACTCAAAACCTGCGGAATGGGTACAACTTCGTGCGCTAGTAAGACCTGATGAATACGCAAAACTAGCAGATAAATTCACGGCAGAAAATTTTGATGCCGATTTTATAACCGATTTGGCTGTAGATGCAGGCATGAAATATATCAACATTACGACTAGGCACCATGATGGTTTTTGTCTTTTCGATTCAGAATACACCGATTTTAAAAGCACAAACAGTGCGGCAAAACGTGATTTGGTAGCTGAATTGGCAGAACAGTGTCAAAAAAAAGGTTTAGGCCTGTTTTTCTATTATTCTCATGGACGCGATTGGAAACATCCGCATTCGCCAAATAGGGAGGAATGGGGAGGAAATCCAAAACCTGATTATAAGCCTCATGTAGAATCTTATAAATATGGTGAGGAACATGATTTGCAGCTTTATGTGGAGTATATGAAAAATCAAATGACCGAACTTCTTACCAAATATGGACCAGTAGCAGGAATATGGTTAGATGGAAGAGCTGTGCCGAATTCGCGTCCCGAAAAAATAGATGAGTTGAAAATACAAGAATTATATGATCATATTCATTCGTTACAACCTCAAGTCCTTGTTTCATATAAACAAGGGGTATTGGGAACAGAAGATTTTATGGCTCCTGAACGTGATTTTACTGGTGAATCGGATCTACCGTTGGAAATTTGTAATACCATGCAGCCTTATGCTTGGGGGTACGACCGCGATAATGATGTTGGACACAAAACTCCAGACGAAGTGATGGAAATGCTTGAAGATACAAAAAACATGAAAGCCAATTTATTGTTGAATATTGGTCCTTTACCAGATGGCTCTGTTTTTCCTGATGATATTACTACTTTACATGAAGTGGGTAAACGATTAGCAAATAACGAATAGTATTTATTGATTAACAAAAATGAAATATTATATACTCGGTTTTTTTATCCTTCTGATAATCAGTTACAGTAATGCCCAAAATCCTATTCTTAAAGATAGCGATGAAGGTTTTATGTACGTGTGTGATCCTTCCGCTGAGGTTTTTAATGGCAAAGTTTATGTTTACTGTTCCCACGATCAACCCGATGCGGTTGATTATGAATCGATGAAAGATTATGTGATTCTTGAGTCATCGGATATGAAAAATTGGATAAACCATGGTGTGGCGCTGGACCCTCAACTTGACAAAGGGTTTGAGTATGCTCAATCGAATATGAATGCTCCGGATGCAGCCTATAAAGATGGCTGGTACTATTGGTATTTTCCAAGTGATATAACCCATGTTGGTGTAGCAAAAAGCCGAACTCCAGTAGGACCATGGGAATCTGCAGTATCCAACGAGATTACTACAATTTTTGACCCAACAGTGATTGTTGATGATGACGGACAGGCCTATATTTACGGCAATGATCATTGGGTAGATATAGGTGAGCAAGGATCGCATATTTTGGGTGCCAAGCTAAAAGATAATATGGTAGAATTAGATGGGCCATGGATTCGCTTGACTAAAGAAACTGTTAATGAAGCGGTTCATGTATTTAAGCGCAACGGGATTTATTATTTTAGTGCACGAGTTGGCCCAGTAACTCAATACTGGATGGCTGATTCGCCTTTACCGCAATACGCAGATTTCAAAGGTGAACTTGCTCCAAATTCTCCTGAATCACCCAATCACACTTCTATTATTGAGTTTAATGATGAGTGGTATCTTTTCTATCATCGAGGGGATGTAAATAATGGCAACCGCTATAAACGTTCGGTCTGCTTCGATAAAATAACTTTTCGTGAAGATGGCACTATAGAACCAATGGTTTATACTTTAGATGCGGGCGTGGAAATAACAATGCCGATTTATGCCAAGCGCACAGAAAAAAAAGTTGAGAGTAATACAGTTTCTATAGATAAAGAAGTAAAAGCCATGGAGGATGGAAGCTTTCGTTTTGAAGCGGAAGACTATATAGAAAAGTCTGGCATAAAAACAGTAGCCCTAACAGATGGAGAGAAAGGTCAAGGACTTAGCCAAATTTTAAACGGCGATTGGGTAGGTTTTAAGGATATAGAATTCGGAAAAAGTGCTGAACCATTTAACCTTCGTGTACGGGTTTCAACTCCCAATGAGGGCGGTACTATCGTGCTGCGTGTAAATAGTCCTATAGGTACTGTTATAGGTGAAATCTCTATCTCGGCAACAGGTGGTTTGGACAATTATAAAACCATATCAACCACACTAAACAGAATTAGAGGAAAACAAACGATTTATTTTTGCTTTACTGGCAGTGCTAAAAATATATGCAACATGAATTGGTTTGAATGGACACCAGCAATAAGTAAATCAAAGTAGCACTAATTAGATAAAGTGAACTTAAAATAGACTTAAATATTAATCATTATTAATAAAGAATTATGTTGAGATATAATTTTAAACAGTACAACCAGGTTTTTTTAATTTATTTTTTTATGCTTGTTGCATTCTCAGCATGTAAAACAAATGAGGCTAATAATTTTTACGTTTCAGTAGAAGGAGAAAATAATGCTACTGGTACGCTATTAGAGCCTTTTGCAACTATCACAAAAGCGGTCGATGCCGTTCGTGAGCTACGAAAAAATGGCAACACACAACCTGCTACTATTTATCTTAGGGGTGGTCGCCATCAATTAAAAGAAACACTTGTGCTGGGTATAGAAGACGGGTTAGCTTCTTCCGATGGAAACCCAATAGTTGAAGAACCAGGCGCTGGAAAATTACCTCCTGCACATTTAACCTTTGCGGCCTATTCTGGGGAAGAACCTGTTATAAGTTCAGGAATACCGGTGAACGATTGGACATTATTAGAAGCATCATCTTCTGAGTTACCAACCATAGCTTCTGGAAAAGTATGGGTAGCTAATTTGCCAGAAGGTATCAATAAATTCTATACGCTTTATGATGGTCAAGGACGTTTAAACCGTGCCAGAGCAGAAGGTTTCGTTCCTATTAAAGTAGGGGATAAAAAAACGTTATATTTTCCAGATGGAAAATTAAGAAATTGGGAGAACCTTCAAGATGTTGAGTTAAACATTAGACCAAGTCGTGCATGGATGATCAATATGCTACCACTTGAATCTGTCGATGAGGAGAATGGTATAGCACGAACCAAGGTTTCTGCAACTTATGAAATGGGTGAATTAGCACATTGGGTGCATACAAAAGATGGCAATTCCGCTTGGATTGAAAATATTCTTGAAGCTTTAGATGCACCTGGCGAATGGGTTATAAATTCTAAAACACGAAAAATATATTTATGGCCAAAAAATCCAGCATCTGATGGATCTCCGCAAGGGATTCTTGCACCAACTACTAGTGAACTTATTCGCGTTGAGGGTACTACTGATTATGAGGGTACTGAGGATCAACCTGTAAGAGGAATTTCATTTTCGGGAATTACTTTCTCGCATGCTGATCGAAGAGCATGGACAAATGATGATGATCAATTGGGTTGGGGAATGCAACACGACTGGGATATGTTCGATAGACCAACGGCTATGCTCCGTTTCCGTGGTGCTGAAAATTGCCAAGTCATCAATTGTAAATTTGAAAATTCAGGTGGTTCAGGAGTCCGATTTGATTTATTTGCGCAACGGAATAAGGTGGAAGATTGTGAATTTGCCCATCTTGGAGAAGCAGGAATATTAATTGCTGGTTATGGTCCAGGTACAAAAGATGTTAACCATCATAATGATATTATAAATAATGAGATTCATCATTTTAGCGAAATAACATGGCATTCTCCCGGGATATGGGCATGGCAAAGTGGGTATAACCGCATCGCAAATAATTATATCCATCATAGTGGTTATGCCGGAATACTCATAACTAATCGGGTAGAACCAGACAGAAAACTCAATGGAGAAGGAGGAAGAACGATAAGGCGCAATGAAATATCTAAGGAGGTTATAGCGAATACTAAAGAAAATTATGAGAGCTGGAAAGCGCGTGAAATATACAACCATTCAAGACACAATATTGTTGAATACAATGAAATTACGCATGCTGTACAATTGCTTTCTGATGGAAATTGCATTTATGTCTCTGGCGCAGGAACGGGGAATATAGTTCGTTATAATTATCTGCATGATAATTTAGAACATTCCATGCCAGCGCCTATCCGTTGTGATGATGATCAGCATGAAACACTGATTTATGGCAATGTGCTTTCTAATAATTACGCTTTTAGTGCAGGGATTGCATCAAAAGGTGTTAATGACATTATAAACAATGTGATAGTTGCACCTCGCGTGCCACCAAGATTTGGATATATAAGTTTTGAATGGGTGCCAGTAACAGGTTCAAAGGTTTTTCATAATATCATCGTTTCACATCCGGATGGTGGTAATGCGTATGCAGAAAGACCACGTAAGGACCAAACGACTAACCTTCCTGATTTGTTGCAAACCGAAATGGATTCCAACCTGTATTTTAATCCAACAAATCCAAATTGGATGGCTGAACATTTCGATAGAATGCGTGCAGCGGGAAAAGAAAAATCAAGTTTGTTTGCGGAACCTATGTTTATTGATGTAGCTGGTGGAAATTTTGGTTTTAAAGAAGGAAGTCCATCGATTAAATTGGGTATAGAACCCTTGGATGTTTCAAAAATGGGATTAAAAAAATAATAATAGAAAAATATAACAGATGAAAAATAAATCACAATTTATTGTAATAATGCTATTCGCACTGACATGCTCAATGTCAGCTCAAAATAAATCACTTAAAAACACCAGACCAAATATCATTTTGGTAATGACCGATGATCAAGGTATGGGCGATTTGGCGTGTATGGGTAATGAAGTTTTAAAAACACCCAACATTGATGATTTTTACGGAAAATCAACGCGGTTTACTGATTTTCAGGTGAGTCCAACCTGTGCACCTACAAGATCTGCAATTATGAGCGGTAATCGTCCTTTTGAAGTGGGTGTAACACATACGATCTTGCAGCGTGAACGTATGGCGTTGAACGTATTTACGATGCCACAAGCATTGCAATCCGCAGGTTATAAAACTGGTCTTTTTGGTAAATGGCATTTGGGGGATGACGAAGCATATCTTCCAACAAACCGCGGCTTTGATGAGGTGTTGATGCACGGTGCAGGAGGTATCGGACAAACTAGATACGGGGATTTTCCTCCTAATGAAGAAAATTTATATTTTGATAATGTATTACTCCACAATGATACTATTGTTAAAACTAAAGGTTTTTGTACCGATGTGTTTTTTGATTCGGCTCTTGCTTGGATTAAAAAGCAAAATGATGCTGATGAACTATACTTTGCATACGTAGCTTTAAATGCACCACATGCACCATTGGTGGCACCCGAAGAATATAAAAAACGCTTCTTAGATTTAGGATATGATGATGGCACCGCAGGTAGGTATGGTATGATTGAAAATATTGACGATAATTTTGGCGAAATGATGCAAAAATTGAAAGCATGGAATGCCTTGGAAAACACACTTGTAATTTTTATGACAGACAATGGCGCAACGCATTTAAGTGGTAGTCTTAACGGAGAAAAAGTAACGCATTTTAATGCCAATTTACGTGGTGGAAAAAATTCACCTTTTGAAGGAGGTACACATGTACCAGCTTTTTGGTATTGGAAAGGTAAATTAGGAGAGGGAGTTGATGTTGACGGATTAACATCTCATATTGATATGTACCAAACTTTTTCAGAATTAGCTGGCGTAGAATTACCTAAACAAATGCAAGAATTAAGTGGTAGATCTTTAGTACCGTTATTAGAGAATCCTAAGGCTCAATGGTCTGATAGAGAATTGTTTATTCATTGTGGACGATGGCCAGAAGGTAAGCGAGAAGAAGCAAAATATGCTAAATCTGCTGTGAGAACTGAACAATGGCGCCTAGATAATAATAGTCAATTGTATAATATCCCAATAGATCCATCTGAAGAAAATGACGTGGCAGTACAAAATCCTGAGGTCGTTGCTCAGTTGCGCAGTGCATATGATATTTGGTGGGAGAACGTAAAGCCATTAATGGTGAATGAAGATTTACCAATGGTGGCACCGGAAGATCAGCCTTTTGCCAAACGCTATAACAAACAATTACAAGAGTTTGGAATACCTGATTGGGCTCCTCAACAATTTTAGTAAATAATAATGTTAAAATTTGTGTTTCTATGAGATTGAGATATAGAGAATATATTTTATTTGTTTTGTTGTATGCTGTTAGTTTTTTAATGGTAGCACAGCATAATAAGAAAAGCTTAGTTGAACAGTTAGATCCAAAAGTTTTTCAAGCGCCTAAGGTGTATTGGGAATCGTCTAAAGACCAAGGAAACATTAAGGCTTTGTTTTATGAAACACTTGAATATAAAGGAAAACCAACAAGAGCTTTTGCATATTTAGGAATCCCTAAAAGCGAAAAACCTGTACCTGCAATGGTTTTAGTTCATGGTGGTGGTGGTCGGGCTTTTTACGAATGGGTAAAAAATTGGAATGATAGAGGATATGCTGCTATAGCGATGAGTTTGGAAGGACATGTTAGTGATGAGAAAGGCGAAGAGAAATATTTGCACGCATATAGTGGTCCGCAGCGTGTAGGACGTTTTGATGATATTGAAGCACCACTTAAAGAGCAATGGATGTATCATGCCGTTTCCGATATTTTACTAGCAAATTCGCTTGTAGCAGCGTTGCCGGAAGTAGATGCTAACCGCATTGGTATAACGGGTATTTCATGGGGTGGTATTTTAAGTAGTTTGGTATCGGGAGTTGATAATAGATTAAAGTGCGCTATTCCTGTCTATGGTGCCGGGTTTTTGTATGAATCCAAAGGACATTTTGGAGATGAAGGCGATAATAGTTTAAAAGTTATTGAGGATAAAAAGTTTTGGGATCCTGCACGTCAGTTTTCCAAAGGTTCAGTTCCTACGCTTTGGGTAAATGGAGATAGTGATGCACATTTCTCTTTAAATATTACATCGCATTCATTTGAGGTTACAAAAGATCATGCTTTTATGAGTATTCATCCAAGTATGAAACATGGTCATCCTCCAGGATGGAAACCTAATGAAGTTCCTGAAATTTATGAATTTGCAGACCATATTTTAAAAGGGAAAACACCAGGATTAGGATCTGTTTCTCAGCAACCTTTTGGACGTAAGAGTATTGTAAAATATAATTCCGAGGTTCCTGTTTTAAAAGCTACTTTATATTATCAAAAAAAGAGTTTAACCTATACTAAATTAGAAAGTGAAAAACATCCACATCCAGAACCATGGTGTTCTAAATCTTTAGTATTAAAAGCCAAAAATCAATTGGTGAAAGTAAAGGTACCAAAAGGCTGTAAAGCCTATTATGTGAATTTAGAGGATGAGCGAGGAGTAATTATATCCTCACAACTTATAGAATTATAAATTTAAAACAATATGAATACTCTTATGAAAAATATTCTGACGTTTTGCATAATCTCAATTTTGAGTCAACTAAGCTTTGCACAAGTAAATCAAAAACTTCCTAATATTGTTTTAATAAATGCAGATGATTTAGGCTATGGAGATTTAGGATGTTATGGAGCAACAAAACTTCAAACACCGAATATCGACAAACTGGCCAAAGAAGGACGAATGTTTACTGATGCGCATTCTGCGTCAGCTGTTTGTACACCATCGCGATATGCCTTACTTACAGGAGAGTACCCTATTAGACATGGTAATTTAAACAATCCTATTTTTCTCAAAAATAAATTAGTAATTGATACCCAAAAAGAGACTATAGCATCCGTATTAAAAAAAGCGGGTTATGCAACGGCTTGTATTGGAAAATGGCATTTAGGCTTTGGGACAACAGAGCCTGTTAATTGGAACAAACCATTAAACCCCGGACCAAATGTACTTGGTTTTGATTATTACTACGGTGTACCAGTGGTAAATAGTCATCCTCCTTTTGTATATGTTGAAAATCATGATGTGGTAGGGCTGACGGAAGCCGACCCATTTGTGTATGAAAACAAAGCCAAAACAAGAGAAGTTTTTGAAAAAATGAATTTGGATGATATTGGAGGAGCCGATAATGCCCATGCATTATATGTTGATGATCAAGTAGGAACTCATTTAAAAGAAAAAGCCTTAGGTTGGATGAAAGAGCAAAAAGAGAAGCCTTTCTTTCTATATTTTGCTACAACAAACATTCACCATCCTTTTACTCCAGCACCACAATTTTTAGGAACAAGTGAAAGTGGTTTGTATGGTGATTTTGTTCATGAATTAGACTGGATTGTTGGTGAGGTCATGCAAACACTTAAAGAAATGGGTGTAGCTGAAAATACCTTGGTTATTTTCACAAGTGATAATGGGGGGATGTTTAATGCTACAAGGCAAAAAGCTTGGAAAGATGGACACAAATTGTGATTTACTAGGTTTTAAGTTTGATGCTTGGGAAGGCGGTCATCGTATTCCTTTTATTGCGCATTGGCCTAATAAAATAAATGCTGGAGAAGTGTCTGATCAGTTGATTTGTAATGTGGATATGCTTGCCACTTTCGCAGCACTTACAGAACAGGAATTGGAGCAAGGACAAGGTCAGGATAGTAAAAACATATTAGGAGCAATTACTGGCGAAACCAATAAACAGATAAGAGACGAAGTGCTTTTAGCGCCAAAAAAAACCTCTCATTTAGCTATTCGTAAAGGTAACTGGTTATATATAGGAGCTCAAGGTGGAGGTGGGTTTGCTTCTGGAAAACAAGGTACGCATGCTTTTGGTGGGCCAGCAGCCATATCTTTCGCTGAAAATGTCAATAGTGATATTGAAATTGGTAAAATAAAAGCAGATGCACCACCTGCACAGCTCTATAATTTGGAAACGGATTTATATGAAACAAAAAATTTGTATAACCTATATCCCGAAAAAGTAAAACAGATGAAAGCATTATTAAAATCTTATCAAGTAGAAAAGTAAAAGAACCAGATAAATTAATTTAACCAATTAAAAAATGAAAAATATAAAAATAACTAAAATATTAATCTTAAGCCTTCTCTTAACAATAACAACGGTCTCGTTTTCTTACTCCCAATCAAAAAAGAATATTAGTATAGAGACGCTTCTTTATGAAATGATAGATCGCGATATGGTGGCAAAATTTCCCCAAAACAATTTTCGTTTAAAACAGGAAAGCAGTTATAATCGTGCTTCGGTAAGTCCTCAAGACTCAGTAGGATGGTTTACAAACCATGATTTTAATCGTACTGACGAAGATCATAATTTTTTACGAATTGAAGAAAATAATGGTCAAAAAGAGTGGGTGTTGATGGATCATCAGGGTGCTGGTGCAATCGTACGTACCTGGATGCCGTTTCGAAGCACGAAAAATCCAAAAACAGATATTATCATCAAGTTTTATTTGGATGGAGCAGAACAACCTACATTTGAAGGGAATATGCTTGGGCTTTTAGATGGTACGGATCTTTTCCCTTTTCCTTTGGCACATAAATCTATAAGATCTGCCGTTTCTTTTTTTCCTATTCCTTATGCAAAAAGTTGCAAGGTCACAGTAACAAAAAGACCTTTTTTTTACCAATTCACTTATAGGGAATATGAAGAAGGAACACGTATAAAAACCTTTACTATGGAAGATTATCAAAAAGCAAAACCCCAAATAAATGAAGTTTGTGAAACGCTTTTGAATCCTCAATATACAATAACTGGTAAAGCGGTCAAATTACAGAGTGTTTTAGCTAAGAATGAAGAAAAGTCCGTTGTATTGCCAGAAGGTACTTCTGCTCTCAAAAACCTTTCGATTAAGCTTGGTGATTACTCAGATTCTTTAGTGACACGTTCGGTTGTTCTTAAAATAGAATTTGATGGACAACAAACAGTTTGGTGCCCTATTGGCGATTTCTTTGGATCAGGGATTGGACTAAATCCGTTTCAGGGATGGTATCGTACGGTAAGTGAAGAAGGAACAATGTCATGTCGTTGGGTAATGCCTTACCAGAAATCAGGAAAGGTAACTCTTCTCAATCTAGGTGATAAACCTGTAAATATTCAATTGGATGCTACGGTTGGAAATTGGGTATGGGATGAAAACAGTTTGTACTTTAATGCTGCATGGAGAGGGCAAAATCCTGTGCCTACACGTCCTTTTTCCGATTGGAATTATGTAACGATTAAAGGACGTGGTGTATATGTGGGAGATGCCTTAACCATTATGAACCCTGTTGAGCAATGGTGGGGAGAAGGAGATGAGAAAATATGGGTAGATGGTGAAGATTTTCCATCTATTTTTGGTACAGGTACAGAAGATTACTATGCGTACTCTTGGGGAGGTATGAGTACTGATTTTTATGAACATCCTTTTCATGCGCAGCCATACAGCCACAAGTATAATAAGTTAAACGGAAAAACAGAAATAGGTGAGCGAAACACCAAAGGACTGAGCACAGAAACGCGTACCCGTTCGCTGGACGTCATGCCATTTGGAAGTTCATTACAATTAGATATGGAAGTTTGGAGTGGAACAGATTGTGATATGGTTTATGGTGTTGGAGTTTATTGGTATGGTGATGTTACAACTACATCCAACCGTACTCCTGATCCTAAAGGTGTTTTATCAAATTTTTAATATTTATATAAAAAAATAAAATATATAAAATGAAAGCTTTTAAACCTTTCAACAGCATAAATATTAAAAAAAATGAAAAGTTGTAGTTATTATTTAATATTATCAATGTTGTTTTTCACAACCAATTTGTTAAAGGCTCAAAAAATAAATGAAGTGAAACCATCAGATAAAGACTTGATGAGTTGGTTTCGAGATGCCAGATTTGGTATGTTTATTCATTTTGGCGCATCTACTTCAGAAGATTTTTTGGAAGAAGGTCTTAATAAAACAGAAAAGTATGAAGCATCTGTTAAAAACTTTAATCCCGTTGATTTCGATGCCAATGAATGGGTGCGTATTGCCAAGGATGCGGGTATGAAATATATAGTTTTTACCACCAAGCATCACGATGGGTTTTGTAAATGGGATTCTAAATTAACAGATTGGGATGTGATGGATGCAACCCCTTTTAAAAGAGATATTGTTGGAGAATTGGCAAAAGCTTGTAAAGAAGCTGGTATTGAACTTGGTTTTTACTATTCAATTGCCGATTGGCATCATCCAGAATATGATCCTTCATACAGCAACCGTAACGGTTTTCATTTTAACCCTAATCCAGATGCGGATATTACCAAATATATGGATTATATGTATGGACAGATAAAGGAATTGTGCGAAAATTATCAGCCCAAATTGTTTTGGTTTGATGGCTCTGCGGGTTTTAGAAACCCAAATAAAAAGCGATTGTTAGGTCAACAAGAAATGGCGGATTTATTGAATTCTTATGGTGCAATTTCCAATAGTCGTTTAGGTGATAATGATACCTTGGAGTATGTAAATTACCTGTCTATGGGAGATAATATGACACCTTCAGGAAATATAGGTGTAGATTTTGAATCGGCGCAAACAATGAATGATAACTGGCATTTTAAAGCAGATGACAATCATTGGAAATCGCCAGCAACGATGCTCGAAAAGTTAATAGATATCACTGGTAACGGTGGAAATTATTTGTTAAATGTGGGTCCTGATAGTAAAGGTGTTATCCCTTTAGAATCACAAGAACGACTTAAAATAATGGGTGATTGGCTTAAAAAAAATGGAGCGGCTATTTATGGAACTCAAGCAAGTCCCTATCCTTATGAATTCAATTGGGGATCAATCACACAGCGACATCAGGAAAAAACCATGACTTTATATCTTAATGTGGTGGATTGGCCAAAAAATGGCGTTTTTAAATTATACGGACTTAGCAATAAGGTAGTTCAAGCTTCTCTTTTGGCAAGCAGCCAAACACTTTCTTATGATTCGGATTTTAATGCAGCCACAGGCACAAATATAATTTCCATTAAAATACCTAAGACGGCACCAGACCCTTTTGTATCTGTAGTTGCTTTGCAAATAGAAGGTAAAGCTAAAATGGAACAGACATTTTTGCAACAACTGGATGGAACAGTCATTTTAGACGCCTTTAGATCAACCATCCACGATAATGAATTTGTTGCTAATAAACCACTTCGTCCAATAGATCAAAGAATATTTACGGTTTTAAAGAAAGATGAAGGAATAATGCCTACTCGAGGAATGACCGTTGGGCTTGATGAAGCCGGACAAGCGCTAAGCTGGGATTTTAGAGTGATAAAACCAGGTAGGTATAAAGTAGCTGTAGTTTGTAGCGTAAAAGAAGAAGAATATTTGAAGGCCGATGGGAGTATGCGTGTAACTTTGGGAGAACAATCGGTTGAAAATAAGTTGATTGAACACGAACGTTGGGATAATGAAAGAATGGCAACCGAAATGAAATGTGCTGTCACTATACTTGGAACTATTAAAATTAATAAAGTAGGCATGCATACGCTAACGCTTGAAGTAAGCTCCGATTTTAAGGACTCCAAACCAAATGTGATAAGTGTACAATTATTACCAGTAGATCATTAATTGATAATCTTTATTTAAATGAAAAATTACCTATTTATTTTAATTTATTTCTTCTGTGGAAGCATGTTGTCTTCAGCATATGCTTTGAATATTTATGTAAGTCCAAATGGTTCGGATGCCAATAGCGGTAAGAAAAATAATCCTTTGGCGACCTTCGGTGCCGCTCAAAAAAAAGCACGTGCTTATGCAGGTAAAGAGACTGTAACAATCTATTTTTTAGATGGGGTTTATTATTTACCTGAAACCATCGTTTTCACTCAGCAAGATTCTGGTTCAGAAAAATACCCGATTGTATATCGAGCGCAAAATGAAGGCGGTGCGGTGTTAAGCGGAGGTTTAAAGTTAGAACTTCAATGGACACCGTATCGTGATGGCATATTTCAGGCAAAAACACCAAAAGGAATGATCATAGATCAGGTTTTTATTGATGGATCAAACCAACGTATGGCACGATATCCTAATTACGATGCAAGTAAAAAAACGGAAGCCTATCAAGGCTACGCAGCAGATGCTTTTTCAAAGGAACGCGCTGAAGGATGGAAGAATCCTAAAGGGGGTTATATTCATGCTATGCATTCAAAACGTTGGGGTGGTTATCATTACGTAATCACCGGAAAAAATGCTGATGGTGAGGTGAATTATGAAGGTGGTTGGCAAAACAATCGCCAGTTAGGAATGCATCCCGAGTACCGTATGGCAGAAAATATTTTCGAAGAATTGGATGCCGCAGGCGAGTGGTTTCATGATGAACTTTCACAGACTTTATACTATAAACCTGAAGAAACTACAGATTTAGCTACAGCCAAGCTGGAAGTTGTTCGGTTAAAGCAATTGATAGACTTTCAAGGTTCAATTGAGAATCCAGTGAAACACATTTCTTTACAAGGTTTTGTAGTAAGGCACGCTGCCAGAACGTTTATGGAAACCAAAGAACCGATGGTACGTTCTGATTGGACAATTTTTAGAGGTGGTGCCTTTATGTTGACAGGTACGGAAGATATCCAGATTTTAGATTGTGAATTTGATCAGGTTGGTGGAAATGCCATCTTTGTGAATACCTATAACCGTCGTACACTAATAAAAGGCAATTACATTCACCATACAGGGGCAAGTGGTATCTGTTTTGTGGGCGATCCAAAGGCCTTACGCAATCCATTATTTGAATATGGAGAGACTAATGAATTTTCAGAAATTGATAGAACACCTGGGCCAAAAACAGAAAATTATCCATCTTTGGGCATTGTAGAAGACTGTTTGATTCATGATATTGGAATGGTGGAACGACAGCCAGCAGGAGTTGAAATAACCATGGCGATGGAAATTACTGTAAGGGATTGTTCAATTTATGATTGTGCACGTTCAGGGATCAATATTGGAGATGGCGCTTTTGGCGGTCATTTAATTGAACGTTGTGATGTGTTTAATACCGTCTTGGAAACACATGATCACGGATTTTTTAACTCATGGGGAAGAGATAGGTATTGGCGCCTTAAAAACTTTGATATAGAAAAAGATCCAGATTTGCCTTTTGCAGATGCGATAAAAACTACCATCATTCGCAACAGTCGTTGGCGTTGTGATCATGGTTGGGACATTGATTTAGATGATGGTTCTACCTATTATGATATTTATAATAATTTAATGTTGGCAGGTGGTTTAAAACTTCGCGAAGGTTACAGAAGACGTGCATGGAACAATATCACGGTGAACAATACCTTTCATCCACATGTGTGGTATGAAAATAGTGAAGATGAAGTATACTCTAATATCTTCATGTTTACCTATCAAGGCGTCAATGTTCCGAAACAGGAGACAGCTGGAAAACGCGTTGATAGCAATTTAATATTTGATGCAGAACTCACTCAAATATTCGGTTGGGATGTGCATTCCATAGTTGCCAATCCTCAATTCATAGATCCTGAAAATGGAGATTTTAGAGTGAAAGAAGGCTCACCTGCATTTGATATAGGTTTTAAAAACTTTCCGATGGATCAATTTGGAGTTAAAAAACCGTCACTAAAAGCAATAGCAAAAACCCCTGAAATACCAGCATTAGGTGTTTCTGATCAGCTTATAAAAAGTGACCGCACTAAAAGAAAGCCTAAGGCCACAATTTGGATGGGCGCTACTATTAGTGGTTTATCTGGTATGGAATTTTCTGCCTATGGCGTATCTAAAGAGGACGGAGGAATAGCTTTAAAAAAAGCACCTCAAAATTCACAAGCTGCCAATATTGGGCTTTTGGAAGGCGATCTTATTTTAAATGTCAATGGAAAAAAGGTGGCTAATGAAAAGCAGTTTTTGCAACTTTTGGAAAGCGCTAATGCTTCTCCAGTCACTTTAAAGGTAGTTCGTGAACAGAAAGAAATCTTAATTAAAACAACCTTATGAAACTGAAATCTCTCGTTTTTACCATACTTTTTTTAGTATTAGGCCTTCCTGTCGCTTTGTCCCAAACCTTTAATAAGAATACGGATCTACTACTTGCAAATTTTGACCTTAAACCAGATGAAGATGATGTGATGGCTGCTGCTGCTTTGGCGAGTATGCTCAAACATCCTGATTTATCTGGCGTCGATTATTTTGCAGTAATAGGAACATACGGCGATCAAAACCATATTTTTATTACTAATGGGGTACCGGATTATTATAATTTTTTGTTTGGGACTGAAAATATAGACTGGACGAATGCCCATGCAAATTGGTCAGAATCTGTTGTTAGAGCAAAAAATAAAATTATCCCTGTATTGAATGCAGGAGGAAAGGTTTTTGTACAAGAGGCTGGACAATCAAATTTTACATATGATGTGTTGCAAGCTGTAATTGCAGAAAGTGTTGCTTTGACCAAAATACAAAGCAATGTCATTAGTGTTCAGCACAGTAAGTATAATGAAAAAAACACCACGGAATCAGAACTAAATTGGTTAAAAAAAATACAGTCTATGTTAAAATAGATGATGGCAATACTGATGATAATGAAACACCTGGTTATAGAAGTAATGACAAGTTATGGTTAGAGCGAGCTACTTCTTCAGATAATCCAAATAAAAGTGCTCGCGAGATATGGACGTATGCCGAGAAGGTTTGTGAAGAATGGGAATCAGAATGGACTAATAAATGGATTGCAGCTGGAGGCGTAGATTTTTCTGATTGCGTAGAAAATTGGTACATATTTAATTTAGGTAATGATGCTAATAACATAGCTTCATTTTGGAATCGATATATTATAAACGAGAACTAATGAAAACAAAGAAATTTTTAGCATTTTTATTATTAATAGCAGTATTTCAAATTAATGCCCAGAATCGAAGGTCTAACCCAATTGTAAGCCACATGTTTACTGCAGATGCATCTGCACACGCATGGGAAGATGGTCGCTTATATGTATATCCATCAACAGATGTTGCTCCAGCAATAGGGTATAAAACTATGGATGGTTATCATGTGTTTTCTACTGAGGATATGATTACTTGGAAAGATCATGGAGAAATATTGCATTCAAGAGATGTAAGTTGGGGTATTGAAAGCGGAGGTTATATGTGGGCACCAGATTGTGTTTTTAAAGATGGTACTTATTATTTATATTTTCCTCATAAAAACAAAAAAGGAGTTTGGGAAATTGGAGTTGCTACTAGTAAAAAACCAGCATCAGACTTTGAAGTCCAAGGATATGTAAAAGGACTGAATACTTTCTGTGATCCTGGTGTTTTTATAGATGATGATGGGCAAGATTATATTTATGCAGTAGTAAATACAAAACCTTATGCGGCAAAACTAAATGATAACATGATGGAGATTGAAGGAGAAATGACCGAACAAATTGGTGTTACAGGTCACAGAGAAGGCCCTTTTGTTATCAAACGAAAAGATCTGTATTATTTAATCTATCCAGATCATTTTCCAAAAACGAACAAAATGGGTTATGCTATGAGTACAAAACCTTTAGGACCTTGGGAGTTTAAAGGAGTGTTTTTGGATCATACAGATATAATTACCATGCATGGATCCTTAGTAGAGTTTAAAGGTCAGTGGTACGTGTTTTATCATAACGGGAATTTATCTGGCGGAATAGGACCTCAAAGATCTATTTGTTTTGATCCTGTTTATTTTAATGAAGATGGAACCATTCAAATGGTAAAGCAAAGTTTAGGAGTAAAATTACCAACTTTTCATAAGGATATTAATTTTAATGAAATGTTTGGAACATTAAATCTTGGAGAATATACCAAAGCAGATTTAGATAAAAAAGGAATTCAAAGTAATGCGATTTCTTCCATTCAAATCCCTGAAAAATATGTGGTTACTTGTTTTGAAAAAGACAATTTTAGAGGAAAATCTTGGACATTTGAAGAAGATAGAATTGATTTAGATGCTGTAGGAGCTCAAAACAAAATATCTTCTATAAAAGTATCCAAGTCAAACGTCGATAACTTGGTAAAGAATCCTTCTTTTGAATTGGCAACACTAGGTTTAGTAAAGCATTGGTTTAATAAAAACCCAAAACCTTATGTTAGTTATAGAGATGATTCAGCAAAAGGATATTACTCACTTCAATACAAAGGTAAAGGAAAACCAAAGCCTTTGGTTCAAAAAATAGAAATTACCCCAAATACTAATTATAAATTAAGTGTCCAGTTGAAAATAAATTCAGGAACAAAAGGGAAAGTCATTTTTGATACCAATGGTAGTTTTGACGAAAATAGCAAGTTTGAGTTAGATGCTAACAACAAATCAGATGAATGGGTAACATACAATGGCGTATTCAATAGCGGAAATACCAACAAATTACAATTGCGTTGTATTACTTCTGATGGTTTTGATGGTGTTGGATATTGGGATAATGTATCACTTATAAAAATTCAAGAATAACTTCTTATATGAAAACAAAAATATTTTTAGTCGTTATATCTCTAGTTTCATTTGTAAAAATTGAAGCACAAAATCGCCGTTCAAACCCTATAATAAGCCACATGTTTACTGCAGACCCTTCCGCACATGTTTGGCAGGATGGCCGCTTGTATGTGTATCCATCTTCAGATGTGGCACCTCCCAAAGGATATAAAACTATGGATGGTTATCATGTTTTTTCTACTGATGACATGATTACTTGGAAAGATCATGGACAAATACTTCATTCCAGTCAAGTAGAATGGGGGCGTAAAGAAGGAGGATTTATGTGGGCACCAGATGCTGCCTATAAAAACGGAATATATTACTATTATTTTCCGCATAGATCAGGACAAGGTAGAGATACTTGGAAAATTGGTGTTGCAACCAGTAAAAGTCCTAATTCAGGTTTCAAAGAACAAGGTTATATAAAAGGTTTGAAGTCGTTAATAGACCCTTGTGTTTTTACTGATGATGACGGTCAGTCTTATCTGTTTATAGGTGGTGAAGGAGATCCAACAGGTTATAAACTGAAAGAAAATATGATGGAGATTGATGGAGAACCACATTCAATAGAAGGTTTAGATGGTTTTAGAGAAGGTTTATGGATGTTTAAACGTAAGGGAAAATATTACATCATTTATCCTGACGATTTTCCAAAACGTAATAAAATGCGATATGCCATAAGTGATAATCCTTATGGACCTTTTGAATGCAAAGGAGTATTTGTAGATAGTACAGATGTTATTACTATGCATGGTTCTGTTGTAGAATTTAAAGGACAATGGTATGTGTTTTATCACAATGGAAATTTATCAGGAGGTATTGCAACAAATCGTTCTATTTGTTTTGATCCTATTTATTTTAACGAAGATGGTACCATTCAAATGGTAAAACAAACCCTTGGTGTACAATTACCTACTTTTCATAAGGATATTAATTTTAATGGTATGATGGGTAGTTTGTCTGTAGGGAATTATAATCAAGCTGATTTGGAAAAACAAGGCATTCAACCAAATGAAATATCATCTTTAGAAATTCCAAAAGGTTATGTTGTGGAAGGTTTTAAAAGGGACAATTTTAAAGGTAGATCTTGGAGTTTTGGTGAAGATAGAATTGATTTAAATGTTATTGACTGTAATGATATGATTTCGTCTTTAAAAATTTCCAAAACGGAAGTTGAGAATCTTATAAAAAACCCATCTTTCGAACTCGCTACACAAGATCAACTAAAATATTGGGTCACCCGTTCACCTAAATTTTATCATCAATATTTGGATCAGACTGCAAAAGGGTATTATGCCTTAAAATTTAACGGAAAAGGAGATGCCAAGGAACTAATTCAAAATGTTGAACTTAAAGCTAATACCAATTACGAGTTGAGTGTTCAACTTAAAATTGATGCAAAGGCTAAAGGAAAAGTGATTTTTGATACCAATGGGAGCTTTGATGAGAGCTGCAAATTTGAGCTTGATGCAACTATAAAAGCAGGTGAATGGGTCGAGTTTAAGGGTGTTTTTAATAGTGGAGCTATTTCCAAATTACAGTTGCGTTGTTCGACTTCTACAGAATTTAATGGAATTGGATATTGGGATAATGTCGTGTTAAAAGAAAAATAAAAAATTGATAAATACGCAATGAAATACGAGTTATAAACGAAACAATATGGTAATATGAAAATCAAAAATATATTTTTGGTTGTAGCTACCTGCTTTTTAATTAACACTAATCTGTATTCACAACTTATACATATTCAAACGAGTAATAATTCGATAATTTTTTAAGTTAAATAGAACAAAAAGGTATTTCAACCACACGATGGTCAGCGTATACCAAATACTCAAGGTTTAGAAAACATGACTGTGGTTTTTATTATGGCTTACCCTAGTTTTGGGAATGGGGCCTCTAATGAATTCGCTTTAATGGTAACACATGCCAATGGTACTAAGGCTACATAGTTGGGAAGGTGCTTATTTTGATGCAGACAAACTTAAATCGATGATGGATGGAGCTGCAGAAATTGGTGTTGAGGTTTTTGTACTTGATGATGTGGGTTTGGAAATGAATATCCAAGAGATAGTGTCAAGGCAGGATTGGGTGATTGGAGGGTAAATAAAAAGAAACTTTCAATAGGTCAGGGCCAGCTTATTAATTATGCGCAATCAAAAGGTACGCGTTTTGGTATTTGGGTGGAACAAGAACTGGTAAATCCTAAAAGTAAATTGGCAGAAAATCACCCTGAATGAATTCTACAACGGAAGAATGAGCGAGAGCTATTGTTAGAAAGTAATCAGCTTTTACTTGATTTTTCTAATCCTGAAGTTCAGGAATTTGTATTTAACATTGTAGATAATATTTTAACATCACCTCTCTCTATATCGCATATGCTTAAAGGGATGCAAATAGGTATTTGCAGAACTTCAATTCTACTTCTCTAGAAGAGAAAAAACAATCTCATCTTTTCATTGATTATACGGGAGGTTTAGAAAATGTACTAAAACGACTTGAGAAAAATCATCCTACAACTATTATTCAGGCCTGCGCTTCTGGTCGTGGACGCGTAGATTTAGGTTCAATGAAGTATACACATGAATTTTTGGCAAGCGACAATTCAGATACTTATGAACGGTTATTTATCCAATGGGAACCAATCATTTTAACCGCCAATTGCCACTGCAGCTCATGCGACTAAATAACCAAATCATCAAACAGGAAGACAAGCGTCTTTAAAGTTTAGGTTTGATGTAGCTATGAGTGGCCGTATGAGAATAGAATTACGTCCTGATGACTTGGAAGAAAAAAAGTTGAATTTGCAAATGATGGTATTACTCTTTATAAAGCTATTCGGCCGATAGTTCAATTCGGAGATTTATATCCCTTGCTTTCACATTATTGTGAGGACGGGTATGCAACCATAAACTATATCTCTAAAAATAAAGATTAAGCCTTGTTAATGGTTTTTAGTCATACTAATCATCCCAGATATGAAAGGAATAGTGTGAAAATGCAGGGATTAAAATCCGAAGCCATCCATCGTGTAAACGAAATTAATATGGAAGGCGAAATGTCTCATATTAGTTAATAATAATCAATTGGTATTGGGAGAGGTATTCATGAGTGTAGGCATATGGATTAATTTAAGAAAGACCCTTGAAAGTACTGTATTTAAATTGACTGAAGAATAATAAAACACTTATTTGAATAACCACATGATTGATTTGAGCAAATAAAGACAATAAATACATTGAAAACTAAGGACAGATAGTTGCTGAATTCAACCAAGTTGATTTCAGCAATAAAAAAGCACGACGCGAGTAAGTGTTTTGCTTATTTTGAATGCATATTTGTAGGTGAACAAATTAATTAATTTTATATTATATAATTGTTTTTTCGTAAATACATCACTTTTATTAAAAGTTATTTTGATTAATTTACATTTTTCATGATATTTTTTTGCTATAAAGTGAATATATAAAATTATTAAATTTGAGTTTTTTTGATTGGATTTTATGTGAAAATATTTAGAATTTTCCAGAGGCAAAATATAGGAACAAATTTTATTCCCATCCTTTTTAAAGATTATATATATGTTAAAAAAAAGAAATCATTTTTTACCAATATTGGCATATGTGCTTTTTACTTTATGCGGGTTCTCTCAAGATCCAGTAAAAAATCAGGAGAGTATGGATGAAATGTGGGGAGAAAATTCAGTTGTAGATAATAACATAAGAGAGGGAAGAGGAAAGTTTTTTGATCAAAATAATTTCGGAATGTTTATTCATTGGGGTTTGTTTTCAGACTTAGGTGGGAAATGGAAAGATAAAACGTATTATGGTATTGGTGAATGGCTAATGAATCCAAGAGTAGCTAATATTCCTCATCAAGAATATATGGAAGTTGCAAAAGACTTCAATCCAACAAAGTTTGATGCTAAAGCTATTGCGAAATTGGCAAAAGATGCGGGTATGAAATATATCATCATTACCAGTAAGCATCATGAAGGATTTGCAATGTTCGATTCTAAAGCAAGCGATTTCAATATTGTTGACGCAACCCCTTTTGGGCGCGATCCAATGAAAGAATTATCAGCTGCATGTCATGAGATAGGATTAGGTTTTGGTTTTTATTATTCACATTATCAAGATTGGACTACACCTGGGGCTGCTGGTGGTCCAGAAAAAAACGCTAATGGAACTAAAGCTTCTTTTAAAAACTATTTCTACAATAAATGCAAACCACAGGTAAAAGAAATTTGTTCTAATTACGGAGATATCGATTTTGTATGGTTTGATACTCCGGGAGGTATGCCAGAAGAATATGTAGTTGAATTAGCAGATATGGTAAGAGAGTTACAGCCTAATACCATGCTTTGTAGTCGAGTTGGTTATGGTTTAGGGGATTATGTTAGTCATGGAGACATGGAAGTGCCACCTGTTAATTTAGATATTTTATGGGAAAGTTGCGATACCAATAATGATTCTTGGTCGTATGCATGGTACGATAATAACTTTAAAAGTCCGAAGGAAATTTTACATAGATTGATTTCCACAGTTGGAAGAGGAGGAACTTATTTATTTAATATTGGACCTAAAGGAGATGGTAGTGTGCCGGAAATAGGTGCGCAATTTTTAGAACAAGCTGGACAATGGATTCAAAAATATCCACAAGTTGTTTATGGTGCAGGAAGTTCCCCTTGGGGGCATGCTTTGCCATGGGGAGATGTTACAACACAAGGAAATTCTTTATTTTTTTCAGTGTTTGATTGGCCACAAGATGGAAAATTGTATCTACCAGGTTTAGAAACCAATATGCTATCAGCAAATATAGTAGGAGACTCAAATGATCTTAAATTCACAAAGAAAAACAATTGGACCATTTTTGAAGTTCCTTTCCAAACTCCAGATTCTCCAGTTTCTGTTATTGAAGTTAAATTAAAAAATAAGGCTGATGTAGTACAAACCCATGGTATTTATCCAAATATTCAAAATACAATTTTAACTGATTTTGCGAAAGTTTCCAATGCTGAAAAGAAATCGATTAGATGGATGGAAAAATTTGGCGAATGGAAAAAAACTACTCAAGTAAGCAAATGGGATAAAAATGGAGAAGCAGAATGGGAAGTAAATGTATTAGAACCAGGTTATTATTATTTAGAATTAATCTATAAGGGAGAAGATCGTTTGGTTTGGAAAACAATTACAGATGAAGGAATTATGGTGCAAAACCAGCAAGCAGCAACAGAGAAGTATCAGCCTTATCCTATGGGGATTTTAGAATTTAAAACGGCAGGGAAGCACACAATAAAAGTTTCATTGGTAGAAGGTAACCCTGAAACATCTAGCTTAAAAGCAATCATTATTAAACCTATTCAATAATTATGCATTAACGTGTTTAAAATTCTATTGAATTAAATAAAACTAACATAAAATCAATGACAAATTTTAGCAAATTCTTAGTCTTATTAGCCTTAATTACTATAACGATTTCGTGCAAATCTAAAAAAGAAGAAGCAGAGGTTACAGCTACTAAACCCAACATAATTATAGTAATAACGGATGATCAAGGGTATGGAGATTTAGGTCATAACGGAAATACAATTATCAAAACGCCTACCATTGATAAGTTTGCTACACAAGGGGTGAGTTTAACAAATTACCACGTAGGTACAACGTGTGCTCCTACAAGAGCAGGATTGCTAACGGGAAGAAATTGCAATAGAAATGGCGTGTGGCATACCATTATGGGGGCTTCTATTTTAAATAGAGAAGAAGTTACTATGGCCAATGTCTTTAAAGAAAACGGATATAAAACAGGTATGTTCGGTAAATGGCATTTAGGTGACAATCATCCATTTGCGCCATATGAACGTGGTTTTGAAGAAACTTTTTATCATGGAGGAGGAGGTGTTGGTCAAACCCCAGATTATTGGAATAATGACTATTTTGATGATACTTATTTTAGAAATGACAAACCAGAAAAAGTTGAGGGTTATTGTACAGATATTTGGTTTGATGAAGCTATTAAATTCATTGAAACTAAAAAGGAAAATCCATTTTTATGTTATCTGAGCTTAAATGCGCCACATTCTCCATATAATGTTCCGCAAGAATATTATGATATGTATAAAAACGAAGAAAGTTTGATAGAAACACAAAAGCGTTTTTATGGCATGATAACCAATATAGATGATAACTTTTCTAGACTGTTAAAGAAATTAGACGAATTAAAAATAGCAGACAATACCATTGTTGTTTTCACCACAGATAATGGAACTTCAAATGGTTATAAAGTAGATGACAAAACAGGAGAGGTACATGGTTATAATGCTGGAATGCGTGGTACAAAAGCTAGTGAATATGATGGTGGGCATAGAGTTCCTTTTATCATCAGGTGGCCAAATGGAAAATTGGAAGCTGGAAAATCACTTTCAGATTTAACGGCACATGTTGATATATTGCCAACACTAACTTCACTTGCAGGAATTGAGTATAAATCTGAAAAGGTAATAGATGGTACAGATATTAGCACTTATATATTAGGTACATCAAAAATTAAGGACCGTTATTTAGTTACAGATACCCAGCGAATTTCATGGCCTGTAAAAGGAAAAAATAGCAGTGTTATGAATGGTGATTGGAGGCTAGTAAATGGTACTGAATTATACAATACTGCAACCGATCCTGGACAAATAACTAATATAGCTGATCAACATCCTGATAAAGTAGATAATATGAATGCATTTTATAACACATGGTGGGAAAGTGTTATTAAAGAAACCAAGTATTCAACTATTGATTTAGGTGTAGATGAAGACGAGGTAATTACCTGTCATGATGCTAGAACTATAGATTATTTTCCACCTTGGAATCAAACATTAATTAGGGAGGGCGTACCAATGAAACCAGCACCTTTTTTCGTGAATTTTATTAATGAAGGAACCTACAAGTTTAAATTAAGACGTTGGCCAGCTGAAAGTAAAGTGTCTTTAGGAGCTGAAATCCCAGATGAAATTCCGGCAACTGAAACAACAGATGCTAGAATTCGAGGAAAGGCAATGAAGTTTAAAAAAGCTTTCTTGAAAATCGGAGATCAAGAAGTTTCAGTGGATGCAAACAATGCTGCTCAATCAGCCGATTTAGAATTAGAAGTTGGAAAAGGAAAAACGGAGTTGTTAGCATGGTTCGAGTTGGAAAATGGAGAATTAACAAATGCTTTTTATGTAAACGTTGAAAAACAAACCAATTAATTATCTCAGTATTGATTTTATTCAAAAAAAATGAGGATATTATTTTCACATAAAATACATCGAGTATCTGTAATACTTGTAATATGCTTTCTATGTTTTGGAACATTAGACTTGCATTCACAACTGGAAGCTTCTAAAGTTGATTCAAAAAGTGAATTTCAAAAATTAGATAGTGATAAAACTGATTTCTTAGAAAGAACTGAATTGTTTCAGATATGGAATCAAATAAACAAATACGATACTGATAATGACGGAAAACTTTCTTTTGAAGAATTTTCAAAATTTGAAATACCTTATTTAAAAACTAAAGGGGATATTAATTTAAATGTAAAGTACAAATCAACAAAAGAAGAAGATTTGTATTTAGATATTTATTATCCATCAAAAAAAGCAGAAGCTAACAAATACCCAATAATAATATACACTCATGGCGGTGGTTGGTTTAACGGAAGTAAAGAAAACATTGTTAAAGCGCCTATGGAAGCCCCAATGGCTGAACTTGTGGAACAAGGTTTTGCAGTAGTTTCGGTTAACTACAGCCTTACAAAACAAAAATCTGTTCTAATGCGTGATTGCGTAATTGATGCTATGGATGCACTACGATATCTTTCAAAACATAGTGATTCTTTAAACCTTGATACTGATAAAGTTTATGTTTTTGGAGATTCGGCTGGAGGTCATATTGCTCAAATGTTAGCACTTGCTGACCCAGACGCATTTAAAGGAGATGAAAACCTTTACGGAAATTCTTATAAAGTAATTGCCGGTGTTTCATGGTATGGTCCTTCTGATTTCACAATTAAAAAATTATTTGAAACTGATGATCCTACAAAAGAAGCTGATCGGTTTGGTTCTAGAATTACAAAAGAAGAGTCAAATCCTGAAAAAATAGAGGCAATGTATAAAGAGATGAGTCCAATATTTTATTTAACAGAAAACAGTCCGCCATTATTTATGATGGCAGCGGATAATGATACGACTATACCTGTTGGACATGCATATCATATGAAAGAAAAAGCAGATAGTATCCAAGCGAATGTAGATATGTTTATCGTAAAAAATGCAGGCCATAATTGGAGAAAAGCAGGAGGAGAAATAGACCCAACATTAGAAGAAATCACAGAAAAAACAGTGGACTTTTTTATGAAATATAAATAACCAAGTTTTATTAATTACTAAAACCAACAATTATGAAAACAAGCTACTCTTTTAAAACAATTCGAAAGGATTACAACATAGATTTTACTATGGATGTCTTTAGAAAAAAATCGCTTCAGATTAAAATGAACCTGTTGTTTTTAGGCGTCTGCTTGTTTTCAGCAATGTCAACTTATGCTCAAGTGCCAGACCCAAATCTGGGAACACGCGTGGATTGGATGCGAGGATCATTAGGTTTATTATGGTTACCTGAAAACAATTATAATGGAAATATAGAAGGCGTTTCAATAGATGGTTTCTTAAATCAAATACAACACCTTAAAACTGTAGATTTCGTGCAGGTAGGTTTAGCAAGTCCATACATCTATTCCCCAGTGCATACAGCACCACACACTATTTTAGAAAGTTTGTGGCAAGGTGATCTTGGTCCAGATGGGCAGCCAATAAATTTGGTTGTACCGCGAGCTTCAGTACCAGATCCGTTTTTAAGTTGGCTTAAGGCTATAAAAGCAGCAGGACTGAAAACGGAGGTATATGTAAATTCTGCTAATTTGTTACAATGGGAAGCTTTTGGTAGTGCACCAGAAGCATTCCCTGACTTTTCAGATCGCTGGAAGGAATATTGCGATACCAATCCTACAGTTCAAGCATTTATTAATAGTAAATCATATCACATAGATGGTGTTAATGACGATAGACGACCATATATGTTCAGTTATGCAGAATTTATTCTAAAAGATTATGCTATGCGTTATGGTGATTTGATTGATGCTTGGTGTTTTGATGCTGCACATGTGAATATTGGTGGAGGAGCTGGAGACGATTATAGTACTGGTAATATAGATGACCAAAGAGTATTTCAAGCTTTTGCGGATGCTGTTCACGCAGGAAATCCACAAGCAGGTGTAACATTTAATAATGGTATTGGAGATCGCGATAGTGACCCGTTTATTCCATATGTAAAACCTTCACTTTTTGAGGATTATAAATTTGGACATCCTTTTGGAGGTGCTGGAAATATGGTTGAACCAAGAGATCCATTATATAGGGTTAATTTTGGTATTTGTGAATATATGAGAGATACAAATGGTTTCCCATATACCAATGATGATATTAGTTGGAATGATAATGTTGTAGCACATTTCTTTCCAAAGCAGAGTACTTCATCTTGGAATGACGGCGGCGTACCTTGTTTAACCGATGAGGAATTTGTAGAATGGAATAATGTAGGATTGATTAATGGAGGCGGTATCACTTGGGGAACACCATTGATGAGAACTAATCTTAATAATAATCCAGAACTTACGCTTCAACCCTATGCGCTGAGGCAATTAGAATTGGTAGATGCTAACCTTAGCGAATTTCAATTTCCGGGCGCGCCAAATTGGGCGAGACAATATACCATTTTGTCCGATATAATTCCAGGTCAAAACTATGAGCATATATTAGTGGAAGGTGAAGATTTTTGGGATCCAGAAAACGTTGGAGTTACTAATCTTTCTATAATTGGTGACGAAGCTCCAGCATGGTTAACAATAACTGAAACTGAAGATGGAGTTTGGACTTTAAAAGGAACACCTACGGAAACCGAAAATACAGCGTATACTTTCGAATTAAAAGCCGAAGATATAGATGGAGGTAGAAATAGAGAAGTGACCTTGAAGGTGAAATCTAATCCTGATGGATTTACCAATCCTGGTGATGGTTCTCCTGTTTGGAAAGTAAGTTCTATCGTTTTAGAAAATACATCAGTTCAAGAGTTGTTTGAATATTATTTGGAAGAAGGTGTAGATTTTTATGATTTTGAAGATGATGATCTTAATATAACTGTTGGTGCTGGTGAAGATTGGCTTACTGTAGAAAAATTATCTGAAGGTATTTGGTATTTAAGTGGAACACCAGAGATAGATCATGTTGGCGATAACATCATTACTCTTAATCTTAGTGATGGTTCACATTCAACTGACGTACAATTACAAGTAATAGTAGATCCTTTGGATACTTCTGATGGTGTACCAGTAGAAATTAAGGCAACTCCAACAACTAATTATGGAATTGGTGAGGTAGCTACAATGATTTCAGAAACTCAAATAGCAACAGATGGTTTAGCTACCTATAAAATCGCTATCGATGTAACACCTCCTAGTGAGGCAGCGGTAATTTCAGGTCTTTCGGGAGGCGTGTCTACAGAATATGCTTGGGGTTTAGGTGATGGAACAAATGCAAATAGTGATGACATTTTTACCGGAAGTGATAACGATTGGGTAAAAAGCATAAATAATATCCAAATTATAGATTTCTCAGCCAATGGAAGTCTATTAAGCGTAGAAGACATAACGGCAGTATTTAAATCTGTAATTGTTGTCAATGCACAATCTGCAAATGATCGTGTTTCACTAAAAGTAGATGAAGTCATTACTAATTTAAGTAGATTATCTTCAACACCAGAGGAAATATTTTTGGATGCCTCCACCGGAATTGAAAACATCACCGATTTTGCGATTGGAGTTGGTAATGCATCAGCAACCAATAAATGGTCGGTTGAGGGGATAAATGTGCTAGTTAAGTTCGATTTTCCAACCCCAGACTTAGAGTTGGTATCACTTATTACTACGCCACTACTATGTGCAGATGAAGAGACTGCAACTGCAACTGTAAAGGGTATAGGAGGCCAACCACCTTACAGCTATTTATGGAGTGATGGACAAGAAAACCAAATTGCTGAAGATTTGGCAGCTGGCGACTATTTTGTTGAAATTAAGGATCAGCTTGGAAACACATTAACTCAAGAATTCACCATTAATGCAATAGAACCTATTGTAATTACCATGATCGAAGATCAAGATATTAATGTTGGATATTTGACTGAAATGGCTACTTTGGAACCAGAATCAATTATTGGTGGTACCGGTGATTACACCTATGTATGGAGTACAGGAGAGACCACAAGTACAATTTCGGTTTCTCCGGAGGAGACAACTACGTATACTTTAACAGTTACAGATGAAAACGGTTGCTCTACCTCGGGTACGATAATTGTAAATGTAACTGATGTAAGCTGTGGATATAAAGGATATATGGTACAGGTTTGCTATAAAGGAAAATCTTTATGTTTACCACCCTTTGCTGTAAATACTTTCTTAAGAATAGGCGCAACCCTAGGTGGTTGTGGCGGTGGGACTGCAGCGTCACTTGAAGTGATTTCTGTATTTCCAAATCCTATGGATTCAGAAACTACAATTAAAATTAGCAGTAGTACTAGTGGGAATGGACAATTACAAGTAGTTGATATTCTTGGAAGAGTTCGATTAAGTAATGAAATTTTATTACAACAAGGCACTTCAAATTACGCACTTAGTTTATCCGGTTTCAGACGTGGAATTTATTTTGTAATTATCACAGCGAACGGACAAAAAAGTAAGCCGTTCCGAATTATAAAAAAATAATTAAAAAAATGAAAAAAACAATAATAATCCTATTTTACCTATTGATTCCTATAGGAATACATGCACAAACGGAATCAAATAAGCAAAAACCTAATATCATTTTCATTTTTGCAGATGACTGGGGTTATGGCGATTTGAGTGCTCATGGCAGTTCTTGGGTAAAAACACCTAACATTGATAAAATGATTAGTGAAGGAATGGACTTTGCTGATTTCACAGTAAATAGTCCTGTTTGTTCACCAAGTAGAGTGGCTGTTATGACCGGCCAATTTCCAGCAAGGCAATCCATTCACCAACATTTTCAAGGATGGAAAGCACATGAAAAAAGAGGTATGCCAGATTGGATGGATCCAAATGGAATGTCATTTCCGAAAGAATTTCAAAAAGCGGGATATGTTACAGCTCATTTCGGAAAATGGCATTTAGGTTCCGCACCAGATATGCCAAAAGAAAGTGCTTATGGATATGATGAGTATGCCACTTTTAACGGCTCTAAAAACATTAATATTCCTAAAGCAGGATCTGTAGGTGTAGATTATGCGGAAGATTTTATCAAAAGAAATAAAGCAAAGCCTTTCTTAATCAATTTATGGTTGCATGAGGCACATACAGCACACTATCCGTTGCTAAAATTCATGGAAGAGTTTGATAATTTGGACGATAAAAAACAAGTATATGCTTCTATAATTGCAGAAGGCGATGAAGCCGTTGGAAGGATCATGAAGCTGCTGGAGGAATTAGATATTGATGAAAATACTCTAGTTGTTTTTTCTACAGACAATGGTCCAGAATGGGAAGGTACAGAGGAAGAGAAACAACATAAAGAAGACGATGAAGAGGGACTTGGAAAATACTATTCGGTAGGAGAAACAGGAGGTTTAAAAGGTCAAAAAAGATCTTTGTTTGCAGGAGGTATTCGTGTTCCTTTTGTTGCCAAGTGGCCAAGTGTAATTCCAAAAGGTATTGTGGATAAACCTTCGTCAGTAACTGCAGTAGATTTGTTGCCTACTTTTTTTGAAGTTGCAGGAATTGAAATGCCAAAAGAGTATCAACCAGATGGCGAGAGTATTATGTCAGCTTTTAAAGGAGAAAATTTTGAAAGAAGCAAACCTATTTTCTGGGAATGGCGAGGTGGTACTAGTAAAGAATATACTTGGCCATCTATGGGTGTTCAAGATCATGGTTGGAAATTAGTTGTAGATGTTGAAGGTAAGAAACATGAGTTGTACAATATTAAAAAGGATTGGAAGGAAGAACATAATCTTACGGAAAGCAATCCTAAAAAAGTAGAAGAACTTTTGAGCCTATTGACTGATTGGAAAAAAACGCTTCCTGAAGAACCGGCGGAATGCTGTTTGACTGCGGCAAGAAATAAGACAAAAACACCTATTAAAAAGGGAAAAGTAAAGAAGGTAAAGGATTAAAAAGGTAATTGTTTAGAACATATGAAACAAAGGATAAAAATAGTGTTAGTTGTATTGGTTTTTGGTTTTACGAGTTGTAAACAGCAACAAGCAAAAAGTAAAGAGCAAGAAAATCCAGAGCTTACCTATGATGAAATGAGTGCGTCGAAAGAGAAATCTAAGGAAGCCTTTAATGATGCCAAATATGGTATGTTCATTCATTGGGGATTATATGCCATTCCAGGAGGTATATGGAAAGGAAAAAAAATGGAAGAATTGAAAGGACCTAGAGTAGCTGAATGGATTCAATTTGGAGCTGAAATTCCAAGAGATGAATACGCGCAATTGGCAACACAATTTAATCCAATGGAATTTGACGCAGATGCCATTGTAAAACTAGCGAAAGATGCAGGAATGAAATATCTAGTAATCACTTCTAAACATCATGATGGGTTTGCTATGTACGATTCTAACGTTAGCAAATATGATATTGTGGATGCAACGCCTTATAAAATGGATGTAGTAAAGCAGCTTTATGATGCGTGTAAAGAGTATGGGATTGATTTTGGACTGTATTATTCGCATAATATTGATTGGATGGATAGTAATGATTCTGGTCTTTCTGAATATTTGGCTGCAGGAGGAGAATTACATGACAGAGTAAAACGTAAAGCAGGTGTGAATACTTGGGATCCAAGCCCTAATACATTTTCAGAATATTTAGATAATAAAGCGTATCCACAGGTAAAGGAAATATTAACCAAATTTCCTGATATGACCACCTTATGGTATGATTATCCGCATTATGTAACCCCTGAAGAAAGTTTAAAATTTTATCAAATAGCTTACGATTTGCAGCCTAAAATGTTAGTGAATTCAAGGGTTGGTAACGGATTAGGTGATTTTGATATTCCTGGCGACAATAAAATTCCTGATGATCATCTGGCTATAACTAAACCTTGGCAAACTGTTGGTACAACAAACAATTCTTGGGGTTATAAGTCTTACGATCACGACTGGAAATCGCCAAAAGAACTATTGTTTTGGTTGACAGAAATTGTGAGTAAAGGTGGCAACTATATGTTAAATATTGGACCGAAAGCTTCAGGTGAAGTCCCACAAGAATCTATAGAAAATTTAGTAACTGTGGGTAAGTGGTTAAATGTAAATGGAGAAGCCATTTATAACACACGCAAATGGACAACAACCCATGAAGGACCTACAAAACTGAACATGAATGGTACACATACTAGAGCAGCAGATGGTTTTAAAGTTGCGTTTACACCTCAAGATTTTTGGTTCACCCAAAAGGATAATAAAATATATGCTATAGCCTTGGAGTATCCACAATCAGGAAAACAATTGTTGATTGAAAGTTTGTCTGTCTCAAAAGCAGAAGAAATAAAATCGGTAAAGATGTTAGGAAGTGTTAAGGAATTAACATGGAAACAAACAGAAGAAGGACTTGAGTTGGATTTAAATGGATCAGTTTCCAACCCAAATGGTTATGCCCTTGAAATTTTATTTTGAAAATTTAAATAACTGAAAAGATGAAAAGAAGGGAATCTGTAAAATGGATTGGGTTATTAGGTTTATCATTTTTTGCACCTATAAAAATCGCAGGAGCAGTTTTATACAACGGTTGTAAAATTTGTAAAGAAGCTTGGATTGGTCTGAGCAAATTTAATGCTAGCCGTTATCAATTTAGATACATAGAGCCTACGCTTAATTTACCTAAGGTTTTTTTATATGGCGATTCTATTTCTATTGGATATACGGAGTACGTAAGAGCCTCTTTAGAAAATAAGGCAGATGTGATGCGGTTGCATGTTAATGGCAACTCAAGTCATAATTTGGTGAACAATATGGAAGTTTTCAAGAAAGCTTTATTCCAACCATACTTAAAAGATGGCTGGAATTTTGAATGGGATGTCATTCATTTTAATGTGGGTTTACATGATTTAAAGTATTTGGCAGATAACAAATTAAATAAAGAGGCAGGCATTCAGGTGTCTTCTTTAGAAGTGTACGAATCAAATCTGAACAACATCATTTCTTATCTGAAAAATACATACCCAAAAGCTAAATTAATTTTTGCAACAACCACACCAGTTCCTGATGGGGCAGAGGGTAGGTTTGCAGGCGATGCGAAGAAATATAATAAGGTTGCATTGAAAGTATTAAAAAATCATTCAGATATTATTATTAATGATTTGTATACATTTTCAATTCCGTTGCAAAAAACATATGCAGAGGGACCTGGGAATGTACATTACCAATCAGAAGGTTCAAGACAACAAGGTATTCAAACGGCAAAGATCATTTCGGAAATACTCGAGATAGAGCCTGTAGCTTGTCCATCAGTAGAAAATATCAACGCGAAATTTAAAGCATATGAATCTCAATAAAATTAATAGAAAAATGAATTATCTATGTGTTTTATATATGTCATTAATTGTTGGTTTATTAGGATTACAGTCCTGTAATTCCCAAACAGATAAAGAGAAAAAGCCAAACATTATTTTCTTTTTTACGGATGATCAAGCTTACGATACCCAAAAAGATTATGGTAATCCAAATACAAAAACACCTAATCTTGATGTTTTGGCTCAAAACGGAGTTGTTTTTAAAAGAAATTATAATACAACTGCAATCTGTATGGCAAGTAGAGCTAATGTCATGACTGGTCTATACGAATACAAAACAGGTTGTAATTTTGATCACGGACCCCTAAAAACTAAGCAATGGTCAACTTCATATCCGATATTATTAAAAGAAGCAGGTTATCGGGTAGGTTTTGCAGGTAAGTTTGGTTTTTCAGTTTCAGATACAGATGAAGGTTGGGGAGAAGAAGGGGAAGTAGCGAAAAAAGATTTTGATTTTTGGGGAGGAAGTCCAGGGCAAACCTCTTACAAAACTATTGAAAACAAATCGATGGCTAAATATGCTCAAGAATATCCTCATAGTAGCCGTTCTTATGGCGCCGCTACAATCGATTTTATTAATGAGTCAGTTAAGAGTAATGAACCTTTTTGCATGAGTGTTTTTTTTAAAGCACCACATAAGCCAGCAGAGCCAGACCCAGTTTTTGATACAGTTTATAAAAATACTGTGTTTAGAAAATTACCAAATTACGGAAGAGAAGCAGGTAAACATCTTGCTGAGCAATCTAGGATGGGGAGGCAATATCCACGATTTGTAGATTGGGGCTATGATAAAGACGAGACCTATCAAGAAGAACTACGAAAATACAATCAGCTAATTTATGGGGTTGATTATTCTATTGGAATGGTTTTGGAACAGCTTAAAAAATTAAATATTGATGACAATACCATTATCATTTTTTCATCAGATAACGGCTACTTTAATGGTTCTCACGGTTTAGGGTCAAAAGTACTTCCATATGAAGAAGGTGCTAGAACACCACTAATTATTGTTGATCCGCGTTACACTAAAATACATAAGGGTAGTAGCACAACTTCTATAACTGGGAATGTAGATATTACGGCAACAATTCTAGATTTTGCTGGGATTAACATTCCTTCTATTTACGATGGTAAAAGTTTACGACCTGTTTTAGATAACCCGAATACCCGAATTAGAGCATCCTTACCAATCATACAAGTTTGGGGTCCTAAAGCAACACATTGTTTAACGGTTATGGACGCTCAGTATAAATATGTCTTTTGGTATTATGAAGATAAAGAGAAAGGAATCCATCCAACAGAAGAACTCTTTGATATAGTCAATGATCCTTATGAGATGGTGAATTTAGCGAAACAAGATGATCATAAAGATCAATTAAACACTATGAGAAATTTATATGACGAGCAGTTGAAACACTGGAAAAACGAAGGTGTACAATACCATGGTTATGATAAATACACGTCTATTTTTAAAAGAGAGATAAGTAAATAAACTTATTTTCTTAATGTTATGTAGCTATTATGGTTAAGAATATTTTCAGATGAATAAACATGTAACTTTTTGAATTTGATACGCAATGAACAGGAATACTATGAATAATACTATAAACACTTTTTTTAGAAAAATTAGATTGATTTCAAGTTCATCTTTAATCTTTCTGCTTTTGGTTGCACTTTTTGGTGTCGAGGTAAATGCACAAGTGATAAAAAAAACTACTGACAATCAACCTATATTGATCAGTGACGGAAGCAGCTTTGTACCAAAGGATTTCTTTCCTAAATTTAGCTGGGAAACCACGCCTTTGTATTTTATGTTTCAAGATAAGAAACGTTTGTTATTGCCAGAGGAGGTGGAATTTATAGCTGCCCAAACAGATTTTCTTTGTATTGAGAAATCACATGGAAAAGAAGAACTTGGAGCAGCAGAATTAGGTGCTAAGCATGAAGCAGAAGCATTTAAAAAAATTAAGCCTAATGCCAAAGTCTTATTTTATTTCAACTCTGCATACGCTTGGCCTTACACGTCTTACAGCGAGAATTTTACGAATGAAAGTATTGAAGATCATCCTGAACTTAAACAATATTTACTCACCAATCCAGAAACTGGTGTGCTATACGAGCATTATGGTGCTTTTTGTTTTGACATATTAAATCCCGATTTCCGTAAATGGTGGGTTGACACAGTTGTCAAAGGTGTTAGGGAATCTGGTTGTGATGGTGTTTTTATTGACCAAATGCATGGTAATAGCAGATTTCGTAATGATAAGAAGCCAGAAATAGAAAAAGCCATGGGTGAGATGATGACCTCCCTTAAAAATAAAATGGGGCCGGACAAAATACTATTAGGAAACAATGCCAATAATGATGATGCAAAATTTGCTTATACCGTATGCGACGCTGTTATGTTTGAAAACTATGCTACAATTAGATCGAGTAAAGAAAATTTGCTAAACGAATGGAAGGATATGCTGAAAAATGCCAAAGAAGGTAAAATATCCGTTTTTCGTTTGGGTGTTGAAGGTGCAGGCCGCGGAAACCTAAAGCCTGCAGACGAAATGCCAAAATATTCTCAAGAAAAATTAGAATTTGCTCTGGCCTGTTACTTAATAGGAGCACAACCATATTCCTATTTTATGTATAGTTGGGGTTGGCAGTTGTCAACAGGACCAATGGTAAATTATCCAGAGCTGCAAAAACCCCTAGGAGCACCAAAAGGTGCATACAAAAGAACAACACCAGAAGGTTGGGAATTTACTCGCCAATTTGAACACGCTAGTGTTTGGTTAAATACTGAAAGTAGAGAAGCGAAAATTACATGGCATTAATTGCTAGAATAATCAATTAAAAAAAGAGAAGTACGATGATTAAACGTAAATTAAAATGGGGTTTTTTATTAGCACTTCTAGTGGTAGGAATGAGTTGTGCCCAAGAACAAACATCAACTTTAAACGCTGATTTTTATGTATCTACGAGCGGTTCTGACGCGTGGTCCGGTACATTGGATCGTCCAAATTCACAAGGTACTGATGGACCTTTTGCAACATTGGATCAAGCGAAGAATGCAGTTCGTACTTTGAAAAAAAGCAAATCCCAAGATATTGTAGTATTAATTCGTGATGGTATTTATAAGTTAAATAAGACTGTTGTATTTGGTTTAGAGGATTCAGGTGAAGGTAAATCTACCATTACGTATGCTGCTTATCCTAGTGAAAAACCTGTGTTTAGTTCAGGAAAAGAGATTCAAGGTTGGGAAAAAGTAACTACTGATATTCCAAACTTACCTAAAGAAGCTAAAGGAAATATTTTGGTAGCAAATGTTTCAGGTAAATTTTTGACTTTGTTTGATGATGAAGGCATGCTTCCACGTGCGTAATCAAAAGGAATCATAACTGAATTGGAAAAAAGCAGTAAAAATCGTCTTCATTTTCCTGATGGTTTTTTGAAAAATTGGTCGAATGTTACCGATGTAGAAATTAAAGTAAGACCACATCATGCTTGGATTTCAAATATACTTCCATTGACATCTGTAGATGAAAAAAAAAATACAGCTACCACATCTATTGACGCGACTTACGCCATGAATAGGCTCCATTTTTTACCAGAAACAGAGAATTGCTGGGTTGAAAATACGATTGAAGTTTTGGATAAACCAGGTGAATGGGTATTAAATACAAAAGAAGGCAAAGTATACCTTTGGCCAAGAAACAATTCTCCAGTCCTAGCACCTACATTAATGGAACTTATCCGGGTAGAAGGGAAAATAGATAAAGAAGGCCCAACAGATATTCCTGTTCGTAACCTTCATTTTAAAGGATTAACCTTCAAACATGGCGAACGCTATACTTTAAAACCTGATGATGCCGGTTTACAGCACGATTGGGATATGCACGACAAGGATAATGCCTTGGTTCGGTTCCGAGGAACAGAAAATTGTGTAATTGAGCAGTGCCATTTTTTGGATAGTGGTAGTGGTGCCATTCGTGTAGATTTACATGGTAAGAATAATATCATCTCAAGCAACCATATTGAACATATGGGCGGTGGTGGAATTCTACTTTGTGGCTACGGACCAGGCACAAAAGATGTGAATAAAAAGAATACCGTTTACAATAATAATATCCACCATGTGGGACAAATTTATTGGCATTCACCAGGCATTTTTGTTTGGCAAAGTGGCGAAAATAAAATCTCAAATAATTTAATTCATCATACCGATTATACAGCTATAATTCTATCAGGTTGTATGACCGATTTCTTTGTAAAGAATCCAAATGGGAGAGAATTAACACGTACCATTCGTCGTAATGAAGTTAAAAATCTTCCAGAGAAGGTGATTCTTGAAGATGTTTTACCTTATTTACATACACATCATAACGTTGTTGAAAACAATGAAATTCATCACGCTATGGAAAGAATGGGTGATGGTAATGCGATTTATATTCGTGGTGCTGGTAGAGATAATATCATTCGTCGTAACTACATCCATCATATGGTAGCCGATATGATAATGCAAGCAGCGATTCGTACAGATGGAGGACAAACAGGTACATTAATTTCAGAAAATTTGATTTATAAATGTACATCACAGGGAATTCTTACAAAACTAGATAATAGAATAGAAAATAATATTGTTGCCGATATTATTGCACCACCTCGTGGGTACTATTTATCATTACGTGAAGGTCCATTAACAGGTGGTATAATTAAAAATAATATCCTATATAGCGTAACAGCTATTGGAAGTTTTATAGATGAATTACCTCCAGGGAAAGAAGGGTCTTCTGAAGACCGAAGAGGACGTGTAATTGCAAGCGCTAAAGATGCAGATACCGATTATAATATTTATTATAATAAAGCAGATTTGAACAAAGGGAAGCAACTTATAGAAAAAAACAGAAAAGATGGTGTGGATTTGCATAGTAAAGCAGTAGATCCATTATTTGTTGATCCTGAAAATGGTGATTTTACTTTCAAACCAGGTTCTCCTGCTTTAGAAATGGGTATTCTCCCTATCGATTTCTCTAAGATTGGATTAGTTAATAATATTCCTTAAAATAATACAATATTTAAGAGAAATTTGTCTGGACTAATTGAGAAGATTATAGATTTTTTTTAAATTGAATCTAAGTGATTGCAATAAGTTTTACAGTTTTGAAAAAAATATTAAATAGCATTTCTGAAAAATAGAATAGGACTAGAACTTTAAATAAATCTTTTATTAATAATAAAGTTCATACATAATAACATTAAAATGAATTCAAGAAGCGTTTTCTTTCTTGCCATGGTATTATTTTTAATTATTGTTACATGTAAAAATGAAATAAGAGTTGAAAATACTGTGGTTCCAAACAAAATGGTCGAAATTGACAAACCTCTTGAGTCAGATAAGGCTTCGCAAAGAGTACCACAAGGTATGGTTTGGATTCTAGGAGGAACCTTTAACCAAGGAGCTGTTGCTCAAGATAAAATGGCTATGGATTGTATGATATGGCAGGAAACGTAGGGGAAGGGACTATCGATTGGTATAATTCTAACGATTACAATGAGTTGGCTTCGTTAGAACAGCAAATAGTAAACCCCAAAGGGGCATTAAAGGCTTATAATCCAAACAATTCATATGTTCAAGAAAAAATTACAAAAGGAGGTTCATTTTTGTGTAGTGAATCTCATTGCGCTAGCTACAGAATATCTTCAAGGATGGGTACTAGTACAGATTCTGCTTTAGAAGATTTAGGGTTTAGAACTGTGATAACACTAGAAATGTTGAAAAATTAAAAACTAATAGCAACAATAGATTGTCATAAAAAATAACCATGATTTATAAATAATAATAATGTTTAGAATTTTTTAATTACAAAAGGAGCTGCCAGAAGGCCCCTATGAAAAGTTTTTCTCCAAATAAAGATAGGCTTTCTATATATAAATACTAAAGCCTTGAATGTTTAGAGTGTCTAGATTAAGTAGCTTATTATTCATAACCAATTAATTCTTAAGATGAAAAAAATAGTATTTACAATTGGTATTATTACAACCTTGTTCGCTTGCACAAAACCAAAACAATTAGAAATAACCTCTCCTAACGGATTCGTTAAAATTGAACTAGACAATACCGAAGGGAAGTTAAAATATAATCTCTATGATTATAATAAAGGTGTGATTTTAAATTCTGAGATTTCATTGCTACAAAATTTGAAGGTTGATGTTTTAGAGTCGAATACAAAACAAATAAACGAAACTTGGAATCCCGTTTGGGGACAATTCAGTGAAATCCAAAATCATTATAGTGAGTTGGAAGTATTACTAAATTATGAAGGTACACTAGTAACACTTTTAGTAAGAACTTATAATAATGGAGTAGCTTTTCGATTTAAATCTGATGAAATTTTATCCGATGCTAAGCCTGTTTTTTTTATTGAATTTGGATTGGAAGATACAGACAGTTTATATGCACCCGCAGGTGAAGGTGAACCCATTGGACCTTTGTCAATAGGTGCGTTGAAAAAAATGGATTCCATTAAATATAGATTTAATATGCCATTGGTTGTAGAAAGAGAACAAAAAAAATACTTATCACTATTAGAATCCGACTTAGTGAGTGCTCCTGGTTTTAAACTTATCGATTTTAAATTTGATAAAGAAAAAAATAAGCTCATTTCAGAAAATGAATTTGATTCAAATGAAAAGAGTTTGTTAACACCGTGGCGTGTCATTCTCTTATAGGAAAAAATCGGAAATTTTTTAACCAATACGTTGCCATTAAATGTAGCTGCTCCTAACCAGATTAAAAATTCGTCATGGATTAAACCTGGTAAAACCCTATGGGATTGGAGAGTTCATGGATATACTGCAGATGATGGGTTTACTTATGGTATAAATAATGAAAGCTATTATCGCTTTTTAGATTTTGCTTCAGAAAATGATATTGAATACTTTATGATTGATGCGGGTTGGTATTCTGATGTGAAACAAGGTCAAATAGAAATGTCTGAAAACTTAAATTTTGATAAAGTAACAAACTATGCTGCTGAAAAAGGAGTTTCATTGCTTTTATATTATGATAGAAAACGGGGAGATTATGGAGACGAAGACTTATTCTCTTATTTCAAATCTCTAGGTATGAAAGGTATTAAATATGGTTTTATGGGCGAAGATGTGCCTTTTACAAGAGAGGCTATTCAAAGAAGTGCAGAAAATAGTCTATTAATTAATTTTCATGATGGTCCAGTGCCTTTTACTGGAATATCCAGAACTTTTCCTAATGCTATTTCCCGGGAATTTTGTCATGCGCAACAAGATTCCAGACGTGCATTTACTCCAAAAACTTTTATACGCATGGCACTGATTAATGGTATTCAAGGCCCATTAGATATGAATAATGGGATTTTTGATATCTCAGGAGTTAATGCAGGATACCGTGAAAAAGGACCTAAAAAATTAAATTCGTTATTCACTACAGTTTCAGCTGAGGCTGCACGTACGCTAATTATATTTAGTGGTTTGGTGTGTATTCCTGATGCTCCAGAAGCCTATGCAGCCAAATCAGATTTATTTGAATTTATTAAACAAATACCTGTTGCAAAATGGGACGAAACTAGAGTATTACATGCTAAAATGGACTCTTATATTTCTACGGCGAGGCGACATGGTGATGATTGGTATATTGGTTCTGTTCATGCTGATGGCGGGACTTTAAATATTAATCTAGACTTTCTAAAAGAAAATAAAGCCTACAAAATCACCTACTATGAAGATACAGAAGAAACAGATAGTGAAACCAATCCTGAAGCGTATCAAGTTCGAACTTCAACGGTGAAAAAAGGAGATATAATAAAAGCTAAAATGGTAGCCGGTGGTGGCCATTGCATGTGGATAAGATCAGATAAAAGTTGAGATTTATGAGAAGAATAGCATGTATTTTAGTTTTCATTACTATGGGTTTGGTTTCTTGTGAAGTTAAAAATCAACCATTGACTACAAAGCCTAATGTGCTTTTTATTGTTGTTGACGATTTAGGCTATGCAGACCTAAGTGTTATGGGAAGTTCTTATTATGAAACGCCCAACATTGATGCTTTGGCAAAGTCAGGTGCTATTTTCACAAACGGTTATGCCACGTGTGCCGTATGTAGTCCATCTAGAGCTAGTTTGTTAAACGGTCAGTTTACAGCAAAACATGGTATTACACAATTTGATGGTGCGCCATCTGGTCAAGAATGGAAAAATAAAAATAGGTATACTAAATTGTTGCCACCTGAATATAAACATCATTTAGATGCTAATGATGTAACATTACCTGAAGTTTTCAAAGAGAATGGATACACCACTTTTTTTGCCGGAAAATGGCATTTAGGCAGTGAAAAAGAACACTCTCTTCCAACAGATCATGGGTTTGATATAAATCAAGGGGGTGGTGAAAAAGGTTCTCCTTATAATGCCAGATATTTTTCACCATTCAATAGTCCTTATTTGATAGATCGTGAAAGTGAAAAAGGCATGTCACTTTCTATGAAATTGGCTAAAGAAACATCTGCCTTTATCGAACAAAATAAAGACACTTTGTTTTTGGCATATCTTTCTTTTTATGCTGTGCATTCTCCAATACAAACCACAGAAGCAAAGTGGAAAAAATATAGGGATAAGGCAGACAAGATGGGTATTGCCGAATATGGTTTTAAAATGGAACATGAATTGCCTGTAAGAAAACAGCAGGACAACCCCGTTTATGCAGGTTTAATTGAGCAAGTTGACGAAGCTATAGGTAGTGTGATGGAAACACTCAAAAAAAATGGGCTCGACAAAAATACGATTGTTGTGTTTACATCAGATAATGGCGGTGTAACTTCTGGAGATAATTATTCTACTAATCAGCTTTCACTTAGAGGTGGAAAAGGCTATCAATGGGAAGGTGGAATTCGCGTACCCTATTTCATTTATGTGCCATGGATGCAACAAAGTGGAGGTAATATTGAAGAAATGGTAACTGGAGCAGATTTGTTTCCTACACTTTTAGACTTGGCAGATATTCCCTTAAGACCTAAAGCACATGCAGATGGTGTAAGTTTAAAACCACTTTTAAACGGAGATAAAATTGCGAAACGCTCTTTGTTTTGGCATTATCCACATTATGGAAATCAAGGAGGCGAACCGGTTTCTATCATCAGAAAAGAGAACTGGAAACTTATTCATTATTGGGAGAACGAACACATGGAGTTATACGATCTAAATACTGATTTAGGAGAAACTAATGATATTTCTGTATTAAACAGAGAAAAGGCTTTGGAGATGAAAAAAGAGCTTATGGCTTGGCTACAATCTATGAATACCCAATATGCGGAAAAAGATCCTGAATGGGATGAACCGGCATGGGAAAAAAGATTAGAAAATAATAAAAGAAAACTTATGCCAAAGCTAGAAGCACAACGTATGGAAATGCTCAGTCAAGATTATAAACCCAATGATGATTGGTGGGGAAGTGAAATTAAAAACTAAACTAAGATTAAAATGAAACATACATTATTTATTATTTTGTCATTTTTATTATTGGCTTGTCAATCTAAAAAACAAGAAGCAGCCAAAATAGCTGAAAACAAAACGCAAAACCTAAACATCATCTATATTTTGGCTGATGATTTGGGCTATGGAGATGTTCAGAGTTTTAATCCAGAAGGAAAAATTCCAACGCCTAATATGGATTTAATGGCTGCCAATGGTGTCAAGTTTACTGATGCACATACCTCATCCGCAGTGTGCACACCTACTCGCTACAGTATATTAACTGGACGGTATAATTGGCGTAGTACATTGAAGAGTAGTGTAATAGGTGGGTATTCAAAATCTTTGATTACACCTGATCGTGTTACCATTGCTAGTATGCTAAAACAACAAGGTTATTCGACCGCTTTTATTGGTAAATGGCATTTGGGTTGGGACTGGGCAATCAAAAACGAAGAAAAAGCAAAAGGTAAAGGTATTTACTCAAAACCTGATGTTGATTTTAGTCAACCTATAAAAAATGGACCATCAACGCATGGTTTTGATTATTCTTTTGGTTTTTGCGGTTCATTAGATATGGCTCCTTATGTATATGTGGAGAATGACAAAGCAACTATGGTACCAACCAAGACGACTGTCAGACGTGATAAAAAAGAGTTTTGGAGAGAAGGATTAACTTCAGATGATTTTGTTCATGAAACTGTTTTACAAGATATTACAGATAAAGCGGTGAGCTATATTGGTGAAAAGGCTAAGGATAAAGCACCTTTCTTTTTGTATTTACCGTTACCCGCTCCACATACCCCGATATTACCTTCTGCGGAATTTATAGGCAAAAGCAATACCAATACTTATGGTGATTTTGTAATGCAAGTAGATGATGTGGTACGCCAAATTAGAGAAGAACTAAAAAAACAAGGAATTTCAGAAAACACTTTATTAGTATTTACCAGTGACAATGGCTGTTCTCCAAAAGCTGATTTTGAAGAATTGGCCAAAGTAGATCATAATCCAAGTTATACATTTAGAGGAACAAAAGCAGATATTTATGAGGGTGGACATCGAGTACCTTTTATCGTTGAATATCCAAAAATGGGATTAAAAAATGCTAGCTCGGATAAAATCATTTGTACGACTGACTTTTTTGCTACTTGTGCAGAATTGACAGGCTATAAAATTAAAGATACTGAGGCAGAAGATAGCTTTAGCATGATGCCTTTGATTACAGGTAAAAAAGAAATTGCTATCAGAGAGTATATCGTTCATCATTCGATTGATGGTGCTTTCGCTATTAGACAAGGAGATTGGAAATTAGATGTTTGTGAAGGTTCTGGTGGATGGAGTTATCCAACCTTAAAGGATATAAAAAACGAAAATCTCGATTTACCTGCAATGCAATTATACAATTTGAAAGATGATATTGGCGAAACTAAAAACTTGATTGCCGAATATCCAGAGAAAGCCGCAGAATTAAAAGCAGCTCTTAAAAAAATAATACTTGATGGAAGAAGTACTGTTGGAGCCACTCAGAAAAATGATGGTATGGAAGGTTGGAAGCAGATTGAACCGATTATGAATTAAGTATATTATGAATAAAGCACTCATATTTTTTTATCTGTTTACCATGGTTCCTATGCAAACTATGTCACAAACGGTATTAAAATATGATAAGCCAGCAAGTAAATTTACAGTAGACCAAAGGGGAAATCCGAATACTTTAGGGTATATGCAAGAGGCTCTACCATTGGGTAATGGACGTTTAGGTGCCATGTTTTCAGGAGGTGTGGATCGGGAGCATTTGATGATAAATGATATTACGTTGTGGATGAACTCTAAACGTGGACTTGATGCCAATGAACAATCCGGCTCAAGAATAGGGGCTTATAAAAACTTTGAAAAAGTAAGAGAATCCTACGAACAGGGTATTTATGGTACTTCAGAAAATAGTATGGAATCCATGTCAACCAAATACCTAAGTAGCACCCAGCCTTTGGGAAATTACGCTCCTTTTGCGGATTTATACATTGCTACAGGACATGATAGTTCTGTAGTAAGCAATTACAAACGTTCTTTAGATGCTCGTTCTGGTTTGGGCTTGGTAAGTTACGATATCAAAGAGGCTCATTTTACTCGAGAGTATTTTTGTAGTTTTCCAAATGATATTATTTCGGTTCGCTATACAGCTCAAAATGCTAAAATGCAACTTAATATCCATGTTAGCACTTTGCTTAAATTAATAGATATAAAGGCTGAAGGAAATTATATTGTTTTGAATGGAGAAGCACCAATGGTGAAGGATAATATGGCTTTTCAACAATTAATTTATATTGATGCTGGTAATGGAAAGTTGATCCCTCAAGCAGATGGTTCGATACAGATAAAAAACGCAACAGATGTCAAGATATATCTAACGGGTTATTCAGATTATCTTCCTATATATCCATCATTTAAAGGTCGTGATTATAAGTCCGACTCTAAATTAAGTATAGAATCAGCTGTTGGGCTCGGGTACGAAAAACTAAAGCAAGCGCATGTAAAAGATATTTCAGAGTTGATGGATCGTTGTCAATTAGAGTTGGATTATAAACCTTCTGAACTAACAACAGATAAATTAGTAAAAAGGGGATCAAGTATAGAATTAGAAAATCTTTATTTTAATTACTCCCGTTATCTGCAAATAAGCAGTTCGCGTAGAGCTCCAGTACCATCAAATTTACAAGGACTTTGGAACGGGCATTTAAAACCCGCTTGGCATAGTGATTATCATAACGATATTAATGTAGCCATGAATTATTGGATGGTGGAAACGGCAAATCTTCCCAATTCTTTTTCTCCTTATGTAGAATGGATGAAAATCTTATCGGAGTCTGGAAAGTATGTGGCAAAAGAAACTTACGGAATCGATAAAGGTTGGAGTGTAGGTCTTAATGGAAATATTTTTGGATTCACAGCTCCCAATGAACATGGGAGACGTATGCAACAATCAGGAGCTTGGTTGTGTCAGAACCTGTTTGAACATTATGCATTTAATCAAGATAAATCTTATTTAGAAGCTGTTTATCCTATTTTAAAAGGAGCTGCCGAATTTTATGTGGAGTTTTTAGCGCCTTGGAAAGATGGAACACTTTTAGTATATCCAACTTGGTCACCTGAAAATAGTTACTTAACAGAAGAACAAGGTAAATTAAATAAACAAGCGTATGGTGCTTCGTGGGATCAGCAGTTAGTGCTGAATTTATTTACAGATTGTATTGAAGCGGCTACAGTTTTAGGTCGTGATGAAGAATTTAAAAAAAAACTTCAAGAAATAATACCAAAACTTAGTCCTCAAAAAATAGGGCAATATGGCCAAGTACAGGAATGGCCAGAAGATTGGGATAGCCCAACAGATCAACACCGCCATATTTCACATTTAATAGCCTTACATCCTGGTCGTGATTTTTCACCGCTTACCACCAAAGAAATTACTGCAGCGGCATTAGTGACAATGAAACATCGTGGAGATATCTCAACAGGATGGAGTACTGCATGGAAAACTAATTTTTGGGCGCGACTGCATAACGGCTACAAGGCGCATCAGTTTTATCAGTTTTTAACTTCGGAACGGGCTTATCCAAATTTGTTCGATTTTCATCCGCCATTCCAAATAGATGGAAATTTTGGAGGAACTGCTGGAGTCTGCGAAATGTTGTTGCAAAGTCACCTTAGGAGTATAAATAACAATGCCCAAACTATTGAAAATGCCGCATTTGTTGCCTATGAAAAGAGATTTGAAGATGCAAATCATTTTACGCCTGTTGTTCCCGATCAAAAGCTTGTTAATGCACCCTATATATTACACTTATTGCCAGCATTACCTTCTGCTTGGGATAATGGGAAAATAAAAGGACTAAGAGCACGTGGTGGTTTTGAAGTGGACCTTTCTTGGGAAAAAGAAGAATTGATAGCGGCAAAAGTATATGCTACTACAGACGGAAATTTTAGAATTTATTCAGATGGACTATTAAGTGAAGTCATTGCATTAAAAAAAGGAGAATCTATAATTTGGAAAGATCATAAAATCACAAGCCAAATAAAGATTAAGTTCTAGTACAATAATGTAGATTGATTAACAGAGTAAATTTATTTAAAAAGTGAATTAGGATATTATATAAATGAATTTTATTAGAGAATGACAGTTAAAAAAGAAAAACACTTCAAAATTTCGGGTTTTATTAAATTGAATAATTTCAAGTGGGTACTTTGTATTTTGTTTTTATTCATTGGTTTAGGAAAATCTTTTGCCCAGAAATATGAATTATTTTCATCTAATAAAACTAAACATGTTATTGTAGAATTGAAAAACGATTCCGTTAGTTATTCTTTTTTTATGGATGGAATTTCAGTGATTGATAAATCATTGTTGAGTGGCTAATTAAATGAAATGAACTGGAAAGGTTTTTCTATAGCAGAAGTAGAAAGAGATTCATTGCGTAGTAATTGGAAACCATTGTGGGGGACACGACAAAATTACCCAGATAATCATAATGCTTTAACTCTTGAGTTAAAAGATGAAAATTCTTACACATCATTTTTATTAAGAATGTATGATGAAGGTTTAGTTTTTAAATATAAAATTGAGAATTAAGGAATATTAAGTATTACCTAGAAAAAGAGCATACGGAATTCAATATTCTTGATAATTCGCAGTCATGGGTTTTAGCGCATCCTTGGGGTAAAAAGTATAGAAAGATGTTACAGATATCTCAAATAAAAAATGCTAGTTTACCACTGCTTTCAAAATCAGAAGAAGAGTTATATATATATATATATATATATATATATATATATATTTATTACCGAAACAGGGTTATATAATTACGGGAGTCTTCATTTGTCTGCTAATAAAAATGGTTTGCTAAGTGTAGATATCGTTGGCGATGTCCATTTAAAACCAAATTTTAATACTCCATGGCGTATAATCATGGTAGCTCATTCGCCAGCTTATTTTGTAGAGCATAGTTATATAATTCAAAATTTAAATCCGCCTTCAAAAATTAAAAATACAGTATGGATTAAACCAGGTATAGCTACAGGGGATTGGAGAGCGAGTGGTGCCGTTTTGAATATAATTTGAATACCGAAAGCATGTTACGTTTTGTTGATATAATTGCGGATTTAGGCTTGCCGTATTTTATGATTGATGCAGGATGGTATGGATTAGAACATGAAAGAACCTCTAACCCATTAACAGCTATTTCGGAAATTGATTTACCAATGTTAATACAAAGAGCTAAAGAAACTAATGTTGGCTTATGGCTTTATGTTAAACGTGTAGCTTTTGATGAGTATGATATTGATATACTACTATCTAAGTATAAATAATGGGGAGTAGTTGGAATAAAACTGGGATTTTTAAGCTAACAAAACCAAAATGGTGTTAAACTTTTACAACGAGTTTAAAAAAAATTGCAGCAGCATTTATAAACTTAATATTTTGACCCTTGATTCGCATTAATTACTTATATACATATAATAGAAAAATTAGATAAAACATTACAATTACCTTTTTTTTAGATTTCTTGAATCTTTAACGGTTGGTTATGGAAATTTACTTGAACTATTTAAATTCTTGAATGATTGGGAGGGATTAAAATATCTTAAAAGACTCAATATCCTGGATAATAATTATTATGAAGGTCTTGGAATTGAAGGTGTTAATTTAATTCTTTCAAAACTAAAACTGAATTTTCTTCTATAAGATCTCGTAACGTATTTAGAACTGGTGTAAAACAAGCTCATATAGAACTGCTTACTGGATATAATTTACTGAGGTAAGTATATATTTGTATAGATTATTAGGTCTCAAAAAATGATTTTACGCTCTAAAAATTAGAAATCTGATAGACCTTCTTCAATTTTTTCGCCATTTTAGTTAGACGAAGTCCGACTTCTTTCTAGTGGAACAATTTCTAAATTTATTTTTTTGCTGATTTTCAAAATTAATCTTGCTTATGGAATAGTTTTTAAGGGTGGGTGTGTAGGGATTTTTTTTGGATATATCTGCTGTTTGTTTGTTAAAATTATACTTTAAACGTTCTATATTTTAAATTTATGCGATAGTATTGAACGGAAATTAAGTTAAAAGTTTCGGATTGAACTAGTCGAGAGTACCGTTTAATAGAGGTAGTTTGATAATTTTTTGGTTAACTTCTAATGGTGAAATGTCTTAATTTAATCCTAAACCAACATTTTAAGCGTATATAAATGTAACGAAACAATACTCCCAATATTTTTTTCGATATTTAATAAGTTACTTTGAGCTAACAGGTTTAATGATAAACGAGAATTAGCTACAAATTAGTTTCAATTTCAAATGAATCTTTAAATGGGATAAAATCTTTATCTAGTATGACCCAAATTTTAAAACCTACAATTTACTTTCTCTTTTTTATTTTACAATTTGAAATAGCTTCCTCTCAAGTACTTTTTGAGGAGACGTCCGAACATGCAGTGCAATCCATAGAAGGAGGAGCTACTTGGTTTTCTGATGATGAGACTAGTACGATTAGCTATAACAATAACGGAACCTTGGAAGCACAAAGAGCGTTATTATATTCTACGGAAACCTTTCAGTCAGAAACGGGTTTTAAGTTAACCATTGAATATGCCATTGGATCTATAGAGAATATCGCTGAACATAATTTTTCATTTGGATTGATAAGTGATGATACAGAATTATCTTCCTATTCAGGATATAATCCTTTTGGTTCGGACCAAACTGTGTATAGTATCGGAGTTAATTTGACAGCCAATGAAGGTGAAAATGTAAGAGGCGTGAACTTTACGAATGGTTCAGAAAAAATTACACTTCATACTTCAGGTAAAAGACAGCAGTTTTTAGAAGGCGAAAAAACTAAAATATTCATGGAAATTGGAATAGGTGGCTTTTGGTCACTGTACATTAACGATGAATATGAGGAATCGGGAATCTTTTCAGAAGGCTTCGATTTGACCAAGAACTACCACATTGCTGTATATGGACAGGATTATAATGGAGGTGGTAAATTAATTCAATCTATTAAATTAGAAAAACAATATGCACCTGGTGAACGAGCGGTGCATAAAAGAGGGACTTGGTCTAACAATTCTACTTTTGTAAAAGATCCAGAGTATCAATTAAAAACAGTTACTCTTACGGGACCAAGGGGCTATAATTCTGGAGCGACACAGTCTCCATTGCATTATGTTCAACATAAATTATTAGAACAGCTATGGGGAGGAGATGCTGATGAAAACGGAGACTCCATTAATTTGATAGTACCACCTTGGGGAGATTTGAATAATGATACACCTGACGATGATTTTTATATGGATGAAATATTAGAAATCAAAAGTAGAGGATATAAAGTATTGGGGTATACCAATAGCAAAAATTTGTTAGGTGTTGTAGGGGAAGATTATGATGTGATTGTTGAGAGATGGAAAAATTATTGTGATACAAACACTGAAGTTTAGACGTTTATAAATAGTCAACCTTATCATACAGGTATTTGGAATACTACTACAGAAGAATATGAAGATGCTTCTGAGACTTATCCAGATAGGAAATATTTGTTTTGTTATGCAGAATATATTATAAAAGATTATTCTTTAAGATATAACAAACATTTTAGTTCTTATCAGTTTGATGCTGCATCTACAATAATGGACCTTGGTGAAGATAAAATAGGAACTGGACTTATCGAAAATGAACGTATTTATCAAGCCTTTGCTAATGCAGCCAGAGCAGGAAACCCTAACCTTGCAGTGTCTTTTAATAATGGGAGAGGTACTGTGAAACAGAATGCATTTCCTTTCGCAGGTTCTCTTTGGTCAGAAGATTATAAATTCGGTCATCCTTATGGTGGTAATAACAACCATGGAGATGTAGAGAGTGGTCTTTACGATAGAAACTACACTCATATTACTCGTATTATGGACACAGATGGCTACGTTCATACAGGAGATGTTGCTACTTGGGACGATAAAATTGTAGGGAATTTTCATTCTAAACTAGCTACCAGTGCGTGGGGAGATGGTCCTTATCCAGGTTGGGAAACAGAGGATTTGATTCAATGGACTTATGAAGCTTTGTCTAACGGAGGTTCTATTGTTTGGTCTGGATCTTTTTCTAATATTTTTACGGAGAATGTGGAATGGAGAGAATGGGCTTTTATACAGATGAAGGCGATAGATGATTATCTATGTCTGCATTTAAATCCAAATGCGCCTAACTGGGCAAGAGCTTATACCGTTTTGCCTGACGCCACTGTAGGTGAGGCTTATTCTCATACTTTAATAGAAGGTGTAGATTTTTGGGATCCTGAAGGAGATGACATTAGTGCTTTAGTAGCGATGACTGATGCTCCATCCTGGTTAATTATTAATGAGGACCCTGAGAATTCTGGACATTGGATTTTAAGTGGGATACCTACGGAAACAGTTGAGTATAGATATAATTTTGAATTAGAAGTTACAGATGAAAATGCCTTTAGTGGAATTCGTGACGTAGAAATCAAAGTCAATTTTGGGGACACCTACATTTCTGTTTCTGGAATAGATTTAATACTGGAAAGCACATTCATACAAGTAGGAGAAACATTCGCTTTACCGAATGCCATTTATCCTTCCGGTGCAAGTAATCAAACAATGTTATGGACTAGTAATGATCCTACAGTAGCTACGGTTAGTAATACTGGTGCAGTGATGGCGCTACAGGAAGGGACAGTTATGATTATTGCGACTACAGAAGATGGAGCATTTATCGATGCAACTGTGGTAACCATCTTAAATAATGGTGAAACGATATCTGAAGAAGAATCTGAAGTTGTACTAGCATATCCTAATCCTACCAATGCAGAACTTACCCTAAACGGAGTAATGAATTCCGTAGTACATGTTTATGATATTTCTGGCAAACGTTTAATGACCACGGAAAAAATTGTGACAGAGAGCGAAACGATAAATTTGAGTAATTATCCAAGAGGAACATATTTATTGAAGGTGTATAGTCTTGAAGGCATAGCTCGAATAAAAATTTTAAAAGAGTAATATGGAAGTACACAGTGCATCTGCAATTCATTTTTTTGCATATAACTCCCACTAAATAGCGATGTTATTATTTTATAAATAATTATTTGGTGTAACGGATATTTTTGTTGGGTTCGGGACTTTTTTAATTATCCGTTAAAAGATTCTCTATATTTCAAAGGCGAAATACCTGTCTTTGTCTTAAAAAGTTTACTGAACGATTGCGAATGTTCAATATCTAATTTGTAAGCGGTTTCTGAAACGGACAAATTGGTTGTAGATAATTTTTCTTTTACTCTTTCTATGCTTACATTATTGAATATGTTATTGTGTATTCATTCAGTTAAGCGAACTCAACAAATCACTCAAAATAATAGATATGCAGTGACAGGGTGACCCGGTAGAATGGCAGATGTTCTGCGTTCAACCAATGTTAATCACAACATACCGATGAATATTAGTATAGGTGGGAACTTATTCGGAACAGGGAATAATATTCAATCTTACCTCATCTCAGCAAGGGGTACTGGTGCCGGTTTATTGGTTGTTTCAAATATATTGGATTTTACGAAATTTTAAAACATCAAACTTTGATAATCTATTAACAGAAACCTTTGCCAACACTTTGAGAAGAGCATATGTAAATACATTTTAAAATACATCAAATAATGCTTATTATATTTCTTATTTGGTCTAAATTAATTTGACAACATTATTAATTATAAAAAACTCCTACAAATCATAAGATTCGTAGGAGTTTGATATTGTTTTATGACTTTGTCTGGTTTTAAATTTTGAAATACCAGCAAGTATAAGGTTTCTTTATAATTCTAGATCCTTGGTTTTTAACCTGTGTGCTGCTAATAGTAAGCCTCTATACCTTTTATCATTCAGAATAATAGGGGAATGGTTTATGTTCATTTAGAAAAAGGATCCTCTTTAGAGGGGCCTTTTTCTATATAAACTAACTCAACTATAGTCTCAACTCAACTTTAAACTAGATTTTTATTACCCAGAATTCTGTAAGAGTGAAGGTGCTTTTCAACTTCAGTTGCTGGTATTGGTAAATAATATTGTTTTGCGAACCATGGCCTAGTTATATCGGTATATTACGTAAAAGATAAGGTGTCATCCGTAGCTTTAGTCCATGTTAACCCTTTGATAGGGAAGCCTAAATGTGCTTCATTCATCCAACGACTTTCATCAAAAAAGTTGTGGCCTTCAAATGCAAGTTCAATTCTTCTTTCTCTTTTAATCGCTTCTTTTAATTCCTCTCCGCTAGCAATAATATCTGGTTGTAGCGCTCTACGAGATATTTTATTAACAAAGGTTCTAGCACTATCATCATTCCTTAATTCTGCCTGTGCTTCCGCATAGTTTAAAAATACTTCTGCTAAACGATATAAAATATAGGAGCCTTGCGGTGATACATCCGTCAAAGCAATTAAACTTTCGTCTTGAAATTTTCTGATACTATATCCTGTTTTAGAGGAATATTGTTGGTTTATTCCTATTTCTTCAACAACACCGTTTGAAGAATCTGGACTGTCTGGAATTGTTTCACTAGGCGTACCAGCTAAGGCGTAATTTACTGCACGTCCTCTGAATTGTGCTCCTTGAAAATTTAAATATGCATAATACCTCATTTCTCGATTCGCATTTGGGTTTGTAGCATCGTATGTAGTTCCTGCATCAGTAGTACCTGAACCATCAGCCATATAGAATTCTAAAGCAAAATTATGTGAAGGCGAAGATAATCCCCATCCACCATAACCACTTGGTAATCGTGTTTGGTCAGGAAACGATACTACATCTATTCCAAAATTATAATAGGCAGCACCAAATGGTCTTGCAAAAGGTAGGTTTTGATTGGGTGTTATAAATAAATTTTGATAATCAGTAAAATCTTACCTTAATTAAATCTCTGGCGCCTACAATATTGATAATCGCTTTTGCAGCATCTGCAGCACTTCCTTCAGCATGATCATAAAGTGGTCTGCTTGGAGCTTTACTTGAATCGTATAATAAGTACTCCATTTTAAGCTAATTTAGCCGTGAGAGATTACCCAGTTATTCCAAGTCTATAGGAGACTTTGTTCTAATATATACTAGGCAATTTCAGAACATAATCCATCATATTCTTTTGAAAATTGTGCACGGACAAGACTTTCGTGCAAGAATATTTCGTCTGTAGTAAGAATAATTTTTTCGGTTGAATTAGCTATAGTTACGTAGTGTTTATTTTTCATGGTTGAAGTTTTTGGTGTTAGGCAAAGATGTATTTTACTTGTGCTAGAATTGTTATATAATTTTCTAATTATGTTTCATGATTTCAGGAAATATATTTTATTTTTAAAGCAGCTTTGTAGTCTAATTCCTTTAGCGTATTCAGTTGTCTATCTAATGAATTATAGTATTGGTAATTAAGGTACGTACATGCTTTGAGTGTAGTTCATTGGTTATTTATTCAATACGCTATGAGTAATTTGTAATTGTAGCAATTGAACACTATGGTATTGGTAGAACCGGGCTTTATTTTAATTAAAATAGTTAAGAGACTTAAATGTTAAACAATGTTCCTTTGCTATTAATTTTTCTGATGTCAGGTTTTGAAGCCCCATGGGTAATTAGAATTTTTTTACTACTAAGCCCTTTGGGTGCAGGGTAGGGTTAATAATGATTTCAAAGTCAACCACGCCTAAAATAAGCTCTTCTTTTGTAATGACTTCAACCTTCCATAATCCTTGTTTCAAATTATTTTTAAAGGTATAGCCGCGATAACCAGCATCTCTGCCTCCTGTAATATCATAGCCAATATCTTCAATAACTTGCCATTCGTTAATCGTATTATCATACCAATTCCAACGGTGTGATATTAACTTTTCAATATCCGTTGGAGCAAATATTGAGGTGAAAATATATACATTTTCACCTGGATTATGAATGAATTTCAGTCTATGTTCCCTCCAGAATACGTAAGATTCATCGGTTTCGTAGGTAACTACATAATTATGATTTTTCACTTCAACATTGTGTGCTACAATACCATTTGCTAGCGCAAGAGGTACGGGAGGAATGAGTCTAAAGTAATAAAATATATTAATGGAAGCGTACATGAAGAATACAATACCCAGAATTCTTCCAATATGTATTTCTTTACGAGTACTCGGGCTAACACGATAAATGACGAATATGAATAGTATGGTAAACAGCAAGCTGAGTAAACCCGATATTATAAAAATGTTTGTATTCATTACTTTTATGAATACGGGTATCATAAAAGTGAAAAAGGTAAAGTTTACAAAGAAGTAAAGACTAAATTGTAGGTACTTATTGGAAATCTGTTTTTTTAAAAATTCATTAGCAACCAATAATGAAACCAGAATAATAAAGAATGAAATTGTCTTGGATAGAGAAACACTGCGAGAAAAATAAATGACATATGCACTGGAAAGTGCACCGAAAAAGAATTGAATAGCTAATGGTAGATATTCCTGATAGCGCTCGAGTAGTGTGTTTTTCCATTTACCATCGTCCGCTAGATTATAGAGATAAAGGGCTACGGTCAATGATGTCATATGTAAGCATAAAACTATTAAATCATACAACCTGTCAATACGTCCAAGAGTTAAAGAATCAAATATAAATCCGCCAATAAAGAATACAAGAGGAGCATATTTTTGATATTTCCTTAAATATCTTCTAAAAGCGCTATTTCTAAATTTAACTAATGTTCTTTTCATATAAAGTATAGCGATGTTTAAAAAAAAATACAATTGGGTATACTAAACTATGATGATTCGTTTATTTTATTTCTATGCTTGTATCTAATGCTGTGGTTTGATAAAAATGGATGTAATAAAAACTTAAACTAGTATTTTATCTCAGCTAAAATCAAAGTAAAAGAAATTAATGACTTGTAATACCATCTGGACTTAATATTCTTTATAAGAGCTATCCTCTCTATATTAAGCTTAAATTTTTAGAGTATCCTAGTGTGAAATAGAGACTTACTTTGTGTGGACTAAAGAGAGGTTGCACTAAAAGTATCTCCCTGAGAAATATCTCCGGTTTCAAACCCTTTCTTAAACCATCTCATCCGTTGTTCAGATGTTCCATGTGTAAAAGAATCTGGAACCACCCTTCCTGTAGACTGTCGCTGTAAACGGTCATCTCCAATAGCATTGGCAGCATTGAGTGCCTCTTCAAGATCACCATTTTCCATCATTTGAGTCATACTTTGTGAGTGGTTTGCCCAAACACCAGCTAAAAAGTCTGCCTGTAACTCTAATCGAACGGAATATTTATTGAATTCTGTTTTGCTTACTTGCCCTCTGAGTTTATCTAACTTATCGGTTGTTCCCATGAGGTTTTGAATATGGTGGCCAACTTCATGTGCAATTACGTATGCTTGTGCAAAATCTCCAGGGGCATTCATTTTGTTTTCCATATCTTGAAAGAAGCTAAGGTCAAGATATAATTTCTCGTCACCAGGACAATAAAAAGGCCCAGTAGCACTAGAAGCAGAACCACAGGCAGATGTAACCTGACCCGTGAAAATAACTAATGTTGGCTCTCTATAATTATCCAAAATATCATTCCATACATCTTCGGTACTGGCAAGTATAGTAGCACTGAATGCTGCTTGTTCATTTTCTTTCTCAGTGCCTTGATAGGGTGTACTCGAAATTGCTTGATTGTTACTATTGCCACCAAGAAATAAATTACCAATAAAATTTAATGGATTATTACCAGTAATAAATGAGACTATAAGTAGGACACCGACGATGACTAAACCGACTTTTGAAAATAGAAGTTTAAATAATGGTCCAAGTAACATGGGATTGAAACCACCGGTACCTCTTTTTGAACTAGATCTACCTCTTTGGTCGTCTACATTTGAACTTTGACGTCTGCCTTGCCATTTCATGCTTGTAATTTATTTGATAAAAATAATTGATATAATCCAGTTTATGAAGTTTTACAGAAATATAACTTCCAAGCGGAAAGTTACGTTCTAGTTCTATGACGAATTAGCTTTATAGAATTTTTTTTTGATTGGATTGATATTTTAATTTGAATCTAATGTTTTTGATGGTATTAAGAGAAGAACTTGAGCCTCTTGCTATGGTCTTATTTGTTATTTAAAGGGGAAGTTAAAGGCTAATCAAAATGCTAATGCCTAATAAAATAACGGAGCAAGAATAGTAACAATTCTAAAGTGCCAAAAGTTTCAATACTAATAAAAAAAACTCCTACAAATCATAAGATTAGTAGGAGTTTGATATTGTTTAGTGACCTCGACTGGATTCAAACCAGTAACCTCTTGAGCCGTAATCAATAAATATAGTTGATGATGGTTGCAGATTTATAGCTTAATACTACTGTTAGTCATTGTTTTTAATGGGATTGTTTGATTATCGTTAATGATGGATATCTTATTATTATGTCCTTTTTTCTGCAAATTTTCTGCAAGACATGTATATTTGCAGAAATAATTTAGTAATGAGTTACAATATTTCTATACGATTAGATAAGCGCAGAAAAAAAGGAACTGGAATGTATCCTGTAAAACTCCGTGTTTATGGTAAAACAAGTAAAAAAGAAAAATGGTATAGTTTAGACATTGACTTAACGGAAAAAGAGTTTGAAGATATTTGGTTAAATCCTAAAAATCGTAATCTTAGAGGCTCAAATAAAGATTTACGTTTAAGGCTTCAATCTATTGAAAATAGAGCAAATGACGAAGCGAAGTTAATGGATGTATTTAATTTTTCTAAGTTTGAATTTAAGCTATTTAGAAAAACTTCTGACAAAAACAATTTATATTATCATTTTCATTTAGCTATTGAAAAAAACATTAAAAATGACAAAATAAATACTTCTGAAAGCTTCAAATACACTTTAAATTCTTTAAGTAATTTTAGTAAAGAAATAAAGAGGTGCGCTATAGAAAAGCTAAGATTTCAAGATATAACTATAGAGTGGTTGAAAGATTATGAAAAACATATGCTGGCTATGGGCAAAAGTTACACTACAGTTTCAATATACACTAGAACGCTAAGAGTTATCTTCAATAATGCAATTGAGGTCAATGACCTTAATGCTGATTACTACCCATTCGGAAAGAATAAATACAAAATACCAAGAACCAAAAAAGTAAAGAAGGCTCTAAATTCAAATGAGCTTAAAGTTTTATTCGAATCTAAAACAGCAAATAGCAACGAAGCAAAAGCTAAAGATTTTTGGTTTTTTAGCTTTGCCTGCAACGGAATAAATCCAAAGGACATTGCGCTATTAAAATATTCGGATATCAAAGATGATAAATTCACTTACTATAGGGCTAAAACTTTTGATAAAACTGCAGAAAAAACTAAGATTATTATTTATTTGACTGACTTTACGAAAAGTATTATCCAACAATATGGAATTAAATGTAAGAATGGTTTTGTATTTGATATCATAAGTTCTGAAGACGATACTTTAGAACAACATAAAAAAATAAAAAACTTTACGCGCTATGTGAATGACCACATTAAGAGAATTGCAAAAGCAAATGACTTACCAAAGGATATTTCATTTTACTATGCAAGACATAGTTTCGCAACTAATTCACTTCGTAAGGGGGCTAGTATGGAATTTATAAGTGAAGCTTTAAATCATAGCGACCTTAGTGTGACTAAAAATTATTTTGCTGGTTTTGAGGATGAAGCCAAAAAGGAATTCGCTAACTCAATTATGGATTTTTAATTATGATAAACAAATATACATGTAATGAGTTGCTTTTTAGTTTAACGGCAATGACACCATTTAATATAGTTGAAAAAGTAGAAGAGCTTCTTTACCATTCAGCTTTTACAGAAAGCAAAATTCATCTTCAATTATTTAAAAAGTATATTAATGATGATGAAATTTACAAGGATAGAATTGAAAAGTATCTGTCAATAACGCTCATTATAATTAATGACGAGAAATATACAGAATTAGAATATGTATTGATTGTTATTTCATTAGACCTCTTATTATTTGACGAAATACTTAACATAGATGAAAAAAAAATGTTAGTTATGAGGGTTCTGGATATTATAGACTTTGAAAATAATGGAGAAATTGGAAAGCTTAAATTTATTGTAATACAGGAGTTTCTGATTACATATAGGCTATTTTACAATGAACAATTATTTAATTTGGGATTAGACAGTTTGAAAAATTTTGAAATCCTAAATGAGCTGTCAAATGTTGTAGATCACTACACAAATATTCTCAGAAATGAAGATCAATCTATTGTGAAATTATTAGATACACCTAGGAAATTTTATAATCAAAAAAAGAAATACTTTGAAGATAAATACTCAATCGAGAAAGAAAAAAGTATAACTACTGGTTACATAAATGATAGTATAAATGATAACTATGAAGAAGAACATTTAAAAGAGCTAAAAAAAATATGGTTGGCAACAGCAAAAATTTCTATTCATGATTTTATTGACATCGGGGTAAATAACCATATTTGGGATGAAGATTACCGTATTATTTCTAAAAGAGGTAACCTTTACGGTTCTGGTAAAAGTTTGCTGAGTAGTTTGTCTATTGCGTTAAAGAATTATGCTATACCTGAAATAATTGATTACAAAATTGTTGGAAGTGCTTTTTGCAAGGCTTTTAACATTAAGAATAATGAAAACACAAAAGAGAAATATAAAGCTTTTAGTTCCGGAAATCCAGAAATTATTAAAGAGTTTAAAAGGTTATATAAGATATGATTTAAATTTCGTGAAAATTCGAAGTAAAAAAAAATATACTTTTAAAGTGCTGAAAGGCAGTTACTTAATTGTCTTGTGAAAATTCGTGAAAATTCCAACCTTGGTTTAGACTCAAATTGCGGTATAATTAATTATTAAACTGCAAATATGATAGCATTTGAACAAACACAACAAGACGTTGTAGAGATTAAAACAGAAATCAAAGAATTAAAGGCCTTATTATATCAAAAGGTAGAGGCGCAAATCCAAACAGACGATCCATTGTTTATTGACGGGGTAGAACGCCTATCAGGTTATAGTAAACCTACTATTTATGGATTCTGTCAAAAAAACACAATTCCTCATCACAAAAAAAATGGTCGTTTATTTTTTTTCAAATCTGAAATTATAGATTGGATAAAAGAAGGGAAACAGAAAACCATAAATGAAATTGAAGCGGATACTGATATTTTATTTCAGAAAAAAAGTAAATCTTTTTAATTATGGATAAAATAGATATCAGGATTGGCGAAAAAACCATTTCAATAAGCGTTAGTCTAACGTTAAAATAACGAGAAATGGATAGATATACATACAATTGTGAGTATTGTGGAAAAGCATACACTCCAAAAAGAAGATTTAAGCAAAAGTACTGTTCCAGTAGTTGCCGTGTAAACTCTTTTACAAAAAGAAAAAAAGCAAAGGAAAATTTGCCAGACTTTAAAAAACCAAAAGAAGTATCCGTAAAGGAAAAAATGAGTTGGTCTGGCATTGGGAATGCTGCAGTTGGAACTTTAGCAACCAATTTTGCTACTAATCTACTAACTAAGGAAGAAAACAAACCTGCTACTAAAGGAGATATTCAAAAAATATTAAATATTGGTTTCAGTAAAATGATCCTCATTAAAAATATACCACCAAGAACTGATGGGGCTAGGGCATATTTTGATATCACCAACCAAATAATAATTTATAAAAAAAATACACATGTCAAATAATAAAAAACTTATTAAATATAAAATTGAAACGCACCTGAGAGAGTTATATCGGGATCTAATTAGCATTACTACATATCAACAAATAAATAGGAATATGATAAATGCATTAATTACAAAAGTTAATATCATGATAGAAATAGTTGAATATTTACCCCGTCTACCACTTTATGATATGGAGCAAGAAATAATAAGAATGTGCAAGGAAGACCACTCTATGCAAGGCATTAATATTTCCTTATTATTTGAAAATAAAAATCCAATTATTGATTACAGTAAAATGGGGCACCTTAAAATAAACGTTTAATTATGGAACAAAAATATTTAAGAATAGGAACAACTTATTATAAGGATGTAACAATACCATTACACAGTGGAGACCATATTAAAACTTTAGTTGCTTGGTCTAAAAATGAAATAAGTACAGATCACGGTAAAGAATATATAAAGGATATCGCCAAATATGATGGCTTTTGCTTAATTCCATCTCACACTAATTATAAATCTGAAATTGATGGGTTTTATAATAAATATGAAGAATTAAATCACGAAACGCATGGTGGAGATTTCTTAGAGACGGAAAAATTTCTAAAACATATTTTTGCAGAGCAATATAATTTAGCTCTTGATTATCTAAGTGTACTTTGGAAATACCCTTCACAGGTACTACCAATCTTATGTCTTGTTAGTAATGAACGAAACACTGGTAAAACAACATTCATCAATTGGTTAAAACTTATTTTTCAAAATAACATGACTATTAATAATAATGAAGATTTTAGATCTAGGTTTAACTCTGATTGGGCTTCCAAATTAATAATTGCTGTGGATGAAGTCTTACTCGATAAAAGAGAAGATAGTGAACGCCTGAAGAATCTAGCAACTGCTAAAACTTATAAAAGTGAAGCAAAAGGAAAAGACAAAGTAGAAGGCAGTTTTTTCGGGAAGTTTGTATTATGTTCTAATAATGAAGAGAACTTTGTATATATAGATGCTGAAGAAACGAGGTACTGGGTCAGAAAAATTATTCCATTTAATTTGGAAGAGGATAACCCGAATTTATTGGATGACTTAAATACCGAAATACCTTGCTTTTTAGATTTCATAAATAATAGATCAATTATTTCTCCTAAAAAAACTAGGATGTGGTTTACTAAAGATCAAATTTACACAGATGCTTTGAGAGTTTTAAAGGATGGGAACAAGACCTATCTACATAAAGAGTTGGAGCAAATTATTAGTGATGAATTTTACATGTTTGAAAAAGAGGAACTAAAATATTCCGCAGGAGATTTAGTGGATAAATTACTTAAAAACAATATTAGAGTTTCCTCCTTTAAAATTTCTGATCTTCTAAAAAACAAGTATAATTTAGAAACTAAAAACAGCACGTATATTAAATATCATATTTCTAACTCTACTTTGAATAAACCAATTGTAGAAGAAACCAATCATAAAGGTCGTCATTATACCTTTAAACAGGAACAGTTCAAGAATTAGGTTGATTTGTTGCTGAGTTACTTTAATGCCATGCTAGCTGGCACTTGTAATGAAAACTAAAAATCAACTTATAGGCAACATTTATTTTCGGTTGTTGTTGACATGATGTTTCCATGATGTTTATTTAAGACCTCCCATTAACATTTGCTTTCAATGGCTATAGCAACAATTCAACAATTGTAAATAATTTCTAGTATCAATTGCTATAGTTCAATTATTGAGAATACTTAGAGACTAGTTTTGGTTTTTTTTATTTTCATAATGATAAAATAAAGATAAATTGAAACCATATCCAGAGTATATTGATATTCAGCCCCAAATTCTAATTACAACAAATGCCATCACTAAACAAACTAATCCCATTTAATGCTCTGAAAAAAGAAGATCATGAGGTTCATTTGATTACCCAAATTAGTTATTAGAGCTTTTTAACTTTAAGCTCTGAAATTAGAATACTTCAATATCCTTATAATTGTAACCAATTTTTCCTTGCTTGAGTTTATCTAGTTTAAGAAAAAACCACTTTTTGGGTTGATATACTTTCTGTATTAGTAAAGTTCTTTTTATTCAAAAATTTTTAAGGACTCTTTCGCATTTACTTTAAGACCTCCATTTTGTTTTTTATATTCATCAAGGTCTTCTAAACACTTAATTAATATTTCTTCTGTAATTTCACTTTCTTGTATACCTATTGCTTTTAGTGCATTTACTATTTTAGATAAAAATGATTTCCTTTTTTTAAGAATATTTTCAAACTCTTGAAAAGTAAAAAGAGATTTGTTTTTTGTTTTTATATTCTTTGAAAATAAATCAGAGTCAGGTTTTTTTATATTACTAAACGTAACAATAGAGGGAGGAGCCTCTTCATTAATTTTATTTTCGATTGGAGTTTTTTCTTCTTCTAATTGTTTACTTGTTGATGTGTCTACATCAAATTCGTTTTTATCCTTTGTACTCTCTTCATTAGTTTTAAGTTTTGTTTTATCATTGCTATTCTGAAGGTCAGATAAAGGTTTTAAGTTTTGTTTTTCTTTAATAAGGAGATCAACTACAACTGGTTTTTCTTCCTGACTAGATTTTTTATTTTCTGATTTAAGTTCAACAACTTCTTTAGGACTCCAATCTAAATCTAAATTCTTTTGAGTTTTTAGTAATCTGCTTTTTGAAAATGATTGAATAGACTTTGATATGGTTTGTATTGAGAAAGTATATCCTAACATAAAGAGTACTTTTGAGGCTACTTCTGAGTCATAATGTTTCAATTCTAGGATATCATCCTTAGCTATCGAAATATTATAGTCATTCTTTTCTATTTGTTTCTTTAAAAAATAAAAGTAGCTAAAAAGCAGGAATGCATTTGCATATTTACCATTCTCCGATAAAGTATTTTTAAGTTTATTAAAACGTGTTTTTTCTTCATTATCAAGATCTGTTTTTTCTTCAATATATTGTATGGCCTTATATAATGTTTTGCTATTTATTGCTGATTTTTCTTTAATCACAAAGCTATAAAAAGTACTTCTCGTAATTTGATCGACTTCCTTATTTAACTTTTTCATACCTACGCAGGCAGCTTTTATTACAGCTTCTATATTTCCTTCTGGAATGAAACTTGGTGTAATATTAAAATCAATAAGATGTGCTAGAGTAGAATCATTACCGTTAGGAGTAGCTTCATTTAATTGAAATAATGTAGCTGTTTTGAAATCTGTTATAAATTCTTCCTTAGGATTTGGAACCTGGTATAATGAACAAAGTTGTTGTCCAGCTTTATATCTTAAAAGATGGCTTCTATTATTAATAAAAGATTTATAAAGTTTCGATTCTAATGGCTTTAAAACATTGAAGTCTGTATTCAGTTTGGAAGATAGTAATCTTGCCCCTATTTCAGACAAAGGAATTAGTGAATAAATCCCTTTGAATTCTAATATTGGCCCATTATCATAGCCTATTGAATTCGCGTGGTATTCTATTAAAAACACTTCGTGTTCTTGCTCATAAATTGGTAACGAGTTTTGCAAAATAGCGATCTTCTGTTTGTCAGACAGTTGCTTAAACTCCTCATATGTAAGATTTATTATTCTATCTGATGCTATTCTTATACTATCATATTTAATTAGATAGTTTAGTTCTGCGCGTTGTAGGATGACAATTATATTTTTCATCTTTGTTTTTTTAAAAAACGACGTCGTCGTTATCATTTTTTGAATCGTTTATTAACTTAACGGGCGTATTTAAAAGAAACCTGCTATAGCCAGAATACATTGTATTTGTAAACGTTATAAATAAATCTCTTTTAGCTCTAGACAAAGCTACAAGAATTAATGCATTTTCATTGTCAGATGTACTCAAATCTGTTTGAATATTTGGTAATGAAACCGCATCAAAGTCTAATCCTTTAGAAGAGTGGTATGTCATAATTACAATTTTGTTTGTACTATCTGCTTTCTCAAGTGATCCAATTTTACTTCCGACATACATCAAAGGTACATTTTGACTATTTAAGTGATTATTCATTTCTGTATAATTTCTACTCTCATCGTCATAATCAGGATAAGTACCAGTTGACCATTTCTTTTTTCCTTCTAAAGCTAAAACAGTATCTACATATTTTATAATATCAATTCTTTTATAGAATAACACAGCATTTACCTCGCCTGGTCTATCAATATTGATCTGTTTAGATTCTTTCCATGAAAATTCTATCTCTTTATGATAAGAGTCAGTTTTAAACAGTCTAATTTCAGAATCTTCTCTTCCAATATGTACCATATCAGCGAAAAGATCTGTATATACATTCTTCAGTACGCTAATGAGAGTTCTAGTTAGCCGATAAATAGTTGTTGTGTTTTTAACCTCAGGATTTAGTTGTTGTATTATTTCTTCTTTAGTTGCTGGTCTTTCGTTAAAATTAGGGACAGAAGAGTAAATCGATTGTGCTGCATCTCCTGCAATGATTAATTGATTACAACCCTTTTTTATTCTTTCCAAAAGAACTGTTGGGATATCCTGTATCTCATCACAGAAGATAGCATCAAACCTTTCTTTTCTATAAAGGCGGCCATTAATGTCATAAATAGTTATTACTGGAATAGTCCTACCGTTTAATGCTGGAATTTGCCTTAAACCTGAAGATAACAAATCTATCAATGCATGTGTAAAAACAACAACTACGATTTTTGCATTTGGATTACGTATTATATAGTCTGTTAGCGCATGTAGTAATACTATAGATTTCCCAGAACCTGCATGACCTTGTATCCAAACAGGTTTGCCATTCAAATCATTCATTTCTTCAATAATATCTCTTTGCTCAGGACCAAGCCTAGCTTCTTCTATCATCCACTGCATATATTATCTTTTTTTTATAATTGGTTTAACTCTAATAATTGATGAGTTAGTAACTAAATCACAAATAACTCTTGATTCTTGATTTATTATTATAATTGCTTTTATTGCTCCCATGGATTGATCCCATTTAAAGTGGATGCTTTCATTGGTTATTTCTGAATAAAACTCTAAAGAATTATTACTCTTTTCAATGTTAATCTCGTATTCTAAAGTAGGAAGTACTTCTCCTTTTTTAAAAATAGGCTTTTGCTTTCCACTTTCTATGATATTAATATTTCTATTTAGCACAGATTCTATAACCTGTTTACCAAAAGCATTCGTGACAAATGATTGTATAGCATTGCCTAAAGCAACCTGTTCTTGACTATTATTTGGCATGATTATTTTTGAGACATCAAAATAAGTCGCACATAATGATCGCAAATAGGGATTTTTAGCACCACCGCCTGATATTATTATATGATCAAGTTCACTATGTTCTAAAGTTGCGCTAGAAAGCGTTTTATCTATAGTGTCTGAAAAACCATTGAAACCCTCACCTCCACTAAAGTAAACCTCCATTAATTCATTAAACTCAGAAAAACTCAACTGAAGCTTGGTATCTATTCCATAAGATCCAATTTGGCAATTTTTATTTTGATTGGAATTAGCTAATTCTGGTAAAGAATAGTCGACTTGAGCATCAACCATAAACGATTTACAAAATTGAAGCTTTGATTCTTCACAAATTTTCAAAACAAAATCTTCATCTATTGTTATACTATTATCTTTTTCAAAAAGTTTATTAGCAATTAGTCTATTGATAAGATTGCCTCCTATGTTTTCATTTCTATATATAGCTAGAGTTTCTGCCATCACATTATCCGTGTCTTTTAGCAATTTAATTGCACAGCAATCAACTGTTCCTGCGCCTACATCAATAACTAAAATGTTTAGGTCTTTTTCTAGGTCCAAGGCTAAATTTTCCTGATGAATAGTCCCAAGAAGGGATGAAATTGGTTCTTCTACAAAGGAAAAAGTTCCTTGTTCAAATCCAGCTTGAACAATATATTTTTCGAGTAGTTCTTTTTCTTTTAGCCCATAATTTGCAGGAGTACTGAAGGAAAAACGTTTCTCTAACGACAATCCTTTTTCGATTACATTTTTTTCTATTTCGCTTTTTAATCTTTTAAAGAAAACAACAAGAGCATCTGCTCCGTTGTTAATTTGTAGAGATGGATGATTCAATAATCTAGATTCAGGAAATATTTGATCTTCCAGATTTAATATATTCTCTTTAAAGCCATACCAACCATCTTCTCCAAAAGTGAATTCATGTCTTCTATCCTGAGCGTATTTACCTAATAAAAACTGTTTACCAACAATACCCATTATAGTTGGAACTATCGTACTACTAGATATTGAACCCAAATGGTCTTTTTGCTCGATCTCTAATAGTTCTACTTTAAGAGAATCATTCTGAATATACGCAATAGAACAAACAGAGCTTGAAGTACCAAAGTCTATCCCAATAAATGAACAGTTTGTTAAATCTTGTATAGATTCATTAATATTACTCAAAGGACGGTAAATAGCGTTAATCCCAATTCGCTTTTTATCTTCCACTATTGAATAGGAACTCTTATTCAATAGTGAAAAATCATACTTTAAGTTTTTCCGAGGCATTAATCCATCTGAAAAGTCCAATAAGTTTTCTCTAATAATTTGAGATGGCCTATAATTAATAGAAGTTAAGGCAGAAGCTCCTTTATTTCCTGATGTAGTTGTTTTAATTAACTCTGGAAAAAAACTTTCAACAACTTGCTCTAGTTTAGCAATTTTTGATCTTACACTAGTAGTTAAATCTACCATCAATAAAGAAGAATAATCAGGTAATAATTTAAAAATCTCCAAAACATTCTCTTCTAATATTTGATAGTCTGTTTTAGCAATTTCGTTAATACAGTTTTGAATAACAACTATATCTGCATTATCAATAAGAGAAGTATTTAATTTTATGTCATTTTTATTTACTAGGTTAAATTGATGGCTATTCCATTTTATGGATACTTCATTATAACCATTCAGTTCAGGAAGCAAAAACCCAGATAAAACTGAATGACTATAGTCCCAAGTGTTCGCGTTAATATCTAAAATATCAATAGAGATGTTTTTTATATCAGGACAGTAATCAAGGATGTATTTTACAGTTCCATAAGCTTCAGATCCAGGTCCTCCACCTATAAAAACAGCAGAGAAAGCTGTTTTAGACTTCATAACCTGTAAATTCTGCTCTAATAATATTTTGTATATAAGTTGGTAGTAATGTGGTAGATAAGTAATGAGATATGCACTTTGAATGTTTTGTAATGCATAATCCACGTAAACGGGCGGTGGTTTTCTATAAGAAACTCTTAAGTGCTTGACATCTGGTTTTAGAGATTGTAAATACTCTTTAATTTCTAGTGGTGCATCATTTAATTCATCTATGGCTTCCACAATTTTATTGTAAACACTCATTAGCTCACAATAGTTCTAAATGTTAGATTTATTCTTGAATCAAAAATTCTTTTTTGTATAGGAATTTGGTGCAACCAATTATGCTGCAAAGCACTTTTCATAATAACTAATGATCCAGGAGCTAATTCTAACTGGAGTTTTTCATCTGGATCTATTTTATGCTTTAAATCAAATCGCCTTGTTGCTCCCAAACTTACAGATGCAATTAAAGGATTCGTTCCCAGTCCCTTTTCATCATCTGCGTGCCAGCTTACTTTATCACTGCCGTTTCGATAAAGATTAAGGAGAACACTATTAAAATCTGATTCTGGTAAAAAACTTTCTATTACCCTTTTTATACCTAGAAGTTCTTTTGTCCAAGGTTCTGGATTACATAAAATACCTGAATACTTATAATTAAAGCCTTCATAACCGTACCAAGCAGTTTTACGCGGTACTGGATAGGTTTTTCCATACATTTTTATCTCTTCTTGTCGCCAGTTAATTGTTTCTAAAAAAGTCTTAAAGTAGTTATTGGCTTTATCAAGAGGTATAAAACTTTCCATATACCAAACCTCCCCATCCTTTAATTTTATTTTCTTAAACTCGCGTTTTTTTGGTGTTTGGTTAAATAAATCCATTTACTAATCTATATTCTTTTAAGAAGGTTTAACAAATTTTAATTTACAAAATGTAAATCACTTAGCATACATTCAAACTTAATTAAATTCTTAAATACGTCAACTCACAAGACTTACACTTCCTTTTGGTCTGATCCATATCAGCTACGCTAAAACGTTCTTCAATCTTCTCGAAAATATCAAGGCCTCTACCTAGTGTAATTTTCCAACCATTATCTGCAGCAATAAAACGATCGTGATGTTGTTCAAAACGAAATGTTAAGTTTATCCCTATACTTTCTACATTTTGAGCTAATTCTTCTAATGACGATCTTGATTCTTCCAAATATTCATCATGATTCCAAGTCACCACTTCTAAATTGATTTGGTCTTCAGGATCTTTAATATTCCCTAGCATGATACAGAATTCTAATAAGTTTTTAAACTGGTAATACATCCTGATATAAGGATCTTGAATGGTAATATTCTTAGCGCCTTTTAAATAGTTAGCAAAGAGTTTTTTATAGGATATACCTGTTTGATTATCTTTTAAGATCGTTTGATGTGGTTTTAGTTCTAATTTAGGCTTCACAACGACTTCTCCAGAATCTTCTGCTTCGGTTTCTTCCTGTATCTCAACTGCCGCCTTGTAATTTAAATTTTCTAGTGTTTCAGGATATACCTCAACACCGTTGGACAGTATAGTATATTTAAAATCAACTGGTTCTGATTTAAATGTTTCATCAATAATATATAATTGATCTTTCACACGCTTTCGTCCTTCAATACTAAAATTTAAAAGCTCTAAAGCTTCTTTTTCAGAAACCTCTTGATGCGGATATATTAATTTCACTAACCCAGAAAATGTTTTTCTAATGGCTGTTTTATCTCTTGTTGTTAACGATCCGTCAAGCTTTACGTATTTATCCATAATAGATGAGAAATCATACTTACGCATTTCTCTCAGCAATTCTGCTAGGTAATCTACTATAAAACCATACTCCGATGAAAAGACTGCTGTTTTAAGAATACGAACTTCCCAACCAGGAATGTACATATGCATTCTATCTAAAAAAGCACCTTTTAAATAGCCTTCAGGAATAGACTCAAATAAATGTGAGTTCTTTAGCATATAAGGCACGTTATGCTTCGTGTTGCCCACAAAAGCCATAGACGCTGTGGCTTGATAGGTTTCTTTACCTCTATTGAAACTCTGGTTTGCCATGTAATTTTGCATGATCTTTACCAAATCACCATCGGTACGCTTTCCTCCTTTTTCTTGCTCAAATTCATCGAGTGCTACAACATCCCAATAGCCAACTAATCCAATTTTATTTCCTGTGTTATTTACAAATAGTCTCGCTTTAGACACATCGCCTCCAGACACTAAAACACCATGCGGTGATAACTCTGAAAATATATGAGACTTACCAGTTCCTTTAGGTCCTAATTCAATAAAATTATAGTTGTTTTCTGTATGTGGAATTAAACGTGACAACTGTATAAACTTATCACGCGTATTAAAATATTCTGGATTTAACCCAATGCTGTGCATTAATAGATCCAACCATTCTTCCGTTGTGAACTCTTTTCTTAAATCGACATATTCTTTCAAATTAACATTAGAAACTTGAATAGGTTTCAAATCTACAATAATCCAGCGCATTGTAATATCATCTGCATGAGAATATCCAATATTTAAAATACACCAAACGCCACCACCACTTAATAGTTTTTGGTTATCCATTACCATTTTGTCAGCAATAGGAACTCCTTTTAAACCTAAACTAGCAAATTCTGCTTCGTATATATTCGCCTTGTCATTAAGCGATACATTAATTTTATCAATAATTTTATAGCTTCCGCTATCTCTAATTTTAGCTTTTACAACTTCTGCATCCGAACGGTGTACATAATTATCTCTAATTACATTTTTAACCTTTTCAATACCTGCTGCAATAATTTCTTCATCATCAATAGCACAGTATTGTCCTAATAAATATTCTAAAACATAAACAGGAACAGGATTACTCCCTTTAACTATTGCTGTTAAATCTTTACGAACTACTTTACCTTCGAAATGTTGTATTATTTTTTCTTTTAAACTCATAACTAAAAATCTTGCGCCAATAAGGTGTTATTAATTACTAACTCTTCAATTAAAGGATTTAGCATATCGTCTATATCAAATACTTTTAATTTAAAAACATTTTCGTTAGAAAACTCAGCGTTTACAATTAACTCTACATTTGTTAATCGATCGCTTGGTGCTTCTGATGTACTATTTAAAACAATATCAACACTATTACTTATCAAAGTTGTTTCTTTATATAATGCGATATTAATTGTTCTTTCTTTTTCTAAACGTGACACTTCGTTTTCCTGCAGAATATTAAATTTCAACACATTGGATACTACGCGAAGTTTGCCTTTGTTTAACAATGTTGGATTCACCTTTTTAGCAACTTCTATTCGTTTTCTAGAACTTACAATTAATGGTGTTATTAATTCTTGTAAACTAGCTCCACAATGTACAAACTGATGTCCTACACCAGATTTACGATACCTATTTACTGAAAACGGAATATTTACATAAAAGTCTTCCTTAAAAGTTGTGGTTTGTTTAAGTGGAAAAGTATATCCCAATTCTTGTTCTTTCTTTTCTTTTGTAATAAAGAATCTATTATGAGAAATAAATGTATCGCTTGGTAAGGTTTCTAATTCTTTATCTACAATTTTTTTGTCGTTGTATAAAAACCCATGATCTGCGGTCACTAATACATTGGTCACATTGTAAGAACTGTGCAGTAACTTAATAAACCGTTCTAACTCTGCAATTGCTTCCCTTACTGCTTCAAATGTTTTTCTTTCTGAAACTCTTTTATCTCCTCTTGCATCAATTACATCATGATAAATGTATACTAAATCATTCTTAAACAACGCTCTGTTTTCTGCTTGCTTCGCATTTTTTACAGCCTCAAATTGCACGCCTTCTGCATTTGATTTATACTTTTGAAGTAAATTACTTCTATAGGTGCTTTCTGTTGAAAGTCCATCGCTTAAAATCTTTCCTGAATTAAATACTTTTTCTCCAGGTAATAATTGCGCCATACCAACACTCGTTCTAGATGGAACAGATGCTAACATGTGTCTTATTTCTGCGGTGTTTTTAGTATCTCCATGCATTTTAGATAACAGTTCTTCTCCTACCTCATAACGCAATGCATCAGAAATAATGACTACCATTTTCTGATCCACCTCAGCAACTTCTGTCTTATAGAAGTCATATTGTTTTGGTGTTTGAATGGTTTTGTAGTCAAAATCTATTCTAGATAAACATTGTAACCATTGTCTGTTTAATTGATCTATATGCTTATTGTAAGTCTCATTTAAATGATTTTTTAATGCTTCTAAATCTATAGTTGCAGGTACTTCTACACTATCAATTTCATTAAAATACAATATAGCTCTCCTAAAATTGGTGTCAATTTTATATACTTCGTTGGTGTAATAGGCAATGTACTCTTCTGGTGTATTTAAAGTGTATGTTGTAATATTATTTATTGCTAATGATGTTTTTAATACTTGTCGTAAAAAACGAACCGTTTCTTTAGCTGCTCCTTGTACTTCTTGTTGTAATCCTAAATTCTCTAATACTTGTAAGCCAACAGCATCATTTGTAATGATCTTTGTTTGCAATTGTTCTAAAATTGCCCAGGTTAAGTTATTTGGATAAAAAGCATAATTTTCTTCTATGCCATAGGCCTTAACCAATTGCTCTCCTTTAATATCGTTTTGAATGTTTACTAACAGTTCTTGAAAACCGTTAGAAACTAAAGGATTACTTTCTACCACTTGCCAAAACTGATTGATAGATGTTAGATGACTGGTATCATTAATTTTTAATGTGGCATAGGGATCGTTTTTTGCTAAACGACTATTTTGCATGGTGTAATTGTACAATACACTTTTTGCTGCTTGTAAAAACTCTATGGCAGAAATTGCTTTTAAATTGTAGCCCATATGATGTCCTACTTTTGCAATAATAATATCGGCTAAATGTGTGCCTTTTATTTTTTGTTGCACACGTTTAAAAGATACTTCATTTTTTTCTTGTGCCAATATGCACAACTTGGTGATTAAAACCACCCAATTTTCTACATTTTTAAATTTTAAAAATGCGGATAATAACCCTTGCTGTAATTCTTTTTCCTGAAAATTACCCGATACTAAAATGGGTTTCACAACGTCCTTTACACTTGCATATTTTAATTCTGCCATGTATTTAGATACCATGCTTTTTTGGTGACGTTGCAAACCAAACTCCTCCATAAAAGCACCAACATTGTCTAGCTGTAATTCTTTATTTGCTAATAATAAACCCATTAATGGGAATTGGTGGTATGCCTCTTGAGAATTAGGTTGTGGTAAGTTTAAGTACAACAATACTTTTTCGTCTTTTAACTCATGCGTTAATTGGTATTTTAATATAAACGGATTATTCTCCCAATACACCACTTTAAAATCTGAAGTATCTATACGTTGCACCTCTTCTAAAAACTCTTGTGCTTCATCAAATAGAAACAAGATTTTTAGTGCAGGTGAATCGGTAAAGTATTGCTTGGCTTTAGTTTCTATCATACTTATTTAATCTTTGCCACTACGGTTTCAAACTTTTTGTAATTTACGGTAACACCATCGTCTAAATCGAAAGTGATTTGATTGTCTGCCACCGTTTTTAACTCTGCTTCATACTCGTAACATTCTTGTAAGTCTTTGCGTAATTGTTCTAACTTCTTAGCTTCTTGGGTGTTTAAATTGGCTTCGTTACTTGATAATAAGGTTATCTCGGCCTCTATATTTTTTATATGCTCTAATAAATAATTATCACGTATTTTTTCTACTGTAAAGGCATTCATTCTGTGCATATAGACTAAGACTTGAAATGCGCCTTTTTTAGACGCAAACAACCAGTAAATTGGTTTTTTCTTATACATGCTACAATGGTATTTGTGAAAATCTGTAACCAAGAATTTCTCTAAATCTTTGTTTAAACAGTCTTGTATAAAGTTGATGTTATCTGTACGTGTTTCTGTACCCCAAATAACATCTAGCAAGCTATATAATTGTTGTAAAGCATCATCTGGAAAATTACAAGCTGTTCCCATCAATGGTAGAATAGCATCTTCATCTATAATAATGTTGCCATAGTTATAATTGTAACTTTCTAACTCTTCTTTAGTTGGATTTGGATGCGCAATATTTAACTCTTTTTTATCTAAACGATAACGTCCCATAAATAAACCAATAGCATAACTAATAAATTGACTGATTACTTCTGCTTTATTAATTGGTAACTCTATAGCTTCTGCACCTTGTTCTCTAAACGCTTCTTCTAATTTTTCTACATCATTTTTCTTGAGTTCTTCTTGTAAAATGGTAATATCTTTTAAAGCCACTTCTGGTGTTAGCTCGTCTTGTAAACCATAAATAGCTATAAAAATGCGATTGAGTGCTTCTTCGTTGCTGTGCAGTTGAAAGAAATCTTTAGTAACCTCATTTTGCCATGTTGAATATGCTTCTTCTAAAGAATTGGTGTTGTTTATTAACGGTGATTTATCAAAATCCCAAGATTCCTCCCTTGAATTCCAATCTTTTATTGAATAACCATATATTTCTTTTTCTAAATCGACTAAATCTTTCCTCGTTTCTAAACTATGATGAAAAGGAATTCTTTTAATATCTCCAACTTGAAAGTTTACTGTCGGATTAAGTACTTTTAATACATAAGTCGCAATCTTTGAATTTAAGAAAGCAACTAAAATTTCTGGACATTCAGAGAAAAAAACAGATCCACCTGCGTCAAAAATATATCCTGAATTTAAAAATCTAGCACTAAATCCAGTTGATCCTACTTTTTTTATTGTGACTCCTTCTTGAAAAAAATACTCAGTACTACCAATTCCAATACTCGAAGTTCTTGTTGAATTTAAGAAATTATTAAACTCTCTTAATTCTTTTCCATCATGTTGCCAATTAACTAAAAACTCATGATTTCCTGCCCATTTATGAGATCCACCTTTATTATATGGATACCATTTTAACTTAGAAGTTTTAGTTTCAAGAATATTTTTACAATCAAAAAATATAGTATTGTAATCTATTTCACTCCATAACCTAACAAATCTTTTATTATCACTTGTCTGCAAACCAGTTTGAGGCAATGCATAATCCCCTAGCTTACTCCAATTAAACATTTCTAATGCATTTTTAGATAACCAATAAGAAATCGGACTATCTGGAATTCTAGGAAAATTAGTTTGAGAAATATTAGAGATTTGATTATTTCTTTCAAGAAAATTCTCTTCTTTTTCATTAACATTCTTATAATCTACCAAACGAAAGTATGTTCCTGAATAATCCAAAACATTATGAGAAGGAATTGCTACTTTATTAAGAACAAAAGCTGTTGATTGCACTACTTCTCCGCTTAGTTCTTCAAAAGTTCTTGATCCTAGATGTAACATATTTACAATACCGAAATTTTTTAAAATATGTTCTCTTAATTTTTGATAAGAGGATAAAAACATCCATGAATGTTGGTTTATCATTCCCATTAAACCATTAGGTAGATTCATCGCTACAGTAGACTCCATAAAAACTGCAAATAAATCAGACTTTGATAAAGGGTAATTTGCATTCACATAATTCTTTAAATCTGCATTCATGTTCTTCTGTCCCATATAAGGTGGGTTTGCTACTACAGAAGTATATTTTTTAGTTAATAGTAATAAAACAGGAATGTAGGTTTTAAGCTTTGGGTAAATGACTTCAATATTAAAATCTCTAAACTCGGTATTTTTGATTTTGGTAAAACGTTCTTCAATATAATTTCTTGCTTCTTCGCTAATATCTAGTTTCATTACAGAACCTAAATTCTTCGCTTGTTTCATCAAGCGCAATGCAGCATCTAATTCTTCTATATAATCTGCACCATCTTCGCCTAAAAAATCTTTGATTTCTTGTACACTAAAATCTGCTGCTTCTGGCATGGCATACACATTAGGCAACCAATCTTTGCTCCAAATAGCAGGATATACTTGTGCAGCTTTTAATAGAATAGCAAAAGTGGCTAGCTGCGCAGCTCTATCGTCTATGTCTAAACCAAATAAATTGTTTTTTAGAATAGATTGCACTGCTTCTTCCGCTGTATAGTATTCTTCTATATACATTTTGTAGATAAGGTCGAAACCTTCTACTAAAATGTGTCCTGAGCCTGCTGCTGGGTCTATTAAGGTTAGGTCTTCTACAGTATTAATTATCGCCTTGTTCTCGATACGCTGCGCACTCGAACTGACGGCTGTAGCATCAGACTCGTTTTCTACCAAATATTTCATTTGGGTTTTTAATGCAGAATTTGGGTGTTTGTCTAGCCAAATTTTTCCTGCGGTATTTTCTACCATGTATTTTACAATCCAATTAGGTGTAAAAATTTGGGTGGCTGCTGGTATGTCTTTGGCTTCTGCCTTCTTCCCTTTTTTAAAGGATGCAAACACATCATCTTTCTTTTCAGAAATATAAAACTGATACAACCAACCAATGAGTTCTACTTTTTGGTAGTCGTCATCACTTATAGCATCTGTGGTATTTAATAAATGCAAAAAACCATCGGTTTGCAGCATGTTGTCTGGTAGCAATAACTCGGTATAATCGTCTATTTTACCAAAAACACGTTGCAAGGTTTTATGACTATGGCAATAGCCTTTTAATAATATGGCAAAAGCCTCTTGGTCTTTGCTGTAATCTGTTAGTATTTTTTGTAGCCTGTTTTTTTCTTCCGCAGTTAAAAATTCACTTTTACCTTGTCGTGCTTTTTGTAAAATGATTGGCGTGTGTTCTAAACCTTGTGCATCTTCTAATTGTGGTTCTTCATAGCCATTTTTCACTAAAATACGCAATGCCATAATACGGTTAAACCAGGTATAAGCTGCTTCTTCTACAACGACGTCAATACCTTTGTTTTTAATAGCATTTTCTAATGATTTCCATAAATTAGGCACCGAAGGATCATCAAAAACATCGCCTCTAAAACTGTAACCTCCAGATACTTTTTCTGGTTGTTCTAAAACTTCTCCTTTATCATTAAATCCCCAATACAATAGTTTTTTAGCAACACCTTGCATGAGTATTTTACGAGCTTCTTGTGCAAACGTTTTTGTATTCATACCTTATTTTATGATGATGTTTTTCTTGTCGTTTAATAATTGTAGCATTTCTCTACGTAATTTTAATAGGTAAGCATCCAGTTCTTTTTCTGTAGTAATGGTAGAAATGCCTTTTGTTACATAATAGGTTGCAGATTCTGCTGCTTTATCTCCTTTAGCAACGGGTGTCGCTTTTATGATTTTTTCTAGCTCGCTAGCCTTAAAATTAGTTACTTCTAAAAACTTGTTTTTTAAGCCAGACAATGAGGTTAAGTTTTTAATTCCTCCTAAAGTGTATTCTTTATCGCTATACACATTTTTAGCCACTTTGCGTTTACCTGCTTCGTCTTCTAATTCTTTAAAAACTGCTTCATAAGCCTTTACCGTTTTATCCTTTAGCTCTTTAATTTTAGAAGTGATGGCATTTTCTAATTCCTCATGTGCTTTTACTATATGCCTGAAGGCTGTTCTTGGATCTTCTAAGGTGAAAAAGTCGTTTATCTTCTTTACTTTTTCTAAATCCACTTCGGCTAAGAGTTTAAAATTATCATTATTAACACTTACAAAAGATTTAATTTCTGTGTATTTGGTTAATCTGTTAGCTGCGAAATCTTCTATGGCTTTCGCTTTATCAACAAGTTCTTTTAACTGCTCTTGATCTTCAGTAATGCTGCGAAATAGTTTTTTAAGATCTGCAATGTGAATGAACTGATTCAATTCCTTTTTTACTTTCGTAAAGCAAGCTCCAAAAGCATATTTACTATAATTAGATTCTAAACTAGAAAAGTTTTGCTCTCTTTTAGTTAGGATATGTTGAAGCGTATCGAATAATTTATTCTGATCTGTTTTTATCTGATCGCCAGTTAAGGTTTCATTAAATATATTCTTATAAGCTAATAGTACATTGTCTAGTGTTTCCTGATCTATTTCCTCACTAGAAACGACTTCGCAAGAGGTTCTTTCTGCTGTAGACACTGCTTTGTTTATAAAGTCAACTCGGTTATAGCGTTCTTTACCCTTATACTTGAACTCTCGTTTCTTTTTCTTTTCTAAACGTACCAAAACATCTAATAAAGCTTCAAAGCGCCATCCGAAAGGTTCTTTTTCAAAGTGTTTAATTAAATCATAAACCGTAATTTGATCGTTGTTCAACGAAATAAAATCGTTAACCATTTGCTCTGCAGGCTCTAATGTTTCCATTAATATTTGATTGTCTGCTACAGATTTCTTTAATTCTTGTTGGTTACGTGCATAGCCGTTAGATAACTCGTGATATTTATAAATACCTTTTAAGTGTGCTTCTATTACATTAGAAAAACGATCTGCAGGTGTACTTCCGTTTATTTCGCTGCTTTCTATAATAGTGTTTTGAGACACAAAGCGAGTTTCAGCTAAATTAGATTTTAAACTTTCTATAATTTTCTTACCAAGCTGATTATTTCGTGTTCTAAAGTTGTCGTTCGTGCTAGCTCTACTACCTGATCCTCCAGAAGGGCTATTTAGAAAATAATCATTGGTTTTACAATACCATTCAAATTCCTTTTTAAGTGTTTCATCTTTAGTAAACCACTCGTTAACGGCAACAACAATTTCTTTTTTATTAATATCTAAAGCTTTCTGTTCTAGCGGTGTATTATCTCTAAGTAAAACGGTAATATCAAAATCTCCGTTTCTAAAAATTTCTTTTCCTTCTATAGAATACCCTACCCTAAAATCGTTCTGACCAAAAGAAACTTTTGGTGCTACATTTATTAAAGGTCTTAATAGAGTGTCAAAAGTAGTATAACGTATGTCCATGCCAATAACGCGACTACTTATTAGTTTTTGCACATCCATTTCATCTTCATTAAAGAAAAAGTAACTTCCTTTTTCTTCTCGAATAATACTTTCTTCAGATAAACGCGTTAGGACTTTAGTAATTTCTTTTTGAAGTTCCTTTTTGTTTTGATCTAAAGCATCCATTAACAATACCCCTAAATTTTCAATATTGGAAGGGAAGGTTTGGCGTTGGTTTTCTAACAAATTAGAAATCATAAACAACACTTTTACTACACGTTGGGCAAAGGCATCGTTTTTAACATAAGATAATTCTAATGCATTCTGAATAGCTTTATAACCTCTCTGTGTTAAATTGGTTTCTAATGATTTGTTATAAAACGCATCAAAAGGCATAAACCCACCTACTGCATCATCAGCATGTTCTTTGGCTGTATAATGTGTAATTCCTAATATTGAGCGTTCGTTATCTTTTACTTGCTTAATTACAAATTGTAATTGCTGAAAAGCTTCGAAAACGTGCGCAATCAATTTAAATTGATAGGGTACAAAAGGATACCCAATGATAAATTCATCCTCAGATTTATAGCCTTTATATAAATCATGATTTATTTTAAACTGATTATCTATATAATCTTTATTGTCATGGTACAAATTGGTTAAATATTCTGTACCCTTACTGTTTTTATCTAATACTCTACGTTGCGTAATGTAAGAGGCATCGTTACTTTGTAATGAAATACGCGTATCAAAACGCCCTAAGATTTTACCAAATTCGTCTTGTACATCTGTTACGCCATCTGCGCCTATAGAAACTTCATCCAAGGTTTGTTGTGCTGTACAAGCAATCCAAACTTGGTTGTTACAATCGTTACTAACACGCTCTATAATATTTTGAAAATTTAATAGAATTTCTTTGTTAGTTCCTACATACTGAGACACCTCATCTACTAAAAACAACAAACGGTAGTTTGCATCTTTTCCTTTTAAAAATTCTTGTAGTTCAGGGATCAATGTAGCACTTATACCAACTTTAAAATTTTCTGGATTAGACAATTTAGCATGTAATGATACTTTATCTAATTCTGGAATAAACTGTTTCGCAATTTCTAATATATCGTCTAATTGAAAAGCAGCAGCATCGGCTGCATCCGTTGCCCAATTGAAGCCAGTTTCTTCTTCTACTTTTATTTTGAAATCTTCAAAAACACCTTTTTTATCTAATTGTTTTTCTAATAAAACGGCAAGAGGAATATCATTTGAATTATACCCTCTAAATTTATTGAACATATGCAAGAAGATACGAGTAAGACGTTCTTGGCTTCCATCATCGGTTTCATCCTCCACATTAAACATAATGTTGTCTGAATTCGAACCTTGTGCTTTTTTCTTTAACAATCTTAGATTACTAACGGTAATATCTTGGTTATTGCCAGCATCCATGGCGTCATACTCATTTTCTACAGCCTTTTCAAAAGCCTCAAAAGCAACTTCTGTTGTATCTACATCTAATAAATAATGGACATACTTAATAAAATGCGATTTACCCGAACCATAATAACCATTAATCCAAATACCAGATTTACCCGATTTTTTATTTAAAACGGTATCTACAATGAGATATAATTTTTCGATTAATTCTTTGGTAAAAACATACTCCTTTATTTCTGCTTTAATAGTCTCTTTATCCTTATTGCTTACTACAACTGCAGGATTAATATCTCTACTAATATCTCTAGCGTAAATGTCTTTTAATAGCATTGGTTCTTATTCGTTTATTAGTTTAATAGCTCTATATAAATTTTCATCTTTTAATAATCCAAAAAGGGAATAATACTCTTTGGCTTCTCCAGGATAAAACATTATGAGTTTATATCCTTTTACATACTTTTCAAAATTGTTAAAAAAGCGACTTGCTCTTATGTATGGAAACGCATTTCCAAAACCTTTTATAAACACATAAGATCTTTGAAAAGAATCGTCAATTTTTAAATGTGCTTGTATTTTATTATTTAAAAACTCTAAAAACCGAGTATCATACGCATCTTTAAATAAAGATTTATTTACAGCTTCTGGCTTTTTGTTTTCGTGTGCATTATAAAAATCGAACTTATTAGATTTGGCAAATTTTTCTTGTTTTAAATACATGATAAATTCTTCGTAAATATCTAAAACAATAACATCTAAATAATTTGTGGGACGATGTAATCGATTTTTAATATCTAATATTTCCGCATCTATTTGATATTCATTTTCTGCATTATACATATACATATATGCAGGGAAAAATAAATTTCCTGTTTCGTAATCCTTAAAATCATCATTTGCTAAATGTGTATATAATTCTGCTATTGTCATCTATTACTTTTTATATAAAACAGGCATCCAAAAACCAAACTTCATCGTTCTCTTTAAAATAGGCCCAAAAGGTTTGATTAATATTTATAGGTTTATGCAATTTTTCATTATTGTATAAACCCGCATCTTTTATAGCTGTTCGATATTGTGTGTTAATCTTTCTAATGGTTGTTTCAGACCAACTCTCTACATCTACTGATGATGAAGACAATTCATCTAATCGCATTTGCACATCGTATTCTGTTAATAACAATCCTAGTTTTTGCTTTTGAACAGTTACTTGAAAATGCAAATCAAATACAATGGGATAGGTTTTTAGACAAACAAATAACAATGCTAATTTTGATTCTGACTCATTTAAGTCTTGAAAAAAGCTCCAAAAACCAGAAGACATCACTTTATGCCGTCTTATAATTTCTGAAACAATTCTTTTTCTTGCTGATAAAGTTGTTATTGCAAGAATCTTGTTCTCTTCAATATCATTCTTAACTATTTCTTCAAAATCTTCTTCAAGCAAATAGGGCTTGAGGTTAGAAAACTCATTAAAGAATATTCCACCTGCCGTAAAGTTTGCGTCGTATTTTTGCTTATTTGGCATTTATTTTTTTTGTAATAGATTTTATTTAATGACTTTATTACTAAATTATTTCAATCTTTAAACAAAGATCAAATTTAATCATGCAACACATCTGCATATTAATAATTATTATTTATTTTTTTTATTCTACATACCATTTGTTCTCTGATATTTAATGGCGATAAAACAACTAAATCTTCCCCGAAAGATAATAGTAATTGATACAATTCATTATTAGGTATCACTTCTATACTAATTGTACGCCCATCTAAATCTGTTTTGTCCACCTTCTGAGATCCATGCAAAGGTTTCGTCAACACATAGTTTATGCGCTTTTCAGAAAATTTTAAATGAATTTTTTCTAACTTCCCTTCTTCTGGTTTTGTCACACCAATGATATCATCGAAATAATCCAGCCAATTAATAGTACTAGGCGCAAAACTATTATTTAGTTCTTCAATACTATTTATTCTATCTAAAGGGTAATTAGAAATTGTTTTATATTCTTCATTAAAACAAAACAAAAACCAACGGTTATTATATTGTTTGACATGATACGGAGAAATTTTTACATTAAACTGCGGTTTTCCGTAGGGTTCGTAATTAATTTGTATCTGCTTACGTTTTAATATTAGATTAAACAGTGTTCCGATATGCTCTCGTCCTTTTAAATCTAGATTCTCTTGATAACTAATAATACCATTATCACCGCTTTCTACAAGTTTAAATGACTGTTCCATTCTGGGTATTAATTCTTCTAACCAATTAAATTCTGCACGGTGTTTATACCTTGATAGAATAGCTATGGTTGTTTCCAATTGTTCAACGTCATTTATATTAAGTGGGTGGTTTGCTATAGAAAATGTTTTATCTAAATAGCGGAATACTTTCTTGCGACCTATCTTAAGCTCTTCATTTAATTCAATAGCCCAGCCTAGATCAGACTTCATATGATCTATATCATATTGTAACTGGCGAAGTTGGATACCTTCAGTGCCTAATTCCATTAATATTTTATTAATTTCGGAGAGTAAATCGTCATAAGTATACAGTCGAAGAAAGTTACTAAAACACCGATCTAAAATAGTATATCGAATTTGAGCATGTCTGTTGGTAGCCATTAATATAGTTTCAAAAAAATATGGATGATTAAGCTTTTCTAGGGGATTTTAAAAATAAGCAAATGAATAAATGTATGCTTGTTTTATTTTGTAAAATTCTCTTATTTTTTTAGAGAATTAAAATATGGATAATTTAGTTGAAAAAATATCACTCTGTAAACTTTGAAAAGTTAATAATGTTAGATAAAATTAATACTAGAAAAGCTTTATATGAAATTGCCTGGAGAAAACCAATAAGTCGAATAGTAGAGGAATATGGTGTTACTTATAGAGATTTCAAAAAACTGTGTGATGATAACCAAATTCCATTACCTGAAAATGGTTATTGGTCTAAACTAAAGTTTGGAAAGCCTGTAGTGAGGGTAGAATTGCCTATTGGAATTAGTGAGAATATAAAGATAGAATTAAGAGTTAGTAAACAGGCAAAAGAAATTCAAAATGTAAAATCTAAATTTAAAAATCCAAGGCAGATACATCCGCTAGTAGTAAAGACTAAAAAATATTTAATCAATACTAATTCCTACAGAGCTTCTGTATTTCAAGCGCAACATCCCAAAAATTTAGAAATACTACCAATACAAACAGACAGTAAACTTCAAAAAAGAGCTTTATCTTTTATGAATTTATTGCTATCACATATGGAAGAAAGAGGTATGTCTATTGTATTTGAATATCAAGGTTGTTACGCAGAATTATACAATCAAACCATAAAAATAAATCTAAGGCAGAAATATCACAGAGTAAAAATATTGGACGAACTGAGTTGGCCGTACCAAGAATATGTAAAGTCTGAAAAATTAGAATTTCAAATAGGATCCCATGCACCTAAAAATTGGCTTGACACAAATAGACGGATAATAGAAGAACGTATTCCCGAAATATTGGATAACGTAGAAGAAAATTTAACCTACTGGCGAGATATTAGAAAACAACAAGCTATAGACGAAGAGAAAAGGAGAATACTAGAAGAGAAAGAAAAAGATATTGCTCGTGAAAAAGCTTTAGAACAGGAGAAAAAGACGGAGCTTTTTATAAATGCTAAGAATTGGAAAAAAGCAAAGAATTTGCGGAAATATATAAAGAGAGTGGAGGAGAAGGAGAGTGTAAATAACCAATTTGATGCTAAGACTATCGAATGGATTAATTGGGCGAATGAAAAAGCAGATGAAATAGATCCGTTAACTTAGTACAATATAGATAATAAGGGCTTTCTTTAAAAAAAGATTTTTCTGCAAATTTTCTGCAAATGCTAAAAACAAAAAAGCTTCCAATCTCTTGGAAGCTTTGATTTTAGTGGTGACCTCGACTGGATTCAAACCAGTAACCTCTTGAGCCGTAATCAAGTGCGCTATTCAGTTGCGCCACGAGGCCATTTTTTCACCCTTAACGGGCTGCAAATATATTTCTTTTTAGCGTTACCACAAAATAAGAACTCGTAAAAAAGTCGGAATTTAAAAAGTATATATTCCGCATTCATAACTTTTTAAATCAAGCCATTGTTTTTAAAGGGGTTACAACTTTATTTTGCAATTCATAAATATTGGATAATACTGAAATTGAGTAGAATTTTTTAAAAAATTGTAGAGAATTAGATCAAATTATTAGTTTTTAAAACCACATATTCAGCTTTTAAACACTATTGGCGACTAGATTAAATACACTAATTGTGCTTATTTTCAATTTAGAAGAATTACTTTTTAATGTTTTCAGAGCAGTATGCAGATGGTAATTTAGAATCTGAACTTTGAAAATGTATCCAGTTCATAGTTTACCTTATGATATTATAATGATATTAAAGCGAACGGCTAAGGCATTGCTAGAGCAAACACATAATGATTAAAGGATTAAATTTTCTAATATAATTCTTTGTGTAACAGAAAATTACAGTGGAGCATAAGCAACATCGTTAAGAGCAAATTAATCCAAAGCGTTCGTGGTAACGTAATAACGCCAGCCAACGAGGGCTAATTGAAATTTTGAAGCTTTGGCTAAATCCAATCTCTTTTTGGTAAATGAAGGAAGAATTAAAGTATTCATTTTTGCTAAAATTTTGAATATAGATTTCTTCATTTTCTAATCTTTACGCAAATATAACTGTAAAATTTAATAATAAAGACTGTCTAAGGTGACAGTCTTTTGTAAATATAGGCCTATATGATTTTTTCTTATGCAAGAGTCATGATCAGTGACAGCATCATTAATACTAATAGTTTAGCGAGAATAATCATAGTTGAAAGTTTTAAAGGTTATAAATAGTTTATAATTGATTGTTTGATGAATATATATAATAGTAATACTATTAACCAAATACACGTGTTCGATTTATTAAAAGTGCATATGATTTTAGTGTTTTTTTAATGTATTTTGTTTTAATATGTAATACTGTTTACTGTATTGTTGTTGTAATTTGATATTATAATTTTATAAATTGTTATAATTTGCAACAATTGTAGCGATGTTTTTACTGTTAGTTGATAAACCAAGGCGGATTCGATTTCTTCGTGATGAATTTTATGAGGTTTCATTTGGAGCGAAACATTTTTTACTTTTTTTTTGAGTGGTAATAGAGGTGTTAAAAAAATGATATTTATCATTATTTCAAGAATATTCATCTCATAATTTTGTGTCATAATAATATTAAAATTAGAGATGATGCGAAAGTTAATGTTAAGTGTATTGATAGGGATTCTTTTTTCTGTCATGGTAAGAGGGCAAGAAGATAATAGGACTTCTAAGCAGGATTATAGTACATGGCAAGTGCGTTTAAGAGGTGTAGCAATTATTCCGTCAGAAAGTGCGGATATAGAGGTAATTGGTGGTGATGTAGATATTTCTACTGCGTTTATACCTGAATTAGATTTTACGTATTTTTTTACGAAACATATTGCGGCAGAGCTCATATTAGGTACCTCCAATCATGATGTAAAAGCAACGGATACCTCTGTTGGGACCATTAATTTAGGAGATGTATGGTTGTTGCCACCTACATTAACGATGCAATATCACTTTACAGGTGGTGATTTTAAGCCCTACGTTGGTGCGGGTGTAAATTACACCATTTTTTATGGTGTAGATGAAAGTGATGTCGTAGACCATGTAGATTATGAGAATAGTGTTGGTGTAGCTTTCCAAGCGGGATTTGATTATTATTTAGATGATGCATGGTTTATAAACCTAGATGTAAAAAAAATAGTCATAAAAACAGATGCGACTATTGACGCTACTACTGCTTTGGGCGCAACAGTTGGTGCAGATGTGGATATTAACCCCTTAGCAATTGGTTTTGGTCTTGGGTATAGATTTTAATGTTCTTAAAAATTAAGTAATAAAAGAGGCTTCTTGTAAAGGAGGCCTCTTTTATGGTTTAAAATTAATATGGTTTAAACAGTATTAAAAAATTAGTACTTCCTTTATATTTGCCAAAAACATAAGAATGCAAAATATACTTTTTATCATTGGCGGTTTGGTTCTTTTAATTTTTGGAGGTAGTTGGCTTCTGAAGGCAGCAGTAGCCTTATCACTTCGGTTAAATATCCCTAAAATTGTAATTGGGATGACCGTAGTTTCTTTTGCAACTTCAGCACCTGAACTTATCGTAAGTATAAAAGCGGCCTTAGATGGCTTCCCTGATTTGGCCTTAGGGAATGTGGTGGGGTCTAATATTGCAAATTTAGGGCTAGTTCTTGGGGTAACTATAGTACTGGGGTCTATTGATGTTAAAAAGAGTTTTTACACCACAGACTGGCCAGTGATGATCATTGCTTCCTTGTTGTTTTTTGGGTTTATTTACTTTGATCATGAAATTCAGCGTTATGAAGGTATTGTAATGGTGGTTTTTCTATTTGCTTTTTTAATTTATCTATTGCGTTTCCAAAAACCAGCAGTTGAAGATGAAAAGCCTGAGGACGATGTTTTATTGCCAAACTATAAAACGGTTCTGTTTTTAGTTTTAGGAGGTGTTGCCTTGTGGGGAGGTTCGGAGTTATTAATTACAGGAGCTGTTGGCTTGGCAGAGTTTTACAAAGTAAGCGAACGTGTGATAGCGGTAACAGTGGTTTCTATTGGCACGAGTATTCCCGAGTTAGCGGCGTCTATTATAGCTATAATAAAAAAAGAGAAAGCAATTTCTTTAGGAAACCTAATTGGATCTAATATCTTTAATCTATTAGCAGTATTAGGGATAACGGCTATAATAACACCAATTAAAGCTAAAGATTTAGGGCTTTTAGATAACGATATTTTCTGGATGTTAGGCATATCATTCTTGTTATTGCCGCTGGTCTTTTTTCCAAAGCGAATGCATTTAGGGAAATGGGAAGGAATAGTTTTGTTACTTAGTTATGTCACATTTGTTTACTTTACACTATAAATATAGGCATACTTTAAATTGAAATAAGAGAATAAAAAAAGAGCTGTTGAAAAATCAACAGCTCTTTTTGTGTATAAAAATAATAGTATAATTTAAACCTTAGCGGTTTTTACAGTTTTGATAATTCTAGCTGCAATTTTGTATGGATCACCATTTGATGCAGGACGTCTATCTTCTAACCATCCTTTGTATCCTTTTTGCACAGCAATTAATGGAATACGAATAGAAGCACCTCTATCAGAAACACCCCAAGAGAAATCATTGATGGAAGCAGTTTCGTGTAAACCAGTTAAACGTTGGTCGTTAAACTCACCGTAAACAGCAATATGTTCTTTTACAAATGGTCTGAAAGCTTCACAAATTGTAGCATAAACTTCTTTACTTCCACACGTTCTTAATAAAGTGTTAGAGAAGTTAGCATGCATACCAGAACCATTCCAGTCCATATCTTTTCCTAATGGTTTTGGGTGGTAATCTATATAGTAACCATATTTTTCTGTCAAACGATCTAATAGGTATCTAGAGATCCATATTTCGTCACCAGCTTTTTTAGCGCCTTTAGCAAACAATTGGTATTCCCATTGTCCAGAAGCAACTTCTTGGTTGATCCCTTCAAAGTTTAAACCAGCTTCAATACATAAATCAGCATGCTCTTCAACCAAACCTCTACCGTGAGTATTTTTACCACCAACAGAACAATAGTACATTCCTTGTGGAGCAGGGTAACCACCAATAGGGAAACCTAAAGGTAATTGCGTTTTAGTATCCATGATAAAATATTCTTGTTCAAAACCAAACCAGAAATCAGAATCTTCATCGTCAATAGTTGCTCTTCCGTTTGAAACATGTGGTGTCCCATCAGGATTCATAACTTCGGTCATAACTAAGTAACCATTAATTCTGTCTGGATCTGGATAAATTGCAACTGGAACTAATAAACAATCAGAAGATCCGCCTACAGCTTGTCTCGTAGATGATCCGTCAAAAGACCAGTTACCGATTTCTTCAATTGTACCTTGAAAGTCTTCATGCTCTTCAACTTTTGTCTTGCTTCGCATGTTTTGTGTTGGAAAGTACCCATCTAACCAGATGTATTCTAATTTAATTTTGGCCATAATATTAACTAATTATAATTCTTTATAGATTCCAACAAAAATAATTTTTTTTAGCTTTACTTCTAGTTTTTTAGGGGGTAAATGTCGAAATATTCATTATAATTCGGTGAAGGTGTATTTTTTTTGGGGTATTTTATATTTAATTTAATTTTTTACTGATTAAATTATTAAATCGTTAATTTTGCAAGCAATATAATATGGGGTATAATTTATGTCTAAAATAAGATTAGAAGCTATTTCTAAAAGTCAAGACCGTGAACGCATTCCAATAGATGAAAAGGGGAGGCGTTCAGAAATTTTCGGGGTAAATGTTTTTAATGAAGAGCGCATGCTTCAGTATTTAACAAAAGATGCTCTAGAAAGTGTACAGAGTGCTATTTTTTCAGGATCGAAGATTGACCGGAAAATAGCAGATCAAGTCGCGGAATCTATGAAATCTTGGGCTATTACAATGGGGGCTACGCATTATACGCATTGGTTTCAGCCTTTAACAGGAGCAACAGCAGAAAAGCATGATGCTTTTTTTGATTTATTGCCCGATGGTCGTGCTTTAGAAAAATTTGGAGGCGGACAATTGGTGCAACAGGAGCCAGATGCATCTAGTTTTCCAAGCGGTGGAATTAGAAACACTTTTGAAGCTAGAGGATATACAGCATGGGATCCTACATCGGCAGCATTCATTTATGGGACCACATTGTGTATTCCAACCATATTTGTATCCTATACAGGAGAAGCTTTAGATAATAAGGCTCCTTTATTAAGAGCGTTAAGTGCTATAGATGAGGCGGCAACCGCCGTTGCTAAATATTTTGATAAAAATGTATCTAAAGTAAATGCAACACTCGGTTGGGAACAAGAATATTTTTTATTAGACAAAGCATTAGCTGTTTCTAGGCCAGATATCGTGATGACAGGTAGAACCTTAATTGGACATCAAGCAGCGAAAGGGCAACAATTAGACGATCATTATTTTGGGGTAATTCCGGATCGTGTATTGAGCTTTATGAGCGATTTAGAAAAAGAATGTACAAAACTAGGTATTCCTGTAAAAACCAGACATAATGAGGTGGCACCAAATCAGTTTGAGCTTGCTCCGGTTTTTGAAGAGGCTAATCTGGCGGTAGATCATAACTTATTGCTTATGGATGTTATGGATAAAATTGCCGATAAGCATCATTTTAAAGTGTTGTTTCATGAAAAGCCATTTGCGGGTATAAACGGATCTGGAAAGCATAATAATTGGTCTTTAGCAACGGATACAGGGGTAAACTTATTAAGTCCTGGTTCTACGCCAATGAAAAACCTGCAATTCTTAACCTTTTTCATCAATACAATTAAAGCGGTAGACACGTATGAGGAATTATTAAGAGCGTCTATAGCTTCTGCGAGTAATGATCATAGGTTGGGTGCTAACGAAGCGCCGCCAGCTATATTTTCTATATTTGTAGGTACGCAATTGAGTAATGTTTTAGATGAGCTAGAAGGGGTTTCCCATGGCAAATTATCTCCAGAAGAAAAAACAGAGCTCAAATTAAATGTTGTGGGTAAAATTCCGGAAATCCTTTTGGATAATACGGATAGAAATAGAACATCGCCTTTTGCATTTACGGGGAATAAATTTGAAATGCGTGGCGTAGGAGCTAAGACCAATTGTGCTAAGCCAATGACAGTTTTAAATACTATTGTAGCAAAACAATTAATAGATTTTAAGAAAGAAGTTGATGCTCTTATTGATAAAAAGAGCCTTAAAAAAGATGAGGCTGTTTTTAATGTTTTAAGAGAATACATAAAGACTTCAAAGCGGATTCGTTTTGATGGTGATGGGTATAGTGAGGAATGGGAGAAAGAAGCAGAACGTAGAAAATTAAGTAATAATAAGAATACCCCATCTGCACTTCAGGTTTTAACCTCTAAGGAGAGTTTAGAATTATTCCGGACCATGAAGGTGATGAGTGAAGTAGAAATTTCTGCCCGAAAAGAAGTAGAATTGGAAACATACATTTTTCAACTGCAAATAGAAGGAAGAATGTATAATGAACTGGTGTATAGTTATATCATCCCTGCAGCGGTTACCTATCAGAATGAATTGATTAAAAATGTGATGGGTTTAAAAGACATTTATGGCGCAGCACACAAAAAATTAACAGATGGGCAGCTATCACTTATAGAGCAAATAGCAGAGCATATTGCGGATGTTAAAAAGCAGTCAGATCTAATGACTGATGCACGTAGAAGCGCTAACCGTTTAAAGGATATTAATAAAAAAGCTTTTGCATATTGTGATACGGTAAAACCGTATTTTAATAAGATTCGTTTGCATTGTGATAAACTAGAAAGTTTAATGGATAACAAACTTTGGCCGTTAACGAAATATAGAGAACTATTATTTCAAAAATAATATCACATTTTTTTTAACTAAAAGCACTCAAATAGGAGTGCTTTTTTTTATGATTCCACTATTTTTGTCGAAAATCAACATTCATGAGTTCATCAAACAGCGAAAGGTATAATAAAAGAGGTGTTTCAGCATCAAAGGAAGATGTGCATAATGCTATAAAAAATATAGATAAAGGATTGTTTCCAAAAGCATTCTGTAAAATTGTACCGGATTATTTAACGAATGATGATGAATATTGTTTGGTAATGCATGCAGATGGAGCGGGTACAAAATCTTCATTAGCATATATGTACTGGAAAGAAACTGGAGATCTATCGGTTTGGAAAGGTATTGCTCAAGATGCCTTAATTATGAATATTGATGACTTAATCTGTGTAGGGGCTACGGATAACATTATGTTGTCTTCTACCATAGGGAGAAATAAGAATAAAATTCCGGGTGAAGTATTGTCTGCAATCATTAATGGTACAGAAGAACTTATTTCAGATTTAAAAAAACATGGAGTAATTATACATTCTACAGGTGGTGAAACTGCTGATGTAGGAGATTTAGTGCGGACTATTATTGTGGATTCTACAGTTACAGCGCGACTTAAAAAAAGTGAAGTAATAGATAATGCAAATATAAAAGCAGGCGATGTAATTGTAGGTTTAGAATCTTTTGGTCAGGCCAATTACGAAACGGAATACAACGGAGGAATGGGAAGTAACGGATTAACTTCCGCGCGTCATGATGTGTTTTCAAAATACTTGGCAGATAAATATCCAGAAAGTTACGATGCAGAAGTGCCTGAAGATTTAGTGTATTCTGGAAAGGTGAAGTTAACAGATGCTGTTAAAGATGCTCCTTTAGATGCAGGGAAGTTGGTATTGTCACCAACACGTACATATGCTCCAATAGTGAAAAAAGTTTTAGAGAAATATACTAGCCAAGATATTCACGGAATGGTACACTGCAGTGGTGGAGCCCAAACTAAGATTCTTCATTTTATTGATAACCTTCATATTATAAAAGATAACCTTTTTGAAGTACCACCATTATTCAACCTAATACAAGAGCAATCTAAAACCGATTGGAAAGAAATGTACCAGGTTTTTAATTGTGGCCATCGTTTAGAGTTTTATGTAAATGAAGCCGTTGCGCTAGATTTAATTCAGATAGCCGATTCTTTTGGTGTGCGTGGGAGAATTGTAGGTAGAGTAGAGGAGAGTGCAACAAAAAAATTGACGATAAAAAGTAAAAACGGAACTTTTGAGTACTAATACATACGATTAGAAGTAGTTTTTCGTTGTGTCATTAAACGGAATAGTATTATGGAAAGAAAAGCATTTTTAAAAACACTTGGGGCTGGAGCAGCTTTTGCACTAACATTCTCTTGTTTACACGGTTGTTCTTCTGATAGTGAAAGTGAGGAGCAAGTTTCAGAAGAAGAGGGAGAGGTGCCAATAGGTGTTGACCCTGAAGAAGAGGAGCCAACAAGTGTTGATATTACGGTAGATTTAAATGCGAGTACTTCGTCTAATCTTCAAAGTAATGGAGGATTTATTTTTGTAAAATCGAAAGAGAAATTTACAGAGACCGATATTATCATTGTTAGAAATTTAGAAGGAGAATTAGTTGCAGCAAGTAAATATTGTAGCCATGAGAATAATCCCAACATCTCATTTGTAAGTGACAATGATGGTATTTACGAATGCGATGTCCATGGATCGAGATTTGCTCAAGATGGTACTCCTTTAAATTCTATAACTAGCAATCCTCTCAAGGTTTACCAAACAGAAGTTTTAGCGGATGATATGTTGCGTATTTTTGAGGCGTAATATTTTTGAATTATGAAAAAGTTATTTTTTCTAAGTATATTTTTTTGTGTAGTGGTGGTCAATGCCCAAAACTGGCAGAAATCTTTTGCAGACGCACAAGCGCTTTCAAAGAAAAATAATCAACCTATTGTGTTGGTTTTTGCAGGGTCAGATTGGTGTGCTCCGTGTATAAAGTTAGACCGTGATATCTGGCAGTCAGAGGAGTTTAAAAAATATGCAGAAAAGCATTATGTATTGTATAAAGCAGATTTTCCGCGTCGTAAAACCAATAAGCTTGCACCAGAATTAGAAAATCAGCATAAAATATTAGCGGATAAATACAACGCTAAGGGATATTTTCCGCTTATTGTGGTTTTAAATGATAAAGGTGAAAATTTAGGCGAAACAGGGTACAAAAAAGTGAGTCCAAATGAGTATATTTCGGTCTTAAATGAATTTTTAGATTGAAAAACATCCCCCTATATTTTCTAATATTCTTTTCGATATTAGGGAATAGTCAAGAAAAGAAATATGTAACACTGGCAAAAACCATGAAGCTTATGGGCTCTCGGTTTGACATTACTATCGTTGCGGAATCAGAAACAGAAGCGCAAAAAAATATTGATGATGCTGTTGCCGAGATTAGTAGGGTAGAAAAAATTATTTCTTCTTGGGATGAAAATTCCGAAACTTCAGAGATAAATAGAAATGCAGGAATAAAGCCTGTTAAAGTGAGTTCAGAATTATTTAGTTTAATAGAGCGAGCAATTAAAATTTCTGAAATTACGGATGGAGCATTTGATATTTCATATGCTTCCATGGATAAAGTTTGGAAGTTTGATGGTACAATGAGGCATGCACCCACAACAAAACAAATTACTTCATCCATAGCTAAAGTAGGCTATAAAAACATCTTATTAGATAAACAGAATTCAACAGTCTTTTTAAAGAAAGAAGGTATGAAAATAGGTTTTGGAGCACTAGGTAAAGGGTATGCGGCAGATAAGGCAAAAGCATTAATGCTATCAAAAAAAGTGTTTGCAGGTGTAATAAATGCTTCAGGAGATTTAACTACTTGGGGAAGGCAGGCTACAGGAGAAAAATGGATTGTAGGTATAAGTAATCCATTAGATAAGGAAAAGGTATTTTCATGGATGCCTTTAGATGAGTCTTCAATTGCAACTTCAGGAAATTATGAAAAATATGTTGTAATAAATAGTGAGAAACATTCTCATATAATAGACCCAAGAACGGGGTATCCATCAAAAGGCATTAATAGTGTTTCTGTTTTTTCTAAAAGTGCAGAATTGTGTGATGCTTTAGCTACCGCTGTTTTTATAATGGGGATAGATACGGGTATTTCACTAATTAATCAATTGAAAGATACCGAGGTAATTGTAGTAGATTCTCAGAATAAAATTTATAAAAGCAATGGTATTAAATTTGATAATCCGTAATTTTAAAATTATGAGAAAGGGTATAGTGTTATGTATTCTAGTACTTAGTGCAACGTCTTGTGTGGCGGTAAAAGAATATGATAAGGTTTATTTAAATGATGAAGAAATGGCTTTGTCCGCAAAAAGCATAGAGCAGTTTGAAACTAATTTTCAAATTTATCGTGAAGCAGCTGCGGGTGCTAATGGCGGTAAATCTGGTGGTGGTTGCGGTTGTAACTAAATAAAGGATTTAAATTTTAAAAAGTATAATGCAAAAAATAATAACCATCATTTTAGTTTTTCTTGGTTTGGCACTTCAGGCACAAGAGACCTCTTATAAAAAACGTGTTTTAGAAACAACAGAAGTAGATGCTTTGTTTAGTTATTACAGTCAAGATGGTTCTCATGCTGCAGTTTCTGGAGGAGAGGGTTCTGAAGAATTGACAGATGTGACGACTACAATTGTTGTTCGGTTGCCAATAAATGATGATGATGTGTTAACCGTAGATGTAGGTATTTCTGCATATTCATCCGCATCTTCAAGTAATATTAATCCATTAGACGGTAGTGTAAACGAACGTGTAAGTCCTTATATAGCTTCTTCGGGTGCATCACAATCTGATGTTTTAGCGCATATTAATCCTACTTACCAACACAGTTCAGATGATCGAAATAAAATTTGGACAGCAAATGCATATTTATCTTCGGAGTATGATTATTTCTCTGTGGGTCTTGGAGGAGGATATGCACAACTCTTTAATGAGAAAAACACAGAAATATCTGCGAGTGCTAAGGTTTATTTTGATGCTTGGAACCCGCAATACCCTATAGAATTAAGTAATGGTTTTTTTGATGACCGGGTAACGGGGAATGGCACTTATACTCCTAGTTTTACAGCATTTGAATCAGAAACTCGAAACTCATACTCTTTATCATTGGGCTTGTCTCAAATAGTAAGTAAGCGCATGCAAGGTTCCATTTTTTTAGATTTAGTAGCTCAACAAGGTTTGTTGAGTACGCCTTTTCAGCGGGTGTATTTTGCGGATAAAGAAGATTTCTTTATTGAAGATTTTCAATTAGCAGATAATGTAGAACAATTACCGGATACACGCTTTAAAATTCCAATAGGAGGGCGTTTAAATTACTTTATCAATGATTATTTGATTTTAAGAAGCTATTATCGTTTTTATACAGATGATTGGGGGGTAACATCGCATACGGCTAGTATTGAGTTGCCAATTAAGATAAGTAGCTTGTTTACAGTATATCCAACATACCGCTATTATACTCAGACTGCTGCAGATTATTTTTATGTAAAAGAGGCTGCGGTATCTAATTTAGATTACTATACCTCAGATTATGATTTGTCTGAATTTAATGCCCATCAATATGGAATAGGAATTCGGTATAAAGATATTTTCACCAATGCTAAATTGCTGAAATTTGGACTAAAAACCATCGATTTACGTTTTAGTAATTACGATCGGAGTGATGGCTTAAATTCTTATATTTTTACGTTTGGAACTACTTTTGTAAGATAATTTTATTTTTTTTTTTGCTTCATCGATACTTTAAAAAGGACATTTATTTGATAATTATTTTTTAAATTGATGGTATCGAAAAATTAAGATATGTTTAAATGTGCAAATTTATTGTAATTTCGCACAAAATGTTAGCACGGTCATGTTAGATAAGTTAAATATAGTAAAACAACGTTTTGATGAGGTGTCAGATTTGATTATTCAACCTGATGTAATTTCTGATCAAAAACGATATGTTGAGTTAAACAAAGAATATAAAGATCTTAAGAGCTTAGTAGATAAGCGCGATATATACATAGAGTTCACCAATAATATTGAGGAAGCGCAAGAAATTATTTCTGACGGAAGTGACGCAGAAATGGTAGAAATGGCCAAAATGCAGTTAGAAGAAGCTAAAGTTGGTTTGCCTAAATTAGAAGAAGAGATAAAAGTTCTTTTAATACCAAAGGATCCTGAAGATTCTAAAAACGTTGTAGTTGAGGTTAGAGCAGGTACAGGTGGTGATGAAGCCAGTATATTTGCAGGAGATTTATTTAGAATGTATACCAAATACTGTGAATCTAAGGGTTGGAAAACTAACGTGATAGATTTAAGTGAAGGTACTAGTGGTGGTTACAAAGAAATTCAATTTGAGGTTACTGGTGATAATGTGTATGGTACCTTAAAATTTGAAGCAGGGGTACACCGAGTACAGCGTGTTCCTCAAACAGAAACACAAGGACGTGTGCATACTAGTGCAGCTACAGTAATGGTTTTGCCAGAAGCGGAAGATTTTGATGTTCAAATTGAACCAAAAGATGTTCGTATAGATTTTTTCTGTTCTTCAGGACCAGGGGGACAATCGGTGAATACTACCTATTCTGCAGTACGTTTAACACATATTCCATCTGGATTGGTAGCACAGTGTCAAGATCAGAAATCACAGCATAAGAATAAGGAAAAAGCTTTTAAAGTATTGCGTTCTCGTTTATATGACCAAGAATTGGCAAAGAAGCAAGAAGAAGATGCTGCAAAACGTAATTCTCAAGTAAGTAGTGGTGACCGTTCTGCAAAAATTAGAACCTACAACTACTCTCAAGGTAGAGTTACGGATCATAGAATAGGACTTACTTTATATGATTTGCAAAATATTATGAATGGGGACATTCAAAGAATTATAGACGAATTAAGTCTTGTTGAAAATACTGAAAAACTAAAAGAAGCTTCAGAAATTTTTTAGAAATGACCACAGAACATTTAGTAGCACAGATTCATAAAAAACAATCATTTTTGTGTGTTGGGTTAGACGTAGATTTAGCCAAGATTCCAGCACATTTGTTAAAAGAAGAAGATCCAATTTTTGCTTTCAATAAAGCAATTATTGATGCTACTCATGAATTTTGTGTTGCATATAAGCCTAATACCGCATTTTATGAAGCGTATGGCATTAAAGGTTGGAAAGCTTTAGAAAAGACAATCGGTTATTTAAACGACAAATATCCTGACATATTTACCATTGCAGATGCTAAACGAGGCGATATCGGGAATACTTCTACGATGTATGCAAAGGCATTCTTAGAAGATTTAGGCTTTGATTCTGTCACGGTAGCCCCTTATATGGGTAAAGATTCCGTAGAGCCGTTCTTGGCCTTTAAGGACAAGCACACGATTTTGTTGGCTTTAACATCTAATGAAGGAGCTTTTGATTTTCAAACCAAACAAATAGATGGTAAGCCACTTTATGAACAGGTTTTAGAAACGTCTAAAACGTACGAAAACGCACAAAATTTAATGTATGTGGTTGGTGCGACTAAGGCAAGCTTTTTAACAGAGATACGACAAATTGTTCCTGATAGTTTTTTATTAGTACCGGGGGTAGGAGCACAAGGAGGTAGCCTATCTGAAGTTTGTAGCTATGGAATGACGGCAGAGGTTGGTTTGCTGGTAAACTCTTCCAGAGGGATTATCTATGCTTCAAAGGATGAAGATTTTGCGCAAGCGGCAAAACAGCAAGCGAAAGAGCTCCAAAAACAAATGCAGCTTGAATTAGAAAAAAAGTTCTAATTAAAATTCGTTTAATAGCTTTTCTAATTTTAGCGCCTTAGACTCAAAAAAATCGCCCAATTTTGTGTTAGCATATTGGATATTGCTCGCTTTTTCAATAAAATTTTGATACAGATATTCTAATGTTGTAATAGAATATTCGTCTTTATTTAATGCTTTAACTGCACCTACTTTACAGTATTGATTATTCATAGTTTCTCTCGTTATTTTCATTATATCAAATATACGTTGAAAAGTAGGTTGTGGATGTTTACTATTCGTTATATGTAGCTAAAAATCAGGTGTTTTGTATCGTCATTTATATTTTATCGGTAAATGATTCTCTAAATTAATGAAGATTTTAAATAAACTTAGTTTTTAGCCGTTATACTGATAATTCTTTCTATTGAAAAAATTAAGTACATTTACAAAAAAAGAACCGATTGCTAAGTTATACCAAGCACAAACATAAAACTTCTACAAAATGGGTGACTTTTGTTCATGGAGCAGGAGGGAGCTCAACCATTTGGTTTAAGCAAGTGCGTGAATTTAGAAAACATTTTAATGTTTTACTTTTAGATTTAAGAGGGCACGGAAATTCAAAAGTGCATTTAAAAGATGCTTTTAGTGATAAATATACTTTTGACTTTATTACCGATGATATTTTACATGTTATAGACCATGAGAAAATAGAGAAATCTCATTTTGTGGGTATCTCATTGGGTACTATTTTAATTAGAAATTTAGCAGAAAAGTATCCTAATCGTGTAGAGAGCATGATTATGGGAGGGGCAATCATGAAATTGAATCTAAGATCACAGGTTTTAATACGCTTAGGTGTTATTTTTAAATCGGTTGTGCCGTATTTATGGCTGTATAAGTTTTTCGCCTTCATAATTATGCCAAATAAGAACCATAAAGAGTCTAGGTCCTTATTTGTTAGAGAAGCGAAGAAATTATACCAGAAAGAGTTCATACGTTGGTTTAAGCTCACCTCAGAGATTAATCCGCTTTTACGTTTCTTTAGAATGGTAGATATTAAAATACCTACGTTGTATGTAATGGGAAGAGAAGACTACTTGTTTTTACCTTCTATAGAAAAGATAGTAGCTTCGCATGATAACTCAGAATTATTTGTTGTTGAAAAATGCGGTCATGTGGTTAACGTAGAACAACCTTTAATTTTTAATGATACCGTAATTGGGTATTTGAATAAGATTTAATCTCCTATTATTAAGCGAGTAGGCTTTTTTTTTGTAAACATAAGATTTAAAACAAGAAAAACAGCCATGATATTAAATCATGGCTGTTTTTTTATTGATGGTATTTATTGGGCCTAATTATAACCTTACTAAATTTTTATTGATCCCACCATATTTTTGAAGAGTTATTGTCTGTTGCAGGAACTAAGCTCTGAACTCCACTTGCATACGATGATGGATTTAAACTAAATTCATCAGTAGGGTAAATATATCTTCTTGGTATTACTCCACTATTAAGATAGTCTGTTGCAGGAACTAGTGTAGGATATTCAGTTCTTCTCCATTCAGACCAAGCATCAAAACCACTTGGGAATAAAGAGACCCATTTTTCTTCAGCAATCACCTGAGTTGCTCCAATAGTTGACATATCGACAACCCTTGCTGCGCTATAAGCAGTTGACTCAGTACTAATTGAGGTTCCATAATGGTCATCTAGAGTGGCATAGGATTGTTGTATGCCTAATGCTAAGAGTGAAGCTGAATTTTCAGAGGTCCAACCTAAATTAGCAGCATCAGCTCTGTTAAGATAAGTATATGATGAAGTCATCAATTGTAAAGGAGCAGTCAAATTCCAAATTAAAGAAGACATTCCAGTTTTTCCCACTCCTGAACCATCAGAATAACCATAAGCGACTCCGTCTAAAGTTGGACTCTTAGCAAAAACTTCAATTCTAGAATCATATGAAGAATTTGAGGTAGTGCCTAGACCTTTTAAAGCATTTGTAAATTCTAAAGATAGAAAATAATCAGTTGTTCTTTGAGCAGACCATGGGTTGTTAAAGTTTTCATCGTAATAAAACCAAGCTTCATCACTTATTTCTTCGATAACCCCAGCTGCATCATTTAATGCACCATTAAATTCAATTGCAGCATATTCTGATGCATTTGGGTATTTCTTTGATAATTGCAATGACAATTGAAGAATTAAAGAGTTGGCTAATTTTTTCCACTTTGTCACATCACCATCATAAATTATATCTCCAGTTGGACCAACACCAGTTTCATCTATCATATCACGAGACTCTTTCAAAGTTGAAATCATACCTTCGTAAATATCATTTTGTGAGTCGTAAGCAGGAGTCAAATTGTCAATATCGGCCAATGCTTCAGAATACGGGATGTCACCGTATGTATCTGTAAGTCTCTTAAAAATTATAGTTTGAAAAATTTGGGCTACCGCAATTTGATTTTCTGGATCTCCTTCATTTAAGAAAGTAATTGTGTGATTTTCCTCGTCTAAATTAAGATCGATTACCAATTGTAAATTAGATAATGTCTGTACGTAATAACTGTACCAATCTGCAGCAGATTCACTATACAACATTTCATCTGTATAGGTTACTTGAGATTGATATTGTACATAAAGAGTAGGTCTTGTTAAGTAATTTCTGCCGGTTAAGGTAGAGTAGCGTGACATGGCTGCTGCTAGTAAAGAAGCTGCATCGGCTTCACTTGCGCCATTTGGGTTTTCATTAGTATCTCCGAAATCTACATTTTCACAAGAGAAAAGAGTAAATATCAGACTAAATGCTATATATATTATTTTTTTCATCAGTCAATTAATTAAAAAGTTAATTTAATGTTCATACCATAACTTCTGGTGCCAGGAGCTTGCGCATTTTCCCCATAAGCCTCTGATAATTCAGAAGGATCCCATCTATGAGTGTTGTCGTCGCTTACTGCAATTAGCCATAGATTTCTACCAACCAAACTAAGACTAAGACCACTTAATTTATCGTTAAGAAACTTCTTTGGAATGCTATAGCTTAAGCTTACATCTCTCAATTTTATATAGCTTGCGTCATGTACAAAAGGCTCTGCAAGTGAGTTGGCATAAAATTGTTGGCTATATGAGTAAGAGTCAACATATGTGTCTACGGTAGTTCCGTCTACTGACGAAACACCAGTAACATGAACACCCCCGCCACTAGCAACGTCATCTCTAAGTTTATTTCCAAGGTCATTTAACCCTGCTGTTTCTTCCAGTAATCCAGAATAATTACCCCACATCTCGGTTAATGAAAAGAAATTACCTCCTTTTTGGTAATCTATAGATGCAGTTAAACTTAAATCTTTATATCTAAAAGTGTTGACTAATCCACCTGTAAAATCAGGCAAAATACTTCCTAAATATTGATTAGTTTCAACAGCATAAAGTCCACTTTCTTGTATAATTGCATTTCCATTGTCATCCCTAGCAATACCTGTACCTCTCAATTGACCCCATTCATTTCCTAATTCATGTATAACACTAACCATTCCGTAATCATCAGAACCGTTGGTTCCTAATGCATCAAGTGAAGTTAAAGTTCCGGGTAAGCTATTTATAGTGGTTTTGTTAGTGGCCCAGTTGGCCATTATATCCCATTGAAAATTGTCTGTTTTAAATGGCGTTGCCATTAAAGTAATTTCTAAACCTTTTCTTTCAGATTCTCCAGCATTAGTATAGTAACTAGCGTAACCGGTTCCGTTAGAAATGCCGACAGGGATTATTTCGTCCTTTCTTTTTTCATTATAGTAAGTCAAACTCAAACCTATACGATTACTGAAAAATTTGGTGTCGAATCCTAATTCGTATGAAGTGTTAATTGCAGGTTTAATGTTAGGGTCTAAGACATAACTGTTCGTATATTCTAAGGCCAAGCCATTATATGGTTTTTCAGATAAAGGATAAGCTGGATCTAGTAAGTAAGCATCTAGATCGTTACCAACCTGAGCCCAACTAGCTCTTAATTTACCGAATGATAAAACAGAGTTATTATTTATTAATTCTGAAAATAAGAAACTTGTACCAATGGATGGGTAGCCGTAGCCATTATTATTCGAAGGTAGAGCAGAACTCCAATCTCTTCTGTAAGATGCATCTAAATATAGCAAACTTTTGTATCCTAAACTAACATTACTATAGATACTATTTACTTGTTTTTCACTAACGTATGTTGAAGGTGTTGGTGTAATTGCGGCGTTAGAAAATGCATATACATCAGGTAATATAAGACCACCTGTTAAAGCATCGGTCTCCATTTGAGCACTAAAACGGTCATAGTTGTTGATTCTAATATTTCCTCCGACAAATGCTTTAACGTCGAAGTTATCCCCGAATTTATCCGTAAATGTTAGGGCTGCATTATAGTTGTTTTCAGATTCTGTTCTTCTGTAAACTCCAAATGAATTTGACCAAGGATTATACAAGTCAGGAGCGGATGAATAAGCTAAAAAATAGGGAACTTTATAATCGTTTTTATATTCTTCCTTATTTCTTGAAGCTCCACCAGATAACTCCCACTTATCATTAATTTGATATTTAAAATTAATATTACCAACATAATTATCTGTCTTATCAATATTCTCATATTGATCTAAATAAGTATATGGGTTAAACCAGAAGGCTGCTTTTTTATAGCTTCCACCGTAATATGCGTAATAATCAGGTCCCCACCAGTTCCAACTCGCTGAGTGGCCGTCAGGTGTGGTTAAGTCTTTTAATTCTCTTAATTTATCTATCTCAGTTCCTCTACTGAACCATGAGTTAAAGCTTCCTGATGTTTGGTTGCTATAACCGTCATCAAAATCGCCCGAAACATTAGATTGTGTGTAATTTAAGCCGACAGCGACATTAAGTTTATCATTAACATCGAAATCAAAGCTAGTACTTATAAATTGCTTATCCAACTTGGAATATGGAGTAATACCGGATTGATCTAGATCTGTGAAAGATAATCTTCCTCTAAAATTGTCTCCACCACCACTTAGCGAAATTGTATTTTTTAGAGTTACACCAGTATCATAAAAGTCTCTAATATTGTTAGGTTGAGCTGTATATTTTGCCGTTTGTCCGTAATATGGACTATCTTCCCAATAGGCATACCATGGAATATAATCTTGTCCGTCAAATTCTGGTCCCCAACTCTCATCAGCATAATTATTATCCCATGCTAGATATCTCTCTCCTTCAAAAATACTCCATTCTGATGGGTATTCAGAAATATCTAATTCTTCTCCAAATATAGAAAACGAATTATTACCATCGTAACCTCCACCATATTGGTTTTGATAGTTAGGTAGGTTTGCAACTCTATCAAATGTTACAGAGCTAGATATCTCAATTCCTATTGCGCCTGAAGAGCCTTTTTTAGTCGTTATAACAACAACTCCTGCGTCTGCTCTTTGCCCATATAGTGCTGTTGCGTTAGGTCCTTTCAAGACATTTAAAGATGCTACATTATCCATATCAATACTGTTTGGATCAGCTGGAACTCCGTCTACAACATATAGAGGATCTTCATCTGCAGTAAGAGAAATAGCTCCTCTAATTCTAATTTTTCCTGATTGACCAAGTTTTGAACCAGCCTGGCCTTGAATTTGAACACCAGCAACTTTACCAGCGAGAGCTGTTTTTAGATTGGCGTCTTGCGTAATGTTTAGCTGTTCAGCATTTACTACCTGAGAAGCATAAGATAAAGTTTTGCTTTCTCTTTTAATGCCTAGTGCTGTAACAACAATTTCATCTAATGCCTGAGCATCTTCCAAAAGTATTGCATTCATTGTATTAGATGTGCCTACTGTTTTTTCAACTGTTTTTTGTCCTACATAAGAAAAAACTAATATGTCACCTGACTTTGCATTAATGGTATAATTACCATCAAAATCTGTTTGTGTTCCAGAACTGGAACCCTTCACTACCACACTTGCACCAGGAAGTGGGAGCTTTGACTGATCCGATACCGTACCAGTAATTGTTTTCTCTTGTCCGTGAATCATCAAGGATAGAAGAAAAATCTTAAGAAATAAAAAATACTTAATTCTCATGAAAATTAATTTTTGAGTTAGTTATTAAATAATTAGTCTATAAAATTTAGTTAAAAGAGCTAGTCTAATTTTTTATGGAGTAACTAATTCAAATAAAAAATAGATCAAACTGTATGGAATAGAGTTTTGATTTTTTTAACTAGCTTTTTAACCTACTAGCAAAAGAAGAAAAGAGTATGAGTATATTGTTAATTTCCGACCTAAGTGAACTCTAACCGATTTAAATTAACGTTTACTAATAATTTAAATAACTGGTAATTAGGTGCTTAATCGGATTAGTTTAAGTGTTAAATTTTTAAGATAAATTAAAGTTAAGGGTCTATTATTTTATCTTTAAATATAGATTTTTGATATTCCAGTGGTGTTTTAAGGTGTCTTTTTTTAAATGCTTTGTAGAAGGAAACCTTATTGTTAAATCCGGTTTCATATATTAAATCGCATATTACTAAATCACTTTCAGAATTATGAATCTTACGAATGGCTTCTTCAATTCTATAATCGTTAATTAGTTCATAATAATTCTTGTCAAATTCTTGGTTAATAGTCTGTGATAAGCTATATCTGTCAGTATTTAATTGTTCAGCAAGACCTTCAAGTGTAAGTGTATTGTCTAAGTAAACTTTCTTTACTCTAAGTATTTCGTTAAGTTCTATTTTTAGACTATTCAACATATCATCAGTTAAGCCTGAATTTTTATATTTAGTTTTTTCTTCTTTCTCTATATTCTCTTTTTTTATAAATATTTCTGGTTGAAAGAATAAAATAAACGAAATTATAGTGATGAATGTTGAAAAAAGGATTGCCAAAAAATAAATGCTTAATGAATTAATATTTTTATCGCTCTCGAAGTAAGCCCTTGTTGATAATAATAGAAAAATGACAATAATAAAAGATGCGAGAAAAACTAACCACTTTTTGATATTTAAAGGGATTTTATTTTTTTGTTTTGTGCTGATGCGAACTAAAAAGGCAAGATAAATAAATGTATAAATGGCTTTAAACGTTAAACTACTCAATACTTGAGATAAAATTCTCACATCAAAAAATAGGATATAGATGTATGAACCCAGCATCATTGTGGGTACAAGATACTGTAAGATGTTCTCTCTTAAATTTATGGTATTTCTATTTTCAATTTTATTCCTCATATAGAGGAATAAAGACGGTATCCAAAAATAAAATTGTGCTCTAAAAAAAGGCACCTTTGGATTGTAATGAACGTTATTCCACCATAACAAAGCTAGTTCCAGAAGCATCAATGAAACACCCGTTAAGAATATCGTAAAGTAGACATTGTTGATATCTAACTTAGAAAATTTTAGGAAAATTAGTGCGGAAATACAAAGTCCAAGTAAGGCGTTAGCCAAAAAAAACCAATGAATAAAGTTTTTTTGAGTAGTACTATTGGGCTCTTTAAAAATAACTTTAGATTCACTTTTTACATTGGAATAGTTCTTTTGATTTAAGGAGTCTTCAACCTGAGTTGAGCTAGAATTAAATTTGTTTTCAACAATGAAGTAGGTTTTAATAACTTTTTTCAATGTGGTGATAGTTTGAGTATTCGTCAATTCAATATTTGAAGTATTGCTCTTTGTACAAGAGAAAATGAAAAGACTTCCAATAATGAGGACTACTTTTGAGAGCATAAAATTAAATAAGTCGCTGTAAAATTAACTTTTCTAATGTTTTAAGATTAGTGTTAAATCTTAAATTGATGTTAAAGTTATATTTTTAAATAAAAATCCGGTAAAGTTTAAAAAATATAACAAACAAAAAAACCGGTGCTCCCACCGGTTTTAGACTAACTAACTCAAAAAATTACTAAACTCAAATATTATTCTTCAAAAGTAATATCATTTTTATGTACTAAGGTTAACCTAACCTTAGCTAATTGTTATTAATGTTACTTATAACAAAATAACGTAGTTTTTTTTGAGTTATTATATGACGTAACACATTTATTTTAAAATAGTTACATTTAATCTTGCAATGCAAATACTTTTTGTAATAATGCCGTAGTTCTAGAAGCAGATTTAGTTCTTATTTCCTGTTCTTCAACAGCAATCATTGTATAAACACCTTTTAGTGCTTCTCCTGTTACGTAATCTGTTAAATCAGGGTTGACTGGAGTAACAAAAGGAATGTTGTTGTATTTAGTAATAAGGTTACTCCATACTTGATCTGCACCTACTTTAGAAAATGAATTTTTGATCACAGGGCTGAAAGAAGTATATAATTGTGTTTCTGTAGTAGATTTTAAATAATTTGTAGCAGCATCATCACTGCCCAATAAGATTTGCTTAGCATCACTGAATGTTATTCCTTTAACTGCGTCTACAAAAATAGGAGTAGCTTCTTTTACAGCATCTTCTGCTGCGCGATTTAAAACTTTAAGCCCTTCATCAGCTAAACTGCTTAAGCCCATCTTGCGAAGCGTATTATCTACTTTCTGTAAATCTTCAGGGAGAACAATTTTTACAAGATCATTTTTAAAGAAACCATCTTCTTGGGTTAATTTTTGAACTTGTTTTTCAATACCTAAATCTAAAGCTTCTCGCAGTCCACTTGCTATTTGGGCGTTACCGATAGTACTACTTTGTGGAAGTTGATTTACAACTTGTTGTAATTCATTACAGCTAAATAATAGAAAAACAGCGCTTAGCGCAATAATTTTATGTTTCATGGGGAATGTTTTTTACAAATTTATAGTTTAAAAAATTGATGTTATGAGAAAACAATGGTTTTATTGTTATAAACCATTGTTTTACGTTGAATGTGCAGTTTAACAGCTCTTGAAAGAACTATTTTTTCAAGATCACGCCCTTTGGCAATAAGATCATCGATAGAATTTGTGTGAGAAACTGTCGTGGTATCTTGCGCAATAATTGGTCCAGCGTCTAACTCTTCGGTAACATAGTGTCCTGTGGCTCCTATTATTTTGACCCCTCTTTTAAAAGCGGCATGGTATGGTTTGGCACCTGCGAAAGCGGGTAAAAAAGAATGATGAATGTTTATTATTTTATTCGGATAGCGATCAATAATCTTACTGGTGACAATTTGCATATACCGCGCAAGAACAATAAAATCTATCTGGTATTTTGCTAAGAGTTCTAGTTGCTTATTTTCAGCTTCGGCCTTTGTCGTTTTTGTTACGGGAATATGATAAAAAGGAATATCAAACTGCTTGGCGACAAATTCTAAATCATTATGGTTGCTAATAATAAACGGAATGTCAACAGCTAATTCACCTGAATTGAAGCGACTCAATAAATCATAAAGACAGTGGTTGTATTTAGAGACAAACAATCCCATTCTGGGTTTGGTCTCATCAGTATGAATACTCCATTTTATTTTGAACTTAGTAGTTAATTGCTCATCAAATTTAGATTTGAAGTGATTTACACTGAGTTCGGTATCTAAAAATTCACTTTCAATACGCATGAATAGTTCGCCAGAAGCTTTATCAACATGTTGGTCTAAGTAAATGATATTTCCTCCTTGTGCATGAACGAAACCAGTAACGGAGCATATTATGCCAGATTGATCTGGACAATGTATTAAAATTGTTGTTTTCACGTGACTTAATTAAGGGGTAAAATTATGATATTGAAAAGAATAGGTCGTATGAAATAGTCACTTTTACAATATTGTAAATTATACAAGTTAATCTTTGCGTTTTTCGTAAATTGCACCCTGTAAAAACACCTTTTATTATCAATGGAACAAATTATCCCATATACACCGAAGAATAAAATACGAATAGTTACCGCAGCTTCTCTATTTGACGGGCATGATTCTGCCATAAATATAATGCGAAGAATTATCCAATCTACAGGGGTAGAGGTAATTCATCTTGGACATGATCGTAGTGTTCAGGAAATGGTAGATTGTGCGATTCAGGAAGATGTAAACGCCATTGCATTGACGTCCTATCAAGGAGGTCACAATGAATATTTCCGTTACATGTATGATTTGCTTAAGGAGCGTGGCGCAGAACATATAAAAATCTTTGGAGGTGGTGGGGGAGTCATCCTTCCAGATGAAATTAAAGCCTTGATGGAGTATGGTATTGCTCGTATTTATTCTCCAGATGATGGTAGGACAATGGGCTTGCAAGGAATGATCAATGATTTAGTTGCACGGAGTGATTTTCCTGTGCCGGATTTAAATAAAATTAAAAATACTTCAGTTACTGAGGCTTTGAAGACGAAAGATATTAATACTATTTCCAGACTAATTTCTTTGGCTGAAAATAGACCTGATGAATTTCAGAAACATTTTGGAGCTGTTACCGTACCTAATACTATTCCTGTGTTAGGAATTACAGGTACTGGTGGTTCTGGTAAATCTAGTTTAGTAGATGAGTTGGTGCGTAGGTTTTTGGCAGATTTTCCAGAAAAAAGAATCGGATTAATTTCTGTAGATCCTTCTAAAAGAAAAACAGGAGGTGCTTTATTGGGGGATCGTATACGTATGAATGCGATAAATAATAATCGTGTTTACATGCGTTCTTTAGCCACAAGGCAGTCTAACTTGGCATTGTCAAAATATGTAGAGGAGGCAGTTCAAGTATTAAAAGCAGCTGAATTTGATTTAATAGTATTAGAAACCTCAGGAATTGGTCAGTCAGACACGGAAATTATTCAACATTCAGATGTTTCATTGTACGTAATGACTCCAGAGTTTGGTGCTGCTACACAATTGGAGAAGATTGATATGCTTGATTTTGCTGATGTTGTAGCTATAAATAAATTTGATAAAAGAGGTTCTCTGGATGCTTTGCGTGATGTTAAAAAACAATACATGCGCAACCATAACCTTTGGGATATGGACCAAAGCGATTTGCCAATTTTCGGAACTATGGCGAGTCAATTTAATGATCCAGGTACCAATAGATTGTACCGCACCTTAATGGATAAATTAGTAGAAAAGGCAAAGGCCAATTTAAAATCTTCTTTAAAATTTAATACGGATGATAAAGCACACGCTTTTGTGATTCCTCCTTCGCGCATAAGATACCTCTCTGAAATTGCAGAGAATAATAGAAGCTATGACGATAAAGGAATTGGGCAAGTACAAGTTGCACAGCGACTTTATGGTGTGTTTCAAGCTATCTTGTCCATTTTAAATGTGAAGCCTAGTGCACCTGAGCAGTTGTACCTTTCAAAAAATGGATTGGATGAAGATGCGATTGCAGCGGTTGGCATATTAGAAGAGCATAAAACATTTCTAAACTTATTAATCAAAGAATTTGATCGTATAAAGTTAGATTTAGATCCCTATCATTGGGAGGCTATTCTTAACTGGGAGGAAAAAGTACAGAAGTATAAAGATCCTATTTACACGTTTAAAGTGCGTGACAAAGAATTGAAATTAGACACACATACAACATCTCTTTCTCAGACTCAAATTCCGAAAGTAGCACTCCCTAAATATAAAGCATGGGGCGATTTGCTGCGTTGGATGATTCAGGAAAACGTACCAGGAGAATTCCCATATACCGCTGGTTTGTATCCGTTTAAACGTACAGGAGAAGATCCTACTAGAATGTTTGCGGGTGAAGGTGGGCCAGAGCGTACCAACCGCCGTTTTCATTATGTAAGTTTAGGCTTGCCTGCAAAAAGACTTTCTACGGCCTTTGATTCGGTAACCTTATACGGCAACGACCCAGATATTAGGCCAGATATTTATGGTAAAATAGGAAATGCAGGAGTTTCTGTTTGTTGTTTAGACGATGCTAAAAAACTGTATTCAGGTTTCGATTTATCTAATGCTATGACTTCTGTGAGTATGACCATTAATGGTCCGGCACCTATGTTATTGGGCTTTTTCTTAAATGCGGCAATTGATCAAAATTGTGAGAAATATATAAAAGAACATAACTTAGAAAAAGAGGTTGCTGCTAAAATAGCAGCACTATTTAAAGGTAGGGAAGATAAAAAACCTAAGTACAATGGCGCCCTACCAGAAGGTAATAACGGTTTAGGTTTAATGCTTTTAGGAGTTACTGGAGATCAAGTTTTGCCTTTAGATGTATATACTACAATAAAGGTTAACACCTTACATGAAGTTAGAGGTACGGTGCAGGCAGATATTCTAAAAGAAGATCAAGCACAAAATACGTGTATTTTTTCTACTGAATTTGCATTGCGATTAATGGGAGATGTGCAAGAGTACTTTATTCAGAATCAAGTGCGTAATTTTTATTCAGTTTCTATATCTGGATACCATATTGCAGAAGCTGGGGCAAATCCTATTACACAATTAGCATTTACCTTATCAAATGGGTTTACTTATGTAGAGTATTATTTAAGTAGGGGAATGGATATTAATGCCTTCGGACCTAATTTATCGTTCTTCTTTTCAAACGGAATAGATCCAGAATATGCTGTAATTGGGCGTGTAGCACGTAAAATTTGGGCAAAAGCATTAAAACATAAATATGGAGCAGGGCCAAGAGCTCAAATGTTAAAATATCATATACAGACTTCTGGCCGTAGTTTGCACGCGCAAGAAATAGATTTTAATGATATCCGTACAACGCTTCAGGCGTTATATGCAATTTATGACAATTGCAATTCATTGCATACCAATGCTTATGATGAGGCTATTACTACGCCTACAGAAGAGTCTGTTCGTAGAGCAATGGCAATTCAGTTAATTATTAATAAGGAGTTAGGTTTAGCTAAAAATGAAAATCCGTTACAAGGCTCTTTTATTATTGAAGAACTAACGGATTTAGTAGAAGAGGCAGTTTTAATAGAATTTGATAGGATTACAGAACGTGGGGGAGTATTAGGTGCTATGGAAACCATGTATCAACGTTCTAAAATACAAGAAGAAAGCTTGTATTATGAGACATTAAAGCACAATGGCAAATTTCCTATTATTGGAGTCAATACATTTTTAAGTTCAAAAGGATCACCAACAGTACTGCCTGCGGAAGTAATCCGTGCGACAGATGAAGAGAAAAAAGCTCAGATTGTGACTTTGGAAAATCTGAAAGAAATGAATAAAGAAGAATCCAAACTGGCACTGAGTGAAATTCAACAAGCAGCAATGAATAATGAAAATATATTCGAGAAGCTTATGGAGATTTCAAAGGTAAGTTCTTTGGGTCAGATTACTAATGCGCTATTTAAAGTAGGAGGGCAATACCGAAGAAATATGTAAAGGATAAATTAAATCTAGGAATAAAAAAAACGCTCTTTTATAAAGAGCGTTTCCATATTCTGTATGTTTTTCTAAAGATTTTTAGTTCTTCGCGTAAAAGATTTAAATATTCTTTTTCTTTCAAACCATCCATTTCTAAACCTCTACAATAAGATAGAATGTTTTTACTGATGATATTGATATGATGTATTGTTGATACTCTAATTAAGTAAGATTCAGAGCGTTCAGCTAGTTCAATTTTTTGAGGAATTAAAATAGTATCTGTTAATAAAGAATCTGCAATGATATCTCTGTGGCTTTGAGATTTGTACAAATGCAACAAATCCTTATTGTAAGTGATGTAAGATACAATCTCTCTGCTTATAGAGCATAAGTCTAAGGCTTTTCTATAAACTGGTAACGTATTCAAATTTCGATTTGGCATCTTAAGCAATTTTCTATAAAATTACGACGAGATTACAAAAATTATCTTACTTTTATAAAGCAGATACTAAGTTTTACTATCGAATACAAATATTTTAAACTGTTTTACTATTGAATCCAAAGATTGATGATTTAAATTGGGGTATTCTTCAAAGCCTTCAGAAAAATGCAAGAGATTCTTTTGCAAATATAGGTCGTAAAGTAGGCCTTACGCCTCCTGCTGTTGCAGAACGAATTAAGAAAATGGAAGACATGGGAATTATTAATGGTTATAAAGCTATTATCTCTCATACAGAAACAGGGTATCAGTTGAAAGCCATGATTACGTTGCGCGCTTTTATGGGGAAATTGAAGCCCTTTTTAGAAGCGGTTAAAACGTATGAAGAAGTGGTAAACTGTTACCGAATAACAGGTAATGAGAATATTATCATGGAGGTAGTTTTTAAAGATCAATTTCATTTAGAGAAATTTATTGATATGTTAATTCAATATGGGGAGACAAGAACACATATAATTCTCTCAGAAGTGGTTTCTGATGCACCTGTTGGGAGAAAAGCCAAATCATAATTCTGCTAACTTTTTATGGGTTCTCTGTAAAAACACTATTTTAATTTGTAAATTTAACTATAATTTGGCGAGATTTTTGATGCATCAAATTGATATGAAAAAAACAGTATTCTTCCTAGCTTTTGCCTTTTGTTTTGTTTTAAATACTTCAGCGCAACAATTAACTCTAAGGAAAGGGGTTATTATTGATTCAGTTCGTGTGCACGATACTATTTCTGAAAATTTCGCTTTGTACATTCCTAAGAAATTTGATGTAAATAAGCGTTGGCCTGTATTGTTTTTGTTCAATATGGAGGGTAAAGGCAAAGCTGCAATTCAGCCCTTTTTGCAGGCTGGAGAAAATCAGGATTATATTCTTGTGGCTTCAAATGAAGTAAACGATTCGCTTTCGATTACTCAGAATGTTTTAATAACTAGTAGGATGATTGATAGGGTAATTAGTATTTTGCCAATAGATGCTAGACGGATTTATACAGGAGGGATTGATTTAGGAGGAACATTTGCATCAATAATGCCTATTGTAAGTAAGAATATTAAAGGAATTGTTTCTATAGGAGGAGGTCTTGCAAATGCAGATGTTTTAACTTCTAGTAACCCATTTCAATTTATAGGTATAGCATCAGTCAATGAGTATAAAAGTATTCAAATGGAGGTTTCGGAACGTCTATTAAACAACCTGAAATTTCCAAATCAATTGTTTACCTATGAAGAAAATACAAATCCTAATGCTATGTATTTTGTTGATTTAGCATTACAGGTATTTACTTTAAATTCCATGGCTAAGGGTGAAGTAGAAAAAAATGAAGAGTTTATTCATGCCGCTTATCGCAAGAATTTAATGGTAGTACATAGTCTTATAAAAGATAAAAAGCTGTTGCGGGCTTATAGTTTTTCTAAAGAGATCATCGAAATTTTTCGCGTTCATTTAGATGTTTCAGAGCTTAAAGAGGTGCAAAAAAGTCTTAGAAAAAATAAAGAATACAAGGTCGCAAAACGTATGGAATCTAATTACAGATTTCAAGAACAATTGTTACAAGAAGATTATGATTATGCTGTTTATGAAGATGTTGCTACTTATAATTTTAATAATTTGGGGTGGTGGAATTATCAAATGCAGGAAATTGAAAAATTCAAGAATAGTGAAAACCCTTATGAGCGCCAGATGGGCAATAGGTTAAAAGATTTTTTAGATTATATAGTAGATAAAAATATAAATGAATTAGAAGAAGAGAAAGTAGTAGATGAAGAAGGCCTTAGCTTTCTGTATATGCTTAATACTATTACAGATCCTGATGATTTTGAGGCGTATTTAGAGGTAATATCATTGAGTTCAAAGGAGGAAGATTACAGTACCGCTTTATTTTATTTAGAAGAGTTGTTAAAAGCAGGATTTACGGATAAACAAAAACTTTACGATATACCAAATACAGCACTTTTAAGAATTTCGCCAGAGTACAATGCATTAATGTTAAAATACCTTAAGGAAGCTAGGTATGATATTAAGGAACAATAAAATGGGGCGTTTTATTTACATCCCAATCAATAACAAGACCTTTAGCTAAGGATTGAGCAACCTCTTTTCCGTATAAATATTCACATAAATAAAGTGCTGCTTCAAAACTTTTTGCACCACCAGCGGAGGTAATGTATTTTCCGTCATGCACGAATAAAGAATTTTTCTTTACATTTAATTGCGGAAACCTTTCTTGGTATTTAATTAAATCACCAGGGAACGTGGTGGAAGCCACAGTATCTAGCAATCCTGTTTTGGCAAGTACGAAAGCGCCATCGCAATGACTAGTCATAAAAAGAGCCTTTTCATCAACCTTTTTTACAAAACTAAGCATTACAACATCTTCTAAGTCAGTATCTAGATGATGTTCTGCGCTGGGGATAACTAAGATGTCAATATTGGGAAGATTTTTTTTAGTGTAATCAAAATCAGGAAGAATGCGAACGCCTTCAAAAGTGGTAATAGGTTGCAGTGTATTGGCAACCGTAAAGACATTCATTGCCTTAATATTTTTTCGAAATTGAGTATGTTGGAAAATATCGTAAGGCGCGGTGAACTCAGTATTATAAGTGCCGTCCATGATTAAGAATGCAACATTATAACGATCGGGTTGTATTTTTTCTAAAGCTTTTTTATTACTGTGAGTAGAATTAATTTCGCTACAGGAGACCAGCATGAACATAGAAAGGAGTAAAATAATTGCAGCTTTCATAGATGTTTTAATTTAAATCGAATTTACAAACAAAACCTAGATGTGCAAGATATGAATTGTAACTATTTTATTTATAAGTTTGTACCTGGGAGTTTATTCTTTTTTTTCTTCAATTTATTTGTGGCTAAAACAGATTTTATTTCATGTTGAATTATTAAATATTACCTATGCGAAAATTACTTTTTTTAGCTGTAATTCTATTGATGAGTTGTAAGCAAGAAAAAAAATATCACGATGTTGTTGCAAATGAAATTCCACAAGATATTTCTAATGCTATGGCAGATATCTTAAAATTTCAACAGGAACTAAATAAGGAATATAAAGATCCTGAAACCTCTCCTCTATATAATAAGGACAGAAAGAATTTTGAAACCTTAGATTTTTTCAAACCAGATACTACATTAAGGATAGTCGCTAAATTTGTAAGAACTCCAGATGCTTTGCCTTTTTTAATGGCAACAACAACCGATAGAAAATCAGAAGAAGTAGTGTATGGTATTGTGTATTTTAAGATTAATGGAAAGGATTATCAGTTAGAAGTGTATCAAAGCCCTACGTTAATGGCGCAAGCGAAATATAGAGAGTATTTGTTTCTTCCATTTTCAGATGAAACCAATGGTGGTTTAACGTATACCGGCGGTAGGTATGTAGATTTATCTATTCCAAAAGGAGATACTTTAATGATCGATTTTAATAAAGCGTATAATCCCTATTGTGCCTATAATAAAAAGTATTCTTGTCCAATAGTACCTAAGGTGAATCATCTTCCTGTAAAAATTAATGCGGGGGTTAAGGCATTTAAAAAAAAGTAAATAAGAAAGGCTGAACTAAATTAAATTTAGTTCAGCCTTTTTTTATGAAACAGTAGTTTTTATTAATGTTGATTCAGTCTAAAGTCCGGATAAGCATCCATTCCATGTTCATGAAGATCTAATCCTTCCAGTTCTTCTTCTTTGGATACTCTAATGCCAATTGTTTTCTTTAACGTAAAAAGTATTATAAAGGTAGTTAAAGAGCAAAAAAGACCAATGATAACAATACCTGCTAATTGATATAAAATTTGTGATCCTCCTGCTTTGGTTCCTAAAAAACCGACGGCCAATGTGCCCCACACGCCGCAAATTAAATGTACAGCAATGGCTCCTACGGGATCGTCTAATTTTACTTTGTCAATTAATGCAACGGCACCTACCACTAGGATTCCTGCTAATGCTCCAATAATTATAGCTTCATTTGGTGACATTAAATCGGCGCCTGCAGTAATACCAACCAAACCTCCTAAAATACCATTTAGAAACATGGTTAAATCCAGGTTTTTATAAAGAAGATATGAAAACATAAAGGCGGCAATTCCTCCTGCAGCTGCAGCTAATGAAGTGGTAACGAGTACTAATGAAGTACCTCCTGGATCTGCAGAAAGTACAGAGCCTCCGTTAAAACCAAACCATCCAAGCCAAAGAATTAATACCCCAGCAGTAGCGATAGGTATATTATGTCCGGGAATAGCGAAGGTTTCTCCGTTTTCGTCGAATTTACCGATTCTCGGTCCAAGCAAATACACCGCTATAAGCGCTGCCCAACCCCCTACAGAATGTACTAAAGTAGAGCCGGCAAAATCATGAAATCCAGCTTCTTTTATGAGTTCTCCTGCGGCATTTACTTCGTTACCTAGGGTTGATAAGAATCCGCCACCCCATTGCCATGAACCTACAATTGGGTAAATTAAACCTACATAGATGACCGTGAAAATCATAAAGCCTCCAATTTTTATACGTTCAGCAACGGCGCCAGAAACTATAGTTGCTGCCGTAGCAGCGAACATTCCTTGAAATAGAAAATCAGTCCAATAGGTGTAGCCTCCACTAGGGGCGTACGCTGCCGTCATACCATTGGCGGGTGCTTCAATACCAAACCCTGCAAATCCTAAAAATCCATTAAAATCGCCAGGGTACATTAAGTTAAATCCGCCGATGTAATACAATAAAAGCCCAGCGCAAATAATAAAAAGGTTTTTAAATAATATATTGATAGTGTTTTTTTGTCTGGTTAATCCAATCTCTAAAAATGAAAAGCCTAAGTGCATGAAAAACACGAGTGCTGTGCATATCATCATCCAAACATTATTGGCAGTAAATAATCCGTCGTTCATAATGTTTTCTGTTAGTTGATTCCTGCGTTCCCGCTTTCTTTTGTCCTTATTCTATAAGCTTCTGTAATTTCTGATACAAATATTTTTCCGTCTCCAACATTGCCAGTACTTGCGGCCTCTAGTATGGTCTCAATCGTTTTTTCTAAAAATTCATCAGAAATGACAATGCTCAAGTGTCTGCGTTGTATATCAGTAGTGCTGTAAGATATTCCGCGATAAACATGCCCTTGTTTTTCATTGCCAACTCCCGTTACATCCCAGTAGCTAAAAAAGTTTACTTCAATTTTATGAAGTGCTTTTTTTACTTCGTCGAATTTTGACTTTCGAATAATTGCTTCGATTTTTTTCATGATTGATTTGTTTGATTTCCTGCAAATGTAAATCAATTATTATTTTTAACAATTCATTAACAAGCTAATTAGTGGATAGTGAAAAACAGCTAATCTTTATAATTATCTGTTTTTCAGCAGTTTGCACTGTATTTTTTATGGTGTTAGGAAATCAGGCATTTCTAATCTAATTTGTGAGAAATCTGACCTTTAGGCATAAAAAAAGAGTGTGTCTTTTGAGAGACACACTCTTTTTAAATATAAACAATAAACAAATTTTAACTTAGAACGAATAGATCGCAGCAACTAAGAAAGATGATAAGCTTTTAGAAGCGGCACCATCATTATCAAAATATGGCTCATTATCGCTCCAAGAATCTAATCTTACTTCTGGTTTGATTGTTAAGTTTTCAATTGAATAGCTACCTGTTAATGTAGCGGCAAATACACTTGGATCATCCGTACCATCTACACCATCAAAAGTTGAGAAGTATTCACCTCTTAATCCTAATTTAAAACTATCAGAAGTAGCTAATTGTGGGTATAAAGCAGCTCCTGCGAAACCAGCTCCATCACTATCAGCATAAGCGGCATTTATACCTAAGAAAAAATCTTCTGATAAATCAAAACCACCAGTATAATCTACTTCTAGACCTAGGAATTCACCACCGTCATAATAAAAGTTTAAAAATTGTCCTGAATACCCTAATTGCGCTCCCAAAGCGTAAACTCCTGTAAAGTTGTTATTTACATCAGCTACATTTGTAACAGCTAACATTAAGCTAAAATCTTCAGATAACGCAAAATCAGCTTTTACACCTACATGTGAAAATGGTCCGCTAGAAAATAAATAAGAAGTACTGTAGTTCATATTTGCAACAGGAGAAATTACTTCATATCCTAAGAAAGTATTGAAGCGACCTGCAGTTATTGTTGTTCCTTCAGAAACATTCCAGTATGCATAAAGTTGATTAATAACATTTTGGTTAAACGTAGCAGCTTCTCCTCTAGGACCAAAAACAAGATCGGCAACAACACCTGTTTTTCCCATATCGTAACTAGCTATAAGATTTGCCATTCCTAATGCAAATCCTGTCTCTTCAGCGAAAGAAGATCCTGGATTAATAAAGGCTCCGTCACCATCCGCTTCGTCCGTAGCGCTCAAATTAGTTCGGAAATAAGCATCAGCGCTACCGCTGATTTTAACTTTACTTTTTTCTTCCATTTCTTCTTGCGCTATTAAGCTTGTTCCAGCAAAAAGTAACCCTAGTAAAAATATATTTTTTACGTAATTTGTTTTTGTAATCGCTTTCATAAAATGATGTTTTAAATGTTCCTTTCTCTATTAAAGGAAGTGTTTAAGATTAAGTGTTGTTTGTTGAAATACTAAGTATTATTGTAATGGAACGTTCAGGCGAACGTTCCATTGTTGATGTCTATTTATCGTTGATTGTAAATTCAGGATAAGCACTAGAATCATGTTCGTGAATATCTAATCCATCCATTTCTTCTTCTTGTGTAACTCTTAAACCTATAGTTTTCTTTAAGATGAATAATACGATGAAAGAAGCAACTGCAGCCCAAACAATATAAGCTAGAGATCCGTAAAATTGAACCCATAAAAGTCCAGCTCCTCCACCAGAAAGAAGACCACCGTCTAAAGCGAATACGCCTACTAAAACGGTTCCTAAGAAACCACATACCCCGTGAACGGAAATGGCTCCAACGGGATCATCAATTTTTAATTTTTTGTCAATGATTTCAATTGATAGTACTACTACAATTCCGCATATTAAACCAATAGCTAGAGCACCCCATACATTCACGGCACCACATCCTGCAGTAATTCCTACAAGTCCGGCTAATGCTCCGTTTAACGTCATTGAGATATCTGGTTTTCCGTATCTAATCCAGGTCAATACCATAGCGGCTACTGCACCCATTGCTGCAGCAATATTGGTATTTATAATCACGCTACCTACAGCAATAGTATCATCACCACCAAATGCTAATTGTGATCCTCCGTTAAATCCGAACCATCCTAACCAAAGTATTAAAACACCCAATGCGCCATACGTCATATTGTGACCCGGTATTGCATTAACTTTACCGTCTTTATATTTTCCAATTCTAGGTCCAACTAAAATTGCAGCGACTAATGCAGCTGCACCACCTACAGCATGTACTACTGAAGATCCGGCAAAATCTACAAATCCAGCAACATTTAACCATGCGCTATCGTCAAATGGCCAGTACCAGCTACCTGAAATAGGATAGATGATTGTAGTTAAAACTGCAGAGAATATTAAATAAGTAGAAAATTTTGTTCTTTCGGCAATTGCTCCAGATACGATTGTTGCAGCCGTTGCACAGAATACCGTTTGGAAAAGTAAATTGTACCAGTCCGTGGCTGAAAAGAAGAAATACCCTTGATCAGAAGGGCTTGTTCTGAAAAAACCACCTAAAACGGTATCACTACCGTACATTATACCATAACCTACAGCCCAGAATAATAATGAACCGATACATAAGTCCATAATGTTCTTCATGATAATGTTTCCAGAATTTTTACTTCTAGTAAAACCTACTTCCACAAGCGTAAATCCTGCTTGCATAAAGAATACTAAAATGGCTGCAACTATAATCCATAGTGCGCCCATATCGCCGTTGATGCTTTGAATAGCTTGGTCTAGTGTTTCTTGGCTAACACCTTCCGCTACTTTACTTATAGCTTCTTGTTGTACTTCACTCATAATATTAGTTTTTTTGAAAATCTTAGTTAGTTAATTCCAGCTTGTCCACTTTCTTTGGTTCTTATTCTGTAAGCTTCAGAAACATCTGAAACAAATATTTTGCCGTCACCTACATTTCCAGTACTAGAAGCTTCTAATATGGTACTTACGGTTTTTTCTAAAAACTCATCTGATACAACAATAGTTAAGTATCTTCTCTGAATGTCTGAAGTGCTATAGGAGATTCCGCGGTAAACATGTCCCTGTTTCTCATTACCGACTCCGGTTACATCCCAGTAACTAAAAAAATTAACTTCAATTTGATGGAGTGCTTTTTTCACTTCGTCAAATTTTGATTTTCGAATAATTGCCTCGATTTTTTTCATATTTGATTTGTTTGTTGATGAAGCAAATGTATGTTAAAATCTTTAACACCCATTAAAATGAAGGGGGGGTGTATATATTTTTTTGATAATTGTAATATATACCCCTAAAATTTATGGGTATCATTAATTTTAGTCGAAATAAATAAAAATTTGATTTAATTGCGTTGCTTATTTCTGGCAAAACATAGGAGAAGTAGAATTTTTTATAGATTTTTTTGTCATATGTTTAAAAACCAACAAGAAAAGCTGTAAACTTTACAAAATCTAAAAAAAGATTCATTATTGTTTAAATTATAACAACCAATAAGGGTGTGGAAGTGTACTGTAAGTTTAGCTAAGCTTTGTAAGCCATATGCCAAGGGAGACTGCAAAAATACCTACTGTAATACTAAGTGTAGTATATAGAGCAAAGGCAAGTAGATCTCCATTTTTTAAAAGAGAGTTGTTTTCTAATGCAAAAGTAGAGAACGTTGTAAAGCCACCACAAAAACCAGTAGCTAAAAATAATATTTGATTTTCGTTGAAATAGCTGTTCTTTAAAGAGATTCCTAGAATAAATCCAATAATAAGACAACCTATTATATTTACAATAAAAGTACCTAAGTAAAAATTGGTGAAATAGAAATTAAGCGGCTTGCTTATTAAATACCTTAATACACTGCCTAGACCGCCACCCAAAAAAACAAGTAGAATTTGTTTCATACTTTAAAAGTATAAAACTAAACTGCTTTTTTGTACTTTGTCTCAAGAATATTTAAAGGATAAATATTCTCTGTAGGTATTTGTGTAGTATTGGTATCTTTTTTTTCGATTCTTTTCTTATTACTATTTACGCTAAAAAGTAATAGAAATGCATTTAAACCGACTAAAATAGATAACACGCTAAAAAAGGTGACCATAGAACTTTGTTTTATAGTATTACAACGCAAAAATACGTCTTTTCTTACAAAAATCTTAAAATTGTTGTGATCTCCATGATTTTTGTGGTGTATGCAACTTTAACGTTAATTTTTAAGTGAATATTTAATAACAAATAATAAAAGTATAAAGATTAGGAATGTTAAGCCTATCCATTTAACGCCTTTATAGTTTTTTAAATGGAGCTTTTTGTCTCTCTTGTAAGCGAAAAAAGTAATTATTACAAAAGACACAAAAAAAATGCCGGCGAATATTAATTGTCCTGTACTGAACATATTTTTTATTTTTATGCAAAAATAACCTAATAATAGAACAGATGGAAAATAAACTTAAAGCAGTGGCGCTTTTTCATGAAACATTCGGAATGGGTGTTTCTAAATCTATGCAAGCAAATTTAGGATCGCGTAAAAATTTATTGCGTTTTAATTTGATGGATGAAGAAAATAAAGAATATCTGGAAGCTGCGGAAAATAACGATTTAATTGAAGTGGCTGATGCTTTAGGGGATATGTTATATATTTTATGTGGTACAATTTTGGAACATGGCATGCAACATAAAATAGAAGAAGTGTTTAATGAAATTCAGCGAAGTAATATGAGTAAGTTGGGGGCAGATGGGAAACCTATTTATAGAGAAGATGGTAAGGTGTTAAAAGGACCAAATTATTTTGTCCCGAACATTGACAAAATATTAAATAAATAAAAAAACCGCCAATAGGCGGTTTTTTTATTTGAAATCTTGCTATAATTTATAACGCCATCCAAATTTGTCTTCAGCTTTATTGTACTGAATATCGGTAATTCTTTTCTTTAATAAAGAAGCGTAACTATCTTTTATTTCTGGTAAATCGTAATCAGTTTCTTTGTATCCAAACGCTGAGATAGGAGAGATAACGGCAGCGGTTCCTGCGCCGAACATCTCTTTTAAAGATCCTTCTTTAGCAGCAGAAACAACTTCAGCCACTGTTAGTTTTCTAACTTCAACATTAATATTTTCGTCTTTAGCTATTTCAATAATACTTTTTCTGGTAATACCATCTAGGATTCTATCACTTGTAGGACCTGTAATTAAAGTATCATTTATGCGAACAAAAATGTTCATTGCACCAGCTTCTTCAATATATTCATGTGTATTATCGTCTGTCCAAATTACTTGGTTGTATCCTTTTGCTACTGCTAATTGTGTAGGATAGAATTGACCTGCATAATTTCCACCAGCTTTAGCAAATCCAACACCACCATTTGCAGATCTGGAATATTTTTCTTCAATCAATACCTTTACTTTTCCAGAGAAGTATGATCCTGAAGGTGCTAGGCAAATCATGAATTTGTACTCGTTTGCTGGAGATGCATGGAATCCGTTACCAGAAGCAAAAATAAAAGGACGTATATACATGGAGCTTCCTTCGTTCTTAGGGATCCATTTCTCATCAACCTTTAAAAGGGTTTTAAGCCCTTCCATAAAATAGTCTTCAGGAATTTCAGGAATAGCTAATCTTTTAGCAGATATGTTAAGTCGTTTATGATTGTCTAATGGTCTGAACAGCCAAGCGGAATCCTCGGAATCCTTATAGGCTTTCATTCCTTCAAAAATGGACTGCCCATAATGGAAAATTTTTGCAGAGGGATCTAATGATACTGGACCATAAGGTACAACTTTTGGGTTCTCCCAAGCGCCATTTTTGTAATCACAGACCAACATATGGTCAGAGAAGATGCTTCCAAAGGATAAATTATCAAAATCTACTTGATCAATTTTAGATGTTTTACTTTTTTCAACCGTAACTAAGCTATTTGCGGTAGTTTCCATTTATTATATGTTTAATGCAATAAAATTAATGAATAATAATTAGTAGAGCTTCTTTTTTTATCTAAAAATAACCAACTTTGTAACAATTCAATAAATACTAATGGATATGAAAAGAATTAACATTTTACTTGTGATAATTGTATGCTTTTTTAGTTGCAAGGGGCAAGATAAACAAACGGAATCGGAGCCAACAACTGAGGTTACAACTGGATTTTCTTCTTTTGGAGCTGAAATTGGAGTAGATAACGCTTTAAATGTTAGTGATATGACTTTGAAATATCAAAATTTGAAGGTTGCTGATACCATTACGACTAAATTTACAGGAACCGTAATAGATGTTTGTCAGGCTAAAGGATGCTGGATGAATGTTGAGTTGGAGAATGGTGCGCAAGCAATGGTGAAATTTAAAGATTATGGCTTTTTTATGCCAAAAGATATAGCAGGTAAACAAGTTGTAGTTAACGGCTTGGCATTTGTAGAAGAAATGTCCGTGGAAGAGCAGCGACATTATGCTGAAGATGGGGGTGAGTCGGAAGAAGCAATCGCTGCAATTGTGTCTCCTAAAAAGACCTTGAGGTTTGAAGCAGATGGCGTACTTTTAAAACAATAATTTGGAACGTAAAATTATAACAACGTCTGACGGGTCTACGACTATTCAGATTGTAGATTGGAATGAACAATACCATTCTATACACGGTGCAATTCAAGAAGCATATCATGTCTTCATTAAAAATGGCTTATCCTTATATAAGGATAGAGATGTTTCTATTTTGGAAATTGGCTTTGGTACAGGCTTAAACGCTTTGATAACGTTTATAGAAGCACAAAAAATAAATTTAAATATACAATATACGGGTGTAGAAGCTTATCCTGTAAATCCATTAGAAATTAAACAGCTGAATTATGTAGAGCAGCTTAAGGCGCAAGAATATGAAAAAATATTTTTGAAAATGCATGAATCTGACTGGGAAAAATCTTGTAAATTATCATCAACTTTTGAGCTGGTAAAGCAGCAGAAGGACTTTATGCATATAAAAGATGAAGCTGCTTTTGATTTAATTTATTTTGATGCCTTTGGAGCCCGTGTTCAACCAGAATTATGGACAGAAGATATTTTCAATATCATGTATAGGGCACTAAAGAAAAATGGTGTATTGGTGACTTATGCGGCAAAAGGGAGTGTTCGTAGGGCAATGTTAGCGGTAGGTTTTGAAGTGGAGCGCTTAGAAGGCCCTCCAGGAAAGAGAGAAATGCTAAGGGCTGTTAAAAAGTAAGATAATCTCCTTATTAAGTGGGTTTTATGTTAAACCTAAATTAAATGATAACGCTATACTTTATAAAAAAATTACCTTTATAAAAAATTGCTATGAAGGTCTTAATAACAGGTGCTACAGGATTGGTTGGCAATGCTATAGTAACCGAGTGTCATAAAAATAAAATTGCAGTAAATTATCTTACTACACGTAAAAGCAAAATAGTTGATAACGAAAATTATTCAGGTTTTTTTTGGAACCCAGATAAAGGCGAAATAGATGTAAACTGCTTTACAGGAGTAACGGCAATCATAAATTTGGCAGGAGCTTCCATTTCTAAAAGATGGACATCTTCCTATAAGAAAGAAATTTTATCGAGTAGAATTAATTCTTTAAGAACGCTAAATGCTGGTTTATCTAAAGTAGATTGCGCTTCTATAACTTCATTTGTATCTGCTTCTGCTATAGGTATCTATCCGGATTCAATTAAAAAATTCTATTCAGAAGATGACGAGTTTAAGACAGAGGGTTTTCTTTCTGAAGTTGTCAAAGCTTGGGAGAATGAGATAGATACTTTTGAACGTTTCAATTTTAGTCTTTCAAAAATTAGAATAGGACTTGTAATGTCTAATGTAGGCGGTGCTTTGCCTGAAATGGTTAAGCCTATTAAGTTTTTTGTAGGTTCTGCATTTGGTTCGGGAAAACAATGGCAATCTTGGATTCATATTAAAGATTTAGCTAAACTATTCGTATTTGCAATCAATAATGAATTGAATGGCGTATACAATGGTGTGGCTTCAAACCCTGTAACCAATGAAAAGCTAGTTATAAAAATAGCCAGCGTTTTGGATAAACCATTAATACTTCCAAAAATTCCGGCATCAGTTTTAAAATTAATTTTAGGAGAAATGTCTGCGCTATTATTGGACAGCCAACGGGTTAGTAATAAGAAGATTTTAGAAGAAGGCTTTGTTTTTAAATACTTAAATGTCTGCCCTGCATTGGATTCTCTATATGCTAAAAAGTAATTTTGTCTGCCATATTTTAGTGCTCCCTTACAATTGATCCCTAGAAGAGTCGTTTTTTTAATGCCTTTCGGCATGTTTTCTATAAAGTTTGATGACATTTTGACATTTTTAAAGAATTGGCAGTACTTTTGCCAACTGTTAAGAGCAGAATGAAAAATTGAGTCAAAAATGAGCGATATAAATAACACAGAAGATATACAGGAAGAAAACTTAGATCAACAAGACGGATCAGGGCAACAAAATAACTCATCTGAGCATGCTGAAGAGCTTTCTGTTGAAGAACAGTTAAGAGAAGATTTAGCAAAAGAAAAAGATAAGTTTCTGAGGTTGTTTGCTGAGTTTGAAAACTACAAAAAAAGAACTTCGAAAGAACGAATGGATTTGTTTAAAACTGCAGGGCAAGAAGTGATTGTTGCTTTGTTGCCTGTTTCTGATGATTTTGATCGGGCGATGCAAGAATTAGCTAAATCAGATGATAAAGAAACATTCAAAGGTGTAGAGTTAATTAAAATCAAATTCGAACAAGTACTAAAATCTAAAGGTTTAGAAGAGGTAGAAGCTAAAGCAGGTGATGTTTTTAATGCAGACATCCATGAAGCTATTACCCAAATTCCTGCTCCAGACAAGAAGATGAAGGGTAAGATTATAGACGTTATTGAAAAAGGATTTAAGTTAGGCGATAAAATTATCCGTCATCCAAAAGTGGTTGTTGGTAATTAAACATAAAGTATGAAGGAAGATTATTACGACATTTTAGGGATAACTAAAGGTGCAAGCGCGGCAGAAATAAAAAAGGCATATCGGAAAAAAGCCGTGCAATATCATCCAGATAAAAACCCTGGAGATGCAAAGGCAGAGGAGATGTTTAAAAAAGCAGCTGAAGCCTATGAAGTATTAAGCGACGATAATAAAAAAGCACGTTACGATCAGTACGGCCATGGAGCTTTTGATGGTTCCGGCGGTTTCGGCGGTGGCGGAGGTGGTATGAATATGGATGACATATTCAACCAGTTTGGTGATATTTTTGGTGGCTTTGGCGGCGGCGGCGGAGGCTTTAGTGGTTTTGGCGGCGGCGGCGGTGGTCAAAGAAGAGTAAAAGGAAGCAGCTTAAAGATTAGAGTAGCGCTTACTCTCGAAGAAGTTGCCAACGGTGTAGAGAAAAAAATAAAAGTTAAACGTAAAATTCAGGCAAGTGGTGTAACGTATAAAACGTGTAGCACTTGTGGTGGTAGAGGTCAGGTGACTAAAATTACCAACACTATTTTAGGTAGAATGCAAACAGCAGCTACGTGTAGCTCTTGTGGTGGTAGCGGTCAAATTTTAGACCATAAACCTCATGATGCAGATTCTCAAGGTATGATCGTTAAGGAGGAGACTGTAGCGGTAAAAATACCTGGTGGAGTAGAAGACGGGATGCAGTTAAAAGTTACCGGTAAAGGTAATGACGCTCCTGGTAATGGTGTTCCTGGAGATTTAATCGTAGCGATTGAAACTTTGGAACATGAAACGCTAAAGCGTGAAGGAGATAATTTACATTATGACCTATATGTTAGCCTTTCTGAAGCAGTCTTAGGGACTTCTAAAGAGATAGATTCTGTTACGGGAAAAGTACGTATTAAACTAGAGCCGGGAATACAATCTGGTAAAATTTTGCGTCTTAGAGGTAAAGGTATTACAGGTCTTAATGGATATGGTGCGGGAGATTTACTAGTACATGTAAATGTTTGGACCCCAAAAACAATCAATAAAGAACAAAAAGAATTTTTTGAGAAAATGCAGGACAATGAAAATTTCATTCCAAGCCCAGAAAAATCTGATAAATCGTTCTTTGAAAAAGTAAAAGATATGTTTTCTTAAGGGCATAATAATTTATTTTTAAAATAAAAACGTATATTTGAAATAACATTGGACTTCCAATGTTAATTTTCTTTTTCATAGCAATTTTTTTCCCATCCTTAATTTTATTAAGGGTGGGTTTTGTTTTTATACCCTTTTTTAATACCTAAATAAAAGATTTAAGGTATGTATGCCATACTATTTTATGTTTTTTTGATATTATTTAATACAGGAAATACGGTGTTTTAAAGCATTTCAATATCTTTGGTAAAATTGTTTGCATGAACCATGTTTTGGTAGCTAAAGAGGTAAACAAGAAATATGGCGCATATACTGCGCTAAACAATATTTCTTTAGAAATTCCTGAGAATAGCATTTACGGATTACTAGGTCCTAACGGAGCAGGTAAAACATCTTTAATTAGAATAATCAATCAAATTACATACCCAGACTCGGGTACTGTTTTATTCAACGGGGAACCTTTAAGTCCTAAGCATGTAGCTATGATAGGATACCTTCCGGAAGAAAGAGGCTTGTATAAGAGTATGAAAGTTGGAGAACAGGCTTTGTACTTGGCGCAACTCAAAGGAATGGGAAAAGCGGAAGCTAAGAAAAAATTAAAATACTGGTTTGATAAATTTGAGATTGGAGATTGGTGGAATAAAAAAGTACAGGAGCTCTCTAAAGGGATGGCTCAAAAAGTGCAATTTATTGTCACCGTTTTACATGAACCAAAACTTTTGATTTTTGATGAACCGTTTAGTGGTTTTGATCCTATAAATGCAAATGTTATTAAGGACGAAATATTAGAACTCAAAAATAATGGAACTTCTATTATTTTTTCTACACACAGAATGGAATCTGTAGAAGAACTCTGCGAGTATATTGCGCTAATACATAAATCGGAAAAAATATTAGATGGCAAGCTTACCGATATAAAAAAAGCCTATAAGAAGAATATTTTTGAAGTAGGCATGCAGGTTTTTAATCCTTCGGAGATTTTACCAGAACTACGCGATAAACTTGGCATTTTTGATGATTTTTATGATCAGATTGAAAACCAATTAAATTTTAAGTTACAGTTAAAAGGGAAGTCCACTCAAGAAATCCTCACTTACTTGGCCACTAAAGCGCCAATCAATCACTTTTTAGAAAAAATTCCTTCGGCAAACGATATATTTATACAAACCATATCTAGTAAAAATTCTAATGAATAAATTACTGCTTATTATTAAACGTGAGTACTTGGCAAAAGTTAGGAACAAGTCTTTTGTTATTATGACTTTCTTGAGTCCTATACTTATGGTAGCAATGGTTGTTTTGATTGCTTTTTTGACTCAATTAAATGATAGTGAAAAGCAAGTGATCTCAATTTTAAATGAAAGCGATTTTTTTCATAATGAATTTGTCACCACAGAAAGCACATCATTTATAGAATTTAGGAATGTATCTTTAAAAAGTGCCATAGATTCTACTTCTAATTTAGGATACTATGGTCTTTTGTATATTCCAGATGCAAATAATTTAGAAGAAATTACCAATAAATCATTTTTCTATACAAAAGAAGCGCCGAGCACTTCTATCCTAGATAAAATAGAAGACGTATTCAAGACCAGACTTCAACAAAATAGATTGCAGGAATTAGGTGTTTCAAACCAAGATTTTTTAGCAGTAGATAAGGCGTATGATATTAATTTGTCTACCTTTTCTGGTGATATTAATATTAAAGGTTTTAATGAAATTAGAGCATTTATTGGAGGCGGTTTTGGGTATTTAATTATGATGTTTATCATTATATACGGAGGCTTCGTTATGCGAAGTGTTATAGAAGAAAAAACCAGTAGAATTATAGAGGTAATCATTTCATCTGTAAAACCCTTTCAATTAATGATGGGTAAAATTATCGGTACATCCTTAGCGGGACTAACGCAATTTGCTATTTGGATTTTTTCGGCCTCCTTGTTAATGTTAGTGGTAATTTTTGTCTTCGATATAGATCCGGCTGCATTTAGTGGCGCTAATCCTTCTATGGAGGCAATGTCATCCGTGCCTAATGTTTCTATGATGAATGAAAAGATTTTAGCGTTGGGAGTTGAAATTTATAAAATACCATGGCTGATGTTAATAAGCTTCTTTTTGGTTTATTTCTTATTGGGGTATTTAATTTACAGTTCTATTTACGCGGCAATTGGAGCGGCAGTAGATAATGAAACAGATACGCAACAGTTTATTCTACCAGTTATTACACCGTTAATGCTGGCCATCTATGTTGGGTTTTTCTCGGTATTTAATAACCCGCATGGCCCCATTGCAGTAGCCTTTTCTTTATTTCCGCTAACCTCACCAATTGTAATGCTTATGCGATTATCAAGTGGTTTAGGGGAAGGTGGAGTTCCTATTTGGCAAGTAGTAGTTTCTATTTTGTTATTAATTATTACATTTATGGGAATTGTTTGGGTTGCAGCAAAAATTTACCGGATCGGAATTTTAATGTATGGCAAGAAACCAAGCTACAAAGAGCTCTATAAGTGGTTAAAATATTAATTCATGATTCAAGATCATACTGAGAAAGTAAAAGAGATTTTAGAGGAAGATGTTTGGGGTGCCATTAAAGATGTTCTAAACCTTGGAGTTCATTTTGGTAAAGGAGAAAATGAAATTCATATTACTATTGGACTTTTGCTATTATTAGTATTGACATTTGTGGTTACCAGTTTTATTTTAAAATGGTTGCGCTACCTCTTTACTAGAAATATGGAGGTAGATGATAAACATAAGTTTATTAGTGTCTTTAAGTTTATACGTTATGTAGCTTTTTTAGTGGTTATTGTACTAACCATGAGTGCAGCAGGAATAAATATAACCATTCTTTTAACCGCGTCTGCGGCATTATTTGTTGGGTTGGGTTTAGCGCTACAAGAATTATTTCAAGATGTTATTGGAGGTATTTTTATAATAGTTGATAAATCCTTAAGTGTTGGAGATATTATAGAGGTTGATGATAAAGTTGGTAAGGTTTTTGAAATTAAACTAAGAACCACCAGATGTGTCACTAGAGATGATAAGGTAGTGATAATACCCAATCACAAATTTATAAGTGAAACCATCTATAATTATACACAAAATCATAAAACAACTCGTGAAACAGTGAAGGTGGGTGTGGCTTATGGAAGCGATGTGACTCTGGTGACCAGATTATTGGAAGAATCTGTGGTTGGTCAGAAAGGAATATTAAAAAACCCCAAGCCTTTTGTGTTGTTTGAGGATTTTGGAGATTCTGCATTATTATTTGCTGTTAATTTTTATATCGGTGATAGTTTTTCAGATCCAAGAATAAAGAGTGCAATACGTTATAAGATAGATGCTAAATTTAGAGAACATAATATTAGCATTCCATTTCCACAGCGAGATGTTCATATTAAAAACAATTAAATAAATTGGTTTTTACAACCTATTACTAAAAAATAATACATGTCTAGAATATTAGTTATAGAAGATGAAGCGGCCATTAGAAGAGTTTTAGTTAAAATCTTATCTGAGGAGAGTGACACTTATATAGTAGAGGAAGCAGAAGATGGTTTAAAGGGAATAGAAGCCGTAAAAAAAGAAGATTATGACTTAGTGCTTTGTGATATCAAAATGCCAAAAATGGATGGTGTAGAAGTACTAGAAGCAGCAAAGAAGATTAAGCCTGAAATTCCTTTCATCATGATTTCTGGTCATGGAGATCTAGACACTGCGGTGAATACAATGCGTTTAGGTGCTTTTGATTATATTTCTAAACCGCCAGATTTAAATAGATTGTTAACTACAGTTCGTAATGCTTTAGATAGGAAAGAGCTTGTCGTAGAAAATAAAATTTTAAAGAAAAAAGTATCTAAGAATTATGAAATGGTGGGCGAAAGCGAGGCTATTGATGTAATTAAGGATATCATAGAAAAAGTTGCACCTACAGATGCACGTGTATTGATTACAGGTCCAAATGGTACAGGTAAAGAATTGGTGGCACATTGGGTTCATGAGAAAAGCCAAAGAAGTAGTGGGGCTTTTATAGAAGTTAACTGTGCAGCAATACCTTCAGAACTTATAGAGAGTGAGTTATTTGGTCATGTTAAAGGTGCTTTTACATCTGCGGTTAAAGACAGGGCAGGTAAATTTGAAGCGGCCAATAATGGAACTATATTTTTAGATGAAATTGGAGACATGAGCCTTTCTGCGCAAGCAAAAGTTCTTAGAGCCTTGCAAGAGAGTAAAATATCAAGAGTGGGCTCAGATAAAGATATTAAAGTGAATGTTCGTGTAGTTGCAGCTACCAACAAGAACTTGAAGAAAGAAATTGAAGACGGTAACTTTAGAGAAGATTTGTACCACCGTTTGGCGGTAATTTTAATAAAAGTACCTGCGTTAAATGACAGAAGGGATGATATTCCTTTATTGATCAATCATTTTGCTTCTAAGATTGCTTCAGAACATGGAACCGCTGTCAAAACATTTTCAGATAAAGCAATAGCATTACTTCAAGAGTATGATTGGACGGGTAATATCCGTGAATTGAGAAATGTTGTTGAAAGACTAATTATATTAGGAAATACAGAAGTTGATGCTTCTGATGTAAAACTTTTTGCAAGTAAATAATTCCTAGTTGCAACCACTTAATTTATCAAGGGCATGAGTAGCGATTACTTTTGTCCTTAGATTATAATATTTTTTACCTTCAGATAATTTATCATTTAAAAGTGCTTGGTCACATTTATTTCTAATTTCTAGAATAAAGTTTTTTGCTTCTTCACAATCTACAGTAGTGATAACATCCTCTAATGATTTTTCAAATTTAATTAGAGAGTGGTCTATTATTTGGCGCAATTCGCGTTCCAGTGTTTCTTCCGAAACAAATTTATTTTTTTCAGAATCTGTTGTATTGAGTGTTAAAACATCTGGTTGATATTTGCTTTGGTGTGTATGATGTTCTTTTAAAGACTCTAAGCTTAAAGACGTGTTTTTTAGGGCTCTATTGATGAGCACTTTTGCACCGTTTAGTGAAGATGTCTTTGTCGCTAGGATTAAATTATCTAAACCGTCAAACAGATTTTTTGAAGCATAATTACAGCCACAATCATTAAGTTTTGTTCTTGTTTTTTCTATAGCATTTATTGCTTTATAGATCTGGTATTTGGTTTTGTTTAAATCGGTTTCTACCAGTGCTTTTTTAGTTTGTGATGTGATGTACTCTATATTAGAACCAACATATTCACAATCTCTATTCGTAGTGAAAGAAAAACTAACTACAATTAATATAGCATAAAGTAAATTGTATTTACTTTTCATAGGTTAAGACTTTTAATAATAACATTTGGGAATGTGAATACAAATTTAAGGTTAAGTTGTGAAAAGAGGCTTATTTATTCGTTATAAACCATTTTTTTTGGCTATAATTTGTGTTAGAATGTTTTTTCTAGTGCTTTAAAAGGGGGTTCCATGCTCGTCTGAAAAAAATATTTTATATTCATAGTATGAATAAAATTGATATTGATTCTTATCGCGTAAAAGAATCCATTACATTGAGTACAGCTGCAACTTTTGAAAATTTTGATGCAGATGATAACAAGCTCAAAAAGACACTGGAAAAAGTTAGGAGAGAGTTAGGTGATTTTCAAGATATATTATACGCCCATGGGAAGTACAGTGTATTAATGTGCTTACAGGGGATGGATACTTCTGGAAAAGATAGTCTTATTCGTGAGGTTTTTAAAGATTTTAATGCTCGAGGTGTCGTGGTTCATAGTTTTAAGGTGCCTACTGAACTAGAATTAAAACACGATTATTTGTGGCGTCATTATATTGCCCTTCCTGCAAAAGGTAAGGTAGGTGTATTTAACCGTACGCATTATGAAAATGTGTTGGTGACCAGAGTTCACCCAGAATATGTCATGGGAGAGCATATCCCAGGAATTCATAAAGTAGAAGATTTAAACGAAGATTTTTGGGAAAAACGCTTTGAGCAAATCAATAATTTCGAAAAGCATATTGCCGCAAACGGTACAATCATATTTAAATTTTTCTTGCACTTATCTAAAGAAGAGCAACGCCAACGTTTATTGCGTAGACTAGAATTAAAAAGAAAAAATTGGAAATTTTCACCGGGTGATTTGAAAGAAAGAAAACTGTGGGATTCTTATCAGAAATGTTACGAAGATGCTATAAATAAGACGTCTAAAACACATGCACCTTGGTTTGTTATTCCTGCAGATAATAAAAAGGCTGCGCGCTTAATAGTTGCTGAAACCCTGCTAAAAGAGTTAAAAAAATACAAAGATATTAAAGAACCAGAATTAGATGATAAAATTAAGGCTAATTTAGAGGATTATAAAAATCAATTGGAAAAGGAATAAGAATGAAGAAGGCGATCTATTTGTTAAGTTTATTTATCATTACAGCGGTGTCTGCTCAGAAGACAGATGAAGAACAATTAAAAACTATTTATACTACTGCGCTTACTAAAAGCAAAGCTTATGATTGGTTAAACTACTTATCTAATCAAGTAGGAGGTAGGCTATCTGGGTCTGTACAAGCGCAACAGGCAGTAGATTATACAAAAGCACAGCTAGAGGAATTAGGATTAGATAAGGTGTGGTTGCAACCTGTTATGGTGCCAAAATGGAATCGTGGTTTGCCTGAATTCGCTTATTTTGAGTCAGACCCCGGGGTAACCACCAATGTACCTATTTGTGCTTTAGGTGGTTCTGTAGCAACACCACTAGGCGGACTTAAAGCAAATGTCGTAGAGGTAAAAAGTTTAGATGACTTAGCTATTTTAGGTAAACAACGTCTAGAGGGTAGAATAGTATTTTTCAATCGCCCAATGGATCCTGCAAATATTAGTACGTTTGAGTCGTATTCAGGTTGTGTAGATCAACGTTATGCTGGTGCTGCAGAAGCTTCAAAATACGGAGCTGTGGGTATAATCGTTAGGTCAATGAATCTTCGATTAGACGATTTTCCACATACAGGCGCTATGAGTTATGGCGATGTCGCTGTAGACAAGCGTATCCCTGCTGCTGCAATAAGTACTAATGCCGCAGATTTATTGAGTATATCATTACGACTAAATCCTGATATCACCTTTTATTTTAAACAAAATTGTGAGCAGTTTGATGATGTGCAGTCTTACAATGTAATTGGCGAAATTAAAGGAACAATGTACCCTGATGAAATTATGGTTGTTGGTGGGCATTTAGATTCTTGGGATTTGGGTGATGGTTCTCATGATGATGGCGCTGGTTGTGTGCAGAGTATGGAAGTGCTTCATTTGCTTAAAGAGTCGGGTTACAAACCTAAAAGAACTATTCGGGTTGTTTTATTTATGAATGAGGAGAATGGATTACGTGGTGGAAATAAATATGCTGAAGTTGCTAAAACAAAGAAAGAGCAACACGTATTTGCATTAGAGAGTGATTCAGGAGGGTTTACGCCAAGAGGTTTTTCTTTTGATTGTTCCGATGCGAATTTTGCGCAAGTAAACTCATGGAAACCTCTGTTTGAACCCTACTTGATACATATGTTTGTTAAAGGACATAGTGGGGCAGATATTGGCCCACTAAAAGATGGAGATATGGTTTTAGCCGGATTACGTCCAGATTCTCAACGCTATTTTGATCATCACCATGCTGCCAATGATACTTTTGAGCATGTAAATAAAAGAGAGCTTGAATTAGGCGCAGCATCAATGACAAGCTTAATTTATCTATTTGACAAATATGGAATAGCACCCACTAAATAATTGAGGGCTAGAGCATATAAAATATTTGGAGTATATTGCCTAAGGGCTGACTTGGGGTGCAATTTCGAATCAGCTTTCATCTAATTTTTAAAACGCATCGTATAAACAATAAAATTATTATTGCACTTTTTGGAATTTGTTTAATTTCTTCCTGTAAGAATGAAAAAACTGAAGTTGCAGCTAAAGAACCGGCAAGAGGGATTATTTTAGCAAATATGGACACCACGGTAAGTCCAAAAACAAATTTCTATGAGTTTGTAAATGGTAATTGGTTAAAAAATACAGAGATTCCTGATGATAGGTCTAGTTGGGGTGGTTTTAGTGTTTTGAGAAAATCTACAGATGCTGATGTGCTTAAGCTTATAGCGAAAGCTAAAGATAGTAATACCTACGAGCCAACAACTGATCAAGCTAAAGCTCTGTTTATTTTTGATTCTAAATTAGATACGGTTTCAAGAAATGAGTTAAGTATTGCGCCTTTACAACCGACTATTGATGCTATAAGAAATGTAAAAAGTATTGCAGACCTTATTAGCAACAAACCCTGCTGCTAATTCTCCATTTATGGGCATTAACATATTTGCTAATTTAGCAAATAGTAAAATGAATGCTGTTTATTTAGGAGAGAACGGTTTAGGATTACCCGATCGCGATTATTATTTAGATCAAGATTCAAAATCTAAAGAAATTCGAAAAAAATATGTTGAGCATATTGCCAGAATGCTTCAAATATTGGGAGAAGATGTTGAAGAATCTAAAGCATCAGCAATTAAGATTTTGGCAATGGAAAAGGAGTTAGCGGAACCAAGATTAGATAAAGTGGCAAGTCGTGATGCGCGTAATTTTAATAACCCTAAAACTCTTCAAGAAGCACAAAATATTATTTCTGCTATAAACCTTGAAAAACTGATGGGTGATATGGGGATTAAAAAACAGGTAGATACACTTATTGTTACTCAGCCTAAATATATTGAGTTTTTAAATACCTTTTTAACGAAAACACCATTAGACGATATAAAAGAACTCGTAATTTGGGATACCTTTAATAGTGCAGCAGGAAAATTAACAACAGATATAGAAACTGCAGATTGGGAGTTTTATAGCCAATACCTGAGTGGTGATAAAAAACAACGTCCTGCAGATGAAAGGGCGTTAGCTACAGTTAATAATACTGTCGGAGAGGCTTTAGGGAAGTTATATGTTGATGAAATGTTTCCACCCGAAGCAAAAGCCAAAGCAGAAACAATGATTCACAATATTATTGCTGCTTTCCAAGCCCGTATTAAAGTCTTGGATTGGATGAGTGATTCAACAAAAATTAAAGCGATAGAAAAATTAGATAAATTCACTGTAAAAATTGGATATCCTGATAAGTGGGAAGACTATTCTACAATGGCCGTTAATGAACAAAATGGGTATTTTGATAATATGTTGGCTATACAACAATGGGAAAAAGCCAAAAACCTAAGTAAGATAGGAGAACCTGTAGATCGTACAGAATGGGGTATGTCTCCACAAACAGTAAATGCTTATTTTAATCCTTTAAATAATGAAATTGTTTTTCCTGCAGCAATTTTGCAACCTCCATTTTATGATTACTTAGCAGATGATGCTGTTAATTATGGAGGAATTGGTGCGGTGATCGGACATGAAATTTCTCATGCTTTTGATGATAGTGGTGCTCGTTTTGACGCCAATGGTAATCTTTCAAATTGGTGGACTGATGAAGATTTATCAAAATTTACGGAGCGCAGTGGTGCATTAGCAGATCAATATGATAAAATAGAAGTGTTGGATAGTGTATTCATTAATGGTAAATTTACTTTAGGAGAAAACATTGGGGATCTTGGAGGGGTTCTTGGAGCTTATGATGGTTTGCAGCAATATTTTAAAGAGCACGGTAAACCAGATCCAATTGATGGATATACAGCAGAGCAACGTTTCTTTATGTCTTGGGCAACTGTATGGCGTACCTTGTCAAGGGAAGATGCTTTGCGTACACAGGTTAAAACAGATCCGCATTCACCAGGAAAATATAGAGCTACTCAACCGCTTCAAAATATTGATGCTTTTTATGAAGCATTCAGTATTAAACCAGGAGATTCCATGTATCTCGCACCTGAAAATAGAGTGGTAATTTGGTAGAAAATAGGTAAGAAAATAGTTAATTAAAAAAGGAGCCTTACAAGGCTCCTTTTTTAATTAATATAGCTGTGGTAAAAAATGTAAAGAGTTTTTTAACCCAAAACAAAATACTACCTTTGTTATTCACAAAAAAAAGTAAAATGAAAGACGGAATCTACGCAAAATTCAATACTTCAAAAGGGGAGATTTTAGTAAAATTGACTCACGATAAAACACCTGGAACGGTAGGTAATTTTGTTGCCTTAGCAGAAGGTAATTTAGAGAATAAAGTAAAGCCTCAAGGAACACCATATTATGACGGACTTAAATTTCATAGAGTAATTCCTGATTTTATGGTTCAAGGTGGTTGTCCACAAGGAACAGGAACAGGTGATGCTGGATATAAATTTGATGATGAATTTCATGTAGATTTAAAGCATGATGGTCCAGGCGTTTTATCTATGGCAAATGCAGGCCCTGGAACAAACGGGAGTCAGTTTTTTATTACTCACATTGCTACACCATGGTTAGATAACAAGCATACTGTTTTTGGTAATGTTGTAGAGGGTCAAGATATTGTTGATGCTATAAAACAAGGCGATAAAATTGATTCTTTAGAGATTGTTAGAGTAGGGGCAGAAGCAGAAGCATTTAATGCAGTTGAAGCTTTTAGAACATTTGAAGGATCTAGAGCAAAAAGAATAGAAGAAGAAAGAGCAAAAAAATCTTCTGAATTAGATGAGGTTTCTGCTGGTTTTGAAGAAACAAAAAGTGGTTTACGTTATAAGATCATTCAAAAGGGGAATGGTAAAAAAGCGGAAGCAGGAATGCAAGTTTCTGTTCATTATGAAGGTTCTTTAATTGACGGAACTGTTTTTGATTCTTCTTATAAAAGAAAAGAGCCAATAGATTTTCAAGTTGGAGTTGGTCAAGTAATCGCAGGATGGGATGAAGGTATTTGTTTATTACAAGTAGGTGATAAAGCGAGATTCGTTATTCCTTCAGATTTAGGATACGGTAGTGCAGGAGCTGGAGGAGTTATTCCACCAGATGCTACATTGATATTTGATGTAGAATTAATGAAAGTTAGTTAAGTATTTAAATACTTTAATAATAAAAAGTAAAAGGGCTCCAAATTGGAGCCCTTTTTATATTTTGTTAGATTTTCTATTTACACTAATTATAAGTAACAGTGTGTTAATCACTACTAAAATCATTAAGATACTAAAGAATGTGCCCATAGTTTATTGTTTAAGTATGTTCGTATGTCTGTGTAACACCTTCAAACGCTTAAACCCTACTATTATTTTATGTTTAGTCTTAGAATTGTTTACACTAAGGAGAAGCAAAACAATATTTACAAGTATTAAAAGCGATAAAATTCCAAAAAATGTATTCATATGGTCAGGTTTATTTTAACTAAAAACGTTTTGGGAGAACTCTTTTATAACTGCTAGATACTTGACCAGTGAAATAGTTGCGTCTAATTAGCAAATAATTTCAATAAAATGGAAGTTATTTTTATTTGGAGCTAATATGGCATGTATTTCTTGACTTTAGGGCAATAAAAAAGCCCAACCATAAGGTCGGGCTTCTACTAAAAAAAAATTTACGTATGTATTATAGTACTCTTACGTTTACTGCGTTCAATCCTTTTTTTCCTTGTTGTAATTCAAATTCTACAACATCACCTTCGCGAATTTCATCTACTAAACCAGAGATGTGTACAAAATGGTCTTCGCTTGAGCCTTCTTCAGTGATAAATCCAAAACCTTTAGAATCATTGAAAAATTTTACTGTTCCTTTATTCATTATAAAATATTAAAAAAATTAATTATGCTACAAATGTAATACATAAAAAATTAACAGAGTGATTTTTCGACACTTATATTTTTTTAATAACCATTTTTTTACACTAATTTTTTATTTCTTAGAGGTTAGGCTGCGGAGTCATTCTCAAATAAGGCTTAATTTCTTCTACGCCCTTAGTGAATATTTTTTTTGCATCCTCTGTTTTGATAGCAGGACTAACCACAACATCATCGCCATTTTTCCAATTCGCAGGTGTAGCTACTTTATGGTATGCTGTTAATTGTAAAGAATCTATTACGCGCACTAATTCATAAAAATTACGCCCTGTTGATGCAGGGTACGTTAGAATAAGTTTAATCGTCTTATCTGGTGAAATAATAAAAACAGAACGTACGGTTAGCGTATCATTTGCGTTTGGATGAATCATATCATATAAATCGGATACTTTATGATCTACATCTGCTAAAATCGGAAAGTTTACTTCCGTATTTTCTACTTCATTAATGTCTTTTATCCATTCTGCATGTGAAGCGGCACTATCCACACTTAAAGCGAGCATTTTTACATTCCGCTTGTCAAATTCATCTTTAAATTTTGCAGCCGTACCCAATTCTGTAGTACACACAGGAGTAAAATCTGCAGGATGTGAAAAAAGTATACCCCAAGAATCACCTAAATAATCATAAAGATTAATCATCCCCATTGAGCTATCTACTGTAAAATCTGGAGCTACATCTCCTAATCGTATTGTTGCCATATTCTGTTTTATTTAGTTTGTAAATTATTATCCTATAAAATTAGTGGATTAAAGGTTTAAAAAACAGAAAATCAGGTTAAAAATCTATTAAAATTATTACTTTTAAGGGATGACAGAACAACAATTAGAACTGCTTAGGTACCCTATTGGGAAATTTGTGTGCCCAGATATAATTACAGAAGAGCAGTTAAATTTATGGATTTTAGATTTAGAGCTTTTGCCAGAACGGGTTAAATCTTTGGTGAATAATCTTTCTTCAGAAGAACTAGAGACGCCTTACAGACCTGGAGGTTGGACTTTAAGACAATTAATACATCATATTGCGGATAGCCATCATAATAGTTATATCCGTTTTAAATGGGCTTTAACGGAAGACGAGCCCTTAATAAAGGTCTACGAGGAAAAAGAGTGGAGTGCCCTTTTTGATGCGCGAACGGCGCCTATAGTGTTGTCTGTTAATTATCTGGTGGCCTTACATGCTAAACTAGTTTATATGCTTAAAGGGTTATCTGCATCTGATCTTAAGAAAGTGTATTTGCATCCAGAGGGTGAGACTCGCGTTTCTGTTGCCGAAAATATTGGTAAGTACGCTTGGCATGGCAATCATCACTTGGCACATATTAATGGTTTACTGACCCGAATGAATTGGTAGTATCCTATAGGAAAGGAAACTGCTGCCAATTTCTTTTTCAATAATTTATTGTTTTGTCTAGTAGATAATGTTAATTTGGTAGGCTAACCTAATAAATTTATGAGCCAATATGGAAACTATTAGTTGGTCCGATTTTTCTAAGATTGATATGCGAGTAGGTACAATCATTTCGGTAAATGACTTTCCGGAAGTTAGAAACCCAGCGTATAAATTAGAAATTGATTTTGGTACTGAAATAGGTGTCAAAAAAACATCTGCCCAAATTACTACGGTATATCAGAAAGAAGAACTTTTAGGGAGACAAATCGTAGCAGTTGTTAATTTCCCTAAGAAACAAATTGCTAATTTTATGAGTGAATGTCTTGTTCTTGGTGCTGTTGATAATAAAGATGTTACCTTACTGCACCCAGGATTGAAAGTAGAAAACGGACTTAAGATATCATAAGCGTTTGACAAAAAATATAGTAGATAACGTTCATGTAAATTTTGACGAACATGCGCTTTGGATTTTAAATGTTGCCCTAGCCTTGGTGATGTTTGGTATTTCTCTTGAGATATCAATAGCAGATTTTAAAGACATATTTAAAAAGCCAAAAGCAGTTCTTGTGGGCGTCTTAAGTCAATTTATTCTCTTGCCGCTAGTTACATTTATCTTAGTAGTACTCTTAAAACCTTACCCAAGTATAGCCTTAGGAATGTTTATGGTAGCAGCATGCCCTGGAGGTAATATTTCTAATTTTATTACACATGTAGCCAGAGGTAATTCGGCTTTATCGGTTTGTTTGACAGCAATAGCCACATTGCTAGCTGTTTTTATGACCCCTTTAAATCTCGAAATTTGGGGTTCATTGTATGCTCCTACCGAAGTACTTTTAAAAGATGTCGCTATAGCTCCACTAGCTATGATGAAATTGGTTTTTTTATTATTAGGAGTGCCATTAATCTTAGGAATGCTTTTAACCTATTTTAAGCCTAAAATAGCAAAAAGAATAGCTAAAGTCTTAAAAATAGTATCACTTTTGTTTTTTATAATTTTAATCTTCTTGGCACTGTATAAAAACCAAACCATATTTTTGGACTATATTTTTTATGTTTTTTGGCTTGTGATACTTCATAATGTATTGGCATTCATCACCGGATTTTCAGTAGCTAAAATTTTTAAATTATCTAAAGAAAATACAAGAACGATTACTATAGAAACGGGTATACAGAATTCTGGTTTAGCATTGTTGTTAATATTTACTTTTTTTGATGGCTTAGGGGGTATGGCTTTACTAGCAGCTTTCTGGGGAATTTGGCATTTAATATCAGGATTACTCCTTGCTAGTTACTGGAGCTCAAAAAAAATAACAAGTAAAAAGGAAATAGCTTGAAAAAAATAGGTTACGCATTTGTTCGATTCTTTATAAGAATTCTTTTATGGTTTTATTTTAAAAAGATCACGCATCAAGGCTTGGGTAATATTCCAAAGAATAAGCCTGTTATTTTTCTTCCAAACCATCAGAATGCTTTTTTAGATACTATTTTAATTGGTACACAGTGTAGACGTAGTCCTTATTTTTTAACTAGAGCTGATGTTTTTAAAAATGTCGTGTTAAAAAGTATTTTTTCTTTTTTTAAAATGATCCCTATTTATAGGATGCGGGATGGAATTTCGTCTTTAGCTAATAATCAAAAAACGTTCGATTTTTGTGCCAACTTACTATCGAGGAATGAAGCTTTGGTTATTTTTCCGGAAGCAAATCATAATTTACAACGCCGTGTTAGGCCCTTAAGTAAAGGGTTTATACGTATCATTTTAAATGCCTTAGAAGCTTACCCTGAAATGGATATTCAATTAGTGCCTGTGGGGCTAAACTATCAATCAGCAGAAGACTTTCCGGATAGTGCATCTGTATATTATGGGGTTCCCATTTCTGTAAATCAATTTTTTAATCCACAAGATAAGACGGCTTCAATACAAGAAATTAAAAGGCAAGTATTTAAATCTTTAACAACGCTCACTACGCATATAGATGATGATGTTAGATATAAGTTTACAATTCAGAAATTAGATGCCTTTGGTGCAGATTACACCAAGCCTAAAGAGATAAATGAAAAAATAGCATACCTATCTTCAATTTCAAAATTACCAGAAACAATTACGGAAGCGAATAGTTTTGATGTGCTAAAGAAGTGGGTGTTTATGGGCGTTAATTTTCCTGTTCTTATTTTGTGGAATCTTTTTCTAAAAACTAAAATAAAGGAAATAGAGTTTTTGAGCACCTTCAGATTTGCATATTCCGTAATTATTTTTCCTATATATTATGGATTAATAATTTTTGGAGTTTACCTTTTTACTCAGGAGATTACTGCTGCGCTTTTGGTGGCTTTAGGAGCGTTTATTTATAATCTAATTTATACGAAAACAATTTAAAAAGCATTCCCCTTTACCTTAGGGAATGCTTTCTTATAATTTATAACATTTCGCTAAAGAAAATAGCGTTCATTAGTAGCTTATTGGTTCCGTACCAGAAGGCTCTAAAATTGGTGTTATCTGTAAATACAATTACCTTTCCACGACCTAAACGCTGTGCTTGAAATGGCACACTATTTTTAAGTAGTTTTAACTTCTCCTCAGAAATGTAACCACTTAATAAAGGAGCGTTGGTGTATTGAATAGGGTTATTGTAACTGCTTTTATTAGGCTTAATGTAGATATTGGTATTTCTAAAAATCGGCAATTTATCATTTTTATATCCAAAAGTTATTGGGTGAGACCGGTCTATCTTAGTTTCGAAAATTGCACCTCCAGTTACTTGAGCGCCAGAAAATCGCTGCTTTTGCTCATAGGTAATATCTTTAGCGACTAAGGTGTCTTTCTTAAATTTTAAGTCGATAAACTCATTTTTAGCCAACCATTCTGTAGTGCCTCTATAGCCAATTACTGTTCCGCCGTTTCTGACCCAAGTTTTTAATTTTTCAGTGGAAGATTTATCTAGACCTCTGTATGAATTAGGCATTATTATAGCCGTATAACGACTTAAGTCTGCTCTACTAAAATAATCAGTGTCTAGCTTGGTAAGTTTAATATCGTAGCGCTGATCAAATAAATGCCAAATCTCTCCGGCGTCATAGGAAGTAATTCCGTTACCAACAATAATAGCAACTTCTTGTTTTTCTAGGGCTTGAAATGCGCCACTTCCTAAGTCAATACCAGTGGTATGACCAGTTCCTACAGAAACAATGTTTATAGCGCTCTCTTGAGCTACTTCAGCTAAAAAAACATGTAATTCTTTAGGATTTAATTTCTGATTTTGTACCGGAATTAAAATAGTGCCATAGTCATAATTCTTGCCTTCTACGGTAAATGGGTTTTCTCCTACTTTAGCACGAATCCCTTTATTTAAAATTTTATTTAAAGCTTTAGGCGTGTAGTATTCATTCCATTCAAAAACATAGGCATAATTAGACTGATTGCCGATACTACCTTTTAAAGGGGGTAATGCTGTTATTTCTTCGCCTAAATAATTAGAGGAATTTACTTCTGAATAATCTAAATTGAATGCAAGTGGGAATGTCCATGCAGAAATGTCGTAAAAAAGACTATCTGTAAATGTAGTTCGCTTTTCGAACATAGCTTGTATTAAGCGGCTATTTCTTTGATTTATGGGAACAACGTAGCTATTTTCTTTTTTAAATGATTTTCCGCCAATAACGGCATCAGTATTCAATTGATGGAATTTAATTTTTTGACGCTGTAAAATTTCTGCCAAATGCCAAGATTTAGCAGCATCTTTACTATCTCCGAAAACAATAGTTTTTGTTTTGTTTTTTGCGCTTTCAGCCAAGGCATCTTTAAAAAATTGCTGCTGGTATTGTAATAATTTAACACGCATGTTCTGTGCAGCTTCAACCGTAGAAAGTGCCGTTGTAAACTGGTTGCGAATAGTGAAAGGGAAGGTTAGAATACCATTATCACTTTCTTGAATATGGCCACGAGAACTAGCTTGTTCAAATAAAATTCCTATACCTCCATTAACATCAGGAAAAGTAGAGCCTTTACCATAATAATAATCGTCATAATCTTCTTCAGAATAGTATAGAGAACCAATATTGTCTAAGGCTTTGCTATGAAAAGTAGCAATTTCAGTCGTCAATTCTTGATTAATTTTTGGCGTTAATGGATGCACTCTATTAGGTTCTCCTGGTTGAAAAAAGAATGTAGAGTTCGTGCCCATTTCATGATGGTCTGTTAAAATATTGGGCATCCATTTATGAAAGCTTGCTATTCTTGCTCTGCTTTCAGGCAATTGTACAGGCAGCCAGTCACGATTCATGTCAAACCAATAATGGTTCGTTCTTCCTCCAGGCCAAATTTCATGATATTCACGATCATTACTGTCTGGATTTAAATTAGCGCTCTTATTGGTATTGGCCCAATAAGCAAAACGTTGCAGGCCATCTGGATTAAAAGATGGATCCAATAGTACAACGGTGTGGTCTAATAACTTTTCAATTTCTTCACCTTCAGCAGCAGCCAAATAATACGCATAGGCCAGTGCTGCATTAGAACCGCTGGGTTCATTACCATGAATAGAAAAACCTTGGTATACTACAACAGGAAGCTCAGTTATAGTTTGATTTGAACCGCTGTTGTTTGTAAGCGCTAAATGGTCTTTCTGAATTTGTGTTATATTCAGGTGGTTTTTAGGAGAAGTAATGGTGAGTAGGAGTATAGGTCTGCCTTCAAATGTTTCTCCGCGATTTTCAATAGTTATGCGATCACTAGAAGCCGCTAAGGCTTGCATATAATACACCAGCTTGTCATGTGTGATATGCCATTCTCCTACTTCATGACCAATAATAGATTGGGGAGTAGGTATGTTTTCATTATAGGTGATGTTGGCAGGTAGGTAATAGTCGAGGGTAACTTTTTCTTGAGATTTTAACGTAACGGATAAAAGGATAAGGGTAAGGAAGATGAATTTTTTCATAGAGTAGTTTAAATTAGTCCCTATAAAAATAGAAAAACGGCTCTTAAAAAGAGCCGTTGTCCATTAATTTTTTACAATTAAATTTTTAGATATCATCAAAGCTAATGTCAGTAAAGCTATCTTTAGCTGTGTCTGTTACATTATTTTCAACCAAAACATCTTCCTCTCTCTTGAAATCTTTTTGATGACGCTCAGAAATTACTTCAGAGCCTTTCTCTTCAATAATATAACTCATCATTTCATCTAGATTGTTCTTAAAAGCTGAAAAATCTTCTTTGTAAAGATAAATTTTATGCTTTTTGTAGTGGAATGATCCATCGTCATGAGTAAATTTTTTACTCTCAGTAACAGTAAGGTAATAATCACCTGCTTTTGTGCTTCTTACGTCAAAAAAATAAGTCCTTCTTCCTGCTCTTAAAACCTTGGAGAATATTTCCTCCTGATCCATCAATTCTTTTTCCCCCATTGCTAAAAAAATCTATAGTTAATTATTAGTGTACCTTCAAAAATGAAAAAAAAATGCTAATCTAACAACTTTTTTCAGCTTTCTTTATCAATCAATTGTGTGTGGTAAAGTTCTTTATAGTATCCATCTACCTCAATAAGAGACTCATGCGTTCCTTCTTGTAATATTTTTCCTTCTTTTAAAATGATAATTTTGTCAGCATTTTTTGCTGAGGATACTCTATGGCTTACTATTAAAGTGGTCTTACTCTTAGCAGCATTCTTTAAATTTTTAAGTATTTTTTCTTCTGTCTCGGTATCTACAGCAGACAAGCAGTCATCAAATAAGTAAATTTGAGGGTTTTTTAATAACGCTCGGGCAATAGATACACGCTGTTTTTGACCTCCACTTAAGGTGATTCCTCTTTCTCCTAAAATAGTATCATACTTTTTAGTGAAATCCATAATGTTTTTATGAACTACCGCTTTTTTAGCCACATTTATGATTTCTTCGTCAGTAGCGTTTTCTTTTCCAAATTTGATATTATTCTTTATAGAATCAGAAAAAAGAAAAGCATCTTGCGGTACCGCTCCAATGTCTTGACGAATGGAATTTAAATTTAGCTTTTTTATAGGAATATCATCTAGAAGTATTTCTCCAGAGCTAACATCATAAAGTCGAGCCACTAAGTCTAATATTGTAGATTTTCCAGACCCGGTTTTTCCAATAATAGCTACCGTTTGTCCAGACGCGATGGTGAATGAAATATTATTAAGCGCCGTTATATTCGTGTCTTCGTAGGTGAATGTTACATTTTTGAATTCAATTTTACCATGTAAAGGCGTTGGTTCTGAAACTTCGTTTATAATAGTAGGAGTAATATGAAGAAACTCATTGATACGCTTTTGTGATGCTTCAGCACGCTGAACAATAGAAGTTAGCCATCCAATTACAGCCACAGGCCAAGTAAGCATGTTTACGTAAATAACAAATTCGGCAATCACACCTACAGATTCTATTTCCCCGTTTATATACTGTGTACCACCAATATAAATAACAAAAATGGTACTTATACCTATTAAGAGAACCATTAAAGGAAAGAACCAAGCGTTTACTTTGGCCAAATTCATACTCTTATTTTTACCTTCTATAGCGAGTTCTGTAAGTTCTGTATTAATTTTACCTTCTAATCCATAGGCCTTAATTACAGAAATTCCTGAAAAAGATTCTTGCGTGAAAGTAGAAAGTTTTGAAAGGTATTGTTGTACGATAGTGCTGCGTTTATGGATAACTTTACTAATGTTATAAATTAACACGGATAAAATAGGAAGTGGGATTAAGGTGTACACGGCTAATTTTGGAGCCGTCATAAACATTAAGGGTATGATACAGGCAAATAGTGTAATGGTATTGATGCCGTACATAAGTGCAGGACCTGCGTAATTTCTAACTTCACCTACATCTTCACTGATCCGGTTCATTAAATCACCCGTTCTATTTTTTTTGTAAAAATTAAGATTTAGTAATTGATAGTGATCAAAAACTTCATTCTTTAAATCGTATTCAATATAACGAGATACTTTAATAATTGTTTGTCTCATTAAGAAAGTAAACAGAGCAGCGAGCAATGCTGTACCTAGAATGATGAGAATGTTTTCCAATAACAATTCTTTAGCTTCAGATTTGTCAATGACATTATTGCCGTATTTTTCTACGACTTCAATAGATTTTTTTACATAAGATGGGGTTACCAAAGAGAATACTCTAGCTATTATTGTGATAAACAACCCTAAAAGTAGCTGTATGCCATACTTTTTTAAATATTTATTGATGTATTTTAATTCCTTCATGAAGCTTTAGTTGCTGTAAAGTGTTGGTTTTTCTAATCTAGGAAGCAAAGATATGGGATTAAAGTAAAATGAAATGTTATAAAACTGATAAGATATAATCAAACCATAACCTAGTATTAAAAATATAGTCCTATTTTTGCCGCTCGAAGTTTAACCCATTTAAGTTCTTTAAAAATGCTTACAAGAAGGCATGTGCGAGTAAAAGTAATGCAGTGTATTTATGCATTAACACGTTCCAATGACGATTCTTTAGAAAAACAACAGAAGTTTTTAAAATTCAGTATTGAAAATACATATTCTTTGTATTTATTGATGTTGAGTTTAATGAAAGAAATTCATCATTTTGCAAAAGAGCAAGTTGAGCTTTCTGCGAATACTTATTTGTCAGATTCATCCAATACTTTTGATGATAAGAGGAAGTTTGTGAACAACAAATTTCTAAAAATGATTTCTGATAATAAAGTTCTTGATGAAGAACTTGAGATTAGAAAACTTCAGAATTGGTATTTGAATGATGAATACGTAAAATTACTTTATAAGGAGATTATAGCAAGTGATTCTTACCAAAAATACATGCATACAAAATCGGCTACATTTGAAGACGATAAACAGCTAATTGTAGATTTGTTTAAGAATATCATTGCTCCTAATGAAAAAATCTACGAATATTTTGAAGACGATAAACTTACTTGGGTAGATGATATTCCTTTGGTGAACACCTTTATTCTAAAGCTTTTAAAGAAGACTAAAGAAGGTGCGGTGGAATCTTATTTCTTACCTCCTCTAATTAAGGATCAGGAAGATATAGAATTTTCAAAAAAGCTCTTATCCAAAACATTACTTCAAAACGAGAAATTAGTTAAGGAAATTGAAGGAAAAACCCCTAATTGGGATAAAGATAGAATTGCAGATATAGATGCTATTCTATTGAAAATGGCCATTGCCGAATTGTTAAACTTCCCATCAATACCAGAACGAGTTACGATAAATGAATATTTAGAATTAGCTAAAGAATATAGTACGCCAAAGAGTAGTACTTTTATTAATGGTATTTTAGATAAACTAATTAAGGAGTATCAACAAGATGGAAAACTAAACAAAATAGGCAGAGGTTTATTATAATATTGTTTATTTTTGATTAAAATTATAAATATTTAGACGGTTATGAGAAAAATAGTTATCGCATTAAATGCACTGTTGGTAGTTGTTTTAATGTCCTGTAAGGAAGATGCAACTAGTAAAATCAATAATTCAAACCTTGAAGCAGCAGGTCAGAGAGATGAAGCAGCAAAGTTGTTGCCTGTAATGGCTTTTGAGAAAGTAGAGCATGATTTTGGATCAATTATTCAGAATACACCCCAAGAAACAGTTTTTAAATTTACAAATACTGGCGATGCACCACTTATTATTACAGATGCAAAAAGTACTTGTGGTTGTACGATACCGAAATATTCAAAAGGAGCAATTGCACCAGGAGAATCAGGAGAATTATTAGTACAATTTAATGGTTCAGGAAGTAATGTGGTTACTAAAGTAGTTACCGTATCTGCAAATACAGAAAAGGGAACGGAACAATTAAGAATAAAAGCATTTATAACCCCTAAAGATGGTGCTCCAGTAGGACCATTAAAACAGTCATAATTACATGTTAGAAAAATATCCATTTATACCACTGATTGCAATTTTCGTAGTATTTTACTTCTTTATGATTGCACCTCAGAGAAAAAAGCAAAAGCAAGAAAAGAAATTTTCTGCTGAACTTAAAAAAGGTGATAAAGTAGTTACTAAAAGCGGAATGCACGGTAAGATTGTAGAATTAAATGATAAAGATAATTCTTGTGTAATTGAAACTTTAGCGGGTAAAATAAAGTTTGAGCGTTCAGCGCTTTCTTTAGAGATGAGTTCAAAGCTTAATGCTCCTGCAGTAATAGAGAAAAAATAATTACAACTTTTATAAGTTAAAAAAGCACCTTTATAAGGTGCTTTTTTTATGCTTAATGCTGATTTACTTTAGAGGTTTTTAGCGTTGTTTAAGGCAGTAAGCTCACAAATTTTTACAATTACTTTTACAGCACTCTCCATACTTTCTAAAGGGACATATTCATATTTACCATGGAAATTATGTCCTCCCGCAAAAATATTCGGACAGGGTAATCCCATAAAGCTTAATTGAGACCCGTCTGTGCCCCCTCTAATGGGTTTTATAAGTGGTGTGATGCCTAGCGACTCCATTGCTTCTTTAGCGGTAGTAACAATATGATAAACAGGGGCTACCTTTTCCTTCATATTAAAATATTGGTCTTTTACCTCAATGGATATACAATCGCCATGAAGGGTTGATAATTTATCTTTTATAGTAGTTATAAGCCTCTTGCGTTCTTCAAATAATTCTTTGTCGTGATCTCTTATGATGAGCTCAATCGTTGCGTTTTCTATTTCACCAGAAATATGATGAACATGAAAAAAGCCTTCGCGACCTGTTGTTTTTTGAGGAACTTCATTTTCGGGTAACAAAGTCATAAATTCATTAGCTATACTTATCGCATTGATCATTTTTCCTTTGGCATAACCCGGGTGGACACTTTTACCTGTAATTGAAATTTTAGCAGAAGCAGCATTGAAATTTTCGTATTCTAATTCTCCAACCTGACTTCCATCCATAGTGTACGCCCAATCTGCACCAAATTTTTCCACATCAAATTTATGCGCTCCACGACCAATTTCCTCATCAGGAGTAAAACCTATTTTTATAGTACCATGTTTTATTTCAGGATGATGTATTAAATATTCCATCGCCGAAACTATTTCTGTAATTCCTGCTTTATCGTCGGCACCAAGAAGAGTTGTGCCATCTGTAGTTATAATAGTTTGTCCTTTGTATTGAAGTAAATCATCAAAATAATTTGGAGAAAGAATAATATTTTTTTCCTTATTCAAAACGATGTCTTTTCCATCGTAATTTTCAATAATTTGTGGATTTACGTTCGTTCCTGAAAAATCTGGTGAAGTATCAAAATGGGCTATAAAACCTATTACAGGAATGTTGGCGTAGGTGCTATTGCTTGGAAGGGTTGCCATGATGTAAGCATTCTTATCGATGGTAACATCGCTTAGTCCAATTAATTTTAATTCTTCGGCTAATTTATTGGCTAAATTCCATTGCTTCTTGGTACTCGGTGTTGTTGATGAGTTTGGGTCGCTTTGAGTGTCAATAGTTACGTAACTCAAAAATCTATTAAGAATAGGGTTCATTTATTATAATTTTTTATAAAAATACGAATTAGGTTTTTTGCATTGTAATTATTTAATTCTTTATACTTTTTTAGCGTAGGATACGTTTAAGTTGTTATAATTTAGTTACGTTATTCAAATCAAACAAATGAAGCTTAAACTTTTATTTTCAGTGATAGTCCTTTTTTTAAGTGTAGTCAAAACAAATGCGCAAGCTTGTATTTTAGATATTGGCAGTAAAAATGCGGATACTATAAAGACTATTTTTCAATTAAATGAAGAGCAAACAACGGTTTTAGAGGTGTTGCGGAAAGATCTGAAGGCGGAGATGGATGATCAGGAATTGGAAGTAAAAAAACTTTTTGAAACCCACCCGCAAAGTACACCAGATGAACTTTTAATTCTTGCTAAGAAGCATAAGGAATTAGAAGATAAAATGTTTGCAATTACAGTGAGTTATGATCAAAAATTGATTTCATTATTCAACGAAAAACAATATGAACGCTATCAATTACTGTGTGAATCTGCAAAAAGAACACCAATTGAGAAACTTATAGAATAAGGTGTATTGTTGTGTTAATAAAATTAAGAGTAACTGGTGAAGTTCTTTGTTGATGTTTGTATTTTTGTGAAAATTTTAGCCTTTCATGTACAAACTTATTCTACGCCCTATATTTTTCTTGTTTGATCCAGAGAAAATTCATCATTTTTCTTTTTTTATGATTAATCTTCTGGGTAAAATTGGTTTTTCAAAAATCTTTAGAGCAATCTATGTTATAGAGGATAAGAAGTTGGAACGTGAATTGTTTGGTCTTACTTTTAAAAATCCAGTAGGATTAGGAGCGGGATTCGATAAAAATGCAAAGCTATATAACGAGTTATCGGATTTCGGATTCGGATTTATAGAAATAGGTACCCTTACGCCAAAACCACAAGAGGGAAATCCTAAAAAGCGACTTTTTAGACTTAAGGCAGATCAGGCGATTATTAACAGAATGGGGTTTAATAATTTAGGAGTTTTAGAAGCTGTAGCTGAGCTAAAAAAAGAACATCGCGTTATTGTAGGTGGTAATATTGGTAAAAATAAAATTACCCCTAACGAAAAAGCAACTTCAGATTATCTTATTTGCTTTGAAGCTCTTTTTGATCATGTAGACTATTTTGTCGTAAACGTTAGTTCGCCAAATACTCCAGGGCTTCGGGAGCTACAGGATAAAGAGCCTTTGACTAAATTACTAAATCAATTAAAGGCAGAGAATACAAAAATAGCTACAGAAAAAGAGGTAAAAGAAAAACCAATCTTACTTAAAATTGCTCCAGACTTAACAGATAGCCAATTGTTGGATATTATTGATATTGTAGCAACTACTAAAATTGATGGAATTATAGCTACAAATACCACCATAAATAGAGAAGGTTTAAAATCACATCAATTGCTGTTGGAGGAAGCAGGAGGTTTAAGCGGAAAACCTTTAGCGCAAAGAAGTACGGAGGTCATTAGGTTCTTGTCAGAGAAAAGTAATAAAGCATTTCCTATTATTGGGGTAGGCGGAATTACCTCTGCAGAAGAAGCGCTAGAGAAACTAGATGCTGGTGCAGACTTAATTCAGCTATGGACAGGCTTTATCTATGAAGGACCCGCTTTAGTAAAGAGAATTAATAAGGCTATTTTAAAAAGAAGTTAGTTGGTCCAGTAATCTAGTACTAGAACATCTTCTAAGTGCGGTGTTAATAGTGTTCCAAAAGCTTTGTGATCGGGGTGTGGTAAGTATTTAGCACGATCTTCTTCATTTTTAAACGTCAGAAAAAAACAATGCGTAAAGCCTTTACTTAAATTTTCAGGACTATTGTTTAGTCCCCATTCATACCCATTAATTTCTTTAATCTTGGAAGGTAGTTGATGAAAAGCTACTTCTATTTCTTTAATTTTTTCAGCAGTTGTGCTTTTTTTAAATTGAAATAAAACGACATGTCTTAATAGTTTCGCTTCATTGTTGTTTGTAGTGTTGGTCATTTTTTCTTTTGTTACCGGTTTGTCTTGCGCATAAATTGAGGTGATCGTAAGCAAGATTAAAGCAAAAGCTACTTTCTTCATAAAAAATCTTTTAGGTAAGATAGGATAATATGACTTAAATGTTTTGCCTTTTTAGGGTATATTTAGCATTATTTTAAATTTTAGGCTTGAATTACGACCTCCTATATACATTTATTATAGCAACAGCGGCTCTGGCAATAACACCAGGTCCAGATATCATTTATGTGCTAATGCAAAGTGTAATAAATGGAAGAAAAGATGGAATAGCCACGGCTTTTGGTTTGGTTACTGGTTGCTTAATCCATACTACTTTATTGGCTTTTGGTGTTTCTGCTTTAATAAAAGAGAATATTTTAATCTTAACGGGCATTAAGGTGTTTGGGGCCTTATATCTCTTTTATTTGGCGTTTAAAGTTTTTAAAAGTTCTGGGCAAATTGATTTGAAATCCAATACCATTCCTAAAAAAAGTGCAACAGCACTTTTTAAACAGGGATTTATAATGAATGTATTAAATCCTAAGGTGACTATATTTTTCTTAGCATTTTTTCCTGGTTTCTTATTTAGTGATGCTATGAGTACTGTTGTTCAATTTTATGTTTTGGGCTTTATTTTTATTCTTGTCTCATTAAGTATATTTGTTCTTGTTGCTATATTATCAGGAATGGTATCAAAATATATAAAATCTAATAAAAAAATAGGCTTTATTTTAAAGTGGCTACAGATTATTGTTTTTATCGGGATTGGTGTCTACCTCTTATTTTCAAATAAATAATAGTAATTTTGAAATAGATTACAATTGATTTTATGACTAACAAAGTAAAAATAATAGAGTGTCCCCGTGATGCTATGCAAGGAATAAAGACTTTTATTCCAACGCTAGAAAAGGTGAAGTATATTCAATCTTTGTTAGGCTGTGGTTTTGATACTATTGATGTGGGTAGTTTTGTCTCTCCTAAAGCTATTCCACAAATGATTGATACCTCAGAAGTACTCTCATTGTTAGATTTATCTAAAACACAAAGTAAGTTATTGTCTATAGTTGCAAATGTCAGAGGAGCCCAGGATGCTTCAAAAGAGGAGAGTATTGATTTCTTAGGGTACCCTTTTTCTATTTCAGAAAATTTTCAAATGCGAAATACGCATAAAACCATTGCAGAGTCTGTTGAAATATTAAAAGAAATCCTGGAGGTAGCGAACAGTTCCAATAAAGAAGTGGTTACCTATATTTCTATGGGTTTTGGAAATCCATATGGTGACCCATGGAATGTGGAAATAGTAGGGGAGTGGACGGAAAAATTATCAGCTATGGGCGTTAAGATTCTATCACTCTCAGATACTGTGGGTACCTCTACTCCAGAACAAATCACATACCTTTTCTCTAATCTAATACCGAAATATCCTCATATAGAATTTGGAGCACACCTGCATACGACACCTACCAAATGGCATGAAAAGATAGATGCCGCTTACAATGCAGGGTGCCGTAGGTTTGATGGAGCAATACAAGGTTTCGGTGGTTGTCCAATGGCAAAAGATGAGTTAACAGGTAATATGCCTACAGAAAAAATGCTTTCCTATTTCACATCTGCTAAAGCAGATAGTAATGTTAATTGGATGGTCTTTGAAGCAGCTTATAATAAGGCCACTGAATTATTTTCTAAGTATCATTAAGCTACTCTTTACATACCGCCTAAATGTTAAATTTTACATTTATTTAGATTTAATATAAATAAAATTTGTCAAGTCCATTTTTGATAATATATTTGCAGCCGAAAGTTTATTTATATTAAATCTTAATAAACATTGACTATGAAAAAATTATTTTTATTGCCACTTTGTGCAACTATGTTATTCGTTTCTTGTAATAATGATGATGACAATGATTCTGTAGATAACGGTGCGGATATTACAAACCCTACTTTGTACACCTTTGAAAGAGATGGCGTTTCTACAGTGAGTTTTGACGGACAGACAACAAGGATCTTAATGGCGGGAGAAACTACGGATGCCTTTAAAGCTTTTGAGACCGCAACAGAGGCTTCTATAAAAGCTATGTTTGCTCATGTAGAAGGTGCAGTTGATTTTTCAGAGGATGATTTGAACAGTTCTGATAAAAGTATTGAGAGTAAAGTGGCTGCTTCTTCAGACTTTTTTGCGGCAAATACTACAGAAGCTGCAATTATTAAAGGAGAATTTGCAGGGTATATAGAGGGCCAAATCAATGAAGTATTCCCTAATGAAAATGTTCTTGCTGCTGCAGGTGTTGCAGGTCAAATAGCAGATGGTACTTCTACAAGATATGTCAATGCTCAAGGATTGGAATACAATCAAATGTTTGCAAAATCATTATTAGGAGCATTAATGGTAGATCAAATCTTAAATAATTACTTAAGTACTTCTGTTTTAGACGCAGAGAGTAACCGTGCTAATAATGATAATGATGTTTTAGAAGAAGGAAAGACATATACCTCTATGGAGCATAAGTGGGATGAAGCTTATGGGTACATTTATGGTACTTCTGAGAACACAGAAAATCCTAACTTAACAATTGGTGAGGATGATAAGTTTTTAAACGAATATACAGGTCGTGTTAATGATGATACAGATTTCTCAACCATTGCAGCAGATATTTTTGAAGCTTTTAAATTAGGTAGAGCAGCTATTGTGGCTAAAGATTATGATGTTCGTGATGAACAAGCAGAAATAATCCGTGAGAATATTTCTAAAGTAATTGCTGTTAGAGGAATTTATTACCTACAGCAAGCAAAAACTAAAATTGAGAATGAAGAAGTAACAGGTTCTTTCCACGCATTATCTGAAGCTTATGGATTTATTTATAGCCTTAGATTTACAAGAAAGCCAGGAACAAACGATGCTTACTTTATTAAGACAGAAGTAGACGGGTTACTTTCGCAACTTACTGGAGATGGTGAGAATGGTCTTTGGGATTTAGAAGCTGATACTATAGAAAATATTTCAGAAGCTATTGCTGCGGAGTTTGATTTTACAGTAGCTCAAGCAGCTAGTATTGAATAAATTTTATTAGAAAATATATAAATTACCAAGCCTTATTTAATACGATAAGGCTTGGTTGTTGAAAAAAGTTAGTATGAAAAGAACAAAGGTTTGGGGATTTATTATCCTTTTGAGTTTAATTGTTTTTGCTTGTTCAACAAGTGATAATGGAGGAGGTACTTCGGAAGAGAGCGATGATAATTTCAACCGCAGTGCAATGCTTATAAATTGGGCAGATAATATTATTATTCCGGCATATACCGCTTTTAATACAGACGTTTCTGTAATGGTACAAGCTTCTTCTGTATTTACGGAAACTCCATCAGAAGAAAATCTAGAAAATTTACGTAGCGCATGGAAAGATGCTTATGTATCTTTTCAAAGTGTTTCCATGTTTGAGATTGGGAAAGCAGAGGAGTTAAACTTTAGAAATCGTTTAAATGTGTATCCAACGGATGTAACAAGCATTGAGGAAAATATAAGTAATAATACGTATAATTTTTCATTGCCTTCAAATATAGCGATACAAGGTTTTCCAGCAATTGATTACCTAATTAATGGTTTGGCAGCTACAGATGCAGAAATAGTAGCTTTTTATAATTCAGAATCTACTGCTACAGGATATAACGGCTATTTAAATGAACTTACTAATACTGTTTTAGAGCTGTCAACTACAGTTTTAAATGATTGGCAAGGTAGTTATAGAGCTACTTTTGTGGCGGGTACGAGTTCTTCGGCAACTGGTTCTGTAGATAAGTTGGTCAATGATTTTCTATTCTACTATGAAAAATCGTTGAGAGCAGGTAAGATTGGAATTCCAGCAGGTGTATTCTCTGTAGATCCATTACCAGAAAAAGTAGAAGCACTATATAGTAAAGAAATAGGAAAAGAATTACTGCTTGCTGCAATCACAGCGTCTCAGGACTTTTTTAATGGAAAAAGTTTTACAACAGCTTCAGAAGGGGAAAGCCTAAAAGCATATTTAGATTTTTTAAATACCATCAAGAATGGAGATGACTTAAGTACGCTTATTAACAATCAGTTTGAGATTTCTAAAACGAAAGCAGAGGAATTAGGGAATGACTTAGCGCTTCAAGTGACTACGGATAATTCTAAAATGACGGAAACTTATGATGAATTACAACGTAATGTAATTTTACTTAAGGTTGATATGCTTCAAGCCTTAAGTATTAATGTCGATTTTATTGATGCAGACGGAGACTAATGGAAGCGTATTTCAATACTTATTTCCGTAAAGAAACTAAGGCCGCTAATTTTGCGGTCTTTCGTGTTTTTTTCGGAATAATGATGTTTTTTAGTACCCTTAGGTTTCTGAGTTACGGTTGGGTAGATAAATTATATATTCAGCCTAAATTTTTCTTTTCTTATTATGGTTTTGAATGGATAAAGCCATTAGGTATATACACCTATGCTTTATTCATCATTTGTTTGATAAGTTCATTTCTTATTGCAATAGGGTATAAATACAGGTACAGTATTATCATCTTTTTTTTATGCTTTACGTATATTGAATTGATGGATAAGACCACATATCTTAACCATTATTATTTTGTAAGTTGCCTTAGTTTTCTATTGTTATTTTTACCTGCAAATAGAAGATTTTCTTTAGATGCTTATCTAGACAACTCATTAAATCAAGAATATATCCCAAAATGGAATGTGGATTGCATAAAGGTGATGTTATTTATCGTATATTTTTATGCAGGTTTGGCTAAATTAAATAGTGATTGGTTGGTAGATGCTATGCCGCTTAAAATATGGTTGCCTTCTAATTATGATCTTCCGATCTTAGGGAGTTTACTGCAAAAAGGATGGGTTCATTACGCCTTTAGTTGGGGAGGAGCCCTTTATGATTTGACAATTCCATTTCTATTACTATACAAACCCACCCGTTGGTTTGGTTTCTTTATGGTGGTAGTTTTTCATGTGCTTACAAGAATTTTGTTCCCTATAGGTGTATTTCCTTTTGTGATGATTGTAAGCGCTTTAATTTTTTTTGATAGTGATTTTCATGAGAAATTAATCCATAAAGCTTCGAAGCTATTGAAATTAAAACCGTTAAAGAATTCGGTAGTGGCGCAACGTTCTCCCCGTAAAATTCCACTACTAATAATAGGCCTATTTCTTTTAATACAATTACTTTTGCCATGGCGTTATTTGCTTTATGAAAATGAGCTTTTCTGGACAGAGGAAGGGTATCGTTTTTCATGGCGAGTTATGTTGATGGAAAAAGCAGGCTATGCACAATTTAAGGTTGTTGATAGCAGTAATGGAAAATCGTTCTTAATTGATAACAATGATTTTTTAACCTCGTTTCAGGAAAAGCAAATGAGTACGCAGCCTGATTTTATGTTGCAATATGCGCATTATTTGGCAGATCATTTTTCAGAGAATGGTTCAAAGAGTATAGAAGTGTATGTAGAAAGCTATGTGGCTATAAACGGAAGATTGAGTCAGCCTTATGTAGACCCAAAAGTAGATTTAGCAAAGGAAAAAGATTCTTTTGCGCCAAAAAAATGGATACTTAATTTTAATGATGATATTAAAGGACTTTAAAACAATTATAGGGGTAATTTTTTTACTATTTACCGCTTCAGCGCAGGCGCAATTTACCATTTCAGGAACAATCACTAGCGCAGAAACTAATGCACCTGTAGCAGAGGCAGAGGTATACATCTATGAGTTATCAAAGAAAGTTGTTAGTGCATCTGACGGAACTTTCCAATTCAGTGCTGTGAAGCCAGGAACCTATAAAGTTGTTGTTTTTTCATTTGAATACAGCATATCAGAACAAACTATTGAAGTTGCTGGTAATACTTCTTTAGATATCGCATTAGAAACGCTTGGAGAGCAATTATCAGAAGTCGTTTTGGTGGCTAGAAAAGAAAAGATTTTCGCCTTAAATAAATTAAAAGCAGTAGAAGGTACTGCAATTTATGAAGGTAAAAAAAGTGAGGTTGTATTGGTAGAAAATTTAACAGCAAATCTTGCTAGTGGTACTGCTAGGCAATTATATGCGCAGGTAGTTGGTTTAAATATATACGATAATAGTGATGCTGGTTTGCAGCTTAATATAGGAGGTAGAGGCTTAGACCCAAACCGTACATCTAACTTTAATACAAGGCAAAATGGATATGATATTTCTGCAGATGTTTTGGGATATCCTGAGAGTTATTATACGCCACCGGCAGAAGCTGTAGCTCAAATAGAAGTGGTTAGAGGGGCAGCATCTTTACAATACGGAACTCAATTTGGGGGGCTTATTAATTTTAAGATGAAGCAACCCAACCCTGATAAAGAAATAGAGTGGATTTCGAGACAAACATTGGGCTCTAATAATTTATTCACCAGCTTTAATAGTCTTGGAGGAACGGTGGGTAAAACACAGTATTATGCCTTTTATAATTTTAAAACAGGAGATGGCTTTCGGCCAAATTCAGAATTTGATTCGTATAACGGCTATTTGCATGTAAATCATAATTTTTCAGATAAAACCAAACTAACCTTTGAGTTTAGTTATTTAAATTATTTGGCGCATCAGCCTGGTGGTCTAACAGATCAGCAATTTGAAGATGATCCAACTTTTAGCAATAGAACAAGAAATTGGTTTAATGTAGATTGGAAATTATATTCCGTGAGATTAGATCATTCCTTTTCAAATAAAACAGATTTCAGTCTTAACTTATTTGCCTTAGATGCTTTTAGAAAATCGGTAGGTTTTAGAGAAAATAGAGTTTCTCAAGAAGATGATATAACAGCGCCAAGAGAGCTTATCGTCGGTAATTTTAATAACTGGGGAGCAGAAGCAAGAGTGTTAACTCGCTACAATTTACTAGATGGAGATCATGTGTTTTTATTGGGTTCTAAATACTATCAGTCTAAGAATTCGGAACGTCAGGGGCCAGGGACAAATGGAGCAGATGCCGATTTTGGTTTTGCTGATGATGAATATCCCGATTATTCTAGGCAGAGCGATTTTGAATTTCCGAACCTTAATTTAGCACTCTTTGCTGAAAACATTTTTAATATAAAAGATAATCTATCCATTACGCCAGGTGCTCGTTTTGAATATATAAAAACAGAGAGTCAGGGAGCATACAAGCAAATAAACTTGGATAATGCAGGTAACCCAATTCTAAATATTGAGGTGCCAGATAATAGAGATTTTTCACGTCAATTTGTGTTACTAGGGGTAGGGGTAAGTTATAAGCCTTTTAATGGTGTAGAATTGTATGGTAATTTTAGCCAAAATTTTAGATCGGTTACGTTCAATGATATTCGTATTAATAATCCGTCTTTAGTTGTAGATCCTAATATTTCAGATGAAAGTGGCTATACTTTTGATTTGGGAGCAAGAGGAAGGTTAGGAGATGTGCTTTCTTATGATGTAGGGGCTTTTTTACTGCGTTATGACAATCGTATAGGGGTTGTTTTACGGGAAGTTAGTGATATTCAGCAAGAACAGTTTAGAGGAAATATTGGAGATGCGGTAACTTATGGTTTTGAAAGTTTTTTAGATTTCAATCTGTGGGAAGTACTATCAAGTAACAAAAATGGTAAGCTGAATGTATTTGTAAATATGGCATTTACAGGTAGCGAGTATATTTCATCTGGAGCTAACAACGTAGAAGGAAATAAAGTAGAGTTTATTCCTGATTATAATATCAAAACCGGGTTGAATTTTGGATATAAAGACCTATTGGGGAGTTTACAGTATACGTATTTAGGTAGTCAATTTACAGATGCCACCAATTCTCCAAGAGATTTTGATAGTCAAAGTGGTATCGTCGGTGAGATACCGGCGTATGATATCTTAGATTTTTCATTGTCTTACGCTTATAAATATTTCAAATTAGAGACAGGGGTAAATAACCTTTTAGATAATAGTTATTTTACCCGTAGAGCTACAGGGTATCCAGGGCCTGGTATATTGCCTTCCCAGCCAAGAACATTTTATACTACGTTACAGTTTAAATTTTAGTCCCCGTCAGTATCTGTTGTAGTAATAATTATAGATAAAATACTTTGTACATCTACGGCAAATAAAACCTGTAGCTCATTCAATTTTGTATGTAGGATTTCAACTTCGGTGTGGTTGCTAGTTACGGCCTCGTCTAACGGAACAGGAATAGCATCAATTGCGTTGTATATTTCGGTAAATTTAGCTTGAATGGTAGTATTTAAAGTGGCATTTTTGCTGATAGAGAGTACATAGTCATCTAGCGCAAGAGTGTTAGTAGATCCAAAGTAGGCCAATTCCACAGTTTTTATATTTGCTTCAATAATTGATAAAGAGGTATTGCTGTAAAATGCTTGTGCTAGTTCTGGGTTTACTAGGTCTGATTTTTCTAACCCAGCAGGTTTCCCAACTTTGGTGGTTTTAGTAACATCAATAGTATTGTAAAGGCCGTTGTAATATAAATTTAAAGAGCTAGAAATGCCGCTACCACTATTTTCAAGGAATGTACTCGTGTAATTTTCTCCGCTACTATCCCAAATACTAAACAATAAATTTGCACGAGAAGTTACATAGGTGCTTGATAATCTTAAATAATCTCTACGTTTTTCGGAAGCTAGAAAAGCAGCGTTAGTGGTTACTAAATCGTCTGCAAATAATAAATATTCTAAGGCGGCTAAAGATTTTACTTGTGGACTTATGGTTAACATTAATGCCTCGTCAATAGTATTATTTTCTGTTATAAAATATTCCACAGATCTTGGTACGGTAGGCCAGTTATAAATAGAGTTATGTACAAACTGATCTTTGGCACTACCAATATTGTAGGTGTACGTTTTCTCGTAAACAATAGCTGTAAGCTTCCATTGCTGTCTTAGACTTTCCAAATTAGCTTCTGTAGTAGCATTAGTGTACTTGCTTGCTGCTGCTTGTAAGGCGTTGGCTTCGGTCACAAAATTAGCAATAGTTGGTAGAATATTGTTGTGCGCTAAATCGCTAAACATTAGGTTAACGTCAAAATCAGACGCGCTAGTAGTATCATCATTGTCACAACCTAAGATCAAGATAATAGTGAGAGTTATAAGGCTGAAGATTATTTTTTTCATGATTTAGAGTGAGTTTACAAAATCTATAATTTGTTGTCTTTTTTCTTGAGATAATTCTTTAAAAGCATTTTTACTATTTTCTGCTTCACCGCCATGCCACAGAATAGCTTCTTCAATAGTTCTTGCACGACCGTCATGTAAGAAGAAGGTATGGTTATTTACAGTAGAAATTAAACCAATACCCCATAGTGGTTGCGTACGCCATTCACTGCCACTAGCTAAAAAATCTGGTCTATTGTCTGCTAACTCCGCTCCCATATCGTGCAGTAGAAAGTCAGAATATGGTTTTATGGTAATATTGTTTAAAACAGCGGCTATTTCAGAAATTCCAGTGGTTTGATTGATGCGGTGACAACCAATACAGTTTATTTCAGTAAAATTCGCTTTCCCTTTTAATACCGATAAATCCTCATAGTTTCTTCTATTAGGCACTGCTAAAGTTGCTTGGTAGAATACTACTTTTTCTAATTGCGAATCTGTTATTTCGGGTTCACCCCCATTTACAGCATCAGCACAATCTTGTTGTGGGGAAGGACATTCTTGCTCGGTGAATAGGGAACTGGTAAGACCCATATCTCCGTGAAAAGCACCAGCTATTTGTTGCTTTAAGCTTGGAGCATTAGCTTTCCATCCATATTTACCAAGTGTGGTTGTGTTTTCTTCGACGTTCCAAACATAATTTGCTTTTCCTGAAATTCCATCCCCATCAGCATCAAATTCATCTACAAATTGTAATATTTGATCATCAGGTAAGGCATTTACAAAACCAAGTCCTATGGTTTGTTGTGCTACTCGTGGTGAGGTTAATATGCCCTCCAAACTACCAAATTTCTCATCAGAAAATGAATATATTGGTTTTTGTAACTCATAGGTATTCCCGTCAGGATATGCGCCATTTAGTATTTCATAAGTGACATTCACCTTAGCTTCATAGTCCACACCGTTATTAGCTCTATCTTGTATTTGTGTGTTGTAACCCGCTACAGGATTCGCATTTCCAAATAAATCTTGACCAGGTAAACTTATTCGCATTAAAAAACCACTAGAATCTTCTCCATTAACTAAGGGGCTTCCTCTACCATCTTTAAAGTGGCACCCGGCGCAGGAACGCGCATTAAATGTTGGTCCTAATCCGTCTCTGGCTGTTGTTGACGCGGGTGCAGATACCCAGTTTTGATTGAATAATGAATTTCCCGTAGAAAAAGCTCCAATTTCCGTAAAAGTGAGGCCGTCTACTTCAAATCCAAACGCATTGGCGCTGGTGCTATTTACACCTAATTCACCGGTTAAAAATTCTTCTCCTTCTTCATATAAGTCTTCAAAGGTGATGTAGTTATCGTCTTCTGTAGTACAGGAGAAAAGGCTCAAAGCTATAAGGAAAATGAATGTAATATGTTTTTTCAAATTGATTGATTTTTAGTAAATAACACTATGGTAAAAGTCCCGAAATAAAAATTCCGGGACTTTTTACTACCTTAGAATAATCCTAAAGTGTATTTAGTTAAGATTTATTCCTAATACGGATGCTGAAGCACTAATTTCATTAGCTAAATCAAATAAAGCAACAACACATTGCATTACAGGACCATCTGTACTATCTGATGTTTCTTGAGTAATTAAGTAATCAAACGGTTGTGCATTATCACCAATAAGGGCGGCTCTAGTGGCCACGAGACTTGCGGCAGCTTCAAGTGTAGCTGCTTGCGCCGGATCAGTTTGTTTTACTAAATCAATAAATGAAGCGCCATTTATTGTGCTGTAAGAGCCATAAATTACGTTTAGTACACCCTGTGCGTTTGCGTAAACATCGCGTTGTGTATTATCAGAAAAACAAGAGTGCTCGTCTTCTTGACCTGAAGCATCAATACCATCTGTTGAATCAACTGGGGCAATCATACGCTCAGAGCTTAATTCGTCTCCAGCAATAAAAAAAGCACCGTTAATAGCTTGTTGTAATGCTGTGTCAGTATCTAGTGCTTCAAATACAGTTCTATAGGTGCCACCTTCATTCCAAGTGCTAACTAAATCATTTAAGTCGTTTACTAAAAGGTTTGTGACAACAGTTAAATATTGAGCTCTACGATCAGCATTTTCAGCAATAGTATAGTCTGTGTAAGAACGTTGCCCTGGCAAATCTTCAGCAGGAGCAGTATTATCTTGGCCCCAAAGTAAAAACTCAATAGCATGCCATCCCGTGCTTATAGATTTATCATCAACACCTTCATTTGAGCCAGCTAAAGCTTCTTCTGTAATGGAATAGGTTTCATCACCAATAATACTATTGTAATCACCAGCGTAAGATTCTGTTCCTGTTAAGACATAATCAATATAACTTTCATCAATTGGCCATGCATTCATTTGTCCTTCATTCCCAATAGACCAAGATTCTCCTTCGGTGTCAATAGGTCCGTTAGTTTCTCTATAGGCTTCCGTTTGCCCATAATATTCTCTAGCACTCAACCAAGCATCTTTGGCTGCAGTAAAATTGTCTTCTGTAGGTGTTTCTGTAAATGTGGTGATAGCAGTCTGCATGAGTACAGCAGCATCATAGCTGTCGGAATATGATTCGTACACTAAGTTCGCGTAATTTTCAACAACAGAAGCAGCAGTAATTTCATCGTTGCTTGATGAATTGTTTTCATCGTCATTTGAGCATGCAAATACGAAGAAAGAGAAAGGCAATAATACTAGAAATTTTTTCATGGAATCTTTTCGTTAATTAAATCACAAACTTATTACATGGAATAATTATATCCTAAGTTTATTTAGACTAAATTTAAATAATAGTGTTAAAATTTTTAATTCTGACTGTTGTTGGGGGGTGCGAAGGGTAGCTATTTAAACGATTGTACAGATTGTTATTACCATAGGTGTTTACAAGTCGGTTTGATTCGTGAACATGTTTGTTGATCTTCTTATAAAAACAAAGCTTACTGTAAAGATTATAATCCGTTTGCGCCTTTAATTAATATTAATCGTATATTTGCACGCAATTAATCTTTAATTGCCATGCAAGCACATCTTGATAAAATAGTTGGAGAAGGTCTCACTTACGATGACGTACTCTTAGTCCCAGCTTATTCTGAAGTACTTCCAAGAGAAGTAAATATACAAGCAAAATTTACACGTAACATAACCATTAATGTTCCAATAGTTTCAGCAGCTATGGATACGGTTACTGAGTCCAAAATGGCAATTGCTATGGCTCAAGAAGGTGGTATTGGTGTTTTGCACAAAAACATGACTATCGAACAACAAGCAATGAAGGTTCGTAAAGTGAAAAGGGCAGAAAGCGGAATGATTATAGATCCGGTAACCTTGCCATTAAATTCATTTGTTCGTGATGCTAAAGCTAACATGAAAGAATATGGAATAGGTGGTATTCCTATTGTTGATGGTGATGGTAAATTAATAGGTATTGTTACCAATCGTGATTTACGATTTGAAAAAAATAATGATCGCCCTATTTCTGAGGTGATGACGACTAAAAACTTAGTGACAGTTGCAGAAGGCACTTCACTAGAACAGGCTGAAGATATTTTACAAGAAAATAAAATTGAAAAACTTCCTGTTGTAGATAAAGACTATAAGCTAGTTGGTTTAATAACCTTTAGAGATATTACGAAGCTTACTCAAAAGCCTATCGCAAACAAAGATCAATATGGTCGCTTGCGAGTAGCTGCTGCTTTAGGAGTCACTGCTGATGCAGTAGAAAGAGCAGAAGCATTGGTAAATGCGGGTGTTGATGCTGTGGTGATTGATACTGCACATGGACATACCAGAGGGGTAGTTGAGGTTTTAAAGCAAGTAAAAGCAAAATTCCCAGATTTAGATGTTATCGTAGGGAATATAGCTACGGGAGCTGCAGCTAAATATTTGGTAGAAGCTGGTGCAGATGCTGTAAAAGTAGGTATTGGTCCAGGCTCTATTTGTACAACACGAATAGTTGCAGGAGTTGGTTTTCCTCAATTTTCTGCAGTATTAGAAGTAGCTGCTGCGATTAAGGGTAGTGGTGTTCCTGTGATAGCAGATGGAGGAATCCGATATACAGGTGATATTCCTAAGGCTATTGCGGCTGGAGCAGATACAGTGATGTTAGGTTCGCTTTTGGCAGGTACAAAAGAATCTCCAGGAGAAACGATCATATATGAAGGAAGAAAATTCAAATCTTATCGCGGAATGGGTTCTGTTGAGGCAATGAAACAAGGTTCAAAAGACCGTTATTTCCAAGATGTAGAAGATGATATTAAAAAATTAGTTCCAGAAGGTATTGTGGGACGTGTCCCGTATAAAGGCGATTTGTTTGAAAGTATTCATCAATTTATTGGTGGACTTAAAGCAGGGATGGGCTATTGCGGCGCTAAAGATATTGCGACTCTCCAGGATACTGGACGATTTGTGAAAATTACAGCTAGTGGTATTAACGAAAGTCACCCACATGATGTAACCATCACAAAAGAATCTCCTAATTATAGTAGGTAAGTCAAGCTTTAAAAAATGTATAGAAAAAGAGGTAACTTAGTTATCTCTTTTTTTATGACTAAAATTTAATTATTATGGACTCATTAGTTACTGGTGCTTGGTTAAAGAATCATTTAAAGGATACGGATGTAGTTATTTTGGAGGCTAGTGCCGTAATGAATGCTTCTGGCTCAAAGATAGATTCAGATCAAGATCATATTGTTGGAGCGCGGCTTTTTGATTTAAAAAACGATTTTTCGGATAGCGAAAGTACGTTGCCTAATATGCTGCCCAGTGCTGTGCAATTTGAAAAAGAATGTCAGAAACTAGGAATTAATACTTCTAGTAAAGTTGTTGTTTATGATACTTTAGGGGTTTATTGGAGTCCAAGGGTTTGGTGGATGTTTAAAGCAATGGGGCATGAAAATGTAGCAGTTCTTGATGGAGGATTACCTAGTTGGAAGGAGTGCAATTACCCTATTGAAAAGAGTCTCGTTAGACCCATTGTAGTTGGTAATTTCAAAGCAATGTTACAACAAGACTGCGTTGTTAATTTTGAAACTGTATTCGCGAATTCTGAGACGGGTAATGCTTTATTGATTGATGCGCGTTCTCAAGGGCGCTTTAATGGTACTGAATTGGAGCCACGAAAAGATTTACGTAGTGGGAGTATTCCTAATTCGGTCAATATTCCATACACTACCGTTATTGATCATGGAAAATTTAAATCTAAAATAGCACTAGAACCAATTTTTGAGTCCGTTAAAAAGGAGGATAGATCGTTGATTTTTAGTTGTGGCTCAGGTGTTACCGCTTGTATTGTTTTACTAGCAAGCACTTTAGTGTTGGATAAAAAAAATTCTGTCTATGATGGATCATGGACAGAATGGGCTCAAAAAGTAAATTAATATTTTTATTTTCCTTCGGAATAGGCTTTCCAATCTTTTTCTTTATAGATATTATCTCCAAAATACTTCGCAATATTTAAAAAAGGTTCCGCCTTTTGATATCCTGGAATAGGAGAGAGCATATTCATTTTTTCATCAAGAAATATGGTCGTCGGGTAGCTTAATTTACCCTGCATTAAAGCAGCGGCAAATTCGTGGTAGCCATTTCTACCGGATGGAATAAACTTAAAAGTTTTTCCTTTAAATTCTATGGGCTCTTTTCCTTCACCATCTAGTTTCACCATATAGAAGTTTTTTTCCATATAGGCGGCTACTGTAGCATCTTGAAAAGTATCTTTATCCATTTTTTTACACCATCCACACCAATCGGTGTATACGTCTATAAATATTTTCTTCGGATTTTTATCTGTTTCGGCTAGTTTAGCAGCTTCTTCCCAGGATAACCATGTAACTTCTTGAGCATTTGTGGTAAATATATTTAGCATGCTAACGATAAAGAAAGTGTATAAGAATGATTTCATTTTGTGCTATTTGATTGTTTAGTCTCTAAACTTGTATAAAAATAACGTTTTAATTTCTATTTTATTTTTAGGAAATAGTAAAACAATGTAAAACAAAAAAAATCCTGCATTGCAGGATTTTTTTAAATACGTAGTATACTATTTTATTATTTGGCAGTTGCTTTTTCTTTTTTAGAAAAAAGATTTTTCACATCTACTTGGTTTTTGATGATGTCATCTAAAGTTTCGCGCTCACGAATTAAGACAGCTTCTCCGTTATGCCATAAAACTTCTGCGGGTCTAAATCTACTATTATAGTTGCTGGCCATGGTAAAACAATATGCTCCAGCATTTTTAAAAGAAAGAATATCACCTTCAGATATTTCATTGATACGGCGATTACTCGCGAAAGTATCGGTTTCACAAATATAGCCCACAACAGAGTAGTAGCGTTCTCTGCCTTCTGGATTAGATATATTTTCTATTTGATGGTATGATCCGTATAACATTGGACGAATCAGGTGGTTAAAACCAGAATCAATGCTAGCAAAAACAGTAGAAGTCGTTTGTTTTACTACATTTACTTTTGCTAAAAAATACCCAGCCTCACTCACTAAAAATTTCCCAGGCTCAAATGCTAAGGTTAATTCTTTGCCGTATTCTTTACAAAATTCGTTGAATTTCTCTGTTAATTTACTTCCTAATTCCTCAACATTTGTTTCGATATCACCATCCTTATAAGGAACTTTAAATCCGCTACCGAAGTCAATAAAATCTAAATTTTTAAAATTCTTAGCGGTTTCGAAGAGTATTTCAGAAGCATAAAGGAACACATCGATATCTAAGATATCACTTCCTGTGTGCATGTGAATACCATTGATATGCATTTGTGTAAGTTCTACAATACGTAATAAATGTGGAATTTGATGAATGCTAATTCCGAATTTAGAATCAATATGTCCTACTGAAATGTTGGCATTTCCTCCAGCCATTACATGCGGATTAATACGAATACATACCGGGACCTTAGGGAATTTACTTCCGAATTGTTCTAAAATAGATAGATTATCAATATTAATGCGTACGCCTAATTTTGCAGCTTCTTCAATTTCTTCTAAAGAAACGCCATTAGGTGTATAAATGATATTTTCAGGTTTAAAACCTGCTAAAAGTCCTAATTGTACTTCTTGAATAGAAACGGTATCTAACCCACTACCAAGGCTATTCATTAGTTTTAATATGCTGATATTTGATAAAGCCTTGGCGGCGTAATTTAATTTCAATTTTTTAACTCCACTGAAGGCATTTGTAAGCCTGTTGAACTGAGCTGTAATTTTTTCAGAATCATACACATAAACCGGATCTCCGTAGGTTTTTGCTATGTTCAATAAATCGTGATTCGTCATTGCAATATAATTTTAAAGCAAATCTATACTTCTTCTTCGTTCTGAACAAAATAAAACATCAAAAAACCAAAATACAACAAATTGTTTTATTTATAACATCTGCTTATCGGTTTGGGGGTGATGTAGTCCTTTTTAATAGAACCATTTGCATTCATCATGGTTTTTAGGACTTCCTGTGAGAAAATTGACACTATTTTTCAGCTAATAATAGGGTGAATATGATATTTTTTGTTGATTATTTAAAATTTAAGGAAATAGCTTTCTAATTTCATTAGGGTAATTAGCAATGGTTTGCTATTTTTGTCATCATTAAATAAAGACACGATTTACTTATGAATCTTCACGAATATCAAGGAAAAGAAATTTTAGCAAGTTTTGGGGTACGTATCCAAAGAGGAATTGTAGCTCATAATGCAAAAGAAGCTGTAGATGCTGCAAAGCAATTAACAGCAGAAACAGGAACTGGATGGCACGTTATAAAAGCACAAGTTCACGCTGGTGGCCGCGGAAAAGGTGGTGGTGTTAAATTGGCTAAAAACTTAAAAGAGGTTGAAGAAATTGCAGGACAAATTATTGGAATGAATTTGATTACGCCTCAAACTTCTGCTGAAGGTAAAAAAGTACATCAAGTATTAGTTGCTGAAGATGTTTATTACCCAGGCGCTAGTGAGACTAAAGAGTTTTATATGTCTGTAGTCCTTAACCGTGGTACAGGTAGAAATATGATTATGTATTCTACTGAAGGTGGTATGGATATCGAAGAAGTGGCAGAAAAAACACCTCATTTAATTTTTACAGAAGAAATTGATCCTGGAACGGGGTTATTGCCTTTTCAAGCACGTAAGATTGCCTTTAATTTAGGCTTGTCTGGTACCGCTTTTAAAGAAATGACAAAGTTCGTAGCATCTTTATATAAAGCATATGTTGAAAGTGATTCAAGTATGTTTGAAATCAATCCAGTTTTAAAAACTTCGGATGATAAAATTATGGCTGTAGATGCTAAAGTATCTATAGATGATAATGCTCTTTACAGAAGAAAGCAATATGCAGAAATGCGTGATCTTCGTGAAGAAAATGCAATTGAAGTTGAAGCAGGAGCTTTAGGTTTAAATTACGTAGATCTTGATGGTAACGTTGGGTGTATGGTTAACGGAGCTGGTTTAGCAATGGCAACAATGGATTTAATTAAGCAAGCAGGTGGTGAGCCAGCTAACTTTTTAGATGTTGGTGGTACTGCGGATGCTGCTCGTGTTGAGGCTGCTTTTAAGATTATCTTAAAAGATCCTGCAGTAAAAGCAATTTTGATTAACATTTTTGGTGGTATCGTTCGTTGTGATCGTGTTGCTCAAGGTGTGATTGATGCGTATAAGAACATGGGAACTATAAATGTTCCAATTATTGTTCGTTTGCAAGGAACAAATGCTGATTTAGCAAAAGAATTGATTGATAATTCTGGTTTAGATGTACAGTCTGCTGTACAATTCCAAGAAGCTGCAGATAAAGTTAAAGCTGTATTGGGTTAGTAGTGCTATAACTCAGAAAATATATTTTTAAAATGGGCAATGTTATCTTAACATTGCCCATTTTTTTTGTTTGCATACTATTGGAATATTCATTGAATTTAATTCATCCTTTTTAAGGAAACTATTGACAATAGTTTATACTTATCACTAGTTTCTTGAATTATGTTTATGTAAGAAAATTCAGTAATAAAAAGCTTGTCTTTTAAGCTATTGTTAATTGGTTTAAATGTACGTTAAGCCTTCTCTAATAGTTAGTTTTAAGTAGTGATAACTTCTAATTTTGAAATGAAATTAGAAATTGCTTAGTGAGGTTAAGGAAGTGTTAAAATGAAATTCGAGTGTAACATTATAGTTTCTGAAGCGTCTTTCTAATATCATCAATTAATCAATTATCAATCTTAAAACAAATTATCATGAAAAAATTAAGTCTAGTATTCGTAAGTGCGTTATTACTATTAACAGGATCAGTTTTAGCAAATGACAAAAAGAAATCAGAGGAGCCTAAAAATAATTTATCGACTCAAATTGCAACTTTGTTAAGTAATAGTTCTTTAATTGTTGAGGACGATTTAACCGCAAATGTTCTTTTTACCTTGAATGAGGATAGAGAAATTGTTGTATTATCTGTAACCACAAATAGTAAGGCAGTAGAGCAGTTTGTAAAAGCGAAATTAAATTATCAAAAAGTAAGTCTAGAAGATTACCGAGAAGGAAGAACCTACACTGTACCAGTAAGAATTACAGAGTAAGTAATTCATTTATGTTGATTACAAAAAAAATCCTGAGGCAACTCAGGATTTTTTTTTGTTTTTATAATTTCCGTGGATAACGTTTTTATCTACCTTTTTTTCTTGTTTTGCTTTGAAGTCAGGATCGTATCCTTTTTTTGCTTGTGGACCTTTTTTTATAGCAGCTAATTCAGCTTTTGGATTTTTAGGGTTTTCCTTGGTACCTCTAAAGTGAATTACAAGTGCATTTAAAAAGTTTCGGAGTATTTGGTCTCCACATTCCATATAATTCGGATGATCCTCTTTTCTGAAAAATGCACCAAGCTCAGCTTTAGATATCTTAAAATCTACAAGTTTTAAAATGTCTACAATTTCATCATCTCTCAACATCAGTGCTACTCTTAGCTTCTTAAGAATATCATTATTAGTCATATACTATAATTTTGCTGCAAGGTACTATTTTATACTAAAATTCTTGCTTTTTCTATTTGTTTCCTGCTAATCCATCTTAGAAATAGACGCTTCAAATAATTTATTTATAGAAAAATCACATAAAAACGACATTATGTCATTAATAAACGTTGGAAAGTGGACAAAATGGCATTTATCGTGTGTTGGTATGTATTTTGTTTATTGTAAACCAAAGAACAAATAATTCTAATTAAAAATATATAGTTATGAGTACAGCACACAAAAATGTAGTTTCAATTCCAGCATTAATGAATGAAATATTCAAGCCAGATTGGTTTGGTGGAGCAGAAGTATTAAATGCTAAAGGACCTGCAGTTAATATCAGAGAAGATGATACTTCTTTTGTTTTGGAATTAGTAGCTCCAGGAAGAAAAAAAGAAGATTTTAAAATTGAAATCGATAATGATTTATTAACTGTTTCATTTGAAAGTAAAGAAGAAGCTTCAGATGAGAAAGAAGTGAATAAAGTAAAATACACTAGGAAAGAGTATTCTTTTTCATCTTTTAAAAGAGCATTTACCTTACCAGATTCGGTAAATAAAGATGCTATTAATGCAAATTACGAAAATGGAATATTAAGTTTTAATCTTCCGAAAAAAGAAGAAGCATTACCAAAGCCAAAAAGATTAATAGAATTGGCGTAATGCAGAATGCATTGTGTAGACCGAGAGGTTTTCATAATGGTTGGTTTAAGTTGGTTAGTTCAAAGCGCTTCGGTAGTTTTCCGAGGCGCTTTTTTTATTCCTGTTTCTGTAGCATTTTTATTTCGTCACGTAGTTTGGCAGCTTGCATAAAGTCTAATTCTTTTGCTGCTTTTTCCATATCTTTTCGTTTTTCACGAATCATTTTTTCAATTTGTTCTTTGGTTAAATAATCCAAATCAGGTTCAGCAGCTCTTGCTACTTCCTTTTCAAAATGGTATGTAGATACCGAGTTTTTTGCTAAGACGCTATCTAAACTTTTATTCAAAGCTTTAGGTACCATATTGTGTTTGGTATTGTAAGCTATTTGCTTTTCTCTTCGGTAGTTTGTATCATCAATAGTTTGCTGCATGCTTTTTGTTATTTTATCCGCATACATTATCGCTTTACCATTTAAGTTTCTAGCCGCTCTACCCACCGTTTGGGTTAAAGAGCGATTACTACGTAGGAACCCTTCTTTATCCGCATCTAAAATAGCAACTAAGGATACTTCTGGTAAATCTAAGCCTTCACGTAATAGGTTTACTCCAATCAGGACATCAAAGATACCTTTTCTTAAATTTTGCATGATTTCAACACGCTCAAGAGTATCTACGTCACTATGAATATAACGGCAGCGTACATTGATACGATCCAAGTATTTCGCTAATTCTTCGGCCATACGCTTAGTAAGTGTTGTAACTAAAGTACGTTCATCTTTTTCATTCCGCTGATGTATTTCTTCCACTAAATCATCAATTTGATTTAAACTAGGACGAACCTCAATAATGGGATCTAAAAGCCCTGTAGGTCTAATAATCTGTTCTACGAAAACACCATCACTTAACTGTAATTCATAATCGGCGGGAGTAGCACTCACAAAAATAACTTGATTTTGTAAGGCTTCAAACTCCTCAAACTTAAGAGGCCTGTTATCCATTGCAGCAGGCAATCTAAATCCATACTCCACTAAGTTCTCTTTTCTGGACCGGTCACCCCCATACATGGCGTGTACTTGCGAAATGGTTACGTGACTTTCATCGACCACCATTAAATAATCGTCTGGAAAATAGTCTAATAAACAGAAAGGTCTAGTTCCAGGCTCTCTCCCGTCTAAATAGCGCGAATAGTTTTCAATACCAGAACAATAACCTAATTCGCGAATCATTTCTAAATCAAAATTAGTGCGTTCTTCTAGTCGCTTAGCTTCTAGAGGTTTGCCTACTTCTTTAAAAAAATCAAGCTGTTTTACTAAATCATCCTGAATATGGTGAATAGCATTTTGTAAGATATCAGGAGAAGTCACAAACATATTTGCAGGATAGATATTCAGGTTCTCATAACTCTCTAATTTTGTGTTTTTTAAAGGGTCAAAAGCTTCAATTTCCTCGATCTCATCTCCAAAAAAGTGAATACGGAATGCGTGATCTGCATAACTTGGGAATACATCGACCACATCTCCCTTTACTCTAAAATTTCCATTTCTAAAATCAGCTGTAGTTCTAGAATATAAACTTTGCACCAATTGATGAAGGAATTTTGTTCTAGAAATTACTTGATCTTTATGTACAGAAATAACGTTCTTCTGAAATTCCACAGGGTTTCCTATACCATATAAGCAAGACACAGATGCTACAACGATAACGTCACGCCTTCCTGATAATAAAGAAGAAGTAGTGCTTAAGCGAAGTTTTTCAATGTCTTCATTGATAGATAAATCTTTTTCAATGTAAAGTCCGGATGAAGGAATATAAGCTTCTGGCTGATAGTAATCATAATAGGATACAAAATATTCTACCGCATTTTCAGGGAAAAACTGTTTGAATTCAGAGTATAATTGTGCAGCAAGAGTTTTATTATGCGCTAAAACGAGTGTTGGTTTCTGAACAGTTTCAATGACGTTGGCAACAGTAAATGTTTTACCTGAACCCGTAACACCCAATAAAGTTTGATATTTTTCTTCAGTGTTTATACCTTCAACGAGTTGTTTTATAGCACTAGGCTGATCTCCAGTAGGTTTGAATTCTGATACGACCTTAAATTTCATCCTATAAAATTACGAAAGGAAGCTTAAATAAAGAGTCACAGTTGCTCTTATTTTTAACTCAATTTATCGTTTCAAAGCAAAGTGCCCCGTAAAAACTCTACCGTCTTCAAGATTTACTTTAAACCAATAATCAGACGCGGGTAAACTTTTTCCATTCGCATCGCCATTCCAACCTTCGCTTGTAGGAGTGGTAGTGGCTATTAAGGTTCCATAACGATCAAAAATAGTTATTTTGCTATCCGTTTGAAACTGCTCATTAGCCCCAATTATTTGCCAATAGTCATTTGTTCCATCTCCATTTGGAGAGAAAAATTTAGGATACCCTATAATGGAAATTTCTTCGGTCGTAATTCCGCAGCCTCTTTTATCTTGAACATAAACAGTAGCTAAACCTGGTGCTATATCTAAGAATTTAGGATGGTCTTGATAGGTAATTCCATCCATGGAATATTCATAATCTCCATCTCCAGAAATAAGTATTTCCACGGTATTATAGTCGGAAATATCTTTTATCACGATACTTTTTATCAATGCTTGGTTGGAGGGCATAACACGGAAATCTACACTGTTTGTGCAATTAGTTGTTTCGCCATTTGTGGTATATGAATATCCTAATTCTAATTTAAAATTACCTGGTTCAGAAATGGTTACTGCAGAAGTATTGCTAATTTGAGTTTCAGCATTAGGTGCTATTTTTACCCAATTATAACTATCATATCCCGTAGGGGCATTTAAGACTAAAGGCGTTCCATCAGTACAGACATAATGTTCTGCAGGAAAAGTGAACGATGGCGTTGGGTGAACTATTAATTTGATAGCTTCTACACCTTGGCATTCATTATTTTTTTCAAGACGAACATAAAGATCAGTAGATGGTGTTGTAAGCGTTCCTGAAACCGCATTTTGTTCCAGTGAAGCATCATTTAAAGAGGTGTAGAAAGTAGCATCGATGGAGGTGTAACTGTTGAACCGAATTTCATCCAAATCAAAAATTCCTTCAATAATCGTTTCGTTAGGGTTCGTCTGGCAGGTGTAAAACGGACTTTTAACATTGGTGTTTATTGTAGTTGCTTGTACGATAATCTCTAATATTCCTTGGCTAGAGCATCCAAATTCATTCGTAACGGTGTAATAAAGTGTTTGATTGAAAGGAACGATATTTCTATAGCCTATAGGGTTGTTAATTGCTTCATTGTTCGCTAAAGCGGTACTACTCTCATAAAAAGTAAATACGTAATCTTCAGGATATATTTGAGCGCTATAGGATTGTTCTAAATTTAAAGAGGTAATTCCATCTGCAGGATCATTTTCATCAATATCACATTGAATAATCTGTAAAATTTCTAGAATTGGAGCAGGGTTTATGATGAGGGTAGATTCTCCGATAATTGGACATTCTTTTGGGTCTGCTAAAGTTATTTCTAATTTGTATTTGCCTGCATCTGTTAAAGAGGCATTTTTTATTTCTAAAAAATAACGATCAGGGTTGGTAATAGGAGTCCCATCTTTCTGCCATTGATAGGTAGCTCCTGGGTAATCATCGGCTTCTAGGATAAAGGATTCATTTTCACAAACAGTTAATGTAGTACTCGTAGTGCCATCAGGGTTTTTAATTAAATCGATCTTATTAAAAAACGATTGAATAAAAGGAGGCAAACCTTGCATGGCAATTTTTCCATTCAAAGAAACAGCATTATGTACATAGTTTGCTGCAGCACCTTTGGCGCTAGGAGTGTTAATAACGCTTAAAAAAGAAACTCCTTCTTCGTAACTTTTGGGGTTCGTACGGTATATTTTACCATTTTCAGCCATTTGTAAAGCACCTCTATACGCTTCTCTTTCGTCTATTACCACAGCAGAACCAGAAATATTGGAAGCATAAAGATCATATTGAATTAATGAAGCGCTACTTAACTCTTCATCATTGAACGTATTTACATATAAGTATTGACCTTCCGTAGAAAATTCTACTCCGTAAGAGATTGTATTTGGAGCAGGAACGGTTACTTGTAGTTGATTACTAAGGATACCAGTTTTTGGGTCAAAGTCATAAACAAACAATCCGTCATAGGCATTTGCACTTACCATTTTAGAACCATCAGAAGATAGTTTTAAGTAACCTCTTGGATCACTAAGTAACAAGTCCGGAAAAGTGTTTTTTACAGCATTGGTATTTATCCCTGCGGCGCTTACTTCATAACAATGATAGGTATTAAAAAAACCTACGGAACCATCTTCAGAAGCCAAGGTTATTACCCAAATAGATTGTTCTAAACAGTCTTTAATGACGCCAGCAATTTTTTCAGAACTATCGCTAAGAAGATTTTTGTTTTTCTCAATAATAGCACCATTACCACCATCTTGTGAAATGTCTAAAACGGAATAGTTGAGGCCATAATCGGGATCAGTTTCATATACAGAAGTATCTACGGTAAAAATGTAGTAGATGTTGGGGTCTTGTGGTTTAGGTACTATAATAGCTGACTGTGTACTAGAAGGATCGCCACGCAATCCACTTCCATTTTGAACTATTTCATGATTTTTATTATACACGGTAATACCATCAGTATAGGCTAACAAATTACCACTAGCATCAGAAATAGAAGTACAGCCTTCAAGGGTATTTAATTTTCCGTTAGTTAAAGGAGTTACTGAGCCATTGTCATTAAATTGGATGCCCGCACCAAAGCCAAAGTACCAATTAGAAGTTTCGCTTTGTGCCGTAACAGTAAAGAACGTGATAATAAAAAATAGAAAACTAAAATACTGTTTTTTCATCTGCTGCTGTTTTTATCGCTCAGATGAAGTAGAAGAAGTAACCAAAACTATACTCTTTATAGCGTTGGTTACTTCTTCATTATTCATTTTCAGTGCGTTTCTCAGACGCTACAATATACTACAAATCTCTTTTCTTTAATAATGCATAGGATAAATAGATGAAAATAGCAGTCCAGCAAACTACGATAAGAAGTTCATACCAGTGTACGTGATAGTTTAATTCAAGTTTCTGACCCAATTCAGCAGCGGCACTTTGTACCACTTTAAATCTAGAGAAGGGCTCCTTAATTAAGTTAGACATTGCTTGTAATGGAAAAAAGCCCATGATGATGTCTGTTGTCTTCCCATCAAATAACTGCCAGCGGATAATTCCTCTTATAAAAAGCTCTATAATTTGCCATAAAATTAAAAACCCTAATGCAAATGCTGATCGTTTTATTAGAACCCCTAAGAATAAACAAAAAGAGAAAAACCCCACTAGTTTTATAAAGTAGGCTAGTATAAATTCTAAATCAGAAAAAATAATAGAGATTTCTGTAAAATCTGAGTAGGCTAAACCTAAGGCTAAGGAAACAATGAATACGAAAAGTGTTGATATTAATGAAAATGTAAGTACCGTTAAAAATTTAGAAAGGATAAATTCTTTTTTCGATAGTCCGTCAATTAAGTTTTGTTTGATGGTCTTATTGCTATACTCATTTGCCATCATGGAAACAATTACAATGGCCAGAAAGAGTTTAAAAAAGGCCGTAACAAATGTGTTGAAATGCCAAATGTATGGGAAATTAAAAATTCCTTGCTCTGCTAGATGAAATTTGAAAGGACCAAAGTCAAACTTAATAGCTGCAGTAAGAGCAATCGTTGTAATCAAGAAGAAATAGGCTATTATTAGTACTTTACTAGCTCTATTATTCCAAAGTTTTATAAATTCTATTTGAAGTAAACGGATCATTTTAGATTGATTTTTAGGTGGTGTGGAATACTTAGAATTAAGCGTTTTTTGTTATTGTCAAGAATTGTTCTTCAAGGCTTTCACGTCTTTTAGAGAGCTGTGATAGAATAATGCCTTTTTCAAATAACAATTTATTTAAATCTTCTGCACGTAAATCTTCTTTGAGGTAAGCGGTAATTAAACCATCTTCATTTTTTATAGTTCCAAATCTACTATCACTTTCTAAATAGGTGAGAAGGTTTTGTTCTTGTGACGTTCTAAGCTCAAAAAAACCAAAGCTTGCTAACATGTTATCTACACTTCCAGAATAAAGTTTTACTCCTCTTTGAAGAATAACCACATGGCTACATACTTTCTCTACCTCATCAAGAAGATGCGATGCTAAAAGGATTGTAGTTCCTTGTGATGCAATTTTTTTAATAATTTCTCTAATCTGGTGTATTCCTTGTGGATCAAGACCGTTGGTAGGTTCGTCCAAAATTAAAATTTCAGGATCATTAAGTAGGGCAGAAGCTATTGCTAAGCGTTGCTTCATTCCTAATGAGTAGGTTTTAAACTTACTGTCTTTACGTTCTAAAAGTCCAACTAACGCTAGTTTTTCTTCAATTTTTGTGGTTGGAACCTCTTTAATCTTACAGACTAATTTCAAGTTTTGTACTGCCGTCATATATGGGTAGAAATTAGGTCTTTCTATAATGGCACCCACTTTTTTCAACGCGTTGTGCGTAGATATTTTTCCATCGAACCAACTAAATGCTCCAGAAGTCTTGTTTACCACATTTAAGGCAATTCCTAAGGTAGTAGATTTACCACTTCCATTAGGACCTAGGATGCCGTAAACATTTCCTTTTTCTATCGTGAATGATAAATCATTAACGGCGACTAGTGGCCCGAATTTTTTTGTTAAGTTGGAGACTGTTAAGATGGTATTCAAAATTGATTTATTTAAGGTTGTGTCTGTTTGACGAATTAGAAGACTAATTGTTACAGAAAACTTTAAAAAATAAAATTTGAAAGAAGGATACGTTAATTTCTATTCACACGATAGGTGATTTTCCTATTTGTAATGACTGTTGTAGGGACTGTTTTATTTACAGTAACTGTCGCAGAAGGATCATCTGTTGTCGTATTGGAATCGGTTTGATCTTGATTATTAGAAACGGTATTTGTATAATTTACTGTTGAGATATATAGATTTTCTAGTCCAGCTTTAGTGACAAGGGTTAAGGTTTCTAAATCTCCAGAATCCATACTGCCTACATTCCAATTAGGGTAAGTAAACGATCCTTTAGAAACTGAAAATGAAATTAATTCTAGACCCGTAGGCAATACATCCGTCAATACTAAATTGGTAACAGCATCTATTCCTAAGGTTTCAACAGTAATGGTAAAAGTTACGGTATCACCATCATATACCACATTTTGATCTGCATCTTTATTAAGTACAATATCAGGGTCACAATAATAGGCCGTTAAGGGTTGAGAATCATAGGTGCAACCTCCTTTTGTTACACGCACATAATAATCTCCGGCACTGCTTGGGGTATATGTTGCACTATTGGCTCCTGCAATCAAAGATCCATTTTCGTACCATTGATAATTATCAAAATTAGGATCTACAACTTCTACCTCAGCAGCAGGTAAACAACCGCCTCCAGTTACTTGCAGATCTACTTCAGGAACGGTATCAAAACCAGAAAAATATCCTGCAATACCTCTAGCGCCATTAAAGCCTATAAAACCAACAGCAATTGGTCCCGTAGATTCAACACTTACATCGCCAGTTAATCCTGGAACATAATACGTTTTCCACAAGGTAGTTCCTGCAACACTCGATGGGGCGGGCAGTGCTACTGCACCAGTACCATCTGTTACTGTAATATTAGCATCAGGAGTAGAGGTAGAGGCAATGATGGTTACTCCACCAGAAAGTGTTGTGCCTGCAACATTAGTGATGTCTGGTATGTTGTCCATGATGTCTGGTAAAAGACAGTTGACAGGAGCAACAAAATTTAATCCTTGAGTATATATTGCGCTAGACCCAGCTAAACATTGATATGCGTAAGCATCTTTAGAAGTAGACACAAACATATTGGCTCCTATAACGTTAGACGAATAGTAGCTACTAGGTATTTCAAAATAGTCGCCATTATTTAATGTCGCAAGTGCCGTGGTACTTCCATTAACATAAATTTCAGTGTTATTCTGAGTTGCAATTATAAGCGGGAATTCTGTAGCGCCACTGGTTCCGCCATTTCCTCTTACAAAAACATATTCCTTTCCTAATTTATTTTCAGGAACAGGTTGATCTATTCCTGCATCACGATTTGAAGAATTTTCTTGTCTTCCGTAGTTTAAAGAACCATTACTTATGACAATATTCTTATCAGAAACGATAGAAGCGCCAATCCACCCTTGGCTTTGCGCTATAGAAAATGTATTGCCCATATATGCCTCAAATACAAAAGATTCATTGGCGTTTAATGTAACTTGATAGGAATCTGCTGTTATCCCAGAAGCGTTGGTTCCTAACCTGAAAACACAATCAGGATCGTATCCTGATAACGTAATCAAGGTATTATTTTCGGTAGCCATGATACCCACGGTGTTCGATTTTGATACGTGAGTACCGAGATTAGGAACTCCTCCCCATTTAAAACGGGTGCCCATAGCGGCTCTTCCTTTAGAAGTTAAGGAAGCTGCTTGCGAACCAGAGATTCCTCTGTAATTTACATAAAATTCTTCGCCGTTAGGCGCCTCAAATCTTAAACCACTACTATTTAGAACAATTCCTGTATTAGCATTGCTGACTAGAGATATATTGTTGTCACTATTTCCAGGATTGTATACTGCGGGACTAGCTTTGGATAAAGAAAATGTAGTGATAGGAGTAGCACTAGTACCTAAATAAGCATTGACAGTGAAAGTTGTTGTTTCCGGAGTAGATAGATAAAATGCCTGTTGTTGTATTGCTTGGTTATTACCTCCTTGTTTTAAAGGGGGTAAATAGTGTAAATCGCTCAGCTGTGCGTGCACTAAATTAGCGCCTATAAACAATAAAAAAAAGAGTATAAAAATGTGTTTCATCGTTTGGACCTATGTTTTTTAAGATACTCCTTATAAAACATGTGAATATTTACAAAGTTAGGTTTCTTAGTTTCAGAGAGAAACTTTTTGTTGTGAGAGCCTTGAAACCTGTGGTATGCCTTCTTTATTTTTGATGTTATCAATCAAGACCAGAAAAATAAAATCCGAATAGATAGTTTTTGGCTATCTATTCGGATTTTAAAATTAAATGTATACGCTATTTATCGGTATAAGGTAAAGTGACCAACAAATTCTCTATCATCATCAGCACCGTTTAGTTTAATAATATACCAGTAATCACCTGTCGGTAAATCGGTATTTTGGTATAGGCCATTCCAACCTTCTGGGTTGTCTTGTAATTTGTATACTAAACGTCCGTATCTATCATAGATATTAATATAGATGTTCGGGAATTGCTCAATGTTTTTAGGCAACCAAAAATCATTAGTACCATCACCTTCAGGTGTAAAGAAATTAGGGATCTCAATATCTATAAACTCGATGTAGATGTTAGCTTCTGATTCACATCCATTTTCATCTACCACACGAATGGTGTATGTATCTGTTCGTTTGATATAAAAAGTATTATCGTCTCCATTATCTTTACCGTCAATATAGAAGGTATAGCCTTCTTTGCCTCCAGCAACTATTGCAGTAATTTCATTAATTCCTCTTTGCTCTAGGCTTAACGTAAGTGGTTCATAGCCTTCAACCTCAAAGTTAAAAGTTCTAATACATCCATTAGCATGTGCAATAGTGATATAATGAGCGCCAGGCGTCATGTTCGTGAAATCTGGTTCAAGTACAAAGTCCGCAGGATCTGTAGAATCTAAAGCATATAATACATCGTTACCTACTGTTTGGTCTTCTAGGGTAAGAATCAAACTAGTATTAGGAGTGTCACCTGTACATTCATACAATACCTCTGCAGTAGCATTTAAATTAACACCAACTTCAACGGTTATAATTTCAGTTGTCAAACAGTCATTAGTATCTTTTACATAAACTGTATATGTTCCTGCAGATAAATTCTCAAAAAGAGTTCTGTCTTGAACAAAGGCAGCATCATCTGTAGCATTAATACTCGTAAAGTAAGGTGCTGTTCCGCCTGCTATCGCAAGAGAAATTGAACCGTCACTGCTGTCTAAACAAATTTCATCTTGAACTGTTGATGTCATTGTTAATTCGGCTGGCTCGACAAGTGTAAATTCAATTAATTCGAAGCAGCCTAAACTATCTTGTGCGATGACAGTATAATCACCAGGAGCCAGTCCATCAAAAGTGTTCGTTGATTCAAATCTGTTGAGGTTAGGGGAGATGGAATACATATAAACACCAGAACCACCAGTTAAATTAAGAACTATACTACCGTCATTTTCACCATTACAAGTTATTTCTGAGATATCATAATCGACAGTGATTGGCGTTGGTTCATCAATAATAACCGGAATAGAAACAATCTCACAATCTCTACTTTGTACACGAACGTAGTAGGTGCCACTAGCTAAATCAGTAAAAATACCTGATGATTGGTTTGCACGAATTTCTGTTGTTAGAGCAGCATCTGAAAATAAAGCGTATTGATAACTTCCAAGTCCACCTTCTGCATCAGCAATTAGAACAGCTGTACTATCTCCTGAACAATTAATTTTTGCTGCAGAGGTGTCAAGATTCACAACAAGGTCTGCAATGGCATTTACAGTAAGTGTGTTTGAAATTATTGAAACACAATTAAAGTCATCCTTTACATAATACTTATAAATACCAACAGGCATATTTTCAAATAAGTGTGTATCCGTACCATTAGTTTCATTTAATGGGTTGAAGTTTATTCCATCTTCACTCCACGTGTAAGGAGCTGTACCGCCTGATGCTACCAGCAACAGATCAGCACCATCAAGACAACTAATTGCTCTATCAGTAATTAATAGTGCATCAACATCAGTTGGTTCAACAATCTCGACAATAGCCGTTTCGAACTCACAATTAATATCGTCAGTAATAGTAATGCTATAGAAGCCTGATACAAGATTATTGAAATCAGGACTGGTTTGTGAAACTGAGTTACGAAGTAGTGTGCTACCTGTGGCATCAGAATATGTGTTTAGGCTATAGCTGTAATTTGGTGTTACATTTCTAGGATCTAGGACAAATGAAACTGAAGCATCTGTATCGCCACTACATTCTAATTCGGTATTGGTAATTGTTCCTGTTAAAGGCGTTGGTTCGACTAAGGTAAACTCACTACTAAATGTCTGAACACAACCCAAATCGTCCGTTACTTGAACGTCATATATTCCAGCTTCTAAGCCATCAAATAGATGAGCATTTACTTGAAGTTCAGTATACACAGACCCTGTAGTTGTATTTGTTAATACAATATCATAAAGTGTTTTTCCACCAGCCGGAGAAACGTTTGCAGAACCTTCACCATTTGAACAACCTACATTAGAGGTTTGTACTGCATTTAATGTAATAGCCGCAGGAGGTGTAGTAATTGTAAATGATCTTGTTTGACTACATTCAGGGAATGCATCTTGTATAATGGTAACTGTATAATTACCAGCAGGAACAGGAATAGCAGTTGTTGGACCTAAGTCTGCAGAAGTTCCATTGTCGATCGCAGTACTTGAAGCATTATAAATTGTCCAAGTAAATCCACCAACAAATGTAGCGTCAACTAGTGTTAATTGTATACTTCCATCATCACCAAAACATACCACATCAGATAATACATCTACGGTTACATCAAAAGTGTTAGGCTGTTCAACAGTATGCGTTCTTGTAATTTCACAACCTGTTATAATATTTCTAATACCTATGGTATGGGTGCCAACTCCTAAATCTGTAAAGTTATTAGAGGCTTGGTATGTAGTTGCAGGCAATAACCTAAACTCGTAATCTGTAGGATTGGTTGCATAAGTTGAATAAGTACCCGTGACATTAATGCTGATATCTTCACCTGCATTTACACAATCGATATTTTCATCTACTGTTATAGTTGCATCTTCTAAAGCATCAAAAGGATCAATGGTAATTACCTGACTAGAGGAACATCCTTTATCATCAAAAACCGTTACACGTATATCACCACCATTTAAATTAGTGTATATATAAGTATTACTTGTTCCATTCTGTAAAATATTACCCGTTGTATCGTCAGCAAATAAATAACGAACATAAGTACCGCTACCACCAGCCAAACTAGTTGGGTCTACAGAAAGTTCTGCATTATTTGTTGTGTTATTAGCGCTACACCCAAATTGGCTTTCAATTAAGCTAAATGCAATCAATAAAGGTTCGTCTATTACAATATTGCTTATAATTGTGGTACAACCGTTTGTTCCAGTTGCGGTTACTTCGTAAGTGCCACCTGGCAGGCCTTCAAAACTATTTGTTGTACTGTTAAAAGTAGCAGCAGCAGGACTTATAGTATAAGTTGATGGGCTAATACCAGTATTAACTTCAGTAATAGCTATGATTCCATCAGAATTTCCAGAACAAGTAACAGCTTCATGTGTTGCTGTGAAACTTGGTTCTACTGCAGGAACAATCTCTAAGGTAAACGTTTTAGAGCTACATGCCGGGGTTGTATTGTCATAAATTGTAATTGTGTAGGTGCCAGGTGTTGTTGCATTGTCCCAAACTACTGAATTAGTAGGAGAAGGCAGCGCAGTTCTTGTTTGCGAATCTGGCCCATTAATTTCATAATCGAAGGTACCGTAACCGTCAAAGGCAGCGATTGTTATTTCAGCATTTGGACTTAAAGAACAATCCAATAATTTTGTGATTTGAGCACTAGCTTGGAACCTCGCTGCGATTTCAAAAGTATCAAAATCTCCACATCCGTTTACATCAAAAACTGATATTGATTGCATAGAAGCGGATGAACTTAATCCGGTAACCACGAACTCACCATTTACAAAATTAGAAGTTTGTGGAGCACCACCATTTAAACTTATTAAATAAGCAGCGGTATCAGGTGTAACTAAGGTTACCGTTACTGAATAATCGCCTTCATCAGCACAAAAGTCATCTACAACTACTGTATCAATATCTGGAGCACTATGAAAACCTATAGTTACTGCATCTTGTTGGATACAATTGCTTGCATCTTTAATGTATACAATATAATCACCAGCACTTACTGATTTTGTAGTACTTGTTTCCCATCCTGCTGAAGTGGCAGTTGGCGCTGGAGCAACATCTGATAAATATTGATATTCATAAGGTCCTTCACCGTAACGACCAGCAGCTGTTATTGTGCCAGATTCATTACAGTTTGCATTTTTAGTTGCGGTTGCAGTAACTTCTAATAAGGTTGGTGCTTGTTCAACAATAAAAGTTTCTGAGGCATTTACACATCCAGCATTAGTCCCATCAATCTCAGTAAATAAAATATAGAATTTACCAGGCGGTAAGCTCATCGCTATTTCTGTTTCCGGACCTCCAGCAGCACCTGTAATATTGCCTGTGATTCCTAATGATGTATTAGTTGCATAAGAGTAAATTTCGTAATCTACCGTGGTTGCTGTATAACTATCTATAGTAAACGCTACAATACCATCAGCACTACCAAAACATGTAATAGCAGTTACTGCGTCTATAGTTGACGTCAAGGTTGAGCTGGTTGCTACAGGAACATCAGCTTCTTGATAGTACTCACATCCACTGCTAGCATCATGCACAATAAAAGTATAACTAACACCAGGAGTAAGCCCAGTAAAGTTATAGGACGGCAGGGCAGGAGAAGTTGTTGTTGAGGCATGCCAATTTGTAGTATCTGTTATATCAAAATCGGGAGCAGGGAATATTGCAAAGTAAAACGGTCCTGTACCTAAAGTAGCTCCAGTACTATTATCCGCTTCAACTAACATTTCGCCACTACCCATAGTACAACCAGATGTTCCAGAAGTTGTAATTAGTATGTCTGGTCCTGTTGTAATTGTTATATCTGTTACAATTTCACATCCATTTATATCTGTAACTGTCACTTTATAATCACCAAAATCTAAATCAGAGAATGTATAATTATTAGTTCCTGATGAGGTGTCATAAGTTTCAGAAACACTAAAGTCAGCATTGTTCAATCTGTAGATGTAGGTGGCATTTCCGCCTGAAGCGTCAACCGTGATAGATCCTAAATCTGTTCCAAGTGCACCACAAACAATATCTGTTTTAGTAATGTTTGGATCAACAATCAAAGGCTCGTTTATTGTTACGGTTTGTTCAACAAAACAATTTTTACTATCAGTAACTCTAACAGTGTAAGTACCTGCGGTCAAGCTGGTTGTTTCTTCCAAATAATCAGTTCCCGTAGTTGTGTTGAGTACGTTAATGGTGTAGGGAGCTAAACCAACTGTTGTATCAATAATAATATCTAATGACCCGGTGTTGTCTCCATTACACGTTAAGTCAGTAGGAGTAACACTTGTTATAATAGGTGTGTCAGGGGTTGTCACTACCACCGCATTTGTTACAAATACACATGGAATAGTTGCATTATCTGTAGCTTGGAAATAATAAGTTCCAGCTGTACTAGTTGAAAAAGTATTGGCGGTAAAACCAGTAGCGTTCCATGGTCCAGTACTACTATTTGACCATTCATAGGTATACACCCCAGAACCTCCAACAATATTCATATTTATTACAGCATCGGCTGAACATGTTAAATCTGATTGCAATGTTGCATCACCTCTTAATTGAGGGTTAACTGTAATTGTTTTTTGAACAGGTCCACAACTGTACGCATCGTCAACATCAATGGTATATGTTCCATTCGCTAAATTTGTGAATGTATGTGTTGTTGCTGACGTTGGTGTAGGAGTAATCCAGGCACCATTATTAATTCTAAAAGTGTAATCTCCATTTCCGGCAGTTACGCTTACAGTAATTGTAGCGTTATTTGTTCCATCGTAGCATGCTACTGATGTAAGGTCAAAATCTACAACCTCAGGTGCAACAACAGTTACAGTAGACGTTGAAACAACTTCACAACCATTAGCATCTCTAACTCTAAGAACATAGTCACCAGCAGGCACATTTGTAAAAGTTACTTCTGCTTGATAGGCTCTAATTATTGAATCTGCAGAGTCTTCTAATTGATATTCGTATCCAGGAGTTCCTGCTGACGCAGAAGCTTCAAGAGTAGCGCCAGTGTTGAAACATGTAAACGCATCTTTTAATTGTAGATCGGGAACAATTTCAGTTGGAGCTGTCAAGGTCACCGAGGATGCCGAAGTAGCAATACAAGTATTGTCCGCAGTTTTTCTAACCATTATAGAATAAGATCCTGCCGCTAATGTAGATGGGGTTGTGAAAATTGCAGTGCTTTCGGCAATCCAGTTTGTCCCACCATCTAGTGAATACTCATAACCTGTAGTTGAATCAAAATTTTCAACTTCAAAACGTATATTTCCATCTGAGTCACTGCTGCACGTTGGGTCAGTACTACCTAATATGGTCACGTTAAATTCTTGATCGTCTTCAACAATTACAGATAAGTTTTGAGTAGTTTCACAAACCTCAGGAGTTTGAGAAGCTGTGATATCATCCAGAACTAAAAAGTTTCCGTTATCACTATTAATATTGGTACGTAAAACTATGCCAACAGCAGTGTTCGCACCTGGATTAAAAGTAACTTCTCTTAAATGCCAGTCATCTGCATCATTATTTTTAGGAATTGAGGTTGTGGCAGTACTGCTAATTACAGTACCTGAAGCATCTACTAATTGTACCAGAATTTCTGGGTTGTCACCAGTAGCACTCGCTATTTGTATGTTATAAGCATAGAAAGATACTGTTATCTCTTTGTTAGCAAGAACTTCAAGACCTGTTCTCGACCAAATGATATTATTGTTCCCAGCCAATGTGCTTACGCCAATAGCCATAAATCGTCCGTCAGTCAAACCAGTATTGTCATTTGGAGATCTCCAAGTTGTATTCGGGTTTGTAACAGCACTTGTAATCGCATATTCACCATTTACAAGGATACCTTCAGGACCTAAATTACAGTCTGTTGCGGTTCCATCTTGAGGTTCATAACAGTATCCAGTTCCAACCTCATCAATTTGAGTGGTAATACCTGTTCCAAAATTTTCTGTAAATAATGTACTTTGACTAGGGCTTATGGTACTGCTGTAACCCACAGTTACTTGGTAAGTTCCTGGAGCAACATTAGTAAATTCATTTGAATTAGATGGAGTATTTATGGTACCATCTAGGCTATAACTATATGTGAAATCTGTAGTGTTGTTAGAAGAAATTGTAATAGTTCCATTACCATCACAGTCATAGGTTACATCACTATTAAGTGATGGGTCAATTACGCTGTCTGGTACAGTTAATTCCATGTCGTAAGTACAACCCAAATTATCTTTTATAGATAAATTATAAGTACCCGAAATTAATCGTTGTTCATCAATTGCTGTATAATTTGTTCCACCATCAAAACTGTAGGTGTATGGAGCTTCACCACCATTAGGGTTGAGTATTTTAACCAAGGCTCCTAATGGATCACAAGCTACGTCTTCTAAAATAGCTGCAGAGGCAGTTAATCTAAAAGGTTGATCAATTTCATATTCAATTGTTTCAGTACATCTTGAAGTTGTAGAACCGCTTGAATCTCTAACTGTAATTGTATAAATACCAGCACTATTGTTAGTAAAAACGTTAGTGGTTTTATAGGTTACCCCTCCATCAATACTATATTCATATGGAGCAGTACCACCGCTAGCAGTAACTGTTAATTCTGATGTTGAAGAATCAGCACAAACAATTTGAGAATGACTTGCTGACACCACTACTGGACCTAAATCGATAATAGTTACACTATTTGATAAAGTACTACACTTATTTTCATCAATAACGATGAAAATGTATTCACCTGCTGCACTGCTATCTAAGAATAAGAAATCTGTTGTTGTTTTTATAGCTGAGTCAGGAATATCATCAGCATCAGTATACGCTGAAACTCCATCTTTACTCCAAATCGCCATTTTGTAATTTGGATTTGCATAGCCACCAGCAGGGGTCAATGTAATTAAACCAGCATTACAAGTTATGTTTTCTGTTACACTTGCTGATAATGTTAAATCGGCGTATTCATCAACAAAAACATTTTGCGTATCAGTACAACCATCATCTGTAGTTGTTATTACAATATAATTTCCTGTTGGTACACTGTCAAAAGTGTAGGTGTTATCATTTTCTACTACGTGTTCTTGGAAAAATGTACCAGCCCCTGAATTAGTACCATCATCTAAACGAAGTTCATAATGGTAATAAGGTAAAACATTTAATGCTTGTATTCCAATAGTACCAAATCCACTACAATCTGCAGGAGTTGTTGTAATGTTAACCTCATAGTTCTTTTCAATAATACCAATTTCTTCAGTTTCAAAGATACAAGCATTCTCAATTGGATCTCCTGTAGTTGGGTCTAATTGAGTGATTTGCACAATATAAGAACCACTGGTAGTCAGATCAAAATTTGGACCATTATTGCTTGAAAATGGTATTACGATATTATTTGTAATAGCATTTACCAATTGAAAACCATAGTTTGTAATAGGATTGGTTATTCTAATATTTCCAGGAGTACTACATAAAATATCAGAAGAAATATATTCTATATTTAGTGTGTTTTTGTAAACATTAAAGTAAAAACGACTAAAACATCCATTCTTGTAATTAATTACCACTCTAAATTTACCACTCTCAGTGACTGTGTAATTATCAGTTGTTGCAAGAGTATTCCAAGTACATGTCAAATTTGTAGTTGCACAATTGTCAACAACACCAGAACAGCTAGATTCATCTAATTGCTCCCATACAATATTATCTGCATCAGTAATTCCTAACTGAATAGTTGCTTCATCATTTTCACCACATAAGAATATTTGTGGTAATTGTGAACCATCAATTGAACAAGTTAATATTTCTCCTTGTAAATCATTATCAGTGTTTGTATCAGAATTTACTGCATTGAAAAATTCGATTACAGGATTTGTTTGTGTAGATCCGAAAAGTTCAACCGTAATTAGTTCAACTAAATCAGAGCAGTCCGTTGCACCAGATTTTTCTACGATATAATCTCCAACGGATGTAACTAATAAAGTACTTGAATCACCATCTGGATCACCATCATTTATGGCTGTTTCTGAGGAATCAATTTGTCCATTACCATTGGTGTCTATAGCCCAGACGTACGTTGTAAAACCAGTTCCAGCACTCAAGATAACATCGTCACCACATAACTGTACTGTTCTGGCAGTATTACAATTAGACAAATCATTTAATATACTGTTAGAGGCTATAGCTGCGGCATCGCTACAGACTGGTGTATTTGTAGAACCAGGTTCATCACTAAAAGTAGTCGTATTTGTGATACCTTGATAGGTAGAATATACAAGATTTTCAATTATTTCAGAACAAGCATTTACAAATTCAGAACAGTTATTAGATAAAGTTACTGTTATACGTATAGTATATTCAGGATCACTTACTTGAACCAAATTATCTGGAATTGTAAAAATGATTTCATTGCTTACGGCATCATGAGAGAAGGTTGTTCCTGTTGCGCCTGTGACATCAACATCATCAAGGGTGACGTTTTCAGGTAATACATTTCGAATTGTATAGCCTGTGGCATCATCGTCACCTGTGTTTTGAAAACGAAGTACATAATCAAATGTGTCACCTAGACTTATTTCTTGTCCATTGATATCAGTACCTCCAAGATCTTCTGAGGTGTTTTCTAATATTATTTTTGGAGCTTGAGCCAAAATATAAGAAGCGGCAATAACGGCCCCTGTATCAGGGTCAACTACAGGTATTCCTGCGCCATATTCTCCACCATCATCAGCATCGGCATTATTGTCTTTATAGAATTCATCAGCATCTGTACAACCATCATCATCACTGTCGTGATCAATATTATTAGGATATCCATCACCATCTGAATCTGCACAACTTTCTGGTACTAAAATATTAATATCAATATCATCAATAAAGTTACCTATTGATATATTACTTGCTGTAGATATTGCTTCAAAAACAAAAACTGTATTGGTTTGACCAACGGGTACTGTATACGTACCAGAATATAATACCCAAGCCGTATTTCCTGTAGTCATAGTTGCTTGTACCGTAGCACTTGCCAAATCGGCACCAATACGAAGTTGCATTGTATCTGTTCCGGCTCTACCTCTATGCCTAAGTGACCAGTTCATTACAGTACCCGGTGTTAAACACAGATTTTGGTATAATGCACCATAACGTGTGGCGTTTAATTCGGCATGTTGATTTCCATCATAAGAATCAACGCCGAGAAAACCAGATCTCCAAATTTCTATCCTGGAGTCTGTTGCCGTGGTAAACCACCCAGGAACACTATTTTCATTTAAAAGTGCAAAACTACTTACTATAGGGTCTTCAAAACTTTCATTTGTAATAGATTCAAAGCAAAAGGCACCTTCGCATTCATCACTATCATAAATACCATCATTATCATCATCAACATCAATAATGTCAATAACACCATCATTGTCAAAATCATTATGAACAATAATCGAAGCAGATAAAATGTCTTCCGTTATATTTTCATCGACTTGGTCTTGAGTATGTGATACTGTGTTCTTAATATTAACAAGAGATTCTATTTCTATTTCATCACCAACCACTTCAAGCTCTAAAAATACTGGTTTTCCTGGTTCTAAAGTTCCAATATTCCAAACAGAACCATTCCAAGATCCTGTTATAGTACTGGCACTAACCAATGTTAATCCAGCAGGAATATTGTCTGTAACCTGTAAATTTGTAATATTTTCAAAGCCTAAATTTTCAGCTCTAATAGTAAACGTAGCCGTTTCTCCTTCAGTTATTTCCGCTTGGTCTACAGTTTTGTTTATTACAATTTCTGGTTCACAATAAAAAATGGTTATGGTTTGTGAGTCATAGGTACAAGGACCTTTAGTACCTCTTAAAAAGTAATCACCTGCTGCAGTGGCTGCAAATTCATAATCGTTAGCGTCTTCGATAATTTCTCCATCAAAATACCATTGGTAGGCATCAAAATTATCATCTGAAGCTTCAAAAATGGTGGAGCCAGAGAAACAATCTCCTACGACACCTCCATTAATATCTAATACTACTTCAGGTACAGTATCAAAACCAGAAAAGTAACCTGCAACTCCTCGATTACTATTGTAACCAAAAAAACCTACAGCCATAGGTCCAGTTGAAGTAACACTGATATCTCCGGAAAGATTAGGAATAAAAAATGTTTTCCAATTGCTAGAACCAGCAACTGCATCTGAGGCTGGCATAGAAGTATATTCAACACCATCTTCATATACCTTAATATTATCATCTGGAGTATTAACTGCCGCAATAATGGTTAAACCACCAGTTAAAGTAGTACCAGCCATGCTCGTTATACTTGGTAAGTTATCAAGCTTGTCGGGTAATAGACAATTAACTGGAGCAATAAAATTTAAACCAATAGTTTGTTGTCCGCTAGCTCCTGCAAGGCATTGGTATGCATATGCATCTTTAGATGTGGTCACCAACATATTTGCACCAGCAGTTGTAGTTGAATAATATGTACTTGGTATTTGATAATACTCTCCTTCATCTATAGTAGTTTCAGGAGTTGTTGATCCATTAATGTAAATATTTGTATTGTCTTGTGTTGCAATTATTAAAGGAAATTCAGTATTTGTTGTACCATTACCTCTAATGAAAACATATTCTTTGCCTAAATTTTCTTCAGGAACAGGTTGGTCAAGACCAGCATCACGACTTGCACTTCCTGCTATCACACCAAAATTAATGGCGCCATTACTTATAACAATGTCTTTGTTAGAATCTATAGAGGCACCTATCCAACCTTCTCTCTGTGCGGTTGATCCAGTAGTACCAACATAAGCTTCAAATACAAATGATTCATTAGCGTTTAAAATTATCGTGTAACTATTGGAGGTAATTCCAGAGACATTTGATCCTAATCTAAATACGCAGTCCTTATCATAGCCAGAAAGGGTAACAATTGTATTGTCTTCAGTAGCCATTATACCTAAAGTATTAGAAAGTGAAGAATCTCTTCCAATGTTAGGAATTCCACCCCACTTAAAGCTAGTACCCATAGCTTTTCTACCTTTTGAAGTCAAAGAGGCCGCTTGTGGGGTAGAACTACCTCTATAGTTAACATAAAATTCCTCCCCGCCGGTTGATTCAAAACGAAGTCCGCTGTCTGTTAAAACTATACCAGTATTAGCATCTTCAACTAAAGTAATATTGTTATTACTGTTAGCTAAAGTCCAAATTGCTGGAGTGCTATTATCAATGGTAAAAGTATTGACAGCTGTAGTATTGGTTCCTTGGTAAACATTAACAGTAAATGCTGTAGTTTCAGGTGTTGATAAATATACCGCCTGATTTGTTATCGTGTTACTTGTTCCTCCTTGTTTTAATGGCGGTAAGTAATGAAGGTCGCTTAATTGGGCGTAACTAGCGAAACTAAATGTTAGTAAGGAAAGTAGGAAGAGTAGTTGCTTTTTCATGCTCGAAATGGAATTCAAAATAAATTTTAACATAAATAAAGCGATATGTTGTCTCAATAAAAATTCTTTGTTGTGAATGGTGGTAACTTTGTAGTGAATAGGGTGCGTGATGATGTTTAATTTTTTATGTAGGAAAAACTATTCTGTTGTAGGAGTAAAGATTTAAGAAGCTATTTATTCGTTTTTTTAGATATAAATAATAACTTTAGAACAAATCAATATAATTAGCCAGCTTTTATGTCTGAAGAAAAATTAATGTCGCAAAAAAAGCCTGCTTATCCAGTGAGCAAAAAGCTTAATAATTACCTAGAATTATATAATAGAAATATAGAAATTCCTATTTTTTATGAGGATTTACTTCGTTTTTCAGGCTCTATCGTAGTTTATGATTCTAATGATGAGGATAGTCTGTGGGTACGCGTATATTATTCCGAATTTGAAAGACAGGAGATTGATATCAGTCTGAAGAAAGTATATTCTATTTTATTATCCGATGGTGGCGATCAGATCTTTGAGTACTTAAATGTTGATGCAGTTGATTATTGTACGTTTGGAAATTCTAAACCTTTTAGAATAAAAGTTAGAAATATTTTAAATGATAATTTCACCTATTTTTACGTAAAAAAAACGGATGCTTCTAGAATATATGGATTAGAATTAGAGCATATGTTATCGCCTTATAATTTAAATTTTTTGGTCTATAAGAACACTTTAATAGAGGAACATATTGCTGGTATTCCAGGCGATGTGTTTATTAAAGAGATGTTGCCTAAATGTACGGAAACAGAAAAATCACAATTGGCAAAAGAGTTCGTGAAATTTAATGAACGTTGTATGATTCGCCTTTTGGGTGATATGCGGTCCTATAATTATGTGATTGTACCCACCCACGATTTTGATCATGTGGTGTATAAAATTAGAGCCATTGATTTTGACCAGCAATGTTATGAGGGCAAATTAAAAGTATATAGGCCTCAGTTTTTTAAAGAAAATTACCAGATGGTAGAGTTGGTTAGGGCTAAATTACAATCAAAATCGGTAGATCAATATAAAATTGAAGAACGTTCTATTGTAGCTAAAAGAATAAAAAGTTCGGGGAATAGAATTAAAAGATTGTTAAGGGCTTGTCTGGTAGATAATATTTCAACCAAAGCGAATACAGAACTTTTAAAATCAGAAATTTATGATCTTACTTTAGATGTAGATTTTAAAACTTGTAAAAAAATGGGCGAAGTATTAAACCTCGCCCTAGATTTTGTAAAACGTAATTATGAAGATGTTAGCATGAAACAAATCATGGAACATAGAATTAATCTCTAATTAGCTTTTTTGTTCCTTATTAAAATACACTAGATAATAATACATTTGTTTTTCTTCATCCCATCCTTTTTCAACATATTTTTCTGCTGATTCAGGATTGATGAAGTCTAGTTTTATTTGAATATTAGTATCTAAATTAATAACATTTTTAATCTTCTTTCTTGCATCAGAAACTGCTTTGTTGGCAATATCAAATGTAGAAATATCCTCAACACTGTATTTAGGTCCTTTTTCTGTTTTATAATTTTTGAATTCTGGAATCAAATCTGGATTTTCCATTACCTCATTTAAGAAAGTACTTTCTTCGAAAGAATCATTTTTAGCAAAATGATTCACGGCTCTGTTCATGAAAAGTACTTCTTGTTGTTTATCTTCCGCAGGTAAAACAACATCTTTTGCAAAGTTCTGGCAAAACTTTAAATAATTTTTAGTCTTAAAGTTATCATCAGAAAGCGGTTCTACTCCTAAAAATTCTTCTAACCAATATTTAGAATCGTATCTGTTGCTATCTACAGAAAGAACTTTGTATCCTTCTTCTTTCCCTGTATCAAAAATTAAACATCCTTTGTCTAATTTATTGATGTTGATTCCTTGTTGTATCACAATATCTAAATTGCTGCCTTTTTCTTCAAACTGAATAAAATCATGTTTTAATTCACTCTTAAAAATTCCGATAGCATCTACTTTTACGTTGTCTAAAAGTACGCCACTTAAATGAGCAACATAAACTTCACCACTTTTAATATGAGGGTGGTTGGATTGTTCATAAAGGTAGGAAGCAATTTTTTTAGAATTTGCATGAATACTATCTGGATCTGCAAAAATCTCAGAAGAAATTTTATACATCTCATTGAATTCTACATCTACATCATTAGAAAAATTGAAATAATTTTCTTCTTTTTCTCTAAAAGGCTTAAAGAAATATTCTTTTAGTAAGCCCGTAGTTTCGTCATTTAAACTATGTGGTGTTTCTGATAAGAAAACAGCTTCATTCTTATTTTTGTTACCTACACGATGAAGCGAGATACTTTCTATTTGAGTAGCGTATAAATTAATCATAGTTTATAAAAGTAAATTAGTGTTTTGCTTTTTAGTGTATTTGTACGGGATGTTTACTGAAGTATATTAATTCCAGTTTTCATCAAAATCTAAGTCATCGTAACTGTCAAAAGTATCATCAAAATCAAAAGTAGGATCGGCCTCAAATGTTTTTTCTGGCGGAGAATCTGGTAACTCCCCAAAACTAAATAACATGTTAGGGTAAGTTCTACCATCTTCTTTAGGAACGATATCTGCTAGCTCCACAAAGAAGGTCCACATGCTTAGAAAGTCATAGACATAGATAAGTTTTGGCGTATTTTCTGTAATAATATCTTCTAGAAAGGTTTCGTTCATTAAACGAATATCAGAACCATTTTCACTAATATCATGCAAGGCAATCTCTTCGTCTTGTATCCATTCTTCATCACAAGTATAGAAAGAAGCCATTTCATTACCTAAAAACCCAAAAGCTTGCGTTATGGCATTATGAAAGTCTTCTAGCGTTGTACTTGCTTCAATTTCAATGTCTCTAAAGATATCTTCCTCTGTATCTAAAATTATTCGAATCTTATAAATCATTATTTTGATTTTTTTAGGGCTGCAAAGTTACAAAGAATTAAGGCTTGTTTTCGTTTTTGATGCTTCTAAAACCAAATAGAATTGTACTCCAAAAAGAATAGCGGCAACAACCATGTGAAAGGTCTGGCTGCCGAAAGGAAAATGGACATAATACATTGTTATTCCAGAAACAATTTCTAACAACAATAATAGCAATACCCACCTTATTTTTTCAAACCCTAATTCGAACTTGTAAATGAGGTATGCTATATATAGATTCAATAAAGCTACAAAAATAGAGAAGGTCCTATGAATATAAAATTGAATATTAGGATTCAGTAGCCATTGATTTTTAGCATCTTCTCCAAAATAATCTATTTGTAGGTCTACAAATTGTCTTACCTGAGTACCTATTATAATTTGAATGAGTGTGGCTATTAATGCCGCTCCTAATAGTTTTTGAAGTTTACGACTGGCATGCTCTACTTTATCAGCATCAGAAGTTTTGTAAATAATATAAATCAACATCGCAACAATCACTAAAGCCATTATCATGTGTACTGTTATTTTTACAGGCTCTAATAAAGAATAAACCACTGTAGCTCCTAACCATGCTTGAAACCCCATCCCGAAAACCACCAACCAAGAGAGGATAGTTATCCGTTTGCTTTTTTTCCAATACCAAAAAGATATAATCGCTAGTAGTAATGTAGCAACACCCGCTAATGCCCCGAAAAGGCGATTAACATATTCAATCCAAGTATGCCATACATTAAAAATCGCATAATCGTGTTTGGTATACTCTTCCCAATTTGAAGTATTGTAGGATGCTGAGGTAGTAAAGTCTGTTTTCGCAACTTTCAAAGTTTCACTATAGATAATTACTTGTCCTTTTTCAAAGGTTTTACCTTCTTGCCACTCTAAAACAGATTCATCAGTAGGAGGTATATAATAACCAAAACATTTAGGCCAATCAGGACAACCCATCCCACTGCCGGTCATACGCACAACAGCTCCTGCCACGATGACCAAATAAACCAATACTAAGGTTACTTGGGCTATTTTTCTAAAGTACTTTTGCATTCACTTTTTTATTTTACAAAATTACTACTCTTTGTTCAATTTATGAAGAAAGTTTGAGGATGTTTCAAGGGGTGTTAAAATAAAAAAGCGGAAAAACTCTAGGTGAGAATTTCCGCTTTTTTAAAGTAGGGTAGGAGTCTATTATTCTACGACAATAAACTCTGACCTTCTATTTTGTTGGTGTTTTTCGGCACTACAATTAACGGTATTTTCACACTCGTTGGTTAATTGTGTTTCACCAAACCCTTTGAATGTTAATCGGGAAGCATCAATACCTTTCTTTACTAAATAATCATAAGTAGCTTTGGCTCTTCGTTCAGAAAGCCTACTGTTATAGGCATCATTAGCTCTAGCATCTGTATGAGAACCAATTCTTATTTTAGTATCTGGATATTGGTTTAAATAAGCTATGACCTTTTCCATTATTATTTGTGCATCTTTTCTAATATAAGATTGATCAAAATCAAAATAGATTTTCTCTAAATTTAATTTTTTAGCAAGATCTGCTCCTAAATCTGCAGGAGCAAAATTGGAGATAAGAAGAATTTCAATATCATTGATTTCTAAGCTTGTCCCTATTTCAATCGCGGTAGTTGCTTCTGCGTAATTTTCTTTTAAGGTGATGATGCTATATGCTCCTTTTTCACAAGAACTATCTAGATCAAAGTTTCCTTCAGAATCAGAAATACCTTTGCCTATAACCTCACCGTTTGCATTGGTGATATTTAATACAGCATCAGCTATTATTTCTTTTGTTTTTTCATCTTTTACGATGCCTTTTAAATTTGAATAACAGTTAAAGTCTAATGCTTTCGATTCAGAAAAACCGTAAATATCGTCACTACCTATACCATTTTCACGGTTAGAAGCAAAATAGCCATTCTTAGTTTTGTCATTAATTATGTATGAAAAATCATCCTGCTCACTATTTAAAGGTTGCCCTAAGTTTTTTGCTTTCGTACGTTCTAATTCGGCTAAATCAATTCCGAAAACATCTAAGCCTCCTAATCCAGGATGTCCGTCTGATGCGAAATATAAAATATCGGTATCAGAAATATTTGGAAATGTTTCTCTAGACTCTGTATTTACACTAGCGCCTAAATTTACGGGAGAACCATAAGAACCGTCACTATTAATAGTTACATAAAATATATCAGAAGCGCCCAAAGTTCCAGGCCTGTCCGAAGCAAAATACAATTTAGTTTCATCCGTATTTAATGCAGGGTGTGCCGTAGAATAGTCTTCTCCGTTAAAAGGCAATGCAGTAATATCTGCCCAAGCTCCGTTTTGCAACGTTGCTTTGTACAATTTTAAACGGCTAACTCCCTCTTCATCTCTAGAAAAACTTCCATTTTTAAAATTGTTTCGGGTAAAGTACATGGTTTGTCCGTCTTTTGTAAAAACAGGAGAAGATTCATGTGCTTTTTTATTAACTGTTTTAGAAAGTTTTGTGGGTGTTGTAAAATTATCATCCTCTGTTACCGCTGTTTTATATAAGTTTAAGAATGATTTTCTATTCCAAAGATGAATAGTTTTGGTTACGGTTCCTGAATCTCTTGCAGAAGAAAAGATTAATTCATTTTCATAAAAGGCAGGAGAGAAATCAGATTCTTTAGAATTGATTGGTAAATTTTTAATGGAGTAGCGACCAGAATTCTCTTTAATAGCGGTTAGATAGTCTTTTTCGCTATTAAATTTTTCAGCACGGCCATCAGTTGCTTTTACTTGCTCAAATTTTTCCATCCACGCATCCGATGCATCATATTCCTTTAGTGATTTTAAGGTTTGCGCATACCGGTATAGATACTCAGGATCAATTGTAGTATTTTCAAGTTCAAACAATTTCTGATACCAAGTTGATGCCTCTTTGTATTGGGCATTCATATAATTAGCATCGCCAAGATTTTTATAAACATCCTCAGAAGAGTATCCTTCTTTAATTAAATCCTCATAAGAACTAATAGCATCTGCATAATCAAAACTATTAAATTTAGATTGTGCTTTTACCGCTTGTTTTTCCTGTGCTTGCAAACCAAAGCTTACAAACGCCGTACAAAGAACAATGTGTGTTAATTTATATTTCATGTTTATTGTGTTTTAAAAGAATCTTGGTGTTATTACTTTTTTGTATCGTGTTAAGAATTCATAGCGAAGAAAGACTTCAAAAGACCCATCATTAAAACGGGTTGCTCCTAGGTCTGTTGTTTCTTTGTCGTACGCTAATCCTAGCATTAATTGTTCTGATATTTGGAACCCTGCCAATAAACTCACTGCGGCATCCCATCGGTACGCTGCTCCTACAGAAAATTTATCATTAATAAGGAAGTTAGCTGAGACATCTATTTGTAAAGGCGCTCCTTTTACAGCTTTTACCAATCCTGCAGGTTTGAATTTTAGGTTGGGATTTAAATCAAAAACATAGCCTGTTATGAAGTAAATATTTAACCGTTCTTCTGCTAAGAAAGAGGAACTATTGGTTCCTGCACTATCAAAATGTTCTGTCTGTAAAAAGTTAGGAACAGATAGTCCGGAGTAAAAGTTATCGGTATGGTAGTAAACTCCTGCTCCAAAATTGGGAGAGAATTTATTATCCACATTAGGCAAGTTACTTTCGGCGCCATAATTTCTAAGTTTAGAGAAATCGATGTTTAAGAAATGTCCGCCTGCTTTTAATCCAAACGAAAGTTTACCTTCTTCAGAAGTAGGGATGGTATAGGAAAATGCGGCATCAAAATACGTATCTTGATTGGTACCATTTCCTATTTCATCATTTACAATAGAAAGTCCTAACCCCACTCTTCTGGACACTGGGGTATGCAGGTTTAGGGTTTGTGTGGTTGGCGCCCCATCTAGTCCTACCCATTGTGAGCGGTGTAAGGCAGCAATACTCAGCACCCCTCGTGATCCTGCGTAAGCAGGATTCACAGAGATTGTATTGTACATGTATTGCGTATATTGAGCATCTTGTTGGGCAGAAAGTAATTGAAACCCTGCAAAGACTAATACTACGAGTATGATATATTTCTTCATGATATTTTTTTTATTCTAAAGTGACTTCTTTGATGGTTGATTTATCTATTGATGTATAAGTAGCCTGATTTACTAAGGTTGTTATCTCCATTAACATATTTAACTATGTAGAAGTAAACACCTACTGGTAATTCTGAATCAGTACTAATGGTTACACGACCATTAGAAGTACCTGTAAATACATTACTTACATTATCATAACCAGACATCTCATACACAACAACACCCCAACGGTTATAAATCTGAACCGTATTGTTCGGGAACGATTCTATATTCTCAATCCTAAAGAAATCATTTACACCATCGCCATCAGGAGTAAGTACTTCATTTGAAATAGCGATACCTGTGTCAACTACTTCTTCATTACATCCGGCACTTAATGTTGGAACACCACCAATTGAATCACAAGGATCTAATGGATCTGTACCATCCGACACTTCTTGACCATCAGATATAGTATCACCATCAGTATCTGCAATATCAGGATCTGTGCCAATCGCATCTTCCTCTGCCGTAGTTAATCCATCAGCATCACAATCACTATCTGGTAACGCAGTACCGTCATCATGATCACAATCGTCTAAAGGATTTGTACCATCCAATACTTCTTGACCGTCAAGAATACCATCCCCATCGGAATCAGGATTATTCGGATCTGTGCCTAAAGATGCTTCCTCTTCATTTGTAAGTCCGTCATTATCAGAATCACAAAGAGGGTGGTTTAGATCAGGATCACAGGCATTTAATGGGTCACTAGTTCCGTTAGGTATTAAGACTGTACTCGGATTATCGATTCCAGTGCTTTCTTCGCAATCAGTTAATCCATCACCGTCAGTATCAGTAATATCTGAACATTCAACAGTAATAGCTACGCTACCCGTATCTGTAAGTCCATCTTCGTCTGCTACGGTATAGTCAAACCCAGTACTTGTACTACCTGCAGGAGGCGTTACATTTAAGGTTCCATCGGTTAATAATTCAACAATAGTTCCGTCAGTTAAAGTGACACTAGAACCCGGAGTAATCGCTAAAGGATTAGCAACATCAGCAGGATCAATAATCTCAGTTATTGAAAGATTTGCATTGTCTCCATCAGGATCATCATCACCAGTTAAAACATCAATATTTGTTGCAACAGCAGGATCTATCGTTGCTGAATCATCATCTGCTACTGGTGGTAATTGTGTAAATGCAATAGCTACGCTACCAGTACCAGTAAGTCCATCTTCATCTGCTACTGTATAGTCAAAACTGATTGGCTCCGTACTATCAGTTGGAGGCGTTACCTCTAAAGTACCATCCGTATTAAGAGAAACAATAGTACCATCAGAAAGGGTAACTGGACTAGTCGTACTTATAGCTTGTCCTTCTACTTCTGTGATAACAAGATTTGCATTGTCTCCATCAGGATCATTATCACCATCTAAAGCGTCAACGGTAAGATCTGTATTTATGGTTGCCCCAGTTACCGTTTCATCATCAGCTACTGGTGGTTGGTTTACCGTAATAGCTACGCTACCCGTATCTGTAAGTCCATCTTCATCTTCTAAAGTATAGTCAAACCCAGTACTTGTACTACCTGCAGGAGGCGTTACATTTAAGGTTCCATCGGTTAATAATTCAACAATAGTTCCATCAGTTAAAGTGACACTAGAACCCGGAGTAATCGCTAAAGGATTAGCAACATCAGCAGGATCAATAATCTCAGTTATTGAAAGATTTGCATTGTCTCCATCAGGATCATTATCACCTGTTAATACATCAATATTTGAAGCTACAGCAGGATCTATCGTTGCTGACTCATCATCTGCTACCGGTGGTTGGTTTACCGTAATAGCTACGCTACCTGTATCAGTTAAACCATCTTCATCTTCTAAAGTATAGTCAAAACCTGTACTTGTACTACCTGCTGGAGGTGTTACATTTAAGGTTCCATCGGTTAATAGTTCTACAATAGTTCCATCGGTTAACGTGACACTAGATCCAGGAGTAATGGCTAACGGATTAGCCGTATCTGCAGGATCAATAATCTCGGTTATTGAAAGATTGGCATTGTCTCCATCAGGATCATCATCACCAGTTAATACATCTACATTTGTCGCTACAGCAGGATCTAAAGTTACGATTTCATCATCAGCTACTGGCGGTTGATTTACAGTAATAGCTACGTTACCTGTGTCAGTTAAACCATCTTCATCTTCTAAAGTATATTCAAACCCAGTACTTGTACTCCCCGCAGGAGGTGTTACATTTAAGGTTCCATCGGTTAATAGTTCTACAATAGTTCCATCAGTTAAGGTAACACTAGATCCAGGAGTAATGGCTAACGGATTAGCTGTATCTGCAGGATCAATAATTTCAGTTATTGAAAGGTTAGCATTGTCTCCATCAGGATCATCATCACCCGTTAATACATCTACATTTGTCGCTACAGCAGGATCTAAAGTTACGATTTCATCATCAGCTACTGGCGGTTGATTTACAGTAATAGCTACGTTACCTGTGTCAGTTAAACCATCTTCATCTTCTAAAGTATATTCAAACCCTGTACTTGTACTCCCCGCAGGAGGTGTTACATTTAAGGTACCATCAGTTAATAATTCAACAATAGTTCCATCAGTTAAGGTAACACTAGATCCAGGAGTAATGGCTAACGGATTAGCTGTATCTGCAGGATCAATAATTTCAGTTATTGAAAGGTTAGCATTGTCTCCATCAGGATCATCATCACCCGTTAATACATCTACATTTGTCGCTACAGCAGGATCTAAAGCTACGATTTCATCATCAGCTACTGGCGGTTGATTTACAGTAATAGCTACGTTACCTGTGTCAGTTAAACCATCTTCATCTTCTAAAGTATATTCAAACCCTGTACTTGTACTCCCCGCAGGAGGTGTTACATTTAAGGTACCATCAGTTAATAATTCTACAATAGTACCATCAGTTAAGGTAACACTAGATCCAGGAGTAATGGCTAACGGATTAGCCGTATCTGCAGGGTCAATAATCTCAGTTATTGAAAGGTTAGCATTGTCTCCATCAGGATCATCATCACCCGTTAATACATCAACATTTGTCGCTACAGCAGGATCTAAAGTTACCGTTTCATCATCAGCAACTGGAGGTTGATTTACTGTAATAGCTACATTACCCGTATCTGTAAGTCCATCTTCATCTTCTAGCGTATAATCAAAACCTGTACTTGTACTCCCCGCAGGAGGCGTTACATTTAAGGTTCCGTCAGTTAATAATTCTACAATAGTACCATCAGTTAAAGTGACACTAGAACCAGGAGTAATCGCTAAAGGATTAGCCGTATCAGCAGGGTCAATAATCTCAGTTATTGAAAGGTTAGCATTGTCTCCATCAGGATCATCATCACCCGTTAATATATCTACATTTGTCGCTACAGCAGGATCTAAAGTTACGGTTTCATCATCTGCTACTGGCGGTTGATTTACAGTAACAGCTACATTACCCGTATCTGTAAGTCCATCTTCATCTTCTAGCGTATAATCAAATCCTGTACTTGTACTCCCTGCTGGAGGAGTTACATTTAAGGTTCCATCAGTTAATAATTCTACAATAGTACCATCAGTTAAGGTAACACTAGATCCAGGAGTAATGGCTAAAGGATTAGCCGTATCTGCAGGATCAATAATTTCAGTTATTGAAAGGTTAGCATTGTCTCCATCAGGATCATCATCACCCGTTAATATATCTACATTTGTAGCCACAGCAGGATCTAAAGTTACCGTTTCATCATCTGCTACAGGAGGTAATTGTGTAAATGCAATAGCTACGCTACCCGTATCTGTAAGTCCATCTTCATCTTCTACTGTATAGTCAAAACCGATTGGCTCCGTACTATCAGTTGGAGGCGTTACCTCTAAAGTACCATCCGTATTAAGAGAAACAACAGTACCATCAGAAAGGGTAACTGGACTAGTCGTACTTATAGCTTGTCCTTCTACTTCTGTGATAACAAGATTTGCATTGTCTCCATCAGGATCATTATCACCATCTAAAACATCAACGGTAAGATCTGTATTTATGGTTGCCCCAATTACCATTTCATCATCAGCAACAGGAGGTTGGTTTACCGTAATAGCTACGCTACCAGTATCTGTAAGTCCATCTTCATCTTCTAAAGTATAGTCAAAACCTGTACTTGTACTCCCTACAGGAGGTGTTACATTTAAGGTTCCATCGGTTAATAATTCAACAATAGTTCCATCGGTTAAAGTGACACTAGAACCCGGAGTAATCGCTAAAGGATTAGCAACATCAGCAGGATCAATAATCTCAGTTATTGAAAGATTTGCATTATCACCATCAGGATCATTATCACCTGTTAATACATCAACATTTGTTGCTACAGCAGGATCTATCGTTGCTGACTCATCATCTGCTACCGGTGGTTGGTTTACCGTAATAGCTACGCTACCTGTATCAGTTAAACCATCTTCATCTTCTAAAGTATAGTCAAAACCTGTACTTGTACTACCTGCTGGAGGTGTTACATTTAAGGTTCCATCGGTTAATAGTTCTACAATAGTTCCATCGGTTAACGTGACACTAGATCCAGGAGTAATGGCTAACGGATTAGCCGTATCTGCAGGATCAATAATCTCGGTTATTGTAAGATTGGCATTGTCTCCATCAGGATCATCATCACCCGTTAATACATCTACATTTGTAGCTACGGCAGGATCTAAAGTTACAGTCTCATCATCTGCTACCGGTGGTTGGTTTACCGTAATAGCTACGCTACCTGTATCAGTTAAACCATCTTCATCTTCTAGCGTATAATCAAACCCTGTACTTGTACTCCCTACAGGAGGTGTTACATTTAATGTACCATCGGTTAATAATTCTACAATAGTTCCATCAGTTAAGGTTACACTAGATCCAGGAGTAATGGCTAAAGGATTAGCAACATCGGCAGGATCAATAATCTCAGTTATTGAAAGGTTAGCATTGTCTCCATCAGGATCATCATCACCCGTTAACACATCTACATTTGTAGCCACGGCAGGATCTAAAGTTACCGTTTCATCATCTGCTACCGGTGGTTGGTTTACTGTTAAAATAGCACTATCAATTAGTGATACGCATAAGTTATTAGGATGCGTTACTACAACAAAATATTCATTACCATTTAAACTGGTATTAGTTAAAATATTTAATGTATTTGTGGAAGTATCAGTATATGTAGCATCATCTGATAGTAATACACCTCCAGAATTTGGGTCGCCAAGATACCATTGGTACACAAAAGAAGATGATAGATCTGTTGCAGATGTTCCTGTATAATCAGGAGTTGTTGTAGGTGCAGTACCCGTATAATCAGTGGTACTAGTTGCAAGTGCTACAACTTGGAAAGTAGCCGTAGTACTTGGATCTTCAGTTTGATCTGTTGGTGCTGTGGTGATACTTGCTTCTACAGCTATAGTCTCGTCTCCATTGACCCCATCATAGGCTCCTGAAATATCACCTCCTCCAGTTACTTGACCATTAACATCTACAGTAGTAGGAGCATCACCTAAAATTCCATCACCATCATCATCTGTACCACCAGATTCTAAAACATCATTACAACCATCGTTGTCACTGTCTGTGTCTAAGTGATCTGGAATAGTATCACCATCAGAATCACATGATAATATAGCGTTACCTGTTAATATAATAAATGAACCTCTAAGACCTGCATTTCCAACCCCTGTTGCTCCTACAACCATACGATCAGTAACATAATAGGAATAATTTGCCTGTAATCCATATGCTGGATCACTATTCGTAGGATTTGAAACTCCGAAAGTACTTAATCTTGCATATTCATAACTCCCTGATGGTCCTCCTAACACAAATCCAGAATTGGTTAGTGCACTACCTTGTACCAAAGCACCTAATCTGCTATTTATTCCTGAACCTACTGCAAAACCTCCTACATCAGACATATCTCTACCTGTAGTAGCGTCAAGATCTCCTATAAAAATATTTGCATTAGCTAAAGAAACAGGTATACCTACTAAATCACCTGCTGATACGGTTGCAGTTTCAACAACTGTTAATTCAAATGCTATAAATTTATTATCATTTGGATTATGATCAGAAATACCTAGTCTTCCAGATGTAGCTGAAATAGCCGTTTCTCCAGGACCACTTACCTCAATTATGTTTAATCGAACATCGTAAGATAAAATACCATCTGTAAAACCACCTGAGAAAAGGAATACATCCCCTGCTACCAAATTTGCAATATCTGCTCCTGTTGAAACTGGAGTTGGTGGAGATGTTGGATCAAATGTTAATAGTGCTGAAACTGGACATTCTACCGTATCTAATATCCCATCATTATCATCATCTAAATCTGCAACATCATTTACACCATCTCCATCAGCATCAGCAACAAGAATAGTAGCAGTGGCTGTACTACAATTAGTCATATAATTAACATCAGCTTCACATATTTCATACATAAGTGTATATGTACCATCTGGTGTATTTGGATTTACAGTTATAGTACCATCTGTATTTAATGTTAAATTCGCTTGTGTTCCAACCTCTACAATGCTTACTTCACCTACTGCTGTACCAATTGTTGGTGGCGTGATTCCAAAAAAACTATCATTTAAAATAACACTTGGTGTAATTTCTCCGCTCGCTAGTGTTGCATATGAATCATTATTAGCCTCAATACAATTTAAAAAGTCTACCGGGGGAGAATCGAAGAAACACCCAGCGGCTTGTTCTACTCTTACAAAATAGACACCTGCCGCTGTTGCTGTATAAGTACCTGCAGTAGCTGAACTTACTACAGAAACCCCATCTTTAAACCATTCGTAATTTAAATATCCTGTTGGCGCTTCCAAATCAGCAGTAAAACCAGCCTCTAAACAAGCTGGACCATTTACTGTTACCGTAACTTCTGGTGTTGTATCAAAACCAGAAAAATAACCAGCATAGCCGGATATAGTGCCTACACCGCCAAAAACTCCAATTGCTACAGGACCATCAGCTACAACCGAAACATTACCCGTTAAATTAGGATTTGGTTCATAATAAATTGTCTTATAAATAGAAGTACCTAATATTGCATCAAATGTGTTTAATACAACTGGTGTACCTGTACCATCTGTAATCGTAACTTGTGTTACGGATTCATTAGCAACTACTGTAATTGCAGAAAAATTTGCAGTAGTACCTGCCATATCTTGAATATTAGGAATATTATTTACAGAATTTGGTAGTAAACAATTTGCTGGTGGAATAAAGTTCATCCCTATTGTTGGCCCATTTTGTTGACCTGCTGTACATTGATAAACATACGCGTTTTTTGTCGTAGTGATTAGCATATTAGACCCCACTGCTGTGCCAGAATATGAATCTACTCTTGCAAATTCTCCTATATCAATAGTATCTACTAAATTAGCAGGATTTGTTGGATCTCCAACATAAACCTCCGTATTATTTTGAGTTGCCACTACAATAGCATATTCATTAGCTGCCAAAGTAGATTCTCCTCTTATCAATACATATTCTCTCCCTAAAAAATCTATTGGTACGGGCTGATCCATACCTGCATCTGCTCCACTATCTCCAGCAGCAGCTACAAGTTGACCATTAGAAATTGCTATTGGTAAATTAGAACTAATTTGCGCACCAATCCATTCACTTCTATTTGCTACATGGTTAGTAACCCCAGAATCACAAATAGTCTCTAAAACATAAGTTTCACCTGCATTTAAGTTAATAGTTAGAGACCCTGTTGTCAAAACACCTGCAAGTGCTCCTTGTCTAAATGTTGTATTTCCATAATCTGAAATGGTTACACTCGTATTATCCTGTGTAGCATATATACCTAATGAAGTGGATACAGCATTAGAACCATTAGTTGTATTTGCATTATTTGGTAAACCTCCCCATCTAAACTCCGTACCTAAAGCTTTTGTTCCTTTTGCTGTATAAGATCCAGTCTGATTATTGGATGCAACTCTATAATTTAGATAAAAAAGATTATTAACCCCTTGAGACTCAAACCGCATACCTGCTGTTGTTTGCACAACCCCTGTTTGCGCTTGTGACATCAATATTATTTCATCTAAAGCTCCTTCAGCAACCAAATCACCAGTAACGTCTGTATTAAACAAATCCATTATTTGAGGGGTAGTATTTGACAATCCTACCACTGTATAAGAAGGAGACGTTGCATCACCAAAGTAAACATCCACATCAAAAGGAGTTGTTTCTGGCGTGGACAAATAAATGGCATTCCCAATATTAGAAACGTTGGTATCAGCTCCTGCGCGCATTGGAGGTAAATAATGCTTACTATCTAATTGTGAAAAAACCTGCCCTAGGTTTAATAAAATTATGATAAACGTCATCGCTATTTTAAACGATGGTCTATCAACATCAAAAGATTTATACATGTATTTATATTTCATAATAACAATAATTTGAAAAGGGGGGTTAGTGTTTGTAAAATATGTTTATTTTTTGCTTTACTTGAAGAGGAAATATAAAAGGTTGGTATTTAAAGGTCCAATAACAGAAAAGTATGGGGAATCTTTTTTCATGGTTTTAGTTGTATGGTTATTTTATTTGTGTTTTGAATCAAATATTATTATATATCATAGCGATTAGGTCCAAAACTAGTATCTTGATCACCTGTTATAAACCCATAACCATAAGCTACTGACACATTATATGCTAAAGGGTTTACCGTTACATTGTTAAATACAAATGAAGAATTTTCTACACTTGGAGTACTCGGGGATATAAAAGCTAATGTAGAACTTGTTGATGCATCTGGAGCATATACTATATAAGCTTCTCCTGTACAACTAAAAGGGTTTGTTAATGTAGAAACATCTGTTCCAGAAGGGTATTGAGCATTGATACTCAAATGAATTAAAGAAATAAACAAAAAAAGTAATTTTGCGGTTCTGAGGTTTTTTTTAGAAATATTTGAATTAGTTTTTATCATTTTATACTATTTACTTTTTATTAGCTAATTTTTGACAAGAAAATAAATTCAGTTTGAATGCAACTTTCTGTTCAATGTAAAATCGACACAATCGTTCAACGGCTTTATTTCAATGTTAAAATACAATTTTATAGGATAAAACTTACTTATTTGCATGTTAAATCTTATGAACTATAAAATTTTTATGTGTTAATTAGTTATAAAGTAAGACTAATTATGAAAGAATTTTTAAAAATTGTTGTGTTATGTACAATTTGTGTGGTCAAATGACCGATAAGTGTCGACAAGTGGTAAATTGACCATCAGGATAAGGAGATTTTTTATGTAGGAAATATTCCTAGAGAATGAATTTCACATAAAAAAGGATTTAGTTGAAGTCGGTAAACGGCTTCAACTAAATCCTTTTTATTTTATGATTTTGATTATCATATAGTTACGTATTATAAAGAAACTAATTTAAAAGAATCTTGGTGTTATTACTTTTTTGTATCGTGTTAAGAATTCATAGCGAAGAAAGACTTCAAAAGACCCATCATTAAAACGGGTAGCTCCTAGATCTGTTGTTTCTTTATCGTAGGCTAATCCTAGCATTAATTGTTCTGAGATTTGGAATCCTGCCAATAAACTCACTGCGGCATGCCAACGGTATGCAGCACCTACAGAAAATTTATCATTAATAAGGAAGTTAGCCGAAACATCTATTTGTAAAGGCGCTCCTTTTACAGCTTTTACAAGCCCTGCAGGTTTGAATTTTAGGTTGGGGTTTAAATCAAACACATAGCCTGTTATGAAATAAATGTTTAAACGTTCTTCTGCTAAGAAAGAGGAACTATTGGTTCCTGCACTATCAAAATGTTCTGTCTGTAAAAAGTTAGGAACAGATAATCCTGAATAAAACTTATCCGTATGGTAATAAATCCCTGCTCCAAAATTGGGAGCGAATTTATTATCCACGTTAGGCAAGTTACTTTCTGCGCCATAATTCCTAAGTTTAGAGAAATCGATGTTTAAGAAATGTCCTCCTGCTTTTAATCCAAATGAGAGTTTACCTTCTTCAGAGGTAGGGATGGTATAGGAAAACGCAGCATCTATATAGGTATCTTGGTTGGTACCATTTCCTATTTCATCATTAACAATAGAAAGTCCTAAACCCACCCTTCTAGACACCGGGGTATGCAGGTTTAGGGTTTGTGTGGTTGGCGCGCCATCTAATCCTACCCATTGTGAGCGGTGCAAGGCTGCAATGCTCAGTACCCCTCGGGAACCTGCATAGGCAGGATTCACCGAGATGGTATTGTACATGTACTGTGTGTATTGTGCATCTTGTTGAGCAGAGAGTGTGGTGGTCCCTGCAAAGACAAAGAGTGCTATGATCAAATATTTTTTCATGTTTTATTCTTAATGGTTAATGCTTATCGGTTGATGTATAAATATCCGGCTTTATTTAGATGATTCCCTTCATTTACGTATTTGATTATATAGAAGTAAACACCTACAGGTAGCTCAGAATCTGTACTAATGGTTACTCTACCATTAGAAGCGCCTCTAAATACGTTAGATTGATTATCATATCCAGCCATTTCATAGACTACCACTCCCCAACGGTTATAAATCTGTACTGTGTTGTTCGGGAAAGACTCAATGTTTTCAATCCTAAAGAAATCATTTACGCCATCGCCATCAGGAGTAAGAATTTCATTAGCAACAGCTATTCCTGAACTTACCACTTCTTCATCACAACCAGCTGCTAGGGTAGGGACACCACCAATAGCATCACAAGGATCTAAAGGATCTGTACCATCGGTTACTTCCTGACCATCTGGGATGGTATCCCCATCGGTATCTGCATTATTAGGGTCAGAACCAATGGCATCTTCTTGTGCAGTCGTCAACCCGTCTGCATCACAATCGCTATCAGGTAATGCTTTTCCGCCATTATAATCACAATCATCTAATGGATCAGTACCGTCCAATACTTCCTGTCCGTCCAAAATACCATCGCCATCGGAATCAGGGTCATTAGGATCTGTTCCTAAAGCAACTTCTTCATCTGTAGTTAAACCATCCATGTCACAATCTGATATTCCTAAAGGACTACCCCCGATAGAATCACAATCATTTAATGGATCAGTTCCATCTGTCATCTCTTGACTATCGGAAATTCCATCCCCATCAGTATCTGTATTGTAAGGATCAGTACCGTTGGTATCTTCTGTACCATTGATTACACCATCTGCATCACAATCTGCTGCTGCCCAAAGTGCATTGGTGGCATCGTATCCTGAGTACCCTGCAGCTTGCGCTGGACTACATGGATCTAGAGGATCAACATCGGTATTGTCAGGAACACCATCGCCATCGGTATCTGTATTGTAAGGATCTGTACCGTTGGTATCTTCCGTGCCATTGATTACACCATCTGCATCACAATCTGCTGCTGCCCAAATAGCATTGGTAGCATCGTATCCTGTGTACCCTGCAGATTGTGCAGGACTACATGGATCTAGAGGATCAACATCGGTATTGTCGGGAACACCATCCCCATCGGTATCTGTATTGTATGGATCTGTACCGTTGGTATCTTCTGTACCATTGGTTACACCATCTGCATCACAATCTGCTGCTGCCCAAAGTGCATTGGTGGCATCGTATCCTGAGTACCCTGCAGCTTGCGCTGGACTACATGGATCTAGAGGATCAACATCGGTATTGTCAGGAACACCATCCCCATCAGTATCTGTATTGTAAGGATCTGTACCGTTGGTATCTTCTGTACCATTGGTTACACCATCTGCATCACAATCTGCCGCTGCCCAAATAGCATTGGTAGCATCGTATCCTGTGTACCCTGCAGCTTGCGCTGGACTACATGGATCTAGAGGATCAACATCGGTATTGTCAGGAACACCATCCCCATCAGTATCTGTATTGTAAGGATCTGTACCGTTGGTATCTTCCGTGCCATTGATTACACCATCTGCATCACAATCTGCCGCTGCCCAAATAGCATTGGTAGCATCATATCCTGTATACCCTGCAGCTTGCGCTGGACTACATGGATCTAGAGGATCAACATCGGTATTGTCAGGAACACCATCCCCATCGGTATCTGTATTGTATGGATCTGTACCGTTGGTATTTTCTGTACCATTGGTTACACCATCTGCATCACAATCTGCTGCTGCCCAAATAGCATTGGTAGCATCATATCCTGTGTACCCTGCAGCTTGCGCTGGATTACATGGATCTAGAGGATCAACATCGGTATTGTCAGGAACACCATCCCCATCAGTATCTGTATTGTATGGATCTGTACCGTTGGTATTTTCTGTACCATTGGTTACACCATCTGCATCACAATCTGCTGCTGCCCAAATAGCATTGGTAGCATCGTATCCTGTGTACCCTGCAGCTTGCGCTGGACTACATGGATCTAGAGGATCAACATCGGTATTGTCAGGAACACCATCCCCATCAGTATCTGTATTGTAAGGATCTGTACCGTTGGTATCTTCTGTACCATTGGTTACACCATCTGCATCACAATCTGCCGCTGCCCAAATAGCATTGGTAGCATCGTATCCTGTGTACCCTGCAGCTTGCGCTGGACTACATGGATCTAGAGGATCAACATCGGTATTGTCAGGAACACCATCCCCATCAGTATCTGTATTGTAAGGATCTGTACCGTTGGTATCTTCCGTGCCATTGATTACACCATCTGCATCACAATCTGCCGCTGCCCAAATAGCATTGGTAGCATCATATCCTGTATACCCTGCAGCTTGCGCTGGACTACATGGATCTAGAGGATCAACATCGGTATTGTCAGGAACACCATCCCCATCGGTATCTGTATTGTAAGGATCTGTACCGTTGGTATTTTCTGTACCATTGGTTACACCATCTGCATCACAATCTGCTGCTGCCCAAATAGCATTGGTAGCATCATATCCTGTGTACCCTGCAGCTTGCGCTGGACTACATGGATCTAGAGGATCAACATCGGTATTGTCAGGAACACCATCCCCATCAGTATCTGTATTGTAAGGATCTGTACCGTTGGTATCTTCTGTACCATTGGTTACACCATCTGCATCACAATCTGCCGCTGCCCAAAGTGCATTGGTAGCATCATATCCTGTATACCCTGCAGCTTGCGCTGGACTACATGGATCTAGAGGATCAACATCGGTATTGTCAGGAACACCATCCCCATCAGTATCTGTATTGTATGGATCTGTACCGTTGGTATTTTCTGTACCATTGGTTACACCATCTGCATCACAATCTGCTGCTGCCCAAATAGCATTGGTAGCATCGTATCCTGTGTACCCTGCAGCTCGCGCTGGACTACATGGATTAAGCGAATCAGTACCATCAATTATTTCTTGACCGTTAGTAATACCGTCGCCATCACAATCAGCTGTATTCCATGCAGCGCTTGGTGCTTCAGTTGCACTTGAGATGATATAACTACATAAATCAAGAGGCAGTGTATTATCAATGTTAACTTCTGTTCCGTCAAGAACACCATCTCCATCAGAATCTGGATTATTAGGATCTGTGCCCGCTGTCGCTTCTTCTGCTTCTGTAAGTCCGTCATTATCACAGTCACTGGTTCCAAGTGGCGTTCCACCAACAGAATCACAGTCATTATTAGGGTCTGTACCGTCCAATGCTTCCTGCCCGTCGGAGATACCATCACCATCTGTGTCTGTTAGATTTGGATCAGTTGTATTTCCATTTGGATTTGCCGGAGTTGAAGGGTCATCTACACCTGTAGTCTCTTCATCATTTGTCAATCCGTCACCATCACAATCATTTGTGCCTTGTGGTTGCCAATCTGGATCTGAAGAAGGTTCACATGGATCATTTATTGCGGAGTCAAAGATGTCGCATATATTGTCTCCATCCACATCTGAACATGCTGGAATTGCTATAGACAAAACCGCTGTGTCACATATAGTTCCATTACAAATTTCATAAACAATATATACAAAACCAGGATCCTCACTAGGATCAGCAGTATATGTTATTTCTCCTTTAGCACTATCAACAGAAATAGGACCAATTCCATTAGTTTGTTGTGTTTCTGTAGGGGCTGTAGTCCCAGATGGAATAATTGTTATTGTACTCCCTATTAAGAAGTCATCATTATTTACGACATTATATGATTTTGGAGTGCCTACATCAGCTGAAGTGTTATCATCTACAGCCGTAGGTGTAAAAGGATTCGGGTCTGTTCCGTTACTATTTCCATCCCCATCACAATCTGCTGCAGCCCAAATAGCATAATTATCATCACCGGTAGTTCTTACAGAAGGAACGGTAACATCACAAGAACCAGTTGGATCTGTTCCATTACTAATTTCGGTTCCGTTGGTTTCTCCATCTCCATCACAATCTAGGTTGTTCCAGCTAGTTTCTACATTCGCTGTATTTTGATTTGTACTAAATATACATGGATCTAATGGGTCTGGGTCTGTAGTGTCTGGATCTCCATCACCGTCGTCATCTAAATCACAAGCTCCTATTAAGCCATCTCCATCAATATCTATTCCTATTGCAGTTACAGCAGCCACGTTTCCTGTGGTATATGTTGCACTTGATACTAAACCATTCAACAAAATAATTCCGGATCCGTCTGAGACAGTAGCATTATCTGCATTACTGTATTCAAAGCCATCACTATTATCGGCAGTACTATCATCATAAGCTTCGTTTGCGTCTGAACATCCATCCGCATCGCTATCTAAATTGAGATAGTCGGGAGTACCACTCGTAGTTTCTATAGGGGTTATCCCCGAACCTGCTGTATCAGGAACACCTGAAGAACTTACGACTCCATCAGCTTCTCCGTTGTTATCAGTATCGGTTCCTCCTGCTTCGATTACATCATATATACCATCATTATCAGCATCTAAATCAATAGTGTCAGGAACTTCATCGCCATCAGAATCGCATGCAAACTTATCAGCATCGACGATTAGTACTGCAGAAATATCCCAATCATCTTGCAACGCAGAGTAATTAAAACAAATATCCATAGTTGCAGCACCTGACCATGGTATGATAACAGAAACATCTGTTAACGCCCCTGAAGTAGTTGAAATTGGAAAACTACTTAATGAAGCTATCGCACCGTTACTTGCATTAACTGTGGCATTAGTGCTAGAATTATCCCCAGGATTATAAAAAGTTGTATATGTTGTACCATTAATTTGAAATTCCAACGTTGCAACACCAGTATTAACAATAGCATTTCCTGAACCATTAGTTCTAACTAAGAAGTTAAACTTCACGAAAGATGCAGCAGCTATTGATTGGACATCATTTACTGTATAACAAATTTGACTATCACTGTCGTTGTTTTGATTTCGTGCTTGTGATCCACCGCCTAAAACTGTCCATCCGCTTCCCAGTGACCAATTATTAAAGTTTTGATCAATTTCTGGTAATGAGCATTCAACAGAATCTAATATGCCGTCATTGTCATCATCTTGATCACAGCCATCTGGTATACCATCATTATCATTATCTTGAGAATCGTCAAATCCATTACATACATCTGTTGCATTTGGCACGCCGTCACCATCACAATCACTTGTTCCAAGGGGAATTCCACCGAATGAATCGCAGTCATTTAGTGGATCTGTACCATCTGATACTTCTTGTCCATCAGTTATGCCATCACCATCTGTATCAGCCAAGTCAGGATCTGTACCTGCAGTTATTTCTTCTGCATAGGTTAATCCGTCATTATCACAATCAGCGGTATCTACAGGAACATAAAGACTGTCCGCTGAAGGAGAACAAGGGTTTGAAGGGTCCGTATCACAGCCATCTGGAATTCCATCACCATCAGTATCTAATGGTTGCTTGTCATCATTAAGACCATTATCATCTGCATCGGGGCCATTATCAATGGTTCCGTTACCGTCAACATCAGAATCAAACTGATTGTTCACCCCATCACCATCAGTATCGGCTCCGTTATCATTTGTTCCATCTCCGTTAACGTCAATATCAGCACCATCAACAATGCCGTCACCATCAGTATCACAATTGCCATCATCAGGATCTAAATGATCAGGTAAACCATCTCCATCGGCATCCGCGGTATTATCTATTGTATCTTCCGAGTCTATAATACCATCTCCGTCAGAATCGGGAGCACCTGGATTATTATCAATATCGGAGAAATCGTTTATTCCATCACCATCGGAATCCGTTCCGTTATTGGCGATACCATCTCCATCAGGATCTATATCCACACCATCTGGAACACCATCACCATCGGTATCTGGATTATTATTATCTGGGTCAATAGCATCTGGTAAACCATCACCATCTGTATCAACAGTATTATCTATTAAGTCATTTTCATCTGTGATTCCATCGCCATCACTATCTGTTGCAGGATCTGCCACATCACCAGGACATGGTGTTGAATCAAATAAATCATTGATACCATCGCCATCACAGTCAGGTCCGTTATCTAAAGTTCCGTCACCATCAACATCGGCATCTGCACCATCTGGAATCCCATCTCCATCTGTATCTATATTATCATCATTTGGATCGCAATCATTAGGCAATCCATCTAGATCATCATCATCAAAAACATAAGTAAATTGACTTGTGAATGATTGACAAAAAGCCACATCTATTAGTGCAGAATACGTTCCTGATTGTGTAGGAATAAAAGTATTTCCTGTTTCACCAGGAATAGCTACGCCATCTTTATACCAAGTTATCCCTGATGGTGGTACTGAGCTTATCACAGAAAGTTCATCATAACAGTAATTTAAATATTGATTTGCCTCTAAATAAGGGGCACTACCAAAACTAGAGAAATAACCACCGAATCCGGCATTACCTGAGCCTCCAAATAAACTAACTGCAATTGGATTATTACTACTAACGGAATAGTTGCCATCATTATCAATAGGTATTTTATAAGTAACCCATGTAGTACTGTTAGGTACAGCTTTTTCTGTTTCAGTTGTGGCAGTTCCATTAACAAGTAGTGTAGAACCTGCAATAGTGGTAACCATTAAGCTTGAAGCTGTATATGAGGTTCCTGCAATTACCCTTGGACTTGAAAGTTCATTAAGTTCAATATCATTAAAACACGATAATGGGGGAATAAAATTTAGTCCATCTGTATTAGCAGATCCATTAACACCTATTATAGCGTGATGTACATAAACGGCACCTGTAGTTTCAATTAACATGTTTTCGTTTGCTGAAAACTCACTACCATTAATTTCTAAAAATGTACCATTTTCTACGGTACCATAAAAAGCACCATTAACATTAACCGATGTGCCATTAGCTGTACCTGTTAAGATAACACGTTCAGAAGAACCGCCATTACCTTGAATGACAACATATTCTGTACCTAATAATTCAATTGGTACAAGTTGATCAATTCCTAAATCTCTACCGCCCGTGTTTGCTATCGCAAATAATGTTCCACCTGTTGTTACAGCGATTGGCGAAGTTGATGTAATATCAGCACCAATAAATCCGGTTCTATTGGCAGTACCTGTATTTGCTCTTACTGCTAAAATATAGGATTCTCCTGCATTTAAGGTGAAATTTAGAGCATCATCTGTAATTGCGCTGGCATCTGTATTACGTTGAATAAGAAGATCTGTATCATAATCCGTAACATCTATAACGGTGCCATCTTGTGTGGCCATTATACTCAAAACAGAATATCCACCGGCAGCATATGTTGTTCGGTTTGGTGGTCCTGCCCATTTAAAATGGGTACCCAAAGCGGATGTACCTTTTGAAGTTAAACTAGCTGCTTGTGAACCTCCATTAACCTTAAAATTAACATAGAAATTTTCACTTGCAGTCAATTTTAGTCCTGAGCCATTGCCATCAATAACGTCACCTAGGTTTGCGGTGAGGGCTGAAGCGTACCCACTAGGAGCAGTACCTAAGCTTAAGACGTATGGAGCTCCATTAACAATATCATAAGCTCCAAGAGTTCCGTTATTACCCGCCCCAACAGGATTTCCAGCTCCGTCTTCAACAAAAACTGTAAAAGCAGTAGAGGAAGGTGTTGATAAATGAAGTTCTTCATTCCCCCAATTATTAGCATTGTATTCCGGACAATACATGGGTGGTATATAATGTGTATTACTTAATTGCGCATAAGAGCTAGAAAAAGCAAATACTAATAGTACCATACTATATAGTTTCTTTTTAAATAATTGGTTTTGGGTTTTCATAGTTTTAAAGGGTATGGTCAGTAATTTTTTTTATCAATATTTTATTAACATTAAGAAGAAAAAAATCATTACAATTTATAACTGGACTCAAAAATAATTTTTCGATGAAATGTTATTTATGTACGATTAAAAGTAAATAAATAAGTTAAAACTTACAAATTGCAAAATAAATAGTCTTATTACTGTAGTCTATTTTATTTATTAATACTTTTAACAAAGTAAAGTATTTGAGAAAGTTATTCGTATTTTTTGTTGTCGAACACCCCTAAAGGTGTGGTTAATTGTAACAAGGTGTCGGTGAACGGTAATTAATTTGGTGGTATGAGCAAGACTTATAGGCAAAAAAAACCTAGTAAAATTTTAATTTTATAGCAGTAGTGGATCTAGATGTGATCATCAGATGTTAAATTATTACAAAGAAACTATTTTAAAAGAATCTTGGTGTTATTACCTTTTTGTATCGTGTTAAGAATTCATAGCGAAGAAAGATTTCAAAAGACCCATCATTAAAACGGGTAGCTCCTAGGTCTGTTGTTTCTTTATCGTAAGCAAGTCCAAGCATTAATTGTTCTGAGATTTGGAACCCTGCCAATAAGCTTACTGCTGCATCCCAACGGTATGCAGCTCCTACAGAAAATTTATCATTAATAAGGAAGTTAGCCGAGACATCTATTTGTAAAGGCGCCCCTTTTACAGCTTTTACCAATGCTGCAGGTTTGAATTTTAAATTAGGATTCAAATCAAAAACATAACCTGTTATAAAGTAAATATTTAACCGTTCTTCTGCCAAGAAAGAGGAGCTATTGGTTCCTGCACTATCAAAATGTTCTGTCTGTAAAAAGTTAGGAACAGATAGTCCGGAGTAAAAGTTATTGGTATGGTAGTAAACCCCTGCTCCAAAATTAGGAGAGAATTTATTATCCACATTAGGCAAGTTACTTTCTGCGCCATAATTTCTAAGTTTAGAGAAATCGATGTTTAAGAAATGTCCTCCTGCTTTTAATCCAAATGAGAGTTTACCTTCTTCAGAAGTAGGGATGGTATAGGAAAATGCGGCATCAAAATACGTATCTTGATTGGTACCATTTCCTATTTCATCATTTACAATAGAAAGTCCTAAACCCACCCTTCTAGACACCGGAGTATGCAGATTTAAGGTTTGAGTGGTTGGCGCCCCATCTAATCCTACCCATTGTGAGCGGTGTAAGGCAGCAATACTCAGCACCCCTCGGGAACCTGCATAGGCAGGATTCACCGAAATGGTATTGTACATGTACTGCGTGTATTGCGCATCTTGTTGTGCAGAGAGAGTTGTGGTCCCTGCAAAGACAAAGAGTGCTATGATCAAATATTTTTTCATGTTTTATACTTAATGGTTAATGCTTATCGGTTAATGTATAAATATCCGGCTTTATTTAGATGATTCCCTTCATTTACGTATTTGATTATATAGAAGTAAACACCTACAGGTAGCTCAGAATCTGTACTAATGGTTACTCTACCATTAGAAGCGCCTCTAAATACGTTAGATTGATTATCATATCCAGCCATTTCATAGACTACCACTCCCCAACGGTTATAAATCTGTACTGTGTTGTTCGGGAAAGACTCAATGTTTTCAATCCTAAAGAAATCATTTACGCCATCATTATCAGGAGTTAGAATTTCATTAGCAACGGCTATTCCTGAACTTACCACTTCTTCATTACAACCAGCTGCTAGGGTAGGGACACCACCAATAGCATCACAAGGATCTAAAGGATCGGTACCGTCTGTTATTTCTTGACCATCTGGGATGGTATCCCCATCGGTATCTGCATTATTAGGATCAGAACCAATAGCATCTTCTTGTGCAGTCGTCAATCCGTCTGCATCACAATCGCTATCAGGTAAGGCTTTTCCACCATTATGATCACAATCATCTAAAGGATTGGTATTGTCTACTACTTCTTGTCCGTCTATGATGCCATCCCCATCGGAATCAGAATTATTAGGATCTGTTCCTAAAGCAATTTCTTCACCGTCTGATAATCCATCATTGTCAGAATCAGGATTGTCAGGATCTGTTCCTGCAGCTACCTCTTGATCTGTTGTTAATCCGTCGTTATCACAATCGCTATCTCCTAAAGGACTTCCGTTTACAGAACTACAATCATCCAATGGGTTTGTAGTATCTGTATTCACTTCTTGACCATCAGAAATACCATCTCCATCGGTATCAGGATTGTTAGGGTCTGTTCCTAAAGCTGTCTCTTCATTGTCATTAAGGCCATCACCATCTGTATCTACAGAAATAGTTACGCTACCTATACCTGAATTTCCTGAAGGATCGGTAGCTGTAATAGCAATGACATCTTCATCTAGTAAGGTAGGGAAGCTACCAGAATCTGGTACGGCTGTTTCGGTGTCTAAACTCCAGTTGCCACTAGCGTCTGTAGTTACTGTATAAATAACATCAGGAATATTATCCCCATCTGTATCCAATTCTATAAGCAAGGTTTCATTAGCATTTCCTTGACCTGTTAGAATAGGGGTAATGTCTATGGTATTAAAGCTATCTACTGTTGGATCTGAAAGATCAAGTGTAGCTGTATCCGTAACACTATTAGGACCAACGTTTCCTGCAACATCTGTTATGTTAGCAGTAAGGTCAATGGTACCTGCATCACCTGGATTAGGGATAATTACATCAATAAATCCAGTAGCAATATCTGTAGTAGAAAGTACTACATCTTGTGTGTTTCCATTTCCATCAGAGATGGTAACGGTATCTCCTGCGACAGCATCTGCAGGAAGTGTGATACGTGCATCAATATCACCCACTAATTCATCTTCAGAAATTAATCCGTCGTTATTGGTATCTTCCGTAATAACGACAGTTGGTGCTGTAGGGTCTGTTGTATCAAATGTTGCAATATCTGAAATACTATCTGGGCCTACATTACCGGCAACATCTGTGATAGTTGCCGTTACTGTAATTGTTCCATTATCACCAGGATTAGGGATCACGACAGCAATAGTACCATTAGTAATATCTGTTGCGGTAAGCACCACATCTTGCGAGTTTCCATTTCCATCGGTAATGGTTACCGTATCTCCCGCGACCGCATCAGCAGGTAGTGTTATCAAAGCATTAATATCGCCTACAAGCTCATCTTCAGAAATTAATCCGTCATTATTGGTATCTTCCGTTATGACAACACTTGGAGCTGTCGGATCTGTAATATCCAATACTGCAGTGTCGGTTACACTATTAGGACCCACATTTCCGGCAACATCGGTGAGGTTTGCGGTTACTACTAGGGTACCGGTGTCTCCAGGATTATTGATAATGACATCAATAAATCCATTGGTAATATCCGTTGCCGTAAGCACTACATCTTGTGAGTTTCCATTACCATCAGTGATGGTTACCGTATCTCCTTCAAGAGCATCGGCAGGCAATGTCACACGTGCATCAATATCACCAATAAGTTCATCTTGGTTTATTAATTCATCGTTATTGGTGTCTTCTGTGATGACTACTGTTGGTGCTGTAGGATCTGTGGTATCAAGTGTCGCAGTATCTGTAACACTATTTGGCCCCACATTACCAGCAACATCTGTTATGTTGGCCGTCACTATAATTGTTCCATTGTCTCCAGGGTTAGGAATTACAACCGCAATAGCACCATTGGCAATATCCGTGGTCGTAAGTACTACATCCTGTGAGCCTCCATTTCCATCGGTAATGGTTACGGTGTCACCTGCAACTGCATCGGCAGGCAATGTTACTACAGCATCAATATCGCCTACAAGTTCATCTTCATTTATTAATCCATCGTTATTGATATCTTCTGTGATAACTACTGTTGGTGCAGTAGGAGCTGTAGTATCAAGTGTTGCGGTATCTGTAGCGCTATTAGGACCTACATTTCCGGCAACATCGGTAAGATTTGCAGTTACTACGATGGTACCTGTATCACCAGGATTAATGATAACTACATCAATAAATCCATTGGTAATATCCGTTGCCGTAAGCACCACATCTTGTGAGTTTCCATTTCCATATGTAACGGTTACCGTATCTCCTTCAAGAGCATCGGCAGGCAATGTCACACGTGCATCAATATCGCCAATAAGTTCATCTTCATTGATTAATTCATCATCGTTGCTGTCTTCCGAAATAACTATCGTTGGAGCAGTTGGATCCGTAAGATCAATGGTAGCAAAATCTGACGTACTATCAGGACCTACATTCCCAGCCGCATCCGTAAGGTTTGCCGTTACGACTATAGTTCCTCCATCACCAGGATTAATAATGCTCACTATAATAAAACCATTAGAAGCTTCTGTTGCTGTCAAAATGATATTTTGGCTATTTCCATTTCCATCAGTAATGGTGACGGTATCGCCGCCAACGACATTACTAGGTAATGATATTACAGCATTAATATCTGCTGATAATTCATCTTCGTTTATAAATCCGTCATCATTAACGTCTTCTGAAATAATAACTGTTGGAGCACCAGGATCTGTAGTATCAAGAACTGCCGTATCCGTTGCACTAGTAGGGCCTACATTCCCTGCAACATCCGTAAGGTTTGCGGTAACTACAATAGTGCCTTTATCTCCAGGATTAGCGATAATGACATCTATAAATCCATTAGTAATATCAGTAGCAGTTAAAATAAGATCTTGAGAATTTCCATTCCCATCGGTTACGGTTACGGTATCTCCTGCAACAGCATCCGCTGGAAGTGTTACACGAGCGTCTATGTCTCCTACGAGTTCATCTTCATTGATTAATTCATCATCGTTTGTATCTTCTGTAATTTCTATTGTCGGAGCACTTGGATCCGTAAGGTCAAGTACTGCGGTATCTGTAGCGCTGTCTACACTTTCATTGCCGGCGATATCCGTAATTTTAGCGGTAACAACAATAGTTCCGTTATCACCAGGGTTAACAATTACAATAGCAATCGTGCCATTGGTAATATCTGTTGCTGTAAGTACTACCTCTTGAGAATTTCCATTTCCATCGGTAATAGTTACTTTATCACCAGCAACGGCATCCGCAGGAAGTGTTACACGAGCGTCAATCGCACCAGTTAACTCATCTTCACTAATTAAACCATCATTATTGGTGTCTTCTATAATTTCTATCGTAGGCGCCGTTGGATCCGTAATATCGAGCACAGCAGTATCTGTAGCGCTATCTGGACCTACATTCCCTGCAACATCGGTAAGAGTGGCCGTAACCACAATCGTACCTGTATCTCCAGGGTTCGCAATAATCACATCTACAAATCCTGTTGTAATATCTGTTGCCGTAAGTATTACCTCTTGAGAATTTCCATTCCCATCGGTAACGGTTACTTTATCTCCAGCAAGGGCATCAGCAGGCAATGTCACACGAGCGTCAATATCACCTACAAGTTCATCTTCACTAATTAATTCATCATCGTTGCTGTCTTCCGAAATAACTATAGTTGGAGCAGTTGGATCTGTAAGGTCAAGTACAGCAGTATCTGTTGCGCTGTTAGGACCTACATTCCCTGCAACATCCGTTATATTGGCGGTTAGCACAATAGTACCGCCATCTCCAGGATTGGCAATCACAATAGCAATGGTGCCATTCGTAATAGCTGTCGCGGTAAGTACCACATTTTGTGAGTTTCCATTCCCATCCGTAATGGTTACGGTATCACCTATAGCAGCATCAGCAGGAAGTGTAACTACGGCATTAATAGCACCGATTAATTCATCTTCACTAATTAGACCATCGTTGTTGGTGTCTTCTACAATTTCAACAGTTGGAGCTGTTGGAGCTGTAGTATCAATGGTTAATTCTAAGTTCGTAATATCCGTAGCACTGTTACCCGCTTCATCTGTACTTGTAACCAAAATTTCATTAGTTCCGTTTACATCGGGAGCAAAAGTTCCTGAAGTAGGAGCTTCTGTTTCCGTATCAATACTCCAATCCCCTGAAGCATCCGCTGTGGTAGTGAATGTTCCTCCACCAACAGTTACCGTAACTGTAGAATTAGCTTCTGCCGTACCTTCAAGTACAGGAGTAGTATCATTTGTAATTTGACTTTCTACTGTTGGAATCTCTGGATCTGTGGTATCTATCGTCAACTCTAAAGTAGTAGCATCTACAGAACTATTTCCTGCAGCATCCGTACTTGTTACCACTACTTCATTAGCTCCATTTACATTTGGCGTAAATGTTCCACTTTCTGGTGTAGCTGTTTCTGTATCGATACTCCAGTTGCCCGAGCTATCCGTAATTATGGTATATGTTGCTCCTCCAACCACTACTTCTAAGGTAGAATCTGCTTCTGCAGTTCCAGTAATTATTGGGGTTGTATCATTTGTAATTTGATCTTGTACTGTAGGATCAACAGGTGGCGTTACATCCACCGTGAGCACTGCAGCTGCAGAAGTCAACGGAGAACATACAAAAGAAGTTTCTGTAATTATTGCTCTATACGCATACCCGTTTTCTGTAATCGTTATACCTGTTAGGGTTAATGTTGCAGTGGTACTTCCTGTATAAATATCAGTTGCATTGGCTTCATCTATATCTATAAATCCACTACCAGATTGGTCATCAACTTGCCATTGGTATATTAATTCTGTTCCATTAGCAGTAACAGAGAATACCTCTGGAGAACTCCCATTTGTTAACACATCTTGCGGTTGCTCTGCGGCAGTTGCAATTGTTGGAATAACACCAGGTTGTTGAAAATCAAAGGCTGTATTGCTAGCACTATCTGCATTATTAGGAGTCGTGTATCCGTCGGTCACAGTTGTTCCTGTAACTATTCCGTTTGTATCTACTAGGGTAGGGGCATCACCCAAAAATCCATCAGCATTGTCATCTGTATATCCTGCTTCTATAACATCATTACAGCCATCTCCATCGGCATCTAATTCAAGGAAATCGGCAATACCATCAGGGGTAGTTTCAGAATCAAATACGGTATAATTTACAGTACCACTGTTTTGTTGTCCGCTTGCTTGTACCGTATTTACAATACCATCTGTACCCACGGCACCGTTTAGAACCCCGGTTGTAAAAGCTTTTCCGCTTCCAGATTCCACCGCATCATAAATACCATCATTATCAGCATCTAAATCAAAGTGATTAGGAACGCCATCGCCGTCCGTGTCAAAACTATCTACAATAGTATCGCCATTAGCATCAGGACCTAAATCTAGATCTTGGTAATTTAAAATTCCATCAGCATCATCATCCGCACTTGGATCAGTACCCGATGTTTCCAAGGTGTCTAAAATACCATCATTATCATCATCAAGATCAATTGAATCGGCTATGCCGTCTAAGTCATTATCATCAATCCCAACTTCACGATAATCTACTTCCGGAGTCGTAGTTTTTGCAATATTTGGTAGATCTATAGCTCCATTATCTTGATCATCGTTCGTATCAAAAAGGGTTCCTGGAGTATCAACATCATCATATCCATTTAGTAAACCATCACCATCAGAATCTAGATTGTTTGTAGCTGCAACAAAACCAGCTTCTCTTCTGTCTGTTAGTGTATCATTATCTGAATCTAAATCTAAATAATCAGGAATACCATCTAGATCTGTATCAATAACCATTATGCCTTCATTACCAGTTCCTTCATAAGCATCTCCTAATCCGTCTCCATCCGTATCATCTATTCCTCTAGGCGTATACGATGTGGTAAGTTGTGCTTCTACATTATCTGGAATACCATCATTATCAGAATCAATATCTAAATGATCTTCAATACCATCATTATCACTATCTATACCTTGATAAATAGTATACTTTGGTGACGAACCACCGCCAGATGCAGTACCATCAAGACTATTTGCCGTAGTGGTATTCGTAGGTGTAAACAATCCATTTATATCACAAGTTTGAAACAAAATAGATCCTAAATAATCTTGTGTAGCAAAACCTGTTTGTAATTCACCAGTAAAAGTTAAATTAAGGTTTGTAGTTTCATAGTAGTTAAAATACGCAGCCAACTTCGGTCCGAAATCAACTCCTGGCCATGTTTCATCTGGACCTTCAAAAGTTGCCGTACCCGTAGCTTGATTTTCTGATACGGTAAGTAATGAATTACTATCTACAGCATATAAACCTGGTCGAGTAAGTGTAACACTTTCTTTCGTATTTGCGCCATCAATATCATAAATGACCCCACCGAATCTAATAAGGTTCACTTGAAAATCTGTACCTGATGCTACCAAACGAATATTAAAGGAGATACTACCTTCTTCACCTGCAATACTTGATACATCTCCTACATTAAAAGTAGGTTGCCAAGCATCATTGCTACTACCAACAGGAAAAGCATCTATTGATGTTAAGGTCGCATTGTCAATAGCTGTTATTTGTACAATAGCATCTAAAACACCTAAAGATGAAGTAACTACTGTAGAAAATCTATACTCAGCATTTAGAGTACCTGCACCAGAACCGGTAGCAGGTATATACGTACCGCCTATAAATGATCCAGCAGGTATTCCGCATGCATCTCCTTGTGTATCTGTAGGTTGGAAGCCTAAAGATTCAACATAATCTAAGATTCCATCATTATCATTATCGATATCAATACTGTTATCTACATTGTCACCATCGGTGTCAATAGGATTTAAGTGAACAATATTATCCCTGAAATCTACCTCACTCGTAAAAGGATCTTGGGTGTTTAAGAACGTAGTAACATCTTGATTATTATTTGTTGCGCCGTTTGGATCTTCTAGTCCGTTAGGAGCTACAATACTTAAGTCAAAGGCATCATCTAAACCATCGTTATCAGCATCTGTTCCCGAAGGCGTAACATCTGCTGCCAGATCATCATTATAATCATACACCTCTATGGTGTCATCTAATCCATCATTGTCAGAATCCGTATCTCTAAAATCAGGACTATCTGTACCATCCGTATTTGTTGGAGCATTTATAGATTCTCCTGAACCGGCAGGAGCAACCTCATAATTATCGGCTAGACCGTTCCCATCAGAATCTGCGGATGGAAAAAGATGCCCTGATGTGGATTGCCATTCTATATTATCTATGATTCCGTCATTATCACTATCTAAATCTAAGTAGTCTGGTCGACCGTCACTATCTGTATCTTCTGGTGAAGTGGTAAGGCTATTATTAAGATCAAAATCGACATCGAAAGCATCATCAATCCCATCATTATCAGCATCGTTGCCCGATAGTTGTACTAAACCTGCATCTGTTTGTGCTTCTACTAAATCTTGTATCCCATCATTATCAGAATCGATATCTAAATAATCTGGACCAGCGGTACCGTCAGAATTTACAGGAACCGTTGAAACACCAGCGCCATCTATACCTCCATCTTCTGTGGTATCAGGGATACCATTTATACCCACGCCACTTTCTGAACTATCTATATACCCGTTGCCATTTGTATCTAAGGCACCATTACCAGTTTCAACAAGATCTGGAATACCATCATTATCACTATCAAGATCTAAACTATCTGGAACACCGTCACCATCAAAATCACCAGTACCTTCAACAGTATCTGGAATACCATCATTATCATCATCTTCATCACAAGCATCTGGAAGTGCATCACCATCTGCATTTATAGCATCATCAAACCCTTCGCAGGCGTCTAAAGAATTTTGCACACCATCGCCATCACAATCACTTGTTGGTAAAGGATTTCCTCCAATAGATTCACAATCATTTAAAGGATTTGTATTATCTGACGCTTCTTGACCGTCATCAATACCATCACCATCCGTATCTGAATTGTATGGATCTGTACCGTTAGTAACTTCAGTACCATTTATAATGCCGTCGCCATCGCAATCTGCTGCTGCCCACATAGCGTTTGTAGCATCATAGCCTGTATATCCTGGAGCTTGCACCGGATCACATGGGTTTAATGCGTCTGTATCTGTATTGTCTGGCACACCATCACCATCGGTATCATTGCTATAAGGATCTGTATTATTGGTAACTTCTGTACCATTCGTAACACCGTCGCCATCACAATCTGCTGCTGCCCAAATAGCATTGGTAGCATCATAACCTGCATATCCTGGAGCTTGTATTGGATCACAAGGATCTAATGCATTCGTGTCTATATCGTCTGGCACACCATCACCATCGGTATCCGTATTGTATGGATCTGTATTATTAGTAGCCTCTGTACCATTAGTAACATTATCACCATCGCAATCTGCCGCTGCCCAAATAGGGTTAGTAGCATCGTAACCTGTGTAGCCTGCAGCTTGTACAGGATCACAAGGATCTAATGCGTTTGTATCTGTATCGTCTGGTACACCATCGCCATCTGTATCGTTGCTATAAGGATCTGTATTATTGATAACTTCTGTATCATTTGTAACACCGTCACCATCACAATCTGCCGCTGCCCAAATAGCATTGGTAGCATCATAACCTGCATATCCTGGAGCTTGCACTGGATCACAAGGATCCAATGGATTCGTATCTATATCATCTTGAACACCATCACCATCCGTATCCGTATTGTATGGGTCTGTATTATTAGTAGCCTCTGTACCATTAGTAACATTATCGCCATCACAATCTGCTGCTGCCCATATAGTATTTGTAGCATCGTAACTTGCATATCCTGCGACTTGTACTGGATCACAAGGGTCTAAAGCATTGGTATCTGTATTGTCTGGCACACCATCACCATCGGTATCTGTACTGTAAGGATCCGTATTGTTAGTAACTTCTGTATCATTGGTCACGCCATCCCCATCACAATCTGCCGCTGCCCAAATAGCATTGGTCGCATCATAACCTGCATAACCTGGAGCTTGTACTGGATCACAAGGATCCAATGGATTCGTATCTATATCATCTTGAACACCATCACCATCGGTATCCGTATTGTATGGGTCTGTATTATTCGTTACCTCGGTACCATTAAGAACATTATCCCCATCACAATCTGCTGCTATCCAAATAGCATTAGTGGCATCGTAACCTGCATATCCTGCGGCTTGTACTGGATCACAAGGATCTAATGCGTTTGTATCTGTATTATCTGGTACACCATCACCATCTGTATCGGTGCTATATGGGTCCGTTCCATTGGTCACTTCTGTTCCATTAGTAACTCCGTCGCCATCACAATCTGCTGCTGCCCAAATAGTATTGGTAACATCATACCCTATATATCCTGGAGCTTGCACTGGATCACAAGGATTTAAGGCATCTGTATCTATATCGTCTTGTACTCCATCCCCATCGGTATCTGTATTAAATGGGTCAGTACCATTGGTAGCTTCTGTACCATTATCAAGGTTATCACCATCACAATCTTCAGCTGCCCAAACGGCATAATTTTCATCTGTTGAAGTGCGTACCGTAGGCACAGTAACTTCACAAGGATCGGAAGGGTTTGTATTATTGGTTACTTCAAAACCATTTGTTTCGCCATCACCATCACAATCTAAGGCATTCCAACTTGCTTCTGCATTTGCTGCAACTTGATTGGTACTGTATACACAAGGGTCTAAAGGATCTGTATCTGTAGTATCCGGATCGCCATCACCGTCAGTATCAAGATCACAGATACCCACTAAACCATCGCCATCCAAATCTAAATCTTCGGTGGTGACCGCGCTTACAGCTCCAGTAGTGTACGTAGCAGATGCCACCAATCCGTTCGCTAATATGGTTCCAGAACCATCCGTTACTATAGCCGAATCTGCATCATTATATTCTGCTCCATCACCATTATCTGCGGTGCTATCAGTATAGGCTTCATTAGCGTCTGAACAACCATCGGCATCGCTATCTAGATTTAAATAATCAGGAGTTCCTGTTGTTGTTTCCGTTGGTACGGTTCCTGTGCCTGCACTGCTAGGAATACCTGCAGTACTAATGCTACCATCTGCAATACCATTAGTATCTGCATCTGTACCTCCTGATTCTACTACGTCATAAATTCCGTCATTATCACTATCAAGGTCAAGTATATTAGGAACACCATCATTATCAACATCACATGCTAAAACTGATCTAAAGGCAAAACCTTCGTTTACATGGTTAGCACTACTATTTATGTTGCCGTCTGCATAATAACCGATATCCATAGGAAAGGTTATTCCCGTACTTGTATCTATTAATAAAGACCATCGTGAATCTGTTACAGTTCTTGAAAGTCCGGCAGCATCAGGAGCAACTTGAAAAGGAGTTCCTGAAGTTATTACCGCTCCATTCCCTAAGTCGGTTTCCCCCAAGGGATCGGAAAGTACAGCTGTACCGCCTCCTGGCCAAGTAATTGTTATTGTTTTATCTGCATTTTGTATGGCACCAACGTCGCTGTTCATCTCATACGAAGAAACACGAATTGCTTGTTGTAGTGCATTCATAGGTTGTTCCACGCTAAGAATCATTTCAACCGTGGGGTCCGTACCTTGATTCCATCGTACTTGCAAACCGTTATCCGCTGGACCTGTTTTGTCTAAAATATTATATTCTGTAGACGTAATTGTAAACTGTTGATTAACGCCATCGCCATTGTCATATTCTCCTGTAAGTAACAATGAATCATCTCCGGTTAAGATTACACCATTTGCAGGGGTACATTCTAAAGCATCTGCTATCCCATCATTATCGTCATCATCGTCACAGGCATCCCCTATTGTATCACCATCTATATCTTGAAATAAAGGGTGATTAGAATCACATTCTGAGCATTCATCTGCTTGTTGTAAATTATCTGTAGCAGTTCCTGCACCTTGAGAAGTTCCTCCAGGAATACCGGCAGCATCTATTGTTGCCGTTAGTCTAAGACTACCATCTAAATCACTATAATTATAACTTGCATCGCCTTCTAAAGCATCAGGACAACCGTCATTATCACTGTCGGAATCTAAATGATCATAAATGCCATCATTATCAGTATCTGTATACAGCGAACATAAAGTATTCACTCTCCAACCAATATTATCTGCATTAGCGGTGGCAGCTTGTGTTATAACAATTCTATTAATTCCTTTATCTATATTAAATCTGAAGTTAGCTTCTTGCGCTGTACCTCCAATTATAGCCGCTACTGCTTCTCCAGAAACTGGATCGTACGATGCTCCTGTACCAATGGTACCGCTAGTGGCATAAATGTCTGCTGGGAATTCTATTTGAACACTATTATTATAAAATTTGATATTTTGACTTTCATCATAACTACCAGAAGCATTTCTTGCTAAACTTCTTACGTTAAATTCTGTGGATAATATAAGTTCAGAAAATACAATTTCTGTTGTAGTACCGGTAATATTGGCATTTGAGTTTCGTGTTTGCATGTCTACTTGCACACTACCGTCTGTATAATTTGGATTTCCGGCCGGGAAGGTCCCTGAGCCAATCGTTGTAGTAGCAACCGCGGTGATATCGTTATCAAAATCCTTTATGTAGGCTACTAAATCACCATCATTACTATTTAACGTTATTAAATTATTGGATGAATCTGTAAAATGAATATCATTTGTGGGAACTAAACCACAGTCTTTATTAAATTCATCTATATCTAAAATTCCATCATTATCATCATCACTATCGCACCCATCTGGAATGCCATCTAAATCGGTATCAATACCATCATCAAAACCTTCACAGATATCTGAAGTATCGGGTACGCCATCATTATCATCATCTAAGTTTTCTATCGTGATTACTTCTGTTGAATCATCTACAGATGAATCAGAATCTGTTTGATCTTGTGCATTCGAAATTGTATTTGTTATACTTCTAGAGGCAATCGCTTCATTTATATCATCTGCCGTAGCAACAATAATTAATGATTGCTTTTCTCCTTTAACCATGGTGCCTACATTCCAATTTGGAGCAGTCCAAGTTCCTTTACTTGGAGTAGCACTTGAAAGCGTCAAACCAGTTGGTAAGGCATCCGTGATTACCAAATTGGTTAAATCATCTAAACCTAAGCTTTCTACAGTTATCGTAAAGGTTACTGTTTCTCCTTCTGAGATTGTGGTTTTGTCTGAAGTTTTATTAATATAAATATCAGGATCACAATAGAATACTTGAATCACATTTGAATTGTAATCACAACCACTTTTAGAAACATTTACGTAATGTTCGCCAATTTCGGTAGGAGTATAGCTTCCACTTGTTGCTCCAGGTATAGCAACTCCATCATTAAACCATTGATAAGTATCAAAAATTTCTGTAAGTGTAATAGTGGTTCCTAGACAACCAGAACCTGAAATAGAGTAATCTACTACGGGTATAGTATCAAAACCAGAAAAATATCCCCCAGTTCCTAGTGCTCCACTAAAACCAACAACTCCAACAGCAATGGCTCCTGAAGATTGGACATAGATATTACCCGTTAAATTAGGAATATAAAAACTTTTCCAAGGTAAGCCTGTGGCAGGTATAGGAGCGGGGAGGGTCACAGGAACACCATTAGAGGTCACTACTATATTGGCATCAGGAGTGCTATTGGAAGCTAGGATAGTTAATCCCCCAGATATTGTTTTTCCTGCTAAATCTTCAATTGTGCTTATATTATTTACATTGTCGGGAAGTAGACAATTAACAGGAGCAATAAAATTCATTCCTATGGTTGCTCCTGAATTACTACCGGCCAAACATTGATAGGCATACACATTTTTTGATGTAGTAACGGTCATATTATTACCAGCGGTACTGCCTGAATAATTTGATCCAGGAACTAAAAAATATTCTCCGTCATTTATTGTAGCAATAGGAGTGGTTGCGCCGTTAATAAAAATATCAGTACCACTAGCGGTTCCAATTATAATTGGAAATTCTAAGGCATCTGTACCACCACCTCTAATAAAAACATATTCACGACCAATGATATCTATAGGAACAGGTTGATCTGTTCCTCCATCTTGTATATTAACGTTAGGAAGAACACCAAGTAAAATATGACCAACACTAATTGCGATATCTTTGTCTGAACTAATATCTGCACCTAACCATCCGTACCTGTTGGCGTCGCCATTATTTCCTTCAACTTCCAATACATAAGATTCTCCTTTATTTAAAGTAATAGTAATCGTGTCATCGGTTAAGCCTGTACCATTATTTCCTAATCTAAAAACACAATCAGGATCATAATCTGAAACTGTAACTGTTGTATTATCTTCCGTAGCCATAATTCCTAAGGCCGCATTAAAAATATTTCGATCATGTAAAAAAGGAATTCCACCCCATTTAAAATGCGTACCTAATGCTGCACGACCCTTAGAGGTTAAAGAAACACCTTGAGAATTACTATTTCCTCTATAATTTGCATAAAATTTTTGTCCACCTGGGGCCTCTAAACGTAAACCAGCGGTACTACTAACAAGACCAACTTCAGCATTAGGTAATAATGTTATTCCATTCTCTCTAGAGGGTAGGATATACGTGTAAGGAATAGTGTTGGACACAGAAACTGTTGCTAGCGGAGTTACCGAGGTTCCTACGTAAATATTAACATCAAAAGGTATGGTTTCTGGAGTAGAAAGATATACGTATTGATCTACAATATAATTAGCATTTGTCTCAGCTAGCGGTGGCATGTAATGCAAGTCACTTAGCTGTGCATAAGAACTAGCCATTGTGAAAATCAGAAAAGCAAGACTTAAATAATAAGATCTTATAGTAGATAGATTATTTTTCATAGCAGGAATTGTGGTTTGTGGTCATTCTTTCGAAAAGGACAGTAGTTGATTTTAAGGTTTTATTAACAAGAAAATAAATCCAATTTGGATTCAGTTTTTAGTTTATTGTTAAATCTATATAATCGATTAAATGTCTGTTTCTAATGTTAAAATACAATTTAATAGGGTAAAACTTACTTATTAGTATATTAAATCTTATTTATGATATAATATTTATGTGTTAATTATTTATAAAGTAAGACTAATTATGAAGGAAATTTTAAAAATTGTTGTGTTATGTAAAATTTTGTGTGGTCAAATGACCGATAAGTGTCGACAAGTGGTAAATTAATCTTTGGAGATTTAGTTTTTTTATGTAGGAAATATTCCTAGAGAATGAATTTCACATAAAAAAAGGATAAAGCTGAAATCTATGAACGACTTCAACTAAATCCTGTTTATTTTCTGATGTTGAGCATCAGATATTTACTTAGTATAAAGAAACTATTTTAAAAGAATCGTGGTGTTATTACTTTTTTGTATCGTGTAAATTGCGTTTAGTTTACTCCGTGGATAATCTAAGTTCCAAATATAACTGAGAAGAAACTGTTAAAGCAATTTATATTGACTGATAATAGTCAAGTGTAGGTGAACGGTATTTAAATTGTTGCCATATGACAACAAATGACAACCTTAAAGGTAGTTAAGAGCTTGTTATTTGGTCGATGAAAGTCCAATTTCACTACCTTTTTTAAGCATAAATTGATAAGCTGCATCATATTCATTTAGAATTTCGCCCTCAAGAATTGCTTCTTTAATTGCCTCTTTTATAATCCCAATTTCTTTAGATGGTTTTAAGTTAAACGTCTCCATTATTTCTTCGCCACTAATTGGGGGCTGAAAATTTCTTACATGATCACGTTCTTCTACTTCAACAATTTTTTGTCTTACCAGTTTGAAGTTGTTTTGGTAGCGTTTTTGTTTTTTGGGATTTTTGGTAGTGATATCTGCTTCGCATAGGGTCATTAAATCCTCTATATTCTCTCCGGCATCAAAAATTAACCGACGTACGGCAGAATCTGTTGCAAAATCTTCCGATAAGATAATAGGTCTAGAACTCAATAAAACCATTTTTTGAACAAATTTCATTTTATCATTCAAAGGCATGCGTAACCTTTTAAATAACTTATAGACCATCTTAGAGCCTATAAATTCATGGCTATGGAAGGTCCAGCCTATTTTTTTATCAAAACGTTTTGTAGGAGCTTTTCCAATATCATGGAGTAGGGCAGCCCAACGCAGCCATACATTATCTGTGTTTTTGGCTATATTATCGACCACTTCTAAAGTATGCCAAAAATTATCCTTGTGGCGTTGTCCTTCTATCTCTTCAATACCTTGTAAGGCAGTAAGTTCTGGAAGTATATAGCCTAATAATTGTGTTTTATGTAATAATGAAAAGCCTAAAGAGGGAGTTTTACTCGCTAGAATTTTATGTAGCTCATCTACAATCCGTTCTTTTGAAATAATTTTTATGCGGTCTTTGTTTTCTGTGATAGCGTTTAAAGAAGCCTCTTCAATTTTAAAATCTAATTGGGTAGCAAAACGGATAGCACGCATCATTCTTAATGGATCATCAGAATAGGTAATTCCTGGAGCTAATGGTGTTTTGATAATTTTATCTGCTAAATCTTGAATGCCATTAAATGGATCTAATAGCGTACCATAATTTGTTTCATTCAAAGAAATTGCTAGGGCATTAATGGTAAAATCTCTTCTCTTTTGATCATCTTCTAATGAGCCATCTTCTACTACAGGCTTTCGGCTATCTTCATGGTAGCTTTCTTTACGCGCACCAACAAATTCTAATTCAATATCGTCGTGCTTAATCATAGCCGTACCAAAATTTTTAAAAACAGAAACCTCTGGTTTTCCTTTAAGTTTACTGGCTACTTTTTTGGCAAGCGCTATTCCGCTACCAATGGCAACAATATCAATATCTTTAGCAGTACCTCTGTCTAAGAGATAATCGCGTACAAAGCCTCCAATAACATAGCAGTCTAGATTTAATTCTTTGGCTGCAGCAGCAATTGTTTTGAAAATCGGGTTTTTTAGGGCTTGTTCGTGATTTGTATGCGTCATGCTATTCTCGGATAATTTTTACAACTCCATCATTTCCGAGTTTAATTATGGATGAAGGTGTTCCTGAATTTTGATCTTGGTGCAAATTTACCACATAGTCTACACCTTTTAAAATTGCACTGGTAATTTCTTTAAAAGTTTGAGGCGTAGCTTCTCCGGCAACATTTGCAGAAGTAGACACTATTGGTTTCTTAAATTTGGTAATGAGGTATTGACAAAATTTATCTGAGGCTACACGAATTGCTAAGGTGTTATCTTCTGCAACTAAGTTTTTAGCTACTCCTTTCGGGTTGTCATAAACTATAGTGGTAGGTTTTGTAGCTAAATCTATGATGTCATAAGCAACTTCTGGTACTGCATCTATATACTTTTCTAGCATAAAATCATTAGCCACCAAACAAATCATTGCTTTGGTATTTTTACGTTGTTTTAAGGCGTATATTTTAGCAACAGCTTCTTCGTTGGTAGCATCGCAGCCAATACCCCAAACAGTATCTGTTGGGTAAAGAATTAAACCGCCTTTAGAAAGAATTTCGATACATTTATTTATTTCTTCCTGCATGATAAAATTTTAGGGGTCAAAAATAACCTTTTATTAATGATTAAAATATATCTTTTAACAGATGTTTTAAGACTAAGTGTGTAATAAAGGCACTAGAAAAGCTGTTATAGCAATGTTTTATTGCAGTACTTTGTGTTAGGAATGCAAATACGGCTATTTTAAAAGGGTATTATGAAGGAAAAATTGTCTGTTTTTATTATTACATATAATGAAGAACGAATTTTGGATAAATGTTTAAATAAGCTTTCCTGGGCCGATGAAATTATTGTTGTAGACTCAGGCAGTACAGATGCTACCTTAGAAATTTGTAAAAAATATCATGTAAAACTATTTCATAAGGATTTTGAAGGTTTTGGTACACAAAAACAATTTGCCTTAGAGAAAACAACAAACAACTGGGTACTGAGTTTAGATGCTGATGAAATTCTATCCGAAGAATTGATTACTGAAATTCAAGAAAATCTTAAGCCAGAAATGAATATCAGTGGTTTCTATCTAAAAAGGAAACATGTTTTTCTAGGCAAAGTATTTGACTATGGTCCAGATAGTAAAGAATATATCTTGCGCTTATTCAATAAGAATATGGGAAAGTTTGATGGTAAAAAAGTGCATGAAAATATTATTTTGGAAGGAGAATCTGCCAAATTAAAAAATAATTTTCTTCATTTTACCACACGGTCATTAGATAATTATATAGTAAAACTTTCTAATTATGCTACGATCTATGCGGAGGGCAAATATTTAAAGAATAAGAACTATTCCATAGCTACAATTTTCATTAGAGTGAAATTAGAGTTTTTTAAGAAATATTTTGTAGAGCTTAATTTTTTAAATGGTAAAGAAGGATTTTATTGGTCCTATTTAGCGGCGTATTATATGGGACTTAAATACATGAAAACTAACGAGCAATACAAGCAAGTTAAAAAACAATTGATGTTCTAAAGCTGTTTTTCTTTGCGTAATTTTTTTAATTCACTATACCTGTTGTGAATGCCTAGCGCCATTAAATAACTCAAAATGATTCCTTTTTTTCCGTCTAAAAATCCTAAGCCAATTACATAATGTTTAAAGAAGCGAAATGCGGGTTTTATGACAAAGTGAAATGCAGTAGGTTTTTTGTTTTTAGCCAACAATTCCTTGGCTTGCATGCTGGTATACTTTAATCGCTTGTTTTTAAACTCTTCGTAGTTGTTATAGGAATAATGGATGAGCTTATTTTTTAACACCTTAGATTCTCCGTCAACCAACAGTGTTTCGTGTACCGTTTTTGTAGTGTCAAATTTCACTTTAGATTTCTGAAACAACCTGTAATTTTTATCAGATTGCGTTCCAGTAAAACGCATCCGTTGTTTTTCGAACATAAATATTCTCAAAAAATAATAGGCAGCTGCTTTCTTTTGATCCGAATTTACAGTTTTTAGCACTTCATTTTTCAAGGCATCGGTTAGCCGCTCATCAGCATCAATAAATAAAACCCAATTGTGCTTAGCTTGTGCTAAGGCATACGCTTTCTGATCCGTAAAATCTTTAAAAGGTCTTTGAATTAAATGAATGTTTTTAAAAGCTTTTATTTTTTCAATGGTCGTATCCGTACTAAAAGAATCTACAACAATGATTTCGTCAGCAAATTGTAAGTTCTCTAATACACCATTGATATGTTCTTCCTCATTGTAGGTTATTACAAGTGCCGATATTTTTTCTTTTTTAGGACCTGTACATATGTCTTTAGTTGGTTTGCCAAAGATTTTACGTATTTTTTTCCTTCTTAAAAACGATAACTTCCTTTCGTTAGGCACTCCATTCTTTGCAATATATTCTTTGGTGGTTTGCACCATTCGCGCTGCCGATTTTCCATCGTTATACGGATGATACTGCGCACATAATTCTTTTCTTTGTAAAGCGAAGCTATCATTTGCTATACTCGTTCTTACTTTATCGGTCAGGCTGTCGTAAGATTTAGCATCTAACCATTGAATATTTTCAGAAATATTCTTAAAGGTTATTACAGGTTTGTTCAGTAATAAAAATTCATAAATAACGGAAGAGGTATCACTAACCATCAAATCAGCTAGTAATAGATATTTTATAATATTCTTGTCTTCCTTAAAAAGGATATTAGGGATTTCTTCGGATAGTTTTTTATACGCGGCTATCCACTTTACATCCATTAAATCGTGGAATTTTATTAAAACAAGATAACCTGTATTTAATGCTAACTCTTTAATTTGATCTAATAAATAAGGTGCCGATGTTAGGCTAGGAGAGAAGGTAGGAGCATATAAAATAATCTTATCAGTGTTATATTTATTTAATAACGTTTCTTTTTCCGTGCTATAATCATGAGCCTCTGAACGGTAAATATCTAATTTAGGCCAACCCGTTTCTACAACTTCAAAATTCTGGTATTGCGCTTTAAAGGCATTAAATTTTTGAGTAAAGTAAGGTCCTTGCGTAAGGTATAAATCAAAATAATGGCGGATTCTAAAATGCCCTTTTTTTTCTCCTGCCAAACCATGAAATATTTGCACTTTCACCCCTCGTAAATAATACGGAACTTCATTTCCAGGAGCAAAAATAGCATCGCTTTCAAATAATTGAAGGTCTAAAATACTAGTCGTAAAGTTTTCTTTTTTGAACGGAAATGTATCTAATAACTTAGGTGATATATACCAGATATACTCATGACTCTCCTTTTGTAATACAGCTCTAATGGGTGCTAAAATTCCAAAAGCATAGGCATTCTGACAAAAAAGAACAGTTTTCATTATTCCAGTAGCTTATTGGCGTTATCTAAATCTTCCTGAAAATCTACTTCCATACAATTGTATTGAGAAATATCTACAGCACACACTTCCAAACCATCTTTTTCTATGGCAATTTCAATACCACGTTCAAAATAATCGTTAGCGTCACATTCTTCTAATCTAGCAATAAAACTATTGATGTCTTTTGATGCGATATAATTAATCCCAACGGCTTCACCTAGACCGCCTGTAACTGTTTTTGAAAGTTTTTTAATAAACCCATTTTCTAAGGTATATTTCACCTCTTCATCAGCTACTTTACTTGTGTTTACAGCAACGAAAGACTGTTTCTTCTTGATAAATGGACTCAAAACGTCAAATAGTTTTTCATCAAATACTACATCGCCATTCATCCAAAGTACAGATTTATCTCTGAATTTTTTTAAAGCCTTTAATAAACTTTTTGAGGTATTTGTATTGTCAAAAAAAGGATTGTAGATATAACTTAAATCAGGAAAACGCTCCATGATTAGGTTTTTTTTAAAACCTACAACTACACTAATATCATCAATAGAATAGTAAGCATCTATATTATCTACTTGCATTTGCATGATACTTTTTCCATTCACCAAAGGCGTTAAAGGTTTAGGAAACGGGTTTCCTAATCTTGAACCCATTCCGGCAGCTAGTATCACTATTTTCATAATCAAAGTATCTATTAAAACTTGTAAAATAGTTACAAGAACAATCGTTTTTATATGTTGGCAAACCTAAAAAAAAATGACCTGTATAAATAATATTTTAAGGTTTTTATATGAAAACGATTTCAAAAAAAAATCTTCCATGATCTATTAAAACCATGGAAGACTACGCTATTTTATCTAGTTGTTATTTTATACAGCAACATCATATTCTCTAAGCGCATCGTTTAGAGAGGTCTTTTTATTTGTACTTTCTTTACGCGTACCAATAATTAATGCACAAGGAACGTTGTATTCTCCTGCAGCAAACTTTTTTGTGTAACTCCCAGGGATAACTACTGATCTTGCAGGCACTAAACCTTTACGTTCAACAGGAGTATCTCCAGTAACATCAATAATTTTTGTTGATGCTGTAAGGACAACATTTGCACCTAATACAGCTTCTTTTTCTACACGTACGCCTTCTACAACAATACATCTAGAACCTACAAACACATTGTCTTCAATGATTACAGGAGCGGCTTGTAATGGCTCTAAAACACCACCGATACCAACGCCTCCACTAAGGTGTACATTTTTACCAATTTGAGCACAGCTACCAACTGTAGCCCAAGTATCTACCATAGTACCCTCGTCTACATATGCACCTATATTTACATAACTAGGCATTAAAATAGTACCCGCAGAGATGTAAGCTCCGTGTCTTGCCGTAGCTCCTGGTACTACACGAATTCCTTTTTCTTTATATCCTCTTTTTAAAGGCATTTTATCGTGGTATTCAAAAATACCAGCTTCAAGAGTTTCCATTTTCTGAATAGGGAAATATAATACTACTGCTTTTTTAACCCATTCATTTATTTGCCAACCATCTGTTGTTGGTTCTGCACAACGCAATTTACCTTCATCTAATAAATCTATTACTGAGCGTATTGCAGTTTGTGTCTTTTCTTCTTTCAATAAATCTCGGTTATCCCAAGCTTTTTCTATTTGCTCTCTTAATTCCGTCATTTTACGCTAAAATTTCCTCAAATATAAGTCCTAAACACTAATTATTCGTGCTAATTTATAGTTATAACAATTTATCCTTTATTTTTGTAAAAAATAAAATGAATGGCAAGGATTGTTGCAATTGATTATGGTAAAGTGCGAACAGGAATTGCTGTTACGGATGAGTTACAACTTATTGCATCAGGATTAACCACTGTAGCCACAAAGGAATTGATTGATTTTTTAAAGAACTATATCGCCACCGAGAATGTGGAGCTGATAGTGGTTGGAGAACCAAAACAAATGAATAATCAAGTTTCAGAATCTGAAGCTTTGATTTTACCATTTATAGAGAAGTTGAAGCTTAGTTTTCCTTCTATGAAAATTGAGCGCCAAGATGAAAGGTTTACCTCCAAAATGGCGTTTCAGACGATGATAGATAGTGGTTTAAAAAAGAAGCAGAGAAGAGACAAAGCATTGGTTGATGAGATTAGTGCGACAATTATTTTACAAGCATATTTAAACAGAATTTAATAAAATGATATTACCAATTATCGCTTACGGAGATCCAGTTTTACGAAAAGTAGGAACTGATATAGCAAAGGACTATCCTAAACTAGAAACCTTAGTCGAAAATATGTGGGAAACCATGTATAATGCAAGTGGCGTTGGTTTGGCAGCACCACAAATTGGCTTGCCTATTCGCTTATTTGTTATAGACACAACGCCATTTTCAGAGGATGAAGATTTAGCTCCAGAAGATCAAAAAGCACTAGATGGCTTTAAGAAAGTGTTCGTGAATGCTAAGATAGAGGAAGAAACAGGAGAAGAGTGGAACTTTAATGAAGGGTGTTTAAGTATTCCTGATATTCGCGAAGATGTGAATAGAAAAGAAACCATTAAGATTACCTATTTAGATGAAAATTTTAATGAAAAAAGTGAGAGCTACGGAGGTTTATTGGCCAGAGTAATTCAACATGAATATGATCATATTGAAGGAATTTTGTTTACAGATAAACTATCGAGCCTAAAAAAGCGTTTATTAAAAGGAAAATTGAGTAACATTTCAAAAGGAAAAATTAGTGCAGATTATCGCATGCGTTTTCCAGATATGAAAAAAGGTAGGTAATCTAGTTTTTTTATACGCGTAAAAGTTTAATATTTGTCCAGAAATTAAAATAATACATGAGTTTAGATAAAATTTTATCCATAGGAGGAAAACCAGGTTTGTTTAAATTATTAACACAGACTAGAGCTGGTTTTGTAGCAGAATCATTATTAGATGGTAAAAAAATAACCGTTGGTTTTAAGAACAATGTAAGTGTTCTTTCGGAAATCGCGATTTACACACTAGATGCAGAAATTCCGCTTCGAGAAGTGTTCAGAAAAATTCAAGAAAAAGAAAATGGGGAGAAAACTCCGGTTTCTCACAAAGATGATAAGTTAAAATTAGAAGAGTACTTTTTTGAAATACTTCCTAATTATGATGAAGATAGAGTATATGCCAGTGACATTAAGAAAGTTATTCAATGGTATAATATGCTTCAAGAGCAAGGAATAGCAGATTTTGAAGCAAAAGAAGAAACTAAAGAAGAAGTAAAAGAAGAAGAGTAAATCTAGATTTACACTCCTTAGTATCAGATATTTGAGAAAGGCAAAAAATATGAGTTTTCATATTTTTTGCCTTTTTTGTTTATATAGCCTTAGATTTTTTTAAGAAAATTGTAGTTTATATTTCCTTCATCGACAGTTTATGTTCATTCACCTATAGATAAAAAGCAGTTAAAGATACTGCTCTTAAATTTTCGTTTTAAAACATCAAATTTGAACCATAATATTGATTTAGCCTAAATCAAAAAGAAATGTCATGGTAGCAATAGAAGGAGAATATAATAAGGAAATAAGAAGCGCTTTTTTTAACATGGCATACTCACCATTTGTTATTTTAAACAAAGATTTAAATTTTGTTGATGTCAACGAAGCCGGTCTAAAGGCAATTAAAATAAAAAGAGAAGATTTTATAGGTAGAAATTTATTAGATTTTTTTCCATATTTAAAGGATACAGAGCGGTATCAAATGTATAAAGATGTTTTGCTTACAGGTGAAGCTATGGGGTTTGATGAATTAACGTTTCACACTGACAAAGGAATGTTGAAATTTATGATCAAAGCTTTTAAAATAGGCGATTATCTTGGAATGAGTACCCTAGATGTTACAAGCTTAACCAGCAACATTGATCAATTAAAGGCTACAAAACTTAATTTACAGACGGTAAACGATAACCTAAAACGTAAAAATCAGGAATTAGAGGAGTTTTCTTATGTAGCAGCGCATGATTTAAGATCACCACTTACTAATATACATAGTTTATTAGATATGTTGCAAAGCGAAAATGCAATTTCACAAGAAGGTTTACCTGTTTTTGAGAAAGTACAAGAAGTAGCAATGCAAATGTGCAATAAGTTAAGAGCTTTAAACTCCGTAATAGCTTTAAAAACTAATATGGAAGATAAAAAGGAAGTTGTTAATTTTTCCAGTATTATAGGCAAAGTAAAGGTTGACAATTCGGAAGAGATAGTACAAAGTAGAACTATTATAAAAGAAGATTTTGTACGCGCACCATCCATAATTTATAATTTAAAACAAATAGAAAGTATTTTGCAAAACTTGATTTCTAATTCCATTAAATACAGAAACCCAAATAGAAAACCAGTTATAATTATCAAAACGAGCATTATAGACGGTAAAACAGTACTAACAATTAAAGACAACGGAATTGGGTTTGATAAAGATACCGACCCAGAAAAAATATTCGGACTTTTTAAACGCATGCATTCCCATGTTGAGGGTCTTGGGGTAGGACTTTATATAACCAATTCTATTATCACTAATAATGGGGGTGAGATTACCACTAAAAGTGAATTAAATAAAGGAACACAATTTAAAATTATATTTTAATGAAAAATAATTCTAGTAGCAATTTTAAAATACTATTGGTAGATGATGATGAAATTACCAATTACATTACAACCACAAAGTTAAAAAATCAAGGTTTTGAGAATATAGAAGCGGTAATAGACGGACAATTAGCTTTGGATTATCTTAAAGATAATACACCAAGTTTAATAATTCTAGACGTAAATATGCCGGTCATGGATGGCTTCGAGTTTTTAGAAGAGTTATCTATAAAAAGTATTTATCAGGATATTCCTATAGCCATGTTAACCTCTTCTGGTAGGCTGGCAGATAAGGAAAAAGCTGCGAAATACAAAAATGTAATAGCTTATCTAGAAAAACCATTGAGTTATGAAAACATTCAGAACATTCTATTAACGATGAATAAAAGCTTGACGTAATTATTGAAAAGCAATACAAACGGGAGTAGGAGCTTCTATTTCAGCAACGAACGTTAATAATCCTGTTTCAGTATTTCTCTTGTAGGAAACTAAATTGTTTGTATCTTGATTTGCTACTACTAGAAAATCATTATCCGGAGACAGCGAGAAATTTCGTGGATTTTTACCTCGACAAGATTCGTATCCTACTAAATTTAAATCGCCATTATCCTCATTTACACTTAAAATGGCGATACTATTATGGCCTCGGTTTGTAGCGTAAATGAATTTCCCATCCTTAGAGATATGAATGTCTGCACTTTTAGTAGGCTCTTTAAAATCATCTGGAATAGAAGAAATGGTTTGCTTTTTTTGATAGTTGCCCTCTGCTGTTTTTGTAACGCTAGTAATTGTATTGTCTAGCTCATTTAAAACATATAGAACGTTTTTGTTTGGGTGAAATGCCAAATGTCTTGGTCCTGCACCTTCTGCCATTGGCAACCTAAATGGGGGTATCGTATCTAGTGTATTTGTTGTTGTATTAATGGTTGAGAACCAAAGCTCATTAGTTCCTAGATCTGCTGAAATTATAATATCGTTGACAAACCAAGAGGAATGTGCGTGTGGTGCTTCTTGCCTTTCTGTAGTGCCTTTTCCTGTATGTTGTTGGAGATCTAATAGGTTTGATAAATTCCCCGAAGAATCAATTTTTAATAGGCCCACAGAGCCACCGCTGTAATTTGCAGCTAAAACATATCCATCATTATTAATGTTGATATGACAAGGATGTGCGCCACCCGAAGAACTCATGTTCTTGAAAAGTAAAGTATCTTTCTCAATTTGATAAGAACTTACAAAACCCATGTTTTTTTCTTCCACTTCATTTACGACTAAAAGAAATTTTTTGTCAGGACTAAAAGCTAAGAACGATGGATTTTTAGCTTCTGCTGCTAATCCAATTTTATTTAATTTTCCTTCAGATGTTAAGCTATATTTATAAATACCTTTACTTTCTTTATCGGTATAGGTGCCCACGTAAAAAGAAGATACCGGTTCTTCATTATTCTCAGGAGCTTCTTTTACAGGTTTTATTTCCGTTTTACAGTTTGTAAGCATAATTAATACTAAAAAAAGGATAGAATACTTCATTGAGTTGGTTTGTGGTTGTGCCGTTATTTAGTTTTTTAGAATGGTTTTTGAAGGAGCTGTCTTCCAATCAATCAATGCAGACGGATAGTAATTTACTTTCATTCTGTTTAGATAAGGCGTTTGGTTGGCTAATCTAGTTTTAAAATCTTCCCAATTTCTATTCTCATCGGTAGACCAGCCAAGTTCTGCGTATCCTATAATTCTTGGAAATGCCAAGTATTCTAGTTCAGACATGTTAGATATTGTTTCAGACCAAAGTGGTGCTTCTATTCCTAAAATATTTTCTTTTTTTAGTTCTTCAATATAGGTGGTAGGAGACCAGTTGTAAGCAGTATCAACAGGAATGAGTGCAGCCCAGTCTAACCCGTGAATAGACGCGTCATCATATTTCATATCTAAATAGGATTTAGTAGCTGGAGACATAATTATTTTTGATCCTCTTACAGCTGCGTCAAGTGCATTTTTCTTTGTATTCCAATGTTGCGCAATACTTGTGCTATTTACATCCGCTTGCATAATTTCATCCCAACCAATCATTTGCTTCCCATGTTTTTGAACAATTTTTTCTACACGATTTACAAAATAAATATAATCATTCTTCTTTGTTACATGGCTTTCATCTCCTCCTATATGAAAATAAGGTCCAGGTGAAAGTGCTGCTATTTCGCGAACAACATCATCAATAAAGGCGTAAACGGTATCCTTATGCGCGTCAAACGTACTAAAGCCAACATGTGTTCCCGTATAAGGTTTCATTGTTTTTCCATTTCCATTAAGAATTGGATAGGCAACAGAAGCTGCATTGGTATGCCCCGGCATATCTACTTCAGGAATAATAGTCATGTGGTGTTTAGAGGCATAAGCAACAATGTCACTATAGTCCTCTTGCGTGTAAAAGCCTCCTTTACCACCACCTACTTCTGTGGCACCAGAAACAGTAGTCAATTTTGGCCAAGATTTTATTTCAATACGCCACCCTTGATCATCGGTAAGGTGTAGGTGTAATTTGTTAATTTTATAGTAGGCCAATAGGTCTATATATTTTTTTACATCGGTAACGCTAAAAAAATGTCTAGCAACATCTAGCATGGCACCTCGGTATTCAAAATTAGGACTGTCTATTATCTTTCCAGTTGGAATTAGCCACATAGCGTGATCTGTGATGGTGTCATTGCTTTTTTCTGGGATAATCTGTCTTAGTGTCTGTACTCCTCTAAAAGCGCCTTCAGCAGTCTTAGAATTGATGATGATAGAATCTTTTGAAATGTATAACTGATAGGATTCTTTTGTTTCTAGCTCCAGACTGTCAGATTGATTGATGTAAATAATACGATCTGCAGTTTCTCGCTCTGTCGTATTTACAGGAACTTTTAATGCAGTAACTTCTTCAATCTTGTCAGATAGAAATTTTCCTACTTCAGTATATCCATTAAATGCTTGCGAAGTGTAAATTATCGTGTTTTGATCCAAACCAAAGGCAGAATTTGTAGCAATAACTTTAGAAGGCTTCGGAATAATATTTTCTGCAGCTAAGTTTGTTTCAGGAAATACGAGCACAACTTTCTTCTTTTTTTCGGCACATGAAACGGAAACTATCGCTAAAGCGAATAAAGCTATTTTTAAAGCAAAAATCTTTTTTTTCATAGATACAAAACTAGCGTGTTAATCAATGTAATCTTTAATAATAGAATGCCAAAGTTGATATCCTTTTTCATTCATATGTAAGCCATCACTTATAAAAAGATCCGATTTTATTTTTTTTCTATCGAGCATAATATCCCATACGTTCGCAAATTCTAGGTTGTCATTTCCTTCACAAAAGCGTTTTAGTTTTCTGTTTAAACGTTTGTATTTTCCTTTGTGTTTCCACCTAGAGATACTTGGTTTAGCCGATATAATAACCACTTTTGTGGTGCTATCATTCTTTTTTATTTTTTGAATTACTTTAGAAAAAGTATGAAGAATTTCTTTATGCCTTTTTTTAGACGAAATATCATTATCTCCTTCGTAGATAAATACTTTTTTTGGTTGATACATTAAAATAAGCTCTTCTGTGTATCCTAATAAATCAATAGTTTGAGATCCTCCAAACCCTGTGTTTAGGATTTGATGTTCAGGGAAATATTGATTTAAGGATTTCCACATCCGAACACTAGAACTCCCTGTAAATACTATCGTTTCTTTAGAGGAATCCCATAAAGAATCGTATTTTCTGGTAATTGAAGATACTTCATCCTTGAAAAATTCATTCGGTTGTGCTAAGCAGTAAAGGGGAACTAAAAATAAGATTAAAAATTTCACGTTGAATACTTTAAGCTTCTAAGATAGCTTTTATCTGCTAAACCTTCAATTTTAAATACTTTATGAGAGGGATTTTTTATATTCAATTACTGAAGGATTCATTGGGTAAAATCTTTTTTTTTAGCGGTAGTATTGTATATATTTGAAGCTTAATTTAATCGGGATGTAGCGCAGTCCGGTAGCGTACACGGCTGGGGGTCGTGTGGTCGCAGGTTCAAATCCTGTCATCCCGACGAAATTAGATATCAATCTATACTAAAAACCTGTTAATCTTATGATTAACAGGTTTTTATGTTTTTAGGGATATCAAAAAAAAACAATTATATCCAAAGAACATGTCAACAATTCGGTTAACAAATTAATTTTTTAAAAAGTGTTGACCGAATTGTTAAAATTCCTCTGTGTAGGCTAAATAAATGTATCTTTAAGTGATTTGACTTTCGTCTGATAACAACATTTAATGTTAACAAAAAGACGAAATTATGAAAACATCTTCTTCATTCAGTATTCTGTTTTGGGTAAACTTATCCAGAACAAAGAACAGTGAGGCATCTCTTTACGCACGGATTACCGTAAACGGAAAAAGGGCTGCCATCAGTTTAAATCGCAAAGTTTTAATAACCGACTGGGATAGTGACAGAAATAGGGCAAAGGGCACCGGGCAAAAATCACGTATCCTTAATGCGTATCTAGACGAAACTTATAATCAGTTATTTCAAGCGTATCAAGACTTAAAGTCAGAACATAAACAGATAACTGCGCGGTCGATTAAAGCAAGGTTTCTTGGTTTGGATGCAATTAACCGTTCGATCTTGGACATCATTAGCTATCATAATGAGGATATGAAGGGCAAGTTAAAATGGGGAACTCAAAAGAACTATTTTACAACACAGCGCTATATTTCTAGGTTTCTCTCAAAAGCTTACAAGAGTCCAGATATACAGTTGAGGGAACTGGATTATGACTTTATCATAAAGTTTGAGAAGTTTTTGAGAGGCTATATTCCCCAAGATAATCAAAGGCGCATGGGAAACAATACAGTTATGAAGCATATAGAACGCTTTAGAAAACTAATTAACCTATCGCGTAAATTGGGATGGATGGAACGCGACCCTTTCATTAATTTTAAGGCGAAACGAATTAAGACTGAACGTGGCTTTTTAAGTCTATTAGAGCTTCAGGAAATAGAAAAAAAGAATTTCACTATTCCTAGATTGCAACTAGTAAGGGATTTGTTTGTCTTTAGTTGCTATACGAGTTTGAGTTATATCGATGCTATCAATCTTAGCGCGGAGAATATTCGTATTGATGGGGAACTATGGATTTATTATAAACGAGAAAAAACAACGAAGCCTATTCATATTCCTTTATTGCCAAAAGCTTTGGATATCATAGAGAAGTATAAGGATAACCAAAAAGCGATTTTACAAGGCAGGGTATTTCCCAAAATATCGAACCAGAAATTGAATTCTTATTTAAAGGAAATAGCAGACGTGTGCGGTATAGAAAAGAATCTCACGTTTCATATAGCTAGACATACTTTTGCCACAACGGTCACCCTAAGTAACGGGATGCCTATAGAAACCGTTTCAAAATTATTGGGACATTCAAAGATAGCTACTACTCAAATTTATGCAAAGGTTATTGAGCGCAAGGTGAGTGACGATATGCATCGCTTAAGGAAGCATTTTAATACTATTGAATGCCAACTGACTTAATGCCAACTGACTTAAAAAACCTATTAGAACACTATCCTTTAAAAATCAACATATAGAATTTTCAATAATTAAATCTAAGATCCACACTATTCAAGAAAACAAAGAAATTCTTTATTTTGACTAATCGGTCCTTAATAAATTGGAAAATAAGGTGTTAAGACAAGCTGTAAGAAGGAACCTTAAGAGATTTCCGGAAGACTTTAGGTTTCAATTGTCTAAAGAGGTCTGGAAAGAGCTTATCACAAATTGTGATAAGCTACCCGAGAAGGTTAAATTTAGTCCAACTACTCCTTTTACTTTTACGGAACAAGGAGTAGCAATGATTTCTAGCGTTCTCAATAGTGACAAGGCTAATTTCTATAATGCGAGTCTTTGTTTTACTTAGACGGCATCTAACCGACGATGGTAACTTAAAGGATGAAATAGAGCAACTCGAAAAGAAGATAGAAATAGGGCTTAGACAAGTAAAAGTCGAAAAAAATTTTGAAATGCTGGTGTGGTGGAATTGGTAGACACGCCACACTTAGGATCTGGTGCCGTAAGGTGTGGGAGTTCGAGTCTCCCCATCTGTACAAGAGCAGAAGAGAAATCTTCGGCTTTTTTTTGTTTGAAATCGAACCGAAAAAAGGTCAGGTACAACATATGTAAAACATTTTGTTATTTTTTTACTAACATTCAATTCTATATCGTTTAAAAGCAAATCACATTATATTCTATTTTTTATTTGTTGGATTCATAGAATTCAAGATTTCATAGCTCATTCAGCCCATTCCCATTCATTCCGTGGAAAAATCTTCATTGAAAGGTCATGGGCACAACTTCAAAGCTTCCGATTTTCATTAAGCTAACCCTACCAAAAAAAGAGAGCAACACTTCATTTCTCATCTACACCTTTAAAGTAGAGTCCGCTTCAGACACTACTTGTAATGAATAATAGGCCTTTGCATATAATTTATTCCTTTTATATAAGAGTTTATAGAGTCAAATTATTACCACTATAATGATATAGTGGTAATAATTAGTTTTCAAATATTTACCACTTTTTTGTATATTTGGCAAAGTTTTGATAAAGAGTATATGCCAAAAATTATAGAAAATAGGATTATAGAAGCATTTAAGGAACGAAGTTTCTTCGATAGGGACGAGCTATTTCAATTCTATCTGGAATATGAACCAGACTTAAAAGAAAGTACTTTTAGTTGGCGAATTTATGACCTTAAGAAAAAGGATATTATCAAAACTATTGGGCGTGGACTTTATGTAATATCCTATAAACCCAAGTATAAACCAATACTGTCTAATAACGTGCTAAAGATAGCTCGTAAAACTACCGAACGTTTTGAGGATATTAAATATGCTATATGGGAAACCCAATGGCTAAACGAGTTTTCTCAGCACCAGACATCCAATCAAATGATTCTAGTCGAAGTAGAAAAAGAGTTTGCCGATTCCCTTTATTACTATCTCAATGATACTATGCGAATGGATTTTTTTCTTAATCCCGATGAAAAGGAAATCCAGTTTTACATTTCAGAAAGTAATGTACCAGTTGTTATCAAATAGTTTAGCCCCTAATAAGTTCGGAGTGATCTTTTAAATTTCAAACTTAATATATTTGAGATATGAAATACAAGAAATGGACCTTAGATCAGAAGTTAGAAATTCTCTCTAGTTCAGAAGAGATCGGCATCATAGAAGCCTGTCGTAAATACGGAGTTAGTACAGGTACTTTTTATAGTTGGAAGAAGAAACATGAGAGTCAAGGAGAAGCAGGCTTAAAAGTCATCTATGATACTAAAAGTAAAGAACACAAGCAGGCAGAAGAAGAAAACCGAATACTACGTAAGCTTCTAAGCAATAAGGAAATTGAATTAGAAGTACAACGAGAACTTTTAAAAAAAAAGTTTGGAACGTCCGATCCAAGAAAGATTTAGTGAATGCTGTTTATAGCAAGCATAAAATTAGTAAAACCAACATAATTAATATGGTAGGGATGGTTCATAGTAGCTATTACCGTACTCCCAGTTTTGGTAAAAAGGGTAATACTCCTAGTAAACTCACCTATCATAAATCTAGAGGTTGGGTTAATCAAGACGCTGTTATTGCTTCTATAAAAGAGATTTTAAGTCATGAATTTATAGATTGTGGTTACCGATTAATGACTTCTTACTTAAAAAAAGAAGCATACCTGATTAATCATAAAAAGCTCTACAGAATTATGAAAGAACAGGGAATGCTAAAACTAGAGAATCGGATAAACAGGAGTGGTTCTGGGCGTAAATTTGTAAAATTCAGAAAAGTAAATACCTCAAGACCAATGGAATGTTTAGAGATGGATATAAAGATGGTATGGATTCCTAATGTGGGTAAAAACGCTTATTTATTATCCATCATAGACGTACATACTCGTAGAATATTAAAAGACTATTTTTCTTTTTCTATTAAACAGGATAAGGTGATAGCGTTTTTATCAGAGTTGTTTGCAGAATACCAATACCCTGATAACGTTGTTATTAGAAGTGACAACGGTAGTCAGTTTATTGCAAATAATGTACGTGAATACCTTGGACTAATTGGGGTTCAGCAAGAATTTACACATATAGCCACACCAGAAGAAAATGCGCATATAGAAGCCTATCATGGAATACTAAAAAAAGAAATTTTTAAAAGAGTGGATTACACATGTTTTGGGCAAATTGAACAAATCTTAAAAAGGTATGTGACTTTTTACAACAATACTAGGTTACATGGGCTCTTAGGGCGTATTACACCAATGGAAAAATGGAACGCTGATAAACACCTAATTCTAATGAAAAAAATAACAGCTTAAGCTATAATCGAAATTTAAAAGATTACTCTTGTTTTATAGGGGTCAAAACAGTTTTTGCAAATAGATTTAATTAGTTATTTATATTATTTTCCCAATCCCATGAAGATTTTATCATTTCATGGAGCCCTTTTTCTGCAGTCCAACCTAATTTTTCTTGAGCTAAAGTTGTAGCTGCATATAATTGCGGAACATCACCCGCTCTACGTTCAGTAAATTCATAGTTAAGTTTAACCCCTGTGGTGTTTTCAAAACAATTAATTACATCCATAACAGAATAACCTATTCCTGTACCTAGGTTAAAAAATTCTAATGGTTTTTCATGTTCTTTATTTAGCAATCTCTTAACTGCAATTACATGTGCTTTTGCTAAATCTACCACATGAATATAATCTCGTATTGGTGTACCATCTTTAGTGGGGTAATCATTGCCGTAAACCATTAATTTCTCTATGTTTCCATTCGCTGCTTGGGTAATGTAAGGCATTAAATTATTGGGAATACCATTGGGTAATTCTCCTAAGAGACCAGATTCATGCGCCCCTATAGGGTTAAAATAGCGCAGTGAAATTGCTGAAAACTCATGATTTGACTTAGTGAGATCATCTAAAATCTCTTCTGCCATTTTTTTTGTGTTTCCATATGGAGAAAATGGCCGTTGGGTTTTAGTTTTTTCTGTAATAGGTAATGTTTCCGGTAAGCCATAAACCGTTGCAGACGAAGAAAATATAAAATTGTTAATACCATTTTGGCTTTGCGCGCTTATGGTATTTAATAATGAATAAAGGTTATTTTGATAGTATTTTAGAGGTTCTGCTACAGATTCGCCTACTGCTTTATGAGCTGCAAAATGAATAACCAGTTGTGCATCTTTGTGTTTTTTAAAAACAGTATTCGTTTCTAGTTCATTTTTTAAGTCTACATTAATAAAATTAGGAAGTACACCTGTGATATCATGTATTCTTTCAACTGTTTTTTTTGATGAGTTAGAAAGGTCGTCAATTATTACGACTTCAAAATTATTTTCTATTAATTCAACAACGGTATGTGAACCAATATATCCACATCCACCAGTTACTATAACTTTATTTTTCATCTTTCTAATCAATTTTAAGCAAATATATAAAATTTACTATAAAAACATACTAGTACCTACTAGTTGTATGGTTGAAAAATATTTTTATATTTGTCATATGGAAATTGTAAAAGTTGAAGGAAACTCTAGTATTCCAAAATATAAACAGATTGTTGTATCCATAGAAGAAGCTATTAGTAATGGATCTTTAAAGAAAGGGGATAAGCTACCTTCTTTAAATAGCGTTAAAAATGAATATGATCTTTCACGAGATACTGTTTTAATGGCGTTTAATGAATTAAAAACGCGAGGGATAGCTAAATCTATTGTCGGAAAGGGTTATTATATAGTAAGTGAAGAAATAGGAGTAATACAGAAAATATTCTTAATGTTTGATGAGCTTAATTCTTTTAAGGAAGATTTGTACAAGTCTTTTCTTTCCAGTTTAGGGGAAAATGTTCAAGTAGATATATTCTTTCATCACTTTAACCATGATGTCTTTCGCAAGCTAATCTATGACAATGTTGGTAGTTACAGTTCTTATGTAATTATGCCTGCTAACCTCGAAGGTGCAGCGGAGGTTATTGATAGATTACCAAAAGATAAAGTTTACATACTAGACCAAACGAACGAAGAACTTTCCGAATACCCATCTATTTATCAAAACTTTCAGAAAAATATATTTAATGGGCTTAAAGATAGTTTGTCTCTATTGCAGAAATATGCTAAGCTAATCTTGGTGTTTCCACCTGAGAAACAGCCAAAAGGTATTAGAATAGGGTTTGAGTTATTTTGTAAAGAATATGCTATAGCTAATGAGGTGGTGTCTTCTATAAAAGGCAGAAGACTGGAAAAGGGAGATGCCTATTTGCTATTAGATGATGAAAATCTCTTAAGGCTTATAAAAAGTATGAAGGAGGAGAACTTATTGTTGGCTGAAGATATTGGTGTTATTTCGTACAACGACACCTTGTTAAAGGAAATAGTTTCTGGCGGAATTACTGTTATTTCAACCGATTTTGAAGTTATGGGAGCGCGTTTAGCAGAAATTATTATAGGAAACGAGCATGTTCAAATAGAAAACCCTAATAAGCTTATCATTAGAAATTCCTTATAAAATTTTCAAAAAAGTGTCATAAAAATTAATAGCATTTAAATCTGCTTACAAAGTTCGATTTAATGAGATGATTAAATATTAACTATTACCAAACTTATAAATTATGCAATTCTTAGCGTTCATTGGTTTTACTTTAATTGTAGCCTTAATATCATATTTAAAAACTAGAAATGTTAAAGAATCATCTTCTGATGGTTACTTTCTTGGCGGTCGCAGCTTAACCGCTGGAGTTATTGCCGGTTCTTTATTACTTACAAACTTGTCCACAGAACAAATAGTAGGGTTAAATGGCTCTGCATACGAAAGTGGCTTATCAGTAATGGTTTGGGAAACGCTAGCTGCATTAGCTATGGTAGTTACAGCAATGTTTTTATTACCAAGATATTTAAAAGGAGGTTTAACAACAGTACCTGGGTTTTTAGCTAAAAGATTTGATGTTACTACTAAAACATTAACTTCAGTTTTATTTCTTTCTGGCTATGTAGTGGTATTGTTACCTGTGATTTTATATTCAGGGTCTTTGGCTATTAGTGGTATGTTTGATATACCTACGCTATTAGGCGTAACACACATACAGTCTATTTGGATATGTGTCTGGGGCATAGGAATTATTGGGTCTATATACGCTGTTTTTGGGGGTTTAAAAGCAGTTGCTGTATCTGATTCTATAAATGCAATAGGGCTGTTGATTGGCGGAATTCTAATTCCAATATTTGGATTGATGATGATTGGTGACGGAAGTATATTAGATGGTCTTTCTATACTAACTACTGAAAACCCTGAGAAATTTAAATCCCTTGGCGGGCCTTCAGACCCTGTGCCGTTTCACACCATTTTTACGGGAATGATGTTGGTTCAATTATTTTATTGGGGAACTAACCAACAGATTATTCAAAGGGCATTAGGAGCTAAAAATTTAAAAGAAGGGCAAAAAGGATTATTACTAGCATCTTTTATAAAAATACTAGGTCCTTTAATTGTGGTCTTACCTGGTTTAATTGCTTTTCATTTATTTCAAGGAAATTTAGATAGTGCAGATAGTGCATACCCAATGCTTGTAAAAAAAGTATTGCCAAGTGCATGGGTTGGTTTCTTTGCCGCGGTATTATTTGGAGCTATCTTAAGTTCTTTTAATAGTGTTTTAAACAGTTCAGTAACTTTATTTGGTATAGATATATACAAGCAACATATTAATAAAGAAGCGGGAGAGAAAAAAGTGGTAATGTATGGTAAATTTTTTGGCGTTGTTTTGGCCATTATATCTATGTTTATTGCACCTCTTATAGCAAATGCTGGAAGCTTATTTGCTTATCTTCAAGAGATTAATGGTATTTATAGTATTCCTATTTTAACAATTATTATTGTAGGCTATTCCACTAAATATGTACCTGCTATTGCTGCTAAAATCGGATTAATTTCTGGTTGTTCGTTGTATATTCTCAGCCAATTTATATTACAACCTTATTTTATTAATAAAGCGCTTGCAAAAGCAGCAGCTTCGGGTATTACAGACGAAGCTACTTTAGCACTTACTGAAACACAAGCCTATCCTCATTTCTTGGATGTGATGGCTATTTTATTTGTACTAAATGTGGCTATAATGTTGGCTATTGGGATGGTAAAACCAAGAAAAGAAGCCTTTGTACAGGAATATACAAAACAAGTAGATGTTACCCCTTGGAAATATACTAAACAAACAGGTATTGCCATCTGTGTGATTGTACTAAGTGTCTATATTTATTTTGCGTAATTATTATGAATAAAAAACTAATTAAAGAAGTAAAGAAAAGTTTTAAAAAACAATTTAAAACTAAACCACTAATTGTCTTTTCACCAGGAAGAATAAATCTTATTGGTGAACATACAGATTATAATGAGGGTTTTGTATTTCCCGCAGCTATTAATAAAGGTATTGCTTTAGCGATAGGTAGGAGTGATGCAAAGGTTAGTAACACCTATGCTTTAAATAAGGAAGAACTTTATGAATTTAAAGTAGAAAACATTGAACCTTTAAAAGATGGAGGATGGCGAAATTACGTGTTAGGTGTTGTTTCAGAATTGCAAAAAATTGACAAACACGTTGGTGATTTTAATAGTGTTTTTGCAGGTGATATTCCTGGTGGAGCTGGCATGTCTTCTTCCGCAGCATTAGAGAATAGTTTTGTATTTGGTCTCAATACATTATTTGATTTGGGTTTATCTAAAAATGAAATGATTTTAGTCTCTCAAAAAGCGGAACACAATTTTGCAGGCGTAAAATGCGGTATCATGGATCAGTACGCAAGTATGTTTGGTAAAAAAAATAGTGCATTGTTATTGGACTGTAGAACAATTAAATCTAAAGCTTATAAAATAGATTTTAAGGAATATAAATTGATGCTTATCAATACGAATGTGAAGCATGATTTGTCTGAGAGCGCTTATAATGATCGGCGTGCAGTATGCGAAAAAATTTCTAGACTATTACATATTGATGCCTTACGAGATGCTTCTAAAGAAGACCTTGACCAAATCAAAGTTGATATCACGAAAGAAGAGTACCAAAAGGCGCTTTATGTGCTCAATGAAAATAATCGTGTAAAGCAATTCGCAGAAGCCATTATAAAAGATGATATACAAATGTTAGGTAATTTACTTTATCAATCTCATGACGGCTTAAGTAGAAACTATAAAGTAAGCTGTGTAGAATTAGACTTTTTGGTAGAAAGAGCAAAACAAAATCCAAATGTATTGGGTTCTAGAATGATGGGTGGTGGCTTTGGTGGTTGCACGATTAGTTTAGTTAAAAAAGAGGCGTATAAAAGTTTTAAGAGGGATATTTCAAAAAAATTCAAAGAAGAATTTAACAAAAAATGCTCTGTTTACAGTGTAAAACTATCTAAAGGAACGCAAGTAGTTAATTAAAGAAATTGAATATAATGAATACAAATTTACAAGACTTCTCACATAAACGTTTTAATATTCTTACTGGGGAATGGGTTTTAGTTTCACCACATAGAGCAAAAAGACCATGGCAAGGACAAGAGGAAGAGACTTCTAATGAGAAAAGGCCAACACATGATCCAAAATGTTATTTATGTGCTGGTAATACAAGAATTAACGGAGAGCAAAATCCGGAGTATAAAGATGTTTTTGTATTCACCAATGATTTTGGTGCACTACAAACAACAGCGCCTCAATTTTCTGTAGATAATGGTCTGCTAAAAGCAGAAAGTGAACAAGGTATTTGTAAGGTCATTTGTTTTAGTCCTGATCATTCAAAAAGTCTCGCAGACATGAGTGTTAAAGAGATTAGTAAAGTAGTAAAAGTGTGGCAAGAAGAATATGATGTTCTAGGAAAGAATGAAATGATTAACTATGTCCAAATATTTGAAAACAAAGGAGCTGTAATGGGTTGTAGTAACCCGCACCCTCATGGTCAAATATGGAGTCAATCAGCACTGCCTAATGAAGTTGTTAAAAAAAATACGCATCAAAAAGAATATTACAACACTAATAATAGTAGCTTATTAGGGGACTATTTAAATCAAGAACTAGAAGCAAACGAACGTATCATTTATGAAAATGATGACTTTGTGGTATTAGTGCCATTTTGGGCAGTATGGCCGTTTGAAACTATGATTGTCCCTAGGGTTAAGTACACAAATATCACAGAGCTTTCAAACGTAGAACGTTTGTCTTTTGCAGATGCTATCTCGGTAATTACTACAGCTTATGACAAATTATTTCAATGTTCATTCCCGTATTCGAGCGGAATTCATCAAGCACCAACTAATAACGAGAATAATAATCATTGGCATTGGCATATGAGTTTTTACCCGCCTTTGCTTAGAAGTGCTACTGTAAAGAAATTTATGGTAGGTTATGAAATGTTTGGCTCGCCGCAAAGAGACATAACCGCAGAGCAAGCTGCCGCCAGGTTAAAAATATTGATTAACAAAAGTTAAACTACTTTATTAGAACAATGATGTATTTTGTAAAGCAAATTAAAGTTTAAAATCAGTAGAAGCGACAGATATAGGAAAATCGGATTCTAAATAACTTTTTAGCATAAATTATAGAGGGCTTGGTGCACAATAGTAAAGATTTAATTTTATGATAGAACTAGAAAAGTTTTTTATGTTAAAGTGACTGGTGTAATCGTTTTATATAGTAACATTATTCTTAAAAGGAGTCATTCCTTTTTTATAACTTTCTTAATTATTATTGCTGAAAATTGTTGTTGTGTCATAGTGACGATGTAATTCTGAATCGGGAATGTTAATTGATAAAAGCACCCAATGCAAGCATGATTTGTGTTTTCACTGAAATTATTTATCTTGCTATATATGTCAATTGTAAATTTTTAATATAATAAAAAACCTAAATCTGTAAAAATACTAAATTTGGTTTTGCAACTTTATAAAAAATGCTTCATAAGGTAGATAACAGTGAAAATTTCTTAATCAAAGAGCTTAGCAAGGGCAATAATAAAGCCTTTCGTAAACTTTTTGATAGGTATCGTAACGACTTGTATAAGTATAGTTTAAGTATGGTTCATTCAAAGAGCTATGCAGAAGAAATAGTTCAAGATGTTTTTATGAAAGTGTGGGTTAAGAGAGCATCATTAAATTCTGAGTTATCCTTTAAATCTTATCTTTTTACAATTACTCGAAATAATAGCATAAAATTTCTTAAAAAGGCTGCAAATAACAAAAAACTATGTGAAGAGATTTTTTATAAAACTCAAAAGTTTTCTAACCCTACAGATCTTCATATTAGGGAGTCAGAATTAGATTTGTTAAAACAAAAAGCACTAGATCGGCTTTCTCCAAAAAGGCGAATAATTTTTGAAATGTCTCGAAATGAGAATAAAAGCTATGAAGAGATAGCCGAGGAGTTAAATATTTCAATTAGTACTGTGCGAAACCAAATGAGTAAATCATTAGAAATTCTTCGTGATATTATATTGAAAAATAAAGATATAGGGCTTATTTTTTTATTTTTTTATCAAGGCTGGCTATAAGTTATAGGGTTCTCTAAGCCCTGCTAATACTCGAAATATATATTTTTGATATCACATTTTTGTCATATTCGTAATTTTTTGATAAAAAAAATATAATTTTAATAGTATTAAATGAACACTCAGGGGTATTATATAGAACAGGTATATATTTATTTATGAAGCCGATTGAAATTAAAGAGTTGTTTGCTAAATACATAAAGCGAGAATGCACAAAAGAAGAGTTGCACAAAATTGTTAGCTACTTTAGAGAGTCTAAAGATTTTTTTGATTTCCCAACAGTTGAAGAAATATCAAATCTACTAGGGAGTTATCCTGATATGGACGAAGAAGCTGCAAATCGTATATATAATTATATTGTAACCAATGATAGAGAACAACAACCACCAATTCCAAAGAGTTTCACACTTTGGAGGTATGCTGCGGCTGTAGTTGTATTTTTTGCGCTTGGTATGGGTTACTTTTTTCAACGGAATTCAATTAAAGATGTAGAGCCAATAACCGTAGTTAAAAATGCTATAGAGGTTGGGTCAGATAAAGCCACTTTAACTCTAGAAGATGGCTCGGCAATTATTTTGGGAGGTGAGAATACCTACCAATCCCAGAATGCCACAAGTAATACATCTCAAATTTTTTACGATTCGGATCAACAAAATACAAAAGAAGTTATTTATAATTATTTAACAATACCAAGAGGGGGTAAATTTTTCTTAAAATTATCAGATGGTACTCAAGTTTGGTTAAATTCAGATACTCAAATTAAATATCCAGTAAGTTTTGTGAAAAATAAAACACGTAAAATAGAACTTTTGTACGGAGAGGCCTATTTTGATGTATCACCTTCTACAAATCATAACGGCTCTAAATTTATAGTTTTTAATAATGAGCAAGAAGTAGAGGTGTTAGGTACTGAGTTTAATATTAAATCATATAAGGATGAATCTAATATTTATACAACATTAACCGAAGGTAGGGTAGAGATAACTTTTGATGGCATAAAACAAAATTTAATACCAGGGCAACAATTGTTTTTAGATAAAAAAACGAATTATTTTTTAGTAAAAGAGGTTGATTTGTATAATGAGGTATCTTGGAAAGATGGTGTTTTTAGTTTTGATGATAAATCACTAAAAGAGATAATGGTGGTTTTGTCGCGTTGGTATGATGTCGAAGTAGAATTTAAAAATGAAGATATTAAGAATGAAAAATTCGTCGGGATATTAAGAAAAAATCAAACTATAGAAGAAATTCTTTTAGGAATTAAAAATTTTGAAATAATTAAAAACTTTCACATATATGATAAAAAAATAGTTCTAGAATAAAAAAAGAGGGAACGAAGTGTAAACATTTGCCGTGTCAGCTTCGCTCACCTCAAAGTGCTTTAACTAATTAAACGAATAACTAACTAAAACTACACGAATTTATGAAAATTAAACCAACTAATGTCCGTATTCCCAAAGGGAAGAGGTTTTTACTAATTGCTATGAGAGCCATGCTATTCTTTATGTGTACAACCGCATTTTGTTTAACAACAAAAGAGTCTTTTTCTCAAGAAAATGTTGTGATAGAAAAAAATGAACTGGTTACGGTGAACAAGGTTTTTAAGATTATTAAACAACAAACTAATTTTAATTTTGCTTACCCTAAATCACTATTTGAAAATGCACCAAAAATTCAGTTAATAAAAGGAGAAATTAAAGCTTCATTGCTAATAGAAAAAGCTTTGTTGAATAAGAATATTGTTTTTGAAATAACAAAAAATAATACAATTATCTTAAAGAAGAAACCTGAAATTTTTCAAAATAAAGTTAAGTCCCAAGATCTTGTAATCAGCGGAGTTGTAAAAGATAATGACGGTCAGCCTCTTCCAGGCGCAAATATCCTTGAAAAAGGTACTGCAAACGGTGTGCAATCAGATTTTGACGGAAAATTTTCTATAGAAGTATCCAATGAAGATGCTATCCTTCAAATCTCATATATAGGATTTAAAAATGTAGAGGTAACAGTGAAAGGGAAAAATGATATTTCAGTAACACTGGAAGAATCATCAGCTGCTTTGGGTGAAGTGGTTATTGTAGGTTTCAAGGGCGCTGAGCAACGTGCTATTGCCGTGAAGAGAAATGCGGCCAGTGTAGTAGAAGCCATTTCACCTCAGGATATGGGTAATTTTTCCGATGAAAACTTGGGTGATGCGCTTCGTAGGGTTCCAGGGGTTCAAATTCAAGAAGATCAGTCTGGTGGACAAGATGGGGGTTCTAGGGTTTCCGTAAGAGGAATAGGGCCTGCATTTGTACAATTCACTGTAAATAATAGACAATTACTGTCAGGTGGTGTAGAGGGTATTAGTAGGTATAGACAGTTTAATGTAGATGTCTTGCCTCCTGAAATTATTCAAGGAGCCACCATCTATAAATCTTCGGAAGCAAACCTTATTGAACCTGGATTGGCCGGGTTGGTAAATTTCCAAACTCTAAAACCTTTATCGGCATCATATAAAGGTGATAACAATTTTTTCGGAATGGTCAATGTGCGTGGTGAAATAGACTCACAACATGATAATTTTTCTACACCAACCCCAAGAATAAGTGCGCTTTTCGGTGCAAAAACAGATGATGATACTTTTGGTGCGTATATATCTTTTTTGAGAAGTAGTTCCGAAAGGTCCAGAGATCAAATTTTCTCTAACATTACGAATAGAAATTTGAAGGAAGACACCAATGGTAATGGTGTTTGGGATGGTTCAGCAGGAGGTGACACGGAGTTTTTAGATGTATTAACTCCCTCTATTGTTACGCATAATCCCATAAGAGAAAATCAAGAACGTACAGCATTTTCAACGGCCTTGGAATGGAAGCCTAACGATTTCTTTTCTATGGTGGCGGATTTTCAGTATTCGAAATTAGACAATTACACAACGCGATCATTGATAAGACCTGGGGCTGGCGACAATGCTAATGGAGTAATCTCTTCACTAAAAGTATTTACTCCAGGAAACCTGAACATCGTGGATGGTTTTCTTCAGAGTTATGATACTAGCGGAGCTTTTGATTCTGCAACTGGTTTGGCTTCCGAAGGCGCTGAAATGTTGTTTCAGAATGTATGGTTTGATAACTTAAATACGACTTGGTCTAGTGGGATTAATATGGCTTGGGAAAAAAACGGCTGGAGAATCGAAGGTGATTTTTCCCTTTCTGAAGTAGAGTACAACCAAATTTTAGAAGCTGGTGCCAGAAGCTCCTTAGGAGCGAATATTTTTATTGATGCTCCTTTTCAGTTTGATGGTTCTGAATATCCTAAGTTTACTTTGGGTCAAGCAGGCCAATCTGCATGGCTTGGTTCTTTGCTGAGCAATGATGTGGGCGCGCCTGTGAATCAGTGGAACCGCTTTGTAAGGGGGAATACCATGGGTTCTAGATTAGATTTATCTAAAGAACTAGGGGATGCGTTCAAATTGAATTTTGGTATTAGAGCCAATCGTAATGATCTTTTCGTGGCTGCGGTGCAACGAAACGGGGCAAATTTAAGCACATATTTGGCAGACCAGAATAATGGTACTATTCCTACATTGAGTGGTGATGACGCTTTCGGTGGATCTATTGCAAACTTTGTTCCGGGTAATAACTTTGGGCTTATGGATTATTGGCCAACCTTAAATTTTGATGCTTATGAAAATAGCTATTCCCAGTTTTTTGATTATACTCCTGGGAGTAACCCATTGTTTGCACGTAATGTAGATATCTTTGATGCGCCAGATATTGAGAGTGAGGCCATTGCTAATGGTACTGATAATGGGTTTCGTATTCAGAACGGACCACTTTTTCAAGTAGAGGAGCTAACATTCGCTACCTATGCACAATTAGACTTTAAAGTAGATTTAGGCAAAGTGCCTTTAACGGGTAATGTTGGTATGCGTGCCGTAAGTACAGAGTATACTGGTAAGGCATTTACCACGATTACGCTTTCCGATCCAGGGGCAGAGGTAGGAGGCGATATTAACCTAGGTAGGGTAAAGGCAGAAGTCAATGACTCTCGTTGGGATGTCTTGCCTGCTTTAAATCTTAGTTTTGGACTGAATTCCAATTTAAACTACCGATTCAGCGTAGTAAAAACAATGTCTCGACCTGAATTCAATGAACTAGCCCCTGGAGGTGTTCTAAGTGCCGTCAATTCTTCTAATTCTACTTTTGATGGTAATAGTGGTGCGGTAACCTTACCTAATACGGAATTGAAGCCTTTTACCTCTTGGCAGTTAGACAATACTTTGGAATGGTACAATAATTTTGGAGGAGCCGTTTTTGTGAGTGCATTCTATAAGAATATTAGCGATTACATCGGCAGTTCTGTAACATCACAAGTATCTTTTGAAGATGTACTTGCCGATGGCGGGTTTGATACTTCGGCCTTGGAAGATGCTGGGGTTTTAAGTGATTTTCAAAATCAGACCTATACGGTGACGCAGCCACAAAATATAGGTACTGCCAAAGTCTTTGGGTTTGAATTGGGAATCAACCAACCGTTGGACATTATTGGAGATGCTTTCAAAAACTTTGGTGTGCAGGCTAATTATAATTATGTAGATGCAGGTTTTGATGATGACGAAATCAATAGCGACGATCAGTTCCCAGGTACTTCCAAGCATAATTTCAATACTGTGGCCTATTTTGAAAACGATAAATTCGGTTTAAGGGCTGCATATAACATTAGAAGTAATTTCTTACGAACTCTTTCAGGTCAGGGTTTAACTGCTTTACCTGAATATACAGAGGGTAGGGGTCAGTTAGATTTGCGAGGAAATTATAATATCACAAAAGACATGCAGTTTTCTGTTGCCATTCAAAATGTAACGGGTGCGGACCAGAGTTCTTTCTTTAGAAACAATCCAAGCGAAGCATTTCAATTGATTAGTTTAGAACCTATCTATACTGTAGGTTTGAGATATGGGTTTTAATCAGAATATCCTAGGTGGGGGGCATGATTGCAATGCGATGGCTCCTCCACATATTATTAAATAACACTTATGAATTATTAAAAAAATGAACAACAAATTAAAGCCTTTTTTTATATTGATTGCTTTGTCAATATCGTTTATAACTCAAGCGCAAACGTATTATGTGGACTATACCAACGGAAACGACAGCAATGGCGGTACCTCAGTAGGTAGTGCGTTTAAGACCATTGCGAAAGCAAAACAAGTGGTAGCCACGGTCAATGATGGCATGACCAGCGACATAAAAGTTTACCTCAGAGGAGGTACTCATTTTGTAAGTAACCTTCTGGAGTTTAAAAGCCAAGACTCAGGAAAAAACGGATTTCGGGTCATCTACAGAAATTACCCGGATGAAATGCCCATTATAAGTGGTGGTACGCTTGTCACAGATTGGACCAACGAAGGCGGTGATATCTGGAGCTCAAGTGTGCCGAATGGTTTTACATTCCGGCAATTATACGTTGGAGGAAACAAAAGAACAAGAGCCAGAACACCCAACCAAGGTAATTATTATGAGTCTATCGGGTGGTCAAATAGAAGTGAAACAGTCAATGATTCAGAAATTGCCAATTGGAACAACTTAGATGAAGTTGAAGTTGTTGAAATGAAGACTTTCTTACAGATGAGATACCGAATAGGATCTTACTCAGTAAGTGATAATACTGCGACCATTGTGCCTCAAGAACCAGACAGAAACAATATGTTCGGTTGGAATAATCCTCCATCAGGTAGAACCAGCTATTTTTATGAAAACGCCTTTGAATTCATTGACCAAGACGGAGAGTGGTATTTGAATACCGATGAAAACAAGGTGTATTATAGAAAAACGGATAGTGAGAACATGAGTCGTGCTCAAGTGATTGCTCCCAACTTAGAAACCATCTTTAAATTCTCCACCAATGCCAATAGCATTACTTTGTTTGGACTTCAAATCTCTCATACTACCTGGTTAAAACCAAGTTCTGAAGGAAATATGCCTTCTCAAGGAGGTTTATATAAATACTATGATGATGGTGGTAACGCAGTGTTTACATATGTGCCGGGAGCAATCACCCTAGTCACTTGCAATAATATTCAAATAGAAAGATGTAAAATCCAACATGTTGGGGGCAATGGCATAAATATGTTTGGTAACACTCGTAGGAATGTGATTCTTGGAAATCTATTTTATCAAATAGCAGACGCAGGTATAGTTGTAGGTGCCCAACACCCAGCAGGATATGGCTGGAATTTGAATGAAAATACGAACAAAGATGAATTAATTGCCAATAATTATTTCTATAAAATGGGAACGGACTATACTGGCAGTGGTGTGATGGGGACTTCTCCAGTAAGAATGAACATCATACATAATGAATTTGAAGATATGAAGGTATTCGCTGTAAATTCTGGCTTTGGAGCACAGCAAGTTCCAGGAAACCCATACACAAGCCCTACCATCAGCTATAATGTATTTGAAAAGGTAGGTTATGCTGCGAGTGATGTTTCAGCAATCCATACAGTAGACAATGGCAAGGGTGGGCTTATTCAAGGTAACTATTTTTCAAATTTGGATAGAACCATATACCCTGTAGGGGGGACACCAGGAGGTACTACTGACAACCTCTATGGAGCGGGCACCTATCTAGACAATCAATCGTTCAATTATATGATTTCGAACAACTCATACGACAATGTTCCTAATAATGCGGTACTTACATGGGGAACCATTAATGGTACAGGTACCAATTCCCCAAATTACTTAGTCAACAATTATATTACCGACTCTTACGCTAAGCAAATTGTAATAGACAATGCAGGCATTGAGACGTCCTATCAAGACATCAAGACCTTGGCTGGCAACTTTGGCAGTATCGGTAAAAATTTAAAGCCGAATGATAGATATTCTTGGTGGGTTGTAGATCATAGATTCAATGAGGACGATGCTGCGATTGCGCGTTATAATGTTACAGATCCAAAACCTGCTCCACTTGGGATGGAAATTATTCAAACAGCAGGTGAAGTGTATGCACAAAACGGATTTCTTCATTTAGTAGATAATTCCAGCAATGCTCTAGTTAGTGCAACCAGAGAGTTTAAGGATTTGGAAAATACCTTGTTGTTCGCATTTAAGGCCAAAGCCTCACAGACCAATAGTTCTGGTGCTTATATGCTGAGAGAAAATGAGGATATAAAAGTACAATTTGCTTTTGCTGCTAATGGTCAGCTTCGTTGTTGGAACGGCAACACTGCTGTTGACTTAGGGGCATATTTACCCAATACCGAATATCTTATTGAAATTCAGGCGAACCCACAAACAGACACCTATCACGTGGACGTAGATGGTGTGCGTAAAGCATCTCACATGGCATTTACTTCAAATGCAGGCGTTATCAATCAAGTCCATATGACAATAGGGAATTCAGCTACTGGCACACAAAAGGTTAACTGGTTTTATGTCGAAGAGAATTATACCAACTAATAATTACTGTAGTATAGAATTAATAAAATTTTTAAGATGAAAAAATATATAAGCATTATTGCCTTAATACTATTGATGACAGTGTCTTATGCCCAAGAACATCAAAATGTTAAAACGATTAAAATAGCCTCTGACCAAATGGAGTGGACGTATAGTGGTGCAGGAAATGATATTACACTAACCTTTCCTGTCGAATTGTCAAAATCGCATACTATTTTGTCTGCAATTTTTCATGTCTCAGAAACGGATATAAGAGAAATACCATCTAAAGTGGTGCTAAATGTTTCTGGTGAAGAAGTAGAATGGAATACCAGCCCTTGGAATAGTTATGGTAAAAGTAAACTTAAAGATAGCCCAGAGCTAGGAAATATTCTGACTGAAGTAATCACAACAGGAAAAAATTGGTCTGATGGGGATAAGATTAAATTTGTTTTTTCTGGGTTCGAGCCAAAACCGCTGACAAAAGCAAGTTTCGTATCAGAAGACGAAAGCTACATGGAGATTTTTTATATGGAAGAAGAAAGTGTTACTAGTACAAATAGCAATATTTCTCTTGTGATTTATCCCAATCCCACTTTTGAAAATTTTACTGCAAGTCTAAAAAATGAGGAAGGTATAAGTTCATGGAAAGTAGTAGGTCTTTCAGGAGAACAATATATAACTGAAAATAATGCAGAACATAGTAATGAAGTTTCTGTAGATGTGAATAGTTTGTTGTCGGGTGTTTATGTATTTCAGTTACACGATACTAAGGGAGGGGCGCATTCGATAAAATTTATTAAGAAGTAGATGTAATTATACTGCATTTTGATATTTAAACCAAAAATGAGCACCACAATTGCTTTTTAGGTTTATATCAAAAAAATAAAAAGTGTTTTCTACCTAGATCAATCGGATAAATTTTAAATTTTTTACCAAAAAAATCTAGATAGTTTTTATTAATATATGCAATAAGTAATGCTATAGTACAATTAACAAATAGGGGAGTATATTATTTACTCCTCTATTTTTAATATACAATTTAAAGTATTGTTTTTGCGTGTTTTTTTAATACAAAAAGAAATGAATACAATAAAATTTAGTACTATAATTTTTGCGCTACTATTTATATCCTGTGAATCGTCAAAAAAGGAACAAAATAAATCCGCTGAAACAATTAAACATCCCAATATCGTTTACATTTTAGCAGATGATATGGGCTACGGAGATTTGAAAAGCTTGAATCCAGATTCTAAAATCCCTACCCCTAACATGGATCAAGTAGTAAAGAACGGCGTACATTTTACAGATGCTCATACTAACTCTGCAGTTTGTACACCTACCAGATATGGTGTTTTAACAGGTCGTTATGCGTTTAGAACTAGATTAAAAAATGGCGTTACTTGGGGTTATACGCCATCCTTAATCGAAGAAGGAAGAGAAACTGTTGCTTCTTTCATGAAGCAAAACGGTTATCAAACTGCCTGTATAGGTAAGTGGCATCTAGGACTTGACTGGCCTAAGAAAGATGAATCTAAAGAAATAAAAGATATCCAATGGAATGAAAATGTGCCTAAAGGTTATGAAGATAATGTTGATTATTCCAAACGCGTTGGTGGTGGTCCGGCAGATCATGGGTTTGACCATTCGTTAATTATCCCTGCTTCGTTGGATATGAGTCCCTATGTATATATTCGCGATGGTTATGTTGTAGAACAACCACTTGAATACACTGAAGGTAAAGAGCAACAGGATGCAGGAAGAGGCGTCTTTTGGAGACCAGGGAAAGTAGCCCAATCGTTCGACTTTGATCAGGTACTTCCCTCTTTTGTTGACTCGGCTACTCAATACATTGCTGACCAAGCCAATCAAGAAAAACCATTCTTTCTGTATCTACCCTTACCTGCACCACACACACCATGGTTACCGACTGAGGGCTATCAAGGAAAGTCCAATGCTGATACTTATGGGGACTTTGTAGTAATGGTAGATGATATGATAGGTAAAGTAATTAAGCAAGTAAAAGATGCGGGCGTAGAAGAAAATACGCTAATTATTATTACATCAGATAATGGATCTGACTGGAGACCAGACGATAAAGAAAAAACGGGTCATCAAGCCAATTATATTTATAAAGGGCGCAAAGCAGATATTTATGAGGCCGGTCATAGAGTGCCTTATATAGCCCAGTGGAAGGGTGTGATTCCTGCGGGGCATCAATCAAGTCAGGTTATTTGTACCACAGATTTATTGGCTACTATGGCTGGTTTATTGGATAAGCCTTTAGTCGAAAATGCAGGAGAGGATAGTTTTAATTTATGGCCAGCATACATTGGTGTGGCTGAAAAACCTATTAGAGAGGCTACCATTCACCATTCCTTACATGGAGCATTTGCAATCAGAAAAGGGAAGTGGAAATATACAGCACACTTGGGTTCAGGAGGTTTCTCAGTACCCGAAATAATAGAATTTAGTGAAGGGGAGGCTCTTGGAACTTTATATGATATGGAGAACGATCCTCAAGAGAAGAACAATCTTTATATGAAGAACCCTAAAACGGTGCAAGAACTAAGTCAATTATTGGAAAAGTATAAGGTACAAGGATATAGTAGGGTAATAAGTGAATAACTATAAAAAGAGTTGCAAATTGAGAAAACGTATTTTATGTGTTTGTATAGTATTTATGTTTTTAGGGTGGGGTTGCGAAGCCCTACCAAAAAATGAAACACGACCAAATATTGTGTTTATTTTAGTAGATGATTTAGGGTATTCAGACGTGGGTTATATGAAGCACAAACCAGGAATTCAGACGCCTAATATTGATGCTTTAGCGAAGAGTGGTATGATATTCACCCAAGCCTATGCAGCGGCACCTGTATGTTCGCCCACAAGAGCCAGTATCTTAACGGGGAAATCCCCAGCTGCCTTGAAAACTACTTGCCATATTCCTGGACGAGATATGGAGGGGTATATAGAACGCCAAAATAAAGGTCATCGATTAAAAGAAGCCTTTTTTCTAGATCATTTACCATTGCAGAAAATTACCATCGCTGAAGTATTGAAGGAGAATGGATACACGACGGGGTTCTTTGGTAAATGGCATTTGGCTGGTTCAGGCTCTGCATTTAGCCATAGTGAAGGGGTTGTGGATGCGCAATATCATCCAGAGCATCAAGGGTTTGATCTAAACATTGGTGGTTGTGCTTATGGCCAACCCAAAAGTTGGTTCGCTCCGTTTCACAATGCTACCATTCCCGAAAATAAAAAACATGAATATCTCACTGATAGATTAGGTCAAGAAGCCGTCAATTTTATTGCCTCAAATGAGGAAAGTCCATTTTTATTATACTTATCTACTTACACGGTGCACACGCCACTAGTAGCCCCACAAGAAACTATCGATCAGTACAAAGGCAACACTTATTTTGCCATGATAGAAAAACTAGATCAAAACGTGGGAAAAGTGATGCGTCAATTAAAGAATTCTGATTTACTAGAGAATACTTTGGTAATTTTTTATTCGGATAATGGCGGACTCTGGGGCAATGCTCCATTACGAGATAAGAAAGGATCCTTGTACGAAGGAGGCATAAGGGTGCCATTGGCTGTAAGTTGGCCGGGAAAAATTAATGCAGGGCAAATTGAAGATACCCCCGTAACAAGTGTAGATTTTTTTCCTACGCTTATGGCCTTGGTCGGTATTGAGGCTGCAGATACCATGTTGTTAGAAGGAGAAAGCCTGCTACCGTTGTTATTAGATAATGAGAAAATGGAGGAGCGACCTTTGTACTGGCATTTTCCCCATTATAGAAAAGACGGACTTACTATGGCTTCTGCCATCCGTGAGGGCGACTGGAAACTTATTTGGGAGTTTGAGTCGGATAGTGTGCACTTGTATAATCTTAAACAAGATTTGCAAGAGACAGATAACCTCGTCTATAAATACCCCGAAATAAAGGAAAATTTACTTCTGAAGTTAAAAGATTGGCAAATGATAGTAGATGCTGAAATGCCCACAATCAACAATAATCAATAAAAAAATGAAAATGATACTTAAAAATCGCGCAGGTTTAGTAGGAATAAAAGCAAAGCTAAAACCAGTCCATTTAGGATGTATTTTCATCTGTTTTCTAATTTCCTCGACTTTCTCGTTTGCTAGTGTAAAGTTGCCAGATATTTTCTCTGATCATATGTTGCTCCAAAGATCAAGTGAGGTAAATATTTGGGGTTGGGCCAATCCAAGTGAGAAGATTTCTGTTCGAGGAACATGGAGTCAACAGATATATACTACATCAGCAGGCGAAGATGGAAAATGGATGATAAAAATTAAAACGCCTGAATCAGGCCAGAGCCAAGAACTTGTTGTGTCAGGGGAAAATGAAATTAGAATAAAGGATGTACTCATTGGAGAGGTTTGGTTGTGTTCGGGACAGTCTAATATGGTCTGGCCTATGGAGCGCACAGACGAGTATAAGCTTGAACCGAAAAATGTAAATAGGGAGCTTCGCTACTTTGAGGCTAAAAAGCTCACAAGTCCAAATACTACAGAAGTGGAGGGAAGATGGATAGTAGTCAATCAGAAAACCTTGGGTCAATTAAGTGCGGTCGGATATCATTTTAGTAAGAATTTAAATAGGTCACTGCAATGCCCCATTGGCATCATAGTAAATGCCTACGGTGGCAGCACGATTGAGTCTTGGATTTCTCGTGAGGTATTAGAGAAACAATCATTTTTCAGGCCTGTGTTACAAGATTTTGACCGTATGCTTAAAGATATGGACAGCCTCATGTTAAAACATGAAAACACGGTGATCAAAGATTGGAATAAGCAAGTTACAGAGTCAAATAAAAAAGGAGTTGAACCACCTACAAAACCGAGAAACCCAGAGCCGACCAATCAGCATAGACCATCACATTGTTATAATGCGATGTTGTATGGCATTATCCCTTACACGATCAAGGGTATTCTCTGGTATCAGGGAGAGTCAAATGCAGGCAGAGGAAAGCAATACGAACAATTACTTCCGATACTTATAAACAGTTGGAGAAAGGAATGGGATCAAGGTGATCTTCCATTTTACATTGCATTACTGGCACCCCACGTAAGCCAGCAACCTATGGACATGCACAAAGCAGAGATTAGGTTAGCACAAGTAGAAGTGGCGAACCGAACGAATAACTGCGAAATTATAAGTACCATGGACGTTGGTAATCTAACCGATATTCATCCAAGAAAGAAGCAATTGGTGGGAGAGCGCTTCACGAAGATGGCCTTAGGTGAGGTGTACAAGACGAAAGGTAGCAGCCCACATGGGCCAAAACTTTCAAAGATGCAGTTGCAAGGAGATCATGTGAAACTGTCATTCGATCATGCCAAAAAACTCATTTGTACATCAGATACGCTTAAAGGGTTTCAAATTGCTGGGCTTGATGGCATATATCGCATGGCGGAGGCTACTATTTATGGGAAAACCATTAAAGTTTTTTCTGCAGAAGTAAAGAAACCCTTGAATGTGCGCTTTGCCCTTTATGATGCTGCGGAGGTATTTGTTTATAACGAATCGAACATTCCCATGCTACCATTTAGGACCGATAGTTTCGAATGGCAGTCAGAAAGTAATTTTTTACCCCCTTACCTCAGAGAGTATTTATATGATAAAGAGTGATGTTAAGTGCGCAGCAAATTGCATAAGATTATATGCAGTTAGTATCAGGGAAATTGTAAGTCTTCTTAATTATTAGTTAGTGCATAATAGTTTGAAGTATTTCTCTAAACCAAATCTAAATTTTTATAAACCATTTAATTTAAAGTAATTATGAAAAATTTTGGATCAACCTATAGTTGTATAGCCATACTTTGTATGTCGAATGCATTTGGGCAAAATTTTTATGCCAGTCCAAACGGAAGTGGCGATTCATGCTCAGAAGGAAGTCCTTGTTCTTTAGCAACATCAATAGAAAAAGTTGCTGGGGCAACTAGTGGAATGACAGCGGATATTACCGTCTTTTTAGAAGGGGGGTATTATTTTCTTGAAAACCCAATAGTCAATGTTAGAACATAATGAGGTTAATTAGATTAAATATTTTTTTTGAATATCATGGATTTAATCAAGAAAAAGGAAGGAAAGATGTTGAGTGGCGTATTCTTTTGATTTTGAAAAGGGTATTGCCTGCTTTTATTGATACGGTGGGTAAACATATTCAGAACTATGCAGATTTAGAAAAACACTTCTATCTTTTTTTGTCCCTAGCTGTAATAAAAGTATAAGCATCAAGGATATAGCAGTAAGCTATAAGTATTTTTGAGGTTTTTGGAAGCTAAAAAATGAATAATTACATGAAATTAAAATTAAAAAAAAATAGGTTTTTAAAACGTACATATTATTTTTTACTTATAATAGTAGGTTTTGTACTTGGCGGATGTGCTGACAAGTTCCACGATTTTACGGTACATTCCCCTGAAGGTCAACTATCGCTTATCATGCAGAACAAGAATGATTTGATAAGTTATACTCTATTAAAAAAAGGTAAAGAACTGATCGGTTCATCAGAAATAGCAATTTTATCAAATGTTACGAAAACCAAAATAATAGGTTCGAATTTAACATTTGAAAGTAAGATGTGGGAACCTGTTTGGGGTCAATTCAGCGAAATTAAAGATGTATACAATGAGTTGGTTTTGGATATTGATTTAGACGGTAAGAAAGCAAAACTTTTTGTGCGTATTTATGATAAAGGAATTGGATTTAGATACCAAATAGAAGGCTATGAAGAAGCTACGGAAGCTGATTTTTATTGTGAGTATAATTTAAGCGGTACGGATGCCTTATATTCTTCTTCAGGGGAAAATAGCCCCATTGGGCCTTTTAGCATCAATGAAATTAAGCTAGGGGGAAATAAACCTAGTTTATTGACACCATTAGTTGTTGAGCAATCCAAAAAAACATACCTATCAATTTTAGAATCTGACCTTTATGCGGCACCAGAATTTGATGTCATCAATTTTAAGTTCAATCTTGAAAAAGGACTACTAACATCCTCAAATAAGACTAAGCTTAAAGGAGCTAAAACCACCACGCCATGGCGTGTTATTTTAGTGGAAGATAGGATTGGAGATTTGGTCACCAATACCGTTCCTCTCAATCTGGCAACACCTAATCAATTACAGGATGCGTCTTGGGTAACCCCTGGTAAAACCCTTTGGGATTGGAGGGTGCATGGCTACACAGCGGACGACGGATTTACCTATGGTATCGATACAGAAAGTTATATGCGGTTCATCGACTTTGCTGCTGAAAAGGGAATTGAGTATTTTTTAATAGATGACTCTTGGTACACCAAAGTCACAAAAGGTCATTTTGAACTATCCGATAAACTAGATTTACAGCAGGTAATAGATTATGCCAATGAAAAAGACGTACAACTATTGCTTTATTATGATAGGAGACACGGAGAGTATGGGGACGATGAACTTTTTAAATATTATCGTTCATTGGGTATGAAAGGCATCAAGTATGGGTTTATGGGAAGTAATGTTCCGTTTACTAAAGATGCAATAAAGGCGAGTGCCGAAAACCGATTACTTATAGATTTTCACGATGGTCCAGTACCATTTACGGGTATCGAAAGAACATTTCCGAATGCCATCACAAAAGAATATTGTCATGCACAACAAGATTCTAGAAAAGCGTTTACGCCAGAGACGTTTATCCGTATGGCTTTGATTAATGCAATTCAAGGTCCGTTGGATATGAACAATGGTAATTTTGATTTAACGGGAATCAATGACGGAAGTAGAGAGAAGGGCCCCAAGATAATAGGTTCTTATTTGTCTACTGTAGCGTCAGAAGCTGCCAGAACATTGATAATTCATAGCGGATTGGTGTGTATTCCAGATGCTCCTGAAGCATATACTAAAAAAGCAGATTTATTTGAGTTTATTCAAAAAATGCCAGTAGGTAAATGGGATGAGAGCAAGGTGTTGCATGCAAAAATGGGGGAATATATTTCTACAGCCAGAAGACATGGTGAGGCATGGTTTATAGGCTCTGTTTACAATCAAAAAGGAGGCGTACTCAATATAGATTTAGATTTTCTAAAAGAAGGTGAAAATTACAAGGTAACTTTTTATGAAGATACACCAGAAACACATTGTAAAACCAATCCTGAAGCGTATCAAGTTAGAACAGGTATAGTAAAAAAAGGAGACGTTATAAAAGTTAAAATGGCTCCAGGTGGAGGACATTGTATGTGGATAAGACCAGAATAATTTATGATTATGACTAAATTAAATTTATTTATTTTTTTACTTATTTTATTGTTTTCTTGTAAAACGAATAATAGTTTTTCCAAAGTTGAAAAACCTAATATCATCTTCATTATGGCCGACGATTTAGGATGGCAAGATGTTGGTTTTATGGGAAGTAAATGGTTTGAAACTCCTAATTTAGACAAACTAGCTAAAGAAAGTTTGGTTTTTAATCAAGCATATATGTATCCAACTTGCTCACCTTCAAGAGCAGCATTACTAACAGGTCGTCAATCATTTAGAACAGACGTTTATAATGTACCTGTTTTAGAGCGTGACAACAACCAAACTAATATTTTTTCACGTTGGACTGTTGGTTTAGAACATCCTGTTTATGCAGAACCCCTAAAAGAAGCTGGTTATAAACTTATTCATATTGGGAAATGGCATATTGTAGGGCCTCATCCTGAGAATGAAACAGATTATCCATTTGATAAACCGCTTAGGCAGCCTCCAAATGCCAATTTAGATTGGTTAGAAAACCATAAAAGTGAAGGTATACAGCAATATTACCCCATTGGAAGAGGATTTCATGAAAACGTTGGGGGTACTTGGTGGGGAGATCCAGCCAGAGGATATGACAAGGGTTATCAAGCCGAAAGCGGAGGCTACCGGGCACCTTTTAAAAATCCGTTCATTGCGGATAAGCCTACCGATGAGTGGTTGACCGATAGACTCACTGATGAGGCACTGGACTTTATACAGCGAAACAAAGAGAAACCCTTTTTTGTGAACCTGCACTACTATGCACCACACCGTCCAACGGTAGTTAGGAATAAAGAATGGATGGATAAATTTCTGCAAAAGAAAGGCGATTCCATGACGGGTCAAGGAGAGGAAAATCTTGAAGAAATGGCAGGGTACGCCACCATGATTCAATCATTGGATGCTAATGTGAGGCGAATCATGGATTATTTGGATGTTAATAATCTAAGGAAAAATACAATTATTATATTCACCTCCGATAATGGTTTCAATGGACTGCAATCTGTCAATAAACGCTTGCGTGGAGCCAAAGGAAACGTTTATGAAGGAGGGTTGAGAGTACCCGCTTTTGTGAACTGGCCAAGTAACATTGAACCGAATCGAAGCACTGTTCCCATTCATGGTCTGGATTACTTTCCAACGTTCCTTGAATTAGCGGGTATTACCGATTATTCAGAAATGTTGGATGGAAAAAGCATTGTTCCAATACTAAAAGGCAACTCTTTTCAAGAACGGTCACTTTTTTGGCACATAGCCAGTACCTATAAAGACCCGCCTTGTTCTATTATTAGAAAAGGAAAATGGAAACTTATTCAGTTTCTCAATAATGAAACTGTAGAACTTTACAATCTTGAGGAAGACTTAAAGGAAAGTATAAACCTTTTTGAAAAAGAACCAGAAATAGCAAAAAAAATGTTGAAGGAACTTACCACATGGCGTAAAGAAAATAACGTACCGCTTCCACCAATTTCAAAGTTGCAGTTTTAAAAAATAAATATATAAACCATGAAAAATACTAAATAAAGCAAACCTATGTATCGAATAATTTATAGCATTCTATCTTTAACCCTTCTATTTACAGTTTCATCTTGTAATGAAACCAAAAGTTCAAAGAACCTAACGGAGAGCTCCTATATGGGTGATCCACTAGAGAAATCTGCTTTTTTAAAGAAAGACCTGCCTTGGTTTGCACAATTTCAAGTGGGAGAACAACCTGTTTTAGGGTTTCCAGGAGAAACAGCCAATGCAAGAGAACTGCGTATGAAAAATTGGGCGGACGCCAAATACGGCCTATTTCTACATTGGGGTCCGCAACGCTCGGGAGGAGAATATATAATTCCACAAGATACACTGGCCAAATTTATTCCTATGGATTTCAATGCGGAGGAATGGGTGCTAAAGGCGAAGGATCTAGGGTTTAAATACATGGTTATTACCGCAAAGCACCACGCAGGGTTTTCCATGTTCGATTCTCAGCATACCGACTATGATATTGTAGACCAAACCCCTTTTAAAAGAGACCCCATTAAAGAGTTGTCAGCTGCCTGTGAGAAATACAACATGTTGTTCGGAGTCTATTATTCTGTTTGGGATCTCTATCATCCTGATTATAGTAAAGAAATCGGAAACGCTGATTATAAAAATTATCACGAGTTTATGCTCAATCAGGTAGAAGAACTGCTGACCAATTATGGCCCTATGGTAAGCGTTTGGTTCGATGGCGAATGGGTTAATAGCTGGACAGTAGAGCGTGCTACAGAATTTAGGAATAAAATAAGGACACTCCAGCCCAACACCGTTTTAGCGAACCGTATAGGTCAAAGAAGGAGAGGCGAAGGCGACCATCAGTCGCCCGAAAATTTTTTGCCATATGTAGGCAACCAGAATGAGCATTGGGAGGGTTGTGCCAAGTTTGATGGGAGTTGGTTTTATGATGGAACCAATACATCACAAACTGCTGAATGGGCTTTGTACAAACTCTGTTACGCTACCTCGAGAGGCGGCAATTTTTTAATGAATCTAGGACCTACTCCAAAAGGCGGTTTTTTAGAATCTAGTATCAATAAACTGGATAAGGTAGGGAAATGGTTAAAGACCAATGGAGAATCTATCTATGGAGCGAAAAAAGGGCCACATTACCTATTGGAATGGGGCACCTGTACCCAAAAAGGAAATGTGTTATACTATCAGGTATTTGACTGGCCGAGCGATGAAAAACTAGTGATTCCCGGGTTGCTGTCAGAGATTGAATCCGTTAGTCTATCGGTGAACGGCACATCTTTGGAATATAGGAAAGAAGAGAGTACGGTAGTAGTTACGGTTCCCAAAATATCACCAGATCCAATGGCTACCGTAGTAAAGGTTAAACTCAAAGAAGCTGCCAAGGTAGATAATTCCATTCGCGCATTTGCAAAAAAACTTGAATCCGTGGATCATATGCGTGAAGTGCCCAAAGGAGGGTATTTCTTATCCGCTGCTTTCGCCGAGGTACATGGTGAGCAACTCTATTTTTACTATGGCACGGGATCAGGTTCACAGCGTGAAAACCTAAAGGGATGGACAGAAAAATCAGACTGGGTAGAATGGGAGTTGCTGGCAGAGGAAGAAGGAGATTATGCAGTTGAAATAACCTATGCTAACCTCACTAACGGAGGATCTTTTGAACTGAAAATCGCCGACCAAACTTTTGAACATACCGTCGAAAAAATAGATAAGAAGCCAAAAGCAAAAGAATCACCTTTAAGTGTAAACTATAAAACATTTAATCTAGGCAAAGTAAAACTCGAACCAGGGCGTCACAAACTGATCATCAAACCAATTCATATAACAGAGGAGGCAATAGTATATCATCAGGGTTTAATGACGTTGCGGGACATTACATTAATTCCACAATAAATATGAGGGACATAAAATTTTTATGCATCATTCTACTTTTGGCAACCCTTTTCGGTTGTTCACAACCAGCCAGAAACCAAGAAGGAAAAGCACCTAACTTCATCATCATTTTTACAGATGACCAAGGGTATAACGATTTGGGTTGTTTTGGGGGTAAGCATGTGAACACACCGCGAATCGATAGAATGGCTCGCGAAGGAGTACGACTTACGAACTTTTATGTAGCTGCCCCGGTTTGCACGCCATCCCGTGCGGCATTGATGACCGGAAGCTACCCAAAGCGCAACGATATGGCCACTGGGTCGCGTGGTGCTGTTTTGCTTGCGGCGGATGCAAAGGGACTCCATCCTGAGGAAATCACCATTGCCGAAGTATTGAAAACGGTAGGCTACAAAACGGGGATGTTCGGAAAGTGGCATCTGGGAGATCAACCTTCTTTTTTACCAACGCAACAGGGTTTCGATGAATTCTTCGGAATTCCATATAGTCATGATATTCATCCTTACCATCCAAAGCAGAAAAAGTTCCAGTTTCCACCACTTCCTTTGTTGGAGGGAGAACAGGTTGTGGAAAGGGATCCTAATGCGGATTACCTGACCCAAAGAATAACGGAACAAGCTATAGATTTTATCGAGAAAAACAAGGACCACCCATTTTTTCTGTATGTACCACATCCTATTCCGCATCGTCCGATACATGTTTCCCCAGAGGTAATGAAAAATGTTCCCGTCGACATAAAAGAGGCCTTAGGGAATGAAAACGGTACTATCGATTATAGAACCCGTGATAAAATATATGCCCATGCCATTAACGAAATCGATTGGTCAGTAGGAGAAATTTTGGATGCCCTGAAAAAATACGGAATCGATGATAATACTATGGTAGTTTTTACTTCCGATAATGGTCCCTCCATAGGTAGTGCCGTTCCATTGAAGGGCAAGAAAGGAAGTACCTTCGAAGGGGGTATGCGTGTTCCGGCCGTGATTCGTTGGCCTAAAAAAATTCCTGCAGGGCAAATCAGCAATGCGCTTCTTTCCACAATGGATATGCTGCCAACCTTTGCTAAACTAGCAGGCGCTAAAATTCCCGAAGACAGAGTCATAGATGGAAAGGATATTTGGTCCGTGCTAAGCGAAAACAAGAAAAGTCCACATAAAATGTTCTTTTATTATAAGGAAAACGTTCTTGAAGCGGTCCGGTCGGGTAAATGGAAGCTCCGCATAAAAGGGGATGAAGCACCAGCGCTTTATAATCTTGATGAAGATATCGGGGAAACGACCAATGTTATCTCAGTACAAGATTCTATAGCTGCAAGGTTAACCAATTATATCGAGGCCTTTAAGGAAGATATCAATGTACATAACAGGCCTGCCGCTTATGTAGAGAACCCTAAACCACTTTCCAACTGAAGCTTGGTGAATAAAAATAGGAAAAAAAGTTTAGCATGAAAAAGAGAAGTATTGGTTGGATAACGATAGTGTTTGTATTATTTGTTGGTTTTAAAAGTTTTGCCCAACAAAATGAATGGCCGGTTTTAAAGACTTACGAGGGGGAGTACCTAAAACGTATTGCCATGCCTGTCGGTGGTATTGGTACGGGTACGGTAGCATTAAATGGAAGAGGAGGTTTACAGGACTGGGAAATTATGAACAGGCCTATGAAAGGTTTTAATCCTAGTTTAATAAAGGGCCCTGTAAAGAGAGCTCCCTTTTTCTCAGCTTATATTAAAGAAAAAGATAAAAAAGGGCAAGTGGTCTTGCTAGAAGGACCTGTATCAGATTTAGAATACGAGGGTGATTTTGGAGCTATTGCTTCCAATCATGGACTTCCTCGTTTTAAGAATGCTATTTTTAAAACAGCTTACCCATTTGGTCAAGTTGAATTAACGGATGATGAATTGCCAATAGAAGTAACCGTTGGTGCTTTTAATCCATTAATACCAGGAAAAGTAGACGATAGTAGTATTCCAATGGCCGTTTTAAGTTATCGGGTTAAAAACACATCCAATGCTGCTTTAGAAATAGCCATAGCAGGAACCATCCAGAATATTATAGGAACCGATGGTTATAACGGAAAACCGGATAAGAACTTAAATACGTTTCGAGAAGAAAACGATATCAAAGGCATTTATTATACTTCTAATGGTGTGGATAATAAAAGTGCACAATGGGGAACGATGAGCCTTGTATCATTGATTGATGGGGAAACAACCTTTAGAACCAATTGGTTGCCAGCTAAATTTGGGGATGCCACACTAGATTTTTGGGATGACTTTAGTGCTGATGGATTGTTAGAAGATAGAGAAAATCTAGAAACAGATGCGCCAACAGGTACATTGGCAACCAAAATAGTATTAGAAGCAGGAGAAGAAAAGGAAATGAAATTTTTGATTACTTGGCACTTTTCTAACCGCCCCACTTGGCCACAACCAGGGTTTCATAAAAAAATAGATGGTATTGTTGGTAATTATTATGCCACTAAATATACTGATGCTTGGGATGTTGCATTAAAAACAGTACCAAAATTAAATGCTTTAGAAGATGACACAAAAACGTTTGTAAAAACTTTTATAGAAAGTGATATTCCTCAAATTACAAAAGAAGCAGCACTTTTTAATTTAGCACATTTAAGAACTCAACTAGCTTTTAGAACAGAAACAGGTCATTTGTTAGGTTGGGAAGGTAATTTTCATAACAGAGGAGCTGGTTTTGGCTCTTGTACTCATGTTTGGAATTATGAACAAGTAACGCCATTTTTATTTGGTGAATTGGCTCAAACCATGAGAGATGTTGAATTTGGATATGGAACTGACACTAATGGACTAATGAGTTTTAGATTCTATTTACCACTAGAGCATGCACAAAAACATGGTAAAGCTGCTGCAGATGGACAAATGGGAAGTATCATGAAATTTTATCGTGAGTGGCAACTTTCTGGTGATGATGCTTTTTTAAAGAAACATTGGCCAATGGTTAAAAAAGCATTGGAATTTTGCTGGATCAAAGGTGGTTGGGATGCTAATAAAGATGGTGTCATGGAAGGTTCTCAACACAATACCATGGATGTAGAATATTTTGGGCCTAATCCACAAATGGGGTTTTGGTATTTGGGAGCTTTAAAAGCTTCAGAAAAAATGGCTAAATATGTAGGAGAGAAATCTTTTGCAAAAACTTGTGAAAATTTGTACGAGAGTGGTTCTAAATGGATGGATAAAAATTTATTTAATGGGGAATATTACCAACAAGACATTCAACCGCCAATGCTACAAGAAAATGTAGCACCAGGATTGAGGTTGGGTATTGGAGCTAAAGATTTAACAAGTCCAGACTATCAATTAGGAGAAGGTGTTTTAATAGATCAACTAGTAGGTCAAGTTATGGCACATATTTTAGATTTAGGGTATTTGGCAAACGAGGAAAATATTAAGAAAACCAACAAAGCCATCATTAAATATAATTACAGAGAGAACCTTTCTAAACACCCTAATTTTATGCGCTCTTATGCTTTAGGTGATGAGTCTGCGTTGTTAATGGCAGCATATCCTGGAGAACGTCCAGAGAAACCTTTCCCTTATTTTACAGAAGTGATGACCGGTTTTGAGTACACGGCTGCTGTAGGGATGTTGTATGAAAACCAAGATACTATTGGGCTTAAAACGATGCAAGATGTTAGAGATAGATATGATGGTAAAAAGAGAAATCCGTTTAATGAAGCGGAATTTGGAAACCACTATGCTAGAGCAATGATGGCTTGGGGAAGTATATTGGCAACTACAGGGTTTAATTATTCTGCAGTAGATGAATCAATGAAATTTAATGATAATGAAGGGGCTTATTTTTGGTCTAATGGTTATCAATATGGAAACGTTAAGATTACGAAAGAAGGGGAAATAAAAAAAGTTGCGCTTACAGTTTTGAGTGGTTCTTTAAACCTGAAATCATTTACTCTTAAGGGGTTTGGTTCTATCGCATTTAAGGGAGAAAAGGCATTTACCGATAATGAAACGGTACTATTCAGGGTTAAAAAGAATTCAAAATAGTAGATTAAAATTACAAATATGAATTCATTTATTTTAAAGAAATTAGTGTTTATTACTTTCATTAGCTGTGGCACAATTGCTTTTGCTCAAGAGCCTCTGAGCGCAGACGGGCAAGTCGAACGCCCTAGAGTCCTCAACTTCCACGGAGACAATGGCCACGTGCATAAGTCAAAACAAGCGGGTATAAATTTAATAGAAACCTTGGGACAAGAAAATGGATGGGAAGTGGTCTCCACAAACGATACTTCTTTGTTCACACTAAAAAACTTGTTCTCTTTCGATGTCATTTTATTTAATAACACTTGTGGAAATAGAGGAAGACTATTTTCCAATGAACAGCAACAGGCCTTGCAACATTTTATCCGTAATGGAGGAGGTTTTGTGGGTATCCACTGCGCAGGAGCACTTTGGCATGAAGGAGGTGAATTTCAAAAATGGTATGAAGAACTGATCGGCACACGGTTGGTTGATCACCCTAAAGTACAACCTGCAAGACTTATCATTGAAGATAATACACATATAAGTACCCAACATTTAAAAAACGAATGGAGGATGACAGATGAATGGCATAGGTTTTCAAGCAATCCAAGAGCGGGTGTAAATGTGCTCATTTCGCTGGACGAAGATTCGTACGAAGGAGAGAAAAAAATGGGCGGAGACCATCCATTTACTTGGTATCAGTATGTAGATGGCGGGCGTTCCTTTTTCACATCGTTAGGACATACAGTAGCCACTTATGAAGATGAAAATTTTAAGAAGCTAGTTAAGGGAGGAATTGAGTGGGCGGCTATATCAAAGATTGCAAATTCTCTTCCTGTTGCTGATGGTTTATTGGTCGATCTCAATGCCGATCATGGAGTTACGCTGGAAGATGGAAGTAAAATTGGTGAATGGAAAAATCAAGTCGAAGGTACCAACATCAAAAGCTTTATAAAGCAAGACATAGGTAGAAAAATATCGGGTTCTGGAAGACCAAGACTCTTACTAAATGTTCCTGAATTAAATGGCCATAACACAATTGTGTTTCATCGACAAGAATTACTCAATCACCAAGAAGATGCATTCGATCATCTAACACAAGGTAGTGGCTATACATGGTTTTCCATCATGGCTGTATACGAACAAGTTAAGGGGAAGCCAGGAGTAAATTCTTTTTTTGGTAATCTTCGGAATACCAATATGGATAAAAAGGGTCAATATGAGGGATTTTGGGGTGGAATGAGTGATGAAAATAAAGTCTGGATTAGCGCTAGAAACGGATTAGAGAAAGGATTGTGGAATAAGAATAGCCCACACGTCATTGCAGATGAAGCCCTAGAAAAATCTAGGTATTATCTTGTAATGGGTAGAATGGGAGAAGGCCAAGATACTGTGAATCTGCAGCTTTTTGTTAACTCTACCTCTTCGATAGCAGAAAAACCATTCATAGTAAATCCCAAAGCCAATCCTTCCAAAATGGCCATTGGTCAAGAAAGAGATGCGACGAATCATCCCGGTGCAGAATCTTTTGATGGCGAGATTGCTCGATGTCTGATTTATGAAAAGCCTTTGAACAAAGATGAATTAGCTGCGACAATTGAATATTTGAAAACCACCTATAACATACAAGAATGAACGAAAATTAGAAAATGAAAAGTAATATGACCATAGTTTGCAATTAAAATCAATACGGTTCAACAAAATTTAAATAAGAAGCATCTTAATAAATGAAGTAAATTATGACTTTAAACAAAGCAATATTAGCACTAACCACTCTTCCTTTCTTTCTGCTAGGAGCATGCGCTCAGATAACGCAGGATATCGGAGATTATGGTGCACGAGGTAAAAATGCTAGGCCACTTGGTAATGAACTGTATTTGACACCGAATGAATTGATTCCATTAAAAATAAAATAAATAAAATGAAAACAGTTTTAGTATATGCGTTATTGAGTCTTTCATGTATTGGTTTCGGGCAATCTGAAGGAAAGGATTCTATAAGAGTGTTTTTTTTGGGAGGACAATCCAATATGGTTGGAAGAGGGAATAACATAGATTTGCCTTCTTCTTTAAAGAAAACCTTTTCAGATGTGTGGATTTTTAATGGAAATCTCACGGAGAGAAGCTCAAAAAGTGGAGAGTTGGGAACCTGGGAAAATTTAAAACCTGGGCATGGAGCGGGAATTAAAAAATTTGGGGTAGAATTATCATTCGCTAAAAAGTTGCAGGAGTTATATCCAAATGAAAAAATTGCACTTATAAAATATGCTAGAGGTGGTACGGCTATTGATAGTATGGCAAATCGTAAGTCTGGCTATTGGGAGCCTGATTATAAAGGGAAACAAGGTGTGAAAAATTACGACTTGTTTTTAAAGACAGTAAAAAGCGCGTTTAATGAAGAAGATATTAATGATGATGGAAGAGATGATTATCTTATTCCGTCAGGCATTATTTGGATGCAAGGAGAAAGTGATGGAAATGATGAGGAAGTTGCTTCCCGATATTATTTTAACCTTAAAAGGTTGATGGATTTATTCAGAGCTACTTTTCGTGATAATTACTTACCCGTTGTAATTGGGAAAATATCAGATTCGGGTAATGATGAAGATGGAAAAGTTTGGGATTATTGTGAATTGGTGCAATATGCTCAGGAAAAATATGTGAAGTTAGATGATAATGCTATTATCGTCAGGAGTACCAAAAATTATAATTATTCGGATCCTTGGCATTATGATAGCAAAGCATATATTGACTTAGGGGAAAGATTTGCTGAGGCTGTTTATCATTTAAATAATTTAAAATAATAAAAATTAAGATGAAATTTAATTATCTGCATATACAAAAAAACCAAAACCACTTTCTAACTAAAATTTTAAAATCAAAGTATTGAAAAAAGTTGGCTGTATTATTCCTGTTATCCTTTTGTCTTGTCTGCCTCTTATACTTTCAGCACAAACAAAAAAACCAAATATCATTATTCTTTTTGCTGATGATTTGGGCTATGGTGATTTAAGCTGTTATGGAGCTCAAGATGTTAAAACGCCTAATATTGACAGCTTAGCAAGTGAAGGATTAAGATTTACCGATTTTCAGGTAGCATCATCCGTTTGTAGTCCATCTAGAGCAGCACTTCTTACTGGTCGCTATCCCATGCGAAATGGGTTTCCTGTAGCTCAAGGTAAAATTGAAAAACATAAAGATTATGGTTTGCACCCAGATGAAATTACTATTGCTGATTTACTTTTAAAAGAAGATTATGCTACGTTGGCCATTGGTAAGTGGCATTTAGGTTTTAACGATGGAGCACAACCTATCGACCACGGTTTTCAACATTTTTATGGGCTGAAATCCAATTGGCATAGCAGTCATCCTGATTTAAACGATGTTTACAGTGACCGCAAAGTTGTAAAAGAAAATGTAGCTTTTGAAACATTAATTGGCGATTATACTCAAAAAGCCATTGAATATATAGAAGAAAATAAAGAGAATCCTTTTTTTCTGTACCTAGCTTATCATTCGGTGCATTCTCCAATTAAGCCAAGCAAGGAATTTATAGGAAGTTCAAAAGGAAGTCTTTACGGCGATTATGTACAGGAATTGGATTACCATGTAGGACAGTTAACCAAAGTACTTTCTGAAAATAATATGGATGAAAATACCATTGTAATTTTCTTGTCAGATAATGGTCCTGCTATTTGTCATTTTGGAGGTTCTGCAGGACCTTTAAATGGTGGGAAGTACACGACTATGGAAGGTGGTTTCCGAATTCCAGCTATCATCAAATGGAAAGGTGAATTCGTAACCGGAGTCAACGATACCTTTATATCTTCCATGGATTTATTGCCAACATTAGCAGCTTTAACGGGAACAGAACTTCCAAAAGATAGAGTGATTGATGGAAAAGATATCACCTCTATCTTAAAAACAGGAAGAGGGTTATCACCACACGAATATATATACTATTATAATGGCATCAATTTGCAAGCAGTTAGAAAAGGAAAGTGGAAGCTGCATTTGCCAAGAACCTCAGCAGATCAACCGTTTTGGTCTAAAAGCAAGGACGAAAAACCTTTTAAAGGAAAGAATCTTAAAAATATTTCATGTAAAGGTTTAGAAGTATTGAATCGTCTATTGCTATTTAATTTGGATAATGATATGGGTGAGTTAACAGATATTTCTGAAAATCATCCTAAAATAGTAGAAGAATTATTAAAGGCAGCAGACAGAGCTAGGTTAACTCTCGGAGATGTTAATTTTGTTGGAAGTAATCAGCGTTTACCTCCTTTCAAAAATATTCAAGAAAAATACTAATACTAAAATAATGCATAAAATTATACACAAAGTAAAAGACAAACGTATCAAAATATATAACAAGTTGAAGAATAAATAAAACTAAAGCCTTTGTATTAATTAACGTTTCCATAATGAATAAAGGAAAAGTTGCTGGAGAAGAAATAGTCCAGCTGTATACAAATGATAAAGAATCTAGTGTGGTTCGTTTTGTCAGAGAATTGAAAGAGTTTAATTGTGTTTGGATACATTTTAGACCCTGATTGTATTCAAAATTACTTGTCTAATTATGTAAGAATAAGTGTTTTTATACTTTTACATGTTTTTTTTAACATTAATAACTCCGCAATTTTAAATCTGAAAATTTTTCAGTAAAATTTTCAATAGATGTATAATAAATTAAAAACCAAATAAAAATGAAATTAAATAAAATAGCAATGTATACATTAGTATTCGCATTTTTATCTTGGAAGTCAAACAAAATAAAAGAAGCAGATAAATCAGTAAATATTCATTCAGAAAACATGAAAATAGAAGATGTAGGACGTGCTGCGGAAAACGAAGGAATAAACGTTTTAGCTCAGAAATCATCTAAAAAACCAAATGTGATTGTAATTATGGCAGATGATCTTGGTTATGGTGATTTGAGTTGTTATGGGGCGTCAAAACTCCTCACTCCAAATATAGACAAACTAGCAAGCGAAGGAAAAATATTTACCGATGCACATTCGGCCTCGGCAGTATGTACACCGTCTCGTTATGCTTTGTTAACAGGTCAATACCCAATAAGAGGGGAGAATGGAAAAGGAATTTGGGGACCTGCACCAGTTACTTCAGAATTATTAATAAACCCTGAGCAATTAACCATTGCGGATGTGTTTAAAAATGACGGTTATACTACTGCAGCTTTAGGAAAGTGGCATTTAGGTTTTGGAAAAGGAGAAAATAAATGGCAAGAACCTTTAAGTCCAGGGCCTAATGATCTAGGTTTTGATTATTACTATGGGGTGCCTGTTGTAAATAGCGCTCCACCTTATGTATATGTAGAAAATGACCGTGTGGTGGGAGGTGATCCAAACGACCCCTTGGTTTATGTAGGCAGAGGGAAAGACGAAGAAGTTACTCCAATTACTCCTATTCCGCCAGAAGCATCTCAAAGAACGCCTAACATGTTTAAAGGAGCTGCAGAAGCTCATAAACTCTATAACGATTATACCGTGGGAACTGTGTTGGCAGGAAAAGCTGTAGACTGGATAACAGAAAAAACAATTACCGAAAACCAAAACCCTTTCTTTTTGTATTTGGCAACTACACATATTCATCATCCCTTTACACCAGGAAAAAATTTTCAAGGAAAAAGTGACGCGGAACTTTATGGTGATTTTGTTCAAGAATTGGATTGGATGGTAGGACAAGTATTATCAACTTTAGAAAAACAAGGAGTTGCCGAAAATACCTTAGTGATTTTTACTAGTGATAATGGAGCTATGCTGAATTTAGGTGGTCGTAATGCAGTAAAAGCTGGACACAAAATCAATGGCGATTTATTAGGTTTTAAGTTTGGTGTTTGGGAAGGTGGTCATCGTGTACCGTTTATTGCCAAATGGCCCGGAAAAATACAAGCTGGAACGGTGTCTAATCAATTAATTTGTAATGTAGATATGCTAGCTACTTTTACAAAAATCTTGAAGCAAGATTTAAATAGTTTAAAGAATTCTGATAGTAAAAATATCTTGCCTGCTTTATTGGGTAATCCTGAAACACCTGTTAGAAATGAATTGATTTTAGCTGCTCACAAATCGACACATTTATCTTTAAGAAAAGGAAAGTGGATGTACATACCAGCAAAAGGTAGTGGCGGATTTGGAGGATATAAACCACATCATCATGCTTGGGGTGGCGCTCCTGGAGTAGCCTTTTTAGGAGGTGTGAATAGCGATATTGAAAATGGAAAAATAAAAGAAGATGCTCCAATAGGACAACTTTATAATTTAGAAGAAGATAAATACCAAACCACTAATTTATATAATCAATATCCAAACATTGTAAAAGAAATGGAAATTGCTTTGAATAGATATAAATCTAAAGATTAATTATGAAACAAAAACTAGTATTCAGAACTCAAAGAGTTGGATTCATTGTACTTTCTATTTTATTGGCTGTATCATGTAAAAGCAAACCAGAAACTGAAAAAGATAATCTTTCAACAGAATTACAAGAAAATAATAAAAATGAAAACATAATAACCTATGCAGATGATGTCTCTTTTATGAAAGATTATATTGATATTATTGAGTTATCAAATAACAATAAAGCAAAAGTAGCTGTGTCTGCGAAATTACAAGGTCGTGTTATGACAAGTAGCTCTTCTGGTTTAAACGGTAGAAGTTATGGTTGGATTAATAAAGAATTATTTAAAACTAAAGAAATACAAGAACATATTAATGTTTTTGGTGGTGAAGAGCGTTTTTGGTTAGGACCAGAAGGCGGACAATATTCTATTTTTTTTAAAAAAGGAAGTGAATTTACTTTAGAAGATTGGTACACGCCAAAACTAATAGATTTAGAACATTTTGATATCAAAACAAAAACTTCGAGTTCGGTTACTTTTACCAAAACAGCTTCTTTAGTTAATTATTCAGGATTTAAATTTGATTTTGATATTGAAAGAGAAGTGAAAGTTTTATCAAAACAAGAAGTGAATGAAGATTTAGGAATTGAGTTACCAAATGAAATTAATACGGTAGCCTATAAAACAACCAATTCTTTAACAAATTCAGGAAAAGAAGATTGGGAAAAAGAAAAGGGCTTATTATCAATCTGGCTTTTAGGGATGTTTAATCCATCACCAGAAATGACTATTGTAATTCCATATAAAAAAGGAAATGAAGCAGAATTTGGTGTAATTGTTAATGATGATTATTTTGGAAAAGTACCTGCTGAACGATTAATTGTAAAAGAAAATGCTATTTATTTTAAAGGCGATGGTAATTTTAGAAGTAAAATTGGGTTGTCTCCAAAACGCGCAAAAAATGTTTTAGGTTCATATGATGGAGTTAGTAAAACACTAACCATTGTAAAATATAATAAACCAAAAGGAATTACCGATTATGTAAATTCTAAATGGGAAATTCAAGAAAAACCTTATGCAGGTGATGTTGTAAACTCATATAATGATGGAGTTCCAGAACCAGGAAAAAAGCCATTAGGTCCTTTTTACGAGTTAGAAACATCTTCTCCGGCACTTTATTTAAAAGCAGGTGAACAACAAACACATATTCAAACTACGTATCATTTTGAAGGAAATCCAGTTGATTTAACTAAGGTTTCAGAGAAAGTGTTAGGGGTTTCTATTGTTGAAATTATGAATGTTTTTATGGTGAAATAACAATAGTATTAAATCAATAGTTATAACATGAAATCAATAAAAATAATAGCTACCTTATTAATTCTATTTTGCGCGGTTATTAATATTGGAGCTCAAAATATTACTTCTAATAGTAAAGTTTTATATAAAGAGATAAATGGAGATAGTTTATATCTGCATATTTTTAAACCTCAATTATCAAAAAAACCAACTGCTGCAATTGTGTTTTTCTTTGGTGGAGGATGGGCATCTGGTACCCCAGAACAGTTTTATCAACAAAGTGAATATTTTGCATCAAGAGGAATTTTAGCAATATCTGCAGAATATAGAATTAAAAACACACATAACACTTCTCCTTTTGATTGTGTAGAAGATGCAAAATCAGCCATTCGTTGGATTCGTGAGCATGCTAAAGAATTAAATGTAAATCCTAACAAAATTGTTGCTAGTGGAGGTTCTGCTGGAGGACATATTGCTATAACTACGGCTTTAATAGAAGGATTAGAAAACGTTAGCGAAAATTCATCTATTAGTTCTGTGCCCAATGCTGTAGTTGCATATAATCCAGTTTTAGACACTACAGAGAAGGGCTATGGTCATAAAAAAGTGGTGGGTCGAGAAACAGAAATTTCTCCAACGCATCAGGTTAAAAAAGATTTGCCTCCTATGTTGATTTTTCATGGAACAAAGGATAAAACAGTACCTTTTGAAAATGCAGAACGTTTTACCAGCTTAATGAAAGAAGCAGGAAATGAATGTGAATTAGTTGCAGTTGATAATGTTGGTCATGGTTTTTTTAATGGCGATTTTTTCAGAAAAGGCGCTGGTAATAAATACTTCAATTTAACCACATATAAAACAGATGTCTTTTTAGAGAAATTGTGCTACTTAAAAGGAAAACCAACGCTAGCTGAAAATATCAAACATATATCCTGTGTTGGAGATAGTAATAATGAAGCCAAATATCCTTCATTTTTGCAAGAAAAATTAGGTAACGAATATCAAGTGAAAAATTTTGGAAAAGGAGGAGCAACATTAATTGATGGAACAAATCATCCATATTTTAAAAAGGAGCAATACAAAAATTCATTAAAATTTACGCCAGATATCGTTTTAATTATGTTTGGTACAAACGATGCAAATGTGAAGTGGTGTTTAGATGAAAACAGAAAAACGGAATTTATTGGCACACCTCAAGAAGAGTTTAAAAGTCAATATGTAAAATTGATAAAATCCTATAAACATAAGAATGAAAATGCAGAGGTATATGTATTAACTCCGTTACCAATTTATGAACATGCAAAAAGTAGAGATCCAGAAATAAAACAACGTATCAAACACTTAAATGAATGGGTAATTCCTATCATTAAAGTAATTTCAGAAGAAGAAAACGTTCAACTTTTAGATGTAAACAAACTAATGAAAAAAGCCTATAATTGCACAGTTGATGGCGTTCACCTGAATAATAAAGGCTATGAAATTTTAGCAAAAAAAATAGCTCAAGAAATCAAATAAATCAAATCAATGTATAAAATGAAATTAAAATTAGGAATTATAACCATAGTAGTTTGCTTGATAGCATCTTGTAATAATACTAAAAAAGAAAAGAGTTTTAGTAAGGAAATAGCTATTAAAGAAAATGCTGTAAAGTTTACGTATCAAGAGGTTGCCGGTATAGGTAAAGACTCCACATATAACAGGCGTGATAATAGCGATATAATAAAAGTAAATGACACTTACCATATTTGGTATAGTCGTATGGATAGCCCTGTTACGGCTGGGTATTGGGCCACTATTTGGCATGCAACATCTACCGATGAAGGGCATACTTGGAAAGAACAAAGTATGGCACTTGGTTTAGGTGCAGAAGGTGAGTTTGATAATCACTCTGTCTTTACACCAAATATTTTAGTTCGTAATGGAAAATATTATATGTACTATACGGGCGTAAAACCAACACCTGGAAGAAAAGATAAAAAGTTTGAAGGCAATTCTACTACAGATATTACAGCCATAGGTTTGGCTGTAGCCAATAGTCCAGATGGTCCATTTGTAAGAGTAGAAAATAATCCTGTGTTAGAGATTTCAAAAGATTCTACTGATTTTGATAGTTTTAGAATTGATGATGCAAGTTTATTGGTGCGAGATAATAAAATAGCATTGTATTATAAAGGTCGACAATGGGGTAAATCACCAGCTGAGACTAAAATGAGTGTAGCTTATGCTAATCACCCGGAAGGACCATTTACAAAGTATGATGGTTATTTATTAGATGAAAGTCACGAAGTCTTAATTTGGCAGAAGGATGGAGGTGTTGCTTCTCTGGCATCGATTAATGCAACTATAAATTTTGCTGCCGATGGTGAGCATTTTTCTGTTTTGAATGATAGCCTAAAAAATATTCCAAAAGCACCAGGTTTGTACCGGCCAGTTTTGGAAAATGGAAATCCTGACACTGAGATTCCAGGTTGGGGAATAGCGATGAAATCAAGCAAAGGACTGACGTATTTATTGCGTTTTGAGATAAAGTAATAGTATTAAAAAAGCATTAAAATGAACAAATTATTTTTTCTTACACTCTGTTTTATTACAAGTTTTTCTTTGAATGCACAGCAAAAAGAAAAGCCTAATATACTTTTCATCTTTGCAGATGACCAAATGTATAATACCATTGGAGCTTTAGAAGATTGCGAAGTGAAAACGCCTAATCTGGATCGTCTTATGGATAACGGTGTTTCTTTTACCAGAACCTATAACCAAGGGTCTTTCTGCCCTGCGGTATGTGTGGCGAGTAGAACAATGATTATTACTGGAGCTAATCTTTGGAATGCAGCTTCTTTTTCTAAAAGAGGTAATATAGGAAAGAATGTTAGTGAGAATACCCCTAGTGCTGCATCTACGTATGAGATACCATTTAAAAAACCTGAAAAGTATTGGCCTCAATATTTAAAGGCAGCTGGTTATGATACCTACATGTCTGGCAAATGGCATATAAAAGAAATAGAAGCTAAAGAGGCTTTTGATTATACTAAAAATGTTAGAGGTGGTATGCCAAGACAAACCAATACAAGGTATACGCGTAGTTTTGAAAAAAATAAGCCGGATACTTGGTCTCCCTATGATAAAAAACTAGGTGGATTTTGGCAGGGAGGTAAACACTGGAGTGAAGTGTTAGCAGATAATGGTATTTCTTTTTTAGAACAATCAAAATCAAGGGACAATCCGTTTTTCATGTATTTAGCATTTAATGCACCACACGACCCAAGGCAAGCTCCTAAAGAATTTGTTGATATGTACCCGGTAGATGAAATCAAAGTGCCTGATAATTTCATTCCCGAATATCCATATAATGAATATGCTGGTTCGGGGCGTGGATTGCGGGACGAAAAACTAGCGCCTTTCCCTAGAACAAAATATTCCGTACAAGTAAACAGACAAGAATACTACGCCTTAATAAGCCATATGGATGCCCAAATAGGCCGTATTTTAGATGCGTTAGAAGGCTCAGGAAAAGCAGATAATACTTATATATTTTTCACAGCAGACCATGGGCTTTCTGTAGGTGATCATGGTTTTATGGGTAAACAAAATATGTATGAAAGTAGCATGCGTGTACCGCTAATTATATCTGGACCAAATCTTCCAAAAGGAAAAACGATAGAATCCTTTGTTTACTTGCAAGATATTATGCCAACGACTCTAGAGTTGGCAGGACTTAAAAAACCGGAGCAAGTAGATTTTAATAGCTTATTGCCTTTGGCAACAGGGAAGGTTAATACCAGTAATTATCCGACTGTTTATGGTGCTTATTTTGGTGCCCAAAGAATGTATAGAACGGAAGATTATAAAATGATTATCTACCCAACAGCCAATACAGTTAGGTTGTATGATATGAAAAATGACCCATCTGAAAAATATGATTTAGCAGCGGATAATGGTAAATACAAAAAAGTTTTGAAAAAACTCTACAGAGAATATAGGGTTTTGCAAAAACAAATGAATGATCCAGTAGATATTAAAAAGCCTTTTAAAAACTTCATGAAAGGAGTAGCACCGCTAACAAGTTTAAATAGCACGGAAAAATCATAATCAGTAAAACCATACGTATGAAAAAATCCTATTTACCTATCCTATTACCACTTTATTAATGGTAATAGGTGTTACGGCTCAAAAAAAGATAGTAAATCAAAACGAAACAAAACTATTCAGAGGAGATCCTCTTGAGAAGTCAGCCTTTCTAAAAAAAGACCTTCCATGGTTTGCGCGCTTTCAAGTTGGAGAGCCTCCTGTAGTTGGTTTCCCTGGAGAGACATCCGAAGAAAAAAAAGAACGTATGCGCAAATGGGCAGATGCTAAATATGGCTTGTTTCTGCATTGGGGGCCACAGAGAAAAGGAGGAGAATATATTATACCTGATACAGTTCTTGAAAATTTTAACCCGACTAATTTCAATGCCGAAAAATGGGTGTTAACAGCAAAGCGTTTAGGCTTTAAATACATAGTAATAACGGCTAAGCATCATGCAGGATTTTCAATGTATGATTCTAAACTGACGGACTATGATATTATAGAAAAAACACCTTTTAAACGAGACCCAATAAAAGAATTGGCGGATGCTTGTGCCGAACAAGAGATGCCTTTTGGAGTGTATTATTCCGTTTGGGATATGTATCAGCCTACTTATTCTAAAGATATAGGGAGTGCTGAATATGCCAAGTATCATGAATTTATGCTAGGGCAAGTTGAAGAGTTATTGACGAATTATGGCCCTATGATCAGTGTTTGGTTTGATGGAGAATGGGTGAATAGTTGGACTGTGGAACGGGCGACTGAGTTTCGGGATAAAATACGTGAGATACAACCCAATACTGTAATAGCGAACCGTATAGGCCAACGTAGAAAAGGAGAAGGAGCTCACCATTCCCCAGAGAATTTTATGCCATATATAGGAAACCAAAACGATTATTGGGAGTCTTGCGCAAAATTCGATGGCGGTTGGTTCTATAGCGGTACAGAAAAATCAAAATCTCCTGAATGGGCACTTTATAGCCTCTGTTATGCAGCTTCTCGTGGAGGTAATTTTTTGATGAATCTAGGCCCTACTCCTAAAGGAGAATTTCTTGAAACAAGTGTAAAGAAGCTAGAAAAAGTGGGAGATTGGCTTCAAACGAACGGAGAATCAATTTATGAAGCCCAAAAAGGACCACATTACTTTTTAGAATGGGGAACTTCTACCAGAAAAGGAAATACACTCTACTATCAAATTTTTGATTGGCCTGAAAATGGGAAGCTAATGATACCAGGCTTAGTAACAGAAGTAGAATCTGCATGTTTTTTGGCTGATACAATGAATACATATTTAAGAGTAACTCGTAAAAACGGAAATGTATATATAACAATACCTAAATCGCCACCCTATAAAATGGCGAATGTTATTAAAGTAGAATTAGAAGGCACGCCTAAAGTAGACCATGCAATACGAGTTTTTCATAAAGAATTACTAGCAAAAGATGCTATGAGAGCTGTACCGGCTGGAGGTTATTTTTTTTCTGTAGGATTTGCAAACATACAAGGTGAAACATTGCACTTTGCTTATGGTACTGGAGCAGGAGCACAACGTGAAAATTTGAAAGGTTGGACAGAAGAGAATGATTTGGCAGAGTGGGATTTGTTAGTAGAGAAAGATGGATCCTACAATGTTGAGATTACTTATGGCAGTTTAGTAGATGGCGGTGTTTTTGAATTAACCATTGCTGATAAAACGTTTCAACATACGGTTAAAGCAATTCCATTACATCCAAAAGCTAAAGAATCACCATTAATAGTGAAGTACAATACCCTTGTATTGGGCGATGTGACTTTGAAACCAGGAAGGTATAAAATGACCATAAAACCATTGAAGATAGATAATGAAGCGAAAAGATTGCATCAAGGTTTAATGACTTTAAGAGATGTCACCTTGGTTCCAAGATGATATTTATTATCGAATAATAAGCGTGTTTACTTTTAAGTGAAAATGATTAAGATCAATAAAAAAAATCTACTTTTAATACTAGTACTCCTTTTACCTGCGGGTGTTCGTTTAACAGCGCAGAAAAAAAGAGAAAGTATAAATGAAAGAAAAATTAAGATTCTCAACTTTTATGGTGCTAATGGATATGTGCATGACTCAAAAGAAGCTGGGATAGATCTTATTGAAGCTTTAGGCCTAAATAATGGATGGGAAGTTATTACAACCGATGATACATCTATATTTAATGTAAAAGAAATAGTCTCATTTGATGTGGTGTTATTTAATAATAACTGTGGAAATAAAGGGCAAATACTATCTAAAGGTAATCAGCTAGCACTACAACAATTTATTCGCAATGGTGGTGGATTTGTAGGTATACATTGTGCAGGTGCTATTTGGAATGAGGGAGGTGCATACCAACAATGGTTTGAAAAATTAATTGGGACTAAACAGATAGATCACCCTAAAGTACAATCCGCTAAATTAATTGTAGAAGATGCAGTACATCAAAGTACTAAACATCTAGATAAGGAATGGACAGTGACAGATGAATGGCATCGGTTCTCATTCAACCCACGTAAGGATGTACATGTATTATTATCTGTTGATGAAGATTCGTATGAGGGTACTCAAAAAATGGGTGGAGACCATCCGTTTACTTGGTGTCAGCAATACGATGGCGGGCGCTCTTTTTTTACATCACTGGGGCATACTCAAGAAATATATGCAGATTCAAATTTCCGAAATTTGATAGCAGGCGGAATTGAGTGGGCGGCCGATAATTCAAAAAAAGAGGACGTTTTACCTATAGATAATGGTCTTATATTGGATTTAGACGCAGATTATAATGTTCTAATTGAAGATGACGATAGAATAAGCACATGGAATAATAATGTTGAAAATGAGGTTAAAAAATTCGTGCAACAAGATGAAGGACGGGAAACTAAAGGTTCTGGAAGGCCTAGTTTAAAACAAAATATTCCAAATCTTAATGGTCATAATTCAGTAGTGTTTCATCGGCAAGAATTGGTAAATCACAACGAAGATGCTTTTGACCATTTAACCACAGGAAGTGGTTACACTTGGTTTTCAATAATGTCAGTTTATAAACAAGTAAAAGGGAAACCTGGGGTGAATTCATTTTTTGGAAACCTTCGTAATACGAACCTTGATAAACAAGGTCAGTATGAAGGTTTTTGGGGAGGGTTGAATATAGAAAATCAAGTTTGGATGTCTTCTAGAAATGGTTTGCAAAAAGGAACTTGGAATGATGATAGCCCCCAAATTCTAATAGAAGAACCACTGCAAAAATCTGTTTATTATTTAATTATGGGTAGGCTAGATTCAGGTAAAGAGACCGTAACCATGGAAATGTTTATTAACCATACAACACCTGTGGGGACAAAGGAATTTCCTGTTAACCCTAATTCAAATCCGTCAAAAATGGTTATTGGTCAAGAAAGAGATGCTACAAATCATCCAGGAGTAGAATCTTTTGATGGTGAAATCGCGCGATTCTTAATTTTTGAAAGACCGCTTTCTGATGCTGAATTAAAGACGGTTGTAGATTATTTAATGCTTAAATACAATATAAATAAATAGCAATAGTATTAATTATGAAACAAAGTAAAATTATAAATAAGAGAATGGGTTTTGTTTTTTCAAAATCTAAAATGATTATTAAATCTGCCTTCTCATTTATTTTAGTACTTTCTTTTTTTAGTTGTAATAAGACGACTGAATTTGTATCAAAATCACCTCTAAAAATATGGTTTAAACAACCAACAGTCGATTGGGATGGAGGTCTACCAATTGGTAATGGCAATTTAGGAGCCATGATTTACGGCACTCTAGAGAAAGAAATAATTTACCTAAACGAGGAAACTATTTGGACAGGTGGAAAAGATTCTTATCACGATAAAAAAGATGCTGGTATGTACATCGATACTATTTAAAAACTGCTTTTTGAGGGTAAGTATATGGATGCAGAAAAATTGGTTGATAGTAAAGTTTTAAATACGCGATTGCCTTGGGGTTAAAATGCATACCAAATGTTGGGTAACTTATTTGTAGAAACTCCCAAATTAGATTCGGTACTTCATTATAAACGAGCGCTAGACATTAATAAATCGATAGCGACAACAACTTTTGAAAGCAACGGTATTGGCTTTAAAAGAGAATATTTTTCTAGTTTTCCTGATAAGGCCATAATTTTAATCCTAAGCCATTTTCAGGCTTTCATAATTTCGGAAAATTTCATCTTAAAGATAGTATTCCAGAAACCGCGAATGTGCGGTACATAACGCCGTTAAATTTGAGAGACCACAGTTGTTAATGAATGCTAATAATGAACCAGAATACCTTTATTGCCCTAGCGGTGTAGCTATCGATGGTAGTGATGGCACGAACTCTTATGTATTAAAATATCATATAGAAAATAAAAATGATTAAGTAGTAGATATAGGTGAGTTTTTGAAACCTCAGATTTGGAACAAATTTATTTTTCTTAAGATTTGAGTTATTTTCTTGGATTTTTATAACGGCAAATTATATCTTTGGTTTATCAGAAAGTAAAGCATTTTACTTTAAGGTCATTTATATAATCGTCAACAATTCGGTTAACAGTTTAATTTTAGTAATTTTAATTAATTGATAATCAAATAATTATAGGGTAGGGGTGTAACCCTGTCATCCCGACTGAATACCAAAATGAATCGTGTAAGCGGTTCATTTTTTGGTTCCAAGGGCATCAAGAACAACGTTCGTGTAAGCACTTGGAACCAAAAAATGAGAAGGCATTAGCCTTCATTTTGTCATTTGCACTGAGGGTTTATTAGGATTCTACAAATCCAGATTTTGTTTGTGTAAGCACTTGGAACCAAAAAATGAGAAGGCATTAGCCTTCATTTTGTCATTTGCACTGAGGGTTTATTAGGATTCTACAAATCCAGATTTTGTTTGGGTAAGCACTTGGAACCAAAAAATGAAAAGGCATTAGCCTTCATTTTGTTATTTGCACTGAGGGTTTATTAGGATTCTACAAATCCAGATTTTGTTTGTGTAAGCACTTGGAACCAAAAAATGAGAAGGCATTAGCCTTCATTTTGTTATTTGCACTGAGGGTTTATTAGGATTCTACAAATCCAGATTTTGTTTGGGTAAGCACTTGGAACCAAAAAATAGGAAGGTTAGAAGTTAACGCTTATAGAAAGTTAAAATTGTATCTAAAATTCTTCTTATCACAAGCGCTTAGTTCTCTTGAATTTCATGAAAATTACGGTATATATAATGCTGCTAAATCAAAAGGTGTCTTCTGAAAAATTTTCAGAGAAGGACGGTACGCGCGTAACATACTAATCAGCTTTGATTGTTATTTTAAAACCAGATGAGTACGGAATTTTGAGGCTTTAAAATAGTTTGTGGAGTACTATAACTTACAGGATTTCTTTTGGAATTAATTTTCTAGTCCAAGTTTTTAAACGCTTATACTTATTTACCTCGGAGTCTGGATTATAGTCCAAGGTGGTTTCCCATGAATTTTCAGGTTTAAATTCTTCTTCCATTCCGCTTAAAACACCTTTAGAAATTTTTTCAGAAGAAACAATAACCACACATTCGGTATTTAAATTTGCGCTTCTAGGGTCTAGATTAAAGGTACCAATAACCGTTGTTTTATGATCTACTACCATTGATTTGGCATGCAGTCCAAAAATGGGAGTATAGTCTAGCGTTTCTTGTAATTCTCCTGTCATTATTTTTTTGCGTTCTGCAGCATCAGGCCTAAATTCAAAGATTCTTACTCCTGTTTGTAATAATTTTTTTCTATCCGTTTGATAACTACTGAAGGCTTCTACATTGTCTGTTGAAGCCAAACTATTGGTTAAAATTCTAATTTTGACACCGCGGTCTATGGCCTCTTTAAATAAATTTTGCGCTAATTTTGTTGTTATTAAATATGGGGTTTGAATGTCTATAGATGATTTCGCATTTTTAACTAAGTTAATCAAGGCACTAGTGGAAATTCCACCACCTCCCAAACCACTTTCGCCGTCATTTTTTCCGGGAGCATCAGAAATAAACTGTACCTCATCTAACCAAACTAAATCTCCTGATTCATTTATTTTTTTAAATGTTGTAGGTAAGGCAGCAATACGCTTTCTAACTTGTGGCCAAAAATTATAGGGATTACAGGCATATTCATGAAGTTTGTCAAATCTTTTTTCTGAGGTTATATTTTCAGGTAGGTCTTCAACAACTTTAGAGACTTCTTTTGTTAATGTGCTATTCCAAAATTGGTCAAATGAAGTATTTACAGTTTTAGCTATTTTTCCTAATAATAGAATATCTCTATCTCTAAAATTATACTCATGGTCATAATCAAAGTACTCATCCGCAATATTTCTACCTCCAGTAATGACTACTTTACCATCTACGATAAACGTTTTGTTATGCATACGTTGATTAGCAGTTCTGAAATCTGTTGTAAATTTTTGTATTTTTCTAAAAAGGTTTTTTCCTAAATTAACTCCAGGATTATAAATTTTGACTTCAATATTTTTGTGAGAGGCAAACGTTAAGATATCTTGAATGTCTGCATTTACCATAATGTCATCTACTATGATTCTTACTTTAACCCCACGATCTGCTGCTCTAATCAAATAATCACAAGCAATAAGACCTACATTATCTGTAGAAAAGATAAAATATTGAATGTCTATTGTCTTTTCAGCATATTCACTAAGCCATGCTCTAGCTACCATAGAACCACTACCGTCTTCTAAAACATATACCCCAGTTTTGGTATCCATCAATTCTTTTACTTCGGCTAACTCATTGGTTAATGTAATGCTGTCATTTTTATGAATGGTAGCACAGAAATCTGTTGGTGGCGCTATTTTTGGTTCTTCATTACAAGAAGCTAGTACTAGCAAAAAAAGAGTAAAAGAATATTTATAATTGAGAATCAATTGAAGTGGGTTTATTATTGGTTTCTGTTAATAAACGTATATGTAAGTTTCTTTATTTTGCACACGTAGCAAAAGTGTCTTATCAATCTATGATAAGACACTTTTGATTTATATTTATTTAATCAAATTCTGGTGTGCTAAAGATTGTAAACAGGTCGCTATAGTAAATGTACGAAAGCATTAAATCATAAACACCTGAAGCGTAGCATTAATAAAATTTTTCAAAAATTCAGATATTAATATATTACGTTTTCAATAGACTAAATTTCATAGCATCTGGGAGTTAGAATACGTCTTCACCTTTCTTTATCTCAACATTTTGCTTGGGTACGCCAATAATTTAATTCTTAAAACCATACTTTCTTTTTTGAAAGTCAATTAAAATAATTTAAAAATTTTTAGGATCAGTACTTGTTTCTGTTATTATATTTTTAGTTTCCGATTGGGTTTTTACATTATTCTTTATCCATTGTAAGCAATCTGTAAAATTATCGAAGATATTTTTTTCCGGAATTAAATGCGGTATAATATTAACTCTTTCCATCATATAACGCGGTTGTTTTAAAACATTGACAAAAAGAATAATGATATTTTCTTTTTTAAGGTCTATTAATACATCTTCTAGCGTATAGAGTCCTGATTGATCCATATACTGCATACGTCCCATTCGTATGATTACTGTAGAAGCGTTTTTTGGTATTTGATTGGCCAAATTCAGGAATTCACTTGTAGAACCAAAGAATAAGGGACCTTTAAGGTGTTTGATGAAAACTTCTTCTTTTAGATTTTTTGGAAATTCGGCTTCATCTGCCCAGCCTTTCTCTTTTTCGAGGGACTTAACGTCTGAACGTTCTGCGGTAAGATCCCCCATTTTTTTCATAAACATCAGGGAGGCGATTATTAACCCTACACCTACGGCATATACGAGATTCCATACTGACGATAATACTAAGACAACGAGCATAATGATTACTTCTGAACTAAATTTGAAAGGTCCTATTTTTGCATCTTTTGGCATAAAAGGAATGGCCTTTAGGCCTTTATAGTCCATGACGCCAATGCCAACGGTAACCAATATTCCGGCGAGTACTGCGGCAGGAATTTGAGAGGCTATAGGGCCTAAGACCAAGAGGATGATCAAAAGCAGAACGCCAGCAACCATACCTGATAATTTTGTTTTACCTCCTGCATTTATATTAACAACCGTTCGTATGGTGGCACCAGCTCCTGGAAGACCTCCGAAAAATGCGGCTATACTGTTACCTACACCTTGTCCAATTAATTCTTTATTTGGTCGGTGCTTTGTTTTGGTCATGTTATCGGCGACCACAGAGGTCAATAGAGAATCAATTGCTCCTAAAAGTGCTAAGGTTAACGCAGTAAATACATAGGGGGTAATTGAATTTAGCTCAAATTGGGTGAACATTTTTAGATTAGGGACAGGAAACCCACCAGGAATCTGTTCAATAGGGCGGTAGTCTAGATTGAAACCATAAGCCACTCCTGATACGACTATTAATGCCACCAATGCACTTGGAATTGTTTTAGTGATTCTTTTAAAACCGAAGATGATTAAAATCGTAGATAACGCCAGTATTAATTCTAACCAATTAATATTTTGAAGGGCTCTTGGGAGCACTTTAATTGCCCCAAAAACTCCTGATGCATCGATATTTGCTAATGTTTTAGCTTCTTTAAGAATACTTTCTTCTGTAACTTCATTAGCCCTATTTACTGTTTCTTGAATATCCTCGAGAACTAATATGCCTTCTCCCGTTTCTTCACTTAAAATGTTGTTCAGAATTAACTCTTCCGCCATAGGCTTATAGTTTTCTATAAAAGCGGCATCCTCTTTGGGGTAGTATCCTACAGAAGGTAATAGCTGTGTAACCAATATAATGACCCCAATAGCGGTCATGAAACCAGAAACTACGGGGTAGGGAATGTATCGTATATATTTGCCAACGCCAATAAGGCCAAGGACAATCTGCAGACAACCAGCCAAAAGAAAAACTAATAATATCGCTGGTAATGCTTTTTCTAGGCTCCCGTCGTTAAGCACAATAATTCCTGAAATGACGACCATACTTACTGCGGTCATTGGTGCTGTAGGTCCTGAGATTTGCGTGTTTGTTCCGCCAAACAAGGCAGCGAAAAAACTTATAAATATTGCACCATAAAGACCAGCACTTGGCCCCATTCCGGAACTAACACCGAATGCCAAGGCTAGGGGAAGGGCGACAATACCAGCTGTAATACCACCAAAGAGATCACCTTTTAAGTTTGAAAAAATATGCTTCATTATATATTGGTTATTTGTTTTTAATCAAAAAAATGTATGATCAAATACCATGATTAAAACTGTTTTAGACGGTTTCATCTCAAGGATGGTATTTGATTTTTAGTTGTGAATTAAAGGCCTATTGTTTTCTGTAGTGCTGAGGGGCTATAGCACTAGAGCTATAGCCTTTAAATAGGACATGTATGTATGATCTCAATTTACACGGATCAAAACCAAGCTCTTCCCCAATCAAACGTTTTTTGGCCTTATTATGATCATTTTTTTGTACACTAGTTCTGGGAGGGTTTGCCAGGATAGGCATGCATTAATTTCATTGGATTAAATATTAAAGCCAGCATAGCAATTCCAATAATGACTAAAAAAGCCATTTCAAGTTTCGAAAGCAGGTTATTCATGCCTAATGATTTATTTGAAAGTTGCGTCAATAATTTGCTTTCCTCCAACTGGATGTTGGCCAAGCCATTTAGACTTAAGCTTATTTCATTAAGTTTTTTAATCGTTGCTATGTTGTGGTTTTCGGATAAGCCATTGTTAGTTTCTGAAAATTTATGTTCCAGTTCCTGCAAGCTTGAGAATTGTAGGTTTAGCTGATCGAGTAAGTGCGATTCTTTTGGAGTCAGTTTTGTAGTTCCAAAATCGGATAATAATTGCGTTACTTTTTTATTTTCAGATAAATTAGGTTTATCGTTCTCCTTTAGAAGAAGGTGTAGTTCCTTATCGTGAATAATATTGGTCAGTTGATAAATAAAATTTTGAACAACGACTCGGTCTTTATATACTGAATTCACAGAAGTTTGTATGTTCGAAAAATGTCTTTGGTCCAACCGATTGGAACCTAGAACTAATAAAAATGCCATGGCAAGTACCAAGCATATTAATATGCGTTGCGATATTTTAAGTTTTGTAAACATGATATTCTTTGTTTTTATTCTTATAGGAAACTATTTTTTTTGTAATGTGAAGCCACCAGATGGATTTTATGAACTAACGGACAAAAAATCTATCTAGCCCTTAGCTCACCAGAGGTCAGCGCTTTTTTAAAATCTGCGGATACGAGGGTGTGAGAACCAAAAAAACGACCACTGTCCTTGCGTTTTATTTTCACTTGAGTACTGCCGTCTTTTTTTTCTTTTATAGCAGTTATGACGACTAACTTTCCTTCTTGATGTTTGTAATTTGCGATTCCACCTCTTTTGATAATAAAATTTTCACGAGGAAAATCTATGTGCTTATAGGTGTTGGTTTTTGGTTTGCCTATTTCAAAAACATCACCTACTTGTACATCTGAAGTTGTTGCATAGGGACGATCTTGTGCTTGGAGTATACTTGTTGAAAATATTAGGACTAGGATATATTTTATCATCATTATATAGTTAAGATTAGAAAATTAGTATCGTGTGCTGTACTTTAATTAACTTGTAGCTTTTGCTACTCGTTTTTTCGTGAGATCCGGAACTGATAAAAAGGTTAATTTTTATAATTTCAGAAGTTCAGAACACAAAATGCAAACGGCATGCCTTTATTACGGAAAAGAGATGGTAATGTTGTAACTAATTGATTATCAGTTGTAAAATTTTTATTCTTGGAGCAAAGGATTATCTGTAGTGAGGAGAAATTACCCGGTTGAGGAGATTCTACCCTGTAGCTTCCTTCAGATGATCTCTTAGGCTTTTAAACACTATTTGATCTGGCTTGGCTACTCTTATTTTGTTCCTTTGGGTATGGAGCAAAAATAGTTATGTGCAGTTTTGTACCTCCCTAGAGAAAGGTAAGCTGTCTTTGAAGAAGTTAGTTTGCTATTTTAAAAATTGGATAGCTCTTTAGGGTTTGCAGTTCCATTGGATATTATTTCCCTCAAGTATTTTAAATATTATTCTTAGCTACTTTTAGTCTAGCGTCAAAAAGTCTTTAATCAGTGGGAAGAGCCTTATCAGAACATTCTTTTCTGTTTTATTTAAAAAAATGTCTGAGTTTAAACGCTGAGGTTCTTTAATATACCTTCCCGTTATCAAGTTGTTTTTTTAGTGCGTGTAATTGCATAAAAAAATAGAGGATTAACGGGAAAGTATCTGAAGTTAGTTTTCTATCATGAGCTTAGCGCACTGAAATAGTTTTGGACTTCAGAAATGTGTTTTTCTTTCGTTTCAGGATCCAACCAGCTTACTTCAAAAGCATTAATGGCTAACTGCATAAGATGGTGCTTATTTAGATTTAGAGCTTTAGCCGTTTCATAATAATTTTCATTCATATATCCTCCAAAATATGCAGGATCGTCTGAATGAATGGTAGCTAAAATTCCTTTGTCGAGCATTTTTAATACAGGATGGTCCTGCATTTTCTGAATAACTTTAAGTGCTATATTACTTAGCGGACATAAGGTTAGGCCTATTTTTTCTTGAATTAAGCGCTGTACCAAAACAGCATCATCTAAACAACGATTTCCATGATCTATTCTTTGAACATGTAATACGTCAAGAGCTTCCCAAATGTATTCAGCGGGGCCTTCTTCTCCTGCATGCGCGACTAATTTATAACCTTCATCTGCGGAAGCTTTAAATACTTTGGTAAATTTACTAGGAGGATTTCCTTTCTCAGAGGAGTCTAAACCTACCCCATCAATCCAATGTTTAAAAGGCAAAGAAGATTCTAGTGTTTTAAACGCTTCTTCTTCGCTCAAATGTCTTAAATAAGACATGATAAGTTTATAGGAAATGTTTAATTCATCTTTAGCTTTTTCAAGGGCCTTATAGATACCGTTAATAACAACCTCGAAAGGAATACCTCTATCCGTATGCGTTTGTGGATCAAAAAACACTTCAACATGCACTACATTCTGACTGTGAACTTTTTTAAGATAAGCCCAAGTTAAATCATAAAAATCTTGTTCATGGAGGAGTACTTGAGCACCTATGTAGTAAAGGTCTAAAAACTCTTGAAGATTGTTAAATTTATAGGCTTTTTTTAAGGAGGCTACAGAGTCATAATCTAGTGTTATATTATTTCTTTTGGCAATTTCGAACATAAGCTCGGGTTCAAAACTTCCTTCAATATGTAAATGAAGTTCTGCTTTGGGAATTCCTTGAATGATTTTTTTAAGTTCAGATGATTCCATAAAATAAATTATTTTTTATAAAGTTTTATAGTACTTGTGCTAGTGCAGTACCAAGTAAGTAATATCGTATTTGGTTGTAGAATTTGTAAGAGCGTTCTAAATTCTCATTAAATATAATAATAATTTTCGCTAGCTTCTAGTTCCGTTTGAATTCTAGTACTATAGTTTCTAAAATTGACCTTGTGTCACAAAGAACGATAAACGTTTTACTTTTCAATTTTATAAAGTAATAACTCCTTGCTGTCATTTGGAAGATTTGTTACACCAATCTTTTTTAAGCCTAATTTTTCTAAAAGTTTTAGAGAGGAGAAGTTCTCTTTCGATGTAATTGCTTTAAGTTCTTTAATCTCAAATACTTCAAAAGCAGCTTTTAGTATTTCATGTGTAGCTTCATACGCGTAACCTAAACCTTCATACCCAGGTAAGAGGCCAAAGCCTATATCTATTCCGTCAAGGCCTTCCCGGTTGTAAAGACCGCATGTGCCAATTTTGTCACCGTTCAGTTTTCTGCTAATCGTATAGCTAGAATAACCAAGTGAATCTAATTGAGGAAGCATTATGTCTTGAATATATTTTTCAGCATCTTCAATGGTACTAATACCTCTATCTCCTATATATTGTATGAATTTAGGCGTATTCATGAGTTGATAAATCAATTCAGCGTCCGGTTTTAAAGTTGGTTTTATCCATAAGCGTTCTGTTTGAAATTCCTTATACATGAATTTTGTATTTAGTTACTAGCAGCTCTAAATTAATAAAAATGTGGAAGGATATGCTTTTTTATTTTTGCTTAGAGATTTTTAAATTCGGTTTTTTATTTGGATAATCGTTCAAATTGCCTCTAATTATATTGAAGTTAGTTTTTTCTTACTTCTTACTATTTTTTTAGCATATTTTATATTCTTTTTAAAGTCTTTAAGGCTAGTGTTATTTGAAAGAAAGTAGCATTATAGTGGTGTATCGTGGCGTTTCTTTTTATATTTTTTAGTTGAGGGACTGTAGCTAAAGAACAAGGTACTAAAAAGGAAAAGCTATAAATGCCTCATCTTATTTTCTTTTAAAATCAGTTCTTTAGGCCATTAGATTTTTTTATGCGCTGTTTTTTTGTAGAGATATTCTATTGTAAAACAAAAAGCGATAATACCAAGTGCGATAAATACATCAATTTTACTAACGGTATAATGTTGAATTAGTAAGGCTATCATGGCACCAAAACAGGAGATAGTGCCCAAGAGTGGTATGCTTTTTTTGCCTTCTATTTCCTTAGATAATTTAAACCCTGTATAATTTACCACAGCAAATATTAATAAAAACCCAACACTACCTGCGGTTGATATACTTTCTAGCTTTAAAGTGTTTACAGCTATTAGGGTTGCTATTGCGGTAATAAATAAGCCAATAGGCTGATTCCATATTTTGTGAAGAAATTCATTAGGAAGCTCATCATCCTCTGCAAGTTCATAATTTACGCTACTTCCGCCATACAGAGAGGCGTTTATGGCAGAGAATGTCGAAATTAATGCAGCTATAGTAATGATGGTAAACCCTACTTTCCCTAGCATTGGTTTTGCGGCCTCTGCTAATACATAATCTTGGGCAGTAGCAATTTCACCAAACGCTAAGGAACCTACAGTTATTGTTGCTATTATGATGTAGAGTGCTACTACAAACAATACGGACCAATAATATGCTTTTGGAATATTTACCTCTGGGTTTTCAATATCTGGTGCAGCATTTGCTATTAATTCAAAACCTTCATAGGCCACGAAAATTACCATTCCAGCAGTAAGAAGGTGAAATGGAGATTCCCAATTTTCTGGTGCTAGCTGTGCTACATGCGGGTTTCCAAATAAGCCGTAAATACCAAAACCTGCAAACGATAATAGGATGATTAGCTTTATAATTACAGCGTAAGATTCTATTTTTCCAACAACAGAAATACTATAGTAGTTAATAGCTGTAGCAAGTACAACAATAAAAGAAGCATAGATATGAGCGTCTAAAGTCCTATCACTTGTTAATTGAAGTAAATTAGGTGCATAAGAACCAAAAGCAGAGGCGTATAATGCGAGCATAATAATGTAACTCACCCAAAGTAAATTGTTTATGCCTCCACTAAAAATTCCATTACCAAATCCTTCATTTATAAATTTAACGGTGCCGCCTCTGTTCGGGTATTTTAGCGATAATTTTACGTAGCTATAAGAGGTTACTAAGGCGATTAATCCTGCAATTAAAAAAGAAACTGGAGTACCGCCTTTAGCTAAAGAAACAGCCAGTCCAAGTACAGCAAAAATACCGCCTCCCACCATACCGCCTATTCCAATTGATATAGCTTCTTTTAAGCTTATTTTAGTTTTCATTCTTGGGTTTATTTGATGGTATCAATAATCTAGTAGTAAGTAGGGCATAGGGTTAAAATTATTTTATAGACTGTATATCTAAGCGCAAAAGTTTCTAGTGGTTATAGTTCCATTAAGATGAGTTACCTCCTTATAATTAAGAATGAAAAGTTATTTTTTTAATATTAAGCGCTTAAGAAGTGCTTGTTGAGGTTTAATACAATGGAGAGTTGATGGCGGCCTATGTTTCCTGAAAAAGGATTGTTACTTGTGGAGATGGTGTATCCGTAAAAAATATTTACATCGCCATATAAGCCTAAACCTATTTTTGGCGTGAAAACGAAATCTCGTTCCTTAAAGTCTGTTAGGTATTTTGCTTCTAAACCTAAATTTAACAAATAAGCATTGACCTCATACCCAATTTTTAACCCGTAAATATCTTTTTCTTTATTGGGAGTCCATTCTAAAGCACTATAGATATCATTAGAGAAAAATCCTGTATCGCCATAATTACACGTATGAAGCGCTAACCCCAATTCGGTATAAAATGATTTTTGAATTCCGGCTCCAACACGAATAGAAACTTGTTTTTCGGAATTAAACTGACGATTGTAGCTACTAATTTCGGTGGTATCTTTTTGAGTTTCTTGACCCAGTGCTGTAAAACCCAGAAAAAAGATAATTACAATTAAAGTCTTTTGTATCATTTTATAGGGGATGCGAAATTGCAAGTAAGAGGAACACTACTTTAGTGTAGTACGTACTTTTTTTAGTAAAAATACGACAACTTAGTACTTTGAAGTTAACTAATGCTATCGAAACATAAAATCTCACAGCAGCAGACTTTATAGGGAGGTTCCTTTACTCCATGGAGTCTTCCATGATTAACTTATCTACAATAGATTTTAGCTTTCCTTTTTTTATAGGCTTAATAATGTAGTCTGAGATTTCACTTATTCTTTTGGCTCTTTCAATATCTATTGGATCAACAGATGAAGAGACCATATAGATGGTTATTTTTTTTCCTAATTTCGGTTTAATTTTTACGTATTCTTCCATAAATTGATACCCATCCATTATTGGCATATTAATATCTAATAAGATAATATCAGGGAGTTCTTCATCATTATGAAGGTTTTTAATCATGTAATCTAAGGCCTCTTCCCCATCAGAAAAAGCAATGATATTTTTTGCTAGATCTAGGGAATTTATTGTTTTTTTTATGGTAAATTGATAAATGTCATCGTCATCAACAATACAAAAATTAAAATTTTTAATCATTTTTATTTATTAAAATTAATACTGAAAACAGAGCCTACATTAACGTCACTTTCTACAGTTATTTTCCCACCCATAGATTCAACCTGTACTTTAGTCATAAATAAACCAACCCCTTTGGCATCAGGGTGGCGATGAAATACTTTATTTAATCCAAATATTTTATGACCATGTCTTTTTAAGTTTATGCCAAGACCATTATCTTTAAACGTGAGTTTAAGGATACCCTCTTCTCGCTTAGCCTGTATAAAAATCTCTGGAGTTCTATCTTCAGATTTATATTTTATAGCATTGCTTACTAAATTAAGAAAAATACTTTCTAAATAAACGCTATTATACTCAATATTTGGATTTTCAGTAAAGTCGCTCGTAATTTTTGCGTTTGTTTTTAAAATTTGACCAGAAAGAATTTCTTGTGTTTTCTTTAGGATTTCACTAAACGCAAGAGTTTCAATTTTTTTAGAGCTCTCGTCTTTTACCTTTAAAGCCTCAATTAATGTGTTTAATGTTGTGGTAAGGTGGTTTATGACATTTTCAAATTTCTCAAATAATAAGGTTTTTTCATCTTCTGTTTCTGCATCCTTATAAAAATCCAACAAGGAATTTAAATTACTAACGGGAGCGCGTAAATTGTGAGAGGTTATTTGCGCAAAATCTGCTAGTTGTATATTTTTTGCGGTAAGTTTATGTGCCAAAACTTCTAAACCTCCTTTGGCTTCCAATATCTTTCTTTCTGCCTTTTTTTGAAAGGTGATATCTCTAATTGCGGCAGAAACAAGAAGACCTTCTTCTGTTTTAAGAGGACTTAAGCTTATTTGAATGGGTATTTCTGTTCCTTTTTTATTAATACCAAAGAGTTCTTTTCCTTCTCCCATTTTTCTGGTCTTGGGAATATTAAAAAAGAGCTCACGATGTGAGGCGTGCGTTTCTGTATATCTTTTAGGAAGTAATAATTCTACTGGTTCGTTAATCAATTCTTGAGACGGATACCCAAATAATTTTTCGGCTTGGTTATTTACCAACTGTATTTTTCCCTGTTCGTTTACTATAATCATCGCATCTGGAGCAGATTCAAGCAGTCCTTTAAATTTTATTTCTGCCATTCTTTGCTCGGTTACATCTTGGCAGGTTCCAATAATTTCTATGACATTGCCTGCATTATCTGTAATAACGTCCCCGAGGAGTTGAATTGTTTTTGTTTTGCCATCGGTTAATATAATACGATGTAATATTTCATTAAATTTTTTGTCCTTTATTGATTTTTCAAAGAAGGAATTAACGGTGTCCTTATCGTCTGGATGAACTAAATTAAAGTAGGTCTGAAAACTTAATTTTTCATTAAGATCAACACCAAAAATATTAAATAAGTTGGTAGACCAGATAACGTTATCATTAGTGGTGTCTAGTTGCCAATGGCCCATCTGGGTTATTTTTTCAGCATAATTTAAGATCTGATTTCTGCGTATAAGATCTATTTCTGTTTTTTTTTGTGCTGTAATATCTCGAAATATTCTTATACAGCCATTGCTTTGACCACTTTCATTTATTACAGGAGTAAGTGTAGATTGTGCAATAAATGTAGTGCCATCTTTTTTTACAATCGTCCACTCCCGAGAATCATAGCCATCATTCTGGGCTAATATTTTATAAGGATTAAAATCTAAATTTTTCAGCGTATAGCGTATGGCTATATCATTTTTGAAATTTTCAAATTCATCTTCTTTAAGAAAAGAAATGGTTTTTTTTAAACCAATCATTTCAGAAGAAGAATATCCGAGTAAAGTTTCGGCTCCTTCATTAAACTTGTATATAATATCATCATTATTTGTCGCTATTACAGCTATAATTTCAGCATTTAAATTAGGATTCATAACTTAGGTTTAGTTCAGTGTATTTACTTTGAGATGGGCAACTCGGATGAATTCCGTGATTATATGTTTAAATTTTAATGCTGTCTTGTCCAGCTAGGTATTAAAATGATATATTGATTTAGCGTAAAATTAACCGTGTATTCTGAATAGTTATTTTTATTCTTGTCTCTTTATTCCATGTTTTTATGCGCTCTGTAAAAGTATAGATGAAGCATAACTATTCAACCTTTTTAATTTTCTCATCGCACTTGGCAAAAATTTCTAGGTTTGTTTTTAAAATCATCAGTACTCTAAATATTGTAAAATTAAAGATTTTACAGCGCCATAAATATAGATAAAACTTACAAGGAAACACTTAATTTCATGTAGCCTTTGTCAGGAATAACAAATTTATACTCTTATTCTGTTCGTGTGCTGTATAAAATGTTTAGGTGTGGGTGGTGAAAAAGAAGAAATATAAATTAGGAAGAAGCTATGGAGCGGGTCATTTTAAAAGGCATCTTCACCCATGAATTGTAGGAAGGTATTTAGCGGAAATAACAGCGTTACAATCTGGAAGTTCTTCAGTACATACCTATAAAGGAAGATAAATTTAAAATAGTAGCGGTAGCGTTTTTTATAAAATGAATAAAGGCAACACCGTTAGATGCTGCCTTTGTTAAAACTTTTGACAAGTTTTATTTGTCAAGAACTAGTTCTCGTTTGGAAGTTTTTTTACTGCTTTCAAATTGATTGCTCGTATTTTTGCCCCCTCCAGCTTTTAAAGCCTTATCACCCGCAAAAAAGGTTTTATGGTCATCTCCAAGATCAGAACCTGCCATTCTTTGATGTTTTACACAAGACACTTCTTTACGAATTTCTTGTCTTTGCACTCCTTTTACATACGCCAACATACCTTCTTCTCCAAAATACCCTTTCGTAAGATCATCCATATGAAGGGCTGTAGTGTGGTAGGTAGGTAATGTAATTAAGTGATGAAAAATACCTGCTTCTCTTGCACCATCTAATTGAAATGATTTAATTTTTTCGTCTGCGCGAAGGCATAATTCTGAAGCATCATATGCTGCATCCATTAAATTATTTCTATCATATTCCGTCATATTTTCTCCTTCAGCAAGCATTTCTTCATATGCTTGAGTACGGAAACTCAAGGTCCAATTAAAAGAAGGGGAGTTGTTGTATACCAATTTTGCATTAGGCACAACTTTTCTTACACGGTTCACCATATGGGCAATTTGCTTTACATTAGGGGTAGGTGTTTCTATCCATAATAAATCTGCTCCGTTTTGTAAACTTGTAATACAATCCAATACCACACGATCTATGTTAGAACCTTCTTTAAATTTGTACAACCCATTAGCTAGCCGTACTGGGCGTACTAATTTACCATCCCTTTTAAGGAGTACGTCATCTTCTTTAGCATCACCAATTTTTATATCTTCTGCTTCCACAAAAGCTAAATATTGAGAGGCTAAATCTCCAGGTTCTTGACTTACGGGAAGTTTTTGTGTAAGGCTAGCTCCTTCAGAATCTGTTCTGGCAACAATAATTCCGTCTTCTACGCCTAGTTCTAAAAAAGCATATCGAACCGCATTTAGTTTCGCTATAAAATCTTCATGTGGTACGGTCACTTTCCCATCTTGATGGCCACATTGTTTGGCATCAGATACTTGATTTTCAATCTGAATGGCACAAGCTCCAGCTTGAATCATTTTTTTTGCCAACAAATACGTAGCTTCTTCATTTCCAAAACCAGCATCAATGTCTGCTATAATGGGGACAACATGAGTTTCAAAATTAGTGATCTGATTCTGTACGGGTTCTCCATTTTCAAGTCTTCTAAATAAATCATTTAATGCAATAGCATCTGCTTGACGTAAAAAATCATATATCTCTTCTATTAAGTTGGAAACAGCAGTTTTTTCGTGCATTGACTGATCTGGTAAAGGACCAAATTCTGAACGCAATGCGGCAACCATCCAACCCGACAGGTATAAATAGCGTTTGCTAGTAGTTTTGTGGTATTTTTTAACAGCAATCATTTTCTGTTGTGCCACAAACCCGTGCCAGCAACCTAATGACTGTGTGTATTGAGAAGAATCCGCATCATAAGCAGCCATATCTTCTCTCATAATAGCAGCGGTGTATTTAGCAATATCTAAACCAGTTTTAAACTGATTTTGAGCTGACATTCTAGCAGCGCTTTCCGGGTGTATTGCATTCCATGATGCACCATATTTTGCTTTAAGACTCCTAACAGTTTCTAATGCAGAACCATAATTTGTTTGTGCTAAATTTTTCATAATTTTGTAATACGTTATTTACTATTAATAATTAGATCCTGTTGATTGTTGACGCAATCACAGGATCGCTTTTTTTATATATATTGGTATGCGGGAAGCGTTAAGAATTCTTCAAATTCTTCAGACAAAACTAATTTGTCAAAAAGTTCAATGGCTAGTTTAAGCCGCGTATTTTTTATAGTCTCCGGTCCAAATTCAGCACTAATTTTTGCAACTTCATCATTTCTTAAATCAGCATATATTTCTGGATTAAATTGACGACCATCCTCTAGGGTGACTTTATTCTTTAACCATTGCCACACTTGTGTCCTAGATATTTCGGCAGTAGCAGCATCTTCCATTAAATTGTACAGAGCAACAGCACCATAACCTCGCAACCAAGCTTCGGTGTATAGTATACCCACATTGATGTTTTTTCGAATGCCAGCTTCCGTAACGGTACCTTTAGGGATTTCTACTAAATCTTGTTCCGTGATATGAATATCATCGCGAGTTACCTGTAATTGATTTGGAGTAGGCATATACTTATTAAATTCTGTCATTGCCACCGCTACTAATGCTGGGTGTGCTACCCAAGTGCCATCGTGACCGTTTTTTACTTCACGCTCTTTATCTTTCCTTACTTTCTCCAATGCAGCATTATTGGCAACTGGATCATTTTTTATAGGAATTTGTGCTGCCATACCACCAATCGCTAAGATGCCTCTTTTGTGGCAACGTTGTATCACCAACTTAGAGTAGGCATCCATAAAAGGAGAAGTCATGGTCACTTGATCTCGATTTGGAACTACAAAATTAGGATGGTTTCTAAATTTTTTGATATAAGAGAAGATGTAATCCCATCGGCCACAATTTAAGCCCACAATATGATCTTTAAGCTCATAGATTATTTCGTCTAACTGAAAACTAGCGGTAATGGTTTCTACTAAAACCGTTGCTTTGAAAGTGCCTTTAGGAACTTCTAAATAATTTTCAGCAAAGGTAAATACCTCATTCCACCACCGTGCTTCTAAATAGTGTTCTATTTTTGGCAAATAAAAATACGGCGCAGTATGTTGCGCTAATAGGGTTTTAGTGTTGTGAAATACGTATAATCCAAAATCTACCAAACTACCAGAAGCTTCTTCGTTGTTAATGGTAATATGTCGTTCGTTTAAATGTAAGCCTCTTGGTCTTACTATTAGAACGGCAGTTTCTTTGTTTAATTTATAAAACTTGTCTCTTTTCGGGTCGCTTAATGAAATTGTTTTTTTATTGGCATCTATAAGGTTTTTTTGCCCTTCAATAGTATTTTTCCAAGTAGGTGCATTGCTGTCCTCTAAGTCTGCCATAAATGTTTTGGCTCCAGAGTTTAATGCATTTATAATCATTTTTCTTTCAACAGGACCTGTGATTTCTACGCGTCTGTCTTGTAAATCATGAGGTATATTTCCTGCAGTCCAGTCGCTATCTCTAATGGCAGCTGTTTCTCTTGGAAACTCAGGAAACTTACCATCATCAAATACTTGTTGCTGATGGACGCGTCTTTTTAGCAATTCTAAACGTTCTACATTGAATTTTTCATGAAGTGCAGTTAAAAAATTAAGGGCCTCATCCGTTAAAATTTCAGGATAGTAATTGGTAACGTCCTTGGCAAAAGTAATCTTGGGTAATTTTAAGAGTTTGTGTTCCATGGTGTTATAATTTTATAGGACAATAGTATAACAAAGTTTTGTAAAAAACAAGCGAACGTTCGCTAAATATGTTTTTTCGCTGAAAATAGATGTTCGCAAAAAAGAGTATATTTGCTAGTATGGAAGAAGAGGACATTAAATTAATATTTGGCTTAAAGCTAAAGCAGATACGGACTGAGAAGAATTTGTCTTTGTTTGGCTTATCTAAATTATCGGGCTTATCTAAGTCGTATTTAAACGAAATAGAAAATGGAAAAAAATATCCAAAACCAGATAAAATCGCCATTCTTTCAGAAAAATTAGATGTCCCTTACGACCATATGGTTTCTTTAAAATTAGATAAGAATTTAGCGCCTATCGGCGAGCTGTTGCAGTCTAAAATATTGAAGGAAATTCCTTTAGAGCTTTTTGGAATTAAAGAAAGTAACCTGATTGATATTGTGGCGAATGCACCAGCCAAGGTAAATGCCTTTATTAGTACGGTTATAAAAATAGCACAGAATTACAATTTTAGCAGAGAGAGTTTCTATTTAGCTTCCTTAAGGTCATACCAAGAAGCAAATAATAACTACTTTGAAGATATAGAACAAAGTGTTTTAAAGTTTGCTAAGGCCTATCAAATAGATTTAAATGAAACTATTAGGTCTAAAGATTTAGAAGAGATCTTAATTGAAGAGTATGGATATACTATTGAGGTCGATGAATTGAGTAATTATGAGGCTTTAGGCGATTTACGTTCTGTTTTTGTGGCAAAAACCAAGACTTTATTACTCACCAATTCAATTGATGAAGCGCAACGAACTTTTATTTATGCTAAAGAGTTGGGGTACAATTTCTTGGATATAAAAGAGCGACTATATACATTTCCATGGATAAATTTTGAGACTTTTAATCAAGTTTTAAATAACTTTTATGCTTCTTATTTTGCGGGGGCATTGATTATTGCTAGTGCTAAAATTAAAGCGGAACTAAATGAAATTTTTGAAAAGAAAATCTTTGATACTTCCTTATTTTTAAAAGCAATTGAGTCTTTTAATGCATCACCAGAGTCGTTTTATCAGCGTTTGACCAATATCTTGCCCAAAGCGTTTAATATTCAAAATTTGTTTTTTCTAAGATTTACACACAAGGCAGGAAGCAATAAGTTTTACCTCAAAAAAGAGTTGCATCTATCTCACCAACATTCGCCGCATGCCAACGAAACAGACGAACATTATTGCAGACGTTGGGTATCTCTAAAAATGTTGGAAGACATAAGTATAAGCAAAAAGGAGCATGAGTTTGATATGCAAATCTCTAATTATCCAGAAGATGGTATGAAATATCTTGTATTGTCTTCAGCTACAAAAGATCCTTTTAAAGAGGGGCATTATCGCAGTATTAGTGTTGGGTTGCTCATTAATAAACAATTACAACGAAAACTTAATTTTTTAGGTGATCCAGCAATTGAAACCCAAAACGTGGGAGTCACCTGTGAAAGTTGCCCCATTAAAGATTGTACGGTAAGGCAAAAGCCTGCTGTTTATTTAGAACAAAAAGCTAAAAACAAAAAAATAGAAATGATTGTTAAAGAATTAAATGCTAAATATATGTCGTAAAGATTATACTGGAGTGATGTTCTGTTTTTACAGAAAAAGAGCGCAGCTGTTTTAATCTAAAAGGCTCCTTACATCATAATCATCTATACGAAATTTCTCTTTTTTATATTTTGCTTTTCTCTTAGTTAACCTTCCGTCGGTTTGGTGGTAGAAGGCATAAGAAATATTTTTTGTTTTGAATGTATATGCAATTTTTACAGGCTCATAATGTGTTAAGCCACCTTTTAAAACTACAGTGCTCTCCTCTAAAGTTGGGTAAGACGTATCCACAGTGGTCCAAGAGCACACAGTTAATTGGGTCCCTTGTTTAAAGGCTTTTTTTTTGAATAGCAGATCTTCTTTTATCTCATATACAGTAGCATAATTACAAGAGAACGACATATCGTCTTGTCTTTCTAATAAAAGAAATTCTTCCGCATTAAGCGTGTGTACCTCTGTAAAATAGGTATGCATTTTATGGTCCCTAAGGATAATCTTATTTGCTATATCATTTTGTTGTTTCGTGATGTAATTTAAATGGTAGAAACCTTTTGCAAAATGATAAAGGCTAACTTTTTTATTTTCTGATTGATAGCTGTTAAACTTGAAAGAAAGGGAGTCACTCTTATTCTTTAATGCTATAATTGTGCTGTTCGCTATATTTTTAGATTGCATGATGACTTCTATTTCATGCATAAAATGACGTAGTATACTGTCTTTGGTTTTATCTCCTTCAGCAGCTCTTATGCGATTAGGAGAAGCTCTGCGCTCCTTAGTAGCGTTAGGTACTTTGGTTTCAGTTTTTTGACCGAAAGCCCTGGAAAATAGGATTGTTAAAATAAAAATAATTAGTAGTCTTCGCATGCTGTAAATTCTCAATTAAGATTCCAAATTTAATGGCTATTATCGCACAAAATAGAAATACGCGGGGCTGTTTTATTTATTAAGGGTATGGGAGGGCAACCAAAGCTGTATCCTTCAAAGCCAAAGGTAACAGATGGTTTGTCTTTAAATAGCTAATTCTGAACAATAAACACCATGTATAGGATATAATTCGTTGATGTACTATGGCTGTCCTCCAATTCCATTTGCGCCGGCTTGCTCCATAAAGAATTTACTAGTGTCAGTAACTACTTGGTTTAATCCATCTTTAATATAAATGTCAATTGGCAATGACAATTGTTCTATTAGGACCTAAGGCGTCTAAAGACACCTTTAAACCAGCCGTAAAATGGATTGCTTGTGGTTTCTTTTTCTATCGTCTCTTTGTTAGATGAACGCTTGGTCCTGTTGTTTGCATTGATGCCAAATTGGCTAAAAAATACAAGTAGCAATATGAGTTTAAAGTGTAGTTTTATTTTAAAGGCATCACCTATCTGTAGAAAACTAATGGCGTTTTAATTGTTATAAAATTAAACCTTAATAGCTTCCTAGGCATAGCGTTATGGATTGCAGTGAAAATCCCGGAGCGTGGCACACGCGAGGAATTGCAACGAAAAGCCAGACCCAATAGGGGAACGCCCAATAAAGAATAGTGACAAGTGTTTTTTAGTTATTATTCAGCAATAGATTTTAATTCGGCAAGATCACTTTTATTGAACATATTCTTAATCTTATATAGGACACCTGTATTTAAATTAATTTACAGGCTTACGCTCTTTCTAATTTCAATGTTTAATTTTTTAGATAATTTGTCGATCAACTTATCATAAGACCTGTTTAGAATCAAGGATATGTTTCCAGAATCATTAGTAATATTCGTGTCTAAATGTATTTAAGATTACTAATGGTGTTTTTTTATTCTCACTTATCCAATGCTTTTTTATTATGTTTCTTTCGATTTAGGACTCTTTTTCTATTTAAAAGAACGCGCTGTGCTATTTTCTTATTTTTAGAAAATACTACAGAAATTCCCATAGTCGTCAATAGGGCTATAAAAGCTGATGCTCCTAACGCACCTCCGTAGCCATTAAAAAATTGGCTCTTATTAATGTAGATAACACTGAATAAAACACTTGCGATTACCAATATACTGTAACTGCCTTTAGCCTCTGAAGAGATCATACCAATAAATGATGCGCCTATAAAAACGATAGGTATGTTTTTAGTTAGGTACGGATTGAGTAGCTCAGGAAATAATTGAAAAAATAAAGCGACAATGAGTGATAACAAAGCTGATGCTCTTACTGGTCCTTGTTTTAAATGTGCACTGAAGTAAAAGGTGAGTATTGTTCCTAATATCCCTGTTATAATAACGATTAAAATGTTCATAGTGATAGCCAGTAAATTAGGGATACCATAACAACGCCAGCAAAAGCTATAGTCCCAAGCTTTCCGCCAACACCAAGAAATAGGTTTTTGGAAATCATGAAAAATAATCCCGCTAAAATTCCTGCTGCGACCACAAAATAAATGGAGGGTGTAATTTGTACACTAGACATCCCTACAAAGGCGCCACAATAAATTGCCGGTGGTAAATTTTTTAAATAAATAGATTGTTTTTTTAGTTTGGGAATAAAAGACGCTAAAGTCCCTACAATACTAGCCGATAATACGCTGCCTAGCCCAAAGTTAATATTCAAGATATAGCAGATTACAGCTCCAATTGGCACCCAAACAACTACTGTTACTTTTTCATAAGAATAGTCATCATGATGTAAATCCAAATATTTGTTTCCAAACATCGTTAGCGTAATCAATAAAAGAGAAAGGATGGCAACGTAAATGTTGGAATCGTATTTTTCTTTTATAATCATCGTTAAAAATATAATTTGAATACATAGAACATTCAAGATCATAAAAAACCGAATGGCTTTGTGCTTCTTCATTACGAAATTTTAGTATTTAATTTTATCGTATTGCGTTCGGTTATGTGTAAACGTTTTGTCTACATGTGATAAAAGAAACAAAGGTCAGGAGGGAGGCATTTGTTTACCCTTTTGTCCATGCAAATTTACAAATTTGCGGTCAAATTAAAAATTGATAGGCTTTGAAATTAGACTAAAATGGAGCGTAGAAGTGCAGGGTGGTTCTACTTTTAATAATGCGCTGGTACTTATGTATTTAGAGTGTGGTGTAGTTTTTTTTAAAAACTACAGAAGCATTTATTCGTAATTTTCCTTTAAAATTTTTTAATACGCAACTATTAATTTCTTCGAGTTTTTAGTGATTTGAAGCATCCCGAATTTGTGTATTTCCAAAATTATAAAACAACATCGAAATTATAATGAAGTGGTCGTTTTTGCTTTTCTTTTTTTAACTATGAAAAATAATAATAAACAGATGATTAATAAAAGAGCAGTGTACATAATGTAGTTGGATTTAAAAGTAGTTTGCTTTAAATCTACTTTTTTCCACAGTTCATTTTGGAGTTCTATGTGTATTTCGTGGTTGTTTTTAAGGTCCAGGAAATACTTCTCTTTAGGGAATGCATCTAATAAAAAAATAACAACAGATTGGTTGTTGTGTATGTCTTTAAATAATTCATTTTTTAGATGGATGGTTTGTATTGAATCAGGGAGCCCAATAATTTCTGCAACTAGTTTAGTTTCATGACCTAAAAAAACCTTGGGATTCTTAAACTGTAAAGTGTCTTTCTTGTTAACAATAAAATAGAAGCTGGTTTTAAAGTGTTTGAGTACTAAGTCTCTAAATTCTTTTGGTGATTTGTATGCACCTTCTCCATTGAGGTAATTAACTTCTTGTTGAAAGGCGGTAAGGGAGCTATTGATTTGTAAGATAATTTGCCCATTAGCTGTTTTAGAAATAATGATATTAGATAAATCTGGTTGATGAGCAAAGACTACATTGCTCATCAACAGCAAACCGAAAAAAAATAACTTTAATAGGTGTTTTTTATAAAGCATATTCCCCTCGTAAACCATCAATGAAGTTATTGCTACCTGCTTTGTCTACATGATAATGATACCCTCTAGTGTCGTCATAATGACCTCTAGAAGCATCTAAATCTTCATACTCTTTTCCGTTCACATCTGCATTTTCAAAGATTCCATAACCATCAAAGGCATAACCTATCATAGCAGAATGATTATCTGTTTGTGTTATTTTTTTAGAAACTCCTGTTGCTGCATGGTAATGGTATCCTGCAGCTAGGTTTATATGTCCGCCAGCATCGTCAAATGGTGCAATAGTATAAGCGCCTAAAATATTATCTACAGGAGCCGGAGCATCAAATACCACTCCATTAAAGGCCAAACCTCTACTTGAGGGTAAAGTAGAATTATCTCCATGACCTTCGGGCCTGCCTTCTGGTCTTTTGTGCCCGTCTTCACCATTTGGTCCGCCTGGTCCACCTGGAGGGCCACCGCCAGGAGGGCCTTTTGAAAAGGCATAAGCAGTTGCTGCTTTTTTAGGAGTAACAGGGATATAATATGTATGCTTTACATCGGCAACATATGAGGGCAAACATTCTACACAATAGTTTTGGTATTCCGCTCCTACATTTGGATTAGCAGCTTCCTGACATTCTTGTTTTGTTTTTGTTTTAGTGATGATACCAGTTTCACTATCGTATAACATCCAAGTATCGTCTTCATAAAAAGTGGCTAAATTTTTAATAAAGGCGCCATCTACATCATATACTTTCCCATTTTCTAACCAAATACCACCTGCAGATGCATCATCAGAAATAGTATCGGGACACCAAGGTCCCATTTCATGATCTGTAGGGATTGATGTGACCACTATTTTATAACATTCCGCCGCAGAGCCATCAGACAATGTTCTGGTTTCTATGGAAATAGGCTCTGCTAACCCTCCCGATAAGAAATTTTCACTTTTTACAGGTATTGTAACCTTATCTTCTGATATGGTTTTTGTATTTGAAGCTTTGTCTTTACAAGCAGAAAACACTAGAATCAGCATCCAAAATGTTAGTATTTTATATAGATTTTTTTTCATAATAATTTAGTGGTTTAATACGGCTATCACAAGTTAGTATAATCTTTTAAAAGAACCCATGTTTAGGGGTGTTTATCAGAAGGAGGCCCCGAAAATATTTTTTAAAATCGCTTGGTACAGCAGCTATAGCTAATTTAAAAAGGGTGTTTTTTTCTATTTTGTCATTTTTATTAATTGTTCTAAAATTACTTGGCCTTCTTCCCAGAATTCTAACTTTGAATCGGAATTTATATGACCTTTTAAACCAATATTTTTAAAATCACTATGCCATTGTTCTGCAAAATATTTAGCACGTTCTAGGCTTACAAAATCATCATTTTCACTAGCGACAACAATGGAAGGAAAAGGAAGTTTGGATGTTGGCATAGGGGCAAAGCCTCTTACTATTTCAGGTGTATGCATTGGATCGTCTACATCTGCAGGAGCTACCAATAGCGCACCTTTAATATTGGGGTTCGTATGCGTGTTTACCCAATGCAATACTAAGGATACGGCAAGACTATGTGCTACTAGAATAGTAGGGCAATCTAGTCTTAAGATAGCCTCATTTAAATTCGTTAGCCAATCTTTTAGTTTTGGTTCCTTCCAATTTTCTTGATTTACCCTTTCTGAAGCATTAAATTTCTGTAACCAAAATGATTGCCAATGATCTGCTCCAGAACCTCCAAGTCCAGGGATAATTAATAACTTAGTTTCTTCTTGTTCCATTCGATGTATTTTTTTAAATACTATTATAAATCATGTACCTGGTAGGCGATGTTCCAATGTATCAATTTACGGTGGGGGATTGAACAGTTAATTTTTATAGCTATTCTAAGCTATTTTTTTGTGACGACACATATTCAATTCTTAAATAATCCCATAAACTTGGGTCTACAAAAAGCTTTGTGTTCATTTTTTTGTATTTTATTTCGTTGTAATCATGGTCTTTAAAAAACGGATTATCAAACAAGTTGTGAATATTAAACCCCAAAACATTCAATGCTCCAACTAAATGAATAAATTCATAACTATCTGTCAACTTCTGCTCTGCTAGGATATAATTCCCTACGGAGTTAAACAATGAAGAATATCCAATACAATTGGCTTTTTTGGAGGTATAAACGGAATTTGCATTGCTGGAAACCTTATTCAGTGAAAATGCTAAGGTGTCACTCGTTATTTCATTGCTCAACGCAATTATTTCTTCAATATTTAATACTTTTCCTTCTGTTTGATAATTAATTTCCGCAATCAGATTTTTGTCAGTCAACACACTATTTTTCCTTCGGTCAACTTCTGAATACTTAACTAAAGTTCTAAATAGCACTCCCCGAGAGAGTATTAATAACAGGATTAAAAGGCTTAAGTATTTTATAATTTTCTTAAATCTATTCATTTTTTTGGAAAATTAATAGCTTTTCAAAGGGTACTCTTAATATAGGTGCTAATACCTTTTTTTTAGTCTTTGCTTCTTAAAAAAGCGTGGACCTCAAGGATATGAAGTCTAATGAGTATCTTATGATGCTTTCTGTATTTCTAGTGTTTTGTATACTTCATCAAAAACTTTAGGATTGTCTGCAAGGACAATCAGTGTGTCATGTACTTTAATTTTTGTTAGACCATTAGGAATAATATAGCTTACATCTCTTTTAATCATTGCGATTATCGCATTTTTAGGAAAACCTAACTGTACAATTTTCTTATCTACTGCTGCGCAGTCAGGGGTTATTAAGAATTCTTTCATCTCAGCCTTAGGGTTCTCTGCCAATAGCAAATCACTTGTGGTTGATTTTTTCTGGGTTTCTGGCAATCCAACATTTAACCATTTTGCCACTAAGGACAGTGTTGTTCCTTGAATTAATATGGAGGTAACAGAAATGAAAAATACAATATTAAAGATCATGTTAGCTTTGTCAATTCCCGCCAAAAGGGGGTAAGTAGCAAATACAATTGGAACGGCACCACGCAAGCCAACCCAAGAAATATAAAACCTCCTTTTAAGTTTCATTTTAAAAAACATAAGGCTGATAAATACGCCTATTGGTCGGGCCACAAGAATTAGGAATACTGAAATTAATAATCCTATACCCATATATGGTATAATTTGAGAAGGAAAGACAAGTAAACCTAAAGTAAGGAATAGCACAATTTGCATGAGCCATGCCAAGCCATCGAACATTTTTAGAATGGTTTTTTTATGTATAAGGTTTTGATTTCCTAAATAGACAGCACAAATATAAATGGCAAGAAATCCATTCCCTCCTATAAAATTGGTTGCAGAAAATGTAGTAAACATTAACGCAATGACTAAAACAGGATAGAGCCCTTCAAAGTCCAGTTTTATTTTGTTGATGATAAATTTACTAGAGATTCCGAAAGCGATACCGGCGATGCCTCCTAAAATCATTTGTTGAAAAAACAAGGGGACAATAGAAGCAAAACTTTGGTCTTGGTTGATGACCAACGTTAAAAATGCTATGGTGAGCACATATGCCATTGGGTCGTTACTTCCACTTTCTAACTCTAATGTAGGTCTTAAGTTTGTTTTTAGAGCAAGACTTTTTGACCTTAGGATTGAAAATACAGCTGCTGCATCTGTTGAAGATACAATAGAGCCCAATAATAAACTTTCATAAATAGTAAAGTCAGTAACATAATATACAAAAGTACCTAGGGAGACTGCGGTCAATAAAACACCTAATGTAGATAATAAAATTCCTTCTCGAAGAATGGGCTTAACTGCAGTCCAGTTGGTATCTAATCCACCAGAAAATAAGATAAAATTTAAGGATACTATACCAATGAATTGTGCAAGCTGTGGATCATTAAACCGGATACCTCCAATGCCATCAGAACCTGCTAACATTCCAATTGCTAAAAAGAGCAATAAAGTAGGAACTCCAAATTTATAAGAAGTTTTACCCGCAAATATACTTACAAGAAGTAATAAAGAACCAATTAATAGTATGTTTTCAATCGTTAAATTCATTCTTTTTTTCTTTTAAATACCTCCTTACAAAGGTACCGCTACTCGTCTAAAAAGTAAGCAAGAATTTACGGTTGTTTTTCTTTGATCTTCTTATTTTTTGTGAAAATATTTCATGCTGTCTTGGAGGTGGTCTGTATTGAAGCTCAGGTTTTAGCGCTTAAGTGTGTTTTTTACTTTTTACCCCTTGGCGATTAAGGCTACGGTGAAAGCGCCAAGGGCATTGCGCGTTTGAATATGCTTGGTTTTCGTTTTATTTTCAGCTAAAATTAGGTAGCTATGGGGTGTCTTTATTCTTTTGTAACTCTATGTGTTATTCTCTTGTTTGTAATCACTGTTTTTACTCTAATATTTAATAATGCAACTTCAGACGTTGTGTAAGGCGAACAGACATACCCTTCATTGGATAGTTGAACTCGGAATAGGAGTCCGTCAAAGTCTAAATTGATATCACGAATAGTTAAAGTTGCAGTGTCCATTCCTGAATAGTTGGTGGCATCTACTATATCTGAAAAAGTCACCCCTAAATCAGTACTTATTTGCCATTGATACTGGGTCGTGTTGGATGCTGTTACAAATATGTTGCCAGAATGACCATCAAAAATAATAGTATCCTGAGGGGCTACTGAAATATTAGGTGCTGAACTAAATTCTTGATAATCGGATACTGTATTATTATCTCCATCTTTTGGATTGGTATACCCACCTTGCCCAGTAACCACACCCCACGAATTGGTCGTGATTGGTGAAGTTCCTAAATAGCCATCACTATCTCCATCTAAGAATCCTGCTTCCACAGCATCATTACATCCATCGCCATCACTGTCAGAAGACAAATAATCAAGTATATTATCATTATTGGAATCCTTAATTTCGTAATTTATAGTTCCATTATCATATTGCCCTACGGCTTGTACAATATCAACAATACCATCAGTGCCAACGGGCCCTGTTAATCTGCCCGCTACCAGTGATTCTCCGTGGCCGGCTTCAATAGCATCATAGATACCATCATTATCACTATCTAAATCTAAGCTGTTCACTATACCGTCTCCATCTGTATCTTGTGGAGTACAGCCGGTATAAAAACTTTTATCGTTTACTACAAAAAATATAGGATCTGCGTTGGCAGAAATTTCAAGACGAAATATTACCGCTTTAGTTCTTTCTGCAGGCGTAAGCCCAAACTCAGATAGTTCAACAGCAGCAAGTCTAATGTTCTTTTTTTGATTCCTACCACTTGCGGAATCGTTTACGTTGTATTGATCCACATTTGAATTTCCTACTATGGGAGTATTATTCCAATTAACTTCAACACCATTGCCCAGATAATTTCCGTCTTCATCGAGTAAATGTAGCCTGTTATAGTTTAAACCACCTCCCAATTGTGCCCCCTGTGTTACTAAAATATCCATTTCGCCATCGCCATAGGCAGTAGTATTTGTTCCTCCTAGACTAAAGTACCAAATATTGTCAATGTTGGCAATAGCATAGCCCATATCAAGCCCTCTTTCTCCTTCATAGAGATATGGGTTAAACGGAATTCCGCCTGATGTAAGTTGTGGCGCTACAGCACTTCCCGTATTTCCATCCAGTGCCCTTCCTTCTAAACGTATTCCAGATTTAATTTTTGTCACAGGTCTTAACGCAGTCCAAGAGGTCTCGTCAACAGCGACATCTCCTATGCCATTCCCATCAGTGTCCATACTATCATAGAATCCATTACTATTACCGTCTATCATAACGCTTGATCCAACACCTGTAGCATATGTTTCGCTGCCCACTGTAAATGCTAAAAGTTCAGATGTATTGTCGTAAGGGGTTGTATTGAGGGATCCGACAGATGAAGTCCAGAAACCACTGTAGTTTGTATATATGGACGTCACATAATTCGTAGATGTTAAACTAGAAGGAGGAGAACCAAATGCAGTACTAACCTCACAACCATCTTCATTAAGATCTGGAATACCATCATTATCATCGTCTTCGTCAATATCATCAGTAAGACCATCACCATCAGTGTCTATTTCCGCAAAAGGTTTGTCCGCATTGACGTTTGTTGACTGATTTTTTTTTCTTTTTCAAAAACGACGGTATCATGAGAATCAACAGGTCCGAATAAAAGAATAAATGAGGTAATTGGAATAATTAGAACTAAAATTAATGATGCAGTGTACCTCAATCTATGTTATGTTTTAGAGATTTGAATTCGTAGTTATAAATACTTTAATTATTTTTTTAAAGTAGACCTAAACTAGAAGATTATACGGAAGTAACACTTTAATTGTTGTTAAGAGAATACTTTTGATCGTGTAAGTGATAAATGTTGTTGTTTGCTTTAAAATTAGTAACAGAAATAGGGGCTTCTTTTTTTGGAGAGAAATAAAAAAGTAGCGTAATTGGTTAAGCTAAAGTACTGTTAATCAGTTGTTTTTGTAAGAAAATACCGCAATTAAAATAGTTATTGTATACAGTTGGAATTCAACTAAATAGGAATAACGCTTTGAATTAAATTTTATTTATGAATGCTGTTTTTACTTAGAAGTTATAATAGGTGTCCTTAAACATTCTCTTTTATAAGTTCCTCTTAAGTAAAGACTCAAGAATAGGTTTTTCTGGAGCCTTTAGTTTCAATACGGTACTTAATGCGGCCTCACTAAAGGCTTCCATTCTATTTGTGTTCATCTTATAATTTATTTTTGTACTATAATTTAGGGCGCCCAAAGGACTAGCTGTACTCTAAAGCATTAATGCCTTAATTGAAGCGTTTTTTTAGTTTTATCCACAGCTTTTTCTTTAGAGTGTACACGTTTAATACTCCGGTATACAAATTCCTATGATACCCTTTTTTTATTTCTAGAGTATCACTAGATTATTTCTTTCTTGTATTCTTCAGTGCTATCAATTGTAGTATTCCTTTAACTATGCTTATCTGGTCATGGGTACTTCCATTAAAAGGACACGTGCATTTTCCGTTGCTTTTACGTGTATCGTTTCCGTATCCCAAATGCCCATACCATCTCTTTTAGATAATTTTTGGTTATTAATTTCTACAGCTCCTTCAAGAATAAAAGCATAGACACCATTGCCTTCCTTTTTAATGGTATAGGTGTCCGATTCTTCTTTTGTGAATTTTCCAATATGAAACCAAGCATCTTGATTTACCCAAACACCTTGATCGTCTTTATTAGGAGAAAGTACTTGATAAAATTCATTCTCTTTTTCAATAGCTCGTATAGAAATTTGATCGTATCGTGGTGCTTGATTTTTCTCTTTAGGGAATATCCATATTTGAAGAAATTTTACATCCTTGTCTTTGTTTTTATTGTATTCAGAATGTGTAACACCTGTTCCTGCACTCATGATTTGTACATCTCCTTCTTTAATTACGGTAACATTTCCTAAGCTGTCTTTGTGTTCTAAATCTCCTTCCAAAGGAATAGAAATAATCTCCATATTATCGTGTGGGTGTGTTCCGAAACCCATTCCTGCTTGCACGCGGTCGTCATTTAAAACGCGCAGTACACCAAAGTTCATTCTTTCTGGGTTGTGATAATTTGCAAAACTAAAGGTGTGATTTGAACTTAACCAACCGTGATTTGCTTTTCCTCTTGTTTCTGCTTTATGAATTATTGTATTCATTGTATTTAGTTTTTAACTGATTAGGTATAAATTACAATGCAAAGATGACACAGTTTAGGAGGCTGTGAAATATGAAAAATGGGAGTAAACATATGAAAATCCGATATTAGGATTTGTTTTCTCTTTTTTTGAAGTGTAAAGGAGATAATTGAGTGTGTTTTTTAAAAAAAGCACTAAAATTGGCAGGTTCGCTATATCCTAATTCATATCCAATTTCTTTATTGGATAGGTTGGTAAAATAGAGTAATCTTTTGGCTTCGGTAATTAGTCTTGATTGAATATATTCTTTAGCTGTTTTCCCTATTTTGGTTTTTACTGTTCGGTTTAAATGGTCTGGTGTAATATAAAGGCGTGTTGCGTAATAAGATGTAGTGTGTTCTTTCTTGTAATTATCATCTACTAAATCTTTAAAATTTCGAATAAGGTTGTCTCCAGTACTGTCAATATCTGATTCTAAAGGATTCATAGCGCAACTATTATTGCATGCTATTAACAAGAGTTTTAAAAAAGCACCTATAGATAAATTTTTCATTCTGGCATCACTTATAAATAAAGCGAAGATTTGATAGCTAAAGTTTTCTATGATGCTAAACTGTTCCGGACTAGGCAATAAGGGAGGTGTTTGACCGTAATTTTGAAAAAGATTCAAACTCGCAATAAATGATAATGGAATAGCGTTTTCTGTCAAAAATTCATTAGAAAAAGTCATAGAAAAACCAATGGATTTTTCCGTTTCTACAACTTGATGTACTTGGCCAGGAGCCACGAAGAAGATTTGTTTGTCCGCTAGGTCATATGAATTGAAATCTATTTTATGAAGTCCCTTAGCTTTATTAATTATTAAGACAGTATAGTAGTTGTGCCGGTGTGGCTCGTCTACTTTTCCGTTCCGCTTGGTGTAAATATCTTCCATTTTGGAAATTGCAAAACTCACGTTTTCCTCAACAGAATTTACTTTTTTATATGTTTTAACGGGACTCATTCTTTCTAATTAGCGGCAAAGGTTTGTAGCGGAACATAAAAGACTTAAAACTTCCTTACTTTTTGTATTCGCCTTTTATCAAATTTACAAATTTACTGTCATTGATTTTTAAATCTTTAAACTGTTAATTTTAAGCCCAAACAACACTAAGATAAGCTAGACTTTCGGACGTAATTCCTATGTGATTATATCCTGTTTGCCACTTAAAAAATTCACTTGAAATTCTATTGCTACAGGAAATTTACGTATACACCCATTATCTCAATAGCGCTAATAACACCATTTATATATGTGGATTGGTCTGCCAATTTTTATTAGTAGTAGTAACATAAATTTTGTGTAAAACAAAAAGCGAATCATTTAGAACTAGGCTATTTTCTTATCTTTTTATATTAGGTGAGATGAGGTGCTTTTTATTCTTTTTCCAATGTAGAGAATGCAGCAGCTTTTTTTCCGTCATTATTAATTCCATCGTTATAAAAATAACTATACAAAATTCGGTTTTCGTCAATTTTGGATAGGATTATGGTGCCTTCTTTTATACATGTAGACGTATTATTTTCAATAAGCTCTGTAAATGTGGCTTGATCTGCGGAGTACTTGGCTAGTTTCCATTTTCCTGAACAATCTAAACTTGGATAAGTGATGTTGTAATTTCCATTTTCAATGTTTAACACAATAGTCCATTGACTAGCCTCTGTTAAATCGGTTTGATATCCAATTCCAGTCCATTTTCCTTCCAACCATTTTTTGTTTTTTGAAATGGATGTATGTGATACCCCACAACTTGCTAGGAGCGCTAAACTAAATACGGTTACTATAAATTTAAAATTGCTCACTTTTACAGATTAATTATAAGTGTATTATGTGTATGAAGCTGCATTTTGGGAGCAAGGACGATACGCTCGATTCTCCTATGAATTAAAAAGAGCATATGTTTAGACGCTTATTTTTCGCGTTCTGTTACTTTCAGAACAACCTTTTCCTTTAGAACCCTATTTAAGCTATTTTTTATCTTCTGGTAAAGGTGAAATCATAATGTGCGCTCTATGTGTTCCTGGATTCATAATCCAAGGATGATTTGGTGCCATTGGAATTTCTGGTAATCCCATAGATTCAGAGGTAGCCCATGGCATATATACTACATAACGGAGTTGCGCATCTTCAACCTTAGAAGTTTCTGGGTCATAAGCTGTTTTTGATCCAAAAAGGATGTGCAAGCTAGATCCAGGAGTTATTTTAAGTTGTCCAGATTTCATTTCGGCTTCACGGATAGCAAAAACTTCCTGCCCTGTTTTTCCTTCGGCTCTTAAGGCTCTTCCTCTGGCCATAAAAGGCTCAAGGTCTTTGTGGTAGCATGCGGCGTTGAAGCCATCTTGATTGGGGTTGTCCGCTAGAACAATATATTGATTATTTCCTTCTCTCAGCGTCACAAATTCGCCAGCCATGTTATATCCTATCACTTTACAGCCCGCTCTACTTTCTTCGGGAGCAGCCATTAATGCTGTTGCAAGTAAGGCTTCATCCGTATCAATAGGTTTAAGTTGTGTATTGACATCTTTAGTTGTTGTTTCTACTCCGGTTTCCAATACTGGCGATTCCTGTTTTGCGCTTTTTGATTTTTCTGATGAGTTACAAGAAATTAGCATTCCTGTAAAAACAAGTGCTGTAATAATATGTTTCATGGTTTTTTGTTTTTCAGATTGTTAGATGTCAAATCAAACAGATTTAGCATACTTCTAAAAATACGGAAGCTTTTTTAAATTAGCACCAAACTATAGTATTGATTATTTTTTTATTTCAGTTGTATGTGAATATGATCATCATGTCTCACCGCTCTACATCCTTGATATCTTATTTTATTATTCCTTAAATTCATTCTTTGTTTTAAATGTGGTTCAATAAATAATTTCCCTAAATGCGGACTTTTTAAGACGTTTTCTATTAGAGATTTAGTTCCTTTTTCTGAGAAAATCAATTCATCATTGATTTTTCCTAAGGTCAAATACTTTGGATAGTCATACTGAAAATATCCATTTTTTAAGCATTTTTCTATTTGATTGTATTCATTTGATTTCGGATTTTCAAAAAGTCCGTAACCGCTTACCGATTTTTGTTCATTCGTAATCATACCGTTTTTGGTTTCATAAATCAGACTTAAATCAATTTTATTTCCGTCATTATGGCTCAGATGTGGCAGTAGTGGAAATTTAGTAATGAAAGGAAAATTAGCATCTAAATAATGAATTTCAATATTTGTTCCGTTTAGTCTTTTTTCTGTCTCACTTAATAATTTGTTTAGCTTGGGTCTTACGTAATTCCTATTTAATAAAACAGTCATATAATTTGTCGGTTTTATTTTCTCCGAATGTTTTACTTTTTCTCGACCAAAAATTGGTGCCATTAAGGGAACAATTAAAAGTGTTGAAAAAAGATATAGACTGATAAAAATTAGTAGCGTTTTAAACCTTAGATTTTTAGACCAGCTCCTAGAAATTAGTACACTCAATACATAAATAATTCCACCGATCTGGGTTACAGCAGTTAGAAAACAAAAAAGGATTAGTTGGAGTATTTTTTTTAGTAGAATTTTCAATTTTGAGTTCTTGTTTTAATGATGCGTCAGGTTTAGAATATGAGAATTGTGAAAGCAAGATTTTTTTTGTTATTCTTTAAGGGTATCGTAAAAGCTTTTTTACAGCTCGATTAGTAAGGTTGCTTTTGCTTAAACTTTTTGTAGTCAGAACAAAGCCCAAAATTTTGTTCACATGATAAATATAGAAAACAACGAGGAATTTTTCATTAAAGCATTTTACTCTGGTAAGAATACTATGGCGATTTTTATTTACAACCTCTTTTTAGTTTTTGAACCTAAATCCAAATTTAAACAGTTATAAAGGTACAAAGACACAATAATGAGCGCATTAGGTTATATTTGATATGTTCCTTTCAATTGCTTCCTAGACTAAATTTAATATTATGTTTTTATTAGAAAGATGGTTTCTTATCATGAGTAATTGAAGGGGGGAATTTTATATTAAATTTAATTGAAAGTAATTTCTTACTGTTAATTGCGTTAAAACTAAATATATCTCTAAAGGCCTGGCATGGTTCCAAAATATTTTTTCACCTTTTTCATTCTTTTTAGTTCCATCACCGGGGTACAATCACAACATACTGAGCCCCTTACTTTTAATCATATTGAAGAAGGGATGTCACAAAGTACGGCAACTAGTCTTTTGGAAGACAGCTTTGGATTTATCTGGATTGGTACGAGAAATGGTTTGAACAAATATGATGGAAAAGATTTTGAAATATTTAATAAAAGTTTAGATGGTATTACAGGTCTTAGTCATGAATATATCGTCTCATTATATGAGGATAATGAAAACTTATTAATTGGTTCTAACCATGGTTTAAGTGTCTATGATCGTAGCTTAAACCTTGTAACCCCTTATCCGTTCAAGGAGGAAGCAAAAAAGATTGAAAGCAAAAGGTTTGAATCCGTAACTAAAATAGCGGGAATGTTATGGTTAGGTACGGAATCGGACGGCCTTTATAGCTACCAACCAGAAACTGGAGAATTAAAACATTTTATACTTCCCTATGACCCACTAAAATTTGAAAATCGCAGGGTCAACAAAATTATTAAAGTAATAAACTTTGATGAGGAACGTATTTTGGTTGTTTCCACGTATAATATATTTGTGATTACGAAGGATATGAAAGTCCTTAGTGAGATTAAAGAAACAGCAGAAATTGTTACAGTCTTACAATTAGATGAAAATAATTTTTTGTTGGGTACCAGTAACGGAATGTTAATTGAATTGAATGTTAATGCTACTTCAGACCTACTTGTTAAAAAAATGGATATAAGTCCTGGTTTTAGCATACGCTCTTTAGCAAAGAATAACAATGATGAATTGTGGATAGGTACGGAGAATAACGGTTTGTATATCTATACAAAGACTTTAGAACGGATACGACACATAGAATACAGTGTGACTCAACCAAATTCTCTTTCGGGTAATTCCATTTGGTCGCTATTATGTACCAGAAATGGTGGGATGTGGATAGCTCCATATCAAAGTGGTCTTAACTTTTATGATTCGGAATTCTTTAAATTCAAACACATTAACTCAGATCCCTTTAATTCTCAATCTTTGAGTAATAAATTTGTCAATTCTTTTAGCGAAGATGCCAAAGGTAATTTATGGATTGCTACTGATGGTGGGGGTTTAAATTATTGGGATAGGACTTCAGATATATTTACACATTTTTCACTAAAAGAGAACACCTTTGGTAGTGACGTGGTCCTTTCATTACTGCAAACAAAAAAGGATGAACTATGGGTGGGTACATGGGCCAATGGTATTACTATTTTCAATACGGAAACTAAGGAGTTTAAAGAATTGAATATTCAGAATTCATTTTTAAAATCAAATATCATAGTAGACCTTTATAAGGATAAAAAAGGCCTTATCTGGGTAATTAATTATTTTGCAGGGGTGCAAATATTTAACCCAGAAACAAATACTCATGAAAATATTAGTCTTACTTCCGAATTGGATGGGAGCGAAATTAATTCGATGTATCAAATATTTGAAGATAACAAAGAACAAATTTGGATTGGCACACTAAATTCAGGTTTGTTTAAGTTGACTAAAAATGATGGTGCCTGGAAAAGTGTTCATTATCACAGTAAAAAGTCATTAAGCAATGATTTCATCAATTCCATTATCCAAGATAACGAAAATACCATTTGGGTAGGTACTCAAGGGGGACTTAACAAATATTTACCTGAAAGCGATACTTTTGAAGCGGTCACAGCCTTAGATGGACTTAAAAATGAAGCCATTAAAGGAATTATAACGGATGGTAATAAACAACTATGGTTAAGTACAGAAGACGGTATTATTAGGTATAATACGAGTACTGGAAAAACAATTGATTTTGATGTTGGCGATGGTTTGCAGTCTAAGGAATTTATAGCAAGTTCAACGTTGACAACAAGTAGAGGAGAGTATGTGTTTGGTGGTATAAACGGTTTCAATATATTTACTGCGGATGCCGTTAAAAAACGGAAAGATAAACTTACTTTGTTTATTTCAGGGCTTAAAATATTCAATAAGCCTGTTTTACCCAATGATGATTTTGGCGTTTTAAAAAAGGATATTAGTCAAGTAGATTCTCTCACCTTTAACTATGATCAATCTGTAATTAACATTGATTTCAAAGCCCTTACCTTTCGGCACCCAGAAAGTGTCAATTATGCTTTTTATTTAGACGGTTTTGAAAAAGACTGGAACTATGTGGGGAACAACCCTAGTGCAACGTATACGAACTTAAATCCTGGAGAATATACGCTAAGAATTAAATCGACGAATTCTGATGGAGTTTGGGTTAATAATGAATTAGATCTTCATATTACCATAACGCCTCCCTACTGGGAAACATGGTGGTTCCGGTCATTATTTGTAGCACTAATTTTCTTTTTATTCTATATCGCCCATTACATTAAATTAAGAACTATTAAAAAAAACCAACGGAGGCTAGAGTTGAAAGTAGCGGAGCGTACTAAAGAATTATTATATCAAAAAAACAAAAGTGTAGAAGCTGCAAAAGATTTGGAATTGAAAAATGAAGAAATTCAACGCTTTACGTTTGCGGTTTCCCATGATTTAAAAAGCCCATTAAACAATATAAAAGGAATTGCTGGCCTCATACCATTGGAACTTGTGATGGAAGAATTTCCGAATATAGAAGAGTATCTAGGATTGATAGATGTTTCCTGTAATAATATGAATGAATTAATTGAGGACATTACAGAAATTGCAAGGCTGGGTAAAATTGAGAATAAAAATGAGTTATTGAAAACGAACGAAATATTGAATTTATCAAGAGATCTTATTAAGGGGAAACTTAGTATGGAGAATATAGAACTCAATATTGCCGAAAACCTACCCGAAATTTTTGGCGATCGCAATAGAATCATCCAAATTTTTGGCAATTTCTTAGATAATGCAGTGAAATATATGGGAGACCAACCAACCCCAATAATCACGATTACATACGAGGTGAATGGCGATACAAATAGCTTTTTAATACGTGATAATGGATTGGGTATGGATGAGCGAGCTTTAAAAAAATTATTTACACCCTTTGAGCGTTTTCACGTGAATGTAAAAGGAACTGGCCTAGGGCTTTATATGGTAAAACAAATTGCAATTTCACATGGCGGAACCATAACAGCTACCTCAGAAGGCAAAGGAAAAGGCACCACTTTTAAGCTAATTTTACCGAAAGCTGAAATTGCAGCGCAAAAAGCGAAATAGCTACCATTCATTTTTAAGGGCAGCTATTGGAGTAACTTGAAATATAGCTGTTCATCAATCATTTTTTTTAGAACTTCATTGGCATAAATACTTTCTTTGGTATTATACTGCGGATGAATTGTCTTTTATATCGTAAGTTATCTGGTTGGGATTCTATTTTTTAAAATATAAACTAAATAAAAATTTGCGTAAATTTTAATAAGAATATTGGAAAGAGGAATAAAATTATTCAGAATTAAGAGAGGTTTCAATTTAAAAAAAGAACAAAAGGACTTTAACTTACCCTTTTAAATAGATTTAAAACCTTCATAAGAGGCTAATAAGCTTAATAACAATAAAACTTTTAGTAATTTTGTAAAAAATATATTTCAATTTCTTTTACAAGATATCAACAAAATAAAAATGAATACAGAAAAAAAAGTATGGTTTATTACTGGTGTATCATCAGGATTAGGTAAACAGTTAGCTAAAGAGGTATTAGCACAAGGACAAATTGTGGTAGGTACTTTTAGAAAACAAGCCCAAGTAGAGGCGTTTAACAATGAAAGCCCAGGGAATTCTTTTGGTGTACTTTTAGATGTTGCTTCTACACAAATGATTGTTGATGGTGTTAAAACTATTTTTGATAAATTCGGAAAAATTGATGTAGTTGTTAATAATGCTGGATATGGTATTATGGGAAGTGTCGAAGAAATTTCTGATGAAGAAGTTAGAAGACAATTTGAAGTAAACGTTTTTGGTGTTTTAACTACAATTAGAGAAGTATTGCCACAAATGCGTAAGCAGCGTTCTGGTCATATTATAAATATTACTTCAATTGCAGGACGTATAGGTTCTCAAGGTTTAGGAATTTACAATGGTTCTAAATTTGCTTTAGAAGGTATTGGTGAAGCTTTAGCAGCAGAACTAAAGCCATTAAACATTAAAGTAACGAACGTTGAGCCTGGACCATTTAGAACAGAATGGGCAGGAAGTTCAGCAGCTTATGATAATACAAAAATAGAAGATTACGAAAGTACTGTAGGAGAACGCATAAGAGGTTTACAAGCCTTAAATGGAAACCAACCAGGAAATCCAGAAAAAGCGGCAGCAGCTATTTATAAATTAGCACAATTAGAAGAAGCTCCAGTGCATTTACCTTTAGGTAAAATTGCTTATGAAGTTTTCGGAAAAGTAAATAATGGATTAATTGATGAATTAGCTAAGTTTGAAAACTTAGGTAAAGATTGTGATTTCGAATAGGTTATTTTAACCTTTTTTATAACTACTAAAAAACCGCCTCAATGGCGGTTTTTTTTATTTCCTTAAGCAATAGCGTATATTTAAAGAACGGCCTACCTTACTGTCGGCACGTGTACGAGAGATTTACTCTAAATGCGTAAAAAGTAGAGTAGGAGTTTCTACTTTAAGTTTTCTTTTAAAAAAAGGAGGTATTTTATCTAAAAAAATGTCCTAATACGAGCTTCAAAATTATTCAATTATTTGCTGAATTAAAAATTCGAAATGCTTTGAAATTAGTTTTTAATTGAAGGATTGTAAGATTGAATCTATAGGTTTTTTAGTGTGTTGATATGGGTATAGTTATAGCGTGTATGATGTGCTATTTTTGCAACTTCTATGGTGGATTTCCTGTATGGTCTGTGTTGATTGTAAGAGGTCTGATTAGTGTTTTATTTTTTCTCAGGCCAAATAGTTTCAAAACGCTCGCATACAATTAGCATCGTTTCGGTAGGTAGTTCTCCGCTTTCTTCCATAGCATTTGCAAAGAAATCCCAGTGGGCTTTCTTCCATTTATTTAGGGCATCAATTTCTGTTCCCATATCCATCTGAGCGTAGCTTGAAGAAACTTTATTAAAAGGAATTGTATCTACTTTTGTAGTTTCGATGATGGCCTGAGGAATGCCTTCAAAATTTGTGATAATAATTTTTGTTCCTACCTCAGGCAATGGGGCCTTAGCTTCTTCATACCACAAATAGAGTCCAGAACCTGCCTTCTTTTTTCCATCTAAAATGAGCTTAGCCAACCGGTCTGCATCTTCTTTATTATCATGAAAAAAATAGGATTCTGGTTGTTCTCCTTGAACCTCAGGATGTGCTTTTTTGAAACTAGTCCACATACTTTCAACAGAGTTCTCTGTATCCTGATGATTTTTTGTTTCGCTTTTGCAGCATATCAACGTTAAAAATAAGAAGATACTAGTGAGTCTCATGGTATAAAGGATATAGGTTAAAATGTACTTATACGCTAAAAATAAGGTATTATCTTATGATACGTATTGTAGTGTGTTTTTTAATCGCGTTTAAAACATAGATTTTTTTACTTCTGGTGCATCACTTGAAACCTGTGATTATTGATGTTTATTTAATAAGCCAAAATCAAAGGGAGTCCATAAACAAGATTTTATACCACTTTCTTTAAAGCCAACATTTACCCAACTATTACAGGTGTTAAAACAAGAATAGCTTCCGTTAGATTTGTAAAAATCATCTAAGGAAGAATAGCCTTCATTTTTCAATAGAATATTTGAACCATTGGTAGTTCTCGTAAAAGTTCGGTGTATATAGGTATTTAGTTTTTGTAATTCGGAGGCGCTAACTTTTACTTCAACCCATTCCGTCCGTACTGCGCTATAACGTGTTACATGAAGTAAGGTTGAACTTTTTAAAAATAAGGCTCTAAAGGCATTGGAAAAGGTTAAATCTCCCCAAGTAGGAGTGTTCACATAAAAATTTTCATCACCCCAACCAAAAGATAAATAGTGATCAGTATCTGTATACTTCAAATCTTTCAAGAGTAGTAGATCTAAATTTTCTTTGGGAATCACGATATCTAGATGAACACCGTTTGTACTTAAGTAGATAGATTTTTCTTCACTACTAATAGCTGCTTTTCTGTCTATCGTTATAGAAGCAAATAGTAAGGAAACAAGGAGGTAGCTTATTGGAATGAGTAGAAAATACAAGAACCACTTCAATGTTTTTTTTAAAATTTTCATAGAATAGAATACCTATTTACTTATTTAAAATAGACCTAGTTTTAGCACATTCCATAGGCGCCAAAACCATAGTTACTACTAATTAGGTCTAAAATAAGCTATATTTTTTAGACTTTTAGTGATACTCATTTATTCTTCTAAATAGTTGATTAAAGCCTTTATAAACGTATCAAATTTTATAAGTATAATAGTATAAATTTATAATAAAATATAATTGTATAGATTATAATAAGAATATATTTCTATCGTTTTAAGTCTATAATTATAAAAACTTAACAATGAGAAAATTTTTAGCATTACCATTATTAGTATTATTTATCGGATTTACATCTTGTTCAGATTCAGAAGATAACGATGAGCCTGTAGTGGAAGAAAATAACGAGATTTTATCTTATGCGGGAATTGAATTAAAACTAGATGATTCTGATACCGAAGATTATGGAATTGCATTTTCTACAGCAACTGGCGAAACGTATGCTTATGCTGAGATTAGCGCAGATAATATTGCGGATATTGATATAGTATCTGCAACCAATCAAGCATTTATTGCTTTTAATAGCCCAGATGCTGATGATGTTCTTAGCGAGATTGAAGGGGCAAAGTCTACTAAAATACAAGTGAGCAATGTTGCTATGACTGTAGCCGAATTTGATGCTATGGAAGATGATACCTTACTAAAAGATTTGACAGTTTCGGATGATAATGAAGCACAATCTATAACGTATAGAGAAGTGGTTCTTTTTGAAACTGCCGAAGGTAAGATTGGTGCATTTAAAATAAATATGCTTAATGCTCAAAGAATTTCAATTGACGTAAAAGTTATGAAATAGATTCCGTATTAAATTTGAGTCGTCCTAAAATAGGTTGACAGTTTTTAAATAATTAATATTAAACCAGAGAAGCTAGCTTCTCTGGTTTTTTGTTGTGTATAAAGTTAGGTGTTTTATATTTTAGACTCAAGTGTGGTCTTTTGTTATTATACGTTCTTATTGATTCTGCTACGAGCTTTTTCAACTCTTTGCCACTGTTACATTTATAGATTAAGAATTCCCCTTTCAATATGCCGTTCATTCGTTCTGCCAATGCATTTTGGTAGCAATCATACCCATCTGTCATTGATGCGGTCATATTACTTAGCTGTAGTTCTTTTTGGTATATGGCCGAGCAATACTGCAATCCTCTATCGGAATGATGAATTATATCTTTGTTCGTTAATCTATTGTTGTTCGCCATTTTTACTGCCTTTACCACATTCTCGGCACTCATATCGTCACTAAGATGATACCCCATTATTTTTCTACTATAGGCATCGGTCACCAAGGATAGATAATGTGTACGCTCCCTACTTTTAATGTATGTAATATCACTGACGAAGTATTCCTCTGGTCTAGAAACTTTGATTTCTTTCATCAGATTAGGATGTTTTCTAAGCCAATGGTTAGAGTTTGTTGTCTTGGTGTAATTCTTCCTTGGCTTTATAAGCATTGATTCTGAGCGTAAATATCCAAACAGGGCATCTCTTCCTATTTTTAATTTGTGCTTTGCGAATTCATCCTTTAACAAATAATACAACTTTCGTGTACCGAGCCTGGGCATATCCTTACGAAGACCTTCGACCAAGTTCTTTACTTTTACTAACTCTTGATCTCTTTTTATGATACGTTTTTCTGCTTGGTAGACAGCTTGTCTACTTATCCCAAACAATCGACAACAACGAGATAAACTTAATCGTTGTTCTTGTCGGATGCGCTGGATTGAATGGGCAAATGCTTTTTTCTAATAGCAGTACCATACTGTTTATCAGAGATGTCGATCATAGTGTTGAGAATTTTATTCCTCAATTTTTCATCGGAAAGCTCTCTCTCCAAGCGTTTGATTTTCTGTGCAGGTGTTTCTTTTGATTTTGGCATTTGACGGCGTATAGGTTTGCTCCAATCTAATGTACCATGTTTTCTCAGCCAAACCAAAACAGTACTTCTACCTTGAATACCATAAGCCTTCTGCGCCTGCTTATAAGTCATCTCGCCTTTTTCAACCTGATGGACAACACTTAATTTAAAGCCCAGATTATAATCGCGCTGGGTACGCTTGTTTACTGTAATAATTGTACGTTTCATGAATAAGTCGATTTTATGTCAACTTATTTCAGGACGAGACAATTGAATAAAAAAAGGCTATCTAGATCAGATAGCCTTTTTTGTATTTGAAACTGTCATTTTTAAAATGAGCGTTTGTAGTATTAATTTTTTTTTGGACTCGTGAAGTTTTTAGTGCTATGAGATATAATAATACTGTCTAATTTTTGAAAGCTTGTAGCAATTAAAAATATAAGGTGAAAAGATTACTGTGATGCTTACAATAGCGGTTGTGTTTAATATATTTGAGTCAGCGAACACATAGCCAAAGAATAAAGCCAATAGTACTGCATTGGCATAGCCTACAGGTTCCAGGTATTCAATTGTTTTTTTAGTATAAAAACCATTCTTGACCACCTGTTTTAATTTAATTAGGTATACAAAATAGGTGATACCCGTTAAAAACAACATAACGATAATTGCTTTAATGGAAAGTTCCTCCCAACGATCAAAAAGTCTTTCTCCCGCAGCAACTAGGGCTATAAGGAAAGAAGCAGCAGTTAGTAGCCTAGTACTAAAATAAAGTAGGAACCAATTTTTAGGCTTATAATTAAAACTTGAATAGTTGTAATAACTTAGAGAGCCATCAAGTAAATTGTTATAAAATGTAATAAGTAAATCATTGGTCAATTGTAACTCATATAAGCCCTCTTTATATTCTTTTTGTATCGAGTTTTGGTTAGAATCATTGTAGGCTGTCGTCCATTTTATTAAAGCATTATCATCAATATGTAAAAGTGAGTGGATTGCTTTTTTTTCAATTTCTTCGAACTCTGAATCTACTTTGAAATAAAACTGAAAATTGATATTTAGAAACGAATAAGATTCATCAAAGTCAAGACAAATAACCAAGTAGTCGTTTTCCAAGAAAACATTTAAGTCTTCTGATTTATTTAATTTTGCAGCCAGACGTTGATGAACTGAAAAATTATATTTTTCAATTACTTCTTTAAAGTATGTTTCAGTATCTTGAACTATTCTTTTTTGTGAGTAGGATATTATTCTCATATGATTTTTCTATGCCTTAATTATATCAAAACGCAAGTACGAATAATTCATTGCAGTGTAATGATTAGTTTATTTCATAGTGCTTACCAAAGCCAATAGTTATAAGCCGTATACGTCATTAATCCTTGCAATGTTAAATCCTTGATCTAAAATATCCTTTGCTTCATTACTATCTAAGTTAATTGCCGGATTGGTATGATTAAAATGAATAAAAATCACTTTATTTCTTTCCAAAGTATCCAATGCTTTAAAGCGCTCAAGACTCTCAATAATAAAAGGATGTGGGATTTGAGAAATATCACGATTGTCTATTTCTTTTCCGCTATAAAATGTAGCATCTAAAAAGGCATAATCGACTTTCTTAATTTCTGCGACAATACTTTTATCCCACTTATTCCATTTATCTATGTCTGGTATGAATAATGCGGTTTTATTAGGTCCTTGAATCTTATAGCCAACGGTTTCAGAATATTCATCTCGGTGGGGTACTAAAAAGGGAGTCACTGTTATATTTTGAGAAAGAGAAATAGATTGTTCATTTTCAATAGGAGTCAACGAAATGTTGTTATTTAAAACAAGCTGACTCCAAGGACCATTTGTTTCTAAATATTTCTTCATTCTAGGCATAGCAAATACAGCAACATTTTTTGCATTGGTAGCTTCTTTACCCAAATACATTAAGCCGGTATAATGACCAATATGCGCATGGGTTAAGAAAATTCCGTCTACCATCTCGTTTGTATTTAGAATATCATCTTTTACTAAGGCCTTCATTTGCCTTGTGATATCAGGAGTAGCTTCAAATAAATATTTTTCACCATGGTCATTATCAACCAAGCCCAATGCAACCACTTGTCCATTCTTGTCTGAATGGTCAAATAAATCTTTACAGCAGTCTTTTGTACAACCTATATGAGGAGAACCAGCATCTTGAATCGTTCCGAGGATCTTTAGGAAGGTATTTTCTTGAGATCTTGTTTCATCTGCTTCTGTAGTCAGTGTCTCTGTTGCCTCTGTTTTTTGAGGAGATTGCTGGTCTCCACAGGAACAGATTAAAAATAGAAGTAGAATTCTATAAGCGTATTTCATTTTTGATGGAATTATTGGCAATACTAGATCTTGTTATTCTTGTTTTATTTTTAATAAGACTGCTTTTCCATTTTCATTTTCTGGATTCAATTCAATGGATTTCTCGTACATTTTAATAGCTTCTGGTTTATTATTGGAAAGCAATAAAGCTTCGCCATAACTATCAAAAGCATTAAAACTATCAGGAAATAGCATAGTACTCAATTTAAAAACCTGTAAAGCTTTTTCTATTTCTTGGTTGTTTATAAATGTATATCCCCAATCATTCAAATCACTTTCTGAATGATTATTTTCTGTTTCTGTTTTTTTAGCGGCAATAGCTAACACAATGGCATTATCCAATGCTTTTTGTAACAGTACTTTTTTATCGTTCTCTTTTAACGTTTGTGCGTATGCTTTAATAATTGCATTAATGACTAGCCCCGGATTATCTAAATGTATATTGTGACCGCTTCCTTCAGCAATAAGTTGAACCCGATTGGGTTGCGCATCCACAAAATCCTTATGTGCGTTTTGTACGAGTGTCCAATAAAAGTCAGGAAACCCTCTATTAATTGGGGAAGTAATATCTATAACAGGTACGTTAGACGGAAAATCAATTGTACGTAATAGTTTAACGGTTTCAGGATAGGTTGTTCCAAGATAATAACTGCCCAGTGTCTCAGGGGTTTTAGGAGGAACTCCCTGTGCACCCATCATTTGAAGTACTTCATCAGTATAGTGTGCTACTAAATTGGCATCTATCCGTACGACATATTTTACGTCGTTCGGATGACGGGATGCGTAAAGCGTTGTATAAAATCCGCCATAGGAATGAGGAACTAAAATAAGGTCCTTGTTATAACCCAGCTTTGAAAGCCCTGTCTCCAGTTCTGTAATTCCGTTGAGTATACCAAAATCTGAATCATTTTTTAGCGATGGATTTACTTCACTTTTCCCAAATCCTGATCGGTCATATGTGATTAACGTTGTACCTGTAACCGTATGTATTTTCTCTAATAGGTGGTCCCATACAGTACCATCACTATCCGCTCCTGATTCAAAAAGAATTGGAGTCCCTTCTCCTTTTATTATTTTGAAATGCATATGGTAACCTCCAACATCTACGAGTGTATCTAAGGTTTGAGCATGCATGGAAAATGGTAAAAACAAAATAAGAAAGAATTTAAAATAGAAGTGTCTCATGGGTGTGGTCATTTAAATTATGTGAAAAAAGTTTAACTATCAGTGCTACATGAGGAAAAGGTTTACTCGTTTCCGCATACGGATGTTTTAAAAAAATAAATAGGTCACAAAAGTTATACCACACATAGTAAATATTCCGTTAATTTTTAAATAAACGGCCAAGCTTTATTACGATTAAGCTGGGGTGCATTCTATCGCTTGTTATATTGGAGCAAGCTATCTAAGGTTTTACGGATACTAGTGGGTGCTTATATTCATTTTTCAGGTAAACTGATGATAAACGCTGTGCCCTGCCCCAATGTGCTTTGTATTATGATAGATCCTTCTAGTTTTTCAACCAGTGTTTTAATTATTGCCAGACCTAATCCATGAGAACTTTCACCATCGGTTGGTTGTGCAGAGAGTTTTTGAAACATTTTAAAAGCTCTTTTTTTATCAGCTTCAGACATACCAGGACCGTAATCCTTGAATGAAATATGGACGAGACCATTGCTAGAATTCACAGATAAATCAATGGTACTACCTTTATCTGAAAATTTTATAGCGTTGGTCATCAGGTTATCAAAAATACGAGTTACCAGTTTATGGTCTGCATGAATTATCAGTTGTTTTTTATCAATAAATTTTCTTAGTTTTTGATCTTTTTTATCTAATCTAGTGATATAGCTTTTTTCCCATTCGTCAATAAATTCAGAAAGCTCTATATCTGCTAATTCAATTGTTTTTTCAGGGTGATTAACGTTACTCATAAACAGCAAATCTGTTATTAAACTATTGCCACTGTTTACAGACTTATTAATGTATTTTAGATATGTTTTTTGCTCTTCATCTAAATTTTCATTACTCTCTAGTAATTGGGTAAGTCCATGAATATTGTTCAGAGGACTCCGGAGATCATGGGCCATAATCCCGATGATTCCATCTTTTTCTCTATCTAGTTCTTCTAGCTTTTTGTTGTTACGTACTAATTCTTTAGTTTGCTTGGTCACCTCCTTTTGAAGGATGGTTTTTGTTCTCTTTAACCTTTTAATCCGTAAATAATAGAAGGAAAAAAGCGATCCTATAATGAGTAAAAGACTAAGTATTCTAAACCATAGTGTTTTATACCAAGGTGGACTAATAGTAATGGTTAGTGAAGTCTCTTGTTCATTCCAGACCCCTTCGTTGTTAGATCCTTTTATCTTCAAAACATATGTTTTTGGATCTAGGTTGGTAAAAGTCAAATCATGCTTACTACCATATTCAATCCATTGATCGTTAAATCCTTCTAGTTTGTATTTGTATTTATTGAACTGTGAATTGGTGAATTCTAGTGCTGAAAATTCAAAGGTGATATTATTTTGGCTATAGGATAAATCCATGCTTTTTAATTCGGAAATGCTTTGATCAAAAGACATAGATTCATTATTGATCTTAATCTCTGTAAAAACAACATTCGGAATGTATGGATTACTTTTTATATCACTAGGATTGAAAATGGTAAATCCAGCGGTACCTCCAACAATTAGGTTTCCATCTAATCCTAGCGTATGCCCCCCCATATCTAAGATGTTATTTCCAGGAATCGTAATATTTTTGAATTGTATCTTTTGAGGGTCTGTTTTTGATAACCCGTTGGGAGTGGTCAGCCATACATTTCCATCACTACCAGGGAGAATACCAAAGATAATATTGCTAGGTAGGCCATTTTCGGTGCTGTAGTTCTTAAATTTTTTAGTTTCTGGATTAAAAAGCGCTAAACCACTTCTAGTTCCAATCCATAATTTATTGTTCTCGTCCCGGTACAGAGAACGAATTTTGTTTCCAATAATACAGTTTGTACACCCCTCTTCATATTCATAGGATTCTAATGTAAGAGTATTCATATTTAACAAAAGTAATCCACTGTCACTTCCAATCCATAACTCGGATTCAGAGGCTTTTAGCATGCATTTTACATCTAAGTTAAATAAGAAGGTACTGGGCTCACCATTGGCATAGATACGTTTAAGTTCCCTGTTAATAGTATTGTAGGTGATCAGGCCAGCTCCGACAGTTCCAATGATTAGTTGCCCTTCCTTAATCTCATAAATGCTTTGAATATGTCCTATTTTAGATGCCAAAGGGCTATCTGCAAAACCCAATGCTAAGCTAAATTTATCTTGCTTTCGATCGTATGTATAGAGTCCGCCACTTTGTGTACCCACCCATATGTCGTTGTTTTGAGAACGATAAATAGCACGAATTTTCGTAGTATTTACATCAGCTCTGTAATTAAAATCATTTATATAATTTCTAAACCGCTTAGATTCAGGATTAAATCTGCTGAGTCCATTGTTGGTTCCTATCCATATGGTGCCGTCTAGATCCTGCAACATTGCTCGGACGTTATTGTTCACCAACGAATTACTATTATCATCATCTTTTTCCCAATGATGAAAGTTCAAATTTTTTAAATTGAATTTGTTCAAGCCGTTACCTGTGGTGGCCATCCAAATATTTCTAGATTTGTCTACGAGCACATCTTCTACTGAATTACTGCCAATTTTATACGGAGAGTTGCCATCTGCCTTATAAATGGTTATCTCGTGGGTCTTTAAATTATAATTTATTAAACCATTGCCATTTGAACACAACCAAATGCTCCCGTTCTGATCATTATAAATTTTCCAGATACAGATATCGCTAGCAGCACTTTTATGTTTGCCATCTAATGACACCGGGGAAAAGGGGCTAGTTCGAGTATTTAATATAGCTAATCCATTATCGGTACCCACCCATAACATCCCTTTTGAAAAATACAAATCGTTTATAAATTTTGAAGGAAGAATATTTTCATCAGAATCATTTAAATGAGGCCGAGTGAATTTACCAGTTGAGGGAGTAAAGTAATACAGTCCTTGAAATTCATCTCCGATCCAAAGGTTGCCTTTCTCATCCTCTGTTATTGCTTTCAAAGAAAATTCACAATGTTGACATTTATTGGGTTGGATCCAATGTTGAAAGCTTAGCTTGTCACGATCCAGCAAATTCAAACCATTTTTTGTTCCTAACCACAATCTTGACTGGCTATCTTCGTATATGCGATGTACTATGTTGCTGCTGATAGACGTTGAATCGTTTTTTTTATGAGTGAATCTCGTGATAACGTCTGTAGCTGTATTATAATGATTAAGCCCGCCACCTTCTGTGCCAATCCATATATTACCTTCTTTATCTTCTAGGAGACTAGTTACCCAATTTTCTGAGATTGTATTACTATTGTTTGGGTCATACTTAAATATTTTAGATTGATACCCATCGTAGCGGTTTAAACCGTTGTTGGAGCCAATCCAAATAAACCCCTTAGAGTCTTCAATAACACAAGTAGGATAATTGGATGAAAGTCCATTTTCAATTCCAATTTTTTCTAAAAATTGATTTTTAGACTGCGCATTAAGGTTCAGTGCCAGAAGTATAAAAAATACTGTGGCAAAGAATATATTGGAGGGGGGGTGCTGCATTTGTCAGTTAGTTTTTTTGGTAGAAGAATCATTAAATACCATCAAAAAGAAAACGTAAAGTTGTTCTTTTTAAGAAATGTATTGTATCAATCATCCTTATCCATTTCTAAAGATATAAAAAGTGTACCTAATTTTATAGTTTTATTAACATCTAAAGTTTAGACCTCTTTCTTTATGTAAGAAATAAAATTTGGTTTTTCAAACAAAAGAGATGTCAAGCAATTTTTAATATGGTGTAAAATAGTGAAAACAATTACAGCATATATCTCTAAGTTTAGTCCGTAAATTAAAGCTATAGTTTTAAAGTTAAATTTTATTTCTGAGGAGAAATGAGAGAATGTTAAAAGTACTTAAAAACCGTTCAGGATACTTTTTGGAAAAATAATAGTTCTAATGCTCTTGCCTCTTGAAAGGTATTTTTCTTAGCTGCTTAATGCTGGTTTACACCAACTCTCTTGGGCATTAGGATAGCTGAAATTCTAATTTTTGATGTATCACCACCATAAAAAATCAGAATGAGATGACATTAATTATGTTATTTTTTTTTTAAAATAGCGATTGAGTTAATACACCTATCATGAATCTTATATTTTCATAAAAACTTTAATCATGAAGAAAACTACTACCTTATTATTTATTACGATTGCAACGGTATTCTTTAGCTGTAAATCTAAAGAGAAAAATAAAATAGAAGTATCTGAAGATGTGAAAGCGATGATTTCTCAACAACCAGCAGATACAGTACAAACTGCGATTGGCGCACTGGTTTTACCAAAACCATATGCTACAGAATCTGTAAGCAAACAAAATAAGCTTGTAGATTGGCCCGCGGGTAAGATGCCAATCGCTCCAGAAGGATTTGAAGTCACAAAATTTGCAGACGGATTCCAAAATCCGCGTTGGACCTATATTGGCACAAACGGCGATATATTTGTGTGTGAGGCCAATACAAAAAATAGTGCAGGTAAGATCACTTTGTTAAGAGATGCCAATAACGATGGTACGATTGAAATGCGAGAAACTTTTCTTGAAGAATTGAAACAACCTTTGGGGATGTTAATTATCAAGGATAATTTTTACGTAGCAAATACAGATGGTCTGTATCGATATCCTTACAAAGCCGGACAAACGAAATTGAATCCTTCTGAGGGAAAAAAAATTGTAGCGCTTCCTGCAGGGGGGTATAATAATCATTGGACGCGAAATATTATCACGAATAAAACTGAAGATAAAATTTATATTTCTGTGGGTTCGGCAAGTAATGTGGCAGAATATGGTATGGAAGAAGAGGTTCGTCGTGCTAATATCTTAGAAGTAGATATAGATGGAGGAAACGAAATAATATATGCTAGTGGATTAAGAAACCCAGTTGGAATGGACTGGAATCCAGTAAATGGTGCGCTATGGACTGCTGTGAATGAGCGTGATAAAATTGGAGATAATTTGGTGCCAGATTATGTTACTAGTGTAAAAAAAGGAGGCTTTTATGGTTGGCCTTATGCATATTATGGAGCCATTCCTGATCCTAGGCTAAAAGGAAAAGCACCAGATTTAGTGGCAAAAACTATTGTTCCAGATGTGTCTGTAGGGCCACATACCGCTTCTTTAGGGTTAACGTTTTATGATCAAGATAGTTTTCCAGAAAAATATAAGAATGGCGTATTTGTAGGGCAACATGGTTCTTGGAACCGCTCGGAGCTTTCAGGATATCGGGTGGTATTTATTCCTTTTGAAGATGGCAAGCCCATGTCTGCACCAGAAGATTTTCTTACCGGATTTATTTCAGAAAACAATGATACCGAAGTATATGGAAGACCCGTTTGCGTTACAGTTATGCCTACAGGAGATTTATTAGTAAATGATGATTCGGGTAATACCATCTGGAAAGTAAGTTATATCAAATAGTTCCTAACAACCAAGCTTAGAACAACATGAAATTTTTATCGTTAAACTTATTAATGGTGGGTATTCTTTTATGCACCACAACAACTAAAACATATGCTCAAAATGTTAGTGGTCGCGTCATTGACGAAACACATACTCCAATTCTAGATGTTGCTATTTTATGGAAGAATAAAGTTATTTCCAAGACAAATGCAGCAGGTGTTTTTACAATAGCGGAAACGTATCAGCTCCCTTTAAAAATTAAGCTCCAACATCCAGGTTATTACAGTAAAGAATTTGTAATATCTAAAAACAGCAATGTATTTCAGCTGTCTGCTTTAGAAAATACACAAGCTCTTGAGGAAGTGATTATATTATCTACCTATCAAAAGCAAAGTAAGATTATCATTCCAACCGCTAAGACCACAGCAATTAAATTGGATCAATACAGTCCTATTGATTTAGTCTCTGCTATAAATGAGACACCTGGGGTTTATATACAAAGCGGTGCCCTGAATACAAATAGAATTGTGATCCGTGGGGTAGGATCCCGTACGTTATATGGGACGAATAAAGTTAGAGCTTATTATAATGGTATTCCCATCACGAATGGTGCTGGATCTACCGCTATTGATGCTTTCAATGCTGAAGATATTTCAGATATAGAAGTAGTAAAAGGCCCAAAAGCTACCCAATACGGAACTAATCTAGGGGGCACATTATTGCTGAATTCAAAGCAAGCCTCAGCAGGTGAAACCTATTTAAAAAGCACTAATACAGTAGGAAGTTTTGGCTTGATAAAAAATAGCGTTTCTATCGCTACAGCAGCTAATAAATCAACATTCAATCTAAATTATGATCATATGCAGTTTGATGGTTTTCGAGACAATAGTACGTATGAGCGGAGTACTGTTTTTTTAAATTCTAGCTACTCTTTTGATAAAAAAAACAAAATTGGAGTATTGTTTAATTATACCGATTATAACGCGCAAATTCCGAGTTCTATTAGTAAAACAGCTTTTGAAGAAGACCCTACCCAAGCGGCATTTACTTGGGGCACTGCTCAAGGTTATGAGGATAATAAGCAAGTGCTCGCAGGGCTACATTATACACATCTATTTTCTGAAAATTTCAGTAATACAACGGCTATTTTTTATAATTATTTAGATCATTATGAACCACGTCCATTTAATATTTTAGACGAATTCACTGATAGTTACGGGATGCGAACACTCTTTGCAAAGGATTTTTTGTTTTTGGAAAATAAAGCAAATTTAAGTTTCGGAGGAGAATTTTATAGGGATAAATACCATTGGAAAACTAAAGAAAATTTATACGAGGGTACTAATGGGAGTGGTAGTTTAGAAGGTTCACTGCTAAGTGACAATATGGAAAACCGAAATAACTTAAATGTTTTTGCCACAATAACGCTACCTATTACTGAAAAATTAAAAGCGCAATTAGGTGTAAATATTAATAAGACCAATTATGATTTTACAGATGTATTTAATACTGGAGCGGATAATAAGGATGCCAATCGTAATTTTGATCCTATTTTTGCTCCCAATCTAAATGTATTATATCAATTAAATTCAAATACAAACGCTTATGTTAATGTAAGCCGAGGATTTAATTACCCGTCTATTGAAGAAACATTAACTCCAGAAGGTATTATTAATCCCGATCTTGGTCCCGAAACAGGTTTTAATTATGAAATAGGCAGTGAAGTCTATGTATTTAATCGTGCATTGCACCTGCAACTATCAGCTTATTTACTTGATATAAATAATTTATTGGTGGCTGAGCGAGTAGGTGATGATCAGTATATAGGCAGGAATGCAGGAAAAACAGAACATAAGGGACTCGAACTTTCCATGTCATACACGCATACCTTTATAAATGGCTTAATTGTCTCTCCATATATTAATGCTGAAATCACACAGCATAGATTTATTGATTTTGTAGATAGAACAGCTAATTATTCAGGTAACGAACTAACAGGAGTACCTAATAAAAAAGTAAACGGAGGAATACGTTTTGGACTTAAAAATATTAGTCTGAATGCCAATGTACTTCATATAGGAGATATGCCTCTTAATGATGAAAATACATTGTACTCTGAAGCGTATACTATTTTTAATGCTAAGTTGTCCTATAAAAATAATATTACAGATCATCTTACCATTGGAGTTAATGCAGGTGTAAATAATTTTACGGATGAAGCCTATGCTTCATCCATTCTTATAAATGCCGTAGGGTTTGGTGGTGCAGAACCTCGTTATTATTACCCTGGAATGCCGAGAAACTGGTTTGGAGGAGTAAAGATTGAATATACACTATAAACAAAGTACTAGTAGCGCTGTAGTCAGTTAAAATTTTGAGAAAGAAAAACAGTGAATGCTGATACCTTAATGGTTTATAATCACCTCCGTGTATATTCTAATCATGGAGGTGATTACACTATTCTAGATGATTTTTTTTAGGATCTAAATTGTTTATTAAAAATCGACCATTTTTAAAAAATCGAATAAAAGAAATTTGCATTTTCGCTATTACAATTCGCTAGTTTATATCGTAAATCCTCTTTATCCCAAACGGAACAAAACAGATAAACACCATCTGTTTTTGTTATATCCTGTATTTTTAAGACATAAGAGTCTTTTTTGGTTGGAACCAATTTTTTTCAGGTCTAACCCCACTTTGAGAAGTAAAATAATATTGTTTTGAGATCACATTAAAAAACCCGCAACTAGTTAATGTAAGGATTACAATTCGTACTCCTACTGTTTTTATTAAAGTTAGGGCTGATTTATTCAATTGAAAATGTTTTTGAAACTATTTTATAATGTTTTACTGTTTGATTAATTCTCTACTCACATAGCTACTTTAGTAATTATAAAATAGACAAAAAACTTCTTAGAATTTTCAGGAGTAGATGTGTACTAGCCTCTAAGTTTAGCTGTTTCTAATTAAGTTTGTGTATAAATTAAATACGATTTTAAGTAGTATATTTATGGAAAATATACACTATCAAATTATGAAAAGCTTTTTAACGGTCTTCTTTACTCTAGTCTGTCACTTATTATTTTCGCAAGTTAAAGATACTATAACGACTACGTCTGGGCTGAAATATTTTTTGACACAAAAGGGAGAAGGACGGGCTATTGATTCAGGCGCTATAGCAATTCAACATTATACTCTTTGGCTATCTAATGGAGAAAAACTAGACTCTTCTAGAGATAGGGAAGGAACTTTTGCTAGTGAATATCCCTCAAAAAATTTAATAAAAGGTTATAATGAAGCACTCTCGATATTGAAAGTAGGAGATAGAGGAATTTTTATTATGCCCTATTATTTGGCTTATGGCGAAAAAGGGGGTACTGGTATTCCAGCTAAAGAAACGTTAATGTTTGATATTGAAATTTTGGCTACTAAAAAAGAATCTTTAGAAAAAGAAATGAATAAGATACTCTATCATAATTATGAAAAAGATAGTATTCCTAAAATTCAACAAACTGTTAAAAGGTTTCAAGCATTAAAAGAAGAAGGATTTAAAGACACGTGGATGAATGAATATGCTATGAATAGTGTTGGGTATGGTTTAATGAGAAAGGGTCATTTTTCTGAAGCTTTGCAGGTGTTATTATTGAATTCAGAGCAATATCCAACTTCTTCGAATGTCTATGATAGTTTGGGCGAAACTTATATGAAATTGGGTAAGGAAGAATTAGCAATCTTGAACTACAAAAAATCTCTTGACTTAAATTCGGAAAATAAAAATGCTGTTGAGATGCTGAAAAAGCTAACTAAAGAATAGGCGGTTTATTCGGGTTTGAAGATTAAAATCTGTTTTTTTAATTTTCTTGCGTAGTTACCATTAGCAATTTTTTTTGCTACAAAAGACCGTAGTCTTTATTTAGAGATTGTTTTCATCAAGGTGTAATTTCGGCACGAAATAATTTAGATAAAAAATCATTCCTATGTAGGTAAGTACTAACGTAGGTATGTTTGAATTGAAGCCTAAATCAAAATTGGGAATATTAAGTAATTGTCTAAATGAAGTTGTTGCAATCGATAGCATAAAAACAATACCAAACACGAACAGGCCTATAATTGAAGCTTTGTTTTTCGAGGTATGTTGAACTCCGTTTTGGGCTTCTTGTTTAAAGAAATACCACAGGATAAGAATACAGAAAATGGCTTCTATAGCTATTGCTAAGTAAATATTTGAGGCATAAAGTCCTAGAGCAACCGCTGGAGTTTCTGCTCCAAATAGATGATGTGGGTGCCCTGAAAAGAAATCTAGTATAAAGTGCCCAGCGACTAAAGCAGCGCCCACAACTCCAATTTGGGTGCTCTTGAATAAAATTTTACCAACTAAAAAGATGACAACCAACCAAAATATTTGTGGAAGTAAATCGTGACTATACAGCATATCAACCTTCATGTTGCTCAACGTAGTATCTAATACATCACTGGGTCCTGTAGGTTCTAAACCAACTATATGAAACGTGAACCACAATAAATCCTGCAACTGTGAGGCTATTAAAAAATAGAGTAAACTTCCTTTTGGAAATTTTTGGTTTGCGATTAAAGCGGTGGTATAATGTCCTGCTAACATAAGTTTGGTTTATAATTTAGGTGATGATTTGTTGATTAAAAAAAGCATTAAAAGCGAATACAGATGATAAAAAGGGGCTGTTTCTCGAAATAGTGATATACCGACCATTAAATTTATACCATAGCGCTCTGTCAATAAAAAGTTTATTTTTTATCGCCTTTCGCAGCCCAATAGATACCACCAAATAAATGGTCTAAATACGTTTGATTATGAAAGGCTTCTGGTTTATGACCAAGTGTAGTATAAAATGAGCGCCCTCCTTCGTAAAATTGATACCACGCGATAGGGTGGTTTTTGCCCATACCTTTAAGCGGTATTTCGTCGTATCCTTTTTGGTAATCATAGGTGTTTTCATCTACGGAAAGGAGTACTTTAATATGTTCTGATTTTAAGAGTTCAAAATTATACCATTCTTCACTCCACAACCATTTTTCGGGTAGGTGTAGGTTAGACGGGAAATTTACATCGTGATTCTTTAGTACCGCTGCCTGAAATTGGGGATGGTCTTTAAAAACTCCGCCTACAAGATTATCAAACCAAAGGTTTCTAATTTTACTATCAGAAGTAGAGTGGACTCCCACAAAACCTTTGCCGTTGTGGAGGTGTGTTTTTAGTACTTCAAGCTGGTCATCAGTTAAGATATCAGCATCAGCATTTAAAAATACAACCACATCGTAAGATGGTAATTTTAGGGCAAGATCTTCTGGGCTTTGCGTCCAATCAAACTTAAACTGATGTTCAGTAGCCATTTTATGGAAAGCAGCTACCGCAGTGGGAATGCACTCATAATGCCAAGTATCTTGTACGGTAAACAATAACACCTTAAATTGGTCTTGAGCAAAAGCCATTTGGTTGCAAGTGAAAATGATAAAACAGGTTAATGATAAAATTCTTGTTTTCATAACGTTTACGTGTTGAGAATGATGGTTATAATATGTTAAAATATAAATAGTTCCAAGCTGCGTTAATGCTATACCACACGGGGTAATTATAGGCTTCCACTTCAGCCACAATATATTTGACGCCCGCAGTTTCTGTGTATTCAAAGTAGAGCTCAAAATCCATTTTGCCGCTCTGGCCAAGTTCTTTGTAATCTTTTACATGCCAGCTTATAAACCGGTTCTTGTATTTTTTAAAGTAGTCAATGGGGTTTATTTGTGAAAAATGCATCCAATACAGATCGGCTTGAAAACTAACATATTCCGGATCTGTGTTTTCTAGGAGGTAGTCATAAACAACCTTGTTTTCTACCGTTTTAAATTCATCGGAATGATTATGGTAAGCGAACCTGATTCCTCTTTCTTTACAAAGTTTTCCAATAGCCGTGTAGTACTCAGCATATCTTTTGAGTTCGGAAAGGGTCTCAATTTCTTTAATTTGATTATTGGATATGGTAAGGTATTCCACACCTGCTTGCCTGTGGTCTTCGATGCATTCCTTCCACCATTTCATAGCTTTTTTCCAAGCTTGATGGTCATCGGAAGGGAGGTCGTAAAACGTCATGGATCCCGTGAATTTCAGGTTATTTTTTTCCACCAGTTTTTTAAAATCCATGGGAGATAGTCCATAAAACGAACGATCTTTATAAACAAAAGTTTCAATATAGCTATAGCCCATTCTATCAAGGTACTTCAGGGTCTCTTTAGGATTCTTCTGCATTTCTTCATGCACTGAAACTAACTGTATTCCTATATTTTTATGCTTTGGATTTTTCTTGATATAGCGCGTTTGCCAAAGCATTTCGTTCTGCGGATTTACTCCCTTTAGGTATACATCAGTTTGATTTTTAAAATCAAAACTAACTGTCATGGTTTCTTTTCCTGTAAAGTCCCGGTCTTTCATTATCCAGTCGCTTTGGGTGGTAAACGCTCCTGTACCAAGGAACATTTGGCCTTGAGCACTTTTACCCAAAGCAAAAAGTGAATCGGTCTTGGTGTCGTATCCAATAAGTTCTGTTAAGGTATGATTGTAGATTTCGCCATCCCGTTGAAACACATCTACGGCCATTGTGGTATGATCTATTTTAGGATAGTTGTTCATTTTGATTAGAGGTGCCTTGGCCACACTATCCGTTTTATAATCAATTGAACTAACCCAGAATCCTAAATACTGTTGCAATCTATCCGATTGTTTTGGAATGGGCTTTTGTGAGAAAACAGTATTTGTTCCTATTAAAAAGAGCAGTAATACGGTTTTTTGGGTAAACCGATGTAAGCTAAAATGGTAATTCATCCTTTAAATCTTATGGTAGTAAATTTAATTGAGTTGAAGGTCTAGGACTATAAGCCTTGAAGCTATGATTGCAACGGGTGTTGCAAATGGACAATTATGTTCATTGGAAGCCATCATAATAGGCTTTAGAATGGGTATGGTCTATGCAACAATCTGTCTACCCTTAGGAGTATGAATTATTGTGTAATCTAGATAAATACTTTCTAACAAGAATGAATGCCACATAGGTGCTTCACAATGCATAATTTATTATAGTGTTCGTATGGTGCATTATTTACCTTCGATGCATAAGGAGCTCTTTCATATTTTCTTAAGGAAACGTGGTAAATTTTATAGGGTTATATTTTATGGGATTATCGATGGATTGTCTTGAAAAAATAGCTACACCATTCCTAATAAAACCCATTATCCTCTTATGTATGGCCGAGACAAAAAAGCAAAATTGACAAAAGAGGCGATGTTAGCAATAGTAGAATAGAAGATTTATTAAGTATAACCATTTAAAGAAATAGGACAGGATTAAAACAAGCGAATAGAGTAATGCACCTATCAGCGATAACCTATAATTTGAAGACCTACCTGCCAGCTGGCAAGAATACCTGAAATTCACTCAAAAACATATGAAAGGTAGCGCAGTACTTGCGTTAATTTTATGGTTAGATTTGGGTAAGTAAGATACAGGGAGTATACGCTAAATTTTATATATTGGTTGGATAATTACCTTATTGTAACAGCGTATGATCTAGTTAAAAAATCATACACAATATTTTATCAATTCTAACTTTCAACTAGATTTCCAAAAGGCATCTTTTTTCATTACCCGTCATTTTATATGTTGCTTCAATATCAATCGTATATTTAATTTTTTATAAATATTAATGATTTTGTTTTTTTTCAACAATAGTTTCAATAGCACTTTTTATTTTATCAATGGCTCCTGTTACGGCAAGATCAATAGAGTTTGCCTGATTACTGATAGCAATGGGTTGTCTGCCTTCAAGTCTAGCTTCTAGTAGACACGAGATATCTTTAAATCCATCTTTTTTTCCATTCTCATCTTTTAAATGAACCTCGATTCTGGTAATATGAGATTCGAACCTTTCTAATGCTTCGGCAATTTGAGAACTAAAAAAATCGCTACTTCTTTCTTCTCCAGTAATTGTTTTGTCAGTATTTATTTGAATTGTCATGTTTTAAAGTTTTAATACCTATTCATAAAAGTTCCTAATTAGTTATTTAGGGAATCTAAATAACTAATTAGTACTTTGTTATTTGCTCTTTTTTCCGATTTGGATAAGAGGTTTTTAGTTCATTTGGTCATCACCCGGTCTGGGTGATTTGAAAACGTCCATTCCTTCTTTCCGATGTTCCACCACTTGTTCCTTAATGAATTCACGGAACTCCCTGTTGCTCTGACCATCTTGTTTCGAAAATTCAGCTACTGTCTTGGTTATTCCTTTTGATTTAGTATTCAAATAAGTTGTATTCATAGGTAATCTTTTTATATTATTTATTTCTGCTTTTATGCAAATTTCAATCTCATTATAATTTTTGTTATGTTTTTTTTACTGTTGTCCCAGCAAAATTAAAATGCTTGGTATTACCGGTCGGATTTTTTGGGTCTGTTGGATTTGTCTGTTCTTTCTATCTTTAATCGCTCCCATTTACATCGCTTTAAATGTTCGTGGATAGTATACGGGTTATATAGCCGAACTCTTACAATGTTGTCTTAAAATAAAAAGTTTAATGTTAAATTTCCTCAACCCCTACAATACACTTTATGAGCTAAGAGGTGCTAATGATCTTCGAATGAAGTTTCCACATAACAACTAACAACTTTGTTATTTTGAAATGTAGCTTTTAGGCCGACTTACTATTTTACCGTTAATGGTTATTTTGTATGCTTCCTTAAAAATAAGACAGCTTAAATTCGAGTTTATTAATTTTAAATTTAACCTGTCAGATGAAAAAAAGTAAATTTAGTGAGCGCCATATTATAAAGGTTCTTAAGGAGATTGAACAGGTACCTGAAGTTCCAGATGTACTTTGGGATGAGACAGCAGCAAAAAGATTTAGAAGAGGATAACAAAAGGCTCATACAAATGTATGCCGATGTTCATTTAGAGACGTATTATTTTAAGGATACCTACCCGTTGCAAAAGAGGAGTGATAACAGGAGAGAAGATTATAATTTTAATCCTCCTCATAAATTCCGGGTATAATAATAGTTTATTGAAATTGGAGGTTTCCTAAAAAGGGAAGGCCTGGGCAGTGTTATTGCTAATTTTTATAATTCTTCATTTCTTTAGATCTTCCTTATTTCATCAATAAGTACAGCTATTCTAGTTCAAAAATAATATTCCTTTCCGTAACTTTTTTATACATGTTCTTAGGAATAACCGTTCTAATTGCAGTTGAAGAGTAGTTTTTATTACTTGGGTTTAGCATATATTCCAGCTGATAGGCAATCATTTTTTCAAAAGGAATAAGGAAGTCCTTGGTCTCACATTGTTCTAGGTCACCTTCCTTAAGTAAATTTAAGACCGTATAGACAGATTCAATAGTACTAAGACAAAGAGATTCTGGCTGCTGCTTGATTATAAATTTTGATTTTATTTTATTATCAAAACTCACTCTTTTTAGTTTTTGTAAGTTCTTACTTAGTTTAAGTATTTTACGTGCGCAGGGCCAGGTGCCATCGATAAGGAAGATGTGTGGGTTCGTACCCATAAAAGAGTTTATTTCAGAACTATTTCTCAGCGATAAATTGAAATTTTCTTTTCCCGGATAAAGTAAGAAAGAACTACTGTTTTCTTGAGTCAGTAGTTCATTTACACGATTATTATTGGTAAAATCGACACCCACTATAATTTCTGAATTATCAAGTTGAAGATGCGTCATATGTCCCGTTCCGTTTTTTTCTTTTTTATACTCCTTCGGGTGCATAAGAATAATAAAACGAGTCTTAGTTTGGAACGAACTAATATGTTCACAAATACAGGTGCTTGAAGGCCTCATGCATTGGTAACATTGGATTCTTGTTTTTTTTAGTTCTACTTTCAAGGTGAATATCTTTTTATTTTTTAATTGGTCAAAACGGTCAAGGCTGCGGCAAGTAGGGTAGGTAAAGATTTTTTTTTCGTTTATGCCCGTCCGCTAGGCAGGTTTTGTTTGATTTTTTCCTGCCCAAAGCAAGATTGCAAAGATATTGTGGACTTCGCAAAAATACGCAAACCTTTCCATCAAGCTCAAAGCCAATATTGATTATACCTCTTGTAAGCAAATCTTTTTGATTTGTAACTTAATAGTCTTCGAAACGCTTATCATACCATCATTTAAAAAGGACTGATTGTATTTATGTTTTTTTTTAGTTTTTAATGTCTATTTCATACCTATTAATCACAATAAACGCTTCTGTTGAGGAATATATTGAATCAACTGTATCTGAATTGCCTAGAATGAAATTGCTTAAACAAATAATCAATGTTATGAGGAGTTAGCTGCATTGCTAATTCTTAATTCGTGTATACTTTTAAGGGGTTAGCGGTCTGGTAAACGTATCAATTACTAGAGGCACGAATTTGTTTCTGGTTTCACTGGATAATCTCTAATAGCCTATTTTTTTACTATTACTGCATAAATTAGAGTTCAGCTATGAAGTGTTTGATGAAAAGTGGTAAAAATACCGTCCCAGACTTAGGTGCTCTTAGTTTATTTTAATATTAGAATTCATATTTCTAAGTATACTAACCACACTTTTAACGGCTAAAAAGCTTGTTTTAGGATTACTTGGACTTGGTTTATTCTCGGTACGCGTATATATTTTTCCGAAATCACCTTCACAAGTTATCTCGTGCATATTACTAGTAGCGTTCGGATCGGCAACGATTTTAATTCTTAAATTTTCACATTCTGATGCAAAATAAATACTTGCAGCAACGTTTATGTTTTTAGGAAATAAACGTACAGCTTCACTTACATTACCTTCCCAAATAGTCTGACTAGTTTTAATTGACGAAAGATCAATCTCCGAACTATCAAAAAACGGAGCGCCTTCTAAACTTTTAGGATGTTTTGTAGTCTGTATGCTAATGGAAGTAATTTCATCATTCACAGCTTTTATAGCATCTAGCCCTGCAATTGCACCTATTGGTAAAATTACCTCACATTTTTTTAAGGTTTTTAAAACCGCTTTATTTTGGTAAAGTCCACCTGTACTGATAATGATTAATTTTAAACCGGTACGGTCTATTTCATCAAATTTCAATAACTGAGAAACGACTTCCTTCGTTGCACATTCAATAATAATATCAACATCATTAATCAGTTCTGGAGTAACCTCTTTTCTAAATTGTACCGGCTGATTTTTAAAATCAAAATCCTCTGTATTAATTTCTTTTCTAGCTACTACGTACCTTAGTTCAAACGAAGGGGCATTAACAACCCATTCTGTAAGATATTTACCTATATTTCCAAAGCCTATTATCGCTATTTTCACTTGACTAATTTTATTTTTTAGTAACATTTTTAATTAAATATATAACAAAGTTTTTAATTAAAAATGGCGCGCTGTAAAGGTTTGATAATGAGATAATAGTATTTGAAGGGTATCTTACAATAAATAACATGGAGCTGTTTTTATGCCTATAATCTTCTTAAAACTCAAAAAACAAGCACTATAGAAAATATACAGGTTGTGTGTCCAGTACGGTTCTCTTTTACTTCACCGAAAAACAAATAATCAATCTAGGGGGTGCAAGTCCCTTATGGGAAGGATTGACCTCTTAAACCATTAGTAAGTTGAAAGCATGTCTATTGTGAGGGAGGGAGTGAAGATTAAAAATAAATGCTTTAGTTTAACCCTGTCTTTTTGGCATCATAGCACTGCAGCCTTCTAAGGACACCCCTGCTTGTTGAGCTATAAAAACGATGCGTTTTGTTTTTAATTGCAATTCATCTAGCGTCCATTTTTTGAGAATTTCAGCTTCAATTTTCCAGCCTTTTAAAAAAATGAGCGTTCTAGTTTCTTTTACGCTTGTTGGTGTGTTTTGATTTCCTAACTTTTGGCATAGAAGCTCCATATTTTCTTTTTTTGGAGTATAAAAATGAAAATTGACTATAAATTCAGTTTCCGAATTAATCCCGTTTTGCTCCCAAATTTGCCACATATTTTCATTTCTTTTAAGCTGAGCGTTTAGTTCAGAAGTATTGTTCATTTGGTTGTTTTTTTAATGTTTTCTAACGTTCAGTATAAGAAACTAAGCAGGTGATCAGCACTTATATTATGGAGTATTACTTAGCTAAATATAAATATTTTGCTTTTATCTTTCTTACTATAAACGCCATATTTTATATTTAGCGGACTTTGTAAATAAACACAGACCTTTCGAAAAGCCTTAATTGCCCTATGTTTTTTATACACTGTTAGCATTAGTATTTATATTCAATCAATTCATCTTTTGGTAAGTCATATTCATATAGTTTTCCGTTTTTTTCATTATAATATAACCATTGTAAAGGTATTGTCTTAAATTCAAACGAATGATTTATACCTATAACTAAATAATTTGTACCATTTCTACTTCTATTTCCTATGGAATATTCAATTTGCTTTTTTTCTTGAATTAAGTTTTTAATTAGTTTTTTTTTTGAATTAGATATATAATATTCAACATTTAAATAGATATAATCTAAGTAGGATTGTGAGTAATTATCTGTGTAATAATATTTAATTTGTTTCTTATAATTTTTTCTAAAGTTAGAAACAATACCATTTTTAATTTTTTTGATACTGAGTAATTGATTATATAATTCTTTTATATCTTCATCTCCAGCACTTGTGATAATGGCTTCTTTCCATTCTATTTCAATAATATCACCTCTTAAGAGGTTTATTTCTTCACCATTTGTAATAAAATTATATGTTTTATTTTCTTTTTTTGCAGTGCAGTAAAAATTGTCGTAATTATCATCGTAAAGAATAAATTCAAAGGTACCTTTTTGTTTAGGTTTAGTTAAAAATCCACTAAAAACATAACCCGTAATTATTTCATTAATAACAGATTTTCCGATTACTTTATACCATTGTCCTTTTATAACTTCTCCATTATCTTTTACCTCAAAATACTTATCTGTTATTTCTAATAACTTTACCTGTTCGGCAAAATTAAATTTCCCTATTTTTTCAGAGTTTAAGTCAGAATCTGACCTAACATTTAGACCACTTTTTGATATAACATAAAAATTATCTTGTGCATAAAAAAAAGTGACTTGAGTCAGTGTAGACTTCCCCTTCTTAGGACACCTCTAATTTCGATAAATAATTATTATTTAGCCCAGATTTGATGAAGAATTTAAATTCTTCATCAAATCTGGGCATGAATTCTTTAGGTAATATATTACCTAAAGATTTATGCGGGTGATTAAAATTATAGTCTTCTCTCCAGTTGTCGCTTATTTTTTGAAGTTGATAAATGTCATTGAAAAAATAGGCATCTAATATATCCTCCCTAAAGAAACGGTTAAATCGTTCTATATATCCATTTTGCATTGGCTTTCCCGGTTGGGTATATTTAATTTCTATAAAGTTCTTTTTACACCAGTTCATAAAAGTCTTAGAGATAAACTCCGGGCCATTATCACATCTTACATATTTGGGTATTCCTATTTCCTCTTTTAGGCATTCAAGAGTTTCTACAACAGCTCTTGCTGGATAAGAAAGTCCTGCGTCTATTGCTAGAGCTTCCCGATTACAGTCGTCTATAACATTAAACACTCTGAGCTTTCTACCATCAGTAAGGGCATCGCTCATAAAATCCATACTCCAACACTCATTTAATGTTAAAGGTGTTTCTAAAGGTTGTTTTATACGTTTAACCAAACGTTTTTTGTGTTTACGGCGCAGACTGAGTTTCATCTCACGGTACACACGTAACACTCGTTTTCTGTTCCATTTTAAGCCTTCACGACGGATCTTATAATAATATTCATCAAAACCTCTAGTTGGGTATGATTCCGCTAACGCTGTTAGCTTATCAATAACCTCACTATCATCTTTCTTACTTTGGTAATACCACATCGATCTACTCAGTCCTACAATATTACAGGCACGGATGATAGGAATTACAAACCTTTTGATGAGATACTTTACACGAACTCTCTTGTCGGAAGGCTTTAGAACTTTTTTGACAATACGTCTTTAAGCATCTTATTATCAAGACTCACATCAGCATACATCTGTTTAAGTTTATTGTTCTCTTCTTCAAGTTCTTTTAAACGTTTAAGCTGCTGTTGTTCCATACCGCCGTACTTCTTTCTCCAATAGTAGAAGGTGCTTTTGTCAATTCCTAATTCTCTAGATAAATCACCTACGGATCTTCCTTGTTCATTTTCCTTAAGAGCTTTAATAATCTGGCTCTCGCTAAATTTGCTGTTTTTCATTGTGACAGTTTGAATTTAAAGTTAGTAAATTCGAATTATAAACTGTCCTATTTTTAGGGAAGCCTACAAGAAGGGGAAGTCTACACTTTGTGCAAATAGAACTCTCTCACGCATCCGTTGATTACAAAATAATTATCTTTTGCTATTTGTCCTTCTTTAAGTAATGTGAATCCTTTTTTTACCGACCTAATGTCAATATCTTTCAAAATAGCGTTTTTCTCTTCTGTGGAGAGAACCTGAAATTTAGAAAAATAAGCTATAAATTTATCTTCTATTTCCATTTTTTTTAATGCTTTACAACGTTTAGTGTAAAATGCGTTTTAATGCATTTTTACATAGTGTTATCGAATTTTTTAAAATTTCGTTTGTTCGATATGGCCAGTTTCCTTTATTAGAGTTTGTGTTTCAGACTTAGGTAGGAGAACTACCATTAAGTTCTCATCTCCTGTGTCGATAAATGTAAACCTATTTGGATTATTGATCTCTACCAAGGCTAGGTTCAAAGATTGAATTAAAAGCTTCATATTTTCACTAAAATGCTGCGATTGTTCCTCAAAAGTAAATTTTGTTGTTGGGGTTATAACAGAAACCAAATGTTTTTCTGAGTTTACTGTTTCTTCTAAGTCGATACTTAACACTTCAGAGTTTATCAAATATGGTAACAGGTGGGTAGTGAATATATTCCTGAATTTTAATGGTGTTCTAGTATCTACAGAACCAAACCAAATGCACCTATTTGTAGAAGTAAGAAGTTCATGATTATCCCAATTGCCACCTACAACGAATTCCGAATTGTATTTTTTAACTATAGCAATAGATTGTTTAATGTCATTTGTGTCTTTGTAACTAACAAAGTATTTTGAAGAGTTTCTATATGCTTTGAAATTATGAGTTGAGCTGTACTTTTGAGGAATTAGTTTTTCAAATTCAAATTCATCTAGGTTAGGGTTTAAAGCGTAAAGAGTTCTAATATATCTATCAAAATCATAGTTGTCTTTTTTACTAGATTGATTAGAAATGGTTGGGTGATTACTTAATATGAATTCTAGTATTTGAGCTTTATCCTGTTCAGTTAAGTTTCCGTTTTTAGTAATATCGACTGATAAGAACAGAGAGTTTGCAATTCCATCTTCATCAAGATAAGGTGAGTTTTCTTGGAAAATATTCCAAAGTTCAATTCCAAGAGAAGGCCCAAGAACACTCCTTGATTTCATTATTTCAGAACTAAATTCAGATGCATTGTTTTCATCTCCAAGTAAAGTTCTTAGTCTGTTTTCGTATTCTTCGGTATATCGTTCAGAGCATTCTTTTTGTAAGAATTCGTGTAGGTATGTAGTAAGTCCTTTAGATACTGACCAATAGTAAATAAAAGCGAGGTCTTCAACCTTTTTTCGGTAGGTTGGCGATTCATGTTTGTGAAGAACAATAAACGGATTGTTTGATAAGTCATTTATTCCATCGTCTATTCTTCTCGTCTTTTTTGTTAAGACTTCTGACACGAGGGTGTCCAATAATGTTAGAGCTTTGTCAAATTCCCCTATTTCAAAAAGGCGTGCTGGAATTGAAGAGTCTTTATATCTGGATTTTAACCGCCTATCAAATGTTTCTCTTTTTGAGATGTATTCATTAAGCATTGTAGAAGCATCATCAAGATTGTTGGTTACGCTGAAATTAAAAAGTTTGATATTTAGATAACTACTTTCACCACTATCCAAGCTGATTAGTTTTTCCCTTATTATTTTATAGAGCAGTGGACTAGTTTTGATACAGTCACATTTGTTGGATATGATGAAACGTGGCTTTTCTTGTTCGTAGTCTTTTTTCAAAAAATCAATCTTTAAAGATTCATCAATTTTAGAATTACAAAGCACCTTTGAATCAAAATCAAGGTATTCATCTGATAAATCATATTTAAAGTTTAAAACATCAGATTCTTGAGTTGATTTTACAATTAGTCCCTCCATATTATTTGATTGAGAATACATACTTGCTAATAGCACAAAAGTAAATGTGAAAGTAAAAAGTGCTGTTTTCATAATTATTTTCGATAACGTTGCGTGTATGGTTAGTGCGGGAATTGAAAGTTAGTGGACTTTTAGTTTAGCACGAGGCAAAGCATTTTGTTTGGCTTTATCTTGTTTTATCAAAAGTCAAATCAAAATGATTTGACGGACTTAGTAAAAATACACAAAACTTTGAATTAAACACTAAACCCGCATTAATTATACACATCTTAAGTTTGATTCTTAGTAAATTGTTGCTATAACTAGAAAGAACAAAAGAGAGAATTAAGGTTAGTATACACGGTGAAGCTTTAGACTTCGACAACATTGATAATCCTCTCTCTTTTACTACTTAAATCACGTTCAGTTCTGTGAGACTTTAGATCTCGTTTTCAAGTTGTTGTGAGCAGAAGTAGCTAGTTCTTTCATAAAACATTTCTTATGAATAAATATAAAGAAACTTTTGGAGTTGACATCAGTAAAGATGTCTTTGATGTACATGGTAGTAACCAAGGTCACGACCAGTATAAGAATGATGAAATTGGATTTAAGAAATTCCTTAAGGAATTACCCAAAAGTTCATTGGTCGTTATGGAAGCTACCGGTTATTATCATTACAGACTTGCACAGTTTCTTTACAAGAAAGGAGTAGTAGTTTCAGTAGTAAATCCATTATCGATAAAGCGGTTCATTCAAATGAAACTGGCCAAGGTAAAAACGGACAAGAGCGATGCCAAGGCTATATGTGAATATGCCCTGATCAACGAGGTTCCTATTTACAATGCTTTGACGGATACCCAAAGTGAGTGTCTACAGTTGTTCCGGTTATTGGATGCCTATTTAAAACAACGAACGGCAACCAAGAACAAAATACATGGGGAAGCGGTTTTAGGTATACCCTCAAAGTTTGTTTATCGTTCGTTGATACGCAACAAGAAGCAGCTCAATAAAGAAGTAACGGCAATCGAATCAAAGATTCTATCATTAGTGAAAGAGGACCAACAAGAGCAATTGACCTTGTTGACGTCAATACCTGGCATAGGGCAAAAGACCGCATTGTTCCTAATAGTGGTCACTGATGGTTTCAGTAAGTTCGAAACGGCATCACAGCTTTGTAGTTATGTAGGTATAACCCCAACGATACGAGAGTCTGGGAGCAGTGTAAGAGGTCGAGCGAGAATAAGTAAGGTCGGTAATAGAAAGCTTCGTAATTTATTGTTTCTATGTTCTTTCAATGCCTGTAAACACAACAAGGCATGCAGAGAGGTATATGAGCGAATCGTGAATAAAGGGAAGAGCAAGAAACTGGCACTGATAGCAGTTGCTAACAAACTACTTAAACAGTCCTTTGCTATCGCAAAATCTGGCAGACCCTATGATGAAGCTTATGTTTCTGTATTACCTAAATAAATAGGGAATAAACCGAATAAAAAAAGCTCAAGAATCTGTTTTTTGAATTTATGAGCCTAGAATAATAGTGTCTCAGATTAAGGAAGAATTTACTTGTTTTTTACCTCAGTTCTTTGTTGGCAGTAGTTTTTAATAATATATAATTTTCCTTTTTTCAGTAATCTTATATTCTCCACCATAAACTTTCTTAATAATCCAGTTTCCTTTTTTGTCATCTACATATTTATAGTTGTAGTTTTTTTCAGTAGCCAATTGGTCATTTTTGAAGTTTTGTTCCTTTTTAATATCTCCTCTTTCGTTGTAATCATAAACTGTTGTAAGTTTTTTGTTATGCCATTGAGTAAATATTTGCTTAATCTTTAAATCATTATTATCATAAGAATATTCCCATTGCATAGAAGGTCTATTATTTAATCCATTTTTGAAAACTATCGTTTTTACTAAAAGTTTATTTTTTGAATAAATTTTTCTTATTGGTTGTAGTATTTTGCCTTTATCACCAATATTATATTCAAGAGTTATTAAAGTATCGTTTCTATAAGTTTTGATAATAGTATCACGCTTAATAGTGAACTTTTTTATTTGATTTCCTTTCTTGTCAAAGTTATATGTTATTGTATCAGTCGGACAGTGAAATTTAGTTCCATTAGATTCAGATGGACATTTTATTTTGATTAAAGTAACAGTTTTTACCTTTTTTTTTAAGCCCATTTTAACTTTATCAGTTTCATTTTTTTGAGCATAAATAATATTGCTGGTAAAAAGTGAGGTAATCATAATAATGTAAAAAAGGTTATTCATTTTAATCATAATGTCATAGTTTTTTAATTACTGCCAACGATGGAGCTATGAACAGTACGGGAGCAAACTAACGTTTACTTTCCGCCACGAACATAGGGAAATCTTTTGGTTTTGTTTTTTCTTTTTCTGGCTAAAGCGAAATCCCAAAGATTTCGCGACCTCATAAAAATACACAAACCTTTCGTTTAAGCCCGAAGCCCGTATTGTTTATAGGTTGTGTTGTACCACGTTTTATTTCGGTTTCTGCTTTACCAATTCTATAAATTCAATTAGTTCATTAACCTTTAAATTTAATTCGGCCTCACTAATTTCATCTGGTCTATGAACTAATTTATTTCTAAACTCAGTTATCCCTTTTAATACAGACTCTTCATTATTTGATAAATTGAATAGTTCTTTGAAGTTCTTTTTGCTATAAATTTTTGGACCTTGATTAACAACTAATTTATTGAAGTCCGCCCAAACTAATAGGAAATCATCGATACCATATTTTTTGCCTACGATTTCAACTTTTTCGCCAAATAAATTTTCAAAAAGTATTTTTGCTATACTGGAATAGGCAATTACTTTTTCTTTTTCAACCGTAATTCCATTCCCGTCATGATATAGTTGATTTCTAATTCTATGATACCATTCTATTTCGCCTAGTTCAATCCCTACAAGTTTATCTTTTGCAAACCTGTCCATTGTATCAATTAAACTTGGAAAGCTTTTAGTCGCTTCGTCATATATTTTACGAGTTACGCCTTCAAGCTTTGTAATCCGTTTTGGTAAGCCCAAATATGTTTTCATCATTAATTCAACTGAATTGTCGATAACAATCATTCCCATTCGATAATCAAAGTCCGTTTCGAGAGATAAGTGCTCAAGACCATGCCTTAATAATTCTTTTGGTCCCGATTTCCAAGGTTCGTTTTTCATTTAGTTTTAAATGTCACGTCCTAAAATACGGCTACAGATTAATATTAGTTTTAAGCGGCATATTGATGCACGTAATTAGGTGTTTTATAATCTAAAGATAAATGTAATCTTTTTGAGTTGTATAATTTGATTGCATTTTTGGCTGCTTTTTTAGCATGGACCACACTGGTAAATGTTTGATCAAGATAGAATTCATCTTTTAGAATACCATTGACCCTTTCGGCTAGGGCGTTTTCATAGCAGTGATTTTCTTCTGTCATACTGATTTTAATTTTCTTTCTTTTTAGTATTTGGGTATAGAGGTTACTGCAATATTGAATACCTCTGTCCGAGTGATGAATAAGGTGATCAATGTTCTTAGCATTGTAAATAGCCTTATTTAAAGCTCTGACACACCCTTTTAGCTCTAGGCTATCACTTAGGTCGTATCCAACGATTTTACGGGAATACATGTCTGTAATCAATGCTAGGTAACAGAATCCTTTTATGGTTCTGATATAGGTAATATCGGATGCCCAAACCTGATTAGGTCTATTGATTTTCAAGTCTTTTATAATATTACCATACTTGTAAAACCGGTGATATGAATTGGTGGTTCTAGAGGAGTACTTCTTTCTTCTAATGAGCAATCGATTTTCTCTTGAGATACGGAACAGCTGGTCTCTACCTACTTTAAGGTGGTACTTATGAAACTCATCTTTTAATGATCTCATGAGTTTTCTGGTACCTTCTCGAGGTAGTGTTCTTCTGCTTTTTCGAACAAGTTCGAGTACATCTTGTTCTATCTTTTTTTGATAACAAAACGTTTTTGGAATTTGTAATAGGCATCTCTTTTCAGATCAAAGGCATTACAGATAGTACCAATCGAATACAGTCTTTCATTACGGTTTATCGGTGCTACTTTCATCAAGGCTTTATGTTTAAGTTTTTTTTTAATTCTTCAACATCTCTATAGCCCAGGTTTTCGGCGGCTACCTCAAGATAGCTGTCGGTCACCAGTTTGTCTAGGTCCTTTTTAATAAGAAGGTCCTTAAGTTGTTTCAGCTCTTTTTGAAGGGCTTTGATACGGGAAAGTTCATCGTCTGTTTGCACGGTTACACGGGTGTTCATTAAATCTTTACGATCATACTTTTTGATCCATACATTTATAGTACTGGATTGTATACCGTAAGTTAATGCAATTTGTCTTTTGGAATGGTTTCCTTTGGTAAGTTCTGCCAAGACTTTGAGCTTAAAGCTCTCACTATAGCGTTTTACATATCCATCATTTTTATACATATACTTGAAGTGTTTTGTATACATATTTCAGGACGGGTCAAAATGTTCGTTAAGGGACATGGTTTACACAAGTTAAAGATTAGACTTTACACTAAATTAGTTTCTAACCTTGTTGATTGTTGTTTATTTCTAAGATGTTTTTCATCAAAGTAACCTAAAAATACATTTCTATAAAACACTTTCCAAATTCCATTGCCAAGTTCTTCAATTGCAACGTGTTTACCTTTTAAAGCAGCGGATACATATACCCAATAATAAGATTTCCATCTCACAGCTCCACTTTCTGTTACTTTGAGTATTTTATACTTCGTGTCATACTCAAAGTTGGGTATTCTTTCGGGGAAGGGTCTAGTAGAGAAATTATGTATATCAGCAGGTGTTTTCATATCTAAGGCTTCATGTGGTCTTACGTTATTATATTGTTTTACAAAGTGATTTAAACGTCTTTGTTGGGCTTTTAAATCATATGCTGAAGGCTTAGCACAAGCAGCCTTTAAATCACGATGCATGCGTTCATGTCTTCCGTTTTGTTGTGGACTAGCAGGATCAGAAAACACAGGACTAATACCTAGTTCAATAAACCAGTAGGAGAGTTGTGTAAAACGTTGTATTGCCCTTACAGAACCAAAAGGGCTACCATTATCTGTGTGTATTTGTTTAGGAATACCATATATTCTAAAAACCCTTTTAAACTCTGCCTTAGCAGACTTTAAATTTTCTTTATAGTGACCTTTAGCAGAGAATAAAAATCGACTTCTAGAGTCTGCAATTGTTAATGGATGGCAATATATTTTATTACCCATTAAGAACTTTCCTTTATAGTCAGCACTCCAAACTTCATTACATGATTCAGGGTCAAATATAGGGAAGACTGGTTTGACTCTTCTCATCCGTTTTTGCGGACATACTAATCCGTTTCTTTTAAGTATATTATGAACAGTAACCACAGATGGGACTTCTTGACTTGAAAGTTCATTAAACAATAACTCTCTAATTTTTTTAGCTCCCCAAAGTTTATATTTCTTCTTTAATTTTAGAATACAATCAACGATATTCTCTTTGGTTGCATTGGGATGTTTGCCAGGTGCTCTTGAATGCTCTTTTAGGCCTTCATAACCTTGAGTTTCAAACCGACTTATCAACTTATAAGCCGTTGGTCGAGAGATTTCAAAACTTTTACATAATTCTGTTATAGTATACTTTCCTGTACGCCATTCACAAATAAATTCGATTTTTTGCTCCATTGTTGTGTTTACTTTCCAAGGCATGATAATTTGATTTTTATCTCAAATTAACCCTTAAAAAAGTGTAAACCATGTGCCTTTAACTTTGTAAACGATGTGTCTTTACCATACCAAAATGTGGTACAACGACTCGGCTATGGTTAGTACGGGAATTAAAAGTAGTGAACTTCCGATTAATCACTTAGCCAAATCTTTTTATTTTGTTTTATCTTTTTTATTTTAAAGCCAAATCAAAAGATTTGGCGGACTTCATTATTTAAACAGACTTTTGATTTTATGCCAAAAGCCCGTATTAAATATAGCCATTGTGCCTGTTGCACAAGTTAGCAATTAATTGACATAGTGTTAAAGTAAATTATTGATTGATTTCTTAACTTTAAGGATGCAAGGCAAAAAAACATATCAAGAAAAGCTTTTTAATAGTTTTCGCTTAAGCGAACGAGTTCCTCAAGACAATTTTTATCGTTTATTAAAAGGTGTATTAGATTTAAATTTTCTCTATGTTCAAACCAAGAGTTACTATGGCGACAGTGGCCAGAAGAGTATAGATCCGGTAGTGTTCTTCAAGTTGTGTTTGGTTGGTTATTTAGAGAATATTATCAGTGACCGTAAATTAATACAGCATTGTTCTATGCGATTAGATATTCTCTATTTCATTGATTACGATTTAGACGAGGAGCTTCCTTGGCACAGTACGATAAGTAGGACTCGTCAGTTGTTTCCTGAGTCAGTATTTGAAGAAGTTTTCACTAAAGTACTTAGTATGTGTATAGAAAAGGGAATGGTAGTGGTCATACCCAAGCTATTGATTCTGCCCCAAAAAGCGAATGCAAGTATGGATACTTTGGAGCTTAAAGTACCTGAAGAAGATTTGCAAGCACATTTGCGAAAGGTTCGTGTGTTTAGTTCTATGGACAAAGAAACACCGCATCGTAAAAGCAAAGGCGATAAGTCAGATAGAGGTCAGCGTATCGTTACAGCGAGCAAGAAAGAACTAGGTGCTATCCAAAGCAGAAATAAGAAATGGAGTACAGATCAAGACCAACGACCAGGGTCAGGAAACAAAGGCTCGAAGTATACCAGTAATAAAACCCATTATAGTCCTACTGATCCAGATGCTCGGATTAGTGTAAAGCCTGGCAAGGCTCGGAAGCTAAATTACTTGAGTCAGTTAAGTGTGGATACGGCTAGTCATGTCATCACCGACATTCGGGCGTATCATGCTGATGGAAGACAATCACAATTACCAGATATAGTAGAACGTTTACATAAGCGTTTGTGGCAACAGGGTCTGTTTTGGGAAAATTGTGTTGCGGACACTGGCTACAGTAGTGGCGAGAACTATGCTTATTTAGAGCAAAAGGACTTAAAGTTTTATTCCTCCACATGGTACCTATAAAGGTGGTCCGGATGGTTTTATTTATAATAGGGAAGAAGATTATTATCAGTGCCCAAGGAAAGATTCCCTTTACTAAAGCGTTTAATGATTATAGAACGGAACAAAAAGAAAGAATATAGGGCACGAAAACATGTTTGTGTTGCTTGCCCAATGCGCAGTAGTTGTCTAGGGAAAAGTGCCCAAGAAAAGAAGTTTAGTGTAACGTATTACCGAGAAGAATACGAACGTAATAATGCTAGGGTACACAGTCCACAGGGCAGATACATGAAAGGCAAACGCCAAAGTACAGTTGAACCCGTATTTGGTACTTTAACGCAGTTTATGGGCTTACGGAAAATAAATACGCTAGGCTTAAAACAAGCCAATAAGGTGATGCACCTATCAGCAATAGCCTATAATCTGAAGACCTGCCTGCCGGCAGACAGGAGTACCTGAAATTCACTCAAAAACACGTAAAAAGTGGAGCAGGAATGGGGTCTTTGTTCATTCTTCTAAAAAAGACCTTATATGCTCTAAAAAACTCACATTTAACCACCTTAAAAATAACCAATTACTTGACTAATTGAAAAATGAAACCGCCTTAAAAGGCGGTTATAAAGGCCATTATTTTATAAATTATGGAGTTGTGCAACGGTTACCTTTGTTATCTCTTGTTTTTCTTTCTAATTAGATTATAATAATTCTCATTTTATTAAATGACCAAATTAAACCTTTTGTGTTGATCAAAGTCTTAGAATAAAGAACATAAAATAATTTTACATGATATTGATGTTTATTAAATCCAAAAAAAGCAATTTACTTTTAAGTATAATTTTAATTGCATTTACTTTTTTTAGTTGCAATAGTAGCGATAATAGTACTGAAGAAATTATTGATGATGAAGTAATTGATGACGATGCAATGTTTTATCAAGCAGAAAGCTTTGTAAAGATAGAGAATGGTTTGGGAGGGCTTGATGCTGATTTGGATGCTGGAGACAGGTTTGCGAGAGACCATGATGCCATAGGTGATGTGAATGGGGATGGTGTAATAGATTATGTTATTGGCGCGCGATCAGATGATGATGGTGGGGTTGATGCCGGAGCAGTATATATTTTGTTTATGAATAGTGATGGTTCTGTATCATCTAATCAAAAAATATCCACAGAAGAAGGTAATTTTGATGAAACTTTAAATGCCGGAAATTTCTTTGGTTACGGTGTTGCTGGTGTGGGGGATTACAATGATGATGGTATTCCTGATATTGCAGTTTCCGCACCAACGAGTCCCAATAACTCATTGTATATTATTCACTTGGATACGAATGGAAAAGTAAAAAGCTATGTAAAAAATGAAAATATAAACGCTCAAGGTTTAACGGCTATCGGGGATATTAATAACGATAATCGAATTGATTTAGTAGCATGCGACCCAGTATCGGATGATGGTGGTTCAAATAGGGGCGCTATTGATATATTGTTTTTAAATGATAGTTCTGAAGTTCTTAATGAAAGTACGGTAACCATTAGTTCTACACAAGGCAATTTTGGTGAAGGATTGCAAGATGGCGATGAATTTGGAGGAAGGGAAGTTGCTATGCTTGGGGATTTAGATAATGATGGGGCTATAGAGATGGCTGTAGGGGCATTTTTGTCCGACGGTGGTAAAGGTGCAATCTGGATACTTTCATTGGATGTAACAACATTAAATGTAGTTTCTAAAATTAAAATAACAGAAGGATTAAATGGTTTTACGGAAACACTTGATTTAGAAGAGAACCCCAATGGTACTTTTGGTGCGCAGTTTGGGCATGCTATGTGCGCAGCTGGTGATATTGATGGTGATGGGATAACAGATTTAGTTACGGGAGCCAATCAGCAAAATGAAGGTAACGGGTATATCCTATATCTAAATGAAGATAAGACCGTAAAAACATTTGATAAAATTAGTGCAACGGAAGGTGGTTTTGATTTGGTTCTTGGCTCAGATGATCGTTTTGCACGTTCCATATCTTATGTAGGAGATATAAAAGGAGACGGTTCTTTTGCAGTAAATTTTGGTGGTGGTGTAGGAATTGGTGGAACAGGCTCGCTTTATACACTTTTCTTTAGACCTATTAATTAGTTTAATCTTGTTGGGTCTAATATTTTGAAGCGTTCTTCTATTTTACTTTTCAAAAAAAATCTTAACTAAATAAAATTTTAATCGTAAGTATAAATCTAAAGAAATCAATTTGATGAAAAAAAATAAAAAACAGAGTAAAATGGTAAGAACATTTTCAATAACAATAAAAAGTATAGGCATACTTATGCTTTTTATTGTTATTATGAGTTGTAAAAAGGATGAAGAAAGTGAACCTGAAGTATTGATTGAGTTGAATGCTCCTATTATTCAAACTCCGGCACCACTTATTCACCTTGCAGATAACCTTGATGAACAAGATGAATTAGGATGGTGTATTGACACGCAAGGCAATGGCTTCGCTGAAAATCTTCATGCGCATTCTTGTAAACCAGATGGTGGTGATGTTCAATTTTATTATAATGAAGAAACAAATCAAATTTGTTCAGCAGAATATGTTGATTTCTGTGTTGAAATGACTGGAGGTCCCGTGGAAGGAATGACTTTAAGCCTAGTTGATAGTGACCCTAACTCATCTGAGCAGAAGTTTATTTATCATGATGAAAGCGGCGAGTTTAGACCAGATGGTAACAATAATCTTTGCCTTGCTGCAGGTGCCATAAGTGCTGTTGCTGGTATATATATGTCACGTACTTTAACATTAGAGCTTATTTCTAATACTGACGTAAGTTTAAAAAAATGGGTTATTGTAAGTGCGGAGTAAACGGATTAGTTCTGTTTTAACGTAAGTTTATGTTTTTTTAGAATATTTACTTAAAGAAATACTAACCTGTAATTAATGTATATCCTTAAAAATATGTACTTCTGTATTGCGTTTAAACTAAATTTTGACTATTGATCAAAATTAGAGATAACGTGATTGTATAAGATTAGTTGCGTGTTTTAAGCACTAAATTTAGCAAATAAAAACCGAATAGAAAATCCTCGCGGACTTTCGTAAATAGGCTAGAAACAGCAATTAATTTTATACGGTGTTGGCAACTGTTTTTGTTTTTTTATTCATTTTTCTCATCCAATATGCTATTATTAATCCTCCAACAATTCCAGGAATAAACCAACCATAAAAACTTGGAAAAAATCCATTCACTACTACAAATGCAGTTGTTGCTGAAATGTAACCGCCTAACATTTTTCCTAAATGTAATTTCAACCATCCTTTTCTCAATCGTTCAGGATTTTTAAATAATATTAAATCTCTCACAGAAAATATTATTCCAACAATTGCAAAAACTACAAGAATTATATTTATACTTTTTGTTAGTATGATTGGTAGTGAAATCATTAAAATTCCAGTTGTAATCATAATAATTGATATTAATTTGTCAATTTTCAAATCAGGATGTTTTCTTTTAAAATTCAAAGCTCTATTTCCTGTTAAAACAAAATATAGACTAAAAATTCCGACTGCGAATAAAAATGGGCTTTCGTGATTGGGCAAAAGAGCAACTATCATAGCTATTATTCCAGATAATATCATAGAATAGAAAAAAATCAGCCCAGATTTTCTGTGAATATTTTTTCCTTTTTTGGCAATTATTGAAACCAAACCTGCAAGCAAAGCAAAACCACCAAATGTTGCGTGAATATATATTAATATTTGTATCGTTTTTTCCATTTTTCAGTTGTATTTAACGATTCAAAATTCAGACAATAAATTCATTTAGTTTATTTTTATTTACTGAATTGTTGTTTTTCAGCGATGAGTTGGTCAAATAGTTGCCAACGTTTTTGGCTATGGTTTGCTGCGTTGGTTAAGCAATAAATTTAGTAAATAAAAACTGACCATTCACGTTTGCGTAGTTTTTCCGAAGGAAAAACTACCAAGCAGTAAACTATAGGCGGTGTTGGCAACTGGCTTTTATTTTGTCCGTTTGAGTTTCGGTGGATTCTGTCGAGTATCAAAAACGTCAGCAATTTTTATAAATCCGTTTTCCGTATCAACAGAATAAATCAGTTTGTAGTTTTTGTAAACTAAATATCTATAATGAATTTCTCTTTGTTTTAGTAATTCCTCTTCTTGTCCAATTTGAGGTGTCTTTATCAACTTTTTTGGTTCGTTGATAATTCCTTTCAGAAGTTTTTTTGCAATTCTAGGACTTGCTTTCTTTTCGTAATATTCGTAGATTTCGTCAAGTTGAGTTTCAGCGAATTCAGACCAAATAATTTTCAAGACCATTATTCGTATTTGGCTAAAAGTTCAGAACTGTTTTTAAATCGATTGTTTCGGAAATCAGATTCTGATTGGTCAATTCGTTTATTCAATTCATCTTCGGTCATAGATTCAAATATCGGCTCGTCAGAAGCATTTTTTTCTTTTCTCAATATTTTTTCAAGACGAGAAACAGCTTCTTCACTTTGAAGTTTTAAAAATTCCTGAACAAATTCTATTTTTCGAGCTTCTAAATTCATTTTATTAAGCTTTTTATCAAAGATACAAAATTATCAATTCAGTCATCATTTTTCTTGAATTAACGGATTTTCACAGCTTGTTGCCAACGTTAAGTATAAGAAACGTAGGGCAGGTGATAAGCACTTTCGTTTCGGTTTATTACTTAGCTAAATATAAATATTTTGCTTTTATCTTTTTTACTATAAATGCCAAATTTTATATTTAGCGGACTTTGTTAATATGCACAGACCTTTCGATTTAGCACAAACGCCCTATGTTTTTTATATATTGTTAGCAAATGTTAATTTACTCAATTTGCATTAACTCTCAATTTTGTTACAATACATAAAATTACTATTCTATAATTGTTTTTTAATTTTATCATAAAACTATTCATTACTTTCTTTTTAAAATTTCTCTTTAATTTTGATGTTTTTCAAGTAATATTATTAGTTCATCATTTGTATTAATATGATAATGATCTATTTTACCTTCAGCTCCTTTTGCAATGTCTAAAGCAGTATTACCGTTTTTATTTTTTAAATTAATGTTAGCACCATGTTCTATTAGATTTCTGGCTACTTTTTCTATATCGTTACTTTTTACACCGTAATAACTGTAGCTATTTAATAATGGAGTATAGGTAAGTGAAGCGAGTTTATGTAAAGCAGTATTACCGTTTTTGTCTGCTAAGTTAACATCAATTCCTTTACTTATAATAAATATTGCACGGTCTATTTTCGCAGTGTTTAGTAAATAATGTAAAACACTAAGCCCTTCATAGTCTTGATTATTTATGTTATAACCACTTTTCAGTAAGTGATTTATCATAAACTGATTATTATCCTGACAAGCCTCTATAAATGTTATTGGATATACTCCAGTTAAACCTTTTGAAATTAAATATTCGAACACTTCAATTTCGCCATTAATAGCAGCATAATCTAAGGCATTAATAAAAGTTGGTGAATCAAAGCCAATTACTGGTCTCTTAATATTTTTATTAGCCCCATAATTTAAAATAAGAGCTACAATTTCTTTAGAACTATGCCTAGAAGCGTATATAAAATTGTTATCTAATCTATCTTGATTTTTAGGCTTATCCTTCACGAAGTTTTGATAATCATTTATAAATTCTTTGTCACGGATTTTAATCGCCTCATTCATTCTTTCCGCTTTTTGAGTGTAATTTATTTTTTTAAAATAATCAATTAATAGAGTATCTCTGTATTCATAAGCATCTAAATAAATGCTTTTTATTACATATGCACCATTTTTTAAAAGAGAATCTGCTTTTTTAAAATTATGAGCTTCTAAGTTTTCTTTAAATTGATGTTGAGTTTCGAAAGTTGGTAATTTTTTAAAATAATTAACGATTTTACTTTTATCATATTCAGATAAATCCTCAACATCAAAAATGGCTTTATTTATGAAAAGCTTATTAGGTTTACTTAGTTGATAAATAGTGTCATTAAAGACAAAAGCTATTGTGTTTTTTTTTGAAGTAAAATAGCCTTCTACTAATTTTTTATCTAACTGAATACTAATTTTATTCTTATCTATAATTAATGACTTAAAATATTTAACTCCTAAACCATCTCCATACATATAAATTGATTTTTTTTCTTCTGAACCTTTGACTGGAAATTTTTTATAACTTTTAGAAGAAATAAGATATAGGCCATCTTTTCTATTAGAAACTAAGTCTTCTTTAAGTGTAATGATGTTTTGAGCTATTAAAGATGATGAAATTATAAATAACAAAATTGTAAGATAATTTTTGTGCATTTCTTAGAAAATGATTTTGGTTTTAATTTTTGCTAACGTTTTAGCTATGAACAGTACGGGAGCAAACTAGCGTTTACTTTCCGCCAAGCACATAGCAAAATCTTTTTGTTTTGTTTTTTCTTTTCCTTGTTTAAAGCAAAATCCCAAAGATTTTGCGACATCATAAAAATACGCAAACCTTTCGATTAAGCCCAAAGCCCGTATTGTTTATAGGTTATGTTATGTGCTTTTTTATTTCAATTCTATTATCTCCGATTTGTTTATGCGAAATAAAAATATTCTGCAAAAGCTAGTACTTATGGGGTATTCAACTTTAATATCAGAAAAAGTGCCTGCATAATAATTACCTTCTTTTATCAATAACCAATATTCATCGCATTCTTGGTAATTTTTAAGTTTTTTTTCCTTCTTCAAAATTATTGGTTCAATATGGGCATTGGTCATATCTGAAACAATTCCTCCATCTGGTTTTTCGTCATATGATTCTTCGAGTCCATCATATCGTCCAATCCGGATCGAATCTATTTCCTGAGGTAGCTTTCTAAAGTCTTCAATTAAAACTCCCTGCTTATTTTTAAGTTGAATTAAGTGATTAATGGAAGATTTAAAGGTTTTCTTTATTAATTCTTTTTCCTTAGCCTTTTTTAAATGATGAAAATCGCTGAAATGTATTGAAATATGAAAAGTAAAATCAACAAATTTTTGAAGTTCAAGAATTAATTTTTCCGTGAACTTACCTCTGTCCGATGAGCGTTGTTGGTATTTTGAATGACCGTTATGCGAGTCCTGAAAAATCTCGGTAAGCTCTATCCCAATTTTATTTTTAGCTGTTTGAATTATAAAATCGGGCTTTTCAGTCTTTTGAATTTCACCCTCTGGAAAAGATTTATAGCAAGTCTTAAATTGCTCAAGAATATATTTTTCTTCCTTTGTTGTCATTTTTTAAATTGCACATAACGATAGATGTATAATTTGTGGCCTTTATTCATATCAGTTAGTTTAGGCCATAAATTATACAGCGTGTTGTGTGCCGTTTTATTTTAATTTTTACTTTTCTAAAATTAGCAATAAAAAAGGTAACCGTTTAAAATACCGAACGTAATAGATCCATTTTTTTAAAGATTACCCATACTTATGTTTTTATGTAGAAGCATGAAACGTTAGTATGGGAAACAGAAAAATCGATCTCCTATTTTGTTATAAATCCATAATTATTTGACTTTGTATTTTATTTTAACGTTCTTATAACAAGTATTTTAACGTGATAACGTTTAGAAAGTCTTCTTTCTACGCCATCAAGCGCAATACTTGAGTTATAATTCCATCCTAAAGGCTGTAATTTATAACTAACAAAACAGGAGATCTCCCATTTCTTTATTCATAAACCTTTTCATATAACCTTTAAAAAAATGTCTTAGCGGTATTGCAAATGGCATCACAACGTTTAGGCTATGAGTAGTGCGGAAGCAAACTTGCGTTTAACTTACCTTTAAGCACTTAGCCAAAGCATTTTATTTGCGTTTAATTTTATTTCGTTCTAAATGTCCAATCAAACTGGTTTGGCGACATAGTAAATATACACAAACGATTTAATTAAACACCAAACCTCCGCATTACTTATAGGATTTGTTACCACACGTTTTTTATTCTAACATACGACTACGTAACGCTTTTCCGCTTTTATTTACGCTAAAGATTGGCGATTACTATTTAGTTTTGAGTGTTAAAATCTTTTGCAGATAAACAGGCTAAAATCCGACCGTAACAGTTGCGTTTGAGTAAGAATTTCGGCTTTGTTAAACTAGCAAAATTCCTTTTGAAGTATTGGTATAATTACCGTAGAAATCTGCTAAAAATCGATGCTCAAATTAAGGGGTAGGGAGTAACTTGTTCATTCTGTGCTTAAGCGCTCCTCGCTTGCACGACTTTCTCAAGTTACTCCTTTCCAAGGTAATATGAAAATAAATTTGTTGTAGTGTACTGATTATTAGTTTATTGCAATTTCAGAAAGATTTAGGTATTTGTTTATTCATTTTTTTCTTGATAAAAAAACGAACCAAAAAAATCAAGGCTTGACCCTTCGGATATATTTCACATCCTTATTCGCTAAATCAAATGAACTCGCTATCGCTCAAACAGCATTTGATTCTTAACGCTCTTTTCGGTGGAAATATGAATCCTGCCAGGGATCTAGGCCGAACCCGATGACTTTGCAATTTACCGTGCAGCTTAGACCTATTTTAGGCAATGTGTGGTAACGTTTATGTATAAGATTAGTTGCGTGTTTTAAGCACTAAATTTAGCAAATAAATCACAGATAGAAAGTCCGCGAGGACTTTCGTAAGTAGGCAATAAGCCAGCAATTAATTTTATACGGTGTGCCTGTTGCACAAGTTAGCAATTAATTGACATAGTGTTAAAGTAAATTATTGATTGATTTCTTAACTTTAAGGATGCAAGGCAAAAAAACATATCAAGAAAAGCTTTTTAATAGTTTTCGCTTAAGCGAACGAGTTCCTCAAGACAATTTTTATCGTTTATTAAAAGGTGTATTAGATTTAAATTTTCTCTATGTTCAAACCAAGAGTTACTATGGCGACAGTGGCCAGAAGAGTATAGATCCGGTAGTGTTCTTCAAGTTGTGTTTGGTTGGTTATTTAGAGAATATTATCAGTGACCGTAAATTAATACAGCATTGTTCTATGCGATTAGATATTCTCTATTTCATTGATTACGATTTAGACGAGGAGCTTCCTTGGCACAGTACGATAAGTAGGACTCGTCAGTTGTTTCCTGAGTCAGTATTTGAAGAAGTTTTCACTAAAGTACTTAGTATGTGTATAGAAAAGGGAATGGTAAGTGGTCATACCCAAGCTATTGATTCGGCCCCAATAAAAGCGAATGCAAGTATGGATACTTTGGAGCTTAAAGTACCTGAAGAAGATTTGCAAGCACATTTACGAAAGGTTCGTGTGTTTAGTTCTATGGACAAAGAAACACCGCACCGTAAAAGCAAAGACGATAAGTCAGATAGAGGTCAGCGTATCGTTACAGCGAGCAAGAAAGAACTAGGTGCTATCCAAAGCAGAAATAAGAAATGGAGTACAGATCAAGACCAGCGACCAGGGTCGGGAAACAAAGGCTCGAAGTATACCAGTAATAAAACCCATTACAGTCCTACTGATCCAGATGCTCGGATTAGTGTAAAGCCTGGCAAGGCTCGGAAGCTTTAATTACTTGAGTCAGTTAAGTGTGGATACGGCTAGTCATGTCATCACCGACATTCGGGCGTATCATGCTGATGGAAAAGACAATCAACAATTACCAGATATAGTAGAACGTTTACATAAGCGTTTGTGGCAACAGGGTCTGTTTTGGGAAAATTGTGTTGCGGACACTGGCTACAGTAGTGGCGAGAACTATGCTTATTTAGAGCAGAAAGGACTTAGAAGTTTTATTCCTCCACATGGTACCTATAAAGGTGGTCCGGATGGTTTTATTTATAATAGGGAAGAAGATTATTATCAGTGTCCACAAGGAAAGATTATCCCCTTTACTAAAGCGTTTAATGATTATAGAACAGGAACAAAAAAGAAAGAATATAGGGCACGAAAACATGTTTGTGTTGCTTGCCCAATGCGCAGTAGTTGTCTAGGGAAAAGTGCCCAAGAAAAGAAGTTTAGTGTAACGTATTACCGAGAAGAATACGAACGTAATAATGCTAGGGTACACAGTCCACAGGGCAGATACATGAAAGGCAAACGCCAAAGTACAGTTGAACCCGTATTTGGTACTTTAACGCAGTTTATGGGCTTACGGAAAATAAATACGCTAGGCTTAAAACAAGCCAATAAGGTGATGCACCTATCAGCAATAGCCTATAATCTGAAGACCTGCCTGCCGGCAGGCAGGAGTACCTGAAATTCACTCAAAAACACGTAAAAAGTGGAGCAGGAATGGGGTCTTTGTTCATTCTTCTAAAAAAGACCTTATATGCTCTAAAAAACTCACATTTAACCACCTTAAAAATAACCAATTACTTGACTAATTGAAAAATGAAACCGCCTTAAAAGGCGGTTATAAAGGCCATTATTTTATAAATTATGGAGTTGTGCAACGGTTACCGGTGTTAGCAAACGTTTTTATCTATATCTTTACTCCATTATTATAATTAATTGTTTTATCTATTTTGTTGTCAATTCTGCTATAATAAATCCACTCTCCATCTTTTTTACCATCTTTATATTTGCCTTCTTCACTCAAATCACCATTACTTCTAAATTGTTTATATGTTCCATTTAATTTTCCGTTTTTATAACTTCTAATATCATATATTTTATTATTATAATAATTTTTCCAAGTACCTACTTTAGCACCTCTTTCATTATATTTACCTTCTACTGTTATGCTTTTATCTTTCGAATTATATTTAGTATAAATACGTGTTTTATCTTCTAAATATTCTTCAATCGACCTAATCCCATTTATGTCATATTTTATATCTTTTCCAATTCTTTTGTTTTGATATAGTACAAACTCGTTTGTTAATAAACCGTTTTTATTAAAAAGTTTAACGTTTTCAAGTTCTCCTTTTTTATTAGTAGTTTTATTTAAATTCCCATTAGAATCATATTCTTTAATTATTTCTACATTTGTTTTTAAATCTATTTTTGAGTTAGACGAAACTTTACCAAAAGAATAATGTTTAGACTCAATAGTTTTTCCATTGACACAATTACGAACAATACTTAGATCACCTTTTCTGTCATAAGTTATAATTTCTCCATGCTCTTTATTATTTAAATAAAAACCTTCTCTTTTTATTTCTCCTGTAGTAGAAAAATAAGTAAATTTCCCTTCTCTCTTTCCATTCTTAAAATTAGTTATTTCTCTAATTCTTGATTTGGATTTCTCGTCTCCTCTAAAATATCTTACCCATTTACCATTTTCAATAAAAAAATACTGTAATCCATCTGAGTATAAGTATTCTTCTTTCACGTCTTGTGAAAAAACATTTTGAATAAATAATAATAAAAGTAATAGAATCTTTATTTTCATATTTAATTTAGTCTAATTTTTATTTAAATTATTGATATTTGGTTAATCGTATATTCTTTTTTAGGTATTATTCTAATTCATTAGCTAATATGGAATTAGACTCAAATTTCTTGCCATTTAAAGACTCTATTTTAGGAATAATTAAAAACAAATCACTTAATTTTTTAAAATTATCTTTTTCAACGCTTATGTATTGGCTCAATGTATGATATAACATATAATTTAATTCTTTAGTTTCTTTGTTAATTAAATCATATTTAGTTTTTAATTCTTTAACAATGTTTTTGTCCAAAAGAATTTATAGTTATTAGTAAGATTAAAATCGATAATACTGTTTTCATAGTTTGTTTTTAATGTTTGCTAACGATAGATGTATAATTTGTGGCCTTTATTCATATCAGTTAGTTTAGGCCATAAATTATACAGCGTGTTGTGTGCCGTTTTATTTTAATTTTTACTTTTCTAAAATTAGCAATAAAAAAGGTAACCGTTTAAAATACCGAACGTAATAGATCCATTTTTTTAAAGATTACCCATACTTATGTTTTTATGTAGAAGCATGAAACGTTAGTATGGGAAACAGAAAAATCGATCTCCTATTTTGTTATAAATCCATAATTATTTGACTTTGTATTTTATTTTAACGTTCTTATAACAAGTATTTTAACGTGATAACGTTTAGAAAGTCTTCTTTCTACGCCATCAAGCGCAATACTTGAGTTATAATTCCATCCTAAAGGCTGTAATTTATAACTAACAAAACAGGAGATCTCCCATTTCTTTATTCATAAACCTTTTCATATAACCTTTAAAAAAATGTCTTAGCGGTATTGCAAATGGCATCACAACGGTTTAGCTATGAACAGTACGGGAGCAAACTAGCGTTTGCTTTCCGCCACGCACATAGCAAAATCTTTTTGTTTTGATTTATTTTTTCCTGTCGATAGCAAAATCCAAAAGATTTTGCGGACTTCATAAAAATACATAAACCCTGCGATTAAGCTCAAAGCCTGTATTGTTTATAGGTTGTGTTGTGCGTAGTTATTTGTATTCTATAGCTTTCCAAGTACTCAAAGCCCATTCTAAATCTTTATCATTATCGAAGTAAAAAAAAGTTTGTAACACCTCATTGTCCACAATTGAAAATCCGCAAATTAAATTGTATGTTATATCTTTTTGTTCATCGAATTCTTTTATATGATACCCTACTTTTGTTGTACTTTCTTGTTCGAGTTCATATTTTTTTATAATCTGATTCTTTGAATTTCTCTTGCTAATTTCTTCTTTCTTTGCTTTTAAGATTTCTTCTTTAACTTGTCCATTATGGTTCCAGATAGTCAAGCGTAAAGTTTTGTCATTAGTCGTATACATTAGGCTTTTTTCTTCACTACTTTTAATGAAAAAATTATTTATTGATAGTTTCCAATTTTCAGTTAATTGATTTTCAATCACAAAATCATCTTCCAATGGGTAATCAAAAACTTCATTCCATTCTGCATTGGGTTCTCGTTCCCAAACAGTTCCAATTCCTTTATATAAAAGAAGAGGCGAAATTGAATTATCTATTTTAAGAATTGTTTTTGGGTCGTAGATACCAAAATTATCTGGATTGTCTGAATATTCATCACTTTCAAAACCTGAAAACAAACGCCAACCGCTATCGTTATCGTTAGTTGGTTTTTCCCTAAATATGAATAGAGGTTTGTAATTCTCATCAACTATCATTTTTGAGCTCATGACAGCTCCAATATTTGGGAAATTTTCTGGGGTGAATTCTTTCATTAGTGTGTTTTTTTAATTACGCACAACAAGCGCATATACGCCTGTTCCATATTATTTTTTTCTGGGGAGAAAAATACTGATTATAAAAATAACTTTTATTTCCTAATAGTTGTCTTCGGTTTCCAAACTAGTGGTAACTATTTAGTGATTATTCTAAAAAGTGTTTCATATAATCGGTGAATGGTACGTTTTTGAACAAGATTAAAACAGCATCACAATTTGGTAGTTATGTCGGTATAACTCCGACAATGCTTAAGCTAATAACAGTGAAATTTGCAAGAAATATCCAAGCTTTATCCATCTATTAATATTTCGGTCGCACTCAAATCGTTCATTGTCAAAGTAAACGTATGGTTTAAATCGTGTTCACTTTCAAATGCTATTTCCCAAACTTTTGGTTCTTTTTCACAACGAGGTAAAAATAAATAAACAGCTTTAAATTCCTTTTTGAAGTCAGTTATTTTGAAATCTTCTTTCCAGTTCCGAAATTCATTTTCAATCATAGGTTTTATGGACGATATGATTTTTTCATAATCAGACTCGATTTTTCGAAAAAAGTCTTTTTGCACTTCAGTCGGGCCAGTTACGTCTCCCTCGATTCCGATTTCTATGATTTCGTCAGTCGATTTGAAATGTCTTCTACATTCAAAATAATTCTTTTCAGGATTTTTCTTGAATTCAGAGAATATCATCTTCCCAAAGAATTCGTCATCTATTTTAATAGTCTTTCCAAATATAAAGTCAAAAATTCCCATTCTGTTTTTCGTATTGTTGCTAGCGACTCGTCTAAGAAACATAGACTTTTTGATTAAGCTCAAAAACTGTATTAATTATAGCACAGGTTATTGCGCTTTTATTTTTCCAGTTTGTTTACTATATCAAGGAATTCTTGATAATTGTCTACTGGTGGATTTTCATAATGAATATATCCAAGATTTGTGTTAAAGTATTTTTTCATTTCAATCAAACATTGGTCTTCGTTTGCTGTATTCATATTTCCGCTCATATCAGCATTCCTAGAAATTCCAAAAATTGTAGTTCCGTCTTTCAAGTAAAAAATCATTCCGTGTTTATTGGGGTTTCTTTCGTCAGTATTTTTCCAATATATTCTGTTAGAATAATTTTTATTTATTTCTAAAAACGACATTAAATCGTTTGCATTATCAAATTCATAAGTCGGATTGTCAGAATATTCAGGAATCCAGTATTCTTCTCCGTTTTCTTTTCTATTTGGAAGAAAGTGATTCAAGAAATCAATTACTATTTTCTTAGACCTTGTCTTTTTAATTATATATATGTCTGCTAAATATCCCATTTTTTAAAATGTACTACAAGGTTAAGTATAAGAAATCGTATGGCAGGTGATAAGCACTTTCGTTTAGGTTAATTACTAAGCTAACTGTAGATATTTTGCTTTTATCTTTTCTATTTTAAACACCATATTTTAAGACCTCATAAAAATACACAAACCCCATGATTAAACCTGAAGCTTGTATTGTATATAGCTTGAGTTGGGCATAGTTTTTTACTCGTACATATTTTTTTCCTGAAGTAGTATTTCGGGTAGTTCGCCATATTTGTCGATATAAATTTCAAACATGGCTTTCATAGTAAACCCTCCTTTTATTTTTTCATCTGGGATAGTTACGGTCCAGTCCACAATATCATATAGGCTGTACTTTACATTTCTGGCCATTTTTCCATCATGAGTAATTGGTGGAGTAGTTAAAAAAATATCTAAATCACTATTCATTATTTTGGTGACATCTCCCCAAAGAAATTCAGTTTCACCTGAGTTTGTCAAAAATGGAACTTTAACATGTCCTTCTTTCGGGTATAGGTCTAATAATTTTTTAAACTGGTCTATACTATTTTTTGCATTTTTAATTGCGGCAATCATTGTCGGGTTATCTTTATTAATTTCCAAGGGCATGATTTTAGGTCTTGGAGAATGAAAGAAAAAAAACCAAACACTTAGCAAAATAAAAAGCCCAACTAGAATATATATCATTTTCTGAAATTATGCACAACGTTTAGGCTATGAGTAGTGCGGAAGCAAACTTGCGTTTAACTTACCTTTAAGCACTTAGCCAAAGCATTTTATTTGCGTTTAATTTTATTTCGTTCTAAATGTCCAATCAAACTGGTTTGGCGACATAGTAAATATACACAAACGATTTAATTAAACACCAAACCTCCGCATTACTTATAGGATTTGTTACCACACGTTTTTTATTCTAACATACGACTACGTAACGCTTTTCCGCTTTTATTTACGCTAAAGATTGGCGATTACTATTTAGTTTTGAGTGTTAAAATCTTTTGCAGATAAACAGGCTAAAATCCGACCGTAACAGTTGCGTTTGAGTAAGAATTTCGGCTTTGTTAAACTAGCAAAATTCCTTTTGAAGTATTGGTATAATTACCGTAGAAATCTGCTAAAAATCGATGCTCAAATTAAGGGGTAGGGAGTAACTTGTTCATTCTGTGCTTAAGCGCTCCTCGCTTGCACGACTTTCTCAAGTTACTCCTTTCCAAGGTAATATGAAAATAAATTTGTTGTAGTGTACTGATTATTAGTTTATTGCAATTTCAGAAAGATTTAGGTATTTGTTTATTCATTTTTTTCTTGATAAAAAAACGAACCAAAAAAATCAAGGCTTGACCCTTCGGATATATTTCACATCCTTATTCGCTAAATCAAATGAACTCGCTATCGCTCAAACAGCATTTGATTCTTAACGCTCTTTTCGGTGGAAATATGAATCCTGCCAGGGATCTAGGCCGAACCCGATGACTTTGCAATTTACCGTGCAGCTTAGACCTATTTTAGGCAATGTGTGGTAACGATAGATGTATAATTTGTGGCCTTTATTCATATCAGTTAGTTTAGGCCATAAATTATACAGCGTGTTGTGTGCCGTTTTATTTTAATTTTTACTTTTCTAAAATTAGCAATAAAAAAGGTAACCGTTTAAAATACCGAACGTAATAGATCCATTTTTTTAAAGATTACCCATACTTATGTTTTTATGTAGAAGCATGAAACGTTAGTATGGGAAACAGAAAAATCGATCTCCTATTTTGTTATAAATCCATAATTATTTGACTTTGTATTTTATTTTAACGTTCTTATAACAAGTATTTTAACGTGATAACGTTTAGAAAGTCTTCTTTCTACGCCATCAAGCGCAATACTTGAGTTATAATTCCATCCTAAAGGCTGTAATTTATAACTAACAAAACAGGAGATCTCCCATTTCTTTATTCATAAACCTTTTCATATAACCTTTAAAAAAATGTCTTAGCGGTATTGCAAATGGCATCACAACGATTGGATATACGCTATTGCGTATATCTGTACTATGTGCCTAAGATAGTAAATCTTTTATTTCCATAAATGATCAATTTGCTTTATGCCAGTATATATCAGGTATTTTCGTGTAATTATGTGTTAATACTCCCTGTTTTTGTGAAAATTAATAGCATTTTTTATTTGAATTCAAACGTTTACAAACGTTTGTAAACGAAAGTAACTATTTCCAAACCGAATCAAGTTTGCGTCTCGTTATAGTTTTGCAGTGTCAGAACAATAGTGTTCCGATAGTCTTAACTGTTAAACCGTTCTTGAGCTTGTATCAGGATATAAAATTTAAAATTATGAACGCACTTAGAAATTCAGTACAGTTGATTGGTAATTTAGGAAATGATCCAGAAATCGTAAATTTAGATAGCGGCACCAAGCTCGCTAAGTTTACCATTGCTACCAGCGATTCTTATAAGAACGCTCAAGGCGAAAAGGTAGAAGATACCCAGTGGCATAATATTGTAGCGTGGGGAAAAACAGCAGAAATTGTAGAAAATTTTTTGGTCAAAGGAAAACAAGTAGCGGTAGAAGGTAAATTAATGCACCGGTCTTACGAAACCAAAGAAGGGGAGAAGCGCTACATCACAGAGATTAAATGTAATGAACTATTAATGTTGGGGAAGTAATTGCCCGATAGTGTAAAAGTAAAAAGCCTTGCAAATTTGCAAGGCTTTCTTTTATTATTTAGGTCCGTCGCTACTGCGATTTCTATTGCGGTTCCTATTTTTATTTCTGTTGTTAGAATTACTTGGTTTCTGACCACTGTTTCTAGAACGGCTCTGCTGTCCTTGTCTTTTTGGCCTATCATCTGTATCTGCTTCAACAGGTCTGCTACCATCATCTTTAAATGGATGATCTGTAATGGTAGGAATAGTCTGTTTTATAAGCTTCTGGATGTCTTTTAAATATGCCCTTTCTTCTCTATCACAGAAAGATAAAGCTACACCACTAGCATTTGCCCTACCTGTTCTACCAATACGGTGAACATAAGTTTCTGGTACATTTGGTAAATCATAATTTACCACTAATGATAAATCATCAATATCAATTCCACGCGCAGCAATATCTGTAGCCACTAGAACTGTTAATTTACCGTCTTTAAAATCTTTTAAAGCGTTTTGTCTTGCCGTTTGCGATTTATTACCGTGAATAGCCGCAGCATGTATTCCTGCTTTGTCTAATAACTTAACTATTTTATTAGCGCCATGTTTAGTTCTTGAGAAAACCAATACCGCTTTAGCTTCTTTTGTTTCAATTAAGTGAACCAAAAGTTTCACCTTATCTCCTTTAGGGACAAAATAAATAGCTTGCTCTACTTTTTCAGCAGTAGCCTGTTCAGGCTTAATCGTTACTTGCTCAAATTCGCCTAATATTTTTTGCGATAATTCTACGATTGTTTTAGGCATGGTTGCCGAAAAGAAAAGCGATTGACGTTTAGCAGGTAGTTTTGCGATGATTTTTTTTACATCGTGAATAAAACCCATATCAAGCATTTGATCGGCTTCATCTAAAACCACATGTTCTAAATCGCGTAAGGAAATAAACCCTTGATTCATTAAATCTAACAAACGACCAGGAGTAGCAACTAGAATTTCAACACCTTGGCGTAATGCATCGGTCTGTTTTCCTTGTTTTACACCACCAAAAATAACGGTATTTTTAATGCCGGTAAATCTTGCGTATGCTGTAAAGCTTTCGCCAATTTGAATGGCTAATTCTCGCGTAGGTGTAACGACTAGGGCTTTAATTTTTCGTTTGCCTATGCCGCTATTATTTGTATATAAGTGATGTAAAATGGGAATTCCGAAAGCTGCTGTTTTTCCCGTTCCTGTTTGTGCAACGCCTAAAAGGTCTTTGCCTTTTAGTAATATTGGAATTGATTTTTCTTGTATTGGAGTAGGATTTTCGTAACCTTCTGAAGCTAAAGCTTTCAAAATAGGCTCTGCAATCCCTAATTCTTTAAATGTCATGTATTTTTATAATAAGCCACAAAGGTAGGGGAATAGTTCGGATTTTTTCAATTTTACCCGTTTGATCTATGTTATTAGTACTGAGGGTGAAGTATTAAGTATAATGTATGAAGTGCAAAATGAAAGCATAAGTTTAATTTTGCGTGTTTAATACAATGTATAAAATAGTAGGAGCTAGGTTTACTTGAAGCTTTATACCAAGCAATGTTAGAAGAGTATATAAAGCAAGTGTTAAATGGTGGCAGATACTAGAAAGGCTTTAAACAATTCAGTGCCTTAACAGCAACATCATGAAGTGATAAAACATGAAATCATAAGATTAAGGCACTGGATAGTTTTTTAAAGAAAGAGCGCTCGTAAGCGCCGGAATCTAATTGTGACTTATTATAAAATAATCAGCTTGCAATAATGGCGTTCTATTATCAAATTCAAAATCGATAAATTGAGCATCGTCCTCCTCAATTTTCGTAGCTACGGTACTTCTTCCAATTTCTCTATCGGTAGCATCGAAAGCTTTTAGCTTAAGTTTTTTATCAAAAGCTTTATCTGCGATAAGATATACGGTAACCTTTTTTATATGAGTAGTATCACTATAGAACTTTTCTGTTCTTCCAATTTCAAATGTTTTTAAAAATGTAGTGTCCGATAGTACTTTGGCTTGGTTGATACTTTTATCATATCCAGAAGTTAAGCCCTTAAACGCTTCTCCAAGACCTTCACTAGCAGATTCTAAAGCTTCCTTACCATCCGTTTTTAACGCATCACCTGCGCCTTTTATTAACTTAGATTTTATAGAAACAAGGGCATTACCTTCTTCTTCTGCTTTTATTTTTTTCTCTTCAGTACTCAAGCAAGAGGCTAGTAATAGAGTGAAGGATACTGTAATAGCGGCAAGTTTTAGGTTTCTCATTTTAATTTGGTTTTTTGTTTGTATTGGGTCTTTACGTTGTTGTCAATATATATAAGCTGCATAATATAGTAACTATTTTCTAAAACCAGAGCTAAACTCATTATAATTAGATGTAAAGCATTGTATTTGTGAGGCTATAGGTTCTAAACTAGTCGTGTGTTTTTTCTGAAGCAGCGACCAAACGGTTAATTTCTGAAAGCTCTGCTGCTGTTAAGTCACGGTATTTCCCTACTTCAAGATCCAATTCTACATTCATAATCCGGACACGCTGTAAACGTTTTACGCGATACTCTAAATGATCGCACATTCTTCTAATTTGTCGGTTTAGTCCTTGCGTCAAAATAATACTGAAAGTGTATTTGTCTATTTTCTCTACTTTACATGGGCGGGTTACCGTATCTAATATAGGAACTCCGCTACTCATCTGCCTTAAAAAATCTGAATTCACAGGCTTATTTACTGAAACGATATATTCCTTTTCATGATTATTACGTGCACGTAGAATTTTATTGACAATATCGCCATCATCCGTTAGAAAAATTAACCCTTCAGACGGTTTGTCCAATCGTCCAATCGGGAAAATACGCTTTGGGTAATTTATAAAGTCGATTATGTTATCTTTCTCTACACCAGTATCCGTGGTACACACAATTCCTACAGGCTTATTAAAAGCAATATAGGTATGCTCTCCTTTAGGCTTTCCTATCAGTTCACCATCTACTCTAATTTCATCGGCAGCAGTTATTTTGGTTCCCATTTCAGGAACTTTGCCATTGATGGTGACTCTGCCTTGATCAATAAGCTTATCGGCTGCTCGTCGTGAGCAATAGCCAACTTCGCTTAAATATTTATTTATTCGGGTGGGAGTAGTCTCTGCCATTATTTTTTTGTCTGATGCGAAATTACGAGAATAAATTGCGCTAGGCAATAGGGATTAGGTTTAAAGGGTTTTTATAGTATTCCGTAAGATTGTGTATCGTCGTTGCTTCTTTCTATGTAGCCTAGGGCTCCATTCCTGTAGCGGTACCTTCAAATCCTTCTGCGATAAGTTTTAAAGTACGTTTGCTATGGCTTGGGTAAACTTTCAAATCGTTTTCTGTATAATTTGATGTTTTTTTTTCTACTCTTATGATAGATTGCCCGTTAAATTGTTGTTTTTTATCGGTACTAAAAAAGCCCCTAAATTTCTTTAGAGGCTTTTTGTTTATTTTACATTTAGAAGAGGTGAGAAATTATAAAATAGCTCAGCACCCTAATACTTATAGTCCGGCAATAGCGGCTTCTGCGCAACGCTCGCCATCCATAGCGGCAGAAACAATTCCGCCAGCATAACCACCACCTTCACCACAAGGAAAAAGACCTTGGATTTCTGGGTGCTCTAAATTTTCTTTTCTAGGGATGTTTACCGGAGATGATGTTCTAGATTCTACCCCAACAATATTAGCTTCTGCGGTATAGTATCCTTTCATTTTTTCGCCAAAAGCAGCAAAACCACCACGTAATCTACTCCCAATTAATTTTGGTAGCAGGGAATGCATAGGAACCGATTTTAATCCTGGCTGATACGAAGTAGCATTTAAATCTGCCGATAATTTACCTTCTACAAAATCTGTCATTCGTTGTGCAGGAGCCGTTTGTGTTCTGCCTCCAGCGGTAAATGCCAAACGCTCTAAATCTTTTTGGAATTCTAAGCCTTTTAAAACGCCATGTTTTTCATACTTGCGCAAATCTTCATCGGCATTGATTTCTACCACAATACCTGAGTTGGCATAGAGGTTGTTTCGTTTAGAAGGAGACATCCCATTGACCACAACTTCTCCCGGTGCGGTAGCTGCCGGAACAATAAATCCGCCAGGACACATACAGAAAGAATAAACGCCTCTATTTTTTACTTGTTCAACTAAACTATACGATGCCGCAGGAAGCAATTCATTTCTGCTGCCTGAGCAATGGTATTGAATACTATCTATGATGTGCTGTGGATGCTCTACCCGAACCCCCATAGCAAATGATTTTGCTTCTAGTGCAATTTCTTTTTTATGCAACAAGTAATAAATATCTCTAGCGGAATGGCCTGTAGCAAGAATGACACGGTTTACGGCCATTTCTGTTCCGTTTTGAAGCTGAACGGCCTTTATTTTGTTATTCTGAAGGGTGAAATCTACCACGCGCGTATCAAAATGAATTTCACCACCGTGGTTAAGGACAGCTTCTCTAATATTCTGAACAATTTTAGGAAGCTTATTAGTTCCTATATGCGGATGTGCATCTATTAAAATTTGCTCCGTAGCACCATGGTGTACCAAACTTTCAAAAATTCTACGAACATCGCCTCGTTTAATACTACGGGTATACAGCTTTCCGTCAGAATACGTACCTGCACCACCTTCCCCAAAGCAGTAGTTAGAATCTTCGCCCACAATATGCTCTTGGTTTATGGCTTTTAAATCACGGCGTCTGTCTTTTACATTTTTTCCGCGTTCTAAAACAATAGGTTTAAACCCTAATTCTAAACAGCGCAGTGCTGCCCACATTCCTGCAGGACCAAAACCTATAATATGTACTTCTTTAGCTTTAGAGACATCTTTGTATTCAAAAACATATTCTGGAATTTCAGAAGGTTTTTCATTGATATATACTTGAAGCTTGTAATTTATGTAGATTCTAGGCTTACGGGCATCAATAGATTTTCGTAACACTTTTACGACGATATCTTTTTCGTCTGCACCAACATGTTTTGCTGCTTTTTTAGTAAGGATACCCTCTATTGTTTCTTCTTTTAAAGAGACGCGAAGCTGAAATGTTCTAACCATGCCGCAAAATTAGTTCAATTTCTATTAAAAAGAGAAGAAATATGAGCTAGGCTGTTATTGTATTGATTTTTATAGGCCTATTTATAATGTGAAATGATTTAGAGAAGGGGCGTGATGGGGTCAATTTACTTAAAGGGAAACAAAAAAGTCGCTTCTTAATTTAATAAGAAGCGACTTAAAACTAAACTATACTCAAATCTAATGCGTAATAGCAACTTTTTGTCTACACTCTTGTGCAGCCGCTACCATTTCTATTAATGCTTTTTTGGTTTCATCCCAATGTCTTGTTTTTAAGCCACAATCTGGATTTACCCATAAATGCTCAGGAGCAATATATTCTTTTGCTTTTTCTATCAATGCAACCATTTCAGAACGGTCTGGAACTCTGGGAGAGTGAATGTCATAAACTCCAGGTCCAATATCATTAGGGTATTTAAATTCACGGAAAACATCTAAAAGCTCCATTTGTGATCTAGAACATTCTATAGTAATTACATCTGCATCCATCGCTGCAATATGCTCAATAATGTCATTGAATTCTGAATAACACATGTGGGTATGTATCTGTGTGTTATCTTTTACCCCACTTGCAGAAATTCTAAACGCTTTTACTGCCCAATCAAGATATGCCTTCCAATCAGTTTTTCGTAACGGAAGTCCTTCTCGTATGGCAGGTTCATCTATTTGGATGATAGATAATCCTGCTTTTTCCAAGTCCACCACTTCATCGCGGATGGCTAAGGCTATTTGCGTGCAAGTTTCTGCTCTTGGTTGGTCATTACGTACAAAAGACCATTGTAATATAGTAACAGGTCCTGTAAGCATTCCTTTTACAGGTTTTTTAGTAATAGACTGCGCAAAAGAAGACCAGAATACAGTCATGGGATTTTCTCTAGATACATCTCCATAAATTACCGGTGGTTTTACACATCTACTACCATAACTCTGTACCCAGCCAAAGCTAGTAAATGCAAAACCATCTAATTGTTCTCCAAAATATTCTACCATGTCATTACGTTCAAACTCTCCGTGAACTAAAACATCTAAACCTATATTTTCTTGAAATTCTATGGTTTCTCTAGTTTCTTTTTCTATAAAATCATGGTAGGCTTCAGGAGTAGTATTCCCTTTTTTAAAATGAGCTCTTTGGCTCCTTACTTCTTTGGTTTGAGGGAAAGAACCAATAGTTGTTGTTGGGTATAAAGGTAAATTCAATGCTTTTTGCTGAATCACTTTACGCTGGGTAAATCCATTCAAACGCTGATCATCTTTTTTGGTTAATGCAGTAACACGCTCCTTGACTTTAGGATTGTGAATGCTTTTTGAAATTTTGCGTTCTGCATTTGCAGCGCTATTCTCCGTAATCTTTTCTAGCGTTTCGCTCAAATTAACTTTAGTAATAAAGTCTCTTAGCGTATTTACTTCTTCTAGTTTTTGTTTTGCAAAAGCGAGCCACTGCTTTACTTCAGAACTTAAATTAGTTTCATTTGTTTCTAAATCTAAATCGCAAGGCGAGTGGAGTAAAGAACAAGAGGGTGCTATAGTAATTCTTTCTTCTCCTATATGGGCAATTGCTTTTTGAATAAGCGCTAAAGAATCTTCAAAATTGTTCTTCCAAATGTTTCTCCCGTCAATAACCCCTAAGGATAAATGAGTATTCTTCTGTAGTTTTTTTGAAGATAAAATATCATCTAACTGTAACGTACAACGCACCAAATCTAAATGTAAGGTATGTACAGGAAGTTCTAAAACAGTCTCTAGGTTTTCGCCAAAACAATCAAAGTAATTGGCCAACACAATTTTTAGGTCGGGAAATTTTTCAGCGATAGTTTGGTAGGTGTATCGGATTGCTTCACGATCTTTATTCGTTAAATCTGTCGCAAGAAATGGCTCATCAAACTGTATGTATTCAACATGTAAGGCTGTTAATTCTTCTATTATTTTTAAATACGTAGGAAGCAGGTTTGGTAAAAGATCAATCCGATTAAAATCACTTTCTTTCTCTTTTCCTAATAATAAGAACGAAACCGGACCAATTAGTACAGGTTTTGTTTTTATACCTAAAGCCAATGCTTCTTTATATTCATCAACTATTTTAGCGTTTGAATAGGAGAAAGACTGATTTTTATAAAATTCAGGAACTATATAATGGTAATTGGTATCAAACCATTTTGTCATTTCCATGGCAGTAAGGTCTATCCCATTTTTTTGGATACCTCTAGCCATGGCAAAATATAAATCTTGAGGGGTAGCATTGTTTTTTTGTAACTGTTCATAACGCTTAGGAATAGCGTTTACGGTCATACACATATCTAATACCTGGTCGTATAAAGAAAAATCATTGGAAGGGATAATGTCAATGCCTTTTTCTTGTTGAAGCAGCCAATTTTCAGCTCGGATGTTTTTTGCAGTTTTTCCTAAGTCGGTCAATGTTGCTTTTTCAGACCAATAGTTTTCTAATGCTTTTTTAAGCGCTCTGTTGTTACCAATTCTTGGGTAACCTAAGTTTGTTGTTTTCATTACTACCTGTTTTGTGTATTAGATATTATGTCTCGTCAAAATTACTTTTTATCATATTTATATCTGAATTTTTGGTTTAAATAAGTGTATTTAGCTGTTTATGTGCTATTATTTAGATAAAATGTAATATTTTTGTTGGAGAAACGTACCACACTAGAAAATTTATCTATGGAAAATTTAGATCTTACAGATTTAGCACTGCTTAAATTGCTACAAGAAAACTCCAACTACACCACAAAGGAGATTGCTGCAAGAGTAAATTTATCTCCAACGCCAGTATATGAGCGTTTGAGGAAATTAGAAAAAGAAGGCTATATTAAAAAGTATGTGGCACTGCTTGATGCAGAAAAGTTAGGAAGAGAATTAATTGTCTTTTGTAACATTACGCTAAAGCAACATACCAAAGCGATAGGTAATAAATTTGTTAAAGATATTATTGCATTACAAGAGGTGACAGAATGTTACAACATTTCTGGAGATTATGATTTTATGCTTAAAGTATTGGTAAAGAATATGAAAGATTATCAAGATTTTGTAATTAATAGTTTAGGTTCTGTAGAAAATATAGGCAGTGCTCATAGTACTTTTGTTATAGGAACAATTAAACAAACCTATATGGTGCCTATGTAACTAGTTTATTTTAAAGATAAGTCCACTAGTTTGTCTTTGATTACCGAAAACTCAGTAAGTAACTTGCCTTCATCAATAGGTTTAAATATAAAGTGAATAGGGTTTGTTTTATGAGCTCTTAGAATGGTCGATTCATCAGAGTTTCCTGTTAGGAATACAATAGGAATGCGGTATTTATCTTTAATGATTTCTGCGACTTCTATTCCGTCTAGTCCAGGTCCAATACCAATGTCCATCAAAATAACATCGGGTTTGTAATCTTCTAAAATAAGCAATGCATTATTAGCATTATTGGCTGTTTTAACGGTGTGTTCTCCAATGCTAAGAAGAATCTCTTCCAGAAACATTTGGATGATAAAATTATCTTCGACGATGAGTATACTATATTTCATAGCTATGAGAATTCTTGAATTTCTTGGAATGTAATAATAAAAGCTGTCCCTGTTTGAATGTTGTCTTTTTCTATGTTTCCACGCAGTTGCAATACCAGTTTATGTACTAGTTTTAAACCTAAAGTTTCGGTATTTCTAAAAGTTACCGATTTAGGAAATCCTTTCCCATTATCACTTAAACGAAGTAAAAAAGAATTATTGGCTTGTTTTTTTAGAGCTATCGTGATCGTCCCTATATTTTCGCTAAATGCATATTTTAGGGAGTTGGTTACTAACTCATTGATAATTAAGCCCAATGGTATAGAGGTGTCTATATTAAAGTAGATCTCGTCTACGTCTAAATCTAAAGTGATTTTGGTATTGCTGCCTTTCATAGAAACGATTAAACCATTAACAAGTTGATTTAAATAATCTTTGTAGTTAATCTTACTTAAATCATCACTCCTATATAAGCTTTCATGCAATAGCGCCATAGATTTGATGCGATATTGACTATATTTTAGCATACTTTTAGTCTCTTCATCCTTTATATAACGCGACTGTAGGTTTAATAAGCTTGTAATTACTTGCAGATTATTTTTAACCCGATGGTGTATTTCTTTCAGCAGCGTATTTCTTTCTTCTAGCCTTAAGTTTATTGAATTATTTAATAAAGAAATGCGCTTGTTTTTATAATACAGATTATGAATAGTAAAAATAAAAAAGAGCAAGCCCAGGTTTAAGAAAACAGCGAAGGAGATACTTTTCTTTTTATTAGTTTTTATTTTTTCCTCTACCGCAGCAGAATGTATGGAGGTATACAGGGTCCAAGTAGACATCCCCATAATAATAACTTCCTTTACATTGTAAATAGGTTTGCCATTGGTATCCCTTAAAGTTAAATCTTTTTTAGATTTGGTATAGAGGTCTTGCCTGCCACTTTCTTTGTAGAATACTTCGTTTGGGTTATTTAATATATTAATATCGTTAGTTCCTATTCCATTCAACCATGTTTCGGCATTAAGATTAAGACCTACAATACCCAATAACTCTTGATCTGGACTATATATTTTTGTAAAAAAACGCACCGTAGGTCTATAAGGGAGTTCTATCTTATTATTTTCAATATTTAGGTCTAGATTAGAAATAAATACCTGTCCCTTTTTTAGTTTTAATGATTCTTGAAAGTAATACCGGTTAGACTTGTCTTCTAAATACTTGTCTTCATATATAGAAATGCTATTATACATGTTTTCTATTTTAAGCACTTCTTGTCCTTTCGTGTTTATAATTCGTGCTTGAAAGTAATTGTCTTCATTTTTAAGGAAAAGATAAAGCACATCACGAATGTCATTGAAGGCTTTATTTTTTTTATAATTGGCTTCTGCGAGGTCTTTAAAAAACAGCACTTTTTTCTTACTTGTTTCGTAAAGATTTAATAATTGATCACTGGCTAAGGATAGTTTAGTGTCTGATTCTGCTACTTCTAACGCAATTAGATTTTTCTCATAGTTGTTTATTCTAATAATAGTTATGGTCCATATCGCTATACTTAAGATTATAAATAATAGGATTGATGTAGCAATTAATTTTTTACTCATAGGACCTTTTTACGGAATAGAAATACTGTTAAGGTGCCGGGGGGAGAATGTTAATCCTATAAAAATATAAAAATTAACACAGTAAAGACTACAAAATATAAAATATATGTTTCAAATAATGCTGAATATTGTAGCTAATTTCTTTCGATCTCTTGTTTTGCTATTATTTTAGCGTCAGTCTGTCCTGATAAATCTACATTTCAGTAGCCTTTTATTTTAAAATGGCTTGTTAAATTTCAAATTTGCGCAAGAACTATTTAAAATAGATAACTTTATGATTTAAGGGAATTAGCGTTCTACTCTTTAGCTTTTGCTATTTTTGAAGTAGAACTCTTAATTTTTTGGATTAAGGAGTGGGGTATGATAAATCGTTTTTTAATGATTTAATAAATTTTGAAATGAAACAAGTATTAAAAATTGTACTAAGAGGTATTCTAATAGGTGTCTGTATTGTAATTATAGATGTAGGAATGAATATTCTGTTAGGGAGTACTGTAAATTTTGATACGCAGTTTAAGAACAATCTGCAATACTATTTTATATATTCTATAACCTTAACGGTCTTAAATACTTTCTTCTTTAGATATTTAAACAATAAAGTGGTTTGGGTTAGATTTAAAAGATTTAGACTCATTATTGGAGCTTTAGGAGGTGTTTTGTTATCAATGTTAGCTGTTTTTTTAATTCGATTTTCTATAGAGGTACTTATTGGAGGGGAAAGCTGGAGTACTTTCATTTGGAGTGAAAACCCTAGGTTCTATATATTTTGTTTATTAATTACCATATTAGTTTCTATTGTTTTTCATGCTGTTTATTTCTATCGATTAAGTCAGAATAAAAAAGTTAAAGAACAAAAGATTATAGCGAGCACAGCATCCGCTAAGTTTGATGCTTTAAAAAATCAATTAGATCCTCACTTTTTATTCAATAGTTTAAATGTTTTAACGAGCTTAATTGATGAAGATCCGCATCAGGCGCAAAAATTCACGACTTCTTTATCTAAAGTATACCGGTATGTGTTAGAGCAAAAAAATAAGGATTTGGTATCTGTAGATGAAGAATTACAGTTTGCAAAAACGTATATACGACTATTAAAAATGCGATTTGAAGACAGTATTATCTTTGAAACTCCGGACCACGCTAGTAATCCAGAGGCTAGGATTGTTCCTTTATCCTTACAGTTGTTGCTAGAAAATGCGGTGAAGCATAATGTGGTTACTTCAGAACGGCCTTTACACCTCCGTGTATTTGAAGAAAACGGACAATTAGTGGTGAGTAATAATTTACAGGAGAAGCAAGTGGTTAAAAAGAGTAGTGGTGTGGGGTTAAAAAATATCCAAGAACGCTACAACATACTTTCCAATAGGAAGGTAGTTATTGTTAAAACAGCTTCAGATTTTAGAGTAGAAATTCCGATGCTAACAAAACAGGTTTCTATGAAGGAAACTCAAGAAGATTATCTAGAAGATAAAAGATATCAAAAGGCAAAAGAACGGGTAGAGAAAATAAAAGGGTTTTATGGGAATCTAATGTCTTATTGCATTGTCATTCCTATTTTGATATTCGTAAATTATAATACCACAAGCTTCCCTTGGGTGATATTTCCAGCCTTAGGTTGGGGTTCTGGACTCGTTGCGCATGGAATGGAAGCCTATGGCTACAATCCGTTATTTGGACGTAATTGGGAGGAGCGTAAGATGCGAGAGTATATGGATGATGACCAATTTTAAACGCAAATAACAATTCAGCATTAAAAATATACAACTCAGTATCTTCTATTTAGAGAAAAGACAAGATAGTAACATCTTTGAAGTATCAAAACAACTAAATAACTACAGATGAACAATTCAGACACCGATACTAAATATTTTAGAGCCAAAGAACGCGTAGAAGCTATAAAAGCTTTTTATAACAAAGTATTCAAATACATAGTAGCTATTGTTATTACGGGGAGTATTAACTATTACCTCAATGAATGGAGCAACCCATGGTTCTTATGGGTGGTCTTAGGAGTTTCTATAGCCACAGCTGTAAAAGCAATAAAACTCTTTGGGTACGATGCACTCATGGGAAGAAATTGGGAGCAACGGAAGATAGATGAGTTTATGAAAGAAGAAGAGACCAAGAAAAGATGGGAATAATAACCTAAAGGTAAAAGACACTACAGATGAAAACATCCAATACAAATAGTAAGAGAGAAAGAGCAGCACAGCGTATTAAAGCTTTAAAAGGTTTTTATATTCACTTAACAGTGTATATCCTGGTTAATATTATGATTAGTACAGTTAGCGTTGTAGGGAACATGAGCTCAGGAGATAGTTTTATAGAAGCATTTACCACTTTTGGCACCTTTTCTACCGCAATATTTTGGGGTATAGGGGTCTTTTTTCACGGAGCAAAAGTGTTTGAGTTTAATCCCTTCTTTAGTAAAGAATGGGAGGAAAGAAAAATCAAGCAGTATTTAGAAGAAGATACTAATGAAATTGGTAAATACAAATAATATGGATCTTAAAAAAAGAACAAAATTAGAACGCGCTCAAAAACGAGTTGCGACAATAAAAGGTTTTTATGACCATCTTACGATTTATTTAATTATAAATATTTTAGTATTTATTTTTAGAGGAAAATTTATCATTACCCTCTTAAGTAAAGAAGCGTTAGGTAATCCTCAAATCTTAAATTGGATTGATTGGAATGTATATGGAATACCAATTATTTGGGGAATAGGAGTATTGATTCATGGACTCGTAGTTTTTAAAATCAAGCCAAGTTTTTTTACCGATTGGGAAGAGCAGAAAATTAAAAAATACATGAGCGAAGAACAAGAATCTTCTAGTAGCTAATAAATTTAAAAAATGCGATTGTAATTTTTTGAAGACTAATAATTACTTGTAAAATAAAGACCAAAAAAAGACCAAATGAAAACAATTATTATTGAAGACGAAAAACCATCAGCGAGAAGATTAAATCGGTTACTTGAAGATTTAGGCGTTGAGGTTTCTGTGCTTTTGCATTCTGTAGAAGAGGCTATAAATTGGTTTCATAATAACGAACATCCCGATTTAATTTTCTTAGATATTCAGCTTTCAGATGGACTTTCGTTTGAAATTTTTGAAGCGGTAGAAGTCAAAAGTGCCATCATTTTTACCACTGCTTTTGATGAATATGCACTCCAGGCTTTTAAGCTAAATAGCATTGATTATTTGTTAAAACCTATCGATGATGAGGATCTAGAAATTGCCGTTAAAAAGTACAGGTCTTTAGCGCCAAAAAAGGAGAAATTAACGCTTGATTTTGAAGACATAAAAAAGCTACTTGTTAACCCTATTGAACGCGAATTTAAAAAACGGTTTACGACCAAAGTAGGGCAACATTTAAAAATCATAAATGCAGATGAGGTAGAATGTTTTTACAGTGAGAACAAAGGCACCTATGCAGCAACTACCGAAGGCAGAAATTATCTTTTAGAAACCACCTTAGATAATCTAGAAGAAGACCTAGATCCTAAAATATTTTTTCGAGTAAGTCGTAAGTTTTACGTGAATGTAAATTGTATAAAAGATATTGTATCTTACACGAATTCTAGGCTGCAAATCAAATTAATAAAGTTTAATGAGCAAGAAATCATCGTGAGTAGAGAACGTGTCCGTGATTTTAAGCTTTGGTTAGAGTAGTATTGCTTAAAAAACTGAATGTAAATAGTTTAAATAATTTAAAAAGTCACTATAGGTTTTTCTTATAGTGGCTTTTTTTAGGTATTCCTCCTATTCGTCTACTCTGTTGTCATCAAAAGCAGATGGCAATAGTTTGGGGATTAGTTTTATAAAGATAGGAAGCAAAACAGCGCCGCCGGGTAAGATAAAAATGGCCAATGAAGGAATGCTTTTAAAGATATCTAGAAGCTGATTTTGGACTTTTTTCTTCTCTTCTTCCGTGAGATCTTTCACGGTAGATTTAGATAAAAGGGCGACTAATTCTTTGCTTTCAGAAAGTTCTTTTTGCAGTCTTTTACTGTTCCTTAAAATCAATTTATTTACAATTTTAGACATGCTATCGTAAAATTGCACGGCTAAATTATTGTTTTTTAAATGTGGAATCTGACGCGTATTTTGTTCGAAAAAAACAGCCACTTCTTCTATAGATTTTAAGATCTGTTCAGACCCTATTCCAAGGTCTTTTCCAAGGCCAAAAATGAACTCAGATTCTTTGTATTCTAGAGACTGATCTTCCCACACCGTTAAGCAAGCAACATCTAAAAAATAGTTGTTTTCTCGCGGTGTAAAATTGTTCATTAATTTACTCCTGTAGGTACCGTCAAAACTATCTTGGGCGCTGTCAATAAATGTTAAGGACGATTCAAAAAGCTGTGCTAATTTTACGTCAGTTTTATTTTTTTGCTTAGAACTTAGGGTGTGGTAAATTATATTTATGGTAATATATTCTAACTTTTCAGCATGCTTTTTTGGATCTGATTTTAGCTCTAAATAGTTCTTAAAAGTTAAGACATCAATGTATAATAATGAGTTTGTAATAATGCTATTAAAATTTTTACTGATGACATTATCATCTAAATAAATTCGAGAATCAATCAATTTTTCCAGCTGGGAGGAGGTCTTTTTTCCAGTTAAAATTTTATTCAAAAATGAAATTTTATTGATGCCAAGTTGATTATAAAACTCAAATATTTCTTCTAAAAAATTAGAAAAACTTATCTCTTTACTTTTCTGTCTGAAGGTAAAATATAATGCAGTAAGCAAATTTATTTTTGCTTTTTCATCTTCAGAAAGCGGATGTTCTGGATGTATAAATTCTGGAATGCTTACATTAATTCCGTAAATGAATCCAATATTTTTTAAGTGTGCATATAGTTCATCAAAATTATCATAAAGCTCATGATAATCTTTTACAAGGTGTCCAAATTTATCTATCCAACCTGATGCTGAAGGGTTCATTGATCAATCATTTTTCAAGCTGCAAAATTACTACAAAACTATTTAGCATATCCTACTGAACTACAGAATCTTAATTAGGTTCAAAATTGTGTTAACATATTTTTAACATTTAAAACCAAACCCTATTTCCATTTTCTCGTAAGTGTTGGGGAATAAATAATCTAAAAATTAAATATCATGAAAAACACAAAAACGTATTTTGGTCTAGCTCTTCTTGCCATTACGGGGACAATTTTAATTGCTGCAGATCATATAGATGCACCTTCTTCTACAGGAACATCGGCAGATATTGCAGACTTTTATGCCTTTGAGCCAACAACAGGTTCAGACAATACGGTATTCATTGTAGACCTACAAACAAATGTATTACCAGATTTAGCTTATGGTACATTTGATGAAAATGTACTTATCGAAATTAATATTGATTTAGATGGCGATTTGGTAGAAGATAAAGTCATCCAAGCAATACCTAGAGATGGCATTATGTATTTTTTTGGTCCTGTTGCTCCGTCGCAAAAAGGATTAGACAGTCAAGTAGTAATTGATGCTCCCTTAGGCAGTGTAGAAATTTCTGATGCTACTGCCAAAACAACAACAATCGCTTCTGGAGTAAAGTTATTTGCGGGTCCTAGGCAGGATGCTTTCTTTTTTGACTTTTTTCAATTCAACGCCGTAATTGGTGGTAATGCTCCATTGGGGTTTAAAGAAGCTTCTGAAGCAGAAGATACTTTTGATGGTGCTAACACTATGTCCATAGTATTAGAAATTCCAAATGCTATGTTAGGAACTACCACTGCTACTAACGCTTTAGGCCTTGAAGTGTACAAAACTTGGGTTACTTCAAACAAAAAACAATAATAATCTATCATTTTAAAAATATACTTATGAAATTTTCAAATATACTATACACGTGTTCTTATGTCTTGGCGCTTTCTTTCGCTTCTTGTAATAATGATGATGACAACCAAAGTACGATGTTGCCAGATGCTAATGCAGATTTTTCAGGAACTTATTCTCAGGTAGATCATATGGGAAGACCGGGAATAAATACGGTTTTAAGCGCAGATGATGCTACAAAAGATAGTCAGAATAGAACGTTGCCAGCAGCTATGGCGGTAGCTTTTCAGGCTAGTTTTGAAGCTAGATTAGAGGCATACCATGATGTGTATGCCACTATTTTGGGAGCAGATCCTGCAGCGGTAAACTATGAAAACAATATTCTAGGCCTAGATGTTGCCACATTAACAGGTTATTTGGCCGCAGATGTTTTAGAAGTGGCTCCTAATTTACCTACTACCTACTTTAATCCTGGTACAGATGCAGATATGGATGGGAGAATCCTTGTGCCAGACGGAGATGAAGTGGCTTTAACAGGGAGAATGATTCAAGATGATGTTATTGATGTATCCTTAATTCTTCTTTTTGGAGGAATGGAAGGAGATCGTTTTAGTGGTCAAGATACAGATGGTGATGGGATGGCAGATTTGCCAAGACTTACCTCAGACGGTGTTGGCATTACAGCTAGCCCTACAGCTACCTTTCCTTATTTAGGAAATCCTGAATAGGGAACTATAAAGAGGAGGTGTAAGAGGGTGTAATAGCCCTCTTATATTTTAAAAATTAAGCCTAATTACAAATAAACCACACTATGAAATTTAGCATCCTTACTTTAATCTTTCTCATATTGCTTTCCTGCAATTCAAATGAGCATAATACGATTACCAAAGCGGAAGATTATAACGCTTATTTATCTTCTGTACCCCCTAAAACAACTTCAAAATATTTTGAACTTTGGAACTCTAAAATCAAACCGGATAGTATACAACTAACTAGTTTTGGCATTGTTTCCGGCCAATATGAAAATTACTTTAAAGCAACAGGAGATATTTCTTATTTAAAAAAATCTGAACAAGCCTTAAAAAAGGCTGTTGCTATTGCGGCCACTGGAAGAGCGGGCTACCGTAGAGCTTTGGCACGCAATTATATCTCACAACATCGTTTTAAAGAAGCCCTAGTCCAAGCAAATGAAGCAAGGGCAATAGGTTCTGGTTTAAAAAATACCCAAAACCTTTTATTTGATGTGCATATGGAGCTCGGGAACTATACATTAGCAAAAAATTACTTGGATAGTATTACCGATATTACGAATTTTGATTTTTTAATTCGTGCTGCAAAATGGAACGACTATAATGGAGATTTGGAGACGACTATTAATTACATGGAACAAGCAAAAGACAAAGCAGAAAAAACCTATACGAAGGCTTTAATTCTCTGGTCTTATACCAATCTTGCAGACTACTACGGTCATGCCGGTAGGTTTTCTGATTCCTATAAGTATTACCTAAAATCTTTAGAACTAGATCCTGAAAATGCTTATGCAAAAAAGGGAATTGCTTGGATTGTTTTTTCTCATGAAAAAAATCCGAATGAAGCCCTACGGATCTTAGATTCCGTGACTAAAAATTACCATGCCCCAGATTATTATCTTTTAAAAGCAGAAATAGCAGCGTATATGGATAACACGGAAATGAAACTCCTCAATATAGATGAATACATCAAGAGTGTTAAAAATCCGTCTTACGGAGAAATGTACAATGGGTATAGCATCAACCTATATTTAGAGGAGACCAAGCAATGGGATAAGGCTTTAGAATTGGCAAAGAGAGAAGTAAACAATAGGCCCACACCAGAATCCTATCATTTTTTAGCTTCTAGTTATTTAAAATTAGGAGAAAAGGAAAAAGCTTTAGCTATTGTAACGAAACATATTGAAGGGAAGTCTTATGAGCCCGCACTACTTTTTACCTGTGCAGAAATTTACAAAGCCAATGGATTAACTAAAAAGGCAAAGGCTCTCAAATCAGAATTGTTAGGTGCGGTGTATGAATTAGGCCCTAGTTCAAAAGAAAAAATAGAATCACTTTAAAAATTAGTTATGTATAAAATTTTCGCCCTATTATGTTGTTTTCAAATGGTTCAAAGTAGCTATTCACAAACGGTGAAGGGAAAACTGATTGACGCAAAAAGCAATCCTATTGAAGGGGCGTATATTTTAAATATACATTCCGAAAAGCATACCCATAGTAATGAGTTAGGTTTTTTTAAGTTAGAAGGCAATCAAGTAGGAGATACCCTTCGTATTGGAGCTTTAGGCTATAAAAAGCAGAATTTCGTGATACAGGATCTCACGCAAAATCAACGCCTCGTCATCCAATTGGTTGAAGAATCTTTTGAGTTAGATGAGATTGTTATTAGACCTACATTAAATGGATTGAATGTAGTTTCGGCGATAGATTTAAAAACAACACCCGTAAAATCATCTCAAGAATTATTGCAAAAAGTACCAGGTCTGATTATTGGTCAGCATGCAGGTGGCGGAAAAGCAGAGCAGCTATTTTTAAGAGGTTTTGATATTGATCATGGAACCGATATTGCCATTTCTGTAGATGGTATGCCCGTAAATATGGTGTCTCATGCGCATGGCCAAGGGTATGCCGATTTGCATTTTGTAATTCCGGAAACCTTAGATAATATAGATTTTGGTAAGGGTCCTTATTATGCGAATAAAGGAAATTTTGCTACAGCAGCTTACGTAGATTTTACTACTAAGAATCATTTAGATAAGAGTATGCTTCGGTATGAAGTTGGAGATTTTGGATGGAACAGGGCCTTAGGAATGTTTAATTTGGTCAATTCAGATACAGACTATGCGTATATAGCTACTGAATTAACGCAATTTGATGGCGCTTTTGATTCGCCTCAGAATTTTTCAAGACTCAATCTTTTTGGGAAGTATAGTACCCGTTTTAAAGATGCAAGTACCTTATCTGTTTCGGCGTCACATTTTACAAGTACTTGGGATGCCTCAGGGCAAATACCCGAACGTGCTGTAGCTAGCGGATTGATTTCCAGATTTGGTGCTATAGATGATACGGAAGGTGGTACGACCAGTAGAACTAATCTTAACGCTTCATTACTTAAAATTTTAGATGATGAGACGTTCATACGGTCTAATGTGTTCTATGCGAACTACGGGTTTGAGTTGTACTCCAATTTCACTTTCTTTTTAGAGGATCCAGAAAATGGAGATCAAATAAAACAGTTTGAGGATCGTGATATTTTTGGGTTTAATTCTGAATTGCAAAAGAACATGACCTGGGGTACCTCTGAAGTATTGCTAAAAGCAGGAGTAGGGCTAAGGGCAGATTATAATAATGACGTAGAATTATCACATACCTTAAATAGAAAAACAATAGTAGAAAACATACAATTAGGGAGCATCAAAGAAACTAATAGTTTTGCCTATGCAAGTCTAGATTATGAATTGGGTAATTTTACTGTAATTCCTGGATTACGATTGGATTATTTCAATTTTCAGTATACAGATGATTTACAAGAAATTTATACCAATACGTCAGAGGATAAAGCATTTCTAGCGCCAAAATTAAATGTATTGTATTCGAGCAATCCAGAACTACAATTTTTTCTAAAATCAGGAATTGGGTATCACTCTAATGATACGCGTGTGGTGGTAGCGACAACTGAAGAAGAAACCCTTCCTGCAGCTTATGGGGTAGATTTAGGAACTCTTTGGCGTCCTACGCCTAAAGTATTTTTAAATGCCACCGCATGGTATTTGTATTTAGAACAAGAGTTTGTTTACGTGGGTGATGCGGGTATCGTAGAACCTAGCGGTAAAACGGAACGTTTTGGGGTAGATTTTGGGGTACGTTACCAATTAACCGATTGGTTGTTTTTTAATACAGATTTAACCCTAACAAAAGCACGAAGTATAGAAGAGGCTTCTGGGGAAGATTATATTCCGCTGGCACCAGATTTCACCATGGCGGGAGGGTTGAGTGTGCTTAATTTAGGACGATTCTCAGGAGGAATCAACTACCGTTTTATAGATGACCGTCCGGCAAATGAAGATAACTCCATAGTTGCAGACGGGTATTTTGTAAGCGATGTAAAGCTTGACTACCAAGTTTCTAAAAATTTGGGAATTGGTCTTGCCGTAGAAAACCTGTTTGATACGGAATGGAATGAAACTCAATTTGCAACAACATCAAGGCTTCAGAATGAAATAGCACCAGTAGAAGAAATTCATTTCACTCCTGGAACGCCATTTTTTCTAAAAGGAAGTTTAACGTATACATTTTAAGTAAAACGCAAAAGGCAGTGGTTGCTTTTGTTTTTAGGTTGATGCCTCGTAATTGAAAAATTACGAGGTTTTTTTGTTTAAGTGTATTATTTCTAAGTTAAAAGGTAAAACCTAGTCCCTAGAATTCTCGTAAGTAGTTTTAATTGAGATACCTACTATTAACTTTTAACCTATTTGAACCATGATTTATTTTATACTCATCCTAGAACTATACATCGTATTGCATTTAAGCCTACTCGTTTTCTTAGCGCAAAGAAAACTTAATGAAGAAATTAAGCTAACCAATTTCTATACGACTAAAATAAAAAGTAGTACTAAAGGAAACCCATCGGCGTAAGAATTAATTTCAGTTTCTATAGCGATATAATTCATAGCTTTGACGGGTTCAATATTTGTTGGGAAGATGCGAGGAAATGAGATTGCAATTGTTTTAGTATTACTGTTCTTTTTTAAAGGATACAGTCAAGAAGTTGCTCAAGATTCTACCAAAAATCTGAATGTAACCATCTTTCCTGTTGCGTTCTACACGGCAGAAACAGATTTTGGTTTCGGAGCTTTAGGAGTAGCCTCTTTCTGGATGAAAAACCAACCTAGAACTACAAGAGCTTCTTCTTTACAATTAGGAGCTAGTTATACTACTAAAAATCAAATATTAATATATGTGCCATTTGAACTGTATACCAATGAAGAAAAGTGGAGGTATGTAGGAGAAGTGGGGTATTATAGGTACGTCTATAACTATTTTGGTCAGGGAATAAAAAGCAAGGAGAGCGATTTGGAAACCTATGAAGTTAGTTTTCCCAGAATTAGGCTTTCAGTACTGCGACAAGTACTCCCCAATATTTCTGCAGGATTAACGTATGAATTAGATGATTTTAAAAATTTACAATCAAAAGCGGGTGGCGTCTTAGAAAATTCCGAAGTAATAGGTAAAGAAGGGGGAGCAGTCTCTAATATTGGCGCGGTAGTACATTATGATTCTCGTGATCATATTTTTTACCCTACCAAAGGGTTTTTTATTCAAGCGAGTTACTTTGTATCCTCGAGTTTATTAGGGTCTAGCTTTAATTACAATAAGTTTATTCTTGACAATAGGTTTTATCAAAAAGTAGGAAAAAATCAAGTATTGGCTGCAAATTTGTTTTTAGGAACGGCTACAGATGGGATGCCCTTTCTAGATCAATTTACTTTAGGAGGTAAAAGAACGCGAGGCATCAATAGCAGACGTTATCAAGATAATTCTGAAGCTAGTTTTGCTTTAGAATATCGCTTTCCTATCATCAGTAGGTTTGGTGGTGTCGTTTTTGGTTCTACAGGTACGGTTGCTCCTAATTTAGATGATGTCTTTTCATCACCTTATAAAAATTCAGGAGGTGTAGGACTTCGCTACATTATCAATAAAAGAGATGGGGTACGTATTCGTGCCGATTACGGAATTTCTAGTGAAGGCGGAATTTTTACCTTCACCATTAAAGAAGCTTTTTAATTACATAAATTTTCGGATCAATACCGGAAGCAGCAACAAATCTAAGAGTAATGCTGTAAATAATGTAGCACTAATAAGCAGCCCTATTATTAAACTGGGGTTATGAATAGAAAACAATAAAGTCATAAATCCAAAAAAGAGCAGTAGGGTTGTAATAATCAACGCTCTACCCGTTTCTAAGAAGGTAGTTTCTAAAGCACGTTCTTTGGTCAATCCCTTAGAGATTGCAATCTTGTACTTTCCTAAAAAATGGATGGTGTCATCTACAGCAATACCAAATACAATAGCAAAGACAATAGATACAGGAGCATCTAACGGAATGTTTAAAAAGCCAAGTAAAGCGCCAGCAAAGAGTAACGGTACCATATTTGGGATTAGAGATATGATCACCAACTTTACATTTTTAAATAGGAATGCCATAATAATTCCTACCAAGAGCAAGCCCATTAATAAGCCTTGAAATAAACTAGCTTGAATATAAGATGCATTTTTATCCATGAGCATACCCTTGCCGGTAACTCTAAAGGCTACAATACTAGTATCTATATTTTTAGCAACAAAAGCATCAATTTTATCGTAGGTTTTTACCAGACTATCGGTGCCAATATCGAGAACATTAGCGATTATTCTAGCTTTAGTTTTACTGCTGTCTGTAAATTTATCTAGTTGTTGTCGCGCATATCTAGAAGCATCTTTTTTGTAGGTGTTAAATTCTTTTTCCTCATCGGGAAGTACAAAATAAGCGGTCTTGTTTAAATGGTTTGCTTTATTTAATGCCTTAAAAATTGAATTTACAGAGCGTATGTTATCTACATTTTCTGTTTCTTCAAGCAATTGGTTTACTTTTTCAATTTCTTGGGCTACAGCAAAATCCGTAATTTTATAGCCTTGTTTTGTTTGTACCGCCAATTCTATGGTTCTAAAACCAGAATATTCATTTTGAAAAAAAGCAAAATCTTCTGCAATTTTACTGTTGTTAGGAAGGCTAGTTTTAAAAGTATAGTTTGTATTTACGCGGCTTACTCCATATACACAAACTACCGTAAAAATAATACTGACGCTTATAATACTCTTTGGTTGAGCCATAGTAAAAGCATTCATTTTCAGGAGATACTTTTGCCAGAAAGTCGACTTGCTTTTTTTAGGAAGGAGCGTCGAGTTTTTAAAGATCAGGACTAGAGAGCTGGTAAAGAAAACTACGGTAATATAAGCGATAAGAACACCAATGGCCGAATTTACGCCAAAGTCTCTGATGCCTACCAATTTTGAAAATAATAAGGATAAGAATCCTATAGCGGTAGTCACGGAAGTTAATAAAGTAGATAAACCAACTTCCTTTAAGGACTGTACAATTGCAGTTTGTTTCGCAATGCCTATTTTAATCTTTTCTAAAAAATTATCAAGGATATGAATAACATCCGAAGTGCCCACAATGAGCATTAGAATAGGGTAGAAGGCAGCCAAAGCACTGAGCTCTTTGTCTAGTAGCGACAGTGTGCCTAGAAAAATTAACAAGGCAACAAATATTGATATTAAGGTGATAAAAACTATTGCCGTACGTTTGTAAATAATGTAGAGTACAATAAGCACTAGTATCAGTGAGACAATAGAAGTAACCGTCAGTTCTCTTTTTTGCATTTGCACCAATGCTTCATAAAATGAGGTCCTCCCCATCAAATGATTGGAACTAAAGTTATACTCGCTTAGTAATGTTCTTGTGGCATCTAATAATGCAACAGATTGTTGGTAATCAAGATTGTCTTCTGTCTCTAGAAAGACCACCAAGGAATGTGCATTTTCATCGATAAAAGAACCAATGAAAAAATTGTCTTCTTGTATTTTTTCCCAATCAGCGGTGTATTGAGTTTCGTCATCAATATGTAACACGGGGAGCTTCGTATATCCAAAAGAAGTTTTTAGCGGATAGGATAAATTGGTTAACGAATTGGCTTCGGTAACATGGGGTAATGCCTTGGCAGCATCGGTAAACTTGTCAAAATTCTCTAAAAATTCCTTATCAAAAATACCTCCTTTATTTTCTACAGCCACCAATAAAAAATTATCATCAGTAGAAAAGTCTTTTATAAATTCTTCGTAAAACAACAAGTCATCATCACCTGTTGGGAAAAACTGACTAAAATCAAAGGAAAACTTTAAATTAGGAAGCAAAAAACCAGACCCAATAGACAGAAGAACAAAAACACCTAAGATGATTTTTTTAAACGAAAGAATTTTAAGCATATAATCAATTCATACTGCCCAAAAAAAACATAGTCGTGGGCATTCAAAATTAATGAATTATAAATTAGTCCAGTTATCTAAATCTAAAGTCCAATCGTAGTTTTTATAGGTAATAGCTATATCCTTTGTAGTTGGAATGATATCGTTTGCTTTAAGAATTTTTTTCACTCCTTTTTTAGATCCAAAATCGCCTCTAAACCAACTAAACAAAGAAGTTACAGCTACAGATTTGTTTTCAGCAGTATACGTCGATGTTTTTGTTAAATACTCTTTTGTTCCTTTATTAAACTGCTCATTTATGTTCTCTGGAGTATAAATGGCTACCGGAGGGCAATCTTTAGCACCACAATTAAGTGCAAAATGCACCCTAAAATTGCGGGTGTCAACTCTCAATTTTCTTTCAAATTTATTAGGGAACCACTTACGAATTAGTCCTAAGCCTAAGGGCCATTGCGATTTTCTGATAATACCGTGTTCAATTTTGGCAAATGACACCGTTTCTCCAGCAATAGTAATCTGCTCGCGACTAAAGAAATCTCTACGGTCGTTATATAACTCTGGAGCATCACTTAAAATTATTTGAATGTATCCGTTGTAAATATTTAGCCAAAACGCTAGTTTTTCTTCATCTGTGCGTAAGGCATTTTCTAATTCTTCTAGGGTGCTGTTGGCAAGTTCTTGCTGAATAGTACTAACATCTTCTCCATTTTTAATCTTTGAAAGAAAATCTTCAGATAGGGTGTTGAAATCTTTTTTCTGCTGTGCAGTTACAGATACTACGGTAAGAATAATAGTAAATAGTGTAGTGAAAAATCTGGTATATTTTGTTTTACTTTTCATTTGAACTGATATTTGTGTTGTATCTTGCTTTACTTACGAGATAACAGCGTTATAGGTTTTGTCGTAAATAAATAAAACCCTTTCGTATAAAATTACGTAAATACGAATGTTACAGTACCTCATATAAATAAGTTGTAACGCTTTTTGAATTGAAAGACGTTTTTTTTATGATATCTATTATAATACCCGCACATAACGAACAAAAAAATCTTCTAAAACTTATTCCCTTTTTAGAAGCGCTTTGTCAAGAAACACCAGCGGAAGTTTTGGTGGTGCTTTCTGCAGCAAATACCGAGGAAATACGTTTTTCTAGTGATAAAATTAAGGTCCTTCAATGTAAAGAGAATGGTAGGGCTGTTCAAATGAATCATGGTGTTGAATATGCCAAAGGGAAAATTTATGCTTTTCTTCATGCCGATGTGTTGCCTCCTAAAAATTTTTTAAAAGATATTGAGCAAACCCTTAGAGATACTTATCAAGCAGGTTTTTTCTCTTACCGGTTTGATAGTACGAGTAAACTATTAAATGTAAACTCGAAATTTACGGCTAAAGATGGCATTTTTACGGGCGGGGGAGATCAATGTTTGTTTATCGAGAAAACAGTTTTTAACCAACTTGGTGGTTTTGATGCGAACCAATTAATCATGGAAGATTTTGAATTTTTCAAGCGCATGAAAAATAAAAAAGTCAAGTACAAAATTATAAATAATGACTTACTAGTTTCTGCTAGAAAGTATGAGTCCAATTCCTATTTCAGGGTAAATATGTCCAATTTATTGTTGGTGGTATTATTTAAAATGGGCTATCCTTCATCTAAATTACAATCCCTTCACAATAGATTACTACAAATGCCTTACCGCACTAAACCCGAATAAAATTTATGGCAAAAATAATCAACGGAATTCAACAAATAGGTATTGGCGTTGCAGATGCTAAAGGTGTATTTAATTGGTACCGCAAACATTTAGGTTTTGATATTTTAGTGTTTGAAGATAGTGCCACGGCAGATTTAATGACGCAGTATACGAATCAAAATGTAGAGCGTAGGCATGCCTTATTATCCTTGAATATGAATGGTGGTGGCGGATTAGAGATCTGGCAATTTACAAGCCGGGTACCTACAGCTTCAAAAGCACCTTTTTTATTAGGAGATTTAGGTATTAATTGCATGAAAATTAGGGCAACAAATGTGCTAGATGCTTTTACTAATTTGAGTGCTATAGATTTAGCTATTTTAGGTGCTTTGAGCACTACCCAAGAAGGGAAACCTCATTTCTTCTTCCAAGACCCTTGGGGTAATTTGGTGGAAGTTGTTCAAGATGATTATCTGTTTTCTAAGACCAAAAGTGCCTCTGGAGGTGTAATAGGAACTGTAATTGGTGTTTCTGATATGGGGCAAGCGTTGCCTTTTTATCAGAATATTTTAGGGTATGATGTTCAAGCTTCTGACCGTACTGGTTTTTTTGAAGATTTTAAAGAGCTTCCGGGAGGTACACATTCCTTTAGAAGAGTTCTTTTAAAACATCAGAAGAGAGCGGTAGGTGGCTTTGGAGAACTATTAGGGCCTACAGAAATAGAATTAATACAAGTATTAGATCGGGAACCTGTTAAAGTCTATAAAGATAGGCTGTGGGGAGATCTAGGCTACATTCACCTTTGTTTTGATATTAATGGCATGAAAACGCTACGTGACGAAGCAAAAAACCTAGGGTTTCCGTTTACAGTTGATAGTGCTGATAGTTTTGATATGGGCGACGCTGCAGGACATTTTAGTTATATAGAGGATCCAGACGGAACCTTAATAGAATTTGTAGAAACCCATAAAGTGCCCATCCTAAAAAAATTAGGAATTTTTATCAACTTAAAAAAAAGAAATCCGCTTAACCCGTTACCTAAATGGCTTGTAAAAGCTATGCAGGTGCACCGGATTAAGCGGAATCTATAAGTTTAAGTATACTAAGAACTCACTACCCCCAAGGTATATAGTTGCGCTAAGTTAGGAGCGTCACTACCTCCCGCAGGTTCTAAGGTAATACCGAAAGCCTCAGACTCATTAGGGTTGTTTAAAGCAAATACTTTGTTATCATCCGTAATAAAATCTTCTAACAGCCCCATACTTGTTGGAGTTAAAGGCTCTAATCTTAAAGACCATACTTGGTATACCATTCCGTCTGGTGGTTCTGGTAGCCCTTGGGCATCTATAAAAACTTTCTGCTCACTTTTATTCCAGTAGGCTTTTGCATATGAATTAGGAGCTACGGCTTGGCCGCCTAAAGCTACCACTTGTATATTTTTATCCCGAATGGTACTTAGTAATTCTTCTGTTTTTTCTAATGATGTTTTTGCTTCTTCTATTTTTTCTTCTAAAGCGCTGTTTGCCTGTGTAGTGCTATTTAAATTAGACTTTAGCGCATTATTTTGGGTGTACATCCAAAAAAAGCCTACGGCTAATAAAACAGATGCTGCCCACCCGATGTAAGCACTCCAATTTGTTTTCTCTGGTTGTAGTGTAATTACTTTTGGAGCTTCTGCTGCGGCTATTTTAGCTTGAACCTTTGCCAAATGAATTTGTGCGCCTTCTTTCGGTGCAGCTGCTTTAGTCAATGCTAAAACGGCAGTTTCAATGGCTTTAATTTCATTTTGTATTTCAGGGTATTCTGCTGCGTACCTGGCGATATCTAAGTTTTCTACCTCAGATAAGATACCAGCAACGTAGAGTTCTAGAATTCCTGATGCTATATATTTTTCTGTATCCATGCTATAGTGCTATGTTTCCCCTAATTTGTGAAATGCAACTTCTGTTCCTTGTTTTTACCGTCCCTATAGGGATCTCCAATTCTTCAGCAGCTTCCTTTTGCGTATATCCTTTAAAGTACAATAAGTCTATGATCTGAACACATTTTTCTTTGAGGTTCGTTAACAGGCTCTTTATACCAATGGTATCTACTTGCATATTAAGGTCGTTTTTGTCTTCCAGGATATTTACGAAAAAATCAGAAGATAGGTTTTGTTTGCTGTTTTTGTGGGATTTAGAGCGCACTTCATCGATTGCAGCATTACGTGCAATATTCAACATCCATGTAAAAAAGCGCCCTTTAGAGATATTATAGCTCTCAGAATTATTCCATGCCTTTACAAATACATCTTGGCAAATTTCCTGAGCTATATCCGTATTCTTTACAATGTTGTAAATAACGCCACATATATTATCTGCATACATGCTGTACAGCTTTTCAAAAGCCTTGGCATCTTTCATTCGGAACTTTTCTACTAATTCTTCTAATTCCATTGACTAGGTTTACAAATTAAAGATATATAAAAAAAGCTGCTAAAGAGCAGCTTTTAATTTCAATGTTGTGGTAGATTCTTATTGGATAATACCGGCACAACTTACACGAGCACCTGCATCGCCACTAGGTTGTGATGTAAAATCATCTACTCCTTGGTGTACAATTACCCCTTTACCGATAATGTTTTTTGTGTCATCATCACAATCCATACACCATTCGTCAGTGCTGAATTCTACTGTAGCATTACCTTCTGCATCTGCCATAAAGTTTCCGATATCACCTCTGTGGTAGCCTACTTCATCCCCCCATTTTCCGTGTTGTTGGAATGTTGGGTTCCAATGGCCACCTGCAGATTTTCCGTCGGCAGAAGAACAATCTGCTGTTTCATGAATATGAATGGCATGCTCACCTTCAGATAATCCAGACATTTTAGTTACCATCATAACTTCACCATCTTTTTCGGTGAAAGTAACTTCGCCTTTTACTTCAGAATCACTTTTAGGTTCTAAGGAAATGGTCATGGTTTTTTCTTCCATGGTATTGTCCATTTCATCAGAGCTGTCATCCATGTTATTTTCTATATCGTCAGAAGTATCTTTAACCTCTTTTTTTGTGTCCTTGCAGCTATAAGAAAGACTTATTGCAACAAGCGCTAGGGTACCTATTATTTTTTTCATGTTGTATAGTTTTAATTAAAGTGTTTTACTTAATACACAAAACTAAACCTACTAAAAGAAAATAAGTACTCTAATAGCTATTAAAACTAACACAAATGCGGTGGCTAGAATTATTTTTTAGCAAACAACACATCACCTTTTATAGCAACTTCATCCCAAGTTTTACTTACACCGTCTTTACCAGTATGTAATACTTCACATACTTTGTTTAAAGAAGCAACAGCTTCCGTAGCGTTCCAATTCTTTAAATCCATTACCCCATTAAAAGTATAACTAGTGTCAGAGTTCATCGTTGTTTCTAATGGAATAGAACCAGTCTCACCATTCATTTCAATTTCTAATGAACATGCTTCACCATCAACCTTAAAAGTTCCAGAAATTATTTCGGTATTTTTCATAGCACCAAAAAAGAATTCTGTAATTTTTGGATCTCTTGTACCAGTAGGGTCATTTGTAAACAAGCTACTTACAGGAATTCCAAATTCTAAGCCGTTTAAAGCCTCTAAAGCAGAAGCTGCGGGAGTAGCATTTTTAATATTGATAGCTTTAAAAGTTCCTCCAACAGGAAGCTTGTCTGTCGTTTTGTAAGCTGTAAAGCTAACTTTAGTAGAGTCTGAAACTAGAGTATACATTTCTGTTGCAGTAACAGTTTCTTTTTCTTCGGTAGTATTTTCCTTTTTGGCCTCTTTACAACTGTAAGAGAACATACCTATTGCGAACGATAAAATTAAAAGTGTTTTTTTCATTACTGTAAATTTTTTATTTAATAGGATAAAATTACGCTTATTTTAGGCCGTATTCTAATTCAAACGCCACAGATTTCTGAATGATTTGCTATTTGTTCCTTCTTAAATCGGGACTGTAAAATACGCCTACTTGTATACGATCATAATTGGCATCAGAAAAATGATTCTTTAAATATCCAGCTTGTACCGCCAAGTTTTCTGTAACATTCACACCCAGGGCTCCATACAATCTATTTTGACCAAAGGCATCATCTTGTAAATTAATGAAGATTTCATCGTAAACATTCAAAAAGAAAATATCGGTTAAGGGTAGTGTTACTTGTAAACGGTACCGGGCTCTATGTTGCGTGTCTGTTTCACCCACAGATTCCAAAAAGCGTTGTTCTAATCTATAGCGGTGTTCAAAATGAAATTCGCCTACTTTGTTTTTTAAAATGAATTGCTCAAAAATTCGATGTTCTTTGCTGTTCTCTTCATTTGGTAATTCGTCAAAAGAACCATCTGTAGTAATATAGCCATAGCCTAGCGTGGCTATAGCTTCAGGGTTGATATGATAATTTAAACCCGTACGCAGTAATAGTTGATTGAAATTACTCGTGGTTTCATAATATCTAAACTGTGCTTCAGTATGGATACTCAACTTATCACTTACCTTATTGGTGCCAAAATACATATACCAAGCCCCCCAATTTTCTTCTCCTGATTCTTGGGCTTTAATAGTCGTTGTGGTTATAATAATCGAAATAAAAAATAGAATTCTTTTCATAGCAAAAATGGCCAGGTTGAGTTTGGTCGAAACCTGACCTATTTGTTTTAAATCCTCTCGACAATACTCAAGGAAAAATATTAATGTATAGTAATTTCTTTAGTCGCTTTAAAAGGAGAATTGTTCAACTTCTCCATAGCTGTTTTATAGGCTTTCCAATCGTCATTGAAAAATGCATTTGTCTTTTCTAAGGCCGATTCTAATTCTTCCTTTGCAAATGCCATCAAGTTAGTTTCAGTGCTAGTAATACCAGATTTTCTGCTGCCAACATAACGTCTTGCATTACCAATACGTTCCATTACCGTTATTTCAGGATTTCTAGTAATCCCTTGTCTTTTGTCTTCTTTGCCTAAATAAAGCGCCATAACATCATCTATTTTTTTAATAATTTCTTTAGATGCTTTAAGTTCTGCTTCGTATTTATCTTTGTCTAGTTCTTTTAATTCTTTTTGATATTTACTAGCTGTATTTTTACTTTCTACCAATTGTTTTACGGCATCTGCAGCAGTGGCCATATATGTCTCTATGGTTTTAGAGTGGGTATACACCTCATTAATAGATGCGGTAGAGGTTTCTATTCTAGGATCAGATTTTACTTCTATTGTAGCTTCGTTAGATACCGTGCCAAAAGACATTTTAATGGTATAGGTACCAGGCTTAACATCTGTACCGCCAGACTCGTTTTTACGCTTGCTAATTTTTCTAGATGGTCTGTCTGGGCCTTTTTCATCCATTCTCCAATAGATGCGGTGGAATCCTGCTTTTTCTGGCGTTTTATATTTTAAGGTTCTAATTAATCTAGTACCATCATAAATATCAAACTGCACAGAATCTTTCTTTTGTACCCCTGTTCTTTTTTCTTTCTTTTCAGCGGTATCTTCAAAATTTTCATCGTCCTCTTTATCAGCCTTATCATCTTCGTCTTTATCTTCTTTTTTTCCGGCTACTTTCTTCTTTCCTTCTTTTAAGTAGTAGGTAATCATAGCCCCAGATTTTCTATTTTCACCATTGAACATGGCATCTGCTCCAAACCTGCTCCCAGTAGCTTGTTGGTACGCGGCTTGGTATGCTGTAGGCGGAGTAAATAATTGTGCGTCTTTCTGAAGAATAGTAGCATCTGCTGCTAAAGCTCTCAAAGGGCGAATATCATCTAATACCCAGGCAGCACGACCAAAGGTACCAATCACCAAATCATGTTCTCTTGGTTGTATTGCTAAATCTTTAGTAGAAACCGTAGGGAAACCTTCCGTCCATTTTTGCCATTTTTCACCGGCATTTAAGGAAATATATAAACCATCATCAGTACCTAAAAACATTAGATTAGGGTTTACGATATCTTCTATAATAGAAAGCGCATAACTTTTAACATCTGCAGCATCTACAATACGTTCCCAAGTTTTTCCGTAATTTTTAGTTCTATAAGCATAAGGAGTATAGTTAAATCTGCGGTAATCATTGGCTATTAAAAGTGCTTCTCCTTTATTTTTGTTCGATGCTTTTATTTGCGGTATCCAGCTACCTTTTGGTAAGCCTTTTATATTCGCGGTAACATCGGTCCAAGCGGTACCTCCATTTTGAGTGATATGTACGCGACCGTCATCAGTACCAATCCATAACATATCTTTTTCAAGTGGAGAAGGTTCAATAACTAAAATGGTACAGTGATTTTCTGCTCCGGTAGCATCCATGGTTAATCCACCACTTTCACTTTGTTTTTGTTTTTCAGGATCGTTTGTAGTTAAATCGGTAGAAATAACACTCCATGTTAAGCCTTTGTCTGTACTTTTGTGCACAAACTGACTTCCAAAATAAACGGTACTTGTGTCAAAAGGATCTTGGCCAATAGCAGAATTCCAATTAAAACGTAACTCAGTTTTAGCATCTGGAGGGGTAGGGCGAACAATGTAATTGTTACCTGTTTCATGATCATAGCGCGATACAAAACCCTGCTGACTCATAGCATAACCAAAGCGAGAATCTTCTAGATCAGGAACAACATCAAAACCATCTCCAAAAGCAATCTCTTGCCAGTAGCTGTTGCGGATTCCTTGTGCCTTCCATACATAAGCAGGTCCTCTCCAAGAACCATTATCTTGCATCCCTCCATATACATTGTATGGATATTCATTGTCTGTATTAATATGGTAGAATTGCGCTACGGGTATATTCCCCACAAAACGCCATGATTTTCCACCATCTTTTGTAATATTCATTCCGCCATCATTACCATCCATCATAAATTGGCCATTTTTAGGATGAATCCACCACGCATGGTGATCGGGGTGAACGCCATTATCCGCGCCATAAGCGGGCATTAACTGCGTAAAGTTTTTACCCCCGTCTTCAGATACGTTGATATAGGTGAAAACAGAATATATTCTGTTTTCATTCTGAGGATCTACATAGATTTCAGAATAATAAAAAGGACGGTTGCCAATATCTTCTTTATCATTTATTTTTTTCCATTTAAAACCACCATCTTCAGATTTGTAAAGGGCGTTCTTTTTTGATTCTATAAGTGCATAAACAATATTTGGCTTTCCAGGGGCTATTGCTACTCCAATTCTTCCCAGTTCGCCAGCAGGTAAGCCATCTTCTTCTGTTAATTTTTTCCAGTTTTTACCGCCATCATGGGTCATATACAAACCACTACCTTCTCCACCAGATTTAAAAAACCAAGGATCTCTTTTATGCTCCCACATAGCAGCAATTAATTTGTTTGGGTTGGTAGGATCCATTACTAAATCTGCAATACCAGATTTGTTATTAGTAAATAATATTTTGGACCAAGTGACTCCGCCATCGGTAGTTTTAAAAACACCACGTTCTGGATGTTCTCCCCAAGGAGAACCAATAGCACCCACATAAACAATGTCTGGATTGGTAGGGTCTATTACAATTCTGTGAATATGTCTTGTTTTTTCTAAGCCCATAGATTTCCAGCTTTTTCCGCCATCTAGAGATTTAAAAATACCATACCCACCATTTAAGCTATTTCTTGGGTTACCTTCTCCGGTACCCGCCCATAAGACCGATGGATTACTTTGTTGAATGGCAACGGCACCAACAGAGGCAGTTACTTCTTTATCAAATATAGGTTCCCATTTGATACCTCCAGAAGTAGATTTCCAGAGTCCGCCAGAAGCGGTACCCACATACATAATTTCAGGGTTGTCATGTACAGCATCAATAGAAGTAACACGGCCACTCATACCTCCAGGGCCTATGTTTCTAGGTTTCAGATCTTGAATCAGATCCATTGTAAAATCTTGTGCAAAGGTGGAAAATGATGCGCATAGCACCATTAAAAATAGTAGTTTTTTCATTCGTTCTAGTTTTGGTTTAATTAGTCGGTTTAAATATACCAAAAGCATAAAGAAGAATTCTTAAAAAGATGTTAAGGAAGTCCGTGTAAAATGCAAAAAATAAGGCTATTTTTTTATGAAAATGCCAAACAATTCACGGTTTTGTCTAGGTAAAATGGAATTATAAGAGGATTGAAAGGTTTTTGAGTTAAAGTATGGATTTAAATACGTTAAGTACAACTCTTTATCGCCACCAAAAGGTCTTTTTTCTAAATCATCTGTAAGGGGAATTGAAAACCAGAGTCCGACTAATTTACCGTTTTCCTTTAAAAGGGATGCCATTTGTTTGGCATAGGCAGAACGGTTTTGGTCTGTTGGTACAAAAGAGCAGAAAAAAGTTTGTTCTAGAATTAAGTCAAATGCACCCTTAAAGTCAAAAAAATTGCCATGATGTAAATGGCTATCTGGGAAAGTCGGATTCCTTTTTTTGAATTCCTGAAGTGGAATTTTAGAAATATCGAGGATATGAACGTTTGTAAAACCTTGTTGGATTAAATATTCTGCCTCGTAGCCATTACCGGCACCAGGAATTAAAAGTTTTATATCCTTATTTTCAAGTTGGTCTATATAGCTTTTAATAGGAGTAGAGGGGTAACCAATATCCCAACCCGTGCTATGTTCTTTGTAACGCGTAGTCCAGTATGATTCTTCTTGATTGAGCATTCTTTCCTATTTAGTTATTAAAGTGCAAAAATGATACTTATCTTTTTAAAGCGAAATGCCCTGTGGTGTTAATGTTACCATCTATTCCTTCAAATTTAAACCAATAGTCACTCGCTGGTAATCTTCGTCCATTGGAGTACCCATCCCATTCGCCATTAATGGCATCAAATTGTGAGATAAGCTTGCCGTAACGGTCGTAAATAGATACGGTGCCTTCTAATGTAAATAACTCTTGATTAACCTTCCAAGTGTCATTAATGCCATCTGCATTTGGGGTGAAGAAATTTGGAAATTTTGATTTTATGGCTTCCTCAGAGTCTTCACAGGCTAATAAATCAATAGAAATTGTAAAACTAGATTCATCAGCACAAACTCCAGATTCCGTATAAATGTAAATAGTTTGCGTTTCAGTTATTCTGTCACTTTCATTTATCATTGTCCCTTGTCCGTTACTTTCTGTAAAATAATTACTAGTGGTAAGAGGGGGTAATGTGTAAAATTCACATTCCGATACATCCTCAAGTTGGTCTGCGGTTACAGGTTGCTCAATGGTTACCGTAAAACTGGTTTCATCAGCACAACTTCCTATTCCTGCATGAATATAAATTGTCTGTGTTGTGGTAATAATATCTCCCTCTTGTAATGGTGTTCCACTAGCATTTGTTGCTGTAAAGTAGTTACTATCTGCATTCAATGGCGGTAAGGTATAATTTTCACAAGAAGTTACATCGGCATTGGTATCTGCTACTGCGGGTAAAGTAGTGATTAAATTAAAAGTACTTTCATCATAACATCCCCCTGTATCAGAAACTCTCACGGTGACTACTTGATTGCTAGCTGTGGTGTTGATATAACTACTGGTAAGACTTAGAGGGTTGCCAAGGGTGTCAAAATAGGAAATAGTTAGACCCGTTTGTGAACCAAAAGCTTGTGCCTCTATATCCGCAAGATTTAAGGAAAAAGTAGCAAAGCCATCAGCATCTAAGTCACAAGCTTGAATATCATTAACAGTATTTGCGGTTGGACCATTAGCACTTACCGTTAATGTAATTGGGTTGCGCACTAAAGTAAGGTCGGTGACAATCGTACTTGTAATCAAACAAGTATAAACTCCAGCGTCGGAAATAGCTACAGGGTTTAATACTAAATCTGCATTAGTTGCACCAGCAATTGCCGTACCATCTTTGAGCCATTGGTATACATTGGCGTTACCACTAACTATTGTAGAAAGTGTTGTAGAAGACCCCACGCAACTGCTTAAGTTTTCAGCAGAATTTACTTTGGCTTGAGGGTTGTCAACAAAAAAAGTAAAGCCTTCATAATAACTAAATTCATCTTCGAAATCCCCAAATTGAAAGCGATTTCCATAAATTCTAATAATAGTAGTATTTAAAAAAACAAAACTAGGTATATCTCCCTCAATTCTATTGTTCATAAGGTCTAAGGAACTAATATTGGTCCAATTAACTAAACCTGCGGGCAAGACCCCTTCTATATCATTATCATTAATTTCAAACGTCCCAAGATTTGTTAACCCAGAGAAAGAATCGGGAATAGTTCCCGTAAAATTATTATGACCAAGCATCAAAATTAGTAAAGAAGAAATAGTACCAATTTCCTCTGGTAAATTCCCTACAAACTGATTATTCCGAAGTATCAGCTTTTCTAATACAACTAAATTTCCAACCATCGGAGAAATAGCTCCTTCCAATTTATTAAATTCTAACAATAAAGAGACTAGATTAGTTAACCCATAAATCGTTTCAGGTATTTCTCCTGTTAGATTATTATATCTCAACGACAGGGTGATTAGATTTGAGAGTAAACCTAATTCAGACGGTATTTTTCCAGTAAGTTCATTGTAAGAAAGTTGCAATTCTAATAAATTATTTAAATCTCCTAATTCAACAGGGATGTCTCCTGTGAGTTGATTTCCTGCGAGCAGTAATGATTCTAAAAAACCTAAGTTTCCTAGAGAGGACGGTATCTGGCCAATAAAATTATTTGCGCTTAACCACAATGTATTTAAATTACTTAAATTTCCTAATACAGGTGGGATAAGTCCTGTAAACTGATTATTGTTAAGAAGAAGTGTTTTCAGATTCAAAAGATTACCAAAACTATCAGGAATAGGACCTGTTAGATTATTTTGATCAGAAAGATCCAAATCAATTAAATACTGTAAATTTCCAAATTCAGTGGGTATTGTGCCCATTAAATTATTTCCTGAATTTGAGTTATTATCCAATAACAATTGTATCACATTCCCACCAGAAATAGTAATTCCATGCCAATCATTAGTCACTGGACCCGAAAAATCCCAATCATTTGTTGGGTCTGCATCTGTTTCACTAGTCCAATTACTACCACCTGTAGCTGTGTAAAAAGCTTGTAATGCAGCTTTTTCAGCAGGGGTAACTTGAGCCTGAATTATATATGTAAATAGTAAGGATAGTAGTAGGGTATATACTCTCATTAAAAATATAGGTTTATAGGCACTATTTTGATCAATTGAACTTGGAACTTTCGCTAAGATACCTTTTTAGTAATTATAGCTATCTCATTTTTTAAAAACTTAAAAACTCTGAATTGTTAATATAAGCTCATAATTACTCCTTAAATAAGACTATTTCCCTCCGTTTTCACCTATTTATATACCTTCTAATGCCTATAAAAATAAGAATAAAAACAGAGAAGCCTATAAAGAATGGAACTATATAATGTTTTAAACCAAACACCAGCATTAAGGCAATTAGCAGCAATTGAAAGCCAAGACCAAAAGTAGAGACAGCAGTCATTAACCAATTTGGTAGTTTGCTACTTTTAACGGCATCTTTATCTAGGATATAAATAATCTTATCAAAAGCACCATAAAGCACTTTGTACATGAAAAATAAGATATTTACATTTTGCTGTTTTTCGCCTGCTAAGGCTATAGGAATACTGTCTTCAAAAATACGACTTGTAGTATCTCCGTTATATTTATTCCTTAAGATGACATAATAGTAATTGTATAAGGTTCCTTGAAGTTGTAAACCTATAAACGCTAAAAATGCATAAAATAGAGATCCGTCTGTTACATACCAGATGGTACCAATTAATAAGAGATTCAATAGGATGTCTGAAACAGAATCAAGATAGCGGCCGGTATAGGATGGTGTTTCTTTTATACGAGCCAGTTCGCCATCTGCAGCATCTAGAATAGATTTAAGGATTAAGAAAAATGCGGTAGCCCAGTAATAGTGATGATAAATACATACGATAGCTATGAGTCCAGAAAAGACAAAAGCAATAGTTACATGAATGGGAGTAAAGGATGTATTTTTTAAGGACTGAGCAATGATTCTAGCACATGGTCTTCCATAATCAGACAAGTCTAAAAACTGATTTTTCTGAGGTAATTTTGACATTTAAAGAGTCGCACTTGAGAAGAGAAACCAATAACGGAAACACGCTTGCTTGGTCCACTTTTCAAAGCGGTGGGCGCAAAAGTAACATTAATTTAACATTTTCTAAAAGTTTCATCGTGTTTTAATCCCCATTCTGCCGCCCAACCATGCCATTGGAATGTAAGCCACCAAAATATCTAAAATGGTAAACCAAGTAGGAGATGGGAGTATATACGTATTAGCGACACCGCCTATCAAGAAAAAAATACCAATAATAAGTGCGGCTTCAACGCGGTAGGTGACCGCTATTTTTGCGGTAACCAAAGCCCCCACTAAAGTTCCTAGCGCATGGGCTAAGAAAGGCATTATAAAATGTTTGGGAGTAAACAAATGCATGGAAGCTTTTAAGCCTTCCATAGTCGTCACATCTACATCGGTTGGTGGGGGAACAATAAAACCGCTACTCATAATAATTCCCATATTTACCATACTACCGATGAGTATTCCAGCAGCTACTGCTAGAATATTCCTTAAAGTCGGATTCATACAAATGGTTTTTTGGTTATTCTCTTTATAAGATACTGATTTTTTTGCAAAGAATTTAGTAAACTAGACATCCATTACAACTAACATTTTCATTGGTTAGATTGCTATGCGTTAAAGTTCCTAAAGTCTACTAGCTATTCTATATGCATATTACTAAGGGTTAAACTTAATAAGCTGGCTAATTCACCTTCTATGGTTTCAGCATCTGCATTCATAGGGATATTTTTGCTAGGAGTAAGTACTGTAATGCCCGTAGCACTAATTTGATAACTTGTATTCTTACGGGTAAATGTTAAGGTGTTTTTATCTTTATGGTAAATAAAATCCTCGTCATAGAAAAGTTCTACTTTATTTTCTTTGTCGGTGAAGACATAGTATAGTTGATTTGAAAAGGCATGAACCAAATTCATTTTTTTGCCGTTTTTAAATTGAAAGGAGAAAATTGTTTGTATGTCAAAGCCACTATCTGGTAAAACGCTATACTTGGTTTCTACCATTTGATCATTTACCCGTACTTTTTCTACATAATCTAACAGCATACCATTGGGGTTCATGGATTCTTCACTTATTTTAAGAGCAATGGGTTTATTATTTTGGACTTTAAATTCAGAAAATTGATGCCAGCAACAACCACTTTTGGTCGTGGTATGTATGGTTTTCGTTTTCTCCGCTATTTGAAACATGCCACGATATTCATAAGAAAGCCTTGTAAATTCAGGACTGAGAACAAAAGTCTGATGCTCTTGCAGGTAAATTTGATAGGAAGGCCCGCCGTAGCAACTATTACGCCCATCCATATAGGCGACATCTTCTAGCCCGTCAAAATTAAAATCTTGAAAAATCAAAAAGTTTTGGCGGCCGTAAGGTAGAGAAGTAGCATTGGTTTTTTCTTCCGTATTATCGTCGGTTTCAATAATGAGTTCATCACTTGCTATAAATAACACTTGTTTAGCAGTAGTAGTATTAAATATAGAAAAACTTCCTTTTTTAAAGTCATGATTTTCAAACCCTTTTTCAATTTCTATGGTAGCATTATAGGTGGTTGAAAAGTCGGTTATCGTATACGTAAGTTGAGCTGTTGCTAGTACCGGTAGTATTCCGAGAAGCAGTAGTAAACGTTTTTTCATTTTAGGGGTACAATTTTAAAGGGTAGACAACGATCCGTCAATTCTTAATCTATATTTAAATGTACTTGGTAAATTTTGCTCAAGCCATTTTTACTATCTTCTAGATAGGTTTTAAATGCAGCCATTGATTCAAATTCTCTAGGCGTAAGTGTATTTCGTTTGCTGGTAAAATATAATTGCTGATGTTGTGCATCATAAAAAGGGCAATAGTCCATGTATATGGTATTGATAGGAATTCCTAGATTCTTTGCTTTTTGCCAGACGCCATTCCTGTCTTTTTTTGCAAGATAAAGGTCTCCACTTCCTTGCCCATCAGCTTCGTTGTATCTAGAAAAGATTATAAAATCTTCTTCCTCAGCAATGAAGGCATTAAATTCATACCCAGCGCTATTGATGTTTTCATTCAATAATACGGGTTTTGAGTACTTGCCATTTTTCCAAGTGCACAGGTACAGATCGTCTTCACCTAAACCTTCGGGGGCTACCATGGTAAAATATAAATTATTGTTCTTACTTACAGAAGGGTAAAATTCATCTAAGGTAGAATTTACAGGAGCTCCTAGATTTTTAGGACTAGACCATTCTGCGGTGTTATTTTTTCGGTCTACATACCAAATATCAAAATCTTTTTTTTCGTTAGTGGTGTTTTCTAAAGGCCGGTCTGAAACAAAAAATAACTTGTTATTATCATAGGAAAGAAAAGGTTCTAGGTATTTGTAAGCAGCATTAAAAGGTAGTAATTCTGGTGCAGACCATCCCTTTTTTTCTTTTTTAATATAGGCGAGTTGTGAGAGTTCTTGGCTGGGACTCTGTACCGTAAAAAAAGCTTCTTGTCCGTCTTTTGAAATACAAAAATCACGCACGTTCGTAAACTGATTCAATACCGCATCAAAGGGAGTAATAGCAGCTTCGGTCTGTGCAAAAAGTGCTGAGGTTATAAAGAGAGATAGTATAAAGAGTCCGTTATTCATCATGCTTTAAAGGTAACGGTTTTGTCTCATTTGGACTCTGTAAAGTAAGAAAGGCCAAGGAGTACTTTCCCATTTCATTATTGTTACGCTAACAGTTTAGCACTGTAGGACGTACTAAATGGAGGTTATTTTAACTTAAGAATACTTATTTTTCCTGCGGCATACAATTCTGATAGGGATACTTTTTTTCCTTCAAAGACTGGTAAAGAACCATCAAAGGTGATTCCTTTTTCCGTAATAAATCTATAATTATCACGGTCTTGAAGAATCCCCAGATTTTCTATCGTCAAAGATACTTTTTCAACAGAACTAATGGCATTTAGTTTATGCGCTTCTTCTAAGGTAATAGGATTGTCTAAATAAGAAAAGAACAATTTTGTACCGCCACCAGGTTTGCCAAACCAAGGCATTGCTTCTCCTGATTTTATTTTTATTCCTTCCGGAATTTGATTGATCATAAACACCTGTTTTTCAAAATTATCAAATTCATCGGGGAGCGATTTTCGTTCAAAAGGCTCCTTTTCATACCAGAAATAAACGGCTTGGTTTTGCCAAGAAGGATCTTGTTTATTTTCTACCGCTTTTGGATTATGATAATGCATAAAAAGATCTGCACCTAGATTAAAGGTGAGAATCGACTCATTAATCAACCAATCAAATTTTTCAGAATCAAATTCCATAGTATTCTTTTAAGGTTTTAAACCGTTTTTTAGCTGGTAATTACCTCTAATTAATGGGAAGAGCCCATAAAAATAGTTTAAACTTTCTTTTCAAACTTATGACAAAAGAGCCACAACTAATATTATAAGCGCTATAAAAATAGAAAAAATCAGAGGGTATTATCCTCTACGGTAGCCATAGTTATACCTAAATTTCAGTGTGCTGTTGTAGCTTAACTATCTTTTAAAATTAACTCTTCATGAGTTCCATCAAGGCTTTATCTACGTGATGTGTACAAGCAATTTTAATTCTCTTTTCTTCTTTCTCTAAAGTACTTGCAGAAATTTTAGCTTTGTAATCTTGATTAGATACTTTTTTTATCAGCTTATTGTTTTTGAAATAAAAGTGATTCTCTACTGTAGGCAGCGCTTTATCTTTAGGTGACTCTTTCTCTATGACTAGTATGGTCTCCATAGTTTCACTCATGTAGATTTCAAAGTCATTTTTTGTAGTTTCATCTTCGTTTTCTACCGAAATCATTATCGGGATACTTTCTGCAGAATTATAGACTATTAAGTGTTCATTACCATGAACTAATTCAAGTTTAAAACTAGGATTTTCCTCCCAAAATGAATAATCTATCTGTTCGTAGATTTTAATGATGGCATTAATTTCTGGAGAAGCTTCATTTCTGTAAGAAAAATTGTTTAGGGGCACGGGCACTTCAAGTGCAGCTAGTTTTTCTAGTGCCTTATCTCTTTTATTCAGTTCTTCCTGTACAGATTTTAGTGGCGTGTTTTGTTTTGGTACTTGATCATTACATGAAAATGCTAATGCAAGGCATGATAATAGTAGGGTTTTTTTAATCATTTGTAAATCAATTTGGGGTGTGATTCTTAGTGGATTATTTCTAGGTTGGTGTTTGCTTTTAAGGTTTCAATTTTGGCAGTAGTAATAGGGTTGTTGCTTAGAATAATTGTGGTTAAACTGTCCATTTTCGATAGTTGAGATAGGTCTATATCAGTAATGTTATTATAGGTGAAGTCCATCCGCTTTAGGTTTTTCATCTTCCAGACAATTTCAGGAATCTGGTTGAGGTAATTATTACTGAAATCTGCCGAAACATAGTCTTCTAATTTTTCTTCTCCAGTAACCCTCAGAGTAGTTTCTAATTGTTTTAAGGTACTCGTTGTGCTGGAGGTCATAGTATAGTCTCCTGTATTAATTGTTTTAGAAACTAAAGTAAATTGGTCTGTTTTGTTATTGTATTCGTTTCCTAGGTTGGGTTTTACATAAAATTGAAACAAAATGAAGAACCCGAAAATAATAAGTCCTATTCCTAAAAAGCCATAAAAAACTCGAGCGCCATCAACCCCTAAGACATTTTGAATAATTCTGTGTTTTAGTTTTCGATGCGAATAGTCTTTATGCTTATTTTTAATGGAGGCATAGACCGTATAGCTCCCGGCTAACAGGGCAATTATGGCGAGTAAGAGCAGTACGGTTTTCGGTTCCATAAATTATGTGTTTTAACGCAATGACACCAAATGATTGGACGTTATTCGTCTTCGCAAATAAGGTGTTCCTATTTGATGATCTATAATTTTAACGCAAAACTTCGTATTAAATTCTATACAAGACACTATTTAGTCGCAGTATCCACTGGAAATAATTTCCTGAATCGCTCTGGGAAATTAGCTGTTAAGCTCATTTCTTTTTCCGTAAACGGATGAATGAACTGCAAGGAGTAGGCGTGTAGGTACATGCCTTTACCATTCAAAATTAAGGATGCTGTGCCATATTCTTTATCTCCTAAAATGGGGTTTCCAATACTAGCAAGATGTTTGCGCAATTGATGCCTTCGTCCGGTTTTAGGATCTAACTGTACTAAATTAAGCATACCAAAGCGTTCAGAAGGCGCGGATGCTATCACGGAGTATGTAGAGCAAGATGGTTTGTCATCTATTGTAGTGCTTATTTCTCCTTCCGCATTCATAGTGCCTATGGTTACGGCATAATAGGTTTTAGCTACTTCTTTATCTTCAAACATTTTGTTTAAAGCACGGATGCTACTGCTTGTTTTTCCGGCTAATAAAATACCGGTGGTGGCATAATCTAAGCGGTGAACCGGTTGTGGTTTTGTAGCATCAGGGAGGGCGCTAGGACTAAGATTTTGCACCAGTGCATTCGCAATGGTTTTAAAGCTATTGCCACTCACTAAAATACCTGCTGGTTTGTAAATAATGGCCAAATAATCATCTTCAAACAGGACCTTTAATGGAAAAATTAATGTTTTGCTCGCAGTAGTTTCTTCAGGAATGAATAATTCTATACGCTCGCCGCCATGAATAAAGGTAGCGGTAGTTGCTACGGTACCATTAATAGTAATGTACTTTTTTTTGATCGCTTTTTTTAAGGCAGATTTGGTCAAGGCAGCACTAAATATTCCCACGCCATATTCTTGAAACCGAATAGGAGTAGGGCGTGGCGGGACGATATGGATTTCTGTTGGTTTGATAATTTAGTTAACCGTTAGATTCATTTACTTTATAGACATAATTTCTAATGCTATTTACACAGCAAATTGCCAATATAAGATCAGCAAAAGTATCGTTTTTAACATCAATTTCTGTTGTTCTAATCCTTCCGATAAAATTGGAATTGCAAGATAGCATTAATCCGAAACCATTAGGGCTTAAACGTAATTTAAGATTCTTGTGTGCATAGTATGATTTATCGGAGGTAGCTATACATTTTATGGGATTGATAAATCTCCAATACTCCTCTTTTTCAGTATCGATAATATCAAAATCTAAATAATTATTTCCTTGTAGGGTGATTTTTTTATGGTGAAAGTCTAGCACAAATAACTTTTCTTTTATGTTCTGCTTTGAAATGTTCAGAGAAGCTATTTCCTTATTAAAATCATTGGTAATTTCAATTCGTTTCAAATTTCTAAGAAAGACATTTCTATATACCAATTTAAGCTTAAAATGATGTAAATCGTTCAATGCTATAATATTTGACATCGTAGGGTATTATATAAATTGAGAACGTTTTTAAGTTTAATTAAAGGAGGTAAAGCAGTCTTTCTAATCAATTTCAGAATTGTAAACTAAAAACAAAAGCAGATTACAGTTTAGGAATTAGGTTCATCTAGAGCCAAATTTTCGTCATCAAGTACCATTTCATGCGCTACGTTTTCGTGTAATTCCTTTAATAATGAATACGTAAAAGCCATATTATTTTCTTTGCTGCGTCTTGCCCAAAAACAGTAGGTATTAATAAGTCTACTATCTACAGTAGACCTAGTGTTTTCATAGTACGTGGTGTAGTTTTCGTCACTTAAAACCGCTCTAATTTCATCAGTAGTTTTTTCTGAAATCGCATTTAGAAAGTCTCCATTACTTTCTTCATAATAATATACATCATTAGCCTTTTCGGCTATTTTATATATAGTAGCTAAAAAATCTTTATCATCTTTTATATCTTCATACGATAATAATAGACCTTTAACTGCGGCATAGGCGCCAGAAGCTTTATACAGGTTATTTTTTCTTAATAAAGAATATGCCATTTCTTTTAGTTCTGGAGTACACAACTTTTCTAACGATTCAGGACTTCTATCAATTTTAGAAACCATATGAACTACAAAACTTGATTCCGAATCAAAGATATCTAGGACATCATGAGAGGCAGGGTAGAGTACGCTACTATTTTCAATACCTCTATAGACGTCATACTCTTTTAGATTAAAGTCATCAAAAAAATATTGAACTAGCTTTCTATTGTTTAAAGAAAACCAGGACGTGCCTTCCAAAAGAAATAAAAGCTTATCCTTATCCAGATAATAGGTCTCTCGTTCATTCTTGAAATAATCTTGAAATCCAATCAAACCTTGATTAAAATTCTTTAAGGAATCTATTAGTATTTGTTGGTCTTTGGTTTCTAGTTTTAGTTTAGCTATTTCGTCTTTAGTTGCTTTAGACTGACAAGAGAGTAGGAAGACAACGAATAAAGCAATACTTATTTTTTTTATCATTTTGGGGGACTATTAGAGTTATGTGGTTCTGGGCCACAAGGATCTCCTAATGTAAACGTAATTTAGAAAAAAATAGTATATGATGCATTTTAGCGCTTCCAAAGTTACAGCTTAATCAGATGTTTAGCATTTAGAACTCAGCTTTGGTAATTTGAAGCCTGTTATTTTATTTAATTTATATACCATATCGTTTTAACATTCTCTAATTTTACCGCTCAACATATTTAAGGCTTCATGATACAATACAACCCCAAAGATTGGATAACATTTATTTTTAGATTTCACAAATCAGATACCTTTAGAAAACTCATCCCTATGATGATTTTTATTGGCTTTTATACGTATGGAGTTGGGTATTTAGAATTAGAATACTGGAAATTGTCCAGTAAAAACCATTTGTCCAATATAACCGTGATGCATAGTATGTTGGGGTTCGTGATATCTTTATTGTTAGTATTTAGAACCAATACGGCCTATGACCGTTGGTGGGAAGGCAGAAAATTATGGGGAGCCTTAGTGAATAATAGTAGAAATTTAGCGCTTAAATTAAGTGTAATTTTAAAGAATGACCAAGACCGGTTTTATTTTAAACGTACCATACCTAGTTATGCCGCTATCTTAGTAAAACATTTAACCAACAAAGAAACGGGCTTACAGCTTTATGATGATTTAGACCTAGAAATAGATCACCACAAACACCGCCCTAACCAAGTGGCGAAAATGATTTACCAGCGCGTGTATGATTTGTACGAGCAGAAAGTAATTACGGGCGACCAGCTTATTGTTTTAAATAGCGAAGTACAATCGTTTACGGATATCTGTGGCGCATGTGAGCGTATTAAAAACACCCCTATCCCGTATTCGTACAGTGCCTTTATTAAAAAGTTTATCTTTTTCTATGTGATGACCTTGCCTTTTGGTTATGTATTTAGTTTAGGGTATTACGCCATTCCGGTGGTTATTTTTGTGTTTTATGTATTGGCGAGTTTAGAATTAATTGCAGAAGAAATTGAAGACCCCTTCGGGTTTGATGCCAATGATTTACCGATTAAAAAAATAGCGGAGAATATTGAAAAACACGTCGGTGAGGTGCTTTAAAGAGCCTATGCCACATTTAGTATTTTTATAAACTTGTTTTTAACGGTGTCGTCATATTTCTCCATATAGTTTAGTCTGGATAACTAGTACTAAAGAGTATGGAAATCGTATGTTGACTAAAAAAGATATAATGAAAACGTATACAATCACAGATCAAAGGAAAATTAAGGAATTAGCTAAAAAAACGAAAAAAGTCACGATTATTTCTACAGGAATTATATTGACTTTGATTATAGGTTTTACCGTTTTTTTATTCTCAGAAGACGGAGCGAAAATCCCTGTGATTCCCTTAATTTTAGTAGTCTTATTATTTGCGGTGCTTTTTTCTCTATTAGTAAAACAAATAAATGATATGTTGTTTAAATTAAGCAAACATAGATTTGTTACCATCGGCGATGAAGCAATTACCATAGGTACAAGTGCAAGGTTTATGGAGGAGCTTAATTATGTGCAAAAGTATTTTTACAATCGGGTAAACCGTTTTGGTACGCATGATGATAAAACCTTTTATGCGCGTAAAATTAAATCGATCAATCAAACAAGGAAAGGACTTCGGTTTAAGGTTTCTGGTTTAATAGGCGATGTGGTAACCATACCCAATGAAATAGATAAGCTTCACGAAATTAAGCAAGAAATTAATAAGATGATGTATGCTTCCAATAATGCATTGAAAATAAAATAGCTTTGTTCTACTTAATAACCTTTTTTTATTGTAAAATTTGGAAGAACATATGATGAAACCTACGTTTCTATATTGTCTAAGATTAAAGAAGAATTTTCTTGTTTTTAGATTCAGTTCTTGGTTGGCAGTTGTTTTTTAATTTTTCTATACTTTTCTTTAATCCGCAATTTTCTAATGTGTTTAAAACCTCATCTATTGTCTTCCTTGGGTTTTTAAGTCTTTTTACCATTTTGCTAAAAGCTTTACAGGCTAGTTTGGGGTTGATATCAATTAAATTCGAAATCAGCTCGTCAGGATTTTGTATTTCTATATCATATTTTGATAGTTCTTTCTTAGGAAAATCCTTTATGTTAAATGTAACTATTAAATCAGCATTACATCTTATAGCACAAGCCACTACGTGTCTGTCATCTTTATCTTTGAGTTTAATACTTGGTATTAGGTCTTCAAAGTTTTCAACGTTGGCATCAGGAAAAGCTTGATTCATAGCTTTAATAGTTTGATTTAATTGTGCTTTTTTCAAATCTGCCCGATTTTTCAAAAGATTTCGTAGCCACTCATCCTGAATTATATCAGACCATTTCGCTTTAAACAAACCCTCTGCTGCGAGAGATAATAAGATATCTCTAATTGGCGCTGGATATAAAACACAGGCATCTAATACAACAGTAAATCTAGGTGAATGTATCATTCGTAACCAAGGTTTAAATCTTGCGCTTGATTGGATAAGAAATCAAGTTGAGCCTCTCTTTGTTTAGCGAGTTGTTCTTTATATTCCATAATATCATTTAATAAAATTCTTCTATGACTACCTACTTTATTAAAGGGGATTTTTTTAGCTTCAAGAAGTTTTATTAAATGAGGTCTTGATACATTCAACATATCAGCAGCTTGTTGTGTACTTACTTCCGAATTAGAAGGGACAATTGAAATTGTTTTTCCTTCAGCCATATTTTGAATTATTGCAGAAAGTAATGTCAGAGCCTTTTTAGGGATAGTAATAAATTCTCCGGTCTCTTGTATTTTTATTTTAACCCCTTTTTTACGAGAAGATTTTATTCTTTGTGATACAACTTGAAAACCTTGTAAAGATTTTAATGCAATCTTTTGGTCATCTTTTGTAGTTCTTCTGATTAAAGGTTCCATAATAATTAATTTAATCAAAATTAATCGAAATAAACGAAATAAACAAAATATTCGAAATGTTTTTAATAACTGCTAACGCTTGAGCTAAGCGAAGGGAGGGGGGAAGGAAACTTTTCGATATAGTCTTAATACGAAGCTAAAGCTTTTTGTTTTGATTTATTTTTATTTTCCAGAGCAAAAGCGGAAAGATTTTGCGGACATAGTAAATATACGCAAAACATTAAATTAAATACCATACCTCGTATTACTTCATTGGTATTGTTAGGCAACGTATTTTGTTTTTTCTAACTGCTGTTTTGACCCCTATAAAACAAGAGTAATCTTTTAAATTTCGTTTTCAACTTCAGCGTCAGAGAGTTTAGTATTAAATTCGCCTGCTTTAAAGAAAGCCGAATCATAACTAAAACTCCCGATGTCCGTTATTCGTTCAGTTTTGTTGTCCAGAATAAAATTTAACGTTTCACTCATAGCGTTGGCAGAGTTCAAAGCTAAAGAACCACTAACTTCTTCAAAATCCTCCATATCAGGTGTGATTTCTTCAATTCTAGATATCAGTCTTTCAACTGTCTTTACATCGGAGTCAAGTCCATTTGCGTTCTGCTTACACAAGATGAGTCCATCTGTGAGTAAATCTAAGTCTCCCCATTTACATTCATTGTAGAAAGTTTTATAATCAGGTAGAAGTTTTTCACAAATTTTAATAGCAAAATCTAATCTATGTTCTGAAGAAAGAACAACTATATTTTTTATTAGTTGTTCACGGTATTCTGTCCAGTTCATTTAGTTTGTTGATATGTTGCCTAACATTAAATATAAGAAATCGTAGGGCAGGTGATAAGCACTCTCGTTTCGGTTTGTTATTAGCTAAATATAAATATTTTGAGTTTACCTTTTCCTTTATAAACGCCAAATTTTATCTTTAGCGGCCTTTGTTAATATTCACGGACCTTTCGGCGAGCACAAACGCCCTATGTTTTTTATACCGCGTTGTAGGGCGTGTTTATTTTTTTTATTTTTTTTAGTCTTTTCAAAAAGAATCCTTTTTTAAATTCCCAACCATATTCTATCACTTCATTTAATTTTAAATAAGTCAAAATCAGATTTGAACCGTCATTTTTAAGTATTCTAGCCTGGTTATCAAAGTATTCTTTTGTGTTAATTTGAATTTTATTGAGCTCAGGAATTATTTCATTAAAACTGTTTTTTGCATCTATATCAAATTCAATAGGGTACTTAAAATCAAAAGGGACGTCAGGAGTGTTTTTACAAATTAGGTCACCGTACATATGTCTAAATCCATAACCAAAGAACCATTTATTTTGTTCTATTAAATCATCTTTTTTGTAAAATTCAGGGTTTTTTCCAGTTTTTCTACCCCAAAAGAATTCAAAATCTCCTAAAAATTCAGTTTCAAATCTAATTCTTGCATAATTAAAGTCAATTTTATCAAGTAAATATTCAAATTTTAAAATGAATTCAGACCAATCATTTCCACCACTTAAATTTTTATAAGTAGTCCCAAAAGTTGTTATTGGATTCTCGTAATAATATGGGGATTCAATTGATTTAGTGTTAAACATCTCAGCTCTTATCCAAGGATAATTTTCGTCAGGTTTCATATCTAATATGGTTTTATGAAATGATTTAACATCATTCAATTTAATCATTCCATAAACTATTGAAATATGTCCCATTTTGTTTTTTATGCCCTATAACAGTCTTGTGTATGAATAGTTGCGATTTTTAAAACGCAATTTTCCAATGTTTAAGGTTCGTATTTTTATATTTTATACACATTCTATATTGTTGAATTTAGCAATTTTTTATATGAATTGCTGGTAATAGTTTTTCAATTTATTAAAGTCTCTTTTTCCAGCTGTAAGGATTGTTTATTTCCGTTTCTTGAAAAAAGAATATTCATTGAGTCCATTTCCTTGATAGGATTATTAAATAAAATATTACAAGCATCTTTCGATATCAATTCTGAAAAATTCAAATCATTAACGCTTACTATTTCATCGCCCAATTGAACTCCTTTTTTTTCAGCGTTAGAATTTTTATACACGAGAGAGACAATTGCTTTTTGGTCAATTATACCAGTTTGAAAACCAAAATTTTCCAATACTGTATTACTGTATTCTTTTTGCTTTATCATATATATGTTATTCTCATCATAGCTTATGATAATTTTGAAATTTTTAAAGAATTTATTGCCAATTTTTGGAAAGTTTTCGTCAAAGGTCACAATCTGATTTTGCAGTTGTAAATCACCTATTTCAATAGAATTTACTTTTGAATCTACATAGTTTTTGTTTTCGCCTTTACCATATATTGCAGTAGAAGCCTTACCATAATATTCAACACTTTTATTGGTGTCAAGAACATTTGAGTAAAAATCCAATGGTAATTTAATTCCACCATTAGAGCCAGTGTCAAATTTCACACCTTTTCTTTTTATTTACTTTAACATCTATATTAGGCGAATAATATCCTTTTTTTTCATTTGTTTTGAACTTAATAATATCAGCGCTTTCGGGAATTTTAAAATTATCAATATTGTCAGTGAGGCGAATTACCCTTTTTTCATAATCTATTTCCCAAATGGCATTCTTGATTAAATTATTTCCAATTACTCCATCTAAATTTAGACAACCAATTTCGAAACCAGCGCTTAAATCAGTTGTAAGGGTTTCAATTTTTTTAAAACTAATTCCTCCAACAATAATTTCATTAACTATAACATAACTTTCCTGTTTTTTGTTACCATTAACATCCATTCCCATTGCAGTACGAATACTTTCTAATTTAAGCTCTTTAGTTATGTTTTCTGAAAGAACAGTTGGCATTCCTGTATCAAATAGGAAGTTGTATTCTATATCATTAATTGAGGCTTTAATAATTGGTACTCCGTAATCAAAATTGAACGGAATCTCTTTAATATAGTTAGTTTTTAACAATTCATTTCTTGGAGTAAAACTAGATAAAACAAAAAATAATAGTAGATAAGTAAGTAATTTATTCATATGTTTTTTGGTTTCTTTTAAATTATTTCCAACAGCTCGTATATCAAAAGTAGCGCTCAAATAACTGATTACTTTTCGGATTAAACAAAAATCGGATTTTTAAATTTATTATTTATTTTATTTTTGGGAAATCGTCAAATTTAAAAATTTGGCTACTTCCTAAAATGCTTAAACCTTAATGTTTGCAAAGACTTGCGCTATTTTTTATATACACGGTTACCTGCTGGCTTTTCCATTGCTTAATTCCGTTTCGTAGTCGTTTAAGGATTTCCAAATTGATTGTATTTCTGGCCACACATTATCGGTAAAATTCGTGTCCGTATTTACAATTAATATCTTTCCAATTTCTGTTTTAGGATTGAAATACATAGCTGTCATTACTCCTGGGTCAGAACCATTATGACCAATCAGTTCTTCCTTCACACCCAAGAATTCATCTCTAAACTCCATAAAGATTCCAAATTCTCCGTCAGTTTCTTCACGCGAAAATTTTTGTTTTTCAAACAATTTATCATAACTGTCCTTTTTTAGCAAAACTCCTTTGCCTTTGTAACCCTTAATTAATTCAGATAAGAATAATCCCAAATCTTCACTTGATGTAATAAATCCACCATCAGCATAAGTAATTAGTGAATAATCGGCTATCATCATTTCCTTGTTCGCAAACAATTTAGAACGTTTTGCGATGTCGATATCTTCTGATGACCAACCAGAAGCTAGCATATTTAATGGGTTTAGTATGTTGTCCTTTGTAAAGGACTGATAATTCTGTCCAGTTGCAGATTCTATTATTTGTGCACAAAGAGCAGCAGCAATATTTGAATATTCCCTATGTTCTCCCGGTTTTGTGTCAGAAAATGTGTCTTTAGTGTACCACTTTCCGTTTTCAGTCAGGCTATTTTGAATAAACTCTAACAATGAAATCTTTGTTTCGGGTTTGTTAAAGTAATCAAATACTCCTTCATTATCTGCGTGTTCAGATTTTTCTAAAACATATGATTTTCCGTAAATCTCGTCTAGGTCAATTATTGAAGATGTATGATATGCCAGATGCTTAATTAAAATTGGATTTTCAGGATAATTTGGATTGATAATTTCAAAAGGCAAATATTTATTGATAGGGTCATTAATATTTAATTTTCCCAATTCTTGTGCTTTTAAAATGGAAATCCCTAAAAGTGTTTTTGATATTGAGGCAATGTTTTGAATTGTACTTGATTTGTAAGAATTATGTCCCTCAATATCTGTAAATCCAAATCCTTTATCATAAATTAATCCATTTTCGCCTACCACAGATACTGAAAACCCGATAATTGCATCTTTATCGTAAGCTAGTTGCAAGTTGTTAGTCAATGTATCGTTTATTGCAGTATTATTTTTTTCGGTCGTGTTTTTGGTCTCATTTTTCTGTTTACACGAAAATATAATTGTAAAAAGGAAGATTATTAAAAATAGCTTTTTCATTTTTGGGTTGACTGTTTGATTTCTTATTATTTTTTTCAGCTTGCAAGTAACTTATATATATAGTTAATTACTCCTAATATACTCCCTATAAAAGTAATTGCTATTTTTTATAGTTGTCCGCGGTTTTCCACATGGAGCGTAAGAAATTGGTTATTTTTCTAAGAGTTGTTTATTTTTACGGTTGTCGTGCAGCTTTTTTAGTGTTCATTTTTTCATTAATAAAAATCATAATAAATACTCCATTCTTCGGTTTCCTTGTTTTTTGCAAACATAAAACTACCACTGTCTACCACATTTAAATTAGCTTTTCCGTCAGAAGAGATTTGAAAAACAAATTCAAAACCTTCACCAAAACCATCAGAATCGCCAATTCCAGGTTGGCAAAAAGAAGGATAACCACCTATTTTATGTTCGTAAGTGTGTTCAGTTATATCATAATAACAATCGATAAAACCGTCATTTTCCAATTTGATTATTTCATCTTCCAATTTTCTTGATAGTCCACCACCATCCCAAATGGGGAAATCTTTTTCAATAAATTGAGGTTTTAACGGAAATGGTTTTAAAAAAGATTCAGGGTTCTTTAAATCTTTAATTTTTATTCCTTCTAGCGTCTTATATTCTCTTAGTAACCAATTATCTCCCATTTTTTCAAGACAGTCGGGAAATTCCTTAGATATAAATACCGTAATTAATTTTGTGTCTTGAATATTTTTATGAATTAAAGGAAGATTTTGGATGTGAAATTGTCCCAATGGAATCATTAAATCACCATTTTTATCAGTCGGGATATCCTCATCTTCATAAAAAGCAAAAACGCGTCCAATCCAACTTTCTTCAATCGTGTTTTCAGGTCTAAATCCACCAGTAGTAAACTTCGTTATCGGTTTTGCTATCTTATTTTGAATTTCCTCTAGTGTCATTTTTTCGTAATTACTGGCAATATATGGATAAACGTATTGGTACGTTTATCCACACTTTATGTATACTAATCTATTGGATTTGTTTTTGATTTAAATGTAGGCATACCACGCGGTGAATATTCTAAGTTCAAGGCTATTAAATGATTGTATCTTAAATAAGAAATCCCATTCTTTTATTTAGACTCTAACTATACTTATTTTTCGATTCTAATCAATGTATCTTTTTACATTATTTTGAGAAATATAATTGGACAGAATTTTCAAAACAGCCTCCATTGCTATCGAATGAAACCAAACTAGAAGTTAAAATCAATCCGATACCTACCGTATTATTTTCTTTTTAGATTCTAGCACTAGGAGTAAAACCATTGTTAATGCCGCAGGGTAAATACAAAAAAAGGTTCTTACTAGTACGTTAAAGTGTTGTACCCATTTGCTTGTAATTGAAGCATCCGTACTGAGGCCGTTGAGGTAACATTGAGACCTTCAAAAAGCATCTCTTCTGATACTCCTAATTTTTCCATGGCGACGCTGCATACGCTTACCTTAACTTTTCCCTTATATTTTTGAAACAATTCTTCTAATTCAGAATCTTTTACCAATTGGGTAACAACCTTACCTTTGACCACAATCTCATAATCTTCGATTAAGACACCATTTTCAATGAGCAAATCATACATACTTAATACCCCCTTAAAATGCTTTTCTGTAGTAAGGATAAAAGCATATTTAGGTGTCTTTTGTAAATCTGTAATAGCTTGTGGGTCTAATTTTTTCTGACCATGGGCTACTTTAACAGTAGCAGCCATTACCATGATGATGAATAGGGTTCTAAAAATATTGCTCATGATTTCTTTTTTAAGTACATGTTAGTTTATCTAAAAATACAGAATTAAATTACCTTTCTTTAGCTAGGAGAAATATTATAACACAGCATTTTACGTTTCCATTGGGGCGTCTACGCGATTGTAGTACGTTTTTATTCGATCGTTTATTATATCACTTACTTCTTTTGCTTTATCAACTATCATAAAATGCGCTCCATTTTCAACTAAAATTGTGTTTTCTCCTTTTGGTGGAAGTAATTTATCTTTCGTCCCGCCTATTTTAATCAAATTATTCAGTCGCGATTCGTTACTCCAATTCATTAATTCTCTAATTGCCCATTTTGTAAAATTCAAATCTGTATCGTCTAAAATTGAGTTCAACAATTCTTTGTTTTCAGTTCCGAACATAAAATGAGCAGCTGCCTTTGGTGGATTTAATAATTTTTCAGGAATTAGGTCAATCAATTTAGATTTTCCAGCAAGCTTAATAATTCCACTTAATTCGGTTCTTGTTTCTACAGACGATATTAAAATGGTGAGTTTGGGCTTTGTTAGTTTGCTTATTTCTGTTGCAATTAATCCTCCGAAACTTACTCCTAGAATACCAAACTCTGCTTCATTTCCAATTTCATATTCTTCAATCAACCGTTTTGAATACCCAATCAGAGTTTCATTCTTCTTTGGCTTAATCCAATCAACTGGAATTAATTCGTGTTCAAGAGTTAAATATCTAAACACTCTTTTATCAGCACCAAGTCCACTAATTCCATATATTTTCATTCAGTTCTGAAGTTGTTTTAAATGTTCGTTAAAGGACATGGTTTACAGAAGTTAAATATAAGAAACGTAGGCTAGGAGATAAGCACATTCGTTTTGGTTTATTATTTGGCGGACTTTGTAAGCAAGTACAAACCTTTTTGAAAGCCTTAGCCCTATGTTTTTTATACACTGCTGTAAGCCGTTTTTCTATGTTTTGTTTCAGTTCAATAATTCATTTAGCCCTTCTTTGTCAAATAAAATTCGCCCAACTTTAATGTCCGACCAACCTTTTTTAAGTTTATAAGTAAAGGTTGGTTTGTCCTCTATAAGTTCGCAATCTATGTAATAATTTGATATTTGGTTACTAGAAACATTTTTCAATTCTTGAATGTGAGTTGATATAAAAAAATATGAATTTTTAAATTTACTCAGACCATTTATGGTTGTTTGGCAAATTTCGTACGCATCTTCTACATTTGTACCACTAAATAGTTCATCGAAAATCGCAAAACATTGTTTTCCATTTGAAGCGTTTTGAACAACATTTTTTAGATTCATTATTTCTGTCATAAAATGACTGTAACCATTTAGAATATCATCACGTCTATTGATTTGTATAGAAAAGTGATTACAAAACGGAATTTCTCCAAAAGATGCAGGTATTCCGATTCCTAAATGTCCAAAATATATGCAAATACCAACAGCTTTCAGAAAAGTTGACTTACCTGACATATTAGGTCCGTTTAATAAAATTACGTTGCTCTCGGTCTCAAAATCGTTCTTTACAGGTTTATTGATTAATGGATGATAAAAGTCCTTTAATTTAATGTGTTTCTTGTCAAAATTTGGAAATTTAAAATTATTTTTATTAATTCCTAAATTGATTGATAGATAAGCCTCAAACAGAAATAAATTTTCCCAAAAAGGCGCTATCAATTCCTTTTCTTTCAGGTCATTAATTTTTTCAGTTAACTCTATTACATGTTTATCTTTTAGCCTGTCTTCTCTAATAATATGTTCGTATTTGTGAAGTTCGAAATTTGATAGAAATTGTAAAATCTGGTTTATTTTAGAGCTATATTCTTTTGGGAATTGTTCTAAATCTAGTCTTAAAAAATATTTTGATTGTAGACGATGAAAAAATAAGACTAATTGATTGAATCTACTTATGTATCTAGTTTTTTCTTGTTTAGAGGCAAATAATTTGTACTTAAGTTTCTTTTGCGATAAGTCTTCTATTTTTTCTTCGTCGAGAAAATAATATACTTCATTTAAGTATAATACAGTATAGGAGTAATCTTTTAAAACCTTATTGTTTGCAGTAAAACCTTTTAATATGTTTTGACGTTTGATAATCTCGTTCGTCGATTGTAAAGGTGTTTCTAAAATTTTAAGAATTTTATTCTTAGCGAACTTATTCAGAGAATGGTCGAACAATGGCAAAAGTTCTTTTTCTATATTTAAGTCTTTTAAATTGTTCATTCTATTGTTGGTAGGATGTTTATCATAGTCGCATTTAACGTTCAGTATAAGAAACGTAGGCTAGGAGATAAGCACTTTCGTTTCGGTTTATTACTTAGCTAAATATAAATATTTTGCTACATTACAAATATACATAGACCTTTAGATTTAGTACAAACGCCCTATGTTTTTTATACCTTATTACCTATAATATTTTTAATTTTTCTGCTATTTCAAGTTCCCATTTTTTATTATCTTTAAATTTTTCATTTAATTCTTCAACGGATAAATCCCTAAGATTAAACAATTCAGAAGATTTTTCGAAACCTATTTTGTTCCCAATCTCAATAAATCTATTTTCACTTATTTCATCTTCTAGATATTGGTCAAATAGGTCAATCATAATACTTAGTAGTAGCAAATTCCAATTTTGTCCATAATCAAAATAAATTTCATCATTTTCAAGTTCAAATTTGACTATTTTGCTCATATTATTATTCTCAAATAATGCATAAAACGTCTCACCAGAATCGAAAATTGGTGTAATCTCAAAACCAGAAAATATTTTATAATCCATTGTAGGGAAATAGAAATAAGCTCCTTTAGGGTCTTCAACCAAAAATTCTAATTCATCAATGTTTCCAATGTTAGATAAAAATTGTTTTGAAATTCCAAAGCTTATCAATCTTTCATTTCTTTCTTCTCTAGATATCAGTTTTTTCATATTGTAGGTAACTTAAAAATATAGCAGGTACTCCCTACAAAAGTAATTGCTATTTTTTATAGTTGTCTGCGGTTTTCCACATGGAGCGTAAGAAATTGGCTATTTTTTTAAGAGTTGTTTGTTTTTACCGTTTTACTACAGCTTTTTTAGTGTTTATTTTTAGTACGTAAAGTAAACTAAGTAGCATTATACACCTCGAAATTACTTTTTAGCATCAAAATTACATCAAATATAAAGCCTGCAATGTACGGTAGGTATTTTAGAAGGCCAACAACACCATTATGGTTGAAAATAAAGAATAGTACTATGTCTTAAAATCTAATTTTCATTCCATAATATTTGAAGTTTTGTCTTCTACTAAGGCATCTTTTTTTATCAGTTGAAAAAACACTTTTTCATCACCACGTTGAAAGGACCAAAATAATAACGTACTCATAATTACTATCATTGCTACACCGTAAAAGTTACAGAGTAGCAGTATTAAAAAGACAGAAATGTAGAGCAGAAATTCATACCTGAATTTAGTTTTCATAGTAACTTTTATCACATGATTTTTTTGTTCCAATTCTACATAGGCTATATAAGGTTTAAATAGCCCTTGATTTATAAACTTACCTAAAGAGAAGTTAAATAGGTTTAATGGGGTGGAGTCAATTGTTAAGCTGCTTTTATTGACTTGTATAATTTCATAATGTTTATGATGGATTAATCTTTCTAGAAACTCATCTTTGGTCATCTTAATTTCAAAATCATCTTGCAGTATTAATCTAGAATGGAAGTTATTGCTTAATCTTTCAGTTTCTTCATCAATGCCTTCAAATTTTTCTATTTCATTAAATATTGGTTTTGTTAGAAAAACAGAAAGTTTCTGGGCTACTTCCATGACATTTTCACGTTTTTTAAAAGTTGCTATAGTATACCTTTTATAATTTTTCATAACAACATTTAACTGAAAATAGGTAAAAAGACCTTTTATACTTCCTGATGCTCCGCTAGGAACCTTTTGATGTTTTTGATAGCCTATAATTTGTATGCCTATAATTTTTTTAATTTTTTTCTCTTTCCTTGAGAAATCAATACTACTCAATTTAAATTTCCCATTATTTTTATTAAAGTATCGTTTGGTGCTATGATCTGTATAAGCGAACAAAAAAGTAATAGATAGTAGCAAACTTATACAAATGTAAATCACATAAAACCAGAAAGAGTTTGACATCTTCAAGTCTTCTATAAAAAGGTCATAAAAAAGTACACCCCATACCCCAAGCAACAATAGTTTAAAGCATAAAATAAGAATCTTAATACCTATTGTTGGTTTTAAATACGCAACTCCTTGCTCCTCTATATAATGAGTATTACCATCACTAACCCTTAGTGGTTGTTTATCTATAGTGGGTGTGTCTTGGGATTTTACTTTTTTGCTTGTTGAAGTACTGAACATATAAGAAACGTAGGGATGGTGTTAAATTAGAGGTTATAAATGTCAACTAGATCAACTATAAATTTTTTATTCTTTTTAAATAATACTCCAAGGATCAAAACCCGCAGCTTCAATGGCAGGAGCTATAACCTCGCTTAAAAATTCTTTTTCCTCCGTATCCAAATCGTCCCAAGGGAGCTTATCAACGATATTCTGGATAGCTGTAAGCTTAGATTCTTTGGGGGTGTTAGCGTTTACAATTGTGCTGAGTTTGTCAAGAAAATCATTGGTTGAAGTCCGTAATATATGAACTACTTCGGCATCAGATTGGTTTAATCCTCTTTCTTCCCAATACTGTTTCTTTTCATAAACAGCAGAGTTTTTTATGTTTTCTACGGTCTCTTTAAATTCTTTTGCCATATCAAAGTTTAAGTTAGTACTACTGGTTTCTGTAGGATAGCGGATGGTAATTTTTCTTCCATAAAAATAAACAAAATCAGTTTTCTAAGGACCTCTGCATATGGCGGAATTACAACTTCTGCGAGCGAGTCATTAAGCCATCGCATATTTATGTTGCTATCTTTATCAGAAGTTACCTCTAAAAAACCGCTACCTCCTTGTTGTCCTTTTTGCTTTAACCAAGTAGTTAGCGCCGTGTGTATTTTGTTACCACTAATCACGGAGCTTTGATAAATTAGTACTTTTTTATTTGGTAGAACTCAAGGGCTATAAAAATTTATTTCAAGATTATATATTTTCGCAGCAGCTGTTTTCTAAAAACAACCCTACGCTAAAAAGAAAGCACTTAGCATTGGCTTACTCAATAAATAGGAGCTGCGTATCACTACTATAACTTTCTTTACCGTCATAGGGAATGGCAATTTTTTCGGTTTTAGTTTTAAGATTATAGGTAATTAAGCCTTCTTTCGCATAAAAATATAAAGAGCCATTATGTATTTGAATATTCGAGCTAGGCTGGTGATTGACCTTTATTTTGTTCAAGACGGTATCTTCAGTAGCCATAGAAAAAATCAGCTTATCGTTGGTATACCCATATAAGGTTTCATTTATTTTTTCAAAATGTTTGATATCGCCCTCAATTGTTTTTTTCCAAGTTAGGCTGCCGTCAGTTGCATTTAGACAATATATGCCGGATTCATCCCCGTTAGTTTCTGTAGCAAAATAAACGGCATTGTTCGCTACAAAAATCTTATCGCCTACTTTATAGTATTCTTCATCAAATACAAACTCCCATTGTTGCTCAAATGCTTCAGGCAATAGACCAACTATTTTATCACCGCGACTAAAAGGAACAATAATTAAATTTCCGTCTGTGGCTGGTTTTCCAAGGTTGGTACTAAAATTCTTTTGGTATAAAGCTTTACCGGTAGCTAGTTCAAAAGTATTTATTAGCGGATCATTGTTTATGGATACTATATCATTTACAATTAACCTTGGTTCATAGCTATGCGGTGATCCTAAGCTATAGTTCCATGCTAATGTACCGTTAGAAGCATTTATCGCATAGACGTTACTATTGGTTCTAGAGGTAAGTACTAATTTGTTGTTTACCGGAGTTAAGGATTGAGAGGTAAAGTGTAATTTTTCCTGGTCCATACCTACTTTATCTTCCCAGAATAGTGTACCGTCTGTTGCCTTTATGGCATAAATATATCCTGTCATATAGGCGGTAAACACAACGCCATCTTTATAGAAAAACTGATTGCCACCGTTGCTAAGTCTTAACGTATCTGCAGGCGTAAAAGACCACTGCCTGTCTAAATTTAAGTTGTAGCATTCCAAAGTGCCATCATACCTATTTATAAGTAACAACTCTTTAACTGCTGTATTGTAGGTTAGTTTTTTGTGGGAAGTATTATGCAACCAGTCTTCTGCGGTTAAAATAGTGTTGTTAGAAAAATTTGATTCATCGGGTTCATTTGATTCAATAGCAGCCATAATTTCTTGACCGAAAGAATAATTAGTGTATGTGACAATGAAGAGAAGAAGGATTAGTTTTTTCATGGGTTGTTTTTAAGTTGTTGCTATGATTATACTGGACGTTTACAATGTTTATTTTTGGTTATTTATTTGGACTATTTTTTTCAAGATCATATTCAGTAATGAATTCCTTATACAACTGTTCTAATTTAAGTTCACTATTTAGTAAGTTTTTGAGATGTAAGACAATTAGTTTTTTACTTTCTTCAGAAGCTACAAAAAGGTTTGGATACAAATAATCCATAAGCTTGTCCATTTTGGTATCTATAAGTTTTGAAGTAGATTCTATTTCTATGAGTCTAGACATCATTTTAAAATCAATTGCATTTATTTGATTTTTCTTGTAAAATTCCAATCCGGAATTACTCAGCGTAATCCCTTGAATACCTCCACCTTTTTCAATAATAAGATCGCTAATCGTGATTGTATCAGCACTATATTTCTTAATGGAATCTATTAACACGTTCTGTGTTTCTATAATACTTTTTAAATTTGAGAAATTGGATTGCACTTCGTTGATAACGGTTTCTACAGATGTCCTATAATACGCTCTCGCTTGGCTATTTTCTTTATAGTTGCTAATAAGTAATGCAATGAGCACGCCAGCCGTAATTATCGTAAGTTCTTTTAGGTAGCCTTTGATTTTTGATGCTATTAATTTGATCTTCATTTTAATGTTTAAAAATAGATGTTTAGGTTAATGATTTTATTCAGAAATTAGTTTTCTATTCACATCATACATATCAAAATTAGGATGTTTCCAAAATTTTTCAAGACCATTTTGGTTGATATACGCTATTTCAGAAGCATAGATTGGATAAAGGCCGGCAATGGTAATATTATAATCTAATCCAACGTCTATATTCGTGAAGTCTTTTTTATCTAAAATTGATGGCGCAAAAACAAGAAATGAATCCATATTAGATTCTTCAGATATTTTTTCTCTAAAGTTGATGGTATTATTATAACTAAAAGGACAATTACCTCTTAAGCTATTTGCTAAATATCCAGCCACTTGTGCCCAAGTCGTGTCTTTAGAATCAACCGTTATAATTAATTCTGGTCTTCCAAATTTCCAGGCAGGATGATCTACGAGGGAAAGGCCATAGGTAATTCCAGTGATCATTCCTTTATCAGGAACATCTTTATACACTATACTCGTAACACCCGCAATTCCATCTATTTCAGATACGTTTCTAAAGTATTCGGGTTCGACCTGAAAAATTCTGTCTAGATGATCCATGAATTTTTCAACAGGAGTTTTATTCTCAGGTAATTCTTGTGACATAACTAATAGCGTCTATTTTTTAAAGTAGTACTCTTAGATGAATTAACATCGAGGAGCAAAAGCTGCTTCTAAAAATAACTATTATTTTCTTTATTAATTCAGCATTTAGACGAAGAAATTGAATTGTTTTCTATAGTTGATTTATTTAGGGTCATTCAGAACTAAGGCTATAATGGGTATATGCCGTAGTTGTAGATCATCAGAGTATTGTATATTTCCATGGTTGAAATTATTGCCGCATAAAAAAAGTGTTGGCTGTAGTTCGTTTGACAAAACAAACTACAGCCAACACTTTAGAATACGTTACCCTAGAGAGGGACTCATAACAGCTATCGTTTATAGCTTATGCACTTTCCGCATTTAGCTCTTGCATGATTTCCGCAAATAATTGATACGATTTTATACGGTCTTCTGCACTGTAAATATTGGTCACCGCAATAAGCTCATCAACCTTCGTTTGGTTTAAAAATTCGGCTACCTGTTTTTTTACAGTTGCTTTACTGCCTATAAAAGAATATTTAAGCATCTGGTCTACTGCAGGGTGTTTTGCCATTTCTTTTAACTCGGGCGTCATAGCAGTAGGCGGTTGCATAAAATCTCTTTTTCCAGAGAGCAAGCCAATAATTATTTTGTATAGCGAGGTAGAAATACGTTCTGCCTCTTCATCGGTATCTGCTACAATAATATTAACCCCTGCCATAGTGTAGGGTTGTGCTAAATATTCTGAAGGCATAAATTCTTCATGGTAAATTTTTAAGGCATCAAATAACTTAGCGGTAGCAAAATGACTCGCAAAAGCATAGGGTAATCCTTTTTTTGCCGATAAATGCGCACTATCTGTACTAGAGCCTAAAATATACAATGGTACTTCTATACCTTCGGCCACCGTAGCACGTACTTTAGCATCTAAATTATCGAACGAAAAGTATTTCTGTATTTCGGAAATCTCCTCCGGGAAGGTAAATGCTGCTTGTCTATGATCTGAACGTATGGCGTGCGCGGTTTCTTGATCGGTTCCTGGGGCTCTTCCTAAACCCAAGTCTATGCGGTTAGGATAAAGCGCACCTAGAGTTCCAAATTGTTCTGCTACTATAAGCGGGGAGTGGTTTGGGAGCATAATACCCCCAGAACCTACGCGAATAGTTTTGGTGCCTTCTGCTACATACCCAATAAGAACAGCGGTAGCCGAACTGCCAATGTAGGCGGAGTTGTGGTGCTCTGCTAACCAAAAACGGGTGTAGCCAAATTCTTCTGCTTTTTGAGCCAGCTTAAGGCTATTTTTAAAGGTCTCCTGTAAAGTACTGCCTTTTGAGAGTATCGCAAGGTCTAATACGGAGTATGCTATAGGTGTTGTGGACATAATGTTTTTTGTTTTGTAAAAATGATACAAAGGAATAGATTCTTCAAAAGAAAATCTAATGATAATTTCATTGAATTTAGTCGTTTTGAAGCCTTAGAAATTACAACAAAGGTCTAAAATGTATTTAAGAGAATACCTTAGCTAGGAATATATTTTTCTGTTTTTTTTGTAAACAGATGACCGCTTGGTTATGAGTGTGTTATAATTAATTTTTTGTTCAAAATTCAATCAATACTATGGGTGTCTAATAGGTATTCTAGGGCGGTATCTAATACCTTATCTTCTTTAGCGGCAATATCTTCTGCTGTATTTTTTACGTACATGTCCGGGATATGCCCAACACCGTCTAAGCTTTCGCCATTTGGGAGTAAAAATTTCTGGATAGAATACCTATAATGCCAACCGTTGGGTAAAAAGCGCATATTGCTTACCGTAGAGAAATCGCCCGCGGTGGTATCACCAATTTGAATTACATTTTCGAAAGATTGCATATGTAGCAAAAAGATCTCTCCTGCACTAATGGTCTTCCTATCCGTGAGCACTACAATAGGTTTAGAAAATGTTTGGTTCGCATCATAGGCAGTGTAATAGTTCTTTTTTGCATCAAAATCATCATGGTTTGGTCCATTTCTGGTAGCTACCGAATAAATCAAATGCTCCCCATCTGAAAAAGCTTTTGCAATTGCGGCGGCATACCGATCATCTCCTCCTGTATTTTGCCGTACATCTAGTAGAATAGCCTCCACATTTGAAAATTCCTCTATAATGGTATGGATAATTGAGGGGTTTTGGCCATCCATTGCGCCTAAGTAGATATATCCTATGTTTTTGCCCTTTATCATCCCGTACGCCAATTGCTCTTCAGACCTAACTTCTTTTAGCGCTTCTACATAGGTAGAGCGTATCACTTCTTCACTAATTTCAGCAATAGATTGCTCGTTTAAAGCATAGCCAGAACGGTAGCTATGTCCGTTACCATCATACAAGACCGTATGACTATCGTCTAAATTTTCAATGAGGCTAGAGAGTAGGTCCCAAAAATCGGTTTCCGAGAGTTCTTCATTTACCCTAGGTTGATAGCTGCTGTAGAGGGCATCCCAATCTATATTTCGGATGTCAAATAAGCTATAGTGCTGGTCAAAATCAGTCCAGAAAAGTTCAAAAGTAGTGTTATTGGTCAGTGGTTCTTCCTTGGGTAAAAAAGTTTTGGCACAAGAAACGAGTAGTACTAGAGTAGCTATTAGGATGGTCTTTTTCATATTAAAATTTATAAAGTACACTTGTAGAAATGCGGTTAGAAATGCTTTTGTATTCTTGTTCTTGGTCTACCTTTTGAAGACGGAGGTCATAGTTTACATTCCAATTAAAATGTGCTAAAATTTCCCTACTATAATTGATGTTCCAGGTAATGGCCTTGTAGCTTTCAAATGAAACTAATTTTCCATTAAAAAGAATAGCTGCAGGATTGTCTTGGTGTGCTATGATAAACTCGTCGATGCCATTGTATGGAGGTCTACTCAAAAATTGTACTACAGGAATAGCCACCGTAGTTCCTATTCGTTGTCTGTCCTTTATTTTGGTTTCTACTGCTCCAGAAAGCGATAATCCATTAGTGGCGATATAGCTAAAAGCATCTTGGTCTTTCCAATCTAAATAGGTTATTCTCAAACCATAGGCACCACCTAAATAAAATTTTGTTACAGCATCTGGAGCAGCTAAATTTTTTAAGTATGAGATTCCTACATCCACAAAATAGTGAGCGCTAGTGAAGTCATTATTAGCGCCAGATTTTAAAGAATTATTTCCGTAGGTAAGGGCAATTTTTAAAATATTTTCCTTTCGTTGTTCATAAAATAAAGTATAAAATAGTCCTTGACCTTTCTGGTGTAAAGGCGAGAAATTCTTATCGCTGATATGATCAAAACTATAGCCTATACCTATGCCTATATAATGGGTAGGAAAAGAATCTTGGGCTTGTGCAAATACACTAGTGTTTTTATAGAAGAGTAAAAAGAATAAGGTAAGCGCTGTTTTCATGAGTTCTTAAGGTTTTGATTGATAGCTCAATAGTACGATCAACCAAAACATTAGGAGTCCCAAAAAGTTAGAATATGATTAATTAGGACTCATTCTTTAGCGCTTTAAACTGATTGGGAGTATATCCTGTATGCTTTTTAAAGGCAGTGTAAAATGTAGATTTAGATTTAAAGCCCGCCTCTAAACCAATGGCAACAATGCTATACTTGTCAAAGTCTGAATCTAGTAGCATTTGTTTGGCATCGCTAATGCGATAATCGTTAATTAATGAAGTGAAATTGGAATGAACGGATGCACTTATTAATTGTGAAAGATAGCCAGGACTAACCTTTAGTTTTTCGGCAATCAGGTCCCTGCTTAATTCCGGATTTCTATATAATTTCTCTACTGTCATTAATGCGGTAAATTCCTGAAAATAGTTGTTTTGAGGTTCAATGGAAGGTTCAGAGTTCTCCGTAGCGATAACGTCATTAGGTACTAATTCTGGACGTTTGCGTAATTCATGAATTTCTGATTTATCTTGAGAGAGTTTTAATTGTAGTAGTCCTCTGAATATGAGCCAATACACGTAAAATGAAACCCCTAACCACACAGGGTAAGTAATATCACTATGTGGAATAGGGTATAGATCATCGGGAATAAAAGTATTAATTACCCAAATGAACAATAGACCAGCATTAAATGCCCATATATTTTTTAACCATTTTTTTTCATCAGGACTAATCGCGCTTCTCTTAATAATAAAATAGGATATAGTGATCAATGCGGTATTGAATAGGATAGACGTATAAAATTCGGTTTCATACACCAGTCGGTAGTTATTGGCAATCAAGTCCCATTCTAGAAGCTGAAAATCTAATTGCAAATCAATAATAGAATACAGGAGCCAAAAGAAGAAAAATGGTACGGTAAGAATCCAAATTTTTTTGCTCTTCGCATAGCTGTTTTTTGTAGATTTTAAAAAGTAAATCAACATGGGAATATAAAAGAGAAAAAGCCATGGGATATCATCTCCAAAATAATCAATGAAATAATATTTTTCATCAAAATCTTTTGCGACCAAAAGTTCTACCACGCCAATATAGGATAACAAAAAAGTACTGTACGCTAGATATTTATTTGCTTTAACGCGGAAGGTTTTCTGAGTTAAAAGAACTACAGCGAAAAGCAGACCTTGTATTAAGCTTACAAAAACTAGAATTTCTAGCACATTTAAATTCATTCCGATGAGGTGAAATTTTTATACTTTTTTTAGTGTGATGTGTTTGTGTATGAGATGGACGATCTTCAATTTTTCATTATTACCTCATAACGATATTTGAAAATGAAGTTCCATAGTTTTATTCATTTTTCGTGTTAAATGCTATCTCTCTAAAAGCTTCAGGATCCTCTTCTGCAAAAGGTTGAGGCTCAAGATGCGCATGCCCTTCGTCATACATTTTTCCCGTATCTTTTTTTATCTTATACCAAGACTCTTGCGTTTCAGAAACCAAACGAACAGCATAATGATCTTCTTTTTCACGGATGATCAATGTACCTTCATAATCCTTAAGGGCAGACGCATCTAAATTAGGGATGGCTTCCAGAACAAAAGAACTATTTTTCTTAGCGACTTCCGTTTCTTGGTAAAACGGAATAGCATTTGTGTTTGTAAAATTTTCAGGATTTGCAACAGTATTAGAAAACTGTGCGCCCGTCATAAGGTTAACACCCATCGTATATTGAAAAATAGAATTTATGGGCAAGTAGAGTACAGGATTAGAAAACACTACATAGACTTCTTTGCCGTTGGTTTGTAGGCTAGTCGTAGAAAAATTAACTAGGCTAGCTTTTTTATCTAAAGCTGTTAATGCTTGTTGGATGATAGAATCTTTCCCTAAATTCACCAGTGTTCTGACCTCTTTATTCATTTTAACTTTCTCTCTTTTAGGGGATTGGGCATTGCAACAGGAAAAAACCATGATGAAGAGAATAAGAAAGTGGACTGTAATTTTTTTCATGACTTGGTTTTAAAAAGCAGTTGCTATGGTTTGAACGCTAGCGTATGAAAATAAGTATTTAAAATAACATATGTTTTTTAAAGAAATAAAAGGCCCTTCTATAGACAATATGCCTCGTTATTCTTGCGGTAATTGACCATTTTTATGCGCTGCTGCCATCTCAGAAGGAGATACTTCTCCGTCATGATTGGCATCTATCAAATCAAAAAACTCATCTAAGCCCATTTGGCGGTACAGTCTATCTTTAACATAATCTTCTACTTCGTTTTTAGACACACTCCCGTCTCCATTAGCATCAGTACCATCAAAAGCAAAAGAAGGTGTAACTTGGGCTAATTCTGCGGAACTTAAAGTGCCATTTTCATCGGTATCAAATTGATCAAAATACGCGACTAAACCCACTTTTCTTTCTGGTCCCATAGCAATAAACTCGTTCATTTCTGCTTTGGTAACGGTGCCATCTCTATTAAAATCCGAAGCACTTAAAGGACCATTTGGGCCAGGACTTCTAGGACCGTCTTTTAGCTTATTGTTTTGATTTTTACATGCAGCAAATGAAATAACGATAAGGGCTAGTACTATGTTTTTTAATATGGTCATTATTAATTTTTAAAGAGTTATTTTCTTCGTAAAGATTGTACAAGAATATACAGCACAATGAGCACCGAAGGAATGAATACTAAAACTACGGGAAGCAGCAGCAATGTAATAAGACAGCCGTCTCCAGACCAAGCTCTGTTCCCTTTTAGGGTATGATACCTGAAAAAATAATACCAATAATGGCTTATGCAAATAGCAACCAACTTACCAATCTATCTTTCATACTTATGTTTGGATTCTTAGCGTCCAATACACGGAGCGAATGTACTATTAAAGATAGCGCTAAAAAATCAATTAGATTCCCAATTTGGTGTTATGAAAAGGCTAAAATAAGGTATAGGCTACGCTTTAAGATCTAAAAAATACTTATTGATGAAGAATTAGTGTAAGCTAATCACTTTAGTGATTTTCCAAGTATCGTTGGTGTGTTGCCACATGATTATAAATTTACTGGGTATAGAAATAGCTTCTGGTTCCTGATTGTTGTAGAATTTATGATAGCCTATTTCTACCGCGCCATAGTCTTTTATAGGATATACTTCAATACTACCTTCAACTAAGGTTCTAGTTACTTTTCCACATATATTTTTTTCTGTTCCTTCAATAATTTTTTCCTTGGACGTCATCAAGCCCCCTTTATCGTGGTAAAATTCAATATCCTCCGAATATATAGAAGCTTGTTTTACTAAATCGCAGTTGTTGTAGGCGTCAAAAAAAATAGCATCGTGTGCAACAATACTTTGGTACAGCGCAGCGTCTACAGGAGAATATTTAGGAATAGTAATGGAGTTGCCTTCTATTTTGGTTGTTTTGCAAGAAATAAGGAAGAGTAGGGGTAGTGCACTACTCCATAAAAATTTTGCGGTGTTCATAGGACATCTTATTTTCTTAAAGACGAACTAAAAGTGTAGTTGTTACAGTAGGTTTTAAATTACCATGAATGTATAGGGTTGACCAACCTCTAGCGGCTTTTTAAAACTAAAATATGATGCAATTTTCACCCTTTGGGACTGTTTTTATAGGTGTAAATTCTCAAAAAAAAATTAGTGTTCTGTTTTTAAATTTCCAAAAACTAGAGCAGTCAATAGCAGTCCTATTCCAGTTCCAGTACATAAACCTTGAACTAAATCTGATAAGCTTATATAATGAGAAAATACCTGAGAAGCCGCAATTGCAAACATTCCAAGGGCTATTAAAATAAGTATTTTTCTTTTGGATATTTTTTTCAATGTAATGGATTTTACAGAATTAGTATTCCTTTTTTAATAATTGTTACCGTATGACTCTCAATTTTGTTACGATACTAGTATTTAATACTCAATTTACTAAAAAAAAAGGAGACAAATACTATTCCTCTCCTTTTAACATTAATTTTATTTTAAGGTATTTATCTTGTCAAAGAATAGCGTCCCAAATTTTAAAGGTAGAAGGGTTCCTCTCACTATATCATCAATAGTTTGGGTCATCGATAAATTTCCAACGCTGTTTTCAACTTCAAAACCAGCACCAAAACCTATCATATTGTAAACGAAAAACTCATATTTTTTTCCTTTACTTTCAAAGGATAATTTATGTAAATCACTATTTTTAGTAGCGTCACCGCTTTCTCCGCCACTTTTTAATTGAAAAGACATTGATTGTTTAAGGTTGTCAGTTAATTTTCCTTTTTCAAACTCCAACGTATTGATATTTTGTTGGTCAAACTCCCAATGCTCTGCTGAAGTTTTGCTATTGGAATTGTATTCTATATAATGAAATTTATGATCTTGTACTACTAATAAATGATGATTGGTATTTTCAACCACGATACCAGTAAGCATTGTTTTTGTGGTGTCTGCAACTGCACCTAAAATACTTTTAGGTTTTTTACAGGCTGCAATAGCATTAAAATCTCCTCCAACAATAGCAACAATAGGCTTAAAAGTATGCTCATCTGCTTTAAAGTCTTTAAAATAGGTGTCAAAATTTTCTGTGACATCTTTCTCCGCTTCTACATAGTTATTTGCTAAAGCATCGAATTTACCTGTTTTTTTCATGTAAAGAAAGTACGCACCAATGCATACCATGATCAGTAATGGAATAATGTAAGTCATAATTTTTAGGTTTATTTGATTTTTTTAATGGAATGGCTATTCAATTTTTTTTTATTTATCAATGTGGACATTAATAAGTAGCCCAAGAAACAGCCGATAAATAGGATTAGAATAGGGGAGGTATACTTGATACCTTCTTTGAAATATAGGAATATGGAAAAAACACCAAATACAATGGTTCCTTTCCCGAACAAATATTTCAATCGTATTCTCATATTTTTTTTAGGTGTATTAAATAACTATAACACAGTAAACGTGTTTATAGAAGATTAGTTGTGCCAATTTTATGGAATTTTATAACTAGAAATTACATAGAACATAAAGAGCCCTTGATAGTTAAGGAGCTATAAGAAACCTTTAATGAGCAAGATTCCGTGTAATTAAAAACTGAAATACGCAAAAGGTGTATTGAGGAATTGGAAGGATATGGTTTAAATCAACACTAAAAACAAATACTATTTTCTAATACTACCTGAGTACCCAATCTCATCTATGTAACGAATGCGCTATAATCCACATATTCGCTTCTTAATTGGTGAGGTGTTTCTTTTTTATTCGTTAGGTTCAATATGGATTAAAACGTGCCCTAAATTTGGTATTTCTTTTCGTAAATAGTCTTTTAATTTATGAGCAATATCGTGACCAGATTTTACGGTAATTTCACTATTTACAATGGCATGTAAGTCTACATGAAATTTCATTCCAGATTTTCGGATAAAACATTTTTCGGTACCTAAGACTCCTTCAACTTCAGTAGATTTAGCTCTAATCTCTATAATTAGGTCATCATAAAGTTGCTCATCCATCACTTCGCCTAAGGCGGGTCTTAAAATTAAGTAGCTATTGTATAAAATAAATACGGAAGCAAATAGTGCAGCCCAATCATCTGCAGTTTCATAACCTTCACCGAATATGATGGCTATAGAAATTCCGATAAATGCCATGATTGAAGTTATAGCATCACTTCTATGGTGCCAAGCATCTGCTCTTAATGAAGAACTATTTGTTTGCTTACTTTTTTTAATGACAATTTGATAGGAGATTTCTTTCCAGATTATGATTAAACTAAGCACAATTAAAGTCCAAGCTTTTGGAGTTTTATGAGGTGTTTGTATGTTTTCAATGCTTTCAGAAGCAATTATTGTGGCAGAAACAACAAGAAAAGCAACGACAGCAAATGTAATTAAGGGCTCTATTTTTCCGTGTCCATAAGGATGGTTTTCATCGGCAGGTCTTTTTGCATATTTAAAGCCTAATAAAATCATGAAAGAAGTGAAAATATCAGTAGCCGATTCAATAGCATCTGCAATTAGCGCATAAGAATTCCCGAAAAATCCGGCAAACCCTTTTATCAAGGCCAATGCTGTATTTCCAATTATACTGAAATAAGTGGTTCGTATTGCAGTCTCTTCGTTATTCATTCCTATTGAGGTATATCAACTCAGAGAGTCGGTAGCAGATTTACAGTTCACTGCCTGTTTGAAGTACGAAATTAGGTATTTTAAAGCCTAAAGAGAAAGGTAATCTATTAGAGTTATAAAGATTGGATATGTTTTTTTACTTGAGTGATGTAATTGCTTGGGAATAAATATTTTACGGATAGCACGTTTATCAAGAAACCAAAGTACTTTGTTGGACATTAACTTTGTTAAAGTCTAAATTCTGTTTTGTTTTCATTCGTATCAAAAATATGTGGGTAGTGTTCTTTTATATTTTTTTTCATAAAATTAAGTGGCACATCTTCAAAATAGCCGTAATCGTCTGTGTATTCCATAAACCGAGATCCTTCGCTAGTATACAGTTGTAAATAAGAATTGTTTTCTCCGTCAAATTCTAAAGGTTCCACCTTCAATTTCTCACATAATGATTTGTTAAATGCGGGCGACATTTTTAACCATTTATTCCCGAGATAGACGTTAACCATTCCGTGTGGTGTTAATTCATTTGAGCCAAATTTTTCGGTTAACCTATCTACGGCGATATGATTTTTAACTTTCCCTAAATGCAATCTAGCAGGTATTTCTAAGGCACGAAGACAAGCAATTAATAGTATTGATTTTTCAACACAATTTCCTGAATGCTTTTTAGCAATATGACTTGAAGTGTACTTTTCTTTTGAAAGACTTATACTGTAAGGGTCGTATTTCCAATAATCACGTACTTTGGTATATATTCCAATTGTTTTTTCTTTATCAGATAGCCTGTCATTTTTAAATTCAGAGATCAACTTTTGAACGGATTCATTTTCAAAGTCAAAATAATAGGTAGCTGCTAAATATTTCATTTTCGTTGAAGTCAATTTTTGCTTGTAGCTAGCGTTAACTATTATTCGCGCAATACTATTTTAGGTAGATTTTTTCATCAGTTTCTTTTAATTAAAAGCTGAATACCTAATCCGATAAACACATATCCGCTTACTTTTTTCATTATTTTTCCAATCTTGTCATTTTTCCTTAGTGTATCTGTCATAAAAGATGCAGAATAAGCCAGAAATAAGCACCAGATGGTTCCGGTCAATAAAAATGTACCGCCAAGAATAAGAAAAGGGATAGCACTATTTACATGTTCAGGTTTAATAAATTGAGGTAATAGCGATAGGAAAAAGATAGCAATTTTTGGGTTTAGTACATTCGTTAGAAACCCTTCTCGATATATTTTCCATAAATCTACCTTTTTAAATTCAGCTTTTTCACGGTCAAATAAATTAGATTTATCCATAAGCATTCTAATACCTAAATAGATTAGATAAGCAGCTCCAGTCCATTTTACAATAGTAAAGAGTATAATTGATTTGGCTAATAGTACTGATAACCCAAATGCGGCAAGTATAATATGAATTACAGCACCACTTCCAATTCCAAGGACAGAATATATACCTGCTTTTTTTCCTTGAGCAATACTGCGCGTAATTATATAAATAGAATCTGCTCCTGGTGTCAAATTCATAATAATTCCAGCCAATAAAAACCCCAAATAGTTTTCAATTCCGTTCATTTCATTTTTTAGTTTTTACCCGCTTGCAGTGAACAGTTTTATTCGTGTGTATGTGATATAGTTTGAAGATAGTATTTTTTAAGAAAAAAAAGCTAAAATTTTCTTTCGAACTTGCTATCCAATTGCATAGTCTAATTGAAATGTCGTTAAAAAATAGTTGGTATTCCTTATAGGAATTTTTGGATCACCAATGTTGTATAGTATTTGAATTACTGATAATTTGGGTGCTATTAAATGCCTCTAAATTGTTTTTTTTGTAGTATGCTATTTATAAGTTTTCCGTTTAGATAGTAATGTGTTTTTATATCCGTTGCATTTTTTAGCCCCTCGCCAGCAAAGTATAATGCTAAAGATTTGAACTTCAAATGGAGCATCAGGGTATTTCTTTTGAATAGCTGCGAATAGCTCTTTGGTGTTTTAGTTAGTAAGCTCATGTATTTTTAATACTTTACTAATAGCAGCATAGCTAATAAAAATTATCCTCAAAATTATGAACACTTCAAATACAATGATTTCTGTAATTTTTGTTTAGAAATTTTTGAACAGTAAAGTATTTAAGTTGATTTCCGTACTACTAAAATTTTGTAAATAGTGCCTTAATTTAATTTCTTATAAATTTCAATGTTATGGAAAATGGTGTCATTGTGGCTATAGGTATTTACTTGTTTGTATGAATTTTCAGTGCGTTCTATAGGGATAATATAGGTGTCATAGTCACTTTTCATAGTATAAGACATAGAGGTTAAGACTTCGGTAATGGTGTCATTTTTAAAAGTGTAGATACCATATCCGTGCCACTCAGAAGCATCCGCAGCAGGGTTTGTATTCCAAATAACGTGTCCGTCTAAATAAATTTTATGTTGCACCTTAGAGGTATCTGTAATAAGGGTGTCTCCATTTGCAACGTGATAGAAATGGCTTAATTCCCATACGCCTTCAATTGGATCAATGGGTGCTACTTCTTTGTCTTTTATAGGGGAATTACAAGAAGTACAGATGATGAGCATACCTAAGAAGTACAAAAGGATGAATTTTTTTAAAGAATTGATTTTGGTCATGTTTAGTAGGTTTTTAGGGTGAAAATTGAAATTTTAAGGTATTTTCTTATAGATAAGATTTAGGATAAATATTTGATAAAGGACAAGGGGGCTCTAAATAGTTATAATACAGGTATATTTACTTCATCTGATGTTAACTGTATTGTCTTAGTATCGTAGATAGGTTTTCTAAAAATATCGTACGTACCACTTAAATATTTAAACTGAATTTCCATATTCACTGGGTTAATAATTATAGTTCCTTTCTTTTTAGGCTTTAATACTGTTTGTTGCCAAGTTGATGCCCTAAATTCTTTAGCGTTATATATTACATTCTCCACCTTTAATTTTTTAATTTCAATAGTATTTGAAGTACAGTTAGAATACGAGGGCTTAGCTATTAATTTCCAATCCATAATACCAACATCCGGTGAAACATAAACCTTGTAGGAAACAATAAGGGAATCTTTTAGTCTTATTTTTTCTTTTGAAACTTCAGCAATCAAATAAATGTTTTCATGAGGAGCACTAGGCACACTAGTACTATTAACCGCTTCACTAACGTTTATGGTAATAGGGACTGTCTTATAATTTTTTTCCTCAATAGTAATTTGGGCAGCTCCTATAGAAAAAGTACCTAAAGCTTTTGGATTAATGATATAACTATAGACTGTTTCTAAATTCTTCACGCCATTTATTATGGTAGTACTCATTGCTCTCATGGGACCTCCAACTACTTTAAAGTTTTCAAATTCTGGAGGTGTAAATGTACTCGCATTTTCTTCTGCGTTAATGGAAAATTCGACCCGCAAATGCTGATCTATACCTATTGCTTTTTTATCAACTTTAGCTATAAACTTTATTTGTGCAGATAAAAGACCCGTAAGAAGTACACTTATTAAGGTTAAAAAATGTAGTAATTTCATTTAAATTTTTTAATAGTTTGTTTTAAATTAAACAGATCTAATGTGCTTTGTTTTTTGGATGTTAGGAGTATAGAAATAGCACAGGAAAACCGAAATAAGAAAAAATAATACAATAATGGGAAGTATACTATTGGCGAATCCAAACATTCTACTCAACATAAAAGATTCGCTATCTGCTGTAACAGTTATCCATCCTAAAAAATGTAACATGCTATCCGTTATTTGATGTTGCCGGGTATAGTTTGAATCATAATATTCTAAACCCATCATTGCTATCGCAGATAGGAGGTAGGTAATAAAAAAGAAGCCAAGAACATCTTTGTTTTTCTTATTTAGGATTGTAGCAAATAGAATATTTAAAGCGGTGATAACCAATAACAGTACAATTCCCGCGGTAACACTATACTGTTTAGTACCCGCTGTAATTGCAAATGACATGTAACCATAAAATAGCGCAAAAAATAGGAGGTTAAATAATCTTAATAAATTTTGACGGTACTTTTTAAACATAATTCAATATTTCTTTACTTTTTATAAGGCCACATTTTTACGAATAACATCTGGTTGTACCGTATTATTTTGATCAAATTCAAAATACACTTCTCCTTGGTTTAAATAATCAATTAATTCTGGATGCGAATTCTTTAAGATCTCAACAGGACCTAGAACTAAACTGTCTGGGATAGTATTAGAAGGGCTTATCTCTTTTAAATACCTGCTAAATAAGGCTTGACTAATTTTTGTGGTATCTACAAAAGTATGGGCATACAAAGTAAACTCTTTTGGTTCTTTGTAATACAAATATTTGTTTTTTGAGTTTCTATCTAATCGTTTTTGTGCTTTAGAATAAATTTTAACAAAAGTATTGTTTTTGCCATGGTAAAAATTTTCATAAAGCTCTTTTCTATTATAATTAAAGTTTACAGCACCTAATGTTTTTCTTAAAAAATTCTGGTTTGTTAGCGTAGCTTTTAAGGGGATGTCAATTCTCCAAATTTCATTGTACTTTTGGCTGTATCTTATGATTAATGGATGTTCAGAAGTTTGTAGTGCAATATCCATGTTTTTGTCCGTCGTAGGTGCATTACATGAACTACATACAATTGCAATAATAAAGATTACGATAGGCTTCATAAATCGATGATCAGGCATGTATGCTTACTATTTTAAACGTAGTACTACGAGTTATTAAAATAATTTCTACCTATAGAAAAAAGATAGTATAAATACTAAAACTCTACATTTAGACTTTTAGTATTTATACTCATACCTAAGTCTTTGAACTTTTCAATTTTAGATAAATTGAGGAATTCATTTTATTCAAGTTTTTTTTCAGCTTCCTCAAAAAAAAACATCACCGCCTTGATTGGGGATTTCTCTAGTTTTTTGATTAAAAAAATGAATACTTGTTTCGCTGTATGCTATCGGGTTATCAGTACTAACAGGATCATAGCCGAGGAGTGTAAATGCGGACTCTTGAAGTTTAAAGATGAACCTCCAATGTTAGGCTTGCTATTTTTGGGTTAGGTTACAGTTTGTACTAGAGAATGCAGAAGCATTAATCTATGGCGATTCCGCAATAGTAGACTACCGGAAATATTTTTTTTAATAAACGGTAGTCTACGAAAATGTGTTTGTCTTCAATAAGAATAGATAATAAAATACGAATCACCTTAAAATTAGAGTCATAAATATAGCAAAGATCTGGTAAGGCATATTTTCCATTGCCGAAAAGAATCCAAATCCAATAATGTTAACAGTACTGCTAGCAAAAAATGACGCTAAACTAATTTGTTTTTGAGCGATATTTCAATAGCGTACTTAATTAATCATTTTTAGTAAAATAACCTTCATTAGATACGGCAGCATCACTTACAACGATACTTGCTTTTTTAAACCAAACTTCAGCATAGTTTCCGTCTTCATATTGTTTGTGAATGTCGCCTCCATGCGTTTCTGCACCAGAACACCAGTTTTTATTTACTTCGGGAGACTTTCCGTTGGTTTGGTTGTATGCACCAAGCTTAAAGAAACAGCCTTCGCCTGTGTACGCCTCTTTGCGTTCTACTCCGTCTTGACCAATGGGTACAAATAATTTTTGTGTTTGTTCAGGAATAGCTGCTGTGGTTGTGTATTCAGATTCGATTAAGTTTTTTGTAAACGTTTTAGTATCATGTCCTTCACTAGTAAATGTTAAGTTCATAATCCCATCTTTAACTTCAATCTCATAACTAAATTCCTCACCTAAAGCTATTCCGTCCTTAGGTTCTTCTGGGTAAGTGTTTTCTTCACTACCAACAACAGAAAAGTCATTGCCCCAAACAGCTGTAGAATAATCCCATCTTTTAGAATTATCATCACCAGCCGTATTAATTTCATAATGCCAAAAAACGGAACCTTTGGTATGACCAGGGAATTTTTTGTAAAATATTTTAAGCGGTTCATTTTCATAGGCATCAGCACTATGAATCTGACCTACTACTACGGCATACGAAGCAGCTACTCTGGCATCACCGGTTGCAGACACATTCATAACTTTAAGCGTAGCTGTTAATTTATCATTAGCAGTCTTTGGATACCATTTTTTTATTTGTGCCAATTCCGTTCTTGTATTATTTGATGTGCCATGCGTGCTTCCTGCATTAGGGGCCTTAAAAACAATCCAATCACCAGCACCATCGTTTTCGGTATAAAAGAAATCTTTGTTTTCAAAATTATTTGCAATCCCTGCATTTGAACCGTCACCTAAAACTAATTTCCAATCATTAAAAAAGGGAATAACGTCACTTGCATAAACGGTTTCTTCAACGACAACTTCTTTAGTCTCTTTATTTTTTTTAGGGGAATCACCACAACTATTTAATATAGAAAATGAAGCAAGAATTAAGAAGGTTGTTACTGATGTAATAATTTTTTTATTCATTTTATTTTTGTTTGATTTTTGACTTTGTTTAATTGAATATAAAAGTGAACTCGTAATCCGTAGCGCATTTAAAAGTAGTGAACTTTTAATTAAAACGGAACCGAAGCTTTTAGCGGAATTCATAAACAGCGATAAAACCTTCTGATTAAGCCCGAAGCCCTTTTTTTATAGGTTATAAAATTAATTTTTAGAGTCTTGCAATATAACGAGATGTATATTTTAGGTTCAATTATAAAAGGGATTATGATTTTTTAACGTCAATATAAAAATTACGCCCTACTTTAAACGCAGCGATATCTCCTTTAAGTTTACTCGTATTCCATTCCGTCGTAGGTTCAATCCAAAGCGTTTTATCTCCAGCAGAAACTTTTAGGGGTAATGCAAAACCATTAACCACATGCGTGTAACGGTATTTTAATTTTTTACCATCATAGTGGTATTCTAAAACGGGTATTTCAATAGTTCTCAAATACTGATCAAACACGGTGCTAAAGTCTATACCTGCCATTTCAGAGATATAATTTTCTATTTGAGCAGTGGTAACTGTTTTATGGTAGAAATCTTTGTTTAAGCCTCTTAAAATACTACGCCATTTTTTATCATCATTTAGTACTTGGCGGATGGTATTTAATAAGTTAGCCCCCTTGTAGTACATATCACTACTTCCTTCATTATTCACATTATAGGCACCAATAATTGGTCGGTCATTTTGTATTATTTTTCGGGTGCCAATAACATAGTCTTCTGCGGCTTCTTTCCCGTAATAATATTCTATAAATAGGCTTTCGGAATAGGCGGTAAAGCTTTCGTGAAGCCACATATCTGCAATATCTTTATAGGTAATATTGTTGGCAAACCATTCGTGACCAGCTTCGTGAATAATAATGAAATCAAACTTCAGTCCCCAACCAGTATCTGATAAATCGCGGCCTAAATACCCTTTCATAAATTGGTTTCCATAGGTTACAGAACTTTGGTGTTCCATTCCTAAATATGGTACTTCAACCAACTTAAAACTATCTTCATAAAACGGATAGGGGCCAAACCAGTGCTCAAAGGCTTTCATCATTTTTGGGGCATCTTCAAAATGAATTTTGGCTTTTTCTAAATCGTCCTTTAAAACATAATAATCCATATCTAAAGTACCCTTTTCTCCTGGGTATTTTTCGCCAAAATGCACATAGTCGCCCACATTAACATTCACCCCATAATTATTTATTGGGTTTGCTACGTACCAGTTGTAAGTAGTAGTGGTTTCATGCTCTTGAACAGATTTTAACCTCCCGTTAGATACATCCATTAAACCCTTAGGTACAGTGACGCTAATAGCCATACTGTCTACTTCATCATACATGTGGTCTTTATTAGGCCACCAAACGCTAGCACCTAAGCCTTGACATGAGGTAGCAACAAAATCTTTCCCATTGTTATCTTTCTTCCATGAAAAACCACCATCCCAAGGTGCATTTTTAGCTTCTCTCGGTTTTCCAGAATAATACACGGTGATTTCATTTTTGTCTCCTTTTTTCTGCTCTTTTTTTAAGGTGATGAAATGTGCGTTTATTTTTGATGAGACAATTAATTCTTCTCCATCCTGAGTTACCTTTTCTATTTGTAACGGTGGTTGTAAATCTATTTGTAAGATTTGATGTGCTTCTAAAACCGTATATTTTATGGTGTTACTACCTGATATAAATTTATCTTCTGGTTTGATAGTGACTTTTAAATCATAGAAATTTAAATCCCACCAAGCACGTTCAGGGGTGATGCTCCCTCTTAAGCTGTCTTGTGCTGTAAAATAATCTTTGGCCTGTAATAAGGCTTGACTATGGCTTGAGATACTAAGGAAAAGGAAAAAAAGTACTACTGTAAAATGTTTCATGGTACTACGCTGCTATAATTATGTGGCTAAAGTTAAGCTAATTTTTAAAATTTGTCGGCTTTGTCCTACAGGATTGAAATAGTATTAGAATTTTTAAAAATTGCTTTCGGAATAAGTACCTTTACTCTTCAACTTAAACATAACTTAAAAATGAAATGTTACGCTACAACATTAGCAATAGGTTTTCTATTCCTTTTATCATTCGCATCTACTCCCGCAACCGCACAAGATAAAAGTCCGTTTATTGGCAGATGGGATATGATCATCCAACAAGAGGGCAAAGCATTACCTTCTTGGTTAGAGATTACAAAATCGGGAAGATCTACATTAGTAGGGCGGTTTGTATATGCTTTTGGGAGTGCTAGACCAATTGCCGAAGTAAACGTAAAGAATGATGTCTTTAGTTTTGCTATTCCGCGCCAGTGGGAGCCGGGAGATAAAGATATGAAGTTTGAAGGGGCATTAACTGGTACCACACTTTCCGGAACTATGGTGTATTCTGATGGAAAAAAATACAAATGGACGGCTACACCAGCAAAAGTAGCGGTATATAATGAAGCTATTGTTTGGGCTGCGCCAAAAGCACTTTTTAATGGAACCAATTTAAACGGGTGGAGCGCTATGGGCGATAACCAATGGGTGGTGAAAGACGGAATTTTAACGAGTCCAAAATCAGGGTCTAATTTGGTGTCTGATGAAAAGTTTTTAAATTTTAAATTACATCTAGAATTTAAATATCCCTCAGGAAGCAATAGTGGGGTGTATTTACGTGGTCGCCACGAAGTGCAAATTGAAGATAATATAGGTTTAGAGCCTTCTGCTATTTTATTCGGAGGTATCTATGGATTTTTAACGCCTAATGAAATGATGGCTAAGCCAGCAGGAGAGTGGCAATCCTATGATATTACATTAAATGGAAATCGCGTGAGTATTGTCGCAAATGGGAAAGCTATTATAACCGATCAAATTATTCCAGGAATTACGGGTGGTGCTTTAGATAGTAATGAATCTGAAGTAGGGCCTTTGTTGATTCAGGGTGATCACGGTCCTATAGAGTTTAGGAGCATCGTGATTACGCCAGAACTTAAATAAGGCATATTGCTGACTTAATTGAAAACAAAAAACCACGCCTGAGCGTGGTTTTTTGTTTTTGATTTTTTATAATTAACGCAGGATAGCGTTCGGGAAAACCACAGGGCTTTCAAAACCATCTTTTCCTACTGATGAAATTCCGAAGAAGAAATTATCAATGACAATACCATCTAAGAGAAACTCGGTTACATTACCTACATAGCGGCTATGATCCCAAGTAGGAGAGGTAGTATCTCTCCAATATATTTTATAGCCTACAGCGCCATCAACCTTACTCCATTCAAATTTTGCCGCAGGGGCTACAATACCGCCAATTTTCACTTCTTTTGGTGCAGGAGGTGCCCACGCCAAAGAAGCAAGGTTTATTGCATTAACAGCCGTTAATTTTTTAGCATAGCCAAAGTTTACATGTTCAAATACGTCTCCATAATTAATGCCATTTTCAGTTCTTATATCTTGGTGTTGTTGGGTATAGTTTTCATGAGCTTCCATAATACGGATACCCGCAAAACCGGCATCGTTAAAAGGTCTATGGTGTCCGCCACGCCCAAAACGATCTAAGCGGTAAATCATCATTGGATTCATTTCTGGCATGTAGGTTTTTACATTTTTGTGAATGTAACGCGCTAATTGTCTAGAAATTCCGTCTACTTCTCCGCCATAAAAACGACGCATTTGACGTTGTTTATCTGTTTCTGTAGCAGGAACAGGCTCTGAGAAAATTCTAAAATCACGATTGCTTACCACGCCATCTACTCCAGTGATATTACCAATCATATCATTATTGAAAATTCCAATAATATCCCAACCTTTTTCTACTGCATATTTTGCTAGTCCGCCACCGCCGAAAAGTCCTTGCTCTTCTCCGGATAGTCCTACATAGATAATACTATTCTCAAATTTGTATTTAGAAAGCACACGAGCAGCTTCGATTGTACCTGCCATTCCACTTGCATTATCATTAGCACCTGGGGCATCCGTCGTAAAATCCATCGTATCACTAGCACGAGAATCAATATCACCGCTCATAATAATATAGCGGTTTGGGTATTTGGTCCCTTTTTGTATGGCCACCACATTTACTACCCAAGCATCTTTAGGTACGCGGGTACCCATATCTTTGGTTACAAAATCTTTCTGATAAAAGACATCAATACAATCGGAGCAGTTGCTTGAAATTTCACTGAATTGAGATTTAATCCAGCGTCTAGCAGCACCAATTCCTCGTGTGTTAGAAGTAGTATCGCTAAAAGTATTTCGGGTACCAAATTCGGTTAGCGTTTTTACATCTTGTTTAATTCGGTCTTCAGATACGGCATCAATAATAGCATAGATACGTGCATCTGTTTGCGCTAAAATAGGGAGAGTCGCAAAAACGGTAAGGAGGCATAGAAGTAATTTCTTTTTCATTTTTTGAGTGTTTGAGTTTGTTTAATCGTGTATGGTTTTCTTAGTCATAAAAAATAAGCCAATGAGTGGCCCAATGCTTAAAAATAAGAAAATTAAAGTTGGATTTATTTCTGCTGCTAAAACGGTAAGCAGTTGAATACTAATAATACTTATCGCAAAACCAAAGCAATTAACAAGTGTTAATCCTGTTCCTTTTAATTCGGGGGGTGCAGCGTTTGCAATTAAACTAGAAAACTGAGGAGAATCTGCGGTTACCGCCATACCCCAAAGACTCCACCCTATTAAAAATAAGAGGGCTGGTAATTCAAAAAGCAAGGGAGAGACGACGCAAAACACGCCAGAAAGCAATAAGGCGTAATAAGCTATTTTACGACTTCCAAATTTATCGGCCACATAACCGCCCAATACACAGGAGAGTCCGCCTAAAGCAATAATTACAAAAGTGAGTAGGGGAATTGAAAATGTGGAATTGTTAACGGTCAAATAGGTTTGTAAAGCAAAGGGAGTAAACGCCCAAAAAGCATATAACTCCCACATATGGCCAAAATAACCTAGTGCCGCTTGCCTAAATTTTGGAATTTTAAAAAGCGAGATACCTGCTTTTATTTTGATGTTGGTACTTCTTTTTCTGAAAGGGCCATTAGGAACAAATAAAACCACTAATAAGCCACCAATTATAGCTATAGTAGACGTGATGATCAAAACAGTATCCGAATTACTATTTAATTCTAACCCCTTTAACAAGTAGGGAAATGAGGTTCCTAAAACTAGGGCACCCACCAAAAAGCCTAAAGCTTTCCCGAGTCCATTTTCATAATAATCTGCTGCAATCTTCATCCCGATAGGATAAATGCCAGCGAGAAAAAAGCCTGTTCCAAACCGCGCAAAGAGTAATTGCCATTTAGAAAGCACCTCTGTAAAAAGACTCAAATTACAAGCAGCAGCAAGCAGGGCGCAGATAAAAAATACTTTGGAAGGAGAAAACCGATCTGCAATCATTAAAAAAGCAAAAAGTAATGTTCCGGTAATAAAACCAAATTGAACAGAGGATAATACGTATCCAATAATTTCAGGACCTAAACCTGTTTTTAAAGCAATATCATCTATAATAGCATTGCCTGCAAACCATAAAGAGGTGCAGGCAAATTGTGCTAGAATTAAAATAGGTAAAATATGCGGTTTATGCTTCAAAAGTCATGATTTGATCATTTTAGTCGTAGAAAACTTAAAAACTAATCAATAAATCGCTTTAATAATTTTCGAACATCTTTGGTGCCATCTACATAATATTTAGCAGATGTTTTTTGAAGTCCAACTTTTACGGTTACGGCAGATTCTGGTAATTCTTGAAACATAAATTCATCGGTCCAATCATCACCAATAGCAAAAACAAAATCATAATCATGTTTCCCATACATACGTAAGGCGGCACGACCTTTGTTGACATTACTACTTTTAATTTCCATTACTTTATTGCCGTTTAAAACACTTAAATCATCATTAGCAATTAAGCTTGTAAGCACCGTATTTAACTCTGTTGCTCTTTTCTGACCAAAATCAGGATCTGTTTTGCGGTAATGCCATGCTAAAGAATAGTTCTTTTCTTCAATAAAACTACCAGGAGTTCTATCTACAAAAGATTCTAGTACGGGTTGAATTTTTTCCATCCAATCTTTCTTTACATTCTCTAGTAAGCTAAAGTCAGCACCATTTTCGGAGATCCACACCCCGTGTTCTACAATCATGTTGTATTTCTTAGGCAAGAACCATTTGGTAAAAGTTTCTTTATCACGACCACTGATTAAATACATATCTGTATTTTCCTGAGAAGAAATAGCATCTAATAATTCATATAATTCTTCGTCTGGACTCGCTTTTTGCGGATTGTTGTGAAAGCCCGCTAAAGTGCCATCATAATCAATAAATAATAACCTTCTTTTGGCATTTTTATAATTATCGGTAATTCTATCTAATAATTTAGCCGAAAGTTTTCTAGAGACATAGCTACTACTATTGTCTTTTTGTTCTTTTAAGGAACTCATAAAATCATTTGCCCATCGTTCTACATTATAGCGTTCTAATCTTTTTTGTAGAATATCATTCCGTTCTTGTTGCTCTTCTATAGGCATCTGTATGGCTTGATGAATAGTATCTGCAATTTGTTCAAAATTATTTGGGTTGATCAATAAAGATTCATTCATCTCATTTGCCGCTCCCGCCATTTCACTCAAGATTAATACCCCCGTTTTATCTGTTCTAGTAGCTACATATTCTTTTGCCACCAAATTCATACCATCACGGATTGGTGTTAACCATGCAATATCACAAGAGGTGTATAAATCGATTAAATTTTCAAAAGGCATTGATCTGTAGAAATACCAAATAGGCGTCCAGCTTACGGTAGAAAACTCTCCGTTAATTCTACCGACAAGTTCATCTACTTCTCTTTTTAGCAATTGGTATTGTGGCACATTACTTCGTGAAGGCACGGCAAGTATAATTAAACGCACCTTTTCCTTGTATTGAGGGTATTTAGTTAGAAAATATTCAAAAGCGTTCAAACGCTTTGCAATACCTTTAGTATAATCTAAACGGTCAATAGAAAGTAAGAATTTTGCGTCTGGAGTAGATTTTTTATGTTCGTTTAGGCGTTGCTGTAATTCAGATTGATTTTCTGGTGTCAGTTGTTCATGTTCTTTGGCAGCTTCGCTGAACTTTTTGTAATCTATTCCCATTGGGAAAGAATCTACTTTAATGATTCGGTCTTCAAGGTATACGTCATTAAAACTAACATCTAGGCCTAGAATACGACGCACAGAACTTAAAAAATGACGTTCGTAGTCGTAGGTATGAAAGCCAATTAAATCAGAGCCTAACAAACCTTCGAGAACTTCTTTACGCCAAGGTAAGGTTCTAAATATTTCAAAAGAAGGGAAGGGGATATGTAAAAAGAAACCTATAGAGATATTAGGTAGTTTTTCACGAACCATTTGTGGTACTAACATTAACTGGTAATCATGTACCCAAATAGTGTCATCGTCTTCTGCTTTTTCTACGATAGCATCTGCAAATTTCTGATTTACTTTTTTATACGTTTCCCAACTATCTATTTCGAATTCTGAATATTCTAAAAAATAATGGAATAAGGGCCAAATGGTTCTATTGCTAAATCCATAATAAAAACCATCCACTTCTTGTTGCGATAAATTGACCTTTGAAGATCCGTGTTTGGCTAAGGCTGCATCAATATCGCCCACCAATTCTTCAGGAATTTCTTCATCGGTTAAACCACTCCAACCAATCCAAAGGCTATCTCCACCAGAGTGTACAGATTTCATTCCTGTAGCCAATCCCCCCACACTTGGTATAGCGGTTATGCCTCCATTATGAATTTGTAATTGTATCGGTAGTCTGTTTGAGATTATGATAGTTTTGCCCATAATTCGGTTCTTTTTGCTGTTTTTTAGAATTAATTTCTCTAAATTTCGTGAAAAAGAAGGGCAATGCCAATTTTATTAGCCTTTTGAGTTAGCAATTTATTGATATGGATAATTTAGACTACGGAATAATAGGAAATTGCAGGAGTGCAGCATTAATTTCTAAGAATGGTTCAATGGATTGGTGCTGTTTACCAGAATTTGATTCGCCATCAGTGTTTGCGAAACTGCTCGATGAAGAAATAGGAGGGAGTTTTGGGATTGAGGTAGAGGACTCTTATGAAATACATCAGTTTTATGATGCAGAAACAGCAATATTAATCACGAAATTTACGGAAGGCGAAGAAAATTGTTTTGAAATTCATGATTTTATGCCACGCTATCATAAAGATGATGATGCATTTTTTGCGCCACCAGAAGTGATTCGTTACATAAAACTTGTAGCAGGGCAACCAAAATTTAAGGTGGTTTATAATCCCAGGTTAGAATATGCACAAGGAAAAACAAAATCATACATCAAGAAAGATTTTATAGCGAGTTTAACACACGATGTAAAATTTGATACGGTATTTTTATATACATCTTTTGATAAAGAAAAAGTACTTAATGGAGAAGAAATAACCTTAGAAGATAATGGTTTCTTTCTTTTAGCTTATAATGAAAAAATATTTACACCTACAACGGAAAAAGTATTTTTAAACTTAGAGCGTACACGTATTTATTGGATGGATTGGTCACAAAAAACACCAACCTATAAGAAGTTTGACAAAGAAATTAAACGTAGCGCATTAACTTTAAAATTACTTAGTTACGATAAAACAGGAGCTGTATTGGCTGCAGCAACAACGTCCTTGCCAGAAACAATTGGAGAGGTTCGTAATTGGGATTATCGGTTCTGTTGGATTCGTGATGCCTCCATGGTGATAAAAGTAGTCTCTCAATTAGGACATAAAAATGTAGCCAAGCGATATTTACAGTTTATTATAGATTTGATTCCTGATAAAGATGAAAAGCTACAGATCATGTACGGGATTAACCGAGAGAAAAAGCTAACAGAGCAAACCTTAGAGCACTTAAGTGGTTACAAAGGCTCTAAACCTGTTAGAGTAGGTAATGCAGCCTACGAGCAGGTTCAGAATGATATTTATGGGATTCTAATGGATGTAATCTATGAAATGATTTCTCAATTCAGTATAGACATCCAAAATGGCGAAGAACTTTGGGGAATTACCAAAGGTATTGTTTGGATTGTAGAAAAGCACTGGGAAGAACCAGATAAAGGTATTTGGGAGTTTCGTTCAGAAGATAGACACTTTACTTTTTCTAAGGTCTTATGCTGGACAGCCATTGATAGAGCGATAAAAGTTGCGGAGCTGTTAGATAAGAAGCATAAGATTGATAAATGGAGGCCTTTAGAACAAAAAATTAAAAAGGATATCATGGACAATGCTTGGAATGAAGAAAAGCAAGCTTTTACACAATCCTATGGTTCTACAGATATGGATGCTTCGGTATTATTAATGGAATCTTATGGGTTTATAGATGCTAAAGATCCTAAATACGTAAGTACAGTTTTAGCGGTAGAGAAAGATCTGTGTAATGACGGTTTATTGTATCGTTATAAAAATGAAGATGATTTTGGAGAACCTTCATCATCCTTTACAATTTGTACGTTTTGGTTTATCAACAGTCTGTTTAAAATAGGGCAGGAAGAAAAAGCATTGAAAAATTTTGAGCAATTATTGAGTTACAGTAATCATTTAGGATTGTTTAGTGAGGATGTAGATTTTAAAACAAAACGTTTGTTAGGGAATTTCCCGCAAGCATACTCACATTTAGCATTAATAGAATGCGCAATAAACTTTTCTAATAAAGCATCCGAAGAGAGCGTATTAGAATCTATGCGTGATTAATTGAAAAAAGTATACTTATAAATAAACTAGTTTTTGATGTTGCACATGCAGCGGATAAAACTAGTTTTTTTATATCGTAATTTGTCGATTAGGTAAAGGATTACAATGGGGATATAAGAATATAGGGTTATGAGGTAGCGTAGCACCTCGAAATTATTGAAAATAAAAAAACCGCTCGATTAAGAGCGGTTCTTCCTTCTGTATTAAAAAACAAATAATAATCAGAATTAGTCAAAGGTATAACCGTTGTCTGCAGCTACTTTATCCGCAATTTTTGTGCGTAAAGCTACTACGTTAGGATTATTGGTATATTTTGTAAAACGCTTAAGGCCCATTAACATCATACGTTGCTCATCTCCTTCAGCGAAAGAAACGATAGCTTCTTTACCTTTCTGAATGATAATTTCTGTAGCGTTGTATACATATAATTGAGTCATTGCAATTTGAGTAGCTTGCGCATCTTCTCCAAATCGTTTTGCATTTTTCTCTGTTCTTAGTATGGTAGATTCTGCCATATATACTTCAATCAAGATATCAGAAGCAGCCAACATCAATTGTTGGTGGTTTTCTAATTCAGCGCCATATTTTTGAACGGCAGAACCAGCAACCATTAAAAATACTTTCTTCAATCTCTTTAATAAATCTTTTTCTTCTGCAAAAAGTTCAGAAAAATCTGGAGTATCAAAAGATGGGATACCCATTAATTCTTCACCCACTTTAGTTGCAGGACCTAAAAGATCTACATGACCTTTCATGGCTTTTTTAACTAACATCCCTACTGCTAACATTCGGTTAATTTCGTTAGTACCTTCATAGATTCTAGAAATTCTAGCATCTCTCCAGGCAGATTCCATTGGCGTATCAGCACTAAAGCCCATTCCACCAAATATCTGGATTCCTTCATCAGCAGTACTTTGTACGTCTTCAGAAACGGCTACTTTAAGAATAGAACATTCTATAGCGTATTCCTCAACACCTTTAAGTTCTGCTTCTTGATGAGTATTTCCTGCAGCTTCACGCATAGCAATTCTATCCTCGATGTTCTTTGCAGCTCTGTAAGCAGCAGATTCATCAGCATAGCAATTGGTCGCCATAGTTGCTAATTTAGATTTAATAGCACCAAAGTTTACGATAGGTGTTTTAAACTGAATACGCTCGTTAGCGTATTTAGTAGCTTCACCAATAACTCTACGTTGTGCATCTAAACAAGCTGCTGCTAATTTAATTCTACCTACGTTAAGCGCATTCATCGCAATCTTAAATCCGTTTCCTCTCTCGGAAAGCATGTTTTCTACAGGAACCTTAGTTTCATTAAAGAAAACTTGACGGGTAGAAGAAGAATGAATTCCTAATTTTTTTTCTTCATCACCTAAAGAAATACCATTACTAGGGTCATTCTCAACGATGAACCCTGTAATATTTTTGTCGTCTTCAATTCTAGCAAAAACTATGAATACACTACAGAAACCTGCATTAGATATCCACATTTTTTGACCAGTAATGTTGTAATGTTTACCATCTTCAGATAAAACTGCCTTAGTTTTACCAGAGTTGGCATCAGAACCTGCACCTGGTTCAGTAAGGCAATAAGCGCCAAACCATTCCCCAGAAGCTAATTTAGGAACATATTTTTGTTTTTGCTCCTCAGTACCATATAAAGTAATTGGCATAGTACCAATACCTGTATGTGCACCAAAAGCAGTACTAAAGGAACCTGTAGCACCGGAAATATAATCACATACTAACATGGTAGATACAAAACCCATACCCATTCCTCCGTAAGATTCTGGAACGGCTACGCTTAATAAACCAAGTTCACCCGCTTTACGCATGGTTTCCTCAGTATATGCATAATCTTTTTTCTCAAAACGTTCCCAGTGTGCCCAAAGTTCGCGGTCTACGAATTCTTTAGTGCTATCACGCATCATTTTTTGCTCTTCCGATAAATCTTCTAGCGTAAAGATATCTTCACAATTCGTTTCTTTTACTAAAAACTGACCGCCACGTAGTATTTCTTTTTCTGCCATTGTTATTAATTTTCTTATCTCTAACCCTTTCCAAAGGAAAGAGAACAGATAGGTGTTATTTTAAGTTAAGATTTTTTTATTTTTCTCAAAAGTCTTCCTTTTGGGAAGATTTAGAGGGGATGTATTATTTCAAAAATTCATAGATTCCTGCAGCACCTTGCCCAGTACCTACACACATGGTTACCATACCATATTTTCCTTGCATATTTCTCTTACGCATTTCGTCAAAAAGTTGTACGGAAAGCTTAGCTCCTGTACATCCCAATGGGTGGCCTAGTGCAATTGCACCACCATTTACGTTTACGATATCTTGATTCAATTTAAGTTCGCGCATTACGGCAAGCGATTGTGAAGCGAAAGCTTCATTTAACTCAATTAACTCAATATCTTCTTGCTTCAATCCGGCTTGCTTTAAGGCTTTTGGAATTGCTTTAACGGGACCAATACCCATGATACGTGGCTCAACACCAGCCGCAGCATAGTTTACCATACGTGCAATTGGTTCAATATTTAATTCTTTGACCATTTCTTCACTCATCACCATTACAAATGCAGCACCATCACTCATTTGTGAAGAGTTACCAGCAGTGACGCTACCGCCAGCAGCAAAAACAGCTCTTAAGCCAGCTAATGCTTCTTTACTCGTTCCTTTTCTAGGTCCTTCGTCTTTGTTAACGGTATAATTTCTTGTAGCTTTTTTACCGTTTTCATCCACGTAAATTTGTTCTACATCAATAGGTACAATTTGGTCTTGAAAACGATCTTCCGCTTGCGCTTTTAAAGCTTTCATATGAGAGTTGTAAGCAAACTCATCTTGATCTTCACGAGATACTTTAAATTGGTTCGCTACAGCTTCTGCCGTATTTCCCATTCCCCAGTAATAATCTTCATGACCAGATTTTACTAAGTCATAATTTAATTCTGGTTTATTTCCTGTCATAGGAACCGAACTCATACTTTCTGCACCCCCTGCAATAATACAATCGGCCATTCCCGCTTGTATTTTTGCTGTTGCAATACCTATGGTTTCAATACCAGAGGAACAAAAACGATTTACCGTAACTCCAGGAACATCTACAATATCTAATCCCATTAAAGAGATTAAACGCGCCATGTTTAGTCCTTGAGAACCTTCTGGCATTGCATTTCCTACAATAACATCGTCAATTCGTTTTTTATCCAATTGCGGCAGCTCTTTCATCATGTATTGGATGGTCTCTGCAGCTAATTCATCTGATCTTTTGAATCGGAAGACCCCTTTTGGAGCTTTACCGACTGCTGTTCTATATGCTTTTACTATATATGCTGTTTTCATAATCCTCTCCCCAACCCTCTCCAGAGGAGAGGGAGTTTGTTCGGGATATTTTAAAAGTTATACTTCATTTAACTACTTAAAGGTTTCCTTTATTCTCCCCATAGAGGAGATGCCGTTAGGCAGAGGGGGCCTTAGTTTCTTAAAGGTTTTCCTGTTTTCAACATGTGTTGAATTCTTTCTAACGTTTTGCGTTCTGTACAAAGTGACAAGAAAGCTTCACGCTCTAGATCTAATAAATATTGTTCTGTAACAAGTGTTGGTTCTGATAAATCTCCACCAGCCATTACATATGCTAATTTATTTGCAATTTTTTCATCATGTTCACTGATGTATTTACTGTCTTCCATAGAATCAGTACCTACTAAAAACATTCCTAAAGCTTGCTTTCCTAAAACTTTAATGTCTTTGCGTTTTACCGGTTGTGTGTATCCACCTTCTGCCATTAATTTAGCATGTGCTTTTGCAGTTGCAATCTGACGGTCTTTATTCACTACCACGATATCTTTACCTTTTTGTAAAATACCTAAATCAAAGGCTTCGTATGCTGAGGTAGATACTTTAGCCATACCAATGGTTAAGAAATACTCTTGAAGTACATTTAATTCTACATCATTTTTATGGAATTGGTCTTGTGCTCTTACTGCAAATTCTTTAGAACCACCACCTCCAGGGATGACGCCGACACCAAATTCTACTAAACCAATATAGGTTTCTGCTGCTGCAACAACCATATCTGCATGTAACGAAAGTTCACAACCACCACCTAGTGCCATTCCATGAGGAGCCGCTACTGTTGGTATTGCAGAATAGCGCATACGCATCATAGTATCCTGGAACATTTTAATCGCCATATTCAATTCATCATACTCTTGCTCTACAGCCATCATGAAAATCATTCCGATGTTAGCTCCTACAGAGAAGTTTGGCGCTTGATTTCCAACAACTAAACCTTGGAAATCTTTCTCAGCAATATCAATAGCTTTATTTAAACCTGCCAGAACATCTCCACCAATGGTATTCATTTTAGATTGAAATTCTACATTCAGAATTCCGTCTCCTAAATCTTCTACTACAACACCGCTGTTTTTGAAAACTTCTTTAGATTTTCTAATGTTATCTAAAATGATAAATGAATCCTGACCAGGAACTTTTTCTATAGATTTTTTAGGAATATCATAGAAATAGGTAGCGCCATCTTTTACCGCGTAGAACGATTTTGTTCCGCTCGCAATCATATCATTTACCCATGCAGCAGGAGTCTCTCCTTCTGCTTTCATAATTTCAAGTCCTTTTTCAATTCCGATAGCATCCCAAATTTGGAAAGGTCCGTGTTCCCATCCAAAACCAGCTTTCATAGCATCATCAATCTTATAAAGCTCATCGGTAATTTCAGGAATTCTATGTGATACGTAAGCAAACAATGCAGCAAAACTCTTTCTGTAAAATTCACCAGCTTTATCTTTTCCAGCAACCAATACTTTAAATCGATCAGCTACCTTATCAATAGTCTTTGTTAACTCTAAAGTAGCAAAACTTGCTCTTTTACTAGCACGATAGTCCATCGTATCTAGATCAAGCGTTAAGATTTCTGTTTTCCCTTTCGCATCTTTAGATTTCTTGTAAAAACCTTGACCTGTTTTACTACCCAACCATTTGTTTTCCATCATGGTATTGATGAAGGTTGGAAGTTTAAATAGATCTAATTTCTCATCGTCCTTGCAATTTTCTGCAATTCCATTGGCAACATGTACCAAAGTGTCTAATCCTACCACATCAACAGTTCTGAATGTTGCGGATTTAGGACGACCGATAACTGGTCCTGTTAATTTATCTACTTCCTCAACTGTCATTCCTAAATCTTTTACCATATGGAAAAGACTTTGGATGCTGAAAATACCTATTCTGTTACCAATGAAAGCAGGTGTATCTTTAGCGATTACAGAAGTTTTTCCTAAGAATTGCTCACCGTAACCATTCAAGAAATCTAATACTTCTGGCGACGTTTTAGGTCCAGGGATTATTTCGAAAAGTTTTAAGTAACGTGCAGGATTAAAGAAGTGCGTTCCACAGAAATGCTTCTGGAAATCTTCACTACGCCCTTCACTCATAAAGTGAATTGGAATACCAGAGGTGTTTGAAGTTATAAGTGTACCTGGCTTTCTGTATTTTTCTAAATTTTCAAAGACCATCTTCTTAATGTCAAGTCTTTCAACCACCACCTCAATAATCCAATCTACTTCTGAAACCTTTGCAATATCATCTTCAAGGTTCCCTGTAGTGATACGATCAGAAAATTTCTGATTGTAAATAGGAGAAGGTTTAGATTTTAGGGCTGCGATTAATGAATCGTTTACTAATCTATTGCGAACCACTTTGTCTTTAAGCGTAAAGCCTTTAGCTTTTTCTTTTTCATTCAGTTCTCTAGGGACAATATCTAGTAATAATACTTCAACTCCGATATTAGCAAAATGACATGCTATGCCACTTCCCATAATTCCAGAACCAACAACTGCTACTTTCTTAATGTGTTTATTCATCGAATTCATTACGATTAAATTGTTTTTGAATCTTTAGTGTAAATTTTCTTGTCTATAACCAATTTATTAATGGTATCCATAACTTGGAAAAAACCATTTAATTGATCTTCTTGAACGTTGTCTTTAACCACTTCATTAAAGCGAAGTACAACATTTTTTGAGTCCACTCTTTTTTCTAAGCCAAATGGTGTTAAGTGTATTAAAACACCTCTTCCATCATTCGGATTGGGTTTTCTAACAATTAGCCCTCTTTCTTCCATACTTTTTAGTATTCGAGAAAGACTAGTTGCCTCCATTCCCATTTTAGGGCCTAATGCAGTAGAAGGGGTTCCTGTTTTGGGATCAATGCTTAACAGCGTGAAGCCTACCGCCATAGTAGTTTCGAAATTTTTCGCTTCTTCGTTGTACATTCTGGCAACTGCTTGCCATGTAGCTCTTAAAGCATAATCTATTGTAAGCTCCTTCATACATTATTTATAGAACTCAAATATAGTAAAATTTATTATGCATGCATAATAAATTTATGTAAATTTTTTGATGTCGAATGTTATTTTTTTAAACCACAATCTAAAATAATACAATACGATAAGGTTTTAACCTACTGTAGCCTAATTAATTATAAAGTTTGATTTCTTTTTGTGATAAATTTCTCACCAATAACAATAGGGAGGAACACACAAAATTCATTTTATCGTTTTATCCTAGATTTTGGTAAAAAAATGAATTTATTGAACAGGGAAGGGGCGTTAAAATGCAAGGTTTCCATGTGTTCATATATTTTACACTAAAACAAAGCGTATAGCATCATCTTAAGGTAAAATAAAAAAACAGTGCCAATACGAAGTCAGTTTATATTACTTACGGTATTGACACTGCCGAGTTTTTCTGTTTTTAGAAATGATACAAACGATTAATGTTCGTAAATGTCATTGTACAATGCTATGTATTTCTCTTTAACAATTTTACGACGTAACTTTAAGGTAGGTGTTAAATGACCGTTTTCAACGCTCCATGCATCTGGAGTAAGTCGGAATTGCTTTATAGTTTCCCATTTGGCAAAGTTCGTATTGGCTTCATCCACTTCTTCTTGAATTCTGGCAATAACCTTTTCATTCTTAACAAGGTCTTCATTATTCTTTATTTCGACATTATGGATTTTAGCCCAATTTTTTACAAATTCAAAATCTGGTTGTATAAAAGCTGCAGGCATTTTTTCGCCTTCACCAACAACCATAATTTGATCTATAAATCGAGATTGTTTAAATCTATTTTCTAATAACTGGGGAGCAACATATTTACCACCAGAAGTTTTAAACATTTCTTTTTTCCGATCGGTGATTTTTAAGAATCCTTCAGTGTCAATTTCACCTATGTCTCCCGTATGGAAATAACCATCGATGATTACTTCTTTGGTTTTTTGTTCATCTTTAAAATAGCCCATCATTACTTGAGGCCCTTTGATGCAGATTTCGCCATCACTAGCAATTTTCACTTCGGTTTTATCTATTGGTTTTCCAACAGTTCCTATTTTGAAACCATGATTACGCATATCGTTCACAGAAACTACCGGAGAAGTTTCTGTTAGACCATAACCTTCCATAACGCCAAATTCTGCGGCATTAAAGATACGTGCTAATCGAGGTTGTAAAGCTGCACTTCCGGATGCCATTACAGATAATTGGCCTCCTAAAGCTGCTTTCCATTTACTGAAAATTAATTTTCTCGCTAAGGCTAATTTTTGCTCGTACCACCATCCATTCTGCCCGTATGGCTCATATTTTAAACCAATGTCTACGGCCCAAAAGAATAATTTCTTTTTAATACCAGTTAACGAAGTTCCTTTTGCAATAATCTTGTCATACACTTTTTCTAATAGCCTAGGAACCGCAGTCATCACGTGTGGCTTTGTTTCCTGAGCATATTCACTTATTTGGTCAATAGGGGCGTAGTAAATTGCAGATCCACAATATTGGTATAAATAGATTAGCATACGCTCATAAACATGGCACAAAGGTAAAAAGCTTAAGGCTCTTGACTCACCAAGTTGAATAGGAATTCTCTGGAAACTACCCAATGCATTACTCACAATATTTTCATGAGAAAGCATTACCCCTTTAGGTTTACCTGTTGTTCCCGAAGTATAAATTAAAGTGGCTAAATCTGTAGTCTTCACAGCTTTCTTTAGTTCATCTACTTCATTTTGATTGGAAGTATCTTTTCCTAAGTCTAAAATTTCAGACCAGTTTTTACAATCGTCTAATTGATCAAAAGAATAGACTTCTTTTAAATTAGGGACCTCATGCCTAATTGCCTTTATTTTTTTATATACATCTGCACAGGAAACAAAACAGTATGTTGCCTCTGAATGATTTAAAACATAGGCGTAATCTTCTTCCGATATTGTTGGGTATATTGGAACGTTTTGGGCTCCCAATTGAAGAATACCAATATCCATAATATTCCATTCCGTCCTGTTCGTAGAAGTTATAAGTGCAATTTTGTCATTAGGTTGTACACCTAATCGTAATAAAGCTCTACTAATGGCATTCGCCTTGTCTAAATACTCTTTTGTTGATGTTACAACCCATTTCCCATTTGTTTTAGTAACTAGAGACTTTTCAAGGTCGTACTTTTCTAGTTGATAATAAGGAAAATCAAAGAGTCGGGTTATGTTTTGCATAGGTTTAATCTGAATTTGTATTGCAAATTAAGAAAAAAAGCGACTTTAAAATTGAGAATCACATAAATATTAACGTTTGTACCACAAAATTTAATAAAATAATTTTTCCCTATTCTTAAAATTAATTCTTTCTTTCATCTACAATATTCTGCAATTTAACTAGTTATAACTGTAAACTAACTAAATGTAGGAAAAATCTTTCCTAATTTTCGTATATTTGATTTATTCCATACTTAAAACCCGAATCGATGAAAAAACGCTACCCTAAGCTAAATCCTACCTATTTTATAATTTTAATGGTGCTCACTTTTAGTACTACGAAAGCACAAACACCATTTGAATGCGATTTTAATGCGTACCTATTTCAATATAATGATATTTATGCGGTTGATCTAGCTTCAGGCGGATCTTACATAGTAGCAGAAGATATAACTCCTGGCAGTATAAATGCAGCAGCATATAATTCTGCAGACGGATATATATGGGGTTATTTATCTTCTCCAGCGAAGTCAATTGTCCGTATTGGAAAAGATTTTTCACCCGAAATTTTTGAGATTCCAGAATTACCGGACACGAAAAATAAATATGTAGGAGATATTAGTATCGATGGTATTTATTATTTCAAAGCAGGTGGTACTTCCTATTATGCCATAGATTTAAATCCAACATCTGATACCTACCTTGAATATCTTGGTTCTTTTACTTTAAATAAAAATATTAGTATACATGATTGGGCCTTTAATGCAGTGGATAACAAATTATATGCGGTTGAAAAAGGGTCCAATATTTTGTATAGGATTTCTGTTGATACAGGAAATGTTGAAGAATTGGGTGTTGTGCCTATTCTTTCGGGATTCGATTATACGTATGGAGCGGTGTATTTTGATGTGGATGGTAATTTCTATATCTCAGCCAATCAAACTGGTTCTGTGTATAAAATAAACAATGTACAGGCGATATCAAATAGTACTATGGTTTCCAATATATTCGCTTTTGGCCCAGCGAGTGCAAGTAATGATGGTGCACGTTGTCCTACAGCACCTGTGCCGCAAGAAGATTGTATAAATGGCGTAGATGATGATGGTGATGGATTGGTAGATTGTGATGATCCTTCCTGTTCTGGAATAAGCTCTTGTCCGACAATTACCAGTACTTCAGGAGGTAATGACGGAGGCTTAGAAAGTAATGATCGCTTATCGAGTGTAATCAATAAAAGAAACTTTGATAGAGCAAATACAAATTATAAGTTTGATAAGGCTACAGCCAAAACAATTAAAAAAGGTTTTAATTATAAGCGAAAAGGTGGGTTTGTGAGTAAAAAAATTCCTTTAAAAGCTTTAGTTCCATTGGGTATTATTGGAGAAACCTCTACCATAGAATCTTCTCCGGCCGATTTGTTAGCATTGACAAATGCTTCAGATATATTTTCTGTAGATTATTTAAAAGATTCAGAAACGATTAGTGCTTTAATGGTTATAAAAACGGAAGACAATGTGTATGAACACAGCAAGTTTATTTGTGATCGTTTTCTTGGGGCGCAATTATTATCTGTTTCTACGATTCAATTGCGAGAAAAAGATTTTATTAAATCTATCATCAAACAAGCAGATGGAAGCATAGAATTTGCATTGACATTTTCTGCAAGAGTGAATGAAAATGATGAATTTATGATAGAATCTCATTGGAATATTGATGCTTATGAAAAGAATACAGCCTATTATAATTTTCAAATATGGTCTAATTCGGTTGATGATTTATTAAAATTAGGAGACGAAATATTAAACCTTTTAGAGGCGAATGGTGCAATTGCCGATTACAAGGGATCTACACCACCTCCAGTTTTTGTAAGAAGCGCTAGTTACACTAATGGTACTATAAACTTACAGCTTACCAACAATAATAATAGTACGTCTATTACTATGGATGGTGGAATGAAAAAGACGGAGACCAGTGGTACAGATAACTTAAACTTAGCGACGACTATTGCTTCAAGGGTAGAAAGTATTACCGTAGAGACAGGAGCTTTGTTTGATTTTGGATTTAGAATACAAAATGCACAAGGCGATACGCCAGATGATCTTTTTGTTGCAGATGCCCCTTGGGGTTTAGATGATTCTTCAGATAATACGACTATCGAAACATATGAAGTACTGCAAAACGAAGTTAATTATGCTTATACTGGCTATAGAATTGAACGTAACATTCATGCGAAAGGCACAACGGCAAACTATTTGGGTGTATACCGTGCATTTGACACCGCGCTTTCTTTCAGGCAGTAGATTTATCTGAATATCAAAAATTATCTTTTAATGCCTCAGGAACAGGAACTGTAGAAGTGAAAATTTTGAAAGGTGATGGCGCATTTTATACTACTGAAATTGAATTAAATGAAGAAGATAAAACGTTTGAAATTCGTGCTTCAGATTTTAAAAATGAAGCAAATAATTCGGCAGACTTTACAAGTCTAAAGGTGGTGTTGTTTAATATGCATTCCACAGACGGTAGTGTCCAAGAAAAAGAAATGACTATTTCAGAGATCGATTTTAATAATAGATCAGAAATAGAAGAGGAGGTCATTATAGAAGAAGAAACAACTACAAAAGCATTGGTATATCCTAATCCTTTAGAGGCTTCTACGAACTTGTATTATACATCAAATACAGATGACACCTATACTTTAGAATTATTTTCTTTAAACGGAATTTTATTGGGGAATCATACACAAGAAGGAACAAGTGTAGTAGGACAGAATGAAATTACGATACCGCGTAAGAATCTAAGTCCGGGAGTATATTTTTATAAATTAGCAAGTAGCAGTCAAATATGGAGTGGAAAAATTGTTGTTAAATAAGGAAGGATTGATTAATAATTGCTATGAATAGGAAGAGCCATCAGGCAACTTTTGGCTTTTCTTTTTAGTTTAAATACTCTTTTAATTTTAAATAAAATGTATTCTGAAATTTTTAAAAATGAACCCTTTATATATTCATAGTTTATGTTAACTGTTAAAAGAATAGCAGCCATAGATTAACAGAAAAAAGTGCCTAAATACTAACCCTATTTAAAAAACAGGCCGTCTAATTTATTTAGACGGCCTGTTGCATTTTATAAGTTTTTAATTACTGTTTTTCAATCCATTCTTTTGCATTTACAAAGGCTTGTAACCACGGGCTCACTTCATCTTTCCTGTGAGAAGGATAATGTGCCCAGTTCCAAGGGAATGTAGAGCGTTCTATATGCGGCATAGTCACTAAGTGTCTTCCTGTTTTATCACAAAGCATAGCGGTGTTAAAATCACTTCCGTTAGGATTTGCAGGATACCCTTCATGACCATATTTAGCTACAATTTCATAATTAGATTCTGAAAGAGGTAAGTTGAATTTACCTTCTCCATGAGAAATCCATACGCCTAGTTTTAAACCTTCTAAAGAAGAAAGCATTACAGAATTGTTTTTCTGAATTTCTACAGATGTAAAATTGCTTTCGTGTTTATGAGAATCGTTATGCGCCATTCTACCATGGGTATGATGTTCAGGATTAATCAAATCTAGCTCCATGAATAACTGACAGCCATTGCAAATACCTACAGATAAAGTATCTGGCCTTGCAAAGAAATTCTTTAAAGCCGTATTTGCTTTTTCATTGTATTTAAAAGCTCCAGCCCAACCTTTAGCGCTTCCTAACACATCTGAATTAGAGAAACCACCAACCGCTCCAATAAATTGAATTTCCTCCAGATTTTCACGTCCCGAAATTAAATCGGTCATATGCACATCCTTTACATCAAAACCAGCTAAATACATAGCATTAGCCATTTCGCGTTCAGAATTGCTTCCTTTTTCTCTTAAAATGGCGGCTTTTGGCCTTTTTCCTTCAATTTTAGGCAATTTGCCTTCATAGCCAATTGGGAAAACATACGCTAAAGCTTGATGCTTGTAATTGTCAAATCGATCTTTTGCTAAACCATTTGCAGTTTGCTTATTGTCTAATAAATAGGATGTTTTAAACCATGTATCCCTTAAAGAAACAATGTTTAATCCCATTTCCATGTTTCCATTTTTAATAGTCAAAGTACTTTCTTGGGTTACCGTTCCTATCTTTTTAAAGTCGATACCTGCAGCGGTTAATACCGTTTCAATAGCGTCGTTTTTAGCTTGAAATATAATTCCTGCATTCTCAGCAAAAAGTAACTTTATGGTATCTTCTTCACCTAAACTAGATAGGTCTAGTTTAGCTCCTAAATCTACATCAGCAAAACACAATTCTAAAAGTGTTGTAATTAATCCGCCTGAAGCAACATCATGACCTGCAGTAATTTGATCTTCTTTTATTAATGTTTGTAACGTATTAAAAACAGTTTTTACGTACTCAGCATCTGTAACCGTAGGCGCTTCATTACCTATTTTATTTAATACTTGAGAAAAAGAAGAACCTCCTAATTTATAGTTATCTTTAGATAGGTTGATATAGTAAATAGCGCCACCGTCTTTTTGTAAAACAGGTTCTACTACCTTCGTAATATCATTACAATTTCCGGCAGCAGAGATAATAACGGTGCCGGGAGATATAACATCTCCGTCCTTATATCTTTGTTTCATGGAAAGTGAATCTTTCCCAGTCGGTACATTAACCCCTAAAGCAATAGAAAAATCTGAAATAGCTTGTACCGCTTCGTATAAGCGCGCATCTTCACCTTCGTTTTTACAAGGCCACATCCAGTTTGCAGATAGTGAAACCGATGCTAACCCATCTTTTAATGGCGCCCAAATAAGGTTTGTAAGCGCTTCGGTAATACTATTTTTACTTCCTGCCGCAGGATCAATCAAGCCTGAAATAGGAGAGTGGCCAATAGAGGTAGCAATACCTTCTTTACCTTTGTAGTCTAAGGCCATTACACCACAGTTATTCAAAGGTAACTGTAAGGGGCCTGCGCATTGTTGTTTTGCTACTTTACCACCTACACAACGGTCTACCTTATTGGTAAGCCAATCTTTAGACCCTACGGCTTCTAGTTGTAATACATCGTCTAAATAGTCGTGAAAAAATTCTAATGAATACTGTGCGTTATCGTAATTTCTTGTAACCGTTTTATCGGTCATTACTGTTTTTGGAGAACTACCAAACATATCTTCCAAAGCTAAATCCATAGGTTTCTCACCTGTTGTTTTAGATTCAAAAGTAAAACGGTCATCTCCTGTAACATCACCCACTTCATACATTGGCGAACGTTCCCGTGCTGCGATGCGTGCTAGTAAGTCGATATCTTTTTTTCCGATAACTAATCCCATACGTTCTTGAGATTCGTTACCTATAATTTCTTTTGCTGATAAAGTAGGATCGCCAACCGGCAATTTGTCCAAATCTATTTTACCACCAGTTTCTTCTACTAATTCTGATAAGCAATTTAAATGTCCACCTGCACCATGATCGTGAATTGAAACAATGGTATTTACATCGCTTTCTACCATACCACGAACGGCATTGGCAGCACGTTTTTGCATTTCAGGATTAGAACGTTGTATGGCATTTAATTCTATGGATGAGCTAAATGCACCAGTGTCTGCACTAGAAACAGCTGCACCACCCATACCAATTCGGTAATTGTCGCCACCAAGGATGACAATTTTATCTCCAGTTTCTGGTTTGTCTTTTAGGGCTTGATTCGCTTTTCCATACCCAATACCGCCGGCTTGCATGATTACCTTATCATAGGCTAATCTTCGGTTATCTTCAGTATGTTCAAAGGTTAAAACAGAACCTGTAATTAAAGGTTGTCCAAATTTGTTACCAAAATCTGAAGCTCCATTAGAAGCTTTAATTAAAATATCCATTGGGGTTTGGTACAACCATTCACGTTCTGGCATTCCTTTTTCCCATGTTCTATTTTCTTCTAAACGAGAGTAGGCCGTCATATATACTGCAGTCCCAGCTAAAGGTAAAGACCCTTTTCCCCCAGCTAATCGATCTCTAATTTCTCCACCAGCACCAGTTGCAGCGCCATTAAAAGGCTCTACTGTGGTTGGAAAATTGTGAGTTTCTGCTTTTAATGAAATAACAGAATCAAAGTCCTTTTCTTCGTAGAAGTCGGGTTTATCTGCATTTTTTGGTGCAAATTGTACCACTTTAGGTCCTTTTACAAAAGCAACGTTGTCTTTATAAGCAGATACAATCGTTCCTGGATTTTCCAATGAGGTCTTTTTAATTAACTTAAAAAGAGAAGATGGCATTTCCTGACCGTCAATAACAAAAGTACCATTGAAAATTTTATGTCGGCAGTGTTCTGAGTTTACTTGACTAAACCCGAATACTTCAGAATCGGTTAGTTTGCGGCCTAGTTTTTTAGAAAGTGTATTTAAATAGCCCACCTCTTCCTCACTTAATGCTAAACCTTCTTTTTGGTTATATGCAGCAACATCTTCAATTTCAAGAACTGCTTCTGGTGAAATATCAATGGTGAAAATGGTCTGATTTAAACCCTTATATTTTTGTAAGAGCATTGGGTCAAAGGCGGTATCTGCTTCGTTTGAAGCAGAGAACTCTTCAATTCTAAGGATACCTTCGATACCCATATTCTGAGTTATCTCGGTAGCATTAGTGCTCCAAGGTGTGATCATCGCTGCCCGTGGGCCAACAAAAAAGGCGTCAAGAGACGCCGTATTTATTTTAGGTTGGTTGCCAAACAACCACGATAATTTTGAAATATTTTCTTCTGATAGTTCGTTTTTGGTTTGTACTGCAAAAACGTTACTGGTGACATCCCCGAAAAAGTGAATCATGTGCGGTCTAAATTGTTCGTTTTAAGAAAGCACAAATTTACATTTTTTTCGTTAATTTATTTTCAGGAATAGTTAACAGTTTTCAGATGAATTGTTGATTACTTTTTAATAGTGTTTATGCTGGTTTTTCAGCTATTTTTTCTAACAGTGCCATATAAAAGCCATCATACCCACTTTCTGAAGCGTAAATCTTGTTTTCTTTGATTAACCTAAAGTCTCTTCCTTCCTCAGAGGCTAAGAACGATTTTACTTGTTCATTGTTTTCTTGTGGCAGAATAGAGCAGGTAGCATATACCATTTTTCCTTCTGGTTTTAGCATTCTACTATAACTACGTAAAATTTCTTGCTGTGTTGCTTTTATTTTTTCTAAAAATTCTGGCTGTAGCTTCCACTTTGCATCTGGATTTCTACGCAAAACTCCTAAGCCTGTACATGGGGCATCAATCAGAATACGATCTGCCTTGCCATATAGTTTTTTTATTACTTTGGTAGAGTCTATAACTCTAGGTTCTATATTGAAAGCGCCATTACGTTTTGCTCTACGCTTTAATTCTTTAAGCTTGTTCTCATAGATGTCCATGGCAATTAATTGCCCTTTATTCTCCATTAAGGCAGCAATATGCAATGTTTTACCACCAGCACCAGCACAAGTATCGATTACTCGTTGCCCTGGTTTTACATCTAAAAATTCTGCAACTAACTGCGAAGAGGCATCTTGTACTTCAAACATTCCATTTTGGAAAGCATCCGTTCTAAATACATTACCACGCTCTGCTAATTTTAGCGCATCTGTATAGCCGTTTATAGGCTCACAATCTATACCGTTTTCTAATAAATTAGCTCTTAGAGCTTCTTTTGTTGTTTTTAAGGTATTGGCTCTTAAAATAACATCAGCTTGTTGGTTTAAGGCGTGAAGCTCTTTAGTCCAACGTTTTTCTCCTAAAGATTTTTCTCCTATTTCATCCATCCAATCAGGAACAGATTCTTTGAATTTTCTAATTTTGGAAAGCTCATCAAAACGCCCCTTAATCTTACGAGTAGGCACTGTTTCTATCTGCTTCCAATCTGGGAGCTCTATACCTCTTAATACAGCCCAAACAGCAAACACTCTAAACAGATTAGGTCTACTAAAAGGTGCTTTAACTTCTGCAATTTCTATATATAATCGTTTGTAACGTACAATTTCATACGTGGTTTCTGCAATAAAACCTCTATCGCGAGCACCCCAACGTTTATCAAACTTTAATACTTTCTGAACTACTTTATCAGCATATTCCTCTTCATTGAAAATGAGGTTTAAGGCATCAACAACAGCAAATACCAAATTTCTATGTAGCTTCATTTATTTAAATCTTTTTGTTTTAACTAAAAATTAAGGCTGCAAAGGTATTGTATTAGAACCGATTCCCTTTAATTTTGATTAAAATTATCGTTACCAGAGTCTAGATTAGATATTAATCGAAAAAAAGAACCATTACCTCTTGGTTTTTATAAAATTTGAGTGTTATGAAATACGTATTTTTTGTTTTATTGTTTATGGTGTTGGCGTCTTGTAATCAAGAGGTTACGTCTAATCAGTTTTCTTCGGTCACTGTTGAAACTATTTATGAGGATTCTTTGAGTATTAGAGCCATAGAAATCATAGATCATACCCTTGCTTTTTCTGCAAACAAGGGATTTGTCGGAACGGTAGATTTAAACTCAGGGAAAGTATTTGGTACTAATATTCAATATGATTCTATTCGTCCCGAATTTAGAAGTATAGCACACACTTCTACAGATGTTTTTGTGCTCTCTGCAGGAAACCCTGCCTTGTTATATAAAACAGGAGATAATGGCAAGTTTGAATTGGTATATAAAGAAGAGGATGAAAATGTTTTTTATGATTCGATGACTTTTTGGAATGATAAAGAAGGAATAGCTATTGGCGATAGTATGGAGGGTTGTCTCTCAATTATTGTAACCCGTGATGGGGGATTAACATGGAAAAAGCAGGAATGTTCAGTTTTGCCTAAAGGAATAAAAGAAGAGGGCGCTTTTGCTGCTAGTAATACAAGTATAAAAGTGATTGGTACCAAAACATGGGTGGCAACTACAAGCGGGCGCATTTTTTATTCGGACGACAAAGCTAAAACTTGGCAGTTTATAGAAACACCTGTAATTAATAAAGAGGCCACTGAGGGTATCTATTCTCTTGATTTTTATAATGAAAAAATAGGTTTTGCAATTGGTGGAGATTATACGAAACCCGAGGAAACAATAAAGAATAAAGCTTTGACTATCGATGGTGGCACTACATGGTCGCTCGTTGCTGATGGGGCTGAACCAGGATATAAGAGTTGTGTGCAGTTTGTTCCTAATTCAGGGGGTAAAGGTTTAGTTGCTATAGGTTTTACAGGAATAAGTTATTCTAGTGATTTGGGAGCTACTTGGAAGAAATTATCTGATGAGGGCTTTTTTACGCTTCGTTTTAAAAATGATTCTGTAGCCTATGCTGCGGGAAAAGGAAGAGTATCTGAATTAGTTTTTAACTAAAAAAAAACCGCTTTGAGTTACAAAGCGGTCTATCAATTTTAGTTTAATTCTTTAAAATGTATACCTAGCAGTAAGTTGATAGTTTCTTGTTTCACCAGGTAATGCTCCAGCAAACATTGCTTTTATATAATACCTTGTATTAAAAAGGTTATCGACATTCAGTCTTAAATCCCAGTGTTTACCAATTCCGTAACCTAAAGCAGTATCGAAAAGTACATAACTATCTACATGAGCATCAGTTAAACTATACCCATCAATTGTTCTTTTACTTTCATAACTTACTCCAAAATTAAAACTTAATGGATTTTTTTCTTTTCCTAATAAGTGCTTGTATTGACTCCAAATACGAGCATATGTTTTTGGCACACCTTTAGTTTGTTCTGTTGTAACATCTTCTCCTTCCAATGTTTTTGGATCCTGAAAAGTTGCATTAGCATTGAATGATAAGAAATTTGTAAACGAATAATTTACATCTAGTTCAATTCCTTTAGTTCTGTTTTCTTGATCATAAAAATATTGAGTAACATCTACATTATAACTGCTAGAATCAGGATCATCATCATAATCATCATTTGTATATTGTAGGTTTGTTGTTGCAGTCTGGAAAAACACTAAAGAGGCCAATAGGTTGTTGTCAGTGCTTTTATAACGTACACCAAAATCAATAGACGCTGATTCGGAATCAGGACGATCATCGCCATCTAATGATTCCGTAACACTATAGACTGTTCTGCCTACAGCGTAATTTCCGTATACAGATAATTGATCCATAGCTCTATAGTTTAAACCTAGATTGTATGCAAAACCAGAATCATCAAAATCAATAAGTTGTCCGTCATCATATAAATTTTGATATTCTTGTTGCGTGCCTAAGTAAGCACCTCCTAGGCGAGCAGTAAATTTATCATAGTAAATAACTTCTTGGAACCCAACACCGTAACCTTGTACTGTTTTTTCATACTGAGACCTTAAAATAGGATCGTAATCCCATATATTTCCAGAATCCCAGTTAGGGTCTCTAATATCAAGAATATAAGGTACAGGTGTAGTTGCTCTACTATCATCGGCATCCCAAGTAGAATATTGACCATAGTCAATAGTTCTATTTTCGTAATTTATACTTAATAAATGTTCACCACTTACTGCATTATCTGCTCCCCAAGTTTTTTGAAAATCACCAAAATATTGAATCATTTTTTCTTGAGCATCAACAATTCTATATTCTTGACGTCTTGCAGCGTACGGATAAATTATATCGTTTAAAATTAATGGAGAACGAGCACCGTCATGAATTAAACCACTATTTTGATAATAAGAATAATTTAGAGCACCAGTTTGTCTAACGTAATCAGAATTGTATTTTCTATATAGAAATTGATTTGTAATATTCAATGTCTCTGATGGTTGCCAGTTATGACGGAGTTTTATTCTAAATTCAGCTCCTTGATTTGGTGTAGCTAAAGGAGATACTAATGTAGCGTCACCTATATCAAAAGGTTCATACCCATCCGTAGTTAATAATGAGTTTGCTAAAACTTGTCTTTGCTCATCTGTTAGTTGTATACCTGCAAATTCACCATCACTATCTAGTGCAGTGTCATTTACTAAGTTTTCCCAATCATAACCACCATTATTAGGGTCACCTAATAGATCTGTAGTTATTAAGCGAACAGGGTTACCTGTAGCATCTATTTGAATAGCATCTTTTATGTACGCACTTGATAATGTAAATTGATGTTTAGCTGTTTTATAACTTAAAGCGCCATAAGTCTCATATCTTTCCGTAGATACAGCTCTATAGCCATTTTCGCGTTCACTAGCGCTTACAAAACGATAGCTTATTTTATCAGAAAGAGGGCCAGTTAAATCTACCATAGCGCTATAATGATTCCATTGACCAATCCGTGTTTCAATGATATATTGCTCAAAATCTAAGGGCTTTTTCTCAATTAAATTTATAACACCACCTGCAGCTCCCATACCGTAAAGACCTGCTGAAGGACCTTTTAAAACTTCTATTTTTTCAATATTTGTTTGTGAACGAACGGGGTTAAATGTGTTTCCTAAACTACCACCGCCATACATTCCGTCATACGCGTAGTTAGCATCTAAGCCTCTAATAATTAAATTGTCTCCAATACCATAGTTATTACCAGCTTGTGTAACGCCACTTATGTTTCTTATGCTTTCTTGTATAGTACTATTTGCTTGTTGTGTTAATAATTCACCACTAACAACTACGACAGGTGCTGGTGTGTTCATTAAACTAATATTAGACTTAGTGGCTGTTTTAGAGGTTAAGATAATATGTTCCTTATCATAATGACCTTTGACAACAACTTCATTTAATTCTTCAGAAGTTTCTATCAATGTAAGTTTTAACACTAAAGGTTTTTGAGCTGTTAATGTTATATTTTTTTCTATTTTTTTATGTGTTAAGGATGAGGTAATGACCGTGTAGTCTCCAATAGGAACATAAAAGCTAAAATGGCCATCAGGATCAGTAGATGTACCATAGGTTGTATTTTTCAACATTACAGAAATACTAGATAAAGCAACTCCATCTTGAGATGTAATAGTACCTTTTATTTCATTTTTTTGATTTCCATTTTGTGCTGTCAATACTTGTGATTGAATTAATAGGGTAATAAAACAGACGAGTTTTGAAATTGTTAAAAATATTGTTTTTCCAATTTTCATATTAGATTCTTTTTGTTGCTTTAAAAAAGCTTTTTTAGATGTAAATAATTAATTTTATTTCCCTTTTTTTTATTCTTTGAAATTAAAATCGGGGGCAAATATATCACTTCATTTTTATTTAGACTTATTAAAAATAATATTTTTTGACAAAAAAATCTCTTAATTTTTTAAGAGATATGATGGCATGTATGAAGTGCTTAAAACAAGAATGTTAACGAATTTTATATTTAAATTTTAATATGTTTTGTATCGTGGATTATGAATGTGTAAAATTGTTAAGTTAACTTTTAGTCAAAAAAAATCCGTTAAGTTAGAACTTAACGGATTTTGAATTATTTATCGCCTTTATGCTTATCTCTATATTGTTTGATCAATTTTCGTTTAAAGTCGCCTTCAGAGCGAATTAAAAGTAAGGTCTTCTTAGCGGAGATTACTTTGGTTATCTTTCTAAGGTAGGTTTGTTCTAGCTCTTCCTCTTCTTTTTCATACTGAAGATATTTGTCTAATAGTTTTGCAGAATCACTTTCTGATAGTTTTTCAGACTCGTCAAATTTCTTTCTAATTTCGTCGTGACCTTTGATGTGTAGTTCTTCTCTTTTTGATTGGTATTCATTATAAATAGGCCAAAAAGTCTGAGCTTCTTTACTTGAAAGGTTTAAGCGTTCTGTTATAAAAGCAATTTTTAGCGTTTTTATTTTATCCCAATCTTTTTGTTGACCAAAAGAAAGCGAACACGCAAACATAAGTAGTATTAAGGGGATTATTTTTTTTAATTTATTCATTGTTGTCAAGATTAAATTCGTCAAAGTCATCAATATTATTTTCTAAATAGTCCATCACATTTTCATTGCTCAAATGGTTGTCTATAACATCGTAAATTTCTAATTCGCCTACAGGAATAACCTCTGCAATATCATAACTACTTAAGCTAGATTCATTACTGTCAAAATAGCTTTCGATATCTGCGTCTGCTAAATCATCAAAACTTAATTCCGGAGTTTTATTTAAGTTTAAACCAATGGCGATAGTAACCGCTGCTGCTATTGATGCTGCAGCGTAATAATATTTTTTGTAAGATTTTAAAGTGATAACTTTAGGTTCTTTAACGTCTAGTCTATCCTCTAATTCTTTATTAAATTTCTCAAAATAGCCTTCAGGCACTTTAAAACCTTCATTATTAGATGTAATAGTTTCTTCCTCAGGTAAATTATCGAATAATTTAGCTGTGAAGTTATCAAAATAACCTTCTGGAACCTTGAAACTATTTTCTGTTTTTTTCATTGCTATAGTTTGACTATCAATTTATTAAAAGGTTTAATCTTCTTTTAAAAATGCTTCTATTTTTTTTGATGCTAAGTGGTAGGATGCTTTTAATGCCCCTACCGATGTTTCAAGAATCTCTGACATTTCTTCATATTTCATTTCTTGATAATATTTCATATTGAAAACTAACTTCTGTTTTTCTGGTAATGTTGCAATTGCTTTTTGTAATGCTAATTCAATATAATCACCTTCAAAATAAACATCAGATTCTAAATTGGCAATCATTTTTTCTTGAATTTCAGAACTACCAATATTTAGTTTTTTGCTTTTCGAATTCAAAAATGAAAGTGCTTCATTCGTTGCTATGCGATACATCCAAGAATACAGCTTGCTTTCTCCCTTAAATCCTTTAATGTTTTTAAACACTTTTATAAAGGTGTTTTGTAAAACATCATCAGTATCATCGTGATTTAAAACAATACGCCTAATATGCCAATAGAGTTTTTCTTTATAAGTATTCACCAACAATTCAAAAGCCCGTTTTTGCGTGGCCTCTGTTTGTAATTGTTCTACTAAGAGTGCTTCTTCTATCAAATTTTAATTCCTTAGACGTTAATAGGACTCTAAATTTATAAAAAGGTTTAATGGAGAAGAGTTTATTTTTGAAAAATTATAAAGATTGATTATTTCTAATTATCTCTATTCTAGGTTTTAACCTCCTTTTTTCATTATAAAAATGTGTGCAAAATTCTTTTTTAAATTTTAAGATATCATTGTTTAAGTCTATGAAATCTTCAATTTTTTTGTCACTAATATTATGTATGATATTTTGGTTTTGACCATTCTTGTAATAAAACGACTTGTATTCTTTTGTATTATCGGGATTTTCAAGAACTAGTGCATGAACGATTTCATTTCGTTTAATTCTTATTTGATCTAATCGGTGAAGTAATTCAATGTAAATTTCTTTTTTTTCTATTTTGGATTTTCTGAATTTCTTTTTCATATCAGAAATTTTCTGCCCAGTTCTAGAGTTTGCAAAAAATTCCATTTTATCTTCTGTAAGCCCTAATTGATAACTTATGTCAGATATAATAAATTCGACTTCAACAAAATTCACTACAATTTCACCAATTTTCTGTGTAATGCTTTCTGAATTCATTCTGTAACCATATTATTAATTCTACCCCAAGGATTGCATCGTCACTAACTTTTTATAGGTTCCGTCTTTGGCGATAAGTTCGGCGTGTGATCCTTGCTCTACGATTTCTCCTTTTAGTAATACGACAATAGTATCTGCGTTTTGTATGGTAGATAAGCGGTGTGCAATAACAATAGAAGTACGATTGCGCATCATTTTCTCTAACGCATCTTGAACCAAACGTTCGCTTTCTGTATCTAAAGCAGAGGTGGCTTCATCTAGAATCATGATGGGCGGATTTTTTAATACAGCTCGTGCAATAGATAAACGTTGTTTCTGCCCGCCACTTAATTTATTTCCGCTATCTCCAATGTTGGTATCATAGCCTTTTGGTAAATCCATAATGAAGTCGTGTGCGTTTGCAATTTTTGCGGCCTCCATAATTTCTTTATCTGTAGCATTCTCTTTTCCTAAGCTAATGTTATTTCTAACCGTTTCATTAAAGAGTATAGAATCCTGTGTCACTAAACCTAAAAGTCCGCGTAAGGATCCTTTGGTATAGTCTTTAATATCAATTCCATCAATAGTAATACGGCCTTCGTTAACATCGTAAAAACGAGTAACGAGATTAGCAATGGTACTTTTTCCACTCCCTGACTGCCCTACAAGGGCTACAGTAGACCCTTTAGGAACGTTTAGACTGAAGTTTTTAAGTACGTATTCATCATCATACTTAAAGCTAATATTTTGTATTGCCACGCCAGTATCAAAGGAGCCTTTTTCCACGGCATTGTCTTTTTCTGTAATCGGATTTTCTGTTTCTAAAATTTCAAGAATACGTTCTGCAGCAGCATCCCCTTTTTTAACTCCGTAAATTGCTTTACTGATGGCTTTAGCTGGTGTTAACACCCCATAAGCTAAACTCATATAGGTAATGAATGAAGGTGCGTCTAATGTCTTATCAACTAAAACCATTTTCCCTCCAAACCATAATAAAACACCAATAGTTAAGATTCCTAGAAATTCTCCTGTGGGTGACGCTAAGTTTTGTCGGTTTAATAATTTATTTGAGAAATTGTAAAAACGTGTGGTAGATGCAGAGAATGTTTTGTAAAAACGGGATTCTGAATTGAAAGCTTTAATAACTCGCAAGCCACCAAGAGTTTCTTCAACAACAGATAAAAATTCTCCTTGTTCGCGTTGTACATCGTCAGATTGTTTTTTTAGGGACTTTCCTATCAAAGAAATAACATAACCAGAAAGCGGAATAAAAATAAAAACAAATAAGGTTAGTTGAGTACTTATTATAAACATTACCGTAATAGTGAAAATTATGGTTAAAGGCTCACGAACAATCAACTCTAAAACAGATAAGAATGAATGTTGAATTTCTAAGACATCAGAGGTAATCCGAGCAATAACATCTCCTTTTCTCTTTTCTGAGTAAAATGAAATAGGAAGCTCCGTAATTTTTTTATACATCGCATTACGAACATCTTTTAAAACGCCATTTCTTAAAAATGTAATGAAATACATGGCAAAATAATTTGCCAAATTTTTTAATAGAAATAATACAATTACAAGGCTAATCACTAATACTAAGGCTTTCATTTCATCCTCTGCAGCATATTGAGTTACTTGATAATTCATGTAATTCATGTAATAATCTTTCAAGTTGCTGATTCCTGTGTATACTGGAAGAACTGTTACTGCTTCATTTTTATCAAATAAAACATTAAGCATTGGCATCAGCGCGGCAAAAGATAGCGCGCTGAACAATGCATATAATATGTTGAAAAATATATTTAGATAACCGTAAGTACGGTAAGGCTTCGCATAGCGAAGAATCTTTTTGTAATTCTCCATTAATTCAATTTAAGTTCACTCAGAATACGAGTGACTTTAGCTTCTAATTGGGCGTTAACTTCTTTAAAATCAGAAGCTTTTTCTAAGTTTGTGTTGATGCTAAAATAGAATTTAATTTTAGGTTCTGTTCCACTAGGTCTAGCAGCCATTTTGGTACCGTCTTCTGTAGTATAGATTAACACGTTAGATTTTGGAATATCAATGGTTGAAACTTTGCCTGTCTTAAGGTTTTTAGAGGTTGATGTATTGTAGTCATCCACAATAATAACCTTTGAACCATCAATAGCCAATACAGGGTTTTCTTTAAAATCAATCATCATTTGTTTGATTTCCTCTGCGCCTTGCATTCCTTTTTTGGTTAAAGAGATTAGTTTTTCTTTATAAAAACCATAAGCTACATAACAATCAATCAAATCTTTATAGAAAGAGCTGCCATTGGCTTTTGCGTTTGCAGCAATCTCACAAGCTAATAGGGTAGAGGTAACGGCATCTTTGTCACGAACAAAATCGCCCACCATATACCCGAAACTCTCTTCACCTCCACCGATAAAATTTTGGTTCGGGAAATCTTTAATCATTTTGCCTATCCACTTAAATCCAGTTAAAGCAGTTTTGTATTCTACGCCATAGGCAGTAGCCATAGCTTCCATCATAGGAGTAGAAACAATAGTAGAAGCAACAAATTCATTGCCTTTAAAACCATCTTGTTTTGCTTTTTCTAAAAGAAATTTGGTCATTAAAACCATGGCTTGGTTTCCGTTTAGGATCTCCATTTCACCATCAAGGTTACGCACTGCAATTCCTAGTCTATCACTATCAGGATCTGTACCTACAACCATATCTGCTCCAATAGCCTCGGCTTTTTTAATCGCCATAGAAAGCGCTTCTGGTTCTTCTGGGTTTGGAGATTTTACGGTTGGAAAATCACCATCGGGCTTTGCTTGTTCCTCAATAATTGTTACATTTTTATAACCAGCACGTTTTAAAACTTCAGGAATAGCGGTAATTGAAGTACCGTGTAAAGAAGTAAAAACTATTTTAAAATCGTCTTTACCTTTGGCGTTAAAACTACCTTTTGCAACAGATTCGGAGATAAATGCTTCATCTACTTCTTTATCTATTAACTCTATTAAGTCTGGATTGGCCTTGAAATTAATATCCTCAAAAGAAAGCGAATTAATTTCAGCTACGATTTTTCCGTCTTGTGGTGGTACAATTTGTCCGCCATCTGTCCAATATACTTTGTAACCGTTGTATTCAGGAGGGTTGTGAGAGGCAGTAAGTACAATACCAGCGTGGCAATTTAAATGCCTAACCGCAAAAGATAACTCTGGAGTAGTTCTTAATTCTGAGAATAAGAAAACTTTAATGCCGTTAGCAGAAAATACTTCGGCCACTGTTTTTGCTAAAGTGTCACTATTATGTCTACAGTCAAAAGCAATAACTACTTTCAGCTCTTCGCCTTTATAAACTTCGTTTAGGTAATTGCTTAGTCCTTGTGTACTTTTCCCTAAAGTATATTTATTTATTCTATTGGTTCCAGCACCCATTACACCGCGCATACCTCCAGTACCAAATTCCATGTTTTTATAGAATCTATCTTTTAGTTCTTCGGTGTTATTGTCTATTAAGTCTTGAACCTCTTTTTTTGTGTCAGCATCAAAGAAATCGGTTAACCAGGTTTTGGCAGTATTTAGTATGTTGTCCATAAAAGTATAGCTTTAGGTTGTGTCGTAAATTTATTTAGAATATTCGTTTAAAATTGTTTTATTTAATTCTTCTGCTATGGTATAGCGTGTTTCATTTGTTTTTGATCGTACCATTATTTCACCTAAAAAACCAGCTAAGAATAATTGTGTGCCAATAATCATAGCGGTTAATGAAATGAAAAATTGTGGTCGATCTGTAATCAATCGTCCTGTTTTATGGATAAATAATTTATCAATACCCAAATATAAGGCAAAAGCAAATCCTACAAAAAACATTAATACACCTAATGCGCCAAATAAATGCATAGGACGTTTTCCGAATTTGGAAACAAACCAGATGGTAATTAAGTCTAGAAAGCCGTTGATGAAGCGTTCCATGCCAAATTTTGTTTTCCCGTATTTACGGGCTTGATGTTGTACTACTTTTTCTCCAATATTAGAAAAGCCTGCATTTTTTGCTAGTACAGGGATATAGCGGTGCATTTCTCCTGAAACCTCAATATTTTTTACCACTTTACTATTGAAAGCTTTAAGTCCGCAATTAAAATCGTGAAGTTTTACCCCTGACGTTTTACGAGCAGCCCAATTAAAAAGCTTAGAGGGCATGTTTTTACTTAAAACGGAATCATACCTTTTTTTCTTCCATCCAGAAACAAGATCAAACCCTTCTGTTTTGATGGCATCATATAATTTTGGAATTTCATCAGGGTTGTCTTGTAAGTCTGCATCCATGGTAATAATAACCTCACCTGCTGCTGCTTTAAAACCAGCATGCAATGCTTGTGATTTCCCATAATTACGTAAAAAACGGATGCCTTGTACTGCGGGATTAGTGACAGATAAAGCGGTGATTTCTTTCCAAGAAGTATCGGTGCTTCCGTCGTCGATAAAAATAATCTCGTACGAAAAATTATTGCTTTCCATGACAGAAACAATCCAATTGTGTAATTCTTTTAAAGATTCTTCTTCATTAAGAAGAGGTATAATAATAGATAAATTCATGCAATACTTCTGAAAATCTTTTCAAAAGTACGGATTAATATAAATTTTCAGTCTTTTTTAATATCAGACCTGCAATTAATGCCGTAAAAAATCCAACGATAAGGTTCATTACAAAAATAGCAGGGTACATAATCCAAGTGAATTTGCTTTGCATTTCTAAAGCATTTCTAAAGCATTTTCAAGGTCTTTTGAAGACATTGATGGATTGCTTTCTAACATTGTTGTTTTAGTGATCTGTGCAGTGTGTTCCCAAAAGTCAGGGACTATGACCGTCGTAAGTAAGTAGTTGAAAAGCATAACAATAATACTGGCAACTACTGCTGTTATTGCTCCTATTGCCAAGGCTTGTCCCAAAGATAAATAACCATCCTTGCTTTTTTAAAATTGTAGATAGCAAGAACTACAATGACAATAAATATTGAGGTTTGAAAGATGGGTTTCAGAGGAGTGGGGTCATAAAGTAAATCGCCAGCCATAAGCATTAGCGTAAAAATGATACCTATAAGGACTTCTAGAGTACCATAAATTTATCCGAATTTTCCTGTGGTCGATTTGTTTGATTCCATTTCGTCTCGTTTTAAGTGGTTCTACTAATCAGTGTTACTTTAAAGAGAAATGTTAGAATTTATGCAGCTATTTTTAAGTTCATTCTAAATATTAAAAACAGTAGCACTGTTTACTTAGTTTTTAAGACAATACCACTAAGAAGTGAAACTACAAAGCCAATACATAGGTTGAAAAGTAAAATGACAGGATATCTAATCCAAGACATTTTGCGTTTCATTTCAATATTGTCATTTACTTGTTCAGGAGTTATTGTTGGGTTTTGTTCTAAGAGCAAAATTCGATCATAGACTTCCGTTTTATCCCAGAAATCAGAAAGGATAAAATTAGTGAGGAGGTAGGTAAATAATATAGTTACGAGCGCAGAAACCAGTGCCGTGATCACGCCAACACCTATTGCTTGTTCTGTAGTTAAAGAATTATTTTTCTTTTTAAAAATGTAAATACTTAGGATAATGGGAGTAATTAATACAAGAAGTCCAATTAAGGATATTTCTACAGATTGATTATAAAGCATATTTAAGGAAATCAACACCGCTGTAAAAATCATCCCTATAACTCCAGTTATGATGCCATATTTAGTTCCGAATTTTAAAACTTCAATTTGATGTGGTTTCATGCGATCCTGTATAAAAGTGGGTGATTTTTTTGATTTAGCGGTTTCTAACTATGGTTCCTACAATAAATGAAACTAAGATGCCAAGTAAGGAAAACTTAAGAATGCTACTGATAATGCTAAAAATAGAACTCGTTGCCTGGATACGGTCACCTTCGCTCATCATTTTTTCTACATCACCACTTTTTCCATATAAATTAGCCCATTCTAAAGCTGTTTTTCTTTGGAATTCAGGATCTATGTATAGGTCGTATAAATAAGATTGAATAGCGTATAAACCACCAACAATAACCATAAACATAACACCAACAATTAAGGCTTCTTTTAAATTAATACTGTTATTTTGACTTTTCTTATACTTTTTTATGGTATAAATGATAGCTAAAACTTCAAAAACAAATGCAATTAAAAAAGTGGAGTAATACACTTTACTATTAGCATCAGCTAATTTCGGAATTAAATCGAAGATAATTCTTCCGGCCCCGAATATTAGGGCTATTGGTAAAACTATTTTTTTAATTGCACTAGAATTATCTGCTTCCAAAATTTAATTATTTTTGACTTTAATAGCGCAAAAATAGGCTTTAATTTTTGGGAAAGAATGACCAAGAATATTTTTTATTGAATTTTTACTGATTAATAATTGTAAGTTTAAGAAAAAAACATAAATTTGCAATCTCTAAAAATAGAAGTTATTAAGTTTTTTAAAAATGAAAAAAGATATACACCCACAGAATTATAGATTAGTTGCTTTTAAAGACATGTCTAATGAGGATGTTTTTATTACTAAATCTACTGCAGATACGAAAGAGACGTTAGAATTTGAAGGTGTAGAGTATCCTTTAATTAAATTGGAAATTTCAAGAACATCTCACCCTTTTTACACAGGTAAGGCTAAATTGGTTGATACTGCAGGACGTATTGATAAGTTTAAGAACAAATACAAGAAGTTCGAAAAATAATATTTTTGCTAATTTTAGCAATAAAGTCACGTTCCGTTAAACAACGGAACGTGACTTTTTTTATTTTTACCAAAAAAATACTAACTGATGAATTATATTCTTTTTGATGGTACTGTACGGAACGCGCTTTTGCCTTTTACTTTTACAAGGCCTGTAGCAGATATTAGGGTAGGTATTTTTACTATTCGTGAAAAGTGGGAGAATTATCTAAAGAGTACAACCACGACGATAACGGAAGAATATTTATCAGATAAATATCCAATGGTAGAATTGGAGGAGAATGTATTGATTAATGCATCATTTCTTCCTAATGTGGAATTGGCGAGTATGGTTACTGAGCTATCGGAAAACCAAGCTATATTTTACGACGAAGAAGTTATTGCATTTTATACGAAGGATTCACAAGAAGAGGTAGATCTAAGTGCTTACGAGGCTATTGAGTTTGAAGGCGAGATTATTCGTATTGAAAATACATGGGATATTTTTTCTAAGAATGCAGCAGCCATTCAAGAAGATTTTGATTTTATCCTCCAGGAACGAAGTAGTCAGCCAATTTCTAAAACAAATACGGTCATCAATCCAGAGAATATTTTTTTAGAAGAAGGTGCAGTAGTAGAATGTAGTATTTTAAATGCATCTTCAGGCCCTATTTATATTGGGATAAATGCCGAGGTCATGGAGGGTTCTATGATACGTGGGGCATTTGCACTATGTGATCATTCTACAGTAAAAATGGGTGCTAAAATCTATGGAGCAACAACTGTTGGTCCGCATTCACGCATTGGGGGAGAAGTTAATAACTCAGTACTATTTGGTTATTCCAATAAAGGGCATGACGGATTTTTAGGGAATTCAGTGCTTGGAGAATGGTGTAATCTAGGAGCGGATACAAACAATTCTAATCTTAAAAACAATTACGATGAAGTTCGTTTATGGAGTTATGAAACAGAAAGTTTTGCTGAAACGGGACTTAGATTTTGTGGCTTAATGATGGGGGATCATAGTAAATGTGGCATTAATACCATGTTTAATACCGGTACGGTGGTTGGTGTTAGTGCTAATGTATTCGGATCTGGTTTTCCTAGAAATTTTATTCCTAGTTATAGTTGGGGTGGAGCTTCTGGTTTTACCACTTACTTGACTAATAAGGCATTTGAAACGGCTAAAATTATGATGTCTCGTAGGGAATTGGAGTTTGATGAAAAGGAAGAAGCTATTCTAACCCATGTTTTTGAAGAAACCAAAAAGTGGAGAAATTACTAAACGATGAAAAAGAAAGTTGCATTTTATACTTTAGGATGTAAATTAAATTTCTCAGAAACATCTACAATTGCGAGAGATTTTCAAGAAGAAGGTTTTGATCGTGTAGATTTCTCAGAACGCGCAGATATGTACGTGATTAATACCTGCTCCGTAACAGAAAATGCTGATAAACGTTTTAAAAGTATAGTGAAACAAGCTCAAAAGATCAATCCTGATGCTTTTGTGGCTGCTATTGGTTGCTATGCGCAATTAAAGCCAGAGGAATTAGCGTCTGTACATGGTGTAGATTTAGTTTTGGGAGCAACCGAAAAATTTAAAATCACTGATTATATTAATGACTTGTCTAAAAATGATTTTGGAGAAGTGCATTCTTGTGAAATTGTTGAGGCAGATTTTTATGTAGGTAGTTATGCGATAGGAGATAGAACCCGTGCCTTTTTAAAAGTGCAAGATGGTTGTGATTATAAATGTACATATTGTACCATTCCTTTGGCGCGTGGAATATCACGTAGTGATACTTTGCAGAATGTCGTGAAGAATGCCAGGGAAATTGCTTCACAAGATATCAAAGAGATTGTATTAACAGGAGTAAATATTGGTGACTATGGAAAGGGAGAGTTCGGGAATAAAAAACACGAGCACACTTTCTATGATTTAGTAGAAGAGTTGGATACTATTGAGGGGATTCATAGGCTTCGGATTTCAAGCATAGAGCCTAATCTATTAAAAAATAAGACCATAGATTTCGTGGCAAAGAGTAACTCTTTTGTGCCACATTTTCATATCCCATTGCAGAGTGGTAGTGATGAAATCTTAAAATTAATGCGGCGCCGGTATTTAAGCGGATTGTATGTAGACCGTGTTGCTAGAATTAAAGAAGTGATGCCGCATGCTTGCATTGGTGTAGATGTTATTGTTGGTTTTCCAGGAGAAACAGATGAGTTGTTCTTGAAGACGTATCACTTTTTAAATGATTTGGATATTTCATATTTACATGTTTTTACCTACTCAGAACGCGATAATACTGTTGCGGCTGAAATGGAAGATGTGGTTGCTAAAAATGTACGAAGCAAACGAAGTAAAATGTTACGTGGACTGTCTGCTAAGAAAAGAAGGGCTTTTTATGAAAGTCAGTTAGGTTCGCTTAGAACCGTACTTTTTGAAGGAGAAAACAAGGAAGGGTATATTCAAGGGTTTACAGAGAATTATGTAAAAGTAAAAGCTCCTTGGAATCCGGAATTAGTAAATCAATTAAAGCAAGTAGAGCTTACCAGTATTGATGAAGATGGTTTAGTGCGCTTTGTATTTGTCGATGAAAAAATAAAAGCATAAAAAAACCGCTCTGTGTAAGAGCGGTTTTTTTATTAGATACGAATACCAATTGGCAACATATCTTTATATTTCCTGCTATTTTTTCTGAGAAATCCAGCAATTTGCGGACTTGTGGGTACAACACGTAAATTTCTTTCTTGAATTACGTTTAACACGGCTTCAATGAATTGTTCTTTAAAGCCTTCTTGAGTTATCATTTCAGGGATAATCAATTTAGTTAGAAAAATCTTTCGTTCCTGAGCAGAATATTCAATCTTTGCTAAGTGCCCATTAACTGTTGTTTCAAATTGACGTAAGAAACTATTGTCTGTAATGTTTACTTCATTCATATAGTTTTGATTTTAGTTCATTAAAAATAACCCATACAAGGTTCTCAAGTTGTAAAGGTTGATTGGTGATAAGTTCTTAAAATAAATGTTTAATATAAAAAATTAGCAAGAGCATAAAATTACTTTATTTTTAGCTAATTTCCTAGTTTTCTGATAGTTTACTTTGTTATGACTCAAATAAAAATACCTGTTTATTTAATGCCTGGAATGGCAGCTTCTTCTTTAATTTTTGAACATATAAAGTTACCTGAAGATTTATTTACGATTCACACCTTAGAATGGTCTATTCCCGAAAAGGGGATTTCCTTAGTAGATTATGCGAAATTAATGTGTGCGCAAGTAACAGCACCTAATCCGGTATTGATTGGGGTATCGTATGGTGGTATTTTAGTTCAGGAAATGTCAAGATTAATAAGCACTAGAAAGGTTATTATAATTTCTAGCGTAAAATCGAGCTCAGAGCTGCCGAAACGCATGCAGTTTGCTAAGTATACCAAGATTCATAAATTGCTACCTACGGGGCTTGTAAACAATGTTGAGTTGTTGGCAAAGTATGCTTTTGGGGAAACAGCTACGAAGCGATTGGAATTATACGAACGTTATTTGTCTATGAGAGATAAATATTACATTGATTGGTCTATAGATAATACGGTAAATTGGAAAGAAGGTGCGCCAATTCCTAATTTGGTTCATATTCATGGAGATAAGGACCCTGTTTTTCCTTTGGCAAACATTAAAAGATGCATTCCAGTGAAGAATGGTACACATACCATGATTATTCACAGATATAAATGGTTTAATGAGCATCTTCCTACAATTATTTTACAAAACGAAAGTTCTATTTAATATCTTTGATGTATAAAACTATGGTAGCTATGAAATTTTTAAAAAATACGTTGATGCTTTTGGGAGTATTGTTTGTGGTAAGCACATTAATATTTGCAGTGCAAAATTCTGCTGATGAAAATCAGCTATTAGATGAACAAGTGGCTACGTCAGAAATAGCGACTGGTTATAAAATAACAGCAATAGATATTCCAGAAGATTTAAATTTCGCGGGTGAAATAGTTCCTTTTGACGATCCTGAAATCATGGAGCGTGTAGATCGTGAATTTTTGGTGAATACCTACTGGCAGTCTAATGCACTTTTATTAATGAAACGTGCCAATAAATATTTTCCAATTATAGAACCTATTTTGGCCAAAAATGGAATTCCAGATGATTTTAAATATTTGGCAGTAGCAGAAAGTGGTTTGGAGAACGTGAGGTCTCCGGCAGGTGCTTCCGGTTTTTGGCAAATAATGAAAACCACAGGTAGAGAGTATGGCTTAGAGGTCAATGACAATGTAGATGAGCGTTATCATATTGAAAAGGCTACAGAGGTTGCTTGTGATTACTTAAAAAAATCAAAAGCTAAATTTGGTACTTGGACTTTAGCTGCGGCATCGTATAATGCGGGATCTTACGGGATACAGAAATATATGGATGCTCAGGATGTAAATGCCTATTACGATTTGCTTTTAGGACAAGAAACAGGACGTTATGTGTTTCGTATTTTAGCAATCAAAGAAATTCTTTCTCATCCACATAAGTATGGTTTTGATATAGCGAAAGAGGATATGTATACACAAGTGCCAACATTTAATGTAGAAGTAGATGTACCTGTTACTAATTTTGCGGATTTTGCGAAGCAATATGAAATCAACTATAAAATATTGAAACGTCACAACCCTTGGTTGCGTGAGCCACACTTGAACAATAATTCTAGAAAGAAATATATAGTTGAAATTCCGAATAAAGGATATTACAAGACTTCTAAATAAACCGGAAGTTTACTATTTAAGCATAAAAAAAGCTTTAGCACCTGCTAAAGCTTTTTTGTTTTCTATTAATATTGAAGATTAAATTTTCTTCAATTGCTCTTTCATCATTTTAATTTGATCTGAAAGCATATTCTGTTTGTCTAATTTTTTAGCCTCGTTTAAAAGCATTGTAGCTTCTCTTTTTCTTCTTTTCTGCATAGAGATACCAGCAAGGCTTAATTTAGCCATAGCAACGTCGTAATCCATCGTCAAGCCAAGTTTTAAAGCTTTTTTAAAGTATTTCTCAGCAGTAGTTAAATTTGTTTGGGAAAAAATGATCCCATGCAAGTAATTGTAATACCCTTGTTGCTTTAATGTTAACGCTGCTTCAGGGTTTTTAATTTTAGATAACCATTTCTCCGTTCCTGCTAAATCTTGCTTACGCATTCTTAAAAAGGCTAAGAGAATAATTTCGTTTCTAAAATAAAGGAATATAAAAATTAATGAGAACAGGATTAAAAAGATACCATTACCAATGTTACCCTCTATAAATTGGTATACAGCATATGCTATAATTAAGCCTGCAATTATTAATTTAAAAATTTTATTAAACATGTTATTTGTAAATTTGTAAAGGAGTTAGTTTTTGCTTCTTTTATATATTTTGGCAAAAGTAATAAAAACAAACTAAAATATTTTTTAAATTAGATTTGTCAATGCGAAAAGTCTTTGTATATTTGCGCCCAGTTTTGGATGAGCGATCAACAAAACGAAAATTGAATTAAAAGGATACTAAAGATATTATAAGATGCCCGGACAAAAAAGAACATATCAGCCATCAAAGCGTAAAAGAAGAAACAAACATGGTTTTAGAGAACGCATGGCGTCTGTAAATGGAAGAAAAGTTATTGCTAGAAGAAGAGCAAAAGGAAGAAAAAAATTAACTGTATCTTCAGAAACAAGACATAAAAAATAATGATTCATTTGTTATTTTAGATATTAGGTGTTACTTTTTTATAAGTAGCACCTTTTTTTTTGCCTATTTTTAAAAATTATTAGCGAACACTATATAATACAAGTACAATGCCTAAGAATAAAAATATCAAATCTGTTTTATTAATTGGATCTGGACCAATTGTAATTGGACAAGCATGTGAGTTTGATTATGCTGGTTCTCAATCGCTTAGATCTCTACGTGAAGATGGAATAGAAACTATTTTAATTAATAGTAACCCAGCTACGATAATGACTGATCCGACAATGGCAGATCATGTTTATCTAAAACCGTTAACCACAAAATCTATCATTGAAATTCTAAAAAAGCATCCAAATATAGATGCGGTGTTACCCACAATGGGAGGTCAGACAGCACTGAATTTATGTATTGAAGCTGATGAAAAAGGGATTTGGAAAGATTTTGGAGTAGCACTTATTGGGGTTGATATTGATGCTATAAACATCACAGAAGACCGTGAGAAGTTTAGAAATTTAATGATTAAAATTGGTGTGGGGATGGCACCACAGGCAACAGCAACCTCTTTTCTAAAAGGAAAAGAAATTGCGCAAGAATTTGGTTTCCCGTTAGTTATTAGAGCTTCCTATACTTTAGGAGGGGCAGGAGCATCTATAGTATATAAGCCAGAAGATTTTGATGAATTATTAAGTCGTGGGTTAGAAATTTCTCCAATTCATGAAGTAATGATTGATAAAGCCTTAATGGGCTGGAAAGAATATGAATTAGAATTATTACGCGATAAAAATGATAATGTCGTTATTATTTGTGCGATTGAAAATATGGATCCTATGGGGATTCATACTGGAGATTCTATTACAGTAGCACCGGCAATGACTTTATCAGACAAAACGTATCAAAAAATGCGTGATATGGCAATTCACATGATGCGCAGTATTGGCGATTTTGCCGGAGGATGTAATGTGCAGTTTGCAGTAAGTCCTGATGAAAAAGAAGATATTATAGCGATAGAAATTAACCCAAGAGTATCGCGTTCTTCGGCTTTAGCTTCAAAAGCGACAGGGTATCCCATCGCAAAAATTGCTACAAAATTGGCAATTGGGTACAACTTAGACGAATTAGATAATCAAATTACAAAATCTACATCGGCGTTATTTGAACCTACTTTAGATTATGTAATTGTAAAAATACCACGTTGGAATTTTGATAAGTTTGTAGGTTCAGATAGAACGTTAGGCTTACAAATGAAATCTGTTGGAGAAGTAATGGGAATAGGGCGTTCTTTTCAAGAGGCACTTCATAAAGCGACACAATCTTTAGAAATTAAAAGAAATGGCTTAGGGGCAGATGGAAAAGGATTGAAAGATTACGATAAAATCATTAGTAAGCTTACAATTCCAAGTTGGGATCGTGTGTTTATTATTTATGATGCAATTCAGTTAGGTATTCCATTAAGTAGAATTCATGAAATAACTAAAATAGACATGTGGTTCTTAAAACAATATGAAGAACTACATATATTAGAAAAGGAAATAGAAACTTTTACCATTGAATCTTTACCTAAAGATATTCTGTTGGAAGCAAAGCAAAAAGGTTTTGCGGATCGTCAGATTGCACATATGCTAGATTGTTATGAAAGTGAAGTGCACAAAAAGCGTACGGAGTTAAATATCAATAGAGTATTTAAATTAGTAGATACATGTGCGGCAGAGTTTAAAGCATTGACGCCATACTATTATTCTACTTTTGAAGAAGAAATAGAAAGACCAGACGGAACAAGGTATGTTGCAAATGACAGTATTGTTACGGATAAAAAGAAGGTTGTAGTCTTAGGATCAGGACCTAACCGAATAGGGCAGGGGATTGAGTTTGATTATTGTTGTGTTCATGGGGTTTTAGCAGCTGCGGAATGTGGGTATGAAACCATCATGATTAACTGTAACCCTGAAACCGTATCGACCGATTTTGATACGGCTGATAAATTATACTTTGAACCTGTTTTTTGGGAACATATTTACGATATTATTCTTCATGAGAAACCAGAAGGAGTTATTGTTCAATTGGGTGGGCAAACAGCACTTAAATTGGCTGAGAAATTAGAAAAACACGGGATAAAAATTATCGGCACCAGCTTTAAAGCACTTGATTTAGCAGAGGATAGAGGAAGTTTCTCTAAAATGCTTGAAGAAAATAATATTCCTTTTCCTCAATTTGGAGTTGCAGAAACAGCAGAGGAGGCATTAGCACTTTCAGAAGAATTAGATTTTCCTTTATTGATTAGACCGTCCTATGTTTTAGGAGGTCAGGGGATGAAAATTGTAATCAATAAACAAGAATTAGAAGAGCACGTTATTAACCTCTTAAAACAGATACCAGGGAATAAGCTTTTATTAGATCATTATCTTGATGGCGCTATAGAAGCAGAAGCAGATGCAATTTGCGATGGAGAAGATGTCTATATCATAGGGATCATGGAGCATATTGAGCCCTGTGGAATTCACTCAGGAGATTCAAATGCAACGTTACCTCCTTTTAATTTAGGTGAATTTGTAATGCAACAAATTAAAGATCATACCCGAAAAATTGCGTTAGCCTTAAATACGGTAGGACTTATAAATGTTCAATTTGCAATAAAAGACGATATTGTATACATCATTGAAGCTAACCCTAGAGCATCACGTACGGTACCATTTATAGCTAAGGCATATAAAGAACCTTATGTAAATTATGCGACTAAAGTAATGTTAGGAGAGAAAAAGGTAAAAGATTTTAATTTTAACCCTCAACTAGAAGGTTACGCAATTAAGCAACCTGTTTTCTCTTTTGAGAAATTCCATAATGTAAATAAAAACTTAGGTCCAGAAATGAAAAGTACTGGAGAAAGTATTTTATTTATTGATAGTTTAAAAGATGATGAGTTTTACAACTTGTATTCTCGTAGAAAAATGTATTTAAGTAAGTAATAAAAAATACTTTTAAATTTAAAAAAAAGCTTGAGCAACCTGCTCAAGCTTTTTTTTTGCTCAATCTCTTGATCACTACTGTTTATCTGTGCTTTCAGGAGTTATGTTAGTATCCATCATATTTTGGATCTCTTGATCTGCGATGTTGGGGATTACCACATAAAAAGTAGTTCCTTTTCCTGTACCTTCAGATTTAGCATAAATAGTACCGTTATGTGATTCAATAATCTGCTTAATCATATAAAGACCTAAGCCGGTTCCTTTTACGTTGGCATGAAATCGTTCAAAGGGAGAGAAAAGCTTTTTTAAAGATTTTTCATCCATTCCAGAACCATTATCTGAAACGGAGAACTGTATGTTGTCTTCGTTTTCTTGTGCTTTAATATGAACTACGGGTTCCTTTTGGTCACCCATGTACTTGATAGCGTTATCTAACAGATTACCAAAGACTTGTATAATTCTATTTCTGTCACCATAAATATTAGGTAGGTCTTCTTCTACAATGAGTTTTACCTTGGCCACTTTTAATTTTCCTTTGACTAAGGTGGTGGATAATGCTACAATTTCATTAACATCAAGTATTTCATTTTTGTTTTCAATTTTACCAATTTTCGCAATTTTAGTAATATCTCCAATAAGGTTATTCATCGTATCACATGAAATATTAATCATCTCTAGGTACTGCTCTAATTCAGGATAGTCTTTCATTACAAACTCCATAGGAATAAGGCTTGCAATACCTTTAATACCGCTTAACGGACTTTTAAGATCGTGCGAAACGGCAAAAGTAAAACGTTGAATTTCTTCATTTTTAGTGGTTAACTCATCAGCTATTTTTTTAAGTTCTTTCTTTTGTAGTTGTAATTGTTGCGTACGCTCGTCTATCTCTTTTTCCAGTGTTAATTGATATTTTTTTATGTTTTTAATCCGAAGATAGAGGACTAAATAGATGCCTGAAATTAACAGCACTATTAGGAGTAAGCGAAACCACCAGGTTTTCCAAAAAGGAGGTGTAATTGTAATATGTAGGGTAGTTTCATTGTTATTCCAAATCCCATCAGAATTACTAGATTTTATGCGGAGTGTATAATTACCTGGCTCTAAACTGGTGTAAGTAGCATTTTTTTGGTGCCCTACATAATTCCAACTCGTTTCAAAACCATCAAGAAAATAAGCGTAGTTAACCTTATCATGATGACGAAAAGTTAAAGCGTTGAACTCAAAAGTAATTACATTTTTATCATACGACATGGTAATAGAATCTACTTGTGAGATGTACTGTTTTAAAATTTTAGATGCATCACCTGCATAAACAGGTTTGTTGAATATTTTTAGACTGGTAATATTTACTTTAGGGGTGTCTACCCTTTTTTTAATGTCTTTTGCTTGAAATAAATTGAAGCCATTACTACCACCAAAAATTAACTCATTGTTTTTGGTTTTATAGAAAGAATTGGAATTGAATTCGTTGCCTTGTAAACCATCATTACTATCATAATTTATAGATACCTCACTTTCAGGATTGTATTGAATAATTCCAAAACCCGTACTTAACCATAATAAATGATTTTCGTCTTCTATAATTCCTTTTACGGCATCATTTTTTAATCCATTTTTACGGGTGATCGCTTCAAAATAACCAGTAGTAGCATTGTATTTATTTAACCCTGCTTGAGTACCAACCCATAAAGTACCCTTGCTGTCTTCTACAATAGCATTAATGAAGTCGTTACTTATGATGTGTTCATTCTCTTGACTATTATAACTGGTGTATTGCCACTCTTCATTTATTTCAGTGAGTTTAAAGAGCCCAGATATTTGTGTTCCAACCCATATATTTCCATTTTTATCTTCGGTTATAGTGGTGATGGTAGAGACTGTATTTTTACTGACGTTATTTTTAAGGTCAATGTTTTTATGTGTTTTAGTTTCTGGAGTATAGCATTGTAATCCACCGTGAAATGTTGCAATCCATATTCGCCCTTTGCGGTCCATCATTAGATTAAATACATTGTTTGACAGCAAAAAGGAATTTTCTTTTGTCAATACCTTATACTTTTTATTCTTAATATCAAATACGGTAATTCCTTTACCCCAAGACCCTAACCATAATTGACTTTTTTTATCTTGTAGTATACTGAGTACTATGTTGGTATCGAGATTTTTATTGTCTAAACTATATTTTACAAATGTATTGGAGGTTCTGTCCCAGTAATTTAAACCACCTCCATCCGTTCCAATCCAAAGGTGATCATTAGGATCATTTATATCTTGAATAAAACAGTTTACATTATTATTGTTTAAAGACAGAGAATTAAAAGGTTGGTTTTTTATATGTTTAAATTTATGATAAATTGGATCGTAAAAGCTTAGGCCTTTTTTGTAGGGTCCTAGCCACATAATTCCTTTACTATTGTATATAGACCAAATAGAGTTGCTAGAGATTGAATTTATATTTGTATTGTCATATTTTAAATTTGTCACTTGTTTGGTCCTTTTTGAGTAAATAAAAAGACCATCATTTTCACTGCCTATCCAATAATCACCATTTGGAGCAGTTGATAATGATAAAATAGGATAGCCATTGCTTATTTTTTTTCTTTCTGTGTTTAAGGAATTGTCATTTTTGATCTTTAATTCAATTAGTTCACCATTATGTAAACCAATTAAAAACTGAGATGGGTTTTGTTGTAGTACACTTCGTATTCTCTGACTTTCGTGAAGTTTTGATAAAACCTTTAAGTCATTATTTAATATCCAAATGTCGTTATCGATGATGACTAAAGTTTTTTCATTATTTAATTTTGCAATTTTTACAACATAATTGCTTATTATTACCTTGTTTGTTACTTCTTGATATTTGAACTCTTTGGTTTTACCGGTCTTAATATGGTACTTAAATAGGCTGGTAGTGGTTCCTAACCAAAGAAAATCTGTGGATTTAATAATAGAATAAAAATGTTCCAATTCTAATTTTTTGCCCTCACCAATGAATGGATAAGGCTTTAGGATATCCATGTCGCGGTGATAGATATTTAAACCCTGAACGGTACCTATATATAATTGTCTATTGTCGTCTTCGTAAATATCTTCAATATACCCATTGGTAAGGCCTGTTTTATTATCAAGAGCCTGTTCGTATATTTTAAAATTTTTACCATCGTATTTATTGAGTCCATTTCTAGTACCAATCCATAGGTAACCATAACTATCTTCATAAATTACGTTAGCAGAGCTTTGAGATAAGCCTCCAGGTAAGTGTTGAAAAGATATAGAGGTTTGATTGGATTGCGCAAATGCAATCTTACAACATAGTAATAGTAGAGATGACCATAACACTAGTGTAGCTGATTGCTTGGATAAAATCATAATAACAGTATAGAATTATTTACTAAGTAAGTTAAAACCTACAATTTACGGATGTTCGCTGTATGATATAATTTTTTGTTGCCTATCAATGCTATGTTGTGGTAAAAAGCTGGTTTATAGAAGAGTAGGTGATCAGTATTTTTAAATGTATTATACTAAAATAGCCAATGCTTATTTGGCTATGGTTAGCCATTGTTGGCTAACTGCATAAAACGGAGGTTTTTCCCTATAAAAAAGGGAAGCTCTATTCGCGTAAATAGACATGAGTTTCATTCCATTTGGTACGACCATTTTTTATAACTGGTTTTACTCATAAACTCTTGTCGTTTTTTTTATCAAATTTGCCTACGCTAGTGCTTGGGTCTTGATGAACAGGGGTTTGATTAGTAGGTATTTGTTTTCTTAAAATGAAGAGATAAAAATCTTTAAAATCGGCATCTGAAACCACCTTGTTTTTAGTTGTTAGAACGATTACTGCTAAGGACCTTACGGTTTATTTTTCGTTGGATATAGCTTTTTAAGCCTTGGGTGTGGCATCAATGAAGATTCTAATGCAAGCTTTAGCTCTTTTTAATTTGAGTTAATTGGTACTGCCGCAAATAAAAGGTTACACGAAAATAAAATGAAGGAGGCAGAGTTTTATTTATAGTTCAAAAGATGATGCGTTTTACAACTCGTATTCTCGTATAAAAATGTATTTAAGCACCTAGTATTTTAAGAATACCATTAAAAAGAACTCCTATTTACAACTATGTAAGCGGGTTTTTCTTTTTGTATTAAAATTGACTTATTTTTATTCGAGGCAATTTTTTAAATGAATGATATGAGGAATGGTAAGTATGTACTGATGCAGTTGATGTTGTTGTGTTTTGTAGCACTCGGCAATAGCCAACATCAAGAAAATGAACAGGTAAAACCTAATATTCTTTTTATATCTATCGATGATCTTAGACCAGCTCTAGGCGTATATGGAGATACTGAAGTTATCACTCCGAATATAGATGCCTTAGCGTCTGAAGGAATGACCTTTATGGAGGCCTATGCACAAGTTGCTGTTTGCGCACCATCTAGAGCTAGTTTAATGACGGGTTTACGGCCCGATGCTACACGAGTTTGGCACTTGGGAGATAAGTTTAGAGAGATAAACCCTGAAGCTGTAACTATGCCCCAATATTTTTCGAAGAATGGTTACCATACCGTGAATATGGGTAAAATTTTTCATAATTATATGCCTGATTCGATATCATGGGATGAACCAGATTTAAGGCCTTCTCGATATTTGAAAGAAGAATGGCTTAAAAGAGATGGAGAAACTTTTTACATTAGCGAAGCGGTAAATAAATCACAGGCTATAAAAAGAGATTCTCTATTAAAATTGCGACCAGAACGTTATGCAGATGGTTGGAATACTGGACCCGCTTGGGAAGCTGCCGAGGTGCACGATACCATGTACTATGATGGGGCACAAACAAAATTAGCAAAGCAAACTTTAACTAGACTTTCTAAAACTAAAACTCCATTCTTCTTTGGATTGGGGTATTTTAGACCACATTTACCATTTGCAGCGCCCAAAAAGTATTGGGATTTATACGATCGGGAAAAAATTCCTACTGCTATAAATCCTGAAATTCCGGAGGGGGCTCCGCTTTATAGTATGAACTCCATGTACGAATTAAGGCATTATGATGGCTTTAATCATATTGGCCACCCTACGTCCTCAAAACGTATATCAAAAGATACGATCCAAACCTTAAAGCATGGGTATTATGCCAGTGTAAGTTATGTAGATGCTTTGTTGGGTGATCTTATTGCCCATATGAAGACGATTGGTATCTATGATAATACCATTATCATTTTATTTGGAGATCATGGTTGGAAATTAGGAGAGCATAATAGTTGGGGTAAAATGACAAACTATAACATTGATTTAAAAGTACCTATGATTATTCGGTATCCAGATCAGAAACTTAGAGGAGCAAAGAGTTCTGAAATTACAGAATTAATAGATATGTTCCCTTCTCTTTGTGAGCTTTCGGGGATTCCTATTCCTGAGAATATGCAAGGCACTAGTTTTGTTCCTTTATTAAAAAAACCCGATTTATCTTGGAAAAAGGCTGCTTTTAGTCAGTTTCACCGCCGACCAAAAGTATCTGCAGATGGTAAACGCTATATGGGGTATTCTATGAATACGGAGAAATATCATTATATAGAATGGTATGGTTGGAATGAAAAAACGGGTACTAAAAAGGCGTTTGTGTCGGCAGAGTTATACGATTCAGAAAATGATGCTTTTGAAACTATTAATCTCGCAAAAAATGAAAATTATACCAAAGTGATTTCAGCCTTGTCAAAACAACTTTTGGCAGGATGGGAAAATGCGAAACCAAATTCAGAACAGACCAGATAGGTAGGGCTAGTACGAGACAACGTATGGGGTTTTTATAAACTAAGTTTACGGTGTAATTTTAGGTTATAAATGCCCCAAAGCATAAAAATAAATTCTAAAATAAAGCCAACAGTAAATTGTGGAGATACCCCATCAAGTAGCGTGCTTACAAGTCTACCAAAAGCCAAACCACCCATAAATAGAATGTTTACAATCGTTGCAGACTCCCAATAGTTCTTATTCCATATTCCGTAAACCCAAAAGCCACCAATAGCAAGGTATAGCCCCATTATAGCTCTGAATATGTTTTTTAAATCAATATCAATTACATCAAAACCAAAAACATAGGGAAGTACAACACTTGGGTTTCCGCCATATATAAAGCTCACACTTATCACTACAATAGCAGAAAGGACGAGTTGTAGGTTTTTGTATTTAGGGTTGTTGTAAAAAGGCATGTTCTGCTTTTGAAAGACAAGGAAAGATATTAAATAAAAAATCCATTACAAGTTGTAATGGATTTAAATTTCTTAAAATTAATAACTCTGAATAAGCTCCTGACTCATTTTAGGATCTTCACCGTAATTATTGGTTCCATGTGTTCCTTCTGTAACTTCTAATACAAGCAACCAAATACCCCCAACAAACGGAATTAACGCTACAAAAATCATCCAGCCACTATTGTTGGTGTCATGTAATCTTCTTATGGTTATTGCTATGCTAGGAATTATAATAGCTAAACAGTAGAGCGTAGTTACTAAAAATAGAGGGAAATCTGCTAAATAAGATATAATCCCGTCTATAATTAAACTTGCGAACATAAACAAGATAGAGAAAAGTCTAAACATCCAATATTCTTGTCTTCTTGAACGTCCATCAAATTGTGCATATTTTTTCAATGCGTCTAAATACCATTTCATACTTAAGTAGGTTAAATTTATATCGTATTAAACCTAAATTTCATGATATTATTGTGGTAAAACAGCCTCAATTTAAAATGAAAAAGCCCCATAGTGAACTAAAGGGCTTTTTACTAAAGTAGTAATTATGAGGTTATACTCCCCATTCTGTATGGAAAATACCTTCTACATCGGTACGTTCATACGTATGTGATCCAAAATGATCTCTTTGTGCTTGAATTAAATTTAAAGGCAATTTACTAGAAGTATAGGCATCAAAATAAGTTAATGAATTTGATAGCCCTGGCATCGGAATTCCGCTTGTTGCAGCATAAGCAACTAATTTTCTAGAAGAAGGTACTGCTTTCTGTACTTTAGGAACAAAAGAGGGTGCTAGTAATAAATTCTTTAAGTCTTTATTTGCTACATAAGCACTAGAGATATCGGCAAGTAAACCAGCTCTAATGATACAACCTGCTCTCCATATTTTTGCAATCACAGATAGATCTAATTCATATTTATATTCTTTTGAAGCATCGGCTAATTGATGTAATCCTTGTGCATATGTTGTAATAAAAGCAAAATACAAGGCCTCTTCTGCCATTGCAATTAATTCTTCTTTTGCAATTGGAGCAACATCAGGTCTGTCATATAATTTATCTGCTTCTACGCGTTCTTCTTTTAAAGCAGAAATCTCACGCATACTTACAGCAATATCAATGGAAGGAACAGGGATACCTAAATCCATCGCATTTTGCGAGGTCCATTTTCCTGTACCTTTTTGTTTTGCTTTGTCTAAAATTTTATCCACCAAACGACCATCACCCTTATCATCTTTCTGATTGAAAATTTCGGCCGTAATTTCAACTAAAAAGGACTGTAATCTCCCTTTATTCCAAGTATCAAAAACAGTATGTAATTCATCATTAGATAATCCGCCAGCTTTTCTAAGGATATCATAAATCTCAGAAGTAAGTTGCATCAAACCATATTCAATACCATTATGAACCATTTTCACATAGTTTCCGGCAGATTTAGGGCCTAAATAGGCTACGCAAGGCTCACCCTTGTATTTCGCAGAAACGGCTTCAAAAATAGGTTTAACATGTGCATACGCTTCTTTATTCCCTCCGGGCATAATGCTAGGGCCTTTACGTGCCCCATCTGCACCTCCAGAAACTCCAGAGCCAAAAAAGTGAATTCCTTTTTCTTGTAAATATGCTTCTCTACGGTCTGTATCTGTAAAGAAAGAATTTCCACCATCAATAATGATATCATCTTTTTCTAAAAAAGGCAAAAGGTTTTCTATTACCGCATCAACAATTTTACCAGCAGGAACCAATAACATTATTTTTCTTGGGGTTGCTAAGGCAGCTACAAATGTTTTTATATCTGTTGCAGCGTTCACACGCTCTAAATTTCCACCTTCTGTTTTAAGGGCGTCTACCTTTTCTTGATCTAAATCATAACCAAAGGCTTTAAAATTATTATCGGCGACATTCAATATAAAATTACGTCCCATAACGCCAAGTCCTACTAATCCAAAATCATAATCTGTATGCTTCATGCTTGTGTATTTTTTATTACCTAACATTAGGTGTCAATATTGTGTAAAGTATTCGACTAAACTGTTAATTGATGTAAAATAGTCTTAATTTAGCCAAAGAATTACATCAAAATTAATTTAAAATATTCAATTAGGCGGGTTATACGGAAGAAACTAACCAAAGTCTTGAGAAAAATTGGAAATACAACATTCAGATTAAAAAAAAGCTAGGATTTATGAACAAGACGGCAAATCAAATGCTTATTATTTTTGGAGCTTCAGGAGATTTAACCGCAAGGAAGTTAATTCCTGCTATTTATAACTTATACAAAGGAAAACATCTCCCAGAAAATTTTGTTGTTTTAGGGGCAAGTAGAAGTTCTATTACCGACGGTGAATTTAGAAAAAAAGTAGTTCATGAAAGTGAACACCTAAAATCGAGCCTAAAGGAAGAAGAACAAGATTTTATATCCACTTTTGCGGATAAATTATTTTACGAAGATTTAGGGGATGATTACGATACAGATTATGACCGCTTAAGCAAGCGTATAGGGGATTTGAATAATAAATATCATACAGAGAATAATTATATATTTTATCTTTCGACACCACCAAGTCTATATGAAGCCATTGCAAAAAACCTTTCAGACAAAGGGTTAAACAATGAAGCAAACGGTTGGAAGCGTATCTTGGTTGAAAAACCTTTTGGATATAGCTTACAAACCGCTCGAGATTTAAATAAGGGCTTACAGAAATATTTTCATGAGAAACAGATTTACCGTATTGATCATTATTTAGGGAAAGAAACTGTTCAAAATTTATTGGTGACTCGTTTTGCAAATTCCATTTTTGAGCCTTTATGGAATAGAAACTACATTCACCATATAGAAATAACAAATGCAGAGACGGTAGGCGTAGAGAAACGAGGCGGGTATTATGATAAGTCTGGAGCACTCCGCGATATGTTTCAAAGTCATTTGTTACAAATAGTTTCTTTAATTGTTATGGAGCCGCCAATTAATTCTAATGCGGAGGAGATTAGAAACGAAAAAGTGAAAGCTTTAAAATCGCTTCGAATCATGACAGACGAAAAAACACTGTTTGATCATACCATAAAAGGGCAATATGTAGCTTCAAAAATAGACGGAGAACAAGTAAAAGGATATAGAGAAGAAGAGGGGGTAGATCCTAATTCTAAAACAGAAACTTTTGCAGCTATTAAATTCTTTGTAGACAATTGGCGTTGGAGTGATGTTCCTTTTTATGTGCGTACCGCTAAACGTATGCCCACTAAAGTTACTGAGGTGGTTATTCATTTTAAAACACCACACCATCAAGTATTTAATGAACAAGATATTAATAACAAGCATAATAAATTAGTCATTAGAATACAACCAGATGAAGGTATTTTAATCAAATTTGGGGTTAAAGTTCCTGGACAAGGGTTTCAGGTAGAACGTGCCAATCTTGATTTCTATTATTCTAGTTTGGTAGACACAAATGTGATGCAAGCGTATGAACGTTTATTATTGGATGCCATGCAAGGTGATGCTACATTATATGCTAGAGCAGATGAAGTAGAGGCTGCATGGGCATTTGTAGACCCTATATTAAACTATTGGGAACATAGTGAAGACGTAAAAACTTACGGGTATTCTGCAGGAGTTTGGGGTCCAGAAAATTCTGATGATTTGATTGAAGGAAATTTTGTTTGGCGCAATCCAGGGCCGCATTTGGTAGATGATTCTGGTTTCTGTGTAATTTGTTAAAAGACTTTTTAGAATGCAAGTAAGAATATATAGTACAAAACAACAGGTTGCAGAAAAATTCTCAGCCTTTTTTAAAGATGAAGCAAAAAAGCATGATGCATTTCATGTAGCACTTTCAGGAGGTAGTACTCCTAAAATTGTTTTTGATTATCTAGCCGCACATTTTGGTACTGAAATAGATTGGTCTAAAGTGTTTTTTTATTGGGGAGATGAACGTTGTGTTCAACCAACCGATGATGAAAGCAACTATAAAATGACGGTAGAACATCTGTTATCTAAAATAGAAATTCCTGCGGGGAATATTTTTAGAATTTTAGGGGAGAATGATCCTAAAACAGAAGCGATACGCTATAGTGATGTTTTAGCCAAAAACTTACCAAATGAAGGTGGGGTTCCAAAATTTGATTTGGTGATTTTAGGAATGGGAGATGATGGACATACGGCTTCTGTTTTTCCACATGAAATTACCCTTTGGGATGCAAAAGAAAATTGTGTGGTAGCCATACATCCTGAATCGGGACAAAGACGTGTTTCTATCACCGGAAAAATTATCAATAATGCTGAAACTGTAGCCTTTTTGGTAACAGGAGCAAGTAAAGCAGATAAGGTGAATGAAATTCTTAGGCCAAAGGCAGATACGACAGTATATCCAGCAAGTCTAGTAAAGCCAAGTGCTAATAAGCTTATTTGGTTTTTAGATAAAGATGCGGCAAAAGGACTCTAGTTTATTTGCTTAAATCTATTTGAAACAAGCATACTGGTTGATCCTGATAATGATCAGGTAACAAATCTGTGTTTTTTAAATCGAACATTCCCAAAAACTCGAATCCAGCGTTTTGGTAATGTTCGATTAGTTTGGTATTATCCCCTAAAGTATCCAAGCGTATAAATTGTTTTTCAACAGAGCGTGCGTAGACTTTTGCCCAAGCTACAATTTTAGCTATATAGTTGTTCCCTCTAAATTTAGGGTGGGTTGCAATTCTATGGATGTAAATAGATTTTGTATTGTCCCGTTCTTCCCAGATTTGTTCGTCATTAAAGGTAATAGCCCAAAGACATGCTATTTCACCATCAATCAACATTTTAAACTGTCTTTTTTCTGCTATTTCCGTTTCTACCAATGTGCGTTTAAAATCAGACCAAACAACAACTTTTTTTTTCTTTTTGATAGTCTGATGCTATTTTATAGCGTCGGAAAATTTCGTCAATATTATTAATGGAGCTATTGGTTATTTGCATGATTATTGTAGTTTGGTTATTTCAATAGGTCCGTTTGCAGGTCTTCACCTAGTTTAAAATTATAGGTGTCAAAGAGTACAGACCATTTTTTTTATAAAACCGAATAGCTCTTTTGTTTGCTTCCCAGACTTCTAGCCAAATTGGAGTAGCTTTATTTTGTTCAGCGCTATCTAGTGCCATTTTATAAAGAAGCCGACCTATTTTTTTGCCATGGAATTCTTTTAGAACGTAGATTCGTTTTATTTCAAGACTGTTCTTATCTGTCGTTGCGGTCTGTGCTTCTCCAAAATTTACTTTTATATATCCAATAAGTACCCCTTAAGTTTGGCAAAATAGAATGCTGAATTAAGGTCACATAATTCTTTTGTTATTTTCTTCGTGGAAAAGCTATGCTCTAGATAAGCATTCATGTTTTCTTTGCTGTTCTGTGACGAATAGGTATCTTTAAAACATTTTCTGCCAATATCTTGAACGTTAAAGAGATCAATTACAGTAGCTTATAGTATACTAACTCCCTCCGTTTTTTATAATGTTACCAGTGGTGTAAGGTAAGGAGGCTGAATTATTTTAAATTTAACTTTACATTCTCGTTTTCTAAATGAGAAATGTATTCTTCAACTTTAAAGTTTGAAGAATCAAAACGACTTGTTCTCGAAGAAGCTTCAGATTTGCGTTGAATACTTCTTGAAAATCGTCTTACATCTTCTGTAGAATCAATTATTAAGCCAGGAACAGGAATGCTTTTACCTTCCAAATCTTTTGCAACCATGGTAAAGTAAGAAGAATTACAATGCTTCTTTTTACCTGTTCTTATATTTTCCGATTCCACTCGAACTCCTACAACCATTGAGGTTTTACCTGTATAGTTTATAGATGCTTTTAAGGTCACTAATTCACCCACTTCAATAGGATTTAGAAAATCTACTTTATTTACGGATGCAGTAACACAATAGCTTCTAGAATGCTTAGAAGCGCATGCAAATGCTATCTGATCCATTAAGTTTAAAATGTGCCCTCCGTGAACTTTACCTCCAAAATTAGAGTGCGCAGGGAGCATTAATTCTGTTATGGATACTCTAGATTCTTTAGATGTTTTAAATTCTTTCATAATTAATTGCGGTAACCAGGTGAATTTTCTTTTTGTACTTTAGTTACGAAATACTTAGAATCTCCTAACCAAAAGAATGTTCTGTAACGTTCTATATAGTCTAGCTTCACATACTGACCTTGATAGTCTTTTAATTGTTGAATGACTTCTTTGTCTTTGTCTAAAACAGAGAATTGAAAAATTTGAGCTCCAGAAATACCTTGACTAATTTCTCCTTCCCACGTCTTAACAGCCATACCTTTATAGCTTATTTTTATAAGCTCCCCAGAACGTATGCCTTCACTATAGGGTACAAAATATATAAAAGCGTAGTAGGCTGCAAAAATTGCTAGTATTCCAACAATTATTAATCCAATTATTTTTTTCATTCTTTTTATTTGTTAGTTTTTTAAAAGCATAAAGCGATTTCTTTTCTTTAGGCTAATTTTCTGGTAATATATTACAAATTGACCTTAGATTCCTCAATACCTCCGTTTTCTTCTTCGTCATCAGAATTATCACTAGCCCTTTTTAGTAAAGAATCAGGAATAGACTTCTTAGCTTTAGCGCCCATTTTTTTTAATTTCTGAATACTGGTCACAATATTTCCGCGCCCATCTACCAATTTATTCATAGCTCCACGATATTCTACTTTAGCCTCGTCCATTTTTTTTCCAACCTTCATTAAATCGCTCACAAAACCTTCAAACTTATCATAAAGCGCACCTGCTTGTCTGGCAATCTCTAAGGCGTTACGTTGTTGTTTTTCATTGTTCCACATGCTATCAATCGTACGTAATGTGGCTAATAGCGTAGAGGGTGTTACGATGATGATGTTTTGTTCAAAAGCTTTGTTGTACAAAGTATTGTCGTTATTGATAGCGACAGCAAATGCAGGTTCTATAGGAACAAAAAGCAAAACAAAATCGGGGCTTTCCATTGCATATAAATCTTCATATTTTTTAGCAGAAAGCTGGTCCACATGGCGGCGTAGTGAATTAATATGATCCTTTAAGTACTTCTCTTTTAAGCTGTCATCTGCATTTACATAACGCTCATAATCTGTTAAGGAGACCTTAGAATCTACAATCATTTTCTTACCATCGGGCAGGTTAATGATAACATCAGGTAATACTCTAGAACCGTCTTCTCGGGTAAAACTCTGCTGTACAGAATACTCTCTATCTTTTTCTAATCCAGATTTTTCAAGCACACGTTCTAAAACCAGTTCCCCCCAATTTCCTTGCATTTTACTATCGCCTTTTAATGCTTTCGTCAGGTTTTCTGCTTCTTGGGTAATCTTTAAATTTTGTAATTGTAAGGTGGCCAATTGCTCTTTAAGCGCAGAATGCATGCCCACACTTTCTTTTTGACTATCATCTACTTTTTTCTCAAATAACAGTATTTTTTCTTGTAATGGGTTCAGAATATTTTTGATATTCTCTTTGTTTTGCTCCGTAAATTTGCTGCTTTTTTCTTCAAGAATTTTATTCGCAAGATTTTCAAATTCTTTGGTGAATTTTTCTTGAAGTTTTTCAACTTCTTCTTTCTGTTCTGTATGTTTAAGTTGAAGATTCTCTAAGTCTGCTTGGTATCGGGTAATTTGATTTCCTAAGAGTTCTTTTTCATGCCGAAGTTCATTTTTATCCAAATCAGATAAAGCCCGTACTTCTGCAGTAGTTTCTTCTGCTTTGGTAAGTTTTTTCTCTAAAGAAGAAATGCTGCCATGCAACTGTTCTTCACGTGCTACTAAAGCACTTAGTGAAGCAGTAGTTTTAAGCTTTTGAATATAGTTTCCTAAAAAGAATCCTATAGCGATACATGCAATTCCAATAAGTAAATAGATGATGTACTCGTTCATTTGTATTTTAATTTTAACGTTGGTAAAAATAGATAAAATTACAAGGGAATTACTTTTTACTTACGTTTGTTACATTACTAAAATCATATTTGTTTATTGTGTTTTGTAGTATTTTCCAATGATTTCTAACTTGTCTTTTAATTTCAGGTGCTTTTAATTCATCTGATGCATTGTAAGCATATCTTAAATAGTTACCTCTAAATTTTCTATCGAAACTTGTTGTCAAAGCTTTTCCATTTAAAAAGGTTGTTCTTTTTGTAGGAAGATTTCTTGATTTAACACCTTTAAAGCTGTAAAGTCTATACAATTTTCTTTTGAATAGGGGAGCATCGTCTAAAAGATGCTTTTCTTTAATACTTTCAACTCTTTTATGTTTTCTTTTAGCTGTTTGCTTCATTTCTCTGTAGAAACTGGCAAGATTTTTAGATTTCAATAATGTTTGATACCCATAAAATTCGAAGCCCAAATAATTTAAAGGAACATTCTCTTTTAACTCATCAGTATTTATAATTCTAAAAGATTGTAATCTGTTATTATGTAATTTAAATAATGTTCTTTCTGTCTTTTCAAGAGAAACTTTAAGTTCAATTTTTTCAATTTGATCTTTGATAAAAGATTCTACAAAATTTATCTGATTTTCCTTACATAGAAGTATTATATCATCAGAATATCTTCTGTAAAAAACATCATATTTTAAAGTCAATTCATTGATGACAGCCTGGTCAAATGCTAACATGTATATATTAGCAAGTAAAGCACTTATAGGTAGCCCTTGAGGAATCCCTATTAATTCTTTTTTTTCGTTTCTTTTCTGATTTTTATGAATAATAATATCCGATTCAATCAAGTCCTTTATCTTTTCAAAAAAAGTATTTTTACCAGATTTTCTAAGTATTGACAATTCCTTTTCATCAAAGTGACCTTTTTTTGTTTTCAAATCATCAAGCTTCACATAAGAAAAACGTGTTATGGCTTTAAACAAATTAAAATGATCTTTAGGTAAACTTTTCTTTTCTAAAATTTTTGCCCAAGCTAATTTTAAAAGTTTATGATTTAAGGTAGGGAAAAAATTTTCGATGTCTAAAACTAAGGATACACAGTTTTCTCTTTTTCTAATTTCTTTAAAAGCGTCTTTAGCAAAATGCACATTATTCTTAAACTTTAAACCGTCGCCCGTTTTAATTTGGCGGTATGCCGATATTGAATTGGATAATAATTCATTGGAGGACAAGTAGCACTCATACTTCGGAGTAATTTTTTTTTGAGCATAATAAGAATATATGTGGGCGTCAATGTGTGTAGCATACATGATATTTCTAACTTTCGTGTTTGAAATAAGCTTTGCATTTTTTTGTTTTTTATGAGATTTTTTTAGGTTTCCATTAAAAGAAGATTCTTTGTAACGTCTTTGCCTTATTTCCTTAAATAATAAAGGGAGAAAAGAATGTTTAGCAACTTTAATTGGATTTGAAGTATAAATCTCAATATTTTTTCTAATGGATATTGGAGTTTTGTTAGAAAAATGAGGATATCCCCTGTCTTTAAACCAATCCTTTTTTCTTCTCATAGATGAAAGTAAGAGAGTCTTCGTGAGCTTTATAGCGAAATATTACGTTACATCTTAAATTTTAGACTGAACCATAGGCCGAATTCTCGACCCTCACATATGTTGTACGTTAACCTTAATGAAAGAACTTATGTTAAATTCAAATCACTTGGTCGTAATGTTCATAACTGTATACATTATAGTATCATATTTATCCTTGAAGAATAGATATAATCACTATCTTGTATTACAGAACTTAATATGTGTTCCAGTACTGGAAGAGATATTAAGTGTAATCGATACATTAATCTTAATCGCCGTATTTGTTTTCCCTTTTATTTATTCTTAAAAGGTCGGATTAAGTAATTAATCAAATGATTAATTAGTAGTTCTACAAATGTAATATTTCTTCAATTTAAATTAACTCCCTTACTTACGGTAAATGTAAGATATTTTTCTATTTTTATAGAAAAAAATAATGGGTTTATTGAATGAATTTAAAGTTGGTGATATTGTTACATTTAAAACTCATCCTTTACTTTTTAATAAAAGAATCAAAGGTGATGGCAAATATGTGCCTCCAATGTTGATAATTAGCGAAGTTCATATAGAAAATAAAGATAAACGCATGTTCGATGAAGCATCGGGGAATAAGATTTCTGATAGAATTAAATATAACTGCTTTTATTTTGACGATAATAAAAGTGAATTTAAGGAAGTTATGATGTATGAACCAATGTTAAATACTTTTAGAGATATTATTATAGAAAGAATTTCAAGGAAAGGTGATGTTTTTGATGGTGCTCAGAGTTTACATCAAGAGATAGATTCTTATGATATCGTTAAATATGAATTTGGGAAATTAGTTCGTTTTAAAACCAAAAAAATAGAAATTTTTAAAAAAAGATCATCAAAAGAAATACCATCAAAGAATAATGTAATTGATAAAAAGGAAATCAAAGAAATTATACAATATGTAGTTAATTATAGTTCTCCAGATTTTTTAATTAGTGGTTACAAAAAGAATGATAAAGAAAATTTATTTTATCCAAATGGGGATATTAAACAAATTGTAGCAGAGAACCTTTTAAAGGTTAAATGGTTTAATCCATTTCAACTTAAATTTAGTGAGATTTACCTCCCTGAGATATTTTTCACAGATAAAATGTTCTTTAGTTCTAAAGAATTTGAAAGTCCATCAAAAATCGACTCTTAAAACGATTTTGCTTTAAACTTATGAACGAGTTTATATGTTTTTCTAAATCAATTCAAGAATTAGATCATAGCACCATTTGCGCCAATTACTTGGCCAGAGATCCATTTAGAATCATCACTAGCTAAAAACAAGACAATTTTAGCGATGTCTATAGGGTCAGCCAACCTACCAAAGGCATTCATGCCCTTAAGTCGATCCATAAATTCCTCTGATTTTCCTTCTAGAAATAGTTCAGTTTTTGTTGGACCAGGAGCTATAGCATTTACAGAGATACCGCGTCCTACTTCTTTGGAAAACACACGGGTCATTTGTTCTACAGCAGCTTTAGTCGCAGAATAAATACCATAAGTAGGCAACATCAGTTTGGTAGTAGTCGAAGAAAAATTTAGGATAATCCCATTATCAGCTAGTTTGTGAGCTGCCTCTTGCATCGTATTAAAAACACCGCGCACATTAATATCAAATTGAGAGGAGAAATCATCCTGACTAAAGTCTTTAAAAGCTTTGTTTTTCATGATACCCGCGTTGTTAATTAAGACATCAACCTTACCAAATGCAGCAATAGTTTCATCAAACAAGCGTATTACCGCTTCCTTTTTGCTCACATCGGCTTGTAATGCAATAGCAGTACCTCCATTTTTACTTATCTCTGCAACAGTTTCTTCAGCAGCATCCTTACTGCTGGTATAATTAACGACCACTTTAGCGCCATTTCTTGCTAGGAGTAATGCTATTTCTTTTCCAATTCCTCGGGATGAACCTGTGATGATGATAGATTTCTGCTCTAATTTCATGTTCCTTGTTTTGAAAACTAAAATTAAAAAATAAATATGGAGTGTTTTTTAAATTAAAGTTAAAAAGCGCAGCTCGTTATACTATTTTAAAGCTTCCTGTAGTGGCATCAAACCTAACCATATTGGAGGGGAATAATTTTTCAAAATGCTGAGCCTGAATTAACGAAGCTGGCGTTCCAAAATAGCTTTCTTCTTTTTTAAGTAAGAGCATCTTATCACATAACTGCAATGCAACTTCTATTTCGTGGGTTGTGAATAGAATTGTTTTTTGTGTTTGGTGCGCAATATTTTTAAGGAGCTTTAGTATTTGTACTTTGTGGTATAAGTCTAAATGAGAAGTAGGTTCATCTAATAGAATTATTTGAGTGTCTTGCGCTAAAGCACGGGCAATCATGACCCGTTGTAATTGACCATCACTTAATTCATAGCATTTTTTATGTTGAAGTCCAGCTATTTCTACTAATTGAATCGCTTCTTTTGTTTTGGCCTTGTCTGTTTCGGTCAGGGTACCCAGCCAATTGGTGTATGGTTGTCTGCCTAAAGCAATGAGCTCTAGAACCGTCAAATTTTTTGAGGCGATGGGTTCTGTGAGTACAAGACTAATTTTAGTAGCTAAAGCTAAAGAGGAGTATTTATCGAGTGCTAAGTTCTCAATACGGACTTCTCCTGAGAGTGATTTTTGAACCGAGCCAATAGTGCGCAATAGGGTAGATTTCCCTACGCCATTAACGCCTACAATAGCACCTAATTCTCCTTGGTTTAAAGCAAAGGAAATAGCTTTAGCAACAAGCGTTTCTTGCTTTTTGCTCTGGTAGCCAATACTAAGATTTGCTACTTCTAGGGCGATATGTTTTTCTGGCGTTTGAATACTATTTTAAATTAAAAAATCATTTTTCGTTTTCGAACTAATAGCCATACAACAACAGGAGCACCTACTAAGCTTGTGATGGCGTTAATAGGTAATACACTTGCAGATAGTGGCAATTGCGCAATGCTATCACAAATTAACATTAAAATGGCGCCATAGACTAATACAGCGGGTACAAGTATTTTATGATCTGTGGTATTAAATATTTGTCGGGTTAAATGTGGTACCGCCAAACCTATAAAAGCAATAGGTCCTGCAAATGCTGTAATGCCTCCAGCTAATAAACCCGTAGCGATGATGATAATGAATCTAGATTTTTTTAAACTGACTCCAAGACTTTTAGCATAATTTTCACCTAATAAAAAAGCATTTAATGATTTGATAGAAAAAATACTTAGCAGTATTCCAATACCGGTGATACCTGCAAGTAATCCTAATTGCGGCCACGATAAATCTCCTAAACTACCAAAGCTCCAATAGATGTATTGCTGTAATTTTTCTGAAGTAGTAAAATAAGAGAGCACACTTACTAATGCTCCAGTAATGCTCCCAAACATTAACCCTATAATTAATAGCGACATAGTGTCTTTGACTTTCATGGCAACAGAAAGAACAGCGAGTAAGACTAGAAAGCTTCCTAAACTAGAAGCAATGGCTAATGAAGCATCATTAAAAAGCGATACACTGAACACTGAGGAAAATAACCCAGCACCCATAATTAATAAGGCAGCTCCTAAACTAGCACCAGAACTGATTCCTAAGACAAAAGGCCCAGCGAGTGGGTTTCTGAAAAGCGTTTGCATTAACAAACCACTTAAAGACAATCCGCCACCAACAAGTATTGCTGTAATTGCTTTAGGGACTCTATAGTTCCAAATAATGTAAAGCCATGATTCCTTTACTCCAGCACCACTTAAAAGGGTGTTAAAGGTGCTTTTTAGGGGGATGTGTACAGAACCTAAACTAATATTTATTAAAAAAAAGACACACAAAAGTAAGGCTAGGAGCAAAAAATAGAGGGTATACTTTTTTGAATTTGGCACTTAATCTAGAGGTTTAAAAAATATTGGCGTATAGTCAGGTAGCAGTTCAGGGTGAAATATATGAATTAAATCTTTAAGCACTAAATCGGGTCTATTAGGAGCCAATTCGTAATACAAAAGTCCGCCAGTCTCCCCAATTGTGCTCGCAAAAGAGTATACTTCTTTCTTCTTAAAAGCATCAAACTGTCTATAATGCAGACTGTTTTCTGTCATATCCTTATAGGTTGTAAACTGAGAGGGAGAAATCCAGAAATCCGCTTTTTTTCCTTTTTCTAAAACACTTTCCCAACTCAAGGATAAACTACCTGTTTCATCCGTGTCCTTAAAAATATAATGGGCATTCGCATCTTCAATAAATTTTGAAGCCCAGCTTTTCCCGCCGGGTAAATACCAAACATCGTTATATATAGCACCACTTATTACCGTTGGTGTTTTTGTGGCATTTTGCGCCAATTCTTTTGCGGCAAGATAGTCGTTGGTCATGTTTTGAAAAATAGAATCGGCTTTCTTTTCTAAACCATAGAATGGAGCAAAAAACTTTATCCATTCCGCTTTCCCTAAAGGGGTTTCCTCGGTCCAGTCGCCATTATAGACGACAGGAATGTTTGCACGTTGAATGGTCTCGTACATTTTATTTTCATTATGAATGCTAAAGCCTACCACCAAATTTGGTTGTAGCGCTAAAAGCAATTCGGTATTTATTGTTTCATTTTGGCCTAATTCTTTTATCTGTCCTTTCGCAATTAATGCTCTTGTTTTTTTTGATGAGATATATTTGGTATCAGGAAAGCCCACTAAAGTATTTTCAACAGCTAAGGCTTCCAAAACAGGAATATGAGTGGTAGACGTTACCACAATGTTTTCTATAGGAACGGTAACAATAGCATCATATTCATCCCTGTTTAACGTCATTGATGCTGCTTTTTCTTTAGGAATTAAGGCATAGGTGAAAACCGCTTCTGCATTGGGCCAAGGAGATGTAATTTTGATAATAGTTACACCACTAGGCTGCTTTTCTACCGTAAACCCTTTGGCGTATAAAATAGTTGAACTAGGAATTATATTTTCTACAATATCTGGTATTTTTTTTGTTTCCTCTTTACAAGAAAGGAGTAGAATAGAGATAAATAGAAAAAAATATTTCATTGGTTTAAGTATAGAATGTTTTGCAAGGTAACAAAAGTCATATTTTTTATGGTTTTAAGGACCTAATTTTATGAAAATTTAAACATGAGAGGAGATTCTAATCTTACAATTTATATTGTTGCAGGCATTGTAGTACTTCATTTTGTGGTCGGTTTTATATGGCTGATTGTTAAGATGAACAAAAAAAATAACGATGATAAGTAATTTTTTTTCTACTTAAAGCAATATCTTCGCGCCGAATTTTGGTTTAGAGGAGTGCGTTTAGCACTTATCTGATTAAAAGGGAATCTAGTGTAATTCTAGAGCTGTTCCCGCAACTGTAAGTTATGCCGAATCGGCACTGATATTTATATCGGTTCGTAATAGGTGGCTATCAAATCTTCAAAATACCACTGAGTATAAACTTGGGAAGATGATTGATAGTACACAAGTCAGGAGACCTGCCAAATTCAAAACAATTAATACGAGTCTTCGGGATAAGGACTTATTGAATTATGGTGCAAAAAAATTTTCTATTCTATTTAATTTACGTTTCTGCTGGAGTGTTCTCAGTATTTGCTCAAGAGCAAAAAGAGAGTGTTGTAGTTTTAAAAGAGGTGATTTTAACTGATGCTAAACTGGTTCGATTTTCTAATGGAATCAAAATCAGTAAAATTCCTGATAGTGTTGCACAGCTTAGTAATTCATCGCTTACAGATTTATTACGATATAATTCCAATATTTATTTTAAAGAGAATGGGTATGGGATGGTTTCTTCTGCATCTTTCAGGGGAACTTCTGCGCAACAAACTGCGGTTGTTTGGAATGGAATTAATATTAATTCTCAACTGACCGGTCAGACAGATTTTAATACTTTAATTCCTGAAAATTTTGGAGACATTTCCGTAAGATCGGGAGGCGGGAGTGTTCAATATGGAAGTGGTGCTATTGGAGGTAGCATACACTTAAATGATGAATTAAACTTTAAGCAAAAAATAAAAAATAGACTATTACTTTCGGTAGGGAGTTTTAATAGTCAGAAAGTTAGTTTTAACTCTAATGCCGGTGGAGAAAAATGGTCTTATGATGTAGGAGTAAATTATATGGAATCGGATAACGATTATAAATACTTAGGAACTGATCAAATCAATGAAAACGGAGCGTTTAAAAATGTGAATGTTAATACTAATTTCGGGTATTTTATTTCTAAAAATCAATTACTTAAGTTTTATCACAATACTTTCATAGGTAATAGAAATTTTTCGAGCACACTTACGGCTCCTTCAAATAGTAATTATGAAGATGTAAATTCTAGATCATTGCTAGAGTGGAACCATTTTAATTCAATTAGTTCAGGTAAATTAAAACTAGCATACCTTACTGAAGAATACAAGTATTTTGCCAACAAGGATACTGAAAGATTTACTTTTGGTCAATCTAAGAATATACTTGCGAACTATGACTATAAGCAATATTTAGGTGCAATAACTCTAAATGGAATAATTGAGTATAGTAATATTAAAGGCAAAGGAACTTCTCTAGAGAATATAGAACGGAATCTTTTTTCTACAACACTTTTAATGTCACATAAACTAAATGATGATTTTAAATATGGCTTAAGTCTTAGAAAGGAGTTTGTAACTGATTATGATAGCCCCTTTATTGTTGCAGTTGATGCTAAATATAAAATTTCATCAAAATATAGTTCTACTATTAATTTTTCAAAAAATTATAGAGTTCCTACGTTCAATGATTTGTATTGGGTTGGAGCAGGAGCAAGAGGAAATAAAGAGCTTAAGCCAGAATTATCTAAACAAGTTGATTGGGGGCATATTCTCAAGTTTGAAAATGTATCTTTTAAACTTAACGGATTTTATATAGTTGTAAACGATTTAATTCAATGGAGGCCTATTGAAGCCGTTTGGACTCCTGTGAATATTACAGAAACAGAACATTATGGAGCTGAACTAGAATTTAATATTAAAAAATTATTTGGTGCACATACAATTAATTGGATTACGGGAGCTTCTTATACCATTGCAATTAATAAAGTTACAGATAAGCAGTTGCTGTATGTTCCTAAAGAAAAAATTTCTTCAAATTTAAATTATGATTATCATAAATGGGGAGTATTCTATCAGTTTTTATATAATGCTAAAGCATTTACTACCACTGATAATACCGATTTTGTATCATCATACACAGTTTCTAATATCGGAATTCAAAAAGAAATAAACGTCAATAAAAAAGTTGCATTGCAAATGGTTCTTAAAGTTAATAACCTTTATAATACATCTTATCAAAACGTATCCTATAGGCCTATGCCAAATAGAAATTATCAATTACAACTAATAACTAAATTTTAATAACTCATGAAAATTAAACACGTAATAGCAATTGTTGCTTTAGGAATTTTAGGAGCTTCATGCTCCGATGATAATGATACAATTAAATTGCCGGAAGGAGACTATGCTAATGGAATATTAATTGCTAATGAAGGTCCATTTAATAATGGTACGGGTACAATTTCATTTTTACAGAATGATTCTACAAGTGTACAAGCATCTATTTATAATGCTGTCAATAATGAAGATCTAGGAAATATAGTTCAATCTATAGCATTTACTAGTGATAAAGCTTTTATTATAGCAAACGTTTCTAATAAAATTACTGTTGTAGATCGCTATACATTTGAAAAAGAAGCAAGTATAGAAACAGGTTTAAGCAACCCACGTTATATGGTAATAGTTGATGATAAAGGCTATGTAACTAATTGGGGTGATACTGGAGATGAAACAGATGATTATGTTGCAATTATTAATTTAGAATCTAATACAGTAGAGGGGACAATACCTGTAGTTTTAGGGCCAGAGGCTATTGTTGCAAAAGATAATTATGTGTTTGTAGCTCATCAAGGAGCGTTTGGTACTAATAATAAAGTATCAGTGATTGATACAGATGTTCAAGATGTAGTTGCTACTATAGCTGTAGGAGATAATCCTAGCAGTATGCAACTAGATGCTTCTGGTGATTTATGGGTATTGTCTACTGGAGATTGGGGATATGTAAATGAAGAAACAACAGGGTCATTATGGAAAATTAATACTTCTAATTTTGATGTAGAAAATAGTTTGGTTTTTACAGGCATGGAGCATCCTTCAAAATTAAATATTGATGATGATAAATTATATTATAGTTTGTCTGGAGGAGTTTTTGAAATGGAAACAGCAGCAACAACTCTACCAGATACTGCATTTTTAACGGATGTTTACCCATATGGAATGGTGGTAAATGATGGGAAATTGTATATTACAGATGCTGGTGATTATGTTAGTAATGGCAGTTTAATTATTTATGATATTGAGACAGTAGTGTCATTAGAAACTTATACAGTGGGTATTTCTCCAAATGGTGTATACTTTAATTAAAAATATTAAGTAATAATGAACAGAAAAGGGTCAACAATACTGTTGACCCTTTTCTGTTTACAATTAAGAAGAAAAATTTTCGTTATATTAAGGTCCTTAGCGTTTGCTAGAATCAACCTATACCAAGACCTTATGCAAGCTATAAAGCATCCATTGATCCGTAAAGCTTTTATGTTAGTGCTTTTAGTAAGCCTATGCATTTCGTGTACCAAGGAGGTCAAATTATTTACGGAGGTAGAATTTGAATTGATCACCTCTCACACCAATCAAGGGTATGTAAACGGACTATTGACCACAACTATAGAAGTTATACCGGAAGAGGTATTGGATGATATTAGTTATGGATTTTCATATAGTGTTAAGAATGGGGAAGGATACTTTGTAGATGCGAATGGAGTACTACTAGCTGAGAACTCTAAAATCACCTTGAGTCCACTCGCCACAAGTCTGTCGTATATAGGAACAAGTGTGGGCGATCATGAAGTGAAGATTATAGCATCAGATAATTATGGGGAGGAAAAAGAGGAAACCTTACTGTATACTATTGATGAGATTTCTGTCATATGGACCGCTACAAGCACCTCTACGCAGGTAGAACTTGGTAAAACAGTAGCTATTGTTGTCAATTTTGAAATAGATGATACAGAAAGCGGAATCAGCTTTGTGCGAAATTACCAGTTAGAAGCCTCCCAAGGAGAATTAAAAGATAATGATACGGAAAATAGTATTGTTTTAAATGAGGATGTTCAAATTGCTCCAGGGAAGTATACGGTAGACTTTACACCGAGTACTTTAGGAATTGTACCTATAAACTTTGTTTTAATTGACAGCAACAATCAGGAGCGGAATGCTATACTAAGCTTTGAGGTAGTTGAAGATATTATTGATACTATGGCTCCAGAGCTTACTATTTTAGGCGATAATCCTATTGATGTGTTTCTGGGAGTTACCTATCAAGATGAGGGAGCAACGGCTTTAGATGATATTGATGGAGATATAAGCTCTGAGATAACGGTTGATGTTTCTCAGGTGGATACTACAGTAGAAGGTACGTATGAAGTAGTGTATACAGTTTCTGATGATGATGGAAATACTGCCACGGCTTCGCGTATGGTAAACGTTGTTCGTGATCCTAATGGCAATCAGCCTCCAATGGCGAATGATATCACTAGAGCAGGTACCAATACAGAAGCAACAATTTTTTCTGTTATGGACGCTACCAGTGATCTGGAATCAGATCCAATTGCTATAATAAGTCTTGGAAGTGTTATTCCAACGGAAGCGGGTACGGTTTCTTTTACAGGGGCAAATATTAGTTTTAGTCCTTCAGCTGGTTATGTGGGTACTGCGGAGTTTACCTACACTATAAATGATGGCAAGGTATGGAATGAAGCCACAGGAACTGTCGTGTTAACAATAACGCAAGGGAACCGTAAACCGGTGGCGGTGGCAGAATTGTTACCAGATTATAATCCAACAACATTAACGCGAAACTTTAGTGGTGCTGGCTCGTCTGATCCTGATGGTGATACATTGAGTTATTCTTGGAGTTTTGGAGATCCTTCTAATCCTATTTCAGGATCAATTGGGGAAAATGCATCTTGGCCTTTTACCGCTGCAGGTACTTATCAAGTAACCTTAACGGTATTTGATGGTAACGGAGAGCAAAATTCAGATACGATAGAGGTGGTCGTTGAAGAGCCTTCCAATATTATTTTTTCTGATGGGAAAATAGCACAATCTATCTATGTTCAGGAATTTGGAGGGATAAAAACAGATGGTACAGTTTCTATTGTGAATAATTCGGCTAGTTTTATAATTAGAGCTCAAGGTTTACAAGCTAGTACGGTATTTATAATAGATGGAGTAGAATACTCCGTAGGATCTTTTGGATTTGGCAGTGATAAAACTGTAGAGACCCCTGTTTTTCCTATAGGCACTTATACTTATGAGTTACAAGTTTTTAATTCTTCGGGAATTGGCGGTGATGCATTTGGGAATGTTAGTGAAAATAAATAAATTCTTCACAAAATAGAAAAAAAGGGTCAGCAGAAATGCTGACCCTTTTTTGTTTGTGCTGAAATTAATTAAAATCTCGAATTAAAACCATTTTATTGTTTTTTCTTAAACTTAAGGAACTACCTATAACTTCTGTTTTCAAACTTTCTGGAACTACTTTCTTTAAACTCTTACTAGTAACTCCAGTAATATCTTCAATAGCCTTGGCTAATAAAGGTTCTTCAGGGTCTCCTAATTCTCCTAAATTGTCTAAAGTTTCTATAATAGCTATATCTGGTACTAAACCATCTGCAAAATCATTGAAACCGTCTGCATTGGCATAAGTTCCGCATATTGGTTGTAGCGCATATTTGTGATTCGGATTTATACCATCTAAACTGACAGTAGCTCCATAGTAAGCATATGGAGGATACCCATCTGAAGTTTGTTGGGTATTGTCCACAAGCGGTATAGAAAATTCATTTTTACCAACAGTTGTTTCTCCCACTTGAACTACAGTGATATAAGGTTTTAAATTGTTAATAAGCAACTCACTGGCAGATGCTGTATTATCAGTAGTTATAATATAGACTTTAGTTAAACCTAAGCTAGTTAAAGGAATATCGTTGTAAGTAGATTCAAAAGGATCAGTAGATCCAAAATTTCCATTTCTTTTTGAATTATAGATATATTCAATAAATGGCTGCCCTGCAAACTGACCTGTAATTCTTCCTGCCATTCTATTAGCTACTGCGGTAGATCCTCCAGGGTTGTATCTAAGATCAATAACTAATTCAGTGGCACCTTCACTTTTTATTTGGGAAAACGCATCATCTATAATTTCTTCATTATCTCTGGTAAAACCATTATACATGATATAGCCTATTTTTGTGCTATTAACATCTAAAGTCTTAGCAATTAAAATTGGATTTTCAGTAATTTCTAAGCTATTCACTTCTATAGTTACGTCATTGGGGCTAAATAATTCATTTTCTATAGATCCAAAATTCAAAGTAAAAGTGCTAGCACTGAGTAAATCTAAATTACTATTAGTGATATAACCTTCTGAGTCGGTATCGGCATATAGTTCTGTACCATTAACTGCGTAAAAAATATCTCCTCTTTTTATTCCTTTGGCGGCTGCATCAGAATTTGCCCAAACGTAGCGTACCACCCCTAAAACTCCATTTCCACTATCTGAAGGAAGTCTTCGCAATGTATATTCGATTCCTGTTGTAGTTAATGTTCCTCCTAAAGCGTTGATTAAATTATCATAATTATCGTACATAAAACTAAATCTGTCCAGTGAGGACTGTACAGCTTCATATAAATCTTCAGGTTCGCTAAAACCATTTAAAAAACTATAAAATTCATCTGTCGTAGAAAATCTATCGTCGGCTAAATTTGCTTGTTCCGGTTGCCAATAGTACCAATAATTCATGGCCTTCCAAACAAAATCATTCACTTCACTATTTAATTCTATGGTAACAATTTCTGAAGGTTCATCATCTTTATCAGAACAGGAAACAGCAAATAGGCCTAAGCCTAAAAACAAAAGGAGAAACTTTTTCATATTTTTTTTCTTTAAATATAACACTAATTATACCAAAGTATACCCTACAGTATGCCTCTTGCAGTCCTATAAAAGCCGTTTGTATCTTAATATTATGGCACTAAAATAGACACATCTAAAAAATAAAAGAAATTATTTGTAACAAAATTCGTTATACTTCGTCTTCCTAGTATAAACCACTTAATACTGGTTTACAACAACCCAACCACAATGAAACAGGTAGAATTTTTAAATGTTGTGATGCCCTTTAAAGACAAGCTCTTTCGGTTAGCCAAAAGATTGTTGGTTTCCACAGAGGAAGCAGAGGATGCAACTCAAGAAATATTACTGAAGTTATGGACTAAGAATTCTGCCATTGAAGAATATAAAAATGTAGAAGCTTTTGCCATGACCATGACTAAGAATTTTTGTTTAGACCGACTAAAGTCGAAACAAGCAGGGAATTTAAAGTTAGTGCACAGTAATTATAAGGATGAAAACACATCATTACAGCGACAAGTAGAAGCAAATGATAGTGTCTTATGGGTAGAAAAAATTATGGAAGAATTACCAGAACAGCAAAAACTGGTATTACAATTGAGAGATGTAGAAGAATATGATTATGATGAAATAGCTAAAATGTTAGACATGCAACCCACCGCAATACGGGTCGCATTATCAAGAGCTAGAAAAACGGTAAGAGAAAAATTATTAGAAAAACACAGTTATGGAATTGGATAATATAGATAACATACTAGAAAAGTACTTTGATGCAGAAACAACTATAGCAGAAGAGAGAGCATTAAAAGAATACTTTGTAAATGGCAGCGTAAAACCAGAGCATGAAAAATATGCGCCGATGTTTACGCACCTTACAAATGCTAAAGAAGAGAAATTTACCAAGCAAATACCTTTGCAGCATAAGAAATCAAAAACCAAGTGGTTTTCGGCAGCAGCAGTAGCCATGTTATTATTGGGTTTGTACTTAGGTAATAATTACATAGAACAAAAGCGTATAGAGAAAGAACAGGCAGCATATGCCTATCAAGAAACAAAAAAAGCTTTGAATTTATTGGCACAAAACTTTAATAAAGGAAAAGAAAAGATAGCTTATTTAAAAGAGTTTGAACAAACAAAACAAAAAATTTACAACGATAATTAAAAAAAAAATCATGAAAAAGTCCCTTATACTATTATTCTTAGCCGTTACCCCTTTTATAGGTTTTTCGCAGTCCTTATTTGATAAATACGAGGATTCTGATAATGTATCTGCTGTAATTGTGAACAAAAGCATGTTTAATCTTTTAAGTAAGATTGATGTTGAAGTAGATGATCAAGATGCTAAAGATTTTATGGACATCGCCAAGAGCGTAAGTAGTCTTAAAGTTTTTACCACAGAAGACAAAGCAGTAGGAGCAGATATGGCTGTAAATGTGGCGAAGTATTTGAAATCTTCTTCAATGGAAGAGCTAATGCGTGTAAAAGATAAAGATGCAAACGTAAAATTTTATATCAAAGCAGGTAAAGATGATGACCACGTAAGTGAGTTACTTATGTTTGTTACCGGCGTTAAAAACATACAAGCAGGAGGTAGAAAGGTAGAAACGGTACTGCTTTCTTTAACAGGGGATATCGATTTAAATAAAATTGGTTCCTTAACAAGTAAAATGAACTTACCGAAAGAATTAAATAATGCAGGTAAGAAAAATCAATAATTAATCAATCAAAAATCATCAATCATGAAAACAATCAGTTTATTTTTAGTAATCGTAGCTTTACCTTTTTTTGGATTTTCACAATCTATTTTCGACAAATATGAAGATATGGATCGCGTGTCATCTGTAATCGTCAATAAGAGTATGATAAATTTTGTTAGTTCTCTCGGGATAGATGAAAGTGATCAAGAAGCCAAAGACTTTATGGAGATAGCCAGTGGCCTTAAAAGCTTAAAGGTGTTTATGACCGAAGACAAGGCCACTTCGTCAGAAATGGCGTCTACAGTTAAAAAGTATTTAAAATCTTCTAAGATGGAAGAGTTGATGCGTGTAAAAGACGAAGATGTTAATGTGAAATTTTTTATTAGAGAAGGTAGAGATGCAGATCATGTAAAAGAGTTGTTAATGTTTGTAACGGGTATTGGTACGATGGAAACAGATTTAAATGGTAGAAATATTGAAACTGTTTTGGTATCAATCACAGGAGATATCAATTTAAATAAAATTGGAGCGTTAACGAACAAAATGAACCTTCCTAAAGAATTGAATAGGGCAGGAAAAGCAAAATAAAATAGAAGTTAAAGCGGCAGTTGGATATTCCTTCTGCTGTTTTTTAAATGATATAAAAATGAAAAAAGTAAAATTTAGTTTAGGAATAGCACTGATGGTGCTATTTATTAGTTGTTCATCTACCCAAAGTCTTCAGGAGTATTATGTAGATAATGCAGAAAACCCTAATTTCTTATCTTTTGATTTGCCAGCGAGTCTTTTAAATATAGATCAGGTAGATTTAACCCCAGAGCAGAAGAAAGCATATGCCTCGCTTAAAAAGTTGAATGTATTGGCTTTTAAAAAAACCTTAGAAAATGCAGCTGATTACGTAGCAGAGAAAGCAAAAGTAAAAGCTATTTTAAAAAATGATAAGTATCAAGAGTTAATGAAGTTGAATACCAGTTACGGTAAAGGTTCTATTAAATTTTTAGGAGATGATGATGCTATAGATGAGGTTATTATTTATGGTGATACCGATGATAAAGGGTTTGTTTTAGTGCGCGTTTTAGGCGATAATATGAACCCTGCTAACTTAATGCAATTAATAAAAGCGATGGAGAAATCTAATTTTGATGGCAAACAGTTAGAAGGTTTGCTAGGTGCCTTCAAATAGAAAATAATTAAAAAAAGGGAAGCCTCTTTGTCTACAATACGTAGATGAAGAGGTTTTTTTGACGCTAATGGTAAATGTTTTAACGCTAATAGATATTTTTTTGACTGATTATCCGTAATTTGCCAGTAACTATTAACGAATTATTATTTAAACACTAATTAGAATTATGGAAGAAAGTGCAGAAGTTATCAATGAGACTGCAGGAACGGCAGAAGTATGGATGAATAAAGGAATTGATCTAGTGATGGATTTTGGTCCTAAGATTTTAATGGCAATAGTTCTATACCTTGTTGGATCATGGATTATTAAAAAAGCAGTAAAATCTCTTCATAAAGTTTTAGATAAAGGTAGTTATGATGAATCACTAAAGCGTTTTATCATGAACTTGTTGTCATGGGCTTTAAAAATATTCTTAATTATTATTGTAATCTCTAAACTAGGCGTAGAGACAACAAGTTTTGCAGCAGTTATTGCAGCAGCAGGTTTGGCTATAGGCTTAGCATTACAAGGTTCTTTATCAAACTTTGCAGGCGGAGTTTTAATTATGATCTTTAAACCTTATAAAATTGGAGATTTAGTAGAGGCGCAAGGTATTTTAGGAAATGTAAAAGAGATAGAAATTTTTACTACCAAATTAATCACTCCACAAAATAAATTAGCGATTGTACCAAACGGAGCAATGGCGAATGGGAATATTATTAACTATACCGCAGAAGGAAAAATGCGTGTAGATACTACCGTTGGTATTGGTTATGGAGAAGATATGAAAAAAGCTAAGGAAGTGCTTTTAGAAATGCTTGTTGCGAACCCTAAAGTATTAAAAGATCCTGCACCTTCAGTAAATGTAGAGGCCTTAGCCGATAGCTCAGTAAATTTAGCGGTTAGACCGTTCTGTAAGCCAGAAGACTATTGGGATGTGTATTTTGCAACGATCGAAGGTTCTAAATTAGCACTTGATAAAGCTAAAATTGAAATTCCTTACCCACACGAAGTTCAAATTAATAAGTAATTTACATTACGATTAAGCATAAAAAAAGACCGCAATTTGCGGTCTTTTTAATTTTTAAGCTATTACACGTTTAAATACCCGTATAATTACTAGGAGTAATTACTTTTAATTCAGCTTTAATAGCATCAGAAACCTCAAGCGTATCAATAAACGTAGCAATAGATTGCTGATTTATCTTCTCATTAGTTCTTGTTAAGCCTTTTAGAGCTTCATATGGGTTTGGGTAAGCCTCACGTCTTAAAATTGTCTGTATAGCCTCTGCAACCACAGCCCAGTTGTTTTCTAGGTCTTGTTCAAACTTTTCTTTATTCAATAATAACTTGCTAAGACCTTTTAATGTAGATTGAAAAGCAATCATGGTATGTGCAAAGGGCACGCCTATATTTCTTAAAACAGTACTATCTGTTAAATCGCGCTGTAATCTAGATACAGGTAATTTTGCAGACAAATGCTCAAAAATAGCATTAGCAATACCTAAGTTACCCTCAGAATTTTCAAAATCTATAGGGTTTACTTTGTGTGGCATTGCAGAAGAACCAACTTCGCCTTCTTTAATTTTTTGTTTGAAATACTCCATAGAAACGTAAGTCCAGAAGTCACGATCTAAATCAAGGATAATTGTATTTATTCTTTTTAAAGTATCAAATAAAGCGGCCATATGATCATAATGCTCTATTTGTGTAGTTGGGAAAGAGTGATAAAGTCCTAGTTTCTCTTGTACAAATTCTTGTCCAAATTCCTGCCAATTAATGGTAGGGTAGGCTACTTTATGTGCATTGTAATTTCCTGTGGCACCACCAAACTTAGCAGCACTCGGGATGTCATTCAATAAATTAAATTGCTCTTTTAAGCGCACGACATAGACCTGAATTTCTTTACCCAATCGGGTAGGAGAAGCCGGTTGTCCGTGAGTACGTGCTAACATAGGTATGTCTTTCCACTCCGATGCTAATGCTTCTAGTTCTTCTAGAACTTCAAAATACTGTGGCACATAAACTTCGTTCATAGCATCTTTCAAAGAAAGAGGAATTGCTGTGTTGTTGATGTCTTGAGAAGTTAGTCCAAAATGAATAAACTCCTTAAAAGCTTGTAAATTTAAACCGTCAAATTTATTTTTTATGAAATACTCAACAGCTTTAACATCGTGGTTCGTTGTTTTTTCTATCTCTTTGATTGCTAAAGCATCTTCAGAAGAAAATTTAGTATAAATTTCTCTTAGAGTTTCAAATTTAGAAGTATCAAAACTAGAAAGTTGCGGTAAAGGGATTTCGCATAAAGCGATGAAATATTCGATTTCTACACGAACTCGATATTTTATCAATGCTTCTTCAGAAAAGTAATCTGCTAATTTTTCAACTTTGTTTCTGTAGCGACCGTCGATCGGAGAAATCGCATTCAGTTTGTTTAAAGACATTTTATAGAAATTGATTGGTTTTATAGAAGCGGTAAATATAGCGATTCCTTAAACAGCTAAAAAACTAACAAGTAAATAATTGCCGAGGTAAAACCTATTTTATCTTCGCTAAGGTTAACCTTGCTCTGGCTTTATATGCAGCACTGCCTTCAGGATAATTTTTTTCTAGAATGACTTTTAATTCTGGGAGAATCCATTTAAATTTTTCACCCAGTAAGAGTAGGCTCGTCATCGCATATGCTTGTGCAGCAACTTTTTGATCTGAAATGAGCCAATCAAAACAAACGGATGTTATTTTTTCTAAATGTTTTTTTGTTAAAGCTTTCTGAGTATTGTTCGGTGTTTTTGAGAAATAGCTTTTCGTTAAATACTCGCATATTTTAGCCATAGGGCGTACTGAAGAATCTAAATGAACTGTTGCTAAGTTAGCGGTGAAAAGATTGAGGTAAGGAAATAGGTAAGGTAAGTTTTCTTTAGCGCTAAACTCCAAAACCCAAGATGCTTTACATGAAATGGGGTCGTCTGTGGTAAATGCAATCTCTAATAAGGGAGCGATTAAATATGGATTTGTAGACACAAGTGTTGCCATTTCTGCTCTTTTTTCTCTAGAGTGATTTACGGAGTTTAGCGTTTTATACAGGGCATCTGTCGTCATTAATTGGTTTTAATTAATTGCGCTACTAACTCTGGAATTCCTTCAACAGCAGTTTTTTCTATAATGCTTAAATTGTTAAAGTCATTTTTAGTGATATTAGGTCTGGGGTCTATAAAATAAATAGGCGTATCATTTTTTATAAAGTTGACAAGGCTTGCAGCCGGATATACTTGCATGGATGTTCCAATAATGATTAGAATATCTGCTTCTTGCGTAATTTCAATAGCTTTATCCAGTAAAGGCACCGCCTCGCCAAACCATACAATATGGGGCCTTAATTGATGTCCGTTTATACATTTATCACCTAATTTCATGTCTTTTTTCCAATCTAAAATCACGGGAGTTCCTATTCTAGATATTTTTGTGCTTCTAGCTTTTAACAGCTCTCCGTGTAAGTGAATAACCGATGTGCTACCTGCTCTTTCGTGTAAGTCATCTATATTCTGGGTAATGATGGTAGTGTCAAAATATTTTTCGAGGGTGGTTAATGCGGAATGGGCATCATTGGGGTGTACATTTAGAAGTTGTTTTCTTCGTTGGTTGTAAAAATCTAATACAAGTTTAGGATTCTTTTCAAACCCTTTTGGGGATGCAACTTCCATAACATCATATCCTTCCCATAAGCCATCTGCATCTCTAAAAGTCTGTATGCCACTTTCTGCACTTATACCTGCTCCTGTTAAAACAACAATTTTTTTCATATGGTGCGCTAATTTATTTATAAAAATATACATTTTTATATTTTTATTATCTTCGATTTATGATTGATTTAAAACTTTTAAATTATTTAGAAGAATTTATCTCTGAAGAACGCAAACAACGTTTTCTTCAGATATTGGAGGAACGTACATATGAAATTACGGTTGCAGTAGAAGATGTGTTTCAAATGCACAATACGAGTGCTGTTGTTCGTAGTTGTGATATCTTTGGCATTCAAGACGCACATCTTATAGAACGCAAGTATGGCGATCAATTGGATAGTCAAATAGCAATGGGGTCTCAAAAATGGGTAGACATACATAGGTATGAGAATACAAAAAGTTGCATTGATACATTAAAACAAAATGGATATAAAATTATAGCAACGACACCACATGATGATTCTTGTTTGCTGGATGATTTTGAAATAGAAGGTAAGACGGCTCTTTTTTTTGGTACTGAGCGAGACGGGTTAAGTGAAGAGGTATTAAAAAATGCAGATGGGTTTTTAAAAATACCGATGGTTGGTTTTACAGAAAGTTTAAATATTTCTGTATCCGCAGCAATTATATTACAAAGTCTAACCACAAAATTGAAGAAAGAGCGCAATGATTGGCAGCTTACCGATGATGAGAAAATTATCAAACAAATTGATTGGACGAAGAAGTCTATTAAAAGTATAGAAGGGGTGTTATCACGATATGTAAGTTAGATATACGGGTATGAAGCCCATAGTCACAAAACGTACGCTAAGTAATAATTTTCATAAGGCATCACTGGTCCATTTCAAAAAAACTGCTCCTCTTTAGTTTAAGTTGCAAATCAATATAACATATTAAAACTAGCTTTACTGAATCATATCTCAAGGGCTGGTGCTTTCTTAATTTTATAATCAACAGTTAACATTATGAAAAGCTAATCATTAGGTTAATATTTCATGTATCATAAAATGATTACAAAAGTTAACATTACGTTTGTAAGAATTTATAAACAGCTATTAAAACCAGTTAAAATGAGAAATCGATGTCCTATTTTAACTTTTGTAATTATCAGCACCTTATTAATCTTCTCTTGTCAGAAAGATTTGGATTACGAACAGGAAGATATTTCTTCAAGAGAACAGGTCGAAATATACAAAACTACTATATTGGGAAAGAAGCTTAACAACCCTTTTACGGTTGCGAACATGCAAGTCGCCTACGATAATCTAATCGAGAACAATACGGTTAAAAAAAATGCTCAAGCTAAGTCAGCCAAGACCAGTGACGAGATAAAGGCATCTCATTACTATTACCGATTTCTACCCAAAGATTCCGTAGAATATCTAAGACTTATCGATGATGAAATTCTCGACATAGTGAACGAGCCTTTGGATTATGAGGTAGACCAATCCGGCGTAGGCTATTTTGACCCGTCTTTGGACCCATCGCTACCCTATAGCTATCAGTATTCTATATTTCCAGTTGATTACAAATTTCCTGCTGACATAAAGCATGAAAAACTTGAGGAAATGTACTTTCCCCTTGATGAAGAGGATATACTCGACGCCGAAAAAGAAAAGTTCGTTTATCTTCCCTTGGACAAAACTTCCGCTAAGGTAAGAAAATATGGATTGAATTTTTTGAGTATGCTAGAGACGGAAGCTGTCAAGATTACCAACAACCTTGATTCTGACGAGCTTGAAAAGTATGTTTATACAGACAAGGAGGGTAAAACTGTCAGCTATAAAGATATAATGGATGAGAATCTTAATTTACAAGATTTTAATATTGACTACTCGAACTATCAGGATGAAAGCCTAAGCGCTAGAAGATGGAGTCCTAACGGTAGGGTAACCGTTTTGGAGGATGCACTATCAACTTCTAATAGGGTAATAGGTGTTGCGGATGCCGAGATCAAAATCAGGAAATGGGGTCTTATCGTAATAAAAAAGACCAGAACGAACTCCTTGGGAAATTTTATAAGTAGTTCGACTAGAACGAAGAAGGTAAAGTATGCTGTTTATTTTAATAGTCCTACCAGGTTCAGAATAAATCAAGGCACCGTATTGGTAGAAGCAAGGCATAGGGGTACAAGCACTTATAAATATGGGGCATGGAACCAATATTTTGGTTCGGGAAGAGCTCATTTTTATTCTTTGATTCAAAATGCCGCATGGGAATACCATACAAAATGGATTCCACAGTACAGCCTTAGAAGACCGAGGTTCTGTGAAATCAAGGCCGTTTACGATAACGATGTAAGCTCTCAACATAGACCTGCATTGTTAAGCGGTATAGTTTCAGATATTAGGATAACTAGAATCAGAAATGGTTCTTACAGAGGAAGTGATGGGGTATTTGCAACCACTACCCATGAACTTACACATGCCGGCCATCGTGAAATGGATCCAGGAATGTTTTCAATAGTGGCGAATAGTTGTAGAAGGGGCATACTCTTGGAAAGCTGGGCGGAAGGCGTAGAGACCATAATTACGAACAGAAGATACGACCGATATGATTCTAGTTATTTTAATGAAACCACAACATCATTTACTGGCTGGAACTCAGGTACACAACTACAAACACCTGCTGGAATGACTGAATATACACCAATAGTAATCGATTTAATTGATATCACGAACCAAAGAAATATTTTACCACTTCCAGTGCCAAACTTAAGACCAACAGACAATGTTTCTGGCTATACCCTATCGCAAATACAATCAGCTCTTAACGGATCTAGGTATCAGACAACTTGGAGAGATAAACTTAACAATGTTCGACCCAATGGGGTAACTACCGCCGAGCTGAATCAATTATTTTCTTATACGCTTACAGCATCATGTGATTAATTTTTTTAACTTATAACAATACAATGAAAAACTTGATATTTTTGATTCTAATATTGTTGTCGTCCTCTGGTTGTGAAAACTGTTCCGATGATGGGGAGGTAAACAATCTCTTGACCGACACGGAAAGGGAACTTATACCTTTTACCAGTACAACAATTGTAAATTTTATAAATGTAAATTCAGAAACCTTACCCGGCCAATACGATGCAAAAACCAATGAAATACGAGACCTGGATATCAGTAACGATGAGGAATGTTTTGCCACAAATATTGAAAACGAATTAACCATTCTAGAGATTGCGGAGCAAAATTTAACAATACAGATTTCGGTAGGTACAGATAGAAATGATAATCTAGGGTTCGCAATTGATTTGATTCAAGATCCAACGCAAAGATTCGTTTTATTGGAATGTGACGGAATCGTTGAAAACTTAGAAAATTTAAGAAAGGAAATCACCTCTCACGGCTTTCAGTTTACCAACGTGTATGTCTTCACCCCCTGTACCGAAAACTCGGTCGTTCAAAGGATACTATATTCATCGGAAAACGGTATTGAACTTATTGAATTTGCTGACGACACCTTTTTAAGATTAGATTTGTAAGCAATTATTTATACTTGACTTTAAAGTGGTCGCCGCTAAGTCGGAAGGCCACTTTCTATTTTTAGAGAAAAAAGCTTTAATCTACCAAAAATCAGTCCGAGATAAGTTTGATTGTCCGACAGTACGATAAATCAGGAACTCTACCGGGAGGTATTGGGGTGTGAAGCCCCCATATAAAATATTGAGGCCTCTGCTCTAGCAAAAAAACGAATCGGAAGTACTGTGGTACCGATACCTTTAGAAACATACATTTTTGTAGTCGTTTTTTTATACCAACCTCTAAGGTAATTTCCACTTCCTCCAGGGGTGTAAAATGGAATGCCAAAAAAAGTAATTTGTCCTCCATGGGTATGCCCCGAGAGTACGAGTTTAATGTTTATGTTTTCTTCAATATTCAAGGTGTCAATAACATCCGTGTAAGCAGGACAATGGTTTAAAACTATTGTTTCGATTTTTTTATCGATATTATGAATTGCTTTTAAAAAATCGGGTTTGCCGCGTAAAAAATCATCAATTCCTACGATGTTTATAGCTCTATTTGCTTTCTTGAAAACATAGTGCTCATTGATAAGAACAATACCGTTGTACTTTTTAAAAGTTGCTTTTAAAGTGTCCAGATCTACCCGTGCATCATATTCTTTATTGCCAAGAATAGCTATTTTTAAGAGGTTAGGATCAATAAGATCTAAGAGTTGTTCTAAAATATGGTAAGTATTTCTTCTGGATATGGTGTCTCCTGTAAATACAATAATATCTGGTTTTTCTGTATTGATTTTCTCAGCGATTGTCTTATGAAAATATTTAATCTCTTTTAAGTGCAAATCAGACAACTGAATAATCTTTATTTTAGCTTTTGTAGCATCGCTGAGATCATGTGTATTCCAATCAATGATGTATTTTTCTATCCAAAAACTATCGAGATAGATGAACCCAACAACCCCTAAAAGCCCTAAAATAAGATTCTTAATAAACACGCGTCTTTTAATATGCATTGTACACTAAAATGAAACAGGGAGTAAAGGAAGCGTATTTATGAAAATGGTATTGATTATTTAGTAAAATTTTAGCATACTATTTATTCTACCAACTCTAGGAGGGCTATATCAAACTCGTTGTCTAATTCAATTTTACCTTTATTGACCACAAGAAGGGTGTTAGAATAGGCTTCTCGTAATTTAGTTGCGTCACCAAAGAATCCTTTTACGCTAAGTGTTTTCTTTCCTTTGGGGAGGTTTAAGCCAATGACTACTTTGTCTTTGTATTCATTATTTGCGTAGGTTCTCTCAAAAACATAAGGGGTTTTGGAAAGCATTTTATGTGTACCTGCCCCAATTGCAGGATGTTTTGCTCTAAAAGAACCTAGTTTTTGCCAGTGGGTCAGTATTTTTTTTGTTTCAGGTAAGCTGTCTATTTCATTCCAATTCATAAACGAGCGTAATGTAGCATCACCTTGTGCACCTTCTACGGTTAGGCTTCGTGAAGATTCATCCCCGTAATACACTTGTGAAGCCCCAGGAGTAAGTAATAATACATTCGCGGCATGGTAAGGATCTAGGCGTTCTTTGTCAAAAGGCTGCCCATCATCATGTGATGTTAAATAATTTACTACGCTTTTGCCGTATAGTTTTGATTGTAATAAGGTGTTGTACTTTTTAAAAATGGTCTCGTAGTCTTTTTTAGCATCACTCTTAAGTTCAAAATTGATTAAGCTTTTGAATCCGTAATTGTAATAATCTACTTTTTTATCTCCAAAATCATATTCGCGACCACTGGAAATACCATAATTATAAACTTCACCTACCATATAAAATGGATTACTATCTAAAACGGCACTTGGGTGTTTCCTTTTCCAAGTATCAAAAGCAATAGAAGCTTGTTTGTAAAGTTCATTCCAAGCACTTTCGTCAGCGTGTTTAACAGTATCTACCCTAAAACCATCAATTCCAAAATCATTTACATAATCTGTCAACCATTTTGTAATGTAGGCTTTTGAGCTTCTGGAGCAACCAGAGCGTTTAAAGAATAAATCTAATTCATCCAATTCAGAACTTAACCTACCTTCTGCTTTCCATTTGGCCAATAAATGATCGGGTAGTGCTACTTCTTCATCACTTTCTGTTTTAATATCTGGTAAGTTTTTTACTAATGTACAGGCTGTGGTTGTTTCGTAATTCTCAAAAGTACAGGTAGGTGCTGTGCGTACCCATTCTTCTGGCCAAACAGGATCAATAGCTGTTACTGGACCGGTATGGTTTAAAACAACATCCATTAAAACGCGTATTCCGTTTTCATGTGCAGTTTTTACCATTGCTTCTAAGTCCTCTCGCGTACCAAAATTAGGATCTAGTGCAGTCCAATCTTTAGTCCAATAACCATGATAACCATAACTATTGCCAGTGCCTTCGTCTGTTGCACCATGAATTTGCTCTACAACAGGAGTAAACCAAATGGCATTGATGCCTAGTTTTGTAAAATAGCCTTCTTCTATTTTTGCCGTGATTCCTTTTAGGTCTCCTCCCATAAAACCTCTTAGAACACCTGTTTCTTCGGTTCTTTCAAAGTTTACATCATTGGTAGGATCTCCGTTGTTAAAACGATCGGTAAGTAAAAAGTAAATATTAGCTCCTTCCCAAACGAAAGGATTTTTTTTAGGAGTAACTATGCTATTTTTAGGTGTGTTTGATTGTTCAGGTTTAGGGGTGCTTTTTTCTTCCTTACAAGAGATGAAAAGAACAAATCCTAATAGCAATAGCAGGACTTTTTTCATTATTATTTATTTTCGTTAAAGCTATAAAATGATAATGAAAATAGAAAATTTATTTAGAATGCTTAGGTATTAAAAATCACTATTTTTTACGGTTTAAGACTTTGTAATCTTCATAACACCCGCTAATAGCATCTAGAATTTGCAAATCGTTTGCGGTTGCAATAAAAGATTTAGAATAATTGCAGTTGTTTAAGATGTCTTCAATATCTACTTTTTCAATATGCAATAGTTCCATTAGCGTTTCTCGGTCAAATTTAGAAGCCAATAAATCTTTAATGGCATCATCTTCTTTAACTTTTCTAAGCTTTTTCATTTGGTTCGGCTTTTTGCCGAATAAATTCCGCAATAAATCTGCGGGGTTTAGAATAGCCCCTAGAACTTTGGTTACGGCACTCGGATTTTTTTTACCAGCTTCATAACTCGTATTTAATCCTGAAATGCTATATTGATAAGAATCGTTTAAAGGTAAGTTTTTAACATCGATTTCTAAGTAACCAGTTAAATCATATGAGGTAACGATTACTTCTTCAAGGGCATATGCAAGTTCTGTTAAGGTGATTTTTGTATTCTTGAACTTTAACATGTCATTGGTGACACGAACTTTTTGAGATTTAAAACCCAAATAGCTAAAGTATAAGGTATCATTAGCCATGGCTAGGATGTTGAACTCTCCTTTTTCATTGGTAATGGTTCCTACGACTTGATTTAAGTTTACAACATGTACGCTTTCCATTAAAGAGCCGTCCTGTGCGTTTACCACAATAGCTTTTAAGAATTCGTTCTTTTCCTGAGTCTCTTGAGAAAATCCAATAGTAACAAAGGCAAATAAAAATATATAAATAAGGTTGTTCTTCATCTGAAAATAAATATTTAAATGCGTCAGATGTAATTCACTTTAAAAAATGCAATAGTGCAGTATTTATGGTGATTCTTACGTTTGACAAAGAAAGGCCTAAAATACTAAACAAAACAAAAAAATACGCCGAAGCGTATTTTTTAATATGAAATTAACTAAATTTTAGACTAGAAAAAGCCGCTTCTGCGTTTGCTTTTGCTGCCGCTACTAGATTCTCTACTTCCACTACGTGAACCAGATTTAGATCCTGAACCAGAATCAGATCTTCTTCTAGATGATCCTCCTTCAGAACTACCTCCATAACCACCATCTCTTGATGATGAAGATCTGCGTTTTTTGAAGTCTCCTCCGCCGCCACCGCCACCGCGATTACGATCTCTTCCACCGCCACCGCCACTGCGGTTACGATCTCTTCCTCCACGACCTCCGCCACCACCTGGGTTGCTAGAAATCTCAACATTTACAAATCTACCATCAACCTTAAAGTCTTTAAAAGTCTCTAAAATTTTAGGAGTTATTGCAGCATCAGTGTTAAAGAAAGAGAAACTTTCTTTAACATCTACTTTAAAAATATCATCTTGACCTACTTCTAAAGTATCTCTTAAGAAGTCTTTAAGTGACATCCAATCGTATTCATCTTTTTCTCCAACATTGATAAAGTAACGAACAGAACCACTAGTAGGTATTTCACCACTACCAGTATTGCTGCCTCTTTCTTCTCTATCTCCTCGGTCAGAGTTTCCAGAATTTAAATCTCTAGTTTTGTTGTAGTAATTAAAGAAACGTGTAAATTCTACTGAAATTACTTTCTTAATAAGCTCTTCTCTGTCGATATCTTTAAAGACATCATTTATTGCAGGTAAATAAGATTCAACTTCTTCGTTGATCTCAGTATCTTTTATTTTGTTTGCTAAGTGATATAATTGAATCTCACAAATTTCCATTCCGCTAGGAATATTTTTTGTGATGAATTTTTGACCAATTTTATTCTCTATAGCTTTAATTTTTCTAAGTTCACTTCTGGTAATAATAACCATTGAGATACCAGATTTACCAGCTCTACCAGTTCTACCACTACGGTGAGTGTAGGTTTCTATTTCATCTGGTAATTGATAATTAATTACGTGTGTAATATCATCAACATCAATACCACGTGCAGCAACATCAGTTGCAACTAACATTTGTATTTGTTTTTTACGGAAAGAACTCATAACCAAATCTCTTTGGTTTTGACTTAAATCGCCATGTAAAGCACCAGCGTTGTATCCGTCTTCAATAAGGCTTTCTGCTACTTTTTGAGTGTCTCGTTTTGTTCTACAGAAGATAACTGAGAAAATATCAGGATTTGTATCTGCTAATCTTTTTAATGCAGGGTATCTATCACGACCACTAACTACATAATATTCGTGTTGTACTGTTGATGCCCCAGAGTTTTTTGTTCCCACAGTAATTTCTTGTGGACTACGCATAAACTTTTTAGCAATTGTAGCTACTTCTCTTGGCATTGTTGCAGAGAATAACCATGTGCTTTTTTCTTTTGGAGTGTCAGAAAGAATTTCTTTGATATCTTCAAAGAATCCCATGTTAAGCATTTCATCAGCTTCATCTAAAATACAGTAATCAATTTTAGAGATGTCAACTAATCCACGGCTCATCATATCTTTCATACGACCAGGAGTCGCAACGATAATTTGTGCACCACGCTTAATTTGTCTTGCTTGATCAGTGATGCTAGCACCACCATAGATAGCAACAACATTAATGTTCTTTTCGTATTTAGAATACGATTGCATTTCATTTGTAATCTGCAAACAAAGTTCACGAGTTGGTGATAATATTAAACCTTGAGTGGTTCTACTATCTGCATCTATTTTTTGAATTAATGGAAAACCAAATGCTGCTGTTTTTCCTGTACCCGTTTGAGCAAGTGCAACTAAGTCTGTATCTTCACCTAGTAATATTGGAATTGCTTTTTCTTGTACATCAGAAGGGGTTTCAAAACCCATGTCTGTAATAGCGTCTAAGATAGACTTTTTAAGGCCTAACGCTTCAAATTTTGTCATAATATGTTATTGTTAATCGCAAATATGTCTGTTGCATAGAGCGATTATTTTTTATAACCTATTTAGACTCAGCGCAACACATGCTATACCAGCGGCGTTATTTAAAGCTGCAAAGGTACTGCTAATTAATTAGATAATAAATTAAATTTAAAATTACATTATTTAATTTGTAACAAACTGATTTATAAATATTTGTGTTTATGAAATTCTTCTATTTCTCCATTTTGTTTAAATAATCAATAAGTTTTTTCATTGCTTTTCCGCGATGACTAATCTTATTTTTGATTTCTACGGGCAATTCAGCAAAAGTGCTTTCGTAACCTTCTGGTTTAAATATAGGGTCATAGCCAAAGCCTTTAGTTCCGCTTTTAGTGGGGGTAATTTCCCCAGAAGCTATTCCGTTAAACAACAGTTGTTGTCCGTTTAAATTTAATGCAATAACAGTTTCAAATCTAGCTTTTCTATTTTCTTTGTTTTTTAAAGCCACTAAAAGTTTTTCCATATTAGCTTCAGAGTCTTTTTGTGCTCCAGCATATCTTGCAGATAAAACTCCTGGAGCACCGTTTAAACTAGCTACAAGTAAACCTGTATCGTCAGCGAAACAAGGGAGTTTGTAGTTTTTGGTCACAAAGTCCGCTTTAATTTTAGCATTTCCTTCTAGTGTATCTGCTGTTTCAGGGATTTCATCATAACAGCCTATAGTTTCTAACGAAAGAATTTTTATATGTTCAGGTACTAATAATTGAACTTCGTATACCTTATTTTTGTTGTGCGTTGCAAAAACAATTTCCATTTTAGTGTAATGTCATTTAATTCAAAAATAGTATTTTAATCGTTTATATTTTATCAGATGTATTTAAAATTACCGCCAGCGATAGTTTGGCTTTTAGCAGCGTTGATAATGTTTGGTGTTGCTCGTTTTTTACCATTCGGTCATTTTGACTTTACAGGGCGTATTTATTTTATATATGTTTTAATAGGTTTGGGTGGTATTATTGGACTGGTAGCTATTGTTCAATTGGTTAAAAAGCATACGACTATTAACCCAATAAAGCCTCAAAATGTAACGCAATTGGTCACGGGAGGATTGTATAATTACAGCCGTAACCCTATGTATTTGGGGTTGTTGTTCGCGCTTTTGGCTTGGGGTTTATATTTAGAAAATGCCTTTAATTTTTTAATAGCGGCTGGTTTTGTTTCTTATATGAATGCTTTTCAAATAATTCCTGAGGAGGAAGCGCTCTTTAATAAGTTTGGTTCTAAGTATAGTGCATATTTGAAAAATGTCAGGAGATGGTTTTAATATTAGCTTTTAAGCTTATATTTTTTATTATTACTTATTTTGCTTATATTTTAGTATATTAGCATTTTAACTTATATATATGATTGCGGTACTAACAGGTGATATTGTAAATTCTGAACATTATAAAGCTTCGGAATGGATGGGGGTTTTAAAAAAACAACTATCGGAAATAGGAGACGCGCCACAAGATTGGGATGTTTTTCGAGGCGATGAATTTCAATTAAAGGTTTCCATTGTTGATGCACTTAAAACCGCAATACTCATTAAGGCTAAAATTAAAACGATAAAAGGTTTAGATGTTCGTATGGGTATTGGTTTGGGGGAAGAAACCTTTGTTGGATCCAAAATAAGTGAGTCTAATGGCAGTGCATATCAGTATTCAGGTCGGATTTTTGAAACCTTAAAAGAGCAAAAACTAAAATTAGCCTTAGCTACTGCCGATGAGAAATTAGAGAAAATATTAAATTTAATACTTAAATTGGCATTAGATTTTATGGATGATTGGAGTGTTGTTTCTGCGGAAATTATTACACTTTCATTAGAAAACCCAGATTTACAACAACAGGAAATTGCAGATCAATTGGGCATAAAACAGTCGGCAGTCAGCCAGAGGCAAAAAAGAGCAAGGTTAGACCTAGTTTTAGAAATATTAGCTTTTTATAAAGATATAGTTAAACAAGAATAATATGATGTTATTTACCAAGCTCTTTTTAGCACATTTGCTAGGAGATTTTATTTTTCAACCTACTAAATGGGTAAAAGATAAAGAAGAAAAGAAAATAAAATCTAAATACATCTACTATCATTCGTTAATTCATTTTGCTTTAACCTTATTGTTGTTATGGGATTTAAGCTATTGGAAAATAGCCCTTGTTATTGCTGTTTCGCATTACGGTATAGACCTGTTAAAACTTTATGTCACACCAAGTTTTAAAAATAAAAGCATTCCTTTTTTTATAGACCAAGTACTGCACATAGCAGTATTGTATGGGTGTGTTTATTATGGAGATTTGTTTCAGCATACTGCTGCGTTAATTGATCAAATAGACCTTAATTTGGTTACAGCTTTTGTCTTTGTTAGTTTTCCTGCAGCAATAGTGATCAGTAAACTGTTGGAAGGAATGTCTAGACATATTGAAGATGATCACGAGTCTCTGCCCAATGCAGGAATGTATATAGGGATAATAGAACGCTTTTTTGTGCTCACTTTTTTAATTGCAGGCCATTGGGAGGTAATTGGTTTTCTAATCGCAGCAAAATCGGTTTTTAGATTTAATGATTTAAAAGAGAGTAATAGTAGAGAGTTAACAGAATACATTCTAATTGGGACCTTGTTGAGTTTCGGAATGGCAATTCTAACAGGTATCGTGTATAACAGCTTCTAAAAGTATGAGATATATTCTTGTTTTATTTTTTTTGCAAATTTCATTTATTGTAAATGCTCAAACACAATTCTTTTCTTCTTTTGATGGGGCGAAAATTGCGTATTCAGATGAAGGAAATGGGAGCGTGGTTGTTTTAGTGCATGGATTTATAAATTCAGGCAGTTCTTGGGAAGCTACTATTTTGAAAAAGGAACTTATAGAAAAAGGATATAGGGTTATTGTTCCAGATTTAAGAGGTAATGGGTTGTCTGAGACATCAAATGAGGCAGCGTTTTATCAAGAGGATGCCGAAGTAAAAGATTTACAAGCATTGATCTCTTATTTGAAAATTAAAAAATTTGGTGTTGTAGGGTATTCTAGAGGGAGTATTGTTACTGCCAAATGGCTGACTGCTGATAAGCGAATAAAAAAAGCAGTATTAGGCGGTATGGGCTTAGATTTTACGAATCCTGAATGGGACAGACGTATTTTGTTTGCAAATGCATTTGCAGAAGGAGCAGTGTTAACAGAAGAAACAAAAGGAGCAGTGGCTTATGCAACATCTATTCATGCTAATTTAAAAGCATTGCATTATTTACAGCTTTATCAACCTGTAACACCGGTAATGGAGCTTAAAAAAATAAAGGCAAAAGTGTTAATCATAGCAGGAGATAAAGATTTGGAAAATGGGAATCCTAGAGAATTGCATGCGGTAATTCCCAAGAGCAAATTTGTGATCATCAAAGGAGTTCATAATGAAGCGCATAAAACAGCATCTTTTTCAAAAGAAATACTTTCATTTCTCAGGTAAAATATTTTAGAGCGAAGAATAAATTGCGATTTTGATAATTATATAGGGTTCATAAAAACAATTCTACATCAAAATGTTACAATTACTAATTCGATAGTAGTTTTAGTATTATTTCAAAGAATCAGAGCAAATAAATTTTTACTTTTATGGCTTAATTTTATTCAAAAAATGGTTGCAACAGGAAGAAAGTATGTATTTGATTTTGACAGTACTTTAACGCGGGTTGAAGCACTTGATGTTTTAGCGGAAATCACACTCAAAGGCAGGTCCAATAAAGAAGAAATTATTAATGAAATTCAGGAAATTACCAATTTAGGTATTGATGGTGATATTTCGTTTACCACATCTTTAGAGCGCAGAATTAAATTGTTAAATGCTCACGAAAGTGATTTACCAATTTTAGTAGAGGAGTTAAAGACTAAAATCTCAAAATCTATAGAAGCTAATAAGGACTTTTTTAGAGATTATGCCGATGATATTTATGTAATATCCTGTGGGTTTAAAGAGTTTATAGATCCTATTGTAAAGGAGTATAACATTCCTTCAGATAGAGTATATGCTAATACGTTTAAATTTGATGAAGAAGGTAAAATAGTTGGTTTTGATGAAACCAATGTTTTAGCGATGCATAATGGTAAAATAGATTGCCTAAAAAATATGAATCTTGACGGTGAGGTTCAAGTTATTGGTGATGGCTATAGCGATTATGTAATGAGAGAAGCAGGAATCGCGCATAAGTTTTTTGCGTATACCGAAAATGTACACCGAGAAAAAGCTGCAAAAAATGCAGATTATATTACACCTAACCTTGATGAATTTTTATTTGTGAACGATTTACCTAGAAAAATCTCCTATCCTAAAAATAGGATAAAGATGTTATTGTTAGAAAATGTGCATCCAGATGCGTTTAAAAGTCTATCTGAAGCAGGTTTCTCCGTAGAAACCGTTAACCACAGTTTAACAGAAGAAGAATTAATAGAAAAAATAAAAGGCGTACATGTACTTGGTATACGTTCTAAAACACAAGTAACTAAAAATGTACTAGAAGCAGCAAATAAGCTTATGGTTGTTGGTGCTTTTTGTATTGGGACCACCCAAATAGACTTAGATGCTTGTAAAGTAAAAGGAGTAGTAGTGTTTAATGCTCCTTATAGTAATACTCGTTCTGTTGTAGAATTAGCAATTGGCGAAATTATTATGCTTATGCGTAGCGTATTTACGCGTAGTACAGAAATACACCAAGGACAATGGAATAAAACAGCAGCGAATTCTAGAGAGGTACGTGGTAAAAACTTAGGTATTGTTGGGTATGGTAACATAGGAAAACAATTGTCTGTTTTAGCAGAGGCTTTAGGGATGCGTGTATATTATTATGATGTTAATGATCAATTGGCTTTAGGGAATGCTGTAAAATGTAATACCCTTGAAGACTTATTAAATATTTCAGATGTAGTAACCCTACATATAGATGACAATAAGGCTAACCTTAATTTTATAGGGGAAAGAGAAATTAACCAAATGAAAAATGGTGCTATTTTCATAAACTTAGCGCGTGGTTTTGTTGTAGATATTCCTGCGTTAGCAAAAGCCTTAAAGAGTGGTAAATTGGCAGGTGCAGCTATAGATGTTTTTCCAGAAGAACCAAGAAGTAATGGTGAGTTTGAAACTGAACTTAAAGGTCTAGATAATGTTATTCTTACCCCGCATGTGGGTGGTAGTACCGAAGAGGCGCAAGCAAATATAGCAGATTTTGTACCGAATAAAATTATGGATTATATGAATACAGGAAATACAGTGGATGCTGTAAATTTCCCTAATATTCGTTTGCCTAAGCAAAATAAATCACACCGTTTCCTGCACATTCACAAGAATGTTCCTGGGGTTATGGCGAAGGTAAATAAAGTTTTGGCTGAATATGAATTGAATATTACAGGACAATATTTATCTACAGATAATGAAGTAGGTTATGTTATATCAGATGTGAACAAAGAATATAATAAAGATGTGATAAAGGAGTTAAAGAAGATAGAAAACACCATTAAATTTAGAGTTCTTTATTAAAGATAATTGATCATATATTAAAGAGTCCAATGAATTTTTTCTTGGACTTTTTTTTATTTAGAGCCTTTAGCTATCGATAAACAAGTGTTTCACAACAATTTGTTGTTGGTAAAATAGATTTCAAATATCTTGTAGGAAAATTCTTTTAAAACTGTTTAGGCACAAATTAAGTACGTGAAAAAATTTTATAAATATTATTTATTAGTCATTACGATCATTGTGCTGACGGTTTTAATTCAATCGATAATTCAATATTCTTTGAGAAACCAAGAGCGTATGGCTGCTGTTATCAATGTCGCAGGTAAACAACGTATGCTTAGCCAGTTAGTGTTAAAAAATTACTATGAATGTAAGTACTCTGAGTGCGATTATTCGGAATTGAAAGTAGCCTTGGCTAAACTATATAGAACAGATGAAGTTTTACAAAATGGGGATGAAAAGTTTGGCTTCTATCCTGTTGAAAATGCTGAAATTATAGCCGAGTTTAAAAAATTGCAACCCCATTTAGATTATATCTATTCGAAATTGAATGATGTGGACCATTTTTCTGAAATACCGGTCATTGAGCTAACAAATCATGTGGATAGTTTTTTAAGTATTATGGATGGTATCGTTCTTAAATTTCAAAAAGAATCGGAAGAAGAAATAAAAACGATTATGATCATTGAGATAGAATTGGCTGTGTTGTCTCTTTTTATTATTCTCTTTGAGATATTCTATATTGTAAATCCTATCATTAGTAAAACAACGAGTCAGAATCAAAAGCTTAAAGAAATTTCTTGGCATCAGTCACACGCATATGCTTCACATATGAAGAATATAAAAGACCTCCAGCATGTGCTTAAAATTGAGCGAAAAATAGAAAATAAGGAAGATCTAGTGGCTTGTGTTGTTACGGAGTTAGATGCGCTTAATGAAGTGTCAGAAAATATGCTAAAGTCTTTAGAGAGTAAAGAGGAAGAAATAAGTAAATTTGATGCGTTATTGAGTAAGTTGGATGCATTATTTGTTAGAAAAAAGTAGGTGCTATTGGTGGTGGTAAGGTTCATTTTTTAAAATGGTAAACGCTCTATATACCTGTTCTACAATAAAAAGACGAATCATTTGATGAGAGAAGGTCATTTTAGATAAACTTATTTTGCCTTGTGCTTTGTTGTAAATAGCATCACTAAAACCGTAAGGACCGCCAATTACAAAGACCAGTTGTTTAATTCCTGAATTCATCTTTTTTTGTAAATAATTAGAAAAATCAATAGAAGTAAATTGTTTTCCATTTTCATCCAATAAGATTAAGACATCGGTGTTCGTTATTTTTTTTAAAATAGCATCACCTTCTTTCTCTTTTTGTTGGGCTTCAGATAAATTTTTAGTGTTTTTAATATCTGGGATTAATTCTAAATCAAATTTGATATAATGTTTAAGTCTATTTTCGTATTCTTCAATAAGTTGAGACAGATGAGAACTGTCTGTTTTTCCGATGGCTAAAAGTTTGATTGTCATAGGGCAAATTTAATCAGAATTTTTACGTTTAAGAATAAAGAATATAAATTTATAGGGAGTCTTCTCTAAGTAAAGTATTTAGTAAATTAGCAAATAAGAAAAATTTTCGATGATTTCAAAAGAGCAATTCAATACAGAAATAGAATTAATCATAGCCAATGCCATTCGTGAAGATGTGGGAGATGGAGATCATAGCTCTCTAGCTTGTATACCTCCTACAGCAACAGGTAAAGCAAAACTTTTAGTGAAAGATACTGGTATTATTGCAGGGATAGATTTTGCAAAACAGGTATTTCATTATGTAGATCAAGATCTAGAAATTGAAACAGTTTTAAAAGATGGAGATAAAGTAAAGCATGGTGATATAGCTTTTTATGTAACAGGGAGTTCTCAAAGCATCTTAAAATCAGAACGTTTGGTTTTAAATGCGATGCAAAGGATGAGTGCTATTGCTACTAAAACAAACTATTTTGTAAAATTATTGGAAGGTACTGCAACAAAAATTCTTGATACTAGAAAAACGACTCCAGGAATTAGAGCCTTAGAAAAATGGGCGGTTAAAATTGGAGGAGGAGAAAATCATAGATTCGCATTGTATGATATGATTATGCTAAAGGATAATCATATAGATTTTGCCGGAGGTTTAGGGAAAGCTATTGAAAAAACAAAGCAGTATTTAAAAGAAACAAATAGAGATTTAAAAATAATAGTCGAAGCTCGTGATTTAAATGAGGTACAGCAAATTCTTGATGCCAAAGGTGTGTACAGAATTTTGTTAGACAACTTTTCATTTAAAGATACCAAGACTGCTGTTAAGTTAATAGGAGATCAATGTTTAACAGAATCTTCTGGAGGGATAAATGAACATACCATTCGCGAGTATGCGGAGTGTGGCGTAAATTATATATCCTCTGGAGCATTAACACATTCTGTTTACAATATGGATCTAAGCCTAAAAGCAGTATAAATGTCTACAGCAATAGAAGAAAAAATAGATAAGATTCCAGTTATAAATTGGTTGGCAAGGTTGCTAAAAAAGGTAAAATTAGCTGCTTTTGAAGGCCTTTCTTTGTATGAGCTTATAGAAATGTATCTATCGGGAATAATACAAGGAGCGCTATCTACAAGAGCCAGTGCCATTGCATTCAGCCTATTTATGGCGCTTTTTCCTTTGCTGATATTTTTATTGAGTCTATTGCCTTTCTTAATTCCTTATATCCAGATTGATGGAGAGACAAATTTTGAAGCTGATTTTCTAGCTTTTTTAGAATCATTTTTACCAAATGCAACTGGAGATTATTTCGAAGAAATTTTCATCCAAATTAAGGATCAAAAAAGAGGAGGGCTATTGTCTTCTACATTTGTTATTTCCATATTTTTAGTAGCAAATGGTGTCAATGCAATCTTTGGTGGTTTTGAAAACTCGTACCACGTAAATCTAACTAGAAATTTTTTCAGACAATATTTATATGCGCTCTTTGTTGGCTTAATATTATCCATTCTACTAATAGTTGCTGCAATTTCTTTTGTGTATTCTGAGTTTTATATTGTAGAATATGCCAGTGATTTAGTCACAAAAACATACGGTACTAACTTGGAGGAAACCGATATTATGGGAGTACGGATTGCCAAAGTCATGTTCTTTATTATTTTGTCTTATTTGACTACCGCAATATTGTACTATTTTGGAACGGCTGAAGGTAAGCAGGCAAAATTCTTCTCTGCAGGTGCTACAATGACCACCTTGTTATTTATTTTTACCTCCTATTTGTTTGGGGTTTATGTAGAGAAATTTGCACGTTATAATGAGTTATATGGAGCTTTAGGAGGATTATTAATATTAATGGTGTTTATTTGGTTAAATTCTAATATATTGTTGCTAGGTTTTGAGTTGAATGCAACGATAAACGCAGTTCGAAATAATCTAAATCAGAAAGATGAAACAGCTTAAACTATTGCCTTTTTTTATAGGAATATTTTTAATAAATTTTGGGTATAGTCAATCTGTCTTTGATGAGTGGAAAACAATAGATGATCGCACCGGGAAACCAAAAGGGGTCATTAAAATTTATGAGAAAGATGGGCAGATGTATGGTGATGTTGTACAAATATTAGAAGACGGGAAGGAAAATTTCAAATGCACCAAGTGTGAAGGTGATTTAAAAGATACGCCTGTTTTAGGAATGACAATTATCAAAGGGGCTAAACATGAAGGTGGCGGAGAATGGAAAGGAAAACATTTATTTGATCCTGAACAAGCAATGACTTTTCGTTGTAAAATTTGGTTAAATCCGGACAACTCCAATGAACTTAAAGTCCGAGGATATCTTGCATTTATTTACCGAACCCAAACTTGGATACGAGTAAAAGATTAGAACACAGTAGCATGTCTTATTTTATCAATGTAATTCTTCCTATACCGTTAGAAAAACTGTTTACATACAGTATTTCCGATGCAGAAGCCGATTTTTTACAACCAGGAATGCGGGTCGCTGTTCCATTTGGGAAATCTAAAATATATACTGCTTTGGTGCATGAAGTGCATCAAACACCTCCAGCGGTGTATGAAGCAAAAGAAATTCATCAAATATTAGATGAAACTCCTTTGGTAACTGCCACGCAATTAAAACATTGGTTTTGGATTGCAACCTATTATATGTGTAGTGTAGGTGAGGTTTTTAGATCAGCTGTACCTAATGCTTTCTTGCTAGAAAGTGAAACCTTAATTTTAAAGAACAAGAACTTTCAAGCTGATGAAAATGAGCTTTTAGATGATGAGTTTTTAGTCTATGAAGCTTTAGAACATCAATCTATATTACGAGTGCAAGAAATAAGCGCCATTTTAGAAAAAAAGAATGTGCTTCCAGTGTTAAACCGACTCTTAAAAAAGAATATTATCATTCTGAAAGAAGAAGTATACGAACAGTATAAGCCAAAAATGCTGCGCTATGTTCGTATGGGGAAAGCCTATCAATCCGAAGAAAAATTAGAAGAATTATTAAATACCTTGACGAGAGCACCTAAGCAAAGTCAAGTGGTACTTACATTATTTCAATTACAAGCGACTACTAAAAAACCAATCAAAGTTTCTGAGCTAGAAGTGGCAAGTAAAAGTTCTTCGGCTATTATAAAAACATTAATAGATAAAACTATTCTTGAGGAATATTTTATACAGACAGATAGAGTGGTATATCTTGAGGATGGTGAAAACGAAAGTTTAAAATCATTAAATGAATATCAAGTAGAAGCGCTAAAAGACATTAAAAAAGGATTTGAACAAAATCTACCGACCTTATTGCACGGAGTAACATCTTCGGGAAAAACAGAGGTTTATGTTAAATTAATAGAAGAGTGTATTCGTTCTAATAAACAGGCTTTGTATTTGTTGCCTGAAATTGCGTTAACCACACAGTTAATTTCTAGGCTACAGGAATATTTTGGAGAAAAAGTGGCCGTGTATCATTCTAAATATAGCGTTCAAGAACGCGTAGAGGTTTGGAACAATGTTTTGGCAAATAAAGCAAAGGCACAAATCGTAATCGGAGCAAGATCGGCATTGTTCATGCCTTTTGCAGATTTAGGTTTGGTTATTATTGATGAAGAGCATGAAAGTTCATTTAAACAATATGATCCTGCGCCGCGCTACCATGCACGAGATACAGCAATCGTTTTAGGGAAACTGCATAAAGCTAAAATTTTATTAGGTTCGGCAACACCTAGTGTAGAAAGTTATTACAATGCACAAACCGGTAAATATGGCTATGCTAGTATTTTAAGAAGATTTGGCAATGTTCTCATGCCAGATATAGAACTGGTTGATATTAAGGAGTTGACTAGAAAAAAGAGAATGAAAGGTCATTTTTCTGAGCGCTTACTGGATGAAATTAAAGAAACGATAGAAAATGGAGCGCAAGTAATTTTATTTCAAAATAGAAGAGGATATGCACCTATCATGGAATGTACAACTTGCGGGCACTCTCCTCAATGTCCCAATTGCGATGTTAGTTTAACCTATCATCAACATAAAAAACAACTCCGATGTCATTATTGCAGTTACAATATTGCAGTGCCTTTAGCTTGCGAGGCATGCGGAAGTGCAACACTAGATACTAAGGGTTTTGGAACAGAACAAGTAGAGCAAGAGTTGAATACTTTATTTCCTGAGGTAAAGGTTGGTCGTATGGATCTTGATACAACACGAGGGAAATATGGGTATGAAAAAATAATTACAGCTTTTGAGCAGCAAGAAATAGATATTTTGGTAGGTACGCAAATGCTCACAAAAGGATTAGATTTTAGAAATGTAAATTTAGTTGGGATTATGAATGCGGATACGTTACTAAATTTTCCGGATTTTAGAGCTCATGAGCGTAGCTACCAATTGCTTACTCAAGTATCGGGTAGGGCGGGGCGAACTAAAAAAAGAGGCAAGGTAATTATCCAGAGTTATAATCCATACCATCAGATTCTAAAACAAGTTTCTACGGGAGATTATGAAGGAATGTTTAAGGAACAGTTGTATGAAAGGCAGCAATATAAATACCCTCCAGTAAATAGAATTATAAAAGTAACCTTTAAACATAAAGATTACAATAAACTAAATGAAGCTGCGGAGTGGTTTACTAAAGGGTTGCGTAATGCCTTTGGTATTCATGTGTTAGGTCCTGAGTTCCCTCCGGTGTCTAGAATTAGAAACCAGTATTTAAAACATGTTTTGATAAAAATTCCTAATGGTCAGGCTTTGGCTAAAACTAAAAATAGCATTAAAAGAATTGAAAAATCTTTTAATGCTATTTCGCAGTATGCTAGTGTACGAGTAATCTATAATGTAGATTATATCTAATTTAGACGTTGTTAAGTGCTTCAGCTAATTCAGTCTTTTTATTTCTACTTAAAGGAATAGAGCGCCCACTTACTTCAACATTTTTACTGTTGAACTTCTCTACTTTCTCTAAATTGATAATATAAGATTTGTGAATTCTTAAAAATTTATCGTCTGGTAATTGTTCTTCAAAGGATTTCATTGTAGATAAGATTACAATATTAGCTTCATCAGTAACTAATTTAATATAGTCACCAAGAGCTTCAATCCATTTAATATCGTTTAAAATAACCTTTCTTTTTTTAAGATTACTTTTTACAAAAATATGCTCTTCATCTTCATTTATCCTATGTAACTGTTCAAATTTTGCAACGGCTCGTTTTACAGAGGCATCAAATCTTGACATAGTAATAGGTTTATGCAAATAATCGGTTACATCATATTCAAAAGCTTTAAGTGCATAGTCTGGTTTACCGGTAATTAATATTACCTGTGGTCTATTGTCTAATGATTCAAGTAAATCAAAACCACTAATAATAGGCATCTCAACATCTAGGAATATAAGGTCAATTTCATTGTTCTTAATTCCATTTTTTGCTTCAATTGCATTGCTGTATTCAGCTACCAACGCTAAGTTTGGATGATTGTTTACTAATTTAGCAACTGCCATCCTCTGCATGGATGAATCGTCTACAATTATACTTCTTAATTTCATAAAAGGTTGATTTGTGGGGTTAAATCATAGGCAAAGTACTGAAAAAACACGATGAACTACAACAAAAGACGTGAATATGGTATAATTTGTTGTGTAATCAGCAAAATACATGATCAAAATTTAGGTTAAGTTTATTTTTTTAGGTTAAGTTTATACATACTGAATCTTATAACGAAGTTTTTAGAGAAATCTTGTGTAAACTCAGAATTATTGTTACTTTTGCGCTCTTAAAAATATATTAATATGAATCATTACGAAACTGTTTTCATTTTGAATCCCGTTCTATCTGATACTCAGATAGAGGAAACAGTTAAGAAATTTGAAGATTTCTTAATTAGCAAAGATGCCAAAATGGTATCTAAAGAAAATTGGGGCCTAAAAAAATTGGCTTATCCAATACAACACAAAAAAAGTGGTTTTTACCATTTGTTTGAATTTAGTTCTACAGGAGAAGTTGTTTCCCCTTTTGAATTAGAATTCAGAAGAGATGAGCGTATCATGCGTTTCTTAACTGTAAAGTTAGATAAGCATGCTATTTCATGGGCAGAAAGAAGAAGAACAAAGTTAAAAACTAAAGCTTAAGTTATGTCATCAATAGAACAACAAGCAAAAGGTAAAAAAGACGGAGAAATTAGATATTTAACTCCTCTAAATATCGATACAAATACTCAAAAGAAGTATTGTCGTTTTAAGAAATCTGGTATCAAGTATGTAGATTACAAAGATCCAGACTTTTTAATTAAATTAGTTAATGAGCAAGGTAAGTTACTTCCTAGAAGACTTACTGGAACTTCATTGAAGTACCAAAGAAAAGTGGCTGTAGCTGTGAAAAGAGCTCGTCATTTAGCATTAATGCCATATGTTGGTGATTTATTAAAATAAAAAAAAACGGACAATGGAACTTATATTAAAAGAAGACGTTCAGAATTTAGGCTTTAAGGATGATTTAGTAACTGTGAAAAACGGCTACGGAAGAAATTTCCTTATTCCTAATAGATTAGCTACTATGGCTACTGTTTCTGCTAAAAAAGTATTAGCGGAAAACTTGAAGCAAAGAGCTCATAAAGAAAAGAAAATTGTTGATGCTGCTAATAAAATTGCGGAAGCATTAAGACAATTAGAAATTAAAATTTCTGCTAAATCTGGTGCAGGTGACAAATTATTTGGATCTGTAACTAACATTGATTTGGCTGAAGCTTTAGTTAAAGAAGGACAAGATATCGAGAAAAAATTCATCTCAATCGCAGGTGGAGCTATCAAGAGAACTGGCCCTTACAATGCTCAAATCAGATTACACAGAGATGTTGTTGTTGATTTTGCTTTTGAAGTAGTTGGTAACAAATAGAAAATTGTTAACAAACAGTTAACAAATATTTTATAAAAAAGAGTCATGTTCGCATGACTCTTTTTTTTTTGCGCTAAATTCGTTTTAAACTATAAACTCACTCAATTATGTTTAAAAAGGCTTGTGCATTCTTTGTGCTTCTATTTGTCTCCTTCGGAGCATTTTCCCAGGTAACGACCTCTAATATTAAAGGTCTTATCGTTGATGATGTTAATGAACCATTATTTGGCGCTAACATTGTAGTCGTTCATACACCAACAGGCACAACTTATGGTGCTATATCTAATGAGGACGGTAGATTTAATTTGTTAAATTTGAGAGTAGGTGGCCCTTACGAGGTTTCAATCTCTTATATCGGTTACAAAACACAATCAAAGTCAGACGTGTATCTTACTTTAGGACAGACCTTTAATGTAGATGTTACTTTGGCTTCAGATAGTCAGGCATTGCAAGAAGTTGTGGTCGTATCAGATCAAAGTGGAACTTTTGGTAGTGGACGTACTGGAGCAGAAACTAGTGTTGGTAGTAGGGAATTAACACGTCTACCAACAATTTCTAGATCTGCACAAGATTTTACACGATTAGAACCTACGGCTAGTGGTAACTCTTTTGGTGGTCGTAATGATCAATACAATAACTTTTCTCTAGATGGCGCTATTTTCAACAATCCATTTGGCTTAGATTCTCCTACTCCAGGAGGGCAAACAGGTTCTCAGCCTATTTCTTTAGATGCTATTGAACAAATTCAAGTATCTACAGCTCCATATGATGTAACGCAATCTGGTTTTACTGGAGCGTCAGTAAATGCAGTTACTAAAAGTGGTACCAATGAATTTCATGGTACTGTGTATGGTTTTTTTAGAAATGAAGATTTAACAGGTGGTAAAATTAAAGGAGAAGATGTTACAAAGCCAAAATTGTCTCAAAATCAATACGGTGTTAGTATTGGTGGGCCAATTGTAAAAAATAAATTATTCTTTTTTGCAAACTTTGAGAAAGATGAAAGAGATGATTTAGGGAGCAATGGATGGGTTCCAAATACGGGGTCAGGTGCAATTAACGAATCTAGAGTGTTGGAAAGCGACTTAATAGCTGTGCAATCTGCATTAGCTGATTTGGGTTATGATACAGGTAGCTATGAAGGTTTTACGTATGGCTCAGAGTCAACAAAAGGATTGTTTAAATTAGATTGGAATATTAATGATAAAAACCGTTTAGCATTAATTTATAATTTTTTAAGATCATCTGCGGAAAAACCAGCGCATCCAACAGCATTAACAAATAGAGGTCCAAGTTTTACAACCTTACAATTTGAGAACTCTGGTTACGAGATAAATAATAATTTAAATTCGTTTCAGTTAGAATTAAACTCAACCTTATCTAATTCAGTAACTAATAAGTTTCAATTTGGTTATTCTCATTTTGATGATTTTAGAGATCCACTTTCAGTGCCTGCTCCAGTTATTACTATTCAAGATGGTAATAATTCAAATTATATTATTGCTGGTCATGAGCCATTTTCAATTAATAATAAATTAGATCAAAAAGTATTTCAGTTTACAAATAACTTAAATATTTTTAAAGGAGATCATACGTATACTATTGGAGTTTCGTTTGAAAAATTTGAATTTAAAAATTCTTTTAACTTGGCAGCTTATGATGTTTTTACTTTCCCCTATAGAGGTACTTTTAATATACCTGGTTTTGGTGGTCCTTACCCATCTGTAGAAGATTTTTTAGCAGATGCAGCTGACCCTGATGGTGTTTTAGCATTTAACTTGGCAAATGCACAAAATGTTTATGATAGTTCAAATGTAGCAGGTGATGGGAATGATGGTGGTTGGAAACTTTCGGAATTAAATGTGGGACAAGTTGCGTTTTATTTACAAGATGAATGGAATGCTTCGGATAAATTTAAATTAACTTATGGAATTCGTTTTGATAAGCCTCTATATTTTGATACAGCTGATTTAATTCAAAAATTTATCGATACAGACAATGGTGGAGCAGGAAGAGATACTTCTATACAATATTATAATCCAAACACAGGCGAAGATGTCACTTTAGATTCTACAACTTTGCCTAATAATGATTGGTTAATATCACCAAGAGTTGGTTTTAATTGGGATATTGAAGGAGATAAAGCTATTCAATTACGTGGAGGAACAGGTATTTTTACCGGTAGACTACCATTTGTGTGGATCGGTAATCAAGTAAGTGGAGCTGATGATGGATTTTTTCAAATAGTAGATCCTGATTTTAAATTTCCTCAAGTATGGAGAACTAATTTAGGTGTTGATAAACGTTTTGAAAATGGAATTATCGGTACTTTAGATGTTTCTTATACTAAAGATTTAAATGCAGCTCATGTTCAAAACTGGGGATTAAGAGATCCTTCAGGAACCTTGAATGGTGTAGGAGATAATAGAACTTATTATGAATCAGATGATTATGTGGGTAATAATGCTTATGTTTTTACGAACTCAGATAAAGGTAGAGTGTTTAATATCTCTCTCAAAGGGCAAAAAACTTTCGATAATGGTTTATATATAATGGCGGCGTACAGTTATTTGGATTCAAAAGAAGTAAATTCTATTGAAGCAGAGATAACAGGAGATGCTTTTGATTTTAATCCAACTGCTGGTGATGCAAATGCAGATGTATTATCTTATTCGGCTTATGGAGATACCCATCGTTTTATCGGAGTATTATCTAAAAATTTCGGATATGGTAAGGGCAAATGGAATACAACAATTTCTTCATTCTTTGAATATGCGCAAGGGGCTAGGTATAATTATACATATGCGGGTAATATAAATGGAGATAGTTCAGGTCAAAACAACGATTTATTATACATTCCTACAGCGGCAGAAGTTGGTCAAATGCAATTTTCAGGAGCAGGACAAGCAGAAGCTTTCGAAGCGTATATCCAACAAGATGATTATTTAAGTGATAATAGAGGTGATTATATGGAACGTTATGGCGCTTTAGCACCATGGAGAGGGAAGTGGGATGTTAAATTTCTACAAGATTACAAGTTTGATAACAATAATAAAATTCAGTTTAGTATTGATGTGCTGAACATTGGTAATTTAATTAGTTCTGATTGGGGAGTTGTTCAACAGCCAAATAATGTAAGTCCAATTGGTGTTTCTGTAGATGCTACAAATACGCCAACCTATACATTTGATCCTAGCTTAACGGAAACATACGGTTATGATGCTAGTTTATTATCAAGATGGCAAGCACAATTTGGTTTGCGTTATATCTTCTAGTGAAAATAAATAATATTAAATCTAAAAAAGGCTGTACAATTTGTACAGCCTTTTTATTTTTGCCTAGATTTTGATTTCAGAACTATTCGTAAATCAAAAATTATAAAGACCTAATGAAGTATACAAGACTTACAAAGCAGCAGTTAGAAGAATTACAGCAGGAATTTATTAATTTCTTAGCGACTCAATCTATTACAGGAGGGGAGTGGGAAAATATTAAAAGCAATAAGCCAGAAGTAGCAGAAGAAGAATTAGATGTTTTTTCAGATTTGGTGTGGGAAGGCGTATTAAACAAAGTAGATTTTGTGGAGAATATTTCAACACAGCAAATGCATTTATTTCACTTAACGGATAAAGAAATGAAATTGATATCTGTTAAGGTGATGAATCCTGAGATAGATCTAACCACAGAAGTAGGCTTTAAGTGGTTTAAGAAAAACTGGCAATCAGATTTTGTCGAATACCTTTCTGCTTCTAAAGCGTATAAGGACGATAAAAACCTTGATAAGTTTGAGCTTATTCAAAAAGGTGCCGTAATAACCAAAGGAGAGCTGTATCAGTGGTTTGAAAAAGTCATTGGATAAGTCGATATTTACGTTGTAGTATAATCTTTAGGCATAATCAAGAGTGTTTTAATTTATTTAAAACAATGTCAAGATACAGTAGAAAATCACTTGTAGCAATAATTATAATGTCTGAACATAGTTGAAGACAAGAACTTAAAACATTAAATGGCACAAAAACCATCTATTCCAAAAGGAACCAGAGATTTTACACCTTCAGAGGTAGTAAAACGTAATTATATATTTGATAGCATAAAGAAGAATTTTCAAACTTTCGGATTTCAGCCCATTGAAACACCGTCTTTTGAAAATTCAGATACCTTAATGGGTAAATATGGAGATGAAGGAGACCGTTTAATCTTTAAGATATTAAATTCTGGGGATTATTTGAATAAAGTAGATGATGTAACCTATGCTGCTAAGAATTCAAATGCAATAACCTCAAAAATATCAGAAAAAGCATTGCGTTATGATCTTACCGTGCCGTTTGCGCGTTATGTAGTAATGCATCAGAATGAAATAGATTTTCCGTTTAAAAGATATCAAATTCAACCGGTGTGGAGAGCAGACCGTCCTCAAAAAGGACGTTTTAGAGAATTTTATCAATGTGATGCAGATGTAGTAGGCTCAGATTCCCTTTTGCAAGAAGTGGAGTTTGTGCAATTATACGATGCTGTTTTTTCTGATTTGAAGTTAGATGGGGTTACTATCAAAATGAATAATAGAAAAATCTTAGCCGGTATTGCAGAAGTAATTGGTGCTAAAGATAATTTGATAGACTTTACAGTCGCTTTAGATAAATTAGATAAAATAGGAGAAGAGGGAGTAAAGAAAGAAATGCTAGAAAAAGGTATTTCAGAAGCTTCTATAGAAAAAGCTTCGCCATTATTTTCTTTAAAAGGGACAAATTTAGAGCAGTTAGATGCCCTTGAATTACTATTGGCAACTTCAGAAGAAGGAGCAAAAGGGGTACAGGAACTTCGTTTTATTATGGAAACAATTTCTGAGCTTGGTTTGCAAACCGCAACTTTGGCTATAGATGTTACTTTAGCACGCGGACTTAATTATTACACAGGGGCTATATTTGAAGTTGGAGCTCCAGAAGGAGTAAAGATGGGCTCTATTGGTGGCGGTGGTCGTTATGATGATTTAACGGGTATATTTGGGTTGAAAGATGTAAGTGGAGTAGGTATTTCTTTTGGATTAGATAGAATCTACTTAGTTTTAGAGGAATTAAATTTATTTCCTGAAGCTATAGATCAATCTTTACAGGTACTTTGTGTTAATTTTGGAGATCAAGAAGCTTTGACGGCTTTAAAGCTTGTAACAAAATTAAGAAAGCAAGGGGTTAAGGCAGACGTCTACCCGAATAGCGCAAAAATGCAAAAGCAAATGAAATATGCAAATAATAGGAATGTACCTTTTGTGATTTTGATAGGGGATGAAGAATTAGCGAATAATTCTTTTGTAGTCAAGAATATGAAAGAGGGATCGCAAGAAACGTATAGTTTGGATAAGGTAGAGGAATTTATAAAAAAACTATAATTCTTTTTTAATTGATTTTATCACCGTTTTGTAATATTGAACGGAGTGTGGTACATATTTTCTAAGATTAGCCATACCCCAAGTTTCTTCCGAAAATTTTAAAAGCGAGGTGAGTTGTAAATCTTCCACTTCGCTTTCTTGTTTTGTAAGCTCCTGTAGTGGTACGTTTAATTCTGCAATGAATGCATGATGAAACTCAGCATCAATCAATTCTGGGCTATGGTTTTGAATAGATTTAAATACACCTATTTTTTTTAACTCCCTCTTGGAGATATTTAGTCCTATTTCTTCAGCAACTTCTCGAACTGCAGCGTCTTCAATTTCCTCGCCAGAAGCAATATGTCCTGCTACAGAAACATCAAACAATAAAGGAAAAATGGTTTTGTCTTTCCCTCGTTGTTGTAATAAGATATGTTGATTTTTAGTATAAAACCAGATATGCACCGTTTGATGAAAAATTCCGTTTCTATGTGCAATAGATTTTAAAACGGTCTCGCCAGTTTTATTTCCGTCAGCATCTAATATGTCTATGAGTTCATCCATACTGTTATATTAAAATCCTCCCTTTTGAGGAGGATTTAGTAAAGGATATATTATTCAAAATAACTGAACGTTTCTCCGTCTTTTATATTTAAGATTGTTTCGTAAATAAGTTTAATCACATTTTCTACGTCATCTTGATGTACTGTTTCTACAGTAGTGTGCATGTAACGTAATGGTAAAGAGATTAAAGCAGAAGCAACACCGCCATTGCTGTATGCAAATGCATCTGTATCCGTACCGGTATAACGTGAAGAAGCCATTCTTTGAAAAGGTATTTTATTAGCTTCGGCCGTTTCAATAATACGTTCTCGTAATTTGTTTTGTACTGCAGGAGCGTAAGATATCACGGGGCCAGCACCTATTTCAGTATGACCTTGTTTTTTCTTGTCAATCATTGGGGTAGTGGTATCGTGACACACATCTGTAACTATGGCAACATTCGGATTAATAGTTTGCGTAATCATTTCGGCACCTCTAAGTCCAATTTCTTCTTGAACAGAATTGGTTATGTAAAGTCCAAATGGCAATTTTTGTTTGTTTTCATGTAAAAGACGTGCTACTTCGGCAATCATAAAGCCACCAGCTCTGTTATCTATCGCTCTACAAACAAATTTGTTTCCGTTTAAAATCTGGAAAGTATCAGGGTATGTGATAACACATCCTACATGAACTCCCATTTTTTCGACTTCTTTTTTGTCTTTAGCACCTATATCAATAAAGATGTTGTCTAATTTTGGTGGTTCTTCTTTTGAGTTATCACGGGTGTGAATAGCGGGCCAGCCAAATATTCCTTTTACAATGCCTTTTTTGGTATGAATATTTACCCATTTCGATGGTGCAATTTGATGATCGCTTCCGCCATTTCTAATCACATATATTAATCCTTCATCGGTAATGTAATTTACATACCATGAAATTTCATCAGAATGCCCCTCAATAACAACCTTGTATTTTGCATCAGGGTTTATGACTCCTACAGCAGTGCCGTAGGTATCGGTAATGAACGTATCTACATATGGTTTTAGATATTCCATCCAAATTTTCTGTCCTTCTGATTCATAACCAGTAGGGGAGGCGTTATTTAGGTATTTTTCTAAAAAATCAATTGATTTTTTAGTCAGTATCTTATTTGTACTCATTTGTGTATATTTTCTAACGAAGTTAAGAATATTCACTTTTATTTGATAGCAATGCTGTAGTTTATTATTAATTTTGATATTCAATACGTGATAATATTAAAGATGAAAAAGAACTTTTTATTAAGCTTTTTGTTGCTTGTGTATTCTTTTTGCTTTGGGCAAGAAGAGGAAACCCCTTTAGATTCCATTGCTGAAAATATGATTATTATAGAAGGAGATTCAATTATGCAAAGTACTATTGCGCTAGATGAATATTATGTTTTTAGTAAACTTAAGTTTTCAAGCTACGAAGAGAAATTACGGTACTATATATTAAGGAGGAAAACACTTAAGGTGTATCCTTATGCGAAATTAGCGGCAGATAGGCTTACGGAGTTGAATGATAGTTTGACCAAGATTACAAAAAACTCGCATAAAAGAAAGTACACTAGAGAAATTCAGAAATATATTGAAGGAGAGTTTTCCGATGAGTTAAAAAAGCTAACACGTACGGAAGGACAGATATTGGTTAAGCTTATACATCGTCAAACGGGCAATACTGCTTTTGATTTGGTGAAAGAATTAAGGAATGGTTGGCGTGCTTTCTGGTATAACGCTACGGCAAAAATGTTTAAGATAAGTCTTAAGGAAGAGTTTCATCCAGATTTGGTCCATGAAGATTACTTAATAGAGGACATATTACAGCGCGCTTTCTCTCAGTTTAGAATAGAAAGACAGAAATCTGCTTTAAACTTTGATTACTCCCAATTAACAGACAAGTGGTCTGGTCAAAAGAAATAGATGTTTACATTTGTTTATATGGTTAATTAAATGTAAATTTAAGACCCTAATTTTTTTACTGAGATTATTATTAAAATAATTTTCAGGCGTAACGTATTGTTATAGTGGGTGATGAGAAAAGGTTTTAAATTTTATTAAAAAAACTTCATCAAAACGCTTGTAGGTTTCAAAAGAGGGTGTATATTTGCAGCCGCTTAGGGAAACAACGATACTGAGATAAGCGTTAAGAAATACGAAATAAAAGTTCATTGACATATTGTAAGACAGCGTTTAATTACTGGAAACGGTAATTAAATAAATTGAATTAAAGAATTAGCTTAAAGAATACTAAGGGCTAGGATTCGGATGATTTTATTGTTGGTTTAGGATGTTATATAATATTTACAAAACAACGATGAAGAGTTTGATCCTGGCTCAGGATGAACGCTAGCGGCAGGCCTAACACATGCAAGTCGAGGGGTAACAGGGAGCTTGCTCCGCTGACGACCGGCGCACGGGTGCGCAACGCGTATGCAATCTACCTCTTACTAAGGGATAGCCCAGAGAAATTTGGATTAATATCTTATGTGGTATATGAGTGGCATCACTTATATATTAAAGGTTACGGTAAGAGATGAGCATGCGTCCCATTAGTTAGTTGGTGTGGTAACGGCACACCAAGACTTCGATGGGTAGGGGTCCTGAGAGGGAGATCCCCCACACTGGTACTGAGACACGGACCAGACTCCTACGGGAGGCAGCAGTGAGGAATATTGGACAATGGACGGAAGTCTGATCCAGCCATGCCGCGTGTAGGAAGACTGCCCTATGGGTTGTAAACTACTTTTATACAGGAAGAATAAGATCTACGTGTAGATTGATGACGGTACTGTAAGAATAAGGACCGGCTAACTCCGTGCCAGCAGCCGCGGTAATACGGAGGGTCCGAGCGTTATCCGGAATTATTGGGTTTAAAGGGTCCGTAGGCGGGCTGTTAAGTCAGAGGTGAAATGCTGCGGCTCAACCGTATGCACTGCCTTTGATACTGGCGGTCTTGAGTTATAGTGAAGTGGCTAGAATAAGTAGTGTAGCGGTGAAATGCATAGATATTACTTAGAATACCGATTGCGAAGGCAGGTCACTAACTATACACTGACGCTGATGGACGAAAGCGTGGGTAGCGAACAGGATTAGATACCCTGGTAGTCCACGCCGTAAACGATGGATACTAGCTGTTCGGTTTTCGGACTGAGCGGCCAAGCGAAAGTGATAAGTATCCCACCTGGGGAGTACGTTCGCAAGAATGAAACTCAAAGGAATTGACGGGGGCCCGCACAAGCGGTGGAGCATGTGGTTTAATTCGATGATACGCGAGGAACCTTACCAGGGCTTAAATGTAGATTGACAGGTTTAGAGATAGACTTTTCTTCGGACAATTTACAAGGTGCTGCATGGTTGTCGTCAGCTCGTGCCGTGAGGTGTCAGGTTAAGTCCTATAACGAGCGCAACCCCTGTCGTTAGTTGCCAGCATGTAATGATGGGGACTCTAACGAGACTGCCGGTGCAAACCGTGAGGAAGGTGGGGATGACGTCAAATCATCACGGCCCTTACGTCCTGGGCCACACACGTGCTACAATGGCCGGTACAGAGAGCAGCCATCTGGCAACAGAGAGCGAATCTATAAAACCGGTCACAGTTCGGATCGGGGTCTGCAACTCGACCCCGTGAAGCTGGAATCGCTAGTAATCGGATATCAGCCATGATCCGGTGAATACGTTCCCGGGCCTTGTACACACCGCCCGTCAAGCCATGGAAGCCGGGAGTGCCTGAAGTCCGTCACCGTAAGGAGCGGCCTAGGGCAAGATCGGTAACTAGGGCTAAGTCGTAACAAGGTAGCCGTACCGGAAGGTGCGGCTGGAACACCTCCTTTCTAGAGAAAAACATCTCAATGATAAAATACGAAAGAGTTCTAGTCCTTGTATTTTTAAGTTATTAATTGTTCAAATTGCTGTCTTATAATTATGTTATTATAATATTGATAGAGTCTGTTAAAGGATTCGCTAAGTGAGAGTCTCATAGCTCAGCTGGTTAGAGCGCTACACTGATAATGTAGAGGTCGGCAGTTCGAGTCTGCCTGAGACTACAAGCTTAAAGTTTGGTTATTTATTTAATCAAGATACGTTCATTAAAATTGAGGATACTAATTTAAATTAGTATCACTTGAAAGGAAATTTTAGAGGTTGAGTATAGCCGTTATAAGTACTGTTAACTAATAACTGTTAACTGATCACTAAAAGACGGGGGATTAGCTCAGCTGGCTAGAGCGCCTGCCTTGCACGCAGGAGGTCATCGGTTCGACTCCGATATTCTCCACCAGGCAATGCCTGGAGATATTTATATCTTCAAGTATTGAGGAGGAATCATTGATAATTTTATTGTCATTGGTGAATCACCGAAAGTTCATTGACATATTGGGACAAAGTGAATTACAATTATCTTCAGGGATATTGTAATCACAAGAAAACACAAATTTAAAAATAGAGTAAAGTACGATAGAGGTACTGCTGTATTTATACAGTAGTAATTTATATAATAGAATAAAAAGGACTAGTGACAAGCTAGAAAAGGGCGTATGGGGGATGCCTAGGCTCTCAGAGGCGATGAAGGACGTGATAAGCTGCGAAAAGCTGCGGGGAGGTGCACACAACTTGTGATCCGCGGATATCCGAATGGGGCAACCTGTCTGGTTGAAGGCCAGTCGTGATCGTAAGATCAAGCAAACCCGGTGAACTGAAACATCTAAGTAGCCGGAGGAGGAGAAAACAAAAGTGATTCCGTTAGTAGTGGCGAGCGAACGCGGATTAGCCCAAACCAGTATTGTTTCGGCAATGCTGGGGTTGTAGGACCACGATATTTGATGCGCGATGAATTAGAACTATTTGGAAAGATAGGCCGAAGACGGTGATAGCCCGGTATAAGTAAAGGACGTTATTGATAGTGGTATCCTGAGTAGTGCGGGGCACGTGAAACCTTGTATGAATTTGCCGGGACCATCCGGTAAGGCTAAATACTCCTGAGAGACCGATAGTGAACCAGTACCGTGAGGGAAAGGTGAAAAGAACCGTGAATAACGGAGTGAAAAAGATCCTGAAACCATACGCTTACAAGCGGTCGGAGCCTTTAGGGGTGACGGCGTGCCTTTTGCATAATGAGCCTACGAGTTACTTTTACTAGCAAGGTTAAGATTTTAAGGATCGGAGCCGTAGCGAAAGCGAGTCTGAATAGGGCGCCATAGTTAGTAGTAGTAGACGCGAAACCGTGTGATCTACCCATGGGCAGGTTGAAGCTTTGTTAACCCAAAGTGGAGGACCGAACCCGTTGACGTTGAAAAGTCTTGGGATGACCTGTGGGTAGGGGTGAAAGGCCAATCAAACTCGGAAATAGCTCGTACTCCCCGAAATGCATTTAGGTGCAGCGTTGTGATAGTTTTATAGAGGTAGAGCTACTGATTGGATGCGGGGGCTTCACCGCCTACCAATTCCTGACAAACTCCGAATGCTATAAAATGTTTCACAGCAGTGAGGGCATGGGTGCTAAGGTCCATGTCCGAGAGGGAAAGAACCCGGACCATCAGCTAAGGTCCCCAAGTGTATACTAAGTTGATATAACGCGGTGGAATTGCATTGACAGCCAGGATGTTGGCTTGGAAGCAGCCATTCATTTAAAGAGTGCGTAACAGCTCACTGGTCGAGCGATTCCGCATGGATAATAATCGGGCATAAGTATACCACCGAAGCTATGGCTTCTGTACTCGGTACAGAGGGGTAGGGGAGCATTCTATGGGTGTTGAAGGTGATCTGTAAGGGTTGCTGGAACGCATAGAAACGAAAATGTAGGCATAAGTAACGATAATGCGGGCGAGAAACCCGCACGCCGAAAGACCAAGGTTTCCCCAGCTATGCTAATCAGCTGGGGGTCAGTCGGGACCTAACGCGAACCCGAAAGGGGTAGTGGATGGACAAGCAGTTAATATTCTGCTACCTGCTCACGCTAAAAGTGACGGGGATGTGGTGTTGGTGCGCGCTGACGGAATAGCGCGTTGAAGGGAGTGGTGACACCCCGATAGTACGATAAAGCTTCGGCTGCGTCGATAATCCAGCGTAACATCCTCCGAGAAAAACAAGTGAAGCAGCCCGTACCGTAAACCGACACAGGTGGTTGGGATGAGTATTCTAAGGCGCTCGAGAGATTCATGGCTAAGGAACTAGGCAAAATAGACCCGTAACTTCGGGAGAAGGGTCGCCCTCCTTTTAGGAGGGCCGCAGTGAAGAGGTCCAGGCGACTGTTTATCAAAAACACAGGGCTCTGCAAAATCGAAAGATGAAGTATAGGGCCTGACACCTGCCCGGTGCTGGAAGGTTAAGAGGAGATGTTAGTTTCGGCGAAGCATTGAATTGAAGCCCCAGTAAACGGCGGCCGTAACTATAACGGTCCTAAGGTAGCGAAATTCCTTGTCGGGTAAGTTCCGACCTGCACGAATGGTGCAACGATCTGGACACTGTCTCGGCCATGAGCTCGGTGAAATTGTAGTATCGGTGAAGATGCCGGTTACCCGCAGTGGGACGAAAAGACCCCGTGCACCTTTACTATAGCTTCGTATTGGTTCTGGGTAAGTAATGTGTAGGATAGCTGGGAGACTTTGAAGCGGCGTCGCCAGGCGTTGTGGAGTCATTGTTGAAATACCAGCCTTTGCTTATCTAGGGCCTAACCCTAACACTAGGGAACAGTGCGTGGTGGGTAGTTTGACTGGGGTGGTCGCCTCCAAAAGAGTAACGGAGGCTTCTAAAGGTACCCTCAGTACGGTTGGTAATCGTACGTAGAGTGCAATGGCACAAGGGTGCTTGACTGAGAGGCATACAGGCCGAACAGGTTGGAAACAAGAGCATAGTGATCCGGTGGTTCCGCATGGAAGGGCCATCGCTCAAAGGATAAAAGGTACGCCGGGGATAACAGGCTGATCTCCCCCAAGAGCTCATATCGACGGGGGGGTTTGGCACCTCGATGTCGGCTCGTCACATCCTGGGGCTGGAGAAGGTCCCAAGGGTTGGGCTGTTCGCCCATTAAAGTGGCACGCGAGCTGGGTTCAGAACGTCGTGAGACAGTTCGGTCTCTATCTACTGCGGGCGTTAGAAATTTGCGTGGATCTGACTCTAGTACGAGAGGACCGAGTTGGACTGACCTCTGGTGCACCAGTTGTTCCGCCAGGAGCATTGCTGGGTAGCTATGTCGGGATTGGATAAGCGCTGAAAGCATATAAGCGCGAAACCAGCCACAAGATGAGATTTCTTTAAAGGGCCGTGGGAGATGACCACGTTGATAGGCTATAGGTAGAAGGGCAGTAATGTCTGTAGCCAAGTAGTACTAATAGCCCATAGGCTTGCACAACTTGCCCCCTTTAATTAGGGGGCGGACTTCCTTTTTACATTACATAAGCCGTAAATCGTAGCTTACTTTAATTATATACAAGTGTTTTATGTGAGTGGTTATACCACCCATTTTGTCCCTTTAATATGTTAACAATATTAGTTGCTATACCGTAGGTGTAGTACAAAGATTTAAGGTGACCATGGCGATAGGGTCCACCCCTTACCATTCCGAACAGGGAAGTTAAGCCTATCAGCGCCGATGGTACTGCTATACCAAGTGGGAGAGTAGGTCGTCGCCTTTTTTTAATTAAGTCCTCAATAGAAATATTGAGGACTTTTTTTGTTTATATAGGTTTGTGTAGTATTGTATCTTCTGCAAGGTACACGGGAGTATAGCGCTCTACCTAATATTAAATCATTACCCAAGTGCAAGTTTGTTCTTAAGACTTCGAAGAATCCTGTAGCGTATAATTCGTTTTTATGCACTCTATTAATACTTAAACACCGCTCAAGACTTCCTTTTTCCTGTCTTGTGTCAATTTTTAGTTGGTATCCTGAAGGGGTAAGACGTATATGATGCTCGTTTTTAAATGCAGATGTCTGTAGTTTTAAAGCAAAAAAAAGCCACTTACATGAATTGTAAATGGCAGTTTGTTATTTATATGGTAGAATATGCTTATTTCTTTTTCTGTTTTTTACCAAATAGGCTATCCATTATCGTTTTTATACCTAAGAAAGCCATAAATAACGCTGCTATAGCTAATATAAAGCCCAAAATTAATACTGGGATATACAAGGAGTGTTCTTGGTTTTTAAAGGCTTGGTAGATTACAACTGGAGCAGAAAACATTAACGCTACGGTATAGCCTAAATATTTTAATCCTTTAACTAAAATGTCTTTATCTGTATGCATGATTTCTTATACCTTATTCAATAGTAATTAGTTGTGTAAAAGTTTCAGAAATTGAAAAATAGCCTAAAGCGTAATTTTCAACTGTAGTGGTGTTTATGATATTACCACGAACGGTACCAGCAGGAGTTTGAAAAGGCCCTTGACTACCACCACTTTGTGCAATTATTTGATTCATATAATTATAAAAGGTTTCATCTACTCCCAATATACTTACTTGTGCGGTTCGCCCTGCTTCTAAATCTGAATCATAAAAATAGGAGAATTCAAATTGCTCTCCTTCATAAAAAGTATCTTCAGACACTAAAAACTCATTAAAATCAAAGTCAAACAGATAGAAATTTTCAGTAGCTATATTATCCGTATACGCGATGATAATTTCTGTTTCGTCATCATCAAACAAAGTGCCTTCTCCCTGAATCAATTTATCGATTGGAGCAGAAGAAGTAAACGTGGAAATTCCTTCATAGGTTTCATTATTGTACACAATGTTTAGCGTAATTGGTCCTTCTTTTAAAATTTCTGTGGATACGCTGGTGGTGTATGTTCCTGTTTGCGATTCAATAAGCGTAATTTCGGCGCTGCTATTGCTGGTTTTTATTACCACACTTGTAACCGTTAACGGGGTTATCATCTCAAAAAAAGAATTGGATAAACTTGTTTTTATTACCAGGTCAGTATTTGTCTCTGTATCAGATACGCGTATAAGGCCATCAATAACTAATCTGGATTGTTCTGTTGGCACATCTACGTCAATTACATCTTCGCAACCTAAAGCTACTAAAGAGACTAATAGTATGAAATATATATTTTTCATCGCTTAAAATTTAAAGTTATAAGTTACTGCAGGTACAATTCCGAATATAGAAGTTCTTACTGCTTCATTGACTCCCGTTTCATTATTGTTGCTAAAATTAATGGAAGCTGCGTTTTTACGATTATACACGTTATAAATACTAAAAACCCATTCCCCTTGTATTTTTCTGTTCTTATTTTTTGTGGGAGTTAAGGTCGCAGAAATATCTAGTCTGTTATAATTGGGAAGCCTTTCTGAGTTTCTCTGTCCATAATAAGGAACAGTTAGCCCTTGAAATTCAAACTGGCCTATAGGATAGTTCGTGGGTTGTCCGGTTTGAAATACGAAATTGGCATTGATATCCCATTTTTCATTAAGCTCATAACTCCCAAAAACAGAAACGTCATGGGTTTTATCATAAGGCGTATTATACCACTCTCCATTGTTAATACCTGTTTCTAATGGGCTAATCCCGTTTGTACTGGTTGCAACTCTACCTGGAGTATGTTGTTCTGATTTTGACAAGGTATACGACAGCCATCCTTGGAATTTCCCCACATTTTTTCGAAATAAAATTTCTAATCCATACGCTCTGGCCTCACCGTTTAGGATGACTTGTTCAATGGCATTGTTCGCAATTAAATTAGCACCATCTATATAGTCAATTCTATTTTTTATTTTTTTATAATAAACTTCCGTTTCAAGGGAATAGTCCCCATTTTTTAAATTTCTAAAATAACCCAAGGCATATTGATCTAATAATTGAGGTTTTATAAAAGAGCCACTTGGTGTCCATACATCTAATGGAGTAGGTGAGTTGGTATTTGACAATAGATGTAAATATTGTGCTAATCTTGTGTAGCTAGATTTAATAGAATTATCATCATTCAGCTTATAAGACATTGATATTCTTGGTTCAAGATTCGTAAACGTTTTTAGGGATGTCTTTCTTCCAACTGTATTTGTTGCAATAGGGTCTGCTTTTTCGTAAATTAAAAGGTCTGAATTAAAATCTAGAGGGTTATTGTTGGCATAAACATTTATTTCCTCTTGTCCTAACCTATTAAAATTACTAAGTCTTAACCCATATTCTACACTTAATTTATCTGTAATATCATGCTCTATATCTATATAGGCCGCAAATTCATTGGCATATTTCTGAATAAGTTGTTCTTCTACAATCCCGGAATCTTCACTACTCGGTACAATTTTTCCAGGGTTAAATTGATAATAAATATTATTTATACCGTAATTAATTTGAAGGTTATTTTTCACGTAATGTTTAAGATCGTACTTTAAATTAAAATTCTGAATACCTGAATTCCATTCAAATCCGACAAAATCTAATTTTAAACCATAGTAGTAGTCGGAATAGATTAATGATAAATTAGAAAATAGCTTATCGGAAAAGAGATGATTCCATCTCAGATTACCCACGGTATTACCGTACGTGTTTACGAAACTATCACTGATGCTAAAAACATCCCTTCCAAAGTACCCTGATAAGAAAATATTGTTGCGGTCATTTAGTTTAAAATTCAATTTTGTATTTAAATCATAGAAATAAGCCTTATTATCTATATCAAAAAGAGGTAAAAATAAATGTGCGTAAGAAGATCTACCTCCTATAAGAAATGCAGCTTTATCTTTTATTATAGGGCCTTCTAGGAGTAGTCTACTAGCGACTAATCCAATACCTCCATTTACTTTGAACGCTTTACTATTGCCTTCCTTTTGAAATATTTCTAAAACGGAAGATACACGTCCACCGTAGCGCGATGGAATTCCCCCTTTAAAAAGTTTAATGTCTTTTATTGCATCTGGATTAAAAACAGAGAAAAAACCGAAAAGATGTGATGAATTAAAAATTGTAGCTTCATCTAAAAGAATTAGATTTTGATCAGCAGAACCACCTCTAACATTGAAACCAGAAGAACCTTCACCTGCGTTACTAACTCCAGGAAGTAAAACAATGGCTTTAAGAACATCAGATTCACCTAAAACGACGGGTATTTTTTTTATGGTTTTAACCGCTAAATTACTCACGCTCATTTGAGGAGTACGAAGATCTGTTTTTTCAACATTTTCTACTACAACAATTTCTTGCAATTGCTCTGCAGACTCCTCTAATTGGAGATTAAGCTTTGTGTTTTGGTTTAAAACGATGGTTTTGTTTAAGGTTTGGTAGCCTAAATAGCTAATTTCGAGAGTATATTCTCCTGCAGGTAGCGATAGGGAATAGAACCCGTATTCATTAGTGGTTACTCCTGTCGCTAATTGAGGAACGGCAATAGTAACACCAATTAAAGTCTCATTACTTTTCGTTTCACTGATACTCCCACTAATGGAAAATTTTTCTTGAGATATTCCAGAGAATGAAATGAGCGCTACTAGAAATAAGAGTAAATAGTTAATTTGATTCATTGATTGCAATTTTTAGTAAAAATACTAGAATTGAATCTTTTTACACTAGGAATATTTGTTAATAAAAAAAGCCATCTTTAGAATTAAAGATGGCTTTTAAGGTAGATTTTAGCTGAAATTATAATGCAGCTAGAATCGTATTAAATGTTTCACTTGGGCGCATTGCTTTAGCAATTAAAGCATCGTCTCCTTTGTAATAACCATTAATTTCTACTTTATGACCTTGAGCGTTATTTAGCTCTTGAATAATTTTTGCTTCATTACTTTTCAAAGCATTCGATATTGGTGTAAACTCAGCTTTTAGCTCCGCATTTTTATCTTGTTTCGCTAACTCTTCTGCCCAATATAATGTTAAGTAGAAATGACTGCCTCTATTGTCTAGTTCACCTACTTTTCTAGAAGGCGATTTATCGTTATCTAGGAATTTTTCAGTAGCGGCATCTAATGCATCAGCTAAAACCAAAGCTTTTTCATTAGAATACTTTTCGCTGTAATGTTCTAAAGATACTCCTAGGGCTAGAAATTCTCCAAGAGAATCCCATCTTAAATGTCCTTCTTCTAAAAATTGTTCTACATGCTTTGGAGCAGAACCACCAGCACCAGTTTCAAATAAACCTCCTCCGTTCATTAAAGGAACTATAGAAAGCATTTTTGCACTTGTACCAACTTCTAAAATTGGAAATAAATCTGTTAAATAATCACGTAAAACGTTACCAGAAACAGAAATGGTATCTTCTCCTTTAATAATTCTTTCAAGAGTTGCTTGGGTAGCATCTTCTGGAGAAAGAATTCTTATATCTAAACCTTTGGTGTCGTAATTAGGTAGGTAAGTATTTACCTTTTTAATTAATTCAGCATCGTGAGCACGGTTTTCGTCCAACCAGAAAATAGTAGGTAATTGCGATGCTCTTGCTCTAGAAACAGCAAGTTTTATCCAATCTTGAATAGGAGCATCTTTAACTTGACACATTCTAAAAATATCACCCTCTTCAACATCGTGAGAAAGTAATACTTCATTAGAATTTAAATCAAGAATGTTTACTTTGCCTTTTGCACTTATTTCAAATGTTTTGTCGTGAGATCCGTATTCTTCTGCTTTTTGAGCCATAAGACCAACATTAGGAACAGTTCCCATTGTAGTAGGATCAAAAGCGCCATGTTTTTTACAGAAATCTATGGTTACTTGGTATATGCCAGCGTAACTACTATCTGGAATTATTGCTTTGGTATCTTGTGCTTTTCCATTTTTATCCCACATTTTACCAGAATTTCTGATCATAGCAGGCATAGAAGCATCAACAATAACATCGCTAGGTACATGAAGGTTGGTAATTCCTTTATCAGAATTTACCATAGCTAAATCAGGTCCGTTTGCTATTGTGTTTTCTATAGCAGAAAGAATTTCCTTATGCTTAGCTTCAGGTAGGCTATTTAGCTTATTTAAAAGGCTCTCTAAGCCGTTGTTCGCACTAACTCCTAATTCCTTAAAAGTATCAGCATACTTAGAGAATACAGCTTCGAAATAAGTTTCTACAACGTGACCAAATATAATTGGGTCAGATACTTTCATCATGGTGGCTTTTAAATGCACCGATAAAAGAACTCCTTTTTCTTTAGCGTCTTTAATTTCCTTTTTTAAGAAGTTAATTAATGCTGTTTTACCTAATACCGTAGCATCAATAATTTCACCTTCAAGAAGGCCTAAGTTTTCTTTTAATATAGATTTTGTACCATCGGCTGCTATAAATTCTATATTTATTTTAGTCGCTTTAGGAAGAGTTAATGACTTTTCATTTGTTTTGAAGTCATTTTCCCCCATAGTAGCTACTTGAGTTTTAGAATCTGAACTCCAAGGACCCATTGAATGTGGATTTTTCTTGGCGTAATTTTTTACCGCTCTAGGAGCTCTACGATCAGAGTTTCCTTCGCGTAATATTGGGTTTACAGCACTCCCTTTAATCTTGTCATAACGAGACTTTACATCTTTATCTTCTTCTGACTTAATTTCATCTGGATAATTTGGTAACGCATATCCTTTTTCTTGTAATTCAGTGATTGCCTCTTTTAGTTGAGGAACAGAAGCGCTAATATTTGGAAGCTTAATAATATTGGCATCTGGGCTCTTTACCAGTGCCCCTAATTCTTTTAAATCATCGGCAATACGTTGATCTTCTTTAAGAAAATCAGGGAAGGTTGCAATGATTCTTCCAGCTAAAGAAATATCTTTAGTCTCTATCTTTATTCCTGATGTTTTTGTAAATGCTTTAACTATTGGTAAGAAGGACTGAGTTGCCAAAGCTGGAGCTTCGTCAGTCTTAGTATAAATTATTTTTGGCATTATTGCAGTTTATTTGAATTAAGCGGTGCGAATATACGATATTTTCATGTTTTACCTTGGGTAGATTTAAGGATAATATGATGTAATATGTACTAAAATGTTATTTTTTTTTGTTATCAAAACGATAAAAGCCATATCACTGCATTTAGCATTTGATATGGCTTTTTTGGAATAGTTTACAAATCTTTTTGTCTTGTCTATTTACAAAACGGCAACCCTTGATTGCATTTGCTTCACTATTTATACTATGAAAATAGGTTTTTTATTTCAGTTTTCCAAATTCAGAAAACTTTTTTATACTTTTTGGGTGTAAAAAAACCCGCTAAAAGCGGGTTTCTATAGTATTTAGGTCTTAAATTAAGAACGAATTTCTTTAATTCTTGCTTTCTTACCAGTAAGTCCTCTGAAGTAAAAGATACGAGATCTTCTAACTTTACCTCTTTTGTTAACTTCTACTTTTTGTAATGCAGGCAAGTTAATAGGGAAGATACGTTCAACTCCTACTGTTCCAGACATTTTTCTAATGGTAAAAGTTTCTGATGATCCAGAACCTCTTCTTTGTATTACAACACCTCTAAAAAACTGAGTACGTGTCTTTTCACCTTCCTTAATTTCATAGTATACGGTAATTGTATCACCTGCTGAGAAATTAGGAAATTCTTTTTTAGTTACAAATTCGTCTTGAACAAATTTTAATAATGCTTCCATCGTATTGATTTACTGTTTGTTATAAAGCAACATTCACGATTTTCGTCAGAGGTTGATTTATTGGATTGCAAAAGTAGTAAAATATTGATAAGTGACAATATTTCAATCTTGTTTATTTTAAAAAAATCACTTATTTTTTTTAAACCTTTAATCTGGTTTTAGAAGACATGAGTTTTTATTTCAATAAATCAGGTCTAAGCTTTTCAGTGCGCTCGTAAGCTTTATCTTCTCTCCACTTTTCTATTTTAGGAAAATTTCCGCTTAAAAGAATTTCAGGAACATGCATTCCTTTATATTCTGCAGGTCTGGTATAGACAGGAGGAGCTAATAAATCATCTTGAAAGGTATCTGTTAAGGCGGAAGTTTCATTACTTAATACTCCGGGGATTAAGCGAATAATGGTATCACAGAAAACAGCTGCTCCTAATTCCCCTCCGGATAAAACATAATCTCCTATAGATATTTCTTTAGTAATATACGCGTCGCGAACCCTTTGGTCTACGCCTTTATAATGGCCACAGAGAATAATAATATTTTCTAAGAGCGACATGCTATTTGCTACTTTCTGATTTAACGTCTTGCCATCAGGAGTCATATAAATAACTTCATCGTACGTTCTTTGCTCTTTCAATGCAGCGATGCACTTGTCTATAGGCTCAATCATCATAACCATACCTGCGCCACCACCAAATTGATAATCATCAATTTGGTTGTAGCTTAAATTGGTATAATCTCTAAGGTTATGCATGTGTACTTCTACAATACCTTTTTCAATAGCTCTTTTTAGAATACTAGCTTCAAAAGGACTTTTGAGTAATTCCGGTAGAACTGTTATAATATCAATACGCATGTTGTTCTAATTTAACAGACAAAAATACGATTGCCTGTTTGAATTTAAGAAATTGAATTAAAAATAAAAAGGCTGTTTATTTACCCTTTTTATTTTTATTAATCTCGTCTTGGTATTGTCTGCTAATTTTTTGCTCTCTCTCTAAAGCTCTACGTCTATGTTCCTCATATTCTACTTCAAGCTCAGATAAGTTTGTCTTCGCTTCTTGAGTAAGAATATTACTATTTCTAAATTTATAGATAAAAAATAATAAAAATAGGAGAAGAGCTGCAATTAGCGTCCATAAGATAACATTATAAGTAGCCTTTGCGATTAAAATACCTAGAATGGACATACTATCTTTTTCTTCCGTTACAGAAGATAGATTGTTTGTTGTTTCAGATAGTTTTTCGTTTAAAGATTTAATGTCTTTTTCATTATCTACAATAACTTTATTTAGTTCTGTAGTTCTCTTGTTAATTAAATTAAGAGTGTCAATAACATTTTGCTTTAGCTTTTCTAAGCTCGTAATCTTTACTACTTCGTAATACACGCCATCTGCTCTGTAATTTCCAGATTTTTTAGCTAAGTAATCAAACTGCCCATGTATTGAACCTGATTCTAATGACGCGTCTTCTTCGGTGTCGTCTTGTGATTCTTGAGCAAAATGTAAGTTAACCGATAACAGTGCTAAGGTTACAAGTAATAATCTAATGTTTTTCATCTAGTAAGTGTTCTTAATAATTATTTAATGATTTAGAGAAGCGCTAAATTACTTCATTAATATTAGAAAGGAAAAAAAATTAGTAATAAGTAAAGCGTCTAACCTTAGAAATATACTTAGCGAGCCTAATTACTTGGTGCGAATACCCGTATTCATTATCATACCAAATATAAAGAACAATGTTTTTTCCGTCTTCGGAAACAATAGTAGCTTTGCTATCATATATAGATGGGGCAGAAGTACCTACAATGTCAGAGGAAACCAATTCGTTGTTAAAAGAATATTTAATTTGCTCCACCAAATCGCCTTGAAGAGCATATTTTTTCATAATCGTATTTATCGCTTCTTTTGATGTTTTAGTAGCTATCTCTAAATTTAAAATAGCCAATGATCCATTTGGAACGGGAACGCGAATAGCATTAGAGGTTAATTTTCCAACTAAACTAGGTAAGGCTTTGGTAACAGCTTTACCTGCTCCAGTTTCAGTAATCACCATATTTAGGGTAGCAGCTCTACCACGACGGTATTTATTGTGCATATTATCCACTAAATTTTGGTCGTTTGTAAACGCATGAATTGTTTCAATATGACCTTTGATAACGCCTAAAGAATCTTCAATGACTTTTAATACTGGGGTAATAGCATTCGTGGTACACGAGGCAGCGGAGAATATTTTATTTGTTTTAGGGTCAAATTCTTTATGGTTAACTCCATGAACAATATTCGGTATTCCTTGTCCGGGTGCCGTTAATAATACTTTTGCAGCTCCTTTAGCTTTTAAATGTCTTGACAAGGCAACTTTATCTCTGAATGCTCCTGTGTTGTCTATAACCAAGGCATTTATAATTCCATAGGCAGTGTAATCAATGTCTTCTGGTTTGTCTGCATTAATAATATGAACTGTAGTACCATTTATAATCAAAGCATTATTTTCAACGTCAATATCTACAGTGCCGTTAAATTCGCCATGAATAGAATCTATACGAAGTAAGCTTGCTCTTTTTTCTAATACATCTTTGTTGATAGCACCCCGAATCACAATAGCTCTCAATCGCATTTGATTGCCTTTTCCTGTTTTTGCCATTAATTCTCTAGCGACAAGACGACCAATTCTACCAAAACCATACAGCACTACGTCCTTTGGCTTTATTACTTCCGCTATTTCTGCATCTTTGAGCCTGTTAAAAACAAAAGCTTTTACATGTTCTTCGTCATCATTGTTTGCGTGGTATTCATACGTAAGTTTACCAATATCTAGTTTAGAAGGAGGTAATTTCATATCATTAATAGCTCTCAGTATTTCTACAGAATCAAATATCGAGATTGGTTTTTGAACAAATTCACAGGCATATTGATGAAGGTTGATAATGTCACTAACATTTTTATCAATTACTTGATTTTTAAATAAAACGACCTCAATAGATTTATCATACCATAAGTCGCTTACAATTTTTATAAACTCTGTAGTGGCCTTTCGCCTATCTGCTTGAAAAGCAAGTTCTTTCTCGTAAGATTTAATTTTGTCCATCAGTTATTTTTAAGTTGAGTTGTTAAAAATTTCTGCAAAAATAGAGAATTCAAACGTTTTCGTAACAATTTGTGTTAATAAAAAATGCTCCACTAGGGAGCATTTTTTATTAATTGTTTAAACGTTATTGAAGAATAATACGTTCTTTTTCACCCTTTTTATTCAACATAGTGATGCTTGTACTATGGTATTTAGTGATTTTTCCAAACAAAACTTTGGCGTCTTTAATGTCATTTATCTCTTCATCGCCAACGGCAAGTAATACTTTGCCGTCTAAGCCATATCCTTCATAGCGTTCGGAAACTCCTACAATTTTGACTCCTTTTTTAGTTCTAAAATCCTTGCGATCTTTCTCATTCAAGTTTTTTACTTCTAAATCCATTATAGGTAGGATAATCGTTTGACGCTCTTTTAATAAAACAGGAATTGTTAATAATTCTCCTTCTCGTTCTATGGTTACTTGCACTTCATCCCCAGGTCTTTTTGTAGCAAGGTATCCATTAAGTTGTGGGAAATTTTTTATTTTAACCTCGTCTATTTGCTTGATGATATCTCCTCGTTCTAGGTTTGCATCTGCCGCACCAGAATCTTCTTCTACGCCATCGATAAAAATTCCAGTCAATTCATTTAAGCCTTTTTCTAAAGCATATGGTGTATTTAATGAAGGTGTCTTAATACCTAAAATGCCTTTTTGAACATTTCCGTATTCTAAAATATCATCAATCACTTTTTTAGCTATATTACTAGGTACGGCAAAAGAATACCCTACATATGATCCTGTTTGAGAGCTTATAGCGGTATTAATTCCTATTAAATCGCCATTCGTATTTACTAACGCACCACCACTATTTCCAGGGTTAACCGCAGCATCTGTTTGAAGAAAAGATTGGTTGCTTCCGCCTAGTGATCTTGCTTTTGCGCTCACAATACCTGCAGTCACCGTTGATGTTAAATTAAAAGGGTTACCAACAGCCAATACCCATTCTCCAATTTTAGCATTATCAGAATCACCAAACGCTAAATAAGGCAATTTGTGATCCGTATCTACTTTAATTAAAGCAATATCAGAATTAGGGTCTGTTCCAATTAACTCGGCTTGATACGTGGTGTTGTCATTTAAGGTAATCTGGAGTTGCGATGCACCGTCAATAACATGGTTGTTAGTGACAATATATCCATCAGGTGAGATAATTACTCCAGAACCAGCACCTCTAACCTGAGGTCTTGAATCTGTTTCATATCCATATAAAAACTCCATGATATTCTTTGGACCATTATTTATAGCTACATTTTTAACGTGAACAACGGCATTGACAGTCCTTTCAGCGGCAGAAGTAAAATCTACCTCATTAATACCTGCGCCTCTAGCACTCGTAGGTGTATAACTAGCTGTGGTATAAGGTGTGGCTCCTGAATCTGTGAAAATATAAGCGTTTTGTTCAAAAAAAAGTTTGTATGCTCCTAACGTAATAGCTCCTGCAAACACAGAAACCAATAATAAATTCGCAATATTCTTCATAATCAATTTACATTTTAACTTTTGTACTACAAAATTAACAGTTTAATACACATCATTTTTCTGTTTAACGTTGTTTTAACTGCTAAAATTCCCTTAATAAAATGCTACCTTTGTGCTATAAACGCAAAAGATGAAACTTACATTTTATAAATTTCAAGGTACGGGAAATGATTTTGTAATGGTTGATAACCGTCAAAATATATTTGATAAAGAGAATTCCAGCCTTATTGCGTTCTTGTGTGATCGAAGATTTGGGGTAGGTGCAGATGGTCTTATACTATTGGAAAATGAGGACGGATTAGATTTTAAAATGGTTTATTTTAATTCTGATGGAAATGAAAGTACCATGTGTGGAAATGGAGGAAGATGTTTGGTGGCTTTCGCTAAATATTTGGATATTATAAAAGATTCCGCTTCTTTTAATGCCATTGATGGTTTGCATAAAGCATCTATTAAGGAAGGGTTAGTTAGTTTGCAAATGAAAGATGTAGCGGAAATTAAAGAGAAGCCTAATGCGGTTTTCTTAGATACTGGCTCTCCTCATCATGTTCAGATGGTAGCTAATTTAAAAGATTTTCAAGTAAAAAAAGAAGGAGCTCGCTTGCGTTATGGCGTATATGGAGAGAAGGGGAGTAATATCAATTTTGTAGAACAGATAGATGCTACTAATTTCTCGGTGAGAACTTATGAAAGAGGTGTGGAAGATGAGACGTTATCTTGTGGTACAGGTGTAACAGCAGCTGCAATAGCAATGCATAAAACAGGGAAAACAACGAGCAATGAAATATTTGTCAAAGCGCTAGGCGGAAATTTAACAATTAAATTTGATGTAAATGCTGATGTGTATTCTAATGTTTTTTTAACCGGACCCGCAAAATTTGTATTCAAAGGCGAAATAGATGTATAGTCTAAAAGGAGAAAAAGTTTACTTAAGAGCATTAGAACCTTCAGATCTGGATTTTCTGTACCAATTAGAAAATACTACGGCGGTTTGGGAGGTTAGTGGTACTACTGCGCCCTATTCTAGACAGGTTTTAGAGATGTACCTTGATAATGTGCATCGCGACATTTATGAAGTAAAACAATTGCGTTTGTGTATTTGTTCTCTTGATGATACGGTTGTTGGTTTAATAGATTTGTTTGATTTTGATCCTAAAAATCGCAAAGCTGGAATAGGTGTTGTAATAGCTTCAGAAGAACGTCGGAATAATGGGTTTGGGGCAGAGGCTCTAGAACTACTTTGTGGATATTCGCGTATAACTTTAGAGATGCATCAAGTGTATTGCAATATTCTAGAGGATAATCATGCGAGCATACATCTTTTCGAAAAGTTAGGTTTTGAAAAAATAGGTACTAAAAAAGATTGGATTTTATCCGAAGGAAAATTTAAAAACGAAATTCTTTATCAAAAAATTTTTAATTAATGTATTTGAAAAAAATAATTCTAGCAATTTTAATAATTGGACTAATCATCGGAGGTGTTTTTGTATACATGGTGTATGGCGCTTTCTTTACTCCTAATACCGCATTTAATAACGATCAAGCTTATGTATATATCCCTTCAGATGCAAATTTTACAACTGTAGAAGAAGTGTTAACCCCATTATTAAAAGATTTCGCTTCTTTTGAGTCTGCAGCGCAGAAAAAAGGATACGCATCTCATGTAAGACCGGGTAAGTATGCCATTTCAAAGGGGATGAATAATAATGAGATCATTAATACGCTAAGGAGTAAGAATTTACCTGTAAAGTTAGCTTTTAATAACCAAGAAACTCTTGAAGATTTAGCAGGTAGGGTTGCTACTCAGATAGAAGCGGATAGTTTGTCTTTGTTAAATGCATTTAATGATGCTGATTTTTTAAAAGAAAATGGATTTAATGAGCAGACAAAATTAGTGATGTATATACCTAATAGCTATGAGTTTTTCTGGAATACTTCAGCAGAAAAATTTAGAGACAGAATGTTTACGGAATATAAGAGGTTCTGGAATGATGCTAGAACAGCTAAAGCAAAGGCCATGAATTTAACGCCTATTCAAGTTTCTACGTTGGCATCAGTAGTGCATAAAGAAACAGCGAAAGTAGATGAGCGCCCTAGAGTAGCGGGGGTGTATTTAAATAGACTGCGTGACGGAATACTTTTGCAAGCAGATCCAACCGTTATTTATGCGCTAAAATTGCATACGGGAGATTTTGATCAAATAATTAAGAGAGTATTGTATCGTGACTTGGAACTAGATTCGCCTTACAATACCTATAAATATGCGGGATTACCTCCGGGGCCAATTGCAATGCCAGATATCACGGCTATTGATGCTGTTTTAAACCCAGAAGAACATAATTACTACTATTTTGTGGCCAACGTCGAAAATTTTGGATATCATAAGTTCGCAAAAACGCTTGCGCAACACAACCAAAATAAAGAACAGTACGTCCGATGGATAAATAGCCAAAATATAAAAAGATAGGTCAAACGTCTGATTTTAACGTCACTTTATCTAAATGAGGTAATTTTTATGATTTCTACAACAATAAAATATTCTGTATAGCGGTACATTTGCCCCGCGAATTTAAGCAAGCTACTTTTTTGTTGCTGTAAGTCTTAAGAAAACAGATATATGAGAAAGTGGATCAGCATAAGTTGTCCCCTTGCCATTACATTTATTTTAATTAGTTTCGGATTCAAAAATAAACCAGTATTGGTTCCGGATAGCCTTAAAGTAAATAAACCTACGTTAGTTTCGTTTCCCCAAAATGAAACTTTTAATGCAAAATTTTTATTAACACCTCCGTATGTAGGTAGCTCCTATATCGGTTTTAAAGAAGCTTTAGCTTTTAAAGAATCAAGAGGTAGATACGGAATTATTAATTCTTTAGGGTATTTAGGTAAATATCAATTTGGTGCAAGTACTCTTGAATTGGTCGGTATTTATAATGTGGACCGATTTTTATCAAATCCAGAGCTTCAAGAAGAAGCTTTTATGAAGAATATTGCTCGTAATAAATGGATTTTGAGAAAAGACATCGAGCGATTTTCGGGAATTAAAATCGGAAATTCTAATGTAACTGAGTCTGGTATTATTGCAGCAGCTCATTTAGCAGGTCCAGGTAATGTAAAAAAGTATTTACGTTCTTATGGTGCTTATGATGTTTTTGATGATTATGGAACGAATATAGCTCGTTACATAAATTTGTTCTCAGGATATGATATTTCTATCATCAAACCCCAGAGAAATGCTAGAATTTTAAAATAAAAAAGATATAAAAAAAGCCCTTGTAAATTTTTACAAGGGCTTTTTTTATGCTTGAATGATAAATATTGTAGGTCTCTTATGTAAATCAATATTCTCTGTAGTCCAATCTTTTGCTGTTTTTGTAGCAATTAGTTCTGTTGGTAGTGTTATGTCGCAGGCGACACAAATTTTTGTAAATGGATGTACCGTTTTAATTAACTCCGCCAGAAGCTTATCATTTCTATAAGGTGTTTCAATAAATATTTGTGACTGATCTGCGTCCTTTGATAGTCGCTCTAATCGCTTAATTGTACTTTTTCGATCACTGTTATCAATAGGAAGGTATCCGTTAAAAGCAAAATTTTGACCATTAAATCCGCTTGCCATAAGGGCTAAAAGAATTGATGATGGTCCGACTAACGGAATAACACGGATGTTTTTTTCGTGAGCAATACGTACCACATCTGCTCCTGGATCTGCAATACCTGGGCAGCCAGCTTCAGATATAATCCCAACATCTTTGCCTTCTAAGCAAGGTTGAAGAAAGGTGGGTATCATCTCTGGTTCTGTGAATTTATTAAGAGATTCTAAAACTAAATCTCCTTGTGATTTTTTGGAACTAATTTTTTTTATAAACCTTCGTGCGGTTTTTTCATTTTCTACAATGTAGTAATTGATATTTTCAATGGCTTGTTTTACGGATAGGGGTAATACTTCTAAAGGTTCATTCTCGCCTAATGTAGTAGGAATTAAGTATAATTTACCAAATTTTGTATTATCCATAGGAAACGGTTTATTTAGAATTCAATTTTTCAGCAACAATGGTGCAAGCACTATCAATTAACTGAAAAACATGTTCGAAGCCATTATCATCCCAATAGGGGTCCGGAACTTCATTGTTGTCAAGATTTAATTCACTTAAAAGTAATTTGACTTTTAATTTTTCTTCTTGATTGGTAGCTAGTGCAATGATATTTTGATAGTTTTTAGCATCCATCACATAGATGTAATCAAATGCCGAAAAATCTTCTTTCTTAAATTGTCTGCACTTTTGATTAGAAATATCTATACCGTGTTTTTTAGCAACAGCAATAGAGCGAATATCTGGTGGATTGCCAATATGATAATCTCCCGTTCCAGCAGAATCTACATAGAAAGAAGCTGTGTTTAGCTTGTCCTGCAAGATACCTTCGGCTAATGGCGACCTACAGATGTTTCCGAGGCATACCATTAGAATATTCGTTTTCATAAATAGTAATTAAGAAAATTTCTTAGTAAGATCGTCTATGTATTTACGAAATTGTTTATCGGTTTCGGCAAGATTATCCACAGTTTTACAGGCGTGTAAAACAGTTGCGTGATCTCTTTTCCCTATTTGTGAACCAATACTAGCTAATGATGCTTTTGTAAATTTCTTAGCAAAGAACATCGCTAACTGTCTCGCTTGTACAATATGACGCTTTCTTGTTTTAGATTGTAAGGTTGCAACATCCATTTCAAAATAGTCAGAAACTACTTTCTGGATGTAATCTATAGAAACTTCACGTTTTGTGTTCTTAACAAATTTTTCAACAACTTGTTGCGCTAAATCTAAAGTAACTTCTTTTTTATTGAAAGAAGACTGAGCAATTAATGAAATAATAGCACCTTCTAATTCGCGAATATTTGTTTTGATATGCTTTGCAACGTATTCTATAATATCATCAGGCATTTCAACACCATCACGATATAATTTATTTTTTAAGATAGAAATTCTAGTCTCGTAATCTGGGTTCTGCAATTCAGCGGATAGTCCCCATTTAAATCGAGATAACAAGCGTTGTTCAATATCTTGCATATCTACAGGAGCTTTATCTGATGTTAAGATAACCTGTTTTCCATTTTGATGTAAATGGTTGAATATATGAAAGAAAACATCTTGTGTTCCTGATTTTCCTGATAAGAATTGTACGTCATCAATAATTAATACATCTATCAACTGATAAAAATGTATAAAATCGTTTCTTGTATTTTTCTTTACAGATTCTATATATTGTTGCGTAAATTTTTCAGCAGAGATATATAGAACAGTACGTTCTGGGTACTTGTCTTTTATTTCAACACCAATAGCGTGTGCTAAGTGTGTTTTTCCTAAACCAACACCACCAAAAATTAATAGTGGATTAAAAGAAGTTCCTCCTGGTTTATTTGCTACAGCCATACCAGCAGAACGCGCTAAACGGTTTGAATCTCCTTCTAAAAAGTTTTCGAAATTATAATTTGGATTAAGTTGTGACTCTATCTTGATATTTCTAATCCCAGGAATTATAAATGGATTTTTTAATTGTGGGTTTTTAGATTTGATAGCAACATCTAATTCTTGTGCAGGAACGGTGCTTCTATTTGAACTTGGAATTTTCTCGGTAAAAGGTTCTCTGTTACCGTATGTATTTTCCATTTTTATAATGTAAACTAATTTAGCGCTTTCACCAAGCTCTTTGGTTAGCGATACCTTTAAAAGTTTTACATAATGCTCCTCGAGCCATTCGTAGAAAAATTTACTTGGTACTTGAATACTTAATGCCTTATCCGTTAACTTGACAGGCTTTATAGGTTCAAACCATGTTTTGAATGCCTGCGGTTGAATGTTGTCCTTGATAAAGTCCAAACAATTGTTCCATACGGAAATAGCAGTAACACTCATTTTTTAAATTATTCTTAAATATTGGTTAGTAATAAAATAGATTTTCTAAACTGAAATTTGCGAAAAAACCCTTCGCTTAATCGGAT